>NZ_FOOT01000025.1 GCF_900113285.1 Pontibacter chinhatensis
TGTAAGCTACCCCAGATTTTGAGCCATTGTAAAGTTGGTTTTTCAAGTTACAATTTCCTCCAATAATTCCACCGGTGCTCTGAAATTCAGCCCCTGGTGCGGGCGGTGGTGGTTGTAGTCCTCCATCCACTCCTCAGCTTTCTGGCGCACCTCCGATAGGGTCCTGAACACGTAAGCATTGAGCAGTTCCCTTCTGATGCTGCCGTTGCAGCGCTCGATGTAGGCGTTCTGCATGGGCTTCCCGGGCTGTATAAATACCAGCCTGACCTTGTTCTCCTTGCACCAGCATTCCAACTTATTTGAGATGAACTCCGGCCCGTTGTCCACCCGGATCATCTCCGGCAGCCCCCTGAACTCTCTCAGGTACTCGAGCACCCGGATCAGCCGAAGGGCCGGGATCGACAGGTCCGCCTCCATGGAGAGGATCTCCCGGTTGTAGTCATCGACGATGTTGAGCAGCCGGAACTTTCTGCCGTCCCACAGGCTGTCACTCATGAAGTCCACCGACCAGACCTGATTGATCTTCTCAGGCTGGAAGAGTGCCTGCTTCACGCGTGCGGGCAGCCTTTTCCTGTGTCTTCTCCTGATGTTCAGCTTCAGCTGACTGTAGACCCTATAGACGCGTTTGTGATTCCATGCATGGCCTTTTCTCCTGATTCTATGGAAGCACTGCCAGAAGCCGATGGCCGGGTGCTTTTCCACCAATAGTTGCAGCTGCTCTTCGATTCGGCTATCGTCTTTCTCTACTGGTTTGTACTCATAGGTGCTTCTGGCTACACCCGCCGCCTTGCAGGCCTGACGCACGCTCACCCCATGCTCTTCCACCATAAACCCCACCAGCGCCTTCTTCTCGTCAGGCCCTAGAGCTTTTTTTCAACCGCGTCCTTGAGAGCGTGGTGTACCAGCGAGAGCTCGGCGAACATCTTCTTAAGGCGGGCGTTCTCCTCCTCCAGCTCCTTCATCCGCTTTAGCTCTTTGACTTCCAGTCCTGCGTAGCGCTGGCGCCACTTGTAGAAGGCTGCGGTGGTGATGCCCAGCTCTCGGCAAAGCTCCTGGGCGTTGCGGCCGTTCTCGTGCTCTTTGATGGCCTTGATGATCTGTGATTCTGTGAAGCGTGTCTTTTTCATTGCATTATAAAGTTATAGGTTTTTGTAACTTTACAATGGCCGAAGTTCAGGGAAGTCTACA
>NZ_FOOT01000024.1 GCF_900113285.1 Pontibacter chinhatensis
GGCAGTATCTAATTAACTGTGTAAATGGAGGTTTGGGCGCAAGTTCGGACCTTTTTTATTAACTTCCATAACCATTCACACAGCGATGATAAGCAAAGACGACATCCTCAACTCGGAGTTTTTGAAGCAGTTCAAGGACTCCAAAGACTTCTCCTCTTTCATGGAGGAGCTCTATGTGCGCGGCACCGAAAAGATGCTGGAGGGAGAGCTGGACCATCACCTGGGCTACGGGAAGCACTCCCCCGAAGGCCGCAACAGCGGCAACTCCCGCAACGGAAAGACCAGTAAGAAGCTCAAGAGCAAGTACGGAGAGGTGGAGATAGAGGTGCCCCGCGACAGAGCCGGCACCTTTGAGCCGGTGCTGGTGCCCAAGCGGCGCGGCCTGGCCGAGGGCATCGAGGAGCTGGTCATCTCCCTTTACGCCAAGGGCATGAGCACACGTGACATCGAGGAGCAGCTGCGGGAGATCTACGGCTTCAACCTCTCCGAGTCCACCGTCTCCACCATCACCCACCGCGTGAGCGAGGACATCGCCGAGTGGCAGCAAAGGCCCCTGGAGCGGCTCTACTGCATCGTGTGGATGGACGGCATCGCCTTCAAGGTGCGCCACAGCGGCAAGGTCATCAGCAAGACCGTCTACCTGGCCGTGGGCCTCAACAGCGAGGGCAGGAAGGAGCTGCTGGGTATGTGGCTCTCGGAGAGCGAGAGCGCCGCCTTCTGGGTGGGCGTGCTCACCGACATCCGGGCCAGGGGCGTGGAGGACATCCTCATCACCTGCACCGACAACCTCTCGGGCTTCACACAGGGCATCAGGAGCGTTTTCCCGGAGGCGGCCACCCAGGTTTGCGTGGTGCACCAGATAAGAAACTCATGCCGGTATGTGGTGTGGAGGGACAAGAAGGCATTTGCCGCTGACATGAAGGCGATCTACAACGCCCCCACCAGGGAGGTTGCGGCTGTGGAGCTGGAGCGCTTTGAGCAGGCGTGGGGCTCCAAGTACCCTTATGCTGTCAAAAGCTGGCGGGCCAACTGGGAGGAGCTCACCGTCTTCTTTGACTTTCCCCTGGAGATCCGCCGCATCATCTACACCACCAACCTTATCGAGAACCTCAACGGCAAGATCCGCAAGTACACCAAGGGCAAGGGAGCTTTCCCGGATGACGGCTCGGTCAGGAAGGCCGTGTTCTTGGCCCTGAGGGAGATCACCAAGAAATGGACCCAGCCGCAGCGAAATTGGGGCCTGATTATGAACCAGTTTGTAACTTTATACCCGGAAAGATGTAGATTCTAAAACACCAGCCCGAACTCACTTACACACTTTTCTGGACACTGTC
>NZ_FOOT01000006.1 GCF_900113285.1 Pontibacter chinhatensis
TTTAAAGCGTCAATTAGAAACCGGTCTTGCAAGGGATACAAAATAGATACGCAGCAACGTTAGCGGGAGAAATCAATAGTTAATATGGGGGGAATACCACCCAACGATTAGTCTAGATGGTGTTTCGTTGGAGGGTCGCTGTGCTCAGCAAATTTCCTCCAATGGCATCTAGACAGTGTTGGTCGAGGTTGTTTTCCCTTTTTTCTCCCGGTACTGTGTTTTTTTTTACTTAGGGAAAACAACCTGCCTGGTTGGGTTATTTTCTCCTTTTAAATTCCATTCTAAGTGGCGCTTTAGCCGGCGGCAATACTGTTAATAGCGGGGTATTAGCAATGTTGCCACAGGCGTCAGGCTCCGGGCAGGCCACCATCAAAAGAAAAACTAGCTTATCATTGGCCTCTCTATGGCCTGCAAGCGGCTGAGAAAGAGCCACTCAGCCGAAGCTAGCCCCTTGACTTTGTCAATTCCCGCCGCTAACTTCGCCCGCTCAAAGTCTTGCCTGGACGCCCCGTCCGAAAGCACCTGGCTTTCTCCCGGCATCGCCGAGCAAGACTTCCAGTCAGAAACGCCATTTCTTCCTTTGGCTCTTTTTCTGTCCCTTGATGAGCTTTAGTGGCCTTTGATGCCCTCCAGTCCCTAAAAAGCCTGAAAGACACGCCACTTTAAAACCTGAAAATAATCCCAATCACGGCCAACGTTTTCGGGCTTTGCGTTCGGGCGGGTTTCGGAGCACAAAGTTTCAATTTATTACTAAAGTTCATTAGAAGCACAAAGCTTCAAGGTTGCACGTCAGCCCGCCTGACGCAAAACCCGTGTTATAGCCAGTTGTTTTAGTGTCTGTGGTCGTCCGATAAACATGGTTCAGCATAACCAATTATTTCTTTTGCTTCCATTTCGTCAAGTTTTAGTTTCACCGGTTTGTAGTCGACCGACACTGGAATTTCCATTGAAAAATATCCTTCATTTACTTTTTCTGAAACACAACCAAGTTTCTCGAAAGTGTCGCGAATTGAATTAATGTTTTGCGACTTGTCCATAAGCACAACTTGAACTGTCGAGTTGCCAGAATAGTTTTCGGTCCTTCTATATGTCAACATTTGCTCTTGCTCGTCAAACTCCGCAAATACAATGTCGTCCGATGCTACAAGAGGAGCGTAAAATGGAATATTGTCAAGCTTATAAAGTCCTCTGTCCTTGTCAACAATTGTCGCCCACATTGTCTCGGCCATTTCTTCGTCAAAAATGTCGCTATGAAAGCGGAATAATATTTTAACGTAATTGTCGTCTTGTGTCGTCATTTTACAATTGGCTATAACTACTGGACATACGTCAACCTACGCTTATCTGTACTATGTACGTAATACCTACTTCCTGTTAAAGTATAACCTGTCGTACCCGATTAGCAGGTCAGCGCGGGAGCCGGGTGGGCGGTAGTAGATGAGGATGTCGTAGTCGTTGCCGGTTTCGAAGTGGCTGCCTTCGAAGTAGCTGTCGTCGGCTGAGCCGCTGCCGGACTTTAGAGTATAGTAGTAGTTGTAGTAGCCCTGCTTCAGAAGCATACGGCCGGTGTAAGCCTGTCGCTCCGCGTCAAAGGTTAATTTGGCCTCCTCAGTCTGTCGCCAGTTTGTTAAGTCGCCTTGCAGGTATACTTCGCCGGGCACCTTCTCTGTCACCTGAAGCTCAAAATCCACCCAGGTATAATCGCCGTTCACATCGCCGTTGCCGTACTGGCGGTTGCCGAAAATGCGCTTGCCGTTGATATCCGGGTCTTGGCTGTAGGCCTGGCCGCTGCGGTTTTTGTCGGTTTGCAGGAATACGACGGTTGGGTTTTGCTGCAGGTCAATGTTATCTATCCCCAGACCCTTAAAATTCAGGCTGCGGGTATCGAAGGCTCGGAACTCGCTTAGGCCCTTAAACAGCTCATTTGGCTCAAAGAAAACATACTCCAGGCGGCGCTGCGCATCGTGCACATAGGTGGGGCGGGCCAGTCGCTTGGCATTGTCCCAGCGGTAGTTCTGGCGCATTACGGCCTTTACCTCGGCAGAAGGGTTTACAATTTCATAGTCGGCATAGAACACATTGAACTCCACCGGCTGGCGTGTTTCCCTGCCTCTGGGGCCAAGCGGAGCGCCCAGCTTGCTGGTTACCGCCACCAGTTTCTGATACACCAGCAGGCGCTGTGTCAGCAGCGGCTTGCCACCCTCCTCCTGCACCAGCAACAGGTAATTTCCGCTCAGCTTTACGCGCGGCACCCGGAACGTATAGTGCACATAGTTTACGCGCGTATTTACCGAGTTCTGTGCATCGGTGATAAAGAATTCGTTAAAGTCGTTCAGAAACTGCGAGTCGTTAAGGCCGGAGGGCTTCCAGTTGGCGTCGCAGTGAATCAGCTTGGCCACCAGCCGGTTAGGCGTCGCGTTCAGCCTGTCGAATTCCAGTATAACCGGAACGCCGGAGCCTAACTCGACTACCGGTGGCTCCAGCACCTCCTCCTCAAAGCCGGTCGCTACGTAGGCTTGCACCGACTGTATACTTTCGTCATAAATAAAATCCTCGTAGCGGAGCTGTGCCTGCTGCGTGGCAGAACTACTTTGCACCTGCTGCTCCAGAGGCACGCATGCCGTAGCACCTGCTGCCAGTGCACTGGTTATCAAGCAAGTATATAATTGTCTTTTCAGCATCTTCGTTTGGGTTGGCCATACTTTGCAAGTATAGCTGTAGGGTTATCAGAACGAATATAGCTAAAAAGTACTAGCCTGCTGCAACAGATGCGATTCTATATTAGATTTATACTTGGGGCTTAATCCTCCAGCAGGTGCGTTTCTACAGCTATTCCCGCCTCCAGCGTTTTCTGCACCGGGCATTTTCCGGCTATCCCTTTCAGCCGCTGGCGCTGCTCTTCTGTTAGGTTTCCTGTGAGGCGCAGGTGCTTAACCACATTTGTTAGCTTGGCGGTTTTCTCTTCGCAGTGCTGGCAGTCGTCAGCGTGGATGCGCTCGTGGCGCAGGCTTACCTCAGCCCGCTCTAGCGGCCAGCCTTTCCGCTGGGCATACATGTGCAGCGTGATAACAGTGCACGAGCCAAGTGCCGCCAGGATAAAGTCGTACGGATCAGCACCTTCTTTTATCCCCTGTGCTATCCCGGACTCATCAATGGTCATGGCATCAGTTCCCGCGCTGATGTGTGCTACCAAAGGGGCGGTGCTCTCGGTGTAAACAGTTACAAAACCTTCTCTTTCTTCTAAGCTCATGATGTATACTTTAGGTGCTGTGTTGTATAAGTATATGGTGATGGGGTAGAAAGGTTTTAGGAAGTCCTGTTGAAAGTATAACTGCTAAGTAAATGTGCGCGTGCCCGCACTTAATGCTTTAGTACTCATTCCTAGCCACGGCTTCCTGCAACTGGATACAAGCTTTTCTTTCTAGCCGTCGTTCCTCCTCTAGTTCCCACCAACCTAACGTTTCATTTCAAATTTGGCTCCCTCAAGGCCGGGAGGCCTCGCCTTCGGGCATCGCGCTGCTTTCGCTTCCTTTGCTCCTGGCGTCGCAATGCCTCGCTTGCGCTCAGCACCGGAACCTCTCGAGGCGCTCAACCCAAAGGCTGGGTAGCATTCGATAGCCACGGCCATTGCTGTCATCTCGACCTTTGGGAGAGAGCTGTTTAGAATTCCAGCCAGATCTCTCACTGCGTTCGAGATGACAGGAAACGTGGTAAGTATAACTCCCCTCCTCGGAGGGGCTGGGGGTGGGTTTATACTTTGTAGGGACAGGTCGCGACATGTCCGCGCTAGAACAGCAACTACGAAGCTTTTACTTCAGCTAAAGTAATGACAGACTTCCCCGCCTTGGCTAAGGAGGGGCCAGGGGTGGTTGGGCGCGGCATTGCTAATCTCCCTCCCCTGTTTTTAGGGGAGGGCCGGGCTGGGGTTACTTACAAGAAAACCGCTCTAAAACCGCAGCAGGAAGGTAGTGCCTTGCCCGAGCTCGGACTGTACGGAGATAGTGCCTTTGTGCAGGCGCATCATCTGGCGCGAGAGGCTGAGACCGATTCCGGATCCGGCTTTTTTAGTGCTGAAGAAAGGGATGAAGATTTTGGCCATGGCCTCCTCCGTCATACCTGGCCCATTGTCTGCCACGGCAATGGTGACACGGCTGCGCTCATCCAGGGCAGCGCGCAGCAGTACCTGCCCGTCGGGCTGCTCGTGCACCGCCTCCATGGCATTCTTCACCAGATTAATCAGCACCTGCTCCACCATACTTCGGTCGGCGGTGAGGAGCATATTGTCGCGCGGACTCTGCACCTGTAGGTCCACTTGGTGGCGTGCAAATTGCTCCCGCAGCAAAAGCTTTATCTCCCGTAGCAGCTCCCCCACGTCGAAGCGACTCATTTGTGGTTTGGAGATGGTGGTGAGGTTACGAAACTCGTTCACGAAGCGGATAAGCCCATCGGATCGGCGACTGATCGTTTGCAGGCACTGCCCGATGTCCTCAAGCTCCTCACGCAGCAGGGTAATTTCTTCGGCATCGGTATCGGTGTAAGTATGGATTTCCTCGCAGGCGCTGGCCGAGAGCGACGAGATGGGCGTAACAGAGTTCATGATCTCATGCGTCAGTACCCGGATCAGTTTACCCCAGGCCTCCATCTCTTTCTCCTCCAACTCTGTCTGGATGTTCTGCAGCGAGGCCAGCCGCACCCTGTCGCCAAGCAGCGACAGCTCGATAACATGCACCGATATATTTGCCTGCTCGCTCTGCTGCCGCATGGGCACGAGCATTTTTTCGCCGCTTTCAAGCTGCAGCAGCTTTTGCCCCAGCACCGGGCTGCTTTGCTCCAGATCCTGCACCTGCCGCAGCTGCACCACTTGCAGCAGCTTTTTGGCGGCGTTATTGAGCAAAAGTATACTCCCGTCGGGTTTGTAGGTGATAATGCCAATGCCGATGTGCTGCACGATAACCTCGAAGTACTGCAGGTGCGCCTCCTTCTCTGCCCGCACTTCCTTAAACTTTTCCATCACCTCGTTTAGGCGCATCGCCAGCATCCGCTGCGTCTTGCCCTCGCCTCCTACATGAAACTGCTCCGTAAAATCGTCATACTTTATGGAGTTGAGAAAGCGCAGGAACAGCCGGTTGGTGCGCTCCATGTACCGCATCAGCAACCAGACCTGCAAAAGTATAAAGAGACTCAGTCCCACCAGCGTGCCGCTATACTCTTGCCTGAACTCGATTTTTGCAAGTATAAAAACGGACACGGCCAGCAGCAGCACACGCAGCAGGAGCTTGAGTTTATAGTGCCTATAGCTCATACTTTTCCAATCTACGATAGAGGGCACCGCGGCTCAGGCCCAGCTCCTTGGCTGCCTTGGAGATATTGCCGTCGTGCTTCTGCAGGGCCCGCTGCACCGCCTCACGCTCCAGGTCGTCCAGGTCCAGCGTTTGGGCGGTAACAGCAGGTGCAGCGGCAGGCCCTTCCTCCGACAGGAAGAAGAAATCTTCGGCCTGCAATTCGCGGTTATCGCTCATGATAGAGGCGCGCTCCAGGGCGTGCTGCAACTCACGCACGTTGCCAGGCCAGCCGTAGCGCCTCAAGCGAGTCAGGGCCGACTCTCCGAGGCGCTTAACGGGCTGTTTATACTTATGGGCATACTCCTGCAAAAAATGATCGGCAAAAAGCGGGATGTCCTCCAGGCGCTCGCGCAGGGGCGGCAGGTGCAGCTCCACAGTGTTAATGCGGTACAACAAGTCCTGACGGAACTCGCCCCGCTGCACCATCTCTTTCAGGGGCATGTTGGTGGCACAAATCAGGCGCACATTAACCGGGATGGGTCGGTTGGTGCCAACCCGGATGACTTCGCGCCGTTGCAGCACCGTGAGCAGCTTGGCCTGCATGGCCGGCGACAGGTTTCCGATTTCATCCAGGAACAATGTGCCGCCGTTGGCCGCCTCTATCCTTCCGACGCGGTCTTCCTTGGCATCGGTAAAGGCGCCTTTTTTGTGGCCAAAGAGCTCACTCTCAAAAAGCGACTCGGTGATAGCGCCCATGTCCACGGTTACAAACACCTTATCGGCCCTAGAGGAACGATCGTGTATGGTGCGGGCGATCACCTCCTTCCCAGTTCCGTTCTCACCAAGCAAAAGGATGTCGGCATCTGTTCTGGCTACTTTATCGATAATGGTGAACAACTGACGCACGGCCCGGCTCTCCCCTTGTATGATGTTTCTGCCTGTGTTCAGCTGGGTGTTGAGCGCGCGGTTTACCTCTTTCAGCTGGTTTACTTCCCGGTACGAGTTGCGCAGTCTGGCAGCGGCCGACAGCGTGGCTATCAGTTTCTCATTCTGCCAGGGCTTCAGCACAAAATCGGTGGCACCCTCTTTCAGGGCCCGCACCGCCATCTCCACATCACCGAAAGCAGTAATCATCACCACCACCGCCGAAGGGTCGTACTTGAGGATCTCCTTAAGCCAGTAAAACCCTTCCTGTCCGCTCGTAATATCCTGGCTGAAGTTCATGTCGAGCAGGATGAGGTCGAAGTCTTCGTTAGAAAGCAGGAACGGGATTTTTTTGGGGTTCTTCTCCATCACCACTTCTTTGGCGTGTCGCCGCAGCAGCATTTTGGCCGAGAACAGCACGTCCTCGTTATCATCAATCACCAGGATGCGCCCCAGATTTTGTTCTTCCATAGTTTTGTTTTGAATGCTTGATTATGTGATGGAGCAACGCTATACTTCTACCTGGTATAAAAATACTATGCCAGTTTTACATTCATCTAATATAGGCAAATTAGCGCATAAAGTATGAATCAGGTTGTCCGGTGATGGACAGAAAGTGTCCGGCAGTGGACATAGCAGAAAGCCTATACTTACGCCTGCCAGCCTGTAGTGCCCTTTTAAGGCTTTGGCACAGCTCTTGGCATTTGGTGTAGAGGAACAAGATGCCTACCTCAAACAGTAGAACTATGATAAAGATGTATTTCCTCACGGCCCTGCGTTCGCTAATGCGCAACAAGAGCTACAGCCTGCTCAATATTGCGGGGCTTACCTTGGGCATTACCTGCAGTATCCTGCTTTTTCTGGTGATAAAGTATGAACTTAGTTACGACACCTTCCACTCCAAGGCCGATCGCATCTACCGCCTCACCACCGTATACAATGCGGGCGACGAAGCGCAACACCATATCGGTACCCGGTTCCCTATCCCCGAGCTGCTACGAAGCAATGACAACCTGGGTATGGAAAAGACGACCATTGTCTATGGCGAGGAGTCGGCCCAGATTAACGTTATCAGCGACAAAGGTGACGCTCCGAAGCGGTTTCTGGAAGACAAACCGATTGCCTTCGTAGAGCCGTACTACTTCGACATCTTTGGCTTTGAGACGGGAGAGACAGACCCGCGGCCCGGCTTGGCGGAGCCGAACAACGTGGTGCTTACCCAAAGTACCGCCGACAAGTATTTTCCGGAGGGGGGCGCTGTTGGAAAAATGATCCGCTTCAACAACATCGTGACGCTGAAGGTGACGGCCGTTATTCCCGATCCGCCCTCTAACTCCGACTTCCCCTTCACCATGCTTATCTCCTACCCTACCATTAAGAACTACACCAAGTTCGACATGACCACCTATAACATGCTGACAAGTAATTTTCAGCTGTATGTATTGCTGCCGGAAGGCGTTTCTCCTGAAGCAAAGTCAGCGGAGATATCAGCCTTCGTTAACAGACACCGGGAGAAAGACAGAAGAGGGAAAGAAAGCTATGAGCTACAACCCCTGAACGACCTGCACTTTAACACGGATTTAGGCAATTTCGGGCAGCGCACTATCGCCAAGGAGATTATCTGGTCGATGGCGCTGGTAGGGATATTCCTGGTGATGGTGGCCTGCATCAACTTCATTAACCTGGCCACCGCACAGGCCGTGAAGCGCGCCAAGGAGGTGGGCGTGAGAAAGGTGCTGGGCAGCAGCAAAAACCAGCTGGTGCTGCAGTTTATCGGCGAGACCTTCCTGATCACGCTGCTGGCTACGTTCTGCTCGGTTATACTTACTGAGCTGTCGCTGCCCTACCTCAACAGCCTGCTGGAGCTGGAGATCTCGTTCAGTATTTTCTCTGATCCGGCCATCCTGTTGTTCCTGGTAGTGGAGGTGCTGCTGGTGACTCTGTTTGCCGGCCTTTACCCTGCCATCATACTTTCCAATTTCCAGCCTATCGCCGCGCTCAAGAGCCGGATTAACACGCAGCAGGTAGCTGGCCTGCCCATCCGGCAGGCGCTGGTGGTACTGCAGTTCACCATCTGCCAGGTGCTCATTATCTGTACCATACTTGTAAACGAGCAGATGGACTACTTCCGAAGCAAACCCCTTGGCTTCACGAAAGAGGCCATTGTAACGGTGCTGCTACCAAACCAGGCAGGCAAAAAGATACAGCCCCTATATGAGAAGTTCCTCACCAACCCCGCCGTACTTGGTGTAAGCTTTTCGGGTGCCCCGCCTTCATCCAACTTTACCTGGGGCTCTAACTTTGCCTACAATAACTCCAGCGAGGACGCCACTTTTGAGGCAAACCTGAAGTTTGCGGACGAGCACTACCTGAAGCTGTACGACATCAAGCTGGCCGCCGGACGCGCCTATTCCAACTCTGACTCGTTAGCCGTGCTCATCAACGAAACCATGCGCCGCAGACTTGGCATTGAGAGCCCTGCAGCAGCCATAGGCAAAACAATACGGGTCGGCCGGGATTACAAAGCTCCGATAGTTGGAGTGGTGGAAGATTTCCATCAGAATTCGCTGCATGCCCCTATCGACCCGACTATCATGTTCACCGGGCCGGATGAATACCTGTTCATGAACGCCAAAATTGACATGAGCCAGAAGCAGGAGGCGATAGAGCACCTGGAGAAAGTATGGAACATGGCCTATCCGGATGATGTGTTCAGCTACGAGTTTTTGGACGAGACAATCGCTAACTTTTACCAGGAAGAGGCGCGCCAGAGCAAGCTGTTCAAGATCTTCTCTTTCATCGCCATCTTTATCGGTTGCCTTGGCCTGTATGGATTAGTGGCCTTCATGGCCGCGCAGCGTACCAAAGAGGTGGGCATCCGGAAGGTGCTTGGTGCCTCCATCTTCAATATTGCCATCCTTTTCTCCAAGGAGTTCATCAAGCTAGTAGCGATAGCCTTCGTGCTGGCTGCACCCATTGCCTACTACATTATCAGCCTCTGGCTGCAGGACTTTACCTACCGCGTAAGTATAGAGTACTGGCCTTTTGTGCTGGCTGGCCTGGCGACGCTCTTTATTGCGCTGCTAACCATGGGTGCTAAAGCCGTGCAGGCGGCCTTGGCGAATCCGGTGATATCTCTGAAAAGTGAGTAGAAAGTATCAGCTACAGCCTTTATACTTTGGCTGAAGTATAAATGTAAAGTATAAAAGCCGGCGCCACCCTCCTCAGGTGGCGCCGGCTTTTCCTATCAGTATAAGGTAAAGTATAAATCAGTAATTCACCTCAGTGGCCGGCACATCTACCAGTATAAATGTGGCCTCGGCGCTGCCGTGCAGGCTGATAATATCCTGGCTCTCAAGCCGCACCTGGTCCCCGGTTTCGGCTTCCACGTTATTAACCAGCATTCCCCCAGTCAGCACATACACCAGTGCCTTCCGGATTTTGAATGTTTTAAAATCGATGCTTTCCCCGCGCCCTACATGCCCATAATATACTGTGGAGTTAGAGTTGAGGTACACCACGTTTTCGAGCACTTTCTGACCTGTTACGAGCGGCACCAGTTTGTTTTTGGCATCCAGAAAATCAAGAGACATGCTCTCGTAGGCCGGGGCGAGACCCTTTTTGTTGGGCAGGAACCACAGCTGCAGCAGCTCTGTGTTTTTGTCGGAGTTGTTGGACTCGGAATGGGAGAAGCCGGTGCCTGAGGTCATGCGCTGCACATCCCCTGCTTTCAGGGTAATATCGTTGCTAAGGCTATCCTTGTGGGTCAGCTCACCATTCAGTACAATGGTTACAACCTCCATTTCGGCATGCGGGTGCAGCGGAAATCCGTTTTGCCCGGTTATGCGGTCGTGGTTGAAGACACGCAGCGGACCGAACTGCACGTTGGCGGGGTCATAGTAATCGGCGAAGGAGAAAAGATAGTACGACTCCAGCCAGTCTCCTATTTTAGCATGATGATGCTCAGCAGCAGGTATCAGTTTTATCATAGTTGGTTTTTCTAAGATGCACAACGTTACAGGCCGCAGGCCGCGCCCTGTTTGCTTAGGCTTTACGGATACCGTTGATTTCTTGTTAGCTAATGGCAGGCAGGGCAACAAAAAAGCCTGATACAGCACCCATGGCTGCATCAGGCTTCCATAAAAAGACGTTAGTACTTACTCTGCCTTCTTCAGTTTCTGCATCTCTTTCTGCAGGTCCAGCACAATGCTCGAAAGCTTGTCGAGGGACAGGTCTGCAATAGGGAATGTGGAACTGATGTAGGACTTGGCCTCCCATATCTCCACCACATCACCGACATGTACCTCATAAGGCGAGTATACCGGGTTATCGGAGTGCAGGCGAAGCACGGAGGCATCTTTCAGTTTGTTAAAGATGCGCTTAAACACTACGCCCTCCTTCTGGCTCACGATGATACACGGGGTGCCGTCTTTTATCTGGCTCCAGTCCTCAATAAACCGGCCCACGATAACAGTCCCTGAAGCAATCGGCAGCATCGAGTCGCCATTAATCTCAAAGGCACGGTAAGTACCGCCGGTACCGAGCATCGGCAAACGGAAACGCGGAAGCTCCTCTATGAACTCTGCATCGGCATAGCCATTGAGGTAACCGGCGCTGGCCTTGTAGGGCACTAACTCAATGTTCTCGTTTTCCTGCTCGTCCACGGTGATAGCCAACACACGAAGGCTGCCGCCATTGGCACGGGCAGCAGTATTTTCTGAAGCCGATGGGGCCTCGTGTACCAGGTCGCGGGTTATCAGGTCATCGAGCGATACATCGAACAGCCTGGCCACATTCACCAGCGTACTCAGTTTCGGCTCTGCCCTTCCCTCCTCATAAGCACCCACCAGGGAGCGCTTAATATCCAGCTTCTCGGCAAGTTGTGCCTGCGTATAGCCTGCCTGCTTGCGCAAGTGTCTAATGTTTAATGTAACCAACTGCATAGTAGCTCCTTAATTATACTTCGGTCAGCCAATTTTTAGCCGCTCGCGTGTAAAACTAATAAATAATTAGCAATAATACTAACTTTATTAGCAGAAATACTAAGTTTATACGAAAATCGTATAATCCAAATAACAGAATAAATTTTACGTTTCTAAGAATATTGAAAATTGTTTCTATAGTGCAACTTTATGTTATAGCAATAATGTACTTATACTTTGAGAATTGCTTTTAATAGCAGAATTTTATAGCACAATTATAAGGCACAGCAAAAACAGAAATTCTATTTGAAACAACTCTACATCCAATAACCCTCCGACGATAGTACAGAAAAATCCAATACACTTTGATTTTTCGGCACAACATTCCCCACATCCGCATGTGGGTCTGCTCCTTATACCCTGTATATAACTATACAAAGCCACACCATTAAAATTTACACTTAATACGGACCTAAAAGTGAACTTTTTAAAGTTTACCCAGGTTTCGGTGTGGTATTTATTGCACTTTAAACTCAAAAAACCATTTACAACCCTATTACTCAACTTTTAGCTATGATTCGTATGATTACCCCCGGTCGCACAGTGGCTTTTGCTGCCCTGGCCTCCATTATGACTCTGTCAGGCTGTCAGAAAGACGAACTGATGGAAAACCAATTCACCCAGCCTCAGGCATCGTTCTCTGCTCAGGACGGCCAGGCGATTGAAGGTCAGTACATTGTGGTGCTGAAAAACGGCAACACCTTTAACACGAGCAATGGCCAGGACTTTAAGGTGAGCAAAACAGAAGCCGCCATGAAGCGCGACCGCGTGTTAACAGCCTCCAAAATTGAGAGCAAAGAGGTGCAGCAAGTATATGAAGGCGTGGTGAACGGCTTTGCAGCCCGCCTTACTCCCGGACAGTTAGCAGCATTGCGTAATAACCCGGAAGTAGCCTATGTAGAGCAAGACCGTATCATTGCCCTTGCCCCAAAGTGGTCAGAAAAGTCTGAGATAACTGAAAAAGGAAACGGCAGAGAGCGGAACAACGCTGTTGGCTCCTCTAAAATAGACGGCGGCAACGGGAAAGGCAATGGCGATGTTACTGGAAAAGGTAATGGCAAAGGAAACGGAAAAGGCGGCGGTACTACTGAACCTGCTCCTACTGAGCCGGCACCGACTGAGCCAGCCCCAACCGAACCCGCTCCATCTGAACCGGCCCCATCAGAGCCGGCTCCTGTAGAACCAGCTCCATCTGAGCCAACTCCGACTGATCCGGCCCCAGCCGAGCCTACTCCTACAGACCCAGCTCCGGTTGAGCCTGCTCCAACCAATCCTGCCCCTGCTTATAGCGCCATCACCCCGCTCGCCGGTGAAACCATTCCGTGGAACATCGAGCGTACTGGCTACGGTGACGGCACAGGCAAAACTATCTGGGTAATTGACTCCGGTATCGACACCGACCACCCGGACCTGAACGTGGATATTGCCAGAAGCTTCTCCTTTATCTATGGAAACGAGTCTATAGAGGATGGCTATGGCCACGGCACCTCAGTGGCAGGCATTATCGCGGCAAAAAACAACGGCTCAGGCATGCTGGGCGTGGCGGCTAACGCCACTATCGTTGCCCTGCGCGTATTTGACGACGCCGGCGCCGGCACTGTTTCAAGGGCTATCTCAGCGGTAAACTATGTAAACAGAAACGGCAAGCCGGGTGATGTGGTAAACATGAGCCTGGGCAGCGGCATCTCCTCTACCCTGGACAATGCCGTGAAAACTGCTGCAGCTAATGGTATTCTTTTCGCCATTGCAGCCGGCAACAGCAACGTGGACTGCGCCGGTTCTTCGCCAGCCCGTGTTGATGCCCCTGGTGTTTATACTGTTTCGGCCATGGATAGCTATCACAAAATGTGGGCTTCCTCTAACTTCGGCGCCAGCGTAGACTTTGCAGCCCCGGGTGTTAACGTGACAACCACCACTAGAAACGGCAGTTTCTCTGGTGGCCACTACGGTACCTCTATGGCCGCGCCTCACGTGGCAGGTATACTTGCTCTCCGTGGCGAGGTGCTCAGCCAAGGCTACATCACCGGCGACAAAGACAGTACTCCGGATCCGATTGCTTCTTTAAAATAAAGAGCAGCAAAAGTATAAATCATCCGGGCCGCCTAAGTATAGGCGGCCCGGATGATTTATTTTTAGTTGTGAATATGATTCAGGATGACTCTCAAAGTGTAAACCACCTTCTGTTTTTATTTATCAAAGGAGAGGATATTCCTGCTTTAACCGGGTCCAACCATCCCTGCCCCTCAGAGCTGCGCTCGCTACCTTCGAACTCCCGTTCTCGGTAGTCTAAGGCGGGGAGCCTGTAATTGCTTTGGCTGAAGTATAAGTTCTATTGTCTCAGTTCTTGGGCGGACAGGTCGCGACCTGTCCCTACTAGGTATATACCCACCCCTTAGAACTCCGCTCGCTAGCTCAAAACTCCCGTTTCGGCTAGTCCAGAGGAGGGGAATTTATACTTGCTACATTCTTGTCATCTCGAGCTGCGCGAGAGAACTGTATTAAATCATAAAGAGATCTCTCCCAAAGGTCGAGATGACAGCAATGGCCGTGGCTATCGAACCTATCCCAGCCTTTGGGTTGAGCGCCTTGTGAGATCCGGTGCCCGTCAAGGGCATGCTGAGCGCGAGCGAGGCAAGGAGGGAACACCGCGCGATGCCCGAAGGCGAGCCCTCTCGGGCTTGAGAGCTCCAAAGCTAGAGGTGCAACAATAGCTCATTTAAATCTGGAGGATGAACGGTAGCTAGTAAGAATAGCTTGGTTCAAGTGGAAGAAGAGCTGTAGCTAACAAAGACACAAGCAGACGCCTGTGCCAGGAAAGTATAAAAGTATAGCCAAAGTATAAAGCATGAATTTGCAAGCCATACGGCTCACAAATTCAACTTATCGTAATTCGCACCCTACGCTTAACAGCATCCTTACCAACTATTCTGCTTCTTGTAAATCGAAACCGAGAGCCTGATCTTATAATAGGCATATGCTTCTCCCAAAGCTTCAAAAAGGTCCTTTAGCTTGGCATCAACTCCAAATTTAGCGATGGCTTTGGCGATAACTTTATACTCTGCGTTGCTCACGTACTTGGAGAGATCCACGTCGTAGCCTTGCTCGTAGAGGGTGGCCAGGTGCGAGAAAACCGTTACGGGGTTCAGGCTGCGCATTTTGGCAATCTCCTCGATGCTCAGGCCCTGCTGCAACAACTCCAGCGTAGCCAGGTGGGTGGCCCCCTTCATCTTATTGCCCTTATTCTGCTCCTCGTTTATAAAATCGATGATCTCGGTGATGAAGGCATCTCCGTAGCGCTCATATTTCTGGGCGCCCACGCCCGAAATGGCCAGCATGGCAATCTTGTTCGTGGGACGTTCGGCAGCCATTTCCTGCAGGGTGGTATCGGTGAACACCACGTAAGGCGGCACGCCATACTCATCGGCCAGGCTCTTGCGGAGCGCGCGCAGTTTCTCGAAGAGAGCATCCTTGATCAGCTCGCGCTTCGGACGGGCTTTAACGGCCGGCTCCTCCTGCTTCACATCCTCAAACTTAACAAGCTGTACTTTCCTGCCCTCAAACAGTACCTGACGACTCTGCTCAGTCAGCTTTAAAGTATAGCCCTGGTCGTAGGCCATTTCAATCAGCCCTTCGTTCAGCATCTGGTGCAGGTAGCGGTTCCAGTCGAGGGTGCTGATGTCCCGACCGGCACCGTAGGTTTTCACCTTGTCGAATCCAGCTTGCAGCACCTGGGCATTTCGGGCCCCACGCAGCACATCCACCAGCAAACCCATATTCGCCTGCTCCTGCGTGCGGGCAATGGCCGACAAGGCTTTCTGCGCTATCACGGTCCCATCGAAGCGGGTGGGCGGATTTCGGCAGATGTCGCAGTTGCCGCAGTCCTTCTCCATACTTTCGCCAAAATACTGCAGCAGGATGCGGCGACGGCAGGCGGCGGCCTCCGCGAACTGCTGCATGCGCTCCAGCTTTACCAGTTGCAGTTCTGTTTGCGCCTCGTTCTGGTTATCCTGCAGCATGGTGCGCAGGTTCTGCACATCGGCATAACTATAGAAAAGCAAGGCATCAGATTTAGTCCCATCGCGCCCGGCACGGCCGATTTCCTGGTAATACCCCTCGATGTTTTTGGGCAGGTTGTAGTGGATAACCCAGCGCACATTGGATTTGTCGATACCCATACCGAAGGCGATGGTGGCGCACACAATCTGCACGTCGTCGTTCAGGAAATCCTCCTGGGCCTTGGCCCGCTGGTTAGCCGACATGCCGGCATGGTAGAAAGTGGCGTTAAAACCGCTGCGCTTGAGTTTATCGGCCAGACTTTCGGTGGCCTTCCGGCTCAGGCAGTAGATAATGCCGGGCTGGTTCGGCTTGCGGGAGAGAAAATCGGTGATTCTGTTAAAGCGATCGCGGCCGGGCTTTACCATCAGGTTGATGTTGGGCCGGTCGAAGGAGGCTACGTATACTTGCGGGTTGCGCAGGTAAAGCTGCTCCTGAATATCCTTCTGCGTGAGCCTGTCGGCGGTAGCGGTAAGGGCGATAACCGGCGTGTCCGGAAAATGCTGCTTGAGCGCCTTCAGTTGCGTGTACTCCGGCCGGAAATCGTGGCCCCAGGAAGAGATACAGTGCGCCTCGTCCACGGCAAAAAGAGAAATCCGTACCCGGCGCAGAAAAGCCAGGAAACCAGACGAAAGCAACTTCTCCGGCGACACGTAGAGCAATTTCAGCTTGCCCTCCAGGCACTGGTTTTCGATCGCATACTGCTGCTCGGCGTTTTGGGAACTGTTGATGTACGCTGCCGGAATACCGTTGGCCAGCAGCGCCTCCACCTGGTCCTTCATCAGGGCAATCAGCGGCGACACCACCACGCACATGCCCGGCTGCACCACCGCCGGCACCTGGTAGCAGACGGATTTACCGCCGCCGGTCGGCATCAGTACCACCACATCCCGCCCCTGCAGCACACCGTCGATGATCTGCTCCTGCATGGGCCGGAACTGCTCGTATCCAAAGTATAATTTTAAGGCCTCGCGCGCCTCCCTGATCGTAACCATTCCCTTATTCCTCACAGTGGCAGCGCATTCTGGCTGCACCTGCCATGTTTTATCTTTCAAAGATAACCAATCGCCTGCGCAATTACGAACCTCCGGCCGGCTTTCAACAAACTAAGAACCATGCCCCTCCTGCTGCGTAGGTTTAACAGGATAACTAATATAAATTATAAGCTATGAAATCAGAGATAACCAACAACTTGGAGCACGTGCTGATAAAATGCATCACCGCTTGCGAGACTTGCGCTACTATGTGCCTGCAGGAAGACGATGTAAAAATGATGGTGCGCTGCATCATGCTCGATCGCGACTGCGCCGACATCTGCGCCCTGACCGCCCGCTTTGTGGCGCGCAACTCGCCCCACGCCAAGCACGTGATGAAGGAGTGCATCGAAATTTGCCGCCTTTGTGAGGAAGAGTGCCGCAAGCACCAGCACGACCATTGCCAGAAGTGCGCCGACGCCTGCCGCGAGTGCGCCGACGCCTGCGAGCAGTGGATGCAGCAAAAGTAATTTTACTTATACATGCAAAAGCGGCGGCCCATGAGAATGAACCGCCGCTTTTGCTTTATCTATTAGGCTTCCGCTGCCTCAGAAGATCATATCCAGTATGGCAGAGACAATGGAGAGCACCAAACTAAAGATAAGCGCCCAGAAAAAGCCCGCCACATCGAAGCCTGCCACCAGCCAGTCCGCCAGAAGTATGATAACAGCGTTGATGACCAGCAGAAAAAGCCCCAGGGTAAGTATGGTTACCGGGATGGTAAGGAAAACAAGGACAGGCCGCACAATGGCATCCAGTACCGCCAGCACCAGTGCCAGTATCAGCGCGGTGAGAAAGCCGTCTATTGACACGCCGGGCAACACATAGGCTGCTATCATGGCTGCCACGCCCGTTAGAATAAGTTTAAGTATAAATCCCATAGTTTTATTTTTTGGACGAAATATAGTAAAAGCATGTTATAGTTGCTGCGCTATACATACGCAGCGCAAAGTATAAAGTATGGCCAGGGCCGGTGTATAAAAAGAAAGCCCGCAACAGCTGCGGGCTTTCCTGTAAGTATAAATCTATACTTAGCTATACTTTAAAACTGTGCCTCCAGGCGTTGCTGCGACACCGCCATCCAGTTGATCAGCCTCATGAGCATGCGGGCTCCTACGTTGCCGTTCCACTCGCTTTCGCCGGGGCCTACCTCACACAGGTCGAAGCCGATGATCTCCCTGCCCGATTTTACCAGCTGCTTGATCAGGTACACAGCCTGCTCAAACTCCAAACCGCCCGGAACCGGCGTGCCCGTGCCAGGGCAGAGTTTCGGGTCAAGTCCGTCGATGTCGAAGCTGATGTATACTTTCTGCGGCAGCTGCGCGATGATCTTCTTGCACTCTTTCTTCCAGCTCTCGCCAGCATACATGTTCTCCTTCAGTGTGGCGTCGTAGAAAATGGTCACGCGGCCGTTGGACTGCTCGGCCAGTTCCGACTCTGCCTGGCAAATATCGCGGATACCTACCTGCACCAGCTTCTTCACCTGCGGCAGCTTAAGGGCATTGAACATGATGGAGGCATGCGAATACGCAAAGCCTTCGTAGGCGTCGCGCAGGTCGGCGTGGGCATCTACCTGAAGTATACCGAATTCCTCGTGCTTCTCAGCCAGCGCGTGCATCAGTCCCAGCGGGGTGCTGTGGTCACCGCCCAGCACGCCTACCAGTTTACCCTGGTCCAGGTAGCCGAGCGCCTTTTGCTTCAGCCAGCCCAGCAGCTCCTCCCCTTTGGCCGTCACCTCGGCAGGCAGGTTCTCAAACTCTGAAGCTCCTACCTCAGGGCTTCCGGCCTCCAGCCAGTTGATGTAAGCCTCCGCCTTGTCGCGAAGGGCCTCGCTGGTGGCAGCCCATATTTCGGAAATCTCTTCCATGGCCACACCCAGCTTCCAGGCGTCTTTTATACTTGGTTCATAGAGGTCGAGCTGCGGAGAGGCATCTTTGATGGCCTGCGGCCCCTGCGCCGTACCAGCACTATAGGATACGGTTACCTCCCAAGGCACCGGGATAATCACTACCTCCGACTCCTCTATCGTAAAGGGCAGTCCGAAAAGTCCCCCGTGGATGTCGCCGACACCGTTCGGGTCGAAGTTCTGAATTTTCTGTTCTTTACTGTTCATTTGTGGGTTCAGCTGAGTATGCTTCAATTGCTTCCTGGGAACCGCTGACAAGCAGTTCCTTTACAAAGTTAGGCAGTGCAAAGGCAGCTGCATGTATTTCTTCGTTATAATATTTCAGGCCCTGCGCTTTAGAGAACCTGGCTGCCGCCTCCCTATCGAACTGAAGCGGGTTGGAACTACCCTTAGACGAGTAAGAGAAGCTCCAGGTTCCGGTTGGGTAAGTCGGGATGGCTGCCAGGTAGCAGTGTACCTTGTCCTGTCCGAAAATCTTCTTGTAGGTATCGTAGATTTCCACAAACACGGCACTGTTAAAGCGCGGCGACTCCGACTGCGTGATCATCACACCGTCCGGTGTCAGGCAGCGGTGTACCTGGCTGTAGAATTCGGCTGTAAACAAGCCCTCTCCCGGGCCAACCGGGTCGGCGGAGTCCACGATGATAAGGTCATAGCGGCCATCCTCGCACTCGTTGATATACTTGATGCCGTCTTCCACCAACAGGTTCAGGCGCGGGTTATCGAACGAAACGGCCGTTTCGGGCAGGTGCAGCTTGCAGGCCTCAATCACCAGCTCGTCTATCTCCACCAGCGTCACCTCCTCCAGTTGCTCGTAGCGCAGCAGTTCGCGCACCGTACCACCATCGCCGCCGCCAATCACCAGGGCACGCTTGGCCTTGGTATGGCTCATCATCGGCACGTGCGTGATCATCTCGTGATACACGTATTCATCTTTCTGCGTGCACATCACCATGCCATCCAGCGTCAGCATGTTGCCGTAGGCCAGTGTCTCGTACACCTCCACGCGCTGGTAAGGCGAGTCCTTTTTGTAGAGCTGGTCGCCCGTGTGCTTCAGCGACAGGGCAATATTCTCGTCACGCTCGGTAAACCACACGTCGCGGGTAATGGTGCCCGGCTCTTCCTGAGGCTTGGCCGACACATCACGCAGTTGCTCCAGGTTAAAGTCAGTTCGCTTCAGCAGGTTCAGTTGGCCACGGCGCAGCTCCATAGAGGAACCATGCCCTGCCTCGAAGGCTTCTTTCAGGTAATTGTAAGACACCCAAGGATCTACAGAATCGCCACAGGTAAAAAGGTCTACAGCGGCGTAGCCATACTCCGGCCAGGTATGGATGGCCAGGTGGCTTTCCTGAATCACCACCACACCCGACACTCCGTAAGGCGAGAAATGGTGAAACGTGCTGTTGATGACAGTGGCGCCTGCCGTTTCAGCGGCGGCAACCATGCTGTTTTCGATGTGAACCACATCGTTCATCAGTTCCGGGGAGCAATCGTAAAACTCAACTAGAATGTGTCTGCCTAAAGCGTTCATCAATAAGTATAGAAGGTTTAAAAAATGAAAAGTGGGCAAAAAAACGAAATCTGGCTCTATAATCAAAGGTAAAAGGCCAGCATCAAGGTATACTTTATTGTTTCCCAGAGGGTTAATAATTTCCTGAAAGCCGCCGCAGGCTGGCTTCTACTTCTGTTTCAGTTGGGCAGCGCGGGGAAAGCGCATGGCGGGTGAGATGGCCGGGACGATAAAGCCAAGCGCCTTAAACTATACTTTAAAAGTATACCCAGAATTGAGAGGGACAGCTGATACTCAGGTAGAAGGCGTTAGGGCAAGTAAAAAGTATGGAGAGCACCAGATAGCTTTTGCTCTGTTACCTGAGGCAATTTATACTTGGAACTTCCGTCCAAGCACCGGGGAAAACGGCAAGTATTTATTTTTGCCTAGCCGCGGCAAGGCCGCTATCATACTTTAAAGTATAAATCCACGGCTGTCTATACTTTATACTTATACTTTCTCTAAAAACGCAGACTACTGCAAATAAACTTACTCGGTGTCCAGCAGATTGTTCTTACCCAGCTCAAACGACCGGATGATATCGATGATATTCAGGAATGTCTTAGAGTCGAAGAACAGCAGCAGGGGCAGCTCCACGCTTTTGTAGTTGTGGGTAAAACGGGTGATGACCGTAAACACAAGCGGCTGAAACAGCGGGTGCTGCACCAGTATATCCTTCAGAGAGTCGGCAATGTATCCTTTGGGCGCTTTAGGCGGGGAACCGTAAATGTTGGCCTTCAGGATATTGGCCATCTGCGTCACCAGGGCTCCGGTAATAATGTTGCTGATCTCCAGCAGCAGCGATTCCTGCATCACCGACAGCTCTCCCTTATAGCCACTGTCGTCGCCTAGGCAAACCTGTGTGAGCCGCGCAATGTGATTATCGGAGAAGAGCATCAGGGTAGCGCCGTTAAAATCGCCTTTAATGTCAGACTGAATGATCACGTGGGTACTCTCATACTCCGAGACCAAGCTGAGAAGCTCTTTGATTTCGATCAATTTGAGATCCGGCACTTTCAGGAGCACTTTGTCTTTTGCAATAGCCGCAAAAGAATCGGCTGCCCTGGCCAACCCAATGTTGAGTATCTCTTTGATAATATCTCTCTCCAACTCTGAAATATGAGCTTCCATCATCATAGTTATCTCGTTTGTACTTGATTTACCCATCGCCTCAAATCTGCCTTCTTTGTGTAAAATAACGGGTAATGGCCGGCACATCCAGCACCAGGCATACTTTGCCGGTGCCCAGCAGTGTCACGCCCCCGTAAATATCAATCTGTTCCAGCGGCTTGCTCAGCGGCTTTACTACTATATCCTGTTGCCTGTATAATTTGTCTACAATCAATCCGAGCTTTCTGTTGTTGTAAGATACGATAATGATATTCTGTACCTGCCCGTTTAACCTCGTCTTATCCCCCAGCCTCATTTCCTGCTCCGGGGCATTCAGCAACTCGTTTAGGTACACCACCGTTACCGTCTCCCCTTTCAGGTCGGCAATCAGCACTCCCCCTACCTCATGCAGCTCGTCCTTATCCAGCGACACTACCTGCTCTGTGTGTATGAGCGGGATGGCGAAGTAAATACTATCGACCTCAAACAGCAGCGCTCCTTTTACAGCAATAGAGGTCGGCAGCTGCATACTGAAAGTGGTACCCGAACCCTTTACGGAGCTGACACTGATACGTCCGCCAATCGAGTCGATCGCATTCTTCACCACATCGAGCCCCACACCCCGGCCCGAAAACTCGGTCACCTCCTTTGCCGTGGAGAAACCCGGCTCGAAGAGCAGCGAGAGCAACTCGTGCTCAGCCATGGTCCGTGCAGTATCCGCCGAAACGAGCTGCTTCTCAACGGCCGTGCGCCGCACCACGTTCAGGTCTATTCCCCGGCCATCGTCTATCAGCCGGAGCAGCACGTTCTCCCGATCGCTTTGCGCTGCCAGCCTCAACTGCCCTGTCGCGTCCTTGCCTGCTGCCTGGCGCTCCTCGGGTTTCTCTAAGCCATGCGTGATGGCGTTCCGCACCAGGTGCAGCAGCGAGTCTGCCATTATCTGCAGGATGTTCCTGTCAATCTGGATGTTATGCCCTTCCAGCACCAGGTTCACCTGCTTTCCTTCTGCGGCGGCCACATCGCGCACTATGCGCGGAAATTTATTAAAGAGCGACCCTATGTTTACAAGGCGGGCGTCCATCACACTGTACTGCAGCTCTTCCGTAATACGGTACAAGTGCGAGCTCACGCTCTTAAGCTCATCGCTGTTCAGCTCCCTGCTGATGGAAAGAATCCGGTCGCGGTCTATCATCAGCTCGCCCACCAGGTTCATCATATGGTCCAGCTTTCGGATCTGGATATAGATGAGCTCTGACAGCGCCAGGTTTTTTGACGTGTTGTACCGCTGCACTTTGGCCAGCTCGATGGTACTGTCGGAGAGGTTCTCCACAATGATATCGAGGTTGCGAAGCAAAAGCGGATCAGGCTCCCCGTAGTTCGGGTTGTCCACGTTATGGATTAGCTCGCCTAGCAGGTCCACGCCATCAAACAGCACCTTTACCACCTCATCGCTGAAGGACAATTCCTTGTTGCGAATAAGGCTGAAGGCCGTCTCTAGTTTATGAGAAACATCGGAGATCTGAAGGTATCCAATTGCCTTGGAGTTCGCCTTGAGGTTATGCAGCAAACGGAATATCTCGGCAAGCGTCTCGTCGCTTTCCGGCTCTTTCTCCAGTATGCTGATATGCCTGTTCAGAGCATCAAAGTACTCCAGGGCCTCGGCAATAAATATTTCTTTATACTCCTGTTCTCTCGATTTCATACGTAACGTCAGTCGTACTGACACGACCTCCCGCCATAAACAGCCCGCCGCACAGCGCTCAGGCTACAATTGGTTCAGGAAGGACAAGTTTATACTTTCCCAGACAAGCAAGGCCACTGGCCCGCCCCGAAACTGGGAGACAGTAAAGGACTTTTAAACGCTCTGCTGTCCGGATTACAAAGCTATGCTCCTACTGGATTAGCAAGTTTATGATTAAGTATAGGATTAGCTTTTAGGCGTGTCCTCAGCCAGTACCTTGCTTACCACCTCCAGCACGTTCTCCTCCGAAAAAGGCTTCACGATATACGATTTGGCGCCATACTCCATGGCCTCGTTCACGATAACCTCCTGCCCTACGGCGCTTACGATAATCACCTTCTGGTCTGGCTGCTCCTGCCGGATCCCTTTCAGTACTTCCAGCCCTGTGCTGTCAGGCAAAATCACATCCAGCGTAATCAGATCCGGCTTTGTTTCCTTTGCCAACTCTAACGCAGTCTGCCCATTCGGAGCCTCTCCCACAATTTCATAGCCGGCATCGCTAAGCATGTTTTTAAGCATGGTGCGCATGTAGAAAGAGTCATCTACGATCAATATTCTTTTCATACCTTTTATAAAGTATACTTTTTAGTTCTATAAGTTAGGCAACTGGTTCACCTCCTCATGTGTCAGAATCTTATGCATGTCCAGCACAATGATGAGTCGGTTGTCGGTCTTGGCTATTCCTTCAATAAAGTTCTCGCTCACGCTCACATCCTGTAAAAAGGACGGCGTCTTGTCGATTTTGGTAAGGGGCAGGTTCAACGACTGCGGCACCTCCCTTACATCTACGCCAATGCTGTAGGTGTCGGTCTCCACCACCAACGTATAGCTGGTATTCACCCCATCCGCCGCGGTATCAGGCCTGATGTTGAAGCGTCTGGCCAGATCTATAATGGCAATAATATCACCGCGAATGTTGGCTACTCCTTTCACAAAGTCTGGTGTGCGGGGCATGCGGGTGATTTCAGGGGTCACGGTCACCTCTTTCACCTGATCAATCCGAATGGCATACTCTTCTGTGCCCAACTTGAACACGATCAGGTGCACCATTTCAGGGGACACCAGTTCCCGGGCAGACTCCGAAACAGTTGCCTCCCCCTTACCCGCCTCAGAGGCAGCCACCTCCGCGGATGTTGTTTCGGGCAGAGCCTTTAATGTTTCCGGCTCCGCCTTTTTATTGGTTTTTGATGTCTTTGGCATTATTTCTTCTTCCTGTCACCCAATGGAGCATCGTTAAATCGCTGCGGCACTTCCGAATTGATTCGCTTGCTAACCGCCTGATTGCCGCGCTGCTTGCGCTGGTTCACCGGAATGGTGGACATCAGCCTTCTTCTGTCGTTAAACACCAGGTTGCCGTCAACCAGCTTGAAGGCGGAGATACTTACCTGCAGGTCTGCCGCAATGTCGTTCAGGTTTTGCGATGATGAGGTAAGCTCTTGCATGGAGGCGGAGAGCTGCTTGGCTGTGCTCGCCACCTGCTGTGTGCCTGAGGCCGTTTGCTCGGCAATGGCCACCACTTCCTCCACATACTTCACTACGTCACCAATGGTGGTTTTCTGTACTTCTGTCGCTGTGAGGATGTCCTGTGCGGTACGAAGGGTCTCACCACTGGATGCGGCAATGTTCTTGAAGGCTCCGGACGCCTCAAACGTAGCGTTCTTTCCTTTCAATACCCGGCCCTCCATCGTTGAAATCGCCATAGCGGCTGAAGCTGTATCTTTCTTCACATCATCCACGAGTGTGGCAATCTCACTGGCAGATTTGCGTGAGCCCTCGGCCAGTTTCCTGATTTCCTCAGCTACCACGGCAAAACCGCGGCCGGCTTCCCCGGCACGGGCCGCCTCAATGGCAGCGTTCAGGGCCAGCAGGTTTGTCTGTGATGCGATGTCTGTGATAACACCCAGGGATTTAGAGATTTCCTGGGAACGGGTGCTTAATACTTCAATCGTTTTGGCGGTAAGCGCGGCAGAGCTGGAGATTTCCTCCATGTTCTTCACCACTTCCGCCACCGTTTTCAGACCAATCTGCGAGCTTTCCTCACCAAGCAAAGCCGACTTGTTCACCACCTCAGCCCGGTTTGCCGTTTCCTTCGTCGCTTTCATGATTTCCTCAATCAGCTTGAAAGTTTGGTCGGTCTTAAGGGCCTGGTTCTGGGCACCTTCAGCCATTTGCTGCATCGCCAGGGCCACATCCAGCGTCACCTTGTTCATGTCCAGGCCTTTAGCGGCCATTTCCTCAGAAGAGGAGCCCACCACCAGCGATGAGTCATTAATTTCACCCAGTAGGGCGTTCAGGTTGTCAACGGCCAGGTTTAGGGCATTGGCCATGTCCAGAATGTCGCCTGCAGTCTGTGCTTCCACGCGCTGGGTCAGGTCACCCTCAGAGATGGCACGTACCACCCGCGATACATCCAGCACCGGCGTCACGATAGACTCCAGCAGGTCGTTCAGGGTATCTACCAGTTCTTTCCAGCTACCGCCCACACCTTGCAGCGTGGCACGCTCTGTCAGTTTACCTTCCACACCCGCCACTCTGGCCACACGCGATACCTCACCGGCCAGACGGTTCAGGTCGATCACCATCGTGTTAATGGTGTCGGCCAACTCGGCCATCTCGCCTTTTGCCTGCAGGGTCAGTTTCTGAGTCAGGTCACCCTTGGATACTGCTGTTACTACTTTTACAATACCCCTTACCTGTGTTGTCAGGTTAGAGGCCATTGTATTCACGTTATCAGTCAGATCTTTCCAAACACCGGCTACGTTCGGCACGTTGGCCTGGCCGCCCAGTTTACCCTCAGTACCTACTTCCAGTGCCACACGCGTTACCTCACCGGCAAAGATGTTGAGCGAGTCCACCATGCGGTTCATGTTCTCCTTCAGCTCATTCAGCTCGCCTTTCACATCCACCGATACTTTCTGGCTCAAATCTCCCTTGGCTACGGCAGTCGCTACGTTAGCAATGTCGCGCACCTGCAGCGTTAGGTTGGAGGCCATCGTGTTCACGTTATCGGTGAGTTCCTTCCAAGTACCACGCACCTTCGGCACGTTGGCTTGGCCGCCCAGGCGTCCTTCCGTACCCACTTCACGTGCCACGCGCGTTACCTCGTCAGCGAAGATGTTCAGGGAGTCCACCATCTGGTTGAGGTTCTCCTTCAGGTCGAGCAGCTCGCCGCGGGCCTCTACCGTGATTTTCTGACTAAGGTCACCTTTTGCCACGGCGGTGGACACGTTGGCGATGTCGCGCACCTGGGAGGTGAGGTTGGAGGCCATGTAGTTCACGTTGTCAGTCAGGTCTTTCCACACGCCGCCCACGTTCGGCACATTGGCTTGTCCTCCTAGCCTACCCTCGGTTCCCACCTCGCGTGCCACTCTCGTTACCTCACCGGCAAAGATGTTGAGCGAGTCCACCATCTGGTTGAGGTTTTCCTTCAGCTCGGCCATCTCGCCTTTTACATCCACCGATACCTTCTGGGTCAAGTCACCCTTGGCCACGGCGGTGGCTACTTTTGCTATACCTCTCACCTGCGTGGTCAGGTTGGAGGCCATGATATTTACGTTGTCAGTAAGGTCTTTCCAAACTCCGGCCACGTTCGGCACGTTGGCCTGGCCACCCAGGCGTCCTTCCGTACCTACCTCACGCGCCACGCGGGTTACCTCGTCGGCGAAGATATTGAGGGAGTCCACCATCTGGTTGAGGTTCTCCTTCAGGTCAGCCATCTCACCACGCACATTCACTGTGATTTTCTGGCTCAGGTCACCTTTCGCTACCGCTGTAGATACGTTGGCGATGTCGCGCACCTGGGAGGTGAGGTTGGAGGCCATGTAGTTCACGTTGTCGGTCAGGTCCTTCCACACACCACCAACGTTTGGTACGTTGGCTTGCCCTCCCAGCATCCCTTCGGTTCCCACCTCACGCGCCACGCGGGTTACTTCCGCGCCAAACACGTTTAGTCGGTCCACCATTTCATTCAGGATGTCCTTCAGCTCTCCAAGTTCACCTTTCACGTCCACTGATACCTTCTGCGTCAGGTCGCCCTTGGCCACAGCAGTCGCCACGTTAGCAATATCGCGCACCTGCAGCGTCAGGTTTGAACCCATGGAGTTTACGTTGTCTGTCAGGTCCTTCCACACGCCGCCTACATTCGGTACGTTGGCCTGGCCGCCTAGCTTACCCTCAGTACCCACCTCGCGGGCCACACGCGTTACCTCACCGGCGAAGATGTTGAGCGAGTCCACCATTTGGTTGATGTTTTCCTTCAGCTCAGCCATCTCCCCGCGAACGTTTACCGTGATTTTCTGCGTCAAATCGCCTTTGGCTACCGCAGTGGATACATTGGCGATGTCGCGCACCTGGGAGGTGAGGTTGGAGGCCATTGTATTCACGTTGTCGGTCAGGTCCTTCCACACGCCACCTACGTTCGGCACTTTCGCCTGGCCACCCAGGCGCCCTTCCGTACCTACTTCGCGGGCCACACGCGTTACCTCACCGGCAAAGATGTTGAGCGAGTCCACCATGCGGTTGATGTTCTCCTTCAGCTCGGCCATCTCACCTTTCACGTCCACCGATACCTTCTGGGTCAGGTCACCCTTGGCTACAGCGGTAGATACATTGGCGATGTCTCGCACCTGGAAAGTCAGGTTGGAGGCCATCGTGTTTACATTGTCAGTCAGGTCTTTCCAAACACCGGCCACGTTCGGCACCGATGCCTGTCCGCCCAGTTTACCTTCGGTACCTACCTCCAATGCCACACGGGTTACCTCGCCGGCGAACAGGTTCAGGTTGTCAATGGTACGGTTTATTGTCTCGGCCATGACCTTGAAGTCGCCGGATACAGGGATCTGGAATGTCTCGTCCAGGTTACCGCGGGATATATTCTTAAGTACTTTGCCTACTTCCAGTACCGGTACCGCAATTGAGTCTACCAGGCCGTTAATGTTGTTGATCATGTCCTTCCAGAAACCGGAAGCATTCTCAGCCGAGGCTCGGGCCTTCAGGTTTCCTTCCACTCCGGCCACTTTCGAGATACGCGACACCTCACCGCCTACACCACCGATCATCTCCACCATGGAGTTGTAAGCCTCAGCGATGTCGGCGAAAATATCGTCGTTCTGCTTGGTCAGGCGCACCGATACGTCTCCTTTTTTAAAGGCGTCGAGGGCATAGAGTACCCTGTTCAACTGGTCGCTGATGTATTCGGGGTTACTTGGCAGTTTGCCTTGTCTTTTTTTTGTAGAGTCAGCCTTATCTGCCGTTAATCTGGCAGCGTTAGCAGGCAACTCTTTCGGGGCCGGGGCCGCTGGTTTGGCCGGTGCATCCCCCACAGCCGTGGTGGCAGCTCCTTTCTCCGCTTTAGCCTGAGGAGTGGTTTTCTTCTCTTCTTTGGCTTCTACGTCACTGATGAGCTTGTCTTTGCTCAGCTTCAAGTTTTTACCTAAGGCCATATATTCGTTTGGTTGGAATAGGGTGTCTCTCCTGCGCGGTGCCACTCCAGGTGGCACGCCTTTGCATCAAACTATATGCTGCTGCAGGATGTATGTAGTGCAATTTACTATAAAAGTATAAAATTTCCCGCTTATGCTAATAACTGTTTATCAGCTTTCCAGATACTCCTCGGCAAGTGCCATGTAGTCACGCGCGCCGTTGGAGGAAGCGTCGTAGTCCAAAATACTTTGTCCAAAAGAGGGGGCTTCAGCAAGTTTTACGTTCATGCGGATATGGTTCCGGAATATCTTCTCTTTAACATTCTCGTGCAGGTACTCCAGGACTTCCTGGCTTAGCTTTCGGCGCACGTCAAACATCACCACTACGATTCCTTTTACTTTAAGTTGCGAATTGAAAGCTTTTTTTACTTTCTGGATCGTGTTCATGATCTGGTCAAGCCCCTGTAGAGTGAGCACCTCCATTTGTAAGGGGACGAGTACTTCGTGCGCTGCTGTTAAGGCGTTTAGCGTTAGCACGGAGAGCGAGGGCGGGCAATCTATAAGTATAAAATCAAAGCCTTTTGCCTCTGCCAGAATCGTCTTGAGAAACTTCTCCCGCTCCGGCTCTGTCACCAGCGAGATTTCCACATCCACCAGATCGTTGGAGCCAGGCACCACCCAGAGACCGTCCTTCTCCACCCATGTCTCCTGCAGGCTATTATCGCCAAGGAACACACCGGCCAGCGTTTTTTCCGGGTTGGGTATGGCCAGTGAGTAAGAAAGATTGCTTTGCGGGTCCAGGTCTACCAAGAGCACCTTCTTGCCTAGCTTGCTCAGGGCACTGCCCAGGTTAATGGTTGTAGTTGTCTTGCCGGTGCCGCCTTTCTGGTTTATGACGGCTACTACCTTCGTCTTCATGGTATGAAATTATAGGTGCTGGATGATCGTCAATTACCAGCCGCACCACTAAACTAAGCAAAAGTGAAGTATTTAAAAAGTCTAATATAAGGGAGCAATGCTTCAGGAGGCAAACTGGTCCAGCAGCAGGCCGGTGGTGGTGTGAATTTCCTGCCATTGCTCCAGGTGAAGGGCAACGGCCACCACGCCCCCGGGCTCCAGGTAACCAAGGCGCAGGTTCTCCGTTAATTCCCGGGCAAGGCGGGTAAGGCCGGGGTTGTGCGCCACCAGCAGTACCTGATTCACATTATCCGGCAGCTCCCCCAGGCTTTTTATCAAATTTGCCTCACGGGCATTATACAGGTCCGGGTTATAGGTTATATTCTCCTCGTCAAAGTATAAACGGTTAGCAAGAATGCGGGCAGTGGCGTTTGCCCGGGCAGCGGGACTGGCCAACAGAGCATCCACTTTAGAAAATTTTTCACGCAGCCACTGGCCAGTCGATTTTGCCTGCTGGTGGCCATTTGGAGTTAGTTCGCGTTCAAAGTCGGGCTGGAGCGGAAAGGGTTCATACGCTTCCGCATGGCGGCATAGGAGCACGATTCGTTGCATAGATTTGTCGGATGACCGTATAGTACTTGTACTGGCCCGGCACACGGCCGGCAGGATTTTAATTGCGTAGTTAAACCTCTCTTATACGGATTGGGTTGTAATTGTTGAAAAAAAAATTTGAACTTTGGGCCAAATCTCACCTGTTCGCCCTGTAAAGATAAAGGATGATAAAAAATTTAGTCATAGTAGAGTCGCCTGCCAAGGCAAAGACGATTGAGGGATATTTAGGGAAGGATTTCGTTGTGAAATCCAGCTTCGGCCATGTGCGCGACTTGCCTAAGGACAACAACGCCATTGATATAGAGAACGGTTTTAAGCCCACCTATGTCATCTCCAGCGACAAAAAGGAGGTGGTATCGCAGCTGCGCAAGCTGGCAAAGGAGGCGGAGACAGTTTGGCTTGCATCGGACGACGACCGCGAGGGAGAAGCCATTTCGTGGCACCTGACCGAGGCCCTGAACCTGAACGACGCCAAGACGCGCCGCATCGTTTTCCGCGAGATTACCAAAAACGCCATACTTAACGCCATCAGCTCACCGCGCGGCATCGACATGGACCTGGTGAACGCCCAGCAGGCACGCCGTATCCTGGACCGCCTGGTGGGTTTTGAGCTGTCGCCGGTACTGTGGAAGAAAATAAAGACCGGCCTTTCGGCTGGTCGTGTGCAGTCGGTGGCGGTACGCCTAGTGGTGGAGCGCGAGCGCGAGATTGAGCGATTCAAGGCAGAAGCAGCTTTCCGAATCACGGCATCGTTCGACGTACAGGGCCGTACCCTGGAGGCCGAGCTCCCGCAGAAGTTCAAAACCGAAGAGGAGGCACAAGCATTCCTACAGCAATGTATTGGTGCAGAGTATAAGATTGAGAACCTGGAGAAAAAGCCGCTTAAACGCAGCCCTGCTCCGCCGTTCACCACCTCTACCCTGCAGCAGGAAGCCAGCCGGAAGCTATACTTCTCCGTGGCCCAGACCATGACCATTGCCCAGCGCCTGTACGAGGCCGGTAAAATCTCCTATATGCGTACCGACTCCGTGAACCTGTCGGAGGAGGCCATACAGGGTGCCAGCCGCGAAATACAGCGCTCTTTCGGGGAGAATTTCGTGAAAACACGTCGCTTCAAAACCAAGTCTTCCGGAGCACAGGAAGCACACGAAGCCATCCGTCCGACTGATTTCTCGCAGATGACCGTGAGCAGCGACCGCAACGAGCAGCGCTTGTACGAGCTTATTTGGAAACGCGCCATTGCTTCTCAGATGGCCGACGCAGAGATAGAGAAGACTACTGTAACCATAGGTATCTCTACACAGCCTGACCAAAAGCTGCAGGCTACCGGAGAGGTAATCAAATTTGAGGGCTTCCTGAAAGTATACATCGAATCGAAAGACGATGAGGAGGAAGGTGCTGACGAGGATGTAAAAGGCATGCTGCCGCCTCTGAGCATTGGCCAAAGTATTGACCTGCGCCAGATGGTGGCCACCCAGCGTTACAGCCGCCCTGCCGCCCGCTACACTGAAGCCAGCCTGGTAAAGAAACTGGAGGAAATGGGCATTGGCCGTCCTTCTACCTACGCTCCTACCATCTCTACCATTCAGAAACGCGGGTATGTAGAGAAAGACAGCCGCGAGGGAAAAGAGCGCCCGTTCCGGGTACTGACGCTGAAAGGTGAAAACATCTCCTCCCAAACCAAAACCGAGATTACGGGTGCGGAAAAAGCCAAGCTGTTCCCAACGGACACGGCTATGGTGGTGAACGACTTTTTGGTGGAGCACTTCCCGAACGTGATTGATTATTCCTTCACAGCCCGCGTAGAAGCCGAGTTTGACGAGATTGCGCAGGGCTCAAAAGAGTGGGAAGACATGCTCGAGAAGTTCTACGAGAAGTTCCACAAGCGCATCGAGTCAAGTGAGAATATCTCCAGAGCAGAGGTTTCTGGCGCCCGCGAGCTGGGCACAGACCCTGTTTCCGGCAAAACGGTGGTAGCTAAGCTAGGCAGGTTTGGCCCTTATGTGCAGTTGGGAGAGGAAAACCCTGAAACAGGCGAGAAACCAGTTTATGCCAGTCTGCGCAAAGGCCAGTTCATTGAGAGCCTGGCGCTGGAGGATGCCCTGGAGCTGTTTAAACTACCGCGCATTGTGGGTACTTTCGAGGAAAAGGAGATGACCGCAGCCGTGGGCCGCTTCGGGCCATACATCCGCCACGACGGCAAGTTTTACTCACTGCCCAAAACGCTGGACCCGATGCTGGTGACAGCCGAGGAGGCTGTAGACCTGATACAGGCCAAGCGCAAGGCAGATGCGGAGAAAGTCATTAAAACCTTCCCGGAAAACCCGGACATACAGGTGTTGAATGGCCGGTATGGACCTTACATCGCGGCGGGCAAGAAGAATGTGAAGATTCCGAAAGGCAAAGAGCCGGCTGAGCTGACGCTGGAAGAATGCCTGGCGCTGGCCGAAGCTACGCCTGAGAAGAAAGGTCGCGGCGGCTTCAAAAAGAAAGCTGAAGCAGAAAAACCTGCGGCTGCGAAGAAGGCAGCCACCAAAAAGGCCACGGCAACTAAAAAAACAACCACAGCCAAGAAAGCCGCGCCGAAGAAAAAGGCATAACGTTAAGTACACATTCAAACAGAAAGAGCACCTGCATGAGGTGCTCTTTCTGTTTTTAGTAGCTAACGACTCAATCCGCTATACTTATACTTATACTTATACTTATACTTATACTCAAAGCGGCCAGAGGCCGCCCTATAGCACACACTCGCCAGAGGCGAGCGAGGGTCTTTGTGCCTATTTTTACTTAAATGCTAGCCGTATTAAAAGTGCATCAGAACTGTTGCAACTCCCCCACTTTATAACTTTCTAACATTCTAACTTTCTAACTTCTAAGCCACTTCCTCTCCTCCGCCTTTTCGGGAGCCGCGGTACAATTCATACTTCAGCAAACGGCATTCGATAGAGCCGTTGTAGAGCGGCACACGGCGCGAGGTGCGCAGGCCTATACTTTTGGCAGCCTCCAGGTTGCCGGTAAACACGAAGGCGTCGTAGCCCTGGTAGTTGTTCTTTAACGTATCGCCGATGTTTTTGTAAAGCTCGTTGATGTCTTCCGACTGAATGCGCTCGTTGTAGGGCGGGTTCATCACCACTACGCCTTGGCCTTCCGGTGCCTGGGTTTCGAAAAAGTCAGCCTGCTCTACTTGTATGATGTTTTCCAGGCCGGCATTGGCAATGTTATTGCGGGCTGCCTCTACGTAATCGGCATCCAGGTCGTAGCCAATGATATGGGCCTGCGGCGTGCGCTTTTCCTTCGCCTCAGCTGTGTTCCAGACCATCTCAAAAAGCGACTCGTTATAGTCTTTCCACTTCTCGAAGCCATAAGGGTCGCGGCGGAAGAGGCCTGGTGCGATGTTCTGTGCCATTAAAGCTGCCTCTATCAGGAAGGTACCTGAACCGCACATAGGGTCTATAAAAGGAGATTTTTTGTCCCAGCCGGAAAGGGCAATGATGCCCGCAGCCAGTACTTCGTTCAGCGGCGCCACGTTGGTTTGGAGGCGATAGCCGCGGCGGTGCAGCGAGTCGCCGGAGGAATCGAGCGAAAGGGTAACCAAGTTGTCGTACATGTGCAGGTTCAGGCGCACATCGGGCCGGATGCGGTCTACCGAAGGCCGCGCCCCGGTTTTGGCCCGGAACTGGTCCACAATGGCATCCTTGGTTAGCTGGGACACATACAGCGAGTGCTCGAAAGTAGAGTGGCTTACTACCGCGTCGATGGCGAAGGTCATATCCAAGTCGAAAAATTCTGACCAATCCGTCTGCTGCACCTGCTCGTAGAGGTTTTTCTCGTCGCGGGCCTTAAACTGGCGAATAGGCTTCAGGATACGGATGGCGGTGCGGCACCACAGGTTGGCCTCATAAAGCTGGCGCAGGTTACCCGAGCAGGTCACAACGCGGTTACCCACTTTTACATACTCCATGTCCAACTCGCGCAGCTCGGCTGCCAATACCTCCTCCAGACCGGCCAGCGTGGTGGCTATGATATTAAAATTCTCGCTTTGCGTCTTCTTCGCCATACTTTATACTTTATCAAAGTGCAAAGATAAGTTTAAGAGTTAAGAGTTGAGAGTTAAAAATTAAGAGTGTCACCCGTTCAATTTAAGCGCTTAGGAAACTATCAGCAGCACTGTAGGCTTACATGCTGCGTCCTATTAAAGTTTAACCGTTTTACAGGCTCCCTAACTCATCACTCTTAACTTTTAACTCTTAACTACTAAAGTTATCTTTGCCGCAAATACACCCGCTTATGAGACTGCAGACCGATTTTCCTTTAAAACCCTACAATACCTTCGGCATCGACGTGAAGGCCAAGCTTTTCGCCCGCTTCGACACGGTGGCAGAGCTGCAGGAGCTGCTACAAATGCCTGAGTTGCGGAAGGAAACTAAGCTTATACTTGGCGGCGGCAGCAACCTACTGTTTACTAAGGATTTTGACGGGCTTGTGCTGCAGAATGGCATAAAGGGAGTGGAGAAAGTAGCCGAAGACGAGGAGCATGTATACCTGAAAGCGGGCGCCGGCGAAGTATGGCACGAGTTTGTACTCTATACCTTGTCGCAGAACCTGGGCGGGCTGGAAAACCTGTCGCTGATACCGGGCACGGTGGGCGCCGCGCCACTGCAGAACATCGGTGCCTATGGTGTGGAATTAAAAGACGTTTTTCATGAGTTGGAGGCAGTGCACATCGAAACCGCTGAAGTACGCAGCTTTGACAATGAAACCTGCCGATTTGGCTACCGCGAGAGCGTTTTCAAAAACGAGTTGAAAGGCCAGTACATCGTGACGCACGTGACCTTCCGGCTGCATAAAAAGCATTCCTTAAACACCTCTTACGGCGCCATTAAAACTACGCTGGAGGAAATGCAGGTGCAGGAGCCGACCATCCATCACGTAAGTGCTGCTGTGTGCCACATCCGGCAAAGCAAATTGCCAGACCCGAAGCAAATCGGAAACGCAGGCAGCTTTTTCAAGAACCCGGAAATACCGCTGAGTCAGTTCGAGGAGCTGCAAAAGCAATACCCTAGCATCCCCTCCTACCCGGTTTCGGAAACAACCGTGAAAGTACCGGCCGGCTGGCTGATTGAGCAATGCGGCTGGAAGGGCAAGGTCATCGGCAACTACGGGGTGCACAAGAACCAGGCGCTGGTGCTGGTAAACTATGGCGGGGCCAGCGGCGAGGACATCCGGAAACTGGCCTTCGAGGTGATTGCGTCGGTGGAGCAGCAGTTTGGCATCAGGTTGCACCCGGAGGTGAATATCATGTAAGGCGGGGCTATTCCGACCGGTAAATTTATACTTGGTTTGCCCTAACCATTTGCCCTTTTCTGCGCTATATAGTGTACTGTATGACCTTTTACCAGTTACTATTATGCGTGTGAAAAACATTTTACTCTACCTGTTCCTTTTTTTATCAAGTAGTGCGCTAGTCTCCTGCGATGACGACGATGATGCACAGCCAGAACCCACTAAAACTGAAATCATTACCTCCGGCGAGTGGCGGGGCGACAAGGTTTTGCTTAACAGCATCGATGTGTCCCTGATTCCGGGGGTTGGCGAAAATGCAAATACCTTCCAGACGTTGCGGCTGAATGTAAAGGCGGACAAAACCTACAAGGCTACTTTCCAGGCTAACGGCCAGGACCAAACCTATGAGGGCGGCTGGGAGTTCAACAACGATGAGACGCAGATTACGCTGGAGAACCTGGGCGTACTTGATATTGAGCGCCTCACGATGACGAACATGGACCTGAGTACTACCATCGATGTGGACAACCTGAATCTGCTCGGAGACATTATCGGGGTGGACAGAAGGCTGATTCAAGCCTTTACAGGCGGAAACCCTGTGAATGCAGAACTACGGTTTGTGAAGTAGCCATACTTTAGCAGCAGCGGCCCGGTATGTAAACTACTGGGCCGCTGCTGCTAAAGGCTCTCCCCTATTTATTCTTCTTTCTTCTCTATTTCTTTTGTCTCCACTTTCACGGCGTTGTCCTGAGGGTGGATGCCGCGGTCGTGCTCCCGGGAATATACTTGCGTAAACTCGGCCCCAAGCAGGAAAATTACTGCCGCGTAGTATACCCACACCAGAATCAGTACCAGCGAACCGGCCGCGCCGTAAGTATCGGCCAGTGGGTCGTGCTGGAAGTATATGTTGAGTATGTACTTGCCCAGCACGAATAGGATGGCCGTCACGGGGGCGCCTACCCACACATTGGGCCAGCGGATTTTAGCATCAGGTAGCACCTTGAAAATGGCCGCGAAAATGACCGTGCTGATAAGGACGGAAATCAGCACATTGCCCACAGTTATCAAGTATACAGCTACACCCGACATCTCCTGCCGCAGAAAATCGCTGACCAGCCCCATCACGATATCAACAGAAAGCGACACCAGCAGCAGAAAGCCCAGGCTCACCACCAGCGCCAGCGACAGCACACGGTCCACCACCAGCTTCAGCCAGCCCAGCTCTGCCTTGGCTTTTACCTCCCACATGGCGTTCAGGGAGTCCTGCAGCGACACGAATACGGTGGTAGCTGAGAATACCATGGTGGCCACGCCAACGACAGTGCCAATAGTGGTAGAAGCGGAGCGGTCGGCGTTCTCAATAATGTTCTGGATTTGCTGCGCGCTGCTGCGGCCCACAATGCCGCCAATCTGCTTGGCCAGCTCCCCCTGCACCGCCTCGTCGCCAAATACGATGCCGGCAATGCGCAGCGTGATGATGAGCACGGCAGGCAGGGAGAAAATCGTATAAAACCCAATGATGGCTGCCCAGTCGAGCGGCCTGTCGTCTGCAAACTCTTTAAAGGTCAGTTTGGTGAGTTTCCAGCTCCGTTTTAGCTGTTTGTTCATGCAATCATACTTATATCTGGTCTTGACGCCCCTCAAGAACAGGTATACGTACGGCGAACGCTAGCTCGATGATACTTACAGGAGGGGATTAGCTTCCGTCTGATGTAACTTCATCTCCTTCAGTTTATGTTGTTCCTCTCTGTCTCCAAGGCATAGCGCATTTACAGTCTGTAGGTAGGTAAGCTTATTGTGGAGGTAATAGTGCAGTATTGTGTCTTCGACGTCCCTCAGCTCGCAGGCAAATAGCTTCTGAAACCTTGTTCTTACAACCTGCCCATTCAGAAGATGCAGTATCAACGTGTTTTCTACGCCCTGAGATAAGGTGTTCTCAAAAAAATTACTGAAGCCTCTGTCTGATCTTTCATCCCCGAGCCAATCTGTCCCTTCAAATACGACATACCTGATAGCACTTAACGGATAAACTTGTTTGTCTATTTCAATGGCATCCTTGCTGAAAACAATGTGCCCTTCAAGCGCTCCTTTCAGGGGCCTATACTTGTTTACCACCAGCACACTCAGAAGAATGTGGTAAATACCTGGCAGAACGAGAGCAACAGATAAGTAAGAATAAATGGGGTGGGACTCGGGCGTACCCACCACATGCTTCAAGGCCAAAATGAGGAGCACCACACCTGCTATAAAAGCATAACTGATGTATGTTCTGGTCCAGTAAAAACGGTACGGTTTGTAGATCGAGAACTTCTTCATCATACTTTCACGCACTTGCTACTTCACACGTAGCCTGGCCAGGTAATTTCCCGTTTCCCCCTCCAGCAGCAGTTCAAAGGTATAGCCGTGGTTTAGAGCATAGTCTTCCAGGATGGAGGGGTCGATGAAGAGCCAGTTGAACCAGCCGCTTTCCTGGTCTTTGTAGGTCATGTTATACTTCACCTCCCCGTAATAGCCGGCGTTCAGGTCCAGCAGCACCGAGCCGTCTTCCTCCTCATACATATACAGGATGTCGGATGACTCCAGCAGGATTTGCCCACCGGGTTTGAGCAGGGTTTTGGCGTGTTCCAGGAAATGCGGCAGGCCATCCAACGTGCCGGCTATCCCAATGCCGTTCATCAGCAGCAGCAGCGTGTCATACTTTTTGCCTTGCAGGTCGAACAGGTTTTGGTGCAGCACCTGCATTACGCCCTGCCGCTGCATGGCCTCCACGGCTCCCTCCGAAATGTCCAGGGCAGTAACCTCCACTCCGCGCTGCTGCAGCGCCAGGGCGTGGCAGCCAGCCCCTGCGCCCACGTCCAGCACGCTTCCACGGCAGGCGTTTAGGGCAAGTACCTCCAGCTCAGGCATGTGCTCTTCTGTCCGGAAAAGGTAATACACCGGAATCACGTCATCCTCGGTCAGGTTGCTTTCTACGGTGATCTCTGCATTTTCGGCTCCTGCTAGGTAATCCAGCACAGCAGCGCCAATCGGGTCATTTTTCATGTACTCTTATACTTTCAGGTCTGCAATTTCGGCACAAAAGGCGTCCGGACAAACTCAATTTATACTTATCAAATGATAAAATTCAAAGACATTATATACAGTTATCACTGCATCAGCCGTTTATATTAAAAATAGTAGTATCGTGATATTGCATATCTGCGAAACTTCAATAGATTTAACATCGTTTTTTGAGAGCAAAGCCTATGTCACTTAACGCCTTCAGCCATAACCTGCTCATGAACCCAAAACTGGAAGCCAAGTATTTGCGTCTGGAAGAGCTCAGAAATCCTCTACTAGATGAACTGGACGGACTGGACCATCAGCAGTTGAACGCAGCCCCTGCGCCCGGCAAGTGGAGTATAAACCAACATGTGGCACACCTTATCCTGGTGGAGCAACGCACGCTGGAAAACATTCGCTACAAGCTGCAGCGTCCCGAGGAACTGCAGGACGTACCCTTCGCGCAGGAGGCAAAGGCCTTGCTGATGAAGGTGGCACTGCACTCGGGGCAGAAATTTAAAGCCCCTGACATTGTGGCCAACGTGCCGGAGGTATCGGAGCTGAGCGCCTTGCGCAAGCAGTGGGACACGATGCGCTTTGAACTGGAAGACGAACTAATCGGATTTCCGCCCGCGCTGCTGGCCAAAGGGGTGTTCAAGCACCCGGTGGTGGGGTACCTAACCATTTGCCAGACGCTCAACTTTCTGCAGGATCACTTCATCCACCACAAGCAGATTATGATGGCCCAGAAGGAGGCGCTTATCAACCAACTGCAGGCATAGTAGACACCCTTCCGAAATCCCTTTATTCGTTGTACTTCATATAATTAAGACATAGCATATAAAGTATAAATTCGCCATCAACTTATACTTTCTCCACAGGTTTCCAGCACATCGCTTCATTATAAATTCAGGTTGACCATGCTCTCCTGCTCCGCATAACTATAAGCCCTCTTCGGGAGTATAGCAGCAATGGGCAGCAATAGTATGATGTATGGAAGACAACCACCTTGGGGTAGACTTTGGCTCCAAACTTGCCGGGACGACGGCCGCCGCCATGGTGCAGCAGGGAGAGCTGTATGTATGGCAATGCGAGAAGGGCAATGATGCGGACCAGTGGCTGCAGGAACTTGTGCGGCAGCAAAGCCCAAATGTGATTTATATCGACGCGCCGCTAACCCTGCCCAAAGCATATGGCTTTGCAGTACCCAGCCCCGCCGCTGATTTCTTCTACCGCCAGGCAGACCGGGAGGTGCAGGCCATGTCGCCAATGTTCCTGGGCGGGCTTACGGCGCGGGCCATGCGGTTGCGCGCGCTGATGGCAAACCAGGGCGTTGCCATGTTGGAGACCTACCCTGCCGAGGCGGTCAGGCTGCTGCTCCCCCAACTTCAGGGCTACAAAAAAGATCCAGCCGCACTCCCGGATTACACTGCTGCCCTACAGCGCACCTTAAATTATAAACTGCACACGCTTCCCGAAAACTGGCACCAGTTTGACGCTATACTTTGCTGGCTATCTGGCCATAGGCATCAGCAACAGCAATCTATACTTTATGGCGACCCGTATGAGGGAAGGATTATCATATAGCCCCTGCTTAGAGGTCGGCAGCTGTTTCCAAAGTGCGGAACTCCATCTGCAGCGCCTTAATCTTCACTTCTGATCCGGTGGGGATATTACCGCTTATCGCGTCCTTGCGCTCATTGAGCCGCTCCAGTACCCGCTTGGCCATTTCCCAATCCTCGTTCGTCCAGTTCTCTTTTTCAACCCGTACGCGCTCCATAAAGGCTTCGTAGGCGGCCTCTACATTTGTTTCATTTAGCGTAGTGGTGGCCCACTCCCCGAGCAGGTTTTGTTCCCATTCTTCCATCTCTCCAGCGGAGTGGCTGCGCTTATACTTTTCATCAGCATCCTGGAACTCCTGCTTCAGGTTCTGGTAATCCTGCTTGAGTTCGTCCGAAAAGTTTTCCTGCTTGCGGTCCAGTTCCTGGGTGCGCTTGCTAAAATCCTCCCGGGCACGTTTCCAGTCTTCCTCCGTGCGGTCGGCCACGCTAGCCGTAAAGTCGTTTACCCAGGCCCTGAAGTCGCCCAGGTCGTCCTCTACCTGCTGCTCACGGGTAGCGGTGCAGGAGCCAAGCACCAGCCCTGCCAGCACAGCACATGTGCTTAAAATTCTAAATATGCCCTTCATACAATATCGTTGGTTACGTGGTACTATACCCTCAGATACGACGCAGGTAAACTATAAGATATTATCTTTCAAAACTTAAAGAAGGCATGCTTAAACCCGGTCTTTACAATCTCTGCTACCCTACCGCCGCAGCATAAAACTTAAAAAGATGATAACCCTAAGGGATTAGCTTCGTAAATAATCTTTAAGCAAGAAAATATTAAACTTATTTTACAATAGATATATTTTTTGATAGTAATAATCACCCAACATACCACCTCTTAGGAGGAAACAGTTGCAATAGCTTATACTTCGAGTATGCATTCGTACCGCACAAGTGAAGTATAAGCTATTTACTTTTTGGCCTCAGCAGCACCTAATGGCCCCTCTTGACGGCCTACCCAGAGCTTCAACTTTTTCTGAGAACCTCTTGCTCCTACCGCCCTCTTAACATCACATTACTTACGGCTACCTCCCCAGCATTCCTGTGTAGCCGCACTGACTCCTGCCCGCTACTACGTATATTGAACTGCTTCACAGAGCCTAACTTTAGCGTTAGGTTTGGAGTAAGTGTCAGTGAGAAATACAGTATGAAATGTGGTCCCTTCATACTAGCCTAAGTATAAACCATATTTAACAAACACTTCATACTACAACCTTAAGGAACTATGGAAAACAACCAGGCAAAGCAGGAGGAGTTTATGCGGGAGGCCATCAGGCTGTCCCTTGAAAAGATGCAGGAGGGCTACGGTGGGCCATTCGGCTCCGTTATCGTTCGGAACGGGGAGATTATTGCCAGGGGCTATAATAACGTGCTCCACTCCCACGACCCCACGGCTCACGCCGAAATGGAAGCCATCCGCGCCGCCACCCAGGCACTCGGCACCCACGACCTCTCCGACTGCGAGTTGTACGCCAGTTCCCAACCCTGCCCGATGTGCATGGGCGCCATTTACTGGGCCAGACTGAAGAAAGTATACTTTGGCAACCGCCACGAAGACGCCGCCCGCATCGGTTTCGACGACTCCTTTATCTACGAGGAGCTCGAGAAGCCGCTTGAGAAAAGGCGCATCCCCATGGTGCAGCTACTCCCGGAGGAGGCCAAGGTAGCTTTTGAGGCCTGGGAAAAGAAGCCGGATAAGCAAAGGTATTAGGGAGTTGGGGACTTTAGGAGTTGTTGAGTTTGGGAGTTAGAGAGTTTGTATTGTATTTATAAACCCGCTCAGGCCCTCCACTAGCCATAGAAGAGTTTGGAAGTGCCGGGTCCAACCACCCCCTGCCCCTCCTTAGCCAAGGAGGGGAGTCTGTAATTACTGGTGCTGAAGTATTATCTTCGTAGTCAAAGTATAAACCCACCCCCGCCCCTCCGAGGAGGGGAATAATAATTACTACTTTTACTGTCATCTCGAGCAGCGCGAGGGATCTATCCGGAATTCTAAAGAGATCTCTCCCTTGGGTCGAGATGACAGCAAGAGCAGGAGCTATGGAGTCTCATCCCAGTAATTGTCTCAGCAGGCGATTATCATCCCCCTACCCCCTTCAAAGGGGGACTTGGTTCACGTTGTATTGCAAGAAGCTATCGAGTTCGTTCCCAGTTTTTCTGGGAGGCGCCTATGCGAGTTTTTCCGGTGCCCGTCAAGGGCAGCCCGAGGCACGAGGGCAGGAAAAGCTCCCAGCGCCGAGCAGGAAAACGAGGCCTCCCGGCCTGGGAGGGCACCAAAGCCGGAAATGAAACAATAGGTAAGTAAGTCTGGAGGATGAACGGCAGCTAGTAAGAATAGCTTAGCTCCAGTTGCGGGAAGCGTTGGCTAGGAAAAGTAGATCCAAAGTATAAAAGGACAGGGGCTATAAGCTCGCGCCAGCTAAAGTATACCAGCAAGTATAGCTCAAGTATAAAGTATCACCAAGCAAAGCCTCTCCATCTCAGACCATCTAACAAAAAAGCGAGGGCTATACTTATTACAAGTATAGCCCTCGCTTAAAATAAAGTATAAAATCAGCTTAACGCTTCAGCATATTCGCTAGGTTGCCGAGGCCACCGCGCTTGCCGGCCATCTTGTTCATCGAGCGCATCATCTTACGCATGTCGTTAAACTGCTTCATCAGGTTGTTTACCTGCGTGATGTCCGTACCGCTGCCTTTGGCAATTCTGGCACGACGGCTGCCGCTAATCATATCCGGGTTCTCACGCTCTGCCGGGGTCATCGACTTAATAATAGCTTCAATCGGCTTGAAGGCATTGTCATCGATCTCCACATCCTTCAGTGCTTTTCCAACGCCAGGGATCATCCCCACCAGGTCCTTGATGTCACCCATCTTCTTGATTTGCTCCAGCTGCGTCAGGAAGTCGTCGAAGTTGAACTGGTTCTTGCGGATCTTCTTGTTGATACGCTTGGCTTCTTCCTCGTCAAAGGCCTGCTGCGCACGCTCCACCAGGGAGATAACGTCGCCCATGCCCAAGATACGCTGCGCCATACGATCCGGATAGAACAGATCCAGCGCCTCCATCTTCTCACCGGTCGAGATAAACTTAATCGGCTTCTCCACCACGGCACGAATCGAAAGAGCCGCACCACCACGGGAGTCACCGTCCAGCTTGGTCAGTACCACGCCGTCGAAGTTGATGCGCTCGTTAAAGGTCTTGGCCGTGTTCACCGCATCCTGGCCCGTCATGGAGTCTACCACAAACAGGGTTTCGGTCGGCTTGATGGCCTTTTTGATTTCCTCTATCTCTTTCATCATCGCCTCATCCACGGCCAAACGACCGGCGGTGTCGATGATGACTACTTTCTTGTGCGTTTTCTTGGCGTGCTCAATCGCGTTGAGGGCAATCTGCACCGGGTTTTTACTCTCCGGCTCTGTATACGCCTCCACACCTACCTGCTCGGCCAGCACCTGCAGCTGCGTAATCGCGGCCGGACGGTACACGTCGCAGGCTGCTACCATCACAGAGCGGCCTTGTCTTTTAATATAATTGGCCAGTTTGCCGGTAAACGTTGTTTTACCAGAGCCTTGCAGACCGGAAATCAGGATAATAGCGGGCTCACCCTTCAGGTTGATGTCCTGCTTCTCCCCACCCATCAGCTCGGTCAGCTCCTCGTGCATGATCTTCACCATCAACTGGCCAGGCGATACGGCGATCAACACATCGCGGCCCAGGGCCTTCTCCTTGATGTTATCGGTGACAGTCTTGGCTACTTTATAGTTTACGTCGGCATCCACCAGGGCGCGGCGCACCTCCTTGATGGTCTGGGCTACGTTAATTTCGGTAATGCTTCCCTGGCCTTTAAGCGTTTTAAAGGCGCGGTCTAGTTTGTTACTTAAATTATCGAACATCTTTTTTCTGGATTTACCTACAAAAGTAAGGATTCTCAGGAATACTTACCACTTTATTGCACAACATCAGAATTTACGCTTCCGGCCCGGCAAAGTATAGCCACAACAGCCGATACATTGCTGCGTAAAGCCTTTTGTGAAACATTTATTCACTATATTTGAAAGCTAATGCCTATTGCCGATCGCTTTGAAAGAAACTGAACTGACAGACATACTTTACATCTCCTACTACTGGCCGCCATCCGGAGGGCCGGGCGTGCAGCGTGGGCTTAAGTTTTGTAAGTACCTGCCCCAGTTCGGCGTGCGGCCTACCGTGCTGACGGTAGACGAGAAACAGGCCTCCTACCCCCTTCTGGACGAATCCTTTGCCCAGGAAGTTCCCGCGGAGCTGCTGGTATACCGCACGGCCACCTCTGAGCCTTTCGAGTACTATAAAAAGCTGTCCGGCAAGAAAGAGATTCCCTACAGCGGCTTTGCCAACCAGCAGGCCAAGGACACTCTCGTAGACAAGATCTTCAAGTTCGTGCGCGGCAACCTGTTCATACCAGATGCCCGCGTGGGCTGGAACAAGCATGCTATACGCAAGGCGGAGGAATTGTTGCAGAGCGGCAAGTATAAAGCCATTGTCACGACCAGCCCGCCGCACTCCACGCAGCTGATTGGCCTGAAGCTGAAGCAAAAGTATAACCTGCCCTGGGTAGCCGACCTGCGCGACCCCTGGACCAACATCCATTACTACGACCAGCTGCTGCACACGCCCCTTGCCAAACGCCTCGACCAGAAGTATGAGCGCCAGGTGCTGGAGCAGGCAGACGCCGTGATTGTGACAAGCGAGGACACCAAGCGCCTCTTCCTGAACAAACCGGCAAGTATAGACGCCCGCAAGCTGCACGTTATCTCTAACGGGTATGACGGGGCCGACTTCACCTGTCCCAGCAACCCACCCAAGGACGAGTTTCTGATAACCTATACCGGCACCATCACCGAACAGTATAACATCGATGTGTTCCTGAAGGTGCTGGCCCACCTGCTTTCGGTGCACAACGAGATAAACTATAAGCTGCGCTTTGTGGGCAAGGTGTCGGAGGGGATGAAAAAGCGCATCGAGAAGGCCGGTGTGCTGGGCATCACGGAGTTTATACCCTACGTGCCACACCAGGAGGCCATAAAGTATATGATGGAGAGCACGGTACTGTTCCTGGCCATAGCCGATGTAGAGAATGTATACGCCAATGTGCCGGGCAAGCTATTTGAGTACCTGGCTTCTAACAAGCATATCATTGCCCTCGGGCCGGTACATTCTGACATGGACCATATCATCGACGAGTGCGGGGCAGGACGCCTGTTCCACTACACCGCCTACGACCTGATGCTTGACCACATGACGCAGCTCAGCCGCGCCTGGAAAATAAACCCCAACCTGGACCTGCCCTACATCAACCACTCCCGTTTCTCCCGCGAGTCCCTGACCGGGGAACTGGCCAGGATCATCGAAAAGCTGCTGAAGTAATTTAAAGTATAATTCCTTCTCCGGCGAAGTCGTTCTGCCGGGGAATTCCAACTTCTGCTCACTCGCACCTGCTGCCTTCCGGGTTAGAAATCGTAGTTATACCTGTTTTTATTTAAAGTATAAACTCCTGTAAAATAGTCTTTCTGCTCATTTTATACTAGCCTCTTATACTTGCTTTTTCTCCTTTAGAAATTGTAGCAGCTTACCTTTATACTTACCCCAAGCTGCCTTAAAGCCCGAATTTTGCGTGTCTTTTTATTACCGCAAATAAATATGAATACCCCTTCTTACAGCCATGGCGCCAGCACCACTCCTTTGCTCGGCGAAACCATCGGCCAAAGCCTGAAAAGAACAGTTAAAAAGTACGGAGACCGCGAGGCGCTCGTGATGGTGGAGCAGAATTACCGCGCCACTTACCAAGAGTTCTGGGAGCAGGTAGAGCAGGTGGCCAAAGCGTTGCTTGCCTACAACATCAAACGTGGCGATCGGGTGGGCATCTGGTCAGCCAACCGCTACGAGTGGGTGCTGGTGCAGTTTGCCACCGCACGCGTAGGTGCTATACTTGTCACGATTAACCCCGGCTATAAAACCAACGACCTGCAGTATGCGCTGCGCCAGAGCCGGGTGAACCTTTTGATAACGGCTCCCAACTTCAGGCAGACCAACTATGTGGAGATGCTGGAAGCCATACGCCCCACCTGCGAGTATCCGAAGCAAACCGTAATTTTTGACCGCGACTGGGAGGCTTTTCTGGAGGCTGGCAAAAGTATAAATACCCAGGAGTTGGAGGCACGGGAACAGTCGCTGACCTTTGACGACCCGATTAACATACAGTATACTTCCGGCACTACCGGTTTCCCCAAAGGAGCCACTCTCTCGCACCACAACATCCTCAACAACGGTTTTTTTATCGGGGAAATTCTGAAGTATACCGAGCAGGACCGCGTATGCATTCCGGTACCATTTTACCACTGCTTTGGGATGGTGATTGGCAACATGGCTTGCATCACGCACGGCGCCACCATGGTCATCACAGCCGCCTCTTTCGACCCGGAACAGGTGATGCAGGTGGTGCAGGACGAGAAATGCACCTCGCTTTACGGCGTGCCTACCATGTTTATCGCTGAGCTGGGTCACCCCAATTTTCATAAGTATGATTTCTCCTCGCTGCGCACCGGCGTCATGGCTGGCTCCAACTGCCCCATCGACACGATGAAAAAAGTGCAGCAGCTGATGAACATGCAGGAAGTGACTGTGTGCTATGGCATGACCGAGACCAGCCCTGTCTCCATCCAAAGCCGCCCGGATGCCCCGCTCTACAAGCGCGTTTCGACGGTGGGCACCGTGCACCCGCACCTGGAAGTGAAGATAGTGGACCCGGAAACCGGGCAGGTTGTTCCCCGCGGCGAGCAGGGCGAACTCTGCACCCGCGGCTACTCCGTGATGCTCGGATACTGGGACATGCCCGAGGCTACTGCCAAAGTGCTGCAAAACGGCTGGATGCACACCGGCGACCTGGCTGAAATGGATGAAGAGGGCTATGTGAAGATCGTGGGCCGCATCAAAGACCTGATTATCCGGGGTGGTGAGAACATTGCCCCACGCGAGGTGGAGGAGTTTCTGATGACGCAAAAGGATGTGGTGGACGTGCAGGTCATCGGGGTGCCGGACGCCAAGTATGGCGAGCAGGTTATGGCCTGGGTAAAGCTGAAAGAAGGTGCCACCACCTCACCGGAAGAGCTAACCGCCTACTGCAAGGGGAAAATCTCGACAGTCAAAATCCCCCGGTACTGGAAGTTTGTGGAGGAGTTCCCAATGACCGTGACCGGAAAGATCAGAAAGATGGAAATGCGGGAGATATCCACCCGGGAACTGAACCTGGCAGAAGTCATGCAGCAAGTATAAAATTCTTTTAAGGCGGCTATTTTAGGCCGCCTTTCTTTTTATGTGCAGCCATACTTCCCCAAGCATGCTTTTGCTAAAATAAGTATCTTGCAGCATGATTGGGTGACCATTTTATGCCCAAAGTATAAAGAGAGAAAATAGCATGGCACTAGACCTTAACAACAAGGCTATACTTATTACGGGCGGCACGGGCTCGTTCGGGAAGAAGTTTGTGGAGATGGTATACGCCCGCTTCCCCAACGTGCGGCGGGTAGTTATCTACTCCCGCGACGAACTCAAGCAGTTCGAAATGTCCCAGGTGTTCCCGCACAGTAAGTATAACTCTATCCGGTACTTTATTGGCGATGTGCGCGACGGCGAGCGGTTCAAGCGTGCCTGCGAGGGGATTGACATCATTGTTCACGCCGCTGCTCTAAAGCAGGTACCAGCTGCGGAGTATAACCCGATGGAGTGCATCAAAACGAATGTACTTGGTGCCGAGAACGTGATTAATGCCGCCCTGGATTGTGGCGTAAAGGATGTAGTGGCCCTCTCTACGGATAAGGCGGCCGCCCCCATCAACCTGTACGGTGCCACCAAGCTGTGCTCCGACAAACTCTTTGTGGCGGCCAATAACATGCGTGGCAAACGCGACATTCGCTTCTCGGTGGTGCGCTACGGCAACGTGATTGGTTCCAGAGGCTCGGTGGTGCCTTTCTTCCTGAAAAAACGCGCTGACGGCGTGCTTCCTATTACTCACCCTGACATGACCCGCTTTAACATCTCCCTGGAGGAGGGTGTGGAGCTGGTTTTTCATGCGCTGGAGCACCATTGGGGCGGCGAGATCTTCGTACCCAAAATTCCTTCCTACCGCATCACCGATGTCGCCGAGGCCATTGGGCCAAACTGTGAGCAGGAAATCGTGGGCATCCGTCCGGGCGAGAAATTGCACGAGGAGATGATCACCGAGACCGATTCCCTCAATACCGTGGAGCTTGACAAATACTACATCATACTTCCCTCCACCCCCATCTGGAGCGTGGAGGAGTTTCTCAAGGCCCACAACGGCAGGATGGTAGAGATGGGCTTTAAGTATAACTCCGGTACCAACACCGACTGGCTGACCGTAGAACAACTACGGGAGCAAATCCGCCAGCACGTAGACCCGGCGTTTAATGTATAATGAGTAATGATGAATGAATGATTACTGTCTGGTACGCTTAAAACCAGAGCTAACTGTTCCTTCACACCAAACTCAACTAATCATTATTAATTACTCATTGGGAAATTTAGTATGAATCCTATTCCGTACGGCCGCCAACACATCACCGAAGCAGATATCGCCGCGGTGGTGGAGACATTGCAATCGGACTTTCTGACGCAGGGGCCGAAGGTGGCCGAATTTGAGCAGGCCTTCGCCCGCTATGTGGGCGCCAGGTACGCCGTGGCCTGTGCCAACGGCACGGCCGCGCTGCACCTGTGCTCGCTTGCCCTAGGCGTTAGCCAGGAGTCAAGAGTTATCACCACGCCCATCACCTTCGTGGCCTCGGCCAACGGCGTGCGCTACTGCGGCGGCCAAGTTGAGTTCAGCGACATCGACCCCGACACGGCCCTTTTGGACGTGGAGAAGGTGCGTGAGCTGATAGAGAGCAAGCCCAAGGGATACTACTCGGGCATCATCCCCGTAGACTTCGCGGGCAACCCGGTAAACCTGGAGCCCTTCCGCCAACTGGCCGATGAACACGGCCTGTGGCTGGTGGAGGACGCGGCCCACTCTCCGGGCGGCTATTTTATTGACAGCCAAGGGGAGAAACAGCACTGCGGCAACGGCAACTATGCTGACCTGGCCATCTTCTCCTTCCACCCTGTTAAGCACATTGCCACAGGCGAAGGCGGCATGGTGACTACCAACAGCGAGGAGCTCTACCAGAAGCTGCTGCTCTACCGCACCCACGGCATTACGCGCGACCCGGCGCTGATGGAGAAGAATCACGGCGGCTGGTACATGGAGATGCAGGAGCTGGGCTACAACTATAGAATCCCCGACATGCTCTGCGCCCTGGGCCTCTCGCAGTTGAGCCGTGCCGAGGAGGGCCTGGAGCGAAGGAGAGCTATCGCCAACGTGTATGACGAGGCCTTCGCCGGCGTGGCAGGCATTCAGACGCTGACCACTACTCCAGAAGCCTTGCACGGCGAGAAGACCGGCCACGCCTACCACCTCTACGTCATCCGCGTGCCCGAACGCAAGGGGCTCTACGACTACCTGCGCGAGCACCACATCTTTGCCCAGGTGCACTACATTCCGGCCCACACGATGCCCTACTACCGCAGCCTGGGGTATAAGAAGGGTGACTTCCCGGCGGCCGAGCACTACTACGCTGAGTGCCTGAGCCTGCCCATGTACCCGACGCTGACCGAGACAGAGCAGGCGTTCGTGATTAAGAAGGTGAAGGAGTTTGTGCAGCAGTGAAAAGCCTGGCCATTATACCCGCCCGCGGAGGCAGCAAGCGCATCCCCAGAAAGAACATCCGCCCTTTCCTGGGCAAGCCTATCATCGCCTACTCCATTGAGGCTGCGCTCGCCTCAGGTCTGTTTGCCGAGGTGATGGTCTCCACCGATGACGAGGAGATTGCTCATGTAGCCCAAGAGTACGGTGCCAACGTGCCGTTTCTGAGAAGTACTGGGGCGTCGGATGACTTTGCCACCACCGCGCAGGTGCTGGAGGAGGTACTGTTAAAGTATAAAGCGCAGGGGAAATCCTTCGAGGCGGCCTGCTGCCTCTACCCCACTGCCCCCTTTGTGACCGCAAAGTTGCTGCAGGAAAGCTACAAAAAGCTCCAAGAGGGAGATTTTGATACGGTGTTCCCGGTCTTACAGTATAGCTACCCCATCTGGCGCAGCCTGAAGGTAGAGCAGGGCAAGGCCGCGATGAACTGGCCCGAGCACCTGAATAGTCGCTCGCAGGACCTGCCCGCCGCCTTCCACGACGCCGGGCAGTTCTACTGGTTCAGGGTAGATACATTTCTGGAGGATAAAAAACTCTTCACCGGCAACTCCGGCGTCATCGAACTCTCCGAGCTCGAGGCCCAGGACATCGACTCGGTAACGGACTGGAAGCTGGCCGAACTCAAGTATAAACTGCTGCACAACATTGACTGAGCAAAGCACTGCCATAGCACCCGAGAGGCCACGCGTGGTTTTCCGCGCCGACGGCAACAGCCGCATCGGGCTGGGGCACGTGGTGCGCTCGCTGGCCCTGGCGCAGATGCTCTCCGGCGAGTCTCGCTGCGTGTTTGCTATACAAGCCCCGGAGGAAGGGCTGGCGCGACAGCTGCGTGAGGTGTGTACGGAGGTCATTGTGCTACAGGAACAAGAGGTAAGCGCGCAGGAAGCGTTATACTTATGTGAGCAGGTGCTGCGCCCGACGGACGTGGTGGTACTCGACGGCTATCGCTTTGATACGGCCTACCAGCAGGTCATCAAAAACCACGGCTGCGCCCTGGTGTGCCTCGACGACATCCAGGCCTATCCTTTTGTGGCCGACGCGGTGCTCAACGTTGCAGGCGGCGTAGAAAAAGAGAAGTATAAAACCGCTCCCTACACCCGGCTCCTGCTGGGCCCAGCTTACGCGCTGCTGCGCCCGCCTTTCCTGGAGGCCTCCAGGAATGAAAGAGAAGTGCCGGAGGGGCCGCTGCGCCTGCTGCTGAGCCTGGGCGGGGCCGACCCGGACAACCATACCTTGCGACTGGCAAGGGAGCTGAGCAAGTATAAAAGTATACATACTATCGAAGTAGTGGTGGGCGGCGCTTATAGGCACCTGGAGGAGCTGCAAACGTGGCTCAGGGACCTGGAAAGCATCACCCTGCACCAAAACCTGGACGCTGACGAAATGTGCCGCCTGATGCAGCGCTGCGCGGTGGCTGTGACCTCGGCTAGCGGCGTGGCCTACGAATACGCTGCCGTGGGTGGCCTGCTCTACGTGCTGCAGACGGCCGATAACCAAGCGGGGCTCTACAGCTTCCTGACCTCATCGGGCGTCGCTCAAAAGTATAAACTACTGAAAAGTATAAACCCGGTAAGTATAGAGGAGACTTTTACACAACAGGTGCAGGAGCAGCGCCGCTACTTCGACGGCAAGAGCCCGGAGCGGTTGCTTGGGGAGTTTCATAGGCTCAGCCGCTCAGCCAGCCTCACCCTCCGGCAAGCGACCGAGGACGACCTGCTGCTTATCTACCACTGGAACAACGCCCCCGAGGTGCGGCGGCAGTCGTTTAACCCCGGACCCATACCGCTGGCCAACCACCAGGCTTGGTTTAGAGCCAGGCTTGCAGACAATAACACTCCTATTTATGTAGCAGAGGTCCAAGGCGTGCCAGCTGCCCAGATTCGCTTCAGCATCTCGGGCAGCACGGCCACCCTCAGTTACCTGATTGACAAGAACTACCGCGGCAAGGGCCTCGGGCACACGGTGCTGCTGAAAGGCGTGGAGAAGCTAAAGCGCGAGCACCCGGAAGTCGCGCTGGTGGAGGGGCTGGTGCAGCGGGACAATATCGCCTCCGTAAGGGCCTTTGAGAAAGCGGGCTTCGCCTACGTAGCGCCTGACCCGGAGCACCCGGAGGCGTACCGCTTCGTGCTGGAAACAGGCAAAGTATAAACACAAGACAGAAAGCAACATGATTCAAGATATCAACATTGCCGGCCGCTTGGTTGGCCCTACCCACAAGCCCTTCATCATCGCCGAGATGTCGGGCAACCACAACCAATCGCTCGAGCGAGCCTTGGCCATCGTGGATGCCGCCGCCGACGCGGGCGCCGACGCCATCAAGCTGCAGACCTACACGGCCGACACGATGACCCTGCCTGGCGCGCTTACGATTGAGGATGAGGGCTCGCTGTGGAAGGGCCGCGAGCTCTACGACCTTTACAAGGAAGCCTATACCCCCTGGGAGTGGCATAAGCCTATTTTTGAAAGGGCAAAAGAACGCGGCATGCTCGCCTTCTCCTCCCCCTTCGACGAGACGGCCGTGGACTTTTTAGAGGAGCTCGGGGCACCGGTTTACAAGATAGCCTCCTTTGAGAATACCGACCATCCGCTCCTGCGCCGGGTGGCCGCCACTGGCAAGCCGGTGATTATGAGCACGGGCGCGGCCACAGTACTGGAGGTGGCCGAGGGCGTCGAGGTGCTGCGGGCGGCAGGCTGCCGCGAGCTTATCCTACTGAAGTGCACCTCCACCTACCCGGCCACGCCACAGAACACCAACCTGGTGACCATCCCGCACCTGCGCGCGCTTTATGGGGTGCAGGTGGGCCTCTCGGACCACACCATGGGCGTGGGCGCCGCGGTGGCTGCCGTGGCCCTGGGGGCGACTGTGATTGAGAAGCACTTCACGCTGCGCCGTGCCGATGGCGGGGTGGACTCGGCCTTCTCGCTCGAGCCCGAAGAGCTGCACACGCTGGTGGTGGAATCGGAAAGAGCCTGGCTGGCGCTGGGGCAGGTGCAGTACGGAGTGCAGCGGGCCGAGGAGAAGAGCCGCCTGTTCAAGCGCTCGGTGTACGCGGCCAAAGATATCAAAGCCGGAGAACCGCTGACCAAGAAGAACATCCGCGTTATTCGTCCGGGGCTGGGCCTGGCCCCCAAGCACTACGACACGCTGCTGGGCAAAGTGGCCAAGCAGGACATCAAGGCCGGCACACCGCTCAACTGGGACCTGGTATAGCTCATGCGCAAGTGGTTCACCCTCTATAGCGACATCCTGTATCTGCACTTTTCAGAGGCTTTTCTACGCCTCCCGGAAAGTGCCAGGAGTGCCGTATCCCCCCAAAACCCATTGATGCGCCTGCTAAAAATGGCCGGTTATACGGTGGTGCGCCTCTTGGGCAACCTGTTTGAGTCGGTAGAGCGGCCGGAGAAACTGCGCGGCAAGGTATGGCTGTATGTGGTGAGCCAGAATAATTACGACAGCCTCAAGTTTATAGAAGAAGCCCTGCCCGATGCTATGTTTGTGGCAGGACAGCGCAAGCAGATTGGCAAGTATAACACAGCGGTAGAGCGCCTTTCGCTGCGACGCAAGCTGCTGTACTACTATAAGTTGTTGCCGCTGCTCCTTCAATTTTTAAAGTATAAAAAAGCGAGTACGGTTCGTTTTTTCGATGTGCTGTTTGATGCCGTGGGCTTTTACGAAGTATACTTGCGCAAGCTACAGAAGTATAAACCCCAGGCCATTGTCTTTGCCAACGACCACAACGCCGATGCCCGCGCCTTACTCTTAGCGGCAAAAAGAATGGGCATCAAAACGGTATACATCCAGCACGCCAGCGTCAGCCCCATGTTCCCGCCGCTGGCTTATGACCTGAACCTGCTGGAGGGGCAGGATGCGCTGGACAAGTATAAACAATGCGGTCCTGTGGAAGGGAATGTGGAACTGATTGGCATGCCTAAAGCCGACGCCTATGTGCCCTTCCGGAACACAAGCGAGGCCATTCAAACCATCGGCATCGGCTGCAACCTGATGGATGACCTGGGAGAAGTAGAAAAATTGCTAACCCTACTCACTGGAGAACTACCTACACTCAAGGTTATACTCCGCCCCCACCCGCGCGACACTCGAAACTTTGGCAAGCTCCAACGTATAAGCCCCCAAATCAGCCTCTCCGACAGCCGCTCGGTGCCTACCTTTGATTACCTGCGCCAGGTGGATGTGCAGCTTAGTGGCAACTCTGGTATTCACCTCGAGGCGGTGCTGCTCAACGTCTGGTCCATCTTCTACGACTTCAACCCGAAGCATAAGTTGGAGGACTATTACGGTTTTGTACAACACGGTTTGATTGATACTGTGGCGGGACCGGAAGAATTAATATTTGTACTCCGAGAGAATATAGAGCACAAACCCAACGTTTACAGTAGAGCAAGCTACTTTAACGCAACCGTAGGTACCCCATTTGATGGCCGTAGCGCAGAATTGGCGCTGAGGCACATCCAGGAGTTCCTGCTTTAATACCATATGCAATACATCTACGATTATACTTTACAGCACTTCCACCTCCTCTACCCCAAGGCAAAAAGCTTATCATTTAACTATGGCTCGGGCGGTGATGCCAAAATCACCATCAAAAAGTATAGCGGCAGCTTCTTTGAGAAAAAGCGCCCGCGTCCGCAGCAGTTTGTCTGGAAGGAATGGCATGGGGAGAAACTGCCTTTCTTTTTTGAGGAAGACGACCAGGCGGAACTCATCACCTACCACCCGGACGGCTCGGCAAGTATAAACTACGATATCATCGCTTCTACCTTTTACCTGCTCAGCGGCTGGCAGGAGTACTACGGTCCGGAGCGCGACCGCTTCAAGCGCTATACGTACAAGGCCAGCGTGCAGGCAAAGTATAACTTCGTCACCAAACCGGTCGTGAACTACTACTTTGCGATATTGCGTGAGGTGCTGGAGCGGGTTTATGGTTTTACGCTGCAGCACGACCACTGGGGCAACAACAGCCTGGCCACCTGCCTCACCTGCGACGTGGACCGGTTGCACTCGGCCTGGCAGGTGGCGGGCAAGCAGCTGCTGTTTCATGCCAAAGGGCTGGACCTGACAAAGGTGCTGCTGCAAAAGGCCGTGGGGAAAGATGCCTGGAACAACCTGCCTGAGGTGATGGCCACGGCTGAAAAGTATGGCGCCAAGGCTACTTTCTTTTTCCTGCCCAGCAACCAGCGCTACAACGGGCACCCCAACGCCGACCACGACCTCACCAAGCTGAAGTACCAGCACCTGATGCAGAAAATCTCGGAGCGTGGGCATGAGGTGGCTTTGCACGGCAGTTTCGGAACGGCCAACGACCTGGTGCAACTGAAGCAGGACCGGAGCAAACTGCCGCTGCAGCCCCAGGGCAACCGCTTCCACTACCTCTGCTACCAACCCGAAACCACCCCGCAGGTGTTGCAGCAAAGCAACCTGGCCTACGACAGCACGCTGGGCTTCTCCGAGCACTTCGGTTTCCGCAACTCCTACTGCCACCCCTTCTACCCTTTTGATTTCCAGAACCAAAGGGCACATACGTATTTGGAGCTCCCCCTGCTGCTGATGGATACCACGCTCTACGATGTGAATTTTATGCACCTGACCCCGCGGGAAGCGCTGGAGAAAGTACAGCCGATGCTGCAGGAGGTAGAGAAGTTCAAGGGCCTATTCACGCTGCTGTGGCACAACGAGAATTACTCCCGCTACACCGAGTATGCCGTGCCGAAGGGGGAACCCGGCTGGCGCGAGGTGCTGGAGAAAATCCTGCAGCACCTCAAGTCGGCTGGCGCCACGTTTTATACTTGCGCAGAAGCAGCCGCTATGGCAAAGGCTAATTCTCACCAATAACTAATAACTCACAACCAACAACTAAATACCCCGGATTTGCTATTTTTGCGGTTCACCCTGTGTAGCCCATGAGCAGAACCTTACAGCGCGAAGGAATCTGGAACACCACCATTTCGTATGCCGGCATCCTGATCGGCTATGTGAACACGGTGCTGCTCTTCCCCAATTTCATGGACGAGGCTGAAGTGGGCCTTACGCGCCTGCTGTTGTCTATTTCAGTGATGTACGCGCAGTTCTCGGCCCTGGGCTTTGTGAACATGAGCGTGCGCTACTTCCCCTACTTCCGCGACCCGGAAAAGCAGCACAACGGGTTCCTGTTTCTGCTGCTGTCGGTGCCACTGCTCGGGTTTATACTTTCCACGGCTGTTTTTCTGCTCTGCAAACCGTTGGTGGTCGAGTATTACATCGAGAACTCGCCGCTCATCCTCGATTACTATTATTACCTAATTCCGCTTTCGCTGTTCACGCTGCTGTTCAACATGTTCACGGCGTACCTGCGCTCGCTCTATAAAACCATTGTCTCCTCCTTTGTGCAGGATTTCCTGCTGCGTATTCTTACTACAGTGCTCATCAGCGTGTATGCCCTGGGGGTGATGGAGTTTCACACCTTCGTACTGCTCTACATCGTGGTGAATTCGGTGGGAGCGCTGGTGCTGGTGGGTTATACCATTTGGCTGAAGCAGCTGCACCTGAAACCCTCGCTGGCAGTGATGCGCATTGTGCCGCTCCGCGAGCTATTTTATTATGGCTTTTTCACCTTGCTGGGTAGCATCTCCACAACCATCATCACCACGGTGGACCAAGTGATGATTTCCTCCTACAGCCTATCCGACAACGGCATTTATACCACTGCTTTCTTTATGACGAGCGCCATACTTGTTCCTGGTCGTTCCATACTTAAAATTGCGCACCCGCAGGTGGCCGAGTTCTGGAAAGAGCGCAACATGCAAGGCATAGGTACCCTCTACCAGCACGTGACAATGATTAACCTGATTGTGGGGCTGCTGCTCTTTATCGGTATCTGGGCCAATATCGACAACCTTTACGACTTTATGCCCGAGAGTTACCGCAGCGGCAAGTACGTGGTGCTGTTCCTGGCGTTGGCCCGCTTGGTGGACTTGGCAACCAGCCTGAACGGAGCCATCTTAGCCACTTCGGATAAGTATAAATGGGACCTGGGCTTTAACGTGGTGCTGGCCGGCCTCACCATCTGGACGAACTGGTACTTTATTCCGCGGTACGGCATTGAGGGGGCAGCTTTTGCTTCGATGTTATCGCTGGTTTTCATGAACCTGGCGCGCCTGCTCTTTGTGAAGGTTATCTACCACATCCAGCCCTTTACCTGGCACGCCCTGGCTATCACGGCCATCGCGGCGGCCACACTGGGAGCCTCCTACCTGCTGCCCTACCTCGGCAACGTGTTCCTCGACATCATCGTGCGCTCGCTGCTGATTACGGCTCTTTACCTGGGGCTGGCCCTCAACCTGAACATCTATCCCGAAATGAACGCCTGGCTCCGCAAAGTAATTTTCGGCATCACCGGCTGGAAGTTGTAATTCCTTGCTCGTTATTGGTTGTTAGTTGTCTGAATCAGGATTTTCAGGATTAAAGGATGTACAGGATTCATTCATTCCTACCTATCTATACAAATTCACTTGCTTTGCGTGTACTGTACTCCCTCGCTTGCCTCTGACAAGCGAGAGTTATCAGGCGGCGTCTCGACGTCACTAATACCCGAGGATAAAATATAAATTGGCCAGAGGCCAGTCAATGTCACACACTCGCCAGAGGCGAGCGAGAGCACAACTTTATAACTCTCTAACTTTTCAACCTTCTAACTTCCAAACTTTCTAACTCTTGAGACGCAACGTATTGCGTCTCTACAACTCCCAAACTCTCTAACTCTTAAACTCCGAATCTCAGCTATTCTGCTTAACATAATTTAGCACATGCAAACAGATATAAGCCAATTGGTCCTCCTTCAGCTCCGAGTGCATGGGCAAGGACAAGACACTCTCGCTCAGCAGCTCCGCCACCGGAAAGTCACCGGGTTTATACTTACCGGAAGTATACTTTTCCAGCAGGTGCAGCGGCTGCGGGTAATAGACGGCGCTTGGGATAAAGTTATCGCTCAGGTGTTGTTGCAGCCCGTTACGTACTTCAGGCGCTACTTGGATGGTATACTGGTGGTAAGTCTGCGAGCTGTAGGTAGCCCGCTGCGGTGCCTGCACCAGTTCGGTTTCGGCAAAAGCGTTGTCGTAAAAACGGGCAATCTCCTGCCGCGCCTCATTATATTCGTCTGTATACTTTAGCTTCACATCCAGCATGGCCGCCTGCAGCGTGTCCAGCCGTGAGTTGAAAGTATACCTTCCGTTCCTGCCGTTTTGGGAGATTTGCTGCATTCGCTCCGCCAGTTCCGTCTGCTTTGTAAAAGCCGCGCCGCCTTCACCGGAATCTAACAGAGGCTTTGTCGGAAAGAAGGAAGTATAGCCCACTTGACCGATAGCGCCTGCTTTCCGCTCCTTTTCATCCTCCCCAACATAAACTGCCCCCAGCGCCTGCGTCACATCCTCCACCAGCCAACGTTTATACTTTTGGGCCAGCTCCAACAGCTCCTGCATCGGCGCGCACTGCCCGAATTGATGCACTGCCACAATCGCTCCAGTAGCAGGTGTAATATGTCGCTCTACTGAGGCAGGGTCGAGTGTGAAAGTTTGCGCATCCACATCTGCAAATACCGGCTGCAAGCCTGCCGCAGCCACTGTTGCTGCGATGGCCTCGTGGCCAAAAGCAGGAAGTATAACTTCCGTGTCGACGGGCAATTGCAGGGATAGCAAAGCTAGTTGCAGAGCATCGGCACCGTTGGCACAAGGCGTGGCGTGCTGCACCTGTAAATAGTTAACTATACTTTCTGCAAAAGCCTGCACCTGCTGCCCCTCCTCCATTCCCATACTTGCCATCACCGTGCTGAAAGCGGCATCAAGCTCGGGCTTCAGTTTGGCATACAGGGCTTTGGTGGAGGTCATTTTAATATCTTCCATCGTAATGAATCAGGGCTGATGATACACAAATATAAGGAAGGCTTTAAGCAAAGGTTATCGAAGAGGAAAAGTATACCCCCTGGCACTACCGGCATCTATACTTGTTTCCACCCCAAAAACGGTGCAATTATCTAAAGTTATACTTTACCTGATTTATCAAAGTATAATAGCACGAACACATTATAATCAAAAAAGCCTCAGCCATATTTTAATATGACTGAGGCTTTTTTGCAAAGTATAAATCCTTAAAGTATAAGCCTTACTGATAACCGTTTACCAGGTTGAACTCCTCTACCTTAGAGTCCAGCACGCGGCCGTCCTCGCACTTGAGCACGCGCTGCGGATAGCGCTGGATGATCTCATAGTTGTGCGTGGCCATCAGCACAGCCGTACCGTGGTTGTTAATTTCCTGGAAAAGCTTCATGATACCGTCGGCTACGGCCGGATCCAGGTTACCGGTAGGCTCATCGGCAAAAAGTATAACAGGCTCGTTTAGCAGGGCTCGCGCCACCACCACACGCTGTTGCTCCCCACCCGAAAGCTGGTGGGGCATTTTGTTGGCCGCTGCATCCAAACCCACACGCATTAATACTTCCGAAATACGCTGCTTGCGCTTCGACTTGTCGCTCCAGCCGGTTGCCTTCAGCACAAAAGCCAGGTTTTCGGCCACCGTGCGGTCGAAGAGTAACTGGAAATCCTGGAAAATGATGCCGAGCTTGCGGCGCAGAAAAGGGATTTGCTTGCGGCGCAGCTTGCCCAACTGGAATTCAGCCACGGCAGCGTTTCCCGTCTGCAGAGGCAGGTCGGCGTAAAGGGTTTTCAGCAGCGAGCTTTTACCGCTTCCTGTGCGGCCCACCAGGTACACAAACTCCCCTTTCTCCACGTCAAAATTCACATTGCTCAGCACAGTCTGCACATCCTGGTAAATCGTGACGTCGCGCAACGACACCACCGGCGAAGAGGAAAAACTCATACGTACGCTTTAAATATCTAATTTCTGTAGTTTACCGAACTCAAGCGAGTCTATCAGGGCGGCCAGGGCTTCTTCTTTGCCCTCCAAACCATACCTGTCGAGGTTCTTGAGCGGACGATCAGCTCTAAAGTAGGCTATCAACACAAAATTCTCATCGCGGAGCTGTATGTAGTCCGGAATTTTGGCCTTGCCCTTAACTTTGATGATATACATCTTATGGAATGAGTAATTAATAATGATGAATGTGTAAGAGTCGCATTTTGATGCATTACCCATTCATCATTACTCATCAATACTTATTTGTTACCTTTTGCGTGATCTGACAGGAATTTCTCCAGGCCAATATCCGTCAGCGGGTGCTTCAGCAGACCTGTGATTACGTTCAGCGGGCAGGTTACCACATCGGCTCCCACCTCGGCACACTGCACCAGGTGGATTACGTGGCGCACCGAAGCCGCCAGCACCTGCGTCTGGTAACCGTAGTTGCCGTAAATGTGCACAATCTGGTCAATCAGCTGCATGCCTTCCGTGGAAACATCATCCAGGCGACCGATAAAAGGCGACACATAGGTGGCACCGGCTTTGGCGGCAAGTAGCGCCTGGCCAGCAGAGAAAACGAGCGTACAGTTAGTTTTAATGCCCTTTTCGCTGAAATAGCGGATCGCTTTTACGCCGTCGCGGATCATGGGAACCTTCACTACGATGTTGGGGTGCAGTTCGGCCAGGAACTCTCCTTCACGGATAATCCCTTCATAATCCGTCGCAATTACCTCGGCGCTAATGTCACCATCCACGATTTCGCAGATTTTCTTGTAGTGCGCAATGATGTTGTCGTGGCCCGTAATGCCTTCTTTGGCCATCAGCGAGGGGTTGGTAGTTACACCATCCAGTACGCCCAGGTCATGTGCCTCCTTGATTTCATCCAGGTTGGCTGTATCGATAAAGAATTTCATAGTCCCAGATACTATATGTTATACTTACAAAGCTAAAGTATTAATCCAGAATCCGGAAAGAAATGTGTGAAATTTGCGGGGTGCAAAAGTTGAGGTAGGGGCAAAAAAAAGTGGCAAACCAACATCGCGCCGCTTCAACCACCTACCCTTGCTACCTTCCGGTCCTGGGGGAGTTCAGCGGGAGCTGGCCGTGCCGATTTGCCGTTACAAAAGTACGAAGAATATCTTCAAGTGCAAGCTCAAAGTATAAAAAATAAGTATTAAAGATCAGTTTAATGGGGATGCTGCTGATGGTGAAAGGATTAAAAATTGTCTGCACCAGGATTTACGGGATTAAAGGATAAGTGAGATTGCAATGCCGGGTCCAACCACCCCTGCCCCTCCTTGGCTAAGGCGGGGAATTATCACCCCACCCCTGCCCTCCCCTAAAAACAGGGGAGGGAGTTTATACTTGCTCCTTTCCTTGTCATCTCGAGTTGCACGAGAGATCTATCGGGAATTCTATTCAGATCTCTCCCGGTGGTCGAGATGACAGCAGTGGCAGCGGCTATCGATTCTATTCCCAGTTTTTCCGGGAGGCGCCTATGCGAGTTTTTCCGGTGCCGCAGGCAGCCCGAGGCACGAGGGCAGGAAAAGCTCCCAGCGCCGAGCGGGAAAACGAGGCCTCCCGGCCTAGGAGGGCACCAAAGCAGGAGATGAAACGGGACGTTTGTGGGAACTAGAGGATGAACAGGAGCTAGTAAGGATAGCCTGGTTCGAGAGGACGGGAGCTGTGGCTAGGAAAGTATAAACCACCAAGTATAAAAGTATAAATCGGCAAGTATAAAAGTCACGAGCTACAAGCTCGCGCCAGCGAAAATAAAGTATGAATCGCCAAGTATTAAGTATAGGTAAATGGCTCAACAATTCCGGATATCAAGACCTGCGCCGGATAGGAGAAACTTGCGAGTATGGGTATTCCGGCACTTGGAATCAATCCCAATAGAGTAAACATCAAAATAAATTGCCTAATACCCCCAAACTACCTTACCTTTGCACATGCCAGAAAAAATTCTCATCCTCGATTTTGGTTCGCAATACACCCAGCTAATTGCCAGAAGGGTTCGCGAGCTTAATGTGTACTGTGAGATTCATCCGTATAACCATATTCCGGAGATCACAGACGAAGTTAAAGGCGTAATTCTGTCGGGCAGCCCCTGCTCGGTACGCGATGCCGAACATCCCACTATTAATTTGGATCAATTCCTGGGCAAGTTCCCGGTACTGGGCGTTTGCTACGGTGCCCAGCTGATCGCGCACGAGCGCGGTGGCGAGGTGACGCCTTCCACCATCCGTGAGTATGGCCGCGCCCGCCTGAGCGAGCTACACAACCACGACCGCCTGCTGAAAGAACTCACCCTGGGTTCTGTGGTTTGGATGTCGCACGGCGATACGATCAAGGAAATCCCTGCTAATTTTGAGGTAATTGCCAGCACCGAGAGCGTGCGCGTGGCTGCCTACAAGCTCAAGGACCAGGAGACATACGGCATCCAGTTTCACCCGGAGGTAACACACTCTGAGGAAGGCAAGGCCCTGCTCCGCAACTTCGTGGTGCACATTTGCGGCTGCGCCCAGGACTGGACTTCCGAGCAATTCATAGACTCTACCGTGGCCGAGCTGAAAGCACAACTGGGTAACGATAAAGTAGTACTTGGCCTTTCCGGCGGGGTGGACTCCAGCGTGGCGGCCATGCTCATCCACCAGGCCATCGGCAAAAATTTATACTGTATATTTGTAGATAACGGCCTGCTGCGCAAAGACGAGTTCGAAACTGTGCTGGACTCTTACAAGCACATGGGCCTGAACGTGAAAGGCGTGGACGCGAAAGATAAATTCTACAGCGCCCTTGCCGGCCTCACCGACCCGGAGCAGAAGCGCAAAGCCATCGGCCGCGTGTTTATTGAGGTGTTCGACGACGAGGCGCATCAGATTGAGGACGTGAAATGGTTGGCCCAAGGCACCATTTACCCGGACGTAATCGAGTCGGTGAGTGTGAAAGGTCCTTCTGCCACCATCAAATCGCACCACAACGTGGGTGGATTGCCAGACTTCATGAAACTGAAAGTAGTGGAGCCACTGAAAACACTATTTAAAGATGAGGTGCGTTTGGTAGGCAAAGCGCTGCACATCGACGACATCATCATCGGTCGCCATCCGTTCCCGGGTCCAGGATTGGCCATTCGTATTCTGGGTGATATCACGCCGGAGAAAGTCCACGTACTGCAGCAGGTAGACCATATCTTCATCAGCAACCTGAAGAAATCGGGCCTTTATGACGAAGTATGGCAGGCAGGCGCAATCCTGACGCCGGTGCAGTCGGTAGGTGTGATGGGCGATGAGCGTACGTACGAAAACGTAGTGGCGCTGCGCGCTGTGACCAGCGTAGACGGTATGACCGCCGATTGGAGCCGTTTGCCGTATGAGTTTCTGGCCGATGTATCGAACGAAATCATTAACAAAGTAAAAGGCGTAAACCGCGTCGTTTACGATATCAGCTCTAAACCACCGGCCACTATTGAGTGGGAATAAGTATAAAGGAATGAATTTTGAATGAGTGATTGCGTGAATAAGAAGTATCCAACTTTGTTCACGCAGTCACTCATTCGCATGTTCAAAACAAACCAAAGTATGAATAAAAGCTTCTGTAAGAAGATGGCAGGCCTCGCGCTGCTGAGTGCCCTGAGCCTTCCGGCGCTGGCCCAGACCCAGGACCCGGCCACCACCTATGGCAACGGCAAAGTACTGCTGCAGCAACAGCGCTACGACCAGGCCATGGCCGAGCTAAAGCCCCTTGCATCTCAAAACGGCACTTACGCTGCGGAGGCTTCTTATTTATATGCGTTGGCCGCTCTTAAGTCCGGGAAGGCTGATGAGGCCTACCAGATGCTACTGCAGTTGCAGAACCAGCACGCTAACTGGGGAGGCATGGCGGATGCGGACTATCTGCTGGCCAATGTTCTGTTTGAGCAAAACGAATATGAGCGTGCCCTAAGCAAACTGCAGGAGCTACAGGGCACCCCCTTAGCAAAGGATGCAGAAGGCTTGAAACGCTATTACCTCACCCGCCTGAACGACCGTCCCAAGTATGAGCAGCTCATGCGCCGTTACGGTTCTGACAGAGTGGTGGCCCAGACCTTTGCTGATAAACTGGTAGGTGGCTGGTATAAGCCCGAAGACCGCCGGGTGCTGGAGAGCCTGGTGCAGGAGTTCAAACTCGACCCGAAGCGCTACCTGAGCAAAGATGCGATGAAAAGCCAGGGCATGGATGTGGCCGTGCTCCTCCCCTTCCAGCTGAAGCAGGATTACGCCACCACCGCCCGCAAGAGCCAATTTATTACGGATATGTACGCCGGCATGCAAATGGCGCAGGATTCGCTCCAGCAGATGGGCATCCACATCAACCTTTATACGTATGATGCCGGCGCCGACACCGCTACGGTAAAACGCGTACTGGACACGCCTGAGATGAAAAGCATGGACCTGATCATTGGTCCGGTTTATAAAACAACAGCCAGGGTGGCAGCGCGTTTCGGGGCACAGCATAACATCAACGTCATCAACCCGCTTACGCAGGACCTGGAGATGGCTGCCGGGAACAGCAATGTGTTCTTATTCGAGTCGTCGGTGGCCACGCAAGCCCGCCAGGCGGCTACGTATGCCTACCAGAATTTCTCTCCGAAAACAGCGGTTATACTTTACGAGAACACGAAAGACGACACTACCTATGCGAACAACTACCGCCGGCAGTTCCAGAAGCTGGGCGGTAAAGTAACGGTTTTCAAGCGCATCAACCCGGCTGAGGCAGCGGCCACGGCTACTACTTTCCGCTCACTGAACCTGCAAGGCGCAGGACACATGGCAGTTTTCTCCGGCAAAATGACAGCGGCCATGAACGCCACCAGCCTTCTGCAAAGTAAGGCTCCGGAGCTGCCGCTTATAACCTACGACAGCTGGTTGGATATCAACCAGATTACCCTGCAGCAGCTTGATTACCTGCAGGTATACTTCATCAGCCCGAAGTATGTGAACAAGCAGAACTCCCTGAACAAAAGCTTCCTCGAAAAGTATAGCCGCAGGTATAACTTGCCTCCGTCGCCTTACGCCTACGCGGGCTACGAGATGCTCTTTTACTTCGGGCAGCTCCTGCACCAGTACGGACCGCAATTTAACGGACAGCTAGCCACAAGCGGCCTGAAGCCGGGCGTGTTCTACAGCGGCGTGGGCTACACCGACCAGAGCCAGCGCGGGCAGGTACAGCCGGACAACCAGTATGTGCCTATCCTAAAGCTCGAAAACCTCGAACTAACGGTGGTGAACCCGGTTCTTTAAGCAAGATCAACATTTAAAACATTAGACTAATGGTACAAGCACCTATAAGCAACGAGCTTTTCCTTCGTGCGCAAAAGAGTATACCGGGCGGCGTTAACTCCCCTGTCCGTGCTTTCAGGGCCGTGGGCGGCAACCCACGCTTTATGGTCTCGGCCAAGGGCCCTTACATGTACGACGAGGACGGCAACCGCTACATCGACCTTATAAACTCCTGGGGACCAATGATTCTGGGCCATGCGGCAGAAGTGGTGAACGAGGCGGTGATGCAGGCAATCCCGAATTCGCTTTCCTTTGGCGCCCCTACCCGCAAGGAGGTGGAGATCGCTGAGCTCATCGTGAGCATGATGCCAAGTATAGAAAAGGTGCGCATGGTGAACTCAGGTACGGAGGCAACCATGTCGGCCATTCGTGTGGCGCGCGGCTTTACGGGGCGCGACAAAATGATTAAGTTTGAGGGCTGCTACCACGGCCACGGCGACTCTTTCCTTATCTCCGCAGGCAGTGGCGCTATTACACTCGGCGTGCCCGACAGCCCCGGCGTCACCAAAGGTACCGCCAACGATACCCTGACGGCACCTTTCAACAACCTGGAGGCCGTACAAACCCTAGTGGATGCTAACAAAGGGCAGGTAGCCGCTATCATCCTGGAGCCGGTAGCCGGTAACATGGGCTTGGTTCCTCCTGCCGAAGGCTTCCTGCAGGGCCTGCGTACGCTGTGCGACAAAGAGGGGATTGTGCTGATATTTGACGAAGTAATGACCGGTTTCCGATTGGCAGCTGGTGGCGCCCAGCAGCTGTTTGGTGTGACGCCGGACCTGAGCACGATGGGTAAAATTATCGGGGGCGGCATGCCAGTGGGCGCATACGGCGGAAAGCAGGAAATCATGGATTATGTGGCACCTGCAGGGCCGGTTTACCAGGCGGGCACGCTGTCCGGAAACCCAATTGCCATGGCAGCAGGTATGGCTATGCTTACCTACCTGAAAGAGCACCCGGAAGTATACACGCAACTGGAGCAAGTTACCGGTAAAATGGTGGCGGGCATGCAGCAGAACATGCAAAAGCTAGGCGTAAACTACACCATCAACCGCGTGGGCTCCATGTTCAGTATCTTCTTCACCGATGAACCGGTGTACGATTTTGAGTCTGCCAAGACTTCGGATACGGCTTTGTTTGGCCGCTACTTTAACGGCATGCTGCAGCGAGGCGTGTACCTGGCGCCGTCGCAGTATGAGGCGCTGTTCGTGTCCACGGCTATTACGGACGAACTGGCCGAGCAGTATGTGAAGGCTAACTTCGAGGCGCTGCAGGAAGCTCTGAACGGGTAACAAGTCCTACGTAAGATGCGCTGGTTTTATACTTTTCCCGCTACCGGTAGAAGTATAAAATCAGCGCATTTTTTGTTATCTTTAATTTACCTGTGATTTAATCAGCGGTTCTCCTTACTTTTACATTCCTAAAATACCCACCAACATGATTTTATCAGACAAGCAGATACTCGAGGAAATGGAGAAGGGCGCCATCCTGGTAGAGCCTTTTGACCGCTCCTGCCTCGGCACCAACTCCTACGACGTGCACCTGGGCCGCTACCTGGCCTGCTACGTAGACGAAGTACTGGACGCGCGCAAACACAACCAGATTGAGGTTTTTGAGATTCCGGAGGAAGGCTACGTACTGCAGCCCGGCAGATTATACTTAGGCGTAACGCTGGAGTACACCGAAACGCACGCGCACGTGCCATTCCTGGAGGGTAAATCAAGTGTGGGCCGCCTGGGCATTGACATTCACGCTACGGCCGGCAAGGGCGATGTAGGCTTCTGCAATACCTGGACCCTAGAGATCTCCGTGTCTCAGAAAGTGCGCATCTACTACGGCATGCCCATTGGCCAGCTTATCTACTTCGAGGTAAAAGGAGGTATCGAGAACTACTATAACAAGAAGCAAAACGCCAAGTATAACCACCGCACCATCACGCCTGTAGAGTCGATGATGTGGATGAACGAGTGGTAGTATAACTTTTTGATATACAGCAACAAAAGCCCGTTTAAGTTAGCTTAAACGGGCTTTTGGCATGATATATGCACCTTATAAACCATAAAATAAACAGGCAATAAGCGGAATTTTTATACCCTTGGAGCCGTTTTAAAAGTATAAGAAGAGAGAAGGTACAAGTAAAAGAATAAGATTATGAAAAAGGTATTGGTAATGATGTGCATGATGTTTGGCTGTGTGTTTGCTTCAAAAGCGACGGGAGAAAAAGCTTCGAAAGAGAAGGTCTCCAAAGCTGTTGTTGCCGCCAGAGCCCAGCACTTGTCTGATCAGATGATTAAAGACCTGCGTTTAAATAATTACCAGTCAAAGAAAGTAAGAGAATTAAACATGCAGGTAGCCGAGCAAATTTCTGCCATTGAGCTGCAGCATGCTGGTAACAAGCAGGAAATAGAGGCACTGTGCCAGAGCGTTTATGCCGACCGTGATTTGGCGCTTGAGAATGTACTGAGCACAGAGCAGTATAACCATTATTTTGGCGATAGAAAGGTATATTGCGAAGAAGACCAGAAGTTTATGGCTAGCCTGAACTATCAGGAAGATGGAAGTATAGCTGTAGTTGATCCTGCTGGCACTAACGCCCAAGTCGGCGTAAACTAAGCAACTGCCAGCGACAAAGTATAAATAGGAACATATAATATAAAAGCAACGAAGCCGCCCAAATGATGGGCGGCTTCGTTGCTTTTATACTTTTAATCAGTGGCTTACTTGCCAGCGTTCGGGTCGTTTTTCAGGCGGTCCTGCTCCACGTGCTCCATCAGCTCCTGGCAAAGCGTGCGTATCTTCTCGGCCATTACCTGGTCACTGGTGGCAGTGGCTATACTTTGTGCCATGGCGCCCATGGTATCGATGTAGAAATACTTCATCTCATCCACTGGCATGTCTTTGGTCCAAAGGTCAATTTTCATGGTGCCCGCCTCATCTCTGTCCCAAAGGGAGATGTTGATGGCTTTGGCAAAATGTATCTTCTCCCCTGCATCCGTGGCGCGCCAGCTAATGGCCTCCGGGATGTGATTATCGTCAAGGGCAATGCTAAAGTATATTTCAGACTTCTTCATAAGCTCAAATTTAAACTTTATTGTATAGTGTTCTCGTAATATGCTAATAATTAATGATAGCACAAAGTTACACGATGCACCACGGATTTAAAACCCTATTGCTCCTTTTTACCGTCCTCACCCTGGCCGGTTGCTCCAGCATTCCTATTGCCTCTAAGCGCGGGAAGCTTCAGACGATTGCCTTTTATAACACCGAGAAACTTTTCGATACAAAAGACGACCCGGAAACCAACGATGATCCGTTTACCCCAGATGGCGAAATGGAGTGGACCGAGGAACGCTATAAGTTAAAACTACAGAACATAGCCACTGTTATAGCCGGTATCGGCGGCAAAAATGGGCCGGATATTATCGGGCTGAGCGAGGTGGAAAACCGACAGGTAGTCGATGACTTGCTTAACACGCCTCCCCTTCGCCGCGCCGGGTACAACGTCATTCACCAGGAAATGAACGATGAGCAGGGCCTGGACCTTACGCTTCTCTACAAACCCAGAGCTTTTAAGCCTGTTTCTGTTGAGTTCATCAAAATTAAGTTCCAGGAATCCGGCTATACTTCCAGGGACATCCTGCAGGTGAAGGGCGAGTTACAGGGAGAGTTGGTAACGATCTATGTGAATCATTGGCCAGCCCGTGGCCGTGCCCGCTCCAGCAAACGGGACGACCGTCGCCTTCAGGCCGCTGCCGCCACGCTCAGGCAGGAGATCGATAAACAGCAGAAAGCCGACCCTAACGCGAAGATCATTGTTATTGGCGATTTTGATGTAGAGCCTAATACCAGCGTACTGGAAAAAACGCTGAACGCCACCGGCCGCCCTGACCCGGCTTACCCCACAGAGCTGTTCAACACCCACTACCTCTTGTTTGTGAACGGCAGGGGCAGCTATGCCAACCAGGGCGATTTCCAGATGCTGGACCAGATCATGGTGTCTAAATCAATGATAGGGCCTAAAGAGGGGCTGGAGTACGTCAGAGGATCTGCCAAGATCTATAACCCGGTTGCTATCAAGTATACTTTGGGCAGGTATAGAGAGTCCCCCAAAGACACCTACAGCGGCACCGTGTACAGGGGCGGCTATTCAGACCACTTCCCGGTGTTTATTCAGGTGAGGCGCAGCAGGTAGTTATCCTAAGGCAGTTGGCAACGTTATCCGGAAGGTGGTGCCTCGTTCCGCCTGGCTTTCCACTTCGATGATACCTTGCTGCAGTTCCACAAGCTTGCGTGTGATACTTAGGCCAAGCCCGACCGACTGCTCTCCCCGTACCCCCTTGCGGCCCGCCTTAGAGAATGGCTCGAACAAGTAAGGTTTGATGTCCTCCGGGATGCCGATGCCATCATCCGAAACATTTAAAAGCACCTTCTTATCCTGCTTCGAGAGGTGGAGTTTTATACTTCCCTTCTCCTGGGTGAACTTCACCGCATTGGAAATCAGGTTGTTCAGAACGCGTCGGAATTTTTCTGCATCAATATCGGCCATGATATTCTCGTCGGTTCGCTGGACAAGGAAATGCCGGGTTTCTTTCAGCTTTAAGCTCCATTCCTTTTCAATGTCCAGCAAAAGGCTGTTCAGGTCTGTTGGCTCCAGCACGCATGCTTCCTCCTGCTCCAGCCTGGCCATATCCAGCAATTCGGTGATGATGTTTTTGGCGCTCTGGCAACTTTTCAGGATCATCTCATAGAAACGCTGCTGCTGTTCGGCGGGCATGCTTTTGCTCTGCAGCATTTTGGCCATCATTTCTACGTTTGCATAGGGCCCCCTTAAGTCGTGCGCTACGATGCCGAGTATGTTGGTCTTTGCTTTACTCAGCTTCTGCAGTTCCGCGTTCTTTTGCTCAATCTGCTGCAGCTGGATGAAATGATTCAGCCTGAAACTATAGTTTAGCCTGCTGATTAGAAAGAAGAAGAGCACGAGGAAGACAGATCCCGTCTGGTTCATGATGAATCGGTCAGTGGGCAGATCCAGAAACGTTACCCCTAGCGCAAAGGTAGCCTCTACCAGTATGGCCAGCAGTAGCAACTCCTTCAGTTCAAAAACAAAAAGGGTCGCTACCAAGGCCAGGCCCAGCAGGTACATGGTCATGTTATTCATGGGGTTGCCTTGCACGGCCACCGACATGAGCAGGCAGGTGATGGCGAACACAAAAGCATAGCCCAGGCAGAGGTAGCGGTATACCTGCTGTTGCTCCTCCCCTGCCCGCTTCTTCCGGAGCCACCAGGACGCCAGGAACACTGCCAGACCTGCCCCCGCATAGCTATAGTAAGCCACCCTGTACAAGGCAGCGCCCTTAAAATAAGCGGAGTAGTTAAAGAGCACATCACTGACCAGCACCAGCACGGCTATCAGAAGCCATATTCTGGAGAGCAAGTGCAGAGACTTTACATTGAAGGGAGAATAGTACTGCCGGAAACCAGGCCGGTACGCTTCAGGAGCAGATTGGTAGAAGTATAGCCTCATAGGCACAAATAAAAGTACCTCAAATATAAGGTGTTATAACAAAAGTATAACTATACAGCAGTTATTTAATTTAGCGCCTAATTGTACCAAAATATCCAAAACAAAACAGGCAGGCCATTACGACCCGCCTGTTCTGTAGCAATAAGTATACTTATACTTTTTATACGTAGTTGTTGAGCATTACCGGCATCACCAGCATCAGCACATCCTCCGCCTCTTCGTTCACGATTGGCATCAGCAAACCGGCGCGGTTAGGTGTAGAAAGCTCAAAGGTAATCTCGTCGGAGTCGATGTTGTTGAGCATCTCCATCAGGAACTTGGCGTTGAAGCCAATCTCCATATCCTCGCCATCGTACTGGCAGGTCAGGCGCTCATTCGCCTCGTTCGAGAAGTCCAGATCTTCGGCAGACACCTGCAACTCGGAGCCGGAAAGCTTCAGGCGGATTTGATGTGTTGTCTTGTTAGAGTAAATGGAGATACGCTTCACAGAGCTCAGCAGGTCGGTACGGTCGATCACCAGCTTGTTTGGGTTCTTTACCGGAATCACGTTCTCATAGTCCGGGTAGCGCTCGTCAATCAGGCGGCAAATCATGCGGATGTTGTCGAAGCTGAAGAAAGCGTTAGACTGGTTGAACTCCATGCGCACGGCAGTAGCCTCAGAAGGCAGCGTAGACTTGAGCAGCGTAAAGGCCTTGCGAGGCACGATGATAGAGGCTTCCTGGTTAGTGCCCACATCGGTGCGGCGGTAACGCAGCAGGCGGTGTCCATCGGTCGCCACGAACGTCACATTTTCCTTGCGCAGCTGCACGAAAATACCAGTCATGGCAGGGCGCAGCTCATCGTTGCTAACCGCAAAGATGGTCTTGTTGATGGCTCTGGCCAAAGCGTTGGAAGGAATCTCGATGGCGTTTCCGCCCTGTACCACCGGCACGCGCGGGAAATCTGTCGCGTTCTCACCGGAAAGTTTGTAGCGTCCGTTAGAGGAGCTAATCTCAATCGTATACGTTTCCTCATCAATGGTGAAAGTCACCGGCTGGTCTGGCAGGTTCTTCAGCGTTTCCAGCAGGATTCTGGCAGGGGCGGCGATACGGCCGTTTTCCTTCGCCTCCACCGGCAGCTGCGTAATCATGGAAGTTTCCAGGTCGCTGGCTGTGATGGTGAGGGTGCTGTTATTGATTTCGAACAGGAAGTTCTCCAGGATGGGTACCACCGGGTTGTTGGTTACCACTCCGTTTATGCTGGCAAGCTGCTTCAGAAGAGCAGATGAAGAGACGATGAATTTCATTACGTATACCTATAATGTTATTTAGGCAAAGTTAAAAATATTTCGTTTTTATCCTAAGCCTTTTGCGAGTGCTTTTTCGTGGCTGGCTGTGTTATAGCCAGATAATTTCAGAACCGCTCATACTTACGCTTGCGCAGGTAATAGCGGGTAAGTCCAAACACGCCCAATAGTACGATCGGCGCCACCAGGTTGAGCAACTGCCAGTACGTTTTCTCCTCGCGCACGCGCACTTTATCCAGTGGGCGTAGCGCAATTTCCTTACTTCTGACGTTAATCAGCCCCTCGGCATCAAGCAGGTAATGCACGGTGTTCAGAGCCAGTTCCTTGTTGGCGAAAGTAACGTTGTTGAACCTGTCAAAACCCAGCTCATAGGCCTGCCCGGTGCGTGGGTTCACGTCGTTGCGTACCAGGTCGCCATCGGAGAAAACGGCAATTTTCGTTTCCACGCCCTGCTCCTGCACCTGGGTGTTAGCCACCCCTTCCGGGGCACGGCGGTTGCGGAAGAGCGAGGTAAACTTACCCTCCAGCAGGTAGCCAACCGGCTGCTGCCCTGCCTGGTACTGCTGCGGGTTCACCTCCATCCGCGCCTCTTCCAGCGTCAGGGGCACCGGGGCCTCCATGATCCTGGAGTAGGTGGAAGTATAAACCAGCGGCGTTTTCCGGATGCCATCGGCTTTAACGGTATCTATCGTGCTGACGAACCGGGCGTAAACAGCATCAAGGTTGCGGGTGATGGGGTGCTTGGCAAAATTGTTCAGCAGCGGGTAAAAGCGCCAGTTCACCATCTCCGTCTGCGGCTTATCGCCCAGGTAGCCGGTGACCATGGGTATAAAGCCTGAGTTCAGGTCCATGATCAGGTTGGGGTTCAGGCGCACCCCGTAGCGGAACAGCAAGTCATCCAGGTTCAGGTTGTAGGGCATGGCAAAGGTCCCTCCCGCCCCAATGCTGTCCATGTTGGCGTTCATCGGGTCCACAAAGAAGACCGCCTTGCCGCCTTTCATGATGAACTGGTCTATTTTATACTTGTCGGCCTCGGAAAAGGCGGAGGTGGGTTTTGCCACAATGATCAGGTCGAGTGCGTCCAGCGACGGAATCTGCGCCAGGTCGCCGCGGGCTACGCGGTAATACTGACCCAATGAGCCTATCAAATCTGCCACCTGCGACTGCTCCAACTCGCCGTGCCCCTCAATATACCCAATGATTTTGCCTCCCTGGAAAGCCAGCTTACGGATAGCAGTGGCCAGTTCATACTCCACCCCTTCTACCGACTGGTTCAGGCGCTCGTCTGAGGAGGCCGCCAGGTTGCCTTTCAGCAGGTTTACAGCCGCTTCCTTGCCATTATACTTCACCACAGCCCCCGGAAACACCAGACGCTCCACCTGCTTGCCGTCTTCGGTGGCGCGGAGGTTGGTAGGCATAATGCCCTTCATGGCCAGCGACGTATAGAATTCGTTTCGCTCCTCCTCGTTGCCAATCTGAGTGGGGTCGATGAAGTTGTAGCGCAGGTTGCCACCGGCGTAGATCCGGAACTCGTCCAGCGTTTCGCGCACCGACTGCTGCAGCCGTTTAAAGCCCGCCGGGAAGTCGCCTTCCAGGTACACATCCACCACCACTTCCTGCTGCAGGTCGCCCAGCATTTGCTTGGTTACAGGGGCAATGGTGTAGCGCTTGTCCTCCGTCAGGTCGAGGCGGAAGAAGTAGCTGGAGGCAAGTATGTTCAGCAGTATGATGCCCGCCACCGAGGCCAGAAACACCAATATGTCGCGGCCGCGCTTGCTCTTGTTCTGCTCCGTTACCATTTTCTGCTCCTCAACACAAGTTTAGTGGCCAGTACCATGATCGCGATCACGCTCAGAAAGTATAACACATCCCTGGAATCGACCAGGCCCTTGCTGATGGCGGCATAGTGGTAGGAAATACCTAGCTGGCTGATAAAGTATTCGTAGCTCCCCCACACAGGGATGGAGGCAATCAAATCAAAGCCTGTGTAGATGATGTAGCACAGAAACACCGCAATCACGAAGGAGATAATCTGGTTGTCTGACACAGCGGAGGCAAACACACCAATGGCACAGAAAACCCCGGCCAGAAAAATCAGGCCCAGGTAAGAGCCCACTACGGCGGCAGAGTCTACGTTGCCTTGCGGGTTGCCTAAAGTATAAACGGAATAATAGTAAAGCAGTGTGGGCAGCAGGGCAAACAAGGCCAGCAAGAGTGCAGCGAAGTATTTGCCAAGTATAAGCTGCAGGTCAGTAATAGGCCTGGTGAGCAACAGTTCGATGGTTCCCTCGCGCTTTTCCTCGGCAAAGGTGCGCATCGTAATGGCTGGAATCAGGAACAGAAACACCCAGGGTGCCATGGCAAAGAGCGTCTGCATGTCGGCAAAGCCATACTCCAGTACGCTGCTCTCCGGGAACACCCACATAAACATGCCGATGGCCACCAGAAACACCGCAATCACCATGTAGGCAATCAGGGAGTTGAGGAAGCCGTTAAATTCTTTTTTTAAGATTGCGAACATCTTTTGTTAAGGCGTGATGACTAATGAGTAATGATTAATGAGTGACAAGCGATTGTGTTAGTACCATTATTCATTGATTATTCATTACAAACTATTCATTCTTTGTGAGTTGCTGAAAGATCTGCTCCAGCGATCGCTCCTCCTGTTTTAGGCCTACCAGAGGCCAGTTGCGCTCGGCCGCGATGCGGAAAATATTAGAGCGCACATCAGCCTCCAGGCTGGAACTGATGCGGTAAGTATGATTTTGCGCCAGCTCCACACGCTGCACGCCGGGTATACTTTGCAGGGCATCCAGCTCCACCGGGGCCTCAAACTCCACCAGGGTCACCTTCTCGTTTCTGACTCCTGACTGCAGGCTGGCCACATCGCTGTTTGCCACCAGTTTGCCCCTGTTGATGATCACCACACGGTCGCAGATAGCAGCCACTTCCTGCATGATGTGCGTGGAAAAAATAACAGTTTTGTTCTGCCCGATCTGTTTTATAAGGGCACGTATCTCCACAATCTGGTTTGGGTCGAGGCCGGTGGTGGGTTCATCCAGAATAAGCACCTGCGGGTCGTGCACCAGCGCCTGCGCCAGCCCCACCCGTTGGCGGTAGCCTTTTGACAAGGCACCTATCTTCTTGCCCTGTTCCAGCGTCAGCCCGCAAAGCTCCACCATCTCCTGCACACGAGCTTTCTTATACTTCCCTTTGAGCCCATAAACAGAAGCCACAAACTCCAGGTACTCGTGCACATACATATCCAGGTAAAGGGGGTTGTGCTCCGGCAAATAGCCAACGTTCCGGCGCACGGCAATCGGGTCCTGCACCACATCGTGGCCAGCTACTACCACCGTGCCGGCAGAAGGCGGCAGGTAGCAGGTCGCTATCTTCATGGTAGTGGATTTACCGGCTCCGTTTGGCCCCAGGAAACCAAGAATTTGCCCCTGATCCACCGTGAACGAGATATCGTCCACGGCCCGCTGGGTACCGTAAATTTTTGTAAGGTTCTTTACTTCTACAGACAAAACCTGAAAGTTAGAAAGTTAGAAAGTTTAGGAGTTAGAAAGTTAAGAACGAATAACGATTAACTATTAACGAACAACGAATAAAACCTTAGTTCTTCTGAATTTTTCCCTTCGGCATCAGCGGACGCACCTCGATATCAACGTGGTGGTAGTTCGGGTGCGACTCCAGGGCATGCATGATGGTAGAGGCAATGTCCTCCGGGCGCATCATGTTTTCATTCACCGTCACGCTCTCAATCTTATCGAAGAAGTTGGTTTGCACGGAGCCCGGGTAGATGCAGGTAACTTTGATGCCATAGTTGCGCACCTCCTTGTAGAGCGAGTGCGAAATACCGCGCACGGCGTGCTTGGTGCCGCAGTAGCCGGCCATCTGCTCAATACCAGTGGTACCCGCAATGGAAGAAATGTTGATGATGTGGCCTTCCTCTAGCTCCTTCATACCCGGCAGCACCAGGCGCGTGCAGTAGAAAATGCCGTTCACGTTCGTCTCGAACATCAGGTGCCAGTCGTCCAGGCTCATGTCTTCAAAGTAGGCGGATAGACCAAGTCCGGCGTTGTTGATTAGCACCTGCACATGCGTACCTACGCGTGCTATGGTTTGGTCAAATGCATTCTGCACCGACTCGGGGTAGCGCACATCGCACTCAAAGAAATGAAATTGCTCGTGCTGCAGATCAGGGGCTGTTCGTCCCCATCCCGCCACAATAGCTCCTTTCTCCAGCAGCGCCTTCACGGTAGCCAGGCCAATGCCTTTGCTTACCCCGGTCACTACTGCCACTTTTCCTTCCAGATTCATAGTTTTATAGTTTAATTTTGAATGAGTGATTGAGTGAATGAGAGAATGTAAAATCAGAATTTTAAGACGAAGAAGCATGTAAGTGAAAACATAGGAAAGTCAGTTATATACTTTCTAACTTTCTAACCTTTTAACTTTCTAACTCCAAAACTCCCCAACTCTCTAACTCAAAGGTCTCCCAACTGTGGCCTGATCAGGATTTCCTCCACCACACTGTGCTCTGATAAGGTATAAGCGCCCCATACCGACATGGCCACGTCCTCCGGTTTCATGAAGCGCTCCGCAGGCAGATCCACACCCTCCCAACTGGCTGTTAAGGTGGCTCCCGGAAGTATAGAAGTAACACGCACGTTGTGCTCCTTCAGCTCCTCGCGGAGTACCTTGCTCATGCCGTATAAAGCAAACTTAGAAATGCTGTAGGATCCGCCGTTGGTATAGGCCATGATACTTGCCGTGGAGCACATGTTAAAGATGTGGCCGCTGCGGCGGGCAATCATGTCATGCACAAAGGCGCGGGTAATGTGGTAGGCGCTGTACAGGTTGGTATTGATCATGTAGGCCAGCGCCTCCTCGTCTTCCTCTGTAACCTTGCCCGGGATAAACAAGCCGCTGTTGTTAACCAGCACATCAATAGGCACGTTCAGGTTGCGCACGTAGGAGATAAATCGCTTGACCGAATCGAGGTTGCTCAGGTCTGCCTCCTGGTAAAACACTTTGGAGAAAGTATAACGCTCCTCTATCTCCAGCTTTAACTTGTGCAGGTCCCCCTCCGTTCGGGAGCAGGTGATGATATGGAAGCCCTCCTTGGCAAACTGCTCTATAATCGCCCGACCGATGCCTTTGGTGCCCCCCGTCACTAAAATATATCTGTGCATGAGATGCTGTGATTTGTATGTTTTTTGATTTTATCCGTAATATAGGTATTTAACAGTATTTTTGTTTAACAGACGTCACATACCCCGTTTTCAAACCCTGAGCATCCCAAAATGTTGCAAGCTTTCGGAAAGTACCTTCTTTTCTTGAAGAACCTCGTCGTACGGGGAGAGTCTCCCAAGATACTATTTAACAGAACGATGGACGAGGCCATATTGATAGGTATCAACTCGATTTTTATCGTCGCCCTTGTTTCTACCTTCATAGGTGCGGTGTCTACTGTGCAGGTGTCCTACAACATGGAGAGTGCCTTTATTCCACGCTCCACCATCGGTTTTATCGTGCGCGAGATGATCATCCTGGAACTGGCGCCTACCATCACCTCCATCGTGCTGGCTGGCAAGGTGGGTTCCAGTATCGCCGGCGGGCTGGGCACCATGCAAATTACCGAGCAGGTGGATGCCCTGGAAGTAATGGGCATCAACTCAATCTCCTACCTGGTGCTGCCCAAAATTATCGCGGCGCTGCTTGTGTTCCCGATGCTGGTGATACTTGCTATGTTTCTGGGGCTGATGGGCGGCTACCTGGCCGGCACCTTAACCGGGCAACTCACGGCACAGGAGTATATCACCGGTATCCGCATCGATTTTATACCTTACAACATCACCTTCGCGCTGATTAAGTCGGTTATTTTTGCCTTCCTGATCTCCTCCATCTCCTCTTTCAGGGGCTATTTTACCTCCGGAGGTGCTTTGGAAGTAGGCTCTGCCAGTACGGCTGCCGTAACCAACAGCGTGATAGCCGTGCTGATAGCTGACTTTGTCTGCGCCCAATTGCTGCTCTGATACGTTTATACTTTACAGTAGGGGCCATGCCTTATACTTCCTCTCAACCCGCAGTGCATGATAGAAATCCATAACATACATAAAAGCTTCAACGGCAAAAAGGTGCTGGACGGCGTGAGCGGCGTGTTCCAGACAGGCAAGACGAACCTGCTGCTCGGAGCAAGCGGCACCGGCAAAAGTGTGCTTCTCAAGTGCATCGTAGGCCTTGTTAAGCCGGATATTGGCAGCGTTACCTTCGACGGCACCTACTTCACAAACAACAAACTGGACATCAAGCAGGAGATCCGCCGGAAAATAGGAATGCTGTTCCAGGGTTCTGCCCTGTTCGACTCCATGACGGTGGAGGAAAATGTGGAGTTCCCCCTCAAAATGCTTAACGGGATGAGCAAAGACGAGCGCCTGGACCGCGTGAATTTCTGCCTGCAGCGGGTGGGGCTGGAAGGCACGAATAAGAAAATGCCCTCCGAATTGAGCGGCGGCATGAAAAAGCGCGTGGGCATCGCCCGTGCCATCGCCCCCAAGTGTACGTACCTTTTCTGCGATGAACCAAACTCTGGCCTGGACCCGCTCACAGCGCTGAAGATTGACAGGCTGATAAAGGAGATTACAGAGGAGTATAACATCACCACCATCGTCGTGACACACGACATGAACTCCGTGATAGAGATCGGCGACAACATCATGTTTCTGTACGAAGGCAAAAAACTCTGGGAAGGCACCAGCGACAACATTCTGGACTCTGATGTGCCAGAACTAAATGAGTTTATCTTCGCCAACCGCCTGATGCGCGACGCCAAAAAGGTGGAGGAAGAAGAGCGAAACCAGGCCGAGTAAACCCCCAGCAAAGTATAAAAAAGCCTCCTGCAGATACTGCAGGAGGCTTTTTTATACTTTATAATTCGTTTATACTTTTAAAGCACGTACAGCATGCCGGCTACGGTGGCCGTCATCATACAGGCCAGGGAAGCCCCGAGCAGCGCCAGGAAACCTAATTTGGAGAGATTCCCCTGCTGGTTGGGAGCCATACTTCCGATGCCCCCGATTTGGATGGCAATGGAGCTGAAGTTTGAGAACCCGCAAAGGGCATAGGTAGCCATGATAAGCGCCTTGTCGCTCAAGGTGCCCGCACTCTTCATATTAGCCAGATCCAGGTAAGCCACAAACTCATTGACGGCTGTTTTCTGCCCCAGCAAACTACCTACCTGCAGGGTGTCCTGCCATGGAACGCCCATGATAAAGGCAAAAATCCGGAATATCTGGCCCAGAATATACTGGAAGGAGAAGCCGTTGAATTGCCCGTTGGTGCTGGCTACCACAAACTCGTTCAGGCCTGTAACAGACCCTACCTTAATCAGCACATAGTTCAGCAGCGCGATAACGGCAATAAAAGCGAGCAGCATACCGCCCACGTTGGCCGCCAGTCTCAAACCGTCGGCAGCGCCACGGCTCAGGGCATCCACCAGGTTTACGCCAAGCTGCTCCTCGTTCACCTCAAGGCTTGTGTTGATCTTGTCATGCTCAGTTTCCGGTACTAGAATCTTGGCCAACACGATACCTGCCGGGGCGTTCATGATAGATGCCGTAAGCAGGTGTGCCGCAAAAATGGCTTGTTGTGCCGGATCATTTCCACCCAGAAAGGCCACATAGGCTGCCAAAACACCGCCAGCCAGCGTTGCCATACCGCCTGTCATCAGGCACATCAGCTCTGAACGTGTCATGCGGCTGATGAACGGACGCACCAGCAGCGGCGCCTCCGTCTGCCCCAGAAATATGTTGCCGGCGGCCGAGAGGCTTTCTGCACCAGACAGGCGCATGCCCTTCGACATGATCCAGGCAATGCCGAAAACGATTTTCTGAAGTATGCCCAGGTAGTATAAACCAGCTGAAACCGTGGAAAAAAAGATGATGGTGGGAAGTACGGAGAAAGCGAAGATAAAGCCCAGTCCGCCGTTATTGGCAGGATTGGCCAGGTTGCCGAACAAAAACTCAGCACCGGCCTGCGAGAAGCTGAGCAGCTTTACAAAGAGCTTGCTCACAAAAGCGAAGGCGTCTGCCACAATTGGTACCTGCGTTACCAGCACCCCGAAAAGGATTTGCAGGAAAAGGCCAAAGCCCACCAGTTTCCAGTCAATGGCTCTCCGGTTCCTGGAAAAAAGGAAAGCAATGCCTACCAGCACCAGCAGACCACCGGCGCCTCTAAGAATATCGTACATTGATATTTGGTTGAAAGAGAAAAACGGCCAAAATTAAGCCGAATATCTTTTAAATCAAAAAGGTTCGGCACCACCGGGCGCCGAACCTTCTGATTTTATTCGAACAGGAAATTAGTTTCGCTTATTCAGCTCGTCTCGAATCTTGGCTGCCTTCTCGTAGTCCTCCTTTTCGAGGGCCTCGTTCAGCATTTTGTTCAGTTCATCCACCGAGGTTTGGCTCAGCGATTCTTTGGCACCAGAGCTGGAAGTAGAGGTACTAGTGTTCTTTACCGCCATCTCATCACTTTCCTCTTCCTCCTCTTCCAGATCGCTCAGGATGATTCCTGCCTCCGATAGCACGCTCTCCACCGTGTAAATCGGCACGCCAAAACGCAAGCCAATGGCAATGGCATCGGATGGGCGGGCATCCAGCTCAAATTCGCGGGTGCCGTTGGTGCATACTATCTTGGAGTAGAATACCCCTTCTTTCAGATCCGAAATGAGGATCTCCGTTACCCTGACGTCCATCTCCTCAGCAAACGTTTTAAACAAATCGTGAGTGAGCGGACGGTTTGGGTTTATTTTCTCTATCTGAATAGCAATGGACTGCGCCTCGAACATACCAATGATGATGGGCAGCCTTCTGTTTCCCTCTTTCTCACCGAGCACCAGTGCAAACGATCCCGTCTGCGATTGGCTGGAAGAAAGGCCGAGTATCTCTAACTGAATTTTATCCACAGTTTCTCCTTCTAAAGTCTATTTGTCTAAAGCCTTGGCGGCTTCTATTAATTTAGGAACGATCTCAAACGCATCGCCCACAATGCCATAATCAGCGGCTTTGAAGAACGGCGCTTCAGGATCCTTATTAATAACGACAATCACTTTAGAAGAGTTAACCCCGGCCAGGTGCTGAATAGCCCCGGAAATACCGATGGCAATGTACAAATTCGGGCTAACGGTAATACCAGTCTGTCCTACGTGCTCGTGGTGCGGTCTCCAGTCCAGGTCAGAAACCGGCTTGGAGCAGGCCGTGGCAGCGCCCAGCGCTTTTGCCAGATCTTCCACCAGGTGCCAGTTCTCCGGGCCCTTCAGACCGCGGCCACCGGATACCACAATCTCCGCCTCCTGCAGCAGCACGCCGCCTTCGGTGTCCTGCATCACAGTTTCTTTAGGAGCAGCGGCAAAATCGGCATCCGAAAGCTCAGCAGAAAGCTTTTCTACCGTAGCCGTGTTACCAGCCGTCTGGGTAATCTCGAAAGCGTTTTTCTTCACGGCAATGATTTTCACATCCGCCGCCAGGTTCACATCAGCAAAAGCTTTGCCCGAGAACACACCGCGCGTTACGACAAACTGGCCACCATCCGTTTTAGGCAGCGAGGTAACGTTAGTCGCCAGCGCACCGTTCAGGCGAACTGCCAGTTTAGAACCTACCGCAGCGCCGATATTGGAGTTAGAGAACACCAGCACCTTCGCGTTTTCCTGCTGCGCGGCTTTGGCAATCACTTTTACATAGGCATCGGCCACAAACTGATTCAGGCGGCTGTCAGCGTCGTACAGTACTCTGCTTATGCCCTGCTCGCCTAATCTGGCCAGTGCGTCTTCTTGAACCTCACCAATGGCTACGGCCGTGGCTGTGGTGCCCAGCTGCTGTGCCACCTGGCTTCCGTATGATGCAGCCTCCAAAGAGGACTTTTTGATCTCTCCGTTAAGACCTTCTACAAATACTAATACTGACATGGTTATAGTACTTTAGCTTCGTTTCTCAATAGTGTAATTAGTTCTCCGGCGTTCTCCGGGTCAATCATCTTCACGCCGCCTTTTTTCTCCGGCTTGCTGTAGCCTACGTACTCGGCCTTGGCCTCGGCGCCCACTGGCTCCTTCACTGCCAACGGCTTGGTACGCGCCGTCATGATGCCGCGCATGTTCGGGATTCTTGGCTCCGACATGGGTTGCTGCGCGCTGGCCACGAAAGGCAGCTTCACTTCCACCACTTCTTTGCCACCCTCAATCTCGCGCTCCAGGCGGGCCGTGCTGTCATCCACCATATCAAGCTTGAAAGCAGGAACTACCGAAGGAATGCCCAGCAGTTCGCCCACCATGCCATGCACCTGAGAGCCGTTGTAGTCAATCGACTCCTTGCCCATCAGGATCATGTCGTAGTTACCTTCTTTGGCAACGGCCGCAATCTGCTGCGCCACGAAGAAAGCATCTACCGGTTTCGCGTTTACGCGGATGGCATCGTCTGCACCAATGGCAAGCGCCTTTCGGATGTTCGGTTCGGCATCGGCCTCCCCTACGTTTAATACAGTTACAGTGCCGCCCTTAGCCTCTTTCAGCTCAATGGCGCGGGTCAGTGCATACTCATCCCATGGGTTGATGACATACTGCACCCCGTTTTTGTCAAATTCTTTATTATCAGCCGTAAAGTTTATCTTGGATGTAGTATCCGGTACGTTACTGATACAAACTAATATTTTCATGGTTAGAAATGTTAGCTTTTAAAATTTAGATTTGTGCGAAGTTAATAAAATATAGGCAATACGAAATGAACGAAAGCAGATTAGCGCAGCTCTTCAAATTCCTGGAAGACGACCCGAACGACGCATTTACACTATACGCCATAGCCACCGAATACCGTAAGGAAGACCCGCAGAAAGCGCTGGGATATTACGAAAAGCTGCTGAGCGAACACGAGAGCTACGTAGGCACTTATTATCACGCTGCCAAGCTATACGAGGAGCTGGGCCAAAACGATGTAGCCGAGCAAACTTATAAGAAAGGGATGCTCATCAGCCGCCGTGAGGGCAACATGCACGCTTTCTCGGAACTGCAGCAGGCTTACAACAAAATGATGGGCCTGGACTACGAGGACGATTAACCGGCTGTTCATCTCCCCGAACCGCTTGCATCAAAAATAGTATGCATGCATCATATTTGCAAGTATACTTTATACTTGGTGCTGCGGTTTCGGTTTATTTTCTAACAGCTATTGGGAGGAATGGTTTAGAGGTGTGTAATGTCTGTAAAAATCAACTTAGAGGTTTGATAAAGGGCATAAGCGAATGCTGCGGTTTTATACTTTAGCTGCTGCTTTTAGCAGATAGAAACGAGCTATAATTTATACCGAGCTATACTTTTATACTTGCCGGTTTATACTTTCATGACCACGGCTTCCCGTAACTGGAGACAAGCTATACTTCCAAACTACCTTTCCTCCTCTAGTTCCCACAAACCTAACGTTGCATCTATACTTGGCTCCCTCCCAGGCCGGGAGGCCTCGCCTTCGGGCATCGCGCTGTATTCCCTCCTTGCCTCGCTCGCGCTCAGCATGCCCTTGGCAGGCACCGGATCTCACAAGGCGCTCAACCCAAAGGCTGGGAAGAGAATCGATAGCCAACGCAATTCTGTCATCTCGACCTACGGGAGAGATCTAAACTAGAATCCCAGATGGATCTCTCGCCCTGCTCGAGATGACGGAGAAAGTACTAAGTATAGCTCCCTCCCTGTTCTCTGGGAAGGGATGGACAGGGGCAGTTACAGCTGGGTGCGTTAAAAAGTATGAAAAACAGCGTTCCTATTCCTTAATAGTATAGAAGAGGCTTCTGCTAACTTTATCCTACTCCCCCACCAGCTCGAAGAAGCGCACCTTCGTTTTTCCGGGCACGAGTTGCAGGCCCTTGGGTATCCCTGCGTGCGATTCCTTCATGTGGTTCTTGTACCATACTTTGTAGCTTTCCTCGTCGTCCCAGTAAGTTAAGAGCCAGATTTCGTTGGGGTTATCCTGGGGCACCATCACATTCATTTTAATAAAACCCGGGGCACTATCCACCAGGTGCGGGCGGTTGATAAAGGCTTCTCGTACTTCGGGCGCCATGTCGTTGGCGATGGTAAAGGTGCTGGATGCAATAAACATAGGGTATGATTGTGGCAATTATACTTGCGCGTGTAATTCTTTAATTGATTTATACTTTCAGGCATACTTTAAAGGTGGTTCCCTCTCCCGGGATGCTGTCCACACTAATGCCTCCTCCCAGGGCCTCTGCCTGTACTTTGGTTAAGTATAGCCCCAAGCCCTTGGCGTCTTTGTTCTGGTGGAAAGTGTTGTATACTTTGAAGATTTTATGGCCGTACCGCTTCAGGTTTATTCCCAACCCATTGTCCTGTACAGAGAAGCATATCCCTTCCTGCTCCTGCCAGGATTTTACAAGTATGAGCGGCTGCCTTTCCGGCGACCGGTACTTGAGGGCGTTGGAAATGAGGTTATGGGTAATACTTTCCAGGTATACTTTAGGGGCGGTGATGTGCTTTACCTGCAGGTCCAGCTGTACTTTGGCATCGGTTTGCAGGATGATGGACTGCAGATTCTGTAACTCCCGCTCCACCAGGTCAGGCAGGTATACTTCCTGGTCCTCCAGCTCGGTGCTTAATTCACTTTCCAGTATCAGGCCTAGATCGTCGAGGGTGGTGGCCATGTTCTGCACCATGTTGTCCATCAGATGCATCACCTGCACACCAGTCTCTGCGGTGGGTTCATCGTTATACAGGTCAATGAGCCCCTGCATATTGCCCAGCGGGGAGCGCAGGTTGTGGGTGATGATGTGCGTGAAATCCTCCAGGCGTCTGTTTTTAGCCCGCAGCATCTCCGACGTCTGGTTCAGCTTCTTGTTCAGATCCAGCAAATGCTCCTTTTGGTTTCGCAGCACCACGGCTACCAGGTCCTTCACCAGTGTCTGCGCTACCTCTATCTCGTTCAGGCTCCAGGGCAGCGACGTACCCTTTATCACCTGCACCCAACGGGCAAACGACTTGCGCGGGTGAATACGGCCCGACTGCTCCTCTACCTCCTTATCAGGTTTGCCCGCCCAGATGCGGGTCTCCGAAATCTCCGGTTTAAAGTATAAAAGGTACTCCTTGTTAAGCTTGGAAATCTCCAGTGCCAGCAAGCCGCTGGCCTGCTCCTTCATGTCGGCGGCAGCCGGGTAAACGTGGGAAAGCTGACGGGTATGGAACGTACTGTTGCCCACATGCTCCGCCAGCCACTGCGCCAGGCTTCTGAGGCTTTGCTCCGACGGGGTGTAGCCATAGGTATAACATTTACCATCCAGCAGCAGGGCCACGCCGCTTGCTTCGGTCAGGGAAAGTACAGCGGCCTGCTGTTTCTGCAGCTCCTCTTGCAAGTTGCGGCTCGCCATCAACTGGTTCATCAGCTGCACCTCCTGCACCCGCAGCTCTTCCAGTTGGCGCATATCGCGCTGCTCCTCGTTAGCCAGCACCCCGTTGGCAAATGCCTGCGCTATGTTCAGGCAGAGCTGTCGCCTCCAATAGTTGGTAAACAGAGCAGTTTTATGCTGGCACGCGATGATACCCCAGAGTTTTTCGTTGACGATGATGGAAATGGAGAGCGTGGCCTGTACACCCATGTTCTGCAGGTACTGCAGGTGAATCTCAGAGGGGTTGCGAAGCTCGGAGCGGATGATGTTGGAGGGCTGGCCGGTAGTCGGGTTAAAGTATGGCGTGATGTCCACGGCCGTAGCCGACACATTGGCAATTTGCCGCACCGGCTTCTGTAGCAACAACGCGCGCGCCTGTGCCGGAATGTCGGAGGCCGGGAAGTGGTGGTGCAGATAGGTATGTACCCCCGGCTTTGCCGTTTCGGCTATTACCTCCCCATGCCAGTCCTCATCAAAGCGGTAGAGCATTACCTGATCGTAATCGAGCACCTGCTGCACAAATTGGGTTGTCAGTTGCGCTTGTGATACCAGCGTTCCCTGCTGGTCCAGCTTTTCCAGGAAGCGTGTATAGCCACCTGTCAGGTCCAGTATCTGCTGCCCATGCTGCACCGGCATATAAGGCTCGCACTCGAGCACCAGGCTCCCCTGCGATTCATGCAGGAAAGCGAAAAACTGCTTCCCCTGCAGTTCTATCAAATCGACTTGCGTACCTGTGTCCAGTTGCAGCCGTATTCTCTCTTCCAGGGTAGTATACTCCTCTTTAAAAGCAATCGCATTCAGCTTCTTGCCGGGAAGTATGGCAGGATCGGCCTGCAGAAATTCGCCAATGTTGGCGCTAAGCTGCTCCACTTCCAGAGTCTGCTTGTTGAGGATGAGCATGAAGCCCTGCGGTTGAATCCTGCCGATGAGGTGGATAGGTTCCGTATCGCAATTCGAGAGGTCAACTTTATAGTTGTGGTAATTCTGCATTTAAGGTCTGGGGGCTGATTTCAGAACAGTTAGGCGTGTAATTTACCTAAATTGTAAACAAATACAGCATCAGGTGCACACTTTCTAAGAACCTATATGTTACTATACTTTATACTTGGCAGTTATAACAACAGAGCCAACCCCTATACGGAGTTGGCTTGATGAAGTATAAACCTGTGCTGCAATTTATCGCTGTTGCGTAAGTATAAACCCACTCCCTTAGAGCTGCGCCCGCTACCTTCGAACTCTTGTTCTCGGTAGTCCAAGGCGGGTAATTTCACCATCCTTTAGGCTGCTCGGGATTTGTAATCCGTCTGCTTGTCAATAGCTATAGCCTTAGCTACTACGGATTTCAAATCTGCGGTTCCTATACTTTCGGATTGCAAATCCGAGAGAGCCTTTTAGCAGTGAAGGATCGATGACTTTCCTAAGCACTTATAGTATAGCTAAGCCAGCGTCAGCACTAAATCGTCGGTATTTACTAGTTCGCCCTCTTTCAACGTTATACTTGCCACCGTTGCATCAGCCGAAGCGGTGATGGTTGTTTCCATTTTCATGGCCTCAATCACGAAGAGCGGCGTGTTCTTTTTCACCTGCTGGTCCTTCTCCACCAGTATCTTCGACAAGAGCCCCTGCAGCGGCGCGCCAATTTGTTTGGGGTTACTCTTGTCTACTTTCTGATGCTCCACGCGCTCCACCTTTACCGATTTGTCGCGCACGTCGATGTTGCGGCTTTGGCCGTTGAGCTTGAAGAACACGGTACGCATGCCGTCTTCGTTTACGTGGCCCGTGGACTGGTACTTGATGACGATAGACTTGCCGCGGGCAATGTCGATGATGGCCTCCTCGCCGGGCTGCAGCCCGTAGAAAAACAGGCGCGTTGGGATTTTAGACACATCTCCATACAGCTCCACGTGCTTGTGATAGGCCTCGTATACTTTGGGATAAAGCTGGTAACTCAGGAAATCAGTGAATTTGGTCTCCTTCCCAAATTTCTCCTGGAACGCAGCAAACTCTTTCTCAAAATCCACGGGCGCCAGGTGCTCGTTTGGCCGGTCGGTAAAGGGCTGCTCGTCTTTCAGTATAATATCCTGCAGCTTTTTCGGGAAGCCGCCCACCGGCTGCCCCAGTTCGCCTTTAAAAAACGACTGTACCGACTCCGGAAACGAAATTTCCTCGCCCCGCTCCAGCACATCTACCGTAGTCAAATCATTAGAAACCAAGTATAAAGCCATATCGCCTACCACTTTGGAACTGGGTGTTACCTTCACCACATCCCCGAACAGTTGGTTCACCTCGGCGTAGGTCTCCTTTATCTCCTCCCACTTATCACCCAGGCCCAACGCATTGGCTTGCGGACGCAGGTTGGAGTACTGCCCTCCCGGAATCTCGTGGCGGTATACTTCGGCCGTGCCCGCTTTTAGCCCAGACTCAAACGGATAGTAGTACTCGCGTACCGTTTCCCAGTAGTTGGCGTGCTGGTTCAGGCTTTTCTGGTCGAACTCGCGGTGGCGCTCCTGAAAACGCATCGTCTCCACCATGGCGTTAAAGTTGGGCTGAGAGGTAAGCCCCGACATCGCCCCCAGCGCCACATCCACCACATCTACCCCGGCTTCAATGGCCTTCAGGTAAGTGGCTGACTGCACGGAAGATGTATCGTGCGTGTGCAGGTGGATGGGGAGCTTCACCGTTTCGCGCAAAGCCGTGATGAGTTCGGCGGCAGCGTAGGGCTTCAGCAGGCCGGCCATGTCTTTGATAGCCAGTATATGCGCCCCGGCCTCTTCCATCTGCCGGGCCAGTTGCAGGTAGTAGTCTAAAGTATACTTTGTTTTCTGCGGGTTCAGGATATCGCCGGTGTAGCAGATGGCCACCTCCGCCAGCCCTTGCGTCCGCTTGCGCACGAAGTTGATGCAGGGCTCCATACTTTTCATCCAGTTGAGCGAGTCGAAAATGCGGAAAATGTCCACGCCCGTCTCCCAGGATTTCTCCACAAATGCCTCAATTAGGTTATCCGGGTATGCCTTATACCCTACCCCGTTGGAGCCCCGGATGAGCATCTGCAATAGGATGTTCGGCACCGCCTTTCGGATTTGCGCGAGCCTGTCCCAGGGGTCTTCGTGCAGGAAGCGCAGGCACACATCAAAGGTGGCGCCGCCCCATACTTCCATGCTGAAGGTCTGCGGGTGGTCCTTGGCAAAGGCCTCGGCAATTTTGAGCATATCAAAGGTGCGCATGCGGGTGGCCAGCAGCGATTGGTGCGCGTCGCGGAAGGTGGTGTCGGTGTAGTGGATGAGCGGATCGTTGCGCAGCCATTCGGAAAAGGCCTCTGGTCCCAGCTCGGTCAGCAGGTCCTTGGTGCCTTTCTCGTAAGGTTTGTTGGTGTTGAACGGGTGGAGATTTGGCTTGCGCAGCACTTTGCTATGGTCTACCTTTTTCACGTCCGGGTTTCCGTTCACGATCACGTCAGCCAGGTAGGAGAGCATTTTAGTGGCCCTGTCCTTGCGCTGCTTAAACACGAACAGCTCCGGGTGGTTCTTCACGAAATCAACCGTAGAGTCGCCGGAGATAAATTCGGGGTGATTGATGATGTTTTGCAGGAACTGCAGGTTGTGCTTCACGCCCCGGATGCGGAATTCGTCGAGCGTGCGCGCCATTTTATTCGCTGCCAAAGCCAATGTAGGCGCATGCGTGGATACCTTGACCAGCAATGAGTCGAAGAAGGGGCTGATCTTGGCGCCCGGGTACACGCTGCCCTGGTCCAGCCGGATGCCAAAGCCGCCGGCGCTGCGGTAGGCGATGATGGTGCCATAGTCCGGCTTGAAATCGTTCTCCGGGTCCTCGGTGGTGATGCGGCACTGGATGGCCACCCCATTGGCGCGCACCACGTGCTGCGGCCCCAGCAGCACTTCCTCGTCATCCAGGCGGTACCCGTCGGCAATGTAAATCTGCGTCTTTATCAGGTCAATGCCCGTGATCATCTCCGTCACCGTGTGCTCCACCTGGATGCGCGGGTTTACCTCAATAAAGTAAATGTTATCCGTGTGCGGCTCCACCAGAAACTCCACCGTGCCCACGTTATTATAGTTTACCGCCTTGCAGATGCGGATGGCGTAGTCGTAGAGCTTCTGGCGCGTTTCCTCTTTCAGGCTGATGGCCGGAGCCACCTCCACCACCTTCTGAAAACGACGCTGCACCGAGCAATCGCGCTCGAACAGGTGCGTGATGTTCCCATAGGTGTCGGCCACTATCTGTACCTCGATGTGCTTGGGGTTCTCCACGTACTTCTCCAGGAAAACCGTGTCGTCGCCGAAGGCCTTCAGCGCCTCGTTACGGGCCTCAAAAAAGCCCTTCTCCAGCTGCTCATCATCCCGGATAACGCGCATGCCGCGGCCTCCGCCACCGGCAGCGGCTTTCAGCATCAGCGGGTAGCCAATGCGGTGCGCCTCCTCCAGTGCCGTTTCGAAGGTGTTCAGGTCCAGGTCGTTGCTTTGGATGATGGGCACATCACAACTGACTGCCACCTTCTTGGCCGCTATCTTGTCCCCCAGCGAGGCCATTACCTGCGGCCTCGGCCCAATGAAGACAATTCCGTTATCGGCACACTTCTGGGAAAAGTGCTGGTTCTCGGACAGGAAGCCATAGCCCGGATGAATGGCGTCTACGTTGTTCTCTTTGGCAATCCGGATGATGCCGTCTATATCGAGGTAAGGCTGCAGGGGCTGGTTGTCCTTGCCAATCTGGTAGGCCTCATCTGCCTTGTAGCGGTGCAGGGAGTAGCGGTCCTCGTAGGTATAAATGGCCACTGTTTGGATGTTCATCTCCGTGCAGGCACGCAGCACCCGAATCGCGATCTCGCCGCGGTTGGCAACAAGTACTTTTTTAATTTTCATGAAAGGTGAGGGGTTGTAAAAGTTTAGTTTTTATAATTCCAGTGATTAGGGACATCTGCACAACCAGCGTTAAAATCAGTGTTTAACTTTTGATTGTACAAATAAAGGTTAGCGTGATACTAATTTCAGATGTTTCTAATACAGGCTTTTTCTGCAGAAGGTTATTAGACTGAAAACAAGATTTTTATACTTTAACAGCCTGATGAGCGGCTGCTGGAAGTCAACTTATTCTTTGAACAGCTCTGAAAAACTTAGAACCAACAAGTTAATCTGCATCCGAATTGTAGCAGGACTGATATGAAAGGATTTATACTTTCTGCTAACTACCGCCTCTCCAGGCCGCATTAGTTTATACTTCAGGTTTTCCACTCCCTCTCCTACTGCCAAAGTATAATCCTGCCAAGTCAGTGCTCCTTAGAGAACTACTACCTTGGCTTCAGCGACATTTACGGCTTTTTCATCCATCCCCTCCTAAACCCAAAGCTAATTTTGTTAGTATTTCTAATATATTTAGCAAATATTTGTAGTATGATAAAGCCAGACGAATTCTTGAAAGGGCGCGGTGCGCAGTATAACCCACAGAACCCCTACCTGAAGCAGGGGTATGTGGCCGAGCACGTAGAGGGGCTCGATGAGCCACTGCTCTCCAACTCCAAGACGGAGTTCATCCCCGAGTTTCCTAAAAAGGTGGTGAATAAGGTAGATAGTCCGGACGTGGGCTTGGGCTACTCGCTGAACCCGTACCAGGGGTGTGAGCACGGCTGTGTGTACTGCTATGCCCGCAACTCCCACCAATACTGGGGCTATGGCGCCGGCCTCGACTTCGAGCGCAAGATCATCGTCAAGGAAAATGCCCCGGAGATGCTGGCCAAACAGCTCGAGAGCCCAAACTGGCAGATTATGCCAATCATGCTGGCCGGCAACACCGACTGCTACCAACCCATCGAGGCCAAAAAGCGACTTACCCGCCGCATTTTGGAGGTGATGCTGCAATACCGCCACCCGGTGAGCCTCATTTCTAAAAACGCGCTCATACTTCGGGACATGGACCTGCTACAGGAACTGAACAAGTATGACTTGGTGCACGTGAGCGTCAGCATTACGACCCTGGACGAAAAGCTGCGACAGAAACTGGAGCCGCGCACGGCCTCGGCTACCCGGCGGCTGGAGGTGGTGCGGCGGCTAAGCGCGGCTGGCATTCCGGTAAACGTGATGACAGCTCCCATCATCCCCGGCCTTAATGATTCTGAAATACCGGCTCTGGTAAAAGCAGCGGCTGAGGCAGGCGCCAGCAACGCAGCTTATACAATGGTCAGGCTCAACGGCAGCATCGGTCCCATTTTCGAGGATTGGATACAGCAGGCTTTCCCTGACCGCGCGCAGAAGGTGCTGAGCCAGATTGCCGACTGCCACGGCGGCCAGCTCAACGACAGTCGCTTTGGGGTGCGCATGCGCGGGGAAGGCAAGTTTGCAGAGTTGGTGAGCCGCCTTTTCCGGGTAAGCATGCAGAAGTACATGGCCGGCCGCAGCATGAAGCCTTACAACTACAGCCATTTTATTCAGCGCAAAGGCAGGCAACTGGATTTGTTTTAAAGTTTAGAAACCACGCGCTCTATGTATGATGCTATGCTATACCGATATAAGCAGGCGGATGATGAGCATCATTTTTTTTAAGAGGAGAAGCGGGGAACCATATAAGAATCAAGCTTTACGACTATACTTTCAGTCAATGAGCATCTAACATAAATATTACAGTACTATATAATAAAACTTCTAACTTACGTTACATTACAACAGCATTGTATGTATCTAATAGCCAGGTGTTTTGAAAGCTCGCTATCTAACTTCACCAATAGCGAGCTTCTTGTTGGCTTACTCTTTACCACTATAGCCGCCACTGCAAGCGCGGAAAGCCCAGCCGCTGCACACGCTATAGCCCTTATGTAGAAGACTTAGTCAAATACATTGCTAAAAGTCATTACTCAAACAGCTTACTAACCTTACATCTGGATATGAAAACACCGCTACCATTTACCCGTCTCCTGCTTCTATGTCTGGTTGCTGCACTGCCACCTGTATTTTATGCCTGCGACAAAGATGAAGAGGACACCTCTCCCACAGCTGCTGAATTGATTAAAGGCTCCTGGAAGCTTAATGCTGTAGATATCAGCTACTACGACGCAGCTGGCACCCTTGAGCATCAGGAACGGCACGAAATAACGGGAGTGACCTATTTTTTCAAGGATGATTCTGTTATCGTGTATTCCGTGCCGGATAATGGCAGGACCAGTGCCACGTACCGCCTAAGCCACATGGAAGGAAAAGATTATGTTTCGGTTACAAACGGCACATGGGAGTACTTAATCATAAAACTAACCGAAAACGAACTGATCTGGCATGGAAAGCACCCCAGTAAAAGCTATTTAAAGGATAGTGATTGGCGATCTGCCAGCAGTGCCACGTATACGCAGGAGTTCAGCAGATAGCGGCCACTAGCGCGTTACCAGCACTTTGATTAGCAAGTACAGGAAACATGCTGCTACCCCGTTACAGTTTTGTAGCCTACATTGTGAACAAATGCCTATACTTGCAACAGCACCACCCCCATTACTCGCCATGTTATACTTTAAGAATATAGGCTTTGCCCTGGCCATACTTTGCCTGGCTTCCTGCAGCCAACTTACTGACAAAAACCCGGATGCAGCCCTGGCCGCGGCACAAGAGGCTCCACTCCAGTTCAAGACCCAGAGTATAATGCGCTCCTCCCCTGGCTGTGCCACCGATAGCAGCACATGTGCCAAAGTAAGTATAAACTATCCCGAGGCGGTTGATGGCGAAACCGCACTGCGCGATAGTGTAAATCTTTTTGTGCAGGAGAAGCTACGCAATCTGGCACTGGACTTCAACCCGGATGCAGCCCTGTCCGGTGGCACTAACGCAGCTGAGTTTCTGGCTAGCTTCTTTCTAAGCCAACACGAGCAGCTGACAGATGATTTTGCAGACAGCGCCCAAATGCCGGCATCCGTGGCTCGGTGGGAGTTGGAGGTAAAGGGAGAGCCACTGCTGAACTCGGGTAAAGCAACGTCGCTGCAGCTGCAGGTATACTATTACACAGGTGGCGCGCACCCCAACCATTACCGTGTTTTGCAGAGCTTCGGCCCAAACGGTGCAAAACTGGCTGTCTCTGATATGGTGACGGATACGTTGGCCCTGATGCAGCTGGCTGAGCAGGAGTTCAGGAAAGTAAAAGAAGTGGTGGGCGACAAGCCGCTGGCAGATGCCGGGCTGTTTATAGAAGGCGACTTGCTCCCGCTGCCTCAGAACGTCGCTTTAACCCCGGATGGGCTGATGCTATACTATAACCCGTATGAAATTGGGCCCTGGGCGTTCGGCGACACCGAGGTGCTGCTGCGCTACGAGCAGTTGGCCTCCTTGCTCCATCCAAAGTATAAACCTTAGTTTAAGGTATAAATAAAAGCCTGATGGCTGCAGCAAAAATATGCTATGGCCATCAGGCTTTTATACTTGGGCAAGTATTCCCCAGCAATAAGTCAGGTTACTACATGCCGCTTCCTTCCATCTGCTCCTGCTGGGCGTGCCCTCTGGGATCTGGGGGAGCCAGCTTTGGCAACCCGCCTACCGGCGTTGCCGGGATTACCCTGAACTCGCCTTTTCCGTCCATGGATGGGCCGTTTCCCCAGCGGGCGCTCTTCATCCTCTCAGCAGCTCCGTCCTCATCATTTATTTTCGTGGATACGAACGCGTAATTAAACTCTTGATTTTCCTTTGCCTGTGGGAAGGAGTTCGGAATCGGGTGCACGCCATTCAAACCTCCTAATTCTTCGAGCACGGCCAGCCACTGGTTTTGGTGCATGGTATCGCGGCCAATCAGGAAGGACAGCATATCCTTCATCCCTGGGTCATCGGTGGCCTCCCACAAACGCGTAGCCAGCAAGCGGCCCGTAGACTCTGCCATGACGTTAGCATACATATCCGCCGCCAGGTTGCCACTGCTCACAATCCACGAGCCATTGAACGGGTTCCCGTTGCTGTCCACGGCCATGGCGCCAAGCCCTGCGGAGAGTATGTGCTGCGGGTTCATCCCGCCCATGACGGCTCCAACCACTCTGTCCTGCGCCATCTCCTCCTGAAGGGAAAGGGGCGCCCCCTCTAAATTTAGGGCAACAGCAGTCGCCAGCATTTCTATGTGGGCTATTTCTTCCGTACCGGTCTCGAGCAGCATGTCGCGGTATTTCTGAGGACCTCTGGAGTTCCACGCCTGGAACAGGTACTGCATGCATACCCGCATTTCGCCTTCAATACCGCCTATAGCCTGCTGCAACATCCTGGCAAATTCGGGGTTGGGTTTCTCGACCCGTACGTTGTACTGTAATTTACTGTCGTGATAAAACATAAGCTTGTTTCATAGTTTGGATTAATACTCCACGTTTTTACGCCCTCCCCTCTCTGTAGTTATACTTAAACCTCACGCCATATTCAGTATTTATACCAGCATGCGCCATTCAGGCACGTCACAGCTATGAAAAAATCCTCCTGAAAATATTATATTAGTATTTAGCTATTTAAGAACGATTAAGTGGGCGTGTGAGGATTTCGTATTAACATCATCCCACTTCCTGTTACTTACTGCAAACGTGGTGGCACCTGCAACCAACTGCAGCGGCTACAGTATGAAAACTCAGACACAACCACCCTTACCTATGCATCACGGACAGGACATTGTAGTAGAAACCTGGGCAGAGCTTCAGGAAGCCCTCTTCAACCATAGCTGGGATACCTCGATTAACCGCTTTAGGTCCGCTTATGTGTACCGGGGCACCTCCAGCAAGCTCTTCGACCTGGGCACCAGCATCATGCGTATCGGGCCAAAGTATGAGGAGTTGGAGCCGCACCTGCTCCGCAACTTCCGCAAATATGCCTACAGCAACTATAGCCCCGGCGACTCTATCTGGAACTGGCTCGCCCTGGCCCAACACCACGGCCTCCCCACCCGCCTCCTCGACTGGACCTACTCGCCTTACGTGGCGCTGCACTTTGCCACAGCCAACCTGAACCAGTATGAGCAGGACGGATGTGTATGGTGCGTAAATTATGTTAAGTCGAGCGAGCACCTGCCTCCCACACTTCGCAACACCTTGAAAGAAGAAGGCTCCAACGTGTTCACACCGGAGATGCTGGAGCCGGTGGCCCCCTCCTTCAAGTCGCTGAAGAGCTTTCAGAATGAAGATTACGTGGTGTTTCTGGAGCCGCCTTCGCTTGATACTCGCATTGTGCATCAGTATGCGCTTTTCTCAATGATGTCGGATGTGAAGGCGGAACTCGGAAAGTGGCTGCAGCAGCACGAAGAATTATACTTTCGCGTGATCATCCCGAAGGAGCTGAAGTGGGAGGTGCGCGACAAACTGGACCAGGCCAATATTACCGAGCGGGTGCTGATGCCAGGTTTGTCGGGCCTGAGCCAGTGGCTGAAACGGCACTACACGCATTCCTAAACCTTAACTAAATATTAACCTCCGAAGCGGGCATTACTCCTGAAAATTATCTAATTTAAGGCACAATTACACTTTAATACCCGAGTTGATGATTCTGTGCCGAATGATGCGTGAGCTGCCCTTCTCGCGCCCAGCCCTTCCGTGCTGCCATTTTTTTAAAACCTCCTCTTCCTCTTTTTTTCGTTATACTTCCGGAGCGGCCATACTTGCCGCGATGCTGCTGAGCACCTCCTGCATACAGGAGCAGGATGCCAGCGCCTCCACACTGCAGCCTGAACAGGTTACGCCAGCCGCTGTAGTTTCCGCAACTGAAAGTATAAGCGCCGCCGATTCTTCTGCCCTGACCGCCTCCACAGCTGCCGTCAGTGCGCCCGCACCAGCAGTTACCGCCGAGTGGAACTACCCAGGTCCCCGACCTCTCCCAGGAGCCATCCTTCCGGAGAAGCGCATTGTGGCCTTTTACGGCAACCTGCTCTCGCGCCGCATGGGAATACTGGGCGAGCTGGACCCGGACGAAATGCTGGAGAAATTAGATGCCGAAGTTGAGAACTGGAGCAAAGCTGATTCGCTTACCCCTGTTCAGCCAGCCCTGCACCTGATTGCCGTTACGGCCCAGGGGCACCCCAGCGCCGGAGGCAAGTACAGGCTGCGCATGAAGCACGACATGATAGACCAGGTACTCGAGCTGGCCAGCCGCCGCAACGCCATTGTGTTTCTGGATGTGCAGGTAGGCCACAGCACCCTGCAGGAAGAGCTGCCCCACCTGGAGAAATACCTGAAGATGCCACACGTGCACCTGGGCATTGATGCCGAGTTTGCCATGAAGGAAGGTAAAATTCCCGGCCGCAGCATTGGCACCTTCGATGCCGAGGACATCAACTATGCCACCGGCTATCTAGCCGACCTTGTGAAGGCCAACCAGATACCGCCAAAGCTCCTCATTGTGCACCGCTTCACACAGCGCATGATCACCAATTACCAGGACATCAAACTAAGACCGGAGACTCAGGTGGTTATGCACATGGATGGGTGGGGTTCGCCGGCGCTTAAGAAGGATACCTACCGTCGCTTTATTGTGAAGGAGCCGGTACAGTTCACAGGCTTCAAGGTTTTCTACAAGAACGACCTACGCAACAGCCCCCGCCTGATGACACCGGAGGAAATCATTGCGCTTTCGCCAAGTCCTTTGTATATCCAATACCAGTAACCCACGAATAACTCCAAATCCATGACATGGATCATGATTTAAGGAAAGACGGCTGGTTATATTTGCCTAAAGTATAAACTCAGGCGCCATTACACATATATAAGTAGCTGATTTACATTTGCTATAAATTTTAACACGGAATAATTCCTTCGAGGGACGAATGGACTTAGTTTAACTGAAAAGCATATCCCGGAAAGGGTGCAGATGATGAATTCAACCTAATTTCTGAGGAGTATAAGACGCAAAAATTGACTTTAACTGTACGCTGAGGAGCTACCGAAAAAAAAGACAAAAAATTAAGCTACGGAGGGAGTAAAAAGGCCTGGATTTTGCGTTAGCCCAATAGAGAATACAAGTCTGCCTATAGCAAACCTCTCTCCTGAAGCCCTCGAACCTTTAAATAGGATAATTATGACGCACTACTTACACCGGAACCTTGTGAACTTTGCAGTGCGGTTCATCCAGATCATCATTGTCTTCCCGATGGCCGTTTTGCTGAGCTTCTACATCGAGCCCTTTGGTTCCATGAATTACGAGTTGCACTTTATGCTGTGCCTGATGGTAGCAGCGGCCGTTTCCGTGCTCGTGACAAAGTATAGCCGCAAGCTGACCGTACTGATGTTTGCCGGCATCCTCGGGATGTTCGCCTTCAACAGCACTTTCAAGGATCAGACGTTTGAGGGTATCTACGATGATTATAACGCCATGCTGGTGAACATGACAAGCAACCCGCACAAGGTGTCTTACTTTAAGCCGGTGCGCGGCACGTACTTCCAAAACCAGCGCGTAAAGACTGCCATGCAACCTACCCACCCTAGGGTTCGGGCCTTTGCCGTGGAGAGTTCCACCCGCTACTTCCACGACGAATACTACCGCAAGTTTGGCAAGCTTACCCGTTATTTCTCGCTGTTTAAGCACGTGCGCCAGAACTGGAGGTACGTAAACGATCCCTTGGGGATGGATTACTACTCCCCTCCTACTGAAAGTATGCAGCTGCTGGCCGGTGACTGCGATGATTACTCTATCCTGATGGCTTCTTCGGTGATGGCCATTGGTGGCGAGGCACGCATTGTCATCACACAGAGCCATATGTATACGGAGGTGAAGGTAGGCCACGTGGACGATCTGGATAAGGTCAGTTTTGCCGTGCGCACCCTCTTTCCGGATGAGGTAGCCGACGGCAAGATATACTTCCACGAGACAGGAGAAGACCTGTGGATTAACTTCGATTACACTGCTGAGCACCCAGGAGGCCCGTTCCTGGAGCCTGAGCTGTACAGCGTGATTACATTCGACAGATAATTTTTCACCCTGATCTTCAGCAGGTTTCTACAGAACTTTCAAAAAAATCAACCAGAGCTATTGCGTTAAAGAAAACTAGCGCTATATTTGCACCACAATCAGACAGAACGGCCCGTTCGTCTAGGGGTTAGGACGCCAGATTTTCATTCTGGTAACAGGGGTTCGATTCCCCTACGGGCTACCAAAGCCGCTTCAGCTAAAACTGGAGCGGATTTTTCTATGTACCTCTGCCGCTATTTGGATATCACGGCAGTTATTATATCCCGAGAGGCCCTCTTTTAAATAACCTGCTTCACGAACAGATTAAACCCTGAATTAGCGATCGTCTAGGTGTCGCGGACAAGCACAACATGTCTCACCATCATCATAACCTGCCTCTGGATGCTATACCTTTTTACTCTGCCTTTAAAACTCTTACAGGCTCAATTTGCGCCGCTCGAATGGTTTGGGAGAGCACAGTCAACAGCCCGACCAGGGCAACCAAGGCAAAGCCGATGCTTGTATTCAGAAAACTCACATCAACATGAGGGCCCATTTCCTTGCGTAACAAATCACCGCAGAACAAGCCCGCCGGAACGCCGACAAGCCCGGCCATCAGGATAAGCATGACGAAATCCCTGGTCACTGTCCACACCAACCTTGCGCTGCTCGCGCCCATCACTTTCCGTATCCCCAACTCTTTCGTGCGCACCTCTACCGAGTAACTGGCGATGCCTAAAATGCCCAAAGCAGCGATTAGCATGACGACAAGGGCAAAGAACCCAAAAAAGCCTATCCTCTCCCTACTGCCTTCTCCCGAATAGAGGTCTTTCAGGTTTTGAATACTTGCCGTTTTTTCAGGAAAATGGTTCTCCCACAGGGACTGGATGACCTGGGTCACTGCCCTTTCGGAACCTGGCTTTATCTTTATGACCAGGGAGGTTACTTCATTTGGCAAATACCGGTAGATTAAGGGGATGGGCTCGTCAAAAACCTGGTCGGGCATGATGCCGATGACTTGTACAGAGGCAGAGTCGAGCAACAGGTTTTGCCCCACCAGCGTCTCCGGCTCAGAGGCCAGTAATGTTGCTGCAGCTTCATTCACCAGCACATACTGCTCCACATGCCGGGGCATATCTTTCGGGAAATTTTGCCCGGATTTCAAGCGGATGCCTTCTGTTTCAATCGTTTTCGGGTCAATGCTCACATACTTTATCTTCAGCGTTTTATCATGCAGCCGTGCAGTACTACTACCCGTCTTAAAGGCATCGTAGTACCAGTTGGTTGCCAAAGTCGTTTCCACCTGACTTATCTGTCTTATCTCGTTTTGCAGGTTTCCGTACCTTTCGCCTTTCAAATCAAGTGTCAGGACATCAGGCGTCATGATGGAGCTAATGGTGGCATTGTTCCTTCTTTCATAATCGGCCAGTATGACAAAGAATACCATCAGCATGATGGTCACCGAAAACTGAAAGACCACCAGGGCTTTGTACACAGCCACACCCCGGAACAGCTTCACGTTCTTCATTTTGCGCAAAACCTGGATGGGCTCAAACGCGGACAACAGCCAGGACGGGAAAGCCCCTGCGACCAGGCCTGTGATGACGGCGTAGGTCAGCAAGCCTAGAGCCAAGGTGGTGTCCCAGGTGAACGCCACATCCATATCGGGTATATGGTGCATTAAAATCTCAACACACGGCACCGTAAACATCATGGCCAGCAGGGAGACAAGGGTCGACTCCATTAGAAACTGACCAATAATCTGTTCCCGTGTTGCGCCTACGGTCTTGCGAATGCCTACTTCCCGCGCCCGGGAGAAGGCCCGCGCCAAGGCCAGGCTGATGTAGTTGAAGGCAGACAAAAGGGTTAAGGAGAGAATCAAGAACAGCTGCGTTTTTATGCCCGCCCAATCGACGCCCGCATGGTGGTCATTCTTGATGTCCTTGTTTCGGGGGGTGATGTCCTCTAGGGGCTGTGCCAGAAACTGAAGCTTGCCCTTATCCGATTTCCGGGCATAGTTCTGGAGCGTTGCATGGAGCTGCCCCATGTTGTCTGCTGATGTTAAACGGGCGTAAAGGGCCGCACTCTTGAAGTCTGCCCAGTTCTGTGACGCCTCAGGGATTGCCCCTCTCTTTTCAAGCATTTCAGCAGCATTCATGGAAAGCATGGCCTCCATGGGGAGATGGGTCTCCAAGGGCGGGTCCTGGATAATGCCCTCCACGGTATAAGCGCCCAGCTTTTCAAACCGAACGGTTTTTCCCAGGGCATTGGCGTTGCCGAATATCTTTTCAGCCGCTTTCTCAGTTAAAAATAGGGTATTGGCACTATGGGCGAGCCTTTGGGCATTGCCTGTCAGCAGTTTGAAGCCAAAAACATCGAAAAAAGAAGGCTCAGAGAATTTTATGTCAACAGGCACATCGCCCCCCTCGGTTTGCAGGTTATGCTTTCCTGCCAGCCGTACTCTCACCGTTTTCTCAACAAAGGAGATGCTGTCCATCTGAGGCGCCAAGGGCAATGGAGCTGTTGCCCATTTGGTTTGTTCCGCCGCATTTGTCTCCTGCGTGAGTATCCGGACTATCTGATTTAGTCTTGGATGGAAATGGTCTGTATCGTGATTGGCTTTTACGAATGTGAAAAGGATAACACCAACCGCCATGCTCAGTGACAGGCTCAGGATGTTGACCGATGAGAAAAGCTTGTTCCTCCAGAGTACCCGTACAGCGATTTTCAGATAATTCTGTAGCATGACTTAAACTGCTATGTTTGGTTTTTAGAGGATGGTGAAAGGTATGTTTCAATTAATCACGCTTTCTACCTACTGAGAAGAATCACATCGGAAATCTGTAGTTTCCTGCCTGCTATGAGGCGAGGACTTCACGGGTGCCGCTTATTCTCCACCTCGGACCATTTCCAACTTTGCTTTTTCTAGAAGGGCACGGTTCGTAGAATCCAGTTCCGATTTAAAGAAGTTCTTTGGCCCCAGCACTTCGTACGCTCTGCCCCCGTTGTACTGAATATAGCCTACCGCCTGCGTATAAGCGCCCCAATCCCCAAGCAGCTCATTGAGTTTGTCGGGGTTTTGCTTCGCCAGATCACGTTGTTCTCTTGGATCATCCTTCAGGTTGAACAGCTGCCAGGTATTTCCGTCCCCAAACGGAGGCATAACAAGCCGGATTTTCCAGTCGCCTTTGATGTAGGCTTTGTTTTCCAGGCTTTCAACTCCAAAGCCGTTCTCCTCATCCCGCACGGTACTTCCTTTCTTGCCTAGCATTTCATTGAAAGATGTTCCTGTCATGGCTGCCAACTTGTTGTTTTTATAAGTGTCCGGTCGTTCGATGCCGGTGATGTCGAGCAGCGTAGGCATAATGTCGGTGCCTAGAATTTTGTTGGTAGCATCCACGCCTTTCAAAGTAACGCCCGGCCCGGATATAATGAATGGCACCCGGATGCCGCCCTCTCCCGTGGTGGTTTTGAAGTATGCATAAGGCGTTGCGGTCACCTCTGCCCAGGCCCCTTCCAGCGAAACAAAAGAGTTGGGTTTGCCCATGTTTTCCAGGCTGTTGTCAAACGGCTTCATGTTCGTTTTGTAAAACGATGGGTCTTTAGGGTTGGCGCCGTTATCGCCGATCAGCATGACAATCGTATTCTCCAGTTTGCCTGCCTTTTGCAAGGCATCGAGCACACGGCCAATGTCCAGATCCATGATCTCCAGCATGGCAGCATACAGTTCCATCCGGCGGGCCTGTAGCTTTTTCTCCTGCGCCGATAGCTCGTTCCACTTTTTGAATTCTCCGGAACCCGGATTCATGGGCAGATCCTCTGGTATCAGCCCTAGTTTTTTCATGTTGTCCATCCGTACCTGGCGAATGGCATCGTACCCCTTGTCGTATGCGCCTTTATACTTATCCATCCATTCGTCGGGCACGTGCAGCGGGTCGTGGGGTGCCGTAAAAGCCAGGTAGCCGAAGAAAGGTGCATCGTCTTTTTGCTCGGTGATGTACTGGATCATTTTGTCGGCGTAGTAATTGGAAGAGTAAAAATCATCCGGAAGCTTTTTCACCTGCACGCTGTCATCGTAGTACACGGTGTGAATCACCTCCTCAGGCCCTAATGGGAAAATATTGCTAAAATGGCTGGCTCCCCCACCCAGAAAGGAGAAGCTGCGCTCAAAGCCTTCCTCAAACGGTCTCCTGCCTTTCTCATGCCCCAGGTGCCATTTACCGCTCATAAAGGTATGGTAGCCGTTTTCCCGCAACACTTCAGGCAAGGTCATGACGCGGTCGTTCAGGTACCCCTCGTAACCGGGCTGCATGTACTGGCTGGCCGCCTGAAAAGGAGGCATGGCACCCACGCCGCTGATGTGATTGTCCATGCCGGACATGAACATGGCACGGGAGGGAGCGCAAAGCGGCGAGGTATAACAATTCTGCACAATCAACCCATTATCCGCCAGGCGCTGTATGTTCGGGGTGCGGATCTCCCCGCCGAACGGTGACAGGTCTGAGTAGCCCAGGTCGTCTACCACGATTAAGAGAATGTTTGGCCTGCTGCGGTTGGCAGTTGCATTGGTATTGCTATCTGTTTTGGCTTCACTTTTGTCTTCGGTTTTACGGTCGCCACAGGCAACCACCGCGAATAATAACCCGATACTAATCAGGTAAAGGAAAAAGGATACTTTCTTCATACCCCTCGTTCATTTTATACTTCCAACTACATGGTCTGGCATCAAGGCAAAAAACAAAATGACCATCATGTGCAGTTGATGAGCACCTTGTTAGCAGGGGCGAAAAGGGTGAGCTTTCTATTTCAGCTGCATCAACGCAAGGAGGAGCAGATGAATACAGGGTGTTTTGAACTGCCTAAGGCAGCTATGGGAAAAGGTAGTTCAGTACCTAAGCGCAACTCCACGTGTGTAACAGGTATTTTTACGTCGATAAAGTCGCATCGTCTATCAAGATCACCAAGTATAAGGCAATTTGTTGCTGGGAACTTACAATTCTTTGCATTCAAGTAGACCGAATAATTTGGCTGTGAACCCTCTTTCGCTCCTTACAGAAAGTATGGAACGATTTTTTAAACTACCGTGAATAAAGTTCTATAAGACCGTTCTTTGATCTACAACAGCAAAAAAGCCGCTCCATTTTATGTGAAGCGGCTTTTATCATAAGCATAATTTTTACTGGCTCGTACAGGTGCCTGCACATGCGCAACACCACTGCACGCACAGTTTCTGGTTCAGCAACCAAGGCTTGTAAAGTCTTTTTCTGAACAATACTCCCCTGCTCACACAACTAAACCATACCCTACATTTCAGGCGAAGCGCTCATATTCTCCTCCATGTTACATTGGTTCATTTCCCTTAAGTTGTTCTCGTAAACGTATTTTCCTAATTTCTTACCCTGCCGTTGCCCCACTTCAACATCTTGCCTGAAATGATAACCTATATATATTCTGGAGACAGAACTTTCATAAGCCATTTGTGAAAAGCTTCTGATATTACGCTCAACACCAGGCAAGTGGTAGGGGCTGGTAACATTCAGGTTGATTTGGTCTGACTTGAAATAGGATTTAAAAACTGCTGCAGCTGCAGCTGCACCGTAAGCGTGTGTGGAAGGAAAGTTCGGAGTAGGAGGCGTGTTAAAGACTGGTTCCCAGCCAGCATCTCCAACGGTAGCATCCACTCCGTCTGAATCCCCGTTTCTTATAGCTGTGATCGGTCTCCAGGTCTTATGGTGGTACTTTCCCTCAAAAGAAGCGATGTAGGCATCTATCAGCGACATCTGGATAAGCCCTATCAGCCTTGCGGCTTCCCAGCCATTCAGTTTCCTCTGTTCGACTAAGGCCCTGGCCATCCTGTTCATGTAACTGGAGGACGTTTCAACCCAAAAGGCGCCAATTTCTGTTTGTTCACTGGTTCTGCCGGGACAGTCTTTGCAACCAAGCGATTTGACTTCATTGTAATCTGCTACATACTCTTTTGAATTTAATGGGTACGGGGCTTCATCGTCTCTGAACTGGTCTCCGGATTTAATGCCGAACGGTGTGAGGCTTCCCAAGTTGGGGGCGAATACAGCATTGGCTGGCCAAACAGGGGTGGCATTCACGAATGGAGGATAATCAACGCGGTATTCTCCGGGTGCAGTGCCTCCGGGGTAGCTTACAAAGGCTAACGGGAAATCACTTTTTCTTTTATCCAGCACGGCTGCTGCGGCTTTCCTGCCAACATCAATACCTCTGGTTCTTAAATCCGACTCTGCGATACCCATCAACACCTGACTTAATAAGGAATCGGCAGACGCGGTGGCAAGTGGGTAAAGCTGTACCATCATGTCGTGGGCTGCCTGCGAAACCGCAGCATCGGCAATGGCATGAATGTTCTTTTTCGTGATCCTGCTGGCATCTGCATTTGCATTATCCAAGGCATAGGTCTCGTATTTCGGAACCACGTTGTTCAGGGCATCGTGCATTGCCAGCGTAACCATGGCATAAAGTTTCACTTCAGTTGGCTGCGGCAGCTGCTGATCGACAGACTGACTCAACAATTCATTCCATTGAAGCACGACTTCATTGCTGTAAGAGTTGATCATGCCATTGTTATAGTTATGAACACTCTTACACGGATCTAAGGGTTCAAAATCATCCTTCGAACAAGAACCTATACTGATGAGAAGTATAAATCCTCCAAAAATTTTTAAAATTGTTTTCATGATATGCTTCTTTTAATTCAACCTCATTTAACATCGTTAGCAGGGTGATTTTAGTAGGTAGAAGGTGATGTACGCAGAATAGATTTGACACAGACCAGCCAGCATGATTCCGCTGCCGGCGCATCAAGGATGCCAGAAAAGCAAATAAAGGAAACTGCCCTGAAGACGATGCTCCAAGTTTAAAGTAGCAGTTTAACTGTGGTGTTCTCAGTTACTGCACAGGAGATGCAGCAGGTTGGGCAACGCAAAAACATCCATCAGGAAATGTTGATTGCCGGCATACAATTTAGAATTGATGCAATTGGAGTGGATAAGACAAGCGAGCACTAGAAACGTTTGCTTCTTGAAGGGTCTGCTACGGGAAATAGAACAATAATGGCAGAGTGAAAGGCCTACTCAAGCTAGCGTGAGACATATCTTGTCTATACTTACCATACGCTACTAAAGGATATAAGTGAGGTAACGTTTCACTGGATAAAAGGGAATAGTAGTTAAGGCAATGAAAGTTCGGGTAAATCTACGGCAATGCTCAGTTAATAAAAAATATTATTATAATACCATAAACCCCATTAATACGAGCAGAGTCTTCAGGTGATTAACCGAATACCAGATAATAAGAGAAATATACTTTTCACAACTGCGTAGCTTGAAAGGGATTTCACCCGATAATCTACTCAGTAGTTTTAGTCGTTTTGCTTCAGCCAGGTAGTTACTTCCTCTCTTAAATAAGTATTGAAGTAGGGCAGCAGCAAGGCTACCGTTACAGCTACGTAATGCCGGATCTGGCTCTCTTGGGTAAGGTGCTGGTTCTGCGGGAGGCGCGCGTACCGCAACCAACTATCCGACACGATAAACACCTGCTCAAACAGCAGTGGGAACAAATGGGCTTCCACGCTATCCTCAAATACGCCGCTCCGTTTGTACTCCTCAAAAATGGCTAAGAACAATTCTCTTCTGCTCTGGAATAGCTTTTCATAGGCTGTGTATACTTTGGGGAATGTCTCTAGTATAGCCGCCGACTCTACAAAAAAGAAAACATACCGGTACATGACCCTGTAAATACTCGTCAGGGGAGCTGCCAGTGCCTGGGCACCTGTAACATTGCTGTCAGTTTCGGTCGCATAGGCGGTTATCTCCCGCTCCATTTCAGAAAAGATAGCGTGCACCAGATCCTCCTTGGTCTTGAAGTAATACCGCAGGTGCCCATCGCTGATCGCTAATTCCCGGGCAACATCGCGGAGCGTGGTTTTGCTAATGCCTTTTCTGTTAAAGACCTCCACAGCCTGACCGATAATCCTTTCTTTCATCTTAGCTCTTTGGAGCTAAATTACGAAAAAATCATTACCTTTGTATTAGCTCAACTGAGCGAGGATTTTTTCCTTATGAAACGCATGCAAATCCGTAGTACCCTTACCCGTTTCAGCAAGCTGCTGTACAGGTGAGCTATACTTGAAATACCTATGAACGCCAGTAAGAAATGTCCTCATTGCGGCCAATGGTCCCGCTGGAGCCAAAACCCGACCGACCGATGCGAGCATTGCCAAGGTATACTTGATCCGGTTGCTGTTGCCCGCCAGCAGGCGCGGGAGGAACGCAGGCAGGAGGAGGAAGAGCGTTACTCCCTGAAGTTTATAGAAATTAACCCCGACGACCACTGGTTTATCAGGTTCTTCAAAAGGATAGGACTTGGTTTTCAGATTGCCTTTGTGTCCATCATCTCATTTTTCCTGTGGCTGATCGCCTTGCTGGCCGGCTGAGCTGGACTACTCTCCGCCCGCTTTTCTGGGTACTGGCGGCAGTGTACGCGGGGCATTTGGGGTGGCGCTGGCTAGACTTTCCCCGGCCCTGGTGGGTGCGGCATTACCTGGATGATCTGCTGTGCCTGCCGCTGGTGCTCACCGCTACCTTATTTGTACTGCGCTTCTTTTACGGTGCCCAGGTTCGCCTTTCCGGGTACCAGGTGGCGTTTACGGTGCTGTATTTTTCGCTCGCTTTTGAGATTTTCTTCCCCCAGTTTATGCCCCGCTATACCGGCGATTGGGTAGACGCAATGCTCTACGCAGCAGGTGGCATAATCTTCTACAGGTTTCTAAATAAGTAATTGCTTGGGCAGGTCCGTATACTTATACTTTGCCGTGGCGTAGCGACCCTGATAGTGTGGTTTTTGAAGTTACTTTAATATCAGCTCCCTTATCAGTAGGGTAAGTTTGTCCCCTGCCTTTTCCTGCAACGCTAACAGGAAGTTATCAAGCTCCCCGCTCTTCCTTAGCTCCGTTAAGGGGTAAGACATCTTGAAGCCCTCAGCCCTGATTACAAGAACAAAATCTCTTTGCACCGACTTGTAAAGTAGTATCCCTCCGAAACACAAAAGCCCGAAAACCACAAAAATGAGGTATCCTAAAGCCTTACCTCCCCTGAAGCCCAACTCAGCCTCTGTGATATTCAGTGGACTGAACATATTGGCTATGTAGATCCCTGCAGCAATCAGACCAACTCCCATAATGCCAACAGCCCCCGGGTTGTTCACCAGGCTGCCTCTACGAATATGCAGCGCAGCAATCTCGTCATAGGAGAACTTTCTGTAAGCATACCTGCTTCTGAGGAGAGCTATACCAGCATCATCTACCCTTAGCTCGGCTGTCTCGTATTTCTTCATGCCTATACTTATACTTGCACCGCTCTGGCAGTACTTACTGGACTGGTTTTGTGCCTTTCATACTTCCGTCCGAAATAAACCATAGAGAAAACGGTCAGCAGGATGCCTACCGCCGATAGGCCCACCACACTGTTGGAGAAGAAGGTAACCCAATTTAACTGCACGCGGAAAATCTCTTTGCTGAACAGCACCCCCACGCTGCCCACATACCCGAAGGAATCCGCCAGGTAAATCAGGAAGCCAACGTTTCCGGTATACTTAAATGTAGAGATGAGCCGGTCGAAAAACACGGCATTGAAAGGGATGTAAACCATGTATAAGCCGAGCCCCACCAGCATCATCCACCAGATGGGGGTGATGGATGCAGCGGTAAAGAGTAAAGTGGACACGCCGGCAATTGTAAATCCTATCAGGATAAAAACATGCGCCGTTTGCAGTGCCTTGTAATTGTTCTTGATGAGCACCATGCTGCCGATCAAGACCAGGATGATGAGCGTAATGGGCGTTTCTGTTTTCGAAAAAATGGCCGGCTGATCGAAGTATCCCAGTTCTTTCCACATTTCGGCGCTAAAGTTATCGCGGATGTCCCGGAAGATGGTTGCAAAGCAATAGATGAGCACACAGGCTACGATGCCGGCGAAAAATTCCTTCACAAAGCCTTTTCTGTCTGCTTCGGACATGGCGGTTCGAACAGCCCTGTGTTGGATGTCTTCTTGGCTGGGCGGCGGGATTTGCTCCATCAGAAATACAAAAAGCAGGAGCGGCAGCGCGAAGACCAGACCAGTATAAAACGGTACCCAGAACTCCGTTACCCCAAACTGCACCATCAGCCAGGCGCCCACCGACTTCACAAAACCGGAGGCGAAGATGAAACTGACCGCTAACGTGGCCCCAATGAAATCGGTACTTCTGCGGCCTTCCACATAAGAGAAAACGACTCCCCAAAGCATGCCCAGCGGGAAACCGTTGATAAACAGAAAAGCAATGTTGTAAGGTGGCGGCACCAGGGCAAAAAACAGCCAGCTTAACCAGGAGATACCTGTCAGAAGAAGGATCACACCTCCCCTACCGGTTCGTTTCAGTTCTGAAATATACTTGATTCCATAGAACTTGGCCAGCAGGTAACCCAGCACCTGGCTAATGACCAACAACGTTTTATAGCTATAGCCGGCTATTTCAAGTCCGTCGAACGTAGCTACCGTAAACGACTTCCGGAAGCCGAAGATCATGGTGTAGGTCAGGAAAACCACTACGGCTGCGTATAGCCCAACTTTTACGTGGCTGGTATTTTTCTCTAAGGCTTCTGACATGCTTTTGCTACCGGGTATCAGGGTTAAAAATTCACCAATCCTTTAGAAATGTAATCATTAGCCATGAAACTTACCTAGTACGGGAGGATAATTGTTCAGCTATATAGAATAATTCATGCTATTCAAAGTATAACCCTTCCTACGCTCCTGCCGGGGAGCTGCCATACCCGAAGGTTCGGTCGTAAGTATGGAATCTGATTTGCGCTGCCTCCGTACATAGGGCAGGCTGCACCTGCTGCGGGTGCAATCGCAAGTATAAAAACATCAGAAAGCCGCCAGTAGTATCACCATAAGCTGCGGCACTACCCAAGCAGCTAACCGGAACATGGAAATACTGAATATCAACCTGAATGAGCTTTTAAAAATTGAAGTACCGGTTGCAGAGCTGGTGCTAAGGGGAACGGTTTTATACTTAGGCATCCTGCTCCTGCTACGCTTCATGCCACGCCGAACAGGGGGCGAAATGGCCACGATAGACCTGCTTTTTATTGTCCTGATCGCGGAGGCTGCGACCCACTCGCTCGGCGGTTATTCATCCGTTACGGAGGGCTTTATCATGATTCTGACGCTGATAGCATGGAACTTTACCCTCAACTCCCTGAGCTACCATATACCGTTTGTAGAGAAGCTCGTATCGGCTCCTCCCCTGCAGGTAGTCAGGGATGGCAGGTTGCTCCGCCGCAACATGCGCCGCGAGTTTTTGACCGAAGAGGAGTTGATGGAGCACCTCCGCAGAGAGGGCATCGAGGATATCAAAGAAATCAAGTTTGCCTATGTGGAGGGGGACGGGCATATCAGCTTTATCAGCAAAAATGCAGCACATAGCTAGAGGTCGCTTTTTATAAAGTATAGCGCTCCTAGGAAGTAGTTTAGAAATATATCTTTCATCCATAACCCAGACGAAAATGACACTTACAGAGAAAAAATGCGTGCCGTGTGAAGGCGGCGTACCTGCCATTGAAGGAGCTGAAATAGAGAATTATACCTGCCAGCTGAAGAGCAAATGGGATGTGGTGGATGAGAAAATGCTGCGACGAACCTTCACCTTTCAGGACTTTAAATCGGCCATGACTTTTGCCAACCAGGTAGCCGCCATCGCCGAGGAAGAAGGCCACCACCCTGACCTGCACATTTCCTGGGGCAAAGTAGTAATCGAACTGTACACCCACGCTATCGGAGGCTTATCGGAGAACGACTTTATTGTAGCGGCAAAGGTTGATGCGATAAAGCAGTAGGCAGGTATATACTTTACAACTCAAGTTGCGACGAACCCACCCCTTCTAAGAGCAGGGCAAATTCTACAGAGAACTGTCCCCTTGAGGGGACTATAGGGGTGTAAAGCCAGTGGCAAAAGCCTGCGCTAAGGGTAAACACCCCTCCAACTTCCCTCAAGGGGAGAATTTGGCTCTTACTATTTTCAACTTCATTGTTATGAATAGTTAGTGTCTTTAATTAGAACTTAACGCTCCTGCCTCCCATGAAGGGTATGGGGTGGGTTGATCCCAACCTGAAATTTATACTTGACTCACCTTGGCAAATCACACTATAAATCAACAAACACAACCATCATGTTAAAAGTAGCAGTAATTATCGGCAGTACGCGGCCGGGCCGAAACGGGGAGGCCGTTGGCAAATGGGTGCACGAAATCGCCAAGCAGCGCACCGACGCTAGCTATGAATTGATAGACCTGCTGGAAGTAAACCTGCCGCTGCTGGATGAGCCCAACTCGCCGGCTATGCAAAAGTATACCAAGCAGCACACCAAGGACTGGTCGGCCCGGATTGAGCCCTTCGATGCCTTCGTGTTTGTTACCGCAGAGTATAACCACGGCGTGCCGGCCGCTCTTAAAAACGCGCTGGATTTTCTGTACAAAGAGTGGAACAACAAGGCCTGCGGATTTGTGGCCTATGGCAATGCCGGCGGAGCCAGGGCTGTGGAGCACCTGCGGGCTACGGTGGCCGAGCTGCAGATGGCCGATGTGCGGGAACAAGTGGCCCTGTCGCTTTTCACAGATTTTGAGAACTACAGCGTGTTTAAGCCCGCCGCCTTCCAGGAGAAAAAACTGAACAGCCTACTAGACCAGCTGGTAAGCTGGGGAACGGCCCTGAAGCAGGTGCGCGAGCAGAAAAAGGCTACGTAATTTTGGGCCGGGTATACTTGGGGATGGTTTCGTAGGGCTTACCGATCAGCTGTACCTCGTAGGAGTTACTCACCCCCTTCAGCTGCAGATGGGCACAGCCGTGCGAGTAGGGTGGGTTTTTGAGCAGTTTATAGGCTCTCTCCGAAATCACGAAACTGTTGTTCAATTCTTTGGTGGAGGCCTGCAGGCGGGCAGCGATGTTTACCGGGTAGCCCATCACAGTCAGGTTGTTGCTTAGCCCGATGCCCACGTTACCTACCACCACCTGCCCCACATGCACGCCAATGCCCACTTCAAACGTGTGCTTAAAGTATGGCCGCATGTAGGTGTTGTTAAAAATCTTGATGTCCTCCAGAATTTTTAAGCCGGCCAGCACCGCCCCTTCGGTTGCCTTTTTGATGGTGGTATTCAGACCGAAAACCGCATATAGCCCATCCCCTGCCGTATCAATGATTTCTCCCTGGTACTGCGCAATGGCATTGCGGAAAAGCGCGAAAACACGGCGCATGATATGGATCACATCAAAAGGCAGGTGAGATTCTATAAACGGCGTAAAGCTGCGGATATCGATGAAGAAAAGGGCCAGCTTGCGCTGCTCCCCAATAACGCGTATGTTGCTTTCCTCTTTGTTGTTGATGAAGATATAGCGGTCGGTTTCGTCGCGGATCAGGCGTTGCACCTGCAGGCCCTCCCCCTTGACGTATGCCTGGCAGGCCAGCCGCACATTATCCGGAAAATCCCTTACTTTTTTGATGGTGCGCTCGTAGCTGGTGAGCGGGCTGAGCTGCTCCTCCCCTTTCAGCACCATGATGCGGCAGGTGGTGCACAGGCCCTTTCCACCGCAGGCATGGTAGTGCGGTATACCGGCAGCCAGCGACGCCTCCAGTATCGTTTGTCCCTCTTTTATGGGAACCGCTTTCTCACCTTTAAACTCAACCTGAAAGGACATAAGCGCAATGGGTTCCTTTTCTATACTTTATACTTTAGTTCTGTTTTACCAGCCGCTGGTACTCCGGGTTTTTCTTCAGGAAGGACCGCATGTAGGGGCACAGCGGCACGAGTTGCAGGTTCTGCTCCTCGATGTGCTTTAAGGCGAACTGGGTCATGGTGCGGGCCAGGCCGCGTCCTTCCAGCTCTTTCGGCACCTCTGTGTGCAGCACCTTCATCACGCCCGGTTCCAGCTTGTAGTCGATAAAGGCGGTTTTGCCCTCCACGGTTGCCTCAAAGCGGTGGCGGGCGGGGTTGTCTTTCACTTCCACATCCATAATAATCCCTTTCGTTTTAGGCGTTAAGTATACCGGCTGCCAGGTCCAGTTCTTCCTGCAGGATGGTGTGCGGACGCCCCGGGTATACTTTCTTCGTTACCTTAGCGCCAAGCTTCTCCAGCACGGCCACGGTTTCCTCCACCCTGCTTACCGGTACGTGCGGGTCCGGGTCGCCAGTGGTGATGAGTACGGGCGTGCCGGCAAAGTCGCCTTTATACCTGCTCTCGTCCAGGCGCTGCCCTATCAGGCCCCCGGTGAAAACAAGCAAGCCGCCATACTTTTGGGCATGACGCGCGGCATACTCCGAGGTAAGACATGCCCCTTGCGAGAAACCGGCAAAGTATAGATTCTCGCTTTTTATACCTGCTGCTTCTATACTTTTCACCAGCTCATCCAGCTGCTCCAGGGCCGAGTCCAGGGCGGGTTGGTTTTGCTCCTCGGGGGCCATAAAACTGTAGGGGTACCAGCTGTGGTTGGTGGCCTGCGGGGCCAGCAGGCTAAACTCCTGCACGGGCAGGTGCGCTGCCAGGCCAAGTATACTTTCGGCAGTAGCGCCCCGGCCGTGCACCAGTATGAGTGCTTTTTTGGCTTCTGCCAGCGGCTTGCCCTGCGTTTTAATATCTTTCTGATGTGTGTACATGTTCGCTATACTTTGGATTGAAAGCCTTACCTGAGTGTTACGAAGACAGAGCTACGAACGGCGGTCTGCAGGTTGCGGGTCCTGTGCCCTTTGCCTGTGGTATCCTCCAGCAGCAGGACCTGCCCGGTCTTAAAGCTGCGCTTCTCGCCCAGCGATGTCTCGATTTCAATACCTCCTTCCAGAAGAAAAAGGTATTGCCGGGCCGGTGCTGTATGAAAATCGTAATCATAGGTCGGCACCACCTTCCGGAAGATGATGCTTTCCACCTCCTCCGGATCTGACAAAAAGCCGATCTCCCCTTCCGGGTTCAGGGACCTGGTCAGGTCTTCGAAACGACTGTCGCCGTTCTCGTCGGCGTAGACACGCGTAATGGCAAATGCTTCCATGTTCATACTTTTATACTTTATACTTTGTAATCCAAGTTCGATTAACCCACCCCTTGCCCCTCCCGAGAGGGGAATTAAACCTCCCCTAGCCCCTCCTAGAAACAGGAGGGGGATACTCTTGCACGAAAGTCCCCCTATGAAGGGGGCAGGGGGGTGACAATCGTTCTCTCATTCCCCTCCCTAGAGGGGCGGGGGTGGGTTTACACTTACACCCCGGCAATAGCTGGGCCTCCGCCTCAGTTGAGTTGAAAACTCAACCGCTTGATAAGCCACAAGTTGAAAACTTGCGGCAGAGACAGAGCATGAATCGCCCGTTTCTGCAACTGCTTTCTTCCTCCTGCAGATCTCAGAAACCCTCAATCCAGCTTCGGAAGCACTGCCTCCAGCTCCGCGCGGCGTGATTCGTACTGCGGAGGCAAGAGCAGCCCCTCCCCTAGTTTATCCCACGGCTCGTCAATACTGAAGCCCGGGTTGTCGGTGGCAATCTCGAACAGCACCCCGCCCGGCTCACGGAAGTATAGCGAGTAAAAGTAATTGCGGTCTATTTTGTTGGTGATGTTATAGCCCAGACCAGCAATCTTGTCGTGGAAATGCATGAGCACCTCCTCGTTCTTCACCCGGAACGCGATGTGGTGGTTGGTGCCCGCCCCGCCGATGCCGCGCGCCTCATTGGGCAGTTCCACCAGGTCGATGATGTTGGCTGTGTCCACGGCGTCGGTAGCGTAGCGATAGCGGTTGCCGCTCTGCTCCTGAAAAGTATAGCCGAAGATGTCCGTCAGCACCTGGGCTGTTTTCTCCTTGTTTTGCAGCGTCAGTGTCACCCCATGAAAGCCCTTGGTGGCTACGTTGGCTTTCACCTCGTCTGTTTCCCAGGGCGTGCGGTTGTCCGAGTTTTTGGGGATCACCAGCTCCAGCTTCAGCCCATCCGGGTCCAGAAAAGTCAGGTACTTCTCCCCGAACTTCTCCGAAGGCTTGTTGTAGATGACGTTATACTTCTCGAAGCGCTCGATCCAGAAATCAAAGCTGCCCTCGGACACGGCGTACGCAATATTGGTGGCCATACCGGTACCGGCACTGCCACGACGCGCACCTTCGTGAGGGAAGAAAGTGAGGATGGTGCCAGCGCTGCCCCTCTCATCCCCGAAGTAGAAATGGTAAGTGCCCGGGTCGTCGAAGTTCACCGTTTTCTTGAGCAGGCGCAGGCCCAGCACTTTGGTATAAAATTCGAGGTTTTTCTTGGCCATGCCGGCAATCGCCGTGATATGATGCAGGCCTAATATGCGGTTTTCCATAAGGTTAGATTTTAAGGGGCTGATGAAGTATACTTCAAGAACAGGGTGGGTGTTAAAAGCATAAACTGCTCTAGGACAACTGTTTGCGCAACTTATACTGTCATCCTGAAAGGATCTTGTTGGCCAGTGGCATCAGCTTAACCACCCATCTACCAAGTTTCTTCAGAATGACAGCTAGCTTATATACTGCTATCTGCTCTTGTACTCATATTTAAAACAAAAGGCCGCAACCCGGTTCGTTCGGATATACGGCCTTTGGTATTTCTTATACAGGTTTGGGCTAACTTAAGATGCCTGCTTTACCAGCTGTATTTCGGCGTGCAGTTTAATCTCGTCGCTCACCACCACGCTACCGGCTTCGGTCACCGCGTTCCAGGTAAGGCCAAACTCCTTGCGGCTGATCTTGCCATCCACTGTAAAGCCGGCTTTTGTCTGTCCGTAAGGGTCTACCACAATGCCACCGAACTCCACATTTAGCGTTACGGGCTTGGATACACCGCGGATGCTCAGGTTGCCGTGCAGCTTATACTCCTCGTCCGACACCTGCTCATAGTTTGTGGCCTCGAAACGAACCTGCTGGTGCTGCTCGGCATCAAAGAAGTCACCCGACTTCAGGTGTGTGTCGCGCTGCTCGTTGTTGGTGCTGATGGAGTCTACTTCGGCAGTGAACACAATGCTCTCGGCACTTTTAAAGGTATCGTCAGGCGTTACCGCCTCTACCTCAAAGCTCTTGAAATAGCCTGTCACGGTAGTGATCATCAGGTGCTTTACTTTAAACTGTACTTCGCTGTGCATCGGGTCTGCTACCCATCTTACGTTTGCCATAATATTTTCTTGTTTTTTAGTTGAACTGTTTAATGAATCATTTAAGATTGAACACAAATGTATGTACATTTAATGTATATACATATAAATAGTTTTAAAAGTTTCACAAGTTTTGATTAAAACCCTCATTATCAGTCACATTTTATTTTTAAAGAGCCTGAAGTACTAAAGGATATGAAAGCACAAAGGGCCGCGCTACACAGGTAGCGCGGCCCTCTGCTGATGGGTATTATACGGCAATGGCGGTACCGGCCCAAGCTATCCTTACATGGCTTCGGCTGGCAAATGCAGTTCAAACTCCCTTCCTTGCGACACGGTCAGTTTGTAACCCTTTATCCAGGGGTTGTAGAGGCGCAGGGTTTTGTAGTTAGTGCCTTGCTCCAGCGCGTATGCGGGCAGGTCGGACAGCGTAGAGGTTACTTTAACTGTGCGGGAGGGCAGCGGCTGGTAACCACGTTCTTCCGGCAAATCGAAGTTATACTTGCCCGGGTTGCCCAACACCTCTTTCAGAGCCAGGATGCGGAACACGTAGCGGGAGGTTTCGTCGTTGAGGTAGAGGTCGTAATAAGAATTTACCCCCTGTCGCTCCAGCGCACGGTCCAAGCCAGCCATGCCTCGATTATACGAGGCGGCGGCGTTGGTCCAGGAGCCGAAGCGCTCTTTGGCCCTCTTCAGGTATTTCACGGCTGCTAACGTAGCCTTCTGGGCATGAAAACGCTCATCTACCTCGTCGTTCACAATCAGGCCGTAGCCGCGGGCCGTGTCCGGCATCAGTTGCCAGAAGCCTGCCGCCCCTGCCGGTGAGGTAACGTGCCCGAACAAACTCTCGGCCAGGGCCAGGTAAATGAAGTCTTCAGGAATGCCATTCTCCTTTAGCAAGGCTGTGATTTCAGGCACATAGCGCTGCATACGCTTCAGGCCCAGCAGCGTAGTGGCGTGCAGGTGTGAGTTCACCAGCAGTTCGCGGTCCAGCCGCTCGGCCACATCGGGCACATGCAGTGGCACCGGTTCCCCGGCAAAAGACATTGCAGCCGGCACTGGCGGCGATGTAAAAACTGGCTTCAGTGCATTAGCTTTCGTGTCGGATGCACCCGAAATGCCTCCTGCGGTCATGATTTGCTGCTGGCTGCACATTTGCACGGCCAGTACGATGATCAGCGTAACCCATACGTATTTCCAGATTTGCTGTGTCATGGCTCCCCCCTTCTCTCTTTAAAAGTATAAAATGTAAACGTCCCCTTTAAATTAGAGAAAAAATGCAAAAACGGCAAAAGGTGATTTTAGAGGAGCCGGTAAAGTATAGATTATTTCTAGGGAGTCGAGGGAAAATCTACTCTGAATATAGTATAAATTTTCGTGACATCGCTGTTCCGGACATCCTTGTCCGCTCGAACCGTACTTTATACTTCGGCTATACTTTTTACTTCACTTTATACTTTTATAGAGCCTGCTGGCGCAAGCGTCCGCTTGTGCCTACTAATAGCCGCTGCTTCCCGCAACTGGACACAAGCTATCCTCACTAGCTGCCGTTCTTCCTCTAGTTCCCACAAACCTACTGTTTCACCTCCGGCTTTCTGCCCTCCTAGGCCGGAAGGCCTCGTTTTCCCGCTCGGCGCTGTGTTCCCTCCTGCCTCCGCTGCGCTCCGGCTGCCCTTGACGGGCACCGGATCTCACAAGGCGCCTCCTAGAAAAACTGGGATAAACTCGATAGCCGCTGCTAACGGAGCTTCAGCCAAGTCCCCCTTCGAAGGGGGCAGGGGGATGATAATCGCCTGCAGATAATTCTCCTCTCTGGACAAGGCTGTTCCTGCTGGTAAACTTTCTTGTCATGCCGCGAGCGTCCACGCTCGTGACCGACTATTGTTGGGCCTCCGGCCCAGTCGGATTACAAATCAGACCTCATACAAGGCACGGGTTACAAACCCGCGCCAGCAAACGGGAGGTGCAGGTTTATACTTTGTAGGGACAGGTCGCGACCTGTCCACACGAGAGCTGCAGCTATGAAACTTATACTTTAGAAGTAGCTTAACTCCCTCCCCTGTTTTTAGGGGAGGGTTGGGGAGGGGTAAAAATTCCCCTCCTTGGCTAAGGAGGGGCCAGGGGTGGTTGGACCCGGTTATGCTTACTTTATACTTTCCGCTACTGAGCCCGGTGCAGGTAAGTGTAGTACCTATCAAGGTACTCATCGGCGCTTAGCAAACCATTCCGGTTATGGTCCCATCGTTCGAAAAATCCTGCTCCCATTTCCTCAGCACTGACTACCTGGTCCTGGTCCGTATCCCAGTCTTCGAAAAATTTCAGGCTGCCTACCCCTTTATGAAATTCAGCTTCATTTAGGGCCCCGTTATTATCTTCATCCCAGGTGGCCCAGTTCTGTTCTTTTGCATTAAAGTCTGTCGTAAAACGGGTCCATTCCGCCTTAGATACACCATACTCCCCGTCCGTGTCGACTATCAGGGACAGGAGTACGCTAAGCCAATCAGCATCAAGCATTGAGCCGTAGTCCCAAGAGTTGTAACCGAACCAATCCATATACTCCCAGTAATTATACAGTCCGAGATTGAAGGGCTCCTCAAATGCAGCTTTGTTTATATCCGGTGCATGCAAAACGAACGTCACGGAGTCTTTCGCCACATTTTTGCCATAGTCTCTTGCTTCAACTGTGAGGGTGTATGCACCAAGAGCGGCCTGTCGGGGTATGGGTAGCTGGTGGCCTAGCTCGAATTCCCGTTGTTGTACATAAAGCGTGGGTGAAGCGTCCCATATCATCTCTCTGGCACCACCCGGATCTGTTAAGAAAAACCGCACTTTTTCAAGCCTCCACTCCTCGGTTATTATACCAGACAGCCTAATCCCACCAATTATCAAAAGCGAGTCATTGGCTGCCGGGGCAGTGATAGTAACTACAGGCGCAACCTTATCTGTAGACGAGCTGGGAGTTGGCGCATCGTCGTCGTCATCGTTGCATGCCAACAGGGCGATGCAGAGGAAAACGAAATAAACTTTTTTCATGATTATTGAATAAATAAGAGCCCAGGATCGCATCCTGCACAGGCGAGGTTAGCAGCACTTCCGGCTAAGCGGTGGAAAGTATGCTGATGTGGAATGCAGATCTTGGAGGTAAAAAAGTGATAGCCTCACATCAGGTATCCAGAAGGGATAGGAATTTTGAAGAGGTTCAAAATTGATTTAATGTGTGAATTTTCGGCTCATGACTTTGGTGAGGCAAGACACAAGCAGATTTGAAAGGAAGAGGTCAACCCCATAACTTACTATTTTATACGGTAATCCTATCAATTTAAACGATTGACTATCAATATATTAGTTGACATTTTAGGGGATAGTTAGTTTAATAGGGTTATTCCTGCTGATTTTTTGGCGAGGTATGGGGTAAGGTGTTTAACAAGGAACTGCCGCAAGCTTTCGATTATGGCTCCTCTTACTGACACGAGCTTCCTTGAAATGCTTCGGGACAAGGCAGCTCGTGTCCTTTTATACTTTGAAAGCAGCCGTTCTGGACCTCCTGCTCCACGTAGGCAATACTTTTATACTTCCTCCCTGGCCTATGTGTCCTATTGAGCGATTTCATACTTACTGTTATAATTTTATACTTGCCAGTATATGCTTCTATAGCCGCCGCTTTCCACAATTGGACATAAGCTATTCTTGCTAGCTCCCGTTTATCCTCTAGTTCCCATAAACCTACTGTTTCACCTCTAGCTTTCTGCCCTCCCAGGCTGGGAGGCCTCGCCTTCGGGCATCGCGCGGTGTGCCTGAAGCTGCCTCCGCTCTGCTCCGGCTGCCTCACTTCGTTCGGCACCGCAACATGCACAAGGCGCTTAACCCAAAGGCTGGAAACAGATTCGATAGCTACTGCCTTTGCAACTGAAAAGTAAAGTATAAATTAGTAATACAGATCTGTCCCCTTGAGGGGACCGTAGGGGTGTTTACTTTTAGCGAAGACTTTTACCTCTGGCATTACCCCCCTGTAGTCCCCTCAAGGGGACAGTTCTCTGTAGAACTCAACATCCTCTTAGGGCAAGTGGTGGGTTTATACTCTGTAGGGACAGGTCGCGACCTGTCCGTGCGAGAACAAAAGCTATGAAACTTATACTTCAGCCAAGGCAGTCATACGCTCCCCGCCTTGGACTACCGAGAACGCGAGTTCGAAGGTAGCGAGCGTAGCTCTGAGGGGCCAGGGGTGGTTGGACCCGGTATTGCAAAAGCAGGTTATTACATACCGCCCGTGCACCTTCGTTATTTCATACAGGCTTTACCGGAAACAGGCCGTTAATAAAGGCCAATTCAAGTATAATACTAGCGTTATAAATAAAGAGGCTGCTCTACACAGCGTAGAGCAGCCTCTTTATTTATCAGAATTTCCGCAGCGTTTACAGCAGATTGTTTACGCTTGCTACAAAGATCTCGTGCAACTTCTGCGGCGACAGGATGTGGCCCTGCTTCTGGGCCTCGTTAGCGGTCTCGTATCCTAAACGGGCAGCAGCCAAGCGCTGTAGCGGAGTGCCGTGGTGGCCTGAGCTCGTAAAGCTGCAGTCGCCGATTTGGAAGAACAGATCAAAGAACTGCTCCACGCGCTTCCAGTTGTAAGTGGCGCCGCGCTTGTGGGTCATGTAGTAGGCAGCCATAAAGTCAGCTTCCATTTCGGTGTATCGGGTGGCCTCCGGTGCGTTATCGGCTGCTCCTTCCGGATACCAGTCTGCGTAGTTGTCGAACTGGATCTGGTGTGCCCACTCATGCGCCAGAATACCTGTCCATACAATATCCTGCTCTATTCCGGCTTCCGAAACCATCTGCACAAGGCCATCGCCAATAACAATCAGGTTATTACTGGACGCGAATCCATCTATAGAGAAAAGCGGAGACTCCGGCAGGATAGGCGACAGTTCATTCAGGGCCAGCAATTCATCGGCGATAGCATAAGCTTCGTCGCGGTTTGTAACGCCCACGCCAAACGACTCGAAGATATCAGCCAGGGCTTCGCGGTCGTTCAGGGTGGCATTATGCTGCCCGTTTACCTGTATCTGGCCTGGCATGTTCCAGAATTTCTCCATTTCGCGCTGCCTTTTCACCATCAGCTGGGTATACTCCCCCTTCGCCCCAAAATACTGCGGGCCGCTCTCCAGGTAATAGGAGTAAATGAAGTTCATATCCCAGTACAGGTTCACATTAGCCAATGCAATTGGGTCCGACAAGAGGGGAATGATGTACTGATTCTGTACAGTCACGAACTCTGTCGGGGCACACTCGCTTGGGGTTACAGCCTCACTGATAACAGCATTTCTCAGGTTCTCGCTTAGTGGAGGCATGTCCACCGGAAGCTGGAGTTCATACTTGCTTGGGGCGGAAACGGCGTTTGCGCTTTGGGAAACAGGGCTCATTTCCTCGTTCATGCTGTCCATTTCGCTTTCGCAGGATGCAGTGGCAAATGCCAAACCAAGGCATAGGAGGGTGATCTTCGATCTTTTCATGGGTAAAGGTTTGATTGAACAATAATATAGGATACTTAAAAATTATTATATACTTATTGCAAAACAGACCCTTAGGTACGCACTCCCTTGTGTTGAGTTGTCAAAAAATTGAATCTATTTGGCTTTTTTTGCTACAGAAAGTTATCAATTTATACTTTGTCCATACTTTTATACTTGAGTTTATACTTTGCTTAGCCGCTGCTTCCTTCAACTTGAGTCAAGCTATCCTTGCTAGCTACCGTTCATCCTCTAGCCTTACAAACCTATTGTTTCATCTCTAGCTTTGGCGCCCTCAAGGCCGGGAGGCCTCGCCTTCGGGCATCGCGCTGTCTACATTTCCTTTGCTGCCCTTCGGTCGCAATTTCGCTGAAGCGAAACCGGAAATCTAGAAGGCGCTCAACCCAAAGGCTGGGAATCATTTGATAGCCTTTGCTTTTTGTCATCTCGACCTTTGGGAGAGATCTGAAGAATTCTACCCAGATCTCTCACAGCTACACTGGCTCTCTTCGGCTCTCACCTCAATAGTGTTCGAGATGACAGGTGGAGCGACAAGTATAAACTCCCTCCCCTGTTTTTAGGGGAGGGCTGGGGTGGGGTAATAATTCCCCCTAAAACAAAAAAGCACCGGCTAAAAACCGGTGCTCCTCTATCCTACTTGTAACGACTACTTCGAAGTATAAACGTACGTAATCTTCTCTACGGAGCCGTGATTAAACGTCATAATGCATGTCTCTGGGTATCCAGCTTGGTTGTAGGTGCGTGTTGCCTGATAACTTATATCAAGCACATTGCTTGGAGTCTTATTTACAACATCCATGCTAGCGATATTATGATTTGTGATGTAGGGTTCGGCAAAAATCTCTGCTGCAGCAAACTCGGCTGTTATCTGGTGCGGTAGTGGAGGTAGCTCTCTCTTCTGATTATCAGTAACGATGGTGTACTCTCTTATCTCTCCACTAGCAACTGAAGTTCTTTCTATTTTAATCCGATTATCACCTTCGTAAGAAATGAGCGTGTTGCCACGGTAAGCTTCTTGGTTTACCTCCTTCATATAAGTCTTAATTTCTACCAGCTGGTTCTTGTCGTTGTAGGAGTGTAAGTAGATGTATGGTTCGGAGGTTTTATACTTTCTTGTGGATAGCACCAACTGGCCTTTATCGTTGTACTCATTCGTCCATACTGTTCCCAGGCGGTTTTCTACACGCCTTACCCTTCCTTCGCTGTCATAGCTGAGGTCAGTGTGAACTGGCACCAACTCATCTTCTCTGATGATCACACCATTTATCCTGATCAATTGATTCTTAGGATTATAGCTGTAAGTCAGGTCAATTGTGACTCCACCGCCACTCGAAAAAGTTACCTCCGACAACTTCCGCTGCAGCAGGTAGGTTTTCTCCGGGGCCGCATCGTCATCATCTTTGGAACAGCCGGAAAAGAGGAATAGCGCTAAAAGCAGGTAAAGTAAATTTGTTTTCATTTGTAGGTTTTAGGATGAATAAGAATTAGAATCAGAGCAAATATAGCCGGAAATTTATATATTGCATAGGCAAATTGTCCTATATCCCGAAAACAAACCCAGCCTACGCATGCCGCATACTTCTACCCCTGCCATTACCCACTTCATCACCCGCTGGAAAGCCTCCGGCGCTTCGGAACGCGCTAACTACCAGCTGTTTTTAACGGAGCTGTGCGAGCTGCTGGGCGTGGAGAAGCCGCAGCCGGCTACCGACAAGGTGCATGAAGCCACCTATACTTTCGAGCGGCCCGTGGTGTTTGACGATGGCGAAGGAAAGACGAGCACCAACTTCATCGACCTCTACAAGAAAGAATGCTTTGTGCTGGAGGCCAAGCAGGGTGCCGACAAAGCAAGTATAAGCGAGGCCGAACTACTGGGCGCGGAAAAGACAAAAACCAAGACCGGCACCGCCACCCGCGACACCCGCACCTGGGAGCGCGAAATGAAGAAGGCCAAGGAACAGGCCCTGCGCTACGCCCGCTGCTTACCAGACAGTTGGCCGCCCTTCCTGGCCGTGGTGGATGTGGGCTACTGCATCGATTTGTATGCCGACTTTGCGCGGCAGGGCAAAACCTACGTACCCTTTCCGGACCCGCAACATTATAGAATAACCTTAGACGAGCTGCACCGCGAGGAGGTGCGCGAGCGCCTGCGCCTGCTCTTTACCGACCCGCTGGAGCTGGACCCGAGCCGCCGCGCTGCCCGCGTAACGCGGCAGCTGGCCGAGCGGCTGGCCAAACTGGCGGCCTCGCTGGAGCAGGCCGGACACGCGCCCGAAAAGGTGGCGGGCTTCCTGATGCGCTGCCTCTTTACCATGTTTGCCGAAGACGTGCAGCTGCTGCCCGGCAACTCCTTTACCAAGCTGCTGCAGGACTACCGCCAAAGTATACACTACTTCCCCGATGCCCTTAAGGCGCTCTGGCAAAGTATGGACCGCGGCGGTTTTGAGCCGGCCCTGCGCACCAACATCCCGCAGTTTAACGGCTACCTGTTTAAAGAGCCCGAGGCGCTGCCCATCACCGAAGCCCAACTCGACCTGCTGATACTGGCCGCCGAAGCCGACTGGGCCGACGTGGAGCCTGCCATTTTCGGTACCTTGCTGGAGCGGGCGCTGCAGCCGCGCGAGCGCCACAAACTGGGGGCCCACTACACGCCCCGCGCCTACGTGGAGCGCCTCGTAATGCCCACCGTTATCGAGCCGCTGCGCGAAGAGTGGGAAGCGGCCCGCACGGCCTCGGCCATACTCGAAGATGCCGGCGACGAAGCCGGTGCCCGCCAGGAAATCGAAGCATTCCACCGCCGTTTGTGCTCGGTGCGCGTGCTGGACCCGGCCTGCGGCAGCGGCAACTTTTTGTACGTTACCCTGGAGCACCTCAAAAGGCTGGAGGGCGAAGTAACCGAGTACCTGGACCACTTCCCGGGCCAGCTGGGCCTCGACATGACAGGCGGCTATACCGTAACGCCAGCGCAGCTGCTGGGCCTGGAGGTAAACCCACGCGCAGCGGCCATCGCCGACGTGGTGCTCTGGATTGGCTACCTGCAGTGGCACTTTAGGGCGCACGGCTCGGCCACCCGCCTGAGCAACCCCATTTTGCGCGAGTACGGCAACATAAAGCAGCAGGACGCGGTGCTGAGCTACTCCGACCGCCAGCCGCGCCTCGACGCCAACGGCCAACCCGTTACCCGCTGGGACGGCCACAGCACCAAACCGCACCCGGTTACCGGACAGGAAGTACCCGACGAAACCGCCCGCACCATCGTTTACGATTACCTCGACCCCAAACCCGCCACCTGGCCCGAAGCCGATTTTATAGTAGGCAACCCGCCGTTTATTGGGGCAAAGTATATGCGCGATGCTTTGGGAGATGGCTATACCGAAGCACTCCGCAAAGTATACAAAGGCACTGTACCGGAGAGCGCCGACTTTGTAATGTTCTGGTGGCACAAAGCCGCTGAAATTGTTCGTGCAGGTAAAGCAGAACGATTTGGCTTCATCACGACCAATAGTATAAGTCAGACTTTCAATCGCCGCGTGATAGAAGCTCACATGGAAGCTAAACCACAGCTTTCTATTACGCTTGCTATACCTAATCATCCTTGGGTGGATAGTGCAGACGGAGCAAATGTAGAAATTGCCATGACAGCAGCGGAGAAGGGTGAGGCTGTAGGAAGACTTTTAACTGTAGTTTCAGAAAGTAAGACTGACGGATTAGAAGTACAGGTTTCTTTTGCTGAGAAGGATGGGAAAGTACATTCCGATTTAACTGTAGGTGCTGCTCTTTCTGATGCCAAGCCTTTGAAGGCGAATGAGAAAATAAGTAGCCCTGGTGTGAAACTTCATGGCTCTGGATTTATAGTTACACCCGAACAAGCAAGGAAACTTGGCCTTGAAAGTATAAATGGTCTTGAAAATTATATCAAAGAGTATAGAAATGGTAGAGATTTAACTGATAAACCACGCGGAGTAAAAATTATCGATTTATTCGGCCTTTCAAGTGATGAAGTAAGAGTGAGATTTCCTGAAGTATACCAATGGGTTTTCGAGAGAGTAAAGCCAGAACGAGATGCAAAAGGAAATACTAAAGATGGAGCCGGTTATGCAAAACTCTGGTGGCTTTTTGGTAAGCCAAGAACAGAATTAAGAAAGTCAATGGAAGGATTGGATAAGTATATAGCTACTGTTGTTACAGCTAAACACAGAGTTTTCCAATTCTTAGAAGCTGATATACTCCCAGATGATGCTTTAATAAATATTGCCAGTCAAGACGCATTTATACTTGGTGTATTATCAAGCCAAATACATATTAAATGGGCGTTAGCAACTGGCAGTAACTTAGGTGGAAATACACCTCGATACATAAAAAGTTCTTGCTTCGAAACCTTCCCCTTCCCTGCCGCCACCGAAGCACAGAAGGAGCAGATCCGAGGTATAACCGAGCAGCTGGACGCGCACCGCAAGCAGCGTCAGGCGCAGCACCCCACGCTCACCATCACCGACATGTATAACGTGCTGGAGAAACTGCGGTCGGGCGAGGCGCTTACCCCCAAAGAGCAGAAAACCCACGAGCAGGGGTTGGTAAGTATACTGCTGCAGCTGCACCAGGAACTCGATGCCGCCGTGGCCGCCGCCTATGGCTGGCCCGCCAACCTTCCGGAAGAGGCCATACTCGAGCGCCTCGTGGCCCTGAACAAAGCACGCACCGCCGAAGAAGCACGCGGCCTCATCCGCTGGCTCCGCCCCGCCTACCAGAACCCGCAAGGCACCCAGCAAGGCGAGCTGGGAATTGAAAGCAAAAAGGCCGGCAAGGCCGTCACTGCCACCACCAAAGAGCAACTGGCCTGGCCGAAAACGCTCTCGGAGCAGGCGCAGGCCGTGCAACGTGCCCTGCAACTGCACGAGCGCCCGGCCACCGCGCAGGAGCTTATCGGTCAGTTCAAGCCCGTGGCCAAAACGCAGCAAACCCAGCGCCTCCAGCAAATCGACAGCCTGCTGCAAACGCTTCATGGCCTGGGCTTAGTCCGCAAAACCGAGCAGGAGCAGTACGTGAAGTAAAATCAGGATTTTGGGATTTAGGGATGGGAAGGATGAAGGCCTGGTTTTCACCCCACCCCAGCCCTCCCCTAACAACAGGGGAGGGAGTTTTATACTTTGTTCTGCTGTTCCGGACATCCGTGTCCGGAACGTCTTCCGCTGCGGACATCCTTGTCCGCGTTTCTGCCATTCGGGGTCCAACCACCCCTTGCCCCTCCTTATCCAAGGAGGGGAGCTTGTAATTGCCACTTCTAAAGTATAAGTTTTATAGTTGCAGTTCTCGCGCGGAAAGGTCGCTACCTGTCCCTTCAAAGTATAAACCCAGCAGGCGATTATCATCCCCCTACCCCCTTCCAAGGGGGACTTGGTTGTTAAGTTATACAGAAAATTGTCCCCTTGAGGGGACCATAGGGGTGTTTACTTTTAGCGAAGGCTCTTACCACTGGCTTTACACCCCTGTAGTCCCCTCAAGGGGACAGTTTATACTTGTTGCATAGCAAAGGCAGTAGCTATCGAGCTTGCTTCAAGTCGAAGGAAGCAGCGGCTATGAAAGTATAGCTGAAGTATAGGCCAAAGTATAAAAAGGCACGAGCTACAAGCTCGCGCCAGCGGAAGTATAAAGTATAGCCAAACTATAAAAGTATAATTTACGCAGACCGAAGTTCCGCAGCAGAAAGGTTCCGGACAAGGATGTCCGGAACAGCGGGATTAATCACGTTTCACTTCTTTAACAAGATAGCTATAGCTGCTAGTCTCCACTACCCCCGAAGCAAACTGTCTATCCGATACTATGGGGTAGCCTGCTTCGTTATAAATATAGTTGGTCGTAAAGCTCCTGTTCCCATTGTCGTCAGCCGACCCCGGTGCTAAATCTTCATAAGAGATAACATTATGGTCGGTTAACAGCGATTCCACAAAAACACCGGAGGGTTGGAAGGCCAGGAAAGTCTGATCAAGCAGCATCGGAAGCGGCCTGCTTTTATCATCCGTTACCACCTTGGCTTCCTCGGCTACTTCACCCGAGGCGAGCGTGCGTCGGAGCATAATTTCGTTTGCTTTTGTGTACGTCAGCTTAGTGACGCTGATGAGGTTAGCAGCTGCTTCATTGCCTGCGTATAGTTCTTGCACTAACAGCTTGCCATAAGGATCAAACCTGTTTACGTATGTAAGGGGCATTGCTTCTCTATATTTCTCAACCTGCTCTATAGGCCGGTTCTGAGAATCGTAATTAGTTGACCATATCCTGCCCGTTTCAATGAGTACCTGCGACAGATAGCCCTTGTTGTTATAGCTCAGTACCGTACCGAGGTTTTTCGCTTCGGAACCACTTGTAGTCAGCACATCAATCCGGTCCAGAAGGTTATCCTCATCATAGGTATACTTCCACTCTATGGTTTTCTGCGAGCCATCTGCCATACTGATTTCTGATGTTTTGCGGTGCAGCAGATAAGTCTTTTCAACAGGCTCCGGGCGCTCGTCGTCATCTGTGCAGCCTGTAAACAGGCAAAGGGCAAAAAAAGCAAACAGCCATTTCGTTTTCATATTCTTGGATTTAGCATGAATGATTACGCGTCTCTAATCAAATATAGTTAAATATTTATACTTTGTTTATATAAGTACTACTATATCCGATATAGATAAAGTATAACCAAGACTAGTGGGTTGCTAAACTGCAGGATGATCGGCAGCCAGAAAGAGTAGCTTGTGTCAAGTAGAAGGAAGCGGTAGCTAAGGAAGTATAAACAGGAAGTATAGCAAGGTATAAAAGTATGGCAAAAGCGGATGCAGGCGCCAGAAAAGTATAAGTCATAGGCAAAGTATAAAATCCTGCTAATCCTTTCATCCTGTAAATCCTGATTCAGACAAGTATAAAAGTATAGCCTGCGCAAAACTGAAGAACCACAGCAATGGCAGCCGAATACCCATCAAGCTTTCAGGCCACCCTCTCTACCCCTGCCCCAGTTAATCGTATAGGAAACCACATCATTCCTGCACACTACTTAAATCAAACCCCACCCAACATGCTACGTGCGCTCTCTGACATCGACTGGCTTCTGATCGGAGAAACACTTTACCTGGCCATTATTATCCTGGTCTGCCTGCGCATCATTTACGACACCCGCTCCTCCATTAAAACGCTTGCGTACCTGCTGCTCGTCATCTTTGTGCCGATAGGCGGCATTCTATTCTATTTTTCGTTTGGCATCAATTACCGCAAGCGCAGCTTATACTCTAAAAAGTTGCTCCAGAATGTGGAGCTCATGGGTGAGATAGAGGAGAAAATTATCTCCTACTCCAGACAGAATTTCAAGGAAAGCCCTGCCGAGGTGCAGCAGTACAGGCCCCTGGCGCTCCTGCTGCTCAAGGATAACCTCAGCCCCCTAACCGCAGGCAACAAGGTGAAACTGCTGCTAAACGGCGAGCAGAAGTTTGCCGAAGTGTTCGAAGCCTTGGAGCAGGCCCGGCACCACATCCACCTGGAGTACTACATCATCAACAATGACCTCATCGGCAACAAGCTTAAGGAACTGCTAATTCGGAAGGCAAGAGAAGGAGTAATTGTGCGGTTGATTTATGATGACTTTGGCAGCCGGCCCATCCGTCGGAAATTCAGGCGCGAGTTGCAGGACGCCGGCGTGGAAGTATACCCGTTCCATAAAGTCCGTATCCTGCTGCTCGCCAACCGGCTCAACTACCGCAACCACCGCAAAATCATCGTGGTAGATGGCGTAACAGCCTTTGTGGGCGGCATCAACATCAGCGACAGCTACATCAATTACCCCAACCAAAAAGAAAAAACGTACTGGCGCGACACCCACCTGCGCATCGACGGGCCGGGCGCCTTTTACCTGCAGTACCTGTTCTTTACCGACTGGAATTTCTCCTCCCAACGGCACCTGGAGCCGGAAAAAGAGTATTTCCTGCCAACGGAAAACATACAGGGCAACACCGTGGTACAGATCGCCTCAAGCGGCCCCGACTCCTCCAAGCCCACCATCATGTTCTCCATCCTGCAGGCGATTGCCCTTGCCAAGGAAGAAATCCTGCTCACCACGCCATACTTTATACCCGGCGAAAGTATTCTGGATGCCATGACGATTGCGGCCATGGGCGGCGTGACGGTAAAACTGCTTGTTCCGGAAAACTCCGACTCCTTTATCGTGGATACGGCAGCCCGGTCGTATTTCGAGAGCCTGCTGGACGTAGGCGTGCAGATTTACCAGTACCGCAAAGGCTTTATCCACGCCAAAACCCTGGTGGTAGACGGCAACCTGTCGATGGTGGGCACCGCGAACATGGACTACCGCAGCTTTGACCTGAATTTTGAAGTGAACGCCGTAGTCTATGACGCCGCTTTTGCCGGAGAGCTCCGCCGGGCCTTTTTCCAGGACCTGACACACGCCACCAAGCTAGACGCCGCAGCCTGGAAAGCACGCCCGGTATACATCCATCTCTTCGAAAAGGTATTTAAGCTGATTTCTCCGCTTTTGTGATAGGGTTGTTTTTGTTTGGGAATATTTGCAGTGCCGGGTCCAACCACCCCTAACCCCTCCTTATCCAAGGCGGGGAGCCTGTCATTACTTTGGCTGAAGTATAAATTTCATTGCTGCTGTTCTCGCGCGGACAGGTCGCGACCTGTCCCTACCAAGTATAAACCCACCCCCAGCCCCTCCGAGGAGGGGAATAATACTTGCCCCTCTTCTTGGCATCTCGAGCAGGGCGAGAAATCTATCGGGAATTCCACCATCCAGATCTCTCCCGATGGTCGAGATGACAGCAATAGCAATAGCTATCAAATGCTTCCCAGCCTTTGGGTTGAGCGACTTGTACATTTCCGGTGCCGCAGGCAGCTCGAGGCACGAGAGCAGGAAATGTACACCGCGCGATGTCCGAAGGCGAGGCCTCCCGGCCTTGAGGGCACCAAAGCTAGAGATGAAACAGTAGGTTTGTAAGTCTATAGGATGAACGGCAGCTAGTAAGGATAGCTTGTGTCCAGTTGCAGGAAGCCGTGGCTATTGGAAGTATAAAGTGTGGCTGAAGTATAAAAGTATAGCCGAAGTAAAAAGTATAGCCGAAGTATAAAGTATGGCTCTGCGAGCCAGTTGGGTTGCAAACCCAACATCATAGACAGGCACGGGTTGCAAACCCGCGCCAGCAATTGGGATGAGAAGCGTCGGTTCACGGGAGGCACAAGCGTATCATTTTAAGCCCGCCTACCCCTCCATAGAACAAGTCCTATACAGCAGGAATTCTCCCCCTCCAACAACTAACTCCAATAACGAATAACTATCAACCAATAACTTCCCCTCCCCTACCGCATCAGGAACATAAACTTGCCGACGTTCTTCAGGGCGATGCTGGTACCGCGCACCACGGCTTGCAGCGGCTCTTCCACCACGTGCGTGGGCAGTCTGGTTTTGGCGGAAATGCGTTTATCCAGGCCGCGCAGCAAGGCGCCGCCGCCTGTCAGGTAAATGCCCTCCTGGTGAATATCGGCTGCCAGCTCCGGCGGCGTTACCTCCAGGGTTTTCAGAATGGCTTCCTCAATCTTGCTCAGTGATCGGTCGAGGCAGTGGGCCACGTCGACATAGGCTACCTCCACCTGCTTGGGCAAGCCTGTGAGCAGGTCGCGGCCTTTCACAAAAATATTTTCCGGCGGGTCCTGCAACTCCGACAGGGCGGCTCCCACCTGTATTTTTATCTTTTCGGCAGTAGCCTGCCCAATCATCATGTTATACTGGCGGCGCATAAAGTGCATGATGTCGGCGTCGAAGTTCTCCCCTGCTACTCTGAGCGAGTGGTCGCACACAATACCGCTCAGGGCAATAACGGCAATTTCGGTGGTGCCGCCTCCGATATCCACAATCATGTGTCCGGTTGGCTCCTCCACATCCAGCCCGATGCCCACGGCAGCGGCCAGGGGCTCGTACACCAGGTACAGTTCCTTGGCGCCGGCAATGGTGGCTGCATCGCGGATGGCCCTTTTCTCTACCTCCGTGATGCCCGAAGGAACGCAAATCACCATTTTGTAGGAAGCAGCCAGTCGCTTTCTGCCATTCGTGGCCAGCCGCAGCATTCCTTTTATCATGTGCTCCGAGGCACCGAAGTCGGCAATGACTCCATCTTTCAGAGGGCGCACCACGCGGATGTCTTCATGCGTCTTCCCCTCCATCTGCAAAGCCTCCCGCCCAATGGCCAGCACCTCCCCCGTGTTACGGTTAATGGCCACCACCGACGGCTCGTTCACCACCACCTTGCCATCGCGGATAACGAGGCAGTTTGCCGTACCCAAATCAATCGCTACTTCCTCTGTAAAAAAATTAAATAAACTCATTTGCCGTTCGTAATGCTTAAATATCTGTAATCTGCTGTAGCTGAACCTAAAAGCTGGCTGACTTCGGCATGCACACCTTTCCCTCCTGTGAAAAAATTTGATACTGAGTCCTGTACTTCTATACTCTCGGTTTAGCAAAGCATCTTAGCTAAGAGCAGCTGTGACGCAGTATTTTACCAAAAGCTATTTGTAAGTAAAAAGCAGGCATGGGAGAAGGCGTGTTGCAGGCAAGCCCTTACCCGCTACGCTTAGGTTCGGCCGGAGTGGTTCCGGCTTACCTGTTGAAGTCCTTGTGGGCGGTGTAGAACGGAAGGCAGTAACCGTTCAGCACATCGCTTTGGGAGATGTGGTGCGACGATGCGACAAAGCCGGAAAGCGGTTTGGGTATCGAATTGATAAAGATATTGTAAGGCACCACAGCTGTATGTAAAAGAAGCCCTAAATTACCAGCTGCGAGCCATAAAAGCAACTGCCTGGCGGCTTGTTAAAGTTAAATTTATTTAATATTGTCATAGCCTCTCTGTTGCCGCCTCTGCCCGCAATATGGGAGGTTGCCCTGCGTTATGGCTTCAGTTATTACTATTACACTACGTTTTTTAAACCTGTCCTGAAAAAGCCTGACTTGCCAGATTTTAGAGGGGCGTTTTTCTACAGAAGCCTTATATTTAGGCCGGAAGTTTTGTTGGTATTGGTGTATGATCCCTTTCAGAGTGCAATTTAAATTTCGCTGGTGCCTGGTGGCATCGCTGGCCTTTCTCCCTTTTCTCGGCTGCCAGGAAGCCGGGCAGGACAACCTGCACGCCCACGGGGCGGAAACGGCAAAGGACAAAGATAGGCAACGCATACCGGTGCCCGACTGGTTTACCCCCGACAGCGCCAGCAAACTAGGCCATCACCTCGACTCCATTTTTACTTACTTCCACAAGCGCAAGGGTTTTAATGGCACCGTGCTCGTTACCAAGTATGACGAGGTGGTGTATACCGGCGCATTCGGCTACGGCGACTTCCGCAGCAAGGACTCGCTCCACACGCAGTCTGTGTTTCAGCTGGCCTCCGTGTCGAAGCAGTTTACCGCCATGGCCGTGATGATGCTGCAGGAGCAGGGCAAGCTGCAGTACGACGACAGCGTGCAGCAGCACATCCCCGACTTTCCCTACCACGGCATCACCATCCGCCAGCTGCTCACGCATCGCTCCGGCTTATCGAATTATACTTACTTCAGCGATGAACTCTGGCACGACCGCAAGGTGCCGATTTACAATGACGACGTGCTCAAGATCATGGCAGAGCACCGGCCTAACCCCTACTTCCGCCCCGATGCCCGCTTCGACTACAGCAACACCGGCTATTTTCTGCTGGCCTCCATTGTGGAGCGCGCTTCGGGTATGCCTTTTTCCCAGTTTCTGCAGCAGCGCATCTTCAAGCCCTTGCAGATGACGAACACCTTTACCTTTAGCGACAGCCTGGTGTATGGCAACAAACTGGTGGTTCCGGGGCACACGGGCGGCAGGCGCAAACGGTGGCCTGACTACCTCGACACTGTGCTCGGCGACAAGGGGATGTACTCTACCGTGGAGGACCTCTACAAGTGGGACCAGGCCCTGTACACGAACAAGCTCGTGAAGCAGGAAACCCTGGAAAAGGCTTTTACCGGTTCCCGCCAGGAAAGGAAAAAGGATGAGGACTACGGCTTTGGCTGGCGCATCAAGCAGGTGCCCAACGGTGATACGGTTGTCTACCACGGCGGGCTGTGGCACGGCTACGCTACCTACCTCTTAAGAAACCCCAACGACCACAGCGCGCTGATTATACTGAGCAACGTACCCAACGGCAGTTTCCGCTACCTCAGGGAGCTGGAGGCCTTCCTCTACCCTACCCGCCCGGAAGACGACAAGCCGGAGGAGAAGATAATTGTAGTGAGCGCGAAGAAGTAGTTTATACTTTAGGGGGAGGTACTTATAGCGCGACATACGCTCTTTCGGATTTGCAATCCGAAAGTATGATAACCGCGGATTTGTAATCCGCAGCGGCAACGGCAGGAGCTACGGGCAGGCATGCGGATTGCAAATCCGCAATTAAAAAGCTCCGGATTACAAATCCGGAGCAGCAGTTTAGGAACTGTCCCCTTGAGGGGACTTTAGGGGTGTTTACACCTGCTGATTTTTCAGAACCACAAAAAAGAACTGCCCTGCTTCGTAGCTTTACACCCCTGTAGTCCCCTCAAGGGGACAGTCTCCTATACTTGATGGTGAACTTGGTACAGAAAAATACCATATACAAAAAGATAAGGATAGAAGTAAATGGGGACGCTCAAGCCATAAGTACTTTACTCCTTCTTGCTGCGGATGGCCCCGTACAGCACTGGGCTGAAAAACCGCAGGTTCTCCAGCACACATACCATACTGTAAAACTTGTCGGGGTTTATCTCCTGCTCGTCGGCCATCGCCTCGATAATGGCATCCAAGGCCTGGGTATAATTGGCTTGAAATTCTTCTTCCGTCATGCGTGCTTCAAAGTATGGCTCCTGCCAGATAACCCCTAATTTATACTTTTAATTTCATTTTTCCTGATAGAAACGCCTTGCCTATACTTTGTCCACCACAAGTATAAACTGGTATACAGGCGGAAGCGGGCGGAACAATTTATCTTGGCCACAGTAGGGATAAAATACACCCGCACCGGCTACTATAATAGCGCAGGCAGCCATACCTGCCACCAAAGTATAAAACCTATCAGTTTATATTGATTAACCCGTAAACATGAACCTTACACAAAACACAAAACGTGTCCGGAAGCCACGCCGGACGGTGCGCAGGGCGTTCCTGCTGCTGTTTCTGGGCACCTTCGCCACCCTGGTGCAGGCCCAAACCCTTACCTCCCCGGACAAAAACCTGACCATGCAGTTCGAACTGACCGGGAAGGGAGAGCCCACCTACCAGCTTACTTACAAGAAGAAGCCCGTCATCAAACAGAGCAAGCTGGGCATTGCCACGCACGATGTGCCTGCTTTTCTGGAGGGATTTAAGGTAGTAAACACCCAGCAGAACACCCTGGATGAAACCTGGAAGCCATTTTGGGGGGAGGAAAGCAGCATCCGCAACCACTACAACGAGCTGCTGGTAACGCTGGAGCAGCAGGAGCCAAAAGGCCGCCAGATCCAGCTCCGCTTCCGCCTCTTCAACGACGGTTTGGGTTTCCGCTACGAATTCCCGCAGCAGGAGCAGCTCAACTACTTCGTCATCAAAGAGGAGCACACCGAGTTTAACCTCACCGGCGACCACAAGATTTTCTGGATCCGGGGCGACTACAACACCAACGAGTATGCCTATACTACCTCCCGGATCTCCGAAATCCCGAACCTGATTGAGAAGGCCACGCACGACGTGCACGCGCAGTTCCCCATCGATACGCTGTCGGTACAAACACCGTCTATGCTGAAAACGGCCGACGGGCTGTACATCAACATCCACGAGGCCGCGCTGGTAAACTACCCGGCCATGCACCTGAACGTGGACCCGAAAACCTTCCGCTTCAGCTCGCACCTGACGCCGGACGCGGTGGGCAACAAGGGCTACATGCAAACCGAGACGCAGACCCCGTGGCGCACCATCGTGGTAAGCGACAAAGCCGCCGACATCCTGGCCTCACGCCTGATTCTGAACCTGAACGAACCGACAAAGTATGAGGATGTATCGTGGATTAGGCCGATGAAGTATATCGGGGTGTGGTGGGAGTACTTTGTGAGCGGCAAGAGCACCTGGGCCTACAGCACCGAGACCAACGTGAAGCTGACCGACGACTTTACGAAGTTTACCCCGAACGGCCGCCACGGCGCCAACAACGAAAACGTACGCCGCCACATCGACTTCGCCGCCAAGCACGGTTTCGACGCGGTGCTGGTGGAAGGCTGGAACATTGGCTGGGAAGACTGGTTTGGCAACTGGAAAGAGGAGGTATTCGATTTCGTAACCCCTTACCCAGATTTTGATGTGAAGGCGCTGAACAAGTACGCGCACTCCAAAGGTGTGCAACTAATGATGCACCACGAAACGTCAGCCTCTGCCACCAACTATGAGCGCCGCCTCGACACGGCTTTCCAGTTCATGAACAAGTATGGCTACGATGCCGTGAAGACCGGTTATGTGGGCAAGATCATCCCGCGCGGCGAGCAGCACGACGGCCAGTGGATGGTCAACCACTACATCCATGTAGCTAATACGGCTGCTAAGTATAAAATCATGATTAACAGCCACGAAGCCGTTCGCCCTACGGGCCTTCACCGCACCTACCCGAACTGGATTGCTCAGGAATCGGCGCGCGGAACGGAGTTTGAGGCTATGGGCGGCCTGGCCCCCGACCATACCACCATCCTGCCCTTCACCCGCCTGATGGGTGGCCCGATGGACTACACGCCGGGCATTTTCCAGACGGACATGTCGATCTACGGCGGCAACCAGCGCGTGAACACTACCCTGGTGAAGCAACTGGCCTACTACGTGACCATGTACAGCCCGCTGCAAATGGCCGCTGATTTGCCTGAGAACTACGAGCGCTTCCCGGATGCTTTCCAGTTTATCAAGGATGTGGCCCTGGACTGGGATAAAACGCACATCCTGGAGGCCGAACCCGGCGATTACATCACCATCGCCCGCAAAGCAAAAGGCCAGAACGAGTGGTTTGTAGGCGGCATCACCGACGAAAACGCACGCACCGCCACAGTAGACTTCAGCTTCCTGCCCAAAGGCAAAGACTACATCGCCACCATCTATGCCGATGCCAAAGACGCCAGTTGGAACAAGAACCCGCAGAAGTATACTATCCGCAAAGTACGGGTGAACGCTAAAAGCACCCTGAAACAGCACCTGGCTCCGGGCGGCGGTGTAGCGGTAAGTATAAAAGAAGGCGACCGCAGCGAGCTGAGAGGCTTAAAGAAGCTAAAGTAGAAAGTAGAAAACTCAAGTATAAAAAAGGCGCAGTTCCATTACAGGGGCTGCGCCTTTTTTATACCTTCCCATCTTATCATCCTGGGAGGAGCTTGTGGGCAAACTGCAGGCGGCCTGAGCTTTTAGGCAACATCCTTTTCAAATGAAATTTACCTATTACTGCTCCAGTTTTTTTAACCTACTGCTGCTCCGGATTTGTAATCCGGAGCTTTTTTAACTGCGGATTTGCAATCCGCATGCCTGCCAATAGCTACTGCTTCTGCCTTTGCATATTACAAATCCGCAGTTACTATACTTTCGGAGTGCTAATCCGAAAGAGCGTGTAGCGGCCAGAGGCCACTTCTATACGAAGCACGAGCGAAGACGCTCGCGCTATGACACTTAAATCATACTTACTTGCGAGGCGGGTTGATCATGATGTGCGCGCCATGGGTGCCGGGGTGCATGATCCAGGGCATGGCCGGGGCATCCGGTTTCAGGGGCAGGCCGGTGCTCTCGGCAGTAGCATACGGGATGTACACCACGTAGCGCAGGTAGCCATCTTTCACCTCGCCTGTCGCCGCATTAAACGCATTGGCATCAGCTGTGTACACAAACAAGGTGGTGGGCTCCTTCGGCATTTTCAATTTACCGCTTTTGGTTTCAGCCTCCCTGGTTTGGAAGATTTCCTCGGTACTTTTGCCGGCCTGCCTCAGCTCGCGGCCGCGTGCCATAAAGGGCTCCAGGTTTTTGTGGTAGCAGGATACCGAAAGCCCCTCCTGTTTCGGGTCGTCGGCTAGGCAAATGAGTTCATTGGTACCCTTGCGCAGCAGGACGAACTTACCGCTGGCATCGTAGCCATACACGGCGGCTCCGTCGCGCTTCTCGGCCGGGGCGGCCAGCAGGGCGGCTTTGATCTGGGCCTCTTTAGAGGGGACCTGCTGCTTCGTCTGGGCTGTGGCTCCGATGCTGCACATGGCCAGCAGGATTAGGGTAAATGCTATCTTCATCGTTTAAAGATTTTAGGTGAGCAGAGATTTTGGCCATACTTGCTAGCATGCAAGTATAAGCTCTTGTACCTAACGTACTTCCTGATTTAAAGATAGGATTTTTAAAGTATAAATACTGCCACCAGGCAAGTATAAAACGGCCGGAGATTTGAACTACTACTTATGCAAGTACATCGAACAAGCTGATCTGCTTGCCAATGTTTTTAGGCCGCACAGGCTCCCCGCTGATGGTATACACCGGCGTTTCCTCAAAACGGGAGGCCACAATTACCTCAGTGCCTTCCGCGTGCAACGAAAACAGTTCTTTTACCAGTTGCGGGTTATTATTGTCTTTGGAAAGATGCGAGAGCAGCACATGGCTCATGAACTCGGGTTTGTAAGCCGTGAACAGGCTCAGCGCCTGCCGGTTCGATAAATGGCCCCGGCCCCCGCGGATGCGGTTTTTCAGGTAATAGGGATAGTGCCCTTTCTCCAGCAGCCCTTCATCGTAGTTCGCCTCCAGAAAAGCCGCGTGGCATTGCTGGAAATGCTCGATCACGTGGTCGCAGGGAGCGCCGATATCGGTAAACACCCCCACATTTATACTTTGCTGGGACACAATGAAGCTGTGCGGGTCACGGGCATCGTGAAACTTAGGGAAGGCCTTTACTTCCAACTGCCCCACCTTAATCACCTCGAACGCCTCAAAATGCAGCACCTGAACGCCCGTAAAATCCAGCCGGCAATTGTAGAGCGTACCCGGTGTAATGTACACCGGCAGGCCATACTTGCGGGCCAGTACCGGGATACCCTTGATATGGTCGGAGTGCTCATGCGATACAAAAATGGCCTTCACCTTGCTCATGTGCAGCCCCAGGCGCTTCATGCGCCGCTCTGTCTCACGGCACGAAATACCGGCGTCCACTAGCACGGCCTCGCGGTCGTTACCGATGTAGTAACAGTTGCCATTGCTGCCAGAGTTAAGGGAGGTTATTTGTAATTGCATGCGACTGTAAAGTTCGCACTTTTTCTGCTACAGTTCAATGAAAGTTTAAGAGTTTGGGAGTTAGAAAGTTAGAGAGTTGGGGAATTTAGGAGCAAATCAACGAACAACGGATAACGAAAAACCAGCAATGGGCAGCAAACTTCGGAACTCGGCCGGTGTTATGTATCTTTGCAGGAACAACCAGAAGCGCTATGAGAGACCTGACCCTATATGACCCGTTTGAGCGAATGCAGTTTACCGACACGAACTGCTTTTTGTGCGGCACGATCATCACCACCGAGCACCGTGCCCCTGTGTTTGGGGAGTGGCTCCAGCAAAAGTATAACCTGAAGCAGAAAGAGCTGCTGATGCTCGATAAAAGTATAACTACCTTCGGTCAGCTCAGCATCCCTTGCTGCGACCGTTGTCATACCCATTACCTGATGCCGCTGGAGCATGAAGTAGAGCAGGCAGCAGGCAAAGGACTGGAGGGGCTCCAGGCACTTCCACCCCAACGCCTGTTCCAGTGGATCGGCAAAATGTACTATGGCTCATTGGTAACGGAGCTGATAAAAGAGGCAGCCCCTTTAGTAATGCCGCAGTACGCCGTAAGCGAAGACCCGGCCATGCTGGGCAAGTTCCGCTCGTTCTTTCAGGTGCTGCAATCGCTGCGGGTGCCCATGGAGTTTTCCGATTTCCTGCCCTGCTCACTTTTCCTGCTGGAGGTGAGCCCTACCGAGGATGAGCTGCCATTTGAGTACCAGGACGAGCTGAAAACCATGGCCTTCAGTATAAAGCTTGGCCCGGTGGCCATCATCTGCACCCTCCTGGACAACGGAATTATCAAAAAGGCTCTGGGACGCCTGCTGCAAGCCACCGAGGGCAAGCAGCTGCACCCTATCCAGCTAGCTGAGTTTAAGGCCCGCGTGTTTTACGCCGCCTATATCTTTAACGTGGTGCCGGAGTACTTTATTCGCCCGGTAAAACCCGAAGACGACCACCTGGTGCTCGACACGCTCATAGACGACGTCACCAACGAGATTTTTAACCCCTGGGAGATGCCGGCCTACGCCCACATGCTGGAGGAAATGCTAAAGCCCTGGAGCATCCGCGAGCAACAAATCCTCCAGGACCCACAACGCCCCTTAAGCTTCCTGCTGGATGACAATAACCAGTTCAAGCCGATGGAGCGGTATGAGAAGATTGGTTAGAGGATTATAATTTAGGAAGGGCTGGGAAGAGAATTTTATACCTCTCCCTCGCCCTTTCCTAAAATAGGATATGTGATTTGCAGTACCGGGTCCAACCACCCCTACCCCTCCTTATCTAAGGAGGGGAGCTTGTTGTTACTGGTGCTGAAGTATAAGCTTCGTAGTCAAAGCATAAACACCCCTATGGTCCCCTCAAGGGGACAGTTTGTACTTACTACTTACTCTGTCATCTCGAGCAGCGCGAGATCTATCCGGAATTCTCTTCAGATCTCTCACTGCGTTCGAGATGACAGCAAAAGCAGCGGCTATCGAACTTGTTCCCAGCCTTTGGGTTGAGCGCCTTGTAGATTTCCGGTGCCCGTCAAGGGCATTGCGACCGAAGGGTAGCAAAGGAAATGTACACCGCGCGATGCCCGAAGGCGAGGCCTCCCGGCCTGGGAGGGCAAAAAGCAGGAGATGAAACGAGCCGCTTGTGGGAACTAGAGGATGAACAGTAGCTAGCAAGGATAGCTTGCATCAAGTTGAAAGAAGCGGTGGCTGTGAAAGTATAAGCTGACAATTATAAAAGTATAGCAGCAGGTATAAAGTATGGCTTTTCAAGCCAGTCAAGTTGTAAACTTGACACCATCATAGGACACAAGTCTGAAGACTTGCGCCAGGAAAGAGAAGTATAAAGTATAGAACGCATCGACCTCCAAGGGTCACATTAAATACTCCCAACTTACAAAAAAGGCGGAGCCTGCTTAGGGATCCGCCTTTTTTGTATCCTATTCTAAAATCCCTTACTCAATCACAAAGCTTACATCCACATTCGAAGTAATCACTACTTCCCCTCCGGCAATCGTGGGTCCGCCGGAAGCGTCATAAGCAGCAGACTCCATCATAGCCATTTTATACATGGGTCGCGGTCCGCCGCCGTTGCTGCTCTCGCTGATGGAGTAAGCGCGACCTACCTTAGCCCCTAACTCCGAGGTTAGCTGCGTTGCCTTTGCCTTTGCGTTAGCCACTGCTTTCTTGCGCGCCTCTGTTTTATACTTTTCGATTTCGGAGTCAGACACCCGGAAGCTCACCCCGTTCACCTGGTTTACCCCTACGCCATAGAGACCGGACAGCAGTTCATCAAACTTATCTAATTTCTTCACCAGCACCGTCATGTTTTTCTGAGCCATGTAAAAATCCGGTGTGGTACGGCCGTACTCCCCGCTGCTGTAGATAGGTTGCAGCGTTACATACGATGTCTGGATATGGCGGGCATCCACGCCCTGCTTTTTAAGGTAGTTGATGATAGCCGCAGCCTTTTTGTCGGTTTCCTTCCGAGCCTCGTCCAGTGTTTTGCCGCGCATTTCCACGCCCAGGTTTACAACAACCTCGTTGGGCTGCACCCTTACCTCGCCAATGCCACTAACGTTTACCAAAGGAGGCAGCACCTGTGCCTGCTGCGCCTGCACCGTGAAAGCCGAGACAAAGAACAGGCTCAGAAACAGGATCAGAGTCATTTTTTTCATAGTAATAGCGTTTAAGTTGAAAATATTAAAAGTATAGCTGAATGCTATATAGAGCCCCATCTCAAACCACATGCCAAAAGTATGGCACCCCACAAAAAAACCCTTAACCGGAATGGCTAAGGGTTTTCGTTTACAAATAAGGCAGATTAATCTTCGGAATACTCAAACTCATCGTGCCCTCCACTATAGCGTGCTATCAGGATGGCACCAAGTGTCAGGGCACCGGTGGCCAGAATAAGCTGTGTGGTGCTCATGCGTCGGGTAGCTTTCACGATAATGTGGCCCAGGTCCTGCATCAGGTCGGGCAGCTTCTCGTGGCGGCCCTGAAACACATGCATCGCCGACTCTACTGTTTTGGACATGTCGTGCGGCTGCAGCAGCTGCATCATGCTCGGCTCCTGCTTCTTCTGTCCACCTTTCTGCTGGTTGCTATTCTTATTTTCGTTCGAGTTGCTCTGGTTTTGCGACGTATTGTTATCCATAGTTTTCATAGGTTTAAAGATTGATACAGGTGTATACGGCGCAAGGGCAAAAAGTATACTTTCTAGCTCAAGTGCTGCGGCCGGCCGCCGTGCTGCACCATCAGTTCGTCCATACGGGCCTGAAGCGTGTCTTCGCTCACCATCATACTTGCCGGGAAGCCCACACTCAATCCCTCCAGTTTCAGCACTTCCGAATCGGGGCTATAGTCATACTTGCCCGACACGCCTTTCTCGCTAAAGCTGCCGCTGTTGGCCTGCAGTTTTATACCGTAGGTCTGCAGCTTGTTTCTCAGTTGTTCAAAAGCCTCTGGTTTAATGCCTTCGTATTGTAGGTTCTTCGCCATTTGTTGGAGTAGTTTAGAGTTTTAGAATAGGTTAATTTTAACGCAAGAAGGCATTATAAGTTAACTTTTGCCAGTGGCCCCGATGTTCTATAAATTTTTCAAATTGATAATCAGCCACATGCTTTATACTTGCAAAAAGTTTTTGCGGGGGCTATTGCAGTAAAGAAAAGGAGCGCTATATTTGCACCACAATCAGACAGAACGGCCCGTTCGTCTAGGGGTTAGGACGCCAGATTTTCATTCTGGTAACAGGGGTTCGATTCCCCTACGGGCTACACGAAAGGCCTTCAGATAAAACTGGAGGCCTTTTTTTATACTTCCCCTCTCCGATTTCCAGAAAAAACTAACCTGGCATTTCCAGCGCTTCATTTAGAATTTACCCACTTTTGATTTCTCCTAAATACTTACCTTAGGATTACTCTGTTCGAATATTTTCTTCCGGTGGTTCAATCCCCATTCCTTCAGGGCATAGATGATAGGAGACAGCGTATCAGCATAGGCTTCCGGCTTATACAAGATCTTAACCGGGTAGTCCTCTACCACTATGCGCTTGATTAACCGGTGCTGCTCCAGGTCCTTCAGTTCCTTTGCCAGCACCTTAGGTGTGATTCCCGGAATACTCTCCTGTATATCAGTGAAGCGCTCGTTTCCGGTCGTGACAGAGATGATGATAGGCAATTTCCACTTGCCATTGATCACGTCAAGTGCATCCCGCACCGGCTTCACCGTGTTCAGGCAATCATTACATGCTTTTTTTGCTGCCATTGCTCTTTTTATGATGAAATTCCACTTTCCTTCAGGAAAGCACTATACAAAGGAAAGTATGTTTCCGTAAATTTGCAACATATTTATTCAGGGCCTACGGAAGAATTCAAACAGCGTGCCCCATACGCACACCTGGAGAAGTTTCTGTTTGGGTAGAAAAAGGCATTAAGAGTAATTGAAATGGAAAACAGGAAGAAGCTAAAGCTGGCGGCCATTATTGATGGGCTGGGTTGGAATTATGTGGGCTGGCAGCATCCCGACATGCCGGTTGACGCCAGCGAGAACATTGATTTTTATATCCAACAGGCAAAGCTCGCCGAAGCAGCCAAGTTCGACACGCTTTTTTTGGTCGACGTGAGCCATGTTGGCCCGGGAAACATCCCGCATTACCTGAGCATGTTTGAAGGTGTTTCCGTCATGTCTGCCCTCAGCACACACACCAAAAAAATCGGACTATCGGTTACCGCGTCCACTTCCTATGCCGATCCTTACAGCGTAGCCCGCCAAATCCTGTCATTGGATAAGATAAGCAGGGGCCGCGCGTCTTTGAACGCCATTACTTCAAACCCGGGAGGGATGGTCAACTTCAGCCGGGGTCACCTTGGCAAATCAGACCAGTACCCCATGAATAAAGAATTCATGGAAATCCTGTTGGGCTTGTGGGACACCTATGAAGACGATGCTTTTATCCGGGATAAGGAAAGTGGCGTATTTTTAGATCCCCGAAAAATGCATACAGTCAACTACCGGGGAAAATATTTCCAGGTAGAAGGGCCTTTAAACATTAGCCGTTCCGCTCAGGGGCGACCAGTGTTATACACAGCAGGTACGTCACAAACGTTTATGGATCATGCCACCAGCTATACCGACGGTGTGTTTACCCATGGCAATACACAGGAGGAAACAGTGGCAATTGCAGACGAATTAAGACGCCGATTAGTTGAAAAAGGCAGAAGGCCGGAAGACTTTATCGTGTCAGTCTCCCAAAATCCGATCGTTGGCAGAACAGATCAGGAAGCCCTGGAAAAATACCTGGAACTGTTGCGGTTGATTCCCAAGAACAGCCTTTCTCGTCCACTGTTTTTTGGATCAGCCGAAAGAGTTGCCGATCAGGTGCAGCAGTGGTATGACCAAGGAGCAATAGATATGTTGATACTCCGGCAGGACCATCCCCATGGCTTGCGGGATTTCATTGAATTGGTTGTGCCCATTCTGAAGGATCGCGGCATATTCCGTACTGAGTATGAAGCTGATACATTGAGAGGCAATCTGGAATTGCCCAAGCCAGCTTTCAGAGAGATCTAACCGGCCGGCTACACTAGGGAGTGTATAGAAAGCTATTGAGAAACTATCCCGCAAGGCTGAGCGGCTAGTGCCTGAAATACTAAACAGAACTACTAAAATAATTGGTAATAATCTGCTGCACCTGCTTAACAGAAACAAAAAAGAATTGAATACCATGAAACCTAACATTGCTTACTCTATTTTAGAGCTTGCCATTGTATCACAGGGAGAAACTATACAAAAGACCCTGCACAATTCTTTGGCCTTAGCCAAAGAAGCGGAAGCACATCACTACAAACGCATTTGGTTTGCCGAGCATCATAATTCAGATAATATTGGCAGCAGCGCTACATCCCTGCTCATCGGGTACGTGGCTGAAAACACCACGACCATCCGGGTAGGTTCAGGAGGTGTGATGCTTCCCAACCATTCGCCCTTGATTGTAGCCGAACAGTTTGGGACCTTGGCCCATCTATACCCGGGCCGCATTGATTTAGGTCTGGGAAGGGCGCCTGGCACCGATCAGGCAACTGCCCGTGCTATTCGGTCAGATTTTATGGAGGCTGCCCATTCTTTTCCGCAGGAAATAGAAAAAATACAGAAGTACTTTTCCAATGAAAATAAAGCTGCTAAAGTAAGGGCTCCCATTGCAGAAGGCACTGATGTTCCGCTGTATGTATTGGGCTCGACGACCGATAGTTCACATATAGCGGCTCAAAAGGGTTTGCCTTACGCTTTTGCCAGTCACTTTGCATCAACGCATTTACACAACGCCTTGCGAATCTATGAACAGGAATTTCAACCTTCCGAGTTTTTAAATAAACCCTATACCATCGCCGGTGTGAACGTTTTGGTCGCCGACACCGATGAAGAAGCCCAAAAACTGTTCACTTCTTTAATCAGAATGTTTGTGGGTGTACTAACCGGGTCCAGAGACCCCTTACATCCACCTACCGAAATGAGTGAAGAGTTAAAGCAGGTATTGAAACATCCAATGTTGCAGCAGATGCTCCGATATTCATTTGTCGGCAGCAAGCAAACGGTCAAAACGCAGATTCAGGAATTTCTGGAAGAAACGGGAGTGGATGAACTGATAACTGTGTCCACCATGTACGACATAAATGACCGTTTAAAATCTACCAGACTATTTGCAGAAATTATGCTTGAGATAAATGAAAATAGGTAAAGGAGGAAAGGCTCCATTTATTTGACCTTTTAGAAAAAAAGTAGGCTGTTGTGATATAGAGTTAAAGTTTTATTTAAAATAGTCATCTTACTGCACCTATCTTACCCCCAGAAAAACACTTAAGGATGTCAGATCATTGTGGAAAAGGTTCGACAATTCACTCCTTTGGTCTACTTGAAAGGCTCTCAGTAACTTCTGAGAGCCTTTTTTCATCTCCTTCGGACAGTATTATTACACTAAAATCCTAAAGATTTCAATTTTTTTATCGGCCTGTCTCTTTAAGGTCTGCTTTGTGAGGATAAGGCAGTTGATGAATAGTATTTATAGTAAGTTGCTTCTCCCCTGTTTTATGTACTTATAACCGAGAGCTAAATCTCTCGAAAAAGTGCGACTCATCCATCTCACCTACTCATTTCACGAACCAAGTTCTCCATTTGGTTCGTGAGACGACAAAATGAGACTCCAGGCGTACCATTTGATCAGAAGTAAGTCTGGGTCTCAACAAATCGCCATTTTGTGAGAAAGCAATTCAGGACTTTACACCTATTTTAGGACGAGTTAAGGAGCTGTGGGATCACCTACTAACATTATAAACCTCTTGCGTTGATTCAGCACACACTTTGCCGGTACTCAGAAAATGCCAGCTTCTGCTATTGCATGCCCGTTCTCCTTTTGACAAAGCGGCGGACACCATCTCCTTTCACCCCCAACACGATGAAGGTAATACTGGCCGCCAGGGTTAAGGAGGTAATGTTGATACCAAAGGTTAGCAAATGCTCTGCCCACTTATCTCCTTCCTCAAAGCCAAAGACAAGTTTGAGCCCAAACCAGGCAGGATAGATTGAGATATGAGCCGTTGCAGCCAAACCAATAAGTTCCCTGCGCCCTGCGTCGTCCATCGCACCCAACGCTGCAGCAATACCTATTAGGGAGGCAAGCACCAAACCGGATAACGGGGTGCCGAATTCCTCAAAACCGATCGGGGGCTCGGTGAAGAGTGCCACACAGGCGCCCGCAGTCACGATTAGAACGGTAGTGACCAGCAGCGCCAGGACTCCCTGCCAGAGAAAGCGCCACTCCCGAAGCATCGCCCCCAGCCCAACCCCGAGCATATGATGATGGAAAGGCAAAAACAAGAGGCCTGCAATGATGAGCGGCAGCATGTCCTCCACCATTCCATAGGCAAGTAAAACAGCAGAGAGAAAAACCCGCCCGAAAAGACTTATTGTGACACGCGTGAACTGCCATAACTCTTCATATACATCCGTAGTGGGCCTTACAATGGGATAGGTTTCTTCCTTAGGGGGCTCATCCCCAAAAATTGACTCCGGATGCCGCACCGTGAAAGTAAACGTATCCGGGTTATAGATAGCGGAGACCATGAGGCTCTCCAGGAATAGCTTAGCCTTTGGTGTGGCAGTTTCTACCTCCACCACATCCAACTCTGTTTCCAGATGGTCTGAGGTGTACTTGCGTGCTTGTCGTATAGACACGTGCGTGGCTCCGGCCGCAAAGGCAATTTCTGCTATGTTCTTTCCTTGTCCGGAGGGTGCCTTGATGGTAACTAAGCGCATTTAGTTTGATCTTTTCTATGCCAGACGTATGAAATAGGATACTGAAAAGCATATACTGCGCTGACCACAAAGAGTTGGCTTTGGCTTCTTGCCTTTTGCTTGTTCGTCACGCAGCAACAAGCCAAGCTGCAGCCTCTCGTTGCTCACTTTATGTACTAACTGTTAGCAGCAAATCATCAAACATCTCATTTCCTTTAACTGTAACATATCATAATGAGCCTGATAAACCCTTAGACTATAGACAAAATATTTTTCAGCGATTGGCAAAGTATCATACGAATACTTATTATCTCTATTGCAGCTTACTTGGCATTAGTTTTCACCCTGCGCATATCCGGAAAGCGAACTTTATCGAAAATGAATGCTTTTGACCTGATCGTAACAATAGCGGTTGGCTCTACCTTTGCCACAGTCATCCTGAATAAAAATGTCACCCTTTCAGAAGGTGTATTAGCATTTACATTACTGGTGTTCTTACAGTATGTAATTACCTATTTGTCTGCCCGAAATAAGCGAATTAGCCAGCTTGATAATTCAGCTCCTACATTAATTGCATATAACGGGGAATTATTGAGCAAGAATATGCTTTCAGAAAGAATTGATGAGGATGAGGTCTGGGCTGCCTTAAGGAAAAAAGTATATAGTTCGTTGGCAGAAACGGATGCTGTTGTTTTGGAAACAGATGGAAGCCTCACTGTTATAAAGCAAATCAAAGACCCACAGGCACCTGCCGTCAAGGTATTATTAGGACCAGAACGGTGACTTCCTGTTAAATGAATTTATCTGAAAATAAAAATTAGAAAGTCTGCGGGCATTGTTTGCTTTGCTAGCGTACAGGCGAAAGCATTTTCCCGAAAACAACATCAGGGATATGTATGGAATAGTAAGGGTAATAACAAAGGAAATGTCTTTCGATGAAATCTTTCAGCAGTACATAGTAGCGGTATTGGATATGGCAAAGGGGACAGAAACATACGCAGCCAAATGATAGACCTTCTTCTGCAGCTACAATACATTGGTAAAAGTGTTGCTGCGACAAAACTCTTGATGAAAATTCAGAGAAAACCGTTCCGGGAAGATGCATAGACTTAGGTGTAGAAGTTTTACTTTACTGGCAAATGATAGTGGCACTCTTCCAGACAAAAGGATTCTGCTGCTAACGAAACTATTCTGCAAGAACTGCTGACAAAAAAGTACTGAGCTGAAACAGTTTATATTTCGCTTCATCAATAAATTTAAGCTGACAAACCACAAACTTTCACTGCTACACAAACTCTCAACACATTAGTAATGATTATCATCGGCTCAAAACCCCTCTTTTTCCGAGACAACCAAACAAGTGGCCAGCAATGACTCAACTGTGGCAACAAGACTAAAGCCTACCTTCCAACTTGCGATAAGGCAGAACGGAAGTTAGCTTACTCCCTCCTCCAGAAACCCCTCAACAGCTTCCATACCCCTGTGGATAAAGTTCGATAATTCCATCCTTTGGTCTACCAAAGCCGCTTCAGCTAATGCTGAAGCGGCCTTTTTTTGTTTCAGCTTCCCTCTTCAATCTGGATATAAAACTTCTGAGTATTTTGAGTGAATATTTGAATTTTAGGTGGATTACTTGAGTGTATTAATTTGTTTATTTGCGCTCATGTCAACAAGCCAGGTGCTACTTATACTTCTCAGTGGATTAGGTGTCCTACACGGGCTCTTCTTAGCCGCTTTTCTATGGTTTCACCCCAAAGGACTGAGGACTTCGAACAGGCTCCTGAGCATGCTATTGGTTATACTCTCATTCCGTATCGGGAAATCCGTTTTCCTTGAATTTGTGGATGGGATTTACCTGCAGTTGATCTTCGCAGGGCTTGCTACACTCCTGTTAATTGGCCCTCTCTTTTTCTTCTATACCAAGTCGGTTCTCAAAAAGTCAATCCGGTTTACCACGGCCGAGTTCTTGCATTTTATCCCTTTTCTTTTTGGGATAGCTTTCAGTTTCTGGATTAACAAAGAGAATGTACAAACTACTCCGATAGTTGTATTTGTTATACTTTTCTGCCTCTATTACGGCCATTACCTGGTGTATTTATTCTTTAGCTACCGGCAGATACAGAAGTATAAAATTCAGTTAGGAGGAGTTAATGTTGCTGTACAGTGGTTGCAATTTCTTTTTTATGCCTTGGCTGCCCTATGGATGGTGTATGTGCTCAACTTGCTGGAGGATAACATTCCGTATATTCTTGGTCCTATCCTCTATTCTTGTATTGCTTACGGGGTCAGCTTGGTTGCCATTAAGAAAGGCTACATCAACGGGCTTGATACGGTAAAGTATAAAACCACCCCCTTATCAGAAACCGAAATAAATCAAATTTACGAGGACGTAAAGAAACTACTGGTAGAGGAGCAGCTTTATAAAAACGCTGACCTGACCCTAAGTACATTCAGCAAAGCACTAAAAGTAAGTCCCCAAAAGATATCAATGGCTATCAACATCAGGTCAGGATCTAATTTTAATGGCTTTGTTAACCAATACCGTATCCAGCATGCGCAGGCCTTGCTGGAACATAGCGAATCCAGCGAGCTAACTATTGCAGCCATTGCTTATGAGGTTGGATTTAATAGTCTGACCAGCTTTAATACTGCCTTTAAAAAACAACTGCAGAAAACGCCCTCGGCTTACCGTAAGGAAAGTACTCCTCTTTAGATATTCCTACAGTTCACCGGCAGGTCTCTCCTACTTATCATAAAACTGCCTTCACCTGCTCTGCGTTTCTAAAAAAGTCTATTAAATCGTTATTTACTATAGGTAAATGATCATTTTGGAGGAGTCCCGCGCCAGCTAACACTTCATTTGCGTCAAACTAAACCAAATGATCATGCTAAAACTTTTCATTACGGCAGTATTACTTACCACTGTCATCTCCGTTTCCGCCCAAGTAAAATCTTTTCAATTTGAAGGAGTTAAGAGAAAGTACCTGGTATACCTTCCTGCTTCCTATCAATCCGACACAACGCAATCCTTTCCCCTGGTTTTCAATTTTCATGGTGGGGGCATGACCGTGGCTGAACAAATGCTTTATACCCGCATGAATGAGGCTGCCGATAAACACCACTTTATCGTGGTATACCCATCCGGTATAAAGCAGGATTGGAACGTTGGCTTTGAGATGTCTTATCAAAACGGCACCAATGACATAGGCTATGTCAAAGCCATACTGGACAGCCTGAAACAAGCGTACCGCATAGATAATAAGGCGGTATTTGCGACAGGACTGTCACGTGGTGGGTTCTTCTGCCATCGCCTGGCCGCTGAAATGCCGGACGATTTCGCAGCCATTGCTTCCATTGGCGGTCCCTTGCCGGATTCAGTAAAGCACTTTCATCAAAGTAATAAAAAAGTAAGCGTGATGCAGGTGCACGGCACGGCCGACAAAGTTGTAAAATATGATGGAAAGACCGATGCCTATGCGTCGGCCCCTGCTACCTATCGCTATTGGGTCACACGTAATGGATTAGCTGGCCAGAAAGAGAACAAGCAGGTTTTCAATTCAGATAGGAAGGATAACACTTCAGTCATGATGCAGGAGGTGACCAATAAAAACGTGACGGTTTCGCTCGTTACTATTGAAAACGGGGGCCATACCTGGCCAGGCAGTGTTTCTTATAATATTGGTTATCCGTTGGGGAATACAACAAGAGATATAGACATGAATGAAATCATTTGGCGTTTCTTCAGAAAGAATAGGAAGCACTGATAGGCTACTTTGCCATCAGCTTGCTTCAATAAATTGCAAGGAATAAGGTTAAGAAGATTTGCTCTCAGAGAAGGGTTTTTACCACGCCCTTACCATAGGGTATCAGTTCTAATACTTGTTGCTGATAATTGGGACTCTTCACTCTTTCTCCGTTTCTAAGGCTCAGAAACAGCTGCTACCCCCTAGTAGGGTTCGATATTTTATTAAAAGCCGCTTCAGCTAAAACTGGAGCGGCTTTTTTTGGGCACTTAGGTCGCTATCCAGGCATTTAGATTAAAGTTTATAATCATCCCTCACCCATTTTTCGTCTTGCTTATCTAACAAGGCAGCAACAAGTATAGCTGGTCTACAGCCACAGGGTCTGTCTTTTCCTAAACAGCTTTAACTTCCTAAACTCAACTTGTCATACTGCTCGCATAATCATCTCAAATTTTTAATCGACATTTAAATTTGTGAGGTGGCTTCGAGATCCTTTAGTTAAACTTTGCAGCAGCCGCCATACTTGCTCGGGCTGCTTCTTCACCATACAGCCATTTTATGTAAAAACAGAAAACCAACTACTTGACACCCAGCCTCTTCTTTATCTATTTTCTTGCTTAGGAGGTATAATGAGTATGAAAGAACATCTAACCCGCAGGCAAGCGTTACAGGCGACAGCTCTCCTTGGAAGTGCTTCGATCTTTGGCTTCCGTGTTTCCCTGGCAACCCCTGTCAAAGGGAAAACGCCTCCCTTAACTCCCGATGAGATTACTGCTATAGAGACAGCACTCGGGAAGAAAGGGACTTACAAGGAAGCGGAGGCCACTCATACGACCCCTCTTCCCCGTAATGATCTGAAGGTTAGAATCAAGGGAGAGTCGGTACCCATCGCTTTTGGCTTTGGCGGATGGGTATCTATTAAAAGAACGGTAGATGGCAAGACAGCCATGCTCATGAGCGATACGGTGCTGCTGCAGGAGGAAGTTAACCCACTAATTTCCGCAGCGCACGCCAATGGCCTGGAGGTGAGCGCGATTCACAACCATTTCTTCTACGAAGAGCCCCGCATTTTCTACATGCACCTCCACGGCATGGGTGGCCCAAGTGAGCTGGCCAGTAAATTTGCGGCAACCATCCGCGAAAGCAAGCTTTCTCCAGCAAACCAGCCTGAAGCCGCTGACACAGCTACACCTGCCACAGGCAAGGAAAATTTCGATTTGCCAGCCTTAGATGCCATTGTAAAGTATACCGGGACTGTGAATGGGCCGACCTACAAATACACTGTGGGGCGGGAGGGTGTAACCGTCATGGCGATGGGAGCCGAAATGACGCCATCCATAGGGTTAAACTCCTGGGCCTCTTTTGCCGGAAACCAACAGAAAGCACACATTGCAGGTGATATTGCCATGCTGGAGGCAGAAGTAAATCCGGTCATCAAAGCCCTGCGGCAGCACAACCTTGAGGTGGTGGCCGTTCACCACCACATGCTCGGCGATGCCCCGCACATCATCTTTCTGCATTACTATGGCCGGGGACCAGCCCCTGCCCTCGCGCAAGGCTTTCGGGCAGCCCTGAATGAACTGGGGAAGCACGGGAAAGCAATGGGTCATAGCAAGCACTAATATATAACTCCGTTAACTAAATCCCCCTACCAGGCGCCACGCTATCCCGAGTAAGCCTGCTCCCAGAATGACAAATACGACCGTAAACTTTGATTTAATACGGTACAGGATCAGCATGGACAGAGCAAAGACCAGCAGGGTAAACCCACCGGTGATGGTAGACCTGAACAGTTGCAGGGCCGTGACCGCGATCAGCCCAATTACCCCCGCCGTCACGCCGTCCAGAAAGCTGTGTAAAGCCGTATTGGTAATCACCTTCTCCACCAAGCCATGCCCTAGCAAGGTAAAAGAGAAAGCCGGAAGAAAGATGGCAAAGGTCATGATGACTGTTCCGAGCCAGCCGGCACCGAAATACCCCACAAAAGTAGAAAAGATGATCAAAGGTGCGGGAAGTATGCCGGACAGAGCGATGCCATCCAGGAACTGCCTGTTCGTGAGCCATCCTTGCTGCATGACGGCATCCTGCTGAATAAAAGGGATAACGGTATAAGCGCCGCCAAAGGTTAACAGGCCTGCTTTCAAACCAGCCCAGAAGACCGCCACAGGCGACTGCTCCGTATCGGCGGGGTTGGCTTCGGTTACGGTTGCCGGTTGCTGCAGTTCCCCCCAGAGCGGGTTGAACAACAGCACGCAGGCAACAACCAACACGATGCCACTCAGTGCCAAGAGTTTTATGTTGCCTTTCATCCAGAAGACGTAGGCCATGCCTGCCAGGGGAAGCACCACAAAGAAACCCACGCCACAGACATAAGCAATGAAAGCTGCGGCCGCTATTACAAACAACTTCCAGTTGAAGAGGGCATGTTTGCCGATGCGGTGCACAGCAGCAAAGATCAAGGCAATCACGGCGGCCTGAAAGCCTATGAAAACAGCTTGTATTAAAGGAGAACCGATGCCGATGCTCACGTAAAGCCAGGTGAGCAGGAGCATCAGCAGAAAACCTGGTAGCATAAAGCCAAGCCCTGCCAAAAAGCCCCCTACCCTCCCACCGGCTACCATGCCAAAATAGACGCAGAGTTCATGTGCCTCAGGTCCGGGCAAGACCTGGTAGACCGCCAAAGAGCGGTTAAACCGTTCTTGGGTAATCCACTTTTCTTCCTCTACCAGTTCCCGCTTAAGCATGGCAATCTGGGCTACCGGTCCGCCCCAGGCAAGAAACCCGAACTTCAGGAAGCGCAGGAATATTTGCATGTTGGTTTGGTGAATAGCTGGTATAGCCGGGACTTCTTGCATGTAGATAAAATTCACAAGTGAGCAACCAAGAATGTCATGTACCTTAAGGAAGCGGAGTATAGGAGTATGCCAAAGGCAGCTAGCAAACACCATAGGCAATTTACCACGGTAAACCAAGCCTAGTGACCATACTTACCTCACTATCAGCTTACTATAATACGTCATCAGCCAGCTTTTAATCAGAAACACTGAAAAGCACCTTGCGAACGCTGCGGCATCTTTGCCTCATCTGCTCCGCGTCACTCACATCATAATGTAGTTAACAGTTGGAAGCCCCGAAACCTATGCCTCCTGCCCCTGAAAGGCAGCCATATAACTTCTAGCCCAAGTTCCTGTTAGATTAAGTTGAAGGAACACAAAGAGTATAGGAGATTCGATTTATGAGAAAATATATCAATGCAACCATCTACGGAAACCCGGAATCCCGTGAGATTCTAGTGGAGAACGGTCGGTTTAAGGCAATTGGGAATAATGTAGGCACCGCCGAGGAAGTAGTTGATTTGGAAGGCCGTTTGGTGTTGCCTCCTTACGTTGACCCACACTTACACCTGGATTATATCTTCTCCGGGTTGGGCGAAGGGAATGCGAACGTGTCGGGTACATTGTTTGAGGGAATCCGGCGGTGGAGTGAAAACAAGAAGTCTTTGACGGAGGAAATCGTGCGGGAGCGGGCGATCAAGGGAATTCAAAAAGAGCTGAGCCATGGGGTTCAGTTTATCCGCACGCATGTGGACATCACCGACCCTAACCTGACGGGGATGAAGGCCCTAATCAAGCTGCGGGAGGAATTAAAAGACATTGTGACACTGCAACTGGTGGCGTTCCCCCAGGAAGGTTTTTTCCGGTACAAAGGGGCAGAACAGCTCATGGAAAAGGCACTCGAAATGGGGGCCGATGTGGCCGGCGGAATCCCTCACTTTGAAATATCTTATGAGCATGGCGTGGAATCGTTGAGGCGAATTGTGGATATGGCCATCAAGTATAACGTCATGATTGACATCCACTGCGATGAAAATGATGACCCCAACAGCCGCTTCCTGGAGGTGCTGAATGCGCTGGTGCTGGAAAAGGACTATGGCCCCTATACCACAGCGAGCCACACCTGCAGCTTTGGCTCGGTAGAGAACAGCTATGCTAATAAGATGCTGGGCTTGTTCAGGGAGTCGCAGATCAACTTTATTTCCTGCCCGACTGAAAACGCGCATTTGCAGGGCCGTGGGGATACTTACCCGAAACGTCGTGGCCTCACCAGGGTAAAAGAGCTGCTGGAAAACGGAAATCACGTCGCGTTTGCCCAAGACTCCATCGCCGATTACTGGTACCCGTTGGGGAACGGAAACATGATGAACATACTGGACAATGGCATTCACCTGGCCCATTACACTCACATCGATGAAATTAACAAGGCGTTTGACCTGATTACCTACCACGGCGCCCACATCATGAGGGTAAGTAATTCGTATGGCATTGAAGCGGGAAAACCGGCCAACTTTATCGTACTGGATGCACAGGATGCCTACGAAGCTATTCGGGAACGCGCCGAAGTACTTGCCTCCGTCCGGAACGGGGAATACCTGTTTAAGCGCGAGCCACGCAAAAATGAGCTGGAAATTGAGTTCTTACAGCAGTCTTGAAACGCTTTGAGAACCCAACCACCAGCTCATTCCATAGCTTGTAAAGTATAGATTTTATACTTTACAAGCTGTTCAGCGCACTTTTAGCTTTGTCAACCATCTGGGCAGCAGGCGTGGACTTTAATTTTTCCAGCTCAAAAGCAGCCAGAATTTTATCAAGTTCCGCGAGTTTGGCCTTGTTGCCTGTGCGGGTAAATTCCTCGCGAAGCAGGCGCACTTTCTCGAAATCCTGAATGCCCTCCACCAGCTTCTCGAAACGGATGGAAGTCAGCGGGCCGGGATAAACCTGGTAGGTGTCACCCGCCGGCCAGGCTCTGAAACGGCTGTCCTGCAGCGGGTTCTGTACCCAGCTGTTGTAGGCCCAGCGCAGATAACCGGTAAAGCCCTGTGCCGCTGTGTACCATCCTATCCAGGTATGCTCTGCCGGTGGCGAAAAGGTGAAGCCATTCGGGTAAGGTTCGGTGCAGCAAGTATAAAACGTGCTGGGCTTGCCGCTGGCCAGCCGTTGCGCCAGCACCTGGTCATCAAACTTCCACCTGGAGGCAATGCAGTAATCGAAAATATCCTGCTCAATTTCCGGATGATAATCCCCAGCCAGGGCTACCTTCCAAGCAGGATCGGTCTCTTTCAACAGGCTGATAACGGCCTGCATATCGGCCAATGGGCGCTCGTCCATGGCGATGGCCGTGATGGAGAACCAGCCCTTATCTTTCAGGTGACGGGCAAAGTCCTGCAGCATGCTGCCCCAAAAGGCATTGTAAGCAGGGGTGCCGGCCTTGGCGGTAAACACCTCGTCCGTTCCGGTAGCCTCGTCAAAGTATACAAAAGACATTTTCCAGGGCACCATGGAGAAGCAGTTAATCCGCCCCTTAATGCCGGTGGACATCACAAAGGAAACATACTCGTCAAAGAGGCTGTAATCGTAGGTCCAGGAGCCGTCTTTGCGCTTTATCCACTTTATCAGGCTTGGGAAATCGTCGTAGGTCTGGTGGTCCCAGGGCTCATGGATAATACTGGTGGTGATGGTCTTCTGGCCGGCGTTGGCCAGCATAGTATAATAGGGCCTCATCAAATCATAGTGCTCCTGGCTCCAGAGTGGCACATTGTGCACCCGGGCAATGGCAGCAGGGTGTTGCCACAGGTCCAGGTCAAAGGCCCACTCGCTTGGCGCCGGCAACTCCCGCTCCTGCACGTTTACCGTTACGCGCAGCTTGTAGGTCTTGTCGGCCTTCACAGTCACCACGCCCTTGTAGGTGCCAGCCGCCGCCTGCTGGGGCACAGCTATACTTAGCCAGACAGGCTGCACGGTGTTTGCAGCCACAGCTGTCGCTGCCACCGTGTCGATAGCGTCTGCTACCAGCGAGGAGTCGAAATCTGCCGGTTTCCGGAAGCCGCAGCCACCGCCAAACTCATCGGTTATTACATAGCGCAAAAAGCCGGTGGTAATCTTATCCGAGGCAATCCGGTTGCCTTTTCCATCCTTCAGGTCCGACACGCTCACCCGGACCTGCGGCACCTCGCGGCGCGCCCAAACCAACAATTGGGTGTGCACCTTCTCCCCTTTCCAGGCCGTTGCCTCCCAGGTGTTTTGTTGCGTGAGCGTGGGTACCTGATCCTGCACGTAGCGGGTGTCGCTGTCCGCAAAGCTTACGCTAACGGGCTTTTTCAGGGAGGTCCAGGCGTCGGGTTGCTGCTGCGCCGATAGCTGGTGTGCTACCGAGAGCGCCAGGAATAGCATAAAAAAGAGGGGGTTAGAATTTCTCATGTACAAGGGAGAATATGGTTAAAAGCGCTGTAAAGGGAGAGGCTGTCTCGGCCATTCTTTCATTAATCCTGATGCATTGTTCAGGAGGAATAAAGTGTGAAAATAAGCAATGTTATCGTAAACGCAAGTATAAATTATACTTGCACCACCGTATCATTATTTAATCAACTGTGAGAGAATCCCCGCCACATTACCCGGCTGCTGTCCTGTCTCCTGAAATTTATGCGGCACCACAAAGTATAAAAAGCTAATTATACTTACCTTTAGAAGGATAAGCCCTATACTTTTATATGCGAAAACTCCTGACCTTATACTTGCTGCTTGGCGCCATACTTGCAGCCCAGGCCCAGCAAACCCAAAAGCCCGTGCTGCACGGCAAAAACTGGATGGCCATTACCGGAAAACCACTGGCTGCTACTGCCGGTGCCATGACCTTTCAGAAAGGCGGGAACGCGGTGGATGCTGCCTGTGCCATGCTGGCGGCAACCTGCACCATGTGGGATGTGCTGAGCTGGGGCGGCGAAACGCAGGCGCTCCTCTACAACCCCAAAACCAAAAAGGTCATCGCCATCAACGCCATGGGCGTAGCCCCGACCGGCGCCACGCCGGAGTTCTTCAAAAGCAAAGGCTACAATTTCCCGCCAGAGTATGGCCCGCTGGCGGCCACCACACCCGGCACCCCGGGCGGACTGATGCACATGCTGGCCAACTACGGCACCCTGAGCCTGGAGGAAGTATTGGCCCCGGCCATAGAACTGGCCGCCGGCTACCCCATCGAGGCCCAGACAGCCAACAGCATCGAGCGCGGGAAAGAGAGGATAAAGCAGTGGCCGTACAGCAAGAAAGTGTTCCTCACGCACCTGGGTGAAGAGAGGGAAGCTCCTGTGGCCGGTGATATCTTTGTGCAGCAAGACCTGCTCCAGACCCTCACCAAACTGGTAGAGGCGGAACGACAAGCACTAAAAAAAGGTAAAAGCCGCAAAGAGGCCATCATGGCGGCTTACGACCGTTTCTACAAAGGTGATATTGCCAAAGAATTTGTGCGCGGCAGCAAAGAACAGGGCGGTTTAATCACGATGAAGGACCTGGCCAACTGGAAGCCCCTGGAGGAAGAGCCGCTGGTGGTAAATTATAAGGGCATCGACGTGTACAAACTGCAGCAGTGGACGCAGGGCCCCAGCCTGCTGCAGGCGCTCAACATCCTCGAAAACTTCGACCTCAAAAGTATGGGCTACAACAGCTCCAGGTACATCCACACAGTTTATCAAAGTATGAGCCTGGCCTTTGCCGACCGCGACTTCTATTACGGCGACCCCTACGTTGCACCGCAGGAGCCCATGAAAGGACTACTGAGCAAGGACTACGCCAGGCAACGCGCTGCCCTGATTCAGTATGAGAGAAACGACGCCAAAATAGGCCCCGGCGACCCCTACCCTTTTGAGGGAAAGAAAAACCCATACTTAAAACTGCTGAAAGATAGAGGCTTTGAGTTTGATACCATCCGCCGCAACTTCGCCCCGACGCACGACCTGCGCAACGGCTCCTCGATGGTGGAGTATCAGGACAGGTTATGGCGCGGCACCACCACGATTGAGGCGGCAGATAAAGAAGGCTGGGTGGTGTCGATTACGCCAAGTGGCGGATGGCTGCCCGCCTGCATTGCCGGCAACACAGGCATCGGCATGAGCCAGCGGATGCAAAGCTTTGTGCTGGATGAGCAGCTGAACCCCTTTAACGTAGTAGCGCCAGGCAAACGCCCTAGAGTGACGCTAACCCCATCCATGGCCCTGAAAGAGGGCAAGCCATACTTGTCCTTTGCCGTGCAGGGTGGCGACACGCAGGAGCAGAACCTGCTGCAGTTCTTTTTAAATGTGGTGGAGTTTAGCATGAACGTGCAGCAAGCCGCCGAGGCAGCCAACTTCAACACCAACCAGCTCTGGCTCTCGCTTGGCGGCACCAAAACCGAAGATCGACAACCCAAGCCGGGCCATATCCTGCTCCACGATAGCACACCGGAGGAAGTGCGCGAGCAGCTGAAGCAAATGGGTTATACTTTGGATTTCGACGACCGCACCAGCGGCCCGATAAACGCGATTTATTTTGATTGGAAGCACAACAGCCTCTGGGGCGGCTCCAGCAACCACGGCGAGGATTACGGCATCGGCTGGTAAGTATAGCTTATGGTTGCTATAGGGAAAGTATAAGTGGCAATTGAAGTATAAACTGGTAGCGATTAGATATTATATAGATAAAACAGCAGCACCTCAGAAGCCTGTGTAGGGCCTACCTAAAGTGCTGCTGTATTATACTTTATTCCTTCCTACACCTACTACACTAAATGCCTAACCTAAGTTAAATCTTTGTTAAAAGCCGGTATGGTGTAGGTTTTTCCGTTTCCCAGCAGGTGCATTTTCAGGTCATAAATCGTAAACGGGTCGCCTGAGGCTATCTCATAAATATCGGTGCTGCTGATGTCCATGCCATCCAGAATGGTGACCAGCCCACTGCCGACGACTTCCACTTCCACGCCATTTTTCACAAGTATAGCCGTGTCTTCCTCCAAGCCAATGCCGATGCAGCCGGGGTTCTGCGCCACTGCCTGCGCCATCCGAATAATGCGGCCGCGGTCGATGAAGTGGGTATCAATGGCCACGTTCTTCAGCAGGTCCAGCCCGGCGGTGGAGCTCATTTCGTCCTTCAGCATACCTCCCTGCGCCTCGCCTTTGTAAATCATATTGGTGGACATGGCCGAGGCCCCCGCACTGGTGCCGGCTACCACCAGTTTCTCTTTCATATACCGCTCTTTGATACGCTCCAGAAAAGGGCTGCCGCCAAGTATGGAGGTAAGCCGGAGCTGGTCGCCTCCTGTGAACATGATACCGGCAGCTTTATCTACCATTTTTAGCTTCTCCGGGTCTTTGGCATCTTCGCGGGTTCTGATATCCACTACCTGTACATTTTCAGCCCCCAGGCTCCTGAACAGCTTTATATAGTCCTGCGCTATCGGTTCAGGATCGCTGGAGGCCGCCGGTATCACCAATACCAGTGGGCTGCTTCCTTTTAGCTCTTTTACAAAGCGCTTAAGAATTTGCTCGCTAATAAAGCTATTGTTCTCCTCCTGCGATTCCGGGCGTTCCTCCTCGCTCTTGCTTTCTTTGCCACCTATGGCCAGCAGTATACCTTTCGGAATGGATATGCCCAAGTGCTGCGCCTTCTTTTTAAGGGATTTTTGTTGTGCGGCCATACTTTATACTTCTAGATTAATGTTCCTGTCAACATGTTCATACTTATACTACCCGTAGCCATACAAGTTAGTAGTATACCCTGCGAAGGAAACATAGTATGGGGCAGCGCAAGGTTCCTTATGATTGTATCAATTTAAAATACCGCTTCAAAGCAAATGGTACTGCTACCTGGTGTTCTTAAACTTTGTACAGGGCAAAGCAGTAAAATCAAATCTAGCTGATACGAAGCTTACTTATCAAGAAAACAACACCATGAGCCTATCCAAAAAATCATTTATCCCGGTTGCGCTGCTTGCCATAGTCGCTGCCGGCTGCGGCGAAGAGCGCACTACCAGCCAGGAAGCCGGCACGCCGCCCCAGGCAGACCAAAGCGACTGCCAGCCCCTGGAAACACGCCAGCCCAGTGACCCGAGTCAGAAGCCAACTTTCCCCGAACAGACCCGCGCCTGTGCTGTCAAGTCAGATGTAAACCTCAATGTGCAGGTGCTAACCAAAGGGCTTGCCAAGCCCTGGGCGGTGGAGCCGCTTCCTAACGGGGATTTGCTCGTAACGGAGAAGCCCGGCCGGTTGCGCATTGTCTCGGCCAGCGGCCAGGTCGGCAAGCCCATCACCGGGGTGCCCAAAGTTGACGCGCGGGGCCAAGGAGGTTTGCTGGATGTAGCCCTCAGCCCGAACTTTGCCTCAGACCGCACCATTTACTGGAGCTTTACCGAACCACGCAAAGGCGGGAACGCCACCAGCGTAGCCCGCGGTGTGCTCTCACAGGACCAGAGCCGGCTGGATCAGGTACGGGTGATTTTCCAGGCGATGCCAACCTACGACGGCACCATGCACTATGGCTCACGCATCAGTTTCGACAAGGAAGGAATGCTGCTGGTAACGCTTGGCGAGCGTTCGGACCTGAAGATACGGCCACAGGCCCAGCATATGGATAGCCACATGGGCAAGATAGTGCGCATCACACCGGATGGTAAGGCGCCGAATGACAATCCTTTTGTAGGCCAAAAGGGTGCCTTGCCGGAAATCTGGACCGTAGGCCACCGCAATGTGCAGGCTGCTGCGGTGGATGGGGAAGGCTGGTTGTGGGTCGTAGAGATGGGGCCTAAAGGCGGCGACGAGCTGAACCTGATCGAGAAAGGCAAAAATTACGGCTGGCCGCTCGTCACTTTTGGCACCGAGTATTCGGGCAGCCCTGTACCAAATGCCGTGACAACACGTGAAGGCTTTGTGGATCCTGTCTATTATTGGGATCCTGTGATAGCCCCCTCTGGCGCGCAGTTCTACAGTGGCGATGCTTTCCCGGAATGGCGCGGAAACCTTTTTGTGGGTGGCATGAAAGAGACGCGACTGGTTCGCCTGGTGATAGAGAATGGCCGTGTCACAGGCGAAGAACACCTGCTTGCGGACCGGGGCCAACGTATTCGTGATGTGAAGCAGGGGCCGGATGGAGCACTATACGTGGTAACTGACCAGGAAAACGGCGAGCTCTGGAAAATAACGCCGCAGCGTTAGTTACATTAACTTCCAGCTACAGAAAAAATGTATTTGCACAAAAAAGGACAGGCCCTGTAGCCTGTCCTTTTTATTTTATCGCGCTTGAATGATTTGTGATTATTTAACTATGCTTGTTCAATGGGCAAAGCCAGGCGAAGTTTTCCCAGGAAATATGTTGCAGGTTCTTTTCAAGCAAGACTTATATAACATAATCTTAATATATTTGTTCAGATATACTGTGCTTCCTATAGCAGCTGCCTTACTTAAGGACCTATATAACAAGATATTAATTTATCCACAGAAATACACTTCACACACTTTAAACGCAAAATGAAGACTTACTTAAAAAGCAAAATTGGTGTTATTATTCTCTTTATTATTTCTGGTGCTTTAATCGCTGGTTGCAAAAAAGATGATGTTTCAATTGATATCCCGAAAAAAGAAATTGACCGGGAAGTTAGCTTAAGAGGCTATATGGAGAAGGGGCCATTCATCACTGGCACTAGGGTAACAATATATGAAGTAGATAATACCTTTAAACAAACCGGCAGGAGTTATACAACTGAAATTGATAATGATTTCGGGCACTTCCAGGTAAGTGGTAAGTTTAATACCCCTTATGCACAAATTTCTGCAAGTGGATATTATTTCAATGAGATAACAGGAAAACTTTCGAATTCAACATTGAATCTAAAGTCAATCATTCCCCTCGCTGAGGAGAATAATACAAATATCAATGTACTTACCTCTTTAGCACATGATAGAATACTTTACCTTATCAACTCAGGGCAATACAGTTATCAAAATGCTAAACTAGAAGCAGAGAAAGAGGTTTTGGCAATCTTTAATCTTGAACCTGCGACTATACCTTTTGAAAGCTTGGATATTCACATGGCTAATGAAGACAATGCTAAGCTTCTAGCCGTATCAGCTATTCTACAGGCTAATAATACAGAAGCACAGCTCTCTGAGCTACTTTCTAAAATATCAATAGATATTAAAGAGGACGGTGTTTTAAATGATCAACAGATTTTAACAAATCTCAAACTTAATGTTGCCGATCTGAATTTGTTAAAAATCAGAGAAAACCTGGAAAACAGATATAGAAGCTTGGGTATTGAGTACAGTATTCCCCCCTTTGAGAAATTCTCTAAAGCACTGATGTTCATACCTCAGGACAAGATTATTAAAGATCCTAACACTCAACTGATATGGCTTGTAACTGCTCCTTCAGAAAAGTTGGAATTAAAGGATGCTATCAAGTTTTGCGAGGCTCTTGAAGTTGGTGAATACAAAGACTGGAGATTAGCAACGATAGAAGAATTATCCCAGATCTATCCTTATAAAGATGCTTTGATTTCGAATAGTACGGCAGAGAATTACTGGTCTTCAACCTTTTCTCATAAAGGCAGCTGGCAGGGAGTTATATATGACAACTATAAAACCATTGATTTTAGAGATGGTCACATAAGTGCATTCTATGGGGGGAAGTTCAGGTTCCTACCTGTACATGATTAATCCTCTTTTAATCAAAATCTTAACAACAAAGATAAATTAAAGTACTTGCAAAAAGTTACTCCACCTCTTATTATTTCCTATAAGTTAGATAATACTAACTAAATTATTGACTTATGACAAAGTACAAACGCCACGCAACCTCAATTTGCGTGGCGTTTGTACTTTGTTCCCTTCTATACGGAAACCAGTACTGCTGCAACTTCCCGGAATCTTGCCCCTAAAGAAACAAGTATCAGGTAAAGACAGAAAATATAACACGGCCCGTTCGACTCCACAGGATGTATAAGGTCTGTTTGTAGTTTGTTTCGAGTACATTAACCCTAAACAATTTTGTAAGTTTAGCTGCACTGAATTAATAACTGGATCTGTTACACCATAGGGAGCCAAATCATTAATACTATGAACCACGAACATCACCACCGTCCTCAAAACAAGAAGGGCCAGGCAACCGAACGGCTGGAGGAGCAGGCGCTGCATGGCCACGAGCACGCTATGCATGGAGATACCTCGGGTCACCCGCCGCACGGCGGGCATGGCCACGACCACCACCGCATGATGATTGAGGATTTTAAAAAGCGCTTCTGGGTGTCGCTGGTGCTGTCGGTGCCCGTCGTCATCTTCAGCCCGATGGTGCAGCACATCCTGGGCTTCGCGCTGGATGTTCCCTACAGCATGTACATCGCCTTTATACTTTCCTCTGTCATCTATTTCTATGGCGGCTGGCCTTTCCTGACCGGCTTGGCCGAAGAGGTGAAAAAGGGTGCTCCCGGCATGATGACGCTGATTGGAGTGGCGATAACGGTGGCCTACCTCTACAGCACGGCTATCGTGTTCGGACTGGAGGGCATGGACTTTTTCTGGGAGCTGGCCACGCTGATCGTGATCATGCTGCTGGGCCACTGGATTGAGATGAAGTCGGTACTGGGCGCCTCGAAGGCGCTGGAGCTGCTGGTAAGTATGATGCCCGCCGAGGCCATGCTCCTCCGCAATAGGGAGACAGTAAAAGTACGCATCGAGGAGCTGCAGAAAGGTGACCTGATACTTATAAAGCCGGGCGAAAAAGTGCCGGCTGACGGCGTGGTGGAAGACGGTGAGAGTCACCTGAACGAGAGCATGCTGACCGGCGAGAGCAAGCCAGTGAAAAAAACCATAGGTGAAAAAGTGATTGGCGGCTCTATCAACGGCAACGGGGCGCTGCGGGTGCGGGTGGAATTCACGGGCAAGGAAAGCTACCTGAACAAGGTGATTAACCTGGTGCAGGAAGCGCAGAAAACCAAGTCCGAAACACAGCGCCTGGCCGACAGGGCGGCCAAATGGCTGACCTACGTGGCGCTGACCGCCGGCTTTGGTACTTTTGCCGTGTGGCTCATACTTGGGCAGGACCTGGCCTTTGCGCTGGAGCGAATGGTGACGGTAATGGTGATTTCCTGCCCGCACGCGCTGGGGCTGGCCGTGCCGCTGGTGGTGGCCATCTCCACGGCCGTGTCGGCCAACAACGGCCTGCTCATCCGCAACCGCACCGCCTTCGAGAACTCCCGCAAAATCACCACCGTCATCTTCGACAAGACTGGCACACTGACCCAGGGCTCCCATGAAATTGCCTCCCTCGTGGTTTTTGACAAGGCCATGGATGAGCGGGAAATGCTGCGCCTGGCCGCCGCCGTGGAGCAGAACTCGGAGCACTTCATCGCGCAAAGTATACTTCGCCGGGCAAAGGAAGAAAGTATAAATGTTCCGGCTTCGCAGGCTTTCACCTACCTGCCGGGCAAAGGTTTGGAAGGCATGGTGGAAGGAATGGACGTGAAGGTGGTGGGGCCGAACTACATCCGCGAGTTCAACATCCCTGTGCCCGCCAGCCAGGCAGAGGAAGGCGTGGAGACAGTCGTATATGTGCTGGTGGCGGATCAGCCGGTAGGCTACATCGCCATGCGCGACCAGATTCGGGAGGAGTCGGCCAGGGCGATACGGGTACTGCAGGAAAACGGTATCAAGAACCTGCTGCTCACCGGCGACAACGAGCGCGTAGCCAAAAGCGTGAGCGACCAGCTGCAGATGGACGGCTTTCTGGCCAACGTGCTGCCGCACCAAAAGCAGGAGAAGGTGAAGGAACTGCAGGCCAAAGGGGAGTTCGTGGCTATGACCGGTGACGGCGTGAACGACGCCCCTGCCCTGGCCCAGGCCGATGTGGGCATCGCCGTGGGCTCGGGCACCGACGTGGCCGCCGAAACCGCCGACATCATCCTGGTGAACAGCAACCCGCAGGACATCGCCTCGCTTATACTTTTCGGCAAGGCCACCTACCGCAAAATGATTCAGAACCTGATCTGGGCTACCGGTTACAACGTCATCGCGCTACCGCTGGCCGCAGGCGTGCTCTACAACCAAGGCATCATGGTGTCGCCGGCTGTGGGCGCCGCGCTCATGAGCCTGAGCACCGTCATCGTGGCTATCAACGCGCAATTGCTGCGAAGGGAGATAAAGTAAAGCTGGCTATACTTTGAGGAAAGAAAGGCACTATACTTTCCGGCACCCGTAAAAAAGAGCATGTACCAGCCAACAACTTACAGCTATGAAAAACTTAATAGTATCTGTCATCTTCCTGTTTGTGCTTGCAGCAAGTGGTTGCCAGCAGCAGGCAAGCGTGCAGGCCGTCATGGAGTCTGAATCGCAACGCAAGGAAGTATACGCCACCATTATGGATAACCCTGAGATGCGCCAGGAGATGATGCAGGCGATGCGCGCACATCCACAGGGCGGTATGATGATGGGAGGTGGCCAGATGGGCCGGGGACCTATGATGGGAGACACCACCATGATGATGAGCGACACCGCCAGGATGGGTGGCATGAGCCGGGAAAACATGCGCACGTTGATGCAGCAAATGATAGCTGCCTGTGCCGAAGACTCGGCCAACTGCAACCAGATGGCGCAAATGATGACGCAGCACCGCCAGATGATGCAGGGCATGATGCACCAAATGCGCCAAAAAGGAATGATGGGCGAGAGCTGCTACCAGCAGGTGATGAAGAATATGAGCCAAACCACCAAATAACATTCTCGTTACTCCTTTAAAAAGCGCCTCCGCTGCGACAATAAGCTTTGGGGCGCTTCTTTAACTAAAACTACTCTTTTAACATGACAGATGTAAGTACAGAGCATCCTGATAGGTTACCTGCTGTGGAGCTTATGGAACAGGGGCGTAAAATAGTATTCCATAAAGACTGCCTCGGAGATGTGAAAGTGAGCCGCAGCGCAAATAATGGTTCATGGGATGTGTTGACAGAGCAGGCAAGGTCGCCATACATAGACCATGAGGAATTTCCGGCAGGCACGCATTTACGGTATGAGGTGGAGATGGAACAGGATAACGAACGGAAGAAGTATGAACTGGAAGTGATGCTTTGAATGCAGCCAGTCCGCGTCAAAATACTACCACCAAGATACCTTAAGACCTAGGCTATAATGATTCGCTTGAAAAATACGGTGGCAGAGCGCACGATGAAAGACAAAGCTTTCGGCAAGATGATCCGGAACGTCAAAAAGGACATCCGAAGAAGAGAGGGATAGCAACCTCCCGATTGCTCCTCTGCCCTACCCGAGATTAGAAAATCAGTTAGCTTTCAGCGTTCCCTTTTTCACTTTTCGCACTGATGGCGACGAGACAAAGTATAAAACGAAACCGGAGATCACGGTAAACAGACCAAAAATGGAGAACACCTTCAGCAGCACATTGCCGAAGTTGTCGCGACCCGCATAGTCCATGGTGTGCAGCATCCAGAGGAAGTCAAACACGCGCCACTGGTTATGCCGGATGGCCTGAAAGGTGCCCAGTTCTGCAGAGACATATACTGTGCAGTTACCCGGCTGGCTGAAGGTAACGGCCCAGGCCGGCAGCGGCTTGCCCCGGTATTCGTGGTGGCCTCCTGCTTCGGTCAGGTACTCCACCCCTTCCACCTGCTGCGGAGTTGTCACATGCCCCTTGGCAACCAAGATGGCTTCTTCTTTGGTGAGGGGTTGCAGGAATTCCCCGCTTTCGGCATTCGCCAGCTGCACCTTCAGGCTGGCGGAAGTATGGCCGCTGCCGTGTCCACTTGCCTCCTGCCCCGCGTGGACTACAGCCCCGGAAAAATAACGCACTTGGTAAGCGGGCACTCCGGCTATCTCCACCAGCTGCACTGACTGCACCGAGTCCAGGCCACCGCTTGCTTTGAGCTTGTCCAGCACCACCTGCGGCGACACCAGGCTCAGACTGGCCGGAAAGTGCCCCCGCTCCGCCCGCAGGTGGTCTCCGTGCACCTTGTCCAAGTCGTTCCAGCTAAAGTATAGCCCACCGAGGGTCCACAAAAAGAATTGCACGCCCAGCAAAAGGCCCAGGAAGCGGTGCGATTTGCGGATATAGTAGTGGTTGCTTTTGAGCTTCATACATCTAAATATAAGCAAATACCACAAAGGATGGCATCTCTCCCCAAAAAGTATAAACCATACTTTCTCTACAGCCTTTCAGAAGCCGGCGCACATACATTAGCGGCGATTATGATGTATAGATATTTTTTATGTTGTAGCTTTACCATGCAAAACAAGCTTACCCTCAGGTTCGCTGTCAGCTATTGGCAAGCGGACGCAGCCGGGGCAAGTATAGAAACTCTACATCAACACATTACCTGCATATGAGCAACGCACAATACGAATTCGGAATGGTTGGCCTGGGTGTGATGGGCCGGAACCTGGCACTGAACATGGCCGATCACCAGGTTGCGGTGATCGGGCTGGACCTGGACCCCGTGAAAGCGGCCGCCCTCGAGACGGAGGCCGGCGAAGGCAAACCAGTAAGAGGGACGACCTCTGCCGAAGAGTTTGTGCAATCCATTCGCAGGCCGCGTGCGCTCATGCTGCTGGTACCTGCCGGCAGGCCGGTAGATGCTGCCATTGCCAGCCTGCTGCCCCTACTCGAGCCGGGCGACATCATCGTGGATGGGGGTAACTCCTACTTCCCCGACACCGACCGCCGCGTTACGGAGCTGGCTGAAAAAGGTATTCACTTCTTCGGCATGGGCATCTCGGGTGGAGAGAAAGGCGCCCGCTTTGGCCCCAGCATGATGCCGGGCGGCAACCGCGAGGCTTATGAACGGCTGCGCCCTACCTTTGAGGCCGTAGCGGCCAAAGTGAACGGTGAGCCATGTGTAAGCTACCTGGGCAACGGCTCGGCGGGCAACTACGTGAAGATGGTGCACAACGGCATCGAGTACGCCATCATGCAACTTATTGCCGAGACCTATGACCTGCTCAAGCGCGGCTTCGACTTCTCGGATGAGCAACTGCAGAGCATTTTTGAGCAGTGGAACCAGACGGAGCTGCAGTCTTTCCTGATTGAAATTACGGGTGAGATCCTGAAGCAGAAAGACGAGTTTACCGGCAAGCCGCTGGTTAGTATTATTTCCGACAGGGCTCGCTCCAAAGGCACCGGCAAATGGACTTCCCAGAACGCCATGGACCTGCAGGTGCCTGTGCCTTCCATCGATATGGCCGTGCTGATGCGCGATATGTCAAAGTATAAGGAAGAGCGCGTAGCGGCGGCTAAACTACTGCCAAATCCTACTTCTGGTGCTGCTACCACCGCATCGCAGGAAGAGCTGGTAGACCAGGTGCGTCATGCCTTCTACTTTGCCATGATGGTGACCTATGCCCAGGGGATGGCGCAGTTGCGCGTAGCCTCAGAGGCGTACAACTATGGCCTGCAGCTGCAGGAGGTGGCCAAAATCTGGCGCGGCGGCTGTATCATCCGTGCGGTTTGTCTGGAGGATTTCCGCCAGGCCTATGAGAAGGACGCCAACCTGCCCAACCTGCTGCTCGACCCAAAAATCGGCCAGGATTTGCTGGAGCGCCAGCAAGACACCAGAGCCATCCTTAAACTGGCCATCGACAAAGGTATTCCGATGCCTGCCTTCATGGCCTCACTCAGCTACTTTGATGCCTACCGTAGCGAAACACTGCCCACCAACCTCATTCAGGCGCAGCGCGATTATTTCGGAGCGCATACTTATGAGCGCATAGACCGCGAAGGCATTTTCCATACACAATGGGGCGAGTAAGCGCGGCACAAAAGAGTAAGAACACAGCTTAACGATCCATACTTTAAATTGCATAACAGCGGCCGGCCGAGAAAGAAGGCTGCCCTGCAAAAGAACAATTACGCATCACGTCAATGAAAGAAACCCAAAAAACGGCACCTACCATTGCGGTTATATTCGGTGGTACAGGAGATCTGGCAAAACGCAAACTCATCCCCGCCTTCTACAACCTGTTTCTGGATGGCTGGCTGCCCGAGCAGTTCGCCGTGATTGGACTGGGACGCTCTGAGTCTACCGACAGCGAGTACCAGCAGCACCTACACGACGGCCTGGGCCTGTTCTCGCGCAGCGGGAAACCCAATGACGCACAGTGGGAGTCTTTTCAGAAATCCATCTACTACCTCTCCGCCGAGATTAACGACCAAGCCTCTTACAAGCAGCTGGCCGATAAAATTGAAGGCATTGAGGCCTTGTGGGGCACCCGCGCCAACCGGCTGTTTTACCTGTCGGTGTCGCCCCGTTTCATTGAGCCGATTACGGTGAACCTAGGCTTGGTGGGCATTGCCAGCGACCCCGAGCACGACCGCATTGTGGTGGAGAAACCTTTCGGGCACGATCTGCAGTCGGCAAAGGAGCTGAACCAATTGCTAACCCGCACCTTCCAGGAGTCGCAGATCTACCGTATCGACCATTATTTGGGCAAGGAGACCGTGCAGAACATCCTGGCTTTCCGCTTTGCCAATGCCCTTTTTGAGCCGCTCTGGAACCGCAACTACATTGAGTACGTGCAGATAACCGTGGCCGAGGAAGTAGGCGTGGAAGACCGCGGGGGCTACTATGAAAGCGCCGGCGCCCTGCGCGACATGATCCAGAACCACCTGTTGCAGCTGCTCTGCATGGTGGCCATGGAGCCTCCCATCTCGTTCGAGGCCGAGGAAATCCGAAACCGCAAGGTAGACGTGCTGCATGCCATCCGCCGCCTGTCGCGCGAGGAGGTGGGCAAGTATGCCGTGCGTGGACAGTATGGCCCCGGTTGGCTGAAGGGCGAGCAGGTGCCGGGCTACCGCCAGGAGCCGGGCGTGGACCCGAACTCTAAGATTGAGACCTACGCCGCCATCAAGTTTTACCTCGATAACTGGCGCTGGCAGGGGGTGCCGTTCTACCTGCGCACGGGCAAGCGCCTGCAGGAGAAATCGACTTCCATTACAGTGCAGTTCCGATCTGTGCCGCACCTTACCTTCCCCTCGGCCATGTCAGAGAACATCCTGCCCAACCGTCTGATCATCAACATACAGCCGCAGATGGACATCCGACTGCGCTTTATCGCCAAAAAACCGGGCCTGGACATGGCCCTGACACCGGCCGAGATGGTGTTCGACTTCAACGCTTACTCGAACCACTCGCAGTCGCCGGAGGCGTACGAAACGCTGCTGCTGGACGCCATGCAGGGCGATGCCACGCTGTTCATGCGTTCGGATCAGGTAGAGGTGGCTTGGGACGTGATCACGCCTATTCTGGAAACGTGGGAGTCGCGCCCTTCGCTGGAGTTTCCGAACTACCGCGCCGGCATGTGGGGCCCGGAGAACGCAGAGGCCCTTATCGCCCGCCAGGGCCATACCTGGACCGTATCCGTAACAGAGTAAGAACTATTTTAGCAACGAATGATGGTTACCATATTTAAAGATACCAGTTACCTGAGCCAAAAGGCCGCTGATTTGTTTGTAGAGGCGGCCCAGGAGGCAGTGCAGAAAAACGGCCGCTTTGTGGTGGCGTTGACCGGTGGCTCCTCGCCGAAGCAGCTGTACCAGTTACTGGCGCAGGCTCCCTACAGAGACCAGGTGCCGTGGCAGCAGACCTATATTTTCTGGGGCGACGAGCGCTGGGTGCCTTTAACTGACGAGCGCAGCAATGGCAAAATGGCCAAGGAACTTCTCCTGGATAAGGTGCCGGTGCCGCAGGAGCAGGTCTTCCCGATGTGGGCCGATATGGAGCCGGAGGCCTACTCACAAAAGTATGAGCAGATCCTCCGAGACCTTTTTAAAGACCAGGAACCGGCGTTTGACCTTATCCTTTTAGGCATGGGCGATGACGGTCACACGGCCTCTTTGTTCCCGCACACCGAGGTGCTGCAGGAGCAGGAGAAATGGGTGGATGCTTATTACCTGAAGCCTCAATCCATGCACCGCATCACGCTCACAGCCCCGCTCATAAACCAAGCCAACCGCATCCTGTTCATGACCTTTGGCGAGAACAAAGCCAAGGCGCTGTACGAGGTGCTGGAAGGAGAACGTAACCCACAGGAGTACCCCTCGCAGCTTATCCAGCCCAAGCAAGGCGGAGAAATCTACTGGTACGTGGACGATAAAGCAGCTTCGAAGCTGGAAAAGTATAAATAAGAATTGGGATTGAAGGTGCTTAAAGTATAGAAGCTGATTTCTTGTTTAGGGTACCAGTTTATACTTTTCGCTCATTGTCATTTATAACAGCCTCTCTGCTTATGCGGGTAGGCTGTTGTTTTTATACTTTATACTTACATCAAGTAAAGTATGAGAGTATAATCAATTCGTTTTGCATTTGAACAGCCCTCGCTCGCCTCCGGCGAGTGTGCGCTTTCTCGCGGCCTCCGGCCGCTGCGGTCTATACTTAGGTTTCTAAGTTGCTATGAAGCTACCTCTTCTTAGCTCGCCCCACTCCTGCCCTCTCCTAAAAACAGGAGTATAAGCTTTTGCAACCCCGGGTCCAACCACCCCTGCCCCTCCTTATCCAAGGAGGGGAACCTGTGATTGATTTGGCTGAAGTATAGGCTTAGTAGCTGGTGTTTTTCAGTAGAAGTATAAACCCACCCCTAACCCCTCCGAGGAGGGGAATTATACTTACTCCTCTCTGTCATCTCGAGCAGCGCGAGAGTTCTAGCTGGAATTCTATCCAGATCTCTCATTTCATTCGAGATGACAGTAATAGCAGCAGTTATCGAACTTGTTCCCAGTTTTTCTGGGAGGCGCCTATGCGAGTTTTTCCGGTGCCCGTCAAGGGCATTGCGACGTAGGAGCAAAGGAAAAGCTCCCAGCGCCGAGCGGGAAAACGAGGCCTCCCGGCCTTGAGGGAGCCAAAGCCAGAGTTGAAACGAGGCGCTTGTGGGAACTAGAGGATAAGCGGCAGCTAGTAAGGATTGCTTGTATCCAGTGGAAGGAAGCAGCAGCTATGGAAGTATAACTCAAAGTATAAGAAGGCACAAGCAGACGCTTGCGTTAGCAAAGTATAAATCCCTATATTCAACCACCGTATTGAATCACCGTTTAACACCTTGAAACTAAAACCTATACCTATGAGCTTTATCCTTACCAACACCTTACACCTCGCCATTTCCTTACTGAGCGTCTGCGCTCCGCAGGCAGCGGCGCAGCCCGATAGTATACTGGTACAAATTGGGCAAAAAACACAGCTGCAGGAGCAACTGAAAGGCGCATGGCAGCTAGGCTCCGGCACCACGCAATTCGCCTCCCTGCCCAAAGGAGCAACGGCTATCGCCATGATGGAAGACGGCTATTTTACCGTGGCTTATTTTGATGAGGCAGGCAAGAAATTCATCGGCACTTACGGCGGCACTTACACGCTGCAGAATGGCAAACTTACCCAGAACCTGGAGTATAACACCCTCGACACGGCAGCGGTTGGCACTACCCATACATTAAGTTATACTTTGAAAAACGGGCAACTGCAGCTGAAAGGCAACAAAGTGCAGGAAACCTGGGCCAAGGCCGATAAAATTTCGAACTCCCCACTGGAAGGCACCTGGCGCATTACCGGCCGCGCTGAAGAGGGGGGCAAAGTCAACCCGATACATACCACCGGCACCAGGAAAACGCTGAAGATCCTGTCCGGCAACCGCTTCCAGTGGATTGCCTTCGATAGCGGCAATAAGTCTTTCTCTGGCACCGGCGGCGGCACCTATACCGCAGAGAACGGCACCTACACCGAGTACATCGAGTTCTTTTCCCGCGACTCCAGCCGGGTGGGCGCCAGCCTCAGCTTTAATTTTGAGGTGAAGGACGGCAAGTGGCACCACAGCGGCACCAGCAGCACCGGCAAGCCCATCAACGAAGTATGGGAGCGCATCTCTACCTTAAAGTAGCCCTGTTACATCACCCCTTAGGGCATCAGGAGGAGGTGAGAAAAAAATAAAATCACAGTTTTTTGGCGCCTGGTATAACTTTATAATTTTTTTATCCTACCTTGTAGAAAATAATGAACAAATACTGCTTACTTATTGTAGTAAGGGTATAATAATCAAATCATCATGAATCAAGGAACAGTAAAATTCTTTAACGCCGAGAAAGGATTCGGCTTTATTAAAGAGACAAATTCAGGTCAGGAGTACTTCGTACACGTTACAGGTTTGATCGACGAGATCAGAGAAAATGACGAAGTTACTTTCGAACTAAAAGAAGGAAGAAAAGGGCTGAACGCCGTTAATGTTAAGCGCGTTTAGTTTTAACATACAGATCATCCTGAAAAAGCCCTGCAGTAGTGCAGGGCTTTTTTTATGCCCCTTCCCTCCCGTGGTTTCAGCCGCACTTTGTGCTTGGTTTCAACATATATAGCACGATAAGCGTATTACCAACACAACCTTTCTCCTGCCTGCAGAGGCAGTCTTTAACTATGAAAAAAACAACCAATCAAGATGGCTGAAATCAATATAGAACGCAAAAAGAAACCGATGTGGCCCTGGCTGCTCTTACTCTTAGTAATTATAGCACTTATTGCCTGGGCGCTGTATGAAATGACCAATGAACCCGATGAGACGGAGTATGAGGAGGTACCTGCCACCGGCATGGTTTCTCCGCATACTGCCCCGCTAATGACAACTACAACTTACAACGTATAAAACTATGAACGACGAATTTAAGAACGAACGTCTGGTGCCGCTGAGCGCCATGAAAGATTATAAAATTGCCAAGGATAACCCTGATGTGCTGGGATGGCGCGTGATTGGGGCCGACGGCGAAAGCCTGGGCATGGTGCGGGATTTGATTGTTGACCCCCATGCCATGAAGGCCCGTTACCTCTCTGTGGTGGCCGACCGCCGATTCTTTAACACCGGCGACGACCAGCACCTGCTGGTGCCCATCGGGGTGGCCGCTCTCGACAAAAAAGGAAAGCGTGTCTTTGTATCGGCTGTAGATTCCAACACGGTGGGCAGCTACCCGGTTTATACCGGCGGACCCATCTCGGAAGACTACGAGTACCGCGTGCGCGACACCTTGGCCAGAGCACAGCGCGACACGATTGGCACCCAGCAGGAGCATCGTGCTGAGTTTGATGAGGCACTACGCGAGCAGCGAACACAGCCGTCTACTATTTCGGACGACTTCTACAACGACGCTTCTTTCGACGAGAACCGCTTCTATGCCTCAGACCAGGAAGTATACCGCGAGAAAATCTACTCTACCCGCGATTACGATAAAGAGGACCGCACAGTAACGGAAGACATCCACACCGATGAGAGAAGGCCAACATCAGTAGAGGATTCCATTGCGACCATTGAGCGCCTGGAGCACCTACGCGAGCGCGGCTCTATTACCGAAGAGGAGTTTATACTTCTGAAAAAGCGCGCCCTGAACCTGTAGCTATACGCAAAATCATTGGAGAAGCCACATTGCCTAAAGCTTTGTGGCTTCTTTTTTATACTTCCATTGCTGCTGCTTCCTTCAACTCGAACTAAGCTATCCTTACTAGCTGCCGTTCCTCCTCCAGACTAACATACCTAATGTTTCATTTCTGTCTTTGGTACCCTCCTAGGCCGGGAGGCCTCGTTTTCCCGCTCGGCGCTAGGAGCTTTTCCTGCCCTCGTACCTCGGGCTGCCTCGCTATCGCTCGTCACCGGAAAAACTCGCATAGGCGCCTCACAGAAAAACTGGGAATCAATTCGATAGCATCAGCTTTTACTATGCAACAAGTATAGACTGTCCCCTTGAGGACAAGCGAGAACGGGAGTTCGATGCTTGCGAGCATTGCTCAATAGGGGTGTTTATACTATGACTATGAAGCTTATACTTCAGCCCAAGTAATTACAAGCTCCCCTCCTTGGATAAGGAGGGGCCAGGGGTGGTTGGACCCGGTACTGCAAAGTAAAGTATAAACCAAGGCAACCAGAGGACGTGAGAAAGCACAGGCCCTTCATAACTTAATCTATACTTCACCCGCTATTCTTCACCCGCCTTACGCATAAAAATACCCGGCCTGATCGTCGCCCGGCTGTAGCTTCTGCTCTGCCTGCAACATATTCTCCAGCCCCTTAAAGAAAGCATCGGGATTAAAGGAGATACTGTCGATGCCGTGCTCTACCAGAAATGCGGCGTATTGCGGGTAATCGCTGGGGGCCTGGCCGCAGAGGCCGACCTTGGTGCCGGTTTGCTTCGCTTTCTGCAGCGTTATTACAATCAGTTGCTGCACAGCCGCATCAAACGGAGAAAAGATGTCGCTCAGCAGACCGGAATCACGGTCTGCACCGAGGGTGAGCTGCGTGAGATCGTTGGAGCCGATGGAGAAGCCGTCGAAAATCTCGGCAAATTCTTCTGCCAGTAACGCGTTGCTCGGTATCTCCACCATCACATAAATCTCCAGTCCATCACTGCCACGCTTCAGGCCATACTTTTCCATTAGCGCTATCACCTGCCGGCCCTCCTCCACGGTTCTGCAGAACGGAATCATGAGCTTCACATTCGTCAGCCCCATGTCGTGGCGAACCTTCCGCATGGCCCGGCATTCCAGTTCGAAACCCTCCTGGTACAGCGGATGGTAATAGCGCGAGGCGCCCCTGAGGCCAATCATCGGGTTAGATTCATCGGGCTCAAACTGTTTGCCTCCCAGCAGGTTGGCATATTCATTCGATTTAAAATCGCTCATCCGCACAATCACATCCTTCGGGTAGAAAGCGCCTGCAATCACGGCGGTCGCCTCGGCCAGTTTGTCTACAAAGTAATCTTCCTTGTTCGGGTAATGATGCGTGAGCTGTTCAATCTTTTCGCGCACCTGCTGGTCCTCCACCTTATCAAAGTGCTTCAGCGCCATGGGATGTATCTGGATGGAGTTGTTGATAATGAACTCCATGCGCATCAGGCCCACGCCATCGTTTGGCAGGAACGAGTACTTAAAGGCCTGCTCCGGATCGCCAAGTATAAGCATGGCTTTGGTGCGCGGCCTGCCAAGCTTGCTCATGTCGGTCTGCTTCTCCTCCCACGCCAGCCTGCCTTCATACACATAGCCCGTTTCGCCACCCGCCGTGGATACAGTCACCTCCTGCCCGTCCTGTATGGTTTGGGTGGCGTTGTTGGTGCCGAGCACAGCCACGGCGCCCACCTCCCGGGCCACAATGGCAGCATGGCTGGTGCGCCCGCCCTGCTCAGTCACGATGGCGCTGGCTTTCTTCAGGATTGGGTCCCAGTCGGGGTCAGTTTTGCGGGTGACCAGCACCTCGCCTTCCTGCAGTTTATTTATCTCATCTGGAGAATGCAGAATACGGGCAATACCCGACACAATCCGGTTGCTGAGCCCGATACCCGAGCAAAGCATCTTGCCCTTCTCCTTTAAAGTATACTCGGTGAACACGGCTTCCTTTTTGCGCTGACTCTGCACCGTTTCGGGCCTGGCCTGCACGATGAACAAGTCGTCTGACTCGCCGTCTTTGGCCCACTCGATGTCCATGGGCTGCTTGTAATGCTCCTCGATGCGCTTGCCCCATCTGGCCAGCTGCACCACCTCCGCATCCTGCAGCACATACTGCTCCTGTTTTTCAGGGGGCGTGTCCAGGTTGAGGATGGCGTCGGTGGGGTTTTGCAGCTCCCCCTCCTGCTGTTCGGCATACACCATGGTCCTGGCCTTACTGCCCAGCTTGCGCGAGATGATCGGTTGCTTAACCTTTTCCAGCATCGGCTTGAAAACCACAAACTCATCGGTGTTCACGGCGCCCTGCACCACGTTTTCGCCCAGGCCCCAGGAGCCGGAAATAACGATAGCGTTCTCGAAACCAGTGTCCGGATCCAGCGTGAACATAACTCCTGAGCAGGCCAAATCGGCGCGCACCATCACCTGCACCCCCACCGACAGAGCCACTTGCATGTGCTCAAACCCATTGTCTACCCTATACTTAATGGCGCGGTCGGTGAACAATGAGGCGTAGCTGTAGTGGCAGGCCTTCAGAAGGTTATTCAGGCCGCTGACGTTGAGGTAAGTCTCCAGCTGGCCTGCAAAACTGGCGGTGGGCAGGTCTTCGGCGGTGGCGCTGCTGCGCACGGCAAGCGAAATGGCGTCTCCATAGGATGAAGTCAGGTACGCATACCCGCGCTCCACTTCCTGCCGTATCTCCTCTGGGAATCCTGAACCAAGTATAAGCTCCCGGCACTTTCTGCCAATTTCAGCCAGGTTCGAGAATTTTTCCGTGTCCAGTTTTCCCAGCACTTCCTCCAGTTGCTCGCGCAGGTTGTTGTGGTCGAGGAAGTACCAGTAGGCCTCCGCTGTGGTGGCATAGCCGTCGGGTACCCGTATTCCTTCCGGATTCAGCTGGTTATACATTTCGCCGAGCGAGGCATTCTTTCCCCCCACCCTTTCCAGGTCCTGATAACTGATTTCGTTGAACAGCTTGATTAATGGCTCCATGGGCTTAGTTTTTGCGCAATTGCAGCATAACACACTGAAGTTCTTACACTTATTCTTCAACGTTTATACTTTTATCGAGTTTAATAGTGCATGCGCGAATCATGGAAAGCTGATGAAGATCATCTGACTGCCTGCCATCCTTGTATTGGTGCGCTTTGACCTTAGTTCATGGGGTGGATGTGCAGAGCTATATTTTGCACGGGAAGTATGACTGCAGTTGCGACTCTAACTGAAAGTATAAAGTATAAAAATGCCGTGCGTTCCTGTGTGACAAACATCACTGAAGCAGGTATTTTAAGGCGGTACCTTTGTACTAAAACCAACACGGAAAGTATAAGACAGAACGAAGTATAGAACTTAACCAACCATACCATGAAGATAAAGCAGTTTGAAGACAAAGGCCTGGCGCATTTCTCTTATGCCATTTTAAGCGAGCAGACCCGGGAGATAGTGCTGGTAGACCCGGCCCGCGATCCGCAGCCATACTATGACTATGCCGCAGCGCATGAGGCAAAAATTGTGGGCGTAATAGAAACGCACCCGCACGCCGATTTTGTAAGCTCGCACCTGGAGATACACCAGCAAACCGGCGCTACCATTTACACCCACAGCCTGGTAGGCGCCGATTATCCGCACCAGGCTTTTGATGAAGGCGCCGAGCTGCAGGTGGGCGAAGTAAAGTATAAATCGCTGCATACTCCCGGCCACTCGCCGGATGGCATCAGCATCGTAGTGGAGCATGAGGGAAAAGACGTGGCCGTGTTCACCGGAGATACGCTGTTTATCGGTGATGTAGGTCGCCCTGACCTGCGCGAGAATGCCGGAAACGTAACAGCGAAGCGCGAGGAACTGGCCCGCCAGATGTACCACAGCACCCGCGAAAAGCTGATGAAGCTGGCCGATGAGGTGGTTGTGTACCCTGCCCACGGCGCCGGCTCTTTGTGCGGAAAAGGACTGGGTGAGGCCAAGAGCAGCACCATCGGGGCAGAAAAAATGAGCAACTACGCCCTCCGGCAGATGAGCGAAGACGAGTTCGTAAAGGTGCTGACAGAAGACCAGCCGTTCATTCCGAAATATTTTGGCTACGATGTGGATATGAACAAGCAGGGCGCACCAGCCTACAGGGAAAGTATAGCAGGCGTCAATAAACTGGAGAAAAATCACAAGCCGGAGAAAGGAGCCCTGGTAGTAGATACGCGCAGCGAAAAAGTGTTTAAGCAGGGCCACTACAAAGGCGCCATCAACATCCAGAATGGAGGCAAGTTTGAAACCTGGCTCGGCAGCATTGTAGGGCCTGAGGAGAAATTCTACCTGATGGCTGACAGCGAGGAACAGCTGAACGAAGTGATCGCCAAGGCCGCGAAAATAGGCTATGAGCTGCTGATTAAGGGAGCTTTTGTAGCAGACAGCGTGCAGGAAGAGAAGTCGCCGCTGCTGAAGGTGCAAGAGTTCAGGAAGAACATGAAGAAGTATACCATCCTGGACATCCGTAACGAGTCGGAGGTAAAGGACGGAAAGATTTTCGAAGACGCCATCAACATTCCGTTGCCGCAGCTGCGCGAGCGTGTGGAGGAAGTACCCGCCGACAAGACGGTGGTGGTGCACTGCGCCGGTGGCTACCGCTCAGCGGCAGGCTTTAGTATCCTGAAGGCCGCTCTGCCCGATACCGAAGTGCTGGACCTGAGCGAAGCGGTGAATGATTTCAATGAAAAAAAGTAAGTATAAGTATGGTTTTAAAAGGCAGAGCGGGTACGGGTAGTGCCCGCTCTGTTGTTTTTATGCGTACCTTCGTTTACAGTTACGAGCCCATACTTACCCTACTATGGAAAAAACGGATAAAGACGTGGTGCTGCGGCAATTTCCGCACCTGGAGCAGGCCCTGCTGGACGAACTGCTGCAGCAAAGCAACCTGAAAAAGGTGGAAGCCGGCGATGAGGTAATGCGCACCGGACAGTACATCAAATATACTATCCTGCTGCTCAGCGGCCTGCTGAAAGTATACCGCGAAGACGACGAGGGCAATGAGTTTCTGATCTACTACCTGGAGCCTGGCAACGCCTGCGCCATGTCCATGATGTGCTCGGCCCGCAACGAGCAAAGCCAGATAAAAGCCAAAGCTGTCACCGATGCAGAGGTTATTCTTGTTCCTTCGCACTTGTCGGAGCTATGGCTGGGCAAGTATAAAACATGGCACAGCTTTGTGATTGCCTCGTACCGCCAGCGCTTCGAGGAGCTGCTCCAAACCCTGGACAGCATCGCCTTTAAGGCCCTGGATGAGCGCCTGCTGTTTTACCTGCGCCGCCACGTAAAAGTAAGCGGAAACGAGGTGCGCCTCTCCCATCAGCAGATAGCCGACGAACTTAACAGCTCCCGCGAAGTCATCTCCCGCCTGCTCAAAAAACTGGAGCAAACCGGCGCCCTTACCCTGCACCGCAACTACCTCGAAATCCACGACCTGGAGAGAGAGTTTGGGAGTTAGAGAGTTGAGGAGTTGAGGAGTTGGGGAGTTGTAGAGTTAGAAGGTTAGAAGGTTAAAAAGTTAGAAAGTTTGGTTAGTGTATATTCTGATAAAAGTATAGTTTATACTTTCGGCTTATCTTCACAGACTGATTATTCTTACCCTTAATCTGGTAACGCAAGCCTATGCAAAGCATCAAGTACATCTACCAAAGAAATTAACTCCTAAACTTTCTAACTCTCTAACTCCCAAACTCTCTAACTCTTTGTGACATCAGTCACTGAGGCGGGGCTAAAGGTGGGCTACCTTTGTAGCAGTAACTAACTGAACTAAAACGAATGGAAATACTTGGATACGTGGCGGCACTTCTGATCGGGCTCTCACTCGGGCTGATCGGCGGAGGCGGCTCCATCCTGACAGTACCGGTGCTGGTGTACCTTATCGGCCTGAGCCCGGTTATCTCCACGGCATACTCGTTGTTTATCGTGGGCTTAACCAGCCTGGTAGGCAGCTATAAATTCTACAAAAACGGCCTGGTGAGTCTGAAGACAGCCGTAGTTTTTGGCCTGCCCTCCATCGTGGCCGTGTACCTGACCAGGCGCTACATTGTGCCGGCCATCCCACAAAACATTTTCACGGTTGGCGACCTGATGGTGACAAAAGACCTGCTGCTGATGCTGCTATTCGCCGGGCTGATGGTGTTTGCCTCTATCAGCATGATCAGGAAAAAGAAATCGCCGGAGGCACCCGTGGATGAGAACATAGACACAGCGCCTGAAGTAAACAGACCGAACGGCTATCACCCCGCACCCAGGTTTAACTACACTGGCATTCTGGCCGAGGGCCTGATAGTGGGTACGCTCACGGGACTGGTGGGCGCAGGCGGCGGCTTTTTGATTATCCCGGCGCTGGTGCTCTTCAGCAAACTCGACATGAAAATGGCGGTGGGCACCTCCTTGCTTATTATAGCAGCTAAATCGCTCCTGGGCTTCGTGGGCGACATCTTCAACTACGAGATAGACTGGCTCTTCCTGGGTATTTTCTCCCTTATCTCGATATCGGGCATCTTTGTGGGCACCTTTCTGGCTGAAAGAATTCATGCTGAAAAACTGAAGACGGCCTTTGGCTGGTTTGTGCTTATCATGGGCCTATACATCATCGGGAAAGAGCTTCTCTTTTAAGGATGGCTCCGGGGATTTTATACATGTTCTAAGTTCACGGAAGGGATATATAGAACGGTTCAGGAACTGTAACGTGCTTTATGCATGGCCAGCGGTGCTGTATATACCGGCATACTTGTGCCAATTGTGCAGTATCCGTAATTTGTAATCGATTTATACTTTAAACTTAGCGCACTGTACACCTGATGAAGGGCTACCTGCTTCTGTTTCTGAGTACCACGCTCCTGCTTTTCTCCTTACCGAAGGGCAGCATGCTTAACGGTACCATCTCCACAGAGCAGGGCACCGTTAAGAAGAAGTGCGCGGCAGGCGTTTTGAAGCGGCCATGTACCCGGAAGTGCCTCAGGCACCAAACACACTCTGAAAAACGGGAGACGGGCACCGTGCTTACCGACTGCAGCCAAACCTATATTGCTGTACTGAACGTAGGCCAACAGCCGCTGCTGCTTCCCTTGTCAAGTGCATTTGTTAGCACGCTAAGTTCTATCAGAAAGCCGCTTTCGCCCTACCTCAAGATAGAGCCAGATCCGCCACAAATCGCTTGAGTTTCCCCCGGAAACAGGAAAGACTCCCTGGTATAAAGGTTGCCGTTTCGCGGGCTATACTTGCTGGGAAATCCTTCCTGCATCACCCGGGGATTATTCATACAGCCACACAGATTCGCACTTTGCGGCTGGAAAAACATAAGCATAGTGGTATATCTTTTCTACAGTTTAACATACTAGTTTTTTGGAGCCAATGCTACGCACAGCCTGCAGTAGCAGCGCTACAGGAGGAGTTGAGCTGAAAGTATAATTCATCAAAGAGAAATAATGAGCAAATCTAAATTTTCGATAAAACAAATCCCTAGCTGGGCCTGGATGCTGGGCGTTTTTGGGATTCTATACTTTACCGGGCTACACACCGAGGCCATTGGCCAGGTGCAGCGCCTGCTGCTGGCCACCGGCATCCGCAATGCCGAGGTGCCGGAGACCCTGCAAAATCCTGATGCCAACGCGGTAGTGGAAGCTGCCGTGGCCGCCAACCCCAACATGGCCGGCGCCGGTTTTAAAATGGTGGACCTGAACGGCAAGGTGACCAACTTCGAGAGCCTGAAGGGCAAGGTGGTGTTCCTCAACATCTGGGCCACCTGGTGCCCGCCCTGCGTGGCCGAAATGCCCAACATCCAGCGCCTCCACGATAAAATAGCCGGTGAAAATGTTGCCTTTGTAATGCTTTCGGTGGACGAGGGCGGCATGGAAAAGGTGAAGAAGTATATTGATAAGAAAGGGTATACTTTCCCGGTGTACATGCCGGCCAGTTCGTTCCCGCAGGAGTTTTACTCCAACGCCATTCCTACTACTTTCATTATCTCGCCGGAGGGCAAGATAGTGGCGAAACAGGAAGGCATGGCCGATTACGATACCAAAGAAGTGCGCGAGTTCCTGGTGGGGCTGGCAAAGAAATAAAACAGGCCGGCACGCTGCACTAAGGCTGCGTGCCGGTTTATACTTTTATCTATCCGACCGATGATGCTAAAGAAGCTACCCTTTGCCCTTGCCACAGCCGCACTGCTCAGCGCATGCAGCGCAGACCCCTCTGCCTCGGAGTTAATCGATGCAAACGGAGCCATAGTTCGGTCCGAAACCGGTGAGGCCGGCAAAGCCGTTACCATCAATAGCCAGGAGGCAAAAGCCTTGCTGGAGCAACACAAGGAGCTGGTGGTGCTGGATGTGCGCACTCACGGCGAGCATCAGGCCGGGCATGTGGCAGGCGCGATTCTGCTGGACTACTATTCCCCCGACTTCGAGCAGCGGCTAAAGGAGTTGGACCCATCTAAGCCTTACCTGGTTTATTGCACGGTAGGTGGCAGAAGCAGGGATGCGGCGCGCCTGATGCAGGAGCTGGGTTTTGAGCAGGTATACGATGCTGTAGAGGGCTTCCAGGCCCTACAACGCGCGGGCGTTCCAGTTGATTAGCATCACTTTTTTATCTAATGCTTTATGGAAAAGTACTGGCATATCCTCATTTCTTCTTTCACTGATTACGCAGGCTACCTGTGGCGGGAAATCCTGTACCCTGGCTGGGGCAACTACTTTTACTGGCTGGTGGGCCTTTCGCTGTTTTTCTGGCTGCTGGAGGTGCTCCTGCCCTGGCGCCGCCAACAGGCTCCCATCCGGCAGGACTTCTGGCTCGATGGCTTTTACATGTTCTTCAACTTTTTCCTCTTCTCGCTGGTGGGCTTCAATGCCATCTCCAACATTGGCGTGGAGGCTTTTAATGACCTGCTGGGGCTATTTGGTGTAGAGAACCTGGTGGCTTTTGAAGTACAAAGCTGGCCGGTGTGGGCGCAGCTGCTCACGCTGTTTGTGGTGCGCGATTTTATACAGTGGAACGTGCACCGCCTGCTGCACCGCTCCGAGTTTCTGTGGCGTTTCCACAAGCTGCACCACTCGGTACAGCAGATGGGCTTTGCCGCGCACCTGCGCTTCCATTGGGGCGAAACGGTGGTGTACCGCACGCTGGAGTATATTCCGTTGGCCATGATTGGCTTCGGGATTCAGGATTTTTTCCTGGTGCACATTTTCGCCACGGCCATCGGGCACTTTAACCATTCTAATCTGAAGCTGCCGCTGGGTCCGCTGCGTTATATTTTTAACAACCCGCAGATGCACATCTGGCACCATGCCAAGCACATGCCGCGCCGCTACGGGGCCAACTACGGCATCAGCCTGAGCCTGTGGGACTACCTTTTCGGCACCGCCTACCTGCCCGCCGACGGCCGCGACATAGAACTGGGCTTCGAGGACGTGGAGCAGTACCCGGCTTCGTTTATGGAGCAGCAGTGGCACCCGTTTAAAGAGAAGCAGGCGGCGCAGGCGCAGGAAGAAAATGCACGTACAATAGAGCGTGTGTGAGCCGGATGAAAGTCACCGGGCAGGCCTTTGTTAATCTTTTATTCACTATATTTACACCAAACACCAAAAAACAACAGCATGTATACAGGAATACAGCACCTTCATTCATTCTTGAGCTACCTCGTACTGTTAGGTTTGCTCATCAGCTTTGTGGCCGCCCTGGCCGGATGGTTCGGCAACAAGAACTTTGGCGATAAAGACAGAAAGCTCGGCCTGCTGGGCCTCATCCCGACGCACCTGCAGTGGGTTATCGGCGTGATTTTATACTTTGTGTCGCCACTGGGTATGAGTAATTTCTCTGGTGAGGCGATGGGAGACTCTGTTTCCAGGCTTTACATTCTCGAGCACCCGCTTACCATGATTATCGCCGTTGTCCTGATTACAGTGGGCTACGCCCGCGCAAAGCGCCAGATTGGAGCTGGAAACAAAGGCTTCAAGAGCATTGCCATTTTCTACGGCATCGGCCTTATCCTGATCCTGAGCCGCATTCCGTGGAACGCCTGGCCAGGTAACTAAGCCCATTAAAGTATAAAAGTATAGCAGCCGCTTCGCCCCAGGGTGAAGCGGCTGTTTTTTTGCTACCTCTCCTCAAAGCAAAGTAGCTTGTGTAGCACCGGGTCCAACCACCCCTGCCCCTCCTTGGCTAAGGAGGGGAGTCTGTCATTACTTTGGTTGAAGTATAAGTTTCATTATTACAGTTCTCGCGCGGACAGGTCGCGACCTGTCCCTACACAGTATGAACCCACCCCAGCCCCTCCGAGGAGGGGAATTATACTTGCCACCTTCTCCTGTCATCTCGAACTGCGCGAGAGAACTATCGGGAATTCTTTCCAGATCTCTCATTTCATTCGAGATGACAGTATTATCTGTGGCTATCGAGCTGCTTCCCAGTTTTTCTGGGAGGCGCCTATGCGAGTTTTTCCGGTGCCGCAGGCAGCCCGAGGCACGAGGGCAGGAAAAGCTCCCAGCGCCGAGCGGGAAAACGAGGCCTCCCGGCCTTGAGGGAGCCAAAGCCTGATATGAAACTGTAGGTATGTAAGCCTGGAGGATGAACGGGAGCTAGTAAGAATAGCTTAGCTCCAGTTGCGGGAAGCGGTGGCTAGGAATCAATAGCAGCAAGTATAGCCAAAGTATAAAATATGGCTTTTCAAGCCAGTTGGGTTACAAACCCAAGATCATAAGTAGGCACAGGTTGCAAACCCGCGCCAGCGAGAGGATATAGGAAGCAGGGCTATAAAGTATACTCAAGTATAAACTATCAAAAGGCACAAGCTGACGCTTACGCCAGTGAAAGTACAAGTATAAATCAACCACTCATGCTCTAAAACTGGTTAACCTATACTTCCATTACCCACTCCGGCGAATCCAACAAGGCCGCTTCCCTACGTCCCTTTACTAAAAAAGGTTTTCGGGATGCAATAATAAAACTGGTATATAGGTTTTAGGAAATAACCACGTCATGCTGCCACATCAACCCGGGGATCTACTTGGGGAGGCAGCACATTTTTAAATTTGAGTAGCGTACCATGATTATAACATTTATACTTTCCCTGATTGGAATTTTCGGAACACTGACCATACTAGCTTACCTGCGGCAGGTAGAAGACAAAATGCCTGAACTGCTCAGGCAAATGGAGGAGCCTGAATGCCAGGTCTGCCACCTGCCCCACCCCCACCGGAGGCCAAAGAAAATGCGCCACAGCCTTGGTAAAATAAAGCGCTACTACCGCCGCAAAAGAAATGCCTCGCTGCTGCGCCGCCGGTATACCAAACAGGCCTAAATCCTTTAACAAAAGCTATCGGGCGATGCGCAAAGAGTTAAGCTATACTTTCGCGCGAAGCTGCAAATGCCCTAAAACCGGAGCGTAGCCACCACGGGCAAATGGTCGGAGGCATAGCGCTCGGGGATAACCTGCTGCGACACGACCTTGAAGCCGGATGCTTTGCTGAAGGCGATGAAATCGATGGCGCGGGTGGGCACGTCTACGGGGATGGTTGGCGCGCAGTCGGATTGGCAGGTGCGGGTAAACGCTTTGTCGAGTTCGGCGATGGCCGCACTCTCGGGCAGGTCGTTAAAGTCGCCGGCAAGTATAAACGGCAGATGCTCCTGGGCGGCAATGCGGTTGATGGTTTGCACCTGCTGCAGGCGGTTGGCGGCGTTCTGCACGTCCAGGTGGGTGCTGCCGAAGCGGATGGTTTTGCCACCGGGCAGCGTTACGTTGGCCGTGGCCAGCACGCGGTCTTCTGCCTCCGGCGCGGCATCCTCGGGCAGCTGCACCAGGCTGGTCTCGCTGAGCGGGTACCTGGAAAGTATAGCCACGCCATACTCACCTCCTCCGAAGTCGATGGCGCGGGCGAAGAAGAAGTTCATGCCCAGCTTTTCGGCAAGAACTACTGCCTGGTTAATATTGCCCGAGCGGCTGGTGTTCACGTCCACCTCCTGCAGCGCCACCAGGTCCGGGTTCTGCTCCCGGATAACACGGGCAATGGCATCCAGGTCTATCACGCCGGGCCGGATGGGCGGGTTGGCGTGGTGGATGTTATAGCTCATCACCCGCAGTTCCGTTACCGGCTCCTGTGTGACGGCCGTACTGCTGCTGGCACATCCCGACAGGGCCACGCATGCCCCGAGTATAAAAGTATAAAGTATAGCGAGTCGCTTCATGGTATAAGTACAGTTGGTGTTCCTGCCCATAAGCTAGAAAATATATCAGGGTTTTGCTATATAATTGGCTTCTCCTATTCTATTCATACACACAATTATATATTTTTTAATTATAACACTATATTTTTGTGTACATTAGATTCTGTAAAAGGGATAAATACAAGTGTATAGATAATCCAATCGTTCAGCTTTAGCACCTAAAATAATGCTTGAACCATTTAAACAATTTATCTGCGACACATGCGCAGGAATCATTGAAAAGCCAGAAGTTGGATGGGTAGAATGGTTATGCTATTATGATGAACAAAAAGGCAAACTGATTAATAAGAACTTCCGCATTTGCCACCATGAAACAAGATGCATGATATTAGCCGATCATCATCATGTTTCTGACAACCACCTGAATAACATGCTAAAGGATAATTCAATGGTCATCCAGCTCTATGGCATGCTTGATCCTGAACCAAATGTAAACCCACAGCAAAGTAAAGGAGTGAAAGTTGAGGACATAGGTGAAACTGTTGAGTTTTTAAGAAGGCTAACATTACCATACTATGAAGAGGCTAGGCAGTACTGGAGTGAGGAAATTGCTGATGGTTACATTTCTGAGGCTAATGAGATCTCTCCATACTTTCCACATAACCTAAAGAGTATAATTGAAAGATATAGTCGTTAGCATTACTGTTTTATCTGTAACACTTTATACTGCCAAAGAACATAAAAAGCCCCTCCAATCCTAGAGAGGCTTTCTCGTTTGTTATGGGTACATCTCAGCCCTATAACTCCGTAGCATTAAAGGTATCGCCCTGCGACACATCGCCGGTTTCGAAGCCTTTTCTAAACCAGCGTACTCTTTGGGCTGAGGTGCCGTGGGTGAAGGAGTCGGGTACTACTCTTCCGGTGGCTTGCTTTTGAAGGCGGTCGTCGCCGATGGCGCTGGCCGCATTCAGGGCTTCTTCCAGGTCGCCGGGCTCCATAAATCCGGTTGATTTTTGGGTATGGTGCGCCCACACACCGGCATAGAAATCGGCCTGTAACTCTACCCTCACCATCAGTTTATTGAACTCCGTTTCCGACAGTCTGCCCCGCATGGCGTTTACCTGGTCCATGGTACCCGTGATTTTCTGAATATGGTGCCCCACCTCGTGGCCCACCACATATGCCTGCGCAAAGTCTCCTGCAGCCCCAAACCGGTCTTCCATTTCTTTAAAAAAGCTCAGATCGAGGTACAGTTTCTCATCTCCCGGACAGTAAAAAGGTCCTGAGGCAGCAGAAGCAAAGCCGCAGGCTGAGTTCACCTGTCCCGAAAACAGTACCAGCGTGGGCTCTCTGTACCCTTGTATCATACTGCTCCAGAAATCCTCGGTATCAGCCAGCACCACGGCCGTCTGGTCGGCCAGCGCCTGCTCTTCCGGGCTTGCCTGGTAGTCGGTTGTTTGGGCATACTGCGGTTCCCCGCCCACAAACTGTTGCAGCAGCGCTAGCGGGTTGGTGCCTGTCAAAAACATCAGCAGCAACAGCACCCCTACAATAATCAGCCCCACTTTCGAGAAAAGGAGCCGGAACAAAGGAATAAGCAGCATGGGACTCATGCCTCTGCCCCCACCTCCGAAGCCGCCTGCCGATTGCCCTCTACGGTCTTCTATGTTGGTGCTTTTTCTTCTGCCTCGCCATTTCATAGTTATTTATTTCAATTGATTAAATGTTTGTCGATGTACAGGTAAACCGGGGTAACCTATCACTATATTGCAGTATAACGCAGGCAGCTATACTTGGATGCCCGCAGTTTAAACGAATGGCCTTAGTGGCGTGCAGGAGAGAGAATTTACACCTTTTCCCGCCGTGGTTGCAGGTATCAGCAGCAAGAGCGTATTCCTTGTGACCTGAACGTTAGCCAACACAAAAAACATCACCAAGCCAGTAGCAGATCTACTCCTCAGTGTTCAATAAATCCCGGATTACGTAAACAAAGATTATTTCAAACACGAGGTTATCAGGCAGATAGAACCGTGTGTCAGGAGCAATGGCATCGGCACCAGGGAAACGGCGCCGGATGGGCAGACAGAACATCAGGATTAGGGCAATAGGAATATAGCAGCGGGCGTCAACGGCCATTTTCACTGCTGTTTTACCGGCAATTTGTTCCCTAAGGAAACATGCGGCGGTTTACAGGCTTTGCAGGAGTGTCTATACTATCAGCTTATGATTAAATGTTGCCTCTTTTTTATTTTTCAACTACTTATTGTTCCGTCTTTATTTGCTCAGGTTACTGAAATCAGGAAGAGCTTGATGGATAGCACCAACTCCGGTAACAATCCCATCATCCAGCAACCTTCCTTAAAGAGATTGCTGAGCTTGAGTGACAGAATAGACTTAAATTTCTATTTCCGAAGTTCGGCAGAGTTTCCGAGTGGATCTTCCAACCAGGCATCGGTTAAAATGAACGAGGCGCGGCTTGAGTTGAGGGGCGACATTACCCCTGATTTAAGTTTTCGGGTGAGGTACCGCTTGTACAGAGGTTTTGCCGGAAATAGCTTCGACAATGCCCCGAGCGCACTCGACCACGCCAACGTAACGTATCAGTTCGGCAAGGAGAAGAAGTGGCACCTGACAGCCGGTAAGCAGGCCGCGAACGTAGGCAGTTGGGAGGCGGACACAAACCCCACCTTTGAATACCAGTACACCGAATTTGTGGGCAGGCAGTTGAACCTGTTTCTGCTGGCATTGGAACTGGGGTACGAGGTCACCGACAATCACTCCATCCAATTGCAGTTGCACAACACCTATAACCAGGACTTTAATACAACTTATACTTCGGCGGGCTACGCTGCAAACGGGTTGGAGCCGGCAAAAACGCCTTTCGGTTTATACGTTACCTGGCTGGGAAACATGTTTGATAACAGATGGCAGACATTTTACAGCTACAATATTTCGCAGTTTGCCGAGGATAAAACAGACCACGCAGTGTCCATCGCCAACAAGGTGGTGCTCGACAGGTTTAACGCCTACCTCGATCTGCATAGCGCCACCCTGTCTGTAGACTATCCTAATATCGGCTCGCCCGCCATCAATAACTACCTGGCAGCCTCACCGGCATTCGCGCCAACCTTTCAGCAGGACATCAACTACAAGTCTGCCATACTTCGGGTAGATTATGAGTTTATACCCAAGTGGTTCATCACAGCCAAAGGCTTTTACCAAACGGCCAGCCACCGCGAAAACAACGACATCGGCGACAATTTCAGAAAGCACTATGGCTATTGGGCAGGTATAGAGTACAAGCCCGTTGCTAACCAGGACATGCGGCTGTTTACCTATTACTACTTCAATACCACCCGCTACAACGATCTGGTAGCCGAAACAAACCCGAATCAGAAGCTACACCTGTTCGCAGTGGGCGTGCTATACTTTGTAAATATCTTCTGAGTTTATACTTGGCAGGTAGGGCTTGGGGTCGTGCGGTGTAAGCAGAGAACTTACTCTCCAACAGGTGATAGCGCGCCTGTTACCTGCTGATAAATCGTGTTCAGCACCCACTCCAGTTGCGTATCCCTGCCTTGCAGGTAATCCTCCCGCGTCAGCTTTACCTCCACATGGGGCATAATCCCCTGCCCTATCCTCTGGTGGTTGAGGGGCTTTACGTCCTGTGCCAGGCTCACAATCGAGAACTTTAGGAGCAGCCCGGAGTGTGGCAGCCGGTACACCATGCCGAAATTACCGGTGTGCCACAGGTAGCCGCCTCCGGTTTCCTCGCCAATCACCTGCGCCTTTTGGTCGCTTTTAACCATACTGGCAAACAAGGAGCCGGCAGAGGCCACATCGGGACTCACCAACAGGTACTGGTTGTCGCGGAAGCGGTTCTGCTGCGGCGAAAAAACCGGGTTATACTTGTCGGCCAGGTAAAACTTCCCGTCGCGTTGTACGCTGTATTGTTCCTGCAGCATCGCCTCCCCTAGTTTAATCTCGTCCGGCATGGTTGCCACGTAGTGCGGCTTGTGGTGTACCTGGTTAAAGATGGTATAGCCGGTTGTGGTCATCCGGAACTGGCGGTCCGTCAGGTAGGAGAACAGCAGGGTTTGGTTGGGGTTGTTTCCGCCACCGTTCTTGCGTACATCCACCACCAGATACTGCACACCGCGCTGATTCAGGAACGTAAAAACAGAATCCAGGAAGGCGGCATACTGAACGTGGCTTGCTTCCCCCGGACCTCCCAGGGCAAAGGTATTCACCGTCAGGATACCTGTGTTCAGGCTATCTACCTGTTGGAAAGTATACTGCTCCTCAAACTCCTGCAGGTGTTTGGCATGGCGCGCGGCATGGGTCTCTTTGAAGGTTTCGTAAGACACCGCCGGTAAAGTTACCTGCTTCACTTGCTGCTGGTCGTCTTCGTACGCTACCACAAATTCTTCCTGGGGTCCGAGCGCCAGGTACATGTACCACGAGGAGATAACCCCGGCCATGGAGGCATACTTTTCGGTTTTGTTATACCCGTCGGTGCTCCTGTAAAAAGAGGCTTTCTCCAGCAGTTCCTCAGCCTTCATGCCATTTACCGACACAATTTTACTTGCCACAGGGATGCCACCGAGGCTGCTGGCACTATGCAGCTCGTTGTTCAGGCAGAGCACCGGCAGTGGAAAAAAGATCGGCTGTGCTTCGAGCTGCTTCTTCAGCGTGTCGGGGTAAAACAGGTTGTTGTGGATGCTGCCTGTAAAGTCCACCACGCCCCAGATGATGTTGTAAAACTCCTGGTAAGTGGTGCGCTCGTTTATCTTTTTCTCATTTGCCAGGAAGAGGCTGTCAATCGTCTCCTTCGGATGAAAGTCGTAGAGGCCGGGGTTGGCTTTTTCATACAGGTCGCGGAAGAGGCGGTAATCGGCCAGCATGCCCTCTTCGGAAAGGGCTACTCCGGGCAGTTCCGGTTCTCCCTTTTCGACTGTCTTGCAGGTGGCAAACAACGCTATCGCACTGCACAGGTAAGCCAGGTAAATGCTTTTTCTCATAGTTCTATTGTTCTTGCGGGCAAGTAAGGTTATCTCTCGTATCAACTAGTGCTCAACGAATTAGCAAGTAGCATAATAGCCCGTCTTGATGCAAATAAATTTTATATATAGTAAAACGAAGGTTGCAGAACGCCAGCCTGAGCGGTGAGTAAACTTAGGAGGTAGCTTTTTCCTCCGCATCCTAATGCTTCAAAGTATAACATAGGAAACAGTGCCAGGTGAGGCTGCTTTTTTACTGCCTGCTTGCCCACATCAGGTGCGGAACTAATCCTGCCACACAAAGTATAAATAAGGGATACTCTGCACGCACCCAGCGTAGATTGCTGCCTTTTTATACTTGCCCAATCATAGCTTTTATACTTATGGTATCGCCTCTTTCTGCACTGCTCCTGTTTCTACTGCTGCTTTTGCAAACCCAGAATAGCTTTCAGGAAAAAAGAGAGCGCATGGTGAAGCAATCCATCGAGGCGCGCGGCATTTCGGACAAGGCTGTGCTGAAGGCTATGCGCACAGTGGAGCGCCACCTGTTCGTGCCCCCGGACCAGGTAGCCTACGCCTACGAGGACAATCCCCTGCCCATCGGCTCCGGCCAAACCATTTCGCAGCCCTACATGGTGGCCTACATGACGGAGGTTATCCGGCCGAAGCCGCACATGAAAGTGCTGGAGATCGGCACCGGCAATGGCTACCAGGCGGCAGTGCTGGCCGAAATCGTGCAGCAGGTTTATACTATAGAAATCATACCTGAACTGGGAGAGTCGGCGGCCAGAAGGCTGAAGCAACTGGGCTATGAGAACGTTGAGGTGAAAGTTGGCAACGGCTATCATGGCTGGGAGGAGCATGCCCCTTTTGAGGCCATCGTGGTAACAGCCGCCGCTGAAGCAGTGCCTCCGCCGCTGGTAGCACAACTGAAAGAAGGCGGCCGTATGGTCATTCCGGTTGGCCCGCAGAACGGCACCCAGACACTCCTGCTCCTCGAGAAGAGGAAAGGCAAGGTAACTACCCAGAAGCTGCTGCCTGTGCTGTTTGTGCCGTTCACGGGTGGGGATAAGAAGTAGGGGTTATAGTTTGTGTATGGTGGTTTTTGGATGCTTTGGTTGATGTCTGGAATAGTCGTTCCCCTTTCCTTACCTTTCTTCAATTTTTGCAGTACCGGGTCCAACCACCCCTACCCCTCCTTGACCAAGGAAGGGAGTCTGTAACTGCTTTGGCTAAAGTATAAGTTGTATAGCCACGGTTCTCGCGCGGACAGGTCGCGACCTGTCCCTACAAAGTATTACCCCACCCCTTAGAGCTACGCTCGCTAGCTCAAAACTCCCGTTTTGGCTAGTCCAGAGGAGGGGAATTATCTGCAGGCGATTACATCCCCCAGCCCCCTTCGAAGGGGGACTTTGGCTGGAGTTCCGTCAGCCGTGGCTATCGACCTTATCCCAGCCTTTGGGTTGAGCGCCTTCTAGATTTCCGGTGCCGCAGGCAGCCCGAGGCACGAGGGCAGGAAATGTAGACAGCGCGATGCCCGAAGGCGAGCCCTCTCGGGCTTGAGAGCTCCAAAGTATAAATGCAACAGTAGCTTATGTAAATCTGGAGGATGAACGGCAGCTAGAGAGGATAGCTTGCCTCAAATAGAAGGAAGCGGTAGATAAGAAAGTATAGCTCAGAGCATTATTTAAAGGAGTGCACGAGCTACAAGCTCGCGCCAGCTGAAGTATAAAGTATAAACCAGTAAGTATAAATCCTATACTTTCACCACCACCTTCCCTACTGACTGCCCCCGCTGGAAAAGCCGGATCGCCTCATGCATCTGGTTAAATTCGTACACATGCCCGACGTGCTGGGGCTGCAGATCCAATGCCTGTAGCTCCCGCAGCAGGCGGTGCATCATGTCGGTTTGCTCGTAGAGGTAAATCAGGTTAAAGCCCATCAGCGACTTGTTTTCAGTGGGCAGGCGCAACGGGTCAATCTTAGGCCGCCAGAGGTACTTCCAGATAAGGCGCGGGTAATTGGGGCGGCTGCTGTGGCTGGAGAAGCTGGCGTTGCCGTACACCACCATCCGGCCCATCGGGGCCATGGCCTTCCATCCTTCAGCCAGCACCTTGCCTCCGATGCACTCCATGATCAGACGCAGTTCACGCTCCCCCAGGGCCTCTTTCAGCTTAACATAAAAATCATTATCCCGAAGTATAACCGCGTCGTAGCCCTCGTGCTGGCGCAGAAAATCCACTTTGCCCGGCTGCCCTACCGTGCCAATGGTATAGGCGCCATACTTTTTGCTGATGCGGTTGGCCAGAATGCCCACGCCTCCGGCCGCGCTGTGAATCAGCACCGTCATCCCCTGCTGCAGGTTACCGAGCTCCGTCAGCGCATAATAGGCCGTGAGCCCTTGCACCAGAAAACCCGCTCCTTCCTCAAAGCTCCAACTATCCGGCAGCGCCACCACATAGCGGTGGTTAATGTTGATATGCGAGACATAACCTCCAAACTTGGTTACTCCCATCACGTGGTCACCCACCTGCCACTCCTGCACGGCCTCGCCCACCGCCGCCACCTCCCCCGAGAACTCGAGACCAGGTATAAACGGCCCTTCGGGAGTAGCGCTATAGAGCCCCTGCATGGCAAACACATCGGCAAAGTTCAGCCCGATGGCCCGCACCGCTACGCATACTTCGTCGGCCATTGGTGGCCCAAGTTCCTCGGTTTGCAGTTTGAGGTGGTTAATGGAGCCGGCTTTGGGCATGCGGTATACCTGGCGTTGAAGCATTTGCAGGGCGGTTAAGGTTATAGGATAGTTTGCTCGGAACGTGAAGGTAAGCAATGGGTTTCATACTTTAAACCGGAGGCAGCGAGGCTTTGAAGTATAAAAATTAAGGATAGCTCGTTAAAGTATAAATGCGTATAGTTGTACCGTTCCTTAGTCTATACTTTCGCTGCTATGCAATACCCTCCTTCCCCTTTCTCCCTACAGCACAAGGCTACTTACCAGGCTGCGCGCACGGTGGCCCCTGCGGTAGAAGCGTATTTCGCCCGCAAAATCGCCTCCAGTGAGCAGGAAGAAATGCAAAAGATACCTGCGCCTTCCCGGGAGGTAATAGAGGCTATCATCGACAGCGCCTTCTGGGCCAGTTTGCGGCGGGAGGAGGGGCTGGCACCTAAGATTTCCCTGGCTTTTCTGTCTCCTGCGGATGTGGAGCAACCGGTTTTATTTGGCCATCGCATGCCCCTGAAACCGGAGGCACTGACTAAGATTGCACCCGGCGTGGAGCGACCAGGCATACACCTGGGCGTGTGGCACGACAAAGGAGAGTTATACGTGTGGGGCATTACGCACGCCATTCCCAGCAACTGCTTTATCGTGGACGTGCCTGAGCCGGGCCTGCTGGTGGTAAAGTATAAGCGGGCCAACAGCCTGGGGAAATTTGCCAACGTGGCCGTGCTGAAAGGCGACCAGATAAAGCTGGTGGATGAAAGCAGCGCCCGCCTTCCCGACTGCCCGGAGCTACTTACCTCGCTGTTAGGGTTCAACTCCCCGGACCGCCACTCCAACATACTTATACAATTGGCTGTTTCGATGCAGATGCACCACCGGGGCGGCACCCTGTTGGTGGTGCCAGCGGGCACCACTGCCTGGCAGCAATCTGTAGTTTATCCGCTCAAGTATGCTGTGGAGCCTGCCTTCAGTGGTTTTGCGGAGCTGATGAAGCAGGACGAGCAGGTAAAAAAGCGAAGCCGCTGGCGCGAGGCTCTCCGGCGGGAAGTATCCAGCATTGCAGGGCTCACCGCCATCGACGGCGCCACCCTCCTTACAGATGCCTATGAGCTGCTTGCTTTCGGGGTAAAAATAAGGCGGCGTATAGATTACGATCCCATCGAGCAGATACTCTTTACAGAGCCTGTTGTCGGCAGCCAGCCCCAAACCATACATCCTTCGCAGCACGGAGGCATGCGGCACCTCTCCGCAGCTCAATTTGTGCACGACCAGCACGATGCGGTAGCCCTGGTTGCCTCCCAGGATGGCAGCTTCACGATTTTTGCCTGGTCCCAGAGCAAGCATATGGTGCATGCCCACCGCATCGACACGCTGTTGTTGTAGTATAATCAAGGCAAAATCTGGTTTGCCAGTACCTTACCCTGCTCAAAGTCTGTAATGTTCTGCAGCGTTGTCTGCGCTATACTTTGCATGGCATCCGTTGTAAAAAATGCCTGGTGTCCGGTGATAAGCACGTTGTTGAACGAGAGCAGGCGCATAAACACGTCATCCTGAATCACCTTATCCGACAGATCCTCGAAAAACAGATCCGCCTCCTCCTCATACACATCCAGGCCCAGGTATTTAATTTTTCCACTTTTAAGCCCTTTTATGACGGCTTTGGCATTGATGATAGCGCCTCTGCTGGTATTGATTAGCATCACACCTTCCTTCATCCGGGTGATGGAGGCCTCGTTTATCAGGTGGTAAGTTTGGGGCGTGAGCGGGCAATGAAGCGAGATGATGTCGGATTGCTGGTAAAGTTCGTCCAGCGAAGTATAGTTTACTCCGATGGCTTTTGCTTCCTCGCTCTCCCGTACATCGTAACCCAGCACCTGGCAGCCAAAGCCCTTCAGGATGCGGGCGGTCACCAGGCCGATTTTGCCCAGGCCTATCAGCCCCACCGTTCTGCCGTGCAGGTCGAAGCCCATCAGGCCGGTGAGGGCGAAATTGTCTTCGCGCACGCGGTTGTAGGCGCGGTGGGTTTTGCGGTTCAGGGTCAGGATAAGGGCCACCGTGTGCTCAGCTACCGCATAAGGTGAGTAGGCCGGCACGCGCACCACTTTCAGCCCCAGATCCGAAGCGGCTTTCAGGTTTACGTTGTTAAAACCGGCGCAGCGCAGGGCCACCAACCTGGTGCCTCCCGTGGCCAGCTGCTGCAGTACCTGTGCACTGGCCAAGTCATTCACAAAAATGCACACTGCCTCCGCTCCTCCGGCCATGACGGCGGTACGCTCGTTCAGCGGCGCCTCCAGAAACGTGAGTCTGTGCTTAAGGCGCTTGTTCTCGGCCTCGAAAAACTGCCTGTCGTATACTTTGGAGCTGAAAAACGTGACTTCCATACCTGAAAGTATAAAACTCAATATGAAATTTATATCAGTGTGAAAATGGAAACCCACCCCTTAGAGCTACGCTCGCTAACTCAAAACTTGCGTTTTGGTTAGTCCAGAGGAGGGGAGTTTCTGCAAGTGTCATATGATTCCCCTCCTCGGAGGGGTTAGGGGTGGGTTGATCGCAACTCAGGTAAGTAAAATATCTAGGTTTTGCTTCTGCCCAAGTATACTTTCGATGCCTAAGGGTTTCATCTAAAGTATAGAATCAGGCACTAAATCCCGAAAACCAGAGCTGTTTCCCAGGTGCCGGTTTCTGGCTGCTGCACCGTTCCTTCCGGGCTTTCAATGGATTTAATCTCGTGGATGAATTCCTCCACGTAATGCCCGTACAGGCACCCGTCTATACTTGTAGTTTCGAGCTGGTCTATACTTAGTTTGCAGAAAACAGCACTGTAGCTCTGGCTTAGGTTCAGGGTCTGGCAGAGGAAATCCATGAGCAGGGACGTAAAGTCTGCTGAGCAGATGCTTATTTTGTGGATGAGCTGGCTGGGGATATCTCCGCCGCAGCTCCCTTCTTTTAAAAGGTTTGCCATCCCTTGCAAGGTGCCTAGAAACAACTCCTCCGGCGTATCAGCCTCCACTTTTAAACACTTGTTGGCCGCTTGCGGCAGGTAAGTTAGTTTATTCATGTTCTCATAGGCAACATCCTCCCCAGACTAAAACTCCAGCACCAAATACTTACCCTGCCTTTTTACAGCAGTACCAAACTTCATACTTTCCCGGTGCAGCACTTGGGCCAGCCACGCATTGTCTTCTTCGCTGGCGTAATGCAGCCGGAACATGCGTATCTGCAGCGGCACCATCCGCAGCGACACCAGCCGGCCGGTAGCCGGCTCCAGCACCGGGAAATACATCAGCGAAAGGTCGCTCCTGAAGGGCTCGTGCCCTGCAATCCCCTCGTAATCGTTTATGAAACCGCCGGCACCGTACATAATCATCTTGCCCCGGTATACTTCCAGGCCCATGGGGTGGTGCGACGAGTGCCCGAACACCGCATCCACGCCTGCCTCTTCGATAAGCCGGTGGGCAAACGCCCGGTGAGCGGCCGGAATATCATATCCCCAGTTACCGCCCCAGTGCACGGAGAAGATTACCACATCGCCTGGCTTTTTTACATTTTTAAGATACGTAGTTATACTTTGCAGGGTGCCTTGGCTGAGGTCAGGTAAAAAATTTATTCCGGATTGGCTAGGGCCGGCAGCCCATTCCGGGTAAACACCACTGCTCGGGGAGCCATAGGCCAGAACGATCAACCGCCCCTGCGGCAAGGGCAGCACGGCCGGTTGCTGCGCCTCCTTCAGGTTTTGCCCCGCTCCTGCCGTGCTTATCCCGGCTTGGTGCAACACCTGCAGGGTTTCCGCTAACCCGGGGCGGCCCCAGTCCAGGGTGTGGTTGTTGGCCAGGGTGGCAATGTTTATACTTGCGGCATTGAGCAGTTTTACGTTATTCGGGTGCATGCGGTACTGTACCTGCTTGCCGGGCCAGGGCTGCGGGTGCGTGGTGATGCTTGTTTCCAGGTTGATGATGCGGGCCTGCGGTTTTACCCGGTCCCATACTTCCAGCGCGTCGCCCCAGGGGTAAGTATAGGCAACCGGCTTGCTGATTTCCCCGTTCTTCCGCTCGGCCAGCCGCACGTAGTCACGGGCATCCTGCACATAGGCTTCATAAAGTTGCGGGTCAACGGATACAGGCAGCACCTGGTCCAGGCCACGCCCGGTCATCACGTCGCCACACAGGAAAAGGGTAAGCAAAGAGGTATCGTCGCCCATCTTCTTTCCGGCTATAGCTCCCCACGCCAAGTATAAAATTCCGCCAGCAGTGGTACACAGGTGCGATCTCCCCGCTTTCCAGAGAAGGATAATCCACCCTGCGCAAAGCAACATCCCGCCACTTTATACTTTACGCGCTCAGCGGGATACTGATAACAAAGCTGGATCCATCCGGCGTGATGCCGTTCAGGCGCACCGAACCGCTGCGGGAGGAGTTGATGGCGCGGTCCATGTCAGCCACGCTGTTTACGCGCCTGCCGTTCACGCTGGTAATGATGGTGCCGCGCGGAATACCGGCCGTGTCGAAAAAGCCCCCTCGCTGCACTTCCGCTACATACACACCCGAGCGCAGGCCGTAGCGTTGCTTCACCTGATCGGGCACCGGTTCAAAGGTCGCACCGAGTTTGGCCTGTAGCCCTGCTCCCTCTCCCTCCGTTCCAGCCACTGCTTCCTCATCCCCATTCAGCACCACGCTAGTCGAGCGGGAACGGCCATCGCGCAGGTAAGTCACTTCCAATTTATCGCCCGGATAGTGACGCGCAATCCGCTCCGATAGCCCTGCCGAAGAGCCAACATCAACGCCATCTATACTTTGGATGATGTCCCCTTCCTCTAACCCGGCAGCGGAGGCGGCGCTGTTTGGCTGCACACCCATGATGTAGACTCCCTTCACCGTTGCCGGATCGATGCCGCGCTCCTTCAGGATTTGGTCTTCCACGGCAGGCGCCGGAAAGCTCACGCCCAGGTAGCCGCGTTTTACCTGCCCGTGCTTGCGCAGGTCCTCCACCACTTTCTGCATCAGGTTCACCGGAATGGCAAACCCGTAGCCGGCGTAGCTTCCTGTTTGCGAGGCAATGGCCGTGTTGATGCCGATAAGCTGTCCGCTGGCATTGATAAGGGCACCCCCACTGTTTCCGGGGTTAATGGCGGCATCGGTTTGCAGAAAAGACTCTATGGCCGTGTTTCCTGCCTGCTGCGGATCGGCAAAGCCACCCTGACTGGGCTGGTTGAGGATGCCGATGCTGCGGCCCTTGGCGCTGATAATGCCTGCCGTAACCGTGGAGCTAAGCGACAGCGGGTAGCCCACGGCCAGCACCCACTCTCCCACCTGCACGCTGTCGGAGTTGCCCAGCGCGACGTAGGGCAGCTCCTGCCCATCCACCTTCAGCAGGGCCAGATCGGTGCTAGGGTCTACGCCTATGAGCTTTGCCTCGAAGCTGCGCTTGTCCGGCAGCACCACCTCTATCCCCGAGGCATTATCCACCACGTGGTTGTTGGTGGCGATGTAGCCGTCCGGGGTGAGGAGCACGCCCGAACCGGAACCGGTTGCCGGCTCCGGTGATTGCGGCAAGCCAAACAAATCCAGGTAGGAACGGCCGGAGGCAGTAGTGGCATAAGTCGTCTTTACGTGTACAACGGCAGGCGTCACCAGCGAGGCGGCGTCCACAAAATCGGGGTAGCCGGACGATGAAATCGTGCGGGCACCGTTGCTGCTTAAAACCAGCGGATGCTCCTGCCCGTTGCCGACCCTCGTACTCACAAACCAGAAGCCAGCCACAGCCAGCATTGCGGCCAGCAGGGCAGCCAGAAAAACTGAACCGGTGTTCCTCATGGGCAGATAATGCTACATTTATACTTGTGCGGGATAACCAGACCTCTAACAGATTTATACTTCGGTGCCGGACAGAACTGGCTCACTGAACCTATTTGGTAACGAGTGGCTCATGGCAATGGTTTTGGGCGGTAATGAGCCGGCCTTAAAGTATAAAGAGCGATGTTGGCCATGTATACCTTCCCCGGTAAAATGCGTATGGGCTAAAGATTGGATAAAAAGGCACGTAACTACGCTATTATCAAATCTTTACCGTACAAAAGCACCTGACCAGGGAAATCTCCTCTGGTTGGCCTCAGCGTGACTTTAACCACAAGCCTATGGAAGACTACAGGGATGTACCGGCAGGTACAAGAAATGCTACCAATGTGTCACCGAGCTATGCTGCCCCCGAAACGACATCTGAAACAGAGGCGGCCCCCAGGCCTGCGCTTGGCAGGTTAGACGCCATCGCCGTTATTGTGGGCATTGTGGTGGGTGCCGGCATTTTCCGGACCCCTTCCCTGGTGGCAGCCAATACCGAAAGCGGGTTGATGTTCATAGGAGTCTGGCTGCTGGGTGGCTTGGTATCATTGATAGGGGCACTGTGCTATGCTGAGCTTACCACTACCTTCCCCAACGCCGGCGGCGACTATCACTTCCTGACCCGTGCCTTCGGCAGGAAACCAGCCTTTCTCTTTGCCTGGGCCCGCATGAGCGTTATTCAAACCGGTTCGATTGCCCTGCTCTCCTTTATCATCGGCGATTATTTGGCCCAGATTTTCAGCATCGGGGAGTTATCGTCGGTGCTGTATGCGGCGCTGGTGGTGATAGTGCTGACCGGGATCAACATCATGGGCGTAAGTATGGGCGCAGGCACACAAAAACTGCTGACGGCCCTGGAAATACTGGGCATTCTGATCGTGATTGCAGCGGGCTTGATTTTTGTTCCTGATGCCGCAGTTGCCAGTCCTGCCACGCCTCACACAGGTACTACCTCCATGGGCCTGGCCATGGTGTTTGTGCTGCTCACTTTCGGAGGATGGAATGAGGCCGCTTACATATCTGCAGAATTGCGCTCCGGCCGTAAAGGCATGGCCAGCGTGATGATCCTGAGCATCGTCATTATCACGGCCATTTACGTGCTCATAAACCTTGCCTACCTCAACGTACTAGGCATGGGTGGCATGGCATCCTCGGATGCCGTGGCAGGCGACCTGGTGCGGGTTGTTTTCGGGGAGGGTGGGCTGGTGCTCATCGGCCTGATAGTGGCACTGGCGGCGCTCACTTCGGCTAACGCCACCATTTTTACTGGTGCCCGCACCAACTATGCGCTGGGCCGCGACGTGCCGTTTTTCAGCTTTCTGGGCAAGTGGAACGAGAAAACATCCTCACCGGTAAACGCCTTTCTGGTGCAGGGCGCCATTTCGCTGGCGCTGGTGGGCCTGGGCTACCTGACCCGGAACGGCTTTGAAACGATTGTGGAGTATACGGCACCAGTTTTCTGGTTTTTCCTGCTGTTGGTGGGCGTCTCACTTTTTGTGCTGCGACGCAAGGAGCCGGACCGGCCCCGCCCTTTCAGTGTGCCGCTCTACCCCATCACCCCTTTCATCTTCTGCCTGACGAGCGCTTACCTGCTTTATTCCAGCCTGATGTACACGGGCCTGGGTGCGCTGGTGGGTGTGGCGGTGCTTTTTATAGGGGTGCTCCTGCTGTTGGCCCTGCCGGGCCTTAACAAGCGCGTAAGTAATAAGTAGTTCCGACAGTAGGGGCAAAACTGTAGCCTTGTACCATTCGTAGAAGTATGACGTAAAATTTCCGGCACCTGCCACTGCAACTACTTACTACCCTGGCGCATAGCACACAGTTACGGCACCTTTTATACGTTGCTTTTTTTCCTTAACCCATAATCATACTTTAAAAGCAAGCCTATGAGAATTCTTACTAACACTCTGTTTACGATGCTGGCCCTGCTGTGCGCCACTGTACTGGTACATGCCCAGGAAACCGCCACCATGAAGCGCACACCCGATGTGCCGTATGTTCCTACCCGCCAGGCCGTGGTGGATGCCATGCTGAAAATGGCGGATGTAAAGAAGAACGACGTGATCTATGACCTGGGCTGCGGCGACGGGCGCATTGTGATTACCGCCGCCAAAAACTTTGGTGCCACCGGCACAGGCATCGACATCAATCCGGACCGCATTGCAGAAGCCAACAAGAATGCCCGTGAGGCAGGTGTTACCGACAAGGTGCGCTTTATAGAAGGCGACCTGTTTGATGCTGACGTCAGTGAGGCCACCGTAGTAACCTTGTACTTGCTGCCTGCTGTGAACATGAAGCTCCGCCCTATTTTGATGGAACAACTCAAGCCCGGTACCCGCATCGTGTCCCACGCCTTCGACATGGGCGACTGGGAGCCTGAGAAAACCATTGAGGTAGACGGCGCCAAGATCTACTTCTGGACCATCCCGGAAAAGAAATAAGCAGCAGCAAGCCAGTAGTTAGGTACTGGCTCCTGATTTCTGAAAACAAAACACGGTACTTACGTGTCTTAATAAACAAGCAGCCCCAGGCATATGTGTCCGGGCTGCTTTTTTATACTTGTACCGTAATAACCGAAGTGAAATATGAGCAGTAACAACAAGACGTTGTCTGATATTGCCTTATCTGTGCTGGACCTGGTGCCGATACAGGAAGGTAAAACCGCTACTGATGCCTTCAGAACCAGTGCAGACCTGGCCCGCCACGTGGAAGCTTTGGGCTACAAACGCTACTGGCTGGCCGAGCACCACAACATGCCGGGCATTGCCAGTTCTGCCACCGTGGTCCTTATCGGGCACATTGCCGGCAGCACCAAAAGTATACGCGTAGGCTCCGGGGGGATTATGCTGCCCAACCACGCGCCGCTGGTGGTGGCCGAGCAGTTTGGTACGCTGGAGTCGCTTTTCCCTGGCCGCATAGATTTGGGCTTGGGCCGCGCTCCCGGCACTGACGGCCTGACGGCCATGGCCCTGCGACGCGACCTGCGCGGCGACGTGGATGATTTCCCGAAAAACGTGCAGGAGTTGCAGTACTACCTCGGCCCCGTAGACCCCGAAGCCAAAGTGCGTGCCATTCCTGGCCAGGGCCTGGAAGTGCCGATATGGCTGCTGGGCTCCAGCACCTATAGCGCGCAGCTGGCCGCCATGCTCGGGCTGCCCTTTGCCTTTGCAAGCCACTTTGCGCCGGCTGCCCTGCAAGCAGCCCTCAAAATTTACCGCGACACCTTCCAGCCATCCGAGCACCTGAAGGAGCCCTACGCCATCGCCTGCGTAAACGGCGTGGTGGCCGACACGGACTCCGAGGCGGAGAAACTGGCTACCACGCTTTACCAGTCTTTCCTGAACGTGATACGCGGCACGGCTAACCCGCAGCAACCGCCCGTGGATAGTATGGAAGGCCTCTGGAGCCAGAACGAGAAATATGCCGTGCACCAGATGCTGCGCTATACGTTCACCGGCTCGCCGGCCACGGTAAAAGAAGAAATAGAAGCTTTCCTGGCCGAGACACAGGTAGATGAGCTGATGTTTGCCTCGCACATTTACGAGCACAAGGCGCGGCTCCGCTCTTATGAATTGCTGGCGGAATTAGCCAAAAAATAAGCTTTCCCACCAGTCAATCCGATGTTGCACCCACATGCTGTATGCCTTTACAGTATAGCGGTGCGGCATCGGATTTTTTTATACCCGTTCTCGTATAAGGGGAGTACCAATTTTACCACACCTATCATTATGGAAACCAACGTTATCGAGAACCTGAAGCTAAGCAGCCCCGCCTTCAGCGCCGGCGACACCATCCCCGAAAAGTTTACTTGTGATGGGGAAGATGTAAACCCGCCGCTGGAGATTGGCGATTTCCCGGAAGGCACCCAAAGCCTTGTACTGCATGTAAATGACCCTGACGCCCCCAGCGGAAACTGGACACATTGGCTGGTGTACGACATGCCGCTCTTGCACACGATTGAAGAAAATAGTACCCCCGGCACGGTAGGCATGAATGATTTTGGCGAGGCAAAGTATGGCGGCCCCTGCCCCCCTATCGGAACGCACCGCTATTTTTTCAGGCTCTACGCTCTGGACACCCGCTTGTCCCTGCCCCCAGCCAGCACCCGCGACGATGTGCTGGCGCAGATGGAAAACCATATTATCGGAACCGGAGAACTGATGGGGCTTTTCAGCCACCATACCTGAGCCCGGCATACCTTCAACTGATTTATACTTTTAAGGCACCAGTACAGCGGCTCCCCTCACCTTGCCCTGCCTTAAATCCTCCAGCGCCACGTTGGCCTGCAGTAGCGGATATAGCTGTACTTCTGTCTGCACCGGCACCTGAGCCGCTAAAGGCAGGAATCGAGCGCCGTCACTGCGGGTAAGGTTGGCCACCGAGAGCAGCACCCGCTCTTCCCAAAGAATACGGTACGGGAAGGCCGGGATATCACTCATATGAATACCCCCGCACACCACCACGCCGCCCTTGTCCACATCCTGCAAAGCCTTGGGTACCACCGCCCCTACTGGGGCAAAAATGATAGCGGCATCCAGCGGCTGCGGAGCAGGCTGCGTGGAATCCCCCGCCCAAACGGCGCCAAGGCTGCGGGCAAATTCCTGTGCTTCCACATCACCCGCACGCGTAAAGGCGTATACTTTCTTCCCCTCGAAAAGGGCCACCTGAATAAGGATGTGCGCCGCGGCCCCGAACCCGTAAATGCCCAGTTTTTCCACCCCTTCCCCCATCATGCTGTAAGAGCGGTAGCCGATGAGTCCGGCACAGAGTAGCGGGGCTGTTGCCGGAGTTGCCTCTCCCGAAAGTTTAAAGCAGTAGCGTTCATCGGCAACCGTATACTCGGCATAGCCCCCATCCAGGGTGTACCCGGTAAAAGCGGCATTTTCGCAGAGGTTTTCTTTTCCTTTAAGGCAGTACCTGCACCTGCCACAAGTATAACCGAGCCACGGCACGCCAACCGCATCGCCTAACTTCACTGTAGCCACGCGAGGACCCGTGCCCACCACAATACCCACTATTTCGTGGCCCATGATGAGGGGAAGTTTAGGTTTGTCCAGTTCGCCGTCGAGGATGTGCAGGTCGGTACGGCACACGCCGCAGGCTTTTACCTGGATGAGCACCTGCCCGGGCGCAGGCTGCGGCACCGGAACCGTTTTATACTTCAGCGGACCGCCGGGCCGTTCCAGCACCATGGCCTGCATGCTGGCCGGGAGAGTCTGCTACGCTTCTGGTTCTGGTTGTACTGCCATACTTTATACTTCCGTTTCGGAGGAGGGTCGATTATTGCAGTCGGTTTACCGAGCCACGTTACCTCATAGGTTATACGAGGTTAGGTTTACTTTTAGAGCCCGTAACCTTGCGACAGAGCGGTTTTGAGACTAATACCTAAAACACTATATTAACCCGATGAAATACCTACGTCCTCTCCTGTTGCTTTGGCTGATACTTGGCCTCAGCACTGCCTTTGCAGCCCCTGCAGCAGCCCCACGTGTTGTAATCGGTGCCGAGCGCCTGCTCACGAAAGAGTTTTTACCTTTGATTAAAGGCAAACGCATCGGACTGGTAACCAACCATACCGGACTGCTGCCCGATGGCCGTCACCTGGTTGACGTGCTGCACGCCCGCAAAGACGTGAAGTTGACCACCCTGTTCGGGCCAGAGCACGGCATCCGCGGGGACCAGGATACGCATGTAGCCAGCGGCACCGATGCCAAAACCGGACTGCCCGTTATCTCCTTATATGGCAAAACACGCAAGCCAACCGCCGAGATGCTGCAAAAGGTGGATGTGCTCATCTTCGACATTCAGGATATCGGAGCCCGTTTCTATACGTATATCGCCACTATGAACCATGTGCTGGAGGCTGCCGCTGAGCAGGGGAAACCCTATATCATCCTGGACAGGCCCAACGCCATTAGCGCGGTGTATGTGGATGGCCCGATTGGCGGCGAGCCGGGGGAGCCCGTAAGCGGCGTGGGACAACTGCCTGTGGTGCATGGCATGACGGTGGGCGAACTGGCCACCATGTTTAACGGCGAACGCGCCAAACGCAAGCTGCCACAGGCAAAACTCACGGTTATCCCGATGCAGCACTATAGCCGCCAGCAGTGGTACGACGACACGCAATTGCCTTGGGTAAAGCCATCGCCCAACATGCTGACCCTGACAACGGCAGCCGTTTACCCAGCCACCTGCCTGCTGGAAGGGACCAATGTTTCCGAGGCCCGCGGCACCCTGCACCCCTTCGAGCGTATTGGCGCCACCTGGATAGACGGACAAAAACTAACCAACCAACTCAACAGCTATGGCCTAAAAGGCGTGAAGTTCCGCCCGGTTTCGTTTGTACCGGATAGCATCGTGGATGGCATCAAAATCTGGCCTCCCAAGTTTATGGGGGAGCAATGCTCTGGCGCTGAAATGGTGGTAACGGACCGGGATGCCTTTGAGTCAGCCAAGGCCGGGGTTTACATCCTGCACGCCCTGAAGACCTTGTACCCCGAGCAGTTGGAGTGGCGCGAGGGCCGCATGGACAAGCTGTGGGGCACCCCAAAAATACGTGAGCAATTGCAGGCCGGACTTTCGCCGCAGGAAATCGTAAAACAGTGGGACAAGGACCTGGCTAACTTCCGAAAGGTACGCCAGCAGTACCTACTTTATTAATCTGAAATTCGTCCCTACTTTAAGTATAAACAGGAAGCTACCTGATGAAGAAACACTTTTTCCTATCGCTTTTTACAGCACTTTGCCTTACCACTGCACAGGCACAGGAGCAAAACTGGACCTGGGGCGGCCCATTGGACCCCGTTCAGGCAGCGTTCGATGTGAAGCACTATACCCTTCGGCTAACTGTATCGCCTGAAGAACAGAAAATCGGTGGTTCGGCGGATGCCGTGGTGGAACTGGTGGCGCCAACCGATAAAATAAGGCTGAACCTGATTGACGCCTACAAGGTGAGCGGCGTAAAGGTGGATGGCAGGAAAGCGACCTATACCCGGGCCACCGATCTGCTGGATGTGCAGCTGAAGAAAACGTACCAACCCGGCCAGCGCCTGACGGTGACGGTGGACTATGCCGGCACCCCTCCCGAAGCCGTGAACCCGCCGTGGCAGGGTGGCTTCACGTTTACCAAAGATGGAAACGGCAAGCACTGGATTGGCCTGTCGTCACAGAACGAGGGAGCTAAGATTTTTATGCCTTGCAAGGACCATCCTTCTGATGAGCCGGATGAGGGCGTGGAGCAGTTTATCTCGGTACCTGCCCCCTACCAGGTAGCGGCAAACGGTCTGCTGGTGTCGGAGAAGAAGAAAGGGAACCTGATCACCTACCACTGGAAGACAAATTACACCATCAATAACTACGGCATCAACTTTACGGTAGGCGACTTTGAAATTACCCGCCGCGATTACACGACTGTGGAAGGCAACACGGTGCCCATGGTCATTTACCTGCTCAAACAAAATGCAGCCAAGGCACCAGAGTTGATGAATATACTCGAAATCAGCCTGAAAACACAGGAGAAATACTTTGGCGAGTACCCGTTCCAGAAGGAGAAAGTAGGCATTGTGGAGACACCCTACCTGGGCATGGAGCACCAGACCATCAACGCCTATGGAAATAAATTCCGCTTTACAACCGTTGGCGACGCACCCTACGACCACCTGCTGCACCACGAGCTAGGCCACGAGTGGTGGGGAAACAAAGTGAGCGTGAAGGATTGGGCTGATTTCTGGATTCAGGAAGGCCTGACCACCTATGGCGACTGGCTTTTCGTGGAGGAGCATGCCGGACACGAAGCATACCTGAGGCACGTCAAGCTGATCGCCAAAAACATCCCAAACCGCAACCCCATCATCATGCGCGAGAACGATGTGGACTCAGATGAGGCCTACCATGGCGAGATTTATTCCAAGGGCGCCTATATCATGCACTCGCTCCGCTACATGCTCGGCGATGAGGTTTTCTTCCGCACCCTTAAAAAGTTTATTCTGGATCCGGCCTATACCTATAAGAATCAAGTTAAAACCGCCGACCTGCAGGAGTTTTTCACCAAAGAAACCGGCCGCGACATCAAGCCCTTCTTCAATTTATACTTACGCACCACCGAAGTGCCGGAAGTAGTCATAGAGCAAAAGTCCGGGAACAGCTATACTATCCGAATCCCCAACATCAATTTTACCCTGCCCATGGAGGTTAGAATCGACTCCGGCACCCAACGCCTGGATCTAAGTAATAAGCCCGTGGAGGTTACTTCTAAAACTGCCCCTGTAGTGGATGAAAAGGGCTGGTACCTGAAGAATGTGGTGGCGGGAGAAAGTACGTTGTAGAGGCAGGTATCATTCTCATTTTCTTAAGTATAGACTCCCTTCTCAGTTCTTAGAGGTGGGAGTTTTATATTAGTACTGGGTCCAACCACCCCTAGCCCCTCCTTGTCTAAGGCGGGGAACTCTTCACCCCTCCCCAGCCCTCCCCTAAAAACAGGGGAGGGAGTTTGTACCCACACTTTTTTGTCATCTCTAGCAGCGCGAGAGATCTATCTGGAATCCTAAAGAGATCTCTCCTAAAGGTCGAGATGACAGTAAGGGCAGCGGCTATTGAATGCTTCCCAGCCTTTGGGATGAGCGCCTTGTAGATTTCTGGTGCCGCTGTAGAGGCATTGCGACCGAAGGGTAGCAAAGGAAATGTACACCGCGCGATGCCCGAAGGCGAGCCCTCTCGGGCTTGAGAGCTCCAATGCTAGAGGTGAAACAATAGCTTATGTAGGGCTGGAGGAGGAACAGTAGCTAGCAAGAATAGCTTGTGTCAAGTGGAAGGAAGAAGCGGCTAGGAAAGTATAAACCGGCAAGTATAAACCCAACCCCTCCTGCTCCCGTTTCGGATGATCTGAAAGTATAAACCATCAATGAAAACAGACTTGAAAAGTATACAAACAGCGCAGCCAGTAGACAGCCTGGTAAGAGCGCAGCTGGTGGAATTGCTGCAAGGCGGGTTTGCGCCGAATGTCATCCTGCTGCGGGAGTTCGATTATAAAAAAGCCGGAGTGATACTTGACGGGCTGCACTTCTCAGCCTGGATTCTGCTGGGCCACATTCGGGCACGGCAGCAGACGCTCCTGAACTTTATGAAGCACCCGGAACAGGATGTGAATGTATGGCCGGATGCCCACTGGCCCGAAAACCACGTGCCGGAGAGCGAGCAGGAATGGTACCTAGCCATCGATGCCTACGCGCAGGAGCTGGATGAAATGATCAATTTGGTGCAGGACCCGACTACAGATCTATTTGCAGTGCAACCAAATGGCAAAACCATCTCCTGGGCCGCCCTGACCACGCTGCACCACACTGGCTACCATATTGGCCAGCTGAAAACTATTGGGCGGCAGCTCGGCGTATGGTAACTACTCCTAGTACAGTGGCTGCTGCGAGGCGATGAGTTCCTGCTTCAGGGCTTCAAAATCCTGGTGGGGCGGCTCGGTGCGGTAGCTTATGGGCTGCCCTTCGCCAGCCGGGTAACCCAGAAAACGAAGCAGCGGGCCGGCGATGATGTCGGCCTGCTCCGCCTGCTTTTCCGTAAACTGATCCATCCAGTAGCCTGACTGCCCCTGTTTCAGGTGCTTTGGGTTTTTGCTTTTCATGGTGGCAAAACTCATGGCCTGCTGCAGCTCCTCCCGCTCCTGCTCGCTCAGGCGCACCTCCAGGTAATCGAGCAAACGGCCCAGCTCCTGCTGAAAGTCCAGCAAAAAGCCCTCGTAAAAAGCAATGTGAATGTGGTGCTCCCGGCTGTAGCGCAGGTGGTCGTATACGTGCCAAACCCATTCCAGCAGCAACGTATCGAAGTGCTTCTCCAGGTAGCGCTTGGGGTCGGTTTCCTCCTGCGGGTAATACTTGAGCATGTAGTCTGAAGTATAATATTTCGAAGCCGAGATGGCCCGGTCGCGGGGGTCGCGCACGATGTATACTTTCTTATCAAACAGGCTGAACAATTCGCCGCTACGCTTACAGACCGGTGAGTGGGTCCAGACGTGGTCGGTCAGCGCCACGTAGTCTTTTATACTTTCCACGGGCATTCGGAAGATGCTGCTGATGCGGTAGCTGTACTGCAGGTCGGTAATATCCAGCACGTCGATGCTGGCCTGGGTGGGGTAGTTGAGTTCCCAGGTTTTGGCAAGTTCGTAGATAGGCTGCCGCTGGATAAAGCTGGAAGCAGGCTGGCTGCTTCGTTCCAGCACCTGCTGGATGATCTGGTAAAGCCAAAGGTTGCCGCACTTAGGGGCTCCGCCCTGCAGTATTTTCATAGCGTAAAAGATTTTAAAGTATAGGATCAGGCTGCTATACGGCTTCAGGCAGCTTATTGCCGTACAAGGTGGCAGAAGTAGCGTTATTTATACTTTGTGCTACCCTAACCCGACGAAAGGCATGAAAAACATCTATCCCTTTAAATCCAAAGTATGCCCCGAACAACGCAGGCAATTAATGCAGCAGGAGCCGCAGCTGGTGTGGCTCACCGGCCTCTCCGGCTCGGGCAAGAGCACGCTGGCGCTGCGCCTGGAGCATCACCTTTTTCACCGGGGCTACAAAGTATACCTGCTCGATGGCGACAACATCCGTAACGGCCTGTGCCGCGATCTGGGCTTTAGCGAACAGGATAGGAAGGAGAACATTCGCCGGGTGGCCGAGGTGAGCAGGCTCCTGCTGGACGCGGGGATGGTGGTGATTTGCGCCTTCATCTCGCCTTATGCCGAGGAAAGGGAGCTGGCCAGGCAGATTGTAGGGCCGGACCGGTTTACGGAAGTATACATCAGTTGCCCTCTGCAGGTATGCGAGCAGCGCGATACCAAAGGCCTCTACGCCAAAGCGCGGGCAGGCCTTATTGCAAACTTCACCGGCATCAGTGCCCCCTACGAAGAACCGCCCCAGCCCGACATGACCATCAGAACCGATAAAGAAAGTATAGAGAACTCACTGGATAAACTGATTACTTTTGTAGAACCGCACCTGCGGCTGCAGCAGCGCATGAAAGCGGCCATGTAGTACCAGCGTCTGCCTGATTCTTCCAGGAGGAGGGGCTGTATCAGCAGTAAGAACAGGTCATTGCCAAGCTTATAACGTATACTTTCTCACATCCCTTAAATCATATTCTTGTGAACGTTACACTAAGTATAACCGATCTGCTGCAGATAGCCCGCGCAGCCGCACTGGAGGCCGGAGCCGCCATCATGCAAGTTTATACTTCCGGGGAGTTCGATGTAAGTATGAAGTCGGATGATTCTCCCCTCACCAAAGCCGACCGCGCCGCGCACGAGGTCATCAGCAGGGATCTGGCTATCTCGGGCCTGCCCATACTTTCAGAAGAAGGACAGCAGCATCCCTATGAGCTGCGGCAGCAATGGGAATGGTACTGGCTCGTGGACCCGCTGGATGGCACGAAGGAGTTTCTGAAGCGCAACGGGGAGTTTACCGTCAACATCGCCTTGATGCACCACCACAAACCCGTGGCTGGCGTTATTTATGCCCCCGTGCTGGGCAGTTTATACTTTGGTTCGGCGGCAACGGGCGTTTACAGGGAAGAAAAGGGAGTGAAAACACAGTTACTGCCTTTGCCCGGAAGCTATACGTTGGAAGACCTGCACCAGAAGCCGGGCCTGACGATTGTCGCCTCGCGCACCCATCTAAATTCCAAAACAGAGGAGTTTATTCGTCGCTTCCCCGGCGCCAGCACCAGCAGCATGGGCAGCTCGCTAAAGTTTATGCTATTGGCCGAAGGCAAGGCCGACCTCTATCCCCGCTTCGCCCCTACCATGGAATGGGACACCGCCGCCGCCCACGCCCTGCTGAACGCCCTGAAGCGGGGCATCTACCAGGAGGATTTGCAGCAGGAGCTAACCTATAACAAGGAGGATTTACACAACCCGGATTTTATTGCCTTCTAAGCCAAGATGTAGTTTTAGGTATCAGAGCAGTATTTTCCTGGGTTGATATAATTTGTCATTCTGATACTCAAAGTAGGTTTTAAACCGCAGGATAGGGTACTCAAGCAGCCTCCAGGACAAAGCGGACAGCAAAATGAGCAGGCAGAAATTCTCTAGTCGCACGAGGTAAAAGATAAATAGCTCGCTACCCAATGGCCAGAAGTAAGCATTAACGCTGCCCAGGAGTCCATAAGAGAAGTAGGGTATCATCAGGTGGTACAAATAAATTCCGTAGCTGATTTTGCCGATAAACAGCAAGGAGGAATTTCCAAAGACCTTGCTGAGGACTGGCAGTTGCCTCTCTTTGTATAAAATAATGCCCGCAATCACGCTTAGCGTACAGACAGCGGTAAGTGTTCGGGAAGGCAGAACCAGGTAGCTGCTCTGGCCCATGACCCTTAAAATCTGCAAACCAAAGCAAATCAGCGCCAGCGCCAGGGAGTACTTGAAAAGTTTTGGCAGGAATGATGGCTGGTAAACCCTTACCCAGGCTAGCAATGCACCTAAGCCGAAGGCATCAAAGCAGGCAAACGTGAGGATATCGCCGAAGTCCTGGTTTAGCAGGAAAAGCTGGCTGGTAATGCCTATAAGTATGGAAATGAAGATAAACGGCAGCAAGTATGGTTTGTTCAGATACAGCATCGCCCATGGCCACACCAGGTAGAACTGTTCCTCCACAGCCAACGACCAAAGATGCGACAGCATGCCGTCCCATTGCTGCTGCTCGAAAAAGTATAAGTTGGAAGTATAGGTAAAGAAATAAAGGTAATTCTCCCGGATATTCGATTCTGTTAGCGGGCCAAGCAAGTATAAAACCACAAGGGTGAGGTAGTATATCGGGAAGATACGGAGGGCTCTTCGGGTAAAGAAGTTCCTGAAAACTGTCAGCTTGCTCGTACCGATGCGTTCGGCTTCGTTCCTGTTCACCAGCAGGATGGTTGTTATCAAAAAGCCACTCAGCACAAAGAAAATATCCACGCCATTAAATACGCTTGTGTAGCTATTAAGCCAGTGGCCTTCCGGGAACCAATGTGTAATAATGACCAGCAGCACGGCCATCGCCCGGATGCTGTCAAGTTGCTTTATGTGGTCCATAAGCCGTCACCTATACCTTAAAATAAAATATGTTAAAATATTTAATAATATAACACAATTTATTTTCATACGCTGATTAGGAAACATTGGCTGATTTAGTGATGCTATACTTCAGCTGTACCTGCACCAGATGCTGTCAATTCACTTGAACTTTTCTTACACATCTCAGATTTGATCGCCTTTTAGCGTGTGCCAGGTATAAATATTGTTTTCCTGCCATACTTCTGCGTAACTTAAACTTCCGTTTGAGCACGGAGCGCGTATGGCTGGTAAACGTATAGCCATTCCCGGCTGCAACGAAGTATAAACACCCTCTATGGCAAAGTATAAACCCTTCACAAAGCTCTTTTATCCGCTCGTGGCAGCGGCCATTTTCACTTCCTGCCAGGGCACCGGTCAACAGGAACAGGAGAACAAGGCGCGGCAGCTAACCTACGACCTGCTGATCCAGAACGCCTCCGTGGTGGATGGCACCGGCTCTGAGCCCTACACCGCTAACATCCTGGTAGGTGCCGACACCATCGCCCTGATTGACAAAGACAAGGCCTTTGTGTACAAAGCCCTGAAAACGATTGATGCCACCGGCATGGTGGTCACTCCCGGCTTTATCGATACACACGCCCACGGCGATCCGCTGAAAGAGCCGGAATTCAAAAACTTCTTGGCCATGGGCGTCACCACCATCAGTTTGGGCCAGGACGGCTTCAGCCACAACAACAAAGACATGAGCGCCTGGATGGACTCGGTGGATGCCGCCCGACCCGGCGTAAACATCGCCATGTTTGCCGGCCATAACTCACTGCGCGTACTTTCGGGGGCCATGTACGAGAAACAGCCTGCCGAGGAGTATATGAAGGCGATGGAAGACCTGGTGACCGACGCCATGGACGCCGGCTGCTATGGCCTGACCACCGGCCTGGAGTATAACCCCGGCTACTACGCCACCAGCGAGGAGCTGAACAGGCTGGCTAAAGTGGTGGGGTCCAAAAATGGCCTGGTGATGAGCCACATGCGCAACGAAGACGACTCCTTGGTAGAGGCGTCGATACGGGAGCTGCTGGCGCAGGGACAATACTGTCCGGTGCATGTGTCGCACATTAAGGTGGTGTATGGCAAAGGCCGGGAAAGGGCAAAGCAGGTGCTGCAGGTACTCGACAGCGCCCGCCAAAGCGGCACCAAAGTCACGGCCGACTTCTACCCTTACACGGCCAGCTTCACCGGCATCGCCATTCTTTTCCCGGACTGGGCCAAGTCGCCGCACGATTACAAGGAGGTGCTGAGAACCCGCAAGGAGGAACTGAGAACCTACCTCCGCAACAGGGTGATGCAACGCAACGGACCGGAGGCCACGCTGATTGGCTCGGGACGCTATACCGGCAAAAACCTGGAGCAGATTGCCAAGGAGCTCAACAAGCCCTTCGAGGATGTACTGGTGGACAACATCGGGCCATACGGGGCCAGCGGGGCCTACTTCATCATGAACGAGGAGTTGCAGGAGGGGCTGCTGCTGGATCCCTACGTGATGATAGGCTCAGACGGCAGCCCAAGTATGCACCACCCCAGAGGCTATGGCTCCTTCGCCAAAATCATTGAGACCTACGTGAACGGGAAAAAGGTGCTGACGCTGCAGGAGGCAGTACGCAAAATGACTGGCCTGCCTGCCGAAACCATCGGTCTGCAGCAGCGTGGCCTGCTCAAGCCCGGCTACAAAGCTGATATCCTCATCTTTAACCCATCCGAAGTGAGGGAAAACGCCACCTACGAGAAGCCAGACCAGCTGGCCAGTGGCTTCCGGTATGTGCTGATTGGTGGCAAACCGGCCAAAGAAGAAGAGACCTACGCCACAGAGCGCCTGGGAAAAGTGCTCCGGAAAAACAGGGAATAACTAAAAATATAAGTCCCGCTTGCTACTGACAGGCGGGACTTATATTTTTAGTTATTCCTTATACTTCTGTTAGGTGCAAGCTCAATCAAACATGGAAAATATGGCGAACACTCCTTTCAATGAAGACTTCTGTACAGAATTGGAATTTCATTTGGGGCGGACTTTTAAAAACAGCGACAGAACAGATTTGAAAGGTTTCTTGTGTGATGGAGTGTTATGCGAACCAATAAATGAAGCAGAATTAAGGAAGACGCATAAAGTCGAAACAAAAGCTTGGATAGGTAGAGACGGACAAGGTGAGTATACAATGACAATTAGGTTCGGGGAAAAAGCATTGAATAGTTTGCAAAAAGGATATGATTTGGCCGAAACCATTCCAAGTGAAGAATCTATGAACTGGATTGACATTGATACAGATAAAAGAACTATCGAAGTACGATTAAAATAAAATGTTACTTAAACCCCGCCTGCTCCTCTTAAATCCCCGGATTGTACAGGCAAGTTACTGCTTTTGCGCGTATACCTACAGCATCACCAGCAAAAAGCACAGTGGCAAAAAGCGAGGAAAAAGAAGTCAGGCTTATCGTATTCGACCTGAACGGCACGTTTTACAACAAGAGCTCCAAGGATGAGTTCTACAAGTTTGTGGTTAGCAAGCAGCCGAAGCGCATCCTGTTTGCTTTTGAGATGGCCTACTACAAACTGCTGAAAAAGCTGCACCAGATACGCCAAACCGAATTTAAGGAGAACTTCTTCAACTACCTCGACGAACTGCCGCCCGAGCAGGTAGAAAAGCTGGCCAAAGAGTTCTGGGCAAAGGAATATCCGGAGAACTTTAACCAGGAACTGAAGGGCTACTTCGAGAAAATGAGGAAGGAAGGCGTGCAGCTTTTCTGTGCCACTGGCGGGTTGGAGCTATACGTAAAGCCGCTGTTCGACCTTTTTCCGGTAGATGGTTTTGCGGGCACGCAGGTAAAGTATGAAGACGGCACCTACAAGGTAATCGGCGAGGCCTGCAAAGAGGAAGAAAAACTGCGCCGCATTATAAAGCATTTCAAGGAGAAGAAGCCTCAGATCGTGGAAGCCTACTCCGATAGCAAAGAAGCCATACTCGACGAAGCGGACAAAGCCTTTCTGGTGGATGATGACGGGAAGATTCACCCTTATCAAAAATAAGGGGTTACAAAGTATAAAGGGTAGCAACGCATTGCTACCCTTTATACTTTGTAATTATCAACTGAAGGTGCCTATGGCACAATCACTATCTTACCTGTCGTATGCGACGTCTGTATTTGTTTCATCGCTTCTACAGTTTCATCCAAAGTATAGGTCTGGCTTACGGGCACGCGCAGCTTACCAGCTTCTGCCAGTTCCCGCAGGTGGCCTAGCTGGCGAGAATTAGGCTCCACAAACACATAGGTAAAATCGATGGCGGGATCCAGGTCTGTACCGTGGTTCAGGATAGAGACCAGCTTTCCGGACGGCTTGAGCGCCTGCAGGCTTTGCTGCAAGGTTTCGCCGCTGGCGCAGTCGAAGATAAGGTCTACGCCTTCCGGCACCAGCTGCTGTACGGCCTCCCCTACATGGGCGCTTTTATAATCTACTGTATAATCAGCACCAAGCTCGCGCATGTACTGCTGGTTTTTCTGGCTGGCCACACCTATCACAGTAGCGCCTTTGGCCTTAGCCAGTTGTATACCCAGGCTGCCTACGCCGCCTGAAGCACCCAATATCAGCACCGTCTGCCCCTGCTGCAGCTTCCCGGCATCAAACAACGATTGGTAAGCTGTCAATCCCACCAGGGGTATGCCTGCCGCCGCCTCCCACGAAATATTCTGTGGCCTTAGCGCCAGGTAGCTTTCCGGTATCACGACGTACTCGGCAAAAGTGCCGTGCTGCACCACAGGCCTGCGGGCATAGGCGTATACTTCTGCTCCTACGTCGAACCTCCTGGCGCTGAAGCCTCTTTCTACTACCTCTCCTGCCATGTCCCAGCCGGGTATAACCGGAAAACTGCTAGGCAGATTCTCCTTCAGGTATCCTTCGCGCACCGCATAATCCACCGGGTTCACCCCGGCAGCCTTGATGCGCACCAGCACCTCTCCTTCGCCTACCGCTGGTATATCCACCGTAGTTATACTTACTTTTTCCGGCCCACCGAACTCTGTGTAGGTTGCAGCTCTCATTTGTTTTGCCATAGCTTATTTCTTTGGTATGTATAGTAAGCATAGGATGAGCGCATTCCCCCCCAATGCTCTTCTGGTATTTTCAAAAAGTACAGGCAAAAGGGTAAAGAGGTTTTAAAAGCAGACTCAGGCTTCCAGTTGCTCCACGTAACGGCGCAGCTCCCCATAAACCTGGGCAAGCTTTTTGGGCGGGAAGTGCGCGTTCAGGCCGCTCGGGTTTGGCAGCACCCAGAGTTTGGTTTGCCCAATCGTCTGTTCCTGCAGCCCAATCTCGGCTGTCGCCTTGCCAAAGGCTACCCGGTAGGCGGAGAGGCCCAGCAGCGCCAGCACCTGCGGCTGGTACAAAATCATTTTCTCCACCAGTTCTATCCCTCCTTCAATTAACTCTGTTTTGTTCAGTTCGGCTGCATTAGCCGTAGCCCTGCCTACAATGTTGGTGATGCCATAGCCGAGCTGGAGCAACTCCTCCTCCTGGTGGGGCTGGTACTTTTCGGGCGTGAAGCCGGCTGCATAAAGCGTGGGCCAGAAGCGGTTTCCCGGTCGCGCAAAGTGATGGCCCTTTAGAGCCGTATATAAACCCGGGTTGATGCCGCAGAATATGACTTTAAGACCTGGAACGAGAATATCAGGAACGGTTTTTCCGGAGGCGGCGGCCAATTCTTCTTTGGTGGGACTTTTGGTTGACAACATACTTCCCTTTTACTCCGGCCTTCAGGCAACGGTTATGCTTTTCACCACTATTTGCCTGATGTTCAGCTATTATACCCAAACTTTACTACAGAGTAATGGCCGCTGCTAAGGATGAGCCGCTAACTGCCTTCAGCCAAAGTATAAAACACAACAGAAATAAGCAGCATCTGCTGCTTTTCCAACTTTTAACAGGCCTGGTAAGTATGGGAGATTAATCTCCTGGCATCAAACACCTCTAAACTTCTGAAAAAGATAGTCACGTACAACTACACAGGCAAAACAGTTCTTATAACGGGCGGCAGCTCCGGCATTGGGTTGGCAGCAGCAAAGGCCTTTCACACGGCTGGTGCACAGGTAATCATTCTGGCAAGGACACCGGAAAAGGCAACAGCAGCCTTCCCTGGCACCGAAGGCATAACCTTTCTTGCTGTCGATCTGAACGACCCCGCCTCCATCAGCCGCGCCTTCGAACAAGTGGCAGAAAGCTTCAAAACGATTGATGTTGCCATAAACAGTGCCGCGGCAGACACGGGAGTTGGTAAACCTGTGCAGGAATTCACAGAGGAAGAGTATGATTACACGTTCGGCGTAAACCTTAAGGGGCTGTGGTTGTGCATGAAGCACCAGATACGGCTGATGCTACCGAACACCTCTTCCAGGTGCAGTATCCTCAATGTTTCCTCTGTAAATGGGCTTGGCGGTGTGGAGTACGGGGCTTTGTATGCTGCCTCCAAAGCAGGCGTGCTGGCCCTGACCAAGTCTGCCGCCTTGGAACTGGCTACCTCTCACATCCGCGTAAATGCTGTTGTACCGGGTGCTTTCGATACGCCGCTGCTTAAGAAGGCAATGCTGGGCCAATGCGGTGGGGATGAGAGCAGGCTGCAGGAGGTTCGTGCCAAGTATGAGCAGTTTATACCTGAAAATCGTATCGGCGACCCCGCCGAGGTAGCGTCCCTGATGCTTTGGCTCGCTTCCGGGGAGGCTGATTATATAATAGGCCAATCGTTTGTGATAGACGGAGGCATGAGCACCAGGTTCAGGTAATCCGGCAAGTATAAAAAATCCCCGGCAACCGAAGCGGCCGGGGATTTATAAATTGAAAGTATACTTTATACTTGGCTATACTTCTATACTTACTTAATAGATAGCCGGATAGGTTTTTGAGTCTGCTTCGTGCAGAATTTCATATACCGCCTCAAACACATCCTCCGTGTTTGGCTTGGAGAAATAGTCGCCGTCAGAGCCGTAAGGCGGACGGTGTGCATGCGCCGACAGGCATTGCGGCTTGGAATCCAGCCATCTCCAGGCGCCCTGCTCATCCACTACCTGCTGCATCATAAAGGCCGTTGCGCCGCCCGGCACGTCCTCGTCGGCAAACAGCACGCGGTTAGTCTTACGGATCGAGTCCGTGATCATGTGGTCCACGTCGAAAGGCAGTAGCGTCTGCACATCGATTACTTCGGCCGAGATGCCAAACTCCTCCAGCTGGCGGGCGGCTTCCATCACAATGCGGCACATCGAGCCATAGGTAACGATCGTGATGTCGGTTCCTTCTCTGAGGATCTCCGGTTTGCCAAGCGGCACGGTGAACTCGCCAATGTTATTTGGGATGCGCTCTTTCAGGCGGTAGCCGTTTAGGCACTCGATCACCAGCGCCGGCTCGTCGGACTTGAGCAGGGTGTTATAAAAGCCTGCTGCCTGTGTCATGTTACGCGGCACCAGCACGTGCATGCCCCGGATGCTGTGCAGGATCATGCCAATCGGAGAGCCCGAATGCCAGATACCCTCCAGGCGGTGGCCACGGGTGCGCACAATCAGCGGAGCCTTTTGGCCACCTTTGGTGCGGTACTGCAAGCAGGCCACATCGTCGGACAGAATCTGGATGGCATAAAGCAGGTAATCCAGGTATTGGATCTCGGTGATCGGCCGCAAGCCGCGCAGGGCGGCACCTATCCCCTGTCCCACAATCGTGCACTCCCGGATACCAGTATCGGTTACGCGCAACTCGCCATGCTTCTCCTGCAGGCCGGCAAAGGCCTGGTTCACGTCGCCGATAAAGCCTACGTCCTCGCCAATGGCGAACACGCGTGGGTCGCGGGAAAGGATAGCGTCGAAGCAGGCCTGCAGCACCTCGCGGCCGTCCACCACCGGCGAATTCTCGTCAAACTCCGGCTTTACTTCTTCTACCAGCAGTGCCGACTCCTCAGATTGGCTGTACAGGTAGGAGTTGTAGCGCTCAGCGTTCTCGCCCTGCACCTGCTCCAGCCACTCCACCAGCTCACGCTTGGCTTGGTTTCGCTCGTCGCGCACATAGCGCAGAGCCTTGCGCACCGCTCTAACTGCGTCACTGCGGATCGGGTTCAGCGTTTTGCGAAGCTCCTCGGTAATGGTGGCAATCTGCGTGATGTGCTCACTGGCATTAGCCAGTCCATCCAGCAGGCGCAGTGCCTCGTCGTGGTCTTTCTGAATGTCGTTGGCAAAGTCGTTCCATGCATCGCTGCGGGCTACTTTCACGGCTTCCTTCGCTTCTGCCTCTATCTGGGCTAGTTGCTCTTCGGAGGCAATTTCACTCTCCAGGATCCACTCGCGCATCTTTTTGATGCAGTCATACTCAGCTTCCCAGTCCAGGCGCTCCTTCGACTTATAGCGCTCGTGAGAGCCAGAGGTAGAGTGGCCCTGCGGCTGCGTCATTTCCTCTACGTGCACCAGCACCGGCACATGCTGCTCGCGGCATACGCGCACAGCTGCCTCGTAAGTCTCGCAAAGGGCGAGGTAGTCCCATCCCTTCACCTTAAAAATCTCGTAGCCCTGCTCCCCTTCGGCGTTGCGCTGGAAACCGGCCAGAATCTCGGATATACTTCCTTTGGTGGTCTGGTACTCGGCAGGCACCGAAATACCGTAGCCATCGTCCCAAACAGACACCAGCATCGGCACTTGCAGCACACCCGCCGCGTTTACGGCCTCAAAAAACATTCCCTCGGAGGTGGAGGCGTTGCCGATGGTGCCAAAGGCTACCTCGTTGCCGTTAACTGAAAAGTTCGTCATGCCCTGCAGGGCCGGGTTCTGGCGGTAGAGCTTAGAGGCATAGGCCAGACCCAGCAGGCGGGGCATCTGGGCAGCCGTAGGCGAAATATCGGCGCTGGAGTTCTTCTGCTCCATCAGGTTTTTCCAGTTGCCCTCATCGTCGAGCGATCGGGTGCCGAAGTGGCCGTTCATGGCGCGCCCGGCGGTAGAAGGCTCTGCCTCCACATCGGTGTGGGCGTACAGCTGGGCAAAGTACTGCTGCAGCGTCAGCTCGCCAACCGCGAACATAAAAGTCTGGTCGCGGTAGTAGCCGGAGCGGAAGTCGCCGTTGCGGAAGAACTTGGCCATGGCCAGTTGGGCCAGCTCTTTGCCATCCCCGAAAATGCCGAATTTGGCCTTGCCCATAAATACCTCCTTGCGGCCGGTAAGGCTGGCCTGGCGGCTTTCCCAGGCAATGCGGTAATCATTTAATATTTCTTCGGAAGTTAGTCTCTGTATGATAGATACTTCAGCGGTTTGCATGTGATATCGTTTAAACCAATGGTCTTTTTCCATTCAAAAGTACATAAGATTCCCCTAAATTCAAATTTGGCGATGCTCTGGGCAGCCCTCAGAAAGTACCGCCGCTGTGTTTGAAAAAAGATTCTCGTATATTTGTTTTGCACTAAAAATCTCCGAATTTAGGTGCAGTAATGCCGTTCCCTTATTTACATATGACAAGTAAGCTATTTCTATTAACGCTGTTGTGTTTTATATTTGCAGGCTATACAGCTAAGGCACAGGGGAAACTGGTTTTTGAAAAGGAAACCCATGACTTCGGCACCATAGCTGAGGGCACGCAGGCCACCTATGTATTCAAGGTGAAAAACGAGGGAACTGAGCCGGTGGTTATACCTAGTGTGCAGGCAGCTTGCGGCTGTACTACCCCCTCCTGGACCAAAGCGCCTATATTGCCAGGAGAAATTGGCACGATTACAGCTGTGTATAATTCAACAGGCCGGCCGGGCCCGTTTTACAAAAGCATAACGGTTTTATCGAACAATTCTGAGAAGCCGCAGCATGTTTTGTACATAAAAGGTGAGGTTGGCCCGAAAGATTTAATTTCGGCTATCACCCCGGAACAAAAGGCACTTTCGTCGCGTTTGGCAGTCGGAAGCACCAGTTACAGCTTCGGAAACCTTGAAAAAGGACAAAAACCTGTAGCTAAATTCCTGATTCGGAACACAGGCCGCAAGCCCCTTATCATACAGGGTGTGAAGAGCGCCTGCAACTGTGTGCAGTACCGCAGCTCCAAGGCAGAAATTAAACCCGGCGAGGTGGCAACTTTGGAACTAAGGTACGCTCCCGCGATGTTAGGGGAGCAAAACGAGGTAGTAACCGTTCTTTCAAATGATTTGATTATGCCTAACCTCAGGCTGACGCTGAAGGCAAACGTAGTGGAAGCGAAAGAGGCAAAGGCATCTAAAGATATGATAAGGGAGGGCAAATAGCCGACACCTTTCAGATAGTTTTTTTCATAGTTTTATTTTGTACTAATGGCAGTGATTTTATCGCTGCCTTTTTTCATTTATAGCCCTCCCTAAACCGCACTGTAAAGCTGCTTAAATTGCATACTTTAAGCACATTTACCTACTCTTTATCAAGCGGTTATACTACATTCAGCAAGAACTATTTTATTTCAGCAAACTAATGGTATCTTTGCGCATCTAAATTCAAAAAACCTGTCAAATTAAACTGATTGCGATATGATAATCGGCGTTCCGAAGGAAATCAAGAATAATGAGAACCGCGTGGGCGTAACACCTGCCGGCGTAACTGAACTGGTGCGCAATGGCCACACCGTATATGTACAGGCTACTGCCGGCGAAGGCAGCGGTTTTGTGGATGCTGAGTACGAAGCAGCCGGTGCCACCATCCTTCCCAGCATTGAGGAAGTGTACGGTATCGCCGACATGATCGTGAAAGTAAAAGAGCCTATTGAGTCAGAGTACAATCTGGTTAAAGATAACCAACTGCTGTTCACCTACTTCCACTTTGCCTCCCATGAGCCGCTAACCGCAGCCATGATTGAGCGCAATGCGGTGTGCCTTGCCTACGAAACCGTAGAGCGCGCAGACCGCAGCCTGCCGCTGCTGGTGCCGATGTCGGAGGTAGCCGGCCGTATGGCGGTGCAGCAAGGTGCTAAATACCTGGAGAAGCCGCTGAAAGGCCGTGGCATTCTGCTGGGTGGCGTACCGGGCGTTCGCCCTGCCAAAGTGCTGATCCTGGGTGGTGGTGTAGTGGGTACCAACGCAGCTAAGATTGCTGCCGGTATGGGTGCCGATGTAACCATCATGGACACTAACCTGGCCCGTCTACGTTACCTGGACGATATCATGCCAGCTAACGTGAACACGCTCATGTCTAATGAGTACAACGTTCGCCAGTTGCTGCCTACACACGACCTGATTATCGGTGCGGTGCTTATCCCAGGCGCTAAGGCTCCTCGCCTTATCACCAGAGACATGCTGAAGGATATGCGTCCGGGCACAGTGCTGGTTGACGTAGCTGTAGACCAGGGTGGCTGTATCGAAACCTGCAAGCCGACGACGCACGAGAACCCAACCTTCATCATCGACGACGTGGTGCATTACTGCGTGGCAAACATGCCGGGCGCCGTACCTTATACTTCTACCCAGGCCCTGACCAACGCCACCATGCCATACGTGCTGATGGTAGCCAACAAAGGCTGGAAGCAGGCTTGCGCCGATAACGCCGAGCTGAAGAAAGGCCTGAACGTGGTAAACGGCAAAGTAGTTTATGCTGGCGTAGCCGAGGCGTTTAACCTGCCATACACGCCAGTAGAAGAAGTGCTGTAACCAGATAAAACAAGTATAAATGGGCGCCTTTTTGACTTTGTCAGGAAGGCGCCCTTATTTTTGTGCCACCGGGGAGCGGTAAATTGCGCACCCCGGCCATAAGCCTGCCCCTGGCGACAGGCTATACTTTAACACGAAAGAACCGCGATGTTCGACACGGCTTTTAAACTGATGCTGCGCCGCCTGGGCCTTTTGCTGGTGCTCTACACGCTGCTGCGTCTGCTCTTTTATATTTTCAATCCGGCTGAGTTTGCCGGTGCCGATGCAGTTAAGCTGCTGTTTGCCTTTGCCCATGGCCTGCGCTTCGATGTGGCGGCTATACTTATCATTAACTCGGTTTTTATACTTCTGTCGCTTTCCCCGGTAGGCAATACGCTGCACCCTACTTACCAGCGGGTGCTGAAATGGGTATTTATACTTTGCAACGCCCCTTTTATAGCCCTTGCCATTGTGGATGTGGAGTTCTTCAAATTCATTGGCCGCCGTACCAGCAACGAGCTTTTCTCCATTACCGGCGACATTACCAGTCAGTTAATTCAGTTGCTGGGTTACTACTGGTACCTTACGTTGGGCTTTGTGCTGCTGGTACTTGGCTTGGCCAGGGCCTTCCCGAAGGCTCCTGCCCTGCCCTCGCCTGCCCCTAAAGTATGGTTGCGTGGGCTGAGGCTGGTGCTGGTAGCAGGTTTTGTGGTGCTCGGCATCCGGGGAGGGCTGCAATTGAAGCCGCTCCGCCCCAGCCATGCTTTTGTAGTGGAGCCGGCTGCCCTGGGCCACCTGACGCTCAACAGCCCCTTCACCTTCATCAAAGGTATCGGGCAAACTACCCTGGAGCAGAAAAACTACTTCGGAACGGAGCAGGAGCTACTCCAAGCGCTTCAATTTGACCCGCAAAAGTATAACCAGGCCCAGGGTACTGCAGAAAAGCAGAATGTGGTGATCATCATCCTGGAGAGCTTTGCCGCCGAGTATGTGGGCGCGCTGAACAACGGCCAGGGCTATACGCCCTTCCTGGACTCGCTGGCTACGCAGGGGGTGCTGTTTCGGGATGCCTTTGCCAACGGCCGGAAGTCTATCGAGTCGCTGCCCTCTATACTTGCCGGGATGCCCTCCCTCATGCCGGAGCCTTTCATTACTTCCCCTTACCAGGCCAACGAGATCTACGGACTAGGCACTATCCTGCAACAGGAGGGCTACCACACGGCCATGTTCCATGGGGCGGCCAACGGCTCGATGGGGTTCAACAACTTCGCTATCCGGGCGGGGATGCAGGAGTACTACGGACTAGATGAATATCCCTCCAGCCTGCGCAAGCAGGATTTCGACGGGCAATGGGGCATCTTTGATGAGCCCTACCTGCAATATGTGTCTAAGGAACTCACAGGTTTCCAACAGCCGTTCATGGCAACGCTGTTTACACTAAGTTCGCATCAGCCTTATACCATCCCGGACAAGTATAAAGGTCGCTTCCCGAAAGGTGAGCTGGAGATACACGAGTCCATCGGCTACGCCGACCATGCGCTAAGGCAGTTCTTCAAGTCCGCCGCCCGCCAGCCTTGGTACGAAAACACCCTGTTTATACTTACCGCCGATCATACCCAGAAAAGTATAAACCCGGCCTATCAGAACGAGCTGGGCAACTTCCGGGTACCGCTGTTGCTGTTCCACCCAGGTAAGAATCTGGAAAGTATAGATGCTGGCAGAGTGGCGCAGCACGCCGATATACCGGCCACCGTGGTGGATTTCCTGCAGGTTAAAACCGACAAGCTGCTGCCCTTCAGCAAATCGCTGTTCGATACAGTAACTACAGGCAATGCTATACTTTATAATGGCTCTTCTTACCTGCTTGTGCAACCGGAGGTTGTAACGATGCTTAATCAGGACGATGCGCTGCAGTTTTATACTTTCCCCGACCTGGCCCCCGCCTCCCCTGCCCCACAGGCCGAGCAGCTGCTGAAGGCGCAGGTGCAGTATTTCCGGAACGGCCTGGTAAACAACCGGCTATACTTCTGGAAGGAATTCTAATTCTGAATGAGTGATTGAGCGAATAGGTATGTTGAAGAGGCTGCTCTCGCTCGCGTCCCGCGAGTGTGAGACAAAGGGCGGCCTATGGTCGCTTGTTATACGAAAGGGGCCAGAGACTCCACATAGCTAGTTACGAGCGAGGAAGCTCTCGCCATAAAAATCAGAGGCAAAACAATTTTAGATACCTACTACTTGTCTGATAGTAGAATAAAATGGCCAGAGGCCACGGGATAACTCACACTCGCGGGACGCGAGCGAGGGCAAGTTCCAAGGACTTTGTTCCACTGGCTATGGTGATAGTAAGCTCAAGCCATCTCCTCATTAAAAGCCCAAACCATTCACTCATCCATTCCATCACTCATTCAAAATTATACCCCGGCACCTCCGGCAGCGGCTCATACGTGCGGGTTTCGAAGTTTACTTGCCAGCAGTAGTGCTGCAGGCCGTTGGAGATAACCACGTACCGGGCGCGCAAGGTTTGGTTGTAGGTAGACACCTGCTTTATAACATCCTGCGTAATAGGTACATGAACGGCTTTGCACTCGAGCAGCAGGTGCGGTTGGCCCTCCTGGTTGTAAACGCAAAGGTCGGTACGCTTCTGCAACTTGTTGTAGCGGGTGCCGCGCTCTATGCTAATGAGGCTTTTGGGATAGCCGAGCGTGTGGATGAGATAATGCACAAAATGCTGGCGCACCCATTCCTCCGGGGTCAGCACGACGTTTTTGCGGCGAAGTATATCAAAAATCAGATAATTAGAACCTGATTTCGTAACTTTGTAGTCAAAGGGAGGTAAATTGAGGGCATCCATACTGCAATTTAACCTTTTTCCTGCTACCTCCGCCCCAGTAGCCGCTGCTGCCAAGGCGGTTTTTTTGTACCTAACTAATCAGTAAAACCCATGAAAAGTAAAGAGGAAATAGTAAGCGACTGGCTGCCACGCTACACCGGCGTGCCCCTCGACGAGTTTGGGGAGTATATTCTGCTCACCAACTTTATTAACTATGTGCGCATGTTTGCCGACCGTTTCGGCGTGGAGATAAAAGGCCTGGATAAGCCTATGCAAACAGCCACTGCCAACAACATCACCATCATTAACTTTGGCATGGGCAGTGCCATGGCGGCCACGGTGATGGACCTGCTCTCGGCCATCAAGCCTAAGGCGGCCCTGTTCCTGGGCAAGTGCGGCGGCCTAAAAAAGAAAACGCAGATAGGCGACCTTATACTTCCGATTGCAGCCATCCGCGGCGAGGGTACCTCCGACGACTACCTGCCACCGGAAATCCCGGCCCTGCCTTCGTTCCGCCTGCAGCGTGCGGTTTCTTCCATGATCAAAAAGCACGAGCTCGATTACTGGACCGGCACGGTATATACCACCAACCGCCGCGTGTGGGAGCACGACGACGACTTTAAAGATTACCTGCGCCAGATCCGCGCCATGGGCATCGACATGGAAACGGCCACCATCTTTACCGTAGGCTTTATCAACGAGATCCCGCACGGGGCCCTGCTCTTGGTGTCTGACAACCCGATGATCCCGGAGGGCGTGAAGACCTCGGAAAGCGACAAGCTCGTGACAACCAACTACGTGGAGAAACACCTGAGCATCGGCATCGACTCACTGCTGGAGCTAATCAACTCCGGAGAATCCGTAAAACATATGCGCTTCGAGTAAACCAACACTATGACCAGAACCTTACGCACCCTTGCCGCCGCCCTCCTGTTGGGTGGCACCTTGTTAGGCAGCTGCACCAGCTCTAGCACAGGCTCCGAGCCAGCCGACCTGATCGTCTACAACGGAAACGTGTACACGGTTAACGAGAACTTCGATAAGGCGGAGGCCTTCGCCGTGAAAGACGGAAAAATTGTGGCTGTTGGCACTTCGGAGGAAATCCGCGGCAAGTATAAAGCCGCCGAAGAACTGGATGCCGAGGGCAAAACCATCTACCCCGGTTTTATAGACGCCCACGCCCACTTCTACCGCTACGGCTTGTCGCTGCAGTCGGCTGACCTGGTGGATACCGAGTCGTTTAAGGAGGTGGTGCAGAAGGTAGTGGATCACCGCCAGAAGTACCCGGAGGCTGACTGGATTACCGGCCGCGGCTGGGACCAGAACGACTGGCCCGTGAAGGAGTTCCCGACCAAGGACACGCTGGACCTGCTCTTCCCCGACACTCCGGTGCTGCTGACGCGCATCGACGGGCACGCGGCACTGGCTAACCAGAAAGCCCTGGACCTGGCAGGCGTAACGCCGCAAACAAAGCTGGTGGGCGGCCTGGTGGAAGTGGAGAACGGCAAGATGACGGGTATACTGGTCGATAATGCCATTGATTTGGTGTCCTCCAAAATCCCGGCCCCGACGGAGGAGGAAAGCCGCGAGGCACTGAAAATAGCAGAAGCGAACACCTTTGCCTTTGGCCTAACGACGGTGGATGACGCGGGAATCGACAAAGCCACAGTGGATTTGATTGACGACATGCACCGGAAGGGCGAGCTGCAGATGCGCGTATACGCCATGCTGAACCCTACCCTGGGCAACCAGGACTACTACTTTAAAAACGGTCCCTACAAAACCGACCGGCTGAATGTGCGCTCTTTCAAGATATACTCTGATGGCGCACTGGGGTCGAGAGGTGCTTGCCTGCTGGAGCCTTACCACGATAAGCATGGCCAGTATGGCTTCTTGCTGGCCTCGGAGCAGGAGTTCCGCGATATCGCTGCCAAGCTGAACGAGCACGGCTTCCAGATGAACACGCACGCCATCGGCGACTCGGCCAACCGCCTGCTGCTGGATATTTACGGGGAGATTTTGGGAGGCGAAAACGACAAGCGCTGGCGCATCGAGCACGCCCAAATCATCAACCCTGCCGATATGGCCAAGTTTGGCAAGTATAACATCATTCCGTCGGTGCAGCCTACGCACGCTACTTCAGACATGTACTGGGCCGGCGACCGCCTGGGCAAAGAGCGCGTGAAGCATGCCTATCCGTTTAAAGAGCTGATGGAGCAGAACGGCTACATCCCGCTGGGCACTGACTTCCCGGTAGAAAGCATAAATCCGTTTTATACTTTCCACTCGGCTGTGGCGCGGCAGGATGCGAAGAACTGGCCCGAAGGAGGTTTCCAGATGGAAAATGCTATGAGCCGGGAAGATGCCCTGCGCGGCATGACCATCTGGGCTGCTAAGTCTAACTTCGAGGAGAACGAGAAGGGAAGTATAGAGCCGGGCAAGTTCGCCGACTTTATACTTCTGGACCGCGACCTGATGACCGTTGCGCCAGAGCAGATGCGCGAGGCCCAAGTGCTGCGCACCTACCTGGATGGCAAGCTGGTGTACAAGAAGTAAAAGTTTAGGAGTTGATGAGTTTGGGAGTTAGAAGATACTCTCTCGTTAAATTATAAAGTCCGCTGAGGTTTATACTTCAGCGGACTTTCTTTTTGGGGAAGTATGGAGGGTCTATTGGATGAAAGTATAAAACGCACGTTGCGACTTATACTTTGGAGAAGGTGTAAACCCACCCCCTTAGAGCTACGCTCGCTACCTTCGAACTCTCGTTCTCGGTAGTCCACAGGAGGGGAATTATATTACACAAGCAGGAATTCCCCTCCTCGGAGGGGTTAGGGGTGGGTTCATCGTAAGTCAGGTTATAAAGTATAGAGTATAGACAGTAAGCCCAAGTCAACACATTAATGCAAGGCCTTTTATACTTCAAAAGTCTTTTGTCCTTTGTCTAATAGTCTTTTGTCCCATCACAAAAAGTATAGCTACTTACCGCCCAGGGCATGAGCGCTCTCCGGCTGCGCCTCCAGCACCCGCTTGTTTCGCATCATCAGCAGGAACAGCAGCCCCAGGGCAAAGAAGGTAATCAGGGCCATGATGCTGTTACGCATAGAGCCTGTTACCTGGGCAATCATACCGTAGGCGAAGGTGCCCAGCACGATGGATATTTTCTCGGTTACATCATAAAAGCTAAAGTAGGAGGCGTGGTCTTTCGTAGTCGCCGGAATCAGCTTGGAGTACGTAGAGCGCGACAGCGACTGTATACCGCCCATCACAGAACCTACCACCGCCGCCAGGGCATAAAACTGCAGCTGCCCGTGTGTAAAGTATGCGCCGATGCAGATGCCTATCCAAACCAGCACCGCCACAATCAGCGCCCGCACGTTTCCATACTTTTCGGAGAGACGGGCAAAGGCATAGGCACCGGCTATGGCCACCAGTTGTATGATAAGTATGGTGATGATAAGCACATCGCTTGGCAGGCGCAGCTCCACTTCTCCGAAGATGGCGGCCAGGTACATTACCGTTTGCACGCCCATGTTGTAGAAGAAGTAGGCCAGTAGGAAACGCTTGAGCAACGGCAGATTTTTTACCTGGTCCAGTACCTTTTTGAGTTCCTTAAAGCCATTGAGTATCCAGCTGCCCTTCGGTTTGCGGTTGTATACGTTGCCGGGCAAATGGTAAAACGTATACTGGGCAAAGCCTAGCCACCAGATGCCCGTGCTCAGAAAGGCAATGCGGGGCGGCAGCGAGGTGTTATCAGCGGCGATGCCAAACCAACCGGGCTGCATGATCATCGCCAGGTTAAAAATCAGCAGGATCACGCTGCCAATGTAGCCCATCGAAAAGCCCCTTGCGCTCAGGCGGTCGTACTGGTCTTCGGTGGCAATCTCTGGCAAATACGCGTTGTAGAACACGATACTGCCGCTAAAGCCAATAGTGGCCAGCACAAAAAGTATAACCGACAGGTTAAACGTTTCGGCCGTGAAAAAGTATAAGCCCGCGCAGGAAAGCGCCCCCAGGTAACAAAACAGCTGCAGGAACAGCTTTTTACGCCCGCTGTAGTCGGCGATGGCCGTCAGAAACGGGCTCATGAACGCGATGATCAGAAAAGCGGCCGAAATGGCGTACGTGAACAGCACCGAGCTGTCCAGATCAAAACCCAGGAAGTTGACCACGGAACTGCCATCCGGTTTTCTGGCTACCGCGCTAAAATAAATCGGGAAGATGGTGGAGGTAATAACAAGTGAGTAAACCGAGTTGGCCCAGTCATAGAAACACCAGGCCCTGGTAACGGTGGGGTTATTTTTTTCCATCCCGAAAAGTAGTAAAAATAACGCAGCCAGACATCACTACAGCAGCTGCTCCCGCCGATTTAGTAAGTGCAGCGCCAGTTCCCAGAGGTGCTCGTAGGGCACAATTTCCACCTCCGTGAAGGCATCTCCGGGAAGTGGGGTCGTCTTTAGTTTTTCCAGCAGCTCTTCTCCTTGCGCACGCGCCTCCGCGCTGCTTTTGGTAAGCACCAACAACAGTAGCCGCATAAAAATCCGGGGCCTTTCGGCCTTCTCCCCTTTCAGGTGCTTGCGTGTGTACTTTCGTACCCGCTCTGCGTGCAGCGCGAGATCTTCCACATGAGGGGCAGCCAGTTTCTCCAGCACATCCAGCACCAGCAAAGCCAGGTTGAAGCCAACTTTATCGTTAGGCAGAATGAGCAGCTTAGTCGTGATCCCGGTGGATAAGTCCTGCAACTGCTCCTCCCGCTCTTGCGCCACTGCAAAGGCGAAGTAACGCCTGTACAGCTCCCAGCGCTCAATGCTGCTGTCCCCGAGTTTCCTCAGATGCTCGCCTTCTATCACGTCTCTCAGCAACTCCTCAGCCAGCTCGTACTGCTTGCTGTGCATGGCCAGTAGCACATAGTTCTCCATAAAGGCAAACCAATTGGCAGAGTGTTTTCCAAAAAGCTTGATGTTCTCGGCCGCTAACCTGAGGCCTTTCTCATACTGCCTGCTTTGCAGCAGGGCGTAGACGATGATGTAGGAATTGAATTTCCGGTTATACCAACTTGTATTGACTTTCTTTGCCTCAACCAATGCCTCTGCCTGAGCTATGGAGTCGGCTATTTTCGAATACTCCCCTAATTGCTCAAGATAAGCCGTATTCAAAACATGCCATTTAGAGAAAACCTTGGAAGAACCTGACTTTTCCCATAGCTCCCATAGTCTTGCAAGAGCAGCCGGAAACATGTCCAATGTTTGAGATTTCTCAGCTGTGTACCCCTTCAGTACTAGCATCGTATCATCATAAAGGAAGATGGCTTCACGCTCTTGCCCCTGAATGCGGTATAAATCCATTAGATCTTTATTGCATTTCGCAAGTTCTTTGCGTTTTCCTAGGTCTTGGTAGATAGCCTTTATGCCCTCCAAAGCCCGTATGTGCATCTCTGTATTGTCGTGCTCTGCGGCTATCTGGGCAACTTGTTCTAAAAGCTTAACTGCAAGCTTTACTTCAGAATGCAACATCAACGCCTGTGCCTGCGTGAGGAGGGAAAGGCAAACATACGTTGCCTCGTTCCCGCTCTTCACGTTATCAGCCGACTGATAAAGAAAGTATAGATGATTGTAAAGCTTTTTCCGGAATCGATACTTTAGCGTACGGTATGTTCCGGTTAGCTTTTCACTTCCATATATCTCCTTTGCCACCGCCTCATCAGAGTAAGCAGTGTTATTCTTTAACAGATAAAAAAGCTTCGACTCAAGGGTGTTATTTTCCTGCAGGTTTATTAAGGGAGAAGTGGCAGGAGTATTCTCGTCAATGATCCTGATTAGCCTCTGTAGTTCCTTCATTATGATTGAAATGTCCTACTTGTAATGCGTTTGCAGTGTATCCAGAATATGTTCCCAAAGGTGTTCATACGGAACAATCTCGATTTCGGCATATGCGTCGCCAGGTATAGGAGTCTCGATAAGTTTCTGATACAACTTGTGGCCTTTCTTCCTACATGACTCCACATCATAATCTTCTGTAACAATCAGGATCAGCAGCTTCAAAAATATCTTGCTCCGGAGGCTGAATGTATCCTTTAAGTGGGTTAGTATATACTTTTTAAGACTCTCGATCCGATACAATAAGGCTTCTGTGTCTCTTTTCTGAAGATAGTAGACAAACTGAAGTATAAGGATGGCCACGTTAAATCCTTGCTTGTCTTTACTGTACTCCGGCAAAGAGAGCAAAAACGGGTTAATCAGGTTAGATGAAGCTGCGTTAGACTGATTCAGCATCACATAGTAAGCCTGGTATATTCTCCATCTCTCTTTCGCTGCAACAGAAAGCTTATCCATCAAACTGTTACTGAACACCTGGTGCAGTGTTACTTCAGCCAAATCATAGTTCTTGCTATGGGTAGCCAGTAAGAAGAAGTTCTCCTGGAATGAAAACCAGTTAATGCTCTTCTCATCAAAAAACTTAACAAACTCCTTTGCATACCTCAGGCCGGCAGTGTACTTCTTTAGCCTGAGGTGCGCGTACACCAGAATAAACTTGTTGTACAGGCTGTCAAATCTATGTTGGTTAACAGCCCCCTCCGCTATCAGCTTTTCCGAATCGAAGGTGAGCTGAAGTATCCTGTCAAAGTCGCCGATTAACTCAAAGTATAGCATCGAGAGCTTATAGTAAGAGTTAAATGCTTCATAAGTACCTGCTCTTTCCCAAAGCTTTTTCACGGCTTCTACTTTCGTATTCAGGCTAGCCACTATGTTTTTCCTGCTCTTAACACTCTTAAAAACAGAGACTCGTACAGATTGATAAATACTTTGAGCTTCTCTCTCAGCAAGTTTTTTGTTTAAGAAATCGTTGTATAATTCCAGATGCCTTTCATATGCCTTCTGCTTTCCGGTAAAAGAAAGTGCGGCTAAAATAATTTCATAGGCGAGAACTTTCTGGTTTGTAAAAGAGTATTCATCAGACACGGCTATGACTTTATTAGCCAACTCGGCTGCCAGAATGAATTTATGGTTACGGAATAAAACATTCGCTTTTAATAAGACTTGCTGGCAGAATTGCTCCTTCCTGTATACTAAATTTGTTTCGGTGTCTTCGTACTCATATAAAAGTAATAGATCGTATAATTTGCTTTTAACTCTGTGCTTGAGCATTTTGTACCTGAAGTCATCAGGAGAGGTATTGTAGAGTTCCTGAGCTAGTGCTGCATCGCTTGCATGTACTCCATTGGCTATAAGGTGTATAAACCTATACTCCTTACTTTCTTTTCGCCCCTTTTTAAAGAGACTTTCCTTGTTGTAACCCGTCTTGAGAACGTCAACTAATTGTACAAGCTCTTCCAAACCCTAAAATTTATCTATATAGTTATAGTTACTTTAAATTTGTATATTGACTTTACAAATAAAGCGATGCAAACTTAATTTTCCAGACTAATATAGCTTATTTTGAATGCTTAAGTTACTTTTTCGCATTTTTTAACTTTTGGCGTTCATCGAAAATAATTAGCTGTGAGTACCAACGGACCTCAAAAGAATGTATAATATAACTATTTAATAATCATATTATAGTTACCTAATAGTACAAACATTCCTTTTAAGAGCAGTAATTTTAACCAACCTTTGCGTATCACTTAAACATTAAAAGACATGATCGAGCTACTTATCTCTATCTTCATTGCACTGGTTAGTCCATCAAACCCTACTACCACTGCTACTACTACCAAACAGATTCAGCCAACTAATTCTACAGAGACCGTTTCTGCATTTGGCGGCACTGGAACTTGGATAGATAAAGACAAATAGGCTTTTGTCTGATTTTCCCTAACTTGCCCTTAAAATCTTTTAGCCAAGGGTAAGTACATGAGGAAGATCAACGTAGCACTAACCTGCTTTCTCTTATTACTTTTTACATTCTGTAGCCAGCCGGAGCGCGCACCTGAAGAGGTGCGGGTAAGGATATCGATTGACCCGGAAACCTTAAGTCCGGTCAGCTATAACCATGGAAGCGCACTACAGATACTAAACCTGCTGTTTCAGAGCTTGCTGGGCGCTGACCTGGGCACGAATGAAATCAAGCCGTTTCTGGCGGAGGACATGCCCACGGTGGAGCGACAGGACTCCCTGACGCTTATTACCTATACCATTAGGGAGGAAGCGGAATGGACGGACGGCAGCCCTGTTACGGCCAAGGATGTAGCCTTCACGCTGAAGGTGGCTAAAGCTCCGTTGCTAAACAACGAGAGCCTGAGGCCTCAGCTGGAGTTCATCCAAGACATCAGGATTGATGCAGAAAACCCACGGCGCTTCACGTTTGTGTGCGCTGGCTATGCCCCGGAAATGGAGTTGCTCACAGGCGACTTCTTCATCCTTCCGGCATACCTGTACGACCCTGAGAACCTGCTGCAGCACCTTGCTGTAGCGACCCTGAACGGAGATCTTTCCGAGCTGGAAGACGATGAGAAACTAAAAGAATTCGCGGCCAGGTTTAACGCGCCTGCTTTTGGGCAGGACCCAAAACTGCTGCAAGGCAGTGGCGGTTATACGTTGGAGAACTGGGAAAAAGGACAATACCTGACGCTGACGCGCAAAAACGATTGGTGGGGGAACAACACATCTAACACACAACATCTGACAGCCATTCCGCAGCGCGTCAGCTTCCAGGTAATCCCGGACATTACGACAGCACTTCTTGCCCTGAAGAACAGGCAATTAGATGTGCTGGAAAGTATACCGGCAGCCGAGTTCGAACAGCTTAAAAAACAGGACTCCTTTCTGCAGGACTACGCCCTGCACACGCCTGATGCCTACGAGTTTGTGTATGCCGGCCTTAACACCAGGCGCCCTAAGTTTGCTAACAAGCGCACGCGCCAGGCCATTGCACACCTGCTGGGCACCGAAAGCGTGGTTAAGGTGGCGATGCAGAACTACGCCACCCCTACTGCCGGTCCCGTTCCGCCTTCTATCCCGGACCTCTACAACAGCAAGCTGCAGCCTTATACTTTTGATGCCGAAAAGGTAACGAATTTGCTGAAGGCCGCCGGCTGGGCACAAGAGCAGGGAGGATGGTACCAAACCCTCAATGGTAAGCGGGAGCAACTAACGCTTGAGGTCATGTACCGCGCCGGCTCAGCCACTTACGAAAATGCCGCCGTTATACTTCAGCAGAACGCCGCTAAACTGGGTATTCCGGTGCAGGTACAGGCCGTGGAAAGCAGCCTACTGGCCAGCAAATCCAGGCAGCACGACTTCGATTTATTTTACCGCTCGCTGGGCGGCAATCCTTTTGCCTTTAATTTTAAGCCGCTGCTGCACACCGAGTATGCCGCCGAGAGTGGTTTAAACTACACCGGCTTCGGCACACCGGAAAGCGACCAGATTCTCGATAAGATCAGCGGCACAGTTAACTCCCGCGAGGAGTTGGCAAAGCTACTGAAGCGACTGCAGGCAATCTTGCACGAGGAAGCAGCTATCATCCCCATGTACTATGTAAAGGAGCGCGTGGCGATTCATCGCCGGTTTACCAACGCCAAAATTTCCGGCCTCAGACCCAACTACGACGTTAGCGCCTTTACTTTAAAAGAAGAATAGGCTTTATGTTCCCTTATCTGCTCAGGAAACTACTGTTGGCCATACCTGCCATCTGGCTGCTTGGTACCCTGGTGTTTCTGCTGAGCAGGCTGCTGCCGGGTTCCTTTGCTGAGGAGCGGCTGCTGAACCAGGAAGGCGGTTTTTACAGCAAAGGAAGCCAGAGCAGCCGGGAAGAAGCATTAAGGCAGTACCAGGAGAGAACAGGGCAAAACCTGCCAGTTTTCTATTTCGGCCTCACTTCTCCGAATAAAAATACAGATCAGGCACAGCACATTTCCCTTTTCCCGCAGCTTAGCTGGCATGGCGCCGATAACCAGTACCACCGCTGGCTAAAAGGCGTTTTCACCGGGGACCTGGGCACCTCCTACCGCACGGGCCTGCCAGTGCTGGACATGATCTGGAAAAGCATTGGCAATACTTTCTGGCTCTTGCTGGCAAGCATGCTGGTTACCCTTATACTTGCCATGGAGCTTAGCATACTAATGGCGCGCGAGCGACTGAGGTGGCTGCGCAGCCTGGTGCTGCCCATACTTTTCTTCATCGATAGTATCCCGATGCTGGTGCTGTCACTGTTGTTGCTGGTGCTGCTGGCTAACCCTGATTTTCTGCAGCTCTTCCCGGTTTATGGCATGGGCTATTATGTTCCGGGGCAGCTAAGCTTCTGGCAGGAGTTGGGGCAGCGGCTGCAATACATGGCCTTGCCGCACCTGGCATTGGTGCTTGTAAACCTGCCCTACATCACCAACCAGGTCTATAGTTCGCTGCAGGCGGCGCTGCAGGCCGCCTATACCCGCACGGCAAGGGCAAAGGGCCTGCCAGAGCGCCTGGTTATCCGGCGGCACGCGCTGCGCAACGCCCTCCTGCCCCTCATCACCATTGTCTCTGATTTTTTGCCTGCCCTTGTCAGCGGTTCTATACTCGTAGAAACTATTTTCGCCATTCCGGGCATTGGCCGGTTGCTCGTAGAATCGGTGCTGGCGCGGGACTACCCGGTGCTGGTGGCCATTGTACTGGTCGTGCTGGTCGTGCGGATGGTTGCCTATACTCTGGCAGATATCGCCTACGCCCTGGCCGATCCACGACTTAAACCGAAGCTGGCATGAGGTACGCCTGGCAAAGTATAAAACTGTTGTGGCGGCGCAAAATCGGCTTCAGGCTAGCGCTGCTGTACCTGGCGCTGCTGCACCTGCTCACACTGGTACTGCCGCTGCTTCCGCTACCCTACCCACCTGAATACCTCGACCTGGAACACCCTTACCTCGCTCCCTTCACACCTGCGGCCATAGCAAGTGGGCACCTACTGGGCACCGACGGCCTGGGCCGGGACCTGCTGGCCAACACGCTTTACGGCGCGCGCACCGCCTTCCTGATCAGCTTGCCGGTGATGCTACTGGCTACTGGCATAGGCATCGTGCTGGGCACAGCGGCAGGTTATTTCGGGAACAATGGCTTAAGACGTCCGCTACACAGGTTGTTTTTCTTCTTACTGGCCGTACCAGTGGTGGCGTACTACGGGCTATACATCCCCTGGCAAGTTTACCAGCAGGGGGCGGCACCCGCATACTTCTGGTGGTCGCTGATTATACTTAGCGGATTGCTTTTGGGCTTGTGGTTGCTGCTCGGGTGGCTCGGTAAGAGGCTCGCCGTCTGGAGCAGCCGTGTGACTATACCCGTAGACAAGGGCGTGATGCGACTGACAGAGGCATTAAACAGCATTCCGCGCTTCGTGTTGATTCTGGTGCTGGCATCGTTTCTGCCGCCGTCCCTGCCCCTGCTGTCGCTGCTGCTGGTTTTCACACTTTGGCCCGGGACCGCCCGCCTGGCCCGGGCAGAGATGCTTCGGATAAAGGAACTGCCATACTTTGAGGCGGCCATAAGTATAGGCAATACCCCTTCCAGGCTGCTCTGGCGACACGCGCTTCCAAACCTTATCGGCCCGACGCTGGTTGCTTTTACTTTTGGATTGGGGGGAGTGCTGGCACTGGAGTCTTCCCTGTCATTTCTGAACATCGGTGTACCGAGCTCACTTGTAAGTTGGGGACGGACCATTGCCGGCATACGCAACAATACCTCCGCCTGGTGGCTGGTTGCCTTCCCCGGTGGGCTATTAAGCTTTACGGTGCTGGCTCTTTATACCTGCAGCTATTATTTTATGCAGATTTTTAGCTCAAAAAGCAGCGTATAAAACGTTACTTTCAGCTACTTTATCACTCACACTCCCTCCCTCTCATATCACACCGAAGTATAGTTACCCACTTAGAATATGCCTGTCATATAGTTTTTAAAGCATTTCACGGCCGCATCTGGGCTACTTGCTACTCAAACTAACGCAGCACCTGTGTCAGATAAACAAATAATTATAAATATAACTATAGTTACTATATAGCTCTAATATTCCTGTTTTAACAGTGGGGGCGTCCGTATACTTGTATCGTGTTAGAACCCAAAACCCCATCGTCACATGAAATCTACTTTAAACCCTTCACCCAAGCAATTGGCTGAGCGCTGTATAGTGCAATCAGTACTGCCGGGCATCTCCTGTATAAAAACAACTCTGCAAGAAGAAGAGCAGGTAGGCTTTGCCACCATCGACGGCAACATGGTAACCTATCACGCCGGTTCCAGTGCCGTAAGTAGCGGTGCTGGTATCTTCATCGGCGACTACTTTGTAGGGCTGGCTGATAACTACGATTCGGTAAGTATAACCCCCTTTATACGTTACTAATCCCAAGAGAACTTCAAGTACTATAATACCCCAATTCCCCTTTAATTAATAGATTTTGTTGGTTGTTTGTGTTTAGATTAGGCAAGCCCTGTGGTTCCCCCGCCACAGGGCTTTTGCTCTTTAAAGCGAGCCAAGTTACTGGAAAATAAAATAATAATCAAAGAACTATATAGTTACTTTTGATTTCCAGCTTTAAGCTTCTGCTGAAACACCTTCCTGAATTTGTCCAGTTTGGGACGGATAACAAAGCTGCAGTAAGGCTCGTGGCCGTGCGTGTTGTAGTAGTTAACATGGTAGTTCTCGGCCGGGTAAAACTTCTCCAGCGGCACGATCTCTGTTACAATTGGGTCATCGTAGGCGCCGGAGGCCTCCAACTCCTGTTTATACTTCTCCGCCAGTTGCTTCTGCTCCTGGTTATGGTAAAAAACGGCAGAGCGGTACTGGGTGCCCACATCGTTGCCTTGACGGTTCAGGGTAGTAGGGTCGTGGGTGGCCCAAAAAACCTCCAGCAGCTCCTCGTAGCTGATTTTATCGGGGTTGTAACTTACCTGCAGCACTTCGGCGTGCCCGGTGGTGCCGCTACAAACCTGCTTGTAGGTAGGATTCTCCACCTGTCCGCCGGTATAACCAGGCATCACTGTTTCCACCCCTTCTAACTCCTGAAAAACGGCCTCTGTACACCAGAAGCAGCCATTACCAAATGTCGCTAATTCCATACTTTACTTTGTTACTTTTACGCTTACAGTTTCTCGGTTAAATTCCGTTCAGGGTGTATATAATTCTCTTATGCTTAAACAGGGAACTGCTCCTGAGGAAGCAGTTTATACTTCCCGCCTGATGATCTAGCCAAGTATAAAATAGCTTTCCCCAGTACCAAACAGTTTAAACCTGCCAGTGTTTTTGCTCCCCTGTTTTATTAACTCTTCACTACCGCCTTACGTTACCTTTCAATTAAAAACACTTTCTTATCCCACGTTTTTAACAGCCGCCCCTTAGCCCAACCTGATGACCTTATCAAAGCACGCCGCATCTAGCTCCCACAATGGTTCGACTAATATTTTTTAAGAGGCGGAGGCGAGATGGGTACATCCATCACAGTGTAAAGGCAAAGGAAGAGATACCGAAGCGGCTGAATTTCCTTTCCCGCTCCTCAGTAATTCAATGTGATACAGGAACTTCCGAACAACTTAACCGGAGGGGTGCAACGTATGAACCTAAGACAACAAAGTATAAACACGAAAACAAACTTAAGATTATGGCAATATCATTGAAACCCCTTCGCGAGCAGGTGATGGTTATTACCGGAGCCTCCAGCGGAATTGGACTTGTAACGGCCCGTGCAGCCGCTAAGAAAGGAGCCCGGCTGGTGCTGGCCTCCAGAAACGAGGAAGCCTTGCAGCAGGTAACCGAGCAAATCAGGATGGAAGGCGGAGAGGCCGTGTACGTGGTGGTGGATGTGGGCAACCGCGAGGAGGTGCAGCGCCTGGCCGAGACAGCCATCAGGCACTTCGGGGGCTTCGACACCTGGGTAAATAACGCCGGCGTGTCTATTTACGGCAAGCTGGCCGAAGTAAGCGAGGAGGATAACCGCCGCCTTTTCGACACCAACTTCTGGGGCGTGGTGTCCGGGTCGCTGATTGCGGCAAGCCACCTGCGCAACCGTGGCGGGGCTATCATTAACCTTGGCAGCGAGCTGTCGGATGTGGCCATACCTTTGCAGGGCATGTACGCCGCCAGCAAGCATGCCGTAAAAGGCTTTACGGATGCTTTGCGCATGGAGCTGGAGGAAGAGGCCGCGCCTGTCTCCGTCACGCTGATCAAGCCCGCCGGTATCGACACTCCCTACCCGCAGCACGCCCGCAACTATACCGATCATGAGCTTACCCTGCCGCCGCCAGTGTATGCGCCGGAAGAAGTTGCCGTGGCTATACTGCATGCCGCCACGCACCCGGAGCGCGACATTTTTGTGGGCAGCGGCTCGAAGATGATGAGCAGCCTGAACAAGTATGCACCCAGCCTGGTGGATTGGGTAAATAAAACCTTCATGACGAAGGCACAGGTAACCGATGAGCCCGCCCGTCATATAGAGGGCTCCCTGCACCAGCCCGGCGCCGATGGCAGGGAACACGGCAACCACAAGGGCCATGTCATGAAAAAGAGCCTCTATACGCGTGCCTCGATGCACCCGGTGCTTACCGGTACGGTGGTGGCGGCAGCCAGCGCCGCAGCCATCGCTCTGATGAACAAAAGGAAGAATAAAAAAGGCCATTTAGATGCTCCAGTGCAGCGTTACGAAGGCACCCCGGTCCGGCAACACGAAGGCGCCCCAGTCCAGTATCGTGAAGGCGAGCCGCCCATGTATAATATTTAGAAACGTAGGCAAATACAACAGGAGCCCCTGGCCGCGGTCAGGGGCTCCTGTTTTTAACGTGCTGCCCATTGCCCCCGCACCTGGTCAGGCGCACAAGACTCAAGACTGTGCAAAAACCGGCAAACAACGCACAGCATCAGCCGTAAAAGCTCTGGCACCCACTGCCTATAAAATACATACCCTATACATGAAAAAATTTGCCATTGCCATACATGCCGGTGCCGAGACCGTTAAACGGAAAGAAGTGAGCAAAGCCCAGGAAAAGGCTTACAGAAAAGGAATAGAAGAGGCTCTCAGGACCGGGAACGCCATCCTTAAGAAAGGCGGTAGTGCCGTGGAGGCAGTTGTGGCTGCCATAGAAAGTATGGAGAACAACGAGCACTTTAACGCGGGCCGGGGCGGCAGCCTGAACCAATTCGGGGAAGCCGACTTTGACGCCGCCATCATGGATGGCCGCAACCTGAACTCGGGATCTGTGGGCAGTGTACGCTACGTGAAAAACCCGATAAAACTGGCGTTGGAGATCATGCAGCACTGTAAGCATGCCTTTCTGGCAGGTACAGGCGCGGAGGAGTTTGCTCTCCGGCAGGGGCTGGAATTGAAGGAGCCCTCCTACTTTGTAACCGAGGAAAAGCTGAAAGCCTGGCACGAGAGTGTTTTGGAGGAGCAAATAGCGGGGCATGACACCGTGGGTGCCGTTGCCCTGGACCAGCAGGGTAATCTGGCGGCCGGTACCTCTACCGGCGGCTTAATGAACCGCATGAAAGGCCGCGTTTCCGATAGCCCCATAATCGGAGCCGGCACCTATGCCAACAACCCCTATTGTGCCGTCAGTTGCACTGGAGAGGGCGACATCATTATGCGTGGCTCCATTGCCCACGAAGTATATGCCCAGGTAAAGTATGGCGGGGAGCAACTGCAGGCAGCCGCAGAAAAAGCCATCACCATGCATGCAAAATTCCTGAAAGGTGACATGGGCCTGGTATCGCTGAACGGGGAGGCCGAAATAGCCTTCGCCTTTAACACCAACCTGATGAAGCGAGGCTACAGCACGGACGGTCAAAAGCCTGTGATAGCGCTGTGGGATGACGAGGAAGTATAAAAAGTACACGGGGAGAAGGGAGCAGCAAGTATAAAGGCTACTCCCGCTCCACATACTTTGTAATACAATGCACGGAGCCGGCAAACTCCGCCAGCGGGTGGTAGTCCTCCAGCAAGATTACAGTAAAGCCAAGGCCCTCCCAGATTTCCTTGTTCCGTTGGTCCACCTGCTGCAGCTCCTGCCAGTTGCCATGGCCATAAGTTGGCAACCAGACCGTTTTCTCCTCCTGGCTATTTACTTCCACCAGCGCATTGTTGTAGGAGGCGTAGTACCACTTCCGCACCTTCTCCTGCGCATCGTCCACATACACCAGCGGCAGCGGATTCCGTATTACCTCAAACTTGAGCCTTTCCAGCAGCTCGGCTATCTCGTCGAAGGCCTCGGGCGTGGCCAGGTCGTCAAAGTTGTTGCCCAGCATCCGGGAGGCCACGCGCGGGTCCCCGACCAACACATGGTACTTGCCCTGCGCGTTGCGGCCTGCCAATGTCAAAAACATATCGATGTGAAAGATGGGCTGCACGGTACCTTCGGTATTCCTGGCGTACAGTATCTCTTTCCAGTCTTCGCCGTTGAGTTTGATGAGACGTTCCTGTTCAGCCGGAAGCTGCAACGTGGTGCAGATAAGGTATAAAATCCTGTCTCTGTCGAGGTACTGCTGGTACAGCTCCGTCAGCTTTTTCTTCAGATGGTTGCCCTCCCCCTGTAGCATGTAGCGCAGGTCCAGGAAAGTATCTACCCCGTAGTTGGCCCCCAGCAGAAAAAAATCATCCCCTACCAGCACATTGCCCCCCTCAAAGTATACCGGCACCTTCACCCGCTGCCAGCCAAACTGCCGGGCAGCATAGTAGCTAGCTAACTCGTCGCCGGCCCTGCGGTTAGAGTGTGGCTGCACCATATAGGGTACCCCGTCCGGGTCATGCACCAGCTCAAAGTCATCCTCCGCCCACACCGTCATTTCTATGGCGTCGGGCACGGTGGCCAGTTGCACCCGGTGCTCCAGCGCCTGCTCCTGCACCCATTCTTGCACGCTCTCCCTTACCGAGGCATGCGCAAGTATAAAGAACCTGGCGTAAGAGGGTAATTTAAGGATGAGGTCGGTGTATACTTTCCAGTAGGGATTATCCTCGCCAGCCATGGCATAGGCAGGTATGGTTAAGGCCAACGCCTTGAGGGCGCCGTCAGCGCTCGGCACCAGGCGGGGCTGCAGGGGCAGCGTCTGGTACTCCTGCAGCAGGCTCACAGCTATACTTCTCCGGCTCATGGCCTGGCCGTTCAGTACCTGTTCCTCCTCTTTGTTCAGCTCCGTTATTAACGGGTAGTGTCTGGGGCGAAGTTTGGCTTCCCTTGCATGATGCATCCAAAATTTGTTTTCAGTGGTGGTTATACGCTTTTCTCGCTTATCTCCCCGGATCTTACCCAAAACCAGAGTACAATTAGTACGGCTTCGGCCACGGCATCCAGCAGGTATATGTTTCTGATTACATCAGTCAGGGCGTAGTATACATCTATCCCTATCAAACCGGCCGCAGCGGCGATGCCCAGGCCTTTTATCTCCTGCGTCACCCGCTTTCGCAGGCCTGCCGCCAGTAGCGTCCCACCAATTACAGTGATAAGTACGCTCACCGTGTACAGCAGCCAGTAGTCCTGCTTGGGCCCTGTTACCCACACAAAGCTTTTCAGATGGATGAATGGCCAGATACCCGTAATCAGCCAATAGCCACCTTGCAGCATTGCCACCAAGCTAGGCCCCGGCCGGATGGTAGATGCGCCCATAGCCCTGTTTTACACGTGCAGCTCGTCCCAGGTAGGGATTCTATACTTCTCGCCCGGGCTGAGCAGGTGCACGCACAGGTTACGCGCTGAGAAGGGCTCTCCGGTCCCGATGTCGTAGATATTTGTCTTGGACATACCCATGCCGTCTATGATGGTGACCAGGCCGCTGCCCAACACCTGCAGCTCGCGCCCCTCCGAAACGCAGACCGCAGTATCCTCCTCCAGCCCCAGGCCGATACAGCCGGGGTTGGTGACAATGCACTGGGCCATGCGCACCAGGCGCCCGCGTTCGATGAAATGCGTGTCAATGGCTACGTTCTTGAGGAACTCCAGCCCGGTGGTGATGCGCACATCGCCCTTCAGAAAGCCTCCGTGGGTATCGGCCTCGTAGATCATGGGGGTGGACAGGGCCGTGGCGCCCGCACTGGTTCCGGCTATGATGATCTCTTCGTAAGTGTAGCGCTCTTTCATGAGCTGCAGCAGCCTGGTGCCCCCCAGAATGGAGGTCAGCCGCAACTGGTCGCCACCGGTAAAGTAAATCCCCGCAGCTTTCTGGATGATTTCATAGTTTTTGGGGTCCTGCGCGTCCTCGCGGGTCCGGATATCGAGCACCTCCACGTTCTCTACTCCCAGCTCCTTGAAGAGCCTGGTATACTCCTTGCCTATTTCCTCGGGTAAGTTCGAAGCCGTAGGCAACACGGCTACAGTGGGATTGCTGCCCTTTAGCGCATTAATAAAGTATTTGAGAATTTCCTCGCTCTCAAAGTCGACGTTGGTTGACTGCTCCGGCTTTAGCTCTTCTCCTCCCCCTTTGCTCTCTTTTCCTCCTATTGCCAACAGGCGCCCTTTCGGCAACGGGGCCTCTTTTTTGTTTTTGTGCTGTTCTGTTACGTTACGCTTTGCCATTTAAAACTCGCTCCTTTCAAGGGTGAACGTTTGCAATGTTGGGTGCACTTACAAATTGAGCTGTCGGCTTAACGGCTGTGTTTGTCCAGGTCCTTACCGAGGTCTTTTACCTGCCTCATAAAGGCTTCCACTGTGTCGTCAGCATACGTTCCGTAGGCATCCGAGATGGTACCTTTGGCTCCGGTATCTGTTTCCAGCACATAAAGTATGGCCATGTCGCCCGGGTAGCTTTCGCCTTCAAACCGGTAGAAATTAACGATTTGCACCTGCTCGGGCCTAAACTGCTGCTTGCTATCCATGGTGCTCAGCACGCCTTCGTCTGTTACCCTGAAGTCGAGGGTATAACCCTCCTGGCGCACCTTCTCAAGCACCGACACCAGCGTTTTCAGTTGTCTTTTCTCTTCCATATCCTCGGGGTTTATAGTTTCTTGTTCCCCTCCTGATACTGCCAACAGCCTTCAAATTGTTTCACTCGGGCTGTATTCATAAAAATGCAGCGCCGGCACAGAGTACCGGCGCTGTACTGTTTGACTTTAAACAGAAGTTTCTGGTACCAGGCGTTCATTGGGGTTGGGGTATCACATGAAAGATTATGTGAAAGCCTGGTTATAGGAAGCTATGATAGTTTCTACCTCTCCAACGCCATCGGGAGAGAAGAAAATCTGAGAACAATGATCGTATCTTTTAATGTGAAAAAAGGGAGGACCATCCTCAGCACCCAGATTAGGTATGGCCGCTCCCAGTTTTCACAGCCTGGTCAGTCTCGTTAAGAACACTAACCCGACAGCTCAATATTACTAGATTTTTACGGTTCTATACTTTGCCTAGCTGCCAGACAGGCTCATTTTACAGCTTAATACCCCTGAAATACCGGCTTCCCGCAGGCACTACGTATTTACCGCAAAATATGACCGCATTCAATTCGCAGGCTAGGTGTTATAGGTGGCATAGCGGATTAATGACATATCGACCTTCTATGCCCAAAACAGGGGGTGCAGAAAAGAACAGGCTGGCCTGGCAGAGGTTCTGCCAGGCCAGCCTGCAACATGTAAAGGCATCCGTATTAATTACGATGCGAAAATTATACTTAATGTGCTAAGGTGGGGTTAGTCCTCGTAGAAGGTCACCAGGCCTGTTGCCACTTCGTAGAGGCCGCCCACTATCTTAATGCTTCCCTCCTGCTCCATGGCGGCCAGTATCGGGCTCTCCTCCCGGATGCGGCGGATGGTGTGGTGCACGTTGTTGACCGTTACATTATACACGAAATCAGTATTCTTACCGCTGCGCTCGGTTGCAGGGGTGGTTGTTTCGCTCTCGATGGCCGGTTTCAGCTTATCCAGCAGACCTGTCAGGTGTCCCAGCTCCACGTGGTTGCAGGCACCGTAAATGGCGCCGCAGCGGGTGTGCCCCAGCACCAGCACCAGCTTGGACCCAGCCAGTTTGCAGGCAAACTCCATACTTCCCAAGATGTCCTCGTTCAGCACGTTGCCAGCTATGCGGATGCTGAAGATATCCCCCAGCCCCTGGTCAAAAATCAGCTCGGCCGACGTTCGGGAGTCGATGCAGCTCAGAACAGCGGCAAAAGGGAATTGCCCTTCTGAGGTTTCGTTTACCTGCTGCAGCAGGTTGCGGTTAGCCTTTAGGTTATTGATAAAGCGCTGGTTGCCTTCCTTCAGAATCTCAAGGGCTTTCTCGGGTGTCAGGTTGTCCTGGGTTTCTTTGGTGTGTGTTCTCATGTGTGTTGATTGCAGGCGTTGGCTATAGTTCATACTTTCTCGCCCCTGTTTTGGTTTGCTTGCACCACAGTTCTTACAGGATGGCGGCACTTCCGCAGGGCAGGAAAGTACGCTATAGGCACTTATGGCAAATTTACCGGCTTTCCGGATTTATAATTGGTATGTGTTTCCGGGCGTGCCCGTAAAACAACATCGCAAGTTACTATGTATAGCGCTTTTTACAGCACATTTGCACTAGAAGTTAAGCGCCAGGTTGTACGGGGCCTGCTTTATAGATAACTTATGGGGCCGTCCGTCAGCCTTTAGAAGACGCTGCTCGTTTAAAATAAAGTATGAACATTACCGCTAAAATACCTGTCGCGATACTAAGAGCGCTGGAAAAAGTGCCTGACCTTTACCTGGTTCTTTCTCCAGACCTGGAGGTGCTCACGGCATCGGATGCCTTGCTAAACGCCATGTCGGCCTCCCGAAAAAGTATGGTGGGCAAGTCGGTGGTCGATATCTTCACCAGTACGGACGCTACTGCCCCGGATGACGTGGAAGCTCTGGTACACGATGCGGTGCAAAAGGCTCTGAGCCAAGAGGAGTCGCAACACATTAGCCTCCTGCAAAGCCGGACGGCACAACCATGGCAGGTGCAATCTTCGCCCGTAACAGACGAGGCTGGGGCTATACTTTATATCATCCTTAAGCTAACCCCATCCGGGCGGCAGGAGCACGAAACCCTGCCAAACACAGCGGATAAGTATCATACCCTGTTCAACTCCATAAATCAGGGCTTCTGTATCCTGGAGTTATACTTTGATGAGCACCAGAGGCCTGTGGATTATCGCTATCTGGAGGTAAACCCCGCCTTTAAGCAGCAAACATCGATCAAAAATGCGCAGGGCAAAACAGTTCGGGAGCTGCTGCCAGGCATAGAGCCATTCTGGATAGAGCAATATGGGCAGGTGGCCCTAACCGGCAAGCCCATACGGCTGGTGGAGGAAGTGCATTCCCTCGGTATCTGGTTTGATGTGTATGCTTTTCGCATCGGCAACCCCGATGACCGTCTCGTCGCTGTCCTGTTCAGTAACATCACCGAGCAAAGAGAAGCGGAGAAGGCCTTGCGCGAGAGTGAAGACCGTTTCCGGACGGTGGTGAACCTGGTGCCGGACCTGCTCTGGATAAACGGCGCTGCCGGCGCTATCAGTTGGTACAGCCAGCGCTGGTTTGAGTATACCGGGCTTACAGAGCAGGATTTGGCGGGCTTTGGCTGGCTAAAGGTCCTGCATCCGGACGACCAGAAGCATGTATGGCACAACTTCGAGAAAGCGGCGGAAGAAGCCGGCCCGCTGCGCCAGGAATACCGCCTCCGCAATGCCGCAGGCGCATATCGGTGGTTTCTGATACAGGCGCTGCCCATAAAGGACACCCAGGGCAAGGCCTTGCAGTGGTTTGGGGCCGCCACCGACATACACGAGCACAAGCTGGCCGAGGAGGTGATTGCCAACCATAACGCCCTGCTGGAGCAGGAGGTAAGCGAACGCACGGAGGCCATGCAGGAAAGCAGGGAACTCCTGGCCTCCGTACTCGAGAACACCTCCAGCAACATCATGGTGCTTAAAGCCATCCGGGACAGCAGCGGAGAGATCTCTGATTTTGAGTACGTGCTAACCAACAGCAACCTATTGCGCGGAGCCACCCGCGACTCCCTGGTAGGCAGAAAGTTTGGCGAGGAGGCTTTGGGCGTGCTGCCTGCGGCGCTACTTGCCAACTTTAAGGAAGTGGTTGAGCTAGGCCAGGACTGGACGGGGGAAGCCCAAGTGCGTTTTGAACATCGGGAAGTATGGTCGCAGGTGTATGCCCGCAAGTTTGACGATGGGGTGCTAGTAACCTATTTCGATATTACGCAACTGAAGGAGGCAGAGCAGGAACTGCGGGAGAATACAATATTTATTGAGCAGATAATGGACGCCACGCCGGACTTTATCATGCTGTTTAACCTGCAAACAAACAAGGTGGACTTCGTGAACAGGAGCGCCTACCTGGGCAACGAGCCCTGTTTCCACGAGACCCTCACCCTTGATTACGCCAAGATTCTGGAACGCGCCCACCCCCAGGACCGGACACTATTAAACAGGTATATAGACCGCTTCCGCACAGCCGCTGACGGGGAAATATACTCGCTGGAGTACCGTGTGCTGCAGGAGGACAAGACCACCTGGTACAGGACAAGGGGTAAGGTATTTAAACGCGACGCCGCCGGCAAGCCCACCCATTACATCAGCGTGGTGCAGGACATCTCGGCACTGAAGCAACTGGAGGCCGAAAACAACAGAATGCGCCTGGACCAGCAAAAGGCCTTGCTGCTGGCTATACTTCAGGCACAGGAAGAGGAGCGGCGCAGGATTTCGGAGGCCCTGCACAACGGCGTGGGCCAGCAACTGTACGCGGCGAAAATTCACCTGGACCTGCTGCACGGCCAGCGTATGGCCCCCGACCCGAAGGCAGCGGCTGCCCTGGCGCAGGTAGACCACATCCTGGAGCAGGCCATCAACCAAACGCGCAGCCTTTCGCATGAGCTGACGCCTGCCGTATTGGGGCAATTTGGCCTAGAGGCAGCCTTCCTCGACATTGGCAACTCGCTCAGCAGCAAGTCTCTGAAGCTACAGTGCATGGTGGTCAACCTGCCCAAAGAGCTGGACAAGAACCTGCAAATAGTGCTTTACCGGATTGCCCAGGAACTGGCCAACAATATTCTGAAACACGCCAAGGCCACTGCCGCCAGCCTGCTGCTCCGGAACGAGGACGACACCCTCATCCTGACGGCTGAAGACAATGGCGTTGGTTTTAACCCGGATAAGCTGCCTGCCAAGGGAATCGGGCTGAGTTCTATACAAGACCGCGTTAAGCTGCTGAACGGCTCCTGCAGCCTTAGCTCCTCCCCCGGCCAGGGCACCTCCGTTGAGGTCCGGCTGCCGCTTCATCCGCTGTCCCTGCAAAAAGTATAAAACGTAGGTTGCGATTTATACTTTGGGGAAGGTGTAGGCTTATACCTAATCCCTCCAGGGACGGGAGTTATACTTGAAAATAAGTCCCCTCCTTTGAAGCAGAACCATTACATTCCCTTCACCTTGTCATCCTGAAAGGATCCTGGGGGCTTGTAGTGCAGGCTTAACCTCCTTTCTACCAAGTTTCTTAGCAGAATAACAGAAAGTTTAAGGCCATTGAGTGTAGAATGAAGCAGCTCTGCTCCAGGGGGTAAATAGTACAAACCACTAAGCCACAAAGTATAAAGGGGCGCCGGGGCTATGTACCCCGGCGCCCCTTTATACTTTGTGCAACTGCTCTTTTGCTATAGCTGGTTATCAACCCCGATGATCTTGTGCTCGAAGGCATACTTTATCAAGTTGGCCGTGTTTTTAGCCTGCGTTTTCTCCAGGATGTTCTGCCGGTGCGTTTCGATGGTGCGCTTGCTGGTGAAAAGCTTTTCGGCAATCTCCGCATTGGTATAGCCCTCGGCGATGAGCGTGAGTACCTGCACCTCCCGTTTCGAGAGTTTTTTGTCGTCCAGGAGCTGGCTGGCCGCCTGAGGAACCGGTTGCGACGCTTGCTCCACCAGTTTTACCGAGATGTCCCCGCTAATGTACCTGCCTCCTCCTGCCACCAGCTTGATGGCGGCGCAAAGCTCTTCCTTGCTGGTGGTTTTAAGCAGGTAGCCCGAGGCCCCGCTTGCCAGCATCTTCTGCACAAAGGGCAGGTTGTTGTGCATCGACAGGGCAATTACCTTTACCTCCGGAAACTGACGCCCCACCGCTTCTGTGGTTTCAAAGCCATCCATCTCCGGCATGTTTATATCCATAAGCACCACATCTGCCCCGGACTCTGCCAGCTTGCTGAGCACTTCCCTGCCGTTGTTGGCCTGGCCTATTATCTCCAGCTCTTTATCCTGCTCCAGCAGCATGCGCAAGCCCTGTCGCAAAATGATATGGTCGTCTGCTATAATAACCCTTATCTGCTTCTGTCCTTCCATTTACCCTTTGTATACCAGATGTAAGTATACGCTTTATACTTCAATACTGCCTAAAGAAACTATAAAGATATACTGGAAAGCCCGGCCTTGCCAAAGCACGGGTTTAGCCTACCGGCAGTGGGAAAAGTTTAACAAAAAAGCCAGACGGGAAAGTATAAGTTATACTTTGCGGTATCAATCCCGCTCCACATTTTATACTTGGCTCGAGGTAGCAGAGGCCCTTTCCCTTACCAACGTGCTGCGGTAAAGTATAAAAAGAACCGTTACCCCCAGTACCGCCAGGCCAACCCAGGCGGTAAGTATAATTTGCGGGCTTGCTTCCATACTTAGCTCGCGATGCTTCAGGATAATGCCGTAAAGTGCCCACATGCCCACCAGCCCCACAAACAGATTGGACCTGCTGATAGTGACAAACGCCACAACCAGCGTGGCCACCACAATCATAATGACTGTCCAGGTCGCTGCATCCACTCCAAAGCCATCCCAACCTAAGCCCACTAAAGCCGAACTGATATTGGCGACCGTGGCAATAATTATCCAGCCAAAGTATAAACTGAGCGGCACCTGCGTTAGCCAGCGCGAGGCTGCAGAGCGAAAATGATCTAAAATATTCAGCCGCAGGTGCATGGCCAGCAGCGTTACCAACTGGATAAGTATAAGCACCACCGACACCAGCAGCCACTCGTTTACCCAGGCAATGGTCCAGAGGCCGGTGGCCAGGTTGTTACCTATAAATAAGTAGCCTAGCCGCTGCAGGTCTGCGTTTGCCTCATGGTGGGCCGGCTCTTTAAAGGCTTTGAGCAGGTGGTATATACAGAAGGCGGACAGCGCCAGGTAAATCACGCCCCAGATGGAGAAGGTAATGCCTGCAGGCGTAAAAAGCGCCGGATACTTATCCGATACATCGCCGATGGTCTGGTTATTAAAAAGCTTTAGCTGTGTTAGCTGCGAGGGCACTAAATGCACCAGAAAGAACAGGGCATTCAGCAGGGCCAGTGTTTTGATATTTTTCATAGTATAGGTACATGGTGCTTTAGGTTTATACTTTACGCAAGGCTTTTAGAACTCAACGATAAAGCCCAGCGTGGGTACCAGGTTGCCATCGGTATTTTCCAGTACCACCGGAATGGCGTTGCTGCCGTCCAGGCGCAGCGGGTTGCCGTCGGTGGTGGCAAAGCCGGTGTTGCTTTCGTTGCGCTGGAAGGTATAACGGTCAAAACCTGGCGTGTTGCTGCCCAGCACGTTGGCAATGTCCAGGAACAGGTCGAGGGTGATGCGGTTGAAGTTCCACTTCTTGTCGATGCGCACGTCGAGCTGGCTGAAAGGCTGCAGGCGCTCGGAGTTCAAGCGGCTGTAATCCAGAATACCTACCCCCAGCGAGGCATAATTGCGGCGCGAGGCTTCCAGGTCGAAAGGCGTAGCAGGCGCACCGCCAGCATATCGATACTTAGCTCCGAACTCCCAGTTGCGCGGCAGCTTCTTGCCCACCAGCCCCGACACCAGGTGGCGGTAATCCCAGGCGCTGGACACGTAACGTCCATCCAGTCCGGCAAACTCGCTCACCACATAGGTATAAGACAGCACCGAGAACACGGTGCCCGTCAGCTTTTTCTGCAGGTAAAACTCAGCCCCGTAAGCCCGGCCCTTACCGTTCGTCACGACTGCCTCGTTGCCAATCGCGCCAAAGTCGCCGCCCTGGTTTGCCAACGAAATGCCATCCCGAACGGACACCGGGTAGTTGCTGTAGTCTTTGTAGAAGGTTTCCAGCGTAAAGCGCAAATCCTGGCGCGGCAGAAACTCCGTACCGAGCACGTAATGGATGGAGCGGGTGTAATCGGCCTGCTTGTTCAGGTACTGGCCGTCCTCCTGGTAGCCCAACACGGTATAAATAGGCAGCTTGTAGTAAATGCCCGACGAGGCATTTACCGTCCATTTATCGTTGAGCAGGTAAGAAATGGCTAAACGCGGTGACAGCGTTTTCAGCGGGTTGTTACCATCCTCGGTAAAGGAGTTCATGTCGGTGCGGATGCCCAGCGACAGCCCCAGTTTGTTATCCAGCACCGACTTGGACACCTGCCCAAAGGCGCCGTAGCGGAAAAAGTCCAGGTTCGTGTTGTAGTCCAGCGTCACGCCCGGCTGCACCAGGTTGTTCTGCTCGTCGCGCAGCTCTTTGCGGATCACGCTGAAAATGTCGTTCGTAAACTGCGCATACTGCCCCGACACACCATAAGCATAGCGCCACCCGTTTTTATACTTGTTCACGTCCAGCCGCAGCTTGTTTTCCGTTTCCCGTGAATTGGTTTTCAAGGTATATGCTTGGTTCTCTCCTTCTTCGGCAGCCTCATACTTGTCCAGGGAGTTGTCGAAAGCGTTGCGGCTCAGAGCCAGGTTCACATAGCCATCGGTGATGAGCCTTTTCACGGCCACACCCGTGGTATAGTTCCACTGGTTGATGTAAGGCGTAGAGCGCAGGATGTACTCGTTTTCCGGGGTGCTTTCGCGCGGCACGCCAAACGAGAAGTCATCAATGGCCCCTACCCCAATAAAGGAAATGGAGGTTTTATCGTTTAGCTTGTGGTCTACTTTGTACTGGAAATCCCAGTAGTTTGGGCGGATGGGCAAATCGAGCAGCTTGAACAAAAACTGCAGGTAGGAACGGCGCGCCGACACGAGGTACGTCGTTTTTGCCCCCACCGGTCCTTCCAGCGTGGTGGCGAACTCTGAACCGCTCAGCCGCACGTTGCCCGAAAAACGCTCGGGGTTGCCATAGCGCTGCCTGAACTCAAACACGGAGGCCAGCGCATTGTCGTAACGTGCGTCAAAAGCCGAGGAGCTTACTTTCAGGTCTTCTACAAACGAAACGTTCAGGATGCCCGTGGCCCCGCCGGAACTGCCCTGGGTGGAGAAGTGATTGATGAGCGGGATTTCGATGCCATCGAGGTAGTACACGTTTTCGTTGGGCGCGCCGCCACGAATGATTAGGTCGTTGCGGCCGCCGCTGGTACCGTTGGTAGCCACGCCCGGTAGCACCTGCACCACCTTTGAGATATCAAAGTTACCGCCGGGGTTGCTGCGGATTTCCTCTGTGGTAAGGCTCTGCACCGAGAGCGGCGTAATCAGGTCGGCTACAGCGGCGCTTTGCCGGCGGTTGGCCACCACCTCCACCTGCTGCAACTGGCTGGTGGCCGGTGCCAGCTCGAAGTTAAGGATCTGCACGTTGCCCACCGTTATGTTAACGTTGAACCTGGACTGCGGCTGATACCCGATGTAAGAACTCTGCACCGTATAGCTGCCCACCGGTATACCCTCTATCCTGAAAGCGCCTTGTTCGTTGCTCACCGTGCCCAGTTGCGTTCCCGCCACCTGCACCGACACCCCGATGAGGGGCTCCTGGGTGTTCCGGTCCCGTACCGTGCCGGTGATGATGCCTGTTTGGGCAAGGGTTAGCGTGGGCAGTAGCAAAGCAAGTATAAACAGCAGCCTCATAATTCACTTTTTATTTTAGTGTTTATACTACACGCTTCCGGTTATTTTGTTTAACAGAAACACATATTTTTTAAACACCAAAACCTCTGCTTGCTGCAAAGATTATACTTTCTCAAGGCTGCCCCGCCACTGCAACCAGCTCACGGAAGTATAAACCCAACGGTAAGCCTTAAACAAAACAAGCCTTTGCAGGCTGCAAAGGCTTGGCTGGTGAAGCTCTTAAAGCATGAATGTGTTTTTTGCGATTGCCTGAAGTATGGCTCAGGGTTTTTATACTTCACCGGAGATGCGCGGGTAAAGTTAACAGAAGCAGGATCTAGGAAACGGGTTGAGCAGTGTCTCGCTTCGCCAGCAACACCTTGTCCACCCTGTGCCCGTCCATGTCAACTACCTCCAGGTCGTACCCTTCGTACTGCAGCTTGTCGCCGGTGGCGGGCAGCCTGCCCAGCGTATACACGATAAAGCCGGCCAGAGTAGCATAATGGTCGCTGTGCTCGGCAAACAGCTCCTGCCGCAGTGCCCTGTTCAGCTCGATCAGCTCTATGGAACCGTTTATTAGCAAGGAGCCATCCTCCCGTGCCACGATCTCCTGTTCTTCCACCTCCTCCAGGTCCGGTAAATCACCCACAATGGCTTCCAGAATATCATGCAGGGTGATAATGCCCTCCACGGTGCCATACTCATCCACCACAATCCCCAGGTACTGCTTTTGCCGCTTAAACACGTTCAGTACGGCACTGGCCAGCATGGTTTCGGGTACATAAATAGGCTCCTGCAAAATACTCTCCAGGGGCGCTTCCGACTCCTCCGCCAGGTACTCGTAAAAGCGCTTGGCCGTCAGAATGCCCACCACATTGTCGAAGCTGCCGCTCACGGCGGGGAACTTGGTATGGCCGCTTTGCTGCACCACTTCCTTTATCGCCTCCAGGGGTTGGTTGATATCCACGTACTCCACCTCCATGCGGTGCGTGCGCAGGTTTTTGGCGCGCTGCCCCGAGAAGGTGAAGATATTCTGGTGCAGCACCAGGTCATCCTTGGCCAGCACCCCCTGCCGTCCGGCAGTCTTGATGATTTGGCGTATCTCCCCTGCCGACAGCTTCTCCTCCGACGGCTCCTTCACCCCCAGCGCCTTTGTCACAAAGCTGGTGGAACCTGACAGCAGGTGCACCAGAGGCTTGGTGATAGTGGCAAAGACGTTGATAATGGGTGCCACCGTCAGGGCAATGGTATCGGCGTTGGCAAGGGCCAGGGTCTTAGGAATCAACTCCCCTACCACAATAGAGAAATACGTAATCACGCTCACCACCAGTACAATGGCGAGGGTATCCGCATACGGCGCCAGGAAGGCAGATCGGCTAATTAACTGGCTGGCGTCGTCCGACAAGGCGGCCCCGCCATAAGCACCTGTGATGATACCGATCAGCGTGATGCCCACCTGGATGGCCGAGAGGAAGTCTTCGGGAGACTCCAGCAGCCGCTGCACCGTCTGGGCCTTGCGGTTCCCCTGCTGGGCTTTCTCGGCAATTCTGCTTTTGTTGACTGATATAATAGATAGCTCCGAAAGGGCGAAAAAGCCGTTAAGCAGCGTTAAAAGAACCAGAATGAGGATTTCCATAAGTTTTCTGCAGATCTAGCGTATGTTTGTTTAGGCCGTCGTGCCGGCTACGCCCATCCCCCGCATGGTCTCCATCAGCGCCTGCTGATCATCGGTTATCAGGAGGAGCACATCGCTTTCCTGCAGCTCTGTACTGCCTTTAGGCACGAAATACTTCCCTTCCCGCTTCACCATTACGGCCAGTGTCTTGTCAGGCAGGGGCAGGTCCATCAGGCGGTTTCCGTCTTTAAAGGCCGCCGCCGTTACCCGCATCTCCGTCATCACAGACTTTATCTCGTCAGAGAACTCTACATCGAAGTCCTTCAGTTTCTGTAGCTCATCAGGCTTATCGGCCAGCCCCAACCACACGGCCATTTTAGAAAGTGAGGTGCCCTGCACGACCAGCGATACCAGCGTACAGAAGAACACGATGTTGAACATCAGCCGGGCATGAGGCACACCTTCTGCCAGTGGCAGAATCGCGAAGATGATCGGCACTGCCCCTCTCAGCCCTACCCATGATATAAACAGTTTATCCTTGATACCCATTTTACGGAAAGGCGCCAGGCACAGAAACACGCTGAGCGGGCGCGTCACGAAAATCATCAGGATGCTTATTAAAAGGCCGGGTATGATGATGGGAACAAGCTCGCGCGGGTTTACCAGCAAGCCCAGCGTAAGGAACATCAGGAGCTGGCTCATCCAGGCCATGCCGTCGAAGAAATTGAGCGAAGAGCGCTTATGCACAAACTTGGAGTTACCGATAACAAGTCCTCCGATGTAAACCGCCAGGAAGCCGTTGCCCTTAATAAAGTAGGTGAAGGAGAAAATGAAGATACAGAACGTAAACACCAAAATGGGGTAAAGCGAGGCGTTGTCGATCTGCAGGTAGTTGATGGCCCGCACGGCCAACTTGCCGAGCAGGTAACCGGCGATGGCTCCGATGGCCAGCTGCATCACCAGCATACCGCCGGCAGCCCAGTAGCTTACCCCGGATTCTATTTTAATAATCTCGATCAGCGTGATGGTGAGGATATAGGCCATCGGGTCGTTACTGCCGCTTTCCAGCTCCAGCATCGGGCGCAGGTTGTTTTTCAGGTTCAACCCTTTGGAGCGAAGTATGGAAAATACAGAGGCCGAGTCGGTGGACGACATCGTAGCAGCCAGCAGCAGCGCGGTGGCTAGCCCTATGCCGGCGGAGGGCAAGGTCATGCCCAGTATCCACCAGATAAGCACGCCGGTCAGTAAGGCGGTTACCAGTACGCCGAAGGTGGCCAGAACCACCCCCTGCGCCATAATGGGGCGTATGTCAGCTATTTTGGTATCCATCCCTCCCGAGAAGAGGATGATACAGAGCGCCACCGTACCGATGGTCTGCGCTACGTATATATTTTCAAATTGAATTCCCAGTCCATCACTCCCTGAAAGCATGCCCACCGATAAGAAGAGCAGCAAGGCAGGTACGCCAAACTTATAGCCGGCCTTTCCGGCCAATATACTTAGAAAGAAGAGGATGGACACCCCGAATAGAACCAATTCTACTGATACTGTCATTAGCTGTTTTTAAGTTATGTACATTATTTCCCTTGTTTACTTGTCTGGTTTGCCGTCACGTCATTTGCATCTCATAGGCAGCCTCGTGCCTGACCCTGAAGCAGCCCGCCACCTTATGCGGCAGCCATTACCCTACTCTTCGTCTGGTTTGGGCGGCGTGGGCAGTTCGCTGTCTTTCTTCGGGAAGAGCAGCGAGGCGATGACGGAAATGGCCAGAATGGCCCCTACTGCCATCAGCGCGTACCCCATATCGATTTTATAAAAATCGCTGATCAGCAGCTTTACACCAATAAAGGCAAGTATAACCGACAGCCCGTAATGCAGGTAGTGGAACAGCTGCATAATTCCGGCCAGGGCAAAGTATAAGGCCCTGAGGCCCAGCAACGCAAACACGTTAGAAGTATAAACGATAAACGGATCCTTTGAGATGGCCAGGATAGCCGGTATGGAATCAACCGCAAATACCACGTCCGTACTCTCGATCATGATCAGTACCAGGAACATAGGAGTGGCATGCCATTTACCGTTTACTTTGGTAAAGAACTTGCCGCCTACCGCCGATTTGGTGATGGGCAGGTGGCGGCTGGCCCACTTCACCAGCGGGTTATCCGCCGGGTCTACCTCGGCCCCCTTGCTCATGCCCATCTTAATGCCGGTGTATATTAGGAAGGCACCCAGTATGTAGATGAGGAAGTGGAACTTCGTGATCAAAGCCACACCTACAAGTATAAAGATAGCCCTGAGCACCAGTGCCCCGAACACACCCCAGAACAAGAGGTTATGCTGATACTTCAGCGGCACACCAAAGTAGCCGAATATAAGTATAAACACGAAAAGGTTATCGACGCTCAGCGACTTTTCTATCAGGTAGCCCGTCAGAAATTCCATGGCCGCCTGCTCGCCGCGCCAGTAGTACACCAGCACATTAAACCCAAGGGCCAGCACTATCCAGAACAAGCTCGTCAGCAGGGCCTCCTTCAGCGTTACCGCGTGTGGCTTCCGGTGAAAGACGAAAAGGTCCAACACCAGCATTACTATCACAAATAAATTAAAGAAGATCCAGAACGATAAATTACTATCCATTTTCTAAAGGAGATGGCCCGCAAAGAGCCTGAGTTTAGTTACTTTTTAGGATTACGGCTCTAAGTTACATCAACCTGAGCTACTTTAAATGGCAAAATTCGCCTATACTGCTAAAAAAGTGTTGCAGCTGCGCTTGCTCTTAGCGCAGCCCTTTTCACTATATCAGACAATTGGGGGCTGTGTCGGGGAACCTTTGGAAGGCGCTGCCCATGTACAAGCCCGGCTTCAGAAAATGGCTTCATTTGCACCCTAAACATGTATCTTGCTTTCTTGTTCAACTAAAGGTTCAGCTTCAGGGTTTGTTGTCTCTACCAACCCAACCTCCGGCTGCGGGTCAAACTCACCTTCCCACCGGGCTACCACGGCAGTAGCCAGGCAGTTACCGGTCACATTCACAGAGGTACGGGCCATGTCCATCAGTTCGTCTATACCCAGGATGGCAAATACCGGCCACACAGGCAGGTTAAACGAGGCAACTGTTCCCAGCAGAATCACCAGCGAAGCGCGCGGCACGCCGGCCACCCCTTTGGAGGTGAGCATGAGCGTAAACACAATCACCAGCTGCTGCTCCAGCGACAGGTCCACCCCTGCGGCCTGGGCCACGAACACTGAGGCCAGCGCCAGGTACAGCGTCGTCCCGTCCAGGTTAAAGCTGTAGCCCGTCGGCATCACAAAGGCCACTATACGCCGTGGCACCCCCAGTTTCTCCATCTCCTCCATGGCACGGGGCAGGGCTGCCTCCGAGCTGGTAGTGGCAAAGGCAATAGAAACCGGCCCTGAGATAGCCTGCAGAAACCGCTTTACCGGCACCCGCGCAATCAGGGCAATCGGCAGCAGCACCAGCACCGCAAACGCCAGCAGCGCCACATACAGCGTGGCCAGCAGCTGGAACAGGTTCAGCAGTATGCCAAAGCCCATATGCCCCACCGTGTAGGCAATAGCAGCTCCTACGCCCACCGGTGCGAAGTACATGATGATCTTGGTGAACTTGAACATGACCTCGGCAAGGCTCTCGCAAAAATCGAGCATGGGCTTGCGCTTCTTCTCCGGCACCATGGCCAGGGCAATCGCAAATATCACACTGAAAACCACGATCTGCAGCACCTGGCCCTCGGCAATAGACTTGGCGATGTTCTCCGGGAAAACGTGCAGGATGATCTCAGACGTGGTCTGTGCGGGCACTGCCTGTATTTCCTCATGGGTCTGGGCCAGGCCAGCATCGATGCCTACACCAGCTTTGCTTATGTTAATGGCTGCCAGACCTATAAACAGGGCCAGCGTAGTTACCACCTCAAAGTATAGCAGGGCCTTCCATCCCATACTTCCCACCTGTTTCAGGTTGGCGTGCCCGGCAATGCCCACCACCAGCGTGGCAAAGATCAGCGGCGCGATGATGGTCTTGATCAGCTTGAGGAAAACCTTGCTTAGCACGTTCAGGCTAGTGGCCACCTCCGGGAAATCGTAGCCGATCTCAGCACCCACCACCATGCTGATCAGGATCCAGACAGTAAGGGAGCGTTTCCGCACCCCCAAAGCAACCAGCACGGCAATACACATCCAGCGCACCACCCTGAGCACCTCTTCCGGAAGGGCCAGCACCCCATACTGCTGTAGCACATTGACAATGGCCACCACCGTAATGCTAAGGATAGCGGCCCAGGTAAAAATCGATAATTTTTTCATAAAAAAATTGGTTGACCTTTAAATCGTGGGGTTAATTGGCAAGCGTCTTTTTCTTTCTGTTGAGGTGGCTTTTGATTGCCCCCACAACGGGCGGGGCCATGGAAAGCACGATGATGGCCAGAATCAGCAGGGAAAAGTTGTCTTTTACCACCGGCATGTTGCCAAACAGGTAGCCCATCATCGTGAAGAAGATTACCCACACCAGGGCACCTATCACGTTGAAGAACAGGAACCTTCTGTAGTCCATCTGCCCCACCCCCGCCACAAAGGGGGCAAAAGTGCGCACAATGGGCACAAAGCGGGCATAGATAATGGTGCGGCCGCCGTAGCGCTCGTAAAAGCGCTGGGTCTGGTCGATGTGAGAACGTCGCATGAACCAGTAATCGCGCAAGTAGATGCGGCTCCCGATTTTGGACCCTGTGTAATAGTTAAAGGAATCGCCGAGAATAGCCGCCACAATAAGCAAGCTTATCAGCAGAGGCAGACTCAGCTCCGAGGACGGAACCGCAGCAAGGGCACCTACCGCGAACAACAGCGAGTCGCCGGGCAGGAAGGGCGTCACCACCAGGCCCGTTTCGCAGAACACGATCAGAAACAGGATCAGGTAAATCCAGGTATGATACTCCCGCACCAGCTCCACCAGGTGCTGATCGATATGAAGTATAAAATCTATTAAGAACCGGAGTATTTCCATTTTTAAGAAGCTTTAGAGGAGCGTTCGCCCTGCCTTCGGGCGCTGAGCAGGTATGGCAGCCGGCGCCTATTGGCCCCTACCACCATACCTGCAGCACTTCCAGCTTTACCGGCCTTTACTTTTTATCCTGGTTTTTGTCGTTTATCGAGTTTTCCAGGTCGCTTTTTATCTCGTTGGTGGCATCCTTAAACTCCCGGATGCCGCGCCCAAGGCCGCGTGCCAGTTCAGGAATGCGCTTGGCTCCGAAAAGCAACAGAATCGCGAAAAGAATGAGTACCATCTCGGTACCGCCAACGCCTCCTATGAAGGCGAAAATTGATGGGTAAGCCATAAGTATAAGTATGGTTTTTAAGTGATAATATTTTAAGCAAGTATAAAGGAGCTCCTCGCAGATATGCGTCAGAGCTGGGCTGCTTCTGCTTCTCCTGCAGCAAAAAACACCAGGAGCGTTTGCAGAAACGAGCACAAAGAGCAGCTATTTGCGGCACACAGGACCAGTATCGCTAATCCGATCAGCTGATTATCAACTGATAGATCGCACCTTCTCTGGTCGTTTTGCAGGCACCAACATTCCATACGGCAAGCACAGAGGCTGTATAACCTGCACCGCAATAGCAGAAAATGAGAATTAGCTTTATGTAACTACAGGCCTGTAGTCAGCACAAAAAAGGAGATGGGGAAACTAGGGAGCGTTAGGCTGAATGGTAGTAGGGAAAATTCTGTTCAGAAAGCTCTGTCCCGGTGCTCTGGCAGCATAAGGAGGAATTTTCTCATCAGTGGGAGCCCGGAATGCCGTGAAGTTACCGAATACTTCGGCCTGCTGCGGCTTAACCGAGCCTGAGGAAGTGGTAGCATCCTCAGCCAGCTGCAAATCTCCCATACTCAGCTCAGAGGTATCGGAGGTTTCTGATAAGGTCTCTCCCCGGGAGCTTACCTGGCTTTCAGGTGCACCCAGGGCATAGGCCTGGCTCCCCTGCCCGCAGAGCAAAAATGCCCAAAACAGTGAAAAAAGCAACACAAATTGCTTCGAAAGACAGGGTATGTTCTTGATAACAGGCATGGACACTGCTACAAAAATAGCACATTTTACAACAATGCAGCACCGGAAAGATAATTTTTATCGCGCTTCTTCGGTAACATACAGCCTACCCTCTTCTTAAAACCAGCGCATAGGCTTATACTAACGGGTCAAATAGCCTCAGCAAACACAGGCAAGTCTCCTCTTGGATACACTGTGTTATCTTGCTCAGTCCGCCTTGCTCTCAGCAATTAAACTAATATATTTAGCTTTTATCTACTTTAATTCCGTATTTGCTAACTATATTAGCACAACATAAAGTATAAATTGATATGTGCAGCGCAAAAATTGTCCCTATTGCATCGCATTTACTTGAGCCCCTTGACTTTGATTTACTGGGCGACATAGAGATACCCTTTTTCTACTCGTATGTAGAGTGCGGCTTTCCGAGCCCGAGCGATGATTACCTGGAGGACCGCATCGACCTGGGGAAATACCTGGTGCAGAACCCTACCTCCACCTTTATGATGCGCGTGAAAGGCTCCTCCATGGAAGAGGCTAACATCCACGACGGCGACATTCTAGTGATAGACAGGTCCCTGAAAGCAGCTGACGGGGTTCCGGTGGTGTGTTTTCTGAACGGGGAGTTTACTGTTAAGACCTTTAAGAAGGCTGGAGACAAGGCCTTTCTCATGCCAGCCAACCCCGCTTTTAAGCCTATAGAAGTAACCGAGGAGATGGACATGCGGGTGTGGGGCGTGGTGGTGTGGGTGCTACACAAACCTGTAAAGCTATGACATCGCTTTTTGCCCTGTGCGACTGCAACAACTTCTACGCCTCCTGCGAGCGGGTATTCGACCCCTCGCTGGAGGGCAAGCCGGTGGTGGTGCTCAGCAACAACGACGGCTGCGTGATTGCGCGCAGCAGCGAGGCAAAGGCCCTGGGCATTCCGATGGGCGAGCCATACTTTAAGATCAGAAACCTGGCCGAGCACGGGCTGGTGCATGTCTTTTCCTCCAACTACGTGCTGTATGGCGACATGAGCAACCGGGTTATGCAGACGCTGTCGCTGTTTACACCCAACGTGGAAGTATACTCTATTGACGAATGCTTTCTGGACCTTGGCGCCCTGTACGGGGTGGACCTTCCCTCCTACGCCAAGACAATAAAGCGCACGGTGCAGCAGTGGACGGGTATCCCGGTGAGCCTGGGCGTGGCCCCCACCAAGGCGCTGGCCAAGATAGCCAACCGGCTCTCCAAGAAATCGGTAAAGGCGGGCGGGGTGCTGGTGCTAACCGAGCCGCGCCATATTCAGAAAGCCCTGGAGGCAACTAAAATTGAGGATGTGTGGGGCATCGGCAGGCAATACGCCAAGTTCCTGAAAAAGCATAACATACATACAGCACTCGACTTTGCGAACCTGCCGGAGAGCTGGGTAAAGCAACACATGACCATTGTCGGGTTGCGGCTGCAGAAAGAGTTAAAGGGCGAACCCTGCCTGGAGCTGGAGGAGGCGCTACCGGCCAAGAAAGGCATTTGCACCTCCAGGAGCTTTGGAAAGAAGATAACAACCCTGGATGAACTGCAGGAAGCCACCGCCTCCTACGCCGCTAAATGCGCCAGAAAGCTACGGCAGCAGAAAAGCTGCGCCAGGCTGGTGACCGTTTTCGTTACCACCAACACCTTCTCCGAGCACGACAGGCAATACTACAACAGCAAAACCATTTGCCTGCCCGTGGCCACTAACTCAGACATGGAGCTGATCCACTATGCCGGTATCGCCCTGAAGGAAATTTACAGGGAGGGCTACTGGTTCAAGAAGTCGGGGGTTATCGTGACCGAGATAGTGCCGGAGCGCCAGGTACAGCTTAACCTGCTAGATACCGTGGACAGGGAAAAGCATGGCAGGCTGATGGAGGCTGTCGACGGCCTCACCGACAGGTTTGGCAGGGGAAAAGTATGGGTGGCGGCGCAGGGAGTTGACAACTCGTGGCAGCTCAAGAGTGAGTTTAAATCGCCTAGCTATACTACCCGGCTGAGCGAGATACAGACAGTGTACGCCAGATAAGCCTTGGTGGCAACTCCCTGAAGCTGGCAGGTAACGCCTGTTAGTATCAGAACCACCGGATAAGGCTTTCTGAGAGGCGTTATAGTTAGCATTTAGTGACGAATCAAAAACAATCCCGTTTTTGTAAGCTTTTTATCGTATATTGTAAAAAATATTGAACGTATATGCCTGCCAGAATGTCGTAGGTATATAATAAACAAAACAACATGAATAAAGGAACAGTAAAATTCTTCAATGACACGAAAGGCTTCGGGTTCATTAAGGATGCAGATTCAAATCAAGAGTATTTCGTACACGTATCTGGTCTGATACATGAAATCCAGCAGAACGACGAAGTGACTTTTGATCTTCAGGATGGTAAGAAAGGACTGAACGCAGTAAATGTAAAGCGCGTTTAGTTTAGCAGATATCCCATAGGAAAAGCCTTACATGATGTAAGGCTTTTTTATTGCGCCCGGAAACAGACAAGCCATGGGCAGATTTAGAGAACAGCAGCCAAGATGAACAGAAAGTATATTGTTGACACAGTAACGCGGGAATACCTGTGCGTGGCACATCAAAAGGGACGGGAATGGTCTCCTATTAACCAGGATTCTCTTACGAGCTTCATGGACACCCGCGAGAGCAAAAGCGCTCCGGAAAAGGAGTTACTGTCAGGCGAGTTTAACGACAACGCCTTCTTCGAGAAGTGGATACGCAACGGAACAAATTTCCTGTTTCGTTACTAAGCATCTCAGGGGAGATAAAATAAGTATAAAGTATAAACCAGTATAAAGAAAGTATGGGTAGATCACAGGAAACCTTCAGCAAGAAAGAGAAAGAGAAAAAACGAAAAAAGAAGAAAGAGGATAAAGAGTCTAAACGCGAGGAGCGCAGAACCAATTCCAGCAAGGGAAAGGGTCTGGATGCTATGTTGGCCTACATCGACGATGATGGCAATATCACCTCTACGCCCCCGGATCCGAAGAAAAAGAAAGTAGTAAAGCAAGAGGATATCCAGATAGGGGTGCCGAAGCAGGAGGACCCTGATCCGGCAGACCTGATCCGCAAGGGTACTGTAACCCATTTCAATTCGTCAAAGGGCTATGGCTTTATCAAAGACCATGAATCCCAGGAAAGTATTTTTGTCCATCAGAACGAGCTGACCAGCCCGATAAAAGAAAATGACAAAGTTACTTTTGAGATTGAGAAGGGGCCAAAGGGCTTCATTGCTGTCAATGTAAAGACTGTGGTGTAAGCCACGGCGACAAATAGCAGCCCGGTATAGTTGGAAAAGAGCAAATGGCGAAGGCGAGTTTACAAACCTCTACTTTTAAATAGTCGCCTTGCCATTCGCCTTATAGAGCAACGCACCCGGCTAAAATTCGCCCTGATGCACAAAAGGGTAACACCAGAGCAGCGCCGTTAAGGTTACTGCCTTAAACCAGGCATTATGCATGCCCTCCACGTCCTGCGGGGAATCTCCCTTCTTAACCAGGAAATCTTTTATAGTAGCGGTGATGGGATAGATGAATGCCACAATGTACCGGAAGTGTATGATGGGGACCGAATCCACCTTGTCGGTCTTGTTCTTTTTGGTAGTGTGATGCCTCTTGGCGATTTCGTACTGATAGTCAAGCCATGTCTGGTCGTAGGGGCGGTTGCACAGGTCCAGCACCCATTGCTTGAACCTTTCTCTTACCGCGGCGAGATAATGCTCGCTCGGCTTGCCATCCACCGTGAAGTAGTGTAGCAAATGCTCCTGGCTGCCCACATAGTTATACCACAGATCCAGCACCTGGTCCGTCTGATCCTGCAGCACCTTGCCCGCCATATTCAGATACCGCTCGTCGTCTTTACTCCATAGAAGCGTTTTCTTCAGCAGTTCCAGGTCCTGCATCGTAACAGGGGACTTATCCAGCGCCGAATCCCCGTAACTGTATCCTTTGATTTGTTCCATGATATGCGATAAATAAATACACCTTATACAGCATTCTTTATCTCTACGCGATATCTCTCGTGCCTGCCCTCAAATTGCAGTATAACAAGTGAAGGGGCACGAACCACGAGTAAACCCCTTGCTTCATGCCCCTTCACTTCTGAATCCTGTCGTTTATTTCATCACTGCGCATAGGCTGCCTCCCCTACTCCTCAAACCCTTCCCGGAAGCCCTTCAGATGCGCATAGCAGACGGGGCTGCTAAATTCAGGGGAAGCTTCTGCAAAAGAAGCGGGCTGTGCATTGACTTGTTTCAACTTATACAGTGGCACCAGTTTCAGTACTTTCCCGGAGAGAGCTTTACCGGCAACCTGGCGTGGGAACAAAGGCAAGTGCAGCATACTTAGGTCTGTTTATACTTGTTAAATATACGCAAGACAGGCTAGCTATACTACTCCGCCATCCTCCCTCGCGATTAGCGCATGCGTTGTTACGCTAAACGCCATACCCAGCACAGTTTCCAGCGAGAAGCCGCCACCCATGCCGGGGGCCGCATCCAATAGCAGTTGGGAGTGCTCATAGTACTGGTGCTGCTCTTCCGACAGGTAAAACTCACAGCCTTCCACCTCCCCAATCAGCACGTCGCGGGAGCCGGGTTTATACTCACCTTTCTCATAGCACATGGGCTGCGATCCTTCGCAGCAGCCACCACTCATGTAAAACATCAGCTCGCCGTAGCGCTCCTTCAGCTGCCCAATCACTTCTTTTGCTTTTTCAGTTGCTATTATCTTTTCCATACTTCTGTTTTAGTTTTAAATAAAAATCACCTGGGGAGGCCCCAGGTGATTTCAGGATAAATGACATACTTTGGATTAAAAGAAGCCTTGCTTCTTCTTGTCGTAGGAAATGAGCATGTTCTTGGTCTGGCGATAATGGTCGAGCATCATCTTGTGGTTCTCCCTGCCGTAACCCGACTGCTTGTAGCCTCCAAACGGCGCGTGCGCCGGGTAAGTGTGGTACTGGTTCACCCACACACGGCCTGCCTGTATGGCTCTTGGCACCTGGTACATTTCGTGCGCGTCACGTGTCCAGACGCCGGCGCCTAGTCCGTAGATGGTATCATTGGCAATCTCAATGGCTTCCTCAGTCGTCTTAAATGTGGTCAGTGCCACCACCGGGCCAAAGATCTCCTCCTGGAACACGCGCATTTTGTTGTGGCCTTTCAGGATGGTTGGCTGGATGTAGTAACCGTTAGCCAATTCTCCTTCCAACTTCTGCGCCTCGCCGCCTACCAGTACTTCGGCTCCTTCTTCTTTACCAATCTCGATATAGTTGAGAATCTTCTCGTACTGCGGTTTCGACACCTGCGCGCCAATCATCGTCTCGCCATCCAGCGGGTTTCCGGCTTTGATGGCTTTCACACGTTCAAGCACGCGGGCCGTAAAGGCGTCGGCTATACTTTCGTGCACCAATAGTCGGGTTGGTGCGGAACAAATCTCACCTTGGTTCAGGGCGAAGAACGCTGCTCCTTCCAGGGCTTTATCAAAGAACTCGTCATCGGCGTCCATCACAGACGGGAAGAAGATGTTCGGAGACTTGCCGCCCAGTTCCATGGTGGAAGGAATGATGTTTTCGGAGGCGTACTGCATAATCAGTTTACCTGTCGCCGTGGAGCCGGTAAACGCAATCTTGCTGATTCTTGGGGAAGTACCCAGTGCTTTGCCCACCTCGGCGCCGAAACCGTTCACCACGTTCAGCACACCGTCTGGTAAAATGTCACCGATCAGCTCCATCAGGGCCAGGATACTCGTTGGGGTTTGCTCTGCTGGTTTCAGGACAATCGTGTTACCGGCAGCAAGCGCCGGAGCAATTTTCCAGGCGGCCATCAGCAGCGGGAAGTTCCAGGGAATAATCTGCCCTACCACCCCAATCGGCTCGTGCAATACAATGCTCACCGTGTTTTCGTCGTGCTCCGAAACACCGCCTTCCTCTGCACGGATCACGCCGGCAAAATAGCGAAAGTGGTCGATCACGAGCGGCAGGTCTGCTGCGCGTGTCTCCCGGATCGGCTTACCGTTGTCGATGGTGTCAACCGTAGCCAAGTATTCCAGATTGTCTTCAATGGTTTGGGCCACGCGAAGCAGCGTGTTGCTGCGGTCCTTGGCTGATGTCTTGCTCCATTTTGGGAAGGCCTCATGTGCTGCGTCCAGCGCCAGTTCCACGTCCTCCTTGGTAGAACGGGCTGCCTGCGCAAAAACTTTCCCGTTGATGGGCGAAATGTTATCAAAATACTCCCCCTTCACTGGTGGGACAAATCGGCCGCCAATGAAGTTATCGCGTGGCAACTCTTTCCCTTTCAGCTGTGGAAACTTGTATAATTTCTTTTCGGCTTTTCCGTTCTCAATAATTGATTCTACTGCTGTGCTCATAATTTTATTTCTTTAAATGGTTAAAAATGTAACTTGTAACTGTCTGTGCATCTGTTACAAATTTACAACAACACCAGGCACCAAGGGTAGTACAGACTTCCAACAAAGTAGGACAAAAGGGAAATATCCAGGAAACCACAAAGTATGATTTCATAGTATAGCAGGTATGAGAAAGCTAGTAGAAGCAACTCGGAAAGTATAAATCTGCTCAACTAAGCACAGCCAATGAATCCGCAAAAGGACCTGTTTTTTATAAGCCCCATCAACGCCATACCACAGGTGTTTTTCGAGAGCCCGTACCGGGAAGATTACTTTGAGATTGCCTGGCTGAAGGATGAAGAACCCATCCATTTTATAAAGGATGAGGCGCTCTACATCAAAGGCGACTGGATGTACCTGATTCCGGCCAACCGCTCTCCGCGCCCCACCAAGTCGGGTAAAAAAGGCACACTCATCGCCTTTCATAAGTCGGTGCTGGACTACGAGGTAAAAGAGTTTACGCTGGATGTCATCAGGCTTTTTCTGGGGAAAGGAGCAGGTAGCTTCTCCACCATACTGCTGGAAGAAGATATGACCACGACCCTGGAGGGCATTCTTCGCATCCTGAAGAACGAGTATGGCGAGCAGCAAAATAACTTCCTGGTGCTTAAGGCGCTGCTGAAGGCATTCCTATTAAAACTGATGCAGTATAAAGCACAAACCTTTACCAGCCAGGGCCTGAACGAGAAGCGGGTGTACCATTTCCTGCTGCTGCTCGAGCACCATTTCAGAGAAGAGAAATCCGTAGGCTTTTATGCCGATAAGCTAAACATCACGCCCAAGCGCCTGAACCAGATCTTGAAGCAGAAGACCGGCAAAACCATTACGCAGTTGCTGCAGGAACGCACCGTAGTTGAGGCCAAAAAGGAGATTATCATCAGTGAACAGACGATAAAGGAAATTGGCTACAGCCTTGGTTTTGAAGACAGGTCCTACTTCAGCAGGTTCTTCAAAAAAATGACCGGACAAACGCCGGAGCAGTTCCAGAAACAGGCCAAAGAAAGAATCTTTCCTGCATGAGGTTGTGCGGGGCAATGGCTCTGTTGAAGGTATCTATACTTTCTTGTCCTGTTGATAGCTCCGGCTATTCTGTCCCTCATAAAATAACATCTGCTAAATGCAGCTTCCCCGCCCCCCAACATGAAGTGGCGGGGAAGTATAACCCGGTCAAAATAATTCGTTTGTAGTTGAAAATATTATCCGGACAGCATACTATTTCCCACCCTGATCAAAAAGGAAATGGGAGAAAGTATACTTGAGGGCAACCTCCACCTTCACGGCAGATGACTTGAATCCATCGCTGAAGTTACCCCTTTTGCCCCATTGCACTTCAGCCCCGGTGAGTAGTTGTGGGAAAGGCCGGTATAGCACATTCAGAATGGCATAGTGGCCGTTCCTGAAGGCATTGGGTGCCTGGGCATCCGAGTTGTAGATGCGCACTCTGGAGTAACCCGCCGTGCTGCTCCAGTTGCTGTTCCAATTATGCTCCAGAAAGGCGAGCCCTCCCATTACCGGTAGGGCAACACCCAGTAAGGGCGTAGTGGGGTCATCAAAGTTATTTTTTATGCCAATGTTAAATGAGGCGTCCGTTAAATGGCTCTGTATGCCCTTGCCATAAACGAGCTGCCCCTTGAAAATGGTTTGTTGGCCAAGCTTTTGGGTGGAGCTGATGTTAATCCCCCACCCGATTTCATCTCCACTCAGATCGATAGGGCTGCTGACCGTATTCTCCCACCTGATCCATTTTATTACACCGGCTACTTCGACGTACCCGTTGCTGATGTTCCTGCGGTATTCGGCAGCCAGATCCGGCGCTTTAAACTCTGCCTTCACATTTTGAAGCTCTATCCGCTCGGCATAGATACCCTCATCGGCCGTAGCGCCAGGTTGCTCCAGTCCTATCGCCCATCTACCCTGTTCGCTGGTGTGCTCATAACGTACCTGGATGGTCCGCAAATATGCCAGGCCCGAAGGCGACCCAAAATCCAGATTCGTGGAAAGTATATCGGGATCAGAAAAAGTACTTTCGGTCAGCCCGACGGTAAACCTGCCCAGATTTACATAGGCCTTCCGGAAGTGAAAGGTAGTTTGCCCGACATCCGGCCCCACCCCAAAAAGGTCAAACTCAAACCTGGCCTTCGCCTGGCCCAGCGGCGTTTCAGACCAGCTGTTAAACCCCATCCTCGTCTGGCGAACGCTGAAGAAGATTCTTCCGTCAGGTGCATATTGATCCTTATACTGGGGGAGGCTGGACACGCGCAATATGTCGAACCAATTTGGGTCAATCTGATTAAAATTGTAGCCTATGTCTGTCCTGATGTAACCGTACACCTCAAGGCCCCTTGCCTGCTCTTTTTCCTGGGCTACAGCCTGACTCGTAACCAACAGGAAGCACTGCAGGATCAATGCTCGTCGAAGTCCCATACGGAAGGAAAGCTACATGACCAATCTACACATCACCCTAACCCATACATGCCCATACTGAAATTCAGAAGCCCTGCTTGTAAGTATAAACTATACTTTGCCGGTCAATTACTATAACTGCTCATACTTTAGCCCTTCCCCATACTTGAACAAGGCATACCCCCTCGCCTTCTATATAGCCGGGTAAACCCTCCCTATTACGCTCCACTGCCTGCTGACTGACCGGAGTTGAGAGTGGCATCTTACCGTTGGGATTATACTTTCCGGTCACCACGTCCAGCAGCGCCTCAGGCTCTACGCCAAAGGTTGCCAGCACGCCCAGGAAGCGGCTGTTTGTCTGGTTATTATACACCTCATCTACCACGAAGGAGTTGGCATAGTTGATGCCTTAAGGAATTGGTTTCCTATTTATTCAGATAATCGAGGATGATCTGTACCTGGGCTTTCACCCCGTTTGGTAAGGCGCTGTCATCCACTGCGAACTTGGGGTTATGGTTGGCGGCACCTTCCCCAATGCCAAGAGTCATAAAACTGACAGGGGCTATTTCTCTATAGTAGGAGAAATCTTCGCTGGCAGTCATCATGGGGGCGTCAAAGACCTGATCCTTGCCCAGAATGGCAACAACGCTTTTCCGGGCATGGGCGTTCAGGTTGGCATCGTTCTGTATGGCCGGGTAAGTGGGGATATAATCGAGCTTATAATCAGCGCCGTAGGCCTCGATTATGTTGTCGATGATTTCCTTGATTCTGGCTTCCACCTGTTTCCTGGTTGGCTCTGACGTGGTGCGGATGCTGGCGGCTAGTTCCGCCCTGTCTGCAATCACGTTGAAAGCATCGCCGGATTGAAATTTCCCGATGGTAACCACCGTCATCTCGCCGGGCGTAACATTTCGGGAAACAACGGACTGCAGCGCGCTTACAATGGCGGCCCCAGCCACAATCGGATCTATGCCTAAATGCGGCATGGAGCCATGCGATCCTTTCCCGATAATGGTCAGATGGAAGACATCCTGCGCAGTAGAGGCGGCCCCATCGGGCAGAATACCCACATGGCCGGCGGGGAAATCAGGCAACACATGCATTCCGAAAAAGGCATCCACATCTTTCAAAACCCCTGATTTGATGATATCGACAGCGCCACCCGGAGGGGTTTCTTCTGCATGCTGAAAAATAAAGTATACCGTTCCCTTCAGCTGACTCTGCATTTTGGATAAAGTGGCGGCCGTTCCGAGCAACATGGCCGCATGGGCATCATGGCCGCAGGAGTGCATCACATTTTCCACTTTCGAGCTATACGGTAGCCCAGTTTCCTCCTGCATGGGCAGGGCATCCATGTCGGCCCGGAAGGCGACCGTCTTACCTGGCTTAGCGCCTCTCAGAATTCCGACAACGCTTGTTTTGGCAGGCCTGACGACTTCTATGTTGGGAAAGGACTTCAGCACTTCTTCCACATACTTGCCGGTGTTTTCCTCCTCAAAAGACAGTTCCGGATTTTGGTGGATATGGTGCCGCCACTTGACGACGTCGTCTGCCGGTATATTTTTCACCCAGGAAGGGTTTGACACTTTTTTAGGCGAAGCATTCCTTTGTTTCGTCTGGGCCTGAAGCATCCCACTCCACAGCACTAAAAGTATAAGCAGGTATAACTTTATCATACTATCTCCGCTACCTTGAACCACTACTCACATCAGTATGTATACTCCATTGCCAGAAACTGGTTGAAGGCTTACCCACTCATTATCAGGTATAAACAAAATTCCTTAAAGCTATGAAGCGCTCCTGCTGGACAGCTCTGATATTGACGAGATGGTTCTTGAAAGAGTAGCCGGAATTCCCAAAACCAAGCCAGGTCTTTTGCTCCTTATTAAGTTTCAAAGTATGATACCCTCAGTCGCACCTCCTTCGTAAGTATAAGTATACATACATAAAATACAAATACAACAGTATGGCTTCAAAAAAGATCATCACGGTTTTTGGTGCGACAGGCGCCCAGGGTGGCGGGGTCGCACGGGCAATTCTTCAGGACAGCAACAGCGAATTTGCGGTACGCGCCGTCACCAGAGACCCCGACTCTGAGAAGGCCAAAGCGCTTGCCGCCTTAGGGGCAGAGGTAGTGGCAGCCGATATCGATGATAAGGAAAGTATAAACCGTGCGCTGCAGGGTGCCTATGGGGCTTACTGCGTTACGTTCTTCTGGGCGCACTTCTCCCCGGAGAAAGAGTATGCCGAAGCCAAAAGTATGGCAGAGGCCGCCAAAGCAGCAGGCCTGAAGCACGTGATTTGGTCTACACTGGAAGACACGCGCCAGTGGGTACCGCTGGATGACGACCGGATGCCCACGCTGCAGGGCAAGTATAAAGTACCGCACTTTGATGCCAAAGGCGAAGCCGACCACCTGTTCACAGAGTTGGGTGTGCCCACCACCTTCCTGCGGGCATCCTTTTACTGGGACAACTTTGTATATTTTGGGATGGGACCGAAAAAAGGACCGGACGGCAAGCTATACCTAACCCTCCCCATGGGTGATAAAAAAATGGCAGGAATCGCCTCAGAGGATATCGGGAAGTGCGCCTACGGGATTTTTAAGAGAGTGCAAGAACTAATCGGTAAAACAGTGGGCGTTGCCGGCGAACAACTGACCGGTCAGGAGATGGCCGCGGCCTTTACCAAAGCCTTGGGCCAGGAGGTCTTGTATAACAGCGTGTCCCCGGAGACGTTCCGCAACTTTGGTTTCCCCGGCTCGGATGACCTGGGCAACATGTTCCAGTTTTACCGCGATTTTGATGAGGTGTGCAACAGCGTCCGGGATGTTAGCTTCTCCAGGGCATTGAACCCCGAGCTGAAGTCATTTGACGTATGGCTGGCAGAAAACGCCGCCCGCGTCCCGCTGGAGTAAAGTATAAGTATAAAACTACTAGAGCCTGCGCGCTATGGGTTTATTTCCGGTAAAGTATAGGAGTGGGTGTTATTATACTGCTTCCTGCGGTTCTCACTGTGCCGGCAGCTGGCTGGATAAAGGTTATACTTCTGACATCAGATAACTAACCTGACACCGCCCATTTCCTGCAGTCCGTAAGGGAAGCGGTCGCCGGGCGAGCCAATGAACATGAAATTTTTGGGTATTCCCCATTTTTTGGAGAGCTCCTGGACCAGCTTCGGCCCGAAATGTCCCCGGAGGATGACAAAATCCACCTCAAGTTCCGGGTAAGCCAGATCCAGCACCTCCACCTCGTGCATTAGCTTTTTCGGGGGTTCCTCCCCTTCCTTCAGCACGTTCACAATCTTGATACGGTTGGTGTGCTCGTTTTCCACGATGTAGCGCATCACTTTGTTAATGTTAGCGATGTTGTCGCCCCTGGTGAAGAAGACAAATTGCTGAGATCTGATTCTGTGGATCAGGCGGATTATTTTGTGGGAGGTAAAAGGGAGCCTTTTATTTAGCTGCCGCTCTATTTGCCGCAGCAGGTAGGCCACAAAAATGAGCAACTCAATGCGGTAGAGCATGATAAAGACCACAGCTACCGTTGGGACAAAGTACTCCAGGAAAACCCACACATAGGCCGGGTTCAGGATGGCATTACCTGCCAGCGCCGCCAAAACAGCTGAAATAGCCACAAACAGCACCAGCGCGGAAGCGCGCACCGGACGCGGAAGCCTGTTCCTGCGAAACTTAAGCAGGATGTTGCCCAGGCCAAACAAGGCCATCACGGACAGGAAGGAGATAGTATACACACCTGCCAGAGCCCCGATGTCGCCGCGCGTGAGGAACAGGATGGAAACGCACAGCAGAAAAAAGCTGATCATGATCAGGTAAGCGGATCCTCTTTTGTTCATCTTCAACAGAAATTGGGGCAGACAGCGGTCCAGTGTCATGCGCTGCACCAACCCTGTCATCCCAACATAGGAGGTCAGCACGGCCCCGCTCAACACCAAGGCTGCATCCACGGAGATAAGCACAGCAAGCCAACTGCCCCCCGCCACCTCGCCCAGGTAAGCCAATAAGGCTGTCTGGTTCTCGACAGCGGCTGCGATGGGAATGATGGCAATTGCCAGAAAGGCGGTAAGCGGGTTAAAGATGGTGACCGCCAGCCACATGTTGCGCAGGGTTTTGGGGAAAACGCCCGGTGCCTGCTCCTCCACAAAGTTAGCTGAACTCTCGAAACCGGATATCCCGAGCATGGCAGCCGCAAAGCCGAAAAACAGCGCCTTCCATATACTTCCTTCCAGCGGTTGACTATAGTTAAGGGCAAGTGTATCAACCCCCTGGCTGAAGAGGTAGAAGAAGCCGACCAGCACCAAAAGCGTTAGCGTGGAAATATGCGTGATGAAAATGATGATCGCTACGATAGAGGATTCGCCGATACCCATAATAGTTAAGCCCATGAAGAGGGCCAGCAGCCCGATAGTGGCATATAAAATGGGAAGGCCCTGCCAGAAGTGGTGCACGTAATGCATCGCCTCGCTGGCTGATATTACCGCTGTGGCCATATAGGAAAGCAAGGTGAGGCATGCCGCCAACGAGGCAGTGCTTTTGCTAGTGGTATTGAGTAAAGCATTGTAAGCCCCTCCGTTCAGGGGCAGGGCGCCCACTACCTCGCCATATATACTCCGGAACAGAAATAACACACCCCCAACCATCAGCAGCGCTACCCAGGCATACTGCCCGGCATAAATGATGGCCAGTGCGGACACGTACAGGCAGGAAGAGGTTATATCGTTCCCGCAGATGGCTGTAGCCGCCAGCTCTTTCAGCTTAGGTGCGTGCGATGGAGCCACGGCGGTGGATGCGTCCTGCTGCATAGGGCCTTGGTAAAAATACCCTATAGTATACGGCCCTGAGAGCCGATGATGCTTAAAAATCACCAGCTATTTAACCGTTCAGGTAAGTGGTACCCCGGCTTTCAGCATCCGCCGCTAAACTTACTTTATATCACCTTCCGGCATTCCGAGGAAGTTGCTGCAGCTATACTTGCATTCCATACTTGATGGGGCCTATTCCCTGAAGATGGAACTATGTTTTTTAATGAGCACCGGGAGGTTGACTAACATAAAGCACCATACCTCATTGCTCCGTGTTCCCTGGCCTATGAACAGTAATGGCAGGCGTGCCCTAAGCTGCGGCTGCGACCTCCCCTGCAGGAAATAAAAAAACCTGTGAGCAACTGCCCACAGGTTCCCTATGTCGAGACAAGACACCCTGCTTACCTCACCTGCAGATCGACGCGCCGGGCACTCTTCCCGCGCTCCGTCAGCACCTGATGTTTTGTAACAAGAGTAAACCGCCGTCCCGCAAAGTGCTGGTTAATATATCCCTTAACAAGTGCTGCCCGCTGCCTGCTCACACGTTCCTTGGCCCGGGTAGAACCGATGGCATCGGAGTATCCCGTAATCGTGATGGAGGCGGCGGATGGAAGGTTCTTCAGAAAGGCCCTTAGCGCACGCTCTTCCGCAGGTCCCATAAATACTTGGTTGAGGGCATAGTAGAGTTGTTGGCCCTCGAATACCTCCGCAATCACGTCGCCACCGGGCGCTGTCTCCCTTACAGTGGGGCTTTCCGGCACCAGCGGCGCCATGTCCTGCGCAGCGGCAGTCAAAGCAAGCGCTGGTGGGGCCACTTCCTCAGTGTTCTCGGCTCGGGGCACGTTTTGCTCTGGTGCAGGCGCCACAGCCGCTGCTGCATCAGTCAGTGAGTTGGCGCCGGCCTCCAAGGATGGACCAAGCAAATAAACGGTCTGCAGGCCGTCCTTGCCGGACATCCACAGCTCCCGCTCCCCTACTTTCCTGTAGGAAGCCTGAAAGACACCGTCCTGGTTCTTTGGGGCAGGAAGCCTCACAGGCTCCCCCTTCGGTTTACCATCTTCCAGGGCAACGGCATAAGTATAGGAGGCCTCCCCCTCCTTGCGGGAGAAGTATAGCGTGCCCTCCGCTACAAAGGGGGCGAACTCAGGAGATCTGGTGTTCACCGCCTTTGCCAGGAGCTGGGGCTTTGTCCAGCGGCCATTCTGCCACTGGCTCAAGTATAAATCCTCATACCCCTCCGACTTGCCCAGCTCTGCCGAAAGGTATAGCCGCTGCCTGTCTGAAGTCAGGTGCATGCCCAGTTGCTCGGAGTTGTTCTTAAACCGCGGCACGGGAAGTTCGCCTGTCTTTGTAAACCCATCTTCCACGGGCAGGTAGATGGCAATACGGCCAGCCTTAGACCCTGTCTGCTGGTACACGTAAAATTCACCGGTAGCAGGGTCAGTCCCCACTACTGCATTGATAGCACCAGCGTTTAGCTGTGTATCTCTAACCAACTGACCGCTGCTTTTATCCGCTCGATACAAAAATTGCCCCAAGGCTTCCTTTTTAGTATAAACCATCAGGTCATCCCCTATCAAAATGGCATCGGCTAAAGGCTCCCGCGTTTCCAAAACAGGTGTTTGTGCCCTTGCCGTTATGGCCGCCAGCACAAGAACAGCCGAGTATATCGTTTTCTTCATCTTTTCTGCTCCTTTCGTTTACCAGAGGGTTATTTTTCTGCTATACTTCGGGTATTTCACCGGTATCAGGTTATAAGTAAGGCTCACCTCGTTAGTGGCCCGCCCCATGTAGCCGGCATCCTGCACCGGAGCCTCATAGATATAGCTTACCTGAAACTGGCTGAGCCTGGCACCCGCCCCGAAAGTATAGGCAAGGTCCTTGCGGTAACCGGCGCTGGCCCAGAAGGTGTTGGCAAACACGCCCTTCAGCTGCCCCTCCACCGTCTCTTTCAGGAAGTCATCGTAACGGAACACGGAGTTGGCTACAAGCCCCACCTGCTCGGAGAGGGCCGTGCGATAGCCGGCCTGCACTACGTGGTGGCGCGCGTAAGTCCCATCCAGGTAACTGTCTCCGCGCTGAAGCAATTTGCCCCCCAGCACGTCCTGCATCGCGTACCCCAGGTAGAAGTCGTCGGTGCTCATGGTTAGCCCAAGGTTGACATCAGCCTTACCTGTGCGGCCCGTGCTGCCCAGGTAATCCTGGAAGATGGGGTCGCTCTCATTGTCCACTACCAGGCGGTTGCCGTCCAGCCTATTGGCACGATAGGTAGCGGCTCCCCCCCACCGCAGGGCCAGTTTTTCCGAAAGGCGCACGCGCATGCCGTAGCTCAGGTGCAGTTGGGTTTCAGAGAAAGGACCAAACTCATCGCGCAGCACGGCCAGGCCAAAGGCGTGCGCCGCCCCTGCCTGACGGCTGTAGCGGTCTGCCTTTGCTGTTCGAAGGCGGCTGCCGCTCTGCCAGGCCCGTACGTCGGCCAGGTCCAGCTCGGCGGAAGCGAAAATGGTTTTCGGGGCGTCTTCATAGCCCGTCCACTGGTTTCGGTAATAGGTCTTGACCATGGAGCCCTCGTATCCTGTGAGTGAGGGGTTGAAGTACTGCTGAAACAGCGGGAAGTTGGCTACATGCTTTCTGTTCTGGGCCTGCAGGCCCAGAACAGAAAGTGCAAATGCAATGGTTATAACTATTTTCTTCATGTCAATTACTTGCTAAGGATTGTCACCACACCTCTTTTCACCCAGTTGATATCCCTCACCTCAATGATGTAGAGGAATGGACCTTTGAGTACCTGGCCGCCGGTGCTGCGCCCGTTCCAGCCTGTCTCCGGGTCACGGGTCTCGAACACACGCACGCCGGAGCGGTCAAACACCTGGATATGGACCTCGTTGTAGAATCTCAGTTCCGGGATAGTCCAGTTGTCGTTGATGCCGTCGCCGTTCGGTGAGAAGGCGTTGACGATCTTGAGCTGATCCACGGTGCGGTCGTAGGCTTGCTTGGTGAGTGTGAAGCTGCGTTCGATCGTGTTCAGGTAGGGATCGGTGCTGCGCACGCGGATGGTAAAGGTTGTCATACCGGACAGGCCTTTGTTCGACTTCAGGTATACCTGGTCGCCGCGAATCTCGAACAGTGCGTTGTGCGTGTCGCCCTCGCCGCTTGCCAAAGTATAGACAAACTCGCTGTCATCCGGATCTGTGGTGGAGAGCGTGCCTATCACCTGATCGGCCGTAGCTTCTGGCTTAAAGGTGGTAGCACTGAAGGCAAGCGCGGCCGGCGCCTTGTTTGGCTGTACCTCCACTTGGATGCTAGCTGTCAGGTTGCCCAGGTTAGTAGTCATCTCAGCAGGCTCCAGTGCGCCGGTTAGCGTATACTGTCCGGCCTTGGTGCCATCATAGGCTCCGGCTTCCCATTGTACTTTCACTTGCGCTGTCTCACCTGTAGAGTAAGTTACCTCAACCGTGGACGGCAGGGGAACCTGTTCGAAGGTTGTGCGGATGGGCACCTGAATCATTTCCGGCACTGTTACGGAAGCGATGTTGCGGGTAACCTTCAGGACCTGCGCCGTTACTTCCGCTCCCTTGTTGCCGGCCTCGTCCGTCAGGTAAAGCTTCACCGTCAGCTGCCCGTCTTTGAGTTTGTCCAGGTCAAGGTTAGAGATGCGGAAGCTTTCCTCTGTCACCTCTCCCGTACCCGACACTACTGTACTTTCCTGGCCGCTCGTGATGTGGTAAGTATAGGTAGTACCTGGCTCAGCTCCGGTAACCAATAGCGTGATAGCGTCCAGGTTCGACACGTCTACGCGCGCAACGCCCCAGTTTATAGTATAGCCGGCAGGTGCCGTGCCATCATAAGTCAGGTTCAACTGGTTGGAGGCTGTGTTGCCATTCGTGGCCGCATCCACTACCTTATTTTCAGCGATAGCTATACTTACCTCGCCGTCACGGGCAGGCGTCACCAGGGCGCTATACTTTGTCTCACTCAACTTTTTAAGGTCAGCGGCTGCTCCGTTGCTTACCTGTAGAGCGGCTAAGGCAAAACCTGTTACCGGCTCACTGAATTCGATTGTCAACGGTATAGCAACATTGGTCAGGCTTGGGGCAGTGGTGGCAAGGATAACTGTAGGGCGGGTTTTGTCATGCTGCATGCGCAGCACATTGGAAGCCAGGTTGCCGTTACCTGCTTTATCCTGTACTACATCCGCAGCAACGCTCACGGCTACCCCCCCTTCAGCCGATGGTGTGATGGTGGCTTTGTATACTTTGCCGGCGATGGAAGGTACTAGTCCAGACACAACTCCGCCCTCTACTGAGATGTTCTCCAAGGAGAAGCCGGAAATAGATTCGCTAAAGGTAAATATGACCTCAAAGGTTGTATTTGTCGGGCTGGAGGTTTCTGTGCTCAGGACCAGCGTCGGTCTGGTGGCATCGTAAGTTCTGGTCAGGGCGCCAGCGGCCTGGTTGCCATTGCCGGCCGCATCGCGGGCCACATCAGCAGCCACGGCTATACTTACTTCCCCGTCGGCAAGCGGCGTCACCAGGGCTGTGTAGATTGCCTGGCTTACCACTTTCAGCGCTGAGGCAGCACCATTCGTCACCACGATGTCCTCTAGCGCAAATCCTGTTACTTCTTTACTGAAGGTGAAGGTTACTTCAAATGGGGCCTTCACCACATCCGCTGCGGTAGCCGACAGCACCAACGTTGGTTGGCTCACATCGTAGCTCACCTGCAGTTGGTTAGATGGCAGGTTACCATTACCGAAAGCATCCTGCGTCTGGTTCTCACCTACGGCGACTGCTACTTCACCATTTGCGCCTGGCGTTACGAGGGCGGTGTATAACGTAGCGCTTTCTTTAGTTAGATTAGAAACGCTGCCATTTTTTACTGTGATGTTGGTTAGCTCAAAGCTTTCCACTGCTTCAGAGAAGCTGAAGCGCACTGCAAAGGCTGCATTGACAGGGCTAGTCACTGCTGTTGCCACTTCCACTGCTGGCCTTGTGCTGTCATAGAAGCGGATGAGCTGTTCTGAGGCAAGGTTCGAGTTACCGGCCGCATCATGTGCTACGCCGGCGCCAAGTGCTACGCGCACCTCACCGTCTGCCTGCGGTGTAATCTGCAAAGTATATGCTTTGTCACCTTCTGCCGAGAAACCTGTTACCGTGCCATTAACAACGGTCACATCAGAAGCGACAAACCCGGTTACCCTTTCGCTGAACACGACCGACACCTCAAAGGCTGCATTCAACTTCTCCCGCGCACTGGATGCCAGAACTACAGTTGGTTGAGTCTTGTCAATGCTCAGTTTTAGGGCTGTAGCTTCGGTGTTTCCGTTACCAGCTCGATCATGGGCCACATTTTCCTTTACATGAAGAATCACTTCGCCCTCGGCATCCGGTGTAATACGGGCTGTGTATACTTGCGCTGATACTTGCGTAAATGCAGCAGCTGCCCCGTTGCTTACGTCTATGTCTCCTAGCTCAAAGCCAGTTACCTCTTTGCTGAAGGTGAAGGTTACCCCGAAAGCAGTGTTGGTTGGGCTGGTGGCGTTGGTTGTAAGGGCTAGGGCCGGTCTGGTGGCATTGAAGGTTCTGGTTAACCTTTCAGAAGCCGTATTGCGATTGCCTGCCGCGTCTGCTACCACACCTTCCGGTACCAAGAGTGACACGAGCCCGTCTGACAGCGGGGTCACCTCAAAGGTAAAGTGCTGGTTATCCGTTGTCGTTACACCTGAGAGTGCAGCGTTTGCTACTGCCATACTTTGCAGGGAGAAACCTGACACAGGCTCGGTGAACGTGAGGCTTACCTGGAAGGCCCTGTTAGTCGGGTCTGGGGCCGTGGTTGCCAGCACTGCGGCAGGCCGTGCTGCGTCATACAGCAGGGAAAGGGTGTTGGAAGGTAGATTGCCGTTCGAGGCCGCATCCATCGCTGCGTCGGCAGGCACACTGACTGTCACCTCCCCATCCGCTGCAGGTATCACCCGTACGGCAAAAGTTCTGGAATCTACTACTGCAAAGTCAGTCGCCGAACCATTTGTAACGTTAATGTCAGCCACATTGAAACCGGTCACGGCCTTACTGAAAGTGAAGCTCACGTTAAATGGCGCATTTACCGCAGCCGGTGCCGCAGTAGCCAGTAATAAGGTGGGCTTAGCTGTGTCGAAAGATACTTTGAGTACGTTGGAGGCCAGGTTATCATTGCCCGCCTCATCTGTGGCTTTGCCCGCTGCCACGGCAACAGTTACTTCCCCGTTCGAGGCTGGGGTAATAAGAGCAGTATAAGCTGTAGCACTTACTTTTTCAAAATCAGAAGCCGCTCCGTTTGATACAGTGATGTCAGTCAAGTCAAAGCCTGCAACCGCCTCCGTAAAAGTAAACTGTGCTGTAAAGGCTGCATTTACCGGGCTGGTGGCCGTGCTGGCCACTGTTACCTGTGGTTTCGTGGCGTCGTAGTGTCGGGCTAACTCTGTAGAGGCCAGATTACCATTGCCCGCCGCGTCTTGTACCATACCGGCAGGTATGCTGAAGCTTACTTCTCCATCTGCAGACGGACTTACCTGCACGGTGAAGTTTTGGTTATCAGTCGAAGTGAGTCCTGAAAGGGTACCGTTCGTTACAGCTATCCCTTGTAAGGCCAAACCAGACACTTTCTCGGAGAAGGAAATGCTTACTTCGAAACCGCGGTTGGTCGGGTTAGGTGCTGTAGTTGCCAGCGTGACGGCTGGCGGAGTGCTATCATACACCAATGCAAGGCTGTTGGAAGCTTGATTGCCGTTACCAGCTGCATCCTGTACTGCATCAGCCGGCAGACTCACCTCTACCCTGCCTTCTTCCACTGGCGTTACCAGAGCCGTATAGGTTCTGGCGTCCGCTTTCACCAGGTTGGATACCGTTCCATTGGTCACCGCGATGCTACCAACGGCCAGGGAACTCATCTCTTTGCTGAAGGTAAGGCTTACCGGGAAGGCTGCGTTCACCGCGCCGTCTGCCGAAGTGGCAAGCACCACCGTCGGCTTCTCGGCATCGTAGTGCACCTTCAGGATGTTGGAGGCTGTATTAAGATTGCCGGCTGCGTCCTGCGCTTTTTCTGCTGCCACACTCACCGTTACCTCCCCGCTTGCTGCCGGCGTGACACGCGCGCTGTAGCGCCTGCCGTCTGTTGCAATCAGGTTAGAAGCCGTACCGTTTGCTACGGCAATATCGGCCAGCTCAAAGCCGCTCACTTCTTCAGAGAAGGTAAAGGTTACGTCAAAGGGAGCGTTGGTTGGATTCGAAGCTGTGGTAGTGATTACAAGAGCCGGTTTGGTGCTGTCGAACGTACGCTTCAGTTCCAGGGAGGCCACACTGCTATTGCCAGCTGCGTCCTGCGCTGCGTCGGGCACGACTGCCACCGTTACATCGCCTTCCTGATTAGGGGTGATGAGGGCTGCGTATGCCTTATCCCCCACCTGCTCAAATGCCGAAGCAGTGCCTTTGGTCACAGCGATGTCAGACAGGGTGAAGCCTGCTACCTGCTCAGAGAAAGTGAAAGTCACCTCAAAAGGACCGCGAACCAAGCCGGGGGCTATAGAGGCCAGCGTGACGATAGGTTGCGTACGGTCGTAGAGCGTGCTGAGTGTATTAGAGACTGCGTTGAGGTTGCCCGCAGCGTCCACCGCCACACCGGCTGCCACGCTGACGTTTACTTCGCCCTCAGAGGCAGGTGTTATGGTTGCCTTGTACACCTTGCTGTCCGCAGTCGTCAGGTTGGAAGCCGCAGCATTCACTAACGTCAGATCCGAATTGGTGAAACCAGTTACGGCTTTGCTGAACGTGAAGAAAACTTCGAATGGTTTGTTAGTGGAGGCCTGTACATCACTGGAAAGGGTGAGCGTGAGCGGCACATTATCCAGTATGATTTGCGTCTCCATCATACCAATGTTGCCGGCACCATCGCGCAACTGCGCGTATACTTTGCGGTTGCCGTTGCCGGCAGACAAGGTCCAGGGCTGGCTTGTCGCGAAAGGCAGCCAGGTACTCCAGGTGGTGTTATCATTGGAGAAGCGCATGCCTTCCACGCCGGTTAGCGCGTCTGTCGCCGTCATGCTGAGCGTAACTCCCGGAGAGGCAGTATAAGGGGCTCCCCCGTTAATGGCAATCGTTCCGGTCGGTGCTGTTTTATCGAAGGTAACGCTGCTGCCGTTGGTAGTGCCGCTGACAGCCGTGCCCGCGTTGCCTGCCAGGTCACTGAAGTTGATGGTAAACGGCACTACGCCTTCACTGCTGGCAGACGTCATCGTATAAGTCGCGCGGTATTCCGAGCCTGAAGTAGCCACTACTGATGCCGCATTACCAGCTATCTGAACGGTTGGCAGTTGGATGGCTTCGCTTGCCACAAATTGCAGCATGATCACGTCTCCTACTTTTGCTACCGTGCTGTTGCTGTTGCTGGAGGCAATGCGCACGGTTTGCAGGGTTGGAGCAACGGCATCTACCAAAACACCTGTCATATCTACTGGTCCAAAGCTGAGCTTGGACGCATTTCCAGCCACATCCGCTATCGTGCTTCCATTCAACGTAATGGCGCTCTGCTGGAAGCTGATGCCGTCTGTGTCCTGGTCGCCTGCACCCACGGTATACCTGAAAGCAAGGGTGCTTGTGCCGGAACCGCTCTGGTATACGGCCTGCTTCAATTGATCTCCCACAAGTACCTGCAGCAGTGGAGAGCCTGTTACTACAATTGGCTCAGTAAACTGCACCATGAAGTTGAGGGCATCTCCCTGTGTGTAAGTACCATTAGCAGGTGCTGTGACTGTTGCCACCGAGGGGGCAACAGCATCTACCAATACACCAGTGGTGGAAGGAACACTCCCAAACTCCAGATTATCAGCGTGATTACCTGCCAAGTCAGTAATGGTAAACCCGCCAAGGGCAGGCAAGCTACTTTCCATAGGTCTTGGACCAGGAATGAGATTATCTATCGTCACAATCATCGGGGCTACCTCAATACCATCCATATCCAGTTCTCCCTCCTGCACGGTATAGCGGAAAGAGATTTGCTCAGTGCCGCTTCCTTGGTTGTACAGGGCCAGCACTACTTTTTCACCAATCTTGAGCGGAATAAAAGGATTTCCGTCCGCTGGTGGTTCTGGCAACTCCAGTTCCGGCTCGCTTGTAGCTCTGGCGCTCAGGGGACCGAATATGGGACCTGCCTCGCGGAGTTCTACCTTCTCACTGAAGCGCACCGTGAAATCCAGGTGCTCGCCCTGCTTGTAGATCTTGTTGGCTGGCACCGTTAGCCCCGTGATAAGTGGACGAATACCGTCTACACGCACATTGCTGCGTACTATTGGGAACGTTGAGCCAGTGCTCAGTGCATTGCCTTGCATATCGGTCGGCATTGTAGCGTCCGATTTCAGGGCCAGCACTTCCAGGCCTGTCCCCTGCTCACCCTCCTGCACCGCATAGGCATAATAAGCAGAGTTTTCATAGGCCCAGTCTAAAGTAGCCTTTCGGATTTGTGTTCCTACTCGTAGCTCAAGGTAAGAACCCTGCGTGCGCTGCATGTTTTCGCTGAACGCTACACTAAACAGCAGATAGCGCTCCCGATCCAGGTTATAAACACCGTCGTTTGGAAGGGTGATAGACGTAATGGTCGGCGCAACGGCATCGACCAAAACACCGGCTGTTGAGGCCACCCCGTTCAGCGACAAGACAGCTGCATTGCCGATCGCGTCGGTTATTGTTCCACCATTCAGGGTAACGCCAACTGCCAGTGTGATACCATCTGTATCTTGCTCGCCTGGCTGCACGGTATAGCGGAAGGTCAGCGCTGTTGTGCCCGAGCCGCTAAGGTAATACGCCTGCCGGGAAGCTGCGCCTATCGTAAGGCCAAGCGCTGGGGTACCGTTATTGGTATCTACAGTCACGGCTTCACTGAAGTTAACAGCGAAATCCAGCTGCTGACCTGCGCTGTATGTGGCGTTGGCAGGTACAGAAACGGAGGTGATAACCGGGCTGGTGATATCAATTGTATACGTCTGGCCAGTGGTATAGCCTCCGCTCAGCCCGTTTCCTACTACATCTGTGATGCCGGTTCCACCCGCATTCATATCCAAACGCAGGATGCCGCTTCCACTTATGTCAGAGACTGTTATCTCGTATCTATTTCCCGCTCCACTTACCCCTGTTACGTATCCTGCTGCATTTCCTGTAGCTGTCAGCGTAAAATCGGCTGCATCTACGCCAGTAACAGCCTCGCTGAAGGAAACCAGGAAGGTAACGGTGCTGGCGTTAGTAGCTGCTGATGCTGGGTTGTGGCGGTTGATGCTTGTCACGGTCGGTGCCGTCGCGTCTACCGTCCAGGTATAGGAGGCCGGCGTAGGATCCAGATTTCCGGCTGCATCCATGGCCCGAATCTGCACGGTGTGCGTGCCTTCGCTTAATCCTGTTATCGAAAGCGGTGTGGTAACGGTGGTATAGGCGCTGCCATCCACGCTTGCCTGGAAGGTACTGGCAGTTTCGTCGCTTATCAAGTGAAAGGTAGCGCTGGTGGCGTTTGTAACAGCCGCCAAGATAAAGGTTATGGTCGTGCTGGGAGCCGTTGTATCAATCACTACAGTTAAGGCGGCTGAAGCAGGGCTTTGACTTCCTGTACCATCTACTGCTTTTGCTGTTATGGTATGGACCCCATCTGCCAGGCTACTGGTTGTTGTTATTGTCCAGTTACCAGAGGCATCAGCCTGAGCAGTTCCAAGCGCATTAGTTCCGGAATACAGGGTGACGTTGTAGCCAGGCGCCGCTTTTCCGGAAAAAGTTGGCGTGTTATCGTTCGTGATGTTATCGCTGTTGCTTATACCTGTATCGCTGGAGCTTAGCAGGTCAGGCACCGATGGGGCGGCCAGCTCAACGATCGTTACATTAATAGTAGCTGTATTCGATTCGGTTGTTCCGTTGCTAACCTTGTAAGAGAAATTATCAGCGCCAACAGCATCAGTTCTTGGCGTATAGGTAAAGGCTCCTGTGTTGTGATTGAGTACGAGCGTGCCTTTAGTTGAACCCATAACCATAACATAGGTCAGAGGCTTACCTTCGGGGTCACTACCAGTCAGTTTGCCAGCGTAGGCTACATTCTTTTTGGTGATGATATCACCAGCCGTTGATCTAACTCTGGCATTTGCCAGATCCATATTTCTGAGTGTGCCATGGTTTGCGTTTGATGTTGCATCATACGCGATATTGCCCGATGTCTCATCAAAGCGCCAGTAACCTGCTAGCCCCGCTTCATTGCCGTTCAGGGTAGTGGCTCCAAGTGTTTTGATTTCTGCTGCAGTCAGCGCCTTTTTCCAAAGCGACACGTTGTCTATCTGTCCGTTGGCAAAGCCACCGTCTGCATTGATGACAGTACCAATACGTATAGATGCATTGGATGCTGAAGATGCGTGGTTTACTCTATCTGAACCAATTAAAACGCCGTTGGCATAGATTTCCATTCTGCGCTCGCCACCGACATTGCGCCTTACAGTGGTTACCTGTACCCACTCTCCCAGTTTATAAGCCGTTCCAGTACCGAGCCAGGTCCAGCCAGTGCCATGTTTGTCGATTCCGTAAGTAAATGTGCCGTTTTCTGCACTTAGCCAGAACTGCATATCGCCACCACCGCCTGAAGGTCTGCTGAAAAGACCAGCTCTGCTCATACTGTTTGCCTTGAACCAAAGCGAAACAGTAAATTCTGTTTCAGAGTTGAACTGGTTGGAAGGTTGAGAAGGAATCTCTACATAATCGTTTACACCGTCGAACTGAAGCGCATTGACATACCCAGCCACAGGGGGAGCTGATGGTGCAGCAGCCCGTGTTATGGTAACGGTATAGGTTTTAGTGCTTCCGTTTTGGGCAGTGACAACAACAGTAATTGTGTTAGCCCCTACATTCAGATTAACTGCTCTGGAAGTAGCGCCACCAGTCAGCACTGTTCCGTTGATACTCACGGTAGCATTGGCGTCGGCTTTAGTGGGAGTAACTGTAACCGATGTTACTGCATTGGCTACACTTGCCGTGTAGTTGACTGTATTAGCGCTGAATGCCGGTGACAACGTAGTACCTGAGAGAGCCAGGTTAGAGAGATTGGCATTACTGGATAAGGTTGCTCCAGCAGGTCCTACGACCAGGTTATCGAGGTATAAGGTATTTAGCCCAGAAAAGTAGAATGTTACCGAACTAACCTCCACATCTTTTGAAAGCACCAATCCCTGTTGGCTTTGTTGGTTAAATACATCCTGCGGCAAGTTACTTCCGCTATAGGTCACGGTAAGGTGAGGTGGGGTATAGGCACCGCCAGAGCAAACATAACTTAGCCAGAGTCCATAGAATTTGAATCGCTGGCCGTCTTTGCGTTTTATTGTTGCACCAGTTGTACTGTATGGACTAAAAGATAAACTGGCGCTATTATTGGCCCCGCCATTACTCCTATTCACCCAGCTGTCATTTATGATATTGGTTAGTACATACTCCACTCCACCAATATTCACCGTGGCAGTAGTATTCCATGGCCAATCTTGTGTTTTACCACTTAGGGTCGCTGGGGTAGAAAAATCGTGGGTGTACCGTGTTTGTGCATGTACCACATGCGGCAGTGAGAGTCCGGCGCAAAAGATGAGCAGTATCGGCAGAATTTTCAAATAAGCTTTGAAAATATCATAGCCTTCACCGCTTCTTTGCGAGGAAGGGGTAGCAGTGCTGGATTTCATAGAACAGGGTGCTTGTAAAATTTTATCAATACAAAATTTACTTTTATCCGACAAAAGTATTCAATTAGCTCCCCCCCATGCAAGCGCCCATTTTATTATATTAGAAATTTTAAATATTTATAAGATTTTGCGTATCAACGCGCTACAGCATTACGAATGAGGAACATCGGCATGAAAACTATCCAACTGTTGCTTATACTTCCACTGAGGGGTAAACCTAAGGCCAGGACTGAATTTACTACTCCCCCGTGCGCTAGGCTAAATTGGTCAGACCAACTGCATTGGGTTCCTCAGAAAAATTTCATTTGTTATACCTGCACCTGTCATGTAATTAAAAGAGATGCTTTCAAGCGACTGCTTGAGGGTAATTGACCTTGTAGAAGCCGGCACAGAACTATCAATTTGGAGAGCCGGGCTATGCTGTACCACCCTCATCCGAACACAGGATTAGGTAATTTTCGGTACTTACCACACATATAGAACATGGAGGCAGAAGATGCAAGGCCACCAACCCATCCCTGTTATAGTATGGCATTTGCTCCATCCTTTAAGGTGATAAATATACTTTTGCTGTTTGCCAGGTTATGTTCGTTTCAGGACTTATACTTATACTTATACTTATACTTAGGAATCCATCCTCCCGCCCCGTGATAGAGATATTGAATATGAGTTCGACTAAAAAGGTATTAAAAAGCCTGCTCTTGTTGCTTTGCCTGTTCTCTGTAGAGTCAGCATGGGCCCAAGCAGCCAAAAGGAAAGCCCTGTTCATTATGGTGGATGGCATTGCGGCAGATGTGCTGGAAAAGCAACGCACCCCGAACATGGATCGGATAGCTGCAGCGGGTGGTTATGCACGGGCCTATGTTGGAGGAGAAAAGGACGGTTACTCCCAGACGCCCACCATTTCAGCGGTAGGGTATAACAGCATGCTGACTGGCACCTGGGTGAACAAGCACAATGTCTGGGGCAATGCCATTAAGGCGCCCAACTATCACTACTGGACAATATTCAGGCACCTGAAAGCGCAGTATCCGGAGAAGAAAATCGGCGTTTTCTCCAGCTG
>NZ_FOOT01000005.1 GCF_900113285.1 Pontibacter chinhatensis
CCTGATTATGAACCAGTTTGTAACTTTATACCCGGAAAGATGTAGATTCTAAAACACCAGCCCGAACTCACTTACACACTTTTCTGGACACTGTCCTGCTCCGCAGAAAGCAAGTTGACCTGCCCCGAAGCATTTCGGGGAAACTTGCCTCATGCACAGCCACAAGTTACGCTACGCTAAACTTGCGGCAGGAAACGGCAAGTATAAACAAGGGCGGCTGGCACTATAAGTAGTACCAGCCGCCCTTGTTTATACTTCAGAGTTAACCTTTTAACCTTCTAACTCTCTAACTGAAAAGACGCAACGTATGGCGTCTCTGCAACTCTCTAACCCTCTAACTCTCTAACTCCCCAACTCCTAAACTCTAGAGGTATTGTTCGATATCGCCGGCGCCTTCGCGCAGGACCTCGAAGCTGTTGTTGGTCACATCCACCACGGTAGAGGCAATGTTGTTGCCGGGGCCACCGTCAATCACGGCATCCACCAGGTTTCTATACTTTTCATAAATCAGTTCCGGGTCGGTGCTGTACTCCAGTATCTCATCTTCGTCGCGGATGGAAGTGGAGAGGATGGGGTTGCCCAGCTCCTTTACCAGCTGCAGCGCAATGTTGTTGTCGGGCACGCGAATTCCCACGGTCTTCTTTTTGGCCGAAGCATACTTGGGCACATGGCTGGTAGCGTTCAGCACGAACGTAAACGGTCCGGGAAGCGCCTTCTTCATCACCTTATAAGTTGGCGTGTCGATTTTGGCGTAGTCGGAGATGTGGGTGAGGTCGGAGCAAATAAAAGACAGGTTCACCTTATCGGGCTTCACCCCCTTTATCTGGCACACGCGCTCAATGGCACGGGCGTTATGGATGTCGCAGCCAAGGCCGTAGATGGTGTCGGTGGGGTAGATGATGATACCGCCGTTGCGGAGGATGTCTGCTACTTCCCGAATCCTGCGCTCCTGCGGGTTGTCAGGGTGAATCTGAATAAAGGCTGCGTTACTCATGGTGTCTGTTATTGGTTTAAGGTAGAAGTACTGGTTCGGCAGCGCAATCGTTGCACTAACACTCAGCCCTCGTACTCGCTCCGGAGCAGGCTGTATACTTCCAAGTCGTGATAATGGTCGTTCAAAAACTCCCCGTCGCGCTCTACGCCCTCCAGCGTAAAACCAAGCTGCCTGGGGATGTTGCTGCTCCGCTGGTTGTCCACACCCACCCTTATCTCGATGCGGTTCATGCGCAGTTTTTCGAAGGCGTAGGCTAAAAGGGTTTGGCAGGAGCGGCGCATGATGCCTTTTCCCTGCTTGTGCTCAGCCAGCCAGTAACCGATTTCCAGCTTTTTGTTCAGCCTGTCAATCCGCTTGTAGCCAATCAGGCCGCATACTTCCCGCTCATGCACAATCACGAAAACAAGGTCGGAGGTGTTGTTGGAGGCGGAAACATACTTTAGGTATGCCTCTGTATCACCAGGGTCTTGTGTGAAGTCTATGAAAGGAAGCCACTCGCGCAGGTAAGGGCGGTCGCGGTCGATGATAAAGTATAAATCCTGTGCGTCGGCGGCGGTGGCGCGGCGCAGGTAAAGGTCTTCATCTACAGGAAGTTGCAGTAGGGGTGCAGTGGATTTCATAGTTAGGGATTTAATAGGCAATAGCAATATAATCAACTTAAAGCACAAGTCCAGCAACAGTGGCGGAATAAGGGCTTCCTACGTATAGAGGTAAAGTATAAAAGCGATGTGTATGAAAAAGATTTTTACGGCTTTCGTCTTTATCCTTACCTGTTCCTTCACTTCCCGGGTGCTTGCGCAGGATAACGCCGAGCTGACCATCGGGGCCAAGGCGGGTATTAACTTCTACAGCCTGAGCAGCGATGCCTTAGTAGAGGATGACGACACAGGCCTAAGCTACGAGTTTGGTATTTACGGGCGGATAGGTGACCGGTTTTTTGTGCAGCCGGAGCTGAACCTGGTAAGCCACAAAACGCACCTAATTACGCGCACCCAGGCCAGGGTAGGGGAGCGTGATGCCCTGAATGTGCACTACCTGCGCGTGCCCGTGTTGTTCGGTTACCGGACAGACTACAATGGGGCGGTGGCCTCGCAGATACGGTTTATGGTGGGCCCCTCCATTTCGTATGCCGTTGGTGTGGCTGATAACCGTATCGATGTAAAACGAAATGACCTGCGCAACGCCCAGTTTGCCCTGAACGGAGGAGTAGGCTTTGAGCTTTGGGTTTTTCACCTGGACCTGATGTACCACCACTACCTGAGCACGCTTTTCAAGGATGGCCGTTCGGAAGGCAAGGGCCGCGCCTTCTCTTTAACCGCTGGGCTGGGCTTTTAAGGCAGATTTTACTTTATACTTCACCATGCAGCAGAACGGCGTTATACTTGTTCCCGGCCTCGGTAATTCAGGTCCTGACCACTGGCAGTCCCTTTGGCAGCAGCAGTACCCCATATTTGACCGGGTGCAGCAGCAGAACTGGGACACGCCCGGGCGTGAGGAATGGGTAGGGGAGCTGCACAAGGCTGTGCAACGGCACAAGCCCGGGCAGGTAGTGCTGGTGGCGCATAGCCTGGGCTGCATTGCCGTGGTGTTTTGGGCCCAGCAGTACAAGCAGAAGATAAAGGGCGCCCTGCTGGTAGCCCCCGCCGACACCGAGGCACCCACGTTTCCAAAGGAGGTTACCGGATTTGCGCCCATCCCCATGCAGCGGCTTCCGTTCAGAACCATACTAGTAGGCAGCAGCAACGATGCCTACCTTACTGCCAGGCGGGCACATGAGCTGGCAAGCGCCTGGGGCAGCCAGTACGTAAACATCGGCCTGGCCGGGCACATCAATGGCGCCTCCGGCTACGGCCGCTGGGACGAGGGTTTGGAACTGCTCCGCGGCCTTTGTGGTACTTCAAGGCTGTAGGATTGCGGTGGATTTTCCAAAGCAGGGAGCAGCATTTTGCAGTACCGGGTCCGACCGCCCCTAACCCCTCCTTGTCTAAGGCGGGGAATTTTCTACAGCCGATTACACCCCTATTGAGTTTTGCTCGCAAGTTTCGAACTCGCGTTCTCACTTGTCCTCAAGGGGACAGTCTATACTTGCTTCTTTCCCTGTCATCTCGAGCAGCGTGATAGATCTATCTGGAATTCTAAAGAGATCTCCCATTTCATTCGAGATGACAGTAATGGCCGTGGCTATCGAACTTGTTCCCAGCCTTTGGGTTGAGCGCCTTGTGAGATCCGGTGCCCGTCAAGGGCATGCTGAGCGCGAGCGAGGCAAGGAGGGAACACAGCGCGATGCCCGAAGGCGAGCCCTCTCGGGCTTGAGAGTTCCAAAGCAAGAGATGAAACAATAGCTTAAGTAAGGCTGGAGGAGGAACGGCAGCTAGAAAGGATAGCTTGGTTCAATTGGAAGGAAGCCGTGGCTAGGAAAGTATTAACCGGAAGTATAAAGCACGAGCTACAAGCCCGCACTAGCGAAAGTATAAAGTATAGCCGAAGTATAAAGTATGACTTTTAAGCCAGTTGGGTTACAAACCCAACACCATAGGTAGGCACGGGTTGTAAACCCGCGCCAGCGACGGGCAATTACAAAGCATGGCTTGCGCGGATACGGATGTCCGGAACAGCGGGAAAAGCCCAAGTATAAAGTATAGGCGCTTCCTTTTGTTAATTAATCTGCTTTCTAAAACCACCACTACCTCTGCGGCCCTTGTTGCCGGAACCAAAGCTTTTGCCCCTCACGTTACTGCCACTCGAACTACTTCCCTGACTGGCTATACTTTTAAGCTGCTCCACTTCTTCCGGGGTGAGATCGCGCCACTGGCCGGGTTGCAGATCTCCTAAGCTTAACGGACCTATACTTGGGCGGATAAGGCGGAGGGTAGGGTATCCCACGGCGGCTGTCATGCGGCGCACCTGGCGGTTCATGCCCTGCGAGATCCTGATTTCGAGCCAGGAGGTGGGGATGTTCTTGCGGAAGCGGATGGGCTTTGAGCGCTCCCATACTTCGGGCGCCTCCTCCAACAGCCGCACTTTGGCCGGTGTGGTTTTTCCGCCTTTTATCTGTACGCCCAGGCGCAGCCTTGTCAGGGCTTCGTCCACTGGCACACCATCCACCTGCACCCAATATGTTTTCTCCACTTTAAACATGGGGTTGGAGAGACGGTGCTGCAGCTGTTTGTCGTCGGTTAAGAGTACCAGGCCCTCGCTGTCGTAGTCGAGGCGGCCGACAGGGTAAATGCCGGGAACTGGCACAAAATCCTTGAGCGTGGAACGACCGGCCTCGTCTGTAAACTGGGTAAGTACCTCGTAAGGTTTATTGATGATGATGTATCGCAAAGTATAAAATGTATGGTAAGTATGATGGTTAAGGCCCGTGCTATACGTTATGCTTCCGCTTCCACGCCTCAAATTCCGGCTTCAGGAGTGAGTAAATGTAGGTATCCACCAGGTGTTCGTCTACCAGGTAGTGGTTGCGCAGCAGGCCTTCCCGCTGAAAGCCAAAATGTTGCATGAGCTGCAGCGAGGGAGTGTTGTACGTGGTAATCACGGCCTCAACCCGAAACAGGTTCATCTGCCCAAAGCCAAAGGTAAGTATACTTTCCAGCGCTTCCTTCATCAGGCCCTTGTTTTTATACTTTTCATTCGTGATGGCATAGCCGATCTCGGCCCGCCGGTGGCCGGGCACCCAGGTATGGTAGTCGCAGTGGCCGATGACTTTATTGGTTGCCTTGTCTAACAGGTGGAACCCCTTGAAATCCTGGAAATAGGTGGTGATGCCCTTGGTGTAGCGCTCCTCCATGTCGGCATACTCCTGGTCCGTTTTCAGGTTCAGGTACTCCATTATCTCCTGCTTCGTTTTCCGGAGGAACAGGTTGTTGAACATGGCCGGAGTCAGTTCGCGGAGCAGCAGGCGTTCGGTGGAAAGTATGACAGGGGAGGCGCTGAGCATGTTGGCTGGATCAGGACTTACAGGATTTTTGGATGCACGGGATATAAGAAGCTTCATCATACTGGTATAAGTTCAGCAAAGTATAACTCAGAATAAAACCTCCTTTCCGCACCGCAAAAACAAGTATGGAAGGCAATCGAAAGTATAGGTGCGTTCGAACTATATACTCATTCAATAACGAACAACGAGGCTCAATAGCTGCCGTTATACTTGCGCACGAACCACTCCACGCACACCAGGCCAAGCAGCAGGAAGAAGAGCCACTTCAGGTCTACCAGATCGCTGAGCTCCTCTTTGCTGTAAATCACATTCTTGTGGTCGGCCTGCAGGATGTCCTGCTCCAGCTGCTGCAGTTGCTGCGGATAGTATAGCTTAGAGCCGCTGTTGCTGGCCAGTTGGTAAAGCAGGTTATGGTCGGCTACGGCGTTGAGGGCCTCCAGCTGCAGTTCCTCCACCACAAACTCGCCTTCGTCTTTTTGCCGCTGCCCGTTTATACTTGCCGTGGCTGAGTAAGTATAGCGCCCGCCGGGCAGGGTGCCGATGTTTACACCGCTCTGGTTCTCGCCGTTGGCAAAGGTAAACGTGCGCGGCTGCTCGTCCTCCCCGGTAATGTTAAGGGTGATGCTTTGGCCGTAAACCGGCTCCAGCGCCTCGTTGTAAGCCTCAGCGTTAAAGCGGATTTCGTCGGAGGAGGTGTACTCGGTTTGGGTGGGATATACGTTCAGTCGTTTCTTGTTTCGTGGCGCGCTGAGCAGCTGCACCAGGTTGGTGATGAGCTGGTTGTAGGCCTGCGGCTGCTCGTGGTTAGCTGCCTCCTGCAGGCGCCATTGCCAGGTGCCGGAAGCCAGCAGCACCGCCGTGCGCTTATCATCAGAATTTTGGACGGTGAGCAGCGGCTTGTTGGTGCGCACACGGCCCACCTGCTGGTAAAGTATCACCTCGGTATTGGGCGCTAACCGCACCTCTCCATATGGTACCCGAGCCGGAGGATATTCCTGCAGCCGCTCAGCAGCGTTTTCGGGCAGCTGGAAATTGCTGAAGCCGGAGTTGGGCACGGCCGTTACCTCATCCGTCTGGCCGCTGCTGTTCAGGCTGATGCCTGTGTTCAGCCGGTTGAAGCCGGACAAATCGCTTTGCGGACCGAGGATGTAAAGGACGGGCAGGTTTTTCTGGCGCACCAGGTTGAGGACGGGCTCGGCACCACCGGTACGGCCAGGCAGCTGGTGCAGCACCGCTACATCGTAGTCCTGCTGCTGCAGCTCGTTTACGCCGGGGATGAACAGCACTGTCTCATAGTTTTCATTTGATTCGATGGCAGCGCGGATTGCTTTGATGTCGGGATGCGGGGAGGCAGCGGCCACCAGTACCCGGATTTTTCCCTTCACCACGTCGATATAGGCGTGCTTGGTATTGTTGAGGGTGGTGAACTCGCCTTTCAGCGGCTCTACCTGCACCACGTAGTGGCGTTTCCCGGTCCCGCTGGCTAGCACCTGAAACGGCACCTGCTGCACCGGCTGGTTATCCCGGAACGTGACTTTTTTGCTGGCGATGGTTTTGCCGTTCTCCTGAAGTAAAACATTGGCCGTTCTGCCGCCAAAACCTTCGTGCTGCACCTCCACCTCCAACGGGAAACGGTTGCCGCTGTAGTTAACCTTGTTATAGCGCAGCGAGGACAACAGTACGTCCTTCTTCGGGATAGTGTCGCCCACGGCCACGGGGTACAACGTATAGCCGTAATTGCTGTACACCGGCGATATGCCCTGGTTCACGATGCCATCCGACAGCAGCACCACGCCCGCCAGGTTCTGCTCGGCGTAGCCATCCTGCACCTGCCGCAGCAGCTGGCTCAGGTTCGTTGTCTCGGAGCCGTATTGCACGTCATTTATACTTTGCAGTTGCTCCTCGCCGAGTGTCTGAACCGCTGTGGCATAGCCCTGCGCCTCCAGCCGCTCGCGCACCTGCTGCAGTTGCTGCTGTGTGCCTTGTAGGGCCGTTGAATCAGAAAACAGCTTCACCGACTGCGAATTATCCACAGCAAACACAATGGTGGGCGGCACGGTGGTGTTGGATACATACCTTACCAGCGGCCCCATCAGCAGAAAACACAGCACACTCACCACCACAAAGCGCAGCACCGCCAGGCCATAGTTGAGCGGCCTGGGCCACGGCGTTTTTTTGCTGTAGAGCAGCCACGCATACAGCGCGCCCGCTGCCAGGCAGGCAAGTAGAAGCCAGGGTGAGGCGGTGGTGATGAGGCGGAACGAGCTCAAAGGAGTTTAGGAGTTTGAGAGTTAAAGAGTTTCAGAGTTATACTTTTATTGCTAGGATTTGCTTTACGGCAGCCTTTAAGTATGGGTGCAGGTAAAGTATACTTAACAAGTTTCATGGTACAGGTGTCGGGTTGTGCTATACAGGCAAAAGGACACTTACACCTCACTTAATTACCGTTATCCCAACAAAACTAAATATAAAGCAAAAAGACCAATGCTACTAACGTAAACGCCGTCGCATTGGTCTTTTTCTATTATCAGGTTCGAGTTTAGTTACTTTTCACTCCTAAACTCTTTAACTCCTAAATTCTCTAACTCGCTACGTGAGCATGCCGCCGTCTACCTGCAGCACCTGGCCGGAGATGTAGGCTGAGTCGTCGGAAGCCAGGAACACGGCTGCTTTGGCCACATCCTCCGGCGTGCCGCCACGCTTCAGCGGAATCGCCTTGCGCCACTCGTCCACCACTTTCTGGTCCAGTTCGCCGGTCATCTCGGTTTCGATAAAGCCCGGGGCAATGGCGTTGCAACGGATGTTGCGTGAGCCCAGCTCCAGTGCCACTGACTTGGTGAAGCCGATGATGCCTGCCTTAGAGGCCGCATAGTTAGCCTGTCCGGCGTTGCCTTTTATACCTACTACAGAAGTAATGTTGATGATAGAACCGGCTTTGGCGCGCATCATGTGCTTGGTGGCGGCCTTGGTCACGGAGAACACCGACTTCAGGTTCACGTTCATCACCGCGTCCCACTGCTCCTCGTTCATGCGCATCAGCAGGCCGTCGCGCGTAATACCGGCGTTATTTACTACGATGTCGACCTTGCCGAACTCTTTTACCACGTCCTCTACCAACTGCTCGGCCTGAGCGTAGTCGGAGGCGTCGGAGCGGTAGCCTTTTACCTTGCCGCCGCCGGCTGCCAGCTCCTGCTCCAGCTGCTGTCCTTTTTCAACACTTGAGAGGTAGGTAAATGCTACCTGTGCGCCTTGCTCCACAAACTGCTGTGCGATAGCGCGGCCTATTCCTTTTGATGCTCCTGTAATAAGAGCTACTTTTCCTTCTAATGCTTTCATAGGCGCCAAAGTTAAAAAAGATTTTGGTAAACAGAAGAGGGGAGGGGAGCGGCTGGCAAAGTATAAAACAAATCGGCTGATGGTAAGCGCATTACAGCGAGTATAGTAAAGTTAAATTGAACCACTTTTCCGGGAGATTTTACTTTGGCGCAGCTGTAGAATTCCATGGAATGGATGGTAACATATTTACAATCTGAATATTGTGTGAAAATTGTCTTTTATTTTTATAGGTTAAATTCTATTTTCGTGCGACTGTTAACCAAAGGTATCCCCAAAAATCATGTTGAAACGCAGAAAAGGACTTGCCCTCCTGATCGCGTTGTCGTTGTTGATCTGCATTACGGCTGCGCAAACATTGGACTTTATCCCATCTAACCTGCTGGGAACAAAGCGAGTAGAAGCGGCTTCGGTGAGCGAGCTCGCTGACGCTGAGGAACACGTAAAACTGCCCGCGCCTATCGTGTACGGCATCCCCACCGACTCGCTGGAGATAGTGGAGGCCGAGGTGGCCCGCGGGGAAGTGCTCTCCCAACTGCTTGCCAAGTATAACATCGACGCCACCACGGTGCACAACCTGGCTCAGAAGGCAAAAGATGTTTTTAACGTGCGCCGCATTGCCGCTGGCCGCAACTACACCATCCTGCACCAGCGCGACTCAGCCCAGACCGCCCGATACTTTATCTATGAGCCAAGCCAGGTAGAGTACGTGATTTTTGACCTGCGCGACAGTCTGAACGTAACGCTGCACCAGCGCGAGGTGCAGGTGCTGGAACGCACGATTGCCGGCGAAATCCGCAGTTCGCTTTTTGAAAGTATGGTGGACGCGGGCGGTTCGCCGCAGCTGGTGAACCTGTTTGCCGACATCTTCGCCTGGCGCATCGACCTGAACCGCCTGCAGCCCGGCGATACCTTTAAGCTGATCTATGAGGAGAAAGTAGTGGAAGGGCAGAAGATTGGGTATGGCGAACTGAAGTCTGCCGTGTTTGCGCACGAGGGCGAGGAAATTTATGCTATCGGGTTTGACGAGGGCAACGGCCTGAATTACTACGACCAGAAGGGGCAGAGCCTGAAAAGGGCATTCCTGAAGGAGCCGCTGGAGTATACCCGCATCAGCTCCCGCTTTACCAAAAGCCGTTTCCACCCGGTGCAGAAGCGCTACAAGCCGCACCTGGGCACTGATTTCGCCGCTCCGCACGGCACGCCCATCCGTACAGTAGGTGATGGCGTGGTGCTGGCTGCCCACTATACCAGAGGCAACGGCTATTTTGTGAAAATCCGCCACAACGATACTTATACCACGCAATACCTGCACATGTCCAGGTTTGCCAAGGGCATCAAAAAAGGCACGCGCGTGAAGATGGGGCAAACTATCGGATACGTGGGCAGCACCGGCCTGGCCACGGGACCGCACCTGTGCTACCGCTTCTGGAAGAATGGCAAACAGGTAGATGCCCTGAAGGTAAAACTTCCGGCCGCCAATCCTGTTAAGAAGGAAAACATGGATCAGTTTGCGCTAATTAAGGATGAAACCATGGAGCGCATGCAGGCGATTGATATTAAAGGTGTGAAACAGGAGCTACTGGCTTCAGAAAAGGCTAAGGAACCAAACGATGCATAAAATTATACTTTAGTGAACATTTAATTTTATACGACAGGAGGCGCTTCTTATAGCGTCTCTTGTCGTTTTAATAGCTTGCGCTTTGTAGCTGTTTGATACCTTATACTTGTCTGAATCAGGATTTACAGGATGAATGGATGAACAGGATTTTATACTTTGGTTATACTTTAAAGTATAGCTATTCCCGTAGCTCCGGATTTCTCTTCGCTGGCGCGGGTTTGCAACCCGTGCCTACTATAGTGTTGGGTTTGTAACCCAACTGGCTTGAAAAGCCATCCTTGCTTAGGCTATACTTCTTAAATATGTTGGCTATACTTCCATAGCCCTTGATTCCTGCAACTGGAACCAAGCTATCCTTACTAGCTACTGTTCATCCTCCTGACTTACATAAGCTACTGTTTCACCTCCTGCTTTCTGCTCTCAAGCCCGAGAGGGCTCGCCTTCGGGCATCGCGCTGCTTTCGCTTCCTTTGCTCCTGACGTCGCAATGCCTTTCAGGCACCGGAACCTCTCGAGGCGCTCAACCCAAAGGCTGGGAAAGAATCGAAAGCTACGGCTTTTGCTGTCATCTCGAGCATAGCGAGAGATATCGGGAATCCTAAAGAGATCTCTCGCGCTGCTCGAGATGACAGGGAAAGGAGCAAGTATAAATTCCCCTCTCGGGAGGGGCTAGGGGTGGGTTTTACTTTGTAGGGACAGGTCGCGACTGTCCGCGCGAGAACGGAGGCTACGAAACTTATACTTCAGTCAAAGCAAATACAGGCTCCCCGCCTTAGACAAGGAGGGGTAGTTGGAACTTAGTCCTACTTACAATACTTCTTCAGATAAGGCTCAGCTTCTTTCAGGCCGAGTTTCTTGGCGGTGGTCCAGTCGGCGCAGGCGTTGGTTTTTTCGCCGATATTGTAGCGGGGGGCGCCGCGGTTGTAGTAGGCTTCCGCGTAGTTCTGGTCCAGTTGCAGGGCTTTGGTATAGTCAGAGATGGCGCCGCTGTTGTCTTTAAGGGCATAGCGCACCAGGCCGCGGTTGTTGTAGGCGCGGGCGTCCTTGGGCTTTAGTTCGATGCCTTTGTTAAAATCCTGAAGGGCAGCTTTATAATCCCGGAGGTTATACCTGGTGAGGGCACGGCTCAGGTAGGCCTCGGCATACTTGGGGTTGGCCGCAATGGCTCTTGTAAAATCATCAATGGCACCCCGGTAATCGCGCAAGCGGTCTTTGGCCACACCACGGTTGGTAAGGGTGGCGGCATGGCGCGGCTCCAGCTTCAGCACCTCGTCGTACTGCTGTATGGCGTCCTGGTAGCGGCCTGCCTTAAACTTCTCGTTCCCGTTCCTGAAATAATCCTTTGAAGTTTGCTGTGCGGCAGCGCTAAAGCTAAACAGGACGAAAATCAAAAAGGGTAGAACTTTGTGCATAGGTACTAACTAATTTATACTTTCGCGGGCTAAAGTATGTAATCGCGTGTTTTAGTCAAAATTATATTTGTATTATAAAAGTATAAAGGTAGCTGAATATAGTTTTTTCGATAATATCTGGCTTAAAATCAGGAGGGTAAAAGGTGGTTTTGCAGAGTTGGGATTATCGTTTAATTTTGTCTGCAAACTTATAATAAAGAAACTATGGCATCAAAATACGATTTAGTAGTGCTGGGTAGTGGCCCGGGAGGTTACGTGGCGGCAATCCGTGCCTCGCAGCTAGGGATGAAAGTAGGCGTTGTCGAGCGCGAGTCGCTGGGAGGCATCTGCCTGAACTGGGGCTGTATCCCGACTAAGGCACTGCTGAAAAGCGCTAACGTGTTTGAGTATATTAACCACGCAGCTGACTATGGCATCAGCATCGGCGAGGCTTCGGTTGACTTCAATAAAGTAATCCAGCGCAGCCGCGGCGTGGCTGACGGCATGAGCAAAGGCATTCAGTTCCTGTTCCGCAAGAACAAGATTGATGCGATCATGGGCAACGGAAAAATCGTTGGCAAAGGCAAGCTGGAAGTGACAGATGCTGATGGCAAAAAAAGCACGGTAGAGGCTAACAACATCATCATTGCCACAGGTGCCCGCTCCCGCGAGCTGCCTAACCTGCCTATCGACGGCAAAAAAATCATAGGCTACCGCCAGGCGATGGCGCTGGAGAAACAGCCTGAAAGTATGGTGGTGGTGGGCTCCGGCGCTATCGGCGTGGAGTTTGCCTACTTCTACAATGCCATGGGCACGAAAGTAACCATCGTAGAGTACATGCCGAACATCGTTCCGGTAGAGGACGAGGAGGTATCACGTCAGCTGTCCAAGTCTTTCCGCAAGTCCGGCATCAACATCATGACAGACTCTTCTGTGGAGCACGTGGACACGAAAGGCGACCTGTGCAAGGTAACCGTGAAAACTGCCAAAGGCGAGGAAACCCTGGAGGCCGAGGTAGTGCTTTCTGCCGTGGGTATCCAGACAAACCTGGAGAACATCGGCCTGGAAGAGCTGGGCATTAAAGTAGACCGCGGCCGTGTGGTGGTAGACGAGTTCTACAAGACCAACGTGGACGGCATCTACGCTATCGGCGACATTGTGCCAGGCCCTGCGCTGGCGCACGTGGCCTCTGCCGAGGGTATTATTTGCGTGGAGAAAATTGCCGGCCACAACCCTGAGCCGCTGAACTATGGCAACATCCCGGGCTGTACGTACTGCTCTCCGGAGATTGCCTCTGTGGGCCTGACCGAGAAAGCTGCCCGTGAGCAAGGCCTGGAGATTAAAGTGGGCAAGTTCCCATTCTCTGCGTCTGGTAAGGCGAGTGCCGCCGGTGCCAAGGATGGCTTTGTGAAAGTGATTTTCGATGCCAAGTATGGCGAGTTCCTGGGCGCGCACATGATTGGTGCCAACGTAACCGAGATGATTGCCGAGGTAGTGGTAGCCCGCAAGCTGGAGACAACCGGACATGAAATCATCAAGGCGGTGCACCCGCACCCAACCATGAGCGAGGCCATTATGGAAGCCGCTGCTGCTGCCTACGACGAGGTAATCCACCTGTAGCAGGCAAGTATAGTGATACAAAAAATGGGCTGCCCAGGTAACTGGGCAGCCCATTTTTATTTCGGGCCTTATACTTTAGTGCAGGTTTTATTCGTTTACCATACAACCCGGGCTTGCAATAGGCTCGATTTTAATGCGTATATTGTACGCCTTTTACAGCCAATAATTTTGCAGCCACTGCCTTCATCGGCAAGTTTGGTATTATTATAGCAGTAGGAGACCCTGAACTACATGCTGCGGGTATTTTTTGCCCACGATTCACTCCTGAGTATTTCCTCCTCGTCGTGTGAGTTCTGTTTCACACAATCTAATTTCCCTTTAATGAAGCTCAAAGGCAAAGTAAAATTCGTTAACAAAGACAAAAGCCTGTTTTTCCCCACCCTGCGCAAGCGAGTAGATACTTATTTCAAGGACAATAATATTTCGAAGGAAGGTGACGCGAGCATGCTCACTAAAAGCATCATCCTGCTGTTAGGCTACGTGGTGCCGTTTATGCTGCTGCTCGCCCTGACGCCCTCGCTGGGCATAAGCCTGGTGCTGTGGCTGGTGATGGGCGTGTGCCTGGCAGGTATCGGCATGAGCGTGATGCACGACGCCAACCACGGGGCCTATTCCAAAAACAAAACCATGAACTACCTGATGGGCCATTCGGTGAACTTGGTGGGCGGATCGGCCTTTAACTGGAAGCTGCAGCACAACATCCTGCACCATACCTATACCAACGTGGTGCACATGGACGAAGACATACAGGACCGCGTCATGCTCCGCTTTTCGCCCCACACCGACGTGAAGCTTTACCACAAGCTGCAGTGGATTTACGCTTTCTTCTTCTACGGCCTGCTGACGCTGTACTGGGTGATTCTGAAAGATTTTGTGCAGTATGTAGGCTTTATCCGGAGCGGCGTGAATGCCAACTCCAAATCAGAGAACAGGGTAGTGCTGGCCAAAATTGTGGTGATGAAGGTGCTATACTTCTTCTCGATGCTGGTGGCCCCGACACTGCTCTTCGGCATTCCGTTTTGGGAGGTGCTGCTGGGCTTTGTGCTGATGCACTTTGTGGGCGGTATCATCCTTTCGGTGGTGTTCCAGCTGGCGCACACCGTGGAGGGTACGAGCCACCCACTGCCCTGCGAGAACGGCACGATTGAAAACGATTGGGCCATCCACCAGCTCAACACGACGGCCAATTTTTCCCGCAATAGCAAGTTGCTTTCCTGGTATGTGGGCGGGCTTAATTTCCAGATAGAGCACCACCTGTTTCCGCGCATTTGCCACATACACTACCCGGCCCTGGCCGAAATTGTGCGCCAGACAGCTGAAGAATTCGACATCCCATACTTAGAGAACAAAACTTTTCTGACGGCAGTACGCTCTCACCTGGCCACGCTGCACCGCTTTGGCCGGCTGGAGTTGCCCCACCTGAAGGAAGTGATGGCATAAGGCCCATTTTATACTTTAAGGCAAAGGGCAGGAGGGAAACCTTCTGCCCTTTTCTTTTGCCCATGTGGCATATCGCATTCCGGCTTTGCGATTTTAAGTAAATTTGCGGTTGATAAAAGCTATTCTTATGCCTGATATCCGCATCACGCCCTGCACCACAGCAGACCTTTATACGTTGCAGGACATTGCCATCCGCTCCTACAACGACCACTATTTATACTTGTGGTTTGATGGCGGCGCCTGGTACGTAGACCGCAGCTTCCGGGAAGAAACCCTGCGCGAGGAGCTAACGGACCCGAATGCGGCCTTTTACCTGATCTACTATCAGGAGGAACTGGTAGGCTTCCTGAAACTCAACCTGCATAAGGAATTTGAAAGCTATACTGCTGCCGAGGCCCTGGAACTGGAGCGCATCTACCTGACCAAGGCCGCTTCGGGAAAAGGCATTGGGCGAAGTGTGGTGGATTTCACAAAAAGTGTGGCCGCCAAATATAACAAGCGCCTTATCTGGCTCAAAGCCATGGACAGCAGTCGCTCGGTGGACTTTTACGAGCAGAACGGGTTTACCAAATGCGGCACCTACACCCTGCCTTTCGAGCAGATGAAACCCGAGTACAGGGGTATGTATGTAATGAAGCTAGAGCTTTGAGGGAGCTGAACAATACTACGCCAGGGCAGTTTGTAAAGCGTTAACAGAGCAAATGCGTATGCTATTTTAGCAACTCAAATCTGATAAAGTATGAAAATAGCCATCATTGGAGCCAGCGGAAATATCGGTTCCAGAATCACAGAGGAAGCCCTGAACAGAGGACACGAGGTAACAGCCATTGTGCGCCACCCTGAGAAGCTGACGCTTGAAAACGAAAGCCTGATTGTAACGAAGGGAGACGTGCTGCACCCCGATGACCTTGCCGCCAAGATCAGGGACCATGATGCCGTGGTGGTGTCCTACAGCCCGGGCTGGGGTCCGGGAACCGATTACCAAAGGCACGTGGAGGTAGCCGAAAAAGTACTGGCTGCCGCTAAGAAAGCCGGCGTAAGGCGGGTGCTGAACGTGGGCGGTGCGGGCAGTTTGTATGTGGCCGAGGGCGTGCAGGCCGTAGACACACCGGAGTTTCCGGCGGATTGGAAAGAGGGCGCCTCTGCCCAGCGCGACTCGCTGGAAGTATACCGCAAGGAGAAGGATATCGACTGGACCTTTTTCAGCCCCGCCTTCATGATTGGCCCCGGCGAGCGCACCGGCAAGTTCCGGATCGGCACCGAGAATCCTATATCTGATGACAAAGGCGAAAGTAACATTTCCTACGAGGACTTCTCCGTAGCCGTGCTCGACGAACTGGAGAAACCGCAGTTCATCAAGCAGCGCTTCACCATTGGGTATTAAATTATAAACCTGCCCTTTCATGGTGATTTTGAATTCCTAAAGAATAGGGGAGTGAGGCGTTTTGCAGTACCGGGTCCAACCACCCCTAACCCCTCCTTAGCCAAGGCGGGGAATTCTACTTACTCCTTCCCCTGTCATCTCGAGCGGCGCGAGAGATCTAACTGGAACTCTATTTAGATCTCTCATATCATTTGAGATGACAGCAAAGGCGACAGCTTTCGAATGTTTCCCAGTTTTTCAGGGAGGCGCCTATGCGAGTTTTTCCGGTGACGAGCGTGAGCGAGGCAGCCCGAGGCACGAGGGCAGGAAAAGCTCCCAGCGCCGAGCGGGAAAACGAGGCCTCCCGGCCTGGGAGGGCAGAAAGTATGAGATGCAACTGTAGCTCATGTAAGACTGGAGGATGAATGGAGGCTTGAAAAGTATAGCTTGGTTCAAATGGTAGGAAGCGGTGGCTAGGAAAGTATAGCCAAAGTATAATTCCAGTATAAATATGGCTATCAGAGCCAATCTAGTCACATACACAATTTTGCAGAAAGCCGCTACAACCACGTTCTTTCCCCATCTCCTAAACTTAAACAAACTATCCCCTGTTTCTAGAAGGACATATCTGAAAGTATAGCATCAGAAAGTATAAACTTGAAAGACATCCTAGACATACTCATTATTGGAGCCGGTCCGATTGGCCTGGCGGCCGGATTGGAGGCGCAGCGCGAGGGGCTTAGCTACCTGATTGTGGAGCGCGGCTGCCTCGTGAACTCCATCTACAACTACCCGCTTAACATGACCTTTTTCTCCACCTCCGAAAGGCTGGAGATTGGCGGCATTCCCTTTACCTCGCTCAACGCCAAGCCCACGCGCGCCGAGGCGCTGGAGTACTACCGCCGCGTAGCCGACTCGGCTGACCTGAACATCAACCTGTTTGAGGAGGTGCAAAACCTGCAGCCGGAGGGCGAAGGATACCGCATCTTCACGAGCAAAGGCGAGTATATGGCCCGCAAGGTGGTGGTGGCCCTGGGCTTCTACGGCATCCCGAACCTGCTGCATGTGTCTGGCGAGGAGCTTCCCAAAGTACGGCACTACTACTTCGACCCGCACTATTACTTCCGCCAGAAGGTGCTAGTGGTGGGCGCCAACAACTCCGCCGCCGACGCTGCCCTGGAAACCTGGCGAAAAGGGGCAGACGTCACGCTGGTAGTGCGCCAACCTGAGCTGGGAAGTATAAAATACTGGACCAAGCCCGACCTGGAGAACCGCATCAAGGCTGGCGAGATAAAGGCGTACTTCAACACAAGTATAACCGAAATCCGGGAGCGTGAGGTGGACATCCAGACGCCGGAGGGCAAACTGACACTGGAGAACGACTTTGTGCTGGCCATGACGGGTTACCAGCCGGACTTTAGTTTCCTGGAGAAGATAGGGGTAAAGCTAAGCGAGGATCAGAAGCGCTACCCGCAGTACGATACTGAAAGTATGGAAACCAATCTTCCTGGCGTGTACTTAGCCGGTGTAGTTTGTGGTGGCATGGACACGCACGTATGGTTTATCGAAAACTCCCGCGAGCACGCCGTAAAAATCGTGAAGCACATTAAAGAGGAGTTGCAGGCTGAGAAAGTATAAATGCTGTGGGCAAGCGTGCGCTAGAGCCTGAGGTAAACTCCATGATTCTCTGCACACAGTAGAGAGCATGCATTTTATAGTATCGGGTCCAACCACCCCTAGCCCCTCTTTGGCCAAGGCGGGGAACCTGTCATTACAGATGCTAAGTATGAGCCTCGTAGTGGCTGTCTGTTCTAGGTATAAACCCACCCCAGCCCCTCCCAAGAGGGGAATTGCTCAGCAGACGATTACATCCCCCTGCCCCCTTCGAAGGGGGACTTTGGCCGAAGCTCCGTTAGCCATGGCTATCGACTGATTCCCAGCCTTTGGGTTGAGCGCCTCGAGAGGTTCCGGTGCCCGTGAGGGCATTGCGACGTCAGGAGCTAAGGAAGCGAAAGCAGCGCGATGCCCGAAGGCGAGGCCTCCCGGCCTTGAGGGCACCAAAGCCAGAAATGAAACGAAGCGCCTGTGGGAACTAGAGGATGAACGGTGGCTTAAAAAGTATAGCTTGTTTCAAGTGGAAGGAAGCAATGGCTATGGAAGTATAGCCAACATATTTGAGAAGTATAGCCAAAGCATAAATATGGCTCTGCGAGCCAGTTGGGTTGCAAACCCAACACCATAATAGGCACGGGTTGCAAACTCGCGCCAGTGAGGGATAAAGGCAGAGGCACAAGCAGACGCCTGCGCCAGCAAAGTATAAACAAGAAGTATAAACCCTGCTAAAATAGGATGAGACAAAACCTGGCGCTATCTTTGCAGCTTGTGTTTTGCTCAAGCTCCTAAAAGAAACTATACTTTCCGTTTTTAGGTTGAAGAGAACAACACCGGTCGGGAATGGCCTTTTGCAGCTTGCTGCAGTGATATCAAATTCCGGCCAACCTTACCGCAAAGTGGCGCACATGGCGTCGCGCGGTTTTTAATTCAAAAACCATTTGATGACATTCGAGAATCTAAACCTCATTGAGCCAATCCTAAAAGCTCTTAAAACAGAAGGATACACCACCCCAACCCCCATCCAAGCCAAATCCATCCCGCTTATACTTCAGAAAAGAGACCTGTTGGGTTGTGCCCAGACGGGTACCGGGAAAACGGCGGCTTTCTCTATTCCGATTCTGCAGCTGCTGCACGAAAAGCAGGGAAGCGACAAGGGGCAGCGCAAAATCAAGGCGCTCATCCTGACGCCTACCCGTGAGCTGGCGCTTCAGATTGCAGATAGCATAGAGGCGTATGGCAAGCATACCGGCCTGAAGCATACCGTTATTTTCGGCGGCGTGCCGCAGAAAAAGCAAACCGACGCCCTGCGTGCCGGCGTGGACATTCTGGTAGCAACCCCGGGCCGTCTGCTCGACCTGATGGCGCAGAAGTACGTGCACCTGCAGCACCTGGAGCTGTTTGTGCTGGACGAGGCTGACCGCATGCTGGACATGGGCTTTGTGAATGACGTGAAGAAGGTGCTGAAAGTGCTGCCGGAGAAAAAGCAATCGCTGTTCTTCTCGGCTACCATGGCTCCGGAAATCATGAAACTGGCCGATACCATCCTGGTAGATCCTGCCAAGGTGGAGGTAACGCCGGTATCATCTACAGCTAACACCATTCAGCAGTCGGTATACTATGTAAAAGGGCCGGACAAGCGCAAGCTGTTGCTGCACCTGCTAAAGGATGACGCCATGGAAAGCGTGCTGGTGTTTACCCGCACCAAGCGTGGCGCCGACCGCGTAGCCAAGGACATTGCCAAAGCCGGCGTAACGGCAGAGGCCATCCACGGAAACAAGGCGCAGAACGCCCGTGTGCGTGCGCTGGATAACTTCAAGTCGCGCAAAACGCGCGTGCTGGTTGCTACTGACATTGCCGCCCGCGGCATTGATGTGGACGACCTGAGCCACGTGGTAAACTACGAACTGCCAAACGAGCCGGAGACCTACGTACACCGCATTGGTCGTACGGGCAGGGCAGGGGCAAGCGGCATTGCGTTGTCGTTCTGCGGTGCCGATGAGGTGCCTTACCTGGCCAGCATCCAGAAGCTGATTTCCAAGAATGTACCGGTTATCGATAACCACCCGTTCCCGCTCACAGCCAAGGATTTTGCCGAGGCAGCCAGCACGGTAAAAGAGCAGAAGAAACAAGGCAGCCGTGGTGGCAGAAGCCGCTGGGGTAACAAACCAGCAGCAGCCAGCAGCACAGGCGGCGGAAACTTCAGCACGCAGAACCGTGGTAACAACGGCGGTGGCGGCCAGCGCGCAGGCGGAAACCGCAGCAATGGTAACCGCAACAGATCGCATCAGTCGAGCTAAGCTAATAGCAAGTATAAAGTATAAAAGCCCTGCCAGAGAGATTTGGCAGGGCTTTTTGTTTGGTCAGGATTATGAAGGATCTGCAGGGCTAAGCTCATGCAGCAAGTTTAGCGGTAGCGTAAATGTGGCTGTGCATAGCAGCAAGTTTGTAACTTGCATTGCTTCGGAAAAGCAAAGTTGATTAATGGCCCAGCTATACTTCACACTTCCTGCTAAAAGGTCAAGTATCAACCATCCAAGCTTATACTTTTCTGCTTGTGCAGAAAGCTGGTTACTAAGGGGTATCCATCTATCCAGAGATCCTGTAAACCCTGATCCAAGCAGTTTACCCTTCCGTTACCGCCTGCCGGGTATGGCTCACCAGGTACACCCCGGCAAAGATGAGCAAGGCAAAGAGGGCTTTCTGAAGGGTGAAAACATCCTTGCCGGCCCACACCGCCACCAGAATAGCCAGCACCGGCTGCAGGTAAATGTAGGCACCCACCAGCGAGGGGTTGGCATAGCGCAGCGCCCAGGTGTTGAACAGGTACGCAATAATCGTCACGGCAATCACCATAAAGGCAATCGCCCACCAGATGGAAGCCGGAAAGGACGCATAATCGGGTGCCATTACCTGCTGCCAGCCAAAAGGAACCACAATTACGGCACCGACGGCAAAGATGCGGCTCACGACGGTAAAGGCGTTATACTTCTGCATCAGCGGCTTAACCAGCACCAGGTATAAGCCATAGCTGGCCGCGTTCAGCACGATCAGCAAATCGCCCAGCAGGTTGCCGGGAGTGCCCTCGCCGCTGGAAGTATAAATAAGCAAAAATGCCCCGGCACAAGCCAGTGCGATCCCGCTTACCTTCCGTAGGCTTACCTTTTCACGCAAAAGTATGGCCGAGAAGATGAGCACAATGATCGGCACGATGACCATGAGCAGCGCCGCGTTGATGGGTGAGGTGAGGTTGAGCCCGCCAAAAAAGCCAAGTTGGTTGATAGCAATGCCCGTGATGCCGCAAAGTATAGCGCGCAGGTTGTCGGCCGTGCCCACGATCTTTTCCTTGATTACCAGCCGCGAGAAAACACCAAAGAAAATCGCCGCCGACACCACCCGGATCACAATCAGCCCGTAAGGGCCTACATAAACCGGCATCACTTCCTTGGCTATACTGTAGTTGCTCCCATAGATCAGGGCCACCAAAAAAAGTGCCCCGTGCACATGCATTTGCTTGCTCATGGTACAAAGGTACGCGCTTCTTGCAATCCTGCCGTATAAGGACAAACAAGAAAAAGACATTGCATGAACCAGCTGCCGCTTACCGTCCGGAGAGCCATTGAAATTACCGGGCTATTCTTTTTGGGTTGGATTATCGTACTGGGCAGAGGCCTGCTGGCCCCGCTGCTTATGGCGTTTTTTATCAGCATCATGCTGCTGCCCATCTACCGCTTCTTCCGGAACCGCAAGTTCCCTGATACGGTGGCCATCGGCATCAGCCTGCTCGCGCTGATCATCATCCTGGGCGGGATCGTCTGGTTTTTCTCTTCCCAGATGAGCATCCTGATACGCGATTTCCCCACGATACAGAAAAACGTGATGAACCACCTGACGGCTCTGAGCGAGTGGATCGGCAGCAAAACGCCTTTCTCCACGCAGGAGCAGACCACTTTTATCCGGGAGCAGAGCAACAACCTGCTCAACTATGCCGGCAACCTGCTGGGCACCTTGGCGGGGAGCGTAACAGGCACGCTGGTGTTCCTGGGGCTGCTGCCTATTTATATTTTTCTGCTGCTGTTTTACAAAAACCTGCTGCTGCGCTTCGTATTTCTGTGGTTTCCGAGGGAGCGGCACGAGAAGGTGGAGGAAACGCTGGGCGAGATACAGGCTATCATCAAGAGCTACCTCTTCGGGCTGCTGATCCAGGTGACCTACATGACCGTCCTGCTGGGCGGCATTCTGATGATCATCGGCATCAAGCACGCCTTGCTCATCGGGGTGATCTTCGCCTTCCTGAACCTGATCCCGTACGTGGGCGCCCTGCTGGGCAACATCATCGGGGTGCTGCTGACGCTGGCCTCTTCGGAGGAGCTGTGGCCGGTGGTGGCAGTGCTGGGCACCATCGCGGCGGTGCAGTTTCTGGATAACAACATCCTGATGCCGCGTATCGTGGGCTCTAAGGTGAGGATTAATGCGCTGGCAACCATTGTGGGCGTGGTGCTGGGCGGCGAGATAGCGGGGATAACCGGCATGTTTCTGTCGTTGCCCGTTATTGCCATGCTAAAGGTGATTTTTGACCGTACCGAGCAGTTTAAGCAGTGGGGCGTGCTGTTTGGCGACGAACGCCCCGAACACAGCCCCATGGCGGTGCCAGCGTTTCGCTGGCGGGGCGATCGCATCCGCAAATTTCTGGAGCGCAAAAACAAGATAAAGCCGCCGCATGCCGACTAAAGAGACCTGTTTTATACCTGCCTCTTTGGCTGCAAATTCGTAGCTTTGTTTTTAACCGATTCCGGAGAAAGTATAGAGCAGATGAATCACCCGAACATACCTTTGGCCGAGCGCATGCGGCCCCACAACCTCGATCAGTATTACGGACAAAAGCACCTGGTAGGGCCCGATGGCATCCTGCGCCGCTACATTGAGGGGGGCGTGATCCCAAGTATGATCTTGTGGGGGCCTCCGGGCGTGGGCAAAACCACACTCGCCAATATCATTGCCAATCAGATGAAAGTGCCTTTCGTGGCCCTAAGCGCCATTAACTCCGGCGTAAAGGACATCCGCGAAGTGATAGACCAGGCCAAGAAACGCCAGGGCACGGTGCTGTTCATCGACGAGATTCACCGCTTTAACAAATCGCAGCAGGACGCCTTGCTGGGTGCTGTGGAGAAAGGCACGGTAACGCTGGTGGGCGCCACTACCGAGAATCCTTCCTTTGAGGTGATCTCGGCCTTGCTGTCGCGTTGCCAGGTATACATCCTCAAGCATCTATCCAAAGACGAGCTGATTGAACTGGTGGACAAGGCCCTGGAACAGGACGAGTGGATGCGCCACCGTAAGGTGCGTGTGGAGGAGTATGAGGCGCTGCTGACCATCTCCGGCGGTGATGCCCGCAAGCTGCTGAACCTGCTCGAGATTGTGGCCGAAGGCGTGAAAGCTGAGGAAGTCGTCGTGACCAACGAGCTGGTGAAGCAGGTGGCGCAGCAGAACATTGTGATGTACGATAAGAGCGGCGAGATGCACTACGACCTGGTGTCGGCCTTCATCAAATCCATTCGCGGCTCGGACCCTAACGCAGCCGTGTACTGGCTTGCCCGCATGATTGAGGGCGGTGAGGACCCCAAATTCATTGCCCGCCGCTTGCTGATCTCCGCTTCCGAGGATATTGGCCTGGCCAATGCCAACGCGCTGCTGATGGCTACCAACTGTTTTCAGGCGGTGCAGATGATCGGCTACCCGGAGGCAGAGATTATACTTTCGCAGTGCACGGTGTACCTGGCCACTTCGCCGAAAAGCAACGCCAGCTATAAGGCCATCAAAACAGCCAGGGCCCTGGTGCAGCAGACCGGAAACCTGCCGGTGCCTTTGCACCTGCGCAACGCCCCCACCAAGCTAATGAAGGAGATAGGCTACGGCAACAACTATAAGTACGCGCACGACTACGAGGGCAATTTTGTGCAGCAGGAGTTTATGCCGCAGGAGCTGAGCAACACCGCCCTCTACCAGCCCGGCAATAATGCACGCGAGCGCGACATGCTGAAGCAGCTGCAGGCGCAGTGGGGGAAGAAATATCGTTATTAGGGAGTTAAAAAGTTAGAAGGTTAGAAAGTTAGATAAACTGACAGCGAACACCATGAGTAGGCTTGTATTTATACTTTCGTTTGCGCTGCTGATTGCTTTTTACATCGTGTGGGGCCTGCTGGATTTGGCTTTCGGAGGCATTTTGACGGTGGTGGGCACCATAGCGCTCATTTACTTCAGAAGGCGCTACCTGGGCATGCGGCCGTACTGGGCCGGGCGCTTGTCTGATATCCCGAAATACTTTAAATTACCTTGAGTTACAACTTTCTAACTTTTTAACATTCTGACTTTCTAACTTAAAAGGTTTGTCTAGAAATTGGCGTGGTTGGTCGAGTAGGTGCGAAAAGGATGAACTTTAAGCAATATTTTTGATTGTCAAGTACGGGGGCAGACGGCTCCCGAAGTATAAAGAATCAATCCAAACCAAATTATACGAGAATAAACCATGCTAAATTTCCTGAAGTATGTGCTGGCTACCTTTGTAGGCCTGCTCATATTCTGCTTCATCGGTCTGCTGATCCTGATAGGTATACTTGCCAGCGCAGGCTCCGACGATGAGGTTAAAATTGCCAACAACTCCGTACTGGAGCTTAAACTAGACAAACCGATTTCGGAGCGCGACCCGAAAGACCCTTTCTCAGAACTCGGCTTTTCGTCTGGCCCATTCTCGGGCTTTGTTTCCAGCACCGATGGCCTGGACCAGATTAAGGCCGCCATCCGCCGTGCCAAGCAGGACGACAAGATCAAAGGTATTTTCCTGAACATGACCTTCGTGGACGGTGGAATGGGCAAGCTGGAGGAAATCCGCAATGACCTCATCGACTTTAAAGAGTCCGGCAAGTTTGTGGTGTCCTATACTGATTTGTCTACCGAAAAGGCGTATTACCTGGCTTCTGTTGCCGACAAAATCTACATGAACCCGATGGGTACGATAGAGTTTAACGGCATGAGCTCCGAGCTATACTTCGTTAAGCGCATGCTCGACAAACTGGGCATCGAGGCACAAATCTTTAAGGTAGGAACTTACAAGAGCGCCGTGGAAATGTTTGCCATGGAGCAGGCCAGCGAGGCCAACAAGGAGCAAGTTACCTCTTTCCTTAACTCGATAAACAACTACCAGCTGGAGCAGATTGGCAAAACGCGCGGGATCACCACTGAAGAGCTTAAAAACATGCAGGACAACCTGCTGGTGCGCGACCCGCAGGACGCCAAAAAGCACAAGCTCGTGACCGATGTGGGCTACTTTGACGAGGCCATCAAGTACATGAAGGACGAGATTGGCCTGGAGGAGAAAGACAAGCTGGAGCTGGTGCAGCTCTCCAAGTATAAAAAAGTAAAAGACAAGAACATCAGCACCTCCAAAAACCGCATCGCCCTGATTTATGCCGAGGGCGACATTGTGGATGGAGAAGGCGATGAGGATAACATCGGTAGCCGCCGCTTTTCCAATGCCATCCGCGACGCCCGCCTCGACGAGAACGTGAAAGCCATCGTGCTGCGCATCAGCTCACCGGGCGGCAGCGCCCTGGCCTCCGACGTGATCTGGCGCGAAGTGCAGCTGGCCCGCGAGGTGAAGCCTGTTATTGCCTCCATGTCTGATGTGGCGGCCTCCGGCGGTTATTACATTGCCATGGGTGCCGATACGATTGTGGCGCACCCCAACACCATTACCGGAAGTATAGGCGTGTTTGGCGTGGTGCCGAACATGGAAGGCTTCCTGGGCGATAAGCTGGGCATTACCGTAGACCACGTGAGCACCGGTAAATTCTCTGACATGCCTACCGTTACCCGTCCAATGACAGGACAGGAGAAGCAGATCATGCAGCACCAGATCGACCAGATCTATGAAGTGTTTACCAGTAAGGCAGCGCAAGGCCGTAACATGACGCAGGACCAGCTGAAGGAGTATGCCTCCGGCCGCGTTTGGTCTGGCATCGAGGCCAAGGAACGCAAACTGGTGGATGTGTATGGTGGCCTGGACGAGGCGCTTGCCATTGCCGCCAAGAAAGCCGGTGTGGAAGGCGATTATCGTCTGAAGGAGCTGCCTGCCCGCAAAACGTTCTTCGATGAGCTGCTGGGCGGTAGCATGGGATCCAAAGCCAAGGAGCAGGCCATTAAGGCCGAGATGGGCGAGATGTACCCCCTCTACAAACTTTACAAGAAGGCCTCCACCATCGTAGGCGCACAGGCCCGCATGCCATTCGAGATGGTAGTGGAGTAATACCGAATGAATTAGTAACGCAGCATTGCTGTAGAAGTATAAAAAGCGCCTCCAGGACATCGTACTGGAGGCACTTTTGTTTTCGGGGCTTGCTATTTTTTTTGCAACTTGCCCACCTATACTTGCCGGTTGCAGCTACCGTGCCGGCAAGTATAAACTATAAAGTATAGGGCATGAGGAATGTCATTTTAAAGTATAAAACGGAGGGCTTACTTCGTGCCCGCAACATGTAAAATCACAGTCATACATTAAAACGATGCAGCAACTACACGAATCTACAGCGTATATCAAAAGAGTTACCGGCGACTTTGCTCCTGAGTTTGGCATTATACTGGGCACCGGCCTTGGCGCACTGGTAAACGAGCTGGAGGTGGCGCACTCCCTCCCTTACGCCGAAATCCCGAATTTCCCGGTTTCTACAGTGGAGAGTCACTCTGGCATTCTGATTTTCGGGCACCTAGCCGGGCGCAGGGTGGTGGTGATGCAGGGGCGTTTCCACTTTTACGAGGGCTACAGCATGGAGCAGGTGGTGTTTCCGGTACGCGTGATGAAGCTGCTGGGGGTGAAGAAGCTGTTCGTGTCCAATGCGGCGGGCGGCCTGAACCCAGCCTTCAACACCTCTGATCTGATGATTATCACCGACCACATTAACCTGCAGCCAAGCAACCCGCTTATCGGCAAGAATATGGACGAGCTGGGCCCGCGCTTCCCGGACATGAGCGACACGTATGACGAGCAGATGGTGCGCCAGGCCATGGTGATAGCCGAAGATGCCGGCTTTACGGTGCAGGAGGGCGTGTATGCGAGCGTACCCGGCCCAATGCTGGAGACACCGGCCGAATACCGCTACCTGAGCATCATAGGTGCTGATGCTGTGGGCATGTCGACGGTGCCGGAAGTAATTGCCGCCCGCCACATGGGCCTGCCGGTGTTTGCCGTATCGGTAATCACGGACATGGGCACGCCGGACCGCATCAAGAAGGTGATACTGGCCGATATTCTGGAGGCAGCCGCCATCGCCGAGCCGCGCATGACATTGCTCATCAAAGAACTGGTACGAAACGCTTAGGCACAGTCACTAAAGTATAAAACGGCAGCGGCAGGGAAATCATACTTTACCTGCCGCTGCCGTTTTATACTTTCCCAATACCTAAACCCCTGCCCAGTATCCTAGTAGCACCAGCAGTACAACCAGGTTGTTGAACATGTGCAGAGCAACAGACCAACCCATGCCCAACCGCAGGCGCGTGTAGCCCATAAAAACGCCCCCCACCAACTTATGCAGCAGCAACAATACAAACAGCGCCTGCGGAAGGGTATAGCTTTGAGGGGAGTTAAAATGCAGCAAGGCGAAGGTAGCCGTAAATGCATAAAATACCAGCTCAAAGTGTCGCTTCCAGAGCAGGTGCACCCTTAGTTTGTGCTTTCGGTGGGTAAGCAACCAAGAGACGAGGCCAAGAAGCATTATGGCCCCCATGGTGTAAGGTACAAACGAAATATTTAGGGCAAACGCTATCACAGGGCCCAGGCTAAGTAGGAATGTGAGCAGTGCTATAAGTATAAAGGTGCGCGAGTAGATGAGCGGTAACCTGAAAATCAGCTCCTCTGTTACGGGAGCCAGCAGCACTATCGTCGTAAACACCGGCACAAAGGAGCTTTGGGCGAAAATATAGCTGGCAATGCTCGCATTTAGCAGTTGAACCCCCAAGATGGTACACAGAAGGGCTACAGCAATAAACAACCCCACCTGCAGCAGGAGCAGGATGAAAGCCAATTGGAAGATGAGCGGCAGCTTCACCTCCAGCACGTTCTGCTCGCGCTTCAGCAGCCGTGGGCGCCGGGTAAATGCCCATAGCTCCTTAAGGGTATCCTTAAGGGCTGGTGGCGCTATGCACGGCGGCGCGGCGGTATAAAATACAGGTGTTTTCATAGGGATTTGGTAAGCTGTAATAATTACAATGATATAGTTATATAAAAATACTTATATAAACAAAGGTAAGTTCAACTATTTATCGGAAAACGTCTATAGGTGGGTGGTGGCAAGGTGCTGGTAATGTGCTGCGACAGTATAACCGCAACTATTACAGCATTACTGCATTTAAGCAATTTGGTTGGGCGTGGCCAAAAAAAGAGCGGCTACATTGCTGCAGCCGCCCCAATAGGCTTATGTAAGGCATCAGTTATTTTCTTATAACCACGGTTTTGCGGTCGAAAGCCAGGTTGGTGAAAATGCCGATGCCGCCTTCCAGTGAGGACTTAATTTGCGAGGGCTGCGCAAAGGGGTTGCCATTGGCATTCTTGGCGTCGGAGACAGAAGCCAGGAAATCATAGTACTGCTTCTCGATATGGTAGAGCGTTACAATCAGGGTGTCGCCCTCCGCATACTTGTACGAGGAGCCCAGGGATACGCGTTTCCCATCCGTCAGGTCGTCGGAGGTGACAAAGTCTCGGTCAGAGCCCCCGCTAAGACTGTCGATGTGGGTCATGTAGCGGTAGTAGTTAGGCGTATGGGGCGCATCCTGAAATGTGGTAATCAGCAATGCCTCGTCCTTGTCGTTAAAGCGCCACTCTACTTCCTCTATGTTTACTTTCGAATGGATTTTTGTGAAGCCGGTTACCTTGCGGCCCCTCCCGTCTACTACCTCCATCTGATAAATGTCGCCAGGCTTGCCAGTCATCACCTCTGAGGAAGTATGGGTGTAGAAGCGGCCGGTGCTTTTCACCATCACAGGCTTATACTTCAGCTGCACGCGCTTTCCGGATGGGGAGGTGATGTACACAATGGCGTCCGGCACGACGGGAGGATTGGGCTCCTCAAAGTAACCGGAACTCTCCAGCACGGTGGCCCGCATCTGCTTGCCCGGCTCCAGGTAGCACTCCACAACCAACTGCGGTGCATAGGCCGGCAGGCTCACGTCAATATCCTTCTCCAAATCGCAGGAGGAAAGTAGGGCCAGCAGCGGCAGGAGCAAGTATAGAACACAATTGCGCATCATCAGAATTTAAAGTTATAGGTAACCGAAGGGATAACCGGGAAAAGCGACACCTGCTTTGCCTGGAAGCCAACAATCTGCTGGTTCGACCGGTCCTTCTGCTGCTCAAAGTATACAAAGTAGGGGTTGCGGCGGTTATACACGTTGTACACACTGAAGGTCAGGTCGGCCTCGCCACGCCGGGGCTTTAGCTTCAGCACCGCCCCCAGGTCCAGGCGGTGGTAAGCGGCCAGGCGATAGGAGTTACGGTCTTCGTAAATGGGCACAATGCTCGGGTCTTTCCCCTCCACATCCTGGAAGGCAAAACGGGCAATGGGAACCGAGTATGGGCTGCCGGAGCCATAGACAAAGGCCCCCGTCAGGCTGAGGCGCTTGTTGAGCTGGTGCATGAGCACCAGGCTGATGTCGTGGCGGCGGTCGTGACGGGCCGGAAAGCGCCTGCCGTTGTTAATTTCGTCGAACTTACGGTAGGTCCAGGAGAGGGTGTAGCCCAGCCAGCCGGTGGTTTTGCCGCTCACTTTCTCCAGGTACAGCTCGTTGCCGTAGCTTTCGCCTTTGCCGAACAGGAACTCGTTCTCCAGGCTATCGTTCACAAAAAGGTTAGCCCCATCGCGGAAGTCAATCTGGTGCTGCATCCACTTATAGTATACTTCGTTGGTGAGCAGAAACCGGCCTTTCCCAAACAAGTGGCTGACGCCCAGGGCTGCCTGCTGCGAGCGCTGCGGCCGCACCCCTTGGCCCGAGGGGTACCAGATGTCGGTGGGGAGCGAGGCGCCGGAGTTGGTGAGCAGGTGCACGTACTGCATCATGCTGGCGTAGCTGGCCTTCAGGGACGTATGCTCGTTCAGGGTATACTTTACCGAGGCGCGCGGCTCCAGGGCCGCGTAGGTTTTGCCCGAGCTGTTAAAACCCGACAGGCGCAGGCCGTAGTTAAAGGAGAGCATCGGGCTGAGCACGAAGTCGTCGGAGGCGTAGAGGCCAAACTCGCTGCCGCTGTAGGTGTTCCCGGCGCCAAAGTTCTGCGTGCTGTCGGCTGACTCAAAGTTCAGGCGGCCCACTGTAAAGCCGTGGCGTGTGGCCTGCGCCCCAAACTTAAGGCTGTGCCCGTTGCCCACAAACCAATCGAAATCGGTTTTGAAAGTATAATCCTGCACCTCCGAGGTCAGTTTAAAGCTAAAGATGTCAATCTCGTTGTTGATGTTATACTTGTAGCCGGTGGAGGTGAGGGAGGTGGTGGCAAAAAGGTTGTCATTGAGCTTGTGACGCCAGCGCAAGGTGCCCATGGTGTTGCCCCAGTCGAAGCCGAAGCTGAAACCGCTATCGTCGAAGCCAAAGAAGTCGCGGCCAAAGTAGCCGCTAAAGCTCAGGTCATTCTTCTCGTCTAGGGTATAGTTCAGGTTGGCATTCAGGTCATAGAAGTAGTAGTCGGGGATGGGGCTGAAGTCGTCGTCGCCCTCTTTCAGGCGGTTAATCTGCCGCGTGAAAATATCGACATAGGTACGCCTCCCGGAGACAGAAAAGTTGAGTTTGTCTTTCAGGATAGGTCCCTCCACAGTGAGGCGCGAGGAGATAAGCCCCAGGCCGCCGCTGCTGCTGATGCGCTCGTTGTTGCCCCGGTTCATCTTCACATCCACCACCGAGGAGAGCCTGCCGCCAAACTGCGCCGGAAAGCCGCCTTTGTAGAGCTCCACGCTCCTGACGGCGTCAGGATTAAACACGCTGAAAAAGCCAAAGAGGTGCGAGGGGTTGTAGATCATGGCATCGTCCAGCAACACCAGGTTCTGGTCGGGGCCGCCGCCGCGCACATACAGGCCGCTGGTGCCCTCCCCCCCGGACTGGATGCCGGGCTTCAGCTGCAGCGTCTTCACCAGGTCTACCTCCCCAAACAGGGCAGGCAGCAGTTTGGCCTCTGTGGAGGAGAGTGTTTCCACGCTCATGCGGGTGTCGTTCAGCTTCTGCTCCAGGGAGCTGGCCTGTATCTCCACGACCTGCAGCTCGTTGCTGGCGAGGTCAAGTATAAAGTTTATACTTTGCCCGGTTGTTGCCACCCTGACGGTGCGGGTGCCGGTGGTATAGCCGATGTAGGTGGCCTGCAGGGTGTGCTCCCCCTCTGGCAGGCTAAGGGTATAATAGCCGTTTTCGTTCGTAATGGTGCCGGCCCCCGACTCTGGCGAAGATACCGTGGCCCCGATCAGCGCCTCACCGTTGCTGGCGGCCCGCACGTAGCCCTGCACCACCTGCCGTTGCGCCCAGGCTGGCCAAGAAATGAAGAGCAACAGTAACAGTAAGGTAGTATAGTAGCTTCGCATGTATCCATCTGTTACGGTGAGGTTAGGCTAAAATAGCCAGAAGTACCGGCAACAGGAAATAAACTTTTGTCAGTGAGTCTTAGGATTAGAACTGCAAGTGCAGCCAATTGGTTTACCCGGCGACCGTTTTATTAAATGCGAAAGCCGTTGCCACGGGCAACGGCCTTTGCAAAGTATGGGTAATAGTAGATAGGTTAGGTGATAGGTTTCGCGTTATTCGGTACTTAATTTGCCTGCCCCTGGTACAGCTCCAGAATCCGTTTCTTCAGGTAAAACTCGCATTTGCTCTGCAGCAGCTCCGCCTGCGACCTGTTCATGTTGTTGAGCGACTCCATGTAGGCAAAGAAATCGATGGAGCCCAGCTCATAGCGCCGCTTGGCCGACTCAAAAGCACGCTGGGTATACTCCAGGTTAGCGGTGACGGTGTTATACTTCTCGCGGGCGGCCAGCACATCCTGGTAGGCCTGCTGCACCGTCTGCCGGAGCTGGTTTTGGCTGGCCACATAGTCGAGCTCGGCGTTGCGCAGGTCCAGGCGCGCGGTTTGGGCATCGAACTGGCGGCTCAGGCCATTAAAAATCGGCACGCTCAGGTTCAGGGCCACTACCTTGCGTTGGTTCAGGTCCAGCTGGTCGAAGTAGGGCATTGTCTTGAGGTTACCGTTTTCAGGGTCTTTGTAAATGTTGCTGGAGTAGTTGGAGCCCAGCATCCCCTCCAGCGAAAGGGTGGGAGAGAAGTTGCTTTTGGCAATTTTGAGCTCGGTTTTCGCGGCATCCAGGCTGGCGGCGGTAGATTTTACCAGAGGCGAGTAGGCCAATGCATTACTCATTACCTGGTCCTCAGCAGGCAGTTCCATGTGCACCTCATCCGGTGTGGCCGGCAATGCCAGCTGGTAACTCGGCGTTCCCTCCACGTTCATCTCCTGGATGAGTTGCAGCATGGCCCGGCGGGAATTGTTCTGGTGCGTGATCAGGTTGAGTTTCTCAGTGGCCACCTGTGCCTTTATCTGGTATACTTCGTCCATGGCGCGCACCCCGGCCCGTTCCAGCTTCTCCATTTGGCTCAGTTGTCCTTCCAGCAGCGCTATCCTGGCTTCCGATATTTTGATGTTCTCCCCTTCCACCAGGGCCTGCAGGTAGTAGGCGGTAATATTGGTTTCCAGGTCTATCTCCGCCTGGTCCTCGGCAAAGGCCCTTGCCTGCGCCAACTGCCTGGACTGCCTGAGCTCGTGGAGTTTGGCGAAGCCATCAAACAATACCACCTGCCCCGACACGTATGGGTAGGAGGCTGTGGTGTTGCCCCGCTTCACCTCACCCGCCACGTTGTCGAATACCAGGCCGTTGGTGCGGCTCACATCGGCATTGGCCGAGATGGAAGGCAGGTAGCTGTACTTGCTGCGGCGCACATTAATATCGGCCTTGCTACTGTTGTAGCGCGCATGGCGCAGCGCCACGTTGTTCTGGAGGGCCAGGTCCAGGCTTTTTTCCAGCGTCAGGGGCTCTTGCGCGTAGGCGGCAGAAGTTAGGCCAAGGCACAGGGCCAGCCCTCCCAGCTTTGCCAGCAGGGCTTTGGTGGTACATTTTTTCATAGTTTTATTTTATACTAAGTGGCAATGATCCTCTGCAAAGTATAGCTATGCGCCTTCTGTGCCCAGCCAGGCGTTGCGCAGCTGCAGCTGCTCCGGCGTAGCCATGGGGTCTGGCTTAAGCAGGTGCTGTTGCTCGCGCTTAATGGCGGTGGCCCTTCCTTTCAGCTTCTTCTCCTTCATCTCACCTTTCTCGTTCAGCCTGCCCACCGTAAAGGTCAGCTTCTCGCCAGGCTTCATGTTCTGCAGGTCCTCGCTGATGAGTTGGCGTATGTTGGCCGGGGTGATTTCGGTGCCATTAAAAGCAAGCAGCAGGTCGTTGTTCCGGAAACCTATTTTGCGGCCAAACGCATCCATGTCTGTGGTGTCGGCTACCTTAATCTTTCCTGTCTCCTCGTCATAGCCCGGGGCAAAGCTGCCGTAGGAAATAATCTCCTGTTGTCCCTTTGGCTGGTACAGGATGCCCACTTTGCGGAATGTCTCCTCCAGCGGAAGCGGCTCCGAGCCCTCGACATACCTGGCAAAGAAATCCCGGATCTCAGGGTAAGTAAGCTCCGTAATCTTATCGAACAGCTCGTCGTCCTTAAAGGCGTTTTCCTTGCCGTAGGTTTTCGACAGGTCGAGCATCAGGTCGCGGAGGCTATACTTGCCCTGGCTGAGCTCGCGCAGCCGTACGTCCAGCACCATTCCAATCAGGGCGCCCTTCTGGTACACGTTGCCATACTCGTTCGCATACTTGTCCAGCACGTTGGCGCTCATCTCGGTGAAGGGCAGGGTGTCGTTGTAATAGGTCTTGGAGGTGAGGATATAGTCGCGGATTTTGTCCAGGAACGTTTCCATGTCATACAGGCCCTCATAGAGCTGCACGTGTGTGGCAAAATACTCTGTCACGCCCTCGTATAGCCACAGGTGCTTCGACATTTTGGGGTTGATGAAGTCGAAGTTGCCGATCTCCTCGGAGTGCACGTTCAGGGGCGTTACGATGTGGAAGAACTCATGCGCCGCCACGTCGCGGATGGTGCTGCTGAACTGCTCCTCCGGCATCTCGGGCAGAAAGTATACCGAGGAATAGGAATGCTCCAGGGCTCCGAAAGAACCCGATTTGCCCACACGCTCCGGCACGTAAATCAGGAACGCATACTTATCCACCGGAAGCGTGCCGCCCAGGTAACTACGCTGTGCCTCCAGTATACTTTTAACGTTGGCAGCAATTGGGCCGGAGGTGACACGACCGCTGGGGGAGTATACCGATACAAGCACATCCGTTCCGCCCAAATCTATGATGGTGGTGTCAGGGAGGTTATACATCAGCGGCGAGTCGGCCAGCTCCACGTAATTGGGCAGCTCGAAAGTGTCCTGCTTGTCTGTGGTAGCCGCGGCAACCAGCGGGGTGGAGCCATAGAAGCCCTCAGGCTTGGTGACGTTCAAAGTATAAGGCACTTGCTTTAGATCATCGAAATAGCCTATGAAGCCGAAGGGGTTGATGAGGAAGTTTTTGCCCTCCTCGATGTTGGTGCCGCCTGGCTCAAACACCACGTCCTCGCGTTTGGAGGCATCAAAGGTATCGTCCACCCAATAAGTGATTCTGTCGAGCTGGGTGGCATTGCTTATTTTCCAGCGATTGGTGTCCAGCCGCTCCACGGCCAGGGTGTCGCCTTTGGCGTTATATGCCTTAAAGTCGTTTACAAACTTGCCAAAGTCGGAGACGGAGTAAGTGCCGGGTACGATTTTGGGCATGTTGTACACGATGTCGTTTCGGGTGATGGCTGGCGCCTGCACCGTTACCTGCACCCTGTCGTTCTGTGCGTTTGCCAGGTCTACAGTTACGTTATACTTTGTGCTGGCGGGGTTCTGCGGTGTACTGCCGGCCAGGGTTGCCATACTCAGGCTGAGGCAAAGTGTAAGAGCGGTAAAAGTTTTTTTCAGCATAGTGTGTTTCTGTTTCTATCAATTTAACTTCTACGAAGTATAAAGGATAGTCTTTTTAGACAAACAGGCCTAATTTGTAGACCAGCTCTTAAATGCCTTGCCAGCCACCCGACCAATAGATGCAGGAAAAGTATAAATGGTTGCCTGCTTATACTTTCAGGATGATGCCCCGGGGACCGGCAGGCGTGCCGGCATCCCCGGGATACTCACCATACAAACAAACAACAAACATTCGGGAGTTAGAAAGTTAGAGAGTTAAAGAGTTAGAAAGTTTGGGAGGTGTACTCACACGTGACCTGTAACCAACAACTAATATCTATTAACTAACAACTAACCTTAATTATTCTTTACAGCAACTCTGCGGCGTGGCGGCGCACGTTCAGGTTCTCGGTTACAATCTGTCCGTCAAACAGGTTGACGATGCGGTGGGCGTACTCGGCGTCGGTTGGGGAGTGCGTTACCATCACCACAGTGGTGCCGGCATCGTTTAGCTCCGACAACAGCTGCATCACCTCGCGTCCATGCACCGAGTCCAGGTTACCGGTGGGTTCGTCGGCAAGTATAAGCGCCGGCTCAGACACCACGGCCCGGGCAATGGCGGCACGCTGCTGCTGACCGCCGGAGAGCTGCTGCGGAAAGTGGCTACGACGGTGCGCGATACCCATGCGCTCCATGGCCTGCAGGGTGCGCTGCGCCATTTCCGACTTGGAATAACCCAGGTAAGCCAGCGGGAGGGCGATGTTTTCCTCCACGGTCAGCTCATCGATCAGGTTAAAGCTCTGGAACACGAAGCCCAGGTTTTGCTTGCGCAGCTTGGCGCGCTGGCGCTCCGACACGTTGGCCACCTCCTGGCCTAAAAACTTGAAACTGCCTGCCGACGGGCTGTCGAGCATGCCCAGGATGTTAAGCAACGTAGACTTGCCGCAGCCAGAGGGGCCCATGATAGCCACAAACTCACCACGTTTAATCTTCAGGTCTACCCCGGCCAGGGCAGTCGTTTCCACCGTGTCGGTCACATACTTCTTCTGCAGGTTTTGTGTATCGATGATAAGTTCTTGTGTGCTCATGGTTATTGCTTTTGAAATGAGGTTAACGTTCTATTTTGTACTAATGGATGCTTTATTGCTGGTTGTTGATAGTTGATTGTCGTTTTCTCAATCATATGTAGGGAAAACAATTAGCAATAAGCAATCAACAATTACTTTAACTCCAGCCTGTCAATGTCTCCGTAGCTGTCGTAGGAGGAGAGGACCACTTTCTCGCCGGGCTGCAGGCCTTCCAGCACTTCGTAGTAGTTCGGGTTCTGGCGGCCCAGTTTGATGCTGCGCTTTTCGGCGGTGCCACCGGCGTCGTTGAGGACGAACACCCAGTTGCCGCCGGTGCTCTGGTAAAAACCGCCGCGTGGCAGCAGTACAGCCTGGGCGCCGTCGTTCAGGTTCAGTTTTATCTGTAGCGTTTGGCCGCGTCTAACGCCTGCCGGGGTGCCCTCTGCAAACTCCAGGTCCACCTGAAACGTGTTGTTCTGTACCTCCGGGAATACCTTGGCTACGGTCACGTTGTAGCTCTTGCCGTTAAAGTCGAAAGTGCCGCTCAGGCCGGGGTGTATCTTCGAGATATAGTGCTCATCGATGTTGGCTTTCACCTTGTAGCCGTTCAGGTCATCGATCTGGCCGATGTTCTCCCCAGCCGCCTTCGACTCGCCTACCTCCGCCTTGAGGGTGGAAAGCTGGCCTGTGAAAGGAGCGGTGACATACAGGTTATTAAGCGTGTTGCGGGCCATGCCAATGTTGGCCTCCATGCGGCGGATGGACTCGTCGAGCTGCTTGAGTCGGTCTGTCATAAGCTGCGCATCCTGCTTTACAGAGCGCTCCGCCAGGTTTTTGCGGGTAGTCAGGTAGTCGTACTCATCTTTGGCCGCCTCATACTCTTCCCGCGAGATTACTTTCTCTTCGATCAGCATTTTGTTGCGGTCATACTTGCGCTGGGCCAGGGCCAGTTGGTACTTTATCTCGGCCAGGTCGTTCTCCTTGCGAATCAGGTCCTGTTTCATCGTAATTTCGGAGTTCTGGCGCTCGTTCATCAAATCGTACAGCTGCGTCTCGCGGGTCATAAAGTCAATCTGCAGCGTGGTGTTGGACAGCTTCAGAATCGTGTCGCCTTTCTCTACCATTTTGCCGTCGTCGGTGTAAATCTTCTCCACGCGGCCTCCCTCGGTAATATCAAGGTAAAAAGTCTTGAGGGGCTCCACGGTGCCATCGATGGCGATAAACTCCTGAAACATGCCCTGGCTCACCTGCCCTACGGTAAGGCGCTTGCTGTCTACATTTAAGGTGGAGCTGTGCTCGGCAAACAGCAGGTTATAGAGCAGCAGCGCCAGGCCCGCTACACCGGCCGCTAGCAGGATTATTTTCTTTGGCGTTACCTTCTTTTTCTCAATGACGCGGTCCATAGTAGTAGGTTGAGGTCGTGAGTCCATAGCTTTCATAGTTTCTGTATCCGGTATGCCAATTTACATGCCATGTTTTGCAAATGTTTGAAATACAGTAACTTATAATGAAGTATAGCGTTGGGTATATGTCATTAGTGTCCGCTTCCGTACACTTTAGTGTCCTGTACCGAACAGCAATAGGATAGTATAGCTTGGGTTTTGTGTAACGGAGATCTTATACTTTGCAGGATGCAAGGCAAGCCGTACAAATGATACAGGCTCTTGTCCCTGCATTGGCTTTGTGTGCAGAGGGAAGAGCCCGTGTTTAGAGGAATGCTGAAGGCAGGCTGAGTATACTTGCCGGAGCAGGCTTCATGAGGGAAATGAGCGATTGTGTGGATTACGTATTCGCTCATGCCCTCCATCACTCATTCAAAATTAAATCTACACATACTGCTGGATAACCTGCGTGAGCTGCTGTGCCGGCATCGCCCCGGACTGCCGCCATACTTGCTGGCCTTTATGGAAAAGTATAAACGTGGGCACCCCCTGAACCCGGTACTGGGAGGCGGCGGCCTGGTTGTTGTCCACGTTTATTTTAATCACCTTCAGCTTGCCGTTAAACTGGCTGGCTACCTGCTGAATTACCGGACTCATGGCTTTGCAGGGGCCGCACCAGTCGGCATAAAAGTCCACCAGCACCGGCATGCCCGGGCTATTTATAAGTTCCTGAAAAGATTTCTTTGCCATTGCTTCTCTTAAAGTATGTCGTGTTACTAAATACGTCTGCTTAAACTATACCGTTCGATCCTCGGGCTTGCTTGGTTATGAGTTAGTTAGCCGTCTTGCCCGTCAGCCGGGTTTGGGTGCTTTACTTTCGAAAGTTATACTGTAAATATGCTGTGTTTAAATTAGAAATTAACTATATTTCGGATCACAACTAAAGCCAAAACAAATATGCCAAAATTCGACGGAACTGAGGGTGCTCCAATAGAAAGGGGCACAGCCGCAAAGTGGACCAGGAACTACCGCCAGGGAGCCAAACCAGACCCTGCCCTGGGAGCAGTCGTTAAAGCCCACTTTTTCGGCCGCGAAATACTGGAGAAGATCCTTGCACAGGAAGGCTGCATGGGCATCCGGATGTACTATGCCCGCGATGAGCGTGGCCAGCGGCAACTGGTGCTGGTGGGTGCCGATGGTGATGGTGAAAACATGTTGGAAGGCACGATTGCGGATGGGTCTAAAGTATGTCCTCCTGACTGCTCGACGGGAGATTTAGATGAATAATGGAATTTTACATTCAGGAAATTTATCCTTGGCTGGCAAACATCTCTTCTTATAGTTTTAGTATCCCGCTTCTAGCCGGCCTTTTCCTGATATACAGGCGGAGCAGTTTGCATTTCAATCTGCTCCTGCTTTATACTGCATTTATCGCCCTGGTAGAGATAGCAGGGCAGCTTACCGTGTACATAGGCACCAGTAACAACCACTGGATACAACATATTTATACGCCTGTAGAGTACCTGCTGCTGGGAGTGATTTATTATTATAGCCTTAGAGGAAAGCTTGTGAGGCTTGGGGTGCTGGCAAGTATAGTCTTTATAGGTTTAGTGTGTATCCTGAGTGTGGTTTTGGCGGAAAACATTACGCAGATGAACACTACGCCACGCATGGTAGCCGGGGCTGCGCTGGTCGCTTTGGCTGTATTATACTTTTACCAGTCCGCCAGAGAGCCCAACTTTATTTACCTGGACCGGGACCCGATGTTTGTGCTCAGCAGCGGAATTATTGTTTATCAGGCAGGCACTGCCATGGCCTACAGCATGTTTAATGCTGCTTTGGAAGAGTCTTATGATGCGGCTAGAATTTGTCTGTCCATCATTATGGTGCTCAACATCTTGTTTAGAGTTATACTTATGATGGCCCTGCGAAGGACCGCCTGACATGAAGACGCTGGACCCGCTTATACTTATTACACCCGTCATGCTGATGCTGGCAGTGGGCATTATTGTGTTTGTGGTGCTCTACCAGCGGCGCATGCTGCAGCACCAGGAGCAGCTGCGCGAGTTGCAGTCCGTAAAGCAGCAGCAACTGCTGGAGGCGACGCTGCATGCCCAGGAGGAGGAGCGACGGCGCGTGGCCCGCGACCTGCACGATGAAGTAGGCGCCATGCTGGCCCTCGTCCGCCTGAACCTGCACCAGATGGTGAGCAACACCGAGTGCAAGGATGAGAAGATGCAGGAGGGCGCCCGGCACATGAAACAGCAATTGGACGAGGTGCTGAACAGTGTGCGGCGCATCTCCCATGACCTGATGCCGGTGGTGCTGGAGAAAATGGGCCTGGCCCAGGCTTTGGATGCGCTGCGTCGCAACCTGGCTGCCAGCGGGTTTATTAACCTGACCGTCAGCTACAACGATAAAACAAAACGGCTGAAACCCAAACACGAGTTGCTGTTATACCGTATGGTGCAGGAGTTACTGAACAACACCATCAAGCACGCGCAGGCTACGCAGATTAGCATTGAGTTGCGCTTTTCTCCGTCCGAAACAGTACTTTTGTATAAAGACAACGGGGTAGGCTTTGATATGGCAACCGTGCAGCAGGAACAGGTACCAAGTGGGGGCTTGGGAATTATGAGCCTGCAAAGCCGTGCGGCACTCATGGACGGGAGCATCGAAATTGTTTCCGCTCCCGGAACTGGCACATCTGCCAGTATTACCATACCACAAGCATCACCCGAACACACACATAACGTACCAACCTAAACCTGTTACTGCACATGGAGTATCAGCCACTCACATTGGCTATTGCCGATGACCACAACTTGTTCCGGAAGGGGGTTCTGGAACTGCTGAAGGCGTTTGATGAAATCACGCTAATAGCCGACGCCAGCAACGGCGCTGAGCTGCTCGAGAAAATCGAGTCTGATTTGCCGGATGTAATTATGCTGGACCTGGAAATGCCGGAGATGGACGGGGTGGCCACTTCGCGGTACCTGCTCTCGAAGTACCCCGATGTGCGCATCCTGGTCATGTCTACCTATGGCGATGAGGCCTTGGTGGAGAGCCTGCTAGAAGAAGGCGTAAAAGGCTACCTGCTCAAAAACTCTGAACCCGACGAGCTGCGGCAGGCGCTGCAAGCCCTGAAAGCCGGTAAGGGCTACTTTTCCTCAGGAATAAAAATAGATATGTTCAACTAAGCTTTATACTTAGCTTCCCTACCAAAACCCGGCTATGCACAGCCGGGTTTTTTATTTTATACTTTTATTATACTAAAATAAACTTTTTCTGTATTAATCAGTATTATGCTTATATAAGATTAATCTGATATAGGCTTGGCATTATTCAATTGCTTTCCTGGAAGTACAAAGTCACTGCTGATCATGCTGGTCGTGGGGGTGCTGCTTTGTGTACTGGTACTACCAAACGTTTATGCGCAGCGCCCTGTTCAACAGGACAGTACGGCGAGGAGGCAAGCGGCGCCGCGGCCTAATCAGTTTGAGGAGGCTGTTCGCAGCTCAGCAGATTTGGAGGTGGATGGCCTTGTGGTGGATGAGACCATCACCAAGATTGGGCGCGACTTCTACGATGTTTTCCACCGGCAATGGGAAGCTCCCCCCTCAGCAAAGAATTACACCATACTCATAAAAGAACGGCCCACCCGGGGCAATGGCGCGCTGATACAGGTGACCCTGAATGATGAGCTCCTGTTTGAGCAGCAGCTGATGCCACGGTACGATACCATAGAGGAAACGGCTACTTACGTGGCGGAAGGCCTGTTCGATTACCTAGTCCGCAACCAGCTACAGCAGCAGTTGGAGGCAGAAGGCGGGCAGCAACTGGAAGTTTTCTGAACCAATAAACCCTAAAAGTATAGATACCCTTACGATGAGAAAATTCATACTCCCCCTGATGGCATCCCTGGTGCTGGTGTTGGTAAACCTAGTCAGTGTGCAAGCGCAGGATCTGGTTTATACCCCTAAAAACCCGGCTTTTGGCGGTAACCCGTACAATTACTCCTGGCTGCAGAGCTCGGCCCAGTCGCAGGATAAGCTCAAGGACCCGAATGCCACCTCCGGCTCGGGCATTAACCGTGACCCGCTCGAAGACTTTAAGAGCAGCCTGAACCGGCAGATACTGAACGAGCTCTCCAGAAAGCTTATTGCCAACCAGTTTGGGGAGGATGGTGTGACGCCCGGCAGCTATACATTGGGTGATTACCAGATAGACGTAACCGAGGGGCCCGGAGGTGTAAACATTGAAATCGTGGACATCGGAACGGGCAACAGAACGACGGTGACCATACCCTACTACTAACCAAACAGTACCTGCTGCTTCATTCACTTCCTACTGCTATACCATCACCCGCTGATATGACCTCTAAAGTTTACAAACCGACGTTTGCCGTCTTGCTTATACTTACGCTCTGGGCCGTGCAGGGCTGCTCTCCATACTTTCACCAACCCATGCGTACGGCAGAGGCGACCCTTGGCGCCCCATCGCCGGCTTACAAGGATTTGGTGGAGTTGCCGGAGCCGCAGCAGAAAGTGGTGGCCGCCGTCTATAAATTCAGGGACCAGACAGGACAGTACAAACCATCAGAAATAGGCACCAGTTGGTCCACGGCTGTCACGCAGGGGGCCACCACCATTCTCATCAACTCGCTGGAGGAGTCCGGGTGGTTTACGCCCATTGAGCGCGAGAACCTGGGCAACCTGCTGAACGAGCGTAAAATCATCCGGTCTACAAGAGCTGAGTCGGAGGCTATTACCGGGAAAAAAGAACCCAACCTGCCAGGGCTGCTCTTTGCGGGGATTATACTCGAGGGCGGCATTATCTCCTACGACGCTAACGTGGTGACAGGCGGTGCGGGCGCACGCTACTTTGGCGCAGGCGGATCGGGCCAGTACCGCGAGGACAAGGTAACCGTTTACCTAAGGGCCATCTCCACCAGCACAGGCGAGATTCTGAAGACCGTTTATACTTCCAAAACCATACTTTCTCAGTCCGTAGACTTTGGCGTGTTCCGGTATGTGCACTTTAAGCGGTTGCTGGAGGCCGAGACGGGCTTCACCTATAACGAACCATCTGAAATAGCCGTGAAGGAGGCCATTGACAAAGCCGTGCAAAGTATGGTTATCGAAGGCATGCTGGCCGGGTACTGGCGCCCCAAGAACAAAGCCGATCTGGAGGCACAGGTGGTGAAGGATTACCTGCAGGAGAAGGAAGACGTGCTAAACAGCGACATACACGGTAACCTGATGGCAGAGCGACGCAGTTTGGTAGGAGTGGGCGGGGCCGTTGGCGCCATGTACTATAAGGGAGACTACCCCGACTCTAACTTCAGGTTTATGGGCGAGGCCGCCCTAAAGATAAACTCACGCCAGAACATCGGCTTCGATCTCAGGCTGGGCAAAGGCAGACTATCCACGGAAAGTAATTTTGGAATCGATATCAATTATGCGGAGCTCAACCTCAATTACCTTTTCTTCCCTAAGCTTAGGTACACGCCCTATGTACAGCTGGGCGGCGGCGGACTGGTAGTTGGCAGCGGGTTCGGCGACATCTTCAATAGTTTTGGCGACAGCGGTTTTAATCCTTATGTAAAGGCAGGCCTGGGCATGGAATACCTCCTCACCCGCAACATCGGCATCGATATAAGTGCTACCAGTTCTTATCTGTTGGATGATGATCTGGACGATGTGGAGCAGGGGCGCTTTAATGACTATTTCTGGACAGGTAAAATAGGCATCAATTTTTACTTAGGTCTATACAAATAAAATATAACATTACCAATATTATTTAACTTAAAAATAATATAAAAAAAATTACAATAAATGAAACTATAATAGTCTATAAAAGTATAGTGATACTGTAAATCATTTTAAACCTTTAAAAATTATAAAGTATCATGAAGAAAAAAGTAATTTTTGCTGCAGCGGCAGCGATGATGTTCACAGCAGGTTCTGCATTTGCACAAGGCGTAGGTAATGCAGCTACATCAACACAGGCCGGTACTACTAACGTGGGTACCATCACACAAACAGGCGGTTTAAGCAACGCAGCTGATCTTTCTCAGGCTGGCTTATCCAACACGGCTGAGATTATCCAAGACTACGGTGCTTTCAACGAGGCTTCCGTATCTCAGGAGGGTACCGAGAACAACGCCTTGGTTTGGCAGGATGGCGGCGTAGGCCACGACGCTGACGTTGATCAGGAAGGTACACTGAACGACGCTTACGTGGATCAGTGGGAAGGCGAGGGCAGTACTGCCGACGTAGACCAGGAAGGTGAAGGCAACTATGCTGAAGTACTGCAGTATTTTGGCGAAGACAACAACGTTGAAGTGGACCAGGATGGTGACTACAACGAAGCTCTAGTAAGCCAGTTTGGAGGTGAGAACCATGATGCCGATGTAACGCAGGATGGTGATTACAACTTAGCTCTGATTGAGCAGTCTGAGGGTGAGAGCAATGACGCTGACATCGATCAGGATGGTGACTTTAACGCTGCTGCCATCACTCAGCTCTACGGAGAGGACAATGATGCCGATATTGAGCAGGATGGTGACTTTAACGTTGCTGAAATCTACCAGGATGGTGGTGAGAACAATGACTCAGACATTGACCAGGATGGTGACTTTAACAGCGCCCTTGTAGTTCAGGTAGGTGGCGAGAGCAATGACGGTGACGTTTACCAGGACGGTGCCTTAAACTCTGCTCTTATTGTGCAAGTGGAAGGTTTCAGAAACGATGCCGAAATCAGACAGGATGGACTTGCCAATGATGCTGAGATTTCTCAATTAGGGGGTGCGTATAACGTAGCTGCCATCGACCAGAACGGTTTGGGCAACAGCGCGCTGGTTAGCCAGTTCCTGGGTTACAGCAACGTAGCTGATGTTGACCAGGATGGCTGGTTCAACAGCGCAGCTGTATATCAGACTGGTGAGTATAACACTGCCTCAGTTGCTCAGGACGGTATCCTGAACGGCGCTGCCGTGCTTCAGTCCGGATCAAGCAACACAGCTACTGTTAGCCAGATGGGCTTTGGTAATAGCGCAGCCGTGCTTCAGTCTGGCACTGGAAACGTAAGCACTGTTACGCAGCACTAATTGTTTACTTAGATAACTCTTTGGCTGGTAAGGCACCGGATTTCCGGTGCCTTATTTTCTGTTTTGTACTTCAGGCAATAGGGATAGCCTGATATGCCTAGGGTTAGTTATTGTTTAAATAGAAAAAGTATAAAAATTAGCAAAATTAATGTAACTAGTTGATATAAGTAAAGTATAATTTAATTGTAAATTATTTTAAACCTCAATTAGTTACATGCTATGAAAAACAAATTTATCTGCGCAGCAGCATTATCTGCTATGTTGCTCGCAACAGGGGCTACCTATGCCCAAAGCAGCACCAACACAGCTGCCACCGTACAAGCAGGCAATACCAATAGCGCCAACATTGAGCAGCTAGGAGGGATGAACAATGCAGCAGGAGCATCTCAGGTCGGCGACAACAACACGGCCAGTGTTTTACAAATTGGTGGCATGGAGAACGAAGCTTCCATTGATCAGGTGGGGCTTGCCAATACAGCTTCTGTTTTGCAGGAGGGCGGCGTTAGCAATGATGTTGACATTTACCAGGAGGGAGATGACAACATAGCCATTGTGGAGCAGATAGTAGGGGAGAATAATGATGTGGAGATTTCTCAGGATGGTGCCCTCAACGTGGCGGAAGTATACCAGTACCTGGGAGAGAACAACGACGCTGATATTGTGCAGGATGGGGACTTGAACAGTGCCAGCATCTACCAGGAGGGAGGTGAAAGTAACGATGCAGATATTTATCAGCTTGGTTCAAATCTAAGTGCAGCGATAACCCAGCTTAATGGCTTTAGAAATGATGCTGAAGTAAATCAGTATGAGACTGATCATGTGGCAGAAGTATGGCAAGTTGAAGGTGAGAATAACAGTGCCCGGATAGATCAGGATGGATGGCGAAACAGCGCTTCTATAACCCAGGAAGGCGGCGTAAATAACGAAGCTGTCATAGACCAGATCAATGACTTTATAAATGAGAACAACAACGCCACAATTCTGCAGTCTGGCGGCAGTGGTAACGATGCTCTTATTAATCAGAATAGCGATTACGGGAATGCCAGCATTACGCAGTTGGAAGGTGTAAATAATAGTGCCACTATTATCCAGTACAATATGGGTATGATAGGGGAAATCCTTCAGGATGGCGGCCAGGATAACATCGCTATGATCGATCAAGATGGTTTGGGCTCAATTGCCTTCATCGAACAAATTGGAGGCATGGCTAATATCGCCAGTATCGTTCAGAGCACCTTCGGAGATCGCGCGGATATTTACCAGAATGGTGGTGATAACAACACTGCCTACATTGAACAGGATGGCACTTTCTCAAGAGCTGTGATTACACAGGACATGGGTTCTTACAACAATGCCATCATTCTGCAGGAAACAGGGGACGGTCTGGCTGAAATCTACCAGACCGGTATGATGAATACTGCCTCTATAACGCAGAGCGGTGAGCTTCAAAGTGCCTCTATTTCACAAAGCGGCACGGGCAATACTACTGTGATTGTACAGCAATAAAGTATAAAAACTACTCCGTGGTGGGTTTTCCGCTCATCACGGAGTAATACTAAATTATATCTCATGGGAAAACTAATCTTTACGCTACTTGCTTTAACAGCATTTGTACTAAACAGCGCCATCGCGCAATCCGGCAGGAGCGAGGAAAATTTGCTGGAGAACCTGCGCGCCAAAAGTATAGGAGCCACTGCCGCGAATGGGAACATAGCTGCTACCCATCAGGAGGGAGAAGCCAATGTGTCGATGGTGCAGCAGGTGCAGACAAGCACAGTAACCAACCAGGTAAGCGTGTTGCAGGTGGGTAACTTTAACCAGGCGGCGCTGCAGCAAAACGGGGCCGGGATCCGGGCAACGGTAAACCAGTCTGGTAACTACAACAGCTTCGAGTCGAGTATGACAGGGGCTAACCTTACTTCAAACGTAGTGCAGCTTGGCAACGGGAACAGCATTACGCAGCAGGTGCAGGGAAGCAACCTCAACTATGGCCTTTTGCAGTACGGCGACAACAACACCATCAACCAGATAGAGACCAGCCCCGCCTCACGCTCTTATAAGGTGGTGCAGGAGGGAAACAACATGAACATCACCATCGAGCAAAGCGCAGGCTTTGTTCCGGTAACAATTCGGCAGCAATAACTGCTGCTGATAAGTGTATCTTATTGGTTGTTAGCACTTCTGTGTATCTGTGCCTCTGCAGGCATAGAAAGTACGGGTAATTTATACTTTGTGTATTATGTAATTTTACCTTTAATATATTAGATAAAAATTGCTTATTGGCTAAACCTTATATTTATATATACAGTATAATAATTGCAATCCAAAATTGACTTATTGTGCTGCAGTGTTCTCTCCTTCTCACCTGACAACTCAAAAATAATCACCATGCAAAAAGCTGCTTTCACCCTGAAGCAAGTTTGCTTACTATTGCTCATACTTTTCGGGACGGTTGCCTGTAACGAGGATACCGTGGAGCCACAGGGAGGTGGCGCCATCAGGGGCACGGTGCTGGATGCCGCAACCAACGCACCGATTCCTACTGCCAGTATCACAACAAACCCGGCCACTTCGGCTGTCATCACAGACCAGGAAGGAAATTTCTCGATAACAGATGTAAATTCCGGCGACTATACCGTAACGGTCCAGAAAATCGGGTATAAAACCAAGTCGGTGTCGGTGGCGGTGAAGAACCTCAAAAACAGTACTATTTCGATTGTATTGGAGGAGTCGACTGGTGGCGGGCTCGCGCCCGGAAAAGCTGCTAACCCCTCTCCGGAGTCAGGTACTACGGCGCAGCCGGTGAACCTCGTGCTGAAATGGAAAGCACCGAAGGCCAACAGCAGCGATACTCTTACCTATGATGTATACTTGTACGAGTCGGGGAATACGGAAAAGAAACTGATTGCCGCCGGCGTAGCCGACACAAGCACCGTAGCCAAAGGACTGAAGTATAGCACTACTTATTTCTGGCAGGTGGTGGTAAAAGACCAAAGCGGCCGCACGGCCAATGGTGAGGTGTGGAGCTTCACGACGCTGGCCATACCGAATGCCCGCTACCTGTTTGCCCGCATCACCGACGGCGAGTATAACATTTACCGCTCCGATGGCACAGAGGCCAATATTTTCCAACTGACCCATGGCGCCAGCCGCGAATGGTGGCCCCTGCTAAACCCGAAGCGCGACATCATCGCCTACTCCTCCAACGCCAGCGTGGAGCCGCAGATTTATACCATGAATCTGGATGGAACCGATCAGAAAAAGATCACATCGGTGCCGGTGGCAGGATATCATAACCAGGGAATCGGGTTTGTGTGGGCGCCGGACGGGGGGCAGCTGATTTATCCGCATTACGAGAAGCTGTACAGAATCGAGCGGGACGGATCCGGCCTGGTGGTGCTGGCTACGGCCCCAGCTAACCGCCACTTCCGCATGCTCGACTGGACTGACCGTGGCAACAAGATTTTGGCCCAGACTATCGGCACCAACATCAATCACTCCGAAATCTATATTATGGACTCTAACGGAGCAAACATGACGCTGCTGGTGGAGGACTTGCCGGGCCGCGTGGAGAGCCCTGTGTTTTCTATTGACGGCAGAAGTATACTTTATACCCGCGATGCGTCAGGCTTTGAGAACACCGAAGGCCGCCAGTTGGACGCGCGCATCTACCGCAAGAACATCGACGGTAGCGGGCTGGTGGACCTGTCTTTCTCCAAACCCGCTGGCACTAACGACTTATACCCACGTTACTCGCCTACGGGAGACAAAATCATCTTTGTAAACACCCCGAATGATGGCCTTGGCCCCTTTGATATCTATGTGATGGATGCAGCCGACGGGAAGAACCGCACCAAGCTCTTCTCCAACGCCACCATGCCGGACTGGAAGTAGAATCATCTTAAACCACTCAATAGCAAAGAGCCACGGTTACAGCCGTGGTTTTTTCTGTTTTATACTTTATACTTGCCGAAGGCCCTAAACCATACTTTGGAGGCAGTTGTTTAGAGTATAAACGTAGAAACGATGGCGAAAAAGGAGGCGCAGCAAGTGTGCGAGTTGTGTGGCAGAGAGGTGCTGAACCTGTCGCGGCACCACCTGGTGCCCCGCGAGGAGGGGGGCCGCTATGGCGCTACCGCCGAGCTTTGCCAGCCCTGCCACAGCACGCTGCACCTCACGTTCAGTAACCGCGAGCTGGCCCTGCTCTACAATTCCATTCCCGCCCTGCAACAGGCCGAGCCGCTGCAAAAATACCTGAAGTGGGTGCGCACCAAACGCATCGAGAAGATCTCCAACCGCCGTGGCAAGCGTAGGTGAAGTGTGAAGTAGGTGGCTTGGGAGTGCCTGCTTTATTCTTGTAAACTCGCTTGTTATGGCGCGAGCGTCCACACTCGTGACCGGCAATTGTTGGCCTCCGGCCCAGTCGGATTACAAATCCGACCTCATAGCAAGGCACGGGTTACAAACCCGCGCCAGCAAGTGGGAATTCCCCTCCTTGGAGGGGTAGGGGGTGGGTTTACACCTTCCCCACAGTATCCCAACTTTATACTATTCTTCCTGCTGCGCTATTTGCCTTAACTCCAGAATCAAGTCCATTTTGTAATGATGCAGCCCGCTCTCGAGGCCGGCGGGGTAGCTGTGCGGGTTCAGGTAGCGGCGTATACTTTCGTGCAGGCAGGAGATTTCCTGTTTCGTGTGCGCCTTTATACTTGGCATGTCCGGTAAAGTATAAACCAGCTTCCCTTGTTCAAAAATCGGCACCAGCAGGTCCTTATACTGGGCACTTTCCTCTACCTTGCGGCGGCGGGTGGGGTCCAGCGGGTCTACTATTTGCGGATGCTTTGGCAGCGGCTCCTGCTCGTTGTAAATCATGTCGGCCAGGTAGCGCTCCTGGTTGTAGTAACGCCGCACCTGCAGGATACCCGGGTTGGAGGTCTTGGCCAACTGCTCCGAGAGCTTGATTTTATACTCCCACTTCCCGTTTTTGATGGCCGCTAGTTTGTACACACCGCCCAGCGCTGGCTGGTCATAGGCGGTTATCATTTTCGTGCCCACGCCCCATACATTAATCTGGGCCCCTTCCTGTTTCAGGTGCGTGATAAGGTTCTCGTCCAGGTCGTTGCTGGCTACGATGCTGGTGCTGTGGAAGCCGGCATCATCCAGTAATTTGCGGGCGGCTTTGCTCAGGTAAGTCAGGTCACCTGAGTCGAGGCGGATGCCCCCGAAGACGAAGCCTTTGGGCTGGAGTTTCTTTGCCACATCAATGGCTTTCTGCACACCCTCCAGGGTATCGTAGGTATCCACCAGAAAAACAGAATCCTTCGGAAAAGCATCGCCATAGGCCTCAAACGCTTCTTCCTCCGAATCGAAAGCCTGTACCCAGCTGTGGGCATGCGTTCCTTTAACCGGGATGTTGTAAAGCTGCCCGGCCAGCAGGTTAGAGGTGGCATCAGCCCCGCCAATGTAAGCGGCACGCGCGGCCGATAAAGAGCCGTCGATGCCCTGCGCCCGGCGCATGCCAAACTCAATCACCATGTCGCCTTTGGCGGCTTCTTTGATGCGGGCTGCCTTGGTGGCAATCAGGGTTTCAAAGTTGATGATGGTGAGCAGGGGCGTCTCAATTAGCTGCGCCTGCAGCAAAGGGCCTTTTACTCGCACCAGCGGCTCGCTCGGGAATACCACGGTCCCTTCCGGCACGGCGTCCACATCGCAGGTGAACTCCATCTGGGCCAGGTAATCAATGAAACCTTGTTCAAACAGCGGCTGGCCCTGGCTGCCTTGCAAGCTGCCCAGATAGGCAAGGTCATCCTCTGTAAATTTGAGCGTCTGCAGGTACTCCACCACATGCTCCAGGCCGGCCGCCACCGTGTAGCCGCCGCCAAAGGGGTGCTTTCTAAAGTATAAATGAAACACGGCCTCCCGCTCGGCCATTCCTTGTTTCCAGTAGCCGTAGGCCATGGTCAGTTGGTAGAGGTCGGTGAGCAGGGTGAGGGAGGTGCGGTACGTTTTATGCAGCGACATGGACTCAAATTTCATGATGATTCTGCCGGTAAGTTAGTAAGTAAAGATTAGAATGTAAGCCTGATTTAGGAGTACGGTCGTAGCTCGGTAACAGTCAGGTTCTTACAGAAAAACTTGCAGGTTGCGCTTTGTATCTGCAATTTTAGGCTATGCAGAAACGACAGTTTATACCTTTTTCGGAGGTTAAAGATAAAAAGGCGATTGTGGTGGACAGCACCCACGCCAATGGCTTCATGCTCTCGCACTGGAAAGGTGCGCCCACACCCGACGCGGTGCAAGACGATACCAGCGCCGCCATTGTGCTGAACGCGATGCGCCAGCAACTTCCCGAGCTGGACCTGCCCTATGTTACCGCTAACCACTTCGACATCGACGGCTTTGTCGGCGTATGGGCCCTGCTGAACCCGGAACTGGCATTGGAAAACGAGGAATTGCTGCGGCAGATGGCTTTGATTGGGGATTTCCGGGAGCTGGACTTGAACCACCCGCTGGCCGGTGAGGCACTGAAGCTGGTGTGCTGGCTCAACGCAAAGGAGCGCGAGCTGTTCTACAAACCTTTCGAGGCCGATGAGATGGAGGAGAAGGAGGCGGCTCAGTGCGTGCAGAAGTTCAGGTACTTTTTGCGCGAGTTTGGCCGTGTGCTGCAGGACCCAGACTGGGAGAAGGGCGCCTGGGAAGATGAAGTGGCTAGTGTGCTGCTCGGCTACCGCGACATGTACAAGCCGGACACCAAAATCACCCGCCTCCCCGAGATTGGCCTCATCATCATTGAAACGCCGCACCCCCTGCACTACTACGCCCTTTTCAGCCGCACACAGGGTTTTGACATGGTGCTGGCCTGCTACCAGGGCAACAAGTATGAGCTGGAGTATAAGTATACCACCTGGGTGGATATCACCTCGAGGCCAACACTGCCGCGGCTAAGTATGGCGCCGCTGGCTACCCGCCTGAACGAACTCGAAACCTCCGGCCGTCGCTGGACCTACGACGCTATTACCGAAACCGGCCCGCTCCTACGCCTCGACGGCGACAAACTCACCCGCTCCGAAACCTACGCCAACCCCACCGAACGCGAGATTTATACTTCATCCATCCCTGTGGAGCAGCTGAAGGAGGAGGTAGTGCAGTACTACCAACAGGCCTATCAGGGCATCCAACCCAAGTATAACTGGACCTGGAAAGAGGTGAAGGAGCTTAACCGGTGATTTTCTCAGATTAAGACTGATTAGTATGATTTTATCTTATGTAGAGACGCAATGCGTTGCGTCTCTATTTACTGGCGCGGGTATCTAACCCGTGACGCTTAGTGGGTGCGAGTCTCCAGACTCGCTTTTGCAGTACCGGGTCCAACCACCCCTGCCCCTCCTTGTCTAAGGAGGGGAGCCTGTAGTTACTCTTGCAAGAGTATAAGTTCCATTACCTCAGTTCTCACGCGGACAGGTCGCGACCTGTCCCTACAGAGTATAACCCACCCCAGCCCCTCCGAGGAGGGGAATTATACTTGCTCCTTTCCCTGTCATCTCGAGCAGCGCGAGAGATCTATCCGGAATTCTAACCAGATCTCTCCCGAAGGTCGAGATGACAGCAGGGGCAGGAGCTATCAGATTAAAACTACCTCTTGTCTTAGCAGGCGATTATCATCCCCCAGCCCCCTTCGAAGGGGGACTTGACTGAAGTTGCATTAGCAGTGGCTATCGAACCTGTTCCCAGCCTTTGGGTTGAGCGCCTCGAGAGGTTCTGGTGCCCGCAAGGACATTGCGACGTCAGGAGCTAAGGAAGCGAAAGCAGTGCGATGCCCGAAGGCGAGGCCTCCCGGCCTTGAGGGAGCCAAAGCTAGAGGTGAAACGATAGGTTGGTGGGAACTAGAGGATAAGCGGCGGCTAGTAAGGATAGCTTGGTTCAAAAGGAAGGAAGCAGCGGCTAGGAAGTATAAACAGGCAAGTATAAAGTACAGCCGGAGCAAGTATAGAAGTATGGCATTTCAAGCCACTCGGATTACAAATCCGAGAGTATAGGAAGGCACGGGTTGCAAACCCGCGCCAGCAATAGGGGAGAGTTTCGGAGCACTAGGAAGTATAAAGTATGCCCCAAGTATGAAGTATGGCTAAAGTATAAATATGGCTTTTAAGCTGGTCGATTCAGCCAGCTTAAAAGCATTTTGGGAAGAAATTAAAACAACGTACCGGCACTACCTTCCTGCGGTTTGGCAGGAGCAGGGGCTTCGCAATTCTCTTCGTTAAACACTTGGTCGATGGCTTTTTCAGCTTTGCGGAGCTTCTCCTTGCATAGCTTTATCAGCTGCGAGGAGCGCTGTACTTTCTGCGTCAGTTCGTCCACATCCACTGCGTCGTTTTCAATGGCGCGTAAAATTTCCTCCAGCTCCTGTGTCGCTTCGCGGTACGTCATATCCTTTAGGTCCTTATTCATCTGTATCAATATTTACAACGATGCTGTGGAGGCTGCCATCTTGCATTCTGGTTTCCACTACATCATCGGTTTTTACGTCTTTTATACTTTTGATAATCTTGCCGTTGATGAGCGTGAGCGTATAGCCGCGGAGCAACAGCTTCTCCGGGTTGTTTGCTTCTATGCTCATTTCCAACAATTTTAGCCGGTGATTTTCGCTCTGTAGCTTGCTTTTGGAAGTATACGCCAGCTTGTCGTTATACTTGGTAAAGCTCAGTTGTTCTTTCTTTAGCTTGTCCTTGGCCTCGGTTTCTACGCAGTGTACCAGGTGGTTTAATTCGTGCTCCTTTAGGTGCAGGTAGCGCTGGCTTTTGCCCTCTACGCACACCGACAGCTCCTGCAGATACCGCTGCCGCTCGTGCAGCAGGTCTTTAGTACCGGCGCTTACGTCCTTTTCCAAACCGCTTAGCAGGTGACGTTGTGCCTCCAGGTAAGCCTTCGGTTTGAGCAGCAGGCCTCGCGAGAGGTTTTCCAGTTTGTCCTTTCGGGTTTGTAGTTGTTGCCGCGTCAGGTTTTGGAAACGTAGGCTCAGGCGCTCCAGTTTGTCGTCCGTCAGTTTGAGTTGCTGGGCGGCAAACATCCGGATGCTATCGAACAAATCTTCTGCATAGGTCTCTGCTTCCCGAAACCTATCGATGAGAAAGCCAGCTACGGCAGTCGGGGTTTTCAGACGCGTATGCGCCACCAAGTCGGCTATACTTTCGTCGCGCTCGTGCCCAATGCCCGTCAGTACCGGCAGTGGCGCATTGCCAATGGCAGCCGCTATCTTATAGTCATCGAAGCAACTCAGGTCCGTCTGGGATCCCCCGCCGCGAATAAGGACAATGGCATCAAAGGCCTCGCTGTACTGTGCCACCTGCGCAAAAGCCTTCGCCACCGAAGCAGGCGCCTCGTTGCCCTGCACTACCGCGGGGAAAAGGGTCGTCTGGAAAGTATAACCGTAAGTATTGTGCTCCAGTTGATGTATAAAGTCCTGGAAACCAGCTGCGGTAGCCGATGAAATCACCGCCAGCCGTTGCGGCACCAGCGATAGCTCCAGTTCTTTGTTTGCCTCCAGCAGGCCTTCCGCCTCCAGTCGCTTCAGCGTTTCGAGGCGCTGGCGGGCCAGGTCGCCGATAGTATAATTGGGGTCGATGCTGGTGATGTCGAGGCTGAGGCCATAGAGCTCGTGAAAACGCACCGATGCCTGCAGCAGCACCTTTAGACCTGCCCGTAACGGTTGCCCTGTTTTCTCCTCAAAGTAGCGGCCCAGCATCTGGTAGCGCGAGCTCCAGATGGTCGCTTTGGCCTGCGCCAGCATCTGCCGGGCGTCGTCGCCTTTGTCCACCAGCGTGAGGTAGCAGTGGCCCTTGCGGCGGTCTACATTTACCTGGGCTACCTCGGCCACCACCCAATAGCTGTCCGGGAACGCCACCTCCAGCTCCTCGCGTATCTGCTGGTGCAGCTCATACAGCGAGAGCGGGGCCTGGTGCTCCTCGTACACTACCGTCTGGCGAAAAAAGATTTGGGACATGGGTTCCACAACGTTACATTTCTCCTGCACAACCGGCAGAGAGCCGGCTCCTTTGCTTCGAAGTTAGGACTTTTTGGCTAAAATAATTAGTAGGGGAGTGGAGAAAATGTTTTTGGTTTTCTGAATTAGGGTATGAAGGGGTAGGGTTTGGAAAGATTTTAGCAGTGCCGGGTCCAACCACCCCTGCCCCTCCTTGGCTAAGGAGGGGAGCCTGTGATTAATTTGGCTGAAGTTTAAGTTCTATGGTCAAAGTATAAACACCCCTGTGGTCCCCTCAAGGGGACAGCCTATTCCTATTGCATAGCAAAGGCTGGAGCTATCGAATGCTTCCCAGTTTTTCTGCGAGGCGCCTATGCGAGTTTTTCCGGTGCCGCAGGCAGCCCGAGGCACGAGGGCAGGAAAAGCTCCCAGCGCCGAGCGGGAAAATGAGGCCTCCCGGCCTAGGAGGGAGCCAAGCAAGAGATGAAACGAGACGCTTGTGGGAACTAGAGGATGAACGGCAGCTAGTAAGGATAGCTTGCCTCAAGTTGCAGGAAGCCGAGGCTAGAGAGCATATAGAATGTTTGCGCAAGAGGGGGGTGTAAGTTAAAGCGGTGTGAATCAAGTATAAGCATTAAGAGTCATGCAGATAAATCATCGCCATAAAACCTGCTTTTCAAAAAATATCAGAAATAAATTTGGCTTTTTAAAAAGTCGTGTCGTATACTTGCAACATCAAGTCAATACTCCCTTTGCGGATATTGGTTTATAAAGAAGCGTGGAGAGACAGGCTCTGTGAAACGCTAGCAACCTAACCATCGGAGTTAAGGTGCTAATTCCTGAGTTCGGCAGGGTGCCGGACGAATATAAATTGATACGGTCATGTACATCAAGGGAATCAAGCCAACACAGCACGTATTATTAGTTTCTAAGGCAGCCACGCAGCTGTCCAGAACCTCTATTTTAACTTCTGTTAAAACCAACAACATGCACATGCCTATGTGCACGATGTGTTGTTGTTGCTGTTAATCCAGGTATAAAATTCCTGTCTTCATACTTGGTTTAGTGGCAGATCCAGCATCTGCTGCTAAGCCGCTTTATACCCCATCTGTACTTCTGAATTTCCATAAGCCATATTTTCCATTTTAAACAGATAAATCTACATAGTTATGTCTCAGTCACTTCACTTCGAAACACTTCAGCTGCACGCCGGCCAGGAAATAGATCCAACTACACAGTCTCGTGCCGTGCCGATTTACCAAACCACCTCTTATGCCTTTAAGAACGCCGAGCACGGGGCTAACCTGTTTGCCCTGAAGGAGTTCGGCAATATCTACACCCGCATTCAAAACCCAACCACCGATGTATTGGAGAAGCGCGTGGCGGCCCTGGAAGGTGGCGTGGCAGCAGTAGCGGTTTCCTCAGGACAGGCGGCGCAGTTTCTGGCGCTCACCAACATCCTGCAGGCCGGCGACAACTTCGTGACATCCAGCTTCCTGTATGGCGGTACCTATAACCAGTTTAAGGTGTCCTTCAAGCGCCTGGGCATTGAGACCCGTTTTGCTGAAAACGACGACGTGGCCAGCTTCGAGAAACTGATAGACGAGAAGACAAAGGCGATTTATACGGAAACCATTGGCAACCCGCGCTTCAACATTCCGGACTTTGAGGCCCTGGCCGCCCTGGCCCGCAAGCACAACATTCCGCTGATTGTAGATAATACCTTCGGAGCTGGTGGTTATCTGTTCCGTCCGATTGAGCACGGAGCGAATGTTGTTGTAGAGTCTGCTACCAAGTGGATTGGCGGGCATGGCACCAGCATTGGCGGTGTAATTGTAGATGGCGGCAACTTCAACTGGGGCAACGGGAAATTCCCGCAATTCTCGGAGCCGTCGGAAGGGTATCATGGCCTGAATTTCTGGGAAGTGTTTGGTGCAGACGGCCCTTTCGGAAATATTGCCTTCGCTATCAGAACCCGCGTGGAGGGCCTGCGCGACTTCGGTCCGGCCCTGAGCCCGTTCAACTCCTTCCTGTTGCTGCAGGGACTAGAGACACTTTCACTGCGTGTGGATAGAACGGTGCAGAACGCGCTGGCGCTGGCCCAGTGGCTGGAGCAGCACGAACTGGTGGAGAGCGTGAACTACCCGGGCCTAGCGAGCAGCCCGTACCACGAACTAGCTAAAAAATACCTCAAGCGTGGATTCGGCGGGGTGCTTTCCTTTAAGCTGAAGGGAGGCAAGGAACAAGCCGAGAAGTTTGTGAACAGCCTGCAGCTGATAAGCCACCTGGCCAACGTGGGCGATGCCAAAACACTCATCATCCACCCGGCCTCTACCACCCACCAGCAGCTGAGCGATGCTGAGAAGTTGAGTTCCGGGGCAGAGCCGACCTTGCTGCGCATATCCGCTGGCATCGAACATATAGAAGATATAAAAGCAGATTTAGAGCAGGCTTTCGCCAAAGTAAAGGAGGCAGAGCCCGCCTTAGCCTAAGTATAAAAATGTCAGAACAGCACGTTTTTCATTACCAACAAGAGTTTCAGCTGGAGTCCGGGGCTTTGCTGCCGGGCTTCCAGCTAACCTATACCACCTATGGTACGCTCAACCCTGAGCGCAGCAACGTGGTGTGGGTATGCCATGCCCTTACCGGCAGCTCCGATTTTACCGATTGGTGGTGCGACCTGTTTGGGGAAGGCAAGCTATACAACCCGCAGGAGTGGTTTATAGTTTGCGCCAACACCCTGGGCGGTTGCTACGGCTCCACGGGGCCGCTATCGGTTAACCCTACCACCCTGCAGCCATATTTTCATACTTTCCCGCAGCTCACCAACCGCGACATCGTGCGAGCCTTCGATTTGCTGCGGCAGGAACTGGGGCTGAAGCGGGTACATACTTTAATCGGAGGTTCTTTAGGGGGGCAACAGGCATTGGAGTGGGTGCTGCAAAAACCTGCTGTTTTCGAGCGATTGGTGCACGTGGCCAGCAACGCACGCCACTCGCCGTGGGGCATCGCCTTTAACGAGAGCCAGCGTATGGCCATCCGCCAAGACCCGAGCTGGGGCAGCGACACGGCGGAAGCGGGCAAGGAAGGCCTGAAAACCGCCCGCGCCATTGCTATGCTCTCTTATCGCCACTACAACACCTACCAACAGGCGCAACAGGAGCCGGGCCATAGCATCACCGATAACTTCCGGGCCTCCAGTTACCAGGTATACCAGGGCGAGAAACTGGCACAACGCTTCAACGCCTATACCTACTGGCTGCTCTCCAAGGCGATGGACTCGCATAACGTGGGCCGCGGCCGGGGCAGCGTGGAGAAGGCACTGGCGCAGGTAAAGGCCAAATGCCTTTTTGTGGGCGTGGATACCGACCTGCTGTTTCCGGTGGAGGAGCAGTATTTCCTGCATGCCCAGGTATCGGGTTCCTCCTTCCAACTTATCCGCTCCAACTACGGCCACGATGGCTTCCTGGTGGAGGTGGACCAATTAGCAAATGCCATCCGGCAATTTTATTTAAATGAAAAAGTAACAGAAGAAGAACTTAACTATGAAAAGCAAGAGCGGTAAACGTATCGGGATATTTGGTTTTGGATGTGTAGGCCAGGGGCTGCACGATGTGTTGCAGGAGAACCCACACCTGGACGTAGCCCGGATTTGCGTGCGCGACCAGGAAAAGCTACGCACCCTGCCCAAGCATCATTTTACTTACGACGCGCAGGAGCTGCTGCAGGACGAAAGCATCGACCTATACGCTGAATTGATTAGCGACCCGAAAGAGGCGCTGCTGATTGTGCGGCAGGCTTTGCGGGCCGGAAAAACCATTGTGTCGGCCAACAAGAAGATGATTTCCGAAAACCTGACCGAACTGGTTGCGCTGCAGGAGGAGTTTGGCGGTACTTTGCTGTATGAAGCGGCCGTTTGCGGCAGCATTCCGATTCTGAGAACGCTGGAGGCATATTACGGCAACGAGCCGCTGCTGGAAGTATCGGGCATCCTGAACGGTTCTTCTAACTATATTCTTACAAAACTCGACGCGGAGGGAATCTCTTACAACGAGGCGCTGGCACAGGCACAGGCACTTGGCTTTGCCGAGGCCGACCCAACTTTGGACGTGGGCGGCTACGATACCCTGCACAAAATCAGCCTGATTGCCGCGCATGCCTTTGGGGCGGTGGTGAAGCCGGAGCAGGTGCTTCGGGCCGGTATCCAGCACATCTCCCGCAAGGATGTGGCGCTGGCGCAGGCACTGGGTGGCCGCATCCGGCTGGTGGCCACAGCCAAGCTCAACCAGAACAACAAACTGGAACTGCAGGTGCTGCCCACGCTGGTATTCCCGGACTCAGAACTATACCATGTAGAGGCTGAGTTTAATGGGGTGCAGCTGGAGGCCCGCTACGCCGGCGACCAATTCCTGAAGGGCCGCGGTGCCGGCAGTCACCCAACTGGCTCTGCCGTGTGGGCCGACGTGTCGGCGGCACTAGCCGGTTACAAGTATAGCTACCCCAAATTCAGGCATAACGAGGAAGGCGAGTTGAGGCCGGTGCCGGTAGAGGAAGACGATGAGTTGAAGATTTACGTGCGCTCCACTATGCCGGAGTTTCTGCCGCAGTTGCCGTGGCGCGAGCTAACTGTTTTTGGCGAAGGTAAAAGAGAAATACAGTTGGTGGGCACCATCCGCCGCAAAGACCTGCTGTTGCACCTGTCTGCCCTGAAGCAGACCATCGCTTTTATAGCACAACTTCCGGCGCATGTATCGGCTGAGCAGGTGGTGGCAGCATCGTGTATTGCCTTAGAGGAAGCTGCCTGAAAGTATACTTAGGATATTGTACTTTATTGAGCCGGCTAACACTGAGAAACTAGAATAAACAAAGTATATCTATATGATAATTATACTATGTTTATTTTTAATTTACTGAAAATGTAGCTATTGTCAAAGTCTCTGCGTACAAATAATCAGTTTATCACTGAATTTTATTTGTACCTATATGAGACGCAAATCTTTACCAATACTCGCGTTTCTGGCGGTGATCATGGTGCTGTCATCTTGTCGGCATGATGGAGCCTCACCGATTCGGAACGTAAAAGCTGGCCCTACGCTCTTGAGGGCACAAGCTGGCAATGGCTCCTGCGACAACTATACTTACTTCTATAACAACGAAGAGAGAAACCTGGGAAACGTTTTTACAAAACAAGTGCTGGTGGCTTTTGCCAGCGGAATGAGTGCTGAACAGGAAGCCGAGGTGGTAGCCGCCTATGGCTTCGTGAAAGGACAAAGAGGGCAGGTTGGCTCCAACTCTGCTCTGCTGCACAACCTGGAACTGGTGGATGGGCTAAACTGCAGGCAAGTGGAGAAGGCGATGGAGTTACTAGCCCAGGACCCTGCCGTTGCGTATGTGGCGCCCTACTTTATGAACGGCGATGGCCTGCTTGGTATCAGCAACGAGGCGATTGTGACGATTGAGGCAGGAGCAGAAGATGCCTTAACTGCCTTGGCTGCCGAATATGGCGCGGAGGTGCTGATGCCGTTAAGCGGCCAAACTTACCTGGTGCGCGTGGATAAAAACGCCTCCGGCAATGCGCTGGAACTGGCTAACTTCCTGAAGGGTAAAGCCGGTATTACGCATGCCGAGCCCGACTTTATCGTATCGGCTGAGGTGCCGGTAGCGGACAGGAGGAACGGCATCGGAAATCGATTAGATTAAGCCTTAAAAGCATAAAAAAGCCGCTCTGGGATTAACTAGAGCGGCTTTTTTATACTTTACACTTTCCAGGTCTATTCTATTCAGTGGACTAGCGCTTGCTTGCCCTATTGCTGGCGAGAGTTTGCAACTTGTGCCTAGTATGGTGTCGGGTTTGTAACCCAACTGGCTTGAAAAGCCATGCCTTATACTTTGGCTATACTTCTTATACTTTAATATAGCTGCTGTTTCGGACATCCTTGTCCGAAACTACTTCTGCTGCGGACTTCCAAGTCCCCGTAGGCCATACTTTTATACTTGTGCCTTAGCCACTGCTTCCTTCCTCTTGAACCAAGCTATCCTTTCTAGCCTCTGTTCATCCTCCAGCCTCACAAACCTACAGTTCCATAGTATACTTTCTGCTCTCAAGCCCGAGAGGGCTCGCCTTCGGGCATCGCGCGGTGTTCCCTCCTTGCCTCGCTGCCGCTCAGCATGCCCTTACCGGGCACCGGATCTCACAAGGCGCTCAACCCAAAGGCTGGGTATAGGTTCAATAGCTGCTGCAGACGGAGCTTCAGCCAAGTTCCCCTTCGAAGGGGGCAGGGGGATGTAATCGTCTGCTGAGCAATTTCCCTCTTGGGAGGGGCTGGGGTGGGTTTATACCTAGAACAGACAGCCACTACGAAGCTCATATTTAGCATCTGTAATGACAGGTTCCCCGCTTTAGTCAAGGAGGGGTTAGGGGTGGTTGGACCCGAAACTAAAAAAGCAGGGGTTAAACCCCTCCGAAGAGAGACTTAACCCCAGCTGAAAATTTATACTTTCTAAACTCAGGCGCTATACATAAACAGCCTGCACTCTGTCGCGGAGGTTGTAGGCCGAAGACATGACTTCCCCGTAAGCTCCTGCCGTGCGGATGGCAATCAAATCGCCGCGATTGGTTTCCGGCAGCATCACCGCCTTGCCAAAGCAGTCGCTCGACTCGCAGATAGGGCCCACTACATCGTAGCGTACCTCCGGCTTCTGGCTTGTCAGGTTCTCAATCTTGTGGTACGACTGGTAGAGCGCCGGACGGATCAGCTCGGTCATGCCGGCATCCAGAATGGCGAAGTTAGTGGAAACGCCGTTTTTGATGTAGAGCACCCTCGAAACCAGCGTTCCGCACTGCGCCACCAGCGCGCGGCCCAGTTCAAAATGCACTTGCTGCCCCGGCCTTAGCTCCAGAAACTGGTTAAACAAGCCAAAGTATGCCTCAAAGTCCGGAATTGGAGTCTCGTCAGGTTGGTAGTAATCTACACCCAGGCCACCGCCCACGTTCACGTGTTCCAGCTGGATGTTGCGCGCCAAAAACCACTCCTGAAACTCGTTTACGCGGGTACATAGGTTTTTAAAGGCCGTCAGGTCCGTTATCTGGGAGCCGATGTGAAAGTGAATGCCGATTAGCTCCACATGCTTGAGCTGTTGCAGCAGTTCAAGCACACTCTCCAACTCCCAGGAGTTAATGCCGAACTTGTTTTCCTCCAGGCCGGTGGTGATGTACTTGTGCGTGTTGGCATTCACGTTCGGGTTAATGCGCAGCGCCACGCGAGCCACAGCACCTTTCTTCTCCGCCAGCTCATTAATCACCTCCAACTCATGCTTCGACTCGCAGTTGAAGCAGAAAATCTCCTGCTCCAGCGCATAGTTTATCTCCGCATCCGACTTGCCCACACCAGCAAACACCACGTGCTTCGGCGAGAAACCGTTTTCAATGGCCGCCTTTACCTCGTTGCCGCTCACGCAGTCGGCCCCAAAGCCGTGCTGGCGCACCGCGTCCAAAACCGGGGTGTTAGCGTTGGCTTTCAGCGCATAGTGCACCTGGAAGTTATACTTTTCGGCCTCCTGCTTTGCCGCCTGCAAGGTCTGGCGCAGCAGGTTCAAATCGTATACATAAAACGGAGTGGCGTGCTGCTGCAGCTGCTCCGGATTAAGGTTAAGCATGGGCTTCGTTTCCGTTAAAGATGCCATCGTTCAGTTTCGTAAGGGCCTCAATTTTATCGCTTGTGTTTACCAGTACGCTGATGTTGTTCTTGCTGCCGCCATAGGAAATCATGCGCAGCGGGATGTTCTGCAACGATTGGAACACGGCTAGCCCCGAGCCACTGCGCTCGGCAATAAAATCGCCCACCACGCAGATAATGGTCTGGTCCTGGTCTACCTCTACCTGGCCGAATTCCTTCAGCTCTGCCAGAATCTCATCCAGGTGCTTGGCATTGTCAATCGTCAGCGACACGGCCACCTCGGAGGTGGTAATCATGTCGATAGGCGTTTTATACCTTTCGAATACCTCAAACACGCTGCGAAGGAAACCGTACGCGAGCAGCATTCGACCAGATTTGATTTTGATAGCAGTGATACCATCTTTGGCAGCCACCGCTTTTATTTTACCGCTTTCGGTTTTGGTGCTGATGGTGGTGCCCCTGGCCTCCGGCTGCAGAGTGTTGAGCAGTTTTACCGGAATGTTCTTCTGCTTGGCTGGTTTCACGCTGCTTGGGTGCAAAATCTTAGCGCCAAAATAGGCCAGCTCCGCCGCCTCATCGAATGAAAGCTCCGCAATCGGGTGCGTGTTCTTTACGATGCGCGGGTCGTTGTTGTGCATGCCGTCAATGTCGGTCCAAATCTGGATTTCCTGGGCATCTACGGCCGCACCGATCAGCGAGGCAGAGTAGTCTGAGCCACCACGCTTTAGGTTGTCGATTTCTCCAAAGGCGTTGCGGCAGATGTAGCCCTGCGTGATGAACAGCGCCACGCCCGGGTGCTTCTCCAACTCTTTTTGTAGCTGCTGGGCAATGTAGGCGCTGTCCGGCTCCTCGTTCTCATCAACTTTCATAAAGTTAAGGGCCGGCAGCAGCACAGACTTTTCGCCCTGCTCCTCCAGGTAAAACTGGAAAAGGGCCGTGCTCAGCAGCTCGCCCTGCGCCAGTACCGCGCGCTCCTCGTGTATGGTAAAGAGGTCGAGGGTAAAGGCGTTGAGGTACTCAAAATGCTGCTTCAGCAGCTCGTTTGCCTGTTTCTTTTTATCATCGGAGGTGTAGAGTTCCTCTACCACCTGTTTATACTTATCATGAAGCGCCTGAATGAGCGCCTTTGCTTCGTCGTGTTTATTCTGGTACAGCGTTTCTGCTATCTGCACCAATGCGTTAGTAGTGCCCGACATGGCCGAAAGCACTACAATCTTGGGCTCACCGTTCAGGATGAGCGAGGCAACCGCCTTCATTCTCTCAGCTGACCCCACCGAGGTACCGCCGAACTTTAGTATTTTCATTAAGGTGATAGAAATGAGTGATGTTAAGCAGGCAAAAATAGCAAAAAATGATGGGAGTAAGTTGGTTAGGGACAAAAGGATGTGCAAAAAAATGAAAACGACCGGATGTAGCACCCGGTCGTTCTGGTAAAGTATAAAAGCTATACCTGCAAACTACTCTTTCACCACTTTGGTGGATTCGATTAGTTGCTCGTTCTGCAGGCGCAGGATGTACATGCCGTTCGGCAGGTCGAGCGGAGGCAGGGTAAGCTTGTTATAACCGGGGTCCAGCTGCACGGTGCTTTCATACACGCGCTGCCCCTGCATGGCGGTCAGCGTTATACTTGCCGAACCGGCTTCCTCAGCAAACACTTCTATACTTGCTTCCCCCTTGAATGGGTTAGGCCATACTTTCAGGCGCTGTTCAGAAGCCTCCGCGTTCAGCCGCACGGCCACTACTTTGCTGTACTCAGAGTCCCCGTTAAAATCTACCTGCTTCAGGCGATAGTAGATAACCTGCTGGAGCGGGGCCGCATCCGTGAATGTGTAATGCTGTGGCTGCAGGGTTGTTCCGGCCCCGGCTACCGTGCCGATGGCATTAAAGTCCTTGCCATCCATACTTCGCTCTACTATAAACTCTTTGTTATCCGTCTCAGATGCGGTGAGCCACTGTAGCACCACTTGCCGTTGCTGCACACTTGCCCTTAGGTATACCAGTTCCACGGGGAGTGGTACGATTACGGGGGAGTCGCCGAGGATACGCAGGACAATAGTGGTGACTGTGGTCATGCGGTACTGGTCCATCAAGCTGATGGTGAGCGGATAAACACCTTCTACTAGTGCGTTAGGCCTTACAACAGTAATAAGTCCGTTTTCTGCTGACAATTCTACGCCAGCCGGAAGTGTACCCTGAAGGATGGTAGCCGAGATAATGGTTCCATCTTGGTCCGAAGCTGTGGCAAGTACATTGCCGGAGGAATAAGTGTCCTTATACTTTGGAATAGCCAGGGTATAGCTAGCCTCGCAGTTCACGGTAAGGATGACATCATCGGAAGCCGAAGAAGTGGTGCCTCCGCAGTCTACCGTCACCGTCCATCGGAAAGTATAAGTACCGGGTTGCAGGTTTTCTATTGTGGTATTTGGGTTGTTTGGATCTACAATGCGTGCTACTGTAGGGGTAGTGCCTACCTGACTCCAAATGCCATTGCCCGACGTAGGAGCATTACCCTGCAGCGTGGCGGTAGTGCCGCAAACGTTCCTGTCGCTACCGGCATTGGCTATAGCGGGCTGGTTTGTTACCTCCACCTGCGCTGTATTTACCAAAGTCAGGGTGCCGCAAACGTTATTCGTCATTCTTCGAACTGTTACATAGAATGTCTGTGTACCGGCTGTGCCAAGCGACCCAGTTGATACAGATTGCACCTGCCCATTGCCCCTGAAGGTGCCCAACGGAGAATCTGATGATGGGCTGGGGCTCGTTCCTGCTCTGCGGTACACTGTATATTCGAAGTCATTGTTAGGCTCTGTTGATACATTGATATTAGTCGCGCCACCGACGCATACTTTGCTGGCAGTAGGGTACACTGCCCGAGTAATAGAAGGGCTGGTTATAGTAACCGATACCTGATTGGACAGCACAGTAGCGCATGAGTTGACATCACCAGTTCTTGAGGTGATACGCAGACTATAAGACATATTTGTGGTGACTGTACCCGTGGATAAGGTAATAGCGGCAGTGGAAGAACCTTGTACAGCAGAGCCAACCAGTTGATTAGTAGTCTGGTTCACCAGTTGGTAGTTGTAGTTGGGGTTAGTGCCGTTCAGGCTGAAGTTGGCGCTGGAATTTGCACAAACAGCTTGGCTGGTGCTCGTAAATAATAGACCTGCTATAGCAGGCTGCGGTTGCACTGTTACCGTTGCTGCACTTGCATAGGTGGCATCGCAGGCCGTGCCACTTACTTTTCTGGCTCTATAAGTAATGCTGGCTGTTGTATTGGCGGAGGTATAATTGGTGATAGGTCCCGAAACCAATGTAATTGGACCGCCCGTTCCCAGCACAGAGGCTCCGGACTCCGCCCCGTTTACCAGCAGCCTGTAGGAGATACCATACTCAGAGCCGGAAAGAGTCATGTTGATGATGCTGCCTCCGCAGATGGAAGCAGGTGGCGCCGACATCGAAAATGTGGTGAGGGGAGCCTTGCAGCTAACAGTAACCACTGCAGACTTAATGCTCTCACAGCCATTGGTTGGGGTAAAGGTGGCGGTAACCTTGGCGCCGGCAAACAACTCGGTTGAGGCAATGCCCGATACTTCCCACTTCCCATCACTTGCCACTACTACATTTGTTGGGAAAGGAGTGTCTTCTATGTATAAGGTCACAGTGCTACCTGCCGCACTGGTTGGACCAGTGCCCGCTACTTTAGTGTCTCCCTCGGTAATAGGTGTCGTAATGGCTAAGACTCCGGTAGGACCGGGCGTAGAGCTTACGGCATTTGAGTTCACGCTGCGCACTTCGCCAGGAGCTTTGGCTCGCGCCGTAATCAGGGTGCCAGCCGCAATACCTCCACTCGCCGCAGCAGACAAGTCTACCGACCAAAATCCTGTGCTGGTAACAGTTGCTGTAATGGGGGTAGTGGTGCCACTTTGTGTAATAAGCGTGCCATCTCGTGAACCCGCCGTACCTCCTGTGTAAAATTGCAAGGTTGTGCCTGCTGCTTCTGTAGATGTGCCACTAAGTGTGGTCACCAATCCACATTTAAGCGGATTTATGGTTGGAGAAGCTGTAGTCTCCTGTACTGTTAAAAAGTTAGAGGGAAGTGAAGCACCTGCACAGCCAGCAGTCTGAACAGTTCTTACATTAAGTACATCACCAACTGCTAATGCAGGGCTTATCCCCGACACAGTTAGAGTCTGAGTAGTTGTTCCTACAGCATATGGCGCCGAAACATTAGTTGCGGAGCCATTCCTATAAAGTACAAGGTTGCCAGCTTGCGTGCCTCCATTATAAGTTATTGAGACAGTAATTGAAGTCAGGTTTAAGGGTACTTCAGTAGTGCTATTAGCGTTTGTGCTGTTTGTAACACTGTTATAGGTAACGCCAGTAATTGATACAGCATGGGGGTTTGTTGTAGAATTTCCGCCCGAAGTGTAGCACAACTGGTTTGAACGTAAGGATTGGCAGCCAGTAGGATTGCCTGTAGCATCTGCTGGTGTAGATGTAATAGCATAGCTGTTATTCTGAGCTACAAGAAGTGCACTAGGTGCGCCAGTTGAAGAAGCAGGAAAGGCTGTTCCAGCGGTTAGGTTTAAAACTTGGGTAGTCTGAGTAGCACCTGTTGTCAAGTTATAAACTGTTATTATTTGATTACCACTAAAGCTAGGAGTAAGCACAAGGTATCTGCTTCCCGTTGTACCTGTAATGCTTGTAAGTCTTGGTGCAAGTGTAGCACATATACCCGAGGAAACCGTAACCGGTGCCGAGGCTGCAGAAACACTCTTACCCGATGCCGTGACGGTGGCTGTGATGATATTGCCCTGAAGCAACAGGCTACTGGAGATACCGGTCAAGGTCCATGTGCCGTTGGCGGTAACTGTTGTCGTTCCCACAATAGTGGGCGTGCCTCCCGCCACGCTGCGATAAACCGTGATGGTTGAGCCCGGCGCCTCTACCGATGAACCTGTAATGGAGGTGCTGTTAGCAAGTATAGGACTGGCCACAACGGGAGCTGTGGCTGCAATCTGCGGGAAGGCAGAAGTCTGCAGCGTGCTGAGGGAAGTCGGTGGGAATACGCCAATCAACGCGCGCCACGCGGAAGGTGCATCGTGGTTGTACGCCCTGAAATCCACCCCACCCACATCCGAAACGGTACCAGTAATGCCGCTCTGGGCACTGCTGATCGTGATGCCGCTCATCCGGAGTGGCGTAGCGGCTGTTATTCCTCCCCCAAAAGCGGTAAGGGGAACATAGAAATCATAGAAGTAGTCCGGGTTGCCACCACTTGCAGAGGCCGCAACGGACCGCTGGGAATATTGGTCGGCAGAGCCTGTGAAGATGGTGCTGCTGCCGGTGCCAGTATGGCGGATAACCTGAACAGAGAAGTTGGAGGCTAGCAATACCTCATACTCAAAGCCAGGGTTCGTTCCGGTGCCATCAAACTTTTGGTCTGAGTCTATCAGCACACTGTACCCCTTCGAGGCGGTGGAGGAGCCGCCAAGCCTGAGCCTGAAGAGCACGTTTGTGCCATCGAAAAAAGCAGCTACCGGAGAGCCTGTAAAGGCGGAACTGGAGTTGGGGGTGGCCAGGTCGGTGTGGCCGCCGCTGGAGCCCGTACTTAAATCCGCAATGGGTTCTGTAATAAGTGCCGGAAAAGGTCTGTAGGGAATTTCGCTGATGCCTGAGCCTTCGTCAGCGGAGCTGCCGAATCCGGTTTTAGCTATTGATACATAGCCATCTGCGTTGGGGTCCAGTACTTTGGCTCCATTGCCAATGGCGGGTTTATAGATTAAACCTGGAGTCTGTGCTGCTGCTGTAAAATAAAATATAAAGCATAGGAGTAGCAGGAATACTGCTTTTCGGGGTAAGTATTCTTTCATGTGGGTGCTGATAAAATTGTGCTTAATTATTTCATATTGATTTATTTTTATTGACTAAATGTCTTGGTTTAAGGAGTAGGTGCTTTAGGATTTATACTTTACAAGTACTGGTGAGGTGTCTTTTTTTTGTCTAAAAATGATTAAATAGGAATATAGGAGAACTGTAATAGTAATTTTTCTATGTGTATCAGTTGAAAATATTGTACTGATATATAGTGAAATGAGTTGCTAGGATTTGGATATAATAATGACGCTTTAACACGAGTTTGCCCGCGCCGGGGGCAGAAGGGAAAATTACTTTACCACACTAACAATGACGCTGGCCGCATTGCCGCCAAAGCCGGCGGCGTTTACCATGATGCGTTTTATACTTGTGGACTCCTGCTGCGGCAGGTGATGAGGGTAAGGGATAGCAGTAAACTGCTGATACTGTAGCACATGCAGTGCGTACTGCAGGCTCAAGGCGCCGGAGGCACCTAGGGTATGGCCAATCAGCCATTTGTTTGTAGTAATGAGGGGGAGGTTATCTCCAAAAACAGCCCGGATAGCAGCTAGTTCCGCTTTATCGCCGGCGCGTGTGCCGGGGGTGTGGGTGATGACGAGGTCTACCTGACGGTCGTGCTCGGACAGTTGCGCGATGGCCTGCCGCATCGACTTCTGAAAGTTAATACCTTCGGCCGAGATACCCGTTTTGCTCACCAGTTTCTCAAATCCAAGGCCAACTCCCTCCACCACCAGAGTTCCCGGTGCCGGATTGAATACTTGCTCCAGCGCGAACACGGCGGCTCCTTCCCCTAAGGTAAAGGTATTATGCTTTTCGGCGGCATAGGGCTGGCAGGGGTATGGATGGTCGGTGAGCCGGGAGTATATGCCCACTGCTTTCATCTGGGCGATGGTAAAATCGGTGAGCGGGGCCTCGGTGCCGCCGGCCAGGAAACGTTTGGCCATGCCGGACTTCAGCCAGGCCACACCGTTGGCTACGGCCATTAGGGCAGTGCTGCAGGTAATGGAGTGACTGATTTGCCCGCCGCCGGCGTTCACAGCATGCGCCACCCAGCTCGACAGGTTGCCTAACGTAGTGGTAGGGGAGGCGCTGGAGGATAAGTTTTCCTGCTGAAAAGCCTCGAAATGCTCTTCAAACAGACCGGTTGCGCCCCTCGAAGAGCCAATGTTCACCGCCAGGTCATCATCAGTCGGGGGGGGCTCATTTAGCCAACCCGCCTGCACTGCCGCCTGCCGGGCTGCGTACACGGCCATCAGCACCGAACGGTCGAGTTGCTTATAGACAGGGTTTGCGAGAAGCAAGTCTTGCAAATGCTCCTCTGCCTCAGCTGACAAAGCAGCTACCGGTGTGGGAGTGCCCTGGTGAAGTATGGTTTTGAAAGCCGGTATACCGGAAGTATAAGCCGTTGCAGTAGAGGCGCTATCAAACCCCAGCGGGGAGATAGCACCCACTCCTTTGATGATAATATGTGCTTTCGCTGCTTCCAAAACGTGGGTAAAGGTACGAATTCCGGATCAGGATTTACAGGATTTTAGGATGTGCAGGATGAGGAAGAGCAACATACTTTCCTGCTCCTTCGCTGTTTCGGACACCTTTGCCCGGAACAGCATCCCTCCAACCTCATAGCTATACTTTAAAACTCGAGTTACACTTTACTACTTTTGCTTAGGTGTAAGCCCACCCCTAACCCCTCCCGAGAGGGGAATTCCTACAGGTGTAATTTGATTCCCCTCTCGGGAGGGTGCAGGGGTAGTTAGTGGCAACCTATACTTTATATTTGCCTAATCATGCAGCATGATGGAGTCCGGGCGCGGGTGCTGCCTTTTGCCCGCCACAATCTCCTGCATTCCTTTCAGGGTCTGGTACACCTGGTCCAGTTGGGCATCGGTGATGCAGTAAGGTGGAATCACGTAGATGATGTTGCCCAGTGGACGAAGTATGACGCCGTTGTCCAGCCCGAAACTGTACAGCGTGTCGCGCAGGTCGCTGAAGTAGGAGGTGGCGCCATCGTAAAACTCTATGGCCAGGATGGTGCCCTGTTGCCGTACTTCCAGCACTTGCGGCAGGTCTTTTATACTTGCGGCAAAGGCTGCGTGGCGTTGTGCAATGTGGTTTATACTTTCCTGCGTCTCGGGCTGCAGCAGCAAATCAAGACTGGCCAGTCCGGCGGCGCAGGCCACCGGGTTGGCCGTGTAGCTGTGGCCGTGGAAAAGGGTTTTGCTTCGGTCGTCGTGCAGGAAAGCTTCGTAGATTTTCTCGTTGCAGGAAGTCGCTCCCAGTGCCATCGTACCACCTGTTAAACCCTTAGACAGGCAGACCATGTCCGGCTTTTGCTGCAGGTAGTCGGTGGCGAAGGTGCGGCCGGTGCGGCCAAAACCAGTCATCACCTCATCGGCAATGTTAAGGATGCCGTGCTGCTGGCAGATGGCCATGAGTTTATCGAGCACCTCCGGCTTGTACATTATCATGCCCCCGGTTCCCAGCACCAGCGGCTCATAGATGAAGGCGGCGATATCGCCTTGTGCGGCAAGTTTTTCTAGTTGCTTTATACTTTCCTCTTCCTTACCGGCGGTTGGCACGTCGATGAATTCCACCTCAAACAAGAAAGGCCAGAACGGGGCGGTAAAGGCGCTGCGGGCGCTCACCGACATGGCCCCAAAGGTATCGCCGTGGTAGCTGTCGCGGAAGGCGATGATTTTCTTTTTAGGCGTATCGAGGTTGTTCCAGTACTGAATAGCCATTTTGATGGCCACTTCTACGGCAGTAGAACCGTTGTCGGAGTAAAAAATACGGCTCTGGCCCGCTGGTAATATCTGCAGAAGACGCTCGGCAAAAGTAACGGCAGGTTCATGGGTAAAGCCCGCGAAGATAACGTGCTCGAGCGTGCGCAGCTGCTCGGCCACCTTTTCGGCAATGTAGGGGTGCGCGTGCCCGTGCAGGTTCACCCACCACGAGGCCACGGCATCAATGTAGGTTTTGCCATCCTCCGAAAACAAAAGCGCTCCCTCGCCCCGCACAATCGGAACAGGCAAGGCGGCAGTTTTCATTTGCGTGTAAGGATGCCAGATAATATGTTGGTCGCGTTCAGCTAAGTTCATAACAAAAGAATTTTTAGAAGGGATAATGGCAGAAAGTATGCGGTTTATACTTTGGTAACCTGCCGCAATATCTTTTTGCCCCGGGCCAGCATGGCAGGCGACCCATCCTGGAGGTAAAACTCTGTTTGCGCCTGCAGCTCTTCTTTAATCCAGGGAAAAGTATAAGAAAAGTTCAGAAGGATGTCCAGGCAGTTTACCCTTACAGCAACAGGAGTTTCAGGTTTGATGAGCCAGTCGAAAATCACCTCCACGATGTTTTCCTGGTCGGCTATACTTGCCAGTGCCTCGCGGCAGGCTATAGGTGCCTTGGGACTGGTCAGGTGCATCAGGATTTTAGTGAAGCAACGCTGGCAACTGGAGTTCTGCTGCTCGTGCAGCCGCTGTACAAACTCTGGGAAGTAGTACAGAAAGCAGTCAGGGTACGAGAGGGCTGCATGCTCCAGCACCCAGGCCGACCGGAAGGCAATGGTTGGAGCATCCTTCCAGAAGCTGATATCGAGTAAATCAGGGATAGGAAGCTTTTCGTCTCCTGCCAAAGCGGCCAGCTCCTGTACGTTGGATTTGGAGAGTGTGGAAGACAAGGCCTCTAGCAAAGCTTCTCGGGTCATAGCCGGTGCTATAAAGTATAAATCAAAGCAGCAAACACTTGCCTGTAGTCCTGAGCAGGCGAGCCATACTTTAAACCAGGGAAAGAGCGCAAGGTTTTAAAGTATAACGCCTTTCTGTAGTAAACAGGGCTATTAATTTCTTTAGAAACTGTCCCCTTGAGGGGACTATAGGGGTGTTAAGCTAATAGCCAGAGACTTCACCCAAAAGCTGACACCCCTCTAACTCCCCTCAAGGGGAGAGTTATGCCTAAGCGATATCTAACTTCGAATCCAAAGGCCAAGTGGACAAAGTAGAATTTTACAGCTCTCCCTTTACCAGGCAGTTATGTTGTTGCAATAAAGTATAAATCCAGCGTAGAGTGTCTTCTATAGGCGACGGGGATTATAGGTAACCTTCGAACTGTTTGGCGTAGGCTGCCACAGTATCCTTGCAGAAATCAGCTTCCTGGCGGATGGAGGGCAGCAGGCGCAGACCCGTATACTTGACGATAAAGTCTTCGGAGGTGGCGTTCTCCTCACCGTTAAAAATAATGCCGGCAACCGGAATTTTGCGGTAGCGCAGCACCTCGGCAGTAAGCAAAGTATGGTTTATACTTCCCAGGTAGTTGCGCGACACAAGTATAACCTCCAGGCCCAGCTGCTGCACCAGGTCCAGCACCAGGTAGCGCTTGTTCAGGGGCACCATCAGGCCGCCGGCTCCCTCCACAATCAGGTTGTTTTGGGTATCGGGTAGGCGCATGCCTTTCACGTCGATTTCGATGCCCTCGGCAGCGGCAGCTTTGTGCGGCGACGCGGCCATTTTGAGGCGGTAAGCCTCCGGGTGGAAAACCGAGCGCTCATTCGAAACCAGACTCTTTACAGTGTCTGTGTCGGTGAAGTCCAGGCCGCCTGCTTGCACAGGTTTCCAGTAATCGGCCTGCAGGGCTTCGGTAAGTATGGCAGCGGCAACCGTTTTGCCTACGTCCGTACCGATTCCTGTTACAAAATATCGTTTCATGTACCTTTGGCTATGGCCTGCACGAGGCCCTCAATTTCTTCTTCTCTATTAAAAGCATGCACAATTACGCGCAGCCGTTCCGTACCCTGGGGCACAGTTGGTGGCAGCACGGGGCGCACGTCAAAACCTTGTTGTTGCAGTGCAGCCGCCAGCGCCTTGAGCCGCTGAGGCTGTTGCAGGAAGACAGAAAGTATAACACTGCCTTCCGGGGAGCAGCTGATGCCGCTTATGTTGTTCAGTTTTCGGTACAATAGCTGCGCCAATTCCTTAACCCGTGCCCGCTCTTCTTTAAGCTCCGGTAATAAAGTATAGGCGCATTTCAGGGCCACCAACGCGTGCGTGGGTAGCCCGGTAGTATAAATAAAAGCGCGACTGTAATTGATGAGAAACTCGCGGAGCACCTGCGGACCCACCACGGCGGCCCCGTGCAGACCCATGGCCTTGCCGTAGGTCAGTACCCGGGCAAACACCTCCTGCTCCAGCCCCAGGGCCGAGACAAGTCCTTCGCCTTTCTCACCATAGAGGCCCACGGCATGTGCCTCATCCACAATAAGTGCCGCCTTGTGCGCGTTACATACTTGAGCCAGTTCCCGCAAGGGGGCCTGGTCGCCATCCATCGAGTATACCGACTCCACCAGCACGTATACCTGCCCGCTTGTCCGCTGCAGTTTTTGCCGCAAGTCTTCCACGCTGTTGTGGCGAAAGGAATAGCTCTTGGCAAAGCTCAGCCGCAAGCCGTCTTTCATGGAGGCATGGCTGGCCTCGTCGTACAACACGGTATCGCCACGCTGGGGCAGAGCCGACAATAAACCCACGTTAGCAGTGTAGCCGGAGTTAAAAAGCAGCGCCGCCTCCGCGTGGTGGTAGCGCGCAATTATCCCCTCCAGTTCCTCAAACAGTGGGTTGTTTCCTGATAACAGTCGGGAGCCGGTCGCGCCCAATGGCAAGTGTGTATACTTTTCCTCTTCCTTGTGGATAAGTGCCCGCAGTTTCTCAGAGCGAGCAAGGCCGAGGTAATCGTTCGAGCAGAAGTCGGTAAGGCCGGAGGTGGTTTTCAGTGCCCGCAAGTTGCCCTGCGCCGCACGCTCCGCCAGCTTCTGCTGTAGTTTTATTGACAAAGGATTTTGTGACAAAGGACAAAGGAATTAAAAAGTAGTACCTTAAAGTATAAGTCTTTTGTCTTATGTCAAACAGTCTTTTGTCTTAAGAGCAAACGTGTTGCGTCTCTTCTTTAAATGATTTTCTAGGGTTCAGGCCCAGCAGTTCGAACATGGCTTTGTCCGCGTCGAAATCCGGGTTAGGGGTTGTAAGGAGCTTCTCACCGGTGAAAATAGAGTTTGCGCCGGCCAGGAAGCAAAGTGCCTGCTCCGTCACGCTCATGCGCTCACGTCCGGCCGACAGGCGCACCATCGACTTTGGCATCAGGATACGGGCTGTGGCAATCATGCGTACCATCTCCCATACCGATACCAGCGGCTGATGCTCCAGCGGCGTGCCTTTTACCGGCACCAGCGCATTCACCGGCACCGACTCCGGGTGCTGCTCCATGGTAGACAAGGTATGCAGCATTTTAATACGGTCCTCGTCCGTCTCGCCTAAACCAATAATACCACCAGAGCATACGGAGATACCTGCCTTGCGCACGTTGTTGATGGTGTCCAGGCGGTCGTCATAGGTACGGGTGGTGATGATGCTGGCGTAGTTCTCCTCGGAAGTATCCAGGTTGTGGTTATAGGCGTAGAGGCCGGCCTCTTTCAGCTTCTCGGCCTGGTACTCGTTTACCATGCCCAGCGTGCAGCATACTTCCAACCCCAGGTCATTTACGCCTTTCACCATGTCCAGCACCTTGTCGAAGTCGCGGTTATCGCGCACCTCGCGCCAGGCGGCGCCCATGCAGAAACGAGTAGAACCGCCTTCTTTGGCACGCTGGGCTGCCGAAAGCACCTGCTCCTGGCTCAGCAGCTTGTGCACCTCCACGCCGGTGTGGTAGCGCGCTGCCTGCGGGCAGTAGGCGCAATCCTCGGTGCAGCCGCCGGTTTTAACAGACAATAACGTACATACCTGCACCTCGCCGGTGGCCTGGTATTGCTTATGCACATTGGCCGCCTCTACAATCAGCTCCAGTACGGGCTTGTTGTAAATGGCTTCAATTTCCGCCAGACTCCAGTCGTTGCGGAGAGCTGTGTTTTGTCCGTTCTGCATCATGGTACTCGTGTTTAGGGTCACGAAGGTAATTTGAAGATTTAGGATTTAAAAATCAAAAGTATGGGCAGTTTCGGTGGATAAATAGTTAACTGCTTCAGCTTGTGGCGCTTCTTTGTGGATAAATTACTTTGTTGATTTGTTAAGAAAAATTGTTTAGCGGGTTGGGTGTGGAAAACAAAAAGCCCCTGCTGACGGGCAGGGGCGGGGAGTAACGGTAAGTACAGGCTGCGAACAAGGCGTAGCCGAAGTATGGAGCCTGTGCAGGGGTATACATTGTTGTTTTGCCTATGGCACCACATCATATACAGTTGTGCTGTTGTTCTCAAAGATTTCTGCCTGAATCTTTCTTCCTAATGCTACCACCTCTTCAAGGGTCGAATTAGATTCAATTCTGATTACTGGTGCTGGTGTCAAGGATTGATAATGTGGTTGATTGCCATACGTCGTCATCACACTTTCCAATTCATACATTTGGGCAAATTCTTTTAGCTTATCAATGAAAGGGGTTTGCTCTTCAACCATTGACTCAAACTCGAGGTTGAACTTTCCCTTTTCATAAACGAAGTAGAGGCAGTCAATCCCATTGGAAGTAATGCCAATGAAATCAAATTCTGTTTGCCCATTTTTTAGCTTTGTTAATGTAGTAGTCAGCTCATCTATTTTTATTTTGTCTGCCATTTGGATGGTTTGTTCATTGTTTGTCTGTACTGCCGACACAGTGCCCGCGTTTCCACAGCTTACCAATAAGGCTATTCCTAACAGTTGGAGGGTAGAGTTAATTATTTTCATTTATGACTTCAGTGTGGTGTAATAGACAGGGCTTTGCGTTGGCGTAGCTACTGTAAAGGTGTGGTTAAGCTACTTTATTTCAATTTGTCTATAATGGGAACAGTCATTGGTAAATAGCCTACTCCATAATGCCCCTTTATGACAATGTTATTACTTTTGTCAAGCTCTATTTTCTTATAAATAGTGTAGAAGAATTCAATATCAGAATCAGTTCTATCTATTTCATCTTCCAGAATCAACTCATTATCTGACTGCACGGTTAGTATTGAAAAAACCCTGTCACCAACAAAGCGGGCCAAGATGCTAACTTTGACTAAGTGACCATGAATTTGGAAGTTTGCGCATCTCATAACAAAGTCTTCGTTAAGCCCTATTTCTATTCCCTTATCATAAGCTGTACCTGCGCTAACACTCAAGGAAGCATTTCTTAAGTCATGTGCAACTAAATTTAATGTTTCGCACGCTCTCTTCCAAAGCAGTTTCTTTTGTTCTGGGAGAGCTAGCGCCTCCAATTCTGTCCTGTTGAACAAGGCATTATGGTGAACATGTCCTCCATAGCTGTGGGTATAGTTTAGCTCCAACTGCTGGTTACCTTCATATGAAGCTTGAGTATAGAATTTTAGGTTTAAAAACTTTATTTTCTTTCCTTCATATGTCTCATTTAACAGCCTATTTAAGAGCATGGCTAATGGGAAAAATCGCTTGGTATTCTCATCAAGCTTCTCTTCTCCGTCATAAAACCAAAAAAGTAACCTATCTATCATCTCTAAATTATTGTTCAATGGAGCTTAACTAGAGTATAAATGGAACCTTATTCCGTTTATACTCTAGTTGGCTTCTAAACGGAGTATAATTTAAATATAGCAAACTCTATCTAAACAAAAAGAGCACCCGTTGCCAGGTGCTCTTCTAATGCTGTAATCATACGTTATACTTTACGCTTCCTTTTTCTCCTCCAGGTGCACCAGGTAGCGGGTTAGCTTGTCCCACTGCAGCTGCTGGAAGATAGCCCAGCCACCCTCGGCTACAAAAGTGTTCAGCACGGCGCGGTTACCGGCGTCTTCGCCCTGGTTGTTGATGGCCTCATTTTTACCAATCTCATACCCGTGGATGGTGTTGCCCTCGCGCGTCACCCGGAAGGTGCTGCTGGCTTCTTTCGAGAAAAAGTGCTTCACCTCCGCCTCGTCTGCGGCCATTTCTTTTGGTTTCTCGCTGGGATGCACGGTAAACTCGGCCAGGTTCTCCTCCTCCCGAATATCCGTTACCTGCACCCAGTTTTCAATGGTGGAGGCCGGCAGGATAATCTTCATGTAATACCCGTGCTCCGGCTTGAGCGACGTGGTGTGGCGTCCGCGGTTGTCGTAGAGCTCAAACGTGGAGTTAACGCCCGAGAGCTTGGTCCAGTCGTTCACGTTAAAGAGTTTTTGCCTGGAGCGCTCAAAGGCCGCGATGGCTTCCTCCTTGGAGGGGTAAGTGTTCTCGTTCTGGTAGAGTTTGTCCTTCGTTTCCTCGCCCTGCAGCACCTTGGCCTCTTTTTTTACCTTGTTAAAAATATCCTTTATCGACATAGCTGTATTTCGTTTTGGTGATGCGGAATATATTTCCTCAGAAGAAGAATGTACGCGCAGCAGGGGCGGATGTTGGACGATAAGGCGGTTTAGGTGCCTGCAAAGTATAAAAAAGAGGGTAGCGCATCAGAAAGTATAAAAGCCGGCGTTGAGGTGCAGTATCATAAAAAGGGAATAAAATCAACCTTATATACTAGGTATTATATTGCTAACTTAGCACTTCAAAGTCAAGAACATAAAGAAGCTAGATGATAGCGATACTGAAGGAAGGACAGAGGTGGCTTGTTTTGTGGCTGTTGCTGCTGGCAGCAGGGGCAAAGGCGACGGATGCCGGCAAACTTGGCTTCCCGTACATTCAAAACTACACAAAACAGCAATACAAGGCCGGAAACCAAAACTGGTCGGTTGCGCGCGGTGCCGACGGGGTGATGTACTACGGAAATTCCAGCGGGCTGCTGGCTTTCGACGGCAGCACCTGGCAACTGCACCGGATGCCTAACAACGTAATTGTGCGGGCTGTGGCCGCCGATAACAAGGGGCGTATTTACGCAGGGGGCTTCGGAGAAATGGGCTATTGGAGCCACGACAAGCAGGGACGCTTCGGCTATACTTCGCTGACAAACCTGGTGCCCGCCGCACATAAGCTCCCGGACGAAGTATGGAAAATTTACGTGGAAGGCGACAAGGTATACTTTCAGTCGTTTTCGGGTATTTATACTTTCCAGGACGGTAAAATCAGTGTGATAAAAGCGCAGCGTCCGTTCCTGTTCCTGCACCAGGCCGGCAACCGCTATTTTGCGGAGGTTATATCAGAGGGCCTCTTCGAGCTGAAGGAAGGCAGCCTGCACTTTGTACCCGGCAGCCGGAAGCTGGGCGACTCGGGCATCCTGTGCATACTTCCCTACACCGATGGCAGCTACCTGGTAGGCACCGCTAAAAATGGCCTGTTTCTGTTCGATGGGCGCGAGTTTAGACCCTGGCAGAACGAGGCCAACGACTTTCTGAAGACTTACCAGCTGAACAACGGCACCCGCATCAACGACAGGCACTACGCCTTCGGTACGATTCTGAACGGAGTAGTGGTGCTGGATGAGCAGGGCAGGCTCCTGCACCGCCTCAGCAAATCCAATGGCCTGCAGAACAACACGGTGCTCAACCTCCACGCCGACAGCTCCCAAAACCTGTGGGTGGGGCTCGATAACGGCATCGACAGGGTAGACGTAACCTCGCCTTTATACTTTTACTTCGATAAGGTGGGCAACTTCGGCACCGTGTACAGCAGCATCATCCACGGCGACAAAATATACCTGGGCACCAACCAGGGCCTGTATTACAGCAACTGGAGCCCAGGCAACCCCGACGCCACCCAGCACCTGGACTTCCGGATGATCGAAGACTCGCAGGGGCAGGTGTGGGAGCTGAAAAAGATGGGTGGAGATCTGCTTTGCGGGCACAACGAAGGCACCTTCAGGGTGGAGGGCAACAAGCTGGTGAAAATCTCTGACGCGAAGGGCGGTTGGACGATAAAGCAGCTGCGGTCGGAGCCGGAGGTGCTGATACAAGGCACCTATACCGGCCTGGCTGTATACCGCAAGGATACCAGCGGCCATTGGGCATTCTCACACATGGTGGGTGGCTTCGGGCAACCGAGCAAGCACGTGGAGCAGGACCAGGACGGCCACCTGTGGGTGAGCCACGCCTACAAGGGCCTCTACAGGCTAACGCTCAGCCCGGATTTGCGGCAGGTAACCCATACCCAGAGCTTCGACGAGAGCCATGGCTTGCCAGGTACCCACAAAGTACACATTTCGCGCCTGGCTAACCGGTTGCTCTTTTCCACCGGCACCGGCTTTTACCAGTACACCGAGGGCACAGGCCGGTTTTCACCGCACCAGGAGCTGAACAGTCAGCTGGGGCCTTTGGCCAGTGCCAGCCGTATCCTTCCGGCCTCCGGTCAGAAGCATTGGATCATTAACCATGGCAAAATAGCCTTGGCAGATCTGTCCAGCCCGCAGCAGCCGCGCATCAACACCAGCCAGTTCAGCATCCTGGACGGCCGCATGGTGCAGGAGTACGAAAGCATCAGCAAGATCAGCGATTCGGTTTACCTGATAAGTATAGACGATGGCTTTGTGATCTATAACACGGAGGCCAGGCAGCCGCCAAGTATAAAGTTGCCCCCGGTGCTTATTCGGAAGGTGGAGAACACGACCGACCACCAAGGCGTGCTGAGCGAAACAAACCGTCAGGAGACGTTACTGGAGCTCCCCTTTAGCCAGAACAACCTGCGTATCTCTTATGCCTTGCCATACTTTAAGCAGGCACAGGTCGAGTTCCAGCACTTGCTGGAGGGGCAGTCCGGCACCTGGTCGGCGTGGAGCAGCAATACCCAGACTGAGTTTACCAACCTGCGGCAGGGAGAGTATAAATTTAGGGTGCGTGCGCGCATAAACGGGGAGGAGATAACAGCGGATACCCTCTACCGTTTTGTGGTGCTGCCACCCTGGTACGCCACCTGGTGGGCCTACACATTTTATACTTTGCTGGCAGTTGTGCTGCTGTGGCTGGGGCGCAGGCTATACTTTAAAAAACTGCAGCGCGACCAGCAGCGCATACAGCAGCAACTGGAGCAGGAGAAGCAGGAACAGCTGCGGCAGGAGGCACTGCTGCACGAGCAGAAGCTGGTGAAACTGCGCAACGAGCAGCTCAAAGCCGAGCTTGCCAGCAAGAGCCGGGAGCTTGCCAGCACCGCCCTGAACATCGTGAACAAGAACGAGCTGCTGCAGAACATCAGCCACGAGGTGAACAAGCTGCAGGACGCGGAAGGCAACAGGCTGCCGGAGCGTCAACTAAAGAAAATACAAAAAATTATCCTCGATGGCATGAGCTCCGAAACCGACTGGAGCCTGTTTGAGAAGAGCTTTAACGAGACCAATGCCAACTACTTCAAGAAGCTGAAAGAGGGCTATCCGGAGCTTACTCCGAACGATATGAAGCTGTGCGCCTACCTGCGCATGAATATGACGAGCAAGGAAATCGCCTCCCTGCTGAACATTACGGTGCGAGGGGTGGAGCTGCGCCGCTACCGCCTTCGCAAAAAGCTCAACATGGACCCCGATAAAAACCTGGTGGAGTTCTTTATGGAGATTTAGCACCACATCATTACTACATCATCCACCTCTCATGCCGCCGGAACTATGCTTCTGGCGGCTTTTTTTGCGCCTTGCCTTCATCCATAACACCCGCGCTCCGTATACAGAAGTATGCACTTACCGGGCCTAATCTGTGCAATCCCGTAGGGGTAAGCACTCACTATTTTAGCGTATGATGTGGTATTGTAGTAGCTGAATTTTTGGGTGCTGAGCGGGAATTCCGGACTTTTAAATCATTATCCTAATCAAAATTAAAACCTATCATAAAACGTATGAAGAGAAAATTTTTACTACTCGTCATGTGCCTGCTGACATTCCACCTCTCCTTTGCCCAAAGTACAATTACGGTGCAAGGCAGAGTGACGGATGCCGAGACAGGCCAGCCGCTGATTGGAGCGGGTGTGGTAGTGCAGGGAACCACCACCGGTGCCCAGACCGACGCGGATGGTAATTATACTTTAAGCGCCCCCTCCGATGGTACGCTTACCTTTAATTACTTAGGCTATAAGGCAACTTCGGTTCCGATAAACAACCGCACAAGTATAAACGTGCAGATGGAGACTGACGCCGCTACACTGCAGGAAGTAGTGGTAACCGGCTACGGTGTGCAGGAGAAGCGCGACGTGACAGGCTCCATCGCCTCGGTAAAGAGCGAAGAACTGGTACGGCAGGCCTCCCAGAACCCGGTTAGCTCGCTGCAGGGTAAAGTGGCCGGTGTAACCATCACCAACTCGGGCGCACCCGGAGCCTCTCCCCAGATTCGAATTCGCGGTGCAGGTTCTGCCTTGGGTAGCACAGACCCGTTGTATGTAGTAGATGGTACGTTCGTAAACGACCTGAGCTTCCTGAACCCGGCTGACATTGAGTCGATTGAGATTTTGAAAGATGCCTCCAGTGCCGCCATTTATGGGGTACGTGCCGCCAACGGCGTGGTGCTGGTTACTACCAAGCGTGGCAAGGCCGGAGAGTCTACCGTAAACTACAATGGCTTTGTGGGAGTGCAGCGGGTTACCAACCAGCTCGACATGACCAACGCACAGGAGTATGCTACCCTGGTAAACGAGAAACTCAGAATAGAGAACCCGACGGCCAACCTTATTCCAACAAACCTGCCAAGCACGGATTGGTATGATCAGGTGCTGCGTACTGCCACCATTCATAACCACCAGGTATCCGCTTCCGGTGGATCTGAAAAAGTAACCTATATGGCCAGCGCCGGCTACCTGAACCAGGAAGGCATCGTAAAGGGCGACGAGTACCGCCGTATCACCGCGCGTCTGCAAACTGACTTCCAGGTTAGCGAAAACATCAAGGTAGGCTACAATGGTATTTTCTATGATTATCAATCAGATAACATCCCATCCGATATCTTCTACCAGGCCTTCGTGGCGCCTCCCATCATTCCTGTATTTGAGCCAAACGGCCGTTATGGCGACCCGGCCAACTATCCGGTAGGAAACTTCGCCAACCCACAGGCGTCTTTGGACTGGTTTAACCAAAAATCCAACGGACAGCGCTTAACTGCAAATGCGTTCGGTGAAGTAAGTTTTCTGGATGGCTTCACCTTCCGTACCAGCCTGGGCCTGAACTATGGAATAGATGAGTACAGAAACTACCGTTCTCAGGACTCGCTTACTAGCGTACAGTATGCTTCCAGAAGCCTTTTGACACAGCAAAGAAGCAAGTCAAACATGTGGCTCTGGGAAAACACCCTGACCTATGACAAGACCTTTGGCGACCACGACCTGACCGTGCTTTTGGGTACTTCTGCCCAGGAAGACAAGTCGAACTTCTTTAGAGGTTCTGTGAACGATGTAGAGTTTAACTCAGAAGCAGACCTGTACCTGGACTTAGGTGATCCTGAAACTGCCCTTATTGATGCGGGCGGTGCACGTGGCACGTTCGTTTCTTATTTCGGTAGAGTCAATTACTCCTTCCTCGATCGCTATTTGTTAACTGCCACGCTTCGCTACGATGCCTCCTCCAACTATCCGCGCAATGACAGGTGGGAGTATTTCCCTTCTATCGGCTTAGGCTGGCGTGTTTCGGAGGAAAACTTTATGCAGAACCAGGCTATATTCGATAACCTGAAAATAAGAGCGAGCTGGGGTAGACTGGGTAATAACAACATTCCGGCAAACATCTACAGACTGCCGGTTGACAGAGACCCGCGTTTAGCAGCTATATACAATGGAGTGCTATTCCCGGGCGCAAACCTGAGAGAGGTTGTACCTGCCACACTGTTCTGGGAGATTGTAGAAGAAGTTGACCTGGGTGTTGAAATGGGCTTCCTGAATAACAGGCTGACTGTGGAGGCAGACTGGTATAACAAGCAAACCAAGGATGCCATCTTCGGACTTACTCCGCTTGGGTTCTTAGGCTTGGGTGGCCAGATCAGAGGCAACTTCGCTGACTTCCGTAACCGTGGTCTGGAGTTGATTGCCAACTGGAGCGATGACCTGTCCACCGATTTCAGCTACAACATTGGTGTGAATTTCTCGCGCAACCGAAACGAGGTAACAAGTATAGCTACTGAGAACGCGGCCTTCTATAATGGCAACTTGCCAGTAGGTGGTTACCAGGTAAGCATAACCCGCGTGGGCGACCCGATTGGTTCGTTCTTTGGCTATGAAGTGGATGGTATCTTCCAGAACGAGCAGGAGGTTGAAGGATCCGCACAGCCGAACGCTGTTCCCGGCGACTTCAGGTTCAGAGACAGAGATGGTAACGGCATTATCGATGAGAGAGACAAAACGATAATCGGTAATCCAAACCCAGGATTTACTTACGGCATCAACACAGGGTTCCGCTTCAAGAGCTTCGACCTGCAGCTGGACATACAAGGAGTGGCTGATGTGGATATTTACAACGGTAACCGCAACGTGCGCTTCGGTAACGAGAACTACGACAAAGACTTCTACGACAACCGCTGGACCGGACCCGGGTCTACCAATTCTTACCCATCGGCTAAGTTAACCGGCAGAAACCTGGATCCAAGTGATTACTATGTAGAGAGCGGCAGCTATGTCAGAATCCGTAACCTGCAGTTAGGGTATAACTTACCGAGCGGAGTGGTGAATACCCTGAAGATGCGCAACCTGCGTGTATATGTAAACGCCCAGAACCCGGTAACCTGGTTTAAGTACAACGGCTTCTCCCCAGAGGTGAGCGGCGCTCCAATTAGCCAGGGTATCGACCGCAACGTGTACCCGCTGTCGGCTACTTACAACTTTGGTGTTAATGCTACATTCTAATTAACAGGGAAAACCCATGAAAAATATATTTTATAGCGTTAAACGCAACTCATTTATACTCATCAGTGCGCTGACCATTGGAGGCCTGGCCTCCTGCTCGGAGGACTTCCTGGATGTGGAGCCTGAAGGCGTAGGGGTAGGAGAGGATTTTTTTACGACTGCAGAGCATGCCAGGCTTGCCATTAACTCTGTCTATGGCAACACAAGGGAGTGGAACGTGATCGCTTTTGCCCACCTGGCCATTACCACCATCACCTCCGACAATGCTGCCAAAGGCAGTGTACCTGGAGACGCCGGCTTTATGGACGAGTACGACAACTTTACGCTGACAGCTACAGAAGGGCAGCTGAACGGCTACTGGAACGGACAGTATCAGGCGATCAACCTGACAAACCAAATCCTGACGAATGTACCGCTCATTGATATGGATGCGGCTGAAAAGGAGCGTATCCTGGCTGAGGCGAAGTTTTTCCGTGCCTACCACTACTTTAGCCTGGTTAGGGCCTTTGGTGGTGTGCCGCTACGTTTGTCTGTGCCACTGCCAGGCGAACAGGAAGATCCGGCTACGCTGAACATTCCAAGATCGAGCCCAGAGGAGGTATACGCGCAGATTATAAAGGACCTGACTGAGGCTGCAGCAGTGTTGCCAAACAGAGGAGCTACTGCACGGGGCCGTGCCACACAGGGGGCTGCCCTGGGTATGCTCGCCAAAGTACAGCTGTACCAGCGCAACTGGCAGGAGGTCGTAAACCTGGCAAACCAGGTAGAAGGCCTAGGGTATAACCTCGTGGAGGATTACTACAGCATTTTCCGCATCGCAGGAGAGCACAACAACGAGTCTATCTTTGAGATAGAGGCACAAACAGTACCTGGTAACTGCCCAGCCTCCAACAGCCAATGGGCTGAGGTGCAGGGTGTTCGCGGTCAGTTTGGCTGGGGATTTGTTGAGCCAACCGAGGATCTGGTAAACGCTTATGAGGAAGGCGATGAGCGCCTGGATGCCACCATCCTGTTCAGAGGCGAGACCACACCGGAAGGAGATTTAATCAACCCGAACGCGCCAAACCCAAGGTATAACCAGAAGGCTTATGTGCCGAGCTTTGTTACTAACGAGTGCGGTTACGCCAAAGATCAGAACGTGCGTATCCTGCGCTTTGCCGAGGTGCTGCTGATGCGTGCGGAGGCATCCAACGAGTTGGGTGATACGCAGCAGGCGCTGGCAGACCTGAACCGCGTGCGCGAAAGAGCCGGTCTGGACCCTATCGAATCAGCAACGCAGGAAGAGCTGCGCAACCTGATTTGGCATGAGCGCCGGGTAGAGCTCGCCCTGGAAAACGGCGACCGCTTCTTTGACCTAGTGCGCCAGGGCAGGGCTGCAGAGGTGCTGCAGGCACAGGGCAAGCAGTTCCAGGCGGGTAAAAATGAGTTGATGCCGATTCCGCAGCAGCAGATCATTCTCAGCAACGGTACCCTTACTCAAAACCCAGGTTATTAATCACTAAACTTTTAAAGTATGGAGCCGCTGCAAAGTGGGGCTCCATACTTTCTTTTCTTTCAATCAAACCCCACCCTTACCCCAAAGGATGATAAACAAACAGCTTTGCTACTGTTGTCTGTTACTGCTATGCGCGCTGCTATCGTGTAAGAGTGAGCCGGATGAAGGGCAGCCTACACCAGAGCCAACGGAGCCCGACACGCCAGCGGTGCCGACGGCTGCAGAAAACAGAGCCCTGCTGGATGAGGTGCAGGAGAGTACCTTCCGCTATTTCTGGGATTTTGCGCACCCTGCCAGCGGCATGGCCCGCGAGCGCAGCAGCTCCGGCGATCTGGTAACGACTGGGGGCACCGGCTTTGGTGTGCAGGCCATACTTGTAGGCGTGCATCGTGGATGGATAACACGTGAACAGGCTGTAACGCGACTAAACAAACTTACCGATTTTCTGGCCCGTGCCGACCGCTTTCATGGGGCATGGCCACACTGGCTTGACGGCAACACTGGTGCTACCATACCTTTCAGTCCCAAAGACAATGGCGGCGATCTGGTAGAGACATCCTTTCTGATAAACGGACTGCTGACGGCCCGCGCATACTTTGATGGCGGCGGGGCAGAGGCCGAGCTCCGGCAAAAGATCACCCAGCTCTGGGAGACGGTGGAGTGGGACTGGTACGCCTCGCGCGGCGACGGCAAGCTCTACTGGCACTGGAGCCCCAACTATGGCTGGGAAATGAACCTACCGATACGGGGTTGGAACGAATCACTGATCACGTACGTGCTGGCTGCCGCCTCGCCCACACACCCTATCTCGCCGGAAGTATACCAGAACACCTGGGTAAACGCCAATTTCGGGGCGGCCCAAAACTACGGCGGCTATACTCTGAAAATGGGACCGGCCTACGGTGGTCCGCTATTCTTTGCCCACTACTCTTTCCTGAGCCTGGACCCGCGGCAGCTGGAGGATAACTATACTAACTACTGGCAGCACAACCTGAACCATACCATGGTGAACCGCTCCTACAGCCTCAGCTCCGCGCCCAAAAACTACGGCTATACCGAGAGCTTCTGGGGCCTTACGGCTTCGGATGATCCGGATGGGTATGCTGCGCACTCACCGGCCAACGATAACGGAACCGTGGCACCCACGGCGGCGCTCGGCTCTTTCCCATACACGCCCTACTACAGCATGCAGGTGCTCCGGAATATGTACAACGGTCTTCGCAGCAGGATGGTGGGGCAGTATGGCTTGCGGGATGCCCATAACAAAGCCCGCAACTGGACGGCCACCGATCACCTAGCCATCGACCAGGGGCCTATCGTCGTGATGCTGGAAAACTACCGCAGCGGCTTGCTCTGGAGTCTTTTCACCAAACTGCCGGAGGTACAAACCGGGCTTTCAAAACTTGGTTTCCGGCAACCGACTTATGAGACCGGCTTCCCGCTGGTAACCCCCGACATCAGAACAAACCAGGTAGACCTGCTGCGCCACCCGGACAAGGATAACTATTTGATGGATGTGGCCACAAAAGAATCCGGAAGCTATACTTTAAAACTGCTGAAAGAAGACGGCACGGAGGTGAAAACAATCTGGAACAATGAGAGCAAAGGCCCTGGCCTGGAGCAGGTGGCACTGGGGCAGGAACTCGCGCCGGGAAAGTATAAACTGGTGCTCCAAGCGGGCGCTACATCCTGGGAGCTTATGCTTTCCCTCCATTAGCAACAAGTAGAAACAGTAGCAGATATAAGATTACAGAAATAAAATAACATTGACATGAAGCGAACCTTACTAGCCATACCCTTGCTGGCTGCCCAGCTTTTCTACGGCTGCCAGAATTCTTCCGAAACCTCTACCACGACAACTGAAACGGCTGCCGATACAACCGCAACAGACGTCAAGCAGCTTTCGGATGAGGAACTGCTGACACGGGTGCAGGAGCAGACTTTTCAATACTTCTTGGATGGAGCGGAACCTAATTCAGGTCTAGCCCGCGAGCGCATCCACATCGATGGCGAGTACCCGCAGAACGACCAGAATGTAGTGACTACCGGCGCCACTGGCTTTGGGCTGATGGCCATTGTTGTGGGAATAGAGCGTGGCTTTATTACCCGAGAGGAGGGGGTACAGCACCTGCAGAAGATGGTGAACTTCCTGGAGAAGGCAGACCGCTTTCATGGCGCCTGGCCGCACTGGCTGCATGGCGAGACGGGTAAAGTAAAGCCCTTCAGCCCGAAAGACGACGGTGCCGACCTGGTGGAAACAGCCTTCCTGGTGCAGGGCATGCTGACCGTGCGCCAGTACCTGCAGGACGGCAATGAGCAGGAGAAAGCCTTGGCCGCCCAGATAGACAAGCTCTGGAAAGAGGTGGATTGGAGCTGGTTCCGAAACGGCGGTCAGAACGCGCTGTACTGGCACTGGAGCCCGAACCATGGCTGGGCCATGAACTTCCCGATACGCGGGTACGACGAGTGTCTGATAACCTATGTGCTGGCGGCTTCCTCCCCAACCCACGGGGTGCCTGCCGAAGTATACCACGAGGGCTGGGCCCGCAGCGGCGCCATCAAATCCGATGCGACAAAGTATGGCCATGAGGTGGTGCTGAACCACAACGGGCACAAAGGCAGCGTAGGACCGATGTTCTGGGCGCATTATTCTTACCTGGGCCTGGACCCGCGCGAGCTCACTGACAAGTATGCCGACTACTGGAAACTTAACCGCAACCATACGCTGATTCAGCGCGACTACTGCGTGGATAACCCGAAAGGCTACAAAGGCTATGGCGAGAACGCCTGGGGGCTTACCGCCAGCTACTCCGTGAACGGTTATTCGGGCCACAGCCCGGAAAACGACCTGGGCGTGATCACGCCGACGGCTGCCTTATCGTCCTACCCGTATGCACCGGAAGAATCGATGAAAGTTATCCGCCACCTGTACGAAGACCTGGGCGACAAAGTGATCGGCAAGTATGGACCATACGATGCCTACTCGGAACAGGACAACTGGTTCCCGCAGCGCTACCTGGGCATCGACCAGGGACCGATTGTGGTGATGATCGAGAACGGACGCACCGGTTTGCTGTGGGATCTGTTCATGAGCGCTCCTGAAGTACAGGCCGGCCTCAAGAAGCTCGGCTTCCAGAGCCCGCAGCTGAAGTAAATATAAAGTATAAAAGCTGGCGCGGGAGTTTCTCCTGCGCCAGTCCTAATATAGGTCTGTTTAGTTCTGGTTTTGCTGTTTATATAGGTTCTGTCATTCTGTGAAGAAACTTGGTGGAATAAGCCTAAGCTTATGCTACAAGGCCACCAAGATCCTTCCAGGATGACATAAAGAAAAGAGCTTAGCAAGCTGTATCAGCTAGCAGGAAAATACCCAATAGGAAGAAAAACAAAGTATAAAACCATACTTATGAGAAGAGCCTTACAAGCTATACTTTCACTGGCCATACTTTGGGGGAGCGGCACGGCGGCCCTGGCCCAGAGCACGCACATGAGCACGTACTGCAATCCGATTAACATCGACTATACGTACGCCGTGTACGATGCCTACAAAGACATCTCGTACCGATCCGGCGCCGACCCGGCCGTAGTGGAGTTCCGCAACGAGTACTACATGTTTGTGACCCGCTCGATGGGCTACTGGCACTCCACCGACCTGCAGAACTGGAACTTCATCAAACCGGAGAAATGGTATTTTCAGGGCTCCAACGCACCGGCGGCTTTCAACTACAAAGACTCCTTGCTGTACGTGGCCGGTGACCCATCCGGCTCCATGAGCGTGCTGTTTACCGACAATCCCAAGCGGGGCGACTGGCAAGCCACACCCGGCATTTTGGGTGATTTGCAGGACCCGGCGCTCTTTATCGACGACGATGGCAAGGCCTACATGTACTGGGGTTCCTCCAACACCTACCCGCTTCGGGTAAAAGAGCTGAATAGGAAAGACCGCTTCAAGCCATCGGAGAAAACAGTGGAGCTTTTTAAGCTGCATGGCGACAAGCACGGCTGGGAGCGCTTCGGCGAGAACCACTCTGACACCGTACTGGCCGGCTACATGGAAGGCGCCTGGATGACGAAGCACAATGGCAAGTATTACCTGCAGTATGCTGCTCCTGGCACCGAGTTTAACGTGTATGGCGATGGCGTTTATATAGGCGATTCACCACTCGGGCCATTTACGTACGCGCCCAATAACCCGGTATCCTATAAACCGGGAGGCTACATGAACGGCGCCGGCCACGGTAGCACCGTGGTGGGTCCGGCAGGAGAGTACTGGCACTTTGGCTCGGCTTCGGTGTCGGTGAACATGAACTGGGAGCGCCGCATCAACATGTTCCACACCACGTTTGACAAGGATGGGCTGATGCACGTGGATACTTATTTCGGCGACTACCCGCATTTCGGTCCGTCGGTGCCGGGCAAGATGGGCCAGTTTGCCGGCTGGATGCTCCTATCTTATAAAAAGCCGGTGAAAGCTTCCTCTACCCTGGAGAACTTCAAGCCCGAGAACATGCTGGATGAGAGCACCAAAACCTTCTGGGTGGCCGAGCAAAACAATGACCAGCAGTGGGTGCAGATCGATCTGGAGAAGCCGGGCAAAGTATACGCTGTGCAGGTCAACTACCATGACTACAAATCCAACCTCTACGGCAAAGTGCCGGGGTTGTACCACCGCTACGTGGTGGAGGGCTCTACAGACGGCAAGAACTGGAAAACGCTGGTGGACAGGAGCGACAACTACCGCGACGTGCCCAACGATTATGTTGAGCTGGGTACCCCGCAGACGGTTCGCTACATCCGTTACCGCAACATCCATGTGCCGACGCCTAATCTGGCCATTTCCGGCTTGCGCGTGTTTGGCGTGGGGCAGGGCAAAGCGCCGGCCCGCGTGAAAAACTTTAAGGTAAACCGCCAGCAGGACCGCCGCGACGCGATGATTACCTGGGACAAGCAAGCCAACGCGCAGGGCTACAACGTGCTCTGGGGCATTGCTCCGGATAAACTCTACAGCTCCTGGATGGTGTACGACGACAACAAACTGGACCTGAAAAGCCTGGGCGTGGACCAAGGCTACTACTTCGCCATCGAGTCCTTCAACGAAAACGGCGTGTCCGAAAGAACGAAGCCGGTGAAGGTGGATTAAGGTGTTGAGCTAATGTATACTAACTATACTCTTTATACTTTGACTAACCTTAAATTAAGTGACGCCCTTAACTATACTTGATCATGATAGATGTATAAAACTGTTCCCAGTTTTTCCAGGAGGCGCCTTGTGAGATCCGGTGCCCGTTTAGGGCATGCCGAGCGCAGGCGAGGCAAGGAGGGAACACCGCGCTGAGTGGGAAAACGAGGCCTCCCGGCCTGGGAGGGCACCCAAACAGGAGATGAAACAGCAGCTTATTTAAGCCTGGAGGATGAACGGGAGCTAGCAAGGATAGCTTAGTTCCAGTCGAAGGAAGCGGTGGCTATGAAAGTATAAGCCGGCAAGTATAAAAGTATAGCAGAAGTATAAATTTGGCTTTTCAAGCCACTCGGATTGCAAATCCGAGAACATAGAAAGGCACGAGCTACAAGCTCGCGCCAGCAATGGGAATGAATAAAGTATAAATCGACAAGTATAAAGTATAGCCAAGTATAAATCAGAAAGTATAAACCAGCTAAGAGCCATGCGAAGTATACTTCTTGCCATCATTACCCTGTTGCACGCCACCAACCTGATGGCGCAGGAGACCCCCTACACCAGGGTTTTCTTCGACAACAGCTTGATGGACAAGGACCATTTCTATACTTCGGCCAGCTATACTTCGCCAAGCTGGGTGAAGAACAGCAGCGGCAAATTGCCTGTGAGCGAGGAAGTATACTTTACCCCCGGCAATGCGCTGGAGCTGAAGTATAACTCCGCCAAAGGCGGGCAGTGGCAGGCGCAGGTGCTGTACCACCCCATCCGGGGCATGGACTTTTTCCGGCCACAGGAGAAGCTGGTCTTCAGGCTATACATCAAATCCAACACGGCGGCAACAGAGCTTCCGGCAGTGGCTATTGGCAAGCGGGAGGCGAAGGAGCTTTCCCAGTTCCTGCCGCTGCAAAACTACATGCCCAACTATAAAACCGGTGCCTGGTTGACGGTGGAGGTGCCGCTCAGCAGCTTCAAAGGCCTGAACTTCAGCGATGCGAAGGAGGTGGATGTGGTGGCCTTTCAGCAGCAGGCAGAAGACGGAAAGTGGCACGAACTGTACCTGGATCAGGTGGAGATGCTGCCGCTGCAAGCCGGGGAAAGTATAAAGTCGGCCCCCAAACTGCTAAGCGCCACAGGCTACGAAAAACACATCGACCTGACATGGGAAAATATCGAAGACCCTGCCGTGCGCTACGTGCAGGTATACCGCTCCACCGATAACAAAAACTTCAGGCCGGTGGCGGTGCAACTGCCCTCCATCTGCCGCTTCGCCGACTACGTGGATACCGTGGGGCAGACGTTCTACTACAAAATCAGCTTGCTGGATGATCGCTACCAGGAAACAGGCCCCTCTAAAAGTATAAGCGCCGCCACCCGGCCCATGACGGACGAGGAACTGCTGACGATGGTGCAGGAGGCCAACTTCCGGTATTACTGGGAGGGAGCGGAGCCCAACAGCGGATTGGCGCTGGAGAACATTCCGGGTCGCCGGACGATGGTGGCCTCCGGAGCTTCCGGCTTTGGCATATTGGCCCTGCTGGTAGGTATCGAGCGCGGGTGGATAACGCGGGAGCAAGGGGTGGAGCGCTTTCTGCAGATCGTGCACTACCTCGACAAGGCTGAGAAGTTCCATGGTGCCTTTTCGCACTTCATCAGCGGGGAGACGGGTAAGGTAGAGCCTTTCTTCGGCCCGCGCGACAATGGCGGCGACCTGGTGGAGACGGCTTTCCTGGTGCAGGGGCTGCTGGCGGCGCGGGAGTATTTCACGGCAAACACGCCGCAGGAAAAAGAGATTCGCAACACCATTACCACAATCTGGCGCGGCGTGGAGTGGGACTGGTACCGCAAAAAGCCGGAATCTGATTTCCTGACCTGGCACTGGTCGCCGGACCAGGCCTGGGTGCTGAACCACCAGCTTATCGGCTGGAACGAAACGATGATCGTGTACCTGCTCGGCATTGCTTCGCCGACGCACAGCATACCCGCCAGCATGTACTACAGCGGCTGGGCCAGCCAGAGCGAGAAAGCGCAGCAGTACAGGGCCGCCTGGGGCCAAACCAAAGAGGGAATGATGTATACCAACGGCAACACCTATTTCGGCATTCCGCTGCCGGTGGGGGTGTCCAACGGCGGGCCGCTGTTCTTTATACATTACTCCTACATGGCAGCCGACCCGCGCAAGCTGACTGATAAGTACACCAACTACTTTGAGAATAACCGGAACATCGCGCTGATAAATTACCGCTATAGTATAGAGAACCCGGAGAACCACCAGGGCTACAGCGAGAACAGCTGGGGCCTCACAGCCTCGGACGGCCCGTGGGGGTACGCGCCCAACGAGCCGGTGCCGCACGCCGATTCCGGCAAGATGACACCGACCGGGGCGCTGGCCTCGTTCCCTTACACGCCGGAGGAGTCGATGCGGGCACTGAAGCACTTTTACCGCGAGTATGGCCACTTTCTGTGGGGTGCCTATGGTTTCCGGGATGCCTTTAGCCTGGAGGAGAACTGGGTGTCGCCGCTGTACATGGGCCTGAACCAGGCACCTATTACGGTGATGATCGAAAACCACCGAAGCGGCCTGATCTGGAACCTGTTCATGAAAAACAAAGAGATACAACAAGCCCTTAAAAAAATAGAGAGAACCCGATGAGAAAAATCTACTTGTCCTTCGCCCTGCTGTTTATACTTCTGGCGCTGCCCAACGCACACGCCCAGCATAACAATCCGCCTTTCTGGAACGAAATCCAGGCTTTTAAGCAGCAGGACAGCCAGCAGATGCCGCCCCGGGACGCCATACTTTTCGTGGGCAGTTCCTCCATCAAACTCTGGAATAACCTGCAGGAGATGTTCCCGAAGCATACGGTTGTTAACCGTGGCTTTGGCGGCTCCAACCTCCTCGACCTGAAGCGCTACCTCAACGACATCGTGATACCCTACCAGCCGAAGCAAATCGTGATCTATTCCGGTGAGAACGACATTGCCGGAGGCGATGTGCAGGCGCCGGAGGTGCTGGAGCGCTTTCAGGATGTGTTCCAAAGTATAAGGCAGGAGCTGCCGCAGGTGCCGGTGGTGTTTGTGTCCATCAAACCCAGCCCATCCCGCCTGAAGTATAAACCCATTATAGAAGAGGCGAACCAGCTGATAAAGGCCTACTTGCAGACACAGCCCAAGACAAAGTATGTGGATGTGTACAAGCCGATGCTGCAGAAGAATGGAAAACCAAAGCCCGAGATTTTTACGCAAGACAGCCTGCACATGAACCAGCAAGGCTACCAGATCTGGAGGAAGAAGATAAAATCAAGCTTGATTAAATAACCTAACTATAGTATCCATGAAACAAATCATACGCACAGCCCTGGTCATGTCAATCGGGTTGATGAGCACACAGTGTAATACAGCCCAGCAGCCTACCACCGCACAGCAAACCGAAACCGTGGAGCCGACACAAACGCCAACCGCTAGGGCCAGCAGCACAGCAGACCCGCGCATGCGCCAGTTTGTGGACAGCCTCCTGAGCCAGATGACGTTGGAGGAGAAGATCGGGCAGCTGAACCTGGTGTCGGTGGGCTTCGACGTGACGGGGCCGGTGGTGAGCCAGAATGTGGACGAGAACATCCGCAAGGGCAACGTAGGGGGCGTGTTCAACACCTATACCCCGGTGGCCGCCCGAAAGCTGCAGGAGTTTGCCGTCAACAACACGCGCCTCAAAATTCCGCTTTTGTTCGGCTACGACGTGATCCACGGGCACCGCACCATTTTCCCGATTCCGCTGGGCCTTTCGGCGAGCTGGGACCTGGAGGCGATTGAGCGCAGCGCCCGCATTGCCGCCGACGAGGCCTCTGCCGATGGCCTGAACTGGGTGTATTCGCCGATGGTGGACATTGCCCGCGACCCGCGCTGGGGCCGTATTTCGGAAGGCGCCGGGGAGGACCCATACTTAGGTTCTGAGATAGCTCGGGCGATGGTGCGCGGCTACCAGGGCGATGACCTGACCAAGGAAAATACCGTGATGGCCACCGTGAAGCACTTTGCGCTGTACGGCGCCTCCGAGGCCGGCCGCGATTACAACACCGTGGACATGAGCCTCAACCGCATGTTCAACGAGTACATGCCGCCGTATAAAGCCGCTATAGAAGCAGGTGTGGGTAGCGTAATGTCCTCCTTTAACGACATAAATGGCGTACCGGCTACCGGTAACCACTGGCTGATGACCGAACTGCTGCGCGACAAGTGGGGCTTCGATGGCTTTGTGGTGGCAGACTACACCGCCGTGAGTGAAATGATAGCACACGGGATGGGCGATGAAGCCAAGGTGGGCGAGTTGGCCCTGTCAGCCGGCGTGGACATGGACATGGTAAGTGAGGTATACCTCCGGCACGTGAAGCAGTCGGTGGATAAAGGAAGCCTAAGCGAGGAAGTGGTAAACACCGCGGCGCGCCGTATCCTGGAGGCAAAGTATAAACTGGGCCTGTTCGAGGATCCGTACCGCTACACAAATGATCAGCGCGCCAAAACAACGATAATGAAGCCGGAGTACCGCGAGGCCTCCCGCGACATTGCCCGCAGAAGCATGGTGCTCCTGAAAAACAGCAAGCAGACGCTGCCGCTGAAGAAGTCCGGCACGATTGCCCTTATCGGCCCGCTGGCCAACAACCAGCGCGACCTGATTGGTAACTGGAGCGGCGCCGGCGACTGGAAACAGGCCGTTTCGGTGGAGCAAGGTATCAAAAACGTGGCAGGCAACGGCGTGAAAATCAACTACGCCAAGGGAGCCAACATCACCGACGATGAGCAGATGATCAAGCGCCTGAATGCCCACGGCGGCGAGCTGCAGCTTGACAAGCGTACTTCCGAGCAAATGATTGCCGAGGCCGTAAAAGTAGCCCGCGCCTCTGATGTGATCGTGGCCGTAGTGGGAGAGTCGCAGGGGATGAGCGGGGAGGCCGCCAGCCGCGCCGACATTGGCTTGCCTGGCAAGCAGCGCGAACTGCTGATGGCCCTGAAGAAAACCGGCAAGCCGCTGGTGGTGGTGCTGATGAACGGCCGTCCGCTGGCGCTGCCTTGGGAAGACCAGAATGCCGACGCCATCCTGGAGACCTGGTTTGCCGGCACCGAGGCAGGCAACGCCATTGCCGATGTGCTGTTCGGCAACTATAATCCATCAGGTAAACTCACGGCCACCTTCCCGCAGATGGTGGGCCAGATTCCGCTCTATTACGCGCACAGAAACACAGGCCGCCCCTTCAACGGCGATCTGCTCAACAAGTATACCACCCGCTACATGGACGTGACAAACGAGCCGCTGTATCCTTTTGGGTTTGGCCTGAGCTATACTTCGTTTACCTACTCCAAGCCACAGCTGAGCAAGACCAGCATCAGCCCGAGCGAGAACCTGGAGGTAAGCGTGCAAGTGCAGAACACCGGCAACTACGACGGAGAGGAAGTGGTGCAGCTGTATGTGCAGGACGTGGTGGCCAGCATCACGCGCCCGGTAAAAGAGCTCAAGGGCTTTCAGAAAATCAACCTGAAGAAAGGCGAAAGCCGGACCGTGACCTTCACCATCACCCCGGAGCACCTCAAGTTTTATAACAACGAGCTGGACTTTGTACTGGAGCCAGGCGAGTTTAAAGTATACGTAGGCACCAACTCCCGCGACGTGCAGGAGGCCAGCTTTACGGTAACACAGTAAATTTGATAGGTTAGGTAGGTAGCTGCTGCCGGCCCTGAAAAGCCGGTGGCGGCAAACCTTCTTCTCATCAACTTAAAAAAACCGACACCATGAACAACCCCTACACGCTTAGCAAGTGGCTGGTAAGTGTACTGGCGCTGCTGCTGTGGCTGCCCACCGCGGAGGCCCAGAAAAAGAAGCAGGCCAAGCCCATGAACGTCATCTTTATACTTAGTGATGACCACCGCTATGACTTTATGGGGTTTATGGGCAAGGTGCCGGAGCTGCAAACGCCCAACATGGACCGCCTGGCCAAAGAGGGCGCGCACCTGCAGAATGCCTTTGTCACTACCTCGCTTTGCTCACCCAGCCGCGCCTCCATCCTGACCGGCCAGTACGCCCACAACCATGAGATAGTGGATAACAGTGCGCCGCTCCCCGAGGGACTCGTTTTTTTCCCGCAGTACCTGCAGCAGCAGGGCTACCAGACCGGCTTTTTCGGCAAATGGCACATGGGCAACACCGACGATCAGCCGCAGCCGGGCTTCAACAAATGGGTGAGCTTTAAAGGGCAGGGCGTGTACTATAGTCCTACGTTTAACATCGATGGCAAAGAGGTGAAGCAGCCGGAGGGGAGCTATACCACCGACCTGCTCACCGACTATACTTTGGAGTGGCTGCAGCAGCGCGACAAGAATAAGCCTTTTTTTGCCTACCTCTCGCACAAGGGCGTGCATGCCGAGTTTATGCCGGCCAAGCGGCACGAGGGCAAGTATAAAGACATCGAAGTTGTCAGCCCGCCCTCCATGTACCTCACCGCCACCGACTCCAGCAAGCGCTACGGCAGGGTGCAGGAGCCGAAGGGGCCGGTAAACGTGCGCGACATCCCTAAGTGGGTGAAGGCGCAGCGCAACAGCTGGCACGGTGTGGACGGCATGTATGACGGCGAGATAAAGTTCGATGATTTTTACCGCCAATACCTGGAAACACTGCTGAGCGTGGACGAAAGCATTGGCCGCGTACTGGAGTGGCTGAAGAAAGAGGGGCTGGACAAGAATACGCTGGTCATTTACATGGGCGATAATGGTTTCCAGTTTGGGGAGCTGGGCCTGATTGATAAGCGCGATGCCTACGAGGCTTCTATTCGCGTGCCGCTGCTGGCCCGCGCGCCGGGCTTGATTAAGCCTGGCACCAAGGTAGAGCAGATGGTGCTGAACGTGGACATTGCCCCCACCATTATGGAGCTGTCAGGCATGGAGAAACCGGCGCAGATGCAGGGCTACTCGTTTCTGCCGCTGCTGCAGGGAAAGAAGATCCCGTGGCGCGACAAGATTTTCTATGAGTATTACTGGGAGTGGGCCTTTCCGCAGACACCCACTATTTTCGGCGTGCGCACCGACCGGTACAAATACATCTACAACCACGGCGTCTGGGACATCAACGAGCTCTACGACATACAGAACGACCCCGAGGAGATGAACAACCTGATACGCAACCCGCAGTACGAGAAAATCGCAGGGGAGCTGAAGGCGGAGCTGTGGAACTGGCTGGAGACAACCAACGGACTGCAGATACCGCTCAAGAACGTGCCCTTTAAGCGCATCGACCTGCCCTATAAAGGAACTTTCTAAACATTAGAGACCCTGGTATTTCTCAAGTATAGCCCCCGGATTTGCTGCTGCCAGCCCTGTTCGCAGCTGATTTTATACTTAGGAAGAGGCAACATGCCCTGGCCAAAGCAGCTCAAAGGCTAGGGGGCAGGGAAGTATAGAAAACTATCGTCAGGCATCAAACTACTTGCATGAAGTATAACCGCAGGAATACCAGAAGTATGAAAATCAGCGTGTGGCCCAAAGCCATACTGGGCGGGTTTATACTTTGGCTGCTGCAGGTAACGGCCTTGGCGCAGGGGCAGCAAACCTACTGCAACCCCATCAACATCGATTATACTTACAGCGTGGTGCATGCCAGCCGGGGCGTGTCCTTTCGCTCGGGTGCCGACCCTGCCGTGGTGCCGTTCCGGGGCGAATATTACATGTTCGTGACACGTTCCCAGGGCTACTGGCACTCGAAGGATTTGCGCAGCTGGCAGTTCATCCGGCCGCAGAGCTGGTACTTTGAGTCCTCCAACGCGCCGGGTGCCTGGCCCATGGGCGATTCTGTACTGATAGCGCTGGGCAACCCGGCATCGGCGCAATCAGTCATTTTTACCGACAACCCAAAGGTGGGCACCTGGCGGGGAGCGCCTTCTGTGCTGCCGCTCACGCTGCACGACCCGGCCTTGTTTGTGGATGACGACGGCAAAGTATACCTCTACCACGAGTCCTCCAACACGCACCCGTTGCAGGGCGTGGAGCTCAACCCGAAGCATTACTTTCTGCCGGTGGGGGAGAACAAAAAGCTCATTACCCTTCATCCAGAGCAGCACGGCTGGGAGCGCTTCGGCGAAACGCACCAGGACTCGGCGGCAGGGTTTCTGGAAGGGGCCTGGATGACCAAGTATAACAACAAATACTACCTGCAGTATGCTGCGCCTGGTACCGAGTGGAGCGTTTACGGTGACGGCGTTTATACTTCCGATTCACCGCTTGGACCTTTCACTTACCAGGAGTACAGCCCCTTCTCCTATAAGCCCGGCGGCTTTATCAGGGGGGCAGGGCACGGCAGCACTGTGCAGGACCCTTATGGCAACTGGTGGCACTACGCTACCATGGTGATTGGGGTAAGCTTTAACTTTGAGCGCCGCATCGGGCAGTTCCCGGCAGGCTTTGACAGGGACGGGCAGCTTTACGCTAACACCGCCTACGGCGATTACCCGCACTACCTGCCCTCACCGGAGAACAAGAACCGTGAAAGTTTATTTACCGGCTGGATGCTGCTGTCTTACAAAAAGCCTGTGAGGGCCTCCTCGGTGCAGGAGAAGTATGGCCCGGAAAACACGGTGGATGAAAGTATAAAAAGCTTCTGGGTGGCGCAGACCAGCAAGCCCGGCGAATGGCTGGAGGTAGACCTGGAGCAGGTGAGCGAGGTAAGGGCCGTGCAGCTCAATTACCATGATTATAAGTCCAACATCTTCGGAAAACCGGACACGCTCTACCACCAGTACCTGCTGGAGTACTCGCTGGACGGGAAAAACTGGCAGACGCTGGTAGACAAAAGGGAAAACCGGCAGGATGTACCCAACGATTACGTGGAGCTGCCGCAGCCGCAGAAAGCCCGCTACATCAGGTTTACCAATCACCATGTGCCCACGCCCAACCTGGCCATCTCGGGGCTGCGGGTGTTCGGAAAAGGCGCGGGTAAAAAGCCCGCCACACCGGCACGCTTTAGCGTGAAGAGGGAGGCAGACAGGCGGCAGGCCAAGCTGGCGTGGCAGCCGGTAAAGGGAGCGCAGGGGTACCACGTGTACTACGGCATTGCCCCCGATAAGCTTTACAACTCCGTGCTGCTTTACCAGGACACTGCCTATGACTTGAACGCCCTGAATGTGGCACCCACTTACTACTTCCAGGTAGAGGCGTTCAGCGAAAACGGAATCAGTAAAAGAACCAAGATTGTGAAAGTGGAGTAGGAGCCACTGAAAAAGTATAAATTACGCGACATGATAAAGTATAAACACACCTTAACCTATAGATGCTCACTTATAGCACTCTTGTTCCTGTTGCTGGCAAGTATAACTACCCAGGCGCAGGGCGAACTGGATGCGTACGAGCGCCAGGTATACGTGCAGGGCAATGATACGCTGCCCTACCGCATCCTCTACCCGAAAAACTTCGATCAGAAAAAAAAGTACCCGCTGGTGCTGGTGCTGCACGGGGCCGGCGAGCGCGGCACTAACAACGAGTCGCAGCTGGTGTATGGGGCCAAACGGTTTCTGGAAGAGCAGGAGCAATTCCCGGCCATTGTGGTGTTTCCGCAGTGCCCCAAGGACAGCTACTGGTCTAACGTGAACATCGTGCCCAACGCGCAGGGCCAGCGCACCTTTAACTTTCAGGCAGGCGGAGAGCCTACCCGAGCGATGGCGGCGCTGATGGGGCTGCTGAAGCAGCTACGCAAGAGCGGAAACGTGGACAAGGACCGGGTGTATTTGGGCGGCCTTTCAATGGGGGGCATGGGTACCTTCGAGTTGCTGTGGCGCCAGCCCAAAACGTTTGCAGCGGCTTTCCCGATATGCGGTGGCGGGGCACCGGAAATGGCCCGCAAGTATGCCAAAAAGGTGGAGAGCTTCTGGGTTTTCCATGGGGAGAAAGACGGAGTGGTGCCGGTGGAGCACTCCAGAATTATGGCCGGGGCCATAGAGAATGCCGGCGGCGACGTGAAGCTGACGGTTTACCCCGGCGTGAACCACAACAGCTGGGATTATGCCTTCCGGGAGCCCGAACTGCTGCGGTGGCTTTTCTCCCAGGAGAAGTGAAAGCAAGAGATAAAGTATAGATAACGCAGGAAAGGCAGCATTCGCTGCCTTTTTCTTTGCCCGCCTATGTAAGTGTAGCGGCCTGACATAGAAAGATTTACAAGGTGCCGGATGGTGTTGTAATAAAAAAATAATATGTGGCGCTAAACCTCATGCACATTCTTAAGTATAGCAAAAACGCTGATTAAACGCTTTCTGGATTCATTCACACTATTTTTAGAGGCTTCGGCTTATTTTTAAAATTTGTTGTGATATTCTAGCTTAGTTTTGAACTTTAAAAACGCACAACTTGTATATGCTTTAGAATTAATTACACTATGAAAGAACTGGAAAGAATCGAGAGTAGCTTAAAAAAGAGTAACACATTACTTTACAAGCAGGATGATAAAGGACTTGCCTGCTCCTTCGTAAATGGCGGCTTAGTGGTAGACTCCTTTGTTATCCAAGACGAAGTGATTGCCGAGGCACTGGCCAAGAAGGGCACGAACGGCGTGGTGGAAGGGAGTAACTTTAACTTGCTTCGTAGCAACTACGATTGGTTTTCGCTGCACGTGAAGTCGAAAAAGCTTTACGACACCCTAAAAAAATAACCTGAGAAAGCAGCCAAGCGGCTGCTTTTTTGCTTTTATAGCCTCCCCTTATACTTTCACTTTTGCTTCCGAGGGCAGTTCTCCGACCAAGGCTATCCGCAGCTTGGCAAACAGGCGCAGCGATACCTGAAACACGGGGCTCAGGATGAGCGTGTACAGAAACGTGACCACATGAACCGGCCCGCCCAGCAGAAAGCCTATCACCAGCACCACGCTCTCTACCATAATCCTGGCCCTGCTAACTGAAAGTCTGGTGCGTTCAGAGATGGAGAGCATAAACCCGTCGCGGGGACCGGCACCAATGCCGCCTGCCACATACAGGCCGCCCGCCATACCCGTGATGAGAATCGCCAGCAGCAGCCACCCATAATCTAGCCAGGTATAACTGGCGTTGGGCAGGAAGTCCAGCCACAGGAAAAAATCCATGAAAGGCCCGATGAGCAGCGCGTTAAGGAAGGTGCCGATGTTGATGTACTTGCGGCTGATCAGCAGCGAGGAGAGTATCACCACCATACCCACCAGCACGCTCCAGGTACCGATGCTCCAGCCAAATTTATCTGTGAGGGCCACATTCAGCACATCCCAAGGGTGCAGGCCCAGGTGCCGTACCTTCACGGAAATGGCAATCCCAAGTCCAAACAAAACTAGTCCGAGGAAAAAGAAAGTATAGCGAATCGCCCAGTGGCGTAAGTTATCCATTTTAAAAAAAGCCATGCTGCAAGTTTAGTCATTCTGGCTGTTCCGCCCTATGCTTTCGCTAAATTACCCCTGCTGCGAAGGAAGCAATTTAGGATGATGGCCATATTATGATATGCTCTTTCGGATTTGCAATCCGGAGCAGGAGCAAGAGGGTGATTCCCCTCCTGGGAGGGGCAGGGGTGGGTTTATGGCACCTCAGGCTAGCCTATCAACAAAAAAGCCCCGTCTGCACGAGACGGGGCCTTAGGTAGGTAGTAGTTATACTTTCTGAGGCTTATAAGCCGCCGGCTCCGCCGTTGCCGTCGCCTTGCTTGGTGTCGTCGTTGCGGATGCTGCGCTTGCGGCGTGGCATCTTCTGTTTCTCCATCTTACCGAAGCGGTAATCGAAGGTAACACGGGCGCCGCGGTTGTAGTTGTTGATGCGCATGCGCTGCGTGAAGTCGATAGCCTCCACGTCGTTGTTCATCTTCATGCTCTTGCGGAAGGGGTTGTCCAGCCCCAGGCTAAGGCCACCTTTGCCCTCGAACAGCTCCTTTTTAAAGGCCAGCGAGTGGAAGGAGAAGGAAGCGAACTTGCCCTGCAGCTGAATCCTGCGCGAGTTAAAGCCTCCGTTAAATTGGGCGCTAAAGCCCTTGCCGAAGTCGTAGGAGGTGTTACCGTTGATGTTGTACATCCAGCCGCTATTCTCATAAAGCGAGCTCTTCAGGTCTACATAGTAAATGTTGGAGCTACCGCTTACCGTCCAGGCTTTCACAGGTTTAATGGAACCGAACAGGCTGACACCGTAGGTCTTGTTCTGAGCCACGTTGGCAAAAGTAAGGATGGTGTTATCACCTTCAAGGTCCGGCACTGTTTCGATGGCATTGTCGGTTTCGCGCATGTACAGGTTGGCACTGATAGAAGCCGTCTTGAAGTAGGTGCTATAGCCTAACTCGTACAAGTCAGTCAGCTCCGCATCCAGGCGAGGGTTACCGCGCACTATCGTTCCGGGTGCCTGCTCCTGGTCAAACGGGTTCAGGAAGAACAGCGACGGACGCTGGATACGCTGCGTGAAGTTGGCCTTTAGCGTATGCTTCTCCTTTAACGTATAAGACAAAGCTATACTTGGGATCAGGTTGTCGTAGCTATCGGAGTACTTCTCGCGCTCTTCACTGCCGTTCTCCAGCACCTGGAAGTAGTCTCCGGCAATCTCGGTGTGTTCGTAGCGGGCACCTACCTTGAAGTTGAGTTTCTTGACGGCGAAGCCATAGGTAAAGTAGGAGGCGTACACATCCTGTGCATAGTCGAAGTTCAGGTTGCTGTTAGCCGCCCCATTCTCTGCCACGAAAATATCGCGGTAAAAACCGTCACTCTTCACATCACGGAAGATAGACTTGGCGCCCAGTTCCAGCGTGGTTTTGTTCTCGAACGGCTGCACGTAATCGGCCTGGAAGGTCAGTTCGTTGTTGGCGCCGTCGTTGTTGTTGCGCTGCAGGTAAAACGGCTCCTCGCCGGCAGTATAGCGGTCCTGGTAGTTGCGGGTATCCGTGTCCGTCATGGTATACTGCGACAGGATTGCCAGCTCATGGCCCTGCTTCCCGAAGGTGTGCACGTAGTCCAGGTTCAGGTCGGTGCCCAAACGCTTGTTGCGGTTCTCGATGTCGGTGTTGAAAGTATAAGCCGGGTCTTCCACGCCATTCTCGGTAAAGCGCTGCGTCTGGTCGTTCTCCATTCTGAACTGACCGCCGTTGCGGCGCACACCGCCGGAGATGGTGTTCTTGGCGTTGATGTCGTAGTCGAAGCCAAGCTGTGCGTTCATGAAGGCACCACGGATCTTGGTGTCGCCGTACTGCTCACGTCGGTTCTGCACATCGCCCTCGCTTCTGAAAGTGGTGATGTTGCTCATGTCGCCGTGGTTGTAGAAGTGCACCCCGCTGCCGGTGGCGTTGATGCCCAGCTTGCCGCGGCGCAGGTTCAGGCTGGCGTTGCCGTTGCTGGCGCGCGTGCCGCCGGTAACCGCCACAGAGCCGCTCACGCCCTCTATCCCGCTGTCTTTTTTGGTAATGATGTTGATGATACCGGCCGTACCCTCAGCGTCATACTTGGCCGATGGGCTGGTGATAACCTCCACGGTCTTAATCATATCCGCCGGGATTTGCTTTAGGGCATCTGCCACGCTACCCGCCATAATGGAAGACGGCTTGTTATTGATGAGCACGCGCACGTTGCCGCTGCCGCGCAGCTGCACGTTGCCATCAGTGTCCACGCTCAGGGCCGGTACTTTCTGCAGCACATCGGCCGCGTTGCCACCCGTGTTGGTAATATCTTTTTCGGCATTATACACCGTGCGGTCGATTTTCTCCTCTACCAGCGGCTTCTCACCTGTAATCACCACCTCGCTCAGTTTCTGGGCGTCGGAGGCCAGGGAAATCGTGCCCACGTTTACCTCGGCGTTATCAGAGCTGACCGTAACGTTCTCAACGGCCTGCTGCTGGTAGCCCAGGAACGACACGTTGAGTTTATACTTGCCGGCGGCTACTTTTTGTATCGTAAAGCGGCCTTTGTCGTCGGCCATGGCGCCATCTATTGCCTTGCCTGTGCTCAGGTTAATCAGGGCCACGGTAGCAAACTCGATAGGCTGCTTGGTATCAGAATCCAGCACCACCCCGCTAATCTTGGCATTGCCTTTTGGGGCAGGCATGGCGGCTTGTTGCTGTTGCGGGCTTGCCTGCTGCGGTGCCTGCGCCCATCCTGCCGTGGTGCTCAGCCCCAGCAGGATTAGTAGTAACTGTTTCTTCATAGTTTAAGCGTTTAGTGGTCGGTTAAGTAAGGTGTAAGGCTTTTTCATACATGCTCTGCTATTTCTTCACGCTACAAAGTAATGCTGTAGATGTGTACTGAAAAAACAGAATATACCAATGCACGGCATTTCTATATGAATAGCCTGTGGTTGCCGATAAGGCGTTGGTAGGTATAAATGGCGGTTTTGTCGGCAGGGGGGAGGAGGAGCGCAGGATTGGTGCAACGACTCAAATATAAAAAGTGTCTCTGGCAGCTTTAATGGGAAGTTTTTGCTCTAAAAATAGTGGGTAAGGCACACAAGTACAGTGAATTTTAGCTGCGGCAGCGCATAAAATTATCCGGTAATGTATAGCCGGTATGTAAAAGCTTTAGTACATTTGCCCCGAATAGTATTGCTGACCGCAAGAAATTTATAGACGAAGAGGCGAGAGAACAGGCTCTATGACCTTCTGGCAACCATCCTCCTTGGAAAGGTGCCAAGTCCTGCCCAACAACGGGAAAATATAAATGACAACACCATGAACACAACACAGAACATCCCTACATTCGGAAACCCTTCTTCCCGACACAGCTTTACCCCTGCTGCTGCGATGTGTTGTTGTTGCTGTTGTACCTGCTAAAAATTACTTCTGATTTACGGCCTTTGACTTATTTGCTGCTTTTGTAAGGCAGCTCTACGGGCCATTTATCCTCATTTTTTACGCGTCTGTAGCGGCAGCTATACTTTTATAGTATGGCAGCCCGGGCGCATTGTAGCACAGGTATGCGTACAGCAGCAAATACCCCGTTTTTATACCTTTCCCATGCATGGGCCCAGGCCCGTTATAGCGCTATGCCACCGCATGCCTGCTGTTGTTGCCTGCAGCAGTTTGGTGGTATGCGTGCCTGTTAAGTATAACCTGCCTTTGTAGATTTCTTAGCCGCGCAGCCCTTCCTGGCCGTGTCCGGCGTTTCCATACCTTTTTTATACTTCATGCCGCTTTGGTGGCTTTTATACTTCAAGAATCACGATGCAAAGTTTTAGAACCGAAATAGAGAACCCGCTGGTAGCCAAAGACATTATTGAGCTGGAAAAGAAGATCCGGCTCTACCGCGAGGGCAAGTTGCAGGAAGATAAATTCAAGAGCCTGCGCCTGGCCCGGGGCGTGTACGGGCAGCGGCAGCTGGGCGTGCAGATGGTGCGCATCAAGCTGCCTTTCGGCAGGCTGACAACGCAGCAGTTGCTCCGCATCGCCGACATCTCCGACGAGTACTCAACCGGCAACCTGCACCTGACCACGCGCCAGGACATTCAAATCCATTTCGTGAGCCTGGACCGGACGCCCGAGCTCTGGGCCAAACTGGAAGAGGATGATATCACCATCCGGGAGGCCTGCGGTAACACCGTACGTAACGTCACCGCCTCGCCCGAGGCCGGCATAGACCCCGAGGAGCCGTTTGACGTATCGCCCTATGCCGATGCCACCTTCCGCTATTTCCTGCGCAACCCGATTTGCCAGGAGATGGGCCGCAAATTCAAGATGTCCTTCTCCTCCAGCGACTCCGACACGGCCATGTCGTACCTGCACGACCTGGGCTTTATCCCGAAAATCAAAGGCGGGGAGCGCGGTTTTAAAGTGCTGATTGGGGGCGGCCTGGGGGCGCAGCCGGTGTTGGCGCATACGGCTTTTGAGTTCCTGCCCGAGGATAAGGTTATCCCGTTGATAGAGGGCGTGCTCCGTATTTTCGACCGCTATGGCGAGCGCAACAACCGCAACAAGGCGCGCTTCAAATACCTGATTGCCAAACTGGGGCTGGAAGAGGTGCTGCGCCTGGTGAACGAGGAGTATAAGGCCTTGAAGTCGCACAGCTTCGAGGTAGACAAAAGTATAGACTTCAACGCTGCGCCGCCTGCCGCTCGCCCCATCCCGGATTTTGTGCTGGAGGATACGGACAAGTATGAGAAGTGGCTGAAGACGAACGTGTTCCGGCAGAAGCAAGAAGGCTTTTACGGCATCTACATCAAAGTACAAATCGGCGACATCAGCAGCGCCACGGCTCGTCAACTGGTGCCCCTGGTGCGCGACTTTGCAGCCGATGAACTGCGCGTGACGCAGGGGCAGAACCTGCTGCTCAAGTATGTGCGGCAGGAAGCCTTGCCCTACGTTTTTACCAGGCTGGATGAACTAGGACTGGCCGAGCCAGGCTTCAACAGCACCGCCGACATCACCACCTGCCCCGGCACCGACACATGTAACCTGGGCATCTCCAACAGCACCAACATTACCAAAGTGCTCGAGCAGGTGATTGTGCAGGAGTACCCGGAGATGCTGTTCAATACCGATTTCAAAATCAAGATAAGCGGCTGTATGAACTCCTGCGGCCAGCATGGTATGGCCAACCTGGGCTTTCACGGCTCCTCGCTGAAGAGCGGAAAAAGCGTATTGCCGGCCCTGCAGGTGCTGCTGGGCGGCGGCACGGTGCAGAACGGCGAAGGCCGCATCGCGCAGAAACTCCTGAAAGTGCCCAGCAAACGCGGGCCGGAGGTCCTGCGCTACGTGCTCAACGACTTCCTGGCAAGCAAGCAGGAGGGAGAGAGCTTCAACGCCTACTACGACCGCAACGGCAAAGACTACTTCTACCAGCTATTGAAGCCACTAACCGACCTGACTACGCTCACCGCCGAAGACTTTGTGGATTGGGGGCATCAGGATGGCTTTCAGCCGGCTATTGGGGTGGGCGAGTGCGCAGGCGTGATGATTGACCTGGTGGCGACGCTGCTCTACGAATCCGACGAGAAGCTGGAGTGGGCGGCGGAGGCGCTGGAGGAGCAGCGTTATGCCGATGCCATCTACTATGGCTATGCCGCCTTTATCAGCACAGCAAAGGCCCTGCTGCTCGGCAAGAGCGTGAGCACCAACACCCAGCACAGCATCCTGCAGGAGTTCGACACGCATTTTGTGGAAACGGGCCTTTTCACCTTCGCGCCTGATTTTAAGAGCAGCGTGCTGCAAATTAACCAGCACGAGCCAAGCGAAAGCTTTGCAACAGAATACCTGAGCCAGGCGCTCTTGTTTTTGCAGCAGGCTAACCGCTACAGGAAAGAAAAAGTTGTGAATGCCTGATGGCGTGAAGGAGCTGATTTTCAGGAAGTATAAACCTGTTTCTTTAACATCCACATTCACGCATTCACTCATTCAAAATTCAAAAAGACATGGCATCAAGAAGAAAAATAAAAAATACTACGCAGCAGGTAATTGCAAAGTATAAGCTTCCCAGACTTACGCTGGTGGGTGCGGGTCCCGGCGATGAAGAACTCATCACCCTGAAAGGTATAAAGGCACTGCAGCAGGCCGATGTGGTGCTCTACGATGCGCTGGTAAACCCGGAGCTGTTACAGCATGCCCCCGCCACGGCACCTAAAATTTTTGTGGGCAAGCGGCTGGGGAAGCATCACCTGACGCAGGACGAGATTAACAACCTGATTGTAGACTTGGCCTACTCGCATGGGCACGTAGTGCGCCTCAAGGGCGGCGACCCCTTTGTGTTTGGCCGCGGCTACGAAGAGTTGGCCCACGCCGACAAGTATAACATCCCGACGGCGGTGGTGCCGGGCATCTCCAGTTCCATTGCGGTGCCCGAGCTGCAGCAGATTCCGCTCACCATTCGCGGCGTGAACGAAAGTTTCTGGGTGATAACCGGCACGACAAGCTCCGGAGAGGTGTCTGCCGATGTAAGTTTGGCCGCTCAATCCAATTCGACTGTGATAATTCTGATGGGAGTGAGTAAATTAGCGCAAATTTCGGAAATCTTCGCAGCAGCCGGTAAAGCAGATACCCCTGTAGCAGTGATTCAGAACGGCTCTCTGCCCGACGAAAAGATAGTTTTGGGCAATGTGCACAACATCGTGGAGCGCGTGGCGGCCAAGCAGGTAGGAGCGCCCGCGGTTATCGTGCTGGGGGAGGTAGTCAATTATCACCCTGCCCTGCGCTATACCCTGGATTTGCTGCAGCAGAAGCCTGTTGCTGTGGAAGTATAAAAACAATTGATTAGATGGATAATCTCCAAGACAGTCATCTCCCCGAGCCCGTGGTGGCCCAGGAGAATGGAGAAGTGAGCAATCCGCTGTTCCCGGTTTTCCTAAAGCTGGAGGACTTGCAGACCTTGGTAGTGGGAGGCGGAGCCGTAGGGCTGGAAAAATTGTCGGCCATACTTGCCAACAGCCCCAAGGCGCAGGTGCGGCTGGTGGCCCCGGAGGTGCACAGCGCTATCTGGACCCTGGCAGCCAGGCACCCACACGTGGAGGTGGTCGTGCGCGAGTTTCAGGACGAGGACCTGACGGGCGTGGACCTGGCGCTGATTGCCACAGACGACCATATCCTGAACAAGGCCATCCGGGACCTGGCCAAATCAAGGAAAATACTCACCAACGTAGCCGACACCCCGGAACATTGCGATTTTTACCTGGGCTCGGTGGTGCAGAAGGGGAGCCTGAAGCTGGGCATCTCTACCAACGGTAAATCGCCTACGGTGGCCAAGCGGGTAAAAGAGGTCCTCAACGAGGCCTTCCCCGACGAAATAGACCAAGTGCTTGGCAAGTTGGGTAGAATCCGGACACAGCTCAGCGGCGATTTTACGGAGAAGGTCCGGCAGTTGAACCACCTCACGGAGGGGCTCGTCAACCCGCTGCCCAAGAAACGCTACCGGTACCGCTCTACCTACGTGCTGGCCACGCTAACGGCCGTGATTGCCCTGATGGTGACCGGGCACCTGCTCTTCAGCTACATCCCGCTGCAAACCATCGGCACCGTTGCCATGGACATTGCCTCCGAGGTCGACTCCGGCATCCTCATTTTTATACTTGCCGGCTTTGTGGCCCAGCTGATTGACGGCGCTCTGGGGATGGCCTATGGCGTGAGTGCGACAACTTTCCTGCTGAGCGTAGGGGTGAGCCCGGTGGCGGCCAGCGCCAGTGTGCATGCCTCCGAGATTTTTACCTCGGGCGTGTCGGGCTGGATGCACCTGAAGTTCAAAAACGTAAACAGCAAGCTCTTTAAGAGCATCGTGCTGCCCGGGGTGCTGGGAGCCATACTGGGTGCCTACCTGCTCTATGCCTTCGAGGATTACCTCTATGTCATCAAGCCGATCGTAGCCGCCTATACCATGTTCCTGGGTATCCTGATTCTGCGCAAGGTGTTGCGGAAGAAGACAAAAAAGAAGCCGGTGAAAAGGCTCGGGTTTCTGGCCACAGCAGGCGGCTTCCTGGATGCCATCGGCGGCGGTGGCTGGGGGCCGATAGTGTCCTCCACGCTCATTGCCAAAGGCCGCAACCCGATGTATACTATCGGTTCTGTGAACCTGGCCGAGTTCTTCGTGTCGGTGGCCAGCTCGGCTACTTTTGTGGCCTTTGCTGGTATTTCGCACTGGCAGATTATACTTGGCCTGATTCTGGGCGGAGCCATCGCGGCGCCGCTGGGCGCGTACCTGGCCCGTAAGCTGCCGGTTAAAACGATGATGATCATCGTGGGCATAGTGGTGATCATCGTGAGCCTGAGGCTGATGGTGCTGGCCTTGCCGTTTGATCTGCCCTGGTAAAAAATCCCGACACCATACTTTAATCTATACTAACCTTATTACGCACGATACATGAAGGATAATGAGACTGGGGCGATTCGCCTGCAGGCACAGCGCTCCCAATACCGGGAGCACTCTGTACCCTTATACCTTACCTCCAGCTTCACTTTTGAGGACGCCGAGCAGGCACGCGCCGTTTTTGCCGAAGAGGAGCAGGGGCAAGTATACTCCCGTTACGCCAACCCGAACGTAGATGAGCTGCTCCAGAAGATGTGCTTTCTTGAGAAAGCTGAGGACGGTTTTGCCTTTGCCTCAGGGATGGGCGCTATTTTCGGCACCTTGGGGGCCCTGCTGCAGTCCGGCGACCATGTGCTGGCCTGCCGTTCCGTTTTCGGGTCTACGCACCAGCTTCTGTCCAATATCTTCCCGAAGTGGGGCATTACCTATACCTATGCCGATGCTGCCAATCCGGAAGAATGGGAGAGTCTGATCAAGCCAACGACTAAGCTTATACTTATCGAGACGCCCTCCAACCCCGGTCTGGAGCTGATTGACCTGGCGTGGCTGGGGGAACTGAAACGAAAGCATAACCTGCTGCTGGTGGTGGATAACTGCTTTGCCACCCCTATCCTGCAAAACCCCACCGACTACGGCGCCGACCTGGTGATACACTCGGCCACCAAGTATATCGACGGGCAGGGCCGCGTGCTGGGAGGCATAACCGTAGGCTCTAAAGAGTTGATCGCGCAGATACGTTTCTTTGCCCGCCACACCGGTCCGGCCATCTCGCCTTTTAATGCCTGGATACTATCTAAGAGCCTGGAGACGCTGCAACTGCGCATGGAAAAGCACTGCGAAAACGCCCTGAAACTGGCCGAGGCCCTGGAAAACCACCCGGCGCTGGAGAAAGTGAATTACCCGTTTCTGCCGACCTTCCCGCAGTATGAGCTGGCCAAAAGGCAGATGAAACAGGGCGGCGGCATCGTAACGCTGGAAGTAAAAGGTGGTTATGAAGCAGCTAAGCGCTTTATCGACAACCTGCAGATGGCGAGCATCACCTCTAACCTGGGCGATACCCGCACCATCGTCACCCATCCAGCCTCTACTACCCACTCCAAACTGACCGAACAGGAGCGTTTAGCTACGGGTATCACGCCGGGCCTGGTGCGCGTTTCCGTGGGGCTAGAAAGTATAAACGATATCATCGCAGACCTACAGCAAGCGCTGGAGCGGGTTTGATAGTTATTCGTTGTTAGTTGTTAGAGAGGAAACTCTAACCCGCCTCTTCAAGAGCAGGGCCGATTCATTTTCTTCGTTTTGTCATCCTGAAAGGATCTTGGTGGCATATAGCAGTAGCTTAGCTACCCTTCTACCAAGTTTCTTAACAGCATGACAAAACTTAGATAGACCATAAATCAGAACTTAAGATTTTCTCTTTGGAGAAGGGAAGTGATGAGAGCTATATTCGGAGAGATTTTTCAAGCGCACTCATCAACTCTAAATCTACTTTTAACACCACCTGCGGGCTTAGCTTGCAGGCATTATTGTACAAACACATGGAAGTTAACCTTACACGCGTAGACGAGGATTTTCACTTTGTGGCCACAGGAGCCTCCGGAGTGGAAATTAACATAGACGGCTCCCCGGAAATCGGTGGCCACAACGCCGGCGCCCGCCCGATGGAAATGCTGCTCATGGGCCTTGGCGGCTGCAGCGCCATCGATGTTATTCAGATTCTGAAAAAGAAGCGCCAGCAGATCGACTCTTTCAAAATCAACGTGAAGGCGGAGCGGGAGCAGGGCGAATTGCCGTCAGTATTCAAGCAAATCCACATCCATTTTATACTTGGCGGGCCGCTGGAAGAGCTGAAAGTACAGCAGGCTATCCAACTGTCGATGGACAAGTACTGCTCGGTGGCGGCTATACTTTACAAGACCGCTACGATAAGCTATACTTTTGAACTGGTGAAGTAGGCAAGGAAGGCACGAGCATAAGTTCCAGCCCGCTTCCCGCAAGATTCTTGGCTGAGCAGGTGTGCAAGTATAGCAACTGTCCCCTTTAGGGGACCATAGGGGTGTTTTATACTTTGAATGAAAGCTAATGGAGTTTCCGATTTGCTGGCGTGGATTTGCAATCCGACTGGGCCCGAGGCCCAAACTATAGCCAGTCACGAGCGAGGACGCTCGCGCCATAAGGATAAGGCCTTTCGAGCCAGTCTTCATTAACTTGCTTCGTAGCTCTACACCCCTATAGTCCCCTCAAGGGGACAGTCCTGGAAAGACATATTTTCAGAAAGGATTTAGAAAAAGATAAGATACCTACCTGAGCTTACACGTTATAAAATCAAAAAGCCGCTGCAAGTATAAACTGCAGCGGCTTTTTGATTTTATAGAAAGTATAAACTTGAGATTAGTACTCAATCTCGGCCACCATACCGGCACCTACTGTTGCAAACGAAGTCTCATCCACCAGTATAAACCCACCATTAGACCGGTTGTCGGCATACTTGTCGAGTAGGAGCGGGGAGGCAGCTTTTATCTGTACACGGCAGATGTCGTTCAGCTGTATCTGGTCCACGTCCTCCAGGTAGTCGAGTGTGTTGATGTCGATTTTATAGTCGATGTTGCGCACCACACAGCGGGTTTCAGTGGAGTTGTGACGGAGCAGCAGCTTGGCACCCGGCTTCAGGGCCTTGTTGTGCATCCAGCATACTTCCGCCTCAAACTCCTGCGCTACTTCCAGGTTATCAGCAGCTTTTACAATCATATCGCCACGGCTAATGTCCACATCATCCTCCAGTTGCAGCACCACCGACATCGGCGCAAAAGCCTCTTCCAGCACCTGGCCGCCCAGTTCCACAGATTTAATGGTGGACGTTTGCCCAGAAGGCTGTACCGTCACTTTATCACCGGCTTTGTAGGTACCGCTGATTACTTTACCGGCATAGCCACGGTAGTCGTGGTGCTCGGCTGTTAAGGGGCGAATCACGTACTGCACCGGGAAGCGCGCGTCCTCCAGGTTAAAGTCCTGCGACACGGGTACCTGCTCCAGGTGCTCCAGCAGGCTGGGGCCTTTGTACCACGGCATGGTCAGCTCAGAGCCTTCCACAATGTTGTCGCCTTTCAGGGCGCTTACCGGGATGAAGGTGATTTCTTTGGCGCGCAGCTTCCTGGCAAACTGCTTGTAGTCCTCCACAATCTGGTTGTATACCTGCTCGTCATAGCCCACCAGGTCCATTTTGTTGATACAGATTACCAGGTGCGGAATGCCCAGCAGCGAGGAGATAATGGAGTGGCGGCGCGTCTGCTCCTGCACGCCCTTGCGGGCATCTACCAGTATAATAGACAGGTTAGAGTTAGAGGCACCCGTCACCATGTTGCGGGTATACTGGATGTGGCCCGGTGCATCGGCGATGATGAACTTGCGTCTCTCGGTGGAGAAGTACTTGTAGGCCACGTCGATGGTGATACCCTGCTCGCGCTCTGCCTTCAGTCCGTCCGTCAGCAATGAAAGGTCTACCTGGCCATCCTCGTTCATGCGGCCGGAGCTCTCAATGGCCTCCAGCTGGTCGGCAAATATCTGTTTGGTATCGTAGAGCAGGCGACCAATGAGTGTGCTCTTGCCGTCGTCTACGTTGCCGGCTGTTATAAATCGTAGAATGTCCATTAAAAATATCCTCCTTTCTTGCGGTCTTCCATTGCCGTTTCCGACAGTTTATCGTCGATACGGGTAGCGCCACGCTCACTTATCTTTGACTCCAGAATCTCGGCGATTACCCCATCAATGTCGTGGGCTATACTTTCCACGGCAGCAGTACAGGTCATGTCGCCTACTGTGCGGAAGCGCACCTGCTTTTTCACCACCACATCGTCCGGCTCCTGGAAGATAAAGTCAGACCAGGCCATCAGCTTGCCGTCGCGCACCAGGCACTCGCGTTCGTGGGTGTAGTAAATATTGGGGAGTTCGATTTCCTCGCGTTTGATGTAGTTCCACACGTCCAGCTCCGTCCAGTTCGAGATAGGGAACACGCGCACGTTCTCGCCTTTGTGGACGCGGCCGTTGTAGATGTTCCACAGCTCAGGGCGCTGGCGTTTCGGGTCCCACTGGCCAAACTCGTCGCGCACCGAGAAGATGCGCTCCTTGGCACGGGCCTTCTCCTCGTCGCGACGGGCACCGCCGATGCAGGCATCAAAGCCAAATTCCTCAATTGTTTCGAGCAGGGTGTGCGTCTGCAGCGCGTTGCGGCTGGCATAGCGGCCCTTCGGCTCCGATAGGCTTTTGCGCTTGATGGTATCCTCCACGTTGCGCACAATCAGCTTCTCGCCCAGGCGCTCGGCCAGCTCGTCGCGGTAGCGGATGGCCTCCGGAAAGTTGTGGCCCGTGTCGATGTGCACGAGCGGGAACGGGAACTTGCCCGGGCGAAATGCCTTCTCCGCCAGGCGCACCAGCGTAATCGAATCCTTTCCTCCTGAGAAAAGCAGGGCTGGCTTTTCAAATTGCCCCGCCACTTCGCGCATAATGTGGATTGCCTCTGCTTCCAGCTGATCGAGGTAGTCCAGGTATCTCTTTGTCATATCAATTTTGAATGAGCGATTGAGTGAATGACATTGCTTTGTCAAGCCTTCACTCTCTAACTTTTTAACTTTCTAACTTTCTAACTTATCTCGCGTGCAGCCCGCACTCTTTTTTGGAGTTGTCTTCCCACCACCAGCGGCCGGCGCGGAAGTCCTCGCCCGGCTGGATGGCGCGGGTACAAGGGGCACAGCCGATGCTGACGAAACCTTTGTCGTGCAGCGGGTTGTAAGGGATGTGCAGGGCCTTTACGGTAGCCAGCACTTCGTCCAAAGTATAATTCAGCAGCGGGTTATACTTGATGAGCTGGTGCGCCTCGTCCCACTCCAGCAACTGCAAATCCTGGCGCGCTCCGGACTGGTCGGCGCGGATGCCTGTTACCCATACCTGCACCCCCTGCAGGGCGCGGTTCAGGGGCTCCACCTTGCGGATGTAGCAACACTCCTTGCGGTCTTCAATAGAGTTGTAGAAGCTCATCGGGCCCTTCCCGTTCACCAGCTGCTCCACGGCCTCGTGCTTCGGAAAGTATACTTCCATGTTCTTGCCGTAGTGCTTGTTGGTTCTGTGCAGCAGGGTATAGCTCTCGTTAAAGAGACGGCCGGTGTCCAGCGTGAACACGCGCACCGGCAGGTTCTGCTCAAAAATGTAGTGAGTGATGAGCTGGTCTTCGATACCGAGACTGGAGGAGAAGGCGATGCTGCCCTCAAACTCCTCGGTGAGGCGGCGAAGGCCTTCGGCTGCCGGTAAACCCGCCAGTGCAGTACGCAGCACGTCGAGCTTGGCCAGTAGTTCCTGTGATAAATCCATACTTTATAAATAATCTCTTTTGAAGTCGGTTTCTGGTTCCGGGGCATTAACAGCACCTGTTCAGCGACTGCTGCATACCATGCAGGGCAATTGCTGTTTGTGCTATGGCTCTTAACATAAAGCCTGCCAAGCCGGAAAAGTTCGGGAGGTGCAATTTTAGCACATGCAACAGCAACAACAGCAACACTCCTGAGGCGGTAGTGCAGTATTGATGTGTAAAGTAGCCCAAACTGTGGTGTTGCCACAGCCTGTTGCTGTACATGGTGCCGGTTGGTTGTTGTAGGTTTGCATCGCGTTATCCATTTATATGCCCCGGCCGCGCCGGGATAGGATGTGGCACCTTACCTTGTCAGGAGGTTGCCAGAGGGTCTTGGAGCCTAGTCTCTCGCCTCTTCTCTATAAACTTCTACAGACGTTTCCGTCCTTTTAATATGAATGATGCAAAATTAAGGGTTTTTGTGAGAGATGTAAATTTTGTGTGTAAAATATTGGAAAACTTGCCGCCCGGCCGCGTTGGTTTTGAACTCAGGCGGCAAGTTTGGTTACATATTTTACAAGCGAGCGCTTGGCAATGGGCAGCAGCGACTGCTCCAGCGGCACCGGAAACCTGGAAACCGCCGCAAAAGTGGCAGGATTAGGCAGCTCCTTGCGCTCTTTAATAAGCTGGATTTTGAGGTGCTCGTGGGTGAGGGTGAGTCCCCGTCGCACGGTTTGCAGGTGCTTGGTGTTAATGCCCCTGTACTTCTCGTAGGTGTTCTCAAACACGGTGATGTGGTAGCTGTACACGTAAGTTTCTTTGCCCGCCGTGTGCTCCACAAACAGGTAACCCTCGTCGTGGTAAATGGGGGTGATGCCCACCGGGGTAATCTCGAGGTGGCGCTCCACGAAATCGTACAGTTCCTTGCCTTCGTTCAGGGCCGTGCTGAAAAGGGGGGTGGCGTACTGGATGATCTCCTCGATCTGCTCCATGGTCTCATCGTCCTGCACAATCTTCTCATACACCAGTTGCAGCTTCTCAAAATCGGCACGGCTGATGCGTTGCGGAAAGGACTCGTACACGAGCTGTTTATGCTCTTTTACCTGCACCAGGTTGCGGTAGTGCATGATCAGGTCGGAGAAAACAGGGTAGAGGCGGTGCTGACTGAACTCGCCTTTCACGGCCTGCAGGTAGGCCAGCAGCAGGTACTTTTTATACTCAAAATCCAGGAGCCCTTCGGTAAGCCAGTTGACAGGTAGGGTGTTCATAAGCCATCAACTTAATTAGGTTAAACGTGTGCTATATAAACGAAAAAGGCAGGAAAATGGGTTATACTTCCCAATATCTAAAACATGAATGTTTGGTGTACAGCCTGGGCAAAGTATAAAAACAGGCTTGGAAGTTAGGTAAGAACGAAGTAGAACCTAGCTTGAACCATTTAACCCGGCAATCAGGCCAATCAGCAGAAGGAAGATGTACACCAGCACGCTGCTCACGTTGGCCAGTATTTTCTTCCAGCCGCCCTGGTGCCGCAGGTGGTCCATCATGTAATAAAACAAGCCGCCAATGCCGCCTGAAACAGGAACCATGATGAGCGGCAGCATCATCCATCTCCACCCAGCTTCTGGGTTGGGATTTTTGCCCAGCAGCAGGAAAATGACAACTAAGATCAAAGCCAGCCCTGCGCCCTGCAGCACGCGTTTGTACAAAGGGGCTGCATGCACTGGTTGCTGGAGTTCTTCGGGGTTGGTCATGGGTTGAGGATTAAGTGATCTATACTACTGTACGAAGAAGTATAAACAACATTGACGTTTGGGCTAAGCTTTTACTTAACGAAGCTGCCAGTGCGCTTTAGACGAGCTACCGTATCCTATCAGAATCTACGTGTACCATAAGATAGTTAGTTTGCTTTTTGAAAGAGCGAATTGCTTGCGGAAGCGCCTCTTTTTGGGCTACGGTTACATTAACCAGTTTAAACTTTTCCTCTCCTTTAAGCATTCTTAAGCGCCAGTCCCACTGGTTGATAGTCTGGTGCTGGCCATTATCCATCCACCAGGCAGTATATAAGGTGTCTGCTCCCTTTTGTAGCTCTCCCACATATACTGTGTCCGCTCCAATTTGCCTTTGCTGCACGTGCCTGAATTTATAGCCGCTGCCTTCCCAGCAGATGAGTGGGTGGTGTTCTGTTGAGTAAAAGGCCTGAACCGGCTTAAGGTACACTAGCATTGCTTCGTTGCTATACTTTGTAACACCTTGCTGTAGCTTTTCCATGTCGAACCCCGGTAGCTGTGTAACTTGTTGCTCCGAAGCCACAAGTGGTTTTTGCTTGTTTATACTTACCCCAACACCTGTTAAACCTAGTAGAAGGAAGTAGTTGATGGAGAGTCCTCCGCGGAGGCTTATTGTACTGGCTGCAGGTTTGGGTGTAGCAGGCTCAAAGCTGGCATGTTGCAGCTGCTTTGCAAGAAAGTAGAAAGGGAGCAGGGCATAGAAAAACAGGCAAAGCAAGCCCAGCACATCATGCAGTGGGTTGTCTGGCAGAATCTTGAACCAGACAAGAAGCAGAATGCGCATTAGGTTTGAAACCAGGTTTAACAGCAGCATGCCCGTTAATAGCAGGCCAATAAACCAGAGCGGCCATACTTTTTTTTCAACCCGTTGCAGGTGGGCAAGTATAAATATCCCTAGCAGCAGCGCCAGCGACAGCATGGATAAGCCCGCACAAGCGGGATCCACAGCGAACTCATTCCCATTAATAAGGATAATGTTGCCTGCTGCTTCCGCCTCAGATCCTAATCGCTGAAGTATAGCCACTGCCCAGTTTGTCAGCTGTATCCTTAGCGGGAAGCTCAGAATGTTGACAACATATTTGAAAATGGGAGAAGCTACCATCAAGAGCAACAGGGGAAACAGTGAGAGGCGGCCAAGTACGGCCTGTAAACCACACCAGGCTGCAGTAACAAGTGCTAAAAAATATAATGTGCTGTTGTGCAGGTGATAGGACAGTATAGCAAAGCCAATGGCTATGAGTAAAGCGCTAATGGGAACAGACTTTTGTGACTGTACCTGTGTTACCAACGGTACCAGAGCCAGAGCCAGAGCCAGTAGCCACTGGCTGTCCCAGAGCAGGTAGTCGCTCAGAATAAACCCACCAATTAGCAAGTATAAACCCAGTATTATCGTTGTCAGGATAAAATGCTCTGTGCGGAGTATGGCTCTTAGGTTCATCGCAGGATGTATGGCTTTAAGATGATGGTACCAATGATGAGTACTGCCAGTATAATTAAGGCCCATTCTTCCGGCTCTGGCACGGCTCCTGAGCCATTCATGCTGGCGTTACCCAGGCTGTCTTTACTTTTTTGGATATCAAACCGCTCATAATCCTCCTGCGTCTCCAGCACAATAAGGCTCGATACGGGAGATACAATGTTTGCCTGCGATGCTTCCGCAAGCAGCTCATCCTCTACAAAATCTTTGCAGAGATAGCGCGGGCCAATTCGCTGCAGCAGGTGGTTGTAAGCGAACAGGCGCATCAGGTGATCAGGAGCATTTCCGTCTCCCGAAGCTCTGGTTTTCACAACGCCCAGGCCTGATAAGCCCAGTGGTACCGTGTCTTTATCCGGCGCTGTTTTGATAAATTGCTGGTGTAGCAGGAGCTGTTCCAACTGCTCTTCATCGCCCTGCATAGAGGCAATAACACGTAGCTCTTTCAGGCTTTTAAGGTATGGCGGAAGCTGCTGGCTGAGCGAGTATACTCTTACTGTTGAACTCAGCTGCAAAGCATCCGCCATGTCGTCGGCAAATGGAGAGCCCTTCAGGTCGCTGAGGTTAGGCGAGGTGCCGTTACTCTTGCTGATGACAAGTGCCTTGTCCGAATCTTTTATCTTGTGTATCGGGAAGAGCGAGAAATGTTGCTGTTGCAGTAGTTCAAACATTTGCTCCCTGTTCTGCTCTGTAAGCTGTACCATTTTCCCATCCCAGACATATACCGGCCGGTTCTTGACCAACTCCCATACTTTGTTAAACTCACTGGCAGACCAACTGGCGTTTATATCAAGGTATGCCTGCTGCGGAGCAAAAGGCGTCAACTGCTGCGGTAGTGCTACCAGGCTATAACTGTTGTCGCCATAACTGAAGCCGCCTTCTGCTGCTTTTGGCGCTGTAAAACTGAGGCTCCAGTCCTGTTGGTAGGTACTTTGGCGTTTGTACGCGTTGCTAGGGGTTAATTTGTAGCCTCGTGGGAGGTTTAAATGTTGCACCTGATCTTCCAGGTAAACAACGGATGTTTCGGATGCTGCCGTAGCAGAAGGGCCGGTAAAATAGATGTTTTCGTAAACCAGCTTTTCGCCTTGCACCAGCAGGGGAGAAGTAATGCCTATCTTAAACTGGCGGTTCTCTTCCGGGGTGCAGGGAAACACACGCACCGACACCCGGTTGCCCTCTTGCCAATGCACGACGGACGGGTCGCGTGCCTCCACACCTACAATGGTGTTATAGGCTGTTTGCGCTTTGCCCTTTGTGGTGAGATAGCCTTTTTCCTCGCGGCCGTTGATCCACAGCGATAGTGAGGTAACCACACTGCCTTCCGGTAAAAAGAAAGTATAAATCGCTTCCTGTTGACTCCAGCTGTTGGGCATACTATTGTGTATGCTCAATATTTTCTCGGTATAAGCCAGGCGGTATCCCGGGTAAATCTTCACCTGCGATACCACGTTGGTTGTGCTAAGGTTATTGCCTGACCAGAGCCGCTGCTCCGCCTGATGGCGGGCATCATACATGCTTTCCAGGATTTTTACTTTTTCAGGCCTGTCCAAGTTGGGCTTCCCCAGTAGAAGCACGGCCAGTATCACCAACGGGTCGTGCTTCTTTATCTCATGGAAGCTGTCGCCTGGCATTTCCCACATGCTGAAGGTCTCATCTGGCACCTGGTATACCAGCTCTGTTTTCATAAGTCGCTCAGTCAGGTAATCGGCAGGTAACTGCTGGCTTAGTTTCACCCAACGCGGCAAGCTTTCATTTTCCTGTAGCACATAGTCGTTGCTGTAAAAATCAACTTGTCTTTCACGCAGATGCCATTGCACCAGAAAGAAGGCTGCGAAAAGTATGGGGAAGGCAGCACCTGCCAGGAAACTCCGCAAATACTGGCGCTCCTGGGCTGCGGCTCTCATAACTCCCAGGCCTACGCTTATAACCACCCAGATTGGCACAAAAGTATGTACCGAAATACCCAGGACGAGAAGCCCAAGAATACTGATGGCGACAAGCGGCAACAAGTAAATGGAGTAGTATAGCCAAAGTATGGCGCCGGCCCCAAGCACAAAAAGCAGGAGTTGGTTCACCAGCCTCGGTAGCCGCTCCTGAAAGCTATAGGCTGTTAAGGCCACACAAAATAATGAAATGTATGCTTCCAGCCACGGAACCGAATCCTGAAAGATGTTCAGTTGACGGTTCAGCGAATAGCAGCTGATGATAGCCAAGACCTGTAGAAGGTACAGGGTATGTAGGTGTTGAAAAGGCCTTTTGAAAGAGTAGTGCCCGCTTATTATCAGAAGTAGAAAGTATAAAAAGACGAGACTGTAGTTAAGCCAGAAGATTCCGAATACCCCGCCTTCAGTTGCTCCCACACCCCATTCCGGCAACATAAAGATTAGGAAAGAAAGTATGATTAAGCCCACACCTGTGTAGTGCATCGACAGCTGAGTTTTAGCAGCCGGTTTAATAAGTTGTCTCATTTTTTCTATGTTAAAGTACTTTGTTTTCCAAAGTATAGGTTCAAAAAAATCAAAACTGAGCGGCTGTACCCTTCACAGCCTCATGGTAAGCTTCCAGACACTGCTCAAGCGGCTGGCCCTCTCGGTGGATGCAATTACAGAAATTGAGGCAAGCCTGAGGGTTGGGACTATCTTTGCAAGGCGATTGACACTCCGACAAGGTGTTATGTGGCTTAACACCATAGCTATTGGTCAGCACCACCATAACCATAAATACAGCCCATACCACTCCCATAAAGAATTTGTCGGGGAACTTACTGCTTAGCTGGCCCCAACGAGGTATTGCTGCCTGAACTGGGAAGCGATTAAAGGGAAGTATAAATTTCCAGGTGTGGTAATACCAGCAAAGCAGGTACAGGTTGGCCAACACCATTAAAGGCGAGGTAACCAGCGACCCATCGAAGCGGACAGCCAATGACAGGATGCAGATGTTCAAGATGATGGGGAAGTAGATAAACGCACCCAACACCGCCGTGCGCGGAACCAGTAACAAAACCGCTGCCGCTACCTGCATCACACCGATAAAGGTGTAGTAAAACCCGGTGTGATAAACGGCCTCCAGGTAGTTACCCATGGGATGGTTAGACGACAATACCGTAAAGCGCTCCTGCATGATTTTCACCAGCCCGGAAGGTATAAACCCGGCGGCCAGCGACACCCTGCAGAAGATGGCAAAGAGCCAGAGCCACCTGTTTCCACGTGCCCGCAAATGCAGCTGGTCTATCCTGGCAGAAATCCCCCCGGCGCTGTTGTCTTTAAACTGCTTTGCCGCCTTAAGTTCAGTCTTCGTCATGGCAGAAGTGTTAACAGCCAGGTCAATCAATCATATCCCCCAAATCACTCACCCCTAAGGTAAACCAGATGATGACAAGGCCCAGGATGACCTTCACGGCAAGCGGGACAGAGAAGCCGAACCTTGCTTTGAGCACAGCATTTACCTGGGGAGGGTACACCAGGGAAAGCAGCAGGAAAACAATTCCCGGAACGGGGTGTACCAGCACCAGGTTTGATAGGCCGATGGCAAACACAACGAGACCAATTACCCAACTGGTGATGTGTGCTGAGTTGAACGCGACTCTCATGGCTACACGATTTAACTCCCGGCCAACGGCGACTCGAAAATACCGACTGCGATTTCTGCCCATATTAGCAGGAGTGCCGCCAGCACAAGCACGATGAGAGCGATCCGGTAATCGGGCCTACGAACTTTTCTCAGCACCAGCTCGCACAACAGGCCCGTGCCCAGCAGCAGGCCGCCGGCAAGTATAAAGTCGAACAGGCCCCAGTTGAAACCGACTGAGAAAAGCGTTCCGAATAATGGGATAGACAGCAGCACTGCCACTGTAAGTAAAATGCGGGAAAGTCTTTTGTTGAGCGTTATCATACTTGTGTCTCCTTATTTTAAAGTGTTTTATGTTTTATTGATTTGCCTTACTTGAAGCTAAACAGCAGCGGGAAAAGGAAAATGACCACCACCACCCAGGCCACATAAACCGGAATGTAGAGCACGATAAACCGGCCGACTTCAGATATAGGAGCTTTCTTTGTCGCGGCCTTGTAGAGCATCACCGTTACGATTAGCAGGTGTATCAGCATCAGCACATTGGCCCCCAGCACCGCCACCCGGTTTGGCGTAATGCCCCACTCCGAGATTCGGAAGGAGATGGCCGACAGCGCAATGCCGTTTACCACCACCGTCACCACAGACAGCAACAGCAGCACCCACACGCTCCAGGCAGTTTTTTCCTCGGTGGAGCTTTCGGCCACGGAGAAGAAAATCAGGGCGATCACCCCAATCAGCAGCGCGTTAAACAGCATCAGGAATTCCCTGTCATTGTAAGGGTCTTTGCCCGAATAGATGATAGCGCCCAGGTAAATCACCAGCATGACGAGCACCAGCGGGCTGAACAGTTTGGCAATCACCGGCGATACCTTGTTGACCAGCTGCGGGTTGGTTTGGGTAAGGTAGGTGGCCACGATGGGCACGGCAGGCAGACCAAACGCCACCACGTACTCAGCGTAGAACTCCTCAATCTGAAAACCGATGAGCGCGAACAGCCCGATGGTAATGCCCGTCATTAGCACGCCAGCAATAACCAGGAGTGCCGTCATCACGGCCAGGTCGCCGTTAAAGCGCAGGAAGCCAAGGCGTTTTCTGTAGTTGCTGAGATCATCGCCCACAAACGAAACCCCAAGTATAACCCAGAGCAGCAGCGGCAAATGGATGCAGGCCAGGATGAGGGTATCGCTTTGCGGGTTGTTTGGCAGGAAATTGATATACAGGAGGCAGACAACCGTCGCAAAACCTAGGAAGGCGGCTTTGCCCTCCGGTAGTTTGTTTTTCCAGGCAAAGTAGGTGGCCAGGAACGGGAACACCAGAAACCCGATGTTGCGGGGATAGTAGAACTCTTCGCTGATGGGAAAAATGGCCGGCAGTTTGGCCAGTATGCCCGCCACCAAAGAGGCTATCACCACGAACAGCAACTCTTTTCGGGAGCCCCACGATATTTCCTCGGACTCGTAGTGGAGCCTTGCGTTCCAGAATTCGGCTAGGGCGTTGCCCTGGATCTCGGGGTAAAGTATGCTGAACTCCCGTTTGAAAGGCCCTTTGTTGCTGCGGTACAGCCTTTCGAGCTGGCCTGGGTCGTGCAGGTGGGAGAGGATCTCGTTTTTCATGACTTTATACTTTAAAGCTTATACTTCAGGATTTCCTGTATCTAATGCTCAATCCCACATGGTGCCGGCCAGCCCTAGCACAGTGCCCAGCCACAACCCGACAAAGTATACCACAATGCTCAGCAGTATGGCCAGCGTCCGGTTAAAGCCTCGGGAGCTTTGGTAGTCCATAAAGGCATAGAAGGCGCCCCCCATGGCCCCGGCTAATGGCGTCACAATAAGGGGCCTGATCCTCCAGAACTTTCCCCACTCAGCAGGAGTGTTGTCCACCCCAAATACAAAAAATGAAATGACGACTAAAGCAATGCCTGCCCCTATGAGCATAGGTTTGACAACTGACAAAGAGTGGGTTGATTGATTTTGGGATTCGTTTTGCTGTGCCATGGTTTTATATTTTTAAGTTGATAAGTGTTGTTTTGACTCTAAAGTACTTTGAGTTACAAAGTGATTAAACAAAAAAATTAGTCGAACTGCCGGTTGTTCAAAATTAACTGCTCCAGAGCGTCCAGATGGCTTTTAAAGGCTTCTCGGCCGGCCTCGGTGGCATGGTAGGTGGTGTTGGGTTTGCGGCCCACGAACTGCTTTTCCACGCGCAGGTACTCGGCCTCTTCCAGCGCCCGCAGATGGCTGGCCAGGTTGCCGTCCGTCAGCTGCAGGGTTTCCTTCAGGGTATTAAAGTCCACTTTGTCCTCCACCATCAACACCGACATAATGCCCAGCCGCGCCCTGCTCTCGAAGGCCTTGTTTATATTTTCCAGGTACTCTTTCACAGGTGGCTAGCGTTCGTATTTAAAGTACATCAAGGTACCATACACCATGTGCAGCACGCCGAACCCTACTGTCCAGGCAAGCAGGCCGTAACCGGTAAAAAAGCTGACCAGCAAGCCAAGTATCACCTCGCAAATGCCCAGGTACCGGATATCGCCATAGGTATACTTGCTCCCGTTTATCAGAGCCAAGCCATAAAAAACAAGCATGGCAGGAGCTATCAGGTATAAAATACCGTGGTAAAGCAGAATGGCACAGAAGATGCCGCCAGCCGCCAACGGAATGGCCAGGTTCATGAGCAGGCGCCTGGACTTGCTGTCCCACAGGCGGTGATTGTTAAGCTTGGCCTTGCGCGCGGTAAAGTATAGGGCAGAGCCAATAGCAAGGATGAGCACACCCAGGGCCACAGCCACCATAAACTGGATGCTGGACCAGGTAAGGGTGGCGCCGCTGTCCTGGGAATAGGTGACATTGTACTGGCTTAGGTGCCACTTTACAACAGCCGCCCCGGCAAGCGCCGACAGGCCTGCCGCCACCCCGGATAACCCGCTAAGCGAGATAAAACGGGAAGAGCGATCCATGATGTTGCGGATCTCGTGCAGGGCTTCTAGCTGGTCTTGCTGCTGATTCATGATAAAGTACTTTGAGTTTCAAAGTTAATAGGGGTTTACGTAAAGTCAAGCATCGGGTATAAAATATGCAGGAATAATTTATCAACACCGCTTCTGCCACCTGATCAGCTAAAATGGGAAGGCTTATACTTTGGGCAGGACTATCGCAGGAACCGGAAGCGCAAGTATAAAACCTGTTTAACCAAACCCCCGGCCTTACGTTTAAATGGCAAACCAAGGGGCAGGAAGTATAAAGTATGCATCCTGCCGTTTGTTATACTTGAAAACAAATAACCTATGAACTACACAGAGAACTACGAAGGCATAAAACTAGACGTACAGGCGGTTGATATTTCCATCTCGGATGCCCTGCAGCAGGGCGTGCGCGACGTGATAGACAAAGTTAAGCGCCACAACAAGAAGATAGATTCGGTGGATGTATACTTTAAAGAAGAGCCTAACCAGTCGACCAATACCAAGAGCGTGCGCATGCGCGTGGGCATTCCGGGCAACGATGTGTTTGCCCATGATGAAGGCGATAACTGGTTTGAGCTGCTGAAAAACGTGGAAGACAAACTGAGGCGACAACTGGAGAAGCGCTAAGCTGCCACCAGCCCGAAACCACAAAACCCGCTGCACTTACCAAGATAAGGCAGCGGGTTTTGCATTTAGTGCTTTTATAATTCGGGTTTTAAAACCTAAGTTGCGATTAACCCACCCCCGCCCCTCCAAGGAGGGGAATTTCTAAAATTTTATTATTATTCCCCTCCTTGGAGGGGTTAGGGGTGGGTTTACACTTCAGCGAAGTAGGCGTTAATATTTAAAGTATAGCAAAGTATACATCATACTTCACAACCGCACAAAAGTATATCATGAATCACTCCTACTACCAGCAAAAAAACATCCTGATCACGGGTGCTGCGCAAGGCATTGGGCTCGGCATGGCAGAGGCCTTTGCCAGGGCCGGCGCCAACGTCATCCTCACCGATATGGACGCGGAGGCGGGCCAGCAGGCGCTGCAGCGGCTAAAAGGGCTGCCTGCGGAGTTTATACCTTGTGATGTAAGTATAGAAAGCCAGGTGCAGGAACTGATGCGGCAGGTGGGGGAGAAGTATACTTGCCTGGACGCCCTCATCAACAACGCCGGCATAGCCGATCCGTTTCAGGGGCAGCTGCAGGAGCTATCTATAACTGACTTTGATAAAATTATCTCTGTGAACCTGCGTGGCCCCTTGCTCTGTACCAAGTATGCGCTGCCCCTGCTGCAGAAGGCCTCGCACCCCGCCATCCTGAATATTACCAGCACCCGCGCCTTTATGTCGGAGCCGGATACCTTTGCTTACTCGGCCTCCAAAGGCGGCCTGGAGGCGCTCACACATTCTCTGGCCATTAGCCTGGGCAAGGACGGCATCCGGGTAAACGCCATCGCCCCGGGCTGGATCGAGACCGGCGACTGGAAGAAGGATAGCCAAAAGTATGAACCCCGGCACTCAGAAGAAGACAAGCAGCAGCACCCGGTGGGCCGCGTGGGCCAGCCGCAGGACATCGCCGAAGCCGCCCTGTTTCTCTGCTCCGATAAAGCCGACTTCATCACGGGCCAAAGCCTTACCATCGACGGCGGCATGACGGTGAAGATGATCTATAGTTAGGAAGTTGGAGAGTTTAGGAGTTAAAGAGTTAGAAAGTTTGGTGGGGGATAGCGTGAAATTTATACTTGCGCCATCTTTCAAAGGGTCAAAGGCTTATTAATTCTTTAAAAGATTGGCGTGTGTGGCCATACAACCCTTGCCAGGTTTAAGGGGTAAAACCTATGGTTAAGATTATACGCTGATGAGAAACCTGCCACCAAACCTGTCGCTGCTTTATATTACCAACCCGATGTGTGCCTGGTGCTATGGCTTCACGCCTGTCATGCGCCGGCTGCGGGCCCTGTGGCAGGGGCACCTGGACGTGCAGGTGCGCTTCGGCGATTTGCAGGCGCACGAGTCTCACCCCTTGCAGCACGACCAGAAAGAGCGCCTGGCCATCAGCTGGCACCGGGTGCAGGAGCGCACCTACCTACCTTTCGAGTACCGTTTTTTCATCCAGCGCAGTTTTGTGTTTAACACCGAGCCAGCCTGCCGCGCCATGCTCTGTGTGCGTTTGCTGCGCCCCGTCCTTACCCTGGAGGTGCTGCGCGCCATGCACTCTGCCTTCTTCGTCGACAACATCGACCTGAAGGAAACCCGCGAGTTGGTGCGGTTGGTAGGACTTTTTGGGATACGCGAGAACCTCTTCCTGACCCTGTTTGAGTCTGATGAAATTATGCAGCAGATGGAGGAGGAGTTTGCCTTTGTAGATGACATCGGCGCCACGACCTTCCCCAGCGTTTACCTGAACACCAGCGACGGGCCCCAGCGGCTTACAGCCGGATACGTAGACCTGCACGAACTGGAGCAACGCATCCTGCAGCTACGGTAGTTGCCCAAGTATAAGTCTATACTTGCCTAACGTTTGATTTTGCCTATATAGTGGTTTCATAGCATCTATGACAACCCTTACGCCGCTATTGCCGTATATTAGAACTTCAGTATATTTAAGTGTTCTTGAATTTTAATTTAATAGAGAACCAGACTCCCCATGAGAAGCAAGACCACCACGAACCAAGTTGATGAGTATGTAGAGAAGCTGTCGCCGGAAAAGCGACTGCTTGCCCAGGAAGTACGCCGTATCATAAACACCTCCGTTGCCCACCTGGAGGAGAGCGTGCGCTGGGATTGTGCCTGTTACTTTTTCTATGGCCCGGTCTGTTACTTCGCCTCCTCGCGCAGCGGCATCCACTTTGGTTTTTTTAGGGGCAGAGAGATGGCAGACCCCCATCGCCGCCTGGTAAGCCGTAACGGCCAGCACCCGCACATCAAAATCCGCACCATCGCCGACATAGACGAGGCCTACTTTGCCGACCTCGTGCGGGAGGCGGTGCACCTGAACCAGAACTAATTTTCGTCAGAGCGCGCCCTCGTGGCTGCAAACTTCGTCGGGGCTTTCGAGTTCCAGCGTTACGTGCTGAATATCCATCTCGGCCATGGCGGCGCGCACTTCTTTCTTAAGCTCCTCGGCCTGCGCCGGAGGAAGCGAGGTGCCTGTCACAGCGTGTACCGTCAGGATATGGTAGCTTCCGTCCATCGTCCAGACATGCAGGTCGTGCACCGAGGAAATGCCGGGGATGGCCTGTAGTTTTGCCTCAATCTCCTGCGGCTTCAGGTGAGGAGGGGAGGCTTGCAAGAGGATGGTCATCGTGTCGCGCAGGTTGCGCACCACGTTGTAGAGCACATACACTGTAATGGCCACCGACAGGAGCGGGTCTATCCAGGGCAGGTCGAAAAAGTATAGAATAACACCGCCTACCAGCACGGCCACCCAGCCCAGCACATCCTCCATCAGGTGCAGCCTCACCACGCGCTCGTTGATGGAATTCCCTTTTTTCAGCCGGAGTACAGCGGCGCCGTTTACGACTATACCAAGTATTGCGAAGCCAATCATGCCGGGCGCATGCACCTCTTCCGGGTTCCAGAGCCGTGGGATGGCCTCAGAAAGTATAAAAAAGGAACCAACCAGCAGCACAACCGAGTTTATTACGGCACCCAGTATAGAAAACCGCTTATAGCCGAAGGTATACTTGTGGTCGCGGCCCCGCTTGGCCACTTTCTCAAAATACCAGGCAAGGCCCAGCGAAAGCGAGTCGCCGAGGTCGTGCAGGGCATCCGAAAGTATAGCCACGCTGTTTATCCAGATGCCGCCCACTATCTCCAGCAGGGTGAAACCCAGGTTCAGGAAGAAGGCTACCTTAATGTTGCTGCCCTCCCCGTGGTGGTGCCCATGATGATGGTGGTGGTGATGTCCGTGTGCCATTAAATATGAAACGATTTGGTGCGTTTAATAGTGCCAGGCCAGTTTTGGCTGTTAAATTTTGGCTTCCAGGTTGTACATTTGTGTGCCGCGTGAGGTAACCAGCCACTTTGCTAACCCTATTACCCATGAAGATACTGCTTATTGAGGACGAACCCAAAGTCGCCTCCTTTATAAAAAAAGGCCTGGAGGAGCAGAACTACGAGGTGGATCAGGCTTATGATGGCAGCCTGGGCATCCGGCTGGCGCTGCAGAATGAGTATGATCTGATCATCCTCGACATCATCCTGCCCCACATGAACGGGCTGGACGTATGCCGTGAGATCCGCCGCCACAACAGCACGGTCTCCATCTTGATGCTGACAGCCCTCGGCACCACCGACGATAAGATAACCGGACTCGACGCCGGCGCCGACGATTACCTGACCAAGCCCTTTGAGTTTAAGGAATTGCTTGCCCGCATCAGGGCCGTTTCCAGAAGAAGCAGCGATAACAACACCGGGGAACGCCTCTCCATTGCCGACCTGGAGCTGGATGTAACGCGCAAAACCGTAACCCGCGCCGGCAAACCCATCAGCCTGACTGCCCGCGAGTTTACCCTGCTGCATTACCTGCTGCGCAACAAAGGCCGTGTGGTGTCCCGGGTGGACATCACCGAGCAAGTATGGGAAACCTCCTTCGACACGGGCAGCAACGTGATTGACGTATACATTAACTTTTTGCGCAAGAAGATTGACAAAGGCCATTCCTCCAGGCTGATACACACGCTGGTGGGCATGGGGTATGTACTTAAAGAGCAGGACGAGGGATGAAAATACGCTCTAAACTAACGCTGCAGTTTGCCAGCATCGTGGCCCTGATCATGATCGTGTTCTCGCTGGTGGTATACTCTTTCACCTCTCTCTACCGCCAGGACGATTTCTACAAGCGTATTCTCCGGAGGGCAGAGGTAACGGCCCTCTACGTGCTGGAATCCGATAATGTAAGCGCAGAGCAGCAGCGCCAGTTTATGATCGACTTCTACCACGAGCTGCCGCAAGAGGCGGTCCGGGTGTTTGATGCCGAAGGCAAAGAGGTCTTTAGCCACGGCGAGGGCGACCTGGGCATAACGCCGGCTATACTCGATCTGCTGCGGCAAAGCCAGGTGCTGGAGTATGACAACGACGTGCGTCAGGTGGTGGGAATTATGTATGAAAACGATGGGCGTGCGTACCTGGTGTTTGCCTCCAGCATAGACTCCTACAGCCTCCGGAAGCTTCAGAACCTCAAAATTATTCTGGTAGTTGGTTTTATGGGTTCCCTGGTAGTGGTGGTGCTGGCGGGCTGGCTGTTTTCCAAGCAGGCACTAAGGCCCATCACCAAAGTGGTAGCCGAGGTAGAGAAGATCAGCGCCAACGACCTGCACCTGCGCCTGAGCAATGCCGACGGAAAAGACGAGCTGTCGCACCTGGCCCAGACCTTTAACAACATGCTGGACCGCCTGGAGCAATCCTTCGAGATGCAGAGCACTTTTGTCTCCAACGCCTCGCACGAGTTGCGCACGCCGCTCACCACCATGATCGGGGAACTGGAAGTGGCCCTGATGAAGCCGCGTGAGAAAGAAGAGTACCAGCGCGTGCTGCGCAGCACCCTGGAAGATGCCCGCCTGCTCACCGAGCTTTCCAACGGCCTGCTCCAGATTGCCCAGGCAAGTATAGACCAATCCAAAATAAAGCTGTCCATGCTGCGCTTTGATGAGCTGGTATGGATGGCCCGCGACCAGGCCCTCAAACGCCAACCCAACGCCCGCATCGAAATTGACTTTGCCAGTTTCCCGGATGATGAGAAGCGCCTGATGGTGCAGGGGAACGAGGCCCTGTTGCTGATCGCGGTGCTGAACGTGCTGGAGAACGCGATTAAATTTTCGCCGGACGGGCAGGTGGCCAGGGGGCAGATAGAGGTGCAGAGCCGCCAGGTGGTGCTGCGGGTGCAGGACCGTGGCCTGGGCATTGCCGCCGAAGACCTGAAACACGTGTTTGTGCCGTTCTTCCGGGCAGATAACGTGCGCAATATCACCGGGCACGGCATCGGGCTGCCGCTGGCAGAACGTATTCTCAAGCTGCACAGAGGCAGTATTGAAGTGCACTCGCAGATAAACAAGGGCACCGAAGTGATGATCTCCCTGCCACAGGCTTACCACACAATTTCCGCCTGAAACTCATTTTAATCTCCTTTTAATGTCGTTTTAATTTCGCCTTAATCTTGCTCACGTAGGTTTGTAACAGTTAGGTGAGACAGGTTAATCTACGCTTGCGCCCTGCATTAGCGGGCGCGGCGTGGAGACTTGTCGGTAGTAGTAAGACTAAGTATAAACATGACAGAAAGAGGAGAAAGAGTAAATTATTTGGCCACGCTCGGCAAGGATTTTCCTTCGGGCCTGGTCGTATTCCTGGTGGCGCTGCCGCTATGCCTTGGCATTGCACTCGCATCCGGTGCCCCCTTGTTTGCCGGTATCATCACCGGTGTGGTAGGTGGTGTGGTTGTGGCATGGCTTAGCGGCTCGCAGCTAAGCGTAAGTGGCCCGGCGGCAGGTTTGACGGTGATCGTGCTGAACGGCATCGAAACCATGCAGACGTATGAGGCCTTTTTGGCGGCGGTCGTGCTGGCCGGAGCTCTGCAGATAGGGCTTGGTTTAATAAGGGCCGGGGTGATTGGGTTATACTTCCCCTCCTCGGTAATTAAGGGAATGCTGGCAGCCATTGGCCTAATCCTTATCATACAGCAGGTTCCCCGTTTCATGGGTGCCAACGAGACGTTCTACAGCACACTTTTTTCTGATGTAACAGCCGGTTTAGCCTCCGTGCACACCGGGGCGCTACTGATTGGTGCTATCTCGCTCGCCATCCTTATACTTTGGGATACCCCTGCAGTGAAGAAATTTAAAGTGGCAAAGTCAGTGCCCGGTGCTCTGATAGCGGTGCTGCTCTCCATCGGTCTGAATGAGTTGTTCAAGGCTTCCTTCCCGGCTTTGGCTGTGGGCTCGTCAAACCTGGTGACACTTCCGGTGATTGGCTCCCTGGCTGAAATGGGGGATGTGCTAAGCTTCCCGGATCTGGGTGCTTTCGCTAACCCGCAACTGTATGTAGTGGCCTTTACGATCGCCATTGTGGCCAGCCTCGAAACGCTGCTTAGCGTAGAGGCCATCGACAAACTGGATCCGCACAAGCGCCGCACACCGAACAACCGGGAGCTGCTGGCGCAGGGTGTAGGTAACATGACAGCCGGTATGCTGGGTGGCCTGCCCATGACAGCGGTAATCGTGCGCGGTACTGCCAACGTTACCTCGGGCGCCCAAACCAAAATGTCGGCCTTTATACATGGCGTGTTCCTGCTCCTGTCGGTGCTGTTCCTGGCCAACTTCCTGAACCTGATTCCGCTTTCAGCGCTGGCTGCAGTACTCCTGATGGTAGGTTATAAACTCACCAAACCGAGCCTGTACAAGCAGCAAATCAAGATCGGATCAGAACAGTTCATTCCCTTCATCATTACCATCCTGGCTATCCTGTTCACCGACCTGCTGGTGGGTATTTGCGTGGGCCTGGTAGTGGGCGTATTCTTTATCCTGAAAGCCAATTACAAGTCGCCATACTTCTTCCATAAGGAGGAGCACCGCGAGCGCGAGGTTATCCGGATCAAGCTGAGCGAGCACGTGTCTTTCCTGAACAAGGCCAGCATTGTACTTACCCTGGACCACCTGCCGCATAACAGCCACGTGATCATCGACGGCGAAAACTCAGAGTATATAGACTACGATGTGCTGGAGGCGATACAGGAGTTTAAGAAGACAGCACATGAGCGCAACATCTTTGTGGAGCTGCTCAATATCAAGGAGGTAGCAGTGATGGATGTGCATTAATATGGCAACACAGGCATCATATTTAAATAATTTGTAATACTTTTAAAGGCTATAAAAGCATATATGGAGCAGATTTTTGAGAATAATAAGAAGTGGGTAGCCACCAAACTGGCTGAGGATAGCGAGTTTTTCCTGAAACTGGCCAACGGGCAGAAGCCACGTTACCTGTACATCGGCTGCTCAGACAGCCGCATTCCGATAAACGAAGTAACCGGCACAGGCCCGGGCGAGATATTTGTGCACCGCAACATCGCCAACATGGTAGTGCATACCGATATGAACCTGCTCTCGGTGCTGCAGTACGCAGTGGAGGTACTTAAAGTAAAGGATATTATTGTGTGCGGCCACTATGGCTGCGGCGGTGTAGCGGCGGCGGCCACCAACAAACAGTTTGGCCTTATTGATAACTGGCTGCGCAATATCAAGGATGTAATACGCCTGCACGAGCAGGAACTGATGAGCATTGCCGATGAGGAGCAGCGCCAGCGCCGTCTGGTGGAACTGAACATCATCGAGCAGGTGCATAACCTGTCAAAAACCTCTATTATTCAGAATGCCCAGCTTGGGGACAACCCGCCAAGGTTGTGGGGCCTGGTGTATGATATTAAAGAGGGCTTATTACGCGACCTGAAAGTGCGTGATGGGGAGTTTAAGCAGTTCGAGCATATCTACTGCGTAACTGGCGAAGTGACCGCTACTACCTAAGTACCTAAATGTTTATGATTAGTTTGTTGGAGCCTCCTGTTTTACAGGAGGCTCCTCTTTTTTATCTGTTGTAACCAGGCACGTAGCTCAGGGTTAGCTGGAACCCAGTGTTGTAGCGCTCGCGGCCTTCATAGCTTCCCTCGTCATCCAGCTTCTTCAGCCCGCCATTGTAGCGCAGGCCCAGGCCAATGCCGCTCGGGGCGCGGTACCCGATTCCGGCAGCGTAGCCAAAGTCGATAGGATAGGGGTTGTCAGTGATATCAGTTTCAGTGGTAGTGGTGGTGTTGGAGCGGCTCACTTCTGTAATCTGCTTGCCCTTCAGCAGGAAAGAAACCTGGGGGCCAAGCTCAAAGTATAGACCGCTTACCTGCAGGTGCAGCAACACCGGAATGTCCAGGTAGTTCAGGCGAAGGCGGTTCTCGATATCGGTGCCATTGGTGCTGTAGCTGTGCTTGGCGCCTTTGGAGGTGAACAGGGCCTCGGTCTGCACTCCTATCAGTTCGTTAAGGCCGTAGCGGGCGGTAAGGCCGACGGTATAGCCAGGGCGATAGTCATGGTTTTTTGCATCATCGCCTGTTAGGGAGCCATAGTTAAGACCGGCTTTAATGCCCACACTTTGGGCGCTGGCTGTGCCTGCCATCAGGGCAAGGCTTAAACCAAGTAGTAATTTCTTCATGTTAAAGTATAAAATGTTAACTTTAAAATAATGGCTGTGGCCATGTAGAGCGGCACATGCTCCGGCAAAAGTATAAAATTCTTTGAATATAGAAGCCTGAAATGCAAAAAGCCCTGCTACCTTGGTAGCAGGGCTTTTTTATTGGATTGATTTGGCTGACTTACCAACGGTTGCCGCTCAGAAACGGCCGCCTGTCGGTATGCCTACCATTCGTAATCTCTTCTGGAAGAGGAACCGTAAGAGTAGGGAGGTCCGCTATAGGTGTTCCCGTACGAGCTTCCATACCGGTTGCCGGTGTTGTAGTCGCGGTCCCTGTCGCGGTCGCGCATCTCATCCATTCTTCTGCGGCGCTCGGCCTCCTCATCTCCGAACCAGGATTTTATCTCATCACCGGCACGGTCAAAGAAGCCTCTGTCATCATCGCGGTATCTGTCGCGGTCATAGCTGGAAGAAGAGTGGCGGTCTCTGTCCCAGTTGCTGCCGCCGCTGTAGCCGGATGATCTGTAGCCTGTATTGTCTCTGTCGGAAGAGCCATAGCTGGAGCCTGAGCCCAAGCTTCTGCCGGAGTAGCCGGTGCCGTAAGTGCCCATACCGTATGATGAGCCACTGCCATAGCCTGATGAGCCGCTGCCGCTTCCGTAGTTGCTGCTGCCATAGTTTCCGCTATAGCTGGAGCCGCTGCTGTACGTAGAGCCTGGGCTGTAAGACGAGCCGGAGCCATAGGAAGAGCCCGAAGAACCATAGCCGGACGAACGGCCATAGTTAGAAGAGCCATAGTTGCTGCTGCTCCAGCGGTCGCTGTCGCGCATGTCGTCTCTTCTTCTGCGGCGCTCGGCATCATCGTCACCGAACCAGGATCTTACTTCATCCTTGGTGCGGTCCCAGGTATCGCGGTCTCCGCTGCTGCGGCCGTAGTCTGAGCTGTAGCCCGAAGAGCCGTAGCCATAGTTAGAAGATCCGGTACCGGCAGAGCGGCCATAAGATGATGTATTGCCATAGCCCGATCCGGTGTATGCATCCTGGCCGGAACCAAAACCTGATTGGCGCGATCCGTAGCCGGACGAGGAAGAATCGTAGCCTGTGCGGCGGCTACGGTTTGTCATGTCAAAATCGTTTGAATAATAGTTTCTGGCAGAACCTCTTGACTGGGTCCTGTCATTGTCGTTGTACGGGTTGTAGCCCGAGTTCTCATAGCTTCTCATAGCTTTTCGTTTTAATTTAAAGATGTTACGGCGTTAAAAAAGAACGTTTTACGAACGCATCCATAGTATAGTGCTTTCGCAGTGTTTTTTACGGAGGTCAGGATGATATGTTATCCTGCCCGTTAGTTAAGTATGATTTGCTTGCTTGGCCGCTCATCTACTTTAGGTAAAACCCCATAATTTTAGGTGTTGTGTTTTTGGTGCAATTGAAAGCTTGCATTGTACTGAAGTGTAGCTTCTGTAAAACTAATTTTAAATTGCACTTTATTTTTATGTATAGCTATCTTGCTTTTTCACTGTTTTTATATTGGACAGCTTTAATATACTATTATTTAACGTGTTGTATATTCGATTTGAGGATTAGTTCCAGGTATAAAATATAATTAAATTTGTAAAATTTAACTGAATTGTTTTGCAGGTTTGGTGGCAATGTATAACTTTGCGCTGCGTTGGATAAGAGTGGTGGCGGTAAATGCTGGCTAATAAGTGCAATTTTGCTGCGAACCAACCTGGCAACAGCAAGTTATTTTAGCCAAATTACCTATGAAACTGAAAACAATCCTCGCCTCCTTAGCTGCTGTAGCGGTACTTACCTCCTGCGAGGACATCTTTGAAGGCGGCAGCCTGCAACCAGACGGCTCAACCCCAAGCCTGACCATCAACAACCCTAGCAAGAACCAGAAAGTGACGGCTGCCACTGGCCTGAGGGTAAACGTTACGGCTGTTGACAAGGACAACGTGGAGAACCTGAACGTTACGCTACGCGGAGAGGGTTCGGAGAGGGCCGTGATAAACTTCAGCACCAAGCCGGGCAGAAAGGTAGTGGAGTTTGACACCACACTGACCGTAAGCGGTGTAGCGCCTGGTAACTATGAGTTAGCTGTTTCGGCTACGGATAAGCGCACAAACCTGACTGTGCAGCAAGTGCCTGTACTTGTGAAGTAATTAAACTAACGTATACTTTTCCTGTTGAGGCGGCTATAAGCAATTATAGCCGCTTCTTTTTTTAGCAGGACTCATGTCCGGTAACATCAGAACTGGTACACGACCTGCCACTGCTCGTTTAGGGTAAGCGAGGCATCGAAGGGTTCTCCGGTTTTTTGGGAGATGAAGCCCTTAATCTTTGGCGTCTTGCCTTTCAGTAGCAGTGCTGCAATCTGCTTTTCCGACAGCTGTTTGCCGCCCATCTCGAACGGCACTACAAACTGGCAGCCCTCCCGGAACCGGCTGCAGCCATAAGCAGCTTTTCCCTTCAACAGTTTACCCTGCTTGCAGCGCGGGCATTGCTCAAACGGGTCTTTGGCGGCGGCTTTTTCTACCAGCTCTATCTGCAGCTGGTTGTTGGTGTCCAGTTTCAGGATGGCGTCAAAGCTTTCGCCTTGCTCGTTTTTAAGTCCTTTGATGGTGGGGGTCTTACCTTTGCTGAGCAGGGCCTGCACCTGCTTTTCGGTCAGTTCCTTGCCGTGCTGCTCTATTGGGATGAGGAAGCGGCAGCCCTCTTTGTAGCGGATGCAGCCATAAGCCTTGGATCCTTTGAGGATGTGGCCTTCTTTGCAGGCAGGGCAGGAGCCCAGCCCTTTGGTTGGAGCCGTTTCCTTCTTTTCCGCTGCCTTGGCTGAGGCTGGCTTTTTGCCTTTGGCGGCAGGTTTTTCCTCCTGCTGCGGCTCCAGCGTCACGGTGGCGCGGTCATACTTTACCTCCTGCACCAGGTTGGTAACAAACTGCTCCAACTCCTTCAGGAACGCCTCAGCCTTAAACTCCCCGCCCTCGATCTGGCGCAGCTTGCGTTCCCATAGCCCCGTCATCTCTGCCGATTTCAGCGTTTCGTTTTTGATCACGCCAATCAGGTCGATGCCCATCTGCGTGGGCACGATTTTCTTTCTGTCCTTGCGGATATACTGCCGCTTGAACAGGGTTTCGATGATGGCGGCACGGGTAGAGGGACGGCCAATGCCGTTTTCCTTCAGCGCTTCCTTCAACTCCTCGTCGTCCACCTGCCGGCCGGCTGTTTCCATGGCGCGCAGCAGGGTAGCCTCGGTATACTCTTTGGGCGGGTTGGTCATCTTCTTTTCCAGCAGCGGCTCGTGCGGCCCATGCTCGCCCTTCTCAAAATGCGGCAGCACACCGGCGGCTTCTTCTTCCTCCTTGCCTTCTTTGCCTGCAGGTGCGTCCGACGATTTCACGTCTTCGGCGCCGTACAGCACGCGCCAGCCCGGCTCCAGGATCTGCTTGCCTCTTACTCTAAAAGTATAACCCGCCGACTCGGCCATCACTGTGGTGTTGCTCACGATACAGTCCGGGTAAAAGGCGGCGATGAAGCGGCGCGTGATGATGTCGTATACATCCGCCTCGCGGCCATAGAGGTTGCTGGCCGAGTCGCCGGTCGGGATGATAGCGTGGTGATCGGTAACTTTATTGTTGTTGAAGACTTTCTTCGTCTTGCGAATCTTGCTTTGCAGCAGCGGCGCTACTTCCTGCCTGTAGTTCGTCAAACCGCCTAAGATGCCCGGTATTTTTGGGTAGATATCGTCGGGGAGAAAGGTGGTGTCCACGCGAGGGTAGGAGACAACCTTCTTCTCATACAGGCTCTGCACCGTCTTCAGCGTCTCGTCGGCCGACAGCCCGTGCTTGTTGTTGCACTCAATCTGCAGCGAGGTCAGGTCGAAGAGCTTGGGCGGAGACTCAGTACCTTTCTTCGTCTCCACGTCCGTTATCGTCAGCTCATCCTGCTTGATGGCCTCCATGATTTTCTGCGCCTCCTCTTCCTTTTGGAAGCGGCCATTGGTGCTGGCGAAGGTGGTGTCGCGGTACACGGTTTTAAGCTCCCAGTAAGGCTGCGGCACGAAGTTGGCAATCTCGTGGTGGCGGTTGACGATCATGGCCAGCGTAGGCGTCTGCACCCGGCCGATGGACAGCGTCTGGCGGCCGCCGTTGGCGTACTTGAGCGTGAACAGGCGCGTGGCGTTCAAGCCCAGCAGCCAGTCGCCGATGGCGCGGCTCTTGCCGGCCTGGTAGAGCAGGTCAAACTCAGAACCCTCTTTCAGCTTGGCGAAGCCCTGGCGGATGGCGTCCTCGGTGAGCGAGGAGATCCAGAGGCGTTTGAAGGGTTTTCTATACTTGGCCTCGGTCAGCACCCAGCGCTGAATTACTTCCCCCTCCTGGCCGGCGTCACCGCAGTTAATCACTTCCTCAGCGTTTTCCAGCAGCCTCTTGATGATGCCGAACTGCTTCTGCACACCGCTGTCGTTCATCAGCTTGATGCCATACTTTTCGGGCAGCATGGGCAGGTCGTAGAGGCTCCAACGCTTCCACTCAGGGCGATAGTCGTCGGGCTCGCGCAGGGTGCAGAAGTGGCCGAAGGTCCAGGTTACCTGGTAGCCGTTGCCCTCAAAGTAGCCGTCTTTTTTTGTCTTGGCGCCAATCACCATGGCAATCTCGCGGGCTACACTTGGTTTCTCAGCAATGCAGACTTTCAAGCTGTTAAGGGGTTAGGTACGTGATAAACAGAATCCAAATTTAACGTTTTTATACCGCATCTGCGAATATTATCCCCACATAAACCTGCCCGCCGCGGAAGTGAATGTGTAAACATTTATCTGGATGGATGGTTAAGGATGCACATCGTATACGAAGTATAAAAACGGCTAGGGTAAAGTATAAACCTAAGACTGCAACCAACTGATTGAGAGTATAGTGCTACTATTAAGGCCTTTAGTGCTAAACATTGCGCCCTTTGTGAATGTAAAACCGGATGAAAGACTACTACAGAATAATACATGCTTCCTATCAATAACAAGTATAGCCGCGGTTTTATAGCTGCGGGTATATTATCGCTGGGGCTGCTGGGGCAGGCTTGCGAAGAGTTTGAGTACAGCCCCTACGAGATTAGGCTGCGCGAGGACGAAAAGAACATCAACGCGCGGAATCTGGCACGCATCCATGACCTGGGCCTGACCGCATCCGACACGCTGCGGTTTATACTTACGGCCGACACCCAGGGCTTTTATGCCGAGAATGAGCAACTGGTGGCGCACATCAACCAGCGCGACGACATCGACTTTGTGCTTATCGGGGGCGATTTGACGGACTTTGGCCTGACGAAGGAGTTCCGGCTTGTGCACCAGGATTTTAAGACGCTCAAGGTACCGTACCTGGCCGTGGTGGGCAACCACGACGCCATCAACAACGGCAAGCAGGTCTTCTCAGCCATGTACGGCGACTACGACCTGAGCTTTACGGTGGGCAACTCCCGGTTTATACTTCTCAACACCAACTACCTCGAGTTCGATAAAAAGGTGCCTGACCTGGACTGGCTGGAGGGCGAACTGCAAGCTGCGCAGGAGTCTGAGAACATCTTTGTCATCTCCCACATCCCGCCTACCAACAAAGAGTTTGGGGAGGAAAACGGCGTGCGCTATGGGCAGTTGATGAACCAATATAACGTGACCTACTCCCTCCACGGCCACAACCACGGCTACAAGCTGCACTTTCCGTTCGGAGAGGGGGTGCCGGTGCTGGAAACCGCTGCCACCGAGAAACTGGAGTACATCGTGTTCACGGTGATTGGAGGTAAGGTCAGCTTTCAGCGTGTTTTAATTTAGCCTCATCCCTTTATGCAGATAAAATTACTAGTATCTATCGCCTGCCTTCTGAGCCTGCCGTTTTATACGTTGGCACAGGAGGATACCACGACTACCTCCCGAAAATGGTACGCGCCCGACGCGGTGACGCTTCAGTTTGCCGGAAACGTAGGCATGTTTGCCGTGGGGCCGAACTACAGTTTCTCTGATGGCAAAGTGAATGCGGAACTGCTCTATGGCTTTGTGCCCAAGTTCGATGCCGAGGAGGTGTTGCACCTGCTCACTATCCGGGGCATTTATAAGCCTATTAAGCGCGTGGAGCTAAGCGACAAGTATAAACTCACGCCCCTTCGCCTGAACATGGGCCTGAGCTACTACTTCCGCGACCAGTTTTCGACCTCCTGGGACAGCTCTTACCCCAAGAACTACTACTGGTGGACGAGCAGCCTGCGCCTGACTGGCGGGCTTGGTGCCGAGCTGCACCGCCCCATCCCCAACAGCCGAAGTATAAAAGAATTGACGCTCTACGGCGAGATTGGTACTTACGACCTGATTGTGACCTCGGCCGTGAAAGACCCTACGCTTACCGCCTGGGATATTGTGAGTTTTGCGCTGGGCGTGCGGGCAGGGTTTTAGCCGAAGCCGTATATTGGAGCTGAAGCAACGCAGATAGGATGCAGCCAATTGGGAAAATTATTGTTATACTGGGAGTTATACTTGTCGTAATCGGCTTGGTCGTGTGGCTGGCCGGCGACAAGTTCAGCTGGTTCGGTCACCTGCCCGGCGACATACGGGTAGAGAAAAAGAACATGCGCTTCTACGCGCCCATCACCAGCATGATCCTGCTCAGCATCCTGCTCTCACTGGTGATGTGGCTGGTGCGGAAGTTTCTGTGAGTATAGGCCATACTTTATACTTTGGCCATACTTTTCTAACTTGCCGCCGCCAAAGTATAAACCCTGACACGGAACAGTTTCCCCAAGGATAGTTGGGGCGACAAATGAAAGTATGACAAAGGACTTCTGATTGAGGCAATCTGAACTGGTATGCACCTTAAACGGCTATACTTGTGCAGAGTGCCTTTTCCAGCAAAGTCTTTCATCCTTTGTCCTACGTCTTTTGTCTTAGTGGTGCTTTGGCTTTTCTACTGAGCCATGTTCTTTATACTTTCCAAGACCCTTGATTTTCTGCTGATGCCCCTGGTATGGGTGCTCGCGCTTTTGTTTCTGGCGGTGTTTCTGAAGTCGGTTAAATGGCGGCGCATTAGCCTGGTGAGTGCGCTGGTGATGCTCCTGTTTTTCAGCAACCCGTTTTTCGCTAACCTGGCCTGGCGTGCCTGGGAGGCCAAACCGGTGCCGGTAAGTGAGGTGGGCAACTATGACGTGGCTGTGGTGCTAACAGGCGTTACTTCCTTTAAACCCGACATCACCGACCGTGTGCACACCAACAAGGGGGCCGACCGCTTTCTGCACACCCTGCAGCTCTACCGCCTGGGTAAGGTGAATAAGATTCTGATAACCGGTGGCAAGGGCTTTTTGATGGACGAGATGGTGCCGGAGGCGGAGCAACTGAAGCGCGTGCTGCTGCTGGCTGGTGTGCCCGAGAAAGACCTCATTGTAGAGACCGGCGCCGTCAATACACGTGAGAATGCCGTGTATGCTGCCCAAGTGCTGGCGCAACACCCCAGCTGGAAGAAAGTGCTGCTGGTCACCTCTGCCTTCCACATGCGCCGCTCCGAGGGCTGTTTCCGCAAAGTAGGTGTCACCTTCGACAGCTACCCCACTGATTTCTATTCCTCCGAGCCTATTTTTACCCCGGATTATACTTTCATGCCCAGCGCCGTCGCCTTCGAGAACTGGCACCACTTAATTCATGAAATAGCGGGGTTTGTAGTGTATAAGGTGTTGGGGTATAGTTAACTTTTCGAGTTTATTTCTTGGTGTAAGCATCCGCTTGTGCCGCTAGTCGCGGCTGTTCCCCCCGCCGGCGAGGTTGCAACTTAACTAACTTGAAGAGCCATACTCATACTTTGGCCATACTTTTTATGCTTACCAGTTTATACTTTCATAGCCACTGCTTCCTGTAACTGGACACAAGCTATCCTTGCTAGCTCCCGTTCTTTCTCTAGTTCCTACTAACCTAACGTTGCATCTCTAACTTGGCTCCCTCCTAGGCCGGGAGGGCTCGCCTTCGGGCATCGCGCGGTGTACATTTCCTTTGCTCCTAACGTCACAATTTCGCTGAAGCGAAACCAGAAATCTACAAGGCGCTCAACCCAAAGGCTGGGATAATGTACGATAGCCACTGCCTCTGCTGTTATCTCGACCATTGGGAGAGATTTGATTAGAATCTCTCAATGCGTTCGAGAGGACATGGAAAATGGTAAATATAAATTCCCCTCTTGGGAGGGGCTGGGGTGGGTTTATACCTTGTGCGGACAGGTCGCGACCTGTCCGCACAAGGACTGAGGCTATGGAATTCATACTTTGGCTAGAGCAGCTACAGACTCCCCACCTTAGACTACCGAGAACGGGAGTTCGAAGGTAGCGAGCGTAGCTCTGAGGGGTTAGGGGTGGTTGGACCTGGTAAAGTACACTCCCTCCCCTGTATTTAGGGCTGGCGGTTTTTAATCTACTCCACCCAAATACTCTTCTGGTTTACAAACTCGCGGATGCCCAGGTAGGACAGTTCGCGGCCGTAACCGGACTTTTTGATACCACCAAACGGCATTTCGGGCGAGGAGGCTACTATAGCATTGACGAACATGGCGCCGGTCTCTACCTTGCGGGCTACGCGCAAACCGCGCTCCTTGTCCTGCGTCCAGACGGCGCCGCCCAGCCCGAAGCGGGAGTCGTTGGCTACCTGAATGGCCTCTTCCTCGTCTTTTACCACCATCACGGCGGCCACGGGGCCAAACATTTCCTCCTCGTAGGCGGGCATGCCGGGCCTCACGTTCTTCAGAATCATCGGCTTAAAGTAGGCGCTGTCCTTGCTCTCGCGGCCGCCATCAAGCACTACCTCAGCTCCCTGCTCTACAGATTGCCGCACCTGTTTTTCCAGATCCTCGGCCAGGTCCACGCGTGCCAGGGGGCCAAAGTCAATCTCGTCTTTCAGCGGGTCACCGGTTTTTAGGGCCTGCATTTTCTCCCTGAACTTCTGCAGAAACTGCTCGGCTATACTTTCCACCACAATGAAACGCTTGGCTGCAATACAGCTCTGGCCCCCGTTCACCATCCTCGACTTCACCGCGGTTTCAGCGGCTTTGTCCAGGTCGGCATCCTCCAGCACTATAAAGGCGTCGCTGCCGCCCAGCTCCAGCACGGTCTTCTTTATCTCCTGTCCGGCTTTCTCTGCTACCTTCGCGCCCGCGCCTTCACTGCCTGTCAGGGTTACCGCCTTCACATGAGGGTGCTCTATCACCGCATTCACCTCCTTCGAGCCAATGAGCAAGGTCTGGAAAACGTTGTCGGGGAAGCCGGCTTTGCGCACAATCTCTTCTATAGCCAGGGCACATTGCGGCACATTGGAAGCATGCTTGAGCAAGCCCACGTTGCCAGCCATCAGCGCCGGGGCCAGAAACCGGTAAGCCTGCCAGAAAGGGAAGTTCCAGGGCATAATGGCCAGCACCACGCCCAGCGGCTCAAAAGCAATCAGGCTGCGATTGGCCTTCGTTTCTACCTCTTCGTCAGCCAGAAAATCAGCGGCGTTCTCAGCATAGTAGCGGCAGGCCAGCGCGCATTTTCTGACCTCGCCGATAGCTTCTTTCAGCGGCTTTCCCATCTCCAGCGAAATGATCCGGCCATACTTTTCCGCTTCGTTTTCCAGGATCTCGGCCTGTCTGTTCATGTAGGTTGCACGCTCTTCGAAGCTGGTGTGGCGCCAGCTCCGGAAGGCTTCTTCAGCGGCCTCAATTTTCTGATTTACTTCCTCCGAAGTATGTGGCGTAAAGGTTTTCACTACCTCGCCGGTGGCTGGATTAACGGTTTCTATCGGCATAGTTTTATTTCTTCAGGTTGCGGTGTAAATATACGCATCGTGGCGCACCCGGGCCGAACAATCGTGCGTAAAGCAGCCTGTCCGCCCTGACATGGATAACATTTGCGGCCGGTTTAAGTTTTGCATACGATTGATGTTAAAAATGCTTAGATTTGGAGAGTAAATCTTGCAACCTGTTGCTTTTCAGGTACTAAGCAAGATTTGATGCCATTGTTAAAATCATACTTTAGTTAAGGTCGCTTTGAAGAAACTGCTGCTTTTCTGTGCCTTATGCTGGCTAACCTTGTTGCAAGCCTGTGGGCAATCCACAGACAGGGCATACGTGCTGATGCTGGAGGGGCTTTACCAAAAAACAGTGCCCACGATAGACCCGCTTGAGCTTAGAACTGCCCTCACCTTCGATGCTGTAAAGCCCCTGCTGATAGACACGCGGCAGCGGGAGGAGTATGAGGTGAGTCATCTGAAGGGCGCCCGGTTTATGGATTATGAAACCTTTGATGTAGATGCGCTGCAGGAGGTGCCCAAAGACACGCCGATTGTAGTATACTGCTCGGTTGGCTACCGTAGCGAGCGGGTGGGGGAGCTGCTGAAAGCGGCCGGCTTTACCAAAGTGCGCAACCTGTACGGCGGCTTGTTTGAGTGGGTGAACCGCGGGTATGCTGTGCACAACAGCCAGGGCAGAACAAACAAAGTACACGCCTACTCCAAAACCTGGGGAGTGTGGCTGCAGAAAGGGGAGAAAGTATATGGAAAAGAGTAAGCTGCTGTTGCTGTTTGTGCGCAACCCGGAGTTGGGTAAGGTAAAAACCCGGCTGGCTGCCTCTGTAGGCCCTGAAACGGCATTGGAAGTATACCTGCACCTGTTGCAACACACCAAACAAGTAACACAGGATCTGCCGGTAGAGAAGCTGGTATACTATGCTGGTGGCGTACAGGAACAGGATGTATGGCACAACAGCCGCTACAAAAAACGCGAGCAGGCGGAAGGCGACTTAGGAGCGCGCATGCAGGCTGCCTTTGCTGATGCTTTTCTGGAGGGCTATACGTCGGTAGTCATCATCGGGAGCGACTGCCTGCAGCTGACACCAGAAATAATTATGCGCGCCTACAAGGAGCTGGAAACGCACGAAGTAGTGATCGGACCAGCTCTGGACGGCGGCTATTACCTGCTAGGGATGAACTGCCTGTACCCGCAGCTTTTCCAGAACAAGCACTGGAGCACTGAGCGTGTGTTCTCCGAAACTATCCAGGACCTCCAGCGCCTGCACCTGTCATACGCGCTTTTGCCCCGCCTCTCCGACATCGACCAGGTGGAAGATCTGGATGAGGAGTTGCTGCGCAGCTTTGGGTTGTAGGATAGTGCTTCTTTATACTTTTCCAGTAGATGCCCACCCCTATTTCTCCAAGGAGTAAGAGCGTTTCATTCTGGTAAACTTGCTTTATATGGCGCGAGCGTCCACGCTCGTGACCGGCCATCGTTGGGCCTCCGGCCCAGTCGGATTACAAGTCCGACCTCATAAATAAGGCACGGGCTGCAAACCCGCGCCAGCGTGTTCTATTCCCCTCCTCGGAGGGGTCAGGGGTGGGTTTGAGAGTAAACAGAAATCAGTTGAACTCTTCAGCTAACAATTTTATACTTGAACAGCTGCAGCCTGCCTCTTCCAGCACCAAGCTACAGCCATAAGTATACTTTGAACAGACTAAATCATTCGGTCAAAGAAATTACTTTCTGCTGATTGGCTTCCTGGATTTGCTGCTTTTCCAGCAAGGCGTCGTAGCCGTACACATCTTCCCGGAAATGCACCTCCATCTGCTCGTTTACCCAGGAAGTGAAGTATACGATGTGCAACGGTATGGGCTTTCTAACACGCACGTAGTGGTTCGGCTTACCCTGCACCCACAGTTTATCCACTCCCTCGGTCGTATAACCGGAACCGCGCCTGAGCAGGTAATACGCCAGTTCCACTGGTTTTTCCAGGCGCACGCAGCCATGGCTAAAGTCGCGGTGCGGATGGTTGAAAAGCGCCTTGGCCTGGGTGTCGTGGAGGTACTGCGGCAGGCGGTTCGGGAACGGGAACTTCACCTGGCCCAACTCGTTGTCCAGTCCGCTTAGCTGCGTGATGCGGTAGTTAAAGTTGGCCCGGTTTATACTTTGCCAGTCCACCTCCGCGGGGTTGACACGCACCCAGCTGCCGTTGTCGTTGCGCTCCAGTATCATGTTCTTTTTAGACAGGTAACCGGGATTGCGCCGGAGTATAGGCACAATCTCGTTCACGGCGATAGACGTGGGCACCTGCCAGTACGGGTTCAGCACCACCATGTCGAGCTTGGAGTGGATGGGGTATGTTTTTAGCGTAGGCTTGCCAATCACCACCCGCATCTGCAGGTACACCCGGCCGCTGTCCACCACCAGCATTTTATACTCCGGCAGGTTTATCACAGCATAGGGCTCCTGCTCTTTTACAAACGTGGAATCGTAGCGGGTGAGGTTGATGCGCAGCTGCTCCAGCCGCCTGGCGGGGGGCACGTTGAGGGCAGCCACTGTGTTTGGGCCAACAACGCCATCGGGTTTGAGTCCGTGGCGGCGCTGGAAAAGCTTTACCGCCGTGCTCAGCCCTGAAGTATACTCCGGGGTGTTGTAAGAAGAGTCCAGCGGTAAATCGCCGGTGAGCAGGAGATTGTCCTGCAGTTGCGCGACAAACAGGCTGCTGTCGCCGGGGCGTAGCAGGAGGGTGTCGGGGAAAGTGTGCCAGTGGTCAGACTGGGCGATGGACTCGTACCGAAGTATGGCCTGCTCCATGCGTGCTTTGCTGTAAGGGGCATAGCTTGGCTGCTCCTGCCCCTGCGCAAACACCCTTGCCACCCCGGCCAGGATGAATAAAAGTATGTGCAGTAAGTTGAGCATGCGGAACAGAGTTGTGTCTGTTAAAGTATACGTTGCAACGCTTCTGCCTGCCATCGGTGTTCTCTTTTTCATATCCGGCTAAGGTAGTAGCTTTGCAAAGCATTAAAAATGACATATATCCCTCAACAACCAAGTATAAAATGACATCCACCATTGATAAGCACACCCTAACTTTTCTGGCAGACCTGTCGCGGAACAACACGCGTGAGTGGTTTAACGAGCACAAGCCACGTTACGAGAAGGCACGCAAAAATTACCTGAGCTTTCTGGATGAACTGTTGCGGGAAATGGAGCACTTCGAACCCGCCGCCCGAGGGCAGCAGGGCAAAGACACAGTTTTCCGGATCTACCGCGACGTGCGCTTCTCCAACGACAAACGTCCTTATAAAGACCACTTTGGCGCCTATGTGGCAGAGGGAGGCCGCAAATCCGTACTTCCAGGCTATTACCTGCACCTGGCCGGCGATAACCGGTCATTCCTGGCAGGAGGCCTCTGGTACCCGCCGGCTGCTGAGCTAAAGGCCGTGCGGCAGGAGCTGGACTATAACCTGGAGGAGTTTAAGCGCATCGTAGAGGCCGCGGAATTTAAGACCCGGTTTGGGGAGATAGAAGGGGAGCAGCTCAAAACCACTCCGAAAGGCTACGAAAAGGACAACCCGGCCATCCACTACCTGCGCTTCAAGAGCTGGAATGCCGTGATGCCGCTATCAGATGAACAAGTGCTGCGCCCGGATTTCCTGCAACTGGTGCTGGAGTCTTTCAGGATGCTAAAACCGCTAAATGATTTCCTAACGCACCCGCTGAAGGACATGGGGGAGGAGTAGATAGGTTATTAGTGGTTTATCATGAAGCCCGAGTCCATAGCAAGGAACATGATTTTTTATACTTGTGTATATCTCCGAGAGAGGTCTGTTTCGCTTTAGCCTGAAGTATGATTTTACTTCAGGCTAAAGCTATTTCTCCAACTCACCCAACAGGCCGGCTACATCAAGCGGGTGGGTGTACATGTCCAGGGAGCCATCCGGCTTCTGCGGCCATTGGTCCTTGGGCCTGTCCCAGTACAGTTCCACGCCATTTTGGTCCGGGTCATTGAGGTAGATGGCTTCTGATACGCCGTGGTCGGAGGCGCCCGTCAGCGGGTAGCCGGCATCCACGAGCCGCTTCAGAATGGTAGCCAGGTCTTTACGGGTAGGGTAGAGGATGGCTGTATGGAATAATCCTGCTGAATTTCTGGGGGCAGGAGGGCCGTTTTTGCTGTACCACACGTTCAGGCCCAGGTGGTGGTGGTAACCTCCGGCGGAGATAAAGGCAGCATCTTTCCCGTACATCGTCGTTATCTCGAACCCGAGCAGCCCGCAGTAAAAGTCGATGGAGCGCTGCAGGTCTGCCACCTTCAGGTGCACGTGCCCAATGTAGGTTGCTGCCGGAATTTTATACTTGTCATCGTTTTCCATAGATGCCGGTTTTGGTGTTATACTATGCAAGGCGCACGAGCCAAGCCAAAGAAAGTATAGTAATTACCTTATGCTTCGCTTAGTCCCTTTGCGCCTGAATTGTCGTGTGCTCAGTACATATACGGCAGGCCTGTGATAAAAGCTTTGGCAGGACACGGCGGCAGCCGAAACCAGGCAGTTGAGTGAAGCATGGGGCTGTTATACTTGTATATCCGGGCAGCATTTTCAGCGTTTAAGCCGCATCCGCTGCGTATGTTTATACTTTCTTTTAAAGAACCATACTTAGCAGCAGCACCATCAGAAAACCGGTAAGCGCAATCAGCGTGGTCATGACGGTCCAGGAGCGGAGGGTTTGGCGCTCGGTCAGGCCAAAGTATTTGCTCACCAGCCAGAAGCCGCTGTCGTTTACGTGCGAAAGTATGCTTGCCCCGGACGCGATGGCGATCACCATCAGGGCGCGGTGCATGTCGCTGGTGGCAGTGCCTTCCAGGAAAGCAGCCGTCATGCCGGCTGCGGTGATCATGGCCACCGTGGAGGAGCCCTGCAGAATGCGGATGGCGGCTGCCGTCAGGAAAGCGAACAGGAAGGCGGATAGGCCGTAGCTTGTCATCACCTCGGCCAGCATTTTGCCCGCCCCGGTTTCTGTGAGTATCTGCTTAAACACGCCACCCGCCCCGGTTATAAGTATAATCATACCTGCCGGAGCTAAGGAACTGGAAGTGATGGAGAGCAAATCCTGGCGGCTGAAGCCTCGTTTTAGGCCCAGCAGGTACCAGGCCAGCAGGTTTGCCAGGATAAGCGCCACAAAAGGATGCCCCAGCATTTTTATCCAGCTTTTGGAAGTATCGGTAAGCGGAATGCCGGCACCAAGCGGACTGTCCAGGTAGGTGTTCATCAGGATGAGCAGCAGGGGGAGGCCAAGCAAACCCAGGATCATGCCCGGAGAGGGAAGTTTTTGCGGAGTGGCCTCTGCCTCGATAAACGAAGCAGGTGTTTTGATGTGCATTCTCCTGGAGATGAAGCTGGCAAAAAGCGGTCCGGCCACGATGGTGGCAGGGATTCCTGCCATAAACCCCGCTGCAATCACCATCCCCAAATCTGCCCCCAATATATCGGCTACGGCCACAGGACCGGGCGTAGGCGGTATAAACGCATGCGTCACGGCCAGTCCGGCGAGCAGGGGCAAGCCATAAAACAGCAGCGAGCGTCCTGTTTTCTTCTGCAGCGCATACACCACCGGCACCAGAATCACAAAAGCCACATCAAAGAAAACCGGTATACTTACCAGAAAGCCCGTAACTGCCAGTGCCCAAGAGGCGCGTTTCTCGCCGGTTTTCTGAAGTATAAATGCCGCCAGCGACTGCACCCCGCCCGAGCTTTCCAGGATAGCGCCGAACATGGCACCCAGGCCCACCACCACAGCGATAAACCCGAGGGTGCTGCCCATGCCCTGCTGAATGTTGAGGATGATATCCGCAGCAGGCATACCCGCCAGCAGGCCCACCGCAATGCTGGCAATGAGCAGCGACAGAAACGCCTGCAGCCTGAAGTATAAAATCAGCAAGAGCAGCAGCGCAATACCAGCGACAACGGCAAACAGCAGCGTAGAATCTATCATGTATACTTTGTTTTCAGGGTGAGGGAAGTATAAACTAAGCAGCTCTCATGTTAGATGCGCTTAAATTTTAATGTTATGGAACAGCATCCACTGGTTCACGGTCTGGAGCCAGTATTTCAGAAAGTCCTCGCTGAGAAACTGGTTGGAGAAATCATTGAACCGCTGCACATGAATCCCGTGGTAGTAAAGCCAGATAGCCAGGCCGCCATACGGAATCAGCCTCTTTTCCTCTTCTGTGATGCTGGTAACGGACTCATACCCCCTGAAAAAGCTGTCCCGCTTCTTTATAAATACCTCTTTATCCGGCTCATTTCTGAAAAAAAGCATAACACTATACGCCATATCCAGGAACAGCCACCCGTTGCCACAGTTGTCGAAGTCGAAGATGGTGATGTGAGCCGCATCCTTGATTTTCATGTTCTCATACCACAAATCCAGGTGAACAACGCCATTCCTGAGATTGTCTGAGTCTGCTTTTTCAAACACTGAGGATACCAGCAGGCTCGCCCGCTCCAGGTACTGCATCTCGTCCGAGGTGGATAGGAAGTGGTTCCGGGATAGCTCATAAGCCCAGCCGGCAAGTGTTTCCGCATCATACTTTTTGCGGTTCAAGGTTTTGTTCACCGTTGTCTGATGCAGTTTGGCCATGGTGGTGCCGAGGTGATAGCAAACCTGCTCGCACGGATTTCTGATAGATTCTCCCTCTGCAAAGGAGAATAAAACGCCGAAACGCTTCCCTTCAACAGCGCTTAGTAGCTGTATGTAAACAGAGCTTTTATCCTGGATGGGATATGAAACCGGGATGCCTTGCCCTTTTAAATAGGTTAATAGGCTCAGCTCTTCGGCAATTTCAGTTTCGGTTTTCCAGTCGAGGAAGTAAACCCTGAACACATACTTTTTATCAGGAGTGGAGACCAGGTACGTATGGTTGATGCCGGTTTTTAGGATCCGGCAAGTGGTGTCCTGCGCAAATCCGTATTGCCTGATAACAAACGCTGCCAGGTGCTCCGGGGAAAGTATGGAACTTAGCGCAGGGATATACTGCATGTGATCGTGTCGTTAGGTAGATACAAACGCAACGCCTATTCCGCCTGCAAAGCCAGGTTCAGCGGCAAAACGAATACGCCCCCCTAAATATAATTAATTCTCTTTATACTTTACCCATTCAGGTTGGTGTGGTGGCGGCGCTGGCGGTAGAGGTATAACTCCACCACAAGCCATAGCAGCACCAGGCTATACTCCAGCGCCACGAGCAGCAGGTCCTCGCGGTAGGCAGGGGTGCGGTAGGTGGCGTAGGAAAGTATGGCCAGCCCCGTCCAGGTAATGGCGAAGCGGAAGTGGCTCATCACGGTCAGGGCCAGCAGCGTGGTCAGGTACCAGGGATGCACCGTGGTGGAAAGCAGCAAGTATACTGTCAGGGCCGCTGCCATGTAGCCGGCCAACCTCCTCACCGAGCCCAGCTTTTTAACCGAGGCCATACTTAGAATGGCGATGAAAGTAACCAGCGAGAGCAGGGGGCCAATCAGGGCAATGGCGTTGTAGCCCACCAGCCGGAAGCCCAGCCAGCGCAGCAGGTAGTAAATGCTGGCGTTAAACTCAAACTTCTGGAAGTATAAATCCAGGCTCTGGGAGATGTTCTGCAGCACCTGCAGGTTTACGAGCGGCGCAAACTGGGCCACCACCGTTATCAGCACCACGGTGCCGTAAAGTATAAACTGCCGCCACCCCAGCTTGCGCAGCACGAAGGGCAGAAACATGAGCGGCAGCAGCTTGGCGCCAATCGCCAGGCCAAAGGCAAAGCCCGACCACACCAGCCGGTGGTAAAATAGCTGGTAGAGCGCCAGCAGCAGGAAGAAGATCATCAGGGCCTCGAAGTGCAGGTTGCCCACCAGCTCAATTATCACCAAGGGGTTGAGGGCGTAGAGCAGCACGTGCTTTTCGGGCAGGGCCATTTTGCGGAGCAGGCGCCAGAGCAGCAGTATACTTCCCGCCTCGGCCAGCAGAAGTATAAGCCGCATCACCACCACACTGCCCAGTATACTGTTGGGAGAGAGCTGCGCCGCTAGCCAGAACACCGCCTGCGACACCGGCGGGTATACGCTGTAATAGTTCTGGGAATTGAGCTGCGCGAACAACTCCTGCGTAATGCCCGGCACCTGCGGCGCCTCCGGCTGCATCAGGAAAGTGGGCAGGTATAAGTATGGGTTTATCCCTGCAGCCAGCAGCCTTCCATCCCACACAAAGCGGAAAAAATCGTCGGTTAGGGCAGGGGTGGCGAACAGAAAGATGAGCCGGAAAAGTATAGCCGCTACAAGGCTGTGCCGCAGGTTAAGGCGCTGCCTGTTGAGCTGCAGGTAAGCGATAAAAGCGGCGGTGTAGAGCAGTAGCAGCTGGGTGAAATCAGTGCGTGGGGTGGCATAGGCCAGCACCACATACGCCGCCGCCGAAACAGCGAGGGCTGCATAGCTAAGTGCGTTGCTCTTTGCGGCTACCATACGTTACTGGGCTTCTGCTACCTTAATTTTACCCGATACGGCGAAAGGCGCCTACAGGTATCTAAATATAGTAAGTATGATTTTATACCCGGCCATGACTGTACCCTTTACGGTGCCCGAAACCTTGGACACGCCGATGCGCCTGCGGTACGACACGGGCAGCTCCGTATACTTTACTTTCTGTTTGGCGGCCTTTGCCTGCATCTCCACCGTCCAGCCATAGTTGCGGTCGCGCATGCCCAGGGCCTGCAGCGTTTCCAGTTTTATCGCCCGGAAGGGGCCAAGGTCGGTGAACCGCGCGCCGTAAAGGAAGCGGATAAGGGTGGTGGCCAGCCAGTTACCGAAAATCTGCTGCGGCATCATGGAGCCGCTTTCGCGCTGCCCCAGCGCCCTGGAGCCAATTACCATGTCGGCCTGCCCCTGCACAATGGGCTGCACCAGCTGCACCATCTCCTCGGGGTAGTCCGAGTAGTCGCCGTCCAGAAAAACGATGATGTCGGGGCGCAATGCTGCGGGCTTGCCGGCAGCGTAGGCAATACCCTTGAGGCAGGCGTTCCCGTAGCCGGGATTGGGCTCGTGCAGCACGGTGGCGCCTGCGGCGGCGGCAACCTCGGCGGTGCTGTCGGTGGAGTTGTTGTTCACCACAATCACATCCGCCACAAAACCTGCAGGGATATCCCGCACCACCTGGGCGATGGATTGCTCCTCGTTGTAGGCCGGGATGATAACGTTAATGCTGGGGCTTGGTAACATAGTAGCAAAGATGCCCAAAATCCTTCACACCACATTCTTGTGCCTATACTTAATAAAGCGCTGCTTCTTTTAGTTTCTGAGGTTTGTGGTATTACCTTTGCACCGAACTTTTTGCCTGTAAGCAGGTTATACATTTTAAAACTTATCGCAACACGTATGAAAGAGGAAGCCATAAAGGTAGGAGACAAAGTGCCTGACTTTGAGCTGGAGCGCCAGGACGGGGGCTTTTTTCGCCTGTATGACCTTATCGGGAAGAAAAACATTGTGCTGTACTTTTACCCAAAAGACAGCACACCCGGTTGCACCAAACAAGCCTGCGAGTTCCGCGACCAGTACGAGGTGTTTCAGGAGCAGGGGGCCGAGGTAATAGGCATCAGTTCAGACTCTGTGGCATCGCACCAGAAGTTTGAGAAGGCGTACAAACTACCCTTCACGCTGCTCAGCGACAAAGACGGTCAAATCCGGAAGCTGTACAAAGTGCCGCGCAAGCTGGGGCTGCTGCCGGGCCGCGTTACCTACATCATCGACAAGGAAGGGGTACTGCGCTACATCTTCAACTCCATGACCAAGCCGTTGGAGCACGTAAGTACAGCCTTAGAGGTGCTGCGCGAGATAAATAGCGAGGAAAAGCACTACAAGAAAGTATAAACAACCCAAAGTATAGGATTTTAAAACAAGAAGGGCCTCCGGATGCACCAGCACCGGAGGCCCTTTATACTTTCTGATTTATGCGGCAGCTTTTAGGCCTTAAGGAGTTGTCTTGGTTTTCAGCTCAATAAGCTCCAGCGTTTTACCGTTCTTCAGCTCCACTCTCAAGAAGCCATACTCCTTGTTGAAGTATACCAATTTAGGGTCATTGTCGGCGGTTGGAGTGGCGGTATAGACATACGCATTGTAATCATCGCCATTAACTTGTACTGGTTGAGGTACATCAGTGTTTTTAATTTCCCAGGCAACTTTGCTGCCCACTCCGATTTTTACAATCAGGGAGTCTGGTTTTTTCAGGATGTAAGTGCCCATGTAAGGCAGTTTACGTTCCTTGTCTTCGATGATGTTGGTCAGCTGCGTGTCGCGCTTGTCGATGCACTCGTCGTTGATGGAGTAGCCCGCGCCGGGCACGTTCTGCACATAGGTTCCGGTGCGCAGATAGGTAAGGGTATCAACTGTACCTCCGTCGGTTATTTTAAACAGAGCGGTGTCGTTCTGGCCGTACACCAGCCATTTGGTGTCCTCAACGGTGGGTTCTGTGATGGTAATATCGCCGCAGCTCTCGCAGGAGGAAAGGGTGGCCGAGGCAAACAGCAGCAGCAAAAACGATGTTACGGTAGTCTTCATGGTAGAATGACGTGTAAAAGAGTTGGTTCTAATGTACAGAATAATTTTAGCTTTTATCTACTACACAGACCCCGGTACAGGGGCGAAGGGTTGCATGGGGCAAAATATTTAGTGCCATTTGTTAAATGCTGCAATCAGGGCACCAAAAAGCCGGCACCCGAAATTAAGTTAGCTTCGAGTGCCGGCTTCATCAGAGGCTCCGGTGCCTTACTTTTTGACAGGTATGGGCTGCGGCTTTAGCTTAGGCCTTAAGAGCAACCAGGCAAGTGCACCGGCTATCGTGCCGGAGAAGAACGTCAGCAGGGTTATGATCAAACCATTCAGACCGCGTTGCTCGGCATCGAAGTATACGTACGCCAGTATCACTCCCAGCAGCACCAGGTACAGTCCTACCAGTGTCAGGAAGAGCACGTTGGTTATATCAAAAGTAATCGGTTCCATAACATGTAAGCTAAATTGTACAACTGCGAAGGGTGTATCTCACCCTTCTATACTTGTTAAACCGATTTGCTGCAGTAATGTTTATGACTATAAAAAGAATAATATAGGACTGCAGGATACTTTTACATGTTATTTTTGTACTATGACGAAGATTATGTGAAAAAAGCCAAATATCTTTCTTGCACAGCTACACATACTAATGCGCAGATGGCTGCATGGCAGCGAAATAAGAGCCCGTCTTAAAGCCTGATGAGAGGTGCCAAAGTATACTTTTACTGTGGCTGGTGCTGTTGCAGTTGCCGGAGCATGATCTCAGTCAGGTAGCTGCCGCTGTAGGGGCCGAAGAAGTTCATGCTGCGGGTTTCATACTCCTTCAGGTTGTAGTATTTATCGGGCGTGATGTAGCCGATATAGCCTCCGTTAAAGCTCGTGACAATCGCCTGCTGGCCCTGTTGCTGTGCCTGCGCCGCGATACCGGCCACAAACTCACCGGAGTAATCGGCAGGTGCGCCCAGAAACACCACATCGCCCACCTGCAAGCTGGTCACGTAAGCCGGGTGCTCGCCAAATATGCTGTTGAAGAGGAAGGGGGCCATCCGCCATCCCTTGCCGATGCGCCAGCTGGGTTTTGGCAGCTCCAGCTCCACGCGTCCGTAGCCCAGCGTGGAAACATACTTCGGCTCTACACGCCGCAGCTCCTCCCGCAGCAGTTTTGCCAGCCGATCGCCCACTGCCTCGGTGCTTTCAAAAGTATCGCCCTCAAAGTATACGGTGCTGTGGCTGCCCACCGCGCCGGCCGAGAAAGAGGCGAAGTCCACGCGCTCTTCCAGCGCATCTACCAACACGCCCGGGTAATCGCGGGAGAGGGTCGGGTCGTCGGAAGGCAAAATAGTAGGGTGCGCCGAGAAAACGGAAAGTATGGCCATGCTGCCATCCGGGCGCTCAAACTTGAGGAAACGCAGCTCGGTATCGCGGTTTTGCAGGCGCTCTTGGTAATAAGGGTTGTCCGGGTCGTCGAGCAGGCGGTTTTTCACCAGGCTGGCGGCGCTCGTGCTGCCGAAACCAATTTTGGTGGGCTGCAACTGCTGGCGGGCAAGCTTTATACTTTGCACAATCTGCTGTGCCAGCCGCTCCACCAGCTCTTCATCATACTTACCCGACATCAGCTTGATGCCCAACTTCTTTCCCCAACCCCCGAAGCTGGTATGGCTGTGGGTGGCGGTCAGGTATACTTGCTCCGGCTTCAGGCCCAGCGCCGGGTATACTTTCTCCAGCTCCTGCAGCACCTCCATCGGTACAATCAGCAGGTCCAGGGCCACGTAGTAGGCCTCTGTCTGGCCATTGCTGAAGGCAAACGTACGCGCCCAAGCCGAATCGTGCACCTGCTCATAGGCCATGCCCATGCGCTTGCCATAGCCGGCCAGCGGCGTGCCCACAGGCGGCGTAATGTTCACTTTCGCCCAGCCTACCTGCACCGTGTCGCCGTGGCTTATGATAGCCGGGGTTTCGTGCAGGTCGCTGATGGTTTCCTGGTAGTAGTCCGACTGCTGGTAAGGGGTGCGGTCCAGGGGGCGCACCACGCAGGCCGTGAGCAGCAGCAGGAAGAGCAGCAGGTACAGGTATTTGTAGCGGTCGGGGCTTTTCGGGTTCATTTCAGTCTGATAGCAAAACAGCAAGCACCCAAAGGAGCGCTTGCTGCGGCTGCATTTGCAAATATCCTGCCTTAATTCTGCATGGCCTCCGCCACATAGCCCGGCATGCGTGTGCCAGCCAGGGAATTACTCAGGTAGCGCATATCATCGGCTGCCGGGTGCTCAAACACTTCCAGGTCGAAGTACTTGACCGCTGCCAGCAAGTGGTCGAAGATATCTGCCATAATGCCCTCATAGTACGCCCAGCGCACATCGTTGGCAAACACATAGAGCTCTATCGGCATGCCGGTGGTGGTGGGCTCCAGCTGGCGCACCATCATCGTGAGCTCCTTGTGCACAAACTGGTTCTTCTCGATATAGGCACTGGCGTAAGCCCTGAAAACGCCTGCGTTGGTCAGGTTACGGCCGTTGATGAGCAGGCTTTTGTCTATCTCGTTCTCCTTGTTATAGGTGTTTATCTGCTCGTTGCGCTCCTCCAGGTACTTTTGGATAAGCTGAATCTTGCTCAATCGCTTGATATCATCCTGAGAGAGGTACTTGATGCTGGAGATTTTCAGGTGAATGGAGCGTTTAATGCGCCTGCCGCCCGTGCGCTGCATGCCGCGCCAGTTCTTAAACGAGTCTGAGATAAGGTAGTAGGTGGGGATGGTGGTGATGGTCTTGTCCCAGTTCTGCACCTTCACGGTGGTCAGGTTTATCTCTATCACATCGCCGTCGGCGCCATACTTTTCCATCGTAATCCAGTCGCCGATGCGTACCATATCGTTGGTGGAAACCTGGATGCTGGCCACAAAGCCCAGGATGGTGTCCTTAAACACAAGCAGAAGTATGGCTGAGGCCGCGCCCATGGCCGTGATAAAGGCCCATACTTCCTTGCCCGTCAGCAGCGAGAAAATCAGCAGGCCGCCCACAAAGTATAAAAAGATGGAAATGACCTGCAGGAAACTGTCCACGGGCTTATCCCGGAAGAGGTCGGTGCCCTTCATGAAATCCTTTATCGTGCGCAGGAAAGCCCGGATTACCCAGATGGAGAGCAGCACGGTGTACACATCGGTGAGCGTGCGCAGCGGCTTTATCCAGGCCGGGAAATCAGCGAAAACAAGGGGCAGCGCCTGCACCACAATGATAAGCGGCACCACCTTGGCCAGGTGGGTGAACACGTTGTTGCGGATAAGTAAATCATCGAACTGGGTAGTCGTTCTGCTGGAGAACTTCTGCGCAGCGCCCACCATCAGTTTCCTAGAGACAGTACCGGCCGCATACACCAGCAGGAGCACCACGGTAAACAACAGCAGCATGTTCAGGTAAATTGCCGTGGTTTCGGGCACGCCCATAGTTACAAGTTGGTTATAGGTCCAGTGGGTGAGGAAGGCGGAATGGGTTGCAGTTTCCATGTTGAATTGTAAAAGGTTGAAAGATGGATTGCGGTGCAAAGGTAGCAAAAATATAGGGAGGGGACGCGGAAAACCCGACGGTAGCCGCCTGCACACCACCAGCAAAACCGTTTAATTTTATACTTTCTGCCCCCGCCATTTCAGCAGATAAAGTTTTCTGGTTAGGCAATAAGGTTTAATTTTGGCGTTTCTTAAGTCCTTGTTTATACTTTGATAGCGCGGACAAAGGCTTTGGAAGCAGGAAGGGAGGAGTTTTTTTACTTATTTATACTTTTTCTGCCACAGCACCACAGCGCAACACCAGAAATTGGCTTATAGCATTATATGGAACCGAATTTAGAACATCTTTTAAAGATAGCCACCGAGCTGTCTGTTACCATTAAGCAGGTAGAGGCCACGGCCGGCTTGCTCGACGAAGGCGCCACGGTGCCGTTTATCTCGCGTTACCGAAAAGAGGCCACCGGTTCCCTGGACGAGGTGCAGATTGCCGCCATCCGCGACAGGCTGGAGCAGCTGCGCGAGCTGGACAAGCGCCGCGAAAGTATCCTCAAATCCATCCGCGACCAGGAGAAGCTGACACCGGAGCTGGAGGCCCAGATTATGGCCGCCGAGACCATGGCCGCCCTGGAGGATATTTACCTGCCCTACAAGCCAAAGCGCCGCACCCGCGCCACCATCGCCCGCGAAAAGGGCCTGGAACCGCTGGCAGAGCGCCTGTTTGCCCAGGAGAACTTTGATTTGGAAGCCGAGGCCGCCAGCTTTATCTCCGAGGAGAAAGAGGTGAAGGATGTGAACGAGGCCCTTGCCGGCGCCCGCGACATCATGGCCGAGTGGATGAACGAGAACGCCGAGGCACGTGCCGCCATGCGCCAGCTCTTCGAGAAGCAGGGCGTGTTCAAGAGCCGCGTGATGATGGGCAAGGAAGAGGATGGCCAGAAGTTCAAGGATTACTTTGAATGGGAGGAGCCGATTGAGAAAGCCCCCTCGCACCGCATCCTGGCCATGCGCCGCGGCGAAACCGAAATGGTGCTGATGCTGACTGCCCAGCCTGACGAGGAAGCCGCTTTGGCCAAACTCGAAAACATGTTCGTGAAGGGTAATAACGCCGCTTCCGAGCAGGTGAAGCTGGCAGCCAAGGATTGCTACAAGCGCCTGCTGAAGCTGAGTATGGAAACCGAGGTACGCCTGAGTTCTAAAAAGCGTGCCGATGAAGAAGCCATCCGCGTGTTTGCCGATAACCTGCGCCAGTTGCTGCTCTCTTCGCCGCTTGGCCAGAAAACAGTACTGGCCCTGGACCCTGGTTTTAGGACCGGTGTAAAGTCGGTGGTGCTGGACAAGCAGGGCAAGCTGCTGCATAACGAAACGATTTACCCGCATACCGGCCAGCACAAGGAGCAGGAGGCTGCTCAGGCCGTGCGCTACATGGTGACCCGTTTTGAGGTAGAGGCCATTGCCATTGGCAACGGTACTGCCAGCCGCGAAACCGAAGCCTTTGTGAAGAGCCTGAAACTGCCGGCTTCGGTGCTGGTGGTGATGGTGAACGAGAGCGGTGCCTCTATCTACTCTGCCTCCGAAGTTGCCCGCGAGGAGTTCCCCGACCAGGACGTGACCGTGCGCGGTGCCGTTTCCATTGGCCGCCGTTTGATGGACCCGCTGGCAGAACTGGTTAAAATCGACCCGAAAAGCATCGGCGTAGGCCAGTACCAGCACGACGTGGACCAATCCGCCCTGAAGCACTCGCTGGACGACGTGGTGATGAGCTGCGTGAACGCCGTGGGCGTGGAGGTGAACACCGCCAGCAAGCAGCTGCTGACCTATGTTTCGGGCCTTGGCCCGGCCCTGGCGCAGAACATTGTAGAGTATAGAAACCAGAACGGCCCGTTCCGTACGCGCACGGAGCTGAAGAAAGTGCCTCGCTTGGGCGACAAAGCCTTTGAGCAGGCGGCAGGCTTCTTAAGAATCCGCGACGCGAAGAACCCACTGGATGCCTCTGCCGTGCACCCGGAAAGCTACCCGATTGTAGAGCAGATGGCCAAAGACCTGGGCGTTACGGTGCAGGACCTGATGAAGAGCGAAGAACTGCGCAAAAAGATTAACCTCAAAAACTACGTTACCGACACGGTTGGTCTGCCTACCCTGCAGGACATCCTGAGCGAACTAGCCAAGCCGGGCCGTGACCCGCGCCAGACATTCGAGGCCTTCAGCTTTACAGAGGGCGTGAACGAAATCAAAGACCTGCGGGCAGGCATGAAGCTTCCGGGCATCGTGACCAACGTAGCGGCCTTTGGTGCCTTCGTGGACATCGGGGTGCATCAGGACGGCCTGGTACACGTGAGCCACCTCTCGGACCGCTTTGTGAGCAACCCGCACGAGGTGGTGAAGGTAGGGCAGAAGGTAGAGGTAACCGTGCTGGAGGTAGACGAAAACCGCAAGCGTATTTCCCTCAGCATGAAAGGCGACCCGGCTGCTCCGAAGCCAGCGGGCGGAGGCCGTGGCAAAGGCGGCAGCAAGCGCGAGGAAGAGCCGATGAACGACTTCCAGGCGAAACTGGCGCAGCTGAAAGGCCGCTTTAAATAAGCCTGGTAAAGTATAAAGTATAAAAAAGCCCCTGCTAAAGTATAGCAGGGGCTTTTTCTTTAGAGAAAGATGACTAGTTTCTGATAACCTTCAATGTCTGTGAAAATCCGAGCACATCAACCTTGATAAAGTATAGCCCACGTATTTGCTTGCTCAGGTCAATTCTGCTTAAATCCTGATTGTTTTTGTAAACCTGTTTCGAGAGAATCGTTCCATTTGAGTTCATGAGCGTGATGGTAATAGGAAAGATTTCGGGGGGTAGCTTTATCTCAAAGAAACCATCGGTGCTGGGGTTAGGAAAAACGATGATTGGCCCTACGTGGATGGGGCGATCGAAGTGCGGGTGTTTACCGGTTACAGTTACAGTCTGCCGGCTTACATCAGTCATGCCGGAGCTGCTGGAAGCCCTTAACTCAACAGTATAGGTTCCTGGTTTACGGTACGCGTACTCCGGCGATTTCTCGTTGCTAACCATGCCGTCCCCGAAGGCCCAATAGTACAGCTTCGCATCCTTAGTCTTGTTTATCAGTTTTACCTTGTGGGGTGTGCTCACAGCTTTAAACCTGGCCTCTGGGGTTGGCCCGGTAACAGGAAGGTTCACCACATCCGCTGTATAAATCTGCTTCAGTTTAATGCCTTTATAGAGGAATGGATTTTCCCAGAGGTGAGTTCGTTCTGTTGTGAGCAGCCCCCAGGGTTGCTGGTGTTCCGGTGCATAGTATGGGTAGTTCCAGTGTGTTTGCATCACGCTGTGGTCAGCTACCTCTGCTGTCTCTTCCACCTCAGCCGGGTGCGATAATCCGAAGGCGTGGCCTAGTTCGTGGGCCATCGTTCCGTGGGGCACGCAGGGCCAGGCATTTACGCCGGTGCCGCCTGAGCATACGCCAGTGTTGTTAAATTCGGGGAAGTTCTCAACCCCAGCCATGGCTACCCCACAATAGCCGTCGCACCATTGCGCCCCCAAACCGATGCCGTAAGGCTGACCTGTCTTAATCCAAAGGCTTGCAACCGTACCGTCCTGCCAGATAGGTAGACCTTGCTGCTCCATTTCGGGAAGTAGCATGCTCCACCAATCATCTGCGTAGTAAGCAGTGTTTTCCAAAGCCTCGTACACCACCACGGTGTCCGGGAAGCTGAAGGTATAGGTTACTCCGCCAGTGTTTATCTGAAACCAGGCCTGTATCTCTCTTGTGGCTTTTCTGATAGCGTCATACTCCTCCTGGCTATAAGAAGCATCCCTGGGCAGGACATAATATACAGCCACCTTATTGGCCCGTGTTGTGTCTGATGCCTGACGCAGCAGCTTTTGCTGCGAAATTGTAACGGGATTAGGCTCCCTGGTGCAATCCAACACCGGCTTTGTTACCTGGGCAAGTAGAGGCTGCAGCGAAAGGATAAGAATTGTGATGGAGAGTAAGTATGTTTTCATGATACAGTAATAAAGTGACAACCTACAAGTAGCTACCAGTATGTTAATCCCTTTCGGCTGGAGATAGCGAGGGAACATTGAAGGAGGAGGGTGACAATTATACTATATTAGAACTCATGCAACAGGCTGCTTTCTTAGCAGAAGACTGTCTTTGGGTGGGGCTCAGCCAGACCGAGCTGGCGCAAGCATTAATATTTCTTTAAATACGGGATATAGAATTGGGTTAACAAATAATTGATTTTTATTTAGTTGCAGCTGTTTTATTGTAAGTAGATAACAAGATTTGCCTAGGGATAAGTCTGATTATAGAATATGGCGCCGCTTATATAGGTATAGAGAGGAAGAGTTAATGAAAGACTTGTCATGTATAACTAGCGCAGCTGGAAATGCAAGGTTTGACAAAGTTTGGGAAGTATGAATTTATATAAAAGCCCCTGCTAAAGTATAGCGGGGGCTTTTTAGTGTTTAAAACAACCGGGTTCTGTAAAACAGGTCGAAAATAATGATATAGTACAAAGCATATATATGATAAAGATTTTGGATATTTGCCACATCCAATCATTTTAAAACCTATTTATGAAAAACAAATTTTTACTTACCCTGCTGTTTGTGGTTGCCTTAGGCTACACTTCTATGGCACAGTCAATTACCATCGGCCCTCGGGTAGGGGTTAATTTTGCTACCATGAGAGCCGTCGGCGGGGACGAAAAGGAAGATCGCAAAGACATGAACGATCATGCAAAATCAATAACCGGAGCTCAGTTTGGCGTGGTTGCCAACTTTGGTATCAATGAAATGTTCTCCATACAGCCTGAACTGCTTTACTCTCAGAAAGGACTAAAGGCAGAAGAATCTGATTATGACATGTCTTTGAAAATTGAACACAAGAAAAATTACCTTGAAATCCCTGTATTAGCTAAGCTGTCATTTGGTTCTGAAGACTTTCAGGGGTTTGTTACAGCAGGCCCTTATCTGGGATACTGGATGAGCGGCAAAGTGAAAGCAGAATTCATGGGGAGGAAAATTGAGGATGATTATGAGTTCACAAAAAACTATGACGAGGATGATTACAAGGAGAACAGACTTGATTTAGGTGCAAGCATTGGTATAGGTGCCGCATATAGGGTAGGCCCGGGCTCCCTTAACCTGGATGTGCGCTATGGCTACGGTTTCTCAGACGACACCAAGTATAAAGATGGTCGCCCGGATGGTGCTTTTAAATCCTCTAATAGAGTGATCGGCGTTTCCCTGGCTTACCTGTTCAGCCTGTAATCTTTATTGATTTAATGCTTTAAGGCGGCTCCTGCACCAGCGGGAGCCGCATTTTTTATTGCATGTGCAAAAAGATATTAGGCACTTCTACTAGCTGATTAAACAAGGCAGGAATTAACCTCGGAGCCGGTTTAGTTTATCCCATCACCGAAACGCTGGACCTCAACGCACAACTAAAGTATAAAACGCCGCTGGAGCAGATTGCCATTCAGGTAGGCATTGCCTTCCCTATAAACTAAGCGACACATAAAACGCCTCCGGGGAACTTGCTCCGGAGGCGTTTTATATTGATTGGGTGTACGGATTGGTGGTTTGATTAGTACGGAATCTGTAAAAATAGCGACCAGGTTTCAGCGGGCAACTTGTTCTCGTACTTTGTCCTGTTTTGGCACACGGTTTTTGGGGAGGAGTTGGCCTAAAAAGAGCCCGCCTATACTTCCGGCCAGCCCGTAGAGCATGGGATTGACGGCAGTGTCCAGGTATAAAGCCAGCAGCCATACGCCCATTCCGGCCAGCATAGAGAAAATGGCCGCAGCAGAGGTGGTTTTGCGCCAGAACATGCCCGCCACCAGCGGCACAAACAAGCTCACCAAACTCAAAGCCGAAGATTCGCTCACCAGTTCATGGATATTGCTGCGCATCAGCGCCATGCCCAGCGACACGGCTGCCACCAGCAACACGCTCAGCCGGGAGAGCAGCAGCAATCCCTTGTCGTTGATGTTGGGGAGGAGAGGCCGCAGCATGTTTTCGCTTAGCACGGCGGCCGGGGCAAGTATAGCGCCGCTGGCCGTGCTGATGATAGCCGACAGCAGGGCCCCGAAAAACAGTACCTGCACCGCCAGCGAGGAGGAACCCATCACAAGGCCGGGTACCAGCAGTTGGGTATCTTCCTGGAGCAGGTTCGGGTGTAGCTCTTTGGCGTAAAGCGCTAGCACAAGGGGCATAAAGGCTACTGTCAGGTATAAAAAGCCGGCTGCTATAGAGGAGGCCACCGCCACGCGCTCCGACCGCGCCGACATCACCCGCTGAAACACATCCTGCTGCGGAATGGAGCCCAGCCCAATCGTGATCCAAAGGGCAAAGTAGTTGAGCCAGCTGATGCTGTCGCGCTCCTGCGGCACAAACCGGAAAAAGCCTTCGGGCAGCGCGGCAGTGACCTGCTGCAGCGGCACTTCCTGCATCAACTCCCACGAAATAAAAATCAGCCCACCGATGATCATCACCGTCTGCACAAAATCCGTGACCGACACCGACCACATGCCGCCCATAAAAGTATAGCCCACCACCAGCGTGCTTCCCAGCACAATACCTGTGGCTGTGGAGATGCCGAACACCTGGTTCATGACGATGCCCAGGGCCACCATTTGCGCTGCGATCCACCCGAAATAGGAGATGATCATGAAAAAGCCGGCGATTTGCTCGGTCAGGCGGTTGTAACGCACCCGGTAGTAGTCGCCCATGGTGAGCAGGTTCATGCGGTAAAGCCGTTTGGCAAAGAACAACCCCACCAGCACCAGGCAGAGCGCGGCGCCAAACGGGTCTTCAATCACCCCCAGCAGCCCGTGCTGCGCGAATTCAGAGGAGGCCCCCAACATAGTTTCGGAGCCGAACCAGGTGGCAAACACCACCGCGGTGGACATGTAGAAGGGCAGCTGCCTACCCGCCAGCAGAAAGTCCGTGGTGTTTTTAACGCGCCTGGAGGCCCAGAATCCTACCCCCACGTTGAAGAGCAGGTAAAGCAGCACAAGAAGTAGAAGCATGGCTAAAGGTTAGAAAAGCGAAAATAAGCGATCCGGAAAAATGATAAAAGAGGGAGCTGCCAGCGAATGGTACAAAAGTGCATGGATACTGCATTTTTGGCAGCATACTTGCTATTATACTAGCCGTGCCGGAACCTGCGTTCTCAGGTATAGCCGCTTCATACTAAAGATTTTACCATGCCATACTTCAAAAAAATAGCTGTAGTACTTAGCCTTGTACTTGCCCCGGTGCTGGTGCAAGAGGCTGCAGCCGCAGCAGTGCCTCCTGCCGCTGTGGCTGTGCAATCCGATACCCGCGATATTGTGCAGGAGATAATCAACGTGGTGGGCCTGAAGCCCCGCTTCGAGCTGCGTGCCGCCGATATAGACAATGCCGCCGCTGTCATCTACAACGGCAAGCGTTACATCCTTTACAGTGAACGCTTTCTGGATGCCATCAATAATGCCGTGCACACCGACTGGGCCGGCGTAAGTATACTGGCCCATGAGATAGGCCACCACCTGAATGGCCATACCCTGAGCCGCAGCGGCAGTAACCCCGCCGATGAACTGGAGGCTGATGAGTTCTCGGGTTTTGTGCTGCGGAAGATGGGAGCCAGTTTGGCCGAGGCACAGGCCGCCATCAACCTGCTTTCGGAAGAGGAAACCTCGCGTTCGCACCCGGGCCGTAGTTACCGCCTGGCCGCCATCAGCAAAGGATGGCGCAGCGCTGACGAGCAACTGCTGGCCAGCGCCAGCAATCCCAAACCCGATAGCCGGGCTATAGAGCCAGCGCCACGCCAGCCGCGTGTGGCCCAGCAGCAGCCCGCCGCTCAGTCGGCTTCGCTCAGCAGCCGCATGGTGCTCTCCAAGGTGGTGTTTAGCCAAGCGCCCCGCGAGCAGTTTTACCTCACCACGCGCCTCCAGCTGGTGCACCTGACCAAAGATGGCCCCCGGGTAATCGGGAAGCTGGTGAAAACCGGAGATGCGCGCTACCCATATTATTTTGAGAGCGAGTACCTGAGAACCGTTTTCATTACCGAAAGGGGCGAACTGGTGAACAAGCAAGGACAGCGGGTAGGGCACCTGGCATAAAGTATAGCACAAAAGCCGCAGGTAAGGCCACATCGCAGGGAAGCGTCGTGGCCTTTTTTATACTTTGAAAATTAATATATTGCAGCAAAAAGTATAAAATCTATAAACTATGAAAATCCTGAAACTGCCGCTGTCCCTTTCCCTGCTCATGCTGGTGGGTGCGTTCACTTCCTGTAACCTGAACTGCCTCCGGGGCGAGGGCGATGTGGAAAGCCGCACCCTAGAACTCGCGCGCCTCAGCGGTGTTGACGTGAGCGGCGGCACTAAAGTATACATCTCCAGGGGAGAGCGGCAGCAGGTGGAGGTAAAGGGGCAGGCGAACATCCTGAACGAGCTTAAAACCGACATAAACGGCGACGGCACTTGGGAAATAGGTTTTAAGCAATGCCTGGGCAACCATGAAACCGTGGAAGTATACATCACGGTGCCGGAGCTGCACACTGCGCGGGTAAGTGGTTCCGGTGCGGTGGAGTTGCAGGATGTGTTCGAGAGTCGGGAATTTAATGCGGGTGTGTCGGGTTCTGGTAAGGTGCTGCTGCGTTTGGCAGCCGAGAAAGTGAGCGCCCGTATCAGCGGCTCTGGCACAATTCATGCGGCAGGCGTAGCCGACGTGCAGGACATCTCTATCTCGGGCTCCGGCAAGTATAACGCCTATGACCTGAACAGCCGCACAGTGCAGGTGGATATTTCCGGCTCGGGCAGGGCAGAGGTAACGGCCGAAGAAGAGATGAAGGCCGACGTGAGCGGCAGCGGCCAGGTATACTACGCCGGCAACCCAAGCGTTTCCTCGGATATGTCGGGCTCCGGGAAAGTAATGAAAAGGTAATTTTAGGAATGAGAATGAAGAAGATAAGTAACTACGCGCTCTTGCTGATGCTGTTGGTTGTTGGCTTTGCGTGTAAAACAAAGAATGACGTAGAGGCCTTCAAGGAGGCAAAATATGATTTGCAAAGTATAGATCAGATGGAGGTGAACGGCGTTGATTTGCTTAAGAAGAAGCGTCCGCAGGATTTCTCCTTCAACGATGCCGCCACGCTTTACACGGCCTTCTCCCAAAACGCGCTGACCGCTGTATCCACTATAGGGTTGAACGTGGAGCTACCTGAGGGGAGCCAGGAGCGCACCATGACGGTAACGCAACTGAAATGGCAACTGCTGGTGGACGACAAGCATACGCTGAATGGTTTGGTAAGCGAGCCGGTAGAACTCAAAAACGGGCTGAACACCATCACCATCAGCTCGCCGTTAACTTTTGCCACCGATGGCGGCAACCAGCCAGACCTGAACAACCTGCTCCGCCTGGCCACGCTCCTGAACAAGGACAGCGCCGACCGGCCTAAGATAACCCTGCAGATAAAGCCCACGATTCAAACCTCAGTCGGACCCTTCGAGCTGCCCGCCTTCATCAAGATAAAAGGATAGTATAAAGACCAGGTTTGCCGCCTGGTCTTTGTGTTTCCGGAAGTTTATTTAAAATTTTATGATGGGTTTGTAACTTTTAAGGGAATGCAATCGTAGTGGCACGATTTTTTAGCACCTTCTGTTGGAGTACTGAAGCAAATATCCAATTTTCAACCAACGAAGAAGATGACCTACAACGATTTAAAAACGGAAGAACTGTTTGTAGAAGCAAGTGCCATCAAATTTTACATGCGCCACTCCGGTTGGGTAAATCCGGGTGAGATTATAGGAAGCCGCAGTACCGTTACAGCCCAGGAAACCCATTCCTCCAATTCACATCAAGATACTAACAGCAATCAACCGCACCGCCAGCGCAACTGGATTGAGTGGGTGAGGTCGCTGTAAGATATAAGTCATTGCCAAAGGTAGCAGCCTCTGCTGTGCCGGTTTTCCGGTGTAGCAGAGGCTGTTTTATTTATACTTTATACTTTCCGGCTTATACTTTATGCTTTCATAGCCGCTGCTTCTTTCCACTTGAACCAAGCTATACTTCCAAACCACCGTTCATCCTCCATCCCCACTTGCCTAAAGTTGCATCTATACTTTAATGCCCTCCCAGGCCGGGAGGCCTCGTTTTCCCGCTCGGCGCTGGGAGCTTTTCCTGCCCTCGTGCCTCGGGCTGCCTGCGGCACCGGAAAAACTCGCATAGGCGCCTCCCAGAAAAACTGGGAATCATTTAGATTTCTACCTTATTTGTCATCTCGACCTTTGGGAGAGATCTAAATAGAATTCCGATAGATCTCTCGCGCTGCTCGAGATGACAGTGAATGTGGAATGTATAAATTCCCCTCTTGGGAGGGGCAGGGGTGGGTTTATACTTGTAGGGACAGGTCGCGACCTGTCCGCACGATAACAGCAGCTATGCAACTTATACTTAAGAAACAGTAATCACAGACTCCCAGCCTTAGACAAGGAGGGGCCAGGGGTGGTTGGACCGGGTATGGCAGCATTTCTCTAAAGCTAAGGAAAGGCTAACTGTAGGCATATAAAGTATAAGCAGACTATGCTCATCCCAAACTTGCCATAACCGCGCGCAACGCTTACCTTCGGTTTTTATACTTATGAAGAAACTACTCACATTCGCTTTTATACTTGCTACTCCTGTTTTGGGGCTGGCGCAGAAAAGTAAACCCGATGCCGCCACGTTGCTGCGGGATGTAAAGGTGCTGGCCGCCGACTCCATGCAGGGGCGCTTAAGCGGCACCGAAGGAAACCTCATGGCGCAGGAATACCTCCTGAAGCGTTTTCAGGACCTAGGACTGAAGCCGTTTGGCGATACTTACAAGCAGCATTTCCGAATAGACTCCAGAAGGGCGCAGGTGGAGCAGGCTACTAACCTGATTGGCTACATTCCCGGAAAGTCAGATAAAGTGATTGTGGTAACCGCTCATTACGACCATGTGGGGCAGCGCAACGGGGATATCTACAACGGGGCTGACGACAATGCCTCCGGGGTAGGTGCCTTGCTGGCCGCAGCGGCGCATTTCACGAAGCATCCTCCCAAGCACACCATCATCTTTGCCGCCCTGGATGGCGAGGAATTGGGTCTGCAAGGCGCCAAAGCCTTTCTGGACAACCCACCGGTGCCTCTGGCCAATATCCTGCTCAACGTGAACATGGACATGCTCAGCATTAACAACAAAGGCGAACTATATGCCAGCGGCGCTTACCATTACCCGCAGCTGAAGCCATACTTGCAGAAAGTGAAGCCCCGCAAGCACGCACGCCTGCTTTTAGGCCACGACAACCCTGCACAGGGCCGCGACGACTGGACCGGCCAGTCGGACCATTTCCGGTTTCATGAGCGGGGCATCCCCTACGTATACTTTGGGGTAGAGGACCACCCGCACTACCACAAGCCTTCCGACGATTACGAGAACATCAACCCAAACTTTTACCCGGATGCAGCGGCCCTGGTGATAGACTTTCTGGAGCTGATGGATAATCACTTGCACCGGCTGCCGGCGCGTGCGCAATAGTTAGCCAGGTAGGCGCCCAGGTACCATCCGGGATGGGGTGCTCCGTTTATCAATATTTTATACTTTAATTATTCTGATATTTCCATATATTTATCAGGAAACTGCCATCCTTCTGCCCGATAAAACGTAGAGAAGAGGACAATTAAGGCACCTGAAGGGATTGCCTGCCTACTCAAAAAAGATGTTTAACCTGTCTGATGATATGAACAGGAAGCGATACTATCTGCTTACACTTTTACTTCTTCTCTTACTAAACCCCTGGGATGCACTGGCGCAGCAATACCGCTATAAGCGCGGAAGCAAGGAAACCAATGTGCTGGAGCGGGGTTGGGTAATTCTGCTCGGAGGCGGGGTAACGGCCGTGCGCAGCGACATTTGCGGCAGCTGGGACTGCAACGACTTTGGCCCGAATGTAAGCGTGGGGGGGCTGTATAAGTTTTCGCCATACTTCGGGGTGAGCGGTACGATAGACTATGTAAAGCTTGGGGCAGTGGAGAAAAATACAGATGCACCGCTCAATATTGCCTTCGAGTCGGAGGTGATAGAGGTGGCGGCGTCTGCGGTGGTTAACCTGCTCGACAGTTATGCGGGCTCCGGTAATTACCGGGCTAAGCGTAAGCGCTTTATGGTGCCCTACATACGGGTAGGCTTGGGCGGTTTATACTATAACGCCACTTCCTTCCCCGCCGACCGCAAGCTCAACGACTCGCAGGTGACCTATGATCCGCAGCAGAAGTACCCGGCTTTTGCGGCAGTTGTGCCGGTGGGCGGGGGTATCCGGTTCTACATCAACGACGAGTTTAGCCTGGCTGGCGAGCTGGGGTACCGCATCACCAGCACCGATTTGCTCGATAACATTCCTGCCACCCTTACCAACGGCTCCCGCAAGGATGAGTATGGTGTGCTGGCCATCAAGCTGCAGTATACCCCGGTTTTTAAAAACAAGATCTTCTCCAAGAAACCCTAGCCAGTTTATACTTAACCCCGCTAATTCTACCGACGTAGAGGTAAGGGCAGGTGCACAAAGGCACCTGCCCTTATTTTATACTTCTACCGCTATGAAAACAAAAGACGGAAATAACCTCTTCTGGCTGGCCGCGGGCGTCAGTGCGCTGGCTGTGGGACGCGCCGTAATCCGGAGCCTTACCGCCTATGACTTTAACGGCAAGACTGTGCTGATAACGGGCGGCAGCCGTGGGCTTGGGCTGGTGATGGCGCGGCAACTGGCAAAGGAAGGAGCCAGGCTGGTGCTCTGCGCCCGCGACGAAACCGAGCTGGAAAATGCACGCATGGAGCTGGCCGGGAACGGTGCCGAGGTGCTGGTGCAGAAATGCGACGTAACCGACGAGCAGCAGGTAAACGACATGATTACCAATGTGCAGAACGAGTTCAGCCCGATTGACGTGCTGATCAACAATGCCGGTATCATCCATGCCGGTCCGGTGGCAGAGATGACGGTGCAGGAATTTGAGGAGGCCATCAACATACATTATTGGGGACCGATTTACACGACCCTGGCTGTGCTGCCCGCCATGAAGGCCCGGGGCGGCGGCCGCATCCTCAACATCGCCTCCATTGGCGGCAGGATAAGTGTGCCGCACCTGGTGCCCTACAGCGCCAGCAAGTTTGCCCTGGTAGGTTTGTCGGAGGGGCTGCGGGCCGAGCTGAAAAAGTATAACATCCTGGTTACCACCGCTACCCCGGGGCTGATGCAAACAGGCAGCCCACGCCATGCCTATATCAAAGGGCACCACAAGGAGGAGTATACGCTGTTCAAGATCATGGACTCGAGCCCGATTACCTCTATTTCCGCAGAGCAATCTGCCCGCCAGATGCTGAACGCCCTGCGCCACGGAGATGCTACCGTGACTACTACTGCCTTTGCTACAATCGGTGAGTTGCTGCACAGGCTCTCGCCGGGCCTCACCACGGATATACTGGCGCTGGTAAATGCCATACTTCCCGGTGAGGGAGGCATTGGGAAAAACAGGGCCAGGGGCTACGAGAGCGAAACGCCGCTGTCGGAGTCGTGGCTGACGGAGCGCACGCAGAAGGCTGAGACTAAAAACAACGAAGTATAGTTTATACTTACACAAAGTATAACTGGCCTATAGGTCAGATTTGCTAATTTTATACTTGCCAAACATTCACCCTTATGGATATCAAGAGCAGAGAAAAGGCCTATGATGGCTACTTTAAGATTTATAAACTAACCGTAGAGCAGCAGGGGCACACCTTCACCCGCGAGCAGTTTGACCGTGGCGATGCCGTGGCCGCCTTGGTGTTTGATACCGAGAAGCAGCAGTACATCCTGACCAGACAATTCCGGGTGGGTTCGGAGTCGGAGCTGGTGGAGGTAGTGGCTGGCATGGTAGACAAAGGCGAGCAGCCCGAGGAAAGTATAACCCGCGAAATTGAGGAGGAAACCGGCTACCACGTCGATAGGCTGCAGCACCTGTACACGTTCTATTCCTCGCCGGGCGGCACTACCGAGCGGGTGATGCTATACTATGCCGAGGTGACGAAGCAGAACGGCGCAGGCGGCGGCAACGCCCATGAGCACGAATTCATCGAAATCCTGCACCTGACGCCGGAAGAGCTGGACGCTCTCGAGACACCGGATGCTAAAACCATCATCGCGCAGCAGTGGGCCAAGCTGAGCAGGAGGGGGTAAGAAGACTGCGAAGTTCCTTCAGCGCGCAAGAGTAAGTATAAAACTTAAGTTCCGATAAACCCACCCCATGAGCTCTCGAGCGTAGCTCTAAGGGGGTGGGTTTACACCTTCACATCAAATTAGTAATCGTAACTTGAGTGTTATAGTATACTTGAGTGATAAAGTATAAATGCGGTACTGGCAAGGTCCCAAAAACCGGCACGGCCAAAATGCTTACCTTTGCCCCCATGAGGATACTGATAGTAGAAGACGACCCTACCCTGAACAGCAACATCATCAAAGCCCTGAAGCATGAAGGATTTCAGGCAGAAGGCGTTTTTGACGGTTTGCTGGCAGAGAAACTGCTGCGCAGAGAGGCGTACGACTGCATTGTGATGGACATTAACCTGCCTGGCAAGACAGGCTACGATCTGTGCAAGGACTACAGAATCCTCAACACCACCACCCCGGTACTGATGCTAACGGCTTTCTCCGAGCTGGAAGACAAGGTAAAGGGGTTTGAGTGCGGCGCGGACGACTACCTGACCAAGCCCTTTTTTATGCGGGAGCTGGTGATGCGCGTCAAGGCCCTGCTGAAGCGGGCAAACCAGCAGCAGACAGCTTCTGGCGTAAACGACATAATCGTTGCCGGTGATATCAGCATCCATACCGCACAGAAAAAGGTGACGAGGCAGGGCAAGGAGATAGCCCTGACGCCGCGGGAGTACCAGATTCTAAAAAGGCTTTGCGAGCATGCCGGGGAAGTCGTTTCTAAAAAAGACCTTATCAGCGAGATTTGGGGAAGCGCCCTGGATGTGAACACGAACACGGTGGAGGTGTACGTAAACTTTCTGCGCAACAAGGTGGACAAGCCCTTTGGAAAGGAAAGCATCAAGACAAAAGTAGGGTTCGGGTACTTTATTGCGTTTGAATGAAGCTACAGAACAGAATACTTTTATACTTCTCTAGCACTGTCATCACCCTGACAGCCATTTCGCTTACCGTTATTTACTTGCTTTTCGCAGAGCACCGGGAGCAGGAGTTCCGGCAAAGGCAGCGGGAGAAAATCAAGCTGACGATTGAGCTGCTGGCCAAGTATAAGGAGATGAGCGAGAACCTCACCGAGATGATGGACCGGCTCACCATCCACGACTTCTACGACGAGAAGGTGCTGATTTTTGACCGGCACAAGGACCTGATTTATGAAAGCGTGGACGACCTGCCCATCGCCAACAGAAACGCTATACTTACCCAACTGTCTCCTGCCATGCGGGAGCTGGAACTAAAGGAAAACGGCTACGAGATTATTGGTGTCTACGAGGAAAGGGCGAACACCCACTTCTATGCCATCAGCAAGGCGTACGACAAGTTTGGTTATACCAAGCTCACCTTCCTGCGCAATACCCTGATTTTTATCTTTATCTCCATCTCTGCCCTGGTGGTGTTTATCTCGCTGTTCCTATCCAAGCGTATTTCGGAGCCTATCATCAGGCTTGCGCAGAAGCTGGGCCGTTTTAAGGTGGGCGATAACCCTGACTACACCGCGCTGCACACCAACACCTACGAGCTCAATTACCTGAACGAGAAGTTCCACCAGCTGCTGAAGCGCACCAACGAGTCGTTTGATTTCCAGAAACATACCATCCACCACATCTCCCACGAGCTAAAGACACCCATTGCAATTCTGGTATCTGAGCTGGAGCGGATTGGGCAAAACCAGCTCCCCGGCGACCTGAACCGGCAACTGGAGGAGCAAATCACAAACGGCAAATCGCTGGGCGACATCATCAACACGTTGCTCGAAATCTCCAAGCTGGAGGCTGGGCAGGAGGTTTTTACGCAGGCCGTCCGGGTAGATGAGCTGATTTTTGATTTAGTGGAAGGCTTCAACCTCATTCACCCCACCTTTACCTTTGAGCTCAACTTTTTCCCGGAGAACATTGATGAGACCAGGCTGGAGATAAGAGCGAACAGGATGCTCCTGCGGCAAGCATTTCAGAATATTCTGGCCAACTGCATTAGCTATGCGGATAACGGCTCGGCAAAAATCAGCATCGACTGCTCCAGCCCCAGTCAGCTAAAGGTGCAGTTTAGCAACTCAGGCAAGGCCGTGAGCCAGGAGGAGCAAAAGTACCTGTTCAATCATTTCTTCCGGGGGGAGAACAGCCGCGGCAAGGGCGGTTTTGGACTGGGCCTGGTGCTGGTCAAGAGAATCATCAACCTCCACCACGGCACCATCGAGTACGCGCACGCCGACAACCAATTCAATGTGTTTGAACTGACCTTCCCCTTAAGGTAATTTTTATCCGCCTTAAGGCTTTTTTAATCTCGCTGCCCGGACCTTTGCCTGCAGTTAAAAGCAGCGAGGTAAAATGGATATCATTAAGTTCGGCACGTTATACTTTCTTCTTCTCTTACTTTCTTTCCCGGCCAGGGCACAGGATACGCTACGGCTCAGCCGTGAGCAGAGCGAGACCCGCTTTCTAAAAGAAAACTTACTCTTGATGGCCGAGAGCTTGCAGATTTCGCAAGCAGAGGCCGTGCTGTTGCAGGCAAAGCTGTGGCCCAACCCCAGCCTCTCCGTGGATGAGGTTAACCTGTGGGCAACCGACAGGCAGTTGCGTGTTTTCGGGGAGGAGCTGCAAGGGTTTAACGGGGGCAGCTTCGGCAGAAACCAGCAAATCAGCCTCAGCATTGAGCAGCTGGTGCTCACGGCGGGCAAGCGCAAAAAGCTGATGGCCCTGGAGCAGGTAAGCGTGGATAAATCACGCCAGTATTTCGAGGACCTGCTGCGCCACCTGAAAATGGAATTTCGTGGCCAGCTGACCAACCTGCAGTACCTGCAGGGCGTCCGGGATACGTATCATGGGCAGCTCAAATCTGTACAGCAGCTCACTCAGGCCTACAAACGGCAGGTAGCGCAGGGTAGCATCCCCCGGGGAGAGTACATCCGCCTGAAGGCGCTGGAGCTCGAGCTCGCCAAAAACATCAGTGCGCTGAACGAAGACCTGAACGAGGCGCAAAAGGAGCTGAAGCTGCTCATGCGACTGCCCGCCCATACGCACCTGGAGCTTACCGACGACGGGTATACCCGGGATACCCAGCAGCTGCAGGCGCTGGCACTCGAGCACCTGGTGTCGCAGGCCAAAGAGGCCAGGCCGGATTACAAACTGGCTGAGTTGGAGCAGACCTACTTCGACAAGCTTTATACTTACGAGCGCGCCCAGCGGGTGCCTGACCTGACGCTGAGCGGCGGCTACGACAGGGGCGGCAACTTCATGTATAACTTTGTTGGCTTCGGCGTGGCCATGGACCTGCCGTTCTTTAACCGCAACCAGGGCAATATCAAGGCTGCCAAAATCGGCAGAGAACAAGCGAAGTTACTCTTCCAGCACAAAGACCAAAGTATAGAAAGCGAAACGGTATTGGCCTACCAGAACCTGCGCAACGCCTTGCACTTCTACAGCCAGATTGAGCCGGATTATGAGCGCTCGCTCGATGAGTTGCTCAGCAGCTATACCCGCAACCTGACGGGCAGAAACATCAGCCTGCTCGAGTACCTCGACTTCATGGAGGCTTACCTGGAAAACAAGAAAATCATACTGGAGGCGGGCAAGGAGCTCAACGACAAAGCCGAGGAGCTGAACTTCGCTATAGGCCAGGATATCATCAATTACTAACGGATAAGAAAGATGAAAATAACACAACATGCTGCTTGGTCATGTTTAGCCGCACTGGTGTTCAGTGGGTGTGGCAGCAATAATCCGGAGGTGTCACAATCGGAGCGCGTGGAGACGTTTTGCTTGGAAGACTCTTTCCGGCAGAAACTGGCGTTTGAGCAACCTGTCAGCAAGCAGGTAACCGAAGGCATCCCGCTTACCGGAGCCGTGGAGACCAACCCGGACAAGGTAGTGCAGTTCGTGAGCCTGGTGGGGGGCGTTATCTCCAACACCTACTTCTCGCTGGGGGACAAAGTGGCGAAAGGGCAGGTGCTGGCCGAGCTGCGCAGCTCCGAACTGAGCAGCCTGCAGGCCGAAAAGAAAAACCTGGAGCTGCAGCTACAGGTGGCCGAGAGCAGGCTGCAATCCACTAAGTCTATGTATGAGGACGGCGTTTCGTCGCAGCGCGACCTGCTGGAGGCGCAAAGTGAGCTGGACATACTTAAGTCCCAACTGCAGCGGGTAAACGCCAACCTGACCCTGTACAGCGCTAGCCCCGAGAAAGGCGTGTTCCAGATAAAGGCCCCTACCTCCGGCATTATCACCTCCAAATCCATCGCAGCCGGGACGCAGATTTCGGCAGAGGGAGAGCCCCTCTTCACGATTTCTGACCTGAGCGAAGTATGGGTGATGGCCAATATCCATGCCTCCAACGTGCAGTATGTGCAGGAGGGCATGTCGGTTGATATTAAATCCCTCTCTTATCCGGATGAAACCTTTAAAGGAAAGGTGGCGGCTGTCTCGCAAGTATACGATAATGAGGCCAGGGTGCTGAAGGCGAGGATTGTGCTGCCCAACACAGACTTGAAGTTTAAGCCGGGAATGCTGGTAGATGTGATGGCCTTGAAAGAGCGAGACATCGAGGCCCTGAGCATCCCGACCAGGGCGCTGGTGTTCGACAACAACCAGGACTTCGTGATTGTGCACCGCTCGGATTGCGAACTGGAAATCCGGAAAGTGGAGGTCCTGACCAGTAGCAACGGCACCACCTTTCTCGCCGCCGGGCTAAAGGAAGACGAGACACTTGTTTCAAAAAATCAGCTTCTGGTTTACGAGCAGCTTAAGAACTTACAGGATTAGGACGCATGCAAAAGTTTATACAAGGCATTGTCGCCTTCTCGCTGAAGAACTCCATCATCGTGTTCTTTCTGACGGGATTGTTATTAGTGGCAGGGGTTATCAGCTACATCAACACACCCATCGAGGCGTTCCCGGATGTAACCAACACCCGCGCCCGTATCATTACCCAGTGGCCGGGCAGAAGCGCCGAGGAGGTGGAGAAATTCATCACACTGCCCCTCATGAAGGAGATGAACACCATCCCCAAGAAGTCGGAGGTGCGCTCCATCTCGCTTTTTGGCCTGTCGGTGGTGACGGTGATTTTTGAGGATGGGGTGGAAGATTTCTACGCGCAGCAGTATGCCGCCAACCGCTTGCAGGGCGTGGACTTGCCGGACGGTGCGGATGCAGGCATTGAGCCGCCTTACGGGGCCACCGGTGAGATTTTCCGGTATGTGCTCAAGAGCAAAAGGCCCATTAAAGAGCTCACCGCTATCCACGACTGGGTGATTGAGCGGGAGCTAGTCGCAGTGCCCGGCGTGGCCGATGTGGTGAGCTTTGGAGGCGAGGAAAAAATCTACGAAATCCGGATTAACCCTACCAAGCTGGCCAACTACGACCTGTCTCCCCTGGAAGTATACGAGGCAGTGTCGAAGAGCAACATCAACGTGGGGGGCGACGTGATAGAGCGCGGAAGCCAGGCCTATGTCGTGCGCGGCGTAGGCTTGTTGGAGAGCATTGCCGATATCGAAAACATTCTGATAGAGGTAAGGGGAACCAACCCCATCCTGGTAAAGCACGTGGCTGAGGTGGAAGTATCTGCCAAGCCGCGCTTAGGCGTGGTGGGCCTGCAGGACGAGGATGATTTGGTGCAGGGCATCGTCATCATGCTTCGCGGAGAAAACCCGGGCGACGTTATCGCGCGGCTAAAGGATAGAATTGCCGACCTGAACGACCGCATCCTACCGAAGGATGTACAGATAGAACCCTTTATCGACCGCACCGACCTGGTGGATGCCACAGTGAGCACCGTGAGCAAGAACCTGGTGGAGGGAATCTTCCTCGTATCTGTCATCGTCTTTATCTTTCTGTTCAACTGGCGCACTACCGTTATCGTCGCCTCCGTTATCCCGCTTTCCTTTTTGTTTGCCATTGTGATGCTGCGCATCCAGGGCCTGCCGGCCAACCTGATTTCCTTGGGCGCCATTGACTTTGGCCTGTTGCTGGAAGGTACGCTGGTGATTGTGGAGACGGTTTTTGTGGCGATGGAAAGGCGGGCGCACCAGCTCGGGATGGAGCGGTTTAACCGAATGAGTAAATCAGGGCTGATAAAGAAGAGCGCGGGCAGTGTGGCTACCTACATCGTGTTCGCCCAGATTATCCTCATCGTGGCCCTGCTTCCTATCTTCTCTTTCCAGAAAGTAGAAGGGAAGATGTTCTCTCCGCTGGCCTTTACGCTGGGGTACGCTCTGCTTGGGTCGCTGCTGCTGAGCATCACCTACGTACCTGCCCTGTGCAAAGTGATGCTGAAAAGAGACATCAAGGAGAAGGAGAACTTCATCTCCCGCTTCTTCCGCAATAACCTGTTCAACCTGTTTCTGTGGAGCTTCAGGCGTAAAAAGGCCGTTGTGGCTGGCTTTGTGGGTATCCTGGCCGTCTGCACGGCAAGCTTTCTGTTCTACGGCTCTGAGTTTATACCCAAGCTGAACGAGGGAGCCCTCTACGTAAGGGCCACGCTGCCCAACAGTGTGAATATTGAGGAATCGCAGCGGCTGGCCAGGGAGATGAAGGCCAAGCTCCGGGAGTTTGAAGAGGTGAAGTTTGTGCTCAACCAGGTAGGGCGACCCAACGACGGCACCGACCCGACAGGCTTCTTCAACATCGAGTTCCACATCCAGCTGTACCCAGAAAAGGAGTGGAGCCGGAAGATAAATAAGGACGCACTGATTGATGAGATGAGGCAGGCGCTGCAGGCCTACCCGGGCATTGTATTGGGTTTCAGCCAGCCCATCCAGGACAACGTGGAAGAGTATGTGGCAGGCGTGAAGAGCTCTTTGGTGGTGAAAATATTTGGGGACGACCTCTTTGAGCTGGAAGGGTATGCCGAGCAGGTGGCCAATAGCCTGCGGGATGTGAAAGGCATCGAAGACCTGAACATTTACCGGAACATCGGCCTGCCCGAGCTACGGGTGCAACTGCACGACCACAAGCTAGCCCGCTACGGGGTGGATATTTCCGATGCCCAGGCGGTAGTGGAGATGGCCATAGGTGGCCGGGCGGCTACCAAGTTCTATGAGAATGAGCGCATGTTTGATGTGCGGCTGCGCTTTGCCAAAGAGTATAGGGATGATGACCAGAAAATCGGCAACATCCTCATCCCGACCAAAGACAACCGCAAGATTCCTCTGAAGGAGATAGCCACGATACAGTACCTGACGGGCCCGGCCTTTATCTACCGCGAGGGCAGTAGCCGCTACATTGCCGTTGGCTTTAGCATCGAGGGAAGGGATTTGGGCAGCACGATTGCGGAGGCGAAGGCAAAAGTTGCCAGTGAGGTGCAGCTGCCGGCTGTGAACAAAATGGTGTGGGCGGGCGAGTTTGAAAGCAAAGAGCGGGCAAGCAAGCAGTTGGCCGTGATTGTTCCGGCGGTTTTGCTGCTCATCCTCTTCCTGCTATACTTTAACTTCGGCACCGTCAAGGACACGCTCATTGCAGCTAGCACTATCCCTTATGCCTTTATTGGGGGCTTTATCTCGCTTTGGGCAACGCAAACCATCTTTGGCATTTCGGCGGGAATTGGATTCATCATCCTGTTCGGGGTCAACACCATAAACAGTATCATTCTGATTGCCGTGATGAAAGAGAACATGAGGCGAATGTCGCTGAAAGAGGCCATCAGCAACGGCGTGTATACCCGCATCCGGCCTATCGTGATGATTGCCCTGATGGGCTCTATGGGCTTGCTTCCGGCCGCGCTCTCGACGGGGATGGGCTCTGAGATCCAGAAACCCCTGGCGATCATGATTGTGGGTGGCTTGCTTATATGTATGATTTTGTCGCTGACGGTGTTGCCGCAGGTGTTCTTTTTGGCTTACCGTAAAGCGGGGCAGGCGAAACAGCGGCAGGTCAGGTAGCGCAACTCCGCTGAAGTTTATACTTTGGCATTTATACTTGAAGGTTAGTTGTTTGTGTGAGCAGGCCAGGCCTCGGAGCCTCCCTTAGCGGAAGTTCCGGGCGCCTGGCCTGCTGCGTTGATAGGGTTGGGTGTGCGGGTGCTTTATGATATGAAATGGTTATACTTTGTAGCCTATGTAGCGAATGACCCACTGCTGAGAGCTTTGTTGGCTAAGACGAAATGCTATTTAGTCAGCTATGAGGAAGGGAACCACTACGTGTGTAATGTGATTCCTTGGTGTAAGAGCGTTTCATCCTTTTCCTTTTGTTATCCTGAAAGGATCCTGGTGGCTAGTAGTTCAGGCTTACCCCCCTTCTACCAAGTTTATTAACAGAATGACAGATAGTTTAGAGGACGTTGCGAATAGAATTAATTGGCCCTGCCTCTGGGGTGAGTAGACTGTAAGTTAGGTTTTATACTTCCCTTGGGAGACAATAGGCGCTACAGGTTCCCCATACCTAAGGGGCATGCTGGCGACAGAAAAAGTAAGGGTATGAGATGTATAGCAGCCAGCAAGTATAAAAGCTAACCATAATTGCTGGTTAGCTTTTATACTTTGGATGTGTTTATACTTTACTCTTCTACGTCCCTAAACATATCTTTGGTGTCGGCGGCGCCTTCCAGGGCCAGGTACTCTGCCTGCAGGGTGCGGATTTTGAGGTTATCAGATGTGCTGATTTGTCCTTCAAGCTGGCGGCGACGGTCATTCAGCTGGCTGTACACATGGTCCACGTAGTCCCAGTCGTTCTGGGTCCAGTTGCTCTTTTTGGTGCGTACGGTGCCGATAAAGGTTAAATAGGCCTCCCGGAGCTGCGCTGGTTGCAGCTGGTCGATGCTGGCGTACTCGCGCAGCAGGTCCTTCTGCCAACTGGTTACTTTTTCTGCCTGCAAGGGCTGTTGCATACGGCGATCCTGGCGCTCCTCCCAGCTGCGGTAGCGTCTCTGCAGGTCTCTGTACTCGGCTTTAGACTTCTCGGAGAGGCTGTCGAAGTTCTCTTCCAGTTGGGCGTTGCGGCGGCGAAGCTCCTCTTTTGCCTGCGGCCACTCACGGCGGATGGCCGTATCGCCTTTATCTGCCTGCTTGTTCAGCCAGCCCCTGAACTCCTCCAGCTCCCGCTCTGCCGTTTTTCCAGAGCGCACCACGGTGGCCGTATCGCGTTCTTCCGTTGTGGTCACGTCTCCTTCCTCACTCGCTACCTCACGGCGGCCATCGCAGCTCCACAACAGGGCAGCCAGGCAAAGTATAAAAGTGATATTTAAAGTATAGGTGGCCTTTTTCATCAGCATGTTTCTAGCATTTTTCATTTGATGCTATAGTACGAAACTTGCCGGTTCAGGATGCTTATTGTGCCGCAGCGCTCGCCATAAACGGTTTGTTCAGGTAAATGCCGTCGCCAAAGGCAAAGTGCTTGTTTACCGTTACAGCCAGCTTACCGCGTGCAGGCACCTTGCCGAAGATAACCTCAGCGGCGGCGGCCTGCGCATGAAAGTAGCCCTGGTAGGCCACCAGCAGTGCCCGGCTCTCCTCAATATCCGGAAACTGGTTTAAGGTATAGGCATTGTTGAAGAGCGTAATAACCGCTTTGTTCGACTTGGCCAGTTGCTGCACCAGCTTGGTGGCATCTTTGGAATAAGCCACATTGTTAGTTGGGCGTAAGCCGGGGCCGTAAAGCGCTACCAGCACCACGTCATACTTCTTCAGTTGTTTCCAGAGTTTCTTAGTCTCTTTGGCGTTAGCTTTGCGTGAGATGAAGAAGTGATCGGTTTCAGTGGCTATCTGGTTCACCTGCCGCTGAAAGGCTGTCACCCGGGTAGCTCCAATAGACAAAGTGGCAACCGTTTGCTTCTGTGACTCTTGCAGCGGGAGCATCTTTTTTCGGTTGCTCAGCAAAGTAACCGCCCCTTCGGCGATGCGCTTGTTTATCAGGTCGGCCATGGGTGGGTTTAGGTCTTCGTACAGGTTCTCCAGCGCCACCGGTTTATACTTGTCCAGCCCCAGCCATTGCTTGGCCGCCAGCACGCGTTTGCAGCGCCTGTCTATTTCTTCCTGCGTCAGGTCGCCTCTTTCGATAGCCTCCTCCACGGCACGGATAGCCTTGGGCACACTGTTCAGACGCTCCAGCACATCGTTGCCGGCCATCAGGGCGCGGGCTTCGGCCTCTCCGGGCTCAAAGAATTTGGTGACGCCCTTCATCACCATCGCATCCGTAAAAATCAGGCCCTTGTAGTTGAGCTGCTGCTTGAGCAGGCCGGTAACGATAGGCTCCGAAAGGGTAGAGGGCAGGTTGGGCGTGGGGTCGAGCTGCGGGATGTGCATGTGCGCCACCATCATGCCGCCGAGGCCGTGCTTGATCAGCTCCTGGAAGGGGTACATTTCCAACGAATCCAGGCGCCCGCGGCCGAAGGGGATAACCGGTAAATCGTAGTGCGAGTCCACGTCGGTGTCGCCGTGGCCGGGGAAGTGCTTGGCCACCGCCATAATGCCGCCATCCTGCATGCCTTGCATATAGGCAATGCTTTTAGCGGTCACGTCATACTTGTCCTCGCCAAAAGAGCGGTAGCTGATTACCGGGTTGTTGGGGTTATTGTTCACGTCGGCCACCGGCGCGAAGTTGATGTGCATGCCCAGGCGCTTAAACTCCTGCGCCACCTCCACGCCCATGCGGTAAATCAGCTCATTGTCGGTAAGGGCACCCAGCATCTGCTGCGAAGGGTACTCCACAGTGGAGTCCAGCCGCATGCCCACGCCCGTCTCGGCATCCATCGAAATCCACAAGGGCACTTTGGAGGCTGCCTGGTATGCATTGGTAAGTTTTGCCTGGCGCACCGGACCACCCTGGAAAAAGATGATGCCGCCCACTTTATACTCTTTGATGAGTCGCATCACGTCCGCCTCATACTTTGGCCCCCGGTTCGAGAATGCCTCTATAATAATGAGCTGCGCAATGCGCTCCTCGGGGGTAAGCGTATTGAAAACCGAATCAACCCAATAAGAGGAAGTGTCTTCGAGAGCGGCAATAAGGGAAGCAGGGCGGTTGTAGGCAGATGGCCTTTCCACCGGGAAAAACTGTCCCTGATCCTCAGAGTAGCTGCTTTGCTGGGCATCGGAGCCCTCGCAGGCATACAGGAGCACCGCCAGTAGGGGGAGCATCCATAGCCAGAGCTTGCTTAATCGGTTTGCCGTATGGTGAGTGCTTTGCATGATACTTCTTTTATAACGCACCAATTTGTACTTTCTTGCCTTAAACTGGTGTCTCTTTGACAGGAGTATACCTGATAGTATACCTTTTACGGTGTAACAGGCAATTGCGTATGATTCGGTTGGTTGAATAAGGTAACGGCATCCAGCCCGCTTTTTGTTCAATTTGGTTTATCTTTAGCCAAACACAGCTTCACTTATGGCCCTCTTTTCATCCAGAGATTATATACCGCAAACAGGGGGTGAGCCTCCTCATTTTGGCTACAGCTTTCTGCCGGGTTTGCTGTTTGTGGCGCTTATGTGGCTGGTTAGTTTTCTGAGCTACCTTACCAATGTCAACCTGGCCTTTCTGGGGATTATGCCGCGCAATTTCCTGGGACTGATCGGGGTCTTTCTGGGCCCTTTGATACACAGCGACCTGCTGCACCTGCTCTCTAATACCTTTCCGCTGGTGCTGCTCTCGGGGTTTATACTTTACATGCACCGCCGTGTGGCGCTAAAGGTAGTGGTGCTGGTATACCTGCTCAGCGGCTTGCTTACGTGGGTTATTGGCAGGCAGGCCTACCATATCGGAGCGAGTGGGGTGGTGTATGGCTTGGCGGGCTTTCTGCTGTTTAACGGCTTTCTGCGGCAAAACCGGGGCGCTATGGCGGTATCGCTGGCGGTGCTGTTTCTGTACAGTGGCTTGTTTTACGGGATTTTCCCCGGTGAGGAGCGGGTGTCGTGGGAGGGACATTTGGCTGGCCTGCTCAGCGGCTTGATAGCAGCCATTGCCTTTGGGGAAGGGGAGCTAACCAAGGAGGCGAACAGGCCTCTGGAACCGGATGTGGTGCAGCGCCATGTAAGTAGTACAGCAGGCAAACACTACCAGCACATGTTCATCAGCTACAGCGTGCAGCCGGAAGAACTGAGCAAGCCTTACCATTATACTTTTGACGCAGCCAGTTTATCGGCTAAAGTGTCAACCCCCGCCGCGCCTGCTCCGTCTAAGGATAAGGCCAAACCAAAGTGAACCTATGCGAGAGAAGCAAGAAGAAACCCGCCAATACCCCCAACAAGTAAGCGAGCCTAAGAGCCGCTTTGACACTGATCCATCCGAATCCCGCCCTGATACCCGGCAGCAGGACGAGGAAGTAAAACAGAGCAAGTTGCCCCTGTTTATAACCGCGGCGCTTATTGGCTGTCTGGTTGCCTCGTACTTTATTTTTCCTGGCTTTCAGCAGGGGGTAAAGGAGGGCTGGGAGGTGCTCACGAGCGGCGACGAGCAACGCATATCGGAGTGGGTAGGCCAGTTCAGTTTCTGGGGGCCGGTGTTTATTATCCTGGCCATGGTTGCCCAGATGTTCTTGCTGGTGGTGAATGTGGTGCTGCTGATGTTGGTGGCTATTATCGCCTACGGGCCTGTCTGGGGCTCCCTTATAGCGGTGGCGGCCGTGATGGTAGCCTCTACTGTCGGGTATATGATTGGCCGGGGCATAGGCGCTGCGGGGGTAAGCAAGCTGATTGGGCAGAAATCGCAGCAGAAGGTATCGCAGTGGATGGATGAGTATGGCATCTGGGCTATCGTGATTGCCCGCATATCCCCCTTCCTGTCAAACGATGCGGTGAGCCTGGTGGCCGGGCTGGCCTGCATGGGATACCTGCGCTTTATGGCGGCCACGCTGGCTGGCATCGTGCCGCTTACCATACTGCTGGCCTGGCTGGGTGAGGATAACGACCGCCTCATGAATGGCTTGATCTGGGTTTCAGCCGCCAGCCTGGCTGTGTTCCTGGGCTACCTGGGGTATAAAAAGTTCATCAGCAAGAAGTAAGCCTACAGTTATACTTTATTGGCGGTGCAGCCCAGTGGCAGGGGTTATCTTCCCCCTCCTTAATGCGCAAAAGTTATCTCCTTCTTTAGGTTTGTACTTTGTTTATTTATAATGAATATTATAAAAATCTTACGTATTTGAATTTTCTCTAAAAGGCCCTTTAGCAGCATTTCGGATAACATTGCAAAACCCAAACAAAAATCCATCGTTTAAGCGGTTTATTGTTTAGAAAATCGATGTTTCACGAAATGGACTGCTTATGTTTAGGATCAAAGTACTCGCAGCCGTGTTCTATGTAGTAGTGGCACTGGCTGAAGAATTATCCTTCTTCCAAGCTGATTATTCCGCTCCGAATATCGAAGAAACGCCCTCCGGAATAACCCTAGAATGGCCCCCGCTGGAACCAGAAGACAAGGCCACCAACCCGGAAGCGTTACCCGAACCCACCCCGACCCTCACAGTTACTGCTTCCATATACCACCCAGAGCCAGGCCAGACCGATTCCACGCCCTACATCACCGCCGACGGCTCACGCATCAACAAAAAAGACCCCAAGAAACACCGCTGGATTGCCGTCTCCCGTGACCTGCATAGCAGGTGGGGAGGAGTCATGGAGTTTGGTGACTCGCTTTGGGTAACAGGCATATCAGAGGAGCTGGATGGCCTGTACATTGTGCGTGATGTGATGAACCAGCGGATGCGCAACAAAATAGATATTCTGGTAGGCAGACACGATCCCATCTACGGCAAGTGGGAAAACGTGCAGATCGCGAAGCTGGATTAGCGGGCAATTATACCTTGTGCTGCTGCAGGATTATCGTTATTTTGGGTGCTTAAAACCTAAAATAATAGCGAAATGATAACCTACCAGGAGGCCAGGGAACTGCTCGAAAGTATGACCCGAAGTGAAAGCTTGCTGCGCCATGCTTATACCGTGGAATTGGTGATGCGCGCCTATGCGGCCAAATTGGGGGAAAACGAAGAGCAGTGGGGCATCACCGGCCTGCTGCACGACGCTGACTACGAGGCCCACCCGGATCAACACCCTAATGTGATTGTAGGCTTGCTGCGGGAGCGTGGTGAGGAGGAGATGGCGCATGCTATTTCGGCGCACTACACCAAGTGGGGTGTACCCTACAACTCGCTGCTGGATAAGGCGCTGCTTGCCTGTGATGAGATCACGGGCTTTATTGTAGCCTGCGCCTTAATCCGTCCGGGAAGGTTGCAGGGGCTGGAGGCAAAGTCGGTGGTGAAGCGGCTGGGGCAGAAGAGTTTTGCCGCCTCCGTTGACAGGGAGGAGGTACGCCTCGGTGCCGAGAAGTTTGGCGTGGACCTGAAGGAGCACATCAGCTTCATCATCGGGGTACTACAACAGCACCAGCAGGAGCTGCAACTGGAGCCAGTGGGAGAGCAGGCGTAAGTTACTGGAAGCAAAGTAAAAAAGCGGCAGCTGCTGGTAAAGCAGCTGTCGCTTTTATTTTTTAGATAGGTTTTAGTGATACCGGGTCCAATCACCCCTTACCCCTCAGAGCTACGCTCGCTACCTTCGAACTCGTGTTCTCGGTAGTCTAAGGAGGGGAGCTCTGTGATTGCTTTGGCTGAAGTATAAATCACATAGCCTCGGTTCTCGCGCGGACAGGTCGCGACCTGTCCCTACAAAGTATAAACCCACCCCTAACCCCTCCCGAGAGGGGAATTATACTTACTTCTTCTCCTGTCATCTCGAGCTGCGCAAGAGATCTATCGGGAACTCTAACCAGATCTCTCCTAAGGGTCGAGATGACAGCAAGGGCAGGAGCTATCGACCTCTTCCCAGCCTTTGGGTTGAGCGCCTTGTGGATGTTGCGGTGCCCGAAGGGCAGCCCGCAGCGGAGCGAGGAGCAGCTTCAGGCACACCGCGCGATGCCCGAAGGCGAGGCCTCCGGCCTGGGAGGGAGCCAGAGCTGGAGGTGAAACAGTAGCTTAAGTAAGTCTTGAGGATGAACTGGAGCTAGTAAGGATAGCTTGGTTCGGATTGCGGGAAACGGCGGCTATGAAAGTATAGCCAAAGTATAAAAAGGCACGAGCTACAAGCTCGCGCCAGCGGGAAGGGGCTATGAAAGTATAAGCCAGCAAGTACAGCTGGCTCTAAGCAAAATCCACTGCTACGAAGTATAATCCTTCAAAATCTCAAACCCCTCCTTATCATCCTTTGCCTCTACCACCTCATCTATCACATATTGGATTTCCGGCTCCGTCCAATTCTCTTTCTCAGCAGCCTTTATAAATATATCGAGGGCGGCAAAGCGGGAGCCCTGCGCAGGTATAGTGGCTTTCACCTTTTTCCGGATACGCATCGTTCTGTTTTTGCCCCAATTTACGAAGTATACCCCAATTCTCGCCACTTTATACTTTGCTAATCCCTTTGCTGGAGGGCCATCAGGCGCTAACTGCCTATAATCATACTTGCCAAAGCCAATGCAAGGCTAACCCTTTTGCGCGCTGGTCGTTTTAATAGGCTACATAAAGCTTCCTGCCGATGGAGAAAGAGCTATACACCTTCGACGACCTTACCCGACTCAACGACCTTACCATGATGCACTACGCCGCCCCGATCATTGTGCTGTCGGTGGTGGGGGAGTGGCTCTATGGGGTTTATAAAAACAGAAACACCTACCATCCAACGGAGTTTGTCTCTGCCCTGACCATTGGGGGCGTGAACGCTGTGATGGGAGCCATGCTGAAGTTGTGGCTTTTCGGACTGGCGCTGGTTATCTATAACACGGTGCCCTGGGCCATACCCCGAGGCTGGGTGGCCTTTGTGGTATGCTTTGTGGCGGTGGATTTCTGTCGCTACTGGGCACACCGGATAGCGCACGAGCAGCGGTTTTGGTGGGCTACCCACGTGACGCACCACTCCTCAGAGCGCATGAATTTCTCGGTTTCTTTCCGCACCGGCTGGACACAGCATATCAAGTTCATCTTCTTCATACCAGTGCCGCTGCTGGGCATCGATCCGTTCACGTTCTTCATCTGCCACCAGGTAGCCGTGCTGTACCAGTTTTTTGTGCATACCGAGCTGGTGCGCAAACTGCCTAAACCGATTGAGTACATTTTCGTTACGCCGTCGCACCACCGGGTGCACCACGGCTCTAACCCCGGCTACATCGACAAGAACTATGGCTCCACCTTTATTATCTGGGACAGGATGTTCGGCACTTTTGAGCCGGAGCGGGAGCAGGTAAAATATGGACTGACGAAACCGGTGAGCACCTTCAACCCGGTGTACCTTGTTTTTCATGAATGGATGGATATCTGGGAGGATTTGAAGTACGCCAAATCCTGGAAGGAGCGGTTCCTTATACTTTACAAGCCCCCGGGGGCCATTGTGACAGAGCACCAGCGCAGAAGTCAGCACGAGCCGGTGCAGCCCGCGCATCAGCAGCCAGAGGAGGTGGTGCTGAGTACAACTGTGGCGCAGCCTGAGGTATGAGCGCTTCCGTCAATCGCCCAGGAGCCAATGTATGGCGCTCTCCTCGTCTATAAAAGTCTCAAACTGCAGCTCGTTTGGCAGGGTAGCCTCTGCCTCCAGTCTTCGCTTCACCTCAAGCGAGTTAAGGTCCATCATCGTGAAGGGATCTTCCACGCGTGCCCATTTCACCACGGTGGATGCTTTTAGCCTGGGCATGATATGATCCCATAGCCAGTTGGCATCGCCAAGGTTCAGGTGATGCAGGGCCCGCACATTGCCGAGCAGGTATTTTAGCTGGTAGGTGTGGATGATGTCGAGTACCTGCATCAGGTTTTGCCTTACTTCCTCGCTCTCCAGGTGCTCTTTGCAATAGATGGTCAGCATGGAAAGGGTGAGGTCCACTTTAATGTAGCAGGTGTCATCCTCCCTGACAACAATAACATTTGTTTTTTGCTCTGCTTCCATACCTCGTCATAAGTAAGCCGTGAAATTATTCTACGTGGTGTTGGCCAAGCAGTTGAACGTGAAATAATTACCTCCTGTCCTTCCGGAAAGAAAAGTAGATATAAGCCAAAGCTCGCTCATAAGCAAATTTTGATGCCGAACAGGCCGATATTGTTAGTGGAAGTAGAGGAACTGGCTGGGAGAAGGGGCAAAAGAAAAAGCACGGCGGGAGCCGTGCTTGCTGAGTTAGTAACTGTCCTGGTAAGCGGAGTTTTGCTGCCTGGCGGCGGGATTGCTCTGCATCTCGCGCGGCACGCCCATTTTCTCCTCGCGGCGCTGCTGGTATTGCTGAAACTGCTGCGGCGTAAGTATGTCTTTCAGCTGCGACAGCCTGGTCTGGCTGATCATGTCCATCTGGGTCACCAGCTTCTTGGGATTGTTTTTATACTTCTTCTGAGCCTCTTCAGCACTTTTCAGGCTGCTCAGGTTAATGGCGTATACTTTCTGGCTCTGCTGCGGCGAGAGGCGCAGGTTCTTGGTAAAGCCGGCGGTAATGGCCTCGGCCCGTTGCTCCAGCGTTTGGGTGGCCTGCGCGGTTTTGGCCTGCGGCTGTTGGGCCTGCGCAAAAACGGAAGGGGCAGCGATGGCAAAGGCAATGGCAAAGACAATCTTCTTCATACTTTTCTGGTCGTTTTCTGTCCTGCTGGTACAGGCAATTATCGTTCCGGTTCTTTTAAGAAGTATAAAACAGGTTTTGGGGGATGATAGTTTCGCCTAACTCTCGTTGTAAAAGTATACTTTGTAAAAGTGCATGCCGCGCTCCTTGTCAAAGCCCCGCTCCACATACTGCTCGCTCTGCTCGGGGTTGTAGCCACTGAATTTTATCTCTATCTGGGTGTCGAGCTTGATAAAGTTGCGGAACTTACGCTTCATGTTGCGCACCGTGTTCTTGTTGATTTCGAAGTCGGTGAAGCCCTCGATGTCGCGCTCCTCAGCAAATGTATGGCTGTACTGCATAAAGCGCTCCTTCGTCTCCGGCTCATCTATCACGCTGCTGGTAAACTCCTCCAGGTCAAACGTTTCGCTTTTGGAGAAGTAGTCCACCGAGCGGCTAATGAAGTCTACCTGCGCCTTTTTGCTTTCGGTGCGGGCAAAAACCTCCTCCGAGAAATCCTTGCACAGATTCAGAACGGCTTTGGTGTTAAAGTTAGTGTCTTTCAGCTCGATTACGTTCAGGAAATCATCTTTCCAGAAAACGGCGTCGTAGCTGTTGGCGTCTACCATTTTCACCCGGAACCCGTCCTCGGCCTGTGTATTGTAAATCATGCAGCCCTTGTCCACGCCCTTCAGGTTCACGCCGAAGTGGTAGTTCACGTTCAGGTCGTCCGCCTCATCCTGGAAAGTCAGGAACGTATCCTTGTTCTCGGATTTAAACACGCCGATGGCATCCACCACCTCATCGCCCATCACGCAGCCCTCAAAGTATACCACGTACAGCTCGCCACTCTTCACCTTGGGGTGGTCCGACTGCTGGTAGAGGTGGTTGAGGATGTGGACCGAGTACTCGTGGAAGTTTTGCGGCTCGGTAAACATCAGCGCCGCGTAGGCGAACATCTCGTTCAGGGCCAGGTCCGAAGTATGGGTAAAGCGGAAAAACTCCTCCTGCTTAAACGGCGACAGGAAGTAGTTGAGCAGCAAGTCGTACAGTTGCTCGTCGTGCAGGTCCACCAACTCCCTGGAGGCCACCACGCCTTCCTCTTTTGCCTTGTTCCCGACCCGGTGCACAGCCAGTTTCCTCAGGCGCACCTGCGTTCTGTCTTTCATCTGTTCAGCTTCTTTTTTAAGGCTCCAAAGCTACACATTTAGCCGCGCATTGCCGATGCAGAATCGAAATCACTTGTACTTTTAAGAAGGGCTGCGGCGGCAGGGATAGCTAAAAGTATGGAACTGTGTTAAATTATAATATTGGGAATCAGTATTTTATACTTTGTTGAGCTTGGAAAGGAGAGAAGCTTATACTTTTCTGGCACGGTTATTTCTTTAGCGAGTTCGAGCAGGCCAGCTTAACGGAAAAGGATGAAGAAACAAATCTACTATTACCATGAAAAAGATTTTCCTACTCATAGCAGTGGCTGTGGGACTGGCAGCGGCCAGTGCCGAGGCCCAGCAGCAGCCTGTTCGATACAACAAGCAATCTGCCTACAACAATAACCCAAATCAGGTGCGCTTCGGCATAAAGGCCGGCCTTAACCTAGCCGACTGGCAAGGCGAAACCGTGCAAAGTATGCAGGACCTGGTGGATATGTCGGGCGGGTATGTGAGCAAAGAGATGCGCCCCGGATTTCATGTGGGCACCTATGTAAGTATACCGGTAGCGCCGGGCTTTGAGATTGAGCCGGGACTGCAGTACTCCCAGAAAGGCACTGTGCTGAAAGGCAAGATTCCGCTGGAGCAGTTCGACTTCCTCAACGCCAACGTGACCCTGACCAACAAGGCGGAGTACCTGGACCTGCCCATACTTGCCAAAGTATACGTAGGCGAGGGATTCCATATTTTCGCGGGTCCACAGGTGTCGTACCTGCTGTCTAACAAAGTATCGGCCGAGGCCGGCGCCTTTGGGTTTAAGGCCCTGAACCAGGAGTGGGACATGAACAGCGGCTTCCGTGACTTTGACGTAGCCCTTACCGGTGGCCTTGGCTACAGGTTTGCCAACGGCTTCAACCTCAGCGCCGGCTACGATTACGGCCTCAACTCCATCGACAGCAACGGCAGCTTTGATACCTACAACCACGTGATAAAAGCCTCTGTAGGCTTTACCTTCTAAAAGTTTAGTGTTTGAGTGATTTACAGGAGCCCACCGCTATCCCAGTGGTGGGCTCTTCTTTTTGCAGGGGCAGGAAAGTATAACTTAATCCCGGATCAGCCTGTTATGAGGGGTAAAACCAAATCTGTAATGATGCATAAACTTAACTTACTGTTGTTTAGCCTGCTGCTACTGGCAGGGCAGGTGCTGGGCCAGCAAGTGCCGGCTTCCCTCAATGCTACCCTCGATGACTATGAGTATCCCCACCCGGTAAATTATTTTGAAGTGGAACTGGAGGGGGCAAAGTATAAAATGGCCTACATGGACGTGCCCCCGGCCAAAAAAGCAACGGATGCGCCAGTGGTAATGCTGCTGCACGGCAAGAACTTTATGGGAGCCTACTGGCGCCAGACCATCGACTATCTCTCTAAAAATGGCTTCAGGGTGGTCGTGCCTGACCAGATTGGCTTTGGGAAGTCTGACAAGCCGGAAGTATACTATACGTTCCACCAACTGGCCCAGAACACGCAGCAGTTGCTGCAGCACCTAGGGGTGAAGCAGGTGGCGGTGGTGGGCCACTCCATGGGGGGCATGGTGGCCACACGTTTTGCGCTGATGTACCCGGAGATGACCTCGAAGCTGGTGCTGGAGAACCCCATTGGGCTGGAGGACTACCGGGTGATGGTGCCCTTCAAAAGTATGCAGGAGCTTTACCAGGCCGAGCTGAAGCAAACCGAGCAGGCTATCCGCAACTACCACCAGACCTATTACCCTGCCTGGAAGCCAGAGTTTAACGAGTGGGTGCAGGTACCCGCCGCGCAGATAAACCACCCCGATTACCCGAAAGTGGCTAAAGTAGCCGCCCTAACCTTCGCCATGATTTACCAGCAGCCGGTGGTGTATGAGTTCGGAAACTTGAAGGCCCCTGCCTTGGTGGTGATAGGGCAGGAGGACCGCACCATTGTAGGGAAGGGGTATATTCAGGATAAAGCGAAACAACAGCAGTATGGGCAGTACCCGCAACTGGGCAAGCAAACAGCCAAGGCCATACCGCAGGCACAACTGGTTGAACTGCAGAATGTAGGGCACATCCCGCACCTGGAAGTTCCGCAGTGCTTCCACCAGGAGTTGCTGCGTTTCCTAAAGAAGTGAGTTATTAATGGTGGTGATGGTGGTCGTGGTCGCCGGGTTTGCTGTTAAAGTTGGCGATGGTGCCAAGTATAAAGAAGGCGATCCAGCAAACGTAAAGCGCATTGAAGTTATCCACCGTTTTGCCCAGCAGCAGCATGATCAGGTTGGCGACTAAAGACATCACCAGGCCGGTGGTGGCCACAAACTGGTAGGAGTTCATCTCCCGTGGGTCGTATATCTTCGATAACTTCATGTGCTGCTGTTAAGGGTTAACTACCTGGTAACGCATATTCCGTACCGGAGGTGCCATTGGGGCAAAATTTAAGCAAAGATAAGGGAAGCCTCCGTACTTGCGGCAGTTTATACTTTAAACTTAAGTCGCACTGAATCCGCCCCTTCCCAAAGTATAATTCTCAGTCTGGGTTCTATACTCTTTTGCGGAAGCATAAAGTGTAAACGGCACAACATTTCTGCAGTTGTTCTATTATGTTAACTCATGCATGTCATTTCCGAACCGGGGCATTGTTACAGCGTATACCTCTCTGTAACTAACCTTCAGAAACGATGAATAATAAAGAGGAAGATAAAAAGAAAGCTCCATCTGAGGAGAAGAACATACATAGTGACTATAACAAACGCGTGGGCATGGGCAATTCGCCCGACCCCAGCGCAAAACGCAATATAGGACCTGAGGGCTATACCGAGCGACCGGGGCAAAAAGACAAGCTCAAGAATATGCACATCCAGGGGGATGAGACAACCGGCTACGGCGCCCACGATCCGCTAAGCACGGAGTCTTTTGCGCAGGGCCCAGGCTTTGAGGCAGAGGGCAGCGACACAGGCATGGCCGGCGACACAGCAGGCATCCGCAAGGGAGAACAGCCTCTGGGCGAGAAAAGAAAAGACGATGCTGACACAGATCAAAGCCGAACATAACTAATTGTTAATAAAGTATAAAAGCAGAAGCGGGAGCCATATTGGCTCCCGCTTCTGCTTTTATAGGTATTTCCATTCGAAGCAGGCCGGCAGGTGTGACGGCCTGCTTCATCTCGGGCAGTTCGGGTTGTTACTCCTCGTAGCTGACAGCTACGAAACGGGTCTGTTGCTGACGTGTCGGCTGGCTTTTGTAGTTAGCATAGGCCTGCAGCTGGTTAGGGTTTAAGAAAGCAGTAAGTTTCTGATCGTATTCCTGAGCCAGCTTCTCCAGTAGCTGCTCGGCAAGGTGCGTATCGTTGCGGTGGTTTTTAAGGATCTCCTGGGTGGCAGCGATGCGCTCCCGGTTCAGTTCTTTCAGTTTAATGTACCCCAGCTCGTTTAAACGGAGTTCGTTAGCCATGGAGCGGGTAAGGTTGGTGCAGTAGGTTTCTGCCTCCCGACTTAGGTTACTATTGGATTGGGCAGAAACAGAAGTATGAATTAAAAAAGCAAACGCGAATAGTAAACAGTATTTCATAGGGTTATCTGTTAAGTGTTAAATTGGATTGATTCTTGAATTCCTGCTTGCCCCTATATAGCTATATAGGCTTCGGAAGACACTCAACAGTACGCACCGGTTAAAAGAAGGGTTGTATAATTTTTGTAATAAATGTTAAATATTAATGATAGTATATATAATACTATATGAATTTACTTATGTTCTAGCACTTGGGGACGTGTAAAGGCAGGGGTAGAGAAACAAAAAAGCCACCGCGGAGAGCAGTGGCTGTACGTTAGCAGCGGCTATACTTGACAGGTTAGACCTGGCTTTACGTCAGGAGGTAATCTTCCTTGATCAGGTGCAGAATTTCCGGGGATAGGGGCTTGGAAAAGAAGTCGCGAACCTCGGAATGGGTCTTGGCGCAGATGATGTCTTCCCTGTCCACGGCAGAGGAAAGCATAAACAGGCAGCATTTTTTAGTAACAGCCTCCGGCAAGCTCCTATAGGCATCCAGAAACTTCCAGCCATCCATACCCGGCATGTTGATGTCGAGGAATATCAGATCCGGAAACTCCTCGGGATTCTGCTCAGCCGCCTGCTTCAGGTTGTTCAGCGCATCCTCTGCCCACTCATAACTTACCACCCTTTCCGCGAAGTTTTCACTCCTGATGATCGTCTCACAAACAAAGTTGTTTATCTGATCATCATCAATTAGAACCACCTTTTTTAACATACCTCTCCTAATGTTCTGTCGTCTGTTTTATATGTAGACTTTGAATGTAGTGCCTTTGCCAGGCTGGCTATCTACCTCGATTTTCCCCTCCAGAAGGTCTACCTGGGTTTTTACAAGGTGCAGCCCCAAGCCCCGGCCTTCTATGTGTGGATGGAAGCGCTTGTAGAGTCCGAACAAGCTGCTCCTAACTTTTGCAAGATCGATGCCAAGACCGTTGTCTGAAATTTCGATACAAATATAATCCTTTTCCTTATAAGTTCTTAAATAAATCCTTGGCTTACGTGCCGGCTCCCGGTACTTGACGGCATTTGTTATCAGGTTCTGCAGTATGCTGTACACATAGCTCCTTAGCGAGACGATTTCGGGAGCTTGGCTGAAATCATACGTCACCTCTGCACCCGTTTTCTCTAGCTCTATCGAGATGCTCTTCAGTATATCCTGCAGCAACTCCTCAAACTGCACCTCCTCCGAAACGCTCAGCACCTGCCCGCGCACTGTCAGGATATAGTTCAGGTCGCGGATGATGTTATCGAGGTTCTGCGCCGACTTGGCCAGGCTATCAATAATATGCCTGTTGAGCTCCGACTCCGGCCGCTGGCGGTCATATACTCTGGTAAGGCCGAGAATGTTGGCAATAGGAGCCCTAAGGTTGTGCGACACGATGTAGGCAAATTGCTGCAGGTTCTGGTTCTGTATCTGCAGTTGCTCGGTTAGCAGCGTCCGCTTTGCCTCTACCATCTTGCGCTCGGTAATATCGGCGGCGGATGCATCCAGCCGCAGCACCTTGCCATCTTCGCCCAGCATAGGCGAGAGGCGCAGCAATACCCATTTCTCCCTTCCGTCGCGGGCTATGATGCGCATTTCGTGTTGTATCTTTTTGCCGAGCGATACTTCTTTCTCCAGCAGGCCGCGCAGTACCGGGTAATCATCCCCGTGGATAATTTTTGGCCAGAGGTGATCTCCTGTAAATTCTTTCTCAGTGTAACCCGTAACATAGCTGCATTGCGGGCTAATGTAGAAGATCCGGAAATCGGCATCGGCTGAGAAAATAACTTCAGGGATGTTCTCGATGGTGGACTGGAACAGGTTCTTGGCCTCCCTTACCTCCATCTCTTTCTGCTTCTGCTCGGTGATATCCTGCGCGGTGCCCGTTACTTTCAACACCTGCCCGTCGTGGGTTACCAAGGGCTCCATGGTCTGGTGCAGGTATTTCACCGAGCCGTCCTTAAGCCGGATGCGGTGCTCTGTCGTAACGGCGGTTTTCTCCTCAATCACGCGACGGAAGGCCTCTAGGGCATCCTCCTTATCGTCGGGGTGGAAAAAAGAAACTATACTGTTAAAAGTTACTGTAAAGGTATGGGGGGCAATGCCATAAATATTGTACAGGTTATCGGAGATGGTGAGGGTGTCACGCAGGATGTCGTATTCCCAACTGCCAAGTTTGGCCAGCTTCTGTGCCCTGGTAAGCTGTGCCTCGTTGTCGCGGATGGAGGCTATGATTTTGCGCTGCTCCGATATATCATGGATGCTCATCGCTACGGCAATAATCTCCTGCTGCTGCGTCATCACGGGGCGGTAGGCCACCTCGAACCAGAAGTCGCCGAAGCCGGTTTCATAGGTAGTAGGCTCGCCCTTCATGGCCCGTGCATGGCTTTCCAGGAGCATGCTCTTCTGGTCTTCGGCCGTGATGCTGAGTACGCTTTGCCCGGCCTGCAGTTCCCGAAGCGTTAACTGCTTCACCTCCCTGGCTGCCACAGCGTTAAAAAGTATGATGTTCAGATCCTTGTCCAGCAGGTAAATAGCCTGTGGCGAGCTGTCGAGCAGGGCGCGCAGGTTGGCCTCGCTGGCTACAAGCTGCCGCTGTGCCTCTGCCTGGTCTGTGATATCAATAAAAGTACCGTTATAGATGAGTATACCGTCCTCTTTAGAAGAGGGAAGCCCGTGCCCGCGTATCCAAATCCATTTTTGCCGCACCTTGTTCCAGAGCCTGAAGTCTTTTACCCAAGGCTGGAAGTGGCTAGTGGCAGTAGCTATGCTTTCCTTCACATCCGGCAGGTCGTCCGGGTGAACGGCATTGAAAAGTATGTTCAGATCCTGGTACACCTCTTCCGGGGTAACACCAAATATTCTTGTAATGCCACCACTTAGGAACGGAATGCTCATGTTCCTGTCGGCGTCCATCCTGAACTGGTACACAGCCCCGGGGATGCTGGAGCTCACTTCGCGGAGCTGCTGCTCCCTTTTCCGCAGTTCCTCTATAAAGTCCTCCTGCTTTTGCACGTTTTCAGACGTTACAAGGCGGGGAAACACGCCATCAGCCGCTGCAAATGCATGCGACTTAAGCTTTACCCAAAAAACGGAGCCATCCTTGCGCTTGTGCAGGGCCCTCTCGCTACTGGCAAAGGCGGTCTTATCCAGCTGGCTGAGATGTCTCTCTACTTTCTCCCGTTCCTCCTCCGGCCTGATATCCAGAAGTGTCATTTGCCCGAACTCCTCCGAAGTATAGCCATACTCCTGTACGGCCGCCTCGTTTACCTCCAGAAACCGGTACGTATCCTGGTCATACACGAACATGGGGATTGGGTTGAGCTCGAATAGCTGCTTAAAGTGCAGCTGGGTTTGCTCCAGTTTAAGCTGTAGTGCCTCCCGCTCCTCTATCTCCTGGCTGAGCCTGTCGTTCTCGTGCTGCAGGCGCCTGGTAACCCTGCTGGATGCAAAGGCCGCCCAGATAATACAAACGGCCGCCAGCAGAAGCAGAAAGGCATAACTGTCAATAATATCCGTAACGGCCGGAAAGAACTCAGAGGTGTGCTTTTTGCCAGCCGCTGTAAGCCCATTGCTAAGGTTAATGAGGTTTGCCTGGTGGCGGATATAGAAAGGGGTGACAAATGCCCTGTTGTAAGCCACCAGCTTTTGCTGCTGCTGGTCACGGGAAAACCTGAGCAGGCTATCTACATGGATATGGTACTGCTGGAGGTCCAGGCTGATGTTGTGCAAGGTGCGCAGTAGCTCAGGTTGCTCCAACACGGTGTGCAGTTCCCGTATAGTAGCCTCGTTGGAGGCGTAGGCCTTTACAAGTTCCCGGCGTATGCTGTCCTTGCTGGCTCCGTCCTGCGTGCGCAAGTGTGCACTTAGTAGGTCCTGGGTCAGCTCTTTGTTCTTGAAGAGGCTGTTTACAAGCTCCAGGCGTTTATACGTGCGCAGCATCTCGCCTCCATATTCCTGCTGCAACTGGCTGACCTGGATGTAGAAAAAAAGGCAAACCGATACCAGGGCCACCATCATGCTGAGGAAGGCTATACCAATAGACCGTATAGCCCGCGCATTTCCCTGCTGATTATCAGGTGTTGTCATGCTGCTCTGTAAGCGTCATATTATACTTTCTGAACTGTGTGGTTGGGCGGCTTATGATAAAGACTAGTATAGTGCAATAAAGATACTAGCGTCCTTATTGTACAATAATAGATAAGAACATAAGAGCGATCAAGAAAAGTGGTTGAAAATTAGCAAGAATTAGTAAGATACCTTTTAACGTGGAAGGAATGGTAAGTGTATAAAGTATAAATTCAGCAGTTATTCAGTACAACTATTTTATACCTGAGCAGGGGGTGCCCTTTGGGTTAGCGTAAACTATGTAATCCTTATCCGGAATAATGTAACACTCCCGGGGTGATTGAGGGGTATCTTTGTAACAGATAAAACGATGAAAGAAATGGCAACTGTAAAAGATAGAAAACTAACCAAAGCCACCTTTCCGGTAGAGGGGATGACCTGTGCCTCCTGCGCCAACAGTATCCAGAGTATGCTGAACGCGCGCGAGGGAGTGGCTGAGGCCAACGTAAACTTTGCCGGTAAAACCGTGCAGGTGGCCTACGATGCCCAGGAGGTAAACCCTGTGCAGCTGCGCGAGACCGTGCAGGAAATCGGCTTTGACATACTCATTGAGGACACTACCCAGGAAGAACTGGAGGAGCGGCAGGCTAAGTCGCTGGCGGCCCTAAAACGCAAGACGATTATAGCCAGTATTTTGGCCTTCCCGGTGTTTGTGCTGGGCATGTTCTTCCACGACACCTTTACCTGGGGCAACTGGGCTATGCTCATACTGACCACCCCGATTCTGCTGTGGGCGGGGCAGCGCTTTTTTACCGGTGCCTGGGCACAGGCCAAGCACGGCCGCGCCAACATGGACACGCTGGTAGCCCTTAGTACCGGTATCGCCTATGTGTTCAGTGTGTTTAACACCGTGTACCCGGAGTTCTTCCTGAGCCGCGGTCTGATGCCGCACGTGTACTTTGAGGCGGTGGCCGTGATTATCGCGTTTATACTTTTGGGCAAGTACCTGGAGGAAAACGCCAAGGACCGCAGTTCTTCGGCTATTAAAAAGCTGATGGGCCTGCAGCCGAAGACGGTGCGGGTGCTGCGAAACGGCACCCAGATGGAGCTCAAAATAGAGGAGGTACAACTGGGCGACCGGGTTGTGCTGCTGCCCGGCGAGCGCGTGCCGGTGGATGGCGAAGTGGCCTCGGGCTCTACCTACGTGGATGAAAGTATGCTGAGCGGAGAGCCGCTGCCGGTGCAGAAAAATCCGGGCGACCTGCTCTACGCCGGTACCATTAACCAAAAAGGCAGCGTGCTGCTAGTTGCGCAGAAAACCGGTGGCGAAACCATGCTGGCGCACATCATCAAACTCGTGCAGGAGGCGCAGGGCAGCAAGGCCCCGGTGCAAAAGCTGGTGGATAAAATCGCGGGCATCTTCGTGCCGATTGTGCTGGTGATTGCCCTGCTGACCTTTGCCGCCTGGATGGTGTTCGGAGGCGAGGCCTACCTGACAGAGGCGCTGCTCTCCACCATTTCGGTACTCGTCATTGCCTGTCCGTGTGCGCTGGGTTTGGCTACGCCAACAGCCATTATGGTGGGCGTGGGACGGGGCGCTGAAAACGGCATCCTGATAAAAGATGCGGAGAGCCTGGAGCATGCGCATAAAGTAAACGCCGTTATACTTGACAAAACCGGTACCATCACACTGGGCAAACCCTCTGTAACGGATGTGGTCTGGGCGCAGGACACGCCGGGGCAGGCGCACCTTGAAACCCTGTTCTTCTCGATGGAGGCACAGTCGGAGCACCCTATTGCACAGGCCATTTATACGTTCTACAAAGAGCAGGGGCGGCAAGCTGTGCAACCCGACTCCTTCAACAGCCTGACGGGCTTGGGGATTGAGGCTACCTTCGCCGGCAAGCGCTACCTGGCGGGCAACGAGAAGCTCCTGCGCCAGCAGGGCGTGGTGCTGCCGGAGTACCTGCTGCAGGCGGCAAAAGCCCTGCAGGATGACGCGAAGACTGCCATCTTTTTTGCCGATGCCGCCCAGGCGCTGGCCGTGTTTGCCGTAAGCGACCCGATTAAGCCTGCCGCTGCCGAAGGTATCAAAGCCCTGCACGAGGCCGGGCTGGAAGTATACATGCTCACCGGCGACAACAGGCAAACGGCTGAGGCTGTGTCACGTCAGGTTGGCATAGACCATTTCCAGGCGGAGCTGCTGCCAAACGACAAGGCGGAGTTTGTGAAGAAACTGCAGGCCGAAGGCAAGGTGGTGGCCATGGTAGGTGACGGCATCAACGATGCGCAGGCGCTTGCCACCGCCGATGTAAGCATCGCCATGGGGCAGGGCACGGACGTCGCCATGGAAGTGGCCGGTATCACCCTCATGCGCTCGGACCTGACGCAGGTGGCCAAGGCCGTGAAACTGTCGCGGGCCACGGTGCAGACAATCCACCAGAACCTGTTCTGGGCCTTTTTCTACAACGTCATCTGTATTCCGGTAGCGGCCGGCGTGTTGTTCCCCTTCACAGGCTTCCTGCTGAGCCCGATGGTTGCAGGGGCGGCCATGGCCCTGAGTTCGGTGTCGGTGGTAACCAACAGCCTGAGGCTGCGCGGCAAGAAATTGTGAGAGTTAGAAAGTTGAGAAGTTATAAAGTATAAATCTTATACTTTGGTAGCGTCAATTTGCAACTCGTACTACTACCTGTCACAAGTATAAAGTGTGATTAATATGTTAAATAAATAAAGATGAATTAGTATGGAAACCTATAAGTTTAAGACCAACATCAACTGCGGAAACTGTGTAAAAGCTGTAACCCCACATCTGAACAAGCTCGAGGGCGTGCAGGAGTGGAAAGTGGATACCGATAACCCGGACAAGGTGCTGGAAGTGAAAGCAGATGCTGCCAACGCCGAGACCATCAAAGAAACGGTGCAAAAAGCCGGTTTTGAGGCAGAGCAGATTTAAGCAAGTATAAAGTACAAGTTTAGCTGTAGAAAGGCTGATGGGGTGTTACCTATCAGCCTTTTTTGCTTTGGGTAGCAAGTATAAAAAGAAGTATAGTGTTAAAATTTAACCATGCTCAGTAAACTTTTGAGTTACATATTTACTTGCCTGGTAACATATCATAGCGCGAGCGTCCTCGCTCGTGATGAGTATAGGAGTGGCCTCTGGCCGCTGTAGAATTACAGTATTGCGGCCCTCACTGCTGCTTCGGATTTGCAATCCGGAGCTTATTTAGAAGCGGATTTGTAATCCGCCTGTTTGCCCGTAGCTGCTGCCTTTGCCACTGCGGATTACAAATCCGCGGGTCCTATACTTTCGGATTGCAAATCCGAAAGAGCATGAAATAAGCAAATCTGGGCCAGAGGCCCCTCGATAGCAAGTCACGAGCGAGGACGCTCGCGCCATGCAACAACGCACCCTCGCTCGCCTCCGCCGAGTGTGCGTTGTAGTTTAGCCTCTGGCTAATTTAACCTTGGCCTTTATCGAACATGGCGGGACGCCACCTGGAAACCTCGCACTCGCCGGAGGCGAGCGAGGGGAAGTTCTAAGCGGTCAGAGTTTCCCTAAACCGTTCATCAGTAGATGCGCTACTAAGTATAAATCATTGTCAGTTAGCGTATTTAAAAAGAAAAGGACAGCTAAAGTAGCTGCCCCATTTCTGTACTCTCAAAACTAAACCATTATTGTCTTATATCACCAAGCCCATTCCGGGCAGATAATTTTTCGTGTGTTGCGCAACTTAAAACCGAGCACCACCTCGTGGCTGCCGGCGCTGGCATGCCCCAGCGGGGAGGTGGTGGCATCATAAGAATAGCCCAGGTCAAGGAGGGGGCTGATGTTGATGCCCGCCATGGCCGCCACCGACTCCTGATGGCGGTATGTAACTCCGGCCCAGATTCTGTCGCCATACATCACCTTCATGGTGGCATCCACCGACACCGGGCTAGGCTGTGCCACTTTTACCATCACGGAAGGGATGAGCGAAACGTAAGGGGCCACGTCCACGCGGTAGCCGCCCGTTACGTAGTAGTGCTGTTGCAACGAGCCATCGTCATCAGACGGAGCATTGTCGGTCAGGTATTTGCGCTTGCTTGGTACCAGCTGTGCCCCTGCCACCCCTGCGTAGAAGTTGCGTGAGTACAGCCAAAGGCCCATGCTCAGGTCAAACTTAACCTCGTTTACTCTTCCATCATAAATAGCCGGGTCGTGCAGGCTGTTGCCGGCCAGCTTCACCTTCGCCGGGTCTAGGCTGTACTGTATAATGCCTGGCTGAACCCCGGCAGAAACTTTCACGGTGCGTGAAAGTGGCTGGTGGTATGCATAGCTGGCCGATACGCTGCCCCGCTTCAGCGGACCTGTTTCCGTGGACATGGCCATCAACCCAAAGCCGTGGTGGGAGCGCACCCTGCGGTACATGTTCGTAGACTTCATGCTCGATTCCTTCGCCATTCCTCTGCCGCCATAGGTGCTGCCACCCGACTTGTTTATCGGCATGTGCAGCGTGGCATAGTAGGTCTGCGGTGCTCCCTCCAGCCCCGACCACTGGTGGCGTGTGCCCAGCCTCAGGTCAGCATAATCTTCTATGCCCGTAATGGCAGGGTTTGCCAGGTAATTATTCAACGTGTACTGGGTAAACTGAGGGCGCTGCTGGGCAAAGGCACAGCCGGTTGCCGCCAGAAACATCACACCCAAGGCTAAAAGTTTGTTCATAGATAAGGCTTATTTAACGATGGTTACGCTGCCGGTAAGCGGCTTTTCGTTTCGGTCTAATTTGATAACATAGTAGTAAGTGGCCATCGGCAGCGCACTACCGTTCTGGCGTCCATCCCAAGGCTGTTTGTAACCATCGGATGCAAACACCAGGTTGCCCCACTGGTTAAAAATCTCCACGCGGCAGTTGTTATACTTTTCAATGTTCTCGATGACCCAGGTGTCGTTGATGCCGTCTTGGTTTGGCGTGAACGTGTTCGGGATATCGACGTAGGGCAGCACCACGACCACCACTTCATCTGTGAACGTACAGCCGCCTTCCGTTGTAGCCGTTACCGTATAGACGGTGGTTTTCTCAGGCTTAACCATTGGGTTGGCGATGTTCGGGTTATCCATGCCGGTGGCTGGTGACCAAGTATATGTCAGGCCGCCGCTAGCCTGCAGCTGGGTGCTTCTGCCTTCCAGGATAGTCACATCAGGGCCAGCGCTCAGCTTAGGCTCCGTTACGGTAACTGTTACCGGCAAACGCTTGCTGGCACAGCTCTGCACTTCCTGCACATAATAGGTCGTGGTATGGAGCAAAACCGGCGTTTCAAAGGTGCTGCCTGTGGCAATCGGGCTTCCGCCTGCCGCGCTGGCATACCATTCCAGTCTGCCGCTGCCAGAACCTTTGGCCATTAGCGTCGTGCTGAGGCCGGCGCAGATAGTAGACCCCTGTGCCACAGTGGTTTCCGGAAGCGGCGTTACTTTCACTTCCACCGGGTTGCTGGTAAGCGAGCCGCAGGAAGCGGACGTGACCACACGGCGGAACCAGGTGCCCTCTGTCAGCGGGTTAGGCGTATAGTCCTTGCGGTTGTTTTGACCTAGGGCCGGAGTGTATACCCCATTGCGTGCGTTGCTTTGCTCCCACAGGTAAGCCGGGTTACCGCTTCCTCCGGTTGGCTCAGAACCTACCAGTGTAGCAGGTGCCTCACCGTAGCAAACGGTCTGCGTGCCGGAAAGCACCACGTTCTTGCTCAGGGCAGGCTTCACAGTAACCAGCACGGCATTGCTGGTGCTGCTGTAAGCGCCCGAGGTGGCCACTCGGCGGAACCAAGTGTCCTGGCTTACCGGGCCGGGCTGGAAGTTCTGCGCGTCGTTCGGAGCGCCGTTGTAGCCCTGTGCTGTCACAAAACCGGTTTTATCGCCTTTGGTGCTCATCTCCCAGCGGTAGTTGAAGTTGCCCTCACCGCCTTTTGGTACTTCGCCTTCCAGTAGGGCTGGCACGCTGCCGACACAAATGACCTGGTCTGCCTTGATGACGTTGCTGGCGATTTCAGCAATCACCGAGATTTTAACTGCATTGGAGATGGCCTCGCAGCCGCCGGAAATAATCACCCGACGGTACCAGGTATCCTGATACAAGCCTCTCGGGAAAGTATAATCAGCATTCAGGTTGTTGCCTTCGGCAGGGGCAAAGTTCTGACCGTCCGTACTGGACTCCCAGCGGTAGCCATACTTGCCGTTGCCTCCTTTTACCGGAGCCGTGTTCAGGCCGGTTAGCGTGGCCGGTTTGGTGCCGGCATAGATGCTCTGGTCAGCCTTGATGTTATAGTTCTCAATCGGGGCGTTTACCGTCACTTTTACCGGCTCCGAATAGCTGATACAGCCGCCGGAAGTAACCTTGCGACGGAAAAGCGTGGTCCGGCTCAGGCTGCCTGGCTGATAATTACCATCGGCGCGGGTGTTGGCGCCCGGAGCCGGCATGAAGTCGGTGCTTCCCTCTGGTTTATACTCCCAGGTGTAGCTATACTTACCCGCTTCGCCGCCTGTGGTCGGCGTGAGGCTGGTCAGCAGGGTAGGAGTGCCGCCCTGGCATACTTCCTGGTCTCCCGTAATCAGGTTCAGGAGCTTGGGGTTGACAGTGACTGTTACCGGGTCGCTGGTGCTCACGGTGCAGCTGCCGGACATCACAACTCTTCGGAAAGAGGTGGTCTCGGTCAGGTTGCTTGCCGTCCAGTCTTTGGTGTTGCTGCCGCGGCTGTTCGGTACCTCGCGATACTCGCCGCCTGCCGTTCTCGATTCCCAATAGTAAGTATAGCTGCCTGCGCCGTAGCCACCTTCCGGCATTTGGCCGGTAATCGTAGCCGCATCGCCCTCACAAATCGTTTGCGTGCCGGAGATGATGTTCTTGCTGATAGGCGGCATCACCTGCACCAGGATAGTGTTGCTGGTTACTGCCTGGCAGGAGCCCGACTGCACCACGCGCTTGTACCAGGTATTGCCTGTCAGCGGAGCCGCTGGCTTGTAGTTTGGTGCGTTGCTGTTCTCTATAGGCGTAAAGTTGACGTTGTCTTTGCTCACATACCAGGTATAAGTGTACGGGGCAGCGCCTCCTGCCAACACACCCTGAATTTCGTCTGGGATTTGGCCGTGGCAAATCGTCGCTACTTCGCGCAGCTCATTTTTGGTAATGGTTGGGATTACCTTCACCTCTACCGCTTCGGAGGCCAGCGCACAGCCATCGGAGTACACCATCCGCTTATACTTGGTCGGGAGCTTGAGCCCTGCCTGCACCTGGTAATCTTTGCCGGTGGCGCCGATGATGTTGGTAAAAGTGGTGCCGTTGGCGCTGCTCATCCACTGGTAAGTATAGGAGCCCTTGCCGCTTCCGCCAACAGGCTCAGAACCCGCCAGGTTGAACGGAGCATCCTCACATACTATTTCCGGAGCCGTGATGGCGTTGTTGTCCAGGATGGGGTTTACCGTGACCTGCACCTGGGTGCGTGGCCCGGCGCAGTTGCCCACTACCGCTTCTGCAAAGAAAGTAGTCGTGTGCTCCACGGTCGGCTCGTATACTTTGTCGCCCTCTTTTACCAGCAGGTTACCGCTGGCATCATACCAGTTATACTTGCTCGCATTGCCCTGTGCTACCAGCGTGGCCTTTCCAGCACCGCAAATGATAACAGGTGCCACTACAGGGGCTGCAATCTCCGGACGCACGATTACGGTGACGCGGGTGCGTGGGCCGGCGCACTGGTTTTCACCCACGTGCTCGGCGTAAAAATCAGTGGTTTGAGTTAGGTTACCGGTCTCAAAGCCAGTTCCGGCCGGAGTGGTAGCGAGCAGCTTACCGCCGTTCGGTTGGTCGTACCAGTTCACCTGGCCCGTCTGTACAGCTGCCTGCAGAGTGGTAGAGGTATTAAAGCAGATGTCTTTGATGCCTGATACTACCGGAGCGGCTGGCAGCGGCTTTACAATCACCTGCATCTCATCCGTGGTAAAGCAGGTGCCGGTATAAACGGTATAAGTCAGGGTATAGGTACCTACTTCCGAAGGCGTGAAAGTGCCATCCACCGTTACGAACCTGGAGCCGCTCCACTTACCACCCGCCGGGCTGGCACCAAGTATAAACTTGCCTTCATTCAGGCAGACTTCCTGCACCTTCTGTGCTACAGCAGCCTGCGCCACATCAGTTACCTGCACCGTCATCTGGTCGGCGTTGGTACAGCCTTTGGCGTCGGTGTAAGTATAGGTTAGTATGAAAGTACCTCTTCCATTTGGAATGAAAATACCGTCGGCGCTCACATGCTCGCCGCTCCAGGTACCGCCTGCCGGAATGGCCTTCAGCGTCAGTGGGGTGGGGTCGTCGCAGACAGTCATGTCCGGTCCGGCATTTACTTCTGGCAGGGGATTTACCGTTACTGTTACGGTGGCCGTGCTGCTGCAGCCGGTGGCGCTGTTGTAACCTGTCACGGTATAGGTGGTGGTCTCGGACGGAGAAGCCGTCACTTCCGCCCCTGAGGTAGCGCTAAGCCCGGCAGCCGGTGACCAGGTATAGGTGTCGGCACCGGAGGCGGTGAGGATGGCGCTGCCTTGTCCCTGGCAAATTTCCTGAGACGAAGCCGTTACTTTCACCTCTGGCAGCGGGTGCACGACTACGGTATAGGTAGTGGTGCTGGTACAGCCTGTTTCCTTGTTCGTACCCGTGATGGTATAGGTGGTTGTCTCGGTCGGGTTGGCAGTAACCGTGCTGCCGGTGGTGGCGCTCAGGCCCGTGGCCGGTGCCCAGGTATAAGTATCGGCTCCTTCTAATGTAAGGGTGGTGCCGCTACCGCTAATACAAATGCCTCCTGGTGCCGCTGGCGTTACCTTTAACTCGGGCAAGGGGTTGATAGTGATTTGCTGCGTAGCTGCCTCCGAGGCACCACACTCGTTGGTGGCCACCAGGCTGACGGTATAGGTGCCTGCCTGGGTGAAATTTATACTTGGGTAGGCCGAACCCGCATCAGTGCCCTCGGTAAAGTTGGCCATTCCCGGACCTGAAACGGACCAGTTGTATTGGCTGATGGTACCAAATTGTGCATCGTATACTGGCGCATGCAGCTTATTGTCGGTTGTAAAGGCGATGGTCTGCGGACCGCAGTATACTTGCTGCGCCGGCAACTGCACCTTCGGTTTGCCTTTGATAACGACTGTGGTTTCCTTCAGCGAGGTCTGGCAGCTGTTGCTGGCAGTCAGCGAGATGGTATAGGTGCCCGGCTTGGTGAACTGAAACTGGGCATTTCTGGAGCTGGACTTCGTACCGTTGGCAAAAGCCCATCCTTCAGCAGAGTTCACGCGCCAAGTATAAGCGGCCTCCGGACCAGTAGAGGTGTTCGTGGCAGCAAATACGGCTGTTACGCAGCTATTATCCCCGTTCAGGGTGAAGTCGGCCACTGGTGGCTCTTCGATGGTGATGACTTTGTTCACTGTACTTGCCAAACACTTCGTGTTAAGGCCTGTAGGTGTGGCCGTCATCTGAATGGTATAAGTGCCTGGTTTGGTGAACTTCACCGAAGGGCTCTTGGTCTTGCTGTTACCGGAAGTATACTCCCATCCCTCTGCCGGAGAGATTACCCAATCCACGATATAGCTGCCGGCACTGGCATCCGTGTTGGCGTTGGCGTTAAAGCCTTCAATCGTTTTGTCTGTCAGTTTGATAGGGGTGTTTAGACAGGCAGTGCCGAAAGCAAAATCAGCAATAGGGCCTTTGGACACTTTAATACCACCCACAGTGGCTGGCGTGGTGCCGCAGGGGTTGGTGGCCGTCGCGGTTAGGGTAAAGGCGCGTCCCGGTTTCTTCATGGAGGACTCGGTGAAGGTATGCTCGATGGTGGAAGGCAGGTTAGCGTGCGAGAACACCATTGGGGCCGAGCCATCGTCGAACTGGAAAGTATAAACCGTTTGCGGGGAGTTATACTTGGTGATTTCCTTGTCGATGTCGAAGATGAACGTGGCCGGGGCACAGTCGTTGGTGTTACCGCGGCTGGAGATACCCAGGCTTGGGTTACTGCCAATGAAAACGCGCTCCTCGTGGGTGCTGCTGCAGCCGTGCGCGTCGTAAGCCGTGACGATCAAACGGAAAGAACCGCCCGATTTGTACGTATGGGTGGCTGTCTCAAATTCTGCTCCCAGGGTGGTGGAGTTCCCATCGCCCCAGTTAATGACATAGCGGGTGTTCGTTGCTTTGGTGGTAGAGGCATTCTCGATGGTGAGCTCAAACGTGGCCACGTTACCTGCATAACTACAGGAGGTAAAGAAGCTGATGGGGTCGGCCACCGTGGCATCCGGACCACTAGTTATCACTATTTCCTCGGAGGTCGCCTCGCAGCCATCGGTCTGCTTGGTTTTAACCGAGTAAGTGCCAGGTTGGGTGATGGTTATACTTTTAGAAGTAGCCCCGGTAGACCACAAATAGGAGTCGGCCTCGGTAGCTGAAAGTACAACTTGGCCATCGCCGCAAAGGCTGCCGGAAGAGGTGATTTGTGCGGTACAGGTTTGGGCGTAGGTTGAGTTTGAGAGGGCACTCCAAAGCTGCAGCAGGAGCAGACATAAAATGCCTAGGGCAGGGGATCGCATATACTTTGGTTGTAAAATTTTTCTATATAAAGCTGCTCTTAGTTGGTATAATCACGCTCCTGTTGGTGACTTATCCCCGAAGGAAAGTCGCTGTCTCAGAAGTCGTTAATAAGTGAACCTGTATATTCTGGGACAGCCGTGTGTTCGGGTATAAGTCCAATAGCAGTATTTGCAGGTTCATTACAGGTAAGTGCTTTTCGGGATGCTAAAGTTCAAAACCGACACTGTTTTTTTGTGAAAAGTCGGTCAATTTTGAAACTTAAATTTAGAGCGAATCGTATAACGCTGATTTTTTGGTGATTACGGGTTTTTTCTCTCCTGATGTAAATTTCACCAGCGGCTCGGGAATCTCCTGGATGGAAGCAGATTGCATTCTTTCGGTAGAACAAATTATGCTTGAGGTCAGCGTTTTGCCTGAATATTTACATTTCTGTATATAACTATACAACCTGTATAGTTATAGTAAATACTTAAAATAGTTATAATAATCATGGCAGTTATATCCTCTGCCCCTCTCTCACTATACCTATTTTTCCGGCTACCCATATTAGTTGCTGATATATTGGAAGAGTTATATATGTGTGTGAGCGGCTACTAAGTGAGGGGTGGAGGATAGGTAGCTGCAAGTATGTTTTTATGCGAATAAATGAAGATTTCGTATATATAGATATCCTAATTAACGTATATTATTAAATTATTCTTTTTTAATAGAACTTGGTAAAATCATAAACCTTCCTGTTGGCACGCCCGTATTTCCCACTACACTCACAAGACCAAATGCTGCAGCTTTAGTGCTACAGTTAATGTACTTAAAAGCACGGCCTCTTCACATGAGGCCGGACTGAGCCGGAGACGCCGGCATTGCATAATGACTGTTGTAAGTAAGGAGGCAGCGGATAGGCCTGCAGGTAGCTAGTGATGATGGAACGTGAGGCAGAGACAAGATTTTCAAAGTTTACTTATGACCCCAAAATGTACTCAACCAAATGAATAGATATAGACATTACTACGGCTTTAACAGAGTACTTCTGTTGATTCTCGATATTACGCTTATCGCCTTCGCATTTAAGCTGTCAAACATGCTCCGCTACGGAAGCTTCGAGTTTGAGTATCAATACAATATCTTCTTCGTTCTGTTCGGCCTGGTGTGGTGGATCGTGTCTGGCTTCACCAACTTTATCGTGCGGGTGGACAGCATCCTGCCGATAGACAGGCGTTTGGGAAATCTTATCAACGTGTTCCTGATGCACGCGCTCATCCTGGCAAGCTGTATCGTTGTCTTTAACCTGGAGCAGCTTTCGCGCCTGCTGTTACTTTATACATACCTGTCCACCGCGTTTCTGATTGGCCTTAGCCGCCTGGTGCTGCACATGGCCGATCGCTACTTCACCGACTCCGATATGGCACACACCCGCTATGTTATAGTTGGTTCGGGTCCGGCAGCGGTTTCTTTGCAGCAAACCCTGAGCAACAACGATGAGATTGGTACCAAGTTCATGGGCTTTTTTGATGATGAGGTGGACCCAAGCAGCCCACACCAGGTGCTCGGAAGTATAGAAGACATGAAGGACTACTGCCTGCAGCACAGCATCGACGAGGTATACTATGCCAAGCCCATCATCGACTCTGAGCAGATAGAGGAGCTGACCGAGTTTGCCAATGACAACTTTATCTACCTGCGCCTTGTGCCTGATTTCAGCGCCATCGTGAAGAAGGAAGTGAACATGTACTTCTACCACAACATCCCGATGCTGAGCGTACGCAACGAGCCGCTGGAGCTGGCCTCTAACCGCATTGTGAAACGCATTTTCGACGTGGTCTTCTCCCTGGCGGTTATCCTGCTGATTTTCCCAATCCTGTTCCCCATCATTGCCCTGCTGATTAAGCTGGAGTCGAAGGGACCGGTGTTCTTTAAGCAGCTGCGCCCGGGTAAAAAGAACAGGCTGTTTGTGTGCTACAAGTTCCGCACCATGCGTGTGAACAACAACACGGAGCTGCAGGCTACTAAAAACGACCCACGCATTACCCGCTTTGGCGCCTTTATGCGCAAGACAAGTTTAGACGAACTGCCGCAGTTCTTCAACGTGCTGCTGGGCGACATGTCGGTAGTAGGGCCACGTCCGAACCTGGTGTCGCAGCTGGACCAGTACTCCAAGGTTATCTCCAAGTATAAAACACGCCACTTCGTAACGCCGGGCATTACGGGCTACGCACAGGTGAGCGGCTACCGTGGCGAGACCAAGGAAGTGCACCTGATGGAAAAGCGCGTGGAGTACGATGTGATGTACATGGCCAACTGGAGCCTGATGATGGACATGAAAATTATCTTCCTCACAGTGTGGAACATGATTAAAGGTGAAAAAAATGCTTACTGATACGACGACCCTACAAGAAAAACCTGTTGCCGCCGAGCCTCCTATAAAAGTAAAGCGTCAACTGCTCGGCTCCCTTATCTCGGCCGGCTCTTTCAACGACTTTGTGAACCATGTTTTCTGGCTCACCGATACTAAGGAATCCTCTTACGTGTGCTTTGCCAACGTGCACATGCTCATGGAAGCCCGGCAGGACAAGGAGTTCCAAAACCTGCTCAACAACGCCGACATCGCCTCGCCGGATGGGGGGCCGCTGTCGAAGCTGATGAAGCTGCTCTACGGCAAGCACCAGGACCGCGTGCCGGGTATGGACCTGATGCCGCGCCTGCTGCAGGAGGCCGAGAAGCGCGGAAAATCCGTGTTTTTCTACGGCTCCACCGACCCGGTACTGGAGGCGGTGGTAGCCCGCACCAAAGCCGATCTGCCGAACCTACGCGTAGCCGGCTATTACTCGCCGCCTTTCCGCAAGCTCACGCACATTGAGGATGAGGCCATCACGAACATGATCAATGACTCTGGCGCTGACTTGGTGTTTGTAGCCCTGGGTTGCCCGAAGCAGGAGCGCTGGATGGCAGAGCACAAAGGCAAGGTGAAGGCCTGCATGCTGGGGGTAGGGCAGGCTTACATGACCTATGCCGGGCTGGAAAAGCGCCTGCCCAAGTGGGCCCGCGACCTGAGCCTGGAATGGACCTACCGCCTGTGGCAGGAGCCGGGCAGATTGTGGAAACGTTATCTGCTCACCAACAGTAAGTTTTTGTATGAGGTAACCAAGCTGATGCTATTCGGCCGAAACAAGCGGGCAGAACTGAGCCAGTAAGTCTACGTATAGCTTTGATGCATAACGAAGCAAAGTACAATGAGATGGAGGCACTTCATCGTTCACCATTACCGTCATAAGCAGCGCTACAGCCTGTTCAGGCAATCCGCTGTGCAATTTTACGGAAAGGTGAAGTGCGGCAGAAGCAGTGCGCAGGCCATGTGCCTCTCCTCTAAACATGATGGTTTTACACGTTATGCAGGCATTACATCGGCCCATGCAGCCATTTCCAAAGCCGGGCCAGGCTCATGCGCGGCTAAGGCTGTATCAAGAAGTTCTAATTTCAATAAATCCTAATATAGAAATTCTCGTATTGAGCTTTAGGCTGCGTTGCCGGGGACAGTGCAACATTTAAGCGGCCGGAGCAAAATCTGATAACCTGAATTTTACCCTTTACAACATGAAAGCAGTTATACTTGCCGGAGGCTACGGGACCAGGATAAGTGAAGAAAGCGGCGTGCGCCCGAAGCCGATGGTAGAGATTGGTGGAAAACCGATCCTTTGGCACATCATGAAAATCTACTCCCACCACGGCATCGATGAGTTCATCATCTGCTGTGGGTACAAGGGCCACCTCATCAAGGAGTACTTCGCCAACTATTTCCTTTACAACTCTGATGTGACGTTCGATATGCGCACCAATAAAATGGAGGTGCACCAGAACAACAACGAGTCGTGGAAGGTAACGTTGGTGGACACCGGTGAGGGTACCATGACTGGTGGTCGCCTGAAGCGCGTGCGCGAGTACCTGGGCGATGAAACCTTCTGCATGACTTACGGCGACGGCGTGAGCGACGTGAATATCTCGGAAGCCATCGCATTCCACAAGCAGCAGGGCACTATGGCCACGCTGACAGCCGTGCAGCAGCCGGGCCGTTTCGGCGTATTCACGCTGGCGGGCGGTGAGACCCAGGTACGCCAGTTCCAGGAGAAGCCGAACGGGGGCGATCAGCCTTGGATTAACGGCGGTTTCTTCGTGCTGGAGCCTTCGGTTATCGACTATATCGAGGGGGACCACACTACCTGGGAGCGGGAGCCGATGGAGCACTTGGCCAAAGCAGGCGAGCTGTCGGCTTACAAGCACACCGGTTTCTGGCAGCCTATGGATACGCTCCGTGATAAGAACGTACTCGAGGAGTTGCTTAACGCCGGCAAGGCCCCCTGGTACAACATGATTAACAGTCCGAAAGAGCAGGAGGTAAGTCCTGCCATACTTTAAGCATTTTTTATAAGCAGGCATGGCGAAAGCCGCGCCTGCTTATACTTTGTGCTCAACCCTAAAGTATAACTCACGCATTGCCTGCCATACTATAAATCAGCAGATGAAGAAAGACGTTCTGCAGCGCACTTACAGCGGTAAAAAGGTTTTCCTGACCGGCCACACCGGCTTTAAGGGATCCTGGATGCTGCAAATGCTGCACCTACTGGGAGCAGAGGTGAAAGGATACGCCCTGGCCCCTGAAACAGAAGAAGACCTGTACCACCTGAGCGAAGGGGACTCCCTTTGCGAGTCGGTGCTAAGCGATATCCGAGATAAAGAGGCGTTGGAGCAAGCCATACTTGATTTTCAGCCCGACTTTATCTTCCACCTGGCCGCGCAGCCGCTGGTCAGACTTTCCTACGAGTTTCCTTCCGATACCTTTGCCGTTAATGCCATCGGCACGGCCTATGTGCTGGACGCGGTAAGGCTGCTGGAGAAGCCCTGCACCGTGGTGCTCATCACCACCGACAAAGTATACGAGAACAAGGAGTGGGTATACCCGTACCGCGAAACTGACCAGTTAGGCGGCTACGACCCCTACAGTGCCAGCAAGGCCTGCGCTGAACTGGTGATTTCCTCCTACACCCGCTCGTTTTTCCACCCCGACAAGTATGGCCAGCACCAGAAGGCTATCGCCAGCACCCGTGCCGGCAACGTAATCGGTGGCGGCGACTGGGCCAAAGACCGCATCATCCCCGATATTGTACGGGCTCTGCGGGTAGGCGAGCCGGTGACGGTGCGCAACCCCAATGCCGTGCGCCCTTGGCAGCACGTGCTGGAGCCGGTGGCCGGTTACCTGCTGCTCGGCGCCAAACTCGCCCAGGACCACAGCACGTATGGCGGTGCCTGGAACTTCGGCCCATTGGCCGGCGATAACAGCAGGGTGGAGGAACTGGTGCAAAGCGCCCTGCAGGTGTGGGGCAGCGGCGACTACGACAAACCGGAGCTGAAGAACCAGCCACATGAGGCTGGCCTGCTGAAGCTTGACATCAGCAAGGCACAGAACGTGCTGGGCTGGAACCCAAAGTATGACTCGGCGCAAGCTATTGAGCGCACCATTTCCTGGTACAAAACCTACCACGAGCAGCCGGAAAGTATAAAAGCGTATACTTTGGCCCAGATTGAGGAGTTCCTGACAGACGAGCAGCCGGTGCTGCAGGAGGGCTAAGTATACCTAAAAGTATAACCTATGATCTTTACAGAGACAAAGCTTAAAGGAGCTTACATCATCGACATAAAGAAGCTGGAGGATGACCGCGGTTTTTTCGGTCGCGCCTACTGCCAGAAAGAGTTTGAGGAATACGGCCTGAACACGAACCTGGTGCAGGCAAACGTGAGCTTCAACAAGAAAAAAGCCACCCTGCGCGGCATGCACATGCAGCTGGCCCCGCATGCCGAAACCAAGCTGGTGCGCTGCACCCGCGGCGCCATTTACGACGTGATTGTGGACCTGCGGCCGGACTCCGAGACTTACAAGCAATGGATTGGGGTGGAGTTGACGGCAGACAATTACCGCATGCTGTACGTGCCGGAGGGCTTTGCGCATGGCTACATCACCCTGGAGGATAATACGGACGTGACCTACCAGGTGACGGCCTTTTATGAGGCTAGTGCCGAGCGCGGCCACCGCTGGGACGATCCTGCTTTTAACATACAGTGGCCGCTGGAGCCGCAGCTGATTTCGGAGAAAGACCGGAATCATCCGTTACTGGAGGCTGTGGCTGAACAGACCGGAGTTTCCTGACAAAGGACCAGTGGACAAAAGACCTTTTGAAAGGCGCTTATGAACGTTATACGGGACAATCCTTTGTCTAAAAAACAGATAACACGAAGAAAATGATAATAGTAGATACAGCCTTAGCCAAGCGTGCCGCCGCCGGCAAGCCCATACGGGTGGGCATGGTGGGAGCCGGCTTTATGGCCAAAGGCGTTGCCCTGCAGATAAAGCACCACACGCCCGGTATGGAGCTGGTGGCCATCGCCAACCGCACCCCGGACAATGCCCGGCAAGTATACACAGAGGCTGGCATACAGGATGCCGTGGAGGCGAAGAGCCTGACGGAACTGGAGGAGAATATCCGTCAGGGCAAGTATAGCATCACCAACGATGCCATGCTCCTGTGCCATGCCGAAGGGATAGACGCTATCCTGGAAGTAACCGGGGCTGTGGAGCTGGGTACGCACGTAGCCATGGAGGCCATCCGCCACGGCAAGCACATCATCATGATGAATGCCGAGGTAGATGGCACTATCGGCCCAATCTTGAAAGTATACGCCGACAAGGCCGGGGTGGTGTTTACGAACGTAGACGGCGACCAACCGGGCGTGATCATGAACCTGTACCGCTACGTGAAGTCGATTGGCATGAAGCCGGTGCTGTGCGGCAACATCAAGGGCCTGCACGACCCGTATCGCAACCCAACCACGCAGGAGGGCTTCGCCAAACGCTGGGGGCAGAACCCGGCCATGGTCACTTCTTTTGCCGACGGTACCAAGATCTCGTTCGAGCAGGCGATTGTGGCCAACGGAACGGGCATGCGTGTAGCCAAACGCGGGATGCTGGGGCCATACGCACCGCAGGGCGCGAACATCCGGGAGTCAGTTAACCTGTTCCCGCTGGAAGAGCTGACGAACGGACCGGGCATTGTAGACTATGTGGTGGGCATTGCGGAGCCTGCGGGCGGCGTGTTTGTGCTGGCCACGCAGGATAACCCTGCCCAGCAGCATTACCTCAACTACTATAAAATGGGGGAGGGGCCGCTTTACTGCTTTTACACGCCTTACCACCTGTGCCACCTGGAAGTGCCACTGACCATTGCCCGCGCCGTGCTGTTTCAGGATGCCGCGTTGGCGCCGCTGGATAAGCCGTATGTAGAGGTGGTGGCTGCCGCCAAAACCGACCTGAAAGCCGGGCAAACCATCGACGGCATCGGCCATTACATGACCTACGGCCTGTGCGAAAATGCTGACGTAACGGCAAAAGAGCGCCTGCTGCCCATGGGCCTGGCCGAAGGCTGCGTGCTGAAGCGCGACATTCCGAAGGACCAGGTGCTGACCTACGACGACGTGGTGCTGCCACAGGGGCGCTTGGTGGATGCACTGCGCGAAGAGCAGAATTTATACTTTGCCGCCACTGAGGATGAAAGCCGCCATAACATTCTCAGGCACGGGCACAAAGCGGAGGCCTCGGTGTAACGAGACACACTCAAACTAAACCAGATTACCGCGCATCGCAGCCACAGGTAGCGGTGCGCATTTTTTATGATAAGTGGGGCCGCTGCCGTATGGCGCATCCCATTTATACTTTATCCTGATTTATACTTTATGCGCATACTTCAGATCCATAATTTTTACAAGCAGGCCGGCGGAGAGGACACGGTGTTGGAGCAGGAGGCGCAGCTGCTGCGGGCGCACGGCCATACAGTAGAGCAGCTTACCTTCTCCAACAACAACGTAACAAGTATAAAAGATAAGCTGCAGGCGGCGCTGGGGGTAGTATACAACCCGCAGAGCGCGCAGGTTATCAGCCAAAGTATAAAAACCTTCAGGCCGGACGTGGTGCATGTGCACAACTTCTTCCCGCTGGTGTCGCCGGGGGTGTTTTGGGTGTGCCACAAGTATAAAGTGCCTGTGGTGATGACCCTGCACAATTACCGCCTGGTTTGCCCAAGCGCGGTTTTATACTATGATGGCAAAGTGCAGCTGGAAAATGTACAGCAGCGTTTTCCCCTTAAGCCTGTTCTAAAAGGCGTTTACCGAGGCTCGAAAGTAGAGACGGCCTCCGTGGTCTTGGCTACCGGGGTGCATAAGCTGCTGGGCACCTGGCGCGAGAAGGTAAATAAGTTTATCGCCCTCACACCGGGCGCGGCGGCGCTTTTTCAGAACTCCTCCCTTCACTTAAAACCTGAGCAACTAAGTATAAAACCCAACTTTACGGAAGATCCGGGGATGGGTGCCGCCACCCGTGACGGGTACTTTTTATACTTGGGCAGACTGACCGAGGAGAAGGGTATCCGGACACTGCTGAAGACACATGCTTTGAAGCCGTTTCCGCTCCGAATTATCGGCACCGGGCCCTTGCAGGCGCTGGTGGAGGAGTATGCAGCGAAGCACCCAACGGTGGAGTATATGGGCTTCCGGCCACGGGAGGAGGCTATGGAGCAGCTTAAAAAAGCCCGTGCCCTTATCTTTCCATCGGAATGGCTGGAGACGTTCGGCATGACGGCAGTGGAGGCCTTTGCCACCTGTACCCCGGTGATTGCGTCTAAGATTGGCGGCGGAGCCCACCTGGTGCAGCACCAGCGCAATGGGTTGCACTATACGCCCGGGGACGCGCAGGAATTGGTAAAGCAAGTGGAGCTATTGCAGCAGCTACCAGATCTGGCCAGGGCGATGGGGCAAAATGCGCGCTGTGACTACGAGCGGCTTTATACCCCGGAGGCAAACTACACTATGCTGCTGCAGATTTACGAGCAGGCCATGGGTACAAAGAAAAAGCCTGCCGCAAACGTAGTTGCTGAGGCAGGCCTTTAATTTTATACTGTAGCAGAGGCGGCGTTTCAGGCCACTTCTGCTTTTTTCGGTTTCTCCGTTCGCATTTTTTCCAGAATCTCCACCACCTTATCGGTCTCCACCAACAAGTGCTCCCGCTGCCCCTGGTCGGCGTTACGCACGATCTTGTTGCTCTTGCAGATGATGTAATCGTAGTCCAGGTCCAGTTTGGTGGCGATGTCGTAGAACGGCTCAATCACAAAGCCCTCGTTAAAGATTTCGATCATCTTGGTGCCCGGCTTGCAGAAAATCATACTTATCAGCCCGGCGCCGGTCGCGCCCAACACCACCTTGGCCTTGGAGAATAGCCTGATCTTCTCTTTTATACTTAGCTTGCTCGACACGATGCTCCGGAAACCATACGGCTCCAGTTCCGCCAGCAGTTCCTGCTCGTTGAGTACGTTGCGGATGGCGGAGTCGGAGCGGCTCACGTACAGGTAAGGCGTTTCCGGGGTGATGCTGTCGGTTTCCTCCTCGGCGAAGGGCAAAAACGCCTCCTGCAGGTAATCGCACAGCCATTTCGGAACAAGCGTGTGGTTACCGCGTGGGGCTGTGGAGGCAATGATGCAGTCGGCGGCGATGTGCGGACACTTGTCCCCCTCAATCAGCTTCTCCCTCGGGATACCCAGCATGTCCAGCGTTTCGGTCTGGAAGTCGTAGCGGATGCTGGGCACATAGAACCAGTCTACTTTGTCGTAAAGGCCGCTTTCGCGCAGCAGGTGCAGGCGGGGCAGCACATCTATAAACCAGTGGCTGATGTTGTTAAGGCCCGCGCCACCCGTCAGCAGGGAGAAAACGGTGCCTTTATACTTTACCGGCGGCTTAAAGTAACGCTGCTCAAATATGTTGTTCAGGTTTGGCTCCGATACCTTACCACCGCTCAGACTCAGCGACACGTTCTCCACCAGGCGGTTATACTGCGATACCACTGCCACACTGCTCTCATTATCGGTATAAATGCGGCCGTTCGGCACCTCTACCACCATGTAGTCTGTCTCTACCTTTCTTTTGGGCTTCCAGTATTCGGAGCAAGCATCATATAGATCTTCAGAGATAAGCAGCTCTGTGGTGAGGTGGGGGTAAATCGGGTAAACTTTTATTTCGCGGGCATTATTGGCCGAGAGTTGCTCCAGGTTAATCCGGCACACGCCCCCCGGGCGGTAGTGGGTGTTGTGTGGGATGTATCTGCCAAGTATCTTCTTTAACTTCTTTTGTCCCTTCGTATAGTAAGCTTTAAGTTTCATGTGTATAGTTAGGTTTAATAGGTATTACATTCAATTTCCGGCTACTCCTCCTTGTAGTTCACCAGCAAGTGCTCTTCCGCTTCATACGGAGTTGCTTTAAGTTGTGCTACGGTGGAGTGCCTCGTTAGTAATTGGGCAGCTACTTTTACGGCTACTTCGTTCCAATGGGCATCATCCACCGGGTAAAGTTGCACTTGTTGCTGCTGGTAAAGCTCTCGGAAAGCAGGCTGCAGGTCTACGTACGCCACCCCGCGCGCGTCAAGCCGGCGCAGCAGCTGCGGCAGAAAAGTGGGCTCTTTCTGGTTGGGCAGCAGTTGGTAGTAAATATTCTCCTTGTTTGGTATGGGCAGGAAGACAAAGTGCATGCCGCGCGCCTGCAGCGCATCCCGGTAGCCTTCCAGCACATCGGCTATGCGGTCCAGTTCCTCCTCCGGATACGTACGGTTGGCATACTCGCCTTCCATGAAAAACTCGTTGTGGTAGCTGATGTACGCCTTGCGTCCCATGGCACGGTCTATCTCGGCCAGCGTGCGGCGGTAGAGCGACAGCTTGGAAATACGGTCGGCTTTTACAGTAAGGTTTGTCAGGAAAGGGGAGGAGCTGATGAGCTTACCGGTCATATTCCTGACTTTGGAGCCCAGGCTGTTGTCCCCAACCGCCGGGAGCTCGGGGATGCGGCGTTCTATACTGGATACAATCACCAGCTCAGGCGGGTTTTCCTCAAAGCGGTCGGTGGCCAGGAAACGGTTGACGGTGGCAGGGGCGAAGGAGTATACATCCCGGCCAAGGTGCTGCTCCAGCACTTCCGCCAGCGTCTCTTCCTGCGATAGCTTGGCCCCGGTAATGTTGGAGTCGCCGATGAGCAGCACGTCGTTTTTTGTGTCGCGGTTGCGGTAGCCATAGGGGTCGGTGTACCACTCTACCTGGCGCTTCCGGGCAAACGGTGTGCGCGGGGCCAGTTCGCCCTCCTCTTCCATTTGCATGTGCACGTTCGGATAAAAGGGGCCCGGCATCACGCGCATGCTGTTCACTGAAATGGTCTCCCAGATGCGGAAGGTAAAGAAGTTCATGGGCAGCACAAACACCTCTACCAGCGGCCAAAGTATAAAGGGCAGCGCCAGCAGGGTAAGTTTCCCCAGCAGTTTCTTAACACCTTTATGTTTCATGTCCTCTGCCATACTTCCTTAAAACTGAAAATAAATGAACTCCTGGTGCCCGAATTGCCCGAAGAGAAGTATGAAAACGATGGCTGTATAGTACAGGCCCCACCGCACCCAAACAGGGCGGCGCATGATAAGCTGGGAAACGCTGCCGTTGCGCTGAATAAGGTGGACGGTCTCCATGATGGCTATGGCTACCACCGACACGGCAAACACCTTCACGCCCTGGTCCATAAACACGTCGTGACTCCAGTCGAGGGCAGTGAGCTGCAGTGGGTTAGAGACTATCGAAGCGCACTGGCCCACGATGTAAAAGGCATCGCTGATGCTGTTGGCCCGGAAGAAAATCCAGCTGAAGCAGACCAGGAAGAACACGGTGAGCACCTGTACCCATTTATATACTTGGGCGTTGCTGTTGAGCCCGAGCTTTTGTACCAGGGCGTTGCGCTTCTCCTTTGTCATCATCCCAAATACCTGGTAAACACCGTGCAGGGCTCCCCATACTACAAAGGTCCAGCTGGCGCCGTGCCACAGGCCGCTCACCATAAACACGATAAACAGGTTATAGTACCAGCGCCACTTCACCACGCGGTTGCCCCCCAGCGGGATGTAGAGGTAATCGCGGAACCAGGTGGAGAGCGAGATGTGCCAGCGGCTCCAGAACTCGGGGATGGTTTTGGCAAAGTATGGGCTGCGGAAGTTTTCCATCAGCTTGATACCCATGACCTGTGCCGCCCCGATGGCGATATCAGAGTAGCCCGAGAAGTCGCAGTAAATCTGGAAGGCGAAGAACACGGTGGCGATGATGTGGGAGACGCCATCGTACTCGGTCGGGTTGTTGTATACCTGGTTCACCATCAGGGCCAGGTTATCGGCAATCACTAGCTTTTTAAAGAAGCCCCAGGCCATGCGGCGCAGGCCGGCCACCACGCGCGGGTAGCTGAACTCGTGGTACTGGCGCAGTTGCCCCAGCAGGTTGCCGGCCCGCTCGATGGGGCCCGCCACCAGCTGCGGGAAAAAGGTGACGAACAGCGCGAAGATGCCCAGGTGCCGCTCCGGCTTGATGCGCCCGTTGTACACGTCTATACTATAGCTCATCGTCTGGAAAGTATAGAAGGAGATGCCCATGGGCAGCAGCAGCTCAAAGGCAGGCATGGCGTAGGCCATGTTCAGGGCATGGGCAATGTCGCGGGCGCTCTCGTTAAAGAAGTTGTAGTATTTGAATAAGCCCAGGATGCTGAGGTTGGATATCAGGCTCAGCCACAGCCACGGCTTGCGTTTGTCCTTTTCTTCGTGGCGGCCCATCATCTGGCCGCAGAAGTAGTCTATCAGGGTAGAGAAGACAAGTATAAGGGCATATGCCGGCTTCCAGGCCATGTAAAAGTAGTAGCTGGCAAGCAGCAGGATAAGCCAACGGCGGTTAAAAGGCGTCAGGAAGTACAGGGTAACTACTACCGGGAAAAATATGAAAAATTCAGTAGAGTTGAAAAGCATACGTTCTCCAGTTTCTCAGGGTGTTCGTCTCAGGTAGCATCAGGGTCTATATGCACTGGCACGGGAGTCGGATAATGCGAGGCGTTGGGTTAACCTCTTCTGGTATTATATAGAAGTTGCACTAAAAGGTTGTCCTATTTTGGATATATTTTTTTTAATACTTTGATATTACCATGCTTAGGTTTCGCAACAGCTTGGAAAGCCACTTTTTACGGCCTCCGCGCGTGAGTGTTCATAGATGGGGTAATTTCAAAATGTACTTTTATCAGGGAATATAGGGTAAACGGCAACCAAGGTATAGGATGCCCGTTATATAGGGCATCATCAAAAAAGGCCTAAACAGTATACCCGCTCTATGCCCTTATACTTTTACCTCAAACAGCTGCACGTTAGGCTGCTGCCTCTTGTTTTCTTGACGATTTTATACTTTTCTGCTGCGGCCACTCCTGCTAAATTAACAGCTCTGTCCGCCCCGGCTTTGGAGGCCAAGCCTTCCCTTGCGGGCGCCATCACCCTGAAATGGACAGCAGTGGCAGGAGCCACAGGCTATGTGCTGGAGCGCTCTTTAGCAGGTCCGGAGGGAGCCTTTGTGCCTGTTAAGACACTTGCCGCCTCGGAGCTTACATTCAGAGACACAGAGCTATACTATAGCCAGCAGGCGCATTACCGCATCAAGGCCACCGGCAGCGGGGCCACCCCCTATAGCAACGTAGCCAGTGCCACTACGCTCCCGCAGAACCATGTGTACAGAATCATGCCGCTCGGCGACTCCAACACGGAAGGCGGCGTGCCCAGCGATCCGGTGGGAGCCCGTGCCTCTTACAGGGCTAAGCTGGAGCAACTGCTGAACGGGGCAAGTATAAAGTTCGACTATGTGGGCAGCGAGCGCCACGGTGGCAACCTGGTAAAGGACATTGACCATGCCGGCTTTGGCGGCAGCCGCAACGAGGACCTGGTGACCATCATCCAGAACGGCTGGTACGACCGCTGGTACGATGGCGAGCGCTTTGGCCTGGATCACACCGAAAATTACCTGGACTATTACAAACCCGATGTTATCCTGCTGCACAGCGGCACCAACGAGATCAGCAACGACGGCGTGGATAACTCGCAGCGCTCTGTGGATGACCTGGCGCAGATACTTGATGAGGTGGATAAGTATGAGCAGCGCTCCGGCAAGGAAGTAACCGTGATTGTATCCCGGATCCTGCTGACGGTGTGTACCCCAACCGATTGCTACCGGGGGCCTGAGAACACGAAAAATGACATCATCGAGCGATACAACGATAAACTGGAGGCCCTGGTGAAAGCCCGTATAAAGGCCGGCGACCGGCTGGAGTTGGTGGACATGGCTGATGCAGGCCTCATCTACCAGTTTGCCTCCGATGGCGGTGACATGGCCGACCGGTTTCACCCCTCCCAGCGGGGCTTTGATAAAATGGCCCCGGTTTGGTTTAAGGTGCTGGACCCGCTGCTGAACAGAGCATTAAAGCCTGTTGACACGACCGCACCAGAGACAGAGATTGCCGCCAAACCAAAAGAACTATCCAACAGCAGCAGTGCCGAGTTCAGGTTCAGCAGCAACGAGAGCGGCGTAAGCTACCAGGTAAGTATGGATGGGAGAGACTTTACGACCGTGCCCAATCCGTATACCTTGGCAAACCTGGCAGATGGGGAGCACACCATCCGGGTAAGGGCCGTGGACGCTGCCGGAAACATTGACGCCAGCCCTGCTGCTTATACTTGGGTGATAGACACCAAAGCCCCTGATGCCCCGGTGGTTGCCGCCCCGGCGCAGGGCAGTTTCCTGAACACAAACAAGCCAACCTTTAACGGAACAGCAGAGGCTGGCAGCACAGTCGCTTTATACTTTGGCACCACGAAAATCGGTGAGAGTATAGCCGCTGCAGATGGCAAATGGAGCCTGGCACCTGCCAATGCCCTATCCGAAGGCGCAAAGCAACTAACCGCCACCGCCACCGATGCCGCCGGCAATACCAGTAAGGCTAGCAGCGCCCGAAGCTTCACCATCGATACCAAAGCCCCTGAAACCACGATTGCCTCGGGTCCGGACAAGATGAGCAATAGCAAGGAGGCTAGCTTCAGCTTCAGTAGCAGCGAGGAAAACGTAACCTATGAAGTAAGCCTGGATGGCGGATCCTACGCAGCGGCAGAGAGTAAGTATACTGTGCAGAACCTGTCGGAGGGCAGTCATACTTTGTCGGTTAGGGCGATTGATGCGGCCGGCAACAAAGACCAAAGCCCGGCTACCTACTCCTGGGAAGTAGACACCAAAGCCCCGGAAGCCCCCGCCATGGCCGGCATTACGGAAGACCGTGGCCCGGCGGACGACGACCAAATCACTTCGGATAATACGCTCAGATTTTTTGGCCGCGCCGAGCCGGGTGCTGTGGCAGCTGTGTGGCAGCAAGAGAATAAGTTGGGTACAGCTGTCGTGAAGGAAGACGGCACCTGGGAGTATAGCCACGAGAAGACGTCGCTGCGGGAGGGGAAGTATACTTTTGTTGCCACTGCGACGGATGCTGCCGGAAACACAAGTCCGAAAAGCAAGGAGCTTGCGGTAACGATAGACCTGACCGCCCCGGAAGTAGCAATCAAAACGGAGCAGGAGTCACCTGTGAATACTTCTTTCCCTATAAGTATAGCTTTCACGGAAGAGGTGTATGGCCTCCGCGCTTCAGGCTTAAGTATAACCAACGGCAAGCTGCAGGATTTTAAGGAGTCCAGCAAAGCAACGTACACGGCCACCGTAGTGCCTGAGGCGGATGGGGAAGTGCGCATTAGCCTGGCCGCCGGCAAGGTGACCGACCTGGCTGGTAACCCTAACACAGCCTCAGAAGTGCTGCGCATCACCTATGATGCCGCTGCCCCTGCGGGTTATACTTTAGCGTTTAGCACCGAGCTGGTGGACATAACAAACCAGGAGCGGGTAGGGCTGCAGGTTGCGAGCGCGGAGCCGGGTGCTACGTACTTCTACAGCATCAGCAGCAACAAAGGCGGCGCACCGCTAACTGGCACTGGCGCCGTGGCCTCGCAAAGCTTTACGATTGATAACCTGAACCTGAGCGGCCTGTCCGACGGTTTGCTAACCGCCACTTTATACTTGGTGGATGCCGCCGGAAACCGGGGAGAGGAGATAAGCGCGCAGGTAGAAAAGTTAACCAAGGACATCACAGCGGTCATCAACCCGGCTGATAAAACAGTAAAGTTTAAAACAGGCTTTGAGGAAATCGGGTTGCCGCAGGAGGTGGAGGTGCGGTATACGTTCGGCAGCAACGAAAAGCTGAAAGTTACCTGGAACCCTGCTGATTACAATAGCGCCATTCCCGGCAGCTACCTTATACTTGGTCAGCTGGAGCTGAAGGAGAACACCAGCAACAGCAAAAACCTGACTGCCCGGGTGATTGTGACGTTGGAACCAAACCAACCCCCAACCGCCATCAGCCTGAGCGCCGACAAGTTCAGGCCAGACCTTAGCCCCGACGAGCAAATCGGCACATTCTCCACCACCGACCCGGACGACAACGCCTTTACTTATTCGTTGGTGAAAGGCCAGGGCGATGCGGATAATCCGCTTTTCGAGCTGCGCGAGGACGGGCTGTTTCTGAAGACAAACCGGGGCCTTTCGGGGAAATCCGTTTTCAGCATCCGCGTGCGCAGCACCGATCCATACAACAACACGTTTGAGCAGCAGTTTACCCTCACCAAATCACTTTATAATACTGATGGAAGTATAAAACTCGTCAACGCCTTCTCCCCGGACGGAGACAACATCAACGACCTGTGGCTGGTGCCTGAGCTTCGTTACTACAACCAGGTGCAGGTGCAGGTGTTCGACCGTTCCGGCACGCTGCTTTTCGAGACGACTGACCCGGAAAAAGGTTGGGATGGCAAGGGCAAGGATGGCCGCGTAACGGCCGGGTCCTACTTCTACATCATTCAGATAAAGGACATTAACCTGGTAGAGCGAGGAGTGCTAACCGTACTTAATTAAAGTAGATGAACAGATTTATACTTTGCCTCTGCCTGACGATGCTGGCCGGCGCGGTGCAGGCGCAGAACCGCAGGCAACTGGCAAACTTCTCACAATTCAGACACTATTATAACCCAGCCCTCACCGGCCACGAAGGCACCGTGCTGCGGGCGGCTTACCGCAACCAGTGGACGGGCTTTAAGGATGCCCCCAAGACCATGCTGGCCTCCGGGGAGCTGGATTTGCAGGACGCGCAGGGACCAAGCAGACCCTTTGCTGCACGGCCGCAGGGGCGGGAGCAAGCAGGCCCAACCGGCGCCAGGCACGGGCTTGGGCTTATACTTTTCCACGACCAGTTCGGGCCGACCAAAGAGACACAAGCCGTGCTGAGCTACGGTGCCGGTGTGCAGCTGTCGGAGCGCCTGAGCCTGCGCTGGGGCACCGGCCTGAGCTACACGTTCTATCGCCTCGATGGCAACAGCCTGACGGTGGACCAGGTAAACGACCCCCGCTTTGCCGATGTGCTGGGCAGTGAGAACCGCAGCGGCCGGGCAGACATCAACCTCGGGTTATCGCTGACGGGGCAGCACTTCTATGTTGGCTACGCGCTATTGGATGTGACGGAGGGGAAAGTTGCCTCCAGCGGGAATGAGCTGTTGGGTGATTTATACAAACGTCGGCATGTGGCCCAGGTGGGGTTCCGCCAAAGTATAACCGACCTGGTGGGTATTTCCCTGAGCGGCATTTACCAGCACGACAGCCAGCAGAAATCGGTGACCGAGGGGCAGGTGAAGGCCATCTACAACAACCTTTTCTGGGTAGGCGGCGGCTACCGCCACGAGATGGCTTACACCTTAGGGGCGGGGCTGCGGCTGAACCAGCTGGGCATCGGTTATACTTACGAAACACCTACCCAGGACGCCAGGGCCATAGATAAATCCACTAACGAAGTGACCCTCAGCTTTTACCTCAATCCTGCCGGGCAGAGCAACGGCAACGGACGCAAATCCTCGCGGCTAACTATATGGTAATGTTGCACAAGTAAACCCTCCTAAAGGCCCCTCACCTGTGAATAATGCTAAAATGCAGAAGCTCAGCAATACTATACTAAACTTAGCTATATAATTGGCGTACTATGCTTAAGTGACGTCCTGATAGTAAGATTAGTAGAGAAGCAGTTCCTGGCCCTGAAGGAATGGTGCTATCGGCCTCATGTAAATTATTGCACAGGTCTGCTGCGGGTTTAGCGGCGGATATCCAATAAGTATATACTTCATGACATACTTTATAGCAGCGTCAATACGCCGGAAGGGCGTAGCGCAGTTTACTCGTTTTCTGTTGATAGCCTTGCTTTTGCAGTGGCTGGCAGGCGCTGCTGCCCAGGCACAGCAGAATTGCCCGGACGGCCTTGTGCATTACTTTGGCTTTGATGAAACGGCTGCCGGCACCTACCAGGACTATGTTTCTGAGGCTACGGCCTCCTGCTCCACCTGCCCCTCACCGGAAACAGGGCTTTTCAACGGAGCACAGGCCTTCAAAGGACGTAGCCCGGGCATCACTATCCGGGGGCTGGAGCATTTTGAGTGGGGGCCCAACAGCAGCTTTACCATTGAGCTTTGGATGAAAGCCTCCGGTACCTCCTCCGATAACCAGGTGTTCATCGGCCGCGATGCCAAAGACTCAAACATGATCTGGTGGCTTGGCATGAACACGGAGGGCAACCCGCAGTTCGACCTTTTCGACAACAACCCCAACCGCACCCAGGGAGGCTTCAGCCTGGTCGGGAAAGACATCAAGATAAATGACAACAAGTGGCACCATATTGTGGTGGTGCGAGACGGCCGCCTGCGCCTGAACAAGCTCTATGTGGATGGCTATACGGTGGGCAACTTCCAGTATGATTATACCTACAACTTTGAGAGCGGCTCCCCGGTAAACATCGGCTTCCTGGACCTCAACAACGGGTATGCCTACAATGGCCTGCTGGATGAGATCATGGTGTATAACCGCAACCTGACGGAGAATGAGGTTCGGGCTCGCTATAACAATGGCGCGGGCAATTACTGCGGACCGCAGCAGGTAAAGCCGGTTATCATGTCGGAGGCAGTTACCCATGGGGTGGCGGAGCAGCAGTATAAGTATGAGGTGCAGGCTGTGGGAAATGCCAGGCCAACGTTTGCCCTTGCCGAGGGGCCGGCCGGTATGAGCATCAACGCCACTACAGGCGAAATCAAGTGGGTGCCCAGCGCTGCGGGCAGCTTTAAGGTAGGCGTTACAGCCAGCAACGCCGCCGGTTCCGACAGGCAGGACTTTACTGTTACCGTAAAGCGGGCATCAGGGGAGACGTCCGGGATGCTGCACCACTGGATGCTGCACGAGATGCGCGGGCCCACCTACCACGACTACTATACCCCAAGCCATGCCGCTGGCGCGGATAACAGGATGCCGAAGCCAGTCACCGGGGTGATATCCGGTGGGCAGGAATTTGACGGCGAAGACGATGGGCTGGATGTAACAGCCTGCGAAAATTTTAACTGGGCACCCGACGAGAGTTTCAGTATAGAGCTTTGGATGCGCAGCGCAGCCAGTTCCTCCGGCAACCGCGTACTCATTGGCCGCGATGCCAAAGACTCAGAAGCGCACTGGTGGCTGGGACTGGACAGGGAGGGACGCGCCATTTTTACCCTGCTCGACCTCGAATGGGCAGGGCCAAAAGTGGAACATGGCAGCGGCCCCGGTTTAAATGATGATCAGTGGCACCAACTGGTGGCGGTGCGTGACGGGAAATCGGGGCTCACAGAGCTGTACGTGGATGGGGAACGGGTGGCGAGCCAGACATTCAGGTATACTAACAGCTTTGCCAGCCGATCGCCGGTCAACATCGGCTACCTCAACGACGGCAGCGGGTATCATTACAAAGGCATTTTAGATGAGGTGAAGCTTTTTGGCCGAGCCCTCTCTGCGGCCGAGGTGAAACAGCGGTATGAGGATGTGTACGATGCCATCACGGAGCTGGTGCGCTTTGAGGGGGAATATGTGGGAGGCGTGGTGCAGCTGACATGGGAGACAGTTGCCGAGGCTGGGCTTTCTCACTTCGAAGTAGAGCGTGCCCCTGATTTGGAAACTTTCGAGAAGTTGGGTGAGGTAAAGGCCGCAGGAAACAGCAATACTCCGATTGCCTATCCTTTCACGGATGTTGATCCGCTTTCCGGCATTGGGTACTATCGCCTGAAAATTGTGAAGCAGGATGGCAAGTATACTTACTCCAATATCATACAGGTAGAGAACAAGAGTCTGCGCTCTGTCTCCTTCAAGGTATACCCAAATCCAGTGGATGTAGGCGACGTAACGGCCAGCGTGTTTGGCCTCTCAGCCGACGAGCAGGTGCAGTTTACCGTGTCGGACCTGCGGGGTAAGGTACTCCTGCAGCAACAGTTGCAAGCCAATAGCTTTGGCCAATTGGAAGTACTGGTGCCTATCACCACGGACTACAGGGCGGGGATTTATGTGCTGACGGTGATAACGGACAAACGGATTGTGAGCCGCAGGTTGGTGGTGCGGTAAATAAAAAGGGGCCTGCCAATCAGCAGGCCCCTTTCCTTTGGGCTAAAAGTTGTGATTTTTTATTCTTTTACAAGCTTGATGCTGTCAGACTTACCAGACTTATCTGTGTATTTCAGAATATACATGCCTCTTTTCAGGTCAACCAGGTTAAGCGATAGCCTGTTATTGGTCAACTCAAGTTTAGATTCTTTGTAAACTACGCGCCCGGTTTGGTCCAGTACAGTAACCTCTGCCAGTTCAACGCCTTCTCTGTCTCCGAAGTCAAGGGTTACCACATCGGCAAATGGGTTAGGGTAAGCAGTAGTCTGGGCGAAGAAAGGCTCTGAGTCAGCAATTTCAGATACTTTCATGGCAGAGATGCCGGTCAGTTCATCACCGAATGGTGACAGGTGCTTGCCTTCAATTGGCATCTCTTTGGCGCCGCTCGGCAATTGCCAGGCCACGGCCAGGTTGTCGCCACCGCCGCCTTCCATGTGCAGGGCCTCAATGTAGTAGCGCTTGCCGGCTTCGAGTGTGATTTTAGCAGACTGCTGTCCGGTACGCTTGTTCCACTCACGAGAGTTTGTCCAGTCGCTGGCATAGGCAATTCGCTGCTTCTTAGCCGGATCTTCTGAAGTGCTCAGGTACAGGTCGGCTTTGTCGTCGGCAGCAATCCATAAGGTATACTGGCCGCTTTCAGGAGCCGTCACGTAGCCACGGATACGCTGACCGTAGTTGTCGCCTGAGTTAGATGGCGCCTCGAACTTGGTTAGTTCCAGTGTGCTGGCTGGCTTGTCATTCACCGGAATCACGCTTACGTTTGAGCCGTGTACGCCTGTCCATTTCTCCAGGATGATTTTACCTGTAGCCACGATTGGCGTGATGTTTTGCTCTGCTGGAGCAGGGGCTGTGCTTCCCATCTCAGAAAGCCTGCTACCGGCAATTGGCATTTCTTTGGCGCCGCTCGGCAGTTGCCAGGCTACAGCCAGGTTATCGCCGCCGCCCTCTTGCTTGCTCAGGGCCTCAATGTAGTAACGCTTTCCGGCCTGCAGTGTAACCTGTGCTGATTTCTGTGAGCCATACTTGCTCCACTCACGTGGGTTGGTCCAGCTGGTGGTGTAGGCGATTTTCTTCTTGCTGCCGGCATCCTCTGAGGTGCTCAGGTACAGTTCAGCCTGGTCGTCGCCGGCAATCCAGAAGGTATACTGGCCGCTTTCAGGAGCCGTCACGTAGCCACGGATACGCTGTCCATAGTTGTTGCCTTTTCCGCCTGGCGCTTCGAAAAGCGACAGCGTGTTGGTGCTGGTAGGAGAGGTGCTAACCGGAATTACGCTTATGCCTGCTCCGTGCACATTGGCCCAGAACTCATGTGTGATCTTTCCAGTACCGGATGTCGTGCCATCTGACGGTTGCTGTGCCAGGGGATCCTCAGTTGGTGTGGATGGACTGGCTACCACGTTGATGTTCACGGCAGAAGATGTCTTGGAAGCACCGGCATTGTCATACGCCTTGGCTGTAAGGGAGTAAGCACCGGTTGGGGCATTGTTCCAGGTATAGGTAAACGGTGCGCTGGTGTCCTCACCTAGCTTCACGGCACCCTGGTAAAACTCTACTTTGGTAACAGAACCATCAGCGTCTGTGGCATTTGCCTCGATAATGATAGCACCACCTTGCGTAACAGAAGCGTTAGCGATAGGGGAAGTGATGCTTACACTTGGATCCTGGTTGGCAGGGGCAGAGCCGCCAGTGCCGTTCGGGCCAAGCTTGATGCCGTTCTTAGACAGTTTGCCTTGCCATAGGTTATACTCATCCTTCTCGGTCTGCTTCGTGATAGGATTCGGAAGGGCAGTGTTGTTTTTGAAGTCAGCGTTCTCCGCTACAGAAATGTCGTTACGGTTGTTGGTGTAACCCCACGCCACGATGCCCATCACGTTGTTATCCACAGAGTTCGCAAAAGTGGTGTTCTTTCTGTAGTAGTCCTTACTCCAGTAGCCGGAAGTATACATGTTATACCTTGAGCCGTTGTCGAAGGTGGCTGCGTTTACAGCTCTGTTGTGGTGGTAGCGGATGTTGTTGCCGCCGGCGATACCCATAGAGTAGTTGCCTAGGCCCACCAGGTGGTTGTCATGCGCCTCGATGTAGGCAGGGCAGTTGTTGATGTCGCCGTCACCGTCAGTGATGATACCGCCACCGGAGTACTGCTTACCACTGGCAGCTATCGGATAAGCCCCCTGTATGTAGTTGTTGTGGATCTTGATAGGCGAGCCTGACATACCGCGGGAGTTGTACATGTTGATGTTATCCTCCACCAGCGACTTGTCTGCCTCGTTGATTACCTGGTTCCAGGCAATTTCAGCGTGGCGGATAGCGCCCTTGAAGTTAAACTGCACGAACTGGGAGTGCTCTCTGTCGCCGCCGTACACACGGCCATCAATGTTTTTGGCAATGTTGTAGCGGATTCTAACCCCTTGAGATGAAGAGTTATCGCCTTCGTAGCGCGTACCCAGGTAAATACCTGCTGTGCTCTCCATGTAGTTGTTTTCCACCACCACATTTTTAAAGTTGTTCACGGTAACGAAACGGCGTGGCTTTTTGCTGCCGCTGTATGGGGTCTGTGGCAGGCCATAGCCATTCGAGTGGCGAACGGTAAGGTTTGTGGCGTAACCCCAGCTCTTGATCAGGTAACCGGCACCACGAATGTTGGAGTGCTCGATAATAACCGGTTCGCTGGTTTTGATTTCCACAGCGGCAACATTCGAGTCTCGGGACTCCCAGTTTCCTTTGTAAGTTCCGCCTTTCGTGATGACGATAGGGCCGCTGTAAGTTTGTGCATGTACTGTGGAAGGAAGAAGCACGAACAAAATGTAGGCGAAGAGCTGGGCCATAATTGCCCTACTTGCCCTTCTGCTCAGGGTAGAGGTTTTTGTGTTCATTTCCTTTGGCTAAAAGTTGAAAATTAGATTTTTTAATGTTTTGTTTCCTTTAAAAATCTTACAGTGTCCTTTGGCTAATGCACTGTTAATAAGATTTTTCTTTGTAATCCCCCGTAGTAAGACTGTGGTGTTAAGTGGCTAAAATTATAATTGTTGAACTGTTGCAAATATAGAGTAGAAAAAATTATAAATCATACAGGGTCCTTGAAAAATTAATAAAAAAATACATAATACTTAAAAAAGTTATACGTTTTGAAGCCTTTTATAAGGATTTAAATTCATTATAAAGCTGATAATCAGCTCTATAGCGTAGGTTACACTAATATATAACTTCTTTAAATATTAATATGCTATATTGTGCTGTTAATCAATGGGTATAGCAAATATTAAATGTTTTTTTGCGAAGAGTGGCAGGTGGGGCAATAGCGGAATAGTAATATAAACATGTAGCGAGAGATATATAGCTATATTACTGATTAGGTACCTCTGTAAATTTGTATTTTATTGTGTAGAAAGATTCCACACATTTAGAGTCGGCCTTCTAAAAAGTGCGATTAGATTGAAATGGGAGGGGTAGTGGATTCCACAGGTTGTGGATTTGGCCTGTGTTATAAGGCCTGCTGTGGGCCTATCTTCACGCTGTTTTGCTGCAGTTTTCGTTGCCACAGCCTATACTCTTCATCCTCCATTGTCTTAGTTATACTATCGGGGAGGATGTGGTTGGCGTACTCGGCGGCGGCGGCAAAGGTGCTATCAAACACCTCGTTGCGCCAGGTGCGGTTCTTGCCCATCACAGCCAGTGTGTTGTGGTGCATGCTGTTGTTAAAGGTGTTGCCCATCTTATAGTAGTCCTTGGCCCAGATGCCGCTGGTCCAGAAGTGGTAGGGCTTTCCATCGGGGAACGCTGCCGCCACCACGGCGCGGTTGTGGTGCATCTCGATGTGGTTGCCGCCAGCAATGCCTAAACAATAGTTGCCCAGGCCCACCAACTGGTTCTCGTATACTTTTACATAGGCGGTGGCCTCCAGCGAGTCGGTGCCCGGGGAGTCGGTGATGATACCGCCGCCCGTATACTTGGTTAGGTGAAGCGGGTAGGGGAAGGCCCCCTGTATGTAGTTGTTATGAATGCGGATAGGGGACTGGGGCGTTCCCCTGGAGTTGTAGATGTTGATGTTATCCTCCACGGCAGAGGCTTCCGGATAATTAATAACCTCATTCCAGGCAATCTCGGCACCCGGTACCTGCCCGCGGTAGTTAAACTGCACAAACTGCACGCGCTCCAGCCCCTGGTATACTTCGCCGGTAATGTTGCGGGCCTTGTTGTAGCGGATTTTTATACTCTGGTTTGGGCTTCCATCGCCGGTATACTCCACGCCCAGGTAAATGCCCGCTGTGTTCTCTATATAGCAATTCTCCACCACTACATTCCGGAACACATCCACTGCCAGAAAGCGGCGAGGCTTGGCGTAATTGCTCGTCGGGGTAGGCGGGAGACCGTAGCCTACCGTGTTCCTAACGGTGATGTCGGCGCCATAGCCCTTGCTGCGGATCAGGAAACCGGCGCCCCGGATTTTAGAATTCTCAATGATAACCGGCTCCTTTGTACGCACCTCCACCGCAGGCACCTCCGAGTCTCTGGATTCCCAGTGGCCGCTGTACGTGCCGCCTTTCGTAATAATAAGCGGGCCCTGGTAGGAAGGGGAGGCAGCTTTGGGTGAGAAGTATAAACTGCGCGTCAGGCTGCCTAGCGCTAGGGCAATGAGCAGCACAGCAGCAACAGCAAACAGCCACTTCCTGCTTGCCTGCAGCATATAGCTGCGGCGGTGGGAAGTGGCTGTTATACTTTCGAATTCCGTCATCTACTTCAGCATATACCCGAAAATGCGGCGGGCATAACCGTTTGCCAGATAGTATGGAATATAAGGTGGCGGGCAGTTCTTCAAAGTAAAGCGGGTGAAGTCGCGCAGGTTGCCGCCACCCTTGATATCAAACAGGTGCTTGTAAAAGTTCTGCAGCGATTTGCTCTGGCGGTTCTGGCGCTCGCCGCTTTCCTCCGGGTACGTATAAAGCTTGGCATCGTAGTTCACATACAGCTCAAAGCCGTTGCGCAAGGCTGTGTGGGTAAAGTCGTAGTCGGCCACGTAGTGCGGAAATCTTTCCTGGTCCAGCAGGCCGATTTTCTCAAACACAGCACGCGGAATCAACAAGCCACGGCCCGGCAACTGCGACACGGCGTGCAGGCCTACCTGCTGCTCCTTGGGCAGCTCCTGAAGCAGGTAACGCACCTTGTTCAGCTTAAAGTCTACAATCTCGCCACCAAAGGCTGGCTCGCGGGTGCCGGCATCCATCTCCAGGGCACCAAGTATAGCGTTTGGCTTCTCAGCCATCCTATTATAGGTGTTCTCAATGTAGTCCTCGGCTACCTCCAGGTCGTTGTTGAGCGTCATCACATACTCAGCCCCGGCCTGCAGGGCATGCTTGATGCCCATGTTCACGCTGGCAGTCCAGAAGAGGTTGCCGTCTCCAAAGAGTACCTCAACTTCCGGGAATTCCTCGCGCAGCATGTCGGCGGTGCCGTCGGTAGAGCCATCGTCCACCACAATTACTTTATACTTTTGGTTGGTACCACGCTTAAGGGAGAGCAGGCATTCTTTTGTAAAATGTTTTCGGTTAAAAACAGGGATAACAATGTATATCATTTCTAAAAAGGGCTAATTTATGGTTGAACGGTTAGTTCGGCAGGCTGCGCCTGGGTATACTTACTGTAAAAGTCGTTGATGTGTTGTGTCTTCACGGTCCAGGTTTGGGATTTGGAGAATTTATAGCCGTTCATGCCCATCTTGCGGCGCAGCAGGGGTTGGTCGTATAACTTCTCCACGGCGGCGGCTATGGCTTTTACGGTTTCATCAGCCGTGCTCACCGGCACTTTAATCCCCGCGTCGTCAGGCACCAGATTTTTGGCACCGTGCAAATCCAGGGTGATGATGGGCAGGCCGTAGGCCATGGCCTCCAGGAACTGCGCGGCACTGGAGTCACGCAGGCTGCAGAACAGGAAGAGGTCGTTGTGGGTATAGGCGCGTTTCACCTCATCCCAGGGCACCTGGCCTTTCCAGTTCACCTTGCCCTGTAGTTTATACTCTTCTATCCAGCGCGGCATGTAGTCACGCATCTGGCCATCGCCCAGTATCGTCAGTTCATATTTTAAGTCAGGACGCACCTTGCTCAGGGCATCCAGCACCAGCGGCAGTCCTTTGCGCGGAAACAAACGGCCAACCCACAGAATCCGCAGCGTTTCATCAGGGATGCGCTCGGGGTAGGCTTCCGGATAGAAGTCCTCCGGAAGGCTGGTGTCCAGGAACATTTTCGGGTTGAGCGCTCCGATGCGCTGGGCCATGTCGTAGGTATCCTGGTTAGTGGTGAGCACCAGCGAGGCGTGGCGCATGGCTTTGCGGGCATTGGGGTTAAAGGCCAGCAGTGCTTCGCTGATAACCTTGCGCATCACCTCGGTTTTCCAACCGCTGTAGAAGTACTTTTTCAGTGCCCTCGGTGCTTCCTGCCCGCCACCGGTCGGGCCGAAAATAAGTGGTTTGTTCAAGCGCCACAGGGCAGTGCCCATCTGCAGGCTGCCGATGGTGACGTGGTGCACCAGGTCGAAGTTAACCTTCTCGTCCAGTTCCTTTGCCTTCAGGTAAGCGCGGTGCTGCCAGTACATGTAGTGCGGGTAAAAGCCCAGGTGGTACTCAAACAGCTTGTCTACCCAGGCCGGAAGCTCTACAAAAACGATGTGCAGGTTGGGCAGTGCCAAACGCTCTACCTCCCGCTCTATACTTTCCCTGCCCTCCACAGTGGTCAGGCACCATACCTCGTGGCCGAGCCTGGCGGTGTTAAGCGCCCAATTCCAGCCGTTGCCCAGTTCGGTGCCCCGGTTTGGCTCACAGGCATATGCAGATAAAAGTAACTTCATAAACTCTACTAAAGACTAAAGCTAAACATAGCTTTCAGTTTGGCGCTTGCTTTGTCGCGCATCATTTTGTTAAAGTTGCGCCGGTCCGACTCCACATCGCGGATAACGAACTTGGGGTGGCGCAGCGGGAAGGCAATTTCCTCCTCGTATACTTTGGCCTTCTTGTCGTGCAGGTTAAAGGTATGGGTGGCATCCTCTCCGAAGCCGATGTTGCGCACCAGGTTTACCTCCGGCACAATGCACAGGCCCGAGTTGCTGTACACGGTAAACTCCCACTGGTAGTCCCACACGTCGCCTTTCTGGATGTTCTCAAAGGTCTCCTCCAGCTTGCTCAGCCTATACTTTTCCTCCAGCTTGTTGAGGAAGATACCGTTGAGGTATCCTTTGCGCTTTAGCTCCGGGAAAGTCCCCAGGTGGAAGTCGTAGAGCTGCCAGGCGCGGCGCCAGGTGGCCCAGCCCCAGCTGTTCACCTTGTCGGAGAAGTAGTAGGAGTAGTCCGAGTCGCGGCGCCAGCCATCCAGGTAGTTGTTCCCGCTGATATGCATCACGCGGGTATCGTGTTTATACTTCTCCAGCAGTTCCTGGCAAAACCAGAAAAAGCTTTTGGACGGGATGCAGTCGTCCTCCAGGATGATGCCGGTCTCCTCGTGCTCAAAGAGCCATGAGATGGCGCGGGAGGGGGCCACGCCGCAGCCCAGGTTCTGCTCCTGGAACAGCGTCTTCACCTCGCACTCCCAATCCACCTGCTCCACGATGCGGCGGGTCTCGGCGCAGCGCTCAGCATCGGTGGCCACGTGTGGGCGGGCGCCATCGGCGGCTACGTAAAGCTTTGTGGGCTTTACCTGCCGGATGCGGTCAAATACTTTCTGGGTGGTATGGGCTCTGTTAAATATGATTAGCAACACCGGAGTGTGCAGCGGTTCTTGCGGTATAGCGGTACTCATACAAGTGTAAGGGTTTTGGTATATGCATGTACTGCTATTCTGTTGTAGAGGTTATGTAAGATTTAAACAGAATGCAGTGTTTTTTGTAGGCTTTCCCGGCGCGCCCTCATGCGCATGCCAGATTCCTGTATACGTGTCTTATACGTCACCCTCTCTTCCTCCATGGCGGCAATGGCCCAGCCAACCACACCATAGAAAAACACCGGCAGCACATAGGAAATACCGAACACAAAGCCGCTGGAAATGAAAGCGACAAGTATAATCTGGTTGATGGTGAGCACCCGGCGGCGGAAAGTCATGACGATGGGGTAAAGGTAGAAGAGCAGGAAAAGTATAAATCCGACCAAACCGGTATAGAACAGCACCTCTACGTAAAAGCTGTGGAAGTGGTGCCCGTTGCCGTCCTCAAACACAGGGGCGTTCAGGTCGTCTCGGTAGAACTGGATAGGCAGCTCGAAGCCCTCGAAGCGCATGCCGAGCATGAAGTTATCCTGGATAAAGGGCACGTACGACATGATTTGCTGGTAGCGCCAGCCGCCGGTGCCCTGCTTGTCATAGTTCTCAATGTCGGAGAAGCTCTCCTGTATCTTGTCTACAATCTCGGGGTGGATGGAAAGTATAAACCCGCTGGCAAAAAGCGCCAGCACGCCCACCACCGTGCCGATGGGCAACAGCTTGGCCACAAAGTTGATGGGCTTGTCGGTCTTAAACCGGATCAGCAGGTAGTATACGGCCAGTACAAAGGCCGTCGTGATCCAGACGGTGCGGTGCTGGAAAAAGAAGATCAGAAACAGCACGAAGAAAGCCATGAACAGGTCCTTGAACTTGCTGTGGTAGAAGTAGTTGCTCAGAAAGTATAAAAAAGGCACGGTGAGCATGTACACTGAGTTAGAGTACACGCCGCGCTCGTGGTTGGTAAAGGATGATATGCTCAGGGTATGCGAGTTCACCAGCAACACGTTCAGCAGGAAGCCGCCTAGTATAAACCAGGACACATGCTTCATCTGGATGTGGTAATTGCCTTTGTAGTAAGTATAAACAAAGTAGGCGTAAGTGAAGATGAACACTTTCATGAACACGTGCGGGTACACCATAAAGGTGCCGTACACATACTTCGACTCAAACACAAGCGCGGCGATATAGACCACCAGCAGGCCGAAGGCCAGCTTCATGTGCTTCGACATCCGCTTAAAGAAGAGTACGCCGTAGCCCAGCGAGAGGGCCGCCATCCCCTTGATCATCATGCTCAGGATCATGCCCTGCCTGTCCTCATTATTAGGCGAGAGCAGCTCGATGAACAGGTGGTCCATGAGCAGGATGAGGACCAGGGGGATGCTGAATAGAAAAGTATAATTTATCTTCATGGTGCGATCGCTAGTTTAGTTCGACCAGGCTGCCGTTGCTTTTGTGCCGGAGCCAGCCATGGTGGGTACGAGCGGTTTGCCAAGTATGGTGGCGTAGTAGTCGAGGTGCTGCTGGATGATGGCGTCGGCAGAGTAATTCTCCTGCGCAAAAGTATAGCCTTTCTCTTCCAGCCTGGCCCGCAGCGTGTCGTCTTCCACCAACTGCAGCACAGCCCCGGCAATAGACTCCGGCGACTCCACATCACAAAGCAGGCCGGTGTTACCCTTATCCAGCAGGGTAGGCACGTAGCCGCTCTTTTCCCCGCCAATCACGGCAGTACGGGCAACCATGGCCTCCAGCAGCACCATCCCAAACGACTCCTCGCGGGCAGGGTGCAGCAGGGCTTTGGCGCCGGCTATCTGGTCCATTACCTCTTTAAAAGGCAGCTGCCCCAAAAACCTGACGCCCTCGGCCAGGCCGTTTTGCAGTGCATACTGGTGTGCCAGCCCGTTCTCCTCCATCTCTGCCCCCACCAGGTGATACTCCAGCTCAGGGTGCTTTTGGCGTACTTGTGCGAAAGCTTTCAGGGCCGTCTCGGCATTTTTCCGGTACGAGAAACCCATCAGCACCGACACAATGTAGTCCCCCTTCTCAATATCGGGGCTGAGCATTTGCTCCAGGTCCGGAGAGAAGAAGTTGTTGATCACGCGTGACTTGCGGCGGGTGCTGCGGTCGAGCATGTGATACGTATAGTCGGAGTTGGCAATCAGGTGCGAGGCTCGGGTTACTACCACGTAGTTCATGGCCCAGCGCACCAGCCGGAACATGTCCTTGTGGTTGAGCAGGATTTGCAGGGCCACATCGTGCAGACTCACCACCATCGGTATACCCGACTTCTGTGCGGCCCAGGCATACTCATAAGACCAGAAGGCACTGATGAAATCGGCAGGGTGCTGCTTTATCAGCCGGGCCATGTCGTTGATCTCGAACCAGAAAAAGCGGCGGCCCGGCTGCGGCTTCATGCGGCCAACGCACACGGTCAGTTGCTCAGTCTGGTATACTTTGGGTTCGGCAATGTCGGGGGAGTTAGTATACACAATCACCTTAAAGCCGCGCGCCAGCAACCCATTCACAAAATAGGTACTCAGCGGCACAGCGTGGGTTTCAGGTAAATCCGACCCCGCCAACTCCCAATCCAGCATCTTTATATCCACAGGGGCGCAAACTCCTATCGTCATGGTTTTCTTCAGGTTGTATCGCCTCAACCGGCGATTGTTCTGGTTAAGCTTCTTTTAATATGAATGTCCTGTACTTCTGCACCATACGGCCCACCGGGCTGTCGCCGCCGCCGTTCAGGCCAAACCGGTCGAGGATCATCTGCAGCTCGGCGCGCAACAGCGGGTGCGGGAAAAGCAGCGTGAGCACTGCCAGTAGCACAGCTCCTGTTACGGCTTGTGCAGCGAAGATGATGCCTGCCGGCATATCGGCTGTGCGCAACAACGAGCTCACAAAGTATAGCCCCACGGCCACCAGGATGCCATTCAGCATGCCCGGCAGGTAAATGGACAGCTGCTGGCGGTACGACAGCTCGAGCACCAGGTGCATCACACGCTGGTACAAAGCCATACGCACTGTCTCCCCGATAAGCACGGCAAAGGCAAAGCCTACCAGCCCATACGCACGCAGCAGGTAAAACAGGACACCAATCACAAGTATAAATACAATGTTGAGGATGATCTTCTGGTTTAGGATAGCCTTGGCATCGCACACGATGCCCGCAAACATGGTGATGAAGCTCAGGGAAATAGCCAGGCTTAGTACCTGCAGCACCGGCACCGACTCGCCCCACTGCTCGCCCAGCACAATGCGCACCAACTCAGGGGCCGCCACGGCTATGCCCATACAGGCCGGAAGCACGATGGCAGCCAGCAAGGTGATACTTGACAGGTAAATGCGGCCAAGCTTTTCGGTGTCATTCTGGATTTTGCTGAAGCTCGGAAACACTACCTTGCTAAAAGTGCGTGTGAGCATGTACATGGGCAGGTTCACCAGCATGTAAGCGCGGTTGTAAATACCGAGTTTATGCGAGCCCAACACACGGCCGATAAGGATGGTGCCAAACTCCTGGCTCAGGAACTCCAGAAAGCTGATGAACGACATGCGGCTGCCGTAGCTGAACAGCGGCTTGTAGGGCTCCAGCCGAAACTGCGGCAGCACGCTGTGCCGCACGGCAACATAGGCCCCGATTGCCGAGAGCGCCATCTGCAGCAGAGTGGCAATAATCAAACTCCACACCCCAAAGCCGAGCGCAGCCAGCACAATGCCCGCCACCAGATAGGAGAGCACGTAGGCCACCATCTCAATAATGCTGACAAGCTTGAACCGCATCTCGCGCTCGAGCATACTGACCGACGTAATCGACAAACCGCTGATCAGGAAAGCCAGCGACATGACCTGCACAATAGGCGTTACATCGGGGTTCTCAAAGAAGTCGGCGGCGAGAGGGGCCAGCAGAACGGTAAGGATGGTGAAAAGCAGCCCAAGTCCTGCAGATGCCGTGAAGGCAGCCCGGATGTGCTGGGGCTCCAGGTCCTCCTTTTGCACAATGGCCTTGGTCAGGCCCATGTTGGCAAAGTAGCTCCCGAAACGGATAACAACTCCGGCAATAGCCACCAAACCGAAAGCCTCCGGAGCCAGCAGGCGGGCCATGGCCGAAGTATAACCAATCTGCATGACTGCGTTGGCTATGGTAGACACGGTGCCCCACTTCAGTCCGCTGACGGCTTTAGAAGCTAAATTTTTACTCATCTTAAAAAAACGTAATTAGGTAACAGACAAGGTGCAGCCATACGTTGGCTGCACCCGCTGGTATTTCCTTGCCCGAGGCTCTAGGCGTAATAGTATTTGGCCTTCTTTTTATAGCCGTACTCGTAGGTTTTGTTATAGTTCAGGTCGTTCATGATCATGTAGATATTCTTGACCCTCCCGGTGCTGTACAGCTCGTTGATATCGGCCAGCAGATCCTTGTTTGTATACTTGTGCTTCACCACGTACAGGTTCACGTCCATGTGGCGCATCAGCACAAAGTACTCCGATACATACCCAATCGGCGGCGTGTCAATTACAATATAATCGTAGCGCTCCTTCAGCTCACTCAGCAATTGCTGCATTCTCGGCAACTCCAGCAGGTGAAGGGCATTGTCCGGAATCGGGCCGCACGGAATGATGTCCAGGTTCTCCATGTATGTCTTCTGCACTACCTCGTCCAGCGCATGGCCCTGCGTGAGGTAAGACGACAGGCCTACTGACTCTGCCACCGGGAAATACTTGCTGAACGTTGGCTTGCGCATATCCGACTCAATGAGTACCACGCGCTTGCCCGACATGGCCATCTCAGAGCTCAGGTTTACCGAGCAGAAGGTCTTGCCCTCGCCGGAGATAGACGAAGTGACGCCTATCACCTTGAAATTCTGATCGGCCATCAGGTACTGCAGGTTTATCCGGATGGAGCGGAACGACTCGGCAATGGCAGAGCGCTGGTTGTTCATCACGGCCAGCTTGTCTGACTTGGAGCCATGCGCCACCACGCCCAGGAACGGAATCTTGGTTAGGTTGCTCAGATCGTTTTTGCCCTGGATGGTGTTATCCACGTTAGACAGCAGCACAATCACACCGGCAGGTATGGCCAACCCGATAATCAGGGCCAGCAGGTAGATCATTTTAGGCTTCACGTTCACCGGGGCGCTGCCCACCATCGAGGCCTTGTCTATGATTTTCTTGTCGGTGGTGTTGGTAGCCAGGGCAATAGCCGCCTCGGCACGCTTCTCCAGCAGGAAGTCATACTTTTTGTCGATGAACTCAGACTGGCTTTGCAGATCCATCAGCTTGCGCTCATTCTCCGGCAGCGAGGCCAGCGTTCCTTCAATTTTGTTGATGCGCTCGCTCACATTGGCAATGGAGATGTCAGCCGACTCCACCAGGTTCTGCAGGTTGGCCTCGATGGCGCTGCGGGTGTTGGCAATTTCGCCCTCAATCTTGCGCAGCATCGGGTTCTCCTCCGTAGCGGTGGTTCTGTAGCCTGCCTTTTTCTGATTCAGCTCAGCCAGTTGCAAAAACAAGTTGTTCAGGATTGGGCTTTGGATGCCGCCCACCGTAGGCGATACCGACTGTGCAATGCCATTTCCATTACGGATCTGGTCCAGGATGTTCTCGTAGTATGTTTTGTCCGTATTCAGGCGCGCGCGTTCAGCCTCCAGCTGCGAGAGCTTCTCGTAGTTCAGGTTAGACTGCACGTTGATGTTGGCGATGCGGTTGTTGGACCGGAAGGAGGAAAGGGCCTGCTTGCTCTGGCGCAGCGAGTCCGACAGCGTAGCCAGCTGGCTATCGATAAACTCGAGCGTTTTCATGCCGTTTTGGTTCTTGTCCTTCAGGTCGTTGGCTACATACTCGGCCATCAGCGTGTTCAGGAAGGCCACCTGCTTGTCCGGTATACTTCCCTTGCTGCCCAGCACCAGCACGCGTGCCTCCCTGTCCAAGGGGGAGATGCCCAGCGATGCCTGGTGTTGCTTCACAAGGCTTTCGAGGCTATTTATAACAAAGTAATGCTTCTTTGCCGGCTCGATGTCCTTCATGTCGCTGCGGTAAAGCGTCAGGCTTATATTGTCGTCAGTGTAAGGCTCGCCGAAGTGCAGCGTTTTCTTAAAGCTCACGATAGGCAGGGAGCCTACCCGGGCATGGGAACGGAAGTCGTAGCGGGGCACGTTTTCTGCTTCTATCGACAGCTCATACGTTTGCTCATCCAGTATGCGCACCGAAATCGGAACATCTACCAGCTGTATGGAGGAGGTGTCTAAATCCACTTCATACGGGGCCGATTTATACTGCTCCTCTACCACCAGGTCCGAAACTTTATTCAGCCAATGGTCGGTAACGCGGTAATAGGCAACGGTAAAGTCCAGCTTTTGCAGGGCCTGCTTTACCATTTCAGCAGACTGCAGGAGGCCAATCTCATCCTCTACTTTAATGCCTCTGCTCTGCACATCCAGTACCTCCAGCAGTTCCTGGGCTTTTTTCGAACCAGTCTGTTGGTCGCCAAGCAATAGCGTGGACTTAAACTCAAATACGCGCGGAGAGCTTTTTACATACACATACCCCGCCGCAAGCGCTATCACGGCACTAAGGGCAAACCAATACCAGTTTGACCTGAACTTGAAAAACCAACTCCTTAAATCTATCTCGTGCTCCTGTTTATTTCTCTTCATCGTTATCTAAACAAATTATACAATAGTGCACCCGTCGAGATTACTCCGAACACAGCATTCAACACCACCAGGTTATCTCGTTTAAGTTGTCTCTTGCGTGGCTCCACGTAGAGCACATCGTTGGGCATGAGGTAATAGTATTGTGACTGTACGAGGTTAGGGTCTTTAAGGTCTAACAGCACTACCTCAGAGGAGCCGTCATTCTTCTGGCGCACCAATTTTACGTTGTCGCGGTTGCCGGCCTGCGTCATATCGCCGGCCAGGCTGAGGCCTTCCAGCAGGTTTGCCCGCTCGTTATAAATGTAGAAGTACCCGGGGTTGCGCACCTCGCCCAGCACACTCACCTTAAAGCTGATCAGCTTCACCACTACGGTGGCGTCGGTAATGTAGCGGTCCAGGTTCTTCTGTATCAGATCCTGAGTCTGGCTGGTGGTCAGGTTCTCCACCTTCAGCCGGCCCACGGTGGGCAGGTTGATAAAGCCCTCGCTATCGATGGCGTAGCCGCTCAGGTAAAGGCTGGCCGGCTCTGACATGCCCATCGCGTTAACGGGGTTGGTGATGTTGAACAGGTTGGACATGTCCGGGTCCACGCTCAGCACTTTAATAGACAGCACATCATTTGACTGCAGCTTATAAGCAGAATAGCGGGTCTGGAAGTCGGTAGGGGCGTTTTCCTTTAGGTTTGGATTCTGAATGTATACAAGTTCTTTCTTTGTTACGCAGGAACTTACGCCCAACAATAGCAGGAGAAAGTATACTATATGTCTCATAATAAAGGGTTAAGGGTGATGTTACAGCGTGGCGAAATGGGTTTGCATCTGTAAGCCTTCGATAATTTTAATATATACGCTTTGGGGTACCGATACTTTGGTTCTGCCATATATACTTCTGCTTGCATAAAAGGATTCTTAAACGGTGCAAATTTTTGGATATTTGTTAGGAAGCTTGCTTTAGGTATACCTGGGAATTGGTATAGTGCAAGTATAGGCCGGACGGCGGGGAGCCTGAGGAGAAAGAGGGGCAGAAACGGAAAAACCCACTTGCAGAGCTGCCGTGGCTGGCCCTGCAAGTGGGTTCTTTATACTTTGGTTAGTAAGCTTACATCAGGTGATATTACTCAATCCATTTGGTGCGGCGCTGCTTGGCAGGTTGCCTGCGCTGCTGCTGCTGTTGCACCCGTAATCTGTCTTTGGTGTGGCGCACGAGCTGTTGTGCGTATCCATCGCCGTGCTCCAGAATGCCGCCTTTCAATCTCCAACCCTGTGGCAGAAAACCTGCCACTTCCGATGCCAGACCCTCCAGGTCAGGCGCAGTGATAATATTGTACTCCATTACTTATTTAAACTTGGCTAAAAGAATTAGACCAAAGTAGAAAAAAAGAACAAAAGATGCACGGGCGCGCTACGAAAATAAATGCAATAGTGTTACATTCTTTTTAAAATAAAGCTGCTGCGCACAATAATGCAACAAAAGGGGAGATGAAGGTCTGGTTTTATGCTTATAATCCTATTATGTATTTATAAATACCGGCGGCTGCAGTTGCACATAGCTTATGTCGAAAGAAGAAATAGAAAAGACAAGCAAGTATAGATTAGACTGAGGATGCGCGTTAGAACCTGATGGTGAAGGTGGTATGCTGCGCATTGGCAGAGCCAAGGGAGAAGGTAAAACCATGGTTGACGAGTATGTCGCGCACCATGGTGAGGCCGATACCCTGGCCGTTGGCCTTGGTGGTATAAAATGGGGTAAACAGGTTTGCCTGTACATCCGCCGGTATCCCTCCGCCAGAGTCTGTTATACTTAGCTGCGGCGGTGTCATGCTGGTCGAAACGGTTATTTCCCCCCCGGAGCCGATGGCCTCCATGGCGTTTTTAAAGATATTGAGCAGCACCTGCTCCAACTGCTGTGCATCCAGCGATACGATGAGCGGGGCCTTGGCTAAGTCCCATTGCAGCTGTATGTTGCGGCGCTGCAGATCCGGCTGCAGCAGGCGGTGCAGGCTCTGCAACAGCGTGTGCACATTGGTTGGTACTTTTTTGGGTTGCGGCAGGCGCACCACCTCGGCAAAATTGGCCATAAACCGGCTCAGGTTGGTGTTGCGGTCGGTGGCTACCTGCAGTACATGGGCAAAGTCCTCGCGGTCATCTGGCTGCAGCTGGGAAGTATAAAACCCCAGTGAGCCAAGTATAGAGTTGATGGCCCCGGTGGTGTTGTTCACCTCATGCGACATCACCCGGATCACCTTCTCATAGGCCTGCCGCTCGTTCTGAAGGATGGCCTCGGTAAGTTCCTCGATAAGTATAAAGTAGTGCTGAAAGCCCCTGTCCAGGAAGTGGGCGCGGTGGCAGCGGTAGGTCCAGGTGCCGTTGATGCGGAACGTGACGGACTGCCCCGTGTTCAGGTCCTGTAGCTCCCTGGCCCATACGTCGGGCAGCTGGCTGACGTGCTTGCCCGCAAGCGCTGCGGCCGGTTGTCCCAGAAAGCGCTCTGCCGCCGGGTTTATACTTTCCACCTGGTTATCAAAACCTAAAAGTATAATACCAGCAGGGGAGGCCTGGATGAGCTTGTCGAGCAGAAAGTGCTTTTCGGCCTGGGCCACGCGCTCGTGCCTAAGCTGGTCTATCATGCGGTTGTACACGTTCACCAGCTCGTCCAGGTCCTTCTGGCCCACCGCCATAAACTTAGTCGAAAAGTCTTTGTCGCGGATCGACTCTATGCCCGAGCGAATGAGTTGCAGGGGTTTGAAAAAGGACCTGTAAAGCTGGAAGGTTACGTAGGCAGACACGATGATCAGCAGCTCCATGCCCAGGAACAGAAACTTGTTCTGTTGCAGCACAAACCACGACAGCGCCAGCAGGATGCCATGCATGAGCACGGCAAAAAGTATAAACTTAGTCCGCAGGGTCATACGGGATATCGAACTTGTCGAGGCGGCGGTACAGGGCAGCGCGGCTCAGGCCCAAGGCCCGGGCCACTTTGCTGATATTGTTGTGGTAAAAGCTCATCGACTTGCGAATCATGGAGGCTTCCATTTCTTCCAGCGTCATGGTGCCCACGGCGGGCAGGGTTTTGTCGCCGGGTTTGGCGGGGCTCTGCTGTGCCTGCGCCTTAAAATCCTCGGCCTGCAGCACATCCCGCTCTGCCACCAGCACCGTGCGCTCCACCAGGTTCTTCAGCTCCCGGATGTTGCCGGGTAATGGCAGCTCCCGGAGCCACTGCAGCGCCCGCGAACTCACCTCCAGCTCGGGGTGGTTGTAGGTCTTCTTTAGGTTGTTTACAAAGTACTGCACCAGCAGGGGCACATCGCCCTCCCGTTCGCGCAGGGCGGGAAGTTTTACCTTTATCAGGTTGATTCTATAGTATAAATCCTCCCGGAACTTACCTTCCTCCACCAGCTTGGCCAGATCCCTGTTCGTGGCGCACACCACCCGGATGTCGAGTTTGCGGGAGCGGCTGTCGCCGAGAACTTCGTAGGTGCGGTCCTGGAGCACGCGCAGCAGCTTTACCTGGCTGCCCAGGTCCAACTCTCCGATCTCATCCAGGAAAATAGTGCCTTTGTTGGCCAGCTCGAAACGGCCCGCGCGGTCGGCCTTAGCGTCCGTAAAGGCGCCGCGCTTGTGGCCAAACATCTCGCTCTCGAAGAGGGTGGAGGAGATGCCACCCAGGTTCACCTTCACGAAGGGCTGGTTTTTGCGCTGGCTGTTGCGGTGGATGGCCTCCGCAATCAGTTCTTTGCCAGTGCCACTTTCACCCTCAATCAGCACCGAGGCATCGGTGGGTGCGATTTGCCCAATCTTTTTCAGGATCTGCAGCAGCTGCGGATCCTGTCCGATGATGTTGCCGAAGTCGTACTGCTGGTCCAGCTTTTTGCGGGTGAGGGCACCTTCTGTTTCCTGCGGCTCCTTTGATAAACTCAGCGCTGTCCGCACCGCCTGCAGCAGGTAATCGTTGCTCCAGGGCTTGGTGATAAAATCTGCCGCGCCCAAACGCATGCCCTCCACAGCCAGACTGATAGAGCCCCAGCCCGTGATAAGTATAACCGGGAGCTTCGGGTAAAGGCCTTTAAACTTGCCCAGCAGGTTCAGCCCGTCGTTGCCGGTAGTGTCGATGGAAAAGTTCATGTCCATGATCGCCAGTTCCAATGGATGTAGCTCCGCCAGCTGCAGCGCCTCCTTGGGGGTGGCCGCCTCTTTGGTCTTATACCCGTTCTGCTTGAGCAGCAGGCTCAGCGAAGCGCGCACGGCTACGTCATCGTCTATTATCAGGATCATGGTTTGCGTTTAAAGTATAAAGATAAGGGTTTGGGATATAAATAGGTAGTGGGTAAGAGTGAGTGTTGGTTATACTTTTCTTTCTGGTTTATTGCTGTGTATTTTCTAGATATGTGTCAGGTATACTTTGTACTGTGATTTATACTTTATGCTTCCCCATTGCTGGCGCGGGTTTGCAACCCGTGCCTTTCTATTTTCTCGGATTTGCAATCCGAGTGGCTTGGAAAGCCATACTTTTATACTTTGGCGATACTGCTATACTTGAGCTATACTTTATACTTTCGCTGGCGCGAGATTGTAGCTCGTGCCTTTTTATACTTTGAATTATACTTCCATAGCTCCTGCTTCCTTCTGCTTGAACCAAGCTATCCTTTTAAAACACCGTTCATCCTCTAGTTCCCACCAACCTGTTGTTGCATCTCTTGCATTCTGCCCTCCTAGGCCGGGAGGCCTCGTTTTCCCGCTCGGCGCTGTGTTCCCTCCTGCCTCCGCTGCGCTTCGGCTGCCCTTAACGGGCACCGGATCTCACAAGGCGCCTCTCAGAAAAACTGGGAAGCAGTCCTATAGCCGCGGCCCTTGCTGTCATCTCGACCTTCGGGAGAGATCTGAATAGAATTCCCTCCAGTTCTCTCTCGCTGCTCGAGATGACAAGAGTGTAGCAAGTATGAATTCCCTGCCTTAGCTAAGGAGGGGCCAGGGGTGGTTGGACCCGGTCCTACAAATCTCCCTCCCCTGTTTTTAGGGGAGGGCCGGGGAGCGGTAAAACTCTCCCTCCCCTGACAAGAAACTTACTCCTCATGCAGCGCTATGGCAGGGTGTATTTTAGCGGCTTGTCGGCTGGGGTAGAAGGCGCAGATAGTGGTAAGCAGGTAGATGATGCCCACCGCACTCAGAAGCGCAATAAAGTATACTTCTGACTCTACCTGAAAGACCTGCAGGAGCGGAAACTGAACCGCAAAGAACACGCCCAGCAGCAATCCGAACGTGGCCAGCACCAGCACTTCGCCGATGAACTGCCAGTAAATCTGAGAAGATGCCGCTCCCAGGGCTCTGCGCAGGCCTATCTCGCTGTTGCGGCGGCTGATGTTGTGCCACAGCACGCCAAACAAACCCAGCGCCACGTTAAAAATCAGGAAGCCACAAACCAGGCCCAGCGCTATAAGGGGCACCAAAGCGAGCTTGGACTTATTCTGACGCATTTTCTCGAGCGTCGATACTTCCAATGTCCAGTTCTTGGCGACCTGGCCCAGCTGCCGGATCATCTTCTCCTCAAAGGCCACGCCTGTACCTGGCTTCACCCGAATGAGCATTTCGCCCCAGAACGCTCTCTCATTTTTTGCCGGAATTATGCGCTGGAAAAAGCTTGGTTCCTCAGCTGTATATTCGCTGGCGGGGCGGAAGTGCTCCACAACCCCTACCACCTGAAAGTTGCTGCTGTCGTTTTGTGGGAGCAGTTTTCCGAGCGGACTTTCATCGCCGAACAGTTGCTGGCGCATCATCTCATTAATCACGATCGGGATGTGGTGTGATGCGTCATCTTCCTGACCAAACCAACGTCCCTGACTTAGCTCCATTTGCATCACGTCTTTGAAGTCGTCTTGTACCTCGAAGATGTTAGCCAATACCGTTTTGTTATTGTAGGTGACGTTGTTGTTCATTTGGCTGAACGAAAAAGGCGCGTTGCTGCTGGTAAGCGCCGCAGCCTCTACCTCCGGCATACCTTTCACAAGTTGCAGCGCTTGGTCCATGTATTGGCGGTTTAGCGCAGTGGAGTCGAGTTCGGGGCGCATGGTCAGCAGCCACACTTGCTCGTACTTAAAGCCCAGCGGCTTGTTGTAGTTGCGGACGTTGTATACGATCAGGCTGAGCACCCCGAACAGCACCAGGAAACAGATGAAAATTTCGGTGATCAGCAGGAAGTTGCTTTTCTTCCGGTTCCAGATCAGTTTAAACAGATGGCGTATCATTTTGAACCTCCTCTCAGTGCCTCTACGGCTTGTAAGCGTGACATCTTAAAAGCGGGGTATACCCCGGAAACCAATCCAAAAACAAGGCAGAGCAGCAAGCCTACCCCAAAGATGCGCAGGTTCAGGCTCAGGTCTGCGTAAACGATAATCCCGCTATCGTTAATGAGCCACAGCACCAGGGCAGACAGTACAAAGCCCAGTAAACCGCCCAGCAGCGTCAGGAAGACGTTCTCAACCAGAAACTGGCCGATGATAGTGGAGGAGGAGGCGCCGAAAGCCTTGCGCACCCCGATTTCTGAGGAGCGCTCCATAATGCGGCTGATGTTGATGTTTACCAAGTTAATGGCTGGCAGCAGCATGAATAGCAACGCAAGTCCTGCGAGCAGGCCATACACGATGCCCACACCAGTTTCTTTCCCGTTGCCTAAGAAAGTGCGCGTTACGCTCTCCAGAAAAGTATCCGGGTAAGAGTGTAGTGTAACCCCTTTTTCAGGGCGTTGGCGCTCCACTTCGGCCATCATCGTGTCATATTCCTTTTTAATCTGCGGGATATCCGAAGCCTTTGCGGCTTTGATGGTGGCGAAGTATGTACCGTGCAGCCCCGGTTTGTTAAAGTCCTGGCTCTTGAGTGAGATGGGCACCCACACATCGGCATAGGAGTGCAGGCGCAGCACGGGCACATCCTCCACCACACCCACTACTTTATACTTTACCTGGTCTACTTCTATGTACTGCCCCAGGGCCTGAGCATCTCCAAAGTAACTTTTGCGGGTGTTTTCGTTTATCACGGCTACGCGGTTAGCGCTTTTCACGTCCTGCTGCCCGAAAGCGGCTCCTTCCACGAAGTTAAAATCGAGGATATCCCAGAACTCCTGGTCGGTATACTTGATATCAAGAGCCAGTTTGCGGTTGTTGATGTAGCTGTTGACCTGGAAGAACATGGAGTTGATGGATACCTTTTCTGGCGTTTGCAGTGTGCGCACGTGGCGATCGAGGAAGTGGTAGCTCAACGGTCCGCTTCTCGAGTGGCCTTCCTGTATCTCCTCGCGCATCATGTTCACGAAAAGCAGTTTGTCCGTTTCGCGCTCCGGCATTTGCGGCCCGAAAGTATGGTCGAAGAGGGAGGTGGCTACCACCAGCACCATCAGGGTAAAGCTGATGCCGAAGAGGCTGATGAAGGTGAAGAACTTGCGTCGCAAGAGCACCTTCCAGGCTATTTTAAGGTAATTCTTCAGCATGGCTATACTTGTTGAAGGTTGGCAAACACCTTGGCGTCAGACACCTGCTGCCCGTCAAAGAAGCGCACCAGACGCTCGGTTTTCTGGGCCATGTTCTCGTCGTGCGTCACCATCACGATGGTGGTGCCATCCACCCGGTTTAAATCCAGAAGGATGTTCATGATTTCCTCACCCATCACCGAGTCCAGGTTACCGGTAGGCTCGTCGGCCAGTATAATTTGCGGCTGGCCTATAAGAGCGCGGGCAATAGCCACGCGCTGGCGCTGTCCGCCGGAAAGCTGCGTGGGGTAGTGTTTGGTGCGGGCGCTGAGGCCTACTTTCTCCAGGGCGGTTTTGGCGAGTCTGGTGCGCTCGGAGGCGGAAATGCCGTTGCGGTAGAGCAGGGGAAGCTCCACGTTGTCAAGCACGCTCAGGTCGTTTACCAGGTGGTAGCTCTGGAAAACAAACCCGATTTTCTCATTGCGGATGTGCGCCAGTTCCTTGTCTTTGTAGCTGGTGATGGTATGTCCGTCTATTTCCACGGTGCCCTGGGTTGGCACGTCCAGCAGGCCCATGATGTTGAGCAGCGTGGATTTGCCGCAGCCCGAAGGCCCCATGATGGAGAGGAATTCGCCTTTGGGAACCAGCAGGTTCACGTGCTGCAGGGCCACCGTCTCGATAGACTTGGTTTGGTAGACCTTTTCGATGTTTGATAGCGTGATCATAGTTTTAAATATAATGTCTTTTGATTTTTATGGTGATTCAGTGTTTTATCATCTCTAATTGCTGGCGCAAGTCTTCAGACTTGTGTCCTATGATGATGTCAAGTTTGTAACTTGACTGGCTTGAAAAGCCATACTTGCTTCGGCTATACTTTTATCCTTGGCGATTTATAATTCGGTTTATACTTTCATAGCCCCTGCTTCCCGCAACTTGACATAAGCTATCCTTTCTAGCCACCGTTCATCCTCCAGCCCCACAAGCGGCTCGTTTCATCTCTGGCTTTGGCTCCCTCAAGGCCGGGAGGCCTCGTCCTGGGGGTAGGGGCCCTCGATAAGGGCATCGCGCTGCTTTCGCTTCCTGCCCTCGTGCCTCGGGCTGCCTCGCTTACGCTCGTCACCGGAACCTCTCGAGGCGCTCAACCCAAGGACTGGGAACAAGTTCGATAGCCGCTGCTTTGAAACTTGAACCAAAGTCCCCCTTCGAAGGGGGTAGGGGGATGACAATCGCCTGCCCAAAGCTCCCCTCCTTAGACAAGGAGGGGTAGGGGTGGTTGGATATATACCTCTGCTCATAACTCCTCCTGCGCCTCCACCACAATCGGTTCCTGTTTCTCGAAATCATAAAGCGTCAGTTGTCTTAAAGTATAATGTGCTTCCCAGAACTCGCTGAGCGAGGCGATGTAAGCGCGGCGGGCCTGGTCTTTCTCTGCCAGGGCGATGTTCAGTTCTGTGATGCTGATGCGGCCGATCAGAAAGGTGTTCTTGGCGATTTCATAGCGTTCGGCGGCAATGGCGTCTGCTTCTGCCGTGGTGCTGATGCGGGTTTTCAAGGTGTTGTATTGGTTCACCTGCGTCAGCACAGCCTGCTCAAAGTTGGTTTCTTCCTGGCTGATGGTATACTCTACCAGCTTCTGGTTCAGCTGCGCCACCTTAGTAACTGAGCGCTGGCGACCCCAGTCGAGGATGGGCATGGTAAAGCCGATGCGGGCGCGCTGCTGGTTGTCTGGCCGGTCATAGATATCGCTGAAGGCAACACCCTGGTTAGTGAGGCCGAAGGTGGCAAACAGGCTGGCGTTAAACCCGTTGTCACCGCGGGCTTTGGCTATCAGGCTTTCAGCTTCCAGTATCCTGCGCCGGAAGTTTATACTTTCCTTGCGGTTTTTCTTTGCCTCGGCCAGGGCTACTGCGGCTGCCACGGTGGTTTCGGGTATACTTTCGGGCACGTGCAGGCTGAACTGGGTGTCGTCTTTCAGACCGAGGTAGTTGCGCAGGGCCAGCGCCGCTGTCTGGGCATCCAGGTCGGCCTGCGCCAGCGCCAGGTCTGAGTTGAGGACCGCCAGGCGCAGCTGCAGCAAGTCGTTTTTGGAGAGGCGGCCGAGGTTATACTTTTCCTGCGCCACCTGGTATAGCGTATCGTTGTTAGCCAGGTTCTTGGCGGCTATACTTTGATTGGCCTGTGCCAGCAGCAAATCAAAGTATAAACCAGTGGCTTTCACGGCTATACTTTCCCTGTCCTCCACATACTGCTTCTGGGCCTCCTCGTAGCGCAGCGGCTCTATCTTCTTGTTCCAGCTCAGGGCGTTGTAGGCAAACAGCGGTTGCTCCAACCCGATAATGGCCGGGTTGCCGTTGTAACGGGTCTGGTCACGGTCAAAGTCGTCGAAGCGCTGCATGAGCGAGGTCACGAACACCTTGCCGCCGGTCGGGCTGATCACCTGGCTCAGCGTCAGGCCCAAATCTGTGTTGTTGATGGAAACGGGTTTAAACTCCGTAGTGCCGTCTGGTTGCGTAACGGGGGTAATCGTGCGGCTGAAATCGGGCAACGTACCTTCCAAACTGAGCTGCGGCCTGTACTCCGATTTCACGCTGCGCCATTTCCAATAGCTGTTTTCCCGGGTCGTCTCCACCTGCAGCGCCTCTGCCGACTGCGCCTGCGCCAAAGCAATCACCTCCTGCAGGCTCAGTTGCCGGGTGTCAGGCTGTGCTATACTTTGGACGCAGTGCAGGGCAAACACTACAAACAGTAAACAGTATGGGTAATGCTTTTTCATAGTTTCAGTTTAAGCGTATCAGGTAGCATGTATCAAGTATCATGATTTCTTGAGTTGTAAATCTGTGGTTTTATACTTTAGGCTTGCGCTTCTGAGAACCGAATCGAGCAACGTGTGTCATCCTGTTTGATTCGCATCTTACTTCAGCCGCACTTTCTGCACGTGCTCAAAGTCTTTCATATCAGAGATGACCACCACATCGCCCGGCTGCACACCGTTTTCCAGTTCCACAAAATCCGTGTTGCTCATGCCGGTGCGGGCCGGCACCTGTACCAGCGCATCCTCGCGCAGCACAAACACATTGTCGGGAGAGCCGCTGTTGAAGTAGGGACCATTTTTCACGCGCAGGGCGTCGTTTTTGCTGGCAGTCGTCACAAAGAGGTCCACGCGGAGGCTGGGGCGGAGTAACTGGTGACTTTTCTCCTCCAGGGCCACATAAAACGTCACGGTGCCGTTCTTTACCGAAGGTTCGATGGCCACAATGCTGCCTTTCAGGTCGGTGTTGTTGATGCGGGCAATGGCGTCGCCGCCCACGTGCAACTGGTCGGCAAAGGCATCCGAAATGCTGGCCTGCACCCGGAAGCTGCTCAAATCGGCCAGTCGGGCAATCACCTCGCCGGCGTTCACGCTGCTGCCAACCTCGCTTTTCACCCAGGTAACCACGCCTGGACGGGTGGCGCGTACTTCGGCCTGCTGCATCTTGCGCTCCAGTTCCTCCAGCGAGCGGCCGTTCATCGCCAACGTATAGCTTAGTTCCTGCTCGTCGGCTCGTAGCAGTTTGCGCTCGCTTTCGATGTCCTGCTCCAGCTGCGCCAGCTCCTGCTGCGCGATTTTCAGTTTCAGCTCTGCCTGTTTTACCTGCTCCTGGGTGCCGCCGCCAATCTTTAGCAGGTACTGCTCGTCCTCCAGCTGCGCCTGCAGGCTCCTCACGTTCATGCGCTTAATTGCCAACTGCGACTCCAGGCTGTTGAGTTTTTTGTCCAGTTGCAGGCGCATCTGCACGCTTTTGTGCTGGTTCAGCTGCTGCTCGTCTTTCAGTTTGTCGTAGGCCAGTTGGGTGAAGGAGCGGTCGAGGAGGAGCACTTGGTCGCCGGGCTTTACCTGCTCGCCGGCATTGCGCACCACCTGCTCGATGCGCGCCTGGATGGGACTCGTGATAGCCTGCTCATGCTCCGGCACCACCACGCCCGATGCGCTCAGGGTAGCTACTACCGGACCACGCTCCACCATGGCGGTGCGTACCTCGCTGCGGCTGATGCCCGGCGCCAGCAGGTTTCTGATCCCGAAGATGGCTGCCAGCACCAGGGCCGCGGCTATACTTACCTGCCAGATGCGCTTGCGTCGGTTAGCTTGTTTGGTAGCGGCTGATAATTCACGATCCATAGTCTTATTTTATACTTGCTCGTGAGGGTATAGCCAATTTAGATGCCAGTAATGTAAGTTGTTGATTATTAGTGTTTTGTGTGCTATAATATTGATTTTAAGGCTTTTGTAGGTGTTCAGTATTGAACAGTTTGTGCGGTTTTGGGAGGGGGGAGGTAATAATTTTATTGTATTTTTAGTATACAGGTAGACAATTTTTGCTACTTAAGTTTGAAAATTGAAATGAGGAGTACCAAATTATAAAATGATGTATACTAATGAGGATTGTCGCTGCACCCACATATAGGCATATTTTTGATGAGCCAGCCCCACAATTAACCGAACTGTTAAAAGATATTCCTACCAAAGTAATTATAGGGGTTGTTTCAGTCATAAATGCTGAACTCTATCTGAAAGCTGAAGAACCTGAGACCCATAAGAAGATACTGGATTTTTTGCTCTTTAGGCAGAATCAAAAAACAAAACGACTCATAATTGAAAGAATATATGCAAATGCAGTTAATTCAGAAGGTGCAGGGATTGCAATTTTTTCTACACATTTACTACTTGAGTTTCTGCATCATTCATTGTTGCATTATTATGAAAATGAACAATTTATTGACACCAACCCCACTCAAGAACTCTCAATTTTCAAAGCATACTTTTTGATTGCCGAAAAAGTAAATGCAAGAACGAAGCTAACAAAGGAAACAAACTCTCATCTTGATTATTATAGAAGAAATACTTGGCCTACTCACATCAATCAAATAGAAATAAATGATCGAATAAATTACCTGAACTCAATGGTTCGATCGAAATGCTTTTTTGATTTCTTAGAATATGATTCAAAGTTTTCAAATTACGTTTCCAGTTTTCTTCAACAACACCAATTTAAAGATTCCTGGTCATACATTTTTACTTTGGTACAGACAATTCAAATTTCTCATCAGACTGAAGAGGAATCTAGATTTGCTCCATTTTATATTAACATAGATATAAGTAACTATACTTTCCTTGATGAATTATGCCTTGATCCTAAATCTTATTCAGAACAATTTATTGAAGGAAAAAGGAATTATGACGGCTTCAAGGATAAACCCCTAATTAAGTTTGGTGCTAAAAGCTACTTGGTAATTGATTGGAATTTATTGGCTAATAAACTTTACAACGGACTTATTTATGATTTTTTTAGTAGATCTGGGATAGCTCAAGAACCTAGTTTCAAGAACACTAAATCTCCTTTCATCGCATTCAAGAAGTTCATTAGTGAATATTCAATTGAAAACTACCTATTCAAAAGATTGATAAGTTCTATTTTTAAAGGCACATATTCCACACCATATTTTAGTGATCAAGCAGGTCAAGGATTACCAGATGCTTACATCCGGGTAGGAAAGAGAATATTTATTTTTGAAATTAAGGATGCATTTTTCCCAACCCAAGCAGTTGAATCATATAACTATGACCAAATAGTATCTAAGATAGATGAGAAGTATAACACTGATAAGAAAGGTACAGGTCAGCTAATCAAACACTTCTTAAGGTTAAGAGAAAAGCCATTCGAACCATCATCTTATTCAAAACTAAAGCTAAAGACCAGAAACCTGGTAATTTATCCCATAATCATCTACACTGATACCTTTTTTAGTTTACCAGGAGTTATGCTCTACCTTCAGCAACGGCTTAGAGAAAGAATAACACAAGAGGGAATGGATAAAGATTTTCAGCAAATTAAAAGCCTCTCCTTTTTTAATATAGACTTTCTAATTGAGAACTTGGATTTGTTGCAAAAGAAAGAAAATTCTCTGGACAGAATAATTGATTATGTGCTAAGGGAAATAACAAAAAGAGAGAAGAGGTATGAAAGGAAAAGAAAGATACGTGATTTGCTAGATTGGAAAGATAACTTTGAAATAATTGCTTCTAAAATGCTTGATTTAAAAGTATCTAGAGATTACGTACGAACAATTTTTAACGAGCTAGACCTAAATCAAAAAGGAGTTGATTAATTTTTAGATAGCTCAAACGGTATATGTCGATCCTAGTATAATCTAAACCCTATCTTTGAGCCTCCATACTTTCCCCTCAGTTATGCTTCCTCTAAAAATCATAGTATAACCGTATACTTTACACATCAACCTAAACCTAAGAAACTATGAAAATTTTACTCGTTGGTGGCACCGGCACCATTGGCAAACGCATTTACTGGCGGCTGCAGGACGCACACGAAATCATAACGGCTGGCTCCAAGAGCGGCGACGTGCAGGTGGACATGACAGACCCGCATTCGATTGAGGAAATGTTCACGAAAACAGGCAAGCTGGACGCGATGGTGGTGGCTGCCGGCGGTGCGCCCATGGCGCCTGTGCAGGAGCTGACGCAGGAGCACTTTTACGAGGGCATCCGCAGCAAAATGATGGGGCAGATCAACCTGGCGCTCATCGGGCAAAAGCACCTGAACCCGGGCGGAAGTATAACGCTCACCTCCGGCATTTTATCCGAAGACCCAATAGCACTGGGCGCGGTGCTGAGTACGATAAACAGCGCTGTTAACGGTTTTGTGATTGGCGCGTCTGGCGAGCTGTTGCGGCAGGGCATCCGCATTAATGTAGTGAGTCCCGGCATCGTGGAAGACTCGGCAGAGGCAATTGGCAGTTACTTCCCTGGCCACAACCCGGTGCCGATGGAGCGGGTGGTCAACGGCTACCTGAAAAGTATACTGGGCATCTGCACCGGGCAGGTCATCAAGGCGTATTAAATACCGCTTCCCTGCGCATTTCTCCCCATCTTTCCTTAATTTGCCCGCAACCGAAAAACAACATTCCACATGACGCATAAAGATAGATTAGCAGCCATACAGAGCCAGATGCGAGGGGAGGGCGTGAGCGCCTACATCATTCCATCGGCCGATCCACATATTAGCGAGTATGTGCCGGACAGGTACAAGTGCATCGAGTTTGCCTCCGGTTTTACCGGCTCAGCAGGCACACTGGTGATAACTCCTGACACGGCCTACCTCTGGACAGACGCACGCTACTTTGTACAGGCCAACGAGCAGCTGGAAGGGACCGGATTTGAGCTGGCGAAACTGCGCGTACAGCACGCCCCGGAGTATATCGATTGGCTGGCGGATCGCCTTCCGGCCGGAGCCACCGTGGCCTTCGATGCCAAGCTTATCTCGGTAGGGCTGGCACAGCAACTGGAGGCGCAGCTTGTTCCGCTGGGCATCCACATCAACAGCGACCGCGACTACCTGGACCCGATCTGGCAAAACAGACCGGACCTTCCTTCGGCTCCTGCTTTTCTGCTGGGCGAAGACGTGGTAGGGGAGTCGCTGGAGAGCAAGCTGGCGCGCGTGCGGGCGGCCCTAAAAAAGTATAGAGCCGATTACCACCTCATCTCCTCGCTCGACGACATGGCCTGGCTGTTTAACATGCGCGGCTCCGACGTGAAGTGCAACCCCGTGGTGCTGAGCTTCGCCCTCATCAGCCAGGACAAAGCCATGCTGTTTATCGACACCGCCAAGTTCTCAGAGGAAGACCAGGCAAGGCTTAAAAAAGCAGGCGTTGAACTGGAAACCTATGATATGATAGAGCGGGCTGTTTCTGCCATCCCCGGCGACAGCATCCTAATAGATCCGCGCCGTAACTGCTATGCCCTGTACAAAGAGCTGCCAAAAGAGGTGCGCGTGATTCAGGATACCAACCCGACTACTTTCTTTAAGGCGGCTAAAAACGAGGTGGAGATAGCCCACACGCGTCAGGCGATGATCAAAGACGGTGTGGCCCTGACCCGCTTCTTTAAATGGCTGGAAGAGAACATCGGCAAGACCCGCATCACCGAGATCTCCGTGGCAGAAAAAGTGCGTGAGTTCCGGGCAGCGCAGGATGGTTTTATTGGCGAGAGCTTCGATACCATTGCCGGCTACCGAGCGCACGGTGCCCTGCCGCACTACAAAGCTACACCGGAAAGTGACGCCGAGCTGCAGCCTGAGGGCCTGTTTCTGCTGGATTCGGGCGGACAGTATACTTCCGGCACCACCGATATTACGCGTGTAATGTCGCTTGGCAACCTGACCGAGGAAGAAAGTATAGATTATACTTTGGTGTTGAAAGGGATGATAGAAGGCGCCACCGCCCGTTTCCCAAAAGGCACCAGAGGCTATCAAATCGATGCCATCACCCGCAAGCCGCTCTGGGACTATGCCCGCAACTACGGGCACGGCACCGGCCACGGCGTAGGTTTCTTCCTGAACGTGCACGAGGGGCCGCATGTGTTCAATCCAACTCCGACAGCAGTGGATATTGAGCTGGGCATGATCACATCGGTAGAGCCTGGCATTTACCGCCCGGGCAAGCACGGCGTGCGCATCGAGAACCTGGTGCTGACTGTGCCGGACGAGGCGAATGATTTCGGCGAGTTCTATACTTTCGAGCACCTCACGCTGGCTTTGATTGATACCACGCCGGTTAAAAAAGAACTGTTGGAGGCGCACCAGATCAAATGGCTGAACGAGTACCACCAGCAGGTAGTAGAAAAGCTCGGCCCACACCTGACCGAGGACGAACTGGCCTGGCTGAAGGAGAAAGCGAAGCCGATATAGATTTAGGTAACTCCCTCACCTGGGAACAGGGGAGGGAGTTTATACTTTGCCGGGGCCGGGTCCAACCACCCCTGGCCCCTCCTTGGCCAAGGAGGGGAGCCTATGATTACTGAGGTTGAAGTATAAGTTGTATAGGCGGAGGTGTTACGCGGACAGGTCGCGACCTGTCCCTACAAAGTATAAACTCAGCAACAGATTATCATCCCCCTGCCCCCTACGAAGGGGGACTTGGGTTCAAGTTGCATTAGCAACGGCTATCGAACTGCTTCCCAGTTTTTCTGGGAGGCGCCTTGTGAGATCCGGTGCCCGCCAAGGGCAGCCGCAGCGCAGCGGAGGCAGGAGGGAACACAGCGCCGAGCAGGAAAACGAGGCCTCCCGGCCTGGGAGGGCAGAAAGTATACTATGAAACGAGCCGTTGGTGGGAACTAGAGGAGGAACGGTGGTTTGAAAGTATAGCTTGGTTCAAGCTACAGGAAGCAGGGGCTAATGGAGGAAATCGCCAAGTATAAAAAGACACGAGCAGCAAGCTCGCGCCGGCGAAAGTATAAATCAGCAAGTATAGCTCAAGTATAAAGTATAGCCAAAGTATAAATATGGCTTTTCAAGCCAGTTGGGTTGCAAACACAACACTATAGTAGGCACGGGTTGCAAACCCGCGCCAGCGGAAAGTATTTCCACACCAACATGCAGATAAAAGAAATAACAGCCGAAGAAACCTGGCAGCTTAGGCGTGACGTGATGTGGCCGGAAAAGGACATCAGCTACGTGCAGTTGCCGGAGGATAAAGAAGGCCAGCACTTTGGTTTATACTTATCCGGCGAGCTGGTATCGGTGGTGTCGCTGTTTGCGGCGGGGCAGCGGGCGCAGTTTCGCAAATTTGCTACCTTGCCGCAGTACCAAGGCAGAGGCTATGGCTCCCAGCTGTTGCAGCACCTTATCTGGCAGGCGGCAACACAAGGTATCACGAAGCTCTGGTGCAACGCCCGCCAGGAAAAAACTTCGTTCTACAGGCGCTTTGGCCTGCAAGAATCAAATCACACGTTTGTGAAAGACGGTAAAAGTTATGTGGTGATGGAGGGAAGTATAGCCGCACCACCAAAGTCAGGAAGCGCAGCCAGATAGCCTATGCGGGAATTTATACTTTTCATAGACACCGAAACCACCGGCATTCCGCTCGATTGGGACGCGCCTTATTCCGACAATGAGAGCTGGCCCTACTCTGTGCAGATTGCCTGGTCGGTGTATAACCGGCAGGGGCAGGAGCTCAAATCCGAGAACCACTACATTTATGAGCCGGAGCTCGTAATATCTGAGGCTTCGGAGCGCATACACGGCATTACGAAGGCCTTTTTGGAGGAGCGGGGGGAACGCAGAAAGGATGTGCTCCTGCTGCTGACGCAGGATTTAAAGCAGTACAAGCCTTTGGTGGTGGGGCACTTCATGCAGCTGGATTACCACATGCTCGGGGTTGGGTTTCACCGGGCGAATCTGCCTAACCCATTGCCCGGCCTGCCGACTTTCTGCACCATGAAGGCCTCTGCCAGTTTCCTGCTTCGCCAGCAACAATGCTTTCTGAGGCTGGGCGAGCTGTATGAGCGGCTGTTTCATAAACCCCTGGAGCGCCAACACGACGCCGCCGTAGATGCCCAAGCCACGGCAGCCTGTTTCTTTAAGCTGCTCGAGCAGGGCGATATCACCGAAGATACCATCCGGCAGCAACAGACAGCGCGACAGGAAGTGGTGAAAGCCCCGGAGCCTCGCACTAACAGTATACTGTTGCTGCTACTTGCCATCGTTATACTTGCTGTTTTACTCATCTTACTGATATGACGGACAAACTAACGTTTCTGAAAACGGTAAAGCCTTTCAACCTGCTGCCCGAAGAGGTGCTGCGGGGCGTGGCCGATTTGCTGCAGGAGGTGCGGTATACCAAAGACACGGCCCTTTACCACCAGGAGGTAACCAAGATGAAAGGGGTGGACCTGATAGCGGCCGGCGAGTATGAGAGCTTTTTTTACGACAGTGAACAGAACAAGCGGGTGGTGGAGCAACATCATAGCGGTTACTGCTACGGCGGCATTTCGGTGCTGCTGAACCGCAAGCGCTCACTCCGCTCGGTTATCGCCCAAAAAGGTACGCTGGTATACTTCCTGCCGCGCCGCGATTTCCGGCAGCTGTGCCAGGGCTACGAGAACTTCTTCCACCATTTTACGGCAGAGTTTGGCCGCCGCATGCTCAACGATGAGTTTGCCCACTTTGTAAAGAAACCCACCGCCTTTGAGGATAACTTTATCTCCTCCGACCAGCTCTACTCGCGCAAGATAGAGTCGCTGGTGTACCGCGAGCTGGTGGTTTGCCACGCCGGAACCCCGGTGTACGAGGCTGCCCGCATGATGGCCGAAAAGAAGGTGAGCTGCCTGTTTGTGCAGGACGCGCAGGGACAAATTATCGGTTACCTCACCGACATCACCATCCGCGATAACGTAGTGGCAAGCCAGGTGAGCGTGCAGGAGCCGGTGCACGGGGTGATGGATAACCCAATTGTAAGTATAAACAAGCAGGCGTTTGTGTATGAGGCCATCCTGTTGATGTTCCATACCAAAACCCGTTACCTGCTGGTGGAGGATAATGGGCAGTATGTGGGCTTCCTGAGCCGTAACAAACTGCTGAGCGAGCAGGCGCAGTCGCCGTTCGTGTTCATACAATCCGTAAAGCTGGCGCAGTCGGTGCAGGAGCTAAGGCGCAAGTGGGAGAAAGTGCCGGAAATCGTATACCAGCTCCTGGACAGGGGCGTGAAGCCTGAGATTGTGAACCAGGTGATAACGACTGTTTCGGACACGATTACCACCAAAGTGATTGAGGGGGTGATAGACGAGATGGGCACACCGCCTGCCAAGTTTGCGTTTATGGTGCTGGGCAGCGAGGGGCGCAAAGAGCAGACCCTGAACACCGACCAGGATAACGCCATCATTTACGAGGACAAGGCCAATGAGCAGCGCGAGCTGGTGCGGGAGTATTTCCTGCGCTTCGCCGAGCAAGTGTCGGAGCGGCTCGACATGATAGGCTTTAGCTTTTGCAAGGGCGGTTTTATGGCCAAAAACCCCAAATGGACGCATTCGCTCTCGCACTGGAAGCGCAACTATAGCAGCTGGATGAAAGAGCCGGACCCGGAAACGGTGATGAAATTCTCCACTTTCTTCGATTGCCGTTACATTTATGGGGAGGCTTCTATTATAGATGAGCTGCGGGAGTACCTGGACCAGGAACTGCAGGAGCCATTGGGTAGATTCCTCTACCACATGGCCAAAAACGCGCTGCAGTACGTGCCGCCGCTCACCTTTTTCAAAAACATCAAAACCTTTACCAAGGGGGGGCAGGAGGTGTTCGACATCAAGAAAACCATGACTCCCATTGTGGACCTGGTGCGAGTGTACGCGCTTAAGAACCGGATTTTCAAAACCAACACCGGAGAGCGGCTCGAAGCCTTACGGGCCATGGGCGAGTTTACGGATGCCGATTACCACGAACTAATGCATTCCTACTACTACCTCATGAGCCTACGCCTGAAAAAGCAGGCGGTGCAAATCATCCACGACAAAGCGGAGCCGGACAACTTTATTGATGTGCGTGGCCTGACCAAAATTGAGCAGGTTACCCTGAAGGAGATTTTCAAGACCATCGCCAACTTCCAGGCAAGTATAAAGCTCAAGTTCACTAACTCGCTGCAGGGTTAAAAAGAACAGGCTACCCCTTTAGGATAGCCTGTTTTGTTCTTATTTATTTACCACAAGCCGGATTGTTTGTACTTCATCTGAAGTTATCAGCCGGAGGTAATACACCCCTTTGGGCAGGCGGGAGGCATCGAGTTGCTGCTGCATCTCCTGACCAGCCTCGCCTGTGCCTCTGGCCAGTTGCTTAACAAACAAACCGTTAGCGGTATATAGCTCTATCCTGAAAGCTCCAGCTTCCTGCAGAGTCCATACGATGTCGGCCAGGGAATTGATAGGATTAGGGTACACGATGAGGCCAGGCGCAGCGTAGTCTGGCTGTTTAGAGTCGCAAACCCCTAGCTTATCTTCTGGATGATGTTTCAGATGTGCGGCCACTGCGTTAGGAGGAATACAGATGGCCCTGCCGCGATGGCAAAGGGTTACTTTGTTGTTGCCACAACGCACGTCAATCACCTCTATCTCAATGGATGCAGTTGCCCAGCAGGTGCCGTTATAGGCTGTCACCGTGAAACTGTACGTACCGGGAGCAGTCGGCGTGAAGACAGGATTGGCAATGGAGGCATCGCTTAGTCCTGCAGCCGGGCTCCACACATACCTTTCTGCACCACTGGCCACCAGCTGTACGCTTTGCGGACCGTAGCCCAGGTAAATGGTTGTAGGAGGACCGCCTGTGTATACATTAGAAGTAGGCACCACTGCGATGGATGGGGTAGGAGCCGTGCAGGGCGCTTCGGGGCTAAGTTTTACGATCCAGTAGTCGTAGGACTCCCCACGATTGGGCTCGCTCTTGTCACCACTGATGCCAGAGGTAGAGCTCCCGGCAAGCAGGTATCCTCCTGTGGTAGCCTCTACTATTTCCGCAAGTACTTCTCCGCTTTCACCTCCTATGGTTCTATCCCACAGCTTGTTCCCTGTACTGTCAATTTTGACTATCCACATATCGGAGCTTCCTTTGCTGTCCTCGCTTTTCTCTCCCGAGACATCTGACTCTGATTCCCCACCTAGCAAATACCCTCCGTCGCTGGTTTGTACCATATCGGATAGCTCATCGGAATCACTGCCTCCGTAGGTTCGGTCCCATTCTTTGTTACCTAGGCTATCAGTTTTTACGATCCAGTAGTCGCCAAATTCTCCACCCCGGAATTCCTCACTTTTATCACCACCAATACCGGAGCCTGACGAACCACCGAGTAAATAACCCCCATCCTGTGTCTGTATTACATCAGAAAGGTAATCTGCCAGCAAGCCTCCATAAGTCTTGTCCCATTCTTTATTTCCTTCAGTATCAATTTTGACTATCCAATAGTCGTTCCCCATCCCGAAATCGATATCGTTTCCTCTGTGAGGCGCACTTTTTTCACCAGAAACGTCAGATTCAGAGGAACCTCCCAAAATATAGCCTCCATCGGTAGTAGGTTTTAGGCTGATCAAAATATCTGAGTAATTTCCCCCGTAGGTTCTGTCCCACAACTTGTTTCCGTCAGCGTCTATTTTTAGAACCCAGAAGTCAGTTTCTCCTCTGGAGGCTTCGCTTTTATCACCACTTATTCCGGAGCCTGACCTACCTCCAAGTATATACCCGCCGTCACTGGTTTGTTGGATTTCTGACAGTGATTCGGAATCGCTGCCTCCAAAAGTCCTGTCCCATTCCACCTGGCCGTTCTTGTCTACCTTTACCACCCAAAAGTCAAAGCCCCCTCTTGAGTCTTCGGATTTATCTCCGCTTGCGACGGAGAGGCTGTTACCACCTAAGATGTAGCCGCCATCACTCGTCTGCTTTATGTCCTGCAACTCATCCCGGCCGCTTCCTCCTATGGTTCGGTCCCACTCCTTGTTGCCCAAAGGATCTATTTTTACAATCCAAAAGTCTTCTTCTCCTTTCAATGGCTCGCTTTTTTCTCCGCTCACACCAGATGAGGAGGTGCCGCCAAGAATGTAGCCTCCATCTGTTGTCTGTTCTGCATGGCGAAGTAAATCCCGAGCTTCCCCTCCGTAAGTTTTGTCCCATTCTATTTCTTGTGCTTTGGAGGCAAAAGCGAGGAGCATTATCAGACAGATGAGTAAGTGTCTAAGGAAATTGTTAGGGCGCATAAAGGCCATCGAGTATTGAAACTGTGTTCTCATAGTTTAAATATTTAGGTTTAGCAATTTTCTGTTAGCGAGTTAAACTCTCTGGTAATAGCTGTCGCCCATTGAGGGAAAAGCATGATCGGCTTTTAGAGATGCCAGATGATGCGCCTGCTTAAAGATGAATGCAGAAGGGTGAAGGAAGGCTTAGTATAGAAGTAGTATAGCAATGTTTTTAATATACATATATTGAGAAAATATTGATTATAATAAATAGCGGAAGCCTCACTTTTCCTAGTAAAGTATAGCTTTTAGCTATTAAATCATTTTTGCTGCCGTACCTTTGCCAGCTGTTCCATACCTGGAGCAGAGAATCTGATAGAAGGAATGAGCAGTTTTATACTTTTGTTTGGGTGTCTGGGGCTGGGCTTGCTGCTGCAGCGCGTCAAGGCGTTTCCGAGGAATTCGGCGCAGGTACTCAACCAGTTTATAATTTATATTTCGATGCCAGCGCTGGCGCTGTACTTTATCCCGGAGGTAATGTTGAATAGCAGCGTGCTTTTGCCAGTGGCCGTGGCCTGGATTTGCTTTGGTGCTTCTGCCTTGTTTTTCTGGAGCCTGGGCAAAACGTTTGGCTGGTCGCAGAAACTGGTGGGCTGCCTGATTATTACGGCCGGTTTTGGAAATACCTCATTTGTGGGCCTGCCGGTCATTGAGGCGCTTTTCGGGCCTGAAAGTGTAGAAACGGTTATTCTGATAGACCAGCCCGGCACGTTCGTGGTGTTATCTACGCTGGGCATTGCGCTGGCAGCCAGCTACTCCCGCGGCGCTGCCAATGGGCGGGCTATTTTCCGGAAGATACTGACCTTTCCGCCGTTCCTGGCATTTCTGCTGGGTCTGGTGCTTAACCTGCTCAACCTCCACTTCTCTGCGGATATGAAGGACGTTTTCCAGCGCCTGGGCAGCACAGTGTCACCTTTGGCGCTTGTATCGGTGGGGCTGCAACTACGGCCGGAGTGGCGCAGCAAGCACTGGGGCTTTCTGGCGCTCGGGCTGGCCTTTCAGCTTATACTTGCGCCGGCGCTTATACTGGGGCTATACTATGGGGTGTTTGGTCTTCGGGGGGAGTTACTGCAGATTTGTGTGCTGGAGGCGGCCATGGCCCCGATGATTACGGCCAGTATTGTAGCAGCCTCTTATGGCCTCAAGCCACGACTCGCCAGTATGATGGTAGGCTTCGGGATTCCCATCTCCTTCATCACGCTCGCCTTCTGGTACTGGATCCTGAATTTCGTTATTGGTTGATAGTTATTCGTTATTAGATTTTTAACTATTAACTATTAACTATTAACTATTAACTATTAACTATTAACTATTAACTATTAACTATTAACTATTAACTATTAACTATTCCTCGTAGGTATCCAGCTTAATCTTTTCTATGAGGAGGTAGTTCTTAAACTGGTGTATCAGCTTGTCCATCTCCCGCTCTTTCTCCATCAGCGCTTCTACTTCCTCGTCAGACCCCTGCAGCACGGGGCGCAGGCGCGAAAGGCTGTCCTGAAGTTGGGGCAGGGCGGCCTCGGTATGCTGTCGCAGGCTCGGGTCCATCTCTGCGTCTAATGATGCTTCGAGCTCCTTGATGTATAGCTCCAGAAATGCTACCATATCCCAAGGGTTATTGGGGCGATTCCAGGTGAAGGTGGTGTTGCAGCGGCGGCAGCGGTAGGAATTGCATTTCCAGTCGTGCTCGTTCGTGACAACACCCTGACGCTTCAGCATGTCGGCTTTATGGCACTTGGGGCATTGGGCGTTATCCTCGATGAGTTTCTCCAGCCGGCCGCGCTTTTCCAGAATAGCGGTGCGGTTGTCAGCATGTTGCAGCAGTTGCCGCTCCAGGTTCTCGCATGCCTCCGTTAGCTTCTGTTGATCCTCGCTCAACTCTCCGTCTACTGTCATCTGTTCTGCACGCTTGCTAAAGTAGCGCGTCAGCTTTATTAACTCTCTCTCGTTTGCCTTCAATGCCTTTTTCATACTTTCAAAGATAAAGGTTCTAGGTTGAAAAAGTTAGAGAGTTTGGGAGTTTAAGAGTTGAGGAGTTAGAAAGTTAGAAGGTTAAAAAGTTAGAAAGTGGGTGGTGCTTTCTGCTTTTATACTTTCTGCCGCAAGTTTAGCGCTAGCGTAAATTTGGCTATGTATGGCAGCTTTTTCAACTGCTTTGCTTTGAAAAAGCAAGGGGTGCCAAGGGACTGGCTATACTTTATACTTTCCAAAATAGCGTTTACAGCTTGTCGCTAAGGTCTACCAAAGTATGAATTGTTGGTGATAACACCAACAATGGCGGAAAAGGACGGGAAAGGGCCACCAGATTGCTGGGGCTATACTTTAGCTAGGGCCAATCGAAGTATAAAGTATCTGCTAACCTATACTTTTCTGCTCACGCAGAAAGCAAGTTACAAACTTGCCTCAAGCACAGCCACAAGCTACGCTGCCACTAAACTTGCGGCAGGAAACGGCAAAGTATAGAATGGGAGCGGCTGGCACTTTAAGTAGTACCAGCCGCTCCCATTCTATACTGTAGAGAATTAAATTCCTAACTCCTCAACTTTCTAACCTTCTAACTTCCCAACTCTCTAACTCTTAAACTCCCAAACTCTCTAACTCTCCCTCGTTTTCTTGTAAATGCGGATGGCCAGCATGAGGATAGCAGAGAAAAGGATGAGGCCGATGATGCCCCAGAGCATGCTGAGGGAGCTTTTTAGCACCACCAGGAATACGATACTAATGAGAAAGAGCGTAGCGACCTCGTTCCAGATGCGGAGCTGGGTGGAGGTATACTTGATGAGCCCCTGCTGCTGCTGTTTAAAGATGCGGTGACAGAGGAAGTGATACACGTAAAGCCCTACTACAAATCCAATTTTCCAGACAAGCCAGCCCGGAATGGAGCCATACAAGTATAGCATCGTGCCGCCGAAAATGAGCGTCAGGATGGCGGAGGGCCAGGTGATGCCGTACCACAGGCGCTTCTGCATGATACCAAACTGTTTCTGAAGGATGGATTTCTCCGGCTCAGGCTTTTCGGCGGCCTCGGCATAGTAGATGAACAGGCGCACGATGTAGAACAGCCCGGCAAACCAGGTGACTACAAAAATGATGTGCAGCGCCTTTACGTAGAAATAACTCATGACAGCAGATGGTGTTTCTGCAAAGGTAAACCCTTTTGTGGAGTTTGGGAGTTGTAGAGACGCAATACCTTGCGTCTTTCTAGTTAGAAAGTTAAAAAGGTAGAATGTCAGAAAGTTGAAGAGTTGAGGAAGTATAAAAGATAAAGAGACGCGTGGTACAGCGTCTCTTTGTCCTCAAAACCAATTCAATCACTAAATCTATTCTTTATACCGATTTGCTGAACACCGGCGTGGTTGGTTTGTCGCTCCACAGCCGGGCGTCGAAGCACATGGCGATGTTGCGCAGGAACGGTCTTCCGGCCTCCAGTACCTGGATATCGTGGTTGGAGTACTCCAGCAGGCCATCCTCCTCCAGCGGTTGCAGACGGATGAGGGCATCCACAAAGTAGGGCAGTTCCTCCTCGGTCCAGGAAGTATAGAGGCGGCACATCAGGTTGAGGATATGCTTGCGGATAATCAGGTCTTCTTCGGTCAACTCGTGGCCTTTCAACAGGGGCAGTTCACCGGTTTCCACAGCTGCCTCGTAGGGCTCCACTTCTTTGATGTTCTGCATAAAAGCGGTGCCGGTGTCGGAGATGCTGGAGCAGCCCAAGCCAATTAGCAGCTCGGTGTGGCGCGGCGTGTAGCCCATAAAATTGCGGTGCAGCTCGCCGTTTTGTGCGGCAAGATATAGCTCGTCCTCCGGCAGGGCAAAGTGGTCCAGCCCGATTTCGATGTAGCCGGCTTCTTCCAGCATCATGCGTCCCAGCTCATAAAGGCCACGTTTCTCGGCGGGCTCTGGCAGGTCTTTCTCCGAATAGCGGCGCTGCGCTTTGCTTTTCCAGGGCACGTGGGCATAGCTGTAGAAAGCAATACGCTCAGGGCGAAGCTCTTTTACACGCTCAATCGTGTAGCGCACGCAGTCAGCATCCTGGAAGGGCAGGCCGTAAATAATATCAGCATTGATAGAAGTATAGCCAATGGAACGGGCCACGTCGAAGGTTTCTTTGGTGCGCTCAAAAGTCTGGATGCGGTTGATGGCCAACTGCACGCGCGGGTCAAAATCCTGCACGCCCACACTCAGCCTCCGGAAGCCCAAATCATAGAGCACCTGCAGCTGCTCGGCATTGGTGGCGTTGGGGTGCACCTCGATGCTAAAGGCCGCGTCTGGCGTTACTTCGGTTTTTTCCAAAAGCGTTTCCAGTAGCGTTTTCAGGTTTTGAGCGCCGAAGAAGGTAGGCGTGCCGCCGCCCAGGTGCAGCTCCGTGATGCGCGGCTTCTCCTCAAATTCGGCCAGGTATAGCTCCCACTCCTGTAGGATGGCGCGCAGGTAAGGCTCCTCCACAGCGTGGTTTTTGGTGATGCGCTTGTTGCAGCCGCAGTAGGTGCAAAGGCTCTCGCAGAAGGGCAGGTGCAGGTACAAGCTGATTCCCTCCGTGCTGTTGGTCTTGCGGAAGGCCTGCTTTACGTGCTGCATCCACTGTGCCTGCGTCAGCGGCTTCTCGTCCCAGTACGGCACGGTAGGGTAGCTGGTATAGCGCGGCGATGGTACATCATACTTGGCGAGCAATTCGGCAGGGGTGGTTTTCAGTATGTCTTGCATCTTTTTCCTTCTACTTAATTCGCTACAAAGGTCGGGTTTACCTGTTTTTAGCGAAATGACATTCGTCACCTTAAAGTATAGCTGGGGGTGGTTCTTTGTCATTTTATACTTAAATTCACATGATTTGCCACCTTTTGCAGACTCAGAACTCATGAACATCACTACCCCTACCTTACTGTTAGATAAAGAGAAAGCCATACGTAACATTAGCCGCATGGTAGAGAAGGCCAAGCGAAGCGGCGTGCGCTTGCGGCCGCATTTTAAAACGCACCAGTCGGTGCAGGTGGGGGAGTGGTTCCGGGAGCAGGGCGTGGAGGCGATTACGGTATCATCGGTGCACATGGCCCGCTACTTTGCCGACCACGGCTGGCGCGATATTCTGGTTGCCTTTCCGGCCAACGTGCTGGAGGTGGAAAGTATAAACGAGCTCGCCTCGCGCATAAAGCTGCACCTGATAGCAGTGAACCAGGAGACGGTTGTGGCCCTTGCCAAGGGCCTGCAGCACCCGGTGCAGCTTTCACTCAAGATAGACACCGGCTACCACCGCACCGGCATTCCTGCAAACAATTATGCTGAGATAGACGCCATGCTAGAACTGATACAGAGGCAGGACAAGTTGCAGTTTGCCGGTTTTGTGGTGCACAACGGCCACACCTACAAGCAAACCGATGCTGCTGCCAGTCGAAATATCCACGATACCTCAGTAGACCAGCTGCACCTGCTGCGCGAACGCTACAAGGCCCAATTCCCGGACCTGCAGCTTTCCGTGGGCGATACCCCTTCCTGCAGCATCCTGGAGACGTTTGAGGGGGTGGATGAGATACGGCCCGGCAACTTCGTGTTTTACGACATCACCCAACAGCACATTGGCTCCTGCTCTTTTGAGGAGATTGCCGTTTGCATGGCTTGTCCGGTAGTAGCCAAACATCCTGACCGCAGCGAGCTTATACTTTACGGGGGCAGCGTGCACTTCTCCAAGGATGTTCTGGTTCAGGAAGATGGTGCTGCAGTTTTTGGTCGGGTAGTGGAGCTAACCGACAAGGGTTGGTCTGAACCGCTCGAAGGATTTGAGGTGATATCGCTATCGCAGGAGCACGGGGTGGTGCGGGTATCGGCGGAGCATTTTGACAAGTATAACATCGGTGACCTGATGGGAGTATTACCCGTGCATTCCTGCCTCACCGCCGATATCATGCGGGGCTACCTAACCACCGAGGGAGAGCCTATTGACCACTTATCCGGCGTCAGATAACCCACTAATAAGCAAAAGTATAACCTGAGCATGTTTCCGAAGCTGCCATACTTGTAGGGAGCGAGGACGCAGCTGATTTTAGCCGGAGCGCTGGCAAATTACGCTTGGCTTTATACTTTTGCAGGGAAGAGCTATGGCCACCACTACCAAACCACCCTTAAAGAAAGCCCCCACTGTAAAGCCGCCCGCCAAACGGGTGCCCAAACCCCGTCAGCCGCGCAAGAAGCAACGCACGGGCGGCGTGCCCAAGCGTTTCTGGGTGGGGCTGGCTGTTTTAGTGGGAATTGTGCTGCTGGTGTTCTATGTGGAGTATTTCGTAGTAAAGTCAAAGCCTGTCTGGCCGGAGGGGCATACCATCTACGGAATCGACGTCAGCCATTACCAGAAGGACATTGAATGGCTAAAGGTGCGGGAGCACGAAATTACCTTTGCCTTCGTGAAGGCCACCGAAGGGATATCGCTGCGGGATAAGAAGTTTGAACAAAACTGGGCTGGGGCTGCCGAAGCGGGCATTATCCGGGGCGCTTATCACTTTTACCTGCCTTACCTAGACCCGGAGAAGCAAGCCCGAAACTTTACCTCCCTGGTGCAGCTGCAGAGCGGCGACTTACCGCCTGTGCTGGACGTAGAGGTACGCGGCCGTAAACCTATCGACAAGTTCCGGAGAGACCTGAAAGTATGGCTGGACCATGTAGAGAATGCCTACGGTACCAAGCCCATCATTTACACCGGCTACTACTTTTATAAAGATTATCTGCAAGGCCACTTCGACAGCTACCCCCTCTGGATTGCGCACTACGATGTGCCTAAATTAAACCTGGAGCGAAGCAACACCCGCAAACTTGCTTTCTGGCAGCACACCGATAAAGGATTCATAGGAGGCATAGACGCAACTGTGGATTGTAATGTGTTCTACGGAAGTATGCGGGACCTGAAGAGTCTTTGTATTCCGTAGTCATGCTGGGAATGGGGTTAGGTCTCTAACAGCGTTTATTTTTACCTATTAGAGTATAAACCTGCAGTGCCAGGTCTAAGCAGCTCTACAAGGTATTAACCCACCTTGGGCCAGCGCTAAGAACAAGTAACTGAGCTTTTTAGTAATACCGGGTCCAACCATCCCTACCCCTCAGAGCTGCGCTCGCTACCTTCGAACTCCCGTTCTCGGTAGTCTAAGGCGGGCCTGTAACTGCTGATGCTGAGTATAAGCTTCGTAACTGCTGTTCTCTCGAAGTATAAACCCACCCCAGCCCCTCCGAGGAGGGGAATCTCAGTACACGATTGCACCCCTATTGAGCTTTGCTCGCAAGCTTCGAACTCTCGTTCTCGCTTGTCCTCAAGGGGACAGTTTATACTTACCTCTCTCTCTGTCATCTCGAGTACTCTTGAGGCGGGAGCCGAAAAGAGCCAGCGTAGCTGTGAGAGCTCTATCCGGAGTTCTCTTCAGATCTCTCCCAAAGGTCGAGATGACAGTAGGGGCAGCAGCTATCGAATAATTCCCAGCCTTCGGGTTGAGCGCCTTGTGCATGTTGCGGTGCCGCGGATGCGGCAGCCGAAGCAGAGCGGAGGCAGCTTCAGGCACACCGCGCGATGCCCGAAGGCGAGGCCTCCCGGCCTAGGAGGGCAGAAAGCCAGAGATGCAACGAGACGTTGGTGGGAGCTAGAGGATGAACGGATGCTAGCAAGGATAGCTTGCTTCCAGTTGCGGGAAGCGGTGGCTAGGAAAGTATGGCCAAAGTATAAAAAGCATGAGCTACAAGCTCGCGCAGCGAAAGTATAAATCAGCAAGTATAGCTCAAGTATAAAGTATAGCTAAAGAATAAGTATGGCTTTTCAAGCCAATCGAGTCAGAGACTCGACATCATATTTAGTCCCAAGTCTGAAGACTTGCGCCAGGAACGGGACCGCAGGTTGCTGTAAAGTATAAAAGCGCAACATAGAGGCTGCGCTTTCATACTTCTATACTTTATTTAGAATCAATAACGGTCATAATCCCTGTTGCCTTCATGTCCACGGTCCCAGGTGCGGCTGCGGTTATGGCTCCGGATGTATTCCGGGTCCCGGCGCACGTCAAAGCTGTGGTTAGGGTCGTAGTCATAGTCGCTGTCGCGGTGCTGGATGCGCGTATTTTCCGCGTCGCGGGCATAGGTATCGTTCGGGTACTCCGTGTAGCGGCTGCTCGTATCGCGCATGCTGTAAGGTTCTCCGTAGTTCATACTGCTGCTGCCCCGGTCGTAGCTACCCATAGAGCCATAGTTGCCAGTGCCGTAGTCGCTGCGGCTGGAGCGGCTGTAACCACTGCCCATGTAGCCGCCGCCAGAACTGCCGTAGCCAGAAGAGCCTCTGTCTCTGTCAGAACTGTGGAAGCTGCCGCTGCCCTGGTTGTAGTTGTCGCGGTCGAAGTCATAGCGGCCCTGGTCGGAGCCTTGAAATCTGCGTGACGTGTCCGAGCCGTAGAGCGAGGAACCCATCTCGTTGTTATAGCCGGAGCCGTGGCTGTCGTAGTCGCTTTCATAGCCGTGGCTTCTGTGGCGCTGCTGTCCCATGCCACTCTCTCCGCGGGAGCCCATGCCGCTGTAGTAATTGTAGTTGCTTCCTTGCGGATGCTGGCCGCCCCGGTAATCACCGAAACCCTGGGCACCGCCGTAGCTACCCATGTTGCCGAAGTTTCGGCCTGTGTCGTAGGTGCTGAAGCCACGGTTGGCTACGTTTCTGGAGCCTCCCATCTCGTTGCCTTGATTGCCCCAAGTGTCGCTGTAGCCCTCGTTGCCGTAGCCGCCCCGGGCCGAAGAGCCATAATCATCAAAGTGATAGCTGCTGTCCCTCTCCGGATAGCGGTAGCGGTCTGAGCGATGGGTATGAAAGTCCCGGCTGTCGCCTCTTCCAGAACGATTAGAATAATCTGAATTCATAGCTTTTTGGTTTTTAGGTTTAAAAGCAAGTTCACTTTTATCTAAACGCATAGGCGCCGCAGGGGTTGAGGCGATTAGTTTACCGGCTTGTGAGGTAGTGGCCTGGCAGGCGTGAGTGCCTGGGCTGCGGTTTCGGAAGTGGGGGAAGCCTCCACCGAACGCTCACCCCAGTAGCGTAGCAACTCGTCCTTCCCGAAAATAAAGCTCACCGAAACCACCGTGGCCACCATGACCACCAGCACGGACGCAAAGCGGATGCCGTCGTAAAATCCGTGGCGCGTACGCCAGATAGCATAGCGCAGCGGCATAAAGAGGGGCTGCAACAAGCGAGCATGCAACAGGTAGTGTCGCACCCATTGCATAAAGCGCTCCTGCCCAATCACCACGATACTGCCCAAAATTGCCACGTTGGTCAGGGTAAAGAGCGCCATCATCTGCACATAGGGATTGTCATACAGGTGGCCGTACTCCAACTGGCTGTAGGCAATAGCCCAGAAGCTGGCAACTATAATTAGGAAGTTAGGCAGGCTCAGCAGGTAGTTGTTTTTCGGTTTATCGTCCTTGGGAGTCGGGATGTAGGGCACCTTCACGCGCAGGATGGAGTAAACAAACCCTAGCAAAAATATCCACCAGGTGCCGGTGCGCAGGATACCGCCGAAAAGGTGGAAACCCTTCTCATTTTTCTCCAGGTACCAGCGCTGCGCAAACTGCCGGATGCAGATGGAGATGCAGAAGAAGGGCGCAAACATCACCACAAACTCTCCAAGCGACACATACCACGGAAACTCCACCAGCACCAGCGCCAGCACCGGAATTAAAAAGTCGATGAGGTTGAAAACGCCGAACAGGTAGTAGAGGGGCAGGGTAAAGTAGTGGATTTTCTGACGCAGCGTAAAGTGGCGGAACAGCTTCGGGTAGACCATAAACAGCAGCTCAAAAGTGCCACGCGCCCACTTGATCTGCTGCTTGTAGTAGGCGGCCAGGGTGCCCGGTACCAGTCCCCGGCTCAGCATCTTGGGCACATACTTCGATTTCCAGCCCTGGGCGTGCAGCTGCATGGCCGTGTGCATGTCCTCAGCCAGCCCTGCCGCGTGCCCGCCTATGCTATCCAGCGCCTTGCGGCGGAAGGTACAGTTGGCCCCGATGGCCTGCACCGTGCCGTAGCTGTTCATGCCCATCATCATAGGGCCGTAGAAGCTATAGGTCTGCTCGGCTGCCCCGTAGGCTACCAGGCTTTCCTTCTGGTTATAATAGCCCTGCACCACCTGCACAAAGCCAACCTCCGGGTCCTCAAAGTAGGGCAGCACCTCGTCCAGAAAATCCGGCTCGGGTATATGGTCGGGGTCCAGGATAAGGCAGATGTCGCCGGTGGCTTGCTTCAGGGCGTTGTTGATGTTGCCGGCCTTGGCGTTTATTTTTTCGGTGCGGGTCACGTGCACCACCCCCAGCCGCTCGCATTCTGCCTTCAGCACCGGGTCGTTGCCTTCGTCGCAGAGGTAGGTGGTATGGGGGTAGCGGATGTTCTGTATCGCCTCCAGTGTGTTGATGACCATGCTATGCGGCTCGCCGGGGCAATAGGTGGTCAGGATGTCTACTGTATACCTGGTGCGCAACTCGGGCTTCTCGGGTATGCTGACGGCGTAGTAATGGTACCACTCGTGCAGCGTGCGCAAAAGTTTGAAGGTCAGGGCCGTGGTCAGGAGCCAGTACAGCGGCTCGTAACCGATGTGGTCCTCATCTATAAACCAGTAGAGGAAGAGCGCCATTGTGAGCAGGCCCATCCAAATCATGAAGCGAATGGTGCGCACGTCGCGCCGCAGTTGCGCCTGTTCCTGGTTATTTTCCTGTATTTCAGTAGTTGTATGTGAAGCGGAGAAAAAGTGTCGCATGAGGTACCTCTGCTTTAGGATGTAAAGGTGAAGTTGGGTAAGCGCATCGGTGTGGAAAGTACTTTTTAAGGATGCTTATATAGTATTAATTGCGTTTTATCAAGCTCCTTATACTTGAAACAAGCGGAAATGTTCTGCGTAAACCTCTGCGTTTGGATTGAAAAAAATCTTCCGTTCCGCCACACCACTATGTTTCACCCTTCGCCTATGAGGCTCCTGCCCAATATTGTATTATACCTTATGTTAAGCCAGCTGCTCTTTGCCTGCAGCACCTCCCCAGACCTTGCCGAGAAGTATAAACCCAAGGGCAGAAAGGTGGAAGTGGTAAAGAAAGGAGAGAGCTTCCTGTTGATGCGGGACGGAGAGCCATACTTTATTAAAGGCGCTGCCGGCTACGAGTATTTTGGCCGCTTGAGCAAGTATGGCGGCAACTCGGTGCGGGTGTGGCACACCGATAACGCCCAGCAAGTGCTCGACTCGGCCCATGCCCACGGGCTTACCGTGACCCTGGGCCTGTGGATGGCCCGCGAGCGTGAGGGCTTCAACTACTACGATAAAAAGCTGGTAGCCAAGCAGCGGGAGGAGCTGCGCGAGGTAGTGCTCAAGTATAAAGACCATCCGGCCCTGCTGATGTGGGGCATCGGAAACGAACTCTATGCTGATGGCTCCAACGTGAAAGTATGGGACGCCGTGAACGGGATTGCCGAGATGATCCACGAAGTAGACCCCGACCACCCCACCACCACGACCATCATGAACGTGCCCCACAAGGTCGTAAACCTGATCGTCAAGCGGGTGCCGGCGCTGGATATCCTTTCCATCAACTCCTTTGGAGCGATGCACAACCTGCCCGGAGAACTGGCCAAAACCGACTGGAAAGGCCCTTATGTGGTGTCAGAATTCGGCGCCCGCGGCTATTGGGAGTCTTATTATACCTGGTGGATGGCCCCCATCGAGCAGACAAGCTCGGAGAAGGCCGAATTTGCCCGCCAGCGCTACGAGCAGTCGGTGCTGGCAGACACCAGCCGCTGCCTGGGCTCCTATGTGTTTCTGTGGGGTAATAAGCAGGAGACCACGCCCACCTGGTTTAGCCTGATAAACGAGCAGGGCGAAGAAACGGCCCTGGTGCACGAAATGCGACAGCTTTGGGGCGATACGGCCACCGCCATGCTGAACAAGCCGCCTTACATCGCTTACCTTACCCTGGACGAAAAGTTCGCTTTCGACCAAATCTACCTGAGGCCTGGCCATACCTTCGAGGGAGCCGCCTTTACCTATGACCCTGAGCAGGACTCGCTGCAGGTGCAGTGGGAGGTGCTGCCCGAGTCGGAGGTGCAGGATGGCAATGCCGACAAGCAGGAAAAGCCCGCGCCGGTGGCCGACATGCTGGTGCGGCAGGAGGGGACCAAAGTATGGCTGCACACCCCGCAGGAAGAGGGCGCGTATCGGCTGTACCTGTACCTGCGCGACGGGCAGAACAACCTGGCCACCGCCAACATTCCCTTCTATGTTACGAACAAGCCACTCAAATAATTTATACTTGTTATAGTACAATAAATGCTTTTGCTATACTTTGGTTTAGAGCCTTGTAGGCCACAATACAGATAATTTGTTCAAAAGCAGGCAACCAACCGCCCTTTTGTATAGTACAACATCTCTACGCTGCTTTGGTGTGCAAACCACAAAGAGCTGCTCCCAAAGCAGTACCCCACCAAGGATAGCTGCAGCCTGCACCGGCGGCTGCCAGTATCAACCAACAACAAGACATAAGACCTATAATGGCTAAAGTAATAGAACTACAAGAGGGGATTCATCGCCAGGATGCGCATGAGTTCTACCGCGAGGCCCTGAGCATCATGACCGAGAGCAACATCGACTTTATGGTGGGCGGGGGCTTTGCACTGCGCCTATATACCGATATCTTGCGCGACACGAAGGACCTGGACGTGTTTTGCAAGGGCAGCGACACACCCGCGCTACTCAAGGCCTTCAAGGAAAACGGGTTTGAGACCGAGCTTACCGACGTACGCTGGCTGGCCAAGGCCATCCGCGGCGACCATTTCATGGACATCATCTTCAACAACCCCGGCAACCACTGCGCCGTGGACGACAGCTGGTTTGAGCGCGCCACCCAAAGCGAACTGCTGGGCATCAAGGTAAAGGTGATCCCTGCCGAAACCCTTATCTGGTCGAAGCTGTACGTACAGAACAGAGAGCGCTACGACGGAGCCGACATCAACCACATCATCCTGCGCTACGGCGACCGCCTGGACTGGAAATGGCTGTGGCAGCACATGGAAACGCACTGGCAGCTGCTGCTGGCGCAGTTCCTCTCGTTCCAGTTCGTGTACCCGTCGGAGCGGGATTTGATACCTAAGTGGCTGGTGGATGACCTGTTTAAGCGTGCCAAGGATGAGCTGGAGATGCCGGCGCCGAAGGAGAAAATCTGCCGCGGCCCGCTCATCGACCAGACACAGTATAAAATCGACATCACGGAATGGGACTTTAAGGTAGTTACCATCAGATCTGTTTAGTAAGGCATGGCTACAAAAAAAGAGAAGAAAACCAGGATTGCGGCAGTAGGGGATATACATGTGCGGGAGACGGACCGCGGAAAATGGGAGGAGTTTTTCAGGAAGGCGTCGGAGGAGGCGGATGTGCTGCTGCTCTGCGGCGACCTGACCGACACCGGACGCACCGCCGAGGCGGAGGTGCTGGCCCAGGAAATGAAAGTATGCACCATACCAGTAGTAGCGGTGTTGGGCAACCACGATTATGAGCGCGACAACCAGAAAAGTATCCGGAAGGCTCTATTGCGGGATAACGTATATGTCCTGGATGGCGACAGTATCGTGATCGGGGATGTGGGCTTTGCTGGCGTAAAAGGCTTTGGCGGCGGCTTTGACAGAGGCATGCTGGGTATGTTCGGAGAGCCCATGATCAAAAGCTTTGTGCAGGAGGCCGTGGATGAAGCCCTGAAACTGGACGGTGCCCTGGCTCGCCTCGAAAACGATCATATCGATATCAAGAAGATCGCTGTGCTACACTATGCTCCGATTAAGGCCACGGTAGTAGGGGAGCCCGAGCAGATTTTCCCCTTCCTGGGGTCTTCGCGTTTGGCCGAGCCAATCAACCGCCGGGGAGTTATCGCAGCCTTTCACGGGCATGCGCACATCGGCACACTGGAGGGCGAGACATCCAAAGGAGTAAAGGTTTTTAACGTATCCAGGCCTATACTTCAGCAAGAGGGTTATGACCCAACATACTATATTTTTGAAGTATAAATCCTGAGAGCAAAGTATAAACTAAGTATGAATTATACTTCTGGAGCGAGAGAGAACCAAAGTATAAATGAAGTATAAACGTATACTTTAGAAAATAAAAAAGGGAGCTGCAACTTATACTTGCAGCTCCCTTTTCTGTTGAAGGCATCCGATTTTAGCTTGCCTGTTTCAGGGTTTGGGTAGATACGTAATTCACGAAGTCGTCTAACGTATAAACCGGCACCTCGTCAGGTATCGTCAACTGGTAGGTTTTCTCCACCTGCAGAATGATATCCACCACGTCGATAATATCAAGACCTAGCCTGGTCAGGTCGCGGACCTGCAGCAGGCGGTTGGGGTTAATGTTTGTAACGGATGTGATGATGTTCACCACCTCGTTCTGAATTGCCTGGGTGTTAAGACTAACATTGTTCATGGCATTAAGGGTAAATCAGGTAAAATTGATTTTCAGAAACTGTTCTGGCTAAGATAAATTTCCGGGAGCCAGCAGCCCCCGGAAATCAAGTTTTAAACAGTCATTATAGGTATTACAGAAAATTATCTTAGTGGGCGAACTCGTGCGCCATCTTCTTCTCTTCCAGCGCCTTTGTTTCGTGCTCCAGCTCCTCCATTGATTTTTCTTCCAGCTCGATAACGGTTTTCTTATCCAGTCCGAACTTGGCCAGGATGCGGTCGAAGCCATAGTAGATGATCGGCACCACAATCATGGTCAGGAACATCGAAGAGCTCAGACCACCAATCAGGGCCCAGCCCAGGCCGTTCTTCACGGCACCCACAGAGCCACCTGCCAGCGCAATCGGCAACATACCAATCACCATCGCCAGCGTCGTCATCAGGATAGGGCGGAAACGGATTCGAACGGCTTCTATCAGGGCCTCCTTCACCGGCACGCCTTCCGCTTTCAGGTTGTTGGTAAAGTCCACCACCATAATCGCGTTCTTGGCTACCAGACCAATCATCATGATAATACCAAGTATGGAGAAGATGCTCAGCGACTGGGCAGCCAGCGCCAGGGCCAGCAAGGCACCAATAATCGCCAGCGGAATAGAGAACAGTACCACCAGCGGGTACACGTATGAGTCGTAAAGCGCCACCATGATCAGGTACACGAAGATGATGGAAGCCATCAGGGCAATACCCAGCGTACCGAAACCTTCGCTCTGGTTCTTTAGGTCACCGCCAAACTCAACCGTAATGCCGCTCGGCATGTCCACCTCAGCCATCTTGGCCTGGATATCAGTACCGATGGAACCGGACGGACGGCCAATTACCTGGGAAGTCACGGTTACGGAAGTCACACGGTTGTAACGCTCCAATTGCGACGGACCGGTTGACTGCTTAATATCAGCGAACTGCGCCAGACGCACCAGTTGGCCCTGGTTGTTCACAAAAGACAGGTTGCCGATGTCGGTCACGCTGCGGCGGTCGAACTCATCCAGGCGGATGTTGATGTCATAGTCCTCGGTGCCGGAGCGGAAGGTAATGTCGGAGTTACCATTGAAGGCCAGCTGCATGCTTGCACCAACGTTCTCCAGCGACAGGCCAACACTGGCCATCTTATCACGGTCCACTACTACCTCAATCTCAGGGTTACCACCCTCCACCGAAGTTTCCACGTCCACGGTACCCTCCACGTTCTCTGTTATGTCCACCACTTTTTGCGAGAAGGCCATGACAGAGTCCAGGTTAGAACCGGATACGATGATTTGGATTGGCGCCTGCGCGTTACCTACCAGACCTACCGGGGTCGGCGTCACTTCCACGTCCGGAATTCGGCTCTCAATGTCAGCTTTTGCCTGGCGACCGAACTGGTTTGTGCTGTAGCTACGCTCCTTCACGTCCACCAGGGTTACCGATACCTCGGCCTTATAAGCTGTGTTCTGGCCTTCCTGAGCTGTAGAAGTAGTACCTACTGTGGTAAATACTTTCTTTACCTCCGGGATGGCCAGCAGGTATTCTTCTACCTGTTGTGTCGCAAAGTTGGTTTGCTCTACAGTGGCGTTCTTGGGTAGCTCCAGCATCAGGCTCACCTCACCACGGTCACCGGACGGAACGAACTCCGAACCGATAAAGCCATACTTGGGCAGCATAAACGAAGCAACCAGCATCAAAACAGTAACGCCAAGCGTGATGAACTTATGGTTGAAAGCCCACTGCAGCGCAGCTGTAAAACCATCGATGATTCTGTCCAGCAGGCGCTCGAAGGCAAGTATAAACCTGCCGAAAATATTCGTGTCAGAGATATGTTCCAGGCGCGAGAAACGGCTGGCCAGCAACGGAATCAGCGTAAAGGCCACGAACAGGGAAATCATGGTTGCTACCGCTACTACCACGGCAAACTGACGCAGAATGTCGGACACCAGACCTGAAGACAGGGCAATCGGGATAAACACCACCGCGATTACGAGCGTAATGGAAGTTACCGTTGCCATAATCTCGCGGATACCATCGTAAGCGGCCTGAGCCGGCTTCTTGCCCATCTCCATGTGGCGGTGAATGTTCTCAATCACCACAATGGCGTCGTCCACCAGGATACCTACCACCAGCGAGAGCGCCAGCAGCGACATCAGGTTCAGGGAGTAACCCAGCAGGAACATTACAATAAAGGTTGCCACCAAAGAGGCCGGGATAGAGATCATTACAATCACGGCGTTGCGCAGCGAGTGCAGGAACAGCAACATCACCACAGCCACCAGTATAACCGCAATAATAAGGTCGTGCATTACCGAGTCGGCAGCCTCCAGCGTAAAGTCGGAGGAGTCGTTGGCAATGTTAAATTGCAGGCCTTCGGCCGCATAGGTTTGCTCCAGCTTGGCAAGCGCTTCCTTGGTCAGGCGGCTTACTTCCACAGCATTCGCATCAGACTGCTTCTGGATGGTGATACCCACCGAGGCCTTCTGGTTGATACGGTTCATTACCTCGATGTCCTTCTGCGTGTCCTGTACTTCGGCCACGTCAGAGAGGCGAACAATACCGTTCAGGTCATCGCGCAACACCAGGTTGCGCAGCTGGTCCAGCGACTGGAACTTACCAGCCAGTCGGATTTGGGTCTGGCCACTTTCCTGCTTGATTCTTCCGGTCGGGAAGTCGAGGTTGGAGTTGCCGATTTTCTGCTGTACCTGCAAGATAGACAGGTTGTAGGCTTCCAGCTTGCTGGCGTTGATGTTTACCTTGATCTCGCGCTCCTGGCCACCCAGTACTTTAATGGCCGCCATACCTGGCACCCTGGACAGCTCCGGCTTGATCTTCTTGTCGATCAGGTCGTAGAACTCAGTCGGGGTCATGTTGGCTGTGGCACCCATCTTAATGATAGGCAGGTCGTCGAAGTCGAACTTGTTCAGCGTTGGCGCGTCCGCATCCTCCGGCAGCTTAGCCAGAATGGTGTTGATCTTGCGCTGCGCGTCCTGCAGGCTCAGGTCCACATTGGTGCCCTGGTTCAGCTGGATGGTGATGATGGAAAAGCTCTCCAGTGAGGTACTCTTCATCTCCTTCACGTTCTCCAGCGAAGACAGCACGTCCTCAATCTCCTTGGTTACGGAGTTCTCCACCTCGTTTGGCGAGGCACCGGGGTAAATGGTACTTACGGTAAGCACCGGCGGGCTGAACTTGGGCAGCAGCTCGTAGTTAAGCGATTGGTAGCTGACAATCCCCAGCAGGGTGAGGACGGTAAACACCACCACCACCAGGGTTGATCGCTGTATCGATAATTTGGTTATGTTCATTTCTAGATAATCTTAAGAAAGAAATTTTGCTTTGTAATAGCGCGAGCCTCCAGGCTCGTGTTTATGATGGTGCGGCCTCTGGCCGCATTGGTCCTATGGCACCGGGCCAGAGGCCCTCGCCATAGTTTCGTCACGAGCGAAGACGCTCGCGCCATGGTGTGCTTACTTCAGCACCGACACGTTGATGCCTTCGCGCAGGTTGATCTGGCCGCTTCTGACGATCTGCTCGCCAGGCTGCACGCCATCCAGTATTTCCACCTGGTCTTGTGTCACCACACCTACTTTCACTTTGCGCATGGTCGCTTTGCCATCTTTCACCACGTACACGCTCGGGTTCTGAATGCTGCCTACAATGGTTTCGCGTGGCAATAACATGGCGTCGCGCTGCTCGGCTACCTCAAAGAAGGCCGTGCCATACATACCAGCTCTCAGGTTGTTGTTGGCGGCGTTTTTCACCTCCACTTCCACGTCAAACTTCAGGGTAGGGTCAGCCTGTGCGGCAATGGCGGTCACCACACCCTCATACTCCTGGCCGGAGCCGGCATTCGCTTTCACCGTTACCTTGTCGCCTTTGCCGATGAGCAGTACTTCGCTTTCGTTCACTTTTACCTGCAGCTTCAGCTTGTCCACGTTCACGATGTCGTAGAGCTTGGTGCCTGCGTTCAGGTAAGAGCCAACTTCTACGTAAATCTCATTAATCTCCCCGGTGATAGGGGCTGTGATGCGTGTTTTGGCCAGGCGCTGGCGGGCAGCCACCAGTTGTGCCTGCGTAGACTTGGCAGCCAGGCGGGCATCCTCCAGCTGGCGCTGCGTGATAGCGTCACCGGCGGCCAGGTTCTCAAAACGCTCCAGGTCTTTCTTGGCTTTCTCGGCGTTTGTCTGGGCTGTGGCCAGGTCAGCGGACATGGTATTGCTCTCCACCAGAATCAACAGCTCTCCGGCTTTTACTTTGTCGCCTTTGCGCTTAAGCACCTTCTGGATCTGTCCTTGGGTTTCAGACAAAAGCGTCAAGCTCTGGATAGGGGCGAAGTTGCCCTGTGCTCTAAAGGATTTATCGAGTTGGGCCGTTTTTACTTCTGTAATGCTTACCGGGATGGCTTCGCTTCGGATCTCTGCTACAGCGGCGTTGGCAGCCATCTGCTCCTTGTTGTTCATCAGCTTATAGCCAATAGCACCCAAAGCAACCAGCGCAACCAGGATATAAATTACCTTCTTCATCTTCGTATGTCGTGTATGTCTTATTTAGTTAGTGTTTCCAAATCTCCTGTGGCCTGCAGGTAATTCAATTCGGCCAGTTTATACTTCAGTCTTTCGTTGTTGAGGTTGGTCTGTGCCTCCCGCAGCGATGTCTCGGCGTTCAGCAGGTCCGTCAGCGGCGAAAGGCCTTCTTTGTAGAGCTGGTTCGTGGTGTCGTATACTTCCTGCGCCAGCTTCACATTCTCCTCCTGCGCCACAATGGAGCTTTGGCTGTTCTGCAGCTGCGCCACGGCATTGGTCAGCTCCACCTGCGTGTTTTTGTTGTATTGCTTGATGTCGAGGTCAATCTTCTGCAGCTCTACTTCCCGCTGCTGTACCTGAGCTTTCTTGCGCAGGCCATCAAACACCGGGATGTTCAGTTGCAGGCCCACCTGCGAGTTCGGGAACCACATGGTTGTCGGGTTGCCAAACAGCTGGCCGTCGTACTGGGTCTGGTAGTTGTAGCTGCCGAAAGCCGACAGGGTAGGGTAGTAACCCGCCTTCACGTTCTCCATTTCCAGCGACTTCAGTTCCTTTTGCTTGTTGAGCACCTGGTACTGAGCACGGTTCTGGGCTAGGTTCTCGGTGTTAGCCATTGTTGGCTGCTGAAGCAGCAGGGCGTCTTCTGCGGAACCGCTAAGCTTGATAGGTTGCTCCAGCGGCATGCCCATGAAGAACTTGAGCACGTTTTGCTGCTGCTCGTAGGCCGTCATCAGGCTTTTCTTCTGGTTCTCCAGGTTTATCTTGTTCACCTTGATGCGGTTCACGTCCACCTTCTTTACCAGGTCGTTCTCATACTGCAGTTGCAGGATGCGCTCCAGCTGCGTCAGTTTCTCCAGGTTGGCGTTGATGTTGTTGAACTGCTCCTGGGTTTGCAGTACCTGATAATAAGCGCTGCCCACGTTGTAAATCACCTCCTCAGTGGTCATTTCCTTGCGGATGCGGTACAGGTCTTCAGCCGATTGAGCAGCCTTCAGGCCCACAAAGTATGATTTGCTGAACAGCAGCTGAGACACCGAAAGGCCCGCCTGCATGTTGTAATCGGTACCCATCTGCGCGATAAGCGGGCCGGTGCCTTCCTGGTTAAATTCGGCAGGTAAAGCTATCCGGGCCTTCTCAATGGTTCTGATACCCTGTCCTTTTATATCCACCTGCGGCAGGCCTGCGCTGCGGGCCTCTTTTACCTGGTATTTAGAGCCAATCTCATCTAAGGATGCCTTCTGGATGTTCTCATTGTTCTCCAGGGCATAATTCAGGCTTTCCTGCAGCGTCAGCTCCTGCACCTGACCGGTAGTGGCCGGTTCCTGGGCAAAGGCTGGCTTGAGGAAGAGCGCCATTACTCCGACTAAAAAATATTTCTTTATCACGGTGTTGTGTAGTTAAGAATAATTTACTAAGTTCTAGATAGTTATAGTTAGTTCTGTATTAAAAGAACTAATTAGGGCAAAAAAATTACTTCTTCTGCTGCTCCCACTCCGTCAGAAGCTTCGGAAGCTCTGTGTGCAGGTACTTCAGGAAGTCAGCAACGTCCAGCAGGTTTTGGTTATACTCTTTCGTTTCGCTGGTGCGCTCGGCCACCACCTCCTGCAGCATTTCCGAGAAGTCGGTAATGGATTCTACTCCCTGCAGCACCAGGTCGCGCCATTTGTCCAGCTTCAGGCGGAAATAGCGCTTGCGGTCGCCGCTGTAAGTAACATACTCCAGGCGGTTGAGGTGCTGCAGCATGCTCAGGGCGTTGCTGGTGGCACTCTTGCTAATGCCTAGCGCCTCCCGGATTTCGTCAAACGTAAGCTCCGGCTTGTCAGACACGTAAAGCAGGCCCATAATGCGACCCGCCACCGGCTGCATCCCAGATTTCTCCTGGAAAACACCGATACGCTCTATTAATGCCCGCTGCTTGTCTGTTAGGTTCATGTTTTTATACTTTGTTCTCGTGTGTCTAGGATAAGAACAGTACAAAGGTATAAGATAGTTCTTTTGGTTCCTAATTTTAAGAACTAAATTTATCTACTAAAATTTAAGCCCTGCAAAGGTAGGAAGTATAGGGCACTTATGCAGCCATATTTTAAGATTCCTATCTATAAATGTGAAACCTGCGTACCTGGTTTGGGTATATCAGTATTTCCGGCTTTTACCGTTTATGTGCTGGAGATAACAGAAGAATCGATTTTTGTAAAGTATAAACAACTGGCTCTCTATGGCTTCACAATATAGCAGATGGTACCATCCCTACGAGATAAATGAACAGTATAATAAGCGCGTGGCCTACTTCTGCATGGAGTATGGCATCGACCAAGCCCTGAAAGTATACTCCGGCGGCCTGGGCTTTCTGGCGGGTTCGCACATGCGCAGCGCCTACGAGCTGCGGCAAAACATGATTGGCATCGGCATGCTCTGGAAGTACGGCTACTACGACCAGGAACGCAACGAGGACCAGACGATGCGCCCGCACTTTCAGCAGAAGTTCTATTCTTTCCTGGAGGATCCGGGCATTACGGTTCGGGTGCTGGTAAACGAGCATCCGGTGCTGGTGAAGGCGCTGGTGCTGCGGCCTGATGTTTTCGGCACCGTGCCCATGTACTTTCTCACCACCGACATCCCCGACAACGACCACCTGGCCCGCACCATCACGCACCGCCTTTACGACCCGGAGCCGCAGGCGCGCATTGCGCAAAGTATCGTTCTCGGCGTAGGAGGATCGAAGGTGGTGGAGGCCTTGGGCGGCGCCGAGATCTACCACATGAACGAGGGCCACGCCCTGCCTTTGGCTTTCAAACTGTTTGAGGATTTCGGCAAGCTGGACGAAGTGCGAAAGCGCCTGGTGTTCACGACACATACACCGGAGAAGGCCGGCAACGAGCAGCACGACATTTACCTGTTGCACCGCATGAGCTTCTTTAACGGACTGCCGCTGGAGGAGGTGCGGGAAATTACCGCCATGCACGGGCAGATGTTCGACCATACGCTAGCCGCCCTGCGCCTGGCCAAGGTGGCCAATGGGGTGTCGCAACTACACGGCGAAGTGGCCCGCGACATGTGGTACGACAACGAGGGGGTTTGCGAGATAAAGGCTATTACCAATGCGCAGAACTTTAGCTTTTGGGCCGATACGGAGCTGTGGCAGGCGCAGGAGCGCGACGACGATGCGGCATTGCGGAGCCGCAAGGAGGAGCTGAAAAAGCAGCTGTTTAAGGTAGTGGCCGACCAGGCGGGCAAACTGTTCCGGCCCGATGTGCTCACCATTGTGTGGGCCCGCCGCTTTGCCGCCTACAAGCGCGCCGACCTGCTGGTGCGCGACATTGAGCGCTTCGTGGACCTGATTAACAACGAGGAAATGCCGGTGCAGGTGATTTGGGCCGGCAAGCCTTATCCGTTCGACTACGGTGCCATCAATGTGTTCAATAAGCTGGTGAAGCTCTCCCAGCAACTAAAGAATGTGGCCGTGCTCTCCGGCTACGAAATCGAGCTGTCGCGGAAGCTGAAGCAGGGCTGCGATATCTGGCTCAACACGCCGCGCCGCCCCCGCGAGGCCTCCGGCACCAGCGGCATGACAGCCGCCATGAACGGCGGCGTGAACTTATCGGTGCAGGACGGCTGGCTGCCCGAGTATGCGCGCCACGGCGAGAACAGCTTTGTGCTGCCCATTGCCGATATCACCCAACCCAACGAGGTGCAGGACGATGAGGATTACAACAACCTGATGCGATTGCTTGAAAAGGACATTGTGCCTGTCTATTACCACAACCAAGACCGCTGGGTGCATATCATGAAGCAGAGTATGCGCAACGTGGTGCCGCATTTCGAGTCGAACCGCATGGCGCATCAGTATTATGAGGAGATGTTTAATAGTTGATAGATAACTTTCAGGTCTGTATGAGAATAAAGATTTGGAAGTATAAATAGCCTTCCGCTTCCTGCGGAGGGCTATTTTCTTTATGGCGCAAGTCTTCAGACTTGTGTCCTACTATGGTGTCGGGTCTGTGACTCGACTGGCTCAGAGAGCCATACTTTTATACTTTGGCTGTACTTTATACTTTCCTAACCACCGCTTTCCACAGCTTGAACCAAGCTATCCTTGCTAGCTACCGTTCATCCTCTAGACTAACATAAGCTACTGTTGCATAGCTTACTTTCTGCCCTCCCAGGCCGGGAGGCCTCGCCTTGGGGCATCGCGCGGTGTGTCTGAAGCTGCTCCTCGCTCCGCTGCGGGCTGCCCTTACGGGCACCGCAACATCCACAAGGCGCTCAACCCAAAGGCTGGGATAAGATTGATATCTTGTGCCTTTGCTATGCAACAAGTATAACTGTCCCCTTGAGGACAAACAAGAACGAGAGTTCGCCGTTTGCGAGCAGCGCTCTATAGGGGTGTTTTACTTTCGCCACGAAACCTATACTTCAGCATCAGTAAAAACAGGCTCCCCTCTTTGGACTACCGAGAACGCGAGTTCGAAGGTAGCGAGCGTAGCTCTGAGGGGTAGGGGTGGTTGGACCAGGCACTGCAAAAGGTACTTTTACGAAAGCCCAAAAAGCCAATTCTATTCTAAAACAAAAAAGCCGCCCAAAGTACGGGCGGCTCTCCTGTTTATACTTATACTTTCTCCGGAATGCGCTGCAGGGTTTCGAGCAGGTAATCCCAGTACTTCTGTACCGATCTGATCTGTACTTTCTCGTCAGGGGAGTGGGCGCCGCGGATGTTGGGGCCAAAGGAAATCATCTCCATGCCTGGGTAATTGGCGCCGATGATACCGCACTCGAGTCCGGCGTGGCAAGCGTTTACATCCGGCTCGCTGTTGAACTTGCTGCGGTAGAGGTCGCTCATCAACTTGATGATAGAGGCATCCGGGTTAGGCGTCCAGCCTGGGTAAGAGCCGCTCAACATCACCTCAGCCCCCGCCAGTTCCAGTGCCGATTGGATAGCCGCTGCCAGGTCCATCTTCTCCGAATCCACTGCGCTTCGCGTGAGGCACATAACTTTGTAGGCACCGTCTTTCAGCTCCACGCGCGCCACGTTGTTGGAGGTCTGCACCAGCCCCTGTATCTCCGGACTCATGCGGTAAATGCCGTTTGGCGTGGCGTAGATGGCGCGGAGGAAAGTAGAGGTAAAAGCCTGGGTGGCCACCTGAGCAGGAGCTTCTGCCGACTCCACTTGCACCTCCAGGTTCGGGTCTGTGGTTTTATACTCCTGAGCAAGTATAGCGTGCTGCTCTGCCACAAACTTTTCAAATGCTGCTTTGTCACCTTCAGCCAGAGCTATGACAACAGTCGATTCTCTCGGTATAGCATTGCGCAAGCCACCGCCGTCTATACTTCCAAGGCGCAAGTCAAACTGCCTGGAAGCATGGTGCAGCAGGCGGTTCATGAGTTTGTTGGCGTTAGCACGACCCAGAATGATGTCCATGCCCGAGTGACCACCGGTTAGACCTTTTACCGTAAGCTTGTAGCCTGCCATACCAGCCGGTGTCGCTTCCTGCTCATACTTCCCGCTAGCCGTTACGTCCACGCCGCCGGCACAGCCGATGGTCAGTTCGCGGTCGTCTTCGGTGTCCAGGTTTAAAAGTATACTAGCCTCCAGCAGGCCGCCTTTCAGGCCCAAAGCACCCGTCATACCGGTTTCCTCATCAATCGTGAAGAGTGCCTCGATAGCCGGGTGCGGGATGTCCTTGGAAGCAAGTATGGCCATGATGGTAGCCACCCCAATGCCGTTGTCAGCGCCCAGCGTGGTGCCACGGGCTTTCACCCAGTCGCCGTCCACATACATGTCAATGCCTTGCGTGTCGAAGTCGAAGTTGGTGTCGTTGTTTTTCTGGTGCACCATGTCCAGGTGGCTTTGCATGGCCACGGTCTGGCGGTTTTCCATGCCTGGGGTGGCTGGTTTCTTGATGATGACGTTGCCCACTTCATCCTTGATGGTCTCCAGGCCAAGTTTGTGGCCGAAGTCAAGTATAAACTGTATTACGCGCTCCTCCTTTTTGGATGGGCGCGGCACAGCGTTTAAATCAGCAAAGTTTTCCCAAAGCGCCTTTGGCTCTAGGCTGCGTACTTCAGAGCTCATAGTATCGTTCGTTTAAAATTCCAGTGTTGTTGCGGTGGCTACCGCCGGGGTTAAAGTTACGGGTTTCGGCCGGAAAAACAGGAGGAGAAAGCCTTTCTTACGACTTCAACTCCAACTGTGCCGGACCGCCTACCGGGTAGCCCACGCAGGTCAGCACCAGGCCCTGCTGCAGGTCGCGTTCGGTCAGCACCTCGTTGTACGACATCCATACCTTGCCTTCGGTGCAGCGGGCAGTGCAGTTACCGCACTTGCCGGCCTCGCAGCTGAAGGGCAGGTTTAAACCAGCCTTGCGTGCCGCCCGAAGTATGGTATCCGGGTATTCCACGGTCAGGTTATACGCCTGGTCTTTGTAGTGAAGTATCACTTCATGCGGATCGGTGTCGGGCGGCATTTGTTTGACGGCCACCTTAGTTGTATCAAAGTTTTCGCGGCGGATGTTTTCGTGTGGTACGCCTTGCTGCGTGAGCGCCCAGTAGCACATGCGCATGTAGCCCAGCGGGCCGCAGGTGTAGAACAGTATCTGGTGCAGAGGCGCCAAGGCATACTGCCGCACCAGTTGTTGCAGCAAGTCCTTGTACAGCCTGGCCTGCGAAAGGTCGGGGGAGTTGCTGAACAGGAACCGCAGCTTGAAACGCTCCGGGAAAGCCGCTGCCAGTTGCTCCAGTTCCTCTTTATAGATGGCTTTTTGCGGATTGCTGTTGCTGTAAATAAGCGTTACGGCCACATCAGGCCAAGTATAAAGTATGGTTTTGAGCAGCGATAACTCCGGGGTGATGCCGCTTCCGGCTGCCAGCAAAAACACCTGCCGATAGTCCTGCATGTTCTCCGGGAGGACGAAAAGCCCGGCGGCCCCGGCGGCATACAATGTATCGCCCACCTGCACATCGTCTACCAAGCGGCGCGAGAAGAACCCGTTGTCAATACGCCTCACACCGATGCTAAGCGGCTCGTTAAGGGCAGGAGAGGAGGTGAAGGAGTAGGAGCGGCGTATGTCCTCATCTTTCTCCGTGTGCACCAGCGTGAGGTACTGCCCGGCTTTATATTCCAAGGGTTTGTCTGGTTCCAGGATAAAGGTTTTGAAATCAGGTCGTTCCTCCCGGATGCCGGTGACTGTAAGTGTGTAATGATCGGTGGGTAAAGTGTGATCAGCCTTCATGCAATTGCTTTCGCTAAAGTATAATTGTACGGTGTAGCCGTATAAAACGGCACCTTTGTTTCTAGTACAACAGCTATTCTATATTTCTGGTTATCTCTGGTGCCAAGTATATACTTTTTTTACTATTTTTATAGGATTTCTGTACCTCTAAACGCTCCAGCTGTCATGCTCAACCTCAGTTTTACAAAGAAAATCCTGCACCGCACGCTCATGGTGTCGCTAATATTTACGGGGCTGGTCGCTTGCAAGAAGGAAAGTTCGGGAGATGAAGAACAGACAACGGGGGCGGAGGTGGCGCTCTGGCTCACTACACCGGAACAGTCTTCGTTGTTCGAGCTACAGGATTCAAGCATCACATTCGGGACATCCTCAAACCAATTCCAGACAATTGAGGTGGATGACGCACAAACCTTCCAAAGTATGGACGGCTTTGGCTATACCCTGACCGGCGGCAGTGCGATGCTGCTGCACCAGATGGCCCCGCAGGAGCGGGCTGCTATACTTCAGGAGCTGTTCGGGACGGACGGAAACAACATTGGCGTGAGCTATCTGCGGGTAAGCATCGGCGCCTCGGACCTGGACCCGGAAGTGTTCTCTTATAATGATCTGCCCGCCGGGCAGACAGACGAGATGATGGAGCATTTCGACCTTTCGCCAGACAAGAAATACCTCATTCCGGTGCTGAAGGAGATCCTGGCCATTAACCCGGACATCCTGATCATGGGCTCGCCCTGGTCGCCGCCCACCTGGATGAAAACCAACAACAGCTCCATCGGCGGCAGCCTGAAACCCGAATATTACGATGCCTATGCGCGGTATTTTGTAAAGTATATCGAGGGGATGACGGCAGAGGGAATCATCCTAGATGCTATCACCGTGCAGAACGAGCCCCTGCACCCGGGCAATAACCCCAGTCTGCTGATGCAGGCCCAGGATCAGGCTATCTTCATTAAGCAGAGTTTAGGCCCAGCTTTTAAAGCGGCTAACCTCAGCACCAAAATCGTCATCTATGACCACAACGCCGACCGCCCCGACTACCCGATTTCCATACTCGACGACCCGGAGGCGAAGCAGTACATCGATGGCTCTGCCTTCCACCTGTACGGCGGCACTATTGATGCCCTCTCCAAAGTACACGAGGCGCACCCGGATAAGCACCTATACTTTACCGAGCAGTGGATTGGGGCGCCGGGCAACTTTGCTGGCGATGTGCGCTGGCACCTGAAAAATCTCATTATCGGGGCACCGCGTAACTGGAGCAGAACCGTGCTGGAGTGGAACCTGGCGGCAGACCCGCAGCAGAAACCGCACACGCCCGGCGGCTGTACCCAATGCCTCGGCGCCATCACGATTGATGGCAACACCATTACCCGCAATCCGGCTTACTACATCATCGCGCATGCTTCCAAGTTCGTCCGCCCGGGCTCGGTGCGCGTGCAAAGCAACGAGCTGAAGGAGTTGCCCAATGTGGCTTATAAAACTCCGGATGGCAAAACAGTGCTGATTGTGCTGAACGACAGCGAGTACAGACAACGCTTTAACATCAGGCACCATGGCAAGGTGGTCGCGACTAAATTAAATGCCGGGGCTGTGGGGACGTATGTGTGGTAGCGTATAAAGTAAGGGTTTTGAAGCCATACTTTATACTTCCCAGTCGCTGGCGCGGGTTTGCAACCCGTGCCTACCTATAATGTCGGATTTGCAATCCGACTGGCTCGCAGAGCCATACTTCTGTGCTCAGGCTATACTTTTTATACTTAGGCTATACTTTATACTTTCTCTGGCGCAAGCGTCCGCTTGTGCTATTTTATACTTGCCGGTTTATACTTTCATAGCTCCTGCTTCCCGCAACTGGAACTAAGCTATCCTTGCTAGCCCCTGTTCATCCTCCAGACTCACATAAGCTACTGTTTCATCTCTAGCTTTGGAGCTCTCAAGCCCGAGAGGGCTCGTTTTCCCGCTCGGCGCTGGGAGCTTTTCCTGCCCTCGTGCCTCGGGCTGCCTCGCCTCCAGCTCGGCACCGGAAAAACTCGCATAGGCGCCTCGCAGAAAAACTGGGAACAGGTTCGATAGCCCACTGCCTTTACGATGCTACAAGTATAACTGTCCCCTTGAGGGGACCATAGGGGTGTCATTAGTTACTGAGACAATAAAGGAAAATGAATGGAATTCACGCTTCCCCTTGCTGTCATCTCGGCCTTCGGGAGAGATCTGTTTAGAGTTCCCGATAGATCTCTCGCGCTGCTCGAGATGACAGTGTAAATGGCAAGTATAAATTGTCCCCTTGAGGACAAGTGAGAACGGGAGTTCGAAACTTGCGAGCGTAGCTCTCAGGGGTGGGTTTATACTTTGTGAGGATAACAACAACGAAGCTCATGCTTCAGCCAAAGTAATGACAGGCTCCCCTCCTTAGCCAAGGAGGGGTAGGGGTGGTTGGACCCGGTGTCGCAAAACTCTCATTTGAATCTGGCATTATACTTCATAACAATTAGCTTAAAGTATAACCTGCCGAGCACCCACATGCAAAAGGCCTGCAGCAAGTGCTGCAGGCCTTTCAACATTACACAAAACAGGTGTTAATTACCCCCAGTTCGGTTGAGTTCTTCCAGGTTCACGTTGCGCTTCTTCGACTCAAACTCGGAGCCTTTGCTGAAGCGGTAGCGCAGGTTAATTCGGAAGGAACGGTTGCCCCAGTATTGGTCGATGGCGTTCACGTTGCCGTTCAGCTCGGTGTCTACCTTCATCATGCGGCTCTTGAAGATGTCGGTCACGTTCATGCTCAGGGTCAGGCGGTCGTCGAGGAAGCTGCGTTTCAGGCCGACATCCACCCACCACTGCGGCTCCACTCTATAAAGGCCGTATACCGCGGCTCCCTGATAGTTGCCACCCAGCTCCAGGCGGATGTTTTTAGGAAGCAGGATGTTGTTGGTGGTCTGTGCGATGGCCGTCACCTGGTCGTTCACCACCATTTTACCGTTGTTGAAGTTAGTGAACTCCTGGTACATCACAATCACGTTGTTGCTGATATCCCAGTTGTTGGATACCTTGATAGGGGCTACCAGCGTAGCTCGGGCACTCTTCATGTCGCGTACGTTCTGCTGCTGAAACACCGTGGTGTTATCCTCCGGGTTCTGGTTCGGAATCTCGGCGATGAAATTCTTGGTCTCGGCATAACCCAGGATCAGGTTGTAGGTCTGCTTCAGGGTGTGCGTCATCTCGAAGGAGTTGGTGTACTGCGGCTTCAGCTGCGGGTTGCCTTGCGCCCAGGTATAAGGGTCTAGGTAGAAGATGAACGGGTTGAGCGCCTGGTAATGCGGTCTGTTAATGCGGCGGCTATACTTGTAACCAATCTGGTAGTTGTCGCTCAGCTTTTGCTGCAGAAACACGCTCGGAAACAGGTCCAGGTAGTCGCGGTCAATCTTTCCCTCTGCCTTGTCAAGCGACTCGCCTTTAGCATAGGTTTGCTCCGCACGCAGGCCCGCCTGCAGGGTCCATTTCTCGCCCAAGGTAGCGTTCAGGTTAGCGTAGGCGGCCAGGATGTTTTCCTTGTACACGAAGTGGTTGCTCCGATTCGGGTCCAGCGTTTTTCTGCCGTCGGTGGTCTCATAGAAGCGCAGCTCGTTATCCGATTTCACGTGGCTGGCCTTGGCACCCAGCTCCAGCTTCGTTTTTTTGTTCAGCGGTTTTGTAAAGTCTACCTTGGCAGAGTAGATGTCGTAGCCGGTTGGGTTTTCGCTCAGCAGAAGCTCCTGCTCTGTTGGCGTGTTGCTGTTGAGGAACTCTGTGCGGTTGATGAACTTAAAATTGTCGTCGCTGGTGATGTGCACATAGTCCAGGTCGGCGGAGAGGGTAGTGCCCACGGTATCGAGTTTGCCCAGGTAGTGCAGGTTAAAAGTACCGTTTCTGTACTCTCCATCCGCTTTGTTAGTAGCATCGATAAACAGATTTTCGCCCGTGTTCACATCGTTCAGGTAAGAGTCGGTCAGGAACCTGTTGTCGCTGTTGCTGCCGATGATGTTGGCCATTACCCCGATGCTGTGCCTGTCGTTGATGTCGTAGTCGGTGCCGATGCGCAGCGAAGGCTCAAAGCGCTCGTTCTCCTCGCGTCCGGTCTGGTCGAAGTTGCTGGTGCTACCGTCTTTGTTGAGGAAGATGCGGCGCATCTCCATGTCGCGGTAACGCTGGCGGTTGGCCAGATCCAGGCTGCCGAAGGAGTTCCATTTGCCGCTTTTGTGGCTAAGCTCGGCGCCGGAAGTATAAGTGCTCAGGTTGTTGTACTGGTAACCGGCGTACACGCTGCCGCTCATGCCCATTGCCACAGCTTTTTTCAGGTTGATGTTGATGACACCGGAGGCTCCCTCTGCCTCATACTTTGCCGAAGGGTTGGTGATGATCTCCAGGTCCTTGATGTTCTCGGCGGTCATGCCCTGCAGCAGCGTCTGCAGCTCTTTGCCAGACAGGTAGCTGCGCTTGCCGTTGATCATGATCTGCACACCAGCCTTGCCGTTGAGCTGGATGTTGCCATCCTGGTCAATCCACACGCCCGGCGATTTGGAAAGTACCTCGTAGGCCGTGCTCCCGCTGGCCAGGGCGGTTCCCTCCACGCTCACCACCATCTTATCCGGCTCCGTGGTAACCGTGGGACGCATGGCCTGCACCTGTACTTCCTTTAGGGTTTTCACATCGGGCTTTACCTGCAGCTTCCCGAAATCCTTCGAAAAACCAGGGCCTGTCACCTCAAAGGTTGGCGTCTGCAGCTCCACATAGCCAAGGCCGCTGAGTTTGAGCAGGTACGTGCCTTTGGCAGGCGTCATGATCTGGAAGTTACCGTCCATGTCGGCGATGGCGCCGGTAACCACTTTGGCACTGGCAGCCTCCAGCACAGCCACATTCACAAAGCCAACAGGCTGCTCCTTGTCGTCAAGCACAGTGCCCGTGAGCATGCCCGCAGACTGTGCGAAAGTATGGCTGCTACAGAGGAAGAAGAGGAAAGCGAGGTAAACGTAAAATCTTTTCATGGTTTTATTTTGTGTAGTGTTGGTAATTGGAACGTGATGCAAACTTATACTATAGTACTTTGTATAACAAGGTACTGTTTAGTTTTAAAATATACTTTTAGACGAACACGTGATTTTTGTCTTCTAACACCGGCCGGACCCGGGCAGGGCGGCTGAACTTGTGCTAGTAATTTCCTCGCGAGGGATTTTGAGAAGAAAGATGCGGTCAAAAGTAGAATGGTTGCCTCAGGGGGAGAACTTTTTTATCGGGAAAGTATAATTAGTTAGGCCGGATGTATAACTACTTTGCCAGTTTGCTCCTGCTCAATCCGCTCTTAATCAGGATGGAAGGGGGACTGCAGTGCCGGATCCAACCACCCCTTGCCCCTCCTTGTCTAAGGCGGGGAGTCTGTCATTACTTTAGCTAAAGCATAAGTTTCATAGTCAAAGTATAACTCACCCCTAGCCCCTCCCAAGAGGGGAATTATACTTATTTCTCTCTTTGTCATCTCGAGCAGGGCGAGAGATCTATCTGGAATTCTGTATAGATCTCTCCCAAAGGTCGAGATGACAGCAGGGGCAGCGGCTATCGAATGTTTCCCAGCCTTCGGGTTGAGCGCCTTGTAGATTTCTGGTGCCGCTTAGCGGCATTGCGACCGAGGAGCAGCTTCAGACACACCGCGCGATGCCCGAAGGCGAGGCCTCCCGGCCTGGGAGGGCAGAAAGTATGAGATGAAACGAGCCGCTTGTGGGAACTAGAGGATGAACGGCAGCTAGTAAGGATGGCTTGTGTCTAGTTGCAGGAAGCGGTGGCTCAGGGAAGTATTACCAAAGTATAAGTATGGCTTTTCAAGCCAGTTGGGTTGCAAACCCAACACTATAGTAGGCACAAGTTGCAAACTCGCGCCAGCGGTGGGAAAGTATAGCCGAAGTATAAAATCCTACATTAACAAAGTATAAAGTATAGTCAAATATAAAATCCTGTTCATCCAATCATCCTGTAAATCCTGATTCAGACAAGTATAAAGTATAGTCATAAAGTAGGGCTTACAAAGAAGAGTAAGCGAACTAGCTAAATGCGCAACTTTCAGAAATCAGCAAACAAAAAAGCAGAGAGCCCGAACGAGCCCTCTGCTTTCATTTGATTTATACTTTATACTTAGTCCAACACTTCTTCGGTGCTGCCGCACTTCAGCATTTTGTCGCCGAAGTATGGGTTGCGGATTTCCTTGTTGGAGCTTAGCCAATAGCCGCCTTTGTCGTTCAGGGCCATTGGGCAGTGCTGGTAGTACAGGGTCTGGTGGTTGGCGTCAAACGCTTTGGCCATGGCAAACACCGCCTCAGACAGCTGCTCCAGGTTTTCGCGCTGGGCATCGATCGTGGCTGCGCCAGTGATGCTGGTAGCACTGCTCACCACTTCCTGCGTTTTCTCCTCAGCGTAGGTTTTTGCCTCCGGCTCCGCGATAGCGGCCACTGGCATCGCCTTGGCTACCGATAATACCTGGTTAGCCGCGGCTTTGGCTGCCTCGGCATCAGAGGCTACCAGAGCATCCGTCAGTTTCAGGTACTCATCCACCAGCTGTGATACCTTCGTTTTAAAAGGTTCGGCCACAGAAGTATAGTCAGGTGTTTCTACCACCGTCTGGCCGGCAGCGTCTGCGCTGGTAGTGTCGCCGTGGTGCATGCCTTCATGATGCTCCTGTCCGTGGGCTGCAGTTGCGTCGTCCTGGTTTTGGTTGGAGCAGGAGGTGAAAAAGAAAGCTGCCAGCGTAGCGGCTACAAGGGTTTTCTTCATGATTCGTTCTTTGATGGTTACGAAAGTATAAAGTTAACAATGATTTCCTTAAAAGCAGGAAGCAGTTTGTTACTGCTTATACTTTTTGTAAGTATCCTCTGAGGCAAAGTATAGCACCTCGCCGCGGGTACCGCCCGGCTTCAAGGCAATAAAGGCCGCTGATTTATCTACTTCCTCGCCTGTTACGGGGTCTGTGGCAAAACGTACTTCGCGCTGGTTCTTGATGGTGTTCACGCACATCTCGCAGCAGCCGTAGTACATCTTACCCTCGAACGGCACCGGGAATTGTTCATTGCCCATAAAGGCGTTGTTCACCATACACACCAAATCCTTTGGTAAACCATCTGCCGTCATCAGGTCGGCAGGGGAGGCTGGCTGCTGTGGCTGCATGCTGGCCATGTGGGCCTGGTGGTTAGCAGGCACTTCGCTTGCGGCTGCAGCCTGGGCCTGGGTATCTGATTTTTGCTCTGACGTGCAGGAGGCTAGCGTGACTGCAGCCAGGGCTGCCATATAAAAAAAGTTCTTTCTCATGGTATATGTTAAGTAGTAGTGATCTGTTCGAAAAGGACGAAGCCCAGCGCCAGCGCGATAGCCAGGTAGAGAAGCCACTTCAGCCACGGCTTCTTACGGGTGTCAGGTTGTTCGTCTCCGGTTCTGCAACACTCTTTCATGCGTAATAGGTTTAATGTACATGTCCTTTTGCCGGGGCAGAGGCTTTTTCTCCTGCCGATGCGCCGGTTCCCTGGCGGTAGGTATGTTCTGTCTCGCCGCAGGCCAGCATGGCGTCGCCAAAGTATGGGTTGCGGATGTCTTTCAGCTCGCTCAGCCAGTAACCGCCCTGGTCGCCCAGCGCCATCGGGCATTTCTGCTTATAGAGCACCTCCTTGTTGGTGCCGAAGGTCTCCACTGCCTCAATCAGGTGGTTGGAGAGCGGCGAGAAAGCCTCCCGTTGCTTGTCGATAACCGTACTTTTCTGAATAGCATCGGCGTTGGAGGCCAGCACCGGCTGCAGCTGCATCCATTTGGCATGGCTACTGCCATCCAACAGGCGCATATCGGTTTTGTTCAGTGCCTGCCTGAACTTGCCGGCAGCCTGACGGGCAGCGTCAGCATCAGAAGCCACGAGGGCGTTCTTCAGCGTATAATAACTATCTACCAGGGCGGTCAGCTGAGACTGGAACTCTTCTGGTGCCTCCAGCATCTTGTTGGCCGGACCCGCCATCATGCTATAGTTCCCGCTCAGCTGGGCGGCTCCGTCCACGGCAAACACGCCGTTAGTCACCACCTGCTCGCCTTCGCTCAGCCCGGCTTCAATCAGATACATATCGCCCAGGCGCGGCCCAAGCGTTACCTCCCGCATCTCAAAGGCCGGCGCCTCACGGTCATCCACCTTCACATATACCACCGAGCGCTTGCCTGTCCAGAGTACAGCGGTCCGCTGTATGGCCAGCGCGTTCTCTTTAGCGGCCGTGCGGGTGGAGGTTTTGATGCGTGCATTGGCAAACATCCCCGGCTTGAGCTGATTGCCCGGATTCACTACCTCGGCCCTTACCTGCACGGCACGGGTGCTGGCATCAAGCACTGGCGTCACAAAGGCAACCTTGGCAGTGAAATCCTTGCCCGGTATGCCCGGCACAGTAAAGTTAATGCTTGCGCCTTGCTTTACCCAGGAAAGATCGCTCTCATAGGCATCCAGCACGACCCAAACGGAGGAGAGATTGGCCACCTGGAAGAGCACCGAACCGGTGCTGACGTAGTCGCCTACGGCCACCTGGCGTTCAGTAACCACCCCGGCCGCATCAGAATAAATGTCGAAGCTGGTCAGGATGTCATTGGCCTGCTCGATGCGCGCTATCTGCTTGGCGGAGATATTCCACAGCCTTAGCTTGGTTTTGGCGGCTTCATAGAGTTCCGGCATCAGGTCTTTGGACTTGGCTGCCTCCTGCAGCTCACGCTGCGCTGTGATGAGTTCCGGGGAATATACCGAGGCCAGTCGCTCGCCCTTGCGTACTTCCTGCCCGGTGAAGTTGACATAAAGCCGCTCGATACGGCCCGGGAACTTGGCAGTGATGGAGGAGACTTTTTGCTCGTTCAGCTGCACCGTGCCCGACAGCAGCAGCTCATTTTCAGGGTTCACCTGATGCACCGGCGTTGTCTGGATGTTAGCCAGCGCGATGGCCTCCGGCGTCATCTCCAGCACATAAGGGCTTGCCTCGCCACCGCCGCCCGTGGCTGCTACCGGCGTCAGGTCCATGCCGCAAAGGGGGCACTTGCCTGGTTCGTTCTGCCGGATCTGTGGGTGCATGGAGCAGGTGTACTCGGTTACGCCTGCCGTTTCCGCTGCGTGGTCGTGGCCTTGTTCGGCCCCTCTGCCCCCGAATATAAGCCAGCCCAGGAGCAAGCCGGCCAGCGCTACCAGTATATAGGTCGTGATTTGTTTATTTCTTGGTTTCATCGTCTTGGATGGAATATATGTTTTATCGCCTGCTGCGGACAGGCTTAAATATCGCTGTTCATCATGCGGTTAATGGCCGAAACGGTCACATGCTGCTCGGTTATGGCCTGCAGCTGCTGCTGCCGCAGGGTAAGGATGGCCTGCCGTTGCCTCAGAATCTCTTCTATGCCCGCGCCCGCCACGCTGTAATTGGTGGTCAGGAGCCGGATGGCCTGCTCGTTAAGTGCAATCTGATCTTCTAACAACTGCAGGGTACTGCTCGTTCGCTGGTAATCGTACAGCAGTCCGCTCAGTTCGGCAAACAGCATGTTCTCGGTGGCTTCGCGGTTCTGCACCGCGGCCTCCTGGGCATACTGCGCCTCCTTCTGCGCCGCTTTATACTTTTTGCGGTAGATCGGCAGGGAAATGCTCACCATCGGCATCACCATGTTCTCGCCTCCCATGGCCATCTGCGACATCTCGTCGGGACGCGGTTTGAACACCATGTACTCCAATCCCACGCCAATCATGGGCCTGCCCATCAGCTTGGCCATGCGCAGCTGGGCCTCGCGGGCTTTCTCGTCCCACTCATACATTTTCAGCATGGGGTGGTTCTGGCGGATAGAGTCCTGGATGAGGGACAGGGATGCTGGCAAAGCAACCGGCGCCAAGGTATCGGCCACCTGCACTTCCAGGTTCAGGTCGCGGTTGAGCATGCTGTTAAAGGCAGCCACCTTAGGTTTTCTCGAGTCGCGGAGCAACTGGAGGCGGTTCTCCATGTCCTTTACCTGCACCCGGATAAGGATAACATCCACCATCGAGCTGCCCGAAGAGGCCATACTTCCACCTGTCATGCCGCCCATACTTCCGCTGCCGGAAGAAGCCGTTGAGGTGCCACTGGTGGAGCCTCCGCCCATACCGGCCATGCCCTGAGAAGTGCTGCCGGCCGTACTTTGGGTAGGGGCAGCGCCCGAGCTCTGGCGCGGGGCGGCCGGGGCACTGACAGCAGGCCCCGATTTATACTTTGCCAGGGCCACCCGCTCCAGCGATTTAAGAATCTCCAGTTCCCGCTCCAGCAGCTTTACTTCCTCGTCTAGCTGGTAGAGCGAAAGCCAGGTGGTGCGGACGGTGTGGTAGAGGTTGATTTTGGCTTCGATAAAAGAAGTAAACTTCATCTGCGCCATGTAATTCGCCTCTGTTTTGGCGGCATCCAGCGAGCCAAACCAAGGGAACATCTGCATGATGGAAGCACTGCCCACCTCCCTGCCCATGTAGCGATCCATGGGCTGCAGGAAGAAGCTGAAAGTAGCTTCCGGGTCGGGGAGGGCGCCCGCCTGAGGCACCTTTTGCAACGCTGCCTGGTACTCGGCGTAGGTTGCCTTCAGCTGCGGGTTGTTTTCGCCAGCCATTACCAGGTACTCCTCCAGGGTCTGCGCCTGCAGGGCCGGAACAGCCAGCAGTAAAAGTATAATATGTAGGATGATCTTTTTCATACGGCTTTTTTGGCTAGTTTTTTAACCTTGGCTTCCTCGCGCCAGCTGTAAAGCACCGGCACGATGAACAGGGTGATCAGCGCCACCGTCATTCCCCCGAATGTTGGGATGGCCATGGGCACCATGATGTCCGAGCCGCGTCCGGTGGAGGTAAGCACGGGCAACAGGGCCAGCAGGGTAGTGGCGGTAGTCATCAGGCACGGTCTCACACGGCGTATGCCGGCTTTCAGCACGGCCCTGCGCACCCCGTTTCGTGTCTCGGGCTTAGCCGCATCGAAACTTTGCTTCAGGTAAGTGCCCATCACCACGCCATCGTCGGTGGCAATGCCGAAGAGGGCAATAAAGCCTACCCACACGGCCACACTCAGGTTGAAGGTGCGCATCTGGAACAGCTCGCGCATGTTCGTGTCGCCGAAGGAGAAGTTGAGGAACCAATCCTGCCCGTAGAGCCACAGCATCATAAAGCCCCCGGAGAAAGCCATCGCGATGGAGGTGAAGATGAACAGCGTGGTGGACACCGAGCGAAACTGGAAGTATAGAATGAGGAAGATAATGAGCAAGCTCAGCGGAATAATGATGCCCAGGCGCTCCTCGGCGCGTACCTGGTTTTCATAGTTGCCCGAGAACTTGTAGCTCACGCCTGCCGGCACCACCAGCTCGCCGGATTCTATTTTTTGATCCAGGTAACGCTGCGCGTCCTCCACCACCGATACCTCGGCAAAGCCATCCTGCTTGTCGAAGAGCACATAGCCGGTCAGGAAGGAGTTCTCGCCGCGGATCATCATCGGGCCTGGCCGGTACACAACCTCGGCAATTTCGCCCAACGGCACCTGCGCCCCGCCAGCCGTCGCGATCAGAACGCGATCAACAGACTCAGGATCGTTCCGATACTCGCGGGCGTAACGGGCGCGGATGGAATAGCGCTCGCGGCCTTCCACGGTGGTGGTGAGAGCCATACCGCCCATGGCCACTTCGATATACTCCTGCACATCGGCCACGTTCAGTCCGTAGCGGGCCATGGCTTTGCGGTTGAGCTCGATTTCCATGTATGGCTTGCCCAGCGAGCGGTCGGCGAAAACGGCTTCCGGTTTCACGGAGGGCACCTCTTTCAGCACACGCTCCAGCTGCAGGCTAAAGTCTTCTATCGTTTTCAGGTCAGGGCCAAACACTTTGATGCCCATGGGCGCCCGCATACCCGTCTGCAGCATTACCAGGCGCGTCTCGATGGGTTGTAGCTTCGGGGCAGAGGTTACGCCGGGGATGTTAGCCGCCTTCACGATCTCGTCCCAGATATCATCCGGACTTTTGATGTGGTCGCGCCACTGGCGGTAATATTCGCCGTTTTTATCCTCGATGAGCTCACCTGCCCCGTCCCGCACGAACGCACCGTTATCATCTACCTTAAAGCGCAGTCTGTGCCCGCTGGCATCGGTTTTATACTCTGATTTGTACTGTATCACGTTCTCGTACATCGACATAGGAGCCGGGTCCAGGGCAGTTTCGGCACGGCCTGCTTTGCCCACCACCATTTCCACTTCCGGAATAGCCGTGATCAGCATATCGAGTTGCTGCACAATGCGCCGGTTGGCTTCCACGCCGGAGTGCGGCATAGAGGTTGGCATCAGCAGGAAAGCCCCTTCGTCCAAAGACGGCATAAACTCTTCGCCCATGCCGGGGAAGGTATGCACCAGCCCGCTCCAGACGGAGGTCGTGCGGATGTTATAGCCGGTTTTATCTAGGCCATTTGCCACCCAACCGAACACGCTGTTAAAGCCAACCCAGATCAGGAAGCCCAGCAGCATGATAGTGGCCGGAATGGCCATAAACTTGCCTTTGTTAGCCAGGCACCACATCAAAATGCGCGGGTAGGCTTTGATAAACAAAGCGAAAGCGCCCAGCACCAGGGCAAGTATAAGCAGGATGAAAAGGAAGTTAACCAGCAGGCTGACAGAGGCCCCCAGCGGCATCCATTGCGAGGCCAGCAGCCAGGACACGGCCAGCACGGCAATCCCCACCATTACCGGCGCGTTATACCTGGCAAACGGCTCAGGACGGTAATAGGTAAGCAGGTTGTTAGCCGCCACCAAAGTCAGCACCACACCCGCCAGCGGAAGTATGAACAGCACGGCCACCCCCAGCGCCAGCAGGGCCCAGTTCCATACTTTAGACCAGCTTACGCTCTTGGACCTGAGCCCGAAAACAGTATGCGCAAAGGCCGGCATGATCAGGAGGGTAAAAATCAGTGAGGCAACCAGCGCAAAGGTCTTGGTGTAGGCCAGCGGTCCAAACAGTTTTCCTTCGGCGGCCTCCATGGTAAACACCGGCAAAAAGCTAACGATGGTAGTGGCCACGGCTGTAACAATGGCGCTGCTTACCTCAGCAGAAGCATTGTATACCGTTTTCAGCAGCGACTGCCCGGGCGGGGCCTCCTCCATGTGCCGCAGTATGTTCTCGTTGAGGATAATGCCCAAATCCACCATGGTGCCAATGGCAATGGCAATACCAGACAGTGCCACGATGTTTGCGTCCACGTTGAACTGCTTCATCATGATAAAGCACATGAGCACAGCCAGCGGGAGCAGGGCAGAGATGAGAAGCGAGGCGCGCAGGTTGTACACCATCACAATAATTACGATGATGGTGATGAGGATCTGAAGTATAATCGCCTCGCTCAGCGTGCCCAGCGTTTCGTTGATAAGCTGCGTGCGGTCGTAGAAGGGCACCACCGTTACTTTGGAGGTGCGCCCGTCCTCTAGTTTTTTGGAGGGCAGACCAGCTGCAATCTCGTCCAGCTTCTCTTTCACGTTGTTTATCACGGCCAGCGGGTTGTCGCCGTAGCGGGCTACCACCACACCGCCCACGGCCTCGGCACCACCTTTGTCCAGTATGCCCAGCATCGAGCGGTCGGCCGGGCCAATGTTGACGCGGGCAATGTCGCGGATGCGGATTGGGACGTTGGCATTTACCCGTACCACCGCCTCTTCAATATCCTCCAGGTTCTGCACATAGCCCAGGCCGCGCACAAAGTACTCCACCTGGTTTATCTCCACGGTGTTGGCTCCCACATCCAGGTTGCTTTTCTGCAGGGCGCTCATCACCTCCATCATGGATACTTTGTTGGCCTTCATCGCCACCGGATCCAAATCCACCTGGTACTCCTTTATATACCCGCCCACGGAGGCTACCTCGGCTACCCCTTCGGCACCGGCCAGGGCATAGCGCACGTAGTAGTCCTGTATGGTGCGCAGCTCATGCAGGTCCCAGCCGCCGGCAGGCTTGCCGTTCTCGTCGCGGCCTTCCAACGTGTACCAGTACACCTGCCCCAGCGCAGTAGCATCGGGCCCCAGCTTGGGCGTTACATCCGCCGGAAGCAGGCCGGTGGGCAGGGAGTTGAGCTTTTCCAGTATGCGGGATCGGCTCCAGTAGTATTCCACATCCTCATCAAAAATGACGTAGATGCTGGAGATGCCGAACATGGACGAGGAGCGGATGGTTTTAACACCCGGCATACCCAAAAGGGAGGTGGTAAGGGGATAGGTGATCTGATCCTCCACGTCCTGCGGGGAGCGGCCCATCCACTCGGTAAATATGATCTGCTGGTTCTCGCCGATGTCCGGAATGGCGTCTACTGGAACGGGATCGTTGGGCAGGAACTTCACATTCCAGTTGAAGGGGGCCACTACTATGCCCCAGCCAACTATCAGGAGCAGCAGCAGCACAGTGACAAGCTTCTGCTCCAGGAAAAATTTTATAATGCTGTTTAACATGCTTTATTCGATTGAATACATGAATGGAAGCGGCCTAAAGGGCAGCAACAAACCGTACCTGCCTACAAAGGCAGGTAGAAATCGAAAAAAGCAGGGTTTATAGCAGGAAGGACTGTACCAGCACCGGTATGTCACGGGCCAGCGGAGGAGGGGAGTAAAGCGCGTAGGTTGGCTTTAGGTCCGTTTGGGAAGTATAGAATTGGAGGACAACCGCTTTCACGAAAGCCAGCAGCTGTATGTCCTGCAGCTTAGTCAGCGACAAGACTTCGTGCTTGGAGGTGGCATCAAAGCGCTCCACAACTACCTGGTGGTCGTTGCAGCAGGTTTCATCGTCAGCTCCGGGCTGAGGAGCGTGGCAAGCAGGAGCATCGTCCTTCTCTTCCTCCATCGGGCAGTCAGCTTTGGCCCCGAAGAAGGTAATATCGCGCAACTCACCGCCGCAAATATGCAGCCCCACGGCCAAACCCGTCGAGGAGACGAGCACCAGCAGTGTGAGGGTTAGCAATATGACCTGGCGGTAAAGCTTCATGGTATAGATTTATACTTCTTGCAAAGGTAAGTCCGAAGCAGCAAGTATGGTTACACAATTATGAAAAACTTTTACATCATTCCCATGGCCTTTCGTCGGAATGCAGCCACAGACCGATACAAAGCAGGTTATCTAAACTCAGCACAATCCGCACTAGGCACATAAACGCCGCCCGCCTGCTGGTATACCACTCGCGCTCCCAAATGGCCGGCATAGGCCAGAAAGCCGGTTCCCACAAAGAGCAGCAGGAGGATTATGACCTGTAGCAGGCGCGGTTTATACATGAGTAGACCCGTGCGCCAGGCTACATCCAGGAGCGCAGCGGCCGTGAAAGTATAGGTCAGGTACTCGGCGTAATTCTCGTGCTGCTTCAGCACGGTAGGGTCGCAGAGTTTGCGCGACACCACTCCATCGGCCAGATTACCGGTATAAAGGCTGAGCCAGGCGGCCAGCGCGCCGCTGTATAACAAAAGAGAGCCCGCCTTCTGCCAGAAATCAGCAGAAGCGGGCTTGGCAAAGGTGGCAATTAACTTGGCTAAGGTGGCAAAAGTTAGCAGGGCCACCGGGAAGTGTACCGTCAGCGGGTGCCATACTTCTGTTCGCCAGAATGTCGGTTCAGGCATGTTACTCCAGGATTCTTACCGCAATGGGGTCGAGGCGCTGGCCTACTTTTTCCACCTCCACTTCCACGCGCTGCCCTTCGGCTAGCTGATCAAACGTCACCGTTTCACCGTTTCTGGTCAGGGTAGTGTTGTCGGTAAAGTATAGCTCGAGGCGTTTGTTGTCGCTTGTTTGCACGTAAATCTCCCGCTTGTCCGGAACAGCCTTGTCGACTGTGCCTTCATAGGTGCCGGACTCTACTACATCAGTGCTTTCGCTGCAGGCATAGAGAAGTGGGAGGATGAAAAGGAGTGTAAGTAACAGCGTTTTGATGCTTTTCATGATTTTGTTTTCTGAGTTGAAAGATTTGTTTTAATCAAGGAATGCCTTGAAAATTAAGCATACGCTATACTTGTGTTTTGTGTTTAAGTGTTTGGTTTTTAATGTGTTTTGTAAGGGGCTGGATAAGGTAGGTTTTATACTTGAGGTTTATAGTTTCATAGCCGCTGCCCTGTGCCTACTTGCCTTGTCGGATTTGCAGCCCAACTGGCTTGAAAAACCATACTTTTATACTTGTGGATTTATACTTTCATAGCCGCAGCTTCCTTCCACTTGAACCAAGCTACCCTTTCTAGCTGCCGTTTATCTTCCAGCCTTACATGAGCTATCGTTTCATCTCTAGCTTTGGTGCTCTCAAGCCCGAGAGGGCTCGCCTTCGGGCATCGCGCGGTGTACATTTCCTTTGCTACCCTGCGGTCGCAATTTCGCTGAAGCGAAACCGGAAATCTAGAAGGCGCTCCACCCAAAGGCTGGGAAGCATTCGATAGCCATGGCCATTACTGTCATCTCGACCTTCGGGAGAGATCTGAAGAGAATTCTCGGTAGATCTCTTACAGCTACGCTGGCTCTTATCGGCTCTCGCCTCAAGAGTACTCGAGATAAAAGAGAGAGAAGTAAGTATAAATTCCCCTCCTTGGAGGGGTAGGGGTAGATTTATACTTTGTAGGGACAGGTCACGACCTGTCCGCGCGAGGACTGAGGCTATAGAACTTTTACCTTAGCCCAGGTAACTACAGAACTCCCCTCCTTGGCCAAGGAGGGGTAGGGGTGGTTGGACCCGGTAATATAAAAGCCCCCTTGTTTCAAGAAGATGGCCGAAAATAACCAACCATCACCCCAACGCCTTTATACCAGCCTCCATGTGCTGCAGGAAGAGGTGAATATGGTAGCCGTCGGCCAGGGCGTGGTGTACCCGCACGCTCAGCGGCAGCAGTGCCTTTTCACCCTGCATCTCCAGCTTTCCGAAGGCCAGTTTGGGGATGGCGTCGTTTGAATCACCGATGTGGGCGTGTTCCATGCCATTATACTTGAACCAGGGCAGTGTGGTGGCATGCAGCAGGTCAGGGCCGTTGTAACCGTAAAACAGGCGGTTGCTCTTTTTTACCTCCTCCACAATCGCTGCGCTGTTGTGGCAGAAAGTATGGAGGTCAGGGTGGTGGGGCAGGTGCACAAAGGCAACCGTTTTTTTATCCGTCAGCATGGTGGTGGAAATATCCACAGCCTCATACTTTACTACTTCGTCTCCCTCCAGGCGCAGCAGGAAATTTTCTGTTTTCCGGGCGGCTTCGGTGGCAGCATGCATGTAAGCTAGGAAAACCGACAGCTTGTGCTGTTTGCAGTAGCGGTAGAGATTGGTGACTTCTATCTCGGTGTGGACATTGAAGAAGGGATTGGCGAAAGTCCTGAAAAAATGAAAGTGTTCTTCCCGTTCCCAGCCCTTTACCTCGAACCGTGTTTTAGGAAATCGTGTGTGCGTGTTCATGTAATCTTGCAATGAGGTTGCAAAGGTACGACTTCCCCGGGAAGGGACAGTGGTTCTTTTATGGGATAATCTTGAAGCCTACCCCCAGCAGCCCGTGCAGGGCCACATTGGAGAGGCGGGCTTCGCCGTTGGCTACGGGTACTTCCACGTAGGAGGCCATTACGCGTCCCTCGCCAAGTATAAACCAGCGGTCGGCAAAGTAGTAGCGTTTGGCCACAGCAGCTTCTACCAGGGGGCCGGAAATATAGTAACCTTTGTTGAAGATGCCCCTGTTTTCAGGATAGGGGATGCCGCGAATGGTGGATTCCGGATGCGTGATGACTATGCCGGCCCCGGCGGAGAGGGCCAGGCCATGCACCAGCCAGAGGCGGTTCAGGGTAAGCAGGTTGTACCCATCGGTAATGGAAAAGCGTTGCACCTCTGGCGGGAGGTTGTCAAGGATAAGCTTGTGATGGGTAAACTTGAACTCCCAGCCCCTGTCGTTTTGCCAGGTGCTCACCCGGATATCGTAGTACACCGGCGGGTGGAAGGGTTCGGTTCTATACTTGGCGTCTACCTCCAGGTCTGCCAGGTCGTTTTGCTCGATGTGCAACGGAGTCCGGAAGTTGTGGGCGGCACCGCCTGCCACCGCTACTTCCCAACTTCTGCCTTGCCCTAGGCCCGCCAAAGGCAGGCTCAAAAGTATAAACACTAGCCACAACTCATACTTTCCCATCGTCCCACGTACCTCCTGCTTATACTTACTGCAGGTTTTGGGCAGATGTTGTGGTTACCTGCCCGCCATGACGGGAGCGGAGGCGAATACCTGCTGAATGACTTCGACCAGGGCAGCCGGGTATACGCCCACCAGCACGAGCAGCAGCGTCAGCACAGCCAGCGTGCCCACACTAGCCAGGTAAATAGAGGGGCGCAGGCGCGGTCGTGGCTCCGCCTCCGCCTCGGGTTGCTGAAACATCACCGCCACTATCTTAATATAATAGTATAAACCCACCACGCTGTTAAGCACGAGCATGGCCACGAGCAGCCAAAGCTGTGTGTTCACCCCGGCAGCCAGCACATAAAACTTGCCCACAAAACCGGCGGTAAGCGGAATGCCCGCCAGCGAGAGCAGCATGGCCGTAAAGGCAGTGGCGGTCCAGGGGCGGCGCCAAAGCAGGCCTCGATAATCCTCGAGCAGTTCCGCGTCCCGCTCGGTATCCGATAGCATCGCTACCACCCCGAAAGCACCAACCGTGGTGATAAAGTAAGCTACCAGGTAAAAAGTAACAGCCTCTACACCCAGCCGGTCGCCAGCCAGAAAAGCCACCATCAGGTAACCCAGGTGCGAAATAGAAGAGTAGGCCAGGATGCGTTTCACGTTCGTCTGCAGCAGTGCCAGCAGGTTACCGGCAATCATGGAAGCAATCGCGACAATCGAGAAAATGGTGATGAGGGTAGGGTAGCGGAAGCCGTCCACCTCCATAAAAAAGCGAATCAGAAGGCCCAGCACGCCTCCCTTGGAAACAGTGGCGATAAAGGCCGTCACCGGGGCAGGCGCACCTTCATACACATCGGGCGTCCACATATGGAACGGCACCACGCTCAGCTTAAAACCAATGCCGATAATCATCATGCCGAAGCCGGTGAGTAGCAAGAGCGGGAGTTCCTGAAAGTCCTTCATGGCTGTGGCGATGCCGGCAAAGGTCATGGTGCCGGTGCTGTAGTAGACCAAGGCCATGCCGAAGAGCAAAAAGGCTGAGGAAAAAGCAGCCAGGATGAGGTACTTGATGCCGGCCTCGTCGGAGCGCTCGCGGGTGCGCAGGTAGGAAATGAGTGAGTATAAGGCTACGCTCAGCACCTCCAGGCCCAAAAACAGCGAGGCAAAATGGGTGCTGATGACCAAGGTACAGGCTCCTAAAGTGGATAGTATCAACAGGATGTAATACTCCTCCTTCTGCTCCTCTCGCTGCTCAAAGTAAGCATATGAGAGCATGCTGATGACCAGCGCCGTCGCCAGAATCAACCCGATGTAGAACACACCAAAGCCATCGATAACGAACAGCGGCTCTATGGCATGGGCAGTAATGCCCCGCAGCTCAAACAGCGACAAAAAGGCCGCCACAAACGACACTGCTGTGATGACATAAATGATTTTGTGATTCCGCCAGGCCGCCACCACCAGCATGTTGAGAAGTGCAGCCAGGGTAAGTATAAGCAGCGGCATCAGGTGCAGGAAGTCTGTTTGGGTCATGGCGTTATTTGATTTGAAGATTAGGAAATTCGCAAATGCTTATACTTTCACTGGCACTTATTATGGCGCGAGCGTCCTCGCTCGTGTCGAAGTATAATTTGGGCCTCCGGCCCAATCGAATTACAAATCCGACATTATAGTGAGGCACACGTTACAAACCCGCGCCAACAAGGTTTTTTATTAACTTATCATCCCCCTACCCCCTTCAAAGGGGGACTTTTGTTTTACCTCTCTCAACCTGTTTTTCAGTTGGTTTAACAGTCGCTTCTTCCACCACCGCAACTTTCTCTTTCACTTCTGCCTCCCGGTAGGCCTGCAGTTGCTGTTTTATACTTGGCTGGACAGTGTCCAATACCGGTTGCGGGTAGAGGCCGAGCCAAAGTATAAGTGCTATCATCGGCACGGCAATCAGCAATTCTCTGGCTGACAAATCCGGAAGGTGATGGTCGGAGTGAGCGGGCTCGTAGAAGACTTTCTGCATGATGCGCAGCGAGTAGGCTGTGGCCAGTACAATGCCGATGGTGGCGACAACTGTGAGCCAGTTATTGGCCTGCCAAGAGCCTACCAGCGTCAGGAATTCGGCGATGAAGTTGCCCAGGCCCGGCAGGCCCAGCGAGGCCATCACGAAGACCATGGCAAATACGCCCAGTTTCGGGGCCTTAGCCCAGAAGCCGCCCATCTGTCCCATGTCGCGGGTGTGCAGGCGCTCGTACAAAAATCCCGCGACGATGAACAAGGCCCCCGTGCTCAGGCCATGGGCAATCATCTGCATTACCACGCCCTGCAGCGCCCACTCGTTAAAGGCAAACACGCCCAGAATTACAAAGCCCATGTGACTCACGGAAGTATAGGCCGCCAGGCGTTTGAGGTCGGTTTGGGAGTAGGCCAGGATGGCTCCGTAGATGATGCCGACAGCGCCCAGCAGCATCGCCCAAGGGGCAAACTCTACTGCCGCTGTCGAGAACAAGGGCAGCACGAAGCGCAGCAGGCCATAGGCACCGGTTTTGAGCAGCAGCCCGGCCAGAATCACGCTACCGGCGGTGGGCGCCTCGGAGTGCGCATCGGGTAGCCAGGAGTGGAATGGCACCACGGGCAGTTTCACCAGAAAGGCCGCCAGAAAACCGAACATCAGCAAGCGGGCCGCCTCCGGAGTGAACGCTGTGCCGAGCAGTTCGAAGTAATTAAAAGTATAAATTCCGGTTTGGGAGCCGTGGATAAAGTATAAACCAAGTATGGCCAGCAGCATCAGCAGCCCCGAGGCCTGCGTGAAGAGGAAGAACTTAAAGGCGGCGTAGGTACGGTTGGCGTGGCCCCAGACCCCAATTAAGAAGTACATCGGGATGAGCATCACCTCCCAGAAAAAGTAGAACAGGAACAAATCCATCGTCAGGAAAACGCCCGTGATGCCCGCCAGCACCCACAGCAGGTTAAAGTGGAAGAAGCCTGATTTGGTCCGGATTTCGCGCCACGATACGAGCACGCTCAGAATGCCCAGAAAGAAGGTGAGCAGCAGCATGAGCAGGCTCAGTCCGTCCAGGGCAAGTATAAAGTTCACGCCCCACTGCGGAATCCAGGGAATCTCCAACTGCAGCAGCCAGGGCGAGACACCTAATGTAGCCGCAGGCAAGCTCAGCCACAAGTATACGGCAAGTATAAAGTCAGCCAGCACGGCGAAGAGGGCAATCCAGCGGGGCAGCTCGGGGTGCCACTTCTTGGAGAGCCACGCCAGCAGTCCGCCGGCCATCAGGATAACAATCATCCAGAGGAGTATCATAGCAACAGGCTTATGGTGAGAATCATAATGGCGCCGAACACAATGCCAACCACGTAGTTGCGCAGCACGCCGCTCTGGGTTTGCGAGAACATCACATGGAAGCCCTCGGCCATGCGGGCCAGGCCGGTGTAGAAGCTGTCGATGATGTCGCGCTTGTTGAGGTTGGCCAGGAACACGTAAGGCCGTACGAACAGGTTATCGTAGAGCGCATCGAAGCCCCAACCCGAGTACCAGAAGCGGTGCAGGGCCATGGCAAAGGAGGAACGTTCTATACTTGCCAGCAGCGCCGGACTCTTTTGGTAAAACAGGTAGGCAACAAACACCCCGCCCAGCGAAACAACCGCCGCCAGCACCTGGAACAGCCACTCGTTAGCCGCCAGCAGTTCGTTAGCCGTAATGCCCGGCAGCACCGGCGCCATCAGCCCGGAGAACAGGGCCAGGTGCACGAAATTGTGCGGCAGCTCTATAAATCCGCCTACCAAGGAAAGTATGGCCAGTATAACCAGAGGTATGATGATGATTTTGCCCGGCGGATGCGCCACCTGCGTTTTAGGCTCCCCATAAAAGGTCATGAACACCATCCGGAAAGTATAAACCGAAGTGATAAACGCGCCTGTGAGTCCGGCCAGGTATAGCCAGATGCTGCCCTGCGGACCTGCCAAGGTATACCATAAAATCTGGTCTTTGCTGTAAAAGCCTGCCGTAATGATTGGTAAAGCTGCCAGCGAGGCCGCGCCAATCAGGAAAGTCCAGAACACGACGGGCATACTTTTGCGAAGGCCACCCATCTGGCGCATGTCCTGCTCGTGGTGCAGGGCCAGTATAATGGCGCCGGCACACAGGAAGAGCAGCGCCTTGAAGAAGGCGTGAATCATAAAGTGGAAAATCCCGGCTGACCAGGCACCCACGCCCAGCGCCAGGAACATGTAGCCGATTTGGCTGATGGTGGAGTAAGCCAGCACCCGCTTAAGGTCGTATTGCGTGAGGGCGGAGAAACCCGCCAGGAGCAGCGTCACTGCACCGACCACCGCCACGGCCATTTGTGCCACCGGCGCCAAGTCGAAAATCACGTACATACGGGCAATTAAGTATACCCCGGCCGTTACCATGGTGGCAGCATGTATGAGCGCCGAAACCGGCGTAGGGCCTGCCATGGCATCGGGTAGCCAGGTTTGCAGCGGCAATTGGCCCGATTTACCCACGGCACCACCCAACAGCAGCAGCCCCACCAGCACGGCAGCCTGAGCCCCCACGCTCCATATTTCCGGCGCCTGACTAAGTAACGTTTGGATATGAAGCGTGCCGAAGGTCTGGAAAAGTATAAACAGCCCGATGGCCATCGCGACATCGCCCACGCGGGTAATGATAAAGGCCTTGCGGGCAGCATAACCGTTGGCGGGCTCTTTGTACCAGAACCCGATGAGCAGGTAGGAGCAGAGGCCCACCCCCTCCCAGCCAAAGTATAAAAGCAGCAGGTTGTCGGCCATGACCAACAGCAGCATCGAGCCCACAAACAAATTCATGCAGGCAAAGAAGCGGGAGAAATCCGTGTCCCCGGCCATGTAGGCGGTGGAGTAGAGGTGAATCAGGAACCCGACAAACGTGATGACGAAGATGAAGACGATGGAGAGCGCGTCCAGGTGAAAAGCGACGGATGGACTGAAGCCTGCCACATTGAACCACTGCCATACTTCCTGGTGGTAAAAAGCCGGTTTTTCAGCCAAAAACTGCAGGCCTAAAAGTATGGTGATAAGTGCCGACACGCCCACGCTGCCCACGCCAAGTACAGCCACGCCTGCGCGCGACAGGCGGGTGCCGAAAAGGATGAGTAGCAGCGAGCCTAAAAAGGGCAGGGCCGGTATGAGCCAGATGTAGTTTTCCATAGTCTTATCCTTTCATAAAGCTGGCAGCGTCGCTGTCGAGGGTTTTGAGTTGATGGTAAATCTGCAGGATGAGCGCCAGCCCCACCGAGACTTCCGCGGCCGCCATGGTCAGTATAAAGATGAACATCACCTGCCCGTCGGGCTGCACCCACCGGGAGCCGGCCACGATAAAGGCAAGCCCGGCGGCGTTGAGCATGATCTCCACCGAGATGAGCATGAAGATGATGTTGCGGCGAATCAGCACACTGATCAGCCCCAGCATAAACAGAACACCTGCCAGGAGCAGGGCGGCTTCCATGGTTGATGCACTCATGCGGCTGCGCTCCTTTCCTGTAGAAACCGGTGAATAACTTTTTTCTTCTGCCTGCCCAGGTGATAGGCACCCACAATGCCCGCCGTCAGCATGATGCCGCAAAGCTGAACCCCCAGGATATAGGGCCCGAAGAGCGACAATCCCACAAGTTTGGCATCCACAGCAACCACAGCCCCTTCTGTTTGCGGAGGCGTACCAGCCGCTACGATGTATACCAGTTCCGCCAGCAGCACCGCCGAAAGTATGGCCGGGCCGACCCAGATCGAAGGGTTTAGCCATTCCTTCTCACGCTGCACATCCTCCTGCGTCAGGTTGAGCATCATGATGACGAAGATGATAAGCACCACAATGGCCCCGGCGTAAATGATGACCTCCAGCGCCGCCATAAAGGGAGCACCGAGGGTGAAGAAGACCACGGCCACCGCCAGAAATGATACGACCAGGTATAGCAGGGCGTGGATGATGTTATAGCGCGTGATCACCATGATGGTGGAAAGCACGGCAACGGCTGCGGCGATATAAAATGTCAGTTCCATAGGCTAGGGGAGTAAGCTTTTGATGTCTACAGGAGGCAGTTCGTTTTCGGCCTCACCTTTGTCTTTTCCGCCGATGGCCATGCCTGCTACTTTGTAATAGTTGTAGCCATGGTACTTGCCTTGGCCATTGATGAGCAGGTCCTTTTTCTCATACACCAGGTTCTGCCGGTTATACTCGCCCATCTCAAAGTCGGGGATGAGCTGGATGGCGTAGGTGGGGCAGGCCTCCTCGCAATAGCCGCAGAAAATGCAGCGCGAGAAATTGATGCGGAAAAAATCGGGGTAACGGCGACCGGTCTCATCCTCGGTGGGTTGCAGGGCGATGCAGTCCACGGGGCAGGCGGCGGCGCAAAGGTTGCAGGCTACACAGCGTTCCCCGCAGTCCGGGTCGCGCGTGAGCACGATGCGGCCCCGCCACCGCGTCGGAAGTATAGGCTTCTCTTCCGGGTAAAGGATGGTCTCCCGCTTATGAAACGCGTGCAGAAATGTGAGCCACATACTGCGCAACAAACTAAACATAGCTGCTCCTTTCGGTTTAAGAATTAAAACTGTCCCCTTGAGGGGACCGCAGGGGTGTTTACACCTGCGGAGTTAAACTTTGAATAAAAGCTGTTGGGGCTTCTTCTGATTTTGACACCCCTATAGTCCCCTCAAGGGGACTATTGAGCTTTTACTTTATACTTCTGTCATCTTATACTGTGCCGGGTCCAACCACCCCTGGCCCCTCAGAGCTTCGCTCGCTACCTTCGAACTCCCGTTCTCGGTAGTCTAAGGCGGGGAATTTTTCTTACTACTTATTCTGCGTTGGTCTTTAGCACAAGCTTCATTTGTTTCTATTCAGATTGTTATTCTTCAACCAACCTTGCTACTTGGTTAACCTTTTAAGTTAGTAGTTCCAAGTTCCCCGCCTTGGCTAAGGAGGGGTTAGGGGTGGTTGGATAATTCACTCATTCACTCATTCAAAACTCATTCATTGAGCCACAGCACCACCCCAGCTGTTACCATCAGGTTCAGCAACGTGAGCGGCAGCAGCACCTTCCAGCCATACTCCATCAACTGGTCATACCTGGGGCGGGGCATGGAGGCGCGCAGCAGGACGAAAATCAGCAGGAAGAAGAGTGTTTTGAGGATGAACCACACGATAGGCGGCAGGAAGTCAGGGCCCAGCCAACCACCAAAGTATAAGGTTACAATCATGCAGGCGATGAGCGTGATGCCCATGTACTCGCCGATGAAGAACATGCCGAACTTCATGCCCGAATACTCCGAGTGGAAACCGGCAATCAGCTCACTCTCCGCCTCCGGAATATCAAAAGGCAGGCGGTGCGTTTCGGCAATGCCTGCGATAAAGAAAATTACAAAGCCCACAATCTGCGGGATGAAGAACCACAGCCCCCGCTGCGCCTCCACAATCTCCACCAGGCTGAAGGAACCACTAAGCAGCACCACGCCCATCAAGGAGAGGCCCATGAACACCTCGTAGGAGATCATCTGCGCCGCGCCGCGCATGGCGCCCAGCAGGCTATACTTGTTGTTGGATGCCCAGCCGCCAAGGATAATGCTGTAAGCCCCCATCGACGACATGGCCAGGAAGAAGAGCAGCCCGATGTTCAGGTCGGCCACAATCACGCCCGGCGCGAACGGAATCACCACAAAGCTCATCAGCACCGTCACCACCACAATGGCCGGGGCCAGTACGAACACCGGTTTGTCGGCAAACGGCGGTATCCAGTCCTGCTTAAAAAACAGCTTGATGGAGTCGGCGGCCACAATCAGGAGTCCAAAGGGACCCGCACGGTTCGGGCCGTAGCGGTCCTGGAACAGGGCGAGGCCACGGCGCTCCACCCAGATGAGCAGGGCGGCTACGTTGAGCATGACGAACAGCACGCCGCCGATGATCAGAAAGTAGTTTGGGGTTGCTGTTTCCATTTGATGTCTCGGTTAAGGATGGCCCAGGCGGGTAATTCGGCAAAAGGTACCCCAGGTAAGCCATTGGGCATGCCGGCGCTGCCGCTCGGTATGGTCTGGCTTAATCTTACTGGTAACTGGTAGACTTGTCCCTCGATGGAGAAACTCAGCAGCTGCCCCTCATCCACCTTCATCCGGATGGCATCGGTTGAGTTGATGGCAACATACGGTTCCGGTATGCGCTCCCGGATGGAGGGCGATTGGTTGCTGAGTTCTTCGGAGCCAAAGGTGTGGTGCAGCGGCAGCATGTACAGGTGCCCCTCCAGCGGGACAAACCTCTGCGGCACAGCCGTGGAATAGGATGCGGTGCCGGCAGGTGCTAGCAGTCGCACGCCCGGATCGCCGCCCTTCAGATGCCCACCTACTTCTTCCTGGTACTTGTTCGTGGCCTGCTGGTTCGAGTTCCAGCCCGGCGTCCAGAAGAAGGGGATCATGGAGGAAGGTGGCTGTCCGCGGTAGCCCTCCATAGTATAAGAGAGGGGCGAATCAGGATCTTCGGCAGGCTTGGGCTCGCTTACGTTGAGGTTAGCCAGCATGGAGGTGCGGCCGCTGAAACGGTGCGGCTCGCGCGGGATGCGCTGTCCGGCAATACGGAAACCGGAAGGTGGTGCCGTTTTTGTGATGCCCTCCAGTTCGGGGTATTCTTTGGCGATGGCCTTCACAATATCGTCGTAGCCGTGCCAGCTGCTGATCTCCTCGATGGCCATGATGGTGCCAATCTCCGCCAGCCAATGCCAGCTTTCCTGTATCTCCTCCGGCACCGGGTGCACCTGGAAAAAGCGCTGTGCCCGCCCTTCGTTATTTACGAGGGTGCCATCCGCCTCAGAGAACGGTGCGGCTGGTAGAAGTATGTCTGCTTTTTCGGTGGTGGCATTGTGCAGGTGGTCCAGCGCAATCACCTGCTTGCAGCTTTTCAGAAACTGGTCGATGGTAGTGGAGCCAGCCCTGCGGTACAAGTCATTCTCCAAGATAATCACCGTGTCGGCATAACCGTTCATCACTGCCTCAAAGGCTGATTCCAGTTTATGGCCGCCGAGCAGCGCTAGGCCCATGCTGTTGCACTCGGGCACCACCAGGCTTATACCGGCGGCTTTCTCCCGGGCTACCAGCGCCTGGACAATGTTGGCGGCGGCTTTCAGCACGCGTTCGCTGCCCGAGGAGGTGCCCGAGATGATGAGCGGGTTCTTGGCAGCCATCAGCGCGTCGGCTATCTGCTGCGCCAGTTCCTGCCCCTCCTCCGAAATGTTCCTCACCTCCGGGGAGTCCGGGTGAATGATGTTGGCGACAGCAAAGCCCAGCCGGGCAATGGTATCCGTGGAGTCGAAGAAGGTTTGGGTAGCCAGCTCATCGAGCTTGGTAGGCGTGTAATGGGCAATGAACAGCGGCCCTTTCTCCGACTGCACCAGCTCCCGCACCGCCGCATCCTGCCAAACGGGTATCTTTGCCTGCGATACTTCCTCCAGTATGGGCTTCTGCCGTACCGACTGCCGCACCGCCAGCGCCAGCATGGGAGCAGTGTTGGTGAGGTCCTCGCCAAGTATAAATACCGCGTCGGCCTTCTCTACCTCCCGCAAAGAGGGCGTGCGGGCCGGGCCATTCCGAAGTATACTCAGTGACAGGTCCACCAGGTCATGGTCCACATCCGAAACGCCGTGGTAGAAATTATCCTCGCCCACGAGTTTCTTCAGCACATAGTTCGATTCTAGGGAGGCCCGCGGGGAACCGATGCCAATTACGCGGCCGGCTCTGATGGCAGAGGTAGCCGCTTTCAGGGCCGGGTATTTCTCGGTTGCCTCAGGCAGGCGGCTGCGCACCAAAGGTTTCCGGATGCGGCCGGGGCTATTGACAAACTCATAACCGAAGCGGCCGCGGTCGCAGAGAAAGTACCCGTTCACCTCGCCGTTATAGCGGTTGGTGATGTTGCGCAAGGTGCCGTACCGCTCCCCGGCGATGGTGTTACAACCCAAACTGCAGTGGTGGCAAACGGAGGCGGCAGAGGTTAAATCCCATTTGCGGGTATAATGCTGCTTGAGCGTTTTATCAGTGAACACTCCGGTGGGGCATACTTCGGCCAGGTTGCCGCTGAACTCGCTCTCCAGTACCCCGTCTTCGGCGCGGCCAAAGTATAAATGGTTGTGGGCGGCAAACACGTCCAGGTCCTTGCCGCCGGCATAGTCTTTATAGTAGCGCACGCAGCGGTAGCACTGGATGCAGCGGTTCATTTCGTGGTTGAGGAAAGGGCCCAGGTACTGGTTGCGGTACGTACGCTTCTGGAAACTATACTGCCGGTAGTTATGGCCCGTCATCACGGTCATGTCCTGCAGGTGGCAGGCTCCGCCCTCGTCGCAGACGGCGCAGTCGTGGGGGTGGTTGGTCATGAGCCAGCCGATGATGTGCGCCCGGAACTCCTTGGCCTCCAGGTCGGCAATCGATATGCGCATGCCGTCGCGCACCTGCTCCATACACGACATAAAGAGCTTGCCCTTCGTATCGTTCTCGTCCTTGTATACTTTCACGGCGCATTGGCGACAGGCGCCAATGGAGCCCATGGCCGGGTGCCAGCAAAAGTAAGGCAGGTCCTTGCCGAGGGTGAGGCAGGTTTCGAGCAGGTTTTTGCCCGCCTGTACGTCATAGGGATGGTTATCTATATAGATGGTTGCCATACTTTGCTTTTGCTCCAGGGACAGTGGTGTTCGTGAATGTGCCGTTCAAAATCCTCTCTGAAGTATTTCAGAGCGCTCTGCAGGGGTTCCATGGCGCCGGGCGCGAGGGCGCAGAAGGTGTTGCCGGGGCCAAGGTATTTGGTATGAAAATCAAGCGTGAGCAGGTGTTCGGGTTTGCCTTCGCCTTTGTCGATGGCCAGAAGAATTTTCTCTACCCAGGGCAAGCCTTCGCGGCAGGGCGTGCAGAAACCGCAGGACTCCTGCGCAAAAAAGTGCTGCAGGTTCAGCGTAAAACCCACCGGGCAGGTCTGGTCGTCAAGTATAATCATCGTGCCCGTGCCCATGCGGCTGCCGGCCGCTTGAATGGAAGGATAATCCATGGGCAGGTCCAGGTGCTCTTCTACCAGAAAATCGGTGGAGGCGCCGCCGGGCAAGAGGCCGCGGAACAGGTAGCCATCCTGCATGCCGCCGGCATGCTCTTCGAGTATCTCCCGGATGGTGGTGCCCATCGGTAATTCCCAGCAGCCGGGCTTTTTCACGCGGCCGCTCACACCGTAAAGTTTGGTGCCGGCATCCTCTGTCAGGCCCAGCTTTTTAAACCACTCGGCCCCGTTGTTGATGATGTGGGGCAGGTTGCAGAGCGTCTCCACATTATTGACGATGGTCGGTTTCCCAAACAAGCCACTGACCTGTGGGAAAGGAGGTTTAGCCCGTGGATTAGCCCGCTTACCTTCCAGGGCATTGAGCAGGGCGGTTTCCTCGCCGCACATGTAGCGGCCCACGCCCGTGTGCAGGTGCATCTCTAAATTAAAGCCGGAACCCAGTATGTTTTTGCCCAGATAACCCGCGGCGTACGCTTCCTGTATGGCCTGGGTGATTTCCCGGGCGGCCACTTTATAAGCCCAGCGCAGAAACACATAACTTATACTTGCCTCGATGGCGTAGGCGGCCACAATCATACCTTCGATGAGCTGGTGCGGGTTGCCCTCCAGCAGCAGGCGGTCCTTGAAGGTGCCGGGCTCCATCTCGTCGGCGTTGGCCACCAGGTACTTGGGCTGTGCCGCCTCAGGCCCCATGGGCACAAAGCTCCACTTCAGGCCCGTGTTAAAGCCGGCTCCGCCACGGCCGCGCAGGTTCGAGTCTTTCACCAGCGTCTGCACCTCCTGGGGTGCCATTTCTTTGAGGACTTTGCGCACAGAGGCATAGCCGCCTACTTGCTCATACTCTTTCAGGTTGAGTGGTTTGCGGCCGGGGACAATGTGTTGGGTCAGGGGCTTCTCCATAGGTGCCCGCTTTGGTTTTAGGTATACTTGCTCAGGATCTCATCCAGTTGGTCCACCGTCAGGTTACGGTACAGGTCGTTGTCAATCATAAGGGCGGGGGCACAGTCGCAGGTGCCAAGGCAGCAGTTGGGAAGCAGGGTAAAGCGGCCGTCTGCTGTAGTCTGGCCGTATTGTATGCTCAGTTTGTTGAAAAGCTGTTCTTTGATGTCCTCATAGCCCATCACGTAGCAGCTGATGCTGTCGCAGAGAAGGATCACATGCCGCCCCACAGGCCTGCGGAAGATCAGGTTGTAGAAGGTGGCCACGCTGTCGAGCTCTGCCGTGGACATGCCCACATACTCGGCCACATCCTTCAGGCTCTCATCCGACACCCAGCCCTCCCTTTGCTGCACGATCTTGAGCGCCTCGATGCAGGCGTTCTTGGGCGAAGGCACCAGGCTAATCTCGTGGTCAATTTGATGTTTTTCCTCTGCAGTCAGCATATTAAACTTATGTTTTAGCCTCTAATTTTCATGCTTTTGTATAAACTGAAGTACCGCTGCGTTAAACTCCTGCGGATTATCCATTTCCATCTCATGCGATGCATGGGAAAGTATGACACGCTCTTTATTAGGCAGGCACTTCTCCAGTTCTTCGGTAATCAGAATTAAAAACCTCGGGCTGCTGTCGCCGGTGATCAATAAAGTGGGTGCCTCTACTTTCTGTAGGTCGGGGCGGGTGAGGAAGGGCCAAAACAGAAAAATGATTTTAGGGCAAACGATCCCCTTCAGCTCCTGTAAATTTTCCATGATTTGCCGCTGCACCTCAGGCGGCATGGTGTCATAAAAATTGGATTTGCCCATCACGCCATCCAGGAATATTTTCACTGCCTCTAAATCGTTTCCATGTTCAAATGCCTGTGCGGCAGGAAGAGCAGTGTTTGTCTCAAGCTCAAAAAGGAGAGCGTTCCCTTCTTCTGTATTGGTGAGCAAAGGCATTACCGGCGGTTCGCCGAGGCAAAGGCTTTTAACAAGTTCCGGATGCTCCAGCGCAGTCAGTAGAGAAGTATAGGCACCGTACGAATGCCCTACCAGGTGAACCGGGCCCAGATCCAGCTGCTGAATAAGCGCGGCCAGATCCCTGGCATGTGGCACGACAGTATAGCCAACTGCATCATCCGCATCTTTGGCCGGATAAGCGTAGCGTCTGCTATAGGCAATCACACGGTACTGCTGCGCAAAAGCTTCCAGTTGCCCTTCCCACATCCGGTAATCGCTTAAGCCGCCATGAACCAGCACCATAGGTTCTCCCTTGCCCTGCTCTGTGTAGTACAGGGTTGTGCCGTTTACACTAACTGTTTTAAGCTCCGTGGATGTTACTTCTTCCATTTAACAAACTGTTTAATAGCTGAACTTTATGACCAATTAATCACAATTCTTAACACCTCAACTCTCTAAGTCTCTAACTCCCAAACTCACCTGTCTATGTCTGCCAGCACATAATCCATCGCGCCAAGTATAGACAGCAGGTCTGCCACGGTATAGCCTTTGGTAATGTAAGGCAGCATCTGCATGTGCGGGAAGGAGGGCGTGCGAATGCGCAGGCGGTAGGGCGAAGTGTTGCCGTCGCTGGTTACGTAGTAACCGTTGGCCCCTTTCGTTGCTTCGATGCAGCTCATCGCTTCCCCTACGGGCATCACAGGTCCCCAACTCACCCCCAGGAAGTGTGTGATCAGGGTTTCTATATCGTGCATGGTGTGTTTCTTGATGGGCGGTGTGGTGAGCGGGTGGTCGGACTTGTAAGGACCTTCGGGCATGTTTTTGAGGCATTGCTCGATTATGCGCAGGCTCTGGCGCATCTCAGCCACGCGTACCACGGCGCGGTCGTAACAGTCGCCGTTGGCGGCGGTGGGCACCTCAAAGTCGAACATTTCGTAGCCGGAGTAAGGCTGCTTTTTGCGGAAGTCCCACTCCATGCCGCAAGCGCGGAGGTTCGGGCCAGTCACGCCCCATTCTATGGCCTCATCCAGCGTGAAAATGCCAATGCCTTTGGTGCGCGCCTTGAACAGGCTGTTTTTCATCACCATGCCATCATACTCCTTCAATCGTTTCGGGAAGTAGTTGACAAAATTCTGCACGAGCGTTTCCCAGCCTTTGGGCAGGTCCTGCGCCACGCCGCCAATGCGGAACCAGTTGGGGTGCATGCGTCCGCCGGTTATCGCCTCCACAATGTCGAACACTTTTTCACGGTCGGTGAACATGTAGAACACCGGTGAGAGCTGGCCTACGTCCTGGGCAAAAGTGCCGTACCACACCAAATGGCTGGCAATGCGGAAAAGCTCGCACAGCATCACACGGATGACCTTCACGCGGTCCGGCACCTGGATGCCGGCCAGTTTTTCCACGGCCATCAAATAGGCGAGGTTATTCATGGTGCCGCCCAGGTAGTCCACACGGTCGGTGTAGGGTAGGTAGGTGTGCCACGACTGCCGTTCTGCCATTTTCTCCTGCCCCCGGTGGTGGAAACCTATATCCGGAATTGCATCCACGATGTCCTCGCCATCCAGCTGCAGCACAATGCGCAGAACGCCGTGCGTGCCGGGGTGCTGCGGACCAATATTGAGGAACATGAAATCGCTGTCTTCGCTTTGGCGTTGCAGGCCCCATTCCTCGGGCTTAAACTGCAGGGCGGCCTGCTCCAGGTCCATCTTGTCGTCGTACAGGGCAAAAGGACCCATTTCGGTGGCGCGGGCCGGGTGCTCCTTGCGCAGCGGGTGGCCTACCCAGGTACGCGGCATCAGGATGCGGTACAGGTGCGGGTGCCCCGAGAAGCGGATGCCGAACATATCGTATACTTCGCGCTCGTACCAGTTAGCGTTGGCCCAGAGGCTGCTTATACTTGGCACGGTTGGGAACTCGTCGCGGTAGCCTACTTTGAGCCGGATAAAGCTGTTGCGCTCGAAAGAGAGCAGGTGGTAAATGATGGTGAAGGCGTAGGGAATATGGCCGTTATCGGGTTTGCGGGTGCGCTCGTCAATGGCCGTCAGGTCGTAGAGCATGCGGAAGGGCTGTGGGATTTCCTTCTTCAGGTATGTCAGCACCTCCACAATTCTGCCATGAGGCATCCAGAGGGTGAGGACCTCGTCCTTCGTCGTTTGTTGGGTGAACGTATCTTCCCCGAACCGCGACTGTAGTTGCGCTACTATGCTGTTCCCGTTTTCCATGGGTGAATCTGAAAAAAAGCCCTTGATGCTACGCTACTTCATGCTATACTTTCTGTAGTTGATTATTTATGATAAGTAAATTGCTTTCTATTCTTTAATGGGTAAAGGAGTCCTATACTTAGAAGGGGAGTAGGTATACTTTAGCTTGTGTTCTTTAAATCCCAAACTCTCTAACTCCTCAACTCTCAAGCTCCCTATACTTCATCCGGCGAACGGAACTCCGTCATTTTCGACCTGGCTTCCTGCCGCCTTTCCTTCACGTCTATTTTATTCGGTCTAATGATGCCCTGTTCACCGATTGTCCAACTGAGGGGACGTCTTTCCTTGCCCACAGATTCAGCCAGAAGTATAAGCCCTTCCATAAAAGCATCAGGCCGGGGAGGACAGCCGGGCACGTAGACATCCACGGGCAGGAATTTATCCACCCCCTGCACCACACTGTAAATATCGAACATCCCCCCGGAGTTGGCGCAGCTGCCCATCGAGATGACCCAGCGCGGCTCCATCATCTGCTCGTGCAGCCGCTTGATGATGGGGGCCATTTTAATGAAGACCGTTCCGGCGATGATCATCACGTCGGCCTCTCGCGGCGTTCCGCGTATTACCTCGGCTCCGAATCGGGCCAAATCATACTTGGGCGTCATGCTGGTGGCCATCTCCACAAAACAGCAGCTCAACCCGAAGTGGAATGGCCACATCGAGTTTTTCCGGCCCCAGGCAATCAGGTCCTGCAGGGTGGTGAGCATGATGCTTTGCTGCACCGTTTCCTCGTAGGAGCTGGTGCCGCTTGTGGCCTTTACAGGATCATCGGGTTTGCTAAGCCACCATTTCATAGGCGGTATGGTTAAAGGTTATTCATTCGGACAAAGTATAACCAGTGGTATTTTGTCCTTTTTCAAATCATCTTTTTAAGGGCTCAGGCTACTGGCTTCTGCATGATGCGCTTATAAGCCGCCAGAATCTTACTGCCGTCCGGGCCAAAGTCCAGGGCGCCGTTGCGCCACTCGTATACCAGCACCACCACCAGCATCACGATGAACACCGCCACGCCGGCATAACCATACCAGCCCAACTCCCTGAAAGCAATCGCCCACGAAAGTATAAATACTACCTCCACATCGAAGATCACGAAAAGCATGGCCACCAGGTAAAACTGTGAGGAGAAGCGCATGCGGGCGCCCCCTGCACTTACAATGCCGCCTTCGTAGGGCTCGCCGGTGGCGCGCTCCTTATGCCGTTGCCCCAGCACATAGGAGAGGCCAAGTATAAGCCCCACCAGGCTGAGCACAATAGCACCGTAGACCACCATGGGCCATAACAAGGTTGTTTCTGCTGTTTCCAAAGTGTATCGCCTCCTGCGATTATGGTTTTGCGACTGGCAGTCCAGCCGACATCAGTTAAGTTCCTGTTATATAGTGCTCGAGGTTGTCGATGATGAATTTCTGCTCCTCGATAATGTATTTCACTATATCTCCAATCGAAACGAGCCCCACCAGCTTATTGCCCTCCATCACCGGAAGGTGCCGGATATACTTCTGGGTCATTAGCTTCATGCAGTTTTCTACTGTGTCGTCAGGTGTTACGGAGGCGGGATGTTCGCTCATAATTTCCCGTACAAGGGTTTGTCTGGAGGCTTTTCCTTTGAGAATTACCTTACGGGCATAGTCCCGCTCTGTGAAAATACCCACGAAGCGCCCCTCATTCACTACCAACAAGGCCCCTACATCCTGCGCAACCATTTGTTCAAGTGCTTGATATACAGTTGCGTCTGGGTTGATTGAAAGAACATCGTGTCCTTTCTTTTGCAGAATATGTCGTACGGTACCCATAATTACCTCCTTTTGGCCCTATGTAGGGGTAGAAAATGAATAATATAATGGTGCTATACGATTATTTAAAGTTATAGATGTAAATAATATATAATATTTGTGAAAAATATTTGAAATATTTGTAAAAAGGATAGTTTTTGAAATTTTACACTATAAAATTTGATGATTGCCCATATTTATATTCTGTTTACAGTATAACTTCTCAAATATATTTCGTATATTGGGTCTATGGAAACATTGATTATAGGTTTGGTTCTGGCCCTATATGGAGTGGCATACTTCATCTACTACTGCTATGGTAAACAGCAGCGTCCACCACGCAAGCGTTTCGACCATTACTGGTAGTTGAAGTATAGTGCACGCTATATAAGTGGTGCCCATTGTTGGGTGTAGCTGATCTCCTGTGAGGTTGGCTAATTGCACGTGCCTGTAATTGCAACCAGACCTATGTAAAAGCCGCCGGTTCTTTGCAAACGGCGGCTTTTATTTTTGCTGCTGTAGAAGTTAGCTGTGATATCTATGGGAGGTATACTTACTTTCTCATACTCTCATGTGTTTGTTATCATACTACAAAGTATAGATGATTTAAAGTATTATATGGAACCTTTTCTTTATACTTTTATACTTGGAAACGTAGCAGCATAACAATAGGCGTTAATGACCTCTTGTTTAGTAAGCATTACCATTGTTCCTGAATCCGTGCCAGAGCGTCAGGAAAATTATTTTCAGGTCTAAAAGGATTGACCAATTCTCTAGGTACCAAAGGTCTGCCTGTACGCGCTTTAGCATTAGTGATGTTTCCTTTGTTTCGCCTCTAAATCCGTTTACCTGGGCCCACCCGGTAATACCTGGTGTCAGAAAATGCCGGACCATGTAGTTGTTGATAACCTGGGAGTAATCATGGGTATGTTTAAGCATGTGTGGTCGCGGTCCTACAACCGACATGTCTCCCATAAAGACGTTGATAAACTGAGGCAGTTCATCAATGCTCGTCCTCCTAATAAACCTGCCAACCCTGGTTATTCGCGAGTCATTCTGGCTGGCCTGCAACTGATCACAATCGCTGTTAACTCTCATGCTCCTGAATTTTAGGCAATAAAAGGGTTTGTTGTTCTTGCCGGAACGTAGCTGCTTGAAAAAGATTGGTCCTTCTGATTCTAAAGATATGATAATGGCAAGTATCGGAGTTAACCAACTTAGGATGAACAGTATGACGAGAGATGAAAATATAACATCAAATACACGCTTCACTATCTCGTTTGCTTTGTTTTCCAGAGGCTCTTGCCTTGGCTTAAGAACTGGAACATAACCGAACAGCTCGATTAAGTAATTCTGGTGCCTTATAGCTTTCATATCTGGAACCAACCTGAACCGGATCATATGTTTGTCTGACTCCTGAATTAGGGCTTCAATTCTGTCGCTTTCATTGTGAGGCAATGCGCAAAATATTTCCTTAATATTGTGATTAGCAGAATATTCAATGCATTCCTCTACCTTGCCGAGATAATTTGCATAATGTGGCACTTTCGCTTTATCATCGTCAAAAACACCAGAAATACTGTAGACCAATTGCGGGTTGGAATTGATGTAGTTGTAAAGGTCAACCCCTACTTGCCCCAATCCCACAATAACGATGTTGTTCGCTTCTAACCAAAACGAGCGGCTGTGTTTTCTGAGTAAAAGAAAAGTAAATCTCCAGGAAAGTATGAGTATTGGGAAAAGAGCAAAGTAGTAAATAAACGGAGTGGGCGGGACATAAATATATGGCAGAGATAACTTGATAAGGATAGCCAATGTGGTAAAGATGCACAACGAGGCAATATTTGCTGACAAGATTGGCACTGCCTCACGTTTTAAGAGGTTGCTGTAGATGTTGAAAATACTAGCCCCGTAAAACCAGCAGAAGTTAAGAAGCAGTATAGTCAGTCGGTAGTCATACACATCCATCCAAGCCATAGAGTTATCGGTCATTAGGAAAGAGAAGTATAAAGTACCATTTAGTAGCGCATAGTCCACTACGACGTTTATCCATTTAAATATGGTAGCGTATTTATGAGCCATAGGATGTGTTACTTTGTACTTTTATACACTGACCTTTTTATGTTACAACACAGGGTGATAACAAAGAGGAGGATGTGTGTAGGAAAATTAAATATTAATATTGAAATTATACTAAAATATTCCTTCTAAGATATGGTTTGTTATCTTTCTTTAGTGAAAGACTTTAAATAGGAGGTAAACACCACTATTTTAGATTTTACAGATACACAATACACCTGCTTATTCTGTCTTATCATCAAAATGAGCAAAAAAGAGGGGAAGCTGAAGTGAGATTTTGTTCGGTAATAAAGTGAGTAGGAGGATAATGATTATGGACACAATCTCAGCTTGCTGTACTAAGTGGCATTGCTTTTTGATAAATACATTATATAACGAGCTGGAATCAAAATAACAATAGGCATAGGTGAGATCAACAAAGAGTCTAATCTGAAAGCAACTATGTGAAGTGACGACATTTGTAGTTGCTCCGCAACAAAGTATAAAGTTAAAGTGCTTGCGTATAGGAAAAAGTAAAAGAGAAAAGCTAATTTGCTAAGCTGAGGTTTTAAAAAGTAGGTATGAATTATTAACATGCACACACCGCTGTATAAAATCCTATACAAAAGATTCGCTAGCCTGTCCACATTTTTTAGAGAGTAAAGAGAGTGGTGAATATTCGGGTCAGGTTCGAGAAAAAGGTTATGGGTGTTACTAAAACCTATAATTACCGATTCCTTTATAGGAGTTTCATAAAGACCTACAAGAATTAATATGCTGACTAAGCCACTAAGTATAGCCCATCTCTTTTTTGAACGTTGCTGGTTAAGCTTTAGAGGTTTGTTCTGAAACATATTTATTTAGCCCTGAAAACCTTTTAACCCACAACATCCAGAGCGCAAAAATAACAGCGTATACAATTATGGTAAAGGTATACTTGTGATTGAACTCAACGGTATGACTATAGTACTGTGCGTTGATAGCTAATGCTGTAACCCGTAACACGTTGACAATATTTATGACGAGGATCCCGAATGGGATATAGAGTAGCTTTAGTTTCCACTGTCCTGGAAATGCGATAACAAATCCACTGAACAAAGCCATAAGAATCATGCCGTTACAGGCGTGATAAACAAAGACCATATCAGCCCCATCTATCTGGATCATATAATCACTTGCCTTGGCATTGTAGCCAAGTGCGCTCAGTAGAGCTACGCTAGCATTAACCACTTTAAATGTAAGTTGATCCTCTAAGCTGCTCAGCCAAAAGTCATAGAGTATGAACCAGCACAGGCACAAACCAAAGGTAAATAGCAAGAAGCGAAGAATATGTAAATACTCTTTCATACTTTATGAACTGCAAAAGGAAGTTTAACAAACTGAGATGTTTACTCTGGATTGTTCTTCTGCTTTCTAAAGTCCCTTAGCTTCTTGAGTCCATAGGCAGCTCCTGCAGCAAGCAGCACTCCACTAGCGCCATCAATTGGGACACCCGTAGCACCTTTGTTTCTACCCGGTGCTTCGCCACTGCGACCTGGCCTATCTTGTGATCTGCCCTGGGCATTGAGATCTGATGAAAAGCACCATGCAAACAAGGGCAAAATAAGTAGTGATCTGATGATTAGTGTTTTCATAACTGCATAAATACTATATGTTTAGCTTTCATAATACAGGTTCTTTTTCATTAAACTAGAAGGGGAGTCTAAGAGTGCGGTTCTAAACCAAATTTGCATTACCCATTATAGGCTGCATGTATGTTGCATAAGATGACTTACCTTTATACGGCTTAATTTTATATTATGGTTGTATAAATTTAGACTATTTCTGTTTTTCAAGTATATTTTCTTTATTTCTTTCTGCTTAGTTGATAATTAAAGCATCAAAAAGCCTGTTCAGAACTATTTAGGTTAGACACACATTGGCATTTACAGTACCCTGAATACATAGTATAAAAAAAATTATAATCAATTAAAATCGTTGCGACCTATCTCTTACCTATTTTAATTTGGTATTTACTAATTAAAAATGAAAGAATACCATCTTTGCAAATATTTAATTTAATAATTTAAATAATAAATTGAATTATTGCGTATGATGTAAGCAAACGAAATTCAAATCTTATTCCCACTTATAAGACCATGAAGCTTGCTTCTCCTTTTAAAACTGCTATAGCTGTTACTGTTGACGTACCATCTGGTAGCGTGAGCAGTGATATAAAGAAGATATGGTGGTTGTGGGTTGCAGCTTTGTGCCCAGTAATATTTACGTTCTTTCTTGTGCTGGATATTGCGCCATTCATGCACATAGATGAATTTATGACTGTTGATTTGGGGAGAGTCATTCTGCAGCCTGATACAACTTGGAGTATAGCATGGATGATTGAGAGGAACCAAGCAGCCTTTGTGTTCTTCTACATTGGTCCTGTACTACAGGAGTTATCCTTCCTAAGTATAGGAGAGTATGGACCAAGAATTTCTGGAATTCTTGGTGCAGTAGCAGCGGCAACAGCTATGGTAGGCTGGTTACATGCAAGAGGCGCTTCAGGTCACGTAAGTGTGTTTCTAGGTTTAATTCTTCTGCTCGATCCTATCTTTGTGCAGGCATACACTATAGGTCGTGTAGATGGCTGGGCTATGGCTGCTTGCCTTGCTGCATGTTGGAGCTTAGAAAGTATAAACAAAGAAGAACAAAGCTCTACCGTGAGGCCTGAATCCATGTTTGCTGGTGGCTCCACGGCACTTGCATTCTTTATCTGGCCATCTGTTATTTTCTTGCTGCCTTTAATATTGCTTCAACTCTTCACTGTTTCTAACAGGAAGAAAACAAACAGCCCTAGTAGGAAAATATACTTAGCTAATGCTATGTTTTTATTTGCAATAGGTGGAGCAGTAACATCACTTTTTCTGCTTATTCCAGTTGCTCCTAAGTTATTTGCCCTTTTTGGTAATATAGTTGATGGAGTTGTCATTAACTCTCGAACAGGTACTGCCAACTATACCTTACTGGAATCTCAGCAAATAATCAACGGTATCAAACACCTGTTGCAGGTTTTAAAATTCAGTCCATTCCTGGTACTGATGGCCTTGATAGGAGCTATCCGAGGACGTGAATGGGGCCTAATAACTGCTGGGGTAACGGTTGTTTTGTTGATGATTGCGACAGTAGTTTACTCACACCGTATCCAGTATTTACTACCCTACTTTATTGTAATGGCCTCTGTCCTGTTTATCCAGGGAAGAGGATATGAATTGAAAAGCAAAAACAAGTTTACATCAGTTTTAGCCTTAGCTACTCTTCTAGTCTGGTCTATAGGCCTTTCATTAGTTGCTCGTTCCATTATAGCCATTGAGGGAAGGAAAGAACTTGAAAGACGGCAAATATATGAGGCCGCTCAGAATATGATTGGGGTAGGTGAACACACTGTCTACTCGTTCCCTTATGAGTTCTACTACACAGGTCGCTCTTTGGGCTGGAAGATGTACAAGCCATACCTGGCAGTAGGGGTAGACCCGCTTCTAAATCCCGGGGTACTTCAGCTAACTCTTGATAAAGTCGACTTTGCTATTATGCCTTTGCCACGCTTAACACCTGAACTTGAAGAACAAATACGGAAAGCAGGTATGCGTGAAAAAGGAATTTATCGAATTTATAAAGTTCCGCTGAATGGCTCAGACCACAAAGTAACAAATAAAACCAGGCTGCAAACATTCTTCTTTATACCGAGACAGCCCTATGGCCCCTATACGGTTTATGAAAAGGAGGGGCTTCCTAAGGCTAATTAACTACCAATATTTATTTATTAACCCTATACCTAGTATGTCAATGCAGGTAATATCCTATCCTCACTCTGGCAAGTTTTTTACTAAGCTACAAGCAAAAGCTTTGGCCGTTAAGTGGCTGTGGGGGATATGGATGGTTGTTATGCTGGTTTCTTTCCTGGTGCAGCTTTTAACAATAGATGTCTTACCCCATATTCAGCAGGACGAGGCACAGATCACAGATTATGGAAGGTTAGCCCTGCATCCTCAGAGTGATTGGGCGGTAACATGGAGAGTGGCCGAGGGGAAACCACTGCTTTTATGGTCATATGTGGGGCCATTAATTGCAGAAGCGAGTTTTCACCTGTTTGGACCTTCTGGATTGGGACCAAGAATAGCTTCACTTATAGGTGGGCTTCTTGCTGCAACCATGGCTCTTGGCTGGATACTTGCGCGCAAGGTGCCAGTTTATGCTGCGTTTGGTCTTAGCTTAGCATTTTTGCTCGACCCCTTGTTTCTCCTTTCCCAGCGAATGGCGAGGGTCGACAGTTGGGTGGTCGCGTTGTGTCTTGCTGCCTGCTGGATTTTGCATTCAGAGTTAAAGAAAGATAGAAATACGGCTTTCAGATGGCAAATTATGGTAGCTGGAGGGTTGGCTGCTATGGCTGCATTAGTCTGGCCATCTGCAGTCTTTCTTTATCCGCTTATATTGCTAGAACTCATTCAACTTCCAAAGTCTGAAAATGCAGGGCCAGGGAATTGGAGGAGCATACTGATAAATGGTGTCGTGTTTGCCTCTGGAGCACTGATTGGAATAGGTGTTTTGATATTACCTGTTCTGCAGAGCATTGTAATAATCTACAATGACATGACCACTATGTTCTCACAAAACATTGATGTTACCAAGACAATACAAGAGCGCTTTTCTGGAGTGTTTCAGTACCAGTCTTGGGTAAAAATGATAAAAGCATTTGTCAAAACGTTTAGCCCAATTCTGCCTATACTAGCTTTATTTGGGGCTATAGCATATCGGAAGCATGGTGCAGTAGTGGTGGTGTGCCTTACAGCAATTGCCATTATTTTTTCCACCTTAATTTATGAGTTTAGGGTACTTTATTTAATGCCATACTTATTGGTTCTGAGCAGTGGGCTCTTTATAAGATTAGCCGATAAGCCATCAAGCTTACTGTTCCAAAGAGCAAGTAAGGGAGCACTAATACTCTTAATATTCTGGTCTGTAGGAACCTCTCTTTTTCTTAGAACCATACTTGGGACCGAAGGCAAAACCGTGCGTGACCGCGAAAAGATTTATGAAGTAGCGAACACTGGGATTGGTCCAGGCAACTATAATGTTTATTTAGGCTTCACCTATGAGTTCTATTTTGTAGGGAGATCACTTGGGTGGAATCTGTACACACCCTACATACAGTACTCCTTTGACAATCAGGGGAATTGGATAAGAGAAGTAAATCACGTACCGGATAGCAAAGTCATCGAGCTTCTCAATCATATGGACTATGCCATATTTCCGCGGGGCAGCATAGACGCAAAGCTTGCATACCAGCTAGAAGAGGCTGGGTTGAGGTATAAGCGTGCTTTGCATTTAGGTGATGACCAACCCGTGAGGCAGAGGTTTACAACCGAAAATAGAGACAGGGATGTTCTACTGTGGTTTTTGCAGGGCAAAGAAAGCTACGGATCCTACTTACTTTACTCTCGTGATACACCTTTTGCAAAAACAGCAGCCTTTAAACTCAACTAGCCAATTAATGACATCTGCATAACCCTTACAAAACTTACTACGAAGCTAAAGTACAAATTACAGTAATCTAATTTTTACCAATGTTACAAGTCTAGACAGCGAGCTATGCAACCCAGAATGACATCTACAGAAGTTCTAAATCCTCAACTTTCATATTTGGGTTTTAGAAGATTATCAAAAGACCGCTTTTGGTGGATGTGGCTGTTTGCAATTGCAATGGTGTCTCTCATAATCACATCAACTTTAGAGTATGCCCCCTTTCTGTTTGTTGATGAATTAATGAATGTTGATTTAGGAAGAGTTATACTTGACCCGGAAACAGACTGGTCTATTGCCTGGATGACAGAGACCGGTACACCTGTTTTTCTTTTATCCTATATAGGACCTGTTCTTCAGGAAGTATCCTATAAAATACTGGGGGAGTTAGGACCTCGGTATTCTGCACTGCTGGGAGCATTAGCGGCTGCAACAGTTATGGTAGGCTGGCTTCGTATAAGAGGGGTAGCTAAGGCAATAGCATTTGTTCTAGGACTTGCTTTTCTCTTAGATCCGCTCTTTGTACAGGCCTATACTACAGGCCGCGTCGATGGTTGGGCGATGGCGCTATGTTTGACAAGCTGTTTCTTACTAAGATACGCTTCACTAAATCTTGAAAGTGGTTTAACGTCAAAGCTGTTCGTCATTGCAAGCGGTGCGATAGCGGCAATTGCTGCTTTCACATGGGTATCTGCATTATTACTATTTCCATTGATTTTATCGGAGTTTGTCTTTTTACTCAAGAAGAGTGTAACGCTATTCGGGATACGAAAGGGAATAATTGTACCCTCATTGAGTTTTACTTTGGGTTGCTTGGCCACCTGCATTATACTGCTGCTACCAATAGCCCCGAGACTTCTCACTCTTTTCGAAAACATGGTTAAAGCCATAAGTATAAACTTGAATCAAGGAGATGGCACAAATCATCAACCTTACTTTGAATACTTCTTTTCGCAGTTTACAGAGTTGCTTAGGATTCTCAAGTTTACTCCTTTTGTATTTATCACTGCCTTGGTAGCAGCATCCTCTTTAAAAGAAATTGGCCATGTGCTCAGCGTTGTACTGATTGGTGTTATACTACTAAATACATTGGTCTACACAAGTAGAGTACAGTATCTGCTTCCATACTTTATAGTACTTATCTCTGTTTTTCTGCAGCAGGATTCTGGGTTCTTTAAACGAAAGACAGTGTTGAAATTAGGTGCGCTGAGTTTAATCCTTTTATGGGCAGTTAGCTTAACACTGGTTGCACGAACAGGTGTAGCAATTATAGGGCGTGAGGAAAGAGATAGAAATCTTGTCTATCAAGCTGCGTTGACAATGGTAGGCAGGGGAAATTATAATGTTTACGTTCCGTATGAGCTTTACTACATTGGGCGTTCTGCTGGCTGGAGCATGTATCGTGCATATTTACCCTTCAATGCCACCTTATCATTAGAGGTCCTCCTCAAAATTCTGCCGCATGTAGATTACGCCATAATTGAGCAGCCCTCCAAGGAGCTTGAGGTGGAGCTAATGAGAGATGGATGGCGTGATAAGGGCAGTATCAGTTTATATGACAGCCCGGCTGAGTCCTTTACCGGTGTGACTACCAATGAAATGCGGATAAGAAATCTATATCATATTAATAGGAAGCCTTATGGTCCCTACAGAGTGTTTGTGAGGGAAAACAAGAGCTTATAATATAGTAGCAGGTATAAAATCCATAATTTAAAGAGCAGACTATGGTAAATGTAGGCATCATAGGATATGGGTACTGGGGACCTAACCTTGTCAGGAATTTCTTTGCTGCAAATGATTGCTGCGTGAAAGCTGTGGCGGATGCGCGACCAGAGCGGCTGCAGCTACTTGCAAAAACTTTTCCCTCTATTGCAGGGATAAAGGATGCCGATGATATCATTTACGATCCTGACATTGACGCCATCATCATCGCGACACCGGTATCTTCTCATTTTACGCTGGCCAGAAAAGCGCTGGCGGAGGGCAAACATGTGCTGATAGAAAAGCCTATGACTTCTTCTACTGAGGAGGCTGAACTTCTCATAAACCTCGCGATGCAGAAAAATGTAATGCTCATGGTCGACCATACCTTCCTGTATACAGGCGCTGTGGAGAAAATGAAGCAACTGGTAGATAACCAAGAGCTAGGGAATATAAAATATCTTGACTCAACCAGGATTAACCTCGGGCTATTCCAATCAGATATAAACGTGCTTTGGGACCTGGCCCCTCATGATCTCTCCATCTTAAACTATATCGTACGTGAGCGCCCCTACAGTGTCAACGCTACGGGTATTACCCATACTAATAATAACATTGAGAACATTGCCTATTTGACCGTAAACTATGCCTCTGGGTTTATTGCGCACTTTAACTGTTCCTGGACAAGCCCAGTGAAAGTGAGAATGATGCTGATAGGGGGGGACCGGAAAATGATTCTCTACAACGACCTCGAACCAACAGAGAAAGTCAAAATCTACGATACGGGGTACAGTTACCTCAATGATGAAGAGATAAAAAAGGTGCGCATCGACTACAGAACAGGTGATATTCATGTTCCAAAGCTTGAAACCACTGAGGCACTTCTAGGCATGGCCAATGATTTTATACAATGTGTCCAGAAGCAGAAGCAACCGAAGTCATCCTGCCATTTAGGGTTAGATGTTGTCCGGATCCTTGAAGCATCTAACGAGTCTATTAAGCACAACGGGCGCGAAGTCATTCTAGAGTCCTCAACAGTACCAGCAGTACATACCAACCACGAAATCTTAATCTAACGCAATGGATATCATAACTATTGACAACGAAAAACAGAGCTTGCATAATGTGAGACTCGGCAAGGATGTGAAGATTTACAACTTTGTAAATGCCTATGGCTGCACCATAGGAGATGGCACAAAAGTGGGCACCTTCGTGGAGATTCAGAAAGGAGCCTCCATCGGTAAGAACTGCAAAATATCCAGCCATACTTTCATTTGCGAGGGTGTACACATAGCTGACAATGTATTTGTGGGTCACAACGTCACTTTCATAAACGATAAATTCCCACGGGCAACTAATGAGGACGGCTCTCTGCAGAGTGAGAAAGATTGGACTTGCGTGGAAACCTATGTGGAAGACAGTGCCTCCATCGGCTCCAGTGCTACCATATTATGTGGCATTCGCATCGGCAAGAATGCTATTGTAGGGGCCGGTTCAGTGGTAACCAAAGATGTGCCTGATAATGCTGTTGTTGCTGGCAACCCGGCTAAAGTTATTAAAAGCACCGATCAAATACTTGTCTGATATGGAAACGATAGCTATCCGGGAGAAAATACCTTGCCTTGACCTGAAGGGGCAGCATGAGCAGATTAAGCATGAAATGTTTGAAGCGTTTGAGAAAGTATATGAAAACACTGCTTTCTCGGGAGGGCCGTTCGTGGAGGAGTTCGAACATAACTTTGCTGCTTTCTGTGGAACAAAGTATGCCGTAGGAGTTAACAACGGAACTTCCGCCCTGCATCTGGCGCTGCTAGCTTTAGGCATAGGGACTGGCGATGAAGTAATAGTGCCAGCCAACACCTTTATTGCTACTGCCTGGGGGGTGACTTATACAGGAGCTACTCCAGTGTTTGTGGACTGTTCCCCTGACACATGGGAGATAGACCCGAGCAAGGTGGAAGAACGGATCACCTCCCGAACCAAGGCTGTTATAGGTGTGCATCTTTATGGGCTTCCTTTTGATGTGGATGCGCTAAAGGTTATTTGTCAGAAATACGGCCTTTATTTGCTGGAAGATGCCGCTCAGGCCCAAGGTGCCAGGTATAAAGGAGTTCCTGTGGGAAGCCTTGGGGAAATGGGGTGCTTTAGCTTCTATCCCGGTAAGAATTTAGGTGCATGTGGGGAGGCAGGAGGCATTACAACTAATAAAGAGGTGTATTACAAACACCTGCAAAGCTTGCGTAATCATGGTGCGTCCGTTCGCTACTACCATGATGAAGTAGGTTATAACATGCGGATGGGCGGGCTTGAAGGAGCATCCTTAAGCGTGAAACTAAGATACCTGCCAGGTTGGAATGCCCGCAGGAAAGAAATAGCCAAGCGATACCAGCAAGAGATTAACAGTCCCCACATTCAATTGCAGTACCAGCCGGAATGGGGCGAATCTGTGTACCATCTTTTTGTGGTGACCACGCAGGATAGGGACGACCTCCTAAAGTATCTGAATGAGCATAATATATTTCCTGGATTACACTATCCTGTTCCCTGCCATTTGCAGAAGGCTTATACATGCTTAGGCTATAAGGAGGGGGACTTCCCTAACGCTGAATATCTGGCAGGGCATTGCCTGTCGTTGCCCATGTATGCTGAGATGACGAATGAGGAGGTAAGTTATGTGATTGAGAAAGTTAATGCCTACGGCAATGCCTAAGAAGAAGCTCATAATCTTCCCATTCAACGGCAACGGAATCGAAGCTCTTGATTGTATCAGCACCGATGAGTATGATTTTATTGGCTTCGTAGATGATATCCGAAAAGAGTCAAGCCACTATGATATTTATACCCGCGATATTCTGAATCAATATAGAGAGGCATACGTGCTTGCAGTACCGGGCAGCTCGGCATCTTTTCGGATGCGTGGGGAAATAATCAACTCATTAGGTATAGACCAAAGTCGATTTATATCAGTCATACATCCCAAAGCATCGGTTGGAAGAGGCGTGCAGATAGGAATAAATTGCCTCATTATGGCGGGTGTGGTGCTTACAAGCAATGCTCAGGTAAAGGACCATGTATGTATACTTCCGAACTCTGTGGTACACCATGATACAGTAATCGGCAATTACACGCTCATAGGGAGCAATGTGGTTATTGCCGGAGGGACCACTATCGGAAAGAACTGCTACATCGGAAGCGGCTCCAATATCATCAACGGCATAAGTATAGGTGATGCATCGCTGGTAGGCTTAGGGAGCAATGTTCTGAATAATGTAAAGGGTAATGCTAAAATGGTGGGAAACCCTGCCAGGGACTTGAATGCCCATATCAAGCACGAAGTATTTTAAACACCAGTGGCATGGCAAAAGTATCGGTGATTATACCAGTCTACAACGAGGAGGAGAACATACATCATCTGGTTTCTGAATTGAATTCATACTTCCACGACGAGCCTAGGTTCTCTACTGAGGTTGTCTTTGTGAACGATGGCTCGTCTGATGCCACAATGGAAAGACTGAGAGAAGCTCCGCATCATGCCTATACGTACAAGATCATAAGCTTTTCCAGAAACTTCGGTTCGCACGCCGCCTTGCGAGCGGGCATTCAGAAGGCACAAGGTGACTATATCACATTCATGTACGCTGATTTACAGGACCCTCTCACGTTGGTAAGCCGGCTGTATGAAGAAATAGAAAGTAAAAGAGTTGATATAGCTTGGGCATTCAGAAACTCAACAGCGGTGTCCACTTCTGAGAAGCTTTTCTCATCAGCTTATGCAATGCTGATGCGCAACTACGCAGTCCCAAACTTCCCCAAAAAAGGGTTTGATATAGTCATGTTCAGCAAAAAAGTGAAGGCATGCTTGGATAACGGTATCGAGAACAATTCTTCAGTGTTTATACAGATTCTGAATTTTGGTTTCAAGCAATCAGGTATTACATATGACAAGAGACAACGATTAGCCGGGAAGTCAAAATGGACTTTATCTAAGAAGATAAAGCTTTTGATTGACTCCTTTGTAGCGTTTTCCTTTGCCCCGATTCGGCTAGTGTCATTTATTGGAATAGTCTTCTTTATGCTGGGTATTGCCTGGTCAGGTTATATTATTTTCCGGAAGATATTTTTTGATGATTTAGCCACTGGCTGGCCAGCACTGCTATCCATCCTAATGGTAGGGTTTGGCATTACGAACATTTCACTAGGTATTATTGCAGAATACTTATGGAGAACCCTTGATGCCAGTAGGAAGAGACCTGTTTTTGTAATTGATGAGGTAGTAGAAGAGGCGGTGGAGCCTTCGCATGTGGGTAACGTACTTTTAGATGTATACAAATGAGCAAAACAATCTTATATATCCTGCTGTATGCTGCTTTCAACGTGTCAGGAGCCGCATTAATCAAATATCAACTTAAAGGAAAGAGCCTGGAGACAATAGGAGAGTGGTTAAGGCTCATGTTAAACCTACCATTTGTGGCTGCTTTTATATTAATTGTTTTTTCAGCTCTTGCTTTTTTTAAGGCCTTATCTACAAATAACTTCTCGCTTATCATACCTATTGCCACAGGTATAAATTTTATACTTACGATAGGTGTTGGCTACTATCTGTTTCAGGATAGGCTATCGATGCTTTCTTTCGTAGGTTTCATCCTCATCATCACCGGAATTATTGTACTCAGCATAAACAACCAAGCCCATGCATAACAAAATAAAGAACAGTCGCATCCTGGTAACAGGCGGCGCAGGTTTTATAGGTTCGTACGTAGTTGAAGAACTGCTGCAGTACGAGCCGGCCAAAGTAATTATTCTGGATAATCTCATACGCGGAAGCATCGACAATATGAGCTCCTTCATCCACAACCCGGTGGTGGAGTTTGTGGAAGAGGATGTAAGAGATATTACTATACTGGAAAAATGTGTTGAAGGTACAGACTATGTCTTCCATATGGCGGCCCTACGGATAAATGCCTGCGCTGCAAATCCCCGGGAAGGTTTTGAAGTAATGTTGGGAGCTACTTTTAACCTGGCGGAGTTGTGTGCTAAGTATAAAGTGAAAAAAGTAATCTATAGCTCCAGTGCTTCGGTGTATGGATTGGCGCAGCACTTCCCTACACCGGAAACAGACAACCCTTATGATAACCAAACCTTCTATGGGGGAGCCAAATTATGGGGAGAGCAGTTGTTCCGAAGCTTTAAGTTCATGTATGGCCTGGACTATGTGGCACTGCGCTATTTTAATGTGTATGGCGCCCGCATGGATACGGACGGTAAGTATACCGAAGTGATGATTCGGTGGCTGGACTGCATTCGGGAAAACAGGGCCCCTTTAATCTACGGGGATGGGAGTACCACCATGGATTTTGTGTACGTCAGGGATGTAGCCAAAGCGAATGTAGCCGCATTGCTATCAGGGGTGACAGATGAGGTTTTTAACGTTGGCAACTGTAAGGAAACAAGTTTGAAGGAACTGCTTGAGATACTTCTGAAGGTAAATAACTCATCCTTAATACCTGAACACAGGGAGGAAAACACGGTGAACCCGGTAAGCAGAAGATTGGCAGACAATAGCAAAATACGAGATCTGCTCCACTTTGAGCCTACAATAAGCTTAGAAGAAGGATTGGCTGAATTGAGCAAGTGGTATTTTGAGAGAAAGCAGGAAACAACATTTAGCATATGATACCTATCGCAAAACCTTACTTAACAGAGGAAGAAGCCCAGGCGGCTTATGATACCATCTTATCAGGTTGGATTACGCAGGGGCCAAAGGTGCAGGAGTTCGAAGAGAAATTTGCTGCGTATACAGGCGCCAAGTATGCTGTAGCTGTTTCGAACTGCACAACTGCCTTGCATCTTGCTATGATAGTTGCCGGCATTGGCCCAGGTGACGAGGTGATTTGTCCCTCCATGAGTTATATCGCAACAGCCAATGCCATCAGGTATGTAGGTGCCACGCCCGTATTTGCGGAGGTAGAACCGGACACCTATAACCTCGATGCAGCTGATGCTGAAGCAAGAATTACAGACAGAACTAAAGCCATACTTCTCGTGCATCAGATAGGTATGCCTGCAGATATTGATGCCTTTAAAGACTTATGCGGCAGGTATAACCTCAAACTTCTAGAAGATGCTGCCTGTGCAGCTGGCTCGGCTTATAAAGGAGCAAAAATAGGTTCTCATTCTGAGCTAGTATGCTTTTCTTTTCATCCCAGAAAAGTGATTTCAACAGGTGATGGAGGTATGATTACAACGAACCGGGAAGATTACTATAATAGGCTGAAGCTGTTAAGGCAGCACGGCATGTCTGTTAACGATCGGGTTCGCCATGAGGCTAGCAGAATAATTTTTGAAGACCATGTGGAGCTTGGGTATAACTACCGCATGACTGATATACAAGCTGCAGTAGGTATTAAGCAACTCGAGAAGCTGGACTGGATTGTTGAAGAACGCAGAAAAATCGCGGCGGCTTATGATCAGGCATTTAAAGATATTGATTCAATTCGATTGCCACAGGAGTATGATGGCTATTTTAGCAACTACCAATCCTATAGTATTTATCTGAAAGACACAGCTGCAGTAAGTAGAAATACCTTGATGCAAAAGCTGCTGGATAGAGGTATAGCTACCAGACGGGGTATTATGAATACACATCGGGAAACAGCCTATAAAGAGTATGCGACCGATGTCTCGCTTCCTGTCTCAGAGGATTTACAGGATAATTCAATTATTCTGCCTCTCTATGTACCGATGAAGCAAGAGGAGATAAAATTTGTGACTGAATGCTTCACACAGGAAGTACTTGCAGTTACTATGAGCAAATCAATGTTACAGCCAGATTAAGGGACCCGTATATAGTAAGTATTCTGAGACAGAATTGCAAATCTTACTATTATATAACATAGGATGTACTTATTTGGGTGATGTGTTATTATTTCTGCATAATAGTATTGTTTTAAGCTTTTTTTTAATAATACTAGCCAAAGGTATATGCATATGTTGCTCACATATTCGGAATGATTTGGTGCTTTATAAAAAAAGTAACAAAAATTATGATTAATATTTTATTAATGTCGTATATGACATAAAATAGTTTTAGTGACTGCTAACACACGTTTTATGATTTCCAAAGCCCTTTCTTTTTGCTGCCTACTGTTTCTGATTGCTTGCTCACCCAGGAATTTAACATACCTAAGTGATTTAAGAGAACAGGAGACAAAGGAAGAAGAGATCACTAATGATGTTGAGCCCAGAATTCAGGTAAATGATATTCTGGATATTACAATTACTAGCCTTAGTGCTGAGTCAAATGTAATGTTCAACAGTGGTATCATTCAGGTTGGGGGAGGTGGAGGAAATAACCCGAGCGCATCCGTAAAGCCGGTTGGTTACCAAGTGGACAAAAATGGATATGTACTTATCCCGGTACTAGGAAAGGTACACTTGGCAGGGCTTACAAAAGAGGAGGCTAAGGAGAGACTAACTTCAGTTTTAAGTAAATACGCCCGAGATCCGATTGTTGATATGAGGTATATGAATTTTAAAATCACTGTCATTGGCGAGGTAAACAATCCTTCTACGTTCACTGTGCCGCATGAGCGGATAAATGTACTGGAAGCGCTAGGGCTTGCAGGTGACATGACGCCTTACGGTAAGCGCGAGAATGTGTTGATTTTAAGGGAACAGGATGGCAAACGCATAACATCAAGGGTGAATTTAAACAACAAAGAGGTGCTTAACTCCCCGTACTTCTATTTACAACAAAACGATATCGTTTATGTAGAGCCGGATAAAGTAAAAGCTGTACAGGTTAGCCCCGGGCGCGCTAATTTTCAATTTGGACTCTCTGTTGGATTAGCTCTATTGTCTGTAGTGACCATACTTGTAACACAGGTATTTTAGGAGCAGAAAGCTATGAGAGAAAATGAACTTTTCCCGCTCAAATCTGAGCAGCCACAGGCTAAGAATATTAGGGAAATTATCAACCAATATGCGAAGTTCTGGTATCTCTTTTTAGTGGGGGGAGTGTTAGGTTTTGGCGGAGCTTATCTATACTGTTTGTATTATACCATCCCGCAATATAGTATAACTAGTACTATTCTGTTAAAGGGTAGTGAAAACGGTCCTGATGTAGGCGCATTGGGAGACATAAGTATCAATAAGTCTGCGAAGAATATCAATAATGAAATAGAAGTACTTTATTCTTTAAGCCTCATGCAGCGTGTAGTCAGTGAGCTTAACCTGTCTGTGGGCTACTTAGTTGAAGGGCGCGTGAAGAGCACAGAGATTTATGGGAGGGATGTGCCAATCAGTGTTCTTATCAGCCGGTTTGACTCGACAGCCTATGGTAAGTCAGTGTTCATTCATCTAAAATCGAACAACACTTACCTTCTTGAAGAAGACTCTGGTAAAGTAACATCTAACAGATTTGGCCAACAGGTTAACAGGCCCTATGGTGCTTTCACTATCGTAACTGCACCTAATAACGCCGGACAAAATTGGGCAGGTAAAAAGATTCAGGTTGTTTTTCAGGATCTGAAGAAAGTTGCACAGCACTATAACCAAGTGCTGTATATTTTACCTAAGCGTGATGATGCCAGTGTATTGGAGATCAGCTTGGTAGACCCATTGCCGGAGAAGGGTATAAACATCATCAATAAGCTTATTGAAGTATATAATAATGAGGCAATTGAGGATAAGAACCTGCAGGCAGCAAACACCATCGAGTTTCTGGATGAGCGTCTAAAATATATTACCACAGAGTTGTCAGACGTAGAGAAAAATGTTGAAGATTATAAACGTCAAAATGAGCTGACAGATGTAAGTTCACTGGCTTCGCAGTATTTGGAGCAAGCCGCAGGGTATAATAACAAGCTTTCAGAGTGGGCTATACAGATAGACATATTAGAGTCAATTGAAGAGTACTTAGGAAGCAATAATAACCAGTATAAGATGGTTCCTAGTACGCTAACCATTCAAGATCCTACACTTGCTGGTTTGATAGCAAGGTTCAATGAGTTGCAATTAGAGCGTGAGCGCCTTCTAAGAAATGCCTTTCCGAACAACCCTCTGGTCCAAAATATTAACGAGCAGTTAGAGGATCTCCGGACTAATATAATTGAAAACCTAAGGAATATAAAGAAAGGGCTCATCATCACAAGCAATAACCTAAAGGCAAGCTCTGGTCAATACAAATCGAAGATAAGTAAAGTGCCTTCTATGGAGAGGGAGTTGCTAGAGATCAACAGGGAGCAGGCTATAAAACAGAACCTGTACCTGTACCTGCTTCAAAAACGAGAGGAAGCGGCTATATCCTTGGCTGCAAGTATCTCTAATACAAGGATTGTTGATCCGGCTATTGCTACAGACTACCCTATAAGCCCTAATAAACGGAATATTTACCTCATGTCAATCTTATTAGGATTAGCTGTACCATTTGCTGGCATCTTTGTCTATAATTTACTCAACACAAAAATACAAACACTGAAAGATGTTGAGTTACTGACAGGTGCCCCCATAATCGGCGAACTGGTTCATAACACTTCGGGAGAGGCACTTGTAGTTACGGCTGGCAATCGCTCCCCAATCGTGGAGATGTTTCGGCTTATTCGAGCCAAGCTTCATTTTGCAGCGGTGGACAAGGAGAATAAGGTTATACTTGTTACATCTGGTATGAGCGGAGAGGGGAAAACTTTCTTCAGTGTAAACCTTGGGGCAACTATGGCATTGACAGGGAAGAAAGTCATGTTGCTGGAACTGGATTTACGAAGCCCTAACCTATGTAGCTATCTAGGATTGCCCCATGGCCTTGGTATTTCGGATTACCTGGTTTCCGACTCCATAATTTTAGATGATATTGTCATGGCCTCAGAAGAAAACGAAGGGTTATTTGTGATTGGTGCCGGTTCTATACCACCTAATCCTGCTGAACTGATGATGTCCTCTAAACTAGGCCATATGATTGATAATTTAAAGGAAAGCTTTGACTACATCATCATAGATACTGCACCCGTAGGGCAAGTGGCGGATGCGTTCTGTCTTAGCAGTCTGATAGACTCCACTATTTATGTGATACGGTATAATTATACTTATAAGGAACAAATAGCAATACTCGAAAGTATCTATCGAAACAAAGAGTTGAGCCACCCAATGGTCGTGCTGAATGACGCAAAGCCTGACGGCAGGCATAAATATGGTTATGGGTATGGGGAGTACGGGAGTAAAAGAAAAAAATCTATACTTTCCTAAAGTGCTTCAGTAGCTATCACTAAGATTAAGAGCTGGTTATAATAAGAATAGATTATGTATGTTTTTAGATTAACCAAGTCTCTCCCAATAAAATCTGTAGCGAATAAATTTACGACTACCTGGCTTAAGGCAATTTTAAAGGTGCTAGGTTCGCAAGTGCTCTTGCAGATAATTGGCTTCGGAACAAGTATACTTCTTGTCAGAGAAATGCCAAAGGCAGATTATGCTATGTACACTGTTTTATTTTCTATACAAGCTATGCTCAACATACTCTCTGACTCTGGAATTATGATAGGCTTTAATGCGATAGGTGGAAAGGTATGGCAAAATAAAACTAAGTTTGCTTCACTACTTAGAACAGTGGCTTATATAAGGATTAGGGTTACGATCATAGCCTTTGTCTTCACCAGTATTTACGGCACTTCCGTCCTCCTGCGACAAGGAGCTTCGCCTTTACAAACTACTTTATTTGTTATTGGCCTGCTGCTCATAGTATTTCCTGAAGTTTATAAGTCCTTCACCCAGCAGGCCTTACTATTAAGGAAGGAGATAGGTAACGTGCAGATAGCTAGTGTACTATATCAGGGTAGTCGCTTATTTCTTATTATAGCCGTCTTCACTCTGTTTGAGTTTGGCCTTACCATATACTCGGTGCTCGGAGTAACTATACTTAGTGTCTGGGCATCTGCACTTTTTATACTGCAGAAGAGTAAGCACATTAGGGATCAGTCGGCTGAACTAAATTCAAACTATAAATCTTCTCTGTTTCGTTACCTTAGGCTCAATTGGCATAACGCCTTGTTTTTTTCTTTTCAAGGGCAGATTTCAATTTTCCTGCTGGGTTTACTGGGGACTACTTCTAACCTGGCCGAAATTGGAGCATTATCACGCTTTACTATTGTGTATACAGTCTTGCTAGCACTTGTCTCTAACATTATCGGGCCAGCATTTGGACGGTGCCAGGCAAGAGCAAATATGATTAGCATATATGTTCTCGTGTTGATGTCGATTTCTGCTTTTACTGGACTGACACTTCTATTAGCGTACTTGTTCCCCTTTGCTTTTTTATGGGTGCTAGGGGAGCAATACCAACATCTCTCGCATGAACTGTTTTTGATACTTGTTGGCTGCTCTATTAGTCTGGCGGCCAGTGCTATCTTCAACCTTAACTCTTACAAGGGATGGATTGCATTTACTCCTGTTTGGGAAATTCCTGTTAATCTAATTTCTCTCACACTTGGTGCGTTGCTATTCGATCTAAGCACTCTGACCGGAGTAATAAGTTTGTCAATTGTAGGAGCTTCGACTAATCTGGTATTATATCTTGCTAACAGCGTAGTTGGATTTAAACAGGCAGGGGTTACTGTAAATAATCAAGGTATATGAGACTTGCAATATTTTCTCCAATCATACTAGAGCCTACACTGGGGGCGACAAAGCACAGGATTGAGCAGGCGAAAGCGATGGAGAATCATGGCTGGCGTACTTCTTTATTCGACTATCGGGAGTTGGGACTAAAAGAAAGTTATCTGCAAAGTTTACATAGCAAGGAAACCTATAGTAATGCATTGAAAAATTACTTAATAGCTAATGCTGCGAAATATGATGTTGTTCTGTATGAAGGAGACTCCTTGCCTTATCCAAGAGACCTGTTTTATCAAGAAACATTGTTTGTAGCAAGCCCGTCCTTGCTCTTTTATCATTTCCAAAATATTCAATTCCCTTTAGATTTGAAAGGCAGATTGAAGAGAATACTATATAAGTATATAGATTCCTCAGAGGCTAAACATCACAAAACAACCTGGCTTTCACTGACGCAGGCTGATATTGTTCAGGTTCAGAATAATTATGACAAAGCTGTGCTTATCAAAAATGGCTTTCCTGAGGATAAGGTTATCACTATTCCGTGCGGTCTAGATTCCAAGCAATTAACTCAATTACATTCTTTGAATCAGGAAACAGCAACAAAGCCATGTGTAGCCTTCATCGGGACATTTGACTTTAGAAAAGGAGCTGTAGATTTTCCTCATATCCTGTCTAAGGTGGTGGAAAATCTCCCTGATTGTACTTTCAAGCTTCTTGGCACAAAAGGAATGTTTGTAGACTCGCAGCAAGTCTTAGACTTTTTCCCGAAACGACTACAGTCATCAATAACGGTTGTTCCTACTTTTTCCCCTCATGAGTTAAGGACTTTATTGAGAGGTTGCCAAGTAGGTATGTTCCCCTCCTATATAGAGAGCTTTGGAATAGGTGTGTTGGAAATGATGGCAGCAGGCATACCTGTTGTTTGTTATAAATCACCAGGACCATCGGATTTTGTTCCGGAGGATTTACTTGTCAGGACAGGGGATGTGGAGAGTTTCGCAAGTACAGTTATTGAGTTGTTGAGTAATAAATCCATACTTAATAAATATAGCAAACAGGTGTCTTTGCTCGCAGAGCAATATAATTGGAACAAGATAGGGGCAGATGTGTCAAAGGCTTATTACTCCTTGGTTAAACGCATGCGCCAAATAGAAGTGCAAGCCGCAGCCTCTGCCTAATCTTTTAACTACCTATGGTAATATTTTACTAGCATAACCTGACTAAAAGTTAATTCGAGGCCTGTGAAGATATTATTTCTTAATGCCAATATTCCGAACTATGTAACCGATGGCTTATTCCATGGGCTTCACGCTATTCCGGGTATAATGGTGGTAGATGTGCCGAGGATGAACTATATGTACAAGGATGCAACATTTGAAGATTTATATAAGACAGGTAGCAAGGGAAATACTTTGTATGGTTTGTTACAAGAGGACAAGCGCGTGCAAGGGAGGAGAACATATTGGCAGGCGGACATTGACCAATATGATCTCATAATATTCAGCGACATTTTCGAGCAGTGCGACCTTTTTAATTTTATATATAAATCGGTAAGCGCGGAAAGAAGAGGGGCTCTTTGTATTGTAGATGGATATGACATTGCTACACTTTTTCCATACTTTAACTTTTTCTTCAACCTGAGGGTAAGGCCTTGGTCGTTTCTTTACAGCACAAAGGGTGCTCAGTATTTTAAACGGGAGTATAGTAATTCAGCGGAGCTGTATGGTTTTGCCAAAGAGAAATATGCTTCATTAAATGCCATTTTTTCAGTTTTCCTACGGAGGCCTAAGAATAGGTTTTATACAATCACGATGTCCGTGCCGGAAGAAATAATTGAGTACATACCCTACCGAAGTAAGATTAAAGATTTCGTCGATTATAATGTAGACCCTGAACTTGATTGTCTCTTCCCTAATCGGAAAGCAGTGGAGGTAGGCAAATGGCTACCATCGTTTGAAAACCAATACCAGTACTACCAAGACATAAAGGGCTCCAGGTTTGGTATTACGACTAGAAGAGCAGGGTGGGACTGTCTAAGGCACTATGAATATGCCGCTATGGGGGCCATTCTGTGTTTCAAAAATTTGAACAGCAAGAGTAACGTGTGCGCTCCTCTGGATCTTGATGAGACAAACTGTATTCCCTATACTGATAAGGAAGATTTGGTTGCTAAGATCAGGCGCAAGACTATTGGTGAGTTAGAATCGATTCAGGAGGCTCAGTATAAATGGGTTTCCGGTTATACTACTAAAGCAGTAGCAAATAGATTTATAGCCCAAGTATCTGGTTGATTTAAGAAGGACAAAGGCTAGTATTCCATCAGTAATAAATGAGAGTAAGCTTCAAGTATGAGAATAGCTTTTATATGTGGCTCTCTTGAACCTGGCCGTGACGGTGTGGGAGATTATACACGCAGGATGGCAGGAGAGCTTGTGCGGCAAGGACATCAGGCTTTTATCATGTCATTGCGCGACTTAAATATACCGGATACATTGATCGGTAATCAGAAGGATGGAAGTATAGATATTCCCGTTTTGCGTATTCCGGCCGGCTTAGGCAGGGAGGAGTGTATGGAGCAAGCGTCATTATGGCTCGAACATTTTAAACCAGATTGCATAAGCCTGCAGTTTGTGCCATTTGCATACCACGCCAAAGGATTGCCTTACAGGCTGAGTCATCAGCTAAATTCAATCAGGAAAGCAAGGCAGTTGCATATCATGTTTCATGAGCTTTGGGTTGGGATGAATGAGGGGGCACCAGTGAAGTATAAAGTATGGGGTTGGCTGCAAAGGCTTATGATTCAGACTCTGCTTGCAGACTTAAAGCCGGAGATTATTCAAACGCAAACGGAAGCGTATCAGATTCTATTAGCCAAGTTAGGGTATGATGTTAAACTTCTTCCTTTGTTTTCGAATATCCCTTTGGTTAACCCTAATAAAGAAAAAACAGCTGTTAGCTATAGAGGCACAGGTGAATTGTCCTTTATACTTTTTGGTGCCATACACTACAATGCGCCTGTCAAAGATTTTGCGAATGAGGTACAGGAGTATGCAAAAGTAAACAGTATGCAAGTTCGGTTATTCATGGTTGGTAAATGTGGAGATGAGCAGAGGAACTGGGAAGAAGTTTTTCGATCAATTGGAGCAGATGTACAGAATTTGGGACAGCAGCCTCCCGAGGTAATCTCAGGGATGTTGTCCAGAGCTTCAGTTGGTATATCCACTACACCACTTGCACTTGCTGATAAGAGCGGCTCCGTCATGGCTATGAAAGAGCATGGGCTACCAGTTATCTGCGTCTCAGCTCTATGGAAGCCAGCAGGTATAAATAATTTGAAGCAGCCCTTAGGTGTGTCCGAATACAGAAAAGGGAACTTGGCGAAGTGCTTATCTGCCGATGCATATTGTTCTGATACCAATGGTCTTGAGATGGTTTCGCAGCAGTTTATAAGTGCTATCCAGGGCAAAGTTTAACTTAAATGTATAAATCGTATGGCAAGCTTGGCTTTTCTTTGGTCCAACCGAATAAGGTATCCTGTCAGGACAAGTAATTTCTTCAGGACATGGGCTAAACGTTTGCTCTCCCTCCCTGAGTTGTTACAGCTAAACTGGAGACGTACAAAATTCACGCGTCTTGGGGCAAGTATACACCATACCGCTGAGATTGGCTTGCTTAGAGCTGATGGCCATAAAAGCTTTCTTTCGGTCGGGCCATATACTTTTATCGGCCGTGTATACATGGCGCTTCATGCTCCGGTTAAAGTAGGGGAGAGAGTCTGCATTAACGATGGTGTTGAGATTCTAACTGCTTCCCATGATATAGCCGATCCTGGTTGGGGTCTTATTAAAAGTGAGGTAGTGATTGATGACTATGCTTGGATCGGGACCGGAGCTTTAATTTTGCCCGGGGTGCATATAGGTCGCGGAGCGGTTGTCGGTGCTCGTTCAGTGGTAAGTAAGTCTGTAGAACCAGGTGCCATTGTAGTTGGAAATCCTGCCAAGACAATTCAAAAGAAAAGGTGTGAAAGGCTGAACTATAATCCGTGTGAGTTTCTTGCTGCCAACCGCGCCTGGCTCCTGGGTTAATAGTTTCGAAAAATTCGATTGGAATGAGTGTGCTACTCCTACATCCAACTGGTAATGCAAATGTGCGGGCTGCAGCCAATGGGTTGGCACGGGCTAATTTGCTTAAAGAATTTCATACATCCTTTGCCTCATTCCCTGGAGAGATGCTAGACAGATTAGGAGCCATTGGGGCACTCTCAGAGATTCGCAGGAGACGCTTTAGCACATCATTAAAACCGCTGACTAGGACCTATCCATGGATAGAACTTGGCAGAATCGCCTCAACCAAGGCAGGGTTTTCAAATTTGATGAAGCATGAGTCTGGAGTATTCAGTGTTGATAATGTCTATAGAAGCTTGGATAGACGAGTTGCATTGAGGTTAAAGCATTCTAAAGCTGAAGGAATCAACTCGATATATGCATATGAGGATGGTGCTGCCTACTCCTTTAAAGAAGCCAAGAAGTATGGGATACAGTGCTTTTATGACTTACCTACGGGATACTGGAGAGCTGCGAGGCGTCTTTTGCAAACAGAGCACGAAATAAGGCCTGAATGGAGTGATACATTGTCGGGCTTTCAGGATTCGGATGCGAAGCTTTCACGCAAAGACGAAGAGCTACGTATGGCAGACATTATCATTGTTGCCAGTAGGTTCACTGCTCAAACGCTTCAGGAGTATCCTGGCGATCTTGCACCTGTTAAAATAATCCCTTACGGCTTCCCTCCAGTCAACCCCTACAAGGATTACACAGATTTGTCAGGCAACAGGCCGTTGAAGTTATTGTTTGTGGGAAAGCTGACGCAGCAGAAAGGCATTGCCAACCTATTAGCAGCAGTTGAAGCGCTTAAAGGCCAAGTTACTTTAACGTTGGTAGGCGGAAAGGCTTCTGATGATTGCAATACTTTAAATAAAGCCTTGGCAAAACATAAATGGATTCCTTCATTGAGTCACCAAGAAGTCCTTAAGTTGATGCTTGACCATGATGTACTGGTTTTTCCGTCCTTGTTCGATGGATTCGGTTTAGTAATAACTGAGGCCATGGCGCAAGGCACACCAGTTATTGCTACGGAAAGGTCTGCCGGGCCTGACCTTATACAGCATGGTAAAAATGGATGGCTAGTAGATAGCTCATCAACAGAATCGCTCCGAAAGGTGATTGAAGAATTGCTTGAGTGTCCTGAGTTAATTGCGAAGGCAGGAATTGAAGCCATAAAAACTGCTAGAGAAAGGCCGTGGGAAGCGTATGAGAAGGAATTAGTCGCGACCGTCCAGGACCGGCTTTCTGCTGTCAGCTAAAAACAGGAGATTATACTTTGGGCTTGTGTAATGTAGTTACTGGACCGAGCGCTTGGAATATTAATATTATCCGATATGGGCAATGACATAGCTTCTTCTGGCATACTGAAACACCCTGTAGGGAATGTTTGGGATCAGGGGGCACGTTTGCTATACAATACCGAGGTGAGCAGTAATAGTTTGCTTAAGCGTGTTGTATGGGCTTATATTCTATTACTGATATTCGAAGGGGCTTTACGAAAATGGATATTGCCGGAACTAGCCACCCCGCTACTTATTGTGCGGGATCCACTGGCTTTGTGGCTACTATTCAAGACATGGGAACGCGGTCAACTTCCGGCTAACAACTACCTTACAACAATGGTTTTAGTTGGGGTGTTGGGGATATTTACTGCTGCCTTTTTAGGGCATGGTAGCCTTGCAGTCGCAATCTATGGTGCGCGCGTTTATCTACTGCACCTGCCCTTAATCTTCGTGGTAGGGCGGGTCTTTACTTATCAGGATGTAGTATTGGTTGGCAAGTTTCTACTTTGGTTGGCTGTGCCCATGACAGTGCTTATCACTTTACAGTTTTACAGCCCTCAGTCAGCATGGGTAAATAGAGGGGTAGGCGGAGACCTGGAAGGTGCTGGATTCGGAGGTGCACTTGGTTTCTTTCGACCGCCAGGTACCTTCTCTTTCACAAATGGTAACACACTATACTATAGCTTGCTAGGCTGCTTTGTACTTTATTTTTGGATGGAGCGCAGAGATATTAGCCGTATTTTATTAATCTGCGCATCAGTCTGCCTCATCGCTGCTATTCCATTATCGATAAGTCGCGGCTTATTCTTTCAGGCTGGAGTGACGGTCATATTTGCACTTTTTGCTATCTCCCATAGGCCAAAATTCTTTAAGCAATTTCTGGGTATTATGATAGGAGGGACTTTTACTCTCCTGTTTTTAAGTAATGTAGAGCTATTCCAAACCGCTACAGAAGCATTCTCAGCACGCTACGAATCTGCCAATACAACAGAGGGCGGATTACAAGGAGTATTAGGAGATAGATATATCGGTGGTATGGTTAACTCTGTAGCAGGATCAACTGATTTCCCTTTTTGGGGCTATGGGATTGGATTCGGCTCAAACGTCGGGTTGATGCTGTTACCGGGGATGCAAGGAGCGCGGATTTCTGATCAGGAGTGGGAAAGAATCATTATTGAGTTAGGTACTATAATGGGCCTGATTGTGATCTTTCTCCGCATAAACTTAAGTATAAAAATTGCAGTCGCTTCATATAAAAGTCTGGTTCAGGGTAATTTATTGCCCTGGATGATTCTCAGTCTTGGTTTCCTGAACATTTTACAAGCGCAGTGGGCACAGCCAACTTCATTAGGATTTAGTGTACTAATCGGGGGGCTGATGATAGCAGCATTAAGAAGAGGCTGATAAGAACGATCTGAAGTTAAAGTAAACTCGTCATGAACATAGCTTTCTGTATCAACCGCCTGGGGCTAGTAGGGCTTGGAGGAGCATTGTCTTCTCTGATTCGGAATTGCTCGGAACAGAGCAAATTAAGGATATGGTTCTTATGCGCTGGTATGATAAGTGGAGATAAGGAACGAATTTCGAGGCTCTTAGATGACGAGAAATTCTCCGGATCATACCAGTATATAGACTTCGATCCTAAACACTATTTTGGAATATTTGCCTCGTTGCATGGTGACTGGACTACCTACGGGAGATTACTGCTAGCCGATATAATTGATGAGGAAAGAGTGCTTTATCTCGATTCTGATTTGTTAGTTGAAGTCGATGTGTTGGAACTTGAAAATTTTGATTTTGAGGGGCAGATCTTAGCAGCAGTGGGGGGAGGGAAGTTCAAGTATACCTTGGGAAACAAATTTTACATTGATAGGGTAGGTATGTGCCCTGAAACAGAATATTTTAATGCAGGCGTTTTACTCTTGAATCTAAAGCTATGGAGGCAAAACCAAGTGAAAAATGAGTGCCTTGCTATCGCAAAAAAATATCAGGGCGCACTTCCTTCTCATGACCAATCTCTCTTAAACATACTATGCGCAGGGGAATTTGCGAAATTACTGCCAGCGTTCAATTGTCAGTGGGAGGCCAACACACCTAAGCCACAGGTTGCTGATAGAATGGTTTTGCATTTTATCGGATCTCCCAAACCATGGGACCCTTTAGGTTTCATGCTTCACAATGGGTATGATGTATGGTACAAGTATTTTAACCACGAATGGTCTGCGTTTTATGGTCAACTCACTTTTGCAGAGATTGTTAGGATATGGCACATTAGGAGGTCCTATATCAGATGTATCATGACCAGAATTAAGGCAAATAAAAAAGCTGCATGAAGTCATTATGAATTAAGCTTTCCACCAGAAGTCTTTCCTAGTCGGCACCACTACAAATGCTTTGGTCTATGCACATCGTCTTCTTCTCTCATCCATCATTTCTAGGTTCACAGAGCATGCCGCGCTTTACCCGGATGCTGGCAACTGGAATGGAGAGGCATGGGCACCTAGTAGAGGTTTGGACGCCAAGGCCCCGGCTTTATAGACTTGTGCCTGTTAACCTGAGCAGGTGGCTTGGCTATGTAGATCAGTTCATAATTTTCCCTATAGAAGTAAGGAAGCGATTAAAGCGGTGCTCTCCTGATACCCTTTTTGTATTCACAGATAACGGCTTAGGACCTTGGGTCCCTTTGGTTGCCAAACGACATCATGTTATCCACTGTCACGATTTTCTGGCTCAGCTTTCGGCTCTTGGTAAAATTCCAGTAAACCAGGTAAGCTGGACTGGGCGACTCTATCAGGCTTATATTCGCTGGGGCTATACAAGAGGCAGTCATTTTATTTCTGTATCTCATGAGACACGAAAGGAACTGCATAAGCTTCTAAAAAAGCTCCCTGTGTTTTCCGAAGTAGTATACAACGGGCTTAACGGCAACTTTAGAACTCAGGATGTCATTGAGGCAAGAGCAAAGTTAGGAGATCTAACAGGCCTAGATTTAACTAATGGGTATATACTGCATGTGGGAGGGAATGAATGGTATAAGAACCGGCAAGGGGTGTTAGAAATATATAATGCCTGGCGAAAATTAAGCAGGAAGCAGTTACCACTTCTCTTAATAGGGAATGCCCCTTCTCTTCACTTAATAAAGGCTCATTCTGAATCTCCATTCAAGAATGACATGCATTGGCTTAGCAATATTAATGATGACTCGCTCCAAAAGGCATATGCTGGCGCCGAAGTTTTACTTTTCCCGTCAATAGCAGAAGGGTTTGGCTGGCCGATTGCTGAAGCCATGGCTTGTGGGTGTCCCGTTATTACAACCCGAAAAGCACCTATGACCGAGGTTGCAGGAGAGGCTGGCTTCTTTATTCCTATTTATCCTACAGAGGAAGGGGGGATTGCTCACTGGAGCCTCGAAGCGGCTAATGTAGTAGAAGAAGTACTATCCTTGTCTCCCGATAATCGGGAAAGACAAATACAGCTAGGTTTAAGGAATGCTCGTCGGTTTGACCAGGAGCAGACTATAACACATATAGAAAAGATATACACAAGTATTGTTGCCCCTCATATATCCCAAAATTACAGCATCCCCATCAATGCTGAGTCTTAGAGTTCCAATTTGGTAGTATACTTATATACTCCAAAAAAATTCTGACAAATATAATTTATAAATTATAAACAAATAATTATACTTTAAGTATATGACTTTAGTGCCTTTTCATTCTCTATGGATAGATGAAGGTGAAATATTAAAGGCAAGCAATTCATATGCATAATCAATATAATTGTTGAACCATATAAAGATTTGTGTAGAGTTGTGTTAGTCACCTGCGCTTAGACAATTCTAATCGGTAACTGAGAAAGCTGCTACAGCAATTTTCAGGATAAACCTTTAAATAATTATAAGTATATCTCGTCAGATATTAATGATTTAACATCAGCGGCACTTCATGAATATCCTACACGTCATAGCAAGTATGGATCCCGTTCAGGGAGGGCCATGTCAGGTTGTACGTGATATTATACCTGAAATCGAGAAGCTGGGTGCCCGGAGCGAGGTTGTATGTCTTGACGAGCCACAGGCCACCTATCCAGCTAAAGATGAGTTCCGAATTCACGCTCTCGGACCAAAAAGTGGGCCTTGGCAATACAGTGCAAAATTAGTTCCGTGGCTATTAGCAAATTTGAGCTGTTTCGATGCTGTTGTGGTGCATGGGCTTTGGCTATACCACGGGTATGCAGTAAGAAAAGCTGCCAACCTTCTAAAAAAGCGTCAGGAAACGATAGGAGAAAGTCAGAATAATATTAAAGTATATGTAATGCCTCATGGGATGCTAGATCCATACTTTCAGCGGGCCAAAGAAAGGAAGTTAAAGGCAGTCAGAAATTGGTTTTACTGGAAGCTAGTGGAAAGTCATTTAGTAAATGAGGCAGATGCGCTACTCTTCACCTGTGAACAGGAACTGCAGCTGGCACGTGAACCCTTCCGCCCCTACTCACCAAGGCAGGAGGTAAATGTGGGATACGGCATTGCTGCTCCCCCCGCATTCGAACAGGAAATGCAGCAGGCTTTTGCGCAACAATGCCCGCAGTTACAAGGACAGCCATATTTCCTTTTCCTAAGCAGGATTCATGATAAAAAAGGCGTTGACTTGCTAATTAGAGCCTATGCCTTTATACGCGCCAACAAGCTAAAGTCGAAAGCAGAGCCTGTGCTGATAAGTTCTACAGTTGATGAGATAGTTGAAACGATGCCTGTAGAAATTAACTTTCCAAAGCTGGTCATTGCTGGGCCAGGGCTGGAAACACCCTATGGGCTTTCCATTCAAGAATTAGTGGATGAATTTTCCGAACTCCATGGCTCAGTTTTATTTCCTGGCATGCTGATGGGCGCGGCTAAATGGGGTGCTTTTTATGGTTGCGAAGCCTTTATACTTCCAAGTCACCAGGAAAACTTCGGTATAGCTGTAGTAGAGGCGCTGGCCTGTGGTAAACCCGTCTTAATATCAGATCAAGTGAATATCTGGAAAGAGATTAGAGACGGAGAGGGTGGATTAGTGGCGAAGGACACACTGGAAGGTACTCAGCAGATGCTGCAAGAATGGCAGTCTCTGCCTGATACCTCTAGAGAGACAATGGGGCTAAAAGCCAGAGAAACATTCAAGAAATGTTTTGCTATACCGCCGGCTGCACAACGGTTTTTAAGTGCTGTAGAAGTGTAAAGTTGAGATGCCTGTAAGAGCAAAGAGCCATTAAAGATTATACTTTATGCACAACCAGGATACATTTGTAGGTGCCTCATTTTCCTTGGGTAATCGGCTGGGCAGGGTTATCTGGGGAGTGGTTGTACTGCTTTTGTTCAGATATTCTCCTAAACCCTTCCACAGTTGGAGGGCATTTCTTTTGAGGTTATTTGGGGCAAAAGTAGGGCGTGGGGTGCATGTTTATCCGCAGGTCAAAATCTGGGCACCTTGGAACCTGGAACTTGCAGATGAATGCGGAATTGGAAATGGCACTAATCTGTATTCCATGGGCAAAATATTCATAGGTAAAAGGGCTGTGGTTTCACAGGGAGCTCATTTAGTTGCAGGCACCCACGACTATACCAAGCCAGGTTTTCCCTTAGTTACAAAGCCGATTCTAGTAGGCGACCATGCCTGGATAGCTGCAGAAGCATTTATTCACCCAGGTATAATTATAGGTGAAGGGAGCGTGATAGCTGCCAGGTCCGTTGTAACAAGAAACATGCCTGCCTGGATGGTTTGCGGGGGGCATCCTTGTAAACCTATTAAGGAGAGAATTCTGGAGGGGTACAGGCCAGAGAACGAAATTGTTAAAGCATCATAATTTGTAAGTATGATTTCTGTAGTGATACTTACCAAAAACGAAGAGCGTGACCTGCCTGTATGCCTTGCATCATTGGGTTGGTGTTATGATGTGCATGTACTCGACTCAGGTAGTACAGACAGAACCTGCGAAGTCGCGGAGCACTATGGTGCAAAGGTGAGCCATCATGCTTTTGAGAGCTTCGGCAAGCAACGAAATTACGCTTTAGATAATCTGGATATACAGCATGATTGGGTGCTGTTCCTGGATGCTGATGAGGTAGTGACAGAGCAGTTTCAGGCAGCGATTATGGCTGCGGTCAGTTCTTCTGATGAGGAGGTGGCCGGTTTCTACTGCTGCTGGAAAATGATGCTGGAAGGCAAATGGTTGAAGCGTTGTGGTAATTTCCCAAAATGGCAGTTCAGGTTGCTGAGAAGGGGAAAAGCAAGGTTCATAGACTTTGGGCATGGCCAGAAGGAGGGCGAGACTCTTGGGCGTATCGAATACATTGCCGAACCATACTTGCATTACAGTTTCTCGAAAGGATGGGCGCAGTGGATTGAGAGGCATAACAAGTACTCGTGCCAGGAAGCGGCTGCCAGGCTCTATACACCCCCACCTTGGCGGAAAGTTTTTTCCAGGCACGGTAGTGTCCGTAACCCGGCATTGAAATCCTGGCTTAGCAGGGTGCCGGGCTGGCCGGTGCTTCACTTTTTGCAAGCCTATGTGTTTAACCTAGGGTTTTTAGAGGGAACACCAGGGTTAATATACTGCATCAATATGAGCTACCACGAATTCCTGATACAGATAAAAATGAGGGAAATAAGGAAAAGAAAGTATAACCTCAATTTGGCAGAGTATGAAAACTCTGCAGTGAAAGAAGCTCCGAGCTATAGTAAGCATAGGGCTCCGGTTTGAAGATGAAATTCTATAAAGCTCTACTAATTTATACTTATACTTCCCTTTAAGCCAATACCCTACGGCTCATGAGGTGACTGAGCAAAGCCTGTTTGCGATAAGCAAGCTAACTGCTACAACTTAATAAAGCACAAGCAAAAGAGATGTACCTGTTGCCACACAGGTTGTCTTTCTTACCCTACTACACCCTTCTTCGATTTTTACAATTACGTTCACCCATTTCGCATAAGTATTGGATTAAGAGGCGCTGTTCCTGCCTTTTCTTAATCCTGTTATACTTGAGTTGTACCTATTTCTTAAGAATATGAATAAAAGAGTGTTACTGATAGGGTATAATTTCTACCCAGAGCCCACTGGAATCGGTAGATATAGTGGGGAGCAGATTTATTGGTTGGCGCAAAATGGGTACGACTGCACCGTATTAGCCTCCTATCCCTACTATCCCTTTTGGAAAGTGCAAGATCCGTACACGCAGGATAAACTATGGTATAAACTAGAAGAAAAGTGTTTTGAATCGGGAGGCAGAATAGCTGTTCACCGTTGCCCTATGTTTATTCCGAAGAACCCAACAGGTTTAAAAAGGGTGTTGCTCGATTTGTCATTCTTCATTACAGCGTTCTTCAGACTGTTATACTTGCTGCCCGGTAAAAGATTCGATTTTACCATTACCATACTGCCTTCTGTAAGTCTCGGACTTCTCGGGGTTTTCTACAAAAAGATCAGAGGTACAAGATTGATTTGTCATGTACATGATTTACAGATAGAGGCTGCAAGAGATTTGAATTTAATCAAGTCCGAAACTGCTATTCGCCTCCTATTCAAATTAGAGAAATTTATTTTCGACAGGTGCGATAAGATTACGTGTGTAGGGGAGGGAATGGCCAAAAAAGTGAAGGCGAAGGCGCTGAAAGAAATTTCTTTGTTCTTCAACACGACTGATTTAGAACAGTTTTTCCCGACCCATAACCGGAATGATTTAAAACAGGACTATGGCTTCCTTTCGGATGATACGGTGATTCTTTATTCTGGCGCTATCGGAGAAAAGCAAGGTATTGAGGCTATACTTTACGCGGCTAAAGAAAACGCCCATCATCAGAAACTGAAATTTGTCATCTGCGGGTCAGGACCTTATAAAGAAAGACTACAGGGCTTGGCAAAGGAAATGCAGTTGCAGAATGTCTTCTTTCTGCCGCTTCAGCCAATGGAAAAGCTAAACCAGTTTCTCAACATGGCAGATATACACCTGATCGTACAGAAGGCCAATGCGGGGGATCTGGTTATGCCATCCAAACTTAATACAGTTTTAGCAATCGGAGGCTTGGCTTTGGTAACTGCTAATGCAGGTTCGGGCATGCATACCCTAATACAAAAGCACGACATGGGAATAGTAGTTGATGCCGAAAACCAACAAGCCTTAAACGACGGGATAACCAGCGCCCTGAGCGCTAATGCAGAAATATTGAGGCAAAATGCACGAACATACGCTGAGTCTTACCTTTCCATTGGCAGGATAATGAGAAGTTTCGAAGAATCATGCCTTAGCTCAGGTCCTGATGTAAGGCATACCCTGGAGCCAGTTAACGCCCACTTGCAGCATACACAGCCTCAAACGATTGAATAACCAAACCAACTTTTAAAGACGATAATAAATTAATTGAAGAACATCTCAGCAGCACCATCATGAATAGAACTGATAAAGTATTCGTGGCAGGCCACAACGGTATGGTTGGCTCAGCCATTATGAGGAAACTAGAGTCCTTGGGCTACTCTAATATCGTCGTAAGAAGCTCCAAGGAACTGGATCTAAGGAACCAGCAACAGGTGAACAAATTCTTCGCCGAAGAAAAACCGGATTATGTCTTTCTGGCAGCTGCTAAGGTAGGGGGGATTATCGCCAACAGTACTTATCAGGCGGAGTTTATTTATGATAATCTTATGATTCAGAACAACGTTATTCATGCTGCCTATTTGAATAATGTAAAGAAGTTGCTGTTCATGGGTTCATCCTGCATTTACCCAAAATTCTGTCCCCAACCTATAAAAGAAGAATACCTTCTGACAGGCACGATAGAACCAACGAATGAACCCTACGCCATCGCAAAAATTGCGGGTATCAAGCTATGCAATTATTACAGGGCGCAGTATGGCTGCAACTTTATCTCGGTCATGCCCACCAATATCTATGGCCCGAATGATAATTATGACTTGCAGAACTCCCATGTTTTACCAGCTCTCATAAGAAAGTTTATCATAGCCCGTAACAGAAAAGAACCTTCTGTGCTGCTTTGGGGAAGTGGCACACCCAGGAGAGAATTCTTGCATGCTGATGATCTGGCAGATGCTCTTTTGTTTTTGATGGAGACCTATAATGAAGGTGGCTTTATAAACATAGGCACTGGAAAAGATATCAGTATACTGGAACTAGCCAGGCTTGTACAGAAGGTTGTCGAGTATGAAGGCGACATTCTCACAGATACAACCAAACCTGATGGTACTCCCAGAAAGCTGATGGACGTATCAAGGCTGCTTGCAATGGGCTGGGAAGCAAAAATATCCTTGGAGGAAGGTATAAGCAAAGCCCTTTTGGAAGCGAGGGAAAAGGACTGGGCACTGGAAGGAATGGAAGCTAACTAGCTAAGTTTACGCTACAAATAGTCGCTCAAAGTATAATTATTTAACCAATTGAAGTACAGGTGTCTGTTTAGCTTCAGGCTGTATATCTTCTTTCTCTATGAAACTCGTCCTCTTTTTGCTGCTGTTAATGTTTTATACTTTCCCAGTAGTAGCCTACACCTGTCGGGTGCAGGGGAGCATGTTGGACTACTTGGCAGATTCCCTTAGCGAAGACAGCACCCGCCAAAGTATAGGCACGAATAAAGCAGCAATGGAGCGGAAGGTGAGGTTTGGCGTTAAAATTTCTGGAGGGATGTCTAACATGAATTTTAATAAAGGGTTTCCTAAACCTGCCAATCCGGTAGATGCCTCATGGAATGTAAGTATAGGTGTGGGAGGGGTGTTAGAGGTGCCGCTTTATAAAAATCTGTACCTGCAACAGGAATACCTATATGCTGATTTAGGCGGAGAGTCGAAGGAGCAAGGGCTTAAGTATAGGCTTGGTTACCTGTCTTTGCCCGTCCTTTTCAAATATCAGTTAAACCGGAATGTTGTCTTTCTGGCGGGTTCTCAGTTTGACTTGCTGCTGTACGCCAATGAGCGGCATGAAGGTAACCTCACTAATATTATGCACGAAACAGAGGAGAGAAATATTGGTCTGATAGCTGGGTTGGAGTATAAACTAACAGAAATTTTATACTTGGATGCCCGTGTCATGCACGGCATCAACCACATAGGTATAGAGTATGGCGGTACTTCCAGGGAGTTTAAGTGGGAGTCACTACAACTGTCAGTTGTGGTAAGGCCTTTCAAATAAAGTTAGCACAACTTAGACATATCTTTTAAGGCTATCTGCTTTTCATCGATTTATACTCTGATATCTTTTTATTGGTATTTATTTATGATTCTTTATTATTTATACTCTAGATTATCTTAGTTCTGCACTACAAAAGTATATCCTCACCAATAAATGCAGCAAAAATCCTTCCTCTATATAATTGCATATATCCAATAAAAAATTATATTCGTAATATAAACACACCCTTTAAGTTAAAGCCTGCACCTCATGCATTGCTTTGATAATAACCATAATTCTGCAGCTCAACCTGAGTAACACTGATTTTGAGCATCAAACTCAAAATATCAGGATGTTTTTAATATGTTTTATCAAAAGGCCTGCCTATTAAGGCAAGGTAAAGTTGATACTTCATTCGTTGTGTCTTTGCAATAATCATTGCAAACAAACCTGTCTGTACCGCATACGAGCGTGCCTAGCATCGATTACTTAGATATATCCTAAAATAAGTACCATGAGCATGAAATCTACTGTCACGACTATGTGGAAGCAACTCTTCTTACACCTAATCATCGGATTCTCCATTATTGCTACCTATGCACAGCTTCAGGTGCATACTCCTGAAATTGAGGCATTTCAGGAGTTGGTAAGCAGTAACTCCCTACAAACGAAGTATACAGCTGACCGCCCGGACATCCAAGAAGGCAGTGCAAGTATTGACCCGGTTTATGCTAAGACTGATTTAAGTATAATTTCGGTAGGTAACACCTCTGATGCCTTCGACAAGGAAAAGGATTCAGGGTATACTTCTGCTTTGGCTTCAACAGACAAAGCCATTCTCCTAATAGGTTCAACAGCCAACAAGTTTAGCCAGTATTCATCAGAGATACTGATAGCGGAGGGATTAAATGGCTTTACAACCACCGATATTACAGCCGTAACGGCGGAGATGCTAAATAGCTATGATGTTGTGATAGTGGGAAACATACCTCTAACCAGTGCTCAGGTAACCCTTCTGAGTAACTGGACCACTTCAGGGGGGACACTCATAACTTTCAGGCCGGATGTCAAACTAGCTCCGCTTCTGGGCCTGACCCCAGCTAGCGGCACCTTAGCCAACAGGTATCTTCTTGTACACACGGCCACAGGGCCTGGAAAAGGTATAGTGAGCCAGACGATGCAATACCAGGGAGAGGCGGATCTGTATACAGTGAATAGTGCTAACAAGCTTGCTACCCTTTATTCTTCGGCCACCTCAGCCACAGTATATCCTGCGGTAACTATAAACTCTGTTGGAAACCAAGGGGGCGCGGCTGTCGCCTTTACTTATGATCTGGCAAAATCTGTCATCTACACCCGCCAGGGTAACCCGCAGTGGGCTGGACAGAAAAGAGATGGCCAGGCGGGGCCTATACGTTCAGATGACCAGTTCTACCCGGATTGGATAGACTTCAGTAAAGTGATGATCCCGCAGGCTGATGAGCAGCAGCGCCTCTTAGCTAACATCATCACTTTAAATGCGCGTAAGCCTGTACCTCGCTTCTGGTATTTTCCGAGGGGGCTAAAAGCAGTTGTGGTTATGACGGGCGATGACCACGGAAACGGGGGTACTAAAGCGCGCTTCAATCAATACCTCCGCCTCAGTTCAGATAACAGTGCAGAGGCAGTTGCCGATTGGCGTGCTATAAGAGGAACCTCGTACATTTATCCTAACACCCCCATATCGGATGCTGAGGCGAAAGCTTTTGAGCAACAGGGTTTTGAGGTCGCATTGCACCTCACCACTAACTGTGCGAATTTTACCCCAACCTCCTTAGAGCGGGACCTAACCAACCAGTTAGCTGAGTTTAAAAGCCGCTACCCAAGTGTTGCTCCTCCTACAACAAACCGCACTCATTGTATAGCCTGGAGTGACTGGCATACGCAGCCTAAATTGGAAGCCCCCAAAGGGATAAGGCTTGATGCCAACTATTATTACTGGCCAAGCCCCTGGGTTCAAGACCGCCCGGGCTTGTTTACAGGTTCAGGTATACCTATGAGGTTTGCTGACCTTGATGGCGGACTAATTGACTGTTACCAGTTGACTACACAGATGACAGATGAGTCGGACCAGACCTTTCCATTTACTATTGATCAACTGCTAAACAAAGCCTTGGGAAGCGAAGGATACTATGGAGCGTTCTGTGCTAACATGCACACAGACGCCAACACATCCGATGGGTCAGATGCCATAATTGCCTCAGCAAAATCACGAGATGTACCGGTTATTTCCTCTAAGCAGCTTCTTACCTGGCTCGACGGGCGTAATGGTTCTTCCTTTAGTGCAATGAGCTGGAACGGAGGTGAGCTGCGTTTTACAGTGAGTGTGGCAAATGGAGCAAGAAGCTTACAGGGAATGCTTCCGATGACAGAAACGACCGGCCCGCTGGTTAAGCTAACACTTAATGGCGCGACAGTACCAATCGTTAAAACAGAGTTTATTAAGGGGGTGGAGTATGCCTTTTTCCCTGCTTCACCCGGGGAATATATAGCCACCTATGATGCAGATGCGCCGCAAAACCAGGCTCCTACGGTGAACATTACTGCCCCTGCCAACAACGCCACATTTACTGCGCCAGCTTCTATTACCATCACAGCCAATGCCCTTGATTCGGATGGAGATGTCACTAGGGTTGAATTCTTTAGTGGAGAGCAGAAAATAGGAGAGGACACACAAGGCAATGACGGGTGGAGTTATACCTGGAACGGCGTACAAGCTAATACCTATACCCTAACTGCTAAGGCATATGATAACAATGGCGCTTCGACTACTTCGGCTCAGGTAACAATTGAAGTAGAAGCGGTATGCCCATGCTCAGTTTTTACACAGGCGTTTACGCCCTCAGGCAGTCTGCAGAATGATGGGCAGGCTATCCAGGTGGGCATGAAGTTCCGCTCCTCGGTGAACGGTTCTGTGACGGGTGTCAGGTTCTACAAGCAGACGGGCAACACGGGCACCCACACCGGCCAGCTCTACAGTAGCGGCGGCACGCTCCTGGCCTCGGTGGTGTTCCAGAACGAGACGGCCTCGGGCTGGCAGCAGGCGGCCTTCTCCTCGCCGGTGGCCGTCACGGCCGGCACCACCTACCTGATTTCCTACCACTCGAGCGGGGGCGGCTACTCGGCCGACGACAACGGCTTCAGCCAGGCCGTGGTGAACGGGCCGCTGACGGGCCTGCAGAACGGGGTGGACGGAGCCAACGGGGTGTACCGCTATACTTCCTCGCCGGCCTTCCCGACCAGCAACTTCCAGTCCAGCAACTACTTTGTCGACGTGGTGTTCGAGACAGGCACCCAGCCCTCTAACCAGGCACCCACCGTGGCGATCACGGCTCCGGCCAACAACGCCTCCTTCACCGCGCCGGCAAGTATAGCTATCACGGCCTCGGCCTCAGATACGGACGGCACAGTAAGCAAGGTGGAGTTCTACCAAGGCACGACAAAAATTGGGGAAGACACTAATGGCAACGACGACTGGGGCTTTGTTTGGGCGGATGTGCCGGCAGGCAATTACACGCTCACAGCCAAGGCCACTGATGATAGGGGAACGGTGGGCACCTCTGTAGCAGTGAATATAATGGTTACCCCTGGCTCGGTTACCTGTCCCTGCACTGTATTTAAGACGACCGATGCTCCTGCAAACGACCTGTACAACGATGGGCAGGCCATCCAGGTGGGCATGAAGTTCCGCTCCTCCACCAACGGCTTTGTGACGGGTGTCAGGTTCTACAAGCAGAGCGGCAACACCGGCACCCACACGGGCCAGCTCTACAGCAGCGCCGGTGCGCTGCTGGCCTCGGTGGTGTTCCAGAACGAAACGGCCTCGGGCTGGCAGCAGGCAGCTTTTAGCACGCCTGTAGCCATTACGGCTGGCACCACCTACCTGATTTCCTACCACTCGAGCGGGGGCGGCTACTCGGCAAATAACCCATACTTTACGCAAGCAGTAGAAAACCATCCCCTGCGTGCGCTGGCAAGTGGCGAGGACGGACCTAATGGAGTTTATAAGTATTCTGCTAACCCAGCTTTTCCGGATGAGTTCTTCCTTTCTGCCAACTATTGGGTTGATGTGATTTTCAATACGGACGGCGCACCCTCCAATCAGTCGCCAACTGTATCTCTGACCGCTCCTTCCAACAACGCTACTTTCACTGCGCCGGCCACTATTAATCTGTCTGCCTCGGCATCAGATGCTGATGGTAGCGTGGCTAAGGTGGAGTTTTTGCAGGGTGAGACAAAGCTTGGTGAAGATACGAATGAAAGCGACGGCTGGAGTTTTGCCTGGGCGGATGTGCCAGCCGGGACTTACACGCTCACAGCCAGGGCCACGGACAATGCTGGTGCGGTAGTCACGTCAGCTGCCATCAGTATCACTGTTAACGAACCAGCCAACAAGGCGCCTTTAACAGCAATCACTTCACCAGAAACTGGAGCAACTTTCACCGCGCCCGCTTCTATCATCATCACGGCCACGGCCACCGATGAGGACGGTACAGTGGACAAGGTGGAATTCTTTAACGGCGACTTGAAATTAGGTGAAGATGTGAACGGGAGCGATGGTTGGGCATATGCCTGGAGCAACGTTCCGGCAGGCTCCTACCAACTCACAACGCGAGCATTGGATAACGGTGGTGCCGTGGGCACTTCCTCTGCGGTAAGTATCACTGTAAGCGAGCCTACCAACCAGGCCCCGGCAGTAGCTATCACCACCCCTGCCAACGACGCTACGTTCACCGCACCGGCAAGCATAGATATCGCTGTCTCGGCCTCTGATACTGATGGCAGTGTAACCAAAGTAGAGTTCTTTCAGGGCACAGTCAGTATAGGGGAGGATACCGACGGAAGCAATGGGTGGAGCTTTACCTGGGGGAACGTTCAGGCAGGAAACTATGCGTTCACAGTCAAGGCGACCGACGATAAAGGAGCTGTGACCACCTCTCCAGCTGTGAACATCACGGTTACTGAGCCAACCAACCAGGCTCCTGTCGTTGCGATAACTTCACCGATGGAAGGAGCCAATTTCATTGCTCCAGCCACAATCAAAATAGTTGCCGATGCCTCGGACGCTGAAGGAACAGTGAGCAGGGTCGAGTTTTATCAAGGGGAGGCAAAACTAGGGGAAGATACAGACAGCAGCGATGGTTGGGAGTATACTTGGAGCAACGTCACCGTAGGTGCTTATCAGCTTATGGCAAAGGCATTTGATAACCTCGGTGCCGAATCCTCTTCCTCAATAGTTAGCATTTCGGTCAATGAACCTGACAATATTGCACCAATTGTAGTGCTCACTTCACCTGATACTGGCGCCACTTTTACTGCACCCGCTACAATCACCATCACAGCTGATGCATCAGACATCGACGGCTCCATTACCAAGGTTGAATTCTACCAGGGCGAAACAAAGCTAGGGGAGAGGTTAACCAGTCCTTACACCTATACCTGGAGCGATGTTGGTACGGGATCCTATAATCTTACGGCAAAAGCTACCGATAATAAAGGCGCTGTTGCGGTCTCTAATATGGTCAACATTACAGTTAATGTTCCCAATAACCAGCCGCCGGCCGTGGCGCTGACCGCTCCGGCCAACAACGCTACTTTCACTGCGCCGGCCACTATTAATCTGTCTGCCTCGGCATCAGATGCTGATGGTAGCGTGGCTAAGGTGGAGTTCTTGCAGGGCGAGACAAAGCTTGGGGAAGATACGAATGAAAGCGACGGTTGGGCCTATGCTTGGACTAATGTGCCGGCGGGAAGCTACGAGCTAACTGCACGAGCCATCGACAATGCCGGTGCAGCGGTTACTTCCGCTGCCGTGAAAATTATAGTTAACGAACCGGCCAATCAGGCCCCTGTCGTGTCCATTACCGCCCCAGCCAATAATTCAACTTTCACCGCGCCGGCCACTGTCAATATCGTGGCCTCGGCCTCAGACGCGGATGGTACGGTAAGTAAAGTTGAATTCTACCAAGGCGCTACCAAGCTCGGGGAGGACACTAACGGCAGCGACGGCTGGGGCTATGTCTGGAGTGGGGTGCCGACGGGTACTTATCAGCTCGCGGCTAGGGCCACTGACAACGCTGGCGCTGTCACAGCCTCCGCCGAAGTAAGCATCACAGTTAACCCCGCCGCCAACCAAGCCCCAACTGTTGCCATCACGGCGCCGGCCAACAATACTTCGTTTGCTGCCCCCGCCTCGGTCACTATCACGGCTACTGCCTCAGACCCGGACGGCACTGTGGCCAAGGTAGAGTTTTACAATGGCACTGCCAAGTTAGGCGAAGACGATACCAGTCCCTATACCTTCGCGTGGGCAAGTGTACCGGCGGGAAGCTACCAGCTCACGGCCAAGGCCTTTGATAACATAGGCGCGGCTACGATTTCGGCTGTAGTTAACATCACGGTCTCGGCCCCTGCCAACACGCCTCCCACCGTACAGTTGACAGCTCCGGCCGACAATTCAACCTTTACGGCGCCGGCTACCATCACACTTACCGCCTCTGCCTCCGACGCTGACGGCAGCATCGCTCGGGTGGAATTCTACCAAGGTACTACCAAGCTCGGGGAGGATCTGACTAGTCCATACTCCTTTGCTTGGGCCAATATACCTGCAGGCACTTATCAGCTGACGGCCCGGGCCTTCGACAACGGGGGGCTTTCCACCAGTTCCTCACCAGTCAACGTGACGGTGAGTGCAGCTCCGTCGGGCTGCCCTTGCACGGTCTTTTCTGCTTCTTCGGCCCCTGTGGGTCCGCTTCGGAGCGACGGGCGGGCGCTGCAGTTGGGCATGAAGTTCCGCTCCTCGGTGGCGGGCTACGTGACGGGAGTTCGCTTCTACAAGCAGACGGGCAACACGGGCACCCACACCGGCCAGCTCTACAGTAGCGGCGGCACGCTCCTGGCCTCGGTGGTGTTCCAGAACGAGACAGCCTCGGGCTGGCAGCAGGCCTCCTTCTCCTCTCCGGTGGCCATCACCGCCGGCACCACCTACGTCATCACCTACCACTCGAGCGCCGGCTACTACTCTGCGGACGACCGGGGTCTGAGCCAAGCCATCGTGAACGGGCCGCTGCGGGGGCTGGCCAACGGGGAGAGCGGCCGCAACGGGGTCTATAAGTATACCAGGCTGCCCGCTTACCCGACAAGCAACTACCAGGCCAGCAACTACTGGGTGGATGTAGTGTTCAACACCACCCTTGCCGCCACCAGCAGCCAGGCGCTGACGGCTGTGATGACAGGAGTTGAGAAAGATGCCCTGCCCACACTGTTAGCCTTCCCCAACCCGTCCACAGGGGAAGTAACTGTAAGCTTTGCCCTTGAAGAAGACAGTAACTACAACCTAGGCCTCTATGATGCCACAGGGAAACGGATTGAGACATTAAAGCAAGGGTATGCCCCTGCTGGTGAGCAGCATAAAGTTGAGCTTAATGGGGCAAAACTTCCAATAGGGCTTTACCTCATCAGGTTACAGACAGATTCCGCTGTGCAAACGGTAAGACTAATTCTGGAAAGATGATATAAGTGGTCCATCAAATCATGCAATCGAAAAAGTATATTTTGTCCAAAACCCAATGTGTTTAATTATGAAGTTCTTCTTAGTAGCCCTCTTCGTTGTCATTCCTTTCCTGTCTTTCTCACAGGGATTCAATGTGATGATCGGTAATGCTGAATTCCCAACAGACAAGGTGCCTGAGCACGTCAGTTTACCGGATAAGGTTAAAAAACTACGAATAAAAAAGAACCAGGCAGATAAGGCCCCAAAGACTTATACAGTACAGATTGGTGAAGAGGAACATACCTTCATTGGAGATGGCACCTACCATGACGTGGAATTTTCTCATGACATAAGAGGCTTGGTGGTATCTATCCTGGACGAAAAGCGACAAGTACAGGGCAAGCCTTTTCTCATAAGAAAATCAAAATAAGTATAGCTGGACTGGTATAGGATATATCAGTCCAGCTATACTTCAGGCTTCGATAAAGGTGCAGTTGTGAATTTGGCGTGGAAGACATTGCTGCCCATGATCGAAGGTCTTTTAGCGTGTTCCCGATTAAATAACACATGCTTATGTTCCAAGAACAATATGAAAAGATGTAATAACCCCGGAAACTGGTTGCAGGCTCCCAGGCCTTATCAGGTAGATGTTCTGCCTGAAGCCAATATTGATTCTTTTATTAGGAGCCGTTTTTCAGCCTGGCATGTTCTGCTGCTAAAAGCGGTATTCCTGCTTCTCATTCTTGGGGGGATTAGCATATTGCCTGTGGCGGCCCAAAATGCTATCGTGCTTGAAAACGCTAAAACGGGTAACCCTGCCTCAGAATGGCAAATCAGCGGAGCAGGGGACCTCTCGATCCAAGGGTTTGCGACCGACATCAGTTATAATAAAGGTGAAACTGCCCGATTCAATATTAAGACAAGTGCAAGAGCTTATACTATTGCAATTTACCGGCTTGGCTTCTACCAGGGAAACGGCGCCAGGTTGCAGGGAACAGGAACTGTAACGGCAACCCTGCCACAATCTCAGCCAAACTGCCTCACTAACTCTAGCACCGGCCTGCTCGACTGCGGAAACTGGGCTGTGTCTGCCCAATGGGCGATTCCAAGCACTGCGGTATCTGGATTATACCTTGCCAAACTGACTCGCACGGACACAGGAGGTTCCAGCCATATCGTGTTTATTGTTCGTGATGATGCCAGCACTTCTGACCTGCTATTCCAGACTTCTGATGCCACCTGGCAGGCTTACAACGTTTACGGTGACAATAACAATGGCAAAAGCCTCTATACAGGTTCTGGCGGAAAGGCTGTGAAGGTAAGCTACAACCGCCCTTTTCTGACCCGTAACGGTGGCGGGGGAGGTGGCCCGTCGGAAGACTGGTTATTCAACGCTGAATACCCGATGATCCGTTGGATAGAGTCCAATGGCTATGATGTTACTTATACTACAAACGTAGATAGCGACCGTCGTGGCGAGCTTATAAAGAACCACAAGGTATTCCTCTCTGTGGGGCACGACGAGTACTGGTCGGGGGCTCACCGGGCGCATGTAACAGCCGCCCGCGATGCTGGGACCAGTCTTGCGTTCTTTAGCGGGAATGAAGTATACTGGAAAACACGCTGGGAAAACAGTATTGATGGCAGTGGGACTACCTATAGAACCCTGGTCTGCTACAAAGAAGGTTCATCTGGCGAGAATACCTGCAATGGCAAGTGTGATCCTAGCCCAGAGTGGACAGGCTTATGGCGTAGCGGATGTGAGTATAGAACCGGAGATATTCTGGTGGATGGCTGCCAACCCGAAAATGCATTAACCGGCCAGATAAGTTGGGAAGAAAACACAGTCGCCCTTCAGGTGCCAGGCACCTATGGTCAGTTAAGATTCTGGCGGAATACCAGTGTCGCCTCCTTGGGCAGCGGGCAAACTGCCACTTTAACCAGTGGCACCATTGGGTATGAGTGGAACGCTGAGCAAGAGGCCTATAGGTCTACCTACCCGAATGGAAGGATCCTGCTTTCCAGAACTGTTATTAATGGGAAGGTTCATCACTTAACACTCTATAAGCATACGAGCGGAGCCTTGGTGTTTGGCGCGGGAACTGTTCAGTACTCCTGGGGCTTAGACAGTAACCACGACCGCGGCAGTGCGGCACCGAGTACGGCCATGCAGCAGGCAACTGTTAATCTTTTTGCAGACATGGGCGCTCAGCCCGGAAGCCTGCGCCCAGGCTTAGTTGCCGCTACTGCTTCCACGGACACACAAGCTCCTGTTACTACCATCACATCTCCTGCGGAAGGCACCAATCTGGCAGCGGGTGCTGCTGTTACAATCACTGGTACGGCCTCTGATGCCAATGTAATTGCAGGGGTAGAAGTGTCCACAGACGGGGGCAATTCGTGGCGACTTGCAAATGGAACAGCTAACTGGTCATTCTCTTGGACACCTACGACACAAGGCGCTGCAGCAATCAGAGCACGAGCTTTTGATGATTCCGGGAACATAGGTGTTCCTGTAGTAGTCAATGTTACTATAGGAGGTGGAACAGCTCCTACTTGCCCCTGCACGGTTTTCCAGGCATCTACTACCCCCTCAGGAAGTCTGCAAAACGATGGGCAGGCGCTGCAGCTGGGCATGAAGTTCCGCTCCTCCACCAACGGTTTTGTGACGGGGGTTCGCTTCTACAAGCAGACGGGCAACACGGGTACCCATACCGGCCAGCTCTACAGCAGCACCGGCACGCTCTTGGCCTCGGTGGTGTTCCAGAACGAGACGGCCTCGGGCTGGCAGCAGGCCTCCTTCTCCTCGCCGGTGGCCGTCACGGCCGGCACCACCTACCTGATTTCCTACCACTCGAGCGGGGGCGGCTACTCGGCCGACGACAACGGCTTCAGCCAGGCCGTGGTGAACGGGCCGCTGACGGGCCTGCAGAACGGGGTGGACGGGGCCAACGGCGTCTACCGCTATACTTCCGCGCCCGCCTTCCCGACCAGCAACTTCCAGTCCAGCAACTACTTTGTCGACGTAGTGTTCGAGACAGGCACCCAGCCCGCCAACGAGCCACCCACCGTGGCGATCACGGCTCCGGCCAACAACGCCTCCTTCACCGCACCGGCCAGCATTGCCATAACGGCGAACGCCTCGGATACCGACGGCACGGTAAGCAAGGTGGAGTTGTTCAACGGAGATACGAAGCTGGGAGAGGATTTGACAAGCCCTTATACTTACAACTGGTCTGGCGTACAGGCTGGGACTTATGCTTTGACAGCTAAGGCAACTGACGATAAAGGGGCTATGACTACGTCCGCTACTGTGAACGTGACAGTGAACGCTCCGGCTAACCAAGCGCCTTCTGCAGCAATCACCTCACCTGCAAACAATGCCACTTTTACTGCTCCGGCAAGCATTACTTTGTCTGCCTCAGCCTCTGATGCAGATGGTTCTATAAGCAAAGTGGAGTTTTATAGCGGTACAACTAAGCTTGGTGAAGATCTGACAAGTCCGTACTCCTATAGCTGGGAAAATGTTCCGGCAGGGAGCTATCAACTGACCGCGCGGGCAATAGATAACGCCGGCGCTACGGGCACTTCTGCTGCAGTAAACATAACTGTTTCCAGCCCAGCCAATACTTCCCCAACAGTAGCAATTACCTCCCCAGCAAACAACACCACTTTCACAGCACCGGCCACGATCACGATTGCTGCTAGTGCCTCGGATACGGACGGCAGTGTGGCCAAGGTAGAGTTTTTCCAGGGCACAACTAAACTCGGGGAGGATACCAGCAGCCCGTACAGCTTTACCTGGAGCAGCGTGGTAGCGGGCACCTACACCTTGACGGCACGGGCAACGGATAATTTGGGGGCAACTACTACATCTGCCGAAGTGAATGTAACGGTAAACGCCCCGGCTAACAGCGCCCCAACAGTAGCCATCACGTCGCCTGCAAACAATGCCACTTTTACTGCCCCGGCGACTATTAACATTGCGGCCTCGGCCTCTGACACGGACGGAACCGTGAGTAAAGTAGAGTTTTACAACGGTAGCACCAAGCTAGGTGAGGATCTGACCAGCCCGTACAACTACTCCTGGAGCAGTGTGCCGGCGGGAAGCTATACGCTTAGTGCACGGGCTACTGACAATGCTGGTAGCGTTACCTCCTCCGACGCAGTGAATGTGACAGTGAACGCCGCCTCGTCGGGTTGTCCTTGCACGGTCTTCCAGGCTTCTGCTGCTCCCTCAGGAAGTCTGCAAAATGACGGGCGGGCGCTGCAGTTGGGCATGAAGTTCCGCTCCTCGGTGAACGGTTCTGTGACGGGAGTTCGCTTCTACAAGCAAAGCGGCAACACGGGCACCCACACCGGCCAGCTCTACAGCAGCGGCGGGGCGCTGCTGGCCTCGGTGGTGTTCCAGAACGAGACGGCCTCGGGCTGGCAGCAGGCCTCCTTCTCCTCTCCGGTGGCCATCACCGCTGGCACCACCTACGTCATCACCTACCACTCGAGCGCCGGCTACTATTCAGTCGACGACAGGGGCCTGAGCCAGGCCATCGTGAACGGGCCGCTGCGGGGGCTGGCCAACGGGGAGAGCGGCCGCAATGGGGTCTACAGGTACTCTAACACACCTGCCTTCCCGACTAGCAACTACCAAGCGAGCAACTACTGGGTGGATGTCGTGTTCAACACCACCCTTACCGCCGGAGGCCAGGCACAGACAGCTGTGATGACGGGAGTTGAGAAAGGCACCCAGCCCACGCTGCTGGCATTCCCTAACCCGTCCTCAGGGGAAGGGATACAGCTGGAAGTGCAGGGAATAGGCAGCATGGAAGAGTTCTCGGTAACTGTTCATAACAGCATTGGTAGTGAATTGATACGGCTTCAAAGGAAAGCAAACAAGGAAGGAAATTTCATAGAGGAGATAAAGTTTGCTCCACGGTTACCTCATGGTGCTTATACTATCAAAGTGCAGAGTAAGAGCATCATGCTTGGCCAAACCATCATCATAGACAAATAGTATTAGCCAGACAGGTATCTTGATTTCCTTAAGTCAGAGTATAAGGATGTAGGTGTAGGTAATAGGACTGTTGTAGTATTGGTTACAGTTATTGTTCAGTTAGAAGACACACATAGTTCCCACACTTTTTTGGCTTTGCTATAGGTTTGGAAAGCTCCTGTATTTCCAGTGCTAAACAGGATATTAAGAACCACGGCTTACTCAATGTTTTGGAAGGATGTCATTTATACTTTCAAGTATAGGTGACATCCTTTCTGTGTCTACTTTGAAGCACCTATAGCATTTCTGCCACAGCCTCTCTATATTTAGGCAGTGCCATATTCGAGAGATGCCCATGAGACTAACCTTTATACTTATACTTCTGATGGTGATGTATACACAGGCTTGGGGCCAGGAGCGGAAACGCGTCCGGGAGTATGGTGTGAAAGTCGGGGTGCTGCCCACCGGAAAGTATAATGCCATTACCGATGTGGCCGGTGTTACGGTGGGACACATGACCCTGCTTGAGGGAGAAAACATCCGCACGGGCGTAACGACCATACTTCCCCATGAAGGCAATGTGTTTCAGCAGAAGGTGCCGGCCGCAGTGCATGTGGGCAACGGCTTTGGCAAACTGGCAGGCAGCACGCAGATAAAGGAACTGGGAAACCTGGAATCGCCCATTATACTTACCAATACGCTAGGCGTTGGCACTGCCATGAATGCGGTAGTAGGTTATATTTTGGAACAGGCCGGGAACGAGCAGGTTCAGTCGGTGAACGCGGTGGTGGGGGAGACAAACGACGGCTACCTGAACGATATCCGGGGCAGGCACGTGCGGGAAGAGCATGTGCTACAGGCCATACAACAGGCTAAAAGCGGACCTGTGCAGGAAGGAAACGTGGGGGCAGGCACCGGAACGGTGTGCTTCGGCTGGAAAGGCGGTATCGGCACTTCTTCCCGCAAGTTGCCGGAGAGCGCTGGCGCTTATACGGTGGGCGTGCTGGTGCAGACCAACTATGGCGGCGTGCTGCAGGTAAACGGCGTGCCGGTAGGCAAGGAACTGGACCAGTACTTCATGAACCAGCAAATCAAGGACAGTGCCGACGGCTCCTGCATGATCATTGTCGCGACTGATGCGCCGGTGGATGCCCGCAACCTGGAGCGAATGGCCATGCGTGCCATGATGGGGCTGGCCAAAACCGGAGGCATTGCCTCCAACGGAAGCGGTGACTATGTGATTGCCTTCTCCACCAACTCCGAGATGCGCATTCCTTATACTTCCGGGGAGAAGACACAGGCAGCCCCTATACTTCGTAATGATGAGATGTCGCCACTGTTTATGGCTGCGATAGAGGCTACCGAAGAGGCTATTCTCAACTCCATGTTTATGGCAGAGGACATGGCCGGAAAAGAGGGGCGGAAAGTAGATGCGTTGCCACTGAAAAAGGTTCTTAAGCTATTAAAGAAATACAATGCAATCTAACCCCAACTACGCCTACGTGCGCGGCCAGGTGCTGCCACTCGAACAGGCTACCCTGCACATCAGCGATCTGTCCATCCAGCGCGGCTACGGTGTGTTCGACTATTTCAGGGTGTTCCATGGCAAACCTGTTTTCCTTGATGATTACCTCGAGCGCTTTCATGCCTCGGCAGCGGCCATGAACCTGGAAGTGCCCGTGCCGGATGCTGATCTTCGACAAGCGATAGACGAACTGATCCGGCGCAACAATTTGCCCCTGTCCGGCATGAAAATGATCCTGACAGGCGGCTACTCGGAGAATGGGTATGATCCCGCCGAGGCGAGCCTTATCATACAACAGCAGCCGCTCATCCTGCCCGGGCCGGAGATGCTGGAGCAGGGTATAAAAGTCATCACCCACGAGTATGTGCGGGAGGTGCCGCGCGCCAAAACCATTAACTATACCATGGGCATCCGGCTGATAGGGGAGATCCGCAGGCGTGGGGCCAGCGACGTACTTTACCAGCAAAACGGAGTGGTCTCTGAGTTTCCGCGCTGCAACCTCTTTATCGTGAAGCAGGACAACACAGTGGTAACGCCAGCAGATAACGTGTTGCTCGGTGTGACCCGCAAGAATGTGCTGGCACTGGCCGGTAAGAAGTATAAAGCTGCAGAAGGCACCGTAACGTTGGAGGATGTATACGGGGCAAAAGAGGTTTTTCTGACCAGCACAACCAAGCGCATCGTACCTATTGTGCAGGTGGATGAACAGGTGATTGGCACAGGCAAACCAGGAGATGTAACGCTCTCGCTGTTGCAGGACCTGGTGCAGTTAGAGGAGGAAAAAGGGGCGAAGATGTTAGTATAATCTATACTTCAGAAAGTATAATTGGCTTTGCCAACGCTTATAAAACAAACGATTGCGTAAAAAATAATTTAAATTTGTCTTGCATCTTTGTTTTCAGCCTTTACATTTGCAATCAACAAACACAGTAAAACAGACAATGCATCAGCTCATTCTATCCATTTCTATTATTATTCGCGTGGTCCTTCCGCGCGGGGTAGAGGTGGTATGCTGATTCTGAAATAGAACCTATAGTTTAAGCTAACGCAGCCATCTCCCCAAAGGAGGTGGCTGTTTTTGTTTTATATAAAAAGTAAGAGATTATGTTTTTTAGGCTACTGGTAGTCATTATTATTCTCATTTATCCTCTACCGCCGGGTTGAAGGAATGGCCTTGTATTCTCTGATGCGCCTTTCTGACTGCCCGGTTAGAAAGGCTTTTTTATACACTTTTATCTAACCCCATACTCTTAAAACAATGTATTTCAACAGCGACACACTCGTTTACCTCGACGGCAAATTTGTAAAGGCAAGCGATGCCTCCTGCTCCGTTTATGCCCAGACCCTGCACTATGGCTACTCTGTTTTCGAAGGCATCAGATCCTACAAAACTCCCAACGGAACGCAGATTTTTAAGGCAAAGGAGCATTACGAGCGCCTTCATTTCTCCTGCCAAACGGTGGGGCTTCCGCTCAACTATTCTGTGGAGGAACTTACGGAGCTAACCTACCAGGTGCTGGAGCGAAACAACCTGCAGGATGCCTACATCCGCCCGCTGGTATATGCCGGCACGCCTAACATGAGCCTGACCGCGGCGCAGGAGAGCAACCTGCTGATTGCCGCCTGGGAGTGGGGCAAATACCTGGGTGACAGAACGCTGCGCGTAATGGTTTCGCCTTACGAGCGGCCCAATCCGAAGTCGGTGCCGGTAGAGGCCAAGGTGTCCGGCCATTATGTAAACTCCACCATTGCCTGCTCCGACGCCAAGGCCAAAGGCTACGACGAGGCCCTGCTGCTGGACATGAACGGTTTCGTGGCGGAAGGCCCCGGGGCAAACTTTTTCTATGAGAAAGACGGCGAATTGTTCACGGCCCCGCCCGGAAGTATACTCTGTGGCATCACGCGCAACACCATCATCGACCTGGCGCGTGAGGCAGGTATCACGGTGCATGAAAAGTTCTTTAAGCCCGACGTGCTACAGGAGGCGGATGCTGCCTTTATGACCGGAACAGCCGCAGAAGTAGTAGGCGTGCAGTCCATCAACGAGCGCCTGTTTCCGAAGCCATACGAAGAAAGTATAGGCGCATTTCTGGGCAAGCGATACTCCGAACTGGTAACGGGAAAGCTTGTACTTGCCTAAGCAAATGTTGCTGAAAAAGTATAAATCCGCAGGTTAGAGATGGTAGCTGTGTGTTTTTATACTTGTTGAATATCAACTATTTATACTTTGGAAGCCCTGTATCAGAAAGTATGGAAGTGGCGAAAGATTGCCCCGGCCAGCGGAAAAGATAACTGAACTTGCAAAGCAACAACCATAGGTAGCCTGAGAAAGGCGCCTTGGCAACACCTGATTAACCTGTGGCAAAGGCCGCTCCTCCAAAGGGGCTTTTGCTCACCTCTAACCACCTTAAAACAATGGCATTAAACAAATACAGCCGCATCTACACCCAGGACGAGAGCCTTCCGGCCTCACAGGCCATGCTGATTGGCTCTGGCCTCTCGGAAGAGGACCTGCGCAAGCCTTTCGTAGGCATCTGCTCTACGGGCTTCGACGGAAACACGTGTAACATGCACCTCAACTCCCTGGCTGACGAGGTAAAGCAGGGCGTGAACCAACTCGGAATGGTAGGGCTGCGCTTCAACACGATTGGCGTGAGCGATGGCATCACCAATGGTACACCCGGCATGCGTTACTCGCTGGTGTCCCGCGAGGTGATCGCTGACTCGATCGAAACTATCACCGGGGCACATAATTACGACGCCCTGGCCTGCGTGGTAGGCTGCGACAAGAACATGCCCGGTTCCCTGATGGCCATGGCCCGCCTCAACCGCCCCTCGCTGATGGTATATGGCGGCACGATCAAGGGCGGCGACTTCAAAGGACAGAAACTCAACATCGTGTCCTGCTTCGAGGCCTACGGCAAAAAGCTCAACGGCGCCATCTCCGACGAGGACTACAAAGGCATCATCCGCAATGCTTGTCCGGGCCCGGGTGCCTGCGGGGGCATGTATACGGCCAACACCATGGCGTCGGCTGCCGAGGCGCTGGGTATGTCCATCCCTTTCTCTTCTTCTTCACCGGCCATCAGCGCCGAGAAGAAGCAGGAGTGCCTCACCACGGGCCAGTACCTGCTGCGCCTGCTCGAGCGCGACATCAAGCCAAGGGATATTCTGGTACGTGAAGCCTTCGAAAATGCGCTGGTGCTGATAACCGTACTCGGTGGCTCTACCAACGCGGTGCTGCACCTGATTGCCATTGCGCATGCTGCTGGTGTGAAGCTCACGCTACAGGATTTCCAGGAGGTAAGCAACCGGGTGCCGGTGCTGGCTGACTTGAAGCCAAGCGGCAAGTACCTGATGGAGGATCTCTCTGCCCTGGGAGGAGTGCCTGCCGTGATGCGTACCCTGCTGGACGAAGGCCTGCTTGCAGGTGATTTGATGACCGTAACCGGGCAGACTGTGGCTGAGAACCTGGCCGATGTGCAACCACTGGGACAGGAGCAGGATTTGCTGCGCCCATTATCTAACCCCATCAAAGCAGACGGCCACATCCAGACGCTGTACGGCAACCTGGCGCCGAAAGGAGCGGTGGCAAAAATCTCGGGTAAGGAGGGACTCATCTTCGAAGGACCAGCCATCGTGTTTGACTCTGAGGAGCAGTTAAACGAGGGCATCACCCTGGGCAAGATTAAGCCGGGCCATGTGGTCGTCATCCGCTACGTTGGTCCGAAAGGAGGACCGGGCATGCCGGAAATGCTTAAGCCAACCTCGGCTATTATGGGAGCCGGCTTAGGCGACAAGGTAGCCCTGATTACGGATGGTCGTTTCTCTGGTGGCACGCATGGGTTCGTGATCGGCCACGTTTGCCCCGAGGCGTACGATGGCGGTACTATCGCGCTGGTGGAAAACGACGACCTGATCACGCTGGACGCCACTACCAACTCCATCCACCTGCACGTGGAGGAGGCCCTGCTCCAGCTGCGCCGCGATAAGTGGCAAAAGCCCGCTTCTGATGTTAAGCAGGGAGTGCTGCTAAAGTATAGACGCACGGTTAGCGACGCCAGTAACGGATGTATCACTGATTTAGAGGAAACGCATGTTAACGAAAGAGAAACCAGCACCAGCATCATCGCCTAAGCAGACCCAGACAATCTCTGGGGCAGAAGCCGTTATACTTGCCCTGCTGGAGGAAAAGGTAGACACGATTTTCGGATACCCAGGCGGCGCCATCATGCCCGTGTATGATGCCCTGTATGACTATACTGATAAGTTGAACCACGTGCTGGTGCGCCACGAACAGGGGGGCATCCATGCCGGCCAGGGTTATGCGCGCTCCTCAGGTAAAGTTGGGGTAGTGTTCGCCACCAGTGGCCCCGGCGCTACTAACTTAGTTACCGGACTGGCAGATGCACAGATCGACAGCACGCCACTGGTATGCATCACGGGACAGGTGTTTGCGCATTTGCTCGGAACGGATGCTTTCCAGGAGACTGATATCCTCAACATTACCACCCCGGTAACCAAATGGAATTACCAGGTAACGGATGCGAGTGAGATTCCGGATGTGTTGGCCAAGGCCTTTTACATCGCAAAAAGCGGCCGTCCGGGACCGGTGCTGATTGATATCACCAAAAATGCGCAATTACAGCAGTTTGATTTCACGGGCTATCAGCCTTGCAAACACATTCGCAGCTACAGGCCCAAACCTACGGTACGGCACGAGTACATCGTGCAGGCAGCCGAGCTGATTAACCAGGCCCAAAAGCCCTTTATACTTTGGGGACAAGGCGTGATGCTTGGTGCAGCGGAGCAGGAGTTCAAAACCTTTGTGGAGAAGAGCGGCATTCCGGCAGCCTGGACCATCATGGGCGCGGGCGCTTTGCCTACCGATCATCCACAGAACGTGGGCATGCTGGGCATGCACGGCAACTATGGCCCCAACGTGCTCACCAACGAGTGCGACGTGCTGATTGCCATCGGCATGCGCTTTGACGACCGCGTGACCGGCCGCCTGGACAAGTATGCCAAGCAGGCCAAAGTAGTGCACCTGGACATCGACCCGACAGAGATTGGCAAGAACGTGCCGGTAGCCGTGCCGGTGTGGGGCGACTGCAAGGAAACGCTTCCGCTGCTGACCGAGCTGGTAGAGGCAAAAGACCACCAGGAGTGGCTCGGGAAATTTCGCAAGTATAACGACCAGGAAATTGAGGCGGTGATACAGGACGAGCTTTTCCCAACATCTGAGGAGATGACGATGGGAGAGGTAGTGCAGCAACTCAACGAGCTCACCTCCGGCGACGCCATCGTGGTGACGGATGTAGGACAGCACCAGATGGTGGCCTGCCGCTACGCCAAACTCAACCATACCCGCAGCAACATCACCAGCGGCGGCCTGGGCACGATGGGCTTTGCCTTACCGGCTGCCATTGGCGCCAAGTTCGGAGCGCAGGACAGAACCGTGGTGGCTGTGATCGGCGACGGCGGATTCCAGATGACCCTGCAGGAACTGGGTACCATCATGCAGACAGGGGTGGATGTGAAAATATTGATTCTCAACAACCAGTTTCTGGGCATGGTGCGGCAGTGGCAGGAGCTCTTTCACGAGCGCCGCTACTCTTTTGTAGACATCGCCAGCCCGGACTTTGTGAAAGTAGCTAGCGGCTATGGCATCAGCGGCAAGAGCGTTAGCAAACGCGAGGAGCTGCGAAGTGCGCTGCAAGAGATGCTGTCGCATAAAGGCTCCTTCCTACTGGAGGTGATGGTAACCAAAGAGAACAACGTGTTCCCGATGGTGCCGCAAGGGTGTAGTGTTAGCGAGATCAGGCTGAAATAATAGCCGCCTAAACAAGTATAAGTATGCGTAACGAGAACCATACCGACAAGCAGGAGTTCAACATCACGGTGTATACCGAGAACCACATCGGGCTCCTGACCCGCGTTGCCATCATCTTCTCCCGAAGAAAAATCAACGTGGAAAGCCTTAATACCTCGCCTTCCGAAATAGAAGGCATTCACCGCTTCAACATCGTGATTACTGAAACGGCGGAGGTGGTGCGCAAGATAGCCGGCCAGATTGAAAAGCAGGTGGGCGTGCTGAAAGTATACTTCAACACCAACCAGGATGTGGTATGGCAGGAGATGGCGCTCTATAAGGTACCGACGGACGTGATTGCTGAGCGCGCTATTGTAGAGCGACTGCTCCGGGAGAATGGTGCCCGGGCCGTGGTAATCCGGAAAGACTACACCGTGTTCGAAACCACCGGCCAGCGCGAGGAAACTGATAACCTTATCAAGGTGCTGCAGCCGTACGGACTAATCGAGTTCGTGCGCAGCGCCCGCATCGCCATCATTAAAGACAGCGACGGCTTCCACCGGAAACTGCAGGAGTTTGAGCAAAGCGAGCCCCACGACGAGGTGGTGGAGAACGAGTACCTCAACAGCCGCGAGAAAGTCTTCACGATGTAAAGTATAGACAAAAGAATTTTTAGACAAAAGACAAAGGACTAGTAGACAAAGGACCGGACCAAATGTAGAACAGGAAGTCTTTCGTCCTTTGTCAAACAGTCTTTCATCAAAGTATAAATCAACCTTAAAACAAATTAAACTAAAATGGCAACTATCAATTTTGGAGGAGTAGACGAAACCGTAATCACCCGCGACGAATTTCCACTTGCCCAGGCAAGAGAAACACTGAAAGACGAAATAATCGCTGTGATTGGATATGGCGTGCAGGGCCCGGGCCAGGCACTGAACCTGCGTGACAACGGCTTTAACGTTATCGTGGGCCAGCGCAAAGACTCCGCCTCCTGGGAGAAAGCGAAAAGCGACGGCTGGGTGGAAGGCGAAACCCTCTTCTCGATTGAGGAAGCGGCAGAACGCGGCACCATCATCGCTAACCTGCTGTCCGACGCCGGTCAGATTGCCGTGTGGCCAACTCTGAAAGAAAGACTCAAGCCAGGCAAGGCCTTATACTTCTCCCACGGCTTTGGCATCACCTTTAAAGAGCATACCAGCATTGTGCCTCCTGCCGATGTGGATGTGATTCTGGTAGCGCCAAAAGGCAGCGGCACCAGCCTACGCAGACTGTACCTAGCCGGCGGCGGCCTGAACTCCTCTTTCGCTGTGTACCAGGATGCGACGGGCAAAGCCTATGAGAAAGCGATAGCCATGGGTATCGGGGTAGGTTCCGGTTACCTGTTCGAAACAGATTTCCAGAAAGAAGTATACAGCGACTTGACCGGTGAGCGCGGCGTGTTGATGGGTGCCCTGGCAGGTATCATCGAGGCTCAGTACCAGGTGCTTCGCCAGCGAGGCCACTCACCGTCTGAGGCGTTCAACGAAACAGTAGAAGAACTAACCCAAAGCCTGGTACCGCTGGTAGGCGAGAATGGCATGGACTGGATGTTCTCTAACTGCTCTGTTACGGCCCAGCGCGGCGCCCTGGACTGGAAAGGCAAGTTCCGTGAGGCTACCCTGCCTGTGTTGAACGATTTATATGATAGCGTGGCTTCCGGAAAAGAGGCCGAGCGTACTATCCAGCGCGGTTCTACACCAGGGTACCGTCAGGAGCTGGAGGCAGAGCTAGCGGAACTGCGCGAATCAGAATTATGGCAAACAGGAGCCACGGTGCGTAAGCTCCGCTCCAAGTAATTACTAGTATGGATAAAGATGTAGCTTTAGAGAGTACCGTCGTGGCCCTGGAAAGGGTGCAGCGGGCGGCAATGAACCTGCGGGGGGTGATTTACAAGACGCCCCTGTTGCAGAACCACTGGCTTTCCCAGACCTATGGTGCCGATATTTACCTGAAACGCGAGGACCTGCAGATTGTGCGTTCCTACAAAATCAGGGGGGCGTACAACAAAATTTCGACGCTTCCGGCCGAGCAGGCCGCGCGCGAGATTGTGTGTGCCAGCGCCGGCAACCATGCCCAGGGAGTGGCCTACGCCTGTCAGTTGCTCGGTATTAAAGGCTACATCTTTATGCCTGCTAATACACCTGCCCAAAAGGTAAGCAAGGTACGCCTGTTTGGGAAAGAGATGGTAGAGGTGGTGCTCACGGGCAGTACCTACGACGAGGCCTATGCCGCCGCCAAAGAGCTCTGCGACAGCCGCAGCGCGACCTTTGTTCACCCTTTCGACGACATGGCCGTTGTAGAAGGCCAGGCCACGGTGGGCTTGGAGGTGCTGCAGGACGCGCACTTCTCCATCGACTACTGCTTTGTGCCAATTGGCGGAGGCGGTTTGGCGTCGGGTGTTGCCAGCGTATTTAAGCAGCTGAGCCCGAAAACGAAGATTGTGGGTGTGCAGCCGATGGGGGCACCCTCCATGTATAAATCTATCCGGGAGGACAAACGGCAGGCGCTGGAAAGTATAGAAAGCTTTGTGGATGGCGCCGCTGTGAAATGCCCTGGCGAGCTGACCTTTGAACTGTGCCGCGAGCTGCTCGACGACATCGTATTGGTGCCGGAGGGGCAGGTCTGCGTAGACCTGCTGAAGATGTATAATGAAGAAGGGATTGTGCTGGAACCGGCCGGAACCCTCACCGTGTCAGCGCTGCAAGTATACGCCGACAGAATTGCCGGCAAGAACGTGGTCTGTGTGATCAGTGGCAGCAACAACGACATCACCCGCATGGAGGATATCAAGGAGCGGGCCATGCAGCACCAGGGGCTTAAGCACTACTTTATGGTGACTTTTAACCAGAAACCCGGCGCCCTGCGCACGTTCGTAAACAAGGTGCTTCATCCCGGCGATGACATCATCCACTTCCAGTACATCAAGAAAAACAACAAGGAGAAAGGCCCTGTGTTTGTAGGCATCGAGGTAAAACAACCACACGATGTGGAAAATATCAAGCTTCGGATGAAAGAAGAAGGCTTTGCCTATGAATACCTGAACGGCAAGCAGGATTTTCTGAATTTATTGGTATAGGAGGTACTTCGAAAGTATAAATAGTATCAGATTCAAAGTATAAAAGCCGCTGCAGAACCCAATCTGCAGCGGCTTTTATACTTTACTAGTAGTTACATTACGAACTACACGACAGCATCGAGCAGCCTGCCTTCTGCGTTGCCCAACCCGGCCGGGTTTCAAAGAACTCATCATACTTATTGGAGTATGGATCTTTCAGGGCTTGCTGAAGCTTTTCAAATGATGCTGTCTCACCTTTCTCTAGCCCTTCTATGGCCTGGTGCAGCAGGTAGTTACGAAGTATAAAGCGTGGGTTGGTTTTGCGCATTAAATCCTGCGAGGCTTGCCGTTTGATGGTGTTTTTGTTCAGGCGCTCCAGGTAAGCGGTGATTAAAGTATAAAGCTGGGCGTTCTGTTCCTCTGTCAGGTCCTCGTACAGGCTCTCTTTAAAATATGCGGCCACTTCTGCTGCACTGCCCATGTACAGCGGCAGGTCGATAAGGAGCTGGAAGAAAATTGTCATGTCGGGCTTAATGGAGGCCAGCGTGTTCTCAAACTGACTGATCAGATCCGTGTCACCGCTCTTCAGTTTGTCCAGGCCCAGCTTGTTACCCATCATGCTGTAGTACTTGCGCCAGTAGACTTCTTTGTAACTCTCCAACGCAGGTAGCAACTGCTCCTTCTCCACTAGCGGCAGCAAGGCCGCTGCCAGGCAGCCCAGGTTCCAGTAGGCGATGCTTGGCTGCTTGCCAAAGGCGTAGCGGCGGCCGGGCAGGTCAGTGGTGTTCGGTGTAAAGTCGGGGTCGTAATCATCTAGGAAAGAGTAGGGGCCATAGTCGATGGTGAGACCAAGTATGGACATGTTGTCGGTGTTCATCACACCATGCACAAAGCCCACGCGCTGCCACTCAACCATCAGGCTGGCGGTGCGCTCCACTACTTCCTTAAACCAGGTAATAACCTTGTCCTCGCCCTGGATGTGAGGGTAGTACCTGGCGATGGTCCAGTCCACGAGCTGGCGCAGGTGCTCGTGCTCTTTACGGGCGTTGAGCAGCTCGAAGTTGCCGAAACGCAGGAAGCTCGGGGCCACGCGCATCATAATGGCACCGGGTTCGTAGGCGGCGTTGCCGTTGTAAAACATGTCGCGCAGCACGGGTTCGCCAGTGGCTACCAGGCTCAGGGCACGGGTAGTGGGGATGCCCAGGTAATGCATGGCCTCGCTCATCAGGTACTCGCGGACCGAGGATCGCAGCACGGCGCGGCCATCGGCGCGACGGGAGTAGGCGGTTGGCCCGGCACCCTTCAGCTGCAGTTCCACTGTTTTGGCGTCCGGCGTCTGCCATTCGCCTAAGGTGATGGCGCGGCCATCGCCCAGCTGCCCGGCCCAGCTGCCAAACTGATGACCGGCATAACAGGCGGCGTAAGGGTACATGGCCTCAGTCACGTGGTTACCACCAAGTATATCCAGCTCCTGCTGCTCTTCAGGTTTTGTAATCCCCAGTTCTGCAGCTAGCTCGCCGGACCAGGCCAACAGCGTCACTTTCTCCACGGGAGTAGGAACGGCTTTGCTGTAGAGCTTACCCGGTGTCTGGCGCGGGTTCAGGTCGCCGCTGTCGTCGCCGGGAAAAGTGCTGACAAAATCTTTTTTATAGTTTTCGGAGCGAAGGCTCTTCATATAGTATCTGATTAAATGAGGTGATTGCCCGGAGTGCACCGGAGCTCTGAAGGTAACAAGTATGAGGCGGAATTAGTTAACTTTTATACTTTTTTCGCGCCTGATGTGGCAGTCGGTGGGGCTGCGATTGACAGTCCTCAGCGAAATTGGCAGAGTATAAAGTATAAATTCAGGGGGAGGAGCGAACTTAGGTTAACTACGGTATATCTATTCTTCTTTTTACGCCGTATGCAACTAACAGAATTAAAACGAGACGACATCATGGATAATACACTTGAAAACACCTCCCTCCGTAACCTGATGCAGAACCCTTCGCAGTTAGCGGATATCATCAAGGATCCAACCAAGGGACTGGACTTCTATAAAGGACTGTCGGTGAAGGAGCAGCAGTACCTGCTGTTTGCCGCCGCCTTCGGCCTGATTGGTTACGCCATCTACCTGGGCAGGCAGGAAAAGCAGGTGGATACAACATCTTAACCTTGCCTAAGTAGCTCCGTATAAGAAGTATACATCTTTTATTTTCGACAGACAGGTGACAAGCCTGATGAAAGCTTGTAGAAGCTTTGCGAAGTAACGTACATAGTGTGTTCGAAAATGCAAAGAGAAAAGCCTGCCCTGGGTATCGCTCAGGGCAGGCTCTTTTTTTCTCCTTATGCTAGCTTCTTCCTGTTTTAGGGCGTGCATGCCGGTTTTTTATAGTATAAGTCGTAACTTAGAGACAGTGGCTACCATTGTATGTTTACAGCCGTTGATACCTTAACTGATCTATGCCTATTACAATCTTAAGCCAGGGAAGAAATGTCGAGCCCTGGGTGAAAGCACTTAAAGAGAAAAGACCGGACCTGGACCTGCGCGTCTACCCGGAAGACCAACCACGTGAGGAAATCACCTTTGCACTGGCCTGGGGCCATCCGCTGGGGGCGTTCCGGCAGTACCCTAACCTTACCTGCATCTCCTCGCTCGGAGCCGGCGTGGACCACATCCTCAAGGACCCTGATATCCCGGAGCAGGTACAAATTGCGCGCATCAAAGATGAAGACCTGACCACCGACATGGCCAACTTTACCATGGCCCTGGTGCTTAATCACCTGCGCGACCTGCACACCTACAAAGCTGCGGAAGAGACGCAAACCTGGAAGCCCCTCCGATACAAGCGGAATGCGGATGTCACCGTGGGCGTGATGGGAATTGGTACATTGGGCAGTGCTGTCGCGCAACGACTGAGCAGCATCGGCCTCCGGGTGACGGGCTGGGCTAACTCTGCTAAGCAAATTGAGGGTATCGGCATGTACGCGGGGGCCGGCGAGCTGGACGCGTTCTTGAACGCTGCTGATGTGCTCATCTGCCTTTTGCCGCTCACGCCAGATACAGCCAATATCCTCAACAAAGAAAACCTGCTGAAACTGCCAAAGGGCGCTTTCCTGATTAACGTGGCGCGGGGCGAGCATTTGGTGGAGGAAAATTTGCTGGAGTTGCTGGAAACCGGGCACCTTTCCGGTGCCAGCCTGGACGTGTTCCGGGAGGAGCCGCTACCGGAGAGCCACCCCTTTTGGTCCCATCCCAAAATTAACGTGACACCCCATATTGCCAGTGTTACCAACCCCGAGTCTGCGGTAGACCAAATCCTGGAAAACTATGACCGCAACCAACGCGGGGAGGAGCCCCTGAACCTTGTTTCACGAACTAGAGGATACTAACTTATGAACCCTTTTCACTACGCCTTTAAAATAAAGGACATCGAATCCACCCGTAAATTTTATGTAGACATTTTGGGTTGCCGGGAGGGCCGCAGCTCCGAGCATTGGATAGACTTTGACTTCTTCGGGCACCAGCTGTCGGGCCACGTATCGGACAATATTCCGGAGCTGGACTATTGCGGGAAGGTGGACGGCGTGAGCGTGCCGGTACCGCACTTTGGCTGTATCCTCACCTACGAGCAGTTTGAGCAGGTGCAGGCAAAACTGCAGCAGCACGATATTAAATTTGTGGTAAAGGCGCACACGCGCTACGAAGGGCAGGTAGGAGAGCAACGCACTATGTTCGTGCTCGATTTGAGCGGCAACCCGCTGGAGTTTAAAGCCTTCAAGAATCCTGACGAAGTGTTTGCCTCTTAGTGGGTACCCACACCTATAAAATAGCCCTTATGCCTCTTGCAGGTGTAAGGGCTATTTTTTGAACTGTATTGTAATTTTTACCTCCTGCGGTACTGCCTGGCCATTTCGTGTGGCAGGTTTCCAGGCGGGGCCTTCCTGCACCAGGCGCAGCGCCTCCGCATCGCAGGCAGCACAAAGGCTCTCTACCACGCGCAGGTGCTGCGGTTTGCCGTTGGTTGCCACCGTAAACGCTATTTTAACCTTTCCCTGCTCCGGTACAGGTCTGCTGTTCTCGCGGAGGTACTTTTTATACTTGTTCATCCCCGCTGCGGGCCTTGCTGGTTCAGTTTTCGGGGCGGCAGCGGTGCCGTTCCCTGTCACTACCACCTCGCTCAGGGCACGTTGGTCCGGCGCAAGCGTGACGTTCGCGGAGGTGTCTTTCCCAGCCAGCGCTCTTTCTGCTGTTTCATAGCCGAGGTAACTGAAGCGCAAAGTATGTTCGCCTGCCGGCACGGGCAGACTATACTTGCCCGCCTCATCGGTGGTCACGGCGGCTGTCTGGTTCTTCAACGTTACTGCCACTCCCGGGAGCGGCTTGCCCTCCGGCGACAGCACCTGCCCCGTAATCAGCTTTTTTCCGGCCGTATTCTCCGGTTTCACAGTGCTGCGCCCCCTGAGGGTTATTCCTACCGCTTTGCCAGCCAGTGCCTTGGAAACATCCGTGGACTCCGGCGCAAGCGCCATAGCAGGCTTTTGTTCTTGCTGCAAAACGGCAGCAGCGGTGTCATATATAAAAGGTCGGTTTTCTGTCACATTTTCTACGCCTGCCAAGTACCCCGGTTCAACTGACTTTGCTTCAGAGGCAACAACCTCAGCTTCTGCATCCGTCAAAAATCTTTCCTCCAGCACCTCCTGGTCATACACTTCTTCCGCATCCTGTTTTACAACCGGGGAAGTATACTTTCTTCCGGGCACCACCGCGGCTATACTTGCCGCCGGTATCTGCGCAACTTCAGCGCTATCCGGTACTGTGGCCGCTGCAGAGGGCAGGGGAGGTATACTTTGTGGCGCGGCGGCAGGCTTCAAGACAGTTTCTTCCTGTGCCAGCTCCAGCCCCGGCTGCTGCAAAGTATAGTTATAGTATAGCACCAGTATAGCCGAGGTAGCAAGTATAAGTATAGCCGCAGCACGTTGCCAGTACCCAGGCAATACTCGCTTTTTCCCCTGTTTTACCCGGGCTCGAATGCGTTGGTTGATATCGGCTACGGCGTCACTGGTCTGCTTCACATCAGAAGCGGCCATGCCTTCGAGCACGTCTGCACACTGGGCACAGTCCAGCAGGTGCCGCTCCAGCTGATGGTGCAGGGCAGGGGGCAGGTCCCCGTGCTGATACTGCCGAAGCAGCTCCAGCGAAGGGTGATCGCCGTCTGGCCAAAGTATGTGGTGCTTAGCGCGTGGCATGGTGCTTTTCCATGTAAATTTTAAGATTGCGTTTTCCGTTCTGGATGTAGCTTTTTACTTTGCTCAGTTCAAAGCCGGTCAAGTCAGCAATTTCGGCATAGCTTTTCTGCTGCAGGTAAAACAGGTCGATGCAAGTTCCCTGTTCCGCCGGCAGTTGCTGCAGGGCCTTTCGCAAAAGCTGCTCGGTCTCCTCGGTCTGCTCTGCCTCTGTAAGATGCTGCGGCTCGTGGTTTTCCATAAGCGGGAGCGCTGTATCTTCCTTGTACGGGCCTGTTACCCCCTTTTGTGCCCGCAGCTTCATCAGGCAGTGGTGTTTGGTGGTGGTGTAGAGCCAGCTTTTAAAATTACTTACCTCGTGCTGCAGCAAAGCAGTTGCCAGGTGTTCAAAAAGCTGCATGGTGGCATCCTTGCTTTCTTCCTCCTCCTTCAGGTACTTCAGGCAAACCAGGTATACCATCTCCGAGTGGCGTTGGAAAAGCTCGCCCAAATGCTCCAGGTCCCCGCTCTGCCGGTACAGGCGCAGCAGCTCCGCATCCGGGGGAGGGGGCTTGGCGTTGGTGAACAGCTTGAGGAAGAAGGGCAGCATCAGGAGGATCGTTTCCTAAATAAACTAAATTTTTTTCAGACCGGCTTATGGAAAAGCTTTGGCGGCTGCATCCTATAGGAAACAAACGCACAAAGCCATGAAAAAACAACTCTACACCTTGCTGCTGGCCCTGCTGATGCTGGGGCTGCACGCGCATGCACAGTCCGTTACCGTAACGGGCACCGTCACCGATGCCGCCAACGGAGCCCCGCTGCCAGGGGTATCTGTCACAGAAAAAGGAACAAAATCGGGTGTCGCCACAGACCAATTTGGCAAGTATAGCCTGCAAGTAAGCGGAGAAAAGGCTATACTTGTTTTCCGGTTCATCGGCTACCAGACCCAGGAAGTGAAGGTCGGAAAAAGGCAGGCGGTGGATGTGCAGCTTCAGGTCGAAACCCATACTTTACAGGAGGTAGTGGTGACAGAATCTGTCAATGCTAAAGGTATAAGGTTGAGAGGTGTCGCGGCCGGGGTGGCCGTGCAGGAGCAAAGAAACGCCTATGTTGCCTACGACCGGGAGGTGCTGCACAACACGGAGAATTACAGTCAGATACAGGAAAGCAGGTTTCAGGAGGCCAGAAAAGCCCCGCTTTCCACCTTCTCCATCGATGTGGACCGAGCCTCTTACAGCAACGTGCGCCGCTTCCTGCAACAGGGGCAAAAGCCACCGGTAGATGCCGTGCGCATCGAGGAAATGGTCAATTACTTCTCCTACGATTATCCGCAGCCAACCGGCGAGGCGCCCTTTGCCGTGTACACCGAACTTTCCCAATGCCCCTGGAACAAAGAGAATCAGCTGCTGCACATCGGCTTGCAGGGGAAGAAAATTGCAACTGATAACCTGCCGCCTTCCAACCTGGTGTTTCTGCTGGATGTGTCCGGTTCCATGGCCTCGCCAGACAAACTGCCGCTGCTCAAATCCGGTCTAAACCTGCTGGTGGACCAGCTGCGCCCGCAGGATAGGGTAGCCATCGTGGTATACGCCGGTGCCGCCGGGCTGGTGCTGCCCTCCACACCCGGAAACCAGAAAGAGAAAATATGGCAGGCCCTGGATAAACTGGAAGCCGGGGGCTCTACGGCCGGTGGCGCAGGTATAAACCTGGCCTACCAGGTAGCGCAGGAGCAGTTTATGAAAGGAGGCAATAACCGGATTATACTGGCCACAGACGGTGACTTTAACGTGGGCGTGAGCAGCGATGGGGCGCTGAACCGGCTGATTGAGGAGAAGCGCGAATCCGGCATTTTTCTGACCGTGCTGGGGTTCGGAACCGGCAATCTAAAAGACTCCCGCATGGAGCAACTGGCCAATAAAGGCAACGGCAACTACGCCTACATCGACAATATCCTGGAAGCGAAAAAAGTGTTTATCAACGAGTTTGGCGGCACCCTGTTCACCATCGCCAAAGATGTAAAGTTGCAGCTTGAGTTCAATCCGGCCAAGGTAAAAGCTTACCGCCTGATTGGCTATGAAAACCGCACCCTGCAGAGCGAGGATTTTAACGATGACAAAAAAGATGCGGGAGAGCTGGGAGCCGGCCATACCGTCACGGCCCTCTACGAGATTGTGCCGGTCAGTGCCAGGGGGACCAAAACAGCCTCGGTGGATGAGCTCAGGTACCAGCAATCGCAGCTGAACAAGCAAGCCACCGATACAGACGAACTCCTGACACTGAAGCTGCGCTACAAAGATCCGGAAGGCAGCCGAAGCAAGCTCATCACCACCACGGTTTCCGGCAAGGCCACGGTGCAGCCAGGGCAGACCTCCGATAATTTCCGGTTTGCGGCGGCGGTAGCTTCCTTCGGCATGCTGCTCCGCGATTCCGAATTCAAGGGAAACGCCACTTACGCCCAGGTGCTGGAGCTGGCGCAAAGCGCCCTTGGCAACGACGCGGAAGGCTACCGCGCCGAGTTTATCAAGCTCGTAAAGTCCAGGACACTGCTGAGCGACCGGCGCTAATTTCTTATTGCCTGTAAATAGCAAGGGTAGCTTACCTCTGATAAGCTACCCTTGGTCTGTTGTTGAAAGTATAAAATCGGCCTCTGCGCCTGCTGGTAAGTATAAACTTTAGCGGACGAAGAGGCCGATTTAGTAAAACCAAGTATAAACTACCGGCCTTTCCTGCCGCGCCCTTTTTGCTGCTGCTTTTTCTGCTTGATGTACTCTGCCTTCAGTTCCTTAAACTCCTCGTTCGAAACCGTCACCGTGTAGTAGAGTGAGGAGAGGATCGTTATGTCCAGGTCAAAATCGTATTCTATACTTAGCGAGAGCTGCTTTTCGGGGTTCAGCACATAGGCATCGTCTACGATATCATACACCTCAAACTCATACTCGCCTTCCTCCAGCAACGGGTTCTGAATGCGGGCCAGCCGGTCACCCGTGATCACGATTGGCTCGGCTAGTTCCACTTCCAAGTCGAAGGGCTGAATAAAGCGGCCGTCCTTTTTATGGGTCACATACTCTACCTTGCTGATGTGCAGGGCAATGTCCTGGTTCTTGTTCTCGCGGCTATACTTAATGTCGTGGATGTTTCCGATCAGCTTCATAGGCTTCTGTGCTTTGCTGGTGCAAAGGTAGTTAATAAAGCAGGACGATGCAGCTATAAGAGTGGGTGCAGGAAAGTATAAATCGCTTACCGGTTACCCGGAAAGCGCAGCAGAAAAGCAGTGCCCACACCCTCCGCCGACTGCACTTGGATGGAGCCTTGATGCAGCATGAGGATCTGCTTGCACAAACTCAGGCCGATGCCGGTGCCGTTTTTGCGGGTACTGAAGAAAGGGATGAAGATTTTCTCCTGCACCTCGCGCGCCATCCCGATGCCGTTGTCCTCCATTTTGACGAATGTACTCTCCCCGGAAGCATAAGCGGACAGAACGATGGTGGGTTCCGGCACGTTTTTCACCGCCTCGATGGCGTTTACCAGCAGGTTGATGAGCACCTGGTCGAGCAGGTTTTTATCGGCCTGCAGGCGTATGGCGGGGTCTTCCAGGATGAACTCCAGCGAAATGTTTTTCTGAGCCAGCGTGGGGTGCATGAGATGCTCCAGGTTCGTGAACACTTCCTGCACCGAAACATCGGCCACGTTGAGCTTGGTGATGCGGTTCAGGTTACGGTATACTTCGGCAAAGCGCAGCAGGCCCAGGCTCCGGTTTTTGATCGTGCTCACGCTCAACTCAAAATCCTCCATGTCGTGCGCCGAAGGGCCGGCGGCGGCCGTCTCATGCAGGCGGGTTTTCAGCGTGTCGGCCAGCGAGGCAATGGGGGCCACCGAGTTCATGATCTCGTGGGTGAGCACGTTCAGCAGCTTTTGCCAGGCCCGGGATTCGGTCTCGTCCAGGGCCTCGCTCACGTTCTGGAAGGCCACCAGTTTATAGGTGCGGTCCTCGCTGCGGAAAGCCGTGGCCGAGAGCAGCACTTTCAGGGTGCTCTTCTCAAAATTCGACGTGTACGCCGTGGCGATTCTGGAGCGCCCGGGTTGCAGCTCCTGCACGGCCCGGTACAGCTCCTCGTCCCTTTTCTCCAGGTGGTGGATTGTTTTCATGTAGGGCAGGTGCAGGAGCTTTTTCAGGGAGTCATTCAGCAGCACCACCTCGCCGCTTTCGACGTCATACGACAGGATGCCGGTGTCTACCAGCTCCATGATTTTCTGGAGGTGCAGGTGCTGGCTTTCCTTTTCCTTGTTTATACTTTTCAGGGTGGAGTTAATCTCGTTAAAGCCCTTGTGGAGCAGTTGCAGCCTGGCGTTCGGGTACTGCTCGTTGTAGTACCTGGAGAAGTCGCGGTAATGGACCGACTCGATGAACTGGCCCAGTTCGTCCTGCGCCTTCCGGACGTAGCGGGTCAGGTCAACGACTTGGTACACGATGAGGGGAAGTATAAACACGAGCGCCTCCGACCAGCCGTTCAGGATAGCGATCGCCGGCGTGCTCAGGGTAAGCAGGAGCAGGGCCACCCGCCACGTGATGCTCCAGTCCGGTTGCTTAAAGCCCATACTTGCCTAATCGTCGGTACAGGGAGGTGCGCGTAATACCCAGCTCTTTGGAGGCTCGGGTCAGGTTGCCGCCGTGCTTCTGCAGCACCCGGTTGATGGTGGCCCGCTCCAGTTCCTCCAGGTTGCTCTCCTCCGTTAGCTTTTCCGCCACGGGGGCTGCCTCGATGGGGGAGAAGAGGATGTCGTCGGGCTGCAGCACGGGGCCATCGGCCATGATCACGGCGCGCTCCATGGCATACTGCAACTCCCGCACGTTACCCGGGAAGTGGTACTGCAGCAGTTTCTCCTGGGCGGCCTTGCTCAGCTCCGGCACCGGCTTCATGTACTTGTCGGCGTATACGGCGGCAAAATGGTTGGCCAGCAGCAGAATGTCCTTGCCCCGCTTGCGCAGCGGCGGTATGGTGATCTCCACGGTGTTGATGCGGTAGATGAGGTCTTTTCGGAAGCGGGACTCATTGGCCAGCTCAGGGAGCGGCACGTTGGTGGCGCAAAGCAGACGCACGTCGATAGGGATGGGGTCGTTGGTGCCCAGGCGGATGATCTGCCGGTTTTGCAGTACGCTGAGCAGCTTGGCCTGCTGGTGCAGCGAGATGTTGCCGATCTCATCCAGGAAAATCGTGCCGCCGCTGGCTGCCTCAAAGCGGCCCGGGCGGTCTTCGCGGGCATCGGTAAAGGCGCCTTTCTTGTGTCCGAACAGCTCGCTCTCAAAAAGCGATTCGGTCAGCGCACCTACATCCACTTTCACAAAAGGCCTGCTGGCGCGGAGGGAGTACTGGTGAATCGCCTTGGCCACCAATTCCTTGCCCGTGCCGTTTTCCCCCAGAATCAGGATGTTGGCATCCGTTGGGGCTACTTTTTTGATTTTCAGGAAAATATCCTGCATTGCCTCTGACTCACCCAACAGTTCTGTGCCAAAGATTTCGGTGGTGTTTTTTGCCGCGCTGGAAGCATCGCCCTTGCTTTTCTTCCCAACAGCATCGGCCAGTACCGTGAGCAGCTTTTCATTGTGCCAGGGTTTCACCACAAAGTCGGCGGCGCCTTCTTTCAGCGAGCGGATGGCTAGGTCAATGTCGCCATAGGCTGTGATCATCACCACTGCCACTTCGGGTTTTAGCTCTTTTATTTTCCGGAGCCAGTATAAACCCTCGTTGCCCGTGTTCAGCGCGCTCTTAAAGTTCATGTCCAGCAGGATCAGGTCGAAAGACTGTTGCCGGAGCAAGCCGGGCAGCAGGTCGGGGTTTTTCTCCGCCACAATATCCCGCACGTGTGGCCGCAGCAGCAACCGTACAGCGGTCAACACATCTGTATCATCATCAACAACCAGTACGGAAGCCTTTTTTAACTGCATAGCTGTAGGATTATAGAGCCTAAATAAACTATAATTGTGCCATTGATGCAAAGTCCTCAATTTGAGCAGCAAGACCAATAGCCGCCAACCTATATGCGTGCGATTTCGCACACTTGTTGCGCGATTCTGCACAGGGCCAAAGTATAAAATGCTGGTAACTGGCTGATTTAGAAGGATATTTCGTTTTGGCATTGCCTGTGCAGCCGTGATAGTGCAGCTCTCTCAGACTTTCTTATTCTCTCTGGCGCTGCTGCATGTTCCCTTAACCAAAAAAGCTATGCTCAGAAACTACCTTCTCACCGCTTACCGTAACCTCATCCGGCACAAGGCCTTTTCCCTGATCAACATAGCCGGGCTGGCGCTCGGGCTCACGGCCTGCTTACTAATCGGTTTGTTTGTCTACGACGAGCTGCAGTATGATAAGTTCCTGCCGGACGGAGACCGCATTTACCGTGTCTACAATGACATGTCGGCCAAGGAGGCGGGCTCGGTGGTGGCGCCGGTGCCGCCCATGTATGGCACCACGCTTGAGCAGCGGTTTCCGCAGGTAGAGCAGGTGGTACGCATCCTCATGCTGCAGTTCGATGCCAACAACCTGGTGGAGGTGGGGGAGAAGAGCCTTTACGAGAAAGGCCGCACCTTTACCGATCCTACTTTCTTCGAGGTTTTTCAGCTTCCCTTCAAGTATGGCTCCCCAGAAAAGGCCCTGGCCGATCCCTCATCCATCGTGCTGTCGGAAGAGATGGCAGCTCGTATGTTCGGGGCGGTGGACCCGGTGGGCAAACAGATAACGGTGAACAAGCAGCCTTACCTTGTGAAGGGCGTATTTTACAGCAACAACCGTTTTCACCTGCCTGTCAATTTCATCCTGCCTCTGGAGGCGGCAGAACTCCCGGCCGATCGCATGAAAAGGTGGAGCTGGCAGCAGTTTTATACATACGTGAAGCTGCGCGAGGGCGCCGACCCGCAGCAGGTGGAGGCCACGTTCCGGGATATTGTCGGCAAGCAGATAGACCCGGAACAAAACAGGCCTTTTGACTACAAGCCCTACCTGCAGCCGCTGTGGGAAGTATACTTATACTCTGCCGATTTCAAGTATGACCAGTCCATCCGGGGTAATATTACCTATGTAAAGGCCCTAAGCATCATTGCCATCTTTATACTTCTGATAGCCTGCTTCAACTTCGTGAACCTGGCCACGGCCAAGTCGGCGCAGCGGGCCAAGGAGGTGGGGGTGCGGAAGGCCGTAGGCGCCAGCCGCATCCAGCTGGTGGTGCAGTTTCTGGCCGAGACCCTCTTGCTCACGCTCATCAGCGTTATTTTTGCGGCGGCGCTTACCTCGCTGCTCCTGCCCTCGCTCAATGCCTTTACGGGTAAGCAGATGGCTTTTAACATCTTTACGGAATCCTCGTTGCTGTTGCTGCTCTTGTTGCTAACCCTGGTGGTGGGCCTGCTGGCAGGGTTTTATCCGGCGCTTGTCCTGTCCGGCTTCCAGCCTGTGAAAGTACTCAAAAGCGCTGTGGTGATCGATAGCCGGGTAGGCAGGATACAGTGGTTGCGGCATGGGCTGATCGTGGTGCAGTTCGCCCTGTCCATTTTTCTTATCATCAGCGCTTTTGTGGTGTTTAAGCAAGTCGCCTACCTGCACAACAAGGATCTCGGGTTCAGCAAAGATCAGATCATGTTTTTCCAGATGCGGGGGGATAAGATGTTCGAGAACTACGAGACCTTTAAACAGGAACTCAAGCAGGTGCCGGGCGTCAAGAATGTTTCCATTGGCTATGGTTTCCCGGGGGATGCCACGGCCGGCGACGGAATCATAACACTTCGGAACGGCGAGCAGACGCACCACAGCGTGACCCAACTGATGGTGGACTACGACTACCTGAACACGCTCGATGTGCAACTGCTGGCTGGCAGGGGCTTTTCCAAAGCGTACGGCACCGACGCCAACCACGCCTTTCTGCTCAACGAAACCGCGGTACGGGAGCTAGGCTTCGGTACCCCGCAGGCCGCTTTGGGCCAGCCGCTGCGCTGGCAGGTATGGAGCGACACAAACCCGGACTCCCTGAAGGAAGGAAAGATCATCGGTGTGGTGAAGGACTTTCACTTCAAGAGCCTCTATGAGAAGGTGGAGCCAACCGTGCTGCAGATCTTCCCCAGCGCGTACTGGAAGGTGGCCGTGAAGATTGACGGCGGGAACGTGGCCGGCACCATCGCGCAGGTAAAGGAAGTATGGCACAAGTTCTCGCCCGATTACCCGATTGAGTACGTGTTCATGGACGAAAGCTTCCAGAAGATGTACCTGGCCGAGGACAAACTCAAAACCTTGCTCTGGATCTTTACCGGGATTGCCATTTTTGTGGCTTGCCTGGGCCTGTTCGGGCTGGCCGCCTTTGCCGCCGAGCGCAGGAAAAAGGAGATTGGCATCCGCAAGGTACTGGGTGCTGAGAACGCGGCCATTGTGGCCCTGCTCTCCAAAGAGTTCTTAATTCTGATTGTGGTCTCGGCGCTCATCGCCTTTCCGCTGGCTTGGTATGCCATGCACGTATGGCTGCAGAACTTCGCCTACCGCATCGAGATCCCGGTTTGGGTGTTTCTGGCGGCGGGCATCACGGCGGCAGCGGTTGCTTTCCTGACGGTGAGTTACCAGGCTCTGAAGGCCGCCTCCGTCAACCCGGTGGCCAACCTGCGGTTCGATTAATTTACTTGACTGCCTTGGTCTGAGAGTAGCCAGGGCAGTAAAGTATAAGACTGTACTTTGTGCATGAAAAATTTTCCTGCCCAAAACCTGTAACCATTCTCAAAACTGAAGTTCTCTAAAGTATAAACAGACGCTGCTGGTACGGCAGGTGTTGGAAGTATAGCAGCACCTGCCCGGGCTTGGGTGAATGAAAATTTTGTCTGGTGGCGGTGCAACTATCGCTCCCTGCCTGTGTCTTTAGCCCAAGAACACACCCTTCGCCGCGAGGTCAGGCATCCTAAAATATCTAACTAAGAAACTATGAAAAAAAGAGAACTCTTTTTGCCGGGTTTACTGTGCCTTTTGCTCAGCTTTTGTACTGACGTTCGCGCGCAGGATAACAGCCGGCAGCCTGCTAAAACTACTTCGCAGGCAAATGGCTCCATCTCCGGCACCCTGGTTGATTCACTCACCGGGAAACCGCTGGAGTATGCCACCGTCGCGCTGCTGCAGCAGGGCACCACGCAGGCCGTGAATGGCACGCTTACCGACGATAAAGGCAACTTTATACTTTCCGGGCTTAGCTTAGGGCAGTATGATCTTACCTTCAGCTTTATCGGGTATGCGGCTAAAACCATCCGGCAGGTTACCCTGACAGCGGGTAAGCCGCAAGTGGCGGTAGGCAACGTAAAACTGGCTGTGTCCGGGGCCACTACCCTGAAGGAGGTACAGGTGCAGGCGCTGCGGCCCACTATCACGCAGGAGGCCGACCGCATGGTGGTCAGCATTGAGGGTACGGCACTGGCCGCCGGCAGAACGGCTTACGATGTACTGTCTACCTCGCCCGGCGTGTTCATCGACCAGGAAGGCAACATCCAGCTGAACGGCCGCAGCGGGGTTACGGTGATGCTGGACGGCAAGCTCACCTACCTCTCGGCACAGGACCTGCGCTCTTTGCTGGAGGGCATGCCGGCGGAGAACATCCGCAACATCGAAATCATTACCAACCCCTCGGCCAAGTACGATGCACAGGGTTCCTCCGGCATTCTGAACATCAACCTGAAAAAGAACACGCAACAGGGCGTGAACGGCAGCGTGTACGCGGGCGCTACCTACAACGGCAAGCAGTATGGCTACTCGGGTGGGGCGGCGCTCAACCACAAAACCGGCAACTGGAATACTTTCCTGAACCTGGATGCGGCCCGACGCGTGGGAGGACGTAATTCCACCTTTGACCGTGTGTTTAAAGGAGCTGAGGAATCGGTATACTTCGACCAGGTGGCTACCGAAGACTTCCGGGTACAGGGGCCACCCTCCGTGCGCCTGGGCACCGACTATAGTATAGACGAGCGCCACAGCGTGGGGGTGATGGGCTACTTTATGACCAACAAGCTGAACGCTGACTTCCTGACGGAAACCTACCTGGGCAACGCGCCGGGGCAACCGACGCAGTTTATTGATGCCGATAACTTCCGGGAAAATCGCTTTACCAACTATACCGGCAATGTGCATTACCTGGGGAAATTCGACACACTGGGCACGCAGCTCAGCGCCGATCTGGACCTGGTGAAGATTCGCAACAGAGGGGACGCCTACTTCTATAACTACTTCCACAACCTGGCAGACGGAGGCCCGGCCACGCAGGATTTCCTCTTTACCGAAACGCCCAGCGGCTTCGACATTATCTCCGCCAAAGCCGACTTTACGAAAGCCCTCTCCAGGGGCCGCAAGGTGGAGCTGGGGCTGAAAGCCAGCAGCGTGGCCTCAGACGCCGACTCCCGTTTCTTTTTTAACAACGGCGATGTGCCCCAGCCGGACCTTGCGCGTACGAACCACTTTATTTATGACGAGAACATCTACGCCGCCTATGTGAACTGGAACAGCAACCTCGGGGAGCGCTTCAGCCTGCAGGCCGGGTTGCGGGCGGAGCAGACCGTGTCGGAAGGGGAGTCGCTGACGATGAAGGGGAGCAAGAAGAAGCGCAGTTACCTGGACCTGTTCCCAAGCCTTTTTCTGAAGCAGAAAGTGAACGAGGACTACGAGCTGAACTACAACTACAGCCGCCGCATCTATCGCCCTAACTACGGCTTCCTCAATCCGTTCTTCGCCTACCGCGACCCCTATACGTACTGGCTCGGCAACCCGAACCTGCGGCCGCAGTACACCCACTCCTTCGGCATCACGCAGACCTACAAGAAAAACTACAGCCTGGCGCTCAGCTACCAGCACCAGCAGGACGTGATATCGGAGATTGCCCTGATAGATGCGGAAACCTCTACCACCATTTATACTATCGGCAACGTGGATGATGCCAAAAACCTGAGCATGACGGCCGTGGTGCCTGTAAAGATTCTGAAGAACTGGGACACGAGTAACACGCTGGTGATCGCCTACAACGAGTACAACACCATGGTGGACAAACAGCAGGTCATCAACGACCAGGTATACTACATGCTGCAGTCCAACCATACTATCCTGTTGCCTTGGAAGCTCAAAGCCGAGATAAACGGCACCTACCAGGGTCCGGCCGCCTACGCGCTCTACCGCATTGATCCCCGCTGGTGGGTGAATGTGGGCCTCAAAAAGAGCTTTATGGAAGAAAAACTGGAAGTCAGCGTGAATGCGAACGACATTTTCCATACCCAGCACCTGATCGTCTCAGCCGACGTGGGCGAAGGCAACGTGAGCGATTGGGACCAGTATTTCCGGCAGCGCAACATCGGCTTTACCCTGCGCTACAAGTTTAGCAGAGGCGCGAAACTGGAGGAGCGCAAGCGCAACAACCTTGAGGAACTAAACCGCACCGGCGGATAAAATAGCATTTGTGTTTTTTAGTCTAAAGGCAAACGGGACTCTCTGGGTCCCGCCTGTTTTTTACCCCACTCAGTACAGCCTGAGAAATATATTTCTGTTGCGGCTGTAACCTTTCCCAAAATCGAAGTTTCCTATATTGAAGACCTAACCACACCGGATCATTTGGAACAACTAACAGATAATGCGCTGATGCTTCAGGTTAAGGAGGGAAACCTTGACAAGCTGGGCCTGCTCTTCCAGAGGTATGGCAAAAGTTTGTATGGTTTCTACTTCCGGATAACGCGCAACGCAGCCCTGAGCGAGGACCTGGTGCAGGATGTGTTTGAGCGGGTGCTCAAGTATAAGCACACGTTCCGGGGCGATGGCAAGTTCTCTACCTGGCTCTACCACCTGGCCCGCAACGTGCTGGCCGATCATCTGAAAAAGACCAAACGTGCCGGCGTGAGCACCGACCTAGACGAGCAGGACACGTTACCGGAGCTGGCGGTAGCACCGGAGGAGGCCCTGCAGAAAGAGGAGCACCTGCAGCTTATGGAACAGGCCCTCGACCACCTGAGCCACGAGAAGAAGGAGCTGCTGCTGCTCACGAAGCTGCAAGGTCTTAAGTATAAGGACATCGCCACCATGCAGGGCTGTACCGAAACCAATGTGAAAGTAAAAGTCTTACGGGCGATAAACGATCTGCGGGAGGTCTTCACAAAACTACAAGCGAAAGGAATAAACATATGATCACGGAAAGATATCAGGAGCTGCTGCTCGATTACCTGGAGGGTAACCTGAGCGAGGCGCAGCGACAGGAACTGGAGGCGCTGGTACAGACCGGGCAGGTACCGCAGGAGGAGCTGCAGGCCTTACAGGCGGCTTTCTCAGGACTGCAGGCGCTTCCCGAGCCGGAACCGGGTCCGGGGCTGCAGGCCAAGTTTAACAGCATGCTGGCAACCAAAATGGCGGAAGTGCGGCTGGCAAGGCAACAGCAGTATACTTGGGGCGATCTGTGGCGAGGCCTGCAGACGCTGCTGAGCCCGCTGCGACTGGCTTATACATTGGTTGTGTTTGCCTTTGGGTTTTTCGCCGCCTGGCTTGCCTTTGCGCCCGGACAGCAGCAGACACAAACCACCGACACCCAGCAACTGGCCGCGGAGCTGAACCAGATGAAGCAACTGCTTTTCACCACGCTGATTGAGCAGCCAGCAGCGGTAGACCGCCTGAGGGCCGTGAACATCTCCAGCGAGATGCCAGGGGCGGATGCAAAGGTGCTGGATGCGTTGTTTAACTCTCTCAACAACGACCCAAACGTGAACGTGCGCCTGGCTGCCGTGGAGGCGCTGAAAAAACACACCGACAACCCGCAGGTGCGCGAGCGGCTGATTCTCTCCATCAACCAGCAGGAGTCGCCGATGGTGCAGGTGGCGCTGGCCGACCTGATGCAGGCCCTGCAGGAGCGCAACGCGGTGCCACAGCTCCGGCAGTTGCTGCAGGACGAGAAGACGAACGAACTGGTGAAAGCCAAAATCAAGGAAAGTATAAAAGTCCTCATCTAAGAAACTATGGAAAAGAAAACATCCCTTTTCCTGCTCTTAATGGTGCTGCTCAGCAGTGCAGGAGCCTTGGCCCAGAACCAGACCGAAAAGATTGTGCGGGAGCTGCGCTTTAACCGCAGTGCCCCCGGCAACGTGGTGAAAATCGAGAACATCGACGGCTTTGTGCACGTGGAAACCTACAAGGGCGACAAGGTGCTCTTCGAGGTGGAGCGTATCATCCGACCCAAAACAGCAGATGGCCTGGAGAAAGCGAAGGAACTGAGCCTGGAGTTTGCCGTGAGCGGCGACAGCATCATCAGCTACCTCAAAGCGCCTTACATACAGTCTCACCGCACCGGCAACAAAGGCAACGGGGTGAACATCGACCGGAAGCTGGAGTATGGCTTCACGCACAACTTCACGGTAAAGGTGCCACAAAACACTAACCTCTCCGTCATCACCATCAACAACGGCGACATCAAAATTACCAACCTGACGGCAGACTATATCCAGGCCTCCAACATCAACGGACCGATTTTGCTGGAGAATGTGGCGGCGGCGGTGGATGCCAAAACCATCAACGGCAACGTGGTGGTGAGTTACCGCGAGAACCCAAAAAAGCAGGCGAGGCTGGAGACGCTCAACGGTGACATCGAGCTGCTCTACCAGAAAGTGCTTTCAGCCACCATCAGCTTCAGCTCCTTTAACGGCGACTTCTACACCGACCTGGAGGACCTGCAAAAGCTGGCTCCGAAGGTAGAGAAAGTAAGCAGCTCCGACGGCTCCAAAACCACTTACAAACTGGGCAAGGCATCCTCCTATAAAACAGGTACCGGTGCCGCGCTCATCGAGCTGAAGACCTTTAACGGCAAAGCGACCGTGAAGAAAAGGGGCTAAGCCCATAGACCAAATCATACTTGCATATCCTAATCAAACAAAAATGAAACGCAGTCTTTTTATACTGACCCTGCTGGCCCTGTGCGCACACGCCTTTGCCCAGGGAGGCAACACGGAAGAAATCGTCGTGCCCCTTACCCGCCCCAATGATACCGGAACGATGGAGGTGAGCCTGTTCTCCGGTTCTATTCAGGTAACCGGCACCAAAGGCAAGGAGGTGGTGATACGCGCTAACATGGAGGAAAGAGCGTCTAAAGCGCAGGCCAAGGAGGAGACAGGAGGGCTGAGGCGCATCGCCAACAACAGCATGGGCCTCACTGTGACCGAGCACAACAACCGCGTGGAGGTGAACTCTGAGGTGATGAACAGAAACGTGAACCTGGAGATACAGGTGCCCCAGAACTTTAACCTTAAACTCTCCAGCGTGAGTCGCGGCGATATTATGGTGCGCAACGTGAACGGAAACCTGGAAATCGACAATGTGAACGGGTCCATCAATCTGGAGAACGTGTCCGGGAGTGCGCTGGCCAATACGGTAAACGGCGCCATCAAAGCCAACTTCCTGCGGTGGGATAATAAGGCGCCCATGGCTTTCTCTACCCTGAACGGAAACCTGAACATCACCCTGCCCGCCAATTCCAAGTTCAACGCCAAACTCAACTCCGATCGCGGGGAGATATACACGGATTTTGACCTGGTGCAGGAGGCCAGGCAGACCAAGGCAAAAGGCGCCCGAACTGAAGGCGGTGTATACCAGGTCAGTACAGCGGATTTTGTAACCGGAAAGGTAAACGGAGGCGGTGCCGAGATCATGGTGAAAAGTATGAACGGCAACATTTACATCCGCAAGGGCAAGTAAGCGACCCCGGTTTATACTTTGAGATTATACCTTAGAAGCAAGCTATACGTTGGTAGCTTGCTTCTTTTTATCTTGCATGATGCAAACACCGAAACTCTTTATGCTGATGCTGGGCTGCAGGCCCCCCGGCAGAAACACCGAGCAGCACGACATGTTCTTCAGCGTGGCCGAAACCGTGAAAGACCTGGTGCCGGAGATTAAGGCCTTCTGGCCAGAGGCCAAGGGCAAGATGCACGTGGACGCCTGGCGCGAAGTAACCAACGTAAACGGCTACACAATTGAAGTAGTGCCCCGTGAAGAGGCCTCTGAAGCGTCCGAAAAGCTGTTCTTCCTCAACCTGGGTGGCTACAAACCCGGCGAGTTCGATGAGTTTCATTATAAAATGCTGGCTGTGGCCAACGATACTGCCGGGGCGGTGCAGCAGGCCAAGCAAACAGCTTTCTACAAACACACCGGCTTCAAAGGAGCCACCTCGCACATCGACGACAAGTTTGGCGTGGATGTGGATGAGCTTTTTGAGGTGCAGGACATTCTGCCTGAGGCCGTGAAAGAGAAGTATAGCCTACAGGTGACCCCATCACAAAGTATAGCTGAAGACGAGCTGCACCTGGGCTATTTCCAGCTGCACAAGCTGTAGCGCCAAAGTATAAACCGAAGGCAAGCCAGGGGAACAAGTATAAGTTAGCTGCGTTAGTAAGGGAAGTGTGTTTAACTTAAACTGACTGACGCAATGGACAGATACTATGAAAACGACAACCGCCAGCGCAAAAACCACTATGCTGATTTCGATGAGCATGGCAACCCGCTGACCGGTAACCGCAACAGTTTATCCCGCCGAAACCCGGAAGGCAACTATGGCAGCGGCATGTATGAGCGCGATGACCGCCGACGCGGAGAATATACCACCCACTCGGCACGAGCCTACGGCGACATGAGCCATGGCACCCGCTACGGCGAAGGCGGCAGCTACGAAGGCGGAGGATCTGCTTATGGGCATTCCTACTATGGCCTGTCGGGCCAGCAGGGGCCGCGCATTACGCAGCACGACCGGGGCTGGGATGAGAGCCGCCAGTACGATGCCTACGGAGACTCCAGGCACTACCAGAACCGCGACCAGCGCTTCAGCGACAGCTTCGGGCGCAGCAGCGACGGCGGCTACATCAACGAGGGCAGACGGGACGTTAATCGCCGCCGCAACAACCCGGGCCATTATGATGACAGCTACCAGGGCTACCGCAGTTCCGGCTACGACCGCAGCTATGATGACTTCCGGGGCACCGGTTATGGCTCCACGGAATACGATAACCGCGACAGGGACCGCATGCGCAGCCTCCGCGGCAACCGTGACAGCGACTGGGAAGGAAACCGCAGCTATACCGAACACAACCGCTTCAACAGCGGGCAGGACTGGTAAGCCTGTATTAACTTTTTATACTTAATCAGACAGCGCCTCTGCCGGAGTATACTTCGGCGGAGGCGCTTTTTTTGTTTATACTTTTGGAGGGCCTTATACTTCTATACTAGGTATATCAATAAACTGAGCGAGAGAAAGCAGTTCTTTGCCCTCGCTCGCCTCTGGCGAGTGTGCGTTATCTACCGGTCTCCGGCCGCCTTGGTCTATACTTTATACTTGTTGAATAGCTATACTTGAAGGGTAACGTGGCGGGACGCCACCTAATAGCCCACACTCGCCGGAGGCGAGCGAGGGCAAGAATGTTAACGGGAACGAAGGTTCAACTTCTTCCACTATAACTCTTGCCGTTGTTGTGTCTAGTGACCAACAATCAGATTTGGGCAGGCAGTGCTTTCTACCTTTACTTAAAAGTGCATTTATACTTTATATTTGGCATTGGGAGGAGCACCAAAAGGCTATTCTTTGGATGCTGCAGATAGTCTTGTTGGAAGTAATTTTTCAAGCTCCCTTAACTCAGTTTTATACTCAGAACTATATTTTGCCTCTATCATCTCAGAAATTGCATTATACTTACTATCTGAAGAACTTTGCTTTACCCGTAGCATAACTTTGCCATAATCAATCAGGCATTCTGCAGTTATTGTAAATTCGTCTCCTTGGTTAAACTTTATCTCTAGTATGCAACCACTTGCGCCCTGCCTGTAAGTTGTATCTTCCAAGTAGTAACTCACATTTGTCACAAAGCAAGCCTCATTTGTTATAGATTGGATGTCAGAAACAATAGCCTCTGTTAGGTAAGATGAGTTTTGCCAACAGACGCTATAGTTCTCAGAAAGATCGTTTGAAGCAGCGTAGAGTTTTTTACTTAGGTCGGCTAGACACTGATATATCTTAAATTCCATACTTGCAATTTAGCCCATTACCCAGCTAAATCAAGAATCTTTCTGCCCCAGCAAGTATAAGTCTGCTGAAATACTTAAATTTTGGCTATGAAACGCCTCAACCAGAAAATCACCCTGACGCTGGCCTTGTTACTGCTCCATACCTTTGCCTGGGCGCAGACGGTGCCGGAGAAAGTGACCGCGGCCTACCAGGCCTTTGAGCAGGACCCGCAGCTGCAGAACGCCATCTCCTCGCTTTACATCACCGACGCCAAAACCGGCAAGGTCATCTTCGACAAGAACAGCCGGATAGGCCTGGCGCCTGCCTCCACCATGAAGCTCATTACCAGCATCAGCGCTTATGAGCTGCTGGGCACCGACTTCAAGTATGAAACAAAGTTTGCTTACCGTAAAGGGAAAGGTCCGGCGGAACTGCTTATACTTCCGAGCGGCGACCCTACGCTGGGCAGCTGGCGTTGGCCCGAGACGAAGGAAGGCGAAGTGCTGCAGGGACTCACCAGAGCGTTGCAGAAAACAGGAGTAAAGAGCTTTGGGAGTGTGCTGGTGGCTAACGAGGGCTGGAACGACGAAACAGTGCCCGACGGCTGGATGTGGCAGGACATTGCCAACTACTACGGCGCGGGACCGGCCAAGCTGAACTGGCGCGAAAACCAATATGATGTCATACTTCAATCAGGGGCAAAAATAGGTGACCCGGTGGCCATCGTTAAAACGGTGCCTGCGCTGAATGGCTATACCCTGCACTCTGAGCTTACTGCGGCCGCGGCCGGTACTGGCGACAATGCCTATATCTACTTTCCGCTGAGTACTTCGGCGGCCACCATCCGGGGCACCATTCCGGTAAACGAAAGCAGCTTTAAAATCTCCGGGGCCATGCCTTCGGCTTCTCGCCAGTTTGTATCCACCCTTTCTGACACGCTGCGGACGGTAGGGATTAAGCTGCCTAAGTCCGTTACCGAGCATCATCTTGCTCTGCCTTATAACGATTACACGGTGTTCCACACCATCACCTCTCCGCCGCTGGACAGCATCATTTATTGGTTTAACCGCCGAAGTATAAATCTGTATGGCGAGGCGCTCGTGAAAACCATCGCCGCCAAACATACCCCCGACAGCCGGACAAGCAACGGTTTGAAGGAAATTCGTGCCTTCTGGAAAGAGTGGGGCCTGCCGGAAACAGAGCTGAGCATGGTGGATGGCTCCGGCCTTTCGCCGCTGAACCGGGTGACCACGCACGCGCAGGTGCAGCTGCTGCAGCACGCCAGGTTGCAACCCTGGTATAACGGCATCTATGCTTCGCTGCCTGTCTTTAACGGCATGAAGATGAAGAGCGGCACCATTCGCGGCGTAAAAGGTTTCTGCGGCTACCACAAGAGCGCGGACGGTAAGGAGTATGTTTTCTCCTTTATCGTCAACAACTACAATGGCTCGGCCTCTGCGCTGGTGAAAAAGATGTATAAAGTGCTGGATGAGCTGAAGTAAGAGCTTGCCAAAGTATAAGTATAAACGCCAGCGCCCCTGCTAACTGCAGGGGCGCTGGTGTTTTAAGTATAATAGGCCTTAGCCCCGCTTTTTGGTGTCCTCGTTGCTTTTGTGTGTCTTTAGCGTGCTGGCGTTGGGCTGGTTGTTTCTGAACTCCTTATCCGTGCTGTCTGCCCCACGCGTGGTGGTGCTGGGGTTAGCGTTAGAGCCCTGTGGGCTGTTCTGGTTCGGGGTGTCTTTGCCTTTTTTAGCGCCGCCACTGCTGCCTTCGCGACTCGTTTTGTTCTCGCCGCGCGTATTGTCGGCACCGCCAGCCACAGGGCCTGTTTTGGTACCCTTACCCAGTCCGCTTACACCTTCCCCTTTTCTTGAATTCGGGTCTTCTGAAATATTTCGATTGTTGCTGCTCATAGTCTGTTTTCTTCTTAGTTATACATCGTTCATCTACCCACTCGGGTTTTAGTTGTACGACGGATAAGAAGGCTTAGGTTAAGAAAAGCGTACAAATACTGCCGGCACAAAAGTATGGAGACTGCATAGAGAAAGGCCCAAAACAGGAGTATGCCCAGAGGATTTTGGACGTTGGAGCCTGCTTTATGATGTACCGTATCAGGTGTAATCAGTGCATAGAACCTTCTTTAAAAAGAAGAGTTTAAGGATAAGCTGATGGAGGGATTTTCTTCCATAGAAGCCGTTGTGTGAAGGCTATGAGATGGCACCCTTTTGTTAATTTCTTCCTGCTGATCCTGGGACTGATCGTTGTATCCGTTCTGGCAGCCTTGCTTTTGCTACCCCCGCTTTACGAAGGAAAAGCACATGCCTTCCTCAAGGCGAAAATTGCCAGCGAAACGGGCCTGGCCCTGTCACCTTTCCAGACGGAAATCTCCAGCTGGAAGAACTTTCCATCTATGACGGTTTCCCTCCACAACATCGCTCTGGTGGATACTGCACACGCGGAGCACCTGGAGGTGCTGGCTGCCAAGCATGTGGAGGTGCTCCTACCTATGCTGCAACTTCCTTACAGCGGTATCCGGGTGAGTGAAGTGTACCTGGATGGCGTGTCCTTTCACCAGCGGGTAGACTCGGCGGGGAATAAAATCAGTCTTTCATTCAGCAAGAAGAACAAGGAAAATGCTGACCCTGATGAGCTATCGCTGCGCATCCGGAAAGTAGTTATCCGAAACGCTAAGGTACTTAGCGAGAACTTCTTCAAGCAAAGCGCCTTTTCCCTGCGGTTGCTCCATGCTGATCTGGCTGCAGAGGTAAAAGATGGCCTCCTGGAAATTCAGGGAAAGCTGCAGGGCCGGATTAACCACATCTCCAGCAAGGAACTGCACCTGTTCCGGGATAATGAGTTCACCGCCGATGCCTCTTATACATTTGACCTTCGGAAAAAGCAGGGCATGATACAGGATAGCCGGGCCATTCTTAACGGGAACGAGGTGCTGATCTCCGGCACACACCAGAAGGCTGCCTCCGGCCTTGGCTCCGATCTGGACCTCCATTTTAAAGGGACGCAGCCGTTTTTCTTTCTCCTGAACCAGATGGCCGAAGTACGATCAATTCCGTTGCTGAAGCAGGTGGAGAGCGATGGCCGCGTGAAATTGCACTACCACATTGCCGGTCGTTCCGGCCCCAAACAGCGCCCCCGCAACAGGCTATACTTTGATCTGGAAGACGGCAGGCTGCACTGGCCAACCACCCGTTTCACGCTGTCGCACATCCAGATGGCCGGACAATTGGACAACGGCCCGCAGCATACTCCTGAGTCAAGCTCCTTTACACTGCACCGCCTGTCGGCCAGCACCGGCAAGGATAGCCTGCAGCTAAAAGCCGAAATCACCAACTTTACCAAACCCTATATAGATGCCCAACTCAGCGGAAGCTATACTTTAGACAGCCTGGCAGAGGTGCTGCCTCCTGATTACGTATCGTTGCCGCGGGGCACGCTTGCCGGCAACGTGGCCATCAAGGGCAACTTGCACGCCAGCAAGGATCGCCAGCAGGCGCAGGATCTGAAATGGCAGGGCGTAATCAGACTGCACGAGGTGGGGTTCCAGCCGGCAAAGCTGACTGTTCCGTGCACCGAGGTAAACGGCGAGGCCCGGCTGGCGGGCAATGAGCTGCGGCTGCACCAGATGCGCGGCAAGCTGGGAGGGGAGCCCTTCAGGGTGGAGGGTTCTGTGAAAGATGCGATGAACTATTTGTTGGGCCAGCACAACACCGTTTCGGTGGACGGGGCTGTCATGCTGCAGCAGGTGAAGACGGATTGGATAAAACTAAAGCAGGAGGGTAGGGGCGGTTCCCCTCGTGCAGCAATTGCCGCTGCCGAAGAGAACTCCACCACCATACTTCCAGCCTTCCTGCGGGTGAACGTGCGCCTGGCGTGTCAGCAACTGGACCTGCAGAAGACATCTGTCGAGAACATGCGGGCCAGGCTGCGAAGCAATGGCCGCCGGCTTACACTCTCTAATATCGGCCTGACAACACAAGGCGTAGCGGTTACCGGAAACGTGTCGGTGCCCAACGATAACAGGCAGCTGTATGCAGCCGACCTGCAGCTCTCAGCCCGGCTCGACTCGCTGGACCTGACAAGTATGGAGCAGGTAAATTCGCTGGCTAACTCGGCAGGCTCTAAAAAAACAGCTGTATCAAAAGACAAGGGGCTGGAGTACATACTGCCTCTGCAAAAGGCGCAAATCAACCTGCACGTCAGCCGGATAAACCTGCCGGGGGCCGAAGACCTGGAAGACCTCTCCGTGCAACTGAATAAGAACAAGGGCCACGTGATGATGCGGGACATGCGCTTCCGCACATCGAAGGGCGGTGCTGCCAGCGCGTACGGCGGCTTTTACCTTGTCAATTCAAAACCTGTCAGGCCTTACCTGGATGTAACCATGCAATATGGCTTTCTGGATCTGCAGGCCTTTATGCAGAACATGGCAGCGCTTAAAACACTCCTTCCGCCTGATGAGCCGGAGCCCGACACACCGCCTACTGCAAATGAAAAAGAAGCGCTCAGAAAAAAGGTGTATGACCTGGGATTGCACGTGAAAGCGCAGGAGCTGAAGTATGAGTATCTGAGTGGGACAAACTTGGCCGTTGATGTCCGGATGAACCGGGAGCAGGCGCAACTGGACGAACTATACCTGAACGCTTTCGGAGGAACAATTTACTCGCGTGGCGTCATGTACCTCAACGAGCCTACCGACACTATTCCGGTCCGGCTGAAGGCGCAGGTGCAGGATATCGACCTGGAGCAATTGTTTGCCTTTGCCGAGCAAATGGAGCTGGACGTGCTGAGTAGCCAGAACATAAAAGGAACGGCCAATTGCTATGTGACCGTCTTCACCAAACTGGACCAGACCTTTACGCCGGGCTTCGACCAGACGGTGGCTTACTCCAGGGCCACTTTCCACGATATGGAGCTGATCGATGTAAAGCCCATACAGGAGGCGCTCGGCTTTATGCGGAAGGAGCGTACCGGACACCTGTTTTTTGAGGATGTGGATGCTGACTTTGTGCTATACAAAAACAAGTTCGTCGCGCCCGGCTTCAGTCTGAACAACAACCTGTCGGCCTTTGACCTGCGGGGTTCCTATACGATGAAAGGCGCTGCCAACCTGAGCCTGGATGTGAATGTTTTCGATATCCTGTTCGGGAACAACGAGCGCCGCATCGAAAAAATACAGGAAGACTCACTGTCTTTAAATAACAACCAGAGCAAACAGCACCTGCTGCTGGTGCGGGAAGAGGAAAAGTATAAAGTGAAGCTCAGTAACCGCAAAGAAAGGGAGGACATCTCGCTGGTGCTGCGCAACGAGTTTCTGGACGTGCTGCGGCAATACCAGATAGACACCGCTTTCTCCGAAATCAAGTAATTATCACCTGTTTCTATTCATTCCCACTGCCCTCATAACTTTATAGTAAAAAGCTGATGCCAAGCAGGTTGTGCTTTAACTTAATTTCTGCAACATACGTTTATAGTGCTATGTAAATATTTTGTGATGGATTATGTATTTACAGTGTACCTAAGTTAAAAACACAACTATGGAAAGATTTTTAGGAAACTACGGCCCACAGCTGTACGCGCTGCTGCGCATCGTCGCCGGTCTGCTGTTTGCCATGCACGGCACCCAGAAATTATTTGGCTGGCCCGGAGATGGCAATACCGTGGAATTAGCGTCCCTGATGGGTCTCGCCGGTATCATCGAGTTTGTGGGCGGGCTGATGATTGCGTTTGGCTTCCTGACGAGCTGGGCTGCCTTTATCGCCAGTGGTGAGATGGCCGTGGCCTACTTTATGGCGCATGCGCCACAGGCCCTCTGGCCTATTGAGAACCAGGGAGAACTAACGGTGGTGTACTGTTTCCTGTTCTTGTACATGGCGGCCCGGGGCTCCGGCATCTGGAGCGTAGACGCCGCCAGGGGCAGGCGGCCTGTCACAGCGGAGGGTGCACGGCCTACCTATAGTTAGGTTAGCTAAATCCTGTGGCTGAATACATTAGGCTCCAGGCTTCAGCCAATCACAAGGCAAGTCCTGCGCTTGCATGTATGGCAGTGGAAAAAATAGGCGGCAGAGAACTCAGCAGGTGATTACTATCGTTAGCGGGCTAAAGTCTTATAATCGATGCTTCGCTGGAAAGATGTTATTTACTACGCCAAATACAGTAATCCGGAGCCTGCCAGAAGAGTAGAGAAAACGGAGGAGGAGTGGCGCCAGCTGCTGGAGCCCTCACGGTACCGTATCCTTCGGAAGAAGGAGACAGAACCTCCCTACCGGAATGCCTACTGCCGGTCGTATGAGCCTGGGCAATACACGTGTGCCGGGTGCGGGAGCCTGTTGTTTCATGCCAGCGAAAAGTACCACGCTATTTCCGGCTGGCCTAGCTTCACCCAGCCGGCCACCAGGGGGGCCGTTAAGTATACTTTTGATAACAGCCACAACATGGAGCGCATAGAGGTGCGCTGCAATGTGTGCGACGGGCATCTGGGGCACGTGTTTCCCGACGGACCCGAACCAGCGGGTGTGCGGTACTGCATCAACTCAGAAAGTTTAATACATGGAAGTATAGGTTGCTAATATATTTAGCAAAAAAGTTGTTTTCGGGCTTAGTTATAACCTTGTTTCTTGTATTTGCGTAAAAAATTAGCAAAAACTAAAGGTCATGAAGTTGAAGATAGATGAAAAACCATTTCTGCCCGAAGGCCGGCACGTGGTGAAAATAACGGAAGTAGAAGAAGGCAGAAGCGAAAACAAGGATATCCCGTTTATCAATTGCCGTTTAGAAAATGAAGATGGTTTTGTGAACCAGCGCTTTTACCTGAGCGAGCCAGGGCAACCGATACTTGCTTCTTTTCTGAAGGCGCTCGGCATCGACAAGCAGGAGGTAGACTCGAAGGAACTTAAGGGCAAGAGCCTCTCCGTGGAAGTGGAAGAGCGCACCTATGAAGATGCGGAAGGCAAAGAAAAAACGATCAAGCAAGCCACCCACTTTGAGGCAGTTGGCAAAGCCAATACCTCAAACAGAATTTAAGTCATATTAACTATCAAAGAAGGAGCCTGGTGCTCCTTCTTTTGTTTTTGGTCCCTGCTGCATGTGCAGACAAATAAAGCGTATGACAAGGGAGGAGTCCGAATTTAAACATGTGGATATGGTAGCAGCAGAACACAACTATAAAACAGGCCGGCTAACGGCAAGGCCGGGAGCAATTCCTGATAGTAGTAAGAAGTCCTCAGGAGTGCAGCCACTTCTTGTACAAGAGCAGAAGGCGGGCCTGCTTTATGTGCCGCAACAGTATGAACCCGTCAAACCCGCCGCGCTGGCCGTGATGCTGCACGGGGCCGGTGCTGCCGCTGCGCAAGGGCTGTCGCTGCTCCGAAGCTATGCCGACGAATCTAACATGCTCGTGGTAGCCCCTGCTGCCACCGCTTACTCCTGGGACATCATTGCCAGCAGAAAATTCGGCCCGGATATCGCTATCCTGGAGGAGGCCCTGCACGCTGTATTTGAGAACTTTGCGATAAATTCTGAGCGCATCGCCATTGGCGGCTTTTCGGATGGGGCCTCTTATGCCCTCTCTGTTGGCCTCACAAACGGCGACCTGTTTACGCACATCATTGCTTTCTCACCTGGCTTTGTCCATACGCCTGAAAACAGGGGCAAACCAAAAGTATACCTCTCGCACGGCATCCACGACCCGGTGTTGCCCATAGACCCCTGTGGCAGGCGCATTGTGCCCCAGCTTAAGCGGCTTGGCCTGGAGGTAAATTACAAGGAGTTTGACGGCCGGCACGAAGTGCCCGCGGACATAGCCCAAGCTGCCGTAACGTGGTTTATGAGTTGAATGATAAACATGTATCATGAAAGAATCAACTGCTGAGAAAAGGAGGTTCCGCTTTTACAAAGAGCCGCACGGCACCTGGTACATCGACCTGCCTGAGTACCCGGGACCCAAGGGAGACCTGGCCATGGTGGCCGGTGCCGATGATATGCTGGACTATCTGGCAAAAGGTGGCAAGCAGGTGGAGGTGGAGATGAGCGAGCTTCCTTTTGATGGCGCCCTGGCCCTGGATTTGGTAAGGATGGGAGAGCCCGGAGGAGGGGCCTACTATAAACCAGTGAGCCACAGCATCCAGTCCGTCTGGCTTTGCGACGTTACCATTTTTGCCCTGCAGAAATTCCCCGAGAAAATATACTTTCGCGCTGTTGGTTAATCTCCCGGAAGGCACCGGAAACAGGCTGCAACTTCGCCCGTCTTAGTTTGTGGTGGCCAACACCTTTGCCAGTTCCCGCTGGTAATCCGGGTTCTCGTTCATCCCGTTGTGGGGCTGGCCTTTCAGGATAATCACTTTATCGGTGGGTTTGAGGTGGGCCTTTAGTTTCTCTGAGGAGCCGTGGTAGATGATTTCATCCCGGTCGCCGTGGAAGAGCACGATGGGAGCCATGGTTAGGTCTACAAAGCGATAGGTCTCAAACCTATACTTTAAAATAAAGGCAGGAACAAAAGGGTAGAGGCTGTGCACCAGATCGGGGAGGCTGTAATAAGGTGCTTGCAGCAAGAGCAACCTGGGGCTGTTATTGGCCGCCAGCATGGCCGCTGCCGCCGATCCGATGGAGTAGCCCGCCACGACGATAGCGCTTTCTGTATACCTTGCCTTCAGGTGGTTATAGGCTGCCTGCACATCCTCGTAAAACTGTTTTTCGTTGCTAATCTGTCCGCCGCTCTTGCCGTAGCCGCGATAATCAAGTATAAAAATATCGTAGCCCAGCCGGGTATAGGTAGGAGCAATGTATCCCCAAGAGTCGACTGAGCCGGCATTGCCATGCAGGTAAAACACCAGCCCCTTCGGCTTATCGGCCTTAAACAGCAGCCCGTGCAACTGTGTCCCATCCTTGGCAGGCAGGTATACTTCCTCAAACTCCTGGCCGAAGCGGAACTGGTGCTCCTGCGGCAGTTTTTCGGGGAAGAAGATAAGGCTCTCCTGTTGAAAGAATCCAAGGCCCATAAAAAGCAGGTAAAGCGTGAATGGAATGGCTGCTATGTAAAGTATGGTACGCAAGGATAGCTTTGGTTGATGAAATAAAATAGTAGTTTTCCGTGAATAACGAGCGGTTAAATTAATCGTTTAAACTTTCTTTTTTTCTGCTTCTACCCCAGGCTTTGCTAACTTCTCCCTCCCAAAAGTGTTATCAATAGGCTTAATACCCATGGCAAACAGTTCGTGTATGTTACCTGTTAAATCCTGCATGTTGCGCAGCGGTGAGATGCATCGCTTATACTTCCGGAAGGCAAGTGTGGGGAACTCCTGCTGCCACCTTCAGAATAACGTAGTATATCATATTTTCATTCTGGCGTTTCTGTTACTTTTGGGGAGATGCCAGGCTGCAGGGGCTCCGGCGCAACTGCAGCAATATCGTACCTAACGCAATTAAGCTTTTAGAATACTAAACCAGCTACCGCATGAAGCCATACTTTCTCCTCACCCTGTATCTGTTTATACTTTCCGCGTGCGGCGAAAAACAGGAAAAGATACAACCTACGGTGGAGGACATCACAGAAGCTGTCTATGCATCCGGCGTGGTCAAGAGCCGCGATCAGCACCAGGTGTTCCCGACGGTGAGCGGGGTGATACAGCAGATTTATGTGACGGAGGGCGATGTGGTGAAGAAAGGCGATCCGCTGCTGCGCCTCGACAACGAGGCTGCGCGCCTGAGCACCGAGAACGCCCGCATCGCGGCTGAGTACTCCAGCGTGCGCGCCAACCAGGAAAAATTACGGGAGGCGCAGGAAGCGATTGACCTGGCGCGTAGCAAAATGCGCAACGACTCGCTGTTGCTGGAGCGCCAGCGCAACCTGTGGGCCAGCCGTATTGGCACCAGGGTAGAGCTGGAGCAGCGGGAGCTGAGCTATCAAAACGCCGTCACCTCCTACAAATCGGCCAAACTGCGCTACGACGACCTTAAAAAGCAACTCGAATTTGCGGCCCGCCAGTCGCAGAAGAACCTGCAGATAAGCCAGACCATGTCTGATGACTATACCGTGAAAAGCGAGACGGGCGGCAAAGTATACGACGTGCTGCGCGAGCCGGGCGAACTGGTGAGTCCGCAGACGCCGGTGGCCGTGGTGGGCAGCGCCGATGAGTTTCTGCTGGAGCTGCAGGTGGACGAGTACGACATAGCTCGTGTAAAGCCGGGGCAGCGGGTGCTGCTCAACCTCGACAGCTACAAGGGCCAGGTGTTTGAGGGGGAAGTATACAAAATCAACCCGGCTATGAACGAGCGCACCCGCTCTTTTACCGTGGAAGCCAGCTTCGTAAAAGCACCGCCCGCCCTGTTTCCCAACCTCACCACCGAGGCCAATATCATTATACAAGCCAAGAAAGATGCGCTGACGATACCCCGCGAGTACCTGGTAGAGGGCGGCTATGTGCTGACGGAAGGGAAGGAGAAGGTGCCCGTGGAAACGGGCTTGATGGATTACCAGAAGGTGGAGATTGTGAAGGGGATAACCAGGGAGGACGTGCTACTTAGACCGGCGCTATGAAAAGCAAACTGATCTATGACATTGCTAAATCGCTGTTGCTGGCGCGCTGGCGGCAGACTCTGGTGGCGGCTATCGGGGTTACCTTCAGTATTGCCATGTTTATTACGCTGCTTAGTTTCATGAACGGCCTCAACGACCTGCTGGACGGGCTGATCCTGAACCGTACCCCGCACGTGCGCCTCTACAACGAGATAAAGCCCAGCGAGAACCAACCGGTACTGGCGCACCCCGACTACAAAGGCGCTTACAACTTCATCAGCTCGGTAAAGGCAGGCATCACCCGGCAAGAGATCTATAACAGCGGCCCTATCATGCAGGCCGTCAAGAATGATCCCCGCGTGCTGGGTGTGGCGCCGAAACTTAATACTCAAGTGTTTTACAACGAGGGCACCATCGATATCTCCGGCACCATCAGCGGCATAGACGTGGAGGAGGAGATGCGGCTGTTCAACTTCCAGGACTACGTGACAACGGGTAAGCCCATGGATGTGAAGAACGTGGCCAACAGCATTATACTGGGCAAGGGCCTGGCAGACATCCTGGTGGCCGATATTGGCGATGTGGTGCAGGTCACGACGCCGCAGGGCGAGCGCTTTTCCCTGAAAGTGGTAGGCTATTTTCAGTCGGGCATACAGGAGATAGACAAGGTACAGAGTTACGCCTCCATCAGCACCACCCAAAAGCTGCTGGGCAAGCCCAACAACTACATCACCGACATACAGGTAAAGCTGCACGACCTGGACATTGCGCCCGCCATGGCCGTGGAGTACAGCAAGAAGTTTGGGGTGGATGCCGAGGACATCCAGACGGCCAACGCCCAGTTCGACACCGGCACCACCGTGCGCAGCATCATCTCCTATTCAGTGGGCATCGTGCTGCTGATCGTGGCGGGCTTCGGCATCTTTAACATCCTGAACATGATGATCTACGAGAAGATGGATTCCATTGCCATCCTCAAGGCCACGGGCTTCTCGGGCAGCGACGTGAACCGCATTTTCCTGCTTATTGCCCTGAGCATCGGCTTTTTCGGCGGCGCAGTGGGGCTGACGCTGGGGTTTATCTTCTCGGTGATTGTGGATAATATCCCTTTCAGAACGGCGGCGCTCCCCACCGTGGAAACCTACCCGGTAAACTATAGCCTGGTGTTCTATTTAATCGGAGGCTCCTTTTCCCTGATTACGACTTACTTTGCCGGCTTCTTCCCGGCCCGCAAGGCCAGCAAAGTAGACCCGGTGGAAATCATCAGGGGCAAATAGAAGTATACACATGCACGAGACCATACTTGAGGCAAAGCACATCAACAAGGAGTTCCACGACCCGGTGACGGTGAAGGTGCTGACCGATGTAACGTTTAAGGTGAATAAAGGAGAGTTTGTGTCGGTGATTGGCAAGTCCGGGAGCGGCAAGTCCACGCTGCTGTACATCCTCTCTACCATGGACACTGATTACGAGGGCGAACTGCTGATAGACAGCCAGCTGATGACGGGCAGAAAGGATATGGAGCTGGCCCGCATCCGCAACGAGAAGATTGGCTTTGTGTTCCAATTCCACTACCTGCTTAACGAGTTCACGGTGCTACGGAACGTGATGCTGCCCGGCCTGAAGTTGGGAAAGTATAGCGAGGAGGAGGTGGAGCACCGCGCCATGGAGCGTCTGAAAATGCTGGGCATCGGCCACTTGGCCCGGAACATGGCTTACAAAATATCGGGTGGGGAGAAGCAGCGCGTGGCCATTGCCCGCGCCCTCATCAACGACCCGCTGATACTGATGGGCGACGAGCCAACCGGCAACCTGGACGTGCGCAACAGCGAGATCGTGTTCGATATTTTCAAGGAGCTGACCGAGGCGCACGACCAGACCCTGCTCATCGTCACCCACGACCAAAGCTTTGCCGAGCGCAGCGGCCGCATCATCGAAATGGAGGATGGCCGCATCATCAGGCATTAGGCAGGTGGCAGTTATACTTTACATACTTCCTGTAAAGTATAAAAACAGGCTGTGCTTTGCTTTTCCGGAAGTATAGAGCGGTGTCCTCGCTTGCCTCCGGCAAGCGTGCGCTATCTGGTGGCGTCCCGCCATGCAATAATGAAAGTATAAAGTATAGGGGGAAGTATAAAGTATAAATCTAAGCCTAAGCGGCCTGACACTGTGATTTATACTTTACTGGCCAGAACGGGATAAACAAATAAACTGCGAATTTTAGCTCGCCCTAACTTATGAAGGGCAGCACCATCTCATTCACTTTCTTTGTCATCCTAAAAGGAACTTGAGAGATGGGCTATGAAGCCGAGGCTACGGGGAAGTATATGTTCCCTAACTACCGGGTCCAACCACCCCTGACCCCTCCTTGGCTAAGGCGGGGAGTCTGTTTTTGCTGGTGTTGAAGTATAAGTTTCATTTCCCCAGTTCTTGCGCGGAAAGGTCGCGACTTGTCCCTACACGTGTAAACCCACCCCAGCCCCTCCGAGGAGGGGAGTTATACTTACTACTCTCTTGTCATCTCGAGCAGGGCGAGAGAGCTATCGGGAATTCTCTTCAGATCTCTCCCAAAGGTCGAGATGACAGTAGTGGCAGCGGCTATCGAACTTGTTCCCAGCCTTTGGGTTGAGCGCCTTCTAGATTTCCGGTTTCGCTTCAGCGAAATTGCGACGTCAGGAGCAAAGGAAATGTAGACAGCGCGATGCCCGAAGGCGAGGCCTCCCGGCCTGGGAGGGCAGAAAGCCAGAGATGCAACGATAGCTTATGTAAGTCTGGAGGATGAACGGTAGCTTGAAAAGTAAAGCTTGGCTCATGCTGCAGGAAGCGAAGGCTGTAGAAGTATAAACTTAAGTATAAGATGCATAGCCATAGTGTAAGTATGGCTTTTCAAGCCAGTTGGGTTGCAAACCCAACACCATAGAAAGGCACGGGTTGCAAACCCGCGCCAGCAATTAGTATATGCGGACTTGGAAGTCCGCAGCAGTATTGGTTCCGGATAAGGGGGCCGGAACAGCGGAAAGATGTATAGCCGCAAGTACGAGTATAAAGTATAGCTCAGGTATAAACTAAAGAATTCTAAAGTATAAAACCATCTGACGTCAACCTTTACCACCCACTTCCGCCGCTGCAAACCCTGCCTTTATAGCACTTTCTAAATATAGGACAACCTTACAAAATTCCCCTTTCTGAAACTGTTAGAGTTGCATCCAAGTATCAATATATCCAACGTGTTACAAGTATGTTTCTGCACAAGGGGTATGCGGTTGCACGTTTGGAGCATATCAAACTGAAATTTAAACAACGTAAACTGAAAACAAGCTTATGCTGGCAATGAACTATCGTGGGCCCAAGCGGGTCCGTATCGATCAAAAACCCATACCCGAGATTCTGCATCCTGAGGATGCCATTGTTCGGGTAGTCCGCTCCTGTATCTGCGGCTCCGACCTCCACCTCTATAACGGCAACGTACCCGATACCCGCGTGGGCTCCACCTTCGGCCACGAGTTTGTGGGCATTGTGGAAGAAATCGGCTCAGACGTGCATAAACTGAAAGTAGGCGATAAGGTGATTGTACCTTTTAACATCTCCTGCGGTAGGTGCGCCTTTTGCAAGCAGGAGCTCTACGGCAACTGCCACGAGTCCAACTCACAGGCGACGGCCGTAGGAGCTATTTTCGGCTACTCACATACCGCCGGTGGCTACAACGGGGGCCAGGCAGAGTATGTGCGCGTGCCTTACGCGGATGTAGGGCCCACCATCATCCCCGAAGGTATGGACTGGGACGATGCCGTGCTGCTGACCGACGTGGTACCAACCGGCTACCAGGCCGCCGAGATGGCGGGTATACAGAAAGGCGACACCGTGGTGATTTTCGGTGCCGGGCCTATTGGTATTATGGCGGCCAGGTGCTCCTGGCTCTTTGGTGCGGGGCGCGTTATTATAATAGATAAGGAGGATTACCGTCTGGAGTTTGCCCGCAACTACTCTCAGTGCGAGGCCTATAACTTCATGGACATGGAAGACCCGGTGGTGTTCGTGAAAAAGACCACCGACTGGATGGGTGCTGATGTCTGCATCGACGCTGTGGGGGCGGAGGCTGCCGGAAACGTGCTGCAAACCATCACCGGCCGTAAGCTGCTTTTGCAGGCGGGTTCGGCCACAGCGTTGCACTGGGCTATCAACTCTGTGAAAAAGGGCGGCATTGTATCAATTGTGGGCGTGTACGGACCAACCGATAACCTGGTACCAATTGGTAACGTGGTGAACAAGGGCATTACCATCCGGGCTAACCAGGCCTCAGTGAAGCGCCTGCTACCGCGCCTGATCGACCATGTGCAGAACGGGATCATCAAGCCGAAGCAGCTCATCACGCACCGCGTGCCGCTGGAGGAAGTGGCAGACGCCTACCGCATGTTCTCTGAGAAACTGGACAACTGCATTAAACCCGTTCTTATTCCACCATCTGCTCACGAGTAAAACAAACTATTATGGAAGAACAAGCAAAAGACTATTCGCATATAAATGGCTGGGGGATAGACGCCGATCCGAAAAACGACCCGACGTATCCCATGAAGCGCCGCACCAACGAGGAGCATAAAGGTTACTCCTGGGAGCGGCCCCCACAGCAGCCCATCACCATGGAGGTGCTGCATTCTATTGAGCGACCCAATGTATCGGCTGTGTACGGTACGGCCATGCCACCGAGCGGCCTGAGCGGCATGATTCGTAGGTTTGCCTTTAAGCACAGCGAGAACAGCTACCTGCACTGGCTGCCGCTTCTGGTGGCCGACCGCGTTAACGTGGTGGAGGGGCTGATAGAGGATGTGGCTGAGGGCAAGGTGCCCAACATATTCTCGGAGAAGGGCTACTCTGCCGACTGGGACCATAACCGCAGCGGCCTGGCCGTGCGAGCCGCCATAGGGGCGGCCGTAGTAGGGGCTGTTGTGTTAATGTGTGCGGGGGAGAAGAACCGTAAAAGATGGTTTAATCAATTGATGGACCGTTAAACCTTCCCCAATCCTGTTCACAAGAGAGCCATCAGGTGCTGTAGTATCCTGATGGCTCTTTTTTATACTTTCAGATCGTTGTGCTTGCGTCCAGAACTTACCTGGGATGGGCGCCAGGTCTCCGGAAAGTATAAAGTCCAAGCATAGAACTCAAGTTGCGATCTCCTACTTTAGTGCAGGTATAAACTCATTCTTGATCCCTCTGAGGTAGGCTGTATTATGCTGCTCACAATCGCTCTAAACAATTTGTCATACTTGGTAGGAAGAGGAGGGCTCCTTAGCCCCGGGGGGCAAGCCTGTACGACATACTACCAAGCTCCTTTCAGGATGACAAAATGAAGGGGATGAAACGACCATGCCCCCAAGCAGGGAAATTAAATAATATTTGCAGAATCTCCCCACCTTAGGAAGATCGCTGTTCTGGTTTAAAGTATAAACCGGTACTGTCAGAGGCCTTGCGCTCTACTCGGGTTTATACTTTCAGATCAACCTTCACTTTCTGGTGAGCCGGCTTTGCGTTTAGCGTAGGCATACCGGATATACTTCTCGATGGAGATTATGACGAGCAGCACGACTCCGGCTCCGAAAATGCGCAGCACCTGCCCTGCATCCAGCGGACTAGAGCCAAAGAGCATGTTCATGAACGGGGTGTAGATAAAGAGCGCCTGGAAGAAGAACATGGTACCAATGCCGTAGTACACCCACATGTTTCTAAAGAACCCGATTTGGCTCATGGGGCGCACCAGCGAGCGGCAGTTAAGCAGGTAGAACGACTCCAGCACCACAAATACCGTAGTGGCTACCGTCTGCGCTTCGGAGCTTGTGGCGCCCTGATCCACTTCATACAAGTATAAGCCGTAGGCCGCTATCAACAGCAACACGCCCACCAGCAACGTCCGCATGATCAGGTCAAAGGTCAGGATAGGTTCGTCAGCCGGTCGTGGCGGGCGGTTCATGATACCCGGCTCCTTGGGCTCAAACGCCAGGGTAAGGCCCAGCAGCACGGAGGTCGTCATGTTAATCCAGAGCAGGTGAACGGGGGGCAGGGGCAGCTGCGAGCCCAGGATAACGGCCGTAAGTATAACCAGCCCCTCGCCCAGGTTGGTGGGCAAGGTCCAGACGATAAATTTGGTCAGGTTGTCGAACACGCTTCGGCCTTCTTCCACGGCTTCTTCTATGGAGGAGAAGTTGTCGTCGGTAAGCACCATGTCGGAGGCATCTTTGGCCACATCTGTTCCGGTGATACCCATGGCAATGCCAATGTTAGCCTGTTTCAAAGCCGGGCCGTCGTTCACGCCGTCGCCGGTCATCGCCACGATATGGTCGCGGGCCTGAAGGGCTTTCACCAGGCGCAGCTTCTGGTCAGGGGCTACCCGCGCAAAAACCGCTACTTCCTCCGCCACGGTCTCCAGTTCCCTGTCCTCAATCTGCTGCAGTTCCTTGCCGGTAATGGCTGCCAGTTTCCCGTTCTCCTCCCGACCTCTCAGGCCAATCTGGCTGGCTATGGCAGCAGCTGTTACGGCGTGGTCGCCGGTAATCATTTTAACCTCTATACCTGCACGCTGGCACAGCTTTACGGCCTCCACAGCCTCTTTGCGGGGCGGGTCTATCATTCCCTGCACTCCCAGGAAAGTGAGGCCGGAGCTGGTGGTGTCATGCGTAATATCATTCAGCCCCTCTGCGGCTTCGGTCATGGCGAAGGCCAGCACGCGCAGTCCCTCCGAGGCCATCTGCTCCACCTGCCCGTTTATTTCTTCCCGGTCCAGTTCGGCCAATTCACCGTTGGGGAGCAGGACGTTTTCGCAGCGATCCAGCACTGCCTCCAGCGAGCCTTTCAGGTATAGCACCGGGCGCTCGCCGTGGTGCAGCGTGGCCATATACTGGTACTCCGACTCAAAAGGAATGGTATCCTTGCGGGGAGCCTCTTTCTCTAAGGTAGCAAGCTCCAAACCAGCCTTCCGCGCGGCCACCAGCAAAGAGCCCTCTGTCGGGTCGCCCTCTATGGTCCAGTTGCCTTCCTTCTCCTTCAGGGAGCTATCGTTGCAGAGCATGCCGGCGCGCAGGCATTGCGCCAGGGCTTTGTTACCGCTCAGGTCCGCTGGCTTTTCATCTTCCCGCACCTCGCCCTCGGGGCGGTAGCCAAGCCCGGTTACCTCATACTTTTTACCGCCTGCAACAATCTGCTGCACCGTCATCTGGTTTTCGGTGAGGGTACCGGTTTTATCTGAGCAGATAACGTTGGTGCTGCCCAGGGTTTCCACGGCCACCAGCTTGCGGATGATGGCGCGCCGCTTGGCCATCTTAGATACACCCAGCGCCAGCATAATGGTAACGGCCACAGGCAATCCCTCCGGAATGGCACCTACGGCCAGGGCCACTGCCACCATAAACGTATCGCCCAAGGGGGCGCCCCTGAAGTACTCCACGGCAAACACGGCTGCGGAAAGGCCAAGGATAACCCAGAGCAGGAGGTTGCTGAATTCCTTTATCTTGCGGGTAAGGGGCGTTTCCAGGTCCTGGGCGCTGGCAATGGATTCCTGTATCTTGCCTACCTCGGTTTTATCGCCGGTGGCGGTTACCACGCCCGTGCCCTGGCCATAGGTTACCACCGTGGAGGAGAAGCCCATGCCTATGCGATCGCCCAGCACATCATCCGCAGCAACAGGCGTGTCGCGCTTCTCCACCGCTACCGACTCACCCGTCAAGGCTGATTCGTCTACTTTCAGGTCCCGGGCCCGCACCAGGCGCACATCTGCCGGAAACTTATCGCCTGACTGTACGAGCACGATGTCTCCGGGCACCAGTTCCTGCGCGTCGATTTGCTGCTTTTTGCCGTTCCGGATTACCTGTGCCCTGGCTGTCATACTTTTAGCCAGGGCATCGATAGCCTCCAGCGCCTTGGTTTCCTGTATGTAGCCAATGATGGCATTTACCAGCACCACAGCGAAGATAACCATGGCATCCACATACTCGTGCAGCAGGATGGTAACCACGGTGGCAGCCAGCAGAATATAGATGAGTGGCTGATGAAACTGCAGCAGGAAACGCACAAGGGCGCTCTGCTGCTTTTTAGGCGTCATGACATTGCGGCCGAACTGCTCTCTTCTCTGCTCTACTTCCGCATCGCTCAAACCCTCGTCCGGGGAAACTTGTAACAAATCCAGCGCCTCAGCCGACTCCAGGCTGTGCCAGGGGTGCTGCTTTTCGAGCTTCAAGGATGCACGGCTAATGTTTTTCTCTTTTATAGTTTCAGGCATAGTAGGTAGTAGGTCGTGTTGCGTAGTTGTCAAGGATTCTTAGGTCTTACGATGAGGTAAAGTATAAAGCTATAGTTCAATTACATGTCGTTAAGGTACCTTTAAAGTGTCTGGGTAAAATGATAACTGCCGAGGGAGGCAAGCTTCATAGCCGAGACAAAGACCAGAGCCTCAAAACAAAAGCGCAAGATATTGCTTTTATAAGTAGGGTCTAATGGTCCCGGTAAGCTGGAATGGCTGGCACGCTGTTAGTTTGCCTGCTATTCATAACTAAAGCAACTTCACAGAAAGTATACTTTTTTAAAGTACAACCGTATACAAGTATACTTATACTTGTGCGTTCCAGAAAGTAGGAATTTTATCCTACAGACCCGTCAGTTCTAAGACAGGTCATATCCACATACAAATTTCAGGCATTGGCTGCCCCGAAGGAATGAGATTTATCAATCTTACAGTTGATAAATGCCATCATTAACAGCCACATAATCAATTAATTTTGAATAGATAAAACATTGAAATCATAACTCAATTTGTATAAACCAAAGCTAAATATAACCATGAAGACACTACTAGTTCCTATCGATTTTTCGGATAATTCGCTAAGAGCTTTTGAGTATGCCGTTGAACTGGCCGCCAGATCAGAATCTGAGATCCTGCTGCTCCACAGCGTGGAGGATGCTTCGCTGCTGTCATCTCTGAACACCGATAAAATGGATGAGAAGAAAAGCGCAGCGCAACAGAAACTGGAAGCTATGGTGGCCACCCTGAACAGAGAAGATGTTCTGGTGCGGTTTGAAGTTAAAGATGGCGGGGCGGTAGGCGAGATCGTTGAGGCGATTGAGGAGAATAATGTGACGCTGGTGGTAATGGGCACCGGCGGGGCCAAGAACTTTTCAAGGAAAGTGTTTGGCACCACCACTGAGGCCATTGCCAAGCAGGGACTTTGCCCGGTACTAGCCATTCCGGAGGGAGCGGAGATTAGGCCAATTGAACATATCGTGTATGCCGCCGACTTCGAGAACGGCGACCAGGTAACCACCATGCAGCTGCTAAACCTGAAGGAGCTGCTGAACGCCACCATCACCTTCCTGCATATCAAGAGCGACAGCCAGCCCGATTACATCGACGATGAGTACATCAAATCGAACCTGGTGGCGCAGTTCCCGGAGGCGGAGCTGAACTTTGTGGAAATCGCTAACAAAGATGTGGCAGAAGGTATCTCCAATTACGTGCAGTCAAACGAGACCAGCCTGGTGGCCTTCACCATTCTTAACCGCATGTTCTGGGAGCGCATTTTCCATAGCAGCGTTACCTCGCGCCTTTTGCAGACACTCAGGATTCCGATGCTGGCCCTGCCTGAAAACGGAAACCTGCTGAACCTGCGCCGCAAAGAGCGTTCAGAGGCTGGCAGGGTATAAGCCCCAGCTGGCTGAAAGTATAAAAAAGTATAGCCCCGGCCTATTTAAAGGCCGGGGCTATACTTTTTTATACTTGCCTATACTTTATTGGGACAGGTAGGCGCCGTCCACGGCATAATAGGCCCCGTTCACAAAGGATGCTTTCGGCGAGCTTAGCCATACCACCAGCTCAGCTACCTCTTCGGCTTCGCCCAGTCTGCCAATGGGGTGCATTTTCACGAGCGCCTGCAAGGTTTCCTCGCCCAGGTTCGTAATCAGAGGCGTGTTGATGAAAGCCGGGCCAATGGCATTGATGCGAATACCTTTGGAGGCGTACTCCAGGGCACCGGTTTTGGTAAGGCCCACCACGCCGTGCTTAGCCGCCACATACCCCGATGAGTTGGCAAAGCCCACCTGCCCGAGAATGGAGGAGTTGTTCACGATGGCGCCGCCGCCGTTCTGCAGCATCTGCCTGATCTGGTAATGCATGCAGTAGAAAACGCTGTTCAGGTTGATGTTGATGACCTTTTGCCAGCCCTCGATGCTCATATCACCCACCGGGTTCGACTCGCCCCCGATGCCGGCGTTGTTAAAGGCAATGTCCAGCCTGCCGAAAACGTTCACCGTCTGCTGCACCAGTTGCTCGCAATCCTGCGGATTAGAAACATCGGCTTTCACGAAAATGGCTTCGCTGCCCATTCTGGTTATCTCCTCCACCACTTGTTGCCCTTTGTCCTCTGCAATGTCCGATACTACCACTTTGGCGCCTTCGCGGGCATAAAACAGTGCCATAGCCTTCCCAATGCCGGAGGAGGCCCCGGTAACCAACGCTACTTTGTCTGCTAACTGGTTTGTTCCATTTCCATTCATAGTTCAGTTATTACTTTATACTTTATAAGAGATTTATTTTTCGGGTAAAGTTCTGCAAACGCCTATACTTTGGAGATGACGGCGGTCAGGCCGGAAAATGCTTTTTGTCATTAAAACAAAGTATAGCTTAAGTAAACTTTCATACGTAAGTTCACGGTATAGTTGTCAGTTGCCTGGCCCTCAGGCAGCTGCCGGTTCATCCTGTGTGCCGGCACACCGTCTCAGCGCCCTTAGAACCATGAAACATCTGATGCAACAGCTTCTGAAGCCCATCGGGATTTACCCGTTGGTGTATTTCCGCATCCTGTTTGGGCTGTTGATGTTCTGCGAGGGGGTAGGGGGCGTGCTGATCGACTGGGTGCAGGAGCACTACGTGGAACCCACCATCCACTTTGGGTATATTGGCCTGGAGTGGATAAAGCCGCTGCCGGGCTACGGCATGGTGTACGTGTACCTGCTGATGGCGCTGCTGGGCCTGTTCATCATGGTAGGCTGGCATTATAAGGTGGTCTCCTTTCTGTTTTTCCTGCTGTTCAGCTACGGCTTTTTCTCCGAGAAAACACACTACCTCAACCACCACTACCTGATCATGCTCGTGAGCGGCCTGATGGTGCTGCTGCCGGCCCACCGCAAGCTGTCGTGGGATGTGCGGCGCAGGCCGGAGCTGGAAACCGAGGTGGCGCCGCAGTGGACGCTCTGGCTATTCAGGGTGCAGTTGCTGCTGGTATACTTTTACGCCGGCGTGGCCAAAATACAACCCGACTGGCTGGCGGCCAAGTCAATGAGCATCTGGATGTCGGCCAAAACACACTTCTACGTGTTCGGGCCGTACTTAAACACACCGGCCATGATACAGCTGGTGGTCTGGGGCGGCGTGGTGTTCGATTTCCTGATCGGTTTTGCCTTGCTCTGGCCCCGCACGCGTATGGTGGCTTTCTGGGTGGCCTTCTGCTTTCACATCTTCAACTCGGCCGTGTTTCATGTGGGGGTGTTCCCATACTTTATGATAGCGGCCAATGTACTCTTCTTTAGCCCGGAGCAGATTGCGCGGTGGTTTTTCCGGAGAGAGATTCATCCAAAGGCGCTGGCGCAGCAGCCCCTGAAGCAGCCGCGCTGGCAGCTGCGGCTGGGCGCACAGTTCTTTATACTTTACCTCAGTTGGCAACTGCTCTTCCCGCTGCGGCATTTCTTCATTCCCGGCGACGTGAACTGGACCGAGGAGGGACATCGCTTTTCCTGGCGGATGATGCTGCGCACCAAACGGGGCGCGGTGTATTACCTGGTGAAGGATGCAGCCACCGGGCAGCAGCAAACTGTGTGGCCCCACAACTACCTGGCCAAGGAGCAGTTGCGGGAGCTGCCTAAACACCCCGATATGATCTGGCAGTTTGCGCAGTTCCTGAAAGAGGAGTACCGCAGGCAGCGCATGCAGGAACCGGAAGTATACGCCATCTCCAGCCTCAGCCTCAACGGCTACCCGCGCCACCCCATCGTGGACCCGAACGTGAACCTGGCCGCCGTGTCCTATACCTGGGGAGCCAAAAGCTGGGTCACGCCCCGGCCTGAAGCGGATGGCTGGCCCTGGAAAAAGTGGATGGCAACAGAAGATGTGGAAAAGGAGGAGGCCAGGTAAAGTATAAAATGCCTGCCCAGGCAGTCAACCTGTTCACCACTCCATCTCGTCATCCTCATCTTCATCATCGAAGTATACTTCGTCCCAGTCTGTTTCCGGTGCGGCTGCGGCCTCCACTTCTATACTTTCTCCGGTAATTCCAGCCTCGGACAGGAGCTTGTCTACAAGGGGCTGCTGTGCTTCCTCGAAAATCAGCTCGCCGCGTTGAAGGAAGCGGTTGGTATCCAGCAGTACCTCGTAGATAGGCGTGTGCACGTGGCGGGGGATTCTGTAGAGGCGCGGGTCGTCTTTGGCGAAGGGCGTGGCCACCTTGGAACCGAACAAGTATGGGATCAGGATTTTAGAGCAGCTGATGGCGATGCGGTGAATCGTATGTTCCTCGAAGTACTCCTGCAGCCGGCCATTGATGTTCTCGAAAAACTCCAGCGTTTCGCCCAGCCGCACCCTGGAACCGGCCCTGGACTTGCCTTTCGTTTTGAGGTGCTTGATCTGGCTTTTCCCCTGCTTCTTGCGCACCATGTAGGAGCGCCATACTTTATGGTCGAGGTTGCGGCCGTTTTCGAAATATCCCATAGCGCAATTGCCCGACTGCACCAGCAGGATGACGTAATTTACCTGCGTTTTTTCTCCAGATTGGCCGGGGTAGGGGAGCGATAGGGGCAGGCGGAAGCTTAACTCCTGCTCACCCAAAGCCAGCGTGAGCCGGTGGCGCTCGTAGTCGTAAGTATGCGGCACGGCGGCCTGCTGCAGGTGGCGGAGCATTTTGGCGCTTGGTTCCAGTGGTAAGAATCGGTTCATTGCTCGTAGCTGTGGTTGCAGGCCATTTCTCGTCCGAAATTAAGTATAAATTTTAAACGGTTCGATAGCGTGTCTTCTCCTTATCAGCATACGTAACGTGTGAACAGGAAAACAGCATGTAATAAGTTTAATCGCACCTTGGGTTCGCCTTGTTCGGTGAAGTATAAGCTCTACTTGCATCTCCATATTTATTCAGATTGAGTTCGGGCTGCAGATGCGGTAAATGGACCATTATGGAAAAGAAAGTACTTGTTGTCTTTATCCTTGAAAGTGAGGAGCAGCAGTTGATCCTCTACTGAAGAATAAGTAAACTTGTATATTGCTTCATTTAATTGCAGTGACGTTTACATGATCAGGAAGTGGTTTAACTGGTTGGTGCTCTCATGCTTTATTCTGCATGTGGCGCTATACTTCAGCACCTCCCATGTTGCCGGTAAATCCATTATCCAGCTCGAGGAGCTGCTTGAGGACCGTGACAGTGGCGAAGGCTTAGCTGAGGACGACTCTCCGATCGATCTGATGCTGCAGGAGTACCTTGATCTGATCGAGGACTTCCCCCGAACCGAAACCTCTAAACCAACCCACAAGGGGGCCGGCTCTGTCTACCAGACCACCCTAAAGCCTGTTCTGAAAAACACGGAAGCGCTTTTTCAGCAGGAAGGCTTTTCCATTTCCAATAGCTGTACCCCATACCGGCCGCTGAATTTCCTGCTGTCGGAATACCACGGGTACCTCTTCCGTTTTAAACCCTTTTAGATTTCTTCCTTCATCACCCCATGGATGGCTTCCATCCACGCACTTTAACAGGCTTCTGACCGCTGAGTTTTTTGCTCTCCGGTACCGGTTGCCTCGGTATTCTATTGTCTTATAACATTACTATTGTCACAGTTACGATGAAACTGCTATCGAAGAAATCTAGCTTATTATATACCTTTACCATGAGTGCCCTTGTGGCTGGCTGCACAGCCCAGGGCGGCGAAATAGATAACAACACAAACCGGACAGCCCTGCCTGTCACACAACTCATCACCAAAGATACCACCCTGCACATCGACTACGTGTCCGACATTCAGGCCGTGCGCCACGTCGAGGTGAGGGCCCGCATCAACGGCTACATCGACAAGGTTTTTGTTGACGAGGGGCAGGAAGTGAAGGCGGGCCAGGTGCTCTTTAAACTCAACTCGAAAGAGCGTGAGGCGGAGCTTGCCAAAGCGAAGGCTAACCTCAACAATGCCGTGGCTGAGGCGATGGCCGCCGAAGTAGAGGTGGGGCGCGTGCGCCTGCTCGTGGAGAAAGACGTGATCTCAGCATCGGAGCTTGAGCTGGCCAAGGCCAGGCACAAGGCCGCCAAAGCCAGGGTAGAGGAGGCCAGATCAGCCCACAGCCACGCCGAGAACCTGCTTGCCTATACCAGCATCCGGGCTCCGTTTGCAGGTGTAGTAGACCGTATTCCGCTCAAAGTGGGTAGCATCGTGTCGGAGGGCAATCTGCTTACCTCCCTGTCAGACCTGCAGTCGATGTACGCATACTTTGAAGTATCAGAAAAAGAGTATCTCAGCTACATCAGAGCCCGCCAGGAAGGGAACAATGCCAACAATAACGCTGTGCAACTGATCCTGGCCGACGGCAGCATCTATCCGCACGAGGGTAAAATCGAGACCATGGAGGGTGTGTTCGCTCCTAACACCGGATCGATTGCCTTCCGGGCCACCTTCCCCAATCCATCTAAGATCCTAAAGCACCACGCTACGGGTAAGGTGCGCCTCTTCAACGAGGTGGATAGTGCCCTGCTGGTACCGCAGAAAGCCACCTTTGAGATCCAGGACAAGAACTTCGTCTACATTGTAGGGGAGGATAACAAGGTCCAGACCAGGAGCTTTGAGCCAAAGGCGCGCTTCTCCCACTTCTACATCGTGGCGTCTGGCCTGGAGCCGGGCGAGCAGGTGGTGTACGAAGGGGCCCAGACGCTGCGCGAAGGAACCCTCATCACACCGGAGCTTATCCCGATGGACAGCCTTCTGGCTGCTACGCCAAGGTAGGTTTTCCGGGTATGTAGACACCCGCTTCTTGTGCAGGGGGCTTTGGCCGGGCGCTGTGTCGCACCGGACGGAGAACCTATGGCCGGTCGTGCCTGAGGCAGACCGTGCCAAACCTGTTGGGTTTACTCGAGCGCCCTGCACGCATGTGTGCCGGCTGCCCCTGTGCGGCCGAAATTTTAGGTAATTAGACAATCATCCATGTTAAAGATATTTATACAAAGGCCGGTGCTCTCGCTGGTCATTTCCCTGATTATAGTGCTGCTGGGGGTTCTGTCGATCCTGAACCTGCCCGTGACGCAGTTCCCTGATATTGTACCGCCCTCCGTTACGGTTACTGCCAAGTATACCGGTGCCAATGCCGAAGTAAGTACCAATGCCGTGGCCACGCCGCTCGAGCGGGCCATCAACGGGGTGCCGGGCATGACCTACATGACCACTGTATCGAGTAACAACGGCGTGACGCTCATCCAGGTCTTTTTTGAAGTGGGCACCGACCCTGACCTGGCCGCTGTGAACGTGCAGAACCGTGTAACTACCGTGCTCGACGAATTGCCCGAAGAGGTGATTAAGGCCGGTGTGACCACTGAGAAAGAGGTGAACAGCATGCTGCTCTACCTCAACCTGATGAGCGACGACCCGAATGCCGACGAGGAGTTCGTGTACAACTTCGCTGACATTAACATCCTGCAGGAGCTCAAGCGTATCGACGGCGTGGGTTTCTGCGAGATCATGGGTAACCGCGAGTACTCCATGCGTGTGTGGCTCAAGCCCGACCGCCTGATGGCCTACGGCGTATCGCCTGACGAAGTGATTGAGGCCATCCGCGCCCAAAACGTGGAGGCTGCGCCGGGTAAAGCGGGTGAAAGCTCAGGCGGCAACGCCCAGATGCTGCAGTACGTGCTCCGTTACACCGGCAAGCTTTTCGAGCCTGCCCAGTACGAGAACATTGCCATCCGTGCGAAGGCTGACGGATCCGGTTCGGTGCTGCGCCTCAAAGACGTGGCTGACATTGAGTTTGGCGCCATGGACTACGGCATGGTATCGAAAACGGATGGCCGTCCGTCGGCTTCCATCATGATCAAGCAGCGCCCGGGCTCCAATGCTAAGGAGGTAATCGAGAATGTGAAGCTGAAGATGGCCGAGTTGGAGGAGACTTCCTTCCCGCCGAGCATGAAGTATAACCTGGCTTATGACGTATCCCGCTTCCTCGACGCCTCTATGTCTGCCGTACTCATCACCCTGATTGAGGCCTTTATCCTGGTGTCTATCGTGGTGTTCATCTTCCTGCAGGACTGGCGCTCCACGCTAATACCTATTCTGGCGGTTCCGGTATCACTGGTGGGCACTTTCTTCTTTATGGACATGTTCGACTTCTCGATAAACCTGCTCACGCTGTTTGCGCTGGTGCTGGCCATCGGTATTGTCGTCGATAACGCCATTGTGGTGGTGGAGGCCGTGCACAGCAAGATGCACGAAAAAAGGATGAATGCCCGCGAGGCTACGCTCGAAGCGATGGGCGAGATCAGCGGTGCGATTATCGCTATTACGCTGGTGATGTCGGCGGTGTTTGTGCCGGTGGCGATGATGACGGGGCCGGTGGGAATCTTCTACCGTCAGTTCTCGCTCACACTGGCCATTTCGATTGTGATCTCCGGTATCAACGCCCTCACGCTCACGCCGGCTCTTTGCGCCCTCATGCTGAAAGTAGACCACAACCAGCACAGGAAGCAAAGCCTGCTGCAGCGCTTCTTCGGCAAGTTTAACATCGGTTATGGCAAAGTGGAAAATGGCTACAAGGGCCTTATTCTGCGCATTGCCGGCCGCCGAATGGTGACGCTGGGCATCCTGCTGGTGTTCGTGCTCGGTACCTGGGGTATCACCCGCATCCTGCCGACAGGCTTTATCCCGACCGAAGACCAGGGGATGATTTACGTGAACGTGACCGCGCCGGCAGGCGCCACCGTGGAGCGTACCGAGTATGTGCTGGACCAGGTGCAGAAAGCCGCTGAGGAGATTGAGGCGGTGGAGAACGTGTCGACCCTGGCGGGCTTCAGTTTGCTGACCGATGCGGCCGGCGCCTCTTACGGCATGGGCATGATCAACCTCAAGTCCTGGGACGACCGCACCGAGTCGGTGGATGATATCATTGCCCAGCTCACCGAGAAAACCGCCTACCTGAAAGACGCCAGCATTGAGTATTTCCCGCCGCCAACCGTGCCGGGCTTCGGTAACTCGAGCGGCTTTGAGCTGCGCCTGCTGGCCCGCGATAAAACCGCCACACTCAGCGAGACTGCCGAGGTAACGAACCAGTTTGTGCAGGCCATGCAGCAGGCGCCGGAGGTGAGCAGCGCCTTCACCAACTTCGATGCCAGCTTCCCGCAGTACCTGATTCACGTGGACCAGGACCTGGCGGCTAAAAACGGCGTCACCGTGGACAATGCCATGAGCACCCTGCAGACGCTGATGGGTAGCTACTACGCCTCTAACTTTATTCGTTTCGGGCAGATGTACAAAGTGATGGTGCAGGCCTCGCCTGACTACCGCAGCAAGCCGGAGGATGTGCTGAAGATGTTTGTGAAAAACAAGTGGGGCGAGATGGTACCGTTCTCAGCTTTCGTGTCGCTGGAGCGTGTGTACGGGCCGGAGCAGCTCACCCGCTACAACATGTATACTTCGGCCATGATCAACGGAAGTGCTGCGCCAGGGTATAGCAGCGGCGACGCCATCAAAGCCATCGAGCGCGTGGCAGAGGAGAATTTGCCGAGAGGCTATACTTACGAGTGGTCCGGCATGACGCGCGAGGAGATTCTTTCTGGCAACCAGACGGTTTTCATCTTCATCGTCTGCCTGCTCTTTGTATACCTGCTGCTGGCCGGTCAGTATGAAAGCTTCCTGCTGCCGCTGCCGGTAATCCTGTCGCTGCCGACGGGTATTTTTGGTGCCTTCCTGTCGCTGCAGCTGCTGGGCCTGCAGAACAACATCTACGCGCAGGTGGCCCTCGTGATGCTCATCGGTTTGCTGGGTAAGAACGCCATCCTGATTGTGGAATTTGCCATCCAGCGGCAAAAGGAGGGGCGCACCGTGCTGCAGGCCGCCGTGGATGGTGCCGTGTCACGATTCCGTCCGATTCTGATGACCTCGTTGGCATTTGTGGCCGGTCTTATTCCGCTGACAATCGCCACCGGGGCGGGTGCCATGGGTAACCGCTCGATTGGTACGGCTGCTGCAGGCGGTATGCTCATAGGGACCATCTTCGGTGTCGTGATCATCCCTGGCCTGTACGTGCTGTTTGCCTCCATCGGGAAGGGCAAGAAGAAAAAGAAAGAAGTGTTGGCCACGGCCTAAGCCTTCGGATGTTTTATCAAATTGATTTTGCAACCATGCATTTATATAGAAGCTTTTTAAAAACCATACCTTGCCTCTTGCTGCTGGTACTGCTGGGAGCCTGTAAGGCCATCGAGCCTGCACAGCTGCCGGCTGCAGCGACCATGCCTGCCACCTTTGGCAGCAACGCCGACTCCGCCAGCCTGGGCGATATGCGCTGGCGCGATTTCTTCAAAGACGAGCACCTGGTGCGCCTGATCGATACGGCGCTGCACAACAACCCGGATGTGCTGGCAGCGGCGCAGCAGATAGAAATGGCCAGAGCCACTGTGCTGCAAACGCGGGGAGCCCGTTTGCCGCAGGTTTCGGCCGTGGGAGCCGCAGGCGTAGATCGCTATGGCAAGTATACCATGACCGGTGTTGGGAACTTCGATACCAACCTGTCACCGAACATTTCTGAAGACCAGAAAGTGGCGCAGCCGCATGTGCCGGAGTATTTCCTGGGCCTTCGCAGCTCCTGGGAGATCGACCTCTGGGGCAAGTTGCGGCAATCCAGAAAGGCCGCTGTTACCCGCCTGCTCGCCTCCGAAAAAGGCAGGCAGCTGGTTACTACTTCGCTGGTGGCCGATGTGGCCAACCTATACTACCAGCTGCTCTCGCTCGATAATGAACTGGCCATCCTGGACCGCAACATTGCCCTGCAGGAAAGAGCCCTGGAGCTGGTACGTATTCAGAAAGAAGGGGGCAGGGCCACGGAGTTGGCTGTAAAGCAGTTTGCTGCCCAGTTGCTGAACACGCAGGCTTTGAAGGCGGAGAAAGCGCAGGAGATCACGGAAACAGAGAACCAGCTGAACCGCCTGCTGGGGCGCCACCCGCAGCCGATTGCGCGGGGGGCCTCGCTGGTGGAGCAGGAGCTGCCGGAGCAGGTGCAGGCCGGTGTGCCGAGCGACCTATTGCGCCGCAGGCCCGACATTCAGCAGGCAGAGCTGGAGCTGCAGGCCACGAAGGCCGATGTGGCCGCAGCCCGTGCTGCCTTCCTGCCTGCCCTCACGCTCAACCCCTATGTGGGCTATAACGCCTTCGACGCTTCCCTGCTGTTTAAGCCAGCTTCACTGGCTTACGGAGTGCTGGGCGGACTGTCGGCGCCTTTGCTCAACCGCAGCAACATCCGGGCTGATTTACGGCGTGCCGACGCTGGTAAACTTCAGGCCTTCGCGGCCTACCAGGGCGCCGTGCTGACGGGAGTGCAGGAGGTGATGACCAACCTGCGCGGCATTGAGAATTTCCGGCAGGCGGCTGATCTGAAACAGGAAGAGGTGGAGGTGCTGCAGGAGGCTGTTGGAACGGCCAACGATCTCTATGCGGCCGGCTACGCCAGCTACCTCGAGATCATCACAGCACAGCGCAGCGTACTCGAAGCCGAGCTGCACCTGACCAATACCCGCAAAAACATACTCCAGTCTACGGTAGCACTCTACCGCGCCCTCGGCGGCGGCTGGCAGGAATAAGCGAAGTATAGACAGGGCTGATTGTTAACAGCAAAGCCGCAGACGGACCTTCCGCTGCGGCTTTGTTTTTTGAGTCTGTGAGTTGGTTGTACAACGAGCGTTTGAAGTATAGAGTATTACGTAGTGGCTAAAACTGGAGTGGTGGCAGCAATATCACGGCAGTTTATACTTTGCAACGTATACTTTCACGCACCGCCATCAAACCAAAGTATAAACCCCGCGCCCGACCTCAACTAAAAAGTATAACTTCGGTTTACAAAGTATAGATAACATCAAACAGCCATGACGACAACCTATAAACCCATCGACCGGACTTTTTTTGACCACCTGAAGGCGTTGGCTGATAGCAGGGCAGGGGTGAGGCTGCAGTACTACACCGACATCCGGGAGTTCATCACGCAGTTCGCGACCCTAAAAGGGCTGGCTACCAAAGGAGAAGAGGAGTACCTGTTGCTGGCAAGTGGCGAGGAGGTGCGGCTCGACAGAATTGTGCGTGTGGATGACAAGCCTGCACCCGGCTACGACGAGGATTACTTTCAGTGCGATATCGGCCCCGGGGCCTAGAGCTTCATCAGTTTGATCTCTTCCTCTATGGCAGGGCTGAGGACCATGATCAGGTGCTCGGCAAAGGCGGCATTGGCTATCTGTTTGTCATCCATCAACACAATCAGGCCAATCGGGTCGTTCTCCTCAGACAAAAGCATGGAGCCCAGGTAGCTGGTAACTCCCATCTTGTCCAAGTCCTCATCCTCCGGAAACGAGGCTGCAACATCAAAGGGGTAGTAGCAAAAACGCTGACACATGGTTTCTTCGCAGGGGGTGCCTTTGAGGGAGTACGTAAAGTTATCCTGGAGTTTGCCATCTTCCATCATCACCAGTGTATGCACATTTTGCATATCATCCGATAAACGGCCTATCAGCACGTGTTTAGCGCCAGTATGTTTCGTGATAAAAGCAGCTATTTCAGACAAGGTTTCATGGTGTCTCCCTTTCTCACACATAACCAAGGCCGCCTCCAATACCTCCTCTTCCTCCTGCCCAGGCACATACTGCCAGTAGTGTATTTGTCTATACTCCATCGGGAAATATAATAATAGCAGGCGAAATTACTAAATTATTAGGGAAGAGGGTGATGCAGCTAAGCGAAAAGAATGTTATTAATGGCCAGTATACGTTTTAAGACTGTGAATAACCCCATCAGCGGTTTTTTAAGTATAGCCCAGTGTCCCAGCCAGCAGCAGCCCCCGACCATACAGTGAGGCAAAAAGACCGGGAGGATAAACTCAACGTACAGAAGCCGTTATACTCATCCGGTCATCCCTTTTTTTGAAACGAAGGGCAAAAGGATATTTAGGTTTAAAGGCAGTTTTACAAAGCAGTAGCGAAGCATACACAAGTATAGCTAAATACGTATACAGCCGTAATGCTATACTAACAGGGAGCTGCACAGGCGCTGCACCTTCCTGATGCAGGGGCAAGTATACATAAAAGCGGCGCTGGCCGTTAATCAAACATGGGTAACGCAAAAATGAGGTCTATCTTTCTGCTACTGTTGCTACTGCTGGGCTCCTGCGCTACCCAACGCCAGGCCAACACACCCCCCGAAGTGAGCCCGGAGGAAAAGCAGGAGGCGCAAAGCCAGCATGCCGCGCAGCAGAATGGTCTGGCAGGGCAGGGTGGCGTATACCGGCCCCGGTTTTACCCACCGGCTATTTATACGTTACCAGCCCTGCTGCCCGTCAGATCTCAGGTTCAGCCGCTCCATACTTTCGGGCCGTTCCCTAGTCCGGGCCAATACAAGCCTTGCCAGCAGTGCCCAACCCAGCCTCTTGTGCAAACCGTGTACCTGCCTGATACCCTGCGCCTGGACTCGCTGAACCGGGAGCTAAAGGTGGAGCGACTGGCTAACGTAGCCCTGCGGGATCGGCTGCAGAGCACGGAGGCGGACCGCGATTACTGGCGCGAAATGAACCGGAAAAAGCGCTGGGCCATTATCGCGATGGTTATTTTCGCGGTGCTCTACATCCTCTTCAGGGTGCTGGCCGCGCGGGTGCGGGAGTCGGAGGAATAAGGTCCGTAACAGCATCATCCGGCAAGTATAAACCCTGCCCCAGGTATGGTTTTGTAAACCACTCGGCCTCTCCCTCGTTTAAAAAGGTACTGTATTTATTAACCTAAAAGTAAAGAAAGCTATGGACAGACGAGAAAGAGAGCATTACGACGACAATGACCGTGATTTTAACCGCAATGCCGGCTATGACAGGAACGATGAGCACTACCACAGGGCCCGCAACCTGACGAATGAGTTTGAGCGGCACTACCAGCACGATCACGGACGTGGCGAACAGCCCATCCGGCGCAGCTACCACGAGGGCAACGACCTGGGGGATATGTACGAACGCCGCATGCAGGAATCCGGCCGTTCCGGCTGGAACACCGGTCGGGAGCATGAGGAGAGCAGAAGCGGCAACAGAAACTTTAACCGCAGCATGAGCAGCGAGCGCGACCGCTTCGGCAACTACCAGGATGACTACCGTGATATTAGGCACATGGGCAGCAGCGACCGGAACCCCAACCAAGGCGGCTGGCAAAGCAATTGGAGAGACAACCCGAACCGTGGTGACGTACAGCGCGGCTACGGCATCTCCGACTACGCCGGCACCTCCGACCGCTACAATACCCTCGGCAGCGACAGCAACCGTGGCAGCTACAGCCAATCTGGCTCGCGCGGCCAGTATGGCAGCGAGCGCTACGGCGGAGGCATGGGCGATAATTTCCCGACCTCTAACCGTGGTGTGCCCGACACGACCTATGGCATGGGCAGCTCCTCCGACAGCTATGGCACCGGAAGCTCCTATGGTGGCAGCAATTATGGCGGCGGCACCGGCTACTCCGGCGGACACCGGGGCGGATCCTTTGGCAACAGCAGCTATGGCAGCTCTTCGGGTAACTACGGAGGCTACGGCTCCATGGGCAGCGGAACATACGGGGGGCGCAGCAGCTACGGCCGCGACCGGACCTCTCATAATTCCGACCGGGGTACGAATGAACTAGGTGGCTTTTAAGTAAGTATATTTTGCTGGCCGCTGCTTCGTGTGGCGGCAGGCAAAGTTTAATCTCTCTCTAAAACTATCCTGAAGGAGACCAGAAACTATGCTACATTAATGCAGATGGTAGCGTGGTAAGAGAGAAAGATGATAAGAAGCACAAGAACTGAATGCTTTTGTACATACAGCAGAAGGGGCAGCCACTAGCAGGCTGCCCCTTTTTTGTTGGTTATACTGCCGCTGGACCAGTTATTTATACTTTATTATTCAAGCTACGATTCACCCACCCCTAACCCCTCCCAAGAGGGGATTTACTTTTCACTTACATAAACTCCCCTCCTCTGGACTACCGAGAACGAGAGTTCGAAGGTAGCGAGCGCAGCTCTAGGGGTGGGTTTGCACCTTCACCAAAGAAAATCGCACTTAGCATTTTATACTTTCCGGGCCTACTGGAACGGTTCCTCTACCCAAAGCTTACGCGCTACTCCTACACCTACCAAAGTGCCCCGGCCGCCTCCGCGCAGCAGAATGGCTACGTTCTGCCCTTGGTGCAGCTCGCTGACACTGATGGGCTGGCCCTCAAGGCCTATTTTTTGCGCGGTTGGCTGCACCAGTACATAAGCCCGCTGGTAGCGGGAGTCTATCGAAGGGGCCAGCGCCTCTATCTCCAGAACCACCTGTCCTTCGCTGTAGTGGCTGGCCAATACTCTTCCCCGGATATCCACCCGCTCAGGGGCCAAGCTTTTATAAGCCCCTGTTTCCGTTTCCCCGGAAGCATTAGCCGGCGCTGTGGCGGTCTGGCAGCCCGCCAACAGCATGGATAAAATGAGATAGTTGATGTTGCTTGTTTTCATGGCGTTTACCCTTGTATCATACTTTACTAACGCAGTGCCGCAGGTTCGGGATGTGCTGTAACTGCTGTACACCAAAGGGTTATACTTTACAGTACTCGGTTGCTGGTTTTATACTTTTATTTAGGTAGTAGCTCTGCTATAGCGGGATAATAGCAGATCTTAACGGCCCTAGCTTAAGTAGACGCGTTTGCTTTCAGCACCGGCTTAAAAACACACAGGCGCTGGATGAAAATGGTCCAGCGCCTGTGCGTCATTCAAATTCGGGCGGGCATTAATTATCTAGCCCCAGCGCGGTTTTTGCCATAGGCAGGTATTCTTCCGAACCCGACTCCAGCACAAACAACCCGATATTGACGCCGTAGGCTCCCAGCCGCTGCTGTATATGCTCCAGCATGCGGGGCCATACGTTGCCGCCGGCCTGTTCGTAAGCCTGAAGCAGGGTTTTGGTTGTCTCCTCGCCAAAGGAGGCCAGCAGCGCCACGAAATCAATGGCAGGGTCGTTCACTTCGGCTTCGGTCCAATCGAGGAAGCCGTTCACCTTTCCGTTTTCGTCGGTCAGGATATGGGCCGCCTGCAGGTCACCATGCACCAGGCTGGAGTGGCTTGGCCAGAAGCTGTCGTCACGTAACCAGCTTTGCCATTGCTCCCACAGCGGTTGCGCCACACCCAGTTCTTTTTTAACGCGGAGCATCTGCGTTTCCAGCTTTTGACGCGCCTGCTCCGGCTGGTATACTTTCAGGCCTGCCTGTGCAGCAGCTTCTGTATCCAGGGTGTGCAGGGCAGCCACGGCCTCACCTAAAGAGGTGATGAAGGCTTGGGGCAGGTTCTCCGGCTCCAGGTTCCATACATAGCATTTTTGCTCCATATCGATGTTGGCGACAGGTGTGCCTGCTAAGCGGGGATAGGCAATCAGGCTTTCATGGAAAATCTGCCAGTCGGGTACGGAAACAGGAAGTTTACCCTGCAGCCATTGCAGCACCCTGTGCTCGTTTTGGGCACGGGGCAATACATCGGGGCGGCGCGGTAGCCGCAGTATCCAATTTTTCTGTTTTACATCCTGTGCGTGAATTACCTGGAAATCCAGTCCGGTTTCGTTATAGCGGAAGGTTTCCGGTAATAAGTGCAGGCCCTGTGCCTGGGCAATGGAGGTAAAAGCTGCCGGAGCGGCAGGTTTATTTATACTTTCTTTCATGGTCAACTTGTCTCTGTTAAAATGTTGTACTTTAACCGGCTCGCGCCAGCTGTTTATACTTTGCAGCGCCTATTGATGGGCAACAGAATACCAGCCCGGCCCGTGTTGGGGCAGGTTAGCAACGCAGCAGCAGCAGTGGATTACAGATAAAGTTGCAGTAAAGAAGTAGTAAAGTTCATGCGGTGTTCAGGTTTTCACTTCAAGATACGAAACTATACGCAGTTAGGGAAACAGGGTAGGAACTGTGCGGGAGGAAACTGCCCAACGTATAGCCCCGCAAAAACAAAAGCACGGGCCATAAGCCCGTGCTTTTGATATATCCTTCTTAAGCTGGTTTACTTCTTTCTAACAAATTTCCAGGTATACACGCCGCGGCGCGAGGTGGTTTTCTCCTGGTCCGGCGCTTCTTCCGGGAAGCCTGCCCAGTCGAGCTCATCTACCCACACCATCTCGTCGCCAGACAAAGAGGTGACGATGTAGTCGTTGGTTTCAGCGTCCCGCTGCAGGCGGATATAAGTTGAGTCGTTCGGGTCCGGGAAGGAGTAATTCCATACATCCTTATCTGAGCCACCCGGCAGCGTAACTGTCATTTTCTGGCCATCGAAATGGAAATTCGCCTGGCGTTTCGAAGTATCGGCATACATCACATCACCGCTGGTGGAGTAGTATATTCTTTCCACAGCCGTGTTCGTCCAGTCGCCTCTCATATCAGCATCTAGCTCCGAAACCACCGGAATTACAGTCTCTTCGTCGTCGTTACAGGAGGTAAGAAAAAGAGACAGGCATAAGGGTATAAATAATAACTTTCTCATGAAAAGTACAATTTAGTAAATAAAGGAATTTAGTTTGATGAGGTAGAAGTGGGCCGATAAATGCAGATATATGATTTTTTGTACCCTTAGTACGTGCTCATCCCAAAAGGGTTTATTAGAATTTTACAAGATGGAGTTAAATGCCCGGAAGTGGTTGTTAATCAGTTAGGTAAATTACTAGCCATCCGGTTTCGTTCCCATACGCTCGTGCCGCGGATATTGCAAAGCGGCCGCTTGCCCTTCGCCACAGCCTGGGTGAGCCAGTTACTTGCAAATTGGTTGAGGTTTCCGAGGTACTTTAAGAGGGCTTAGTTTTGCTTAAGGCGCTCCAGGCTATGCTGATCTACTTTCACGATGCCACGCACGGGCCGGTCCAGGTCGATGACAATGAAAACAACCAGACAGATCATGAAGCTCAGCAGGGCCGATGGCAGCGTGGTGCGCCTTTGGCCCAGTCCGCTGCCAAACCCGAGCAGGGCGCCCGAGGTAATAAAAACGATAAACAGCAAGTATAAAATCACTTCGGGCACGTGCATGATCAGGAGGGCGTTCCGCTCGTTGTGGGCAGTGACCAGGTTATTGAGTGCCGTAAGAAAGAAGCCCGTGGTAACCGGGTTAGGGTCCAGGCGGGCGGCTCTCACGCCCAAATCCCAGAGCGATCGCTGCAGCCCTTCCGTTTTGGTGGCCAGCGCCTCCTGCTCTTTCACCATCGCGTAATTTGTGTTGCTTAAGGCCAGCCGCAGATCGATGTACTGTTGCAACTGCGCGCGGGTGAGCGAGTCGTAGGGGGTGGGGAGCAGGTGCGTGCGCATGAGAGCCGTGCCGATGGCGTTTGCCTCGTTGATGACGGATTCGCTACGGTCGTTGTACGTTTGCAGCGACATGTTAAAGGCAAAACCGAGTATAAGCGCCAGCAAACCCAGGGTGCCGGCCTGTATGGTGTTGGTTTGCGCTTTTACGTCCTTGTCGGTATTGCGCTGGTGGTGGCGGCCAATCTGGTAGCCGGCTTCCTGGGCCAGCAGGATCAGCACAAACAGCACCGCCACAATCAGGATACTATTCTGCCCGTACAAATAGTCTTTCATGCCTTTTATACTTCTCTGAGCCAGCCGCAGGCACCTATAAAGCGGCTATGCCCTATACGTTATTTTCCGCACGGAAGAAGTATAATAGTACAGCCGTATCCATCCTGATAACCACTTTTAACAGGAAGCCCGCCCGCTGCCGCAAACGCACTGATGGGCCGCCCATTGCAGATTTGAGAAGCAAGAATAAATATAGACCAGCGTGTATACTTTTCTTGGAAAAACGATATATTTGGCTGCCCTATACTTTTCACATGAAAACACGCTTCGCCTTCTTCTTCTCTCTTATTTTATTGATTTCCTGCACAAAAGAATCGGACCGTCCTGACATGGATTACCCGACCACCTTTAAACTCAGGCGCTTTGATCAGGTGCAGCCGGTCCGGATGTTTACCCGGAATGGGGAGGTAAAAGACGCGGCCTTCATCAAAAAACACGCCCTGACCCAAAGAATGCAAATGCTCTATGATGTGGGAGCCACAGCGCCCGACGATGCGTCTGCTACAGACATTACCTTGTTGTCCCGCTCAGAAGCAGAAATGAATAGTGGGAGCCTTACGAGGTATGACGTAAAGAAACAGGGCGATGCCTTGCTGCTTACCTCCAAGGAAGAACGCTCTTCCGGGTATAGTCGCAGCGATGAGTTTTACATGGACCTGATGATTGGCCTGAGCAAGTATAAACCCCTTATTTATGATAAACAGCCATTGCCTCCTGCCTCAAACACTGGGTTTACTTATACCTATAAAACGAAAGAACAGCTTGTTGCCTCTGTAAAAGGACAGGAGTTGCTCGTTCACCGGCTGGCCTTTGCCTATCAAAATCTGCACAGCTGGCGCAGTCTCGTTATCAACAACCAGTTCGACCCAACAGGTATTTCCCTGCTCCGCGATGGGGATACGCTGGTAATACAGGAGTTTGCAATAGTAGGTGTGCCTGTAAAGTAACCAAATTGCCCCGTCACCTTGAAGCTGTCTTACAAAGCAAAGCTGCCATGAAAACAAAACTGCGCTTTCTTCTTCCTTTGGTAGTGTTGCTTGGGGGCTGCTCCGGGAGCGATGTGCCGGCGCCTGACCTGCCTGCCTGTTTGCTGGTAGAGCAGGTTTCTACAATCACCTACGATCCAGTTCTGCTTCCTGACAACCCCATCCCAACCCAGACAATCGCGACTCGCTTTGACTACACCGACAAGCATGTATTGGCCACTGTTTTCGAGACAGAAGATGCAGGAGACTACTTCGAGAGAGCTGATTTAAAGTATAACAAAAAGGGCCAGCTCACCGAAATCATACATCAGCGCTACCGCTATGTGAACGAGTACAACGGACAGGGGAAACTGGCCAGGCAGACCAGGTACGCCGATCGGATGGGCGACCACAAAGAGGAGGAAACAGGTTATTATACCTTTACCTACAACAGCCAGCAGGAACTCGCGGAGGCTCATTATTTCAACATGGCTTCCGGAAAGGCGGTTCCGGAGTTGACATGGCTCTATACTTACGTGGAGGGTGATCCGGTATATATAGAACAGCTGGAGCCGGGTGGTGAGAGCTATTACCAGGCAGCGATAACGTATGACGACAAACACCTGCCAAGCCCGTTATTTGCTTCACTGTATTTTGAGCCGCTGCGTCCGCCATCGGTGCACAACCAGGTGAGCTATACTGTGCAGAACGATAACCCAAGTTACGCCAGCTATACCACAGTCTATACTTATAATGCAGCAGGGTTTTCGGTTACGGCTACTACCCGTTTTACTAACGGTATGGAACAGGCGGTGACCTATACTTATCAGTGTGAGTAAAGACGGCGAGATAACCGCGAGAACCCTCCATCTTCAGCCCACTTATACTACCCTTCGCTTTTGTAATCATCCAGTATCGCCTGCAGCTCCTGGAGAGGCCGGAGAAAGTACTTTTTGTTTTCGTTCTGGATAGCCAGAAAGCAGCTCAGCAGCGTGAGGAGGTAGGTTACGATGGCGCCGGTCAGGAAGGCCGTCACACCTCCGGGGAAGTATAGGTTGAACACTAGGATTACGCCTATGGCAGACAGGAGCGGTATCAGCACAAGGTCATACCGCTTCTTGAAAGTATAAAACCCTGCCAGCCGGCGCCGCTGCTCGCTCACGTAAGTATAAATGGAGGCCTCACTCGTCCTGTTAAACTTTGCCACAGCCATTTGCTTGTAGCGTTTCAGCATGATGGCTGTGAACGGCACCGTCACCCCGAAGCCGAGCAGGCACAGGAGCAGGACATCCGTATCAACCCCGTACCGGATAGCGACGTGGCTTAACAAGGCATACACGATGATATGCAAAGTAAACGTTGCCCAGAAATAGCGAAAGATGCTGTTGTTTTGCTTTTTCATTCTTGTTCGGATTATATGGTTAAAGGTAGCGGCATCGTAGGGAGCGGCAACCCTGAGGTCAGATTGCTCCACGTTCCACTTTTGCTTCAGTTCATCTAGGGTTGGCATGGGAGTAGGGGTTTTCTTGTTTCTTCAGCATCTTCTCCAGTTCCTTCTTTATGCGCACCAGGCGCACGCTCACGTTGCTTTTGGTCAGACCGGTTACCTGCGCAATCTCCTCGTAGCGCAAATCCTCCAGGTATAGCAGCACGACGGCCTTGTTCAGCGGTGAGAGGGTAGCAATGGCCGCATGGAGCTGCTTTATACTTTCCTCCTGGTGTCCGGCCGGTTCGTCGGGTATCTGGTGATGGCCCGGCGAAAGCGGTTGGCTTTGGTGTTTGCGCTCCTTGCGCCGGTAGGTCAGGGCGGTGTTCAGGCAGACGCGGTACATCCAGGTAGAGAACTTGGAGCGACCGTCGAAGCCCGGGTACGACCGCCAGAGTTGGTAGAGCATTTCCTGGATCACATCCTGCTTCTCCTCCGCGTCATCAAAGTATAAACCACAGACCTTATGCGCTATGCCCAGGTGCTGGTTTAGCTGCTGCATAAAGGTGTCGTTTACGTGCTCTGCCATCGTGCTTTCGGTTTACATCAGGTTATCCTATTAGTTGCAGAAGTTAAGGGAAAACTACATCGAAGCTAAAGTTTTTTAGAAGTATGATGTACAGGGAGAAAGGGGGGATAATAATAAAATTGCATCTCAGGAGTGGCGGGACAAAGTAAAGTATAGCTGCGTGGGAAAAAGCACGAGCTGCAAGCTCGCGCCAGCGGGGGGTAAACCAAATACATTTCCAGTGGTAGAAAGAGGAAACCAAGAGCGTATGTGAGCCATGAACCTGGAGCATACTTTTTACCGCTTGCCAAATGTAAGCCTGCATGCCGCCACCGCCGGGGACAAAGGGGGCGAGGTGATATTGTTCCTGCACGGTTTTCCGGAGTGCTGGTATGGTTGGCGTAAGCAACTTTTATTTTTTGCCGGGCAGGGCTATTACGTTGTGGCTCCCGACCAGCGTGGCTATAACCTGAGTAGCAAACCTTCCGGTGTAAAGGCCTATACCCTGGAAAAACTGACTGCCGATATCGTTGAACTCATCGGGCAGCTGGGCAAAGAAAAAGTGATACTGGTGGGGCATGATTGGGGTGGGGTAGTAGCCTGGGCGCTGGCGATGCACTTCCCGCATTTGCTGCACAAACTCGTCGTCTTGAACATGCCGCACCCGGGCGTGTTGCAGGAGCATCTCCGGCAAAACCCAAAGCAGATGCTCCGGAGCTGGTATACTGCCATTTTCCAGCTGCCGCTGCTACCCGAGAAAGCCCTGCAGGCGCTGGACTATAAACTACTGGAACAAGCCATGACCGGCACAGCTCATGCCCATACTTTTTCCGAAGAAGACCTGGCGGTTTACCGGGAGGCATGGCAACAACCCGGTGCACTGAGCAGCATGATCAACTGGTACAGAGCATTCAAGTACACGCACCTACACTTAAGTAAAAAAGTAGAAGTGCCCACACTATTGATCTGGGGCAAGAAAGACACAGCCCTTGGTGCTGAAATGGCAAAACCAAGTATAGCCAAATGCCCGAACGGGAAACTGGTCTTTCTGAAAGATGCGACTCACTGGCTGCATCATGAGCATCCGGAAAAGGTGAATCGGGAGATACTTTCGTTTCTGAATTAAGTCAGCGTTTAAGGATGCAGTCCACCTTGCCTGGCAACAACGAGGCGCAACTGGATAAGATAGAAGTAATCTCTTTTCTGTTTCCCTCGTTTGTACATAGATATATCACTAACCTGTTTATACTTATGATTTTACCTGCCAAACTCCTCCTGATCCTTTCCCTGCCGCTGGCTATGGCTTTTTCGGTTCTGCACCACGGCTGGGCCAACTACGACCAGACCACCACGCTGGATTATACCGGATTGGTAAAGGAAATCACTTATGAGAACCCGCACGGCATGCTGCAGCTAGAGCACGAGGACAAAACCTGGACGGTGGTCCTGGCCCCACCCAGCCGCATGAACGCTCGCGGCCTGACGAAGGACATGATCCAGCCCGGCGACTCAGTGCGCGTAGTGGGCTATCCGCATAAAGAAGTGAAGGACGAGATGCGGGCGGAGCGGATTTACGTGGGCGATAAAAAAGTAGAGCTCCGCTAGCAGTGCCTGGTACTCTGGCAGAAATGCTGCAGGCGCTGGAGGTCTCCGCACTAGCCAGCGGCATCCGGCAGTCTACCTGGCTATACCCTTTCCTGGAGATTGTGCACATCCTGGGTATCGTGCTGCTGGTGGGCGCTGCCTTCCTGTTCGATCTGCGTTTGCTCGGCTTTTCCAGAAAACTGCCTGTCCCGGACCTGGCCCGCCACCTGCTGCCCTGGTCCAGGAGGGGTTTGTACCTGATTGTGCCTTCCGGTATACTCTTGTTCAGTACCAATGCAGTGGCCCTGGCAGGCGACACCGTTTTTCACATGAAGCTGATACTGCTGGTAGTGGGCGGCTTAAATGCAGGCCTGTTTCACCGGTTTCTCGCGCCTTCCGCACCAAACTGGGGGCAGGGCAATACACCCTTCGCCGCAAAAGCCGTAGCGTTATGCTCGATGGTGGTGTGGGTAGCGGTGATCACGTTCGGGCGCCTGCTGGCGTATTAAATTTGTTTAAACCGATGTATAAGTTGGAGGACTTGCTGTATCAACAGAAGTATGCCGCTCCGCAGTTTTATACTGTATCAGGGGCAGCTTAATGCCCTTTTTTTTGTCATCCTGAAAGGATCATCCTGGTGGCGAGAAGTAGAAGCTTTATCTCCGGGGTAGAGGCCCTCTTTTTTTACAAAAGGAAAACCTCAGCAAGTGATTATCCTCCCCCTACCCCCTCCGAAGGGGGACTTTGGTTGTTAAGCTCTACAGAAAACTGTCCCCTTGAGGGGACCACTGCTGCTCCGGATTTGTAATCAGGACCTTTTTTAATCGCGGATTTGCAATCCGCATGGCTGCCAGTAGCTACTGCCTTTGCCACTGCGGATTATAAATCCGCGGTTCCAATACTTTCGGATTGCAAATCCGAAAGAGCGTAGGAAAACCCTCAGCAGCCCATTTCATCCCCCTACCCCCCTTCGAAGGGGGACAATACACCCCTGTGGTCCCCTCAAAGGGACAGTTTCTGTATTACTAACTTCATGCTTCTCTTTCCAACAGCAAAGGCTTCGGCTATCGAACCTGAACCCAGTTTTTCTGCGAGGCGCCTATGCGAGTTTTTCCGGTGCCGAACGACAGTGAGGCATTGCGACGTCAGGAGCAAAGGAAAAGCTCCCAGCGCCGAGCGGGAAAACGAGGCCTCCCGGCCTTGAGGGAGCCAATGCCAGAGATGAAACAGTAGCTTATATTAGTCTATAGGATGAACGGAAGCTAGTAAGGATAGCTTGGTTTAAGTGGAAGAAAGCAGTGGCTAGGGAAGTATAGCTAACAAGTATGTAAGTATAGCTAAAGTATAAAGTAAGGCTTTTCAAGCCAGTCGAGTCAGAGACCCGACATCATTGTAAGACACAAGTCTGAAGACTTGCGCCAGAAAGAGCAAGTATAAAGTATAGCTTACGCGGACTTAGAAGTCCGCAGCAGAAAGGTTCCGGACAAGGATGTCCGGAACAGCGGTGTAACAAAGTATAAAAGTATAGCTGAAGTATAAAGTATGACTCTCCGAGCCACTCGAATTACAAATCCAAAAACTCTGGAAGGCACGAGCTGCAAACCCGCGCCAGAGCGTCCTCTCTTAAAGTATTAACTCAAAGTATAAAATCCTATTTACCGGCTGCAGCAGCTACCGGAGGCTCAGCGGCAGGAACCACGTTCTTGATCGGCTTTGTGGATTTGAGGTAAGCGTAGATGGCACTCAGTTCTTCGTCCGTCATGTTCTTATACATGTCCCAGGGCATGGGGGGCAGTAACATCCGTGAATTTTCGAGGCCTTTATACTTGCCCTGGCGTATGGCCGTGAAGAACTGTTTTTCGGTCCAGTTGCCGATGCCGGTAGCGTCGGAGGTGATGTTGGCCGCATACGAAATACCCCAGGGGCCTACCCAGGCTGTCAGGGTTTGGGTGACTACCAGCCCTTTCTGCTCCATCGCTTTCCGGTCCACTTCTGGCGGCGGCATATCAGCCGGGTGCCCTGACAAGGCTCTGGAGAAATCAAATTCCTGTCCTTTGTCCGTCATTTTTTTAGGGGTATGGCAATCGTGGCAGGCAGAGGTAAGCACCAGGTGTTCCCCAAGTTTTATCTTTTCCTTGTCATCCTGAAGGGCAGTAGCAGTAGTAGCCGGCTTGCTGTTTTTTTGAGACTTATCTTTTAATGGCGATGGAACAAGCACTAAGATGGAGAAGAGCAGGAGGGAAGAGATTAATAAAAAGATTTTCATAGCGTTAAGGTTTTAGGTTGAGTCAATGTGTAAACAGTGATACCTAATTTACCCATAATCTATATTATCCGGAACAACTTCCCGGATTACCGCGTGAACAGCCCGGCGGGTGGGGCTAAGGCTCTAAAAACAGGATTAAACTGTTTTGAAGCCGTCCGAAGAGCTGTTATACTCTTCGTGCATTATAAGCTCTTGCAACTCCCGCATCACGTTCTGCAGGTCCTTCTTTACTTCCAGATCATTAAAGCGCAGGAACTTAACTCCATACTTTTCCAACTCGTCTTGTCTGTTGCAATCGTAGTCGTAAGTATAGTTATGGCTGGAGCCATCAATTTCTATGGCCAGCCTTAGCTCGTGGCAGTAGAAATCAACTATAAAATCAAGCATCGGCACCTGGCGGTGGAACTGGTAGCCAAGGAGCTTCCGCTCTTTGATCTCTTGCCAGAGCAGGATCTCGGAAAGCGTGCTGTTCTTCCGCAACTCTCTGGCTTTCGCTTTAAGATCTTCTCGGTAGGGTATAAGGTAATTCTTGATCATGCTGCTGCTTATTGCCCTCCAACAAAAGTAACACCCCTATAGTCCCCTCAAGGGGACAGTTTTTCTTACTGTTTTTACAGGCGCTTCTTGTAGCAAGTTTACACTGAGGGACACCTATGAAACAACCAACCAATAAACCAGCGACAGACAGAACTGTCCCCTTGAGGGGACTACAGGGGTGTAATCGTGCACAGAAAGACCAACAGCAACCACAAAACAACCCCCCAAAGCATTCCCACTCCCACACTTCCCAAATCTCCCAACTTCCACTAACTTGCAGCAACAGACATCACCGAAAGTATGGACAAAGAACTGCAGCAGCTGAAGCAACTTGTAAATGGCATTCACCAGCTTTCCGACGAGGACTGGGAGGCATTTGCGGCTGTCTGGAGCCGCCATGTGGCCAAACGGAAGGAACCCCTGACCATGGCGGGCGAAGTGGAGCATTATTTATACTTTGTGGCCGGTGGGGTGCAGCGGGTGTATTACTTCGACGACCAGGACCGGGAAGCGACGCTGGTGTTCACCTATTCCCCGTCCTTTGGCGGCGTACTCGATTCCTTTATGCTGCAGCAGCCTTCGCGCTACTATTATGAAACCTTAACCCCGTCTGTTTTCCTGAGGGCGCCTTTCCCGGAGCTGCAGCGGCTCATGCAAACCCGGCCAGCCATCGAGTCCATGATACGGGAAGGGCTGAGCCATAGTATGTCGGGTTTGCTGGCGCGGCTGGTAGAGCTGCAGTGTTATACCTCGGAGGAGCGGTTCCGGAAACTGCTGCAGCGCAGCCCCCACATTCTGCAACTCGTGCCGCACAAGTACCTGGCCAATTACCTGGGCATCGACCCGACCAACTTCAGCAAACTGCTCAATAAAGTGCGCATCTGAAATCTTGGTATTTACCAAGAATAGTCTTTGCGGGGCACGCCATCTTTGTAACAGAAACTTAAACAAAACATGTTATGAAGACGCAAAGAACCGTAACCCTGGCCTCCAAAGGCTTTATCCTCCTCTCGGCGCTCAGCCTCCTGTCTGTTAGTATGATGGCGTTTGCCAACCCGCAGTCCGTGATGGACCTGGTGCACGTGCAGCTCAACAATACCGATGCTTTCAGCTCCATCCGCGGAGTGTATGGCGGCGTGGGGATGACGCTCTTCCTGAGCCTGATTTACCTCATGTTGCGCGACACCCAAAGCGGCCTGCTGTTTCTGTGCCTGCTCTGGGGCTTCTATGCCTTGTCGCGCACCATCACCATTTTCTCGGAAGGCGCCCTGGGCGATTTCGGAAACCAATGGCTGCTGATAGAGTCGGTGTTTTTTATACTTGCTCTGGTACTTGCGCTGGCCAACCAAAGAGCGATGCCTGGTAATAGGGCGGTTTAGAGGGAGGCTGCCAGCAAGGAGCATTCAACAAGACTGTCCCCTTGAGGACAAGTGAGACGAGAGTCGAAACTTGCGCCTGCACGTCAAGAGGGGGCCACCTGTGAGGATTTCCCCAACTGGCATTGAACAAAACTGTCCCCTTGAGGGGACCACAGGGGTGTAAAGCTACGAAGCGTAATGCTTCTGTGGGTAAAAATCGGTGACTCTGCAAGTATAAACACCCCTATAATCCCCTCAAGGGGATAGTCCTCTACTACAACTGGCACTGTTCACCCTGAAAGGCTTACCCAAATCCTACATCCAAATCATTTCAAACCTCAACCAAAATAAAACCATGAAAAAAGTACTATTTACTGCGTGTGTTCTTTTTAGTGCCCTTTGCCTGACCAGCTGCGAAGACGAGGAGCTGAGCAAAAGCACCTATGCACTGCAGGAGAGCGCCTCTGTGGTAAAGTGGAAAGGCTACAGCCAGGTGTTGTACCACGACGGCTCCTTCCAGGTGCAAAGCCAGGACATCCAGGTGGTGGATGGCAAGGTAACGTCCGGCACCTTCACTATTCCGATCGCAACGATAGCGAACTTTGATTTGCCTGACGAGGTAAAGCCCATGCTGCTCGAGCACCTCAAAAGCCCCGACTTCTTTAACCTGGCGCTGCACCCTACGGCCTCCTTCCGCATCACGAAGGTGCAGCCGCTTGCCACAGCCTCGGAGGGGGCCAACAACACCGTGACCGGCGACTTTACCATGCTCGGGCAGACGCACCCGCTCTCGTTTCCGGCCAACATCCGCCTGCAGGGAAGCAACCTGAAGCTGGAGGCAAGCTTTAAGCTGGACAGAACCAAATGGGGCATGACCTACGCCGCCGATCCAGCGCTGGGCGAACACCACATCCTGCCGGAGGTGGACATACACTTCGACCTGACGGCAAGCAGGAAGTAAGGATGCTTGCCTGGAGCAAAGTATAAAGGATTGCTTTGGAGAAGGGGCTGCCTGCTGGAGGTAGCCCCTTTTGGCTTTATAAAGTATGGCGTTTGGGAAGCGTGCTGTAGGTATAGCCAGCGTGTAAAAGAAAAGGCACGAACTACAAGCTCGCGCCAGCGGGGGGCTCTTTTTCAACCAAGTTTCCCCAAATCAAGTTCGGGATATAGCTTAACAGAATGACTGGATTTTTATCAGGTTTTAATTATTGCTTAACAACCCTGCATGGGGAAGTTGGATGATAATCGTGTGCGAACCAACTCATGCAAAACCAATCACACCCACTAACAAATAACAACCTAAAACACTAAGCTTCTTCATCATCCTGGAAAATAGCTTCTATTGGTAGGTTAAATAGCCTGGAAATTTTAAAAGCTAGCGGCAAACTTGGGTCAAATTTGCCTTTTTCGATGGCATTAACCGTTTGCCTGGAAACCGCCAGCGCATCGGCCAGGTCTGCCTGCGTCAGGTCACGCTCGGCTCTTAGTACCTTTAGTCGGTTTTTCATCTGTAGCGCATTTGTCCGATAAAAATACCGATCAGGTAGGTAATGGTCATCAGAACTACCAGGACAGAGATGTCAGCATTACCTGAAATAACATTAGTTGTATCTAGCAGCGCATAGCTGAGTCCGCCAACTAAGCCAACGCCCAATGCAATGCCCATAGCCTCCAGCTGGATTTTGCGCTGCATTTCATCCATACTTTTGGTATGGCGGATGTATGCCAGGATCATACCAACGCCGAATGCCGCATTTAGCACTATGGCAAGTATAGTAAAGGGCAGGTTTTCTTGCCAGATAAACTTGGGACCAAAAGATGCCAGGGCCATCGAGGCGACCCACGCCAAAGTCCAGTAAGCTAATTGCCTGGTGTTGTGCCGAAGCTGGGTGTTCCAATTCTGTTTTTTCATTTGTAAATAACGTTTGATATAATGTAAAGTATAGTTTACACAAAGTAGTGTAATGCTTTTCATAAAGTCAAGTAAGCTTTACAAAATATTTTTTTATTTAATTGCGGCTAGATGATGCTAAAATAATATACCCTGCTAATAATTACCTCCGCGATCAAAAGTTCCCCTTGGGGTAGGGGATTATTACACCAGCGAACAAAATTCACCCATAGACAATAAAGGCGAGGACTTACACCTGCAAACTATTTACAAGTATAAGTCCAGCTCCTTCAGCAGCACGCTGGGGTTGTTGACAGGAAGAGGAGGTGCACGTGGCTGGGCATGATGCACCAGGCATAAATCTCCATGCCTTTGTTTTTACGACAGTAGTACAGGCAGGCTGTTGGTGAGCAGGGCAATGTACTCCTCCCGCGTAAACACATCTATCCAATACACCACCGCAAAGCTTACAAAGTATAGCCCTTCCTTGTTATGAAATTTATACTTCCGGCTCATATTCCTGCTTATACTTATAGCGGATGCGTCCGAGTTTTGGGTTAGGAAAGTATGACGCTAGTGAAAACTAATGCTAGTGCGAGCTTGTAGCTCGTACTGCTACTTTAACTGGAAGTATAGCTCCGTGGTAAAGAAAAGGCACGAGCTGCATGCTCGTGGGAGCGAGAGGGACAGCAGAACACGTTGAACATAAACGCTCCTATTGGAGCCGGTAAAAGCACTCTGTTGCCACTGAGACAGCAAAGAATATGACTAAAAGAAATAAACCCACTGCCTTGCTGAACTACCAATGCAGTGGGTTTATGCTTTACTATGTTGATGTTTAGTCTTTTAGAAAATCTTGAAAGTCTTCATAATTAATCTTGATTGTTCAACCTTGTTGTATGAGGACAAAGAAGCATTAGCCTTTATATTAAGATATTCTTGGTATGTGTGGTTTTTAAACTTGAGAGTGCTGACGGTTAGCAGTTCCAACTGAGGTAAGTCTAGGCCAGCAAACTTCTTGCTTTTCAAGCCTTCTAAAAAAGTTTTTAACCGGTAACTGGTTACATCTGATGAGCCGTACACAATCCAATTTACTGTGTGGCTGGGATCAATTGCTACCCAATGCGAGTTATATATATCTGGTTTATCTGTAGTGAAAGATATCATGAAATCATCGAATTCAGATTTAGAAACAGTAAAATCTGAAGTGGTTGAGAAATCAATCTCTGTAGGGATTTGCTTACCAGAGTAATGATAATTATGAAAGTAACCGTCGGCATCTTCATATGATACGCCAAGGTCGAACTCTTCAATACCTGTTGGAGGGAATTGCAGGTCATACTCCTCACTAGGATAAAAGTTTGACCAGTAAAGGTCGAGTCTACTATCAGGATCACCTGCTTTAGTAAAACCAACAAGATTTGTTTTGTAATCAGTAACGTTCGATGGCTTTTTGTATTTGCGTTTCTCAGTTTTACCTGCTTCTGAAAAATCAGCAGTGGTCTGACTTGATGTTAACTCTGTGAACAGGTACAGACCATGGCTTGGCAACAAAATGTAAGCTAGATCTGTTGGAACTGCCCTGTCAAAGTCTTTAATAACAAAGTTATTTCCAGGCCATGAGGCGGTATAACCACTGCCGAATCTATATTTTGTCCTGAAGTGGAAATTGCGGTCATAGGGAACACTGGTATAGATAATTTCAGCCTTTTCATGTTTGAATGATGTACTAGAAGTTGTTGGACTAAAATTGAGATGCCATTTATCAGGGTTAACCTGAAGGAAGGTTTCCATCACACAAATATTATTAGTTGAATCTAATAGTATGGTAGTAAGGTCATGCTTGGTATCCTCTGATTTAACGCTCAGGCTATGGTTGGAGTTAACAGCTAACAGCGTATCTAAAAGAACTTTCCCGTCTTTATCGGATAAGATGAGCTCATAGTCTTTTGCCTTTAGGTAAGTATCGTACCTGAAGCTAAAGTCAAATGTTTTTACTGGTTCAGGAGTTGGTACTGGTGTAGACTCTTTATCTGGGCCACAGCTTAACAAAGTACTAATAAAAAGGAAGCTCGCAAGTAGTTTTGTTCTCATAAGTGAAGTGTGGTTTTCTTTCTTTAAAAAGATAACACTAAGAATTAATATTAAGCAAAAACTGAAGTATAAAAGCACTTTGTTGCCGCTGCGAAAGCACTAAGTACGATTTTAAGCAGGATAAACCTACCTCTTTGCTAGATTGGCAAAGAGGTAGGTTTATAGTTTAGATTCAATTATTCTTCAAATCATTAGAAGGAAGTCTTGTAGATTGATTTTTCTTGTCTTGTCTCATTTTCTTTAAACAGTTTAGAGTTAGCCCACAGGTCATAATACTCTGAATAAGAGTAGTTATTTACTTTGCGTGACGTTCCGGTTAAAAGCTTAAATACAGATAAATCTTTACCCGCTAGCTTTTTACTTTTTAAGCCTTCCAAGAAAGCTTTTGGTTTATAATTAGCTTCATCAGGTGAGCTGAATATGCCCCACCTAGCCTCAATGCTGGCATCTTCTGTACCCCAGAGCGAGTTGAAAATGGTCGGCTTATCATTTGTGAATGTGACTCCGAAGTCTTCAAACCCCGATTTAGTAATAGTAAAATTAGAAACAGGGCTCAGGTCCAATTCTGTGGGTACTTCCCTGCCAATGTAACTATAGCTATGGCTGTAGCCTCCGGCATCTTTGTATGATACATTAAGGTAAAACTCTTCGATTACAGTGAGAGGAAATTGCAGATCGTACTCCTCACTTGGTATGAAGGGGGACCAATAAAGGTTTATGCTACTAGTGCGATCACCTGCTTTGGTATAACCAGTAAGGAAGGTAGCAAAACTAGAGATATTAGCAGGTTTGTTAAACTTCCGCTTCTCTGTATTTCCTGCTTTAGAAAAATCAGCAGTAGTCTGATTAGATGTTATTTCCGTAAACAAATACTTACCGTGCGATGGCACCAGTAGGTAAGCCAGGTCAGTCGGAACCAATCTTGTAAACTCATTGATTGTTAGTGTATTGCCAGTTATAGAGCCCCTGTAGCTATTTAATGATCTGGATTGGAAGTAGAAATCACGGGCACTAGGAAAATTAGTATAGGTTATGTCTGCTTTTTCCTTTACAACCGGCGTTTCAGAACTTGGGAGGTAGGCGACACGCCATTTATCGGGATTCACTTGCAAATAGGTTTGTATCCAATAACTGTTGTCTATTGGATCTATTAGTAAGGTCGTAAGGTTATACTTGGTATCCTCTGATTTAAGGCTAAGATTATGGTTGACGTTAAAGGCTAACAGTGTATCTAATAGAACTTTTCCTCCTTTATCTGATAAGATGAGTTCGTAGTCTTTTGCCTCCTCCAGAGAAGTATCGTACCTGAAGCTAAAGTTAAATGTTTTAGCAGGTACAGGTGCCGGATCTGTTTCTTTATCTGAGTTACAGCTAAGTAAGGTGCAGGTAAAAAAGAGACTAGCGAGTAGTTTTGTTTTCATAGGTGATAATTGAGCTATGGGTAATATGAAAAATGCACAGATTGTTTAATGAACTACAATATTAAAAAATCCTGTTATTTATTGATGCAATTTTTTCAGATTAATGCCTTAGCTGTAGTAGAGAGAAATGCCTCAGAACTTGTGTAACTTGCGGTCTCAATTATATCACTGTTTAACATCAATTTTCTCCCCCCTTGCCCTTCAACCCATTTACCATAGACTTACCCGTTAGGGAAATTATACCTTCCGTTAGGGAGCACCTGGCGGCGCAGAACACGCTGATCGTAAACGCCCCTCCCGGAGCCGGTAAAAGCACCTTGCTGCCCCTGGCTTTGCTGGACGAGGCCTGGCTAAAAGATCAGAAGATCATCATGCTGGAGCCCCGGCGCCTAGCGGCCAAAACCATTGCCGAGCGCCTGGCGCAGCTGCTGGGCGAGGAGGTTGGCCAGACCGTCGGCTACCGCATCCGTTTCGAGAACCGCACCTCCGCTGCCACCCGCATCGAGGTCGTAACAGAAGGCATCCTTACCCGCATGATCCACAGCGACCGCTCGCTGGCGGGCATCGGCATCGTGATTTTCGACGAGTTTCATGAGCGCAGCATCCATGCCGACGTAGCCATGGCCCTGAGCCGGGAGGCGCAGCAGGCGCTTCGCCCGGACCTGCGCATCATGGTGATGTCGGCCACCCTGGACATGCCCCAGCTCACGAGCCTGCTTAAGGCCCCGGTGGCGCAAAGCATGGGGAGGCAATACCCCATCAACACCATCTATACCGGCGACGCCGACGACCGCATGCTGCCTGAAATGACGGCCAAAGTGGTGCAGCAGGCAGCGCAGGAGCAGGAAGGCGATATCCTCGTGTTCCTGCCCGGCGAAAACGACATCCGGAAAGTAGAAATTATACTTCGCAGGCAGCTGCGCGGCGTGCAGATACACCCGCTGTTCGGCATGCTGCCCTTCGGCAAGCAGTACGCCGCCATCATGCCCGACCGCCAGGGCAGGCGCAAAGTGGTGCTGGCGACAAGTATAGCCGAGACCAGCTTAACCATAGAAGGCATTTCGGTGGTGGTGGATACGGGCTTCGGCAAAACCTCCCGCTTCGACCCGAAGTCCGGTTTGTCGCGCCTCGAAACGGTGCGCATCTCCAAAGACGCCGCCGACCAGCGTGCCGGTCGCGCCGGACGCCTGGGCCCCGGCACCGCCTACCGCATGTGGAGCAAAACCACGCAGGAGCGCATGGCCCCGCACCGCACCCCCGAGATCATGGAAGCCGACCTGTCCTCGCTGGTGCTGGACATGGCGCAGTGGGGCATTACGGATATCCGTGGCCTTACCTGGCTGAACCCGCCGCCGCGCGCTGCCCTGGCCTATGCCACCGACATGCTGTACCAGCTGCAGGCGCTGGAGCATGGCCGCATCACGGAGCACGGCCAGAACATGCACCGGCTGCCGTGCCACCCGCGCATCGCGCACATGCTGCTCAAAGCTGAGGAAACCAGCCAGGTGCCACTGGCCTCCGATATTGCCGCCGTCCTGGAAGAGCGCGACCCGCTGGACCGCAACGCCGGCATCGACATTAATTTAAGAGTAGAGGCCCTGCGCAGGTATAGAAAAGAGCAGGGGCAGGGCAAGCGCTTTGCCAAGATCGAGAAGATTGCCCGCTCGTACCGCCAGCTGTTTGAGGTGGCGCCCGATAACGGCATGTTTGATGAGTATGAAACTGGTGTGCTGCTGGCCCATTGCTACCCCGAGCGCATCGCCTACGCCCGCCCCGGCAACAACGCCCAGTTCCAGCTGGCCAGCGGGCAGTATGCTTCCGCCGGTCATAGAGATGATCTGGCGCACGAGCCCTGGCTGGCCATCGCGCACCTGCACGCCGGCACCGGCGACAACCCGGGCCGCATTTTCCTGGCCTCCCCGCTCAACCCCCGCGACCTGGCCCCGCTGGTAAAGCAGCAGGAAACGTATACGTGGGACGTGAATGACGGCGAACTCACCGCCTCGCTGGATACGCGCATCGGAAGCATCGTGCTGCAAAGCAAGCCGCTGCCGCCTCCCGACGAGAAGCACCGCGTACCTGCTATGTCCGAGGCCATCAAAGCAGAAGGCGAGCACCTGCTGGACTTCAACCACGAGCTCACGCAATGGCAAAACCACGTGATGAGCCTGCGCAAATGGCGCCCCTCCGAGTTCTGGCCCGACGTGAGCACCAGCACGCTGCTCATCACCAACTGGGACTGGCTGCAGCCCTACTTGTTTGATATCGAGCACCCCGACGAGCTGATGGAGCTGGAGCTGCTGCCGATACTGGAGAAGAAGTACCTGAACGAAGAGCAGCGTGCCCGTCTGGACGTGCTGGCTCCCCAAAGTATAGTTTTGCCGGATGGATCAAGTATAGGACTGGTGTATAAACCAGATGGCGCGCAACCAACGCTGGAGATACGCCTGCAGGACGTGCTGGCCTGGGAGGAAAGCCCGAAAGTAGACGAAGGCGAGATGACTGTAGAGCTGGCCCTGCTCACCCCCGAGCTCAAGCTGATCACCACCGTGTCGGACCTGGCCAGTTTCTGGAAAGGCAATTACCGGGTAATCAAACGGCAGCTGGAAGTGGTGTTTCCGGAGGTGAAGTGGGAGAGAAGTTAGTTTGGGAGTTAGAGAGTTTAGGAGTTGGGGAGTTAGAGAGTTAGAGAGTTAGAAGGTTAGAAAGTTAGAAAGTTGTTTTAGACCTCGCGGGGTCTGGAGGTTCTGTGAGGGTCTGCTATTGGCTATACTTTATACTTTCTGCCGCAAGTTTAGCGGCAGCGTAACTTGTGGCTACCTATGGCAGCAGTTTGCAACTGCTTTGCTTTGAAAAAGCAAGGGCTGCAAAGGCTTAGGCTATACTTTATACTTTGTCTTCGCGGGATTACCCCACCTCGGCCCTCCCCTAAAAACAGGGGAGGGAGCTGTCTAGCAGTCCCGGGTCCAACCACCCCTAACCCCTCCTTAGCCAAGGAGGGGAGCTTTTGTAGGGCTTCTGTTGTCTGGTGGTAGCCTCCGCGACCATTGTCATCTCGACCTTTGGGAGAGATCTGGTAAGAATTCCAGATCGAGCTCTCGCGCTGCTCGAGATGACAGAGAGAGAAGTAAGTATAATTCCCCTCTTGTGGACTAGCCAAAACGAGAGTTTTGAGCTAGCGAGCGCAGCTCTCAGGGGTGGGTTTATACTTCGCTCAGACATCGGCTTCAAAGCTTATACTTTAGCTAAAGCAGTAGCAGGCTCCCCTCCTTGGCTAAGGAGGGGTAGGGGTGGTTGGACCCGGTACCGCAGAAATCCTGTTCATCCGCTAATCCAGTAAATCCTGATTCAGACAAAGGCACGAGTTGCAAACCCGCTCCAGCGAGGGTAGCTGTGAAGTATAAATAGGCAAGTATAAAAGGCTAAAGTATAACTGCCCGGCACACACCTCACCAAAAGAGAAGGAACCAAGCAGTGAGCAAACAAAAAGCCCTCACCGCTTAGAACAGTGAGGGCTTACACTTAAAACCTTATCAAATTACAGCTTCTCCCAACCCGCCAGGCCCAGGTAAGTACTGGCGCCTACAATGATGGAAGACATCACCACACCGATCGTGATGGCGGCAAAGGCTCTTCTGCGCTCAATTTTAAAAAGCTCCGCAGCAATAGCGCCCATATAAGCCCCGGTTCCGGGCAGTGGAATCATCACGAACACCATCAGACCCCAGAAACCATACTTGTTGACGTTGTCGCCAGCGAGTTTCTTGGCCCGTTTGCAGAAGAAAATCACCCCTCTTTTATAAGCCCGGATAGGCCAGAACTTCTTGCTGAAGGTGTCAATGGACCATACAAAGAGAGGATATATCAGAACATTGCCCACTACTCCCACCAACAGGGCCCAGCCCAAGGCTACGTCGTTGAGAATAGCGTATGGTATTCCGGCTCGCGCTTCCCCAAACGGAGAAATGCTGAGTAAAAAGGTAAAAACGAGTATCTGTAACATAAACTACTTCAAAAATACATCCTGCTCATGCCTGTCATCTCCAAACTCCCTGCAGGGTTGGCCCGCCGCCGGCAAATTCTGCGTCTGGCTTTGGGCCTTACAGAGGGGGTAACAGGTCATAAACGATAAAAATTCAATCATCGTACCTTGTCTAACCCTTCCGCAACATCAACCTTTACTTTAAGAATAAAACTTATTTATTTCATTAAACCAAGTTGCTTCGTGTTTGTCACAGCTGCTGTTGCTTAGCCTGCTTTAGCACCTGTAGCTCCTGGTAGTATCTGTCTGACTACCAGCAGGCAAGTTACAGCAGACTTACACCATCGCGGCTGCAAGGTACAACCTACTATAACATACGAGGCTACGGGTAAAGGTAATTGGATTTTAGCTGGATTTTACAATAGCGAAACAGGCGTTCCGCGCTATAACATCCATTCCGGCAGCAAAGATATTAGGTGAAGCGTAATTCCAAGCAGAAATTCGACGTGATGTGCAAAATTTAATGCTGGGATAGCATGGCTCTGCTTTAAGCAGTTGCCAATTTCAACTGCAAACTGCGGATCTGACATAAACACCGCTGCCCATCGCGCAAAAAAAGTATAGCGCGAGCCGGTGGCCCACGCTATACTTTCTGGTTATACTTTGGCAGCGTTTATACTTTGCCGGCTATGCTTTTTGCAGCTCCTTTTCCTCCTGCGTTTGCTCTTCCCAGTAATCGGCATTGCTGATGCCTAGTTTGCTGGGATTAAACTCAGGGTCGATGCCAGCTTTGCGTTGCTCGTGATAGTCTTTGAGGGCGCGTAAGGCAGGCTTGCGGAGCAGGATGATGGCCACAACGTTGAGCCAGGCCATCACACCCACGCCAATATCACCCAGCATCCAGGCCGACTCAGCCGTTTTAACGGAGCCGTAGAAAGTAGAAACGAGGATGATGATGCGCAGCACCCAGATGGCCCATTTGTTGTCGTTCCGGTTCAGGTAGCTCAGGTTGGTTTCGGCGATGTAATAGTACGCCATGATGGTGGTGAAGGCGAAGAAGAAGAGCGAGATGGCCACAAAGCCCGTTCCGAACGCAGGGAAGTGCGTGTTTACCGCCGCCTGCGTATACTCGGGACCAAACGGGACGCCCGGCAGGTTCTCGACAATAAAGCCTCCCTCTGGACTTACCACGTTATACTGGCCGGTAAAGAGGATCATAAAAGCTGTGGCCGTGCAAACGAAAAGCGTGTCCACGTAAACCGAGAACGCCTGCACCAGTCCCTGTTTGGCGGGGTGGCTTACGGCTGCAGCGGCGGCGGCGTGTGGGGCGGTGCCCTGGCCAGCCTCGTTAGAGTAGATGCCTCGTTTTACACCCCAGGATACAGCCATGCCAAACACACCGGCAAACGCAGGCTCCAGGTCAAAGGCGGAGCGAACGATCAGCCCCAGCATGGCAGGAACTTCCGTAATGTTCATCAGGATGATTACAACCGACATCAGGATGTAAACACCAGCCATGAACGGTACTACTATCTGGGCAACCTTGCCGATACGCTTTACACCACCGATGATGATGAGTGCCAGCAGCAGGGTAACAAGTCCGCCTGTGTAGGCAGCAGGTATCTGAAACGCATTGCTAACACCCGAAGCGATGCTGTTGCTCTGTACACCAGGCAGCAGGAAGGCCATACTTATGATGGTGGCAACTGCAAAAATCACGGCATACCATTTCACGCCCAAGCCTTTCTCGATGTAGTAGGCCGGGCCGCCTCTATACTGCCCGTCTTTTACCTGTTTGTAGATCTGGCCCAGGGTAGCCTCCACGAAGGCAGAAGCGCTGCCCAGGAAGGCAATGGCCCACATCCAGAACACAGCGCCCGGACCGCCCATGGCGATGGCCGTGGCCACCCCGGCAATATTGCCCGTGCCCACGCGTCCGGCAATGGCCACCGTAAACGCCTGAAACGAACTGATTCCTTTGGGTGTAGAGCCGCCTTTGAAGAGCAGGTGTAGCATTTCGCGCAGGTAGCGCACCTGCAAAAACTTGGTAACAAACGAAAAATAGACCCCTGCGCCGAGGCAAAGTATAATTAAAGCGTTACTCCAAACGATGTCGTTAATAAAACTGATGACGTTCTCCATGGTGTGATTAAGCGGGAATTAAGGTATTAGATTTAGTCTCACAAGTTCAGCTAAGGCGCCCCCTCTGGTTCTTTAAATCAGATGTTTGGCCGCTTAAATTAAAGCATTTTAGCGGGAAGTTTACCTGTCCGTATAGGAGAAATTCAAGGAAAGTGAGTGCTAACCTCGTGAGAGGTATTAGATGACTCCAATTTTTGTGTACTTCTCCTGCTCTTACTCCGGAGAAAGTGTAGCCAGAAACAGCAACATGGCTTCCAGATCTACCAACTGGTCAAAATCGACGTGATGCCGGGCAAAGTAAGTAGCGATCCCGGTTTTATACTTTGGAAGCAGTGTAAAGATATTTCGCTTAGTAGCAGCTACAAAGGAGAAGTTCTTGTCTCCCAGGTAGAAGGTGGATTAGGCTAGGTAGCTAAGTTTTGAGTAGGAACTGAGGTCGTAAATCCTGTATTCAGTATAATACTCCCGTGCACTGGTGGCCGGCAGCGAGGTGGGTTCAGTACCTGGTATGCTTTTGCTCCGGATATTAGTTATCTCCTATTTATCCTGCCCTAATAAATTTGAGGTTCCCATGACATACTGCCTTCAGAAGTATATTACTCTTACAGTTCTAATCAGGAACAGCCACCAGCGAAGTATACTTTCCAGGCACAAGTATAAAGGTAGCCGTTGTTAGCCCGGACGCTTCCTGGTGCCGCGGGTAGGCGGGGCCGAGAGCGGATCGTCGGGCCAGTGGTGCTTCGGGTAGCGGCCGCGCAGGTCTTTGCGCACCTCGAAGTAGCCATTGCTCCAGAAGCTGCGCAGGTCGCGGGTTACCTGCACGGGACGCGAGGCAGGAGAGAGCAGGTGCATGAGCAGCGGAATCTTGCCACCGCCGATGCGCGGCGTATCCAGCATCCCGAACACTTCCTGCAGGCGCACGGCCAGCACTGGCGTGGTGGGGTCAGCATAATCCACTGCAATACGCGAGCCGCTGGGCACGGGCAGGTGTGAGGGCGCCAGCCGGTCCATTTCCTGCCGCTGCTCCCAACTTAAATCAGCCAGCAGTATCTCGCCCAGGTCCAGGCGACCGACCTGCTCCAGCGAGCGGAGGCCGTAGAGGTGAGGCGCCAGCCACAGGTCCATATTTTCTGCCAGCGCTGCATCCGATACATCCGGCCAGTTCTCCGGATCGAGCTGGTGCAGGAAGAGCAGGCGCTGACGTATACTGGTGGCTTCCTTGCTCCAGGGCAGCCTGTCAATGCCTTTCTCCTGCAGGGCCTGCAGCAGCGCCTGGGCTACGAGTTCCGGGTCAGGCTTGGTATTTATACTTTCCTCCAGCACCAGGGCGCCCAGCTTTTTTATACTTCGGGCCACCACCTGCTGTGCGCTTTGCTGCCAGCGTACTTCCTGCAGCATCTCTAATTGGTCTGAGAAGTGCTGTAGCAGGTCGGTTTTGTCGAGAGGAGCGGCTAACAGGATACGGGGCTGCTTCCCTAAATCCAGGTGCGCTACAGCGTAAAAATCGGCTTCCCCGAAAAGCTCAGTGGGCAGGGTAGCCCGCTGCCCGGAGATCAGCCTTACCCTTCCTGAAGACTCGCGTTGTGCAAGCCGGTCGGGGTAGGCGAGGGCTGTCAGGATTCCTGCCGTGTCCGGATTTATACTAGGGTTAGACTCGCGCAGCCGCTGTCGCAGGTTCTGTGCCTGTTCCTTCACCCGTCGCAGGGCGTTCTCATCCAGAGTATAACCAGGAGTAGGCGGTCGCTTTCCGGCCAGCAGTTCCAGGCGCAGGTGCAGGTCAGGCAAGCCATCGCCCCGCGAGATTTGCACAGACTTCAACACATCCCGCTCCGAAAGTATGGCTGCCAACGCACAGGCCGTAGCGCCGTACCCCAGTTCCTGTCCGCGGATAACCAGGTGGCCCAAACGCGGGTGAATGCCCAGCGAGGCAAGCGCTTTTCCGTGGGGGGTAGGATTGCCGGAGGCCTCCACCGCCTGCAGGCGCAGGAGCAAGTCTTTGGCCAACGACAGGGCAGTGGCAGGAGGCGTGTCGAGCCAGTGGAGGGCCGTTGCATCCTTCGCGCCCCAAATTGCCAGTTCCAGCGCCAGCCCCGACAGGTCGGCATCGAGTATCTCCGGGTCCTGGCGCTCAGGCAGCTGCAACTGGTCTGCGGTCGACCAGAGTCGGTAGCAGATACCCGGTCCCAGTCGCCCAGCACGGCCGCGCCGCTGGTCGGCTCCGGCTTTTGAGACAGGCACCGTGTCCAGGGTGGTGAGGCCGGTGCGGGGCATGAACTTGGGCACGCGGGCATATCCCCCGTCAATTACTATCCGAACGCCCTCTATGGTTAAGCTCGTTTCGGCGATGCTGGTGGCCAGCACTATTTTGCGTCGCTGCTTTGGGGAGGGCTGTATGGCCGCCATTTGCTTGGAGAGCGGCAGATCGCCGTGCAGCAGGTGCAGTTCTGTATCAGCAGGGAGTTTCTCCTCCAGCAATTGCGCCACTTTCCGGATTTCACCCATGCCCGGCAAAAATACAAGTATATCGCCTTCCGGCACCTCGGTAAGTGCCCTCCGGATGGCCTTGGGTGTTAACTCTGCCAGTCGCTGGGAAGGGTAATTTCCGGCAGAAGCGACCTCGGCAGGGGAGAGATAATGTGTTTCGACAGGATACATGCGGCCTTCGCTGCGAACCACCGGAGCACTCAGCCAATTGCCAATGGCCGTGGCATCCAGGGTCGCTGACATCACCAGGATACGCAAGTCAGGTCGTAGCACCGCCTGGGCATCCAGCGCCAGGGCCAGGCCCAAATCAGCTTGCAGGTTGCGCTCATGAAACTCGTCGAAAATGATAGCCGCCACTCCCTCCAGCGCCGGGTCTTCCTGAATCATGCGGGTCAAGATGCCTTCGGTCACCACCTCCACGCGTGTTTTGGGTGATACCTTGTGGTCCATGCGTACCCAGTAGCCTACCGTTTGTCCCACCGGCTCGCCCAGCAGGTCGGCCATGCGCTCGGCGGCGGCGCGGGTAGCCAGGCGGCGTGGTTCCAGCACGAGAATTTTGCCGTCGTTGCGCCAGCTTGCTTGTAGGAGTGCCAGCGGCACCAGCGTGGTTTTACCGGCACCCGGAGGGGCTTCCAGCACAGCACGGTTATTGGCTTCCAGGGCATTCAGCAGCCGTGGCAGCGCCTCTTTTACAGGCAGGCCGGGGAGTAGGGGGAGTAAATCAGCAGTCGGCATCACCTCCCAAAGTTCGGGATTGTTTTTGAGAAAGTATAGGTGGGGGAGGGTGGAGTATAAGGGCTGAATGATTTGGCTACACTTTTTCTGTCATCTCGAACGCAGTGAGAGATCTATCTGGAATTCTGAAGAGATCTCTCACAAGGGTCGAGATGACAGCATAGAAGTAATGAATGAAAGGGAATCAACAAGCTTACTCTCATCACCGTAATTTTACCATCATGGCCTCGCATAACTACTTCGTCTACATAACAACTAACCCAAAAAGAACCACACTTTACACAGGTGTGACCAATGACTTGCCCCGAAGGCTGAAGGAGCATTTCTTGAACTCCGGCAACCCGGCCTCATTCGCTGGCAAATACTTTTGCTACAACCTCATCTATTACGAGCGCCATACACATGTTGAGCATGCTATTGTGCGGGAGAAGGAAATTAAGAAGTGGAACAGGAGCAAAAAAGAGGAACTTATCAACAGCTTTAATCCATTTTGGAAATTCCTGAATCTGGAAGTAGAGGATGAATGATGTCATCTCGAACGTAGTGAGAGATCTATCCGGAATTCTAGATAGATCTCTCACTGCGTTCGAGATGACAAAAAGGAGTTTTTTTAAGTATGATGATTACAGCCTACCCCTCCAGCACCAACTTTGATACTTCCTTAGAAGGCAGGTCTGACTTGCCCATCAGGTAGGTGTCGATGGCGCGGGCGGCTTCGCGGCCGTCGGAGATGGCCCATACCACGAGCGACTGGCCGCGGTAGGCGTCGCCGGCAGCGAAGATACCCGGTACACTCGTTTGCCAGTTCTGCAGCTTAAAGTTGCCGCGGTTGTCTGTTTCAAATTGGTAGCTGGCTTTGAAGCTCTCGAGCAGCGGGCGTTCATAGCCGATGGCAATCAGCGCCAGGTCGCAAGGCAGAATCTTCTCACTTTCCGGTTTCTCGGTATACTCGTAGCTGTTTTTCCACTCCAGCTCTACCACCTTCAGGCCTTTTACATGACCGTTCTCATCAGCAATAAACTCCTTCGTAAGCCAGCCCCAGCTCCGCTCACAGCCCTCTTCGTGCGAGCTGGAGGAAGTATACGTCATGGGCCACTCAGGCCAGGGGTTGTGCGGTGCGCGCGCCGTGGAGGGCATGTTGCGGTACTGCAGCTGGCTGATGGACCTGGCAAACTGCCGGTTGGCCGTGCCAACGCAGTCGGAGCCCGTGTCGCCGCCGCCGATTACGAGCACATGCTTATCGGTTGCCAGGAGATCTTCTTCAGGTGCTATACTTTCGCCGGCCACCCGGCGGTTGTGCAGCGTCAGGTAGTCCATGGCAAAATGGATGCCCATCAGGTGGTTGCCCGGGATGTCGAGCACGCGCGGTTTGCTTGAGCCGATGGCCATGAGCACCGCGTCATACTTGCGGTGCAGCTTTTTCAGGGTGATGTCCTTGCCAATCGATACACCTAAGTGAAAATGGATCCCTTCTTCTTTCAGAATATCGAGGCGGCGGTCGATTACCCACTTCTCCAGCTTGAAGTCCGGAATGCCATAGCGCAGCAAGCCGCCAGCCTTATCATCCTTATCGTACACGTGCACCTCGTGACCCGCCTGGTTGAGCTGGGCCGCAGCGGCCAGCCCGGCAGGGCCGGAGCCCACAACGGCTACTTTTTTGCCGGTGCGGCGCAACGGTGGCTGTGGTTTTACCAGCCCCAGCTCAAACGACTTCTCGGCTATACTTTTCTCAATGTGCTCTATAGCCACGGCCGGTTTGTTGATGGACAGCACGCAGCTCGACTCGCAGGGGGCAGGGCAGATGCGACCCGTAAACTCAGGGAAGTTGTTGGTGCTGTACAGAATCTGCGCCGCGCGCTCCCACTCGCCCTCGTAGACGGCATCGTTAAAATCCGGAATCTGGTTGCCCAGGGGGCAGCCGCTGTGGCAGAACGGCACGCCGCAGTCCATGCAGCGACTGGCTTGCTGCCGGGTCTTTTCCTCCGGAAAGGAAGTATAAATCTCATTCGAATCGTTGATTCTTTCTTTAGGGTCGCGGGCTTGTGGCAGCTCGCGGGTATATAGCAGGAATCCGTCAGTCTTTCCCATTAGGCAATCGCTTTAACTGTTTCACTTTCACTTTTCTGCAGGGCCTTCTTCAGGTCGTGCGGCATCACTTTCTGGAAGAATTTCTGATGCACGTGCCAGCCTTTGAGCATGTCCTTGGCCAGCGCGCTGTCGGTGTAGGCGACGTGCTCTTGGAGCTTCTGCTCTATCCAGGCAAGGTCGGTGGCGTCGGGTTGTTCCAGCTCTATCATGGAGAGGTTGCACTGGTCGGGGAAGGCGTTGGCCGGGTCGTAGACGAAGGCCATTCCCCCGCTCATGCCGGCCGCAAAGTTGCGGCCCACCGCGCCAAGTATAAGTACCTTGCCGCCGGTCATGTACTCGCAGCCGTGGTCGCCGATGCCTTCTACCACAGCCTCGGCGCCCGAGTTACGCACGCAGAAGCGTTCGCCGGCCATCCCGTTGATGTAGACCTTGCCCGAAGTGGCGCCATACAAGGCTACGTTGCCTGTGATGATGTTCTCGTGCGCCACATAGGTAGAATCTTTGAACGGCTGCAGGATGAGTTTGCCACCTGAGAGGCCTTTGCCCAAATAGTCGTTTGCTTCGCCTACCAGGCGGAAGGTGAGCCCGGGTGCCAGGAAAGCGCCGAAGGTTTGTCCCGCAGAGCCGTGGAAGGTGGCATTAAAGCTATCCTCCGCTAAACCATCCTTGCCATACTTGGTGGAGACCTCATAGGAGAGCATCGCGCCTACCGAGCGGTCCACGTTGATGATACGGTACTCGTAGGGCGTGTTCTTGTCCTTCTTAAAGTCGCGGATGAGCTTCTTGTCCAGCACGTTTTCAATGTCGTGCTCCTGGTGTATCTGGTGGTAAATGCCCACGTTGTTCGGCGCTACCTCCTGGTGCAGAATCGGGTCGAAGCTAAGGTTCTTGAGTTTCCAGTGGTTGAGGTCGTTGCGTACTTTGAGCACCTGCGGCTGCCCCACCATCTCGTTTATACTTCTGAAACCAAGCGAGGCCATGATTTCGCGCAGTTCCTGGGCCATGAAGCGGAACAGGTTCACCACGTGCTCCGGCTCGCCGGTAAAAAGCTGGCGCAGTTCCGGGTTCTGGGTGGCGATACCAACCGGGCAAGTGTTCAGGTGGCACTTGCGCATCATGATGCAGCCTTCCACAATCAGGGCAGCGGTGGCCACGCCATACTCTTCGGCGCCCAGCAGGGTAGCTACCGCCAGGTCAAAACCTGTCATCAGCTTGCCGTCTGTCTGCAGCACCACGCGGCTTCGCAGGTTGTTTTTCACCAGCGTCTGGTGCGCCTCGGCCAGGCCCATCTCCCAGGGCAAGCCCGTATGGCGAATCGAGCTAAGCGGACTGGCACCCGTGCCACCATCGGCACCGGATATCATAATCGCGTCGGCTTTGGCTTTGGCCACGCCGGCAGCAATCGTGCCCACGCCCGCCTCGGCCACCAGCTTCACGTTGATGCGGGCCTTGGGGTTGGCGTTTTTCAGGTCGTAAATCAGCTGCTTCAAATCCTCGATGGAGTAGATGTCGTGGTGCGGGGGCGGAGATATCAAACCAACGCCCGGGGTAGAGTGGCGCACGCGGGCAATCCACTTGTCTACCTTATGGCCCGGCAACTGACCGCCTTCGCCCGGCTTGGCGCCCTGCGCGATCTTTATCTGAATTTCATCGGCGTTGGCCAGGTAGTGGCTCGTCACGCCGAAGCGGCCGGAGGCCACCTGTTTGATGGCAGAGCGCTCGGAGTCACCATTCTCTTTTAACGTATAGCGCGCCTCGTCTTCGCCGCCCTCGCCGCTGTTGCTCTTGCCGCCGATGCGGTTCATGGCAATAGCCAGCGTACTGTGCGCCTCATGCGACAAAGAGCCGAAGGACATGGCCCCGGTGGCAAAGCGCTTGAGTATACTTTCTACGGGCTCCACTTCCTCTAAAGGCACCGACTGACGCTTGCGGAACTCGAAGAGGTGGCGCAGTGTAATAGCTGACTGCTGGTGCTCGCGCAGGAGTTTGGCGTACTCTTTATAGAGGCGGTAATCGCCCAGGCGCGTGGATTTTTGCAGCAGGTGGATTACCTCCGGGCGCAGCAAATGCTCTTCGCCGCGTCGGCGCCATTGGAAGAAGCCGCCTGTCTCCAGCAGCTTGTCCTCGCTGGCAAAGGCAGACCAGTGTTTGGTCAGCGCCTCCTGCTCCAGATCCTCAAAGTTGAGGCCCTCCAGCCGGCTGACTGTACCCTTGAAGCATTTCTGAATCACTTCCTGCCCAAAGCCGATACACTCGAAAATCTGCGCACTCTGGTAGGCTTGCAGGGTGCTGATGCCCATCTTGGAGAGGATTTTCAGCAAACCGTTTCCTACAGCCTGGATGTACTGCTCGGCATAATAGGAGAAAGGCTTGGAGGTGTCCAGCTTCTCCTGCTCCAAGAGGTGCTGCACGGTATCATACACCATGTACGGGTACACGCAGCTGGCTCCGTAGCCAATGATGGTGGCAAAATGATGGATCTCCCAGGCATCGCCTGCCTCTACCACCAATCCGGCTTTAGTACGGATGCGCTTCTCTACCAGGTGGTGGTGGATGGCGCCCACTGCCAGTAGCGACGGAATGGCGGCACGATTAGCTTCTACTGCCCGGTTTGAGATGATCAGGATCTTTTTACCCTTGCCAATGGCCGCCTCTGCTGCCGCGCAAATCTCGTCGAGCGCCTTCTGCAATGCCCCTTTCTCCTTTGTGGAGAAGGTGGCGTTGATAGTATGGTTATCAAACCCTTCGGCTTTGAGGTTGATGAGCTTGTTAAAGTCGCCGTGGCTGAGCACCGGGTGCGAGATGTGGATCTGGCGCGTGTGGGCCGGGGTTTCATCCAGCACGTTCAGCGACTCGCCCAGGCGGGTAAACAGCGACATCACCAGCCGCTCCCGGATCGGGTCGATGGGCGGGTTGCTGACCTGCGCGAAGTGCTGCTTAAAGTAGTTGGCCACATGCTGGCTCTGGCGCGAGAGCACCGCCAGCGGCGTATCAGACCCCATACTTCCCAAGGGCTCCTTGCCGGTTGTAGCCATGGGCTGGATGATGAGTTTGAGGTCCTCGGAAGTATAGCCGTAGGCTTTCTGCTTCTGCCGCAGCTCCTCCGGCGACACGGTGTTCAGGCAGAAAGCGGGATCCGGCCGCTGGTGCAGCTTGATGCGGTTTTGCTGTATCCACTCAAAGTATGGCTTGTCGTTGCAAACCAGCTGCTTTATCTCCTCGTCCTCGTAAATTCGGTTCTCCTCCAGGTTGGCAAGCAGCATCTTGCCCGGCTGCAGGCGGCCGCGGCGCACCACATCTTTGGGGTTTACCGGCAGCGCACCCGCCTCAGAGGCCATGACTAATCGGCCCTGCTTCGTGATGCAGAATCGGGCCGGGCGCAGGCCGTTTCGGTCGAGGGTGGCACCAATCTGCTTGCCATCGGTAAAGAACAGCGCAGCGGGGCCATCCCACGGCTCCATCAGCGCTGCATGGTATTTATAGAATGCCTTCCGGTACGGGTCCATGAACGGGTTGTCCTGCCAGGCCTCGGGCACCAGCATCATCATCACATGCGGGAGCGGGCGCCCCGCCAGCGTGAGCAGCTCTACCATCGCGTCGAGGTTGGCCGAGTCGGAATTCGCCGGGTTGGTGATGGGCAGGAGCCATTTGAGTTCTTCTTCAGTAAAGAGCGGCGAAGACATCAGCGCCTCCTTCGACTTCATCTTCGTCACGTTGCCCCGGATGGTGTTGATCTCGCCGTTGTGCGCGATAAAGCGGAAAGGCTGCGCCAGCTTCCAGTTGGGGAAGGTGTTGGTTGAAAAACGGGAATGAATGAGCGCTAGTGCCGATTTGAACTCCGGGTGGCGCAGGTCGTGGTAATAGGCCTCTACCTGGTCGGTTTTCAGTTGCCCCTTATATATAATAGTACGCGAGGAGAAGCTGGGCATGTAGAAAGTGCCGTTCTCGCCGCTGACTGTTTTGTTGATTTCGTGGGTGATGAGGCTGCGCAATACAAATAGTTTGCGCTCCAGCTCTGCCTCTTTTATACTTTCATCGGTGGGCTGCACAAACACCTGCTCGATGTAGGGCTCCACCGCCTTGGCTTCGTGTCCGGGTACACGCGGGTTCACCGGTACCAGGCGGTAGCCCAGCAGCGTGAAGCCTAACTGTCGGATGCACTGGTTCATGACCTGCCTGCACTTATCCCTGACTTCGTACACGGTAGGGAAGAAGATCATCCCAACGCCATAGCTGCCTTCCTGCGGCAGTTTTATGGCAAACTCGCTTAGTTGTTTCTTAAGAAAGCTGTGCGGGAGTTGCACCAGGATGCCGGCGCCGTCGCCGGTTTCAGGGTCGCTGCCTGTGGCGCCGCGGTGTTCCATGTTGGTGAGCATCGTCAGCGCATCTTTTACAACGCTGTGCGATTTCTTACCATCCAGGTTTACCACACATCCAACACCACAGGCATCGTGCTCAAACTCGGATCTGTACAATCCTTGGGGGAGGTTATTTTGCTGGGTCATTTCACGAAATGTATTAATCATACTTGGTTTTAAGGGAGAGAGAATTCATAAATTATAAATAAAGTATTTACTATGCAAATTCTGTGGATTGTAAATTTTTCAACGGTTAGTGGTTTGATTTTATAAACATCAATAAAAACGGCTGTTAATTAGTAAATTTTAATGATTTGCGTAGTTTGTTTAGCTTTGTGATAGCATGCTCTGAAAGGTGCTTCTTAGAGTGTCATGCAAAGGTGGAAAGCGACAGAAGTATTTTGAAGTAAATACAGAAAGTGAGTCGTTACTTAGACTTATCGAAAAAGTTATAAAATAGACTGTGTTGCGTCCGAAAAGCTTATTTTTGATAAGTCAGACAGAGAATCAATAGGTTACAGTGAATTATACTTCAGCCTTTTTATTTCCAGGAAAGTATTAGTTATTTCGGCGCCTCATAAATGGTATAGCGTAGTATAAATTATGAACCCTTTTGTATTAGGAGTTGACATTGGCGGCACCCATATTACGGCGGCTACGGTGGACATGGAATTGAGAGCGCTGCTGCCCCAGACACAGGTGCGGGAGCATATTAACGCTGCTGGCTCTGTAGAAGAAATCACGACTGCCTGGGCAGCGGCGATGGCGGCGGCTATGGGGAAGAGCGGTCATCCGGTACAGCAAATCGGGATTGCCATGCCAGGACCATTCGACTACGCCAACGGCATAGCGCTGATGCAGGGGCAGGGCAAGTATGATGCGCTGTATGGCGTGGATGTGATTGCCCTGGTAGCCGATAAGCTCGGCCTCGACAAATCAGCTATCCGAACCTTAAATGACGCGGCCTGCTTTTTGCAGGGAGAGGTGTTTGGAGGAGCCGCAAAAGGCTATGGCAGAGCCATCGGCATGACCCTCGGGACCGGGTTGGGCACCGCCAGGTATAAAAATGGTCTGGCCGAAGATGCTGATCTGTGGAAAGTACCCTTTGGAGAAAGTATAGCCGAGGAGTACCTGAGTTCGAGGTGGTTTGTGAAGCGCTATACTGAGCTAACAGGAAAGCAACTGCCGCATGTAAAGGCGATGGTGGACAAGTTGCCGCAGGAGCCGGTGGTGGGGGAGATTTTCCGGGAATTCGGCGAAAACCTGGCCAAGTTTCTGGTGCCCTTTATCCAAGAGGCCACGCCGGAGGTGCTGGTGCTGGGTGGTAATATCAGCAAGGCCTACGCCCTTTTTGGGCCTGCTCTGCGGCATGGGTTGGCGCAGCAGAATTGTTTGATTCCAATTAAAACAGCTATACTTGGCGAAGAAGCAGCGCTGCTGGGCGCGGCTAGTTTGTGGGTGGAGTGAGCCTACCCCGGCCCTCCCCTAAGAACAGGGGAGGGAGTTTTATACTTTGCCGGGTCCAACCAATCCTTGCCCCTCCTTGGCTAAGGAGGGGAGTCTATGATTACTCTGGCTGAAGTATAAGTTTCATAGCTGCTGTTCTCGCGCGGACAGGTCGCGACCTGTCCCTACAGGTATAAACCCACCCTTAGCCCCTCCGAGGAGGGGAATTATACTTGCTACTCTCTCTGTCATCTCGAGCTGTGCCATAGAACTAGCGGGAATTCTAAACAGAACTCTCCCGATGGTCGGATGACAGCAAAAGCAGTGGCTATCGACCTTATCCCAGCCTTTGGGTTGAGCGCCTTCTAGATTTCCGGTGCCGCAGGCAGCCCAAGGTACGAGGGCAGGAAATGTAGACAGCGCGATGCCCGAAGGCGAGCCCTCTCGGGCTTGAGAGCTCCAATGCCAGAGGTGCAACTGTTGGCTTGTGGGAACTAGAGGATGAACGGAAGCTAGTAAGTATAGCTTGTGTCAAGCAGAAGGAAGCGGTGGCTACGGTAGTATAAGTATGAATCAGCAGTTATTAAAGTATATCAGAAGCTATAAAGTATAGCCAAAGTATAAGCTTTTCAAGCCAGTTGGGTTACAAACCCAACCTCATAGGTAGGCGCGGGTTGCAAACCCGCGCCAGCAATGGGGAATAGAGTATAGCCGAAGTATAAAGCACGACTTTACAAGCTGGCCCCTACTTATACATCTCCCCAATCAACCCCTCATACTTCTGCATGATCACCTTCCGTTTCAGTTTAAGGGTTGGGGTGAGTTCGCCGTTGCTGATGGTCCAGTGGTGCGGGAGGAGTTCGAAGCGTTTCACCTGCTCTACGGGGTTGAAGAACTGGTTGTAGTGGTTGATGGCTTCCTTGATGAGCGTTCGTACCTGTTTGTCCTGTGCGGCCGCATCGTCGCCGGGGTAGGGCAGCCCTTGCTTGGCGTACCACTCCTTCAGGGCGTGGAAGGCAGGCACGACCAGCGCCCCCACATACTTCTGCAGCTCGCCCACCACCATGATTTGCTCAATCCAGTGGCTCTCCACCATTTTGTTTTCGATGGGTTGCGGGGCGACGTACTTGCCGCCGCTGGTTTTGAACAGCTCCTTCTTGCGGTCGGTGATTTTGAGGAACTTGCCGTCTACCATGGTGCCGATGTCGCCGGTGTGCAGCCACTCGCCGGAGATGACCTCCGCTGTCAGGTCGGTGCGTTTGTAATAGCCCAGCATTACGTTCGGGCCTTTGCAGAGAATCTCTCCGTCTTCGGCTATTTTCACTTCCACGCCCTCCAGCAGCGGCCCCACGGTGCCGAACATGCGGTTCTTCTCCGGGTAGCGGTTGCCGCTGATGATAGGGGAGGCCTCGGTCAGCCCGTATCCCTCCTGAATCACCACACCGGCTGCGGTGAACACTTTTAGTAGGCGCACCTGGCAGGCGGCCGCTCCGGTGATGATGGCTTTTACCTCGCCGCCCAATGCCTGACGCCATTTACTGAAAATAAGTTTGTCGGCCAGGGCCAGCTGCACGCGGTAGTTTAGAGGTTGTGGCTGGTTTATCTCAAAGCGCTCGGCTAGGCCCAGCGCCCAGAAAAACAGCTTCTTTTTGGTGCCGGTGAGCGCGTTGCCTTTGGCCAGGATGGTTTCGTATACTTTCTCCAGCAGGCGCGGCACCGTGGTGAAAAGCGTGGGCTTTACCTCCCGCAGGTTCTCGCCAATCTTTTCCATCCCCTCGGCATAGTAAATGGATACCCCGCAGTAGAAGTAACAGTAGGTGGCCATGCGCTCGAAGGCGTGGTTGAGCGGCAGGAAGCTGAGTGCGCGCTTGCCGCGTACCCCAATCTCCTCAATAATCTTGGCGCTGCCGAATACGTTGCTCACAACATTGCGATGCGAAAGCATCACGCCTTTCGGAACACCGGTGGTGCCGGAAGTATAAAGTATGGTCGCCAGGTCTTCCTCGCCAATGGCCTCGCGGTGCCTGTTTACTTCTTGCTCCGCTTCCGGCGTGAGGGGCGAGAGCAACTCAGTCCAGCTTTTAGCATGGGGCACCGGCTTGAAAGTATAAACCTCCTGCAGGTCTGGCAGGGCGTGTATTATTTCCTGTAATTTCTCGTGCAGTACCTCATCCCCCACAAAAATTACTTTAACGCCTGAGTCGCTAAGTATAAATTTGAGCTCGCTGTTGTTGATGTTCGGGTACACGGGCACCGACACGGCCCCTGTCTGCTGAATGCCCAGGTCCACAATCATCCACTCCGGGCAGTTCTGGCTGAGGATGGCTACCTTGTCCCGGCCCTCGGGGGAGCCGTCGCCGCTGGTGAGGCCCATGCCTAGCAGGGCGGCGCTGATTTGGTTGGCCATGTCGCGCACCTGCTGGGTGCTATAGGTGTGCCAGGCGCCCTTTTCCTTGGCGGCCAGCATGTCCGGCAGCGGGAAGTGCTCCAGCTGGTAGGTAACACAGTCGAAGAGTCTTTTAGGCACAGTCATCTTGCCCGAAACAGTAGCTTGCATCTGGTGCTATTCGTTAAACAAACCAAACCGACTCCGGCTCCAGCGAGACCTGCACGGCATCACCGGCACGGAAGCCGTTATCCCATACTTTGGCTTTGACCACGTCGTGGGGCAATTGTACCTCCACCTCGTAGAAACTGCCAAAGAAATGTATACTGTTTACTTCACCTGGCAGTGCCTTGTTACTTTCGGCGGATAGCTTTAGCCTTTCTGGCCGCACCAGCATACTTTTGCCTTCCGGTTTTAGGTTGTATAAAGTCGCAAAGGCACTGGTGCCCTCGTCGCTTAAAAGGTTGTAGCCCCCGAAAAGTGCGGCCGTATACTCGTTGGCCGGTTGCCGGTACACCTGCTCGGGTGTGCCTTGTTGCTGCAGCTCCCCATCCTTCAACACCACCAGCTCGTCGGCCCAGGAAAGGGTGTCGTGCGGGTCGTGGGAGATGAGGGTGCAGGTGATGTCGAGCGCTTCGCTGATGTCGCGGAGCACCTCCTTGAGTATACTTTTATGGGCGGTGTCGAGGTTAGAGAAAGGCTCATCGAGCAACAGCAGGCGCGGTGAGGTACTGAGCAGGCGGGCCAGGGCGATGCGCTGGCGCTCCCCACCTGAGAGCTGGTTCGTTCTCCGGGACAGTAGGTGGTCTATGCGGCAAATCTCGTACAGAAAATCTGCTCCCTCGCCCGAAAGGGCATTCGCATACTTCAGCACCTGCTCCACGCGCAGCGAGTGCGGCAGCTCGAAGTGCTGCGAGAGGTAGGCGATGCCGGGATGACCGGGCACGAGTTTATCGGCCGGGCCGATCACGCGTTCTCCTTCGAAAAGTATAGAACCGGTAGTAGGCTCCACCAGTCCGGCAATGACTTTGAGCAAGGTGCTTTTGCCAGCGCCTGTTTCTCCGGCAACGGCTACCTTACGGAATTCCTCCTGGGTGAAACTGATGTTTTTAAGGATGGTTTTACCTGCCTCCTCTACAGAGATACCGGTAACGTCTAAAAAGCTCATTTATATCGAGGGGCAATAAATCTGAAATGCATGTATTAACTATGGGCAAAGGTACTGCAAAGGCAGAAGCTTTCCCATCCCCGGGTTGGAATTGGTGAGCGGGATGTTACGGGTTTATACTTGGTCTGATGCCGCAAAAGTATACTTAAAGCAGGCTCAGTCATTTAGCCAGACCAGCGCCTCTTCCCTAGTATAAAAACTGCGCACCGAAAAAGCACCCTTCACTTCATCGGCTGCCTTTTCAGCTGCTTTCTCGCGGTAACCAAGGCCGGTCGTAAGCCTGGCAAGCTTCTGAAGGCGCGTCGTGCTCAGGTCCTTGGCAAACTGGTCTACAATGGCGCCATACTCCTGCTCAGGCAGCGTAATGGTAGACTTTCTGGAGTCTGCCAGAATCTTTTTAATGTCGTAGTTCCTGACCGTGTTGATCAGCTCTGCTAAGATAAAGCGCAGCTCATAAAGCGTGTAATCGTGGATGTTGGGCCACTCTACAAAGAGGGTGTCCGTAGCGGGATTAAACTCAAGCTTAATAAACTGATTAGGGATGAGCATCGGTTTTTCTGAAAAAGGAAGGGGGCAAATATAAGTCGAAGCTTAAAGCCATCACAGGAAAAATGCTGTTTTCTCCTTCAGAAGTTCAGCGTAGATGCCTTGGGCCATTAGGTGCGGTAAACTGCTCTCCGCCAAATATCTACTGCTGCTTTCCTTCCGCGCTCTGTGGCTTTGCCACCGCCTTTTTTACGGCCGGCGCTACCACCGTGCCCAGCAGCTCGATGGCGTGCAGCATCTTTTTGTGCGGCAGCGTACCTACACTGAACTGCAGCAGGAAGCGGGTGTTGCCGAATAGCTCGTACTCGTATAGAATCTTGTCGATGACCTGCTGCGGACTGCCCACCAGCAGCGAGCCCTGCGGCTGGCGCATCAGCTCGTAGTGCTCCCGGCTCATCGGCGACCAGCCCCGCTCGCGTCCCAGCTTGCTCATCACCTGGGCATAAGGACCGTAAAACTCATCCGCCGCCTTTTGGGAGTCTTCCGAAATATAGCCGTGCGAGTTGATGGCCAGCTGGAACCTGGCCGGGTCGTGGCCTGCCTTTTTATAGGTCTCTTTGTAGAGGTCGGTGAAGGGTTCAAAGCGGTCGGGCATGCCGCCAATGATGGCCAGCGCCATAGGCAAACCCAAGCTCGCGGCCCGCACCACGGAGGCTGGCGTGCCGCCCACGGCAATCCAGATGGGCAGTTCCTGCCCGTAAGGCCTGGGGTAAACGCCCCGGTTCTTGATGGCGGGGCGGTGCTTGCCTTCCCAGGTCACGTGCTCATTTTTGTTAAGTTCGAGCAGCAGCTCCAGCTTTTCGGTGAAAAGGGTATCGTAATCTTTCAGGTCGTAGCCAAAGAGCGGGAAAGACTCGATAAAGGAACCACGGCCAGCCATGATTTCGGCGCGGCCCTTGGAAAGCAGGTCTACGTGAGCAAAATCCTGAAACACCCGCACCGGGTCGTCGGAGCTAAGCACCGTAACGGCACTGGAAAGTTTGATGTTTTTGGTCCTGACAGCGGCGGCGGCCAGCACCACAGCCGGCGAGGAAACCAGGTAATCGGAGCGATGGTGCTCCCCAATGCCAAACACGTCCAGCCCCAGTTGGTCGGCCAACTCCACTTCTTCGAGCAGGTTGCTGAGTCTTTCCTGCGGCGAGAGCAGGTTGCCGTTGGTGGGGTCCGGGGTGTTTTCTACGAAGGTGGTGATGCCGATTTCCATACGATATCTATACTTGGGTTTAACAAGAGCAATGATGCAAACTATAAAATCTGAGCAGAAGTATAAAACAATAGCTGCCTGTGGGCTGTCTTTTAACTTTACTTTCTGCTAGGCTTTTTCGTTCTTTAAAAGCAAACAGGAGGCGAAATTGTTTTGCAGCTTTAGTGCATCACCCCTAAATCGTACCAGACCAACATGCTCGACATCGTTATAGAAGCCCGTAAAGCCGCCATTGCTCCCGGCATGAGTGTGCGCCGCATCCTTCCTTTCCGCCTGCGCCGCATGGTAGGCCCTTTTATCTTTATGGACCACGCCGGGCCGGTGGATGTGCAGCCGGAGCTGATGCACAACATGGATGTGCTGCCGCATCCGCACATCGGTCTTTCAACGGTCAACTACCTTTTCGGGGGGCAGGTAACGCACCGCGACAGCCTGGGCGTGGAGCAGGTGATACGGCCGGGGGAGGTGAACTGGATGACGGCCGGCAGCGGCATTGCCCACTCCGAGCGCTTCGAAGACCCCGCCACACTGGCAGGTGGCGAGTTGGAGATGATTCAGACCTGGGTGGCGTTGCCGGAAAAAGACGAGGAATCAGCGCCTGCCTTTACCAACTACAAACCCGAGCAGCTTCCGGTGTTTACCGACACAGGCGTGTGGATGCGCCTGATTGCCGGGCATGCTTACGGGCTGCAGAGTAACGTAAAAACACATTCGCCTATGTTTTACCTGCACGTGGTGCTGGAGCCGGGCGCCCGCTTCGGCCTGCCCAGAGAGCATGCGGAGCGCGGCATCTACGTGGCCAAGGGAAGTATAGAAATAGCCGGCAGCACCTATACGGTAGGGCAGATGCTCGTTTTTAACAAGGAGGCAAGTCCGGTGATACGGGCCAAAGAGCACACGACGCTGATGCTGCTGGGAGGTGAGCCGCTGGGCGAGCGCTACATCTGGTGGAACTTCGTTTCGTCGCGGAAAGACCGCATCGAGCAGGCAAAAGCCGACTGGAAAGAAGGACGCATCCTGTTGCCGCCATCGGATAACCTCGAGTACGTACCCTTGCCGGAAGATAAATCAAAGCCGGCGGGAGGCCCCGCACCGCAGGCACTTTCCTAAGACAGGCTTCGGGCTACAAACCAGACGGCGATTTACTTTGTTAGCGGTTTATACTTCTGCTAACCCTTAATTCTGTTACCCAGTCACCCGCATGATAGCACCTGCTGATTTGTTTAGGCTGCAGCGGCTCCGCTGCAGCGCTTTTTGCCATCCCGCCACCTCCGAGTTCTACAACATCCTGTTGCTGGAGGGGATCGGCCAGCTTAGCCTGGATTTTACGGAGTATACTTTCAGCGGCAAAATTGCCCTGTTTACCTCACCTTACCAACACCTGAGCATCAGCAGCACGTCGGATGTAGAGGTGGAGCAGCTCACCTTTCACGGTGACTTTTACTGCATCGAGTACCATAAAAATGAGGTGGCCTGCAACGGGCTGCTGTTCAACAACCTCTACAGCCAACCATTTATTAACCTAAAAGATAACGAGCTGCACCAGGTGTTCGAAAAGCTGCGGGTGGAGATTGAAAAAAACGAGGCCTACTCCGAGCCGGTACTGCGAACCTACCTGCAACTCATCCTGGCCATTGCCAGCCGGGTGAAGCGGCAGCAACAGCTCGATGCCGCCGTCGCCCCGAACCCGATGGAGAAGTTCCGGGAGCTGCTGGAACAGCATTTTCTCACAGAGCGCAGCATTACCTTCTACGCTCAGGAAATGGCGCTTTCGCCGGGCGCCTTCTCCCGCAAGTGCCGGTTATACTTTGGCAAGTCGCCCTCGCAGCTGCTGCAGGACAGGGTGGTGCTGGAAGCTAAAAAGCAGCTGCACCTCACCCACAAAAGTATAAAGGAGGTGGCTGTGGCCCTGAACTTCGACGACGAGCATTATTTCAGCCGCTTCTTTAAAAAGCACACGGGCGTGTCGCCCACGCTGTTCCGGGAGAAGGTGGGCATCTCGGTGGTGGCAGATTTGTCCATGAGATAGAAAAATCTGTCCATGTTGCCGGGATAAAGTATAAAGTAGGTTTGCAACATGAAAGAACTCACACAAAACCTGCTGGTTCAATTAGCTGACGCACAGCGCTACTTTATTCATTTTATCCGGATTTCCATCTTCATCGTCATGGCCTGGATTGGGGGGCTGAAGGCCTTCCAGTATGAGGCGGACGGCATCGTGCCCTTTGTGGCCAACAGCCCGTTCATGAGCTTTTTCTACAGCAAGGAAACACCGGAGTATGCCAAGTATAAAAACAAGGAAGGGGAGGTGGTACCCGAAAACATCGCCTGGCACCAGGAAAACAATACCTATGCTTTCTCTTATGCCTTGGGCGCGGTCATCATCGCCATTGGCACCGTCACGCTGCTGGGTATTTTCAACGCCAAACTGGGCGTAGTGGGCGGTTTACTGACCTTCGGCATGTCCATCGTCACGCTCTCTTTCCTCATCACTACCCCGGAAGTATACGTGCCGGACCTGGGCGGCCCAGACCACGGGTTCCCTTACCTATCGGGTGCAGGAAGGCTGGTACTGAAGGACATCATTATGATGGCCGGCGGCCTGGTGGTTGCCTCGGATGCCGCCAAACGGCTGTTGGAGGGAAACCGGGTAAAAGCTGAAAAAGCAGCTGTTAGGGCGTAACGTTGGTGCGGCTATACTTTGTACTGAGGCATCTGGAACGGTCAAAGTATAGGGAAAGTATAAAGTATAAAACTCAAGTTGTAATTAACCCACCCCTACCCCTCCGAGGAGGGGAATAACCTGCTCTTTTGCGGAAGTCCTCGTTATGGCGCGAGCGTCCACGCTCGTGACTGGCTATAGTTTGGGCCTCCGGCCCAGTCGGATTACAAATCCGACCTGATAAACAAGGCACGGGTTGCAAACCCGCGCCAGCAAGTGGGAATTCCCCTCTTGGGAGGGGTAGGGGTGGGTTTACACCTTCCTACAATAGTAAATCGAAACCTGAGTCCTGTAAAGTATAAAGAGCACACCAACGCGAAAACATTTGCGATAGTAAACGGTATTAACCCCGAAAGAGTAAAATCAGGAAGAAAGAAATACCTTCACGGCAAAGAAACAGGCGCGCTCCATGTACGAATTATTTTTTGAGGAATTTAACAAGAAGGTTCCGATCACGGCCGAAGAGCAGGAGCAGATAAAACATTACCTCACTCCCAAGAAGCTCCGCCGAAAGCAATACCTGCTGCAGGAAGGGGACGTGTGCAAGTTTATTGCCTTTGTAGAAAAAGGCGCGCTGCGGGCCTACTCCGTAGACGAGAACTTTACCGAGAACATCATCCAGTTTGGCCTGGAAGGGTGGACCATTTCCGACCTCTACAGTTTCCTGACGGAGGAGCCTGCCGTGTACAACATCGATGCCCTGGAGGACTCCGAGCTGGTGCTCATCAGCAAGTCGGCGCACGAAGAGATGCTGCAGACAATTCCTAAGTATGAAACTTACACCCGCCTGAACATTACGGGTGCTTACCTGGCCATGCAGCGCCGGATAACCACTATTATCAGCTCCACCGCCGAGGAAAGATACCAGGATTTTATCAACCTCTACCCGCATATCGCGCAGCGCGTTCCCCAGCACATGATTGCCTCTTACATCGGCCTTACCCCCGAAACCCTGAGCCGCATCCGCAAAAAACTCTCCTCGGGCAAGTAGTTTTCCCATCCTCCAAACCCCTTGATTTAAATCAAGGGGTTTTCTTGACAATACGCAATGCGGCAGGGCCTCCCATCGCCGTACCTTTGTATTGTTAAAAGTACAGCGCATGATAACGAAGCAAACCATCACCATTGTAGGAGCCTCCGGAAGTATGGGCACAGCTATTTCCAGTAGCCTGTCGCGGGGAAACTACCGGTTGCTGCTTTGCGGGAGTGAACTTGCCGAAGTACAGAAAGTGGTAGATGCGGTAAAGTATAGCATCGCCGCAGCGGAGGTGGAGGCCCTGGACTGTACGCTGGACGCCTGCTGGGAAGCGGACATTATCGTTCTGGCGGTGCCTTTTGCGGAAATGCAGGAGGTGGCTGACCGGATACGAGAGGTGGTGAACCAGAAAGTGGTCATCAGCCTGGCCAACCCGCTGGATGACGCGACCGATACCCCGGCGACAGGGGTAGTGGCGGAGTTACAGAAACTGCTGCCTTATACCAAAGCGGTGCGTGTGTCTGCCAATCCTTTCACAGATGCCAAACCGAAAGAGGTCATTATTGCCGGAGATGACGAGGAGGCGCTGGAAACGGTTTCCGAGCTGGTGAGCACGGCCGGTTTCCGACCGGTAGTGGCTGACGCCGGAGCACCAGATACTGCTTCTGAACCGGAAGTATAAGCTGGCCGGAGCATCCTTAACAAGTAATTCAACTAAAAATCAACACCATAATTTAATTCAACACACAATTTTAAACATCTTATGAAAAGAGCATTTTTAATTATTTTCGCTTTCATTTCGCTTTCAGCTTTTACCACCCTCAGCAGCGTTTGGACGAACGACGACGCCCACTCACAGCTTGGTTTTACTGTAACGCACCTGGGTATTTCCGACATCTCCGGAACGTTTGACGATTTCGATGTGAACATCACCGCCACAAAGCCTGATTTCAGCGACGCGCAGGTGGAACTGACAGCCAATACCGCTTCTATCAACACCCGAGTGGCAGACAGAGACAACCACCTGAAGAGCCCAGATTTCTTTGACGTGGAGAAATACCCGACACTTACTTTCAAAAGCACTGGCGTGAAGAAAGCTGGCAAAAACGCTTACAAGCTTTCCGGTAACCTGACTATGAACGGCGTAACCAAGCCCGTAACAATGGACATGGTATACAAAGGCTCTGTAGAGAACCCAATGAACAAGAAGCAGACAGCTGGTTTCCAGGTAACAGGCACTATCAAGCGCTCAGACTTTAACCTGGGTAACGGCTTCCCGGCTCCAATGATTAGCGACGAAGTACGCATCAAGGCTGACGGCGAGTTTATCCAGTAATCCATACTTTAGGAACGTACTATGAAGAGGCTTCTGAACGTATATCCGAGCGCGACTGGCATTGATGTGGCGCTGCTGATTACCAGGGTAGCGGTTGCCTTCCTGATGCTGGCGCACGGGCTGCCCAAAATGGAACAACTATTCGGAGACGGACCCATCCAGTTTCCGGCGGTGCTCGGCCTTAGTGCCGGCATCTCGCTTGCCCTGGCCGTTTTTGCCGAAGTAGTTTGTTCCGTACTTATCCTGGGAGGGCTGGGCACCAGATTGGCTGCTATTCCTTTGCTCATCACCATGCTGGTAGCGGCGTTTTATGTGCACCTGCCAGACCCCTTTGCTCAAAAAGAGCTGGCAATCATGTACCTGATTCCGTATGTGGTGCTATTGCTGATGGGCAGCGGAAGATACTCCCTCGATTACCTGATACTGCAACCTTCCTATAAGCGAAGACTTTCGATGGAATAGTGCCCTAAGGGGTATACCGCTTGAAAGTATAAACTGAGAGAAGGTACCTTCTCACTGAGATTAAAAGCAAGTTGCCCGACCTAATCAGGTCGGGCAACTTGCTTTTTGTGTATAGGCGCTTGCCTGAAATTATACTTTTAGGGACGTGCGTCGACCTTACTTACTCGGTCAAAGTACTCGCGCTGCAGTTCCAGCGTTTTGGTGTCTGCTTTCACGGCTTTCAGCGCCTTTACCAGCGTTTCCACCTTGTTATCAGTAATTAGCTTGCCTAATTCCTTCGAGGCTTTGGCACCCTCGCCGGCATAATGGTTCGGGTAGCTGGCGTACCACCAGATGCCGGTGTATAGGTTAGGCAGCGAGGCCATCCGCTTCTGGTCTTCCCCGGACTCGGTTGTAGCAAGGTTCTGCTTCACCAGGTCGGGGCGCAGGTAGAGCAGGGTGGAGGTCTCATTTTCGCCGGCATGCATGTCGCCGGCCGCATCAGATTTACGCATCTTTCTTGCTTTTTCCGCAAATGCTTGGTCTTGGCCGGGGTCGAAGAAATACACAGCATAGTCGCGACGCTTCTCCAACTGGGCCTGCACAAAGTAGCGCAGCAGCTGCGGGTTGCCGCCGTGGCCGTTCACGATAACAATCTTATCGAAGCCGTTCCGGGCAATTTCCTCCACAGTGGCCTCGAGCAGGTCCCAAACCACGCGGCTGGGCAGCGCGAAGGTGCCAGGTTGTTGCTTTGCTTCGTACACCTGCCCGTAAAAGTAGTCCGGGAAAACAACGGCATACTCCTGCTTGGCGGCCATGGCCGACCACTCCCGCACGTGAATCAAATCAGAACCAAGCGGGGCGTGCGGGCCATGCTTCTCCAGAATGCCAATAGGCAGGATGCAGGTGCGGTTAGATTTCTCCAGCGCCTTGGGCCAGTCATTGGCGGTGAGCTCGTCCCAACGGTACGGGATGCTCTGTGCCACGGCAGTAGTCGTAGCGAAGAGAAATAGAAGTAAAAGAAATCGCATAGGTTAGAATAGGTTAAGGTGAGATTATACTTTGTGAATATAGTATTCTTGTGATTCAGTTGCAACGTTTCTTTGTCTGTTTAAATCTGAATATGTGCTGCTTGTCTTGGTCGCCTCCTGTTGTTTGCATGGGACTATCAGAAGAGCTGTAGACGAAGGCTGCCAGGGGCTGCTGGTTGCTGAACAGTATAAAAAGCAACGGGCCCGACTTCGTAAAGCCGGACCCGATGCTGAAAAGTATAAACACTTGCCTGAAGCTTAATGGAAGAACAGGTAGGCGATGAAGATGGCGGCAATCACGCCTGCCAGGTCGGCCAGCAGGCCGCACGTGAGCGCATACCTCGATTTACGGATTCCTACCGAGCCAAAGTATACAGCCAGGATATAGAAGGTAGTTTCGGTAGAGCCCTGGAACACGGAAGCCATGCGGCCCACAAAAGAATCGGCCCCGTAATTGGTCATGGCCTCCACCATCAGCCCGCGGGCGCCGCTACCGCTCAACGGTTTCATAAAGGCTACCGGCAGGGCAGGTACGAAGTCGGTATTCACACCGGTCAGGCCGATGAGGTAAGCGATGCCATCCACCAGCATATCGAGCGCGCCGGAGGTCCGGAATACCCCAATAGCCACCAGTATCGCCACCAGGTACGGAATGATGGTAATCGCGACTGTAAACCCTTCCTTAGCTCCTTCGATAAAGGCCTCATATACATTTACTTTCCTGAAAAGGGCCAGCCCGATAAAGGAGATGATGATGGAGAATAAAATCACGTTGCTGGCGACGGTGGAAATAACGCTTACCTGCTCCTGCGGGATAGTGGAGAAATAGTAAATCAGGGCCCCTATCAGCACGAGCAGGGTGCCCAGGTAAGCCATGATAACCTTATCAAACAGGTTAATGCGCTGGTAAATAGCTACAGCAATCAGGCCAACCAGTGTAGCGAAGAAAGTGGCCAAAAGTATAGGGATGAATACATCGGAAGGGTCGGCGGCCCCCAGTTGTGCCCGGAACACCATGATGCTGATTGGGATGATGGTGAGGCCGGAGGTGTTGAGCACCAGGAACATGATTTGCGCGTTGGAGGCCCTTTCCTTTTCGGGGTTGAGCTCCTGCATCTCTTTCATTGCCTTCAGACCGAGGGGTGTGGCGGCATTATCCAGCCCCAGCATGTTGGCCGAGAAGTTCATCAGGATGGAGCCATATACGGGGTGGTTGTTGGGAATCTCCGGGAAGAGGCGGTGGAAGAAAGGGCCCACCAGCCGGGCCAGGATGGCCACCACGCCACCTTTCTCGCCCACTTTCATCAGCCCCAGCCAGAGCGTCATCACGCCCGTCAGGCCCAGGGAGATTTCGAAGCCCAGCTTAGCGTTGTCGAAGGTGCTGGCCACGAGCTTCTGGAAGATCTCGGTATCGTTAAAAAAGATGAGTTGAAACAGGGCAATTGCGAAGGCCACCAGGAAAAAGGTAGCCCAAAGGTAATTTAAAACCATTGGCTAAAAGGTTGGATAGGTTCAAATTTAGCCTGTAAGATACAAAGCCGGTATAAGAAAAACCATTGGCCCTTTGGCAGAACCAATGGTTTTCCGGGAATATTTTGCCGGAAGTGGAGTGCGGCTAATACAGCCTGCGAACAAGGCAAAGCTGAAGTATGGAGCCTGTGCTCTGTTACCTGAAGATGTACTTTCTACCAAAATTTCCACCACTTACTCTCAGGCTTTACATCATCAAAGCCAGCTGGCACTTCGCCATCATACTTCATATGTTGTTCAACGGCGGCTTTTACATAAACAAACAAGTCATCTTCTTTGCCATTCATTATTCTTTTCATAACTCTTTGCACAGGCCAAATTGTCGTTCCATTAAGGGAGGTAATAGCAACATTTATTTCGCCCTGCGGGTCTTTGTCGTCTGTTTCCCATTTGGAACCGTTCGAGTTCTTGATGATAACTTCTCCTGTGTAGGCTCCAATGGCAAATATCTTACTCCCAAGGCCACTCGAAAGAAAGCTTCCCTTTTTGGGTTGCCCGTTTATGAGCTCCTTATCCAGAAAGCTTTCAATATGTCGAAGACTTTCTACAGAGTAGTCAAGCGGTTTGCCAAATGTCTTGAAAGTTCTTACAAGGAGATTTGATGATGACTTAATATCTTTTCTTAAAGAGGCCATGTATGATTCCATTTACAGATTACAGCAGGCTACAGTACCAACCCGTGGAACAGCTCCGGCTTATCGACACTCAGATCGTACACAAACCCGTTTACGATGGCGTAACGCAGCTTCCCTTTTTCATCGGAAAGTATAAAGTTGGCGTCGCCATTCAGGTTTAAGTCGTGGTTGACCTGGCGGGAGGTGCTTACCACGTTGAGCGGGAGTTCCAGCGGGTTTATACTTTCGGGCAGCTGCTCTACCTGCACCGTGGTATACCCTTTGGCCAGCAGGCTCTTGGCGCGGCGCGGCTTGAGGTCGGCTATACTTTTAAAAGGCTTGTCGTATACTTTGCCCGGCTCCAGGCGCAGCCCCGACGCGTCGATTTCCTCATACCCGTGGAAGATGCTCATGTCGCCTACCTGCGCTACCGAACTGCGGTGGTAGAAGCCCTTGCCCACCGGGGCGTCTTCTTCGTCCCGGAAAACACCCACATCCAGCAGCACGTCGTGGCCGTTGCGGTGGAAACGCACGTTGCGCAACACCAGGTCGTAGAGGTTGCGTTCGTTCTGCGGGATTTTGTAGTAATCTTCAAGGGCGTAAGCGGAGTAGCCGTTTTCCGAAATCAGGTGCAGCGCCGAGAGAATGGAGGCAAAGTTGAGCCGGCGGATGTGCTGCTTCTCCGGGTCGTTGGGGTAGCCGCCCGACTCGATAAGAATCACGCTGGTGCCCCATTTCTGGATGTTGTCACCAAAGGCCCGGGGCTCGAACTCATCAGAGTACTTGGCCACATGGCCCGGCACAAGCTGCTGCAGCGCCTCGTTCATCCCCACAATCGTGCGCATGGCCCGCTCGCGCACATGGTTGACGGTCTGGGCATGGTCGAAGGCGGGGGCCAGGAACGAGATGGTGGCGGGCTTGGGACCGCTGCCAGCCGTGTAGTAGCGGCTCTGGTCGTGCAGGTTAAAGCCAAACTCCGGGTTGAGGCTGTCGCGCAGGGTTTTGAGCAGGCGGGCCTCCGGACTCTGCAGGCGCAGCGCGTCGCGGTTCAGGTCTATTTCTAAAGCGTTATGGCGCCGGTACTGCTCGGCCCCGTCGGGGTTAAGCATCGGCACAAAGTATAAAGTGATGTTCTCGAGTAGCTGCTGGCGCAGCGGGTTCAGCGCGTCAGACTGCTGCAGAAAGTTGAACAGGTCAAACATCGCCATGGTGGCTGTGGGTTCGTCGCCGTGCATCTGCGACCAGAGCATGACCTTGGTTTTGCCGCTGCCGGCCTTCACCAGGTAAATATCGCGCTGCTCCACCGACTGGCCCGCCACCTGTACCTCGAACAGCGGGTTTTGGCGGAGCTGCTCCAGCAGCGGCACGATGTCCTGGTGCTTAAACCGGCGGTGTTGCAGGCTGGGCTCTATGTAAGTGGCGTGTTGGTCGAAGGCCTGCTGCGCCACCTGCATTGCGGATGGCGACTGGGCCTGAACGTGTAAAAAGCTCATGAGTAACAGGATGAGGGTAAAAGGTTTACGCATCGGTGCACGGGTTTAGAGGTGGCACTGCTTCAGCTGGGTAAGTTATAAAGTATAGCGCTGGAATGAAATGGCTGTTTATACTTTTTGCGTATTACCCCGGCCCTCCCCTAAAAACAGGGGAGGGGGTTTTGCAATACCGGGTCCAACCACCCCTAACCCCTCCTTGCCTAAGGCGGGGAGTCTGTCATTACATTGGCATAAGTTTAAGTTTCATAGCTTCTGTTCTTGTGCGGACAGGTCCCTACCTGTCCCTGCAAAGTATACACCCACCCCTGCCCCTCCGAGGAGGGGAATTATACTTGCCGCTTTCCCTGTCATCTCGAGCTGCGCGAGAGATCTAGCGGGAATTCTAAACAGATCTCTCCCGATGGTCGAGATGACAGCAGTGGCAGAAGCTATCGAATGATACCCAGCCTTTGGGTTGAGCGCCTTGTAGATTTCTGGTGCCCGCTAAGGGCATTGCGACCGAAGGGTAGCAAAGGAAATGTACACCGCGCGATGCCCGAAGGCGAGCCCTCTCGGGCTTGAGAGCTCCAAAGCTAGAAATGCAACATGAGCTTATGTAAGTCTGGAGGATGAACCGAAGCTAGCAAGGATAGCTTGGTTCGTGTGAAAGGAAGCGGAGGCTAATAGAGGCACAAGCAGACGCTTGCGCCAGATAAGTATAAAGTATAGCCCAAGTATAAAAGTATGGCTCTGCGAGCCAGTTGGGTTGCAAACCCAACATTATAGTAGGCACGGGTTGTAAACCCGCGCCAGTGAGGAGGGTTAAAGTATAGCTCAAGTATAAAAACATAGCCAAAGTATTAAAGGAGCCTCCCGGCATAAACCAGAAGGCTCCTTTTATTCTTTATAGATGACCAGAAACTACTCCGCTACAGCCTCAATCACTGAAACTGAAGACGCTCCGAAGAACCCAATGGCCCCGCCCGAGATGTTGGTTGGCGCATTGGCAGGTGTGCTTTCGAACGGCCCGCCGGAGGAGTTCTGCTGCTCCTGCAGGGCGTACCAGAACTTGTAAGCCGGTTTATCCATTCCGTACAGCTCTACTCTCAAAACATCGCCTTTCTGGACGGGGAAAAACATATCCGCATGGCCGTAGTTGCCATCGTAAATATCGTCGCTGAGTACGGTCAGCTCGTCCGGGTCTAGCTCCCCGTTGATGTAGACATTCCAGCGGTAGTAGTTGCCTTTGCCGGCCGGGTCCTGGAAGTGGAGGACCGGGTAGTAGCCTTCGTCCTGCATGTGCGTCTTTTTCTTGAACTCAAAGGTCAGCGAATCGATAGGCGAAACGGTGGGCATGTAGCTCTGGGCAGTATACTCTTTCCCGGCCACCACTGCCTTAAAGTAATAAGTATAGCCTGGTGTACCCTGCAGCTTGGTGGTCTGGTAAAGACCATCGCCAGCCGTAATTAAGGTATCGGCGTTGCCGTGGTTGTCGGTGATGATGACCAGCGCGCCGTTCACGCCGGGTGGGCGCCCCTCGTCGAGGTAACCTTTAGTGGTAGACAGGCGCACGGTGTACGGGCCAGGCTGGTCGGTTACCAGGCCTTCCACAACCAGTTTGGTATCAGAAGTGCGGAGTTCGTAATCGATGACCTCTTCGCAGCTGGTAAAGCCCAGCGTGAGCATAGCAGCCACGTATAAAAATATCTTTTTCATAGTATTAGAGGCGTTGAGAATTAGAAGTTGAAGTTATAGGTAAGCGATGGCAAAAAGCCGAACAGGTAGGTTTTCACGGCCTCCGTTTTGGTTCGGTCGTCCTCGCTCTCACGGAAGTAAATCGAGAAGGCATTCTTGCGGGCATAGGCGTTGTAGACGCTCAGCGTCCAGGAGCTGCTATACCTTTTGAATTCGTTCCTGGGCTTCTCATAGGTTGCTGATAGGTCGAGGCGGTGGTAGTCGGGCAGACGGTAGCCGTTGCGCTCGGAGTAGACCGGGTAAGTTTTGCCGTTGTACTCGTAGCGGCCCACCGGCATGGTGATGGCGCCGCCGGTGCTGTAGGTCCAGTTGGCCCCGAAGTTTATGCTTGGTGTAAACTGGTAGGCCAGCACCAGGTTGCCGGAGTGGCGACGGTCGTGGCGGGGCGCGTACGGCTTGCCGTCGTTAATGCCCGGCACAGTGCGTTCAGTTTTTGACAAGGTATAGCTCACCCAACCCGTCAGCAGCCCCTTCTGCTTGCGCAGGAAGAACTCTGCCCCATAGGCCTCGCCGGTGCCGCGCAGCAGCTCTGTCTCCAGGCGCTCGTTGAGCAGAATCTCCGCGTAGTCTTTGTAGTCAATCTGGTTGTCCATCCACTTGTAGTATACTTCCACGGAGCCCTCAAACATGTTGTCGGCAAAGTTGCGGAAGTAGCCGGCGGCTACCTGGTCGGCCATCTGCGGTTTTACATAGGTGCTGCTCGGAATCCACACATCAAAAGGCATGGCGGAGGTGGAGTTCGACACCTGGTGCACGTACTGCAGCGTACGGTTGTAAGAAGCCTTAATCGAGCTCACTTCGTTCAGGTCATACTTGGCGGCAATGCGTGGCTCTAGCCCACCGTAGGTTTTTATTTTCTCGAAGCGGCTATACTTCACCGTATCCACCGGCGTCTCAAATTCCTCGTCGTAGAGGTACACATCCCCCGGACCCACATTGGTGAAGCGGGAGAAGCGCAGGCCGTAATCCACGGTGAGGCGGTCGGTAATCTGGTGCTCGTTGCTCAGGTACACGGCCGACTCCAGGGCGCTGGTGGAGTTGAGCTTCAGCGCATTCACGTACGATTTTTTACCCGGCTTTACCTCGGCTGGCATAAAGTTGTGGTAAGTTACCTGCAGGCCAAAACGCAGCTGGTTTTTTGGGTTCAGGAAGTACGTATAGTCGTTCTTGATGCCATAGTCCTTGATGTGCGATTTCCAGGTAAACTCCGACTCCTCTTCTTTGGAACCCAGGGCATAGTCAAAGTCGGAGAAGATGAAGGTGGTGTTCGAAAAGAGCCTGTCGTTGAAGAGGTGGTTCCAGCGCACCGTGGCCGTGGCGTTGCCCCAGTTCATCATTGCATCCTTGGTGGCGGCCACGTCGCGGCCAAAGTAACCCGACACAAACAATCGGTTCTTCTCATTCAAAGTATAATTCACCTTCGCGTTCAGGTCGTAGAAGTATAAATCGTTGCCTTTGATGTCCTCGTCGCTGCTCAGGCCGAAGAACACGTCGGCGTAGGTGCGGCGGCCCGAAAGTATAAACGAGCTTTTGTCTTTGATGATGGGAGCTTCCACGGTCAGGCGGCTGGAGATGGTGCCGATACCGCCCGATACCTCCATCTTCTGGTTGTTGCCTTCCTTCATGCGGATGTCGAGCAGTGAGGAGAGCCTGCCGCCGTGCTGGGCCGGAATGCCGCCCTTGTAGAGCTGCACGTCTTTAATGGCATCGGCGTTGAAGACCGAGAAGAAGCCCATCAGGTGGGAGGCGTTGTATACCGGCGCCTCGTCGAGCAGAATCAGGTTCTGGTCAGCCCCGCCGCCGCGCACGTAAAAGCCGCTGGTGCCCTCGCCGGCATTCTGCACGCCTGGCATCATTTGGATGGCCTTCACCAGGTCGACCTCACCCATCAGGGCCGGCATACTTTTAATCTGGGCCACCTGCATTTTCAGGGTGCTCATCTCCATGGAGTGCACGTTTTCATCTTCTTTGCGCGTGGTGATTTCTACTTCTTTCAGCGTAGTTGCATTCTGGCGGAGCGACACATCCAGTTTCTGGCTAGCGCCCAATTTCACGGGCTTGTTTTCGGTGATGTAACCCAGGTAGGTCACCAGCAGTGTGTAGTCGCCCTGTGGCAGGGTGAGCGAGTAGAAGCCGTACTCGTTGGTGGCGATGCCCACGCTGGGCAGCTCCTGCACGCTTACCGAGGCCCCAATCAGGCCCTCGCCGGAGGCACCGTCTTTCACGTAGCCGCTCAGGGTTACCCTGTTCTGGGCCTGCCCTGCCGTTAGCAGCAGGCAGAGCAAGAGGAATGTAAAAGTTAATCTTTTCATCATAGTTTTATTTTGTAGTAATGGCTGTGTGGCGTTATGTATGGCTGAGTTGATGGCGCAAAATTAGGCTGGTCACATCAACAGAATTTTACATAATTCCTGGTATGTGTTATATAATTGTAAAGGTGCCAGGGTAGCTGGGGTAGGGTAGAGGCAAGAGGCTGCTCTGCTGAGCTGTAATTTTTTTCATGGTTTTATGTTGTTGGTAGTCAGGTGCGCGTCGCTTGCAGGAGAGGAGCACCCAGGAGTACCTCCCCCGAAAGCGGCCGCAAAATTATGACTTCTTTTCAGCATGAAAAAGCCAGGCATAAAACTTAACCTGGCTTTTATATGAATGGCGCGAAAGTATAGATGAAGTGCGCGTAACAGGGGATGCTTACTGGCTGCTCTGGAGCGGGCTGAGGCTGTTTATCCAGTCGACCATATAGGCCACCACATCCGGGGCCATCGTTTCATCTAGCTGGCCATACTCCCCAATTAAGCCGGTGCTGGTGGTCTGGAACAGGTGGTTTTTGTTCTCAAACTCCTTGATAGTATAGTGCGTGTTACCGCCTTTCTGCAGCGCCTTCTCGATGCGTTGCAGGTTAACAGGGAGTATCTGCAGGTCTTTGGAGCCGTTGATGGCCAGCACCGGACACTTGAGTTTCTGTAGCTCTGCCGCCGTGTTGTGAAACAGGTCCACGCGGTGCGCCGGCGAGAGGAACTGTGTATACTCCTTCGAATTAAGCGGGATAGTCATGTCCAATAGCTCGCGGTCCTGCTGGTTCAGCTTGGCAACTTCCTTCTCCATCTTTTGGAGCATCGTTTTGATTTTAGCTTTTGCCAATTCGTTATCCGGCTCGGTACGCACAATCTCAAAGGCTTTTTTCAGGATTTTCTCATTTAGGTCTATGCCTGCCTTGCTCACGCCTACCGATGTATAGTGGGCGCGGCACTGCTCGAAGAATAGCATTGGGCCCGAAGTAGACGCCGAACCAGACATGAGCACCACATAGGCAACATCACTCGAGTTATTGGCAGCAATCGGGGCAATCTCGGCGCCCAGGCTATGGCCCATCAGACCGATGTGTGCTTTGTCTATTTCAGGGCGGTTCTTCAGGTAATTCACGGCTGCCACAGCGTCGCTGGCTAGGTCTATCACACTGGCTGAGGCAAAGTCTCCGGTGGATTTGTTTACGCCCCTGTCGTCAGCACGCAGCACGGCATAGCCGGCGCGGGTGAGCATGTCGGCTAGCACCAGGAACACCCGGTGCCCGAAGATGGTCTGGTCGCGGTCGTTGGGGCCGGAGCCGGGGATGAGCAGGATAGCAGGGTGCGGACCGGCCGTGGCGGGCATGGTGAGCGTGCCGGAGAGGGTCACGTTGGCCGTCCCGTTGCGGTAGCTTACTTCTTCCTCCAGGTAAGGGTAGGGTTTTACAGGCTCCTGCGGACGTTTGGCTCGGGCTACGGGCAACCGGTCCACCTTCTTCATGTTCATTGGGAAAGCGTCTTTGCTGTTCTGGGCCAGACCACCCTGCAGGGTAGTAGCATCGAGCAAGATGCCTTTGTAGGTGGCGTTCAGGGCCAGCACCTTTAGCGTCAGGGCGCTGCCATCAAATACCACTTCATCCACCGGAATGTCATACACTTTTTGGTCGAGGCTGTGCAGCACCGCCTTTAGTTGCTGGTCTTCGGTGCTTTCAATCTCAAAGGCGATGTTCATGTGCACATCTTTTTTAATCTCGAGTTTACCGAGCCAGATACCCTGTATGGTTTGGCTTTGCTGCGCCTGTGCCGCGGTACAGAATATGCTCAGCAGCATAATAGTTAGGGAAAGGAAAGAGAAGTGTAGCGGTTTCATGGTTTTATTTTGCTTAAGGTTTGACCGTCAGGCACCTTGCCTGCTTGGATGATTCAAACCTAGCATGCTTTCACCTTCACAAAAAATCAAATCCGGCAACACCTATACTTGCTCCACCAACACCGGATTTTATACTTCAGGAAGCGTTTGCCCATCCTTTTTCAAGTTCACATAAAATATCACATAGTTCATCCAGCGAAGTAGGGAAGGTGTAGCGGGTTTTATACTTTTAGGGGAGGGGGTGATTATAAGAGTTTTAGAAGTACCGGGTCCAACCACCCCTAACCCCTCCTTTTCTAAGGCGGGGAGTCTGTAATTGCTATGGCTGAGGTGTAAGCACTTTAGCAAGAGGTGTTGCAGCTTACACCCCTCTTGAGCTATGCTCGCAAGCTTCGAACTCCCGTTCTCGCTTGTCCTCAAGGGGACAGTAAGAATAGCCATAGCTATCGATTCTGTTCCCAGCCTTTGGGTTGAGCGCCTTCTAGATTTCCGGTGCCGCTGTTGCGGCATTGCGGAGCAAAGGAAATGTACACCGCGCGATGCCCGAAGGCGGGCCCTCTCGGGCTTGAGAGCACCAATGCCGGCAATGAAACTATAGGTAAGTAAGTCTGGAGGATGAACAGGAGCTAGTAAGGATAGCTTGTGTCCAGTTGCAGGAAGCAGGGGCTATGGGAAGTATAAGCTGAGCAAATATAAAGTATAGGCAAAGTAAAAGTATGGCTTTTCAAGCCAGTTGGGTTACAAACCTAACCTCATAGTAGGCACGAGTTGCAAACTCGCGCCAGCGGGAAGAGGGGGCTAAAAGGCACAAGCGGGCGCACACGCCACTAAGTATAAGAACAATCAAAGTATAAAAAGATAACATCACCCCAATGCTGCAACGCAAACACATAGAACCCCTCATCCATACCACCCTCTGGCTAACCGGCTACCTGGCCATTATACTTTGGGTAAACACGCTGGGGTCTTTCCGAAGCGCTGACGGCAGTATCCTGCTGCCCGTGACCATTGGCACGCTGCTCAATATTTGCCTGTTTTACACGATAGCCCTTGTCCTCATTCCGCGTTACTCTACCGATAAAAAGGCTGTTAACTTTCTATTGAGCATCCTGTCACTTTGGGTGGGACTCACGGTGCTGGAGACAAGTGTAGATTACCTGGTTTTTATCAATTATTACTCTACCGAAGACGAGGGTTTTGGGGGACAATTGGTGATTAATCTGCTGTTTAACTTTATTATTTTCTCGATGGCGCTGGGGTATGGCTTTACCAAAAACTGGCTGCGCAACGAAAAGCAGCGACAGCAACTGAAGGAGGAGATGCTGCAGGCTGAACTTAACTTCCTGAAGGCGCAGGTAAATCCACACTTCCTGTTCAATGTGCTCAACATGGCCTACGCCAGTGCGGCAGGCAACGGCGACGAGCGGACGGCGGACATTATCGAGAAACTAGCTAACCTGATGCGCTACATGCTCTACGAGAGCAACGTGGTAAGTATAGAATTGTCGCGGGAAGTGGAGTACATGGAAAGCTTTATCGAGCTGCAGAAAATGCGCCTCTCGAAGGAGATACAGGCGGCGGTAAAGTTCTGCGTGGAAGGCGACCACAGCAAGTATAAAATCGCGCCCCTCATCCTAATCCCTTTCGTGGAGAACGCATTTAAGCACGGCATACGGCTCGACAAACCCTCCGACATTTTAATTAAATTAAAGGTGGAAGGGATGAATTTATACTTTGAAGTGGAGAACAGCATCGCCCAAGCCAAAAATGAGCTGGGGCGAAAAGCAGGAGGGGTAGGACTGGAAAACGTGAAGAAACGGCTGGCCCTGCTCTACCCCAACAACCACCAGCTGCAAATCTCCCCAAAAGATGATACCTTTCATACAAAGCTCATACTTAGGCTGGACTGAGGTCCGGTGTTCGTTGCTAGAATTTTGAATGAGTGACTGAGCGAATGAGTGAATAGAAAACCAACTTTCTAACTCTCTAACTCCCAAACTCTCTAACTCCTAAACTCTCTAACTTATGCGTTGCATTGTAGTAGATGATGAGCCTTTTGCCCTGGAGCTGGCGGCGGATTATGTCCGGAAGACGCCGTTTCTGGAGCTGGTCGGCACGTTCAGCAACCCGGTGAAGGCGCTGGCTTTTCTGATGGAGCGGGAGGTAGACCTCGTGTTCCTGGATATCAACATGCCGGAGCTATCGGGGATGCAGTTGCTGCACGCGCTGCCACGCAAGCCGATGGTGGTGTTTACCACGGCCTACCCCGAGTTTGGGGCTGAGAGCTACAACTACGATGCGGTGGATTACCTGCTCAAGCCGATCAACTACGCCCGTTTCCTGAAGGCGGTGAATAAGGCAGTGGAGCTGCATAACCTGAAGAAAAAAGACAAACCCGCCCCCGCAGCACCAGCCACTCCCACGCATGATAAAGCGCATATGCTGATAAAAAGCGGCACGCAGACCTTTAAGGTAAAGCTGGAGGATATACTTTACGTAGAGGGAGCCGGCAACTACATGGCTTTCTGCACCAAAGGCAAAAAAATCCTCTCACTGCTGACGATGAAGGAGGCGCTGGAGCTGCTGCCAGCCGACCAGTTTGTGCGGGTGCACAAGTCCTACATCGTCTCCCTCAACCACCTCGACGTGATTGAAAGGCACCAGGTAACCATCGCCGGCAAAGCCATTCCCATTGGCCTGACCTACCGCGAGCAGTTTCTGGCGAAGGCGGATAACGTATAAAACGCACAACAAGCTCCCGCTATATGGGAGCCTGCTGTGCGTTAACACCAATCACAAAGTATAAATAACCTATACAGTAGCGCCGGCCACAGCGGCAGCAGCCACTTTCCTTTGCACCAGCCTATCAATGGCCAGCACACTGAACATGGTTACCAGGGTGGTGGTGATGACCACGTAGCCAACCACATCATAATGCTGCAGCGCCCCACCCGGCGACTGCACCACAATCAGACCGGCTGCCATCGTAGCCAGGCCGCCCGATACCTGCTGCACCGACGACTGAATGCTCATGTAGGCACCGCGGTCGGCGGGGTCTGGTACGGCGCTCATCAGGGCGGTGGCCGACACCATGCGCGAAGTGATACCGATGAACATAACCACGTTTAGCAGGAGCACCAGCCAGAGCGGCGAAGGACCGAGGTTGCAGTAAAATCCAATCACTACCATCGAGATAACAGAGCCCCAGAAGAAGACTTTATACTTGCCCAACTGGTCGCTGAGCTTGCCTGCGAGTGGTCCTGCCACCATGGCGCAGAGCCCGGTCACCATGTAAATCATGGGCAGCTGCTCCAAGCTGATACCTAAGTTGTAGACGGTAAAGGTGCTGGCAAAAGGCATGAGCATAAAGCCGCCGGTAGCCAGCAGCACGATGGCCCCAAAGCCCTTCAGGTAGTGCCGGTTCGAGACCACCCGCACCAGGCGCCAGACAGCTTTGCTTTCCGTTTGCAGCTTCAGGTGCGCGTCAATCGGTTTCATGTAAAGTATAACCGCTGCCGCCACCAGCACGCTTACGCCCACCAGCAGCAGGAAGGGCGCATGCCAGCCCCAGAGATTGGCTAAGTATAAGCTGAGGGGAATACCCATCACTTGGCTCACAGCAAAGGCCATCTGCACAAAGCCCATCACGCGGCCCCGCATTTGTAGCGGAAACAAATCGGTGATGATGGCAAAGGAGATGGAGCCAATCACCCCTCCGAAAATACCCGTCACGATTCTGGCGATGAGCAGGGAGAAATAGTCCGGGGCGAGGCCACAGAGCAGCGTGCCGAGGATAAAGCCGCTGTAGAAAACGAGCAGCAGTTTTTTACGGTCGAACCTGTCGGCAAAGCCGGCAGCCAGCAGACCCGACGCGCCCGCACTGAACGCATAGGCCGACACCACCCAGCCAAATTGCTGCGGCGTAATGGCAAGCTCCTGAATCAGCTGCGCCCCCAGCGGCGAGAGCACGATAAAGTCGAGGATGATGGTGAACTGCAGGATAGCCAGGATGGCTACAATAAATACCTGGTACCGCGAAAATTTATCCGTTGCGGCCGGGGTATTGCCAGCTGCTGCGGTTGGTGTATGTTCTTTCATAGATGTCGGATGGAGTACTTTAGTTAAACGCTGGCACCAGCAAAGCAGGCACGACTTCTGAAGCTTTTCTGTCGTGCCATCGCCGTGCTCAGGCGCAGTATTTTATACTTAGTTTATATGTCTTTCCCGATAGGCACCATACTTCCATACTTGCGGAAAGTATGATGGGCCACAATGGCGGCTGTCGTGCCAATCAGGATGGAAGCAAGCACATCGCTGGGATAATGCACCCCAAGCGCCAGCCTGGAATATGCTACCAGAACGGCCCAGGCCAGCACCGTGACGCGCAGCGGTGCATTCCGGAACATCAGCGCCAGGGCTACAGCAGCGGTAAAGGCAAAAGCTGTGTGCCCCGACGGGAAGGAGGGACTGCTGGCCTCCGCTATCCGCTCAATGCTGTTATGGCCGACAAAAGGTCTCGTCCGGTTAACCGTATACTTGAGCGCGCCAATCACTCCCACCATCAAACACATGGCCAGCAGGTACTGGAAGGCCTTCAGGCGCAGCGCGGCGCTCTTCCGGACATGGCCGAGCAAGTATAAGGCAACCGGAACAACTGCGCCCAGGCCATAGGCACTCATGGTTAAGGCCAACAGAAGGATGTCCAGGTCAGTGATTCTGCTGCTGTTCAGGGCTTCGAGCGTGGCCAGGTCCATGGCCTGAAATGTATCGGTGATGGTGCTTACAAAGAGGTAAAGTAAAAGGTGCTGTAGGAGAAACATGGTAAATTGTAAAATCTTCTTTTTAGCGAAGGCAAGTATAAACCAGAAGGGCTCACCTGATACAGGAGCCTTGGTGCCTTATAGCCAATGATGTAAATTATATTGAAACAAGGGCCGGCCGCGAAAGGGAGCGGCAAAGCAGTTACCCTGCTCCAGGTATAGGAACAGGGGTACTTAGAAGAACTGCAAAAATCATAGTTTTATTTTGTGTGTCGTACTTATGCGTGTTTATAGTCTATAATGCTTTATCCTACAGAAACCGGTGCCCGATGCGTTGGAGCAGTGCCTCGCGTTGGCTGCGGGCCAAGGGTAAAAGGCAGCTCCCGATGCGTACGCTGCTGCCGTCAAGTGCCTGTACCTGGCTCAGGTTAACGATGTAGGACTTGTGGATACGGAAAAACTGCTGTTCCGGCAAACGCTCCGCTACGGCTTTAATCGTCTGGTGCACCATTAGCTTTTGGGAGGTGGTGTGAATCTGCACATAGTTCTGCATACCCTCCACATAAAGTATGTCGGCAAGCACCACCTTTTCCAGCGCGCGGTTGTGTTTCACGAAAAAGTACTCGGCCTCCGCAGGCTGTTGCGGCGCCTGCTGCTGTTGCCGGAGCAGGTATAAATCCCGGGCCTTGTTCACCGCTTTCAGGAAGCGCTCCAGCGACACAGGCTTGAGCAGGTAATCTACCACATCCAGCCGGAAGCCCTCCAATGCAAAATTGGGGTAAGCCGTGGCCAGAATAGTAAGAGGTGGGTTGGGCAGCAGTTCCAGCAGGTTCAGTCCGGTTAGGCGGGGCATATTGATGTCCAGAAACATGAGGTCTACGGGGTGTTGCTGCATTGCGTTATGGGCGGCCACGGCACTGTTGTAGCTGCCCACAAGCTCCAGGTAGTCCACCTCGGCCACGTAGCTTTCCATTCCTTCGCGCGCCAGCGCCTCGTCATCCACAATAATACACCGCATAAGAGTTTAGGAGTTAGAAAGTTTAAGAGTTAGAAAGTTAGAAGGTTAAAAGGGTGATTTTTATTCACTCATTCACTCAGTCACTCATTCAAAATTTGACTAGCGGCCTTGGCTGTTTGTGTTGGGTTTATACTTTCCGACAGGTGCAGGTCCAGCTTCGCCCGGAAAATGCCGAACTCCTGCTGAAACTGTAAAGTATGCCGGCCGGGATAGAGTAGGTCCAGCCGCTTTTTCACGTTTTCCAGGCCCAGCCCTCCGGCTTTGCTTGGCTGTACTACCTCCGCAGGCTCGTCGTAGCTGTTCCATACTTCCAGCCGCAGCTGCCCTTGCTGCTCTGTGCTCAGCCGGACCTGAATGAAATTGCCCCCGGCTGCCGCGCGCGATACGTGCTTAAAGGCGTTCTCTACAAAGGGAGCAAGTATAAAAGGGGCAATGGTATGCCCATATGTATGGGTAGGCCAGTCGGTGTCGAGGCGCAGCTCTTTGCCGTGGCGCACCTGCTCAATCTGCACATAGTTTTGCAGGTAGCTGACTTCCTGCTCCAGCGGAATAGCGGCCTGCGAGCACTCGTAGAGCTGGTAGCGCAGCAGGTCGGCAAACTGAAACAGCACCTGCGAGGCTTTCTTCGTGTCTTTGTTCATGAGCACATGGATGCTGTTGAGCACATTGAACAGGAAGTGCGGGTTAATCTGGTCGCGCAAGAGTTTAAGCTCTGCCTCCAGGTGCTCGGCCCGCAGCTGCTGGTGCTTTTTCTCCATCCGGCTGTGCTCGGTATAAAACCGGATGCCGCAAATGGCGCTGCTCGTAAGCAAGAGCCCGGTAAACAGTCCCAGCGCCCGCGGCACAAACTCCAGGTGCCCGCCATCGAAGTTAAGCAGGCGGTAGTGCAGCAGCTGCTCCAGCCACAAGTCCACAAAGCTTAGCAGCACCGACATGCCCGCACAGGCCACCAACACCAGCAGCGAGAAGCGGAACATCTGCCGCCGCAGCATAAAGCGCGGCAGTGCCAGGTCGGCCAGCAGGTGGGCACAGGCAATGTGCGCCGGCACCAGCACCGCCACGTAAAGCAGGCTGGCCCCGAAAGGCATAATGGCCGTCATATTGATCTTCAGCAGAATGGCGGCGGCCAGTATACTCCAGATAAAAGGGATCAGGTGCCGGGTGGTCAGCATGGGTTTACTTCTTAATTCTCCGGCAAAGCAAGGAAAATAATTTTACTTCTCTCTTCTAAAAGCCATAGCTTGTTGGATGAAAAGTACCGCCAGGCCCGATTGAAGTTACCGTTCGTCAATTAAAAAGTACAGTTGGTCAAAATTTATACTTGGGGGAGGGCAGGGCAGTTAAGTTCTCACCTAAAGCGCTAAGCCTGGGCAGTAAAGGTGAAAATAGTTAGAGCGTGATTCTCCCCTCGAGGACAAACGAGCACGGGAGTGTGTAGTTTGCGAACGCAGTTCATGGAGGGGTGTTAGAATCTAGCAGATGACATTTGCTACTGGCTTTACACCCCTATAGTCCCCTCAAGGGGACAATTTTCTAGAAATTTATACCTCAGGTGAGTGCAGGAGGGGTCGGAGTATGATGTAGAGTTGGGGAGGAAGTATAATAGCCATACAACTTAAACTTTATGGCATTTATACTTCGACAGTGTCCAGAAAAGTGTGTAAGTGAGTTCGGGCTGGTGTTTTAGAATCTACATCTTTCCGGGTATAAAGTTACAAACTGGTTCATAATCAGG
>NZ_FOOT01000020.1 GCF_900113285.1 Pontibacter chinhatensis
CTGCTGCCCCTTGTGTGTTGGGGTTGGCGGCCACCTACTCTCCCGGGGGTGAACCCAGTACCATCGGCGCTCCCGGGCTTAACGGCTCTGTTCGGAATGGGAAGAGGTGCTCACCGGGGCCATAGCCGCCATTGTCTTGGCACGGCTGTTATGCGTGCGCTAATGCTTTTTAGACATGATATGTGGGGGAGAGACAAGCAGAAAAGCGAGGAGCGGCGGGCCGGTACACCGTACCGGGACGCTCCCGGGCAATTAGTACCGCTCGGCTGTGCCATCTCTGGCTTTACACCTGCGGCCTATCGACGTCGTCGTCTTCGACGGCCCTTCAAGGGAGATCTCATCTTGGGGCGGGTTTCGCACTTAGATGCTTTCAGCGCTTATCCCGTCCGAGCGTAGCTACCCTGCGCTGCACCAGGCGGCACAACAGGTCCACCAGAGGCTCGTCCAACCCGGTCCTCTCGTACTAAGGTCAGGACCCCGCAAATCTCCAACGCCCACAACAGATAGGGACCGAACTGTCTCACGACGTTCTGAACCCAGCTCGCGTGCCACTTTAATCGGCGAACAGCCGAACCCTTGGGACCTTCTCCAGCCCCAGGACGTGACGAGCCGACATCGAGGTGCCAAACCTCCCCGTCGATATGAGCTCTTGGGGGAGATCAGCCTGTTATCCCCAGAGTACCTTTTATCCTTTGAGCGATGGCCCTTCCATGCGGAACCACCGGATCACTATATCCGCCTTTCGGCCCTGCTCGGCTTGTGGGCCTCACAGTCAAGCTCCCTTATGCTATTGCGCTCTGCGCACGGTTACCAAGCGTGCTGAGGGAACCTTTGAAAGCCTCCGTTACTGTTTTGGAGGCGACCACCCCAGTCAAACTACCCACCAAGCACTGTCCCCCCTGTTTCAGAGGTTAGGCGCCAAGCAACTCAAGGGTGGTATTTCAAGGACGGCTCCGCGATGCCTGGCGACACCGCCTCGCAGCCTCCCACCTATCCTACACATGAGTTACCCAGCGTCAATGCTAAGCTATAGTAAAGGTTCATGGGGTCTTTCCGTCCCGTTGCGGGTACTCGGCATCTTCACCGAGACTACAATTTCACCGAGCTCACGGCTGAGACAGCGCCCAGATCGTTACACCATTCGTGCAGGTCGGAACTTACCCGACAAGGAATTTCGCTACCTTAGGACCGTTATAGTTACGGCCGCCGTTTACCGGGGCTTCGATTCAATGCTTCGCCTTGCGGCTAACATCCCCTCTTAACCTTCCGGCACCGGGCAGGTGTCAGGCCTTATACTTCATCTCGCGATTTCGCAAAGCCATGTGTTTTTGTTAAACAGTCGCCTGGGCCTTTTCACTGCGGCCTCTTGCATTGCTGCAAGGAGGCGCCCCTTCTCCCGAAGTTACAGGGCCATTTTGCCGAGTTCCTTGGCCGTGATTCACTCGAGCACCTTAGGATTCTCTCCTCGACCACCTGTGTCGGTTTGCGGTACGGGCGGCTGCAGCGTTATAACGCTTAGCGGGTTTTCTCGGGAGCCTGGTTAGGGACACTCGCCGCCCCCGAAGGGTTGGCGTACTTTCCACTTTCAGCATCGATGGCGTACTTCACTACCAAAGATATACCTACGGTGTTAAGCGCACTATTCCGTCAGTGCGCGGTCCTTTCACTTCTCCGTCACCGCATCGCTGGCTGCAGCCGGTGCTGGAATATTAACCAGCTGTCCATCGACCTGCGCCTTCGCCTCGGCCTTAGGACCCGACTAACCCTGATCCGATTAGCGTTGATCAGGAAACCTTGGTCTTTCGGTGTGCGGGTTTCTCGCCCGCATTATCGTTACTTATGCCTACATTTGCTTTTCCGAGCGCTCCAACGGGCCTTGCCGGCCCGCCTTCACCGCCCTCGGAATGCTCCCCTACCAGTGTACTTGCATACAATCCGCAGCTTCGGTGCCATGCTTGATGCCCGATTATTATCGATGCCCTGTCGCTCGACCAGTGAGCTGTTACGCACTCTTTAAAGGAATGGCTGCTTCCAAGCCAACCTCCTGGCTGTCTAAGCAACTGGACCCCCTTTGTTCAACTTAGCGTGGACTTTGGGACCTTAGCTGGCGGTCTGGGTTCTTTCCCTCTCGGCCTGGGACCTTAGCACCCCAGGCCTCACTGCCGCGTATATCTGGTGGCATTCGGAGTTCGTCAGGATTCGGTAGGATGTGACTCCCCCTAGTCCTATCGGTAGCTCTACCTCCACCAGACTCCACCGCGACGCTGCCCCTAAAGGCATTTCGGGGAGTACGAGCTATTTCTCAGTTTGATTGGCCTTTCACCCCTACCCACAGGTCATCCAAATGCTTTTCAACGCAAACTGGTTCGGACCTCCAACTGGTTTTACCCAGCCTTCATCCTGCCCATGGGTAGATCACAAAGTTTCGCGTCTACCCCCCCTGACTGCGCGCCCTGTTCAGACTCGCTTTCGCTGCGGCTCCGGTCCTTGAGGACCTTAACCTTGCCAGGGAGGAGTAACTCGTAGGCTCATTATGCAAAAGGCACGCCGTCAGTCCACGAAGGACCTCCGACCGCTTGTAGGCGCACGGTTTCAGGGTCTGTTTCACCCCGTTATTCACGGTGCTTTTCACCTTTCCCTCACGGTACTGGTTCACTATCGGTCTCTCAGGAGTATTTAGCCTTAGCGGATGGTGCCGCTGGATTCAGGCGGGATTTCTCCGGTCCCGCCCTACTCAGGATACCACTAGGGCCAAAGAGCTTGCGTGCACGGGACTCTCACCCTCTCTGGTGTGCCTTCCCAGGCACTTGCACTTCACTCGTTGGTCCCACGGCGTGGTCCTACAACCCCGGTCCTGCCGTGACAGGGCCGGTTTGGGCTGTTCCGCGTTCGCTCGCCACTACTTGCGGAATCACTCTTGTTTTCTCTTCCTCCGGGTACTTAGATGTTTCAGTTCCCCGGGTTTGCCTCCTTTCGGATAGCTGGTCTTCAACCAGCTGGGTTGCCCCATTCGGACACCCGCGGATCAATGGGTATGTGCCCCTCCCCGCGGCTTATCGCAGCTTGTCGCGTCCTTCATCGCCTCTGAGAGCCTAGGCATCCCCCGTGCGCCCTTCTCTGCGTCCTCGGCCGGCCCCACAAGCGTGGGCCGGCCCGCCTCTCTCGCACCAGGTCTCTGCTCGAAGCAGAGCCTAGTCTGTTTTCTTTTACTTATCTCTCTCCCATCATGTCAAAGAACTTTTTCCAGTTACCAGTGACCAATCATCATTTTACAATGACAAAGGCACTATCCCTGAAGCAGAAGTAAAAACCTGCTGTTTTTACTTGAAGTGGTACTCGGTGGAGAATAACGGAGTCGAACCGTTGACCTCCTGCGTGCAAAGCAGGCGCTCTAGCCAGCTGAGCTAATCCCCCAGGTAGAAGTGGGCCTGCGTGGACTCGAACCACGGACCTCTACATTATCAGTGTAGCGCTCTAACCACCTGAGCTACAAGCCCGCTATGGCCGGGCCTGGCCGCCCGATGTAAAACCTTTTTTGTAAATCCTTTTTGAGAAGGAATGCTTGAAACAGAAACGCGATTTAAGAGTCCGGAGCCCGAGGCCGTCCCTAGAAAGGAGGTGATCCAGCCGCACCTTCCGGTACGGCTACCTTGTTACGACTTAGCCCCAGTCACCAGTTTTACCCTAGACGGCTCCTATGACGGTCACCGGCTTCAGGTCTCCCTGACTTCCATGGCTTGACGGGCGGTGTGTACAAGGCCCGGGAACGTATTCACCGCGCCATTGCTGATGCGCGATTACTAGCGATTCCGGCTTCACGGAGTCGAGTTGCAGACTCCGATCCGAACTGAGACCGGCTTTTTGAGATTGGCGCCCCATCGCTGGGTGGCGACCCTCTGTACCGGCCATTGTAGCACGTGTGTAGCCCTAGGCGTAAGGGCCATGATGACTTGACGTCGTCCCCGCCTTCCTCGCTTCTTGCGAAGGCAGTCCCTTTAGAGTCCCCGCCATGACGCGCTGGCAACTAAAGGTAGGGGTTGCGCTCGTTGCGGGACTTAACCCAACACCTCACGGCACGAGCTGACGACAGCCATGCAGCACCTTGCTTTGTGCCCCGAAGGGAAGCTCCATCTCTGGAGCGGTCACGCGCATTCTAGCCTAGGTAAGGTTCCTCGCGTATCATCGAATTAAACCACATGCTCCACCGCTTGTGCGGGCCCCCGTCAATTCCTTTGAGTTTCACCCTTGCGGGCGTACTCCCCAGGTGGATGACTTAACGCTTTCGCTTGGACGCCGACCGTGTGTCGCCGACATCGAGTCATCATCGTTTACGGCGTGGACTACCAGGGTATCTAATCCTGTTCGCTCCCCACGCTTTCGTGCCTCAGCGTCAGTTTCGGCCCAGCGAGCTGCCTACGCAATCGGGGTTCTTGGTGGTATCTAAGCATTTCACCGCTACACCACCAGTTCCGCCCGCCTCGACCGAACTCAAGCCCGCCAGTATCAACGGCAGTTCCACGGTTGAGCCGTGGGATTTCACCGCTGACTTAACGGGCCGCCTACGCACCCTTTAAACCCAATAAATCCGGACAACGCTCGCACCCTCCGTATTACCGCGGCTGCTGGCACGGAGTTAGCCGGTGCTTATTCATATAGTACCGTCAGTTACCCCCGCAGGGGCGTTTTCTTCCTATATAAAAGCAGTTTACAACCCAGAAGGCCTTCTTCCTGCACGCGGCATGGCTGGGTCAGCCTCTCGGCCATTGCCCAATATTCCCTACTGCTGCCTCCCGTAGGAGTCTGGTCCGTGTCTCAGTACCAGTGTGGGGGACCATCCTCTCAGAACCCCTAGCCATCGTCGCCTTGGTGGGCCTCTACCCCGCCAACTAGCTAATGGCACGCATGCCCATCTTCCACCGCCTCAGCTTTGATGATAAAGTGATGCCACTCTATCATGTCATGCGGTATTAATCCCCCTTTCGGAGGGCTATCCCCCAGTGGAAGGTAGGTTGCATACGCGTTACGCACCCGTGCGCCACTAACCCGGGAACCGAAGTCCCCGGATTCGTTCGACTTGCATGTATTAGGCCTGCCGCTAGCGTTCATCCTGAGCCAGGATCAAACTCTCCATTGTAAGAATTATTTCCTGCAGCTTGCGCTGCAAATGTGTCTGTCCGACCCCGGGCTCCTTTCCCCCTCCCCTAAGAAAGGGGGAGAACCTTAAATCTTTTCTGTCTCAAGCAATCTCTCAAAGAACCTTGTCAGAGAACTCTCTTCTCTGCGTGCCACCTTGCCAGGTGGTGTCTTTCTTGTTTCCCCTTCGGAGCCGTTCGCTCCGTGGCGGGGTGCAAAGGTCGGAAGTAATTTTCTAACCTCCAAAACTTTTGCAATCTTTTTTTTCTTTCTTTTTTCTCAGCGCTGCTCGCCGAAACGCTTCTTTCTGAAGCGGGCTGCAAAGGTAAGCAACTTTTCGCATCCCGCAAGCCTTTTTCAAAACTTTTTTCCGGCCCTGTCGGCCGGCGCTGGCCTTCCTTTCGGAAGCGAGGACAAAGGTACGAACTCCTTTTCATCCTCCAAGCCTTTTTCAAAAAGTTTTTTCTCTTCCCGGAGGCCTTCGCCAGGGCGTGAACCCTGTGTTAAGAACCTCTCTTTTAGAAGCGCTCCCGGTTGAAGCGGCTGCAAAGGTAAAAAGCTTTTTTCAAACCGCAAGCAAGAAGCAAAACTTTTTTTCAGCGGGCGGGCCCTTCGCCTCATCCCCTGCCCCGCTCCTGCTGAACGGGAGGGCAAAAGTAGAAAACCTTTCCCGAAACGCAAACGCCCCGCCTAAAAAAAGATGGC
>NZ_FOOT01000021.1 GCF_900113285.1 Pontibacter chinhatensis
ATATCGTTAGTCCAACCGACTGCTGTTTACCAAAACAACTCGCTTATACTTGGCTGGAAAGCCCAGCAGAAAAAAGGGAAGGTGAAAGTATGGCTAACTTCTACCAATCATTTTAAAGAGGGTGGGAAAGATGAGTATAAGATGGTAAAGACGGTACCGCTCAAAGGAGAAAAGGCAGTTATCCCAGTCGGAGATACGACACCTGGCGGAATGTACAAAATAGTGCTGGAAGGGCCGCACAACATGGTCAACAGGTGGGTGCTGATGCCGTAGGTGAAAGGTGTCGGTAGTTCCGCTCAAATTTAACCGGTTGTTTGTTATAAGGTAACTTACAGGTAATATGCTGTTTATATCTTCACACAGTTTACTGAATAATTATTTACCTGTTAAATTCTTAAGCTTTAGACAAATGGCAGCAACTAAAGGGTTAAACTTCGCCGTGCTAACAGCGGGCACTGAGTTAGAAACACCAACAGGAATCGGGCGATTTCGCTCATACAAAATGGGAAACTTTAGGAGACAGAACGTTCTGGTGGAGTTCTTCAGGGGTAAAACAGTATGGTTTCCCGAAGATGTGCTTAAGCTGGTTCCGGCAGAGGGGCGGCAGGTGCCCAGGGGAACCAACAAGGCAAGAACATCTAGCCTGGAAGATCTTTACTATCTACTATAGTCTACAGTCAGTTACTTACCATACCCCATCGTTCACATGTATGCCAACCGGGTTCCCGGTTGGCATACATTTTTATAAATAGCTCAAGGAAAGAGAATTCGTGAACGTTGAAGCGGGGCCAGCTCCCGCTAAGCTTTCACATGGCGCAGCTTCAGCCAGAGTTACTGGTATAAGGTTAGTCTTACAGATACTGGTCCTGCAGGGCATAGGTGCCTTTACGCACCTGCACCAGGTCAACCGGGTTGATATCGAGCATGAGCAGGCGGTGCAGCGCTCGGCGGTGGCCTCGGGGTAAAATACGTGCGCCTTGCCCGCCGCCAGCTCCACGGACTGCACCTTGTCCGGGTGCTTGTGCAACAGGTAGCCCAAGTCTGTGGCCGGTTTATGGGTAGTGGTGATTTCTAAGATCATGTGGATTTCTCCTCTTTAGAGATATACATTACATTCAATATAAAACTTTTCCTGAAATACCACTGGCTTACGGGCCAGAGGCACCTTCAGGTAATTAGAAAGGAACAGGGCGACAGGCGGCCAGCGACATGCTGCTCTACCAGCTGAGCTACACCCTTGCGGGTGTTGGGACTCGAACCCACGACCTGCCGAATCGCAATCGAAGTAACGCTGGCCTACGGCACCTGTTCCAGTAAGTATAGAGGCGATGGGCAAATGGAGTTTAGTTTTGCGGGACAGGCGAAGTAACTCCATTTAACGGCACTCTACTTTTCTAAGTGGGCGACAGGCGACAAAGGACCTAAACCTTTTGCAAGGCGTTGCTCTACCAGCTGAGCTACAAGGCGCTCGGGCCTTGGCAGGAATCGAACCTGCGACACACGAAGTACCCCTTGTCTACGGCACCACTTTCCTATTTTAAAATGAGCGGGCGACAGACGGCCGGAGACTTATTGTATAGCTGGCGTGTTACCCTTTCACCATTCCCGGTCTTTACAGACCCGGGAAGCAGGACTCGAACCTGCAATTCCAGCACCTGGACGAAGTAACTCCAACCTACGGCACCGCTCAGATTTTAAAAGAAACAGGAGGGCGAAAGGCAGCACGTGCTTACGCTGCAGGCAGCGTGCAGGGCTCGAACCTGCTCGTCTCAAAGGACTACACCACGAAGTATCACGCACTTACGGCACCTCCTGTTTTAATTTTATAGTTCCATTTCCTCAATGACTGCCAAGGCATCTCCGCCCTTCTCAATCGCCTCCAGCACGTCGAACACCTTGTCGCTCCAGCCGGCGATGAGGAACACGTCGTCCCGCACCAGGTTTAGCGGTGAGCTGCCGTAGCCGGCCAGGTCGAAGAGGTATAGCCTGGCGTTTGGCGCAATGGCCTTGTACTTCTTCCACTCCTCGGTCAGGCTCTGATTGTAGCCGGTGTTATCCCAGAGCTGGCAGTCGGTAAAGAGCATCACCTTGTCGGCCTGCACCCGGCGGCTCGTCAGGTCGCGGATGACCAGGTAGCCGTTGGTGGAGTAGCCTACCTCCCCTTCGCGGCGATAGAACTCCTGCACGTTCGATAGCACCTGGCGCTGGGGCAGGTTGATCACTTTCCAGCTGTCGCCGAACATACCTGACACCACATAGCGGCAGCGGTGCTGCAGCAGCATGCCAAGCATCAGCCCGATGTCGTAGCTGAGGATCTTGCTGCGAGGCGAGATCGGGCGCTGCATGGAGCCCGACACGTCGCAGGCCACCACCACGCGCACCTCCTCGCTGAAGCCCCGCATGTTTTGCACACTTGCCTGCACGGCCTGCTCCAGCGCCTCCAGCACCATGGCGGTATAGCCGGAGGTGAGGGGCAACAGCTCGCGATAAGCGGCCAGGAAGCGGAAGGGCAGCTGTTTGGCCTGCTGCACGGCACGGGCATCGGAGAGGGTAGCGCATACCCGCTGCATATGCGCCGCCGATACCTCTGCCTGCAGGATGTTGCGCAGGTTGCGGAGCAGGGCCATGTAACCCAGCCGGCCGCTGTCGATCAGCTCCTCCCACTTGGCCCGCACCTCGGCGGCTTTGGCCTCGGCGTTCTCAAATGCCCGCTGCCCCAGCTCCGACAGTTCCGTCTCCCAGGTATAAGGTATAGCCAGCGTATCAGCGGCAATCTTGTCGAAGAGCGCCCGCTGCGTGTCGTCTTTGGACCTGGGGTGCACCAGGAACAACGCGTCGCGCAGCTTCACCTCCGTAGCCCGGTTATACTTGGCAAACTGGTACTCATCGAAGCGGTTGAAGGCCACGGCCAGCCCTTTCTGCAGCTGCTTGGAGAAGCGGCCCAGCTTTTTGGTGCCGGTGCGCCCGTTGCTCAGGCTGTAATAGGCGAGGAGCTCAGTTATCTCATCGGCACGCTGCACCACGCGGGCCACCGTGCGGCTCACCAGGTCGTCGCCGGCATGCACTTTGGCCAATTCCACCACCAGCACAAGCGGCACACTGCGCAGGTGCATGTGGGTGCGGGCGTACACAGCCAGCTTCGCCACAAACTCCGGATCGTTCTGCGCGATCAGCTCCCGGATGCGCTTCAGGCGCTGGTTACCGCTCTCGTAGAAGGTGTCGCTCAGCGAGGCCGTAACAACGGCTGCATACAGCTCAGCGGCTGGTCCTATCTTCCAGGCCAGCGCTCCTTCGTGGTTCGTGGTCTGGTGCTTCTTACGTGTGAGAAAGTTGAACTTCATGGCCTTTTGCTTTAATGATAGACCAAAGTTCAGGGGCTAGTGCGCAGTCTTTTTGCGCAGGTGGGGAAATTTTTAATATTTATAAAAAATTTATTAGATTTTGGTTGATTACATAACCTAACTTAGGTTAAAGTTCTATTCGGGCTCACTAGGTTCTTCTCAAATTACTTTAGCAAAGACTATAGATCATAGAAAATGAATTTCATTAAACAGATTGAGACATCATTAAAAGCAATCAATCAAGCAAGATTTCAAGACTTGATGAATCACTTGCTGCATGTCCAAGGGAACACTTTTATAGGTGCACCTGGCTCTGTAGTTGCTAAAGAGAAAACTAGTAAAGGAGCTCCAGATTCATTCTTTATTGATGGAGATAAGTATGTTTTTGTAGAGTGTACTACTCAAGAGAAGTTAGGAAAAGCTAAGAACTTTAGAGAGAAGTTGTTTAAAGATATTGAGCATTGTTTCAATGAAGAGAAGACCGGTATTAAGAAGGAGTTAGTTGGAAGGGTTATCTTAGCCTGTACTGATAAAATTACACCTAAAGATTTTGATGAACTGAAAGGTAGGGTTCTGCAGCATAATGCTAATGCAGCACTTGAAGTATATGATATACAAAACTTGCCGATGTATATTTATGACTTCCCTGGTCTTTCAGAACAATATGTTGGTGTTGAAATAGTAAAGGGTGAGATATATAACCTTCCTGATTTTTTAAACAAAACAACTAAAGGTTTACAGCCTTCATTAACCAATCATTTTATTGGTAGAGAAAAGGAGATAACAGAAGCGTTAGAACATCTTAATTATGTAGATATTCTTCTGCTTTCAGGTGCAGCTGGTGTTGGTAAGTCTAAGTTAGCGGTTAAGTTGTAAGCTACCCCAGATTTTGAGCCATTGTAAAGTTGGTTTTTCAAGTTACAATTTCCTCCAATAATTCCACCGGTGCTCTGAAATTCAGCCCCT
>NZ_FOOT01000009.1 GCF_900113285.1 Pontibacter chinhatensis
TGCAGCGGATAAAGAAAAACATCGCTAAATTAGACCTCAAGCCTGAAGAACTGGGCTTTGCAACGGCCTGAGAAATAAACGTTAGTCAGGATTTAGGCAGTAATCGATGACTCTCATCTACCAATCTTTCAATGGCTGAGTTTGCAGTCAGAAGAGCATCTTCAAACTTCCCCAGTTTAAATTCCATTTGTGACTTCCAGAGGGCAGCTTCCATGTTTGCAGGGTCAATAGTGACAGCCTTACTAAAATGCACTAAAGCTCTTTCTGTTACTGCCTTCTGATTCCCACTTGCTTGCTGAAGTACTTCAATTCCGTTTTTGTAGGCTTCCTGACTTTGTCTTTCTGTAATATCCGACTGACATGAAACGACTAAAAAAGTTAAAACAATTACTAAGCTCATTTTCATAATGAAGTTCATTCTATTTTTGAAATCTTTGCCAACTGGTGTGTAGCAGTAAACCTACGCTTATCTGTACTATGTACGAAGCTGCACTTCCTCTCAAGGAAAGCCCATCATACCTCTAACCAGCCGTAGCACCCCTCTGAGGCAGCAACTTCCTTAGCAGGAAATATACCGCCGCAGATACTATAGCCCAGGATGCCACATCAATTAAAAACTTCAGGTTAAGTATACCCTCACTGAAAATATCATAATCAAACCCAATCAGGCTGTGGACAACCTTCACAACAACATAGGTGATGATAAGCGAAATAAAAGTCGTGCGTTTAGAATGCATGCTCATACTTACTCGGCTATGAAAGACTTGTAGAAATAGGCGCCTGCCACAGTGCCCAGCACCAGCAGAAGGATGATGTTGGCTATGAGCGGAACCTTGGCATATTGCTTCTTTTTGTGATTATACAGCGAGCCCCCCAGGATAATGGCAAGCAATGTGGAGTTGATCATGGTGAGGACGCTGTTAATGGCAAGCCAAATGTCTCTGAAAGTTGAAGCCATGGATTTTCTTGTTTAGGTGCTCTGGATATTACGCTCTAACAATATAAGGAATTCCAGATAAAAGTATGGCACCTATCGAAGAATTTATACTATTGCATTGCCTTGTAGGCAAAACAAAAGCAGCTGCCAAAGTATAAATACCCCGGCAGCTGCTCTTTAAAGTATAAAATCAGCAAGTATAGCTAGCCCTGCGTAAAGCAGCTTTGGTCGGTTAGGAGCATTTGCTCCACCGGGAAGCCCTTGCGGTCGGCCAGTTGCACGAGGCGTTCCAGCACGTCTTGGTCCAGGGTGGGGGTGCGGGAGAGAATCCAGAGGCTTTCGCGATCGGGCGCGCCCACCAGGGCGTAGGCATAATCGGGGTCCAGCTCCAGGATCCAGTAATCTCCCCGGAAAGGCCAGAAAAACTCTACCCGCAGCTTGCTGTTGCCGCTGCCTTCCACCGGGTAGGCCTTGCCCTCAGTTACACTCAGTTTACCGTTTGGCCCGCCCTTGCGACAGGCGTTTTTCACCTCCACGTAGCCGGCGGAGTTTTGGCTGTACTCGGCATACACGCAGTGGCAGCCTTTTTCGTAGCGCTGCGGCAGGCGGGCTATTTCGTACCAACGCCCTTGGTAGCGGTCCAGGTCTACGTGCGGCACTGTTTTAAGGGGAGCGTGTTTGCGGTTGCGCGTGCTAAGTATGGCCGTGCCGGCCAGCACAGTGCCCGCTATCAGCAGTAGTCTTGTTTTCTTGTTCATCGTTTTCATAGGGGCTTTTCCATTTTGTAGTGCTGTATGGTTCCGAACAGCAGGTGTGTTTTCTCTACTACTTCATACCCGTTGCGGCGGTAAAAGTTCACGGCATTTTCGCGGGCCTGCAGCGTCATGCGTTCGGCTCCCAGGGCGCGGGCGCGCGCCTCCATGTACTGCAACAGCTGGTCGCCCAGGCGTTTGCCTTGCTGGTCACTTCGGATGCCCATAAAGCGCAGTTGCCCCTCCTGCGGCGTGTGCAGGTGCAGGCGGCAAACGCCCACGGCCTCGCCGGCGTCGTTTACCAGCATGGCATGGATGGCGGAGGCATCGTCGTCGGCGCGCTCGCTGCCTTCGGGCTGGCCCCAGGGCTGGCGCAGCGTTTGGTAGCGCAGTCGGTAGTATTGCTCAAACTGTTCGGGGGTGGTGGGCTCTATGATTTCCATGGGTGATGGCTTTATGGGTATGAGGTAGATTTATACTTTGCTTTGCGTGAGGGATGGAGCGGTTGTCTGAGCTCCTCCGAAAGCTTTCGGAGAGCGAGCCGCGAGAGCCCGACGGCTGTGCCGGCACGCCCAAAGTATGCTTCTGCTCCTCCCGCTTATTTATACTTTAGCGCGTGCGTACACTATACGTGCCCGCCGGCCGGCAATTTACGCGCAACCGTGCCGCAATTTAGCAATTCAACATTCCGGTAATTAACAATAACTTTGTCGGCATAATTAAGTAAATCAGTTTCTAAAGTATAAGTATAAAACTATGGCATCTTTCGACATTGTAAGCAAGGTAGACCCCCAAACCATGGACAACGCCGTGAACGTGGCCCGCAAGGAAATCCTGAACCGCTACGACTTCCGCGACACCAAGGGCAGCCTGGAGTATGACAAGAAAAATAACGTGGTCACCATCACGATGGAGAACGACATGCGTGTGCAGCATACCGAGGACGTACTTATCGGGAAAATGGTGAAGCAGGGCCTTGATGCCACCGCGCTCGACTTCTCCAAAGAGGCCCAGCAATCGGGGGCGATGCTGAAGAAAGAGATCCGCGTTAAGGCTGGTATTGATAAGGATACCTCCAAAAAAATCATGAAGCTCATCAAAGACAGCAAGCTGAAAGTATCGCCGGCCATTATGGACGAAACCATCCGGGTGACGGGCAAAAAGATAGACGACCTGCAGGGTGTGATTGCCGTGCTGCGCACCAACGCCGAGGAAATAGGCATGCCGCTGCAGTACGTGAACATGAAGAGTTAAATGGTTGAATTGTTGGATGGTTAAATTGTGGGGTTGTTTTGACCGGGGAAGTATAGTTTACCGTTAAGCTTCTTGCGTTTGGCTATACCTGTTCTTGTGCAATTCGTATGAGCATAGCATTAAATAATTGTGCTGGTAAGGCAAACAACAATTTAACCATCCAACAACTTCGCCTGTAACCTATGGAAATCTTCGCCAATCCGGATACCTGGATAAGCCTGCTGACGCTGACCTTTATGGAGGTGGTGCTGGGCATCGACAATATTGTTTTTATCTCCATCATCGTAAGCCGCCTGCCCAAGGAGCAACAGGCCAAGGGGCGCAACATCGGCCTGATGCTGGCGCTGGTTTTCCGCGTTATCCTGCTCTTGTTCATCTCCTGGATTGTGAGCGCCTCTGACCCGATTTTCTCCATCAACCTGCCGTTTACAGAAGAGAACTTCCCGGTGTCGTGGCGTGACATTATACTTTTTGCCGGCGGTCTGTTCCTGCTGGCCAAGTCCGTAACCGAGATCCACAACAAGCTGGAGGGCGAAGAGGAAACGCACGAAGCCGGTAAGGCATACGCCACGCTGGGGCAGGTGCTCGTCCAGATCATCCTGATAGACATCGTGTTCTCCTTCGACTCCATCCTGACGGCCGTAGGCCTGGCGCAGGAGGTTATTATCATGATCATCGCCGTGATTCTGGCCATGGTGATTATGCTGATCTTTGCCAAGTACGTGAGTGATTTTGTTAACAAGCACCCCACTGTGAAGATGCTGGCTCTGGCCTTCCTGCTCCTGATTGGCTTTATGCTGGTGGTGGAGGCGCTGCACCAGCACATCCCGAAAGGCTACATCTACTTTGCCATGTTCTTCTCGCTGCTGGTGGAGATGCTCAACTTGCGGCTCCGCAAAAAGACGCAGCCGGTGCACCTGCGCCAGAATACCATTGTGGAGGAAGACAAGTACACGGCTGCAGAGTAGAGACAAGACAGCTTTTTCAGAGGCTTCCGGCATGCGCCGGGAGCCTTTTTTATTTGCCGGTGGCGCCCGGGGAAAGTATAAATACGTATATTCGGAGAGCTATATATACTTTTGCCTCACTGCCTTATGCGCCACCGTAATTCTGCTATTGCCGCCTTCGTACTGCTTGCCCTGACGGGGCTGGCCCTGCTGAGCGTTTTCCTGCTGATGCCGCCCAAGCCGGTACCGGCCACCGCGCCTTCAGAGGTGTTCTCGGCAGAGCGGGCCATGCAGCACGTAAACCGGATAGCGGCGCAGCCGCATGCCATGGGCACGGCCGCGCACGCCCAAGTAAGGGCTTACCTGTTGCAGCAAATGCAGGAGCTTGGCCTTAACCCGCAGGTGCAGGAAGCCCTGGCAACAGACGATCAAGGCATCGTTGCCAACGTGGGCTACGTGTATAACCTGCTGGGGCGCGTAAAAGGCACGGGCGGAGGCAGGGAGGCTATACTTCTGGTGGCCCATTACGACTCGCAACCAAACACTTTGGGCGCCGGGGATGATGCCGCCGGCGTGGCCGCGATACTCGAAACCGTGCGGGCGCTGCAGCACAGCGAACCGCTGCAGCAGGATGTGATCGTGCTGCTGACTGATGGGGAAGAGTATGGCTTGTTTGGCGCGAGGGCTTTTCTGGAGCACCCCTGGGCCCGGGAGGTGGCGCTGGTGCTGAACGTAGAGGCCCGTGGCAACAAGGGGCCAAGTATGACCTTTGAGCTGAGCCCGCAGAATGGCTGGATTGCCCGGCGGTTCATAGAGGCGGCGCCTTATCCTTTTGTGAGCTCCCTGGCTTACGAGATATACAGCCGCATGCCCAACGATACCGACTTTACCATTTTTAAGGATGCGGGCTACACCGGGCTTAACTCGGCCTTTATAGGCGGGCTTGCGCATTACCACAAAGCCACCGACTCACCCGAGAACCTCAGCCGGGAAAGCCTGCAACACCACGGCAGCAACATGCTGGCGCTGGTACGGCACTTCGGGCAGCTTAGCCTCTCCCAGACAAAGGCACCTGATATCGTCTTCTTTAACTTCATCAACGGCTGGGTGATACATTACCGGCTGGGGCTGAACGTGTTTTTTGTGGCCCTGGGCGCGCTGCTATTATTAGCAACCGTTAAAGTGGCCCTGCAAAAGAAAATGGCCACCGGAAAGCAGGTTATAGCTGGTGTAGGAGCTTACCTGTTGCTGCTGGTAGCCGTGGCGGGCTTGTTTATACCTGTAAACGGTCTGGTGCTGTCGCTGCTGCCATCGGGTGGCCTTGGCGGAGCTTACGGGGCTGATCAGTTCTTTATAGCTTACCTGCTGCTGGCGGTGGGGTTATTTATACTTTTAAACTGGCTGGTGTTGCGCTGGCTGCCTCTGTTCCCGCTGCTGCTGGGGGTGTTTATACTTCAGTTTGTGCTGATGGGCGTGCTGGCCTTAATGGTGCCGGCTGCGGCCTACCTGCTGCTCTTCCCGCTGCTGTTTGGCATGGGCGGAGTGTTGCTGGTGCTGCTGCAGGAGCTGCATCAAAAGCTGGATAAAGGCTGGGGCTACGTGCATATACTTTTACTCGCTGCGCTTCCTGCTATTTTTATTATTATGCCGATCGCGTATTCGGTTTTCCTGGCGTTTGAGCTGCAGATGCCGATAGCAAGTATGGCTTTGCTGACGCTATTGCTGGGCCTGCTGCTGCCGCTTTTGGTGCTGCTGGAGCGAAGCTACCGCTGGCGCTTTGTGCCGCTGCTGCCCCTGGTGCTGCTGGCTGTTGGTGTGCTGCAAGTATGGCGTGCCGTAGCAGGAGAGCAGCCCTCTGCACAAACGCCCCTGCACAGCCAGGTGGCCTATTACCTGAATGCGGATGCCGGAAAGGCTTACTGGGTATCGGGTACGGAGCAACTGGATGAGTGGAAGCAGCAGTTTTTTACCGCCGCCCAGGCCGGTCCGCTCGAGGAAGTATATCCGCATGCCCAGCGGCGACAGCTTAAAAACCAGGCGGAGCCCCTTGCCCTGGTACCGCCTGTCGCTCAAGTGCTTGCTGATTCTGTTGTAGGGGATGAGCGATTGCTGCGCCTGCGCCTATCTTCGCCGCGCGGGGCGGCGCACCTGGAGGTTATACTTCAGCCGGGCACTACCGATACCTTGCAAAGTATAAAACTCAGCGGCAAGGAGCTGCACCCGCGCCCCATTCTTGCGCCTTCAGGGAATGTCTACCACATCCGACATTACGGGCTGCCCATTAGGAAAGAAGCTGAACTGGAAGTGCGCCTGAAAACCGGGGTGCCGCTTCACCTGCTGCTCTATGACCATACGTTGGCGTTGCCGCAGGAGCTGGTAAGGCAGCCCATGCCGCCCCACATCATCCCTTCCCAGGGGCGCGATAGCAACCTGACCGTGGTGCGGCAACAGTATACTTTCTAAACAAGGATTTTTAGCTCCAGAACTCAGAGGCTTTGCGGGCCATCCGGAAAAAGAGCTCACGCTCCAGCCCGGCTACCTGGCGGGCTTCGCAGTCGGAGTAGCCGTTTTCAATGGCATTCAGGTAGTCGTAGTAGAGCTGGGCCAGCTCCAGCGAGTCGTCCTCGAAGCACTCGGAGAGCTCTTCTGTAGGCTTTTTCTCCGGCTCAAATACTTTGGAAGGGTATAGCTTATCGAGTTGGTAAATGAGGTACTTCTGGCGCGTCTTATTCTGCTTGCCGCTAAACAGTTCCTCCAGGGGCAGGTCTTCGTTATCCTCCTCCAGCACGCCCAGGTCGTCCTCCACCGCCAGCGGCTCATACACGATGATATCGTGGCCGGTTAGCTCCAGGTATTCCTCAAACTTCTCCTTTATGGGGATAAGGGTAGGCGAGTCATAAGGCCTGTCCAGCACCTCGGCCATGTGCAGGGCTATCTCTTTTCCTTTCTCGCCGGCGGCGATAAGGATCTGGTTAAACTGGCAGAAGTCGCAGCCCAGGTACACAAACTTATACTCATCGTCCAGCACCGTAAAGCACCAGAGCGTAATAAATTCGGTGTCATCAATCACCACTGTGTCGATGTATAGTTCGTTTATCTGAACATAGCGCGGTGCGTATTCCTGAGCATCCATGGCGTTAGCGGCTTAATAGTTTAGGCTGTGGCGCAGAACCAGTGTAGGTACTTAAATTCGTATACGCAGTTTTTCCTCACATGGGAAATAATATATATACAAATTTTTATCTCAGGTTAGTCGTCGTGGCGGCGCAGGTAGTAAATAACGCCCCCTACCAGCGTTACCCCAATGCGAATGGCCCAGCTGCCTGTTTCGCCAAAGTTTTTTAACCAATTTAATACCAGCAAGTTAGCGCCCAATGCCTCCAGCGTAAGCGACACCAGCCCCGCCAGCAGCAGGAATAATCCTATAAATTCCATACTTGCTAATTTTTTAGTGGAAGGTACAATTTATAAAGGCAAAGTATAAGTATATACTTTGCTAAATATAGCAATCGGTAAGTATAAATCCAGAAAATTCTGCAGATAATGTCATAGGGCAGTAATGTGCTTAGCGCACCTTCAGGTCCAAAGGCGCTCGATAAAGCGCTGTGCATTGGCAAAGGCCAGCTTTTGTAGCTGCTCCGGCGGGTATTGCCCCTGCAGCTGCTCCAGCAGGTAAGTATAGCTGGTGCTGGCCAGCGCATGCTCCTTAAAGTAAAAGGGAAAGCGGCTCAGATCCTGCTCATCGGCAAAGTAAAAGTAATCTGCCCCGAAGCTGAGGACATCTGCCGCCCCGTGGGCAAAGCCGTAGTGGATGTGCTGCAGCATGGCGGCTGGGTCTTCGGTGTTCACGAACTTGCGCAGAAAGTTCATCCCTATCAGTCCCTGCCGGCGGATAATCTCCTGTGCCAGCTCTGCGGGCAGGTTGCGCTCGTGTGGCCACACCGGCCTGAAGTTGGAATGACTGGCCATGATGGGAATATCGAGCCGCTCAGTGTCGATGTGGTTGAGTATGTCGAAGGCCAGTGCGTCGCTGGTGTGCGACAGATCCACGGCAATGCGGCGGCCGTGCAGGTAATCGAGCAGCATGCGCCCATCGGTGGTAATGCCATGCGTGGGAGCAGAGGAGTTGCCGCCCCCAAAGCGGTTGGCCGTGTGGTGGGTAAAGCTGATGTAGAGGATGCGCTCGCATACTTCTATCATCTTCTCCAGGCGCTTAAAGCCTTCCTCCAGCGGTTCGTCCTCCTCGCAGAAGCCGGCGGCGTTCTCAATGGCTGCCACCATCCCTGTTTTCCCCGGTTGCTGCAAAACCTGCTGCAGTTGGGGCGCATTGGTAACGGCGGTCAGGCAGTTGTCATTGTCGGCCAACTGGCGGAACATCTGGCACTGCAGTTCGGCAAAGCGGGTGCTGCCGGGAGCCGTGGCCGAGAAAATCGCCATTACCTGCAGCTTTACGTTGCCCTCTACCAGGGCCGGCACGGCGCAGCCTATTTCCTCTATCCGGTCTATGTCCGCATTGGGCACATCGGTCAGGTATACCAGTAAGTCGCAGTGCAGGTCGATGATGGGCAGTCGGGCAGCGGGTGTAGGGCTCATAGGCTGGGGCAAGGGTTTAGGGCTCAGGATAAGCTAAGTTAGCTGATTGTATTTGAGCAGGCAACTGCCTGTGCAGGAAATTAGGTGCTATAGCTGGCTGGTGAAGTGGCTGGTCTCCATGCGCGCAATTCCCTCGGTCATCCAGCAGTCTTTGTAAGTGCCCCGGCGCTGCTTGGTAAGTATAAACATAAAGGCTTCCTGGCGGCCTTCGGATGTCTCTACCACCACCAGCTGATACGCGTTTTTACCGTCCACCACCAATTGTCCTGTTTTGTAACTTTTAAAGTTGAGAATTGGACGAAAAGATGGCTCCCGTACCATCAGGCGGAAGTGCTTGAGCGGGCCAAGGTAGGCTCTGTTAGAAGGCGAGGAGAAGTTGAACAGGGTAATCACGCCGCTGTCGGCGGGATCGTTCTGCTGCAGCGCGCGCAGCTGTATGTCGATGACCTGGTGAGGCGAAAGCGCCTTGTCAGGCTTCAGATAAGTCCATTTAGAAGTATGGGCGATGTCTGTGTTGGCCGAGGTGTAGGAAGCGTAGTGGTGCTCGCCGGTTGTGGGGGTGGCCGGAAACTGCATACAGAACATACCGAGCAGCAGCACCCCGATGGCCAGCATAATCTTGTCGAATATATTGTCTCGCACCCTCATGTGAATATGTACTTTATTTAGGCTCCGTTTGTTGTGAAACTACCTGCTTTTGGGGCAGACGGACCGCTTCTGACTGCCAACGATGAAAATGCCACCACAAAAGATAGTTGCTCCGTATATTCCTACAACAGCATATTATGAAAAGACATATCCTGACAGATAAAGTAAGGGGAGGCCTGGTGTGGCTGGTTCGCCAGCCACCGGTAATGCGCCTGAGGCAACGGTACCCGAAGGCCGCCACGTTTATAACGGATCGTTTTAACACAAACTACTTTGTGGGCCTGCCCCTTACCCTTATTGTGCTGGCAGTGCTGCTAAACCTGGTGTTGCTCTCTAACCTTGCCGAAAGTGTGGTGGAGGCCGAGTGGGTGGTGCAGGTGGATAAAAGGCTAAACGACCTGCTGTATAGTATCCGCTCAGAGTGGGTCAGTCGGGTCTTTTATACTATTACCTGGCTGGGCGACCGTCAGGCTGTCTTTGTGCTGGGTGGGCTGGCAACCATAGTGCTCCTGCTGCGCCGGCGGTGGGCCGCTATCATTGCCTTTTGGGTAGCCATGGGCGGGGCGGGGCTGTCGGTCAGGTTCGGGAAAAAGATCATCAGCCGCGACCGCCCCGTGCAGGACATGGCCTACTACATAGTGGATCACTTCTCTTTTCCCAGCGGGCACGCGACCACTTCCATGGCGCTTGTCGGGATGCTGGTATACTTCCTGTACCGCCACCAGGAGGCACCCCTGTTACGGCGCCTGCTGGTAGTTATGGGTACTATACTTGTCATGATGGTTGGTTTCAGTCGCCTGTACCTGGGCGTGCATTACTTCTCGGATGTGCTGGCAGGCTTCCTGCTGGGGGGCTTGTGGCTGCTGGTGGGCATCAGCATTGTGGAGGTGATGGAGTACCATAAACAGCGGTCCAATAACTTACATTAAAGTCCGGCTCGTGCTTCCAAAGCATTAACCCTTACTAAAACAATAATGAAACTTCACCAATACAGAACCTTTCTAAGTCTCTTCGTGCTGGCACTCACCCTCTTGCCGGCTTTTACCGCGAAGGCCTACGGAGTGCTCACACACCAGGCGGTGATAGATGCTGCCTGGGAAAAGAACCTGAAGCCCCTGCTGCTCCGGCGCTACCCCCATGCGACTGAAGAAGAATTAAAGAAAGCCCACGCGCATGCCTACGGCGGCTCTATTGTGCAGGACATGGGCTATTACCCTTTCGGCAACACCTTTTTTACCGACCTTACCCACTATGTGCGTAGCGGCGATTTTGTGGAGAGCCTGCTGCGCCACGCCGACACCATAGAGGAACTGGGTTTTGCCTTGGGGGCAATGGCGCACTTCAACGCAGATATTTACGGCCATCCCATCGGTACAAACAGGGCCGTGCCGCTGGTTTACCCCAAAGTGCGGCAGGAGCATGGCCATACCGTTACCTACGCCGATGATGCCATCTCGCATATAAAAACCGAGTTTGGCTTTGATGTGCTGCAGGTGGCGCGCGGCAACTACGCTCCGGAGGCTTACCAGGAGTTTATCGGTTTTGAGGTGGCTAAAGAGCTGCTGGAGGAGGCGTTTCTGGAAACTTACGGCCTGGAGCTAGGGGAGGTGTTTACCAGTTTGCCGCTGGCCATCGGCAGTTACCGCTACACCATTCGCAGCATTTTCCCGGAGCTGACAAAGGCGGCTTGGCAGGCAAAGAAAAGCGAGATACAGGAGGCGCAGCCGGGCATAAGCCGGCGCAAGTTTATGTACCGCATGAGCCGGGCCAGTTTTCATGAGCAGTGGGGCCAGGAGTATGAGCGCCCGCACTTTCTGGCCCGTGCAGCGGCCTGGGTGATAAAGGTGCTGCCCAAAGTTGGTCCGCTGCGCCCGCTGGCTTTTATACCGCCGACTCCGGAGGCCGAAGAACTTTACATGGAAAGCTTTAACGTTACGGTTGATAAGTATGGCGCCATGGTACAACAGCTCGGGCAGCGCCCTCCGCAGCTGCAGAACCTGCACCTCGATACAGGAAAACCCGTCCGCCCCGGCACTTACCCCCTCACCGACGAAGCCTACGCCGACCTGCTGAAGAAGCTAGCCAAGACAGAGTTTAAGCAGGCCAACCAAAAGCTGCAACACCACCTGCTTTTATATTTTGAGAAGGCCCAGGCACCTGACGCCAGTGATAAGGAAGCGCTGAAGGAGTGGGAGGAAACGCAGGAGTACCTGCTGCAACTGCAGCGGTTGCATGCTGGCGGCTAAGCAGCTACGCGTTGTATGGATTTTGCACTTGTTCGTGTACGTGCCCTAACAACAGGTGAGGGCTATTACCTGCTCATAGAACGGGGTTCCAGCGTAAAAATATAGTATCAAACGCAACTAAGCTTTGATTTTAACGATAGATATAGTTACGGGACACCGTTTGGCTGTAGTAATTGCAGCTATGCAGGTACCGTAAAAATTGGATCATTTTTAACTAGACGTATAAGAGAAATGGAAACGAACAAGAATAGTAACCAGACATCGCAAAGACAATCCAACACAGGTAATATGTCTTCAGGCTCCCAGAACAGGAATAACCCAAGCAGCTCCAACCAGAACCAGAGCAGTTCTTCTGAGTCGCGCAACAGTAGCAGCAGCCAGAACATGCAGGGCCGCAGCAACCAGAACGCCACGACCGGCAAGGGCGGCTTAAAGGATATACAAAGCAAGCTTTCCGGATTTGGCAGCACTGCAGCCACCAAGTTTAATAACCTGACCACCACGCAGAAAGCCATGGTGGGTGGCGCTGTGCTGGCATTAGGCGCTGGCTGGATGGCGATGAGCCAGAAGAACAAGAACAAAATCAAGAGCCAGATAAGCTCTGCGGCGGCTTCTGCCAAAGATGCCCTGCATAACGTTAATGCCAAGCAGCAGCAGAACACAACAGGCCGTTCCAACATGACTGCCAGCAGCTCCACGAGTTCATCATCGGGCACCAACGCCCGCGTAAAGTAAGCCGAGGTAAGCTAGACAGCAAAAAAGCCGGACCACTGAGGTCCGGCTTTTTTGTGTGCAATAAGTATAAAAATTAGTTGGTGCGGCAGCCTGCCTCGCCTCGCTTTAACAGGTACTGCTGGTGGTACTCTTCGGCCCGGTACAAAGTGTCGGCCGGCAAGATAGCGGTCATAATCTGGCGGCCGCTAAACTCCGGCGACTGCTGCCAGTTCTCTTTGGTGGTTTCGGCCATCAGCCGCTGCTCGTTGTGGTGGAAAAACACTACGGAGCGGTATGGTGAGCCTATGGCGTTCCCCAAGCTGTCAGTATGCGTTGGGTCATGCGACCGCCAGAACACCTGCAGCAACTGGTCGTAGCTTACCTGCTGTGGGTCAAAAGTTACCTGCACCACCTCCGCATGGCCTGTGCGGCCGGAGCATACTTCCTGGTGGGTGGGGTTAGGCGCGTGCCCGCCCATATAGCCGACCTCGGTATGCACCACGCCGGGCACCGTCCTGAGGGCCTCTTCCAGCTCCCAGAAGCTGCCCGCCCCAAACGTGGCCTTCTCTAATCGCTTATTTACTGATGGTTTCATAGTTATACTGCTGCTTATCCCGTGGTCAGGCACACCACCTACAGGTGCGGGATACGTAAAACTGCCTTATACATACTTTAAATCGCAAAATGAAGAATAAAGTTTTACTTGACTTTGACCCCAAACTGAGCCTGAACGCCGAGGGGAAGCATGTCCGCGATGGCCTTTCTGCCGCCCTCTGCACCGGTAACAACCTGTGGGTCAGCTGCGATGAGAGAACCACTATAGAGCGCCTGACGCGGCAGCCGGACGGCTCCTATGGCCACCATAAATCTTTTAACCTGGAGGATTATATCGAGCTGCCTGACAAAGGCAACAGCGAAGTAGACATTGAGGGGATAGGGATAGCCGACAATTACCTCTGGATAATGGGCTCCCACAGCCTGAAGCGCAGCAAACCCAAGCGCCATCAGTCGGTGGCGAAGCAGATGAAGCGGCTGGCCAAGGTAAAGAACGACCCTAACCGCTACCTGCTGGCGCGCATCCCCATACTTCAGGATGAAAAAACCGGCGACTATACGTTGCACCGGCAGGCCAAAGACCCCGATCAGACCGGCCATACTTTGGTAGCGGCCCAGCTACACGGCGATACCCACAGCAGCATCCTTACCGAGTTGCTGGCCGACGACGAGCATGTAGGTCCTTTTATGAGTATCCCCGGCAAGGATAACGGTTTTGACATAGAGGGGCTGGCGATACATGGCAAGCGGATTTTCATTGGATTGCGTGGCCCCGTGCTGCGCGGTTGGGCTATGGTGCTGGAGGTAGAGGCAGCAGAAGACACACAGGGCAAGCTACACCTGAAAGAGCTGGAGAACGGCAAGGCCTACAAAAAGCACTTCCTGAACCTGAAGGGCAAGGGCATCCGCGAGCTCCGCTTCTTTGGCAAAGATTTATACTTGCTGGCTGGCCCTACCATGGACCTGGACGGTGTGATAGCCATCTACCGCTGGCCCAACGCAGTGGGGGAGCCGGAGCAGATGGTGCACAACAACGAGCTGGAGCGGCTGCAGGAGGTGCCGCATGGCACCGGCACAGACAGCAGCAAAGACAAAGCTGAGGGGCTGGCCGTGCTGGACGAGCACCATGTGCTGGTCGTATTCGACAGCCCGGTGGAGGAGCGCAAGCAGGGAGAGCACGCCGTGTGGGCCGATGTGCTGCGTGTGGTGACCTAACGTAACCTTATAGCCGCTATATGGCTATACTTGGTAAACAGCCCTAAAGCTGATAACCAAAACAGATAAAGCTATGAACAATGTGATAAAAGCTGTGGCAGGCGGGGTGGCCGGAGCCTGTGCCCTCACGCTGCTGCACGAGACCCTGCGGCGCTTCGTGCCCGATGCCCCGCGTATGGATGTGCTGGGCATGCGCGCCATCTCTAAACTAATGAACATGGCCGGTGAGGAACCCCCTCAGGATGAAAAGGAACTCCACAACTGGACGCTGGCCGGAGACATACTTTCCAACTCGGTATACTACAGCCTGGCAGGAACGGGCAAGGACGCCTGGTGGCGCGGCGCCGTACTTGGTGCGGCAGCCGGGGCCGGGGCAGTGCTGCTGCCGGGCCCAATGGGCTTGGGCGAGGCACCCAGTAACCGCACCACCAAGACCCAGGCCATGACTATCGGGTACTACCTGCTGGGCGGTATGGTTGCAGCCGCAGTAGGCTACGCCCTTAGCGGCGACGAGGAGGCAGCTGAAGAAGTATAAATTGCCATCTTTAGAAGTATAGAAAAAGGCAGGCGCTCTTGAGCGCCTGCCTTTTTATTGGTTTATCATGCTCGGTGTAAACTACTGTCCTGTAGTCGTGCCGGTTGTAGTGCCAGTCGTTGTGCCGGTAGTAGTACCAGAGCCTGTTGTGTTGCCTGTGGTAGTCGTGCCAGCAGTAGTTGTACCGGTTGTGCCAGAAGTGGTTGTGCCGGTAGTGTCGTCCATCATAGTGGTGTCATCCATCATGGTGTTGTCCTCCATGGTGGCGTCGTTGTTCATGTTATCTGTATCGGTGGCTTCGTTTTGCGTTTCAACACCAGTGGTATTGTCCGACCCGCAGCCCGTAAGTGCGGTGGCAGCCAGCAAAGAGCCGGCAAGTACAAATGCATATGTTCGTTTCATAGCTTTCAGGTTTTGTTAAACATTGATTCAAAGTAACTTGTACGTAACGCGCTTAAAAGAGGTAATAAGAAAATTAGTACAATTCCTACTCCGGCGCGTTGGCACAGGTGCACAGCACCTCCCGGGTTGGCACTGCCAACTCATAATCCGGTAGGGATGGTTCCTTCATGTAGATAACCTCCAGTTGGCGGATAGGCTGTGTAGGGTGTGCTTCGTTCCAGCGGCGCACCAGGTAGTTGCAGTAATAGGGCCGTATGTGGGCATTGTGCACGAACAGGTAATTCTCTGAGTACTTGCGCCACCTGTCGTTTTTGAACAGCGAAACCACGGAGGCTGGCTTGCTGTAGTTCACCTCCTTGCCCTCCTGGTTCAGGTCTATGTTGGTGCCGTTGGATGTATAGCCCTCCAGTACATACCAGCCATCATCCTTAAATACAACCGGCGAGAACATGCCCCAATGCTGGTCCAGGCGGAGCAGGTAACCGAGCCAGCGGCTGCTGTCCGGTATTTTATGGAGGGGCAGGTTGGTGGTGCTGAAGTTCCACCAGATGCAGTAAAACAGCAGGGCCACCACCACCCCGTTCCGCACAGGCGACAGTGCGTGCTTCGGGATGCCCGGTTTTTGCCAGTTTACCTGCACGTTTATACTTACCGGACTGCTCAGTTTGTTGAAGATCTGCTTAAACTGCCCGAGCTTCGGCCTTCGGAACGAGCGCAGCACGCGCCTGTCGAGCCAATCCATAACCGGAGCGGGAAGCAACCCGGTCACGGAGGCAATGTTTATCAGGTAGAAGAGCCCCACAAAAAGCGTCAGGCTGATGCCGATGTGGAAACCCACCAGCACCACTACTACCACCATCCTGAAAAAATAAGTATAAAACGGAATGAGCAGCAGGAAGGGCAGCAGCAACTCGGTGTACCAGGTGATAAGCGTAAGGGTGCGTAGTAGCTCGGGATAAGGGTAAATCAGGCGACCCAACGGCATCAGAATCTGGTCGAGGCTGAGGGCATAGTAGAGGGCGGTGCCATCAGTGCGCCATTCCGGAGAATCCTTGAGCAGGGCGGTGCAGAAGTATACCAGCCCCACCTGCAGGATGTAGGCCGCAGTGGCCGCGCTAAAGTATTGGGTCGCTGGCGCTGCAGTTTCCAGCGTACGCTCCCGCACGGCATCAGCTGAGTAAAACCTGCCCCACGGCAGAAATATGCCCCAGAAGAGCAGCATGCGCAGCAGGTCATCGCCGCCTTGCTCTATCAGCGGATTCCGGTTTTGCAGCGAGAGCAGCAGTAGCCAGGTAGCAACGGTAGCGAGCCTCGTCTTGTAGCCCAGCAGCAGGCAGAAGGCAAAGCAGGCGGCAAGTATAAACAGCAGCAATTGGAACTGCCAAAGCCCGCTGAGGGCGTGCAGGGAGAAAAACTGCGGCAGCCACAGGTGCTGGTGCAGCACATGGAGCGGCAACACACCCATGTTGGAGTAATGTGCCTCCATGTCGGTGGCCCTGATAGCCAGGTCGAGCAGTACGATACTAGCTAACCAGATACGCATGAGGGCCAGTGCCCGCAGGTCTACGGTAAAAACTCGTCTCAGGTATCGCTCCAGGTACTTCATCTGCGCAGGGTATTGCATGAAAAGCAGAAAGGCAAATACCGGGATGGTGTCTGCCTTTCTGTTATAGGGTTAAATAATATGTCATTACATAGTGGTGGTACCTGTGGTAGTGCCGGTTGTAGTACCAGTGGTTGTACCTGTGGTAGTGCCAGTTGTTGTACCGGTAGTAGTTCCCGTAGTAGTTCCGGTGGTCGTACCAGTAGTTGTGCCGGTTGTAGTACCTGTAGTTCCCGTAGTCGTACCTGTGGTGGTGGTACCGGTTGTGGTGCCTGTGGTAGTACCTGTTGTCGTGCCAGTCGTGGTTCCGGTGGTTGTGCCCGTGGTGGTTCCGGTTGTAGTACCCGTGGTCGTGGTTCCGGTTGTACCGGTTGTAGTACCTGTAGTGGTGCCGGTTGTGGTTCCTGTAGTGGTACCAGTCGTGGTGCCGTAGTCAGTATCTTCAGTTGTATCCATATCTGTCGCGTCGCTATCGGTCGTGCTATCGGAAGTGGTGCAACCAAAGGTAAGAGCAGTAACCGCAAAGGCAGTCGCGCAGAAAGTTATCAAGTTCTTTTTCATAGCATTTAATGTTTGTTATACATGTTTGTTTAGCATTGATTCTACGGACTATTTAGAAAAAAGTATAATTTATGAGCCTTATTTTGCCTTCCCATACTTTGGGGGCGCCTTTAAGGCCCGTTTGCCGTCGCTGATGAAAAGTAGGGTAAGTATAGAATTGTACTGCCGTGGGACCAAACCTTTAGGCATTGGGGTGGTTAAAAGAGGGAAATCGTAAACCTTTATTTAATGAAAAAGCTGAAAGTATTTTACGTGCAGGATGCCTTGTGCGGCTGGTGTTACGGCATGAGCCCGGTTATCTCGCGCCTGTTCGAGGAGCAGAAGTATGACATGGAGGTGCTGAGCGGGGGGATGATCCGTGGCAGTAACGTACGGCCCATAAAAGGCATGGCCGAATACATAAAGCAAGTAGCGCCAAGGCTGGAGGAAACAACCGGCGTGAAACTGACAGAAGTATACCATCGCGAGATTCTGGACAAGGGCACTTACATGAGCAACTCTGAACCTCCTGCTGTAGCCATGGCCATACTGAAAGAGCAGTTTCCGGAGCAGCAGGCATCTTTGGCGGCGGCCATACAAAAGCTGCACTTTGTGGAAGGCCTGGATTTGAATGAGGTGGAAACCTACCTGCCGGTGGTGCGGGAGTTCAGAGCCAATGAGGAAGACTTCAAGAGGAAATTTGCAGACGAGAGCTACCTGAAGAAGGCGCAGGAGGAGTTTAAGCTGGTAGAGAACTGGGGGATAAGCGGGTTTCCGGCTGTGATATGCCAGAACGGAGAGAAGCTGTACCTGGTGGCGCGGGGATACCAGCCCTATGAGCAGCTAAGTGCCACCCTGCAAAAGCTGGAGCAAGAGGCTTAAAAAAACAGCGAACTAGTGCCTTTCTTTTCCGGTAATGAGCCAGTCGTAAGCTGAGGTTAGATCGTCGAATACACGCATCTCGAAAGGGAAAACGGTGTTCTTGTTGTTTTCGAGGAAGCGGTGTATCTGCCGCTCCGCTACAGGGTCGAAGGAGTTGATGAAGGCGAAGCGTTTAAGCGGAAGCCTGAGAAACTTCTCCAGGTACTCGTTCAAGGTCCAGCGGTTGTCCTCTACAGGCATAGGGGGCAGCAGGCGCCGGTCTGCAATGGCGTAAGGTATGCGCATTTCCTCTATCAGGTGCAGGAACTGCATGAGTGTATTACGGTATTCCTGGCTGCTGCATGGCCCATACCATTGGCTTACCACAACATTGTGGGCTGGGTAGTGCTCGAGATGGTGAAACGGGGTAGAGGATAGAACCATAGGCCACTGTTTAAGAGTGTACGCTTACATCTTCTAATGTTAAAAAATTGTACACTTAAATACAAGAGGAACCCGGCAGGAATTAATAAAAAATTATATATAAAAAACCCTATATAAATGTGCCTCTACGGTAAGCCTGGCGCCCCGGCTGCATAACAAAAGCTGGGGCGCCATCTGTTGGCTTTGCCGCTACTTAGTGCGTAGGTTGTTGGCGTTGCTGCCATCCAGCTCGCGGGTATCTTCCTCGTCTTTAGCGGCCACGTTGCCGCCTTCTTCCTTGCCTTCCGGTTCGTTCTCGAAAATATCTACCGATTTAATTTTTACTTCGTCCTTCTTCACGCCCTCCAGCGGCTCGGGGTTCTCGTCAGGCAGGCGCTTGCTCTCATCGGCGTTCGTAATGATATCGTCTTCTTTTGGTGTGTCCATAAGTATAAAAATATAGGTTATACTTATAGGTACGCAGAAGGCCGTTTTAGTTTGGCTGCTGCGATTCATTTAAGGGAAAAACCCGCAGCAGCGGCTTTTTTAGGGCAAAACAAGGGCTATTTATACTAAAGCAGCGCCACAAATCAGTGCAACCAAACAGCGCTCCGCGAACCGGCAACATGCTTCTCGTCAGAAATTAAATCGCGCCGAAGTATATTTTTACGTTGCGAGCCCCAACATTTCGCCGTAACTTTGGGCAATTTATACATACCAACCCAATGCCTAAAGACACTTCGATAAAATCAGTTCTCATTATAGGCTCCGGTCCCATCGTTATCGGGCAGGCCTGCGAATTCGACTACTCTGGCTCCCAAGCCGCCCGTTCCCTGAGGGAAGAGGGTATAGAGGTAACGCTCATCAACTCCAACCCGGCTACCATTATGACCGACCCGGTTACGGCGGACAATGTGTACCTGAAGCCCCTGGAGAAGAAGTATATTGTTGAGATTCTTGAGAAGCATAAGATTGACGCCGTTCTGCCTACCATGGGCGGACAAACTGCCCTGAACCTGGCCATCGAGTGTGATAAGGCTGGTATCTGGGAAAAGTATGGCGTACGCATTATCGGTGTGGACATCAAGGCCATCGAAACGACCGAGGACCGCGAGGCGTTCCGCCTGAAAATGCTGGAGCTCGGCGTAAATGTTTGCAAGGGAGAAACGGCTACCTCTTTCCTGGAAGGCAAGGAGATAGCCCAGGAAATTGGCTTTCCGCTGGTAATTCGCCCTTCGTTTACCCTTGGTGGTACGGGGGGCGGTTTTGTTAATACCCCTGATGAGTTCGATGCGGCCCTTACGCGCGGCCTGCACGCTTCGCCGACGCACGAGGTACTCATCGAGCAAAGCATCCTTGGCTGGAAAGAGTATGAACTGGAACTCCTGCGCGATAACCTGGGCAACGTGATCATCATCTGCTCTATCGAGAACTTCGACCCGATGGGCATCCACACCGGCGATTCCATCACTGTGGCCCCGGCCATGACGCTGCCAGACACGGTGTACCAGCACATGCGCGACCTGGCGATCAAAATGATGAACGGCATCGGGCAGTTTGCCGGTGGCTGTAACGTGCAGTTCTCGGTTAACCCCGACGACGACACCATCATCGCCATCGAGATCAACCCGCGCGTGTCCCGCTCTTCGGCCCTGGCCTCTAAGGCAACCGGTTACCCCATCGCGAAAATCGCGGCCAAACTGGCCATCGGCTATAACCTGGATGAGCTGAAGAACGCCATCACCAAAACCACATCCGCCTACTTCGAGCCTGCCCTGGACTATGTAATTGTGAAAATTCCGCGCTGGAACTTCGACAAGTTCCCGGGTGTGAACCGCACGCTGGGCCTGCAGATGAAGTCTGTGGGAGAGGTAATGGGCATCGGCCGTACCTTCCAGGAGGCGCTGCAGAAGGCCTGCCAGAGCCTGGAGATCAAGCGCAACGGCATCGGGGCGGACGGGAAAGAGAAGACAGACTACAACGAGCTGATTGACAGCCTGAAAAACCCAAGCTGGAACCGCCTGTTCAGCGTGAAAGACGCCATGCGCATCGGCATCCCGACCAGCACCATCCAGAAACTGACCAAGATCGACCCATGGTTCCTGGCGCAGATTGAGGAGCTGGACCAGATGGAGAAGGAGATAGAGAAGTATAGCCTGGCTACCATCCCGGCCGAGTTGCTGCGCGACGCCAAGATAAAAGGCTACGCCGACCGCCAGATTGCGCACCTGCTGCGCTGCCTGGAGAGCGAGGTGTTTAACAAGCGCCAGGATCTTGGCATCAGACGCGTGTACAAGATGGTGGATACCTGTGCCGCCGAGTTTGAGGCGAGCACCCCGTACTACTACAGCACCTTTGAGGGCGAGAACGAGAGCACAGTATCTGATAAGAAAAAAGTAGTGGTGCTTGGCTCCGGACCAAACCGTATCGGGCAGGGCATAGAGTTCGACTACAGCTGCGTGCACGGTGTGCTGGCGGCCAAAGAACTGGGCTACGAGACCATCATGATCAACTGTAACCCTGAGACGGTAAGTACAGACTTCGACATCTCGGACAAGTTATACTTTGAGCCGGTGTTCTGGGAGCACATCTACGAGATTATACTTCATGAGAAGCCGGAGGGCGTGATCGTGCAGTTGGGTGGCCAGACGGCCCTGAAGCTGGCCGAGAAGCTTGACCGCTACGGCATTAAGGTGATGGGTACGAGCTACCAGGCCCTGGACCTGGCCGAAGACCGTGGTTCCTTCTCCTCGCTGCTGCGTGACCTGAGCATTCCTTACCCGCCGTTTGCTGTAATCGAGTCAGCAGAAGAGGCGCTGGAAATGTGCAAGGAGCTGAAGTTCCCGCTGCTGGTGCGCCCAAGCTACGTACTGGGTGGCCAGAACATGAAAATTGTGATTAACGAGAAAGAGCTGGAGGCCCACGTAATCGACCTGCTGAAGGACCACCCGGGCAACAAGGTGCTGCTTGACCACTTCCTTGACAACGCCATTGAGGCCGAGGCTGACGCCATTTGCGACGGCGAGGACGTGTACATCTGCGGCATCATGGAGCACATCGAGCCGGCGGGCATCCACTCCGGCGACTCTTACGCCGTGCTGCCTCCGTTTGACCTGAGCGAGAACGTGATGCAGCAGATCGAAAGTCACACGAAGAAAATAGCCGTGGCGATGGGCACGGTGGGTGTTATCAACATTCAGTTTGCCATCAAAAACGAGATTGTGTATGTGATTGAGGCCAACCCGCGTGCGTCCCGTACCTTCCCGTTCATTGCCAAGGCATACCGTGAGCCGTACATCAACTACGCTACCAAAATCATGCTGGGCCACGCCAAGGTGAAGGACTTTAACTTCAAGCCGTACAAGAACGGTTATGCCATTAAAGTGCCGGTGTTCTCCTACAACAAGTTCCCGGAAGTGAATAAGGAGCTTGGCCCTGAGATGAAGTCTACCGGCGAGGCCATCTACTTCATCGACGACCTGCACGACGATTACTTCACTAAAGTATACTCTGAAAGGAATCTGTACCTGAGTAAGTAAGAAGTATAGAATTATAAAAAAGCCCTTCCTTGGAAACAGGGGAGGGCTTTTTGTTTTTGGGCTGGGCTTATAGTTTGCTGGAGAAGTATAAACCGCAGCACTACGCTCACTCTTTCGCCTGAAGACCTCGCGCCGTCCCAAGGTCTTGCGAGCGTCTGGCTTTGGCTATACCTTATACTCTGTCTGAATCAGGATTTGCAGGATTTAGGGATGAGCAGGATTTCTGCAGTACCGGGTCCAACCACCCCTGGCCCCTCCTTGTCTAAGGCGGGGAGTCTGTAGTTACTAATGCTGAAGTATAAGTTCTATAGTTTCTATCTGCACAAAGTATAAACCCACCCCAGCCCCTCCGAGGAGGGGAATTATACTTGCCACTTTCTCTGTCATCTCGAGCTGCGCGAGAGATCTAGCGGTAATTCTAATCAGATCTCTCACAGCTACGCTGGCTCTCTTCGGCTCTCGCCTCAAGAGTGTTCGAGATGACAGAAAGCTCAAGCTATCGAACCTGTTCCCAGCCTTTGGGTTGAGCGCCTTGTGAGATCCGGTGCCCGTCAAGGGCATGCCGAGCGCGAGCGAGGCAAGGAGGGAACACAGCGCGATGCCCGAAGGCGAGGCCTCCCGGCCTGGGAGGGCACCAAAGCTAGAGATACAACAGTAGCTTATGTAAGCTTGGAGGATGAGCGGCAGCTAGAAAGGATAGCTTGCTTCAAGAGGAAGGAAGCGTGAGCTATGGAGGTATAGCCAAAGTATAAAGTATGGCTTTTCAAGCCAGTCGAGGCACAGACTCGACCCAATAATAAGATACAAGTCTGAAGACTTGCGCCAGATAAGTATAAAAGTATAGCCAAAGTATAAAGTATAACTCCTGCTTCGGAACAAACCCGGAGAAGCCGGAATTTTAGTAATTTCCTCCTTATCTTTGCACTAACCGTCAAAAAGTCAGGCAACAAAAGGCTGGCAAGAGAGTTGTATTAAGGAATAGGTACTGTTTTTGCGGTACGCATCACCAAAAGACAAAGCTTTACGATGATCAAATTCATATTTACCACGTTACTCATTATTTTCTTCATCCGCCTGGTAGCACCAACCCTGTTCAGGTGGCTGCTGGGGATGTTTATCCGGAAAAAAATGCGCAACGGGACCTTTTTCTACACCAACATGCACCAGCAGCAACAGGCCCAACAGCAGCAAAGCCAGAACGGCAATGGGCGCGCAAAAGGTGATATCAAGATCGACTACATTCCGGAGCAGCCAAAGGGCAAGACTTTCAACGGCGGCGAGTACGTGGATTATGAAGAAGTAAAATAAAACTACTATCTTTCAAGCTCTATTCCGGGTTTTTGAAAGATTATGACAACTTCCTTCAACTTTAAGCGCGATGTGCTGCCACACGCCATCGCGGTACTTATTTTCCTCTTCCTGACGGCGGTATACTTCTCGCCGGTCCTGTTTCAGGACAAAGGCCTTGCCCAGCACGATATTCTGCAGTTTAAAGGCGGCGCCAAGGAGATTCAGGATTACCGTGAGCGCACCGGCGAGGAAGCCCTCTGGACCAACTCCATGTTCGGGGGCATGCCGGCGTACCTCATCCAAACCAAGTTTCCCGGCGACTGGTCGGGCTACATCCACAAAGTACTGACGTTTGACCTGCCTGCCCTGGCGGGTAACATTTTCATCACGCTGATTTGCGCCTACATCCTGCTGGTAGCCATGGGCATGAGCTCCTGGCTGGCCATTATAGGCGCGGTGGCGTTCTCCTTTACTTCTTACAACCTCATTATCCTGGAGGCGGGGCACAACACCAAGTCCCTGACCATTGCCTACATCCCGATGGTGCTAGCCGGCCTGATTTACGCGCTGCGCCGGAACCTCTGGATTGGGGCGGCCCTGTTTGCGGTGGGTTTAACCATGAACCTGCACTTTAACCACTTGCAGATGACCTATTACATGCTGCTGCTGGTGCTGGTGTTTGCCGTAGTGGAAATTATCTATGCCTTTAAGCATGGCACCTTTGCCGAGCTGCTGAAGCGCGGTGTGGTGCTGCTGGTGGCTGCCATTCTTGCCGTAGGCGTCAATTTTGGCAGACTCTATACGACCGCTGAGTATAGCGAGTACAGCATCCGGGGTAAATCGGAGCTAACGCAGCCAAACAGCGGCGATGGCGTAGGCACCGGCCTGGACCGTGAGTACGCCTTCAACTGGAGCTACGGCGTGAGCGAAACCATGACCCTGCTGATTCCGGACTTCTACGGGGGCAGCAGCAGCGCTCCGCTCGACACGGACTCTGAGACCTATAACGCCTTCCTGAAAATGGGAGCCGCCCCGGCACAGGCCGAGCAACTGGTACAGCAGGGCCTGCCGATGTACTGGGGGCCGCAACCGATGACGAGCGGCCCGGTTTACGTGGGTGCCGTGGTGATATTCCTGTTTGTGCTGGGCATGTTTATCGTAGACCGCCGCTGGACAAGCTGGCTGGTAGCCGGAACCATACTTTCCATCGTGCTGGCATGGGGCAAGAACTTTGAGGCCTTCAACTACTTCATGTTCGATTACTTCCCGCTCTACAACAAGTTCCGGGCAGTGTCGTCGGCACTCGTAATTGCCCAGATTACCATTCCTTTCCTGGCTATACTTGCCCTCTGGAAGTTGCTGAACGAGCGCAGCCAGATAAAAGACCTAGACAAGAAACTGTTGATTTCGGGAGGCATAACGGCGGGCATCTGTTTGCTGGTGTGGCTTTTTGCCGGCACGGCCAGCTTCATGTCCGAAACCGACCAAAGACTGATACAGGCACAGTTCCCGATTGATGCCATCCGCGCCGACCGCGAAAGCATGATGCGCTCCGATGCCTTCCGCTCGCTGGTATTTATCGTGCTGGCAGCCGGCCTGCTGTACTTCTATGTGAAGAACAAGGTATCGGCTACGGTAGCCATGGCCGGCGTGGGCATCCTGGTGCTGGTGGATCTGTGGTCAGTGGATCAGCGCTACCTGAACAACGGCGACTTTGAGCCACAGGTAGAGGCGAACTACTTCCGGCCAACCCCGGCCGACCAGGCTATCCTGCAGGATACGCAGGATCCTGCCCGAGGCCTGAGCTACCGCGTTATTTACCTGCCGAATCCGTTTAACGATGCCCGCACCTCCTACTTCCACAAGTCGGTAGGCGGCTACCATGGCGCCAAGCTGCGCCGCTACCAGGACCTGATCGACCGCCACATCTCCCAGAACAACCTGGAGGTGCTGCGTATGCTGAACACCCGTTATGCGATTACGGGCAACCAGCAGCAGCCGGTACAGCGCATTCCGGATGCCCTGGGCAATGCCTGGTTTGTGGAGGAAGTGGAGGCCGTAGAGTCGCCGGATGCCGAGCTGGATGGCCTGACGATGTTTGATGCCGGTGCCACTGCTGTGATAGACGTGAAGAAATTCCCGATAGAGCGCCGCTTCTTCAGTGCCGACAGCGCCAATATCAAGCTAACGGAGTACGAGCCAAACTACCTGAAGTATGAGTATGAGGCGGCCAAAGAAGGATTGGTGGTGTTCTCAGAAATCTACTACCCGGCAGGCTGGCAGGCGTACCTGGACGGGGAGCCGGTAGACAACATCCGCGCCAACTACGTGCTGCGCGCCATGGAAGTGCCGGCAGGCAAGCACACCATCGAGTTCAAATTTGCGCCGCAGTCGTATTACACCGGCAACACCGTATCGCTTATCTCCTCTATTATACTTGTGCTGGTAGTAGCAGGCGCTATCTTCTATGCGGTAAAGACCAAGCCGGTGGAGGAGCCGATTGTGGAGAAAGTATAGTTGAGTTTGGGAGTTAGAGCGTTTGGGAGTTGAGGAGTTAAAAAGTTTGGGAATTGAGGGGGCATATTTGTAGGGACAGGTCGCGACCTGTCCGCGCGAGAACTGAGGCTATAAAACTTATACTTTCGCACCAGTAATCACAGACTCCCCGCCTTTGATAAGGAGAGGTTAGGGGTGGTTGGACCCGGTAAAGCAATCCTGGACATCCTAACATCCTGTAAATCCTGATTCAGACGATTTATAAAGTATAGCCCTGGCTTTTGCCGGGGCTTCTTTTTTGCCAATATTGTAAGTATGGAGGAAGCACCGTTACAGAAACTGGAGGATGAGCTGCTGCAGGAGCAGGGGGTAGAGCTGTGGGTAAAGCGCGAGGACTTGCTGCACCCGCACATCTCGGGCAATAAGTGGCGCAAACTCAAGTATAACCTGCAGGAGGCCAAGGAGCAGGGGCATCATACGTTACTTACTTTTGGCGGTGCCTACTCCAACCACATTGCGGCTACAGCAGCAGCTGGGAAAGAGTATGGCTTCAACACCATCGGCATCATCCGGGGCGAAGAGCACCTGCCGCTCAACCCCACCCTCAGTTTCGCCACCTCTTGCGGCATGGAGCTGCACTACATCAGCCGCGAAAAGTATAAACTGAAAGCCGAGCCGGATTTTCTGGAGGAACTGAAGCAAACTTACGGCAACGTACACCTGCTGCCCGAAGGCGGTACCAACCTGCTGGCCGTAAAAGGCTGCACGGAGATTGTGCAGGACATCCCCATAAAGTATGATTCCATCTGCAGCGCCATGGGTACGGGCGGCACACTGGCGGGCATTGTGGCGGGATTGGCAGGAGAGAAGCAGGTGCTTGGTTTTCCGGCCCTGAAAGGCGGGGAATTTCTAAAGCAGGATGTGGAGGAACTGGTGCAGGAATATAGCGGCCATACTTATACCAATTGGCAACTTATCACGGATTACCATTTCGGGGGCTATGCCAAGGTAAAGCCGGAACTGCTGGCCTTTATGGAGGAATTCGGTAAAAAGCACCACATCCCGCTGGAACCAATTTATACCGGCAAAATGATGTACGGCCTGTTTTACCTCATCCGGGAAGGATTTTTTACACGGGGCAGCCGGATTGTAGCGGTGCATACGGGCGGGCTGCAGGGCAACGCCGGCTTCCGGGAGCGGCTGGGGCTGCAGGTGTAAGGCACTTTTGTAGCACAATATTTGTAACACCGTATGTGTACCTATAATCCGTAAACATACAAAGCACCACATGCCCCTACTTCGTTTTCTGTTCAAATTACTTCCCCTGGTTATACTTGTCTGGCTCGGCATCTTTCTGTGGCGCACCGTCGGCGACTACTTTAGCAAGCCGGACGTGAAAGAGGAGCCGAAGGTGGTGGTAAACTTCAGTAACGTGCTTACTTCGGTGGAGGACCTGGGCCGGATGGAGCTGGTGCGCTATAATTTCAAGGATGTGGTGGAGTATGAAAAGGAGTTCTCGCGGTGGATTCCGAACTCGAAGGTGGCGCTGATTGTGTCGGGCGAGGCTGTCGGCTGCCTGGATTTTACGAAAATAACGGAGGCCGACATCGAGTTCGTGGGTGACTCGGTGGTGCAGGTGGCGCTGCCGGAACCGGAGATCTGCTATTACAAAATCGACCACAACAAGTCCAAAGTCTTCAGCAAGGAGAACACCTACTTTCAGGATGCCGACCTGGTGCAGGAAAGCTACCGCTACGCCGAGGCCAATGTGAAGGAGGCCGCTTTGAGCTCCGGCATACTGCACCAAACCAAGGTAAACGCGGAGAAGATTTTAAAGCCGATGCTGGAAGAGATAACCGGCCGCCGCGTGGTGCTGGTGCCCCAGCGCAGAATCCAAAACCCGGAGATGGGGCCGAAGCGGTAGGGGATTAGTTTTTAACGGGCTCTGCTTAACTATGCGGAGTTAAGTTTTAGGTTTTGTTGACTTCAGTTATTCTTATTTCTCAAACTTTATTGGAATTTCTTGCCAGCCTTCTGATGGGGCTGCTATTATGCTGTCTGGTACAGGTATATCTTGAAGTATTTCACTTATACTTGGTCTTTCCGCACTAAATTTCACAAAGTACCTACCAGGGACTCGGCTTCTATCATTGTAGCGGTTTGAGCGAAGGTAACTTTCTCCGTTCACAACATATTCAAAACGAAGCTTTTTGCCCGATGCCACAGTCCAATATGTTTCAGTAGCAACTCCTATTGTATATCGAGGGTATTCACTCAAAAAGTTTTGCTCCCACTGGATATAAACTACAATTGCTGATAAGCTGCCGAAGAAAAGGATACATGGTATAAGCTTATGTATTATCCGGTTCTCTTTCTTGCTCATAGAGAAGTTTATACTTTTATATTAAAATCAACTATGTATAGCGGTAAACCTACGCTTATCTGCACTATATCTGGAGTATACTTTATGTACTAAGTACTGAACCAATGTACATAATATACAGAACTCACGCTTCTTCCTCCCGCAAGTTTAGCGAAGTATAACTTGTGGTTGTGCATGGCTGCAAGTTTGCAACTTGCTTTCTGCGGAGCAGAAAAATATACTCTTGTAGAAAGTATCTCTTCTTGAATGTAGCGGGTAATTAGCTGTAATTAATTACTTTTCGAAAGGCAGGCTGTTACCGAACTTTGCTGCTTTATTATGCCCCTCCGGGGCAGTGGAGTTACAAACTCAACACCATTTTAGCCACAAGTTACGCTATCGCTAAACTTGCGGCAGGTTATACTTTTCTATTCTTTCTCCAGCCCCTTTAGTGCATCCTGGATTAGGTCGTTTTCATAGCCTTTGCTCATGAGGTAGTAGGTGAGTTTCTGGCGGCGGGCGAAGGGGTTTTTCTCTTTTTCGGTGGCGTTCTTCTTCTCCAGCAGGTGTAGCAGGTTCTGCTCGTATGCTTCGGGGTCAATCTCCTTCAAGCCTTGCTTGATGCAGTAGTCAGAGATGCCTTTGCTTTTGAGGCCCTGCATAATCTTGCGGCGGCCCCACTTCTTCAGGCCATACTTGCCGCGCACGTAGCTCTGGGCGTAGCGTTCCTCATCAATGAGTTTTTCCTGGCTCAGGCGCACGATCAGTTCCTCCACATCGTCGGGCTCGAGGCCGTAGGAATAGAGTTTGTCGCGCACCTCCTGCTGGGTGCGGTCCTGGTAGGCGCAATAGGCGGCAGCTTTTATCAGCGCCTCCTTGGGGGTGTAGGTTTTCTGCTTCTTGTCGCGTTCCAAAAGTATAAATCAGCTTTTACAAAGATAAAACAAGTTTAAGAGTTAGAGGGTTTGGGAGTTTAGGAGTTAAATATTAGTAGGGACAGGTCGCGACCTGTCCGCGCGATAACAGCAGCGATGAAGCTTATACTTCAGCTAAAGCAATTACCAGACTCCCCGCCTTAGCCTTTATCGAGGGCCCCCTACCCCCAGGAGGGGTTAGGGGCGGTTGGGCCCAGTACCACAATCCTAAAATCCTGAAAATCCTGATTCAGACCAGCAATTAGCTTACCTTTGCGGCAGGAAAGTACAAGATGAAGTTATCAAAAGGAGTGGTATACATGCTGCTGTCGACGTTCTTTTTTGCGTTGATGCAGGTGTGCGTGAAGTGGGTGCCGCATATTCCGGCCGAAGAGATTATCGTTTTCCGATCGCTTATCTCGCTGGCGATAAGCCTGTGGTTTTTGCGCAGGGCGGGCGTGAGCGTGTGGGGCAACAACCGCAAATGGCTGCTGGCGCGCGGGGCCTTCGGGGCAGTGGCCCTGATTCTATACTTCAATGTGCTGCAAAATATACCCTTGGCTACGGCAGCCACAATACAATACCTTTCGCCTATTTTTACAGCCATCCTGGGCATTTTCATCGTCAAGGAGCGGGTACGGCCGTGGCAGTGGTTTTTCTTCCTGGTGTCGTTTGTGGGCATCCTGGTAATCGAGGGCGTGGAGACGAATGTGGATAGTTTATACTTGTGGCTGGGCGTGGCGAGCGCCGTGTTTACGGGAGTGGCCTATAGCATTGTGCGCAGGCTGAACGTGCAGGAGCACCCGCTGGTCATCATCTTTTATTTTCCGCTGGTGACGCTGCCGGTAGTAGGCGTTTATACGTTGTTTAACTGGGTGCAGCCCGAGGGCTGGGATTGGCTTGTGCTGCTGCTGGTGGGCCTGTTCACACAGCTGGGGCAGTACTACATGACGCTCTCTTACCAAAGTGAGGAGATATCCAAAGTTGCTAACCTCACTTACATCGGCATTATTTACGCGCTGCTGTTCGGCTTCTTTTTCTTCGGGGAGATGCTAAACGTCTGGACCTACGTAGGGATGGCGCTCGTGCTGCTGGGCGTGATACTGAATGTGCAGTACAAAAACAGGCTTGGCAAAAATGCAACCCTGGCCACCAAATCCGGCTCTAAGTAAGCAGGAAGCACCCTCAAAGTATAAAACCCAAATTGCATTAACCCACTCCTACCCCTCCGAGGAGGGGAATCAGATTACACTTGTAGAAATTCCCCTCTTGGGAGGGGTAGGTTTGCTCCTGCATGTTATTTAAAATTGAAACTCGATTTAAAGTATAATAAAGTATAGTTTATACTGACGATTAAGGGTTTCCTGCGTATCTTTTTAGCTGATATGTTTGCTACTAACCCTTTAGCACATGCGCCACACCTACCTGCTTTTGCTGCTGCTCTTGTTGCCTGTCCTAAGTATGGCGGGCATCCTGCGCGGCCGCGTCACAGATGAAAACAACAAGGGGCTGCCCTTTGCCAGCATCTACATCAAAGAAACCGCCAGCGGCACCGCCACCAACGACCAGGGCCTGTACCAACTGCAGCTCAGCCCCGGCACTTATACCTTCGAGTTTAAGTACGTCGGCTACCGTGCCCATACCCAAACCGTCACCATCGGCGAGGCGGCGCAGGAGTTGAACGTGCAGCTGCAGCCCGAGGTGCTCAACCTGAAAGAGGTGGTAGTGAAAGCCTCCGACGAGGACCCTGCCAACGCCATCATGCGCAACGCCATCCGGCTGCGCAAATACCACCGCGACGAGGTGAACGCCTGGAGCGCCCGCGTGTACATGAAGGGCGTGGCCCGTATGGATAAGGTGCCCTCCAAGGTGCTGGGCATTAAGATTGTGGATGTAGATACGGGCATTGTATACTTGTCGGAGTCGGTGTCGGAGCTGGCGTTTAAAAAGCCGAACAAGGTTTCGGAGCGGATGATATCGAGCAAGGTGAGCGGCCAGAAGCGGGGCTTCAGCTTTAACCAGGCCTCCGAGATGAACATCAGCTTCTACGACCCACTGCTGAAGGTGGAGGGCCTGAGCGAACGCGGGTTTGTGTCGCCGCTGGCCAACAACGCCTTCATGTTTTACCGCTTCGAGTACCTGGGCACCTTTCAGGAGAACGGCCGCACCATCAACAAGATAAAAGTCATTCCCCGCCGCAAACACGACCCCGTTTTCTCGGGCAACATCTACATTGTAGACGGCAGCTGGCGCATTCATAGTACCGATCTCAGGCTCACCAAAGATGCCGGAATTGAGTTTGTGGACTGGATACGGGTGCGGCAGGTATACGCGCCGGTGGCCGCGGAAGTATGGATGCCGGTGTCGCAGCGCTTTAGCTTTGAGGGCGCGGGTCTGGGCTTTAAGGGCAGTGGCTACGCGATGGGCGTGTATTCTAACTACAAAGTGCAACCCGCCTATGCCACTCCGCCACGGGTGGAGGAAGTGGAGCCGGAACCAACCCCGGAAGCAGAAGTAGCCGCAGCCAGGCCAGCCAAAAAACCAACGTATAAAGTAGTGGCACCACAGGAGGCAACGCCACCGGCACAGCCCGTAGTAAGCGATGAGCTGTTTAGCAAGGAGGTGCTGCTGGTGGAGAAGGACGCCAACAAGCGCGACTCGGCCTATTGGGCTTCCATCCGGCCGGTGCCGCTCACGCAGGAGGAGGTGGTGGATTACCATAAAAAAGACAGCCTGGAAGTGGTCAAAAATTCCAAACCTTACCAGGACTCGCTCGACGCGGTACGCAACAAGCCTTCCTTCGGTAGTTTTCTGATGGGCGGCTATACGTACTCGAAGAGCTACGAGCGCAGGTTTTACCGCTTTGACCCGCTGCTGAGCCTGACGGGTGGCCCGAGCATCCTGCAATATAACACCGTGGAGGGCGTGGCAGCTGATGTGCGCGTGAATTACCGCAAGACGTTCGAGGACCGGACCTACTACCAGGTAGAGCCTACGGTGCGCTATGGGTTTAGCAACCAGAAGTTGAACGCCAAGCTACTGCTGAGCTACCAATACGACCCCGTTAAAAACAGCACCATCAGCGTGGAAGGCGGCCGCTATGTAGCCCAGATCAACAACCAGAATCCTATCTCGCCCTTCGTCAACACGCTTTATACTTTGTTTGCCGAGCGTAACTACCTCAAGCTCTACCAGCGCGACTTTGGGCAGGTGAGCTACCGCAGCGAGCTCTGGAACGGCTGGAGGCTGAACACATCCCTGAACTATGCGCACCGCATGCCGCTCGAGAACACGACCGACTTCAGCTTCAGGGAGCGCGGCACCGACGAGCCAAGCCGCTTTACGTCCAACGTACCGGTAAACGCCGAGCTGGAGGACGCCTCCTTCACGCCGCACCAGGCGCTGACTTTTACGGCTGCGCTGAGTATAAGGCCGGGCCAGCGCTACATCTCCCGCCCCGATAACAAAATCAACCTGCCCTCTAAATACCCGACCCTTACCCTGAGCTACCGCGGAGGCTTTAAGGCTTTGGGAGGCGATGTGAAGTATAACACGGCGGGCTTAAGTATAGCCGATGATGTAAGCCTTGGCCTGCTGGGGCGCAGCAAGTATAGCGTGCTGGGGGCCGTGTTCTGGGGCAAGGAGGACATGCGCCTGCTGGACTACAAGCACTTTAACGGCAACAGAACGCTCATCGCAGGCACTTACGAGGGCTTCCAACTGCTCGACTACTACCGCTACAGCACCAACAACCGCTACCTGGAGGCGCACTACGAGCATCACTTCAATGGCTTCCTGTTCAACAAGATACCGCTGTTCCGCAAGCTCAAGTGGCAGGAGGTGGTGAGCTTAAATTACCTGAACACGCAGGAGTCGCGGCACTACCTGGAGCTGGGGCTGGGCATCGAGCATATTTTTAAGGTATTCCGGGTAGATTTTGTGACCTCTTTCCAGGAAGGCAACAAAGCCAGGACAGGAGTAATGGTGGGCTTCGGGTTCTAAGGCAGTTGGTTGTTGGATAACCAAATAAGCGCCAGGGCCGTTAAAAAAGCCAGTGAACTAACGAACAAGAACCATGAAGACATCAGATATAGTAAAATCAGGCCTGGCCCTGGCTTTTGCGAGTGTTGTAGGATTTGGCTGTGGAAATAGCGCCACCACCGAACAAGAGGAACGTGACATCGGCACCTCGGAGGCGGTTGTAGAGGGGAATGACGCCGCAGCAAACCTAAACAACCCGCGCCCGGCCCCCATCGGCGATACAGCCGTAACCGGTGAGCAAGCCGACCAGTTCGGCGACTTACCTCCCAACGTAGACACCGCCGCCCGCGAAATGCAACAACTGGATAAGCAGCGACAGCAGCAGCAGCAACGCGGCACTACCACGAATTAAGTATAAAAAGTATGAAAAGCTCCTCACCGGCGGTAGTTGGTGAGGAGCTTTTGTTTTTGGGGAGGGGTAGAGTGACACCTAAGAGTAGGGTAGGGTGTTTAGCAGAATCGGGTCCAACCACCCCTGGCCCCTCCTTGGCCAATGCGGGGAGCCTGTAGTTACTGATGCAGGAGTATAGGTTTTATAGTTGATGTTCTCGCGCGAACAGTTCGCCTTCTGTCCCTATAGAGTATATACCCACCCCCAGCCCCTCCGAGGAGGGGAATTATACTTGCTTCACTCTTTGTCATCTCGAGCAGGGCGAGAGAGCTATCGGGAATTCTCTTTAGATCTCTCACTCCGTTCGAGATGACAGCAAGGGCAGCAGCTACGAAGTATAGCAGAAACAGGTAGAAACCTGCACCCCTACAGCTTCACAGACCTCCTTACTTCACCACCGCCGTAGTGCCGACTGGTGGTATCACCAGCCCATCACCCCGCTTCTTGCGGCCCTTCAGGTTAAGGTTGTAAATGATGACGGATATGAAAATTAGGATATAGGCCGCTACTTTGGTGCCTGTGGTGTGTTCGCCAAAGTATAAAAAGGCCATCAGGAAGTTGATGATCGGGTTGATGTACATCAGGATACCGATGGTGCCCGAAGTGAGCTCTTTAAGAGCAAACAGGTTCAGAAATAGCGGCAGCACCGTAAACACCGCGCTCAGCAGGCCCACATACACAAAAAAGTGCGCATCCAGCTGGGCGTTGCCGCCGGTAAAGAAAGTATAAAAAGGCCCGATAAACGCGAAAGCCAGGAGCAATTGCAGTTTCAGGAGCACAATCTTGTCGTAGGCTTTCATGAGGCGCTGCGTGATCAGGTAAAAGGCGTAGCTCAGGGCAATCAGCAAACTGAAGAGCAGGCTCGACAGCTCGCCGCTGCCAATCAAGGCGCAGCTCAGGGCACTCAGCCCGATGGCCAGCCACTGGTTTACGCGCAGCTTCTCCTTGAGCAATAAAAACCCGAGTACCGCCGTAAGTATAGGGCAGAGCAGGTATGAGAAGGAGCCGGTTTGAATGTCGATGTGGTTGACCACGTAGATAAACGACAACCAGTTGGTAGTGAGCAGCACTCCGCCCAGGAAAGTATAAAGTATAAACAGGCGCTTCTCGCGGGCCCTGGAATTCTTCACCTGTGTTAGCGTTGCCAGCAGTTGCTTACGGCGGAAAAGCAGCGAGACAAGCAGCAGCAAACCTACCGACAGCGCCACGCGAAAGTATAAAATCTGGCCGCTGGGATAGTCAGCAAGCGCCTTAAGCGGAAAGGGGATAAAGCCCCAGATAAGAAATGCCGCCAGGCCTGCCGCGTAATAAGGTTTTGTATTCGGTGTTTCCATGAAAAGCCGGAAATAGGGTAAAGCGAGCAAAGGTAGAGAATTGTTGATTGATAATTGTTGATGGTTGGATGGTTAAATTGTTAAGTGGTTGATTGCCTGAGTTAGGGTTTGTAGGATGGTGGTACTGGGCCCAACCACCCCTAACCCCTCCTGGGGGTAGGGGCCCTCGATAAAGGCTAAGGCGGGGAGTCTGGTAATTGCTTTAGCTGAAGTATAAGCTTTAGAGCTGCTGTCCTCGCACGGACAGGTCGCGACCTGTCCCTACAAACTCGACTCCTAAACTCGCCTAACTTTTTACCCCCCAAACTCTCCCAACTTTCTAACCTTCTAACTTTTTAACTTTCTAACTCCTAAAATCTCTAACTCTTAAACTCTCTAACTCCCAAACTCCCTAACTTTGCCGCCATGCTCACGTTTCAGCAACTTCAAAGTACAACCCAGGGCAAGGAAGTACAGTTTGTGCGGCCGCTACCTATTGTGCACCTGCTTACCGACAGCCGCAAGCTCTCGCAACCGGCGGGCTCTGTGTTTTTCGCCATTCAAGGCAAGTATAATGATGGCCATAGGTACCTGCCGCAGCTGTACACGCAAGGGGTGAGGGCCTTTGTGCTGGAGCAGGGCGAGCCGGAGGAACTGAAGCGGTTGTATCCGGAGGCCAACATCCTTTTGGTCAAAAATAGCCTGGAGGCGCTGCAAAGGCTGGCGGCCTGGCACCGGGCGCAGTTCGCCATTCCCGTAATCGGCATCACGGGCAGCAACGGCAAAACGATTGTAAAAGAGTGGATCTCGCAGCTGCTGAGCACCGATGAGTTGGTGGTGAAGAGCCCGCGCAGCTACAATTCGCAGCTAGGGGTGCCGCTGAGCGTGTGGCAGCTGCAGCCCAACCATACGTTAGGCATTTTTGAGGCGGGGATTTCGCAACCCGGTGAGATGGAGAAGCTACAGCCCATCATTCGGCCTACCCTTGGCATTTTTACCAACATCGGCACGGCCCACGACGAAGGCTTTGCCTCTCGCGAGCAGAAGGTGCAGGAGAAGCTAAAGCTGTTTAAGGAGGTGGAATCACTCTTTTACTGCGCCGATTACGAGCTGCTGCACCAGGCAGTGCTCGCCCAAAGTATAAACTCCTTCACCTGGAGCCGCATACATCCCGAGGCTGATTTATACATCAACGCCACCACCACGGCCGGCCACCGGACCATCGTGGTCTATACTTTCGGGGGAGAGAAGCAGCGGCTGGCCCTGCCGTTTACCGACGAGGCCTCTGTGGAGAACGCGCTGCATTGCCTGGCTATACTTTTATACCGCCGCCTGCCGCTCTCCGAAATTCAGGACCGGCTGGACCGCCTGCACCCGGTGGCCATGCGCCTGGAGATGAAGGAGGCCATCAACGGCTGCTACCTCATCGACGATACCTACAACAACGACCTGGCCGGCCTCACCATTGCCCTAAACCTGCAGGCCAGTCAGCCGCAGCGGGGGCAGCACACGCTTATACTTTCCGATGTGCTGGAGTCGGGTTTGCCCGAGCAGGACCTGTACCGGAAGGTGGCAGAGTTGGTGCAGGCGCACCAGGTGCAGCGGCTCATCGGCATCGGGCCCACCATCAGCAAGTATAGCCACCTGTTTCCCAAAGCTGATTTCTATACTTCCACGACAGATTTTCTGAAGGCGTTTAACCCGGATGCCTTCCGCAACGAGGTAATTCTGGTGAAGGGGGCGCGCGTGTTTGGGTTCGAAAGGATTGTGCAGGCTTTTCAGCAGAAGGTACACGGCACGGTGCTGGAGGTAAACCTGGATGCCCTGGTGCATAACCTTAATTACTACCGCGCCAAACTGAACCCGGACACCAGGCTGATGGTGATGGTCAAGGCTTTTGCCTATGGCAGCGGAAGCTTCGAAGTGGCTAACCTGCTCCAGTTTCACCGGGTGGATTACCTGGCCGTGGCCTATGTGGACGAAGGGGTGGCCCTGCGCGAGAACGGCATCACGCTACCAATTATGGTCATGAACCCTTCGCCCGACAGCTTTCCCAAACTACGGCAGTACAGCCTCGAACCGGAAATCTACGCCCTGGAGCAGCTTCAGGCTTTTGTGGCCTCGCTGGAGCCGGACGTAAAGTATAAAATCCACCTGAAGCTCGATACGGGCATGCACCGCCTGGGATTTGAGGAACAGGATTTTGAGGCTTTGTTCGCCTTGCTGGAGCGGCACCCGCAGGTGCAGGTGGCCAGCACTTTCTCGCACCTGGCTGGGGCCGACGAGGCCATCCACAACGATTTCTCGCAGCTGCAGATTTCACGCTTCAGAAGTATGGCTACCACGCTGGAGGAGCGGCTAAAATATAAAATCATCAAACACATCCTCAACTCGGCGGGCATTGTGCGCTTTCCGGAGCACCAGCTGGACATGGTGCGCTTGGGTATCGGCCTGTACGGGGTGGAGGCCACAGGCTCGGAGCAGGAGGCGCTGCGGCCGGTGAGTACGCTCAAGACCACGGTCTCCCAGGTGAAAAGTATAAAACAGGGCGACACGGTGGGCTACAGCCGCAGGGGGATTGCGGATGTGGACAAAACCACCGCTACCATCGCCATCGGCTATGCCGACGGCTACGACCGCCGCTTTAGCAACGGGGTGGGGGAGGTGCTTATCAACGGCCGGCGCTGCCCCATCATCGGCAACGTGTGCATGGACATGTGCATGGTCGACGTGACGGGCGTGCCGGTAAGGCCCGGAGACGCTGTTACCGTGTTCGGGCCGGAGCTGACGCTGGTGGAGCTGGCGCAGCGCATCGGCACCATCCCCTACGAATTGCTCACCAACGTGAGCACCCGGGTAAAGCGTATTTTCTATTCGGAATAAGCCAAAGCCTTACTTTACATCTGAACGGTTTCAGGAAATAACTGCCTCATTTTCAGAATTTAGCTTTCCGGATGGCTCAAATTCCTATTTCTTTTGCTTTAAAGTTGAACACCTCGTAACTTGCAGTTGTTTATAAACAGTCTAAATAAAGAGCGAATAGAGGTGGAACATAAGGCAGAAAAACAAGCAGTGCGCAGATCGGTGCGCGACATGGAGATAGGCGAGCGTGGCGTGATCTCTAGCCTGAATGACCCTGAAATGGGCCTGAAACTGCTTGAAATGGGTTGTATACCCGGTGCAGAAATCAAAATGAACAGCCGTGCCCCTCTCGGCGACCCGATCACCATCATCGTGAACGACTATACGCTCTCCCTGCGCCTAGATGAAGCAGAGACTATTTTACTCAAGCCGTAGACCTTAACATGACTGTAGCTACCCAACCTGAGATTAAACCGGCAGGGCGGAAGATCGCCAAGCCGGCAGAAGTGAAAATTGCCCTTATTGGTAATCCTAACTCCGGCAAGACATCGTTGTTCAATCAGCTTACCGGCCTTAACCAAAAGGTTGGCAACTTTCCGGGGGTTACAGTAGATAAGAAATCGGGCTTTATACAACTTACACCTTCTATCAGAGCCGAGATCATAGATCTGCCGGGCTCTTACAGCCTTTACCCCAAGTCGCTGGATGAGCGGGTGATAACCGACCTGTTGCATGATCCAGCCTCCAAGCAATCCCCTGACCTAATTGTTGTTACCGCAGACGCCTCCAACCTGAAGCGCAACCTGCTGCTGTTCACGCAGCTGGCCGACCTGCAGCTGCCGGCGGTGCTGGCCCTGAACATGGTGGATGTGGCCGAGCAAGAGGGGGTAAAGATTGACGTGGATGCGCTGCAGCGCGAACTGGGGGTGCCCGTTATCCCGATGAACGCCCGCAAAGGCGCCGGCGTGGCGGCCCTTAAAATTGTGATGACGCAGCAGCTGACTGCGCCGCAGAAGGCCTTTTATACTGTTCCTTCTGACCTTCAGCCGCTGCTACAAAGTATAAAATCCCGCTTTGGCCTGAGCAACGATTACCTGGCCTTACAGTACGCGCACCTCCACAAGAGCCTTAAATTCCTGAAGGAAGAGGATGTAGCCTGGATGGGCGAACAGCTGGAGAGCGCAGGATTTAAATCGAACACCCGCCAGGCAGAGGAAACGATTGCCCGCTATACCCGCATCAACGAGCTTTTGCTGGATGTGGTGCGCGTGGAGAAAGCCGACAAGGACGAGAAGTTCAGCAACCGCCTCGACCAGATCCTGACGCACAAGGTGTACGGTTATCTCATTTTCTTCGGCTTGCTCTTCCTTATCTTTCAGGCCATCTTTGCCTGGGCTAGCTACCCGATGGATCTCATAGACCTGGGTATTGCTAACTTGAATGCGCTGATCCAGAGCAATTTTGAAGGACCGCTTATCAACCTGCTAACCGAAGGCGTTATTGCCGGTCTGGGGGGCGTGCTGATATTTATACCGCAGATTGCCATCCTTTTCGCTTTTATCGCTATCCTGGAGGAGACTGGCTACATGGCCCGCGTTACCTTTATGATGGACAAGGTGATGCGCAAGTTCGGGCTGAACGGAAAAAGCGTAGTGCCGCTGATTTCGGGTGTGGCCTGTGCCGTGCCGGCCGTAATGTCGGCGCGCACGATTGAGAACTGGAAGGACCGCATGATCACCATCTTCGTAACGCCCCTGATGAGTTGCTCGGCTCGCATCCCGGTTTATACTGTGCTGATTGCGCTGGTGGTGCCCGAAGTATACTACTTCGGATTCCTGAACCTGCAGGGCCTGGTGCTCATGGCGCTTTACCTGATCGGTTTTGTGGCGGCTGTGCTTTCCGCCTGGCTCCTGAAGGTTATCCTCAAGGCCCGCGAGCGCAGCTACTTCATCATGGAGTTCCCAACCTACAAAATGCCCCGCTGGAAGAACGTGGGCCTAACGATTGTAGAGAAAGTGAAGGCCTTTGTGTTTGAGGCTGGTAAAATCATTGTGGCCATCTCCATTATACTTTGGGTGCTGGCCTCCTATGGCCCCGGTGATGGCTTTGAGCGTGCAGAGCAGCAAGCGCTTGTGGAAGCACAGAACGAAGGCTTAACCCAGGAAGAGACTGAAGTCAGAATAGCCTCTCACCAACTGGAGGTATCCTATGCCGGCAAGTTCGGGCAGGCCATAGAGCCTGTTATCAAGCCGCTAGGTTACGACTGGAAGATAGGTATTGCCCTGCTTACTTCTTTTGCGGCCCGTGAGGTGTTTGTGGGTACCATGTCCACCATCTATAGCATAGGCGAAGAAGAAAACGTAACCACCATCAAAGAGAAGCTTGCAACGGTGAAGGATGATAACGGAGAGCCCTTCTTCTCTCCGGCGCGGAGTTTCTCACTCATGATCTTCTACTTGTTCGCCATGCAGTGCGTGAGCACCCTGGCCATCGTGCGCCGCGAAACCAAGAGCTGGGCCTGGCCTGCAGCGCAACTGGTTTATATGAGCGGCCTGGCCTATGTGATGGCCTTCATCACCTACCAGCTACTGCGTTAGCCATACTTTTTTAAAGTATAAAAACGGCGCGGCCCGAAGCATATTACTGCTTCGGGCCGCGCCGTTTTTGTATTTATCTCATACTTGTCTCACGCTTTATTTCTTTATCTGTTCTTGGTAATTTTCAATACCATAACCAAGTAATCATAAAAAACACCTCATATTTCTGAGTTTACGTATAATATTTATGTGATTGCTGCAAAATAAGGGCGTTTCTGAGAAAAAGGCCCCGCAGCATGAGCAGGCGATGTATCTGTTGACGGCTTCATATTAATACACTGATTATCAGATATTTGCTTGCAAAGATGAGCGGTACGTTAGAAGTATAAATTATTCCACCTTACAAGGTAGTTAATCTAGCGATAAAAATTGTGTTTTTCTGTGATGGTTTGTTTTGTTGATAATTGTCTGTCGCTATGAAACCAACTCTTACTCCCCGATTTGGCGTGAGTGCTGTACCAGATTCTCCCTGGTAAGTAAAGCATGAGCCGCAGGAATGCTTAGCTAAATAAGTAATAAATAGTGTGCAAGTAACATAGGGCCTACATGCCTTCAGTATGCTGTGCCCGCCTGTTCCTGCAGCAGTAGTTCCTCGCGCCCGTTTGCCGTTTGCGCCTCTTGTAAATGCCTCAACGTCACGCTTCACAGTTGCTTCCCTGTCTCGTGTATCCTTTTGATGGTCACTTTCTGAACATCCGAACTCTCACTTATTCTTAACTACTAGCACAATGAAGAAAGTCATATTACTCAGTTTCTTGCTTGTGGCAGTCCTGATAAATCAAGGCCTCGCCCAGGGAAGAACGATCACTGGCAGGGTAACGGACGCTACTACCAGCCAGCCGCTTCCGGGCGTTACCGTTTTGGTAAAGGGTACCACCGTAGGTACAGCCACTGCGGGAGACGGTACCTTCTCCCTGAACGTACCCGAAGGCAGCAATACCTTAAGCTTCAGCTTTATCGGCTATCAGGCAGTAGAGCGCACCATCGGCAACGCCTCTACCATTGATGTCGCCTTATCTACAGACACCGAGCAACTGCAGGAAGTGGTGGTAACTGCCTTGGGTATAGAGCGCTCCCGCAACGAGCTGGCGTATTCTGCCCAGCAGGTGAGCGGGGAGCAGATTACCCGTACAAGACCTGCTGACTTTGTCAACTCCCTCTCCGGTAAAGTAGCCGGTCTGGATATCAGAAGCAACAACACCATGGGTGGGTCTACTAACGTGGTGATCCGGGGTTATTCCTCTATTACCGGCAACAACCAGGCGCTGTTTGTGATTGACGGTGTGCCGGTGAGCAACGCCAACAACAACACCAACACCAGAGCCTACCAGCAGAACCCCGACTTCGGTGACCAGCAAGGCGGTCGGGCAGGCACAGACTGGGGTAACGCTGCAGCAGACCTGAACCCGGATAACATCGAGTCGGTGAACGTACTGAAGGGAGCGGCGGCGACAGCTCTGTACGGTTCGCGTGCAGCCAACGGCGTAATCATGATCACCACTAAGAAAGGCCGCAAAAACAGCCTGAATATAGTCGTAAACAGCGGTGTTACCTGGAGCGAGATCGATAAAAGCACCTTTGTCCGATACCAGAAGGAGTACGGCGCAGGCTACTCCCAGGAGTTCCGTGACCCGGCGGATTTAGGCAGCGGAGTAGCGCCGGTTGTAAGGTTTCAGGATGATGCTTCCTATGGCCCTCGGTTCGACCCGAACTTGCAGGTGTACCAGTGGGATGCCATTGATCCGTTCCACCCGAATTTTGGTAAGACAAGACCTTGGGTAGCGGCTGAAAATGACCCCAGTACTTTCTACGAAACCGGTGTCAACTCCAACCAAAGCGTAGTGGTAAGTGGTGGTGGAGACAGAACTACTTTCAACCTGGGCTATACCCGCAACGATATCAGGGGAAACCTACCAAACAGCACGATAGACAAGGATCTGTTCAACTTCAACGGTTCTTATGACGCTACCGACAAATTAACGGTTAGTGCCTCTGCCAACTACTCTCGCACCGTGGCTGTGGGAAGGTATGGTACCGGGTACCAGGGGCGTAACCCTAACCAGGCTTTCAGGCAGTGGTGGCAAACCAACGTGGATATAGAAGAGCAACGAGACGCTTACTTTAGAAACCGCCAGAACATCACCTGGAACTGGAACAGCACCAATACAGGGCCTATCTTTACCGATAACCCTTACTGGACGAGATACGAAAACTTCTCGAACGACAGCCGGGACAACTTCTACGGTTACGCTACAGCTACCTACAAATTCACCGACTGGTTTAACGTAATGGGTCGGGCGGCCTTTAACACAACCACAGACTTTCAGGAAGAGCGTATAGCCGTAGGGAGTGCGGACGTAAGCCAGTATCAACGGTTTGACCGGGATTTTAACGAGTCAAACTTCGACCTCCTCTTAAACTTCAACAAGAATATTACCGAAGACATCAGCTTCACAGGCTTGTTGGGATCCAACCTACGCAGAAGCCGCATGAACTCTATCAGAGCTACAACCAATGGTGGTCTTGTGGTTCCTGGTCTGTATGCGCTGTCAAATTCGGCTAATCCTCCCACTCCACCGTTTGAAGAGGGCGAGCGCATTGGCGTAGACGGTATCTTTGCCAGCGCCAACTTTGGATTCAGAGAAATGGTGTTCCTGGAGCTTTCAGGCCGCCGGGATAAGTCAACTACTTTGCCCGAGGATAACAATTCCTATTTCTATCCTGCTGTGGCCGCAAACTTTGTCTTTTCCAACGCGCTGGAAATCCCGTGGCTATCGCTCGGCAAGGTGCGGGTCAATTATGCTGAGGTAGGTAACGACGCGCCGGCGCTGAGTGTACTGGACGTGTATGATAAGCCAACCGGCTTCGGTAATATTCCTCTATTCTCGCTTCCAGACATTAAGAACAACGAAAACCTGCAGCCCGAGCGGTCAAAGAGCTTTGAGGCAGGTCTGGAGGCAGAGTTCTTTAACAGCCTTTTTGGGTTTGACTTCACCTGGTATACTTCTAAAACCGTGGATCAGATCATCCCTGTGAGTACTACATCAGCATCTGGTTATTCCCAGCGCTTTGTTAACGCAGGTGAAGTGGAGAACAAGGGATTTGAGGTGGCAGCATTTGTTACACCCGTGCGCACATCAAATCTCACCTGGACAATGAACCTCAACTTCTCGCGCAACAGGAACGAAGTAGTAAGCTTGTTTGAAGACGTGCAGAACGTGCTGCTGCAAAACTTCCAGGGTGGTGTTTCGCTTAATGCGGCAGTTGGCCATCCTTACGGTGTGATTAGAGGCAACGACTTCGTCTACACCAACGGGCAGAGGACCGTTAACTCCGATGGCTACTACCTGGTTACTCCTGGTGCCAATGACATCATCGGTGATCCAAACCCCGATTGGCTGGGAGGTGTGAACAACTCGATCACATTCAAGGATATTACGCTTGCTTTCCTGATTGATATACGTGACGGTGGCGATATTTTCTCCCTGGACCAATGGTACGGAGAAGCAACAGGCCTGTATCCGAACTCCGCCGGATTGAACGATAAAGGAAATCCTTCCCGCCTTCCGGTAGCTGAGGGCGGTGGTATACTTCTGCCAGGAGTAAATGAAAGCGGTGCCCCGAACGACGTTTATGCGGAGAACCAGGACGGCAATGGCCAGACTCCTTTTGGTTATGCCGCTAACAACGGTGTTGGTGCCCCTAAATCCTGGTATGTGTATGATGGTAGCTTTGTGAAATTGAGAGAAGTTGCCCTGTCATACGCCCTGCCTCAGACGCTGATTGAGAACCTCGGCTTCATCAAAGGGGTAGACCTGCAACTGATCGGCCGCAACCTGTGGATTATCCACAAGAACATGAAGTACTCAGATCCGGAGGAGGGCATCAGCTCCGGCAATGCAGGCAGAGGCTATCAGAGCGGTGCCTACCCAGCCCTCAAAACCTACGGATTTAACGTGAGATTAAATTTTTAAGAGCAAAGAGATGAAAAAGATTCTGATATTCTTGTTCTCGATGGTGCTGGTGGCATCATGCGTGGATGATTTGGATGATTATAATGTGGATCCGAAGAGAACGACAGAGGCGCCGCCTGCAACACTTTTTACCAATGCGGTGCTGAGCGTATCGGATGTGCTGGCTACGCCAAATGTGAACTTCAATAACTATAGGTTTTATGTGCAGCACTGGGCTTCGACCCAGTACGTGGATGAGCCCAGGTATAACATGGTGCAGCGGCTTATCCCACAGAACATGTGGCAGGAACTGTACCGTGATGCCCTGATAGATCTAAAAGAAGCCAAAAGCCTGGTGAATGAAAATGAGTTTTTGGAGGCAGGCGAAAAGAATAATCAGCTGGCGCAAATAGAGATGATGGAGGTGTATACCTGGTTCGTGATAGTGACAACCTGGGGTGATGTTCCCTATACAGAGGCGCTTGATCCAACAAACGCTTTGCCCGTTTATGACGATGACCAGGCAATTTACAATGACCTCATCAGGCGTCTTAACACTGCGATAGGGCTGATAGATCCTGGTTCTTCAGGCTTCGAGGAAGGCGACCTGTTTTACAACGGAGACATGACACAGTGGTTGAAGTTTGGTAATTCCCTGAAGTTGAAGATGGGCATGGTGCTGGCGGATGTAGACCCGGGCCAGGCCAGGACGTTAGTGGAGGAGGCTGCACCGAACGTGTTTACGAGTAATGCAGATAATGCCGTTATCCAGTACCTGGATGCGCCACCTAACAACAACCCGATCTCCGACAACGTGAAGGGACCCTTCACATCCAGAGAGGACTATGTCGCCGCCAGCACGCTGGTTGATGTTATGAATGAGCTGAATGACCCGAGAAGGCCGGAGTATTTTACCACGGTTAACGGGGAGTTCATTGGCGGGCAGTATGGTTTCCAGAATACCTATACTTCCTTCTCAACGGTGAGTGCCAAAATAGCGGCTCCTAACTTCGAGGCGCTGATGCTGGACTACTCAGAAGTAGAGTTCCTGCTGGCAGAGGCCGTGGAAAGAGGCTTTAATGTGCCAGGCACAGCCGAAGAGCACTATAATAACGCCATCACTGCCTCTATTACCTACTGGGGTAGAACAGCGGAGGAAGCGGAAGCCTACCTGTCTCAGCCTGGGGTAAATTATACTTCAGCTCCTGGCGACTGGCGGCAGAAGATTGGAACCCAGAAATGGATTGCGCTCTATAACCGTGGTTTTGATGCCTGGCTGGAATGGCGAAGGCTGGACGCCCCGGATTTACAGCCACCGGCTGTTCCTGGCTCAGTTGAGTTGATAATTCCAAAGCGCCTGATCTACCCTGTCAATGAGCAGACGCTTAATCCTGAGAACCGCGCTGCTGCAGCAGCAGCTATCGGAGGGGATGAGGCAAGCACCCGGCTTTTCTGGGACGTCCAGTAATAGGGCTAAGATTAACAAAAAGGAGTAATAGGCTTCTTCATTGGAAAAGGCTCCCGTATTCGGGAGCCTTTTTTGTTATACCTCAAAGAGAAAGTGCCATAAATCTACTCAATCATCCCCACCGGCAAAAAATCCAGGTCTTCAAAACACTTACTTAAAAAATTTTAACAAGCAGGTATATAACATTTTGCCAGGCAGTGGCACTGCTAAATTATAGTCTATATTAGATAAATTAATATTTAGGTTATCCAAAATTTGCTTTCTGCGTAGATTAACCTCTGAGGTGCAATCGGTACAAGCCATGTGCTGCTCTTCAGAAATGAATATTTATAGTGTTATCAAATAATTGCTAAAACACATGAGCAGTTCTCTCTTGATAATCAGCTAGATGTTTTAGAAATAACAAATTAATAAGTATTAGTGCAGGAGTAGAATATTGAAAAAAGTAAATAATAATCTTGTGATTATAGTTGCTTTTTGATAAACTTGTTGAATCATCTCACCTAAACAAAATTTTTATGGCGAACTCTTTACTCATTCTTGCCTCACCCTCGGGGTGTCTGAAGCAACCTCCATCTATTCGATTCATAACGTCATAGTTACTGCCTCTGAGGTAAGTGTAGCTGCTGCCCCACATATTCGCGTGTAGGGTAGCGTGCACCTGTTTCGGAGTTGTTGGCATACGGCTGCTGCAAAGGCTACCATGCTTTTGTAGTTAGCATGGCGTAGCCTTGCCCTTAGGCTACGTTACACGGGGCTTTTACTGCCTTGTTTTAGCTTGTAAACTACATTAACTCTCACTTTAAACTAAAACACAATGAAGAAAATTCTATTTCTGAGCCTCTTGCTTGTGACGGCCCTGTTGCACCAGGCCATGGCACAGGTAAGGGCTATTACTGGTAGAGTAACGGATGCTGCTACCAGCCAACCTTTACCAGGCGTTACAGTTCTGGTTAAAGGAACCACGGTAGGTACTGCTACCTCAGCAGATGGTACTTATTCTATTAATGTGCCAGAAGGAGGTAACACCTTGGTGTTCAGTTTTATTGGTTACCAAACAGTGGAGCGCCCTATTGGCTCCAGTAATACAGTAGACGTGAACCTGCCTGTAAACACGCAGCAACTTAGCGAGGTGGTGGTAACTGCTCTTGGTATTGCCAGAGAGGAAAAATCAATCGGTTACTCTTCTCAGACTGTAAGCGGTGAGGAGCTAAGCCAGGTGCGCGAGACAAACGTTGTAAACTCGCTCTCCGGTAGAATTGCCGGTGTGCAAGTTGGTACTAACTCTGGCGCTATGGGTGGTTCTGCAAGGGTTACCATGCGCGGTGTAAGCTCTATCAGCGGCAACAACAACGCCCTGTTCGTAGTGGATGGTGTGCCAATCGAGAACTCCAACACTAACTCCACCAACCAGCAGCGCGGTGGCGGTGGTTACGACTACGGTAGCGCCATCCAGGATATCAACCCAAATGATATTGCTGAGATAACTGTACTGAAGGGTGCCGCAGCAACATCGCTTTACGGTAGCCGTGGTGCCAACGGTGTTATCGTAATCACAACTAAGAAAGGAGAGAGAAAAGGTGGTGGTATAGGCGTTACCTATACGCTTGGCCTAACCATGGACAAAGTATACATACTGCCTAAGTATCAGAACAAGTATGGCGGTGGCTATGCGCTCTCAAAGCTATACTATAATGAAAATCCAGAGGCCTTCCCGGAAGGAAGACAGGGTGCCTATGACGATGGCGATGGAAAGGGTAGCTATGACCTGATCCCTGACTACGATGTGGACGAATCCTGGGGACCTAAATTTGAAGGTCAGCTTTACCGTCCTTACTGGAGCTGGGATAAGGAGTTAGGTAACCCTAACTTTGGTGAACTGGCAAGATGGGAGGCGCAGCCAAACAACATCCGCGACTTCTTCGAGACAGGTACTACTCTGACTAACTCTATCGCCGTGGATGGTGCTAACGACAAGGGTTCTTTCCGTTTGTCTTACTCGAACCTGGACCAGAACTTTATCCTGCCTAACTCAGAAATGACCCGTCATAACCTGAGCTTCAACGGTGGTTACAAAGTAACCGACAGGCTGAATGTGTCTGCCAGCGCCAACTACGTAACGCACGAGGCGAAAGGTCGTCCGGGTACTGGTTATGATGGCTCAAACGTACTGCAGCAGTTCACGCAGTGGGGCCAGCGCCAGATAGACAACGATAAGCAGAAAAACTACATGCTGCCAGACGGTACGCAGTTGTCATGGAACCGTACTTCTTGGGATAACGTGGCTCCTAAGTATTCTAACAACCCTTACTGGGTGCGTTATAAGAACTACCAGAACGACGGTAGAGACCGTATCTTCGGTAACGTGAACGCGAACTACAAAATCACGGATTACCTGAGCGCTGACGTAAGAGTATCAACAGATACCTACTCTGAAACACAGGAAGAGCGTATCGCTCCAGGTTCTCAGGAGATTTCTGACTACACGCTGTACAAGATCGACTTCATGGAGAACAACATCCAGGGTTTATTAAACTTCAACAAAGACCTGTCTGATGATTTCTCTCTGAATGCATTTGTTGGTGCTAACAGAATGACACGCACCCGCAATATATTCGCAGGTTCTACGGTAGATGGTCTGAGCTCAGAAGTATACAACCTGGGTGCATCAGTAGGCCGTCCTGCTATTACGGACGAAAAAACAGAGAAGCAGATAAACTCCCTGTTTGCTAGTGCCTCATTCGGTTTCCGTGAGCAGTTGTTCTTGGATCTGAGCGCCCGTAACGACTGGTCTTCTACACTGCCAGAAGGAGAGAACTCTTACTTTTATCCAGCGGCGTCCCTGTCGTATGTATTCACGGACCTGATTGATGCTCCTTGGCTGAACCTGGCTAAAGTGCGTGCAGCCGTAGCACAGGTAGGTAACGACACTGATCCTTACAACACAATCCTGACTTACGCGCTGAACACGCCGTTTGGCTCTGAGTCAAGAGTTTCTGTGCCAAACACACTGCCTAACGCAGAGCTGAAGCCAGAGATTTCTACAGAATACGAGTTTGGTACTGAGTGGCGTGTATTCGACGACAGATTGGGTATCAATGCGTCATACTACAACAGAAAAACCAAAAACCAGATTATTCCGCTTAGCCTTTCAGCTGCCACAGGCTTTACCTTCCGCTACATTAACGCGGGTGAGGTGGAAAACAAAGGGGTGGAACTCAACCTGTATGGTACACCAGTAAGAACAAATGACTTTAGCTGGGATATCAACCTGAGCTGGGCTAAGAACCAGAACAAGATCATCAAGCTGACCGACGATCAGAAAACAATGGTGATTACGAATGCTCCGTTTGCAGTACAGCTGCAGGCCCGCGAGGGAGAGTCTTTTGGTTCTATCATCGGATATGACTACCAGTATGATGATCAGGGCAGAAAAATTGTTCTTCCGCAAGGCTACTATGCTCGCTCTGCTGAGCAGAAGGTAATCGGCTCTGTGCTTCCTGACTTTACTGGTGGTGTAACCAACACGTTCCGCTACAAAGGCCTGAGCCTGTCAGCGCTGGTTGACTTCCAGAAAGGTGGCGACTTCTTCTCTACTACGCAGATGTTCGGACGTTACTCAGGTATGCTGGAAGAAACTGCAGAAGGTAGCATACGAGAAGATGGTTTAGTTACTCCTGGTGTGCTTTCAGATGGCACGCCAAATGCACAGGTTATTGACGCCGAAACATACTTCTACGTGAATGGTGGCTACAGAATTGGTGCGGCTGACATTATCGATGCAAGCTACATCTACCTGCGCGAGGCGAGCCTTGGTTACAGCTTGCCAAACAGCCTGGTGGAGAGAACTCCGTTCAATAGTGTAAGACTGGCGTTTGTTGGCAGAAACCTGTGGCTGATCAAGTCTAACTCTGACCACGTAGACCCATCAAACATTACAAACTCTATCACTAACGTTCAAGGCATCGAGGGTGGCGCTTTACCGTCTGTTCGTTCTTACGGATTTACCCTGACGCTGGGACTGTAGTACTTAGTTAAACGATTTCAACCTAGATAAATATGAAGTTATATAATAAGCTATTGCTTGGGGCCGCGCTCTTCTCTATGGTGTCTTGTACAGAAGACTTCGAGGAGATGAACATCAACCCTAACCAACCGGCAAACGCAACATCTGCGCAACTGCTGGCAACGGCGCAGTACAACTATGCCACTAACATCGGGGATGCCTGGAACAATGCCCGTATGGGTATGTACTATGCCCAGTACTGGTCCTCCACGCAGTACACGGACGAGAGCCGTTACCAGATTCGTGAAGGCGTTAACCAGACCATGTGGAACACTTTCTATGCAAGTGTATTGCGGGAGTTGACCACTGCTCAGGAAATTGAGGCTGAGAACCAGTTAAATGGCTTCGAAAACCGCATTGCCATTGCCGAGATCATGAAGGCTATGACCTTCCAGACTTTGTCTGACATTTATGGAGGCCCGGTACCTTATAGCGAGGCGCTGAGCACAGAGAATGTTACACCAAAGTATGATAACGGTAAGGATATTTACATTGGGGTGCTGAACACGCTGGATGAGCAAATCGCTATCCTGGATGAGGCTAGCCCAAGTTTCCAAAGTGGTGATGTCATGTATAGCGGCAATGTGGCGCTGTGGAAAAAGTTTGCCAACTCGCTTCGTCTGCGCATAGCCCTGCGCATGTATGACGCTGACCAGGCAACTGCCACAGAGCACATCAACAAGGCGCTTAACAGCAGTGCAGGCTTTATCTCTTCAAACGCTGAGAGTGCCAAGTTTGCCTGGATTTCAGGAGCGCCTAACAACAATCCGCTGGCCGAGGCTTATAAAACCAGGATTGACTTCTCGGTAGCTGAGCCGTTTGTAGATTACCTGCAAAAGTATGACGACCCTCGTATTGCGGTGTTCGCCAGACCATTGGGAACAGGCAACCCGCTGGGTTCCAGCTTCTCCCCAATTCTGGATGCAAATGGAAACCCACAGTACGTAGGTGAGCCATACGGTTTAAATGCCGGCAATGGAAACTCTAACGGTGATGCTAAAATTGTAAGCTTGCCGGGCGACTATGTAATAGGCGAGACAGCCCCGACTTACATTCTGGCTTATCCTGAGGTTGAGTTCATGCTGGCAGAGGTTGCTGCCCGTGGTATTGGCGCTACGCCACTAACCGCGAAGCAGCACTATGAGAATGGCATCAAAGCTTCTTTCGAAGAAACTGGCCTGTCTACTGCAGAGTATGAGGAGTACCTGAAAGAGGTGCCTTACAGCGAGTCTCGTAACTCCAGCACTGCCCCAGATCTGGAAACTGCTCTTGACCTGATCGGATCTCAGAAGTGGATCGCCATGTATGGCCAGGGAATCCAGTCCTGGTTTGAGCGCCTGCGCTTGGACTTTGATGACCCATACACAGGAGAGGAAATCTTCGTAGCCCCTGCTGATGGCTCAGTAGACCCAGACGTGGACATGGTGCCATTCCGTATGAGCTACCCTGTTACGGAGGCCTCTCTGAACGGTACTAGCTATGCCGATGCAGTTCAGCGTATAGGTGGTAAAAACAGCCTTGGCGTAAAACCTTGGTGGGACGTAAAATAAACAAGTATTTCATAATGAAAGTAAATAACTTAGAATACTAGGTAGTAGTCTTCTTCATTGGAAAAAGGCCCTCGGTTTCCGGGGGCCTTTTCTTTTTTCGCTGCAATAAACTGCCTGTATCTGGAAATGAAGCGTCAAGAATAATTATATATCTGCCCAGTATTGTCTTCGAAATTTTATATATTTAGGATAGACGATATAAAAATAAGTCTATCCTATGTTAATCAGGATTTTCAAACTCCTTGTAATAGGGCTGCTGCTGATGCAAGCCGTACAGGCACAACAAGCCGAAGATAAGCAGTACAGGTTATCCGGCGTCGTGACGAATGCGGCTGGCGAACGACTGGAAGGAGCCTTTATCGTGATTAGGCCCGGTGACAAGGGTGTTCTGACAAACAAGCAGGGGCGCTTTACTACCCGGCTGTCCAATGGCACCTATGAGCTTACGTGCCAGTATATCGGGATGGCCCCACTTAAGGAAACCATCGTGCTGGATAATAATAAGGAGGTTGTGCTTAAGCTGGGAGAGCAGAAAGTTAGCCTGAACCAGGTAGAAATTACCACTAACTCCATCATCGATATCAACTCCGTGCAGATGGGGAGCAGCTTCATGGATCAGGAGCTGCTGACGCGGATGCCGAAACTGCTCGGTGAGGCCGATGTGATAAGAGCCGTGTCGGCGATGCCGGGCGTAGTAAACGCAGGAGAGGGAACAGCCGGATTTTATGTGCGCGGCGGAAGCTCTGACCAGAACCTGGTGCTGATGGATGGTGCCCCACTTTTCAACGCCAATCACTTGTTTGGCTTCTATTCGGTTTATAACCCTGACATCTTAAAAAGCTTTACCCTGCACCGGAGTGGAATATCTGCTGCCTACGGGGGGCGCATTTCTTCTATTCTGGATGTGAGCCTCCGGGATGGCAACACAGAAAAAATGGAGTATGAGGCAGGTATAACGCCTATCACCGCAAAACTAAGTATAGATGGGCCTCTATCGGATAAAGTAACGGTGCTTGCGGCCTTCCGTGGCGCTTACCCTAACTACCTGATGAAGCTTTTCCAGAGTGAGAATGTGAAGAACAGCTCAGGCTTTTTCTATGATGGCAACCTGAAGCTGAAGTACCAGCTAAACGAAAAGAACAGCCTCACCTTCTCCGGCTACCACAGCGCTGATGGCTTTAAGTTTCCCTATGATACTACCTATAGCTGGACCAACACGCTTGGCTCGCTAAAGTGGACCCATCTGTTTCATAATGATTTTACGGGCTCTGTCACACTGGTGAAGAGCGTTTACCATAACACAGTAGAAGGCATTGCTACAGGCGAAGAGTTTAAGCTGAACTCAGGTATAGACCTGTCGCAGGTAAAGCTAAACCTGGGCTATTTTGGCCTGCAAAACCATCAGATTGATTTTGGTGGAGAGGCATCAGCGTATGCCATACAGCCGGGCGATCTGGTGCCGTACGGTACGTCTAGCCTTAACCGGCGTACTTTGAGAGAAGACAAAGGCTATGAGGCTGCGGCATACATTAATGATGAGATAAAAGTCAATGATAAGCTTACCTTCTCGCTAGGGCTGCGCTATTCTCACTTCACGAAAGTAGGGCCTTCTGAAATTTACCGCTACTGGGAAGGCAGGCCAAAAAACGACAAGTACATTCTGGATACTTTGTTTATAAGTGCAGGCAGTGTGGTGCAGACCTACCAGGGGCTGGAGCCCCGTGCTTCTCTTAAATACTCACTTACAGAAAATGCTTCCTTGAAAACCGGTATTAGCCGCACCAGGCAGTACATTCAGCTAATCTCTAACACTGCCGCCATCACGCCGGTGGATGTTTGGAAGCTATCGAACAGGGACATCAAACCACAGGTGGCTGATCAGGTCTCCTTAGGTTATTTTTACTTGCAGCCGGACAACGTATATGAGTTTAGCTGGGAGGTATACTATAGGAAGCTGTACAACCAGATAGATTACAAGGATGGTGCTGTGTTGCTGCTGAACCCTAACCTTGATGCGGATTTACTGTTCGGGGAAGGCCATGCCTACGGATCGGAGTGGCTGGTAAAAAAGAACCAGGGGCGCTTAACCGGCTGGCTAAGCATGACGTATTCCCGAGCCTTAAGAAGAATAAAAGGGCCAACCAGAGAAGAAACAATCAACGACGGGAAGCTTTACCCCTCTAATTACGACAAGCCTGTCAACCTGAACATCTTTGCCAATTACAAGGCCTGGCTCAACTGGAACGTGTCCGCGAACTTTACCTACAGTACCGGCAGGCCCATAACCGGGGCAGACTCCTGGTACAGGTACCATGACCAGATATTTGCGAACTATGTAGGCCGTAACCAGGCGCGCATGCCGGATTACCATAGGCTGGATCTCTCTTTCAACCGCGAGCCAATCGTCAGGGAAAGGGCAACTTATACCTGGGGCATCTCTGTCTATAATTTGTATGGCAGAAAGAATGCCTACTCCACCCTGTACCAGCACTACTACGGTGCCCCTGCTGGTGCATATAAACTCTCTGTGATAGGCATGCCTATCCCTTCTATAAATTTCAATGTTAAATTTTAACCTGATATGCTGAGAGTAACACTCTTGTTTGCGCTTCTGCTCCTGATGTCGGGATGTATTGATCCCATCAATATAAAGGATAAAGACCAGCAAAGGCATTTGGTAATTGAGGGTAGCTTTACAAATGACCCGGAGCATAATTATGTGCGGCTGTCATACGCTAAACCATATAACAACACTTATATGGAGTACGATACAGCGGCTTTTGTATACGTTAGTAGCATGGATGGAACCACTAGGTATGTATTTGCATACGATACGGCTACCTCGCGCTATTACCCGATTGATGGCTCCGCTGCATACGGGGAACCGGGCAAAGCATATATGCTTCATGTTAGTATCGGCGATTCTGTTTACCAATCTCCGTGGATAACTATGCCGAGGCCTATTCCTGTGGACAAGTTGCACCTGGAAATGGATGAGCAACTATACGCCTTTAAAGGGGACCGCGAGAAAACGCGCTTTCCGGGGTATAAAGTGCTGGTCGATTACCAGGACCCGGCAGGGGAGAAGAACTTCCTGAGGTGGTCGTTTTTGGTAAACTATGAGGTGTTCACACAGCCCTGGTACTATATTAATCGATACGGAAAGCCGCAACCCAAGGATTGCTGTGCCAAATGCCTGCTAACAGAAAAGCTGGACAGGTTTAAGGTGGTAGACGACCGTTTGACAGATGGCAACAGAGTTATTAACCAGGAGGTGTTGTTTATTCCTTTTTACCGCTACTTCGGCGTGAAGCATAAGCTGAAAATATACCAATATACTGTAACGGAGGAGGCTTATGAGTTTTACCGCATTATGGAGCAGCAGAAGGAAGCCACCGGTACTGTGTTCGATCCTCCTCCGGCACGCGTAGTGGGCAATATGTATAACCCAAATAATGAGCATGAGCAGGTGATTGGCTTCTTTGATGTATCATCGGTTACAGCAAAGGAAATCACCGTGCTTCGCAACGAGATAAACCATGGCTTTTTGCCTTACCAGTTCCCCGATGATTGCCTCGAATTGCCAGGATCTACCACAGTGTTTCCGGCAGACTGGTAAGCCCTATTTGTAAATCAAAAACACCGCCGGCTGTTTGTGGATGTCGGGGAGCTTGCCGCGCCACTGGTTTATACTTTTGGTTTGGATGAACTCGTGCTCCGGGGAGGTAATGTTGGCGGCAATGCAAAGTTTGGTGTCGGGGTGCAGGGTGGCAAGCAGGTCTTCGAGCAGCTTGTTGTTGCGGTAGGGCGTTTCCATGAAAATCTGCGTCTGGTTGCGCTGCTGCATTTCCTTTTCCAGTTGGCGCAGTGCCTGCAGCCTGTCGCGTTTTTCGATGGGCAGGTACCCGTGGAAGCAGAACTGCTGGCCGTTAAAGCCGCTGGCCATTAAACTCAGAAGTATAGCCGAAGGACCGGCAAAGGGCACTACTTTTATACTTTTCTGGTGCGCATACTTCACCACTTCGGCGCCGGGGTCAGCAATGCCGGGGCAGCCTGCTTCTGAAATAATACCGGCATCCATCCCTTGCTCCAGCAGCGGCTTTAAAGAGGACTGTACTTGTGCCGGCGTGGCATCCTTGTCCACCTGCACAAACGTTAGCTGCTCAATCACCAGCTCGGGGCAGATGCTTTTCACGAAGCGGCGGGCCGTGCGCAGGTTCTCCACAATAAAGTAGGTCAGGTGCTGCACCGTGTCCTTTACCTGTGGCGAGATCACCTGGTTCTGCGTATCCTCTGCCAGTATGGTCGGAATTAAGTATAAAGTGCCGGTCTTTTTCATGGTACAAAGGTAAGTACATTGTTGGATTGGTGGATTGTTAAATTGTTTGAGGCTACAAAGTAGAACTGCCACCGCTTTGGGGCAGTGGCAGCTTTTGTCAGGTTTATTAGGATTAGAAGATTAACAGGAGGGCTGGCAAAGTATAGGTATAACTTAGATGCTATACTTTAACCTAATCTTATACTTTATCCTAAACATCCTTAAATCCTGCGAATCCTAGTCCTAGTCAGTGCTCAGAAACCTGGTAACCAGATTGTATACTTCGTCTGGCGCCTCGGCATGCACCCAGTGGCCCACCCCCGGAATAGTTTCTACTTCAACGAGCGTAAAGAGGTGCTCGATATTGCCATAGATGTCTTCCTGCTTGATGTAGCCCGAGCGACCACCTTTTATGAACAGGGCGTTCTTTTTAAAAGGCGTATCAGAGGTGATGGCAGCGGCGATGTGGTCGTAGTTGTTACAGAGAGCATCCAGGTTCATGCGCCAGCCAAAGCTATTGTCCTCTTTGCGGTAGAGGTTTTTCATCAGGAAGAGACGCACGTCCTCCTCTTTTATACTTTGCGCCAGTTGCTTGTCTATCTCGCCCCGGCTGGTAGCCGTACTCAGGTCCACCGACTGCAGGGCATTAAGAATATCGTCGTGGTGCGGCGGGTAGGCCTTGGGGGCGATGTCCACCACAATTAATTTGGTGATGCGGGTAGGGTACTTGAGGGCATACTTCATGGCGACTTTGCCGCCCATGGAGTGGCCCATGATGGCCGGAGTGGGGATGCCTAATTCGTCTACCAGGCGCAGCACATCGTCGGCCATCACGTCGTAGTTGTGCTCCTCGTTGTGGGGCGAGCGGCCGTGGTTGCGCAGGTCTACCAGAAATACGTTGTAGTGTTCCGCCAGGCGCTTGGCCAGGGTAGCCCAGTTGTCCAATGTGCCAAACAGGCCGTGCAGAATCAGCAGCGGCTGGCCGTGGCCCATTTCCTTATAGTGTAGTTTCATTTCGTTGTAGTTAATATAGGTAATGCTTACGAAAGTATAAGTGGTAAGATTAGTCTATAGTTGCTATGGAGCGTCTGGTAATTTGGGTTATAGTTAAAGCTATTAGAATAGCTAGAAGTGCTATGGTTGGCAAAAGTTTTTTTATGCCTGTACTATAAGTATGGAGCGTGTTTTGTAATTGCTCAAAAATAGTTAGTTGTTTAGCAGCAGGCGGCACAACTATAATATCATCACATAAAAGGCATTCAGTGGATATTGGAACTTCCCCCACAACTCGCTTGGGTGGAGAAGGATAAGATACCCAAAGGTTATTCCCATATGGTAGAACATTTCTAATGTCTTCTTTTTTGAAGTAATTTATCAGACCTACAAATGAACCATATGAAGCAGAGTCTTGAAGTATAAATTGAATGCCGTTAAGTGTATCTTCTGAAGTATATAATTTTTTGATAAACTGCTTAGCATTCTCGAGCGCAACTTTATCTTTAGTTATATCGCCTGTAAGTATAACTTGTTTATAATTCCGTTCGGGGAAATGCCAGTGACTACTAAAACTTGGGTTCCAGAAATTAATCTCAATAACTCTTAAATCCAGCTTCTGAATTTCCTTCCTTCCGAAGTAAACCAACAGCAAAGGCAACAGGACCAAACTAATTAGCCCCGGTACATAGTATAACTTCTTATACTTGCCTCTGCTCATAAGTTTATACTTACACTACTCTTATCAACTTCCCGTCCTTCTCCCGCTCTGTTAGCACGCCCAGCGGCTTCAGTTGCAGGTTATACTTCTCGAAAATTGCCAGTACCTCCTCGCGGCCTGCCGGGTCAACAGCCACTAATAGGCCACCGCTGGTTTGTGGGTCGCAGAGCAGGTGCTTTTGGTCTGGGGTGAGCTCGGCTAACTTATGGCCGTAGCTGTCGAAGTTGCGGTGGGTGCCGCCGGGAATGGCTTTCTGCGCCAGGTACTCCAGCGCCTCCGGTATCACCGGCACTTTATCAAAGTATACTTCGGCGCTCAGGTTACTGCCCTCGCACATCTCCGAAAGGTGACCCATCAAACCAAATCCGGTGACGTCGGTCATGGCTTTTACCTGTGGCAGTTGCCCAAGCTCTGCCCCAATCTTGTTGAGCTGCATCATTTGCTGTGGGGCCAGGTGCGCGTGCTCGGGTTTCAGGATGGCTTTTTTCTGGGCCGTAGAAAGTATACCCACGCCCAGCGGTTTGGTTAAGTATAGCTCGCAGCCGGCAGTGGCCGTGTCGTTGCGCTTCAGGTGTTGGATATCTACCATGCCCGTGACGGCTAGTCCGAAGATGGGCTCCGGGCTGTCGATGCTGTGGCCACCGGCTAGCGGAATGCCTGTCTCGTGGCAGATGCTGCGGCTGCCTTCTATGACGCGCTTGGCTACTTCCGGGGCCAGCTTGTCCACGGGCCAACCCAGCACGGCAATGGCCATCATCGGCGTGCCACCCATGGCGTACACATCCGAAATAGCGTTAGCCGAGGCAATCCTTCCGAAATCATAGGCGTCATCCACAATCGGCATGAAAAAGTCGGTGGTGCTGATAACGGCGCGGCCCTGGCCGATGTCATACACGGCGGCATCGTCGCGGGAGCTGTTGCCAACTAATAAGTTTTTCTCCTCCGGGTAGGTGATATCGGTGTGCAGGATGGCGTCGAGCACTTTGGGGGATATTTTGCAGCCGCAGCCAGCGCCATGGCTGTACTGGGTTAGTCTTATACTTTCGGTGGATGTTTCTTCCATGGTTAAAGCAGGTTATGTTGTTTGGCAAAGGCTACCACCTGGGCAGCGTTTTCTTCGGGGGCTATACCGGGCAGCTCCAGCGGCAGCACGTGCTGCTTTTTGGCCAGGTCGAAAGTATAGGCCTTGTCATAATACGTCAGGGCGATTTCCACCATCTTCTCCATATCGCCATCTGAGATGGCGGCCAGGGCCTCTTTCGTAGCCAGGCCTCCCAAACGCTTTTTGATTTTCAGGATAGCGGTGGCAAGTATGGCTTCGTCGGTACGGCAATACTCCTGGGCCAGTTTCTGTACCCGAAGCTTGTGGGGCACCTGCAGCATGATGGTGGGCGCGGCTTGCATCTGGTCGAAGAGCGGTTTGGGCAGCTGTACTTTGCCGATGGTGATGCTTTCATCCTCCAGCCACAGCGGTTGCCGCGCATCCAGCTGCAGCAGCTCCATGCCCAGCAGGTTCTCGAAGTGTTCGGTGGAGGGCTGAAGGGGCATGCCTATACTTCCGAAGGCGGAGCCTTTATGGGCAGCGAGCTTTTCCAGGTCTATACTTTGCTGGCCGTGCCTGTGCAAGTATGGCAGGATATCGGTTTTGCCGCTGCCCGTGTGGCCGCTAAGTATAACCAGCCGGCGGGGCTTCTCGAACTCGGCCTGCACCAACCGGCGAAAAGCTTTGTAGCCCCCCTTCAGCAAGTATACCTCAAACCCGGAAAAACCAAGCAGCCAGGCCATAGCGCCGCTGCGCATCCCGCCACGCCAGCAGTGCACCAGCACCTTTTTGTTTTTCGCCAGCTTCCCGGCCTCCTTCACAAAGCCTGACATGCGCGGACCGAACAAGTCCAAGCCGATGAGTACGGCCGGGTCGTGGCCCTGCTGTTTGTAGGCGGTGCCTACCTTGGCGCGCTGCGCATCGTCAAAAATGGGGAAGGAATGTGCCGCAGGAATATGACCGGCCGCATACTCTTTGGGGGCGCGCACGTCCAGCACAGGCAGCTGTCTGGCCTTCTGTAGAAACTCTTTTATGCCGATGGGGTAGACCATCTACTTAAGCTGGCGGAGGTAGAGCTGTATCGTGTTCTCCAGCCCCAAGTATAACGCGTCGCAAATCAGGGCGTGGCCGATGCTAACTTCCAGCAGGCCCGGCAGCGTGTCGTGCAGGTACTTGAGGTTGTCCAGGTCCAGGTCGTGGCCGGCGTTCAGACCGATGCCGTACTCCTGCGCTTTCAGGGCGGCCTTCAAGTATGGCGCGATTGCCTCCTCGCGGTTTTTGTGGTAGTTAACGGCATAGGCCTCGGTATACAGCTCCACGCGGTCTGTCTCCACCAGGGCAGCGCCCTCGATGATACTTTCCACCGGGTCCACGAAAATAGACGTGCGGATGCCGAGTTCTTTGAGCTCCAGAATCACGTCCGTCAGGAAGTCCTTGTGCTTGAGGGTGTCCCAGCCGGCGTTGGAGGTGATGGCGTCCGGAGCGTCGGGCACGAGCGTAGCCTGGGCAGGTTTTATCTCCTTTACCAATTTCAAAAACTCCGGCGTGGGATTGCCTTCGATGTTGAACTCGGTGGTGACCACCTCCTTCAGGTCGTACACGTCGCGGTAGCGGATGTGGCGCTCGTCGGGGCGTGGGTGCACCGTGATGCCCTGGGCGCCGAAGCGCTCGCAGTCTTTGGCCGCCTGCACTACATTTGGCCTGTCGCCGCCGCGGGCGTTCCGCAGCGTGGCAATTTTGTTTATATTTACACTCAGCTTTGTCATGGCTCTATTTTTCGGACCGCAGCCCTGTTGTTATCATACGAGTTTAGAATGACTAAATTAGTGGAATTTTATGTAAGATGACAGTAGGCGGATATGGCCTTTGGAGCTGATAGCCACGTAAGCAATAGCATCTCAATCAGATAAAGTATAAAACCAAAAACTATGACGCTAAAACAACGCATCGATGCTGACATCAAACAGGCAATGCTAGCCAAAGATAAAGCACGCCTGCAGGCACTCAGAGGGATAAAGTCGCTGATTATGCTGGCCGAAACCGAGAAGGGCGGCACCGAGGGCATTGATCAGGCCACTGAGTTAAAGCTGCTGACCAAGGCTGCCAAGCAGCGCCGCGAATCGGCAGAACTATACGCCCAGCAGGGCCGCGCCGACCTGGAGCAGGTAGAAATGGCCGAGCTGGCCGTGATTGAAGAATACCTGCCCAAGCAACTCGACGAGGGCGACCTGCGCATACGCCTGGTAGAGATTATCCAGCGGGTGGGCGCCACCGGTCCCTCCGACCTGGGCAAGGTAATGGGCGTAGCCTCCAAAGAGCTGGCCGGCCAGGCCGACGGACGCGCCATTTCTCAGGCAGTAAGCGACCTGCTGAACAATACCGATTTTTAAAGTATAAATTTGCAGCTGTTGCCGCCATTCTTCCAAGGCTGCAACAGCTGTAGCTTCCGGGTAAAGTATGGGTGGGCTATACTTTGCCCAAATGTATGAAGTGCTGCTACTTCCACCCTTTTTATAGATTATGAGTATGTTTGACATTTTTCTGGCTATTCCGATTGCCTATGGCGCCTTCATGGGTTTCCGGAAGGGCCTGCTGCTGGAGCTGGTGTCGTTGGTGGCGCTGGTGCTGGCTATACTTGGCGGCCTGAAACTGCTGGACACGGCCCTGCCCCTGATGGCCGGTTTTATTGGCGACGCGCATGGGCTCTTGCCCTACGTTACCTTCCTGGTTGTTTTTGTGGGCATCATCCTGCTCATTCACCTGGGCGGCCTGATGCTCAAGAAAGTAGTGGATTTTACCCCCTTCGGGTTATTTGACAATGTGCTGGGCGCGATACTGGGCGGCCTGAAGTGGTGCCTGGCCCTGAGCCTACTGCTCTACGTGTCCGACATGGCCGGTATCAGCGTATCTAAAGACACAGCAGCGGCCTCAATGATTTACCCGGTGGTACTCAAAACCACTCCTTACGCCCTCGACATCCTAAGCTACGTGCTCCCGTTCATCAAAGCCCTCATCACCTCGGTTAGGCAACACTTTTAGGAGTTTAAGAGTTGGGGTGTTAGAGAGTTTAGGAGTTACAGTTGCTTAATACGATATTCATGCTTTGCAGCAGCTCCCGGAATCCATTTGATGGCAATGAGAACAAAGGTTCATGCTTCATCAACTCTTAAACTCTTTAATTCCCAAACTCCCCAACTCCTCAACTCTCCCCATGCTTTTGCTGCTCGATAACTTCGATTCCTTTACGTACAACCTGGTGGATTATTTTGGCCGGTTGGGGGTGGAGGTGCAGGTGGTGCGCAATGACGTGCCGCTACAGGAGCTGCAGCAGCTGCCGGTGAAGGGTGTGGTGCTCTCGCCGGGGCCGGGCGTGCCGCAACAGGCCGGAAGTATGATGGAGGTGATACAGTATTACCATAGCCGTGTGCCGATGCTGGGCATTTGCCTGGGGCACCAGGCGCTGGGAGAGTTCTTCGGGGCTAGGCTGGAGAAGGGGCTGCGGCCCATGCACGGGAAAATCTCAGAAATTACCTGCGAGCCGGATGCTCTTTTTGAGGGACTGCCTCGCACAATGCCGGTGGTGCGTTATCACTCGCTGGTGCTGCGGCAGGTGCCTGAAAGTATAAAACCACTGGCCCATACTGCGGAAGGGGAGTTGATGGCCTTTCGCCACCGGGAGCTGCCGCTGTACGCCCTGCAGTTCCACCCCGAGGCGGCCCTGACCACGTATGGCCTGCAGATGCTCCAAAACTGGCTCCGTATCGTAAAGTTGCTTGGCTCCTGAACCAGTTAAAACTGAAGAAACGCTGAGCCTTTCCGCGTTGACTGAGCCCTTTTCCAGTTGCGGAGAAAGCATTTCATCTATAGTATTTTATAAATTGCCCTCATTTGGGATGCTGGTACCCCTCCGTTTTCGGCGGCACTATTGCCCCGTGCGGATTTGCTGCGGCAGCGGCTAGAAACAGGCGATTTTTTATACTTGCACTCCTGTTGATTAACAAGTGTAACGGCAAAGCATTTTCATGCGATTCTGGCGCGGGAGCAGCATCTGACCGAGGAACGGGCAAAAAAAGGCGCTTTGCTAATCTGCTCTATATGCTTCAAATTTGGGTTAGTATTGTTAATATTGCGCGAACATCGGGCTCTTAGGGCTCAGCCTTTGTTTTTACATGGCAAGCAGGCGAATTTACACTTTTGCGGCACCTGCGGGCTAAGGCAGTTGCGGGTTCCGGTAACCGGTTGCTGCTGTAGAAAGTATAAGCAAAGGCAGCGCACAGGATTTTTATAAGTTTTTCGATTCATGAATTTACAAGTCAAACAAGAAGGAGATTATCAGTATATTGATGAGGGAGAAGGAGAAGTGCTGCTGCTGTTGCACGGGCTTTTCGGGGCACTCAGTAACTGGAACGGCGTTGTAAAACATTTCTCGAAGAACTACCGTGTGGTTATCCCGCTCATGCCGATTTATGAAATGCCACTGCACAAGGCGGGCGTGCCCGGCCTGGTGAACTTTGTGGAAGGTTTCGTGAAGATGAAAAAGCTGCGGGACCTGACGCTGCTCGGCAACTCGCTTGGCGGGCATGTGGGGCTGGTGTACACGCTTGATAACCCGACGATGGTAAAGCGCCTGGTGCTTACCGGCAGCTCGGGCCTGTTCGAGGACTCGATGGGAGGCTCGTTCCCCAAGCGCGGCAACTATGCTTATGTGGAGGAGCGCGTGGGCTATACGTTCTACGACCCCAAAACGGCCACCCGGGAGCTGGTGGATGAGGTGTTCTCCATTACGAACAGCAACGCCAAGTGCCTGCGCATCATTTCCATCGCCAAGTCGGCCCAACGGCATAACATGGCGAAAGATATCACAAACATACAGGTGCCCACGTTGTTAATATGGGGACTGAATGATACTATTACGCCGCCTCTGGTGGCCTACGAATTCAATAGGCTGATTAAGAGCTCCGAGCTATACTTTATTGATAAGTGCGGACACGCGCCAATGATGGAACATCCGGAGAAGTTTAACAGTATCTTAGAGAAATATTTAGAGAGAACCCCCATAGCCTCACCTGTATGATTGCCGAAGAACTCATCAACCAAATGATACCGCCGCTAAAGCTCTACGACACCGTGGAGAAGGCTTTGCGTTGGATGGATGAGTTCCGCGTAAACGAGTTGCCCGTGGTGAGCAACCGCAAGTATATGGGGCTGGCCACCGAGCTTAGCCTTATTGAACTGCCCGACCGCACGCAGCCGCTCAAAGACCTAGAGCTGCAATATAAAGATGTGCACGTGCAGGGACCGCAGCACTTTTACGATGTGATGGAGGCCGCCATCAAAAATAAAATACAAGTAGTGGCCGTGCTGGACGACGAGCAGGACTACATGGGCGTGATCACGATCAACGATACCTTGGCGGCTTTCGGGCAGATGTCGGCGCTGCAAGGCTCGGGAAGTATACTGGTGCTCTCCATGCCCGAGCGCGATTACTCGCTGGCCCAGATCAGCCGCCTGATAGAGGAGGAGAACGTGAAGATCCTCAGCGCCTACGTGTCGCCGGACGAGCTGGACCCTTACAAAATCAAGCTCACGCTCAAGCTCAACACCAACGACCTGAGCCGTATCATTGCCACCCTGGAGCGCTTTGAGTACCGCATTACCGCCCAATTTAACGACAACACCGAATACGACGTGGGCCGCGACCGGCTCGACATGCTCTTTAAATACCTCGATATTTAATGCTGGCGCGGATGCTGCTGCGGATCCTCCCTCTTATACTTATACTTTTATCCGGAGCCGCTGCGCTGGCTAACCCTTGCCAGGAACCTGCCGTGGTAATCACCGGTATCAGCCTGTCGGGCAACGAGACCACCAAGGAACAGGTAATGCTGCGCGAGCTGACTTTTGCCCCCGGCGATACCATACTTGCCGAGAACCTGGAGCCCCTGCTGGAGGAGAACCAGCGACGGCTTTTCAACCTGCGGCTCTTTCACCATGTAAACTATACATATACTTGCTCCGAGGGACAGGTGCAGGTAGCGTACCAGGTGCAGGAGCGCTTTTACCTGTACCCCATCCCCATCTTTGATTTTGCCGACCGTAACTTTAACGCCTGGCTGGAGAAGAAGGACTGGAGCCGCATCGACTACGGTCTAAATTTGATCCGCCGCAACTTCAGAGGGCGCAACGAGGAGGTGCGTGTGCGGGTGCAGCGTGGCTTTAACAAACGGCTGGAACTGGGCTACCGCATCCCGTACGTGTGGCGCAAGTATAACATTGGGGCAGATTTCTCAGTGGCTGATTACCGCAGCCGCACCATCAGCTATGCCAACCTGAACAACAGGCAGCGTTTTTTTGAGCAGGAAAGCGGCATGCCCATCCGGCGCAGCTCTGTGTCGGCGGCGCTGGTGCACCGGCAAAACGTGCAGCGGCAGGCAGGGCTTCGGCTGTCCTACTTCAACGAGCACATCTCCGATTCGGTGGCCTTTCTGAATCCGGAGTATTACCGGGAGGCGCAGCAGGAGCGGCAGTACACGCGCCTGGAATTGTACCGGGTCATCAACCGGCGCAACGATTTTGCCTACCCCACGGCCGGTAGTTACTTCGAGGCAATTGTAGCCCAAACTATGTTCCTGCAGAACTCAGGCTCCCCTTTTACCACTGCCCGCGCCAAGTATGTGCAGTATGTGCCGCTGTCGGATAAGTATAGTTATATGGTGGGGGCAGAGGGGCAACTGCGTCTGGCCGGCAAGCACGCCTTTGCTGATAACGTGGCGCTGGGGTTCCGTTCTTACGTGCGCGGTTACGAACTGTATGTGGTTGGAGGGCAGCACTATGGACTTTTTAAACAAGGCTTAACGCGGCAGTTGGTGGATATTAAAAGTATAAATCTTAAATTTATCCATAATCCGAAGTTCAACAGCGTGCCCCTGGCTTTTTACCTGAATGCCTTTACAGATGCGGGCTACGTGGTGGACGATGTTTTTGAGCAGGGCAACCCGCTTACCAACCGCCTGCTGCTGGGCAGTGGCCTGGGCCTGCACGCGGTAACGTTTTATGATATAGTGCTGCGCCTGGAGTATACGCTCAACCGGGAGGGCGACACAGGTTTATATTTTAGCGCACGATTTCCTTTTTAAGCCGATTACTATGAAAATAGCCATACTTGGTAACCCCTTCGCCGACGATATCACTCCTTTTATACAAGCGCTTTTTGACGAGCTGCAGCGCCGGAAGGCCCAGCTGTGCCTGGTAGAGCATTTCGAGCTGTACCTGAAAAACACCATCAACCTGCCCACGGGCATAGAAACCTTCAGGCGTGGCGATAAACTGCCCGGTGTGGAGGTGGTGCTAAGCATTGGCGGGGACGGAACCCTGCTGGATACGGTGACTTATATTGGGGCGCAGCAGATACCTATACTTGGCATCAACACCGGCCGGCTTGGCTTCCTGGCCACCATTCCCTATGACAGCATCAACATCGCCCTGGATGCACTTTACAAAGGTCATTATACTTTAGATGACCGCGCCCTGATCCGTGTGGACTCCGATCAGGAGGTGTTTAACGGCATTAACTTCGGTCTAAATGAGTTTAGCGTACTTAAGCGCGATACCTCGTCCATGATAGTGGTGCACACGTATATAGATGGTGAATATTTAAATTCTTATTGGGGCGATGGCCTGGTAGTGGCCACGCCCACCGGATCTACGGGGTACTCGCTTAGCTGCGGAGGGCCACTGGTGCTGCCACAGACCAACAATTTCGTTATTTCACCCGTATGTCCGCATAACCTCAATGTGCGGCCCATGATCGTGTCTGACCGCAGCGTCATTTCTTTTGAGGTAGAGGGGCGTAGCAGCAGCTACCTGGCTGCGTTAGACTCCAGATCTACACCAGTGGATATGAATGTGCAGTTAGCAGTTCGGAGGGAAGCTTTTGTTGCCAGACTGGTAAAGCTTCACCATGTTAACTTTTTGTCGACGCTACGCAGCAAGCTAAATTGGGGGTTGGACAAGCGGAATACCATCATAAAATAATATTAAATATATTTGTTATAATATTTTATAAATTAAGTATTCTCGCTATTTTTGGCTTCTATTAATTTAGGAAGAATGCAAGCTTGCTGATACGCTACCTTTTATATAATTCTCTATTATGAAGAAACTTTGTACCCTTGTTTTAACACTTGGTATTTTGCTTACACTTGCCTCCTCCGACGCAGAAGCGCAGCGTTGGACGAAGCGTAAGCAGTATGGTACTGTTGGTTTCACGCTTGGTGCCATGAACTACTTCGGGGATATCGTGCCGCAGCCAGACTTCACGAGCTTCCGTTTCAAGTCTACCAGACCAAGTGCCGGAATCAGCTATACGTATCGCTTTGCACCGCGCTTTTCCTACCGGGTTGGGTTTAACTGGGGGCGTATCACAGGTGACGACGCATTGAGCGCGTCTGCAAACGAGGGTGAGAACAGAGGCCGCTACGGAAGAAACCTCTCTTTCCGAAACGATATTAAAGAACTGAGCGTCGTAGGTATCGTAGACCTGTACGAAAACCGCAGCACCTTTCAGCGTCGCCCTGATTTTGTGCCGTACGGCTTCCTGGGCGTTGCAGTGATGCACCATAACCCCAAAGCGTATTACGATGGCAACTACTTTGATGCATCGCATAACAGGCAGCTGCCAGAGGCTTACAATATCCCTTCTGGGTGGTATGAGCTGCAGCCTTTAGGAACCGAGGGACAGCACTTGGGCGGGGATAACCCGGAGCCTTACAAGCGCGCGCAAGTTGTCGTTCCTTTTGGCCTGGGCGTACGCTATAAGATTGACAGATACTGGGACTTGAGCTTTGAGATTGGCTGGAGAAAAACATTTACCGATTACCTGGATGATGTGAGCGGTAGCTACGTATCAAAAGCAGCCCTGCTGGGCGATGGTACTACCGAGGCACAGCGCGCGGCAGCTATCTTCGCTGATAGAAGTGCCGCCTCTGGTTTTGCATTACAAGATGATCAGAGCGGTACACCATACGCTGTTGTTAGAGGATATGGAGACCCTGGCAGACAAAGAGGTGACCGTGAAGATGATGACTGGTACATTACCACCGGTATCACTATTAATTATATTCTAACACCACGCATCAGAAGTCCGAAGTTTAGATAATAGAACGGGCAGCGATTGCGTTGTTCAACTAAACTTTGCTCATACTACATGACTTTACGCACTTTACCACAGGCGCTCCTTATTTGTCTACTTTTGCAGATAGGGAGTGCTTTTTTTTCTACAAGTGTTCAGGCGCAGGGCAACCAGCCCGTTACTACCTCTGAGATTGGCATAGGAATAGGAGGGGCTAACTATAAGGGAGAGATTTCACCCAACTACCGCTTTCTCAACAACCAGCCTGCCCTCACGGTATTCTACCGCCGGGATATGTCTAACGCTATTACGTTGCGCGGGGGGCTGCTAGGGAGTCATCGTATCTTTGATGACAAAAGCTTTAGTGATGAGGCTTTCGACGAGCGCCCGCTCCACGCTTACCGGCAGGCAGAGCTGAAGTTCAGCTTGCTGGAACTTTCGGGCGTGGTAGAATACAACTTCCTGGATTATTACGACCGTAGCCAAAGCCCGCGCCTGTCGCCGTACCTTTTTGTGGGTATTGCGGGGATGCTGTACAATAAAAAGCTTTACATGGCGGGCAATGTGGAGCGGGAGTTTGACACAGACATAACCGTTGCCATACCGGTAGGGGTGGGGCTAAAGTATGCTTTGAGCACCCACTGGAACCTGGGCCTGGAGTTTGGCGCCAGAAAAACCTTCACGGATAAGTTGGATCACCTCCAAGCACCCGATTTTCCGGAAAATATCGCTAACCCACACGATAACGACTGGTACTTCTACAACGGCATCAGCATATCTTATACTTTCTACCGCTACAATTGCCCTCCGATTTACAAGAAAAGACCGGGTCTCTTAGATTAAGTTGCAATCATTCATGAATTTCTCTTGCTTTTTGTAACTTGCAAGGAAATCGTGTTTTAATGAATCTGAAGGAGAAAGTAGACTTAGGCAATTTACCAAAGCACATAGCCGTTATCATGGACGGTAATGGGCGATGGGCAAAGAAAAGAGGAGGCCTGCGCATCTTTGGGCATCAAAATGCCATTGAGGCTGTGCGCAGCACGGTAGAGGCCGCTGCAGAGTTAGGAGTAGAGTACCTGACGCTTTACGCTTTTTCCACTGAGAACTGGTCGCGGCCTGTAGAAGAAGTTTCTGCTCTGATGACCCTGCTGGTATCCACCATCCGGAAAGAAGCTGCTACATTAACAAAAAATAATATTCGTTTGCAGACGATTGGCAATACCGCCAGCCTGCCGAAGGCCTGCCAGCGCGAGCTGATGGAGGCCATGGAGATAACGAAAGACAACACCCGCATGACCCTGGTGCTGGCACTGAGCTATAGTGGCCGCTGGGATATTACCCAGGCCATGCAACGCATTGCCGGAGAAGTGGCTCATGGAAGTATAAAGGCAGATGAAGTAAACGAGGCCGTTGTGGCGCGTTACCTCTCCACCGCAGGTATGCCTGACCCGGAATTGCTGATCAGAACCAGTGGAGAGCAGCGTATCAGTAACTTCCTGCTCTGGCAATTAGCTTATACTGAGTTATACATTACAGAGTTGCTTTGGCCCGATTTCCGGAAAGAGCATCTCTATGAAGCGATATTATCTTACCAGCGCCGTGAGCGCCGCTTCGGTAAGACAAGTGAACAACTAACCAAGTGATAAACGCACGAATGATTAGATGCATTTGGGTGCTTGTGTTGCTGCTTACGGCGGGCACGGCCTCTTCCCAAGTACTTAACAGACCTACCCAGCAGCCGTCTTCGATAGATTACCAGCAGCCGCGCCAGTACCGTATCGGGGAAGTGAAGGTAAGCGGGTACAAGTTTCTCGATCCTATTGCCCTTACCTCCCTTACCGGGCTGAAGGAGGGAGACATGATCACAGTGCCGGGCGAGGACATTAGTCGCGCTATCCAGAAACTTTGGGATCAGGGCATTCTGGGTGATGTGGACGTAACGGCCCACACCGAGGGAGATGTTATCTACCTTACCTTTAACCTGACGGAGCGTCCAAGGCTTTCAAACTTCCGCTTCTCCGGCATCAATAAGTCTCAGGGCGAGGCGCTGCGCGATAAGGTGCCGCTTCAGAAAGGGCGTATCGTGACGGACGCTGTTTTGAACAGCACCAGAAACGTGGTACGCGAGTATTATGTGGACAAGAGCTTCCTGAATGTAAAGGTTAACATTACCCAGCGACCGGATTCTATACTTCCAAACAGCGTGGTGTTGAACATCCACGTGGACAAGGGAGATAAGGTAAAGGTTGGCGACATCAGTTTTGTAGGCAACGAGGCGTTTAAAGACAAGAAGCTTCAGCGCCAGCTTAAGAATACCAAGGAGAAGCGTTTCTATAAGATCTTCACCTCCTCTAAGTTTAACCGCACCAAGTTTGAGGAAGACAAGGAGGCGCTGATTACCTTCTACAACAGCCAGGGCTACCGCGATGCCACCATTGTATCCGACTCCGTTTACCGCATCAGCGACGACCGTTTAGGCATACAGATTACAGTGGATGAGGGGCAGCAGTACTTCTACCGCAACATCACCTGGGCCGGCAACTACCTCTACGACGATAATTACCTGGCACGCGTGCTGGGCATCAGCAAAGGCGATGTATACGACCAGGTAGAACTGGAAAAGCGACTGACTTATAACCCCACCGGTGTAGACGTATCGGCACTTTACCAGAATGATGGTTACCTGTTCTCTAGCATTACGCCTGTAGAGGTTCGCGTGGATGGCGACTCTATTGACGTGGAGATGCGTGTGGTGGAAGGACCGCAGGCTACCATTAACAAGATTATCGTCTCCGGCAACGACAAAACAAGCGACCACGTGATCCTGCGCGAGATCAGAACATTGCCTGGGCAGAAGTATAGCCGCGATGATTTGATCAGAACCAGAAACGAACTGGCCGCATTAGGCTATTTCGACCCGGAAACAATCGGCCTGAACCCGATTCCGAACCCGGCAGATGGTACTGTGGACATCGCCTATAGCGTAACTGAGCGACCAAATGACCAGATAAGCTTGTCAGGTGGTTGGGGTGGCCCGATTGGAGCCGTGGGTACAGTAGGCCTGTCGCTGAACAACTTCTCGACGCGCAAGATGCTGGACCTGTCGGAGTGGAAGCCGATACCAAGTGGTGACGGGCAACGCCTGTCGCTAAACGTGCAGGCCAATGGTAAGTACTACCAGTCCTACTCTTTCTCGTTTACAGAACCATGGCTGGGTGGCCGCAAGCCAAACTCCCTATCGGTAAGCCTCTTTAAGACGATATACCGCAGCGGCGGCTATACCGATTATTATAGGAGGTTGTATGGTGTTGAAGATGAGAACACCAGCAACAGCCGCTTGAACGTGAATGGTGCATCTGTAAGTCTAGGCCGCCGCCTAAGCTGGCCTGACAACTATTTCTACATGAACCACTCACTGTCCTATACCCAGTATAACTTGAATGACTATCCTTTAGCAGTAAATTTCAGAAACGGTACATCCAATAGTATTTCTGTGGTGAACACCTTGGGCCGCTCCAGCATTGATAACCCAACGTTCCCAAGACGCGGTTCTCAGTTTACACTGAGCCTGAACATGACGCCACCATACTCTCTGTTCTCTGAGCGGGAAGATGACGACTATACTTTTATTGAATTCAATAAATGGATGTTCGACGCCTCCTACTTTATAAATGTGGCAGGGAATTTGGTATTCAACACAAGAGCGCACTTTGGCTTTATTGGTAACTATGGCGACGGAGCTATAGGGCCGTTCGAGCGCTTTAGAATGGGTGGTTCCGGCCTTGGGGGCGGCAACATCTTTGTTGGTACTGAATACATCGGCCTCCGTGGTTATGATGATGAGACGGTGGTTAATAACCTCAATGATCAGTCTTTGCTCAGCTCAGGGGGTATAGCCTATAACAAATTTGTGTTTGAGGCGCGCCAACTGATATCGCCTAACCCGGCCGCTACTATTTATGGCTTGGCTTTTGTAGAGGCAGGTAATAACTTCGGTAGCTATAAAAACTACAGCCCGTTCAAGCTTTACCGCTCAACGGGTGTAGGTGTGCGAATCTTTATGGCGGCGTTCGGCCTGCTTGGCTTCGACTACGCCTGGAGACTGGATGATTTGCCGGGCAGAGCGGATGATAAGCGTGGCATGTTCCACTTCATCATTGGCCAGCAGATCCGCTAAAGAACAAATGAATTAGTATGAGGAAGTTTTTGTTCATCTTTTTAGCAGGCTTTTTGCTGACGTCTGTTTCGCAAGCTCAGAAGATTGGCTATATTGATTCCAACTTCATCCTGAGCAAGATGCCAGCTTTTAACAAAGTGCAGCAGGAGATGGACAAGTATGCGGAAGCCTGGCAGCGCGAGATTGAGCAGCTACAGCAGCAGGCTGATAAGCTAAAACAGGACTACAAGGCCGAAGAAGTGTTGCTTACCGAGCAGATGAAGCAGAAGCGGCAGGCTGAAATAGCGAAGAAGGAGAACGAGCTGCGCGATTATCAGCGAAAGGTCTTTGGCTATGAGGGGATGATGTTCAAGCGCCGTCAGGAGCTGATGCGCCCCATCCAGGATGAGGTATTTGAAGCGGTGGAGAAAGTATCAAAAGCCCGCGGCATTCAGATCATGTTCGATAAGTCAGGCGACCTGGTAATGATCTATACTAACCCGGTGCATGACTACACAGAGTATGTGCTGGAAGAGCTAGGCCTGGCCTCCGACAGGAAGAACACTCCAGGCGCCCGCCCTGATAGTGCCTTAGTGGATGATCCCGCCAACCTGCCAGAGGTAGGAGAGGAACCACAGGAGCAACAGCAACAGCCTCCGGCCAGAAACACAAAGAAGAAGTCTAACAACTAAACGTCTAAATAACAATTAACCAACCAATGATGAACAAGATTAAACTATTAGTAGCAGCGTTCTTTCTGATCAGCTTTGCGTCATTTGCTCAGAGCAACGACCAGCCGCTTAAGATTGGTTATACTAACGTGGAGTATATACTGCTGCAGCTGCCAGAGAGCAAGCAAATAGAGTCTCAACTGAAAGATCACAGCACGCAGCTGGAAAACCAGTTGAAAGGCAAGTATGCTGAGTATGAGACAAAGCTTCAGGCATACGAAAAAGGAGCAGCTACAATGGATGCTACCATTCGTGAAGACAAAGAGAAAGAACTGATGGGCCTGAATAACTCCATCCAGGAGTTCCAGCGCAACGCGCAAATGTCTTTGCAGCAAAAAGAAAAGTCATTGGTTGACCCTATCATCACCAAGATCGACAAAGCTATCAAAGACGTAGCCAAAGAGAATGGTTATACTTACGTAATCAGTAACCAGGCTCTGTTGGCTGGTCCGGAAGATGGTGACATCTCTCCGCTTGTGCTGAAGAAGCTAGGCGTAGACCCTGCAAAAGTACAGCAGCAAACGGCAGAGCCTGCCGCTGCCAAGCCAGCGCCTGCTTCCAATACACCAGCTAAGAGCAACACACCAGCCAAAAGCAACAACAAGAAAAAGAACTAAATAAGATATTTTCTATAGTTTAGGAAAGCCGATGTGTATACTTCGGCTTTCTTTTTTATACCTGAATTACTGTGGTAGAATACATAGAAACAGAAGGAGCAGAGGACTCGGACGAGCTCTATGAGCACCACCGCATTGTAGTGGACAAGGGGCAGGCTTTGCTGCGCCTGGACAAGTTTCTGATGGACCGCCTGCCAAACGTTACCCGAAACAAGCTGCAGGGCGCCATCCGCTCCGAATCGGTGCAGGTAAACCAGAAGCCGGTGAAGGTAAGCTACAAGGTAAAGCCACTGGATGTGATTACCGTTACCTTGGCAGAGCCGCCGCGTGATACCGATATTGTGCCGGAGAACATCCCGCTGGATATAGTGTATGAGGATGAGGAGTTGCTGCTGGTAAACAAACCCGCCGGCATGGTTGTGCACCCTGCCTATAACAACTGGAGCGGCACTTTGGTGAACGCGCTGACCTATCACCTGCAGAACCTGCCTACGCACCGCAACGGCGAAGGAAGGCCAGGGCTGGTGCACCGCATCGACAAAGATACCTCAGGCCTGCTGGTGATTGCCAAGACAGACTATAGTATGGCTTACCTGGCAAAGCAGTTCTATGACCATAGTATAGAGCGTACTTATTACGCTTTGGTGTGGGGCGTACCCAAGGAGCAGGAGGGAACGATAACGGGCCACGTAGGGCGTAGTGCGAAGGACCGCAAGGTAATGGCTGTGTACCCTGCAGGAGATTACGGCAAGCATGCAGTAACGCACTACAAGGTGCTGCGCAGCTTCAAGTATGTATCCCTGTTGAAGTGTAACCTGGAGACGGGCAGAACACACCAGATAAGGGCGCACATGAAGCATATCGGGCACCCGCTGTTCTCTGATGCCACCTATGGCGGGGATAAAATCCTGTATGGCAACCCAAGCGGCACCTACAAATCGTTTGTCGATAATGCTTTTAAGTTGATGCCACGGCAGGCGCTTCACGCCAAATCACTTGGCTTTCTGCATCCCTCTACAAAAGACTTTCTTCAGTTTGATTCTGAACTGCCTGAGGACTTCGAGGCTGTATTGGAGAAGTGGGATCTGTACGAGGAGCCTATAGTATAGAGCTTATTCAGAACGCACTATTTTATACTTTACTATCAAAAGTATAAACCCACCATTTATAAAACAGAAAAGCCGCTACGTATCGCAGCGGCTTTTCTGTTTAGTATGTTAAGAAAGACTATTTCTTTCTTGGCGTCTTGGAAATCTCTCTCAGGGCCGCTTCAGCCTGTGGGTTGCTAGGATCAAGGGTTCTCACCTCTGTCCAGTACTTCACAGCATTGTCACGGTCTCCTTTGATGTAGTAGAAGTAACCCAAGTATGAGTTAGCCTCAATCAGGTCACGCTTATACTTGTCTTTCTCGTTACCGGCCTTTTCAATGAACTGCTCATAGTATGGCTTTGCCAGACCTTGCTCAGTCTCTGGGTCCTGGCTGGCATTGGCACGTGCTCTCCACAGGTAGCCATAGGCATAGTCAGCATTTGCCTCCGTAACTTTCGCGTAGGTCTCGTCAGCCTTCTTGAAGTACTCGTTGGCCTTGGCAGAATTTCCGTTTGTTGCCTGCTCCTCACCAGCCATCATGTAGATGTTGCCCATGTAGAAGTAGTCGGCGTTGCTAGGCTCTACTGCCTCGCGCTTACGTTCATAGGTAGCAATAGCCTGGTCGTATTGGTTGTTACGGGCATAAGCATTAGCTAGCTCCGCATACAGCTCCACGTTCATGGGGTTAATAGAGATTGCTTTCTCCAAGTTCTCTACCGCCTTCTGGTGCTGGTTATTTTTAGAGAGGATACGGCCATAGTACTCGTAGTCCTCTGCAATCAGCTTGTTAGGGTCAGCCTTTTGCATGTGCGTCTCAATGGCTGCCAGTGCCTTGTCAGGCTGGCCCAGCTCCATGTAAGAGTAAGCTCTAAGGCGATTCATTACCATGTTGTCCGGCTGTACCTGCAGCACTTCTTCAGCTGCCTGCAGGGCTCTGTCGTAGTTCTTTGTCAGGAACAGGAAAGATGCATACTTAGCCTTCGTATCAGGCGTGTTCTCCGCCATGTCTACATACTTCTGGAAAGTAGACAGCGCTTTGTCGTACTGACCGGCGAAGTAGTAAAGCTCGCCCAGGTCTCGGTAGGCGGGAGCGAAGTTCGGGTTGATCTCGATTGCCTTCAGGAAAGCCTGCTCTGCCTCGTTATAGTTACGTGAGCTGGTGTATAACTGACCGCGCTTCAGGTAAGCGGTAACGTTCTGAGCATCGAGCTGAATAGCTCTGTCGTAGTGCGTCATGGCCATACCACCATTCTTCAGGTCCAGGTAAGCATCACCCAAAGCAATGTTGGCATCCACGTTTTTATTGTCACGCTCCAAAGACTGCTTCAGGTACTCAACACCTTTGTTCAGCTGCGCTTCGGTAGCGTTAGGCATATTCACATAAGCTTCACCAATCATGGCAAGTACATAAGCATCCTTTTTGCCTTTTCCGCTCAGGGCCTGGTTAAAGTGCTGCTCTGCCTGGGCCTGATTGCCTTGCTGTAAAGCCAGCTTGCCCAGACCAACATGCGCTATATTGGATTTCTTGTTGGCAGCTAAGCCCTGGTTGAAATAGTAAGCCGCTGAGTCTGGTTTTTCTGTGCGCAGGTAAATGTCGCCCAGGTTGAAATAAGCTCTATCAGCCGTGCCTTTATTGTTCAACTGAGCCTTATAGATAGATTTTGCTTCTTCGTAGCGCTCCTGGTTAACAGCTGTTCTGCCTGCGTCACCTGATTGAGCAAATGCTGCTGTTGCAGGGAAGGCTGCCGCCATCAAAGCGATGTACTTCCAGTTTTTATTCATTTTATAAAAGTTTAGTAGTTTTTGTTTAGTTTCTTAGTTTCCAAGGCTCACCACACGCACAGGCATAGTTGCCGGCACTAGTCCTGACTTAAGGATGAGTCTTTGGCCTCTATCACTAGCCACAAAAGAGGCAAATCCTGTGCCAAGTCCTGAACGGCCCTCAGTACTAATGACATACAGGAACCTGCGCAGTGGATAAACCTCTTGTGCTATATATGCTTGATACGGCTGATAATAGTCTTCGGTGCTTACCGGTGCCGGATTTTCGCTTATTCCAACAACTTTAATTTTATTAAGGAAGCCTACCACTGTGGAGTCGTCAAAATCGCTCACCCAGTTTACACCAATCACGCCAATCGCATTCTTGTTTTGCTGTACATAGTCAATCAGCGCCTTATGCGAGTTAGAGGCAAACGTGTTGGCCGGAAGGTTATTTCCTGCAATCAACGAGTCCTTAACGTAACGTGCGGTGCTTGAGTTATTATTGTCGAATACAATTGTTATATCTCCCAGCGGCGAACCCTTATCCAGTTCTTTCCAGGACTTGATCTGGCCGCTGAAGATCTTTGTGAGGTCTTCCATCGTCAGCAGCGAGTCCGGGTTCTCCTTATTCGTGATAAGTGCCACCGCATCAATGGCTATTTTGGTGTAGCGCGGCACTCTGTTCTGCTTATCGAATACCGCCTTTTCCTCTTCCGTTAGCTGTCTGGAAAGTATGGCTATCTTGGTGCTGTCGTCCAGGAGGTCTTTTAGCACCTGGCCTTCCGGCTTATAGGCTGCGTTTATCTTAGCGTACTTATAGATACCTTCGAAGGTGTTAATTTCAGATTCTATAATGGGCTGAAACGACTCGTCTACGCTGATGCTGATAGTGCCTGAAGTTGGCGTGTCCTGCTTTGTGCCAGTGTCTCCCCCGCAGCTTGCCAGCGCCATAATGCCTGTTATGGCGGCTAAGCCTAATGCTTTAATCTTCATATCTGTTTCTGTTAGAGCGTGTGGTGTTGTATACTCTTACAAATCTAACAATTCCATACAATATGAGAATTCCACCTAAGGCATACTTCATGCTGTCAGGCATGTCCAGGTTTAGGGTATCTCCGGCAAAAAGTATAAACACACCCATCGCCACGTAGAGTAGGGTCATGATGACACCAAAGATGCGGGCAAACTTTGAGAATGCGCTTTGCTTCGGCCGGTTGTCTTCTCTGCGTGGTCTTATCATAGGTTAGTTTCTTTTAATCCTTAAAAATATATTTAATGCGTAAAAAATGAAAGCAGAAGCGAACAAAACTGTCCGAATGCTTCTGCTTCCATTTTTGTTATTGGTTATTATCTGATGCTAAAGCGGATGGGCAACGTATAGCGCACCGGAACTGCACGTCCGTTCTGACGGCCGGGCTCCCACTTGGGCATGGTTTTAACGACACGTATCGCCTCTTCGTCGGTACCGTACCCCAGTCCTTTCAATACTGCCACATCCGTGATTTCGCCTGTAGTTCCTACCACAAAGGTTACCACCACTGTTCCTTCTATTCCATTAGACTGTGCAGCAGGCGGGTAACGGAGCTTACGGCCTAGGTACTGCATCAAGTCGTTAAGTCCACCTTTGAATTGCGGCATCTGATCTACCACCACAAATGGCTCTGTACTAGCTGGAGTTCCTGTGCCTCCTTCTACTCCGGCTGGCGGCGCATCTGGCATCGGCATAATCGGTAACTCAGGTGCATCTCCCTCAATCTTCTCCGTCCCAATTACCGCTTTGGAAAGGTCTTCCTGGTTGGGCACAGTTTCCGTTGTTGGAGTGGCGTCATCTACTACTTCTATTTTCGTAAACTTCTCTGTCGCCACCTTTCGCTCTGTTATAGGTTCAGCGGGAAGTACTTCCACCTTAGGTTTTTGGTCTGGTTTAGGAGGCGGCGGGAGCACGATATCTATAGGCTCATGCACAATATAGGTTGGCTTCTCATACTTTACAGGCTCTGTAAAGAAAATTGCGTCGACCAATACGCCTACCAAAGGCCCTGAAAAAATGGTGATGGCTAAGGCTGTTGCCAGTACCATATGCTTTCCATACTTCCTGCGCAGGTAATAGGCTCCGTACGCTTTGTTTCGACCTCTGAACACAATATTGTTGAAGGTCATGCTTAAGAAATAGCTCTTTTCCATGGGCTTTGGGGTTTAGGTTTAACAATTTTTCTCTAAGGCATTGTAGTAGTCTTTTTAGCTTTTATCTAGTTTTCTTTTAATATACGGAATTCTATATTGATTGTATGCATGCTGAGCATTTTATTTTTGGCAAATAAAAAAGCCCAGCCTGGGGAGGCTGGGCTTTTAGCAAGTATATCTGCTTACCTAATCGTAAATCGTACTGGAAGTGTGTAGCGTACAGGTACTGCTCTACCGTTCTGCTTACCAGGAGTCCACTTCGGCATTGACTTAACAACGCGTACAGCTTCTTCGTCGGTACCAGCACCCAGTTGTTTTACCACCTGGATGTCAGAGATTTCACCTGTGCTGCTCACTACGAATGAAAGTACAACCAGACCTTCAACACCGGCACGCTGTGCAGCTGCTGGGTAGCGGATGTTCTTGCCCAGGTACTTCATCATTTCGCCGTCGCCACCAGGGAAGGTAGGCATCTGCTCCACGTAAGTATAAGGCTTCTCCTCAACTACTTCTGCTACTACATCACTTGTGCCGTCAATATCGCCGAGGTCAAGAGGGGCGTCTTTGGAGCCTTCTACGGTTTTAACACCCGCGTCAATCTCTTCTAGTACGTCCACATCAGGAATCTCTTCCTCCTCTACAACTTCGTTGTCACGCTTTACAACCGGCGGTGTATACTTTACAGTAGCACGCACTGGTGGTGGTGGCGGCGGAAGATCTGGTGGCGGAGGCGGTGGCGGCGGTGGCGTTGCCTCATCCAGTGGTGGTGGCGGAGCCAGGTCTACTTCTGTTACAACGCGCGTTATCACCTCTGTATCTTGTTCTTCTCCCTTAATCATCTTAGAGATCAAAGGAATACTTAAGAACAAGAAGAACAGGATAATTGCTGTAATCGCAGCAATCGTGATATGCTTATTGTAAAGTCTGCGAAGTAGGTAGGCACCGTACGCTTTGTTTCGTCCGGCAAAGACGATATCATCAAGCGATGCTTTTGCTAACTTACTTGCGTCCATATCTTAATTTCCAATTTGTTCTTGCACCAGTTTCTTGTCTGCATCGGCAATGTCTACCATGGCAAACTTCTTGGTGTCAGTGATTTTTAACTCGTCCAGGATATCCACCATATTCTTATAGCGGGACTCCTCCATTGGCTTCACCAGCACTGTCATCTTGTCGTTCGACTTCACGCGAGGTGAAAGCAAAACTTGACGGATGCCATTAGCGGCGTAGCTAGACTCGATTACTTCCGGGTTATCTTCTACCAATCCGAAGTAGTAGTATAGCTCGTCGTTCTCGCCAAGAATAATGGTCATGGCGTTACTTGCTTTCAGGGCTATCTGCTCCGAATCATCTTCAGGCTTCACAGGCATGTTGATTTCCATGGTCTGTGGCTTGTTGAAAGTTGTGGTAAGCATGAAGAACGTAATCAGAAGGGCGGCAAGGTCTACCAGCGGCGTCATGTCGATTTTGGTCGACGAGCGTTTGGCGCGTTTCTTACCACCTTTACCGGAGTCGGCTTGTTGTTGTATTTCTGCCATTTCTTATCTCCTTTCTAATTATAGGTTCGTAGGCTTCGCTTCCATGGTAGTGATCAGGTTAAACCTGTTCACCTTTCTGTCTTGCAGGATGTCGATTACACGCTTGATAGTCGGGTAATTCGTGTCCTGGTCGCCTTTGATAGCGATAACCACCTGCGGGTTAGTTAAACGTGTCTGTAGTACCCAGTCGCCTAACTCGTTATGAGTAGAGTCAATTGGGATACCCGGCTGGTGTACCTCCTTGCGTGCGTTTGATTCCATTGCGAGGAGTGATTTAAGCTGGCTAACAGGAACACCGAAGTTACTCATAAGAGAGAAAGTCTTCTTCTCTTCCTCGGTGAACCCTACGCCATACTTGCCCGCAATTTTGTCAAGCAAAGCTTCCTTTGTTTGCTGTCCATCAACTCCAAAGAACACCCGGTTATCTTTATCTATTGTAATAGTAATTACGTTAGTATCCGGAATTTTGATCTCTGATGCCGATGAAGGCGTGTCAACTATAACTGCCTCGTCAGGACGGGCAGTTGCAGTCAGCATAAAGAAAGTAACTAGCAAGAAGAATAAGTCCACCATTGGCGTCATGTCCAACGAGGGTACTGTTCTTTTTACTTTTACTTTAGGCATTTTATCTGGTTAAATACGGTTTAACTTATACAGTTTGTGGTCTAGCTGGAGCAGTGTCGTGCTGTGCTGTGAAAGTAGACACCATGCTGAAGCCAGCCTCGTCGATGCTGTAAGTAAGCTCGTCGATTTTGCTTGTAAAGTAGTTATAGGCAACAATCGCGATCGTAGAACCTGTAATACCAAGGGCCGTGTTGATAAGGGCCTCAGAGATACCGTTTGCAAGAGCTACTGAGTCAGGAGCACCTGCTGTTGCAAGAGCCGAGAAGGCCTTAATCATACCAAGTACCGTACCGATCAGACCTACCAGTGTAGAGGTAGAGGCGATAGTAGAGATAACCACCAGGTTTTTCTCCAGCATTGGCAGCTCAAGAGAAGTAGACTCTTCGATTTCCTTCTGGATAGCGGCAACTTTCTCAGCTTTCAGCAGCTCTGGCTCATTCTGCATTTCTTTGTACTTCAGCAGGCCGGCCTTTACCACGTTAGCAACTGAACCTTTCTGAACGTCGCAAGCAGCGATAGCGCCGTTTACGTCACGCTGAGTCAGTTTTGCAGAGATTGTGCGAACGAAGTTAGCAACGTTCTTAGTACCTTTTGCTTTGCCGATAGTAAGCGCACGCTCAATAGCGAAGATAAATACCATCAGGTTCAGGGAAAGAAGCACTGGCACAACCCATCCACCTTTGTATACGATTCCAAGCCAGTTACCTGGAAGTGGGTGGTTTGCTGGGTCATTTCCTTCGAAGTTGGCAGGATTGCCAAGAACAAACATATAGATGAGTACGCAAGCAAACAGGGCAAGCGGAATAACAATTGTCGCAAATAGAGAGCCCACTGCGCTAGGCTTTTTCTCTACATTAGCATTCTTGCTCACTACTGCAGTCTTTTTTTCCATTTTGATTAAAGTTTAAAGTTTAGCTGTTTGTGTTGTAATAAAAACGTTTGTGTAAGTATAAAATGTAATTGTTTCGCTTTTAGTTCTTTATTGAATTTGCAATTTCTGATTTTTCTCAATTTTTCAAACAATTATGTTTCGAAAAAATTAATAAAAAACCTGCTGCTGCTGCTTAGGTTCTCTAAATTTAAGCGATAAGCTTATAAAATTCCAAGCCTGAGGCAATTCAATATTGCAAAGTATTAAATAAATAAATTTGTTCCAAAGTCTAAACACCAGCTTTTATGGTGCGGGGCCTGTTTTTGTGGCGGTTCGCGCTATGCAGGTAAGGTGATTGATTGGCCGGAGCAAGCTGCCCTTAAACCAGGATTACACCTGCATGCTTAGTTTTTTCTCCTCTACTATTTAGTTCTATTTTCAGGAAAAAACGCACTAAATATAAAGAATAATTTTTTAGCGCTATGTACGATTATAGATTTTTTGCTTTGTTCCAATAAAAGTCCATTTCGGCAAGGCTCATATCCTGTATACGTTTTCCGTCCTTAGAGGCTTCATTCTCAATGTATTGGAAACGGTGGATAAACTTCAGATTGGTGCGCTCCAGTGCTTCCTCCGGGTCTATTCCGGCAAAGCGGGCAAAGTTGATGAGCGAGAAAAGCAGGTCGCCGAACTCAGCCGTAGCCCGCTGCTTGTCGATTTCAGCAGTATCCTCTTTGTTGAACTCGCTGCCAAACTCTTCCAGCTCCTCCTGCACCTTTTCCCATACCTGCGATTTGTCGTCCCAGTCAAACCCGGCGCCCCGGGCTTTTTCTTGTATGCGCATGGCTTTTATAAGGGCGGGCAGCGATTGTGGTACTCCTCCTAACACAGATTTGTTTCCTTCCTTGAGCTTCAGCTTCTCCCAGTTCTGCTTTACTTCTTCCTCGCTGTCGGCTTTGGTGTCTCCGTAAATGTGGGGGTGGCGGAAGATGAGCTTCTCGCACTGCGCATGCAGCACGTCGGCAATATCGAAGGCGCCCTGCTCGGAGGCAATCCTGGCATAGAAGACCAGGTGCAGCATAATGTCGCCGATCTCCTTTTTTACCTCCTGCACTTCCCCTTTCAGGATGGCGTCTGAAAGCTCGTACGTCTCCTCTATCGTCAGGTGGCGGAGCGTTTCCATCGTCTGCTTGCGGTCCCAGGGGCATTTTTCCCGGAGGTCGTCCATTACATCCAGCAGGCGGCCGAAAGCCTCCAGCTGGCTTTGGCGGTTATTTTTACCAGGTTGTGGATTAGTCATAAACGCAAAGGTACTAAATAATTAGTGTACGTAGCCCGGCAGAAGCATGTCTTAACACGCTATTAATATTATACCATTCTGCGTGCTACGGCCATTTGCGTAAAAGCGGAGAAGAACAAGGCATGTATATAAATAGCTATACTTTATGAAAAAGAAAAACAAGCAGGAGATACAGCAACTGGCCGCCTCGGTGGCCGCAGTGCAGTCGCAGGTGGCGTTTGCGCGGCTGGCCACGGCCCTTGCTGTAGTGAGTGTGGGCGCCATGGCCGTGGGAGCACTGGCCATCGGGCGCCTGGCAATCCGTAAAATGAACCTAAAGGCAGGGGAGGTGGACCGGCTGCGGATAAATGAACTGGAAGTGGGCCGGCTGAGGGTAAGGGAGCTAATTACCGAGCACAAAGTATAGCCCCGGCATTCAGTATGGTAGTATGAATAATGTGCCTGAGGATGGTGGCTGATGCTTCAGGAGAGGTGCGCTGTGTGGCGCTGACATTTTATGCTGCCACAATACCATAAAACCCGCTGGAAGTATGCGTAAAATTGCTACTTTTGCCGAGCAACTAAAATACGGAAAGTGGCTTTAATAAAATCAATTTCAGGAATACGAGGAACGATAGGCGGACAGGCTGGAGAAGGACTTACCCCTGTGGATGTGGTTAAGTTTTCCGCCGCTTTTGGAACGTGGGTGCTTCAGAACACCGACAAAAAGACTATTGTTGTTGGCCGCGATGCGCGCCTCTCCGGCGACATGGTGAACAAGCTGGTATGCGCTACGCTGCAGGGCCTGGGCATTGATGTCATCGATGTAGGCCTCTCCACCACACCAACCGTGGAAATGGCCGTGCCCGACATGCAGGCCGGAGGAGGTATTATCCTTACCGCCAGCCACAACCCCAAGCAGTGGAACGCCCTGAAGCTGCTCAACCACAAAGGCGAGTTTATCTCCGATGCCGAAGGAAAGCTGGTGCTGGAGATTGCCGAGCAGGAGGCGTTTGAGTTCGCCCAGGTAACGGAGCTGGGTAAGTATACCCAGGACCAGGAAGCACTGGCAAAGCACATCAAAGCGATTCTGGAACTGCCGCTGGTAGACGTGGAGGCGATCAAGGCCAAAGGTTTCAGCGTAGCCGTGGATGCCGTAAACTCGAGCGGCGGTTTTGCCGTGCCGATGCTGCTGGAGGCGCTGGGCGTTACCAAAATTGAGAAATTATACTGCGAGCCGGACGGAAATTTCCCGCACAACCCGGAGCCGCTTCCTGAGAACCTGCGCGAGATCTCGCGCCTGATAGAGAAAGGCAAATTTGACCTGGGCATTGTGGTAGATCCGGACGTAGACCGCCTGGCCCTGATCAACGAGGACGGCAGCATGTTCGGCGAGGAGTATACCCTGGTTGCCGTAGCCGATTATATCCTGAAGCACCAGGTGGGTAATACTGTTTCTAACCTTTCCTCTACCCGTGCCCTGCGCGACGTGACGGAGAAAGCCGGAGGTGCATACTTCGCCGCTGCCGTAGGCGAGGTGAACGTGGTGAACATGATGAAGGAGCAGAACGCCATCATCGGTGGTGAGGGCAACGGCGGTATCATCTACCCGGAGCTTCACTACGGCCGCGATGCGCTGGTGGGCATTGCCCTGTTCCTGTCGCACCTGGCCAAATCGGACATGAGCATGACGCGCCTGCGCGCCTCCTACCCGAACTACTACATCTCCAAAAATAAAATAGAGCTGACGCCGGACGTGGACGTGGACGAGGTGCTGCGCCAGATGCAGGAGCGTTACGCAAAGCAGCCAATCAATACGATTGACGGGGTGAAGATTGAGTTCGATAAGGAGTGGGTGCACCTGCGCAAGTCCAATACCGAGCCTATTATCCGTATCTACGCCGAGAGCGACAGCAATGCGACGGCCGAGCACTTGGCCAACAAAATTATCACAGACATCAAAGAGATTATCTCGCAGAAAGCATAAGTATAGAATATGTGTTGTTGCTGTTGTAATACAAATCAAAAGTGACAGGCAGTGTTGCGCCACTGGTAGGGTTGTTCCTGCCATTGGCGCAACTTTTTTTTATACTTTGTTGGTTGAATAAGAATAGAATCAAAATATAGCTTAATAACATGCGTGTTTATTTAGATAATGCTGCCACCACTCCTCTGGACAAAGAGGTTTTTGACGCCATGGCTCCCTATATGCTGGAGCACTTCGGTAACCCGTCTTCCATCCACTCGCACGGGCGCGAGGTGAGGGCGGCCATTGAGAGGGCGCGCAAAACGGTGGCGGGCCTGCTGAACACGTCTCCGGCTGAGGTTTTCTTTACCTCCGGCGGTACCGAGGCCGATAACGCTGCCCTTATCTGCACCTGCCGCTCGCTGGGCATCAAGCATGCCATCACCACCAAACTGGAGCACCACGCCGTGCTGCACACGATGGAGTTGCTGGAGAAGCAGGAGGGTGTACAGCTAACGTACCTGCGCCACGACGAGCGCGGCAACCTGGACCTGGAGCACCTGGAGGAGGTGCTGGCCAGCCAGCCACAGACGCTGGTTTCCGTTATGCACGCCAACAACGAGATCGGCAACCTGAACGATATTGAGGCCATCGGGGAGATCTGCAAAAAGTATAACGCCTTGTTCCATTCCGACACGGTACAGACTATGGGCCATTACAAGCACGACCTGCAGCAGCTGAAGACCAACTTCATTGTGGGTTCGGCGCACAAGTTTCACGGTCCGAAAGGCGTGGGCTTCCTGTACTGCGATGCCGAGACGAAAATTCAGCCGCTGATTCAGGGTGGGGCGCAGGAGCGCAACATGCGTGGCGGCACCGAGAACGTGTACGGCATTATCGGACTGGCCAAGGCGCTGGAGATTGCTTACCGCGATATGGGCGAGCACCAGACGTACATCCAAAGCCTGAAAGACCGCATGATTTACAAGCTGCGCGAGCAGATGGACGATGTGAGCTTTAACGGCATGTCGGAGTTTGGCGACAAGAGCCTGTACACGGTGCTGAACGTGAGCCTGCCTGCATCAGACATTAACGAGATGCTGCTCTTCAGCCTGGACATCGCTAAGATCTCCGCTTCGGGGGGCAGCGCCTGCAGCAGCGGCGCCAATGCCGGCTCGCACGTGCTGCGCGCGCTGGAGTGTGATCCAACCCGCGGCTCGGTGCGCTTCTCCTTCAGCAAGTATAACACACCTGAGGAGGTTGACTACGTAGCCGAAACCGTGGCTAAAATGTATAACAAGCAGCTGGCGTAAGTATATAATCGCTCAGCTTAGAGTGTAAACAAAGTATAAAGTATAAAAAAGGCCTTGGCAGTATGCCGGGGCCTTTCTTGATTAAACTCTAGCAAGTATAAAACATGAAAAGTATAGCCGTTTTCTGTGGCGCCAACTCCGGGAATAACCCGGTGTACGCGGAGGCTGCCACACAACTAGGCCACCTGATGGCCGCCAAAAGTATAGGGTTGGTGTTCGGTGGTGGTAAGGTAGGCCTGATGGGCACCATTGCCGATTCCGTACTTGCCAAAGGTGGGCAGGCCGTGGGCGTAATCCCGCAAAGCCTGGTAGACCGCGAGCAAGCCCACACCGGACTGACGGAGCAGCACATTGTAAAGACCATGCACGAGCGCAAGGCCCTGATGGCCTCTAAGTCCGATGCCTTTGTAGCCATGCCGGGCGGCTTTGGCACCCTGGACGAGATAAACGAGATAATCACCTGGAACCAGCTGGGCATTATCCAGAAGCCGGTGGCCTTCTTTAACGTGAACGGCTACTACGATAAATTCATGGCCTTTCTGGCCGACTGCGTGCAGGAAGGGCTCATTAAGCCGGAGTACATGAAGAACCTGATCGTGGAAAGCGAGCCGGAGGTGCTGCTGCAAAAGCTCACCAGGTATGCCGACACTGTGTCGGAGGATTGGGTGGACTCGGAGCGGATTTAATTGTACGGTTGTTCGAGCTTTCGGGGTCATCTGCCGCAAGTTTAGCGACAGCGTAACTTGTGGTTTTGCATGAGGCAAGTTTGAAACTTGCTTTCTGCGAAGCAGAAAAGTATAAGGTAGCAGATACTTTATACTTCGGCAGGCTCTAGGGGCGTACTTGAAATACAACTTAACAAAAGTATAAAGTATAGCCTAAGCCTTTGCACTCCTTACTTCTCCAAAGCAAAGCAGTTGAAAACTGCTGCCATACTTAGCCGCAAGTTACGCTGCGCTAGACTTGCGGCAGAGACTTTAAAAGTAAAGGCCGCTGCATTTATACTTGCAACGGCCCCTTTTATACTTTGTCGGAGAGCATCTTCACATCTCCCAATTCCCAAATCTTCAAATTTAGTTCTCCAGCACGATATCCTTCAGCGCCTCTATCCAGGAGTCGTTGGAGTTCAGGCTCTCCACCAGCTGCCACTTCTCACCGCCGGCATGCTCAAACATCTCCTTAAACTCCTCGCCAACCTCAATGGTGGTTTCCAAGCAGTCGGCTACGAAGGCGGGGCTGAAGGCCAGTACTTTCTTGATGCCCTTGGCCGGCATAGTCTTCAGCAGGTCGTCAGTGTACGGTTGCAGCCACGGGTCGCTCAGCAGCCTGGACTGAAACGCCACAGTATACTGGTCTTCGCGCAGGCCCAACTCGGCGGCCAGCAGGCGTGAGGTGACAAAGCAGGAGGCCCGGTAGCAGTACTTGTTGCGCTTGTTATAGCTATTGCAGCAGGAGCCCAGCTTGCAGTAGCCGTGGTCGCTGCCCTTGAGCACCTGCCGCTCGGGCACACCATGGTAGCTGAACACCACATGGTCGTACTCATCCTCGGCCATATACTTCTTGCCCAGCTCAGCAAAAGCCTTGATAAAGCCCGGATCGTCGCAGTATGAGGAGATGAAGTTTATACTCGGGATGATCCACCAGTCCCGCACAATCTCCATGATCTTATCGTGCACCGAGCCGGTGGTGGCAGCGGCATACTGCGGAAACAGCGGCACTACAATGATGCGGTCCACGCTCTGCTCCCTGAGTTCCTCCAGGGCGCTGTTTATACTTGGGCTCTGGTAGCGCATGCCAAAGGCCACGTGGTAGTCTTTGCCGAGGGCAGTCTGCAGTTTTGCCTGCAGGTCGCGGCCATGGAACATGAGCGGCGAGCCGCGGTCGGTCCAGAGCTGCTGGTATACTTTGGCAGACTTCGGTGCCCGAAACGGCGCGATAATACCGTTCACCAGGGCATAGCGGCCCACCGGATTTATGTCCATCACGCGCTTGTCCAGCAGGAACTCGCGCAGGTACTTTCTCACGTCAGGTGTCTGGGGTGTGTCCGGTGTACCGAGGTTCACCAGCAGCACGCCAATCTTACCGATAGCTTTCTTGCTCATTTATACTTTAAAAGTGCTTTCGTCTTACAAAGATACAAGGATAACCCGTTACTTGTTGATTCTTAATTTCTATGCCGTCATAGAGGCCCAACGTAGCCTAAAGCGACAAGTAGGGGAAAATGTTCTACAGTTAGAAAGATATTTGGAGTTAGAGAGTTGGGGAGTTTAGGAGTTAGAGAGTTGAGATATACTTTATAATCAGCTACCTCTCTCGCTCGCCTCTGGCGAGTGCGAAATATATGGCGTCCTCTGGCCGCTTTGGGTTACGCATGCGGGGCGGGACGCCACAGTATACCGCACACTCGCCAGAGGCGAGCGAGGGCAACATTTCTTGGATTCAAACCAAGGAGCAGTCTCCACACTTTCTAACCTTTTAACTCTAAAACTCCTAAACTCCCCAACTCTCTAACTCCCAAACTCTTCCTAAATCTGCACATTTTCACGGGGTTTCGTAAAAAAGGAGTAATTTTGCAACCTCAAATTCAGATTATGGCCGAAACACCGCACAAAGCCGGTTTTGTAAGTATAGTGGGCAAGCCGAACGTGGGCAAATCCACGCTGATGAACGCGCTGGTAGGCGAGAAACTCTCCATCATCACGTCCAAAGCGCAGACCACGCGGCACCGCATTATGGGCATTTTGAACGGAGACGACTTCCAGATCGTTTACTCCGACACGCCTGGCATCATCAAGCCGCAGTACGCGCTGCACGAGTCGATGATGGGTTTCGTGCGTACCTCGCTGGAAGATGCTGACATCATCCTTTTTGTGACTGACATCTACGAGAAGCACGACGAGGACGACGTAATCAAGCGCCTGCAGCACGCCAAGGTGCCCATACTTTTACTCATAAATAAAATAGACCAGGCCACCGAAGAAGAGGTAAACGAGAAGGTGGCTTACTGGCAGGAGCACATGAACCCGACCGAGATTATGCCTATCTCGGCGCTGCACAACTTCGGGCTGGACCACTTGTTCCAACGATTGCTGCATTACCTGCCCGAGCATCCCGCCTTTTACCCGAAGGATGAACTGACCGACAAGCCCGAGCGTTTCTTTGTGTCGGAGATAATCCGGGAGAAAATTTTCCTCAACTATAAAAAGGAAATTCCCTACAGCTGCGAGGTAGTGGTAGAGGAGTTTAAGGAAGAGGTCGACATCATCCGCATCCGCGCCGAGATTAGCGTGGAGCGCAGAAGCCAGAAAGGCATCGTGATTGGCAACAAGGGCGAGGCACTGAAGAAAGTAGGCACCCAGGCCCGCCTGGACATGGAGGACTTCTTCCAGAAAAAGATATTTCTTGATTTATACGTGCGCGTGAACGAGAACTGGCGGACAGACGAGAAGCTGCTTCGGCGCTTCGGCTACCGCGAAGAGTAGCGCACATAAAGCTTCGGGGCACGGTGCTCCGGGGGCACTTTAACCATTTTATTATAGTTCGATGTCAACCAACATCATTGCCATTGTAGGCCGCCCCAACGTGGGCAAATCAACCCTTTTTAACCGCCTGATTGGCCAGCGCAAGGCCATCATGGACAACGTGAGCGGCGTAACCCGCGACCGCAGCTACGGCCACGGCGACTGGTGCGGCAAGTACTTCACCGTGATAGATACCGGTGGCTACGTGCACGGCTCCGACGACATTTTTGAGGCCGAGATTAACCGCCAGGTAGAGCTAGCTATGAACGAGGCCGACGTGATACTTTTTATGGTAGACGTGGATGCCGGCCTTACCAGCCTGGACGAGGAGTTTGCCAACGTGCTGCGCCGCACTGATAAGCCTATTTATGTGGTAGCCAACAAAGCCGACACCAACGCACGCATGCACCAGATGGGTGAGTTTTACGCGCTGGGTGTAGGCATCGATATCTTCCCGATCTCCTCGCAGAGCGGCTCCGGCACGGGCGAGCTGCTGGACGAGGTAGTAAAGCACTTTAAGGACGAAGGCGTGGAAGACCCGGATGCCGGTATTCCAAAAATAGCCGTGCTGGGTCGCCCAAACGTAGGCAAGTCGTCCTTCGTGAACCTGCTGCTGGGCCAGGAGCGCAACATCGTAACTGATATTGCCGGCACCACCCGCGACGCCATCCATGCCCGCTACAATGCCTTCGGCAAAGAGTTTATCATTGTGGATACCGCCGGTCTGCGCCGCAAGAGCAAGGTAAGCGAAGACATTGAGTTCTACTCGGTGCTGCGCTCGGTGCGTGCCCTGGAAGAGGCGGATGTGTGCATCGTGATACTGGACGCCACGCGCGGCATCGAGGCGCAGGACGTCAACATTATTGCCCTGGCCGAGAAGAACCGCAAAGGCATTGTGATACTGGTAAACAAGTGGGACCTGGTGGAGAAAGACACCCACACGACCAAAAAGTTTGAGGACGAGATCTACAGCCGCATCGCGCCGATTTCTTACGTGCCGATCATCTTTACTTCGGTGGTAACAAAGCAGCGTATCCACAAAGCCATCGAGGTGGCCATGGATGTGTATGAGAATAAGACGCGCAAGATCCCGACGTCTAAGCTGAACGACCTGCTGCTGCCGGACATTGAGCGTTACCCGCCGCCGGCCATTAAGGGCAAGTTCATCAAAATTAAATACATCACGCAGCTGCCGACGCACAACCCCACATTTGCGTTTTTCTGCAACCTGCCGCAGTACGTAAAGGAGCCATACATGCGCTACCTCGAGAACAGAATGCGGGAGCACTTCGACTTTACCGGGGTGCCGATCAGGCTGCTGTTCAAGAAAAAATAAGGCACAAAGTATAAGGCCTTACAGGCTGAATTAGAGTAAAAACGGCGGGCACTTCTCAGGAGGTGCCCGCCGCTTTTTTTATGAATAATAAAAACTATATTCAGATAGCTGCGTATTGTCTGGCATGTTTCGGCGGAAGCTGTTTTGGCAGCCCCGCAAGCGAGAAAGTTAACCAAAACGACAAATGAAAAAGGCTCTGTACACATTCACACTGGCTAGTTTAGCAAGCCTCGCCTCATGCAGCTCTCCGGCCGAAGAAGGCCGCGACACGACAGAGGTAAGGGAAGACCAGGCCCAGGAAACGGCGGAGGACATGGAAGATGCCGCCGAGGATGCTGATACCAGCGCCGTAATTGAGTAAACATTATTTGATAACCCTTAAAACAACCATACCATGAAAAAGTCAATTGTTATGTTTCTGGCACTGGGCATGTTTGCCTTCGCCTCCTGCGATTCTAATACTGAAAATGCCGCTGAGCGCGATGCTGAAAGAGTAGAGGACAGTGCGGAAGAAATGGGCAACGATATCGAGGATGCTGCTGATGAAGCAGGAGACGAGATAGAGGAGGGCGCTGAGAAAGTAGAAAACGAAGTGCAGTAACAAGCTGAACACTACATAACGGAAGAGGACCTGCCACAACAGGTCCTCTTTCTTTTTATACTTTTTATACTTTCAGGGCCCCAGCCGTTTCTGGATCAGGCTGTTTACGAGGGCAAACAGGCGCTTGGGCACAAAGGTGCGCCAGTGGATGTCGTTCAGGTTGCCGCCGTAGTTGATGTAAGAGTCCAGGTTATAGTTTTTCATCTCGCTCAGCACAAAGTCCTGGAAGCCAAGCGCAGCCACCCAGCCCTCCTCGATATCCTCGAACCACTCCTCGTAGTAAGAGTCATCGGAGCCGTGGAAGTTAAACACGTTCTCCCCGATAAGTATAAAATGCTTGATGCCCTCCTTCACCATCGGGTCGATGATGTTGCGCTTGAGCTGCATGATGTCGTTGTTGAGGGCATCGTTCCACTCGCCGATAAACTCAATGACGGCAAAGTTCAGCTCGTAGTCGGCGTAGAGGATCTTCAGGAAGAGCGTTTCAGAATCCATGTTATCCCACTGCGGGTGGATGTAGTACCCGTAAATGGCGTGGGTGTAGTGCATGAGGCTGTTCTCGGCCCCGAACAGCGGCGAGCGCGGGTCCTCGCTGGCCGCGTATTTCTCAATCCAGTTGTAGTATGGCTCTATGTCGTGCATAAGTTAGTCTCCAAAGTATGGGCCGTAGCATAAATACTGTCCGGGCCTAACCATGGTTGGCCCCGCCAGCGGCTTTTTTACCTTCTCCGGCAGCATCTTTTAACAAATGTAGCACAGAAAAAGTGGCACCAGAATTATCTGAAAAGTATAAGTGCCGAACAGGAAACCGTTTAGCGCCATTGGCGGTATGGTAAAGTACAGTAAAGCCGCTATTTAACAGAGACATCGGCATACGTAGCAGGCACAGTACACACCCTAACTTTCTGGCATACTATGGTAGCAGTAATTAGCTTTGAGAAGGAAAACCTTGCAGGGTTTCAGGTACAACACTATATTGATGAGGCAGGACTGAGGATGATCGTGCAGGAGATGGAGCAAAAGGCGAAGGCCCACCCCAAAATCTGCCTATACTTTGAGTTTGAGCAGTTCGGCGACTGGGACAGCGTGCAGTCCTTTTTCGATGCCCTCAAACTAAGGTTCCACAGCTGGAACAAGGTGGCCCGCTACGCCATCGTAACCGATAAAGAGTGGGTAAAGAAGCAGTCGCGGCTGGCCAATTTCCTGACGCCGCATTTTGAGGTGAAAGCCTTTGGCATGGCCGATAAAGAGCAGGCACTGGCATGGCTTGGCCGGCCACTGGCCGCCGGACAGGGCGAGGCGCTGTCGGTGCTGGAGGCCATGCCGCGGCACGTGTTGGGCGTGGCAACCCTTGACGGGCTATCAGACGAGGACCTGCAGCAAATAGACCACATGTTGGAGGAGCGGACAATGCACAGCCAGGATGTGCGTTTATACCTGGAGGTGCTGCAACCAAACGGTGCCGCCCCGGATGTGCTGTGGGAAAACCTGAAGCAGGGCGTGGCGCACCATAATAAGTTCAGCAAGGTGGCCATTGCCGGGCACGAGGAGTGGCTGCAGCGGTCAGGTGGCTACACGCCCAGCCATCATGTAAGATTCTTTAAACTGGATGAGCGCGATACAGCCATAGATTGGCTACGGTAGCAGCCGGAGCAACGCCGCCACTATATACTTGCCGCGCCATCAGACAAAACAACGATGCTCAGAAAAACGCTTTTATACTTTGCAGCAGTGCTGCTGGTGCAGCACTATACTTTTGCCCAGCAAACACCCGACTACACGAAAGTATACCACCCGCTCATCAACCAGGCCGAACTGCTGGTGGTGGACAGGGAGTATGAACAGGCGCTGGATGTGTATAAACAGGCCTTTGCCGCCGTGCCCTCGCCCTTCGCCCGCGATTATTACAATGCCGCGATGAGCGCGCTGGAGCTGCAGGATCGCAAGAAAACCTTCCATTACCTCGATAAACTGGTGCTGAAGGGGGTAAGCCTGGAGTACCTGGAGCGGCGCCCCGCACTCGACTCGCTGCGCACCACCAAGCATTGGAAGAAATTCGCCAAGAAATACCCCAAGCGCCGCCAGAAGTATGAGCAGCACCTGAACAAGGAGCTCCGCGCCGACCTTGACGAACTCTACGCCCGCGATCAGTATTTCCGGCAGGCAAAGGGCGGGCTGCGCGTGCACCGCGACACCATCCGTGCCATTGAGGGAGCCAACACCAAGCTGCTGCTCGGCTGGATAGAGGAGTATGGCTACCCCGGCGAAGACCTGATTGGCCTGGCGGACACGCTGGAGTTACTGCCTCGCTTCACCATCGTGATAGAGCGGCAGACCAAGGCCCGCGACGGCCACGACTTTACTGAGGTGCTGACGCAGGCCGTGCAGCAGGGGCGCCTTGCACCGTATGCCGCCGCCTACCTCCTGGACCAGCAGGCCGGAGCCAACCGGCACGGCTCCCGCGCCTATGCCAAAATAGTTTGCAGCAAATGCGCAGACGACGATGAATTTGACGGTCTGGACGATTATATGCCTATGAGGCTAAGCCGGAAGGAGGAGGAGCGAGTAGATGAGCGCCGCAAGGAACTGGGCCTGGAGCCGCTGGAGCTGTACAAGTATAAAATCGTGCATATCGGGGATGCCAACCGCGAGCGGTTTATACTTTCCTACCCCTGGTCGGTAGTAAACTATAGGGTGCCCAGCAAGGAGGCGGCTCGTGTGATGCTGGAGAAGTTTACAGAGAAGTAAGTTATACTTGCTGGGGCTAGCTTAAAAGTATAAAAGGATGAGGTTCAGCATGCACAGGCCCATCCCCAGAAGCCCGGTTTTGATTTTCCTGTACTTGTAGGCCAGAAATCCTGAGACAGCGCCAACGGTCTCGAGTATAAATAGTATCATTCTGGTGTTGTCGCTCATGGCATAGCTTAAGCCTATACTTTGCAGCCCGCCCGGCGCCTCTTGTTCGGGGGGAGTTTGCAGGTAAAGGTAGGTGAGTATCGCCAGCCCCACCAGGCCAATCAGAAGCGATATAATGGCAGCTGCTTTCATTTGTAGGTCTGATTAAAGTAAACCCCAGCCTTTACTGCTACAGGTTATACTTTACTACTACGGGCAACCGATAAAGATGCAACAGGCACTAAATAAAAAGAGCCGGAGTGTTTGCTCCGGCTCTTGCTGTTTTTTTCTGCGGCTTATAAAACCTGATGGCGGTTGCTGTTGCGGTAGGCGTCTACGGCGTTGCGCACGCTGCCATACTTTTTAAGCAGGGCGCCTGCTTCCTCTTGCTCTATTCCCAGCTCTTCCATCACCATGCGGGTGCCGCGGTCTACCAGTTTCAGGTTGGAGAGCTGCATGTCCACCATCTTGTTGCCTTTCACGCGGCCCAGTTTGATCATGGTGGAGGTGGTGAGCATGTTGAGCGCCAGTTTCTGTCCGGTGCCGGCTTTCATACGGGTGCTGCCGGTCACGAACTCCGGTCCCGTCACTACCTCTACCGGGAAATCTGCGGCAGCGGCCACGGCACTGCCGGCGTTGCAAACCACACATCCGGTAGCAATTCCGCGCTCACGGCAGGCCTTCAGCCCGCCGATAACGTATGGCGTGCGCCCTGAGGCAGCGATGCCCACTACAATGTCCTTCTCGTTGATGTCGTGCTGCTGCAGATCTTTCCAGGCCTGCTCCTCGTCGTCCTCGGCAAACTCCACCGCCTTGCGAATGGCCGAATCACCGCCCGCCATAATGCCTACCACCATGCCGTGCGGCACACCATAGGTAGGAGGGCACTCCGAGGCATCCACCACACCCAGGCGGCCACTGGTGCCGGCCCCGATGTAGAACAGGCGGCCTCCCTGCTGCAGGCGCTCCACCGTGGCGTTTACCAGCCGCTCCAGCTGCGGGATGGCTTTTTCTACGGCCAACGGCACGGTTTTGTCTTCGCGGTTGATGTTTACGAGCAGCTCATGCACACTCATGTGCTCCAGGCCGTCGTAGTTGGAAGTTGTTTCTGTAGTAGACACCGGTAAAATATCGTTTAAAGAGTATGATAGGTTTAAAGCATGGCGCGATAGCCGTTAAACCATCGCGCCATGCTTAACTTTTAGAGGCTATTTATGCTTTCTTAGGAGAGCCGAACGTTTGCAGGAGCTCCTGGTGATATTGGATCAGGCCCTGGCTTGGGCTCTGCAGAATGGTGTTCACGTGCAGGCCATACTTCTTGGCCACCTGCTTCAGAATGTCGCTGAAGAAGTAGGAGATGGAGCCCACAAAGTTAACCGGCAGCGTCTCGTGGCCCTCATACTTCACCACGTGGCGCTCGAAGAACTCGGAGAAGTTTTCGTAAATCATGCCGTGGATAACCGGGTGCTTCTGCTTGTCGTGCATGAACCTGGCAAAGGTAGCCATGTAGCGGCTTGGGATAGCGGAGCTGTAAAGCGTGTCCAGGATGCCGTCTTTGGTCAGGTTGTAGGTGTTCTTGAGCGAAGTGGCCAGGTCTTCCGGCAACTCACGGTACAGGTAAGCCTTTATCAGCAGCTTGCCCATGTAAGCGCCACTGCCCTCATCGCCCAGCAGGAAGCCCAGCGACGGCACGTTGTCAATGATATCGGTGCCATCGTAGAGGCAGGTGTTGGAGCCGGTGCCCAGGATGCAGGCAATACCAGCCTGACGGCCGCAAACCGCACGGGCGGCAGCCAGCAGGTCGTGCTCCACAAATACAGCCGCATCTGGGAAGGCGCGGAGCAGGGCGTCTTCTACGCGCTTGTTACGGTCTGGCGAGCTGCAGCCTGCACCGTAGTAGTAGATGGCCTCCGGGTTCTTGTCGCTTAGCTGTGGTAGCAGCACATCGTTTATTTCCTGGAAAATCTCGTCTGTCTCCTGGTACATCGGGTTAAATCCGGCAGTCTGTGCCTGGCCCAGCACAGTGTCTTGCGTTACGATGCGCCAGTCTGTCTTAGTTGAGCCGCTATCAGCTATAAATATCATTTGTTTATTTTGATTTATTTTAATGTTTAAACAAGTCGTGACACCAATATACGGTTTTATTTTTAGCTCTGTTAACTCTGCGGATTACGGTGAGCAGAATTCTTGACAAGCCCCACAGCCTCAAATTTATCAAAAACATTGGCATTATGCGGTGCATCTGCTAGTTCTTCTGTTAAATCCTGCCCGGCCCAGTGCTCGTAGTGCCTCCCGTTCCGCCAAAGCCTCGATTTTTTTACATCGTAGATAATGCCCTGGTAGGCTACCCATACTTCCTCGCGGTCCTGTCCGTTGCGTAGCGCCAGTTGTTGCAGCGTGTATTCTGGTAAAGTCATGCTTTAGATGAGGAGATGTGGGAATTTGAAGTTTTGAGAATATTGCGCCAAGAAGTGGTTTATACTTGGTTAGCTTCAATCATACTTCAATTCCAGCGCTTAAAGATTTCAAGCATCTTCACGCCTCCGTATTTTAAATCCCGAACGATAAAATTACCCGATTCTTGCCTGTGTCAGTATCCAGCGGTGGGGCACCTCGCCTTTGGTGGCCTGCAGGTAATCCTCGTAGCTGCAGGGTACGATGCGGCTGCCCTTGTCGGGGCTGAGCGGCTCCACCTCCAGCCACCACTTTTCGCTGCTCCGGTTTTTGTAGAAGATCATGCGGTCGGGGTTGTCGTGGTTCAAGGCCACGGCATACTTGGTAAAGCTACGGCCGTTAAAGTCCGTCTCGTTTTTGCGGTGGTAAAAGCCTTCGATAAAGTACCAGACCATGGTGGCCACGGTCATGGCGGTCAGCTCGCGGTCGTCGAGGGCGGGGTTATACTCATAGATGCCCAGCGAGGTCAGGTTGTCGTTCAGGCCGGCGTACCAGCAGATCTGGCAGGCCTCCTCGCCGGTCAGCCCAAAAGGGTTGGCGGGCTCGCTGGCCGGGGCGTCCTGGTGGCGAATGGCCGAGATATCGAACGTCAGCAGGTCAGCCACGCGCACCACGGGCTCCATCTCCTGCACGCTCCGGTGCACCTCGCCCACGCGGTAGGCCTCAAAGTGCATCTTCTCGAAGGTGGCCATTACCTCCGGCTCCACAAAGTACGACTGGTATCCAATCTGGCTCAGGCTGAAGAGGTAGTTGGGCTCGTGCATGAGTATCTGGCGCAGCTGCCTTCTGTTAGGGGCCTCGTCGGTATCCTCGCTCATGTCCACGCTGCTGTCCACGGTGACCATGTTCACGGCGCGCTCCAGGTGCTCGTAGCCCATGTATTGGCCATACTCCAAATCCTGCGAGCCGCCGATGATGATGGGAATGGTGTTGTGTGAGATGAGTACTTCCACGATCTCCTTCAGGCGCAGGTGCGTGTCCTCCAGCGTAATGCCGGGGCGCAGGTTGCCCAGGTCCACAATGTGGCAGCGGCCGGCGCCTTTGTTCAGGCTGTAGAGCCTTTTGCGCACCAGGCGGGCGGGAGAAGGGACCGCAGCATCTTCCTCGCCTGCTTCGGCGGTGTTTCTGCCGCGCGTTTCATTTACGCCAAGTATGGCAATATCGGCAGCGCGCCAGTCCGGAAACTTGCTCACAAAGCGGCTGATGTAGGAGCCGAGCGTGCGGGGTTTATGCAGGGCAGCAAAAACGTCCTCGTTCAGCGGCTCAAAAAATATCGATAGGTTCATGGGTGAAGCTTGCTCCTAAAAGTGCAGGCCGCAAACACAGGGTAACCCGCGCCAGTAGCCTAAGTTCTAAAAGTATAAATATACTATACTGGAAATATTTATACGGCCTGCCGTGGCAGAATTCGAAAAAAATAATTAAAATGCATCAGTAACAGGTCGTTTATCCTGCACGGAGACCTGTTTTTAAGCTAATCAAAACACTGTTGCGTAAGATACACTATGAACCTAACCCGGACCTTCGACCTTCTGCCTAACCAGATGCAGCAATTTCCAAAGCCCGACTGTTTAGCGGCTAAGGTAAACGGCACCTGGCAAAAGTATACTACCAGCGATGTGCTCGAGTACGCCAACCAGGTAAGCCTCGGGCTACTGAAGCTGGGCGTTGGCAAAGAAGACAAAGTAGCTATCGTCTCTTTCAACCGGCCGGAGTGGGTGCTGGTGGATTTTGGCATTCAGCAGATAGGGGCCATCAGCGTGCCCATGTACCCAACCATTACCGAGGAGGACTACCGCTATATCTTCAACGATGCAGAGGTGAAGGTTGTCTTCGTGGCCGATGCCGGACTATACAACAAAGTAGTGGCCGCCACTGAGGGCATAGCGGGCATCAAGGAGATTTATACTTTTGATGACATACACGGAGCTAAAAGCTGGAAAGAGGTGCTGGCGCTGGGGGAGAAAGAAGACCCGCAGCAGCTGGAGCCGCTGAAAGACGCCGTTACCCCGGAAGATGTCCTGACCATTATCTATACTTCCGGCACCACCGGCAACCCGAAAGGGGTGATGCTGACCCACGACAACCTGATGAGCAACGTGCGCGGTACGCTGGCCTACGTGCCGGTAGACCATACCCACCGCGCGCTTAGCTTCCTGCCGCTCTGCCACGTGTTCGAGCGCATGCTGCTGTACCTGTACTTCCGCATCGGGGTGTCTATCTACTATGCTGAAAGTATAGAGAAGGTGGCCGACAACCTGAAGGAGGTGAAACCGCACCTGTTCACCACCGTGCCGCGCCTGCTGGAGAAAGTATACGACAAGATTGTGGCGGCTGGTATGGAGCTGACGGGCGTGAAGCGTAAGCTGTTTTTCTGGGCGCTGGAGCTGGGCCTGAAGTATGACACGCAGACCGACCAGGGCTGGTGGTACAACAAGCAGCTGGATCTGGCCAACAAGATTATCTTCAGCAAGTGGCGCGAGGCACTGGGCGGCAACGTGAAAGTGATCGTGTCGGGTGGCGCAGCGCTGCAGCCACGCCTGGCGCGCGTTTTCTGGGCAGCCAACATTCGCGTGATGGAAGGCTACGGCCTCACAGAAACTTCGCCAGTAATTTCAGTGAACCGCTACGAGCCGGAAAATAACCTGATAGGCACCGTAGGCATGACAATTGACGATGTGGAAGTAAAGATTGCCGAAGACGGGGAAATCCTGACCCGCGGGCCGCACATCATGAAAGGCTACTACAAAAAGCCTGATCTCACGGCAGAGGTGATCGATGAGGATGGCTGGTTCCACACCGGCGACATCGGCGAGATGATTCAGGGCAAATACCTGAAGATCACCGACCGCAAGAAAGAGATGTTCAAAACCTCCGGTGGCAAGTACGTGGCGCCGCAGCCCATTGAGAACAAGCTGAAGGAGTCGGTGGTGATAGAGCAGGTGATGGTGGTGGGCGACGGCCGCAAGTACGCCTCTGCGCTCATCGTGCCATCGTTCCTGGGCCTGCAGGACTGGGCCAACCACAAGGGCATCAAGTATACGTCCGATGAGGAGATGATCAAGCATCCGGAGGTAATAGAGAAGTTCAAACGTGAGCTGGAGAAGGCCAACAAAGGCCTGGCGCAATACGAAACTGTGAAGAAGTTTGCCCTCATCCCTAAAATGTGGACCGTGGAAAGCGGTGAGCTGACGCCAACCCTGAAGGTGAAGCGCAAGATCATCACAGCCAACTATAAAGATATAATCGAAAGCCTGTATTAAAGTATAAACCGAAGTATAACCGCCGCCGCAATGGCTGCTGTTTATACGTCACCAACCTGATATCATCCTGAAAGGAACCTGGTCGGAGGGAGCTTATACTTCCGCTAAGGTGCTTTCAGGATGATTTTTTTATAGTCTCTGCACTTTTTTATCAACACAAATGATTCGGTTTATACTTTTATTCGTGATGGTCATGTAAGCTACCCCAGATTTTGAGCCATTGTAAAGTTGGTTTTTCAAGTTACAATTTCCTCCAATAATTCCACCGGTGCTCTGAAATTCAGCCCCT
>NZ_FOOT01000008.1 GCF_900113285.1 Pontibacter chinhatensis
CTTCGCCTCATCCCCTGCCCCGCTCCTGCTGAACGGGAGGGCAAAAGTAGAAAACCTTTCCCGAAACGCAAACGCCCCGCCTAAAAAAAGATGGCACAACAGCGGAAATAGCTCAAGGTCAGGGGGAAAGTTTTCAAGGAGCCCGCCCCTTTCTCCCTAATAAGGCAACGAAAAAGCCCCGGATTGCTCCGGGGCTTTGTATTCTTTTCTTCGAATACAGCTTTTATACTTTAAGCACTTACTGCTTCTCTTCTTAGCGTGCTTTTTCTGTCTGGGCCTACCGACACGATTGTGATAGGAACCTGCAGGTGCTTCTCTAAAAACTGTAAGTAGTTATTGAATGCCTCTGGTAGCTCATCCACAGACTCTATCTTATTCAGATCAACTTTCCATCCTGGCAGTGTTTCATACACCGGTTGCAAACCTGCCTCTTCTAAGGAGTGCGGTACTTTATCCGTTATCTCCCCAGATGGCAATTTATAGTGCGTACATACTTGTATAGTATCGAACTCTGTCAGCACGTCTGCCTTCATCATGTTCAGTTGCGTTACGCCATTGAGCATGATGCTATACTTTAGTGTTGGCAGGTCTACCCAGCCAGTGCGGCGAGGACGACCAGTAGTAGAGCCAAACTCACGACCAGCCTGACGAATCTCCTCCCCTACTTCATCCAGAAGCTCTGTTGGGAAAGGGCCGCTGCCTACGCGGGTGCAGTACGCTTTAAATATACCGTATACTTCGCCGATGTGCTTTGGCGCCACACCTAAACCTGTGCAGGCCCCTGCTACTATCGTGCTCGAAGAGGTCACAAACGGATAGGTACCAAAGTCTACGTCAAGTAATGCGCCCTGGGCGCCCTCGGCAAGTATGCGCTTCCCGTTCTGCAGGGCTTCGTTGATCATGTACTCAGAATCCACCAGTTGCAGGGAGCGCAGCTGATCTACTGCTTCAAAGAAATCCTTCTCCTGCTCACTTATCTCCAGCGTCTGACCATAGAACTCAACCGTTTTGCGGTGGCGCTCCACAAGCTTGTTGTATCTATCTCTGAAATCGCTGGCTAGTATATCGCCTACTCTAAGGCCAACGCGGCCAATTTTGTCCTGGTACGTTGGGCCGATACCTTTCAGCGTTGAGCCAATCTTGCCACTCCCCAACGCCTCTTCTGACACGCGGTCAAGCACTTTATGCGACGGAAGTATAAGCGAGGCCTTCTTGGAAACGTAGAGGTTTTTAGTCGCGTCTACTCCACGGTCCTGCAGTTTCTGAAGCTCTGTGCGGAACACCACAGGATCCAGCACTACGCCGTTGCCAATAATATTCTTGATCTCTGAATGGAAGATGCCCGAAGGAATCTGGTGCAATACATGCTTGGTGCCTTCAAACTCTAGCGTGTGGCCTGCATTCGGGCCTCCCTGGAAACGGGCTACTATATCATAGGTCGGGGCCAGTACGTCTACAATTTTGCCTTTGCCTTCGTCGCCCCACTGCAGACCTATTAAAATGTCAACTGCCATTTAAGTATTTAGTATGTTGATTCCTTTAAGAATTGTGCTGCGAACTCGTCGTTCTCAGCTATTGTAAATATTGCGTTCAGCTTGGTAACTATAAGGAGTTTGCGGATGTGGTCGGATGGCTTTATCAGCACCAGTTCCCCGCTCCGGTTCCTGAACTTTGTCAGCAGCGACACCAGCACGCCCATTCCACTGCTGTCCATAAAGCGAACGTGAGACAAATCCACAGCACAGAGCAGCACCTTTCCCTCCTGCAAGTCGTCCACAGCATCAATCATCTGCTGCGTATCCTTGCCCGCTATAAGGTCGCCCTCCAAACGGATGAACAGAATCTCATCCTTCAGCTCTGTCTGATACTTCATGCTTTTGTTCCTCTGTCGCTTTTTTTGCCCGGCAATCGCCGCACACACCATATAAGTTCAGGGAGTGGTGCAAGATATGAAAATTTAGCAGTTCGCCCACCATACTTTGAATCTGATGAACCCGCGGATCACAGAACTCCACCACCTTGTGGCATTCGGTGCAGATAACGTGGTCGTGCTGGCGGTAGCCGTAGGATTTCTCGTACTGCGCCAGGTTGCGCCCAAACTGATGCTTGCTTACCAGGTCGTTCTCTACCAGCAGGTCCAGGGTGTTGTATACGGTGGCCCGGCTCACGCGGTAGTTTTTGTTCTTCATGCTAATATAAAGCGATTCCACATCAAAGTGGCCGTCGCTGGAATAGATCTCCTCCAAGATGGCATAGCGCTCAGGTGTTTTACGTAAACCTTTGCTCTCCAAGTATGCCGTGAAGATCTTTTTTACTTCCTCGAACTTCTTTTTATCTAATGCCATTTTCTTTTTCTAAAGTATAAAACCCCTCTCTAGTCGAAGCGCTCCACTGTAAGTATGCCGTTTACCTTGCTCATGCGCTGGATTAGTTTATCGAGGTGGTTGGTATCGTTTACGAACACCATGATGTTTCCCTCAAAGATGCCGTCATTGGAGTCGATGGTGATGGAGCGCATGTTTACCTTAAGGCTCGTCGAGATCACTTTCGTCAGGTCGTTCACCAGGCCCACGCGGTCAGTACCCTTGATGCGGATACCCACCAGGAAGGCCAGCTCCTTCTGCTCCGTCCACTTGGTTTTAACAATGCGGTTACCGTAGTTAGACATAAGCTCTATGGCCCGTGTGCAGTTGGTGCGGTGTATTTCGATGCCGTCCTCCTCCGTCTGGAAGCCAAACACGTCATCGCCCGGAATGGGATTGCAGCACTTCGACATGCGGTAGTCCCAGTTATCGGTGGTCTCCCCTATCACGAGCATGTCCGAGTTCACCCCTCTAATCTTCTGCACTTCCCTGTCAAAGGATTTCGGGTCGAGCATAGAAGCGGCCTTATCCGTAGCAGCCGTAAAGATAACCTCCTTAATGTTCTTGATATCGATATGGCCGGTGGCAATTCTATAGTATAAATCCTGCAGTGCCGCCACATTAAAGAAGGCCTGCAGCTTGTTCATGTTCTGCTGGTTGTCGGCCACGCCAATGTGCTGCAGCCTGGCCTCCAGCATGGCCTTGCCCTGCTCCGACTTGTTTTTGCGTTCCTCACGCAAGGCGTCCTTAATGCGGGTGCGGGCCTTGGAGGTAACCACATATTGCAGCCACTCCTCGTTCGGCTTCTGCTTCTGCGAAGTCAGGATCTCTACCTGGTCCCCGTTCTTCAATTTATAGCTGAGCGGCACCAGCTTCTGGTTTACCTTGGCACCCAGGCAGTGCAGGCCGATTTGCGAGTGAATCTCAAACGCAAAATCCAGTGCCGTGGACTTGTCTGGAAGTATAATGAGCTCGCCTTTCGGTGTAAACACAAACACCTCTTCCACGAAAAGGTTTTTGCGGAACTCATCCATGAACTCCAGCGCGTTGGCTGTGTTGTTCTCCAGCATGTCGCGCACCTTGTTTATCCACTGCTCCAGGGCCGACTCTGCCGAGGCGGCGCCCTCCGCTTTATACTTCCAGTGGGCCGCGTAGCCGCGCTCGGCAATCTCGTCCATGCGCCGGGTGCGGATCTGTACCTCCACCCACTGCCCCGACTTACTCATCACGGTAGTGTGCAGCGACTCGTAGCCGTTAGACTTAGGCGTGTTCACCCAGTCGCGCAGGCGGTCGGGGTTGGGCTGGTAGAAGTCAGTTATAATAGAGTATACCTGCCAGCAGGCGGCTTTCTCGTTCTCGAGCGGCACGTCAAGTATAATCCGGACCGCAAACAGGTCGTAGATCTCATCAAAGGTGATGTTCTGCTTCTTTATCTTTTTAAGGATAGAGTAAATAGACTTAGGCCTGCCCTTGATGTTAAACTTAAAGCCATACTTGCGCAGCTCCTCCTCAATAGGGTGTATAAAGTCCTTGATAAACTTGTTGCGGGCGCTGCGCGTCTGCCGGATCTTCCGGGAGATGTCTTTATAGGTACCTGTATCGGTATACTTCAGGTATAAATCTTCGAGCTCCGATTTGATGGCGTACAAACCCAGGCGGTGCGCCAGCGGCGCATACAGGTACATGGTTTCGGAAGCTATCTTGAGCTGCTTGTGGCGCGGCATGCTGCCGAGCGTGCGCATGTTATGCAGACGGTCAGCCAGCTTAATAAGTATAACCCGCACATCATCGCTCAGCGTGAGGAGCATTTTCCGGAAGTTCTCGGCCTGCTGGGAGCTGCCGTAGTCGAATACGCCGGAGATTTTAGTAAGTCCCTCTATAATCTTGGCTACACTCGGGCCAAACTCGCGCTCAATGTCCGATATCTCCAGGTCGGTGTCCTCCACCACATCGTGCAGCAGGGCAGCCACAATGGAGGTGGTTCCCAACCCAATCTCCTCCACGGCTATCTGGGCCACAGCCAGGGGGTGCAGAATATAAGGTTCGCCAGACTTCCGGCGCATATCCTTGTGCGCCTCCAGAGAGGTATTGAAGGCCTTTTTGATGATCTTGGCATCGTTGTCCTTTAAAAAAGGCTTCGCATGCCGGAGCAACCTTCTGTAATGCCGCAGTATTTCTTTACGTTCTGCTTCTAAATCAATCATGTTTTACAACTATGACACGCATGTAGCCCGCTCTGCCGGCCCATACCTATAAATATATAAATAAGCTGGCTGTGTTATAAGTTTCAAATATAAGTGATTAAAACATGCTGCCAATACACCCTGCCCCCGAAAACTGAGGCCAAAGTATGAGTCGGTGCAAAAATATTTAAGAAATTTAGAGCAGTATATTGCATTTAAGAAATCGTTGCTTACCTTTGCAACACTAAAACAAAGAGCACACGCAAGCGGATGTGGCGAAATTGGTAGACGCACTAGACTTAGGATCTAGCGCTGCGAGGCATGGGGGTTCGAGTCCCTCCATCCGCACAAACAAAACACGACGAACCCTCAACATTCCCTGTTGGGGGTTTGTTTTTAATAGGTTATTCAGAAATCTTAAAAATTTATAAGCCTTGAATATTACATTAAACCAAACCGACAGCACCAATGCGCAACTGAAGGTGGTACTGGAAGAGGCGGACTACGCACCAAAGGTAGACCAGCAGGTAAAAGAATATAGCAAAAAAGCCCAGATCAAAGGTTTCAGACCTGGCAAAGTGCCTGCAGGGCTTGTAAAGAAAATGTACGGCAAGAGCATCCTGGTGGAGCAGATCAACAAGACGCTTCAGGAGGAGATCTCTAAGTACATCCGTGAAAACGACGTGAAACTGCTGGGCGAGCCGCTTCCGGTGGCAGAGCAGCCAGAAATAGACTGGGACAACCAGAAAACATTTGAGTTTACGTATGAGGTAGGCTTGCTGCCAGACTTCAACCTTCCGCTGGACAAAAGCGTAGAGGGCTACAAAGTTGAGCTGGACCAGAAAACAGTAGACGAGGCATACGAGAACCTGAAGCGCCAGTTCGGCAAAACAACTAACCCGGAGACAGTAGAGCAGGGCGACTTTGTGTCTGGCGAGCTGAAGCAGCTGGAAGGCGACTTCCAGTCTAAAACGCTTATCCCGACGAGCCGTATCGTGGAGGGCGCAGACAAGTTTGTTGGCGCTAAAGTGGACGACGTTATCCGTTTCGACATCCGCAAGACGTTTGGCGACGACAATGCTGCCCTGGCGCACGTAACCGGCCTGAGCAAAGAGGTGGTAGCTGACCTGAACGGTGAGTTTGAGTTCATCGTGGAGAAGATCAACCGTACAGAGCCTGCCGAGCTGAACGAAGAACTTTTCGACAAGCTTTTCGGTAAAGACGAAGTAAAAACAGAGGAAGAGTTCGACGCCAAGATCCGCGAGACAATCCTGGAGAACTACGAGCGTGAGGCTGACAACCTGCTGTACCGCAACATCATCGACACCCTTGTTGACAACGTAGAGGCTGAAATCCCGACTGAGTTCTTCAAGCGCTGGATACAGGTAACGAACGATGGCAAACTGACTGCCGAGCAGATCGAGGAGAACTTCGACAAGTATGTTCGTGAGCTGAAGTGGTCTATGATCAAGAACAAGGTGGTTGAGGAGAACGACCTGAAGGTAACGAACGAGGAAGTAGTTGAGGCTACCAAAGAGAAAATGCTGGCCCAGTTTAACATGCCAGAGGTGCCTGAGGAGCTGATGGAGAGCATGAATAACTATGCCCAGCAGTATCTGCAGCAGGACAATGGCCGTAACTATATTAATGAGTACGAGCAATTGCTGGCCGAGAAGGTGCTCGCAAAACTTAAGGAGAAGATGACTGTTGTAGAGAAGACCATTACATCAGAGGACTTCCGAAATATGTCGCTCTAAACGAGGCGCGCACATATAACTTTTAATAAAAAAGTCCTTCGGAATTAGAAGGACTTTTTTATTTTTGATAAAACCGTAAACCTAAACAAAATGATGTTTAACAAAGACGAGTTCCGCAAATTTGCTGTAAAAGGCCAGGGCATGAGCAGCCTGGGCGTAGACCAATATATTAATCATGTAGAAGGCAGAGCCATGCACACCATCGAAAGCATGACTCGCTCGGTAATTGAGGAACGCCCCACTAACTTCCGTGAGATCGACGTGTTCTCGCGCCTGATCATGGACCGCATTATTTTCCTGGGCACGCAGGTGGATGACTTCATTGCCAATATCATCACGGCACAGTTGCTGTTCCTGGAGTCGGCGGATGCCAAGAAAGACATCCTGCTCTATATCAACAGCCCGGGTGGTTCTGTGTATGCCGGCCTCGGTATTTACGACACCATGCAGTACGTAAGCCCTGATGTGGCTACCATCTGCACCGGCCTGGCTGCTTCGATGGGTGCTGTGTTGCTGGCCGGAGGTGCCAAGAACAAGCGCTCTGCCCTACCGCACGCCCGCATCATGATTCACCAGCCAATGGGCGGCGCACAGGGCCAGGCATCTGATATTGAGATCACTGCCCGCGAAATCCTGAAGCTGAAGAAAGAGCTCTACGAAATACTGGCAGAGCACTCAGGCAAAACATACCAGGAAATCTATGATAACTCAGACCGCGATTACTGGATGCGTGCTGAGGAAGCCAAAGAGTATGGCCTGATAGACGAGGTACTGATCCGCAAGGCGTAAATAGCCAAGCGTACAAAGTATAAATAATACAATATAAAGGCCTGCATAGATATTCTGTGCAGGCCTTTTATTTTGTACCGCACACGCACGGCACTGCCTCCTCAAGAGTTGCTTTTTGTAATTATTTTCAGGTGCTGCAAAAAACTTATCCACATCCCCCTGTGCATATCGCACCACTTCAACTTATTGGTTTAAAGCATATTACAATAAAATAGGAAAATATTTATTTTAAGATAAACATCCCTGTTTCGATTGTATCCGGATGTTGGCATTTAAATTTTTCTGTCTTCATAAGTGTTCAATTTTGTACCTTTGCTTTACGCATTTGTAAAAGCTGCGTAAACTACTCTGGATCAATCGTTTCTTATGGCAGAAATTACTTGCTCATTTTGCGGCAAAAACAAGAAGGACGTTTCGGTGATGATCTCCGGCATCAACGCGCATATCTGCGACCGTTGTATCGGACAGGCACAACAGATTTTGAATGAGGAGAACAAGATTCGCGCAAGCAGTCGTACTCCGAAATTCAACCTGATGAAGCCGAAGGAAATGAAGGCTTACCTTGACCAATTTGTGGTGGGACAGGACGAGGCGAAGAAGGTGATGTCGGTGGCGGTGTATAACCACTACAAGCGCCTGATGCAGCAACCTGCCGACGACGATGTGGTGATCGAGAAGTCGAACATCATCATGGTGGGCGAAACCGGTACAGGCAAAACCTACCTGGCCCGCATGATGGCCGGCATTCTGCAGGTGCCTTTCTGTATTGCCGACGCTACCGTGCTTACGGAGGCTGGTTATGTGGGCGAGGACGTGGAAAGTATACTTACCCGCCTGCTACAGGCCGCCGACTACAACGTAGAGGCAGCCGAGCGCGGCATCGTGTACATCGACGAGATTGACAAAATTGCCCGTAAGAGCGATAACCCCTCCATCACCCGCGACGTGAGCGGCGAGGGTGTGCAGCAGGCGCTGCTGAAACTGCTGGAGGGAACCACCGTGAACGTGCCGCCGCAAGGAGGCCGTAAGCACCCGGAGCAGAAAATGATCACCGTGAACACGGAAAACATCCTGTTCATCTGCGGTGGTGCCTTCGTAGGAATCGACCGTTTGATCAAAAACCGACTGAACACGCGCCCTATCGGCTTCTCGAAGTCTAAGATGGACGAGGTGGCCGAAAGCGAAAGCTTCCTGAAGTACCTGACGGCGCAGGATTTGAAAAACTTCGGCCTGATTCCGGAGTTGATTGGCCGTCTGCCCGTACTCACGCACCTGAACCCACTGGACAAGGAGACCCTGCGCCTGATCCTGCTCGAACCGAAGAACTCTATCGTGAAGCAGTACAAGCGCCTGTTCCAGATGGAAAACATTGAGCTGACGTTTGACGAGCAGGCCCTGGAGTATATCGTGGAGAAGGCTTCGGAGTATAAGCTTGGCGCCCGCGGTTTGCGCTCCATCTGCGAGGGCATCATGACAGACGCTATGTTCGAGTTGCCGTCGGAGGAAGGAACCAAGGAACTGATTATCACCGGCGACTATGCCCGCGAGAAATTTGAGAAATCGAGCCTGAAACAGCTGAAAGTAGCCTAAGGTAATTAAAGTATAAAAAAGAGGGCTGGCCAAAATTTTGGCCAGCCCTCTTTTTTATACTTTATACTTTGCCCGTGCTTATACTTCCAGGTAATCATCTTCCCAACCTTCCTCCAAGGCACTGTCGGAGGAGGCGCGGATGAGCAGCACGGATATCATTAAACCAGTCAGCCCTAAGGCGATTAATAGCGATTTCATAGTTTCGGGGTTTAGGTGTACAGCGATTTCTCCTGCCAACTTATAGCAGATTTTTCTATACGGTTACCCGCCGTGGGTAGGTTTAGCTTTATACTTGCTCAGCCTTCAAATAGCCCACCATCAGTTCTGCGGCACGTTCTGCGGTTCTAAAATCACCGATCTTTTTACGCACCAGCGCGTAGCCCTCCTGCTGCTTCTGCATAAAGTGCTTGTCAAACAGCACCCGCTTTAGCTCTGCCACAATCTGCTTGGCGGTAAACTCCTCCTGGATCAGCTCGGTTACCACGGGCTTATCTGCTATTAAATTCACCAGCGAGATATAAGGCACCTTGATCACCATCTTACCGATAGTATAGGAAATGGCGCTCGTCTTGTAGCACACCACCTGCGGCACGCCAAACAAAGCTGTCTCCAAAGTGGCTGTACCCGAGGTCACCAGCGCCGCCTTGGCATGCGAGAGCAGGTCGTAGGTCTGATCGTAGACGATCTTGATGTTGGGGTCCTTGTTGTACTGCTCGTAGTAGTCTTTGGAGAAATTGCTCACGCCGGCTACCACAAACTGAAAATCGCGGAAGTTGGGCAGCACGCTCAGCATCACGTGCAGCATGTTCTCTATCTCCTGGCGGCGGCTGCCCGGAAGTATGGCAATGATGGGCTTGTTGTTGTAAAGCTTGTTTTTGGCGCGGAAATCAGCACAGGCTACATGGTCGGTTACCGAGTCGTTCACGGGGTTACCTACATAATCCACCTTGTAGTCGAAGCGACCGTAGAAGTCCTCCTCAAAGGGCATAATGACGAACATGCGGTCCACTACCTTTTTGATGCCGTGCACGCGCCCCTGGTTCCAGGCCCAGATTTTGGGAGAGATGTAATAAAACACCTTTATTCCCTGCTTTTTGGCAAACCGGGCGATACGCATGTTAAAGCCGGCGTAATCCACCAGAATCACCACGTCCGGCTGGTAGCGCCTGATATCTTGCTTGGCCTCTTTCAGGAAACCCAGGATCTTGCGCAGGCTCCTGAGCACCTCGGCAAACCCCATAAAGGCCATCTCCTGGTAGTGGCGCACCAAATCCATGCCGGCTGCCTGCATCATATCACCACCCCAGCCCCTAATCTGCGCCTCCGGGTCTTGCTTGCGGAGTTGTTTGATCAGGTTAGACGCGTGCAGGTCGCCGGAGCGCTCGCCGGCTATGATATAATACTTCATGGGGTAAAGGGTCTTTTGGAGATCGTAAAATAAGGATAGCTGCGGAAAAGTATAGGCCGCTCACTAAATTATTCTCCAAAATACTCTACGTAGTTGCGTGGGGTTTCGTAAAGCTTCAGGCTGTGCAGCGTGGCGTTGTTTTTAGAGATTTCCTTCACGCGCGGCTCCAGGATTTTCCAGAACTCCACCACCAGGTTCTCGGTGCTGGCCAGCTTATCCTCCATAAAAGCCACATCCAGGTTCAGGTTTTTGTGGTCCACCTTATCGATGATGTGGGTGCGGATAAGGGTGCTGAGCTTCTTCAGGTCGATCACAAAGCCAGTGTCCGGGTCGGGCATGCCCTTTACCGTCACGATCAGCTCGTAGTTGTGCCCGTGCCAATTAGTGTTGGCGCATGGCCCGAAAACCTCCTTGTTCTTAGCCAACGACCAATTCGGGTTGAATAACTTGTGAGCTGCGTTAAAGTGCTCTAACCTGCTAACGTAAATCATTTATTCTTTAAAATTGTAATTCTTTTTGAACAGCAAATATACAAAGAAAGGAACACCAAAGAACGAAGTAATAATTCCGATAGGCAGCCCGGCAGGCGGATAAATTATGCGGGAGAGCAAATCGCAGAGCAGCATGAACAAACCGCCGATAAAAGCGCACAGCAGCAGGTTGCCCCTGCCCGTTGCGCCCAGCAGCCCACGCGTGACATGCGGAATTATCAGCCCGACAAACCCGATTGGCCCGGAAGTGGCCACGGCAAAGCCCGTCACTACCGATACCGTACCAAGTATAACCCAACGCGTTTGCGCCACTTGGATGCCCAACGCCTGCGCTCTTTCCTCGCCCAGTAAAAGTATATTCAATTGTTTCTGATAGAAGGCAAACAGCAGCAAGGCTATACTTAACGCCGCCGCCGGATAAGGCACCATCTCCCAACTGGCCCGCTCAAAGCTCCCCATCGACCAGAACACCACCGACCGCAGCTTGCCTTCCGAGTCGGAAAGAAAGGTGAGCAAGCCCACCATGGCCGTTACCAACGAACTTAGCGCAATGCCGGCCAGCAGCAGCTGCGCCGGAATGATTTGGCGTTTGCGGTAGCCCAGCATCACCACCACCAGCGTCACCACGAAGGCACCGGCCAGGGCAAACACCGGCGGCAAGTATAAACCGGCCACCGTCATCGGTACAAAGCCAAAGAATACGATTACGGCGCCTAGCGAGGCGCCCGAGGCCGTGCCCAGCAAGTAGGGATCGGCCAGTCCGTTGTTCACCATGGCTTGCATCAGGTACCCGCAAAAAGCAAGCGAAGCCCCTACTACCAAAGCAAGTATAAGGCGCGGCAGACGCAAATGAAGTATGGCAAAGTGGGTGGTATCGTCAGGTTTATACTTGGTGAGCGCATTAAAAATCGTCGCCGCGTCCGTGTCGAAAGAGCCAACCTGCAGCCCCAACAGCATGACCACCAGAATGAGCAGCAGGGCAAGTATAAAGTATAAACTCCGCCGTATCATGGATACAGGAAGCCCTCCAGCTCCCGCAGCGACTCCACCACCCGCGGGCTGGGCCGCGACATCAGGTTGTCGTCTGGTTTATAGATGCGATTTTGTTGGTAAGCCTTGATGCGCCGCAGCTCCGGGTACAGGTTAAAGAACTTCTCCTCCAGTTCCTCCTTTGTCCCGCCCAGCAGTACATCCGGGTTGAGCTTGAGCACATACTCCCGCGTGAGCGCCGGGTAGGGCTGCTCAAATACTTCCTGCACGGCATTCTCGGCCCCAAGGATGCGCAGCTTGTCGGTAAAGATGGTGTTTTGCCCGTACACATAAATCGGGTCGCTCCAGGTAATAGCTAATACTTTTTGTGGCTCCTGCTTCCGGTGACGTGCCTTTATACTTGCCACCTCCTGCCGCAGCGAGTCCGTCAGCTGCCGCGCCTGTTGCTCCCGGCCCATGATGCGGCCAATGTCCTCTATCCCGGTAAAAATATCCTCCACCGTTCTATACTTTTGGTAGTATACCGGCACGCCCAGTTGCTGCAGGCGCTCGGCCACTTCCAGCGGCGTGATGCCCTCCACGGTAAAAATTAGGTCCGGCTTCAGGGCCAGCACCTGCTCGTAATCCACGGGGTAATTGCTCACCAGCGGTTTTCGGTACACTGCTTCCGGGTAATCGTCGGTAGGCGTTCGGGCGGTGATGGTGCTGGTGTCGAGCACGGCGTAGAGCATCTCCGACATCGAGGAGGCAAAGGCGAACACGCGCTCCGGCTTTCTCTGCAGCGTCAGTTCACGGCCCAGGTCATCGGTCAGCACCAGCGCCTCCTGCGGCGGCCTCTCCGGCTGACTGCACGATAACAGCAGCAGGCAAAGTATAGTATGAAGTATAAATCTGGATCGTCTCAACGTATAGATGCCTGGCACGGGGCAGGCGGCTCGGTTTATTTTCGTAAATTTAACGCAATTTTAGATACAGGCTTAACAAAGAAATATGATAGTAGTAACAGGCGCCGCCGGTTTCATTGCCAGCTGCCTCGTGGGCAGGCTGAACCAGGACAACTTCAACGATATCGTGGTGGTGGACAACTTCTCCGTCGCTAAAAAGGAAGACAACCTGAAGGGCAAGCACATAAAAGAGTATGTAGACCGCGAGAACTTTTTTGAGTGGCTCGACGAGCACTACGAGGAGGTGGAGTTCATCTTCCACCTGGGCGCCCGCACCGACACCACCGAGTTTAACAAGGATGTGTTCGACCTGCTGAACCTGAACTATTCCAAGCAGATGTGGAATGCCTGCGCCGAGTACCAGATTCCACTGGTATATGCCTCCTCGGCGGCTACGTACGGCTCCGGCACGCTGGGCTACGACGATAATGAAGAAATCATCCCGCTCTTAAAACCGCTAAACCCGTACGGCGATTCGAAAAACGACTTCGATATATGGGCGCTGCAGCAAACCGCGAAGCCGTTCTTCTGGGCTGGCCTCAAGTTTTTCAACGTGTACGGCCCCAACGAGTACCACAAGGGCAAGATGGCCTCGGTAATTTTCCATGCCTATAACCAGATAAAAGAGCGCGGAAGCATGAAGCTGTTCCGCTCCCATAACCCGGAGTATGCCGACGGCGAGCAGATGCGCGACTTTGTGTATGTGAAGGACGTGGTGGACGTGTGTATGTTCCTGATGCACCACCGCAAGAACTCCGGCATCTACAACCTCGGCTCCGGCAAGGCCCGCACCTTTATGGCGCTTGCCCTGAATACCTTTGAGGCCATGGGCGTGGAGGCAAACATCGAGTTTATGGACACCCCCGAGAACCTGCGCGACAACTACCAGTACTTCACCGAAGCCAACATGCAAAAGCTGCGCTCCATCGGCTACGACAAGCCTTTTTATACTTTAGAAGAAGGCGTGAAAGATTACGTGCAGAACTATCTGATGGAGGGCAAATATTACTAGACCGGTGATAACGGGGATTACCTTGATATTATAAATATTTATCTCGAGGGCAAGTATAGGAGCTAAACTATACTTGCCCTTTTACTTTGATGCTGTATCTTGAGGCTCTTTATACTTCAGGAAACCAGATTTATACTTATGAAGCACTTAGTAGCCCTTGCCATACTTTGCTGCCTTGGCTTTGCAGCAAGCGCCCAAACACCTAACCCTAGCTACAACAAAGCCCTTGCCGACTCGCTGGGTGCTGACGCGTATGGCATGAAGCAATACGTGCTGGTTATACTTAAAACCGGCTCCAACACCACCACTGACAAAGAAAAGTTGAATAGCTATTTCCGTGGGCATATGGAAAACATCGGCCGGTTGGCTAAGGAAGGAAAACTGGTGGTAGCCGGGCCGCTAGGCAAGAACGACAATGCCTACCGCGGCATTTTTATACTTGACGTGAAGACGATAGAAGAAGCGCAGAAACTGGTGGAAACGGACCCGGCCGTTAAGGCAAAGATATTTGAGGTGGAGCTGTACCCCTGGTATGGCTCCGCTGCGTTGCCGGTTTACCTAGAGACACATCGTAAAATTGAGCAGCAAAGGCCATAGCTCTACTCTTAAATTAATGACATAGAAGAGCCCCATCTGCCGACTTGGTTCAGCAGATGGGGATTTTTATTATTGCTGATTACTTGATACTTACTCCTCTTCCTTGTAAGTCAGCAGGTGGTTTGCATCCTTCACAAATAGTCCGGACAAAGTGCCGACATACACCTTCTCTTTCACTTTGGCTATAGAGTTAATAAAGTGCCCCTCCAAGCCTGCATTGTCCAACTCCTTGACAGACATTCCTGAATCTAGATCTACCTTAAATAGTTGGCTGTTATAACTAGCCAGCAAGAGCGTGTCATTCACCGGATAATAAGATAGCATCTCTGCCGCACTGCTAAGATCAGCTGCTCGTGTCCAGTTACCACCAGTAGCTGACACATACAAGCTATTCGACTGCCGCGGTCCATTCCATGTGATGGCATACAGGTTTCCTTTATGCGGAAAAATTGCTGTCACTATTTGATCAGAAAGTATAGGCTCCACCGTTCCGTCTTCTGAGACTCTGACGAACCCATTATCTGTAGATAAATAAAAGTAATCCCCATAAGCTTTGATATAGCGTACAATACTGCTTCGCAATGGGTAATTGAGAACTCTAGCTTCTTGCAGGGTTACTTTCTCATAAAAACCATCTGACTCTACAGTCAATTTAACCAACAGGAACCTTCTTCCTAAATGCTCATTCTTCTCCTTATCATAAGCATAGTAGGGAACAAGAGCCACATTATTTTCCGATAGGCCTATAGCTTCAACGCTATTTGACATTATCAGCTCAAATGATCTGAAGTGCGGATCAACCTGATCCATGATAATCGTAAGATAGGAGCCCATATCTACTGGGTTCAGGCTGGACCTAAAAACTAAAGCGTCCTTAAATGCCCCGACAAAAACCTTTCGATTTAGCGGCAGCTTATGTTCAGCAAGGCCGTTATAATAATGATAAGCGTGCTCTACCTTCTCCTCTCCCGCAGCCAGTGACACCTTGGAGAATAAATTTAACCCCAGTACATACAGGCGATCATCTGTACCATGGAGGTTGGCAATAAACCGACGGTTGTGTATAAATTCCTTGTGGGCCTCCCAGGTAACAGGCGGGGCTAACTCAATTTCATCAAGCTCTTTTTTGTTGCAAGATACTAGCAGCAGCGGGAGGAAGAGCAGTAGCAAGAAGTGTCTCATAGCAGGTAAGGGGTTAGGATTTGAACAGGATAGCAACCCAAAAGAAGCTGTCCCTTACCAAGATAGAGAATTATATATAAAAATTAAACTATACAGATATAAAGTAGCTATGCTTAGAAAAGCACCGACACCTGAGTTCTGCCGGTGTGCACAGCCCCTACCCCATTGGCTTTGCGTCCGTCGTAGTTGAGGGAGATATTGAGGCCGTTGCTCAGGCGCTGCTGTACTATCAAGGACCAGGTCATGTTGTTGCCGGGGCGCAAGGCGTTCAGGATTTCATAGCCTACATAGGAGGTCTCGTCCCCCTTAAAATCAATGTTCACATACTTTACATTGCTGGTTACGGTGCGCTTGCCCACCTGGCTCAGCTTTGCCTCCAGGCCCAGCTCATGGAATGTACCCTCCTGCTCCACCTCCGATGCCTGCAGCACATCCTGTTTCAGTGAGAGCTGGTACTTGCTCGTGAAGCGCAGTTTGGTGTTTGGCTGATAGGCTAGCTCCGGCGATATTTCCCGCGATTGTATCTTAAAATTCTTGGAGCTCAGGAAATTCGACTGGTTCTCGCGCACATTATACCCCAGGTTCAGCTGCGAGCTCAGCACTTCGGTCAGGTTCAGGCGGCTTATCAGCAAATGGCTCAGCACGTTGCGGGTCTCCGTGCCGTTGGTGAGCAGCTGCTTCTGCTCGTTTTGCTGCACGGTATACTCCATACCATACTTGGGGCTGCTGCGGTTAAAGTATACGGTGTGGCGCAACTGCTTCACCAGCGAGATAAGAAACTCATCTTCCACATCCTCGCTGAAAGGATTGAAGCGCTGCCCGAGGTCGTTGTCGGTTGTTTTCTTGTTGATGCTGATAAAGCTGAGCATCGAAAAATTGGAAAGCCTGGCCTTTATGCCCGGCTCGTTTCGCCAGCTTCGGGGCGCGTTGGTCGTGAGGCGGTAAGTAAAAGTGTTGGTATAGGCGTTCACGTACTCATCGGTGGGCAGATAGATTTTGATGTAGCGACGCTGGTCCACCGTTTGCGCCTCCAGGTAGTCGTTCAGGTTGTTGGGATCGCCGCCGTCGCGCAGGTAGTGGGTGCCCTGCCCCGGCAAGGTCTCCTGAAAAATGTAGATGCGCTTGAGTTCCCGGCCGGTGCCCGTGGCGTAGCTCAGCTCCGAGCGGAAGGCTCCGTCTACAAATGTGCCGTTATAGTCTACCCTTGATTGAATGGTCTCTTCGTTTTTGCCGTTGCGTACGTGCAGCTTGCGGTAGGTAGCCTGCGCCTCCAGCGTATGGTCCTGCTTGATTTTCTTCTGAAGGATGGCATTATAGGTCTGCGCCACCTCCGGGAAACCCATCGTGCCCACCCCGGTCGGGTAGCGGTCGCGGCGCTGGGCATAATCTATGCGGAACTTCGTCTTGGTGGTATCACCGCTCTCCAGGTAAAACAAGTGCTGCTCAAAGTACTGCGCCGAGCCTACCACGGAGTCGGTGTTGAGGGCGGTGAGCCTGTTTTTATCGAAGCTATACGTATAACCGGGCGATACTTTACCTAAGTTATACTCCACGTTCATACTTCCGCGGTACCACTGCGACTCGCGCTGCCCTTCCTTGCTGTCAAGCAGGAAAAAGCTATTCTTAAACTCCAGCTTCCCTAGCTTTTTCAGTACATCCAGATGATGCTGCACCCCATCGAGCTGCTCCTCGCGGTGGCGCCGGCTGATGCGGTAGTTGAACAGGTTATTGGCATCCTGTGCCGCCCCTACCGAGAAATTGAAAATATGATCCTCGGCTTTCTTGGTGTTGGTTAAGCTCCAGTCGCGGTCAAACTCGATGGGGCGGTAGCGGTCGATGGGTTCAAAATGCTCGTCGGTATACTCATAGTTGAGCGTGCTGTTAAGTTTATACTTGCCCAGGAAGACAATAGGCCTGTCCTGCACCACGTAGCCTATACGCAAGCCTTTGCCGTTGTCATCCCCTGAGTCGATATCGGAAAAGCGGTTCAGGTCATGCTGTGAGGCAGCCCCTTCTGCAAAGAAACTCACCCCTTTCTGCAGCTCATAGCTACCGCCAAATGTGATGAGTTGCTTTTTGCGCGGCGTGGGCAACACCCGCACCGGCGCGTAGCTTCCCTGCCTTACACCATTTATAGGGGCTACCCAGCGGTAGGCACGGCCGTTCACGGCACCATTCACCGCCACATAGTCGCCATTGCCGGGGCCGACATTGGTAAAGCTGACGCTGTAGTGCGCTGAATCGGGGTGGGTAGAGTATACGTAGATGCGCTCCAGGTTCTGGCCGTTGTTATAGGCAGTATCGCGGCGGGCGTACAGGATCTGGCCCGGGTCATAGGCCACACTGTCGGCACCGGAGGCAATGGCCTGGTTCAGGCTGTCGCCTATACTTGCCAGCAGGCGCTTTTGCTCAGAGTTCAGGCTCAGGTTCAGCAGGCTGTTGGGGTTATCGCTCTCGTTATAATAGTTACCGTATACTTTCAGCTTGCCCAGGTTCTGGTAGTGGTTCAGGTGGTAGATGCCCCGGCTGTAGTTCTGGTCCGAGTACTCAAAATCCACCCTAATCCGGGAGTTCTTGGTGATAACATGCCGCGTGGTGAAGGTGATCTCCGCTTGGTTATAGTCTATCACATAGTCGTAATCGTAGCCCCGCTGCAGCAGCACGCCGTCCAGAAACACCCGCTCCGAGTTGGCCAGCACGATAATGAACAGCTCATTGTTAGGTCCGCGCAAGCGATAGGGCCCCATCACGCCTTCCTGTGGTTGTATGGTCTGTGAGGCAAACTTTCCCTTCGATACCGATGCCGCCACCGTGGTTACCCCCTGCCGCTCCGGACTTTTACCCGTCACATAGCTGAAGGCGCCGCCCTGCACGTTCTTGTAAAACTGCATAAAGTAGGACGGCTTGCTTTTGAGCACCACATCGCCGGCCGTTAGCTGCCACAGCCGGTGCTGCAGCGTAATGTATACTTTGTCGAACTCCTGCAACTGCTGGGTGTTGCCCTCCGGCTGAAACGGGATGTTCTGATCCGTGATAGCCGCCGTTATACTGATGTCGTCTGTCAGCTTGCCGTCGAGCTGCAGGTTGAGGGCGGAGTTCACGAAGACGTTCTGCGTGTTGCCAAACGACACGCCCCTGGAAATACTGCCCGTCTTGTTCAGGCCGGGCGTGCGGAAGATTTCTTCTTTGGTGCTGATGTTCTCCTCGTAAAAAACGCCGCGCGGGGACCTTGTTTCCAGCTTTGCGATATCGCGTTTGAAGGCAGGCCTGGTCAGGCTCAGGGGCATTACCCGGAAGCATACGAGCACCGAATCGGGCAGCGGCTGCATCGTGCCGAGCGTATCCACGGCCACGGAATCCGGGGCCGGAAAACGGGTAAAGGTGATGCTGTTGGAAGTATAACTGTACTCGTAGCTGAAAGCTTCTGGTTTGGGGTGCTGCAGCGTAATGGAACTGGGCATCACCGTGAGGCTGTCCAACTCCTGTGGAAAGTCGGTAACGGGCAGCCACTTGCAGCGCTGGTTGCTGAGCGGGACCTGGGCAAGCAATGGCAGGCTCAACAGCCACAGCATCAACACTATGCCCAGCCCTTTACTGTTCATCCTTAAGCGGTAGCTGAATAAAGAATGTTGTTCCCTTTCCTTCCTCCGTTTCGAACCAGATCTTCCCTCCAGCGCTCTCAATGCCGCGCTTGGCCACAGCCAGCCCAATACCCGACCCGGTATACTTTGTACTGAAGTTCGGGATAAATACTTTACCCTGTATTTCTTTGGGAATGCCGCTGCCATTGTCTCTGATCGAAATCAACACACGCCGGTTGTCTTGCAGTTCCAGGCGCACCTTAATATGCGGCTTGCGGCTGGATGGCACCGCCTGAATGGCATTGAGCAGCAGGTTATTAAACGTGCGCACCATCAGGCTCTCATCCGCGTTCACCACCACCGCCCGCTCCGGAATCTGCTTGGTAAGTATGGCCGTGGCCGGGTCGTTGTGCAGGTCGGCGGCTTTGTGCAGGGCGGCGGCAATATCCATCGGCTCCGGCTTCGGCTCCGGCATCGAGGTAAAGCTCGAGAAGGAGGAGGCAATGTCGTTTAGAATGTTTATCTGGGTGATGAGCGTATGCGAGATCTTCTCGATGAGCTGCTCGGTGTTGGGTCTTTTTTCCGCGATGGCTTTCTGCAGGTATTGCAGTGAAAGCTTCATGGGGGTAAGCGGGTTCTTGATCTCATGGGCTACCTGTCTGGCCATTTCGCGCCAGGCGGCTTCCTTCTCCTGCATGGCCAGTTCCTGCTTGTTTTGCTCCAGCGTCAGCAGCATGCGGTTGTACTCGCTCACCAGCATCCCTATCTCATCGGCGCCCTCGTACGCCAGCATCTCGTTCCTGCCCGTCAGGGAAGTGCGCTTCAATTTCTCGGCCAGCATGCGCAGCGGCACCGTGAGGGCACGCGAGGCAAAGAAGGTAAGCACCAGGAACAATATAAACATCACGGAGAAGATGTTCATGATGGTGGTAATCAGGTCTATCAGCTTCAGGTCGAGTTCCTTCTCCGAATCGAAGAACGGGATACCGATAAAGCCAGCCAGCTCCGTTGGGTATGCTTCGTCGCGCAGGGGCAGGTAAATGGAATTGAAGCTCAGATTTCCGGCCTGTTCCTCCAGCAGCACGCGCAGCGCCTGCCGCTCCGAAATAGCCGCGAAGGCCTCCGGGTTCACCAGCTTGGACAAAAGGCCTGTCTCGAAGATCAGGGGCTGGCTGGTTACCAGCAGCATGCCGTTACGGTCGTAAATGTTGATGTCTGCTTCTGCGATGGCGGCTATCTCAGTCACGCTTCGCTGCAGCTGGCGCTGGCGCTGGAGCAGCCTACGGCTAAGCTGCTGCGACAGATGCTCCTGTATGGCCTCTCCGCGCTGCTCATACCTGGTCATCAGGTCTTTTTTATAGGAGGCGGTCACCAATCCTGCCGTGGTTATACTTACCAACAGCATCGGCAGCAAAATACCAAAGTTGAGGAAGATCTGGATTTTGGCACTGAAGTTCGGCCTGAAGTCGCGCAGCCGGTGCCGCTGCAGCAGCAGGTACAGCAAGCCGCTTAGAATAAGCCCCGCCACGTAACTCAGAAACAGGAAAGAGAAATTCGAGAGTACTTCGCGCCCGCCATACTTGCCTGTGGTGATGATCAGGGTTTGCCCGCTGGTGCTTTGCACCCCGTAATGGTGCGAGTCATCCTGCGGGAGCCCCAGCCGGTACAGCTCCGGTTTGCTCAGCAAATCACGGTCGAAGTTGGTGGCGTAGTCATACTCGCCCTCGCTGTAACGCAGCTTGTTGCCGCTGTAGATGGCATAGCTGAGCATCTCAGGCCCAAACGGCTGGTTATACTTCTGATCCACCAACAGCTCAGGCACCACACTGTTAGGCAAAAGCCGCTTCAGTGTCAGTTGCAGGGCAATGGTTCCATAATGCGTAGCGCTAATAGGTATCTGTATCAGTTTGAGGTACGTCCTGGCGTTGTAGCGGGTAGGGTCTTTTAGCAGGAACAGATCTTTGTGCTCGGTGCGCATCTGCGGATGGTCAAATACCTGCCGGAGTTGCTGCAGGGTTATCGCTGTGGTATCAGCGCTCTCCAAGGTTCTGCCCTGCCCGTCGAACAGCATGACGTTTATCTCATACTTGTCGAAGTAATCGCTCAGGTATTGCCGGGTTATTTTTCGCCTGATAAAGGAAGCATCCACATAGGGTCCCATCATCTTCATCCGGATCAGTTCATCCCCCGCAATCTCGGAGGCCACCTGGTTCAGCTGGTACTCCCCCAGAATGTCGTTATCCTGCAGAATATTAAAAGCGAGGTTTTGCTTATAGGTCTTCAGGTCGTTGTGGTAATGGGCAAACTGCGCCACCGCGCCGGTCAGTGCGCTCACGATCACCACCAGAAAAAAGAGCAGGTACGTGCGGTAAGCAAAGCTAATGGCGTGCTTGTACTGGGCCGCAAGTATAATAATAGCCCAAAACAGAAGGGCCAGCAGGAAAACAGAAAATATCTCTGGCGTAAAGACAGCTGCAAATAGCAAGAGTACAGCAGAAATGATCATCAACGCCTTGTAGGGCCAGAACGTTGACTCCTTTGGCACCAGCACCGACACCATCGTGGCCAGCACATAAGTAAACATGCAAAGCGACAAGGTATTAATCACCATGATGCCATACAGCACCACCTTGTACCTGGTAAATTCCAGCGATTGGGTTACATCCAGCAACAGGGGCGAGTTGTGGTAGATGCTGTAGTAGAACCTGAACTGTAGCAGTAGCAGGAAAAAGAAGATCAGCATGCTCATGATAACCAGGTAACGGCTACGTTCCTTCGGCATGGCTTGCAGTTGGGAAGCAACCCGGTTTTTCCGGAAGAGATAAATACCTGACCCCGCTACCGCTGCCAGCAGAAGTACGTTCAGCAGCAGATCCCCCACCGATGGTGACCAGAAGGATGCCGCGTAGAGTTTAGGGTCGAACAATTCTACATCTACTACCGCGAAAGGCAGGTTCAGCAAGAGCAGGGCCACCCGCATGCCTCCCAGCAACAGCAGTAACAGCAATATCCCCTGGCTGTAGGCGCCTTTACCTAAAAAGCGCTGGCTTAAACTAACGGCGAAAAGTATAAAGAAGACTAACCCGGCTACAAACAAGCCTATCTGCAACCGTACATAGCCAGAGGTTTTGTGCGATTGCTCAAAGTTCAGGGAGAAGAGGAACTGCCCCTCGGCAGTATATACCTGTGGTAAGGAGGGTTCCGGGTTAAGTATAAGCTGCAGGTTCGCCTGCTGAAACACCTCCTCATCAAGCTTCGGTGTCAGGTAAGCGTTATTAATCCGGTAATCTATCTGCAGCGGAATATATACGTCTATGGTATACGGTAGCCTTTGCTGCCGCACCACCACAAAGCGCCCGTACTCGTTTTCAATGGCAAAAACGCCCTGCGCAACGGGCGGGAGGTCTGGCTGCGGCGCAATGGTGTGGCTGGACCAAAAAACCAGGTTCTGCATGCGGTAAACGAAAACCGGGTAATCCGCCTTCTTCAGCAGCGTTGAAAAGTAAATGGTGTTTCTCCCAAGACTGCTAAATATACGCTCTGCCTGTTGGTTAGCCTTATCAATGCAGTGGTGTACGCGCTGGGTAATCCGTTCGGCTTCTTCCTGATGATCCTGCTTGGTAGAACCTGGCGAAAGCCAGTTGAAATGCAGTGTAGCTATGGCTATGAAGCACAGCAACGACGCAAGCAAAAGCAGAAATGGAGTAAGCTTCCGGTTCAAGGTAAGGTAGTTTAACTACTAAAGTAAGCAAAAGACGGGATAAGCGCCATACTTCAAGAATCGTGCTAATATATCGTTACCTGTAAGCGGGCGCGGCCTCGTCAGCAAAAGCATAACAGAAACAAAAAAAGATGCCTATACACTACAGCAGTGGCAGCAGTGTATAGGCATCAAACTATAAGCTCTTTTATACTTAGGCTTTTTTCGCTTTCTTCTGGTTACTCTTGTACCACAGGAAACCAACAGTTCCAATCAGAAGGTAAGGTATCACCATCAGGTAAAGTATACCAGCGTTCAGGCCACTGCCTACTTCGTTGCCCGATGCATCACTTCCGCTTCCTACATTAGACTCCACCGTAGCCCGGCACATGGCACACTGGCTGTAGGCGTCTGTGGAAACAAACACAAGCACGAATGCCAGTGTAACTGCCATCAAGACTTTCGATATGTTCTGCCTCATCATTTCTGAAAATATGGTAGTAAGATAATTATGCGTAATACGGTGAAATCAGCAAATACACCAACACCCCTGTTACGGCTACATACAGCCAAATAGGGAACGTCCATTTAGAAATACGACGGTGGCGCTTGAGTTGATTCGTAATACCAAAGTATACTGACAGCAGCACCAACGGTACAATCACAATTGCCAGCACAATATGTGTCAGAAGTATAAAGTAGTAGATATACCTCAGCAATCCGTCCCCTCCGTAAACAGTGCGCTGTCCCAGAAAGTGGTAGGTGACATAAGAAACCAGGAACACAGCCGATAAGCCGAAAGCAAAAAGCATCGCCCTTCTGTGCACCTTGGTATTGCCGCGCTTTACATTCACGTAGCCTACTACCAGCGTTATGGCCGTAATGGAGTTAATGAAGGCATGGAAACCAGGCAGGTAGGAGACATCTACATTTGCCTCGCCTGATTTAGGCATAAAAAACAACAGCGCTACAAGAACAGGTATGGCCACCGACAGTATGGCAATTACGGTCATGTATTTGCGGTCCTGCTCGCTTGTCAGATCATTTTCTTTTACTGTATTCATCCAGCAACACGTTAATTTCAAGTACAAGACGGTCTACCTCTTCCGGGTCGGTGCCCAGGTAAACGCCGCGTACTTCTTTTTCTTTATCAACCAGCACAAGTCGGTTACTTGGCATATAGCTATTATCCTGCTTCTTGTAAGGCTCCTTAAAGCCAGCGGCCAGGGCGGCAACTTCTGCTGTATCACCTGTTAGGACGTACCATTTGGCTTCCAAAGGCTTATACTCCTTCGCTAGTTGCTGCAATCCGTCGTTAGTACCGGCACTGTCCTGCATCGCAAAGGTAACAAGTTTCACCTGCTCAATGTTTGCAAAAGCTTCCTGCACGCGCACTAATTGAGAAAGTATTGTCCGGCAATCGCGCTCACACGCAGAACCAGTAAAATGGGCCACGTACACATATTTATCAAGGTCCTGCTGGCCAAGGCTTCCACCTTCGAGCATTCTGAGGTTAAAAGCCGGCACCTGCTGAAACACGGTATCTCCAGCAACATTGTGTACCACCTTACCTTCGTTATCGAGCTTAGGGTAGTATGTTTTCAGCGAAAAATGATGCGTACCAAAGACACTGATAAACACAAAAACAAGAATAGGCACTAATAGTAGGAGACCTAATATTAGTGCCTTGATAGGTTTCATCAAGAAAGTATACTTTGCTATTTAAAGTAGTTCGTTATGGACTCGTAGTAATAGCTTCCCTCTGCCAGCAGTGCCACCATCAGCCATACCACCAGCGCCAACGGGATGATGATAGACCAGATTAGTGATTTTGCCTCATGCTTCAGGTGCATAAACTCGGCCACAATGTAGAATGCCTTGAAGATCGTCAGGATGATGAAGATAGCGTTACGAGCTGTACCTGCATCCATTGTAAAGGCGAAAAGGAATTCCAGTGCCGTTAGTCCAACAAGTATGAAAAACGTTCTCCAGATAGCCTTTGTCTGCGGCTTAGGAATTTCAGCTGTTTGTTGAAAATCGTTTTCGATGTGATGTGCCATAGTGCTGTGATGTATTTCTTTTGATGCCGGCCTTATAACCGGCATCAACCAAAAGCTTTCTTTAAAATTAGATCAGGTAGAAGAAGGTAAACACGAATACCCAAACAAGGTCAACGAAGTGCCAGTAAAGGCCAATCTTCTCAACCATCTCATAGTGACCACGTTTGTGATACACTCCATTAACAGTGCTGATAAAGGCAACAAGCAGGAGTACCCAGCCAATAGTAACGTGGAAACCGTGGAAACCTGTAATAAAGAAAAAGAGGTTGGCAAACAACGGCGGGCCATACTGGTTGAAGGCCATTGAGGCACCATAATAGCGTGAGCCATCAGGAAGCAGCATGCCTTCATCTGTACCAACAATAAAGTGCGTCCACTCCCAGGCCTGGCAGGCAAGGAAAGTACCACCAAACAGAATCGTCCAGAGCAACCACTTTTCTACATCCTTCTTGTCCATGCGATGCCCTGCCTCTACTGCCAGTACCATCGTCACAGAACTAAAGATAAGGATCATCGTCATCAACGCCACGAAAGCAAGTGGCAGGTCTACCCCATGAAAACCAGGGAAGGCATTGAATACTTTTTCCGGGATTGGCCACCATTCGGTTGAGAAGGTAAATGCCTCCGCTTCACCTGTGTATGGTGTGTGCGCATGACGGCTCAGTCCGTAAACAATAAGAAAAGCACCAAAAGTAAAAGCGTCAGAGAGCAGGAAAAACCACATCATGAGTTTACCATAGCTCGCCTTCATTGGTTCGTTACCACCGTCCCAAGTACCCGACTTAGGTGCTTCCAGCGTAGTTGAAGTAGACATAGTGTTATGTATTGAAAAGCGTGTTTAGTGATTTAATCTTAAGAATACGTACAAATATAGCCAAAGTCCACCTAAAAAATGCCAGTACACTGTGCACAATTGTATACGCAGCATTTTCTTAGAATGTACCTTGTATTTCAGGCTGCTTCTTAGCACAATCGCCACAAATACTAGCCCTGTAATCAGGTGAAAGCCGTGAACTCCGGTTAAAACATATAGGAATGAACCGGATGGGTTGCTTCCCGTTCCGCCAAAGTAGATGTTATGTTGCACCAAGTCTGCCCAGCCGTACCACTGTCCTATCAGGAAGGCGATTCCGAAGCCAAAGGTTAGACCTAACATCAGCTTCAATTTCCCCATGTTATTATCCCTGGCCGAGTTTTGTGCCAGCTGCATCGTCACAGAGCTCAGTATGATGACAATGGTGTTGATCAGAAGTATGTTTGGCAATTCAAACTCAAGCCAATTTCCTTCCTCTCTTCTTACGATGTAGGCGCTCGTAAAAGCTGCAAACATCATAATAATACTAATAATAATCAACCACAGGGAAAACTTTAGCGGATGTACGCCGCCTCGGTCATTCTCTTCTTCTATAGGAATATTAGCCATTACCATACCTAAATTTTATCTAATACAAAGGCAATCTGCACGATAGGCAGATATAAAAATGATCCAAACATGATACTCATGGCAGCCTTCTTAGAGCAGGTGCGCATCAGGTAGAATGTTTGGGCCAAAAACAGTACACCGCACACAACCGCAATCATGGCGGAAGTTATCCCTGTCATCCCGAACTGCAGTGGCAGCAGACTCATCGGAATCAGCACCAGGGTATAGGTCATGATCTGTATAGCTGTTTTCAGGTTTTTACCACCAGCCATAGGCAGCATCTTAAAGCCAGCTTTCTTATAATCATCATCCAGCACCCAAGCAATTGCCCAGAAGTGCGGAAACTGCCAGAAGAACTGTATGCCGAAAAGTATAACTGCCTCAATCTCGATGGCGCCAGTTGCTGCTACCCATCCAATAAGCGGAGGCATTGCCCCAGGTATGGCACCCACAAATACGCAAATAGGGCTAATCTGCTTAAGAGGTGTATAAATAAACCCATACAGCACCAGCGACAACAGCGACAGCGCTGCTGCGAGCGGGTTAAAGTATAAACCTAACAGTAAAGTACCAGCAGTTGCCAGAATCAGGCAAAGTACTATAGCTTCAGTTACAGATACACTTCCTGTGGGAAGCGGCCTTTTGGATGTGCGCTTCATCAATTTATCCAGATCCTTTTCTATGATCTGGTTGATGATATTTGCTGCACCGGTTACTAATATACCCCCAAGCATCACCAGGCCAATGTCAAGCCAGCTAGCATTTGGGTATCCAAGGATAAAGCCTATAGCACTTGAAAAAGCAACAGTTAAACTAAGTCTGAACTTGAGTAACTGAAAATATGCTGTTGCTTTATTCATGGTAGAATCATGCAGTAGTGTATCGGTCTTGGTCGTATACATCATTTATGAACAACTACTTGCTGCATTTGTGCCTTCTTAGAGGCATAATAATAAATAATCAGAATCTGAAACTGCACCCCAAACAGCAGCGCTGCTAAAGTGAGATGCAGTGGTTGTAGCACCGGAGGAATGGCAAAGTAAGCCATAATAACACCGAATACTATCTCTGCCCCAACTAGCACAAGCATTACATGTGTCAGCTTTGTAAGCTGCCTGTTCTGTAATTTATAGAGCTGCAGGGCCACATAGATATGCAGGGCCACCAACAGTATTGAAAAGGATCTGTGGATATAGAAGCTAACTCCTAACTGATCAACCCACGTTTCCCTGTTAGCTCCTCCCGTCATGGAGGCAATAAGATCTACTTCTTCCCTAACCTGCGTGCCGATAAGAATCTGGCCAAAGGTTAAAATAGCCAGCACCCATAGTCCCGCGCCGATTTTTGGCATGTAACTGAACTCGGCTACGATGCTGTCCTTGTTAGCACGCGTTACAGCATATTGTAACATTGCCACCAGCACCAGCGCCAATGCCATGTGAATGGTTATGGTTACGGGCAGTAAGTTTGTAGAAACTACAATAGAACCCAGCCATCCCTGAAACCCAACTAATACCAGGCTTCCTAAGGCTAAGTAAAAGACTGCTTTATCGCTCTTTAAAAAAGGGCGCGCATAAACTACAGTCAGGAAGATAAAGATGCCGATTAACACCCCAACCAACCTGTTGATATACTCAATCCAAGTCTTCGTGACATTAAACTCCGTCTCGATGTATTGGCTTGGATGTGAGAAAATAGCCTTGGATACTTTATCGAATCCTAGCTTCTCCAGGTAACCGGCAAGCTTTTGGTTCTTTTCTATCCGCTGCTGTTTGTATACCTCCAGGTAGTCATCAGGCAATTGGCTAACATCAGTCGGAGGAACCCAACTGCCGAAGCACTTTGGCCAGTCTGGGCACCCCATTCCTGAACCTGTGCTTCGCACTGTTCCTCCGACTAATATTAAGAAGTAAACAGCAAATACTGTAAGTACTCCAATACTTCTAAATCTTTTGTATTTAAAAGATTTGTTAGCCATTATAAGCTTTATTCAAAATCTCTCTCGTTGGGCAGGTTTGAAGACTGCGTCTTTGAGAAAGGAACTGTCTGTGGAATATAATCTTCAGTTGCACCAGGCTTGCTATAGTCATATGGCCATCTGTACACTGTTGGTATCTCACCTGGCCAGTTACCGTGACCTGGCAGAACTGGTGTAGTCCACTCCAGTGTGTTTGAGTGCCATGGGTTCTCCGTAGCTCTTCTGCCGCGGAACATGCTATACACGAAGTTGAACAGGAAGATGAACTGTGCAGCAAAGCCTAGGATGGCAGCAATACTGATAAAGGTGTTCAGGTCTGTGAAGATGTTAAAAGTCTCAAAACCTGTCCAGTTATAGTATCTTCTCGGGAATCCGGCAATACCGATGTAGTGCATTGGCATAAACACCAGGTATACCGCTATAAAGGTAAACCAGAAGTGAATGTAGCCTAACTTCTCATCCATCATGCGTCCGAACATCTTTGGATACCAATGGTACACACCGCAGAACATACCGAACACGGCAGAAGCACCCATTACCAGGTGGAAGTGCGCTACAACGAAATACGTATCGTGCAACTGGATATCCAAGGCAGAGTTACCAAGGATAATACCTGTTAGACCGCCAGAGATAAAAAGTGATACGAAGCCAATGGCAAAGAGCATGGCCGCCGTGAAGCGAATGTTACCTCTCCAAAGCGTGGCTAGCCAGTTAAACACCTTCACCGCAGATGGTACCGCGATGATCAGAGTCAGGAACATGAACACAGATCCGAGGAACGGGTTCATACCAGTCACGAACATGTGGTGCGCCCATACTACGAAAGAGAGTACCGTAATACCAATCAGTGAACCGATCATGGCGCGGTAACCGAAGATAGGCTTGCGCGCGTTTGTAGCAATCACCTCAGAAGCCAGACCCATAGCAGGCATAATTACGATATATACTTCCGGGTGGCCCAGGAACCAGAACAGGTGCTGGAACAGGATAGCACTACCGCCTGTGTTAGCAAGCGCTTGTCCGGCAATGTAAATGTCGGAAAGGAAGAAGCTGGTACCGAAGCTGCGGTCGAAGATCAGCAACAGGGCAGCTGACAGAAGCACCGGGAAGGCAAGAAGGCCCACAATGGCAGTCAGGAAAAACGCCCATATTGTCAGCGGTAACTTCGTCATAGACATACCTTTGGTACGCAAGTTGATTACAGTGGTAATGTAGTTTACGCCACCCAGCAGCTGAGAAACGATGAAAAGACCCATCGAAATCAACCACATCGTCATACCATCTCCTGAGCCTTGAATCGCTTCAGGCAGCGCACTGAGTGGAGGATATACTGTCCAACCACCACCGGCAGGTCCTGTTTCAATAAATATTGACCAGAACATGATCACACTGGCCACGAAGAAGATCCAGAAAGAGAGCATGTTCATGAAGCCAGAGGCCATGTCACGCGCTCCTACCTGCAGCGGGATAAGGAAGTTACTGAAAGTACCACTCAGGCCGGCAGTAAGTACGAAGAACACCATGATGGTGCCGTGCATCGTTACTAGCGCCAGGTAAAATTCCGGGTCTAGCTTACCATTCTGTATCCATCCACCAAGGATTGGTTCCAGAAAAGTGAAAGTAGCCTCAGGCCATCCCAGCTGCAAACGAAACAGGATAGACAAGAAACCTCCAACAAACGCCCATAGAATACCCATGAAAAGGTACTGTTTGGCAATTGTTTTATGGTCAAGGCTAAAGATGTACTTCTCAAAAAAGTTTTGATCGTGGTGATGCTCATCATGCTCTACATGCACATGATGGGTATCCCTGGTCATCGAAATATCAGTACTCGACATATTCTTTTAGGAATTTTAAATGCTACAACTCAGTTTTAACTTCTTCAGCTGTTCCTTTCTCCGCATCAGCTACTAGCTTTTCAGAAGACTCCTGCTGGAATTTAGCCAGTACTTGTGGGTTTTGCTCCACAAAAGGCTTCTGGCTAGCCAGCCAAGCTTCGTAGTCCTCAGGCTCATCCACAACGATCACGTAGCGCATTGCAAAGTGACCACGACCGCAGATTTCTGTACAGGCCAGCTCATACTTAAAGTCTGGGTTACCTGTCTCAGTAGCCATTTCAGCTGTAGTTTTAGTCGGTACAAACCAGAACTTAGTTGGCATACCTGGCACAGCATCCATCTTAAGACGGAAGTGCGGCATAAACACGCTGTGAATCACATCTCGAGATCTGATCTTCAGTAGCACAGGTTTGCCTTTCGGAACGTGGATTTGAAGCGGGTTGATGATATCATCATGCGAGTTCGGGTCGCTGAAGTCAACACCTAGTTCATTGGTAGCATCAATCAGGCTAGTCTTGGCTACACCAAGCTTGCCATCCTGACCTGGGTAACGAACCATCCAGTTAAACTGCTTACCCACGATTTCCACCACTACAGCGTTATCAGGGGCAGCACTGGTAATTTTTGTCCAGGTTTGCCAGCCACCGAATACCAGCAGGGCCATCACAACAGCTGGAATCAATGTCCAAACAATCTCCAGCTTGTTGTTGTGCGGGTAATAAAAGGCGCGTTTGTTGTCTTTGTGCTGATACTTGTAAGAATAGATGAACAAAAGGATCTGGGTAATCACAAACACAACCCCGATTACTGTCATCGTTGTCCAGAACAGGCTGTCTGTCCATTCTCCGTGCAGTGACGCCAGCGGAAGGTTCATTGTATCCCAGGCATCTACAAACGACCATGCAAATGCCGCACCACCTACTATCAGGAAGAGTAGCAGCAGCGTCCCGTTTACACGGTTGCTAACTTTTGTTGTACCGGCTGCTCGCTCCGTTGATCCTCGGAAAATCGATGCAAGCGTTCCTATCCTGAACAGCAGGTAGAGGATAACCAGTAATAAAATAATGGATAAACCAATGGCGATCGTAATCATTATATAACGCTTTTAGTATAGTCTCTAAACATGATGGTGTACACTCTCCTCCAGGAACGGGTGGTTAACCGGCACTAAAGAAGCTTTAGTGAGTCCTTTCGTGAAGGCCAGCAGGAACACGCCTAAGAACACGAGTGCTGTACCGATCTCGATGAATCCAATACCTGCATCAGTTCGTAATGTGCCTGGCATCATCATCAGGTAGAAGTCAAACCAGTGCCCGATAAGGATGGCAATTGTCACAATTTTCAACATAATCATCTGACGTTTTGCATCTCTTGTCATTAGAACAAGGAACGGGAACACAAAGTTAACAATCAGGTTCGCAAAAAAGATCCAGGCATACTGGCCATTGTTTCCGCTAAGCCTTTCGGTAAAGTAAATTACCTCTTCCGGCATGTTGGCATACCAGTACAGCAGGAACTGAGAGAACCAGATGTAGGTCCAGAAGATGGAGAAAGCGAACACAAATTTACCCAAATCGTGCAGGTGGTTCGCGTTTACCATTTTCAGGTAGCCGTTCTGCTTCAGAATGATTACGGTAAGTGTGATAGCAGCAAGGCCTGATACCCACCAGCTTGCAAATACATACCAGCCAAACATCGTAGAGAACCAGTGCGTGTCAATGGACAGTACCCAGTCCCAAGCTGCAGTTGAAGAAGTAATACCAAAGATTACCAGGAAGATAGCTGAAATACGGATACTCTTATGGTAGTAGTTTGTGCCACCGTTCAAGTCCTCATTGAAGGCCTCTTTTCTAAGCCACATAGAGAACCAAATCCACAGCGCGAAGTAAACAACCATTCTTATCAGGAAGAAGGCTGTGTTCAGGTAGCCTGACTTGCCAGCTATGATTGGGTCATAACGGTCATCATTGATATCATACAGGTAATCGTGTGTCCAGTGGAAGATATCGTGCCCTCCAAACAGGAAAACGATAAGCATTACCCCTGCACCAATTGGCAGGAAGTAGTTTAGCGCTAGCGCAACCCTTTTTATGAGCACTGACCAACCTGCATATGCCACATACTGTACGGCCACGAAGAAGGTACCGATAAGGGCAATACCTGTGAAATAAACGTTATTTAGCCACAAGTTCACGAACAAGCGCTTTGACCATGAGGCAGGCTCATGACCAGCAGCCTCACCGTGACCTGCTCCCCCACCTGCGGCCATAAAAATGATTCCTGCTATAAGTAAAACCACACCTACAGCTATCATTAAGAAAAACTTATTATTCGTTTTTCTGGAAATGATGAGTCTTTCTTCTGTCATTATCCCTTTATTTTATGCCTTAGTCTTAGTTATTAGGAGTTCCGGTTGCAGGATTTTCGGTTCCGGTTTCGGCTGCTTCCTGAGAAGCCTCATCAGAAACGGTTGTGCCTGTTTCCCCTTTTTGTAGTTGCTGTACATACATCACGATCTTCCAGCGCTCTTCAGGGTTTACCTGAGAACCGTGCGGTAGCATACGGCCTCTGCCATATGTGATAACATGATAAAGATGTCCGGCTGGAAGTTCAGCAACACGACCGGCAGTATAGGATGGCACACCTTTGAACTTTTGCCCTACCAGGCCTTGTCCATCTCCCTCAGCACCATGGCAAGGGGAGCAGAAGCGTGTATACAATACCTTGCCTTCGGCGAGGTTTTCGGAAGTTGCCGCTAAGGGGTTCTTTAGCTCTACACCTGCAGTTTCGGCATTGTCCTCAGATAAGTATACGTTGTACCCTTGCTTCCCACGCGCGATGGTGCCTTTCACAGGCTCGCGCATGTTCATGCCGGCTGGGTTAAACTTATTCTCCTTAATCTGTGAATAAGGATCCAACGGAACAGAGTGGTACATGTCCGGGGCAAATTCTAGCCCTGGATCTTGATCATTACTGCAGGAAATGAGCACTGCAGCAGAGAAAAGTATGGCGGAGGCTTTAAAGCCAGTGTTTATGAATCTTTTCATTATTTTACTACCTCCTTCTCATTAACCTCAATAGCACCGTTAGAGCGAAGAAGGTCATTCAGAGCAGCCACATCGGTCTCCCCTTCCTTAACTTCTATTGCCATCACAAACTTGTCGTCTGTAGAGCGCTTGTCAAAAACGTTTACTTTCATTGAGGGCTTCAGCTTGGACACGATAAAGAATGTGATTACCATGCCAAAAGCACTGAAGAGTACTGTCAATTCGAACGTTACCGGGATGAACGATGGCAGTGCAATATGCGGCTTACCGCCAATGATCATCGGCCAGTCAAAGCCCATCATCCAGATTTGCATCCACAAAGCGAAAGACATACCCGTAAGGCCTGCAAAGAAAGCCACAATCGGCAGCCTTGAGCGCTTAATGCCTAACACATCGTCAATGCCGTGCACAGGGAAGGGAGAAAATACGTCGTAAATTTTTGTACCGCCTGCGCGGATGTTTTCGATGGCTGTCAGCAGCACATCTTCATCATCATAAATACCTAGAATAAACTTTTTATTCATTGTGATGTGTATTAGAGTTCAAATCCTTGTCAGTGGCATGCATCGTAGCGGCTTTTTTCGGGTATTTCACGTCCGAAGAAGATTTCAGGATGTGCTTCACCTCCGCCATGTTGATCACCGGGAAATACTTACAGAACAGCAGGAACAGCGTAAAGAACAGTCCGATAGTGCCCACATATACCCCAATATCGATGATAGTTGGTGAGAACATTGCCCAGGATGATGGCAGGTAGTCTCTGTGAAGCGAGGTTACGATAATCACGAAACGCTCGAACCACATACCGATGTTTACGAAGATGGAGATAATGAAGGTAGCGGTCAGGCTTCTTCTGATTTTTCTGAACCAGAAGAGCTGAGGTGTAATTACGTTACAGGTCATCATTGACCAATAAGCCCACCAGTAAGGACCGAAAGCACGGTTGATGAAGGCATACTGCTCATACTCTACACCTGAGTACCATGCAATGAAGAACTCAGTTGTATAGGCAATACCCACAATAGAACCTGTCAGGATAATTACCTTGTTCATGGACTCTACGTGCTCCAGTGTGATATAGTCTTCCAGGTAGAATACCTTTCTGGTGATGATCATCAGGGTGAGTACCATCGCAAAACCAGAGAAGATCGCACCAGCCACGAAGTATGGAGGGAAGATGGTAGTGTGCCATCCCGGAATCACAGAAGTTGCAAAGTCAAACGATACAATAGTGTGTACTGAAAGTACCAGAGGAGTGGCAAGGCCAGCCAGAATCAGGGACACAGTCTCGTAGCGAGACCAGTGCTTGGCAGAACCAGTCCAGCCGAAGGATAAGAGTGCATAGGCTCTTCTGGCGATAGGACCGGTTGCTCTGTCCCGGATGGTGGCAAAATCTGGAATCAGGCCGATGTACCAGAATACAAGCGATACGGAGAAGTATGTTGAAATCGCGAATACGTCCCAGAGAAGCGGCGAGTTAAAGTTAACCCACAGTGAGCCGAACGTGTTTGGCAGCGGGAGTACCCAGTAAGCCAACCACGGGCGGCCCATGTGCAGCACAGGGAACATCGCGGCGCATATTACGGCGAAGATTGTCATCGCCTCAGCTGCACGGTTAATGGAAGTTCTCCACTTCTGACGGAACAGCAAAAGGATAGCTGAGATCAGTGTACCGGCGTGACCGATACCTACCCACCACACGAAATTGGTGATATCCCATGCCCAACCTACTGTTTTGTTCAAACCCCATTCACCGATACCATACCAAAGTGTGCGGTATACAGAGTAGATAAATATAGCTAAGCCAACCAGTGCAACGGCAAGGGCAGCCGCCCAACGTACGTTGGGCTTGGCCTCCACCTGTCTGCAGACATCTTCCGTGATGTCGTGGTATGTTTTACCCCCCGTTACCAGAGGCTCTCTTATCGGAGATACATGCTGCATAAAGCTCTCAGTATTTAATGTTAAGCTAAGTTTCTAATTTTAGTCAGGTATGTGATGTTCGGCTGAACGTTCAGTTCTTCCAATACGTGGAAGGCACGCTCACCCTGCTGGCGAGCCAATATCTTAGAGATACGGCTTTCAGGGTCCTTCATGTCACCGAACACGATTGCCTCAGTAGGGCAAGACTGTGCACAGGCCGTCACGATTTCACCGTCTTTCGGTCTTCTGTTCTCGCGTTTTGCCTCCAGCTTGCCTAACTGCACACGCTGCACGCAGAAAGAGCATTTCTCCATTACACCTCTGCCACGCACCGTAACATCCGGGTTTAGTACCATCTTACCAAGGTCGTTGTTCATTGGCTCGTTAAAACCGAACTTATCGTTGTTGGCATAAGCAAACCAGTTGAAACGACGCACTTTATAAGGGCAGTTGTTTGCGCAGTAACGTGTACCTACGCAGCGGTTGTAAGCCATCTGGTTGATACCTTCTGAGCTGTGCATGGTAGCGGCAACAGGGCACACCGTCTCGCATGGCGCGTGGTTACAGTGCTGGCAAAGCATCGGCTGAAAGATAACGGTTGGGTTATCGGCCGGGTGCTCCATCTCAGCGTAATCCTTTGGCTCATGCTCCTTGGCACTGTAGTATCTGTCAATGCGCATCCAGTGCATCTCACGACGCATCAGCACTTCGGCTTTGCCTACCACCGGAATGTTGTTCTCCACGTTACAGCTCATCGTACAGGCACCACATCCGATACAGGAGTTCAGGTCGATGACCATGCCCCAGTGGTGGTTCTTGTACTCGTAGTCATCCCAAAGGGAGATAGTAGCCGGTTTTACTGGCCCCTCGTGTGTGGCAATGCGCACATACTCAGTTACCTCTTTCGGGTTTTCCTTATAATTAGCAAACGTGTTCTCCTGCACCACAATGCGGCCCATTACAGTATGGTGCGTCTGGGTCTGTGCAATAGGAGAAGTAGCGTTTGTTTTTTCAAGCTTAACGCCGCTTGTATACAATACAGCACCGTTATTTACCGTTGCTATACTATAGGCGTTGGCGCCCAAGCCTTTTGCAACAGGCATCGCATCCAGGTCACGGCCAAAGCCCATGGCGATTGCCACCGTGCCGTTTGCCTGTCCTGGCTGGATAAGAGCTGGCAATTCTATGCTTTCGTTGTTTGCGAAAGTAACTTTCAGCACATCATCCTGTCTAACACCCATTTCTTCAGCCATCAGGCGCGGCATCGCCACGTAGTTGCCCCAGGTAGCCTTAGAAACCGGATCCGGAAGCTCTTGTAACCATGGGTTGTTGGAGTTCTCACCTCCAGCACCCATTGCCACTTTCTCGTATACTACGGCCTCAATGGCAGATGGCTGTACTTTTCTGATTCCGCTTGGTGCCGTTGTAGCTGGTGCGCTTACTTTAAGCAAGCTAGTGCCATTCTCCAAAACGCCATCGTGCACGGCTTTTTCCCATCCTTCGTTAAAGTTTCCGCTGATAACCGTTCTCCAGTTACTGCGCATGTACTCGTAGAAGTCGGTGCTTTGGTTGCTCCAGGCCAGCAGGCTGTCCTGCATCTGGCGCGTTGTAAAGATTGGGCTGATTACCGGCTGAGAAATGCTCAGGAAGCCTCTCTTCGGCTCAAAATCGTTCCAGGACTCCAGGTAATGGTGGTCTGGCGTTACGAAGTCAGCCAGTTTAGCTGTCTCGTCTACTCTATCTGCAAAAGAAACTTTCAGACCTACTTTCTGTAAGCCGGAAGCTACCCTGGCAGCTAGCGGGTGGTTGTAAACAGGGTTAGCATTGTAGAAGAACACAGCACCTATGGAGCCGGCATTCATTTCTTCAATCAAACGCAGCATCGCTGCATCGTTACCTTGCTTCACATAGTATGGAGCAGCAGTATCGATGGTAGCACCTTCGGCGCCAATGGCTGTGTTGATAGCCTTCACCAGCTCCTGAACACCCGGATCATTCGAGCCGCAGACTACCAGTGCTTTGCCTTTGTTTGCCTGCAGGTCTTTAACAACAGAAGTCAGTAACTTGGCATCCACAGCAGTTCCTGAGGCGGAACCTCCACCTGTTACCGCGTTGTGAAGTGCAGACACGAGGGCTGCCTCCTCAGACGGCTTGATAGGCACGCGCACATCAGCGTTAGAACCAGTGAGCGACAGGATTGTCTCAAACTGGTAGTGGCGCGACATTGCCGGGTTGTCAGGGTTAATCTTTCTTGTCTCGATGTATTGCTTTGCAAACGGAACCGGAGCTACCCAAGTACCCAGGAAGTCAGCGTTGATGCCTACAATGATGTTGGCTTTGCTGAAATCATACCCTGGGATAACACCGCCGTTAGCCTGCAGCAGGCCGGAAGCAGAGTTAACATCAAAGGTAACGTGCTCAAAGTTGCCGAAGCGTGAGCCGAACTCATCGATAAGTTTTTTAGTGGATGGGCTGATGATAGTAGACGACACGAAAGCCACTTTGCCGTTCACATTGGCAAGGCGTGACTTAATCTGATTGTCTACATCCTCCCATTTCGCCTCTTTACCAGCAATCAGCGGGTAGCGCAGACGGTTTGTATCGTACAGACCAAGCAGAGAGCCTTGCGCCTTTGGGCTTGTTCCCAGTGGTGTAAGTCCTGAGCTTGGGTTTGGTTCAATTTTGATTGGACGAGCTTCACGGGTCTTAACCAGGATGCTGTTGTAGTCTCCGCCTTGGTAGAACGTAGAAGCATACCAGTTGGCAACACCTGGCTCAACGTCAACAGGCTTGTTAAGGTATGGGATTGCCTTACGCACCGGAGCCTCACAAGAAGCCAGTGACACGGCTGCCATACTAAAGCCCAGCAGTTTTAAGAAGTCACGGCGGTGAGTTTTTCCGCTTGAAGCAGATTCTCCCCCCTCCGCTCCATTGATCGGCAGGAATTCTGGAAACTCGTTATGAGCATGCTTTTCGAATTCAGGAGTGTTTTCCAACTCCTCAATTCCTTTCCAGTATTTTATTCTGTCTTGCATATTATATCTAGAAAACTCGAATGCTTAAATAAATGGATATTGATTAGTAGTGGCACTTAGAACACTCCGAGCCACCGTTAGAGGACACCGTGAAGGCTCCTTTAGAAGATGATTCGTGCAGCTCTACCAGCTTGTCGTAGTAGCCGTTACCCTCTGTGTTCAGTGGCGTCTCGCGGTGACAGTCTATACACCAGCCCATGGTGAGTGGAGAATACTGGTAAACCACATCCATTTCCTGGATTGGGCCGTGGCAGGTCTGGCACTCTACACCACCCACCTGCGTGTGCTGCGAGTGGTTGAAGTAAGCCAGGTCCGGCAGGTTGTGGATACGAACCCACTGAATTGGCTCGTTGCGCTCAATGGCTCTGTAAATCTTCTGAATCTCAGCAGACTCTGTTTTAACCTGGCTGTGGCAGTTCATACAGATGTTTGCAGAAGGAATGCTGGCGCTTTTGCTCTCGTATACTGTCGTGTGGCAGTAGTTACAGTCAATCTGGTGCTCACCTGCGTGCAGTTTGTGCGAGAAAGCGATTGGCTGCTTCGGCGCATATCCTTGCTGTATACCAATACCCATTGTTTTCTCAATGGTCAGATCCAGCAACACCACCACAAAGATCAGCACTACAAGCGTGCGAACTGCGTTAGACTTATATACCTTAGAGAAATCAAAGCGTTGGTTAACTACCTCAGCATCATACTCGTTCAGTTGACGGTTCTTGTTCAGGTAGTTCTTCAGAAGGGAAGTTATCAGAAGCAGTGTTACCACCAGCACAATCAGCACGATAATCAGCACCACCAGCACGATATCCAGGTAACCGCCTATAGCGCCTACAGCATCCGTACCTACGTTCTCTCCGGCAACAGCGCCCTCTGGTCCGGCAACAGGCGCAGACACGGCACCCTTACCTGAATCGATATAAGCGAAGATGGACTTAATCTCGTCATCAGAGAAGGCAAACGAAGGCATCGCCTGCTTGTTAAACTCATTGTAGATAGCCACCGCGTCAGCGTCGCCTGACTGGATAAGGGCTTGAGAGTTTTTCGTCCAACTGATCAACCATGACTCGCTGCGTTTCTTTGTCACACCCTGCAAGCCTGGGCCTACAATCACGTCGCTACCAGCAGAGTGGCAAACGGCACAGTTGTTCTTAAAAAGCGCCTCGCCTGCCGAGATCACCGCCGGATCCCCGGTCGTCACTTCCGCACCTTCGGTAGCACCAGGGTCTACACCTTTCTGGGCCACCTCAGCCTGTTCACTTGCCTGTGCAAACGCACCGAACGAAACCACCAGGGCTAACAGGAAGGTGTACAAAATTTTGGATTGAGTTTTAAGTATACAGCTAATCATAGCCAAGATCACTTGTGTTTAGTATATGATATGGTGAATTTACTTTACGGGCACAAATCTACTATGCGAATTCCATTATTCAAACAGAATAAGGTTATTATTTGCCCTTGGCTGCTGCACCCCCTTTTTACTCCAGCACCGACCCCTAAAAACCAATTTTTACACTGATTCAGGCATTTTTATTTATAATCATTCTAAATAAACCAGGTTTTCTGCGACTAAGCATCGGATTAAAAAATCAATATTTATATTTAAATAAATACAAATAAAGGATATTTCAGATCACCCTTAGCTCGTTTACTTTATTAATTAATTTATTGCACTATTTTGCTATAGCTTTATTCTTCCGACACTATTCTGCTCTATAAAATTTGCATCTTGGATAAAGCTACATTATATTAATTACATAGGGCTTACAACATCCTCTGCTTCGCTTACCTGAAGGGCTCTATACTTTACTTAATAAATAATAGTGCCTATTGATTTTTTAAAATAAGCGGCTTACCTTTGCAGGCTAAATTTATAACCATAAATCGAACCGATGGAATTGAGAAATTACGAAACTGTCTTCATTCTGACTCCGTTGCTCAACGAGACTCAGATGCAGGAAACGGTCGAGAAGTTCAGAGAGGTGCTAAAGGAAAATGGCGCCGACATTATCCACGAAGAAAACTGGGGTCTTCGTAAATTGGCTTACCCAATCCAGAAGAAGTCTACAGGCTTCTATCACCTGATCGAGTTCAAAGCGCCTACTAACGTAGTTGACGCGCTGGAACTGGCTTATCGCCGTGATGAAAAAGTAGTTCGTTTCTTGACAACCGCCCTTGATAAGCACGCAGTGACTTACAACGAGCGCAGAAGAAACGGCGAGTTCAAATCACAAGCTAAAAAAGAGGAGGTTAAAGGATAATGAGCTTAGTTAACGAAAAAGTCCACAAACAAGAGAACCGTCAGAAATACTGCCGTTTCAAAAAGAGCGGTATCAAGTATATCGACTACAAGGATGGTAACTTCCTGCTGAAGTTCGTGAACGAGCAGGGTAAGATCCTTCCAAGAAGACTTACAGGCACTAGCCTGAAGTTCCAGCGCAAAGTGTCTCAGGCAGTTGCCAGAGCAAGACACCTTGCCATTTTACCTTATGTAACGGATTCTTTAAAATAAGGAGGTCAGACGATGGAAGTAATACTGAAAGATGACGTTAAAGGCCTCGGCTATAAAAACGATATTGTTGACGTAAAGCCTGGTTATGGCCGTAACTACCTGATCCCACAGGGTCTGGCTGTTATCGCTGACAAATCAAGCAAAAAAGTAGTAGCTGAAAACATCCGTCAGGCTGCTCACAAAGCTGAGAAAATCCAGAACGACGCGCAGGAACTGGCTAACAGCATCGGCGACATCACGCTTGAGCTTCCTGCTAAAGTGGGTGAAACTGGTAAGATTTTCGGTTCTGTAACTACACTGCAGCTTTCTGAGGCTCTGAAAGCCAAAGGCTTTGATGTAGACCGTAAGCGTATCTCTTTCGACCAGGACGTGAAGTCTGCCGGCGAGTATACTGCTACCCTGAGCCTGCACAAAGAGGTGAAGCACCAAGTAAAATTCAACGTAGTTGCTGAATAAGCCTGCTTGAACATACTGTATGGAAAGCGTCCTGCCCCGAAAAGGCAGGACGCTTTTTTTGTGCGCTCAAGTATAAGATACCCGGCAATTAAAGGGCCTAGGGTAGTTGCGATCATAAAGAGCAGAAGTGATTTATACTTTGTAATTCCGAAAAATCTGGAATCACGTAATCTTAAAAACCCCGGTCCGTTTCATAATATCAAAAAGTCTTTTCTCTTTTGTCCTTTGTTCCTTGTCCCATACTCCTTTGTCAAATTAAGCCATGTTCCGAACCGAAGTCGAGGTATCCCGCTCCCCTTTGAACCTTGGCCTGCAGCAACCGGTGCTGACCATGGGCTCCTGCTTTGCTGAGGTAATCGGCGCGAAGCTGCAACAGTACAAGGTCGAGGCACTGGTCAATCCTTTCGGCACCATCTTCAACCCTGTGTCGGTAAGCTTGCTGCTGCAAGCCGCGGCGGGCAAGCCCTATGCTTTTGAGGAGCACCTGGTGCAGCAAAACGGCATCTGGTACGCCTACGACCTGCACTCCTCCCTCTCCAGCCCCAGCAAAGAAGCGCTGCTACAGAACGTACAGGAGCGGCTTCAGCAAACAAACCAGTACCTGCAAAATGCTTCGTTGCTTATCATCACCTTAGGCACCGCCATTGCTTACCGGCTGCAGGAAAGCGGCAAACTGGTCGCCAACTGCCACAAGCTGCCCGCCTCCAACTTCACGCGCGAACTGCTGACGGTGGAGGAAATGAAAGCCGCTTTTGGGCAAATGCTGGCACAGCTCAAACAGGTAAACCCAGGTATGAAAGTACTGCTTACGGTAAGTCCGGTGCGCCATATAAAAGAGACGATAGAGCTTAACAGCGTGAGCAAGGCCAGCCTACGGGTGCTTTGCCACCAGCTGCAGCAGGAACATGAGCAGGTTTTATACTTTCCGGCCTACGAAATCATGATGGATGACCTGCGGGATTACCGGTTCTACAAGGAAGACATGCTGCACCCGACATCAGTGGCTGAGGACTACATCTGGCAGAAATTTGTGGATGCCTATTATGCACCAGAGTTCCGCCAGTTTATGGGGCTATGGGAGAAAATGCAGCGTGCCGTGGCGCACAGGCCGTTTCACCCGCAGTCGGAGGGGCACCAGCAATTTCTGAGAAACACGCTGAACCAGCTGGAGACACTGCGCCACCAGTACCACATCGACACCAGCCTGGAGGCAGAAATACTTCAAAAACAGCTCCTGCCCTAGCCACAAAGGCCTTCGGGACACCTTTGCCGGCCAGGCCCGTACATTAATCCTGTGACCGGGCCAAGGCCACAGACGTTTCTACGATAGTCTATTTATACTTTGCTACCATACTCCTGCAAAGTATAAAGTCTATACTTTCCGGCCTTGCTAAAGTATAGCCAAGCCGCTGTGCCTCCCGCTTAACCCTTAGAGCCATGACAGGAAACAAGAAAGCCAACCGACTGATACACGAGAGCAGCCCCTACTTGCTGCAGCACGCCCATAACCCCGTGGACTGGTACCCTTGGGGAGAGGAGGCGCTGCAGAAGGCAAAGCAGGAGGACAAGCCTATTTTAGTAAGTATAGGATATGCCGCCTGCCATTGGTGCCACGTGATGGAACGCGAAGCCTTTGAGCAAAAAAGTATAGCCGAGCTCATGAACAGCCACTTTGTCTGCATAAAAGTGGACCGGGAGGAGCGCCCTGATGTGGATGCTGTATACATGGACGCTATCAGTGCGATGGCCCTGCAGGGCGGCTGGCCGCTAAACGTGTTCCTGACTCCGGAGGCGAAACCTTTCTACGGCGGCACCTACTTTCCGCCCAAGCAGTGGAAAGAACTGCTCGGCAGCATTGCCGAGGCCTACACCAGCCACCGGCAGGAACTGGACGAGTCGGCGGAGCAGTTTGCCGACCACCTGAACCAGAACGAGCTGGCAAAGTATGGCCTGCAGCAAAAGAACTACCATGTGCGCGAGGATGACTTCAAGCTAATCGGGCATAACCTGAGCAGGAACTTTGATAAAAAGAACGGCGGCCTGGGCAGCGCGCCCAAGTTCCCGATGCCTGTGAATTACCTCTTCCTGCTGCGCTACCATCACCACAGCAGCGATCAAACCATCCTCAACCATATTAACCTTACCCTTCGCAAGATGGCCTATGGCGGCATCTATGACCAGGTTGGCGGCGGCTTTGCGCGCTACTCGGTGGATGAGGAGTGGCTGGTGCCGCACTTCGAGAAGATGCTCTACGACAATGCCCAGTTGGTGAGTTTATACGCCGAAGCTTACCAGGCTACCCGGGAGTCGCTGTACCACGATGTGGTGTACCAGACCATCGCCTTTCTGGAGCGCGAACTAATGAGCGGGGAAGGCGGCTTCTACTCCTCCCTCGATGCCGACAGCGAAGGCGAGGAAGGCAGGTTCTATACTTTTACTAAAGATGAGCTGCAAGAACTGCTGGGCGACGAGGAACCGCTTTTCTCCAAGTACTACCACGCCACCGTGACAGGCAACTTTGAGCACGGCCGTAACATCCTCTACCGCCGCATCCCCGACGAGAAGTTTGCCAAAGAGAACGAGTTGGAGCAGGATGTACTGGAGGAAATGGTGACTACCTGGAAGGAGAAACTGATGGAGGTGCGTGCCCACCGCGTGCGTCCGGCACTGGATGACAAGGTGCTGACCTCCTGGAACGCGCTGATGCTGAAGGGGCTTGCCGATGCTTACCTCGTGTTCGGCAACAAGCACTTCCTGGAGCTGGCCCTCCAAAACGCGCGGTTTATACTTGCCAACATGAAAAAGGGCGACAAGCTGTACCATACTTACAAGGCTGGCAAGGCAAGCGTAGACGGCTTCCTGGACGATTATGCGTTCCTGACAAGGGCGCTGCTGCGCCTGTACGAGGTTACGTTTGAGGAGCAGTGGCTGCTGGAGGCCAAGCGCCTGACAGATTATACTTTGGAGAACTTCTTTGACGAAACGGAAGGTTTGTTCTTCTACACAGATAAGACAGGCGAGCAACTGATAGCCCGCAAGAAAGAAATTCTGGACAACGTGGTTCCGTCGTCCAACTCGGTGATGGCTACCAACCTGCACCTGCTGGGTTTATACTTTGATGAGGATCGTTATACTTCCCTCTCCGACGACATGCTGGCCAGCGTGAAGGAACTGCTGCTCAAGGAGCCCTCGCATATGGGCAACTGGGCTTCTTTATACTTCCATAAGCTCACACCTACCGCCGAGGTGGTGATTGTGGGTCCGGAGGCACCGGAGATGCGTGCCGAGCTTACCTCCTTCTACACCCCAAACATCATCCTGGCAGGCGCTACAGCCGAAGACAAAACAGACATTCCGCTGCTGGAGCACAGAACCGCTATCAACGGAAAAACAACCGTGTATGTCTGTTATAACAGAACCTGTCAGCTGCCGGTGCACACGGCCGCGGAGGCGTTGAAACAGATGCAGGGCGCCGAGCCGCAGCCTAAGTTCCCTTCGTTGTAAGCTATACAGGCGATGAGGAACAGTCCCGGCTCATCGCCTGTATAGCTTATAAATTACTCATAATCCGCACCATTTCGTCTATCTCCTCCCGGCTGGCCAAGCGCGCCTTTTCTGACCGGCCGTAGCCCACTTCCAGCTCGCCGGCCGAAATACGCTTCATAATGCTATCGGCAAACTCATCTACCGGCACGCCCATGGTATGAATGCCAGCTCCTCCTAGATCAGTATCTACCGCAGGCGGCACAATTTCGATGACTTTTATACTTGTTTGGGCCAGCTCATGCCGCAGCGTCATGGTGAAGGAGTGGATGGCGGCTTTGGTGGCACTGTAGACCGAGGCGAACGTGCCCGGTGTAAATGCCAGCCCTGAAGACACGTTGATGATGGCGGCCTGCACCTGTTGCTGCAGGTGTGGAATAAAGAGCGCCGACAAGTGAATAGGCGCTTCCACATTAATGGCTATCTCCTGCCTGCGCACCGGCCAGGGCTCCTTGTCTTCCAAAAAACTTCCCCTCCGCTGGATGCCCGCGTTGTTGACCAGCACATTCAGCCTCGGAAACGCCTTCGTTGCCCATTCGAATAGCTCCACACGCTGTGCTTCCTCTGCCACATCGCATACCCTGATGTGCAGCGCCGGGTGTTTCCGCTGGGCTTCCTGCAGCTTCTCTTCCCTCCTGCCACAAATAATCACTTCACTTCCTGCTTTCAGGAAGCGCTCGGCCAGGGCAAAGCCTATCCCAGTGGCGCCCCCTGTTATCAGTACTGTATTTCCGCCTAAATTCATACTTTCTCCTTCCTGTTCTGCCCTTTTTGCTGAGCATAACTTTGTTGTAACACGTAACTTATCCCCAATTTGTACTCCTTTTCCGCCGGATAGGGTGCCCAGACGTTAGGAAATCTGTTTATAGTTTAAACTCCTATCTGGCTATACTTCCCTTTGTGACTCTGAATGCTTAAATTACGTGCTGAAACCAACTAATCTTCAATCTACTAATGATGAAACGTACCTACCTGGGTATGGTACTGGCTGCGGCGCTTGCTCTCCCTTTCGGCGCGGCTCATGCTCAGGACTCCAAAAAAGAAGACGCTAAATGGAAGGTGGATGCCGCGCACGGCCCACAGAAAGAAGTCACCATCACGACCAACGAAGGCACCTGGATGAGCGTGGATGTAAGCCCGGACGGCAAAGAGATTGTGTTCGACATGCTGGGCGATATTTACATCATGCCCATCTCCGGCGGCAAAGCCAAGGTACTCAGAACGGGTCGCCCGTACGAGGTGCAGCCCCGCTTCAGCCCCGACGGCAAGTATATCTCCTTTACCTCTGACGCCGGTGGTGGCGATAACATCTGGGTGATGAAGCGCGACGGCTCCGATGCCAAGCAAATCACCAACGAGAACTTCCGCCTGCTCAACAACGCTGTCTGGACGCCGAACGGAGAGTACCTTGTGGCGCGAAAGCACTTTACCAACACACGCTCTTTGGGGGCCGGTGAGATGTGGATGTACCACCGCACAGGCGGCACGGGCGTGCAGCTGACCAAGCGCAAGAACGACCAGCAGGACGCTGGCGAGCCGTTTGTATCGCCGGACGGCAAGTATGTATACTTCTCGGAGGACATGAGCGGCGGCTCTAACTTTGAGTATAACAAAGACCCGAACGGCCAGATTTACGTGATTCGCCGCGTAGACCGCAATACAGGCGAGATTGAGAACGTGGTAACCGGCAACGGTGGCTCTATGCGCCCTGTCATCTCCCGCGACGGCAAGCACATCGCCTTCGTGCGCCGCGTGCGTACCAAGTCGGTGCTGTTTGTGCACGACCTGAAAACCGGCGAGGAATGGCCCGTTTATGACAAACTGAGCCACGACCAGCAGGAAGCCTGGGCCATCTTTGGCGTGTACCCCTACTTTTCCTGGACGCCGGACAACAAGCACATCGTGTTCTGGGCTGATGGTAAAATCAACAAGGTGGATGTCGCCTCCAAGCAGGTTTCCAACATTCCGTTTGAGGCCTCTACTACGCATTACATCACTGATATCGTGCGCCACGAGCACCACGAGAACGGCGGCGTGTCACCAGACAAGTTTACGGCCAAGGCCATCCGCCACGCCGTGACCTCGCCGGATGGCAAGACCCTGGTGTTTAACGCAGCGGGCTATATTTATAAGAAAGAACTGCCCAATGGCAAGCCGGAGCGCATTACCAAGAGCCAGGAGTTTGAGTTCTACCCATCCTTCTCTCCGGATGGCAAGCACATCGTATACGCAACCTGGCACGACGACAACTTCGGCGGACTTTACAAGCTCGACATCCGCAAGAAGAACGCCAAGCCAACGAAGCTGACCACCGAGAAAGGCTTTTATACTTCGCCCAAGTTCTCTTCGAACGGAAAGTATATCGTCTACAGCAAAGAGGGCGGCAACAACCACATGGGCTATGCGCACGGTAAGGAGAAAGGTATTTTCTACATGCCGGCCGATGGCGGCAAAGCTACCCTGGTGCAGGAGCGCGGCTCCAACCCGCAGTTCAACGCCTCTTCTGACCGTATTTTCTACACCGGCTACCAGGATGGCAAGTATGCTTTCAAGAGCATCGACCTGAACGGCAAAAACGAGCAGACGCACTACACGTCCAAGTATACCGACCAGTTCTACCCAAGCCCGGACAACAAATGGATTGGTTTTGTAGAGCTGTTCAACGGCTACATCGCGCCATTCACAGCTAACGGCTCCGGCCTGGACCTGAGCGCCGACTCGAAAGCAGTTCCGGTAGCCCGCTTCACCCGCGACGCCGGCACGAGCATCCACTGGTCTTCGGACAGCAAGAAGATTAACTGGGTGCTGGGTGATGAGTACTTCTCCAACGACCTGAAGCACCGCTTCAAGTTTGTAGACGGCGCGCCGGAAGAACTGCCAGCCATCGACACGACGGGCACTAAAATTGGCCTGGAGCTGAAGACGGACATCCCGCAGGGCAAAGTTGCCTTTACCAACGCCCGCATCATTACCATGAAGGGCGATGAAGTGATTGAAGGCGGTACAATTGTAGTGGACGGCAACCGCATTGTAGCGGTGGGCAAAGGCATCAGCGTACCAACCGACGCGAAAGTGATTGACGCGGCCGGTAAAACCATTATGCCGGGTATTGTGGACGTGCATGCGCACCTGGGCACTTTCCGCCTAGGTATGAGCCCGCAGAAGCAGTGGTCCTACTTTACCAACCTGGCTTACGGCGTTACCACCACCCACGACCCATCCTCTACGACCGAAATGGTGTTCAGCCAGTCGGAGGCCGTGAAGTCGGGCGCAATGGTAGGGCCGCGTATCTACTCTACCGGTACGATTCTGTACGGTGCCGATGGCAACTTTAAAGCCGTCATCAACAGCCTGGACGATGCCCGTTCGCACCTGCGCCGCATCAAGGCGGTGGGTGGCTTCTCGGTGAAGAGCTATAACCAGCCACGCCGTGAGCAGCGCCAGCAGGTCATTCAGGCCGCACGTGAGCTGGACATGAGCGTGTACCCGGAGGGCGGTTCTACCTTCTTCCACAACATGACCATGATTCTGGACGGACACACCGGCGTGGAGCACAACATTCCGGTAGCACCGCTTCACAAAGACGTGCTGGAGCTGTGGAAAGCCTCCAAGGTAGGTTATACACCAACGCTGATAGTGAACTACGGTGCTACAAACGGCGAGTACTACTGGTACCAGAAAACCAATGTATGGGAGAAAGACCGCCTGCTCAAGTTCACGCCACGCTCCGTAATTGACGGCCGCTCGCGCTTTGTGACGCAGGTGCCGGATGAGGAGTATGAGAATGGTTTCATGGCCACCTCCCGCGCAGCCAAAGCCCTGACGGACAATGGCGTAAAGGTGAACCTGGGTGCACACGGCCAGTTGCAAGGTCTGGGAGCGCACTGGGAACTGTGGATGCTGCAGCAAGGCGGCATGACGAACCACGAAGCCCTTCGCGCTGCTACCCTGAACGGTGCTGAGTACATCGGCATGGGCCACGAGCTGGGCTCTTTGGAAACCGGCAAGCTGGCTGACCTCATCGTACTGGACGCCAACCCGCTGGAGAACATCCAGAACTCGGAGCAGGTAAAGTATACGATGGTGAACGGTCGCCTGTACGATGCCGCCACCATGGCTGAAATCGGCAACTACAACAAGCAGCCGGGCAAATTCTGGTGGGAGAACGACAAGTACGCCACCGCGTTTGACTGGCACGAAGGCACCGACACCCGCGTTGAGGGTATTGCCGGTGAGCACTGCACTTGCCGCCATTAAGAGGCATAAGTATAACCTATAAAAAATCGGCTGCTCCGGATGGGGCAGCCGATTTTGCTTTTATGGCAAGTATGGCGCGAGCGTCCACGTTTGTAGTTAAGTATAGCTCATAACATACCGCCAGTTTGAGCGCAGCGGTAACTGGTGGTTGAGATTGGTGCCAGTTTGCAACTGGCGGTAGTATAAATGAGAGAAATGCGCCAGTTACAAACTGGCCTCATGTGCAGCCACAAGTTGCGCTAACGCTAAACTTGCGGCATAGGTATAAGTATAAATAAGGGCCAGAGGCCCCTGCTATACTTAGTCACGAGCGTGGACGCTCGCGCCATACTTACACACAAATTACTTCACCGCCTCCAGCACGCGCTTGAACAACTCGTTCTGTTTGCCATCATGCCAGCGCCATACAATCACAATGTCGTGCTCGGGGTCTACCCACACGGTATTCTGCCCAGCCCCTAAGGCGGCGTAGCTGGTAGTTGGTGCATCCGGCCATGCTTTCCCTTCCGGGTTTAGCCACCACAGGTAGCCGTAATCTCCCTTTATGGGACCGGGCGAAGTCGCTTCCTTCACCCACTCCTCCGATACCAGCTGCTTGTCCTTCCAGCGTCCGTTTCGCAGAAACAGGTAGCCGAAGCGTGCCTCGTCGCGGGTGCTAATCCAGAGGCCTCCGCCCCAGCGCGTGCCGCCGCTCACCGATGGCATCTGCTGCCCGTTAACTGTTGCCACCGAATTGCGGTAAGGCACCCACTGCCAGGTTTGGGAGGCGCCGATAGGGTTCATAATTTCGTCTTTGAGCACCTGCGGCAGCGGCTTTTCCCATACCCGCAGCAAAGAGAGGGCAAAACGGTTGATGCGCGTGTCGTTATACTCGTAGAAGGTGCCCGGCGCCTGTAGCTCGCGCGGTTTACGCTCTCCCCGGCCAAAGGCTTCCTTCCCAATAAAATCGTGTTTCTTCCCCCAAAGCTCGCCTTCCCATTCGCTGGTTTGGTGGGCATGGTGTGCCCAGGTAACCTTGCTGTTGTGCGCCGACTCATATCCGCCGTCCTGCACATACTTCGCCACCGGGTCATTTATACTTTGTATCACCCCCTTATCTAAGGTCAAACCAAGTATGGTAGATAGGAAGCTTTTGGCCACGCTGTAGGTAGGGTCGGCGGCTTTGGTATCGCCCCACTCCGCCACAATGTAGCCGTCTTTCAGGATGATGCCATTGGTAGTGGCCCTAGTGGCGGGCAGCGGGCCCAGCGGCTCCCCAAAAATCTCCTTCTGCGTAGAGAAATCCTTCTCCATTTGCGTGGTTTCCTGCTGCTTTGCCCACTCCACGGCTTCCTGTAGTTTGGCCCCATCCATACCTACTTCCTCAGGGCTTTTCTTCTCCCAATCGTCTCCTAGGCCCGGGTAATAGTATAATGGTTTTGTTTGTTGCTGCTCCGGTATAGTGGCCGTAGTGGTATTTTGCGGTTGAGGCTGCCAGGACAAACATCCAAAGGCCAGGAGCAGCGCGAGGTAGGTGTGCTTCAGCATTTTTTGAGTATGGATTTGCCGCACAATCTACTAAAATTCTAAACGCATGCTACGGGTGCTGTAACATTCCCATTGCGAGAGTGGTTGATAAAGCTTACCAAGTATATATCCGATGCTACAGATAAAAGTATATTCTGACTACGTGTGCCCGTACTGCTTTCTGGGTGAGGTGGTGCTGGAGCGGGCGCTGAAGGGATTGGAAGACAAGGTGCAGGTGGAGTGGATGCCGTTTGAGCTGCGGCCCTACCCTACTCCAACTTTAAAGCCTGAGGAAGATTACCTGCAAACCACCTGGGCCAACTCGGTATACCCCATGGCCAGGCAACTGAACGTGCCAATTGTGCTGCCCAAGGTGTCGCCGCAACCCTACACGCACCTAGCTTTTGAGGGTTACCAGTTTGCCAAAGAGCAGGGTTTGGGAGAGGCCTATACGCACCGCCTATTCACGGCTTTCTTCCAGGAGGAGCAGGATATTGGCGATGTGGAGGTGCTGGTAAAGTTGGCCAAAGAGATAGGCCTGGACGAGGCAGCTTACCGGCAGGCGCTGGAGACACGAAAGTATAAAGCCGTACATGAAAAGGAGCTGAAGCAAGCGTATGAGGAGGCCGGCATCACGGCTGTACCTACCTTTTTCATTGCGGATAAGCAGGTGCGGGGCTTGCTGCGCGAAGAGGACTTGCGCCGCCTGATTAAACTGGAGCTGGAGTAAAGTATAAAAGGGATGTTTATAGACCATCCCTTTTATACTTCAAGCTGTGATTCGGTAACATTATGAGGGTAAAAACCCACCCCTGCCCCTCCAAGGAGGGGAATTATAATTTGATGTGCAAGATTGGGTTTTTCGCAACATAGGTTCGATACTTTAAAGATTACCACCCGCCACGGCGTTTGCCGCCTCCCAGTATACCTCCCAGTAAGCCGCCCAGTCCACCGGAGCCCATACTGCTGTAGCCTTTGCGTCCATTCAGCCCGCCAAGTATAGATATCAGCGAGCCCATCCCCCCGCTGCTTCGATACCTGCCACCACCCATCATGCCACTTCCCAAAAGTCCGCCGAGCATGCCGCCCATCATACCACCACCGTAGCGCTTGCTCCGGCGACCTCCCATCATTTTTGCTATTACAAGGGGCGCCAGTATGCCCAGCATACCCTGCACCATCTGCGGTGAGATGCCGGCATTCTTAAACGTATCGCTGAAGCCATTCTTGTTCAGAAAGCTCTGTGAGGTGGGGTCTTCGCCTTGCTGCTGCGCCTGATCAGCCTTTTGCACGTAATCCTCCAGGATGCTATACTGCTTCTGGTCCACGCCCAGGTAAGTGGCCATATCTTCAATGTGCTTCTTTTCTTCAGGCGTGTACTGCCCGTCAGACTTGGCAAAGCTGATGATATCGGTGATGAGCGAGAAGCGGAGCGGACTGGCTTTCAGCACGTCCAGACATTTTTGAAGGCTTACCTGGGAAGGGTTTTTCGCCACCGACTCCACCTCCTGCCGCAGGTTCTCGGGCAGTTCTGCCGCCTCCCCCATCATATATAAAAACTCCAGTTCCTCGTCTGAGGCGTGCCCGTCCGCTGAGGCCATACTTGCCAAAGCGCAGAAGTATGCCCCTTTCTCCTGTATCGGGTAATCTTTAAGTAGCGTGGTTTGCTCCTGTTCCATGTGCGTATATACTTAGTGTGCTTTGCTTAAACGGCTGAGTATGAAGCTAAGTTGGTATCATGAAGGGCTATACTTTACCAGGCGCATTTTATACTATGGCTACACTTTCCCTCCTATACTTTGCAGAGGCTTATACCAGGCTATTGCCACGTATACTTTCAAAATGTCTATAAATGCAAAAAGCCGGGCTAGTACCCCGGCTCTTTTTCTTTAAACCCTATTACTCTATTTCTTCAAAAGCTTGAAATTATTGGCTTGGCCATTCATTTCAGTTCTTACAAAATAGATTCCTTTCGGCAGTGACTGCCATAGTGTTATCTTCTCCAGCGAGCGGCCCTTGCTCACCTCGAATTGCTGTGTCATAACGGATCTGCCCATAGCGTCCAGCACCTGCACGTTCAGTTTGCCGGACTCGTCTGCGTTCAGTTCCAGGTTCACCTCGCCCTCAAATGGGTTCGGGAAAGCCTTTAGGCTGTAGTTGCTCACCTCGCCAAAGCTCACAGCCTTGGTAGTGAAATACTCGAATTGACCATCCATGTCTATTTGCTTGAGGCGGTAGTAGCGCGTGCCATACTTGCCATTTTCGGTGTCTTTGAAAGTATAAACCTGCTTGATAACGGTGTTGCCATTCTTAGTTGGCACGAAGTCCAGTTTGCGGAAGTTGAAGCCGTCCTGCGACACCTCCACCTCGAAGCCGGTGTTATTCTCCTCAGAGGCCGTGGCCCACTCCAGCAGCACGTTGTTGCCCTGCTTGGCCGCCGTGAAGTAGATGATCTCTACTGGGAGGGGGGTGATTGGTTCTGTAGTTGGTGTGAGAGTATAAACAGTATAGCAGCCCGTACTATTTGCCGTTATAGTGCATCTTACATTAAATTCTTTTGATGGTGTACTTTCTAAACTGAGTTGGTTGGTCTTGTTGCCAATGCTTTCCCAACCAGTACCTCTGTCTATTTCCCAGGCATATGATAAGACATCGCCTTTTGCCTCATATGTAGAAACTGCTGTGAATGTAACTGGTTCACCAGCTACTGGCTCTGCTGGAGCAGAAGTTATGTCAGCAGTAGGTTCCACTCTTTCATTAATATTTACAGTGACCTGTTGTGCACTACTCTCACAGCCTGCTGCAGTGGCAATGGTGGCATAGTATGTAGCTGAAGAACTAAGGGAAGGGATTGTTAACGTAGATGCTGTTTGTCCCGGTATATGTATTCCATTGTTATAATCTGCTTGGGATGCATACCATCTATATGTTTCCTTTGCTGAAGCATTAGCTCCCGAGGCACTTAACACAACTTGACCTGCACCACAGGCTGGTGGGGCTGTAGAGATGCTAACAGTAGGTACTGTGATATTTGTGGGGCAGGCAATTTTAGTTATAACGATATCATCTACATGCATGTACGACTTATTAGCCGAGGGATTATGCATCCTAAATCCGACAAATAGGCTTTGTCTATTTGAGCTTAGTGCATCAACATTAAATGTTAGAGTATAATTAGCATATGCAGGAGTAACTAGAGGTGTAGTAATGAATGAATGTTCATATGCAGAAGCAGGGAACCCAGTATAATCAGTTGAACTAGAAAAAAAGGTAATTGTAGCAGAAGATGGGTTTCTGTTATTTGCTGTAGTAGACCCACTCTTTGCTCTCAAAGTTACACTATATGTGTAACCTTTCTCAAATTCAATAGGGTTGACCAGTTTTATAATACCATCATATTTCGAGCTATTATCAGGCAGAGCCAAAATATATGCAGTTTCATTGCCATTATCACTTTTAGTTTCAAGAAGATCAGTGTTAACGCTTCTCCCTACAAATGTAAAAGGGGTTTGTGAGGTAGGACTAAAGTCAACTCTAGCTATTTCCGTCTGTCCAACCGCAGTCCCATTACTAAAAACAGCAGCCAGCAGCAAAGCCCAGAACAAGCAGGCAGATTGAGTAAAAATTTGTTTCATAAAAAGGGGTTTAAAGGGTTTTGGTTGTATTTAGTTGGTTGTGTGTATCTGTTCTTGCTCCTGAAATTTTTAGGCAATAGCATTCCACCCACGCTTTTGGGCGTGCTATTCTAAGTCGGGTCATTTCCAGCTTTGGATGCTACTTGATGGAGAGCCTGTCAGTGAGGCTTTGCCATACTTTGTTTCATCAGTTGGCTATGGCTGGGTCACCTGAATTGCCTAAAAATTTTACTTAATAATTACAGAAATAGTCTATTTAACGAGACAAGTATAAAGCAAAAAAGTAATACTGCATATATAGAAGCAGGCAAATTTTTAACTAACCCAATTCGAAATTGCACTTAAAACAAATTGTGTTAAAACAATAAATAGGTTTTTTATAGTATAATCATTCCAATCTATATACATCAAAACCATACCAAAAATAGTATATATTAAATAAACAATATAACCGTTTAACCTATGTTAAATTGTGTTAAAATATTTTCTTAAAAACGCAAAAGAGCCGGGTAAAATACCCGGCTCTTTCAGCTTTAAACCCTATTATTTGTCTTATTCTCTCAGCATCTTTATCTGGTGCATCTTGCCGTCGAGGTAAACCCTGAGGAAGTATACACCGTGCGGCAGGTCGCCCCTGATGTCGAGATTCACGGTGTTGAAGCCCTCTTCCACTACCACGTTCTGCTCCATTAACTGACGGCCAACGGCGTTCCACATGGTTACCTGCACCTGGCCACTATTCTCGGCAGCAATATCCAGGGTAATCTTCGTGGTGAATGGGTTCGGGAAGGCTTTCACCTTACTAGCTACTTCACTGAAGGTTACAGCCTTAGTGGTGAAGTACTCGAACCTGCCATCTTCATCAATTTGCTTCAGACGATAGTAGCGGGTACCGCGCTTGCCGTTCTCCTTGTCGGTATACTGGTACACCTGCTTGATAACGGTGTTGCCGTTCTTGGTCGGCACAAAGTCCAGCTTGCGGAAGTTAAAGCCGTCCTGAGACACCTGCACCTCGAAACCAGTGTTGTTCTCCTCAGAAGCGGTGGCCCACTCCAGCAGCACATTATTGCCCTGCTTAGCCGCCGTAAAGTAGATGATCTCTACTGGGAGCGGAACGAGTGGCTCAGTTGTAATCAAGAGCACAGGGTCAAAACAGATTACTCCATTGTTATTAGGCGTAATTCTAACCCGCACATTGAACTCGCCTGGCTCTACAGGATCAATGATTAAGAAGTCTTCTCTATTTGTCTTGATAATATTCCATTCATTTCCCACATCATTTCCAATAGACCACTCATAGGATAGGGCAGCACCTTCATCCTCAATATCAGAGAGAGCCGTTATCTTCAGCCATTCCCCTGGCAGGATTGGGTTTGCTGCTGTAATTTCTCCCTGCTCATTCTCGATGTACAGTGATGCACGAGAAGTTCTAATCGGATTCACAGTTACTGTACTTGTAGCTGCTTCACTACTTGAACAGGACCTGCTGTCCGTTACAATTACAGAGTATGTTCCGGCCACCGTAGTTGGGAAACTGGCGACGTTACCAGGGTTGTCAAACCCACTTGGCACGGTCCAGGTGTAAGTATATGGTCCTAGGCCACCGGTTGCGGAAGCAATAACAGTAGCTGTTTCTCCGGCACAAACAGTTGGGCTGTTTACACTTACAGTTGGTCTTGGATTTACCGTTACTGTGCTTGTAGCTGCTGCACTGCTTGCGCAGTCTCTGCTGTCCGTTACGCGCACGGTGTAGATACCTGCTACGGCAGTTTGGAAGCTAGCTGTAGTTGGCACCGGCCCTGACCAACCTGCAGGTACTGTCCATGTGTAGGTGTAAGGACCTGTTCCGCCGCTTGGCACTGCATTAACAGTAACAGGCGCGTTCTCACATGTAGTTGGGCTGTTTACAGTTACAGTCGGTAATGGGTCAACTATAACTGTAGCACTGCCTGTCATTCCCTGCGAGCAAGCAGCAGTTGACTCGTCCACAACAGAAGTAGCTTCTACTGTATAAGTGCCTGCTACAGTCTGATTACCAAAGCTTATTGCCGCGCCAGTGCCTGCCACTGGAATGCCGACATTAGTGGCAGCCCCACCGTTCACACTTCTGCGCAATTGGTAATTAACTCCTACTTGCGAGCCACTTAAACCAATAGGCACGCCACTACCATTGGTACAGAAGCGTCCTCCACCGGTTACGTTAAAAGCAGTTGGAAGCGGCGTTTCGTTAATCGTTACTTGATTGAACATACCACAAGCTCCTGGACGAGCGGCAATTGGTATAACCGAATAAGTACCGGCTGTTTGATTTGTGAAGCTTATGCTTCTACCTGTTCCGGCAACAGGATTACCGATATTAGTTGTAGTACCATTAGCAGCAATCTGAACTAACTGGTAGCTTACACCGGTTTGCGATGATCCTATGGTGACGGACGCTCCTGTTGTTCCAGCGCAGTAATTACCTGCTGTTACTGTTTGCGGCACAACAACTACCATAGTAATTGAGTTATTAGATGTTGCAGTGCCACAAGGGCTACCTGCTGCAGTAAATCTTACAGCTACCCTATCTCCATTCTGAAGCGTAGATGTGGTAAAGGTAGGTCCTGTAGCTCCAGGAACCGGATTGTCATTAATTGTCCATTGGTATGATAATGTACCAGGTACAGCGTCCGGGGTAGCGGTAAATGTAACATCTGTACCCGGACATATCGAACCAGGATTAGACATGTTTATACTTACATTCGGTGTACCTAAGTAAATCCTGTTTGAGAAAATGGTTGCTGTACTTGCGCAGGATGGTAAAGCATTGTTTCTAGGAATTGCTCTTGATATATAAAACTCCTCCGATGATAGGCTAGAATTACTGAAGCTTGCACCATTGTTAAAGTTACTTGGCAAGTTATTTCCCTGTCCTATACCTGATTGGATTGTGAAAAGTTCAGACACATCCTCTCCCTCATCTACAACGTTTATCGGCACCGTCCTGATATCAGCTGGGTTTGGATAAGTTACAACAGCATCTCTTAACACTCTAGCAGTATACTGTGTATTCACGCTCTTACATACAGGAAATGGCACCGTTTGCAACACCACAGTATAGGTTGAACGGCGAACGGTTATGGTCACGCTTGTTGAGTTTGAACAACTGCCGTTCGAATTCGCATTAGATACTGTGTAGGTAATATCAAAAGTTCTTTCGCTTTGCCCACCTGTTAATGCGTCGCACGGGGTAAATCGGTAGGTGCCATTTACTAAGGAAACACCTGGGCCGGAGAAGACAGCTGTACCACCTGCAGGCGGTGGCGACCCGGTTAAGGTGAAGAAGTAATTGCCGGCAAATCGCTCACCAGTAAAGTAAGTACGTCCTGCTGTCAGGTTAGTAATAGTAGGCGTGGCTGGTGTGGTATTAATGATAACTTGAACTGGCCTAACCACAGAACAACCTGCCCCGGACGTACCCCTGATATAGTAAGTACCACTAGCTGCAACAGCTGATGGGTTGCTTAACGGCGCTGTAGCCGCCTCATTTGTCCAATAGGTAAATGTCAGGCCAGGGGTGCTACCACTGGTTATAGCCGCTGCTGTCAGATCAACTGTGGTGGGCGAACAAACAGCAGCAGGATTATTGATAACCAGTGTAGGCGTTGGGTTAACGGTAACAGTTGTTGCTGCAGAAGTTGCGTTACAGCTGCCCTGAGTTACACGCACTGTATAATCGCCACTTATATCTGCAGTAATCTGCCTAGTAGTACCAACTGGGGTTGTACCTCTAAACCATTGGTAAGCATAGGTAGCACCTGCCGGCGCGGGTGGAGCAGTTAATGTGACAGTACCACCCTGGCAGAAGGTAACAGGACCAGATGTCTGAATAGTCGCTGTTGGAGTAGGATTTACCGTTACAACCGTAGCAGCTGATGTGGTGTTACAATCTGTACCGCTTACTGATACTGAAACAGTATAACTGCCGCTCTCTGATACAACCAGCGTTGGACCTGTACCAACTTGTTCAGTTCCATTCCTGAACCAGGTAAAGTCCGTGCCAATATCTGTGTTGGCGGTTAAAGTTATAGAACCTCCTGAGCAGAACACAGTCGGACCAGACGCACTAATCGTAGCTGTAGGCGCTGGATTTACAGTAACAGTTGTAGCTGCAGATTCAACAGAGCATTCGTTATTTGTTACTACTACAGTATAATCACCCGCTGCGCTTGCAGTGTAGCTGCTGCTAATTGCGCCTGGTATACTTGCCCCATTTAAAAACCACTGATATGTATTACCTGTAGCCTCGGGAGCACTTAACACCACATTGCCACCCTGGCAGAAAGTAGTAGGGGTACTTGTGGTGATAGTAGCAGTTGGCAGAGGCTTAACTTGAAGCACAACAGCGCTGCTGGCATCTGCACACCCTGCTGCCGAATTGCTCGCGGTTAAGGTGATGGTGGCGCTGCCGGTGCCGGTAGCAGTTACGGTAGCGGTAGCTACTCCTGTTTCGGGGTTTATAACCTGGTTAGAAATTACAAAGCTCCCATTATCTGAACTCCATTCAGCTGTCTCGCCAGTAAATGTAGCTGTTACCTCAAAGCTGGCAGTGTTACCAGGCACAAAGCATACCGCTGCACCACCGCTCGTTATACTGGCTGCAGGCTGTGGACTAACAGTAACAGTTACTTCTGTTGAGGTCTTGGTGCAGATACCATTGCTAACTCTAACACTATAATCTCCTGTTGCCGTAGCAAGATAGGTACGCCCGGTTGCTCCATCTATCTCCTCACCATTAACTAACCACTGATAAGTATATGTTTGTCCAACTGGTGCCTGCGTGGCTTCCAAAAGCACACTACCACCTTCACAAAACTCTGTTGGCGGCGTAAATGTAATTGCTGCCTCTTCAACATTGCTTACTCTAACTACAGTAGCCGCTGAAGTATTAGGGCATCCTTCTTCACTTGTAACAATTACGCTGTAGCTACCTGAGTCTCTAACTGTTAGGCTGCTTGATGTTTCGCCTATAATTTCTTCTCCATCCAATAACCACTGATAAGTATATTCTCCGGTAGTTGGCACAGGAGCATTAAGCACAACAGAACCGCCTGTACAGAAGTCTGTTGGCCCTGTAGGGGTGATAGTTGTCGGCGGCAGTTGGTGAACCGTAACAGTTATTGGCTCAACAGCCACAACAGAACATGTATTTACAGTTACCTCTACATTGTAAGTTCCAGAAGCAAATACTTCATAGGTTTGTGCTGTACCTAGCGTTGTTTCAGGAGAACTTTCTTCAAACCATCTGTAAGTATATGTCCCCACTTCAGGCGTTTCCGGGTCAGCTACGGCGGTCAATACAACAGAGCCACCCGCGCAAAACTCAAGTTCAGACCCTTCCGTTATGCCGATGGTTGGCAAAGCCTGCTCCGTAACTATGGTAGCTGCCGACATAACAGTACACTCCCCCAGCGTAACTTCTACGGTATAGCTGCCTGAGGCATCAGTGCTAATACTGCTTTCTGTTCCACCAGTTATAATCACTCCATCCAGGTACCACTGATAGGAATAGCCTGTGCCTGTCTGGGCAGTAAGTGTTACATTTTCCCCTTCACATACCACGGCATTTGGTCCCTGCGTAATCACGGCAACTGGGTTAGGGTTAACTGTTACGGTAACCTGAGAGGTAACGGTACAGCCTCCTGATACAGCTGTAACAGTATAGGTAGTGGTTGTGGCAGGGCTTGCCGTTACAGTAGCACCAGATGTTGCGCTAAGTCCTGCTGCCGGCGACCAGGTATAAGAGTCGGCACCACTTGCTGTTAAGGTAGTAGAGCCTCCCGCACAAATCGCAGCAGGATCAGCAGTTACTGTAACCGTAGGCTGTGGTGTAACCGTCACCGCAACAGCATTAGACCGTGCGCTAGTACAAGCACCTATCGATGTGCTAATCTCTACCGAATAGCTGCCCGATGTAGCTGCAGAATAAGTGGCTGATGTAGCCCCAGGAATAGCTGTATCTCCGTTATACCACCGGTAATTATAAGTAACACCTGAAGGTGCCGCTGGAGAAGCCTGTGCTGTTAGCAATACTGTTTGTCCCTGGCACACTGCAGGTGGGCTAGCAGGAGTAACTGTTGCGGTTGGTGTTTGAATAGCTCTAGCTACTACTGCTGTCCTTGTCGCACTTTCACAGCCTGCTGCACTTACACTGGTTACAAAATATGTTCTGCTTTCTCCAGCAGCTAAGGCAGGAGTTGTAAAATCCGCACTTGTGGCACCATCGATTGGTGTTGTAGCAGTATTGGAAATATACCAACGATAACTGCCGCTAGCAGGTGCGCCAGAGGCAGTTAATGTAACGGTTCCAGGACCACATCTCACCTGCTCTGCTGCAGTTGGTGCATTAGGAATATCGTTAATAGTTGCCGTTACAGCAGTTCTCGTAGCACTTTCGCAACCGGCCGGACTAACAGTACTAACATAGTAAGTTGTAGTGGTAGTTAGGCTTGGAGTGGTAAAGCTTGGGCCAGTAACAGTTGCACCTGCTGAGTTTGTAAGAGCTGTTCCGCCGGTGACTGTAGAATACCATCGATAGCTACCCCCATTAGGTGCGCCAGAAGCCGAAAGTGTAACTGCACCATTACCACACCGACTATTAGGTGTAGTGTTTGGTGCAGCAGGCAAGTTAACGCACGTTTGGGTAATAATTAAGTCATCAATAAACATTGATGCGTTATTAATTGCTGTTTCTACATATAAACCGATATAAAGAGTTTGCTGGGCATTAACTGTGAAAGAATTAGAATTTAAAGTTCTATAAGTTGTACTTGTAACATTATTACCTGTAGATGTTAAAATTCTATTTGCAGGATTTTTTGCTGCTGTAATTGAAGAGCCACTTAAAATTTCAAGTTTTCCATCACCAGCGTTTTCTCTTGCTCTTACGGAGACACGATAACTAACATCTGGATATATGGTAAGGCCTGTATTAACCACAACATATCCTTGATACCCTCTTGGATTGCCATTAGTACCAGGTACTAGTAACTCGTTGTTTGAAATAACGGGGCCGCCTGTTCCTACATAAGTGAATTCGAACGACAATCCTGCCGCACTTGTAAATCCATTATTATAGATGGTGGTTGGCTGCCCCAAAGCCACATTTCCCATCATCAGGAATAGCAGGAGCAGCCAACTGGTTAGGTAAACTTTGCCAAGGCGGGCGCTGATAGCTTTGGCAATCAACTGAGTAAAACGTTGTTTCATAAAATGTGGGAATAAGATTGGGGTTTAAGGCTGTATGCTTTGGCCTTGGTGATGCTTGTGGGTCAGGTGAAACGAAAGCCTGGGGCTTTACAGTAGGGCAAAGTATAGCTAGGCAATAGGTTTATTAGCCGATTTTACCAGCTAAAACCATATTGCAGATAGGCTAAGTCTAACCAGCCTATAGAGTTGGGTATATAGAGCGCAGGAAGAAAAAGTGATTCAGGCTACCTCGCTTTGGCCAGGCCCTAAGGGGCTCCACGCACATAGTAGGGGGTAGTAGCTATAGGCATATATTCTATTTCTATAGTTTTTTATTATTATTCAAAGAGAATATACCCAAGTTACTATAATTTGTTACAGCGGCAACGCAATATTTATTCTATAAATAATATATAAACCTATAAGATTGTACTACAAAAACAGCCTGTAAACTTCTGCTAGTATGGGACATACAGCTTAACACATATACAGGTATGATTTTATGGCAACACCGGCACATTAAATTGCACTAAAATAATTTTAATTTTATCTAAGATTTTGCGATGTATTTGCTGCAGAACACTCCCTTTTTGAAATAAGAAGTACTGAGGAAGCATTAATGCAGGTGGTGGAAGTGTACCTAGTAAGGGTAGAGTTTATCATACTTTGGGTAAAGTATAAAAGAGCATCTGCTCAAGAACTTACACTTGCCAGCAATGGTAAATGCTGGAGCTAAATATTCCGATTCTGCGCTTGTACTGTTATACTTGGCTTATACCTGCGTTTCTTGCACCAGACGCCCGTATTTTATACTTGCAAAAGCCTCCGCAAAACAGGAAATTGCAGGTATAACCAAACATCTAACCTATACTTCCACCTTTACTCATGAAAAACCTACGCATGCTTGCTGTAGCAGCCATGCTGGGCCTAAGCCCGGCCGTGGTGGCGCAGCAAACCGAGACGCCTCTCTCATATTACCTGCCAGCGGGGCTCAGCTACAACAGCAGCATCCCCACGCCTAAAGATATCCTGGGCTACAATGTGGGCGAGTGGCACGCCAGCCACGACCAACTGGTGATGTTCATGCGCGAAATTGCCAACCTGTCCGACCGCATCAGCATCACCGAGTATGGCCGCACCCACGAGAACCGGCCGTTGTACCTGCTCACCATCACCTCGCCGAAAAATCACCAGAACATTGAGCAAATAAAGGAGCAGCACCGCCAGCTTACCGACCCGGAGAAGTCCGGCAGCCTAAACATAAAGGACATGCCAGCCGTGGTGTGGATGGGCTACAGCGTGCATGGCAACGAGCCAAGCGGCAGCAATGCCTCGCTGCTGGCCGTGTATCACCTGGCAGCCGCACAGGGCCCAGAGATAGAGAAACTGCTGGATGAAACCATCATCCTCATCGACCCTTCTATTAACCCGGACGGCATGAACCGCTTTGCCAGCTGGGTAAACTCGCACCGCAGCAAGAACCTGGTAACCGACCCCAACAGCGCCGAGTTCAGCGAAGCCTGGCCTCGTGGCCGCACCAACCACTACTGGTTCGACCTGAACCGTGACTGGTTGCCGCTACAGCACCCGGAGTCGAAGGGCAGGCTGGCCAAGTTCCACGAGTGGAAGCCGAACGTGCTGACTGACCACCACGAGATGGGCACCAACTCCACGTTCTTCTTCCAGCCGGGCATCCCGAGCCGTAACAACCCGCTCACGCCGGAGAGCAATTACAAGCTCACGCAGAAAATCGGCACGTACCACGCCAAGGCACTCGACAAGATTGGCTCGTTTTACTATACCGAGGAAAGTTTCGACGACTTTTACTTTGGCAAAGGCTCCACGTACCCCGATATCAACGGGGCGGTAGGTATACTTTTCGAGCAGGCCAGCTCCCGCGGACATGCGCAGGAGAGCGTAAACGGGGTGCTGACCTTCCCGTTCACCATCCGCAACCAGTTTACCACCACCCTCTCTACCTTAGAGGCAGCGCAGGCCATGCGCGAGGAGTTGCTGGCGCACCAGCGTGACTTCTACAAGGATGCCCTGAACGAGGCGAAGAAGGCCAGCACGAAGGCCTATGTTTTCGGCTCGGAGAAAGACAAAGCCCGCGCTTTCCACCTGGCGGAAATCATCCAGCAGCACCAGATTGCCGTGTACCGCCCGAAGGAAAGCTTTACGGTGGATAAGGTGACCTATACGCCGGAGAACGCCTACATCATCCCGACAGACCAGCCGCAGTACAAGCTCATCGAGGCGATGTTTGAGAAGCGCACCACCTTTAAGGATAGCCTGTTCTACGACATCTCTGCCTGGACCTTCCCGCTGGCGTTCGACCTGGAGCATGCGGCGCTCTCCTCCCGCAACTTTAAGAAGAGCCAGCTGGGCCAGAAAGTAGAGGCGTTTGCCTTGCCGGCAGGCGAAGTGATAGGCGGCAAAAGCGATTATGCCTATGCCTTTGAGTGGCACGGCTACTACGCCCCGCGCGCGCTGAACCAGCTCATGGACCGCGGCATCAGCACCCGCGTGGCCACTGATAAATTTACCGGCGCCGATGGCAAACAGTTCGACTACGGCACCATTCTAATACCTGTGTCCGGACAAAGTATAAACGCTGACCAGTTGCATCAGGTACTACAGGAGGTAGCGCAGCAAAACGCTCTGCAAGTATACGCCATGGGCACTGGCTTCACCCCGCAAGGTATAAAACTGGGCAGCCCGATGGTGCGCAGCCTGGAGCAACCCCGCATCATGATGCTGGTAGGCGACGGCGTGAACAGCTACGACGCCGGTGAGGCCTGGCACCTGATGGATGACCGCTTCGGCATGCGCCCCGTGCTGGTAAAGACTACCGACTTTAATCGTTCGGACCTGAGCAAGTATAACGTGCTGGTGATGGCCGAGGGCTCCTATAACAACATCTCCAAGGATAAACTGCGCGCCTGGGTGCAGCAGGGAGGCACCGTGGTAGGAATGGGCGGTGCAGCCAAATGGCTCGCCGACAACGGCATCGGCAACATCACCTTCAAGAAAGTAGAGCCAGACACGAGTGCACAGAGAGCGTACGCTGACCTGGAAAATGCCGAAGGGGCACACGTGATTGGCGGGGCTATTTTCGAAACGAAGCTGGACCTGACGCACCCGCTGGCTTACGGCTATACCGATGCGAAACTGCCCATTTTCCGCAGCAACACGCTGTTTATGGAGCGCTCCAAGAGCCCGTACGCCAACCCGGTAATGTATACTTCGGAGCCGCTGATGGCCGGTTACATCTCCAAGCCGAACCTGCAGCGGGTGAAAAACACCGCGGCAGTAGACGTAACGGCTTTAGGCGCAGGCAAGGTCATTGCGATGCCAGATAACCCGAACTTCCGGGCCTTCTGGTATGGTACCAACAAACTGTTCCTCAACAGCATCTTCTTCAGCCAGATTATCAGCGGCAACTCCGCCCGCGCCGAGGAAGCGGCACATTAAATAAGTATAGCAGCTGTAAAGCTCCCCCTCTTCTTGTCTTAGAAGAGGGGGAGTTTTTGTTTTGGGATTTTCATTAAGCTGTTTCGGACTTCTTCGTCTGGCACTTCTTCTGGTGCGGATATCCGTGTCCGCTTTTTGCAGTACCGGGTCCAACCACCCCTGCCCCTCAGAGCTACGCTCGCTACCTTCGAACTCGCGTTCTCGGTAGTCTAAGGAGGGGAGTCTGTAGTTACTAAGGCGAAAATATAAGCTTTGTAGCTGGTGTCCTCGCGCGGACAGGTCGCGACTTGTCCCTACCAAGTTTAAACCCACCCCTAGCCCCTCCGAGGAGGGGAATTCTCTGTAGGCGATTAACATCCCCCTACCCCCTTCGAAGGGGAACTTTGGCTAAAGTTGCAACAGCAGCGGCTATCGAACTAATTACCAGCCTTTGGGTTGAGCGCCTTGTGCATGTTGCGGTGCCGAACGTAGTGAGGCAGCCGGAGCAGAGCGGAGGCAGCTTCAGGCACACAGCGCGATGCCCGAAGGCGAGGCCTCCCGGCCTGGGAGGGCAGAAAGTATAAATGCAACAATAGCTTATGTAAGGCTGGAGGATGAACAGCAGCTAGCAAGAATAGCTTGTGTCAAGTTGCGGGAAGCAGCGGCTAGGAAAGTATAAACCGGCAAGTATAAAAGCAAAAGCGGACGCTTGCGCCAGAGAAAGCAGAAAGTGTAAGCAAAGTATAAGCATGGCTTTTCAAGCCAGAAAAGTATAAAGTACAAAACCGCCAAAAAAAGTATGGCCAGCGCAAAAGCACTGGCCATACCTGTTTATACTTTAATAATCACTCTTACGGCAGTCTAAACCCAAGCACAATCTCATGCGAGCCAGCGCTGTGGTGGCGCATGGGTGATACCGTGATGTCGTAGGTATAACTCAGGCGGTACTGCTCCTTGAACTGCACGCCAACCAGGCCCACCACGGCATCTTGGGTACGATAGGAAATGCCGGCCCAAATCATATCGTCGTAAACGGTTTTGCGGCGCTTGGTGAAGTGGTACTCGCCGCGCACGTTAATGTCGGCCTGGATGGGGGCGGGGCTCACATACTTGAGCAGCACCGAGGGCGTCACGGTGATGTTTTTGTTTACATCGAAGTGATACCCACCCGACACAAACAGGTGGCGCGACAGGCGGGCCGGATCCTCAATCTCCTTGTTCTTGTTGATTTTGTTGCCCAGCACCTGAAACAGCGAGGCGCCTACAAAAAACTCCTCCGAGTGCAGGTAGGTGCCCACGCTCAGGTCGGGCATAAAGGAGTTTATACTTCCCTGCCGCGTCACCGGGTCACGCTCGTTGGAGCCGTCTGCAAGGTGTATCTTGTTCTCATCGAACTTATACTGCTGCAGCCCCCCAAACACTCCCGACGAGAGGTAGAGGTTTTGGTTGAGGGGCACGTGGTAAGCGTAAGAAAGCAAGACGCCGGTCTGGGAAATCGGGCCGGTCTGGTCTTTGTAAATGTAGCCGCCTGCTCCGTGGTAAGGGCGCGACCTGCGGCTTCGGAGCGTTTGCTTGAACAAGGCCGTCTCGGCACTCAGGTAAAAGGTTTTGGGTGCTCCGTCGAAGCCCGTCCATTGGTTGCGGTAGCCGGCTTTTATGTTCCAGTCCTTCTCCACCCCAGCCACAGCTGGGTTCAGGAGAAAGTAGTTGGTCATGTATTGGCTATACAGCGCCTTCTGCTGTGCCACAGCTACCGAACTTACGAGCAGAAAGCAAAATATAAGGATGTAATTTTTCATAACACGTCTTGTTTGGTAAATGGGCAATTAGCGCATAATGGTCACTGAAGTTTTGATTGGAGCCGTGCCGTCGCCGAACTCGATGATGGTGTAGTAGGTACCATCCGGCAGGCGCTTGCCTTTGTAGGTGCCGTCCCATGGCCGTTTGTATCCTTTGGACGAGAACACCTCGCTGCCCCAGCGGTTGTAAACCGTTACCTGGCAGTTCGGGTACAGGTTTGGCAGGTTCTTCAGCACCCAGGTATCGTTCATACCGTCACCGTTTGGCGTAAATCCGTTCGGAATATCGATATCACCCAGGCCCTCAATCACGAAGGTGGCCGTCGTCATACAGCCTCTGCTGTCTTTCACCGTCAGGGTGTATTCGCGGGCGCTCAGGTTGGTGAACACCGAGTCGGAGGTGAAGCTGCCGCCATCCAGCGAGTAGGTATAAGGCCCTACCCCACCAGTAATTTTGGTCACCGCCGCGCTGCCTGTTTTCTCCAAGCCCACCGCTTTGGTGAGTGGCGTTACTTCTGCCAGCATCACTTCTGCCTCCTTCACCTCCACAGTACCTACATTGATAGTGCACGCTTCGGAGAATTTGGTAATAAGCTGGTAAGTGCCTTTAGCCAGTTCCTTGAACACAGGGCTTTTCTGGAAAGTCTTGCCGCCGTCGATGCTGTACTGGGTCTGGGCATCGGCGCCTGTCGAAGCGAACACAATCTCGCCGGTGTTACCGCCCGAGCAGGCCAGGTGATGCACGTAATCCAGCTTGCTGCTCACGCCTTCTTCCACCTGCACCTCTATACTATAGGTACAGCCCGCCGCATCTTTCACCGTTAGAGTATAAGTGCCCGGTGCTACATCGGTTAGTGTGGCAGCAGCCGTAAAGGTGGCGCCATCCAAGGAATAAGTATAAGGAGCTGTGCCGCCAACAACTTCGTCGATGGAAATGCTTCCGGCAGGCTGCTCGCAGGTAGGGGAATTTACTGTAGCGCTCAGGTTGGTGATAGGCGGAGTGTTGCGGATGGTCAAGACCTCGATGCTCACGCAGCCGGCTGCACCCTTCACCGTTACCGGGTACTCTCCTTCGGCCAGGCCGGTAAACTCCGGCGCGTTCTGGAAAGTGGTTCCGTCTATACTATACGTGTAAGGACTCACGCCACCGCCCACGTTGCTGATGACGATACGGCCGTTGGAAGCGCCACAGCTGGCGTCGGTGCCGGTTGCCGTGAAGGTTGGCGCTCCGCTGTTGCTCACCTCTTTCGTTACCTCCAGCACGCAACCTTCCGCATCCTTAATGGTGATGGTATACACGCCCACCGCCAGGTTGCCAAAAGTAGCCGACGTCTGGAAGTTCTTGCCGTCTATACTATAGGCCAGCGGCTTGGTGCCTTCTTTTACAGCAGTCACTGTGATGGTGCCGTTATCCTCGCCGCAGGTAGCATTTGTAGCAGCCACCTCAGCCTCTTTCGGCCCTTTGATGCCTACCGTTACCTTCACCGTGGTGCTGCAGCCGTTGGCATCCTTCACGTATAGGTCATACTCCCCAGCCGCCAGCGAACCAAAATTGCCAGCCGCCTGGTAGGTTTTGCCATCCAGCGAGTAGGTATAAGGCGCTTTGCCGCCGGTTACGCCGCTCACGGTAATGGTGCCGTTATTGGCCGTGCAGGCCGTTGGCGTGGTAGAGGCAGCGATATCAGAAGGACCAGCAATGTCGCTTACCACGACTTTCTTCTCCAGGATACAGCCGTTGGCATCTTTCACCCGGATGGTGTACTCGCCGGCTGCTACGTTGGCAAAGGTAGCGGCCGCCTGGAAGCTGCCGTTGTTTAGGGCGTAGGTATAAGGCGCCGTGCCACCGGTTACCTTGCTTACCGTGATAGAGCCGTTGGCCGCGCCGCAGGTAGTGGCTACCGTTGCCAGCTCATACTTTTCCGGCCCACTGATGTTGCCCACCTCGGCGGTTCTGGTGAAAGTACAACCGTTGGCATCTTTGATGGTGATGGTATGCGAGCCTGCAGCCAGTCCGGTCAGCTTAGCATCGGCCTGGAAGGTTTTGCCGTCTGCGCTATAGGTATAAGGAGCCGTGCCGCCCGTCACGTTGGTCACCGTCACCTCGCCGTTGCTGCTGCCGCAGGTAGAGGCTTTGGTAGCAAAGGCAAATCCTTCCGGACCGGTGATGTTGGACACCGTGATTGGCTTCACGAACAGACAGCCCTTGGCATCCTTCACCGTTACCAGGTACTCGCCGGCAGCCACCCCCGTAAAGGCAGCGGCCTCCTGGAAGTTGTTGCCATCGATGCTATAAGCATATGGTTTGGTACCACCGGTTACGCCCGTGATGCTGATTTGGCCGTTGCTGTTGCCGCACGTGGTGTTGGTAGCCGTAGCCACCAGGTCAGACGGACCATCCACGTTGCCGACCATCACTTGGCCGGAGTAAGTACACTGGTTGGCATCTTTTACCGTGATGGTGTAAGCTCCTGCCGCCAAGGCTGTAAAGCTGGCCGAAGCCTGGAAGTTGCCGCCGTTTATACTATAGGAATAAGGTCCTACACCGCCGTCTACAGACGCAATCGTGATGCGGCCGTTCGCGTCGCCGCAGCTAGCCGACACAGTCGTGCTGGCAAAGCTGGCCGGGCCGTCCTTACTTACCTGTACTTTTTCGGAGAACTCGCAGCCGTTGGCGTCTCTTACCGTGATAGTATACTCGCCCGAAGCCAGCCCTGAGAAGGTAGCCGCGCTCTGGAAGTTCTTTCCGTCAATCGAGTAAGTATAAGCTGATGTTCCACCGATTACGCGAGTTACCGTGAGGCTACCGTCGTTGTCGGCGCAGCTGGCAGCCTTGGTAGTAGCCGCTATGGCGCTTGGCCCGGCCATGTTGGTTACTTCCACCGCCTTGGTAAAGGTACAGCCGTTGGCATCTTTTACCGTGATGGTGTGGAAGCCGGCCGCGAGCCCTGCAAAAGTGGCTGAAGCCTGGAAGGTGGCGCCATCTATACTATAAGTATAGGAACCCGTGCCGCCGCTCACGCTGCTTATACTTACTTCGCCGTTGCTGGCACCGCAGGTAGAGGCTTTGGCCGTGGCTACAAAATCCGTAGGCCCGCCGATGTTGTCTACTTTTATACTTGCGGAGAAGGTACATCCTTTGGCATCCTCCACCGTGATGGTATACGCGCCGGCCAGCACGCCCTCGAACGTAAGGCCGTTCTGGAAGTTCACGCCATCCAGGCTGTACTTATAAGGAGCCGTGCCACCCGTTACGCGACCTACCGTGATGCTGCCGTTGCGGTCGCCGCAGGTAGAGGCCGTGCTAGCCAGCTCTAACCCGGATGGACCGGCCACATCTTCCACCACAACTTTCATCGTGATGATACAGTTGTTAGCGTCTTTCACCGTGATGGTATGCTCACCAGCTAACAAGCCGGTCAGCGTGGCAGCTTCCTGGAAGTTAGTACCGTCTGCGCTATAGGTATAAGGTGCGGTTCCGCCGGTTACGGCATCTACTTTTATACTTCCGTTCGCACGACCGCAGCTCGAGGCCGAGGCAGTGGCAGTGAAAGCAGATGGACCCGGGATGTTTTCCAGCGTAATGGCTTGTGTGAAGGTACAGCCGTTAGCGTCTTTCACCGTTATCTCATACTTGCCTGCAGCCAAGGAGCCGAAGCTGGTGCTGCTCTGGAAGGCGGCGTTGTTCAGGCTGAAGGTATAAGGGGCTGTTCCTCCTGTTACGCCGCTCACCGTGATGGAAGCGTTCGGGCTGCCGCAGGTAGAGGATTTTCCGGTTAAGGCAAGTGCCGATGGTCCAGCGATATCTTCCACCTCTACCTCTTTGCGGAACGTACAGCCTTTGGCATCGCGTACGGTGATGTTGTAAGTGCCTGCTGCCAAGTTGGCAAAAGTAGCCGACGTCTGGAAGCTGCCGCCGTTCAGGCTGTACATATAAGGTGCCGTGCCGCCGGTAACTGCACCTACTGTGATGCTGGCATTGCCGGCGCCGCAGGTAGAGGCTACCGTCGTGCTGGCAAAATCGGTCGGTACGTTCTGGTTTACTTTTATACTTGTAGTAACCGTACAGCCATTTTTGTCTTTTACCGTTACCGTGTAGTCTCCGGAAGCCAGGCCGGTGAAAGAGGTAGATGCCTGGAAGTTTCTACCGTCGATAGAGTACGTATAACCTGCTGTGCCGCCTGTTACCTGGCCCACCGTGATGCTGCCGTCGTTGTTCTGGCAGCTGGCTGGCAGCGACGTGGCCGCTACTGCCGAAGGTCCGGCAATGTCGGCTACACTAAAGGTTCTGGCAAACGTACAGCCATTCTTGTCCTTCACCGTGAGAGTGTGCTCCCCGGCCAGCAGGTTCTCGAACACCAGTCCTGCCTGGAAGTTCACGCCGTCTATACTATAAGTATAAGGCGCCACACCACCTGTAGCTCCTGTCACTGTCAGCTTGCCGTTGGCCGCGCCGCAGGTAGAGGAAGTAGCGCTGGCCAGCAAGCCCGTCGGGCCTCCTGTATTCTCCACCACCACTTTCTTCTCCAGAATACAGCCATTAGCGTCCTTCACCGTTACGGTGTACTCGCCAGCCTTTACGCCAGCAAAGGTTGTTCCCTGCTGGAAGGTCTTGCCGTCGATGGAGAAGGTATAGGAAGCCGTGCCGCCTGTTACGCCGCTCACCTCAATTTTACCGTTGTTCTCGCCGCAGGTAGAAGGTGTAGAGGCAAGTTGCAGCTCGCTTGGGCCAGGGATGTCGGTTACATCAATCGTACGGGCAAGCGTACAGCCGTTCTTATCCTTCACCGTGATGGTATACTCGCCGGCAGCAAGGTTTGCAAAGGTAGCCGAAGTCTGAAAGTTCTTTCCGTCGATGCTATAAGTATAACCTGACGTTCCGCCCACCACGTTGCTTACCGTAATGGTTGCGTTAGCAGCGCCGCAAGTGGAGGCTTTAGCTGCCAGTGTCATATCGCTTGGACCGGCCACGTCGTCTACCACAACCGTGCGTGTGCCTACGCAGCCTTTCATATCCCTAACAGCGATGGTGTAGGTGCCCGCTGACAGCCTGCCGAACGCTGCCGACTCCTGGAACGGTCCTCCGTTTATACTATAGCCATAACCGCCTGCGCCGCCGGATACGTTGCTCACGGTGATGCTGCCATTGCTATCGCCGCAGGTGGTAGCTTTAGCCGTGGCAGTGAAGGTCGGTCCTTCCAGGTTGGCTATGCCCACTTCGCTGGTAAACGTACAGCCTTTGGCATCCTGCACCGTGATTTTATAAGTATCGGCCACCAGCCCGGTGAAGGTAGCTGAGGTCTGGAACGCCCCTCCGTTTATACTATACTTGTAAGGCCCTGTGCCACCAGTTACCACGCCAACTGTAATCTGACCGTCTGGGCGGCCGCAGGTTGCGGCTATCGTATTGCTGGCAAAGGCAGTTGGCACGTTAGTCCTTACAACTACCGATGCCGTTACGGTACAGCCGTTCTTGTCTTTCGCCGTTAAAGTGTAGGTACCGGCCGCCAGGCCCGTAAATGTAGTAGAGCTCTGGAAAGTGGTGCCGTTGATGGAGTAAGTATAATCTGCTGTGCCGCCCGTTACGCGACCTACCGTGATGCTACCGTCATTGTTCTGGCAACTGGCCGGCAGCGACGTGGCCGCTACCGCCGTAGGTCCGTTAATGTTAGAGACTGTAACCGAAGCAGACACAACGCACTTATTCTCGTCCATGGCATACACCGTATGCGTGCCGGCCGCAAAGCCGGTCAGGGTAGCGGAGGTCTGGTAGTTCACCCCATCCTTGCTATACTTGTAAGCGCCTGTTCCGCCGGTCACACCCGTGATGGTCACCTCCCCATCCGCTCTACCACAAGTGGATGCCTTGGCGCTTGCCGTAAGGGCTGTCGGGCCGGCCACGTTATCGACTACAATTTCTTTTGTGAAGGTACAGCCGTTCGCATCTCTTACTGACAGGGTATACTTGCCAGCCAACACCGCCCCGAATACCTGTGACTCCTGGAAGTTCTTACCATCTATACTATAGGCATAGGGGGCCGTGCCATCGGTTACACCCGCAACGCGGATTGTGCCATTGCTGTCGCCGCAGGTAGAGGCAGTGCTTGCTAGGGCCACATCATTTGGACCTGCAATGTCGGTTACTACAATTTTCTGGGTAAGTTCGCAGCCGTTGGCATCCTTTACAGTGATGCTATACTCTGCAGCGGCCAGTCCGGAGAAAGTAGCCGAAGCCTGGAAGTTTCCATTGTTGAGGGCATAGGTGTAAGGAGCCTTGCCACCAGTTGGGCTATTCACGGTGATGCTTCCGTTTCTGGCGCCGCAGGTAGAGGCCTTTGCGGTTAAGGTAAACGATGGACCTGCAATGTTGCTCACCGCTACTTTCTCAGAGTAAGTACAGCCGTTGGCATCCTTTACATAGACCGTATAAGTGCCTTCAGCCAGCACCGTGAAAGTACCGGAGTTCTGGAAGTTCGCCCCATCTATACTATAGGTATAAGGCGAGGTACCACCCGTCACGCCGCTCACCGACAACTGTCCGTTGGGGTTACCGCAGGTAGAGGCCGTAGCCGTGGCTGTAAGGTCGGATGGACCGGCTACATCAGTCACTGTAATGGCCTTTGAGAAAGTACAACCTTTGGCATCTTTTACCGTGATGGTATGCGCACCGGCTACAAAACCGTTGAGCGTAGCAGAGGCCTGGAAGTTCACGCCGTCTTTGCTGTACTCATATGGGCCGACACCTCCTGTTACTGCTCCCACTATGATCGTGCCGTTATTACTGCCGCAGGTAGATGGCTCTGTAGTGGCGGCAAAGTTCGTAGGAACAGTTTTGCCCACGGTAACAGACCTGGTGACAACACAGCCGTTCGCGTCTTTCGCCCGAACGGTGTAAGTGCCGGAAGCCAGGCCATTGAAGGTTGTTGAAGCCTGGAAATTAACACCGTCTATAGAGTACGTATAACCTGCGGTGCCGCCCGTCACGCGCCCTACTGTAATGCTGCCATCGTTAGCACAACCGGCAGGCTGTGCAGTTGCGGCTACCGCCGTTGGTCCTGCGATATCAGTCACAGCAAAGGCGCTGGAGAAAGTACAGCCGTTGGCATCTTTTACCGTGATGGTATGCGTGCCCGCCACGAAACCGGTAAGCGTAGCGGAAGCCTGGAAGTTCACGCCATCTTTACTGTAAGTGTAGGGAGCCGTGCCGCCGGTTACGCCGGTAACTGTTAGCTCTCCGTTGTTGCTGCCGCAAGTGGATGCCTTAGCACTAGCCGTGATATTTGTCGGGCCGGCCACGTTCGTCAGGGTGATTTTCTTGGAGATAACGCAGTTGTTGCGATCCTTTACCGTGATGGTATACTCGCGGGCAAGCAGGTTTGCAAAAGTAGCCGAGGCCTGGAAGGTCTTGCCGTCTATACTATAAGTATAGGCACTGGTTCCGCCGGTTACGTTGCTTACGGTCAGGCTGCCGTTGCTCGCGCCACAGGTAGAAGGCGTTGCCGTCAGCACAAAATCACTCGGCCCGGCAATGTCCGTCACTTCCACTGTTTGGATAGACTCGCAGCCGTTGGCGTCTTTTACCGTCACCTTATACTCACCCGCCTTCAGGCTCGTGAAAGTGCTCCCGCTCTGGAAGCTGCCGCCGTTGAGCGCGTAAGTATAAGGAGCATATCCTGCCGCCGGGGCGCTCACGGTTATACTTCCGTTACTTGCGCCGCAGGTAGAGGCCTTTGCTGTGGCCGTAAAGGCAGGACCTGCCATATCAGTCAGGACAACGGCCTCTGAATAGATACACCCGTTGCCGTCTTTCACATAAACAGTGTAATTGCCTGCAGCCAGCCCGGTAAAGGTGGCTGACGCCTGGAAGTTGGTGCCGTCTATACTATAAGTATAGGTGCCCGTGCCGCCGCTCACGTTGGTCACCGTCACTTCGGCGTTGCTATAACCGCAGGAGGAGGCTTTAGCTGATACCGTCAGGTCTGTCGGGCCGGCGATGTTGCCTACCGTTACTGCTTTGGTTAAGCTACAGCCTCTCGCGTCGCGTACCGTAACGGTGTAGTTACCGGCTGTCAGTCCTGAAAGTGTTGCGTTTGTCTCAAAGTTCACTCCGTCTACACTATAGTATAAAGGAGCGACACCGCCCTGCACATTGCTTACAGTTATACTGGCATTGCTGTTTCCGCAGGTAGAAGAGGCAGGGGTAGCTGTGAAAGCTGTCAGGGTTTCCTGGGCAACGGTTACTGTTCTGGTAACAGTACAGCCATTTTTATCCTGTGCAGTAACGGTGTAGGTACCTGCTGCCAGCCCTGTAAAGGTGTTAGCATCCTGGAAAGTGCTGCCGTTTATACTATACTTATAAGGAGCCGTGCCGCCGCTCACCTGGCCCACAGTAATGCCGCCATCGTTGTTTTTACACGAAGCCGCCACGCTAGAGGCCGCTACCGCCGTCGGGCCGGCCACGTTCGTGATAGTCACGCTCTTGGAAACGGTACAGCCGTTGGCATCCATCACGTAGATAGTATAAGTGCCGGCCGCCAGGTTCGAAAGCGTGGTGCCTGTCTGGTAGGTTTTGCCGTCGGCGCTATACTTGTAACCTGCTGTTCCGCCCACCACACTGCTGATGGTAACACTGCCGTCGCTTCTGCCGCAGGTTTCCTGGGTGGCGCTTAGGGTAAAGTCAGTAGGGCCATTTACCTGTGTTACGGTGAAGGATTTGGTAATCGCACAGCCCTTTCCGTCTGAAACCGTGACAGTATAAGTACCTGCAGCCACGCCCGTGATGGTGGCCGTAGTCTGGCCGCTGCTCCATTTATAGGAGATAGACCCCTTGCCGCCTGTTACCTTGGCTGATATCGTCCCGAGGGTACCGTTACAGATCACTGGCGTGCCCGTCAGTTCCACATCGATGGGGTAAAACGTAATCAGCACGTCATCTTTCACGGCCGTACACGATCCGTTGCCGGTAGAGGTAAGCGTGAGCCTTACGGAACCTGCTGCAATCTCAGTTGCCGTAGGGGTATAGACTGCATTAAGCGCGGTGTTGCTCGGGCTGAAGGTGCCCCCGCCCCCGCTCCAGACGCCTCCGGTGGCTGCTGTTATAACACCCGCTAGTTGCACTGGACTCTGCGAACACACCTGTTGATCGGAGCCAGCGTTTGCCGTCAGGTCCGACACTACATCTATCGTGGCTGTAAAGTCCTCACAATCTTTCGAGTTCTTAGGAATAGCCTTTAGAGTATAAGTTCCAACCGCAGTGGCAGTATAGTTCAGTTTGTTTCCAACCTGCACGCCAGCTGCATTTGTCCAGACATACTCAAACTCACCATCGCCTCCCGTTACATTTCCGCTCAGGAGCACACCACTGCCACCAGGGCAGATAATCGCAGGTGTAGGCCCCACCGTAACGACAGGCTTTGGGAAGAAATACACCCGTATATCATCGTAGTAAAGGGTTGGTGCACATGTAGTTCTTATAGATGTACCCCTTACGCGATAGTCCACATAGGCAGGTGCATCGTCATCACCTGTTACAACCGCGTTTTTCTTGCCATTCGGGAAACTTAAGTACTTAAGATATGCTCCACCTCCAGTTAGGTCCTCCCACACGATGTCTGCCTCATTGAAAGTCGCAGGCGCCCTCAGGATATCGGAGCAACCTGCCGTAAGGGAAACATCTGCCTGCGGCTCAAAGGCAGCGATAGATCTTATCGTATACCTGTTCGCATTACCACCAGGCTTGCAGGAAGTAATCGTCAGAATACCTGTATTAACAATACAAACTGGCTCATTCGCATTTTTTGGATTTGCGGCATCACAGTTAATAATATATTTCATGGAGCCAGAACCGCCATCAACTGTTACTTCTATTTGGCCAGCGTCTTTATGGAGCCTGATATTAAACTGAATACAATTGTCGCCTCCGCAGTTACTACCACCTCTCTTCAGAGGTTCTGAAGTATATACGCCATTTGGATCTCCACTAAGGTCCACATCATAGGTCGGAACATTTGAGAGCGCTACCGCTATGGATGCTGTACTGATACAGCCATTCACATTAACCGTGAGGTTGTAAGTGCCCGCATCACTGGTTCTTATATTAGCCCGGGATGGTTCTCTTAAGTTAGAGCTAAATCCATTCGGCCCTGTCCAGGAGTATGTCGCCCCAGGAATTTCAGTCGCTGACAAGTAAAGCGTGCCTCCAGCACTGGGGCTGGTGGCTGTCAGTTCAGGTACCGGTGGTGTGGGCTTGATAATCAGGTCCGCCCCATTATCAGACCCCACAAAACCAGGATTAGTAGCAACAACCCGTATGCGGTACTTGGATCCGGCAGGGGTATTAGCCGGTATGGTAGCCGAAATTGAACCGGTGTTGCCATTAAAATGAATAGAGCCTATCTTAACAGGACTGGCAAAGCTTCCGTTAGCATCTGAAAGCTCGGCGTGGTAGTCTCTTCCAAGGATACTGGTAGTCTGATACCTTACAGTAACTGTCTGCCCTGCGCAGTATGGGCCAGTCGTGACGCTGGTAGTAGTTAAAAAGGGGTCTAGTTTGGAAATGAAGGTCTCCTCCCCCCCCCTGTTCGGAATCGGGATGCCGCCGAAACTGGTGGTAGCACCTTGAAAATAACCGGTCACATACACGTTTTTCGAGGCATCCGAAACAATCCCGAAGCCACGGTCATCCACACCGCTGCCAGCACCGATTAGCCACTGTGGTGTGCCATCGCTTAGGTAATGGGCCGCATAAATGTCTAACAAGCCTGTTGTGCTGAAATTGAAGTTGCCAACCCTCAGGCTGCTGCTAAAACTGCCTGTCAGATAGATATCTCCATCCGCATTAACCGATAAGCCATTTAACTCCTCTGTGCCGTTGCTGCTTATACTTTTTGCCCATGTATTTGCTCCTGAGCTGGTATATCTGGCAAGGAAAATATCCTGATTGTTGCCGTTGGTGCGTAGTTGTGTGGAGCCAAAGGTTGATGTGCCAGTGAAATGACCTCCTAAATACAGGTTACCGCTGGCATCTATGTCCAGGCTGGTAACAACATCCGAGTTGGTTCCGCCTGCGCTGGTTGCCCACTGCAGGGTTCCGTTGCTGTCAAAAGAGGCCAGAAAAATATCCTGCCCGCCTTTGCTTGTTAAGGTGGTGCTGCCAAATGAGGCGCTGCCTGTGTAATTTCCGGCTACGTAGACATTTCCATTACCATCAGTAGCAATGCTTCTTCCCTCGTCTGCGCCCATACTTCCGGCATTTCTTGCCCAAACAAAAGAACCATCTGTGCGTAGCATGGCCACAAAAACGTCCTGGCCGCGGGCGTTTAAGCTTGTGCTCCCAAAGGTTGCTGTACCCGCAAAGCTTCCGGTTATGTAGCTGTTACCGGCTGCATCAATTGTTATACTTTCGCCATTATCAGCTGAGGCTCCTCCCGCTTTTGCAGCCCATACCACTGTACCGTTAGTGTTATACTTAGCCACTACAATGTCACTGGAGCCACTGCTGGATAGTGTGGTACTGCCTAAACTTACAGAACCGGTAAAGGTGGTAACAACGTAACTATTCCCGGCGGCATCGGTTTTCAGGCCATGCCCATTTGTCACGTTGGTATCCGAGATCTTCCGGGCCCATGCAAAATTGCCGGTGTTACTATACTTTGTAAGGTAGGTACCCGTGCCGGGGGTTGACAGGGTGGTTGTCCCGAACAGAGCAGAAGGATTAGAGAAGAATCCTACTACATAAATATTGCCTGCGGCATCAACTTGAATAGCCCGGCCATGGTCATTTTTCGTACCGCCGGCGGTTTTTACCCAATTAATGTTCTGGCCCATAGTGGGGGTGGCGCAAAACATGGTTAGGTAAAAAATTGCTAGAACCTGTAAAAGTTTCTTCATATAGTGAACGATTGATTGGGGAATAGGTGGTGATATCTGATTAGATCGGGTATAAAGGGCTATGGGCCGTTGCGTACGTGCAGCAGCCTCAGAGTCAGAAAAGTTATAAAGTCAGTGTTTTGGGTAAAGGTTATTCTCATAAGCTTCCGTTAAAACGGTGAAGATGTTAGTAGCAGAAGGTTACTTTGGTACACGTTGTTAATAAGCTGTGCTATTCTGGCAGCATCATAGCTTGGCGTCACATCAGCAAAACACTAAATCAAACATGCTACGGCTTTCGGATGCTACAGCAGCATAAATCCACTCGCTCGCTATTTTATTATACTTCAGGAGCACAATCATCCAATTACAGCACACTTACAGGCAGCTTCTTAGCCCGGCATCATGGTTATTACTTAATTGTATTTATTATTACACTACCCTCCAACCAGTAAGCGTCACCCCATTGGTGCGCTTTTTCTCTTCTTTAAATAACAGTGCAATTATTTTTTAGCCTGCAGCACACTAAAAGCACCTATCACAACGTTTAAGCAAAACTAAAACAAATTAAATAGGAATATATATAGCAAGCAATACAATTCAAACTTTTAGAACAACCCAAAGTACAGATAAAACATAACTATAATTATTCCAATAAATCAGATACACAATATATAGTTAGCTTTATATATACTCCCTGCTACCCGTTTGCTCACCTACTCTTCATTCATCCAATTCTCTTATATCTCACCCCGGAAGGCCAGACGTATTTCCGCAAAAGACGCCCAACGGATAAGTCCAACAGACCGATTTTCAGCGGCAGCTATTAAGTGCTTTTATCAATCCTATTTCCATCAGTTTGCTTTGGCCAACAAGTCGTAGCGTAAGAAAGTATAAATCACTACTTTTGCGTTTTGACAAACCAAACCAGCTATGAGCGCCAGAAGCTTTGAACTGCTATTAGAGACGGCTTTCGACAGCCCCACCCCCCACGTGTTTGAGGAGGGTGCCGCCACCGTGTATCAGGAGCTGGAGCGCGCGCTGCGTGAGGCTAAATTCTCGAAGGGCGCCGCCCGCGAGCACCTGAGCTTCCGGTTTGAGCGCTTGCGGCTTGGCGTGGCCATTGCCTTTGTAAAGGCCTTTCTGCGCCTGGCCGATAACGAGAAGAGCAAGGAAGTGCTGGAGGTGCTGCAGGAGGCGCTTACAGCCAAAAACACCCGCGAGATTGACAAGATTGTGCAGAAGCGCATCGCCTCGTTTGATAACCTGTACCACGAGATTTTCGTGAATCCGCAACGGGAGGAAATCCTGCACCTGTTTGAGCAAACCCTGGATGCCGGCACCAAGGAGGAGCTGGATGAGCTGATTCTGGACGGGCTGGATTTGCTGAGCCAGGTTGACTGGAATGCGGACCGCAACCCGGAGGAAGACGACGATGACATTGAGCCGCTGGACGAGGACTTCCTAAAAAGCCTCTAGCCGCAAAAAGCAGAACGTATGGAAATCACCCTGACCACTCCTGCCCTGCTTTTTCCAGCACTATCGCTGCTGCTCCTGGCCTACACAAACCGCTTTCTGGGGCTGGCTTCGCTTATCCGCAGCCTGAAAGACCGCTACGCTGCCTCGCGCGACCAGCGGGTTTACGGGCAGATACGTAACCTGCGCGAGCGCCTGATCCTGATCCGGAACATGCAGGCCTTCGGCACCCTGAGCATGTTTGGCTGTGTGCTGTGCATGTTTTTGCTTTTTGGCGGCTACATGGACGCGGGCAAGTATGTTTTTGCCTTCAGTTTGCTGATGATGCTCATTTCCCTGGCACTGGCCATCCGCGAAATACAGATCTCGGTGAAGGCGCTTGAGCTGGAACTGAACGACCTGCAGGAAGCAGCTGACAAATAAACTATTTGAGTTAAGAGTTGAGAGTGATGAGTTAAGAGTTGCAAGTGGCGGGACAATAAAGGGTCCTGTACATAAAAAAGTAAATCGATTATAATCAAACGATTTACAGGAGCCAATTCTTTAGCTATACTTTAAACCAAGTTTGCCTCTACACCTATAACTTTTAACTCATCACTCTTAACTCTTAACTTTTAGCATGTCTGACCCCAAGAAGCTGGCGATAAAGGATTTTGTGTACGACCTGCCTGAGGAGCGCATTGCCAAGTTTCCGCTACCTGTGCGCGACCAGTCGAAGCTACTGCTTTACCGCCAGGGCCAGTTCATAGACCATACTTTTACAGAACTGCCAACACTGCTGCCGCCTGACACGCTGCTCGTGTTTAACGATACCAAAGTGGTGCAGGCCAGGCTGCTGATGCAGAAGGAAACCGGCGGGCTGGTAGAGATTTTCTGCCTGGAGCCTGTGGCCCCGCACCGTGAGGTGCAACTGGCGATGCAGCAAACCGGAAGCTGTACCTGGAAGTGCCTGGTAGGCAATAACAAGCGCTGGAAAGGCGGACTTGTGCATTTATACTTTGAGGGAGGCGTGTTGCAGGCCGAACGAGAGGCGCAGCAGGAAGGCCATTTCCTTATCCATTTCACGTGGCGGCAAGCTGAGCTAACCTTTGCTGAAGTGTTGGAGCGTTGCGGCCGATTACCCCTGCCCCCCTACCTCAACCGCGACCTCACCCCTGAAGATCATACCCGTTACCAGACCATCTACGCCAGCCAACAGGGTGCCGTAGCAGCCCCAACCGCCGGTCTGCACTTTACGGATCGGGTAATGGATGCCCTCAAAGCCCAAGGTATAGACACGGCTTACCTGACGCTGCACGTGGGAGCGGGTACCTTTAAACCGGTTAAGTCGGAGACGATGGAAGCCCACGAGATGCACGCCGAGCAGGTGTACATCAGCAGAAGTATACTGGAGCGGCTTCTGAAGCAGCAGGGCAACCCGGTGATACCGGTAGGCACGACCAGCATGCGCAGCCTCGAAAGCATTTACTGGCTGGGGGCCAAGGTGCTGGCACAGCCCGAGCTTACACAACAAGAACTGCACGTGAGCCAATGGCAGGCCTACGAAAGTATAAACCAACCTACTGCCGCCCAGGCGCTGGAGGCACTACTGCACTACCTGGACCGCCAGGGCACAGACCACCTGCACGCCAACACACAAATCATCATCGCGCCGGGTTATACTTTCAGAATGTGTCACGGCCTGGTTACGAACTTCCATCAGCCGGAAAGCACCCTGCTGCTCCTGGTTTCTGCCCTGATAGGTGAGGACTGGCGCAAAGTATACCAGCACGCCCTGGCGCACGACTACCGCTTCCTGAGCTACGGCGACAGTTCGTTGTTACTGCCGTAGGGTTTTAGGGATTCTCGCAGTTACCGGGTCCAACCACCCCTGCACCCTCCTTAGCTCTAATCTTGTAGGGAAAAGTTTGTATTCTTTTGTTGTTCTTCAATAAGCCTCCATCCTTCTACCATATTTTGAAGCTTGACCAGCGCCCGGCCCAGCAGCTTTACCCCCGGCAGGGGCTGCTGCTTCGTCGGCTGAAACTCCATACCAGCCTGCCCAGCGCCAGCACGGCCTCCTGCAGTGTCTGGACCGGCTTTTGGGTGCTGGCCTGCAGGATTTTCACCTCTACCGGTTCCAGGTACTTTGCTGCCGGGGCCTGGCGGCTGCTGTAGCAGGAGGGGGCGTTGCAGCAGGTGTGTACATGGTCAGCCTGCAGCTTCTCCACCTTCAAGCCGCCGGATCTGTGGCCTGCACGTGGCCCTGGAGCATCTTGTCTGTCTGCTTCTCTTGCTTGGCCAATATGGCGGCGATGGCAAACGTGTTGCCCGGTGCTTTGGAAAAGGAGGAACCAAGCTGCTGGTAAGCCAGGTCCGCCGCCCTGAGAAGACTACTGACGTTGCGGCCGTGTATCTCACTTAAGGCTACACTAAATCCTGTGGCTGCCCACATAACACAAGTGTTTCCTTCCAAAACAATTTCCCCTTAAAATCCTTCCGGTTTTTCCCTACAAAATTAGGGCTAAGGAGGGGAGCCTGTGACTACGTTGGCTGAAGTATAGGGTTCGTAGTTGAGGCTATTACGCAGACAGGTCGCGACCTGTCCCTACGAAGTATAAACCCACCCCAAGAGCTGCGCTCGCTAGCTCAAAACTCCCGTTTTGGCTAGTCCACAAGAGAGGAATTTATACTTCCTACTTTCCCTATCATCTCGAGCAGCGCGAGAGATCTATCGGTAATCCTAAAGAGATCTATCCCAAAGGTCGAGATGACAGCAATAGAAGTAGCTATCGAATCAATTCCCAGCCTTTGGGTGGAGCGCCTTGTAGATTTCCGGTGCCGCCTTAGCGGCATTGCGAAAGCAAAGGAAATGTACACCGCGCGATGCCCGAAGGCGAGGCCTCCCGGCCTGGGAGGGCACCAAATCCAGAGATGCAACAGTAGCTTAAGTAACCTGGAGGATGAACGGTCGCTAACAAGAATAGCTTGTGTCGAGTTGCGGGAAGCAGCGGCTAGGAAAGTATAAAGTATAGCAGCAAGAGTAAAGTATGGCTTTTCAAGCCAGTCGAGTTTCAAACCCGACACCACAAAAGGACACGAGTCTAAAGACTTGCGCCATATAACCATAAACGCAAAGAGGGTGCCCTTTCCGGACACCCCTTTTATCAATGCTAGTTATACTTCTCTTAATACTTACTTCTGCACTTTCGCTGTACCACCACTCAAACCATACTCCGAAATCAGGTAGGCCAGGGAAGCCATAGAAGCTGCACCCAGCTGCATCTCGCGGCGGTTCACCTGCTCAAATGTGTCGATTTCTGTGTGGTGATAGTCGAAGTAGCGCTGAGAGTCTGGCTTAAAACCAATCAAAGCCACAGAGCCCTGCCCTTTCAGGGGGCCAATGTCGGCGCCACCGTAGCCCGGCGCAATGTCGTGCAGCCCGTAGGGCTCCAGCAAGGGTTTCCAGGCCAGTACCGCCTGCAGCTGCTCCTTAGAGCCATCCAGACCGAAGCCGCGCGGCGTAAAACCGCCCGCGTCCGACTCTATGGCCGCTACGTGCTTCTCTCCTTTCGCCTTGGCAACCTCGGCATACTTGCGACCGCCGCGCAGTCCATTTTCCTCGTTCATGAACAGGACCGCCCGGATCGTACGCTTCGGCTTAATGCCTAGCTCATTGAACACACGCAGCACCTCTATCGACTGCATACAACCGGTGCCATCGTCATGCGCACCTTCGCCCACGTCCCAGGAGTCAAGGTGGCCGCCTACCAGGATGATCTCGTCCAGCTTTTCAGAGCCTCTTATCTCCCCAATCACGTTGTAGGAAAGCACATCCGGAAGCGTTTGGGAAGTCATGCGCATGTAGAACTTCAGGCTTGGGTCGTCTTTCAGCAGGCGGCTGAGCTGTTCTGCGTGTTTAGTGCTTATAGCAGCCGCCGGGATTTTCTCTACCCCGTCTTCGTAGCGTGTGCTACCGGTATGCGGCACGTCCTGGATGTCGTTCGTCATGGAGCGCACCAGCACCGCCACGGCGCCCAGCTTGGCCGCCGCTATCGGGCCTCCGCCGCGCTGGTCTACCGCCTCGCCGTAGGCAGATCCGGTGTGAAGATGTCTGTTATCGAAAGGCCGGTTGAAGAACACGATTTTCCCCTTCACCTTTTTCTTGCCCAGTTTCTCCAGTTCCTCAAAGCTCTTCACCTCCACCACTTCGGCAGACAGGCCCTGCCCGCCGGTGCCAACTGAACCGCCCAGCGCCAGGATGTTCATGTCAGCGGAGCCTACCAGTTTGGAGTTTATCACACGGCCAATTTCCTTGTCACCGCGCACCCAGTGCGGCACCATCACCTCCTGCAGGTATACCGTGTCCAGGTCCATCTTTTCCATCAGCTGGCGGCTCCACTCTACGGCCGCAGCGGCTTGCGGCGAGCCGCTCAGGCGGGCACCGATGTTCTTGGTCAGGTAGCGCAGGTTCTCGTAGCTCTCGTAGCTGGTGAGGGCGTTGTCATAGATTTTCTTGATCGTGGCAGAGTCCTGGGCATAGTTCTGCGCCATGGCCGGCAGTGTAAGTACCGTGGTGGCAGCGGCCGCCAGCAGGCAGCGTAGGTTGTTTCTGTTCAGCATTTTGTAAAAGGTGAAATAGGATTTAGTTCGAGGGCTTTAATTTATGTATTTTATTTCAGAGAAGCCTTACTCCCCGCCATCCTACTCTAAAAAAGCTCCCAGGTATACTTTGCAGGGGTACAAAAAAACGGGCAACAGCCGTCATGCTGTTGCCCGTTTATACTTTGCGTTAGATTTCAGATTTATACTTCCGGCGGCATAACCTATTTCAGCAGCTTCTCCATTTGCTGCCGGCTCACATCCAGCAGGCCTACCTCGGGCAGGCGTGTGGTCAGTTCGCGCCAATTGGGGTCTTTCTTGTAGATTTCGCGGAGCAACTTGGCGGCCTCGTCAATCTGCCCGTTGTTGGCCAGGCTGATAGCGTGCCAGTACCTCATCTCCAGGTTATTGGGGATCAGCGCCTGGGCTTTGCCATACTCCTGCATGGCCTGCTGCACCTGCCCCTTTTCGATGGCCAGGTCGCCGGCGTTCATGTGCTCATAGGCCCGGTGCACCTTCAGCAGGCGCTCCAGCTCCTCCAGGGGCTGCTCATGGTCGTCCACGCGCAGGTCTATGGTGGTATCGTCCCAGGGCTGGTTGCTGCGTTGCCCCTTCACCACCACCAGCGCCGCCGATTGCTTGCCGCGTATGTCGCCGCCCTCCTGCTCGGCCGCCTGCATGGCCAGCAGCACGCGCTCGGCCAGCGGCTGTCCCTCGCTTCGCTCAAAAGCCTTTGCCATGGCCGGCCATACTTTGTCGGTCAGCATCATGTTAGCCTGCACCGAGAAGTTTTTGCCCGAGATATGCCCCGCGTAGCGGATACATTGCTTGCCAGTGTGGGTCGCCACGTTTCCCCGGGCATCCATAATGGCTACTTGTCGCACTTCGCGCGCCTCGTCAGTTTCTAAAAGTATAGCCAGCGCCTCTTCGGGTGTTTTGCCCTGCCGCAGCAGCTCCAGCCCCCGCGGCCCAAACGACTTGTTCGTAAAAGATTGCGTGGCTACCGCGCCCACGCCCGCCTCTGCCCAAGGCACCACCGTGCCCACCGAAAACCAGTGGCTTTGAACGCCCACGGCCATCTCGCCGGTCTTAGGGTCGCGGGCCACTATGGAGTACGTGTGGGCCAGCGGCTCCTCCGCCTTAAACACCTGCGCCCTGGCCGGTCCGACCGAGGCCAACAAGGATACTCCCATCGCTAAAAGTGTGGTTTTATACTTTTTCATATGGATGATGTATACGTGGTTAAGCAAAGGCGCGCTGCCGCTGCGACAGGCGGAAAATTAAAATAACAGTCGGCAGCAAAATTATACCTACATTTATAGCTGGCTGTATATCAATTTATAACAAATATAAGTTTTATACTTTAGCGCTGCCCGCTTTTCTGCTGCTACAACCTCCATCATAAATAGCAGTATAACTATGTATGGCGATCCTATGCCAGACCCGGAAGCATTTTGCCTCCATTTCCTAAACATTTGTACATGAAGAACCTACCCAAAAACAATAAGATTGATAAAATGGCGATGCTGATTGACGGCGACAATGCCCAGCCCAGCCTGATTGCCAAGCTGCTGGCCGAGGCCGGCAAGTATGGCGCCCCTACCATCCGGCGCATTTACGGCGACTGGACCACCCCTCAGATGAACGGCTGGAAAGAGTGCCTGAATAACCACGCCATACAGCCCATCCAGCAATTCCGCTATACCGTAGGCAAGAACGCTACCGACAGCGCCCTCATCATCGACGCGATGGATTTGCTGCACTCCGGCCTGGTGGACGGCTTCTGCATCGTCTCCTCCGACAGCGACTACACCCGCCTGGCCACGCGCATCCGCGAGGAAGGCATTTTTGTGATGGGCATTGGCCAGCGCAAAACCCCCAAGCCTTTCGTCAACGCCTGCAACGTGTTCATCTTCACCGAGAACCTGACCGGTAACATCGATGAGAAGATAGACCAGGCCGAAAAGACGAGCGACAGCTCCGGAAACCAGCAGCGCCCTAACCCGGTGCCGCTCCTGAAAGAGGCATTCGAGATGTCGTCGGATGAGGATGGCTGGGCGCACCTGGGCATGATGGGCACCAGCCTGCGCCAACTCGACCCCAGCTTTGACCCGCGCACCTTCGGCTACGGCCAGCTGCTGCAACTCATCGACGCCTACAAAGACATCTTCACCATCCGCAAGGAGGACGACAAGGGCCGCTCTGCCGTGTATGTGAAACGCAAAGAGACCCGCCGCCGCCCCGTTCATAAGAAGGCTGCCGAGGCCACTACAGACACAAAATAAACCTGCCTTTAAAGTATGGCTTCAGCTACCGACTCCTGGCAAGAGCCATACTTTTAAATTTATACTTCTTAACCATCTCACAACAGCCTGTTAACGAAGCCTTAACGTGCACCCCCTAGTTTTGTGGCCACTACCACCGAAACTATGGAATTAGTACTGGCTACTTTTACGGCGCTCTTCACGGTTGTAAATCCGTTCGGGGCCATGCCTGTGTTCATCACCCTCACCCAGGACGACACGGCCGCCAACCGAAACCAGCAGGCCCTGCGCGCCTGTATCTACATGGCGCTTATACTTTCTGTCTTTTTTGTGGCCGGGCAATACGTGCTCAATTTCTTCGGGGTAGGGCTTACCGATATCCGGATTGTGGGCGGGCTGATGATCATGCGCGCCGGGTTTGGCTTGCTCACCAGCAAATCGCACCAGGGAAAAAAAGTATCGAAAAGTGTCCTGAAAGAGAGCCTGGAGAAGGATGACATCTCTTTTACACCCCTGGCAATGCCAATGCTTTCGGGACCGGGCTCCATTGCCGTTAGCATCGGCATGTTTTCCCCGGCCCTTTCCTACTCAGGTATCAGCCTTATACTTGTCTCCATTGCCCTGATGGCCGCCATTACGTTTGTTTTACTTGTTTTCTCGCATCAGCTGGTAGGCTATATCGGCAAAGCGGGCTTATCGGCCTTGTCGCGTATTATGGGCTTTATCGTGCTGTCTATCGGGGTAAACTTCGTGACCACGGGCATACTTTCGCTGTTGGGGAAATAGGGCGCCTACCTGCTACCTTTGACAGGGTAAATTCCGTATCTTTGTAACATGCAACTAAAGAATGATCTGCTTTTAAGAGCTGCCCGGGGTGAGGCTGTGGAGCGCACTCCCGTTTGGCTAATGCGCCAGGCTGGCCGTATTTTGCCTGAGTACCGTGCTGTACGCGAGAGTTTGAGTGGTTTTAAGGAGCTGGTGGAAACACCGGAGTTCGCCGCCGAGGTAACCATACAACCAGTGGACATCCTGGATGTGGACGCTGCTATTATTTTCTCCGACATCCTGGTGGTGCCCGAAGCCATGGGCTGCACTTATGAAATGATCGAAAAACGCGGCCCTATCTTCCCGAACACGATACGCTCTGAGGAGGACATGAGGAAACTGCGCGTAGCTGATCCGCACGAGCACCTGCACTATGTACTGGATGCTATTAAGATCACCAAAAGAGCGCTGAACGGACGTGTGCCGCTCATCGGTTTTGCCGGCGCTCCGTGGACAATTCTGGCCTACATGGTGGAAGGCAGCGGCTCAAAGACATTCTCTCATGCGCGCGGTATGTTGTATACCAACCCGAGGCTGGCGCACCAGCTGCTCCGCATGATCACCGACACCACCATTGCCTACCTTAAGGCGCAGGTAGAGGCCGGTGCCAACCTCATTCAGATCTTTGATTCCTGGGCAGGCATCCTTTCACCGGCGCATTACCGCCAGTTCGCTCTGCCTTACATCAGCGAAATATGTAACGCTATCCGCAACGTGCCGGTAACGGTGTTTGCCAAGGGCGCCTTCTTTGCCATGGAAGACTTCAGCAAGCTTAACTGCGAAACCATCGGCGTGGATTGGAACATGGAGGTAAACAAGGTTCGCCAGCAAGTAGGTCCGAACAAAACGCTGCAAGGCAACATGGACCCATGCCTGCTTTACAGCTCTTTCGAGACTATCCAGGACGAGACTATCAAAATGTTAAAGGAGTTCGGCCCGCACCGCCACATCGCCAACCTCGGCCACGGCGTATACCCCGACACTGACCCTGAGAAAGTAAAATGCTTCGTGCAGACAGTGAAGGAGTTCAGCCCGATACTGAAGAGTGAGGGAGTTTAGAAGTTGGGGAGTTAGAGAGTTAGAGAGTTTGAGTCTCCCAAAGTATAAAACGCGAGCGGCTGGCCTTTAAGTAGTGCCAGCCGCTCGCGTTTTAGAAAATGAGATAAATATAGTAGCAGCGCAGTTGTTGATTGTGAGAGAAAGGCAGAAGTTATACTTTATACTTTGTCTGAATCAGGATTTGGGGATGAACAGGATTTCTGCAATGCCGGGTCCAACCACCCCTACCCCTCCTTGGCCAGGAGGGGAGCCTGTTACTACTTTAGCTAAAGTATGAGCTCTGTAGCTTCAGCTTAACCTTCCTTCTGCAAAGTTCCACTTAGGATGGCAAAAAGGAAAAGCCTAGACTGTAATGGTGGCACAAGAAGCAGTAAGAACAAGCTCCCCGCCTTGGATAAGGAGGGGCTGGGGGTGGTTGGACCCGGTACTGCAAGGGTTATACTTTATACTTTGATAACCTTCATACCGCAAGTTTATCAATAGCTCAACTTGCGGTTGCTTTAGCAGCAGTTTGAAACTGCTTTGCTTTGAAAAGGCAAGGTTGCCAAAGCTTTGGCTCTACCTTATACTTTGGTTAAAGGTATACTTTTCTGCTCCGCAGAAAGCAAGTTGCAAACTTGCATCATGCACAGCCACAAGTTACGCTATCGTTAAACTTGCGGCAGAAAGTATAAACTCAGAAAGCTCTACCCACTTTCTAACTTTTTAACTCTCTAACTCTCCAACTCCCAAACTCTCTTACCCCACCGGCAGGTGCGACTCAGGATACTTGTACTCTGAGTAGGCTGCTCTGGTGCTTAGGGCCAGGGCTAAGGTAAGGGAGCCTACCCGGCCCACGTACATGGAGAAGATCATGATGCACTTGCCCACATCCGACAGGCCTGCTGTAATGCCCGTGCTCAGCCCCACGGTGGCAAAGGCCGACACCTGCTCTACGGCCAGCGCGATAAGGTCGAATTGGGAGTCGGAAATGGTGAGCACGAAGATGAAGAAGATGTTGAAGATTGCTGCAAAGGTGAACACCGTGAAAGCTTTGTAAGCTACTGAGTGCGGAATGGTGCGGCGCCCCATCTCCAGATGCCGCTTGTTACGCACAGTTGCCGCCACCGCGAACAGAATTACTGCAAAGGTAGTAGTTTTGACACCGCCCCCGGTGGAACCCGGTGAGGCACCGATAAACATCAGCACGATGAACATCATCAGCGTTGGCACACTCAGCGCGGACATATCCACGGTGTTGAACCCAGCAGTACGTGTGGTGACGGACTGAAAGAAAGAGGTGATGATAGCCTCCGCAAACGTCATTTGCGAAAGCGTGTTGAAGTATTCCAGCAAAAAGAAGCCCACGGTGCCTAATGCCAGCAAAGCCGAAGTGGTATAGATGATGACACGGGTCATGAGTTTCCAGTTCTTCCAGGGCGCTGCCATCCGCTCCCGCATAGCTCTGGGCGAAAAGATGTCTATCATAGCCGGGAAGCCAAGGCCACCGAAAATAATGAGCAATGCCACTACCAGGTGCATGATGTAGGAAAAGCGCACAGGCTCGGTGTAAAGCCCCTGCGGATATAGCGAGAAGCCGGCGTTACAGAAAGCAGACACGGCGTGAAAAACAGAAAAGAAAATCTTGCTGCCCAGGTTAGCGAACTGTACTTCGCCGCCCCAACTCATGAAAATCATGAAGGCCCCTATACTTTCTATCGTAAGCGTGAGGTAGATAAGTTGGCGCAGCAGGCTTTTGGTGGAGAACAGCGATTCGCTCTCGAGCAGCTCATGCATGGCTACGTGCTGCTTTACCCCCACCCCCTGCCGCATCAGGGAGGCAAAGAACGTGGCAAACGTAAGGATACCCAAGCCGCCCATCTGTATCAGCAGCAACAGCACTACCTGCCCCGAGAAAGTAAAGTAAGTGCCGGGGTCCACCACGGCAAGCCCCGTAACGCAGGAGGCGCTGGTGGCCATGAACAGGGCATCCAGGAAACGCATACTACCAGGTGTTACCGTCATCTTGGGCAGCATCAACAAGCCGGTACCCAGCAGGATGAGGAAGACGAAGCTGAGCAGGAAGGTAACGGAAGGCTTAAGCTGCAGCGCTTTCAGGTGTATCCTGGTCTGGATCAATTCCACCGTCAGAAACACGAGCATGTATAACGAAACACTCACCCGGTACCACTCCACCGACAGCGGGATGCCTATACTTTCGGAGATATCGTAAATCAGCGGAATCCCAAAACCATAGGTAAAGAGCTCGTTCAGGGAAATAATCCCCATCAGTATTCCCTCAAACCAGGTACGCTTCAGGAACTTAATCCGCTCAAAAGCATAAAGAATACGCAGGATGTAGATAATTACAAAGATGGCCAGGATGCCATCAATGATCCTGAACAGTATGTTTAACTGCTTTGGGTCCTCTACCACCCCATGCGCCAGTATAAGCAGCCCAATCGACAGAATGGAAAGGCTATACGTAGTGCCCCGCATCATCTTGTATGCGGTCAGCTTACTGCCGTAAAGCGCTCTGTTTAACGCCTCTGTGTTCATACGCGCTTACTGTTGCTTAACAATTAAACCGCTTCTGCCTAGTTTATACTTTGCTGTGGTCGTCGAAGCCTGCAAAGCTAAAACAGGATTTACGAATGCCCCTGCTTATAGGCGTAAATAATTTAATGACAGTGCTTGCTTAGCCCACTGGCAGGTGTGAGGTGGGGAGTTTGTAGGCCTTGGTACTAACGCGCGTGCTCAGCGCCAGCGCCAGCGTAAGGGTACCCACCCTGCCCACGTACATCGACATAATAATAATCAGCTTACCGGCGTCCGACAAGCCTGCCGTAATGCCCGTGCTCAGCCCCACCGTGGCAAAAGCCGATACCTGCTCAAACATAAGCTTTAGGATATCAAACTGTGCATCGGTGATGGACAGGAAGAAGATGCAGATGATGTTGATGACAACAGCAAAGGTGAATACGGAGAAGGCTTTATAGGCCACAGAGTGCGGAATGTTGCGCCGCCCGATCTCCAGGTTCTCACGCCCCCGTATCGTAGTAATCACCGAAAGTATAAGCACCACAAAAGTGGTGGTTTTGATACCCCCACCCATAGAGCCCGGCGAAGCCCCGATAAACATCAAAGCCAGGAACAGGAGTACGGTAGGTGTATTGAGCACCGAGATGTCCACTGTATGAAAGCCAGAGGAGCGGGTAGTAGCCGATTGGAAAAAAGCGGTCACAATGGCCTCGGCAAAGTTCAGGGTAGAGAGCGTGTTAAAGTACTCGAGCAGGAAAAACACCACCGTGCCAAAGGCCAGTAAGGCGGCAGAAGTATAAATGGTCACCCGCGAAAGCAGTTTCCAGTTGCGCCAAGGGGCATGCATGCGGCGGCGCATGGCCGAAGGCGAAAAAACATCCAGCATGGTAGGGAAGCCAAGTCCGCCAAGTATAACCAGGGCCGCTATGGTCAGGTGCATGATGTAGCCGGTTCGGAGCGGCTGCGTGTACAACCCTTCCGGGAAAAGGGAGAAACCGGCATTACAGAAGCCGGACACTGCATGAAAGACGGAATAGAAGATCTTGCTGCCCAGGTTCGTGAACTGCACCTCAGGACTCCAGGTGGCAAAGATGATCACCGCCCCCACGGCCTCGATGCTCAAGGTAAGCGTGATGAGCTTGCCCAGCAAACCTTTGGCAGAAAGCAGCGAGTCGCTGTCCATGAGCTCGTGCATGGCCACGTGTTGCTTTATCCCCATGCCCTGGCGCATGAGCGTGGCAAAGAAGGTGGCAAAGGTCATTACCCCCAGCCCTCCCAGCTGCACCAGCACCAGCAGCAGCACCTGCCCCGACAGGGTAAAGTAAGTGCCGGGGTCCACCACGGCAAGGCCCGTAATGCAGGAGGCGCTGGTAGCCATAAACAGGGCATCCACAAACCGCATCCCGTCCGGGGTGGTGGTCATTTTGGGCAGCATAAAGAGCCCGGTGCCAATGCATATCAGGGAAATAAAGCTAAGCAGGAAGGTGATACCCGGCTTGAGCTGCAGCGTTTTCATGTGCACCTTGGTCTCGAGCAGCTCCACAATCAGCAGCAAAAGCATGTACATCGAAACGCTTGCCCGGTACCACTCCACCGACAGCGGGATGCCTATACTTTCGAAGATGTTGTAAATGACGGGGATGCCCAGCACGTAGGTACTGAACTCGTTGATGAACACCACCAGCATCAGGAAACCCTCGAAGCGGGTGCGCCTGAGAAACTTGAGCCGCTCGAAGGCATACAGGATGCGCAGCAGGTAAATCACCACGAAGATGGCCAGGATACCATCGATGGCATGGAAGAGCTTGCGCAGGGTGGCCGGGTCCTCCACCACGCCGTGGGCATACAGCAGTATACCCACGGCAAGTATGGTGAGAACATAGGTGGTCCAGCGCATCAGGGCGTAAGCCCTTAGCTTGCTGTCGTAAAGGAATCTGTTAAGCGATTCGGTGTTCATGTGTTTCAAACAGGCGTATACGCTGTGCCTCTTCGTATAGCCGTTGCTTGTCTACGGGCACCACGCCTACCTGCTCACACACCAGGCCGCCGCCCAGGTTACTCAGGCCGGCCATAAAGTGCACAGAAGTTTTCAGAGCCATACAGAGCGCCGCAATGCTGATAACGGTATCACCGGCCCCGGAAACGTCGGAAATAGAGCGGCGGTGCGCCTCGATGTAGGTTTTCGCTGCCCCATCTGCCACAAACACGCCCCGCTCCGACAAAGTAACCAGCACCTGCTTTACCTGCAAGCGCTCCTGAAGCTCCTCCACGGCATCCTCAAAGGCGGGCAGGTTCTCATCGGCAAAGTCGGCTTTCAGGCCTTCCTTCAGCTCTTTCAGGTTTGGTTTAAACAGCGTACAGCCCACATAGCTCAGGAAATTCTTTTTCTTCGGGTCGATGACGCTCGGAACCCCGCGCTGGTTGGCCAGGTCCAGAAAACGCCTGATGTTGCGCTCCGAGAACACGCCTTTGTCGTAGTCTTCAAAGATCACCACGTCGGCCTTCTCCAGCAGGTGCACAAAGCGTTCTTCCAGGTAGCGTTCCTCGTAGTCTGTCAGGTTGTGCTCTATCTCGGCATCCACGCGCAGCAGCTGCTGCGCCCCGGCAATAATACGGTGCTTGATGGTGGTAACGCGCTCCGGGCTCTGCACGATGCCCTCGGTAGAAAGGCCCCGATCCTCCATCAGGCGCAGGTAATCGGCCCCGTCCTGGTCATCGCCGATAACGGAGCAAAGCAAAGGCGTGGCTCCCATGGCCTGCACGTTCAGGGCCACGTTAGCGGCCCCACCCAGGCGCTTCTCCCGCTTCACCACGTTCACGATCGGCACCGGTGCCTCCGGCGAGATGCGCGAGGTTTTGCCCCACAGGTAGGAGTCTATCATCACATCGCCCACCACCAGCACGTTCAGGCGGTTAAAGGCCTCAAAAATACTCTCTAAGCTATTAATTTGATTCATTACTGCAGTTTTGCGAGGCTGTTCTTGATGCGACGCATTGCCTCAACTAGTTTTTCGTCGGAAGCGGCAAAAGAGAAGCGGATGCACTGCGGTGCCCCGAATGCCTCTCCGCTTACCACTGCCACATGGGCGTCGCTCAGTATAAACATGCTCAGGTCTTCGGCACTCTCCATCGTTTTGCCTTCGAACTGTTTCCCAAAGTATGCGCTAACGTCCGGGAAGATGTAAAATGCCCCGTTCGGAAGGTAGGTCTTGAACCCAGGAATGTCGTTCATCAGGTCCAGCACCAGGTCGCGGCGGCGGCGGTAGGCCTCAGCCATTTCCAGGGCGCTGGCGTTGCCGCCTTTCAGGGCAGCGGCGCCGGCTTTCTGGGCGATGGAGCAGGTGCCGGAGGTAATCTGGCTTTGCATCTTATCGCAGGCGGCGGCAATCTCACGGCTGGCAGCCAGGTAGCCCACACGCCATCCCGTCATAGCGTAGCCTTTCGAGAAGCCGTTCACCGTCACCACGCGATCGCGTATAGCATCGATGTTGGCTATGCTGAAGTGCTTGCCACTAAAGTTAATGTACTCGTAGATTTCATCGGCGATCACGTGCACCTGCGGATACTTCTCCAGCACGCTGGCAATCGCACGCAGTTCCTCCTCCTCAAACACGGCACCGGTTGGGTTGCATGGCGAAGAGTACATTACCAGCTTGGTGTTGCTCGTGATGGCTTTCTCCAACTGCTCGGCGGTCACCTTGTAGTCGTTCTCCAGGCGGCCCATAATAGGCACCGGAATGCCCTCAGCCAGCTTCACGATCTCCTCATACGACACCCAGTAAGGCGAAAAGATGATTACCTCGTCGCCGGGGTTTACCAGGCACAGTACCGCGTTGGCTATACTTTGCTTGGCCCCGGTAGATACCACGATCTGCTCGGGGGCATAGTCCAGGTTGTTATCGCGCTTAAACTTTTTAGAGATCTCCTGGCGCAGCTCCGGGTAACCGGGCACCGGCGTGTAAAACGTGAAGCCTTCGTCTATGGCCTGTTTGGCGGCGTCTTTGATGTACTGCGGCGTCTGGAAGTCAGGCTCCCCGAAGCTCAGGTTGATCACATCGTAGCCTTTAGCTGCCAGCTCACGGGCCTTTTTAGCCATGGCGATGGTCTGCGACTCAGCCAGGGACAAAATTCTATCAGAAAGGATTGCTTTCGCTTCTTCGGTTTCTCTCATATACGTTGAGTTAAGCGGGCAATTTACTCATAAAGCCACACACTTTCCACAAACCGAAGCGAATATCAACTACAATGATTTAAAGGACACAAAAGGGAGGTATAAAGTATGAAAAACAAGCGTTTGCGTAGCAGGATAGGGGTTATGCCTTACCACAGGTTCTGCGGACAAAGCACCTTGGCCTTGTTAAAAATGCGCATGCCCAGCACCACCTCGTGGTTGCCGTTACCCATGCCGTAGTTTGCCTCCACCCCTCTGTCGTAGGCATAGCCCAGGTCGAAGATGTGGTTGATGGTTACCCCTGCTAACACGGCAAAATTCCCGTTCTGCCGGTAAGACCCGCCCACCCACAGCCTGTCCTGGTATACAGCGCGCAGGTTAAAGTCTATCGTGCCGGGGGCCGTCTGCAGCCACATCAGCATGACCGAGGGCACCAGGCTAATTTCCTCCGTGACGCTGAAGCGGTAGGCCCCGGTCAGGAAGTAGTGCTCGTAAAGCAGGTTACGGTCTTGCACGGAGTTGTCGAAATTGACGGCGTTGCCCAACAGCTGCGTGCCGGACGTGCCGATGTAGAAATTGCTGCCATAGAGCCACAACCCCGCCGACAGGTTTGGTTTCATCATGTTCCAGTTGGTGTTGGCGGCATCGCCGGGGTTGGCAAACTGCAGTTCGTCGGCCCGCTGCTGCTGCTGTATCAGGCCGGCACTGATGCCGCCGGAAAGACGCACCTCCCGCGACAGCGCCAGGTGGTAGGCATAGGCCATACTTGCCTCGGTACGGTAAAAAGCTCCTACCCTGTCATGCACGGCCAGCAGCCCGACGCCATGGTGCGGCCTGAACTGCTCGCTGATGCGCCCGCCCTTGCTGCTCCCTCCAAACGAAGGGGACCGGCGGCCAGCACTTTTCCGCCCTCCTCTCGAAGTGTAGCCTATAGGAGCATGTGCGCTGACATAGTAGGTTCTGGGGGCGCCCTCCACTCCGGACATGGCCGACCGGCTACCTATTTTAACGTCGGCATACTCTTCGATCCCCGCAATGGCAGGGTTAAGCAGGTAATTGTTGATGCTGTACTGGCTGTATTGCGGCTTCTGCTGTGCAGAGGCCAGTAAAGGCAATAAACAGAAAAGAAAAGGAAGTATAAGTCGCTTCATAAGCGGTGCATTAATTAACTAGGTTCAGGTAGCCGGTAAATTTGCCCTTGCCAGGCACTGTTATCACATAAAAGTAAGTGCCGACCGGAAGCGCATTGCCCCTGTAGGTGCCATGCCACTCGTTGCGGTAGTTTGTCTGCTCAAAAACCATACTTCCCCAGCGGTTATACACCTCCACCTTTGCCTGCGGGTAATAGGTGATGTTTTTGATTTCCCAAGTGTCGTTCACGCCATCGCCGTTGGGTGAAAAGGCATTGGGTATCTCCAACAGCTGCCGCACCTGCACTTCCACGCTTACGCTGTCTTCGCAGCCCTCTTCGTTGCGCACGGTCAACGTATAGCGGGTTGTTTTATCGGGGGTGGCTACCGGGGTGGCACTGGTTGGGTCATCGAGTCCGGCAGCGGGGCTCCAACTATAGCTTGCGCCCCCGCTGCCGCTCAGGCGGGTGCTGGCGCCTGCGTCGATCTCGGCCTCCTGCACACTGGCTGATGCCACGGGAACAGGGTATACAAAAGCCTTCACCGGTACCCGCTCCGTCTCACACCCGTTCCGGACAATGGACACATAGTAGGTGCGCGTGCTTTGCAGGGCTGGCGTCTCAAAATCGGCATTTACCGCTCCTGCTATGGGCTTGGCAGTGGCGGCATCCTCGTACCAGCGGAACTCCCCATCGGCGCCGCCAATAGCGGAGAGCAACACCTTACCGGGCCCGCAGGAAATGCCATCGTGAGCCACCGGTGCCTGAGGGGCCGGCCATACGTTAATTTTTATGCTGTTGGAAGAAAGGGTTGCCCCGCAGTCGTTCTGTAGTTTTAAAGTATAGACGCCGCTTTCGGTGGCCTGCAGAGTGCTAGTGCCGCGGGCATACTCTTTCCCATCGCGCAGCCACACATACTCGCCGCCTTTGTGCACTGTTTTGCTGCTTATCTCCACAGCCCCGCCCTCACAGAACTCCAAATCGCCTTTTGCTTCAATGGTTGATACCTCCGGCTTGGTTTCGATAACCGCCTCCACCGGCACCCGCTCGCTCTCACACTCTCCATTGGTGATGGCGACATAGTAGGTGGTGGAGCTTGCTAGCACAGGCGTAGTGAAGGAAGGGCCATTGGCACCCGGTATAGCCGTGCCACCCTTGGCGGCAGTATACCAGCGGTACATGCCGTTCTTTCCGCCGGAGGCTGTAAGGGTAAGGGAGGACTTGGTGCAGCCTACCACCCGCTCGGCAGCAGGAGGCTCCGGAAGCCCCAGCAGCTCTACCTGCATGCTGTTGCTGCTCTTAAACGTACCGCACTCGCCGGTGATGGCGGCCGTATACGCCCCGGCTTCGGTGGCCTGCCAGGTATGGCTGTTGCTGCCCGGTAGCGCTTTGCCATCCAGGTACCAGGCATAGGTTACATTTTTATGCTCCGGCACCGACAGCTTTACATTGCCGCCCCTGCAGAACATTAGCTTACCGGTTGCCACCACCTCGAAGGGGGGCAGCGGTTGCTGAATCACGAACTCTACTTTGTTGGCGCTGCGCACATACCCGCAGAAGTTGGAAAGCTCCACTGTATAAACGCCCGCCTCGGTGGCGGTAAACTCGTTCGACTTGTCCGACACCGGCACACCGTCTTTCTTCCACACATAGGACGCTCCCTCCTGCTCCTCCACACGCATGGTTATACTTCCTTTGCCACATACGATAAGCGGATCGGTGTACTCAATCTTAGGCGCCTTCAGTTTGGCAGACACCTCCACCTTTACCACATCCGACTTGCCCACGCAGCCATTCTCATCCACCACCTCCACGGTATATTCCCCTGAGTGTGTGATGGTGATGGATTGGGAGGTGGCGCCGTTGCTCCATTTATAGCTTTTGCCCGGGCTTGCCGTAAGCAGCACGCTGCCACCGGCGCATATGGTGGGCGGGCCATTGAGGGTAATCTTTGGTTTTACGGCAGTAGAACAGGAAGCCACTTCCAGCGCACGGGGAGCTTCATTTACTACCCTGGCGTGGGCAGAAAATGTGCAGAAACAAAGGATTAGCAGCAAAACGCCGGTTAAATTCTTATACTGCCTAAAAGTAAATGTATGATTAGGTAAACGTGATGCTTCCATAGGCACCGATGGCTAAAGCTATTAATTACGTCCTATACATACTTATTAGTCTTATATTTAGTTCCACTTACAATTAATTTAAGTCTATTTTTTGAAAGTATAAATCAATTAATTCAAGCTAATATATAGGTGCAGTTATATTCTAACAGGATGTGATAGACACAAAAAAAGGCTGCAGAGTATTTCTGCAGCCTTTCCTGTCCAATTTTATACTTTTTATACTTTTCCGTAAGCCGTGCGCTCTACGATGCTTCTGCCGAGCGTTACCTCGTCGGTATACTCCAGCTCGCCGCCTACCGGCACACCGCGGGCGATGGTGGTGATGCGCAGGTCAAAATCGCGGAGCTTGCGCGTGAGGTAGAACGCTGTAGTATCGCCCTCCATGGTGGGGCTAATAGCCAGCAGGATTTCTTTCACCTCCGAGCCTGGCAAACGCTCCAGCAGCGCATCAATGTACAGATCGGATGGGCCAATGCCTTCGATAGGCGAAATGACGCCACCCAGCACGTGGTAAAGGCCTTTGTACTGCGCCGTGTTCTCAATGGCAATCACATCGCGGATGTCGCTGACCACGCACAGCATGCTGCGGTCGCGGAGGGGGTTGGAGCAGATGGAGCAGACCTCGGTATCGGAGATGTTGTGGCAATGCTTGCAGTGCTTGATCTCGGTACGCATCTTCACCAGCGCCTCTGCCAGCGAGAAGGTATCCTCCGACTCGTGCTTGAGCATGTGCAAGGCCAGGCGAAGGGCGGTTTTCCGGCCCACACCGGGCAGCTTCGCCAGTTCCTCTACGGCGTTTTCAATAAGTTTAGAAGGAAAATTCATCAATCCAGCTGCGCCTCCTCTACTCTATATTCGCTGAAAGGTCTTTATCGTGCAGCGCGGTGCACATCCCCTTCAGTTCCTCAAACGTTCCCACCTTCACGGTGCACTTGCCTTTGTAGTGGATGAGCATGGTGCACTGCTCGGCCTGCTCTGCCGTGTGGCCGCATACTTTGATGAGCGTGTCAATCACATGGTCAAACGTGTTCACGTCGTCGTTGTACACCACCAGGTTCCGCAAGTCGGTGGTTTCTTCGAGCAACGCAACGTCAAAATCCTCTTTATGTAAAATACCTGTATCCCAATTCATACTGCAAAACTACTAAATTCTACCCACTAAAAGAAGTGCGTGGCCTAAGTATAAGTACCTGTTCCGGCGCCTTTTTATACTGGTAAGGCGTATGGATTTTAACAAAATACAACGGGGTATGATTCCCCGTTTTCAAGCATACTTTGGCGGCTAAGGGCCAGTGGTTTTTGTAAAAAAGGCAGATTAAGCGTTTCTTGCATACCTTATTTTTATACTGTTTATACTTACAAATGATGATTATTTCATATTTACAAAAGCGGCTGTGCCTGCTCCTGCTGCTGGTGGTGGCCATCGTGCCCCTACAGGCCCAGGACAAGGTGCTGACCATGGAAGACGCCGTTATCAACCCGGCCCTGCAGCCCCAGAACCTGCGCCAGCTTGCTTGGGTGGCAGGCACCAGCGACTTCACCTACCTCAAGGCAGACAACGGCAATCAGGTGCTTGTACGCGGCAACGCCACCTCCACCAAGCAGCAGGACATCCTGACGCTGGAGCAGCTGAACGCGGCCATAACGGCTACAGGCGCCGATAAGCTCAGCAGCTTCCCCGCGCTCTACTGGCGCGACGGCAGCAACTTCCTGATGGACGTGCAGAACCGCATCATCGGCTATGACCTGAAATCAGGCAAGGCGCGCGTTACGATGACCTATGCCAAAGAGGCCGAGAACAAAGAACTGGACCCGACCATGCAGCGCCTGGCTTACACCAAAGGCAACAATTTATACTTGTCGGTACCGGGCAAAGAAGACGTGGCGATAACGAAGGAGGAGAACGCAGCCATTGTGAACGGGCAGGCGGCACACCGCTCTGAGTTCGGCATCACCAAGGGCACCTTCTGGTCGCCGACGGGCAGCAAACTGGCCTTTTACCGCATGGACCAGACGATGGTAACCGATTACCCGCTGGTGGATGTGGCCCCGCTGCCGGCGCAGCTCAACAACATCAAATACCCCATGGCAGGCGGCAAGAGCCACCACGTGACGGTGGGCGTGTACGATGTGGCCTCCGGCAAAACGATTTACCTGCAAACCGGCGAGCCAGCCGAACAGTACCTGACCAACATCACCTGGAGCCCGGACGAGAAACACATTTACATTGCTGTGCTCAACCGCGACCAGAACCACATGAAACTTAACCGCTACAACGCCCAGACCGGCGCCTTTGAGCGCACGCTACTGGAGGAGCAGCAGGAGAAGTATGTGGAGCCGGAGCACGGGTTATACTTTGTACCGGGCAAACCCGACCAATTCGTGTGGGTGAGCGAGCGCACCGGCTTCGACCATTTATACTTGTACAACACGAGCGGCAAGCAGCTGCGCCAGCTCACCAAGGGCAATTGGATGGTTACCGACATCCACGGCTTCAGCAAGAAAGGCGATGAGCTATACTATACCTCCACGGCCGAGAGCCCGCTGGAGCGCCACATTTACGCCGTGAGCCTGCGCAACGGCAAAAGCCGTCGCCTGTCGCAGGGCAGCGGCGTGCACAGCGCCCAGCTCAGCCCCGACGCCAGGTTTATTCTCGACAACTATAGCAGCCAGGAAGTACCACGCAAAATCCAAGTGCTGAGCACCCACGGCAAAGTAGAGCAAACGCTATTGACAGCCCCAAATCCACTGACTGCCTATAAGCTGGGGGAGACTACCATCTTCCCGATTAAGGCTGAGGACGGTACGGAGCTGTACGCCCGCATGATTACGCCACCAAACATGGACAAGAACAAGAAGTACCCGGTGGTGGTGTATGTATACGGCGGCCCGCACGTGCAGCTGGTGACCAACAGCTGGCTGGGTGGCGCCAACCTTTGGATGCACCTGATGGCCCAGAAAGGCTACATCGTCTTCACCCTCGACTCCCGCGGCTCTTCAGGCAGAGGCCTGGCGTTTGAGCAGGCTACGTTCCGCCAGCTCGGCACGGTGGAGATGCAGGACCAGCTGCGCGGTGTGGAATACCTCAAATCGCAGCCTTACGTGGATGGCACGCGCCTGGGCGTACACGGCTGGAGCTACGGCGGCTTTATGACCACTTCCCTGATGACGCGCTACCCAGGCGTGTTTAAAGTGGGCGTGGCCGGCGGTCCGGTCATCGACTGGAAATATTACGAGGTGATGTACACTGAGCGCTACATGGACTCGCCCGAGCAGAACCCGAAAGGCTATGAAGATGCCAACCTGCTCAACCACGTGAAAAACCTGCAGGGCAAATTGCTGATGATTCACGGTACGGTGGACGATGTAGTCGTGTGGCAGCACAGCCTGGCCTTCCTTAAAAAAGCGGTGGATGAGGGCATCTTGCTCGATTACTTCGTGTACCCAGGCCACCCGCACAACGTACGGGGCAAAGACCGCGTGCACCTGATGCGTAAGGTCACGCAGTACTTTGACGACAACCTCTAAAGTGTAAAATGAGAACGGCGCTGAATGTATCGGCGCCGTTTTCATTTTATACTTCTGCTTATACTTAAATGTAGCAGGATGAAGGAATTTTAGACAAAAGACTTTAAAAACACCAGTGCCCTCGCTCGCCTCTGGCGAGTGTGCGGCATGGCTCGGCCTCTGGCCGCTTAGAGTATAAGTATAAGTGGCGGGACGCCGCCAGATAGCGCACACTCGCCGGAGGCGAGCGAGAGCATTTTGCAAGAACTATTCATTAGAGTTTCTGCCTTATCCCCTGTCCAGAGTATACATTCCCTTAAACCGCTGAATTGCGTACCTTTGCAGCAGATTTATACTTTAGCGTTAACCTATGCCAGCCGTATCCCCCGCCTTTCGCCAGGCCGTAAAGCAACTGAGCGACAAAGAAAAGGAAGCCATTATACTTCGCGCCGCCCGCCGTGACGCTGAGTTGTATGACATACTCAAGTATGAGCTGCTGGTGGAGGTAACGCTGGAGGAAGTGTATGAGGAGGCCGCCGATAGGATACACGAGCTGCTTATCAACGCCAGTGGCCGCAGCCTGAGCAAGGCGCTTACCAAGGCGCTGCGCAAAGCGATGAAGGAGATTGCCCGCTTCAAGCGCATCACCAAAGAGCCCAAAGCCGAGGTAGACCTGCACCTGTATACCCTGCGCCTCATCTTCGACAACTTCACCGGCCAGTTCGACAGCTACTACAAAGGCTTTTTTACTGCCACAGCGCGCCTGCTGCTGCGCACCCTGCAGCTCATCCGCAAAAACCTGCACGAAGATTACCACCTGGAGTATAAAGCCGAGCTCGACGAGTTTCTGCAGCAGATCCACAGCCGCCCCAAGCACCTGACCGTGGCTTTGCCGAAGGAGTTTGATGTGGAGTAGGTTTTCAACTTTGAATGAGTGGATGAGTGATTGAGTGAATGGATAATTCAATCTGCCCCTCGTCCCGAACGCTTTCGGGAGGTGCGGTATTTGGTGGCGTCCCGCCAGGTCATAAAAAGTATAGAGTATATGCTGAAGTATAAAGAATAAACTCAACCGGCCAGAGGCCGTGGTATAGCCCGCACTGGCCAGAGGAGAGCGAGAGCAATCATCAATCTTACAAACAAAAAGAAGCGTCATGTTTTGCGCCTCTACAAGTATAAATCTGGCTACCCTCGCTCGCGTCCCGCGAGGGTGAGAGATGTATGAGTGAGCAGAAAAATCCATTGAATAAAGACGTAGCAGACATACAAACACCTACCTAAGTGAGATATTAAACTGATATGGCGGTTAGCAACGACATCAAAAACTGGAAGGATTATCTGGAGCGTAAGTTTTCGGATGAGGCGCTTTATCAAATCATAGATAACACAGACGTGCTTTCTAATGGTGTCTACAGAGTAGAATCAAAAACAAACGAAACCGTTATAGACTTCATCTGCCCAAACCAGGACTGGAGCACATTGGATGACATACAGTTCTACAGTGGTGCGGCTAAAGCATGGTCAGGAGAACTGCTAGGCGGCAACAATCCTAAAGCAGGATTATTTAACCGGGAAAACCTCGATTCGGTTGAGCGGCTGTTAAAGACGCCAATCAAGTATGGGTGGATAAGTGTGGAGTATTATCTCGGGAAAAGACTCTTCAAAGCAGTGGCCTACAAAAACGAAAATGGAAGTATGGGAGAGAAGATTTTTACAGATTATAACACAGGCCTTGCAGGCGTGATGCTGCTCCCTTTCACCCTACTCATCAATATTTTCCTCCACTTAGGCTGGATAGGCAAGAAGAGCATGATAGTCGTTGATCCTATCGTAAAAACGCGCAGGTAGTTATACTGCAGGACCGTTCGTCAGCCCTACCCTTACTCCACTACTCCAACTCCCGCACCTGTACTCCTTCCAGAATGATTTCGGATACTTTCTCCAGCTTGCCTGCTTCATAGGCCCTGTCGTAGTTGTCGATCGGGAAGTTAAGGTCATCGATCTTATAGTTATTGTAATCCTGGAAACGCACACCGCCCACCTCGTAGGCTTTAATTACCTCCCGGAAGCGGGATCCGCCATCGTTCTCCTGGAAGTTATAAGCTAGGTAATCCATGGTGTGGCGGTCTTTGTGGAACCAGTACACGTACTCGTCTTGGTAACTGTCGCCGCCGCCTTCCTGGGCAAAGGTAACTTTCACTTTATGGTAAGGCTCGCCTTTTACTTTGGCCTCGCCCAAGTATGATTTTTGCACGGCCGGGTCGTTGAGGAAGTAGGGCAGCAGGGCAAAGTATACCACCGAGTTAACTGAGTTGCTGAACGCCTGCTTCCGCTCTTCCGGTATCTCCACCTCCACGTCGTCTACCGTTCGTTTAAAGCCGCTGTTGCTGAGCACGTCGTGGATGCGCTGGCCCGTGGAGTCGGTAAAGGTGCGGCTGTAGACGAAGGCGCCGTTGTCGCGCAGGGCCCGGTACTGGATGTCGCGCAGCCGGAAGCTTACGATACTTTTATCCAGCTTTTGCCCCCCGTGGGCTTTAATGGCGGCATCCACAATGGCCTGCGCCTCGCCATCTCCGGCGGGTTTGCTCTCAGAGCAGGCAGCAGCAATAAACAATAAGCCCAGCAGCAGCCAGGTATAAGTATACTTTAGCATAAGGGTGATCTTTTCTGTAGGTGCACTTTCCCAAAGGTAAGAAAGCCACGGGCAAGTATAAAAGAAAACCGCCCCGACTATGGAGCCGGAGCGGTTAAAGGGACTATTCAGAAATCAGATTTATTTCGCAGCCGTCACGTCGAACGTGATGGTGAACTCATCAGCGATAGCTTTGTCGCCCAGCTCACCCAGCAGGGTCTCAGAGCCGTAACGCACGTCGTACTTAGAGCGGTCTACTTTCACGTCAGCTTTCGCGTTTACTGTACCGTTATCCACAGTAACTACAGCTGGGAAGCTTACTACCTCAGTTTTCTCCTTAATGGTCAGGTTGCCTTCTACGTTGTGGTTAGGCGCGCCGGCAGCCGCATCAGCGATAGGAGAAATGCTGGTAATTTCGAAAGTGGCAGTTGGGTAAGTCTCCACGCCGAAGAAGTCGTCAGACTTCAGGTGGCCTACCAGTTTGCCATTGTATTCTGCATCTTCGATGTCAGAGTTGGTGATAGAGTTCATGTCGATCACGATCTTACCGCCTGTCAGCTGGTCGCCGTTTACAGTAAGCTCGCCGCTCTGCACCTTAATTTCGCCCATGTGCTCGCCACCTACTTTGGTGCCGTGCCACTTCACGCTGCTCTGATCCTGCGCTATCTGGTAAGTCTCGCCTTCACCAGTTGCAGCGGCAGGAGCCTCAGAAGTTACGGCAGTTGTCTCGGCAGTATTGCTTTCGGAGCTGCAGGCAGTGAAAAACAGGGCCGCAGCGAAAGATGCATAGATTGCTGTTCTTTTCATCTTGGTTTTGTAATAATTAATTGAGTATGGAAAGATTGATTATACTTGGTTGTTATAGTTTTGCGGTCACGTCGAGTGAAACCGTAAAATCGTCGTAAATGGCCTTGTCGCCCAGGTTCTCGAAGAAGCTGTTGGAGCGGTAGCGCACATCATACTTGGTGCGGTCTATCGTTACGTCGGCCTTGGCAGAAGCTACTCCATTCTTCACCGACAGCACTGCCGGGAACGTTACCTGGTTGGTGATGCCTTTGATGGTCAGGTCGCCGGTAACGGTGGCGTTTGGCTTGCCTGCCGCCGCATTGGCAATCGGCTTCACACCCGTAATTTTAAATGTAGCCGTCGGGTGCTTCTCCACGCTAAAGAAATCGTCGGACTTCAGGTGGTTTACCAGCCTGGTGTTGGAGCCTTGGTCTTTGATGTCCGTGCAGGTGATGCTGGCCATGTCGATCACGAAAGTTCCGCCCACTACTTTGTTTCCGTTCACCTGGATGTCGCCGCTCTGCAGCGTGAGGTTACCCAAATGCTCGCCGGTCACTTTCTTGGCGTGCCACTTCAGCGTGCTTCCGGCAGCGTCTACTTTGTAAGCACGCACTTTGGCAGGGGCGGCTGCCTCCGTGGCTGTTGTTGCAATCACGGTACTTGGGTTTCCTGCCTGGGCCGTAAACATCATGGCACTGGCAAGCGAGGCTAGGACTACGTACTTTTTCATCGGTTTTGTCTTGGGTATGGTTAAACTGGTTTAGCTTCTTATTTTGTCGAGCAGGCTGTTCAGCTGCGTAGCCTCCTCTTCGGTAAGGTTCATAATACCAGTGCCTTTGCCTCCCTCCAGTCCATCCATCTGCTTCAACAGGTCCAGGCCCTTTTCAGTTATCATCACGTCCACCGTGCGGCGGTCAGCCGGGCATTGCTTGCGTGTTACCAGCTCCTTGGCCTCCAGCCGGTCCACAATGCGCGAAGCGTTCGAGGTTTTATCCAGCATGCGCTCTATCAGCATGCTGATGGTGGCCGGCTTGGGGTGCTGCCCGCGCAGGATACGCAATATGTTATACTGCGGCAACGTTATTCCAAAGGGTTTGAACAAAGCCGCCTGCGCCTGCTCCAGGTACCCGGCCGTGAACACCACGTTGATGTAGGCCTTCTGATACTCTGTCTTAAATACGCTCTGCTTAATCTCTTCTTCTATCTTCATATGCGGCATTTGCATCCGAATTATCTGCAATAATAATGTACATACATTTAATGTACAAACATATCAACAGAAATAATTTCAGAAAGTTTCATTAAACCCCTGATTTTCAGAAAACATATAGAAAGTATAGCCTCGTTTGCTCTTTGCTTTTAAATGCAAATAAGGCCAGCAATGGTACAGCGTGCTTTAGCAACATCCATACTTTCGACAGCTCATGACAACTTGTTTGCCTTCAATGTGCCGCATAAAGTATGATTTCCCTCAGTAAGTATAGTAAAGTTATATATTTATACTTCCTGTAACAACGTACCTAAGAAATGGTTTCATACTTTGTTGCTTGGGCCAAAGCATAACTTGAAAAAAAGAATGGCTTAAAACAAAAGAGGCTAACCGTTTCCGATTAGCCTCTTTTAAGTGCGCAAGAAAGGACTCGAACCTTCACACCTTGCGGAACTGCCGCCTGAAGACAGCGCGTCTACCAATTTCGCCACTTGCGCATTTTGTTCCTCAACCGCGGTTAAGGATTGGTACTGCAAATATACTAAGCAGATTCATAAATGCAATACCCTGCGTGCCGGATATTCTTTTTTTGTTACTTTAAAATTTCTCAAAGCCTCCTTATTGGCGCACCGTCACGTAGCCGCTCAGACTTGCCCCCACGAACTTCTCCCAACTGCCCAGACTTGCTTTGCGTGAGTAGCTGGAGCCGCCCAACTTCCCTCCCAGCATGATGGCCAGCCTGTCGGAGCCGGTGGCTGGCAGGTACTCAATGCCCAGGAAGAAATCCTCATCGGTATGAATGCCAAAGGGTTCCAGGTCAACCGTCAGCCAGCCTTCTTTGGTCGAGAACCGCCGCACGATGGGCTGCTCCACCAGCCGATCGCCCGGTAAGCCGTTGTCGTTGCGGTATAGGTTGATGCGGAATAAGGCGGAGTCGAGCTTGGTGCTGGTGAGGTAAAAGTGTGCCGAGAGCAACTCGGTGGGCTTGCCGCTCACCTTGATGAAATTAGCGAACTCATAAATGTCCTTTTCCTCCCGCTGGTCGGGGTTACCCCATACTACCGGCAGCCGCCCCGTTACCCCAAGCCGCCTGAGCTTTGGCTTGCGGCTGTGCACTTCCACCTCCTGCAGGCCGGTTACCTTCTCCTGTAGCCTTACTTCCAGCGGCACCATACTTGCCAACGCCCGCACCGGCACCGGCAGCTCCTGGTACCCGACAGCCGAGAAGGTCAAAGTATCCTGGGCACGTTCAGATGGCAACGCAAGTATAAACCTGCCTTGTGCATCGGAGGCGGTGCCTATGTTCTTGTTCCGGATGCCGATGTTGACGTAAGGCAACGGCTGGCCACTTTCGGAAGCCAACACGCGCCCCTGCAGTTTTATACTTTGGGCTTCCGTGGTAAACGAAAAAAGCAGTAGCAGCAGGGTGATGATTTGTTTCATAGCGGATTGGGTGAGGGTAGTTTATACTTGCGGGGAGGCTCAAACCTTCCTGTACCTTTCGCATCACCAGACCAGTGTTGCGGGAAAGTATAAAAGTATAGGAGGAGCAATTAACTGCCCTTACTTACCTGCAGTTTCACGTTTTTATGGGTCTCCTGGCTATCCGAGCTTGGGTAGGGCATTACATCCAGCAGGGTAATCTCATACTCCTGCCCGTCTACGTCCACCGTCTGGGTGTGCTTGTTGCGCATGGGCTCCGGCCGGCAGTCGCCGATGCAGAAGGTAACGGACTGCCCTTTTTTGTTGCGCCCCAGCACTTTTACTTTTACCACAGCATTGCCGTACCACACGCACACCACGTCCTTGGGACAGCGCGAGTCGGTCACCTCCTCCACCTGCAGCCCCAGCAAATCCGTTTCCGCACCGCTTACCTTCAGCACCTGTCCCTGCGCCATTGTAAAAGCTTCGCCCAGCTCGGCGGACCGGGGAGATACATCCTCCTGGCACTGCGTCATCAGCAGCAGCACGGCCACCATAGCGTATAGGTAATTTGTCATAGTTTGGCTTATTCCTTACCTGGAAGAGCCCCAAACTATGGCCAAGGGTTGCATGAACCCTCAAATTCTATTTAAGGAAATAGCCGTTTATAACTTCGAGCCCACGCTCATTTTACTGCGGGGATGACTCTCCCATCGCATACCGGATGCCGCCCCACATATGGCGCAAAAAGAGTGTGTCGCTGTAGCTTTCCTTGGTGTGGCCCAGGGCAGTATAAAAGGCGCGCCCGCCATCGAATTCGTGGTACCAGGCAATAGGATGATTTTCTCCGTTTTCGCCGCCTTTGTAGCTGCGCTCGTCCAGGTTAGCCAGCACATGCACCTTGGGGTTCATACTTTTGAAATTGTACCACTCGTCCGTATGCTCCCAGCGGTCGGGCAGATGGCTGGTGGAGAGGTGGTCTTTGTCCAGCACATCGATAGCAGCCTTTTGCACTTCCGGGTGGCTCGTAAAGTATGCCCCCACCAACTGGTTGTACCAGGGCCAATCATACTCGGTGTCGCTAGCAGCGTGCACCCCGGCAAATCCTCCGCCCGACTGGATATATTGCTTAAAAGCCTCTTGCTGCGTCTCATCCAGCACATCTTTGGTCGTGTTGAGGAACACCACGGCCGCGTACTTTTTCAGTGAGTCAGCGGTGAAGTAGGCAGCATTCTCGGTGGTATCCACCCCCACATTATACTCCTGCCCCAGTTGCAGCAGCGCCGCCTTGCCCGCCGGAATGGACTCGTGCCGGAAACCAGCGGTTTTAGAGAACACCAGGATCCTTTTCTGCTGTGCGCTCTCAGTTGCAGTTGCCTGCTCAGACGCTTCCGAAGAACAGGAAAAGGCACTGCATGCCAGTAATAACAGGCTGTAAAGTATAATGCTCTTTCGCATAGTATAATGGCTTATATGATTCTTCTAATATACTTTTTTGAAGCTGGAAATAAAACAGAAAGGCCTATACTTTGAGTATGGCACAACACAGGGTATAGCCATAAAAATAAGAAGACGGGAAGTATTTTCGTACCTGCTAATTCTGCTATATTGCACCAAAAATCCAACTTTCTATGAAACAACTTTACAGAAAAACACGCCTGCCGCGCTGGCAGGTGTTCCTACCGCTTTGTTTGCTGCTGTTTGCGCAGTGTACCTCCACCCGCCTCTCGTTGCAGGACGGAAAACGAATTGAAGAGTTAGGTGTCTGCCTTGTTTTTGCTGAGGATGTGCCACCCGCGTTTCAGGAGCAATTTGAGAATACGCTGGAAGCGTATATGCAGCGATACAACAGGCAGCCGCACGCCTTTAAGCTAACTGAGTGCCGGGATGAAAGCGCCCTGCTTCTTCGGGTAGAGCATGTGCAGTACACTAACTCCGGTCAGCGTGCCGCAGGTGTAGTCGTGAGCTCCGTCGGGTTGATCGGCGTTCCGGTAGCGATGGTGTCGGCCGGATTGCCTTTCTACCTCGCTTTTTGGTATTTCCCCACCAACCAAACACAGGCTACCCTGGCCCTGAGCAACGACATCGCGCACCCTACATTGGGGGCAGTAAACAGGGTGTACACCAGCGGTGGCATGTTCGGCTCCGATGAGCGGCAGCGCCTGCGCCACGCCAAGAGGTTTGAAAAGCACCTGACAGCCATCTTCTTAGAACTGGAGACCAGCTACAAGAAAACTGCCCGCAAGCCTGCTCCGAGAGGCGCACAAGAGGTTATCTCTGCCGGACCGGTACAGTAACCATACTTAGCCAAAATAAAAAAGCGGCTGCCCTCTTAGGAGAGCAGCCGCTTTTTTATACTTTATACTTCACTTTACAGCGATGCCAGGCTTTGCTCAATGGCGTGGATCTTCGCCTCCGCGTCGGCTTTTTTCTTGCGCTCGTTGGCAATTACTGCTTCCGGGGCTCCGCTCACAAAACGCTCGTTGCTCAGCTTCTTATCCACCGATGCCAGGAAGCCTTTGGTATACTCCAGCTCCTTCTGCAGGCGCTCGCGCTCGGCTGCCACGTCAATGTTGCCTTCCATTGGGATGAAGAACTCGTCGCCGGCCACGATGAAGCTGATGGCACCTTCCACATTTTCCTGCACAAACCTGATCTCGCCGAGGTTGGCCAGTTTGCTTAGGATGCTGTGGAACGGCTCATAGTTATCCTGGTTCATCACCTTGATGTACAGGTCGAGCTGCTTGGAGTTAGCGATGTTCTTGGAGTTGCGGATGTTGCGCACAGAACCTACCACGTTCAGCACGTTCTCCATCTTCTCGATGATGTCCTTATCGAACTTGTCTTTCTTCGGCCATGGCGCTACAATCAGGTACTCCTTCGGCTTACGCTCTTTCAGCTCGTGCCAGATCTCCTCGGTAATGAACGGCATGAACGGATGCAGCACCTTCAGCACTTTCTCCAGGATGGCCGTCGTCGCCTCCAGCGTTTGCTTGTCGATCGGTTGCTGGTAGGCTGGCTTGATCATCTCCAGGTAGCTGGAGCAGAAGTCGTCCCATACCAGTTTGTACACAGCCAGCAGCGCATCAGAGATACGGAACTTGCTGAAATGGTCCTCTATCTGCACAAAGGCCTCGTTAAAGCGCGACTCGAACCACTTCACGGCCATCTCATTCGGGAATGGCAGGCTCTCGTCCACCTCCCAGCCTTTAATCAGGCGGAAAGCGTTCCAGATCTTGTTCGAGAAGTTACGGCCCTGCTCTACCAGCTTTTCGTCGAAGAGCAGGTCGTTGCCGGCCGGTGAGCTGAACAACATGCCCGCACGCACGCCGTCGGCCCCGTACTGGTCGATCAAATCAAGCGGATCCGGGGAGTTGCCCAGTGATTTGGACATCTTGCGGCCCTGCGCATCGCGCACAATACCTGTCAGGTACACATTTTTGAACGGCAACTCGTTGCGGAACTCGTAGCCGGCCATAATCATACGGGCCACCCAGAAGAAGAGGATCTCCGGAGCCGTTACCAGGTCGTTGGTCGGGTAGTAGTACAGGACATCTTTATTGTCCGGGTCTTTGAAGCCGTCGAACACCGAGATAGGCCACAGCCACGAGGAGAACCAGGTATCCAGCACGTCTTCGTCCTGGCGCAAATCTGAAAGTTGCAGGTTGTCGTTGCCGCTCTCTTTACGGGCCAGTTTCAGAGCTTCCTCCGCCGTGGCAGCCACTACGAAAGAACCGTCCGGCAGGTAATACGCCGGTATCTGCTGTCCCCACCACAGCTGGCGCGAGATACACCAATCGTGCACGTTCTCCATCCAGGAGCGGTACATGTTCTTGAACTTGGGCGGGTGCAGGCGTATTTCATCGTTCATCACGGCCTCCAGCGCAGGCTTGGCCATCTTGTCCATCTTGCACCACCACTGCATCGACAGGCGCGGCTCTATCACGGCACCCGTACGCTCGGATGTCTGCAGCACAGAGGCATACTCCTCTATCTTCGCCAGCAAGTCGGCCTCTTTAAGGTCTTTGACGATGTTGCGGCGCGCCTCAAAACGGTCCTGCCCCACATACAGCTGCGCCTGCTCGTTCAGGGTACCGTCGTTGTTCAGGATGTCGATAGTAGGCAGGCGGTGCTTCTGGCCCAGCTCGTAGTCGTTCAGGTCGTGGGCAGGCGTTACTTTCAGAGCACCCGTACCGAACTCTATACTTACGTATTCATCCAAAATCACCGGAATCTCTTTGCCAAGCAGCGGAATACGCACGCTTTTGCCATGCAGGTGCGTGTAGCGCTCGTCGTTCGGGTTCACGGCCACGGCCACGTCGGCCATAATGGTTTCTGGACGCGAGGTAGCCACGGTCAGGTATGTTTTTTCGGCTCCATCAGCTACCACCTCATACTTGAGGTGGTACATTTTGGCCATCGTATCTTTTGGAATCACCTCTTCGTCGGAGAGGGCGGTCTGGCCCTGCGGGTCCCAGTTTACCATGCGCACGCCGCGGTAAATCTGGCCTTTGCGGTACAGGTCCACAAACACCTCGATTACGGCAGCAGAAAGGTCCTCCTCCATCGTGAAGCGGGTACGGTCCCAGTCGCAGGAGGCGCCCAGTTTCTTAAGCTGCTCGAGGATAATGCCGCCATACTTCTCTTTCCACTCCCAGGCGTACTTAAGGAATTCCTCACGCGTCAGGTCGCTTTTGCTAATGCCTTTTTCCTTCAGCATGGCCACTACCTTCGCTTCCGTGGCAATGGACGCGTGGTCGGTGCCCGGCACCCAGCAAGCCTCTTTGCCCTGCATGCGCGCCCGGCGAATAAGCACATCCTGAATCGTGTTATTGAGCATGTGACCCATGTGCAGCACGCCCGTTACGTTCGGCGGCGGAATCACGATGGTGTAAGGCTCCTTGTTCGGGTTTGGCTCGGAGTGGAAGAAGCCACGCTCCATCCAGCTGTCGTACCACTTTTTCTCTACTTCCTTGGGGTTATATTTCGTTGAGATTGACATCGTATACTTTCGTTTTTTGCTTGTTGGGCGAAGAAGCAAAATTAGGGATTTTTGCTGATTGTTGATTGTTAATTGTTGATTGACTTACCGGTGATGAGGGAGATTTAAGCGATTTGCAGGATTGGCCCATTTAAGCCACGGTTTTACCTGGCTTTACAAGCTTTAAACCCTCAATACTGATGCTGTCAAAAATCCTGTAGCATCGGCCTAATCCTTGTAAATCACCGGTCAGACGATTTGCAGGTTATACTTGGTGAGCAAGCCCTGTAGCCCATAGTTAGAGAATTTCGCTTTTTTGATGGTGTTGGCCTCCGGGTCAATGTCAAAGTTAAAAGCTGTGGAGAAGTCTGCGCCGGAGAGGTTGGTGCGGTTAAAGACAGCCCGGTACAGGTCTGTATCCTCAAAAACGGCATGTGCCAGGTCGGCCCCGGAGAAGTCGGCGCCCTTTAGCGAAGTATGGACAAACTTAGTTCGGGGCATTTTCCGGTTCTGGAAGGAAGTATAGTCGAGCACGCCATGCTCAAACCGCACTGTAAAGAGCCCCTCCTCGCAGGCGCTGAAGTTCACCCCCATCAGCTTGCACTCCTTAAAAACCGCATCATTCAGGGTCGTGTGGCTTAGGTTGAGCATCGCCAGGTTACAGCCGATAAAGATGCAGTCGGTAAAGCGGTTCCGTGAGAAATCGCCGTTCGAAAAGTCGCAGTTTTTAAAGGTGCACCTTTCGAATTCCCTGTTGTTGATGGGCTTGTTCGGGTATACTATCTTGTCAAAGGTTTTGCCCTCGTGTATGGCTCCTTCCATGATGTTATACTTTAAAACTCAGGTTCTGATGAACCCACCCCTAACCCCTCCCGAGAGGGGAATTCCTGTAGCTGTACTATAATTCCCCTCCTCGGAGGGGCTGGGATAGGTTTACACCTTCACGAAAGCACGAAAATCGCAGCTTAAGTTTATGAAACAAAAAAACCTGCCCATTACAGACAGGTTTTTATACGTTGCTGATGCTTTATACTTAAGCCTCCTGGTGCAACCAGCTTTTCTTGGCCAGCAGTTCTTCCTCTGTCTCGCGGTAATCCGGGTCGTCTACGCAGCAATCCACAGGGCAAACGGCAGCGCACTGCGGCTCCTCGTGGAAACCTGTACACTCGGTACACTTATCGGAAACAATGTAGTAGAACTCATCAGAAATGGGTGTCTGTGGCGCATCGCCGGGGATAATCTCACCCCCGTCAATCTCCACCTCCTTCAGTGCAGTACCGCCTCCCCACGTCCACTCCGCACCGCCCTCGTAAATGGCAGTGTTCGGGCACTCCGGCTCGCAGGCTCCGCAGTTAATGCACTCATCGGTTATCATGATAGCCATAGTCGTATCTCCTGTATATTTTTTATACTTTTGTACTTCGATTCAGTTTATACTTAGGAACAAAATTAGGAACAAACCCTATCCCTATCAAGTTTATTTTTAGCAGCCATACATTTTGCCATGACATTAGAGAACAGGATTGAAGCCTTTGTAGAACTCGGGAAACAGTTGCAACACCTTTCTCCCGAAGAGCGGCAGGCCTGGGCCTTCTCCGCCGCCTCCCGCAACCCCTGGTTTACAGAGGATAACGTTTCCTGTGCGATGCAAGGCGTGGCTGTCATGCTGGAGGAGCAATACCTCCGTGAATGGCTGTACCCGTACCACTTCAAACAGGTTACACCTAAAAAGGTTGGCGTGGTGATGGCCGGCAACATCCCGATGGTAGGCTTTCATGATTTACTGTCGGTGCTTATCAGCGGGCACACCCTGCTGGCCAAGCTCAGCTCCAGCGACGACATGCTCATCAAGCGCCTGGTGAATATGCTCATCGCCATAGAGCCTGCCTTTGCCGACCGAATCGAATTCGTGGATTTGCTGAAAGAGGCCGACGCGATTATCGCTACCGGCTCTGATAACACCGCCCGCTATTTTGAGTACTACTTTGCCAAGCGCCCGCACATCATCCGCAAGAACCGCACAAGTATAGGCGTGCTTACCGGCCACGAGGAGCCCGACGACCTGCGTGCCCTGGGCGAGGATATCTTCCGCTACTATGGCTTGGGCTGCCGCAACGTGTCGAAGGTGCTGGTTCCGGAAGGTTATACTTTTGAGAAGCTGTTCGAGGCCAACCAGCACCGTGCTAACCTGCTGGACCACCACAAGTACCAGAACAACTACGACTACAACAAATCTATCCTGCTGGTAAACCGCGTACCGCACTTCGACAACGGCTTTATGCTGGTGCAACAGAGCGATAAGCTGGTATCGCCTATCTCGGTGTTGTTTTACGACACCTTTGCCTCCCTGGCAGACCTGCGCCACAAGCTTCACGAAGTAAAGGACAAGACACAGGTGGTAGTGGCGGCACACGGCTGGCTGGAAGGCAGCATTCCGTTTGGCCAGGCGCAGACGCCTATGGTGTGGGATTATGCCGATGGCGTGGACACACTGGCGTTTCTGCAGCGGCTGTAGTACCCTAAAAATCAGCGTTCAAACATTGCATATTTCCAAGCAGTTTCTTAAATTGTTTAACTAAACTAATAGAAACCGCACATGGAAAGTTATGTAAACACCATCCCAATGGTGGAGAAGGAGCTTATTCCTTCGCTCCGCTTTGGGCAAGAAGACGTACTCACAGACCCTGAGGCGCGCAAGAAGCGCATGTGGGACTTAAACCGTGCCACCGCACTTGGCAACGTATACCGGGGCAAGGTAGAGATTACCTTTCAGACAGCCGACGGGGTGCAACGGCGCGTGGACACCACCGTGTGGGCCGTGGATGACCGTTTTATGACGCTGAAAGCCGGCTGCTCCATCCCTGTCACCTCTATTGTAGGTATCGAGTTCTTCTAAACAAGAGCTCCCCCTGTTTCTAATACTGAGGCAAGTATAACTATACTTGCTTTTTTTGCTGCTGCCTCACTTCTGTGTTTAAACGCAATTCCGGCATGGTATCTGCACTATATATCCCGAACCAAACGAGAAATATATGATGCAAGACACCAAGAACAACACACAACTAATCAGTAAAGAGCGCATTCCAACCTTAAAATTCAGCAAGAATGACGTGCTGCAGGATGCCGACGCGAAAAGCCGTCGCTACTACGCCGCCAACCGCGCCACCATCCTGGGCAACACTTACCGCAACAAGTCCATGATCACGTTCAAGACAGCTTCCGGCGAGATCAAATGCGTGGAGGCTGCACTCTGGGGCTTCGACAAGGACTTTGTACTACTTAAATCCGGCATGTTTCTACCGCTGTGCGCTATCCTGGAAATTAATTACTGCTAAACCATGACACCACTCCCGCCTATACTTCCACCCAAGTATAAAGTATAACAGCTTGCCCGGTAAACCTGAGCAAGCTGTTATTTTTTTGGCCGGTTTATACTTATATTCTATCCAGCACCTTCAGGATTAGCTCGTCAATAACCTGCTCGGCGTTCTCGGCAAACTGCTGCGTGATGCGGTTGGCCACAATGGCGTTTAGCGAGAGCATCTCGTGCCCCAGCAGGCGGCCCATGCTGTAGTAGCCGGCTGTTTCCATCTCGAAGTTGGAGAGCATGTAGTCGTTGTGGCGGAAGTTGTGGTAAGTCTGCAGCAACTGCTGGTTACGCAGGCCTCCCCGCAGCACGCGGCCCTGCGGCGCGTAAAAGCCGGGGCAGGTAAGCGTGTTGCCTGGTATCATGTCAAAAGCGATTTTTTGGATGAGGCTTTGCGAGCCGCTTACCAGGTAAGGTTGAAAGCCCAGGCCCAGTTCCTGCTGTAATTTGGAAGTTATACTTTGTTCCTCCGCTGTCTGCTCCAGGGGGTAGAACTGCATGAGGGTATCCAGGCCGATGCTGGTGTGGGAGGCCAGGTGGCTGCCCAGCGGCACCGACTCCTGCAGCGACCCTGAGGTACCGATGCGCACAATCTTCAGGCTTATTTTATCCTCATTCACCTCGCGGCTGCGGAAATCGATATTCACCAGCGCGTCCAGCTCATTCATCAGAATGTCGATGTTATCGGTGCCCATGCCCGTGGAGATGACTGTAAGCCGCTTGCCTTTGTAGTAGCCGGTGTGCGTGATAAACTCGCGCTTGGCCACCTCCACCTCTATCTCATCGAAGTGCCGGCTTACCTTGACCACGCGCTCCGGGTCGCCTACGGTGATGATGGTGTCGGAAATATGCTCGGGCTGCAGGTTGAGGTGGTATACTGTGCCGTCTGGGTTGATGATTAGTTCTGATTCAGGGATGTAGGTCATGGTTCTTTTTTGCGTATCACGTAGCACGTATCATGTAGCACGACTGGATTCTTTGATAATGTGACAAAAGACCTTCTGACAAATGACTCAGGAAGTTTTAAAGAAGGTCTGAGCATTTTTTGGCATAAATCCTTTGTCAAAAGGTCGTGCTACTTGTGTCGTGGTACGTGATACGTAGTTTAAATAAACACGAAAAGCGTGGCCGTTGGGCGCACGCTTTTCTGAGCTTTAGAGAATACTTATATTTGTACGTCAGTTTTCTTCTTGCGGTTAAATCCTTTTAACGGATTATAGCCATTCAACTCTTTTTGATAGTAACCGGTACCATCGTAAGGGCGTTTCTCGGGGTGCTCCTTGCACTCTGATGAGCAGGCGCCATCCAGTTCCCAACCACAGGCCTCGCAAATCGGCACGTGCAGGTTGCATACCGGGTTAGCGCAGTTCACCATGCGGTCGCTCTTAGTGCCGCACACGTGGCAGGTAGAGATAACGGTTGGGTTCACCGTGTTTACATTCACGGCCACGCGGTTGTCGAACACATAGCACTTGCCTTCGAAATCCTCGCCGCCGGCCTCCATGCCATACTTGATGATGCCGCCGTGCAGCTGGTATACGTCCTCAAATCCCTGCTCCAGCAAAAAGGCGCTGGCCTTCTCACACTTGATGCCGCCGGTACAGTAGGTCAGGATTTTCTTGTCCTTGTACTTTTCCTTCAGCTCCTCTACTTTCTCCGGAAACTCACGGAAGTTCTCGATGTCCAGCGTTATGGCGTTCTTGAAGCGGCCCACGCTGTGCTCGTAGTCGGAACGCACGTCCAGTACCACCACATCCTCGCGGTCCTTCATCTCCTTAAACTCTTTCGGAGCCAGGTGCTTGCCGGTGCGGGCGTTCGGGTCGATGTGCAGCAGGCCGGAGTGCACAATCTCGGATTTAGTGCGCACGTGCAGCTTGGCAAAAGCGTGCTTGTCGGAGTAATCCACCTTGAAGTCGATTTTGGCAAAGCGCGGGTCAGCGTGCATGGCAGCCATATACTTCTCGCAGTCTTCTTTCAGACCAGAAATAGTGCCGTTCAGGCCTTCTTTGGAAATGATGATACGCCCGAGCAGGTTGAGCTCCAGGCAAAAAAGGTGGTGTTGCTCACGAAACGCCTCCGGGTCCTCGATGGGCGTGTAGCAATAGTACAGTAATATGCTGTAGGGTTTGTTCATAACTGCTTAGTTTCGGCTAAGTGTTTGACTTTATTTGGTTATTAGTTATTCGTTGTTCGTGATTGGCCTAAATCAGGATTATTCCTTCCCTTATTCACTCATCCGCTCACGCACTCATTTAAAATTTCCCGCAAAAGTATCACCTGCCGCTCGGCCGCAAAATGACTTTTGTCAGTTCTGTAACAGCGGGGGCAAGTATAAAAGTTTACTTTACAGGGGCCGCCGGGTTACCGAACACCGTGGCTTTGGCAGGCACATCGGCCACCACCACCGAACCGGCGCCTACGCGGGCGTTCTTGCCGATTTTCACACCAGACACCACTACCGCGCCTGTTCCGATAAAGGCTCCGTCTTCTACCACTGCCTCTGCGTTGATGATAGCGCCGGCACCAATTTCTACGTTATCACCCACCTCTGCTTTGGTATCCACCAGCGCGCGGGCGTGGATGATGTTATTGTCGCCTACTCTGGCGTTGTTGCTGATGATAGCGCCCGCGCCCACCAGGTTACCGTGGCCCAGCCAGGCATTCTCCGATACGGCGCTGAAACGGTGGATGGCGTTTACCGGCACTGCCTTATACTCTTCCTTCAGCAGTTTCACCAGGCCTTTGCGCGCGGCGGAATCCTCTACGGCCACAAACACGTCGCACTTCTTGCCTACCAGCTTCAGGAAATCGCTGTTTTCGGTATTGCCCATCACCGCCACGTTGTTCACCTCTTCCTGTTGCAGTTTATCGTCCAGGAAGCAGTATACCATCACGCTGTTGCTGTTAAAGATGTCCAGAGCGGTCGTACCCAGTTTTTGGGCACCCAATATGATTACCGGATTTTGCATAACTCAGTCTTAAATAAGGCGCAAAGGTACAAAAAAGCGAGGGAGTTTGAAAGTACCGCTACGGGAAGCGCAAGCGCTGCAGCAAGCGCTGAGCATACACATTTTGCAGCAGCAGGTACACCAGAAACGGCAGGTACACGATGCGGTAGCGGCTTAGGGTGCCGAAGTTCGGGGTAGAGAGCCCGGTAACGCCGGCCATGCAGAGTATAAACACGAGCAGCAGCACGTGCAGTAGCGCCACCCTTCTACTTGCCCCGTTTCGAAAAGCAGATGCCACAGCCAAAGCAGTCAGCAGGAGCAGCAGCAGGTTCTCCAGCCCACTCAGCAAGTATAACAGCCGCCAGGACTCGCCAAGGAAGGGACGGTAGATAGAGCTCAGCGCCGCCTCGGGGTAGTGCAGGAGCATACTTAGCAGAGTTGGTTCCAGGTCGTGGAGATTGATGTGCGGCCTGTGCTGGGAGCGGCTCAACAGCGTGCTGTAGTTGCGCTCCAGGTTCCAAAGTATAAAATCGGGATTAAATACGGAGCGTTGCCACATCACTACCAGCACCACTACACCTGCCAAGGCCAGCAGAAGCAGCAACTGTACCCTAGGCGACTGCAGCGGCTTGACGTATACTTTCAGGCGTTGCACCAGCACGTAGGCCAGCAAGAGCGGCAGCAGCAAACCGGCATAAAACAGTTTTATTTTGATGAACACGTATACCTGCAGGGGCAGCAACAGCCAGGTCCAAATGCTGAGTTTTTGCCCTTGCGCCAGCTGCAGCGCCGCTCCCACTACCCAGCACATGCTGCCAAACATCACCGGCTCCTTCATCACGCCCGTGCTCCAGAACACCACCGACGGGAAAAACAGGAATGCCGCCACCGCCGCCGATTTATACTTTGGAAGTACGCGCGTAAGCACCGACACCAGGTATAAACTGCCCCAGAAACTGAAAAGCGACAGGTAGAGGTTGTTGAGGTAATATGCCCCGGCGGTCAGCAGATTCAGCACGCTCAGCAGCTTGACAAAGTAAAAGGAGTTGGTAAAGTCCGGAAACCGGGAGAAAGGCAAGGAAGCGCGAAACGCCTCGCTCTCAAACTGGTTGAAGAACAAAAGCCTCAGGTAAGCCGATGGATGTTGCCCAGCATACTCCATTAGTTGCAGACTGGCGGCATGGTACACGTGGGTATCGCTGGAGTTGGCATAGCTGTAGCGAAAAATGGCAAAGGTCAGAGCCAGGAGCAGTTTGAGCCCCAGCGCCAGCCAGAAGTATGGTCTGAGTTTTTGCGTCCACGCCTGCCGGTACAGCCACCAGACCAGGCCACCCAGTATAAGCAAGTTAACGAGGTAGATGAGAAGTATGCTCACAGGGCGGCTTTATGCTGTTTCATGATTTTGTTGCCGACGGCGCAGCGCATGCAGTTGATGGGGTGGCAATAGTGTTTGTACAGCCCCAGGGCCGCCTGGTTATCTGCCGCGGATTTGGCGCACCAACCCAGCTCCTCATAAAGCCGCGTATACCTATTGCTATCCTCCTTCAGCAGTTCTAATAAGTTAATGGCTTTCTCCAAATAAGTGCGCTCGCCGCTATAGTTGGCGTAGGCGGCAAGTATAGGCACGGCCACGTTAATCACCAAATTGCGGGCGCTGCTTTTGCCCATTCCTTTGGTTATCGTTTTGCTTTCCCGCCCAAACATATAATGCCGCTGCCAGTAGGGAGATACACTTGCCAGAAACAGCTGCTCATACTTTTTTACAGCATCTGCTTCCAGTATGTTGGTGAAAAAGGAAGGATGCTGCAGCAAGGCCGCCAGTTGGGCCAGCCGCACCGTCGGGAAGTTGGCCGGGCGCATGCGGAGGAAATTCCAGTGGTGGCGCGGCAGGGGCTCTAGTTTATACTTGTGCCGCAGAAACGTGTACTCCCGCTGCAGCTGCTGTGCATAACCGCCCTCCGCATCAGCTAAAAAGCCAGCTTGACCCAGCAGCAGCGCCTCCAGTTGCAGCAAGTTATGCTGATGCCGCCGCACCACGTGGAACGGCAATGATTTGGCCAGCAACTCAAAGGCCTGCTGGTTTATTTTAAAGCCGAAGCCACGCAACAAAGTATAGAAACTCGCCTGCTCCCAGTCGTTGCCGTAGCTGCGGTATACCTGCAGCACCTCCCCGCCCTTTTCTTCCAGCCGCTCTACCAGCGCCCGCTCCAGCATCAGCGCCTTGGTAATCTCCGGAACGCCGGGCCAGAAGGAAGCACAGGGAATAGCGTGCTGTGATTGCTGCAAGGCTTCATAGGTTTTTAGCAACTGTAAATCCACCCTATGCTGCAGTTCGAGCACCGGCACCAGGGTTCCGTCGGTTCGCAGCACGGGCACGTCGGCCTGCCAGACCACGTGCAACACCACCTGGTCATACTTAGGGTCGTGCTGGTGCTGATGGCGGTGCCAGTCGGAGGCGTTCAGGTGCACCTCCACGCTGCCCGCCCACTCCACCTCCCCTATCCGCAGGAAGGCTTCCCGGAAATCTGGCCCCGCATCGGTATTATAAAACCCTATCCGCAACACCTGCAGCGGCTCACCCACGGTGGTAGCCAAATCGGTTTTATCGAAATACTGATGCTGCCAGATGTAGTGCAGGAAGTCTTCCTTCATGGTGCGGGTTTATACTTCAAGATGCGGAAAGTAACGTATAAAATCAACCAAAGTATAAACGCCTGCTCCTAGATAAAGGAACAGGCGTTTATACTTTGAGCAGGCTATACTTAGTTTTCGTTGCCTCTATACTTGATTTGCATGCCATGCAGGAAGTTTCGCAGGATTTGGTCCTTTAGCGGGCGGTAGTGCTGGTGGTCAGGTTTGCGGAAGAAGGCACTTAGTTCGTGCTTGCTCAATCGGAAGTTAGCCAGCAGCAGGATCTCCAGAATGTCCTCGTCTTTCAAGTTAAGGGCTATTTTGAGCTTGCGCAGCGTGACGTTGTTGTTCAGGCGCTTCTCCGGCTCCGGCTGCGGACCTTCTTTTTTACCACGTTTTTCGTTGATAAAGCCGTTGAGGAAAGCCGCCAATAGTTCATCATTCAGCTCTTTGTACTCCGGGTCTTCTTCCTTCTTCAGCCAGTCGCTTACCTCGGCGCGCGTTACCTGCTTGCCGCCCGAGCCGAACAGTGCTATCATTTTATCGTCACCGTAATCAAAAGTATAGCGGATGCGGCGAAGTATGTCGTTGTTGGTCATTTATTCTAAATAAGGTTGAATTTATAGCGTTACCTGACTTTACCTAAACCAAGTAATCAGTAAGTCTGTTCAGCAAACGTACACAGCCTGTAATATACTTCAAAGTATAAATTTGCAAACAAACTATTTACAGAAGACCATCGGATAGCGCACAGCAACCTGCCCTTTTGCAATTTTCTTCAGTTTTCCCTCCAGCAGCCTCCTGGTCAGAGGCTTCAGGTAATTAAGGAAAAGAATGCCTTCGGTATGGTCGAACTCATGCTGCACCATTCTGGCCGTTGCACCGCTGAAAGTTTCCTGGTATTTCTGAAAGTTTCTGTCGTAGTACTCCACTGTAACCGACCATGGCCTTGTTACTGCCTGCTGCAGGCCCGGAATGCTTAAACAGCCCTCATCATCCTGCCAGGTAGTTTCGGAACGTTCAACGATGCTGGCATTGATGAATGTCTTTACAATACCGGTATCGCCCGGGTTAAAATAATGCCTCCTGTCACTGGCGCCCATGTGTTCATAGGTAGACTTGCTGTTGACCACAAACAGGCGAATGGCTCTGCCAACTTGCGGAGCAGCCAAGCCACAGCCATTGGCGTTATACATGGTTTCCCACATTGCGTCGATAAGGTCATCAAGCCCAGGATAAGTTTGGGGCACTTCCACGCATCTCTGCTTCAGGATGGGATGACCGTAAGAAAGGATTGGCATTTTCATCTCGCTGTCTTTTTAGGCAAAGATCCAAAGAACCGTGTGCCTGCGAAATGAACCTATGTTAAGAAATCTGCCTGCGGATTCTGCTAAGCCCCTGCGGCGTAACACCAATATAGGAGGCTACATACTTGAGCGGAATTTGCCTGACAATGTTAGGCTGCTGGTAGAATAACTGAAGGTAACGCTCTTTGGCTGTATACTTTAAAAGCGATAACTCCCGTTTGCTTTTGGCCAGGAATAGCTTTTCGGCAGCTATGCGCCCTAAGTAATTTCCGACTTGCGTGTTGGCATAAACTTTCTGGAGATCATCAAAAGAGATTCGCCACACAGTGGTGTCGGCCAGTGCCTGTAGCTCGTATTCAGAGGGCAAACGGGTTAGGAAGGAGTCGTAGGCGCAGGTAAATTCCTTTTCGAAGCAGAAGCTAAAGGTAAGGTCATTGTCTTCGCCTGGCACATAGTGGCGTATGATGCCTACTTCCACAAACGACAGGTAATTCTCCACCTGCCCCTTTGCCGTAATAACCTCTCCTTTGGCAAAAGACTTCCGCTCAAAGCAAGAAGATATGTATTGCCAATCAGCCTCCACCAGCTTTACAATTCTCTCGTAGTATTCTCTGACGTATCCCATAGGCAGCTGGATTGTTTGCTATACACCTTATCCGTATATTTATTCCTCCAGGTTTAGCTGCCACGACACGCCATACTTGTCGGCATATTAAAAGTAACAGGCTACCTAAGCCTTTCTCACAAACTCAGATTTAAGTCCCATCGAGCCAAAACCATCAATTTTGCAGTCGATGTTATGGTCTCCGTCCGTCAAGCGGATGTTTTTTACTTTTGTGCCAGCCTTTACAGGTTTCGGAGCCCCTTTTACCGGCAGGTCTTTAATTACGACAACCGTATCGCCATCCTGCAGGACGTTTCCGTTGGCATCTAATACCTTCAAGCCCGCCTCTTCCTCCACTTCACTGGGATTCCACTCATTGCCACACTCCGGGCAAGCGTACATTTCCTCACCCATTGCATAGCCATAAGGCGAATTACACTTTGGGCATTGCTTCATTTCTTCTGACATAGTACTATTTGATATTAATGTTTTGGATTTGACTAATTAGAAAGTCTCTGCTCTGAGGTAGTGTAGCCATAGGTCGGGGGCTAGATATTCTATTTCCTTACCGATATAAATTAAGTATGCAATTGATGAATTATACATCACTACCTCCAGGACTTTACTGCATTAGTTAAGTTATATTCAACCTGTAATGATAATATTCTTCAATCACGCTTTCTAAAACACTTTTGATTGCTGATAATCTATCTATCAAATTTTCTAAATCTACTTCTACATTCCCGATTTCACCTACATAGAAGTGGTTTTCATACCTATTGCTGAAAGGATATCTAGAAAAATCCATTTTATCAGCCTTATCTGTTGATTCTATCTTTTCTGATAGTTCATTTATATAATCTGACAATCCTCTAGACCACTCGTCAAACTCTCTCAAAGCTTCTGATCCATCTAGTGTTTCTACTTTCCTCCTAACAGTAGAGAAGATTTGTTTAATGTTGTGCTTTCCTTCAACTTTTAACTCAAGCTGGAGAAGTTGGTTAAGGGTCCAATTAATGGCCTTCAGATATAACTCTATACCATGATTGGCATTTGTTAGAATCGGGAAAATTAAAATATCTGCTCGTTTATCCTGATTATCCTTGAGGCAGTGTTTAGCTAACTCTATGGATGATATCAGAAACCCTTCAGCAATGTTAATTAAATTAAGTATATCAGACCTTTCTGAAATTCTCCAATTCAGAAAAGCTGTTTTGTTATAATCTTCATTTCCTGAAAATACTGGCTTCATGTTTCTTAGTAACTGAAAGCACCCTTACCCCTACAACAACTCCTCCAGCAGTTTCTCCATCTCACGCTGCACGGCAAAGGCAGCTTCACGGGCGCGCTCTGCAAAGTCATAGCCCGAGGAGGCGTAGATGATGGCGCGCGATGAGTTTACCAGCAGGCCGCACTGGCGGTTCATGCCGAGGCGGGAGATTTCTTCCAGGCTGCCGCCCTGCGCTCCCACACCCGGCACCAGCAGGAAATTGTCTGGTGCTACTTGGCGCACGCGCTGCACGTAATCGGCTTGCGTGGCACCTACCACGAACATCAGCTGGTCGGCAGTAGCCCACTCCTGGCTGGTTCTCAGCACCTGTTCAAACAAGTATTCCTCGTTGCCATCCTCCAGGCGCAGCATCTGGAAATCCTGACTGCCGGCGTTAGAAGTCAGCGCCAGCAGAATCACCCACTTGCCCGCCTGCGTCAGGAACGGCTTTACCGAGTCGGCACCCATGTAGGGGGCCACCGTTACCGAGTCAAAGTCCATGTTCTCGAAAAAGGCGCGGGCATAAAGCTCAGAGGTATTTCCAATGTCCCCACGCTTAGCATCGGCTATTGTGAAGATGTCCTTCGGGATAACCTGCAGCGTTTTTTGCAGACTTACCCAACCCTGCGGCCCCTGCGCCTCATAAAAGGCAATATTGGGTTTGTAAGCCACGCAAAGGTCGGCAGTGGCCTCTATGATCTGGCGGTTAAACTCGAAAACCGGATCTTCCAGATCCAGCAGGTGCTGCGGCAGCTTCAACGGGTCGGTGTCGAGGCCGATGCACAGGTATGATTTCTTATTGAGGATCTGCTCGAAAAGCTGCTCTCTTGTCATGGCTTGCAGGGAAATGGTTTATGCAAAAGTATGAATTTGCCCCAGAGCCCGAAACTTTCCCCCTCATTTCCTGCCTACGCTCCCTTATTTATACTTTAAACTTCAGTTGCGACAAACCCACCCCTGCCCCCTCCCGAGAGGGGAATTTCTGTAACTGTAATATAATTCCCCTCCTCTGGATTAGCCAAAACGTGAGTTTTGAGCTAGCGAGCGTAGCTCATAGGGGTGGGTTTACACTTTTACCAAAGTAGTAAATCTCAACTAGGGCTAAGTACAACTATAAAGCAAAACAGGCTGCCCCAAATGGGGCAGCCTGTCTCAGAATCATAAAGGGTTAGGTTTATCTTAAATCTACCACACTCACGCCTTTATACTTGGCCTTATTAAAGGTGAAGGCATCGGCAGCAAGCGTCGGGTTTGCCTGGAAATTGCTGATGGTGTAAGTATAACGGTTGCCGTTGTTACGGAACATCTGCCAACTTCTCAGGGTCTTGTCTTTCTGGTTGATGTACAGGCGCACCTTGTAAATCGGGTTCTTACGATCTTCAGGGGCCAGTTCAATCACATCATACTTCACGCCGCTGATCGTCTCTGTGCCGGCATGCGCATACTTATAGCCTTTTTTATACATGTCGAAGATCTTGCTTGGCGCCATTGCCTCTGCTTCTTCGTCCGTCTCAGTAATCGTTACTTCGTTGGCATCCTTCAGGAAAGTATACATGGTTTTGCCATCGCTGATGACCTCCTGGCCACTTACTCCCAGTCTATACTTGTCGCCGCTCACGGTAACGCTGCCGTTCATGGTTTCCTTTACATTGGCCGATGGGTTTTCCATTGTCTGGGAAAAATCAGCTTTAAAGGCTTTCATGGAGCGGTACTTCTGGCTCATAGCGTTCAGCACCTTGGCCGCCTCCGGGTCTTGCTGTGCATGGGCCACAGACGCAATCATCAACACTGCCAGCAGAAGAGAGAGTAACTTTTTCATATCAGGTTTACGTGTACTTGTTTCTTGGTTTACCCAAGCGTATTCAATAACTGTTCCAAACTGTACTCATCCTGAATCAAAACTTCACGGGCCTTGCTTCCCTCAAAGGGTCCTACTACTCCGGCTGACTCCAGCTGGTCTATCAGGCGGCCGGCGCGGTTGTAGCCCAGCTTCAGGCGGCGCTGCAACAGCGAGGTGCTTCCCTGCTGGTGCTGCACAATCACGCGGGCGGCCTCTTCAAACAACGGATCACGGTTGCTCGGGTCGAAGTCTGCCTTGTCGTTACCGCCCTCGTCACCCACGAATTCCGGCAACAGGTAGGCATCGCTGTAACCTTGCTGCTCACCGATAAAGTCGCAGATGCGGTCCACCTCCGGCGTGTCCACAAAGGCGCACTGAATACGGATCATGTCCGAGCCAATGGAGAAGAGCATATCACCCTGTCCAATCAGCTGGTCGGCACCGCCGGCATCCAGAATGGTGCGGGAGTCGATTTTAGACGTTACCTTAAAGGAAATACGCGCCGGGAAGTTGGCCTTGATGATACCTGTGATTACGTTTACCGACGGACGCTGCGTGGCCACGACCAGGTGTATGCCAATGGCACGGGCCAGCTGGGCCAGACGGGCAATGGGCGTCTCCACCTCTTTACCGGCGGTCATCATCAGGTCGGCCAACTCGTCTATCACCAGCACGATGTACGGCATAAAGCGGTGGCCCTTCTGCGGGTTCAGCTTGCGCTCCACAAACTTGCGGTTATACTCTTTCAGGTTTCGGCAGCCGGCATCTTTGAGCAAATCGTAGCGCATGTCCATTTCCATACACAGCGAGTTGAGCGTGTTCACCACCTTTTTGGTGTCGGTGATGATGGCCTCGTCAGTGTCGGGCAGCTTGGCCAGGAAGTGGCGCTCTATCTTGTTAAACAGCGAGAGTTCCACCTTCTTCGGGTCCACGAGCACAAACTTAAGCTGCGAAGGGTGGCGCTTGTAGAGGAGCGAGGTCAGAATCGTGTTCAGACCAACGGACTTACCCTGGCCCGTGGCACCCGCCATGAGCAAGTGCGGCATTTTGGCCAGGTCGGTGATGAACACCTCGTTGGTGATGGTCTTACCGAAGGCGATTGGCAGATCCATCTCGCTCTTCATAAACTTCTCCGTGGAAAGTATGGAACGGATGGAAACCATCTCCTTCTTCGTGTTCGGCACCTCGATACCAATCGTACCTTTGCCCGGAATCGGCGCAATGATACGGATACCCAGGGCAGCCAAGCTTAGGGCAATGTCATCCTCCAGGTTCTTGATTTTAGAGATACGCACCCCGGCGTCCGGCACAATCTCATAAAGCGTCACGGTAGGGCCAATGGTAGCCTTAATGCTGGCGATGCCGATGTTATAGTTGGCCAGCGTCTCTACAATCTTATCCTTGTTGGCCTCCAGCTCCTCTTTGGTCACCGATACTTTGTTGGCGCCATAGTCATTAAGCAGCTCGATGCTCGGGTATTGGTAGCGGGCCAGATCCAGTGTCGGGTCGTAGTTCTCCATCTCTCCAATGGCAGGCGCCTCTTCGGGTACCTCCTCAATTTCCAGCGCCATTTCCGGTTCTTCTTCCTCTGGCATCACCTCATCCAGGTAAGCATCCTCCGGCAGGTCAATGTCCAGTTCCAGGGCAGGAGACTCTGTTTTGGCAGGAGAAGCGGGCGGCACAGGCTTCTTCTGGTCCTGCAACGACTGCAGTTCCATCTCCAGCGCCCGGTTTATCTCCTCGTCCTCCTCATCAAACGGCGGTTGCTCTTCCTCATAGTCCAGCGAGGCCGTTGGATCGGTGTTATGGTTGATGCTGCTTGTCTTCTTACCCAGCACATCACCTAGGTTCTCAGCATAGTTTTTATCGGCTTTGCCAGCGCCCGCCGCTGCGGCGGCAGGTTTGGAGCTACTCCAGTTTATACTTGTAATGTTAAAGAAACTCACCACAAATACCAGCAGCAGGAAGCCCAGCAGCAGCCAGGAGCCCCAGCCAATCAGGCTGTTAAGCCAGATGGCCGCCTCCACACCGATGGCACCGCCCAGAAAGCCCAGCCCACTAATCGTTTTGGTGGAGAAAACAATGTAACCCATTGTCAGGCTCAGCCACAGCATGCTGAAGCTGCACAGCCCCAGCACATAGCTCAGCGATACCTGCAGGCGCTTGAACACGATTTTAGATCCGGTAAAGAAAAGCACCGGGATCAGGAAAAAAGCCCCGATGCCCACCAGGTCGTTTATAAAGAAGTGCGAGATCCAGGCACCCAGCAGGCCCAGCCAATTCTCCGCCTCCTGCCCCGACTCTTTTAGGCCGGTGCCGCTCACGGTTTCCACCACGCTCTGGTCAGCGTTACCGGTGAAGAGGTAGGATACAAAGGCAATGGTCAGGAAAAAGGAAAGGAGCAGGAACGTAAAGCCCACCGTCAGCTTAAAGCGGCGGTCGTGCAGAAAGCCTATTCTTAGATTTATCCGGGGAGTCGGAATCCGGAAAGACCATTTCTTCTTTTCTTTCTTCGGTTTCTGTCCCTTCGGCATATTTGCCCCACGTGGCTCATTCTTACCACGCACCTCGTTCTTCCGCCCTGCTTGCAGCGTGTCGTCTCTGTAAGTGTTCTTGGCCATACCCTCAGCTAAGTTAGAATCTCAAATTTACACTTTTTCGTGGCATTGCCTCAGCCTTTCAACCTGAAAGTATTTCTACCGGGAGAGTATTTTTTTATTGATCTGGCTTATCAGGGAGGGTCCTTCATAAATAAAGCCGGTGTAGAGCTGTACCAGGTCTGCGCCCGCATCCAGCTTATCGATGGCGTCCTGGGCCGCCATGATGCCCCCCACCCCAATCAAGCGGATCTCCGGTGGCAGGTAAGTGCGCAGGTGCTGTATGATCTGGGTAGATTGTACTGTTAAGGGCTTGCCGCTCAGTCCACCCATACCAATCTCCTGCACCCGTGCCTCCGGTGTGTGCAGTCCGGCGCGGCTCACCGTGGTGTTGGTGCCAATGATGCCGCTCAGCTTCGCCACCTGGGCAATTTCGATGATGTCGTTTAGCTGGTCGAGGTTGAGATCCGGGGCGATTTTGAGCAGCAGCGGCTTGGGCGTACCCATCTTCTGGTTCTCCTCCTGCAGCGATACCAGCAGCTTCTGCAGCGGCTCCTTGTCCTGCAGCGCGCGCAAATCCGGCGTGTTGGGCGAGCTCACGTTCACCACAAAGTAATCCACCACCTGGAACAAGGCCCTGAAGCAGTATAGATAATCACTCAAAGCCTCCTCGTTTGGCGTTACCTTGTTTTTGCCGATGTTGCCGCCCACGATGATGTTGCTCTTGCGCTTCTCCAGCCTGCGAACGGCCGCATCCACGCCCTCGTTATTAAAGCCCATGCGGTTGATGATGGCCTGATCCTGCGGCAGGCGGAACAGGCGCGGCTTGTCGTTGCCTGCCTGTGGCTTGGGCGTCAGGGTGCCAATCTCTACAAAGCCAAAGCCCAGTTCGGCCAGTTCATCCACCAGTTTGGCGTCCTTGTCAAAGCCGGCGGCCAGCCCCACTGGGTTCGGAAACTTCAGTCCAAACAATTCCCGCTCCAGCCTCGGGTCCGTTACCTTAAACATACTTTCGGTGATGCCTTTGGCAAAAGGCAGCTTCAGCGAAGCGCGCAGGGCATCGGTCGTCAGGTAATGTACTTTCTCGGGGTCGAGCTGAAACAGCAGTGGGCGAAGGAGGCTTTTGTACACGGCGTATCGGATTAGGTTATACTTGCCTGCAAAGATAAGATCTGGATGTTAGGATGTAAGGATAGACAGGACTTTATTAGGTGGGGAAGTATAGCCGCATACTTCTTTATCTTATCATCTTACAGGTAATGTCTCCTATATTACTTTGAAGCAGGCAGCAGGCAATCTTATCCATCCAAAAATCCTTACATCCTGATCAGCTGCGCGGATGGAAATCCCGGATCACCTGTTTGAGGTAATCGCGGTCGAGGTGCGTGTAGATTTCGGTGGTGGTGATAGACTCATGGCCCAGCATCTCCTGCACAGCCCGTAAGTCGGCACCGCCCTCTATCAGGTGGGTGGCAAAGGAGTGGCGGAACGTATGGGGACTCACCGTTTTCTGGATACCGGCCTTGGCGGCCAGATCCTTGATGATCGTAAACACCATCACCCGCGTCATTTTAGCGCCGCGCCGGTTGAGGAAGAGGATATCCTCGTGCCCTTTCTTGATATTGAGGTGGCAGCGCACGCCTTCGCGGTAGAGTTGAATGTGCTTTAGAGCATCCCGGCCAATGGGCACCAGCCGCTCTTTGTCGCCTTTACCGGCAATTTTCAGAAACCCGGCATCGGCATACAGGTTGCTGATGCGCAGATCGAGCAACTCAGACACGCGCAGGCCGGAGCTGTAGAGTGTTTCCAGCATGGCGCGGTTGCGGGTACCCTCCGGCGTGGAGAGGTCGATGGCTGAGAGCAGCTGCTCAATCTCATGGAAGTCCAGCGTGTCGGGCAGTTTGCGGCTCAGCTTGGGGGGCTCAATGGTATCCGTCGGGTCGGTCTGCATCATGTCTTCCATGATGAGGAACTTGTAAAAGGCGCGGATGCCGGACAGGGTGCGGGCCTGCGAGTGGGCCGTCATGCCCAGTTCGTTTATCCACTCCAGAAAATCCCGAAGGATGGCTGGCTTCACGTCCTGTGGGGAAACTTGCAGTCCCTTGAGTTCGAGAAACTCCACCAACTTGCGCACATCCCGCCCGTAGGCTTCTACGGAGTGGCGCGAGAGCGACTTCTCCAGTTTCAGGTATTCCTCAAATTGCTTTAAACAGATGCGCCAGTTCACGGTTGGAAGTTAGAGAGTTAGAAAGTTAAAGAGTTAGAAAGTTAGGTAGTACAGCGAATTAGTCGCTTTACCCAAACATCCAGCAATTTAACCATCCAACAATTAAACAATTTTCACTGTGCAAAGATAGTTAATCCTTACCTTTGTAGCCTTGGAAATCTGCATTCGCTGAACTATGAAAGTACTCATTCTAAACGGCCCGAACCTGAACCTGCTGGGCGTGCGCGAGAAGTCGGTGTACGGCAACCGCTCCTTCGAAGACTATTTTGAGGAGCTGAAGGAGGCCTTCCCCGCGCTGGAGCTAACCTACTTCCAGTCTAACACCGAAGGCGTGCTTATCGACAAGCTGCACGAGGTGGGCTTTAGCTACAAAGGCATCGTCTTCAACGCCGGGGCTTATACCCATACGTCCGTGGCCATTTCGGATGCCATCCGGGCCATTGATGCCCCTGTGGTGGAAGTGCACATTTCCAATGTATTTGCCCGTGAGGCCTTCCGGCATAAAAGTATGATTGCCCCTTACTGCAAAGGCAGCATCAGCGGGTTTGGTCTGGACAGCTACCGCCTTGCGCTTCAGTATTTTGAGCGCCTGAAACCGAAACAGATAGGTTTTAATGTATAAGTTCTGCAACCTGGCCCGTTATCAGATCGTTAAAGAAACTTCGTTAATATAGTTAGATAGCTATATAAAAATTCCTGCATTATGCTCAATTTCTATCCCGGCCCCTCCAAAGTATACCCCGAAGTACGCTCCTATTTGGTAGATGCGTACGACGAGGGCTTTATGAACACACCGCACCGGGGTGAGCAGTTTGTGCAGATGTCGCGCACGGTGGTAAACTCCATCAAGCGCAAGCTCAATATCCCGCAGGATTACTACATCTTCTTTGCCTCTTCGGCCACCGAGTGCTGGGAAATCCTGATTCAAAGCCTGACCAAGCACAAAAGCTACCACATCTACAACGGCTCTTTCGGGGAGAAGTGGTATGAGTATGCCAAAAAGCTGCGTCCGGATGCCGAGGGTTTTCAGTTTGACCTGAACGAACCCATGCCGGTGACGGACCTGCAGGTGAGCGCCGATACCGAGCTCATCTGCTTTACGCAGAATGAGACCTCCAACGGCACGCAGGTTAGCCCTACTACCATCCTGAACCTGCACAACCGCTACCGCGACACCCTGATTGCCGTGGATGCGACCTCGTCTATGGCGGGACTCAACCTGAAGCTGATTAAGGCTGATATCTGGTTTGCCTCCGTGCAGAAGTGCTTCGGTCTGCCCCCGGGGCTGGCTGTAATTGCCTGCTCGCCCCGCTCAATTTTCCGGGCCAAGAAACTGGCTGAGCGCAGCCACTACAATAGCCTGGTGCCGATGTACGAGAAGATGCTCAATTACCAGACAACTCATACGCCGAACGAGCTGAACATTTACCTGCTCAAGCGCATGCTGGAGGACCGCCCCTTTATCAAAGGCATCGAACAGCACCTGACCGACCGGGCCCAGGACCTCTATACTTTCTTTGAGCAGTTCGCTGACTTTAAGCTGCTGGTGGAGAACGAAGAGGTGCGGTCTAAGACAGTGATAGCCGTGCAGGCCAACGAGAAACTGGTGGAGGACGCCAAGAAGCGCGCGCTGCACCATAACATCCGGCTCGGCAACGGCTACGGCCCCTGGGCACGCAACACGTTCCGCATCGCCAACTTCCCGGCTATACTTGACGAGGAGTACGAAGAACTAAAGCGCTTTTTCCTGCATTACTACGCCTAAGCCGAGTTAGAGAGTTTGGGAATTAGAGAGTTTAAGAGTTTTTTTGCACTCAAAAACCGTAAACTCTTAAACTATAAATAACTCTCTAACTCCTAAACTCTCTAACTGTCTATGTTTAGTATCAAAGAGATAGCCTCTGTTACGCTCACGCTGTTTGCGGTAATCGATATCCTCGGCTCTATTCCGATCATCATCAACCTGCGAAAGCGAGAGGGCAAGATCGAATCGGAGAAAGCCACCATCATCTCGGGCATCCTGATGATCGCCTTCCTTTTTCTGGGGCAGTCTATTCTCAAGTTGTTCGGGGTGGATTTACAATCTTTTGCCATGGCCGGTGCGATCATCATCTTCCTGATTGGCTTAGAAATGATCCTGGGGAAAGACTTCTTTCATACTGATCCGGAGAGTAAAAGCGGCTCCATTGTACCACTCGCTTTCCCACTTATTGTAGGTGCCGGTACCATGACCACGCTGCTCTCGCTACGGGCCGCCTACTCGCTGCCCAACGTGCTGGTAGGTGTTGTGATCAACCTGTTGTTCGTATACATCGTGCTCAAATCGAGCAGCTGGATTGAGGCTAAACTGGGCAAAAGCGGCGCCGACGTGCTACGCAAGGTGTTCGGTGTTATCCTGCTGGCCATCGCCATTAAACTGTTTAAGACAAATCTGTAATTTTGAATGAGTTGATGAGCGAATGAGTGAATTGAATAAAAAATCACTTATTCGCTCATCAACTCATTTACTCATTTAAGTACATGATCGAATTGTATACTGACGGAGCCTCTCGGGGAAATCCGGGACCGGGCGGCTACGGCACCATTTTGCGCTGGAGGCAGCACGAGAAAGAGCTGACAGAAGGCTTCCGCAAAACCACCAACAACCGCATGGAGCTACTGGCCGTGATCAAGGGGCTGGAGGCGATTACCAAGCCGGGCATGCAGGTTACCGTTTACTCCGACTCGAAGTATGTGGTGGATGCTGTGGAGAAAGGTTGGGTGTTTGGCTGGCAGAAGAAAGGCTTTAAGGGCAAGGCCAACGCCGACCTGTGGGCCCGCTTCCTGCGCGTGTATCCCAAGCACCAGGTAAAATTCGTGTGGATACGCGGCCACGCCGGTCACCCCGAAAACGAGCGCTGCGACCAACTGGCCGTCGCCAGCGCCCTCTCTCCCAACCTGCTCGTAGACCAAGGGTTTGAGTCAGGAGCTTACCTGCCGAGTTAATTTAATTAGCGAATGAGTGATGGGGTGAATGAGTGAATGTAATTTTCAGTATCAGTTATAAGGTAGCTTTGGTTGAGAGTAAAACTCCGGATTCCAAATAAAATCCTCCTGAAGTATAAACATCAAATTATTCACTCATCCACTCAATCACTCACTCAAAACTCCCCCTCCATGCCCAACTCATACTTCCAATTCAAACAGTTCCGGGTGGAACAGGACAGGTGCGCCATGAAAGTGTGCACCGACTCCTGTGTGTTTGGAGCCTATGTAGAGGTTGGGAAAGCGCAGCGGATACTGGACATTGGCACGGGCACGGGGTTGCTCGCGCTGATGGTGGCGCAGCGCAGCGGGGCAAGTATAGATGCCGTGGAGATAAACGCCGAGGCGCAGCAGCAGGCGCAGGAAAACTTTACCGCCAGCCCTTGGGCCGACCGGCTGCACCTTCACCCCATGCCGCTTCAGGCCTACGCTCAACAGCAGCTTCCGAAGTATGATGTTATACTTTCCAACCCGCCCTTTTTCCTGAGTTCGCTTAAATCCGCGGATGCTGCCAAGAACACGGCCAAGCATACCGGAGAGCTGCTTTTTGAGGATATTTTATACTTTGCACAGCAGCGCCTGACACAGCACGGGAAGTTATACTTGCTGCTGCCGCCAGCCGAAGCCTTATACTTTGCCGGGTTGGCCAAAGCATCGGTTTTATACTTGGCGGAGGTGCTGCAGGTGTATACTTACCACGGCGGCAAATGCATCCGCCACATCCAGACCTATACTTATACTCCCGTAACAGCGCCTGAGGTAAAAGACTTCTTCATCCGGGAGGCTGATAAAACCACCTATACTTCCGAATTCCGACAGCTGCTGCAACCATACTATTTATACCTTTGAAAGTATAGCCGGCTTAGCTGATATCCTGCAGCCGTATGATTTTATCGCCGGAGAAATGGAAAATAGACTTCCCCTCCATACTTACCTTGTCGCCCGCCTGCATCCCGTTAGGTAGCTCAAAGGCCACTGTGCCCTCGTAATCAATCTCCACCTCGGCCACGCTATCCTGGAATGTTATACTTTTAATCCGCTGTTCCCGCTCCTGAAAAAACTCCGTGGCCTGCTCAGCCTGCGTTCTAAAGCCGGAAATGCCTTGAATCTTAAGGTTAGTCATCCCGTCGGAGATGTTCTCAAACACCACATCGGGGTGCATGTCCTTCACCATGCCTGCCACATCGAAGGTGTTGTAGGCTTGGATATAAGCCTCTATGATTTGCCGCTGGCACGTTTCGTCTGTCATACTGCAAAGTATAAATGTATTAGTTAACTTTTGGGTTGGCTAAGTATAAATCTATGGTTTACCCTACCCGCTCGACTACCTTCTCCGTCTCCACAAAGCGGATACCGTACCCCTCCAGCTCGTCCAGCACCGGCTCATATAGCTCCGGGTAAATGGGAATCACAACGCCGCGGTGCGTGATTTTGCCCTGCAAGAGCAGTCGGGCCAGCATGCCTACCGGAAGGCCCACGGTTTTGGCCATAGCCGTCTGTACTTCGTCTTCGCCCAACACCACTAAGGTAGAGCATACTTCGCGCTGCTCCCCGTGCAGCTCATACTCAAACAGGTGCTGCATCACAATCATGTCTTTGTCGCCGGGAGTCAGCGTCCATTTGGCTTTCAGGATTTTCTCCAGCACCTGCGCCGGTGTAGCTGCCTCCAGTTCCACAGGTGTCTCCTCAAACAGCCCCAGCCACTCCAGCTTCTGCATCACCTCCCCTTCCTGCGGAATCCCTAAGTATAAACTTACCCGCTCGGCCATACTTTGTACTGATGAGGTAGCGGCCGGTAGAAAGGCTTCAACAAAACTGCGGTGCGTCATGCGCTCCGAGCCTTCTAAAGTATAGCTGTCGTCGGTGAGGCCGAGCTGCACGAACGCATCCCAGGCCTCGCAATAGCCTGGACGGCGCAAGGTGCCGCGTAGCATGGTGGGAATGGTGAGCAGGCCGTAGGGTTCGCGGTAGCTCAGGGAGTCGCGGTTGGCGTAGCCCTCGAAGGGGCCGTAGCCATCCACCTGAAGTGTTTCAGTGCGTTGAAAGAGTTGATGGTACGGGATGTACTTGTACTGGCCCTGCCGAATGTACTTGGCCGTGCCCTGGCCTGCCAGTACCACGTTGCGCGGGTTCCAGGTAAACTTATAGTTCCAGGGATTGTTATCTGATTCCGGGGCCACCAGACCACCCGTGTAGGATTTAAAGGACGTGAGCGTTCCGCCGGCCGCCTGTATACTTTTTATCACCCGCATGGCCGACATATGGTCGATGCCCGGGTCCAGGCCAGACTCCATCAGGAACGTCAGGTTCTTCTGCTGGGCCTCCGCGTGCAGCGCCAGAAACTCAGGCGACACGTAGCTGGCCGTGATCAGGTGCTTTCCTTGCTTGAGGCACTCCTTGGCTACTTCGGTATGGAAAATGGCTGGCAAGAGCGAAATCACCAGGTCTGCCTGCCCCACTTCTTTCGCCCGCTGCGCCGCATCGTGCACATTAAAAGTGATGGCCTCGGCAAAGGCAATGGGCTCCACCAGCGGCTGCAGGTGCGTGATACTGATGTCGCCGATGGTGATGTGCCAGTTTTCAGAGGTGGCGTGGTCGAAGAGGTAGCGGATAAGCGAGGAGGCCGATCGGCCGGCGCCCAGCAGGAGAATCTTTTTCATAGGATTATCGGGTTCTGGCATAAGTTATAAATTAGCTGGTGCAAGGCAAAGATTAAGTATGGTTTTATCAGAATTATGGGCTAGATTTATACCCCTTTTCTAATTTTCAGACCTATTTATACTTAGATGGCAAGCAAACTGGAAGTACAAATCAGCGTGGATGTGCTGGAGCCGCAGGAGCTGACACCGCAGGAGCAGCAGGCCATGCAACTGGCGCAGGAGGCGGCCAACGATGCCTACGCCCCCTATTCTAACTTCCTGGTGGGCGCGGCGCTGCTGCTGGAGGACGGCTCCTTCTTTAAGGGCAGCAACCAGGAAAATGCAGCTTATCCTTCCGGACTTTGCGCCGAACGCACCGCTTTGTTTGCTTTGAGCGCACACTATCCCCAATCGAAAATAAAGCTGCTGGCCGTAACAGCACGCCGGCGCCAGGAGAAGCACTTTCTGCCCGCGATGCCTTGTGGCGCCTGCCGGCAGGTAATGGCCGAGTATGAGTTCAGGCAGCGCGAGCCCATTCCGGTGCTGCTGCAAGGGCCGGATGGCCGGTTCTACCGCTTCCAAGCCGTAGCCGACCTGCTGCCGTTCCAGTTCACGCCGGACAACCTGTAGGAGTTGGGGAGACGCATTGCGTCTCTGGAGTTAGAAATTTAAAAAGTTAGAAGGTTAGAAAGTTGGGCTTGGCGTGGTTCGTAACTTTTGGCTTCGTGCGGTATTGGGCTTGTAATCGAACTGTCTAAACTGCCGGTTATACTTTGCGCCAGGTATACTTATACTTTAAACATTCTGGGTGAAGGTGGCAGAAGTATAAATCCTGAAACCACCTTCTTTTGAACATGAACGAACACAGCCTTACTGTACCTCGCACGGCCCGCTATTATACATTGGGCACGCCTTCTGAAAGTATAACAGACCTCTGGATTGTGTGCCACGGCTATGGCCAGCTGGCGCGTTTCTTTCTGCGGCATTTCAGTGTGCTGGACAACGGGCAGACGCTGGTGGTGGCCCCAGAGGCGTTGTCGCGGTTTTACCTGGAGCGATTCTCCGGCCGCGTGGGCGCCACCTGGATGACGAAGGAAGACCGCCTTTCTGAAATCGATGACCAGGCGAGCTACCTGAACCTGCTCCTGCAGGAGCAACTGCGGCAGTTGCCGCAAAACGTGCGCCTCACGGTGCTGGGCTTCTCACAGGGCGGGGCTACCGTGAGCCGATGGCTGGCTACGCAACAGGTGCCCGTGCACCGGCTTATACTTTGGGCCGCCTCCTTCCCCGAAGACATCGACTTTGCCACCGGAAGAGCTGCCTTTGCCCAACTGCCCGTGGCTATGGTCTACGGCACTCAGGACGAGTTCATCACCCCCGAGGCCCTGCAGCGCAAGCAGCAACTCATGCAGGAGCTGGGCATCAACCCCCGAATCTATACTTTCGAAGGCGGCCATACGCTGCACCCTGGAACACTGGCGCTGGTGGATGGAGAATTGTAGGTAAATAACAGCTTTACTATATTACTATACTTATGGCCATGTAGACCAGAGTCCCTGCAATACAACCTGGTTAAAACTTTTACCTATAGTGCAGATAAGCGTAGGTTGTGGTTTATACAGTAGTTGTATGATATTAACAGAGATGAAGGATAGTTATAATAACTCTATTTCAAAAACAGATATTATTTTTTTTGATTGGTGTGAAACTAACGGAATCCCAATCTTTAAAATTCATCATGTTGTAACATGGGAAGATTGGGATAACGGAATTGGTATTTATTTTTTCACAAAGACCAATAGAGAATTGAAGGATTTAAGTGAAGTTGAAATGGAAGAGTTAAAAATGAAGTATTTAGAGTTCTTGAATATTAATAATTATCCTTTCAGTAAATTCCCTAATGTAGTTTTCGAATTCGACTCCGACCAAAATGTTACAGAGAACTATGAAGGGAATTACTTTTATAGATTGAGATAATAACAACATACAACAACTAAGGCTTCGTTGGGTACGGAGTGCCTACAATGAAGCCGTGGTTGCACCCAACCGGGCGACGCGTTATGGGTTTTAAGTCGGAAGAGG
>NZ_FOOT01000013.1 GCF_900113285.1 Pontibacter chinhatensis
TGCTTATCATCGCTGTGTGAATGGTTATGGAAGTTAATAAAAAAGGTCCGAACTTGCGCCCAAACCTCCATTTACACAGTTAATTAGATACTGCCCTAAAAGGCAAAGATGACAGTGGAAACTACAAGTTCCTTATACTATATACGTATAGTTATCTTACCGAACTATCAGTTTCTTAGTGGCTATCTGTTTACCCTCAGCATTAATGAGACGAATGATGTATGTTCCTTTGGCACCTAACTGGTGTAGCTCCACACTGCCTGACTTAGAATTTATAACCGCCTCGTATTTTACCTGTCCGGTCATGTCATAGATAACCAGTTTGTGATTGGCAAGTGTTTTATACTCTCCAAAGTCAAAGTGGACCGCATCGTGAGCCGGATTCGGGAACACTTTCACTATGTTACTCATCGCTTCATCATCAATGCCTGTGACTGTAGTATTTATCACTAACGTATCGGTAACAGTAACATAAGTAGTATCGGTCACGGTAACGTAGGTGGTATCTACATATGTTTTGTAGAGGGTGATATGAGTTAAGTTTACACACCCATTCTCGTCAACAGTGCTTTGCGTAAACTGACCCGGCTCGCAATACTGTTGTCCATTCAGCTCAAAACACTGATTCTGCACAATTCTGCCCTCCTCGAACCTCTCAGTCAAGCAACGCTCCTTTCCACTGATGGAAAAGTTATCAAGGTACTCTGCCCCACCCCACTTGGCTCCTGACAACTGGATATCAAACTTTTCTGTCGTTGCCAGACCGATGTCATATATCTGAGCTTTGTGAGCGCCGAGTAGTTTTGGGGCGGCTGTGCCATTCTCTCCGATGTGGTACACTCTTGTCGCTGCGAACACCTCATCACCGAAGTTGCCGCCCCTTGGGATGAACACTGCTTCGACGGTATACCAGTTGTTATCTTGAAGTGGTATCACTGTACCCTGCGCATAATTATAGGACGTAACTGCCAGCTCTACATTATTTGTGTGGGGAATGATGTTCAAGTAGAAGCTTATATCACGGTTATTACTGCTACGCAGGAAGAAAGCGACCGGGCGCTGAAAATCATTGGGGTTCACATTTGCACGCTTGTACTTAAATGCGATACTTAACTTCAATGTGTCTTGTGTACTTGATGAGTAGCTCTTATTATACACTATCACATCGTTACCCCATGAAACAGTGTTTGGAGGAACTAAGGCTCCTGAATTACCAACACCATTCACAGTAGAATAGGTAAACAATGTTGGCACGGCATTGCTCCTATCAGAGAAATTATTAGTTAAATCTGAGCTTGAATTGAAGTTAACCTGTGAGATAGTACTCTGCGCTTCAACAGCTAAACTAGTAAAGACAAGTAATAACAGAAGTAGAATTCTTTGCATGCTATATATGAACGATTAAAATCACAAAATACAAATATATACATATTCTTATGTTTATATCCATTTCATGATTATCTCTGCACCACAGCTTTCTAATTCCTGTCCTATTTCATTACACGAGCACAGCACTGAAAAAAACTATATGGCAGGGTACTTCTACAATAAGTCTGTAGTGGTGGCAACTGAGATAGCCCCAGAGAACCAGATTCAATTCGAACTGCTGGACATGGTAGACAGAATCAAGCATGCGAAACTGATGCAAATAATCGATGGACTTACGGAGAGGTTCGGCAGAGGCAAAGTAAGAGTCATTACTCAGGGACTAGATGGCTTGTGACAACTAAAGAGCGATGTCAAGTCACCTATATACATGATAGCCAAAAGGTCTTCGATTAGGTTCGCAAAAGCAGTAGGTTCACACTATAGAAGTCTAATAGCGGGTACCCATTGAATTGCACAACATGATGTTTAAATCTAAAGTTTTGACTAAAACTTGACGAAACTTAAAATAAAAAAGCCCCAAAACGCTGATTTATAGCTATTTGGGGCTTTTGCTTTGCAGAGAGTGAGGGATTCGAACCCTCGATACCCTTTTGAGGTATACACACTTTCCAGGCGTGCTCCTTCAACCACTCGGACAACTCTCTTTGTTAATCGAGTTGCAAATATACGCCAAAAAAAAGCATATCTGCAAGTATAGTTATCGCATACTTTTTACAAAGTTATCTCGCCGCGCAGGTCCTGCTGCAGCAACTCTACGCGCTCCGGATGGCTAAGTCCCTCTTGCGCCAGCACATACATCAGTTTGGAGATAGCCGCTTCGGTGCTGATGTCGGCCCCTCCTACCACGCCCATGTTCAGCAGGTGCTTGCTTGTTTCATAGCGGCCCTGGTCTACGCGCCCCTCATCGCACTGCGATACATTCAAAATAAGGATACCACGGTACACGGCCTCACGCAACAGATCGAGGAACCAGTCTTTTGTAGGGGCATTGCCCGAACCAAACGTTTCCAACACCAGCCCCTGCAGCCCCGGCGCCTGCAGTATACTTTGTACTACCTGCGGTGTAATGCCCGGAAACAGCTTCAGGATGGCCACCTTATCGTTTAAAGTATGGTGTACCTTAAAGGGCTGCTGCGGATGCAGTAGGATGTGCTCGTAGCTATACTCTATGTCAATACCTGTTTCGGCCAGGGGTGGGTAATTACCGGATTTGAAGGCGTCAAAATGGCTGCTCTCCACTTTTTTGGAGCGGTTGCCACGCAGCAACAGGTTACGGAAATAGATGCATACTTCGGGCACCACGCTCTTTCCATCCTTTTTGGTGGCCGCAATCTGCAAGGCAGTAATCAGGTTCTCGCGGGCATCGGTGCGGATACGGCCAATGGGCACCTGGGCGCCGGTAAAAACGACCGGTTTCTGCAGGTTCTCCAGCAAATAGCTCAAGGCAGAGGCGGAGTAAGCCATCGTATCGGTGCCGTGCAGCACCACAAAGCCGTCATACTTCTCATAATTCTCCCCAATAAGCCGGGCCAGCATCAACCAGTCCTGCACCGACACGTTGGAAGAGTCCAGGGCAGGCTCTATACTTAGTACCGTGAGCAGATAGTTAAACTGCCGTAGCTCGGGCACGTGGTCCACAATCTGTGAGAAGTTGAAGGGCACCAGGTGCTTCTCCTTTTCGTCGAACACCATTCCCACGGTACCACCTGTGTATATGATAAGTATGGAGGCCTCCGGATTAAGCGGCGCGGCGGTATCTATGTCTACTTTTACAACCTGCATGCTATAGTTTGAAAAGGGTTAAGGCATTGGCCGTGGTTTTCTCCGCTACTTCTTCCACCGGCTTTTGCATCAGTTCGGCTACGCGCTTCGCAATCAGGGGCAGGTATACCGGCTCGTTGCGCTTGCCGCGGTGCGGCGTGGGCGCCAGGTAAGGGCAGTCGGTTTCCAATACCACGTTCTCGAGCTGCACGTGCGGCAGCACGTTGTCCAAGCCGCCGTTCTTAAAGGTAGCCACACCACCAATGCCCATCAGAAAGCCCAGATCCTTTACTTTTTCAGCTTCCTCTACAGTACCGCTGAAGCAGTGGAAGATACCTTTCAAAGAGCCGTCCTGTGCAGCGGCAATGATGTCATAGGTTTCGTTAAACGAGTCGCGGGTGTGCAGCACGATGGGCAGTTTATACTTTTTGGCCAGCTCCACCTGCACCTTCAGGGCCTCCTGCTGCTGAGGCAGAAACGTCTTGTCCCAGTACAGGTCGATGCCGCACTCTCCTACGGCTGCAAACTCGCGCTTGCCCAGCCACTCCTCCACCAGGTACAGCTCCCGCTCAAAATCCTTGTCCACCGAGGTTGGATGCAGGCCCATCATCGGGATGCAAGTGCCTTTATACTTCTCCTCAGCCTCCAGCATGGCGTCAATGGAGGTATGGTCGATGTTGGGCATGTAGATTTTATTCACCCCCTCTTGCCGCGAGCGCTCCACCGCCTCAGCCCTGTCGGCGTTAAACTTTTCGGAATATATATGCGCGTGCGAATCAACTAAATTCATTTTTGACATTTATCAGTTAACATTGATCAGCAATCAATGATGGTACTACTTCTAATTTGTACCTGCAAGTTAGGTATTTTATGGCTTTGGAATGGCTATAAAGCTGCATTGTTAGATGGATGAGAGCACATTGTCAAACCACTCCTTACACCTTTGTAGAAGGGAATTTATACTTTCTAACTTTTTAACCTTTTAACTTTCTAATTAAAAAGCCGCAAGGCATTGCGTCTATACAACTCCCAAACTCTCTAACTCCTCAACTCTCTAACTCTTAATATTTTCTCCCCTTCCAGCTGATTTTGACAGGCAGAAAGAAGTATAGGATGAGGATAATCATGGAGATGAGCATGTAGAGCTCAAAGAGTGGGTAAAGGTACCAGCGGGCGCTCCGACCCAGGCGGCGGAGGCAGAGATGCAGGAAAACGCTTTGCAGCAGCAGTTTGAAGCCAAAGATGGCCAGCATCACCCCCACCGAAGTATAGGCAAAGAACGGCAGCAGCACGGGATAGTAGGCCGAGTAAAGTATAAAGATGACAGCCATGTACACCGGCAGGTGCATCGAGCCACGCATCCAGCGGCGGCGCTGCTGCAGGAAATCCGTAAAGGTGGAAGCCGGCGTAGAGAGCGCCAGCACATGTTGGTCGTAGATATTGCGGAAGCCCCAGCCTCGCCTGAGCACCTGGTTGAAGATGGCGATGTCCTCCGTCACGGAGAAATCTATACTTTCATAGCCGCCCACCTGCTCGTAGGCCTGCCGGCGCAGCAGCATGTTGTTGCCCATGGTCGTCACCCGCAGCCCCACATCCGACACCACCTGCATCAGCCCCAGCGAGTAGAGCCAGTCCAAGGTTTGCAGCCGGGCAAAGAGGCTCTTGCCCTCGGTGGTGGTGATACCTGTTACCACGCCTACCTTATCTTCGAGTCCCGAGAGCATGGCCTTTATCCACTGCGGCGGCACGGCAATGTCGGCATCGGTGTAGAAAAAGAAGTCGGTAGTGGCATGTTTGGCCAGATGGGCCAGCACATTGGCCTTGCCCCTGGCCTTGCCCAAGGTATGGGTGATGGAAATGCACGTATAATGCGGCTTACCCAGGATAAAGGCTTCCACCACGGCGCGCGTGTTGTCGGTGGAGGCATCGTCGCCGATGAGGACCTCAATTTTGTCCTTAGGGTAATCCAGCGCCCCGATGGCCTGCAGGCAGCGCAGGATGGTATGCTCCTCGTTGCGGGCGGCAATCAGGATGCTAACCGCGGGCTGCTCCTTCAGCCTGAGAGTATAACTTTTGCGGTTGAACACCAGCAGCGCCAGCAGCACCAGGAAGAGCGAGAAGTAAAGTATAAAATAGGCTACCGAGAAGATCATAGGGTCCGGAAAGTATAGCCCAGGCTGGTGAAATGCTCTAGGTACCGCGGCAGGGCATACTCCAGGTTGCGCTGCGCCTTCAGGCTGTCGTGGAATACGATGATGCTGCCGCTTTGGGTGCTTTTTATACTTTGCCGCAGGCACACCTCAGGCGCCAGGGATTGGTCGTAGTCGTTGGTGAGCACGTCCCACATCACCAGCTCATACTTTTGACGCAGCGCCTGCGCCTGCCGGCCGGTAATGCGCCCGTAAGGCGGTCGGAACATTTTAGTAGCCTCTGGCTGCAGCTTTTCAAGCACCTGCTGGCATCTCTCGGTATTCTCTACATACGTTTGCAGCGGCGTTTGCCAGCCTTTCAGGTGGTTAAAAGTATGATTTGCCAGCCGGTGCCCCTGCTTTAGTACCTGCCGCGCCAACTCCGTATGCTTAGCCACATTTTCCCCCACACAAAAGAAAGTTGCCCGGGCCTTATACTTCGCCAGCACCTCCAGCACCCAGGGCGTAACCTCCGGAATCGGCCCATCATCGAAGGTAAGGTATAGCATCTTGTCCGCCTCCTCGCGGTGCCAGGTATAACCGGGCATTAGTTTCTTAAGCAGCGTGGGTGTTTTGTAGAGGCGGAGCAATTTGATTGTTAATTGTTTGGGTATACCTATAAATAACGTGATTGCAAATAAACAATCAACAATTAGCAATTTATTACTTAAACCGGCACGAGAGCAGCGTGATGTCATCGTTGAAGTTGGCCTCCTCGTTGTAGAGGTTGATTTCGCGGAGCAACTCCAGGTGCAGCATTTTGGAGCTCAGGTAGCGGTTACGCTTCATGAAGTGGATCGTCCCCTCGATGCCAAACTCGGCCTCATCCTCGTCAAACACCTCCGTAAGGCCATCGGTATAGCACAGCAAAACGGATTTAGGCGGCACCTGCACTTTGCCCACATTCAAAAACGGCAACACATCAAACACCCCTAGCATGGTACAGCCGTCGTTCAGCAAAGTATGGGTGTTGTCTTCGTAGAGCAGGATGGGCGCGTTGTGGCCGGCATTTACATAGCTCAGCTCCCGGGTACGGCGGTTGTAAAGCGCCACAAAGGTAGTGACGAACTTCTCCGCGATGGCATTACGGAAAATCAGGTTGTTGAGCTCCGATACCACAGTGTTCAGGTCGGCGCTCTGGCGCAGGATAGTGCGTAGGCCGGCCTGGAAGTTAGACATCAGCAACGAGGCAGGCACACCCTTTCCCGACACGTCGGCCACACAGAACAGGAAGTTGTCGGCGTCTATTTCAACGAAGTCGTAGTAGTCGCCCCCGATGGAGGAGTGCGGAATATAGCTCGCATGAATGACCACATCCTTGTCGTTGGGCAGGCTCTTGGGGAACAGCATCGACTGCACCTCGCGGGCAATCTCTATCTCGCGGCGGATGGATTCCTGGGCCAGTCGCTGGCGGGCCATGCGGTGGTTTTCGATCGCCACGAGCATAATATTACTCACCGTCTGGATAAAGTTCAGGGCGTCCAGGTTGCTGGAGTACTTCTCGATCTTACCGATCATCACGAAGGCCAGCACCTTGCCATTGTGCAAAATCGGGATTACGATATCGAAGCAACGCCACTTCTTCTCCACCGGCAGTTTTGATACTTTGGTGATCTCCTTCAGGGCTAGTATCTCTTCTGGCAAACTCGCTCTGGAGAAGTCCATATCGGTACCGGAACAGATCTCACACTTCCACTGATCGTCGTGTACAAACAGCGTCAGCCGCTTGATCCCTAACTGAGCCAGCAGCGTGAAACGGTATATCTTGTATAGGGCAGCCTCGGGCAGGTTGGCGTTAATTGCCTGCGTTATCTCCAGCAGCGCCGATAACTCCAGCTTCTTCAGGTTTAGCTCCTGCTGTGGCTGTGGACTCGGTACGTTTATATCAGGCATTTGAGGTTCGGGTTTTTAATGTTCTCAGTACAGCGCCTCCCGCCGCCCAGGGTGCCAACGCAGACACCGGAAGCCCATGCTTGTACAACGTAAAAGTATAAAAAAAAGAGCAGCTTTGGCATATTTCCGGTTAAAACTGAGCTTCTCCTCAGCCATCTGGGCCAAGCCTGCTGTACAAGTATAGTTGGTCCAGCTTTCACTGCACCAAGGACATCCGCCGGCATACTTATACGTGCTTTTTCCCCTCTCTGCAGCACCTTCGCTCCGCATCTTTTTACCTGTTTCCAATAATACATTGATAATCAGATGGAACATGGCAAATAATCAAACATTTACTTAGGGCGTTTTTTAGCACGTTCCCACAGCTACACTAATCCTCTGTCGGTACTTAGCAGAAAGGTCGCTTCCTATACTTGCCTGACAATCAAACAGAAAAGCAGTTACTGCGAAAAGGCGGAAGATTAGATGGAGTTATGCACAATTAGACCAGCCTTGGTGGCCAGGAAAGCATACTGCTGGCAGTGTTTGCTAAACCCTGCCTCGTCATATTCCAGCTCTGTGTCGGGGTCCGGGTAGAATATCTTGACATACCCTTTCCTGATAAGCACTTGTAAAGCAGCGCATAGCTCTTCGTCAGTTAAAGAAAGGGTGCTCTTCAGATCTGCATAGGGGGTTACAAAGTATAACTCATCCAGAATGTCAAACTCGTTGTCGCTCATAGGTTTTGATGGTTCGTCCTTTCCAGTGATAGCGTCCCCAAAGGCCCCAAACAGCCGTAATCAGCACGTAAGGTGTGTATACGAACTGCAGCGGCAGGAAGTACCAAAGGAAACGGCGTGCCTGTAGAAAATTGGTTATCTCTCTTAAAAATAAGAAATCGACGGCAAACTTGGTAAGATAAGCCAGTAAAAAGGCCCAGGCAGGCAGGTTCCCCCAAAGCACCGCTGGAATAGCCAGGAACAGCAGCAGGTTTACGAGGAACACGCTCAACGCCACCAGCTGCACCGGCAGGTTTTGGTAAAATTTCCATTTACTGGCCCACCTTACTCGCTGCTGCACAAAGGAAATCAGAGTTTTACGCGCCGAAGTATAAATTATAGCTTCAGGTGATTTCAGAAACTTTACCCGCTCCGGAAATGCTTGGTGCACCTTGTGCAGCAGGAACTCATCGTCGCCGCTGGCAATGGTTTCGTTGCCGGCAAAGCCGCCTACCCGCTCAAAAATGTCCTTGCGGTAAGCCAGGTTGGCCCCGTTGCACATGTTCGGCTGGCCTAGGGCAATAGAAGCTCCCCCTATCCCAATCAGGCTGGAGAACTCCACCAGCTGCATCCGTTCGAAATGCGTGTGCGTGTTGTGGAAACTCACGGGTCCGCTGATAAAGTATGGCTGTTCTGTTTCGTAAACGAAAGCATAACTGCGTAGCCACTCCGGTCCCACCCGGCAGTCACCGTCGGTGAACACCAGCAGCTCGCCGCGCGCCTGCTCCACCCCTACCTGCACGGCCGCCTTTTTGCCTTTATACTTTACATAATTTTCTAACTGGAGATACTTGGCTTGAAGACCGGATGCAAGTATAAACTCCTCCACCAGGGTGGCTGTCTCATCGTCGGAGTGGTCGTCAATTACCAGCACTTCCAGCAACTCACGGGGGTAACGCTGGCGCTCCAAATCGCGCAGCAGGTGCAGGATATTCTCCGCCTCGTTCCGGACAGGTATGATAACGGTGATGGCGGTGGAGGGCTGAAAAGCAGCCGGCGGTGCGGTAACAGGCATGCGCCTCCAGGCAAGCCACCTCCTCAGAATAATCCAACTGTACCAAAGAACTGAAAACAGCAGCAGCCACCTCATGCCGGCACTCCTTTCCGCGCCAGCCGCATCCGCAGCACAAAGTATAAACCCACCACGCTGGGCACAGCAATGTTGAGTAACCACAGGCTAAGGCTGGCGCTGAGCACCTGTAACCTCTCCTGCCCGAGCAGCCCGAACAGGTACATCGCCGACAGCTCCCGCACCCCTAAATCTGAAATCAGACTGACCGACGGCACCACTGATTTAAGGAAGAAGGTACCCGACACTCCACTCAGGTATTGCAGTGGGCTGAGTCGTACCTCGAAGAGTATGAGCAGCAGTATAAACTGCACCAGAAACACAGCATAGCGCCCCAGCGAGAGCCACAGCAGCCGCGTCATCTCCCCGGAAGTATAGGTCCCCATGATGGACAGATAAGGCACGAAGGGGCGCAGTGGTTTAATGGCAGCCACCACGGCCACCATAGCTTTGGCATTATAGAGCAACAAGAGCATGGCTACGCAAAGGGTGAGCAAAAGTATAAATAAGCTAAGAGCAACCGCCGGGTACTCCTGCCAGCCGAAAGCAAGTATAAAGTATAGCAGTCCGCCTGAGCCGGCCAGCACGGTGGCCACCAACTGGCAGAACCTGCCGATGAAGATCGCTCCGATGGCTTCCAGCCGCTGCCGGCTCCTAAGCTCGAGCACGCGCCCGGCATAGTCGCCGAGGCGGTTGGGGGTGATGAAGCCTAGCGTGAGCCCTACCATCACGGCGCGGTAGGCTTGCCCGAACGACATAGGCTCCAGCTTCTGCCCCAGCAGCTGCCATTTGAGTGCCTCAAAACCCCAGTTAACGGGTATGAGCAAGGCTGTAAGCAGAAGCAGGTAGCGCAGCGGGCTCTGCCCAGCCTGCGTCAGAATGTGTCCCCAACTCAGGAATGTATCGGGTGCGGTGAAGATAGCCTGGTAGAGCAGGAACAGCGTGAGCCCCACCACCAGCGACTTTGCCAGGAGCAAAAGGAATTTTTTATGCCGCTTAATGTTCAAGATAATGTCTATTTTTGCACCCTATGGCTTACTCCACTGCACTTCCACCCAGCAAACTCATTCTTGGCATTGACCCCGGCACGCGGGTTATGGGCTATGGCTTGATAGAAGTGACTGGTACTAAGGTGCAGGTGCTGCAGTTTGGCGTTATCCACCTCAAAAGCTACAGCAACCACGCCATCAAGTTAAAGAAAATTTTTGACCGGATGATACAGCTCATCGACGAGTACCTGCCCGACGAGCTGGCCATCGAGTCACCTTTCTACGGCACCAACGTGCAAAGTATGCTGAAGCTGGGCCGGGCCCAGGGCGTGGCCATTGCCGCCGCCCTCTCCCGCGACATCCCTTACGTGGAATACGCCCCCAAGAAGATAAAGCAGTCCATCACCGGCAACGGAAACGCCTCCAAAGAACAGGTGGCGGCCATGCTGATGCAGATCCTCAAGATCCAGGAAGTACCCAAGCTACTCGACGCCACCGACGCCCTGGGTGTGGCGCTTTGCCACCATTACCAAAAAGGCAATAACGCCAAGCAAGGCGGCAAGTCGTGGAAAAGTTTTCTGGCGGATAATCCGGATCGATTAGCGAGTAAGTAGGGGTTTGCTGTTATATTTTATACTTCAGCTTATACTTCAAAGCTCCTGCTGTTCCGGACATCCTTGTCCGGAACCACTTCTGCTGCGGATTTCCAAATCCGCGTAAGTCATACTTTTATACTTACGATTTATACTTCTATACTTGCTGGTTTATACTTCCCGCCGCTGGCGCGGGCTTGCAGCCCGTGCCTAACTATGGTGTTGGGTTTGTAACCCAACCGGGTTGAAAAGCCATACTTCGTACTTTGCTATACTTTTATACTTGCCGATTTATACTTACTTAGCCACCGCTTTCCTCCACTTGAACCAAGTTATTCTTGCTAGCTGCGGCTCATCCTCCAGCCCCACAAACGTCTCGTTTCATCTCTAACTTTCTGCCCTCCTAGGCCGGGAGGCCTCGCCTTCGGGCATCGCGCTGCTTTCGCTTCCTTTGCTCCTGGCGTCGCAATGCCTCGCTCTCGCTCGTCACCGGAACCTCTCGAGGCGCTCAACCCAAAGGCTGGGAATAGAATCGATAGCCGCTGCCTTAGCTATGCAACAAGTATAAACTGTCCCCTTGAGGGGACCATAGGGGTATAATCGTTAACAGAAATTCCCCTCCTTTGATAAGGAGGGGTTAGGGGTGGTTGGACCTGGTACATTAGAAACTCCCCCACACGCAGATAGCAGTAACTAAATCCTATTACCTTAAATAGCGCTGCAACAGCAAACCAACCTAAACCAAAAGAGCCGGTACTTTCGCACCGGCTCTTGCTAATTTTCTTTCCAGATGTCTGCTATGAAGCGTCGTAAGCCGCTCTGATTTTTTGGGCTACTTCTTCAAACTCTTCTTTGCTGAACTGCTTTTTGTTGCCAAAATTCATGTCCTGCATGCTGTTGAGCGGGATAAGGTGTACGTGTGCGTGGGGCACCTCTATGCCCACCACTGCCACGCCAATGCGCTTGCACGGCACTACCTTCTCCACCGCTGCCGCCACTTTCTTGGCGAAGGCCATCAGGCCCAGGTACAGCTCGTCGTCCAGGTCGAAGATGTAATCGATTTGTTGCTTCGGTATTACTAACGTATGGCCCTTGGTGGTCGGGAACACGTCCAGGAAGGCCAGGTAGCGGTCGTCTTCCGCTAGTTTGTAGGCAGGTATCTCCCCGTTTACAATCTTGGTAAATATCGAAGCTTCCATGTTTATCGGCTTATTTCAAGTATCTCAAACTGCAACTTGCCGGCAGGCACCGTTATCTCAGCTTTATCACCTACGGATTTGCCCAGCAGGCCTTTGCCAATCGGCGACTTCACAGAGATTTTTCCGGCGGCCAGGTCGGCCTCTTCCTCTGCTACCAAAGTATAATCAACGACCATGTTGTTCTTCAGGTTTTTGATTTTCACCTTGGAGAGAATCAGCGCCTTGCTCGTGTCCAGGTTCGACTCGTCGATCAGGCGCGCGTTGCCTACAATCTCCTCCATCTTGGCGATCTTCAGCTCCAGGTGGCCCTGCGCGTCCTTGGCCGCATCATACTCAGCATTCTCGCTCAAGTCACCTTTGTCGCGTGCCTCCGCCAGTTGGCGCGCCACCTCGGCACGGCCCTTTGTCTTTAGCTCTGCCAGCTCATCTTTCAGCTTTTGCAGCCCTTCAGCAGTGTAATAGTTGATTTTGCTCATAATTCGGTTTTCACGTTTTAAAACACAAAAACAAAAAGAACGGCTATGGCTTGCATAACCGTTCTTCTTGCTAAATATGTTACTTATTTAATTCTTTTCCAGGGTGGCCGCTCCATACTTTCTATAGAGGTGCCGAGTTTAGCATAAGCCTGATTCTTGTATTTTCGATTCCCGCAGGGCTCCTCCCTCACGGTGCGCATCTAAAGCAAAGATAAAAATATTTATGATACACTACCCAAATTTTTTCCGGTCAAAATTTTATACTGCCCCTGCTCTGTAAGAAACAAGCAACGAAATCAGCTTGCCAGCACCTGCCCTATTTTCTGCACCAGCACCTCGTTTATCTTCACGTAGGATTCGTGTGTCCAGCCGGCAATGTGCGGCGTGAGGATGACATTGGGGGCCGAGGCCAGGTAGTCGAAATCCTGTTGCTGCTGAGCCGTTAAGGTATGGAGCTTCTCATTCTCCAGCACATCCAGGGCCGCGCCTTTTATACTTCCGGACTGCAGGTGCCGCACCAGCGCCTGCTGGTCCACCACCTCGCCGCGCGAGGTGTTCAGAAACCAGATAGGCTTGCGGAAAGCACTGAAGAAAGCATCGTTGGCAAAGCGCAGGTTCTCCTGAATAAAGGGGATGTGCAGGCTCACAATGTCGGCCTCTTCCTGCAGCTGCTCCAGCGACACACGTTCCACTGGCAGGTTAATTTTCTCGGGTGCATAGCGGTCGTAGGCCAGCAAGCGACAGCCGAAACCAGAAACGGTCCGTGCAAAGCTCTGCCCCATGTTTCCAAAGCCGATGATGCCGATTGTTTTGCCACTGATCTCCTCCCCTCGGTTTTCCTCGCGCAGCCATACTTTCTGCTGCACCTGGCTGTGGCTCCTCGATACATTGCGCAGCAGCGACACCAGCAGCCCCACAGTAAACTCGCCCACGGCCTGGCTGTTGCCCTCGTTGGCTGCAAGAAGTATAACGCCGCGCTCCTGCAGCGCCTGCTGATCGATGTTGTCCACCCCTGCCCCGGCTCTGGCCACATACTTTAGCTTATCGGCCTGCGCCAGTGTGTCTGCCGTGATGCGCATTTTACTCCGCACGATCAGCCCGTCAAAGCCCTGAAGCGCCTCTGGCACCTCCTCTGGTTTTATATCCGGCCGGTAATCCGCTTCCACGCCTATACTTTCCAGCATCGGAAAAATGCTCGGGTGGATTTCGTCAATAATCAATACGCTGGATGTAGAAGGTTTCGTAGACACGGATGATATTTGTTGGTTATTCGTTAAATGTTACTCGTAAACCGGTTAGTACAGGCTGAGGAGAGGCGTAGCCGAAATATGGAGCCTGTAAAGGTTATACTATGTTTTTTTACTACTCCTGCTCCATTGTCTCTTCGGTATATGCAACAGCTTCTTTCACAGAAGTTGAGAATACACCAGCGTCTCCCTCGTCAAAGAACAGTTTCCATACCTCATATCCATCTTTAAAATCAGGAATAGGCTGGTTATCCGTAATCTTCTTTGTCACACTTTTTTCCAGCGCCTCCAAATCAAATGGTAGATGCTCAATAGAAGTTACAATGCTGTCCTCGCTTGTGGGGCTTTTTATGTTTACATTGTCTATCGCAATGTGTACTACTACTTGGCCCCTTGGGTACTCCTCAACTTTGAGAATTGTTAATTTTGAGGACTCTTCACCTATCCTTGTTTCGTATTCCCAAACTTGACCTTCCTTAAATTGATATTCTTTATTTATCATTCTATTGTCAAGTTTAGGTTGGCAGCTCAACACCATCAGGGAAGCAGCAATAAGGAGCAAAGCTTTGCCCATGAATTTAAATTAAGTATACCTACAAACTATACAGCAGATGCGCCACGCCAAAGTAGATGGCAAGGCCCAATAGGTCGTTGGCGGTAGTGATAAAGGGTCCCGCTGCCACGGCCGGGTTAATGCCAAACCTGTCGAGGATCATCGGGGTGATGGTGCCCATCAGCGAAGCCAGCATGACTACCGAAAACAGCGCCACCGACACCACCATAGCCAAGGTGAAATCCTGCTTAAAGAGGTACGTGGCCGAAAAAACAAGTATGGAGATGATAAAGGCGTTCAGCAAGGCTACCAAAAACACCTTCAGCATACGCTGGGCAATGTTATCAAACATCACCTCGTTGGAGGAAAGCGTCTGGATGATGATAGAAGAGGACTGAATGCCCACGTTACCGCCCGTAGCCGTGATGAGCGGTACAAACAGCGCGATGGCCGGCAGCAGGGCGATGTCATCCTCATAGAAACCCATAAAGTGCGCCGCCAGCAGGCCGCCCACCATGCCAATAATCAGCCAGGGCAGGCGTGCGCGCGAGATACGCAGCACGCTGTCGTCCTCCTCCACGTTCTCGGTAATACCGGTCATGAGCTGGCGGCTAAGTTCGGCCTGTTCCTGCATCACGTCCACTACGTCGTCGATGGTGATGCGACCCAGCAGGCGCCCCTGTATGTTTACCACCGGAATGGCCTCCAGGTCGTAGCGCTGCATCATGTTCACTACCTCGTTCTCACTCTTGTAAGACTCAATCCAGATAACATCTTCGCTGTAAATATCCTTTACCTGCGTGTCGTCCTTGGACAGCAGCAGGCGCTTCACGCTGACGCGCCCCAGCAGCTTGTCACGATCATCCACCACATACACGGTATAGATACGGGCCACCCGCTCGGCCTGCCGGCGCACCTCCTCAATACACTGCCGCACGCGCCAGTTCAGGTTCACCTTAATAAGCTCTTTGGCCATCAAACCGCCGGCGCAATCCTCCTCGTAGTGCAGCAGGTCCAGGATGGCGGCAGCCTGCTCGTTGTTATCGATGTGCGCGATAACTTCTTCCCGCCGCTGCACCGACTGCTCGTTGAGGATGTCCACCGCATCGTCGGAGTGCATCAGGTTGATATAGCGGGCAATCTCCTCGCTGGTGAACTTATCGAGGAACTCGCTGCGGATGTCGTTGTCGAGGTCGCTGAGGATTTCGGCGCCGATTTCGGCTGGCAGCTGGTCCAGCACATAGCGCGATTCGTTCGCGTCCAGTTCGTAGAGCACCGTGATGATATCGGCCGGGTGCATCTCATCCATGGTACTCAGGATAAACTCCCGGTCCTGGCGTTCAATGGCTTCCTCTACCTGCTCAATATACTCACGTGTGATCTCTACCTGCATACTATTGCTTTATATTCTGCTCAATCAGTTGGGTCAACTCCACAAAGTCCTGCACCGAAAGCTGCTCGGCGCGTTTGTCGAAAACGGGCTGCGCCTGCACTTCGGGTGGCAAGTTATAACTTCGGAGGGAGTTACGCAGCGTCTTGCGGCGGGTTCCAAAACTTAATTTCACCACCTGCTGGAAAAGTTTCTCGTCGCAGGCCAGGCGCTCCACCTGGTTGCGCACCAGGCTTATCACGGCCGACTTCACCTTTGGGGGCGGGTTAAACACCTTCTCCCCCACCGTAAACTTGTAGTCGATGGTATAAAAAGCCTGCAGCAGCACACTCAGGATGCCGTAGGTTTTGGAGCCCGGAGGCGCGGCAATGCGCTCGGCCACCTCCTTCTGTATCATGCACACCACCTCCGGCACCACATCGCGGTGCTCCAGCACTTTAAAAAATATCTGGCTGGATATATTATAAGGGAAATTTCCGATAATGGCAAACTTGCCCGGAAAGAGCGTGCTCAGGTCGGTTTTAAGGAAGTCGGCGGAGATGATGCGGTTGCCCAGCTGCGGAAAGTGCTGCTGCAGGTAAGCAATCGATTCCCGGTCGATGTCCACCACCGTGGTACGGTATTCCGGGTGCTGCAACAGGTACTGCGTAAGCACGCCCATGCCGGGGCCAATTTCGAGTACATCCTGCACGCCGCCGGGCAGCGTGAGTTGCGCCACTATCTTCTGGGCAATGTTCTGGTCTACCAGGAAATGCTGGCCCAGGTGCTTCTTGGGTCTTACGTCGCTCACGTTCTGTTGCTTATGGTTTTTCGGTCGGTAAGCATACTTTTCCGCCCAAAACCGTTATACTTTAATTGGATGCAATTCCGGTAAACTACCCGTCAGGTTCCGGTTTTCGCATTACGTTTTATACTTACTATATTGCAGCTTCAAAGATACGAACCAGACATGCCAACGCAACTTAAATACGATACAAGCTCCGCAAAAAACACCGACCTGGCCCTTTTGGTAGAGGCCGGTAAGGCGGCGCAGCTGCCGGAACTGCAGCCCGAGGAGCAGGCTTATGTGCAGCAGCAGGTGGATCAGGAGGCAAAGCTCATCCTGCTCAACCGCTACTCTCACCGCGTGTACGTGGTGGTGGCCCCCGAGGCAAAAACGGAGAGCCTGCGCAAGGAAGCTATCCGCCAGGCGGGCCATGCGTTGCTGAAGCAACTCAAATCCGATAAAGTAGCGCACATCACCCTGCTGGATAAAACAGGAACAGGTGCCAGTTTATACTTAGCCGAGGGCATTTACCTGAGCAACTATACTTACCTGAAGCATAAAACCAAGGATACCAAGCCAAGTCCGCTGCAAAGTATAACGGTTGCCGACGCGCAGGTAACGGAGCAACAGGTGCAGGAACTGGCCCATGTGCTGGAGGTCGTGCTGAAGATCCGCGACCTGGTAAACGAGCCCCACAGCCACCAGACCGCCACGCAGTTGGGCGAGCAGTTCGTGGAGCTAGGAAACGAAGCTGGCTTCAAGACCGAGGTGCTCGACGAGTTGCAAATACAGTCGCTGAAGATGGGCGGCCTGCTGGCCGTGAACCAGGGCAGCGAGGAACCGGCCACCTTTACCATTATGGAGTGGAAGCCGGAAAACGCCACCAACACGCAGCCCTACGTGCTCGTGGGCAAAGGCGTGGTGTACGACACCGGCGGCCTGAGCCTGAAGCCAACGCCAAACTCGATGGACTACATGAAGTCTGACATGGCTGGCGCCGCTGCCGTGGCCGGTATACTTTACGCCGTGGCCAAAAATAAGCTGCCCCTGCACGTGATTGGCCTGGTTCCCGCCACCGACAACCGCCCCGGCGGGCAGGCGGTAGCTCCTGGCGACGTGATCACCATGTTTAACGGCATGACGGTGGAGGTACTGAACACCGACGCCGAAGGACGCCTTATACTGGCCGATGCCCTTTGCTTTGCCAAAAAGTATAACCCTGCACTCGTACTGGATTTCGCCACCCTTACCGGAGCCGCCCTGCGCGCCATCGGCAAAGAGGCTTCTGTAGTGATGGGCACCGCCGGCGACGAGGTGATGGGCGCCCTGAAGAAAGCCGGCGAGGAAGTGCATGAGCGTTTGGTGGAGTTTCCGCTGTGGGATGAGTATAAAAAGCAACTGGAATCTGACGTGGCTGACCTGAAGAACATTGGCGGCGTGGACGCCGGGGCCATCACGGCTGGCAAGTTCCTGGAAGTTTTCACGAGCTACCCTTGGGTACACTTTGATATTGCCGGCACGGCTTACCTGCTGAGCGAGGACTCCTACCGCGGCAAATTGGCCACAGGCACCTGCGTTCGCCTTGTTTACAACTACCTAAGCGCACTGGCACGATAAGCACACATGGACAACAAGTATAAAGTTAAATTAGGCATCAGCATTGGCGACACCAACGGCATCGGGCCGGAGGTAGTCGTGAAGACACTGTCCGATAACCGCATCCTGAATTACTGCACCCCTGTCATCTACGGGTCGGCAGCTATACTTAACAAAGTACGCAAGGCGCTGCACTCCGAGCACTTCAACTACCAGCAAGTAGATTCGGTACAGGCGCTGTCACCCCGCAAGGTAAACCTTATTTCCTGCTGGGATCAGGACTTGGAGTACACCCCCGGCACCCCTACCCCGGAATCAGGCAAGGCCTCCCTGGACTCGCTGCTGGCAGCTTCCAGAGATTTGAAAGCCGGTTTTCTGGACGGATTGGTAACGGCCCCTATCGACAAGGACAACATCCAGAGCGAGGAGTTCCAGTTCCCAGGCCACACCGAGTTCCTGACCTCCTACTTTGACGCCCCCGAGAGCCTGATGCTGCTTGTGAGCGGCGATTTGCGCGTTGCCACTGTAACCGGGCACATGCCGCTAAAGGATGTTTCAGACAGAATCACTGAGCAGCTGCTTATCCGCAAGCTCACTATCCTGCAGCAATCGCTGCGCAACGACTTTGGTATTCTGAAGCCGCGCATCGCAGTGCTAGGCCTCAACCCGCACGCCGGCGAAAACGGTTTGCTGGGCACCGAGGACATGGAGATCATCCGCCCCACCATCATGCAGATGAAGGAGCGCGGGCACCTGGTGTTCGGCCCGTTCCCGGCCGATGGCTTCTTCGGGATGCAGCAGTACAGGCAAGTGGACGCCGTGCTGGCCATGTACCACGACCAGGGGCTGATTCCGTTTAAAACATTGGCCTTTGAGAGCGGCGTGAACTATACGGCCGGACTGCCTATTGTGCGCACCTCCCCTGACCACGGCACCGCCTATGATATTGCAGCAAAGCACATTGCGAATGAAACCTCTTTCCGGGAGGCGTTGTTCCTTGCCTGCGACATTATTCGCAAGCGCCAGTTGGAGGCAAATCCTGCACTATAATTAAGGCGGGGTATTTTATTTATCAGAATTATGTTCTAATTTTGCAACCTTGCAATAAAGAGTCGATTGGTGTGAAGAAGCTAAAAGATTACGAGATCGGCATTGCCAAGCTCAGCAACCGCACACACAAGTATGAGTTTACGCTGAACGACGACTTTTTTGAGGAGTTCGGCAAGGAAATTATACTTGGCGGCAAGCTGAAGGCAGATGTGGAGCTGGATAAGACAGAGTCGCTGCTTACCTTCCACTTCGACATTACAGGCCACGTGCGCCTGACCTGCGACAGAAGCCTGGAGGAGTTTGACCATCCGGTGGATGTGCAGGCCACGTTCCGCATCAAATACGGTGAGGAGAACGCGGAACTGGACGATGACCTGTGGCAGATAACGCCAAACACGCAGACAATCAACATTGCGCAGCACCTCTACGATTATATCGGGCTGTCGCTGCCAATGAAGAAGCTGCACCCCCGCTTTGTGGAGGAAGACGAGGAAGAGGAAGCAAACGACCAGGACATCCTGATCTATACTTCCCGAACCGATGCCGGCACAGACGAGGATGACGACGAGGACGATACAGACCCGCGCTGGGATGCCCTCCGAAACCTTAACTAACAGAAATTCAGAAGTATAAAGTATAAACGTAAGTAAATCATTAACTAAAAATGGCACATCCTAAACGCAAGATTTCGAAGACCAGAAGAGATAAGAGAAGAACTCACCAAGGCCTTTCTGAGAAAGCTATTGCCATCTGCCCAACTACAGACACGCCACACCTGTTCCACCACGCGTACGTGGTAGATGGCGACCTGTACCACAAAGGCAAGCTGGCTATTAAAAATTATACAACGAACGCCCAGTAAGCACCCGCTGCTTTAAATTATAGTTCCGTATAATTTCTAAACACCCCCGTAAATGAGAATCGCTTTAGACGCCATGGGCGGTGATTATGCACCTGAAGCCATTGTGAAGGGTGCTGTATTGGCCGCGCAGGAGATAGACAAAAGCGCAACCATCGTGCTGATTGGCAAGGAGGATGTGGTTAATGGTCTACTCAAGGAATATGGGTACACGGGCAGCAATATTACTGTCGTAAACGCCAGCCAGGTAATTGAGATGGGGGAACACCCCACCAAGGCCCTGACGCAAAAGCCCGACTCGAGCATAGCAGTAGGTTTTGGTATGATGAAAATGCAGAAGGCGGACGCTTTCTGCAGCGCAGGAAATACCGGAGCCATGCTAGTTGGAGCCATGTTCAGCGTAAAAGCAATCGAGGGAATTCTGAGGCCTCCTATCGCCAACTTCGTTCCGAAGCTGAGCGGTGGGTATGGTATTATACTTGACGTGGGGGCAAACGCCGACTGCAAGCCGGAAGTGCTGGAGCAGTTTGGCGAACTAGGCTCTATCTACGCCAAGTATGTACTCGACATTCAGAACCCAAAGGTGGGCCTGATGAACCTGGGTGAGGAAGAAGGTAAAGGCACAACCGTTATTCAGGCGACCTACCAGCGCCTGAAGGCCAATGCCAATATCAACTTTATCGGCAACATCGAGGGGCGAGATCTGTTTAATGACAAGGCAGACGTGATCGTGTGCGACGGCTACACAGGCAACATTATCCTGAAAATGGCTGAGTCGATCTACGACATCCTGCACGAGAAAGGCATGAAAGATCCTTTCTTCGAAAAGTTTAACTACGAAGCGGAAGGCGGAAGCCCGATTCTGGGAGTGAACGGAAACGTGGTGATTGGCCACGGCGTATCCAGCCCGGTTGCCATATGCAACATGGTGCTGCAGGCCCAGAAAATGATCTCTTCTAAAGTATGGGAGCGCTTCAAGAAAAACTACAGCGCATAACATAGCAGCTTCGTAGCTGTAAAAGGCGTTTTCAAACTTGGCATCAGCTGTCTAAAGATTCTTTTTAAAGAAACTGACAGGGTGATGCCAAGTTTTTTTTATTAAATTGCCTGCCTTAATCTTTATCACCTTAACCGAATTGACAAATGAGTAAGATTACTGCTGCCATTACAGGTGTAAGTGGCTATGTACCAGACTACGTGCTCACCAACAAGGAGCTTGAGACGATGGTTGAAACGAACGATGAGTGGATCACGTCACGAACTGGTATCAAAGAGAGGCGCATCCTGAAGGGCGAGGGCAAAGGTACATCGCACATAGCAGTGCCGGCAGTAAGAGAACTGCTCAAAAAAACGAATACAAGGCCAGAGGAAGTAGACCTGCTTATCTGTGCCACCACCACCCCGGACATGGTTTTCCCGGCTACGGCCAACCTGATTACCGCTGAGGTAGGTGCTGTGAACGCTTTCGGTTACGACCTGCAGGCAGCCTGCTCCGGCTTCCTTTTCGCACTGGCCACTGGCTCCAAGTTCATCGAGTCCGGACAGTACAAGAAGGTAATCGTAGTAGGTGCCGACAAGATGTCTTCCATTGTTGACTACACTGATCGTGCTACCTGTATTATCTTCGGCGACGGAGGTGGCGCGGTGATGCTGGAGCCAAACACCGAAGGACTGGGCATCCAGGATTCTATCCTGAAGTCTGACGGAACAGGCGCGCAGTTCCTGCACATGAAGGCCGGTGGCAGCCGTAAACCAGCCACTATCGAGACCGTGCAGGCACGCGAGCACTATGCCTTCCAAGAGGGCCAGCAGGTGTTTAAATTCGCTGTAAAGGGCATGGCAGACGTTTCAGCTGAGATCATGGAGCGCAACCACCTGACCGGAGAGGATGTGGCATGGCTGGTACCACACCAGGCAAACAAGCGCATCATAGAGGCTACGGCCAACCGCATGGGCCTGAGCAGCGAGAAGGTGATGCTCAACATCCAAAAGTATGGCAACACCACCAGCGGCACCATTCCGCTTTGCCTGTGGGAGTATGAGAGCCAGCTGAAGAAGGGCGATAACATCGTCCTGGCCGCATTCGGCGGAGGCTTTACCTGGGGCGCCATTTACCTGAAGTGGGCCTACGATCCGAAGTAAGACAGGTATAAAATATAGATAATGTAAAGGCGGCTCTGGAAACAGGGTCGCTTTTTTTAATTGAGCTTATGCAGATAAGAGAGCTGCAGTGTGAGTTTAAAGTATAGTTTCTGGCGCCGGTATCTAACCGGTGACGGACAGTGGGTGCGAGTCTCCATACTCGCTTAAAGGCTAGCTTTTGCGTTATCACTGAACGAAGCAGAAATAACATCCTTCGCTGGCGCGAGTTTGCAACTCGTGCCTTTTTATAGGGTCGAATCTCATACTCGATTGGCTTGAAAAGCCATACTCTATACTTTAGCTATACTTTATAATTGCCGGGTTAAACTTCTATAGCCGCTGCTTCCTTCCTCTTGAACCAAGCTATCCTTGCTAGTTGCCGTTCTTCCTCCAGACTAACATACCTATCGTTTCACCTTTAGCTTTGGTGCTCTCATGCCCGAGAGGGCTCGCCTTCGGGCATCGCGCTGCTTTCGCTTCCTTTGCTCCTGACGTCGCAATGCCCTCACGGGCACCGGAACCTCTCGAGGCGCTCAACCCAAAGGCTGGGAACAGAATCAATAGCCATGGCTAACGGAGCTTTAGCCAAGTCCCCCTTTAAAGGGGGCAGGGGGATGTAATCGTTAGCAGAGAATTCCCCTCCTGGGAGGGGCTGGGGTGGGTTTATACGTTGTAGGGACAGGTCGCGACCTGTCCGCGTAAGGACAGCAACTACGAAACTTATACTTCAGCCATCGTAATCACAGACTCCCCTCCTTAGACAAGGAGGGGTAGGGGTGGTTGGACCCGGCACTGCATTAGATACTCTTGGGACCTCCGGATACTTCAAGGCCTTCAGTTGAAAGCAATATCGCAGGCTCTTTGCTGTCGAGAGCAGCTTGATGCAAAGTATAGCACCACGTAGCAGATTAAAAAAGGGGTAGGCAGCGTGAAGCTACCTACCCCTTTTTTACTTTATACTTTGCTACAACTTATGGCATGTAAGACAGCTCTACCCTGAAGCGTGGGTCTGAGGCATCAAGCTTCTGGTAAGCCTTCTTAGACAGGCGTACAATCACTTTGTCGTTCTCTGAGGTTTCAGGCAGTTTGCCGATAACACGTACATACACCACCTGGCCGTTCACCACGTTTTTAACCTGCATGATGGTGCCCACCGGAGCGGTTTTGTGCAGAGCCAGGTACTTGTTCGTATCAATGGTTTTAGAATCTATCGACTCGGCCATGCCTGTTTCGATCATCTTGTTCATGCCAGCGGCTGAGGCATCCGCTTCCGGCTCTTCCTCATCCACGCGCTCCTTAATGGTAACGGTTACCGGCGTTGGAGTTACAGACGCAGAAGGAGTGGCTGGTCCGGCAGAGGCAACAGCAGAGGCATCTGTGCTCCTGCTCATTTCATCATCCCGTTCCGGCACGTAAACTGGCTTTTGCGTAGGCGAAGGCTCCCCTATTCCTACAATCAGCTCCTGACCAATCTCGATGGTATTGTCAGGTAGCTTGTTCCAGAACCTCAGGTTCTCTACCGATATGCCATACATGCGCGACACAGAGTACAGCGTCTGCTTTGGCTCCACTTTATGCAGCTTGTTGCCGATGCTGTTTACCGTATAGGTGCGGTTGCTGGCTGCAGGGGCATTGGTAGTACTGGTGGCAGGAGCCGAAGCCGTTACGGAAGTATAGCCGCGCGGAATCAGCACAACCTCGCCAATCCTTATGGAACTCTGCACACTCGGGTTAGCCTCCACGATCTGCGCAACAGGCACTCCATACTTGCGGGAGAGCGCATATAGTGTTTCCTTAGGTTCCACTTTGTGCTGCACAAACAGCTTCCCGTTCTTACGTTCTATGCCCACAGAATCGCGCACAGCACTGAGGTCCAGAGCATTAGCCGAAAGGGAAAGTACAGGCACTGCTACAAGGGAAAGTAATAAAGTTCGTAACATAAGGGCTAGGCTAAAAGTTGGAAAACCTGTAGAATGTCTTTATTCAGGATGAAATATAATTTGTGGTTAAAGATAAAAAAAGTATCTGAACCAAACCCATTTAATTGGCTGGCAATTTCCATCTTTTGATGCAATTTTCCATCCAGATCGAAAACAGCTAACTCGTTCTTTAGTTTACCTGATTCCTCGGAAGTATAAAAGCTGATGACCAGGTGCGCCTCCGTTTCGGCATACTCCAGGGCCAGCACCGCCTGCACCTGCAGCTGCTCCTCTAAAAAGGCCTGCACCTGCGCAAAATACGCCTCTCCCTGCCGGTAAAGCACCGGGTACAGGCAATCCTGAAAACGCTCCCTGCTGTATTGGGCCACCGCTTCTGCCGCCTCTTGCTGGCTGCATGTGGAGCCCGTAGGTGCGCCCGTTTGCGGGTTTATCAGCTGCAACGGGAGCTCGGGGCGGTCTGGGTTATAGGCCAGTATACCGCCGCTCATGGTGCCATAGAAAGCCATCTCTGCCACCTCCCACAACTTGCTCTGATCGGCCGCCTTGTAAGCCGAGATGCCTTTGTGCTGCCCCAGTTGCCGGTTCCCATAGCCGTGTAGGTACAGGTTCCCGAACTCAGCGTCCTCCAGCCCCTGCCACCAGGCCTTCGCCTCCGGCAGCGGCAGCTGAGCCAGGTTATGCGTATGGGTATTAAAAGTATAAAACCGCGTCAGCAGCAGGTCCGGGTCGCGCACCTCCAGGGCTAGGCGGGCTGCGCTGCTGTCGAGGCGCATCCGCCACACAGGGGCCTTAAAATCGTATGTGTAAAGTAGCGGTATGATATGCGTTTGGATTTTTGTATATTATCCTCTGAAACCTTGAATTCTGCTACAAAGCTATGGAAATATCACCAAACCACCGGCATGTATACTTTTTGCTGCTCTGCCTGCTGCTGCCCCTCTGCGCCCTTGCCCAAACAGGTAGCAAGGCTCGGCCAAAGGTGCTGCTGATGGAGGTGAAAGCTGAGATTGACCCGCGCACCAACCGCTATGTGGAGTTGGCCCTGCAGGAGGCTACCGCCCGGGACGTAGACCACGTGCTGCTGGAACTGGACACCTATGGCGGCGCGCTGAACGACGCTGACGAAATCCGGACACGCATCCTGGAGTACCCCAAGCCGGTGTACGTGTTCATCAACAAGGATGCGGCCTCGGCCGGTGCCCTTATCTCGCTGGCCTGCGACAGCATCTACATGGCCCCTGGGGCTAACATTGGGGCCGCTACCGTGGTGGGCGCCGACGGCCAGGCAGCTCCGGGCAAATACCAGAGCTACATGCGCTCTATTATGCGCTCCACGGCAGAGGCGAATGGCCGCAACCCACGTATGGCCGAGGCCATGGTAGAGGCCAGCGTAGACAGCACCCTCGCCGCCGGCCAGGTGCTTAGCCTTACTACTTCGGAGGCCATCAAGTATGGTTTCTGCGAGGGAGAGGCCCCCAGCGTGGACGAAGTACTGGCCAAACTGAACCTGCAGGAGGCGGAGGTCATCCGTTACCAGCTCAGCTCCACCGACCGCGTCATCTCTTTTTTCCTGAACCCGATCATCAGCGGTATCCTGCTCCTGATCATTATAGGCGGTTTATACTTTGAGCTACAAACGCCCGGCGTAGGTTTTCCGCTGGCAGCCGCCATCTTGGCCGCTATACTTTACCTAGTGCCCTACTACCTCAACGGACTCGCCGAGAACTGGGAAATTCTGCTGTTTGTGGCCGGCATCATACTTATCATGCTGGAGGTGTTTGTGATTCCGGGCTTTGGCGTGGCAGGCATTAGCGGCATTGTGCTCACGTTCATTTCGCTGGTGCTGATTATGGTGAACAACCACCTGTTCGATTTTACCTTCGTGCCTTCGGAAAACCTGATGCGAAGCCTGGTGTCGGTGGTGATAGGGATGGTGGGCGCCGCCGTGCTGATTGCCCTGACCTGGAACCGCATGCTCAACAGCCGGCACATGCAGGGGGTGGTGCTGCAAAACAAGTTTAACAGCAAGGAGGGCTACCGCTCCGCCGACAGCGCCGAACACCTGATCGGTAAAACCGGCGTGGCCCATACCCGCATGGCCCCCTCCGGCCGCGTAATGATAGAGGATACCATCTACGACGCCCAGGCCCGTGACGGCTTCATCGAGAAAGGCGACGTAGTACAGGTGATTGACCAGAGTACTTTTGCCCTGCGGGTGAAGAAGATAGAGCCGAATGTATGAAGCAGCTATACTTTGTACTTATAGCCGTGGCCATATTTGCCGGTTGCCAGCCGCAGGAAGAAGTAATTAAAAGCCACGGCATCAAAGAGGTGCACCTGGTGCAGTTCGGGTATTACTATCCTGAAGATTACATACACACGGAGGGCGAGATCCTTGACCCGAAGCCAAAGTTGATTGGTTATACTTCCCTGCAGCCAAAGAGCGGCAAAATGGAAGTATGAACCGGGTTTTTCGATGATTCTGTCCTTCATCATCAATATGGGCATGCTCCCAGGGCTGCCGTTGCTACAGCTTTAGCTAACTTTGCGGCACTGGAGGCAGATCAGTTTTATTACCATGATTGGGAAAACCCAAATGAAATAGGGCCTTTATACTCCGGTCCAAAACTATTCTTCCAGGTAGTAAAGGAGGATGGAAATGTGTATACTATAGGCTTTGATCGGTGGAAGCTACCAGAGGAATTGGAAGGTATATTTAAGGCAATGAATTACTACACCAGCAGTCTTAACAAGGGGAGGCCCATCATGAATATTTCATCAACTAAGAGCGTTATATTTCTGCATACCATTGATGAAGATATCACAGGTAGAGTACCCTTTCCTCCAACTCCTGCGAAAGTAAAGTTTACCCCTCCACCGGCTGCAAAATCTACACTCAACTGATTTTGCACCAACTGAAGCTGAAGCTTTTTCTCTACATTCTTCTTCCTGCTGCAACCCCACCACCCAAATCCGACTCTTACTCTAAAAGAGACCACATGAAACAGGCACTGCTTCCGCTGCTGGCAAGTATGATTCTCTTCTGCTCCGGCTGCAAAAAGGGTGAGGACAGCTCTACCTCTGTAGAAACCGTGGACGCCACCTTAATCTGGACCGGGGATTATGCCGTGGATGGCTGCGGCTTTATGCTGCAAATCGGAGACACGAGGCATAAGCCAGTCAATGAGGACGACATCAGCAGCTCCTTCCGGGAAAACTCCCCAACGGAAGTGGAGGCTACGATCATCAACTACCACAAAACGCAGCGGTACTGCATGGCACAAACAGGTATCAACACCATCAAAATTGTGGAAATCCGTAGACGCTAATCTAAAGCACGTAAACCTATGAAAACCTTCCTCCTCCTTGTTTCCCTGTTCCTGCTGGCTTCCTGCCAAAACAATACCCGGCAGGACGAACTAACCGAGCTGAACCACCGCACCACCGCCATACTTTACTGGACTGGCGAGATTGCCGCCGATGGCTGTGGTTTTGAGGTAGAGATTGAGGGCAAGCGGTACCTGCCCGAGAACGAAAATGCCATACCTGAGTCTTTTAAGCAGGTAGACAGCAGCCGCGTCCAGCTCACGTACGCGCGCCTCTCCGACCCCATCGACCGCCGTTGCGGCATGCTGCCACAGCCGCGGGTGATGCCGGCCATCCGCATACTTTCGGTTGAGGCTTTATAATTAAAATTATACTTTTTCGTATTTTGCATGCAACCTTTTCAAGTTCAGGAGGCTCTGTAAAGTATAGCCCTTGCCTCCTACTATGAAAAAACTATTTTACATCAGTCTTGCTTTGCTCTCGAACCTGCTCTTTATCACCTCACGGGAGGAGCACCAGGAAGAGTAGCCCTTGCCAGCAAAAAGAAAACCGCCCGCTGGATTAGTGGCCATACTTATGTACCTTTGGGGCTCATCCAAAACCTGAAAAGTATGGAAGTACTTGGCATCATTCCGGCACGCTACGCCAGCACCCGTTTCCCTGGCAAACCTCTCACCGACATCCATGGTAAAAGTATGATTCAGCGCGTGTACGAGCAGGCGAAGAAGTCTGGCCTGGCGGAAGTGCTGGTGGCTACTGATGACGCGCGTATTCTGGAGCATGTGCAGAGCTTTGGCGGCAAAGCCGTGATGACCGGCAGCCATCATCAAAGCGGCACCGACCGTTGCTTTGAGGCCTACAAGCTAAACAACCAGCCGTACGAGTACATCATCAACATCCAGGGCGACGAGCCGTTCATCCACCCCGAGCAGATTGACCTGGTCGCCGCCTGTTTTGAGAAGCCGAACACGCAGCTGGCAACGCTTGTAAAGCAGGTGGAAACGGCAGAGGAGCTTTTCAACGTGAACTCCCCAAAAGTCGTCATCAACCAGGCAAAGGAGGCCTTATACTTTAGCCGCCAGCCCATCCCCTACTGCCGCAACGTGCCTAACGACATCTGGCACAAGCAGCATACCTATTACAAGCACATTGGCATCTACGGCTACCGCGCAGATATTCTGGAGCAGATTACCCAACTGCCGCCCTCTGCCCTGGAGCTGGCCGAGTCGCTGGAGCAGTTGCGCTGGCTGGAGCATGGCTTTAAGATCACCACTGCCCTCACCCACCACGAAACCATCGGCATCGACACCCCGGAAGACCTGGAGCGGGTAATTAATAATGAGTAATGATGAATCAGTAATTGGTAATCAAACATTAGTCATTATTCGTTAATCACTACTCATTAAAATGCGGAATTATACTTTGATGCGCTTCGTGCGGCTTAACTTATACTTCTTCGTGATGTACTTCGCGTTGACGGCGATTTGGTATGGGCTGAGCGGGCGCTTCTCGGAGATGGACACCACGCAGCTGCTTCGGGAGATAAGTATAAACGCAGCCCTTTTCTCGCTGGTGTTCAGTATAACGATGCTTATACTTTACCGCCGCACGCTGGTACGGCTACCTGTGCAGAAGTTTACTTCCAAGCAACTGCAGCAGCGGCTGGAGGAGATTGGTTTTACCAAGGCAAACGAGCAGAAGCAGCCGCTACAGGTATACAAACCTACCCCACCCAAAGCCTCTGCCCTGGCCGGAAACGTATTTGTACAGCAAACCGCTAACTTCTGGCTACTGGAAGGACCGAAGAAGTACCTGGGGAAGTTAGAGAGTTGAGGAGTTTGGGAGTTGAGGAGTTAGAGAGTTAGAAGGTTAAAAAGTTAGAAAGTTATCTCTTCTGAAGTATAAATTGTGAGCGGCTGGTACTATAAATAGTACCAGCCGCTCTCGTTTATACTTTATACTTTCCTGCCGCAAGTTTAGCGCTAGCGTAACTTGTGGCTGTGCATGGGGCAAGTTTGTAACTTGCTTTCTGCGGAGCAGAAAAGTACATGATGGTTGAACTTTATACTTGGATTGGGCATGGCCAAAGTATAGCCAGCGCCCATTCCAGCCATTGTTGGTGTTATCACCAAAGATTTTATACTTCAGCAGACTTTACAGGCGAAGAATGAAAGCCTTTTAATCGGAATATAAAGTATAGCCAAATCCTTCGCTGTCCTGTTTTTCCAAAGCAAAGCAGTTACAAACTGCTGCCATAGGTAGCCACAAGTTACACTACCGCTAAACTTGCGGCATACTCATTCCACTTTCTAACTTTCTAACTTTCTAACTTTTTAACCTTCTAACTTTCTAACTCTCCATCTCTCTAACTCCTCAACTCCCCAACTCTCCTCATCCTCCCGCTTTTTTGGCTTTGTAGCCAGCGGCTAGCAGTACCTGCAGGGCTTTGTCGCGGAAGTCGCCTTGTATTAGGATTTCGCCGTCTTTGGCAGAGCCGCCCACACCGCATTTATTTTTCAGCAGCTTGCCTAGCTCCTTCAGGTCGTCCTCGGTTCCCACAAACCCTGTGATAAGCGTCACCTGCTTGCCGGCGCGTGCTTTCTTGTCGAGCATCACCTTCAGGTTCTGCTGCTGTGGCGGCAAGGTTTCCTGTTCTCTCTCCTGCTCATACTCGTAGTTAAAATCCTGGTTAGTGGAGTATACTACGCCCTGGCGGCCTTTCTTATTTTTATCCTTCATGTTTTTAAATTAATAATGAGTAGGAAATAATGATTAATAGTGAAACACCTTTTTAATTATTCATTCATCATTCACCATTACTCATTCTTTTACGGCACCAGCACCCTTAGCGACTGCGGCACCATACTTACCTCAAACGTCTGCGCCTTGCCCAGGTAATCACCATCGGCATGGTACATCATCTCCTCCTCCGCCTGCACGTTAACGCGGTCGGTCTGGAAATACTCCGCGCTATCGGCATTGGCTAGTTGCTTGGTAAGCATGCAGTAGCTCAGGTTAAGCGCTTTAATAAGGTCCAGGCGGCGCACCAGGCACACGTCCAGCAAGCCATCCTGAATGTCGGCATTGGGCGCGATATAGGCATTGTTGCCATACTGTGCGGCGTTGGCGAAGGCCATCACAAAGCAGTCGGTGTCCAGGGTGTTGCCGTTTATACTTGCTATCACTGGCAGGTGCTTATAGTTAAGCACCTCTTTCATCACCAGCTCCACGTAAGTCTGCAGGCCACGTTTTTTGTTGCCTGCAAACACCGAGCTGATGTAGGCGTCAAAGCCGATGCCCGCCGTGGTAAAGAAAGGGTGCCCGTTTATCTGCCCGCTGTCGATGGTGGTGATGTTGGCCTTGTTGATGACGCGCAGCGCCCCGTCCAGCCCCATCGGGATACCCAGGTGGCGCGCCAGTCCGTTACCGGACCCTTTCGGCAGTATGGCCAGAGCCGCTTCGGTGTGCAGCAGCCCGCGTGCCACCTCGTTCACGGTTCCGTCGCCGCCTACGGCCACCACTATCGCTACGCCCTGGTTGGCAGCCTCCCGCGCCAGGTCCGGTGCATGGCCGGCACGCTCCGTGTAAACGATGTCGTGCGCATATTTGTCCTGGTTAAGGTGTTCCCGGATAAGGGCCTCCACATCTTTGCGGCTTTTGGTGCCGGAAGTGGGGTTAATGATAAAGCGGACTTTGGTGCGTTGGCTCATAGTGGCAAAATTACCTCATTCGGCCCGGAATAAAAAAAGCCTGACGCGGGAAGGCATCAGGCTCTACGTGTAGTTTTATACTTTCTACTTCAGTTGTACGGTCAGCACCGGAATGCGGGTGTGGTTCACCAGGTCCTCGGCTATACTTCCGCTGAGCAGGTGCGACAGGCCGGTTCTGCCGTGCGTGGCCATCATGATCATGTCGGCACTGATGTCGTGGGCAAAGTGCAGGATGCCATCCTCTTCCATCACATCGTTGTAAATATTGATGGTATAGTTCTCCAGGCCATACTTCTCGGCAGTGTACTGCAGCTTGCTGCGCAGGTTAGAGCTCGATTCAAAAGCGCCCGGCGTGTTGATGTACACCATGTGCAGGCGTGCACCAAACAGCTGCTGGAACTGCTTAAACTGCTCCATGGCGCTGCGGATCTCACGCTTGAAGTCAGACGCCAACACGATCTCGCGTGGGTGAAAGTCAGCCATGCGGTTCTTCACGGTCAGCACGGGGCAATCGGCGGTGCGCACCACTTTCTCGGTGTTAGAGCCAATCAAGAACTCATCCAGCCCGCTCGACCCCTTCGATCCCATCACCACCAGGTCCACAGCATCCTCTTTTATAGTCCTTCTGATTTTGTTGATCGGGCGGTCTACAGTTACCTCCTCCACTACTTCCACGCCATCGCGTAGCACGCTGCCCAGCAGCTCGCTCATCTTGGCTTTCGTGTGCTCCAGCAGGCGCAGCATGTATACCTGTTCCATGCCGTTAGAGCCTACCATGGCATCGCCGGTTACGCTAAAGCTCGGACCGTAGTAAGGCGCCTCTACCACGTGCAGCAGTTTAATGGCAGCACCGGTACGGCGTGCAATTGATACAGCTACCTCGTAGGCGTTGCGGGCCTCCTCCGAAAAATCAGTTGGCACTAAAATCCTTCTCATGTTTGTGCGGTTTAGATGGATGATGTAACGTCAGTAAAGTATGGTATCCGGCGCAGCAGCAGCTGAAACAGACACGCTATTTATAAGTTGTATACTTGTCTGTAAAAGTATAGCGTTTAATTAATATAAACCATGATCTTCATCATTATTATACTTTTAAGGCAGCCGCATAGTTTGTATTTAAAAAAGAAAGGCTGCACTTCAACAGAGCAGCCCCTTCTATACTTTAAAAAAGGTTATACTTAACCGATGCGTGCGATCAGGTCGGCAACGCGGTTAGAGTAGCCAGCCTCGTTATCGTACCAGCCCACAACTTTCACCAGTGTTTCGTTGGCAGAAGTCATCTCGGCGTCGAAAATACAAGAGTGTGTATTGCCTACGATGTCGATGGAAACGATTGGGTCTTCTGTATACTCCAGGATTCCTTTCAGCTCGCCTTCAGCAGCCTTTTTCATGGCAGCATTGATTTCTTCTTTCGTCGCTGGCTTCTTCAGCACACAAGTCAGGTCCGTCAGTGAGCCATCCGGAATTGGAACGCGCATCGCTACGCCGTCCAGTTTACCTTTCAGGTGAGGCAGTACCAGGCCAACAGCCTTGGCAGCACCAGTAGAGGTAGGCACGATAGAGTAAGCAGCAGCGCGGGCGCGGCGCAGGTCTTTGTGCGGACCGTCCTGCAGGTTCTGGTCAGCGGTGTATGCGTGTACGGTTGTAATATATCCTTTCTCGATACCGAAGGCATCGTCCAGTACTTTAGCCATTGGGGCCAGGCAGTTAGTGGTGCACGAAGCGTTGGAAACGATTCTTTCCTCGCCAGTCAGCACATCATCGTTAACGCCAAGCACAACTGTCTTTAGGTTGCCTTTGGCAGGAGCCGAGATAACTACCTTTCTGGCACCAGCTTCCAGGTGTCCGCCAGCACCGGCTTCATCCACGAAACGGCCAGTAGACTCCAGCACTACGTCTACGCCCAGTGTGCCCCATGGCAGGTTCTTAGGGTCGCGCTCTGCTGTGATTTTTATCTCGCTGCCATTTACGATGATGCCGCCTTCAGAGGCCTCTACCGTACCGTTAAATTTGCCATGCACGGAGTCATACTTCAGCAGGTGTGCCAGTGTTTTGGTATCTGTCAGGTCGTTGATGGCAACTACCTCCACATTCTCCTTTTGAAGCAGCGCCTTGAAGGCAAGTCTGCCGATTCGGCCAAAGCCGTTAATTGCAACTTTAATTTTAGACATGGTATCTAGATATTGAGAGTTATGTTAATGCTGCTAAGTTACGATTTAGGATAGTGTAAAACCAACATTTTTTTCCACCCTGGCCCTTAGCATCTTATACCTATAAGACAAAAATATTTACTGCTTAGTTTTGCATATTCAAAAACACCGGCTATATTTGCACCACAATCAGACAGAACGGCCCGTTCGTCTAGGGGTTAGGACGCCAGATTTTCATTCTGGTAACAGGGGTTCGATTCCCCTACGGGCTACCAAAGCCGCTTCAGCTAAAACTGGAGCGGCTTTTTTTACGCCCTTCAGACACTATTCGGACGCTTAACAACCAAAAGTTTTCTGATTCTCTTCTATCGGCCTGCCTCTTTCAGGTCTGCTCTCTTGCATTAAGGCAATTGTTGAATAGTCTTTATGGCAGGTTGCTTTTCTCCTGCATTATATGCGTCTACCAATAGCCAATACTTCAAGCTAAATTTATTGGCTAACACTAGTTTATTTAGTAGTATTGCTTTATCTACATCAACAGCATAAACCTATGAAACTAATCGAAAAGCTTCTGAAAGAAATCGAGGAAGAAGGGCAGAAAACCCGCAACATGCTAAGCATCGTGCCAGACGACAAATACGATTGGCGGCCTCACCCCAAAAGCATGCCTGTTAAAGATCTCGCACTGCACATTGCTGACTTGCCCACCTGGGTCACCTTAGCTGTTACTACCGATGAGCTTGACTTTGCTGCCAACCCCTACAATCCTGGCAATGTAAATAATACGGAAGAGCTCTTAACGCTGCTCGAGAAAAACCTGGCAAAGGCCAAAGCAGATTTGGAGCAGGCGACAGAAGAGCAACTGGAAGAGCCCTGGTCGCTACGTAACGGTACTGTAGTTTACATGACCCTTTCGAAGTATGAAACTATCCGCCATGCGCTGGCGCAAACAATCCATCACAGGGCGCAGCTTGGCTTGTACTTGCGGTTGCTGAACATTCCTATTCCAGGTAGTTACGGACCAAGTGCCGACGAGCAGGGCTTGTAGACAACAGCGCAGGAGCTGTCTTGAAACGGCAGCTCCTGCGCTGTTGCTTTAAAAGTAAGACAATAAACCAGTTCAGCTACCTGCTTGACATAAGTGGGTTTATGAGACCGGCTCCCATTAACTGGAGCCGGCCTTGTTAACAGTTACACTTGTTGTCTCTGAATCTCATAAAAACCCTCCTTATCTGAGATAGTGCAGAAAGATTTGCATTGGTTTGCTTCCAGTATTGCAGGGCAATAATGTTGTAGGGTGCTTACACAAATTCAAGCACTGCTAGCAAATCCTTGTGAATAAAATTCGATAATTCAATCCTTAGGGCTACCAAAGCCGCTTCAGGTGAAACTGGAGCGGCTTTTTCTTTTTAGCTATTAATAATACAATCATCCTCTTTCCTAAAAACGAGTCTTATTTAATGGGTGATTTTAAGGCCTCCCCACAAATCATTGAGTTCCGCATATTCCCCATAACACATACAGTCGCTGCGCACCTTGATTAGGGCATAAGGCTTAGAACCAAAGAAAGCTATACTTCTATGCTTCTACATGATTGCTCCACAGCAGTACCCGATAGGAATAAAAAGACTACTGATAGTATTGAACAAACAGAAAGCTTGTGCGCGACTGCAACAAGTAGCAACTTTCAACTTAATTTGTTATATTCCTATCTGTGAGCAACAAGTATAAAAATTAAGGTTAAAGCGCCCTGGTACAGCATGATACGCGACCTGTTTGTATACTTAGCTGGGCTCATAATATTCAAGCAGGAAGCTTTAGCTCGGGGATGGACTTTAAGGGATTGGGTGATTGGCCTGACTTCTCCACCCTGGTCTACTACAGGCTTAACAATATATAGCGGGCTTTTTCTTGGTGCTGGCATTAGTACAGAACTTCTATTCCGATACTCTATCATTGGTGATCTAAAATAAAAACTTATGAAAATTATCGTTCCAACAGATTTTTCTGACTGCTCCAAAATAGCTATACGGTTCGCCGAGGGCTTTGCCCGGCAGCTACAGGCAGAATTAATTCTGCTGCACGTATTGCCCAACGTAGGGCCTACCATTGCCCGGCAGCCTTCAGACCACTTCAAGCAGGAGCTCCTTGAATGGGCAGAAAAGCAGTTCAGCGCTTTAGAAGCTGAAATCACAGCTGATGGCTTCACGCTTAGCCACCAGATTGCTCATGGTGCCGGGGTGGAAAAGGTGGTGGAATCCTTTGTACAGGAGCATGCTATAGATATGGTCATTATGGGCTCCAGGGGAGCCAGCGGATTAAAGAAAGTACTCCTCGGCAGCAACACTGTGGACGTGATCAACCACTGCAGTGTTCCGGTTGTGGTGGTTCCGGATCACGCCATCTCCACCCCTATTACTCATTTGCTATACGCATCAGATCTCAAAAACCTTGGTGAGGAAGCGGAGGCTTTAGTGCCTTATGCCCGATTGCTGCAAGCGACCATCAAAATCATTCACGTTCCTCCGATGGAATACAAGGAACATATCGACACAGAGAAATTACTCCTAACCCAAAGGCAGAAGACCAATTACCAAGCCATTGAAATTGAGCTCCTCGAAGGTGAAGACGTTGCCACTACGATAGAACAATACGCTGCTGCCAGCCACGGGGAGATTCTAGCCATGTTCACCCATCAGACTAGCTTTCTGGAACAACTATTCCGTCACAGCATAACCCGGGAAATCGTTTGGCATAACCAAATTCCCCTGTTGGTGATAAATACGCAGGAATAGGTAACAGCGGCGCAAGCCTTATCCTTGGTGAAACTGTCAAAATATCACTTTCGGAAATGCTTGAAGAGGTAACTGTTCACTATACATTCTGAAAGGGAAGATGGTGTCAGGGGCTGCTTCTGGGAGGCGAGTTTTGCTACGCTTCTGCCTGGACTTATTCGTCCGCAGCGGTAAAGTTCCTGTGGTTAAGCTTCGCTAATTTGATGAGTTGCGTTACAAAAGCCGCTTCATGGTAAAACTGGAGCGGCTTTTGTGTTCAGTAGGTTTCTTGAACTACTTAAGTCTCAACGCCTATTCGTCTTCTCTTCCATTATATCTGAAGACAATTTGCCTACCCACGATTTGCGTCGACAGTGTAGGCAGTAGTGCTTAGCCTGAGGCAAGCCAATGTTATACAATGTGTGGGATCGGGTGAAGTATAGGATACTCCTAGGTCTGCGGCATTCGGTTGTGGCCTCCAAACATGCATGTTTGCAGCAGAAAGTGTGTCAGTAGGAGGACTTTCTGCTTTACACGCCAACTTTTTCTCTTTTCATGCAAGACCAGAAAGGTAAAAAGCAGGTGTGGTTGCTGTTTTCTATTCTTTATACCAAGATATAATCTCTATCCCTCATAAAGAAGTATTTACATCCAGCGCTTCCTTCTTTTAAACTACCCTTAACGGAGAATCATTAACCGTTCACCAGTTAGAAGTGTCTTTTCACCCGTAAAATCACACCTATACCTAAGGAAACGCAGAAGTGTCACATATCAAACCAGTACAATTTCGTAGCAAGGTATTAGCATATAATAGTCCAATAATTAATCAGGATGCTGCGCCTTACAAGTGCAAATTCATAGTCAACAAATGATAAACCAAACTTGTACCTATGCAAAACTCTACTTAACCCTCTCCAGCCTGATGTTTTTTCTCCCTGCAGTTAAGAACATCAACTAACATCAACTTCAATTAAATCAAAACTTTAGAAGCGATGAAGCCACAGATGCATCGCACGGCTTCGCTTTGTCTTTACAAATACCATTCTTACATAACACGCTATGAAAAAAGTCTACAGTTACAGCATGAAACAAACACACTTTAAGTGGCAGCAAGTCTACCCTTCACTACGCTTCCTTTTTTTAAGCTTGGCTCTATACCTCTTGGCCAACACAAATGCAGTAGCAAAATCTGCATTTGTTAATTCATCTACAGCTAACACTATCAGGTTAGAGATAAATACTTCCAAGACAGGCAATATACTGGATTGCGCCGTCACGGAGGTGTTAATGGAAAGTCAAATATATGTTGATGAAACTCTTACGAAAGAAGGCTTCAGCTACTCCTGGACTGGCCCTGCGAGCTTTGAGGCCAATACACAGGACGTAGTAGTAACAGTCCCCGGCTGGTACAGGCTCACTGTTAGCAATGCAGATGGGCTTACATCTTCCAAAGAGTACATCGTTTATGGGCCGGGCTTTCCGGATGATTATGCCGGCCCTGACTTAACGATGCATTCAACGGATACCTCCATAAAGCTGCAGGGTAAAGCTTACAATTTTTACCATGTGTCGTGGGAGGCCAGCAACGGTGGCAACATTGTATCTGGAGCAAACACCTACACGCCTACTGTCGACGCGCCAGGCACCTATACCATCTTCCTGACAAGCCCGGCCGGCTGCACCATGCAAGACGCTATGGTGGTTACTGAAGCAGAAGATGTTTTAGTTGCACGTATCGGTGATGGTAATGTTCCCCGGGTTGACTGTGACAGTAATCCAATTACATTAATCTCATTTGTTACACTGAATGGCAAAGAGGTGACGGAGGGCATTACGTACAGTTGGACCGGCCCTAATGATTATGTGTCGGACGCACGACATGCTTCTGTTAAGGAACCAGGCGAGTATAGGCTTGAGGTAAAGCACATGGCCTCAGGATTAACCTCAAGCGCTTCAATAGGGGTAACGCAACTACGTTTTCCGGAAGGTAGTGCAGGTCCTGATAAAGTGCTCACATGCAACAATCCTACCGTGACGCTGGAAGGATCCATTACGAATGATTTTGGTTGGCCCATATGGCTGGCCAGCGATGGGGGTAACATCGTTTCGGGTTATAGAACCCTCAACCCGGTTGTTGATGCTCCGGGCACCTATACTTTAATACTCCAGCATGCAAAAGGATGCCCGGTAGAGTACACCGTAAAAGTTACCCGTGATGAGGGACCTTCTATCAGTGCTACCGGCGGCAGGCTGGACTGTGCAAGCGGTTCTGTCCAACTCACCGGCTCATCGGACAGAGAGGGCGTAACCTACAGTTGGACTGGTCCGAATGGCTATACTTCCACCGAGCAAAACCCGACGGTGAAAGTGGCCGGCGATTATACTTTAACCGTCACTGATCCTGAGACTGGTTGCTCCGCCTCCACGATGGTTGCCGTAACACCATCTACCTCAGAGCTGACCGCCAAGGAGTACCTTATCGACTTCAACAGCGAGAAGAACGGCCTAATCTCAAGTATAGAAACTGATGCGGGGCCGGTAAGTATAATGGGCAGAAAGCGTAACCCGGGAAGCATCGAAACCTATGCCTCAGAGAATCATGCCGCCATCTTCAACACTCGGGCACCTACAGGTGATGATACCGACCTCTACACCACCGATTGGGGCCGTGTACTGATAATCAACACGGATCTGTCGGATGTGCCGGACGACAATCAGTGGGGCGGCGAATTGATACTAGACTTCTCTGCCATCGGACCGGTAACGCTTGAGTCTCTGGGCCTGCTCGACCTGGACCACTATGAGGATATGTCGTGGGTATACATGTATGATGAAGCGGGAAACGAGCTACACAAGATACACCTGAAGACAAAGGGCGACAACAGCAAGCAGACAGTTGACCTGGGCAATACAAGAGGCGTAACAAAGCTGAAAGTGGTGCTGGACGGTAGGGACGGCTCGGGCAACTTCGCCGGCTCGGGCGCCATCGATGACATCAGGTTCCGTGTGGAGACGGAGGTAGCAAGCCCATGCGAGAGCGTACAGCAGCAGGAGGCGATGCAGGCACTTGCCTACCCTACCACCTTCAGCGACAAAGCGACCGTGCAGTTCATGCTGCAGGATGCAGGAAACTATACTGTTAACCTCTACGACACCCAAGGCAACCTTGTAAGGGAGCTGCAGAAAGGCACAGCCATGGCTCATGAGCAAATCACCATTGAGGTTGCAGCAGGCAGTCTGAAAGAAGGCATGTACCTGGTGCGTATCGTTAGCCCTACAGACAATAAAACGCTTAAGTTAATACTGAAGCGTTAGCAGGAGGTTGCTGACATGGGCATCTGTAACACAGTTATATGATGCTGTAAAGTTACAAGAACTGTTTGCTTACAGCTTAACCTATAAACCGAAGGCCTGCAACGTATGCGTTGCAGGCCTTCGGTTTTCACACCACTTCTCCCCTGGGCTGGGCGCTCCTCAGCAACAGGCAGGGCGAGCCCTGGTATAGGTTAATGTTGGTTGCCTCCCGAAGCGGCAGGACAGATCCAGAAGAACGTTCATCATTCGCCTCCTTTTCAGTTCTTACTCTCCTCTAGTGCATCCCACCCCCCTGTAGAAACGGTTGGGTAATCCAGATTCTTTTAGTTTTAAACCAGTTGAGCTAAAGCGTTAGCAGATTACGACTGACAGGCTTTAGCTCCTTTCAGAACGCCTCTCCGGAATTAAATCCGGTGTTCTCAGGTTGATATAAGAAATAGTCTGGCCAATCCGGCTTTCCCACTTATGCTGAAATGGATGCGAAATATGCCTTTCCTGCTCGCCACCTTTCCTATTTTTAAAATTTAAAACCTAACTTAGTGCCTTGAAACAAAATAAGCATGCTTCACTTCTTTTATAGTCAGCCTAACACAGTTTACGCCCTGCAATCTGAGGGGCAACTGAGCTCTACAGACATTCCGAAACTCGAATGGCTTTTTGGCAACGCCACTTTAAAGCAGGAAACTGCCCTGAGCGGTTATTTTGTTGGTCCGCGCGCCGCCATGATTACCCCCTGGAGCACCAATGCCGTGGAAATCACCCAGAACATGGGCATTCAGGGAATCATCCGGATTGAGGAGTTTAAAATTGTGGAAGAAGATTTCACGGACTTCGACCCGATGCTTTCCCAAAAGTATAACGGGCTGAACCAGGATATCTATACTATCCATATCGAGCCGGAGCCGGTGCTGCCGGTAACCGATATCTCTACCTACAACAAGCAGGAAGGACTATCGCTTAGCGAGGAAGAAGTGGAGTACCTGAACAAGCTTTCTGAAAGATTGGGCCGCCCGCTGACCGACTCTGAAGTGTTCGGTTTTTCGCAGGTGAACTCCGAGCACTGCCGCCACAAAATCTTCAATGGCAAATTTGTGATTGATGGCGTGGAGAAACCCACCTCGCTTTTCAAGCTAATCCGCAAAACATCGGAGGCAAATCCGAACGATATCGTTTCTGCCTACAAAGATAACGTGGCCTTTGTGAAAGGGCCTGTTGTGCAGCAGTTTGCCCCTAAACGCGCTGATGTGCCTGACTTCTACCAGGTAAGCGAGTTTGAATCGGTTATTTCTATCAAAGCAGAGACACATAACTTCCCGACGACAGTAGAGCCCTTCAATGGTGCCGCTACTGGTTCCGGCGGAGAGATCCGTGACCGACTGGCTGGTGGCCAGGGAGCACTTCCGTTGGCCGGTACAGCTGTTTACATGACGGCTCTATCCCGCCTGGAGAAGGACCGCCCGTGGGAGAAGGCAACGCAGGAAAGAGAGTGGCTCTACCAAACACCAATGGACATCCTGATAAAGGCTTCCAACGGCGCCACAGATTTCGGAAACAAGTTTGGGCAACCGCTCATTACTGGTTCTGTTCTAACATTTGAGCACGACGAGAAATCTGATGAGCTTGAAGCCCCACGGAAACTAGGCTATGACAAGGTGATCATGCTGGCCGGTGGCATTGGCTACGGCAAAGCAAGCCAGGCGCAGAAAGGACACCCGAAAACAGGAGATAAAATCGTTATTCTGGGAGGGGAGAACTACCGCATTGGTATGGGCGGTGCTGCCGTATCCTCAGCCGACACTGGCGAGCACGGCACCGGCATTGAGCTGAACGCCATCCAGCGCTCTAACCCCGAGATGCAGAAACGTGCTGCTAACGCCATCCGTGGCATGGTGGAGAGCGAGCACAACGCGATTGTATCGATCCACGACCACGGTGCCGGCGGCCACTTAAACTGCCTCTCTGAACTGGTGGAAGAAACCGGTGGCAAAATTGACCTGGACAAACTGCCTGTTGGCGACCCTACCCTTTCTGCAAAGGAAATCATCGGAAACGAATCGCAGGAACGCATGGGCCTGGTAATAGGCGAAAAAGACATTGCCACCCTGCAAAAGATAGCGGAACGCGAGCGCGCCCCTATGTACACGGTGGGTGAGGTTACCGGAGACTACCGCTTTACCTTCGAATCAGCCTCTACCGGTGAAAAGCCGATGGACCTGGAGTTGAGCGATATGTTTGGAAGTTCGCCTAAAATGGTGATGACCGACCAGACGGTTGAAAGAACGTACCAGCCCGTGACTTACGATAAAGACCAGCTGCATACGTACCTGGAGCAGGTGCTGCAACTGGAGGCTGTGGCCTGTAAGGACTGGCTCACCAATAAAGTGGACCGCTGCGTGGGTGGCCGTGTGGCCAAGCAGCAGTGTGCCGGTCCGCTGCAACTGCCGCTCAACAACTGCGGTGTGATGGCACTGGACTTCCAGGGCAAAGAAGGCATCGCAACCTCTATTGGCCACTCCCCTATCTCAGCGCTGATTAACCCGGCCGCTGGTAGCCGCAACGCCATTGGCGAGTCCTTGTCCAACATTGTGTGGGCTCCGCTGAAAGATGGCCTGAAGAGCGTGTCGCTTTCTGCCAACTGGATGTGGGCCTCGAAGAACGAAGGAGAAGACGCCCGCTTGTACCAGGCAGTAGAAGCCTGCTCTGACTTTGCCATTGCCCTGGGCATTAACATCCCGACCGGTAAAGACTCGCTTTCGATGAAGCAGAAGTATAAGGACGAGGAGGTTATCGCACCAGGCACGGTGATCATTTCTGCCGCAGGAAACTGCAGCAACGTACGCCAGGTGGTGGAGCCGGTGCTGCAGCGCGACGGTGGAAACATTTACTACATCAACCTATCCAACGATGCCTATAAATTAGGCGGATCTTCTTTTGCGCAGATCGTTAACAAAATTGGCAACGAAACGCCGGATGTGACCGATGCCGGGCTGTTCAGCAAGGCCTTTGATACGCTGCAGGGCTTGATTAAAGAAGGTAAAATAGCCGCAGGCCACGATATTGGCAGCGGCGGCTTGATTACCACCCTGCTGGAGATGTGCTTTGCCGACAATAACCTGGGTGCTACCATCGACCTTACCTCACTGGGCGAGGAAGACAGCGTGAAAGTGCTCTTCGCTGAAAACATAGGCGTTGTATTCCAGGCCACGGCAGACGTAGAAGCAACCCTACAAGCAAACGGAGTTCCTTTCCACAAGATAGGTACAAGCACAAACGCTGCCACCCTGGAGCTGAAAAACGGCGCGGATGCTTACAGCTTCGACATTGCCCAGCTGCGTGATACCTGGTTTAAGACCTCGTACCTGCTGGACATCAAGCAAAGTGGGCCGGTAAGCGCCAAAGAGCGTTTCGACAACTACAAGAAGCACGAGCTGAAGTATAAATTCCCGGCTAGCTTCGATGGCAAAAAGCCAGTGATAGACCCTTCCAAGCCAAGAATAAAGGCTGCTATCATCCGCGAGAAAGGAAGTAACTCCGAGCGCGAGATGGCGAACGCCATGTACCTGGCTGGCTTTGACGTGAAGGACGTGCACATGACGGACCTGATATCTGGAAGGGAAACCCTGGAAGATATCCGCTTCATTGGTGCAGTGGGTGGCTTCTCTAATTCTGACGTACTTGGTTCTGCCAAGGGTTGGGCTGGTGCCTTTATGTACAACGAGAAAGCGAAAACCGCCATTGAGAACTTCTTTAACCGGGAAGACACCTTATCGGTGGGTATTTGCAACGGCTGTCAGCTGTTTGTGGAGCTAGGCTTCATTACCATGGGCCATGAGCAAAAGGCACAAATGCTGCATAACACCAGCCAGAAACACGAAAGTATCTTTACCTCGCTGACGATTCAGGAAAACAAATCCGTGATGCTTTCCAGCCTGGCCGGAAGTACGCTGGGTGTTTGGGTATCGCACGGGGAAGGCCGCTTTAGCCTGCCACACACAGAGGACAAGTACCAGATCGTGTCCAAGTACGCCTACGATACGTATCCTGCCTGCCCGAACGGCTCTGACTATAACACGGCTATGATCTGCGACGAGACAGGACGCCACCTGGTAATGATGCCGCACATCGAGCGCTCGCTCCTGCAGTGGCAGTGGGCACATTATCCGAAAGGCCGACAGGATGAAGTATCGCCCTGGATGGAGGCTTTCGTGAATGCCAGAAAGTGGCTGGAGGAAAATGGAAACTAAGAAGATGCAGGCGTATCTTCTGACCTGAATTCTCTATAGTATAAACAAAGACCTCCTGCTGTAACTACGGCAGGAGGTCTTTTATTTTAAGCCATTTGTTGTCACTTTTTCAGGTAGCGGGCATAAGTGAAGTATAAACTCTCTGCCACCTATACCATCTACTGCTTTATACCTATTGCTTCAGCGAAGTCATGTCGATGACGAAACGGTACTTTACATCCCCTTTCAGCAGACGTTCATAGGCTTCGTTGATCTGCTGGATGTTAATTAGCTCTATATCCGACACGATATTATGTTTGCCGCAGAAATCGAGCATTTCCTGCGTTTCAGCGATGCCGCCAATCAAAGACCCGGCAAAGCTTCTGCGGGCCGGGATAAGGCTGAAGGCTGCCACCGGAAGCGGGTATTCCGGCGCCCCTACCAAAGCCAGGGTTCCGTCCACCCGTAACAGGTTCAGGTAAGCGTTGATGTCGTGCTGGGCAGAAACGGCATCCAGGACGAAGTGCAGCTTTCCGGCGTAACGTTGCATCTGGGCCTCATCCTTGGAGAGCACCACATCATCAGCACCAAGTCGCTTAGCGTCTTCTACCTTAGAAGGGGAAGTGGTAAACACAATCACATCGGCACCCATTGCCTTGGCGATTTTAACGGCCATGTGCCCCAGGCCACCAAGCCCAACCACCCCTACTTTCTGACCAGGCCCCACGTGCCAGTGTTTCAGCGGCGAGTACGTCGTGATGCCTGCGCACAACAATGGCGCCACAGCTGGCAAGTCTAGGTTTTCAGGGACGCGTAAAACGAAATCCTCGTCTACTACAATGCTTTCGGAGTACCCGCCGTAGGTTTGGGTGCCCAGGTGTTTATCGGGTGAGTTATAGGTCTGGATATTGCCTTTCTCGCAGTATTGTTCCAGATCCTCTCTACAGTACTGGCACTCCCGGCAGCTATCCACCATACAGCCTACCCCCACTAAGTCGCCTACTTTAAATTTAGAAACATGCTCGCCGACACGTATGACCCTGCCGACAATTTCATGGCCGGGTACGCAGGGATAGACGGTCCCATGCCATTCGTTTCGTGCCGTGTGAAGATCAGAGTGGCATACGCCACAATACTGGATGTCAATCTCTACGTCATGCGGCGTAGGTTTTCTGCGGTTAATGTTTAGTTGATTTAATGGCGCCTCAGCTGCCTCTGTACCAAATGCTCTTACTTCTTTTACTTCCATAGTTGGTTTATTTTATACTTTTACAAGCGCTTTGTGCCAGCACTTATCCTTTTACTGAAAAAATCATTTAACAGCCATACTACTTTCCGCAGCAGGCTCTTCTTTTTTCAGGTGCCCCGTAAAGTATGGTATCAGCTTATTTAGAAGAGATTATCTGGACCAGCTATATAGATCCACGTTGCCTAAACCTGGTTTCATAAGTATAAACTTGGTTACCATTGGCTTACAAGGAAGGTATAGTAAAGTATAAGCTGACTTATACTTATACTTATACTTATACTTATACTTATACTTTGCTCCTCCTCTTTTGGCCCGCTCTGGGCTTAGTTATGCTTTTCCCATCCTCTCAAGAATGTACTTTCAGATAGGCCGAAGTATAGGGGTGCTCTTTGGCGACTTCTTCTTTCATGATATGCATCACGCGCCAGTTTCGCTCTTTGAGGTAATCGGAGATGATGGCCCGGTGACAGCGCCACCACACGGCCTCCGAGCACATATAGGCCGTCCTTTTCCGGGTAGCTACTTCCGTTAGCCGCGCAATGCCTGTGGCAAATTCAGCTGTCTCCGCATAGTCTGCGTAGCCCCGGAAAGATTCGCTTCTCCATACGGTGTTGGTAGAATCCGGACGCGGTTTGCGCCGGCCACCGAGCTCTGTGAAAGGCATGTAATCAATGCCGGCTTCGGGCAGAAGGGCTTGCAGCGCATCCACGTTAAAATGCGGATACTTTCTGGAGCCCGGGTACCGGCGCACATCGGCCAGCACTTCTATCCCGAAGGAGCTAAGGGCAGCCACAAATTCTTCCGGGCTGCGGGTAGAGTGCCCAAACGTCCAGATGGTGAGGTTTTTTGCAATCATATCAGGTAGCGGACCGTTGCGCTGCGCTTACTCAATTTTAGAAAGGGCAGTACCCTTGTGGGCGGCAATGTGGTCCGTTTTATCGCTTTTAATTTCGTACTGTGGCTCCTCCTGGCTGGCGCGGTGCCGGTGGCCTTTGTAGTCGAAGTCCGACGTATGCACCCTGATGATGGTGCCTGACACGTAGCCCGCCTCGGAGTTCCAGCGCACGTGATCGCCCTTCTTGAATTTCTGCTTTATCATACCAATCCTGGAGGTTCAACTCTTAACCATTTAAGCTGAACGTAAAAAAGGACTTCCGGATTTATCAATCCCATTGCCAGCCGCTTTGCCTTTGTAAGCCAGCAACTGCTTTATGGTAGCCAGGTGCGAGAAAAACACCACTGGCACTATAAAACACGGCAACCAGACAAATGGAAAGTATAACAAAGCCACATTGGGCTGGTTGAAAGCGAATTGCTGAAAGGGCGTGGGAATCGACAGAATTCCGTTGATGACAATGTTTAACAGGAGCCCGAGGCAAAGAAAATTCCAGGCTAACAGGAAACCTTTGGGCACGCTGCTGTTTCTACGGTAGCCCAAATAGTACACTACGGGAGCAGACAGCCCTGACAGGACATCGAAGTTCCGCCCCTCAAAGGTCATCAACTCCGGCACTACTCCCCCCAGAAACAACCAGAACAGCACCACTTCTACCGGTACCCGCACCAAATGCAGCAAGGTTAGTGCGCCAGTGTCCAGTCCGTCTATAAACTGCCTGCCCCTGCTGGTAGCAAACAGAATGGCGATAAGCAGCAGGGGCGGCAGAACCAACAGCAGCATTCTGGGAGGAAGCGTGTTGGTTACAGTATAGAACCCCGTCAGGGCCAGGCCACCCTGTGCGGCAAGCCAGGCTAAGCTAAGGGCCAGCACATACTTCGAAAAATGCGCTGCCCTGAAAAACAGCCAGACAGCCAGCAAAGTAGTGAGCGCGAAAACAACTGAGATATAGATAGGTAAGGTTTCCATAGCATTAGTAAGAGAAGTGACCACGCAAAGGGAGAATAAGCCGGCATGTTCCGCTTGCCTGATAGGAAGCAACTGTAAACCAGCCACTCATTCCATACTTTATTCCAGATACGGCTTAGCACACAAAATGCTTCTGCCTATACTTCACCTACCAGAAAGCATAGACAGAAGCACCTTGTGTAAATAGCCTCATGCAAGTTGCTGCTTCCAGGGTTCAGAAGCGCGGGGCTCCTGTACTTTCTGGTAATCAGTATCTTGTACGTAAGCTTGCCCTAATACGGACGCCATACCCTATTGATGCCCCACTTTCCCCGAAGTTAAGGGAAGCAGCCAGCCCCTTATCCAGACAAAAAATATGTTAGGCCTCACCTCTACCCTGTTCCTAAGCCTTATCGTCTGGCAAGAGCAAGTATAGGGTGAACGCGCCAATCGCCATCACCAGATCACGCACGGCCACGTCAAAATACTCACCGGTGAGCAGCAGGTTTAGGGCAATGCCCACCAGCCACAGGCTCACGATCAGCGACCCGATTTTTGGTTTCACGAAGACAAGCACGCCGGCCACAATCTCAATAATACCCACTATACTCATAAAGGTGCCCGGGCTGAAGGGCAGGATGTCCGCCACAGCCGGTGCCAGGTACTTATTCCAGTCGGTGAGCAGGTGCGTGTACTTATCCAGGCCCGCTATGATGGGCACCAGGCCGTAGGTATACTTGAGTAGGTTGGTGGCGGTGGCCACGCGGTCGTACGCCGGGCGTTCCGCCCTGTGCGCACTGGTTGTTGATGCAAATGTTCCCATGATTTATCCTCCTTTAAGTTTAAATTCTGATAGTTAGATGAAATCCTGGCAAAAACGTTACAAAACATTGTAACGCATTGGCAAACAGCGCATCTAATCAACAAATCATACTTTCAATCATGAAGCAAACCACAGTAGCCGAAAACACAGCCCTACCGGATGCAGCGGTCATCGAGCGGGTACTTGCCGGAGAAGTATCGCTGTATGAACTTCTGATGCGCCGGCACAACCAGAAGCTCTACCGCGTTATCCGGAGCTACCTTAAACAGGAGCAGGAGGTGGAAGACACCATGCAGGACACTTACCTGAAGGCCTTCGAGAAGCTCCACCAGTTCCGCAGCGATTCCCTGTTCTCCACCTGGCTCATCCGGATAGGGATAAACAATGCCCTGGCACGGCTGCGCGAGCAGAAAAGGCTCTCGCCTCATTCGCTTCTGGTAGACCAGCCAGAGGATTTTTCACACCTGTTAAACCAGACCAACCCCATGAACCCCGAGCAACTCGCGATACGGCAGGAAGTAAAGCAACTACTGGAAAAAGCCATCGACAACATTCCCGAAAAGTATAGAATTGTGTACACGCTGCGCGAGGTAGAAGACATGCCGGTGCAGGAAATCAGCCAGTGCCTGGACCTGTCTGAGAGCAACGTAAAAGTACGCTTGCACCGGGCCAAAGCGCATTTAAAAGAGAGCCTGTTTAAGCTGTCGGTGAGCCAGGATGTGTTTGAGTTTGGCAACAAGCGCTGCGATGCCCTGGTGGCACGGGTGCTGCAGGCGCTCCCCCACGACAAGCAAGTATAAACCTGCCATGGCCCTCCCCCTGTCGGACTACGCATTGATTGGCAACGCCCGCGCTGCTGCCCTGGTTTGCAACACGGGTTCGGTTGATTGGTGCTGCCTGCCTGAGTTCGACTCGCCCGCCATTTTTGCCGCCCTGTTGGATGATGCACGCGGGGGCTACTTCAGCATTCGCCCTGTGGGCAAGTATACTTCCCGCCAACGCTACCTAGAGGGCACCAACGTAGTAGAAACTGTTTTTGAAACAGCCGATGGCCAGGCACGGCTGTTGGATGCCTTCACGGTTCAAACTGAGGAAGATAAGACCCGTGCCCTCTTCCCTGACCATGAGTTGCTGCGCGTGGTGGAGGCTGTTTCGGGAAGTATAACCTTCCGGCTGGAGTATGTGCCCCGAACCTACTACGGCAAAAACACGCCGCGCCTGCAGGACAGGAAGCGGCTGGGCATTCACTTTGCCTGGCACGAAAACATCTATACCTTGCTCAGCACCCTGGAGCCCGGTCAGTTTGCCATAACGGAAAGTATGGCCACCGCAGCATTTACCGTAGCACCCGGCGCGCAGGTCAGCTTCTCACTCAGCTACTCCAGCCAAAGCCCTGCCGTATTGCCCGAGCTAAGGGAAACAGGTTTTCAGCGGATGATCCAAAGTATAAATTACTGGCAAAGTTGGAGCAGCCGGTGCCGCTATGAGGGGCTGTACAAGGAAGAGGTGTTGCGCAGCGTGCTGGCCCTCAAGCTGCTCACGCATGCCCCCTCCGGGGCTATCGTCGCAGCTCCTACCACTTCCCTTCCCGAAGAGCTGGGCGGGGAGCGCAACTGGGATTACCGCTACTGCTGGCTCCGGGACGCCTCTTTCACGATAAGAGTGCTGGTAAAACTGGGCTACACCGAGGAGGCACACGCCTACATGAACTGGATTCTGCACGCCACGCGCCTTACCCGGCCAAAGCTGCAGGTGGTATACTCGGTATTCGGCCACGCCTCCCTGAAGGAGCAAGTACTGGGCTGGCTAACAGGTTACCAAAACTCCACCCCAGTCCGGATCGGAAACGGTGCGGACAAGCAGTTTCAGCTCGATGTATACGGCGAGGTGCTCGACGCCGTGCATGCCTATGCGCCCTTGGTGGAAGTCTTCGACCGCGACACCCGCAAATTTCTGCTGGGCCTGGGCCAGATTATCTGCCGCAGCTGGCAGCAACCTGATAACGGCATTTGGGAAATACGCGCTGACCTGGCCCTCCACACCCACTCCAAGGTAATGGCCTGGGTGGGGCTGGACCGCTTGCTGAAACTTGCCCGAAAGTATAAATGGGAGGATGCGCCGGTGCAGAAGTTCAGCGAAACAAAAGACCGCATCCGGGAAAGTATAGAGGAAGCCGGGTATAACCAGGAGTTGCAGACTTACACCCGGGCCTTTCGCGGAAACGACGTGGATGCCAGCCTGCTCACCCTGCCCCTGGTGGGTTATTGTCCGGCCTCGGCTGAACGCATGCGTTCCACTACCAAAATGATCTGCCAACAGCTGCTGAAGCACAAGCTGCTTTACCGCTACCGTGGCGTAACAGACGGCCTGGAGGGCGGTGAGGGAGCTTTCGGCATCTGCAACTTCTGGCTCGTGGAAGTACTGGCACGGTCCGGTGAGCCCGAACAAGCCAGGGAGTTGTTTGATACCCTCCTCAAACACGCCAGCCCCGCCGGGCTGCTGTCCGAGGAAATTGATCCCGAGACCGGAGCGCTGCTGGGTAATTACCCGCAGGGCTTCACGCACATTGGCCTGATTAACGCGGCACTTGCCCTTAACGAAGTATACCAGCAACAGGAACAGCCTTATGCCTACAAGTGATCTCTTTTTATGGGGCTTCGCGGCCACGCTTATACTGACGATACTGATGGCCGCGTCCCGGCCGCTGGGCCTTACGCGCATGGATTTGCCCTTTCTGCTGGGCACCTTTTTCACCCCGAACCGCAACAAGGCCCCACTGCTCGGTTTTGCGGTGCACCTGGTCATGGGCTGGCTTTTCGCCTTTATCTACGCGGCCGCTTTCGAGAGCAGCCAGTTGAGCACCTGGTGGTTTGGGATGGCCGTAGGCTTTGTGCACGGCGCCTTTGTACTTACAGTCGGCCTGCAGTTGCTGACCACGCTACACCCGCGCGTGGCAAACTCCTACCAGGGGCCTACCCCTACGCGCCAACTCGAGCCGCCGGGCTTCCTGGCCCTGAACTATGGCCGCGGCACCCCGCTGGTCACGCTGCTGGGCCACCTGGTTTATGGCGGTGTGCTGGGGCTGTTCTGCGGCAGCTGAAAACAAACCCCCGAGTTTTTGTAACGACTAGGCGAAATCTTTCTCTAATGTATAAACCAAACTCTTTATAACTATGAAAGCATTAAAATCAACAACGCTTTGGGCCATGGGTATACTTTTATACTTTGCCCTGCTCGCGGCACCTGCCACCGCGCAGGAAAGCCCCAAATTATCTGACGCCGAAGTAGCCTCTGTAGCCGTTATCGCCAACCAGATCGACATTGACCAGGCCCGCCTGGCGCAGGAACGGTCTGAGAACGAGGCTGTGCTGCAGTTCGCCCAAACCATGATTAACGACCACGAAGCGGTGATTAAGCAGGCCACCGACCTGGTACAGAAGCTGGGTGTAACGCCGCAGGAGAACGCCGTGGGCAAGCAACTGCAGGCCAATGCAGCCAAAACAGCCAAGATGCTACAAACTAAATCCGGCGCCGCTTTCGACAAGGCCTATGTAGACAATGAGGTGGCTTACCATCAGGCGGTTATTTCAGCTGTGAAAGACCTGCTGATACCGGAGTCGGAGAACGAGGAACTGCGCGGCCTGCTGGAAAGTATAGTTCCGGCGCTGCAAGCCCACCTGGAGCACGCCCAGATGCTGCAAAATCAACTCAACGAAAAATGAAAACCCTGAAACTGCTACCGGTCGATCTGTCGCTGCTGGGGCTGATGCTGCTCTGCACGACATTTGCGCCCCTGCCCAAACCCAAGGTACACACCATCGAGATCAGCCAGATGCAGTTCAAGCCCGCTGCCCTGGTGGTCAGCGCCGGTGATACCCTCGTGTTCGTGAACAAGGACATGGTGTCTCACAACGCCACCGAGCAATCCGGAACGTCCTGGAAGTCGCCCACCCTGGCTTCCGGCGACAGCTGGCGCATGGCCATCACCAAAAGTGCGGCCTATTACTGTACCTTTCACCCCACCATGAAAGGCGAGGTGAAGGTGGAGTAAGCAGAAGTACAGGCGTATAAAAGCACCATAAGTATGAAATCACCCAAAGGCAGGATAGTGGCCATCGGCGGCAACGAGGACAAAGGCATCGCCCCTTCTCCGGAAGCCGTGGAACTCAAGCAACCCTCACACTTTTTCAACCAGGGTATCCTTAAGCGCATCCATGATGAGCTTTACGGCCCCGGCACCCGCATCGAGGTCATTACCACGGCCACCCGCTTCCCTGAGGAGGTGGGCAACGTATACACCGATGCCTTTCTGAAACTGGGATGCGATAACGTGGGCATCCTGCCCCTTCAGGACCGGGAAGACACTGCCAGGCCCGACTACCTGGAACGCCTCCGCAAAACGGACTGCGTGATGCTGAGCGGCGGCGACCAGAGCCGTTTGCCCCACGTGCTACTTGGCACGAAAGCGCTGCAAATCATCAGAAACCGCTACGAACAGGAGGAGATGTTTTTGATATCGGGCACCAGCGCCGGGGCCATGGCCTTGTCGGGCCTGATGATAAACGGTTCGCTGGAAAGAGACCCGCTGCTAAAAGGGACGGTGGAGCTCCGGCAGGGGCTGGGCCTGCTGCAGCAGATCATCATCGACACGCACTTTGTCAACCGCCGCCGCATCCCGCGCCTCATCGAGGCCGTGGCCTCCACCACCTCCCACATCGGCATAGGTTTGGGCGAGGACACGGGCATCCTGATCAAACAGAACAGCTGCATCGAAACAATCGGCTCCGGGCTGGTCATCATCATCGACGGGCGGCAGGTGCTGCGAAACAACTACCAAAAGGCGAAAGAAGAGGAGGCACTTTGCATCGAGAACCTTATCCTGCACGTCCTGCCAAAAGGGCAATCGTACCACCTGGCCTCCGGCGAGTTTAGTAACTGCTAAGCTGCCTTGAAAGACCTTACCCATTCGCAGCAAGTATAAAAGTATCGCATCACCCTGCGCACCAAAGTATAAACTATCCTCTAAAATATTTTTTCTGGCCAAGGCAACCGTGGCGGCATTTCGTCCGTGATGGGAGCGCAAATTCTGGAACAGTGAGCGAGACAGAAGGCAAAGAGTTGGACCAAATGCTTCAAGGTTGCCTGCAACAGGACCGGGAAGCACAGAGAAAGCTGTACAAGCATTTCTTCGGCTACGCTTTGAGCATCTGCGCCCGCTACTCCCAGAACCTGGAGGAGGCCAAGGAAGTGCTGAACGACGGCTTTATGAAGGTATTCACCCGGCTAAAGCAGTACGACCCGCACAAGCCCTTTAAGCTGTGGCTGCGGCGGATCATGATCAACACCGCCCTGGATAACTACCGGCACAACCTCCGGACCTACCACCTCCAGAACCTGGAAACGGCAGAGCCGGAGGCTGACCCTTACGATGTGGTGCAGCAGATAAACTACGAGTACTTGATCTCGCTGGTACAGAAGCTCTCGCCAGCTTACCGGGCCGTGTTTAACCTGTTCGTGATAGACGGATACAACCATGAGGAAATTTCCCGGATGCTCAGCATCTCGGTCGGGACCTCGAAATCGAACCTTGCCAAGGCAAGGGCTAACCTTCGGGAGACGCTCAAAAAAAGCAGGATAGAAGAGTATAAGCAATATGTCTGACGAAGAACTTGACGACCTGTTCAGAAGATCAGCCGAGGGCTACGAGCCTCCCTTTGACCCGGAAGCCTGGAAGGCCATGGATCGCAGGCTGGATGGAAAGGCTGGTGCGGGGGCTACCCTCAGGCGCTGGCTACCGGTACTGCTACTCGGCCTTCTGCTTGGCGTAGTAACCGTTTGGCAACTGACAGAAAACGCTGCCCCTACAGTGGCGCCGGAGCCTGGCACGGCCTCAAAAGAAAAAGCGCTGATTACACCACCAACTGAGCTGCCGGGGCGAGGGGATGCCGGAGCAAGTATAACTTCACCCGAATCCAGGCTACCCGCATCCTCTCGCCCCCTTACCCCGGCGGCACCCGCCTCCCCACAGCGCAGCGTTTCGGCTGCGCCTGGCCCTGCAGCAACCAAGGCCACCCTGGCAGAGCCTCTGAAAAGCACCACCCCTGTGATAGCGGCCCAAGGGCCATCGATAAAAAAGTATAGCTTTGGGAACAGCGTCGCCCCTCTGGCCGCAAAGTATAAACCGGCGGCTACTGCACCCGACTCCACCACGCAGCCAACGGAGGCTGAGCCTGATGAACCCTACCAGGAGAAGGTGTTTTTGCGGAACATAACCCTGGCCCTGGTAGTAGCGCCGGACTTCACCACCGTCAGGTTCAAAAATGCCGAGGCGGTAAGTATGAATGCTGGTTTGCTGGTTAGCCTGCCGCTAACTAAACGCCTGAGCCTGGTGACCGGGGCGCTAAATGCCACCAAGCGCTACAACACCAACGCCCGGGAATACGAGCCCTACACCGGTTTCTGGGACGGGCACCACATTCCTGATGCCATTGTGGCCAAATGCCAGGTGCTCGACATTCCGCTGAACCTGCAGTATGTGGTACTGGCGCGCAGCAAACACGCAGTTTCGGTGCAGGCAGGGCTCTCCAGCTACCTGATGCTGAACGAGAAGTATACGTACCGCTACGGCGGGCCGCGCCCCTACATCCGGGATTTGGAGGTGAGGAACGAGAACAGGCACTGGTTCGGGGTGCAGAATCTCTCGGTAGGTTACACGCACCAGCTGAGCCCTGCCTTCAGTTTCGGGGCAGAGCCTTTTGCCAAGATCCCGCTCGCCGATATTGGGGCGGGGCGCGTGAAACTGACGAGCGCGGGGATACTTTTTAAGGCAGGCTATACTTTGCGCTAACTCCCGGCCACTAATACACCACCACGATAACACAGCCTACCTGTGTTAGGAAGAAGCTTATTGCCCACACATTTCAATTCTTACTTTTAATTTATCAATGAGATGAAAACATATCGAATCTCCATTAAAACCCTTTTTGCTCTGGTGCTGCCCCTGCTGTTTGCCATGGGCGGCTGCAACGACGACGATGATGGCGGCAACCCGAACCCGATGGATGAGATTATACAACTGCAGGAGGTGACACTGACCGGCGCCCAGGAAGTGCCTGCCAACACCTCGGAAGCGACAGGCACCTTCCGGGGCACTTATAATAAGACCACCCGCATCATGACCTACAACATCACCTTCCAGGGCATTACGCCTACCGCCATGCACTTCCACAGGGGCGCCGTAGGCTCACCCGGTCCGATTGTGATTCCGATTAACCCTGGCGCAGATCCTTATTCGAGCGCCAACCCTTTCAGAAGCCCGCTTTCAGGTGCTTCGCCGGCGCTGACAGCCGACCAGGAAACAGAGTTGCTGAGCGGTGGCTGGTTCCTTAACATCCACAGCAGCGACTTCCCGGACGGAGAGATCAGGGCACAAGTGCTACCACAATAGTTCATAGCTACCTGTCCGGCTGCACGCTCACTGGCAGTCGGGCAGGACTCTCCCCTTGTCCGGTACATCTCATAAACCACTTCATCCCATCACTATGATTCGCCAAAGTATAAAACTTCTGTCGGTACTGGCTTTCCTGCTGGCTGTTGGCGCTGTTTCCTGCACCGACGATAACGAAGAAGACCTGATGCCCGCCGATCCGCTGGCGCAGTGCAGCACAGACGCCGTTACGTTTTCGGGTACCGTGGTGCCCATACTTGCCGCCAACTGCTACAGGTGCCACGCCTCCAGCATAGCCGAGGGCGGAGTGGTGCTGGATAGCTACGAGGGTGTGGTCGAAGAGGCCCATCACGGGCACCTGGTCGGCGTGATTTCGCATGCGCCCGGCTTTATACCCATGCCCCAGGACGCCCCCAAACTAGCTGAATGTGACATCGCCAAAATCCGCAAATGGGTGGATGCCGGCTTTCCGAACAACTAACCTACTACCTATGAAGCCCTTGCTCCTACTTTTATTTCTGCTGCTCTGGACTCAAGCCCAAGTCTTGGCACAGGCCCGGTACGCCACCAAAACCGGCCATATCTGGTTTTTCTCGGATGCCCCTTTAGAGGATATTGAAGCGCACAACCATAAGGTCGTTTCCATTCTGGACATGAGCTCCGGCGAACTGGTTTTCTCGGTGCCCATGAACGAGTTCCAGTTCCGCAAGAAGCTGATGCAAACCCACTTCAACGAGAACTACGTGGAGTCAGACAAGTATCCGAAAGCCTCCTTCAAGGGCAAGGTCGTCAACATAAAGGAAGTGAACCTGCAGCAGAACGCAGCCTACAAGGTGCGGGTGCAGGGGGTGCTCAACATACATGGCCGAAACAAGGATATTGACACGGTAGGGGTGCTGGAGGTGAAAGACGGCCGGCTGTTGGGCAAGTCGACCTTCTCGGTAACGCCGCAGGAGTTCGACATCAGGATCCCGAGGCTGGTGCGCAACAACATCGCCCGGCGCATTGACATTTACGTGGATATCACCTACGAACCATTAAAAGGCAACAGCCTCTAATTATGCGAAAGCGATACGTTCTGATTATACTTTGCTGCCTGGCCCTGCACACGGCCAAGGCACAAGACGACCTGTTGCAGCTGGCGGAAAGCAGTGACAGCGCTGCTACGGGATTGGTAACGGGTACTTTTAAGGCTACGCGCCTGGCCAACGGGCACTCGGTAGAGACAAACGGGGCAGGCGTGCTGCTTTTCCTAATCTCCCACCGCTTCGGTACTCTCAACAGTGGCGCCTACGAGTTCTTCGGGCTCGACCAGGCCACCATCCGGCTGGGGCTGGAGTATGGCCTCACCGACAGGCTGAACGTAGGCATCGGGCGCAGCTCGCTCGAGAAGACCTACGACGGCTTTTTAAAGTATAAACTCCTGCAGCAACGGCAAGGCATGGGCATGCCCGTTACCCTCACGCTGTTTACCAGTGCCGCCATCCGCACCCTGGACTGGCCGCAGGAATCCGGGGGCAACTTCGACTCCAAGCACCGGTTCAGTTATACTTACCAGGCACTGCTTGCGCGCAAGTTTACCGAGCGGCTCTCGCTGCAACTCTCCCCTACTTTGGTGCACCGCAACCTCGTTCCCACCCGGCACGACGATACGGATGTGTACGCCCTGGGAGCCGGGGGCCGCTTTAAGATCACCAAACATACCTCGTTTAACGCTGAGTACTACTACCTGCTCTCCAGCCATACGCGCGAGGATTTTCGGAACGCCCTTTCCCTCGGGTTCGACATCGAGACGGGAGGGCACGTGTTCCAGCTCATCTTTACCAACGCGCAGGGCATGGTGGAGAAATTCTTTGTGCCGCAGAACACGGGCTACTGGTCCGACGGCGACATCTACTTCGGCTTCAACATCTCCCGTGTGTTCGACCTGAAGGGAAAAGAGAAATGGTAAAGTATACTCTGTCCAAAGAAAACGCCCCTAACTTGGGGCCAGGGGCGTTTTATACTTTTAAAGTATACCTAAGCTGAATTAAGAAGCCGGGCATTTCTCCCCCACCCGCTCCAGCTCCAGCGTCACCTCCTGTATGCCATACGGCCTTAGTTTCTCCTTCACCTCTTTTTTGATACGGAGCCACTCCTGCTCTTGCTGCAGCACCACATGCGCTGTCAGTACATGGTGCTCGCCATCCAGCGACCACACCCGCACCTGGTGCACATCCTGCACATTTGCCAGCGAAAGCACCTGCTCGCGCAGGGTTGCTAACTTTGTATGCAGCGGATTTGCCTGCAGCAGCACCCTGATAGCCGCCCAGCCGTTCCTGCCTGCGTTCACCAGCATAAACACCGCGATGCCTATCGACAGCAGCGGGTCGAGCCAGGGCAACTCGAAGAACATCAGCACCACGCTTACCACCAACACAGCCGCCCAACCCAGCAGGTCCTCGAGCATGTGCAGCGACACAGCCTTTTGGTTCAGGTTATGTCCGCCGCGCAGTTTCAGGAACGCAGCCCCGTTCACGGCCAGGCCCAACAGCGCGAAGAGCAGCATGCCCTGCGCATTGGGCATTTCAGGGTTTAAGAGCCGTTCCAGCGCCTCCTGCAGCACGTACACGGAGCCAAGTATAAGCACCAGCGAAGTGAGCAGCGCGCCGGCCACCGAGTAGCGCTTGTAGCCATAGGTATAGGTGGCGTTCCCCTTCTGCTCCGACTTCCGCTGCAGAAAATAACTGACGCCCAGTGCGAAGGCATCGCCGAAGTCGTGCAGCGCGTCGCTCATAATGGCCACGCTGTTCACAAAAAAGCCCCCTATCAGCTCCAGCACGGCAAAGCCCAGGTTCAGGAAGAAAGCAAAGCCGATGTTGCCGGTGGCAGAATGGTGGTGGTGTCCGTGGTGATGATGGTGTCCCATAGTGTTAAAGTATAAACGCCCCGCCTGCCTCCGCAGCAGGGCTGTTTTTCATAGTTTTAGGATGTACTCTAGATGGTTATACTTGCTACAGCGCCTCTGCCTTGAAGCCGGCCTTCTCCACGGTGGCAATCACCTCGCTGGCAGAAAGGGAGTCGGTTTTAACGGTGAGGATTTTGCTGCGGTTGGCGGTATCCACGGTCCACTCGCACACGCCTTCCGCGGCATCGAGCACCGGCGTTACCTTAGACACACAGCCGCCGCAGTTGATGTTGGTTTTGAATTGTAGCTCTTTCATGTTCTATTCTATTATTATGGATGTTGAATAGGACAAAAGTAGAGTGAAGTGTGGGTGGAGGTGTTACAGAATCTTGGGTGTTTGTTGCAGGATTTTGTGGGAATGAAAAGCTTTCTTATATTCTTTTTTTTATTCTATATTTAAAGTATAAAGGAATAGAATTTTTACCAATAAGTAATAAAGCTTAATTAAACCCACCCCGATGCAGCATAACATAACAGCTTTTGCAGACGAATACGGTAATAATTCTTTTGACTTTGAAAGGCAAGGAAGTCACTTTATTGTTGCAACTGTCATCTGCAAGAATGAAAATCTTGAGAAGCTTAAGAATGACCTTGACCAAATAAGGAAAACTCACAAATTTCAGACTGGTGAGATTAAATCTAGTGGGGTGGGTCCAAATCATGCAAGACGGAAAAGAATTCTAAATGATATAGCAAAACTTGATGTTGCAGTTTATGCAGTGATAGTAGATAAAAGGCAGTTATTCGGTAAGGGATTTGAGTTCAAAAAGTCATTTTATAAGTACTTAAACAATCTACTTTATAAAGAACTTTTCAGGACATACCCTAGTCTTGAATTATATGTTGACGAGCATGGAGGAAGTGACTACATGCAGGAATTTAAGAGGTATGTTGAAAAGAATCATCCACGTAGCCTATTTTACAGCTACGACTTCAGTATTCTGGACAGCAAGCACAGCAAATATATACAGCTTGCTGATTTCGTTGCAGGTACTCTTGGTTACATTTATGACTCTTCAAAAACTTCTGAACACAGCGCAGAATTTGAAAAATTATTAGAGCCTATTGTAAGTGGTCTTAACTTCTTCCCTAGAGAAGTTACATTCAAAGAGTTAGCTGAAAGTAATATAGATGAATCATTTGATCCACAAATCGCAGAGACTTGCTACTTGAGGATTCATCACTTTTTGGAAAAAGAAACTGGAAGCGATCAGCAGAAAATTGATCAAATCAGTTTTCTTAAACTCCTACTGCTATACCAGAGAGCGAATGCAAAGAATAAATACATCTCAACAAAAGAAATTTTTAATCACCTAAATCAGAGTCGAACAGAGAATTTAAAAGAAGAATATTTCAGAACCAAGGTTGTGGGAGCACTAAGAGATCAAGGAGTTATAATTGCATCAGGCACAAGCGGCTATAAAATTCCCACATCTTCTAAAGACCTAAACAATTTTGTTAGGCATGGTAAGAGAATTATCTTACCTATGCTCAACAGAATAAAAGAAGCTAGAGAGGCAATAAAGCTTGCTACCGGTAATGATCTAGATTTGCTCGGCCATCAAGAATTTCAAGAACTCAAAATCCTACTAGAAAAATAGGAGCTGTATCGTGAGCTTAGATACGATTGAACTAGGAAGTATAGGCAGTATCTAATTAACTGTGTAAATGGAGGTTTGGGCGCAAGTTCGGACCTTTTTTATTAACTTCCATAACCATTCACACAGCGATGATAAGCA
>NZ_FOOT01000022.1 GCF_900113285.1 Pontibacter chinhatensis
GTTGCACTAAACCTTTGGTAAAGGGTTTTAAAAAGCAGCGGATAAGAGCTACCTTTTAATTCACACTTAACTCTTACATAAGATGAAAAAAAAGAGCCAACCCTTATCCAGACTGCCTGCTCTAATGTAGCCGGATTCCGCGAGCTTTACGAGAAGTTCTCCAAAAAAATCACCGTCGCCGGCCGCGGCCAGAGCACGCTCAAAAACTACAGCCACCACCTGGCCAAGGTGGCCCTGCACTTTGACTGCCTGCCCACCGAGCTGGACCCCGACCAGCTCAACGACTACCTCTACCTGGTAAAGCAGGAGCACAACACGCCCTCCAACTCCTACTTCAAGTTCACCGTCTACGCCCTGCGCTACGTCTTCCGCATGGAAGGGCTAAAGGACAAGCGCATCGAGCTGCCCGCCCTCAGGCGCGGGGGCAAGCTGCCTGTCGTCTTGAGCAAGCCCGAGGTGAGAAGATTGCTGTCCGCCCCCAAACTGCTCAAGCACCGGGTGCTGCTGGCCACCCTCTACGGCTGCGGCCTGCGCTGCAGTGAGGCCTGTAACCTCAAGCTCTCCGACCTGGACTTTGACCGCCGGATGTTGCACGTGCGCCAGGGCAAGGGCGGCAAGGACCGCTACGTGCCCCTGAGCGAGCACCTGATCCGCGGGCTTGAAAAGTACATCCGGTCCGAGTGCCCGCAGACCTGGCTCTTCAACGGCCAGGTGCAGGACAGTGAAGAGGGGCTACTGGACAGACGCTACAACACGGCCGGCGTGCAGTGGGTGGTGCGCTCGGCCCGCCGGGCGGCCGGCATCCAAAAGCAGGTCACCCCCCACACGCTGCGCCACACCTTCGCCACCCACCTTTTGGAGGACGGCCTGGACATCGTCTCCATCAAGGACCTGCTGGGCCATGCCTGCATCGACACCACCATGGTCTACCTGCACGTGGCCCAAAGCGGGAGGAAGAAGCCCTTCTCCCCGCTCGACACCCTCTACTGCTAGTGCGGGCCAGACACGAGGTGGCCCATGTGCTGCGGGCGCACTGGCCCCAGGTGGAGCACTGTGCCGGTATCAATTCCTGGCAGCTGCGCACCCTGGCGGCCATCATGCGCTGCCGCACCCGGCAGATGGGCGGGCACGTGGACGCCTGCACCGGCTGCGGCCAGGTGCGCGTGAGCTACAACTCCTGCCGCAACCGCCACTGCCCCAAGTGCCAGGGCAGAAAGCGCGAGCAGTGGATCCAGGCCCGGGAGCAGGAGCTCTTGCCCGTGCCCTACTTCCACGTCGTCTTCACCCTGCCTGACACGTTAAACCAGCTGGCCCTCCATCAGCCCAGGCTTGTCTACGACACCCTCTTCGAGGCCGCCTGGCAGACGCTGCTTGCCTTCGCCACCGACACAAAGCACCTGGGGGCAAGGCCGGGCATGGTGGCCGTGCTCCACACCTGGGGCCAGACCCTCTCGCTGCACCCCCACCTGCACTGCATCGTGCCGGGTGGGGGGCTAACCAAGCACGGCAGGTGGAGAGGGGCCCGCGGCAAGGGTAAGTACCTCTTCCCGGTGAAGGCCATGAGCCGGGTCTACAGGGCTACCTATGTGCGGGTACTGAAGGAAAAGCTGCCCCAGGTGGACAAGGAGCTGATCAGCGGGCTGTTTAAAAAGGAATGGGTAGTCTATGCCAAGCGCCCCTTCGCAGGTCCCGGGCACGTGGTCGAGTACCTGGGGCGCTACACCCACAAGATCGCCCTCTCCAACCACCGGATAAAGGAGGTGGACGAGCAGTCGGTCACCTTCTCCTACAGGGACTACCGGCAAGGAGCCAGGAAACTGGAGATGAGGCTCGGGGGCATGGAGTTCATCCGACGCTTCGCCCTGCACATCCTGCCCCGGGGCTTTGTCAGGATACGCCACTACGGCATTTTGAGTGGCACAGCCAAGGGCGCGGCCATACCCGTGATCCGCCAGCAACTGCCCGAGGAGAAAAGGCGAAAAGTAGAAGTGCGCCAGCTCGAGGAGTACAACCCGCTCGTCTGTCCCTGCTGCAAAAAGGAGACGATGGTCACCCTCCAGGTGCTGGCCAAGCGGGGACCGCCACAGGGGCTGAGGACGCAGCGTAGGTACCAGGAGTTCGAGTAAGGAGCTAAAAAAGCCACCCCAAAAGGTGGCCTGGCGAAGCTATGCCCCTGCAGCGGCAAATGCCTTGAAAAGAGCGGGAATCCTCTCCCGGAAACAACAGAAAGCATCTTTTATTACCCCTCCAGGCCCGCATCCGATGGGCCAGCCGGCTACCTGAGAGCCTTGGACAGGTAGCGTAGAGCTAACCTCTTCCGACTTAAAACCCATAACGCGTCGCCCGGTTGGGTGCAACCACGGCTTCATTGTAGGCACTCCGTACCCAACGAAGCCTTAGTTGTTG
>NZ_FOOT01000003.1 GCF_900113285.1 Pontibacter chinhatensis
CTTCGCCTCATCCCCTGCCCCGCTCCTGCTGAACGGGAGGGCAAAAGTAGAAAACCTTTCCCGAAACGCAAACGCCCCGCCTAAAAAAAGATGGCGCAACACCGGAAAAGGCTCAAGGTCAGGGGGAAAGTTTTTCATGGCCTTGCCCAAAGCGTAAGAAGGAGATATCTCCATAGGCGCCCTTCGTCCCATAATGAGAAAAAAAAAGCCCCGAATTGCTCCGGGGCTATACTATACTATACTATACTATACTATACTATACTATACTATACTATACTATACTATACTATCTCCTGCTTCTCCTGATTGCTGGTTGCACTATCGGCATAATCTTGCAGATAACTAAAGGCCGCAGTTAGCTTTCCGTTTCTGGCGATGGTACCGCGCTCTAGCATACCACCGGCATCCCCGTTAAAGAACTGCGGGAACACATTGTCTATTAAGAGGCGGCCAAAGTCGCGGGAGGCATTGCGCGGCAACTCGCAAGGCAGGTTGTCTACGGCCATCACAGTGATGTTGCCTGGCTTAGAGTATGGCGGCTCCAATTCTCCTGTTTCGGGGTTGTAATCGTAAGCCGGGTCTGGAATGGTAGAAGCCCGCTTGGTAGACGGGATGGAGCCATCAACGTCGCAGGTAATATCCGCAATGGTATCTATCTTAAAATCTGCCTGGCGCATGTCTTCTTCGGTAAAAAGCTTTGGAGCACTCGGGTCCCAGTAGGCGCAGGCCATCAGCAAATCGGTCACACGGGTAAACTTGCGGAAGGTACTCTTATATAGATGCGGGTTGGCGTAGAAATCCGGAGAGTCCCATACTTCCACATCGGGGCGTGCATTATAATCACCGGAATGCAGCTGGGCATACACCGGCTCCGTGAACTGCTTGTAGAGGTAATCGAACACGCTCACCTTCCGGATTCCCATCTTATCGAGCACTTCCATCGCTCCTCCGGCCACGCGCCCGCCTCCGGTTACGGCAATCTTTATCGGCGGTAGCTTCACCTTAAAGTACTCTTCCTGCATGTCCTCCATCTCGTGGCATTGGTAGGCCGGCTTCAGGTCGAAGAGCTGGTGCTTTTTGCCATAGGTCAGGATGCCGTTGTAGGCGCCCACGATTCCGGCATAGCGCCCGAAGGCCACCACTCGCTGCCCCTGCGGGGTTTTCAGAAGCTCATAGTCTATTAAGGTAATGTTCTTGTCCAGCACAGCGCGCAGCAACTTGGCGTTGTGGGGCTGCTTTTTAATAGTATGGGAGAAGAAAAAGTATGTTTTGTTCGGAATCAGCTGGTCCACCGGCACCTCCTTCACCCCCATCAGCACATCGCAATCACTCAAATCCTGCTGTAGCGGGATGTCGAGTTCCTGATATTCGGCATCGGTAAAACAGCGGATGTCGCTTGGCTGCACCACAATCTCCATTTCCGGAAACTCCTGCAAAGCTTCGACGCATTTCTTAGGCGTGAGGGGCACGCGTTTATCCACCGGTACTTTACCTTCTTTAATAATGCCGATCTTCAGTTTACGCATATGGTTAAGATGTTGAATTGTTGCCGATAAATTTGTGTTAGAGCTTATATACCAAGCAGGCGCTGCCTCAGGTTTATACTTTATAAATTACTCAGTTGCGCTACCTTAACTATTTAGGTTTGATGCTTCAATATAATAAAGTATTGCTACTTTTGTAGCACAAATCAGGAACTGGCAACAGACCGGCTTCCGAACGAGCTGAAAACTCAAAATTCCAGATTAAATATAACTTCGTTATGATTTTTAAAACCAAACCTGCAGACGTATTTAAGGAGCGCCACAACGGCCCCGATAAGGAGCAAATGCAGGACATGCTACGCACTATAGGCGTAGAAACACTGGACCAACTGATTGAGGAGACCGTACCGGCCGCCATTCGCCTAAAGAGGCCTTTGAACCTGCCAGCAGCCCTGACAGAGATAGAGTTCCTGAACCAGTTCTCGCAGATTGCGAAGCAGAATAAAGTATACAAGTCGTACATCGGGCTTGGCTACAACGACACCATTATGCCTCCGGTTATACTTCGTAATATTATGGAGAACCCGGGCTGGTATACAGCTTATACTCCTTACCAGGCTGAGATCGCTCAAGGCCGTCTGGAGGCGCTGATCAACTACCAGACCATGGTAATGGACCTGACTGGCATGGAGATCGCCAACGCGTCGCTGCTGGATGAAGGTACTGCCGCTGCCGAGGCTATGGGTATGTTCTTTGCCCAGCGCAAAGGCAGCCGCAAAAATGCCAACCGCTTCTTCGTTTCGGAGCTGGTGTTGCCACAGACGCTGGACGTACTGACTTCGCGTGCCACCCCTATCGGCATTGAGCTGGTAATCGGTGACCACCGCGAGGTTGACTTCTCTGACGAGACACTTTTTGGCGCCCTGGTGCAGTATCCTGCTGCCGACGGTGCCATTTTTGATTATACAGACTTTATTGCCAAGGCACACGAGCAGGAAGTGTATGTAGCTGTTGCAGCCGATATCCTGTCGCTTACCCTACTGACACCTCCGGGTGAGATGGGCGCTGATGCCGTGGTGGGTACTACCCAGCGCTTTGGTGTGCCGATGGGCTTTGGCGGTCCGCACGCAGGTTACTTTGCCACTAAGGAAGCCTTCAAGCGCGTTATCCCTGGCCGTATCATCGGTATTTCGGTAGATGCCGAAGGCAACAGAGCCTACCGCATGGCTCTGCAGACACGCGAGCAGCACATCCGCCGCGAAAAAGCAACTTCCAACATCTGTACCGCGCAGGTACTGCTGGCCGTAATTGCCGGTATGTATGCCGTTTATCATGGCCCACGCCGTCTGAAGTATATCGGTCTGAACACGCATTCCCTGGCACAGCAACTGGAGAAAGGCCTGAAGGCCTTAGGCTTCGAGCAGCAGAACGAGCAGTACTTCGATACGCTGAAAATTGCCGTGGAAAGCGCCGAACTGAGAGATGCTATCCGCACGGAGGCTGAGGCTGCCGGCATTAACTTCCGCTACTTCGGAGAGAACAACATCGGTATCTCGCTGCACCAGAACACTAACCTGGCAGACGTAAAAGCCATACTTGCCGTGTTCGCCAAAGTGGCTGGCAAATCTGCCGATGTGCTGACTATTAACGAGCTTCCGGCCGAAACAGAAGTAACCTGGGCAGAGGGCCTCATCCGCACAAGCCCATACCTGACGCACGAGGTATTCAACAAGCACCACTCCGAGCACGAGATCCTGCGCTACATGAAGCACCTGGAGAACAAGGATATTTCGCTTGTTCACTCGATGATCTCCCTCGGCTCTTGTACCATGAAGCTCAACGCTACGGCCGAGATGATTCCGATTACCTGGCCGGAAATCGGGCAGCTGCACCCCTTCGCGCCTGCTGACCAGACAAAAGGATACCAGCAAATCTTCAAGGACCTGGAGGCGTGGCTTTGCGAAATCACGCGTTTTGATGCCGTATCGCTGCAGCCTAACTCCGGTGCGCAGGGCGAGTACGCCGGTCTGATGGTGATCCGTGCTTACCACGAGTCACGCGGCGACCACCACCGCAACGTAGCGCTTATCCCCTCTTCTGCCCACGGCACCAACCCGGCTTCGGCGGTAATGGCCGGCATGAGAGTGGTGATTGTGAAGTGCGACGAGAAAGGTAATATTGATGTGGCAGACCTGCGCGCTAAGGCAGAGCAGTATAAAAATGAGCTGTCTTGCCTGATGGTAACCTATCCGTCTACACACGGTGTGTATGAGGAGAGCATTGTGGAAATCTGCCAGACCATTCATGATAACGGCGGCCGTGTATACATGGATGGTGCCAACATGAACGCCCAGGTAGGCCTGACTTCTCCGGCCCACATCGGTGCCGACGTGTGCCACCTGAACCTGCACAAGACCTTCTGTATCCCGCACGGTGGCGGTGGTCCTGGCATGGGCCCAATTGGTGTGGTAAAAGATCTGGCTCCGTTCCTGCCGGGCCACGCTGTGGTTGATCTGGGTCGCAAAGATGCGATTCATGCGGTTTCGGCTGCGCCTTGGGGTTCTGCTTCTATCCTGCCGATATCTTACGCTTACATTGCCATGATGGGCGGCGATGGCCTGACAGAGGCTACCAAGTTTGCTATCCTGAACGCCAACTATATCAAAGCGCGCCTGGAGAAGCATTACCCTGTACTTTACGTTGGCTCTAATGGCCGCTGCGCGCACGAGATGATCCTCGATTGCCGTGAGTTCAAGAAGTATGGCGTAGAGGTGGAGGATATCGCGAAGCGCTTGATGGACTATGGTTTCCACGCGCCGACGGTATCATTCCCGGTAGCGGGCACGCTGATGGTAGAGCCAACCGAGTCTGAGGCACAGGAAGAACTGGACCGCTTCTGCGAGGTGATGATCTCCATCCGTGAGGAAATCCGTGAGATTGAGCAGGGCAAGGCCGATCAGAAGAACAACGTGCTGAAGAACGCGCCGCATACGCAGAAAGTAGTGCTGGTAGAGAACTGGGAAAGACCATACACCCGCGCGAAGGCGGTATTCCCGATGGCTTACCTGCGCGACAACAAAGTATGGCCAACCGTTAGCCGCATCGACAGTGCGTACGGCGACCGCAACCTGGTTTGCTCCTGCGCCCCTATCGAGGCTTACAATGAAAATGGAAATGAGATGGTAGCCATCGGCTAAGCCACTCCTGATTTATACTTTAAAAGCCCGGCCCGCATGGCCGGGCTTTTTTGTTGCCCATACCTATACTTTCGAGCTAGCAGCTATAGCAGGTAAATAAGTCTAAACTTCACTTCATTACCCACTATATATAATATTTTATACATATATTTACATCCATTTCTTTTACATACTTTTTAGGCAACAACGCAGCGTTTAAGTTGTACTACTGATAAGACTATTTATACCGCTATGAAGAATTCTGGCCTGCTTTATACTTTGTTCCTGCTGTCTTTGGTGTTGGTTGGTTGCTCCGGCATTCCTCAGTCGAGCAACGCCTATACGTACAATACCTCTGTTGACTTTGCGAAGTTCCGTAGTTACGGCTGGTATAGTGCGGAGGTGCCCAAACCTCGCGCCGGTGGCGCGGGCCCACAGTTTAATGTGCTGCTGGACGAGCGGGTGCGGGAGGCGGTGGCGAGTGAGCTCTTCAGGGACGGTTTGCAGCTTGATTCGGAAAAGCCGGATATCCTGGTGGCCTATGACCTGGCGGTAGACTCGAGCCAGACGCCCGGCGTTGAGTATACTTTCCCAGCAGGCTTTGGCTATGGCTATAGTTACTGGTTCGGCTACCGCTTTCGTTACAGCACCGCCGGACTGCCCAGCTACCGGCCCGTGCAGCAATACCCGGCCGGGACCCTGATCATCGACCTTATCGACCCAAACACCAACCAGCTTATCTGGCGCGGCATCAAGGAAGCCGGCATCAACCCCACTTCGCAGGACCTGCAGCGCATCAACCTGGCCGTGGCCGATATCATGGGGCAGTTTCCGCCCAACCCAGTAGATAGAAGGAATCGTTAGGCTATAATGTATACTTCAGGCTGAGGCCGCCGTAGTAGTTGCGGCCCGGCGCAGGCTGAAAGAAGCGCCCGCCAAAGGCGTTGAGGTCGTTGCCCAGGCTATACTTGGTGTCTGCCACGTTATCCACACCACTGTACACCTCCAGGCCGAAGTGCTGCCCCAGCTGCCGCTTTATCCCCAATCTGGCCCCGGCTACCAGGTAGCTGTCGGCGTAAACGGTGTTTTCATCATTCAGGGGAGTCTCGTCAGCGTAGTTGGCCGTCAGGTTTAAGTATAAGCCAAAGCGCGTGTGCAGATCCAGCCCGGCGGTGGCGGCATGCGGAGCCACGCCCGTGAGTTTGTTGCCGGAGTAGTCGTTCTCGTTTTGCTGATAGGCATCGAAGCGGAAATGGCTGAAGGTATAGCTCGTCCATACTTTCAGCTGGCTCAGTGGCCGCTCCGGATCATCGATTAAAGTATAAGCTATACTTGTCTCAACGCCTTTTTGGTCGGTGCTGCCCACATTCCTAAAAACAGCCACGCTCGACACATCCTGCCGGCTCACAATCGTTTCCCTAAGGTTGAAGTAGAAGCCCACTACATCAAAGCTCAGCTTGCCGCGCAGGGCAAAGCCTCTTATACCGGCTTCATAGTTTATCCCTTTTTCCGCCTCCAGCTCCTCGTTCAGCTGCCCGTCGGAGGTAAGGATTTCTTCTTCGGTAGGCGGCGAGAAGCCGGAGCTGACACTGGCATGAACACTCAGCTCTTCTGTCAGCTGCTTGAGAAGTGCTATTCTGGGGGAGAGCACCGCCTCAAAATCGCGGGTATACTTGTAGTTGCCGCTGCCCACCTGGTGCAGGCGCGTGATGTCATACTTGGTGTCGTTCAGGCTAAGGGCTGCCGTGGCGATAAAGTTTGCCGGAAGCTCCAACTCCGCCTGCGCAAAGGCAAAACCTGACTTGGCCACCACCTCATCGTCGGTGCGGAGGTCGCCGGCGGTGCCGCCGTTGTTATCGTAGGTACGGGCTGCCTCAAATCCTCTTTGAAACTCCCCTCCTGCCGTAAAGGTCGCTCCTATATTTCCGAGTTGGGTATTGTAGGCAAAGCTGGTGCGGCCGCCAATCTCCTGGTTTGTATTGCGCTCGTAGTCGGTGTTGAACGGATGGTTGCGGAAGCGGTGCATGCCATAAAGCGAGGTGGTGTTGCGCAGGCGGTCGCTAAAGGTATACTCCTGCTTCAGCCCCACATTTACGCTTTCCTGGTTCATGGATGCATTCTGCGCCACGCTGCCGAACATGCCACCGCGCGCCTGGCTTGGGTCCTGCTCATACTGATCCCGCGTCAGCCCGCCCGGCAGCTCATAGTATAAATCGGAGTAAATAAGGTTGGCAGAGATGCTGCGCCTGTCAGAAGGCCTAAACTCGGAGCTCAGCAGCAGCACCTCCCTATCTACCGCCGACTGTTGCCGGTGGCCGTCATACTCCTGCTTGGCGTACTGCACCAGAAAGTTGCTTTTCTCTCCGCCCACGCGCGCCGTGGCCGTGTAACGCCTCAGCCCATAGGAACCCGTCATTGCCCCCACTTCCAGCGACTGCTCCCCGGCTGCTGCCCGGCGGGGCTCCAGCAGCACGGTGCCGCCCGTGCCTGCCCCATAAATGCTGCCGGTCGGGCCTTTCAGGATTTCTATGCTTCCAATGTTGGCCGCATCCATCAGGTTGAGCGCCGTGGTGCCGTTGGCCTCAGTAAAAGGGATGCCGTCGTAGTAGAGTTTCACGTTCCGGATGCCGTAAGGCGAGCGCAACGAACTTCCGCGAATGGAAATACGATAGCTGGCCGGTGCCCGCTCCTCCATCCGCACGCCTGGCACTGTGTTTACCGCCCGCACCAAGGAGCCTTCGTCAAATCGCTCAATCACATCCCGGTCTATGATACTTATCGCGCCGGCCGTCTGTAGCAGGGGCCGGTTGGTTTCATACCCTGTTATCACCACCTCCTGCAGGCTGGCCGCACCCGGCTCTAGCAGCACCCGCAGCTCCTGGCCGGCACGCGGGTTCGAAATCACCACTGTTTTATAACCGATAAAGCTGAACACGAGGCGCGCGGGAGCCGTGGAGGTGGCCAGGCTAAAATAGCCGTTCTCGTTGCTGATGCCCTGCTCGCCGGAGCTGGCTGTAACCATTACGCCGGGCAGCGGCTGGCCGGTATCGGCGCGCAGCACAGAGCCGGTGTATAGCTCCTGCGCCAGCAGCACCTGAGGTAAGATTATCAGCAAAAGTAAAAGGGGGAAAGTATACGTATGGCGAAATACAATCATGAGGTAAATCAATGGTCAGTGTGAGAACGGTTAAAGGGGCCTAAAGTTTAGGCACGACTCTATGCAAATTAGTGCTTTTATACTTTGTTCCCGCTGCCATACTTCTCCAAACCCCTAAAAGATAAAAGGCTCCACAGAAACCGCAGAGCCTTTCCAAACTATGAAAGCTAATGAGAATTTAAATCATACTTTAGTTTTTCTTGATAGTGAACTCAGTACGGCGGTTTTTCTGGTGCTCTTCCTCCGGGCACTCCACTCCGTCAGCACACTTGTTCACTAACCTTGTTTTGCCGTAGCCTTTTGCCGTCAGGCGGTTACGCTCTATGCCTTTAGACACCAGGTAATCCACCGCAGCCTGTGCTCTTCGCTCCGAAAGCAGCTGGTTATACTTGTGGCTTTCGCGGCTATCGGTGTGCGAGCCCATCTCAATCTCCACAGCCGGGTTGTTCTTCAGCAGCGTCACCAGTTTGTCCAGCTCTTTGGCCGCATCCGGACGAATATCCCACTTATCCAAGTCGTAGTAGATGTTCTCCAGCACAATGGCCTTTTCCACCTCGTTCTTGTCGAAAAGCAGCGCCACCTGCACCGTATCCGGGGCTGTATCTGGTATATTTATACTTGATACCATTTTCAGGAAGCCGATTTTAGAGCCGGCAAAAGTATAGGCATTGCCGGCGCGGGCGTCTACAAAACTCTGTGCCTTCTCATCTGTAATAACCACCGTAGAATCTTTTGAGTTCTGTTGGCTCATTAGAATTCTTGTGTTAGGCAGCGGATCCTGCACGGTTTGCCTTAATTTGTTCTGATAACGGCCTAATGTGGTGATAGCCAGCACTACCGGCTTCTTCAGGATGTTAAAGGAATAGATGTCTTCCGTGCCGTTCTGTGAGTCGCGGTTAGAGGAAAGCAGGCCGCGCTTGCCAGGCTCCGTGAACATAATGCCGTAGTCGTTTTGCGGCGTGTTAATCGGGTAGCCCAGGTTTTTAACCGTGCGCCAGTTACCCCGCTCGCCCTCTGCCGAGAAGATATCCAGGCCGCCCATTCCCACGTGGCCATCGGAGGCAAAGTATAACTTGCCGTCGGCGTCCACATACGGGAAGCTTTCGCGGCCGCTGGTGTTGATAACCGGACCAGCATTTACGGGCGCCCCCCAGCTTCCGTCAGCTTTGCGCAGGCTGTAGTAAATATCTGTGTCGCCCAGGCTGCCCGGCATATCGGACACAAAGTATAACACCTGCCCATCAGGCGAGATGGCTGGGTGCCCTACTGAGTACTCCTCTACCTTATTATATTCGAATGGCTGTATATTGCTCCAGTTACCGCCTTGCCTGTCGGCAGAGTAAATCTCCAGTCGGTTGATCAGGTTCTGGTTCTCGTTCTTCTCCACCCAGCTGGTAGGGTCTGCGTTCACGTTGCCCAATGCAGGCACCATTTTGGTGCGGGTAAAGTATAACTTGCCTCCCTCTTTTGCGGCAGAGGCCGTCGCGTTATGGAAATCGGAGTTGATGACGTCCTGCAGCGGCTGTGGCCTGCCGTAGGTGCCTTCGCTTATCTCCTGCGCAATAAACAGCTGCAGGTAAGGGCGGCCGGTCCAGCCGTATACTTTCGGGTCTTTGCCATCTTTGCTCACGCCCCTGTCAGAGGTGAAGATGATGCCGTTGTTGCCGTAAACCGCAGGGCTGAAATCCGATGCCCCAGGCACACTAAGACCGGGTAACTGGGTTACTTCAGCCACAGCTGGTTGCTTCATCAGCCGCAGCGAGAGGTCTGTGGCCTCCATCAGTTGCTGGGCACGGTCGGCATGCTCGGGCATTTCCTCACCCCACAACATGTACTGCTCTTTGGCCTCCTGGTATTTGCCGTTGCTTCGCAGAGCCTCAGCATAGTAAAACAGGTTCATCGGCGGGCGTCCGGGCATGGCCACCACTTTGCCATACCATAGCTCTGCCTCCTGGTTCTGGCGTGTGAGGCGATAAGCCGTGGCGATGCGCTCTACCGTGGGCAGGTCTGGCTTACGCTTTTGAATAGCCTCTTTATAAACTGGCAACGCCAGGGCAAACTCATAATTTTCAAAATGCCTATCTGCCTTTTTCAGCGAAGACTGGCCTTGCACAGCTGGTGAAAAGCCCAGCACAGCGGCCACTGCTAAGTATAAGGGTATATTTTTAAGTCTCATATAGTAAGAAGCGCTAAGGGTTAAAAGTACTGCGGTGTCAGCATTTTGGTCTCTTTCTTACGGAAGAAGTAGTAGCCCACCGATACCTCGTGGGTGCTCTGGTTGCTGTACCCGTTCAGCATTTTATCATAAGAATAGCCCAGGCGAAGCTGCTTGAGCACCTGCACCTCCCCAATAAAGGCCACAGCCGTGCGTTTTTCCACATCGCCTATCTCTGCCGTGTTGAAAACGTTCATGCTGGTGCGGTACGAGCTTCCCAGCCACAGCCGGTCGCCTAAAAGTATAAAGGCGTTCACGTCCATATTCGTCGGCGCATGGAAATCCTCCTTCACCAGCACGCTAGGCTTGAGCTTCACGAAAGGGCTCACGTCAAACACATAACCGGCGGTAAAAAAGTAGTGCGGATTCGGCTCCACCTGCTCCATGTCCTTAAACTGCAGCAACTCCGTTGCCGAGAAGCCAGCGTAGAAGTTACGGGTATGGAAATAAGCGCCCACCTTTACGTCAGGCTTTATGGTCGTTTCCTTACCAGTCGGGATGGTCGGGTCGTCGACGATGCCGAATTTGCTGCCATCCACCATGTGCTGCACCAGGCCAGGCGCCAGGCCCAGGCTGAAGATGGCGTTTTCGCTCACCTGCAGCTTTACGGCGATGTTACCGTAGAGGCTGGTGGTGCTGTGGGCACCAATCTCATCGCGGGTAACGTTTGCACCCACTCCAATCCTGTCATTTGCCATTACCCCATCCACTGCCAGCGACTGGGTGCTTGGGGCACCTTCCACGCCCGTCCACTGCGAGCGGTGAAAGGCGTTTACGTTCAGCACGTTCTTGCTACCCGTGTAAGCCGGGTTGATGCTCATGCTGTTAAATATATACTGTGAGTACTGCGGGTTTTGCTGCGCGTGTGCGGCCGAGGTAAGCAACAAGGCCAGCAACAGGTAACATATTCTCATTTTCATCTGGATTACTAAATTTTTAGCTACTACCTGAAGATGGTGGTGTAGCCGGTATACTCTTTCACTACGCCGTCACATAATGTCACCCTTACCTTGTAGAAGTAAGTACCTTGCTCCAGTCCTTTGCCATTCCAGTTGTTCTGGTAGCCTTTGGTTTTGTACACCTCAGATCCCCAGCGGTTGAAAATAGTCACCTCGTTGGTCGGGAATTTCTCCAGGTTACGGATATGCCAGTTGTCGTTCTTACCGTCGCCGTTCGGGCTGAAGGCTTTCGGGAAGTCCAGGTTACCGTCGGCTTTGGCGGCATCTACCGGGGCTGAGGCTTCCATGCTGCTGCAAGGGCCGTTGTCGGCCACTACGGTTACCGTGCCCTGCAGGTCCGGCCTGTCAGCTTTCACCTTGATAGAGGTGGTGCCCTGACCGGAGGTGATGGTGAAGCCGCTGCTTACCGTCCAGGTATAGCCTGTGGCACCTGCTACCGGCTCAATGGAGAATACAAGTCCATCGCACACGTTGCTCTTATCGGCAATCTGGCCTGGTGTAACCGGTGGTGTGAAGACCACGATATCGAACTTACCTTCTGAAGTGCCGCAGCTGTTGGTGCCCACTACTGTAATAGCACCTGATGTAGAGCCAGCATTTACTGTTACAGAAGTACCTGTATTGCCGCCCTCGAAGCTCCAGCCCTGTGGCAGCGACCAAGTATAGGTAGCGCCTTCCTCAGCGTTAGAGATAGTATAAGTAAGTTGCTGTGTATACTCGCAAACATCGCGGTTGCCTGCAACAACCGGAGCGGCAGGAGCAAGCGCAGGGGCTACTGCCTTCGTTGCTTCGGCACCCAGGCCGCACTCGTTTCTTACAGCTACCTTGATGTTCCCGGCTTTATCACCCACCACCACTACAATGCTGGTCGTGTTCTGGCCTGATTTCAGTTTCCAGGTTTCCGGCACGCTCCACTGATAACCGGTCGCTCCGCTTACGGCTGGTATGGTATAAGTAAGCTCTGCACCGATACAGGCGCCGTTGCTGCCGCTGATGGCCGGGGCTGCCAGCACATCATTTACCGTAACATCTATAGAAGCTGCCTGCACACTGCTGCCACACGCATTGGCCGCTTTAGCACTTACTTTGCCGCTGGCGTTGCCAACCGTTACAGTAACTGTTCTCTCGTTCTCGCCTGCTACAACTACCCAACCGGCTGGCAAGCTCCAGTTATAGGAGGTTGCCCCTGTTACGGCTGCGGCGGTGTAGGTTTGCTGTGAGCCAGCGCATACTTTAGACGCACCGCTTATACTGGCTGGCGCCTGCGGCAGTGGGTTAATGCCAATCGTTTTAGAGGTTTTAACAGTAAAGCAGCCGTTGCTAACTTCCAGCGTTAAGGTACCTCCAGTGGCACCGGCGCTTACCTCTACCCTGGCAGCCGCAGCGCCGGAAGTAATGGTTAAGCCACCGTTCGCAGTCCATTTGTAAGTAACTGTGCCTTCGTAAGCCGGCGCTGTGTATACATTGCCTGTGCTGTTCTGGCACACGTTGCTTTCACCAGAGATAGTCGGAGCAGCCAGTGTTGGAGTTACCGCTACTTCTTTAGAGATAGTCAGTGCGTTGCCGCAGAAGTCGGTAACGGTTACAGATACAGTACCATTGGTAGCACCCGCTCTTACAACTACCTTGTTACCAGCCTGAGACACAATTTGCAGGCCTCCGGATACAGCGAACTTATACTCGGCACCTGGAAGTACCTTCGCCACAAACTCGATTGTTTCGTTCTGGCAGGCTGTTTCTTTGCCGGTTAGCGTAAAGTTGTCGATGGTCGGTGCCTCGTTAACTCTGATCTTTCTGGTAAATGCTTCGCTGCTACCGCACGCGTTGTTGGCTTTCACACTTACCTCTTTCTCACCGCTTGCCCCGCCAACCACTACGGTTACCTCTCTGGCATCGGTGGCTGAGCCTGGTGCGAACTGCCATCCTTGTGGCAACACCCAGGTATAGCTGGTGGCGCCTGCTACGGCGGTTGTGCTCAGCTTAAGCTGCTTGCTGGCGCATACATCCATGTCACCGAGAATAGCTGTTGGCGCAGCAGGTGCCGGTGTCACTTTGATGGCTTTTGTTTTCGTGCTGCTAAAGCCACAGCTGTTGGTCACTTTCAGGGTTACGGTGCCGCCCAGCAGGTTGCCTTCTTTCGCCTTCACCCCTACGCTGGCGCCGTTGCTGGCTCCAACAATCTCCAGATTTGCAGTTACCGTCCACTCATAGGTCAGCGTTTCTGCCGATTCGCCTGCGGCCAGCGTAACAGTGCCGTTAAAGCATACCGCGTCGTTTCCGGTGATGGCTGGCGCTACCGGTGCTCCGGTAACGTTAACCACAACCTCCGCGCTTGCTGTTTTGCCGCACTGGTCCTTAACAGTAACCTTTACTGTCTGCTTGCCACTGGCTGGGCCTGCATTTACTATAATTTGCTTGCTGTTTCTGTCAGAGCCCGCCGCGAAGCTCCAGCCCTGCGGCAGCTGCCAAGTGTAAGTACCGCCAATAACTTCCGATGCCGCGGTAAAGGTCAGGTTTGTTGCGCTGGCACAAGCCGTGGCAGGTGCCGTTTGGATGGCTACCGCTAACTCAGGGTTACACTTCACCTCCGGTATCACCACGTCATCGTCATCATTGTCTGGGTCAGAGTCTTCATAGTCTCCAGGGTTTGTTGGATTTCCCGGGTTATTCGGATCAGTCGGATTACCTGGATTGTTTGGATCTGTCGGGTCCGTTGGATTGTTCGGGTTTGTAGGATCGGTCGGTTTTGTAGGATCAGTTGGAACGACATCCTTGGCAATGATGCTAACGATGTTTCTGATTTCGCCCGGCTTTACAATTCTGGCCCTGATGGTGAGCGTAACGGTAGAGTTGCCGGCCACAGATGGTACATAGAAGATGCCTGACTCCTTGTTATACACGCCTGTGCTGGCCGTATAGCCCACGAACTCCAGGCCTTGCGGCAGCCTCTCCCTTACATACACATGCTCCTCAGCCTCGTCTGCATAGTTGGTGAGGGTGATCCTGTAATTAACAAAGTCGCCCACATAATATGTTTGCTTTGGATCGAGGAGTTGCTTGGTTACGCCCAGGTCCGGTAGCACCACTTCTGCCTCGTCTTCGTCATCATCCGGAATTGGGTCCGGGTTATCGCCAATAATGATTACTTTGTTTTTGATGTTACCCGTGCTGACAATCTCAAACTCCAGCTTCAGGACTTCGGTGGGGCCCACCTTCATGTCGCCTATAAACCACTGATGGGCTACCGGATCGTATGTGCCTCTCGTAGCGGAGATAACCCTTACAAACCGAAGTCCCGCGGGTATCTCTTCGTTTACCATCACGTGCATGGCCTCGCCCAACCCTCTGTTGGTGGCCTCTATCGTATAGGTAACCTTAGCGCCCAGCGTTACCTCGCTGTACTCCACATCCTTCTTTACCTCCAGGTTGGTCTCTACGATAATCGGCATGGCCGTGGAGTTCTCGTCGAAGTATATGGTGCCTTTAAGCGAGAAAGCACGGCCAACCAATGCCGCTCTGTTGTGGAAGGTGATGTCTCCTGTGGCAATGATGTTGCCTTGGAAAGAGCTGCCGGCCCCAATCGTGGCGGAGCCGTTTACAATCCAGTAAACGTTTTTGGCGGAGGCACCCATGTCCGAAAACTGGATACTGCCGCTGTTGGAGATAAAGTCGCCGTCTACAACGAAGATGAATTTAGAGTTGATGTCTGCCTGGCCGTCGAGCCGGAGGGTACCATTGAGCAGCGTGTTGGTGCTGAACCTATGAATACCCGGGCCAACCGAATTGTTGTTTCCCAGCTCATAGTTAGGGGCATACTCTAATGTTGGAACCAGCGCCCACAGTTCGTTGTAGATTCTGTTGGCATTCTCCATGCCTGCTTTGGCCAGATCTGTATTGCGCTCTTTTCTGCCAAGCACATCGGCGAACTGTTCGCCCTCGACAGTCCTGTTAGGGCTAACGCCAATATTGCCCTGGATTTTGGTTATCCCGGGCCCCTTGAAAACAATCTTCTTGTTGGCTAGCGCCGAAAAAGTAGTTGCCCGGCCAAGGTTAATGTCTATGCCCGGCTCCTGCGCCAAGCTAAGGGTGATACTGCCAGTCAGTAAAAGAAAGGTCAGCAGTAGATGTTTAATCATAAAACTCAGAAATAACTGTATATAACGTCACTTACATATCTATAGATAGGGCTATATCTATCCTACCTTCTTTTACTTGAATGGCCGAAAATTGTTGCTAGCAAAACAATTAATTCATTATATATTTATATAAAAATACTAAACGAAAGAAATTCCCTGCCCGCATGAGCCTCGTCAAAGCCGGTAAAAAATATTGGGGGTAATCAGTGCAATTAGAACTGCATTAGAGAGAAAAGTAAATTTGTTTACATAGGCATACTACACAGGATTTCGCCGTTAAAATTACATTACACAACAGTATTTTCAAATATATTTGAATATTTTTATCAAAAAATGAGATAAATGCAATTTTGCGATAATCACGGAATGGGGCAATAAAAAATGCCCCTGCTGCAAATCTGTGCAACAGGGGCATTTTTTATTATTGTTATGCCTTTAAACGTTTACATGGCGCTCGGCATGATATGAAGATCGTACTAATGGGCCTGATTCCACATACTTTATGCCACGTCTCAAGCCTTCCTCGCGGTAGTGGTCAAACAGATCGGGGTGTATGAACTCAGCTACCTCGATGTGGAGCTTGGTTGGCTGCAGGTACTGGCCCAACGTTAGAATGTCGCAGCCGTTGGCGGCCAGGTCGTCCATCGCCTGGTATACCTGCTCGCGTGTTTCACCGAGGCCTAGCATAATACCGGTCTTGGTACGCTTGCCATACTCCTTGGTGCGGCGGATCTGCTCCAGCGAGCGATCATACTTGGCCTGCGGGCGCACGCGGCGGTACAGCTCCTTCACCGTTTCCATGTTGTGCGACACGACCTCCTGGCCAGCCGAGATCATCGTGATCAGGGCATCCCAGGTGCCTTTCACATCGGGGATAAGCGTTTCGATGGTAGTGCTAGGCGAAAGTAGCTTTACCTGCTTCACTGTTTCGTGCCAGATGGCGGCGCCGCGGTCTTTCAGCTCGTCGCGGTTCACGGAGGTGATTACGGCGTGCTTTACCCCCATCAGTTGTATGGCCTCCGCTACGCGGCGCGGCTCGTCTTCGTCGTACTCGTTGGGACGGCCGGTGGCCACAGCGCAGAAGGAGCAGCTGCGGGTACACACATTACCAAGGATCATGAAAGTAGCGGTGCCTGCACCCCAGCACTCGCCCATGTTGGGGCAGTTGCCGCTCTCGCAGATGGTGTGCAGTTTATATTCGTCTACTATGCTTCTTACTTTGGCGTATTCCTTCCCAACCGGCAGTTTCACGCGCAGCCAGTTTGGCTTGCGGGGCTGGCCTAACGCATTAAGTCCCTCGGGCTTAGCGTTTGGCTGAATTACCGGAAGTGTCATCATTTCATCCATGCTGCAAAGATAGGAAGTTATGGCTTAAGAGTTTAACCACAGGTCAAAAATGTAAGACCTCTGGAAGATATGACTCTCTAACAAGCCGGTGGCAGCAAATGTTCTGCAGGAGGTTTACTTTCGGCTGCCGTAAAACAGGTTCAGGTAAACCGAGGTGAAGGTGTTGTTGTTCTCGGCCAGCGGAATGATAACGGGCGTGCTCGGGAAATACTCCACAGCCACCCCTACTTCTATGCCTGCTATACTTTCGCGGTAGCGGCCATACTCAAAGCTGAGGCCGGCTCTGGCGTGCAGCCCTGGCTTAAACTTGGTTTGCCCCAGGCCACGAAACACGGTGTCGCTTCCCAGGATATAGTCGGTATTGGTGTGGATGGTCTCGTCGTAGGGTACGGTGCGCACATCGTTGGTGGTGCCGTCGTAGCTGTAGTCAATATAATAAGGTACGAGCAGGCCGAGGGAGGGGCCAATGGCACCCAGCGCATTTACCTGCACCCCCGATTCAGCGGCTTTGCGAAACAGCACCAGCTCACGACCGTAGTGTGGCCGCACCACAAAAAAGTAGTTCTTCTTGCCATACACGAAGGGCTCGCCCACATAGTTCAGGTAGCGCTCCTCCTTCGGGTGCTTTATCTCCACAATCTCGATGCCGCCGAACTGGTACATGTTCTTGCTCATGTAAAACGAGGAGCGCACAAAGGCTCCACCAATCAGGCCGCCGTTAGAGTTGAAGTTAATGCCGTAGCTTGTCTCCCGCTCGAAGCTTTCATCCTCCTCGCTTTGGGCAACAGCAGGGGCAACCGCCAGAAGCGCAGCCACCAGTATGCATGTCAGAAATCTTATCACGGAGCTTGTGGTTTCAGATTGTATAAAAGTACACAGATTTACGTGTATTTCAAACTAAGGATATACGCAGCCAGCTTATACCGCTGTTGCCCTCAGCCCGTTAGCAGGACCTGCTGTATCTATACCGCTTAACTATAAAAGAAAGTATAAACGTGCCCGCTCCACGGATTTCCTGCCAGTACTTTATACGAAAAAACGGTGGCTGAAGTATACTTTAGGCCGATACTTGCTTGCGTACCCCGTCCACGTTAATGCCCAGGTGGGAGGCATCGTAGGTGCAAACACCGTCCTGCACCAGCAGCAGCTGCGGCGACTCGTGCTGCACCTGCAGCAACTCTGCCACTTCGTTAGACACAGGGCGATAGCTCAGCAAATCGAGGTAATAGGGTTTCACGTGGTCCAGGCCAGCTCCGTTCCACTGGCGCTCGAGGCGGCTTTTGGCTGTGGAGCTGATGGAGCAGGATGTGCTATGCTTAAAAATCACCACCGGCGTGTTCTTCGACTCTTCCAGTATTTCCTCCAGTTGCTCTACGCTAGTAAGTGGGTGCCAATTCATATCGTCAGGTATTTCTTTTCTTTAGTTACTGCTTCTTTCCGTCGCGGACTTTATACTTCTTTTTCTTCTTAAACAGTTTGAGCTTTTTGGCAGGATCTCCCTTCACGTTAAACTGCAGTTGGTCCCGCTCATCCCGCTTTACGCGCCTGCGCCCTGCCTCTCCTTTTTTAAAAGTATAAGCGTCGGTGTTCAGGTGGCTGTCTTTATACTTGCTGTTTACCTTCTCCGCATCCCGCAGCGACTTTCGCAGCTGCTGGTCATGCTTCGCCGACGCCTGGTAGCTTATCTGACCGTAACCGGGCAGCGTACCTAACAGGAAGAACAGCAGCAGGCCCAGGCCGTACTTAAATGCTGTCCGGCAGCAAGATTCAACAACACGCACCTTCATCATGGTTTTATACTGATTCTGTCTTAACTGGTTTCTAGAATAATCCCAACCCGCGCGACTTCTTCACCCTACCGTTCTTGTCGGTGTTTACTTTGATGCCTTCTAAACCTGAACCCTGCACTTTTGCAGTACGCTTGCTGGTAGGCTTAGGACAAGGAATAATACCTTTGCGCTGGCAACCTGCGCCCGCAAGCAGCAGCAGGCACAGCATCATCATCAGGTATGGCCGAAGTATACGCATGATGCAAATATAGTAATATTATTTTATAAAACACAGTTTAAACACAAAAGCAGCACCGCATACTACAAGATTGTATACGATGCCGCTTTCGTTTTAGTAGTTCAGCATGGCTTCTGCTTTCTGGCGCAGGCGCTGCCGTGGCAAGAACTCATGCTCCAGCGGCGGCGCAAACGGCACGGCGGTGTCCAGGCTGGCTACCCGGGCTACCGGGGCATCGAGCTTCTCAAAGCAGTGCTCGCTTATCCAAGCGGCAATTTCTCCGCCAATGCCACCGGTCATGGTGTCTTCATGCAGTATAATCACACGGCCTGTTTTCTCCACAGCGGCACGCACGGCCTCCTGGTCCCAAGGCAGCAGGGTGCGCAGGTCCAGGATCTCTATGCTGGCATCGCTTAGCTCCTGCTGCAGCTGCTTGGCCCAGTGCACGCCCATGCCATAGGTAATAATGGTGAGGTCGGTACCCTCGGCCACTGTTTTGGCCTTGCCAATCTCTACCGTATAGTAATCATCCGGAATCTCCTGCGAGATGGAGCGGTACAGCAGCTTGTGCTCAAAGTACATCACCGGGTTGGGGTCCTCGATGGCGGCGTTCAGCAGGCCTTTGGCATCGTAGGGCGAGGAGGGGTAAACCACCTTTAGGCCCGGCGTGTGGAAGAACCAGGCCTCATTGCTTTGCGAGTGGAACGGCCCGGCCGCTGTGCCCGCGCCTGTTGGCATGCGTACCACCACGTCGGCGTTCTGGCCCCAGCGGTAGTGGCTCTTGGCCAGGTTATTCACAATCTGGCTGAAACCGGCGCTCACGAAGTCGGCGAACTGCATCTCTACCATACTTTTCTGCCCGCGCACCGACAGCCCCAGGCCAATGCCCAGGATGGCCGATTCGCAGAGCGGCGTGTTGCGCACGCGCTCTTTGCCGAACTTATCCACAAAGCCCTCCGTCACTTTAAACACACCGCCATACTCGGCAATGTCCTGCCCCATCAGCACCAGCTCGGGGAAGCGCTCCATACTTTGGCGCAGCCCGTCGGAGATGGCGTCCACGAAGCGGCGCTCCGTTTTGGCCTCCGAGACCGGTTTAATCACCTCCTGGTTGAAAGGCTGGTACATATCGGCCAGTTCCTGCGCGACATCGGCTGTCGGCATCGGCTCGTTAAAGGCAATGTTCAGCCCCTCCTCTATCTCGGCCTTCAGCTCCTCTTTTATACTTTCCATGGCCTTCTGCGTCAGCACCAGCTCGTCGAGCAGGTAGCGTTCGTAGTTCTCCACAGGGTCTTTCTTGGCCCAGCGCTCAAACAGCTCCTGCGGCACATACTTGGTGCCACTGGCTTCCTCATGGCCGCGCATTCTAAACGTGATGGCCTCGATGAGCATCGGACGCGGGTTTTTGCGGATGCTGGCTGCGGCCTGCCGGATGGTGTCGTATACTTCCAGGATGTTGTTGCCGTCAATCTGCAGGGCATCCATGCCGTAGGCCGGCCCTTTATCAATAAAATGCTTGAACTTGAACTGCTCGTTGCTTGGTGTGGAGAGGCCATAGCCGTTGTTCTCGATGAGGAAAATTACGGGCAGGCCCCACACGGCGGCCACGTTCAGCGCCTCATGGAAATCGCCCTCTGAGGCGCCGCCGTCGCCGCTGAACACCAGCGTCACCTTCTCCTTGTTCTCCAGCAGGTCGGCCAGGGCGATGCCGTCGGCCACGGCCAGTTGCGGGCCCAGATGCGAGATCATGCCCACAATATGGTGCTCATTGGTACCGAAGTGGAACGAGCGGTCGCGGCCCTTGGTGAAGCCGTGCGTTTTGCCCTGAAACTGCGCAAACAGGCGGTCCAGCGGCACGTCGCGGCCAGTGAAGACGCCCAGGTTGCGGTGCAGCGGCAGGATGTACTCGTCAGGTTCCAGCGCCAGGGCCGAGCCCACCGAGATGGCCTCCTGTCCGATGCCGGAGAACCACTTGCTCACACGCCCCTGGCGCAGCAGCACCAGCATGCGTTCCTCAATCATGCGCGGCTTCAGCAGGGCGCGGTATAGTCTGATTAGTTCTTCTTCGGAGTACTCTTTGCGGTTATAGTTCATCTCTTTAATGAAAACCTCGTTATAGTTTTTGGGTTAATTAATGGCAAGGCACCCGTAAGGTATGCCATTAATTTATACTTTTGCTTCATTAGGTTACTGCCGTAAGGCAAAGGAATCAGCCCTTTTCACCTTAGCGAGCAAAAGCTACAGAAAACCTGCAAAGGCTGCAAGCAAAGACAAAAAAGTCTCTATATTCTATACTTTCAAAGTATAAAGTATAGCCGCAGCCGGCATTTAAAAGTATAACCGGATAGTTTATGGGATGTCGGGATGAGTCTCCTGGCAGTATCCCCTAACTATTCAACAAAGGAGCGATTAAGATTATGATAGATTTCAAAGAATTTACCCTTGACAATGGTTTGCGCGTGATTGTGCATGAGGACCACACCTCGCCGATGGCAGTGCTGAACGTGCTCTACGACGTGGGCTCGCGCGACGAGGAGGAGGCCCACACGGGTTTTGCCCACCTGTTCGAGCACCTCATGTTCAGCGGCTCCAAGAACATACCGGTGTACGACGAGCCCCTGCAGCGCGTGGGCGGCGAAAACAACGCCTTCACCAGCCCCGATATCACCAACTATTACCTCTCGGTGCCGGCACAGAACATCGAAACCGGCTTCTGGCTGGAGTCGGACCGCATGATGGAACTGGCCTTTAGCGAGCACGGCCTGGAGGTTCAGCGCAAGGTGGTGGTAGAGGAGTTTAAGCAGAACTACCTCAACCAACCCTACGGCGATGTGTGGCTGAAGCTGCGCCCGCTGGCTTACAAGGAGCACTCCTATAAATGGGCGACCATCGGCAAAGAAATCGCCCATATCGAGGAGGCGACCATGGATATTGTGAAGGCGTTTCACAGGAAACACTACTCGCCGAGCAACGCCATCTTGGTAGTAGCCGGCAACGTGACTTTTGAGCGGGCGAAGGAGCTGACCGAAAAATGGTTTGGCCCCATCCCGGCCGGCGAGAAGTATGAGCGCCAGCTGCAGGCCGAGCCGCGGCAGACGGAGGAGCGCGTGCTAGAGGTAAGTTCCGATGTGCCGCTCAGCGCCATCTACAAAGCCTACCACATGCCGGGCCGCCAGCACCCCGACTACCACGCCGTGGACCTAATCAGCGACATCCTGGGCCGGGGCAAGTCAAGCCGACTGTACGAGCAACTGGTAAAAGAGCAGAAGCTGTTCAACTCCATCTCCGCCTCTGTGTCGGGAAGTATAGAACCGGGGCTGCTCATTATCCAAGGCAAGCTAAACGAGGGCGTGGACCTGCAGGAAGCCAACGCCGCCATCGAGGCTATTGTGCAGGAGCTCATCGATAACCGCGTGGACGAGGAGGAGCTGAACAAGGTGAAGAACCAGGCCGAGACGAGCATCGTGTTCTCGGAGATTGAGTTGCTTAACCGCGCCATGAACCTGGCCTACAGCAAGCTGCTCGGCGACACCAACCTCATCAACCTGGAAGGCGAGAAAGTACAGGCCGTCACGCCGGACGACATCCAGCGCTGTGCCCAGGAGGTGCTGCGCAAAACCAACTGCTCTACCCTGCTTTACAAAGCGGAGAAGAAGGAGCAGTTGGTGGAGGCTTAGGTTGTAGGTTTAAGTTTAGAAATAAGTGAAAGGCTGCCACGTATGGCGGCCTTTCTTTTTAGTAGCCTTGCCAACGTGTTAGCTGTTGTTCTCCTTCTCTGGCGCAAGTCTTCAGACTTGTGTCCTATGATGGCGTCGAGTCTCCGACTCGACTGGCTTGAAAAGCCATACTTTATACTTTGGCTGTACTTCTTATACTTTGGCTATACTTTCAATCCCCTCGCTGGCGCGAGTTTGCAACTCGTGCCTAACTATGGTGTCGGGTTTGTAACCTAACTGGCTTGAAAAGCCATACTTATACTTTGGCTAGGCTTTATACTTGCCGGTTATACTTTCCTAGCCACTGCTTCCTGCAACTGGAGCTAAGCTATCATTGCTAGCTTCTGTTCCTCCTCCAGACTTACATAAGCTATTGTTTCATCTCTTATTTGGCTCCCTCCCAGGCCGGGAGGCCTCGCCTTCGGGCATCGCGCTGCTTTCGCTTCCTGCCCTCGTACCTCGGGCTGCCTCACTTCGCTCGTCACCGGAACCTCTCGAGGCGCTCAACCCAAAGGCTGGGAACCATTCGATAGCCACGGCTATTACTGTCATCTCGACCTTTGGGAGAGATCTGGATAGAATTCCTGATAGATCTCTCACTGCGTTCGAGATGACAGTGAAGGGCGCAAGTATAATTCCCTACTCGGAGGGGCTAGGGGTGGGTTTATACCTTGTAAGGACAGGTCGCGACCTGTCCGCGGGAGAACTGAGGCTATAAAACTTATACTTCAGCAATAGTAATGACAGGCTCCCCTCCTTGGCTAAGGAGGGGATAGGGGTGGTTGGACCCGGCACTGCAAGTATAAACTACTGTACTTACTAAGAAGGCTGGACCAGGAGCTATACTAAGGCAGGCGTGCTTGAAACCAGAATCAAAAATATCCCTCTATCCGCCCCATCTCCAGAATTGCTTCAGATTTGCTCCAGGTTTACTTCAGATTCGGGCTTTAGCTTTGAGGCATAAACATTCTTTAACCTTTTAAAGCAAGACCATGAAATCAACCGCATTTGCATTCCTGTTTTTGGGCAGCTTCCTGTTTGCCTGCGACGATAAAGATGATGATGTAAAGCCGGACGATGTGCCTGCAGCCGTGAAAGAAAGCCTGATCAGCGCCTTCCCGAATGCCCAGAATATTGAGTGGGAAAAGAAGGCCGAGGACTTTGAGGCCGACTTCGACCAGGAACTGGTGGATTATGATGCTTTGTTCAACGCCTCCGGTAGCCTATTGAAGCACAAGTATGACCTGCCTGAGGCAGAACTGCCGGAAGAAGTAAAGGCTGGTATCAATCAGAAATACGCTGGCTTCCGCATCGATGATGCCGACGTGCTGGTGCAGGATGGCGATACCCTCTACCAGGTAGAGCTGGAGAAAGACAAGCAAGAGCACAAGCTCGTGTTCTCCGCCGATGGCCAGGAGCAAACAGGCACCCCGTACTGGGACTAATCCCTCCTTTTAGAGCTCAGACTTATGCTTTACAAAGCGCGGTGCTACGGCACGGCGCTTTGCTTTTTTATACCCGCACCGCCCACTGCCGCTAGTCCGCAAAACCTTTTCGAGTCAATAGTTGTATATACAAATAACAAAAAGTACATTTGTGACCATGCGGATAGAAGACGAAATAAATCAGAAGGAATTTAAAGACGATTACCGTCGCCTGATGGCTAACCTGTTGTTTACCAACAACTGGTTGAACCAACAGCTTATCCCTTTTTTCCGGGATCTCGGTCTCACACTGCAGCAGCACAACGTACTGGCTATTGTGCGGGGGCAAAATCCCGAGCCTGCCTGCTTCGGCGACATCCAAAACCGCATGGTTGACCGCAACTCCAACGTTACCCGCCTCATTGACAAGCTCATTGAGAAAGGCTACGTTACCCGCGACATCTGTCAGGCCAACCGTCGCATGATTGAAGTGCGCATCACCGACAGCGGACTGAAAAAACTGCAGGAGGTGGACACCCGCTTCCCGGAACTTTTAGCGCATTTCCATAAACTTTCGAAAGAGGAAGCTGTTATGGCTAGCAACCTGCTCGATAAACTAAGGGGCTAATATTTTTTTCGCTATACATTTGTATACACAAGTAATGTACATACTTTAGAATTTCTATGAAATATATCCAGATAAAAGGAGCCACCATTCCAGCTTTGGGCCTGGGCACCTTCCAGCTAGCGGGAGACACAGCGCAGAAAATCGTCGCCCATGCCCTAGCCACCGGCTACCGTCACATCGACACAGCGCAGATGTACCAGAACGAGGCCGCGGTGGGTAATGCTATCAAGGAGTCCGGGGTAGCCCGAAGCGAGGTTTTCCTGACCACGAAGGTACTGCCGACGAATCTTTCTAAGGAAAAGTTCATGCCCTCTGTGGAGGAAAGCCTGCAGAAGCTGCGCACCGATTACGTGGACCTGCTGCTGATACACTGGCCGAACGCGGAGGTGCCTGTGGAGGAATACATGGCTGAGTTGGTAAAAGCCCAGGAAAAAGGTTACGCCCGGTACATCGGGGTCAGCAACCACCCTACCGCCCTGCTCGACAAGGTGCTGGCCACGGGTGCTGAGATTATTACCAACCAGGTGGAGTATCACCCTTTCCTCAACCAAGACAAACTTTATACTTACCTGCGCCAGCACAACCTGACACTAACCGCCTACAGCCCGATTGCGCAAGGTAAAGTACTGGGCAACGAGACGCTGAAAAGCATCGGTAGCAAGTATGGCAAAAACGAGGTGCAGGTAACGCTGCGCTGGCTCATGCAGCAGGACGGGGTACTGGCCATCCCGAGAAGCGCCAAGGAAAAAAACGTTGAGGCCAATTTCAACATCTTCGACTTTGAGCTCACGCCCCAGGAAGTGGAGCAGATAAACCAGCTGAAGCAGGCCAATACCCGCCTCATCAGCCCTTCCTTCGCCCCGGCGTGGGACACGGTTTAATTGATAATTAAGAATTACGATTTAATAACTATGAATGAGGAAGATTGTGCAGGCTGGAGAACTCCTAAACTTTCTACCTCTCCAACTTTCTAACTACATTATGTCACAACCACTTTTAAAACCAATTACGTTAGGCGACCTGACGCTGAAGAACCGCGTCGTGATGGCACCCATGACGCGCAGCCGCGCCGACAACGAAGACAACGCCGCCAACGACCTGATGGCTACGTACTATGCCCAGCGCGCCAGCGCCGGGTTGATTATCTCCGAGGGATCGCAAATCTCAAAGCAAGCTGTTGGCTATATCAACACGCCCGGCATTTATAGCGCGGAGCAGGTAGCCGGCTGGAAAAAAATAACCGAGGCCGTGCACGCCGAAGGAGGCAAGATTTTCCTGCAGCTGTGGCACGTAGGCCGCATGTCGCACCCCGACTTCCACGGCGGAAAACTGCCGGTGGCCCCCTCTCCCATCAACCCCAACGATAAAGCCTTTACACCCGAGGGCTTCAAAGATACCGTTACACCGCACGAGTTGACCATCCCGGAGATAAAGCAGATTGTACAGGATTTTAAAACGGCAGCCCGCAACGCCATTGATGCCGGTTTCGACGGCGTGGAAGTGCACGGCTCCAACGGTTACCTGCTGCACCAGTTCTTCGTGAGCACGGCCAACGTGCGCACCGATGCCTACGGTGGCTCTGTGGAGAACCGCGCCCGCATCCTGTTCGAGGTGCTGGACGCCATTAAGGAAGTGGTGCCGCAGCACCGAATTGGCGTGCGCCTGAACCCTAGTATGCACGGCGCATTCGGCATCACCGTAAACGAAGATACCATCCCGACCTTCGACTACATTGTAGAGCAGCTGAACAAGTATAACCTGGCGTACGCGCACCTGACTGAGGCCTCGCCGGCCAACAAGGACGTGCCGCACATCGAGCCACAGGTGGCCAAGCGCTACCGTCCGAAGTATAAAGGCAACCTGATTATCAACGGCGGCTTTACACAGGAGACAGGAAATAAAGTAATTGCCGACGGTGATGCCGACATGGTGGCCTTCGGTGTGCCGTTTATCGGCAACCCGGACCTGGTGGAGCGCTTTGCCCAGAACGCCGAGCTGCAGCAGCCGGACCAGAGCAAGTTCTATGCTTCCGGTCCGGAAGGCTATGTGGATTACCCTACGCTGGCAGAAGTGGAAGCCTAGGCCGACGTCACTGCATCATAAAAAAAGGCGCCCGCTATACTTTAGCGGGCGCCTTTTTTATACTTTATACTTTAAGCTGTGAGTTAGCTTTTGCCTCACTCCAGCCTTCTCCTAAAAACAGGGGAGGTTTATACTTGCAGCACCGGGTCCAACCACCCCTGGCCCCTCCTTAGCCAAGGAGGGGAGTTCTGTCATTGCTTTGGCTGAAGTATAAGTTTTATCGCTGTCTTTCTCGCGCGGACAGGTCGCGACCTGTCCCTACAAAGTATAAACCCACCCCAGCCCCTCCGAGGAGGGGAATTGCCTGCAGGCGATTACACCCCTGTTTAGCTTTGCTCGCAAGCTTCGAACTCCCGTTCTCACTTGTCCTCAAGGGAATAGTCTATACCTGCTGCATAGCCATGACCGTAGCTATCGAATTCTTTCCCAGCCTTTGGGTTGAGCGCCTCGAGAGGTTCAGGTGCCTGCAAGGCATTGCGACGCCAGGAGCAAAGGAAGCGAAAGCAGCGCGATGCCCGAAGGCGAGGCCTCCCGGCCTAGGAGGGAGCCAAGTTAGAGATGCAACTTTAGGCTCGTAAATCTGGAGGATGAGCCGCAGCTAGCATGGATAGCTTGGTTCAAGTGGAAGGAAGCGGTGGTTCAGGGAAGTATAAACCAGCAAGTATAAAGTATAGCTGAAGTATAACATATGGCCAGAGCAAGTATGGCTTTTCAAGTCAGTCGAATCAGAGACTCGACACCATCGTAAGACACAAGTCTGAAGACTTGCGCCAGAGAGTGACACAAAGTTAGAGTATGGCGAGCACGTATAAAAAAGTATAACTCCAAGCTTTAAGGCTACAACTATTTATACTTTCTGTTCCCATAGTTTTCCGACAAAAGTATAGATGAACGCGGGTACTTGTTCGTATGCTACGCTGTGCTGCTCATAAGGATGGTAGCGAAACCAGAAGTATGGGGAAGCGCTCTGCTCAAAAATCAGCCGTGGCGGTGGCGCAATAATGGTATTTTTAGCTTAGATTTACCTTTTGAGCCTACCTGTAGGCAGGCTTTATACTTTTATACTTCCGCTTACATTCTATGAAACTGAAAATAAGAACCGGCTTCGGCTACGACGTGCACCAACTGCAGGAGGGGCTCGATTTCTGGCTCGGCGGCATTAAGATTCCACACACGCACGGCGCCCTGGGCCACTCCGACGCCGACGTACTGACCCACGTGATCTGCGACGCCCTACTGGGTGCCGCCAACATGCGCGATATTGGCTACCACTTCTCCGACAAAGATCCCAAGTATAAAGGCATCGACTCTAAAATTCTGCTGAAGGAGGTGGTGCACCTGCTGTCCCGCGAAGGCTACCAGATTGGCAACATCGACTCGACCATCTGCCTGCAGGAGCCGAAGGTGAACCCGCATATCCCCGCCATGAAGGCTTGTTTAGCGGAGGTGATGGGCATCCCGGAGGAAGACATCTCCATTAAGGCCACCACGACCGAGCACCTGGGCTTTGTGGGCAAGAAGGAGGGCGTAGCTGCCTTTGCCACCGTGCTAATTGTAAAGGAGTAAGTACGGCCCGTTAAACCCGCAGCATCGGCACAAGTCTAAGCTGAACTTCTACTTTAGTTATACTTAAGTACAGGGATGAACAGGTTAAATATAGACAACGTACAAGCAACCACCTGAACCATGACTGCTTATACTTTGAACGCCTTTTGTCCTTTGTCTACAGTTCTTTTGTCTTGATACTTATACTTTTAAACACCTAAACTACACCATGAAGAGACATAATCTCTACGCCGCCCTATTGCTGGCCGCTATAGGCTACGGTTGCGCCAAGGGTCCAAGCGCCAGCAACCCCACCACCGATGTGGCCAAACTGAGCGAAGCGGCCCCCAAATATGCTGAAACCATTACGGCGGCAGACCTTTCCAAGCACCTCTACATCATCGCCTCTGACGAGTACGAAGGCCGCAATACCGGCGAAAAAGGCCAGAAAATGGCAGCTGAGTACATTGCCCGCGAGTTCCGCGAGGATGGCCTGGTTGGTCCGGTAAAGGATAACAGCGCCAACCCCTACTACCAGACTTTTAACCTGCAGAAAAGCGCCTGGGGCCAGGGCCATATCACCGTAGGCTCTCAGAAGTATACCATGATGCAGGACTTCTTCCCGTTCGGCTCTTCGCCGTTCAGCACCGAGCAGAACGTAGAGGCTGTGTACGTAGCCGATGCCTCCCAGATAACCGAGGGCAACGCGTCCGGGAAACTGGTGGTAACCAAACTTGCCATGGGTGAGGTGGAGACCAGGATGCGTGGCTTTGGCGCCGCCGCTGAGAAAGCAGGAGCCAAAGGCGTGGTGTATGTGTTAGGCGCCGAGGAGTACAAGCAAATGGAGGAGCGATTCTCACACCGCCTCTCCCAGCCTTCCATCACGCAGATGAACAGCACCCGCACCCGGCCGGCCACTATTTTTGCCGCGCCAAATGTAGGGGCTGCCATCCTTGGCACCACGCCCGATAAACTGGCGCAGGCCTCTGCCTCGGCTGCTTTCACGCCGGCCTCCGGCATTAAAATTCTGATGAGCAGAACTTCTGAGCCGCTGGAAACGGAAAACGTACTGGGCTTTATTGAGGGGACCGATAAGAAAGATGAGGTAATCGTGGTAACGGCGCACTACGACCACGTAGGTGTGGACGAGTCGCTGGAGGGCGATAAGATCTTTAACGGCGCCAACGACGATGGCTCCGGCACGGTGGCAGTTATCGAGCTGGCCGAGGCCTTTGCCCAGGCTAAGAAAGACGGTTACGGGCCACGCCGTAGCGTGCTGTTCATGCTGGTGACTGCCGAGGAAAAGGGCCTGCTGGGTTCTGAGTACTATGCCAACAACCCTATCTTCCCGCTGGAGAACACGGTGGCCAACATCAACATCGACATGATCGGCCGCATGGACTATACCTACGAGAAGACCAACGACAGCAACTACATCTACGTGATCGGGGCCGACAAGCTTTCTTCGGAGCTGCACCAGATAAACGAGGAGATGAACCAGAAGTACGTGAACCTGAAGCTCGACTATACTTATAACGACGAGAACGATCCGAACCGCTTCTACTACCGCTCCGACCACTATAACTTCGCCAAGAACGGTATTCCGATTGTGTTCTACTTCAATGGCGTGCACGACGACTACCACCAGCCGGGCGACCATGCCGACAAAATCCTCTACGATAGCGCCGAGAAGGTATCCCGCCTGGCGTTCCACGTGGCGTGGGAGTTGGCCAACCGCGAAAATCGAATTGTAGTGGACAGCAATAAGAAGTAAGCTTTTACAGTTAGAGAGTTAAAAAGTTAGAAGGTTAGAAAGTTAAGGAGTTAGAGCTGGCCTGAAAGGTAAACTGTAGTTAAGACACAATTAATTATAGCCTTTCTAGTCGCCGGTTCAAAAACTTACAAACTTTCTAACCTTCTAACTTTTTAACTTTATACCTTTAGGGTGTTTTCGTTTTATGAGGATGGCCTGAAGTATGGCTCACTCTGGAAAACGCAGGGGGAAATACAGTATGAGTAAACTGAGACAGTTTCTGCAGGACGCGGAAACGAAAGCATTCGACCAGGGGCACCGCGCCACCATCAAGTTCAACATCGGCAAGTATAACGCCGCCGTGCAGCGCGGTCTTACCCAGTACTCCGACCATGAACTGGCGCGCGAGCGGGCCTCGTATATAAAAACCCAGACCATCAACAACCTGGACAAGTACCTGATGGAGTTTGAGGCCAATTTTACGGCCCGTGGCGGCAAGGTAATCTGGGCCCGCGACGCACAGGAGGCTTTGAAGGAGATTGGGGAGATCATGAAGCGCAAGCGTGCCCGCTCGGTGGTTAAATCCAAGTCGATGACGACGGAGGAGATACACCTGAACGAGTACCTGGAGAAAAACGGCATCGAGACCGTGGAAACCGACCTGGGCGAGTATATCGTGCAGCTGGCAGAGCAGCGGCCCTACCACATCGTTACGCCGGCCATGCACATGTCTAAAGAGGACATCCGGGATCTGTTTGTGCGCAAGCTGGGCATCCCCCCTACCGACAACGCCGAGGAACTGGTAGGCGTGGCCCGCACGCTGCTGCGCGAAAAGTATACGTCGGCGGAGGTAGGCATTACGGGCGGCAACTTCCTGATTGCGGATGTGGGCGGCGTGGCCGTCACCGAAAACGAAGGCAACGGGCGCCTTTCCACCGCCTTCCCCAAAACGCACATCGCCATTGTGGGCATCGAGAAGATGATCCCCTCCATTATGGACTTGGACCTGTTCTGGCCCTTGTTGAGCACCAGCGGCACCGGACAGGGGATAACAGTTTATAACACCATTTTTACCGGCCCGCGCCAGTCCAAAGAAAAGGACGGCCCAGAGGAGATGTACGTGGTGCTGCTCGACAACGGCCGCACCGACCTGCTGGCGCTGCCCGAGAAGCGCGAGGCGCTAAACTGCATCCGCTGCGGCGCCTGCCTGAACGTGTGCCCGGTATACAAAAACATCGGCGGCCATACGTACGAGACCACCTATAGCGGCCCCATCGGCTCGGTAATTACACCGCACCTGAGCGGGATGGCCGAAAACAAGCACCTGAGCTTTGCCAGCTCCCTGTGCGGCGCCTGCACCTCGGTTTGCCCGGTTAAAATCAACATCCACAACCTGCTGCTGCTGAACCGCAAACAAAGCGTAGACGAGGGCATGGCCGAGAGCCAGGAGAGAACGGCTATCAAACTGTGGATGAGGGCGATGAAGAGCAGAACGCTGATGAACCTGGCCCCTGCCGGCATTAAGAATTTTGTGCTGCGCTACGTGCAGAAAGACAGCTGGAGCAAACGCCGCGAGCCGCTGCAAGCCGCGCCAAAATCGTTTAACCAGCTCTGGAAAGAGAAACGCGGAAGATAAAGGAAAAGCCTGCTGATGAAGCAGGCTTTTTTATTAGTCTGAATCAGGATTTGCAGATGGACAGGATTTTCTGTAGTATTTATTACTGGCGCGAGTCTCCAGACTCGTGACCTGCCAATGGTGTGAAGTCTCCGACTTCACTGAGGCCGGAGGCATCAGGGTGAGCTCTGTAAACGATTATCATCCCCCTACCCCCTTCGAAGGGGACTTTCGCAGGTCCGGGACCAACCACCCCTAACCCCTCCTTATCCAAGGCGGGGAATCTGTACTTACTTTGGCTGAAGTATAAGCTTCATAGTTTTTGTCCTCACGCGGACAGGTCGCGACCTGTCCCTACAAGTATAAGTCCAATAACCAACAACTAATAACCAGCAACTAAAACCAACCCCTACCTATCCACTTCGCCCAGCACGATATCCACAGAGCCGACGATGGCGATGAGGTCGGCGACCATACAGCCGCGGCTGATTTCGGATAGTACGGAGAGGTTGACGAAGCTTGGGGCGCGGCCTTTGGCGCGGAACGGCACGTCGCTTTTATCAGTGGTGCGGAAGTAGTAGCCTAGCTCGCCGCGCGGTGTTTCGCCACGGAAGTATAGCTCCTGCGTGCCTGTCATGCGCATTTTCTTGGGACAGGCGGCCTGCGGGTCAAAGTCGGGGGTGCGTTTGTGGTCCCCGGTAAGCTGGTCGAGGCACTGGCGGATGATCTTAACCGACTCGCGGCACTCCAGGGCGCGCACGTAGTTGCGGTCCCAGCAGTCGCCGGTGGTGCCGGCCAGGCCCTGCCCTATCGGCACCTCAAAGTCCAGCTCGGGGTACACGCTGTAGCCATCTACGCGGCGCAAATCATACTTCAGGCCGGAGCCGCGCAGCATGGGGCCAGAGCAGCCATAGTTTATCGCCACGTCCAGCGGAAGTATACCCACGTTGGCCGTGCGGTCTATAAAAATCTTGTTGCCTAAAAGAATGGTGTCCAGCTCGTCGAGCTTGGGCTGCAGGTAGTCTATAAACTCGCGGCAGCGCTCCTCAAAGCCAATCGGCAAGTCATAGTATAAACCGCCTACCCAGATGTAGTTGTACAGCATCCGCGCCCCACACACCCACTCCAGCAGGCGCTGAATATGCTCGCGGTCGCGCAGCAGCCACAGGAACGGCGTAAAGGCCCCAATGTCGATGGCGTAGGTGCCGATGGCTACAAAGTGCGAGGCAATGCGGTTGAGCTCCGTTACCAGCACCCGGATATACTCCACCCGCTTCGGAATCTGGTCGGTGATGCCCAGCAGTTTCTCCACGCCCATGCACCACACATGCTCCGAGTTCATGGCCGCCAGGTAGTCCATGCGGTCTACGTAGGGGATGGTCTGGTTATAGGCCATACTTTCGGCGTGCTTCTCGAAACAGCGGTGCAGGTAACCGATGTGCGGCACCACCTCCTGAATGATTTCGCCGTCGGTGACCACCTCCAGGCGCAGTACGCCGTGCGTGCTCGGGTGCTGCGGCCCCATGTTCACAATCATCTCACCGGCCTTCAGCTCATCCTGGCTGAACTTATTCGGCTCCGACTGCAGCAGGTAGTTTTTGTAGATGGTTGAGGACACGGGGTAAATGATTAATGACTAATGATGAATGAATAGCAAAGGTCGGAAAAAAGGGGGAATGATGGGAGGGGTTTGTTGAGATGGCAGTGTTAGCAATAAAGACAAGGTCTGATATGTATAATTTTAACAATATATAGTATATTAACCCTCTGGTATATATATTTTGCTAAACTATTTAAACCCATTGATTATAAAAATCAAAAACTAATCTATATCATATGCTAAACGAAATTTATCCTGATTTTTTTATATTAGATGGAGATAAACGAAATAAAGAACATAAACTACTAGTATACTCTGATAAATATGCCGAAGGACAGTTACCAAATGCTGCACTAATGCTCATTCGACAATATGGAAAAAGCAAGAGGCTTACTGCTAAAGAATGGAAAAAGGAAAAGAGGACTTTTTATGTCAGTTGGGAGAGGGATAGCCAGAAAATTCAATCAGAACCAATAAATTATCAAATTATATTAAACAATATTAAAAATAACAACATCTTTCTTCCTCATTTGCTCAGACTTCCAACTCTAACAGAAGAGTTTATTGATATTTCAACAAATTATGGCCTAGCCTCCCATCCAATTACCCATAATTTAGAACCTCAAATAAAATTTGTTGCTTGGAACAGAGATGGTTTTTTGGGAGAAAACTTTCCAATAAAGCCAATTTTAGCACGTGAAGGGTTTTGCATAGAATCGTTCTTAGATATTCTTATAGCAAGAGTAATATCCAAAAGAGATACTCTAGTAAATTCATCAAATAAATTCTATTCCTTTAATTGGTTTTTCACTTTACGAGATATAGTTAATGATTGTATTTCAAGTATAGAAATCGCATTACATCTTATGTATAATAAGGCGAAGTTTCATCCAAAACCAGATTGGCTCTTTGATGAAGCAAAGTTAGGATCAAAATACGGTAGAAGATTTAAGGATAAGTTGAAATGGGTGTCACACATATCAGGCAGTTCTTTCAATATTGAATCACTTAAACCGTCTGTTTTTCTTCTTAAAGAAATTCGTAATCATTTGAACCACTTTGACCCACCTAGCTTTTGCCTAACTGCTGAAGAAAGCCCTAAAATTTTGAATGCGGTTTTGGACATCAGTAAGATTCACATAGAGATGAGGAATTCTCTAAACTTATCAATTTCTAACAACCTAATTAATTTATATTTACAGAAGCCAGTATTATTTAATCCAGAGTTAGCATATGCTAGAAGAGCTCCTTTTAATGAGAAAGAGGAGGGATATAATAGTTGCAGATGGCCTGAAGAACAAGAATAAACCAAGCACGCCATTAAAAGGCTATCTCACACCAACCCATGAACCTGCACCTCAGAACCCTCACCCTTACGGACACCGAAGCCATTACCAACCTCTCCTCCCAACTCGGCTACCAGGCATCCGTGGCTGAGACCAACGTATGGCTACAGGAAATTCTGGCGAGCAAAGACCACTGCGCTTTCGGTGCGGTGCTGGACGACAAATTGGTTGGCTGGGTGCATGGGTTTTATACGTTGCACTTGGAATCGGGCGCTTTTGTGGAGATAGGCGGACTGGTGGTTGATGAGAACTGCCGGAGAACCGGAGCCGGCCGGATGCTGGTGGAGCAGGTGCGGGCGTGGGCCGGGCAAAAGGGAATCGGCAAGGTGCGGGTGCGCTGCAACACCCGAAGAACCGACAGCCATACTTTTTACAAAGTAATTGGCTTTGAGGAATTAAAAGAACAAAAGGTTTTCAGTATATTGTGTTAAAATCATACTTCTTATAGCTTTCCCGCTACTACAGGAGTACAGCCTATACTTTTCTTTAGCTTATACTTTCTCCTGATGGGCGCGGCAGGGATGATGCTGTCTTTTCTGCCCCAGGAAGTTGCCGGCAGTTTAGGCATGTCCGAAGCTGCTGCCGTCATCTTGCAATTGCTGGGAGCGCTATACCTTGGCTTTGCCATGATAAACTGGACAGCCAGGGCAAACCTGATTGGCGGGATTTACAGCAGGCCTGTGGCCCTTGGCAACCTGGCCCATTTCGTTATCGCCGCACTGGCTCTGGCCAAGCTATCCTTCAAAACCCCAGCCCTACACTACCTTTGGGTGGCGGCGCTGATTTACTCAGCTTTTGCCGTCCTTTTTGCGTATGTTTTCTTTACCACCCCTGACCTGAAAAGCAAGTATAACTAGAGCACTCAGCATTACGATTGAATAGCTTTAGCATACGCGCTGGCACTACCCTGTAGCCTATACTTCTGCCCCAAAGCAGCCTCCTACCCCGTTAGCTTTCTGATGCCCCGGCTACACGAAGGCTTGTTTATTTCCTTTAATAGCCTTTTTTAACATCCAAGAGTCGATGCTTATGCAGTTGAAATTACTTTTTTCAAGATGGGCGCAGGTAGCGGGGTTATTTTTAATGGGAGGCACGCTAGCCTGGGCTATTAAACTGGCCGTCATTATCTCCACAAATGGCCGGATTATTACCTCCGGTGCCGCTGCTTTTTTCATGGCGACCGGTATTGTGTTGCTGATAATCGGCTCCACGGGCATCGGGTATTACCTCAGCCGGAACCGTAGCGTACTGGTACGGATTATTGCCATGCTGCTTTCCCCTGCGCTGGTATTCGGCTCTTTTATCCTCATTGGCATGGTTACCAACCCCTTGCTGCAGAACAGCAGCATCTGGTATGCACAGCAGGAAGCCCCCATCGGAGTGGCTGTTATCCTGTACATGGCGGTGGGGTATTTCCTTTTCAGGAGCGGCAGGCGCGATACCACCTATGCCTAAGGTATATGCAAGTTCGATATCTGAATTCATACTATAGCTACCTGCTTGCGTCAGCAGAAGGCCACTGTAATACACAGTCCTGGTTAGCCCAGATCTTCAGGAAAAGAAGTCGGCTAATAATAGCTATTTATACTTTCATGGCGACAATCAGCCTTGTATGAATGAAAGAGAAAAAGGTTTTTAGTATATTGTGTTTGCAATATACTTTCGATGAAATTCTCCTACATCCTCTTGCTCATTCTGCTGCTGCTTGCGGACATCTTTGCCTACACCGAAGTAGTCACGCTTATCCGCCAGCCTTCCGACGCCTCAGTTATACTTGGCTTTGGGCTGCTGGCGCTGCTCATACTTGCTAACTTCCTTTTGATCCGTTTTACCCTTAACAAACTAAAAGCCTGATGAACCGAAAAATCACTACCTGGAGCATTGCCGTGCTGCTTATTGTTCTGTTTTCCGCAACCGCCATGACCTCCTGCACCCGCATCGACGCAGGCCATGAGGGAATACTGGTAAAGCTTTACGGCACCGATAAAGGCGTGCAGGACGTGAACCTGGTAACCGGGCGCGTGTGGTACAACCCGTTCACCGAGGAGGTCTTCCAGTTCCCGACCTTCGTACAGACGGTGGATTACCCGGCCTTTACCGTGAACGCGAAAGACGGCTCTGTTTTTACCGTTGATCCGACCATCTCTTTCCGGGTGAGCCCCGGCGAAAGCCCCCGCATCTTCAGCAAGTACCGCAAAGACATTGAGCTGATCACCAAAACGACATTGTTTAACTATACCCGCGATGCCTTCCGCATCCAGTTTAACCAGTACACTACCGACAGCATCATCTCGAACCGCCAGAGTTTCGAGGATAAAGTACAGCTAGCCCTGGACAATGCCCTGCGCAAAGAAGGCTTCGAGCTGGAGCAGATGACCAGCGGTTTGCAGTACCCCGAGGTGATTGTGCAGGCCGTAAACCTGAAAAACAAAGCCGTGCAGCAGGCCATGCAGGTAGAGAACGAGCTGAAGGTAGCTGAAGCCCAGGCCCGCAAGAAAATAGTGGAAGCCGAGGCCGAAGCCCGCGCCAACGAACTGCGACAGCGCACGCTCACACCCCTGCTCATCCAGCAGCAGTTTATCGAGAAGTGGGACGGCAAAACCCCGCTCTACGGCAACTCGCCCACCTTCTTTAAGAACGTGCAGTAAGTATAACGTATAAAACCAAAGGGCGCCGGTTATACTTCCGGCGCCCTTTGGTTTTACCCCACCCCACCCCTCCCCTAAGAACAGGGGAGGGAGCTTTGCAGTACCGGGTCCAACCACCCCTAGCCCCTCCTTAGCCAAGGAGGGGAATTTCTGCATACGATTACATCCCCCTGCCCCCTTCGAAGGGGGACTTTGGCTGGAGCTCCGTCAGCAGGAGCTATCGATTTTATCCCAGCCTTTGGGTTGAGCGCCTTGTGCATGTTGCGGTGCCCGCCAGGGCAGCCCGCAGCGGAGCGAGGAGCAGCTTCAGGCACACAGCGCGAAGCCCGAAGGCGAGCCCTCTCGGGCTTGAGAGCTCCAAAGTATAGATGCAACAATAGCTCATGTAAGTCTGGAGGATGAGCGGTAGCTATTAAGGATAGCTTGGTTCAAGTGGAAGGAAGCCGTGGCTCAGGGAAGTATAAACCAAAGTATAGCCAAAGCATGAAACAGAGAAATAAGAAACTCGCAGCAGGCTGCGAGAGCTTTAGCAAGTAAAAATCCCCCGCCTTAGCCAAGGAGGGGCAAGGGGTGGTTAGACCCGGATTTACTCCGGTTTCTCCCGCTTATCCGGAAACTGCTCGGCGGGCGGTTGCTGGGTAAGTATAACTGGCTCACCCCGGAAGCCATTGTTCTCGTTGTGTTTGTCGTAGGGTACTTTGATGCCGTGGTAGTAGTCCTGTAGCTGGTAATCCTTGCGGAGCGGGTGGCCCTCCCAATCGGCGGCGCAGAGGATGCGGCGCATGTCGGGATGATCTGTAAAGTAGATGCCGAACATGTCGAACACCTCGCGCTCGTGCCAGTCGGCGGTGCGCCAGATGTGGCTAACAGTAGGCACCTGCGGCATCACCTCCTCCGGTGTGCTATTGCGCGGCACCCGTACTTTCAGCGTCAGGTGATGGTCGTAGGGAATGGAGTATAAAGTATAAATTACCTCCATGGTACCCGCCTCCGGCCCGTTGTCCATGCCTGTCAGGCAGGAGAGGTAATCGAAGTAGGTTTGCTCGTTGTCGTGGAGTTCCAGGCATACCTCCGGCAGGCGCTCCGGCTCAAGCACCAGGTATGGCTGCAGGGCATCGGTCTTTGCCTCAAGTATAACCGCTTCGCCAAACTTATCACCTATAAACTGCTGTAGCTCCCCGAAAGTCATAATCATTAATTAATAGTGAATAATGAGTAATGACTAATTAATACATCTAATCATTACTGATTACTCATTAAGCATTCTTCATTCTCTTTGCCATAATTTGCTGCACGGCTCTGGGGGCACGAATGGTTTCCTGGCGGATGATCTCCTGCAGCTTTAAAAAGCCGCCGATCAGCGCCTCTGGCCTTGGCGGACAGCCCGGCACGTACACATCCACCGGAATGATTCTATCCACGCCTTTCACCACATGGTAACCGTGCTCCCAGTAGGGGCCGCCGCAGTTAGAGCAGCTTCCCATCGAGATTACGTAGCGGGGCTCGGGCATCTGCTCGTAGAGGCGGCGCACACGGTCGGCCATTTTAAAGGTAACTGTTCCGGCCACAATCATCACATCCGACTGGCGCGGCGAGGCACGCGGTATAATGCCGAAGCGATCCAGGTCGTAACCCGAGGCATAAGCACCCATCATCTCAATGGCGCAGCAAGCCAGCCCGAAGCCCATCGGGAACAGCGAAGTGAGTCGCGCCCAATTGAGCAGATCGTCGAGCTTGGTGATAACTACGCCGCCTTCTCCTGTCTTATCCACGTTTTATAATTAAGAATGATGAATGACTAATTAAGAATTATACTCCGTTTGTCCTTTGTCCTGCGTCTTTTGACTTCAGGTCATACTTCCGCTCGTTTACGCGCTGGTACACTTCCATTGGGATGCTGGAGCGGCTCTGCGGAAGTATAGGCTTCGGCTTTATCCAATCCAGGTGCCCTTTAGCCCAGGCATACGCCAGGCCAAGTATAAGCACGCCTATAAAGATGAACATCTCCACGAGCGAAAACCATCCCCACACACCGTCTGTGGCCTCTATCAAGTCTTTGCGCCCGAACACGGTGGCCCACGGAAACAGGAAAGCCAGTTCTACATCAAAAATAATGAAGATGAGCGCCACCACGTAAAAGCGCGGGTTAAACTGCACCCAGGCATTGCCAATCGGCTCCTCACCCGACTCATAGGTGGCCAGCTTCTCCGGGTTCGGGTTTTTCGGGCGCACCAGCTTACTGGTGAGCAGGCCAATCACTACGAAAATAGCCCCGCCAACCAGAAAGAGCAGGATGGTTCCGAAGTCTGAGATATAGTTTTCTGCCATTGTGTTGCAGGTGTTTAGGCAAAACTACAATAAAATTTCCACCCCTCCTCTAAAAGAGGCTTCAAGATGGTGTAGGAGTGAGTTTGTGCCTTCTCCGCTGGCGCGGGTTTGCAACCCGTGCCTACTATGGCGTTGGGTTTACAACCCAACTGGCTTGAAAAGCCATACTTTATACTTTGGCTGTACTTTATACTCTGGCTATACTTCCTGCTTTATACTTTCGCTGGCGGGAGCTTGTAGCTTGTGCCTTTTTATACTTGGTGATTTATACCTCCCTAGCTGCTGCTTCCCGCAACCTGAACCAGGCTATCCTTGCTAGCATCCGTTCATCCTCCAGGCTTACATAAGCTACTGTTGCACCTCTGGCTTTGGTGCCCTCCCAGGCCGGGAGGCCTCGTTTTCCCGCTCGGCGCTGGGAGCTTTTCCTGCCCTCGTGCCTCGGGCTGCCTCGCTCTCGCTCGGCACCGGAAAAACTCGCATAGGCGCCTCACAGAAAAACTGGGAACAATTCGATAGCTACAGCCTTTGCTACGGAGCAAGTATAGACTGTCCCCTGGAGGACAAGTGAGAACGAGAGTTCGAAGCTTGCGAGCATTGCTCAACAGGGGTGTAATCGCCCGGAGTAACTCCCCACTCGGGAGGGGCTAGGGGTGGTTGGACCCGGACCTGCAAAGCTCCCTCCCCTCTTTTTAAGAAAGGCTCATAGTAAACAAAACACCCCACAAACCTGTAACAACTATAGCACCGCACACGCTTAAACCATACTTATGCTATGCTTACCGGACGCGTAAACGCACCAGAGATAAATACTGTACATGGCTGGCTTAACACCGACAGGAGTTGGTCCATCAAAGACTTCGCGGGCAAAATAGTGCTGCTCGACTTCTGGACCTTTGGCTGCATTAACTGTCAGCACATTGTGCCCGACCTGAAGCGGCTGGAGGAGGAGTATGCCGATGTGCTGGTGGTCGTGGGCATCCATTCAGCCAAGTTCGACGCCGAGAAGCAGAACGAGACCATCCTGCAGGCTATCCGCAAGTTCGGCATCGAGCACCCGGTGGTAAACGATGCTGACTATAAAATCTGGAACCAGTACGGCGTACGCGCCTGGCCTACCACCGTGCTCATAGCCCCCAACGGCAAGGTAGTGGGCCAGCATGCCGGCGAAGGGGTGTACCAAACGGTACAGCCTTATATAGAGCGGTTGATAGAAGAGTATAAGGATATCCTGAACCACGAGCCGATTCGTTTCCACGTGGAGCATGAAGAAAGGCAGGAGCAGGGTTTGTACTTCCCCTCCAAGCTCATCAGCGACGCAGAGGGGAACATTTATCTATCTGACAGCGGCCATAACCGTATCCTCAAACTTAACCAACAGGGGCAGGTGCTGGAGGTAATCGGCAGCGGCAAGCAGGGCTTCGACGACGGCAGCTACGCAGAGGCTACCTTTTACGAGCCGCACGGGCTGGCGCTTCACGGAAGTATACTGTACGTGGCCGACGCTAAGAACAATGCCATCCGAAAAGTTGATTTAGAAGCAAAACAAGTGAGCACGGCAGCCGGCACAGGCGAGCTGGGTTACTACTTCCTGGACGATAAGCTGGACGAGCCCGTGAACCCCAACAGTCCCTGGGACCTGCTCATACTTGGTGAGCACCTCTACATTGCGAACGCCGGTAACCACCAGATTCTGCGCATGGACTTAGCCACCGAAAAAGTATACCGCTACGCCGGCAGCGGTCGCGAAGCGCTTACGGATGGGCCACTGCGCGAAGCCGCTTTTAACCAGCCCAGTGGTTTGGCGCATAGTGGGCCTGTACTTTATGTAGCCGATGCCGAAGCCAGCGCCATCCGCACCGTAAACACGGAGACAGGCATGGTGCTCACTCCGCTGGGCAGGGGCCTTTTCGACTTTGGGGATGTAGACGGGGATGCCGACGATGCGCTGCTGCAGCATTGCGTGGGCCTGGAGATAATAGACAGCAACGTGTACATTGCCGACACCTACAACGGGAAGATAAAGGTGCTGGATGTACAACGCAGGCGCGTACGCACCCTCACCAGCGGCCTCCACGAACCCAACGACATCATTTTCCTGAACGGGCAGCTATGGGTAACCAGCACCAACAGCCATCAGTTGTTTACCGTGGATATCCATTCCGGGGAGAAGCAGGAGGTGCAGGTGCGTTTTAGCGCGGCCAAAGTATAAAAACGCATACTTAGGCCGCAGCCTGTTGCGCTAGTTGCTGCTTTACGCGCAGCGCCTGCTGTACGTGCCGCTCCTGGTGCAGCACTACAAACTCCAGCGCCTCCCCTATCCGCAGCTTCAGCAGCTTAAAAAATTCCACCGGCACCGCCTTCTTGTTCAGGTCCACCTTCCGGGCATCATAGATCAGCTGCAGCAGCTCCTGCTGGTGTTGCAGAAATTCCCCCACGGTAGCACGGTTCAGCTGGCTGTTGTTGGGGTTCATGTGCTTCACGGTCTTGTGCTTTTTGGTGTTCTGGGGCCGCACCATCTCCACCGATTTTTTTCCCAGCCAGCTGTAGCTTATACTTCCGAGGTGGGCTTGCTCGCCGGTATGCTGCGCAATGGCGTTGGCCAGGGCGGGGTTATAGTAGCGGCTGTAGCGGTTCAGATGCTCCAGGCATTGCAGCATGCTCCAGCTATTGGGGGCAGGTTTATAGTTTAAATCCACCAGACTCATCGACTCGAAGCTGTGGGCCACGGTTTCCGCTAGATGCCTGACAGATTTCGAAAGTTGCTCCAGTGTAGTCATGGTTCTCATAGTCTTAGGTAGTACAGCACAAAGGTACAGCAGGTTACACGCCCTGAGCTGTAACGTTAATCAGGATTTACTATAGTATATATAAAGATTTTTTTGCATATTAAGCACCCGAAGCAACACGTATTCCACGACATTCTAACCTGTATGAAAAACGCTCTAAAAGCACTCTCCCTAGCACTATTTGCCTGCGCCCTGTTCAGCCTGGATGCTGCAGCGCAGTATACTTCCACCACAGACATGGAAGCCCGCCCTGTGCACGAGTATAACGCCATCACCATGATTGGCTCGCCTTACCTGCACCCCGACTTTGCAGAGGGCACTATCACGCTCAGCAATGGCACCATTTACGAGGGCGTCAACATCATGTACGATCAGGTAAGGGATGTAATTGTATTTAAGGGGAAGGATGGCCAGGTAAAGGAGCTGATAGAGCCTGTGAAGGAGTTCTCCATCAACTATATCCACAACAACGGCAAGCTGCACAAAACTTTCCGCAAAGGCTACACCGGCGAGGGAGTTTCGGCGGACGCCTTCCTGGAGGTGCTGGCTGACGGAAAAACCACTTTGCTCAAGAAAACCTCTAAAAAGATATTCGACCGCAAAGGCTACAGCTCGGCCACCATTGACCGGGAGGTGCAGGAAAGCGAGGAGTACTACATTGCTACCGGCAACAAGCTAACGAAGGTGAAGAAAAGCAAGGGATCGCTCTTGGCTGCTATGCCCGGCAAAGCCGATGACCTGCAGAGCTACATTAAAACCAACGCCCTGAACCTGCGAAACGACAGCGATATAATTAAACTGGTAGAACACTACAACAGCCTGTAGAGCGCTGCTTATACTAGAAACGCCTGATGCGGGGTCACTCCTCCGTCAGGCGTTTTTTTGTTGATGCTGAGCAGCTGTGAAGTATGGGATTTACTGAGAAGGATGAGGGGCAGGATTAGGTAGTAAAGTGTTCTCTGTGATACCGGATAAACTCCCGGTTAAGCCTATGCTCTGCCTTCACATATAACTCTCCTTCTAACCCAACAAGTTTAAAATCATCCTCAATAGTAAACCCACCATAGTCAAACATTATGTGATGGTTTGGACACAAGCAAAGCAGGTTATCTAATGTGTCAGGACCATTATGCGGCACACCAAGTGGCTTTATATGCGCTGCCTCAGCATAAAAACCTGCATTTGTAACTATTCTAGTATGACAAACCTGACAATGAAAGTCATAAACTTCCTTGACTTTGAGGGTTAGTTGGTAATCTCTATTGATTCTTTGATGGATAACAGCTGTTCGAGTAGCTTTAGCATACTCAGGGGAGTCTTCATTCAATTCAAAGATACTTCCACGGTCTACTTCTAGTTTTTCAAGGCGAAACAGCCAAACATCAAAGCCTGATTTCCCTCTCTTTTTCCAGTAATCTGTAACTTTATAGAGGCCATCATACCGGTACCCAAAAGCTGGTGAGTGTTTCGACTTATGATTGGCTCCCCTTATTACCCTAACCGGCAGTTGATTTTGACAATTAATAGCCAGGGCTTTGTTTTTATCTGACAAGACCTGATGAGCGACTTGCTTCTTGGAGTTGGGGTCTCTACCACCATGGCCTGTGTAGATGATTATGTTCCCCAGATCAAGGTCATCCTCATACCCACCGGAAAGTACGATAGAATCTGCCCCCTCTTTTTGAGAGCCGCTTATTCCTGCTTGATTTGGTCTATGCACTTTACTGTGCGATAAGGCAATCCTGCTTTCGAAGATATCGCCTTCATATACATTGGGTATGTGACCAAAAACACGCTTGCTCATAGGTAGCTCAATCACTTTAAGTGAATATAGGTATTTCTAAGTAAAAGCTCCCTTACCGCCGCTGCTCAAAACCCTCAAACCGCTTCAGATCCTGCTTTTCCTCCACCTCCACTTTCTCTACCTTCGCACGCCTGGGCCCGACGTGTACCCAAGCTTCGAGCATCTCCAGCACCTGCGGCTCTCCTTCGGCCTCTAGGTATACTGTCCCGTCGGGCTCGTTCCGCACAAAGCCCGTAAGGCCCAATTCCTGCGCCTTCTCCTGTGTGCTGGCCCTGAAAAAAACGCCCTGCACCTTGCCGTGCACGCGCATGGCCACGCGCTTCTTCGCTTTCTCTTCCATCATCCAAGTATAAAGTATAACCTTCGTCTCTGCTCAAGAAAAACGGGAAGAACAATCCATGGTTATGCTGTTTATACTTTGGCGGTGCAGAACATTATCCCTGCCCTCATTTGTTATCATTTAAACACGTATACTTGTATACAGGATACGGGACATTTGCCCGCACAAACACAACCAGGAAGGAGTTAAAAACCATGTCACTACTATTCACAGATTTTAAAAGCTGGCAACAGCACTGCGCTGAAACCGGCGAACCGCTCTACCAGCCCGTGCTGGAGTATGAGATAGAGCAGAAAGACCGCACCGAGGAGTTTATCTGGGAGAACATCGCCAAGGCCTACGACGTGATGAAAGACGCCGTAAAAACCGGCCTCAGCGAGGACATGCGCTCCCGATCCGGCATGGTGAACAACGGGGCCAAGAAAGTGGCTAAATCGCCGGTTACGGTACTCTCGCCGGAGTTCCAGATGCTCGTGTCGCGGGCGCTGGGGGCCAAGGAGGTAAACTCGTGCATGGGTCGCGTGGTGGCCGCGCCAACGGCCGGCGCCTCCGGTATACTTCCGGGCACCCTTACCACCCTGCAGGAGCTGCACGGGCTGGAAGATAGAAAAATACACGAGGCCCTGCTGGTGGCAGCCGGCATCGCCTTGATTATTGAGCAGAATGCCTCGCTGGCTGGTGCCGTAGGTGGCTGCCAGGCCGAAACGGGCAGTGCGGCCGCGATGGCGGCGGGCGGCATTGTCTACTGCCTCGGCGGCACGGTAGACCAGGTGTTCAACGCAGTGGCTATTACTATCCAGTGTATGCTGGGCCTGGTGTGCGACCCGGTGGCAGGCCTGGTGGAGGTGCCCTGCATTGTGCGCAACGCCAGCGCAGCGGCCATTGCCTTCTCTTCGGCCCAGCTGGCCATTGCCGGCGTAGACCCGGTTATTCCGGTAGACCAGTGCGTAGCTGCCTTAGGCGAGGTTGGCGAAAGTATGGAACGCAAGTATAAAGAGACCGCCGAGGGCGGCCTGGCCAACACCCCGAGAGCCCGCGAGATAGAAAACTTCGTGCTGGTGCAGGACGTGGAGATTCTGCCGGATGAGGACGAGCACTAAGTTGCTTTCCGGGAGGGAGGCTACCATTCCAGATGCATGTTTAATCCACTTTTCCAGGGATGGGTGCATTTGTTTGGTCTAATCGGGTTCAGAGGGAAATTAAGCTGGTATAACAGCGAAAATTGTCGCTCTTCCTATTAACTCCTGACAGAAAACGCCTCTATTCCGACAAACGCAGCGCTTTTCTGCCATTAATGCCGTACCTTTGCACGAACCCAAAACAGAAGGAATTTCTGTAAAAATTTATACTTATGATCAGAAGACCAAGACGTAACCGCCAGACGGAAGCTATCCGCAACCTGGTGCAGGAAACAACACTGGGAATCAATGATTTCATATACCCGCTCTTCGTAATCGAGGGCCAAAACCAGCGCATAGAGGTGGCCTCCATGCCAGGCATCAACCGCTTCTCCATCGACACGCTGCAGGAAGAAGTGGCAGCTTGCGTGGAGCTGGGCATCAAGTCTTTTGCGCCGTTCCCAAGTATACCCGAGCAGCTAAAGGACAAGTATGCCTCCCAAAGCCACAACCCGGAAGGACTCTACGCCAGAGCTATCCGCGAGATAAAGAAGAACTTCCCTGACGTGGCGATTTTCTCTGACGTAGCCATGGATCCCTACAGCTCTGACGGCCACGACGGTATTGTAGAGAACGGTGTAATCCTCAACGACGAAACCCTGGAAGTACTGGGCAAAATGGCCCTGGCGCAGGCAGAGGCAGGTGCCGATGTGGTAGCCCCTTCGGATATGATGGACGGCCGCGTGGCGCACCTGCGTCATGTGCTCGATGAGAACGGTTACCAGCACGTAGGCATCATGAGCTACACTGCCAAGTATGCCAGCGCCTTCTACGGCCCCTTCCGCGACGCCCTGAGCTCTGCTCCGAAAAAAGGCGACAAAAAAACCTATCAGATGAACCCCGCCAACAGCCGCGAGGCCCTGCTGGAGGCCGAGCTGGACATTGCCGAGGGTGCCGACTACCTGATGGTAAAGCCGGCCCTGGCCTACCTGGACATTATTAAATCGCTGCGTGAGAACTCGCACCTGCCCATCGCTGCCTACAACGTGAGCGGCGAGTACGCCATGGTAAAAGCCGCCGCCCTGAAAGGCTGGCTGGATGGTGAGAAAGCGATGTTAGAGAGCTTGCTAAGTATAAAACGTGCCGGCGCAGACATCATCCTCTCCTACTTTGCCAAGGAGTTTGCACAGCTGCAGCAGCGCTAGTAAAGTATAGATAAGCATAGAACCCCCGCCCTGGCTTAGCTGCTCAGGGCGGGTTTTTTGTTTTATACCCCACCCCTACCCTCCCCTAAAAACAGGGGAGGGAGTCTACAATACCGGGTCCAACCACCTCTACCCCTCCTTATCTAAGGCGGGGAGCCTGTACTTGCTTTGGTTGAAGTACAAGCTTCGTAGTTGCGGGTATGGCGCGGACAGGTCGCGACCTGTCCCTACAAGAATCAACCCACCCCTACCCCTCCGAGGAGGGGAATTATACTTGCTGCTCACCCTGTCATCTCGAGCAGGGCGAGAGATCTATCGGGAATTCTTACCAGATCTCTCCCGATGGTCGAGATGACAGCAAAAGCAGTGGCTATTGAATGCTTCCCAGCCTTTGGGTTGAGCGCCTTGTGAGATCCGGTGCCCGCCAAGGGCATGCTGAGCGAAGCGAGGCAAGGAGGGAACACCGCGCGATGCCCGAAGGCGATCCCTCTCGGGCTTGAGAGCTCCAAAGCTTGAGGTGCAACAATAGCTCATGTAAACCTGGAGGATGAACAGTGGCTAGAAAGGATAGCTTGTATCCAGTTGCGGATAACGGCGGCAAGGGAAGTATAAATATGAGGCACGAGCTACAAGCTCGCGCCAGCAGCAGCTCAGAAAGTATAGCCAAAGTAAAAGCGCAAACTCCCTTAACACAGGAACTCCTTTGACGTTAATCTGATTTTACAGTATCTTTAGAATGGAACATACTTACCCTACTATACTTTTATGAAAAGACTGAGCCTCTGGCTGGTAGCATTGGGCATGGCCGCAAGTACAACAGCACTTGCGCAGCAGGGCCTGACACCTGACCGCACCAATACGCAGGCCCTCCGGCGCATTGCCACCGATGCCGCCAGGGATTACCAGGCCAACCGGGCAAAGGCACTGGAGCTCGCCAGAAAGTATGGTTGGATCATCGAGAAAGAGTATAAAGATGGCACCGTTATCTCGCTGCAGGGAGTGGATGCGACGGGCTGGCCGGTTTACTACATCACCTACAATAGCACCAGCGCCACTACCACCCGTACCAACCAGCTCTGGGCAGGAGGCTCCCTCGGCCTGAGCCTGAACGGCAGCAGCAGCAACCTGGCCAACAAACTGGCCATTTGGGACGGTGGCCGCGTACGCGCCTCACACCAGGAGCTTACCGGGCGCATTATCCAGAAAGACAACCCCACCAAAGAAAGCGACCACGCCACGCACGTAGCCGGTACCATGATGGCCGGTGGCGTGAACCCCTTGGCAAAAGGGATGGCTTTTGGCTATAAATCGCTGCTGGCTTATGATTTTAACGGGGACAATGCCGAGATGGCCGACGCTGCCAAGGATCTGCTTATCTCCAATCACTCCTACGGTAGCCTGGCCGGCTGGCGCTACAACTCCGACCGCAAGGGCACCGACGAGGACCCGTACTGGGAATGGTGGGGCAACACCGCCGTCAGCAACGAGGAGGACTTCACGTTCGGATACTACAACAACGAAGCCGCCACCTGGGATGAGATTGCCTACAACGCCCCCTACTACCTGATTGTGAAGTCGGCGGGTAACAACCGCGCTGAAAACGGACCGGAGGTGGGCAAGCCATACTTGCAGCGTAAAAGCAACGGCACCTTTGAGCTCGTAAAATCGCGCCCGGCAAGTATAAGTAAGAACGATGCTTATGATGTGATTTCCACCACTGGCACGGCCAAAAACATACTTACGGTGGGAGCCGTGGGAGCGCTTTCAGAGGGATACAACCAGCCGCAGGACGTCCGAATGGCTTCCTTCAGCTCCTGGGGGCCTACCGACGACGGCCGTATCAAGCCTGACCTGATGGGCACTGGCGTGGAAGTGCTCTCCACCTACTCCTCTAACGACCGCAGCTACCAGGTGCAGAGCGGTACTTCCATGGCTTCTCCCAACATCTCCGGCACCCTGCTACTCCTGCAGGAGCATTACGCCAACCTCAACAATGGCAAGTTTATGCGCGCCGCAACGCTCAAAGGCCTGGCCATCCATACGGCCGATGAGGCCGGAGCCGCTGCCGGACCTGACTACCAGTATGGCTGGGGTTTGTTAAATGCCGAGCAGGCAGCCAGCGTTATCAGCAACAGCGCTGGCACGCACCTGTTGGAGGAACGCGCGCTAAAGCAAGGTGAGGCGCAGACCCTGGAGGTAACCGCCTCCGGCAAGGGCCCGTTAAAAGTCACCATCTCTTGGACCGACCCCAAAGGCACTGTCACGTCTGTTGGCTCCAAAGCCCTCAACAACCGCACACCCAGGCTGGTAAACGACCTCGATATCCGCATATCAGGGAATGGCAAAGACTACCTGCCTTGGACGCTCGACCCGGCAGCCCCCGAGACAGCAGCAAAACCCGGCGATAACGTGCTGGACAACGTGGAGCAGATTCTGATTGCAGACGCCGTACCGGGCATGAAGTACACCATTACCATCAAACACAAAGGCAACTTAAAAGATGGCCCGCAGGCTTTTGCGCTGCTGGCAAGCGGCGTAGGCGGCAAGGCAGTCTGTGCCAGTGCCCCCACTTCTAACCAAGGTGCCCGCATCAGCAAGCTGACATTTGGCGGCCAAAGTATAAACCAGAAAGATGACTGCACGACCTACCGCAACCTGACCTCTACGGTGTTTACCCTGGAGCCCAGCCAGACAAAGCAGCTCTCGCTGGAGCTGGGCAGCTGCGGCACCGTGGCTCCCCGCGTGGCCAAAGTATACATCGACTGGAACGGCAACGGCACGTTCACGGATGCCGGCGAGGAGGTCGCCGCCTCCGGCGTCATCAGCGGCAATAGCACCTTCACCGCTTCGGTAAAAGCACCGGGGGCACTGGTGGCAGGCGACAAAGTACGCATGCGCGTGGTGGTGCAGGAAACCGCTGACCCGGCCAGCGTGAGCGCCTGCAACAGCTACGCCCGCGGCGAGAGCCAGGATTACCTTGTTCAGTTCATCCGCGCGCGCCACGATATCGGCATTACTTCGGTAGCACCTTTAGGATCCGGTGCTGTGTGCGCCACCTCTGAGCAAGGCGTGGTGGTGGCCATCCGCAACAACGGTACAGCCGAGCAACAGAACATCCCGGTAAGTATAAAAGTGCTGAAGAACGGGCAGCAGCTGACCACCCTATCCGGAGTATTCGATAAAAAGCTGGCCCCCTTTACGCAGGCCGAACTCGTGCTGGATGGTTCTTTCGCCACAGAGGCAGGAGCAACCTACGAACTGGTAGCCGAGACAAAACTGGCCTCTGACGCGGTAACAGGCAACAACCAGCGCGGCTATACTTTCTCCGTGACGGGGAACACGGACACCCCGCTCAATGCCTCGGCATTCCAGTGCGGCAACAGTCCGATTTATACCTTGTCGGCTGAGGGAAGCGGCGCCCCATACTGGTACACCTCCCCTGAGAGCACCACCCCGATAGCAGCGGGCAACCAGGTGCGTGTACAGGCTGCGGCGGCAGGCAAAACGCTTTACGCCGCCTTCGATGATTTCTCAGCCACAGTAGGCCCTGCCGATAAAAATCAGTTCCCGGGCGGGGGGTATAACCAGTTTTCGCCGGATGTGCAGGTAACTACGGCTGCGCCGGTGGTGCTGGAGCAGGCCAGGCTCTACATTGGCCACAGCGGCCGAATCACGTTCACGGTGTATGACGCAAACGGCGCTCCGGTATCGGTGCGCGAGCTAAAAGTGAGGGCCACCCGCAGCACCCCGGCCACTGGCCCGCAGGCTGATGACCCGAACGACAAGGGACAAGTATACTACCTGGGCCTGGAGCTGCCCCGCGCCGGTACCTACAACATCGCCATTTCGTACGGGGACAGCGCCACCATTTACCGAAACAACAAGGGCGTGAAAGGCTACCCGTTCGGCCTGGAAAACGTATTTACCATCAGTGGCAATACGGCTACCTCGGAGTGGGAGAGCTATTACTACTACTTCTATGACCTGAAGGTGCGCGCCCTTGGCTGCGCCGGCCCGCGTGTGCCGGTCACGCTGAAGGAAGGCACCCCGCTGGATCAGCCCAAAGTTTCGCGTGACGGCAAGGAGCTTGTATCGAGCCAGCCGGAGGGCAACCAGTGGTACCTGGACGGCCACCCGCTGGAGGGAGCCACTGCCCAGCGCATCACGCCTACCCTGAACGGCCAGTATAGCGTAATCGCCTTTAAAGAGGGCTGTATCTCGGATATGTCGCTGGCGTACCGGTACGAGGTGGAGACCGCCTCGCGCGGCGTAGGGCCGGAACTGAGCGTGTTCCCCAGCCCGAGTCCGGATGGCAAGTTCAGCTACACCGTGGAAACCTCTGCCCCTGAAAGTATAACCTTACAGGTAGTAGACATGCTGGGCCGGGTGCTTTATACTTCTGCCATTGGCCAGGTAAACGGCCAGTACAAAGGCATGATCGACCTGAGCAAACACAGCAACGGGTTGTACATGGTGCGCCTGCAGCACGGCAGCCAGGTTTATACCCATAAGGTCATGATACGCAAATAAAACACCTCTAATTACCACACAACCCGCCGGCGCTGAGGCAGCGCCGGCGGGTTTGTTTTTAGGGTATACCTCTTCCCGGAAAGAGTCAGTCAGTTGAAAGGTCTTATAAGCGAGCCAATGATAGCTGCTATTCTGTAAAGAAACTTGGTAGAAAAAGAGGGCCCCTTCTCCCGGAGGTTAAGCCTATACTACATGCCACCAGGTTCCTTTCAGGATGACAGGGTGAAAAGAATGTTGTCTCTCTCCCAGGAACTATAAACATAGCGCTACATCCATATTTATTCGCTATTTTGGCTCTATGAAAAGATATCTTATTGCCTCCCTGTGCCTGCTGTTACTGGCGGCCTGCACCAGGACACAATACCCACTGAGCAAACCGCAGCAAGCCTTCTACCAAAGTATGAGCAGCCTTTGTGGCAAATCCTTTAGCGGCAAAGTAATTTTCCCGGCTGATGGCAAAGACCCGTTTGCAGGCGCTCCCCTCACCATGATTGTGCAAACCTGCTCCGACACGGTCCTCCGTATCCCGTTTTGGGTAGGTGAGGATAAGTCCAGAACCTGGGTGATTAGCAAAACAGCCGAGGGACTACAGCTGAAGCACGACCACCGGCACGAGGACGGCACCCCGGATGAGGTGACCATGTACGGAGGCATTGCCTCTACCGCCTCTACCGAACAGGAACAGCGCTTCCCGGCAGACGCTTACACAGCAGAACTGCTGCCTGCTGCTGCTACCAATGAGTGGACGCTGGCCCTCAGCCCCGATGGCCGCACCTTCAGCTATATCCTCAAGCGCGACAACCAGCTCCGCTTCCGGGCCGACTTTGATTTGACGAAGCCGCTGGAGTAGCAAAGTATAAAGTATGGAATTTAAGCCTTCCCAGGAGGTAGGTATCATTCAGGCAAACTCGCTCGGCATGGCGCGAGCGTCCACGCTCGTGACCGGCTATCGTTGGGCCTCCGGCCCAGTCGGATTACAAATCCGACCTCATAACAAGGCACGGGTTGCAAACCCGCGCCAGCAAGTGGGGGATGAAAAGGCACTGCACCGAGGAGAGGAACTTTGCGAACAATAGCTTTCTGGCGCGAGCGTGGACGCTCGCGCCAGAAGTACAATAAAGCGCAATTAAGGTCAAGTATAAAGTATGAAAAACACGAAGCCCGGGCTCCTATGTCCCGGGCTTCGTGTTTTAAAGTATAAACTACAGGAAAGTATACCTCAGCAAAGTATAAACTCCCCTTAGCTGTACCAGTTACAAATCCTCCTCACGCACCAGCATCAGCACTGCCGACTGCGGCACGATAAAGTATTTCTCGCCCTGGTAGTTGATCTCGATGGCGTCGCGTTGCAGGTAAATGGCCAGGTCGCCTTCTTTTGCCTGAAGCGGAATGTAGCGCACCTCCTCTTCGTCCTCCTCCTTCCAGGTATCTTCTTCGTAGCCGAAGTCTACAGGGATAGGATAGCCCGGACCTACTCTCATGATATAGCCTTCCTGCACCTTCTCTTTTTCCTGCACCCCCGGCGGCAAGTATAAACCGCTCTTGGTCTGGTCGCTGGAGGTTTTAGGCTTTATCAGCACGCGGTCGCCCACAATGATGATTTTCTCTAATTTGTTTCCCTCTGAAATTCTCATCTGTATTGTATGCATTCTTATAAAGGATCTGCGGTTACTTTGAATCGCATATCAGCTTTGATAGTTATGTCTTCTGTTACCGGCTTCGAGATTTCGGCCTGCGTCCGAATGGTATAGTTGTCGCCCTTGATGTATTCGTCCAGCTTGGCGTTGGTTGATTTGAGTTTTAGCACGTTAGTTCCTGTGGGCACCTCATCCAGGTAGGCGATTTTCACCTCCGGCTGCTTCTCACTGGAAATGTAGAGCTCAATGCGCTTCAGGAAATCAAAGTTCTGCGTTTTGGGCTCCGTTATTGTCAGCTCCAGCCGGTTCAGGCTTACATTTTTCACTAACTCGGCACGCGTCTTATTGTTCTTAAACGTTTCCTCTGAGTTTGTGGTGATGGTAAACGGTGTGGCCGGCACAAGCGCGCCTAAAGGAAAACCGGACTCGATGGTAAAGGTCTCCTCTTCTTCAATATAAAAAGTAAGCAGGTCTTCGATTTTCTCACAGGCAGTGGCTACTACAGCAAAGAGCAGCACAGCCACCAGCATTATTCTTTTCATCAAAGTACCAAGTATAAAGGGTATAAAACAATTACGGCGGGAAAACCAGACCCGGAGCCTGCCTTTCCCGCCGCAAGTTACAAAACAAGAAGCGGTTTAGTCAAACATATCGCCTATGCGCACCTTATCGTCATCGTCTTCGTTCCAGCTCATCGGGTACTTCTCGTCCAGGTAGGGCAGGGCGTCCTCGGTCAGGTGCAGCGGCCGGAAGGTGTCGATCATCACGGCGTACTCCTCGGTTTCCTTCTTGCCTATACTTGCCTCCACAGTGCCCGGGTGCGGCCCGTGCGGTATGCCTCCGGGGTGGATGGTGAACGAGCCTCGGTCCACGCCCTTGCGGCTCATGAAGTTGCCCTCCACATAGTATAGCACCTCGTCGGAGTCTACGTTGGAGTGGTTGTAGGGCGCCGGAATAGACAGCGGGTGGTAATCGAAAAGGCGCGGCACAAAGGAGCAGATTACGAAGTTGTGCGCCTCAAAGTTCTGGTGCACCGGTGGCGGCTGGTGGATACGGCCTGTAATTGGCTCAAAATCCTTGATGTTGAAGGCATAAGGAAAGAAGTAACCATCCCAGCCCACAACATCAAACGGGCTTGATTTATAGTAAAACTGATGCAGCTCTCCCTCCTTCTTCACCTGCACCAGGTACTCGCCTTTCGCGGTTTCGGTGATGAGCTCCAGGGGCGGGCGCATGTCGCGCTCGCAGAACGGGGCATGCTCCAGCAGCTGGCCAAAGTGGTTGCGGTAACGACGCGGCGTCTCTATCGGGCTAAACGATTCAATCACCAGCAACCTTACCTGCCGCTCGCCCTTATCGAAGCGGAACTTGTGGATAACCGTGCGCGGGATGACGAGGTAATCGCCGGGGCCAAACGGAATGCGCCCCATCTGGGTGAGCAATTCGCCGGTGCCGTCGTGCACAAACACCACCTCGTCGGCCTGCCCGTTTTTATAGTAGTAGTCCATCTCAGGCTCTGATGGGTTGCAGAGGCTGATGGCCACGTCGCTATTAAACAGCAGGGTTTTGCGGGCGCTCAGGTAATCGGAACCGGTTACATTTGCCTCCACGGTGCGCAGGTGCTGTGGCGCCAGCTTCACACCTTCGGCGCGTTTGGGCGCAAAGGGCCTGGGTTCTCCGATGCGGCTGATCTGGGTGGGCGGGTTGATGTGGTACAGCAGCGAGGATACGCCGCTGAAGCCCAGCGTGCCTACCAGTTGCTCGGCATAAAGGCTTCCGTCGGGTTGCCGGAACTGCGTGTGCCGCTTATGCGGGATCTCCCCTAGTTTATGGTAAAAAGGCATATAGATTAGTTTTTAAGGTGCTACCAGGTATTTGACTTTGTGACAAAGGATTTTTTGACAAAGGACTTTTCGGATAAAGTAGTCGTCCCCCTACTCCCTTCCAAGGGGGATATTCTTAAACGAGGGGAAGGAGTTAGTCATTATCAGAGGTCTTTTGTCTTATATCACCCAGTCCTTTGTCAAGTCATGTTATACTTACATACTTCCTGCTGCCAGGCTTTGGGCGCGGCTAAAGTGCTTCAGGCCCTGCAGAAACTCCTCATCCGACTGGTGCAGCACTGGGAAGAAGCCGTCGTTGCCGTACACGCTGCGGGCAATAAAAGCCTTCAGGTGGTTGCGCAGCAGGGCCTTGGATCGTTGGAACTGGCCATCGTTATACTCTACCCCGGAGGCTTTGGCGGTCTGCACCACCTCCTGCAGCATTTTGTCCGTTACCTCGAAGTTCTTGTTAAACTTCTCAAACGGCATTTTCTCAAGCTCCTTCTTATGCTTCTGGTAATAGTTCAGGCTGTACTCCCGGATCACGTTCTTGTTGTAGAGCTGGCTCAGGTACTCTGATAAGGCCGTCGTGTCGCGGGGCACAAACACATCGGGCATAATGCCACCGCCACCATACACGGCCCGTCCTGCCAGGGTTTTATACTTTAAAGAGTCTACCAACAGGCTGCTGTCCGGGTGGAAGTACTCACCATTCTCGAAGCGGTGCAGGATGTCCATCTCATACTCTTCTGTATCGCCCTGCTTGTAAGGTTTCTGGATAGAGCGCCCGCTTGGGGTGTAGTAGCGGGAGATAGTCAGGCGCAGTTCAGAGCCGTCGTTAAGCGGAATCGGCATCTGCACCAATCCCTTGCCAAAGGAACGGCGACCGACAATCAGGGCGCGGTCGTTGTCCTGCAGGGCGCCGGCCACAATCTCGGAGGCAGAGGCGCTGCCCTCATCCAATAGCACCACCAGTGGCCCTTCCTCAAACACGCCCTTGCGCTGGGCGAAGGTTTTGGAGTCGTAGCGGGTTCCCTTGCCATCGGTATACACGATCATCTTGTTGTCGTCAATAAACTCATCCGCCATCCGGATGGCGTGGTCCATGTAGCCGCCGGGGTTGCCGCGCAGGTCGAGCAGCAGCTGTTCCATGCCTTTCTCCCGTAGGGCCTGGAGCGCTGTCATAAATTCCTGGTAAGTGTTGGCTGAGAAGCGGCTGACCTTGATATAGCCTGTTTTATCGTCCACCATGTAGCTCACGTCCACCGAGTGCGTCGGAATTTTGCTGCGCTCAATGGTTAAGACCAGCGGCTTTTTGGTGGCGTTGCGCTGGATGGTGAGGTTTACCTTGGTGCCTTTCGGGCCGCGCAGGCGCTTGAACACGCCCTCGTTGTTGATGCCGATGCCGGCCACCGTCTCGCCGTCTACTTTAATGATTTTGTCCCCTGCCTGTATACCAGCCGCCTCAGACGGCCCGCCGCTGAGCGGAGTGATCACGTAAATGGTATCCTTGAAGATGTTGAACTCCACGCCGATGCCCTCAAAATCGCCTTCCAGGTAGGAGCGCGCCATGGCCAGTTCATCGGCCGGGATGTAGGCTGTGTGCGGATCGAGCTTTTCGAGCATCTTGGTGATGGCGTAGTCGGTCAGTTCCTCCACGTTCACCGTGTCCACGTAGTCGCGGTCTATGTAGCTGAGGATGTCGCGGAACTTGAGGTAGCTTTTGGCCGTGCCCTGCGGATTAGTAGTGGAGGGGGCGAACATGGTGGCGCCCAGCAGCAGGCCCACCACCAGCGCCATACTTACGAACAGCGGCAGCCGTACCTGGAACGGTGTGTTCCGGACCCTTCTGTTTTCCTCACCATGCTCCATATCATCCATGCTCATAAAAGTATAAAATCAGTAAAATGCCGCAGTACAGGCAGGGCAAAGTAGTACAAATTTTACCTTAAATATACTGAAGCCTACTATATCTATACAAATACAAATTTGTTTAAGTTGCTCTACATAAGGCATACTTAAGGGCCGCCCCGCCAACAGGCTAAAGTATGGCCCGTACTATCAGATTAATTTTTAAACCCCTACCTTTGCACTGGTAACCACAGCATTGGCAAGTTTATACTTATGGGCAGAATTTTAGGGATTGACTACGGAACAAAGCGGGTGGGCCTGGCCTCTACAGACCCGCTCCAGATTATAGCCAGCCCCTTAGAAACCGTTCATGCCCAGGATGTGTTGTCTTACCTGAAGGCGTACGTGCAGCGCGAGCCCGTGGAGGCCTTTGTACTGGGCATGCCCAAGCGCCTGTCCGGCGAGGCCACCGACAACACGCAGCACGTGGTGGGGTTTCAGCGCAAGCTGCAGAAGGAGTTCCCGGGCATACCGGTGCACCTGGTGGACGAGCGCTTTACCTCCAAGATAGCGCAGCAAAGCATGCTGGCCGGGGGACTGAAGAAGAAGGCCCGCCAGGACAAGGCAACCGTGGACCGCATCAGCGCCGTTATCATTTTACAGTCGTATTTAGAAAGCAGAAACATATGATTTACCCAATAACCGCCTACGGAGACCCGGTTCTGAAGGAGCCGGCACAGGATATCCCGAAGGACTTTCCGGAGCTGAAAGAGCTCATTGAAGATATGTACGCCACCATGTACCACGCCCACGGCGTTGGCCTGGCTGCCCCGCAGATCAGCAAGGGCATCCGCCTGTTCGTTATCGACTCGGAGCCAATGATGGACGATGAGGACAAGGGCAAGGGCGTGAAGAAGGCCTTCATCAACCCGGAGATTGTGGAAGAGGACGGCGAGGAGTGGGGCTTTGAGGAAGGCTGCCTGAGCATCCCCGGTGTGCGCGAGGTGGTGTACCGCCCAGAGCGCATCGTGATCCGTTACTTTGATGAGGAGTGGAACGAGCACGAGGACACGTACGACGGCATGACCGCCCGCGTGATCCAGCACGAGTACGACCACATAGAGGGCATCCTGTTCACCGATTACCTTTCCGGCCTGAAGAAGCGCCTGATCAAGAACAAGCTCACCAAGATCTCCAAAGGCGAGGTAGACGCAGACTATAAAATGCGTTTCCCGGCCCTGGCCAAAAAGCGCTAAGGTTATACGTTAGCTTTATACCAAAACCGGCCTGCCACATCCACTGTAGCAGGCCGGTTTTGTTTGGCAGTTATACTTGGCTTATTCCGTTACAGTCAGTGTAAAGGAGTTTTCCAGGGTGAAGCTACCCCATGAAGTAAAGTTATATGCTTCGCCGTTCGCAATTACTCCTTCTTCAGCAGCACTCAGCTTGATGTGTATAGTTTTTTCGGGGACGAAAAGACCATTTTGGAGGATTCGTAATACAATAGGGGTGGAAGTATTCCAGGCGCTTCTGTAAAAAATTGGGTCCAGCACTACATGTGCTTCCTTTTCATAATGCGTCCCCTCTTGGGCCGTCCCAGAGAATGCAAGTGTGATTTTCTGGGGTCGCGTGAAGGCTCTGTCTGCAGTTATACCAATGTAAAAGCCTTCAGATATATAGTTTCCTTTCATTGCTGTTCGAGCTACATCAGACTCACGATGTTTAACTATGCCAAATACAGGCTTTGGTGTTGCATCAAGATAGTCTATAGCCAAGCTGGTTTTGGGGATCACTACCTCGTTTTCAAAGCTATACAACTTTATTTCGGAAGTGTAGTTACCTTGGTATACTTCATCCTTGGCTACCCGCAAGCTTATCGTTCTTTGCTTATGACCGGCAGGTATCGGTATCCGGAGCAGGTTAACTGGCTTGCCATCCACCTCTAACGTAATCCATCCGTCATGATGAGGAACATCCCTATCCAGAAGCTCACTCGCTCCTTCCAGGTATAGGAACCTAAGGTCCTTATAGGTTCTGTCCAGTTCAACTGTCAGCTCAACTGCCTCTCCCCCCTCCTCAAGGGTTTTGCTGGAGCTGCTCATCGTTACGCTTACACTGGCTGGTTCTGTATCATCGTCTTTACAGCCCCAGAGTAAGAGGCAAAGGCTAAGGCAGAGCAGGATTTTTTGTTTCATAGGAATTCGGTTAAGTATGTAGGATTGGTTTATAAGCTCCTTTCAGCCCTTGGATGTATGATGCATGCCCTTCAACTCTTCCCTGTGCCCCTTCCTGCATACTTCTCCCCCACTTGCACTTCTTATCCTGTCCGAACAGGCCAGAAGCTCCGAGCGGAAAAGGCGTTATACTTCCAGCTCATCAGCTTTCTTAGGTAAAGCAAAAGATGAAAACCTTCTGTGCTATGAATATACAGATAAAACCATATTTATCATCCTCCTCGCTAAAAAATATCACATTTTATGCTTACACTTTATACTTGAAGATACGCCTTATACTTCTGGCGACCCTTCAATAACCGCTATACCTCTGAAAACAAACCTTATTCCTAGCCACATGGCGCTATCGAAGGCTTACTGAAGGTACAGGCTGACGGACGTGAAATTGCACTTGTTACTATAGGGTTCAGGTGCATGAGTAGGATTCAAAGTATAAAAGCCGCTTGCTATACTTTAACAGGCGGCTTTTATACTTTGAAGAAAGGGATTTATACTTGCCCGAACGCTTCCGGATAATTTACGGTGCCTGTTACGCCCTGTAAGCCCCCTGTTACCAGCTCAATGGCCATAAAGGCGTTTTCGGGCACGTCAAAAGGTGGTTTTATTTGCCAGGTAATGGCCGGTGCGAAGCCAAATTTGGGGTAATACGCCTCGTGCCCCAGCACAATCACAGCGGTGTAACCTAAAGTCTTTGCCCTGCTCAGGCCATGCGTTATTAATTTGCCGCCAATTCCCTGTCGCTGCCGTGCCGGTTTTACGGCCATGGGCGCAAGGGCCAAACTATCGAACGAGCGCCCGTTCTTATCCATGATTTTGATTTTGGAGAACAGGATGTGCCCCACGACCTCCTCTCCTGCTACGGCTACCAAAGACAGCTCAGGTATAAAAGCATCGCTCTCGCGCAGCAACTCCACCAGCTTCGCCTCGCCATCCTGCCCAAACGCCGCCTTGTTCAGCTCATATACCGCCTGGTGATCTGCCGGTTGCTCCTGCCTTATTTCTATCTGAATCATCTTACCTAAAGTATAAAAGCCGCTATTCCACTGCCTTCTTCCGCCGCGCCATCGAAAACCTGGTGGCCCTGATCTGCCGGGTAGCCAGGAAATGGAGCTTTTCGTTGTACAGCACCCACCCACCAACGGCACCCACTATACTTCCAATCAGAATATCGAAAAAGCGTGTCCGGATCAGGGTGGTCGGGTCTACGGTTAGGGCGGTGCCGGTCTCGGCCAGGAAAATGGTGAGGATGGTGATAAAGATTACCGCGATGGCATAGTTGCGCACCACCAGGAACTCCACAATAATCTGCAGCACGATGATGCTGATGCTGATGGCCAGCAGCGAGGGCTGGAGCAGCAGGATGAACCAGGTCAGGACCAGGCCCAGAAAGGTGCCCAGGATGCGCTGGGCGCTCCGCTGCCAGACGTGTGTGGCACTGACGCCTTGCATCACGGCGGCGCAGGAGGTAGGCACCCAATAGGCTTTTTCCAGGTCCAGCATGTAGGCAATGAGCAACGAGAGTCCGACAAAGCTCCCGAAGGTAACCGACTCCACAAAGTTGACATACTGGTTCTTGGACACCTTGATCACCTCGTCCTGCGCACGTACTTTCCGCAGCGTCACCAGGCTATACGCCAGGCCAAGGATGCAGGAGATCATGGTGCCGATACCGGCAAGCCCAATCTGGTACGGCGCCGTTTCGAGGTTAAAGGGCATGGAGATGGCCACGGAGGCAATCATGATGAAGAAGAAGTTGCCTGGCGGCCGCACCATCTTCACGTAGTACAGCACCAGGTGAACGGCAAACGCATACAGCCCCAGCACCACCGAGGCCACCACCGGATGAAACCCGAACAGCACGCCCACCGCAAAGGAAACCATGATACCGAAGGAACTGGCCATGAGCACGATCATCCGCCGGGCTATACTTTGCGACTGGATGTAAAGTATAACCAGGGCCGCCATGGAGGCTATTTTACCATCCTGCAGGTGATCGGTGTAATACCCCACCAGCACCGGCAGGCCCACGCAAACGCCAGCCAGAACAGGCAAGTGCCACTTCCGATCGGTCTTTCTGAATTCAAAGAGTTCTTTTAGCATCCCTTACAGCCGCCCGTTATACTTTGCTCTCCGCTCATGAAAGTATAAACGGAACCAGTTGCGCAAATATACGGCTGATACCTGGAAACAGGCGACCGAGGCTTTACACGCTGCGATGCGCTGCTATACTTCGGGCTTCATGAAATCGAAGGCGCCTTTGCGTAGGTTAATGCCGTACTCGAGGTACGCTTTGAGGCAGGCCAGGAAGTTCGCCCACCCTTCGGTGTTGCCTCTCAGCCAGTTAAGACCCGCCTCGTCGTTCTCCATTTCTTTCTCCGTAATGGTTACCAGCGTTGCGTTATCGCCTTTCGGCGTCAGGGTTATCTCCACGAGCAGTTCCTGGTCGCCGTGGTCCCAGAAATAGGAAACATACTTGCCTTGCTCGATTCGGCCTACCCGTACCGGGAAACGCTCGTCAAACTCCGGAAACTTCCAGGTCACGGTTTTGCCTGCCTCCATCGGGCCGGAGCTTTCCGAAATAAAGTAGTTCGACATTTTCGCCGGATCCACGATGGCTTCAAATACTTCGTGGGCAGGTTTTAGCACCTGCAGCGCTGCCTTAACTTCCAGTTTCTGGTTTTTCATGTGCTTTTATACTTTCCTTGTCCTTCTTCTAAAAATAGCGAAAGCAACCGACGCTGCCCAGGCCATACTTGCAAATTGTGCTGATATGCGCAGCTCTGTCCGGTTTATACTTCTAAGCTTTCAGACAGAACATCAATTTATACTTTCCTTCGCCAGTTTACAGGGGCAACAGGTGCAGAGAAACCTGCCTACTATTTCTCCACTACTTCCAGAGCCGGGTTCACTGCCAGCAGGTCTGCGATAAAGGCTTCTTTGTCTTGTGGGGCCAGGTAAATTTCGTCGAAGCGGTTATACTTCAGCACCAGTCCGCCCCTGGCAAGCGCAGGCTTTATCCCCACCCACATGGTTTTCCCGTTGATAACTTTGCTGATCTTCCGGATATCAATTGTCCCCTTGAGGAAAGCGGATTTATACTTTAACTGGCCGTTTTCGATGATGTAGTAGGTATCAAAGTATAGCCACACGAACAGCGCCAGCGGACCCGCGAGGGGCAGCAGCAAAAAAGGTTTCTCGGAGAAGGTGGCGCTATCGGCAAAGTACAGGACAACCGGAAGCAGAAATGCTCCTGCCAGCATAGCATGTATAAAGGTGTCTTTCCTGGGGGCGTAGGTTTTCATAGGGTGTAAATTGGTGGTTATACTTGTCTCGCTCGTGGAGAATGCTTTTACGCTAACACTCTTTCAGAGCCGGGCAGCGGCTACACTAAATTGGCGTTTCAAATTCTATACAACTCATCCTGTTAGTTTGGGCTAGCCGTTTTGAAGTAAACAAGGTAGTCGAATGATTTATTAGATTTGGTTTTATACGTTCCGTTGCCTGCTCCAATATCTCTGATTGTCAAATTCTTAAAGTCCTTCATATTTATCAATATTGGCTCTTCTCCAGCGTAATTGATGTTATTCCCTATCCAATCCGGATCTTTTAAAGGCTCAAATGTGGTCGTGCCAGTACGGTAAGTATTTCTGATTTCTCCTTCACGAAAATCGAGGCCTACTGCTACATATTCTGCTGGCAACAGCTTTTTTAAATGATGGCCTATTGGCTTATACCAACCGCTTTTGGACTTGGCGACATGCCCATTATGCGCCCAAAGAAACACCGGCTTATCTTCATGCTTTAAATGCTCCAGTACAAGCTCAGCCATATTAGCGTCCCTTATGTTAGTGAAATTAAAAGGATTAGCTTTCTCAAAGGCAAGGGCCTGCTCTATAACTCTCTGGTGTAGATGCATAGTAGGATGAGTGCTACCGTGTTTATTAACCAAGGCTCTCAATGCCAGCACTGTCTTCTCAATTTTCTCCTGCTCTTCTTTTGGAAGCCTTTTTATGTTATAGTTACGAGATGCGCCTAATTCTTTAAGAAGTGCCAGGCCATTTAAAGGAATTGCCTTCTCGAAGTTAGGGTCTTTATCACGCAGGAACGTTTCAACGACACCTGTTGCCACCTTAGCCGATTGGGCATCTATCCCCTTGATGGAGAGCTTTTCTGCGGCAGGTCTATCGTGGTTGTAATCGCGCATCCATTGAATCAAGTCAGCCATTTCGCTTCCTGCATAAATGCCATACAGGCCCTTGTCGATTACCGAGTCGGGCTCTGAGCTGTTGGCGCCCCAGATATACTCATTAATGACAGTTGCGGCAGAATAATTGGTTTCTACCAGGAGAGTCTTCGTCATCCCCCTATGCACAAACTCTTTGAACAGTTCTGCTCTATACTTGACAAACGCTGGCACCCGATGGGCTGACTCTCCAACAGCAATTACTTTGGCGTTTTGTAATTCAGGAAGTGCTGCAAGCGGTTTCTGTGCTCTTAGATCATGAAACACAAAAAGAATAAACAGTAAAATGGGCAAAGCTGCTCTTCTCATCCGATGTTTAATTTAAGAGTTCGTTTCAAAAGCTACATGAACCGCTAACAGACTTGGTTTTGCTATGGCACAGCTAACGTGATGGTGAGGTTATAGCCTGCTGCTCTTAGAAATGACATAGGCAAACTGAAGGCCTACCGCTGGATAAAGCTGGCTGTTTCCAAAGTCAAAGTCGGTGGCATACCCCAGCCCCAAGTGAAGGTTGGAAATGAATCGCTGCCCGAGGGGCCGCTGCATGCCCCAATGCACTTCGTTCAGGAGAGTTTTATTTAAAGGTTCTTCTACCCAGTTCCAATCACTTCTCCCAAACACCCTGCTTGTGGTATACTTGGTTTGAAAGGCCACATAATTGCCTGCATTGTGCAGCGTGGATTTTGACTTCTCAATTCGCTTATCCCGGTTATAGGTATACTTAAACTCAGACCTTAAATAAGCAACCGGCTCATTGAGGATGAATGTGCTGTTAAACCCGTTGGCATAGCTGTTCTTCTCGATGGCATACCCACCGCCCAGCCCTGCGCTTAGGTTAACGGACCATTTGCTACTGAAAGGAACTTCGTAGCCTACGCCGATTCCGTGTAGGCCGGCTTCGAGTTTTGTCAGACTCACCAGTTCTGTTGTTTGAGCTGCTTCGTCTGACTGCCCAAACGCATTAAAGCTAAGCATGGCTAAGGCTGCAAGTATAAAGTTTGTTTTCATTGTGTGTTGTGTGATCAGTTACGACTGTTAGTACAAAGGACGAGTAAGGCCAGAGTATGTATGGCTTGCATGCATTGCTGGCAAGTGGAATGCTACTGCACCTCTATTTTCTTCTCAAGAAAGAATGCTCTAAGCTCATTGGAGACTGGCTCTACTTTACTGATGCGTCTTTTTGCGCCGCCTTTTAACTTTAAATCGAGGAAAGTCTTCCCATTTCTTTCTTTGAAAATGGCTTTTCCAATTTCCTGTAGCTCAATTTCACCTTTAGTCGTTCTAAACAAGCTATAAATAAGAACCGCTAGGTGTAAAAGTCCGATAATGCTTCCTGACCACAGCAAAAATTCGTCACCTGTTTTCATATACCTCAATACTGATAAGACACCAAAGAGGGTCCACATGGATGAGGAGGCAACTCTTCTAAACTTTTCCTTTTTTGCTTTATCCCGGATAGTAATCTTCTCTTCACCTAATACTATCTCTCCTTTATCTAAGGGCAAGGTTCTCTCCATTTTTATACCTCCTGTGTATGCCAATTACCTGCTAGCAGAAACTCGACTCCTGCTATTCGCCAAATCCAGCGTCTAAGCGGGATCAAGCTACCGAATATACTATATAGCAACGATAATATAAAGAATGAAAGAAGCTATTCTCCGATAGCTTTAGTAGAATAGACAAGCAGCTGTGGCCATACTTGCACACACCGCAAGTATGGCCACTAAGTGTAAATCATACTTCTGGCATTTACCTTTTCACCATGCTTACCTCAAAGGCCGTTTGACATTCTGCAGCACCGAGCTCTCCGTACTTTCCAGCTCCTTAATCACGCTGATGCTTCCTTCTGTCTCCAGGATAACAGCGCCCACTTCCTCTACAGAGCCGATCCCCTGGCTGCGCATGGCTGCCAGAATCTCCTCCTGGGTAACCCGCTGCGCCCGCATAGCCTCCCGCAGAAACTTTCCCTGATAAAGTAGCAGCACCGGTGTCGCCTTTACCAGGTTGCTCAGCTTTTTAGACCGCACCGATGCCCAGGTAATGGCATACTGCAGGAAGATGAGCACGGCAAAAGCCATTGCGCCATCCATCAGCGAAACATCTTTTGACAGCAGCACCGTAGCAAGGGTAGAACCCAATGCAACGGTAACTATAAAATCAAAGGAGTTCATCTTAGACAATGTTCTCTTACCTGACAGGCGCAGTTGAATGATAAGCACCACGTAGGCTAACACACCGATAACGAGCGTCCGCAACACACTTTCCCAACTGTCGAGTAATAGTTTATCCATAACAAGGTTTTCTTAGGTTTCATATTTACCAGCCTCCTTCACCATCCCTATAAACCGGCATTTAAAGGTCTTCGTCCTCACTTTCGGCAATGGCTTTTTCCACCTTCCGGAGCATGTGGTTGATAACAGCTGCGTCTGCCTCGGAAGCGCTCTGGCCTTGCAACTGCCTTAGCGCTTTTTGCATCTCCCACCTCAGCGTGCGGTCTTCTTTTCCGTAGTCCCATACAGGCAGCACCGTCCGCTTAAATATTTCTTCAAACGAAAGCTCGCAGATGATCACCCGGGGAATACCCTCGCTATCGCGGAAGGCAAGCACGGGGTAATGATTGAGTCGAAACGCCAGCAGATCAGCCAGGGCGTGCAGGCTGAGCACGGCCGTGCCGGAGTCGTTTATGCCGGGGCTGAGGGCTTTTAAGGCTACTTCCATTAGCTGTTTAAAGCCGTAGAAGGCATTCTTATCAAGCGGCTCGCCGTTATGAAACTCCATTAACGTATACAATTGCTCCTGCTGCTCTTGGCTGATTTTGTGTGCGGCATTGATCTCAGCGAAGGCAACGCCTTTCATGACAAACGACCCCATGTGGTAGCAGAAGCGCAATTCCCAGTTCTGCTCCCGGCACAGCTGCACCAACCCCTTTCTGTTGAAGCCCTGAAAGTAACCCGACTCGGGCGCACGTAAAGTATGGGAGCTGTTAAAATGGGCAGGAGCCGCTGGCGCACTGTCTTCGTTTTCCCGGCACTGCTGCTTGAGCCCAGCCATTGTTTTCACGTAAATGCGCCTGATAATGGTCTCATACTTCACCGACTGCGTGATGTAATGCAGGAAGTAGATAAAGAGGAAAATATCGAGGATGGTGAGCAGGATGAGCAGGTATACACTGAGGGCGGGCACGTGTATACCTGTGTCGGTATCGCGGATAGTGCTCAGCAGGAACAAGGCATACACAATGGTGCCGATGTAAAAGCCAAGCACCCATTGCTGAAACCGGTTCTCGATCATGCTGTCAAGCACCCGGTTGCTCATGTTAGAGGCCGCCTGGTTCAACAGGATCATCACCATCGAAAAGCTGAAAACAGTAAGGGAAAGAATACCAGCGGCGATGGTCGCAGCGATGGACCGGGCAGTACTGGCATCCCGGAGGCTCACAAAGTCGAGGCGGCTCTTGATGGCCTTGCCCAGAGGCGAGAAGTCGATGTAGAGCAGCACGTACGACAAAATCAGGAAACAGCAGGCAATGATAGCAGGGTAAAAGGCAATGCTGTTTACCAGGCTACCGTAAAACTGTCGTATCCACTTCGTAAAGCGTGCCTTCATAAGGTGTAGCTCCTTTTCCTTTCCGCCATCCGCATACTTTTAGCTTATAGTTTCCTACGGCAAAACAGCTTAATAGCTACGAAGGCACCTGAAGCGCTTCCTGGCGCCGCGGTAAATTCCCTGCAAACATAACCCCTGTTTTACCAACCCAGTAGGCTTACCGTATGAGACTTTATGGTTATGAAAGGTAAACTTATACTTCTGGCATTCACCCTGTTGCTGCCACTCAACGGCTATACCTGGGGCTTTTTTGCGCACCAGCGCATCAACCGCCTGGCCGTGTTCTCGCTGCCGCCCGAGATGGTCCGGTTCTACAAAAAGCACATCCGCTATATCACCGAAAATGCCGTGAACCCCGACAAGCGCCGCTATGCCGTAGAGGGCGAGGCTCCGCGCCACTACATCGACCTGGACGTGTACGGCGACAGCGCTTTGCACAAGATGCCGCGCTTCTGGCCGGAGGCGGTGGAAAAGTATACCGAAGACACGCTCATGGCCTATGGCATTGTGCCCTGGCACATCAACCGCATGAAGTACCAGCTTACCCAAGCCTTTAAGGAGCGCGACGTGGACCGCATCCTGCGCCTGAGCACCGAGATTGGCCACTACATCGCCGATGCCTGCGTGCCGCTGCACACTACCCAAAACTATAACGGCCAGCTCACCGGTCAGCACGGCATCCACGCCTTCTGGGAAACGCGCCTGCCCGAGCTCTTCTCCGACAACTATGACTTCTTTGTAGGCCAGGCCACCTACATCGAGCAGCCGCAGCTAAGGGCGTGGGAGCTGGTCGCCTCGGCCCACACCGCCCTCGACTCGGTTTTATACTTTGAGCGCGAGCTGACGCAGGAGTTTGACGAGGAGAAGAAGTATAGCTTTGAGGTACGCAACAACCTCACCACGCGCGTATACTCCCGCGCTTTTTCCGAGGCCTACAGCAAGCGCCTGAACGGGCAGGTGGAGCGGCAGATGCGCCTGGCCATCCACACCATCGCCAGCTACTGGTACACGGCCTGGGTAGATGCCGGCCAACCCGACCTGCGCCGACTGGCCGACCTCTCCGCCAAGGAGCTGCAGCGCCTGGAGATGGAGAAAAAGGAGTATGAGCAGGGCGCTCATCCCGCGCGAGAGGAAGACTCTTAAAAAACGGGCTCTGTTTCGTGCAGCCTGTGCAGGTTCAGGATAATTCTCCCTTCGGCATCCGTATCGTAGGCTCTCTTGAAACGGAAGTTCCACAAGATTTCATCAGGCGTATAGGAAAAGCGGGAATGAATGTTCTGCCCGAATGCCTCGTCGTAGCCTTTCACCGATATCAGCACCTCGGCCCGCTGTGCCTGCAGCTGCTCCGGGCTAACATTATACAAGGGGCTTTCTTCGTCGATGTGGTGCACAACGGTCCACTCCAGCGGAAAGAAGTGCAACGTGGCCTGCTCCAGCTTCAGGTTGTAGTAGTAGCGGTTGTAATTGGGGCCCTCCAGCATCAGCAGCACCCGCGCCTCCATCTCCATGAGCACATTGCTGCGCTTGTTGGCCAGCCGGAACTGCAGCGTCCGGCCGCCTCCGGCACCGGGAGCGATAACGGCGTTGTTGCTGTAGAGGATGCGCACGTTAGGCCTGGAGAAGCGGCCAAAAACCACCCCGGCAATAAGCGCAAAGCCCACCCAACCCAGCAGCGACTCCAGCGTCACGACCAGGTTGGTGGCCATGCCATAGGGGGCCAGTACGCCGTAGCCTACCGTGGTGAAGGTCTGCACGCTAAAGAAGAACGCATTCAGAAAGGGCGGGATGGTGGCATCCGTGCCGCGCAGGTTTTCGAGGCCACACCACAGGTACAGCAGGGCGAAGGCCGTGTTTACCAACAGGTACACGCTAAGTATCAGCAGCAGCAGCTTTCCCGTCGAGAGGCGGCTCAGGTACTGGTAGGTATCATAGAAGCGTGGCCGCCTCCCGCGCTTTACGATGTTAAAGGAGCCATCTTTGTTGATGAGTCGTTTTGTGGCGCTGGCATACTTTTTACCCAGGCCCAGGTCAATGATGCGCCCAAACATAGTGTATGAAGTTAAGCTCTGCTAAAAGATACGCAAACAGCGGCCCCAGCGTAAGCGTTGCGCCGCCAAAGCTTCACGGGGCGTTCAAATATTACCTATATTGCTGCCTGAACCTACGACCATATCGATGGACAGAATCTATACTTTCCGCATCAGCCTGATACTGCTATGCCTGGCCCTGCTGACCCTGCCACAGACGCAGGCGCAGCAGAACACCGCCGCCACCCTCCAGAAACTCGACGCCTATTACCAGAAGGCCCTGAAAGACTGGGACGTGCCGGGCATGGCCATCGCCATCGTTAGAAATGACTCCGTGATTTTTGCCAAAGGCTACGGTGTGCTCGATAATAAGAAGGGCGGCCAGGTAGACGCTAACACCGTTTTCGGCATCGCCTCTAACTCCAAAGCCTACACCGCCGCCGCATTGGCCACCCTGGTAGACCAGGGCAAGCTGGAGTGGGACGACAAAGTGAAGCAGTACGTGCCCTACCTGCAGCTCTACGACCCGTTCGTGACAGAGAACCTGACCATCGAGGACCTGCTGAGCCACCGCTCCGGCTTCCAGACCTTCAGCGGCGACTTGCTCTGGTACAACACCACCTACAGCCGCCCCCAGATAGTGGAGCGCATGCGCTACCTGAAACCTACGTACAGCTTCCGCGACGGCTACGGCTACTCCAACCTGATGTTTATCGTGGCTGGTGAGGTAATTGAGAAAGTGAGCGGCAAAACCTGGGAAAACTACATTAAAGAGACTTTCTTCCAGCCGCTGGGCATGAGCCGTTCCTATACTTCTGTAAATGAGCTGAAAGGCGTACAGAACGTGGCCTCGCCGCACGGCAACGATGAAAACCGCAAGCCCGTGGTTACCACTCTCAACGCCTGGGACAACTGGAACCCGGCTGCCGGCATTTTTACCAGCGTCAACCAGCAGGCCCAGTGGATGCGCCTGCAGCTGAACCGCGGCAAGTATAACAACAAGGAGATCTTCAGCGAGGAGGCCAGCCGCAACATGTGGACGATGCACAACCCCTTCCCGGTAAGTAAACAATCCGAGGAGCTGGTGCCTTCCACGCACTTTGTGGGTGCCGGCCTGGGCTGGTTTGTGAGCGACTACCAGGGCCGCAAGCAAGTGTACCACGGCGGCGGGCACGAGGGCATGAACAGCCGCACGGTGCTGGTGCCGGAGGAGAACCTGGGCATGGTCATCCTGACCAACAGCATGAGCAGCATCATGACCCCGCTCGGTAACTATACGTTGGATCAGCTACTGGGCGTGGAGAATGGCCGCGACTGGAGCCAGTTTTACCTAGACAGAGCCGCCGAGGCCCGCAAAGCCGAGGCTGCCGCTGCCGCCAAGGCGCCAAAAGAGAAGAAAGCCAAAAAGAGCAAGCCCGCCCGTGACCTGCAGGACTACGCTGGCACCTACCACAGCAAGCTCTACGGCAACGCCACCATCAGCCTGAAAGAAGGCAAACTGCACCTGCAGCTGGAGCCGGCACCAGTGCTAAGCGGCACCCTCCACTTCTGGCAGCACGATATCTTTAACCTCGATTGGAAAAACGATTATGCCCTGCTCACGCCAACCAACGTGCGCTTTATCACCGGTGAGGACGGGAGTATAACCCAGCTGCGCCTGGATGCCGACAACCCGGACTTCCACTTCAGTGAGCTGGAATTTGAGAAGGTGAAGTAACAGCAGGCGCTGTAAAGTATAAAAGGCCATACTTTCGTATGGCCTTTTTCTTTTAGTGGTACGGTTGTTAGTAGCTTACCAACACTGCTATGGTGCCAGCCACCGCAAAGTAAGCGGCGATAATCAGGTATGCTAGGGTTTCCTGGTCTTTGTAAACATTTTTCATGGCAATCAGCGTAAAAATTTTCACATATAAAGTTCCGTTATGATTTTGTCTTTATTGTGTATACGCCGCTTTGCTTACAAATGTTAGGGTATAAATTATTGACTTTCTAAGGGTTAAATCCCTATTGCTGTACTTTTAAAGGATATTTTCTGCTGCAGAAGTAGCTGCTGCTATGGTACTGCTTTTTTGTGGACCTACAACCGTAACAGCAGCTGTTGCCGCGCCTGCTTCAGCAGCCGGAGGGGCAGCGGCAGGTGGTTGTACTTCAAGGTATAAAATGGCGCCGGCACCGGCCCAAAGCTTTCGTAAAAGCCAGCTATACTTTCTATCATCGGGCTCTCGAAGTCCAGGGTTTGCGGGGTGTTGGCGTTGCGTTGGATGAGGTCGTCGAGAAGCAGGGTGCGGCCATTGCTTTTCCGCCCGCTGCTGTCGGCTGCGTTAAAGATGTAGACGATGTAGCCGCCATAGTATAAAAACAGCGCGCCCGCCGTGATGCTTCCGTCTTCCGTTAACGTATAAAGCAACTCGGCTATCCCCTTTTCCACACAGGCTGTGTATAACTGGCGCAGCGTGTCGTAGGCCGCCTCATCCACCCCACCGTATACTTTGTGCGCGATGTTCTGCCGGAACAGGCCGATGAGCGGCTCGATGTCCTTGCTTGGGGTGAGGCGCAGCTTTTCGCGGCGAGCTTTGTTAAGATTATACTTGCGGTCGCGGTTGTAGCCTTTCCAGAGCTGCTCGTAAGGCTTGTTCAAATCCAGGTACAAGGTATAAACCGGCTGCAGTTCTTCCTGCTTTATACTTTGCAGGGGAGCGGAATTGCCGGTGCAGAACGCGTAGCCCGAGGTATACTTGAAGTGCTGCTGCACCAGCGCCAGAAATGCCTTTGCTTGCTCCGGCCTCAGCTCCTGTCGCGCGTAAATGCCCAACTGTTGGCAGAAGAGCGGCTGCTGCAAGTATAAAATGCCATACTTGCGGCGCACCGGCAGCGGCATCACACAAGTATAAACTACCCCCTCCTGCTCCACCACCGCCTGCCATCCCGGCGACACCACATCCAGGTACCACGTGAGCGCATACACCTGCCGCTGGTCAGAGGCTTCCACACAGGCGTCCCAGGCGGCTTTGTCGATCTCGTTATGCTGGAGTAGCTGGGCCACAGGCATTGGTTTATACTTCCTCGGCCACGCCGGAGGCAAAGAAGGTGCGGTATACTTTCATCCGCAGGTTGCGGATGATTTTGACGTAAAGTGGCAGGCCGTTGTGGCGCAGGGCAAAGTACTTGACCCGGTGCGCCCCAAAGCTGGCGTAGAAGTGCTCTATCTGCTCAATCATCGGGCTCTCAAAATCAAGGGTATAGCTCGTGCCCGCGTGCTGCCGGATAATCTCATCGAGCACCAACGTGCGCCCATTCGCTACGCGCCCCTCCTCATCGGCGGAGTTAAAGGCGTAGCTAATAACATTGTTATACTTGAAGAACAGGCAGCCAGCGTTCACTTCTCCGCCGGAGGTAGTATAAATCAGCTGGGCCACGCCACGCTCCTGCATCACCCCGAACAAATCGCGTAGCATCTGGTAGGTGCTCTCGGCCACGCCGCCCACCACCTTGTGCTCGATGTGCTTTTTAAAGTGCTCGATCAGCGGCTCGATATCATCGCTCTCGAACATGCTCAGGTTAGCCCGCTGCGCCCGCTTCAGGTTCATCTTGCGGTCGCGGGTGTAGTTTTTGTAGAGCTCCGGGTAGGGTTTGTCCAGCTTCAGGTAGCGGGTGTAGCGGGCAACCAGGTCATAGGTATCCTGCAGCTGCTCCAGGCTGCCGGTGTCGCTTTTGTTAAAGCGGTAGCTGTGGATAAACTTGTAGCGCCCGGTGGTCAGCTCCAGCATTTTCTCGCGCACACCGGGACTGCTTTGGTGCGTGGTAAAAACACCCAGCTGGTGCGTGTGGTAAGGCTGGCTCAGGTACGGGAAACCCATTTTCTGGGTACCTGGCAGCGGCATTACCGTTATATATTGCCCGGCCTGCTCTTCCACCAGTGCCTGCCAGCCTGGCGCCACCACATCCAGAAACCACGACAGGGCATACACCATGTTATCGGCAGAGGCCGTGATGCAGGCGTCCCATCTGGTTTTGTCTATCTGCTCGTGGCGGAGGTACCTTATCATACGTTACTGCGGTATTGCGCCCGCCACAGCTTGCCGGCAGGCCATTAGGCAAACTTAATCATTTTTAGGCTGATGATTGCGCTACGAAAGTCTGTTAAAAGAGCAGGGGCTGCACCCGATTGGAGTGCAGCCCCTGCTTATACGGTACTGTTCGTAAATCTAAGCCATCACCAGCATGTGACTGATAAAACCACCCACAATAAAATAAGTAGCAACGATTACGTTTACCAGAGAATCATTCAGTACAACTTTTTTCATGATGTTTAAATAGTTTTGAGGTTAGTTTATATAGTGAGACGTAAATGCTGCATCCAGTTGCCTGACAGAAGGTTACCATTCTACCTAAGCAAGCGATGCAAATAAATATAAGATAAATTAAATATACAAATTATAGTATGTTATTGCTTTTGATTTATACTTTCCCCGCAGCACCTCATCCCTGAATATTACAAACGCCTTATTACCAGCTACATCACCAAAACATGTTTGGGTTGAAAAGAATGCAATAAAATTTTTTTAAAATATTTTTCAGATTGTCGCTATAACCTGCCGTTTATCAACCAGTTATCCCCGTAACACGGCATAAAAAAGCCCCCGCAACCTGTGGCTGCGGGGGCTTTTCATACTTTATACTTTCAGGATTACACCAGCTTCTTATAGCGGATACGCTTCGGCTCCACATCGCCCATGCGCTTCTTCTTGTTCTCCTCGTACTCGGTGTAGTTACCCTCGAACCAGTACACCTGCGAGTCGCCTTCAAAAGCAAGGATGTGCGTACAGATGCGGTCCAGGAACCAGCGGTCGTGGGAGATGATAACGGCGCAGCCGGCAAAGTTCTCCAGGGCGTCTTCCAGGGCCCGGATCGCGTTCACGTCCAGGTCGTTGGTCGGTTCGTCGAGGAGCAGCAGGTTACCGCCTTCTTTCAGCGTCATGGCCAGGTGCACGCGGTTGCGCTCCCCACCCGACAGTTTGTCTACTTTCTTCTCCTGATCAGCGCCCGAGAAGTTGAACTTGCTTACGTAAGCGCGGGAGTTCACCTGGCGGCCGGCCATCATCATGTGCTCGGTACCACCCGAAATCACCTCAAACACCGACTTGCTCGGGTCCAGGTTGGCGTGCTCCTGGTCTACGTACGATATCTGCACGGTAGAGCCCACGCTGAAATCGCCCGCATCCGGCTTCTCCTGGCCTGTTATGAGCTTAAACAGGGTTGTTTTACCGGCACCGTTCGGGCCGATGATGCCCACAATACCACCCTGCGGCAAGGCAAAGCTCAGGTTCTCGAAGAGGAGTTTATCGCCGTAGGCCTTGCTGATGCTGTGTGCCTCGATGACCTGCGCACCCAAACGTGGGCCATCCGGGATAAACAGCTCCAGCTTTTCTTCCTTCTGCTTCGCGTCCTCGCCGGCAAGCTTGTCGTACTGGCTGATACGGGCCTTAGACTTGGCATGGCGGGCTTTTGGGGCCATACGCACCCACTCCAACTCGCGCTGCAATGTTTTCTGGCGCTTGCTTTCTGTTTTCTCCTCAGCAGCCAGGCGGCTAGCCTTCTGCTCCAGCCAGCTGCTGTAGTTGCCTTTCCACGGAATACCTTCGCCACGATCCAGCTCCAGAATCCAGCCAGCCACGTTGTCGAGGAAGTAGCGGTCGTGGGTTACGGCGATAACGGTGCCTTTATACTGCTGCAGGTGCTGCTCCAGCCAATCCACCGACTCAGCGTCCAGGTGGTTGGTTGGCTCGTCCAGCAGCAGTACGTCCGGCTCCTGCAACAGCAGGCGGCAAAGGGCCACGCGGCGCTTCTCACCACCCGACAGGTTGCCGATCAGGGCGTCCTCCGGCGGCGTGCGCAGCGCATCCATGGCGCGCTCCAGGCGGTTGTCCAGTTCCCAGGCATTCAGCTGGTCGAGTTTCTCCTGCACGTTGCCCTGGCGTTCGATGAGTTTGTTCATCTCATCGTCCGTCATCTCCTCGCCAAACTTCATGTTAATCTCGTCGAACTCCCTCAGCAGGGCCACCACTTCGCTCACGCCTTCCTCTACCACCTCGCGCACGGTCTTGGTAGGGTCCAGTTGCGGCTCCTGCTCCAGGTAGCCCACGGTGTAGCCCGGGCTCCATACTACCTCGCCTTGTATTTCCTTGTCTACGCCCGCAATGATTTTGAGCAAGCTGGACTTACCAGAGCCGTTAAGGCCCAGCACGCCGATTTTGGCACCATAGAAAAAGGAAAGGTAGATATTCTTCAGTACTTGTTTCTTTGGAGGGTAAATCTTACTCACCCCGGCCATCGAAAAAATAATGGTTTCGTTGCTCATGCTTTATCTGATATAGTGTTTTGCTTATATGTTCTGTAACAAAGGTACTGACTTTTAGTTGCCAAAGCAGCTTTGCGGGCGGCGCGGCTATCCGCCTGATTACTATTAACGTAAGGAATGACAAATATCGCAAAAATTCATGTCTCGGTACTTCACAAAAGTGCTTTGAAATCCTTAAACTTGTAAAAATCTGTATGGGTAAGGTACGCGCTTACTGATCCTGCACGAGTTACTGCCAGCCGCGCCAAACGCTAATGGCAAGCCTGCGTATGCAAAGATTAGTTTACTTCCGTTGCCTTACCCGGTAATTACTATACGACCCATAACCTAATCCAGTAAAATGGAACACAACAACTTATTGGAAGAAGCCAAGAAGTTTGGTTTTACCCAGGACCAGCAAGTGTGGCTAAAGCCCTTTATGAACTACCCCGCCCGTAGGGTAGGCGAAGTGAAAGAGTCCGAGGATGACTCGCTGGTATACTTTGCCAAGCGTTTCGAGATGTTTAGCGAGAAGGTGAACAACCTGCTGCAGCGCATCGAAACCTCCGATAACAAAGGCTCTTTCCTGATGAAAGTGCTGCACATGAAGGAGCAGGTGGGCAACTACGACGCCCTCGGCGACTTTGAGCAAATCTACCACATCCTGAGCAAGGCCGAGGAGGAGATAAACGAGACCATCCGCCAGAACCGCGAGAAAAACCTTAGCATCAAAGTAGGCCTGATACAGGAGGCTGAGGCCCAGCAGGAAAGCATCGAGTGGAAGGAGACGACCGAGAAGATGAAGGATCTGCGCACGGCCTGGATCAAGACCGGACCGGTGGAGAAAGAGCTGACCGACGAGATCGAGGCCCGCTTCCGGGATGCCGTGGAAGGCTTCTTCGAGCGCAAGAAGAACTTCTTTGAGGACAAAAAGCGCATGCAGAGCCGCGCTTATGACCGCTACCGGGAGCTCATCAACCAGTCGTATGCCCTGCAGGAGTCGGAGGACTGGGAAGGCACCACGGCCAAGCTGAAGCAACTGCAGAACGAGTGGAAAGACGTGGGCGGCAACCTGCCGCGCAAAACCATGACCAACCTCTGGAACAGCTTCCGCAAGGCCCATAACCACTTCTTCGAGCGCCTTAAGCGCAAGATACAGAAGGAAAAGAACGCCTCGCGCGATCAGTTTTACGAGCAGAACTATGCCCAGAAGCAGCAACTGGCCAGCGAGGCTGAGCAACTGCTGCAGGACATGAGCCTGAACGACGCCGTTCGGCGCGCCAAGGAACTGCAGGCCGAGTGGAAGAAGGTTGGCCCGGTTCGCCCGGAAGTATCAGATCTGGTGTGGGAGCGCTTCATCAAAGCCTGCGACCGCGTGTTTGAGATGAGCAGCCTTGAGCACTACATCCGCAAGCGCCAGCAGACGAACGGCGAGTCGCTTTCTGAAACAGACGGGCTGCAGGCACGCATCACGGCCCTTAGAGATTTTATTAAATCAGACAAAAACGAGCTGGAGGTGCTCGAGTCTAACCTGGACAAGCTGAACGACTCGCCGAGCAACGAGGCCTTCCGCAACATGCTCAAGGGCAAGATCCGGAACTTCAACCGTAAGATCGGCACCAAGACCTCGCTGATCGAGATGTTCCAGAGCCAGCTGAGCGCTATCTCCCGCTAAACCAAGGCATTGCCTATACTTTATCAAAAAACGCCTGCTGCCGCTGCAGCAGGCGTTTTTTGCTTTTTCCCCCATTCCCTGCGCTTCTTCTTACGCCCTATGTTATAATTTAACCATGGAGGCTAAAATTTCTGCGTTACGAATGAACATTTGTGCTTTATTTGCGTTGTGTTGGTAAAACAGACAAAAAAGCAATAAATATTTGGTAAAAATTTTTGTTCTTGTTTTTATTTATACTTTTGCGACTATATACAAACGCCAATAAGTTAAAGGAGAAAATACTATGTACTGGACACTTGAATTAGCTTCTTACCTGGAGGATGCACCCTGGCCAGCCACTAAAGATGAGCTGATCGATTACTCTATTCGCTCTGGTGCCCCGATGGAGGTTGTAGAGAACCTGCAGGCCCTTGAGGACGACGGTCAGCCTTATGAGAACATTGAAGAAATCTGGCCTGACTATCCTACCAAGGAGGATTTCATGTTTAACGAAGACGAGTACTAATAATTAGTAATTGCTAATGAATAATGAGTAATTGCGCCTGAGGTAGAACCTCTGCATTATGATTCATTAGTCATTCATCATTACTCATTGATTAACGTCGTCACAGTAAAAAATCTGGTTGCGGGTTATGGCCATCGTGTGCTAATCCGCAACCTTTCTTTTTCTGTGCCCTCCCCTTCCTTTGTCGCCATTATCGGGCATAATGGCGCTGGCAAAACCACCCTCTTCCGCGCCTTTCAGGGCAAAATAGCGTACCAGGGCGAAATACTGGTGCAGAACCAGAACCTGCGCCACCTCTCTAACCCATCCGGCAGGGGCCTGGTGGCCTACCTTCCGCAAAAAGCGGCCGTCAACTTTCCCATTAAAGTACACGACCTGGTGGTGATGGGACTGTTCCGCAAGAAGCGCTTTTTCGAGAATTATTCTTCCGAGGATTATGCGTTGGCGGCCCGGGTGCTGGAGCAACTGCAGCTGTCACACCTCCTGAACCACGACTTTACCACCCTTTCCGGCGGCGAGCAGCAACTAGTCTGGCTGGCCCAGCTGATGCTGCAGGACGCCGGCATCAACCTGCTGGACGAGCCCACGCAGCAACTTGATGTCTACTACAAGAACAAGGTTTTCGGCTTATTGCAAGACTGGGTAGAAGCGCGTGGCAAGACCGTGCTGTGCATCACGCACGACCTGCAAAACCTGGCAAACATGCGGGGCTTCCTGCTGAACCTCTCTAAACCAAACCCTGTCCTAGAGCCGCTATCCCCGGAAACGGTGCAGGAGAACCAGGCTTTTCTGGAGGCGGGTCGACAGGCAGTAGTGTAGAGACTTAAAGGTTATAAGGGAATTCTATACTCTATACTTCTTTTCCGGCTCTTCCTGGCGCAGGTCTTTAGCCTTGTGCCCGCTATGGTGTCGAATCTCTGACTCGACTGGCTTGAAAAGCCATGTTTTATACTTTGGCTATAATTTCATACTTGAGCTATACTTGCTGGTTTATACTTTCGCTGGCGCGTGCTTGCAGCTCGTGTCTTTTATACTCGCTGCTATACTTCCATCCACTGCTTCCTTTTGCTTGAACCAAGCTATATTTTCTAGCCTCCGTTAATCCTCCAGATTTACATACCTATTGTTGCATTTATACTTTGGTGCCCTCAAGGCCGGGAGGCCTCGCCTTGGGGGTAGGGGCCCTCGATAAGGGCATCGCGCGGTGTACATTTCCTTTGCTACCCTTCGGTCGCAATGCCCTGGACGGGCACCGGAAATCTAGAAGGCGCTCAACCCAAAGGCTGGGATAAGGTCGATAGCTGCTGCTTTTGCTATGCAACAAGTATCAACTGTCCCCTTGAGGGGGCCATAAGGGGTGTAATCGTTAATGGGAATTCCCCTCCTCGGAGCGCTAGGGGTGGGTTTATACTTCGTAGGGACAGGTCGCGCCCTGTCCGCGCAAGGGCAGCAACTATAAAACTTATACTTCAGCCAAAGTAACTACAGAGAATTCCCCGCCTTAGCCAAAGAGGGGCCTGAGGTAGTTGGACTTGGTATTTTATACTTTCCCTGCAAAGGCCTCGGCCAATATAAGGTCCTCGGGGGTAGTGATTTTGATGTTGCGGTAACTGCCCTCTACCAGCGTGATACGTTCGCCTATACTTTCTACCACGGAGGCGTCATCGGTGAAGTGCTCCTGCTCCGGCTGCTCGTAGGCTCTGCGAAGGATGCTTGCCTGGAAAACCTGCGGGGTTTGCACCAGTTTATATTTGGCACGCGGCACGGCACGACTCGTCTCCCCTACCAGCTCCCGGATAGAGTCTTTCGGCGAAACGGTCACCACGGCACTTCCATACTTTGCGGCAGCCTCGTAAGCGGCACGAATGGTGTCTACTTCCACAAATGGGCGCACCCCGTCGTGTACCGCCACAAGCCCCTCACCCATAACGGCACCTAACCCGTTCTTAACAGAGCCGAAGCGCGTAGCACCGCCCGGCACCATCATGTGGAACAGCCTGAAATGATGCTTTTGGCAGAGGCTGCGCCAGGTAGTTAGCTGCTCCTGCGGCAACACGACAATTAGCCTGACGCCCGGGTTATACTCATAAAAGCGCTCGATGGTGTGCATCAAAATAGGTTTACCCGCCACTTCAATAAACTGCTTCGGTATATCTTGCTGCATACGGGTGCCGCTGCCACCGGCCACTATAATTGCGTACTCAGGAGTCTGTGCCATGGGGTAAAGTTAGAAAGTTGTTTGGAGTTTGGGAGTTAGAGAGTTTAGAAGTTTGAGAGTTGTAATACTTCGCATCATTCATTTCTGCCGCCACAGGTGTAGCAAAAGTATAACCTGTAGTTAACGTTACAGTATCAGAGCCCATTCACTCAATCATTCAAAATTAATAAAGCCCCGGCTTTTGGGGCCGGGGCTTTATACTTTGGAAGTAGGTTTATACTTACAGGATCAGCATTACGTCGCCGTAGCTGAAGAAGCGGTAATTCTCTTTGATGGCCTCCTCGTAGGCTTTCATGACAAGGTCGTAACCACCGAAGGCAGCAGCCATCATCAGCAGCGTGCTCTCTGGCATATGGAAGTTGGTTACCAGCGCATTGGCTATCTTAAAGTCGTACGGAGGGAAGATAAAACGGTCGGTCCAGCCCTCGTTGCTCTTCAGGCGGTTGCTGGCCGATACAGACGACTCCAGGGCACGCATAGTAGTAGTACCGATGGCGCACACACGTTTCTTGTTATCCAGAGCCTTGTTTACGCGCTCAGCAGTAGTGGCAGGAACGATAAAGTTCTCCGAGTCCATCTTGTGCTTGGTCAGGTCTTCCACATCTACCGGGCGGAAAGTGCCCAGGCCCACGTGCAGCGTAATCGGCTCCACGTCCACACCTTTAATCTCCAGGCGCTTCAGCACCTCTTTGGTAAAATGCAGGCCAGCTGTTGGAGCAGCCACGGCGCCTACGTTCTTGGCATACACCGTCTGGTAACGCTCGCGGTCCTCTGGTTCAGCCTCGCGCTTGATGTACTTCGGAAGTGGCGTCTCGCCCAGGTCGTTGATGGTTTTGTAGAATTCCTCGTCCGGGCCGTCGAACAGAAACTTAATCGTGCGGCCACGGGAAGTGGTGTTGTCAATAACCTCGGCTACCAGATCGCTGTCGCCGAAGTATAGCTTGTTGCCCACGCGGATCTTGCGGGCCGGATCTACCAGCACGTCCCACAGGTGGATGTCTTTGTTCAGCTCGCGCAGCAGGAAAACCTCGATCTTCGCCCCTGTCTTCTCCTTGTTGCCGTACAGGCGGGCCGGGAACACCTTCGTGTCGTTCACCACCATCACGTCGCCCTCGTCGAAGTACTCCAGGATGTCTTTGAAAACACGGTGCTCGATTTTACCGGTGTCGCGGTGCACTACCATCATGCGGGACTCGTCGCGGTTCTCGGCAGGGTGTGTGGCCAGGTAACTTTCAGGAAGATCGAATTTAAATTCAGATAATTTCATATATCAAATATTACGGTATTTGGTTCTTATACTTGCAGGGGATTTCTAATTAGACAACAGCAGAACCTCGCGTCGGGGTTCATAATCAACCGCATACTAAAAAGCAAAAAATCAAACCGCAAATTTACTCAATTTGCCCGAATTATGCTTACTTTTAAAAAATACTTGACGCCGTTATACCTGATATAAGAAGAAGCCATGATTTACCTCCGCCTGATAGCAGAAAGTTTCCGTTTCGCCTGGCAAGCCCTGCGCGCCAACCTGCTGCGTACCATCCTGTCGTTGCTGGGCGTCACGATTGGCATCTTCGCGATTATCTCTGTGTTCACGCTGGTAGACTCACTGGAGCGTAACGTGCGCGACAGCATGAGCTTTATCGGCGACAAGGTGATTTATGTAGAGAAGTGGCCATGGTCTACGGGGGGCAGCTATCCCTGGTGGAAGTACTTTCAGCGCCCGGAAGCTACAGAGCAAGAGTTCCGCATGCTGGAGCGGCGCATCACCACCGGTACCGGCGTCGCCATCACTGCGAGCAGAGGCGGCAATACCTACAAGCAAGGCAACAACAGCTACTCCAACGGGAATCTAACGGGCATTTCCTACGATTACCCTAAAGTAAGCGAGGTGCCCATCGCCGACGGCCGCTATTTTACACCACAGGAGTCGGAGGCAGCGCGCAACGTGATAATCCTGGGCGACGAGATCGCCACCACCCTCTTCCCCTACAGCAGCCCCATCGGGCAAACGCTGAAGGTAGCCGGGCAGAAGTTTACCGTTGTCGGGATAATCGAGAAGCAGGGCGAGAATATTTTTGGGATGCCGAACATGGACCAGATGGGCATGATTCCCTACAGCACCTTCTCTAAAATGTTCGATGTAGGCCCCCGTGGCATCGGCTCCAGCATTGTGCTGAAAGGCCGCGAAGATGACCCGGGATTGCTGGAGCTGGAGTATGAGGCCCGCGGCATTATGCGCAACATCCGTGGCCTGCGCCCCCGCGACGAGGACAGCTTTGCAATGAACCGCCCTGAGATGATACAGGAGGCCATTGGCGGCTTTTTTCAGGTGGTGGGCCTGGGCGGCTGGGTTATTGGCGGGTTCTCGATCCTGGTGGGCGGCTTTGGCATTGCCAACATCATGTTCGTGTCGGTAAAGGAGCGCACCAACATCATCGGAATCCAGAAATCACTCGGAGCCAAAAACTATTTCATACTTTTCCAGTTCCTCTTCGAGTCGGTGTTCCTGAGCCTGCTGGGCGGCGGCATCGGCATTCTGCTCGTGTTCCTGCTCACGCTCATCCCGCAGGACATGATGAAGATTACGCTCTCGGTGGGCAACATTATACTTGGCCTCGGCGTATCGGCCGTGATTGGGATGCTGTCGGGGATTATACCGGCGGTGCTGGCCTCTAACCTGGACCCTGTAATTGCCATCCGTTCCAAATAAGGCAAAATATCGCGTGGCTTTTCTTGTTTTAACCTCACGAAAACGAAGGGCCAACGTATTTAAATAAAATTTGTGATGAAGCGCGCCGTTATTGCAGCGGCGCAGGAGCGCGAAAGCCTCCGCAGAAGATGACGAGAAAGAAAATGACAAAACTTAGAAAGACGAGTAAGACCAAGCTAAACGACGAGGCGCTGCACACCGGCAGTGGCCAGACCATCCTGAAGCCAGACGTAAACGACAATAAAGCCAGATCGGTAACAGACCTGCGCGAGAGCGGCCAATCCACTGCCCCGCCTGCCTCCGAGGAAGACATAAAAATACGTCGTGCCTTTGTAGACAAGGACTGGAACGAGATTAAGATTGCCGACTCGTGGCAGATATTCAAGGTAATGGCCGAGTTTGTGGACGGCTTCGAGAAGCTGGCCAAAATTGGCCCCTGCGTTTCCATTTTCGGTTCGGCCCGCACCAAGCCTGACAACAAGTATTACATTATGGCCGAGGAGATTGCCGCCAAACTGGTGCGCCACGGCTATGGCGTGATTACGGGCGGCGGACCGGGCATTATGGAGGCCGGTAACAAAGGCGCCCACTCCGAAGGCGGCAAATCGGTGGGCCTCAACATCCACCTGCCCTTCGAGCAGTTCAACAACATCTACATCGACTCCGACAAGCTTATCAACTTCGACTACTTCTTTGTGCGGAAGGTGATGTTTGTGAAGTATGCGCAGGGCTTTGTGGTGCTGCCGGGCGGCTTCGGCACACTGGACGAACTGTTTGAGGCGATTACGCTGATCCAGACGAAAAAAATAGGCGCTTTCCCGATTGTGCTGGTGGGCCGCGAGTATTGGAGCGGCTTGCTGGAGTGGGTGGAAAACGTGATGCTGAAGATGGAAAGCAACATCAGTAAGGAGGACCTGGACCTGGTGCACATTGTGGATGACCCGTCGGAGGCGGTGAAAATCATCGACGACTTCTACAGCAAGTACCTGCTCTCCCCGAACTTCTAAGAGCGCTATACTTTATACTTTGGAAGCCCGCTGCCAACACAGCGGGCTTCGTTGTTTTTATACTTTACTTCACAAGCCGGACCTGGTAGGTTGCCTCTCCGGTAACAGGTAGTCCATCGGCCGTTATACCTTGTATTCTTATAGAAAAGTCGCCTGTCTGGTCGGTAGTGAAGAAAGAGAAAGTCGCCTTGCCGTCAGAAGACAGCCTGAGCTGCGGCTCCCAGTAAACCAGTTGCCTGAAATCCGGGGTGGCGCTGGTGCCTGCACCAGGTGCCGCCGCGACAAATACCCTGGGCCGGTTGTACTGCTCAAACAACGTGGCATACCCCTTCTCCCTCAGTTTGTCCCTGGCCTCGCCGCTTTTGGTGTATACCGCCAATATGCCATTATCCGCCACGTGCCCCAGGTTAGCCGCATAAAGCTTCTCCTCCATCCAGGTTAGCTCAAAAGAGGAGATGTCGTTCAGGTCGAGCGCCAGTATCTCTTCCATGCCCTTTACCACTACGCCATCTATCAGGTATATCGGCTCTCCTTTCATCATTCGCTTTACACCCGGAGCAACGTAGAGCAGGCGCGCGCGGTGCCGCCCTTTCTTTTTGCCGAGCCTCAGGTTTGTGGTTGTCTCGCGCAGGGCTTCCTCCACATTGTCGAAGGTAATGTACTCGTCCAGTCTGGCTACCCTGTCGGCTGGCAGCCTGGGCACCGGCGCTGTGGCATGGGCCTCTGCCAGGCCGTATGCCTCGTTTATCCGGGTTCTGTTGCGCTGCTGCAGGGCATACTGCACCACATTTTCCGGCAGCGCCTGCACAAAAGCTGTGTCGGTAACTGCACGATAACTCTCGTTCACGAAGGGCATATTTACACCGTCTTTCACAAAGGCATCTACCAAAGACTCAACGCCATGCGCCATCGCTGTTTTACCAGACACTAACCCTGCCCATAGTTCCTGGTCAGGACCAGCTGCTACTAATTGCCCGCCTTCAGCATTGCGCCCCAAAGTTGAGTTGATAGCCAGCGGCATCGTAAAATCGGGTTTTATACTTGTAACGGCAACTGCCAAAGGGGCGCCTGGGGCATGAGTGGTCTGAACGGTGACAGTTACCTGCTGCCGTGGGCCGTACTGCTGCCTGTCTGTGCTGATACTTAGGAGAGGTTGCTTCTGCCGTTGCGCTACCTGCTGCTCGGCCTCTACCAAGCCGCCCGGGTTCAGCAACAGCAGCCTTACGGCCTCACCTGCTTCGGCTGGCCAGGGCACCGCAATGGCTCCACCGGCATTGCCACGTTGCGAGAAGTATACTTTGCCCCCGGCCTCTGCCACCAAAGTATAGCGCCAGGAAGAGGGATTGTTAATCCTTACACGGAGCTGCTCGGCTGTCTGCTCCTCCACCGCCAGCGATAACCCGCTTTGCTTTGCCTCGGGCACGCTTACCCGCCCTGGCGCATAGCCTTCGGCCTGCACCTGTGCCTGGTATTGCTCCTGTGGCGCTGGCGTAAAATCAACCGTGGCCAGGCCGCTCTTATCTGTTTGGAAGTGGACTACCGTTTCACCGGCGCTGTTTTCTATACTTCCGCTGGCAGTAATGCCTACACCGGCCGCATTGGTCACTACTACGGCTAGCTTGGTGGCCACTCCGGCCACCAGACTGTTAGACTCCGGAAAGAACTGCACCTGCACCGGCTTGTTTGCCTCTGCCGGCTTTTTAGTATGGAGGGCCGCCACCTCGCCGGCATTCACAATCAGGAGCGGCTCGCGGTACTGCTGGTCCTTACTGTAGTTCCGCATCCAGTTGGTGGTAGCCAGCAAAGTATAGGTTCCTGTGGGGAGGTTCTCCGGCAGAAGTATGTCGCCGCTCGCCTTGCCTTCCTCCACTATCAGCCGCTGCCGAAGTATAACCTGCTCCCGGGCATCGAGCAGCTCCACATACAGCGTTTTGCTGGGTGGAATGTTGGAGGGAATCTTGCTGAGGAATGCCGTAAACCAAAGCCGCTCGCCGGCTGCGTAGTAAGGTTGGCTGTGTACCAACTGCACCCGTTCCTCAGAGAGTAGCGCCTGCACCTGTCCGGCCTCGGGTAGCTGCTGCGCCATGGTGCTGTAACTTAGCAGGGGCGCCAGTAAAAGTATAAACAGTTGTTTTGTTATCCGCATTTGCCTTGTCATAGAAGTAAGCCACTGATTCTAAAATCCCTCCGGCCTTTCGTCCGTCACGTTAGGGTAAATATCCACAAGCCGGCAATCCCCCTCAGGGATCACCCACGGCGGGCCGGGAAAAGGGGCATAGAGGTAGCGCGGCACCATCTTATAGTCTTCTGTCAGGGCCGAGGCGGTAAAGTAGCCGAACACCCGTTCCTCCGGGTCGGTGGTGCTGTAGAGGTTGCCCTTTATCTGGGCCGGCGGCGGGTCGAAGATGCTGCCCACGTTGCTCTGCTGCTCGTTCAAAAGGCGCCAGAACTCATAGGCCTCCGCTGTCAGCGAGTACTGCCGGATCCGGATGCGGTACATGGTGGGGATGTCGGCCGGGATGATCGCCACAGGATGCTCGAAAAGCCTGCCGTTCGTGAGCCTGTCGTCGGTGGCAGCGACTCTGGTGTTGATGCTGCCTACGTTGGCCCAACACAGCGCAGGCACTGGCGCTTCGCCTGTGTTACTATAAAACGCAAACACCCCTTCGGTGTCCCAGCGGTAGAAGTTGCCCTGCTCCTCCGGGTCCTGCACCTGCACCTTTACCTCAAAGCCCACACTTTTTTGCTCCACTAACTCTCCGGCACCATTCTCCACCACGTTGATGAACTCCTTAAACTCATAGTTTATACTTTGGATAGCTGGTACCGGCGTCAGCAGCTCCGGCCTCGAGGCATACTCCCGCCCATCCGGCAGGCGAACGTGCAAGGAATAGCTCTTGCCCGCTACTGCTTTGAATTCACTCTCCTCTAAAATATAAACGCCACGTAAAGCATAAATCTCGCGATTGCCTTCGGTCAGGCGCATAGTCTGACCCTGTGCGTCCCGTACTTCCACCACAGCTCCCAGCACCGGCTCAAACAGCACGATGTTGTTCTTGCTGTCGAAGGGCGCCGTCCAGGAGAGGGTCACCTTGTTCAAGTCCGGCCTGTTCTGGTCTGTGAGCAGGCCGTCCACCACCAGCAACCTGTTTTCTGCGCCTGTCTCCAGTTCAAAAGGCTCCACGCAGGCTTGCAGGCCAAGTATAAGCAGCAGCAGGCTCCACAGGCAGGTCCTGAATTTTGAATTCTCCTCCATCATCGCCTGATCTTAAAGTTGAAAGATATGGCCGGTAGCACGGTAAGGTTGGCTGTGCGCCCGTAAAAGTATAAGTAGTTTTCTATTGTCCGCATTTGCCTTAGCTATGAAAGTGACTGAGGTTAAAAGCCTTCCGGTTTTTCGTCCGTCACATCTGGGTAAAGGTACGTATACCGGCAATCCCCCTCGGGCAGCACCCACGGCGGCCCGGGGAAAGGGGCATAGAGGTAGCGCGGCACCATCTTATAGTCTTCTGTCAGGGCCGAGGCGGTAAAGTAGCCGAACACCCGTTCCTCCGGGTCGGTGGTGCTGTAGAGGTTGCCCTTTATCTGGGCCGGCGGCGGGTCGAAGATACTACCCACGTTGCTCTGCTGCTCGTTCAGCAGGCGCCAGAACTCGTAAGCCTCCGCCGTCAGCGAGTACTGCCGGATGCGGATGCGGTACATGGTGGGGATGTCGGCCGGGATGATCGCCACAGGGTGCTCGAAAAGCCTGCCGTTCGTGAGCCTGTCGTCGGTGGCAGCGACTCTGGTGTTGATGCTGCCTACGTTGGCCCAACAGCTTGTACGCCCTCCCGGGCCTTTGGTGAAGAAGGCAAACACCCCCTCCGTGTCCCAGCGGTAGAAGTTGCCCTGTTCCTCCGGGTCCTGCACCCGCACTTTCACCTCAAAGCCTGCTGTTCTTTTCTCTACCAGTTTCCCGTCGCTGTTCTCCACCACGTTGATAAACTCCTTAAACTCATAGTTTACACTTTGGATGGGGGGCACCGGCGTCAGCAACTCCGGCCTTGAGGCATACTCCCGCCCGTCGGCCAGGCGGACGTGCAGGGAATAGCTCTTGCCGGCCACCGCTTTGAATTCACTCTCTTCTAAAGTATAAACGCCACGTGAAGTATCAACTTCGCGCTTGCCCTCGGTCAGGCGCATGGCCTGGCCTTGCGCGTCCCGTACCTCCACCACAGGATGAATCACTGCGATGTTGTTCTTGCTGTCAAAAGGAGCTGTCCAGGAGAGGGTTACCTTATTCAGATCCGGCCTGTTCTGATCGGTGATCAGCCCGTCTACCACTAGCAACATGTCCTCGCCGCCTGTCTCCAGTTCAAAAGGCTCCACGCAGGCTTGCAAGCCAAGTAGCAGCAGCAGACTCCACAGCCAATTACTATGCTCTGTTCTCCCCCGCATCATCTCATAATCTTAAAGTTATAAGATATGGCCGGCACCGCAGAACCGATCACCGAGAGCTTGTAAGCCTGCGGGATACTGCCGCCGTAGATTGGCTTGAAGTATACCGAGTAGGGGTTTTTGCGTCCATACAGGTTATACACCGAGAAGGTCCAGTTGCTGATGCTGTTGGGGTTGCGCTTTTTGGAGCCGTCAATAATCAGGGCCACGTCCAGGCGGTGGTAATCGGGGATGCGGTACTGGTTCCGGTCGCTGTAGTTTACCATTAGCAGCCCTCCAATCTTAGCCACCGACTCCGGGTAAGTTGTAGGCCTGCCCGTGCTGTAGGTAAAGTTGGCCGAGACGCTAATCAGGCGGCTAAGTTGCTGGTTCATCACCACTGTAAAGTCATGCGGCTTGTCGAAGTTGGATGGGAAGAGCTCGCCTCGGTTGATCTTCTCCTCCGGCGTAGTCCCATCTACCTGGCGCAGTGCCCGTGAGAACGTATAGCTGGCCCAGCCTGTGAGCTTTTTGCCTTTGCGGCGCACCATCAGCTCTACACCGTACGCCTTGCCCTCCCCGGGAAGCAGGTCTGCATCCAGTGTCTTGTTCAGCAGCAGGCGGGCGCCATCCTTATACTCTACCAGGTTGTAGAGCTTTTTATAATAGCCTTCCGCAGAAAACTCCACGCTGTTATCGTCAAAGTTTCTGAAGTAGCCCAGTGCCACCTGGTCGCCGACCTGCGGTTTGAGGTAAGGGTTGCTTGTTTTCCAGATATCCACCGGGGAAACTGCCGTGGTGTTGGAGATGAGGTGGATGTACTGCACCATGCGGTTGTAGCCCAACTTCACGGAGCTGTTCTCGTCCAGCGTCACCCGCAACGAAGCCCTTGGCTCCAGGTAGTTGTACTGCTTTATCTTCTCGCCTTTGTCAAAGTATAAGGTGTCGGTGATGCTGGAGGCACGCCGGGGCACCTCCGGGTTGTATACATACACCTCGCCCGGACCCAGGTTAAAGTAGGAAGAGTAGCGCAGGCCGTAAGACACAGAAACTTTCGGGCTGAGGGTGTACTGGTGGTCCAAGTAAACGGCTGCTTCCAAAGAACGCTCTTCCGGCATTTTAATGTGAAGCAGACTCGACTGCTCCGATGTCGGCTTCAGCTCCCCGGAGTTAAACTTGTACCAGGTAGCGGAGGCGCCCACCCCAACCTGATGCTTTTCAGAGGGCTCGTAGTTCAGGTCGGCCTTCAGGAGTTTATACTTGATGTCAGAGTCCAGCGTGTAATCGTAAGGGGCGGTTTCGGAACTGACGCCGTATGCGTAGTCTCCAATAACGCCGGTAACGGTAGAGAACAGTTTATTGGTGAAGGTATGGTTCCATTTGGCAGTACCGGTGGCTGTGCCCCAGGCATAGGTCGTGTCGGCCCCGAACCGGAAGCTATCGCGGCTCAGGTAACCTGAAAGTATGAGCTGGTCCTTCTCGCTCAGGGTATAGCTCACTTTCCCGTTGAAATCGTAGAAATAGCCGTCGCTGTCGCGCACCGACTTGTCGGGCACGTAGCGCATCATTAGCCCCGGGTAAGCGCCGCGAGCGCCCAGTATAAAGGAGGCCTTGTCTTTAGCCAGCGGCCCCTCCACCATCAGCCTGCTCGACAGCAAGCCAATGCCGCCACTTACGATGTGGCCTTTCTTGTTGCCATCCCGCAGCTGCACATCCAGCACCGAGGAGGCGCGCCCGCCATACTTGGCCGGAATGCCGCCACGGTAGAGCGTCACGTCCTTGACCATATCGGGGTTAAAAACGGAGAAGAAGCCGAACAGGTGAGAGGAGTTGAAGAGGGGCGCCTCGTCCTGCAGGACAAGGTTCTGGTCTACGCTGCCCCCGCGCACGTTAAAGCCTGTGGCCCCTTCCCCCACCGTGGTTACGCCAGGCATGGCCAGCACACTGCGCACAATGTCCACCTCGCCCAGAAAAGCCGGGATTGTTTTCACTTCCTTGATGTTGAGGCGGGCAACGCCCATCTCCAGGCTCGCCACGTTCTGGTCGGGCGCTACCGTGGACACCTCTACTTCCCGCAGCTCATTTGATACCTCGAACAATTCCACATCCATGATCCGGCTCTGCTGCAGCTGCAGCCTTCTGCGGTCGGTTACCATGCCCACCGACCGCACCTCCAAGGTATAACTGCCGGCAGGGATGGTAAGAGAAAAGCGTCCTTTCTCATCGGTGACAGTGCCTTTCTTCAGCTCGTCAATCACGACGGTGGCTCCTATGCCCGGCTCCTTTGTTTTGGCGTCGCGCACCTGCCCGCTCAGGGTGACCATACGCCTACGGGTACTCTCCGGGGCTGCTCCGGCTATGGCTTCTGCCACTTCAGCGGTATCGGTGTCGGTGCTGAGCCGTGGCACCAGCACGACCGTCTGCGGGTCGTAGTGCAGGGCGGTGAGTTGGGTGCCTGCCAGCACCTGCCGCAAAGCAGAGAGCAGCGGCTCCGCTTTAAAGGCCTGCGTAACGCGTACGCCCTCCAGCCACTCATCCAGGTAGAATATCCGAAGCGCATGCTTCTCCTGCAGGTCTTGCAGCACCGCCTCAAGCGGCTCGTTGTTATAGGTGGCCGTCACCAGTTGTTGGCCGGGCCCCTGCTGTGCCTTTGCACTGGCTGCAGCAATAAGCAAGCCCCATACAAGTATAAGTATGGCCAGTAAGCGAAATCGGTTCATCCGGGCAGTAGCGGTTATGTTGGCGGAGAAAAGCGGCTAGCGCGCTGCAGATGAGGCGCTTCCCATACATAGCAATATATAATTATTATCTTATATCTCAAACAACAGCGCCTCCTGTAAGTATAAATTACTCACCCTTATTCCCTATTCCACCTTAAAAACGGCTTTTCTCCCCAGCCGCCAACCCAGCATTCGGCAACCGGCATTCCGGAGGGGGCAACGGCTTTACCCAATGGTATGGCTATCGTATATTATACTATGCTGAGCCCGGAGAAAGAGAAGATAAAGAAGCTGAAGAAAAAGCTCAAGATACAGGAGAAGAAGAACGCCGAGATACGCGACCAGATGGCCACGCAGCGCACCGTCTTCGCCAATGAGCGTACCCTGATGGCGTACCTGCGCACGGCCATGACCGTGTCGGCCGGCGGTTTTGTTGCCATTAAACTCTCCGACGATGTGTACCTGGACGTAATCGGCATTATGCTCATTCCGGTTGGAATCATACTGGCTGTTTACAGCTTCAGCAGATACAGGCACAAGCAGAAGGTGATAGAAGGCCACCATCAGGACTACCGCCCCACCAGCCACGAGCACGAGCGGGCGCACCATAGCAGGTACAACGAAGAAGGCCAGCACGGACTGCCTTAAGCCCCCCCTGCTATCAACATATACCCTATGCGACACCACCAGGCTATGACCATTTCAGAACAGGACGAGATAAAGAAGCTGAAGAAGCAGCTGGAGCACCAGGAGCAGAAAAACGCCGAGATACGCGACCAGATGGCTGTACAACGCACCATCTTCGCCAACGAGCGCACCTTCATGGCGTACCTACGCACCTCACTGGCCATTGTGGGCGGGGGCTTTGCAGCCCTCAAATTCTCAGACGAAGGGTACCTGGACATGCTTGGGTTAATGGCCATGCCACTGGGGGCGGCGCTGGCTATCTATAGTTTCTACAGGTACCTGCACAGGCAAAAGCTCATTAAGCAGCAAATGAAGGAATACACGCACACCAGCTATCACCACGCCAAAATCCACGAGAAGGAGGCGGCCAGCTACAACAACACACCTTAGTACTTAACCTGTCCGCAGCTAAACCATTTAACCTTGAATGCTGTTAAGATAGGTTAGCGTGCTGCAACGGCGAAGCGCTAATATTTTTATACCTTTGCTATTTAAAATCAAGCATTCCTGAATGGCTTACAACCAGGCACAAGCAACCACTAAAGGGGCCGCTTCGGCAGCTTTTTCGCAGAACGGCGAAACGCAGCACATTGAAGTATACGGCGCCCGCGAACATAACCTCAAGAACATCTCCATTACGCTGCCGCGCTACAAGCTGGTGGTGTTTACGGGCATCTCCGGCTCGGGCAAGTCGTCGCTGGCTTTCGATACCATTTACGCCGAGGGGCAGCGCCGCTACATGGAGACCTTCTCGGCCTACGCTCGCTCCTTTATGGGCGGCCTGGAGCGCCCGAACGTAGACAAGATCGAAGGGCTTTCGCCGGTTATCTCTATCGAGCAGAAAACCACCAGCCGCAACCCGCGCTCCACGGTAGGCACCATCACCGAGATCTACGACTTTATGCGCCTGCTCTGGGCGCGTACTTCCGAGGCCTATAGCTATGTGACCGGCGAGAAAATGGTGCGCCAGAGCGATGACCAGATCGTGAACCACATCCTGGAGCACTTCGACGGCAAGCGCATTGTGGTGCTGGCCCCGGTGGTAAAGGGCCGTAAGGGGCATTACCGCGAGTTGTTCCAGCAGATCCGCAAAATGGGTTTTATCCGTGCCCGTGTGGATGGCGAGCTGCTGGAGATAACGCCGAAAATGCAGGTAGACCGGTACAAGATCCACGACATCGAGATTGTAATCGATAAGATTGTGGTGAAGGAGGAAGACCGTTTCCGGCTGTCCAGCTCTATCCAGAATGCGCTGACGCACGGCAAGGGCACGGCGCTGATACTGGATGCGGATGCCGACAAGACGCACTTCTTCTCGCGCCACCTCATGGACCCGGCCACCGGCATTGCCTACGACGACCCGGCCCCGAACTCTTTCTCCTTTAACTCGCCTTACGGCGCCTGCCCGGTCTGCAACGGCCTGGGCGAAATACAGCAGATCACTGAAGAGTCGGTGATACCGGACAGGGACCTGAGCATACGTCGTGGGGGTATCGCGCCACTGGGCGAGTACCGCGACATCTGGATTTTTAAGCAGATAGAGGCGCTGTTCAAGCATTTTAAAGTCTCGGTTTCTACGCCGATAAAGGACCTGCCCGAGGAGGTGGTGAAGGTGTTGCTCTACGGCCTGGAGGAAGACCTGGAGGTGAACACCAAGAAGGGCAACTATACGGTGGAGTTTGAGGGCATCATCAACTTCCTCAAAAACCAGATGGAGTCTGACTCGGACAACATCCGCAGCTGGGTGGAGGATTTTACGCAAACTAACACCTGCCCGGAATGCAACGGCTATCGCCTGAGAAAGGAATCGCTGCATTTTAAGCTGGATGGCAGGAACATAGGTGAGCTGTCCGTGCTGGACATCAACAAACTGGCGGCCTGGTTCCATGACCTGGAGAGCCGCCTGAGCGAGCGCCAGAACGTTATTGCCAAAGAGCTGCTGAAGGAAATCCGCAAGCGTATCGGCTTTTTGCTGGATGTGGGCCTGGATTACCTGAGCCTGCACCGCCCGGTGAAAACACTTTCCGGCGGCGAGAGCCAGCGCATCCGCCTGGCCACGCAGATCGGCACGCAGCTGGTAGGCGTGCTTTATATTATGGATGAGCCAAGCATCGGCCTGCACCAGCGCGACAACGAGCGCCTGATAAAAGCCCTGCAAGACCTGCGCGACCTGGGCAACTCCATTATTGTGGTGGAGCACGACAAGGACATGATCCTGCAGTCGGATTACGTGGTGGATATCGGGCCTGGCGCAGGGGTACACGGTGGGCAAGTGGTAACCGCCGGCACGCCGGAAGAGATGATGCAGGCGGGCACGCTTACGGCTGAATTCCTGAGCAACCGCCGCAGCATTGTGGTGCCGCGCCAGAAACGCCCTGGCAATGGCGAAAGGCTTATACTTAAAGGCGCCACCGGCAATAACCTGAAAGACGTAACGCTGGAGCTGCCGCTTGGTAAGATGATCTGCGTAACGGGGGTATCGGGTTCCGGTAAATCCTCGCTTATCCACGACACGCTCTATCCTATACTTAACACGCACTTCTTCCGGGCCAAGCGCGAGCCGCTGCCTTACCAAAGTATAGAAGGGCTGGATAAGCTAGACAAGGTAATTGAGGTGGACCAGTCGCCGATTGGCCGCACGCCACGCTCCAACCCCGCTACCTACACCGGCGTGTTCACCGACATCCGCACGCTGTTTGCGCAGCTGCCGGAGGCTAAAATCCGGGGTTATACACCAGGCCGCTTCTCGTTTAACGTCAAGGGTGGCCGCTGCGAGGCCTGCGAGGGCGCGGGCATGCGCACCATCGAGATGAACTTTCTGCCGGATGTATACGTGCCCTGCGAAGTATGCAAAGGCAAACGCTACAACCGCGAAACGCTGGAGGTGCGCTTTAAAGGCAAAAGTATAACTGACGTGCTGGACATGACCGTGGAGCAGGCCGTAGAGTTTTTCGAGAGCCAGCCGCGTATCCTGCGCAAGATACAAACGCTGAACGAGGTAGGCTTGGGCTACATCACCCTTGGCCAGCAGGCCACTACCCTGTCCGGTGGCGAGGCCCAGCGCGTGAAACTGGCCACGGAGCTGTCCAAGAAAGACACGGGCAAAACGCTATACATCCTGGATGAGCCCACCACGGGCCTGCACTTCCAGGACATCGAGCACCTGACGGAGGTACTGCACAAGCTAACAGACAAGGGCAACACAGTCCTCATCATCGAGCACAACCTGGACCTGATTAAGGTGGCAGATCATATCATAGACATCGGTCCTGAGGGCGGCGAGAAAGGCGGAACGATTGTGGCCGCCGGAACACCGGAAGAGGTGGCCGAAACCGGCCTGGGTTATACTTCGCGCTTCCTGAAGGAAGAGCTAAAGACCAGCCACTACCGCGAGAACGAAGAGGCCAGCGCCTAAGCGTTTAGTCTTATACTTAAAAAGCCCGCTACCTTTCATGGCAGCGGGCTTTTATACTTTTAGAGGTCTTCCAGCGATTTCTCCAGCCTTTCGAGTATCTGCTGGTGCTGCTTCAGCAGGGGCACCTGCTTGCTGGCGTACTGCTTCAGTTCCATCACCTTACCGTTTTTGGCGATGTCCTCGTAGCGCTCCAGCAGTTCCCTGTTCTGGTCCACGATGCGGCGCAGGTAGCTCAGGTCGAAAGAGATGCCGGACTTATCGGTTACCTCCTGGTATACTTTGTGGTGCGCATCGCCCAGGGTAGTGGGCAGCACAAAGTTACCCCGGTCGGCCATGTCGCGCAGGTCGTTTAAAATGCCTTGGTGGGCGGTTACCATTTCTTCTGCCAGGCCTTTCACCTCGGGGCTAACGGCCTTGCCGGTGGCAGCCTCCCCCAGCTGTACCTGCAGCATGCTGGCGCTGGCCGCCTCGGCAGCAAACAGGGCGTCGTTTTTCATGTCCTCCTGCACACCAGCCGCCTCGAACTGCTGCATGCTTTGCTCAGCAGCCTGGCTGATGCTGTCGTTGGTGCCGCAGGCGGTGGCAAGCACCAGCACCAAGAGGGTAAACGCACTTAGTATACTTTTCTTCATAGGTTTTTCTGTTGAATGTATAAAGCATCTGCAAGATAAGGCTTACAGATGCTTTATGAAAACCTGGCTACAGGTTAAGTGCCTGTATTACTTTTTCACCGTGTCCCGAAGCTTGCGGGCGCTTTCCAGGTGCTCGCGCAGCTTGGGCAGCTTGTCAGCCGCGAATTTCTGCACCTCGGCATCCTGCAGATCCCTGGAGGCCTCTTCGAAGTCCTCCACGGCATCCTCATGCGAGCTGACCATCAGGTCCATGTAGTCCCTGTCGAAGTCCGCGCCTTTTTTATCGCGCAGTCCGTCCAGTTTGTTGCGGTGCTCGTTGCTCATGCTGTCGGGCAGCATCATGTTCTTACTCTGAGCCAGCTGTCGCAGCTCCTCGTTTGCTTTGGTGTGGTCGGCCACCATCATCTTGGCAAAATCTTTCACCTGCTGGTTCTGCGCCATCTTTTGCGCCATATTGCCGGCCTCTACCTCCAGCATGCCGGAGCTGGCGGCCTCTGTGGCAAACTCAGACGCGTCATCCACCTGCTCTTCCATGGGGGTGTTTTCTACCTGTTGCTCGTTCACATCCTGCGCCTGCTCCACGGAGTCATTTTGCTGGCCGCAAGAAGCCACGGCGAACAGAAAGGCGCCTGCTATAAATCCTGTTGAGATAATCTTTTTCATAGTTATACTTTTTATCAGGTTATGTTTTGATTTATTTCAGGATTATATACGCCTTACGAGAAGTGGAGTTATTAGCGTTTGCACATACTTATCTGCCATAGCCGCGCAGCGCCCGATAAGCTTTAACCCGGATGCAACATAAATTTACAAAGGGATGTAAAGCACAGAAAAGCACACCGTTCCCCCGCATCCTTTTCCTTACCTTAAACACATATGACATGAGAAACAGCAAGTATGTTTTCGCATCTGCCTGGCTGGTGCTGCTCCTGATCCTGTTCCTGCCTCAGCACCGTGCCTTCGCCCAATCCGGTGAGGGAGATGGCCAGCCCAGCGCCGCCAACGACCGCATCCTGAAGCTTCACCCTTTGCAGATCGGGGAGATCTATTTCTCCTACGAGAAGATGCGCACCGAGCGCATCTCAAACGAGTTTGGCCTGAGCTACGTGTACCAGGGCTACCTGAAGAGCGATGATTTTCTGCCGGACGCTGTGAAGGTGGGGGGCGTGCACATACGCATGAGCCAGCGTTACTACACCTCTAAGAAGTACGACAACGTGCCGTTCGGCTTCTTCCACGGGCCGATGTTTGGCTATCGCTTCATGGCTTTTGAGGAGGGCGCTTTCGACAGCCCCTTCGAGTCGCCGTCGGATCCAAGCGGCCGCCGGGTAGGGCGCCTCTACCAGAACAGCCTGGAGCTCAGTTACCAGTTGGGAGGGCAGTTTAAGCTGGGCCAGCACTTTACCTGGGAGGTTTCGGCGGCACTGGGGGCACGCCTGAAGTATGCCCTGGCCAAAAATGCCGACGAGTTGCTGCCGGAGAATATTATCGGCCATACGCTGGCTTCTGAACCTAACTCGGCCATTTTTGTAGTGCCTGCGCCGCAGCTTAATGTTTCGGTGGGGTATGCGTTCTGAGTTTGGCCGGAAATAAGATCGCCGGTACCAGGTGGCACCGGCGATCTCGCCATGAACAGACGGACTAAGCGCTTTATTCTATTTTACTGAGCACCGTGTAGGATTGCAGCTTGCCATTGCGGTAGGTTTCGGAGCGCACCATCCCGATGCCCGGCACATAATATTCTACCGTTTCGAGGCGCATGCCGGGCATTTTCATACCCATGGCGCGGTTCTCCACCTCTGTGTTATACTTTATCTTGTAGCTGTCGTACGTACCGGCCGGCACTTTTATACTTTCCTTGCCTTCCACCTTGCGGTCTGTCACCTTCATCACCATGGTCATCATACTCTGGCCGTTGCCTTTGTTCTTCATTTCCATGGTCATGCTGCCATCTTCTAAAGACTGGCCCGGCTGCAGGTTGCCAGGGTAAAGCATCTTGTCGCCTTCCACGGTCATTTCCATGTCGGGCTGCCCTTCCATAGCGTTCTGGCGGTTCATCAGCGAGCGCATGTCCATCCAGATGCTGCCATCCTCACAACCTACCTTAAAGTCGCCCTCGGTGGCAAGTTTGCCCTTGTTGTCATACACCTGGCTCTGGATCGTGGCCTCCACCTTGTCGCCGGAGGTGTCTGTTTCACGCACATGATAGGTCATGCGGCCCGTCTGGCGATCTTTCTGGTCGTAGGTCAGTAACTCATACTTTGCGTTTTCGCGCAGCAGCAGGTAATCGCTGCAGTTGGACTGCGCCTTTGATGCAACCGCCACCAGCAAGCAGCACAGCAAAGGCAAGAAGGCCTTACGTATCATAATTTCATAGTTTTGCTTAAAAATAAATAAAAATATTTATAGTGAAGATATACTTCTATACGAACATCTCCAAGATAAGTCTTGAGAAAGTGCAGCGAAGTATAAACCTGGGCAGCAGAAACGGCAAGAGCCGGACAGGTTTGCCCGGCTCTTGCCAAAGTATAATTTGATTGAAGTTGCCTAAGCCCCTTTAAACTGAGGCTTTCGCTTTTCGTTAAAGGCGGCCACACCTTCCTTGTAGTCCTCTGAGTTGCCGGCAATCTTCTGGCAGTAGGCTTCGTACTCCAGCATTTCTTCCAATGTAGAGTTGAACGACTTGTTCAGCATCTTCTTCATCATGCCGATAGCCTTTGTGGGGCCGGCGGCATAGCGGGTAGCCAGCTCGGCCACTGCAGCATCCAGTTCCTCCGGTGCCACCACCTTGTTCACCATGCCCAGCCGCAGCGCTTCCTCTGCCGTCACTTTGGTTCCGAGCGTGCTCAGCTCAAAAGCCTTTAGCGAGCCCACCACGCGCGGCAGGAAGAACGAGGAGCCGGAGTCGAGCACCAGGCCCACATTTACGAACACCTCTATCATACTTGCTGCGGTGCTGGCCACAATCAGGTCGGATGCGAGCGCCAGGGAGCAGCCGGCACCGGCCGCCACGCCGTTCAGCCTGCAGATAATAGGTTTTGGCAGGTTGCGCATGGCCCGGATGATGGGGTTATACCGCTTCTCCAGCGACTCCGACAGGTCGCGCTTGCTGGCGCTGGCAATGGCTTTCAAGTCCTGGCCAGAGCAGAAGGCTTTGCCTGCTCCCGTCAGCACCACCACGCGCACGCTTTCATCACGGGCAACCTGCTTCAGGGCATCCTGCAGGTCGTAGCTTTGCTGGTCGTTAAAGGCATTGAAGACATCCGGGCGGTTCAGGGTAATGGTAGCCACGCCATCCCGTACCTCATATAAAAGGCATTCGTAGTTCATGTGTGTTGGGGTTAGTTTTGATTAGTATAAAGTTAGGAAATCCCGCCTGACCTGCAAGCTGCCACATTCCCTTCCTGTCTGCACATCTGCATCTACGTAAGCCATATTTTCATACTTGCTGATTTATACTTTATACTTTCTCTGGTACAAGCGTCCGCTTGTGCCTTTATACTTCCCCCGCTGGCGCGATTTTTCAACTCGTGCCTACCTATGATGTTGGGTTTGCAGCCCAACTGGCTTGAAAAGCCATATTTATACTTTGGCTATGTTAGCTGATTTATACTTTCGCTAGCGCGAGCTTGTAGCTCGTAACTTTTTATACTTGCCCAATTATACTTTGCTAGCTCCTGCTTCCTCCCGCTTGAACCAAGCTATACTTCCAAACCACCGTTCATCCTCTAGTTCCCACTAACCTACAGTTTCATCTCCTGCTTTCTGCCCTCCCAGGCCGGGAGGCCTCGCCTTCGGGCATCGCGCGGTGTACATTTCCTTTGCTACCCTTCGGTCGCAATGCCGCTAAGCGGCACCGGAAATCTACAAGGCGCTCAACCCAAAGGCTGGGAATAGGTTCGATAGCCACGGCTATGATAACTGTCCCCTTGAGGACAAGTGAGAACGGGAGTTCGAAACTTGCAAGCAAAGCTCAAGAGGGGTGTAATCGCCTGAAGATAATTCCCCTCCTGGGAGGGGCTGGGGTGGGTTTATACCTGTACAAACTCCCTCCCCTGTTTTTAGGGGAGGGTTGGGGAGGGGTGAAAAACCGCTGTTCTTAGGGCTACCATTCGGACACAAGTATAACCTACCTCCTCTCCCGCGAGCTTTCAGCTCGTGGTTATTTATTGCCGCATGTTTTCAGCTTGTGGGAGTCACTATTTATACTTTCGCCAGTTGAAAACTGGCCCCATAAAAGCTCCAAGTTGAAAACTTGAAGCAGCAATGGACTTGTATCCGAAGCGTAGGTTCTTGGGCCCAGGGCAGGGTTGATATCCGAGCAGGAGTAACTGGACCCGGCACGGCAAGTATAAACTACAGCGCCAGCGAAGCCATGAGCGCCAGCAGAAAGCCGCTTCCGAAGCCGGCGTAAACCTCCTCAGGGGTATGGGCCTGCAGTGCCAGTCTGGCCGACATAACGGCTCCGGTCAGGAAAACGCCTATGATAATCGGGTAAATCAACAAGGCCTCTGGGGCCAGTTTGTGCAGCAGGACCAGCAACCCTAGGGCACCGCCCATACCAATACTGTGCGCGCTTATCTTCCAGAACTGCGTCACGATATAGGCCACAAAAACCGAGGCCGCGATGATGCCCATCACAAAGTAGAAAACAGGGTTGTAGGTTGGCTCGCGGTAAAAAAGGTAGGCAGTGGCAGCGTAGCAAATACCCGTAAACAGCAACGGTATACTTCGTTGGTCCCGCCTGTCGGCCTCCATCGAGTCGAGGTAGCCCAGACGTACCATGGCGTACACAGCTGCTGTGGGAAGTATAAAAGTGGAGAAGAAGATCATGGCCAGCACAATCCAACGCACCTGCATGGGCAGCGTGAGCGCAGACTCGGGCAGGTAGTAAAGTATAATAGCGAAAACGTACGTCGGCAGCAGCAGCGGGTGAAAAACAACAGACAGGGCCTTTGCGAGCGAACGATTCACGGAGAAGTTAGAGAGTTAGAAGGTTAAAAAGTTGGGAAGTTAGAAAGTGATAAGTTGCAGCCTGGCCGGGTTATATTCATCAACAATTTAACAATCCAACCATTCAACAATTAAAGCTCCTTACGTAAACGGGCCACGGGGATGTTTAGCTGCTCCCTGTATTTGGCCACGGTGCGGCGGGCAATGTTATAGCCTTTCTCGTTCAGCAGTTTCTCTATCTTCTCGTCGGAGAGTGGCTTGCGCTTATTCTCGTTGTCGATGATCTCTTTGAGGATGTGCTTTACCTCGCGGCTGCTGGCGTCCTCGCCGGAGTCGGTGGCAATGCCCTCGGAGAAAAAGTACTTGAGCGGGTAGATGCCAAACTCCGTCTGTACAGCCTTGCTGTTAGCCACGCGGCTCACGGTACTGATGTCCATCCCGATTTCCTCGGCAATGTCCTTCAGGATCATCGGGCGCAACATACTCTCGTCGCCTTCCAGAAAGAAGTCGTGCTGGTACTTGATGATGGCCTCCATGGTGCGCAGTAGCGTGTTCTGGCGCTGGCGGATGGCGTCGATGAACCACTTGGCCGCGTCGAGCTTCTGCTTCACAAAAGCCACGGTCTCCTTCAGCTTCTTGTCCTTCTTATCCGACTTGTCGTAGGCATCGAACATGTCGGCGTAGGAGCGGCTGATGCGCAGGTCCGGGGCGTTGCGGGAGTTAAGCGATAGCTCCAGCTGGCCGTTGTTGTTGGTCAATATAAAATCAGGGATGATGTACTGCACCCGTGCTATTCCCGCGCCTGCGCCACCCGGTTTCGGGTTGAGGCGGGTAATCACATCGATGGCCTTCTTCAGCTCCTCCTCCGACACGTTAAACTTGCTCTGTATCTTCTGGTAGTGCTTTTTGGTGAACTCATCAAAGGTCTGGCGGATGATGCGCTCGGCCAGCACTGTGGTAGCGTCCTGCTCGCGGCGCTCCAGCTGCAGCAAAAGGCACTCGGGCAAATCGCGGGCGGCGATACCGGCCGGGTCGAAGGTCTGGATCAGGTGCAGCACCTGCTCTATCTCCTCCTGCGTGGTGTCGATGTTTTGGGAAAAAGCCAGGTCGTTGGCAATGGAGCTCAGCTCGCGGCGAATGTAGCCGTCGTTGTCAATGCTTCCGATCAGCTGCATGCCGATGGAATATTGCTTGTCGTCGAGGTCCAGAAAGCCGAGCTGGTCCAGCAGCGAGTCGGTCAGGGTGGTAGCCATGGCAATGGGCATCTCCCGGTCTTCCTCGTCATCCCCGCCACGGTCACCCTGCATTTTGTAGCCGCTTATCTCATCGTCGTTCAGGTAATCGTTCAGGTCGATCTCGTCGTCCTTGCCGTAATCCTCCTCGTAATCGTCCGATGAATCGCTATACTCCTCGGCAGGCTCCTCGCGCCCCTCTTCCAGGGCAGGGTTTACCTCCAACTCCTCTTTTATGCGCATCTCCAACTCAGCAGTAGGTATCTGCAGCAGCTTGATAAATTGTATCTGCTGCGGCGATAGCTTCTGGGATAAAAGTTGTCTTAAATCGAGTCGCTGCATAGGGTATAAGGGTAAAAAGGCGCCATTTCGCGCACTTCCAAATTTAGGATAATTTTACTTGCATTTAAAAAAAAGGTTAAAATATCGTTACTTTGGGAGGTTTCCGGTAGAACGCGGCTTAGAGCACCTTAGTATGGCGCTCCGGCAAGAATAACATAAGTCAGGGTGTGGCGCGCGGGCTTCCCGGGCTTCGGAGCAGAGCTGTTTTAAAGTATAGCCGCAGCAGCCCGGAACGAATTTTGCTAAAAGGCCGGGACCGCATTATTATAAATTTTATATTTTTAGAGGATAACTGTACCTTCAGGGTACTAATAACCATACACATGCAACGCACAAAAGTTAAAGATCTGCTACAAGGCGCCGAGGTAGGCAAGGAGGTATTGCTGAAAGGCTGGGTGCGCACAAAGCGCGGAAACAAGTATGTAAACTTTATTGCCGTAAACGACGGCTCCACGATAAATAATTTACAGGTAGTAGCTGAGGCCGAGAAGTTTAGCGAAGAGTCCCTGAAGGATGTCACCACGGGTGCCGCCATTGCGGTGGTGGGCCAGTTGGTAGAGTCGCAGGGAAAGGGGCAGGCGTACGAAGTACAGGCCACTAGTATAGAAGTACTGGGCAAAGCCGACCCGGAAACCTACCCGCTGCAGAAGAAGGCGCACTCGCTCGAGTTTTTGCGGGAGATCGCGCACCTTCGCTTCCGCACCAACACGTTTGGCGCTGTTTTCCGAGTGCGCAACACGCTGGCCTTTGCTGTGCACAAGTTCTTCAACGAGAAGGGCTTTGTCTACATGCACACGCCTATCATCACGGCCTCCGACGCAGAAGGTGCCGGCGAAATGTTCCGTGTAACAACCCTGGATCCGAAGAACCCGCCGCTTACCGAGAGTGGGGAGGTAAATTATGAGGAGGATTTCTTCGGCAAGGCCACGAACCTGACCGTATCGGGGCAGTTGGAGGGCGAATTGGCTGCCATGGCTTTCAGCGATATTTATACGTTCGGTCCTACTTTCCGTGCCGAGAACTCCAATACCACGCGCCACCTGGCCGAGTTCTGGATGATTGAGCCGGAGATGGCTTTCTATGACCTGAAAATGAATGCCGACCTGGCCGAGGAGTTTATCAAGTACATCATCCGTTACGCCCTGGAGCACAACCGCGAGGACATTGAATTCCTGGGCCAGCGCCTGGCGGAGGAAGACAAGGCCAAGCCGCAGAACGAGCGCCAGGAGATGACTTTGCTCGAGAAGCTGGAGTTTGTGGTAAACAACGACTTTGAGCGTGTCACCTATACCGAGGCTATCGACATTCTGGTGAACTCGAACCACTACAAGAAGAAGAAATTCCAGTACGACGTGGCCTGGGGCATAGACCTGCAGAGCGAGCACGAGCGCTACCTGGTGGAGAAGCACTTCAAGAAGCCGGTGATTGTAACGAATTATCCAAAGGATATCAAGGCCTTCTACATGCGCCTCAACGACGACGGCAAAACCGTGGCGGCCATGGACATCCTGGCCCCAGGCATCGGCGAGATTGTGGGTGGCTCGCAGCGTGAGGAGCGCATCGACATTCTGGTGGAACGCATGAAGAGCGTGGGCATACACGAGGAGGACCTCTGGTGGTACCTGGACACCCGTCGTTTCGGGGGCTGTCCGCACGCAGGCTTCGGCCTGGGCTTCGAGCGCATGGTGCAGTTCGTAACCGGCATGGGCAACATCCGCGACGTAATCCCATTCCCGCGCACGCCGCAGAACGCAGAGTTTTAAGCAAGTTTATACTTACAGGAGAGCCCGGCCATACTTTGGCCGGGCTTTTTTGTGGAGCTGTAACATCCTAAATATGATATTGCTATATTCGGGTCCCGAACCAAAGTATACGTATAGATGAACAAACTTTACTCTCTTCTGCTAGCCCTACTACTGGCTTTCCCAGCCGCTGCACAAACTGAGTTCACAAGCTTTCATGCCCAACTTACTAACCCTTCCAGTATACTTACAGCCGTTAACAGCTCAGGTGAGGTAGGTATAGTAGCCTTTGAGAATGGTGCGTTGTATAGCGCCGTTCTAGACGCTCAAGGGCAGAACACCTCCTCCTTCAAGGGTGTATTTAACTATAATGAGAAGAATGCGCTCGGCCTGATCGCGCGATCGGACCACTTCGTTTATTTCGAGAAAGTAAACGGGAAAAGGGAAGCTGTCCGCCCTTACCACATTGATAAGGCCACTGGCACCATTACGGCACTCAACCCTGTCACGCTTGCCTTAGATGACAAGGCTGAATTAGTGCAAGCGTATACACTAGGCAACCGGCTCTATAGTCTGTACTTCAGCAAAGTAACAAGCCGGGTGCAGGTGTGTGTATTTGAGAGCGAATCCGAGGTCACAGTAAAGAATTTTAACACGCCTGTTCTGGGGCTGTACGACCGTCTGCTAAAAGGAGAAAGGCCGGTGAACCCCGTTTTTATAGATCCAACGCAGGAACCTACGCTAGCTTCCGGGGTACATCAGAAAAAAATATATCACCAAGGAGACCAGATTCACATTGTATTTGATGGATTTGGGGCACAGCGCATGAACATCAGCAACCTGACGACAGAGGTACTGTACCTAGACCTGGCTACAGAAAAAACACGCTTTAGTGCACTGCCTCTCATCAAGAGAATACGCCCAATCGGTATAAATTCTTACGTGCACCAGGGTATACTTTACCAGATTCAGATTAAGCCAGACTACAACATGGAGCTGGGCGCATACGACCTGGAGACCTTAACACCTCTAAAAAGCTATGCATTTAAAAAGGATGAACCGCTAACCCTAAAAGCCTCTCCGGTAGCCTCTAACAAGCAAAAAGCGCATAAAGCCGATACAGCTGTTGTGGAGACGACAGAAACGGTACTGAAGAAACTGGGCATAGGTACCACTACTATACTTGCAGAAGAGGCTATCCCCGGCACCATCCGCCTGACACTTGGAAATTACGCGCTGACTTCGGGTAATGCAGCCATGCTTCCAACCGGCACTTCGCTCCTGAACCATGTTGGTCCAGCTGCTTTACCGGCAGTGATAGCACTCACCGCTGTAAAAGTGAATGCGGCAAACTCTGTTGAGTCTGCCAACTCTTTTCATGTATATCTACAGAAAGAGAATTTTGAGCAAGCTCTCCCTGTAGAGAACCCATCATACTTTGAGAAATTGAGCGCCTTTAACAGACAATTAATAGCCCAGAAAGTTCCTGTCACTGCTCCTTTCACTTATGACTATAAAGGACAGATGCACTATGGCTATCTCAACAGGAAGACCCAAACAATACACATCATTACCTTTGGCAAGGAGGAACAACTATAATAAAGTATTATTAACAGCCTGCGGAGTCGTATAACTCTGTTAGAATATTCAGTCAGTTAAAACAGCTACCGCCGTAGCCTCAAGTATAAACCGCACACCATGAACTATCAAAACACGCTTGCCTTTGCGCAGGAACAGGACCGCCAGGATCCCTTATACCATTTCAGAGACCGCTTTTACTTTCCGCAGGTAAACAAGCAGGACGCCATCTACTTCTGTGGCAACTCGCTGGGGCTGCAGCCAAAGTCGGCGCAGATGTATATCGACAACGAGATGTATAAATGGGCTAACCTGGCTGTGGAAGGGCATTTTAAGGGTGAGGAACCCTGGTTTAACTACCACGAGCTGCTGGCTGGAGGCACTGCCCGGGTTGTAGGTGCCAAAGAGAGCGAGGTCGTGGTGATGAACCAGCTTACCGTGAACCTGCACCTGATGCTGGTGTCCTTTTACCGCCCCGAAGGCAAGCGCTTCAAAATCATTACAGAAGGCGGTGCTTTCCCCTCCGACCAGTATGCCCTGGAGACGCAGGTAAAATTTCACGGTTACAACCCAGACGAGGCCATTGTGGAGCTTTTCCCGCGGGAGGGCGAGCACACGCTGCGCACCGAAGACATCCTGCAAAGTATAAAACAGCACGGCGAGGAACTGGCGCTGGTGATGATGGGCGGCATTAACTACTACACCGGCCAGGTATTCGACATGGCGGCCATCACCAAGGCCAGCCATGAGGCGGGCGCATTGGTAGGCTTCGACCTGGCGCATGCAGCCGGCAACGTGCCCCTGTACCTGCACGACTGGAACGTGGACTTCGCCGTGTGGTGTACTTACAAGTATCTGAACTCGGGCCCGGGTGGCACCTCCGGCGTGTTTGTGCACGAGCGCCACGGCAACGACCACAATATACCGCGTTTCGCTGGTTGGTGGGGTCACGATGCGGACGTTCGTTTCCAGATGAAGAAGGGTTTTATACCGATGCAAGGTGCCGCTGGCTGGCAACTGAGCAATGCCCAGATTCTGCCGATGGCGGTGCACCGTGCCGCGCTGGAACTGGTTGACGAGGCCGGTGGCATGGAGGCGCTGCGTGCCAAGAGCGAAAAGCTGACCGGCTACCTGGAGTACCTCATCAACGATGTGCACGTGGGCAAGGAGGTACTGGAGATGATTACCCCAACCGACCCGCAGGCCCGTGGCTGCCAGATTTCGCTGCTTGTAAAGAGAGATTCGCGCCTGCTGTTTAACAAGTTGATGGAGGCCGGCATTATCGTGGATTACCGTGAGCCAAACGTCATCCGCGTAGCCCCTACCCCACTCTACAACAGCTTTGAGGAAGTATACCGCTTCTCTGAAATCCTGCACCAGTGCCTGGAGAGGTAGAAGAGTTTAAGAGTTTGGGAGTTGAGGAGTTAGAGAGTATAAGCGGCTGGTGCTTTAAAGTGGTGCCAGCCGCTGTTTTTTTATTGTGCGGCAAAAAGCTTATTAGTATTTTGCTATATAGTATATTCGTTAGCCCAGTTCCGTTTAGCCGCCGGGTTTGGGCATATAGACGGATTGAGGTTCTGTTTATACTATAGTTGGGCAAAATGAAAAGTTAATGAAGAAGATTTTATACTCATTGCTCACTGTAGGTTTCATTTTTACAGGCTGCACACAAAGCAGCGTTAATGGTGAAGAAGTAATTGTTGAGCCAAAAAGTGAAGAGCTTATCATTGACCCAGTTGAATCCATGCCAAGATTTCCTGGTGGAGAAGATTCGCTTACAGCTTATTTGAACAAGAATAATCAATGGAGAGTGGGGCAATCAACGATAGAGGGAAGAGTAGTTGTAGGCTTTGTTGTAAGTGAAAAGGGTGAATTGAAGGAAATTGAAGTCTTGAAAAGTCTTTGCCAATCTTGTGATAAAGAAGCTATAAGATTAGTAGAAAGCATGCCTGATTGGATACCAGCCGAAGAGAATGGAAAGCCAGTACCAAAGAGAATGATGTTACCGATTAGTTTTGATGGTTTGAAGTAAAAACCCCTTTGCCCAACACAGCACATGAGCAAAGCTTCGGCTGCGCCTCGCTCACCTCATGTACGAATACCGTTCCCAATTCAAAATAAGAACTACAGCAATATGATTAGAAGCTTATTACTCATCGCCTTCCTGGTTGTCCTTGTAGCTAACAATACTTACTGCCAAGGCGTGCTGGATACCGAGAAGTATAAAGATGCAGAGCTATTTGCCGTAAAAAAGGGCTATGACGTGGCACAAAGGCTGGAAGAAATAAAAGCGGTAGAGGGACAGGAAATAACAGTCTTTCATGTGTCGGGTAAGCAAAACAAAATAAAGCTGAGTTATACTGGAGTTGCGGAAATGTCCAACAACCCCAACTTTTCTGATAAAAGCAAAGCCACCCTTATAACCGTTCGGACAAAAGATGAGAGCGGAATGGTGCGGGTGTACTTTCCCTTAACCAATGATAGCCGGTATAGAATTTACCTGACGGAAAAAATGAAGTAAGGATGGCTACCGCGAATTCCGGCCTTTATGCTGCACGTTTAACATCTGGAAGAATTAAATTACAGAGTGAAAAACAAGAAGCATTTTGCTCTATCAGAAAGTATAGCTGACAATAAGCAGTGGCTTATACTTTTGAACGCTTATTTAGGGCAAGCTGACTTCGCTGAATTTAACGTCCTTTACGACCCAACTAACCTGCTGCCTGAGCTAGAGGCGCTTGAACCAGATTTAGTGGAAGCAGGAAAAAGAAGTGATAAGTTTTATGCAAGCGGGTCCTTCCGAAGGTATAGATTATCTCCAAGAGTGAAAGACTTTATACTTTCAAAGCCTTACAACGCGTGGAGAAATTACCAGTTTGAGGACTTATCGCTTCTAAAGGATGGCACCGAAATACTCGCTACCATTACGCATGAAAATTATATTTTTGCCCGGATGTCTGAACAGGAGAGAGCAGAACTGAACAGGCAAGAGTTAGAATTTGGAGCACTGCAGGAAACAAAGGAATAAAGCTCCGCAGCCAGGCCCAAGCTACAGCACTTCGGTCGCTGGCACGTCGCGCGCTAATTCATACCACAACAACTTTAACCATAAACTTACGACCACTCCTAAATCAGTAACATGAGATTATTTCTTCAGTGGACCATTTTCATTCCGGCGTTGGCCTGGCTCCTGTTTTTTTCCGGGCTTATCTATGACAGCAGTTTCTTCCAGGTTATAGCGAGTGTACTGCTTATCTTAAGCGTGATGTCGGCCGTGCATCACTCCGAGATTATAGCAGAGCGGGTAGGAGAACCGTACGGCACCATTATCCTGGCCATATCCATCACCGTTATCGAGGTTTCCATCATCGTTTCCCTGATGATGTCGGAAGGGCAGGAAGCCGCCTCGCTGGCCCGGGATACCGTGTATGCAGCCACAATGCTCATCCTTAACGGCATTATCGGACTTTGCCTGCTGATAGGCGGCCTGAAACACTACGAGCAGAACTTCTCCGCGCCCTCTGTTACCATAGCCCTTATCTCGCTCGTTTCGATTGTGGTATTCACCCTAGTGTTTCCCACCTTCACTGAAAGCGTGCAGGGGTCTTACTACTCCACTCCCCAGCTTATTTTTGCCTCTATCGCCTGTCTGGTTATCTACGCTACCTTTTTGTTTGCGCAAACCAGAAGGTACCGACAGTATTTCCTTACCATTGGCCCCGATGAGAACGAAGAAGCAGCCGAGCCTATTCCAATTCCCAACAAGGTGTTCATCATGAGCCTTGTGTTTCTGATTGTCAGCCTGGGCATTGTGGTATTGCTGGCCAAAACCCTTTCGCCTACCATCGAAAGCATCATTATCAGCTACAGCCTGCCAAAATCACTAGTGGGTGTTGTGATTGCGGCCATCATTCTATTGCCAGAAGCAATCGCCGCCATTATTGCGGCCAGAAAAAACAGGCTCCAGACAAGTATAAATTTATCGTTGGGCTCTGCCCTGGCAAGTATAGGCCTGACGATTCCGAGCGTTGCGGTGGTTTGTATTATACTGGATGTGCCCGTTATCCTGGGGCTGGATATAAAGTCTATTGTGCTGCTGGGCCTGTCGGTATTTACGGTGATGCTGTCGCTGAGCAGCGGCAAGACCAATGTGGTGTACGGGGTGGTGCTGCTGATTAACCTGTTCGCCTTTATATTCCTGATGATATACCCCTGAGGCAGCAGGGGGGCGCTCTGTATTTTGCCCTCCTGGTAGGAATTGGGTGGCAACCACAACCAACGAGCCAAAGGAAAAAAATAGCTTTCAGAAAGTATAAATAACCACAAACACTTACAGGATGAACCCAATCGTCAGAAACATTTTAGCTGCTATAGCTGGTGTTGTCATCGGCAGCGCCGTGAACATGGCCCTTATCACGGTCAGCGGATCGGTTATTCCTCCGCCGGAGGGCGCAAATGTTACCACCACGGAAGGCTTAAGAGCATCGATGCATCTGCTCCAGCCCAAGCATTTCATTTTCCCTTTCCTGGCCCATGCCCTGGGTACACTGGTAGGGGCGTTTGTAGCTGCAGCCATTGCCGCTAACCACAAAATGAGGTTTGCGTTCGGCATCGGCATTTATTTCCTGGCCGGGGGAATTGCCAGCGTGTTCCTGCTCCCGTCACCGACCTGGTATACTGTTGTGGATCTGGTTGGAGCCTACCTCCCCATGGCCTACATAGCCGGAAAGCTGGCCGCCAGAAAAGCGAAACCAGTGCCGCATGAAAGTATGGCTCAGGGTTAAAACGGGGAACAGTAGCTGTCGCTATACTTTCTTTGCCTCACGCTCCTTAAGCCCCTCCTCGAACGCCTTCATCCGCTTAAAGTAATCTTTGGCGGCGGCTTTTACCTTTGGCGAGAGCAGCAGGCCTGAAACCATCGTCGGAATGGCCATCATGGCGTACATGCCGTCTATCAGCGCCAGCACCGCTGTTACCGAGGCCGTTGCCCCGAAGATGATGGTCATCACATAGAAGTAGTTGTAGTAGTGCTTATACTTTGCCCCGAACAGGAAGCTGAAGCACTTGGTACCGTAGTAGGAGTAGGAGAACAGCGACGTAAAGGCGAAGATGAGCACGCATAGCACCAGCACATAGTTGCCAATCGTTGGCATGGCTGAGTCGAAAGCATGCGCGGTTATACTTACGCCGTTCTTGTCTGGGTCCATCCAGGTGCCTGTAACGATAATGGCGAGGCCTGTGAGAGTACACACCACAATGGTGTCGATGAGCGGGCCCAGCATGGCTACTACGCCCTCCCGTATCGGTTCGTCGGTTCTGGCGGCCCCGTGCATCATGTCGGCTGTGCCGATGCCGGCCTCGTTGGAGAAGGAGGCCCTGCGCGCACCGGCAATGATAATGGCTCCCACGGCACCACCCAGTACGGAATTAGCCGTAAACGCATCCGTAAAAATCAGGGCAAAGGCGGCAGGTATACTGGTATAATTTACAGCCATAATGTAAAGCACCGCCAGCATGTACAGCACCACCATACTTGGCACCATCCTGCTGGCCACATGCCCGATGCGCTTTATACCACCAAAAATCACGAGCGAGGTAATGATAACCAGCGCCACCCCAATACCCAGGTTCCAGGCAAAGGCATTATCCGTGGCAACGCCGTTCGGCACCAGCACCACCTCCCGGATTACCTGTGTGAGCTGGTTGCTGGTGAAAATAGGGAGCGTGCCAAACAGGCCGGCCACCGAAAAGAAAACCGCCAGCGGCTTCCATTTCTGCCCCAACCCATGTAGCACCACATACATGGGCCCTCCCTCGATATGCCCGTTGCTGTCGCGGCCACGGTACATCACAGACAGGGAGCAGGTAAAAAACTTGGTGGCCATGCCTACAAAGGCGCTCACCCACATCCAGAAAAGCACACCCGGCCCGCCAATGGCAATGGCCACCGCCACACCGCTGATGTTGCCCATGCCCACCGTAGCCGCCAGCGCACTCGAAAGCGCCTCGAAGTGGTTGATGTCGCCCGGGTCGTTGGGATCGTCGTAGCGGCCCCGGATAACGTTTACTGCGTGCCCCAGGTAGCGGAACGGCAGAAAACCCGAGTAGAACATGAAGTAGAAGCCGCCGCCCATCAGCAGGATAAGCAGGGGCATGCCCCAGGCGGCATCGCTAAAGGCAACCAAAAAATCTTCTAATGCTTTCAAAAGGATATATCTTTAGATTCCAAAATACAAATTTTGCGGCATAATCAAATACCCGCGCCACGCATACTTTCAGGCTAAAGGATGATAACCCAGCCGGGCAAACCACTGTATCTGCTAACAAGCACAAGCTATACTTAACCGCCACATGTCCACACTCCATCTGCAGCAACTGCCCCTACCCGATGCCGAAGTATACTTTATACCCCACTTTATACCTGCCCCGGAAAGTGATGTATACTTCGGGCGGCTGGTGCAGGAGGTGAACTGGCAGCAGGAAAGTATAAAATTGTTTGGTCGCCAGCTGCCCATGCCCCGCCTCACGGCCTGGTACGGCGACAAAAGCTATACTTACTCCGGGCTGGAGAACAAGCCGCAGCCCTGGCTGCCCGTGCTGCAGGAGTTGAGGGAGAAAGTGGAGCAGGCCAGCGGCCAGAAGTATAACAGCGTGCTGCTCAACCTCTACCGCACCGGCCAGGACAGCATGGGCTGGCATGCCGACGATGAGCTGGAACTGGGCCAGCAGCCAAGTATAGCCAGCCTCAGTTTCGGTGGCGAACGCCGCTTCGCCTTTAAGCACCGCACCCGCAAAGACCTCAAGCCCGCTCCGCTTATACTTTCCCACGGCAGTTTGCTGCTCATGCAGGGGCCTACGCAGCACCACTGGCTGCATCATGTACCCAAAACCGCCAGAGCCGTACAACCTCGCATCAACCTTACGTTCCGCTATGTAAGAGGCTAACATGCTTGCCAATGCGGTCCGGAAAACGTTATTTTACAGTACTAAGAGGCTTTGCCCGGATATACTATGACCGAGAAAAAGAACATCGCCATCATGGGAGCTGGTTTGGTCGGCTCGCTGCTGTCTTTATACCTGGCCAAGCGCGGCCACAAAGTAGACCTGTACGAGCGGCGCCCCGACCTGCGGAAGAACCTGATAGATGGCGGCCGTTCGATAAACCTGGCCCTGAGCGACCGTGGTTGGCGCACCCTGCGCGGCATTGGCATAGAGGAGGCGGTGCGCCAGGTAGCCATCCCGATGCACGGGCGCATGATGCACGACGAGCAGGGCAACCTCACCTTCCAGCCCTACGGCAAAGAGGGGCAAGCGATTTACTCGGTCTCCAGAAGCGGGCTCAACGCTGCCCTGATGAATGTCTCGGAGCCAAACCCCAACATCACCTACCACTTCAGCCGCCAGGCCACCGACGTAAACCTGCCCACCAACGAGGTGCAGCTGCGCAACCTGGAAACCGGAAGTATAGAGACCGTGCAACCGGATCTGCTTTTCGGAGCTGACGGGGCCTTCTCGGTCGTGCGCGGGGCAATGCAGAAAACGGAGCGGTTCAACTACGAGCAGTCCTTCCTGGAGTATGGCTACAAGGAGCTTTCCATACCGGCCACGGCCGACGGAGGCTGGGCCATCGAGAAAAACGCACTGCACATCTGGCCGCGCGGCAAGTTTATGATGATTGCGCTGCCCAACATAGACGGTAGCTTCACCTGCACCCTGTTCTTCCCCTACGAGGGCGAGCAGTCTTTTGCAGCCATTAAAAACGAGGGCGACTTACTGGCCTTCTTCCAGGAGGTTTTCCCGGATGCGCTGCCGCTTATGCCAACCCTGGCCCAGGACTACTTTACCAACCCTATTGGTTCGCTGGTCACGGTGAAGTGCTTCCCGTGGAGCTACGGGGGCAAGGCGCTGCTGATTGGGGATGCCTGCCATGCGGTGGTGCCCTTCTACGGGCAGGGCATGAACGCGGGCTTTGAGGATATCACGGTGCTGGACCAGATGCTGGATGCGTTTGACGGAGACTGGGAGGCGCTGTTCAAGGCCTTTGAGCGCCGCCGCAAACCCGACGCCGACGCCATTGCCGACCTGGCCGTGATGAACTTTATCGAGATGCGCGACAAGGTGGCCGATCCGCGTTTCCTGCTCCGCAAAAAGGTAGAGGCCAAGATCTCGGCCCAGTACCCGGACGTGTGGCTCCCGCTATACTCCATGGTTACCTTCACCGACCTGCCCTACTCCTACGCCCTCGGAACGGGGCAAATGCAGGATGAGATCATGCACAAGGTGATGAAGCACATTCAGCGCATAGAAGACTACGACAAGCCGGAAGTGCAGCAGCTGCTGGAGCGGCAGCTTATCCAGAAAGGTAAACTGAAGAAGTATAGCGCCGAAACAAACGTATAAGCGGGCATAAAAAAGCGCAGGTTTATACTTCGGCCCTACCTAAGGGAAGTATAAACCTGCGCCGTGACTTTGCTTAGAAATAATAGCCGGTGGTGAAGGAGATGGTATTGGTGCTGGAACTGAGGTAAGAGCTCAGGGCATTTACGCGCTCATGGCTGTGGATGTCGAGCCCATACTCATATCGTATCTCAGCCGACAGATTGAGAAGTGTAAATTTATCTCGTAGTATAGCTTTCTCACCATTTACAGGTTTGCTAATAATGTAAAAATACCTGTCGCGCAGCTCCTTCCCTGCAAAACTATATACGTGCCTGTTAAGTATAATCCTCTATTAGCCTACCGCTTGCCGGACCTGTTTTTTACCATTCACACCTTAAAACTTTAAACCCGAATTTTATGAACATCTTCAATAAAAAACTAAAAGGAATTACTGTAGCCATACTGCTGCTGGGCGCCTGCGCTGTTACCGAAAACGCCATGGCGCAGAAAAAAGACAAAAAGCAGAAGGAGCCGCAGCAGACTGATGCGGCTGTACAGACACCGCAACCGGAGATCGGCCAGCAGGCACCCACCACATTCTCTGACCAGGACCTGCAGCAGTTTGCCGACGCCAGTGCCCGTTTGATAGCCGTGCACCAGGAGGGGGAGCAGACCATGATGAACATCCTGCAAGAGGAGAAACTAAGTGTGGAGAAGTTTAACGAGATGGCAAAGGCGCACCAGGAGCAGAAGCTAACTGAGGTGCAGGCCACGCCCGAAGAGATGGCCGCTTTTGACAAGGCCGCGAAACGGATGGTGGAGATGCAGCCCGCCTTCCAGAAAGACCTGGAGGAGGCCATTCAGCAGGACGGCATGACGCTGGAGAAGTTTGAGCAGATTATGCTTGCCTACCGCCAGGACCAGTCCGTTCAGCAGCGCGTGGACCTGCTGATGCAGGAAAAACAAAACTAACCCAGCATCAAGTATAAAAAAGCCCCGCCAGTATTTGCTGGCGGGGCTTTTTTATACTTGGTACTTCTTACTCCTGTACCTGGGGCTGCTCCTGTGCTTTTTGCCCGTGGGCGAACTCCACAATGCGGAAGGTGCGGGCCCTGCGGTCGTAGTAGCCGTAGTGCAGCTTGTTGCCGTAGCGGTACACAGTCTGGAACTCGGGCTCCGGCTTCAGGTTGCGCTCGTATTCCTCCACGCGTTCCTGCAGCACTTCTACCTCGCCCTCCTGCTCTACCTTTGCTAGGCTGTTGGCATCCAGCACCGTATGGAAGTAGGTGCTGATGCCAGGGCCTACCGGTCCGCTGTAGCCGTAGCCAAACGGATCGTAAAAGTAGCGGCTGTAGTACGGCGAGTTCAGGTAATAGCTCGGGATGTTATAAGCCGGCGTCCAACGGCCGGGGATGAGCATAAACCCGCGCGAAGTACGCACATAGCGGTCCGGGGTGCGCACCATGCGGCTGCGGTCGTTGCGGTTAGTCCGCTCGGTTGGCGCCTTGTACGAACCGATGGTCAGTTGCAGCGTGCTGTCGCTGTAGGTGTCCACGGTAATGGCCGGGATGCCGCTTGCCAGGTTACGCATGGCCTTGTCTTCCTTCTCAATCACCTCGTAGCCAGACGAGAACAAGCCGCCCGCCCCACGCTGGTACACCGGCGTAGAGGCCAGCGCCAGCTTTTCTTTGTCTGTGAAAGTATACTCCTTTACGGGCTGCAGCGTGTTAAAGTCATAGGCCGTAAGCTTCAGCTGGTCCTTCTCCAGGTTCAGGCGGAAAAGCTTGTCCTGGTGCAGGAAAGAGTTGAAGGCAGGCGTGTTGCGCTGCGCAATGGCCGGCAAGGTGCGATACTCTGTCTTCCCGGTGTTCCAGTCCAGCGTCAGGATCTCAGTGGTCGCCTCCTTCGAGGACTTGCCCCGCAACTGGTAGCCATCAAAAACCATGTGCAGCTTGTCGCCCCGGGAGTAGATCTTGCTGCGGTGATGGCCGGTATACACGTTGCGCTCCAGGTTGGGGTGCACATAAATCAGCCCTGACTCACGTGCGTAGCGGTCGCGGGTGCGGGGCATCTGCTCCGGCTTAAACAGCCTGTAATCCATGGTGGCCACGCTGTACTCTGAGTCACGGTACAGGTGCAGGTTACCGTCCTTGTCGGTGTAGAGCATGTAAAAGTGGTCGTCATCGCCGAAGCCACCCACAAAGTTCACGTTCCGCTCCAGCTTCAGCTGCACGTCCTGCAAGCTACGGAAGGCGCCGGTGTGGCGGTTGATGGCAAACGGGCGCACGTACTCCCGACGGCCGTTGGTATAGCGGCTGTAGAAGATAAACTCATCGTCGGTTACGCGGGTGCCCATTATCTGCGGGTCTTTGGAGCTGCGGTACGGAATCTCGTGCTGCGCCAGCTTTTCGCCCGTTGGGGAGATCATGGCAAAGTTCAGGTTGCCGCCTTGGTAGAAGTATACTACCACATTGCCCTCATCGTCTGCCACAGAAACCAAGTCCTCGGCACGGTTCATGGGCAGTTCTATATGGGCAAACTCTTTCTGGGCATGCGTCGCCGTGGCAAACGCACCGATAAAGAGTAAGCTAAACAGTAATTTACGCATAGTAAAAGGTTGAATTTTATACTTTTAGAACGAGCAAATATTTAGCCAAAGTATAAAATAAAACAGGCAAAGCCATAGGTTTTGCAGGATAAACCCAGGCTTCTTCTAAAAGGCGAAAGGAAGTTTGTTTTTGCTGCTTCTGGCTTTAAAAGCCTGTACTTTATACTTTAGTTATACTTTGGTTTATACCTCCATAGCCATTGCTTCCTTCCACTTGAACCAAGCAGTCTTTGCTAGCCACTGTTCATCCTCCAGCCCTACAAACCTATAGTTTCATCTCCGGCTTTGGCTCTCTCAAGCCCGAGAGGCCTCGCCTTCGGGCATCGCGCGGTGTGTCTGAAGCTGCTCCTCGCTCCGCTGCGGGCTGCCCTGGCGGGCACCGCAACATCCACAAGGCGCTCAACCCAAAGGCTGGGATAGGCTCGATAGCCACTGCCCCTGCTGTCATCTCGACCTTCGGGAGAGATCTCTATAGAATTCCCGATAGATCTCTCGCGCAGCTCGAGATGACAGATTGAGTAGCAAGTATAAATTCCCCTCCTCAGAGGGGCTGGGGTGGGTTACTCTTTGTAGGGACAGGTCGCGACCTGTCCGTGCGAGAACTGATGCTATAAAACTTGTACTTCAGCTAAAGTAACTACAGAGCTCCCCTCCTTGGCTAAGGAGGGGTTAGGGGTGGTTGGACCCGGGACTGAAAAGGCCTATACTTTCTCCCCCTTCGGCAGGCTCAGGCCGGAGCTGCGCTTCACAAACTGTTCCCGCTTCAGGTTCAGCCACTCCAGAGCCGTGCCGCTGAGCATGCGCTCTTTGGTAGCCAGGTCATAGGGCATGGACTCGATAAGTTTGCCGGGCTCTAACTCGCCCAGCGGGAAGGGGTAATCGGTGCCCAGGGCTATTTTATCAGCACCCACCAGGTTTACCAGGTATTCCAAAGCCTGTGGGTCGTGCACCAGCGAGTCGAAATAAAACTTGCCCAGGTACTCTCGCGGGTTTACGTTGTTATCGATGGCGCAGAGATCCGGGCGCACTTCGAAGCCGTGGGCGATGCGCCCGATGGTGGCCGGGAAAGTGCCGCCGCCGTGCGCAAAGGCAACGCGCAGCCTGGGCAGGCGCTCCAACACGCCCCCGAAAATCATCGAACAGATAGCCACCGTAGTTTCGGCTGGCATGCCCACCAGCCAGGGCATCCAGTACTTGCCGGTGCGGTCTTTGCCCAGCATATCCCAGGGGTGCACAAAAACGGCAGCACCCAACTCCTGAGCTGCCTCAAAAACGGGGAACAGTTTGGCCTCATCCAGGTTGCAGCCGTTCACATTCGTGCCAATCTGGATACCAGCCATACCCAACTCCTTCATGCACCGTTCCAGCTCCTTTATCGCCAGATCCGTGTCCTGCATGGGGATGGTGCCCAAGCCTACAAAGCGGTCGGGGTAATCAGTTACTATGCCGGCGATATGGTCGTTGAGGAGTTGCGAGAGATCGTAGGTGTGCTCGGGCTTGGCCCAGTAGTTAAACATCACCGGCACCGTGCTCAGCACCTGCACCCCTACCCTGTGCTGGCTGCACTCGTGCATGCGTACCTTCGGGTCCCAGCAGTTATCCTGTATCTCGCGGAAGAACTTGTCGTCCATCATCATGCGGGCGCAGCAGGGTTTGTGGTGCTCCAGCCGGATAAAGCCCCCATACCCGTACCGTTCCCGCAGGTTTGGCCACGTGGCAGGCAGGATATGCGTGTGGATGTCAATCTTCAGCAAATTATCCGCAGTAAGTATAGGCGTGTTTTCTTGCATGGTAAAATTGAGCGAAAAGGCAGCAATCCGTTGTACGAGAGGATGAGGCAATCCAACAAGATAAGCAATTTATACTTGCCGCGCCTCTGTTTTTGCCGGTGACGACAGGTCTGTTTCCAGCAGGCTGTAGTAGAGCAGGTCGATGAAGCGGTGGTGCTTCAACTCGCATTCCCGCAGCTTTCCCTCGTAAGCAAAGCCCAGTTTCTGCAGCACCCGTTCCGACGGCGCATTGCCTCCCTCCACTATCGCCTCGATGCGGTGCAGGCCGAGTTGTTCAAAGCCATACTTCAGTATAGCCCCTGCCGCCTCCGGAATATAGCCGTTGCCCCAATGCTCCGGCAGTAGCCAGAAACCCAGCTCCCCCTTCCGATGCTCCTGCGAGACACTGCTTAGGCCGCAGGCGCCCATTAGTTCCGAGTCGCCATTTCTGGAGAAGGCCCACCAGGCACCGCTGCCCTCCTGCAACAAGTTCTGGTAAAACTGCATCTGCTCCTGCACCGCTTCCGGAGTATCGTAATGCACCGCATAATATGCCGTTACCCGTTTATCCGACAGCCCCCGAAGTATAAAGGCTGCATCAGTAGGCTCTATCAGGCGCAGCTGAAGCCGGGTGGTGTAGAGCGACGGCGGGCGCATGCCTTACTTGGCAGCCTCAGCTGGTTTGGCCGGCGGCTCCATCACCGTGCCGCAGTTCTTGCAGGTGCGGTGTTCCAGGCTGTCCCAAAAGCGGCTCATGATAACCGGTAGCTGCCCCACAATGTCGGTCACGTCGGCATACTCCTCGTAGAGCTTTTCGCCGCAGTTTTCGCAGAACCACAAAAAGCCGTCCTTCTCGCCTGGCTTGCGGTAGCGCTCCATCACCAGGCCCACCGTGTTGGCCGGGCGCTGTGGCGAGTGCGGCACGCGTGGCGGCAGCAGGAATATCTCGCCTTCCTTTATCGGGATATCCACCGGTTTGCCGTCCTCAATAATCTTGAGCACGATATCGCCCTCGAGCTGGTAGAAAAACTCTTCGCCCTCGTCGTAATGGTAGTCCTTGCGGGCGTTGGGCCCGCCCACCACCATCACAATAAAATCGTCGTTGCCCTTAAACACCTGCTGGTTACCCACGGGCGGCTTTAAGAGGTGGCGGTGTTCCTCTATCCACTGCTTAAAATTGAAAGGTCTTGCTATAGCCATAGTTTTAATCTTGGAGTTGGTTGTTTGAAAGTACGCAATTTACGACAAACATGGTAACCTGCCGGGGAAGTATAGCCAAGCTTCTTTTTACATTTTTCCGTACATTTATCCTATGGATTTAAACCTGACGAACAAACGTGCCTTGGTATGCGGCAGCACACAGGGCATTGGCAAAGCAATAGCCATCGAACTGGCACAACTGGGAGCAAGCGTGACGCTGGTAGCCCGCAACGAGGAGAAACTGCAGGCAGTGCTGCAGGAACTGGATACGCAGCAGGACCAACTGCACGACTACATCACCGCCGACTTCACCGACCCCTACGACCTGAACATCCGCGTACAGGCTTACCTGAACGACCAGCCAGAGGTGCACATCCTGGTAAATAACACCGGCGGCCCGGCAGGCGGACCGATAACAGAGGCCGTCTCGGATGAGTTTACGGCTGCTTTTAACCAGCACCTGATTGCCAACCACCTGCTGGCCAAGGCTGTGATACCCGGCATGAAGCGGGCAAAGTATGGCCGCATCATCAACGTGATCAGCACCTCGGTAAAGCAGCCGCTGCATGGTTTGGGTGTGTCGAACACTATCCGCGGAGCAGTGGCGAGCTGGGCCAAGACTATGGCTAACGAACTGGGGCAATTCGGTATTACGGTAAACAACGTGCTGCCCGGTTCCACCAAAACAGCCCGAATTGAGGCTATTATGGAGAGCAAGGCTCAAAAAACAGGTAAAAGCAAGGAAGAGATACAGCAAGAGATGGAGGCGGAGATTCCGGCCCGCCGTTTTGCCGAGCCTGAAGAAGTGGCCGCTGCCGCCGCGTTTCTGGCTACACCTGCCGCCGCTTACATCAACGGCATTAGCGTGCCGGTGGATGGTGGCCGGACGGGGTGTCTGTAATTGTTGATTGTTACTTGCTGATTGCTTTTCAAGCTATACTTTCAACGAGGCCTACATTCCCCATTCCTGATTAGTCATTATTAATTACCCACCAGTGCAGCAGCTTCAGAACTACATAAACGGCCAGTTGGTAGCACCTCTTGCGGGGCAGTACATCGACAACTACAACCCGGCGACAGGCAAAGTATACTCGCTTATTCCGGACTCGGATGAGCAGGACGTGGAGCAGGCGGTGCAGGCTGCGCTGGCGGCTTTCCCGGCTTGGTCCAAAACGCCGGCTGAGAAGCGCGGGCAACTCCTGATGCGCATTGCCGATCTAATCGACCAAAACCTGGACCGCCTGGCCGAGGCGGAATCGGTAGACAACGGCAAACCGCTGAAACTGGCCAAATCGGTGGATATCCCGCGGGCCAGCAGCAACATGCGCTTTTACGGTACGGCCATTCAGCATTTTGCTTCGGAGGCGCATTACATGGAAGGCACCGACGCCATCAACTACACCGTGCGCCATCCGCATGGCGTAGCCGGCTGCATCTCGCCCTGGAACCTGCCTTTATACTTGTTTACCTGGAAAATCGCGCCTGCCCTGGCTGCGGGTAACTGTGTCGTAGCCAAGCCATCTGAAGTTACGCCCATGACGGCCTACCTGCTTTCCGAAATCTGCATGGAAGCGGGCTTGCCGGCCGGGGTGCTGAACATCGTGCACGGCTACGGGCATAAAGTCGGATCGGCTATCACGGCCCACCCGAAAGTACCGGTTATCTCCTTTACAGGCGGCACCAAAACCGGCCGCACCATTGCCGCCACGGCAGCACCCATGTTCAAGAAGCTGTCGCTGGAGCTGGGTGGCAAGAACCCCAACATCATCTTCGCCGACTGTGACTTTAACAACGCGCTCCATACTTCCATCCACTCCTCCTTTGCCAACCAGGGGCAAATCTGCCTCTGCGGCTCCCGCATTTTTATCGAGCGGCCGCTGTACGAGCGGTTCCGGGATGCTTTTGTGGAGAAAGTAAAAGCCATGACTGTGGGCGACCCCATGGAAGAAGGTACCAAACTGGGCGCGGTGGTATCGGAGCAGCACATGCAGAAGGTGCTTTCTTACATCGAACTGGCCCATCAGGAAGGCGGAGTTATACTTACCGGCGGGCACCAGGTGCAGGTAACGGGCCGCTGCGCCGGTGGCTGGTTCATCGCACCCACCATCATCGAGGGGCTCCCCTACAACTGCCGCACCAACACCGAAGAAATCTTTGGCCCTGTGGTCACACTCACGCCTTTCGACAGCGAAGAAGAAGTTATCCAGTATGCCAACTGTACCGACTACGGCCTCTCCGCCACCATCTGGACGCAAAACCTGCAACGAGCACACCGCGTGGCGCACCAGGTGCATTCGGGCATCATCTGGATTAACACTTGGCTCCTGCGCGACCTGCGCACCCCGTTTGGCGGCATGAAAAACTCTGGCGTGGGCCGTGAGGGCGGCTTTGAGGCCCTGCGCTTCTTCACTGAGCCGCAGAATATTTGCGTGAAACTATAAGCATGGAGCCTGTACCCATCCATACTACATTCGAGGAAACCTACCGGCAGCTCCTGTTCATAGATGATTTGATTGTTTCCGCGACAAGGAGAAGAAACCTGAAAAGAGCCGTTATATTTTTGGTGTTAACGCTGGTCTCTGTCCTGCTCTTCTTTTTTACCGAGCATAGTTTTGGCGCGTTGGGATTTATTACGCTCCCACTCTGGTGGTCTGGTTTTGGGCTGTATCTGCTTTACCTAAGGTGGAAGACGTACAAAAGAAGAACGGGCGCCCTCCGACAGCTAGCCGAAAACAGTCTGCAAGAAAACTCATCCGGTTTAAAACTCAGCTTTACAGCGGAAAATATCAGTGTAACACGCGAAGAAGAGACGACCACCGTGAAGTGGAGTGATTTTAAAGCCTATTTAGAAGAAGAACAGACCATCTACTTATTCCAGGATCATCCATACTTGGCCTGGTCGTTTTCGGCAAAAGAAATAGGCGCTCCCGCGCTGATCGAGCTTAAAGAAATAGCCAGGCAAAAGTTGCCCTTTCTCAAGCTGTAGCAATCCACTTAGCACCCATAATGGTGGCATCCCCTCATGCTGCATGTTGCGCTGGCGCTTAAGCTGGCGGTATGGCCATTAGCTCAAGAAGGTTTGATCAACTGGCCCCACTTCTTCATCGTCTCATACTTATCCCGCACCTCCTTTACCCCCTCCTGCATTTATCCGTACTTTTGCAGAATGGACTTTAAGAGACGACGCCTGGCTGTTACGCTTCGTAACCAGCTAAACTATCCTTTGCAGTTTAACCCCTTTGTTTTCAGCAGGATTTTCCTGTTGTGGGTAGCCATTGGCATTATAGGAGGTGTCATAGCCGGGGTGTACTGGACGGTGCTGGAAAGTCTGCTTCATTTCCTGGCTCCTGTTCAGGGGCTTTGGGTGATACCCTTGATGGCTACGGCCGGCCTGCTGGCAGGCATCATTATCCATAAGCTTGGCGACCCTGGCGAGATGGACCTGATTGTAAACAACATCCGGCTCAAGGGCGGCCACCTGGAGCCAAAGAACAACCCGTCCATGATTCTGTCGTCGTGGTTGTGCATTGCCAGTGGCGGCAGCGCCGGGCCTGAGGCGCCGCTGGTGCAGGTGGTGGGCTCTACCGGCACCTGGATAGCGAAAAAGCTGAAGATACGTGGGGAGGATCTGCGCTCCTTAACCATAGCCGGTATGGCCGCAGCGTTTACAGCATTGTTTGGCGCTCCGCTGGGCGGTACGCTGTTTGCCCTCGAGATTTTGCACCACAAGCACGTAGTAGAATATTATCAGGCGCTTATCCCGGCCTTTGTAGCCAGTTGCTCCAGCTACGTTGTTTTTATACTTATCACACACATCGGAATCGGCCCCACCTGGAATTTCCCGGTTTACGCCACCCCCGAGCTGAACGACTTTTTCTACGCCATGCTCTATGCCTTGGCGGGTACAGCGGCAGGCTGGCTGTTCATCTTTATTGTGCGCCAGTGCCGCAGCCTGTTCCAAAGGTTTGGGGTGCCGATTTATACTAAGATGATGGTTGGGGGTTTGCTGATAGGTACTATTGCCTACTTTGTGCCACTCTCCCGCTACTTCAGCCACGACGAGCTGAACATACTTCTGGCAGAAGAATTCTCACTGGAGTTCCTGCTTATACTCCTAGTGGCCAAGATCTTTGCCATTGCCTTTACAGTTACCTCCGGCTGGCGGGGTGGCTTTATCATTCCGCTGTTCTTTGTGGGTGCCACGGTAGGTCTGATTATCAATAGTCTGTTTCCGGGGCAGAACCTGCCGCTTATACTTGTCAGTTGCATGGCAGCTATCAACGCCTGTGTGACGCGCACGCCCATCAGCACCATTATCCTACTTTCCACCTTAACCGGTTTTCACCAGTTCATCCCGATTATGTTCGCCAGCCTGACGGGCTTCTTCCTGGCACCTAAAACGCCTTTGATAAATGCGCAGCTAGGCCTGCAGGAGTAACGTATACTTTGGCGCAGGCCTGCAACATTTCCTGACAAATCGGCTATACTTGGTAAGGAGATGCTCAGTAGCCATGCGCCCAGCCAGCCATAAACCTAAGGCCACCGTGCCTTTTATACTTCACCTGCTGCAGGTAAGCGAGGAGGATCTGTACGCACAAGGCATACAGGCAAAGGAACTGGCACGTATCTACAACGACTACACCAGCCGCCAGCAAGAGCTGGAAGACGTAGGCCTGCTTGTAGCCAACGCTTTAAAAACACACGCCGCCGTGCATACTGTGCGCTACCGGGTAAAAGAGCCGCTGCACCTGCTCAAAAAAATCATCCGGAAGCGGAAAGAATACCCCGACCGCCACCTGACTGCGGACAACTACCTGATGTATATCAACGACCTGGTGGGGGTGCGCCTGCTGCACCTGTACAAAAGCACCTGCCACGAGATCGGAAATTTCATCATGCAAAACTGGGAGCTAAAGCGAAGCCCCTTCGCCTACGTAACCGACAAAAACGCGGAAGAGGCCAGGCAGTTTAATGCCCAAAAGTATAAGGTCATAGCGAACGACCGGGGCTACAGGGCACAGCACTACATCCTGCACGTAAAGCCCAGCCGGCAGCCATACTATGTGGAGGTGCAGGTAAAGACGCTGTTTGAGGAAGGCTGGAGCGAGATAGACCATTGCATCCGTTACCCCGACCGGCAGTCGAACGAATTACTGAACAGGCTGCTTTTCATCCTGAACCGGCTAACCTCTGATGCCGACGCAGTAGCCACGCAAATTCAGGCCTTTGCCACTATGCTGCAAGAGCAAAAAGGCAGCGTGGCAGAGCTGCAGGCCCGCATCGATAAGCTTCCTGTGGATGCGCAGGAGAAACAGCACCTGTATGCCTGTCTGGCCCGGCACCTGAAACAATAGGTTTCTACATTCTTTCGGGTACCAGGTTGTGGGCCACCAGCCGCCACTCCCCCTCCAGCATTTTCCATACTTTGAGGTAGTAGCCCTTTTCGGCTCCTTTGCTGGTGGATTGGCTATAGCTGCCGTAGGTATAGGCCATGTCGGCGGCTGGCGAGAGGTCGTGACCGAGGTTGGTGTAGCGCACATTCGTGGCCGGCTCGATGATGATATCCTTATACTTTACCGGATACTGGCCGTGCCGGTAGATGAGTGTCTCTTCGAAGTATGGCTGCACCGGCTCCACATCCTGAACCAGCAGAGCCTCGGTTGTACCTATGGCAGGCTTATTTTCTACCGCAAGGGCTGGTCTGTATACCTCCTCTTTCAGCAGATTCGGCGCGAAGGAATTGCCCATGTCTATCGCCACTTTCCATTGCCCGTCCGGCTGCTTCTTCCACACCGACAGGTAAAAGCCCGCGCCAGCAACTGCGGTATCTTCAGGGGCAGCTTTAAACGCATAGGGCCCTGTAGTATAGCCCCAATCCAGCGAGCTGGAAATGTCGGCGTAGGCAGGATACCAGGTAAGTAGCGCCTTGCTTTCAGGTGCTTCGGCATGCAGCTTCTTACCGTTTGTGGGAGCCGGGGCAAACACCAATCCATCCTCGGTCAGATGTTCCACAAAGGCCTGGTGAAAACCCTTTTTAACAGACGTGGCAGCAAAGGCGCGCTCGGCGTTGGCCAAATCTTCCAAGGCTTCGTCGCGTGTATTGCTGACTTGTAGCGCGCATAGCAGCAGGGCCAGCAGGAGTGTTAATTTCATAGTTTGGGAGGTTGAAGTGGCAGTAATTAGGCTAAATATAGGTGGTAACGTTTCTCCGGTTTATATCTGTTACTCAATATTCAGGTACTTATACTTAATTTTACTGGCATCCCTAAAGTATAAAAGGCCCACCGTTTCCGGCAGGCCTTTTATACTTAGGTTTATACTTTCTGCTTACTGGTTTGCCACCTCTGTCGGGTTGATCAGCGTGCGCTCCAGGAAGTTAGTCATCATCTTAAAGCGGTGCAGAGAGGTGATGCCACCACCCACGCCGTGGTTACGGTTCGGGTAGTAGAAGCTCTCGAACTGCTTGTTGGCGCTAATCAGGGCATCCTGCATGGCCACCGCGTTCTGGAAGTGCACGTTGTCGTCGCCGGTGCCGTGGATGAGCAGCAGCTCGCCCTGCATCTTATCGGCAAAGAACAGAGGAGAGTTCTCGTCGTAACCCGCTGGGTTTTCCTGTGGTGTTTTCAGGAAGCGCTCGGTGTAGATGGTGTCGTAGTATCTCCAGCTCGTAACAGGTGCTACCGAAATACCAGCCGCGAACACGCCGTTGCCTTTGGTCAGGCCCAGCAGCGTCATGTAGCCGCCGTAGCTGTGGCCCCAGATACCGATGCGGTTTTTGTCCACGTAAGCCTGGTTGCCCAGCCATTTGGCCGCCTCAATCTGGTCCTCAATCTCATACTTGCCCAGGTTGGCGTAGGTCACTTTCTTGAACTCCGCGCCACGGGCACCGGTGCCGCGGTTATCCACGCTCACCACAATCATTCCTTTGTCGGCCAGCACCTGGTACCACAGGTAATTGGTGCCGCCCCAGCTGTTGGTCACGGTCTGCGAGCCCGGGCCACCATACACAAACATCAGCACCGGGTATTTCTTGTTCGGGTCAAAGTCGGTTGGCTTAATCATCCAGCCATTCAGCTGCGTTCCGTCAGAAGTCTTCATCTGGAAAAACTCCTGCTTAGCAATGTCGTACTGCGCCAGCGTGTTCTTCAACTGTGAATTGTCTTCCAGCACCTTAATCAACTTGCCATCTTTGGCCGTGTGCAGGCTAACAGTGGGCACCTCGTTGGCAGCAGAGAAATAATCCAGGAAGTATTTAAAGTCGTTGCTCATGTTCACGCGGTGCGTACCGGCTTGCTGCGTCAGGCGCTGCTTCTTTTTGCCTTTGCTGCTGATGCTGTACAGGTGGCGCTCCAGCGGCGACACCTCGGTAGACATGTAGTACAGGCGGTCGTTTTTCTCGTCGTAGCCCACGTAGCTGCTTACCTCCCAGTTGCCGCTCGTAATCTGGCGCACCAGCTTGCCGCTCATGTTGTAGAGGTAAAGGTGGTTGTAGCCCTTCACTTCCGAGGAGTGGATGAAGTGCTTGCCATCTTTCAGGTAAGTTAAGTCGTCGGTTACGTCGATGTAGGCTTTGTCCGTCTCTTTCAGCACCACATCGGCCTTGCCTGTGGAGGCGTTGGCGTGCAGGATCTCCAGCGTGTTCTGCAGGCGGTTCATGCGCTGGATAGAGAGCAGGTTCGGGTTGTTCGTCCATTTCATGCGCGGGAGGTAGATATCGGTCTCGTTGCCGGTATCCATCTTCACGGTTTTGCCGCTGGCCACATCGTACACCGATACAGTTACGATAGAGTTAGCCTCGCCGGCTTTCGGGTACTTGAACTTATAGTCCTGCGGGTACAGCTCGCCCCACATCTGCATGTTAAACTCCGGTACGTTGGTCTCGTCAAAAGTATAAAAAGCAATCTTCTTACCGTCCGGCGACCAGTGGAAGCCTTGTGCAAACGAGAATTCCTCCTCGTACACCCAATCCGCATAGCCATTGATGATCGAGTTATACTTGCCGTTGGTGGTAATTTGCGTCTCCTGCATGTTGCTCAGGTCCGTCACAAACATGTTGTTGTCGCGGGCAAAGGCAACGCGCTTGGCGTCTGGGGAGAAGGTGGCGTACATTTGCTTGCCGCCGTTACTCAGCTTGGTCAGCTTTTGGGAGGCGATGTCGTAGATGTAGAACTCGGCCTTGGAGGAGCGGCGGTAGATCTGCTCGGTTTCGGTGGAAAACAGCACCTTCTGCTCATCGGAAGAGAACGTGTAGCCATCGTACTGAATTGGCTGGCTGCTGCCCTCCGGCACCAGGTTCTCGCCCTCGATGATGGTGTTTACCGGCTGGCCTGTAGTGACGTCATACTTTACGATGTCCTGTACTTTGTTCTTCTCGTCAGAGACCTGCGAGCTGTAGTAGCGGCCGTCGTTCATCCAATTTACCCCCCACACCGATTTGGCCCGGAACGTTCCTTTCTGGTAGATGTCCTCTAGGGTGATGTCTTTTTTCTGCTGCGCCTGCGCCACAAAGGCGAAGCAAAGCAGTACAGCAGCCAAAAGATTGGTTCTTAACTTACTATGCATGCGAATTGGTTAGTTTAAGTTTAGCTCCCCTAATTTAGGGGATTAATGTGGTTTAGCCATGGTTTGGCGTTAAAACTGTGTTGGGCAAAGTGAATTGGGTAGTATGGGCCATACTTTATACTTGCTGCTATTTCCTATTGCTGGCGCGGGTTTGCAACCTGTGCCTACCTATGGTGTTGGGTTTGTAACCCAACTGGCTTGAAAAGCCATACTTATACTTCGGCTATACTTCGGCTATACTTTCATAGCCGCCGCTTCCCGCAACTGGATACAAGCTATCCTTGCTAGCTTCGGCTCATCCTCTAGTTCCCACAAGCCTAAAGTTTCATTTCCTGCTTTGGTGCCCTCCCAGGCCGGGAGGCCTCGTTTTCCTGCTCGGCGCTGTGTTCCCTCCTGCCCTCGTACCTCGAGCTGCCCTTAACGGGCACCGGATCTCACAAGGCGCCTCCCAGAAAAACTGGGAACAGAATCAATAGCAGCTCCTAATGCAACAGGAACTAAAGTCCCCCTTTGAAGGGGGCTGGGGGATGACAATCGCTTGCTGAGGCAATAAGGGGGAATGAATATGATAGCCGCCGCCCCTACTGTCATCTCGACCTCTGGGAGAGATCTGGTTAGAATTCCGATAGATCTCTCGCGCTGCTCGAGATGACAACAGAAACAAGTATAAATCCCCTCCCCTATTAAACTACACAAAAACAGCAGCGGCAGCACTTTACCGGTACTGCCGCTGCCTTAACTTTATACGTTTATACTTTAGAAGTTCACACCCATTGTCACCACCACAGAGTTCTGCTTCTTGTTAATGTTCATCAGGGGCTCGTTTGTGGTTTTCAGCGAGTATGGCGAGTAAGACGTGCCGCTCACAAAGGGGGCGTAGTCAATGTCCTGCTGCGTGTGCACGTAGGCGGCATCCAGGAAAAAGTTTTTCAGCCTGATGCCGGCACCGGCGGTATAGTGGTGCGCTGCGCCATACTTGTAGTTAATAAAGCCGGCATCGTAGCTGGAGCCATTGTCCGGATCGGCGTTGAAGGCGTAGCCGGCCCGCAGCCTGAACACCTCAAAGCGTCCCTCCGCCCCTATTCTGTAATTGATGGCCGATTCGTTGTTGCTGGCAATACCATCGTTGATGTCGTCGAAGAAGCCGCCTGAGGAGAAGTCATCGTCCTCCCTATACTTGGCTTTGCTGTAGTTCACAAACTCCACATCCGCCGTAATAAAGCCATACTTGCCGAGGAAGTACGCAATGCCACCGTTTGCCCTGAAAGGTGTTACCAGCCGGTAAGAGAACTGGCCAGGCACTTCCGCGGCTGTCTCCACGCCATCGTTAAACGTGGTGGTGATGCGGCGCTGGTAGTCATCGTCAAACGTATAAGCGGTTGGTGTTTGTATGCTCAGGCCCAGACGAAGTGCATCTGTCGGACGGGCAATCAAACCTAATTTCAGGTTTACGCCAGCCCCGGAAGTAGAGAACTCATCCACGTAGTCGAAACTGGTGAACGGCGTGCCGGAGCTGCCTTCGGCCTCTGAGTAAATGCTCTCCTGCGAGAAATCCACCGTCACGATGCCGAGGGAGGCACCAATGTAAAGCTTGTCCTTGTAGCTGGTACCCACGCCAATATCGATTTGGCTCTGGGAGCCCTTGCGGATGATTTCCTCGCGCTGGGTTATACTTCCGATGCGCTCTACCTCAAATATTTCGTCGTCTTCCGTTACATCAAAAAGAAAGCCGCCATAGGCCAGGCCCTCCAAGGTGCTGATGCCGGCATCATACTCCTGGTCGAGGCTGGCGCGGGTGCGGCCATTCTCAAAGGCCAGGTCAGCAAAGTACTCCACCAGGGTTGGGTCGAACTCCCCGGACTGGGTGCGGTAGGAAGTATAGCGCTCGTTGAAGTTGTTGAGCCTCGTGAAGCCTACCCCGAAGGTAACGCCGCGCCAGTCGCTGCCCTCGTTATCGCCTTTTCTGTTAGAGATAACCACGCCCAGTTGCGGGAACACGAAATTGCTGTTGCTGCCGGTGCTGCGCTCGCCAAGTATAGAGGTGTTGGTGTTCACCGACTGTACCCCCGGCGTTACAGTAAACTCGGAGCGGCGGAACATGCCTAAGCCTGCCGGGTTGCCTGAAAGGCTGGAGATATCAGCGCCCAATGCGGTTTGTGCCCCGCCCATGCCTTGTATACGCGCGGTACCGAAAACGCCCATCTGGGAGTAGCGCAGTGCGTCAAGCTCCGTTTGGGCAAAGGCAGTACCACCCCAGCCCAGCATAAGCGCCAGGCTGGCCAATAGTGTCTTCTTCATGATGATATGGTTTCTTTACGATGCGTCTAGTTATTTCCGCGGGTTGGGCGTCCGCCACCTCCTGATGAGGACGAGCTACCGCTGCTTCGGTTCATACTTGGACTTGAGCTAGGACTAGAACTCGGACGGCTCTCGAACGTGCTGCGGCTTGGCTGGCTTTCGTAGGTGCGCGCTGGGCGGCTTTCCTGCGTGCGGCTCGGGCTGCTTTCTATCCTGCGGGTAGGCTGGCTACGTTCAATTGTACGGCTTGGCTGACGCTCTGTGGTGCGCGGACGCACTTCGCGGCGCTGCTGCGGCTGCTCTGAACTACGGCTCGGCACGTACTCGCGGGTAGTGCGTGTGCTGCGGCTGTTGCTCGGCGCGGGCTGTACGACATTTTGTTCCTGCGAACGCACGGTGCTTCTGCTGCTGCGGCTTGGCCTTGTCGGCAGTTCCTGCTTGCCTCCGGTAGCCGGGGCCACCGTGCTGCGGCTGCTGCGCGACTGGCGTCCTACGCTCTGCTGGCCTGTGCTCTCGGTGCGAATAACGCCGTCCCTGGACTGTCTGCCGGTGGTAGTGCCCATAGTTTGGGTGTTGCGGCTGTCGCGCGGGCCATACTGCACCCTGCTGGCCTTGCCAACCACTACTGGCCTATCAGAATACCAGCCATACCCGTACGGGTTGCCATGGGCGTAGTAGCCGTTGTAGAAGCCTCTGTAATAGCCGTTATAGTAGCCGTGTCCGTAGCTGTTAGGCCACCAGTTGCTGTAGCCATAGTATGGGTGGCCGTAGAACCGGTTGCCCCATCCGCCGCCCCAGCCATAACTAAAGCTGATGCTCACGCCTGTTCTGAAACGGGCATTGCTCCAGAATGGGTCGTAGTAGAAAGGATCGTAGTAGAACGGGTCATAGAATGGGTCGTAGAACGCGTAGCTCGTGCGGCGCGGCACGTAAGACGATCCCCAGTAGGGGTCTATATACGAGTAGTTAGGGCGGTACCAGTTGTCGCGCTCGTCGTAGCTGCGGCCATCGTAGTACTCATCTCCATTATAGTTTTGGGTAATGTTGCTCTCAGAGTACTCCGGGTTCAGCACCTCGCCTTCGGCAAGCGCTTGCTCCTGCTGCTGGCTACTGCTGTTGTCGTATTGCTGGTAGGCCTGCGCCGGCTGCTGCTGCGCCTGCGGCTGTGCGTACACGGTCTGGTCTGAAGAGCTGTAATACATGTCATCGTACTCCGACGACTGTAATGCAACAGGGCTGCTACAGCCTACAGCCAGCAGGGCAAGCACAGGGGCTACGGTAAGTAAAGTATATTTTTTCATGGCCTTCTGCTGATGTTCTGTGGGTAATAACTCCTTCTATACCAAAGATAAGCACAAATGGCCAAATCCTTGCCTATAGTATAATATTATTAACGTAATTTTGAGGCGGAACGATGTCCGGTTTTATATATTGTAATTAGCAAAATCTGTTCCAAGAAATTCATAATCAGATAATCAAGTTAAATAAAAGTAAAATGAGCAAAGGGTTACCTAAAAGAAGCGACGACTACTCCTTGTGGTATAACGAGCTGGTGAAGAAGGCTGGCCTGGCCGAGAACTCCGCAGTGCGCGGCTGTATGGTGATTAAACCGTACGGGTACGCCATCTGGGAGAAGATGCAGCGCCAGCTGGACGACATGTTTAAGGCCACCGGCCATGAAAACGCCTACTTCCCGCTGTTTGTGCCCAAGAGCCTGTTCGAGGCCGAGGAGCAGAACGCCGAGGGCTTTGCCAAAGAGTGCGCCGTGGTAACCCACTACCGCCTGCAAAACGACCCGGACAAGCCCGGCAAACTTCGGGTAGACCCTAATGCTAAACTCGAAGAGGAGCTGATTGTTCGACCTACTTCTGAGGCTGTAATCTGGAATACCTACAAAGGTTGGATTCAGAGCTACCGTGACCTGCCTATCCTGGTAAACCAGTGGGCCAACGTGGTGCGCTGGGAGATGCGCACGCGCCTGTTCCTGCGCACGGCGGAGTTCCTGTGGCAGGAAGGCCACACGGCCCATGCCACCGCCGGGGAGGCCGTTGCCGAAGCCGAGCAGATGCTGGAAGTATACGCCACTTTTGCCGAGCAGTACATTGCCCTGCCGGTGGTGCGCGGCGTGAAGACGCCAAGCGAGCGCTTTGCCGGTGCGCTGGACACTTATTGCATCGAAGGACTGATGCAGGATGGCAAGGCGCTGCAGGCGGGCACCTCGCACTTCCTGGGCCAGAACTTTGCCAAAGCATTTGATGTGAAGTTCGCTACCAAGGATGGTGGCCTGGAGCACGTATGGGGTACTTCCTGGGGCGTGAGCACGCGCCTGATGGGTGCACTCGTAATGGCCCACTCCGACGACGAAGGTCTGGTGCTGCCTCCAAAGCTGGCCCCTATCCAGGTGGTCATCGTGCCGATCTACAAAGGCGAGGAGCAACTAGCCCAAATCACCGAGAAGGTGAACCAACTGAAGCGTGAGCTGCTGGCCAAGGGCATCAGCGTGAAGTATGATGATCGTGACACCGAGCGCCCTGGCTTTAAGTTTGCTGAGTGGGAGCTGAAGGGTGTGCCGGTGCGCATCGCCATCGGTGCCCGCGACCTGGAGAACGGCACCGCCGAGTTGGCCCGCCGCGACACCAAGGAGAAAAGCTCGCAGGCTTTTGACAGCCTGGCCACGTACATCCCGGCCCTGCTCGACGAGATTCAGGAGAACATTTACAACAAGGCCCTGGCTTACCGCGAGGCACATACCACTAAGGTGGATACTTATGAGGAGTTTAAGGAAGTGTTGGAAACGAAGGGCGGCTTTGTGCTTGCCCACTGGGACGGCACCGCTGAAACAGAGGAGCGCATCAAGGAGGAAACAAAGGCCACCATCCGCTGTATCGGTCTGGACACGCCGGAAGAGGATGGCGTGGACATCCTGACCGGCAAACCGAGCAAGCGCCGCGTATACTTCGCCAAAGCATACTAGTTGTTGCCCCTTACCGGTTATTCGTAACCTGCGGCAGCGGCCATACTTTCAGGGCGCCACTTCTTTAACCAGGAGTGGCGCTTCTGTTTTTGGGCCATACTTATACTTTGTTGCGGCATTTATACTTACAAATCATGAAGAAATTGCTATATTGTACATGATAACCCGTCGCCCTATGCTACTGGATTGGATAACAGTGATTTCGCTGATCGGTATTGGCCTGCTGCTGGTTGTGGTGGAGCTAATATTTGTGCCGGGCACTACGGTGGTGGGCATACTTGGCTTTATACTTACGGCCATCGGGATTTGGATAGGGTATGCGGCGCTGGGCACCAACACCGGGCATGTCATACTTGCCACCACAGTATTGGTAGCAGGGATCGCTTTCTTCTACAGTTTCCGCTCCGACAGCTGGACACGCTTTGCCCTGAAAGAACAGAACCGCAGCCGGGTAAACGAAGACGAACAGCATACGCTCACCGTGGGGCAGGAAGGAACGACGGTTTCGGCGCTGCGCCCGCAGGGTACCGCCCTGTTTACCGAGCGACACTACCAAGTGCAGACCCGTAGTGAGTTTTTGGCCCCCAACACCCCCATACGCATCGTAAAGCTGGATCAAAATAAAATCATCGTAGAAGCAATCTCCTAATTTTAAAGACACAGATGGAAAACTTAACCCCCATATTTCTGATAGCAGGCGGTATTATCCTGCTCATCATCTTTTTATACTTTGTACCAATCAGCCTCTGGATAACGGCCTTGTTCTCAGGGGTGCGGGTCGGCCTGCTGGAGCTGGTGTTTATGCGCATCCGGAAAGTGCCGCCAAGCCTTATCGTTAACTCCATGATCAACGCGACCAAGGCAGGCATAGACGTAACCACCACCGAGCTGGAAACACACTACCTGGCGGGCGGCAACGTGCCCAACGTAATCAAGGCGCTTATCTCGGCCGACAAGGCCAACATCCCGCTTTCCTTTAAGCAAGCCACTGCCATAGACCTGGCCGGCCGTAACGTGTTTGAGGCAGTAACCACATCGGTGAACCCGAAGGTAATCAACACGCCCAACGTAGCCGCCGTGGCCCAGGATGGCATCCAGCTAATTGCCAAGGCCCGTGTAACGGTGCGCGCCAACATCATGCAGCTGGTGGGTGGCGCCGGCGAGGAAACCATACTTGCGCGTGTAGGCGAGGGTATCGTAACCTCTATCGGTTCATCCGGCTCGCATAAAGTAGTACTCGAAAACCCGGACATCATCTCGAAGCTGGTGCTGCAAAAAGGCCTGGATGCCGGCACTGCCTACGAAATCCTTTCCATTGACATTGCCGACGTGGATGTGGGCGAGAACATTGGTGCCAAGCTGCAGATTGACCAGGCTAACGCCGACCTGAAAGTGGCCGAGGCCAAGGCCGAAGAGCGTCGGGCCATGGCCGTAGCCGTGGAGCAGGAAATGAAAGCCAAAGCGCAGGAGGCCCGCGCCAATGTAATCCAAGCTGAGGTGGAGGTGCCTCAGGCCATCGCAGCGGCTTTCCGCAGCGGCAACCTGGGTATCATGGACTACTACAAAATGCAAAACATACAGGCCGACACGGATATGCGCAGTAACATCGCCAACCCGAACCAGGGTGGCGGAGGAAGCGGAAACCCTCTCCGGTCTAAGGAATAAAACCTGGTTTATACCTAACAGCAAGGGCCGCCCCAAAGTATGGAGCGGCCCTTTTTTATACTTTAAATTTGCTATTACCTATCGGAAGAAGTTTACATCTTCTTAAACTCCTGCGTTACAACTGTTCTGCTTCCTGACTGAGACGAAGGTCCGCCACCGTCATACTCCAGCACTATCACCAGCTTGGTGTCCGAAATAGAGGCAATCTGGCTTTGCCCTGCCTCATGATCAGCGAAGGAGATATACTGCTTTCCCTCCTTTTTATACAGTCTGTAGGTGCCTGTCCGCTCGTCCTGGCTGGTGGTGAGGCGGTACTCGGTCTCGGTGAATTCGTAGCTTATGTTGAGCTCCAGCTCCGCTTCATGCACTTTCTCACCCTTGGCGTCGTAAACAACATTTTTAAAGGTTACCAGTTCCCAGCGGCCTTTTATCAACTCACTTACAGCAGGCTCTGTGTCTTCATCTTTTTTGCAGGCCGTCAGCAAAAGCAGCAGCACTATGGGCAAAAGTAAAAGCTTCTTCATCATGAGTTTAATGGAATTAGGTTTATTCAAGTAGTTGTGAATGATTAGCGAACAAGAGTTTGTTGTTTTCATAGGCTATGATTTAGTTGATTTTGAGATAAGCTACCGTAGGTAGCAGGCTAGCGCTATACTATTGCACTACAGCATATTATTAAATATATAGAATAAAATATACAAAGCCAATTTATACTTTTCCTATACCGAAGAAATTCCCGCTACTTTTCGGCTGAAGCGGGATGTTTATACTTTTTAGATTTTACTCTTCTCCCTGCAGCTTTCTGATTTCCCTTACCAGCCTGTCGCGCCGCACGGAGACAAAAGTATAGCCCAGACCGTCACGGGTCATTACTTGAAGCTTAAAGGGAAAAACCAGCAGCCACTTTTTCTCCTCCAGCCGTGCCACATCGTCTAAAGGTATAAAGGTGCTATCTCGCCCATGGATGTGAAGTGTACCAAAATGCGGTGTAGGGATGAAAACTAATTTATCGGCTATAACGACTAACCTTCCTTTGGCCGGCCATATAGGAGGTTTGTTCCGATACAGCTCCACCTGCTTTTGCACTGTCAGCACCTCTTTGCCGGAGGAAGTATAGGCTGGCTGCCTTGTAGCACACCCAGCCACGCCCAACATCAACAGGAACACCCACTTTGCACTCATAACATCACCTCATTGGTACAACACTTTATAAACAAACAGCCCGCTCCTGTATGGCAGAAGCGGGCTGTTTATACCTTATACTTATACTTTGAAAGTTATTCTGATTTAAGTGTAAAGGTTCTCTCTACGGTGTTGAACGGGCCTGGAAGCACATTGCCGTTGTTGTCAATCAGCTCCAGCTTTATCTTGTTCTCACCCATAGGCAGCCCCTCCATAATGTAAGGCATCCAGCGGTCCAGTACAAACTCGGTCCCGTTGATGGTGGCGCGCACCTTGTTGCCGGTAGTGGAGAGGTCGGTGTTCACCAGATAGAAGTCCAGCATCACTTTCTCGGTTTCCTGCGGGCCTACGTACTCACCTTTCGGGCGGCTGTAGAACATGTGCGGCGCGCTCTCGTCGAACTCCAGTGTTTGGGTTGGCTTGCCCACGGTAATCTTGCGCAGGTCGTAGGCACCCTTGTGCTTCAGGCTCTCGTGATAGGAGCGCGACAGGAACGACAGAATTACGTGCTCGCCCTCACTGATTTCCTTGGTGAACTCTGTTTCGTAATGCGCTGTGTAAGGCTCGTTGTCCACGATGTTGTGGATATGCTGCCCCTGGTGCGAGTTGGCCATGTGCTCCGAGTTGGAGTGCGGCGTCATGCGCGTCAGTTCAAAGTTTGAGAGCGAGTAAGAGAACTGAACAGGCCCTGGCTCTACCACACCCCCGGCTACTGGTGTGTTCAGGCGAAGCTGGGACTCCGGATATTTCTGAGAGTTATCAAAGGCATACACACGCAGCCCGCCTTTACTCATAACAGCGCCCGAAGGTGTTGGCCCTGCTGTGGCGCTGGGGGTAGTAGGTGTCTGGTTTTCGGCTTCCTGTGTCTGGCGTGCGGTATCGCAGGCCGAGAAAGTGAGCATCAGGGCCGACGCCAGCAGTAGGTACGTTTTTTTCATGTATCTAATGGATGTTGTTGGTTTCTTGTGTAGCTAATTTAGCGATTATTCTTTGTATATTGCGAACTACGTAAAGATTACACTAAAGTATACGAAAAAATTTATATTCCAGTGAGTATGAGCGAGATTTTGTTTGATGAGATCCCGTCCCTGGACCTGGCGGATTTCACATCGGGAGATGCAGAGAGGAAGGCTCAATTTGTTAAAAAGCTGGGCGAAGCCTACCAGAACATCGGCTTTATTGCCTTGCGCAACCACGGCCTCAGCGATGAGCTGACCGATAAGTTATACAAGGCAACCAAGGAGTTCTTTGCATTGCCCGACGAGGTAAAGCAGAAGTATGAGAACCCCGAACTTGCTGGTCAGCGCGGCTATGTGGGCAAAGGAAAAGAAAAGGCCAAAGGATTTAACACCGGCGACCTGAAGGAGTTCTACCACGTAGGCCAGGAGCTGAGCGATATTCCGGACAGTGATCCGATTAAGAAAGAATACCCGGAGAATATCTTCCCGGAGGAGGTGCCGGGCTTCAAGGAAACCACTTTAGAAGCTTACAGAAAGCTTGAGGCTGCCGGCAAGCAGGTGCTCCGCGCCATTGCCATTCACCTGGGCCTGGAGGAGGATTACTTCGATGAGAAGGTAAAGTATGGCAACAGCATCCTGCGCCCTATCCACTACTTCCCAATTGAGGATCCGGATAGTGTGCCAGCCGATGCCGTTCGTGCCGCCGAGCATGGCGACATTAACCTTATCACGCTGCTGATGGGTGCCAGCGCCGACGGCCTGCAGGTGCTTCGCCGCGACGGCCAGTGGATCCCGATTACGGCGCTGCCGGAGCAGGTGGTGGTAAACGTGGGCGACATGCTCGCGCGTCTCACTAACAACAAGCTCAAGTCTACCATCCACCGTGTGGTTAACCCACCGCGCGAGCTCATGCACACCTCCCGCTACTCTATCCCATTCTTCATGCACCCCCGCTCCGAAATGGACCTGACCTGCCTGGAGAGCTGCATCGATGAGCGAAATCCAAAGGCCTACCCGGACGCCACGGCGGGCGAGTACCTGAACGAACGCTTGGTGGAGCTGGGTCTGCTGAAGAAAGCCTAGTCTTTAAGCCTGATATGAATTAATTTGACATAAAAAGAGAGGTAGCGAAAAGCTGTCTCTCTTTTTATATTTTTACGCCATATGAGCCTGCGTTACTACATCTTCCTGAAAGACGTGTTACTTCTGGCCCTCACCGCATTTGGTGGGCCGCAGGCGCATATTGCCATGATGTTTAAGCTGTTGGTGGAGAAACGCCGCTACCTCACAGAGCAGGAACTCATCGAGCTGAACGCCCTTTGCTCCATACTTCCCGGTCCCACCTCCACGCAAACCCTTACGGCCATCGGCTTCAAGATAGGCGGCCCGAACCTGGCGTACCTCACGCTGCTGGTCTGGATTTTACCTGCCGCCACTTTCATGGCCTTGGCCGCCGTTGTCATTTCATACCTCCAGGGGCAGGGCGTGTCGCTTGGCTTCCTGAAGTACATACAGCCCATGGCGGTTGGCTTTGTGGCCTATGCCGCCTATAAGATTTGCGAGAAGGTCATCCACACCAAAACGGCTGTTGCCCTCATGGTGGTTTCGGCCATACTTGCTTACTTCTTCCACTCGCCCTGGGTGCTCTCGGCCATGCTGATTGCCGGTGGCGCCGTTACCGCGCTCCGCTTTAAGCAACACCCCCAGGAGAAAGACAAGCACCTGCACATAGAATGGGCCAATTTTATACTTTATGTGGCTGTTCTGGTTGTGGCGGCTCTGCTGGGCGCTTATACTTCGTCGTTGCCGGTGCGCTTGTTCGAAAATTTCTACCGTAACGGCAGCCTCGTGTTTGGAGGCGGTCAGGTGCTTATTCCGCTGCTATACACGGAATTCGTGGACTTTAAGGGCTACCTGACTGGCGAGGAGTTCCTCTCGGGTTACGCCATTGCGCAGGCACTGCCGGGGCCAACTTTCTCCTTTACCTCCTTCGTGGGCAACCTGGCCATGCGCGAGTATGGTATAGCCGGGCAGCTCCTGGGTTCTTTTGTGGCTACTGTCGGTATCTTCTTACCAGGTACGTTCCTTATTTTCTTTGTGATTCGGTTCTGGGACGAGCTCAAAAAATATAGAGTGATCCGTGCTTCCCTGGAAGGCATTAGCGCCGTAAGCTCCGGCATGGTGGTCGCCGCTGCCATCCTGCTCTACCACCCCATCGAGAGCTCCCCCCTCAACTTTAGTATTGTAGTGGGTACTTTCTGCTTGCTAATGTTCACCAAAGTACCTGCACCTGTACTTATACTTACAGGGTTGCTGTTGGGGTTTGTGTTGTAAAATGAAAAACTACTCCCTTCAACAAAAAAGGCCACCCTTTCGGATGACCTTCTGTACGTTACATTTTTTCCCTGAGCATTCGGAGCAGGTACTCGCCGTAGCCGCTCTTTCTCAGGGGCTCGGCTACTTCACGCAGCTGCTCATCGGAGATAAAGCCCATGCGCCAGGCCACCTCCTCGATGCAGCCAATCTTGAGCCCCTGCCGCTCCTCTATCACCTGCACGAAGGTGGCCGCCTGCATCAGCGACTGGATGGTGCCCGTGTCGAGCCAGGCGGTGCCCCGGTTGAGGATGCCCACCTTGAGTTTGCCCCTGCGCAGGTACTCGCGGTTGATGTCAGTCACCTCGTACTCGCCCCGCGCGCTCGGCGCCAGGTTCTTGGCTATCTCCACCACCTCGTTGTCATAAAAGTACAGCCCCGGTACGGCATAGCTGCTCTTTGGCTCCCTAGGCTTCTCCTCGATGGAGACGGCGTTCATCTCCCTGTCGAACTCCACCACCCCGTAGCGCTCCGGGTCGTGCACGTGGTAGGCGTATACCACCCCGCCGTCCGGGTCTGCGTTCTCCCTTAACATTGAGCCCATGCCCGCCCCATAGAAGATGTTGTCGCCCAGCACCAGGGCTACCTTGTCCTCTCCGATGAACTCCTCCCCTATCACGAAGGCCTGCGCCAGCCCGTTGGGCACCTCCTGCACGGCGTAGCTGAACTTGCAGCCTATCTGCGAGCCGTCGCCCAACAGGCGCTCAAACAGGGGCAAGTCGTGCGGCGTGGAGATGATGAGCACCTCCCTTATGCCCGCCAGCATCAAAGTGGAGAGAGGGTAATAGATCATGGGCTTGTCGTAAACGGGCATGAGCTGCTTGCTCACAGCCAACGTCAACGGGTGCAGCCGCGTGCCCGAGCCTCCAGCCAAAATGATTCCTTTCATGTGTGTCTGTTTTCGGCTCTACTTTTATAGGGTAGCAGCCTTGGTGTCTCTGTAAATAAACTCTTGGTTGTCTTTAAACCACTCAAACGTGCGCTGCAGGCCCTCCTGGATGCGCACCTGCGGGTCATACTTCAAGAGGCGCTGCGCTTTCGAAATATCGGCCAGGCTGTCTCGGATGTCTCCGGCGCGGTCAGGGCCGTGTACCGGCTCCACGTCAGCTCCGGCTGTTTCCCTAAGGATGTGGAACATCTGCAGCAGCGAAGTTCTGTCACCCACGGCGATGTTGTACACTTGATTCACCGCCTCTGGGCTCTCTACCAACGCAGCCTTGACGTTAGCTTGCACGCAATTCTCCACGAAGGTAAAGTCGCGGGTCTGCCCCCCATCGCCATTGAATTTCGGAGATCGTTTGTGGATCAGCGCGTCGATGAAGAGCGGGATGACGGCCGCGTAGGCGCCGTTCGGGTCCTGCCTGGGCCCGAAGATGTTGAAGTAGCGCAGCCCGATGATTTCCATGCCGTAGGTCTTGCCGAACACGTCGGCGTACAGCTCATTGGCGTACTTGGTCACGGCATAGGGCGAGAGCGGCTTGCCAATACGATCCTCCACCTTGGGCAGTTCCTTGCTGTCGCCGTAGGTAGACGAGGAGGCCGCGTACACGAAGCGCTTGACCTGCTGCTCCTTGGCCGCGGTGAGCATGTTCACAAAGCCGCCCACGTTCACGTCGTTGCTCGTGATGGGGTCGTTGATGCTTCGGGGCACTGAGCCCAGCGCCGCCTGGTGCAGCACCACGTCCATCCCCTGGCAGGCGTCCATGCAGGTCTGCACGTCGCGGATATCGCCCTCCACCAGTTCAAAGGCCGGGTTGCCCAGAAACTGCTCGATATTCTTGCGGTAGCCGTTGGAGAAGTTGTCCAGCACGCGCACCTTGCCTGCCTTATACTTCAAAAGGTACTCCACCAGGTTAGAGCCGATAAAGCCGGCCCCGCCTGTTACTAAAAACGACAGCCCATCGAGGGGCTGGTCGTGAAATGGGGAATCGTACATAATATTGTTAAAGTCTATACTTACCGATGCGTGTACTGCTGCTCGTAGTAGCTCTGGTAGTTGCCTGAGGTCACGTTCTCCAGCCACTCGGGGTTCTCCAGGTACCAGTCAACCGTCTTGCTCAAACCCTGCTCAAAGGTTACGGACGGCTTCCAGCCCAGCTCATCCATCAGCTTGGAGGAGTCGATAGCATAACGCAGGTCGTGGCCGGCGCGATCCTTCACAAACGTGATCAGCTTTCTGGAGTGACCTTTCTCGCGGCCCAGTTTCTCATCCATCTGGTCGCAGAGCAGCTCGATCAGGTCGATGTTCTTCCACTCGTTCACGCCGCCGATGTTGTAGGTGTCGCCCACCTTGCCCTCGTGGAAGATTAGGTCGATGGCGCGGGCGTGGTCCAGCACGTAGAGCCAGTCGCGCACGTTCTCGCCCTTGCCGTACACCGGCACCGGCCGCTCGTTCTTGATGTTGTAGATAGCCAGCGGGATAAGCTTCTCGGGGAAGTGGTTTGGCCCGTAGTTGTTCGAGCAGTTGGAGATCTTGACAGGCAGCCCGTAAGTATGGTACCAGGCACGCACGAAATGGTCGGAGCTGGCTTTAGAAGCAGAGTATGGCGAGCGCGGATCGTAGGCCGTTTCCTCTGTGAAGAGTCCGTCCTCTCCCAGCGAGCCATACACCTCATCGGTGGAGATGTGGTAGAACAGGTGCTTGCTTAGATCATCGGCCCAGTGCTTACGGGCTGCGTTCAGCAGGTTCACCGTGCCGATCACGTTCGTCTGCACAAAGGCCAGGGGGTCGGAGATCGAGCGGTCCACATGCGACTCGGCGGCCAGGTGAATTACGGCATCAAACTTATAGGCGGAGAAGATCTCCTCCAGATAGTCCGCATCTACTATGTCACCCTTCAGGAAAGTATAATTCTCCTTGTCCTCGATGTCTGAAAGGTTGGCCAGATTACCGGCGTAAGTCAGCTTGTCGAGGTTGTAAATCTGGTAGTTCGGGTACTTGGTCACAAACAGGCGTACCACGTGCGAGCCAATAAAGCCCGCGCCGCCCGTAATTAATATTTTCATGCTTATACTTCTGTTTTCTGAAGGGTTAATTGCCAGTCCCAGGCGCTTTTCATGGCTTCTTCCAAGGTACTGGTAGTTTTAAAGCCTAGTTCTTTGGTTGATTTGGTTACGTCGGCGTAGATCTTCGGCACATCGCCGGCACGGCGTGGACCAACTTTATAGTTCAGCTTCTGGCCGGATGCTCTTTCAAATGCGCTGATTGCTTCTATCACACTATAGCCTGTTCCGGTGCCCACGTTGAAGAATTCTATACTTTGCGCTTTACCCTGCAGCAGGCGCTCCACCGCCACAACGTGTGCTTTGGCCAGGTCTACTACATGGATAAAGTCGCGGATGCAGGTACCGTCCGGGGTATCGTAATCATCGCCAAACACAGTCAACTCTTCGCGAATGCCAGCGGCAGTTTGGGTGATAAATGGCACCAGGTTGTTTGGCACGCCCAGTGGCAGCTCTCCTATCCTGGCGGAAGGATGTGCACCGATCGGGTTAAAGTAACGCAAAGCAGTGGCTTTGATGCTGCTATTGCCGCTGTTGGCCAGGTCCGTGAGGATCTCCTCGCATACTTTTTTGGTATTGCCATACGGGGAATTAGCCTTCTGTACCGGGGTTTCCTCCGTTACGGGCAGTTGCTCCGGAATACCGTACACGGTGCAGGAAGAAGAGAACACCAGGTTGTCTACCTTATACTCCTCCATCACCTGCAACAGCGCCACCAGCGAGCCCACGTTGTTGTGGTAGTACTTCAGCGGCTCTGCTACCGACTCACCCACGGCCTTATAGGCGGCAAAATGAATTACGCCCTGGATGTTCTGCTCCTGCTTAAACACCTGGCGCAGGGCCTCAGCGTCCGTGCAGTCGATGCGGTGGCAAGGGATGTCACGGCCAAGTATGGCAGCAATACCCGCTAGCGCACTTTCTTCGGAGTTCGAAAAGTTATCGATGATCACCGGCTCATAGCCTGCCTCCACCAACTCTACCACCGTGTGGGAGCCAATATAGCCGGCCCCGCCGGTTACCAAAATCTTTGCGTTTGCCAAAATTTATAAGCTTGTATATTCTATATCCTTGATTTTGTTACGGAAGATGCCTTTCAGATCCACCAGGATCGGGCTACCGTTCATAATCGACTTAAAGTAGTTCTCATCCAGCTCCATATAAGCTTTGTGCGGCACGGCCACCACCACGGCATCATAATCCTTACCAGCCTCTTCTACCAAGCCAAAGCCATACTCGTGCTGCAGTTCCTCGGAGCTAGCGTATGGGTCTACTACTTCCACGTTCACGTTGAAGCTTTGCAGTTCACGGATCACGTCCACCACCTTCGAATTACGGATATCCTCCACGTTCTCTTTAAATGTAGCCCCCATCACCAGCACTTTCGTCTGCGAAATGTTCTTGCCACGCATGATCATCATCTTCACCAGTTTGTTAGCGATATGCGCGCCCATGGTGTCGTTGGTCGTGCGGCCGCTTAGGATTACCTTGGCGTCGTAACCCAACGCTTTGGCTTTGTAGGTCAGGTAATATGGGTCCACGCCGATGCAGTGGCCGCCCACCAGGCCCGGAGAAAAGCGCAGGAAGTTCCACTTCGTACCGGCAGCTTCCAGCACCTCGTAGGTATTGATGTTCATCCTGTCGAAGATGATGGAAAGCTCGTTCATCAGGGCGATGTTGAGGTCGCGCTGCGTGTTCTCGATTACTTTGGCCGCCTCGGCTACTTTAATGGAAGAGGCACGGTGTACGCCGGCATCCACCACCAGTTCGTATACTTTGGCAATCTCCTCGGCAGACTCGGCGTCGCAGCCGGATACCACCTTCACGATTTTAGCCAGCGTGTGCTCTTTGTCACCTGGATTAATGCGCTCCGGCGAGTAACCTACCTTAAAGTCAGCGCCGAACTTGAGGCCCGACTCGCGCTCCAGCACCGGCACGCAATCCTCTTCCGTGCAGCCAGGGTATACTGTAGACTCAAACACCACGTAATCGCCTTTCTTCAGCACTTTGCCTACCGTGGTAGAGGCTGCCAGCAAAGGCTTCAAGTCAGGCTGCGCATGCTGATCGATCGGCGTTGGCACGGCCACGATAAAGAAGCGCGCTTCGCGCAGTACGTCCAGGCTATCAGTAAACACAATGTCCGCTCCCTCAAACTCACTGCTCTCCAACTCACCGCTCGGGTCTATGTGGTTGCGCATCATCTCCACACGTTTGGAGTTGATGTCGAACCCAATCACTTTAACTTTTTTAGCGAAGGCAAGCGCAATTGGCAATCCCACATAGCCTAACCCAATGACAGCAAGTTTGGCTTCTTTGTCTAGTATTTCCTGGTACACGTTGTATATCGTTTGTTATGTTAGAATTTTTACGCAAACTACCTGGGGCTCATTTATCTATGCTAGAACGGGCTAAACCCACTTAGCATTGCCCCAAAATAATCCATTAAAATGGATAACGTCCGCTGGGGCCTAAAATTACCACAAAAGTACAATTATAAATAATACTTCGGATATTTTGGAGTGTTTTTCAGAAGTGTTACTTAATACCCCGCACGATACGGTCTTTCCCGAACAGGTCTTCTACGATTGTCGCTTCGGTAAAACCAAGTTGCAACAATAGCTCCCTCACCTGATGCCCATAGCGCTCATTTATTTCAAAGTATAGCGTTCCTCCCTCTTTCAGCAGCTGTTGCGCCACCTCGCCAATTCTTTTGTAATACTTCAGCGGGTCCTGGTCTGGCACAAACAGCGCCAGGTGCGGCTCATACTGCAGCACGTTCTCCCGCATCTGCCCTTTCTCCTCTTCCAGCACATAGGGCGGGTTGCTCGTGATAACGTCCAGCGAGGCAGGATGTATACGCGGCACCGGCTCAAAAATATCCGCCTGAAGCCAGGTTATGGGCAGGTTATACTTTGCTGCATTCGCATTCGCCACCTTCAGCGCGCCCTCCGACACCTCCAACCCGTATACTTTGGCATTTTTCAAATTAGCCGCCAGGGCCAGCGGGATGCAACCGCTCCCAGCACAGATATCCAGCACGTACAGTCCTGTCTGCCCTTTGTGCTCCCGCAGTACCAGATCTACCAGTTCTTCCGTCTCAGCCCGGGGAATCAGCACGCGCTCATCCACCTGCAGCTCCAAGCCATAAAAATGCGCCACCCCCAGTACGTACTGCACCGGCTCCTGCCGCTGCAACCGCTCTACCTTCTGCTTTAGCTGTGCCTCCTGTTCCGGGTTTACCACTTCCTGCTGTGCCAGCGACAGCTGCATGCGGTTTTTCTGCAGCACGTGCTCCAGCACCAGTTGGGCTATACTTCCCGCCTCCGGCTCAGGATACGCCACTTTTATACTTTCCCGGATGTGCTGCTGTAACTGCTGAACGGTTGCCACGTCTATACTTTCTGTTGATTTCGGTATCTTTGCAAAAGTAGAACTTTCTGAGTTAGAAAGTTAGAAGGTTAAAAAGTTAGAAAATTATGGCGCCTTGACCTTTCCCTAACTATAAGAGTTTACCTAACCAAGAGTTATGACTCCTTAGATACAAAAGAATAGCGCCTGATTACTGCTTTCCTTTTTCACTTTTTAGCCTTCTAAATTCCCAACTCTTTAACTCCTAAACTCTCCCCTATGTCTGACGAACGATACATGCGACGCGCCCTGGAGCTGGCACAGTTGGGCGGAGGTTATACTTCACCAAACCCGATGGTGGGTTGCGTGGTGGTACACAATGGAAGAATCATTGGGGAGGGGTGGCACCAGCAGTATGGCGGCCCCCATGCCGAGGTGAATGCCGTTGCTGCCGTGGCGGACAAAAGCCTGCTCCCCGAAAGCCGGGTGTACGTTACGCTGGAGCCCTGCTCGCATTTTGGCAAAACGCCTCCCTGCGCCGACATGCTCGTTTCTCATGGGGTAAAGGATGTGGTGATTTGCAACACAGACCCGAACCCGCTGGTGGCAGGGCGTGGCATAAAAAAATTAACCGATGCTGGTGCCCAGGTAAAAGTAGGCGTACTGGAGCAGGAGGGGCTGGAGCTGAATAAACGTTTCTTCACTTTTCACGCGCAAAAGCGGCCGTTTATACTTTTGAAATGGGCCGAAACAGCAGACGGCTTTATTGCAGCGGCTAACTATAAACAGGAGCAGATCAGCGGGCCGCTGGCCAGGCGATTGGTGCACAAGTGGCGCACAGAAGAACAAGCTATTATGGTGGGCACCCGCACCGCGCTTCATGATAACCCGCAGCTAAACGTGCGGGCGTGGCACGGGCCCTATCCGCTACGCGTAATCATTGACCGGGCTTTGCAGCTGCCCCTGCACCTGCACCTCTTTGATGGTGCCCAGCCGACGGTGGTTTATACTTATAAACAGCAGCAGGATCAGGAGAATTTATACTTTGTGCAGCTTCAGGAGGAGGCGCCACTGCTTCCGCAAATTATGCAGGACCTGCACCAGCGCAACGTGTTATCAGTGATGGTGGAGGGAGGGACTTACCTGCTGGAGAGCTTGCTGCAGGCAAACCTCTGGGATGAGGCGCTTGTGTTTAAGAGCCAGCAAAAAACACTTGGGGAGGGCATAAAAGCCCCTGTCATGGCGCACGGCCGGCTACAGGGCATTCAAACTTTAGGCACTGACCAGTTGTTGCACTACCGGAACAGTTAACAGTTATCATTGACCAATAATCACACATTCACTCATACACTCATTCAAAATTAAAGTATGGCCGAGTCATTAATTATAGACACAAACCTCAGCAAAGAAGAAAAGTATAAAGCGCTGCTTCCGCAGATAGAAGCCTTGACCGCTGGCGAAACAGACCTGATTGCCAACATCTCAAACATGGTGGCCGCGTTGCGCCAGGGCATGGGTTTCTTTTGGGTGGGGGTATATTTTAACAAGGAGGGACAACTGGTGCTGGGGCCTTTCCAGGGGCCAATTGCCTGCACACGCATCCCCTACCATAAAGGGGTTTGCGGTGCCTGCTACACCCAGCAGAAAACCATACTCGTGCCGGATGTAGAAGCCTTCCCGGGCCACATTGCCTGCAGCAGCGACTCTAAATCGGAGATTGTGTTGCCAGCCATAAAAGACGGCGAGGTAAAACTGGTATTGGACGTGGATAGCGATAAGCTCAACGACTTTGACGAAGTGGACCAGCAATACCTGGAGCAGCTGATGAAGCTGGTGGAGAGCTGGTACTAGTTTCGTTATTAGTTGATCGTTATTCGTTATTGGATGGATATTCCTGTCGCAAGTATAATAGCAGTATAGGCAAGGGCATTCATCAACTGAATCCTGACCATCCATTAATTCTGCAAATCCTGATTCAGACAAAAAAAGAAAGCCGCTGCAAGTATAACCTGCAGCGGCCTTTTCATATTTCTCTTTAGCTTAATCGTCCTTTGCCAGGTAAAGCTTACCCAAACAAGGTCGGTGGCGGGGTTTTCAGCTGGGCGATGACGGTTTGCCCTCCCTTGGTTTTTTGTCCCAGTTCCGCTTTGATTTCTGTATCCAGCGGCAGGAAGATATCCACGCGCGAGCCGAACTTGATAAAGCCGAACTCCTCGCCCTGGCTTACCTCATCGCCCTCGTTTACATACCACACAATACGGCGTGCCATGGCTCCGGCAATCTGGCGGAACAACACTTCCGGTCCGGCAGTAGACTCCACCACCACCGTGGTGCGCTCGTTCTGCGTGCTCGACTTTGGGTGCCAGGCCACAAAGTAGTTGCCCGGGTGGTATTTAAAGTACTTCACAATGCCGGAAACGGGGTTGCGCGTAATGTGCACGTTTATCGGCGACATGAAGATGGAAATCTGCTTGCGCTTGTCCTTAAAGTACTCCGGCTCCTCCACTTCCTCAATCACTACCACCTTTCCGTCGGCAGGGGCTATGATTAAGTCCTCGTGCAGCAGCAGCGTACGGTAGGGACTGCGGAAAAACTGCAGGATCAACAGGAAGAGAACGGCAGACACGCCAGAGAACACCCTGTTGAAGGTGCCATTCTCAGCATTGAAATTGTAGAGCAAAAGGTTCAGCACTACAAGCGCCAGTAAAGTAAAAAATAGTATTTTCCTTCCTTCCTTATGGATTTTCATTCGATGCTATTGTTTGCCGCAGGTACTATATAAACTCATAATAGCCCATCCAGTTACGTGGATGGGCTATTACCTGCTTCAAAATTATATAATATCCGGAATATTCCTCTAAAAATCTTTTAGAAGCCCCCGCGATACTTGTACGTCATGGCCACTTTATCGATGGCTACAATGTAGGCTGCGATACGCATTGGCACGTTATACTTCTGAGAAGCAGCGTAAACACGCTCGAAAGCCTCGTTCATAATACGCTCGGCGCGCTCGTTCACGCGGTCCAGCGTCCACTTAAAGCCCATGCGGTTTTGCACCCACTCAAAATATGACACGGTAACACCGCCTGAGTTCGCCAGGATGTCCGGCACGACCATGATACCCTTCTCGTTGATGATGTTATCGGCTTTGTAAGAAGTAGGGCCGTTGGCACCCTCTACAATCAGGCGGGCCTGTATCTTGTCCACGTTGTGGATGGTGATCACGTCCTCCACGGCGGCAGGTATCAGCACATCCACCTTAGCTGTCAGCAGGTCGCCCGGGTCATCCATCAGCTCTGCTCCCTTGTAACCTTCCAAGCGGCCGTTGTGCGCGTTTTTATACTCTATAGCCTCATCAATATCAATCCCGTTGTCGTTCCAGTAGGCTCCGCTAATGTCGCTAACGCCTAAAATCTTCACGCCCCGGTCATTCATCAGCTTTGCCGCCCAGGCGCCTACGTTGCCGAAGCCCTGTATCGCAGCCGTAGACTTGGCGGGATCCATGCCCAGTTTGTTCATGGCGGCCATGGCCGACACCATCACGCCGCGGCCCGTTGCCTCTACGCGGCCCAGCGAGCCACCCAGCACCAATGGCTTACCTGTTACCACCGCATGCTCTGTAGAGCCTTTAGTCTTGGAGTACTCGTCCATCAGCCAAGCCATTTCGCGAGGCCCCGTGCCCATATCCGGGGCAGGAATGTCGCGGTCCGGGCCAAAAATATCCTGCAAAGCCGACGTATAGGCTCTGGTCAGTCGCTCAATTTCACCGGCCGACATGGAGAAGGGGTCGCAGATGATACCGCCTTTGGCACCACCGTACGGGATGTCCACCACGGCGCATTTCCAGGTCATCCAGGCGGCCAGGGCCTTCACCTCATCCAGGAATACATCCGGCGCGTAGCGGATACCGCCTTTGGACGGCCCCAGGATAGTGGAGTGAATCACGCGGTAGCCCTCGAACACACGCACTTTGCCGTCGTCCATGGTAACGGGCACGTTCACGATTACCTGACGTGTTGGAGACTTGAGTACGTTGTATACTTCCTCATCCAACCCCAGCACCTCCGCCGCTATGTTAAAGCGCGACATCATCGACTCGAAAGGATTTTCCTTATCCTTAATCGGAGCTGGCTCTTTGTATAACATCATCTACTCTAAATTTTTATTAGTGAGTAATTAATCAGTGAATTAAAATACGGGGCAAAGTTGAGAATTAAACTTGCAACCTCCTAAGAGCGGGCAACAAATTTTTTAGAAGATTTCGAGGAAGGCGACCACGAACGGGATGACCATCAGCAGACTATCGAAGCGGTCCAGGATGCCGCCATGGCCGGGCAGCAGCGTGCCAGAATCCTTTACTCCCAGGCTGCGCTTCAGCATCGACTCCGAGAGATCACCCAGCACTCCCACAATGCCCACAATGATGGATACGCCCAGCCACTGGTATTGTTCTAAATCGAGGAACACATGTGAGAGGCCATACCCCACCAGCATCGTCACCAGCGTGCCGCCAACCCAGCCTTCCCAGGTCTTTCCGGGGGATATGCGCTCGAAGAGCTTGTTTTTGCCGAAGTTCTTCCCGAAAATATAGGCCCCGGTGTCGGAAGCCCAGATCAGCAGCATCAGGCCAAGTATGGGTTGCCAGCTATACTCCTCCCCGTAGTAGCCCAGCAGGTTCAGCAAGCCAAAGGGCACGGCTATGTAAACAACGCCCGTTATCGTAAAGGCTATGTTAGTGAAAGGCTGGGGTTTCTTGCGGTACATTTCGTAGATAAATACCAGAAACAGCAGCGGCAGCGAGAGGAAAAGCAACTCGCCTGGGGCAACGTCTTTCTGCACCAGGAACATGGAGGTAAAGAACACGCCGCCCAGCAGCAGCCCCAGCGGCTTGTTAGCCCGCATGCCCTGCACGCCCACCAACGTATAGAACTCGGCGATGCCCAGCAGCGTGAGCCCCAGAAAGAGCAGAAAATAGGTCCACTCGCTAAACCAGATGCCGCCGATAAACACCGCGGCGCCCAGTACCCCTACAATAAGTCGTTGATTTAGATTGCTTAGAGTTGATAGCTTATTGTTCATGCCATGACTTACGCCTGCCCGGGGCCTGTGCGTGTTGTAAGGGTTTAGTTTATAGTTGTTGCTCTGTGCCTGCGGCCTGGGCTATACTTTGCGGGCGCAATGGCTGCCGGACAAATGCCTGGCGCAGGAAGTATAGCAGGCCCACACTTACCAGCAACGATAACGCGATACTGTACCACGGCATTGCCTCGGTGCTCTCGATATTGGTATCGATGGCGCGGGTTTGCTGCAGGTACAGTAAAAATACGGTAAAGCCGTTGTTTGCAAAGTGCGCCACAATCGGCACAATGATGCGACCGGACCAAAAGTATAAATATCCGAACAGCGCTCCAAGTATGGCCCGTGGCAAAAAGCCGAAGAACTGCACGTGTATGGCCGCGAAGATGATGCCCGTCACCCAGATAGCCACATGGATGTTGCCGGACCAGCGGTGGATCTGTTGCTGCGCGATACCCCGGAATACCAGTTCTTCGCCCACGGCAGGTATGGCCGCAAACACCACCAGGCCAATGAGCAGTTCTGGCACCGAATTAAACTGCGTGATAAGCTTGGTGAGTTCGGCCAGTTGCTCCTCCTGCTGCCGCGCCCACTCCTCAAAGGCACGCATAAAGTCCGGGAAGTTCATGTGGGCGTTCCACTGGATGATGACCGAGTTGGCCGGCATAATGGCAATTATCAGGATGCCGCTGAGCAGCACCAGCAGCCACGGCGAAGGCATTTTCCAGTTCAGGTAATCTCCCAGCCTGTAGTTGAGCGAGAGCAGCAGAAAGGCGGGCGCCACGATAAAGGCAAAGAACTGCAGCACGCCCTGCAAGAGCAACATCACCTGCGGCCCCTGCGGGTGGTCGGCAGGGTTGGTGGCCACCGTTGCCAGCTCAATGAGGCCTATCCCGAAGATCCAGTTGGCCAACAGCCCTATCACAAACATCGCCACAAAGTAGCCGCCTGCCATGTATACTATCAGCAGCAACAGTACCCAACTTGGGTGCAGATCTTTCGAGATGAAACCTTTCATAGGGAGATTTAGGTTTAATTGGCGTAAATTTACGCGAATAATTAATTTTTGCTTTGGTAAAGATTGCTAACATAGAGCTAGGGGAGTTTCCGTTGCTGCTGGCACCGATGGAGGACGTGAGTGATCCGCCCTTCCGCAAAGTATGCAAGGCCAACGGTGCCGACCTCATGTACACGGAGTTTATCTCCTCTGAGGGTTTGATACGTGATGCCGCCAAAAGTGTACAAAAACTTGACATTTTCGACTACGAGCGCCCCATCGGGATCCAGATTTTCGGGTCAGAGATTGAGTCGATGCGCGAGGCGGCCATTGTCTCCTCGCAGGCCGGCCCGGACCTGATCGACATCAACTATGGCTGCCCTGTGAAGAACGTGGCCTGCAAGGGCGCCGGTGCCGCGTTGCTGCGCGACATCCCGAAGATGGTGAAAATGACCGAGGAGATCGTAAAGGCCACGCATTTGCCGGTAACGGTTAAAACACGCCTGGGCTGGGACGAGGACACCAAAAACATTGTAGAGACAGCTGAGCGCCTGCAGGACATCGGCATTAAAGCCCTGAGCATACACGGCCGCACGCGCGTGCAGATGTACAAAGGCGAGGCCGACTGGAGCCTGATTGCCGAGGTGAAGAACAACCCGCGCATGCACATCCCCATCTTCGGCAACGGCGATATTGACTCGCCGCAGAAGGCGCTGGAGTACCGCAACAAGTATGGCGTGGACGGCATCATGGTGGGCAGGGCAAGTATAGGCTACCCGTGGATCTTTAACGAGATAAAGCACTACATGAAAACCGGTGAGATGTTGCCGGGCCCGACGCTGGAGGAGCGCGTGGAAGTATGCCGCCAGCACTTTACACACTCGCTGGAGTGGAAGGGCGACAAGCTGGGCATTTTTGAGATGCGCCGCCACTATACTAACTATTTCCGCGGCCTGCCGAACTTCAAGCCCCTGCGCATGAAACTGGTGCAATCCGAAGACATACAGGAAATCTACGACACGCTCGATGAGATTGCCCATAGCATGAGCTATGAAGAAGTTTAGGAGTTAGAGAGTTTTGGAGTTAGAGAGTTTTGGAGTTAGAAAGTTAGAAGGTTAGAAAGTGGGTATTGCTTTCTGAGTTTATACTTTCTGCCGCAAGTTTAGCGCTAGCGTAAATGTGGCTTTGTATGGCAGCAGTTTGAAACTGCTCTGCTTTGAAGAAGCAAGGCTACGAAAGCTTAGGCTATACTTTATACTTTGGAGAAGTGGCATTTATACTTCGACCCTATAATCTGCTGAAGTATAAATTGCTGGTGATAATACCAACAACGGCGGAAAGAGGATTATCCTACACTGACGAATAGCATAAATAAAATCCCCTGTCCTACTGGCAGGGGATTTTATTTTTCACCTTCCGAAGATCCGCAAGAATCAGGTTGCGCTTAAGAAACCGCTTCAGGAAATTGCCGCCATGAAATACTTCGAACAGTAGATGGCTATACTTACGACACCGCTTATACTTGAAGTATACTTCGGCAGCTTGTCTGGTTCAGGGGCAGCGCCGAAATAATTCTCAGGAGTTAAGGCATCCACTAAAATCTGACGCGCCAACTCTTTACTTTTGCAGCCACTTTCTAACTTGTTAACCTTCTAACTTTCTGACGATAAAAACCTCCACTACTCCCGTTGCACAAGAAACTGCTACCCCGGCACTGGCCTGGGTGCTGGTGATTATACTTGCCCTTATCTGGGGCACCTCGTTTATACTTATCAAAAAGGGCTTGGTGGTGTACGCTCCAAACGAAGTAGGAGCCCTGCGGATGGTGATTGCCTGCGCGGCGCTGCTGCCATTCGCTATCCGGAACGTTCGTAAGGTAGAGCCCCACCGCTGGAAGTTTCTGCTGGGCAGCGGGATGCTGGGCAACTTCTTGCCAGCTTTTCTTTTTGCCATCGCCGAAACACGCGTAGCCAGCGGGTTGGCGGGGGTGCTCAACTCGCTTACCGCACTCTTTACCCTGCTGGTAGGGGCAGCCTTGTTTGGCCAGTCCATCACCTGGATGCGCATGCTCGGCATCGTTATCGGCATTGCCGGCACTGCTATACTTATCTTTACCGGCAACGGCAACGCGGAGCTCGACAACATGTACTACGGCCTGTACATTGTGCTGGCCACTGTCTTCTACGGCATCAGCGCCAACCTTATCAAGTTTCGCCTGCAGGGCATGAAGGCCATCGCCGTCTCCAGCCTGGCGCTGCTCACGGTGGGACCGTTGGCGCTGGTATACCTGCTCACCACCGACTTTCTCTACAAGCTGCAGCATGTGCCGGGGGCCTGGGAGGCGCTGATGTACATCGCCATACTTGCCGTGTTCAGCACTGCCATCGCGCTTATACTTTTCAACAAGCTTATCCAGATATCCACCACCCTCTTTGCCAGCTCCACCACCTACCTCATACCTATTGTGGCACTGATGTGGGGCGTGCTCGACGGCGAAACCATCCATTTGTGGCACTACCTGGGCATGGTGGTGATCTTGCTGGGGGTGTTCATCGTAAACCGGGCCAAGTAAACGCACGTTTCTTCAAAAGTATAAGCTCCCATACTTTATACTTGCCGCGGCTATACTTTAGCAGCAAGTATAAAGTATGGCCACGGCAGTGCGAATCAACATTATGAGTTTCCTGATTCTTTTCTAACTTAGGGGATTCTCTAACCCGCAACCATTCAGAATGAAGCTTTATAAGCCCCTCCTGAGTCTCTTGTTATTTCTCATGCTGTCGGTGCCAACCCTGGCGCAAGACCTGGTTTCCAGGGAGCAGATAGAAGAACTGCAGCTGCAGGCCATCAACGACACCGCCTTCACCCTCCGCACCGTTACCGAAACCGGCAACCTGATGACGTACAACGGCCCGCTTACGCTCCGCGTGAACGGCGAGCTGCAGGAGGCGGAGTTTGTTGACGGTGAAACTACGTTCTCGATACCGGAGCGGCGCGAGCTTATCCAGGTAAGCGCTACCCTGGACACGCATACGCTGGCCCGGCTCTACCGCCTGGATGTAGAGGAGATGCGGGGCGTGAGGGAGTTTCCGATGTGGCTGTCTATACTTCCGCCGCTTATTGCTATCGTGCTGGCGCTTCTCTTCAGGCAGGTACTGCTGGCCCTCTTTGCGGGCATTTGGGTGGGCGGCTTTGTGATCTACGGTTTATCTTTTGATTCTATTTTGGTAGGCCTGCTAGCCGTGGCAGACACGTTCCTGCTCAAAGCCCTCGTGGATAGCGACCATGCCTCAGTTATTATTTTCTCTATGCTCATTGGGGGGATGGTGGCCATCATCTCCAAAAACGGCGGCATGGCCGGTGTGGTGCATTTGCTCTCGCGTTACGCCCGCTCCGCCAGAAGCTCGCAACTGGTAACCTGGGTACTGGGGATAGCCATTTTCTTCGACGACTACGCCAACACCCTTATTGTGGGCAACACCATGCGCCCCGTAACTGACAAGTACCGCATCTCCCGCGAAAAGCTGGCTTATATTGTGGATAGCACCGCTGCCCCTGTGGCGGCCATTGCCTTCGTTACAACGTGGATCGGGGCTGAGTTGGGTTATATAAAGGATGCCGCCACCAAGCTCGGGATTGAGGAAGGGGCCTACTCGTTGTTCTTCCACTCGCTGCAGTATGCCTACTACCCGGTGCTCGCCCTGGTGTTTATGCTGATACTAATCCTGATGAACCGGGATTTTGGCCCGATGCAGCGGGCAGAGCTAAGGGCGCGCACCACCGGAGAGGTGTCGGCAGCACGCCTCGACCGGGCCGGACAGGAGAAACAGCAGCAAGAAATGGCCGAGTTTGAGCCCATAGATGAAACCAGAGTCCGTGCCATCAACGCGCTGCTGCCCGTGCTTACGGTTATTGGTGGCACTATTGCCGCCCTACTCTACACCGGCTACAGCGCCGACGTTTGGACCGACCCAAGCCTGGGCTTTTTCCGCAAACTCTCCGCCACCATCGGCGACTCCAACTCTTACCTGGCCCTTATCTGGGCCTCGCTTGGGGGTGTGGTCGTTGCCATAGCGCTAACGATAAGCCAGCGCATCATGACACTCTCAGAAACCATGGACTCGTTGGTAGTCGGGTTTAAGACCATGCTACCGGCCATCCTTATTCTGGTCCTGGCCTGGTCCTTGGCGGCGGTTACGCAGGAGCTTTATACGGCGGAGTACCTCACCTCGCTGCTCTCAGGCAATGTGTCGCCATACTTCCTACCGGAGATTACCTTCTTCCTGGCCGCTGCCATTGCCTTCTCTACCGGCTCCAGCTGGGGTACCATGGCCATACTTTACCCGCTCATGATGCCAGCCGCCTGGTATGTGTGCCAGCAGCAGGGCTTTACGATGGAGGAGACCATGCCCATCATGTACAACGTGATCTCGGTAGTGCTGGCAGGGGCTGTGTTCGGCGACCACTGCTCCCCTATCTCCGACACCACCATCCTGAGCTCACTGGCTTCGGGCTGCAACCACATAGACCACGTAAAAACACAGCTGCCTTACGCCATTACAGTGGCCTTGGTCGCCAATATTGCCTGCACCAACCTGTCTAGCTTTGGCGTACACTGGCTGCTGGTATACGCTATTGGCATAGCCATACTTTGGGGGATTGTAAAGCTACTTGGTAAGAGAGTGGAGGCAAAGGCAGTAGCCGCGTAGACAGTAAAAGTATAACACAAGTATAAACCAGCAGCGGCTGCCCCAGGTGTGAGGCAGCCGCTGCTGGTTTATACTTTGCCGGGCCGCTAGCGCAGCTTTAGCTCATAAAAATCGTGCACGATGGTGCGGGCGCCGTAACTTTCCTTGTTCCAGACAAGCCCCTCGTTCAAATACTGCCCCTCCTGCTCCGTGGAAACGCCAAAACTGAAATACGGCTTGTGCGCATATACCTCTGTCAGCAGCCAGTCCAGCAGCACATCCAAGGCACCTGCCTGCTTGCCCTGCTCTGAGGAGGCGATGTACTGAGAATGGGCTACAGTGGCGGTCTCGAAAACCAGGGTGCCTGCCAGCAATTCGCCCTCTTTGGTAGCAGTATAAAGCCTGATGTTCTCCGGGAAACGCGAAACGAGCAACTCCACCTCCGCTGCCGTGTGCACTGGCTTCAGGTTATACTTTTGCTGTAGCACCTGCCACTCCAGCTCCATAAAGTCGCCAAACGTTATACTTTGCTCTAGTTGCAAACCCGCTGCTCCCTGCTTTAGCTTGCGCTTCCGCAGCGTGGCGTAAGGCAAAAGGCGCTCAGGCATGGCCACCGAGTTCACATCGCGGCGGTAAAGTGCGGCCCCATGGCGGAACAGGGCGTACAGGTCTTCCTCGGCAGGCTGCTGGTGGTAGATGTGCGGAATGGCCTTGTAAAGTATACTCCCAAAACCCTGCCCCTGAAAGTATAACTTCATAGCCTGCACCACTTCCAGCATCAGCGCCGCCTTCATCCGCTTGTCCGTAACGAGTCCGGCGTAGCTCAGCCCGCCATGGCTCTGCACCTGCTCCCCGGCCTCGTTTGCCGGCAGCAGCGCCACTAACCTACCCTTGTGGTAGAACAGCAGCGAGTGGTCCGTAAACCTCTCGGCGTGGTACTCCATGTAATCGCGCAGCAGCATGAACGTGCCGTTCTTCGACTCCCGTACAAAGGCATCCCAAAGTGGTTTATACGCCGCGTTATACTTTACTACTTCAACCATTTATTTCCTGACCAAGGACTGTATTACCTCACCTTGCCTCTTTAACTTTCTAACTCTCTAACTCCTACTACCTGTTCAGCACAATCCGGAAGGTAGTGCCCTTGCCTACCTCCGACCACTTCACGTACAGGCGGCCTTCGTGGTAATTGTCGATGATGCGCTTGGCCAGTGCTAGGCCCAGGCCCCAGCCACGCTTTTTGGTAGTAAAGCCGGGCAGGAAAACAGAGTCGATTTTACTTTTGGGGATGCCCTTGCCGGTGTCTGTAATATCCACGGCAATGCTGCTCTTGCCCAGCAGCACCAGCTGTATGTTTATACTGCCGCGACCCTCCATGGCGTCCACGGCGTTCTTGCAGATGTTCTCGATCACCCAATCATACAGCGATACGTTTACCTTGGCCGTGATATCCGGCGAGAAGGTGGACTCTATGGAGAACGCCACCTTGCGCGAGATGCGGTTCTGCAGATAATTTATGGCGTTCTGCGTTACCTGCAATATGTTCTCGTCGCGAAGCGAGGGCACAGAACCGATGTTGGAGAAGCGCTCCGTGATGATCTCCAGGCGCCGCACATCCTTGCCCAACTCCTCCAGTATCGGCTCGTTCTCAAACTTGGGGCTTGACTTGATGTACTCATACCAGGCCATCAGCGAAGAGAGCGGCGTGCCCAGCTGGTGCGCCGTTTCCTTGGCCAGCCCCACCCACACCCGGTTCTGCTCGGCGCGGCGCGAGTAGCTGAAGGCAAAGTAGGCCACCAGCGCAAAACACGAGATCACGATCAGCTGCACGTACGGGTAGTAGCGCAGCTGCGAGAGCAACTCAGAGTCCTTGTAAAACACGTAGTTCACAGAGCCCTCCGCCCAGGGCACCACGATGGGCTCGTGCTGCTCCTTCATCTTCTCGATCTCCCGCTGCAGGTACTCGTTTATTTTATCGGGCTTATCGGCAATGTTTTCCGGCAGATTTATGTTCTTGGAGTCGAGGATATTCTCATTTTCATCTGTCAGGATAACGGGCACCGTGGTGTTGGATGAAAGGATCTCCTCCTCGATGAACACGATGTTGTCGTCGCTGGGGGCGTTGATCATGTAGCGCAGGCCCTTGGCATAAAGCTGCACCAGCTCCTGCTCCCGCTCCGACAACTTGCTCACAAGTATGTTGGTATAAGTGATGGTGGCGGCACCTATGATGAGAGCAATGATAACAACAACAAGCTTTATCCTGTTCTTCTGGGAGTAGATGGGAATCATTGAGTATAAACACGAAATTTATTTGAAATTAGTATAAATTGAACATAGAGAGCAAGTAAGTTTTATTTTAATAAATAGAGCCGTACCTTTGCCCTTTAGTAGAACAAACGTTATTATGCTTCAGAACTTTAAAGCAATCAGCCTGTCGTATAAAAAAGCGCCGCTCGATATCAGGGAGCTGATTGCCTTAGATGAATCTTCTTGCAGAATATTCTTGCAGACGCTTAAGGGCTTCCTTCAGGCTACTGACATCCTTGTTCTCTCCACCTGCAACCGCACCGAAGTATACTACAACTCCGACACAGACTATAGCACTGAAATTGTTAAGCTCCTGGGCATTACCAAGGGCATCGACAACATCAGCCGCTACTTCGATTACTTCACCATCCTGAACGAGCACGACGATGCCGTGCAGCACCTTTTCGACGTGTCGATGGGGCTGGAGTCGCAGGTGGTGGGCGATATGCAGATCTCGAACCAGGTGAAGGTGGCCTACCAGTGGAGCGCCGACAACGAAACAGCCGGCCCTTTCCTGCACCGCCTCATGCACACCATCTTCTTCACCAACAAACGCGTGGTGCAGGAGACTTCCTTCAGAGACGGCGCCGCCTCTACCTCCTATGCCGCTATCGAGCTAATTGAGGAGCTAACCGGAGAGGGCGCTGAGCCCAATATCCTGGTGGTGGGCGTTGGGGAGATTGGCGCCGATGTGTGCCGCAACCTTAAAGACCTGGGCTACAAGAATGTAAAGATCACCAACCGTACGCTGGCAAAGGCAAAGGTGTTGGCCGAGGAGTGTGCCCTGGAGGTGCTCCCTTTTGAGGAGATTGTGCAGGGTATGAAGGAGGCCGATGTGATCATTTCCTCGGTGGCCCGCGAAACCCCTTTCTTCACGAAGGAGATGGTAAAGCGCCTGAACGCGCTCACTTATAAGTTCTTTATCGACCTGGCTGTGCCGCGCAGCGTGGAGCCGGAGGTGGAGAGCATACCCGGTGTGCTGGTCTACAACATCGACACGATCCAGAACAAGGCTTCCGAGGCACTGCAGCGCCGCATCAGCTCCATTCCGAAGGTAAAGGAAATAGTTGCCGAGTCTATTGAGCAGTTCAACGACTGGTCTAAGGAAATGATGGTATCGCCTACCATTCATCGCCTGAAAAATGCACTGGAAACGATACGTCAGGAGGAAATAGCCCGCTATGTGAAGAAACTGGGGCCTAAGGAGGCAAAGCTGGTAGACAGCATCACGAAATCCATGATGCAGAAAATTATAAAATTACCGGTATTGCAACTGAAAGCTGCCTGTAAGCGCGGAGAGGCCGAAACGCTTATTGACCTGCTCAACGACCTGTTCAGCCTGGAGAATCAGCCGGCAGAATCAGACCAAAATCCCGGGTAAACGACATATTTTTTTTAGTGAAGAAATAACTAAGGCCTCCGCAAATTCCATCTTAGAAGGGACAAACGGGGGCCTTAACTATTCAATCCTCAGGTAACAAACTGCTACCCAGGGTGCCGTGTGGGCACTGGCTTAGATATCAATGCAGCATTCTTCGAGGCAGTCTATTACATCAATCAGTTTCGGGATGGCCAGGGAGTAGTAAATCTTAGTACCTACTTTAAAAGACGATAAAACGCCTTTATCCTTTAGCGTAATCAGGTGCTGTGATGCAATGGCCTGCGGAAGGTCTAACTGCTTATATATCTCTGTAACAGTCATTTTATCCTCTTTTCCGAGCAAATCCACTATCGCCAGTCTCTTGGGGTGTGCCAGTACTTTAAGCATGGCTGCCGCCTTATCTATCTTCTTCGATTCAACTCTTGACAACAAACTTTTCATAATTAAAATTATACCTAACAGTTTCTACAATTCATTTTTCAATCCCATTCACAATAAGATATATACGAGGCCTGCACTATTTAGCTGAAAATCATATCGATGCTTTTATTATTTTTGGCCAATGGATACTTCTTATCATGTAATCGGTCTAATGTCCGGGACGTCACTCGACGGCCTCGATATTGCTTTTTGTAGATTTACGTACAAATCTCATAATTGGATATATGAGATACTAAATACTACTACATTAACATATTCCAATGAACTAATTGACTCTCTTCGAGGTGCCGAGACCGCCAGCGCCCTGGAGCTGGTGGAGCTGGACCATGCCTTCGGCCGCTTCATGGGGCAACGGGTTCATGAGTTCGTACAACAACACGGAATACAGCCCGATTTTGTTGCTTCTCACGGACATACGATCTTCCACCAGCCCGCCAAGCACATCTCCCTGCAACTGGGCCATGGGGCCTACCTGGCGGCGCATGCCCACCTGCCCGTGGTCTGCGACTTCCGCACCGTCGACATTGCGCTGGGTGGGCAGGGCGCACCGCTCGTACCCATTGGTGATGAGCTGCTTTTTGGCCACTACGATTATTGTATTAACCTGGGAGGCATCGCCAATGTTTCCTACAACCACCAGGGCACCCGCCTGGCCTTCGACACCAGCGCCTGCAACATGCTGCTCAACACGTTGGCAAACAGCCTGGGCCAGCCCTATGACCATAACGGTGCGCTAGCCCGCTCCGGTACTTTAGAGCCAAAATTATTAGAGGCCCTGAACGCGCCCGCTTACTTTGCAGCCTCGGCTCCGAAGTCGCTGGGCAAGGAGTGGGTGCTGGAGCACAGTTTGAAAAGTATAGCTGACAGCCCGGCCTCTGCAGAAGACAAGCTGCACACGGTGTGCCACCACATCGCCCAGCAACTGCACAACGCCCTGCCGCCGCTGCACGAGGGGCAGCACCGTGTACTAATAACAGGGGGCGGTGCGTTTAACGGCTACCTGGTGGAGCAGATACAGCAGCAGCTGGGGCCAAAGTATACCGTGGAGGTGCCGGCGCCGGAGGTGGTATCCTTTAAGGAGGCGCTCATATTTGCCTTTCTGGGCGTGCTGCGCTGGCGCGGGGAGCACAACTGCCTCAGCAGCGTAACGGGGGCTAGCCGCAACAACGTGGGGGGCGCCATTTACCTGGCCTAAGTCCTGCCCGTCTGAATTTCGTACCTTTGCACCCTACACCCGATACACCCTTAACTGGAATGAAAGACTTACTTGCCCAATTTGAGAACAAAAGACCTGAGATAGTTTTTGAGTGGAAAGACCCTGAAACCGAGGCCGAAGGCTGGGTAGTGATAAACTCCCTGCGCGGCGGCGCGGCGGGCGGTGGCACGCGCATGCGCAAAGGCCTCGACAAGCGTGAGGTGGAATCACTGGCCAAGACGATGGAGGTGAAATTCACCGTGTCCGGACCTGCCATTGGAGGCGCCAAGTCGGGCATCAACTTCGACCCTGCCGACCCGCGCAAGCGCGGTGTGCTGGAGCGCTGGTACAAAGCCGTATTTCCGCTACTGAAAAACTACTACGGCACCGGGGGCGACCTGAATGTGGATGAGATACACGAGGTGATCCCGATCACGGAAAGCTATGGCCTGTGGCACCCGCAGGAGGGGGTGGTAAACGGCCACTTCAATGCTACCGAGCCACAGAAAATAAACAAGATAGGCCAGCTGCGCCAGGGCGTGGTAAAGGTGATCGAAGACCCGCACTTCTCCCCTTCCACCGCGCGCAAGTATACAGTTGCCGATATGATCACGGGATACGGTGTGGCCGAGGCCGCACGCCACTACTACAGCATCTGGGGAGGGCAGTTTGAGGGCAAGCGCGCCATTATCCAGGGCTGGGGCAATGTGGGAGCCGCCGCAGGCTATTACCTGGCTTCCAAGGGCGTTAAAATCGTCGGCATCATCGACAGGGCCGGCGGACTTATCAACGAGCAGGGCTATACGTTTGAGGAGGTCACGGACCTGTTTCTTAACCGCCAGGGCAATACGCTGAACCCGGCCACGCCTGGTATACTTTCGTTTGAGGAAGTGAACAGCCGCCTCTGGGACCTTCCGGCCGAGATCTTTATACCTGCCGCTGCCTCCAGGCTGGTGACGCGCGAGCAGGTGGAGCGCATGATCCGCAGCGGCCTGGAAGTTATTTCCTGTGGTGCCAACGTCCCGTTTCAGGACCCGGAGATCTTCTTCGGCCCTACCGGCGAGTTTGCCGACCGCAACTTGTCCGTCATCCCTGACTTTGTGGCTAACTGCGGCATGGCACGCGTGTTTGCCTACCTGATGGGCGACGAGGTGGAGATTACCGATGAGGCCATCTTCAGCGACACTTCCGCTGTGATACGGGCGGCCCTGGAGAAATCGCATGAGCGAAACGGGCAGAAGACCGAGATCGCCAAGACAAGTTTTGAAATTGCCCTGAGCCAGTTGCTCTAAAAAAGAATTACGCTTACCTATGCAAGAGTTGTTAAACAGCGATTGGCTTAGCCACGAGTTCCTCGGTAACACTGTGGCGGATTACATTCTTTCCGCTGCCATACTTTTATTCGGGCTGCTCTTCAACACGCTGTTGTCCCGGATGCTTTCGGGCTTAATTTACAAGCTTGGGAGTCGCTTTTGGCCTGAGTCGGAGCTGCCCGAATTCCGCCGCCTGCTGGTGCAGCCGCTGGAGGTGCTCGTGTTCCTGGTGTTTCTGTACCTGGCCTTCCAGGTGCTCAATTACCCGGTGCAGCCCGAAGACCTGAAGGCCGGGGATCCTTTCCTGAAGACGTTCCTGCTGCGGACCTATCAGGTGTTTGTTATTGTGGCGCTTACGTGGGTGCTGCTGCGCTTTGCCGATTTTGTAGGCCTGGTGTTCCAGCACCGCAACGAAAGGTCCGCCTCCAAGCTAAACGAGCAGTTGGTGCCTTTCTTCAAGGATTTCACCAAGGTGCTGATCGTCATCTTCTCCTTCCTGATCATGCTGGGGTCGGTGTTTGGGGTGAACGTAACTGGCCTGGTGGCTGGTCTGGGCGTGGGTGGTTTGGCCGTGGCCTTTGCCGCCAAGGAAAGTATAGAAAACCTGCTGGCCTCCTTCACCATCTTCCTGGATAAGCCCTTTATGGCCGGTGATTTGGTGCAGGTGGGCGAGATGATCGGCACGGTGGAGAAAGTGGGCTTCCGGAGCACGCGCATCCGCACGCTGGAGAAAAGCTTTGTGACGGTGCCCAACAAGCTGATGATTGACAAGCCGCTGGACAACCTCACGCTGCGCACCTTCCGACGCGCCAAGTTCGATATCCGGCTTACCTATAACACCACCTCCGAGCAACTCCGGGCTATTACGCGCGAGATACAGGAATACGTGGACCAGCACCCGCGCACCAACCAGGATACCCGTGTCCGGTTTCTCACCCTCACCCCTGACTCGAAGGACGTGATGGTGCTATACTTTGTGGACACCATGGACTGGTTCGACTTCATCGACATTAAGGAAGAAATCAACTATAAGATTGTGGAAATTGTGGAAAAGCATGGGGCGGACTTTGCCCTGCCTACCCGGAAACTATACTTGCACCAGCCGGAGGACAAGCCGGAACCCATGCAGGAGAAATCATACGTTGGAGGTGCAGACCTGGAGTAAGCGCCAATAAAAAAGCCGGAGAAACTCCGGCTTTTTTTTCACCCTTATATCTTAATTCGTCTGAATTGCAAGGTTACACTATCATCTTAAACCAATCCGGGGTGCGTAGCGCACTCCCGTTAAACCTAAATCCTTAAGCTCTACAAGCATCGTTAGCCGTAGTTTTGATTTCTTTAACGACCTACTTTAGTCATAGTTACAAACAAAGTATAACTTTTACCTTATAAGGCCTTTATTCTGCAGTAAACAAGCAATATTGATGAGTAAAAGGATAGAATTATTTATGGATACCCTCTTTAAGCAACCTTCAAAGTATACTTCTAGGCCCGTGCCGCTCCGCTAAAAATCAAAATATTCGCCTTCCTGCAGCTCCACTTCCTTCTCCTTCTGTTTTGGCTTTTTGCCGCGCAGTAAGTCCCGCAGCTCCTGCCCCTCCTGCTTCAGGTCCGTTTTGATTTTCTGCCGCACGCGCTCGTCGTCGTAAGCGATTTTAAAGTCGCGCTCACTGCCTCGCAGCGTCAGGAAGAGGTTGCTGTTGCCGGCATCCGGGTCCTCGGCCACGGTGCCAAAGCGAGCATCCTTGTCGGGCCGTTGCTTGGTGAAGAGCGGCAGCTTGATCTTGTAGTCCATCTTCTGGTCGAACGTGTGGGTGCCCGACACCGACACCGTCGGCACAGCTGACAGGTTGGAGCGAATGTCCATCTCCGGAATGTAGATAGTGCCCTGTTGTATCCAGAAAGAGTTGTGCAACTCGGCAAAGCGCATGTTGGCCAGCTCTGTGCGCTTCACGAAGGCCGACATTTTCTGCATGGGCGCAAAGTTTATCAGCTGGCCGTTGCGCACTGTGGCCTGAATTTCAGCCTGCAGCAGCTCGGTTTTGGGGTTCAGCTGGCTGTCGAAGTATACGTCGGACACGATGTTGGCCGTGAGCTGGCCGCGCAGGTGCCGCTCCTCTATAAAGTTCTGCCGGAAGTTCTCGAATACGTAAAACAGGCTGTCTACGCTCATGTTGTTGAGCTTAGCGGCAGTACTCACCTTGATGTGGTTGCGGCTGCGGGCATCCAAGTTACCCCGCACAGCAAAATCACCGCCAATTGCCCGGAAAGAGATGTTCGGGGAAGAAACCACCTGGTTGCGCAGCTTCACCTCGCCGCGAATGTTTTTGCCGTGAAACCGCCTGAACCGTAGCCTGTCGATAGAGGCGCTCAGGTCGAAGGCGATGTTGGGGGCTATGACGAACCTGTAGCTGTCGCCGGTGCGGGCAGCCTCAGGCGTGTTCTGCTCCTCGCTCAGCAGCTGGTCGAAGTTGAGGTATCGGCTGCTGAAGTCGGCCTCCACCAACAGGCGCTGGTTCTCCAAAATCAGCCAGGCCATCACGTTCCGGAACATGCCGTTGACGGTAAAGTCAGACTCGCCCAGCTTGCCCTTAAAGTCGGACACGGCCACATCGTTGCGCTTAAACATGAAGTTACCGTTGAGGTTGCGCAGCGGCAGCGGCATGTCTTTCAGCGTGAGCGATACGTCGTGCAGCGTAATGTCACCGGTGGTGTTGAGGGTGCTGTTACCGGGCTTGGCCTTAAACTCCTTCAGGTTCCCCGAGAAGGCAATGCGTACATCGGCCAGGCCACTGCCACTGCGCACTTCCTCCAGCTTTGCCAGTCCCAGCACATAGCCCACGTCCAGCATGCCCTGTAAATCAAAAGCAATGTAGGGATTGCTGAAGTTGCTATACTTCAGGTTGCCCTTAAAGGGCCTTCCGTTCAGCACGCCCCGCAGCTCCTTTAGCTCCAGCACCGAGGTGGTGGCGTTCTGCTTCTCACCGTTCGTAAAGCTGCCCGTCAGGTAAAGCTTCTCCACGCGCTGCTGCACATCGGGGTGGTAAAAAGAGGCGTCGCGTGCGCCAAAGTTGATGCTTATACTTGGCGTGTGCTTGCCCGAGGCCTTGCCCTGCACGGTGCCGTTAAAGTAGATGTCGCCCTTGCTGCGGTACTGGCTAAATTCCTCCGTCATACTTTGGGGCAGCAACGAGAGCAGCGACTGTATGTTGGTGTTCTTGCCCTCTACCTTTAAATCCAGCTCCGTCACGCCTTCGTAGGCGATTCCTCCGCCCACTTCATAGGCCGCCTCGCCCACCTGCACCACCGACGGCTGCAGGGCGATTGTCTTGGCCTGCCGGTTTATACTCAGAGCCGAGTTCAAGTTGACTTTCTTACCTTTAAAGTACTCGCCGGAGTTGAGGTGGATGGTATGGATGGTTGCCTGCCCGTCGGCTTCAATGTCGATGGTTTCAGGGGAGATGGCCAGGGCCGCGGCCAGTTGATGCGCGCTCACCTCGTAGCGCTGCTGCAGCTGCTCGTCTACATAGTGCAGGGCCACTTCGCGCAGGTTTATACTTTCCAGGTCGAAGGAGAAACCGCTGTCATCAGAGGCGGTGGTGTCGGTGGTGATAATCTCGTAGTTCACCCGGCCGTCCGGCAGCACCCTGACGTATACTTCGCCCTGCTCCATATAGAACTCCTTCACGCTGTACTCGCCGCGCAGCACGTCCCAGAGGCTAAAGGTAAAGTATAGCTTGTCGGCCCGCGCCAGCGACTCCTCGCTTTCGGGCAGCCCCTCGTGCACGTTTACCTCGTCCAGGGTAACAGCTACCTGCGGAAATTTATCGAAGAGGGAGAGCGAAATTTGCCGGACATCCACCTTTGTCTTGATGTGCTTGTTGGCCTCGGCTACAAAAAGCGAGATTATTTTATCCTGATAAGTATAAACCAGCGCCAACGCCAGACCCAGGGCCGCCACTAAAATGGCCACTCCATAAAATAGCACTTTTCTTACCGCTCCTTTTCTCACCTGGCGAAACTTCAGATTTATAGCGTCTTATATTACCCTAAAGGTACAGCAGTATTAACACGTGAACAAGAGCGCCCCGGCTCCGAAAAAATATTTAAGATTTTTTTCTCAAATGTTTTGCAGTCTAAAAAATAACCTCCATATTTGCATCATCAAACGGGGACAAAAGGTCAACGAAAACAAAAAACGGGGTGTTAGCTCAGCTGGTTCAGAGCACCTGCCTTACAAGCAGGGGGTCACTGGTTCGAATCCAGTACGCCCCACAAAAGGACAACTGCAAAGTTGTCCTTTTTTTATATCCATACTTTTCTGCTCCCGCCCCTACTGCTTATACTTTAGCATCGGTTATACTTTACCAACGGCGCAGCTCCGGGCATAGTATACCGCCCCTGCTGCCACACTCGCAACAGACAAGTCACTTCCTCTAAAATATTGGTGATTTATACTTCGGCTTTGGAGAACTGCTCGTGCAGCGCCAGCACCTGCGGGATGATAAGCTGCTGGTCGTCGTTGTAGATGATGTGCTGGGCACGGCGCATTTTCTCCTCCTCGCTCAGCTGACGGGCAATGATGGCTTTGATGTCTGCTTCTGTGCGGTGCGTGTCGCGTTTGAGCAGGCGTTTGATGCGCAGCTCCAGCGGGGCGTACACGGCAATCACCTCATCCACCTGCCGCCACGACTCCGACTCGAACATCAGCGCGGCTTCCTTTAAAATGTAAGGTTTATCGGCATGCCCAGCTGCCCACTCGTTAAAATCATTGCCCACGTGCGGGTGTACCAAGCTGTTGAGCAGCTCCAAGCGCTCCGGGTGATTGAACACCCTGCCAGCCAGGTAGGCGCGGTCTAACGCTCCTGCGTCTGTATACGTGGCCGGCCCAAAGGCATCCTCTAGCTCCTGCCGCAGCGCTGTGTTGTGGTGCATCACCCACTTGGCGCGGGTATCGGCGTCGTAAATAGGCACGCCCAGCACCTGGAACATGCGGCTCACTATGGTTTTGCCTACGCCTATGCCACCGGTTATACCTATTTTCAGCATTACTTTACGTCAACTTGTACCTTGCTTGGCCATATCTGCACGTTGCGCAGGCCACGCGGCTGCTGCACCAGTTCCGGCACCAGCGTGGAGTCTATCGGGTTAAACTTGTTATAGTTTAGCACCACCTTAAACGCAGACCGGTTCAGGAGCGACATGGAATCCTGCAGCAGCTGGTAGCGCAGCACCACAATGGGCGGCCGCAAGGTGAGCGACACTCCCTCCGGCACATTTACCAGTTCCGGTAGCGCCTGGCGCTCTTCGGCCACCAGGTTTTTCACGTTTATACTTACCTGCGCCTCCTCTACATCGGCCTCTACCAGGGGCTTGTAGTTGTGGTTAATTGGCACAGGGAGCTTGGTTGGCTCTGTGAGTACCTGTTGGGGCACACGCAGCAGGAAAGGGTCTGGCAGGCTGTCTATCAGCGAGGCGGGGCCGGTAAAGGTCACGCTGTCGGGGCTGATGCGGATAGGGCCGAATACCGTATGTTGGTTATTGGTCAGCTGCTGCTTCGGGTCCACCTGCAGGGCAATACGCTTCTGCGCTATCGGGTCGAAGTGGAAGTATACCGTATCGGTCACCACAAAATTAAGCTGCAGGCCATCCAGGGCATTAACCAAGGCCGGCCGCAGGGCAGAGCCCAACAGAAAGTTATTGCGCGGCAGGTCGCGGATGTAGATTTCGGCGGGCTGCACTTCCAGGCGAAGGCTCTTGCGCAAAAGCTTCCAGCCTTTACCGGTTACGTTAATGAGAACCTCCTGGGGAAGAGGTTTGACAGGGATAAGTTCGCTTTCGTTGTACACAAACCGGATGGGATAGGTGGTTTGTGTGCTGTAGCTTTTGTTTAAGGCATTAAGGAGCCAAAAAGTAGAGGCCGCCACGAAGCAAAGCAATACCACTCGCCAGTATTGCTTTGTTCGCGGCTGGAATGGCCTCATAAACCATATAGCTATATTTTTTACTCCCTCTAAAGGCAAGGTTAGGCTGTTTTTTGCACTCTCATGGTAGCTTCCATGGACACGGCAGTTTTATCAAAAGTCAGGCGAACGCCTTTGTCCACCTCTAACGTAATCGTCTCGTCGTCTATTGCAACCAGTTTACCGTGCAGGCCACCGATGGTTATTACAGTCATGCCCTTTGTCAGCTCCTCACGGAACTTCTTCTGATCGCGCATTTTCTTCTGCTGCGGACGGATCATGAAAAAGTAAAATACGAGGATAATGGCTCCGAACATCAGCAGCTGTGGTAACATGCCGCCGTCCGGAGTCTGAAGAAGTATCGAATTCATTGGTAGTATTCTCTAAGCGTTTATAAGTATGGATTAGTTGCGACGAACCGGGCCGTCCGGACCTGCCACAGGCATTCTGTTTTTAGGCTCCACGCTACCCTTCATGGCTACGCGAACAATGTTTGGCTCTGTGTTAGCGCGGATGGTAACCGTTGGCTGCTGCTGGCCGGGTTTGCCGTTGCTGTTGAACTTAACAGCCACAAAGCCTTTCTCGCCTGGCGCCACAGGAGTGCGCGTCCAGTCAGGGGCAGTACAGCCGCAGGTAGCCGTGGCGCTCTCGATTACAAGCGGGGTGCTGCCGGTGTTCGTGAACTCGAACTTATGCTCTACCGTTTCCCCTTCCTTTATCGTGCCGAATTCATACTCTGTCTGCTCAAACGTCATTACCGCGGCATTGCCGGCAGGGGCTGTCTCTCCCTGCGCAGTGGTAGCCACTACGTTCGGATTCTCGATTGGCTGAACAGGCGCAGTCGCCTCAGTAGCCGTAGCGCTCTCAGCCGCTGTATCGTTGCCTGTGTTGTTATTGCAGCCGGAGGCAAGTATAACTACCGCCATTCCTGCTGCCAGAAACAGATTCTTTTTCATGTTGGGTATACTTTAAGTGGTTAAAGTTTTGCGATGATGTGCTGCGCGAACTCCATGGTGGAGGCTTTGCCGCCCAGGTCGCCGGTGCACTCTGCCTTGTTAGCCAGCGTGGCTTCCAGCGCCGCCTCAATGCGGTTTGCCTCATCCTTCAGGTCGATGTGGTGCAGCATCATGATGGCCGAACGGAGCAGCGCAGTCGGGTTAGCGATGCCTTTGCCTGCAATATCCGGGGCAGAGCCGTGAACGGCCTCAAAAATGGCCATGTCGTCGCCAATGTTGGCACCGGCCACTACGCCCAGACCGCCTACCAGGCCAGCGCAAATATCCGAAATGATATCGCCAAACAAGTTGGTGGTCACAATCACGTCAAACTGTTCCGGCTTAATTACCAGCTGCATGCACATGTTGTCGATGATCTTATCATCGGCCTGGATGTGCGGATACTCCTTAGCGACGGCATGAAACTCGTTCAGGAACATGGCGCCGGCGCTCTTTAAGATGTTAGCTTTGTGCGCGGCCGTTACTTTTTTGCAGCCATGCTTGTCGGCGTAGGCAAAAGCCGCACGGATGATCTTCTGGCAACCTACGCGCGTGATGCGGGCCACGGAATCAGAGATCTGCAGACGCTCGTCAAACATCTCCAGGCCAGAGTACAGGCCCTCGGTATTTTCGCGGAACAGCACCGAATTCACGTTGTCGAAGCGCGTCTCGATGCCTTTGGTGGTTTTGGCTGGCCTTACGTTGGAGTACAGGTCAAACTTCTGGCGCAGCTGCACATTTACACTTTTAAAGCCTTTGCCAACCGGTGTGGTAATAGGGCCTTTCAGCGCCACCTTATTCTTCTCCAAAGAGGCAATCAGCGTAGCCGGAATCAACTCCCCTATCGAATCGAAAGTGGTTTGGCCGGCGTTTTCCTCTTCCCACTGCACGGGCACGTTGGCAGCGCTGAATATAGCTTTTACAGCTTCTGTGATCTCAGGTCCTATCCCGTCGCCGGGTATCAGGGTTACTTGTCTCATCTTACAGTTCTTTCCTGCTATTTATTTCATTTATAAGCGAGTCCACATCACCGAGCAGCTTCTCGGCCTTCTCCTTGGCGTCCTGTATCACGCGCTGGCCCTCCGACTTGGCTGTAGTAGGCAGGCCGTCGCCCTTGGCGATGAGCTGCTCCAGCAGGTCTAACAGGGTTTCGCGGTACTTCTCCAGGCGGTAGCTAAGCCAGTATCTTGTTTCTCGGCCTTTCTCGGGCGCAAAGAGTATGCCAGCGGCAGCTCCCACGGCGGCGCCGGAAACAAACGCAAGCAATGCAGTTGTCTTCTTGCTCATAGTTTTCTATGCTATTTATCTCGGGTACAAACTTTTTCTCATACTACGGAGAAACGGCCCTTAAAGCCGCGTTTACTTGCTCCGGCTTATTTGTTGTCTATCAAGCCACGGCCAGACTTGCGGATCTCCCCTTTCGCCGTCAGTTCCTGTGCCATTTTGTCCAGCACGCCGTTAATGAATTGCTTGCTCTTAGGGGTGCTGTACAGCTTCGAGATCTCGATATACTCGTTGATGGTAACTTTGACCGGTATGCTGCGGAAGATGTACATCTCGCTGAGCGCCATCTTGAGGATGATCTTATCGAGCAGGGCCACGCGCTCCACGTCCCAGTTCTTCACGCTGGCGGCAATCATGGCCTCATACCTGGCGTCCTGCTCTACCGTCCGGAAGTATAAATCTTCGAAGAAGGCCCTGTCATCCTCCCAGTTGGCCGAAAGATCGAGCAATTGCTTGTCTTCGTCAGCCTCCTCGGCAAAGATTTTAACAGTTTTATTCACCAGGCTTTTTACAATCGATTTGTTCTCCACCCAGTTCAAATCCTGCTCCTCAAACAAAGATTGTAAGTTTTTTTCTTTAAAGATAATGTTTTTAAAAATATGTTTCACCACTTCGGCGTCCTCTTCCAGGGTGTGCTCGGGCTGTGCCACATAGCCCAGGAAGGTCTCGTCCTTCTTCAGGATGTTGCGGTAAGCGGCCCGGATTTCACTGATGTCGGAGCCCCAGCTGATGTTGCGGCGAATGATACTTTCCTGATATGACTTGCTCTGCAGCAGGCGCTGCACTACTTTGTTACGCAAAAAGGCCGTGGTATCGGGGCCTTCGGGGGCGGTAAAGCGGTTGGCTTTTTTCTCTTCCTCTTCCTGAATCAGGCTAACAACCACCTCCAGTATCTGCAGGGTGCCCAGGTAGTGGTCGTAGATACGCTCCACGGCGCTCAGCATCTGATTGCCGTAGTACTTGAAGTCTTTCTTGGTGGCGTTGTTGTAGAACGCAATCGCTCTGTTCACCGCATCCACAACATCCTTTCCGGCACCTTCTGTGTCAAACTCCTGCTTCTCGTACCATTCCTTAAACAGCAGGGTGGCCATTTGTTTCTTGCCTTCGAGCAGCCTTTTGTCCTGCACCTCCATCGAGTTAAGGTCTGGCGCAAAATCATCGTTGATCTGATCTAGGGCCAGCAGATAATCTGAACCTACGGCCTGCTGATAGGCATAGATAGCCTGCATCGCCTTAATTCGTAGTGTTCTGCGGTTGAGCATATTCTTATTTTAAAGAGCGTGTGTTTGGTAAAGTATTTTGTTTGGGCCAGGCCCGGTAAATTGTTTTCCTGCTACATAAAAGCGGAGAGGGCAGGCGATAGTTCCGCAGTGTAAGGGTGTAAAGCAAAAGTGCCACAGGTTAATGCAGCACTTTTGACTTCAACAGTATTGCTTAGAGGCTGTTGGCTTAGTACGTAGAGCGCACTTTGCCGATGCTCTCAATTCTCTTCTGGGCCATTTTCATGGCAGCAGCCTGGTTGTGGATGCCTTCTTTCTCTGCCAGCTCGAAGATATCCAACGTATAGCCGTAGATACGCTCTGTCTGGGCATAGGCGCTGTCGCGGTTGTAGCCAATCAGCTCAGAGTATACGTTTATCAGGCCACCGGCATTGATCAGGAAATCCGGCGCGTAAATAATGCCTTTCTGCACCAGGGCCGGGCCGTGCACCTGCTCATCGCGCAGCTGGTTGTTGGCCGAGCCGGCGATTACCTGGCACTTGAGGCGGTTCAGGGTATCGTCGTTGATGGTACCACCCAGGGCGCAAGGAGAGTAAATGTCCACGTCCAGGTCGTAGATCTCGTCCATGCCTACCACTTTGGCGCCATACTTATCGGAGATCTCGCGCAGGCGGTCTTCGTAGATGTCGGTGATGAAAATCTGGGCATTCTCCTTGGCAAGCAACTCTACCAGGTAACCACCCACGTGGCCTACACCCTGTACAGAGATTTTCTTGCCTTCCAGTGAGTCAGAGCCGAATGCTTTCTTAGCGGCGGCCTTCATACCCATGTAAGTACCGTAGGCTGTTACCGGAGATGGGTCTCCGCTACCACCCATAGACTCAGGCAGACCAGCTACGTGCTCGGTCTCCATGCGGATGTACTCCATGTCCTTGGTGGTTGTGCCCACGTCCTCAGCCGTGATATAAGCACCGTTCAGGTTCTTGATGAAGCGGCCGTAGCGGCGCAGGAACGCCTCGCTCTTGTCTTTTTTGGCATCGCCGATGATAACTGCTTTGCCCCCGCCCAGGTTCAGGCCGGAGATGGCTGCCTTGTAGGTCATGCCTCTAGACAGGCGCAGCACGTCATCCAGGGCCTCTGCCTCAGATGCGTAAGCCCACATACGGGTACCGCCCAGCGCCGGGCCAAGCACGGTGTTGTGGATGCCGATGATGGCTTTTAAGCCAGTTTCCTTGTCGTGGCAGAAAACAACTTTCTCGTGGTCGTGTTCTGATATTTGATCAAAGACAGATTTGTCTTTTTTCACTTCAACTTCTTTTAATTCCACCATTGATAGTTTTGATTAGGGGTTTTCTATCTTTGTGAATGGGGGAGGCAAACATCAGCCCTCTCCGTTCGCGCAGCAAAATTAAATCTTTTTTTGGTTATTTCAATTTGCGCCGGCTAACTCTGCGTAAAAGCGCTAGGGCATCAAGTTCTGACTGTGAAATCGTTACGATATCTAAATAAATACCTTCTCAAGTATAAATACAGGCTCCTGCTAGGGCTTGTGTTTACCATTATCTCCAACTTTTTCCAGATTTTGCCGGCGCAGGTGGTGCGCCACGCATTTAACCTGATAAAGGAGGGAATAAGCCTTTACGGCCTGTTTAGCGGCATGGAGCAGCAGGAGGTGGTCTACAGCATTTTCTCTAAAAGCATACTGGTGTATGGCGTTATCATACTTTTGATGGCCCTGCTGCGCGGCGTGTTTCTGTTCTTTGTGCGGCAAACCATCATTGTGATGAGCCGCCTGGTGGAGAACGACCTGAAGAACGAGATCTACGCCCATTACCAGACGCTGCCGCTTAGTTTCTACCGCAAAAACAACACCGGCGACCTGATGGCCCGCATTTCGGAGGACGTGAGCCGCGTGCGCATGTACCTGGGGCCGGCCATCATGTATGGCATTAACCTGGTCATTCTCTTCCTGATGGTGATCCCCTACATGCTGTCGGTAAACGTGAAACTGACGCTGTATACTTTGATCCCGCTGCCCATACTTGCCATCAGCATCTACTACGTCAATAACATCATCGAGCGCAAATCCGACGAGATACAGCGCAGCCTGTCGGGCATCACCACCTTTGTGCAAGAGGCGTTCTCGGGCATCCGGGTTCTGAAATCCTTTGTGCGGGAGGACGACTCGCACAACAACTTCACCACCGCCAGCAACACCTACAAGGATAAGTCGCTGGAGCTGAACTTTGTAAACTCGCTCTTCTTTCCACTGGTGCTGTTTCTGGTGGGCCTGAGCACGATAATCACCGTCTACATTGGTGGCCAGGAGGTCATCAACGGCAGCATCACCACGGGTAACATCGCCGAGTTCATCATCTACGTGAACATGCTCACCTGGCCGGTGACCTCACTGGGCTGGACAGCCAGCCTGGTGCAGCGCGCGGCCGCCTCGCAGGCCCGCATCAACGAGTTCCTGCACACCGAAAACGACATCGTTTCCCGCCAAAACATCAGCCGGGAGATTGTCGGCGACATCCGGTTCGAGAACGTGGACTTTGTGTACCCCGACACCGGCATCCATGCGCTAAAGGGCGTTTCGTTCGACATCAGGCACGGCGAAACGCTGGCTGTGATCGGCAACACCGGCTCGGGCAAGAGCACCATCGCCAACCTCTTACCGCGCATGTACGACGTGACGAGGGGCCGCATCCTGATAGACGGCATTGACGTGCGCGACTATAACATCGAAAACCTGCGCAAGCAGATAGGCTACGTGCCGCAGGACGTGTTCCTTTTCTCCGACTCCATCCGCAACAACATCGGGTTTGGCCTGCCAAGTATAACCGAGGAGCAGATGGTGCAGGCAGCCAAGGATGCCGACGTGTATGAGAACATCATCCGCTTCCCGGAGCAGTTTGACACCAAGCTCGGCGAGCGGGGCATCACGCTGTCGGGTGGGCAAAAGCAGCGCGTGTCCATTGCACGGGCGCTGGTGCGGGAGCCCAGCATCCTCATCCTCGACGATTCGCTCTCGGCCGTGGACACCAAGACGGAGAACGCCATCCTCAACAGCCTGCGCCGCATCATGCAGAACCGCACGAGCATCATCATCTCGCACCGGGTATCGTCGGTGAAACTGGCCGACCGCATCCTGGTGCTGGACGACGGGGAGATTGTGCAACACGGCACGCACGAAGAACTCATCAACCAGCGCGGGCTGTACAAGCAGCTGTATGAGCGCCAGCTGCAGCAGGAGGACGCTTAGTCAAATTCGCTGACTCTTATACTTCGTTAGCCATTTCTGAGAGGGCTTAAGCTCGCCAAAATTAAGGCTCGGGATTTTTTTTGCGCGAAATCTGTTATGCTTACGTATAGCAAATTTACTATCGCATTTACACCCTCTAAACGAACTCTTTATATGGCAATCGACTTACAGCAAATCGGCAAAAGATTCAGATTCTACACCAACCTGAAGGAACTGGAAATGGAGGACCTCAAAGCCATCACCGGCAGCACCGAGGAAACCCTCAACAACATTATCAACGGCTGCAATATTTTGCTGGATGAGCTGGTGGCGATTGTAAAGCACTTCGACGACCTGAACCCGCAGTGGCTCATTTACGGAGAGGGAAGTATGTTTAAGCCGATGGACGCAGATGGAAACTGCCACGAGCCCAGCAAGAAAGGTTGCCTGAAGAAAGATAAGGCCGCTTACCTGCGGCAGATGAAAAACATGCTGATAGAGCTGGAAGCGGCCGAGATAGCCAAGGGCCACAAGCCTGATGTGGATGCCCTGCGGGCGAAATTAGACGAACTTCGGGCGGCACAGCAATAGTGCCGCTTTTTTTATGCGTTATACTTTAGCCACCCCGTTAAGTATAAGGTTTACCGTGTAGAGCACATCCCGCTCAATTTTCTCAAAGTCGATGGAGGGGAGCTGGTGGAAATCGGCGCGCTGGAACTCCTCGAATTGAATCAAGTCTTTTACCGTCATGATGGAGTAGCCGACGCGCTCAGCCTCGCAGGGGATGAAAACCTCCTTGGCGATTCCTTCTTTTATCACAGTGGCGTAGTAGTTGGCCTCCTTGCCCCTCGACTCCCGGAACAACTCCTGGAACATGGCGCGCGTCTCAATTAAAACCTTGATGGAGATGGTATGCTCCGACACGATTTCCTGGTAGTAGCGCAGCGAGGACTGGATGTAGAGCAGCAGGCGCTTATGCGGGTTGGGCTCGTGTTCGGCCAGTTGCTTGATGTGCGAGAGGCGGGCCTTCCACTCCTGCGAGAAGGCCTCCATGTAGAGCAGCTCCTTGCTTTTGTAGTAGTAGTAGAGCGAGGGCTTTTTCATGCCGATGGCCGCGGCAATGTCGTCGAGGGTGGCTTTGCTGTAGCCCAACCTGCCGAACACGCTTTTGGCTGCCTCTAAGATCAGCTCTTTTTTAGCCTCTGCTTTCTTGCCCAAAGTATAATTGCTGTGGTGATGGGGAGTGCGTGAAATATAAACCCGCTGCTCCCAAAGTTAAAGTATAAATCTATACTTGCAAGTATAGCGCTATTCCTTTACAGGCACCTCCAGCACACCTTTGTCATCTTCCGGGAACCACTCCACGTAAAACTCCTCCAGCTTCAGTTTCTCCTCCTTGGCATAGTCGAACACGGCGCCGTAGAGCTTCTTGGGAAGCAGGGCAATGTTGGCTGTTGCCTCTGCACGCACCACTTTGCGGCCACCCGGCACAGTGCGCAACGTATAGCCTTCGGGTAGTTTAACTGTAGAGTCTGGGATGATGATGCCGATGAAGGCGCGGAGGCTGTCGCCGCTCCTGTCGGGGTCGTTGTAGTAGATGTTGCCTGGGTGACCCTCCAGCTTTTTCTCCTGCAGCACCTGCGACACCCGCTGAAAGGCTTGCCCGAGCGCCTTGTCCTCTACTGCCCCTTCAAACGACTGGCCGGCCACGTACATGGTTTGGGAGGTTGCAAGGGAGGTGTCCGCCGCCGTAAACCCGCCCAGGTAAGTATAAAAAACCAACACGACAGTGGCAATGCCCGCCACTATGTAGAAAACCTTTTTGTTCATTATTGATCGATCATGTTCTTGTACTGCATCTGGTACAGCTGCGCATAGTAGCCGTTGTGCTCCAGCAGTTCTTCGTGGTTGCCCATCTCCTTCAGCTCGCCGCGGTCCAGCACAATAATTTTGTCGGCTTTCTGGATGGTGCTGAGGCGGTGCGCGATCACAATGGAGGTGCGGCCATGCATGAGCTGGTCGATGGCGTACTGTATCAGTTCTTCGGTTTCGGAGTCTACGCTGGAGGTGGCCTCGTCGAGGATGATGATCTCGGGGTTGTAGACCATGGCGCGCACAAAGGAGATAAGCTGGCGCTGGCCTACGGATAAGGTGGCCCCGCGCTCCATCACCTGGTAGTGCAGTCCGCCCGGCAACCTTTCAATGAATTTGCGGGCTCCCACCAAGTCGGCTGCGTGCCACATCTGCTCCTCGGTTATACTTTTGTTGCCCAGGCTGATGTTGTCGGCAATGGTGCCGGAGAAAAGGAACACATCCTGCAGCACCACGCCGATGTGGTGGCGCAGCACGCTCAGGTCATACTCCTGCAGGTCGTGGCCATCCACAATGATGTGGCCTTTGTTTATCTCGTAGAAGCGGTTGAGCAGGTTGATCACCGAGGTTTTACCAGCCCCCGTCGCGCCCACAAAAGCCACGGTCTCGCCTGCCTTCACGTTAAACGAAAGGTCGCGCAGCACCCAGTCCTCATCTTTGTAGGCAAACCACACGTTCTCGAAACGCACGTTGCCTTTTATCTTCTTGGGGGCGTAGGTGCCGCTGTCCGGGATCATCTCTTTGTTGTCGAGCAGGCGCATGAGGCGCTCGGTGCTCACCACGCCCAACTGCAGCGTGTTAAAGCGGTCGGCAATCATACGGATCGGGCGGAAGAACATCTGGATGTACATGATGAAGGCCATCAGGGTGCCCAGCGTGATCTCATCCTCAATTACGCCGTAGGCACCGTACCACACCAGCAGGCCCAGGCCCGCCGCGCCGATAATCTCAGCGATAGGGAAGTAAACCGAGTAGTAGAGCACCGAGCGGATGTTGGCACGAGTATGCTCCTTGTTGATCTCCTGGAACTTCTCCATCTCGCGCTTCTCGTTGTTGAAGATCTGCACGATGCTCATGCCCGTGATATGCTCCTGCACAAACGAGTTAAGCCGCGCCACCGCCGTGCGCACCTCCTGGAAGGTGGTTTTTATCTTCTCTTTGAAGATGTAGGTACTGATGAGCATGAGCGGGAACGTGGACAAGCTCACCAGGGCCAGCTCCCAATCGATGTAGAACATGAAGCCGAGGATAAACACCAGCTGCAGGATGTCGCCAATCATGGCGGCCAGCCCTTCGCTGAACACATCCGACAGCGTTTCCACGTCCGACACGTTGCGGGTAACCAAGGTACCGATAGGCGTACGGTCGAAGAACTTGAGGCGCAGGTTAAGGATGTGGCGGTAGAGTTTCACGCGGATGTCGCGCACCACGTGCTGGCCCAGCCAGCCGGCAAAGTAAGTATGGAGGTACTGCACAATGGCATGCACCACCAGCAGCACGCCCAGTATCACGAACATGCGGTTGAGGCCCTCCCAATCGTTGTTCAGGATCTCGTTGTCCACCGTCCACTGAATCAGGAAGGGGCGCACCGCAGCCAGGATGGCCGAGGCAAAGGTCAGGAAAACGATAAAGAAGAAGGTCCGGATATAAGGCTTCACAAAGGCAAAAAGCCGCTTCAGCACGTCCGAATCGAATACTTTACCGGTTGGCTTCGATGTATCTTCCAAAAGTATGCTCCTGCTTAAGTATGGTTACTGTTGCTGCACTGTCTCCTCTGTACGAGCGCTTCTGTTTAACCGATTGTAAAGTTAATGGTTTTGGCTCAGGATTTTCAGGATTTGTAGAGGAAGGGTTTTAGACTTTCATAGCCGCTGCTTCCCGCATCTTGACACAAGCTATCCTCTTTAGCTACCGTTCATCCTCCAGTCTTACCTACCTATTGTTTCATTTCTAGCTTTGGCTCCCTCAAGGCCGGGAGGCCTCGCCTTCGGGCATCGCGCGGTGTACATTTCCTTTGCTACCCTTCGGTCGCAATGCCGCCACAGCGGCACCGGAAATCTACAAGGCGCTCAACCCAAAGGATGGGAAAGAATCGATAGCCGCTGCCCTTGCTGTCATCTCGACCATCGGGAGAGAACTAACTAGAATTCTGGATAGTTCTCTCGCGTTGCTCGAGATGACAACAGAAGCAAGTATAAATTCCCCTCTTGGGAGGGGCTGGGGTGGGTTTATACTTTGCGAAAGGACTGAAACTATAGAACTTATACTTCAGCTAAAGCAGTTACAGACTCCCCGCCTTAGACAAGGAGGGGCCAGGGGTGGTTGGACCCGGAAATGCTTTAGACGCCCGCGCCAGTAAATAAAAAAGGCCAAAGCTATACTTAAGCCCCGGCCTTTCTATACTTCAGAGCTTATACTTTATACTTCCGCCTCTACAGCCACTTCTACTTTAGCAAAAGCCTGTTCCATGTCGGAGATAATATCCTCCGGGTGCTCCACGCCTACCGAGATGCGGACCATACCCTCGCCGATGCCCATTTTGGCGCGGTCGGCCGGCGAGATATCGGAGTGGGTCATGGAGGCGGGGTGCTCGGCCAGCGACTCGGTGCCACCCAGGCTCACGGCCAGCTTAATCAGACGCAGGCTGTTGAGGAACCTGAAGGCTTCTTTCTCGCCGCCCCTGATATCGAAGGAAATCATGGAGCCGGCGGCGGTGCATTGCTTCTGGTAAATGGCCTGCTGGCGCGGGTTGTCCTGCAGGTCACCGAGGTAGTAGATTTTCTCCACTTTCGGGTGCTGCTTCAGGTAATGGGCCACCACCTCTGCGCCGCGGGCCTGCGCCTCCATGCGTATTTTCAGGGTCTCCAGGCTACGCATCAGCATCCAGCCGGTCCAGGGACTGGCCATAGAGCCAGCAAAAGTGCGCATGCCTTTCACCTGCTTCATCAGGGCTGCAGAACCGGCACAGGCACCGGCAATCAGGTCGGAGTGGCCGCCAATATACTTGGTGGCAGAGTAAAGCACCAGGTCAGCGCCGTGCTTAAGCGGATGCGAGAACACCGGCCCCAGGAAGGTATTGTCCACGGCCACGACTACTTTTTTATCGGCAGTAGAGTGTTTCCGGGCCAGCGCCACGCATTCCTCAATGTCCACGAGGTGGTTGGTGGGGTTGGCAGGCGTTTCCAGATAAATCATCGCCAATTTATCGGCTACGCCGGACGCCTCCAACTGCTGCGCGATTTCCTCTCCGGTGGCACAAGCCTGAAAGCCTATACTTTGGATGCCGAACTTGGGAAGGATGTTTTTGATGTAATAATCGGAGCCGCCGTAAATGGGCTCGCTGTGCAGAATCACGTCGCCGGGCTTGAGCAGGGCCAGCAGCGTGGTGCTGATGGCGGCCATCCCACTGGCGAACACGGCCGCTTCCTCGGCACCGTCCCAGAAGCGAAGGCGGTTTTCGAGTATCTCCAGGTCGGGGTTGTTGAGGCGGCTGTAGATGAGGCCCAGCTGCTCTTCGGAATTCTTCTCGCGCAGGCCATAGGCCAGCTCAAAAAAGGCCTTGCCCTCCTCGGCACTTTTAAAAACAAAGGTAGATGTTTGGTAAATCGGGGCTTTCACAGCCATTTCCGACCACTCGGGATTGTACCCGTAGCTCATCATTAAGCTTTCCGGCCGCACGTGTTTTCCGTTTAGGTGCGGGCCCAGATGGTCCTCTTCCAGTTGCATAGTAGGTTAGTTATGGGTTAAGGGTTGATTAGTTTTAAGGTATAAATAGTTCGGATGGATACTCTACTTTGGCCAGGTACAAGCCCTCCGACGGCGCGGCCCCGCTGGACCGGCTTCTGTCCTGGCTGGCTACAATCTGCTCAAACTCCTCTACCGTTAGCTTGCCGCGGCCCACGTCTACCAAAGTGCCTACTACCAGGCGCACCATACCGCGCAGAAAACGGTTGGCTCGGATGGTAAAGCCCAACTCCTCTCCTGCCTGCTCCCACACGGCCTCATACATATTGCAACGGTAATGCTTGGTATCGCCCTTCACTTTGCTGAAGGTAGTAAAATCCTCGTAATTAAGCAGTATGGCGGCGGCCTCGTTCATCTTTTCCACATCCAGCGGGCGGCTGTGATACCAGGCATGCAACCGTTTGAAGGGATTTTTACGGAGGGTGATGTGATAGTGATAAGTGCGCGCAAAGGCATCGTAACGGGCGTGCGCATCGGGCTGCACCAGGTATAAATTGAGGGCCGAGATATCGTCTGGCAGGATGCGGTTGAGGCGGTAAACGACCTGCTGCGGGTCCAGAGGCAGCTGGGCGTTAAAGTGCACAAACTGCTGAATGGCGTGCACGCCCGTATCGGTGCGGCCGCTGCCGGTGGTGCTGATGGGCTCGCGCAGCACCTTCGAAAGGCAATCCTCTAATATTTCCTGTACCGAGAGGGCGTTTGGCTGCACCTGCCACCCATGAAACCGTGTTCCGTCGTAAGCTATCTCTAAAAAATACCGCATAAAGCAAAGGTATGGTTTTGAGACAAAAGACATAAGACAAAAGACGCAAGGCTGCCTGTTTTACTACTAGAAGGGGCAGCCCCCTTTTTATACTTTGTACCAAACTCCCGCAGGACCTCCGAGCACTGCAAGCGTTTGGTTATACTTTCTCGTAGATAACGGCCACGCCCTGGCCTACGCCTACGCACATCGTAGCCAAGCCATACCTGGCATTGTCGCGACGCTTCATCTCGTGCAGCAGGGTGGCGGAGATGCGGGTACCGCTGGCGCCAAGCGGGTGACCAATGGCGATGGAACCACCGTTCACGTTTACCTTCGCCGGGTCCAGACCGAGCTCGTTCAGGCAGGCAATGGCCTGTGCGGCAAAGGCCTCGTTCAGCTCTACCAGGTCTATGTCCTTTATACTTAAGCCGGCGCGCTTAAGGGCTTTTTGCGTGGCCGGTACCGGACCGATGCCCATGTGCGCCGGGTCAACGCCCGCCACAGCGACCGATACCACGCGTGCCATTGGCTTGAGGTCATAACGCTTGAGCACCTCCTCGCTCACGATAATCGACACGGCCGCCCCATCGTTAATGCCCGAAGAATTACCGGCCGTTACCGAGCCGCCTTTTTTGAAAGCAGGCGCTAAAGTGGCCAGTTTCTCCACGGAAGACAGCCGCGGGTGCTCATCGGTGTCGAACACAATCTCCTCGCCTTTGCGCTGCGCGATGTGCACCGGCACGATTTCATCATTGAACTTACCGGCCTCAGCCGCCGCTTTATACTTTACCTGCGAGCTGTGGGCAAACTCGTCCTGGGTTTCACGTGAAATGCCGTAGCGCTCCGCCACGTTCTCGGCTGTCTCGCCCATGGCAAACGGATAGTGCAGCTTAGACAAGGCCGGATTGGTAAAGCGCCACCCTATGGTCGTATCGTAAATTTCCGGGGTGCGGGAGAAGGCTGTTTCGGCTTTAGCCATCACGAACGGGGCGCGCGTCATATTTTCCACGCCGCCGGCCAGGTATACGTCACCGTCGCCACTGGCAATGGCACGGCTGGCATCTATCATCGCCTGCAAACCGGAGGCGCAGAGGCGGTTTACGGTAACGCCGCCAATTTCCTGCGGCAGCCCTGCCAGCAGCAGCGCCATGCGGGCCACGTTGCGGTTGTCCTCGCCGGCCTGGTTAGCTGCTCCCATCACCACGTCCTCTATCAAAGCGGGGTCCAGCCCAGGGTTCCGGGCCGCGATTTCCTTCATCACCAGCGCTGCCATGTCATCGGGGCGTACCGTGCTGAGGGTGCCGCCAAACTTGCCGACAGGGGTCCTAAGTATATCAACTATGTAGGCAGTGCGCATCTTAATTTTAGTTTTACAGGTCTTTGTCTAATTTTGCATCTCTTTGCAAGATAATTTAACCATCACATGATACAAAGAATTCAAACCGTATTTCTGGCCCTGCTGGCTATCGCAATGATTTGTGTGCTTTTCCTGCCGCTGTGGTCTAAAACTGACCCAACCACGGGCGAGGAAGTAGTGCTGACCGCCTGGAACATGAAGTCCTACTTCCTGACGGAGCAAGGCGAGCCGGGTGAGGCAGGCAGTGTGCCGCAGCGAGGGACTATCGCCATTGGTATGCTGGCGATTGCCGCTATTGTTATTGCCGTGTATGAAATTTTCCAGTATAAAAGCCGCCTGAACCAGATGAAGCTGGGCTTACTGAACACGCTGATTCTGATGGCCACGCTTATTACCATGCTCTACTATGCCTACTTTGTGGGCGGCGACCTGGTGCTGCCTGGCGAGAAGGGCACGTTTGAAGCGGGCTTCTTTATGCCGCTGCTGGCACTGGTGCTCAACTCCCTGGCCAACCGCTTCATCAAGCGCGATGAGGATTTGGTAAGGTCAGTGGATAGGCTGAGGTAGTTTTTAAGGAAAGTATAAATGAAAGGCGGGTGTTGTTTCGGCAGCACCCGCCTTTTTTGTTTTCAAGGGCTTTAGTGTTGGTGAAGATGATTTTTATACTTGCTTCGGCTGTTCTTTTATACTTGTCCTAACCAGGATTTGCAGGAGGAGTGGATGAACAGGGTTTTATACTTGTGCAATACTTCCATTCTCCGCTGCTGGCGCGAGTTTGTAACTCGTGTCTACTATGGTGTTGAGTTTGTGACTCAACTGGCTCACGGAGCCATACTTATACTTGAGCTGTACTTTATACTCTGGCTATACTTCCTGCTTTATACTTTCGCTGGCGGGAGCTTGTAGCTTGTGCCTTTTTATACTCGGTGATTTATACTTCTGGTGATTTATACTTCTCTAGGTACTGCTTCCCGCAACCTGAACCAGGCTATCCTTGCTAGCTGCCGTTCCCCCTCTAGTTCCCATGAACGTCTCGTTTCATCTCTAGCTTTGGTGCCCTCCCAGGCCGGGAGGCCTCGTTTTCCCGCTCGGCGCTGGGAGCTTTTCCTTTGCTCCTGACGTCGCAATGCCCTCCGGGCACCGGAAAAACTCGCATAGGCGCCTCCCAGAAAAACTGGGAATCAACCTCAATAGCCATGGTATCTGATGCAACAAGTATAAACTGTCCCCTTGAGGACAATCGAGCACGCGAGTTCGAAGCTTGCGAGCGCAGCTTAATAGGGGTGTAATCGTGTGCAGACAATTCCCCTCATGGGAGGGGCTGGGGTGGGTTTATACTTTGTAGGGACAGGTCGCGACCTGTCCGCGCGAGGACTGAGGCTATAGAACTTTTACCTTAGCCCAGGTAACTACAGAACTCCCCTCCTTGGCCAAGGAGGGGCAGGGATGGTTGGGCCCGGTATTACAGAACTTTCTCAAAGGAAAAGGAAATAAAAAAAGAGCGGCGCAAGTATAACCTGCGCCGCGCCAACTTATCTCACGCTAAACTTTAAACTCATTAACTCCCAAACTCCTCAACTCTCTAACTCCCCTCACCTTCTCCTTCTGGCGTACTCCTCCAGCTCGCGTACGCTGCTGTCGTGGCGGAAAGCGTCAAAGACGTAGTAGAAGCGGTCGCGGTCGCAGAGGTAGTCGTAGGCATATTTGGCGAACTCTATGCGGGTGCTCTCATGGTCAAACTGCAGCAGCAGGCGCTTAAGGTCGTCGGCCATGATGCTGTTGCCGCGCAGCCCGTCACGCGCTATACTTAGCTTGGTACTCTCGTAGTCGCGGTGGCGGATGGCGTCTACCAGGCGGTCCAGCTCGCGACCGGAAAGCAGGTTGCGGCAGTTGCCATCACGGTAGTCATCTCGGTAGCGGTCGTCTTTATACCTATCGTCGTACCGATCATCGTAGCGGTCGTGGCCGCAGTACGCGTCGTGGCGGTGGTGGTCCGGGTAGCGGGGCAAAGGCGGGGCGGGCACCACGACCACCGGCCTCAGCGGCACCTCGCTCAGGAGCTTGAGGTGCGCCTTCCCGCTCCGGCCCAGGGTACGCACGCCGTAGGTAGCCTCTACCCCATGCGGCACCAACACCTTTTGCCCCATTTTATACATGCCATGCCGGGTACGCACGCGCAGTTCCACATAATGCTCGCCCGGGCGCACGGCATTCATGCGCACATAGTTGGTGGCGGTATGGTTGAGGGTACGCCCGTTCACTTTCACCTGAAAAGACTCGCCGCGCTCGGCAGTAAAAACAAGTATGGAGGCCTGCGCCCATACCGGCAGCGCCAGCAGCACAAGCAGGATCGGTAGTAGAAGCTTTCTCATGGCAAGTATAGGTTTTTACTTATACTTGCGCTATCCCAATTTCTGTGCCAGTTTAGCTTAAAGAAGCTAAGCTTTAATTCTCCCGCTTCAGCTTAAGGTTGTAGTTCAGGCCAATGCCCGCTGATTTCCCTCTAAAGTAGTTGCCTGAAGCCGGCAAATAGTATAAGTTCCTGTAAAGCAGGATACCATCAGCATAAATATATAGTCGCTTGTTGAGCCTGTAGTTGAGCGTTAAGCCTGCCGTGGCAACCAAATCAAACGTGTAAAATTTATCATCATACAGTGTAATCACCTCCTCATCATAAGTTTCTGTTGCTCTTGCCTTCATGTGGCCAAAAACAGGAGCAAGCGATGCATTCACATATAGCTGCAGCCTTTTATATGGGTTAAAAGGCGTCCATTTTACGGTCAAGGGAGTAACGATTCCTCGAATACGTTCATATCTATGGAAGTCCCCGTAGTTGCCTCCTGATACAGCTATTCTGTACCCGTTTATCTCATTGGCACCATAACCGACTCCTAATTGTACCATTGTTCTTTTGTTTAGTTTATACCCCAAATGAACATTTGCAATCGGAACTATTGTATTAATGACTTCATGTTTGGCCTCCCCCATTATCGGGTAGTTTGTGTTACTTACCCCCATCCCTACAAAGAATTTGGTTTCTGCAGAATCTTTGGCCGGAGTTTGTTGCGCCACAGCAGCGAAGGCGGAAAGCAGCAGCAGAAGAGATAGCTGGAATGTTTTCATATCGAGGTTAATCTAAAAAGCCGCCTTGCTTCTCCCGCTTCAGGTTGAGATTGTAATTGAGGCCAATGGACACCGACCTGGCTTGCTTGGCATACTCAGTAAATTGGTTGACGTTCTTATAATACAGATTGGCTTTCCCGTAGCCTTCAAAACGATTATTGATTTTATAATTGAGCTGTAGGCCTGCCGTTACAATGGCATATAATCCAGCGTCATCACTTTCAAACGTCACGACTCTATTTCCTTCATACTCCTCAGAATTTTGGTGCCAAGTAGAACCGAGTATGGGAATAAAGGAAGCAGTAGCATAAAGTTGAACCTTACGGGCGGGGTTAAATGGGGTGAAGTGCACCGTAAGCGGCATAGCCACGCCATAACTGTCCTTACTCCTGTAGTGGTTAATAATCGTATCGTTATAACCGTAGTATATTCCGGAAAGAACATCTTCTTTATCCCTTCCGTAGGTTAGCCCCACCTGTACGTTCATCCTTTTGGTTAGCCTATAACCTATATGCGCGTGCGCAATAGGCGTAAACCCTCCTCCTACTTTCTTGGTGTTATCCCACATACTGTAGGAAATGCTGCTCAGCTCAATGCCCACGTAAAACCGTTTGGGTGGCACCGAGGCTGAATCAGGGTGAGTTTGCGCCACTGCAGCCAACGAGAAAAGCAGAAGCAGAAGGGATAATTGTAGTGTTTTCATATCTGGTTATGAGGCAGCAAACAGCACAAATCATATAAACATACCTATATTAAGCTATATCAACAAGGCAATTTGAGGTGCTTTTGTTACATCGGCTTTTAGGGGTATTTCACCTAGCCTATACTTTAAAATCATCGCTGCTGCGTTTGCGGCTGTTTTTACCATCCCACTTTTCTATTCCTTTGTCACATCAGCCCCGGAAAAAAAGCAAGCGCCACAGGTGCTGTACCTGTGGCGCTTGTAAAGTATAGGTAAAGTATAACTTAGCCTTCGTAGTAAAACTCGCCATAAGGGCTGCGAATCGTGAGCTCGTTCCGTTTGCTCTTCTCCACGCGGCCAATGATCTGGGCCTCCACGTTAAAGCTTTTCGAGATGGCAATCAGGTCCTGGGCATACTCCTCGGGCAGGTAAATCTCCAGGCGGTGGCCCATGTTGAAGACCTTGTACATCTCCATCCAGTCGGTGTGGCTCTGCTCCTGAATGATGCGGAACAGCGGCGGCACCGGCAGCAGGTTGTCCTTGATGATGTGCACCTTCTCGGTGAAGTGCAGCACCTTGGTCTGGGCGCCGCCCGAGCAGTGCACCATGCCGTGGATATTTTTGCGGTGCTGCTTCAGAATCTCCATCACAATAGGCGCATAGGTGCGCGTAGGCGAGAGCACCAGTTTGCCTACCTCCATGCCTGTTTCAGGGTCGATGTCGGTCACGCGCATATTGCCCGAGTATACCAGGTCGGCTGGCAGCTCTGGGTCGTAGCTTTCGGGGTAAGAGGCGGCCAGGTACTTGTGGAACACATCGTGGCGGGCCGAGGTAAGGCCGTTGCTGCCCATGCCGCCGTTATACTCTGTTTCGTAGGTGGCCTGGCCGTAAGAGGCAAAGCCCACGATTACGTCGCCGGGTTGGATGGTGTGGTTCGAGATCACCTCGTCGCGGCGCATGCGGGCGGTGACGGTACTGTCCACGATGATGGTGCGCACCAAATCGCCCACATCGGCTGTCTCGCCGCCGGTGCTGTAAATGCCCACACCGTTGTCGCGCAGCATCTGCAGCACCTCCTCGGTACCGTTGATGATGGCAGCAATTACCTCGCCCGGCACCAGGTTCTTGTTGCGGCCAATAGTAGACGAGAGCAATATTCTATCGGTAGCGCCCACGCACAGCAGGTCGTCGGTGTTCATTACCACGGCATCCTGAGCAATGCCTTTCCATACGCTCAGGTCACCGGTTTCTTTCCAGTACATGTAGGCCAGCGAGGACTTGGTGCCGGCTCCGTCGGCATGCATGATGGCGCAGTACTCCTCGTCGCCGGTAAGTATATCAGGGATGATCTTACAGAAAGCTCTCGGGAAAAGCCCTTTGTCGATGTTCTTGATGGCGTTGTGCACATCCTCCTTAGAGGCGGATACGCCGCGACGCAAATATCTATTTTCCATAGTTTCAGATGACTTGCCTACAAATTTAGCAAAGGGAATGGCATTCCCGAAAGTATAGGCCATTTATTATACTTCAAGGGAGCAGCCCCTGATACTATACTTTATACTTCAGCAAAGTATAGACCGCCCAAAGTATACTACGGAAAGAGCCGCACAAGTATAAAACCCATGCGGCTCCATCTATAGTAGCGCTACACTGATTACTCCTGTATACGTACCACTTTAAATTCGGTGCGGCGGTTGCGCTGGTGTTGCTCCTCGGTTTTGGCGTTTTTCACCACCGGGCGGCTCTCGCCGTAGCCCTTGGCCGTGATGCGCGCTCGGTCGATGCCTTTCGAGATGATGTACTCCACGGCAGACTCGGCACGGCGCTGCGACAGGTCCACGTTGTAGATATCGGAGCCACGGGAGTCGGTGTGGGAGCTCAGTTCGATGGAGATGGCCGGGTTGTCGATGAGTATCTGCACCAGCTTGTCCAGCTCCACGGCTGCGTCCGGACGAATGTTGGCCTTGTCGAAGTCGTAGAAGATGTTCTCCAGCACAATTGGTTTCTCTTTCACAATCTCGTTCAGCACCAGCGTCGTCGTCAGGCGCACCTCGTTCATCGGGTCTTTCAGCTCGCTCTGGGCCGGCATCTTGCCCTCGGTGGTTACGCGCTGGCGGGCGGTAAAGTAGTTCGGTTTCTCGGCCACCACAGAGTAGGTAGAGGCAGAATCGAGCGGAAAGGAGAACTTGCCCTCAGCATCGGTGCTGGCCATGGCGATTTGCTTGCCGGTCGCATCCTGAAGTATAACGGTGTTGTTCGGCACCAACGTGCGTTGGCGGGCTCCCTCGCGCAGCTGGTACAGCGTGCCGTCCACGAAGAACTTCACCAGCTTGCGGTCGCTGCGCACGAAGCGGTACAGGTCGTCGCCGCCTTTGCCGCCCTCGCGGTTAGACGAGAAAAAGCCGAACTGCTCGTTCACAAAGTACATTCCGAAATCATCGCCCGGCGAGTTTACCGGCTTGCCTAGGTTCACGGGCCTGCCATTCTCGATGCGGAACAGGTCGAGGTTACCCAAACCAGGCAATCCGTCGGAGGCAATGTATACCGTCCCGTCCGGCCCCACCGACACAAAGCTCTCGTTACCGGACGTGTTGATTTCCGGCCCCAGGTTTTCGGGCTTGGAGAAACGACCGTTATCGTCTAAGGTTGATTTGTAGATATCCGTACCGCCCAAGCCGCCCTTGCGGCTGGAGGAGAAGTATAAGGTTTTGCCATCAGGCGTGAAAGCGGGGGAAGAGTCCCAAGCCTCCGGGTCGTTTATACTTAGCTCTTTGGGCTCGGTCCAGCCATTGGCGCGGCGGTAGGTCACAAACAGGTCCACATTCTCGCGGCCCTTCTTGGTGCCCTCGTTGCCACGGGCAAATACCATCACCGAGCCGTCGTTGGTGAAGGTAGCGAACGCCTCGTGCAGGTCCTCGCTATTTATACTTTCATACTTGTGCACGGCCCCGCCCATCTCAGCAGCGGAGTCGGTCAGGGTGGTGGTGTAGATGTCCAGGAAGCCCTCGCCGTTGCCCAAGTACTCCTTGCCCGGGCCGCGTGTGGAGGCAAAAATCAGCTCGTTGCCTTGCACGTAAGGGCCAAACTCAGAGGCATCGGTATTGAGCGCCTCCAGGCTCTGTACTTTAAAGCGCTCGCCCTGCCCCAGGATCTCGTTCAGCTGTTGCATGTTCTCCAGCTCGCGCAGGGCCATGGAGCGTAGTTGCGGGCTGTTGGCCACCTTCACATACTCGCCCATGCGGCGCAGCGCCTCCTCATACTTGCCGTTCGCCTTCAGGGCCAGCGGGTAGTAGAAGTAAGCGTCCTCTTTGCGGTAGCTGGCATCTATGGCGGCTTTGTAGTAGGGCTCGGCGGCAGCCAGGCGGTTGGAGCGGCGGTAGGCCTCTGCAATCTTATAGTTCACCTCTCCGGCGTTGTTTGCCTTGCCCAATGCCTGCATGTAGAATTGAATGGCCCGCTCATACTCCTCCTGCCCAAAACGCTTGTCGCCTTTGCTCAGGTACTGGCTGGCGCCGCAGCTGCTGAGCAGCAGCACGAGCAGCGCGATAAAACCGGTTTGTTGCAGTTGCCTTGCCAGTGGCTTTTGTCGAAGCATGTTGTGCATGAACAAGTAGTATTAAGTTTAGCCGGATCAGAAATAGCGGGAAAGCCAGCTGTTGCCGGCCGGCCGTGGCCATGCCTGCTGCAGCTCCCCGTAATTGGTTATAAGCGTATCAAAGTATAACGTATTCTCTTTAATTTCGCCGGCGGCCACTTTGCTTTTCAGCTCTGGCATAGGCACCAACTCCACTTTCTCCCCGTCCAGGAAGGCCAACTGCGTGCGGTCCATAAACGAGAGGCTGTAGCGCTGCTCCAGCTCCCGCACAAACCTTACCGAGGCATCGATAGAGCAACCGCTGGCGGCGGTGGCATCCTCGTTGTTAGCCAGCACCAGGAAACGCCCGTGCAGCAGCGTCGCCGATGCCTGAAGCCCTTTGCCGTGGCTGCTCCACTCAGTAGCAAAACGCTCCAGAAGCGGCTTTATTTCAACCTGTTCTGCCTCCGTCAAAGGCCTGCTGGCTTGGTAAATCCAGATACGTGCCTGCGGGGGCAATTGGTCAAACGGAATATACATAGTTAATGGTTGTATTGTTGATGGTTAAATTGTTAACCCGGCTACGATTTAAATGTTAGCCAGGCGAGCATGCTGTACCTTATACTTGTCAAACGGAAAGTATACTTCTATACTTCTCGTTTCTTCGGATACAACGATGAATCTATTTAACAAAGTCATCAATTATTTAGAAAGCCCTTCGGCCTGGGCAATGAGCTCGGCGATATCGAACACTTTTACGCTTTCCTCCTGCTCCTTGTTCTTCACCCCGTCGTTCATCATCACCATGCAGAACGGGCAGGCGGTGGCTATCACGCCATTACCGGCTCCCAAGGTGGCCAGGGCCTCCTCAGTTCTTTCAATGTTGATGTCTTTCTTGCCTGGTTCCGGCTCCTTGAACATCTGGGCACCACCGGCGCCGCAGCACAAACCGTTGGCGCGGCTGCGCTTCATCTCCACCAGGTCGGCATCCAGGGCAGCCAGCACGTCGCGCGGCGCCTCGTAAATATCGTTCGCTCGGCCCAGGTAGCAGGAGTCGTGGAAGGTGATGCGCTTGCCTTTGAAAGCCTCGCCTCCCTGTACTTTTACCTTGCCCTCGTTGATGAGCTGCTGCAGGAACGTGGAGTGGTGGATCACCTCGTAGTTGCCGCCCAGGTCCGGGTACTCGTTTTTGATGGTGTTAAAGCAGTGCGGGCATGCCGTCACAATCTTCTTCACGTTGTAAGCGTTCAGCACCTCAATGTTGGTCAGCGCCTGCATCTGGAACAGGAACTCGTTGCCGGCACGCTTGGCCGGGTCGCCGGTGCAGCTCTCCTCGGTGCCCAATACGGCATACTTTACGCCCACATGCTCCAGGATCTGCACAAAGGCACGGGTTACGCGTTTATAGCGGTCGTCGAAAGCGCCGGCACAACCTACCCAGAACAACACTTCCGGCTCCTCGCCGTTGGCAGCCATCTCGGCCATGGTCGGCACTTTTACTAATCTTCTATTCTCTTCCATCTGATTTTATACTTAGGACAAAGGACTATTTGACAAAAGACAAAGGATTCAATCTGAAGGCCCTATGTCACGAAGTCTTTTATCCTTTGTCTCAAAATTCTTTTGTCTAGTTTTTACTCGGTACATACAGATCCTCGGCCCAGTTAAAGCGGTCGGAGGCCGGGAAGGCCCATGGGGCGCCGTTGTTCTCGATGTTGGTGAACATGGCGTTCAGGGAGGCCGGCGCAGCCGACTCTTCCAGCACCAGGAAACGGCGCAGGTCCATGATGGTGGAGAGCTGGTCAATGTTTACCGGGCAGGACTCCACGCAGGCGTTACAGGTGGTGCAGGCCCAAAGCTCCTCCGGGGTAATGTAGCCACGCAGCAGCTCCTTCTGCTCGGTGGTCTGCACACGCTCCACGCCCATCTCCTTGTAGTGGTTAGGGGCGAAAATGGCCGGATGCTCGCCCTTCTCCTCCATCCTATCGCGGGTATCCATGATGATTTTGCGCGGCGAGAGCAGCTTGCCCGTGATGTTGGCCGGGCACACAGAAGTACAGCGGCCGCACTCGGTACAAGTATAGGCATCCATCAGCTGCTTCCAGGTCAGGTCTTCCACGTCTTTAGCACCGAAGCGCTGCACCACGGGGTTGCCTTCCGCATCCACTTCCGGAGCAGGCGGCTGGTAACTGGGGTCCAGCATGGCTTTGATCTCATGCGTAATGGCCGGGTTGGTCGTGAACTTGCCCTTTGGCAGCAGCTTGGAGTAGTACACGTTCGGGAAAGCCATGATGATGTGGAAGTGCTTGGAGCTCGGCAGGTAGTTCATGAAGGCCAAAATGCCCAGGATGTGGAACCACCAGCCTACCTTGGCAATCACATACAGTTGGTCCGGGTCGTTGCCAAAAGCATCCACAAAGAACTGGCTGATGGGGTATGCGCCCACTACTTCCTCTCCGGCCAGCAGCACGCGCTTCAGGTCGGCGATGTTGAACACGAACAGCGCCAGCATCAGCACAATCTCTGTAATTAGGATGACGTTGGCGTCCATCTTAGGCCAGGCGCGCATCTCTACACCCGTAGCCAGGCGCGGCACTTTGGTTACGTTGCGGCGCCACAGGAACATAACGCAGGCAATGATCACCAGCGCGGCCAGTATTTCGTTTATCGCCATCAGGCCACTGTAGAGCGGACCCACAAAGCCCAGCACGCGGTGCGTGCCGAAGATGCCGTCGATCAGAATCTCGAGCACCTCGATGTTTATCACGATAAAGCCCACGTACACGAACAGGTGCAGCACGGCTGGCAGCATGCGCTTAAACATCTTCTGCTGGCCAAAGGCCACCAGCAAGGTTTTATTGATGCGCTCCGAAGGGTTGTCAGCCAGATCGGTGTCGCGGCCCAACAGGATGTTTTTGCGGATCTTGCGGATTTGCCACACAAAAAGCCCGATGCCAACGGCAGCCACAATTAAAAAGATGATGTTCTCTATTCCTATCACGGCAAATTATTCGTTATACATACTATTTGGTAGATAAAGATAGCGGAATATTAAGAAAGGTGTACGCTGGCATACTTTTTTTAAAATATTTTTCCGCCGAATGTTTGCTACTTCAAAATTGGTTACTACTTTTGCATACCCTTTCGGAACAAAGGGGCACAACAAGAGCTGGTGATGTAGCTCAGTTGGTAGAGCAAAGGACTGAAAATCCTTGTGTCGGTGGTTCGATTCCACTCATCACCACGAAACCCTCACTCTAACCGGTGAGGGTTTTTTGTTTTTGCACCCTTTGCAAAAGGCCTTCAACAGCGTCAGAGACGGGTTTTGATAATCACTTCCGCCCTCCATCTGAAAGCGGCGAACAGACCTTCTGCCAATTCCATAACGCAGCCGGTAACCGTTCAGTTACCCTTCCTCAGTTAGTTAAGTGGCCCTATTTATCACTAAAACGAGGATTTCCGGCCCCTGTTTATACTTTAGCATCAACACTAATCTGGGTTCTGCCATGAAGGGCGACTCTGCCTACCTGCGGTGCGGCAACGGCAGTATAGCGGCCATTTAAATTGAAGCCTGGGAACGGGAAGTAACATCTGGAGAACTGCATTAGGGCTGGCACCTGGCCCGCAGCTCCAGCAGGGCGGCACTATAGCCCAGCTCATAGGCTTTGGAAAAGCGCACGCAGGCCGAATCCGGCAGCTGCTGCTCCATTTGGGTGCGCCCCAGCAGGTAGTGCAGGCGGCCGTTTGCCTTGTCCACCACAAGGCCGGCCTGGTAGTCCTGCGCCGACTGCTCCCACTGCCCCTGTTTGTAGTAAGCAAAGCCCCTGAAGGTTAGCGCCTCTACCTGCTCCGGGCCAGTGCTGCTGTTCCTAAGAAAGGTGTTTAGGTCGGCAATAGCGTCGTCATACTTGTGCAGGTAGAAAAGGCGTATCTCTCCCCGTTTCAGGTGGGCATGCCAGAGCCTGTCGTTCAACTCCAGCGCCTTTGTAAGGTCCTCCTCTGCCTGCCGGTATTGCTCCAGCTGCTGCAGGCTGCGGCCGCGCATGTAGTATACTTGCGCCGAGGGCTGTTCCTGCAGCGATATAGTTTTGTTCAGGTCCTGTAGCGCCGAGTTATAGTTTTCATACACATCCAACTCAATCATAGCGCGGGCTTCGTAAGCGGCGGCCTTATCGGGTATAAAGTGGATGGCATCCGTGAGCAGGCGGTGCGCGCTCGTATACTTTCCGTCTGCTATGTAGGTAAGCGCTGTTTTATACTTATCTTCCCCGGCGATGTGATCCATAACGGTTTTGAGCAGCAGGCTGAAAAGTATAAGTCCGCTGACAAAAGCCACCGTAATGTACCAGTCTTTGCGCGAGAAGCCACTGCTCTTGGGCTGGCGTTTCTTGTAATGCCGCTCGTGCACCCCGGCGGGCTCGCGGGTGGTGTAGTGACGAGGCTCGTAGCGGCGGGGCTGGTGCTGCATAACGGCACGGTGCTGCTGCTCGCGCTGGTATTGCAGCCGAAGGTCGTAGAGCGCACGCTTGCGAGGGTCTGACAGCACTTGGTAGGCGGCGTTCACCTGCTTAAACATCTCCTCGGAAAACTGGTTGCCGGGGTTTTTGTCGGGGTGGTATTTTATTGCGAGCCGCTTATATGCCGTCTTTATCTCCTGCGCCGAGGCCGTCTGGCCTACTCCTAATACTTGGTAGTGGTTATGGCTCAAGCAGGTATCAGAATTTTATCTTGGATCAGCCTTAAATTTAACTAAACCTATACACTTAACCTCATTATCCGTACTACAGTTTTAACGAGTTATACTTTACGTAAATTTTTTAATCCACCCTCGTATACAAAAAACAAGTATTTGAAAAGCAGATAGGAAACATGGCGCTACAAGATAACGGAACCCGCGAACGAAACCCCAACCTCCTGGAAAACCTGATGGGGTACATTGATACCCGCATAGACATTATACGGCTTGAAATACAGGAAAAGCTGAAGGCTTCCTTCGTAAGCACCATACATGCTGTCCTGCTTGGGGTTGTAGCGTTCCTGGTGCTTATCTTCCTGAGCCTTTTTCTGGGCCTGCTGCTCAACCACCTCCTCGACAGCTCCTTCTGGGGCTTTGGCATCGTTGCCCTCTTCTATATCATACTTTTAGTTATACTTGCGGTGGGACTGGATAAAAAGGTATTTCAAGGCATGGCCGATAAGGCTTTCGACAACACCATCTACAAATCAGACAAACGAGAAAAACAACTATGAGCGAACTGAACAACCCATTGTTTGATAACGAGCGCGAGTTTCTGGAGAGGCAGAAGGAGGAGTACAGAAGGGCGCTGGCAGGCGACATGGACCAGATAAAGGCGCAGGGCCAGGAGATTGGCAAAAAGGTGGCCATAGCCGGTGGCGTGCTGTTGGCCGGCTTGCTGTTAAAGCGCATGCTCTTTGGCAGCAGCAAGAAAAAGGAGAAGAAACTCTCGAAAGGGAAAGCCGGCAAAAAAGGCAAAGGCGAGCCACACGGCACTTTTGTAGCAGCCGCCTACCCTACCTACCCCATTCATACGTCCACACCCATGATTGATTACGAGGCGCACACGCATGCCCCGAGCAGCGACTATACATTGCCCTCGGAGCAGCAGCACTATACTTACCCTGAAGCGCAGCCCGTAAAAAAAAAGCCTGATTCGTTCCTGAATTCCAGGATGAGCAAGGCTTTGCAACAGCAGGCCATGGCGCTGCTGGTGATGTATGCCACCAAAAAGCTGGAGGAATACTTAAATAGTGTCTCTGAAAATAAAAATAACGATATTGCAGCTAAGCCTGCCGTAGTCGAACCTACAGTGATGGCTTCTGTAACAGAGACACCAGCGTATACCGTTCCAGAGAAGGATGCCATTTAAAAACGACCAATCCAGAATACCATTTACTCCAGGCAGGAAGCACTTTGCCTTGCTGCTCGACCCGGACAACCTGACAGAGGTTTCCTGCCTGAGCCTTCTTACCCTGAGCGATGCGCACCCCGTGGATTTCTTCTTCGTCGGTGGCAGCCTGATTACCTCCCAGAACCAAGCCGGCATTATTCGCCTCCTGAAGCAGCACAGCAACGTGCCGGTTATACTTTTCCCGAGCAGCCACCAACACATCGACCCGCAAGCTGATGGCATTCTCCTGCTCTCGCTCATCTCGGGCCGCAACCCAGAGTTTCTTATCGGCCAGCACGTTCTGGCTGCTCCTATACTTAAGGCAAGCGCCCTGAAAGTATACCCTACCGGCTACATGCTCATAGACACAGGCCGCCAGACCACGGCCTCCTACATGAGCGGCACCATGCCCATACCCCACGACAAGCCTGCTATTGCCGCCTGCACCGCCATGGCCGGCGAGCTGCTGGGGCTGCAGTACATTTACCTGGATGGTGGCAGCGGAGCCATGCGGCCGGTCTCTGCAGAGATGATACGAGCTGTGCGTGAGGCAGTGGACCTTCCCATGATTGTGGGAGGAGGGATTGACACGGTTGAAAAGGCAAGCGCAGCACTGGAGGCCGGCGCCGACGTGATTGTGATTGGCAACCACATAGAAAAAAACCCCGGCTTTTTGGCCGAGGTTTCTTCTCTTGTTGCTTCGTATAACGTTGCCTTAGATGTTCATCGCTGATTCGCGGCGGCGCATCTTACCGGCAGGTATACCAAACATCATCTTAAAGCGGCGGCAGAAGTAAGCCGTGTCTTTGTAACCCACTTCTTTTCCGATTTCGCGGATGCTCTTCTTAGTTGTGCGCAGCAGGAACACAGCACGCTCCATACGCTGGTACTCAATGTAGTCCTGCGGGTTAATGCCAGTCAGCATCTTGAAGTACTGACCTACATAGTCCTCCGACACGTTGGCTACGTTAGAAAGCACCTTGTTCGACAGGTCGCCGCCCAGGTTCTCCTTGATGTAGTTGAACAGGTCGATGAGGCGCGGATCTTTAAAGTAGGTGCTGTTTGTTGCCAGCTGCTCCACAAACATTCTGTTTCTCAGGATATGGCGAACAATTTCCACCACAATCTGCTCGGTGTACAGGTTGATCAGGCGCTCTTTGCCTGGCAGTTCCTGCATGTTCTCCTCCACTACTTTGATCACCAGGTTGGCGAGCTTCGTGTTGTTGGAGATAAGGAATGCAGGCAGATCCAGCGATGCAAAGAAGTTCACTGAGTCAAACACCTTAGCTTCGAAGCTCACATAGCTGTGGCTTTCCTCCGCGTCACCGATCAGGTCCAGGTCGTTGTTGCTTCTGAAGAACTTCTCTCTGTTCGTGATCAGGTCGTCATTTGTGATGGACTTTCCTTCACCAGACGGGCCATAGGTAACCTTGGTGCTGCGGCCGCCAGGAATGAATAGAAGTTCCCCTTCTTCTACCACCTGCTCCTCTTCACCAAAAAAGATACTGCCCTTGTGCAGCAGGATCAAATTGTTGCCTACATCGTAGTAGTTGCGCACCGTAAATGGCTGCTGCAACACCAGATTCTTAGCCTTAATGAACCGCACCCCAAGCGATTCAATAATCTTATTGTAATCTTCCATGTGTGTTACCAACTAACTTTTATACTATAAACCCTTTAATTTTGGCCTAAAGCTAAGAGTAATCTTTATAAAATTCAAATCTAATTTTAAAATTTATTTTAATTCAATAAAGACTATCTATAGCTCAAATCACATGGAAACAGACTTTTAAGCGCTTTATTACTTCAGTAGTTCTCTCGAAATTACTATTTTCTGAATCTCAGAGGTTCCTTCATAAATTTGTGTGATCTTGGCGTCACGCATCAAACGCTCCACATGGTACTCTTTCACGAAACCGTAACCACCGTGAATTTGTACTGCTTCTACGGTCGTTTCCATTGCTACTTTAGAGGCAAACAGCTTAGCCATTGCACCAGACTGACCATAGTCGCGGTGAGAATCTTTGTCGTAAGCTGCCTGGAGACATAACAAGCGCGCAGCTTCAATGTTCGTTGCCATATCAGCCAATTTAAACTGTATTGCCTGGTGTTTAGCTATCTCCACACCGAATGCTTTGCGCTCCTTAGAATACTTGAGGGCCAGTTCCAAAGCCCCGGAGGCGATGCCCAGTGCCTGGGAAGCAATACCAATGCGTCCTCCAGCCAGTGTTTGCATCGCAAACTTAAATCCGAACCCATCTTCTCCTATCCTATTCTCTTTTGGTACTTTTACGTCAGAAAACATTAAAGAGTGGGTATCAGAGCCACGAATTCCTAATTTATTTTCCTTAGGTCCAACTACGAATCCTTCCATTCCACGCTCCACAATCAGGGCGTTTATGCCGCGGTGCCCTTTTTCAGGGTAAGTTTGTGCAATTACAAGGTAGACGGAAGCTGTGCTGCCATTAGTAATCCAATTTTTAGTACCATTCAGCAAGTAGTAATCCCCCTTGTCTTCGGCGGTGGTGCGCTGCGAGGTGGCGTCAGAGCCGGCCTCTGGCTCCGAAAGACAGAAAGCGCCTATGATCTCACCGGTAGCCAGCCTTGGCAGGTACTTCTGCTTCTGCTCCTCCGTACCGAATTTCTCTATGCCCCAGCACACAAGCGAGTTGTTTACAGACATCACCACCGACGCAGAGGCGTCTACCTTGGAAATTTCCTCCATGGCCAGCACGTAGGAAATAGTGTCCATGCCGCCGCCGCCATACTTAGGGTCTACCATCATGCCCAGGAAGCCAAGCTCGCCCATCTTCTTGATTTGCTCCGTCGGGAACTTCTGCTGCTCATCGCGCTCGATTACCCCGGGTAGCAACTCCGTCTGTGCAAATTCGCGGGCAGCCGCCTGAACTGCCAAGTGTTCCTCTGTTAGTTCAAAATTCATATCAGTTATCTAAAGGATGATATTTGATTATTTTTTTAATTCCGGTACAAAACTAGAAAATTCAGTTGCATTAATTCAACCTGTTATTCTAATAATTGTTGCGGTGCAAGTATGGCTTTCTAGTGAAAAATCAGAAATAGGTGCAAATTCCGGGAAAAGCAGAGCGCCGCCAATGCAATAAGCAAAGGCGGCGCTCTTATTATAAGGGCAGATTAAACGTTTCCTAGTCGCGGCGACCCATCAGCAGCGAAGCGTAATACAGCAGGGTGGCCAGTGAGCCAAGTGCAGCAACCACATAGGTCATGGCAGCCCATTTAAGCGCATCTTTCGCCATGCCGTGCTCCTGTGTGGTTACAATGCCTCTGCGGTCTATCCAAGCCAAGGCGCGTCGGCTGGCATCAAACTCCACAGGCAGCGTTACAAAGCTGAACAGGGTAGTAAGGGCAAACAGGGCCACCCCAATGGCCAGCGGTATTGGCGTGCTTTGCAGCATCAGGATACCGATCAGCAGGATCCACTGCATGTAGCGGGAGGCTATACTTAGCGCAGGCACCATGGCAGAGCGGAACTTAAGGAAGTTGTAGGCTGTGGCGTGCTGTACGGCGTGACCGCATTCGTGGGCGGCTACAGCGGCGGCAGCGGCACTACGCGCCTCGTACACATACTCACTCAGGTTCACGGTTTTGTCAGCCGGGTTATAGTGGTCTGTCAGTTTACCGGCTACGGAAATCACACGCACATCGGTAATGCCGTTGTCGCGCAGCATCATTTCAGCCACCTCGCGGCCGGTAAGGCCAGAGCTAAGCGGAATTTGGGAATATTGTTGAAACTTACTTTTTAATCGCCAACTCACAAGCCAGCTTGCAAGCATCATGGCAATCATTATTATCCAGATCATGATTCGTTAGTTATGTTTGTTTAATTGGTTTTCTATTTTCCTTACGATGTTTGTGGTCGAATAGCCTTTCACCAGAGGCACCGTCATCACGGAACCGCCCCGGGCCTGCACCACCTCGTGCCCCACAATCTGCTCTACGGCGTAGTCATCTCCCTTTACCAGGATGTCTGGCTGCACCGCCTCAATCAGTTTAAGGGGCGTGTCCTCATCGAAGTGCACTACTGCATCTATAAACAAAAGCGATGCCATAACGCGCGCACGTGACATTTCGTCCTGCAACGGGCGGCTAGGGCCTTTGATACGACTGATGGAGGCATCGGTATTCAGCCCCAAAACAAGCTTATCGCCGAGTTGTTTGGCTTTTTCCAGATAATCTACGTGCCCCAAGTGCAGCAAATCGAAGCAGCCGTTGGTGAAAACGATTTTCTGGCCCTGTTCGCGCCAGGCCTGCACCTGCTTTAGCAGTTGCGGCAAAGTATAAATCTTGTCTTGCGAGCTCATGTAATCAGGCTGAAGTATGGCTTTGCTGTGTTACCGGCCTTGTGCGGCGCAGCATGCTTGCCATAAAACTAATCACTCCCATTACAACTACCAAAAGTGTTTGCGAAGTATGCGCCAGCAGTGCGTAGGCCATACCGGCCTCCTTGGGCACCCCGTACAGCAGCAGCGTGGCCTGCACCATCAGGTGGTACACCCCGATGCCGCCCTGCACCGGCGCCGCCATGCCCAGCGTGCCCGCCAGCAGCACCGAGAGCGCCGCACCCCAGCCCAGGTGGGCAGTGGCAGGCAGGGCATAGAAAACGGTAAGGCTCATGCCGTAGTACATCAGCCACACAAAGATGGTATGGCCCCAGAAAGTATACTGGTTCTCGAGTTTGGTGATGCTGAAAATACCTCGGAGCAGCCCCTTGGCAAAGTGCACCGCCTTGTGGAAGTATACGTTCTTGCGCAGCAGGCTCAGGTAGCGCAGCATGACAAAAAGTATAGCCACGGCCAGGATAAGCAGCACCCAGAATGCCCAGTAGAACGAGCTCATACTTTGCTCCAGGCTATTATACTTGTCGGTGAGAAGGCTCAGGAAGAAATCGCGGATGCGGCCGAACTCCACCAGGAAGGTCAGCGCCACCACCAGTATCAGCATCAGCATGTCAATGATGCGCTCCGCTATCACGGTGCCGAAGCCGGTGTTGATGGGCAGGTTATCGGAGCGACGCAGCATGGTGCAGCGCACCACCTCCCCCATGCGGGGCAGCACCAGGTTGGCAATGTAGCCCACCATCATGGCATTATAGGTATGGCGGAGCGGCGGATTGTAGCCTGTCGGCTTTATCTGCATCTGCCAGCGCAGGGCCCGGCTTACGTAGGCCAGCGCCCCCATCACCAGGGAGACCAGCACCCAGCCATAATCTGCGCTCTGCAGTTCTGCCCACATTTTCTGAAAATCGAGCTCCTTAAGCGCATACCACATTAGAAATGCGGAAACGCCCAGCAGCAGCACATATTTCAGAAACGAGAGCAGTTTATTCATGCAGTGGGGTTATACCAGGCGGTTGTGCTGGTCCGGGAAAACCAGCGTGGGTGTATGGGTCTTGGCATCCTCAAACTTGATGCTGCAATAAGAGATAATGATCACCACATCGCCCACCTGCACCTTTCGGGCTGCCGGACCATTAAGGCAAATGGTGCCGGTGCCGCGCTCGCCTTTGATCACGTAGGTCTCAAAGCGCTCCCCGTTGTTGATGTTGACGATCTGTACTTTCTCATTCTCCACGATGTTAGCGGCGTCCATCAGGTCTTCATCAACTGTGATGCTGCCTACATAGTGCAGCTCGGCCTGCGTTACCTTACAACGGTGGATTTTGGATTTTAAAACCTCAATATACATGGTGTAATTTGTATTGGAGCGCAAAGTTAGAGAATTGACTGCATAATAACTACCAACTCTAACAGCCGCCTGCCCTATCTGTCTCTTCTAAACAATCTATACTTCGTTTAGATTCACGAGCATGTTATCTATCAGGCGCACAGGGCCCACGAAGGCGGCAATGCACAGCGCTACCTCCTGCCCGGGCTGCACATTTGTTAACGGCCGCAGCGTGTCCGGGTCAGTTATCTCGAAATACTCTAGTTGCACCTCATCCATACTTGACAGGTAGGCCTCCACAGCCGCCTTTATACTATAGACAGGCTTGTTGCCCAGTTGCTGCTTTGCCAGCTGCAGGGCACCGTAGAGCGAGGGGGCTGTCTGGCGCTGCTTCGCATCCAAACGCTTGTTGCGCGACGACATGGCCAGGCCGTCTTCCTCCCGGACGATGGGGTAACGCACCACCTCCACATCGAAGCTCAGGCCCTGCACCAGCTGCTTTACAATGGCCACCTGCTGCAGGTCCTTCTGCCCGAAATAGGCGCGGTGCGGCTGCACAAAGTGGAAGAGCTTGCTCACCACTGTAGCCACGCCGTTAAAGTGACCCGGGCGGTGCTCGCCCTCCATCACGGCCTCCAGCGGCCCGAAACTAAACTGCAGCAGTGATTGTTGTACATATACATCCTCAGCTTTAGGGGCAAACAGAATATCGCAGCCAACTGTCTTCAGCAGCTCGGTGTCCTGTGCTATGGTGCGAGGATATAATTTATAATCATCGGGGTTGTTAAACTGCGTGGGGTTAACGAAGATGCTGCAAACAGTAATGTCGTTTTCCTGCACAGACGCGCGCAGCAATTGCAGGTGCCCCTCGTGCAGGGCGCCCATGGTTGGCACAAAACCTATGCGTTTGCCGCTGCAGCGCAGGGTTTGCATACGCTCCCGGATGGTATCAACCCGCTCTATAACTTCCATTGTCGGTAGTATGTGTTGTAATGCTCTCGTAAAGCCGGCAAAAGTAAGTCACAGCGTTTTAAATTGAAAATCAGAATAAAAAATACTAATTTTGCACGACCCTATACTGTTGCTTATTAAAATCTTAAATACATACCCATGTCTAAATTGCGAATCCTTTACGCCGCCACCGAGATCAATCCCTTCTTACAAACCACGAAAGTAGCAGAGTTCTTACAGACGCTGCCACAGGGTATGCAGGAAAGAGGGATGGAGATCCGGATCTTTGTTCCGCGGTTCGGCCTCATTAACGAGCGCAAGAACCGTCTGCACGAAGTGGTGCGTCTGTCGGGCATCAACATCGCCGTGGGTGACGATGAAAAGCCGCTGGTTATTAAAGTGGCCTCCATTCCGAACGCGAAGCTACAGGTTTATTTTATTGATAACGAAGACTATTTCCACAGGAAGTCAGTTTTCGTTGATAAAAACAACAAATTCCACCAGGATAACGATGAGCGCGCCATTTTCTTCTGCAAGGGCGTGCTGGAAACCGTGAAAAAACTGGGCTGGGCCCCGGATATTGTACATTGCAACGACTGGATGACAGGCCTGATCCCGATGTACCTGAAAACCACCTACAAAAAAGACCCTATCTTTAAGGATTCTAAGTCGGTGTTTACGGTGTACAACAACAGTTATACGCAAAAATTCAGCGATGACCTGGCCGAGAAGGTTAAAATGCTGGATATTGACGACAGCATGCTTTCTTTCCTGGAGTCTGCGGACACGAACGCGTTTGTGCGCTGCGGCATGGAGTACGCCGATGCCATTAACAAAACAAACGAGGACTTCAGCGATAACCTGAATGCCCTGTTTGCTGACTTCGTGAAGAAGAAAGAGATCAGCACGGTGTACGCCGACGATACCCTGCTGGATAATTGCTATAATTTATACAACGAGTTAAGCAAATAATTCACGACCCGCTCCTTACTCCTTTATTGTACTTTACGTAAAACCTGAACAGGTGTAAGGGCATCCGGGAAAAGGAATATTACCACAAACTACAAAAGGCTGCCGCTTATATTACATTTTCGTAATAAAGCAGCAGCCTTTTTGTTTTACCACATCCCTCTGTAAATTAATAATTTACATTTATGCAGTACATAAAAGCACAAAGCAAAAAAGCAGAAGTTATACAGATATGCCGGAAATGGGTACATTTGCAGTTCCTATGTGTTTATTTGAGAGAATAATTAAAAAATCCTATGTGTGGAATTGTAGCTTACGTTGGGCACCGCGAAGCGAGCCCAATTATTATCAAAGGCCTGAAAAGGCTTGAGTACCGCGGGTACGACAGTGCAGGCATCGCCCTGATGAACGGCGACCTGAACGTTTATAAGAAAAAAGGGAAGGTGGCGGACCTAGAGGCCTACCTGGCCGACTTCGACACGCACGGCAACATTGGCATGGGCCACACCCGCTGGGCCACCCACGGCGAGCCGAACGATGTGAATGCCCACCCCCACTACTCTACCTCCCGCAACATTGCCATCATCCACAACGGCATTATTGAGAACTACGCTTCGCTGAAGACGCTGCTGCTGGAGAAAGGCCATACCTTCCAGTCAGAGACGGACTCGGAGGTGTTCATCAACCTGATTGAGGACATCCGCACCAACAACAACTGCACGCTGCCGGAGGCTGTGAGGCTTGCCATGCACGAGGTGGTGGGCGCCTATGCCATTGTGGTACTATCCAAAGACAGCCCAAACCAACTCATCGCGGCCCGCAAGGGAAGCCCGTTGGTGGTGGGCATCGGCGAGGGCGAGTATTTCCTGGCCTCCGACGCCACGCCTATCATTGAGTACACCAACGAAGTGGTGTACCTGAACGACTACGAGCTGGCTATCATCAACAACGGGGAGCTGGACATCCGCACCAAGGAGGACGTGAAGCAGACACCATACGTGCAGCGCCTGGAGATGGAACTGGAGTCGATTGAGAAGGGTGGCTACGAGCACTTTATGCTCAAGGAGATTTTTGAGCAGCCCCGCTCTATCCTGGACAGCATGCGCGGCCGCATGATTGCCGAGAGCAACCACCTGATGATGTCGGGTATCCGCGAGTTTGAGAACAAGTTCGTGAATGCGGAGCGTATCATCATCGTGGCCTGCGGCACCTCGTGGCACGCTGGCCTGGTGGCCGAGTACCTGATCGAGGACCTGGCGCGCATACCGGTGGAGGTGGAGTATGCCTCTGAGTTCCGTTACCGCAACCCGATCATCACCGAGAAAGACATTGTGATTGCTATTTCGCAGTCAGGCGAGACGGCTGACACGCTGGCGGCCATTGAGCTGGCTAAGTCCAAGGGTGCTACCATATTTGGTATCTGTAACGTGGTGGGCTCCTCTATTGCCCGTGCCACCGATGCAGGCGCCTATACCCACGCCGGCCCGGAGATTGGCGTGGCCAGTACCAAGGCCTTCACGGCCCAGGTAACAGTGCTGACGCTGATTGCCATGATCATCGGCAGCAAGCGCGGCACCCTGGAAACCACTAAGCTGCACGAGCTGATGGTGGAGCTGGAGACCATTCCATCGAAAGTAGAAAGGGCGCTGCAGCTGAACGACCAGATTGTGGAGATTTCAGAAAAGTATAAGGACGCTCCTAACTGCATTTACCTGGGCCGCGGCTACAACTTCCCGGTGGCACTGGAGGGTGCTCTGAAGCTGAAAGAGATTTCTTACATCCACGCGGAAGGCTACCCGGCTGCGGAGATGAAACACGGCCCGATTGCGCTGATTGATGAGCATATGCCGGTGATAGTAATTGCCACCAAGGACAGCTCTTATGAGAAAATCGTGTCGAATGTGCAGGAGGTGAAGGCCCGCAAGGGCAAGGTGATCGCTATCGTAACCGAAGGCGACACAACCATACCAGCCATGGCCGACCACGTGATCGAGATTCCGGAGACAAGCGAGCACCTGACGCCGCTGCTGTCCGTTATTCCGCTGCAGTTGCTGTCTTACCACATCGCCGTGATGCGAGGCTGCAACGTAGACCAGCCGCGCAACCTGGCTAAGTCTGTTACGGTGGAGTAACCGACCGCAAGTATAAAAACAGAAAAGGGAGCTATAATAGCTCCCTTTTTTATTACGACTCGTTTAGTCCCGGTGGTAGGTTAACGACTCCAGGAACAGCTGTATCACCTTGTTGTCTTCGTTGCCGTTCTCTGTGTTGAGCATGGTGATGAACATGATCCCCTCACTTTCGTCACCCAGCGCTGCCACCGTGTAATGTTGCACATCGTTGCCATACTTCAGCTCCACCGACTTGCCCTTCGCCTGCTGCCCCGATTTCAGCTTTTGCTCAAATGGCCGTTCCGTCATACTATAGCCGAAGCTCGCCTCCTCGTTCGTCACCTCCTTCAGCATCAGGTCTATCAAGCTGGCGGGATTGATGGTTTTATACTTCTGCACCAACACGCCGTTGCCACTGGCTGTCACCAGCGTAATTTGCTCCAGGTCCGGATCGGGCGAGGCAATGGCAGGTTGCAGTCCCTTGGGGTACTGCAGCGAAATCCAGTCGTCCTGATAGGTTAGGATATCCTTCTGCTGCACGGCAACTGTTACCTCTTTGCCGTTAATCTTGATTTTATACTCTTTGCCCAGGGCTACATCCTGGGTTTTGCCGTTGATGGTGATTTGGTAGTTAGCCGCCTCATTGGCCTGGGCCATGGCGCCAACACCTGCCATACTTAGGAGGAGTGTGAGTAAAGTTGTTTTCATAAGCTAAAGTACAAGTAGTGGCTTAAGATAGGGAAAAGCAGCTTAAGTATAGAAGCATAGGGATTTTAAAGTATGGGGAGAGAGGTATTGAGTTTTTATACTTTGGTTATACTTTAGTCGCTGCTTTGCTGGCGCGGGTTTGTAACTCGTGCCTAACTATGATGTTGGATTTGTGACCCAACTGTCATTGAAAGCCATACTTCTAAACTTTACTATACTTTGCTTATACTTTATACTTTGGCTCTACTTGCTTAGCCGCCGCTTTCTGCAACTGGACACAGGCTATCCTTACTAGCTGCCGTTCATCCTCCAGCCTTGCATACCTACCGTTGCATCTCCAACTTGGCTCCCTCCTAGGCCGGGAGGCCTCGCCTTCGGGCATCGCGCTGCTTTCGCTTCCTGCCCTCGTGCCTCGGGCTGCCTCACTTCGTTCGTCACCGGAACCTCTCGAGGCGCTCAACCCAAAGGCTGGGAAAGAATTCGATAGCCACGGCTTTTGTCATCTCGACCTTTGGGAGAGATCTGATTAGAATTCCCCGATAGATCTCTCGCGCTGCTCGAGATGACAGGGAAAGTAGTAAGTACAAACTGTCCCCTTGAGGGGACTACAGGGGTGTTTGTACTTTGACTATAGAACTTATACTTCAGCATCAGTTACTACAGGCTCCCCTCCTTAGCCAAGGAGGGGTAGGGGTGGTTGGACCCGGTACTGTAAGTATGAAACAGCAAAAGACAGAGGAGCTATACTTTAAAACCGCTCGCTCCGCAGGTACTTTGTCTTCAGGAGGGGGCAGATTTTGTAGCGCTCTTCTTTGGTGTCTTCATATACCGCCTGCAGCACCTCGTACACATTTTTCACACCTATCTGGTTTGCCCACTCAAAAGGTCCTTTGGGGTAGTTGGTGCCAAGCTTCATGCCCAAGTCTATGTCGTGGATGCCAGCTGTTTTCTCCTGCAACGTATAACAAGCCTCATTGATGATCATGCAGATGATGCGGGATGTCACCATGCCTACCCGGTCGTCCACCAGCAGGTAGTCCGTGCCCAGCGCCTGGCATACTTCGTGTAGTTTTGCTGTACAGCCGTCATGCAGCACGCTCACCTCGAGCACCGGGCGGTTAAACAGCGTCGGGAGGCCGTTGAAGCCAATCAAAGTACAGGGTCGCTCCAGGGCTGCCTCTTTTACCAAAGCGGCCAGTTGTACCGTGGCGGCGTTGCAGAACACCACCTGCTCCGGCGCATACAGGCTCAGACGCTCCGGCTGTTCATGCAGCAGAAAGTCAAATACCACATCGGCCGGCTTCAGTTGCTCATCCAGCAGGTTATGACTTTGCAGAAAAGTATAACTTACACCTTCCCGCTCCTCCTGAAACTTTTGCTTGAACTCGGCGGCCATTTCCGGGCCAGACAAAACAACGATGTGCATATTTTCTGTACTTTTGATGGTAAAGATACAAACTAAAAGCAAACGTCTATGGCACATATTATTATCAACTCGCCCAAGGCTCCGGCCCCTATTGGCCCTTACAGCCAGGCCACACTGGCCAACGGCACTTTATATGTTTCAGGCCAGATCCCGTTGAACCAGGAAACCGGCGAACTGGTTAACAGCAGCATCGAAGAAGAAACACACATGGTGATGAAAAACCTGCAGTTTATACTTGCCGAGGCCGGCATGGACTTCAGCAACGTGGTAAAGTGCTCCATCTTCGTAAAAGACCTGAACAACTTTGGCCGCATCAACGAGACTTACGGCAGCTACTTCACCAGCAACCCGCCCGCCCGCGAAACCGTGGAGGTAAGCCGCCTGCCCAAAGACGTAAACGTAGAGATTTCCTGCATCGCCACGAAGTAGATTTATCGACGAAAGATTTTTTGGCAAAAGCTAGAGGCGGCAAGTATAGCTTCTCTGGCTTTTGCTGTTTTATACTTGCAGTAGCCGGGCCCAACCACCCCTGGCCCCTCCTTGGCTAAGGCGGGGAGTCTGTAACTACTTTGGCTGAAGTATAAATTTCATAGCCTCAGCTCTCGCGGACAGGTCGCTACATTTCCTACAAGTATAAACCCACCCCTTGCCCCTCCTAGGAGGGGAATCATACTTGCTCCTGTCGTTCCGACAGAAAGAGATATCTGGAATTCTATAGAGATCTCTCGCGCTACTCGAGATGACAGCAAAAGCTGTGGCTATCGAATGATCCCCAGCCTTTGGGTTGAGCGCCTTGTGAATGTTGCGGTGCCGCAGATGCGGCAGCCCGCAGCGGAGCGAGGAGCAGCTTCAGGCACACCGCGCGATGCCCGAAGGCGAGGCCTCCCGGCCTAGGAGGGAGCCAAGCTGGCTATGGAAAAGTGGGTTTGTGGGAACTAGAGGAACAGTGGTATTTGGAAGGATAGCTTCTTTCCAGTTGCAGGAAGCAGCAGCTAGGATAGTATAGCCGGCACTTTTTAACCCTCTAACTCCTAAACTCTCTAACTCCTCAACTCTAAATATTTGCTCCTTTATCCGCCTCTCCTTCCTCTGTCGGTTCCTGGCTTTCCTCCGGCTCGCCGTATGCTTCACGCTCGTGCTTTCCGGGTTCTGCGTTCACTGCTGAGTTGCCTACCTCCACCTCCTGCCGGATCACCCGCACGGCGTAGGTTGCCGGATAAATGTTGTGGCCATACTTGCGCGAGTACACAAACGTGAACACGGCCCCGAAGAAAATGATCTGGGAGGTAAAGAACACCCAGGTAAGTATCACCACCACCGAGCCGGCTGCCCCGTATACCGACGCTACGTCGCTGGTGCCCAGGTAGAATCCGATCAAGCCGCGGAACACCACGAATAGCAGCGACGTAACCAACGCCCCCACTCCCACATCGCGCCACTTTATCTTGGCATCTGGCAAAAACTTGTAAATGCAGGCAAACAGAAACGACATCAGCAGAAAAGCCGACACAAAATTGACCCCATGCAGCACATACACAATCCAGCCCGAGAAGCGCGCCGTCAGGAAATCGCCAATGGCCACCAGAATGGCATTTGCCATTAAGGAGAGTAGCAGCACTACGGCCAGCGTCAGAATCATCCCGAAGGAAAGCAAACGGTCCAGCAGCAGCTTTACGTAGCCGCGCTTGGGCACCGGCTTTACGTGCCATATCTCGTTCAGGGAGTCCTGAAGGGAGATGAAAACACCCGTGGCGGCTATAAAAAGGGTGATAACGCCAATAACCGCCGCCAGGTTAAAAGCGCCGAACTCATTCACGCTCTCCACCATTTTCTGCACGGCAGAGGCCCCCTCCGCCCCTATCAACTCATTGATGCGGAAGTATACTTCGCCCGACACGGCCTTCTCCCCAAAAAAGTACCCAGCGGCACTGATGATGATAATGAGCATGGGCGGCAGCGCAAAGATGGTATAGTACGCCAGGGCCGCTCCCTTCTGGAAGGAGTTGTTGTCGATAAACTCCAGGCCTGTTTCCTTTAGCAGGCCCCAAATCAACCATGCGCGCTTCTTTACCATGTTGCAGTGTATTGTTTAAGCAGATACGCAAGGCATTAGTAGCGAGTATATTGCAACTTATTATTAGTATTGGAGCAGAGACCGGCCTTATACAACTCCAGCGGCATTTTACCGTTACGAAACCATACTTTATTCGTACCTTTGCAGCGAATTTTACAGTGCTGAATAAGACAACCATACATGGAAAGAGAAGTTAGAGTACGCTTTGCCCCAAGTCCGACAGGGCCTCTCCATATCGGTGGTGTGCGCACCGCCCTTTACAATTACCTGCTGGCCCGCAAAACGGGCGGCAAGATGATCCTGCGCATCGAGGATACAGACCAGAACCGCTTTGTGCCGGGTGCCGAGGATTACATCCGCGAGTCGCTGGAGTGGTGCGGCATTGAGCTGGACGAGAGCCCCTGGAAAGGCGGCCCACACGCCCCTTACCGCCAGTCGGAGCGCAAGCCGATGTACATGCAGTATGCCCTGCAACTGGTGGAGGCAGGCCATGCCTACTACGCCTTCGACACAGCCGAAGAGCTGGAGGCGATGCGCGAGCGCCTGAAGGCCGCCAAAGTGGCCACGCCGCAGTACAACGCCATCACCCGCATGACGATGAAGAACTCCCTCACCCTGCCTGAGGATGAGGTGAAGCAGAAGCTGGAGAGCGGGGAGCCCTACGTAATCCGCCTGAAAGTGCCGCGCAAGGAGGAAATTCGCCTGAAAGACATGATCCGCGGTTGGGTAATGGTGCACTCTTCTTCCATAGACGATAAAGTATTGATGAAGTCGGATGGCATGCCGACCTACCACCTGGCCAACATCGTGGACGACCACCTGATGGAGATCACCCATGTGATCCGTGGCGAGGAGTGGTTGCCATCAGCGCCGCTGCACGTGCTGCTGTACCGCTACCTGGGCTGGGAAGACACCATGCCGGAGTTTGCCCACCTACCGCTGCTGCTCAAACCCGACGGCAACGGCAAGCTGAGCAAGCGCGACGGCGACAAGTTGGGTTTCCCCGTGTTCCCGCTGCGCTGGCAGGATCCGTTTACCAGCGAAATCTCTTCTGGTTACCGCGAGTCAGGCTATCTGCCGGAGGCCTTTATAAACTTCCTGGCCTTCTTGGGCTGGAACCCGGGCACCAGCCAGGAGATCTTCTCGATGGAGGAGCTGGCAAACGAGTTCTCCGTGGAGCGCATCGGCAAGTCCGGCACCCGTTTCGATATACAGAAGGCCCGTTGGTTTAACGAGCAGTACCTGCGCGCCAAGCCAGACAGCGAACTAGCCGGTTACCTGATCAAGGCCCTGGAGGAGCACAACCTGACCACCACGCCCGAGAAAGCTGAGAAAATCGCTGGCCTGATGAAGGAGCGCGTGTCGTTCCCGCAGGATTTCTGGCAGGAGGCCAAGTATTTCTTTGTGGCACCGGAAGAGTATAGCGAGAAAGTGGCCTCTAAGAAATGGAACAGCCAGTCGGTTGCCGTTTTCGAGGACTTCAAGAATGAGCTGCCCTCGCTGCAGGACTTGAATGCCGACACTGTGAAGGACCTGCTGATAAGCATCCTGGAGCGCCACGGCATGAAGATCGGGCAGGTAATGCAGGCCCTGCGCCTGGCTGTAACCGGTGCCGAGGCTGGTCCGGACCTGATGCAGATTATTGAGGTAATCGGCCGCGAGGAGACTGTTCAGCGCATTGAGACAGCTATTGCCAAGCTGAGCAGCTACGTATCCGCATAAAGTATAAAATCATACTTACAAGTATAAAAGGCTGGCCCTGTGGCTGGCCTTTTTTAATGCCCTTTGCTCCCCACTGCAACAAATTCCTCCTCCCTAGCTTATATACCTAAGTATAAAACAGGAGAAACACCATGGCTAAAAATAAAAAAGAGAGTAAAAGCGAGAAGAAGAAGTCGCGGGTGCACAAGGATTTAGAGGGATTCGAGATCAAGGTGAATGAGCACGGCGAAATCATCTCCAACTACAGCATCGACAGGATAAACGAGTTCCTGAACCAAAACGTGGATGATAAAAAGCTGATGAAGCGCGACGCCGCCGAAAAGGCGAAGCGGGAGGAGGAAGAGGCATTTCATGTGGAGGAAAGCGAGGAGGTAGAGGAAACCGACGAGGACTTTGTGCGCAACACCAACGCCGTGTCTGACGAGGAGGACGACAAAAACCTGCCCAAAGCCCGCCGCAGGAAAGGAAAGAATGATGACGAAGAGGAAGACGAAGAAGATTAAACCACTTCCTCAGTAGAGACGATTAAACTGCATAAATAAAGCCGGTGCCTATACGTTACGCACCGGCTTTATTCGTTCTTTTTCTAAAAATTCAACTAACTTTCTACCCATTCAAAACCTCAAACTATAACTATGAGAAACTCACACGAGATTGACTACAAAATTTTCGGTAACGATATCCAGGTGCTGGAGATTGAGCTGGACCCGAACGAGACGGTGATAGCCGAGGCCGGCGCCATGGTGTACATGGAGCAGGGCATCGACTTTGAGACGAAGATGGGCGACGGATCTAATCCCAGCCAAGGCTTCCTCGGCAAACTGGTTTCTGCCGGTAGCCGCCTGATTACGGGCGAGTCGCTGTTTATGACGCACTTTACGCACCGTGGCTACGGCAAGAGCCGCGTGGCTTTCTCGGCCCCCTACCCTGGCACCATCCTGCCTATAGACCTTAGTGCGACGCGTAACAACACACTCATCGCACAGAAGGACGCGTTTCTGGCAGCGGCTTTGGGCACCAAGCTCAGCATTCACTTCAACCAGAAGCTTGGCTCTGGCTTCTTTGGCGGCGAGGGATTTATACTTCAGAAGATGCAGGGCGATGGCTTGGCTTTCGTGCACGCTGGCGGCACGATTGTAGAAAAGCAGCTAAACAACGAAACCCTGCGCGTGGACACTGGCTGCGTGGTAGCCTTTGAGGAAGGCATCGATTTCAGTGTGCAGCGTGCCGGTGGCCTTAAGTCGATGATCTTTGGCGGAGAGGGCTTGTTCCTGGCTACCCTGCGCGGTACGGGCCGCGTATGGCTGCAGTCGATGCCGGTGAAGAAACTGATTGAAGCGCTGATGCCCCGCGGTGAGAACGCCAACAAGGAGGGCGGCTTTATGAGCAGTTTCCTGGAGTAGGAAAGTATAGAGTTATACTTTGTTAACTTTGCTTTAACTTCCGAGCTATAACGCTACAATGAGCAGATTAACAAAGATTATAATTAGTGCTTTTGCCATACTTTTCGTCATCGCCTTACTTATTAATGTTATGATCTCCATAAAGATCAAAGAAACAGATGCGTTTATCGCCGCCCAAGAATACATAAAGGAAAATCCAGCGGTAATAGATGCGATAGGTGAGGTTGAAGGTTACTCTGAAGGAGGCAAAGCCTTCTTTAGCTATACAGTGAAGGGAAGCAGAGAGAATGCTCCTGTTCACGTTGTTTTAGAAAAAGACTCTTCTAAAGTATGGAGAGTTAAAGTGTAGTGGTTCTATAGATCCGCTACACTAGAAGGCTTGCCAAAAGTTAGATATTTCTAATTTTCTGCAGGCCTTCGTTTTGTTTTGTACTTGCTAAGTTTTCTCTCCCAGCCGTAGTTCTGTTCACGTACCGGTTCTCTGGCCGCATCATACTTTGCCTCGATGTCTTCCCACAGCGGGGTGAGGGCTGACTTCTCAGTTACCACATCCATGGGCGTTTTTCCTTTCAGCGAGCTGTGGGCGCGGTGCCAGTTGTAGTGAAACTGCCACTCCTCCAGCCGGTCGTTTAGCTGGGGATCTTTTAGATTAGCCGCCACGTAGAACTCCTGCAAGTCAGTCTGCTGGCTTCGCTCCACTTTGCCGTTCAGATGGGGAGAGCGTGGTTTGACAGGCCGAAACTTAATGCCGTATTCACGGAGCTTCTCCTGGAAGGCAAGACCGAAAAACTCCCGCCCCCTGTCCGTTTGGACCCGCTGTACCGGGAAAGGCATCTGCTCGACCACCCGCTCCAGAAAGAGGGCAGAGTTTTTAGCAGTCCTCTTGGAGTAGGTGTATAGCACCCTAAAACGGCTACAGTCATCGATGGCTGTGTACTGGTAGATGCCGGTATCTATCTTGCAGACATCCATCTGAACCCTCTCCCCAGGAATATCTTTGGCGTAGCGCTTAAAATCCTTCTTCTTTCGATAGCGCTTGATCAGCTTCATGTTGTACTTCTCCAGCACCCGGGCTACGGTTGAAGGGGAGATCTTAATCTGATGGTGCAGAAGCAGGTGAGAGCAGATCCTGATCTTGCCGTAGCGATGGGTGTCTCGGGTGTCCAGGATTAGGTTGATCACCTCGTCGTCCCACTTCTGCCTGGCCATCCGGTGAGGCCTTCTGGAGCGGTCCCCCAATCCCTCCTCAGCCTGGCGTCTGATCCACCGCTGCAGGGTGGAGCGGGCGATGCCGCAGCGGCGGGCAGCCTTGCTGATGGACCCCAGTTGTTGATAGACCTTGATCCAGTCTTCTCTGGCTTTCTTCTTCTGTTCCTGCTTATTCATAGCGATACAGATAAAAAATAGCTGTGGATTTATGGATAACTCTCTCGAGTTACCCACAAGTCCACAGCTTCAATAGTAGTAATATTACAAGATTAAATCAACACCCGTAACTGTAGCGCATCTTTTGAACCTTCACAGTTAAAGGTTTCAGGATAAACTAGATGCCTCTGCAGCCCCGGCAGGTTTATACTTGCCGGGGCTGCTATTTTATACTTTTATACTATGTAGTGCCGGGTCCAACCACCCCTTACCCCTCCTTAGTCAAGGAGGGGAGCCTGTGCTATCAATACAGCAGCCTGTTTGCCTTGTAGCTGTTGCTTAACCTCCCTTCTACCAAGATCCTTACAGGATGACAGGAGAAGATGAGCAGGAATGGTTAAAGCTCCTTTAACTCTCTAACTCCTAAACTCTCTAACTCCTTATAGTCCGTTCACTTCCATTATTTCCTCCAAGTACTCGCGGGTGTTGCTGAGGCGGGGAACTTTGTTTTGGCCACCCAGCTTGCCTTTGTGGCTGAGCCAGTTGAGGAAAGTGCCTACTGGGGCGGCATGCACCAACGGTTCCTGCAGGGCGATGTCGTTCTGGCGTTTGGCGTCGTAGTCGGAGTTTACCTCGCGCAGCTTCTCATCCAGCACCTGCGTAAACCGCTTCAGGTCACTTGGCTCCTTCTCAAATTCTATTAGCCACTCGTGGCCGCCACGCTTGTCGTTCTCCAGGTAAATCGGCGCAGCTGTGAAGTTAGAAATCACGGCCCCGGTGGCATCACAGGCAGCGGTGATGGCTACCTCTGCATTCTCTACAATCACCTCCTCGCCAAAGGCATTGATAAAGTGCTTGGTACGGCCCGATATCTTGATGCGGTATGGGCTCAGGCTGGTAAAACGGATCGTGTCGCCGATTTTATAGCGCCACAATCCGGCGTTGGTCGAAATCACAAGGGCGTAATTTTTCCCAAGTTCCACCTGGTCCAGCGTCAGCGTTTTAGGATGCTCTTCTTCGAATTGGTCCATCGGAATGAACTCATAGTAAACGCCGTAGTCCAGCATCAGCAGCATTTCGTCTTCTGTGCCGGCCTGGTCCTGTATCCCGAAGAAGCCCTCGGAGGCGTTGTATACTTCCAGGTAATTCATTTGGCTGGATGGGATCAGCTCTCTAAAAAGCTGGCGGTACGGGCCAAAGGCCACAGCCCCGTGCGTGAACAGCTCCAGGTTGGGCCATACTTCCAGGATGTTACTTTTGCCGGTTACCTCCAGGATGCGCTTCAGCAACACAAAAGTCCAGGTGGGCACGCCACTGAGGCTAGTCACGTTCTCTTTTACGGTTACCTCCACCATCTTCTCTATCTTCTCCTCCCACTTGTCCATCAGAGCCACTTTAAGTGGAGGCGTGCGCATGGCCTCGGCCCAGATGGGCAGGTTCTGCATGATCACTGCCGACACGTCGCCGCAATTTACTTTGGCGTTAAACTCGCTGGGGCGGTGACTGCCGCCAATAGAGAGGCCCTTGCCGGTAAAGAGCTTGGTATCGGGGTAGAGGTTAACGTAGATGGAGAGCATGTCCTTGCCGCCCTTGTAGTGGCAGTCTTCCAAGGACTCCGGGCTAACGGGAATATACTTGCTGCGGGCGTTGGTCGTGCCCGAGGATTTGGCGAACCACTCAATTTTGGAAGGCCACAGCACGTTCTGTTCACCCTTCATCATGCGCTCAATGTAAGGATACATGTCCTCGTAAGCACTGATGGGCACCCGCTCCTGAAACTCCTGCACGCTCAGGCTATCGCCGTAGCCATACTTTTTGCCCCACTCTGTACTTTTAGCCGTGCTGATCAGGTCCTGAAACAGCTCCAACTGTACCTCATGCGGGTATTTCCGAAACAGATCAATGTCATGGATCCGCTTCTTCATCACCCACGTCAGTATCGAATTTAGTATTTCCAAAGGTTAGTAATTGCTAGTTGTTGATTGCTGATTGTTCATAGGTTAATCTTTCAGATTCTCGTTCGTCAGCTTTATCAAACCATTTATTAATTTGGGCAATTTTTGTAGTTCCGCAAACACTTGTTCATACTCTTCCTGGCTCAACAGTTTTCTGATCCGGCTCTTTTCATTCCAGTCGTAGCATTCAAACACAGAACCTCTCGCGTACCTATAAAACTTAATTTTATCCTTCTTGTTATATCTCCCAAACCCTTCTGCAATGTTAGCAGAAATACTGTCAACGGCGCTAGTAAACTGTATGCCAACTGTGTTCTTAGGAAAGTAATCCCAAACATCTACTCTTGCCCAGACATAGTTGCTCAGATTGAAAGCTACCTTGTATGACTCTAAGTCATTTAGTTGATGATGTTTTTTCCCGTTCATGGTTTCACTCTACGAGAAAAGCAATCAACAATTCACAATCAGCAATTAAATCTTCCGCTTCAGCTCGAAGTGCTTGCCCAGGTATACGCGGCGCACCTGCTCGTCGGCTGCCAACTCTTCGGCGGTGCCGGCTTTCAGGATCTTTCCCTCAAACAGCAGGTAAGCCCTGTCGGTAATGGACAGGGTCTCGTTTACGTTGTGGTCGGTGATGAGGATGCCGATGTTTTTGTTCTTCAGCTTGGCCACGATGCTCTGGATTTCCTCCACGGCAATAGGGTCTACGCCGGCAAAAGGCTCATCGAGTAATACGAACTTAGGGTCTACGGCCAGGGCGCGGGCAATCTCGGTGCGGCGGCGCTCGCCACCGCTCAGCACAATACCTTTGTTCTTGCGCACGTGCGTCAGTGAAAACTCCTCCAGCAGCTCCTCCACCTTTTCATACTGCGCCTTTTTGGGCAGGTCGGTCATTTCTAATACCGATAAGATGTTTTCCTCCACCGTCAGTTGCCTGAACACGGATGCCTCCTGCGCCAGGTACCCTACCCCGCGCTTGGCCCGCTTATACATGGGTAGATCCGTTATGTCTTCCTTATCCAGATAAATCCGACCGGAGTTTGGCTTCACCAAGCCCACAATCATGTAGAAAGATGTGGTTTTTCCGGCACCGTTAGGCCCCAGCAACCCCACAATTTCGCCCTGGTTTACCTCCACACTTACGTCGTTTACAACGGTGCGGGATTTATATTTCTTTATCAGGTGTTCAGCTCTCAATATCATCGTGGCTAAATTACGCATAATGCCGACTTCCTGCAATGAGAATGCCAGGTAGTGACCGCTTTACATTACCTATTATATATTAAAAGAATACTATTAAAACAAATCCAACAATCTATATAATCCTATTAACCAACTATTGCCTCATCTTAATTTAATATTTAATTTGATACACGCTTACAATCTTCAACCTTACTTACTTATGACCTTACGTTTATTGTTCCCGGCCTGCCGGAGGCTTATCCTCTCGGCTTTGCTGGTCTGCAGCGCTACAGCTGTAGCCACAGCTTCTGGTGGTACCTCTGCCAACGAGCCTAAAGCCGCTTCTTCAGAGAGTAACAGCACCACTACAGTGGTAAGGGGCATAGACGTATCGAGGTGGCAGAAAGAGATTGACTGGACGCTGGTGAGCCAGTCGGACATGGCCTTTTCTTTTATAAAGGCAACTGAAGGCAGCTACTGGCAAGACCCGTTCTTTAACCGCAACTGGGAAGAAACCAAACGCCATGGCATTAAGCGCGGTGCCTATCACTTCTACAGGCCAACTGCGCCGGTTGAGGAGCAAATACAGGTTTTTACAAGCACCGTGAACCTGGAGCCCGGCGACCTTCCGCCTGTGCTGGACCTGGAGGTGATGGATAAAAACGTATCTCCGGAGCAGCTGCGCAAGGATGTGCGGACATGGCTGGAGGCCGTTACGGCACACTACGGCGTGCGGCCCATCATTTACACAGGCCAGAACTATTACCGGCGCTATCTGAAGGGCCATTTCCCGGAGTATAAATTCTGGATTGCGCGCTACAGCGATGTAAAACCCGAAACATACCACACCGACAACTGGATGTTCTGGCAGTTTACCGACCGCGGCTCCGTGGCGGGTATAGATGCTGCCGTGGATATCAACTTTTTTGCCGGCGACTTTGAGCAGCTGCGCCAGCTATGCGTGCCCGAGTTTATCGTCTACAGCCGCTACGACCAGGAAAGCCCGCTCTCGCAGCTAAAGCACCTGCAGCCGCTGCCGTAGGTTTATACTTTAGTATACTTTATACTTCAAACAAAAAGGCTCCCTTACCGGGAGCCTTTACTTATTTTATGCGGATGTCTTTGATGCGGAGCTGCAGCGTGATGACGCCCCGGAACTCATTTTCCTCAATCGTATAACACACATCAAACGGAATACCCTTGCTGATTCTCTCGTAGTAATCACTCAGCCCAAAGCCGATGGCATCGATGTTAAAGTAGCCGTCCTGGGTTAGGCGCAGCTTCAGGTGCGAATCGCCGACTACGCGTACGCTGCCGGTATCATAGACGCACTCTGACACGAACACCGGGCGCATGTTGCCGGGGCCAAAGGGCTCCATCTGCCGCACGATGTTGTAGAAGTTGCGGGTAATCTGGTTTAGCTTGAGCGGCGCATCAATCTCAATTTGTGGTATTTTCTGCTCTTCGGTAATGGTATTGGCTACTACCTCTTCAAAGCGCTTCCTGAAGGCAGGGATATTCTCTACTGGCAGCGTAAGCCCTGCCGCGTACATATGGCCGCCAAACTGGTCCAGCAGGTCAGAGCAGCTCTCGATGGCATCGTGCACGTTAAATCCATGCACCGACCTGGCCGAGCCAGAGGCCTTGCCGTTGGACTGGGTAAGTATAATGGTGGGGCGGTAGTAATGCTCAATGCAGCGCGAGGCCACAATCCCGATTACGCCTTTGTGCCAGGAGTCTTTGTACAGCACAGTGGAGCTTGCGTTACGCAGGAAATCATCCTGCTCTATCATCTGCAAGGCCTCTTTGGTGATATTACTGTCCTTGTCGCGGCGCTCCTTGTTCGACTCATTGATGATATCGGCCATTTTAAAGGCCTCTTCCTTTGTCTGGGCCAGCAGCATGCGTACCGAGTTCTTGGCATCGCCCATGCGCCCGGCGGCGTTAATGCGCGGTGCAAACCCAAACACAATGCTGGTAATGTCCATCTCGCTGCGTATGTCGGCCAGCTCTTTCAGGGCGGCTAAGCCTGGCCGCATGGGTTGCGGGCCGTTCAGATACTTCAGACCAAAGTATGCAAGGATGCGGTTTTCCCCGGTAATGGGTACGATATCGGCGGCTATACTTACCACCAACAGATCCAGCAGCCGGTAAGCCTCCCGTTGGTCTATATCATTCTGCATACAGAACGCCTGCAGCAGCTTAAAGCCTACCCCGCAGCCGGAGAGCTCTTTGTAGGGATAAGGGCAATCCACCTGCTTGGGGTCCAGCACGGCCACTGCCTGTGGGATGTCCTCGTCGGGCAGGTGGTGGTCGCAGATGATGAAGTCGATGCCTTTGGTAGAGGCATAAGCCACCTTGTCTGCGGACTTTATACCACAGTCGAGGCTGATGATGAGCGTGAAGCCATGCTCGGCCGCCCAGTCAATGCCCTGGCTCGATACGCCGTAGCCTTCTTTATACCTGTCGGGAATGTAAAAATCGATGCTGGAAGTATAGTTGCGCAGGAAGCCATACATGAGGGCTACGGAGGTGGTGCCATCCACGTCGTAATCGCCATAGACCAGGATGCGCTCGTTGCGGTGCAGGGCTTCGTTCAGGCGGTTCACGGCGCGGTCCATGTCCTTCATCAGGAAAGGGTCGTGGAGGTCCTGCAGGGAGGGGCGGAAAAAGTGCCTGGCCTCGTCGAAGGTGCAGATGCCGCGCTGGCAAAGTACAGAAGCCAATGTGGCACTTATTTTTAGCTCCTCTGCAAGCCGCTGCACTACCTCTGCCGGTGCCTCCGGGCTAATTACCCACCTTTTCTCCATAAACTCTTGCTGCACTATACTTGTTCTGTCGCAAAGGTAGTTAATTTAACCTGCACCTGCCTGGTCTGATTTCCCTTCACGCTTTATTTTGCTACTTTTGCAACCTTAACAGGAATAGTGGTGAAACGATTCAGAGAAACTTACGAAAAGTATAAAAACTACTCTTTGGACCTGATTATGTATGGGTTCTTCCTGGTCTTTATACTTATCCTCTTTATTTTCTTCTCTTAACGGAGATCAGTTCAGCTTATCGCCGCGCAGGTTGCGGAAGCGCTTGCGGGCCTCTGCCGCGTACACGCTGCCCTGGTGCTTCACCAGCAGTTCGTTGTAGAGCTGCTGCGCCTTCTCCTTGTCGTTCAGGTTCTCCTCGTAGATATAGGCCATGCGGTACAGGGCGTCGTCGCTCAGGATATCGTACTGAGGGTTGCCTACGATCTTCTGCAGGCTCTCCACCGCTTGGTTAAACTGGCCCATCCGCTCAAATATAGTCGCTTTCTGAAAGTATATTTCATCAGTCAGGCTATGGCCGGGGTACTTCTGCAGCATGCCATCCAAGGCGGTTAAGGCCTCCTGCAGCTTGTTCTGGAAGATGAGCAGGTCAATAGCGGCATACTCCTTCATTGCCACCGTAGAAGTGTCCAGGCCGGTGTTGTCGGTGATGAGCAGGCTCAGGTCCATGGCGTCGTTGGCAATCTCGCGGCTGGTGGCCATTTTCAGGATGTCGAGGTGCGCCTGCGCCAGCTCAAAATCGCCCCTATAGTAGCTCAGGCGGGCATTCCGAAGTTTGGCCTCATGGCCTACAGGTGTCTCCTTGTGCGATTTCTCCACCTGCGAGTACAGCAGCGTGCTTTCCCAAGGCTCTCCCTTCAGCAGGTAAATATCCCCCAGCGTCAGCTTGCTGTCTGCTACCAGAGCCGGGTTGGCGCGGGGCATACTAATGGCTTCCTGCAGCAGCGCGATGGCTTTCTCTTTCTCATCCAGGTGGAAGGCATAGAGGCCGGCCATGTGCTGCAGCACTTCCACTGTCTCGGGGCGGCGGCCCACCTCGTTCAGCAGCGCATCGTAATCGGTAATCAAAGCCAGTATCTTTTCCTTGTCTACCGGAAAGGTGTTCTCCACCTGCTCCTCGCGGGCATTTATCAGCCGCTGCCGCGCCATCAGGTAGTATGGCCCATCGGGATACTCCTCTACCATGTACTGGAATGCCTCAATCGCCCCCTCGTAGTCCTGGTTTCTTAAGCTGATGGTGCCCAGCTCCATGACGCGGGTACCGCCGCTTCGTGTGCGCTTGTCCACGGCGCGGGCCTGCATCAGCGCGCTATAAAAATCTTTTCGCTGGATGTAGAGCCAGATCAGCATCTCGCTGTAGGCAAGTTTGTCTGGGTTCTGCTGCACCCGCATGATGAGCTCTTTCTCCAGCACGTCGAAGTTCTTTTCCTCCTGCAGGCTACCCTGAAGCCGGCTCTGCACATATCCCAGCTCGCTCTCGTTCTCCTGCAGCAGGTTCAGCACCTCAGGTATCAGCTTTTCTGTTTGCTGGCGATAGGCGTACAGCGCGATGAGCGGACGTGTAAAAGCAGTCTGGTCGTTGCTGATCTGGCGCCCGCGCAGATAGGCTTTTTCGGCGTAGTCGAACATCTCGTGCTGCATAAAGGCATTGGCCACCACCACCGCTGCCTCGGGTTTCATGCTTGCCAGCAGCTTGTCGAACTGCTTTTCTGCCGCGGACTTGTCTCCTGCCGCCTGGTACACCCGCCCCAGGTCCACCTCATAGCCCGGGTTATCAGGAAAGCGCTTCGCGGTTCGCTTCACCAGTTTCTCGGCCTCCTTATAGTTGCGCTGAGCCAGCAAGGTCTTCAGGTAGTCGGGGTACACGGCATGGAACAGCCGATCGTTGTCGAGCAGCTTGCCATACAGTTCCTCCGCCTTGGCGTAGTCGCCCTGGCTGAAGTACTGCCGCGCTAGCTCCAGGTCCTGTTGCTGCTGGGCTACCGCCAACGGAGCCGCTAGCACTACCGCCAATGCGAGCAGCAAAGTATAAAGTATGTTCTTGTGCATAGTTATCTTAAAACGAAAAGCCTGCCCCTACCTATACGTCTCTTTTCTCTTAACTATGAAGATACACAATCGGTTTGGTTTTGGCCTGCCTAAAGTATAGCCATACTTTAAAGTATAAAAAAAGAGCCACTCCTTTAGGGGGAGTGGCTCTCTGTATGAAGTATAACCGGTTGGCTTAGAAGAAGCGTACGCGGTTGTCTTTTATGTCGGCTTTCTCTCTCAGGGCCTCAAACGCACGCGTCTCGGCACGGCCTGCGCGGGTTGTCAGGATTTGCTGCTTCACGTTAGAGAAATCGTCAATCTCCGGAGCAGGGTTCAGGCTTGTCAGCTCTACCACCAGCACGCCGGCCTCGCCCTCAAACGGCGTCGTGCGGCTACCTGGCTTCAGGCCGAAGGCCTTGCCTACCGCTACTGGCTCCACGCCAATGCCTGGGATAGAGTTAGAAGCAAGCGTTACGTTGTCGGCAGTACGCACGATGGCATCCGGACCATAGGCAGCGGCCATCTGATCCACAGAGCCTTGCTGGCCCTTCAGCTTGTCCAGTATTTGCTTCGCCTTCAACTCCTCACGAACGGCTGCGGTCAGCTCCTCGCGCACATCCGCAACAGAGGCGTACCCTTTGTCGCGCTTGCCTGTTAAGGTAGCCACTACGAACTGATCATTGATTTCATAAACAGGGGATACGTCACCGATGTCGGTATCTTTGGCATAAGCCCAACGAACAAGCTCGCGTGCACTGGTGAGGTTATTCACCAGTACCTGGTTCTTGCCGATGTTGGCGGCCTCTTCTTTTACCAGCGACTTGTTAGCTTCTACATTTTTTCTGAACTCCTCGGTATTACCGCTTGTGCCGGCCAGCTCGTCAGCAACAGCGTAGGCTGCGTCGCGGGTTGTCTCGCTTGGCTCAAGGCTGCGTGTAATGGCAGCTATCTTATAAGATTGCTTTGTCTTAGGCTCTGTCACCTTCACGATGTGGTAGCCATATTCTGTCTCCACCAGGTTTGGCAGCAGCCCTGTGCCGCTAAAGCCAAATACGGCCTTCTCGAACGCCGGCACCATTTGCCCCTCCGGGAACCAGCCCAGGTCACCACCGCGGGAGGCAGTACCGTCTGAGCCATGCTGCGCGGCCATCTGTGCAAAGTCAGCGCCGTTCTTAAGTTGTGTCAGTACGTCCTGCGCTTTCACCTTGGCAGCAGCCTTGTCCTCCGGTGTATCGCTTTCCGGACGGATCAGGATATGGCTGGCTCTTACAGCGTCCTTATCTGCCGTTTTGATGTCGCTCACTTTGTAGAGCGTTACGTTGCTGCTGGTAGTATAAGGGCCGTATACTTTGCCCTTCTCCAGCGGCAGTTGCTTCAGCAGCTCCTCCGGCAGCTCGCCTGGGTTCACGTAAGCTCCGCTGAAAGGCACGTCAGAGTTAGCGTTAACGAAGGCAGAGTCGTTGGTGGTGCTCGCAAATTGCTTGGAGATTTCGGCAATCTCCTGGTTGTAGTACGTGCTATCCTCTGCAGAAACGGCAACAGGTATCGTTACAAACTCAATCGTGCGGCCTTCTTCTACCTTATAAAGCTCTTTGTTGCGCTCGTAGTAATCCTTTAGTTGGGCATCTGTAACCGAAACGGCAGAGTCAGAGATTGAGCCGTAAGGCACAAACAACACTTTTAGGGTAGCGGCGGAGTTTTGCGCCTGGTAGAAGCTTTTTGCCTCTGCGCCCGTTACATAGGCTGTTTTGCTGAACAGGTTGGCATACTTGCTCTGCAGGCGGTCTTCGGCGATGCTATGCTCAAAGTTAACCCACATGGAGCGTGTACCGGTCTGGTCCAGGTTCTGCAGGTACTGTAGCACCTGGTTACGGTCAAACTCGCCTGTCTGCGGGTTGGCGAAAGCCTGCATTACGGCAGGGTGTATGTTGTTGCCCTGTACCATGTCGGCCAGTTCTTCGTCTGTCACCTCCAGGCCCAGTCGGTCATATTCCTTTTCCAGCACAATCTTAAAGATTAGCTGATTCCAGGCTTGCTCGCGCAGCATGGCCATTTCGCCTTCTGTGGCAGTACGGCCCACGCGGCCTTCGTAGTCAGCCTTTACCTGCTGTAGTACGTTGTCAAACTCCTGGTAGTCAATCTCCTCACCGGCTATCTCACCTACTATGTTTGCGTTGCCGCCCAGCAGTCTCGAGTTTGGCCCCAGCAGGTCGCCGCCTACCACGAACACACCAAGCCCGATGGCAATGGCGCCTACAGCCCAACCAGACTTCTCTCTAATCTTGTTAATTAATGCCATTCTTTATGTTACTTATAAAAGGATTGTGCAAAATAAGGTTAATCAGCCTAAAATTCAAAATTTTTATCCTGCTGTTTAACTTCTGGCATCTGCCTGAAAATCTGTGTTTTTTACCAGCTTCACGGCATCGATGCGGTTCTCGTCCATCGTCAGCACGGTGATGGAGAAAGGCGGCACTGTAACTTTGTCGCCCGGCATGGGTATCTCCCCGAAAGCGGAGAAAAACAGCCCGCCAAGCGTCTCGTAATCTCCCTCCGGCAGGTCCAGCTCATACTTCTCGTTCAGGTAGTCTATCTCATGGCGCGCGCTCAGGATGTACATGCCCTTATCCGGTATAACCTGTTCCAGCAGCCCTTCGTTCCTGTCAAACTCATCTTCAATCTCGCCGAAGATCTCCTCTATCACGTCCTCCACGGTTACAATGCCCGAGGTGCCGCCAAACTCATCCACCACCACGGCCACGCTCCGGTGCTCGGCCACAAACTTCACAAACAGCTCACTGGCCAGCATGCTTTCCGGCACCATACTTACCGGCGCCAGCACCTCCCGTATACTTTGCGGCTGGCGGAACATGTCCAGTTGGTGGCAGTACCCGACGATGTTGTCGATGCTGTCTTCATAAACCAGAATCTTGGAGTGACCGGTCTCAATAAAAGTCTCGCGCAGTGCCTGCAGCGAGTCGGTTACCTCCACGGCCTCAATCTCGGTGCGGGGCACCATGCATTCGCGCACCTTCACGGTCTTAAACTCCAGAGCGTTATGGAAAATCTCCTGGTCTATATCCGGGGCGTGCTCCTGCTCGGGGTGGTAGAGGCGATTCTTGATAAAGGCATTGAGGTCGGTAAAGCCAAACACCGGCTTCTCCTCCGAGAGCTCGATCTTAAACACTTTCTCGGCCACCCACTTGCTCAGCCCCACAATCAGCACCACCACCGGCGACAGCAGGTAGTACAACAACACAAAGGGTATGGCCAGCACCTGCAGCAGCTTGTTGGGGTTGACGGCCGCCAGGCTACGGGGTAAAAACTCCGCAGTGAGCAGCACCACAACCGAGGCAATAAATATCTGAAGTATAAGTATGAGCAGGCTGTTTTGCAGCGGATCAGGCAGGTAGGCGTAGAGCAGCTGGTACAGCACGCTGGCAATGCTGAAGCCATAGAGCACCAGAGCCAAAGTATTGCCGATCAGGGTGGTGCCCATCAGGCGGGTGGGGCGCTGCAACAGGTGCCACAGGATGCGGCCTGAGAATACGCCGTTTTTTTCGCTCAGCTCTATCTGTATCCTGTTGGCCGCCATAAATGCCATCTCCATGCCGGAGAAAAAGGCCGAAAACAGCAACGCCACGCATAGCAGTATGATCTGATTGGGGTCTATCATGGGGTATCGAAGTCAAACATACTTAGGCGCCGCTGTCCTTCTTCTTCGTGTAGTTGTAGAGGATAAACAGCACCAGGCCGATCATGAAGATCCAGTAGTTGCCTGCAAAGTCGTCTTCGACGATGCTGCGGTGCGCGCCAATCACCATCACCACAAAAGACAGCGATAGCAAAATCACGTAAAGGAGCCTTCGGTTCATTGTTCACTAAAATTAAATTTACCTGTCACCTGCTTGATGGAGTAGCGCGACATGTCCTGCTTTGCCGTCAGGCCTTTGCCGGTCAGGATCTCTTCTGGCGTGGTGATTTTCACGAACTTGTCGGTGTAGATCTGCGCCTTGTTGCGGTCCCAGTACAGTTCCTCTGTCTCCAGCTTCTCCTGTTTCTTCAGGTTGTCCACCACCACGTTTCCCCGGGCGTAGTACAGGCTTTTGCGGGGATCCTGCTTGCCGTAGTTGCCCCGCAGCGTCGACTCCAGGGTGCCGTCTTCGTCGTAGAACTCCACATAGAAGCCGTCCGGAAAAACGCCGTCGCCGTTCTCAAACTCCTGCTGCACGGGCGCCTGCAGCTTGATGAGCAGCTTGGCCGAGTCGCTGTAGAGCGTGGTCACATCATGGTTCTCGATGGTCGGGCCGGTGTAGCGCTCTTCCTCGTCGGGGTTTTTAGTCTCCCTCTTGCAGCCAAAGCCTGCCACGGTGAGCACAACAGCCAGCATCACTAAAAATGCTTTTCGCATTGAATGTTTTATACTTCGGTTTCTGTGAAGGTAGTAATTTTTATACTTTATCTGATGGGGTAACGGCCTGCCATAAAAAAAGCCGCTCCAAGAACGGCCTTTATACTTTATAGCTATGCTTGATGCCTACTCGATGCGGCGCTTCAGGAACCAGCGGCTGTTTACAGTAAAGCCGAGGCCGAACTGCAGGTAATCCTCTTTAATAAGGCCGCTGTCGGTGGTGCCGCGCTGGCCGTACCCCAACGATAGGTTTAACAGATACAGGTCGTAAATAGTGCCACGGCCCAGCGGGAATGTGAAGCCAGCCGTTACGCCCATGTCCTTGATGTCCTCTCCGTTCAGGCGGTACTGCGTGTCGTTAAAGTATAAGCCTCCGCGGTAGGTGATGCGCTTAAAGTAGCTGTCGATGGCGTTGGCGTTAGGCGTATACTCTGCTCCCAGAGCCATTCTGTAGCTATCCTTCAGGTTATCGTTGCCGCCCTCAAAGGATTTATACTTTGACCACTCGTAGGTGCTGAAGTCTGCCGCCACCGTCAGGTTGCTGCCGTTGTCGATGCTGATGCCGGCGCGCCAGTTGGCCGGCAGGTGAATAGAGCTGCTAAGCGTATCCTCATACGTAATAAGGCCTGCCCCCGATTGGTCGGGCAACAGGTTGCCGTCCGGTCCGCGGCGCTCCAGCGACACATCGCGCTCTGCCTCCAGGTCTGCTGCAAAAGTATAGACACCGCCCACACTCATGTTCAGTTTGTCTTTAAGCTTCTGCCTGTAGTTGATGCCTGCCCGGAAGATGAAGTCGCTGTAGGTGGTGCGGTCCACGCGCGTGATGTTCACGATGCTCGCGCTTGCCTGCTCCGGGTCCTGCACGTTGGTTCCGGTTTCGGCGATGGTATTGCCGAACAGGTAAGAGGCACTACCGCCAATGGTCAGGCCTCCGAAAAGCCTGATGCCGTGGGCAAAGTATGCCTCCGAAAGACCTCCCTCGCCAGAGTACTTGCGCAGGATGCTGGCTTGCGGGTTGCCCTCCACCTCAGAGGAAGAGTTTATCTCGTAATTAATTGTTGTAAAAGGACGCAGCCCGACAGCCGTGCTCCAGCGCCTGGAGATAGGGATGGCAAGCGAAAGGTTATACAGGTTGGCGTTACCGTCGCGCTGCGAGGCGTACTGGCTCTTTACAGTTTTAAACTGCCCTGCCCCACTGAAATCGAAGTTGGTGATGCTGTTATAGTATAGCAAAGCCGGGTTCGCCGTATTCGGCTGAAAGCTGTTTCCCGCACTAATGCCTGCCCCGGCCATACCAGCCCCGCGAATGCTGCCGTAAATCTCGTTGACCTCGCCCATGCCGTAGCGGGAGTAGGGCGTATTGCCGATAAGCTGCGCCTGGGCCACCTGCGTCAGGCATAGTGCCGCGAAGCCTATCAGTACTCGGAGTGTCTTATGCATTATATGTCAATATTCTGTGAAGCCCGATCAAGACCAGTTCAGGAATTACAAAGATGCGTCCTTTTAACTTTTTTTCAAAAAATCCTGCATCGCCCCCGCAAAGTATAACCACTAAATCGGCAGCTCTTTCGGTGTAGGCCTGGATAAAACCATTGAGCTCGGCCACGCTGCCGGCCAAAACACCGCTCAGAATGGACTCCTGGGTACTTTGCCCCGTCAGCGGAAATTTTTCGTCGATTTGCTGTACTAACGGCAGCCGCTCTGTAAAAGTATGCAGGGCCCTGAATTTCATCCGCAGCCCGGGCGCTATGCCCCCACCCTGGTACTGCCCCTGCGCGTCCACAAAATCATGCGTGATGCAGGTGCCTGCATCAAATACAAGGCAGTTGCGCCCCGGGAACAGGTAATTGGCCCCCACAGCTGCGGCAATCCTGTCGGCGCCCAGCGTTTGCGGGGTTTTGTAGCGGTTTATAACAGGCAAGGCTGCCTGTGGGGTTAGCTCTAATAGCTTACCCGTAACAGACAGCCCTGCTTTTATACTTTCTGCGCCTGCGCCCACCGAGGCAACAATGGCCCTGTCAAAGGTTTGGCCTTGCAGCGCGGGCGGCAGTGGGTCCTGTCCTTCAAAATAGCCCTGCTCCACCAGAGCACCCTCCTCGAAGATGCCATACTTGGTGCCGGTGTTCCCTATATCAATGGCCAGGTCGCGCATGCAGCTTACATGAAATACTTTAGCTGGATCACTTCTTTCTCGGTAAGGTAGCGCCAGTCGCCGCGCGGCAGGTCTTTTTTGGTCAGGCCAGCATACTGCACGCGGTCCAGCGACACTACTTCGTAGCCCAGGTGCTCGAAAATACGGCGCACAATGCGGTTACGGCCGATGTGTATCTCCAGCCCCAGGAACTTGTTAGACTCTCCCAGCAGCGCCACGTCATCCACTTCGGCTTTGCCGTCCTCCAACTCCACGCCTTCGGCTACTTTCACAAAGTCAGCCTTGGTGATGGGCTTGTCCAGCTCTACCTGGTAGATCTTCTTGATGTTGTTGGATGGGTGCGTCAGTTTCTGCGCCACCTCTCCGTCGTTGGTGAACAGCAGGAGGCCGGTGGTGTTGCGGTCCAGGCGGCCAACCGGGAAGATGCGCTCCTTGGAGGCATTGCCCACCAGGCTCATCACCGTCTTGCGGCCTTCCGGATCGTCTGTAGTTGTCAGGAAATCCTTTGGCTTGTTAAGCAGCACGTACACCATCTTCTCGCGGCTCAGCAGCTTTTTGCCATAGTATACATTATCGGTGGGCTGTACTTTGTAGCCCATCTCAGTAATCACCTCACCGTTCACCCGGATTTCCCCTGACTCGATAAGCACATCCGCTTCGCGGCGGGAACAAACCCCTGCATTGGCGATGTAGCGGTTCAGGCGGATAGTACCGTCGTTCTCCTCTTCCTCACGGTTGCTTTTCTTAATGCGCGGGTTGTTCTTGTAGCGGCTCAGGTTATAGTCTGGCGCCTGCTGCGGCTCCTCGTTCCTGTTGAAACGGTCGCTAGAACGGCCTCTGGAAGAGCTAAAGCTGCGTACCTCGCGCCCGCCCCTGTCTTCGCGGAAGCTGCGTTTCTCGCCAAAGGAAAGCTTGCCATCGCGGTTAAAGCGACGCTCACCACGCTCTTCTCCGCCTCTGCGATCATCGCGGCGATCGGAGTTGAAGCTGCGGCGTTCGCCATCCTCGCGTCTTGGACGATCAGAGTTGAAAGAACGGTGTTCACCACCCTCTCTTCTGTCAGAATTAAAGGAACGGCGCTCACCGCCACGGCGGTCATCGCGTCTGTCCGAGTTAAAGCTTCTTCTGTCGTTGTCGCGTCTTTCCGGCCTGTCTGAGTTGAACGAGCGGCGTTCTCCGCGCTCTCCTCCCTCTCTTCTGTCGCCGTACGGTCTGCGCTCGCCGCCTTCCCGGTTTGGCCGGTCGCTGCCGAAACTGCGTCTCTCACCGCCCTCACGCCTGTCGGAGTTGTAACTGCGGCGCTCGCCTCCTTCTCTTCTGTCAGCGTTAAAGGAACGGCGTTCCCCGCCTTCTCTCCTGTCGCCGTAAGAGCGTCTTTCGCCCCCTTCGCGTCGCTCAGCGTTGAACGGCTTGCGGTCGTTATCTCTTCTTTCTTGTCTGTCTCCGAACGAGCGGCGCTCTCCGCGTCCTTCTCCTTCGTCGCCAGATCTTTCGTATTTGTCTCTTCTGTTAAAGATTTTCTTGCCTTCGCGGTCGTTATTTGGTCTGTCAGAACGGTTTCTGTCAGTTCCTCTTCTGCCTTCGCCGGCGTTGTCGCGGCCAGGTCTTTCGTTGAATTTTGCCATTGCTATTTATTTAGTGATGCAGTATCGCTACTGTACCTTTGGTTGTGCAGTAATAATGGAATTGGGTAAGCTATAGTTCAATACAGATGCTTGTACTTTCAGGACTAATCGGCTGACTCGCCAATGGAGTTTTCTTCGGTGGCGAAATCTTTTAGCTGCGGAAGGTCTTTGATGTGGTTGATTCCGAAATAGTCCATGAACTTCTGCGAGGTGCCGTAAAGCACGGGGCGCCCGATGGTGTCGGCTTTGCCCTTTATCTCGATCAGTTCTTTCTCCAGCAGCCTTTGCACAGCATAGTCGCAGCCTACGCCGCGTATCTGCTCCATCTGGCTTCTGGTGATGGGTTGTTTATAGGCAATAATAGCCAGCGTCTCCAATGCAGACGCTGACAATTTTTTCTTCGACTTGTGTTTTAGATAAGTGCTGACCGTATCCTGGTACTCGGGCTTGGTCAGGAACTGGTAGCCGCCCCCGATCGCATAGATCTGAAAGGCAAAGCCCTGCTCCTTTAGCCGCTCGTTTATGGCTTCCACGGCTTCCAGCACGTCGCTTACCAGCACCTCTTCCATCCCCAGCGCCTCCTGCAGGCAGCGTTGAATTTCCTCAATGCTGATGGGCGACTGGGCACAGAAAACAAGTGCCTGAATATGGTGTTGCAGTATATCCAAAGGAATTTAGCTACTAATCGTTACGCTGAAGCTTGGCCTCGATAGAATGCTGGGTATGCGGTACCGCACGCAGCCTTTCCTTAGGGATCAGCTTGCCCGTTACGATGCAAACGCCGTACGTGCCGTTCTTAATCCTGATCAGCGCGTTCTCCAGCTGCTGGATAAACTTCATCTGGCGGGAAGCCAACTGGTTCAGGCTTTCCTTCTCCGCTGTATCCGCACCATCCTCGAGCATCTTAGACGGAGAGGCTGTGTTATCAGTTCCTGAGTCATTACGGCGGCTCAGGGTCTCCTTGATAAAGGCTACCTCTTTGCGAGCGTTGGCTAGCTTCTCCAGGATGATCTCTTCAAACTCAGCAAGCTCTTCTCTTGAATAGCGCTGTCTTTCTTCGTTTGTATTCATTGCGTTAACTGTGAAATAGTTTTACCCCCTTAGACTACTAACCCCTGTTAGTAATTATAAACTAAATTTGGCGTATGCGTCCATAACACCAGACGCACAGTTATAGTTTAACTTGCTAAACTCTTACAAAATCTTAGCCAAGATCCATTTTTGAGACCTAGGGTGTGCTAAAATTGCTGCAAAAATAAGAGTATTCTTAATACTTTACTATCGACGTCAACTATTTAACCTTTTTTTATTATTGATAATCACTTTAATTTCAGCCGCTCACCTCTGGAACGATAGTTGCAGAGGCGCTGCTACGGCCCTCGGGCTGCTAAAATGACTACTGTATGAAGAAATTTACTTTCCTGCTCGCTGCCATTCTTTTTGTGTCAGCTTTGTCTTCTGCCTCTGCACAGGTGCGCCGCACACAGGCAGAGCCCTCCCGCACGGTTGTGCTGAAGGCTAACGTGCTCAGCCCCTTCGTGCTGACGGCCTCTGGTTTTGTGGAAGTGGCCTTTGCCCCGCACATGAGTGCCCAACTAGGCGCGTTCACTACCGGAGCTTCTTACAAGGATGTGAAGTTTAGCGGACACGGCTTTACCCCGGAGGTACGCTACTACCTCTCCGAAACAAAAGAGGCCCCGAAAGGTGCCTATGTAGCCGGCTACGGCCGCATCCTGGACTATAAGCTAACGGTAGATGATGAGGAAGAAGGCAAAACCTACGAGGCTTCTTATAAACCCATAGGAGCTGGTGTAGCTATCGGTAACCAGTGGATCTTTAACAGCGGCATTGCGGTTGATCTGTTTATGGGCTTAGGCGTGAACGGCGGTAGCCTGAAGGTGAAGTCCGGAACGAAGGATGACTTTGACCTTGGCTTCCTGAACCTGGTGGGCAGCGGTGTCCGCTTCAGGCCGGGGCTAACGGTCGGTTATAGTTTCTAGCCCATACTATTTATATGAAAGGCCCGCTTTAGTTGCTAAAGCGGGCCTTTTGCTCTACGCTCTTTCTGATGGCGCAAGTTATACTTGAGCCTTGGGATAGCGTTGAGTTTGTACCTCGACTGGCTCGCAGAGCCATACTTATACTTTGGCTATACTTTTATGCTTGTCGGTTTATACTTCAGTTTATACTTTTATAGCCACCGCTTCCTTCTATTTGAAACAAGCTATCCTTATTAGCTACCGTTTATCCTCTAGTTCCCACAAGCGGCTCGTTTCATCTCCTGCTTTGGAGCTCTCAAGCCCGAGAGAGCTCGTCCTCGGGCATCGCGCGGTGTACATTTCTTTTGCTACCCTTCGGTCGCAATGCCCTTTCAGGGCACCAGAAATCTACAAGGCGCTCAACCCAAGGACTGGGAACAGATTCGATAGCTCCTGCTAATGCAACTAGAACCCAAGTCCCCCTTTGAAGGGGGCAGGGGGATGGTTCTACAACACCACCGGCTATGCAACTTATACTTCAGCAACAGTAATAACAGACTCCCCGCCTTAGCCAAGGAGGGGCCAGGGGTGGTTGGAGCTGACACTGCAAAAACTCCCTCTCCTGTTCTTAGGGGAGGGCTGGGGTGGGGTTTGCCTTCCGCCTAGCAAAAAGCCCCGGATACATACCTAAAAGCTCAGCATGCCAATGGCAGCCGCTGCGGCTTCTACTCCTTTGTTGCCGTGCTTGCCTCCGGCTCTTTCCAGGGCCTGCTCCAGGGTATTGGTGGTGACAAGGCCAAACGAAACTGGCTTGTTGAACTTCAGGGCGACGTTGGTGAGCCCGTTTGCTACGGCATTGTTGATGTAATCGTCGTGCTTGGTATCTCCCTTTATAACCACACCGATACAAATCACGGCGTCTATCTCCTCCTGCAAGGCCAGAAACTGTGCCCCCAAGGTCAGCTCAAAGCTGCCTGGCACCGTGTTGATGTAGATATTCTCTTTTTTCGCCCCGTGCTTCAGCAGGGTATCCACGGCGCCTTGGCATAACACGCTTGTGATATCGTCGTGCCACTCTGCCACTACAATGCCAAAGGTTTTCTGGGAGATGTCGGTAAATTTATTCTGGTTGTAATCGCTCAGGTTCTTTAATGCTGTAGCCATACTTCTTTTGGTTATTCGTTGCTCGATGTTAGTTATTCGTGATTCGCAGTCTAAAGGTCATCACCAGCGCATCCGCGATTTTATACTTTTTATGCTTGCTGCCGGCGCACTTTATACTTTGCAGCTGCCAAAATACCAATAAAAAAGCGCTTCTGCCTAAACAGAAGCGCTTCTTGTGTTATTCAAGTATAAGTTTACTACTCTGCTTGCTTACCACCTGCCAGTTCCTCGGCACGTGCCTTAAACTTTTTAGCATCCGTAACTTCCGCAGAAGCTACATAGTCTTTGATGATTTGATCATACACCCCTACAGCAGCGCTGTAGTTGTTGCCAGCCTCATACGCAAAGCCTGCTTTTAGCAGATACTGCGGCGAGAAGAACTCGTTAGCGTTGTGGCTCGCAGCTTTCTTGTACATGTCAGCCGCTTCGCCGTGCTTGCCTTGCTCCAGCAGCGCATCGCCGGTCAGGTTATAAGCGCGGGACTGCAGCAGGTAATCATCAGACTTGAACTTTTTAAGACGCGCCTCTGCTTCTGCAAACTGGCCTTCCTTCAGAAGTGCCACACCAGCATAGAAATTCGCCAGGTTACCGGCGTCTGTGCTGCTATACTCGTCTGCAATCTCCAGCAGGCCCGGGTTCTGGCCATCTCCGTTCAGCGCCTTGCTCAACGAGTCAGCTTCGAAGTAGTAAACGGCCTGGAACATGGAGTTTTGCGCCTCCACATTCTGGGTGCTACGGTAGTTAAAGTACAGGAAACCGCCTACAATAACAGCAGCGATAGCGATGAATACTCCCAGCAGCTTCGATTTGTTTTTCTTCACAAAGTCCTCTGAGCCGTATAGGCGTTGCGCCAGTGCATCAGGGTTCTCAACCAGCTCCTCAAATTCGCTGTGGTTCTTAACTGTTTCTTTTGCCATCCGTGTGTTAATGTATTATAACTTCAAAAGTATGAATTAAAAGTAATTAGAATCAATACTTTCAGTTTCTAAACACCAAATTTATACTTTTTAATTCCTGCTTTGGTCTATAATATGCCTTAGTCCATGATGAATGGATAGTTCGGCTCGATGTAGATGTCGGTGTACAGTTCTTCCGGCTCTGGATAAGGAGACTCCTCGGCAAACTTCACAGACTCTGCTACCTGCTGCTTCACCTTGTCGTCAATGGCTTCCAGTTCCTCTTCTGTTGCCCAGCCGTTTTTCAGGATAGTAGCCTTCACAGACTCTATCGAGTCGCGGCCTTTGTAGTCTTCCAGCTCCTCTTTGGTTCTATACTTGGCAGGGTCAGACATGGAGTGGCCTTTGTAGCGGTAAGTTCTGAACTCGAGCAGGGTTGGTCCTTCGCCAGCGCGGGCGCGCTCAGCAGCTCTGGCCACTGCTTCGTGCACAGCCTCTACCGACATCGCGTCTACTGGCTCAGAAGGCATGTCGTAGCTCTCGCCCAAAGTATAAAGCTCCGTTACGTTAGACGTACGCTGCACGGAAGTACCCATGGCGTAACCGTTGTTCTCGATAACAAAGATCACTGGCAACTTCCAGGTCATGGCCATGTTCAGGGCCTCGTGGAAGGCACCCTGGCGTACGGCGCCATCGCCCATGTACGTGATACACACGTTGCCAGTATTATTATACTTCTCGGCGAAGGCAATACCAGCGCCAAGTGGCACCTGGCCACCCACAATACCGTGGCCGCCCATAAAGTTCACCTCTTTGTCGAAGATGTGCATCGAACCGCCTTTGCCCTTAGAGCAACCAGTAATCTTGGCAAACATCTCGGCCATGATCACGTTCGGGCTAGTGCCCAACGCCAGTGGGTGTGCGTGGTCGCGGTAGGCTGTAATCCACTTGTCATCTTTACGCAGGGCACTGGCGGCACCGGCCGCACAAGCCTCCTGACCGATGTAGAGGTGGCAGAAGCCTTTGATTTTCTGCTGGCCATACAGCTGGCCGGATTTCTCCTCAAAGCGGCGCATGAGCTTCATCTTCTCAAACCACCACATGTATGTTTCCTTTGAAAACTTTGGCTCAGCCTGTACCTTTGCTTTTGCCGACTTCGCTTTTGCCTTTTCTTTCGTATCAGCCATGAGTAATAGTCTATAGTACGTTAAAGATGTCCGTTTATACTTTGCTTAAAAGCCTAAAACTGGGGCAAATATAAGCCTTAAACGGTTTGTCACGCGAAATTAAGGATAAAAGATATCAATTGGAAATTTAATGCTCCTCGAAAACCTCAGTTTGCTGTTTTTCAAAAACTACGACGAAGCTGCCCTCAGTTTTTCGGAGCATATTAACTGCTTTATCGGCGACAACGGCAGCGGCAAAACCAACCTGCTCGACGCCATCCACTACCTCTCCATGACCAAGAGCGCCTTCCCCGGCACCGACGTGCAAAGTATAAAGCAGGGCGAGGACTTCTTTATGGTGAAGGGCCGCTTCGATATTGCAGGCGAGAAGCAAACGGTGCAGGTGAGCCTGAAGCAGGGGCAGAAGAAGACCGTGACGCGCAACAAGGCCATCTACGAGAAGATCAGCGACCACATCGGGCGTTTTCCGGTGGTGCTTATCTCGCCTTACGACACCGACCTGATCCGGGAGGGCAGCGAGGAGCGCCGCAAGTACTTCGACAGCCTCATGTCGCAGTTCGACCACGTGTACCTGGAGCAGCTCATTCAGTATAACTACATCCTCAAGCAGCGCAACTCGCTTTTAAAGCAGTTTGCCGAGCGCAACTACTACGACCGCGACTACCTGCAGATCCTGAACGAGCAACTGGTGCCCCTGGGCGAGGAGCTGGCGCAGGCGCGGCAGCGCTTTGTGCAGGACTTCGTGCCGACTTTCCAGAAGCACTACCGCCACATTTCCGACAGCCACGAGGAGGTAACGCTCACCTACAAAAGCCAGCTGGAGGGCAGTGATTTTGCCTACCGGCTGCAGCAGGCCGAGCGCAAGGACCTGGCCCTGCAGCGCACCACCGTCGGCCCGCACAAGGACGACTTCGTGTTTCTGATGGACGGCAACCCGGTGAAGAGCTTCGGTTCGCAGGGGCAGCAGAAAAGCTACGTGATTGCCCTGAAGCTGGCGCACTTCGAGGTGATGGACCAGCGGCAGCACCACAAGCCCCTGCTCCTGCTCGACGACATTTTCGACCGCCTCGATGAGAAGCGCATCACCAAGCTCATGCAAATGGTGGCCGCCCATACTTTCGGCCAGATCTTCCTGACCGACACCCACCTGGAGCGCACCGACAGAATTCTCGAAGGCCTCTCGGAAAGTATCCGTAGATTTGAGGTAAGGGAGGGGAAAGTAAGTTTAATTGCTTAATTGTTGGTTGTTAAATTGTTGAAATGATGATTCAGCACAAGTCAAAGCTTTTCGAGTACGACAAACAACTTACTGAAAAAGGATATGCAAGCTATAGTACAACAGGAATCAATCCCTCAGGCCGAAGCAAGTATATCAAACTAATCAAAACCGCTTTTAAACAGGAAGATTTTGATTTAGGAATAGATGTAGATAAACCGTGGGAAGAAATTGAGATGCAAGACTATTTTCAAATTGAGTATCTTTTTGTGGGAAAACTTTTGGAGAACCCTCCAAATCCAATATCTAATGACAAAGTTGGTTTTAACATCTATCAAGAAGATAAGTTTGGCAAACAAGAATTTCAGTCACAGAATATCCTTAACCTAACAGTTATCATAGATAAATAGAAACTCTTACTCCCCTTTCAGTTATTCACTCATTCACTCACCCACTCATTCAAAATTAAAAACATGCGCTACTACAAGAAGAAAGAGGCGATTGACAAACGCAAGGCTGACATCCAACCGATTGGAGAGAGCCTGAAGGCACTGATGCAGGCGTACCGGCTGGACGGCAAACTGAGCGAGGTGCAGTTGGTGCAGAACTGGGAAAAGATCATGGGCAAGCCCATCGCCCTGAAAACGCAGCAGTTATACTTTAAAGACGGCAAACTGTTCGTAAAGCTTACCTCCGCCCCGCTCAAGCACGAGCTCAACATGTCGAAGAGCAAGGTGGTGGAAATTCTGAACACGGAGGCAGGCAGCAACGTGGTGAAGGACATTGTGTTCCTGTAAAAATTGTACTCCTTTACTTACTTTATGCATAGGCGATGTTATCGCTTTCAGGTTAGCGCAATTATACTCTCCTCCAGACATTTCAAAATCATCTTTCACTAAACAGCTGACGGCTAAACACATATACAAAGGCACTAATCTTTCAAGGCTTGCACTATTAGTATTTATAATATATAGTGAAAACAATATAGTATAATTATTTAATTGTACTACAATATTTTACCTGTGTTATGTGAGCTGATTGCTATACTTTTGCACCGATTTCAGCAATAAGCTTTTAGCTCATGTACCGGTTTTTACTTTTATTTTTCAGCTTTTCTGTTTGTTTTTCAGCTTCTGCAAACAACATCCGGGTAAGCAATGTTGCACTGAGCAACCAGAACCCCACCGAAAAAACCACCACCATTAACTTCAACATCAGCTGGGACAACTCCTGGCGCCTGTCTGTAGGGCAGCAGAACTGGGATGCGGCCTGGGTATTTGTAAAGTATCAGCCCAGCGGCAGCCAGCAGTGGTACCACGCCAAACTAAAGCCGAGCGGCCACACCGCCCCCACCGGCTCCACGGTAGACGCACCTGCCGATGGCATGGGCGCCTTCATCTATCGCGCCGGCCCTGGCTCGGGTACCTTCTCGCTTACGGATGTAGGCCTGAAATGGGACTACGCCGCCAGCGGCCTCACAGACGGCGCCCTGGTAACCGTGAAAGTGTTTGCCATCGAAATGGTGTACGTGCCGCAGGGGGCTTTTTATGCCGGGGATTTCGGAACTTCCCGCGGTGCTTTCAAGAAGGGCTCGGGGGACACCCGCCCGTGGGATATAACTAGCGAGGCAGCTATCTCAGTCACGAACACCGCCTCTAACGGATATTACTACACGGCTACCTCTTATACTACCCTGGCTAATGGCGCCACTTTTTCTGTTCCGGCTTCATTTCCAAAGGGCTTCCAGGCCTTTTACTGTATGAAGTATGAAATCTCAGAGGAGCAGTGGGTGGATTTCTTTAACACCCTGACCACCCCGCAGAAAATTACCCGCAGTATCAAAACTACTGGCGCAGTGGCAAACCGCAATACTGTTAGCTGGACAGCTGGCGGCGGGGATGCCACTACACAGGCCCCAAACCGCGCCTGTAGTTTTTTGAGCTGGATGGATGGTGCCGCCTATGCCGACTGGGCCGGCCTACGCCCCATGACGGAACTGGAGTTTGAAAAGGCCGCCCGCGGCAACATGGATGCCGTTGGCGGAGAGTATGCCTGGGGCAATGGCGACTACATCACAAACGTGACAGCCGTAGCAAACGATGGCACTCCCGCTGAAGGCAGCAACACAGAAGGCGCTAACGCCAACTACGGCAATACCGGACTTTTAGGCCCAGTGCGCGTGGGTATGTTTGCCACCGCCACCTCCGACCGCGAGAAAGCCGGAGCCTCCTACTGGGGCATCATGGACCTGAGCGGCAACGTGTGGGAGCGCGTTGTAAGTGTAGGTTTTACAGCAGTGCACCCCTTTGACGGCAGGCACGGCGACGGAGAGTTGAGCGGCGATGGCAATGCCACGGTAGCCAACTGGCCGGGCGCCTTAGGCGCTATCAACGAAGTGACAGCCGCAACAGGCGCCGGATTCCGGGGAGGATCCTGGTTTACGCCAGCCGCCGAGCTTCGTACCTCCGACCGGTTCTGGGCGACATACAACTACAATATCCGCCGCCACGATTTCGGCTTCCGGGCCGTGCGTACGGCTCCCTAAGTAAAAAAGGCTGCGTTTATACTTGCCTGTCATCCTTAAACCTCCTGCCAAAGGTGCGTTTCCTGTCTTTATTTATAGTGACCCTACTTTCCTGTTCTATACTTTGTGTTGCAACATCGGCACAAAGTATAGCGCAGGGTGGGCCGGTATTTACAGGCGGCGAAGGCGGAGGTTCCGCGTCTGCACAAACAACTGCTCCGCTTACCTTAGCCGGATCTCCCTTTTCGCTGCCTATTTACCAGGGGGGCAACGGCCACGGGAGCAGCGCCGCACAACAACAAACGCCTGCCACCCTTTCCGGCCAAGCAGTACCCCAAACGCTTTACCATGGAGGGTTATCTGATGGTTATACTTCTGCGGCCAAAGACAAGGCCGTAACCTTATCCGGCGAGACAAGCAGCATCCCGATCTTCCAGGGAGGAATAGCCGACGGCGCAGCCGCTGACGAGGCCAGGGTTTTAACGCTAGACGGAAGCACCCTGGACCTGACGCTGTACAAAGGCGGAACTGGTGATGGGTGGGGGCAGGCTACATTGGCCGCGGAAAAAGCACTGGATGGCAACGCCTATACCCCCACCCTGTTTTTAGGGGGAGCTTCCGATGGCTGGGCAATGGCATCCTCCAAGGACCAGACCTTGCAGGGCGAAGTGCTACCACTATCGTTGTACCAGGGCGGGCAGGGCGATGGATGGGCGATTTATACTTCCAGGAGCCAGTCGCTGGACGGGGTGCAGGAAGACCTGGTGCTGTTTAAGGGAGGCATGGGGGGTGGCCATTATGCGAGCGTATTTATCCCTGAAGCTACTCCCCTACCCGTGGAACTTGCCTTCTTCAGCGCTCACCGCCTCAACAACGAGCAGGTGGAGCTGCGCTGGACGACCGCCTCGGAACAGGAAAACGCCGGCTTCGAAGTGTGGCGCAGCGACAACACAATCAAGGCATGGCAGCGGCTAGCGTTTGTGGAAGGGGCCGGCAACTCGGTGGTTACCCGCCGCTATACTTTTCTCGATAACAACACCCACACCGGCACCTCCTACTACAGGCTCAGGCAGGTGGATACTGACAGCACAGCCACTTTCTCCAAAACAGTGGCTACAGCTGGTGCGGACTTTAGCCGGAGAACTGCCGCGGCATGGCCCATCCCGGCTGATGACTACCTGACCGTGCAGGCACCCGACGTAGCACAACCGGCTTCGTTGCAGCTCTACAGCGCCGATGCCCGCCTGCTGCTGCAAAAGCAGTTCACCAACAGAACTGAGCTGGACCTGCGCCATCTTCCCTCTGGTTTATACTTCCTGCACGTTTTTCAGGCAGGTCAGCCTCCGTCTATTATCAAGGTAATGAAGGCGCCTTAAGGATTTTTGTATCTCAGGGCGGTAGCCTCTCCGTATATTCTTGTTAGACTATACTTTGTTCTATGACCGATACCCTGCACTTCCGCCCTGTTTCCTACTCCCGCACCACCCTTACCGAGCTCATGATCCCGAGCTACGCCAATTTTGGCGGCAAAATACACGGTGGTATACTTCTCTCCCTGATGGACAAGGCGGCTTACGCCTGCGCTGCCAAGCATGCAGGCAACTACTGCGTAACTGTTACAGTGGAGGGGGTACATTTTCTGCAGCCCGTGGAAGTAGGTGAGTTGGTATCGCTGAAGGCCTCGGTAAACTATGTGGGCAACACTTCGCTGATGGTGGGCATACGGGTGATAGCGGAGAACGTGAAAACAGGCAAAATAAAACATACAAACACCTCATACTTCACCATGGTAGCCAAAGGCGAGGACGACAAACCCACTCCGGTCCCCGGCCTGATCCTGGAGACTCGCGAAGACGGCCGCCGTTTTCTGGAAGCTATCAAGCGGCGTGAACTCTCACAACGTTACCAGGCAGAACTTGCCACCTCCAAGACTATACTCCAGGTAGAGAAAGAGCTGCACCTGCTGCAGAAAGAACGCTGCAAAGTGGCGTTTTAGCCCGGTGTGTCCGGTGACGAGCAGTAGCCATGCTTCCCATTATTCCCATATCCTTTGTACCTTGTATCTTTGATTATACTTTACAACAGATACATGCTTACAAAATCTACCCTTAAATCCCTGCTGGCCGTGGTGCTGATGGTTGGCTTATACTTCGCCAACTTACCAACCGGCAAAGCCCAGACCATTGTTCGCCAGGATGCGGAAATCAAAAAAATGGTGGAGGAAATCTCTGCCGCTAACCTGGAGGCACTGGTACGCAAACTGGCCTCGTTTGACACCCGCCACTCGCTGAGCACCCTGAAAGACAAGAAAAAAGGCGTTGGCGCTGCCCGTGAATGGGTGAAAGCTGAATTCGAGAAGTATGCCCAAGCCTCGGGCGGGCGCATGACCGTGGAGTTGGATAAGTATAACGTGAAGGCAAACGGACAGCGCATTCCGCAGGATGTGGAGCTGGCCAACGTAATGGCGACCCTGAAAGGCACTGACCCCAACGACGACCGCGTGCTCATCATCAGCGGGCACCTCGACTCGCGCAATACCGACATCATGGATGCCAAAGGCAAAGCCCCTGGCGCAAACGACGATGGCTCCGGGGTAGCCGCCGTGATGGAGCTGGCCCGCATCATGGCCTCGCGCCAATTTCCGGCTACGATCATTTTTGTGGCCGTCACCGGCGAGGAACAAGGGTTACTGGGTGCCCGCCACCTAGCTGAGAAGGCCAAGGCTCAGAACTGGAACCTGATTGCCATGCTCAACAACGACATGATCGGCAACTCCTCTTCCGACGAGACAGAACTGCGCAACAACATGCAGGTACGTATTTTCAGCGAAGGTATCCCGGCTGTCGAGACCGAAGAGCAGGCCCGCATGCGCCGCGCCACCAACCGTGAAAACGACAGCGAGAGCCGCCAGCTGGCCCGCTACATGAAGGAGATCGGTGAACGCTACGTAGACCAACTCGAAGTGAAACTGGTATACCGCAACGACCGCTTCCTGCGTGGCGGCGACCACACCCCGTTCAGCCAGAATGGTTTTCCGGCCATACGTGTGTGCGAGATGAACGAGAACTACCGCCACCAGCACCAGGATGTGCGCGTGGAGAACGGCATCCAGTACGGCGATTTGCCCGAGTTTATCGACTATGAGTACATGCGCAAGAATACCGCCCTCAACCTGGCCTCGTTGGCCAACCTGGCCTGGGCACCGTATGCGCCAGCTAACGTGGGCGTCAACATCAAAAACCTGACAAACAAAACCGACCTGCAGTGGGAAGCACCAGCCAAAGGAGAGCGCCCAGCGGGCTACTATGTGCTGATGCGCGAAACCAGCAGCCCGGTGTGGGAGAAGAAATTTTTTGTGAAGGATACGAACGTAACGCTGCCCTACTCCAAGGACAACTACTTTTTTGCCGTGCAAGCCGTAGACGCCGAAGGCCACGAAAGCCTGCCTGTGTTTCCGGTGCCGGTACGCTAAGTATACCTCAACATGAAGCGATTACTGCACTTTATACTTTGCCTGCTCTTCCTGGTTCCTGTTTATACTTTACAGGCGCAACAGCAGGAGATAAAGGTCACCAAGCTAGCACCTAACGTATGGGTGCATACTTCCTACAGCACGTATCAGGGCGCGCTGGTCCCCTCGCATGGGCTGGTGGTTGCTACCAAAGAGGGTGCGGTGCTGGTGGATACCGGCTGGGGCAACGAGCCCACCGAGCAGCTGCTGGCCTGGGTAAAAACCAACCTGAAGCAGCCGGTAAAAGTATGCCTGCCCACCCACTGGCACGACGATAAGATAGGCGGCATGAAAGCGGTGCAGCAGCAGGGCATCCCGGTGGTTACTTCTGCGCTTACAGCCATACTTGCCACTGAGAATGGCAAAGGCACTCCGGACGTTACTTTCGCCACAGACACGACGTTTACCATCGGTGGACAGCAGTTTGAAGTATACTTCCCCGGCGGCGGACACACAGCAGATAACGTGGTGGTATACTTGCCGCAGCAGAAAATCCTGTTCGGCGGCTGCCTGGTAAAAGACCTGCAGACAACTACGCTGGGCAACATCGCCGACGCAGACCTGAAAAGCTGGCCCTTTGCCATCCGAAACCTGCAGCAGCGCTACCCCAAAGCAAAAACGGTAGTACCCAGCCACGGTCCCTGGGGCGACAAGGCCTTGCTGAGCCATACACTGGAGCTACTGCAAAAACAGTAGCCATGTAAAGTATAAAAGCGAGAGGCCGGGGCAAATAGCTCCGGCCTCTCGCTTTTATACTTTATCTGTTCGGTTATACTTAATCCCTGTTCACCAGCTTGTTAAAGTTGCCGTTAGGATCGTGGAGCAGGGCAAGTTTGTTATCGTCAAACTCCTTAAAGAAGTCCTCCCAGCTGATCTCCTCAAAGCTTGAGTTGTCGTCGCTTTTCTTCGGGAAGTGAATGCGCAGCACGCCTTCGCCGCTGCCATCGTTCTCGGTGCCCTTGATGATGCTGGGCACACCGCCGTGTTTCTCAGCCCACTTCTTTATCTCTTCGTGATTCGTTGTTTTCTTAGCTTCACTCATGGCTTGTCAGGTTTATGGTTGTGGTTAAACTATACGGCACCGGCAAGTATGGGTATAAAAAAATCAACCCCGAGGCAGGGCTGATTTTTTTATATAAGCAGTTGTATTCTCTGCGCTTATAGTTTGCCTACCCGGGCTGCGGATGTTACGTCAGAAGTTATAGACGGCGAGCCTTTATAGTACACCGACGATGCCCCCGAGGCATTGATGTCCAGCCCTTCTTTGGCAAACACCTTTACGTTGCTGGCGCCGCTGGCATTTACCTGCACCTGCTGCGCCTCCAACTCCGAGGCCTCCAGCTTAGAGGCTCCCGACAGCTGCATGTTCACATCGCCGGCTTTGCCCAGCAACTCCACCTTGCTGGCGCCGCTTAGGTTGCCCTTAATCTGGTCGGTGGCAATGGTTAGCTTCAGGTTAGAGCCGCCGCTCATTTCCAGCTTCAGCCCCGGCGATTTAAAGCTGGAATTGCCCACCACTTTCACCCCGCCGCTAATACTTATACTTTCCAGGCTCTTCAGCGTAACATAGGCCTTCATACTCTTGCTCGTGCTGACGCCTTTGTCGTTGTAGATGTGCAGGACGCCGTTACGCACCTCGGTTTTGATGTTGTCGAGCAGGTTTTTCTGTGCCTCCAGGCGTACGCCCTCGTTGTTGCCCTGCGTGAGTTCCACCACAAAGCCGCCACTCACCTGTATGCCTTTTATGTTAGAAACATTTCTGTTCTGAGACTTTATCTCTCCGCTGCCCCGCAGGCTTTGCGCGTTTACGTTGGCGCCCAGCAGCAGTAGCGAGAAGCACATCAGCCCCAAAACCACTTTTTTCAGATTAAAATTTTCCATAGTACCGACTTTAAGCGTTAGTAGATTAAGATGATGAAGTATGTTACGTTTACCTAAAGATGTGATTTTTCGAAGAAGGTTGCTTGCAGGAAAAACTTTTTTCAAACATACGCTCTACCAACGTCTTTTCCAGCTCCTTACTTACCCAAAGCAGAAAGTTGGTTGCCAAATGTATGGGTTGGAAGTACAAGGCTTGGGCAGCAAAGGCAGCTCTTGAAACGATAGTAGCTGCCAAGGCGGGAGTGACAGCAAGTATGGGGTCACTACCAGGTAGTAGCACTGCAGGGTTTAGCAATGGGGCGCTCTGAGAGACACATGCCCAAAATAAGGGACAGCCGCCCGCAAAGGTACGGTGCTTATTCTATAGCAGGTTTCAGCAGCAGGCCGGCAAGCAGTCCGATAAGGTACAGGAGCACCAGGGGCAGCAGGCGCCCTGCTTCTATAGCTGCCGTATCGTGCCGCAGACAGTACATCAACAGGCCCAGCAAGAAAGTGCCGCAAGCAAACAGGATGGATTTGTAAAGCTTCGTCATAGGCAAAAGATAGAATATTATACAATACCTATACTTTATTATCTTTCAATAAGTTACCAAAAATTTAACCCGAAAAGCAAATAATGTTTGCACATACTTGCAGTGCTTTTAAAAAGATACAAAACAGCTAAAAGCAGGTGTTAATGTGCCTTACATGGACACAAAAAAATGCTATCAAGTTAAATCGTGCTACCGGCTCACCGCATAACCTTCAACCAACGGAAAGGGTAAAATACGCCATGACACAGACCAAAGTAGACACGGTATATTATAGCATTACCCGCGGCGACAGCCCCCTGGTAGCCACCGCCATCCACAACGGGCACGAGGTGCGCCACAACCTGCGGCCCCTGTTCAACCTTACCCCTGCAGAACGGCTGCGCGAGGAGGACCCTTTTACAGGCGAGTGGGTGGATATTACGGATAACCAGATTGTGGGCCATTACTCCCGCTTTGAGCTGGACCTGAACCGCTCGCCCGAGAAGGCCATTTACCGCAAGCCCGAAGATGCCTGGGGCCTGCAGGTCTGGAAGGAGGCGCTGCCCGAGGAGTTGGCGCAGGAGTCGATGATGCGCTACGATAAATTTTATGAGGATGTAAAGCAGATGCTGGGCGAACTGCTGAGCGAGCACGGCTGCCTCGTCATCTACGATCTCCATACGTACAACCACCGCCGCGAAGGCCCCTCCGGCCCCGCCGCCGACCCTGAAAGCAACCCGGAGGTGAACATCGGCACCGGCAACATGAACCGGGAGAAGTGGGCACCGGTGGTGGAGGCGCTCATGCACAGCCTGGGCAACTACAATTACCGCGGCCGCATGCTGGATGTGCGCGAAAACGTCAAGTTTGAGGGGGGCCACTTTATGCGCTGGATACATGACACCTTCGGCGACAGGGTGTGCGTGATGAGCATCGAGTTCAAGAAGTTCTTTATGGACGAGTGGACTGGCGAGCCCGACCAGGCGCAGGTGCAGGAGATACGGCAGGCGCTGCAGCAAAGCACCCGCCCCGTGCTGGAGGCACTGGCGCAGGTATGCCAGGTGTAGTTTTTTGACAAAGGACCAGTTGACAAAAGACATGTAAGGCATCAGGATAGGCTGTAAAAGTCTTTTGTCGAACTGTCTATCCACCTAGAAAAGAATGATTGAAAGTATAACTGGAGATTTCATTAAGAAAACAACCCGTAGCCTGAAGCGGGGCAAGCAGGTGCACCGCCGCCTGCCCGAGGGTGGGCTGCTGTACATCGACCGGCCCCTGCCCTTCCTTATACTTTTCCGCCACCCTGCCGGCCAGCCCGACCACGCCACGGCCAACTTTCTCAAAGCCTTTGCCTCCTACATTATCTCCCACGAGGAACGCACCGAGGAGCTACGGCCGCTGGTGCAAAGTATAGCGCAGGCCATGGCTGGCAAGTTCGGTGCTTTTATGGTCATAGAGTTGATGGCTGCTCCTACCCCGGATGCGCCGCTCTTTAAGGTACTGGGGCCGGAGGAGCAGCTGCCTACCACCACCCAAACCCTGGAGCAAGAGCTGCAAAGTATAAAGCTGACCGGCATACCCACTTCTGTGGAGGTTGCCAGTAACGCGCCGCTACTGCAGGAGCCGCACTGCCTGCTGCCCGAGGAACAGCTGAAGAAATACAGTATCCTGATGTTGGGGCTGCAGCTGAAGCCCATCTACAAAAACGCCGACGGAACCGTATACCCACTGCTGCTGCGCGCGCTGCGCCAGAAACTGACCAACGCCCTCATGAAAACCGTGTTCAACTTCGTGAGCGTGCAAACTACCCACAAGCCGGTGCATTTTCAGGCGCTGGGGCGGCAGGCAGTTAACCGGGTAGCGTGGCGCATCGACCGGCAGCTGGCAAGTATAAGCGACCAGTTCCGGTTCCTGCTGCTGGTGACGCCGGTTAACAACAACGAGGCCTGGGAAGAGTTCAGGAAAGCAAAGTATAGCAAGGCGCCCACCTTCCATTACCGCCTCATGCCCATCGATGCCGACCAGCTCAAGCGCAAGCTCTACAACATCCCCATCGAGAAGGTGGATGACCCTACCCTGGGCTACCTCTTCCGCGACAAGCGCCACGAGCTCGACAAGATGATCACCATGCTCTCGGACCGCAATACGCCTGACTTCCTCTACAGCAGCATGCAGCTCTACGGCACCGTGGACGACCAACTACTGAAAGTAGCCGAAGGGATTCTGGCCGCCGTGCCCGCGCCCGAACAAAGTATAAAAACTGAGTTTATGCCTGTACCGGAGTTTGTGGCGCAGGCCGAGCAGGAGATCGCTTTTCTGCGGGAGCAGTACCCGGCACTGGACTCCGGCGTGGATGTGCGGGACGACGTGGTGGGGCTTATTGTATCCAAGGGCAGGCTTAACGTGGGCACCGACGCCAAAATTCCGCGCCACCGCGCCCAGGCCCTGATCCAGCACGAAATAGGTACTCACGTCCTGACCTACTTTAACGGCAAAGCGCAGCCGCTGCAGCAGCTCTACGTGGGTAGTCCCGGCTATGAGGAGCTGCAGGAGGGGCTGGCCGTGCTAAGCGAGTGGCTGGTAGGTGGCCTGGACCAAGCCCGGATGCGCACCCTTGCAGCGCGCGTGGTGGCTGTGTACCACCTGACCAAAGGCTGCAGCTTTACCGACAACTTCCGGCGGCTGAAGGAGGAGTACCATTTTGACGACGAAGCGGCCTGGAACGTGGCCATGCGCGTGCACCGCGGCGGCGGCCTCACCAAGGATGCAGTCTACCTGCGCGGCCTGGTGCACCTGCTCGCGTACCTGAAGGCTGGAAACGAGCTGGAGCCACTGCTTATCGGCAAAATCCGGCAGGACTACATCCCCATCGTGCAGGAGCTCATCTACCGCCGGGTGCTGCGCCCCATGCCCCTGCGGCCGCGCTACCTCCTCGACCCGCAGCTCCAACCCAAGCTCGAACAACTAAAAGCCGGCATTTCAGTATTTAACCTACTGTAATCTTCCGACCAGTTCAATCAACATTCATTATCACCCACATGACAATAGGATTTGTAGTAAACAACATAGAGACGGAGAAGCCGCAGTACTCCACCATTTTCCTGGCGCAGCGCATGCACAACAAAGGACACCAGGTATACCTGATGGGCGTAGGCGACCTGGCCTACTACCCCGACGGCTACATGGGCGCCGAGGCCGTGCACGCCGACCCAAACCACAAGTATAAATCGCCGGCCACGTACCTGGAGGCCATCCAGGGCGAGAAAGCCCGGAAAGTACGCGTCACGGCTCCGGAGCTGGATGTGCTCATGCTCCGCAACGACCCCTCTTCGGAAGGAGAAGGGCGCGCCTGGGCCCAGAGCGCCGGCATCATTTTCGGGCAGCTGGCCCTGCGCCACGGCGTCATCGTGCTCAACGACCCGACCAAACTCTCCGACGCGGTGAACAAGATGTACTTTCAGCACTTTCCGGAGGAGGTGCGGCCGCACACGCTCATCACCCGCGACAAGAACGAGATACGGGAGTTTTTTGAGGCGCAGAAGAACAACATCATCCTCAAGCCGCTGCAGGGCTCCGGCGGCTCGGGCGTGTTCCTCGTGAAGAAGAACGACACCACCAACCTGAACCAGATTGTGGAAGCCATCAGCCGCGACGGCTACGTGATTGCCCAGGAGTACCTGCCCCAGGCCGTGGAAGGCGATGTGCGCCTGATTGTAGTGAACGGGGAGGCGCTGCAGTACAAAGGAAAGTACTGCGCCATTCACCGCGTTACGGGCAAGGACGATATCCGCAGCAACATACACGCCGGTGGTTCCTCGCGGGCAGCCAAGATCACCCAACCCATGCTGGACCTGGTGGAGCTCGTAAGGCCCAAGCTGATACAGGACGGGATGTTTCTGGTGGGGCTCGACATAGTGGGCGACAAGCTGATGGAGATAAACGTGTTTAGCCCCGGCGGCCTGGTGAATGCCAGCGAACTGGAAGGGGTGGACTTCTCAGAGCCGATTATAGCGGCCCTGGAGCGAAAGGTGCACTACAAGAAAACCTACGATACCCAGATAAGCAACAAGACCGTGGCGATGATCTAGCGCACCTACAGGTGCTATACTTTAAAAGCAGGAGGCAACTCCTGCTTTTTTATTTTCCGGACACAGGCATGCATACTTCAGCCCATGTTATAACGTTATTTAACCAGAGCATCCTTTAGCTTGTGCCGCTTCTTATTTTATTGGAAGCGCCTCCAAACTATAAATAACTGTGCTTTAGACACTTATTGGGATTAAGAGGAGAGAATAGCGAATTTGGAAAAATCTTTTCTGATTTTCCTTTTGAAAGAAGAAATTAAGGGGTAATTTTGCACCCGAATTGAGAGGGGTACTTTACCGGAGGGCTAATATAGTATAACATATACTTACCATACAAGCCTTGTTGCGATTTTTTTTCTAAAAATTTTTGATGCCGCAACATCAATTCAAGAGGCAGCAAACATTAATAGCAGAGCCTCCACTTAAAGAGACGTTTGTACACAAAAGATAAGGTTAGATAAAGTTTAGATTAGTTTAGTTTGTTTTAAGGTGAGAGAAAGCCCCGTCATTAAATGGCGGGGCTTTTCTCATTTTATACTTTATACTGCTATACTTCGCCCTGCACCAGCAGCCAGCCTGCCAGCACAGCCAGCGGCAGAACGGCCAGCACCAGCTTCAGCACCACGCCCGGCGCCGCCGTGCCCGAGCGCCAGGAGCCCTTGCTGAAAGTATAGCGGCTGCTCACCACTAGCGAGAAGAGCACCAGCACCGCCAACAGGATATGCAGGATCTGCAGCACCTGGGGCACCTCAGCGCCGGCGGCCCACACCCGCATACCCACGCGCACCAGCCACGGCACCATGGCCAGCGAGCACAGCAGGGCCAACAGCGTGCCCACCTTAATCCGGAACAACGTAATCCAGGAGGCCACCCCAAATAGCGTCACCCCCGCCAGCAGAGCCGTATCGGAGTAAACATTGTGCTGAGCCGATACATAGCCCCTGAAAAAAAGTATAACCGTTGCCATGGCAACGCCCGTGAGAAAGTATAGCAGATACCGCGTCATATTAGGGTATCATACTTTAAAAAGGCCTTTTCGGATACCGGAAGTTCTGCTACGCTATACTTTCTTATATCTGTACTTCCTCTTCTGCCGCGGGCTGCTCCTCTGCCAGATCGTGTTCAGGCGCATGGAGGCGCTCCACAAACGTGCATTTCACCCGAGAAGACATCAGGAAGTATGGAATCCAGATACAAGCGCCCACCAGGGACCGGAACAAAGCAGAGCCGATGTTGCCGCCCGGCAGGCTGATAGAAAACGCATAGACAACCAATAGCTCGAACAGCACAAAACCCAAGGCACTTCCATAGAACACAACCATCAGCCTTGGCACGCTGGTGCGGCGTTTGAGGTAGAGCGTTAGCAGGAGCACGTTAAACACCAGGAAGGCGATGTTCATCACAAACTCCAGGAAAAGCAGGCCTGCCAGCGCAGGCGAGTAGGCCCCGGATCCGGTATCCAACAGGCCCTGCCACAGGTTGCCGTTCAGGAATCCGCTCGTCAGGAAAGTGGATAAGATGCCTAGCGGGGAGAGAATCAACCCGATCAATGGTGCGATAACCCAGCCCCCTATCCTCTCGGCATCGTAGTCCGACACATCGGCCAGCGGCTCCGGATCCCAGAAGTATAGCTTGTAGGCGGCAAATCCAAAAATACCCAGCAGCAGCACCATGGCCAAAACCATCCCCCAGCTCACTTTAAAGTTGCTCACGCTCTCCACGAAGCCTTTGTTATAGGTAAGGCCGTAGGTGATGTTGTCGAGCATGGCCTTTTGGTTGCGCAGGTAAGTGGGCGTAGCCTCGGCGGTGACATGGTCTACCTTGGTCTGGTACATCATGTCGATATCCAGCTCGGTGCCGTTGGGGCTATAGGTAATCTTCTTCGTGAACAGGAAAGCGTCATCGTCTATCCGCTGCGTGGCGTTATCCACCGGCCAGGCCTGTGGCAGCAGCACCCGTATACTTAGCTCCACGTGCACGGGGTGCCCCAGCGCCATCGGCATGGTGCGCTTGCTGCTCTGCAGCTGGTTGATGTAACCCGTGATGGCCAGGGGCGAGAACCAGCCTTCCAGCACCTGGTCGTTTTTATGCTGCGGCTGCCAGAAACCCGGAATTTTATATTTCTCTACTACGATAAACTTGTTGGCGTACTCGTAGTCTTCTACAACCGGGTCTGCGGCTGTCTCAATTTCGGGGTAGATGTTGGCGTAGAAGTCGAGGTAATTCTTCTTGATGTCCTGGATGCTGGTAGTGGCAAAGCTGCTTCGCTGGCGGTCGGCATCGGCTCCGGTGTACTCGGTGCGCACCTCCAGCACCACATCCTCCTCTATACTTTGGATATAGTAAATCTCACGCACTTTTACAGTAGGCGCCTTCGCTACAGGCTGCTCCACAGGAGTAAGCGCCTTTGCCCCCGGCTCCAGCACCAGCGCCTGGCCGTAGGGCGGCAGGTAGGTGCTGGCAAAATCGCCGCGCTGCTTGCTTAGGGTGGCATCGTACCAGAAGTGCGCCCCGCCCAGCATCTCTACCCGCACAATGCAGTGGTTGAAGGCAAACGGAGAGGCAGGCAAATCCTGAATGTGGCCCTGCAGCGTGGTGTTCACCAGCGCCGGATTTGCCTTAATGTTCATCTGGCCCAGCATGTACACCAGCAGCAGCGCCTTGTCTTTGCAGTCGCCGAAGCGGCTTTGGAACACCTCGTTTGGTTGGCGTGGCTTAAAGCCTCCTATGCCCGCTTCAAAGCCCAAGTAACGCACCTCGTCCTGCACCACCCGCAGCGCAGCTATTACGCGCCCCTCGTCGCTGCCAGCCACTGCCTTGATGCTGTCTATCTTCGCCTGAAGCCCCTTGCCTGGCTTTTCCTTCACCTCATAGAGCGGGAGCGCCCACGTGGCCACCTCCTGCCAGTTTTCGTACTCCGACACATACACGCCAGGATAAGGGTCGTACCAAGCAGGGATGTTGTTGTCTACGTGGGTGGCGGGCAGGTCTTTCAGGTGCCAGGTATAGGTTTTGGCTCCGTTAGCAGAGGTAACGGAGGGCTTGGGCGCGTCGCGGTGGTACTTAAAGTGCAGCTTTCGGGCCTGGGGTACGATGATGTTCACCAGCATTTCATCCACCGGGTCGTACTGCTGCAGGTTAAAAGAGGTAAAAAACTTGCCGTCGAACACGGGATTGCGCCCTTTCAACGTATAGGCATAGTCTACCACGTCCCCCACCCTAATGTCGTCCAGCACCAGGATAGCTGTCAGGCTCTCATCGTAGATGCCCGCATCCATACCTGCCTCGCGCTGGATAACCTTTACTTTGCTCAGGTCGAGCTTGTCAATCGCCTTGCCGTTGCGCCAGACCTGCACCCGATGCAGCTGCAGCTGCTCGAAACTCGGGTCAAAGCTCAGCCTGATTTCGGAGGAGTACTGCACACCCTCTTCAGTCAGGAGTTTATAGGTGTTCTGGCGGTATACTTCCTCCCGCTCCACCTCGTGCTGCAGGCTCAGAAGCAGGTAGTGAAAGCCACCGTTCACATCGTTAGAAGTGATGCTGGTAGCGTTGCGCAAGGGTAGTTTCATCACCCAGCCTGGCTCGGGAGTAACAGACACGCCTTTGGGAGCGGCCACGGCAGCGCTTTGCCACAGGCAGCATACAAGCAGCAGCAGCAGTGTAAGGGCTCTGTTAAGTTTGTTTTCTTTGTAGAAGTGCGTCATATAGTGCTAAGGTTTAATAATTTGCGCGTTAAATATAGTACAATTTATGTTATAGGATAAAGCTGCTAAGTGAAAAACGATGTCCCAAGGTGAGGCCCGCTTAAACAATTCCCGCTGCTGCCTGTATAGTTATATGGCCCAGCCCAAAGTATGCCTATGGATAAAGAGCGAAAAGGAACGAGAGACACGACAAACCAACAAGATAAAAAAAGCCTGCGCGAGCAGGTGGGTGCGCTGAAGAACCTGCCCAAGTTCTTCCGGCTAATCTGGGAGACGAGCCCTGGCCTGACGATTGCCAACCTGCTGCTACGCCTGGTGAAGTCCGCCCTGCCGCTGGCCATGCTGTACGTGGGCAAGCTTATTATTGACGAGGTCATCCACCTGATTGACGTGACAGGAGAGCGGAACCTGACCTACCTCTGGACGCTGGTGGCGCTGGAACTGGGCCTGGCCGTGGTTTCAGATTTGATTAACCGGGGCATTACGCTGGTGGATAGCCTGCTGGGCGACTTGTTCTCGAACCGCACCTCAGTGGTGTTGATTGAACACGCCGCCAAGCTGGACCTGGCACAGTTTGAGGACGCCACCTTTTACGACAAGTTGGAGCGGGCGCGGCGGCAGACGGTCACGCGGGTGGTGCTCATGTCGCAGGTGCTCTCGCAGCTGCAGGATATCGTGACGATTGGCTTTCTGGCGGTGGGTTTGATTGCGTTTAACCCCTGGCTCATCCTTATACTTCTGATAGCGGTAATCCCTTCGTTCCTGGGCGAGACGCACTTTAACGAGCGCAGCTACTCCCTTTCCCGCTCCTGGACACCCGAGCGCCGCGAGCTGGACTACCTGCGCTACATCGGCGCTTCCGACGAAACGGCCAAGGAGATAAAGACCTTCAACCTCTCGGGCTTTCTGGCAAAGCGCTTCAAGGAGTTGTCAGACAAGTATTACCTGCTCAACAAGAACCTCACTATCCGGCGGGCGGTTTGGGGCAGTGCCCTCTCCGCGCTGGGTACTCTGGCATACTACGGAGCCTACATTTTTATACTTTCCGCCACCGTAGCGGGTACCATTACGGTGGGTAGCCTCACCTTTCTGGCCGGCTCGTTCAGCAACATGCGGGGCCTGCTGCAGGGCATCATGACCCGTTTCTCCCAGATAGCTGAGAGCGCTTTATACTTGCAGGATTTGTTCGATTTCCTGGAGCTGCAGCCGCAGATAATGCCGCCTGCCAACCCGCTGCCCGTACCCCGGCCCATCCAGCAGGGTTTTACGTTTGAGGGCGTCGGCTTCAAGTACCACAACTCCGAGAAATGGGCGGTACGGCACCTGTCGTTCCATTTAAGGGCTGGCGAGAAACTGGCTTTGGTGGGCGAGAACGGGGCCGGTAAAACGACGCTGGTCAAGTTGCTGGCCCGCCTGTACGAGCCCACCGAGGGGCGTATACTTTTAGATGGAATAGACCTGCGCGAGTATGACCTGAACGACTTGCGCCACCAGGTGGGCATCATTTTCCAGGATTACGTGCGCTTCCAGATGACGGCCTCCGACAACATCGCTATTGGCCAGATCAGCAACATAGGAGACAAGGAGCGTATCCAGGGATCTGCCCAAAAGAGCCTGGCCGATTTGGTGATCCAGCGCCTGCCGGACAAGTATGACCAAGTGTTGGGCAAGCGCTTTAACAAAGGCGTGGAGCTGTCGGGAGGCGAGTGGCAGAAGGTGGCCCTGGCCCGCGCCTACATGCGCGACGCGCAGCTGCTTATCCTCGACGAACCCACTTCCGCCCTGGATGCCCGCGCCGAGCACGAGGTGTTCCTGCGCTTCTCGGAGCTCATAGAGGGACGCACTGCCGTGCTCATCTCCCACCGCTTCTCCACCGTGCGCATGGCCGACCGGATTCTGTTTCTGGAGCAGGGGCAGCTAAAAGAACTGGGCTCGCATGAGGAACTGCTGGCGCAGAACGGCAAGTATGCCGAGCTGTTCCACCTGCAGGCGAAGGGGTATTTGTAAGCTGGCTATACTTTGAGCTAAACGTAATTTGCTGTCTGGTTAGAACTTTGCCCCACCCGGCTAATCCAGCTCCCTGATTTCCACCTTGCGGAAGTCGATGGCCTGGCCTTCGCTCTGCAAGGCAATAAACCCTTCGCTAAGTAACTTACCGTCCTGCTTTATGGCCGGGTCGAAGTTATTGACCACACCGCCGCCAATCTGGGGCTGGGTGTACTGCAGCACCGTATCGCCGTTGATGATGTGTTTTACCAGCGAATCCCCCAGTACGATAAGCTCTGCCCGCACCCACTCGTTTATGCCATAGGTTTTGGAACTGGAGTTGATGCAATGCACGGGGGCTATCTCTCCTTCAAACACCACTTCGGTGCCTGGCGAGCACATATTGCCCGTGGGGCGCGGCTTGCCATCTTCGAGTGCCGCTAGAAACTGCATCTCCACCGAAATGGGCCAGTCCTGCTCTCGCGGCATGGTTCTCGGGTCCTGGGAGTGGAACATGACGCCGCTGTTTCTTTTCGTGTACCCAGGAGCATCTTCCTGCCATTCATCCACAAAGCGGTACTCTACCACCAGGTGGTAACGGGAAAACGGTTGCTTGTAATACAGGTGCCCGAACTGGTCGTTAAAGTCCCCATACTGGTCGTAGCGCACTTTCAGTATCCCATCCTCTACCCTGAAGGTATTGCCGAAGTTCTCTCCCACCTCGTGGTGATGGATCTTCACAATCCAGTCGTCCATGTCCTTCCCGTTGAAAAGAGACACCCATTCCGCTTTCTTTTCTCTCTCTATGGTGTCAGTATTTGCCTGTTCTGGTGCTGAAGGTGTACAGGCCAGCAGCATGAAAGGGAAAACCCACATAATCCGGATTGCCGTGCGTTTCCAAAGGGTGATTTCTTTTGACATGGTAATAAGGGTGGAAGAAAGTATGACGTAAACAATGGCTTGCTGATTACTCGCAGCAAAGGCCCTGAATCTGCTAATATAGGTAGCTTCTGTTAAATCAGCCCTATTACCTACCTAACACCTTCTCTAAGTGGAATCTTCTCTTCCAGGAAGATAAGAAGTATGGAAAGGCCGCGATGCCGTGCTCATCTCCCACCACTCTTCTGTGCATGGCCTACCGGATTCTGTCTCTGGAGCAGGAACAGCTAAAGGAACTAGGCTCGCATGAGGAGTTGCTGGGGCAAAACGGCAAGTATAACGGGTTGTGCCAACTGCAGGCGAAGGGGCAGCTGTAAGATGTTACTCTACCGCGTCCGTCTCCTTTCTTCTCAGGTTGATTTTGTGGTTGACGATCAGGCGAATGATGTCCCGGCTATAGAACTGGCTTCCGGAAGCCCGCTGCTGAAACCACTTTAGATACCCTGCTTCCAGGTTTATACTTTTATGAATGGGGTAGCTCAGGCCTAGGTAAATACGGTTCTGGTCAAACCTGTTATTGGCCACTCGCTTTCCGGCGTTAATCATAATCTCATCGTTTACCCGAACCCTTAAAGCCTGCTGCCGGATGAGGAAGAGCGGGTACTCCAGCGATAAACGGTACCGGAAGCGGTAATTGGCCTGGTAGCCCTCGGCCAGATCCTCATTGGCAGTGTTTCTAAAGTAGCGCCTTTCTGCGCGGTACCGGTGGGCAATGGTCAGTTTGTTTAGCGCCTGCCTGTAATCGAGCTGGAGGTGTGGCCGGAGCTCCGGCACAACCAGGTTTTCAGTAGATTTGGGTTCTTGCGGACTCTGCAGAGAGTACATAAAGCCAACGGAGGCATCCCAGTTATTTCCCAGTTGACGCCGCAACTGGCTCCGGACAAGAAAATGGTGCTGCGCATCGGGATTCATGAACCGCCGTTCCTCCACTTCGGTATTTACCAGCCACTTGGGATGCAGTTCCAGCGTGTTGTGATATCCATACCATATCAATTGCTGATGCGTCACCTGCTTGGCAGTACCCTGAGAAAAAGCACAGGAAACAGCCAGCAAATACGCCAAAACGAAGCAAAGGCCATATGCTAAGTATGAACACACCATCCTCTTTTCCGCTGTCCTAAAATTTACTTGCTACATGGCAGGCATCAGATTGCCTGCTGCGCCTTCACCCAGGCGCTATTACGGCGTGTGAGCTCTTGCGCCAGATCGTGTGCCTGCTGCCGTATCTCGCGCAGCGCGGTGGACTCGTACAGCATTCCTTTCCGGGAGGGGCCCAAAGTATACAAGCCGGCAATAGGGTGTCCCGCTTTGCCCTGCAGCGCGCCGCCAGGGGTCGTTACCAGGCCCAACTTCAGCTCGTCGGGCATCATCATACCATCGGCCAGCAATTGCCGGACCAGCGGTGCTTTTATTTTGGCAAAGTCGGATTGGGGGCCGGTGCAGTTAATGACCCGGGTTACTGTTAGCTGTTCCTGGTGCGCACGCTTTCTTGGCTTCAGCGTAACGCAGGCCCTTTCCCCTATTTGTTGTATATCCACTATACTTGCTGCGATTACTTCCAGCTGCCCCTCTATCCGGAGCTGCTGCAGGAGCGCCGCTGAACTGGCGGGCATGCGGTGGCGGTGTGTTTCCCAATAAGGGCGGAGGTGGCGCAGAAAGGCCTTTTTTTCTGACGCAGAGAAAGCCTGCCAGACAGCGGGTATGTCATCGCGAAGGGCATCCAGCACGTCCCTCCAGGTATAGCCGTTTGCCTCAGCCCGGTTTATCTCCCTTCTGATGAAGCGGAAGGCTTCCAGGGCCGACAGCCCATCGCGCAGCGGCAAGTTGATTTTAAGAGGGTATGGCGTATCTGGGTCGCACGGCTGGGGCAGCAAGCCATGCCGCGACACGACGTATACCTTCCCCTTATGCCCCTGCGCCTGCAGGCTTCCCACCAGGTCTACCATCGTCAGGCTGGAGCCAATGAGCAGCACCGGGGCCTCTGCAGGCAGGTTCGCCAGCGCCTTCGCTGACCAGGGCGAGGCAACGTATAAATCGCTTTGGTAAAACTCCTGGTGCGGGATGGGCAGGTTAGCCGGCGGGAAGTTGCCGAATGCCAGCACCACCTTATCAGCCTGTATTGCCTCGCCGTTTCCGAGCTCAATTCGAAAAGCAGCTTCTTCTCTTTTTACCGCCACAGCCTCGTCGTACACCCGGCTAAACGTTACCCCTTGGCCCTTACGCGCCTCTGCCTCCAGCAAGCGCGCCTTCAGGTAATCGCCAAAAATATGCCGGGGTATAAAGTCTGTCTCCCGGACAGGCAAGCGGAGGTGCCGGCCATACTTGTGCTGGTGTTCTGCCAGCCAAGTATAGAAGTCATCAGGTTTATCAGGAAAGAGGCTCATGGAGGCTGCAGGAACGTTTAAGGGCTGAAAGGGCAACTGGCTGCCGTAGGCTACGCCCCGGTGCATCCTGTACCTGTCCTGCTCTACAAGACAGATTGTGGTGCCGCTGGGGGCATTTTGTAGCAAATGGATGGCTGTCAGCGTACCGCTCAGCCCCCCTCCTATAATCCCAATCACCATGGTTGCTGTTGTTAGTTGCCTGAAAATATTCTGAGTTCCAGATGACCTGTTACTGGCTGGCCTTCTGCTCCGGGGAGTCTGATGGGTAGCGCGGGCTTGCACCACCCGCCCTAGCTAAAAAGTACCTTCGTTTTACGGGAGCCGTCTTTCAGGGTTAGTGCGCAGCCTTGTTCAGGAGCAGGCTATGCTGCTATACTTGCGCTGCATAAGCGCCAGCGTTCTTTGCCTTATCCACGTGGAACATCCTTAGGTACAGGGGAGAAGCAATTATAAGGAAGATGAGAGTAAGCCGAACAGCTATACTTTTACTCCTGATCTAACCAGGCTACGGCCTCCTCGTAAGTATCGAACCGTTTCGACAGCAGGTGGCTCTGCGACAGCGTTTCCTCTACCTGCAGCCTGGCGATGCGGTCGGTGGGGCACACAAAGGCGCTTTTGCTTAGCCCTGCTCCTTGCAGCAACTCAAAAGCCTCTATGTGCAGGCTCATAATCGCCTGCGGATGTGTGATCAGGGTGCTTAGATCGAGCAGTAGCTTAAAGCCTGGTTTCACGGCAGCCTTTGCCTTTTTGAGGTCTGGGAGGTAATCGGGCACCAGCGCCAGGTTCTTCCAATAGCCTTTGATGATAAAGTGCAGGCTGTTTTTATGCGGAATGTACAGCAGCGTGTAGCACTGGTTTTCAGCAATCAGTGTGTGGGAGTTATCCTGTACGGTGTTTTTATCGTCGGTGCTATACATGCTTTGATAACATACGCATAACACGCAGGCGATACTTTGTACTTTCTAAGGTAAAGTATAAACTTTGGTGCTTTCTGATTGCACGGGTAGCACAGCACGAAATTCTGTATCAGGTTGATAGGGAAAGGATACTTACAAGTAGCTAGCTGCGCATCAGGCCGCCCAGCCCATGCACCACACCGTTTTTGAGCCGGAGGTTAGGCTGCTCTACGCGAATGCCGTTAGCAAGTATGCCATCTCTTTGGCGGAAAAACCTGATGCTTGCCGTACCACACACCGATTTAAAGGGCTTGCCATCTTTCAGGTCCTGCTCTAGGTAAGCACCCCGCACAATGTGGCTGGAGAGTATGGCGCGCAGGCGCTCCGGCGACTCGTTGCTTATACTTTGCAGGGCGCTTTCCGGGGGCGCGAAAAAGGTAATCTGCTCCTCGCCTGACAGCAGCGGCGAAAAACCGGCCTTGGTCACCAGACCGGCCAGCACCGGCCGCTCCCGCACCAGGTACTCCATTATCGTCTGGCTTTCCTGCGCCTGTGCAGCCGGAAACCAGGCCATATACAGTACAATTAGCAGGACGCCAATATATCGGTTCTTCAGTTTCAGCCTCATGGCGAATAGGGTTTTATCTGCTATGTTATACGTAGCACGTTCCCTAAACGCCGGCTTTAACTTATACTTGGCTGCGGTTTATAGTGCAATTTCCTAGAAGATGCTCCACTGCCAGCCCGCTATCTGCCTGAAAAAGTTTGGCAAGGCAGCCGGCACCAGCGCCAGGCTCAGCACAAAGCCGTATACCGCTCCATAGAAGTGGGCGTCGTGGTTGATGTTGTCGCCCATGCGCTTGCCGGAGTAGTACGAGTAAATCATGTACAGAATACCGAAGATAAAGCCTGGCAGGCACAGAAAAGCGAAAAGGCAGATATCCAGCGTCGGGAAGAAAAGGATGCTGGAGAACACGATACTGGCCACACCGCCCGAGGCACCCAGCGCGCGGTAAGACGGGTCGTTGCGGTGCTTTAAGTAAGTCGGGATATCCGATATGATGATGCCGCCCAGGTACACGAGCAAGTATAACAGCAGGCCAGTCGTAGAGCCGTAGGCTGACTTAAACACATACTCCACCACATCGCCGAAGAAAAACAGCGTGAACATGTTGAACAGCAGGTGCATGAAATCGGCATGCAGGAAGCCGGAAGTAATGAAGCGGTACCAGGAGTTGTCGCGCTGTATGGCATAGGGATGAAAGATCCATTTGTGCGTCAGGCCCTGGTTTTGCCAGGCGTACAGCGAAATGCCAACAGTGATGATGATCAGGATAATGGTAACGCTCATGCTTTTCTTCTGAAGAGGTGGAGGAATGAATCAGAACAAAGATAAAAGACAAAGCCGAATGCCGCCTACTAAATATTGCCGCTTTCGCTGCGTTTATACTTTACTGGCTGGTAAAACCGGCTCCGGAAGTATAAAACCCGGTTGACGAAAATATTGCTTATCTTACCACAAACCCCTATTCATGCCTGTTGAAAGGCACTAAAATCACTCTATGGAAAAATTTGTAATCTTTGACATGGATGGCGTACTCGTAGACAGCGAACCCATCCACATGGAACTAGAGAAACTGCTTTTTAAGCAACTGAACATAGATGTATCTACCACCTTGCACCACAGTTTCGTGGGCATGGCGCCCAAAAGAGTATGGGAAAAGCTGATCCAGGAGTTCAACCTGACTCATACCGTTGAGGAGCTTTTCCAGCTCGAAAAGGAGGTGAAGCACGCCGAGCTGCAGGCCCGGCAAATACAGTGCATCCCGGCCGTAGACACTTTGCTTGCCACCTTAAAAGAGAACGGCTACCGCCTCTCCGTGGCGTCTTCCTCCCCCCACCTCATCATCGACCTGGTTCTCGAGAAGCTGGACTTCAGGCATTACTTCGACTATGTGGTGAGCAGCGAGGACGTGCGCGACGGGAAGCCTTCGCCGGATATCTTTCTGGAAGTGGCGCAGCGTTACCAGGTAGCACCGAGCCAGTTTATTGTGATAGAGGACAGCAGCAACGGCGTGAAAGCCGCCAAGGCCGCCGGCATGAAGTGCATCGGCTATAAATCCGCCAACTCCGGCAATCAGGACCTTTCCCTGGCCGATTTGGTAACCGAGGATTTTAGCCAGCTGCACCTGGAGGACTTCGAAAAGCTGCGCAAGGACGCTTCCAACGTATAAGCCGCTTAAACTAGCTGGTCCTTTTCATTCTCTTTATTTTGTCATCCTGAAAGGATCTTGGTAGCGTATAGTAGATGCTTAACCTCCCTTCTACCAAGTTTCTAAACAGAATGACAGATGGTTTGAAGGCAAGTATAAATTCCACAGCCTGTAAGCGGTGAAGTTTATACTTTCGTTGCTTGTGCTTTTATACTTGCGTTACCTGCATTTTTAAGTGTGAAATCCAAATTCTTACTAAACTTTGGAATTTGCTTGTTCTATTTCTGGGTAACTATATACCTAACTTGGAACAAGCCAGGTGGTAATATAGCTGCCATTTTCTTATTTACAGGTTTGTTTCTTCTACACCTTATTGTAGTGTTGATTTTTGTAGTAAGGAATAGAGGACCCGTGAAGTACAGTTATCTCTATGGGTTGCTATGTGGCTTAGCTCTGAATGTCGTTTCATTTTATCTTCTTTCAGAGTACAGAATTTATAGACACGATATGGAAGGCGGAAACAGAGTAGAAGTTATCAGTATAGACAAAAAGGAAGGGTAACTTTTGGTTACCTTGCACATAACCCAAGCTGCGGCTATGCCTTGTAGTTTTTGTATCAACCGATGTAACACAGCAAAACAACATACGCCCAAGTATAGCAGCCACAAAGAAAAAGCCCTCTTCAGCAGAGGGCTTTTTTGATAATTAGCTGTCGCGTTCCATCAGCTGCAGGGCCAGGTTGCGCACCATACTTTTGCGCTCATCTGGCAGTTGCACCGCATCCAGGTGGTGCAGGGCCTTCTGGAAGTATAAATCTATCTGCTGCTCGGTCTGCTGACGGATGTGGAGCTGGTCGTACACCTGGGTCACGGCCTGCACTTTTTCCTCGGCTATACTTTCGTCGGTTTTGTCGCGCCAGCCGATGATGGTTTGCCGCTGCTGCGCGTTTGCCTGCTCCAGTGCCGTCAGCATCAGAAACGTTTTCTTGTCCGAGAGGATATCGCCGCCCACCTGCTTGCCAAACTTGGCCTTGTCGCCGTACACGTCCAGCAGGTCGTCGCGCAGCTGGAAGGCAATGCCCACGTTGTCGCCAAAGGCTTTCAGGTGCTCAGCATCTGCCTGGGGCGCCCCTTGCAGGATAGCACCCAGCTCCAGGCTAAAGCCTACCAACACAGCCGTCTTCAGTGTGATCATGTGGATGTACTCAGGGATGCTCACCTGCTCACGGCGTTCAAAGGTCATGTCTAGCTGCTGGCCCTCGCATACTTCCGAGGCGGTGCGGCTGAACAGGCGCAGCACCAGCGGCAGCTTCTCGGGCTCCACGTTCAGCAGCAGCTCGTAGGCGCGCACCAGCATCACATCACCGCTAAGTATAGCCGTGTTGGCATCCCATTTCTCGTGCACGGTTTGCTGGCCACGGCGCAGTGGGGCCTTGTCCATAATGTCGTCGTGCATGAGCGTGAAGTTGTGGAAAACCTCCACTGCCGCAGCCGGCAAAAGTGCCTTCTCCACATCGTCATCGAACATTTTGGCGCCCAGCAGCACCAGCAACGGGCGAATGCGCTTGCCGCCCAGCGCCATGATGTAGCGGATCGGCTCGTAAAGCTCCTTCGGATTTTCGCCGTATCGGAGCGTGGACAACGTATGGTTTAACTTCTCGGAAAGGATGCTGATATCCACAGGATATTTAATGTTGTTTTAGTGTCTCGACTAGTTCCAGATCGATGGTACGGTCGGCCAGGTTGGCGCTTTTCACCTCTACCAGCACTTCATCCCCGAACGAGATAATACGCTTGGTCTGCCGGCCGATGATGCGGTAGTTGTCGGCGTCCAGCTCGTAATAATCGTCGTTGATGTCGGCCAGGCGCACCATGCCTTCGCACTTGTTCTCCTCGATCTCTACAAAGATACCCCATTCTGTGACACCGGACACAATTCCCTTGTATTGATTTCCGATGGTATCCTTCATAAACTCCACCTGCTTATACTTAATGGAGGCACGCTCGGCGTCGGCGGCGCGCTTCTCCATTTCGGAGGAGTGGCGGCAACGCTCCTCAAAGGCCTCCTTGTCTTCCGACTTGCCCCCATCGAGGTAGTGCTGCAGCAGGCGGTGCGCCATCATGTCGGGGTAGCGGCGGATAGGCGAGGTAAAGTGCGAGTAGTGCGCAAAGGCCAGGCCGAAGTGTCCCTCCGGCTCGGTGCTATACTTGGCCTTGGCCATGGTACGGATGGCCAGGTTCTGCAGCACGCTCTGCTCCGGCTTGCCCTCTATCTCAGCGGTCAGGTGGTTCAGCTCTTCGGAGATATCGCCTTCCACATCCACCTTGTAACCAAACTTGCGGGCAAATATGGAGAAGGTGCTGAGCTTGTCGGGATCAGGGGAGCCGTGGGTGCGGTAAACCATGGTCGGGCGCTTTTTGCCTTTGCCCAAGCCATGCACGAACTCGGCCACGCGCTTGTTGGCTAGCAGCATAAACTCTTCGATCAGCTTGTGGGCATCCTTGCGCTCCTTCACGTAAACCGACAGCGGCTTGCCGTTCTCGTCGAGCTTAAACTTCACCTCGACCGTCTCAAAGGAGATAGCGCCGTTCTTAAAGCGTTTGGCCTGCAGTTTTTTGGCGATGTTGTTGAGGGTATTGATCTCCTCGGCAAAGTCGCCCTCACCGGTTTCGATGCGCTCCTGGGCCTCCTCGTAGCTGAAGCGGCGGTCGGAGTAAATGATGGTGCGGCCGTACCAGGTATCGTATAGCTTACCGTTGTCGTCGATCTCAAATACTACCGAGAAGGTTAGCTTTTCCTCCTGCGGGCGCAGCGAGCAAAGCCCATTGGAAAGGCGCTCAGGCAGCATCGGGATGGTTCTATCCACAAGATACACCGAAGTGGCCCTGTGGAAAGCCTCCTTCTCCAGCATGCTTCGCGGGTGCACGTAATGCGTTACGTCAGCAATATGCACACCGATTTCCCAGTTGCCATTCTCCAGTTTTTGGATAGAAAGGGCGTCGTCGAAGTCTTTGGCGTCGGCGGGGTCAATGGTAAAAGTGGTAACGTCGCGGAAGTCGCGGCGCTTGGCAATCTCACCGGCCGGAATATTTTCGGACATACTTTCCGCCTCTTCCTCCACCGCCTCCGGAAACTCGAAGGGCAGGCCAAACTCCGCCATGATGGAGTGGATCTCAGCCTCGTGCTCGCCGGCTGGGCCAAACACGCGGACTACCTCCCCGGTCGGGTTCTTGCCCGGTCTGTCGGGCCACTCCAGGATGCGCACCAGCACCTTATCGCCCGTTTCGGCGCCATTCAGGTGGCGCTCGCCCACAAACACATCAAAGTATAAACGCTTAAAATCGGGCACGACAAAGCCGAAGTTCTTCGACAGTTCCATCAGCCCCACCAACTCGGTGCGGGAACGTTCGAGCACTTCCACTACCACGCCCTCCTGACGGCCACCTCTTACCGATGGCAGCACCTCTACCTTAACGAGGTCGCCGTCCATGGCATACTGCAGGTGCTCGACGTGTACGCGGATGTCCTCCTCACGCTCCTGAGACACAATGTAGGCATACTTGCTGTTGGCCAAGTCCACGCGCCCGGTTATGATCTCCACTTTCAGGTTCATCATGTACTTGTCTTCATCCACAGCCAGTAGCTTGTTTTCCTGCACCAAGGCCTTTACCAGCTTCTGTACCTGTTCACGGCCGTGCTGATCTACCACGCCCAAACGGCGGGTAACCTGGCGCATGGTAAAAACGGTGTCGGGGCTGTTGGAGAACACCTCCAGCACTATGGCCTTGGCCGATTTTGGGGCTCCTTTGGGGCTGGATGGTTCTCTGCGTGCGTAGGCCTCTCTGGCTGATTCTTTCCGGCTTCTCGGTGAGTCGCCGCCTCTTTTGCGGGAGCGGCTTTCGTCTCTGCCGCCTTTCTTGTCTCTCTTATTTTTCATGTATTCTTTGTAGGTATGGGGCGACCAGTGCAGCCGCCGCAGCCACTTGTATATCTTTAGCTCACTAGATGTAGATGTACTATACGCCGCAAGCGGCTCTTTGGCTAAAGCAGGCTGTAATTCGGAGTCAATTTATAGAGAATTTTCTATATAAGCGGGTTTGGCAGGCAATTAAGAAAGGAAGGAGACGGGTTTATACTTCGATGGATGTCTCCCAGCCGTCGTAATCGCCGTTGTGCCGCTGAGCCAGGCGCCGCAGGTACATCACGGCTTTGTCTATACTTTGGTGATCTACTTTATCGGTGCGGCTGATGTGCAATCGGTGCGGGTAATCCTCTGAGGAGGCCAGGTAATCGCTGGTCACCAGGCTGTAGTTCTCCTTGGCTATACTTTGCAGGAAAGCGGCGCGGTCAGCCTCGGTCTTAAAGTAGATCCAGTGGTCTACCTGGCGCGCCTTGCTCAGGTCATCGCCATTGCTCTCCAGTTCCTCCACCACCTTGCGGTTCTGTATACTTTGCAGCTGCTCCGGCTCGGGGTACAGAAAATTGAAGTAGCGGTTCCAGTCTTTGTCCGGTATCAGCTTAAGGGTGTAGGCGTGGCTGTTGTATTGCTGCATTACTTCCTGCACATGCTCGGCGTAGCCATTGGGCTCACCCAGGTAGAAGTATACTTTGCGGTGCCCGCCACAGGTGAGGCGGCCGGCGTAGGTTGCCCCGCATTTTTGTCCCAAGGCGTCCTCCAGGTCGTCTTCTATGTTTTGCAGCAAGATAGTTTCCTGTAGGGATGAGAGCCCGTCCGGCCGGGGGTTCGTCATCTGGATAGACACCTTCAAGAGGTTAGGCTGGTGGGCGAGCGGCGCGACTTTGGCCAGACCCAGGTCCACGGCTATAGACCCTGGCTTACTGTCGACGCTCCTGAAATGAAACTCCCAATCCGGTTCATGCGCTGTTTGTTCCATATTCCTTATCCTACGTTTTTTGATTGCACAAGTCGGGCCATGGTGCTGCGGAAGCCGCTACAACATGTCTGCCTTTAGGGCCGCACGTTGCCGCTGTGCGGCCCTGATGTCTTCCGGCTCACCTTTCGGAATGGCATCAATCAGCATACGTGTATATGCATGATGGGGCTGCTCAAACAGCATGTCGGGCGTACCGCTTTCCACAATCCTGCCCTTGTTCATCACTAGTATACGGTCAGCCATATGTTTTGCTACGGCCAAGTCGTGAGTAATAAAAATGCAGGCGATTTGCAGCTCCCGCTTCAGGCTGTTGAGCAGGTTCAGTACCTGTGCCTGTACCGACACGTCGAGTGATGAGACGGGCTCGTCGCAGATGAGGCACTTGGGCTGCAGGGCCAGGGCCCGGGCGATACTTATCCGCTGCCGCTGCCCGCCCGAAAACTCATGTGGATAACGCTGAAAGCTATCCTCCGGAAGCCCCACCTTATCAAGCAGTTCCATGGCTTTTCCACGGCGTTCTCTGTCGTTTTTGTAGAAGTTATGCACCTGCATGGGTTCCATGATCGCCTCCCCCACAGTGTGCATGGGGTTGAGCGAGGCATAGGGATCCTGGAAAACCATCTGGAAATGGCGACGGCTCTTGCGCAGTTCCTCCGGACTCAAGCGAGTAAGGTCTTGCCCATTGAAAAGGATGCGTCCCGCCGTTGGCTCCACCAGTCGTAGCAGCGCCCGCCCCAGGGTTGTCTTCCCGCTCCCTGACTCGCCTACCAGCGCAAGCGTTTCCCCGTGCTTTACCTCGAAGCTCACGCCGTCTACTGCCTTCACGTACTCCGCAGTACGACTAAGAAAGCCTTTTTGTATTGGGAAGTATACTTTCAGGTCCTGCGCCTGCAGCAGCACCGGTTTCTGGTATTGCGCGGCCTTGGCAGTGCTAGTGGCTGCTGCGCCTGCGGTGCGTGTTTGCTTTTTAGGTTCGCTGGGGGTATCGTTATACTTACTTTCCGACAGGAAATCCGAAATGGTGGGAAGTATGGCCTGCGGAGGAGTAGCGAGCTGAGGCCGGCAAGCCAGCAGGCCTTTGGTGTAGGGATGCTGCGGATTGGTAAAAATGTCCAACACCTTGCCCTGCTCCACCACCTTGCCCTGGTACATCACCAGCACCCGGTCAGCGATGCCGGCCACCACACCCAAGTCGTGCGAGATGAACAGCACAGCCGTGTTCTCCTGTACCCGTAGCTCGTCTATCAGCTGTAGCACGCGCGCCTGCACCGTTACATCCAAGGCCGTGGTGGGTTCATCGACAATGAGCAGCGCCGGCTTGCAGGCCATGGCCATGGCAATCATCACACGCTGCTTCTGCCCCCCCGAAAGCTCATGTGGATAAGCCTTATAAATCCTCTCAGGATCGGGCAGCTTTACCTGCTCAAAAAGCTGTAGTACGCGTTCTTTGGCCTCTTTTTTGGAAAGCTTGGTATGTAGCAGCAGCACCTCCGCCACCTGTTTTCCACAAGTATAAACCGGGTTCAGCGACGACATTGGCTCCTGAAAAACCATGCTGATCTCACTTCCTCTTACCCGTTGCAACTGCTGCTCCCGTAGCTGCAGCAAATCTACCTCGCCATACTTTGGAGAGTTGAAAATAGCACTCCCCTCAGTTGTAACGCCAGCAGCATGCAACAGCCGCATCAGCGACAGGGCCGTCACCGATTTACCGGAGCCCGACTCCCCGACAATGGCCACGACCTCACCCGGGTATACGTCAAACGATATCTTGTCCACCGCTTTGGTATTGCCGCTGCGTGTGGAGAAAACAGTCTCTAAATCTCTGACCTGAAGTATGGGTGTGGGGGTTGGCAAGGGTGAGGAAGGTTTGGCTTCAGGTAAAAATAAGGTTTTTCAGGCACAAGCCATCATGGCCAACTGTGTTTATAACCTGATACCTTTCAATGAAGCTAATTACCGGCTACCTTTGCCCGCTTACCCTTATAAGCCATGATTAAAACGATCATTTTCGACCTTGGTGCTGTGTTGATTGACTGGAACCCGCACTACCTGTACCGTAAGCTGTTTGAGAAAGAAGAAGAGATGCTCTACTTTCTGGAGAACATCTGCACCCCGGCATGGAATGAAGAGCAGGACGCCGGACGCTCCCTGCAAGAGGCCACTAACCTGCTGCTAGCCCAGTTTCCGGAGCACCGGGAAAACATTGAAGCCTTTTATGGCCGCTGGGAAGAAATGTTGGGCGGAGCGATAGAAGGCACGGTGCAAATTCTGCGCGAGCTAAAGGAGGGTGGCAAGTATAACCTCTACGCCTTGACCAACTGGTCGGGCGAAACGTTTCCGGTTGCGCAGGAGCGCTTTGACTTCCTGGGCTGGTTCGACGGCATTGTGGTGTCTGGTACGGAGAAGGATCGTAAGCCTTCCAGTTCCTTCTACCACACGCTGCTTAACCGGTACGAGATCCTTCCCTCCCAGGCCCTCTTCATTGATGATAATCTGAATAATATCAACGCAGCGCAGCAACTGGGCATCGCGTCTATACATTTCACTTCTCCGGAAGCGTTGAGAAAGGCTTTGGAAGAGCGAAAGGTTTTATAATAGACATCTTCTTGTAGACATCCCCTTGCTTTGGGCGCCTTACTGTTTATCCAGCCACATAAGTGAAGCAGGAACTATCACTATTGTTATTATCGTGAGATAAAAAGCTAGTTTGTTGCCCCTAATATAATCTTCCGGATAGAGATCTATAGTTGACAAATCCTCAAAGGACAAAGTGAATATGTGAATGATAAAGCCGCTTAAGATCCAATGCCCATATACTATACCTATTAAGTATGGTTCATGAATGAATTCAGGGCGAGGTAACCCGATTAAGTATAAGCTCCACTCGAATAAGCACCAACTCCATACCATCCCAAGAAAACCAAAAAATAGCTTTGTCCAGAATGCGCTCAGCCAGTGGTCGTCCCTGCGCCTGTAACGCAGGTACAGGGCAGCAATCATCAGGTCGAGCTTGTTCAGGTCTCTTATCATCCTGTTAAAGATAACCAGCCCTAGCTAAAAACAAAAAGGCTGCCCCAACCGGAGCAGCCTTCTCTTTTTATACTTTATACTTTTCTTACAGCCCCTGCTGCTCTACTGGTCTTTGCTTTTGCTCTTCGTGGTGCTCGCCGAAGAAACGCTTCTGGTTGAACAGGATCAGCAGCACGCCAATGAAGATAGCCGAATCCGCTACGTTGAAGATGGGCCACAGCGACATGGGCTTACCGCCAAGTATAGGCACCCAGTTGGGCACAATGCCTTCCCAGATATCGATGTAGAACATGTCGATTACCTGGCCATGAAACCACGGTGTAGAGGAGCCATAGGGGGCGTTGTCGAACCACACCCCGTAGAACGTGCTGTCGATGAGGTTGCCGATGGCACCACCAAGTATAAGGGCAATGCACCAGATAAGACCGGTGGGCGCTTTGTGCTTTACCAGGTAGTACAGGTAGTAACTTATGCCAAACATGGCTACCAGGCGGAACAGGGTCAGCATCAGTTTACCGTACTCCGAGCCCAGCTCCACGCCGAATGCCATCCCCGGGTTGAGCGTATAATGCAGCTTCAGCCAGTCCCCGATCAAATGAATCTCTCCCGGCATGCCCATCTCCATGTTGTAATGCACGATCAGTTTCACCACCTGATCGATAATGATCACGACAAGGGCAAGCAGGTAGTATTTTCCGTATTTCATTATGTGTTCTTTAAGCAGCTTCTGCAAAGCCCGACTGCTATGCTTTCCTCAATTTCGCTGCAATATACTTCTTGAAAGTATGAAAAGCACCAGGATACGCTTGGCCCCTGGTGCTTTCCCTATTTAGATAGTCGCCCGCTCTTCCGTCTGGATTTGGATAGGCACCTGATACTCGTCTATGTCGAGGATGGTGGCGCTTGCCAGCTGCGGTACCAACTCCAGCGACAGGGCCTGCGTTTCGGTGCGGATGTAGGCACCGTAGTTGGCCACGGCCGCGTTCACCTCGGGCGCCGACTCCTGCAGGGCGATGTGGATCTTGTCCTGCACCTCCAGGTTGGCGTCTTTGCGCAGGTTCTGGATACGATTCACCAGGTCGCGGGCGATGCCTTCCTGCTTCAATTCCTCGGTGATGGTGATGTCCAGGGCCACGGTCAGTTTGCCTTCGCTGGCTACGAGCCAACCCGGAATGTCTTCTGAGGAAATCTCCACGTCCTCCGGTGTCAGCACTGCCGACTCGTCTTCTGAGAGCATCACCTTGAAGCCGCCTTCGCGCTCCAGTTCGGCGATGTCCTTTTGGTCCATCTGCTGCACAGCGGCGGCCACCAGCTTCATCTTCGGCCCGAATACCTGGCCCAGCTTCTTAAAGTTTGGCTTTATCTTCTTCACCAGGATGCCTGACGTATCATCGATGTACTCGATGGCCTTCACGTTCACCTCGCTCATGATTAGGTCGGCCACGGCCTCTACCTGTTGCTTCATCTTCGGGTTAAGCACCGGAATCAGGATACGCTGCAGCGGCTGGCGAACCTTTATCATCTCCTTCTTGCGCAGCGAGTGCACCAGAGACGAAATCGTCTGGGCCAGTTGCATGCGCTCCTCCAGGTCCTTGTCGATATCCTCGTGGTTTACCTCCGGATAGTACGCCAGGTGCACCGACTCCTCCTGATGCCTGTTGCTCACAGCGTTCAGGTCACGGTAGAGTTGCTCGGTGTAGAACGGCGCAATCGGGGCAGCCAGTATGGCAATCGTCTCCAGGCAAGTATAAAGTGTCTGGTAGGCAGCAATCTTATCGGTGTTGTACTCGCCCTTCCAGAAGCGCTTGCGGTTCAGGCGCACGTACCAGTTGCTCAGGTCGTCCACCACAAAATCCTGGATGGCACGGGCGGCACGGGTTGGATCATAGTCGGCGTAGTAAGCGTCTACGTCCTGCACCAGCGTGTTCAGCTTGGAGATAACCCAGCGGTCCGACTCCGTACGCTGCGCCATCGGCACATCCGCCTCGGCATAGGTAAAGTTGTCGAGGTTGGCGTAAAGCGCAAAGAACGAGTAGGTGTTCTGCAAGGTGCCGAAGAAGCGGCGCTGCGTCTCCACCACCCCATCGGGGTTGAACTTCAGGTTGTCCCAAGGCGGTGCATTGGAAATCATGTACCAGCGCACGGCATCAGGGCCATAAGTGCCGATCATCTCAAACGGATCGATGGCGTTGCCGAGGCGCTTGCTCATCTTGTTGCCGTTCTTATCGAGCACCAGACCGTTGGCGATTACGTTCTTGTAAGCCACGCTGTCCTCCAGCATCACGGCCAGCGCATGCAGCGTAAAGAACCAACCTCGTGTCTGGTCCACTCCTTCGGCAATGAAGTCAGCCGGGAAGTTCTTCTCGAAGATTTCCTTGTTCTCAATTGGGTAATGCCACTGTGCATAAGGCATCGCGCCAGAGTCGAACCACACGTCGATAAGGTCTGGCTCTCTGTACATTGGCTTACCAGAGTCGCTTACCAGCACGATGTTATCCACATACGGGCGGTGCAGCTCTTTCACCTCCACGGAGGCATCCATCACACCGGCACGCACGGCTTTTTCGATCTCCTCGTTCAGCTGCGCAATAGAGCCAATGCAGATTTCCTCCTCGCCGCCCTCGGTGCGCCAGATTGGCAGCGGAGTGCCCCAGTAGCGGGAGCGCGACAGGTTCCAGTCCACCAGGTTCTCGAGCCAGTTGCCGAAGCGGCCCGTGCCCGTAGACTCCGGTTTCCAGTTAATGGTTTTGTTTAGCTCGATCAGGCGGTCCTTTACGGCTGTGGTTTTGATGAACCAGCTATCCAGCGGGTAGTAGAGCACCGGCATGTCGGTGCGCCAGCAGTGCGGATAGGTGTGCTCATACTTCTCTACTTTAAAGGCCTTGCCTTCTTCTTTCAGTTTGATAGCGATCTTCACGTCGGTCGGCCTGTACTCCGGAGAAGATTCGTCTTCCTTGGCGTAGTTCTTCACGTACATGCCGGCAAAGTCGGTGATCTCCTTCACGAAGCGGCCCTGCCTGTCCACAATCGGAGACGGCTTGCCATTCTCGTCGAGCACCAGCAGCGCCGGGATGTCGTTCTGGGCGGCAACACGGGCGTCATCTGCACCAAAGGTTGGCGAGATGTGCACAATGCCGGTACCATCCTCTGTGGTCACGTAGTCGCCGATGATCACACGGAAGGCGGGCTTGTCCGGCTGCACGTACGGCATCAGCTGGTGAAACTCTATTCCGGCCAGATCAGCGCCATCGAACTCCTCCACTACTCTGTAAGGGATTAGTTTGTCGCCGGAGCTATACTCTGTCAGCGGAATGTCAGCCGCTTTCGGGTTGAAGTAGCGGCTCACCAAGTCCTTGGCCAGGATCACTGAGATTGGCTCGTACGTGTACTGGTTGTAGGTTTTAACTTTTACATACTTGATGTTCTTGCCCACGGCTAGCGCCGTGTTGGCAGGCAGCGTCCAGGGCGTGGTGGTCCAGGCCAAGAAGTATACCTTCTCCTCCTCACCCTCGAAAAGGAACATGTTGCGGGTGATCTTCTTCACCTCGAACTGCGCCACAACGGTCGTATCCTTCACCATCTTGTAGCAGCCCGGCTGGTTAAGCTCGTGCGAGCTCAGGCCAGTTCCGGCGGCCGGGGAGAACGGCTGGATCGTATAGCCCTTGTAAAGGTAGCCTTTGTCGTAGAGCCGTTTCAGCAGCGCCCAGCAAGACTCGATGTACTCATCCTCGAACGTGATGTAGGGGTTGTTCAGGTCCACCCAGTAGCCCATCTGCTCAGTCAGGGTGTCCCACTGGTTTTTAAAGCGCATCACCGTTTCGCGGCAGCGCTGGTTATACTCTTCTACCGAAATGGTTTTGCCGATATCCTCTTTCGTGATGCCCAGCTCTTTTTCTACCTGCAGCTCTACGGGCAGGCCGTGGGTATCCCATCCGCCCTTGCGGTTTACCTGAAAGCCTTTGATGGTTTTGTAGCGGCAGAAAATATCCTTTACGGCGCGGGCCATTACGTGGTGAATACCCGGGGTACCGTTGGCTGATGGTGGGCCCTCGTAGAACACGTAAGGCGCATTGCCCTCACGTGTGGCCACCGATTTCTCAAAGATGTTGTGCTGCTTCCAAAAGGACAGCACCTCCTCGCCTACTTTGGCGTAATTAAGGTTCTTATACTCGTTGTACTTCACCGTCTATAGGTTTTATATCTTCCTCAAGCGTTATTATCTGTTTCTTGCTCTGCTGCCTTCATGGTTTGTAAAGCTCGTTTGAGCCTGTAAAACCACAGGTAGCAAGATGGCAATTTAATCAGGATTGGTCAGATTTCAATCAGGAAAACCAGCTTCCACTGCTATCCAACACGCTGATTCTGCTTTGGTTTGGTAAAGGTACAGATTTTTTGCGGCTCCCGGAGTCTGCAAACGCATAAAGCTGCCGGATTTAGAGCAACCTAAGTCCCTATGGCTCTGTGAGCTCTGTTAGAAGTGCACTGTATATGCCTCCCCTTTCCTGCGTTTCTTACTGTTGATAAAAGAAGCTAAATCATCCTTTTTTATACTTGCAGGCCAGATTCCATACTTGTTTTTCACAGTCTACCCCCTTCGAAAGTATAAACGCGAGGCTTGAGCCGGGCACTGTGTATTTCTCACGGGTGATTACATTCCACAGATGTGTATAACTCTACCCCCTTCCGTTTTTACACATGTTAATTGCTGTTTTCGCTCATCTTAATTCACATGTAAAAGCATTGAAATCTCGAATTTATACTTTACATAACTTTTACACTTCAAGACATTTCTAAACTCGCTTCTGACCTCACTCTATACTTTAGTACAGGAAAAGTGTAGGAAGCGGAGCCGGATATCTTAAAATAAATCGCCCCATACAAGCTGTGTATGGGGCGATAAATCATTGTCCCTTTTGAGGGAGTTTATAGCTGAGTTATCTCGAGCCTTAGAGACGGTCTATCCATTCTTTAAGCTCATGCTTTCCTTTCCCAATCTTTTGCTGAAGCCTGCCCAACCATTCGTCCTGTTTTCCTTCTTCGTAAGTCAGGTCGTCATCGGTCAGGTCGCCATACTCTTTTTTGATCTTGCCCTTCAGCTCATTCCAGTTGCCGCGGGCTCTATATTCTTCTTCTCTCATTTTTCTATACTTGTTTATAGTTGATTATACTTTAATAAACGGTCTAGCAAATAAAAGAGTTAGGTATGGGTGGCTTTTCCTTGTGCTGGCAGGGCATGAAAAAAGCCGGTAGCGCTGCTGCACCCCGGCTTTTTCTATACTTATACTTTACACTTAAGCTAACTTCTGCAGAATAGTCTTGAAACTAACGGCTTTGTCGATGTAGCTCTTCAGTTCGCTGATTGGCATGCGTACCTGCTCGCGCGTGTCGCGGTCGCGTACGGTCACGGTGTTATCCTCCAGTGTCTGGTGGTCTACGGCGATACAGAAAGGCGTACCTATCAGGTCCTGGCGGGTATAGCGCTTGCCGATGCTGTCGCGGTCTTCGTAGATCAGGCTGAAATCAAACTTTAAGTCATTGTAGATCTCAGTAGCTTTTTCAGGCAGACCGTCTTTCTTGGTCAGCGGAAGGATAGCGGCTTTTACTGGGGCCAGCGCCGGGTGCAGCTTCAGGAAAGTACGGCTCTTGGTGCTATCGCCCTCCGTGATTTCTTCTTCGGTGTAGGCGCTGCAGAGCACCATCAGGAACAGTCGGTCGGCGCCTACGGATGTCTCCACTACGTAAGGCACGTAATTGCCGTAAGGCTTGCCTTCTTCGTTCAGGTCGTTATCGAAGTACTGTAGCTTTTTGCGGCTCAGCTCCTGGTGCTGTGTCAGGTCGAAGTCGGTGCGGGAGTGGATACCCTCTACCTCCTTGAAGCCAAACGGGAATTCGAACTCAATGTCCAAAGCGGCGTTGGCGTAGTGGGCCAGCTTCTCGTGGTTGTGGAAGCGCAGCTTGTCTGTTGGCACACCGATGGCCTCATGCCACTGGCGGCGCGTGTCTCTCCACTTCTCATACCACTCCATCTCCGTGCCAGGTCGCACAAAGAACTGCATCTCCATCTGCTCAAACTCGCGCATACGGAAGATGAACTGGCGCGCCACAATCTCGTTACGGAAGGCCTTACCAATCTGCGCAATACCGAATGGCACTTTCATGCGGCCGGTCTTCTGCACGTTCAGGAAGTTTACAAAGATACCCTGTGCCGTTTCGGGGCGCAGGTAAATAGTGCTCGCATCTTCGGCCACGGAGCCCACCTGGGTAGAGAACATCAGGTTAAACTGACGCACTTCCGTCCAGTTGGTGGTGCCGGAAATAGGGCATTTGATATTTTCTCTGATGATAAGTTCACGCACGCCATCCAGGTCCTCGGCGCCGAGCAGCTTGCCCATTTCCACCAGAAGCTCGCTGGCTTTCTCGTAGTGGCCGTCTTTCTCATACTGGGCGGCTTTCTCCTCTATCAGCACATCGGCGCGGTAGCGTTTCTTCGAGTCCTTGTTATCGATCATCGGGTCGTTGAAACTGTCCACGTGGCCGGAGGCTTTCCAAACCAGCGGGTGCATGAAGATGGACGCGTCCAGGCCAACCACATTCTGGTTGAGCTGCGTCATACTCTTCCACCACAATTGCTTGATGTTGTTTTTCAGCTCCACGCCCATTTGGCCGTAGTCGTACACGGCTTGCAGGCCATCATAGATCTCGCTGGAGGGGAATATAAAACCATACTCCTTAGCGTGCGAGATAATATCTTTCAGCTGAGCGTTTTCTACAGGTGTTTTTTCTTGTGTCGCCATAGCGCAAATATAGCTTTTAGTGTCTGATTATACTATTTGCCCTCTTATACTTTTAAATTGTCGCTATTCCCCTCGTGCAGCTGCCTTCTTTCCCTACATGTGCCTTCTTTTCGGCCGTGCTGGCTTCGTACTACGTACGTGTTAACAATTTCTTAACATTGCACGATAAAACTTAACAATGGTATAACCTACCTTTGCACCGTTTTTATTTCTCACTCATACTTAGAAAGATGGCTAAGACTAAGAAAAAGCCAGGTCCTGTAATGCTCGCCAAGCCGCACAAGTTCACAAAGCGGTATAGTCTGGCGGATGTTCTACTGCGTAAAGAAAAGAAGTTCCTCTATTTTATTGCCTTCTCTCTGATTGCCGCAGGCGTTCTCTACCCATACCCTTCCATTGCCATGTGGGTAGGCTTTGCCTTTGCCGGGTACTCTGCCATTGCTAACGACAGTATCCAGACAATAGGTACATTCATCGGCTCAAACGAGGATAAGAAATGGTACTGGCAATGGCTGTTCATGGGCCTGATCTTCGTGTTCACGGTAACGTACAGTTGGATTGTTTTTGAGGGGGATGTTTCCTACCAGCGCCTTGCCACCCCAGGGCTGGATAAAACGCCTACCAACTTCGTCTACCTGCAGTTGGCCTCTCCTATCATCCTGCTGCTCCTGACAAGGTTCCGTATCCCGGTTTCCACCACGTTCATGCTGCTTAGCGTCTTCACGGCCACATCGGGTACCATCCTGAGCATGATCAACAAAAGTATAGCCGGTTATTTTGTTGCCTTTTTCTCGGCTTTGGTTATCTACCTGATACTTACAAAGGTTATCAAACGGTTTATCAAAGGGGAGGCACACGTATCCTGGACGGTTGCCCAGTGGGTGATCAGCGGTTTTCTTTGGTACACGTGGCTGGCGCAGGACCTGGCGAACATTGCCGTATACCTGCCACGCCAGCTAAACATCTATGAATTCCTTGTATTTACAGGGTTTATCTTCTTTGGCCTTGGCTTCCTTTTCTATAAGAAAGGCGACAAGATTCAGAACATCATCAACGAGAAGTCGGAGGTGCGTGATGTGCGCAGTGCCACCATTATAGACCTTGTGTACGCCATCATCCTTTACTTCTTTAAGGAGGTGAACAACATCCCGATGAGCACGACCTGGGTTTTCGTAGGTCTTCTGGCCGGCCGCGAGCTGGGTATGCGCCTGCGCGCCCACGATTCTTCAGTTAAGTTTGCCAAGACGTTTAACCTGATTGGTAAGGATATCCTTTCTGTTGCGATTGGCCTTATCATCTCGATTATACTTGCTGTTGCCATTAACCCAGTCATACAGCAAGAGCTAATTAACTTTTTCTTTGAGTAAGCCTCGGCTTACTGCATTAAAAGCCCGGTTTAGGCCGGGCTTTTTTTATGTGCGGGGTCTGTGGATTTCATCAATTCATTTAACCTTAAAAATCACCTTACTTGCTGTAAAGCCGCATTTGGTTATACTTATCCACGTGGGAATATATACTTGAGAGGGCATAAAAAAGCCCCGGCTATACTTTATAGCCGGGGCTTTTTATGAATTTATACTTTTGTATGGCTTATTTCTCTGGCCAAATCACCTCCAGGTCATCGCTGATGAAGACACCGAAGTTAATGGCGATTAGCTGATCCTCGTCAAAGTATAAATCGATCATCTCTTTCTCGAAGGAAAGGCGGTTCTCACCCGTTTCGGTTTCATCCTCCTCGTAGTTGGTGATGTCGTGGTCGGCAAAGAGGCGGATGATCTGGTCGCGGCTCATTTCAAACACGCGCTCCCCGAAAATCTGCACTTCGCGGTTGGCGGTTTCAATGCAGCTGAGGCGGTAGTCGTCCTCTTTGTCGAAGTATAAGGAGTAGCCCTCTTCCCAGTAGTTCCAGGCCTGATGCTCAAACTCATCCTCCTCATCAGACTCTTCAACCTCCTCCGGTTCGCCTATCAATTCCTCAACTTCGTCCATTGTCAGGCCAAACTTGATCTTACCAAGTCCCTTGCCTAACCTGATGTCTTTATTGATCATGTTCAATTAAGTGATTTTATATTTGCAAAGATACGGTTTTTACCTTCAGTAAGGTTTTCTTTTTATTTTGATAATGTGGTGTCTTCGTGCAGTTTACTGAAGCTGAAAGTATAAACTTTACCGCCTTTATAAAGCTTCAGGTACGTAGCGTATGCCGGTTTGCTGATGCTGTCGCCCTTGGTAGCAAATGCTGAAAACCGCTTTTTTTGGTTACCAGTTACAGGTGTTGGGATAAACATATACTTTTCCTCGCTATTCTCCACCTTAAAGTATACTGCTCCTGCGCTTGCTGATACATTAGTTATCTTCCCATTGATAGCAGAAGTATAGAATAGCTCAGATTCCCGCTTCCCTTTTTCTTTTACCCTGACGTGATTCCAGAAATTAAACGAAATAAATACCAACAGTGCGGCGGCTACCAGGTAGGGCTTCTTCATACTTTGTACGTTGCCTCAAAAGCGGCCTTCATACTTTTATACTTCTCATGCTGCTTGGCCTGCTCCCATTTCTCCTTAAATATGGCTGCGGACGCTGCTTTTTCAGGATCGGGGTCCAGGGGTAGCTGCGGACGACCATGCGCGCCGCTCTGGCCTTTCTTGTCGTCGGGCACGGCCCCTTTATACTTTTGGCCGCTGCGGTGGTTGGCATAGCGCCTGCTGCGGGTGTAGCCCATCTGCAGAAACTTCCGGGCCATGTCCGCTCCCACAAAGTCGTTTTGCTGCAGGTACTCCAGAAACAACGCATAAATTCTCTCGCTCGACTCGCGCGCCACCTCGGGGGTTTTAAACCGCCAGTAAGGTAGTATCTCCGATTTGTAAGGTTCTACCAGCAGCACGCCCTGCTCGCCCTTGCCCACACGGTACAGTTCCGGCTGCTGCCTGAAGTCTATACTTTTAAAGTCGAGGTTGTAGTTAAACGATTCCTTCTTCCCTGTCTGAGCCATAAAGTGCAGGCATGCCTGTAATCGGATTCTCTTCGATAAATGGATACTGCTCCGGATAAATAATGATAAAGCTGTTATCCTTATAATTTCTGGCAAGTATACGCGGCACGTTATCCATGTTGCTGCTGTAAGAGATCGTTTCCCTGCGCGCCGCAATCACAATCACTATGTCATCCGGGCTCAGTTCTCTGTGCATTCCGTCAAACTCCCTGAAATTTTTATACGGCAGATACTCTGCATCAATAGCTGGCTTGGTTTGCTGCACCGCCTGCTTTATCGCGTTCAAAGCACTTTCATGGTTTCGAAATACGACCTTTGCCCCCAGTTGCTGTGCCAGAATCTTAATAGACCTGATCCATCTCAGGAATCCCCTCTCCAGTTCCGCGTTGCTGGGCACTACTACCACCAGGCGGCTTGTGGTGTTAAGGGGCTTGATGATCTTACACACCAGGATCATCTGCTCGGTGTTCTCCAGCAGGTTATCCAGCACTGTTCCGAAAATACGGCCGCTGGTCGTGATCTTGGCGTTCCAGCCTATAATCACTTCCGTGATCATCAGTTCTTTGATAGCGCGTAGTATACCACTGGCGATGTTGATGTCAATTTTTGAAACCAGCTGTACGTCATTATCGGTGGCGGAAGCGTGCTTAATAGCCTCCTGCAGCATTTTGTTCTTCTTATAGATCTCCTCCTCGGCTCGCTCATCGTCTATCACCACAGCCAGCGGGTAGATGGGCTCGTTGTAGTCCGGGTTCTTCATCATGATGGCCAAATCCACCAGGCTTTCGATGTTCTTCGGGTTGGCGATTGGCACCAGTATTCTGTCCGGCTTTTGGCTTAAGTCCGGTTTCTTCTGGCTCTCCACTATCGCCAGCGCCCTGCCCGATTTCTCCGTTACAAAGGAGCTCACCAAACAGGACACCAATATGAGTACGATTGTGCCGTTTAGTGCTTCTTCGTTTATCATGCCCAGGTTAAAGCCCACCAGAATCACCGCCAGGGTAGCGGCAGCGTGCGCGCTGCTCAGGCCAAAGATGAGGTTCCGTTGGGTGCTGGTGTAGCCGTAAATCTTCTGCGTTGCCCAGGCTGCCAGATACTTTGTTGTCAGGGCCACCACGACGATGGTGCCTGCAATAATCAGTGCCTCCGGCCCCCTTAGCAGTACCCTCACGTCTACCAGCATGCCCACACTTATCAGGAAGAAGGGGATGAACAGGTTGTTGCCCACAAACTCGATGCGGTTCATTAAGGGCGAAGTATGCGGGATAAGTTGATTTAGCGCCAGGCCAGCCAGGAACGCTCCAATAATTGCCTCAACGCCTGCCAGCTCTGCCAGAAAGGCCGCCGCAAATACCATCGTCAGCACAAAGATGTAATGTGCTCCTTTCTCACTCTCCAGTTGCTTAAAAAACCATTTGGCAATGATGGGGAATATGTATGTTACGATGCCGCTGAATATGGCCAGCGAGATGCTTAGCTTAATCCAGTAAGACATACCGACATTTCCTTCTGCAGAACCTGCCACCACCGCCAGCACCAGCAGTACCGCCGTATCTGTGATAATGGTGCCGCCTATGGTTACCGTCACTGCCTCGTTTTTGCTAATCCCCAATTTACTGGCTATGGGATAGGCGATAAGGGTATGGGACGAAAACATACTTGACAGAAGTATGGCCGGGGCTATATCGTATTGAAATACATAATGGAATATGGCCGTGCCTATCGTGATGGGGATTAAAAAGGTGAGCGCACCAAAGCCCAAGCTTTTGTTCTTGTTCTTCTTGAACTCGATCATATCGACCTCCAGCCCCGCCAGGAACATGATGTAGAGCAATCCCACCGTTCCGAACAGTTCTATGCTGGCATCCCTTTCCAGTATACCAAACCCATAGGGCCCGATTAGCACGCCTGCCAGAATCATCCCCACTATGCCTGGTATCTTGAACTTGTTCAGAACAATGGGCGCGATCAGGATGATGAGTAGTACGAGCGTGAAGATGAGTACCGGTGCCTCGAACGGGAGTGTCAGGTCAATTTTTAAAAGCATTTCTTATTCTCTTGTGTAGCTTTCCGTTTTTTGGAGTTTCAATATACACATTTTCTTCTGTGTCTCCTGCTTGTGTAAGTCCCCTGCCCTGCTTTACATGCCCCTCTTTTCAAGCTTTCCACACTTTACGACATCTAATAACTTTTATAAAATGATTTTTTAAAAAGAATCTTCTTTTGTCTTTAGGGCTGTTTATAAGTGGACAACTCTACTCAAGTTTGTGTACTGGCCATAACTTGTGAACTGCAGCTTTACTTATCACCATATTCCGGGTTACACTGTGAATTTTATTTCTCTATGCTAGAACGGTTTAAATGTGTTTTCCACTTTTTGCCCGTTTGTGTGTATTTCTTTATAAACACGAAACAGAAACGTGGAAAAGGGCAGAAAGGGTGGGAGATTATACACCGGTATCCACTTTTTACCCTCTGTGTAAGCCCTTGTTTGGGTGTGTAAGATATGTGCGTGTAAGTTGTTCCTACTCTTACCCACCTTTATCCACACATTTAAACACATCTTTGTGGATTAGTAAAAAATTATTTCCCGCCGCTCTTTTCCCTTCGTTTCTTTCGCTGTTGAGCTCCTCACATTAGCGATTCTTATACATCCGATGTGGCCTGTCATGTAACCATCTTCAGTAGAATTACACTTGTGTATCTATATGAATTAAGTACGCATGAGTTTCCGGGTTGGGCATTTACACATCCCTTTATTTATGCAGCAAGTACGATTGTGATTTGGGGAAGGGTTGGCTTACCAGTTCGTGTCTGTAGGCTGGCTATACTTTTTAGGTTCGTTTCACTGCTAATTGGCAGCAGCTATGGGTGGGATGGTGTGGAGAGTGTGGGCACAAAAAAAGGAGAGGCGTTTACCTCTCCTTTATATGTTATACTTTACCCTTTAAACTTCGGGCTACTTAGAATTCGATGTCTAGATCCTCCAGCTCCCAGTTGGCCCTTACTTCAATCATGTTGGGATACATTAATACCGGCTCAGGCTCCCGCTCCAGCTTTGGATCGGCGCCATCCCATTTGCCGTTGTTATTTTCATCTACCAGTATGCGTAGGTAGTAGGTGCCTGGGGCTACGTTTCTAAAACGATACGTTTTGCCTGGGCCTCGTTCTTCTACCACTTTATAGTCGCTTGTCAGCAGCTGCAAAGTATAGGATTTATACTCCGTTGTAATAGAACCGCTGAAACTTCCTGTTGACCCTTTTCCTTCTGCTATACTTAGCTGCAGTGGCGGGAACGAGATCGGCTCGCCTTGTAACGGAAGTATGGCGGTGCTGTCAAGCATCAGGGTCAGTTGCCGGATGTTGTTGCTGAGGCTGGGCAGCGTAAAGCTGATTTCGGTGTTGGTGCGGTCGAGCCTTACTGCCTCCGGGTACTGTAGTTCTTCTACCACTATACTGTCGGCCATTAGTGTAACTGGCGTTTTACCAGCAATGCGTACGGGCGCCTGAAGTTCTACGGTTACCTCCTGCCCTGCCCGGTACCCTTCGTTCTTTCCGGTGTTCATAACCTTAAGTGTTGCCCCTCTCACACGTGTGGATGGTTTTCCTTCAAACGCGATTTGCAGTGAGTCTGAGGTGATATTTCCCGCAGAATCCACAGCCGCAAGTATGGCTCTGCCGCCGCTGAAGGCGTCTGTTTTAAACAGCTCTATTGTCTTTCCATCCGGCAGCGGCTTAGAAACTAGCGTGTCTTTCTTATCTGCCGACACCGCCGTGAATTGCTGAATCCCTTCGTTGTACCCAGCCACAAACCGATCGGTAAACCTGCCCCTGTTCATAAGAATAGGCTTCTTGGTATCGATTCTTACTGTCTGCAACTGCACGCTGTCCGTGGTGGAGGTAATGGTGATGGGTTTGGCCAGGTAGGCGATGCGCTCTTCCTCGGAGTCGTAGAAGCTGTTGTTGTTTTTATCGAGCAGGGCGTAGATGCGGTAGCTGCCTTCCTTGACATTGCGAAGGCTAAAGTTACCCTGGTCATCGGCATTAGTCAGGTAATAGGGGCGGTTCTTTCTTACGCTCATGGTGTCTCCCGCCTGGTATAATAGCACCATGGCTCCCTTCTCAGGAGTTTGCTTCATCAAGTTGATCACATTGCCTGCTATGCGTGCCGAGTCTATATAAGATCCAGAGCTGAAGGAGAGGATGAGGTCCTGCGCTTTGTTCTTTTCCGTAATATCGGTTACCCCTTCTCTAAAGTTGAACGTGAAGGTGGTGCTATCCTGCAGAGGCTTTTCGAACTCCAGTACAAGCTGGGTTTTGTTTATCACTACCTTATAGGGGTTGTTGATATTTGGGGTGATGAGGAGCTCACGGTTTAACGTATTTTGCTGAATCTCTTCATCAAACTCCAACGTGACGGTGCGGGTATCCACATTCAGTTGCTGGTCTGTTGGGTTACTTCTCAACAGCTTTGGTGGTTCCTCATCCCGTGGTCCGCCCTGCGGGGCGCTTTGTGTGGCGCAGGCTACCACCCCGGTTGTTATGCCTGCCGCTAATAGTGCTCTAAGAAGCTTCATCGGCTGTGTTGTCTTTAAATCAAAATAGGCAAACTTCCGCTTGCCTATCTTATCTTTCACGCAAATTTGGCGCTATTATTTTCTTTTTGCTACAAAAATCAGACTTGAGTAATCGTTGCCGTTCTTTTCGGCGTAGCTGTTGGACCGGTAGCCGTTCATTACACTGCTGATCATGCTTGTTTTACCCTGCTTGTGCTTCTCGCTTAGCATGCTGACGTAGTAGGCGTCAAACTTCATGGGCAGCACCTCCTCCAGCTGCATTTTATGCTTTTTCAGGAAGCGCTTCATCGTTGGCTGCGTGAAATGGTACAGGTGGCGCGGTACATCATAGGCAGCCCAGTTTTCCTTGTACTCCTGTGCGTCATGTGAGTCAGCGTTGGGCACGGCTATCACCATAGTCCCATCCTCCTGCAGGTGGTCCAGCAATTGCTCCATCGTCTCGTTCAGCGTATGGATATGCTCCAGCACATGCCAAAGCGTTATGACCTCGAACTTTTCGCCCTCTATATCCTCCAGATTGGCAGCTACTATCTCCCCTGTTTCTTCGGCTGCTTTCTGACGTGCTTTGGCGTTTGGCTCAATGCCTCTTATCTCCCAACCATCTTTTTTACAGGCCGCCAGGAATACGCCGGTGCCGCATCCATAGTCCAGTATGCTTCCTTTTACGGGGGCATACCTGTTGATAAGCTCCACTTTCTGCTTAGTGGTAATGGACCGCACTACATGATAGGCCCTGTTGATAATTCCACTTTTCGTGTCCGAATGCGAGACGTATTCATCTGAATCATAGTACTGGCCAATGCTTGCGGCATCTGGTCTTGGATTGGTGAATTTGAACGAGCAGTTCTCGCATTCCACAATCACAAAACTCTCTTTTGATACGGCGTTGTCTTTAACGACTAAAAAGTTCTTAAAGGCTTCTTTGCCACAGATTGGGCATTGTTCCAGTCTTTCGTAGCTCATTTATTTTCCGAGGTATACCATTAACACCGATATGTCTGCCGGAGACACACCACTGATTCTGGAGGCCTGGCCTATTGTTTCAGGCTGTACCTTCAGCAGCTTTTCCTTTGCCTCTTTTGATAAGGCAGGTATGTCGCGGTAATTGATTTTACCTTTGATATTGTAGTTCTCAAGCTCGCTTACTTTAGCGGCCATCGCATGCTCCTTCTCAATGTAGGTTTCATACTTTACTTGTATGCCTGCCTGCTCCACGCTTTCTTTCCCGAACTTGCTCAGGAATTCCGCTACTGCCGGCACTGCTTTAGCGATATGTTCTATCTCTACATTCGGCCGCTTAATGAGCTGCCCTGCACGCTGCTTTTCTGCTATCGGAGCAGAGCCCAATTCTTCTAAAAGCCTGTTGATATCTCCAGGCTCAATAGGCTTGCTGTTCAAGTAGGAGATGATTTCTGCCGTTTCCGCTATCTTCTTATCCACAGCCTTCAGGCGATTTTCATCAGCCAGCCCCAGCTCATAACCCATCCTGGTCAGGCGTATGTCGGCGTTATCCTGGCGTAGTAGAATACGGTGTTCTGCACGCGAGGTGAACATGCGGTAAGGCTCGTCGGTGCCTTTGTTTACCAGGTCATCAATCAATACACCGATGTACGCTTCTGATCGTTTTAGTATAAACGGTTCTTTGTCGTTTATCTTGTTGTGTGCATTAATCGCTGCCATCAATCCCTGGCAGGCGGCTTCTTCATATCCGGTAGTTCCGTTAATCTGGCCGGCGAAGTATAGGTTCTGCACCAGCTTTGTTTCCAGCGTCAGGTTAAGCTGCGTTGGCGGGAAGAAGTCATACTCTATCGCGTAGCCAGGGCGGAACATCTTGGCATTCTCAAACCCTTCGATCCTGCGCAGAGCCTCGTACTGCACGTTTTCCGGCAAAGAGCTCGAGAACCCGTTCACGTATACTTCCACGGTGTTCCATCCTTCCGGTTCTACGAAAATCTGGTGGCGATCGCGCTCCGAGAAGCGGTTAATTTTATCTTCTATACTTGGGCAGTAGCGTGGACCTAATCCTTGAATCCTGCCCTGGAACATCGGTGACTTCTCGAAACCTGTTTTCAAAATCTCATGTACCTCCGGGTTGGTATATGTGATGTAGCAGCTGCGCTGTTGCTGGAGTGGCTCGGTGTCGGTGTAGGAGAATTTGCTTGGGTTCTCGTCACCAAACTGCTCCTCCATGCGGCTGTAGTCCAGGGAGCGTCCGTCCACGCGTGGAGGTGTTCCAGTCTTCATGCGGCCTGCTTCGAAGCCCAGTTCTTTCAGCTGCTCGGTAATACCTTTCGCTGATTTTTCTGCGGCGCGGCCACCGCCCACTTGCTTCTCGCCGATGTGGATAATCCCATTCAAAAACGTGCCATTGGTTAAGATAACGGCCTTTCCACGGATAGTTATCCCCAGGCTGGTGCGTACGCCTACAGCCCTACCCTGCTCTACTTCGATGCCTGTTACCATCTCCTGCCAGAAGTCCACGTTCTCCGTTTGCTCTAGGCTCAAGCGCCAGGCTTCAGCAAACCGCATGCGATCGCTTTGCGCGCGCGGGCTCCACATGGCTGGCCCTTTCGACTTGTTGAGCATACGGAACTGTATCATGGTTTGGTCTGTGATGATACCGCTCATGCCGCCCAAGGCATCCACCTCACGAACTATCTGCCCTTTTGCCACGCCACCCATAGCCGGGTTGCACGACATCTGCGCGATAGTGTTCATGTTCATAGTGGCCAGCAAAACCTTCGAGCCCATCTTTGCTGCAGCCGCCGCGGCTTCGCAGCCTGCGTGCCCAGCACCAACAACTATAATATCGTATTCTGGAAACATGTATTCTGAATTTTGAGATGTTTCACGTGAAACATCAGCAGCGGATAGGTAATTCCTTTTGAGACTAAAATTTGCGCAAAGATAAGGAAGAATCTTCTTCTTTACGCATAAGGGCCTCCTGCTCTTCTGTCTTATCTCTGAAGCCGAGCAGGTGAAGCACGCCGTGAATCAAAACACGGTGCAGTTCATCTTCAAAAGGAAGGCCTAAGTCTTTGGCATTATCCCGGACGCGGTCTATGCTAATAAAGACATCACCTTCAATAATGCCTTCCTCGTCGGCATTGTTGAAGGTGATAACATCAGTGAGTGTGTCGTGGTCGAGGTACTCTACGTTAATCTCGTGCAGGTAATCATCGGAGCAAAAGATGTAGGTAAGGCCGCTCAGCTCTTGACCATGGTGCTGTATGACGTCTGAAATCCACTCCGATACCTGAGCTGGGTTGCTCAGTTCAAAATCAATGTCCTCGCTAAAGAACTCAATTGGGTGATCCATTCTCCAGGTTAGGGATGTTAAAAATCAACTGTACTTTTTTGCCCTCATCAAGGAAGTTCACCTCATCGCACAGGTTGCGCATCAGAAAGATGCCCCTGCCGCCGGGGTTCTCCAGGTTTTCAGGCGCGGTGGGGTCTGGCAGGTTTTCGTAGTCGAAACCGGGGCCCTCATCGGCCACCTCAAAGAGCAGCTTGTTTTCCTCTACCTGGAGTGTGAGGTAGACGTTCTTGTCCTTGTCAAATTTGTTGCCGTGGCGAATGGCGTTGTTTACAGATTCCGTAACAGCAACCATAATGTTGCCATAGATGTCGTCTTCAAACTCAAATTCGTCTTTAGAGTTATCAATGAAGCTCTCAATAACTCTAATGTTTTCAATTAGGGAAGGAATCTGAATTTTAACCTGATTCATATTAATCGCTAAGTGTAAATAGGTGCTTTATTACTTGCTTATGTTGTTGAAGTACTCGTTTACCTTCTGCTTGTAGTATGGTGTAAGCGCAGGAGGTATGGTCTTGAGCAGTTCGGTTTGCTTCTCTTTTGCCTTAATATACTTTTCAAACGAAGGGGGAACTTTGCGTGCAATATCCTGTGCGGTCTTTGCCTCCCGTTTATTGTCCAATTCCCGTTCCCTTGCGGATTTCTCTGCCTCTAGTAAACGTGTCAGGATTTCGCGCTGCCGCTGAATGGTCTGCTCGGTCAAACGTTTATTAACGAGATCAGTTTCGGATTGTTCCATCATCTTGTTAATATTTCCGAGATCGCCATTCTGCCCTTTCTCGCCCGGTTTGGCACCCTGTTTCTCCAATTCTTTCAGTGCATTACGAAGAGCCTCCTGCTCCGCAGCCAATTTAGCTAATTCTTCAGAAAGTGCCTTGCCCGACTTGCCTCCTTTTTTCAAATCGTCTATTTTTTTGTTCAATTGCTGCTGCAATTCTCCCAAATTCCCAGGCATGGGCTTGTTGCCTTTCTGTTTGCCGGCCATACCGCCCTGCATTTGCTGCATGGCCTGCTGCATTTGCTTCAGGGCATCGTTTAGCATCAGGGCCAGGTTGTTCATACTGGTCATGGCGAGTTGCTGCTGTGCGGTGGCCCTACCCACATTGCGGTCGCGGAGCTGCTGCATGCTATTATCCATACTTTGGTTCATGGCGGCCACCTCGCGCGTCACAAACGACTCTATCTGAAACACCTTTTTTGCCAGGGCAAAGAGGCTGTCCTCTATCACCTGGGCATTGTCGCGCAGGCTGAGCTGGCGCTGCGAAAGATCCACGAAGCGCGGGTCGCTCTGGTGTACGCTCCGGAACTGCTTCATCAGGTCCTCCTGGTCAAAAGAGAGCGTGATGAGGTTCTCCAGGATGTCGCGCAGGTTGTCCAAGTTCTGCTGCATACCCGCCATACTCATGCTGCTTTTCATTTCCTCCATCTGCTGGGCCATCTGCTGCATCTTCTGCCCTGCCTTCTGCTGCGACTCGCTGGCTTTCTTGTTCTGGTTCTTCTGCAGCTGCTCCTGACTCTGCTGCATGTCCTGCTCTATACTTTGCTGGTCCTGCTGTTGTTGCTCCTCATTCAGCTGGTTGGGGTTGCTCAGCTTTTTGTTCAGGTCATTGAGCTCCTCTAGCTGCTGCTTCACATCCTCAAACTCCTGCTGCAGCTGCTTTTGCCGCTCCTGCAGCTGTTCGTTGCTTTCCTGTTTCTGCTCGGTTTTCTGGGCCAGTTCCTGCTCCTTCTCCCCCATCTCCTGTAGCTTGCTGGCAACGTTCTCCAGCTTCTGCTCAAACTGTAGCTGCTTAAACAGCTCCAGCGCCCGCTCCAGCTCGCGCTCCAGGTTCTTCTCCCGGTTATCAAGTTTGCTCAGTAGTTGGCGCAGCTCAGCATCGTTTGGCTGCTGTTCCTGCAGGAGTTTCTCCAGTTCTTCGTAAAGCTTCTTAGTTTCCGGGTCGAGAAGGTCGTTCATGAGCTTCTGCAGCTCCTGCGCCTTTTCAGCCAGCTGCTGGCTCGGCTCGTTGAGCATGTTCTGCTTCTTGTTGAGCTCCTCAAAAAGCTCCTTCATCGAGCTGATGTCCTGCTCCAGCTGCCGCTTCTTTGCAGCCAGGTCCTCGAGCTGCTTGCGGTCCTGCCAGTTCATGTCGCGCCTGGTTTTCATTTTCTCCTCAGAGCGAGAAATTTCCTGCTCCAGCTGGGTAGCACGCTCCAGGGTCTTGCTCATCTGGCTGGCTATTGACTGGGAGTTGCTGTCCAGCTCTTTCTGCAGTTCGCGCTTGTCCGGCACCCTAAACTCGAAGCTGCGGGTGCGGGCGCTCTTAGGGCCGCGCAGACCGTCGTTGTCCCATACCTGCACGAAGTACTCCAGCTTGTCGCCGGGCTGCAGGTTCAGGGCAGCCGTGTTCCACTGGTAATAGTACGTTTGGCTAAGCTGCTGCTTGTTCAGGGGCAGGCTTATACTTTTATACTTTGCCTGCGGGTTTTGGTCGTTGCTGATGCGGTAGAGAAGCGCCAGCCGAGTCAGGCCGTAGTCGTCCGAAACGTCGCCGCCAAGCACCATATACGAGAACAGGGCCGTATCCTGAAATTGCTCCAGGCTGATCTGCGGGTTGCGGTCCGGAATAGCGGTAATCTGATAGCTGATTTGCTCTTTGTTGGCGCTGTGCTCGTTGCGCAGGCTTATACTATAGTTCTGGCTCTGCTTAATGTCCTTGCTGGCAGTGAAGCTGTTGCCGTCCTTCTGTGCAGTTATACTTTCAGATGGCTCCTCAAAGGCCAGTTTTATACTATCCGTTTCGGAAGTAGCGAAGTTCCAGGTAATGGTGCTGCCCTCTGGCACGGAGGCGTTACCAGTGTTCTGCACCTCCTCCGGTTTGCGGTTAAGGTATTTGGGAAACTGCACCAGCATCCGGAAATCCTTCAGGTTAGGGCGCGAGAGCAGGTTCAACGTATAGCTGTCGGAGAAAAAGCCAGAACCTTCGAGCTGGAAATTTACGGGGCGCTGCAGCTGCTTGAATGTATAGGTATAGCCTCCGCCCTTGGCGTTTGGCGTCAGCCGCTGCCGCCGGCCATTGTAATTAATATATACTTCGCTGGGGATGGATTTTCCCTCCACCGCCACGTCCAGTGTAAAGTCCTCGCCCCGGTAGGTCTGCAGCGCCTTGTTCTGCACCACAAAATCAAAGGGTGCCTGTGGCGTGTAGTGCGTTTTATAGTTGATGATGCGCTCGGTGCCCTGCACAAAAATGGTGGGGTACACCAGCAGGATGAGCAGCGCCACAAGCGTGGGCAGGGCGATGTACTTGAGCAGCGGCCTGTTCTCGCGGTACGATACGGCCTCCTTAAACTTAAAGGAAAGCAGTTGCTGGCTTCGCTGGGCTATACTTGCCCGGATAAGCTCGTTGCTACGGTCCTGCTGCTGCAGCTGAATCGCGTTTAACAGCTTGTCGCGTATTTCGGGGAAGTGCATTCCCACCTGCTGGGCCGCCTGCTCGTCGGAGAGAATGCGCCGTAGCCGCACCAGCGCCGAGGCTGGCAGGGCAATCCATCTCACAAACACATAGATAACCGCCGCCACAAACGAAAACAACAGGAACGCCCGCACATACTGCGGGAAATAGAACATGTACTCCAACAGGCTGTAGACGATGTAAACGGAAAGCAGGAGCCCAACCGCGAAAATCCCGCCCCGCAACAGCATGTTGAGGTAGAATTTCTGCTTGAACTCCTGCAATTGATGCAGCAACTGATCGAGTGCATCGGTATGTTTCATGTCTCTCTGTTACTAAACTAAGGCATGGCGGCTATAGTTGTAAGTTAAGCAAATCCATCTAACGCATTATACTTCAGGTAATAAAAAAGTATAAATACCTATAGTATAACTGTGGTCCGGCGCATTTTAGTATACTCCTACCCTACTCCAGTTCCAGCAGCACCGGGCAATGGTCTGAGTGCTTTGCCTCGGTAAGTATAGCAGAGCGCTTCAGGCGGTCGCGCAGGTTTTCGGTGGCCATGTTATAATCAATACGCCAGCCCAGATTTTTGTTGCGTGCCCCGGCGCGGTAACTCCACCAGGTATAGTTGTGCGGCTCCTGGTTAAAGTGGCGGAACGTGTCAATAAAGCCGCTACCCACCAGTTTACCCATCCACTCGCGCTCCTCCGGCAAAAAGCCCGAGCTCTTAGCGTTCGATTTCGGGTTGTGGATGTCAATGGGTTTGTGGCAGATGTTATAGTCGCCGCTCACCACCAGACCCGGCAATGTTTGTTTCAGGTCACCGATGTAGCCGTGGAAGTCGTCCATCCACTGGAACTTGAACTTCTGCCGCTCCTCGCCGCTGGAGCCCGAAGGCATGTATACGCTCATCACGGAAACATCGCCGTAATCGGCGCGCAAAACACGGCCCTCGAAGTCATAACATTCTATGCCGCAGCCTACTTCCACGTGCTGCGGCTTCTCTTTGGAAAGGATGGCCACGCCGCTATAGCCCTTCTTTACCGCCGGGTGCAGGTACACATGGTAGCCCAGGTCCTCGAAGCGGGTCCTGTCGAATTTGGATTCGTCGGCCTTTATCTCCTGCAGGCACAGCACGTCCGGGTTGGCGGCCTTCAGCCAGGTATCAAAGCCTTTGGTAATAGCGGCACGGATGCCGTTTACGTTATAGGTAATAATCTTCATGGGTGAATATGGTAGCGTATCAGGTATCAGGTAGCACGGTTTTTCTTCTTTCCACTATCACTGGGAAGCAGAATAAGAGAGGCTACAAGTATAAGTTTAAGGATTTTATACTTCTTCATGGGCTTATACTTTAAGTTTATACTTTACCGAAAGTCGTGCTACCTGATACAAAATGCGTGCTACGGATTAGGTTTACGGATATCGTCGGCTCGGTTAAAATACTCAATCACGTGCCATTTAAGCATCTGCTCCTGCTCTTTCAGGTTGGCAAAGGGAATAGGTTTGGCAGCCTTAAAGTGCGGCCAGCCCTCTTCGTCGCGGCCGGTAAACTCGTAGTAGCCCGATTCAGCGAAGACGCGGCAGGTGGCGATGTGCATCAAATCCTGCTTTTCTTCTTTGGTAAACTCCCGGATGCCCATGCCCAGCTCCTGAATCCCGATCAGGAAAAGGATGGCGTTCAGGTCCGGCTTTTTACCGAAGCGCCTCATCAGGTCGGCCCGCAGCTGTGTCCAGTTATGGTCTAAGTTTTCGCTGTCGTACATCATTTGATTGTTAGTAGTTAATTGCTGATTGTTATACTTAACAACAATCAGCAATTAACAATTAGCCATAATTTATTCCGCAGATCCGCGCTCTTTCAGTTCCTCCCAGTACTCCACGGCGCGGCGGAAGTGCGGGATGACGATGGAGCCGCCCACCAGGTTAGCAATGGAGAACACCTCCATGATTTCCTCGTCTGTCAGGCCCTCCTCGTAGCACTTGCCCACGTGGTACTTGATGCAGTCGTCGCAGCGCAGCACCATCGAGGCCACCAGGCCCAGCATCTCCTTTGTTTTTACGTCCAGGGCGCCGGCCGCGTAGGTGTTGGTGTCGAGGTTAAAGAAACGCTTAATTACTTTATTGTCGTAAGACATGATGCGCTCGTTCATGCGCGTACGGTAGTCGTTGAATTCTTCTACTAAGCTCATTGTTAGGTTATTCTTATTAAGGATGACTGTGTAAGGAGTCCAAATATAAAGTTACGGCAAAATCATCAGAATACCTTAAACCATACTTGCCAGCCAATGTTCGAAGACCTGCTGAGTCTGCTCTTCCCGGAAACCTGCTATGCCTGCAGCGGCAGCCTGGCGCGCGGCGAGAAGTATATCTGCACCAACTGCAGCGTAAAACTGCCCTACACCGATTTTCATGTGCACGGGGCCACCGAGCTAAACCCGCTGCAGCGCAGGTTCTGGGGCAAGGTGCCGGTACGCTTTGCCTTCTCCTATCTATACTTCAGGCCAAAGGGCCGGGTGCAGCGGCTGTTGCACCAGCTAAAGTATAAAGGCGCCAAAGAACTGAGCGAGCACCTGGGGCAACGTTATGGCTCCCTCCTCTCCGATTTCCAGTACAACAACCAGTTTGATGTGATCGTGCCAGTGCCGCTGCACAAGTATAAATTGCGCCGCAGGGGCTACAACCAGGCGGAGTGGTTTGCCAAAGGCCTTTCTAAAAGTATGCGCCTGCCCTTCCACGGCAAGGTTATACTGCGCACCACCCACACGGGCACCCAAACCCGTAAAAGCCGCCTCGACCGCTGGCACAACGTGGAGCAGGTGTTTGAGGTGGCCAAGCCAGAGCAGGTACAGGACAAGCACGTATTGCTGGTGGACGATGTGCTGACAACCGGCGCTACTCTGGAGGCCTGTGCCCGTGCCCTGCTGGCCGCGGGCGCTACAGAGGTAAGCATAGCCACCATTGCAGCGGCATAGCGGCCAGGTTATACTTTGCAGCTACAAAGACGGACCGGATGCGGTTAGTTTTCGCCTTGTGCGGTTATTTTTTCGTAGTCAGAGGAGCTGCTTCAGAGGCAGTTTTTAAGATAACGGATGAATGACTATGGTGATGAATAACAACACTGCTGAAAATAATGGTACAGATGTGGTACTGATTGGGGCTGGCATTATGAGTGCCACTCTGGGCATGATGCTGAAAGAGCTGAACCCAGACCTAAAAATTGAAGTGCTGGAACGGCTGGATGGAGCCGCCGCCGAAAGCTCCGATGCCTGGAACAATGCCGGAACGGGCCATTCCGCCTTCTGCGAGCTCAACTACACGCCCGAAAAACCCGACGGCTCCATCGACATCACCAAGGCGGTGCGCATTGCCGAATCGTTCGAAATCTCCAAGCAGTTCTGGGCCTACCTCATCAAGAACAATATCATCGAGCTGCCCACCTCCTTTATCCGGAACATTCCGCACATCAGCTTTGTGTGGGGCAACGACAACGTGGATTTCCTGCGCAAGCGCTACGAGGCCATGGTGCAGTGCCACTTGTTTGATGAGATGGTGTACACGGAGGACCGTGAGCAACTGAAGGAGTGGATTCCGTTGGTGATGGAGGGCAGGGACAGCGCGGATCCCGTAGCTGCCACCCGCATGGATCTGGGCACAGACGTGAACTTTGGCGCCCTGACGCGCAGCATGTTCGACTATTTACAGAATAAATGCGGCATGGAAACGCACTTCGGCCATGAGGTGCGGAAGTTAAAACAGATGGAGGACGGCCGCTGGCGCATCACCGTGAAGGACCTGCAGACGGGAGAGAAACGCAAAATGTATACCCGCTACGTGTTTATTGGGGCCGGAGGCGGTGCACTGCCACTACTGGAAAAATCGAAAATACCGGAGGGAAAAGGCTACGGAGGCTTCCCGGTGAGTGGGCAATGGTTGCGGTGCATTAACCGATCGGTTATAGAAAAACACGAAGCCAAAGTATACGGAAAGGCAGCCGTGGGCTCGCCACCTATGTCGGTGCCGCACCTGGACACGCGGTACATCAACGGGAAGCGCGAGCTGCTGTTCGGACCTTATGCGGGTTTCTCCACCAAATTCCTGAAGCGCGGCTCGTTCATGGACCTTCCCAAGTCAATTAAACCTACCAACCTGCGGCCCATGATTTCGGCCGGTTTGCAGAACATGTCCCTCACCAAATACCTCATAGACCAGGTACGCCAATCGCCGCTGGACCGGATTGAGGCGCTTAAGGATTTTTACCCGGATGCCCGCCCGGAGGACTGGAAACTGGAGGTGGCCGGCCAGCGGGTGCAGATCATCAAAAAGGATGCTGACAAGGGCGGTGTGCTGGAGTTCGGAACAGAGGTGGTAAGCGGTGCTAACTGTACCCTGGCGGCGCTTTTGGGGGCTTCTCCGGGGGCCTCTACGGCCGTTTCCATTATGCTGAGCTTGTTGGAGCGCTGTTTCATGCACCGCATCAACACCGAGGAGTGGCAGGTAAAGCTAAAAGAGATGATCCCGTCTTATGGCCAGTCGCTTGCCGGAAACCCTGCCCTGCTGGACCAGGTGCGCTCTTACACCAGCGAGGTGCTGGGGCTGGTGCCGGCTACAGCGAAGAGATAGAGCCTATAATGCCTATAATAAAATATACCCCATAGCAGGATATGAAGTATAAGCATCCACTGCTATGGGGTATAAAATATGGCCTGTGCTTAAGGGAGGCTACAAAAGTGTAAGTACAACGTCAGGTAAAAGTATAAAACAGGAGCAACAAGAAGCTGCTTCTTAAACTTGACGACGGCTTCACAGCCGGAGAGTCGTTCGTCTAAAGTCCCTTTGTCCTTCTTAGCTGCTTGTTTGCTCCCGGTGCACATCCGATAAGGAAGGCTCTGCATACTCTATTTCCTCTGCCGTTTCCAGGTCGTCCAGCAGTTCCTTTACCACGGCGTAGTTAATGTTTAGCGGCACCTCCAGCACAAAGAAATCCTCGTTCACCTCCACCGACACGCAACCCAACTCGGCAAACTTCCGGCGAATATCCAGCAAAGGTGTTTCCTCATTCTGGCGGATAACCTGTATGGTGGAGTTGCCCGATGGCTGCACCGTTTCCTTGTACAGCAGCCCCTCCTCCATGGCGTCATAGGTGGCGCGCACCACATCCTCCGTGGCAATTAGCGGCACATAGTATGGGATGCTGTCTACCCGATAGAGGTCCTGCGCATCCTCCACCTTTTGTGCCCATAGGGTTTCTGTCATCTCGCGCTCAAAAACATCGCTGTAGAAACGGAAGATGATCTTATAGCCTTGCTCCTTCTCGTTCATCTGAAGTATAAAGTATAAAAAAGTAAAAGCCCGAACCTTAGCCCGGGCTTTTACTTTTACTATGTGTAACTGATATTGTTCTATCTGTTTGAGCCAGCGTTGATCATGGCGCAACGGAAACCGATGGTAGCTGTAGAAGAATCCTGAGCCATGAAGCGGCGTGTACCAGGAGACAACCAGTAAGCTACGTCTTTCCAAGAACCTCCTTTGTAAACGCGAACCTCATCGCTTACCAGGGAGTGGTATCCTTCGCTGGAGTCATAGTTAGTAGACTCGTCCAGGAAGCCGTCACGACGGAACGGGTTCAGGTCTTCCACATCCTGGAAAGAAAGCGGACGGTACACGTCCTGCACCCACTCGTTTACGTTACCAGCCATGTTGTACAGGCCGAAGTCATTTGGCGGATAGGCGTAGATGTAGTCAGTGATCATGGCACCATCGTTCAGGGAGCCTGCAATACCGGCATAGTCACCGCGGCCGCGCTTGAAGTTAGCCATGAACTTACCCATTTGCTTGCCATACGGATTACGCACCTGATGGCCATCCCATGGGTAAATACGGCGGTTATTCTGGTTTTCGTCTTCTGTGTACTGGGTGCCGATCATAGCCTGCGCTGCATACTCCCACTCAGCCTCTGTGGGCAGGCGGTAGTTCGGCAGCACGTAGCCAGACTCGATAGATGGCTTCTCGCCTTCAGTGGTCTCGCCACCTCTGTTACGACCAAACAGACCTCTTCTGCCACCACCAGTTGCCTGCTGTGCCAGAATCTGGTTTACCTTGTTGGTACGCCAGATAGCGAAGTCGTTTGCCTGCAGCCAGCTCACGCCTACTACCGGGAAGAAGCGGAAGCCTGGGTAGCGCAGGTAATACGTTACATACGGGTCGTTGAAGGAAAGCTGCTGAGACCAAACAGTAGTATCCGGCAGGGCAGCCTGGTATACTTCCGGCAGCGAGTCACGCTTCAGGTCGTGCAGGTACTCCAGCCAGTGTATGTTCGCTACTTCGGTTTCATCCATATAGAAAGAAGCCACAGTCACGGTGCGCTCCACGTTGTCGCGCGTCATGGCGATGTCCTCCTCCATTGAGCCAAGTACGGTGCGACCACCCTCAATAAAGACCAATCCTGGACCTTGCGGGAACTCGGCGTAATCAGCTACGTCGAAAGCATTCTCGTCTTCGCCATACTCAGCGCCGGTGGCAGAACTGTAAGCGCCAGGGTTTGTGCTGGTTGGCTGGCCACCCTTACCACAAGCAGTGAGCAGCATGCCTCCTACAACCGCAGCCGATAAATACTTGATTAACTTCATAAAATAGTACCTAATTTAGATAAGGTTCTTGTAACGTAAATTAATGTGCAATTATAAATAATATTAGAATGCCGGACAAACAATGCCTCTGTTAATTTTGCGGTTTAAACGGCTCCTAAACAAATTGTTAAAATCAGCCCCTTCAAAAACCAGCGAAACCTCGTTTGTGCCGCCCATTTCCCTGCTAATTCCCTTCAGCCCCACATCGTGGCTGAAGCCTGCCCTTAGCTGCTCTAGCTGCAGGCCCGCCATAAGGGACAAGGATTGGTCCTGGTTAGTTCCACCTACAGCGGGTACTCCTTTGTATATTATCCCTAACGTCAGGGGTGTGTATTTAGTATAGAGCCCTAAATCTAATCTTTTAGAACTTTGCTGATGTATAAACGTGGCTGCCGGCGTAAAGCTCAGCTCGAATAACTGACCGCGCTCTTCATACGATCTGGCGTAAAATTTATACCCGGCGACGGCCGTGAAGCGCAGGGGCAGCTTGGTTGTTTGGCTCAGATCATACGTGGGCTGGTTGAGGTGCGCGGCGGTAAGCCCCACCCAGGCTTGGCCCGAGTATAGCAGACCGCCCACGGTAAAATCTGTATAGGTATTGGGATTAAACTCAAGCACTTCCGCCGATCTCACGGCCACCATGCCGTTGTCCGACAACTGGTCGCCGAAGACCAGGTTGTCGTAGTCGAGGTTGAGGCGATTTATACTTGCCTGCAGCCCCGCCGACATGGCCCAACTGTCGCTCAGGTTGGTGTGGTAGGCATAACCCAGCCCGGCCTGTAGTTTTTTGAGCCCCCCTACCCCGGCACGGTCCTGCTGAAGGGTCAAGCTAATTGCACTTTTCGAATCGGGTATACGGAAGGCAGCGGCCAGGGAGTTGGTAACAAAGGAGCCGTTGAGCGTAGGCCACTGCTTGCGGTGCGACACCCCGACGCTCCAGCTGTGGTCGAGGCCGGCAAAGGCGGGGTTGAGGAACAGGCGGTTGGCGTACTGCTGCGTGTGCTGCACATCCTGGGCCGCGGAAGTATACATCCACAGGCAGGCCATGCCTAGCAGCCATATCTTTTTTAAACCAGCACCCATACCTTACAATTTTCGCCCAATGCGGCAGTTAAGTTATTCATTAGGTTACCTGTGCCCCAACCAAAGTATAAAGTAGCACGATTTTAGCTATAATTGCTATAGTTTAGCTTTTACATTCCGTACATACTCCAAAACTACTACTCATGAAAAAAATTGCCATTGGCTTTGGTATCTTTCTGGTCCTGTTGCTGATAGCGGCGGCGCTGGTGCCCGTGCTGTTTAAAGATAAAATCAAACTCGCCCTCGACCAGCAGATAGCAGAGAACATAAACGCGCAGGTAATCTACAAAACCGACGACGTGAGCCTCTCGCTTTTCCGCGACTTCCCTAACCTGTCGCTGGGCGTGGAGAACCTCTCCGTGGTAGGCGTGGACTCCTTTGCCACCGATACCCTGGCCCGTGTTCCCTCCTTCCGGTTGGGCATGAACCTGCTGAGCGTTTTCGGGGACGAGCTGAAAGTGAACTCTATCACACTGGATGAGCCGGTGATCCGCTTGCTGGTGCTCAAGAGCGGCAAGGCCAACTGGGACATCATGAAGGAGGACACCACCGTGACCGAACCGACCGATACCACCGCCTCCGACTTTAACATGGCCATAAAGGGCTGGAAAGTGAACAACGGCACCATCTACTACGACGACCTGAGCATTCCGTTTGGCTTTGCGGCCTACAACGTGCAGCACAGCGGCAGCGGCGACTTTGAGAAAGACGTGTTCGATATGGACTCGAAAACCACGGCCGACCGCTTCGTCATGACCTATGACGGCGTAAATTACCTGGAAAACGCCCGCCTGGACGCTGACGTGACCATGGCCATGGACCTGAACCAGTCGCTGTATACTTTCAAAGACAACAACATCCGCATCAACGAGTTTCCGTTTAAGTTTGCTGGTACCATCCTGATGCCCGAGGAGGCGATTGACTTCGACCTGACCTTCAGTGCCACCGAAACTGACTTCCGAAACGTGCTGTCGGTGGTGCCGGGCATGTACAGCGAGGAGTTCGAGAACATTAAGACAGAGGGCAAGCTGAGCTTCGATGGTTACTTCAAGGGCCGCATGATCGATACCCTGATGCCGGGCTATGGTGTGGACCTGAAGGTAATGGAAGGCTTTTTCAAGTACCCGGACCTGCCGGAGGCTGCGCGCAACATCAACGTGGACATGAGCGTGGCCAGCAAGGACGGTACCCTGCAGAACACTAACATTAACATCCGCCAGTTCCACATGGATTTGGGCAAAAACCCGATTGATGCCAAGGTGGTTGTCAACGGCCTGGAGACGATGCAGGTGGATGGCAACGTGAAGGCAAACGTAGACCTGGCCGAGCTAACCAAAGTATACCCGGTGGAGGGAATGACCCTGCGCGGCCTGCTGAAAGTGGACGCCGATGCCAAGGGCACCTACTCCGAAACCAGCATGCCGGTAATAGACGCCGACCTGAACCTGACCAACGGTTACATCAAGTCCAAAGACTTCCCGGCGCCGATCCAGAACCTGAACATGGTGACGAATGTGCGCAACACCACCGGCAACACCGACGACACCCGCATCAACATTGAGCGCTTTAACATGACCCTGGATGGCGAGCCGCTGGAAGGCCGCATGCTGATCACAGGAATTGACAAGCCCGCTTTCGACGGCCGCATCAAAGGTATCCTGGACCTGGAGAAGCTGACGAAGATCTTCCCGCAGGAAGGTATGACGGTGGCCGGCCGCATCAATGCGGACGTAACAGCCAAGGGCAAGCTCAGCGACATTGAGGCTGAGAAGTATAACAACGTGGTGGCAAACGGCACCATGGCCATCAGCAACCTCAACTTTGTGAGCACTGACCTGCCGCAGGGCTTTAAAATCGCCAAGGCCAACGCCACGTTCAACAACGAGCGCGTGAACCTGCAGAACATGAGCGGGCACCTGGGTAAGAGCGATTTCCAGGCGAATGGTTCGGTATCTAACTACATTGGTTATGCGCTGGCCGACGACCAACCGCTGCGCGGCAGCTTCAACCTGACCTCCAACGTGTTCGATGTGAACGAATGGATGGTGGATGAGACTTCGGGGCAGCCGGTGGAAGGAGCAGAAGAAGGCGTGGTGGAAGTGCCTGCCAACCTCGACCTGGCCCTGAACATCGATGCCAAACAGGTACTTTACTCAAACCTAAAGCTCAGCAACATGAGCGGCCAGGTGCAGGTAAAGGACCAGGTGGCCAGGCTGAACAAGGTAACCTTCAACACCCTGGGCGGCACTTTTGCCGCCAGTGGTAGCTATAATACCAAGAGCTTGCAGAAACCTCTTTTTGATATGAAGCTCGATATTCAAGATCTGGGTTTCAAAGAGGCTTTCAACGCATTTAATACTGTGCAGGCCTTTGCCCCTATCGCCAAGTTGCTGGAGGGCAAGTTTAACACCAGCTTTGCCTTTGCCGGGGAGTTGGGCCAGGACATGGTGCCGGTTTTCCAGACGCTGGATGGCAAAGGCGTGATCAACGTGCTGCACGCTGCTGTGCGCGATGTGCCGATAGTGGAAAAAATCAGCAGCCTGACCCATTTTGAGGAGTTGCGCAGCTTTGTAATTGAGAACAAGAAGATAGACGCCCAGATCATTGACGGCAAACTCGTCGTGAAGCCATTCCACCTTAAAGTCGGCGATATCGATATGTCGGTGGGAGGTAGCACGGCTGCAACCGGCAACATGGATTTCACCACAGCCCTGAACGTGCCGACCGGCAAAGTGGGCCAGCAGCTTGGCTCCAGATTGACCAATTTACTTGGCGCAAACCAAAACCTGGTGAACACCGAGCGCGTGACTCTGAACCTGAGCGTGGGCGGCACCTTCAGCGACCCGAAAGTAGCGCTGGCGGGAGGCTCTGTAAAAGAGAAGGCCGCCGACATTGTAGAGAACGTGGTGCAGGAGAAACTGAATGTGGTGAAACAGCAGGCCGATGCCCGCAAGCAGCAACTGCAGGACAGCGTAAACGCGGAGGTAGACCGCCGCAAGCAGGAACTGGAGCGAAAGGCCCAGGAGGAGCTGGCGAAGAAACGGCAGGAGGCTGAGCAGCAGATCAAGAAGCAGGCAACCGATAAGGTAGGAGGCTTCCTGAAAGGGCTTACCAAACCGGCACAGCAGGACACCACGAAGAACCAGCAATAAGCTTTAAAGTATAAGCGCTGCGTAATCAGCGAAATAGCATAATTCCAGCAAGGGTAGCCATCCCTGCTGGAATTTATTTTTTTAGCGCTATATATAAGAGTGCAACTTTTCCCCGTTATAGAATGTAAAAGGGGGCTTCCCCAAAGCATAGTGTTATTAACCAATGCAATTTTACATGATGAAAAAGAAGTTTTTTCTCCCTCTGATGCTGAGCGGCCTGGTATGGTTTAGCTCATGCGACAGCAACGATGACAACGGCACGGGCACCGCCCGCATGGAGGTGCGCATGACCGACGCACCCGGCGACTACGAGGAGGTGAACGTGGAGATCAAGTCGGTGCAGATACACAGGGAGGATGGAGACACGGAAAGTGGCTGGATTACGCTGGATGAGATCCACCCGGGCATTTACAACCTGCTGGACTTTGCCAATGGCCGCGATACCCTGCTGGCTAGTGCCGAGCTGCCTGTGGGGCACATCTCGCAGATCAGGCTTATACTTGGCGACAACAACTCCGTGAAGTTGAAGAACGGAGACGAAATAGCCCTGAAAACCCCAAGTGGCCAGACATCCGGCGTAAAGCTGAAAATTGATGCCCACCTGGAGGATGACGTGACTTACATGGTGCTGCTCGACTTCGACGCGGCCCGGTCGGTGGTGCCGAAGGGGAACGGTGGCTATAACCTGAAACCGGTCATCCGCACCATCACGCAGGCCATTGCCGGCGGCATAAAAGGAAAGGTGACACCGGCAGAGTATAAACCAGGCATCTACGTTATCTCCGCTGCCAACGATACCATTGGCGGTTTTGCCAACGAGAGCGGCGACTTCCTGATCAAAGGCGTACCGGCCGGAACCTACCGAGTAGAATTCATCACAGAGGACGATGCTCATAACCTAACCGTGGAGAACGTAAGCGTGTCGCAGAACCAGATCAAAGACCTGGGGGTAGTAGAGCTGCCGCAGGAGTAATCTCTGACAAGTGACAGCTTGACAAAAGACTGTTAGACGATAGACAAAAAAGGAGCCTCTCTATTCGGGAGGCTCCTTTTTTATACTTACCGCTGGCGCGAGTTTACAGTTCGTGCCTACCGATAATGCTGAGCTTGTAACTATACTTGCTCTTTCGTCCTTTGTCTAAAAATCCTTTGTCAAGGATTTAGTATACCTGCCCCATCAGCTCGCGCACGTAGGTCACGTAGTCGGTATTGGGTGGGGTGTGGCCGTTTTTGCGCAGGTCGGTGGCTACCTGGGCACGGTGGTAAGTGGCGTGGTTGAAGGCGTGCGTCAGGATGTCGAGCACGCGCGTGCTATACTTGTGGCCCTGGCTGTTGGTGTAGTCAATCAGGCGGTTGAACTCGGCCTCATCCGCGTTCTCCACCAGCTCCTTAATCTTATAGGAAGCATACTCGTGCAGGTTCTTCAACTCCTCCAGCGTGTGCTCCTGCCATACTTTAACAGGGCTTTCGGTGCCGGTGATGCGGGCAATCCAGATAGCTTGTGCGTTCAGGGCGTGGCTGAGCAGGCGGGCTGCGTTGGCAGGCACCTCTGGCAGGTCGCTGAACACGTCCAGCATGGTTTTGTTGGCCCAGATATTATAATCTGCGAGGTTTTTCAGTACGTCGTTTCCGGTCATGGTTAGTCTAAACTTGCTCTAATGTTTTCTGATAACAAGAGGTGCTGACACCTCCCCTGCTATACTTAACGCTTTACCTTTAACTATGGCTACAGCAACTAAGTAGTTGTGCCGGTTGCCTCTGGTACAGCTATACTTCTATAGCAGCCGCAAGTTAAGGATTTTAGCTGTAGCAAGCATGTTACGACATTGTTTTTGAGTGCAAGCGTTTTACAGGAGGTTTTTATACTTTCCGTGAGCCTTCAAAGGTCCGCACCAAAAAGCTCTAGCAGGTAGGGCAGAAAGATGATAGTGCCCACCACCGCGGCCGTGGCGGCAGCGATAAGTACAGCGCCCGCAGCCAGGTCCTTCGCTTTGCCAGCCAAAGGGTTATACTCCGGCGACACCAGGTTCACCACCGTTTCGATGGCCGTGTTCATGATCTCGGCCGTTACCACCAGCCCTATACTTGCCGCCAGCAGGCACCACTCCGTTTTGGTCACGTCAAAGGCAAAGCCCAGCACCACCACTGCTATACCCGACAGCACGTGCAGGCGCATGTGCGGCTCTGATCTGACGGCCGCGTTGATGCCCTTGAAGGCAAAGCGGAAGCTGTTGTAGCGTTTTTTAAAGTAGGCGCGCAAGTATAAAACTGTTTTATAGGCTGAAGTATAAATTCAGGAGCAAGGTACGGTTTATACTTTAAAACCCTAAGTTGCGATTAACCCACCCCTAACCCCTCCAGGGAGGGGAATCTTGTTACACCCACAGGCGGGGGTGGATTTTCACCTTCACACCAAAGTCCTAAACCGCAACTTAAGCTATATAATTGGCGGCTACGTTGGCTGCTCTAGATCTAAGGTAATAGAAGTGGCATTAATGCAGTAGCGCACGCCGGTGGGGGTGCGGCTATCGTCAAACAAATGCCCCAGGTGCTGGCGGCAGCGGCTGCATAACAGCTGCACCCGTTGCCGACCGTATGTGTCCAGCGGGCAATGTGCCACGTTTTCTCCTACCTGCTGCCAGAAGCTCGGAAAGCCGGAACCCACCTCGAATTTATACTTTGCCCGAAACAGCACTTGCCCACAGCCGGAGCAAGTATAAACATCTTGTTCCTGCTGCGCCTCCCTTACCTTGCCCCTGTGCCTGAACATCAGGCGGCTATCCCTCCTTCTCCAGTTCCTCTACCGGCACAAACTTCATGGAAAGGGAGTTCACGCAGTGGCGGATGTTTTTAGGCGTCAGGTACTCGCCCTCGAACACGTGGCCCAGGTGGGCGCCGCAGTTGGCGCAGACAATCTCGGTGCGGTGGCCGTCGGGGTCAGGCAGGCGCTTCACAGCGCCGGTTATCTCGTCATCAAAACTAGGCCAGCCGCAGTGCGACTCGAACTTGTACTCCGAAGTATACAGCGGCGCATTGCAGCGGCGGCACAGGTACACGCCCTCGGCTTTAAAGTTGTTATACTTGCCGGTGCCCGGGTACTCGGTGCCTTTGTGCACGATAATGCGCTCCTCCTCCGGGGTAAGCTTGTTATACTCTGATGGGTCTTTCGCTATTTTCATGGGTTATACTTGGCTTAATGGTGATGTATACTTGGCTTAACAAATAACGCACCGCAAGGGTTTTAGCTGACAGTCTGGCCGGCTTTATACGTTGCCTAAGCCCCCTGCCCCACGTGCTGCGACAGGCCACCATCCATAAAGTAGCTGGAGCCGGTAACGTAGTCGGAGTCTGATGAGGCCAGGAACAAGGCTACCTTAGCGATCTCCTCGGGCTTTCCGGCGCGTTTCATCGGGATGTTCTGCTCACTCTCCTCACGGGCTTCTTTATCATCAATGGCTTTCTGGTTCATGGGCGTCAGGATCATGCCGGGGCAGATGTTGTTTACGTTGATGCCGTCCTCAGCCAGCTCCAGCGCCAGCGTGCGGGTCAGGTTGCGCACAGCGGCCTTGGAGGCGCAGTAATCTGCCGTGCCCGCCGACACAATCTCCTCGTGCACCGACGATACATTAATAATCTTGCCCTTGCCGCCTTTTTGCTTACGGTGCCGGATAAAGGCGCGGGAGCAGAAGAAGGTACCGTAGAGGTTGGTGCGGATGGTGCGGTCAAACACCTCGGTGTCCATGTCGGCCACGTTGATGCCCGAGCCGTTTACCGCCGCGTTGTTTACGAGTATATCCAAGGTGCCAAATTCTTTCAGGGCCTGCTCAAAGAGCTGCTCCACTTTCTGCTCATCGGTGATATCCACCTGCAGCACGATGCCTTTCCGGTTATGTTTTTGTACCTCCTGCAGCGTTTCCTCAGCGCCTTCTTTATCCGAACGATAACAGATAACCACGTCTGCCCCTTCTTTTGCGAATTCAATGGCCGTGGCCCGCCCAATGCCGGAATCGGAGCCCGTAATCAAGGCGATTTTCCCTTTCAGTTTGTCCATAGTAGTATGTTTAGGTTTTTAGTGCCTTACCCTGAAGGCGCTTGTACTCATACTTATGGTTTAGGCGGATGGTTATGGTTGCCTCGGAAAGTAGTTCTAGAATAGTAGGAATCAGGTTGTTGCGGGGCTGGTGCGCAGCCGGTAAATGAGCGGGTGCCGCGTGTTTACAAAGTACGCCACAGCCTCAGGTGTGAGGGACTCAGGGTAAGACATGAGCAGCAACGTAAGCGGCTGCAGGCCGGAGTGGTAAGGTGGCTGCTGGTAAAAGTGGTGGTTTAAGGCAAAGCCGCTCTGCTCATAAAACCGGATGCGGCGCTGCTGGATTTCCTCACGGGGAGGCTCCACCTCTAAAAGTATGGGACGGGCATCACGGTTGGTAAAGCTTTCCAGGATGCGCTTGCCATAGCCCCTGCCCCGCAGTGCCGGAGTTGTAACGAAGTGCTCCAGGTAACGCACCTCCTCAAAGCCCCACCACAAAAGTATACCTACCAGAGTTTCCTCCTGAAGTATAAGCTCGAAGTGGTAATGGGCATACGGCATAATAGCGCGCTGCCACGCTAGCGGGCGGCGTTCCTCCAGCGGAAAAGCCTGCTCATACAAGGCCCAGGCTTGCTTAAAATGGCTATGTGAAGTATCAGTGAGTCTTAAGAAATTCATCTCGGGATGCGGTTGCAAAGAGATGCAAAGGTAAGGCTTATGGCTATACTTTTAAGGCAGCTTCTGGTTAGTAAGCAGCTTGTTTATTGTCTGCACGATGCGCTCCACCTTGGTTTCGTCGGTTTTGGCAGCGTAAATCCAGTCTACAAAGGCCTTTTGCTCGCGGTCAGAGTACTTCCGGAATTCCGCGTAGGCATTCGGTTCGTCCTGCAGGCACAGCAGCAGTTCTTCGGGCACTTCCTGCGGGGTGTTGTCGGCATAAAGTATAACCTGCACCCAATCGCCGGCCTGCTTCTTTAGCTTCTTGCGTATCTCTGCCTTTACCGGCAAAAAAAGCTGCCCGTTGCCCATCGGCATCAGGTGAATGCCTTTTAGCTCGTAGCCGTCTATACTTCCCTTCACCCGCACCCACCCGAAATAGGCATGCTTGTCGGGCAGAATCTCAGGTATGGCCGCGTAGGTCCAGCCGCCTTTGCCGGGGAATTTCTCCAGGAGGTAGGTTTTGTTGGTGAGGGGATGAGCCATGTAGTTTGAATTAATGATTCCTAAAAGTATAAGACGCCGCTCCTAAACCAACTGCAAAGTATGGCCTGATGTGTTGCGGCCAGGCCGATGCAGGCGCCATTCCCTGTGGCCATCTTACCCCTAAGTATAGCTTGGCCCGGGTTTAAAAGCAACAGAAAACCGTGGCTACAACACCTTCCACCCGGGCCACTGTACATTTTCGACCCAAAGAATAAGCAGAGGCGAACAGGTTTGTATTTATATCAAACGTATAATTTTTATGCATAATTCGAGAACAAGAGCAGCGGCAGACTCGTTTTCTACAGTAGAAGCAATAAATCAATATAGATGAGTTGGTGAATGAAATGGGCATTCTGTGGACTGCCTGAGAGGGATGATCCTTTTATATTATTTATTCATATCTAATTTTAATATTATGAGCTCTTTCACTTCTTTTTTCAACAATTTATTTGGCCTTAAGGATCAACCTTCAGGATCCAGAGACCCACGGCGGGTAGTGGTAACTTCCTCCTCTCAGCCAGAGGTGCTGCAGAAAGTGATGCGGGAAGAAAAGCTATCTCACGGAGAGACAGTGATGGCAAACTTATCCCCGGTGCGCTTAGAGAAAAGCCGCGGCAAAATGGTGCTGTACTTTTGCCCCATGAAGTCGATGGAAGTACTCGAAACGCTTTCTGCCGGTGACGGAGGAAGCATTCCTAACCAGGTGATAGTAGAGGATTTAGCCATACCCAGAGAGCTGAAAGAGGGACTCTATATGTTGAAAAACGTTAAAGTGACCTCTAACGGTACCATGCAGGTAAGGGCCACAGAGCAGACCGAATGGAAAGTCGTTCACTCCGATCTCTACAGCTGGTAAGCGGCATTTAATCAGGTTCAGAAACAGAAGTATAAAACACAGGCATGCCCTGGGCATAACTATATCTAACACAACATAAAAAAGGAAAGCAGCCCGAAACCGGGCTGCTTTCCTTTTTTATGACAATAGGTACGTACTACTCCAAATGTAAAGGGTAGCTTGTGCCTCTGGCCTCTACTACCCTGAAGCTGCCGTACTGTTTTTTCAGAGAGGATGTGTTGTCCGGGTTAACGGGGATGATTTGCTTCTCTTTTCGGTTCGTCTCGATTTCAAGTGTCTCGCCCAGCGGCTTCATTACCTCTTCGGAGGCAAGCTTAAACATGGTGCCCGGTTTCATGCCTTTTGCCGAGAAAATCTGTTTGCCGGACTCGCCTTCTTTGGCGGTAACGGTAACATTGGCCGGGTTGCTGCCTGTGTACTCCAGCCACAAGCTTTGAACGCCACTGTAGCGCGTTTTGTCGTAGCGTCCCTGGCCATCCACACAAAGCTGCAGACGCGCAATGGCACCAGAACCCACGTTTTTGCGCTCGGCACCAAATGTTACTACCGCTTTCACGACGCCGGGAGTGTTGTCAAACGAGACAAAGATGCCTTGGTTCTTACCCATTACCGGGATCTCCTTCTGCTCCAGCAATTGCCCGGAAGCGCTGTACAGCTCCACCTTAGAGCCCCTGTCTTCTTCGGCAATGTCGGTGAAGAGCATTTGTTTCATCGTAACGGAGCCTACTGGTGAGAAATCCAGCGTTACGCGTCCGCCTGCGCGGTTAGCCTTCGTGCCCGTCTCGTCCGGCACGGTCAGGATTCCGCCGAACATGCCCAGCATTTGCCTGTCGAATGGGTTTGTGAGGTCTGTAGCCGGGTCGGTTGGATCGAGCAGCAAACCCTCGGTCTCTTCGAGGTACTTGCCGTTGTGTCCTCTTCGCTGGGCCGTCACGGTCATCACCGCCCGGTCCTCTTCTATCATGCTTACATGGCGCGGAAGCTCCCCTGTGCCAAACGTCTGCACCAGGTTACAGGTGGTGGGGTCGTAGCCCACGAGCTTCTCCTCCTGCGATACTTTCATGGGTTCTACTGGCTCCTGCTCGTTGATTTGCTCACAGGAAAATAGGAAAACAGATGCGATGGCAGCTGCGAACGTTTTTGTACTTGTTGTTTTCATTTGAACGTAATTAGGGTATGTAAAAAAGGAAATGGTATCGTGCGGTGATTAGTATATTCCCGATGCGGTGACGGAGTTATACTTGCAGGATAGACTGGTAAATGATTATAAAATATGTTGAAAGCTCAGGTTTGAGCCTTTCTTGAGCGAGCGAAGTAACAGGGTGTTCATTGGTAAAAGTATAAAATTAGATAGATGACTCTGCTGATGTGTAGATACGGCGGATGCTTAGGATTAGTTGAAAAATTTGTACTTAAAATGAGTACTATTTTAAAAACAGGTGAAATTGCCTTATAAAAGTACGTCCTGGGTACAGTAAAAGTGTGCAAAAGAAAAAGCAGCCCCTGCCGGAGCTGCTTTTAAAGTATAAGTTACCACCGCGAAGGTGCTATGATAAATTATAAGTATACTTGCTGAACTCTTGGTTAAGGGTTTCCATACATGTTGGACTCTCCCCCGTCGATGGCGATGGTCTGGCCGTTTACGTAGGAAGCCGCTTCGCTCAGTAGGAAGGCTACTACCTTGGCCACCTCCTCCGGCAGGCCCAGGCGCCGGGTGGGGTTTCGCTGGGCATAGGCAGCTTCTGCGGCTTTGGGGTCATCTGGGTTCACTTCCCTGAAGGCCTCGGCCACCATAGGCGTAAGGATGGCTCCCGGCGCAATGGCATTGGTTATAATGCCGTCCTTGCCGTACTCCAGCGCCGCATTCTTCGTCATGCCCGACACGGCGTGCTTGCTGGCTACGTAGGCTACCTGGTTCAGCACGCCCCGGATGCCTCCCACGGAGGCCACGTTTACAATGCGCCCATACTTTTGCCTCTGCATTACCGGAATCACATAGCGCATGCCGTAGTACACCCCCATCAGGTTGATGTCGATTACCTTCTTAAAAACGTTGATGTCATATTCAATCATAGGCGCCTGGCGACCTTCTATGCCGGCGTTGTTGTACAAGCCGTCTATGCGGCCAAATGATTTTTCGGCTTCGGAGACATACTTTTTAACGTCCTCCTCGTTCGAGGCGTCGCCCACAACAGTGATGATTTTCGCAGACGCAAATTCTTTGGTTAGGTTATCGGCGGCATCAGATAGCTGGGCCTCATTGAAATCCATCAATGTAAGGTTTGCTCCCTGACTTGCCAACTCCTTCGCAGCCGCCAGCCCCAGGCCCATGGCAGCCCCCGTGATAATGATGGATTTCTGATCGAATGCTTTCATAATGGCTATTGTAAAGTATAAAACTCAGGATGACAGCAGGCTCACGATAGCTTTGATCTGCCTTTCAGCGTCCGGTGTCGGAGCCGAGGCAAGTGCTTGGAGGGTGATGGGGTGAGGGTGAGCCAGAAAGTATAAAACTACTTGGTTATACGATGGGGGCCGGATTTCCGGCACAGCCGAGCTAAACCCGACTATGAAGTATGGGTGCAAGATAGGTTGCCGCTAAAAAGGCAAGGCGCCTGTAGCCCGATAACTTTCCCCTCCCTCCCCGGTTGTATAGGTACCGTTCAATCGAGAAATTAAATTAGTAAGTGATATGAAAATTGGAATTACCGGAGCCACAGGGCAGCTTGGCCGTCTTGTAGTTGGCAAACTCAAAAGTAAAGTATCTCCCGACAGCCTGGTGGCGCTTGTTCGTTCGCCGGAGAAAGGCGCTGATTTGGGCGTGGAAACCCGCGAAGCTGATTACACCAAACCAGAGACGCTGGAAACCGCCCTCAAAGGAATTGATACGCTGTTGCTGATCTCCTCAAGTGAGGTTGGACAACGTGCCACGCAGCACCATAACATTATTGAGGCAGCGAAGAAAGGCGGCGTAAAATGGATTGTGTACACCAGCCTGCTGCACGCTGACACCTCCACGTTGAGCCTGGCAGACGAACACCGCGCTACAGAGGCAGAACTGAAGCAATCCGGTATTCCGCACACCATCCTGCGAAACGGTTGGTACACCGAAAACTATACAGGCTCTATCCAGGGGGCGCTTGCCGGTGGTGCGTTTATAGGTAGTGCAGGCGAGGGCAAAATCTCCTCGGCCTCCCGTGTCGACTTTGCCGATGCGGCGGTGGCTGTTCTGACCACCAATGGCCACGAAGGCAAAGTATACGAACTGGCCGGAGACGAAGCTTACACGCTCAGCGACTTGGCTGCAGAGATTTCCCGCCAAACAGGAAAAGACATTCCCTACAAAAACCTGCCTGAGGCGGATTATGCTGCCGCACTTGCCAGCTTCGGTTTGCCAGAGGGCCTGGCCCAGGCCATTGCCAGCTGGGATACGGCCGCATCAAAGGGCGATCTGTATGACGACAGCCGCCAGCTTTCCGCCCTTATCGGCCACCCAACCACTCCTCTGAAAGAGACAGTGGCCGAGGCACTGAAAGAGCCATCCCAAACAGCGTAGTTTATACTTTGCTGCCACACCATGTTCACAAAAGCTACTTCGGTAGCTTTTGTTGTTTTATAGCTGATGGGAAAGTATAGATTTTGAGAACTGCCGGTTACTGAGAAGTATGGCTGTAGGTCGTGGTGAGGTTCAGTTACTACTGCTTGCCGGCGTGAGCGACTTATTTATCCCGCAAGTTTGAGCGAAGCGGTAACTTGTGGGAAAGTATGGCAGCAAGTTTTCAACTTGCGAAAGTATAGATATCAAAATAAGCCAGTTACAAACTGGCCTCAAAGTATAACCACAAGTTGCGCGGTCGTTAAACTTGCGGGATGGGGGTTGTGGTATAGAGAATTATTTCCTGTTTGTAATCAGATAAAAGTTTAGCCCTGCGCTTACTAGTAATAGAGTGATTAAGGCAATGGTAAGGGTTCTGGACGAAGCACTAGCTTCTTCAAGCTGATTCATTTTGTTAACCATATCGTGATATTGGGGAGTAAGCATTCTAATTATTCCAATATCACGCAAGTTATCTTTATTGCTATCCGGCAAAGCCTTAAGCCTTTGCAAATCAGCTTCGTCAAATCTCTCTAAAAGTCTAGTTCTGGTGCACTGGTCAGTTACATGAACTCCAGCGTAATCACTATAAGCAAAAACAACGTAAGTTTTATCCTTTTCAAAATTGAAGCTACAGGAGGAACTAACCATATCCATGACAGCTATAGGCCCTTTCCCAACTTTTGAACTTTTAAAGCCCTGTATGACATCAAATATCACGACTTGGGCTCCTTCTCCCTGTTCAAAATAAAACTTATCATTAACTATTTCCTTCGCTTTGCCAATGAAGATGGTAGAAGCGCGTTTGTATGCAGAATCTATTGGCTCCGGACTCAAGCAAATACAAGCCATTGCTTGTGTAACGCTTAATGCAAAAGCCAGGGCTAATAGTATCTTCATAGCTTCTAGTCAGGGACATAGTTAGGTCATAGGGTAATTGTTGCTATACCCACGTGCGTACAAGATACCGGAAAATACACTATGTTCTATATAAGCAAAAAAGCAGCCCCAACCGGAGCTGCTTTTCCTTTATCGATAACACAAGTATAAGGTCTTGTGTCTAACGTCTAAAATTTGACACCTTACTTCTTCAAGCTGCCGATCATGTCTTCCGGACGCACCCACTCGTCGAACTGCTCGTTGGTGAGCAGGCCAAGATCGATGGCTGCCTGACGAAGCGTGGTACCTTCCTTGTGCGCTTTCTTCGCGATTTTGGCGGCGTTGTCGTAACCGATGTGTGGGTTCAGGGCCGTTACCAGCATCAGCGAGTTCTCCAGGTTGTGCTTGATGCGCTCTGTATTCGGCTCAATGCCTACGGCGCAGTGCTTGTCGAACGAGTCGCAGGCGTCGCCGATCAGCTGGGCGCTCATCAGCAGGTTGTAGATCATCACCGGCTTGAACACGTTCAGCTCGAAATGGCCGTTCATGCCGCCCACCGAGATGGCCACGTCGTTACCGATTACCTGGGCGCAAACCATAGTCATGGCCTCGGCCTGTGTTGGGTTAACCTTACCTGGCATGATAGAAGAACCCGGCTCGTTTTCCGGGATCAGAATTTCTGCGATACCGGAACGCGGACCGGAAGCCAGCAGACGGATGTCGTTGGCAATTTTCATCAGCGCCACCGCCAGTTGCTTCAGGGCTCCAGAGGTCTCCACGATAGCATCGTGTGCGGCAAGGGCCTCAAACTTGTTAGGAGCCGTGATGAACTCATGGCCGGCATACTTAGAAATCTTCTCGGCTACCAGCACGTCGTAGCCAGCCGGTGTGTTCAGGCCGGTACCTACTGCAGAACCACCTAGCGCCAGTGTGCTCAGGTGCGGAAGCGTGTTGCGAAGTGCCTTCATGCCATAGTCCAGCTGGGCTACGTAGCCGGAAAGCTCCTGGCCCAGTGTCAGCGGCGTGGCGTCCATCAGGTGCGTGCGGCCGATCTTCACCACATCCATAAACTGCTCTGCCTTGCTGTTGAGCGTGTCGCGCAGCTTCTGCACGAGCGGCAGCGTGTGCTCCACCACCTTCTTGTAGGCAGCAATGTGCATAGCCGTCGGGAAGGTGTCATTAGAGGACTGCGACTTGTTCACGTCGTCGTTCGGGTGGATCTTCTTTTTCTCGTCCAACAGGTTGCCGCCCAGCAGTACGTGCGCACGGTTAGCCACCACCTCGTTCACGTTCATGTTCGACTGCGTGCCTGAGCCCGTCTGCCATACTACCAGCGGGAACTCATCGGCCAGTTTGCCTTCCAGGATCTCGTCGCACACCTGCGAGATGATGTCAGCCTTGTCCTGCGCCAGCACACCCAGCTGTGCGTTGGCCTGTGCCGCCGACTTCTTAAGGATAGCAAAAGCCTCGATTACTTCCTTCGGCATCTGCTGGCCACCGATGGTGAAGTTTTCCTTGGAGCGCTGTGTCTGAGCACCCCAGTACTTGTCTGCAGGCACCTCGATTGGGCCCATCGTGTCTTTCTCTACGCGAACTTGCATATCGATTTATGTTTTATTTAAAGGATCTAACTAACTGCGGTAAAACTACTAAAAAATATACTCCTGCGCTGCGCATACTTTTGGGCTGGCAAGCGCATATACGTTGCTTTTAATGAACAGCAAACAGGGCGTAAGGTTACGGTGTGCGGGAAGTATGGATTTTGGGGAGGACTGTGCTAATGTGTAGGCTGCGCTGCCTCCTTTCGAAAACAGGTTGAGTATACTTGGCTACCCCTGGCCCTAAGAACAAAGATTTTTACTTTCGAGCTCGGGTGCCAGCCTTAACCCAAAGGCCTCGCGCTGTCAGTGGTCCCACGAGCGTCTGGCTGCAGAGCCGGGTCCAACCACCCCTAACCCCTCCTTAGCCAAGGCGGGGAAGTCTGTAGTTACTCTAGCCAAAGTATAAATTCCATAGCCTCAGTTCTCGCGCGGACAGGTCGCGACCTGTCCCTACAAAGTATAAACCCACCCCAGCCCCTCCGAGGAGGGGAATTATACTTGCTACTTTCCTGTCATCTCGAGCAGCGCGAGAGATCTATCCAGAATCCTAAAGAGATCTCTCCCAAAGGTCGAGATGACAGCAGGGGCAGCGGCTATTGAATTGATTCCCAGCCTTTGGGTTGAGCGCCTTGTAGATTTCTGGTGCCGCCTTAGCGGCATTGCGACCGAAGGGTAGCAAAAGAAATGTACACAGCGCGATGCCCGAAGGCGAGGCCTCCCGGCCTTGAGGGCACCAAAGCCAGAGATGAAACAATAGGCTTGTAAGGCTGAAGGATGAACGGTGGCTAAAGAGGATAGCTTGTGACCAGTTGCGGTAAGCGGTGGCTATGAAAGTATAGACCGGCAAGTATAAAAGTATAGCCAAAGTATAAAATATGGCTCTGCGAGCCAGTTGGGTTACAAACCCAACGCCATAGTAGGCACGTGTTACAAACCCGCGGCAGCGGGGTCCGGAACAGCTATTTGGTATAGCAGCAAGTATAAAGTATGGCTTTACGAGCCCAAGACAAATATAAACCCCTTCCCTACCGTACAACCCGGTGCCCCGACCGCTCCGACAGCAGCGCAATCAGCTCGAACTGAACCTGTTTCAGGTATGAGGTATTCAACTGGCTACCGTCGCGAAACGCTATCAGGTACTCCCCTTCCGCTCCCAGGTAATGGATACTTGAGATCTCCTTCATGTTATAGGTGCGGTTCTCCTGCAGCAGGTTCGTGATTTCTATCCTGTCTGTATCGATGTTTACGTGCCAGCGCATCGCGTACCAGTTTACCACCACGGAAACAACTAGCATCATAGCAAACAGGAGCTTGTAGGTCTGGAAAGATTTTTGGCCCTCTACCTGTGTTATGTACTTCCTGTACAGCTCATAGTCCTGCCCAAGCAGCGAACTCTGGATAAGGTACAGCGGTATAAGGGCCAACGTGAGGCCTAGCAGCAGCCCGGGCGCAAAAAAGGCCCTAAAGTTTGGCGTAAGCACATGCAGGTGCTCGCCGGAGGCATGGATGATGCTGGAGACTAAAGCGAGCGCGCCGGAAAAGAAAACAGAGAACACGCAGGCAAAGAAGAAGTACGCAATCATGAGCTTCAGCTCCTGTTTCTGCATATACTTTTCCTCGTCGGCAGTTAAACGCTCCAGGTTTACGGCAGGCGAAAGGCGGCGCAGCGCGTAACGTATTACCGGAAACAGTACGGCTACGGCCAGTAAAGCAATCAGCAGGCTCTCAAGAATCTCAAACATAGCTAAAAAGGGTAATGCTGCAGCAAAGGTAACACCCTATTCCTCATTTTCCGACAGTATAACAGGATAACCAGACTGCCAGGTAACTTGTTGGATACACAATACAACAAAATTGCCGCAAAACAACGTTTCACCGGCGGGGGCCGTTCACCTAACACTGCGGCGTTCTGGCAGGTGTGCAGGCCAAAAGCTTGTTCGGGTTGGCTGAGGTATTAAAAAAATAACATAAAGCTATACTGCCGCCACAGGCACAAAAATGAAGCCATTTGCACTGTTTTCAGAAGTTTTCAGGCATGGCGTTGAACTTTTTAAGTTGGCTGAAGACTTAGAATTTTATACATTTGAAAAGGAATACCATAGCCGGAGCAGCTGTTTAACAGGAGGCTTTGCCCGCCTTCTGCCGGCCTTAACCTAAAACTCATGAAACTCGCCAAGTTGGCTTCTTTTATAAGGGATTACTTCATCGCGATCTTCTCTTTCCTGCTCATTTTCCTGCTTACCCTTTTTACTTACTCAGAAACCAGGAAGAAAACAGAAGAGCGGAACGCGAAGCTATTTTCTATGCGTACCGAGCAGGTAACCGAGGCCATAGACAAGCGCATGAAGGATTATATCCAGATTCTGATCGGGGGAAAGGCTATGTTCACCTCCTCGGATTCGGTAACCCGCCAGGACTGGACCCGCTACTACGAAGCCCTGAAGCTGGAGAAGAACTACCCTGGCATGCAGGGCTTTGGCTATACCCATGTAGTAAGGCCGCATGAAAAAGAGGCGCACGAGCAACAGATCCGTAGCGAGGGCTTTGAGAACTACCGCATCACCCCCGAAACCCCGCGCGACCTCTATACTGCCATCATTTTCCTGGAGCCTTTTACCGACCGCAACCTGCGTGCCTTTGGCTACGACATGTACAGCGAGCCGGTGCGGCAGTCGGCCATGCGCATAGCCCGCGATACCAGGCAGCCTACCATGTCGGGCAAGGTGCGGCTGGTGCAGGAAACAGGCCAGGACGAGCAATTGGGCTTTCTGATTTACCTGCCCGTGTACAAGAATAACGTTGAGCCGGAGTCTATACAGGAGCGGCAGCGCCTGATAAAGGGCTTCGTGTACAGCCCCTTCCGGGTGAAGGACCTGATGACGGCCGTGCTGGCAGATGAGTTTGACGATATTGACGTAGAGATATACGATGGAGCCGAGCCCTCGAAAGAGAACCTGCTCTTTAGCACCAGCCCTCAGCTATACTATGGCAGCAAGGCCCGAGAGTACGGCAGCCTGAGCACCATCACTATTGGCAACCATACCTGGCGGCTCTATGCTACAGCCAAAGAGGGCTTCGGGCGCACCACCGAGTCCGAGTTGCCCTACTATATACTTTTGGGCGGCAGCATCATCAGCCTGCTCATGTTCTTCATCATCTGGTCGCTGTCCAACACGCGGCGCTCCAACACCCTCAAGCAAACCATCACCGATAACGCCACGGCGGCCCTCTTTATACTTGACTCAAAGGGGTACTGCACGTTTATGAACCCTGCCGCAGAGGAAATGACGGGCTATACGCTGGAGGAGATGCGCAAAAAGCCGCTGCACGACATGGTGCACTACAAGCACCTGGACGGCTCGCCTTTCCCGGCAGCAGAGTGCCCGATGCACAATGCCCTGACCAACATAAAGCCCCTGAGAGGCTTCGAGGATACCTTCATCCGCAAAGACGGCACCTTCTTTAACGTGTCGTGCTCGGTGCAGCCGATGGTGGAGAGCGGCAGCGACAACTATACCATTATAGAGGTGCGCGACATTACCGACGAGAAGCAGGCGCGGCAGGCGATTATCGAAAGCGAGGCCCGCTTCCGCACCATGGCCGACAATGCCCCGGTGATGATCAAGATCATGGACGACGCCACCAACTTCATGTACGTGAACAAGCAGTGGCTCGACTTCACGGGCCATACCTTCGAGCAGACCATCAACATGAGTTGGAAAGAGGTAGTGCACCCCGACGATATAGACCGCAAGGAGCAGGTAACCCTGCAGGCCATCAAAGACCACAGCCCCTTCCGCCTGGAATACAGAATGCGCCGCTTCGACGGGGAGTACCGCTGGGTGGTGGCATCCAACACGCCCCGCTTCGGGGCCAACGACGAGTTCCAGGGGTACATTGGCTCCATTATCGATATCACGGAGATAAAAGAGGCGGAGCGAAAGATAAAGCAGAACGCCGAGTTGTTGCAGAAGCTGTTCCTGGAGGTGCCGGCGGTAGTAGGTCTGGTGCGCGCCCAGGATTACCAGTATGTGTTGGCCAACCCGGGTTACCGCAAGCTCTACGGCAACCGTCCGTTGGTAGGCAGAACTGTTTTCGAGGCTCATTCCGAGGAGGAAGGCCAAGGGCTCTTCGAGCGGCTGGAGGAGGTGTTCCAAACAGGGAAACCATTTGTGGGCAACGAAGTCCCTACAGCTATCGAACGCGGCGGCGATGGCGAGCTTGTGCATGGCTATTTTAACCTGGTGTACCAGCCGCTGGTAGATGCCAACGGAACGGTAGAGGCCGTGCTTATCTTTGCCGTAGAAGTAACCGAGCTGGTAAACGCCAGAAAGGCCCTGCTGCATACCAACGAGGAGCTGAGCGGCAAAAACGACGAGCTGCAGCGCATCAACAACGACCTGGATAACTTCGTGTACACGGCCTCCCACGACCTCAAGTCGCCGATAGCCAACATGGAGGGCCTGGTAACACTGCTGCGCGACATCCTGCAGGGCAAGCTGGAGGCCGAGGACATGCAGGTGCTGGACATGGTGCAGAGCTCCATCAACAAGCTTAAAGGCACCATCGCCGACCTGGCCGAGATTACTAAGGTGCAGAAGGAGCTGCAGTCGGCCGCTGAGCCGCTGTCGTTTGAAAGTATGCTGCAGGACATCGGCGCCGACCTGGAAGAGCCCATGAAGGAGACCGGAGCCGTGCTGAAGACAGACCTGCAGGTAGGAAGCATCGTATACGCCCGCAAAAACCTGCGCAGCATCATCTACAACCTGGTCAGCAACGCCATCAAGTATAAATCCCCGGACCGCCCGCCGGTTATCAACCTGAAAACTTATGAGCAGGGAGAGTATGTGGTACTAGAGGTGCAGGACAACGGCCTTGGCATTAAAAAAGAGCAGCAGCACAAGCTGTTCACCATGTTCAAGCGCCTGCACACGCACGTGGAGGGCACCGGTATCGGGCTCTACATTGTCAAGCGGATTATAGAGAACAACGGCGGCAGGATAGAAGTAGACAGCGTGCATGGCAAAGGCACTACCTTTAAAGTGTACTTCAAGCAAGTGCCCGTAGAGCAGGAAGTATAGGTTGATTATTTGAAGATTGGGAGATGAGGGAATTTGAAGATTCCCTTTACGATGCACTCAATCACACATTCACTCATTCAAAATTATTCAAGTGGCTAAGATAAAGACATCCTACTTCTGCCAGAATTGCGGGGCTCAGTCGGCCAAGTGGATTGGCAAGTGCCCCGCCTGCGGCGAGTGGAACACCTACGTGGAGGAGGTGGTGCAGCGCGAGGAGGTGACCCCCACCAGCGTCTGGAAGGTAGGTAGCAGTTCGGCCCAGGTGGCCAACAAGCCCAAGCCCATCGCCGACATCAGCTACCAGGAGCAGCAGCGCATCATCACCCAGGACCAGGAGCTGAACCGGGTGCTGGGCGGCGGCATTGTGCCCGGCTCTATGGTATTGATAGGCGGCGAGCCCGGCATCGGGAAAAGTACGCTGATGCTGCAGATTGCCCTGAGCCTGAGCGGGCTGCGGGTACTGTACGTGAGTGGCGAGGAAAGCGAGCAGCAGATAAAGATGCGCGCCGAGCGCCTCATGGCCCAGACTGCCGATGCCTTTATACTTACCGAGACCGGCACGCAGAACATCTTTAAGCAAATAGAGCTGGTGCGGCCGCAGGTGCTCATCATCGACTCCATCCAGACCCTGCATTCATCGTTTATAGAGGCTGGGGCGGGCAGCGTGAGCCAGGTGCGCGAGTGTACTGCCGAGTTGCTCAAGTTCGCTAAAGAGAGCGGCACGCCCGTTTTTCTGATAGGCCACATCACCAAAGAGGGCAACCTGGCAGGGCCCAAGATACTCGAGCACATGGTAGACACCGTGCTGCAGTTTGAGGGCGACCGCCACATGACCTACCGTATCTTGCGCACGACTAAAAATCGCTTTGGCTCCACCTCCGAGCTAGGCATTTACGAGATGATGGGCTCCGGCCTGCGCGAGGTAAGCAACCCGTCGGAAATCCTGATTTCGCAGCGAGAGGATGCGTTTAGCGGAATAAGTATAGGCGCTACCTTGGAGGGTAACCGCCCTTTGCTGATAGAGGTGCAGAGCCTGGTGAGTCCGGCTACGTACGGCACGCCCCAGCGTACCAGCACCGGCTTCGATGGCAAGCGTCTGAACATGCTGCTGGCTGTGCTCGAAAAGCGCGGCGGCTACCGCCTCGGCACCCAGGACGTGTTCCTCAACATTGCCGGTGGCCTGAAGGTAGAAGACCCGGCCCTGGACCTGGCCGTGTGCGCCTCCATCCTCTCCTCCTTCGAGGACATGCCGATTCCGAGCACCACTTGTTTTGCGGCTGAGGTAGGCTTGGGCGGTGAGGTGCGTGCCGTGAACCGTGTAGAGAACCGTATCACCGAGGCCGAGAAACTTGGCTTTACCGATATTTACATCTCCAAGTACAACAAAAAAGGCGTAGACCTGAGTAAGTTCTCCATCAATATACACGCTTATGGCCGCCTGGAGGAAGTGTTCGCTAGCCTGTTTGGGTAAGCTTAAAGTATAACATTACAAAGTATAAAGTATAGCAAAGCACAGGCAGTCAGCCTGTGCTTTTTTTGTGCTGTTTCGTGTAAGCTTTCTGTGGGTTTGTAAAGTATAAGTCAGGCAAAGTGCAAGTATAAAGTAGGGGTTTCGCGATTAGGGTTTATACTTTGTTTGATGCATAACTTGCCTATTTGGTCTGAAATGTAGTGTTAAGTATAAGTTAAATCAGGCAGTGCAGGTGTGTTAAATATGGCTATACTTCAGAAATTACGATAAAATGATAAAAAGTGAGTCTGTCCAGGAATTTAGCTATAGGACATTATTGTTCAAAGTTGTATAATTACTCCTGCCGATGCTCTTGATGTATTAAGGGCGGAAGAATAGTACGATTCCTTTTTTAGCCAAAGAACCCCACCCGCCAGATGAGAAAAGTTTACCTGTTGCTGTCCGCCCTGCTGCTGCCCCTTTGCCAGCTCCTCGCCCAAGGCAAGGCCGTTATCGTTGGCAGCATCGCTGCCCCCCTCTCCGACCACATTGAGCTGATCACTTACCCCAACCCCCTCCTTTCGGAGGAAGTAAAGACAGAGGTGCCCCTGACCGGCAAAACTTTCCGGATTGAGGTGCCGGTGCAGCACGCTATGGTGGCCGAGCTGCAGCATGGCGAGGAAGTGGCACAAGTATACCTGGAGCCCGGCTTTGAGCTGGAACTGAAAACGAGTGGCAAGAGCTTTCTCAAGTCGCTGAAGTATAAAGGCAAAGGCGCCAACGAGAACAACTGCCTGGCAAAGTATACTTTGCGTTTTGAGGAGGAGGAAGAGTACCAGGCCTTGCCCGACAACGTGAAGCTGCCCGAAAAAGGGTTTATCGAGTTTCTGGACTACCGCCGCGCCGATCAGCTGAGTAACTTTGAAAAGTATGCCTCCAAGTATGAACTGTCGCCTTCCTTCCAGTCATTATTGCAGGCAGAGATAGATTTCAGTTACGCGCTGGATATTCTCAACTACCATCCCATGCGGCAGCAGATGCTGCAGGTACTGCTCTCCAAGCCCTCCGCAGACTTCTACAGCTACCTTTTCAACCTTGACCTCGACAACCCCGATAACCTGATAAGCCCTTCGTTTCTGAGCTTCCTGCGCAGTTATACAACCTCTTTCGCCAGGGAGAGCGGCTATACTGAGAAAAGCCCCGCCTACTTTAAGGTGCGTTACGATGTAGCCGAGCAGGAGCTGCAGGGACAGGTAAAGCTGGTGGCGCAGGCCCAGGTGCTAAAGCAATCCATACAGCAGGGCCACCTGAAGTATACCACGCAGATGCTGCAGAATTTTAAGCAGAAGAGTACAGACCAAGTCGCCAATGCCTACCTGGAAAAGCTCTACAGCGAGAACAGCACCTTGGTAGCCGGTGGCCTGGCCCCCGACCTTAAGCTGACTACGCTCTCTGGCGAGGACGTTTCGATCAGTGATTTTAGAGGAAATTTGATTTACGTGAACTTTTGGCGGAGCGATTGTGGTTTATGCCACGTGGAACTCCCGCACCTGCAGCGGCTCACCAGCAAACTAGGCAACCACAGGGTTGTTTTCCTGAATGTGGCCGTGGGAGATAACGAGGAGCAGTGGCGGCAACTGGTGCAGAAAAAAGAGCTGCAGGGCGAGCAAACCCTGGCCAAGGCCACACCTGCAGAGGTCGCCACGCAGTTTGGGCTGAAGGAGGTGCCGGCATACTTATTGCTGGATGAAGAGGGGCGTTTCATTTCCCTGAAAGCCCGCCGCCCCAGCGACCACGAGGCAGCCAACGACATTCTGCAACACCTGCAGGTGCGGCAGGTCTCCCTGAAATAGTTTATATCGTTCACAGCTTATACCCCCAGCCCGGCTCCCTATGACAGGAGCCGGGCTTTTTTTGTAGGCATTCGCAAGCTTGTCATCGGAAGTATAGAAGATGCCTAGTCCAACCACCCCTAACCCCTCCTTGTCTAAGGCGGGGAATTCCTACTAACGATCACACCCCTATAGTCCCCTCAAGGGGACAGTCTATACTTGCTTCTTTCCCTGTCATCTCGAGCTGCGCGAGAGATCTATCGGGAATTCTCTTCAGATCTCTCCCAAAGGTCGAGATGACAGTAAGGGCTGAGGCTATCGATTCTGTTCCCAGCCTTTGGGTTGAGCGCCTTGTAGATTTCTGGTGCCGCCTTAGCGGCATTGCGACCGAAGGGTAGCAAAGGAAATGTACACCGCGCGATGCCCGAAGGCGAGGCCTCCCCGCCTTGAGGGAGCCAAGTTAGAGGTGAAACGAGACATTGGTGGGAACTAGAGGATAAGCGGCAGCTAGTAAGGATAGCTTGGTTCAAATGGAAGGAAGCGGCGGCTATGAAAGTATAAACTGACAAGTATATAAGTATAAATCAGAGTTATTAAAGTATATCAGGAGCTATAAAGTATAGCCAAAGTATAAGTATGGCTCTGCGAGCCAGTTGAGTTACAAACCCAACATCATAAGTAGGCACGGGTTGCAAACCCGCGGCAGCGACGGAATAGGAGTATAGCCAAAGTATAAAATCCTGTTCATCCCTTCATCCTGAAAATCCTGATTCAGACAAGTATAAAAGTATAGCCAAAGTATAAAGTATAGCCGCTGCCGCCAGCAAGTATAAACAGCAGGAAACAGGCTGCCCTGCCCACTCAAAATAACCGTTAAATGTATTGCTGCGTACTTTAATCCTACACCCCTTTAAGTAGTAGAGGTGCTATGAAAGCATACTTGAATTTTTAAATACCATACTTTTAATCCCCAAACAATATGGCATTAATCAATAAGAATGACATTGAGAAACTGCTGAATGTGCAGAGCAACACACAAAACGCATTGTTTATTTCTCTCTACATACCTACGCACCGTGCGGGCCACGAGACGCTGAATGGCCAGGATCAGACACTGTTCAAAAACAAACTGAAAGAAGCACGCAGCCTGCTGGCAAGACACGATGTGCCGGAGGCAGAGATTACAGAGTACCTAAGACCAGCCGAAGAACTCCTGAACGACGGCGGCTTCTGGCGCCACCAGGCCGAGGGACTTGCCCTGTTCATCACCAAAGGGTTCTCTGCCCATTACACGCTGCCCATCACGATGCCCGAGGTAGTGTACGTGCTCGATCAGTTCTACCTCACCCCTGTGCTGCCTATCCTGAGCCAGAACGGACGCTTCTTTATCCTGAGCCTGTACCGTGAGAAAGTGGCCTTCTATGAGGCGACCATAGACAAGATCAGGCCGATTGACATCAGCTCCTTTGTGCCGGAAACCATGACCCAGGCGCTCAAGTTTGATATCAAGGGCAACGACCAGGACTTCACGCACTCCACCACTACTGTAAACGGTTCTAACATTGTGCACGGCCCCGGCAGCACCAAAGGCGATGAGGAGCATGAGCGGGTGCGCGAGTTTGTGCTCGAGATAGACAACAGCATGCAGCAGATACTACACAACGCGCACGAGCCATTAGTGCTGGCCGGTGTAGACCATTACTGCAGCCTCTACAAGCAGCACAGCAAGTATAAAAATATCGTGCCGCAGAACATCAACATCAACGAGAACGCGGATGTGGTAAACATGAGCGCCCTGCATGAGAAGGCGCTGACTGTTGTGAAGCCGCTGATGCAGCAGGCGCATGCCGATTCGCTGACGCGCTACCAGAACGTGGCCGGCACAGGCGTGACCTCCGAGGATGTTGCCACCGTGGCGGCAGAGGCCGTGCATGGACGCGTAGATACCCTGTTCATTACGCCAAGCCAGCCGGTTTGGGGCAAGTACGACGCCAAGAGCGCTACAGCCGAGATACACAACGAGTACAAACGCGGCGACGACGACCTGATTAACCTAGCAGCCATCAAAACGCTGTCGCAGGGAGGCAAAGTGTTTGTGAGCAGCTACAACGGCCTGAGCGAGGTGAGCCCGGATGGCCAGGGCACTGTCAAGGCGCTGTTCAGGTACTAGCCTGACTTGTTTGGCCGTTAGTGGCAGAAAGTATAATTTAGGGGGTGGCCAGCGTGGCTGCCCCCTTTTTTCTGGCAGTTGGCTGTGTGTGGCTGCTGTCGTAGCTCCCTTAAACCTGGTATGGCACTTCAAATAGCCGATGGGCTCAACTTTATATCCAAACTGACGCCGTTGCGTGCCCTGAACGCACTGCAGGTGGTAAGCAGTTACCTCTACTCCAAGTTTACCGGCCGGGCTACGCACTGGGGGTATCCGCTCAGTGTCTCACTAGAGCCCACCACCTCCTGCAACCTGCGCTGCCCCGAGTGCCCCAGCGGCCTGCGATCCTTTACCCGCCCCACGGGCATGCTGCAAGGCGAGCTCTTTAAAGACACCATTGACCAGCTGCACCGCCGGCTGCTGTACCTGATCTTTTACTTTCAGGGGGAGCCTTATCTGCACAAGAGCTTCCTGGAGCTGGTAAAGTACGCTTCTGATCGAGGTATTTATACTGCCACCTCCACCAACGCCCACTTCCTGGACAACGCCACCGCCCGCAAAACCGTGGAGTCGGGGCTGGACAGGCTGATTGTGTCCATAGACGGGACGACGCAGGAAACGTATGCGGCTTACCGCGTGGGAGGCAAGCTGGAGAAGGTATTGGAGGGCACGCGCAACGTGGTGAAGTGGAAGAAGGAGCTCAAGTCGCGCACGCCGCACATCATGTTCCAGTTTCTGGTGGTGCGGCCTAACGAGCACCAGCTCGAGGACGTACAAAAGCTGGCCAAAGAGCTGGGCGTGGATGAGGTGGTGTTTAAAACGGCCCAGATCTACGACTACGAGCGCGGTTCGCCTCTGATTCCGACCATAGACTATTACTCCAGGTACCAATACAACGGAAACGGCAGCTACAGCCTTAAAAACAAGCTGCTCAACCACTGCTGGCGGATGTGGCACTCCTGCGTGATTACCTGGGATGGGCTGGTGGTGCCCTGCTGCTTTGACAAGGATGCCGAATACCGCCAGGGCGATTTGCAGCAGCAGTCTTTTGTTCAGGTCTGGCGCGGCGAAAAGTATAACACGTTCAGGCAGCAGGTGCTGCGCTCCCGCAGTGAGGTGGAGATGTGCCGCAACTGCACCGAGGGCACCAAGGTATGGGCCTAAGGAATTGACAAAGTATCATACACCCTGTACTTTATGGAAGACATCAACAACGCCCTCGACCTGCTGCTGAATAAGCTGGAGTCGTGGGGGAACCACATTGTGCTCTTGCTGCCCAACCTGTTTGTGGCGCTCATCCTGCTGATCCTGACCTTCTATACGGCCCGGATAATACGCAGAGGCCTCGACAACGTGATCAGTCGCTTCTCAAACAGCGTGGCGCTCAACAATCTGATTTCCACGCTGCTGTACATCACGCTGCTGCTCATAGGTCTCTTTTTTGTGCTGAGCGTGCTGCGCCTCGACAAGGTGGTGATCTCGCTGCTGGCTGGTGTGGGTATTCTGGGGCTGGCCCTAGGTTTTGCCTTTCAGGATATTGCGGCCAACTTTATTGCAGGGGTGATTATTGCTGTGCAGCGACCCATCGGCGTGGGCGACATGATCGAGACAAACGACTATTTCGGCGTGATTGAGCGCATCTCGCTACGCACAGTGGATATCCGCAAACCGACGGGAGAGCTGGTCCGGTTGCCCAACAAGATGGTGTATGAGAACCCGGTCACCAACCTCTCTTACCACGGCACCCGGCGCGTGGACCTGGAAGTGCGCGTGGCTTTCTCGGAAGACCTGGAGCGGATACAGAAGCTGGTGATAGAGGCCTTGGAAGATGTGAAGAACCGGGTAAAAGCCCGTCAGATTGAAGTGATGTTCGATGCCTTTGAGGAGAGCTCTATCCGGTTTAAGGCCAGGTTCTGGATCACCTACAACCGGCAGGTCGACTACGTGGGGGCCAAGAGCGACGCGATCATCCGCATCAAAAAAGCCTTCGACGCCAACAACATCATCATCCCCTACCCTATACACAGCCTCAACTTCAGCGAGAAAGGCAACCGGCGGCTGGGCGATGAGCTGCAAAGTATGCGTGGCGAGAGCACCGGAACAAGCTGGCGCGACAACAGCTGATTTTATACTTTTCAAACAGAAAGGGCCGATGCAGTATCGGCCCTTTCTGTTTTACTTGTCTTTTTTGTCCAGGTTCTTGCCCAGGTCCTCCACCTGCTTCAGGAAGGTGTCCACGTTTTCATCGGCGTAAGGGCCGTAAGAGTTGGAGATGGTGCCCTTCAGGCCGCTTTTTGTCTCCAGCGCGTAGAGTATAGACATGTCATCCGGGTCGCTCTCGCCCTCAAAGCGGTAGTGGTCCACGATGCGAACCTGGTCCGGGGTGAAATAAGTTTCTCTTTCCTCCATGGTGCAGAGTCTTCCGTCCTGCCCCACTTTAAAGTCGTACTTGTAGCCGTCCTTGCGCAGGCGGTTGAGCACGTTCACTAAAGATCTTTCTTCAACTTTGTCTTGCATAGTATGTCGTGTTAAGTGGTTCTATCTTTAAGTATAGACCTATACGCAAAATCAAAGTAGAGGGACGTTCCAAGTGCCCAGAATACCCTTGGAACCCGGTTTCGGGGCTGTTCGGAAGGATAAACTACGCTTTCGCCTGCTGCTTCTCCAGGTCCTTCTGTATCTTCTTAAAGTCGATGGTGGAGCAGGCGCCGCAGCTTTTGGCGCAGCCGTCCTTGGCCGAGAAGGTTTGGTAGACCATGCGCACCATGTAGGCGATGGCTACCAGAAAAATAAGCAGAATGAGGGCTTGCTGTATCATACTTTAGAAACCTTGTGGAAGTATAAAAAGTTTAGGCGGATGGCTTTTTCCAGAACTCGCCGATGGTTTGCTGCATCTCCGGGTGGATGTTGCCGTTGCTGGCCACGATCTCCCGCCCAAAAACATAGTCGCCCTCCTCGGTAAACCTGCTGAGCTTGCCGCCCGCCTCCTGCACGATGACAATGCCGGCAGCCACATCCCAAGCGTTCAGGTTATACTCAAAAAAGCCCTCGAAGCGGCCGCAGGCTACGTAGGCCAGGTCGAGGGCCGCAGAGCCAATGCGCCGCACCCCATGCGAGCGCGACATAAAGGCGCCAAGCACCTGCAGGTACTGTGGTGTCAGTCCAAAATTATGGTAAGGGAAGCCGGTGGCGATAAGGCTGTCTTTCAGGGCCGGGGCGTCGGATACTTCTATGGGGGAGCTGTTGCAGAAAGCGCCTCCGCCTTTGTAGGCCCAGAAGCACTCGTCGCGGTTCGGGTCGAAGATGGTGCCCGCCACTACCTCGTCGCCGTCCAGCAGCCCCACGCTCACGCAATAGGCGGGCAGACCATGTATAAAGTTGGTAGTGCCGTCCAGTGGATCAATTATCCAGTTTAGGCGCTCGCCGCGGGTGGTATCGGTGCCTTCTTCGGTAATGAAGCCGGCCTCGGGCAGCAGCTGGCGCAGGCCTTCCACCAGTTTCTTCTCCGCTTCCTTATCTACATAAGACACCAGGTCGTTGAAGCCCTTTTGCTCGATGCTGGAGCGCTCAAAAGTCTCTCCCTCTTTGCGTATAAAAGCGCCGACGCTGCGGCAAAGTATGTTCAGGTTGTTAGCCAGTTGGTTCAGGTTCATATCTTATGTGCTATACTTTGTGGATGTGCCAGGGCTTGTGCCTTTTTAGAGAACCATACGGCATAAGCGCCTCTAAGTATGGCCGCCACCATAATGGGCAAGAACGCAGCATGGTACATTTGCGGCCACAGCGGCCAGCCGATTAAAGCCACTAAGGTGATGATGGTAGTATACAGCATATACTTGCGGACCCACTCCGGAAGGATGGTGCGGCCCAGGAAGAAGGCAGCCACGGCGTGCGTAGGAATGGCCCAAAGCAGGTTAAAGTTATAGGCGGTAGCCTGGTGATCGGTGGCAAACCAGAGCAGCAGCACCACAATGCCCAGTACGCCCAGCATAAAGAAAAACGCCATGTCGAACACGCGGCTTCGGCGGCGCTTGATGAAATCCATCACCGTAAGGGCTACCACTACTACCAAGAAAGTCCAGAAGACGAGCTGTGGCGTCAGCCAGCCAGCCTCCAGCGGCTGGGAAGGGTCGCGCTCAAAAATCACCTTTGTCTCCTGCATCAGCGGTGAGGTTGTGCCGTTCTGGGCGATGGTGGCGCTGGCCAAGCCTTTGGCCAGGTAGTCCGGCAGGAACATGTACTCGTACGGCGTAGCTTTCTGGTCGATGCGCGCGCCCAGGGCGATGTCGATGCCAAAGTCCCCCCAGGGCTGCGGCCCTAAGTATAAATCGATGAGGTTGCGGAAACTATAGCCTTTGTCGAAGTGGCTGATGTTGAAAGCCAGCTGGTTGGGGAACGTGGCCTCCACGCCGTCGCGAATGCGGGTGGCGCAGTTATCGAAGAAAAAGTCGTAGAGGTAGAAGCGGTTCTCGGGCAGGTAGTTGTGCGTCAGGAAACCCCAGTACTGCTGCTTTTGCTCTTCTGTAAAATTGAACTCCTGCTCATACACCGAACGGTTCTCCAGGGTATAGCTGTAGACAAAGTCGCGGAAGTGCGCCGCTGACAGCTTGTACCGCAGTTTGCCCTGCGCGAACTTGAGGTAGAAGTTGGGCTCGTCGAAATCGAAAGTGCCGTAGTTAAATACCACGTCCATACCGGTGACGGGGTCGTTTACGCGCACGGCGCTGTGCCCGAAAATGGCGTACAGATCCGGCCCCGGTGAGCAGGTGATCAGGCTTATTCTGGCCTCCGGCGAGAGCTGCACATCCTCGAACTGCGCCCAGGCCGGCAGGGTGAACACGCTAAGCAGCAGCGCCAGCGAGAGTTTCTTTATAAATGCTTTCATCTTATTCTTTATCGGCTTTGCCTGCTTTGGCGGCTCCGGAAACCACTACTACAAACTCCCCTTTTATACTTTTGTTGTTGAAAATCTCCAGCAACTCCTCTAACGTGCCGTTGATAGTTTCCTCAAACATCTTCGAGATTTCACGTGAAACAGAGGCCTCGCGCTCGACCCCAAACACCTCCTTAAACTGCGCAAGCGTCTTGAGCAGGCGGTGCGGCGACTCGTAGAAAATCATGGTGCGTTCTTCGCCGGCCAAGCTCTGCAGGCGCGTCTGGCGACCTTTCTTAATGGGCAGGAATCCCTCAAAAGTAAAGCGGTCGGTGCTGAAGCCCGATTTTACCAGCGCCGGCACGAAGGCCGTGGCTCCCGGAAGGCACTCTACTTTAATATCATGCTTGAGGCACTCGCGCACCAGGAAAAAACCGGGGTCCGAGATGCCGGGCGTGCCTGCGTCGGAGATGAGCGCCATCACCTCCCCTGCCTTCAGGCGGTCGATGAGGTGGGCGGTGGCCTTGTGCTCGTTGTGCAGGTGGTGGCTGTGCATGCGCTTCTCAATGCCCAAGTGTTGCAGCAGCTTGCCGCTCGTGCGCGTGTCCTCGGCCAGTATCACGTCCACCTCCTTTAAAATGCGAATGGCCCGCAGCGTAATATCCTCTAAGTTGCCGATGGGCGTCGGCACCAGGTATAAACTTGTTTTTTCCTGTTCCTGCATGGCGTAAAGATACTACTTAATTGTTGGTTGATAATTGCTGGTTGTTTGGTTTATAGGCTAAAGTATAGGAGCCGTATGCAACACAGCAAGAGCTATTGTGCCGGCAGGCAACAACAATTAACAATCATCAATAGCAATTAATTACCAGCCATCATCTTGTCATAAATCTCGTCGATACGCCGGGCCAGTTCCAGGTCTTTTTCCGTGACGGTGTTGCCGGCGTCGTGGGTGGTGAGCTCTATTTCTACCTTGTTGTACACGTTACTCCACCACGGATGATGGTCCATCTCCTCGGCCACCTCGCCTACCGTGTTCATAAAGGTCAGCGCCTGCTTAAAGTCCTTAAAGGTAAGGCTGCGCTTTAGTTTGTCTTCTTCCTCTCTCCACATAAAGTATAAGTATAAAGTATAAACGGCTGCGGCAGGTATAAGATAGCTTTCTTAGATAACCACCCCAAAACGCAGGCGTATAGTAGGGAACTGCCCAAAGCGGCAATCCTACTTAAAACTATGAAAACTATGGCAAACAAACCAACCAAGTTGCCTGCGCAGGAGCAGGAGCAGCAGCCGGGTAAAGAGCATGAAATGACCCCGCAGCCTGAGTACATCCGGAAAGGCTACAAAGGCAGCGACAAACTGAAAGGCAAAAAAGCCCTGATAACCGGCGGCGACAGCGGCATCGGCCGGGCCGTGGCTGTACATTTTGCACGTGAGGGGGCCGATGTGGCTATCGTATACTTAAACGAGGACAAAGACGCCAAAGACACCCTGAAGCTGATTGAAGCGGAAGGCCGCAAAGGCCTGATTCTCTCCGGCGACATCGGCGATGAAAAGTTTTGCAGGGACGCCGTGCAGCGGGCCGTAAAGGAATTGGGCGGGCTGGACATACTGGTGAACAATGCCGCTGAGCAGCATGAGCAAAGCGATCTGAAAGATATCTCGAAGGATCAGCTGCAGCGCACCTTCCAGACCAACATTTTCTCGATGTTCTACATGACCAAAGCCGCCCTGGAGCACATGAAGGGAGGCAGCGCCGTCGTCAATTCCACCTCCGTTACCTCCTACCGCGGCAGCGACCACCTGATGGATTACGCCTCTACCAAAGGGGCTATCACCGCCTTTACACGGTCGCTTTCGGCCAACCTGGCGGAGAAAAAAATACGTGTAAATGCCGTGGCCCCCGGGCCTATCTGGACACCCCTTATTCCGGCCTCTTTTGATGCGGAGAAAGTAAAGGAATTTGGGCAGAATGTGCCGCTGAAACGCCCCGGGCAGCCCTCTGAGGTGGCCCCGGCCTATGTGTTTCTGGCCTCCGAGGATGGCTCTTATATAACCGGGCAGGTGATACACGTAAACGGTGGTGAGCAGGTAGGCAGTTAAACCTAAGCGGCCTGAAAAGAGTAAAACAAAGTATAAGCGCTCTGGCAACAGGGCGCAGTGTTAATTAAAAGAATGCAATTATGGCTGAAGATAAAGAAAACAAGGATGCGCTGAGAAACCAGCCGCCCAACAAGCGCGGTTTCCGTGAGATAGAGGAAGATACCGGTGACCTGGAGATGCGCGCGGGCCACATTATACCGGGCGCTGACCCGCCTAAGAACGAGCACCAGCGTGGTGGCTTCGGCAACCGCGATGGCAAAGAAGGCTATGGCAGCGACACAGCCTCTGAAGGACCAAGCGCCACGGGCGTAAACGACTTTGCAGACGACGGCGTGCCACCGCCAGACAACATGCGCACTGAGGACGAAGGTCGCGGTACCTAAGTATAAAAAGTATAAGCAAGAAGAGAAGGCCACAAAGTATAAACTGGCCGTGAAGTTGAACAATTATTAAAAAGGAGGATATTATGCCATCATATAAGCACACCCAGCCCGGCGGCGAAAACAAAGGAAGGCCAACTGGGGAAGGACAGAGCAAAGCTGCAGGCAAGCCTGTAGACCCAAATCAGACCCGTGCGGAGCACGAGGAGCTGAAGAAAAAACATACCGACGGGCCTGACAAAGCGGCGGGTAAAAACACCATGACCAACAATCCGAACCGCAATACGAATAAGCCCGACCTGGACAACAACAAGTATAACTAGAATACCTAACATTGCTTAAACAGAAATAGCACCTGTAGCGCGGGTGCTATTTCTGTATTACCTTTACGGTGTCGCCTTGTCCGCGCAAAAAAAGACCCTATGCCCCGTTACGCCCTCACAGACATACACGGCTGCGCCCGCACCCTCAAAGCCATGGTGCACGATCAGCTCCGGCTTACACGTAATGACGAACTCTACCTGCTCGGCGATTTTGTAAATAAAGGTCCTGACTCCAAGGGTGTTATTGATTTTATACTTCATCTGCAGAAGCAGCGCTACCAGGTACACTGCCTGCGCGGCAACCACGACCAAATGCTGCTAAAAGCGGTGGAGAAGGGCGAAAAAGCCCTGAACCTTACCTCAACAGAACGGGGGCTGGTGCTGCAGAGCTTCGGCATCACGCGATTTGAGCACCTCCCCGACAAGTATACGGCCTTCCTTAGCGGCCTCCCCTACTATTTAGAGCTTCCCGATTACTTCCTAGTGCACGCCGGCTTCGATTTTAAGCAGGATGACATCTTCTCCGACAAAGAAGCCATGCTCAACATCCGCGACTACAAACCTGACTGGATCCGCCTCGGAAACAAAAAACTGCTGCACGGCCATACACCCACCCCCCTTCACGGCATTAAAAAAGCAGCCTCGCACAAAGAGCCAAAGCTAAACCTCGACGCCGGCTGTGTATACTACCGGAATGCAGCTTTCGGTAACCTGGTTGCCTTAGACCTTGATACTCTGGAACTTCACATCCAGCCCAACATCGATCGCCCATATCCTGTTGCCCGCAAAGGCTAAAATCTTCCTCCTCACTGGCCTAGGTGCAAAATCAGTTAACACACCTGTTCGATGCTAAGTTGAACTGTTTGTTCTTAGTTATCGAACTAATATACCGCTTTTAATATATATTAATTTGCACTTTATTAATGAAAACTTATAGGCATAGAAGTGCGGGAAATTGTATTGCCTTTCGGTGTTTCCAAGCGATTGACTTTTAATGTCTTAACATCCTGTTGGTAGCAGGGGTACTGCTTAGGCTGTCAGAGAAGCTGTAATGCAACTTGCGGGAGGTTTTTGCCTCGGAAAAACCTTAGTAATGGCATATAATACTATATTCTTAAAATTAGATAAAAAAACATATAGACATATTGCTAAAATGATAGATAAATTATCTTATTTTGTGGCAATTAGGCTTAACATAAATTAGCACAGAAATCTTTTATTACATACTTAAGTTCGAGCTATGGTGCAACTCTACAATCCCCCTATTACACAACTCCTCAGGTCACTGCTCTTGCAGTGTGTTTTCTTGCTCGGAATAGTCTCCATGGCTGTGGCGCAGACCTATCCGGCCCCAGCTGAGTACCATGGTCCTTGGAGAACACCAACGTCTTCGAATGTAAAGACCAATGGCTTGGTAGCGGATGGCGCTAATATTGAGCCAAGTGGCGCTGGTGGTTCAGCCCAATTCAGGACCACTTCTGCTAATGTTGACGTCAAGCTGAATGGGAATGGACTTACGGGCTATAAACTAAGCTATAGCATAGTAGCTACTACCACCAGGTCTGGTTCAGCCAGCATGACAGTAAGTTACAGCACTGATGGCGGCCAAACTTTTGGGAATGGTGCTGTTACCAGCGATGTGCCGAAAGAAGCCACCACCATAGATTTATACCTACCTGCCGCTGCAACAGATGTAAGGTTTCAGTTGGCATCGGTTACAGATGCCTATGTGTTCCTGGATGCGGTAAAGGTATCGCAGCAGCCTGAGGTGGATGGCTTCACTCCGGCAGGGGGAGTGCCGGGTACACCTGTAACGATTACAGGTACACACCTGAACGAGACTTCTGCAGTGTTCTTTGGTACAGTACCAGCTGAGAGTATAACAGTAAACCCAGAAGGCACATCTGTTTCAACAGTGGTGCCAACAGGTGCCAAGAGCGCCCCTATTAGAGTAGTAACCTCTTATGGTGAGGCAAGTACTGCAGAGTTTAAAGTGCCTGCTCCTGTGTTTGCTACCAGTGGCTCTCAGTTTGCTCCAACAGGTGCCGGTGCTGGAGAGACAATAACACTTTTCGGCCAGTATTTTACAGGTGTTAATGAAGTGCTGTTTAACGGAGCGGCGGCAGATGCTTCTACTATTAGGTTTGTAAGCGACGGAGAAATTACAGTAGTAGTACCGAAAGGTGCTAGTGCAGGACCTATAACGGCAACGAGCCCGGCGGGTAGTGGAGTAAGTTCAGCTTTTACGGTTTACGGTCCGCAGATCATAGCTCAGGCAGAAGGTTCAGAGTTTACTCCAACAGAAGGCCCTGCACTTACTACAGAGGTGACCATCTACGGGGATTATTTTACAGCTGTAAATGAGGTGCTTTTCAATGGAGTGAAAGCAACCAGCTTTGCAGTGGTTAGTGATGAAGAGATAACAGCCACAGTTCCGCTAGGTGCGGGTACAGGTCCTATCACGGTGAAAAGCCCAGCGGGCGAGGCTGTAAGCACGGCGGTTTACAATGTGCCGGCCCCTCAGTTTGTCACGTATGATAACGTTGACTCTCAATTTAAGCCTACCTCAGCTGGTCCAAATATGCAGATAACGCTGTATGGCGTGAACCTGGCCAGCGTAAGCAGCGTGGTGTTCCTGGGAGCAGAAGGCGACGACAGTGATAATGTAGTGGCTACTTTTGCTGCCCCTACCAACGATACTGAACTGGTGGTAACAGTGCCAGCTGATGCGAAGACAGGAAAAATCCAGCTTATCGCTCCAGGTGATAAAACAGCCACCAGCGAGCAAATCTTTAATTTTGTTCCGGCTCCAATTATTACTGAGGTGGCAAATACAACGGCAACGGATGGAGGAACCTATGGATTGGTGGGAGAACAAATCACCATTACCGGCCAGGATTTCGGAACAGCGTACGAAGTGATTCTCGGAAACACAACACTAAATCCTACCACCGAAACCAACACAGCTGGCTTTACCGTGAATGTAGAAGGTACCGCTATTACGTTCAACATTCCAGACGGAGCAGCATCAGGTAGTGTAACCGTAAAAACACAGGGTGGAGAAGCCACCTGGGAAGGTCCGTTTGACGTTATCTATGCTCCGACTATTGCGAGCTTCAGCCCGGTTAAAGGACCAATCGGTCAGGAGGTAACCATTACAGGGCAGTACCTGAAGTATGTTTCAGAGGTGGTATTCCTGGGCAGTAGCGCATCAGAGGATGATAATAAAACAATTACCTTCTCTGCTCCTCATGCAAGCGACACAGAAATAAAAGTAACGGTGCCAACTGGCGCCATAACTGGTTTTATTAGCATTACTAACCCTGCTAACACCACCACTTCTGCTGATGAGTATGAGGTGATCGTTATACCTGTTATTAATGCTTTCACTCCTACACGGGGCGTCGCTGGTAATGAAGTAACAATCACAGGTTACAATTTCTTAGGGACAACGAGTGTAACGTTTGGAGAGAGCGGCCTTGTTGCTCCTTATGATGCAGACACAAATCCAGGCGGCTTTACAGTTGTGTCAGATACTGAGTTAACTGTACAAGTACCGGTCGATGCAACCACAGGCCTTATATCGATTACAAACGCTATGGGTACAGGAAGCAGCGAGAGTAACTTCACTATCACTCAGAAGCCAACCATTACGGGCGTGTCTCCTCTTAAAGGAGTGGTAGGCTCGAAAGTGGTAATTGAGGGTACTGAATTTGTGGGTGATAACATTGTAGTAACTTTCCTGGGAGCAGGCACAGGCGTAGTCGCTACAAGTATAACTGTTGAATCTTCGACTAAAATCACTGCCACAGTACCGGAAGGCGCTTTGACAGGCAAGCTGATGGTGACAAACGCTGCTGGAAACAGTGAGCCAAGTATAGACACTTACCTAGTTGTAACAGCTCCTGAAATAATCAGCTTTACTCCAACAGAAGGTAAGGCCGGTGATGACGTAATTATTAAAGGATGGTTATTGGAGTCAGTAACAGCAGTAGGCTTTAACGGGGGCGTACAGGCTACGCCTAAGTACAATGCAGCTGATAGCACCATCACCGTAGTGGTGCCAACAAACGCTACAACTGGTACCTTAACCTTGATAGTGGGCGAGGATGTGGTATTTACAAGTGCAGATGTCTTCACGGTAATCCCTGCTCCAACCATCGTTTCCTTCACGCCTGCACAAGGCATAGCAGGAACTGAAGTGACAATTAATGGTACAAACTTTATTAAGGTATCAGGTGTGGCATTTGATGGAAAGCTTGCTGCCATAGAGACAGTACAAGTAAATGAGACATTTGATGCACTTACTGTAACTGTACCTTATGACGCAACAACTGGTAAAATCACGATAACTGCAGATGCAGGTGAGGCAGTAAGCGAAGACGACTTTACAGTACCGGTTCCAGCAAATATTACTTTCACGAACAACTCTCAGACACCAACCACGAGTTATGCTAATCAATTGGTAACAATCAGAGGGCAGTACTTTACTAATGCTACGGAGGTTGATTTTAATGGTAAAAAGGTAAACTCCGGAATAACGGTAGTGGATGAGGTAGAAGGAAATACAGAGCCTGACCGTTATCAGATGATTACCGTAAAGGCCCCGTTTGATGCAGGTATTGGCAAAATTACAGTTACGACCCCAGCAGGTTCAGGAGTTAGTGCTGCTGACTATACTGTGATTGAACCGAAGATTTCATCTATCAGTGCAGCCGAAGGCTATGTGGGCAAAACAGTGGTGACAATTAAAGGTGAACTCTTTACACAATATTGGGATGAAGCTAGCGGTGCTGTAGCGACTCAGGCTCCAAAGGTAAGATTTGGAAGTGCAGTGATTACAGCTGAGGACTATGAAGTAGATGGTACAGAAGTTACGGTGACGGTGCCAAACGGCGCAACAAGTGGAAGCTTGGTAGTAATATCAGGCAGTGGTGAAAGTGAGCCGATGCAATTCAACATACTTGCTCCTATCCTATCATCAGTAGAGCCTCAGGCAGTATATGCGGGGCAGTCTGTTACTGTTACTGGTACAAACTTTATTAATGTGACTGGTATGTCTTATGGTGGAAACATAAGCATAACAGGATATAATATTGTATTGACTGATCAGGAACAAGGTACAGGCACCATTACCTTCACGGCTCCTGTGGTTCAGCATAATAGTACTAACACGTTAAGTGTAACATCTACTAGCGGAACAGGAACTACAGAGGCCTTAACTATTTATAAGCCGATTATAACTAACGTAACCCAAACAGGAAAAACTGGAGACAGAAGAGTTTACGCGGGTGTTAATACAATTACCATCACTGGTACGCGCTTCGATGAGTATTGGAATGGCTCAGTAGTAAGAGGGACGCCAATAGTTACCTTCGCTGGCGCAGATGGTGCTCGTGTGAATGCATCTATAGAGTCCTTTACGCCGAGTGGCTCTGAAGATGGACAAGATGTCTTAGTAGTGAATGTTCCTGCAAATGCTATAACTGGCTCTGTACAAGTGCAGAGTGGTAGCGGTACAGGAGAATCTGTCGATGAGCTTACTATAATAGGAGCACCAACCATCACAAACTTCAGTACTAATGCAGGCTTAGAAGGAGCTACCTTTACCATCAACGGTACAAACTTTGACGACGCTACTAAGGTTACTTTCCTAGGTATTGAGGGAGAGGCGGATGAAGTAGATGCTGTTGAATACACCGTTAATGCTTCTTCAAATGCTATATCTGTGAAAGTGCCAGTAGGTGCTACAATAGGTAAGATTGCGGTAACGACACCTTATGGTGATGGAACAACCATTACAAGCTCTCAAATCTTCAGAGTAGTAAAAGCCCCTATTGTACATGACTTTAACTTGAAAGAAGGTCCAACTGGCTCAACGGTGACAATAACTGGGGAGAACCTGATAGCAGTAAGTGGCAGAATCAAGGTGTCTTTTAAAGGTCATGGTGGCGATGTTATACCTGCAACAGATGTTAATCTTATGACGAATCTTCCTGCTACTGTTAATACACAGGATTTAACAACTGCACGTCAGATAACAGTAACAGTGCCAGCAGACGCAATTAAAGGCGTAATTACGCTAACAAATGAAGCTGGAACAACGACAACAGCTGAGGCAACAGCTACAGAAGTAGACGTCTATACTGTAACCAGCCCAGTACTTGTGAGATTTGAACGTGAGAATGGTAGCATTATCACAGAACAAAATCCAGCCCGAAGAAAGGAAAGAGTTCTGCTGAGGGGTTATAATCTCGAAGGAATTGGCACGATACGCATTGGTACTGTTTATGCGACAAGTTTCTTTGAGCCTGATGACAAAACAAGAGTAGAAGTTGTGGTGCCACTTACTGCTACTTCAAGTACGGTTACGATTACAGCAGCAGGTGGCGAAGACATCAGTTCAGATCAGCTTTACATTGCCGTTCCGACTATCAAAGTTGATCCAGGAAGCCTGAGCTTTAATGTAGAGGCCGGACAGATTTCGGAAGCCAAGTATTATACCGTAAGTGCAATGAACCTGGCCGTAGGAGAAAACCTGGCAATAAGAGTGACCGGAGCGAATGACTTCTACATAGCGGTGAGCAAGGATGCAGCAGATGATGCCTGGAGCAAGGGGATGCCTGCTTTAACTCCTGATGCAGCTGGTAATATTGCGGAGACTACCTTCTGGGTAAGAAGCCAGCCAGGTATAGATGCAAGTACAAACCAGTCAGGAGCTATTGCGCATACTTCTAACGGCGCAGCTACTGCGAATTTGAGCCTCAGCACTACCGTGCTTCCACTTCCAGTAGAGCTCATGTCCTTCAACGCGGCGCTGCAGAACAACAACGTGCTGCTGACGTGGGCAACGGCTTCGGAGCAAAACAATTCTCACTTCGAGGTGGAGATGTCGAGAAATCCGAAGAGCGGCTTTGAGAAGATTGGCCGTGTGGAAAGCAAGGGCTCTAATAGCATGACGCGACTGGACTACGAGTTCATGCATAGGTTAGGCAACCTGACCGGCACAATCTACTACCGTCTGAAGCAGGTGGACACCGACGGAACGACGGACTACAGCAAAGTAGTAGCGGTAAATGTGAAGGCTCGCGAAGTACTGCAGCAAGTGCTGGTAGCTCCGAACCCAATCAACTACAACTCCAAGCTGTATGTGTCTGCCGAAGTTAGCGGAAAAGCCAACCTGGTGGTGTACAGCATGACCGGCAAGAAAGTATACGCCAAAGTGGTAGAGCTGCAGGAAGGACCGAACGAGGTACAACTGCCAGTATACGAAAAGCTGAACAAGGGCATGTATATCCTGAGCGTTGAGCTGAACGGACAAGTAAGCCAGGTGAAGCTGGTGAAAGAATAGCAATAAAGTATAAGCTATAGCCACAAAGGCCCGGTGCAGAAAGCGCCGGGCCTTTGTTTTTTGGCCCGAAACAAGTTTATAGAGAAGGTAGGGCAAGTGGCGAAACGGAGATAAACTTCTGAAACATTGGTTTATTCGGGCGCATACTTTAATTTTGGGATCATATTAAATTTTAGACCGATGCAAAGAGATACCGCTATATTTGACCTGATTGCGAAAGAAAAAGCGCGCCAGACGCATGGCATTGAACTGATTGCCTCCGAGAACTTTGTTTCAGAGCAGGTGATGCAGGCCATGGGCAGCGTGATGACGAACAAGTATGCCGAGGGCCTGCCGGGCAAGCGCTATTACGGCGGCTGCGAAATCGTGGATCAGTCAGAGCAGTTGGCGATAGACCGCGCAAAGGAACTTTTCGGAGCAGAGTGGGTAAACGTGCAGCCGCACTCCGGCGCTCAGGCAAACTCAGCGGTGATGCTGGCAGTGCTGCAGCCAGGCGATAAAATTTTAGGATTTGACCTTTCGCATGGCGGGCACCTGACACACGGTTCGCCTGTGAACTTCTCAGGAAAACTATACAACCCTTCTTTCTATGGCGTAGAGCAGGAAACAGGGCTGATCGATTTTGACAAAGTGGTGGAGACAGCCCGTCGTGAGAAGCCGAAGCTGATCATCTGTGGTGCCTCTGCCTACAGCCGCGACTGGGACTACAAGAAGCTGCGCCAGGCTGCCGATGAGGTAGGTGCCCTGTTAATGGCAGATATCTCCCACCCTTCCGGACTTATTGCTCGTGGCCTGCTGAACGACCCGTTTGAGCACTGCCATATCGTAACCACCACTACCCATAAGACGCTGCGCGGCCCTAGAGGCGGCATGATCATGATGGGCAAGGACTTTGAGAACCCATTTGGCATTAAGACACCAAAAGGCGAGACGCGCATGATGTCCTCTTTGCTGGACGGTGCCGTATTCCCGGGCACGCAAGGTGGCCCGCTGGAGCACGTGATTGCTGCCAAAGCCGTGGCATACTATGAGGCGCTGTCTGATGACTACCTGAGCTACGTGAAGCAAGTGCAGCAGAATGCACAGGCGATGGCCAAGGCCTTCGTGGAGCGTGGCTACGACCTTATCTCCGGTGGCACAGTTAACCACATGATGCTGATCGACCTGCGCTCTAAAGGCTTAACCGGTAAGCTGGCCGAAAACACGTTGGTGAAAGCCGACATCACGATCAACAAGAACATGGTGCCTTTCGATGATAAGTCTCCGTTTGTAACCTCTGGTATGCGTGTGGGCACAGCCGCCATTACAACACGCGGCCTGAAGGAGCAGGACATGGATCGCATCGTAGAGTATATCGACCATGTGCTGATGAACAACGATAACGAGGCGAAGATCAGCAGCGTGCGCAGCGAGATCAACAAATGGATGCAAGAGTATCCGCTGTTCGCTTATTAATTATTTCTGAAATATAGGAGGAGCCACTTTGTTGGATCAGCAATATCTGGAGGAGGAAGAGCCGAAGGAGATGTCCTTTGTGGACCATCTGGAGGAGTTAAGATGGCACATTATCAGAGCATTAGGCTCTATATTTGTGTTCGCTATTATCGCTTTCCTGGCGAAGGGCTTTGTATTTCATGACATTATACTAGCCCCATCGCGAACTGACTTTTTAAGCTACAGGGTTATGTGCCAGGTGGGCCAGTATTTTGGCTCGGACACCCTGTGTTTCGATGATTTAGGCTTTACCATACAGAGCCGGCAGATGAGCGGGCAGTTTACCATGCACTTAATGGTATCGGCTGTGCTGGGTTTGGCTTGTGCTTTCCCGTACGCGTTCTGGGAGATATGGCGTTTCGTAAGGCCTGGCCTCTACCCCCAGGAACGTAAGAACTCGCAGGGAGCCGTTTTCTTTGTGTCGATTCTGTTTCTGATGGGCCTGCTGTTTGGGTACTACGTAGTATCGCCCATTTCCATCAACTTCCTGGCAGGCTACCAGGTGGATCCGAGCATTCTGAATGAGTTCGATTTATCGTCTTATATCTCCACGCTGACAACGCTTTGCCTGGCCTGTGCCATCATGTTTGAGCTGCCGGTGATCGTGTTCTTCCTCACCAAGGCGGGCTTGATCACGCCGGAGACCCTGAAGCTTTACCGCCGCCATTCCATCGTAGTGATACTTGTGGTGGCGGCTATCATCACCCCACCGGATGTGGTAAGCCAAACATTGATTGCTTTGCCCCTGATGCTGCTCTACGAGGTAAGTATCCACATTTCGAAGTCTATACGTAAAAAAGACCTGAAGCGACTCAACGAACAAAACGAGCTGTAAAGTAATGGCACTAAAAATTGCAATCGGCGGAGACCACGCCGGTTATACTTATAAAAGCATGCTGAAGGAGCTGCTGGAAGAACTGGGCCACCAGGTGCAGGACTTCGGCCCTGACTCAGAAGCATCTGTAGACTACCCGGACCATGTGCACCCGCTGTCGAAAGCCGTGGTGAACAAGGAAGCCGATTTTGGTATCCTAATCTGCGGGAGCGGGAATGGGGTGGCTATAACGGCCAATAAGTACCAGGACATACGTGCGGCGCTATGCTGGCTGCCAGAGCTTGCCAAGCTAGCTCGCGAGCACAACAATGCCAATATTCTGTGCATCCCGGCAAGGTTTGTATCGGAGGAGGTGGCCAGGGAAATGGTACGTGTTTTCCTGAGCACAGACTTTGAAGGAGGCCGCCACCTGAACAGGGTCAACAAGATAGCCGCCTGTTAAGGGAAAGTATAAAGTATAAACAAAAGAGCCGCTCCTTCCGGGGCGGCTCTTTTGCTTTTATTTCAGGCGATAGATACCTGCGTCAGCAGTCGCCTCATACCTGCCAAAAATATCCGGCAACTTATAGGTCAGCTCCGGCATCAGCCCCACCTTGTCCACCAAAAACTGCGGCATCTCATCCCTGAAGTTTTCGTGAAGCTCGAACACCGCCTGATAGTCGCTCAAATTGCCAAAATGACGTTGAGCCAGGCTCCAGTTTAAGTATGGGGTAAGGGGCTTGTTATGCATGTAATAGCTGATGTCGTTGCCTAGCACCAGCACAGTGCTGTTTTGGATAGTTGGCTGAAGTGGCTCAGCCAGCAGCAGCGGCGATTCGTCCATCTGCAAATACTCGTTTATGCCCAGGGCCAACCGGTAGCGCATAACCAGCACGGTAGCCAGCATCGCCAGGAAAACACTGTTTATAATCCAACCCTTGCGGCCCGAGGTAAAGAAAAACTCACCGAAATAAGCTACGGGCGGCAGGATGATGATGAAGGTGGCAATCGTAATCTCGTCGCGGGTGAAGATAACCAGCATGCTGACGGCCAGCCATACCCACATGAGCTGCTGAAACTTAACCTGAAAAACCAGGCGCTGCGGTTGCGATGCGGCACTCAGGAGCGAGAGCAGAAGTATAAACCCGGGAATAGCCATGAGCTTAGCCACATCGGAAGGCGGTCGCAGAAAGGAGACGTTCAGCTGCCAGGGCCGCAGCAAGTGCAGCTCCAGGAATTCCTGGCTGGTATTGGTGTACATATAGTACGTTATCAGCACCGCATACGGAAAAAGAAAGCCGCAGAGCATAAGCATGGTGCTGCGGAACGTGTTGGAGGCGAAAAAAATAACAGCGAAGATGCCCACCAGCAGGAACAAAGCCAGCGGCAAGTAGCTCATGGCGGCCAGCCCCAGCATAAACCCACCTACAAACAAGCGGTTATTCTCATACCCCTCGCGGTTAAGGGTAATGATGTAGGGCAGCGAAAGTATAAGAAAGGTGTTGCCGATAAGCAGCGGCGTGAGCATGTTGAACTCAAAGGAGAGGCTGCCGACAACCAGGTACAGCAGCGCCGGCAGATAATCCTTGGTGGCATACACGCTGTGGCGGTTAAGGATGCTGTTGAGCAGCAATGCCTGCAGCAGGAGAAGCGCCATAGACACAAGCCGGTAGGCCAGAAAAGAGCGCCCCGCCACCAGGTCGATCAGCCAGAAAACCAGCGCCGAGATGGGTGCCGTGTTATCGTAGATATCGCGGTACATGGCATGCCCGTCGGCCAGCCGCTCCCCTACCAGCATGTGCAGCAGCTCGGGCGCGGTTGGCCGTACGCCCAGCAGCACCAGGGGCAGCTGAATAGCTACAAACAGCAAAACCAGCATGAAGAGACGGGAGGGTAGTATGCTACGGAAGTAACTTATCAAGGAAAGACATAGTTAAGAAGAAACGGTACTATAGTATAAAAACACGCCTGGCAAAGTATAAGCAAAGACCCGGTACCGCATACAGGTACACAAAAGCGCTTGCCTGAGAGGCATCTGCCAAATTGCCCAAGCCGAAATGAGTAAGGCAGTTTTGGGGTAAAAATGCGAAATTAATATGATATTTGCATCTTCATATGGAAAGTAAAAGACAACAGAAATTCTCGCGCCTGATTCAGAAAGAGCTGGCCGACATCTTCCAGCGGGAGGTGCCGCACCTGTTTGGGGGCGCTTACATATCGGTGAGCGTGGTGCGCGTGTCGCCAGACCTTGGGGTGGCCAAAATATACCTGAGCATCATGATGGCCAAGAACAACGAGGAGGTGCTGCAGGAGGTGCGTATTAACGCCAAAACCATCCGCCACCAGCTGGCCCAGCGCATCAAAAACCAGGTGCGCATTATCCCGGAGCTTATCTTCTACCTGGATGATACCGCTGAGTATGCCGCCAAAATCGACAAGCTTTTCGAGAACATCGACATTCCGCCGGCCCGCGAGGATGACGAGGACGACGAAACATACCCTAACAAGTAGGCCTTAGCCACACATCACCCTTATGCAGTACGACCCTATAAAGCGGGTGCTGGGCAACGTGTTTAACAAAACACCGTTCCTGCGCCGCGTATTCTATAACCTGCTGGACCTGCTGTTGCTGCGTGCCTGGCATGTGCACAAAGAGTTGAACGAGTGGGCTGAGAACCGCCGCGGCGGGGAGCAGCACATATTGGATGCCGGCTCCGGCTTTGGGCAGTATACGTATAAGCTTTCCGGCATGAGCAGCAAGTGGCGTATACTTGCCGTGGACGTGAAGGAAGAGCAGGTGTCGGACTGCAACCGGTTTATGCGTGCCATTGGCCGCCACAACGTGCTGTTCAAAATCGCTGACCTGGTAAAGTACAGGGAGCCGGAGAGCTACGACCTTATACTTTCGGTGGATGTGATGGAGCACATTCTGGAGGATGTGGAGGTGTTCCGCAACTTTCACGCATCGCTGCGCCCGGGCGGTATGCTGCTTATCTCCACCCCTTCCGACCAAGGAGGCTCTGATGTGCACGGGGAGGACGAAGCCTCGTTTATTGAGGAGCACGTGCGCGATGGCTATAACATCAAAGAGATTGAGGATAAACTGAGGGCTGCTGGCTTCAGCAAGGTCCAGGCGCGTTACTCGTATGGCAAGCCGGGGCAGGTGTCGTGGCGCCTATCGATGAAGTACCCGCTGCTGATGCTCAATGCCTCTAAAATTTTCTTTGTAGTGCTGCCGTTTTACTACCTGGTTACCTTCCCGGTGAGCCTGTTGCTCAACTGGCTCGATGTAAACGCAAAGCACCCTTCGGGCACCGGCCTGATTGTGAAAGCGTGGAAGTAGTTTAATTGTTAACTTGCTACATTGATTAATTGTTGATTTCGGGTAACTCCAAACGGCCAACGAATAACGAACTAAATGAACGTCCCTTTTCTGATAGCGAAGCGGTATTTTTTCTCTAGGAAGAAGAGGAACATCATCAGCATTATCTCCAATATTGCCATGATTGGGGTGGCTGTGGGCTCGGCGGCGCTCATCATCGTGCTATCGGTGTTTAACGGCCTGGAGGACCTGATCCGGGAGATATACTCCAGCTTTGACCCCGACCTGAAGATATCGGCTGCAGAGGGCAAGTCGTTTGAGACGGACACCGAGTTTATGAACCGCATCCGGCGCACGCCGGGCGTGGCCGTGGTGTCGGAGGTGATAGAGGACAATGCCCTGCTCCGCTACAACGAGCGCCAGATGGTGGTGAAGGTAAAAGGCGTGAGCGAGAACTTCTTCGAGCAGAACGAGATTGGTGCGTCGGTGGTGGAGGGCTCCAGTGATTTATACTTTAAAAACACCTACCGGGCGCTGGTGGGGCGCGGGGTGCAGTACCAACTCTCTATCCGGCCAAACAACCAGTTTGTGGCCTTGCAGTTCCTCTACCCGCGCAACGTCAAGTTCAACCCGCTCAACCCTGAGGCCTCTTTCAACAGCCTGAACATCTTGCCTAGCGGTATTTTTGCCATCGAGCGCCAGTACGACGACGCCTATGTGTTTGTGCCCCTCAACTTCGCCGAAGAGTTGCTGGAGTACGGCCGCCGCCGCACGGCCCTGGAGATAAAGGTAGAGCAAGGCTTTAAGATTGAGCAGGTAAAGCGGGAACTGCAGCAGATTTTGGGTGAAGGTTTTAAAGTGCAGAACTCTGACGAGCAGCACACCAGCCTGCTGCGTGCCGTGAAGGTAGAGAAGCTGTTCGTGTTCATCACCTTTGCCTTTATCCTGGGCATTGCCTCCCTCAACATCTTCTTCTCACTCTCCATGCTGGTCATCGACAAGAAAAAAGACATTGCCATACTTGCCTCGATGGGAGCCACGGCTAAGACTATCCGCAACATCTTCTTACTCGAGGGCGCGTTGGTGGCCCTTATCGGCGCTGCTTACGGGCTCACGCTGGGCATGCTGGTCTGTAACCTGCAGCAAACCTTCGGCATCATCAGTATGGGCATGGCTACCTCGGTGGTGGAGGCCTACCCGGTTAAAATGCAGGTGGAGGACTTCGTTTTCACGGGGCTTGCCATTATCGTCATCACGCTCCTTGTCTCCATCAGGCCTGCCAACAGAGCCGCTGCCATGTCGGTGACGGAGAATATCTAGCCTCTCCCCTTCAAATACAATTTCTATATAGCGCAAACATTCGCGGGATGTGCCTGTTTCGCTAGAAAACGACACAAATGGCTCCCTAAAGTACAAGCCAAACCCGCTCATAAATAGTAGGAAATGAGCGCTTTTATGGTTAAATTTGGAGTCTGCTAATTGCACCCCGGCATGAAAGTTTCCACCACACAGCCTTTTCAGGCAGTTTATTCTCTCTTCGAACACGAGTATCTGGGATACCTGTTTGAGTCTTTTGTGGTGCAGGTAAACACAAAAGGTCAGCTTACCCTCCAGCACCAGAATGTTTCAGCCAAGAATGCCGACGAGTTTGCCGCCCGCCTGGACGCGGATGACTTTAAGCTCATTCAGCTCATGGACCAGATTCAGCAGGACGCTGTGGTGAAGAAATTCTCGGCCAAGAAAATGTCGGCGACTGATTTCTTCCTGAAGGTGTACGACGCGGAGAAAGGAGACAAGGCGCTGCAGGAGCGGATAAACCGCCACATGCAGGTGCGCATGAGCAAGATACTCGACCTGCTGAGCCAGGGTAAAAACACCTTTATCATGGGCAAGGACGGCGAGCCAACTTGGCGCCGCATCACGCTGGCTCCGGAGAAGGCCTCGGTGCTGTTCCACCTCATGCGCAACCAGGACAATACCCATTACTTCCCGAGAATAAGGTATGCCGGCGAGAAGCTGGACTTCCAGTATAAAGGTGCGGCCCTGATTTGCCACGAGCCAGCCTGGCTGCTGCTCAACGATGTGGTCTATAGCTTTGAAAAATCGATAGACGGCAAAAAGCTGCAGCCCTTCCTGAACAAGAAATTCATCGCCATACCGCGTGCCATAGAAGAAAACTACTACAGCAAGTTTATGGTGCCGCTCATGGAGTCGTTTGACGTGCGGGTAAGGGGCTTCGAGGTGCGGGAGGAGAAGTATGAGCCACGCGCTTTCCTGACGTTCGCGGAGATAGCGGCAGAGGCTCCCGTGGCCAGAACCGCTGTGAACGGAGAGCCGCACGCGGAGCGCAGCAGCCATAGCATTCTGTTTGAGCTGGCCTTTATGTATGGCGGGCACATGGTGCAAACGCAGGAGCCCAAGCGCATCAGCGTAAGTATGGCCAAAACGGAAGACTCCTATACTTTCTACAAACTAACCCGCGACCTTACTCGCGAGAAAGAGGTGGCCCGGAAACTGGGCAAGCGCGGCTTGGATCTAAAGAACGGCAAAGCACTGGTAGAGAAGAACGAGGCTTTTGCCTGGCTCAACGCCAACCTGCAGGAGCTCGAGCAATTGGGCGTGACGGTAAAGCAGTCGGAGAACGGCGGCAAGCACTACTTTATAGGCGAGATAGTCCTGGAGGTAGGCATTACCGAGAAGAACGACTGGTTCGATATCTATGGCTCTGTTCGGTTCGGCGAGTTTGAGATTCCGTTTATCAAGCTTAAGAACCACATCCTTACAAAAAACAACGAGTTTATACTTCCAAATGGGCAGGTGGCTATCATTCCTGAGGAGTGGTTTACGCAGTACATCGAACTGTTTGCCTTTGCCGAGGGCGATGAGGAGCTGACCCTGCGCAAGCACCACATGGCCCTGGTAAACGATTTGCAGAACGGCAACCTGGCCACCGTGACCATGAGCCGCAAGCTGGAGCAGCTGCGCGAGTTTGAGGAGATAGAGGATCAGCCGATGCCGGCGGGCTTTGTGGGCGAGCTGCGCCCTTACCAGAAGGCAGGCTATAACTGGCTGCACTTTGTGCAGAACTATAAATTCGGGGGGTGCTTGGCCGATGACATGGGCCTGGGTAAAACCGTGCAGACGCTGGCCATGCTGCAGCACCGCAAAGAAAACGGCGCCGAGAGCGCCACGCTGCTGGTGATGCCGACCTCATTGGTGTACAACTGGCTGAACGAGGCCCAGAAGTTTACCCCCAACCTGCGCATCCTCAACTATACCGGCACTTACCGCGAGAAGAACGTAGAGCTGTTCTCGAACTACGACGTGGTGTTGACCTCCTACGGCATTGTGCGCCTGGACGCCGAGCTGCTCAAAACCTACTACTTCGACTACATCATCCTCGACGAGTCGCAGGCCATCAAGAACCCGGATTCGAACACCTCGCGCTCGATAAGGGAGCTGAAGTCGCGGCACCGGCTTATACTTACGGGTACGCCTGTGGAAAACAGCACGATGGATTTGTGGTCGCAGATGTCGTTCATCAATCCAGGGCTGCTAGGCAACCAGCATTTCTTCCGCAACGAGTTCCTCAAGCCAATAGAGAAGGACAAGGACGAGCAAAAGACGCGCCGGTTGCACGCGCTCATCAAGCCGTTTATACTTCGCAGGCACAAATCGCAGGTGGCCACGGAGTTGCCCGAAAAGGTGGAGCATACCACGTACTGCAAAATGACCGAGGAGCAGGAGCATGCCTACGAGGAAACCAAGTCTTACTACCGTAACAGGATCCTGACGAGCCTGGAGGAGAACGGGGCTGGCAACACCCAGTTTATACTTTTGCAGGGCCTTACCAAGCTGCGCCAGATCGCTAACCACCCGCTCATGACTGACTCTGGCTACGAGGGTAGTTCAGGCAAGCTGAAGGAGGTAATCCACAAAACACGGGATGTGGTGAGCAAGGGGCACAAGGTGTTGATTTTTAGTCAGTTTGTAAAGCACCTGGAGATCATCAAGCGCTCGCTGGACAAGCGGGAAATAAAGTATACCTACCTGGACGGCAATACCAAAAACCGCCACGAGCAGGTAGAGCGATTTCAAAAAGACGAAAGCATACAGGTGTTCCTTATCTCGCTGAAGGCCGGCGGTGTGGGCCTGAACCTGACCGCCGCGGACTATGTGTTTATACTTGACCCGTGGTGGAACCCGGCTGTGGAAGCGCAGGCCGTGGACAGGGCGCACCGCATCGGGCAGCAGAACACGGTGTTCACCTACAAGTTCATCACCAAGGACACGGTGGAAGAGAAAATCCTGGCCCTGCAGAGCCGTAAGCTGCAGCTTGTAACCGACCTGATCAGCATCGATGAGACCATCATCAAAAGCCTGACCCGGGACGATATCGACAGCCTATTGAGTTAGGGCAAATTGTTAATTGTTGGATTGTTAAATAGTTGCTCAATATTGGCTTGGGTAAAGTATAAAAGAGCCGCTGCAAGTATAAATGCAGCGGCTTTTGTTTTGGCAGAAGTATAACTTATAGTTCTGACAGAGGTTATGCCGTAAGCAATAAATAATTCACTCCCTTGGTTAAGGAGGGGTAAAGGAGGTTGGCCCCAACCATGTAACAATCCAACAATCAACAATTAAACCCATGCAGCTCCATTTGAAAACAGCCGTTGCCCAGGATTACCTGCAGGTGTTCCATGCCTTCGATGAGCGGCTGTTCCGGCAGCTGGCTCCCTCCTACCCGCGTCTAAAGCTGCTGCGCTTCGACGGCTCTGAGCCGGGCGATGTGGTGGAGGTAGAGCTGCAGACGGGCCTGAAGTCCTTCCGCTGGACCAGCCTGATTACCGACAGAAGTATAACCGGTGCCGAAGCATACTTTATCGACCAGGGGCAGGAGCTGCCGCCGCCGCTCAAAGTATGGCACCACAAGCATTTGGTCTCCCGGCATGGCAGCGGCGCCATCATCCACGACATCATCACCTACAGCACCGGTTTTATACTTTTAGACTGGTTCCTCTACCCGCTCATGCTGGCAGCCTTCGGCATGCGCGGGCCGGTGTACAGGAAGGTGTTTGGCAAAGTATAAAACCTACTCTTCTGTCGATAAAGTCACGTTGCTGAGTTGGCTTCGGTGGAAGTATGACTGCGGACTAACCGGGAAACGATCCTGCGTGTACCAGTCTGCGAAGGCCTGGAATTGCTGCTCGTGCTGCTCCACCCATGCGTTGAATGCCTCTTCGTCGCCGGCGCTGAGCAGCCAGTAGTTATAGGCCTCGAAATGGCCTGCATCCTGAAGGGTGCGGTGCCACTGAAACAGCAGGTTGTCGAAGCGCTTGTTTATGTCGTTGCCGTAGAAGTTCTCGACGAAGCTTGTGCGGATCTGGTGCAATGAGGGAAGGTCGATCTGCTTTTTGCCTGCCACCGATACAGCCATTGTCATTTCGTAGGACATGGTGCCAAAAGGCAAGTTAAAGGAGCTCGTTTTGCTGTTGAAGCCCATCACGTTGCTCTTGCTAAAGCTCACGGAAGCAGTCGTGTCGGAAATAAACTTAATCTCGCTTTTGTAGGTGTCGTAAAGCAGTTTGCTGATTTCTGAGCTTCGGGCAGAGTTTGGCTCCAGGTTCCGGAAGATCTCTCCGTACAGCATCCCCCATACTTCCTCGTCTGAGTCCAGGAAGAGTTTGGCAGCCCAGTAGTAGTTGGAGGGATGCCGGGGAGCCATTTCTATCCCTTTCTCGAAATAGGTGAGGGCCTTATCAGGGGTGTTGGTTTTGAGCAGTACCACGCCTGCCTCTAAGTATAAGGGGCCCGAGTTAGGGAATTTCTTCAGCCCTTCCTCGTATGTTTTTATAGCTTTGGTAGGGTCTCCGAGCATGTCGTAGCTGTTGCCGCGCAGCTGAAAGGCTTGATCGAAAGCCTTTTTACCTTTCACCAAGGGAGCGGTTATCTCCAGCGCCTTCTGGTAATCCGCCTTCAGGTAATGGGCGAGGCCGATTTCGTATAAAACCAGGTTGTTTTTAGAGTCCAGTTTGCGCGCCTCTTGCAGCTTGGCGATGGAAGCATCCAGCTCACCGTTGTCCATCAGTGTTATACCTTCCTGGATAAGCTCCTGTACCCGATCTGTCTGGGCAAAGGCAGGGAAGGCAAACAGCAGGGCAAGTAGAAGTATAAGTTTGTGTTTCATAGCGGGTTAGTTTATATCCTAAAGCATAAATATATAAAAATAAGCATATTCTGCAAAAGGTCATCCGGCAAAGTATAAATGATCAAAACCTTTCCCTGGCCCCGTCAGTTTACAGCACATAAAGCAAAACGCCGTATAGCAGAGCATGACAAAAGCAGCCATCATCGGGGCCGGAATCGGAGGCATCGCAACCAGCATACGCCTGGCCCTGAAAGGCTATGAGGTGACTGTTTTTGAAGCGAGCCATACGTTTGGGGGGAAGATGCAGGAGTTCTGGCTGGGCAAGTACAGGTTTGACGCCGGGCCCTCGCTGTTCACGCTGCCGCACCTGGTAGACGAGCTCTTTGCCCTGGCCGGCCGCACTCCTTCCGACTACTTCCGCTATACCCGCTTAGATCCGATTACGCACTACTTCTGGCCCGACGGCAGCCAGGTAAAAGCCTATGCCGATCCCGCCAGGTTTGCGGCCGAGGCAAGCCGGCAACTGGGGGTGCCGGAAAAGGCGGTATTGGAGGCGTTGGCCCGAAGCGAGCGGCTCTACAAAGGCACGGCCGATACGTTTCTGCACAAGTCACTGCACCGGCTCGATACCTACCTAAGCGCGGACGTGCTGAAGGCGATGGGTTGCCTCCCCGACCTGGGCCTGACCACCACTATGCACCAGGCCAATGCCAGCCAGTTCAACGATGCCCGCTTTGTGCAGCTGCTCGACAGGTTTGCCACCTACAACGGCTCCGACCCTTACCAGGCGCCGGGCACGCTCAACATCATTCCGCACCTGGAGCACGGCATCGGTGCCTTTTACCCGGAGGGCGGTATTTATAGCATTGCCGCCAGCCTGGTGAAGCTGGCCGAAGAGTTGGGGGTAGTGTTCCGTTACAACGAGCCGGTAGATCAGATCCTGACTGCTGGCACAAGTATAACGGGCATAGCAACAAGCCTGGGCAAGTATAACGCTGACGTGGTGGTGAGTAACATGGACATCGTGCCGACGTACCGCCGGCTGCTGCCGCAGCACAAGGCGCCGGAGCAGACGCTGCAGCAGCCGCGCTCCAGCTCGGCCCTCATTTTTTACTGGGGCATCCGGCGCGAGTTCCCGCAGCTGCACGTGCACAACATCTTCTTCAGTGGGGATTACAAGGCCGAGTTTGAGCACATTTTCAAGTATAAAAGCATCAGCCCGGACCCCACCGTGTACATCAACATCACCTCCAAAGCAGACTCTGCAGATGCCCCGGCCGGAAGCGAGAACTGGTTTGTGATGGTGAACGTGCCGCACAACCAGGGCCAGGACTGGCAGCAGCTTACCCTAGAAACACGGCAGGCCGTGCTCCGAAAGCTCGAGAAAATGCTCGGCACCGACATCGAAGAACTGATAGAAGAAGAGCAGGTGCTGGACCCACTGCTGCTAGAAGCCCGCACATCGTCGTATGCGGGGGCACTGTACGGCAGCAGCTCCAACAACCGGATGGCGGCTTTTTTAAGGCACCCCAATTTCAGCAACAAGCTAAAAGGCTTATACTTTTGCGGCGGCAGCGTGCACCCGGGCGGCGGCATTCCGCTGTGCCTGCTCTCAGCCAAAATTGTGGGCGAACTGGCTCCGGCAGCTAATCGCGTAAAAACACCAAAACATGCTTAAAACGATTACAACGGAAGTATATAACGGCAAAACGAAGTATAAAAAGTATGGCCTGCCCTTGGCGGTGGCCGTGCTGGTTATCTTCCATGCGGTGGGTTTTTGGGGACTGCTTTTCAGCGGGGAGCCGGAGCGTTTCCAAAACCTGACGCCCATGAACCTGCTGCTCACCAACACGCTGCTGTTTGCCTTCCACCGCAGCTGGAACGGCGGCTTTATACTTTTTACCCTGCTTGCCTTTGCCGTTGGCTTTTTCTCTGAGGTCATCGGTATTCACACGGGCCTGTTGTTTGGCGACTATACTTACGGGCAGGCGCTGGGTACCAAAGTATGGGAGGTGCCGCTGCTCATCGGCCTCAACTGGGTGATGCTGGTTTACAGCACCGGCCACATCAGCAACTATACTCCTTGGCCCTGGTGGGCGAAAGCTATACTGGGCACGCTGCTCATGCTGCTGCTCGACTTTTTCCTGGAGCCCGTGGCCATGCAGTTCGATTTCTGGAGCTGGCACACCGGCGAGATTCCCCTGTCCAATTTTATAGGCTGGTTTGCGGTGGCATTTATACTTCAATTATACTTTCAAAAGGCTCGTTTTGAGAAGTTTAACCCCCTGGCCCCCTATGTTTATCTCGTGCAATTGACCTTTTTTGTAAGCATTTATGTTCTGCTATAGTTTGTGTCGTGTGCGCAGGCTTTTATGAATTTAACTATCTTTAGCGGGCGTAAAGTTGGGCCTGAAGTATGCTTGTAATAAGCTGCTCAGACTGAAGCATTGCGGCGGAGAGATACGCAGTATACACTAGATGATTTTACAAGAAACAGTATTAGGCCAGCTTCTTGATGTTTTTAGGAACGAAGGGATTGAAAGGCACACAGACGCCAACCTGATGGAGCGTTTGGGCATGCCGGAAGAGGAGTACAGAGTTACTTTCAGTGACCGGCAGGAAATGGTGCAGCAGGTGGTGCAGTATGACCTCGACCAGCAGGAGGACCGCGATCAGGAGCGGCTGCAACAAGCCCGCAACCCCGTGGAGAAGATCTTCATGCTGCTGCGGTACGGCATTCAGGATCTAAAGACCATCCACCCGGATTATATCACCGACCTGCGGACACATTACCCCAAGGTTTGGCAAACGTGCCTCGACCACCTCAACAACTATAACTATGACCTTAATTACCAGGTCATAAATGAGGGGGTAGTGCAGGGCTATTTCCGCAAGGACATCAACCTGCAGCTGGTTGCCAAAATTATCATAGAGCAGTTTCACATGCTCATCAACCCGCAGGTTTTCCCGCCCAACCGGTTCGATTTGGGCGAGGTGTTCCGGAGCATGTATTTATACTATGTGCGCGGCCTCTGCACCGAGAAGGGCGGCAAGCTGGCCGAAGAGTATTTTTCCAGAAACAACATCTAGCAGCCAGGTATAGAAAGTATAAAGCGCCGCGGCCGAAGTATAAGCTTTGGCCGCGGCGCTTTGTTATGTATAGGGTGGTACTAGCTGATGGAAACGCGCACCTTCTGCGTGTACTGGCGCAGTGCGGTTTTAAAGTCGGTGCCGTTGTCGTTCATCTCGTTCAGGATCCAGATGGCGGCCAGCACGTGCGTCAGCTGCTCGCCTTCGTCGTCGCCCCCTACTTCAATGGCCAACGGCTGCTCGTCCACGATAGCCGCCTCGGCGGCCATCAGCTCCTCCATCGTGTTGTTTTCTACCAGTTTCTTAATGGCGGGTATCTTCATGGCTATACTTTACGCGTTTAGTTTATGGATCAGTTCACGAACGGCTTCCTCCTTGCTGGCAGCCACAGCGTCTACCAGTTTGCCGTCTTTGAAGATGGCGAAGTAAGGCAGGTTGGTTACATTGGCCAACTTGCGGGCCTCCGGGCTGGTTTCGGCGTTCACATCCACAAAAGCCACGCCGGCAAAAGCCTCGTCGTCAGACAGGCGCTTGAACTTAGGCGAGAACAGGCGGCAGCTGCCACACCAATCGGCATAGTATTTCACCACCACTTTCTGGTTAGAGTTCAGTACTTCGTTAAAATCGTTGTCAGTTGCTACAATAACAGCCATATTTTTTCTTTTTATGGTTTGCTTGATCTAATGCTATCTTTAGTTAAACTACTGTCAAAAGTAAATGTTTCAGCCGAGACTAGGGCAATAGTTCCGATAGATTTAATTGATTCGATTATAGTTTGTGTCTATAAGTATGCGCTGCAAGTTCTGTTGCGCGCCCTGAAACTATAGCCGCGCCTTTAAAGTTATAAGCATAGGAAAAAGCACGGGCGGCAGAATTATACTTATATGGCAATAGGGATAATTAAATCTATAGGTCAATTTCGTATCTTTGCAGCCTAAAACCAGAATAACACGATGTTAGATAAGTTAGAAGCCATCAACCAGCGTTTTGAGGAAGTAAGTCAGCTGCTCATCCAGCCGGATGTGGCCAGCGACATGAAGAAATTTAAGGCGCTGAATAAAGAGTATAAAGATCTGGACAAGATCGTAACCGAGTATAAAAAGTATAAAAACATCCTCAGCAACATCGACAACGCCAAGCAGGTGATTGCCACAGAGAAGGATGAGGACTTCCGGGAGATGGCCAAGGAAGAGCTGGACGAGTTGCTTCCGCAGCGCGACGCGATGGAAGAGACGCTGAAAGAGCTCCTGATCCCGAAAGACCCGAACGACAGCAAGGACATCATCATGGAGATCCGTGCTGGTGCCGGTGGCGACGAGGCCTCTATCTTTGCCGGTGACCTGTTCCGCATGTACAGCCGTTTTGCCGAGAAGCACGGCTGGAAAATGGAGCTGATGGACGCGACCGAAGGTACCTCGGGAGGTTACAAAGAAATCATCGTGGGTGTGTCTGGCGAGGACGTGTACGGCAAGCTGAAGTTCGAATCCGGCGTGCACCGCGTACAGCGCGTGCCGGCCACCGAAACGCAGGGCCGTATCCATACTTCCGTGGCCTCGGTGGTGGTGCTGCCGGAGGCGGAGGAGTTCGACGTGGAGATCGACATGAACGACGTGCGCAAGGACCTTTTCTGTTCCTCAGGCCCGGGTGGTCAGTCGGTAAACACGACCTATTCTGCCGTTCGTTTAACGCACATCCCGACGGGTATCGTGGCGCAGTGCCAGGACCAGAAGTCGCAGCTTAAAAACTTTGACAAGGCGTTGGCGGTACTTCGTTCACGTATTTACGAGGTGGAACTGGCTAAGAAAAACGAAGCCGAAGGTGCCCAGCGCAAGAGCATGGTGGGCGGCGGCGACCGTTCCGATAAAATCCGCACCTACAACTACCCGCAGGGCCGCGTAACTGACCACCGCATCGGCTACACCGTATACAACCTGCCTGCCGTAATGGACGGCGGTATCGACGACTTTGTAGAAGAGCTGCGTATTGCCGAAAACGCCGAGCGACTGAAAGAAGGCGCCACAGCCGAATAAGTAAGTATAAAAGCATAAATTAAGGGATGTAGTGAAGCAAGTATGGCGGCGCTGCATCCTTTTTTTGTGCTATATAGGTTTTGCCTCTCAGGATTGCTAAATTCAGCAGTCAATCTTTAACCAACTATTCCGTACTTCATGAACAAACTTTTACTCCTTTGCTTTACCGCCTGCCTTTTTATCATTTCTCCCAAAGCACAGGGTCAGGCCTACATGGATGCCATCGCCGATGAGACCTGCAGCTGCATCAACGAGCTTATGAACAGCGGAGAAAAACAAAATCTGGAGATGCGCCTTGGCTTTTGCATGCTAAAGGCTGCGGGCCCTTACGAGAAGCAACTTAAAAAAGACTATAACATCGATCTTTCAAAGATAGGAAGCCAGGGAGAAGAAATGGGGGAAGCCATCGGTGAGGCGCTTGGTGTTAAAATAGCAACACGGTGCCCCGACACGTTTATGGCGCTGGCAAGCATGTTGGAGCAGGGTAACGCAACTACTCCTGCCATAGAGGAAAAGCGCTTTGAGGGAACAGTAACAAGTATAAGCGACCAGCAGTTTATAGTGTTTACGGTGAAGGATGCCAGCGGCAAGGCTGCCAGCTTTTACTGGCTTTCATTTTTTGCCTCTGACATGAACCTGAGCAGTAACTACAAGGGCGTAAAAGACAAAAAAGTGCAGGTGGGATACCGGGAGGAAGAATTTTTTGACCCGCGCATCAACGAGTATAAAAAATTTAACGTGATAACCTCTCTCAAATCGCTTAACTAAGCGGCTTTTATACTTTCAACAAAGAACAACGAATAGCTATACTTGAGATACCTGCTTGCCATACTGCCCCTGTTGCTGCTGCTGTCGGTGTTCGGCTGCGAGCCGAAGGATGAGGTAATTACCACCGACCCGAACGCGGTCCTGCGGTTTTCGGCAGACACGCTGCTGTTTGACACCGTGTTCGTGAGCAGAGGCAGCATTACCAAGCGCCTGAAAGTATACAACCGCAACGAGAAAGCTGTGCGCATCAGCCAGGTGACCCTGGCGGGAGCAGGAAACTCGCCTTACCAGCTGACCATCAACGGGGTGCAGGCGCCGCTGGCCAACAACCTGGAGCTGCGGGGCGGCGACAGCCTGTACGTGCTCGTGAAAGCCAACATCAACCCCACCGACGAGAACCAGCCATTTTTGGTAGCCGATTCCATCCTTTTCACCACTAACGGGCAGCAGCAGAACGTGAAGCTGGTGGCTTATGGGCAGAACGCCTACTTCCACCGAAAAGGCCGCATCGGCACCACCACCTGGGCCAGCGATAAACCCCACGTGCTGCTCGACTCAGTTTTGGTAGAAGAGGGCGCGGTCCTAACGATAGACCCTGGCGCGCGCATTTACGGCGCTAACAAGTCGGTGCTGCTGGTGGCAGGGCAGCTGCAGGTGCAGGGCACGCCACAGGAGCGGGTGTACTTTAGCGGGTACCGCCGCGAGGAAGGCTACCGCACCCTGCCGGGCCAGTGGGAAGGTATCCGTATTCTGGCAACCAGCGCGGGCAACCAAATAAAGTATGCCGACATCAAAAATACGGTGTATGGCCTGCGTATCGGTAATCCGGGCAAGACGGGCACACTGATAGAAGGAAGCATCGTGGCGCACGCGCTGCTGGGCGGCGTGGTGGCCTTTACCTCGGAGGTGCAGTTGGTGAACACGCTGATCTATAACTGCGGGCAGTACGGCTTCGGCGGGCTGGGCGGCGGCAAGTATGAGCTGCTCTATACCACCATCGCCAGTTACCAGAACCCGCTGCAGCGCGAAACGCCTTTGCTGGCCGTGACCGATTTTATACCTGAAACCGATATTAAAGACCAGCCTGCCTCGCTGCGCCTGGTGAACTCCATCGTGTACTCGGATGGGTACAGCACCGTAAACGAGGTACTGGTGGAGCCTGCCACCGCTGCTACCGAGGTAAGCCACAGCTTGCTGCGCACGCAGATGTATAGGGAACTTTTGGAGGGTAAAGGCAACCTGCTGAACACCGAGCCAAAGTTTAAAGCCCCCACTAAGTATGACTTCAGCCTCGACACCCTCTCCCCTGCCAGCGGTGCTGCCAAAGTGCTCTCAACCATTCGTCATGATATAAAAGGAACCCCTCGCAGCACCACCCGTCCCGACATAGGCGCGTATGAGCGAACAGTTGATTAATTTTGAATGAGTGGATGAGTGATTGAGTGAATAGAATTTGCTGTAAGTTTTAGCGTATACTTATACTTGCACATACAGAACAGCCATTCAGAAAGAATGAAAGGCTAAGGTCATCACACCAAAAAAACACTCACTCATTCAAGCATCCACTCATTCACTCATTGTAAAAATATGTGGTTTCAGAAAGAGATAAGATTGCCCGCCGTTAAACGCGGGTTTCATTTGATAACAGACCTGTTGGTGGCGCAGCTGCCGGAGTTAGAGGAAATAGAAGTAGGTCTGGCGCATGTCTTCATCAAGCATACCTCCGCCAGCCTTACCATAAACGAAGACGCGGACCCCACCGTGCGGCAGGACTTTGAGAGCCACTTTAACCACCTAGTGCCTGAAAACCAGCCTTACTACCGCCATACTTTAGAAGGCCCCGACGACATGCCCGCGCACCTGAAAGCTGCCCTGTTGGGCACTTCCGTAACCATTCCTATAAAAAACGGGGAGCTGAACATGGGCACCTGGCAAGGCATTTACCTCTGCGAGCACCGCGACCATGCCTCCAAAAGAACCGTGGTGGTAACGCTGCAGGGAAAAGGCAGGGGTGTTTAGTTATTGGTTGTTAGTTATTCGTTATTAGGGGGAATTGGGGAAGTATAGAGAAGAGGCTCGTCCAGTTAGAGGAGTATACAGCAAGTATGCTTCTTTTATACTTTAGGATATTTCCCTAACAGCTACTAACCAATAACTAACAACTACCTTACTATACCTACTCTCCTAACCTCAGTCCCATTGGAGCTGAGGATGCGCAGGAAGTATACTCCGGGGGGCAGGTAGCGCACATCGAACTGCAGGGTACGCTTACTTGTTTCAGCGGAGAGCACGGTTTTGCCCACGCTGTTTACCAGTTCCACCTGCCGCACAAGTATGCGCGCGGGTTGCTCGATGTATAAAAAGTCAGCAGCTGGGTTCGGGTAAACGGTCAGATCGCTGACGGTCACGTGCACAAAGTCTTCTTTCACTTCCGTGTCGCTGGTGCTGCCGTTGCTTACCGTTAGTTTCACGTTATACTTGCCGGGCCGAGGGTAGGTAACCGTGGGGTTCTCCAGCGTGGATGTTGCCGGTACGCCGCCCTCAAACTCCCAACGCCACGCTGTTGCCCGCACTCCTTCGGGGGCTGCGGCAAAGGCTATACTTTCTCCGGCCACCACCAGCGTGTCGGCCTGCTCAGAAAAACCAAAATCAGAGCGGATGGAAGCGGTGCAAGCCAACGACTGAAGCAACCCGCTGCGGCTGGTGCTAATCACAGCCTCCATGTAGGCGGCTTGCCCGTGGGTGAAGAGGTTCATGCAGGCATCGTGGCTGTAATCCATGTAGTTCTGGTACATGTTGCCGTAAGGACCATTGTCGCAGGAAAGCTCGATGCCGCCGCTGCAGGCCGTAGTATAGGTTTGCTGGTTGGGCGTGTCGCTGATGCCGTCGGAGTCTGAGCAGCTATCCTCCTCCTCGCCCCAGATGTGGCTAAGGCCTAGCCAGTGGCCTACCTCGTGCGTGGCCGTGCGGCCCAGGTTATAAGGCGAGTCGAATTTGTTGACAGGCGCGGCACCCACGGCCGTATAGTGCAGCACTACCCCGTCGAGGTGCGGCAGTGTAGTTCCGGGCGGGCTGGCATACCCCAGCACCTTGTCCTTGATATTTCCCACCCAGATGTTCAGGTAGCGGTTGGTATCCCAGGCATCCACGCCGCCGTTGTCGGCCTTCTTGATGTAATCAAACGCGTAATCGAACTCACTGCGGTAGGTTTGGGTGCGGGTGATGCCGGTGGTGGGGTCGCCGTTGGGATCCAGGGTGGCCAGGCAGAATTCGATGCGCGTATCGGCGGCATAGGGTGCAAAGTGGGCGGGGGTGTTCACGGCATCTGCGTTGCGCCTTCTGAAGTCGGCATTCAGTACCTCTAGTTGTGAGAGGACCTGCTCATCGGAGATGTTCTCTGCCTCGCCGTTATACACCACATGAAACACTACCGGAATGGGGATGGTGGTCACGGCACGGAGGTTTTGCCATCCGCTTTGCTGCTGCTGTAGCCTTTCCTGCACGGCCTGCTGCATCTGCTGTTGCTGCTGCTCCAGTGCCGGATTCAGCTTTTTCTGATGCTCCAGGTATGCCGTGGTGGCGCAGTTGCGCGTGCCGGGCTGCGCCTGCTGGGCTAGGCCGGAAAGAGCAATACAAAGCCAAAGTGCAGCCGTGAGAGCAACGGTACGCATATGTAGAGGGTAAGGGGTTATAGTCCAGACTTGGCGTGCCTGAAGTATAGCAAGATAAGGAAAATCAGGAGAGTGTGGTACGGGAAAAGGCGCTTATACTTCTAAAGGTTGGCTTTCACCTCATAGCGAAGCGAGTCCCCGAAAATCATCTTCTGCACCCCCAGCACACTATACCCGGAAAGATCGCCGGTTTGAGGGTCGGCGTGTAGCTCGATGGTGCGGCGCGAGAAAAAGATAATATTCTGATCCTGCAGGCTGGCGTTGAGTTGCCTTAGTTTTCCATCGGGGCCGAGGACGAGGCGCAGAAAGTGCACCTGAGGCTCAGCGTCCTCTCGTTTGGTATAGGCTACGGCCACAGAGCCGTCTTCCAGTTGCTGTTCCTGCCGGGTATAGTACTCCTGCATGGACGGACGGCTCAGGTCAGCCTCCTCAAACACGGCCAGTTCGTCCTCCCAGTCCACATCCATGGTTTCTACTACCTCCGGCTCCCTGCCCTGCGTCGCCACCGACTTCAGGACCATCGGCTTGTCGGCCTCCAGCTTCTGGCGCTGCCCCTGCAGGTAAGAGGTAAGGTTAAAAGTAGCCTTCCCCGCCTCAATGGCAGCAGGCGGGGAAGGCCGCTCACAGGATGCCAGGGCCAGTAAAAGGCCTATCAGAAAGAGAGGTTTATACTTGGCCACAGGCATGTGATGTTAATGGTTGATCAGGGATTCGCCGGTCATTTCCTCCGGTTTTTGCAGGTGCATCAGCTCCAGTATGGTTGGGGCGATGTCTCCGAGCTTGCCCGGGTGCAGCGTGCCCTTAAAGTCGTTGCTTACCAGCACACACGGTACCAGGTTGGTGGTATGGGCTGTGTTGGGCGTGCCGTCCGGGTTAATCATCATGTCGGCGTTTCCGTGGTCGGCAATTACAATGGTGTCGTAGCCGTTTTCCAGCGCGGTAGAGATAACCTTGGCCGCGCACTCGTCCACTACCTCGCAAGCCTTTACGGCAGCCTCAAACACGCCCGTGTGTCCTACCATGTCCGGGTTGGCAAAGTTAAGGCAAACGAAGTCAGCGCTACGCTGCTCCAGTTCCGGCACAATGGCGTCGCGTATGTCGTAGGCGCTCATTTCCGGCATCAGGTCGTAAGTGGCTACCTTGGGCGAAGGGCGCATGATGCGGCTCTCGCCCTCAAACTGCACCTCGCGCCCACCTGAGAAGAAGAAGGTAACGTGCGGGTACTTCTCTGTTTCGGCAATGCGGATCTGCTTCTTACCGGCTTTGGCGAGTACCTCCCCTAGCGTGTTGTTGAGGTTATCCTTCTCAAAGATGGCCTCTGTTTTCAGAAAGGTGTCGTCATAGTTGGTCATCATCACGTAGTGCAGGTCCAGCTTGTGCATGTCGTGCTCCGGAAAGTCGCGCTGCGTGAGGGCCTGCGTGATTTCGCGGCCACGGTCGGTACGGAAGTTAAAGCAAATCACCACGTCGCCGTCCTTGATGGTGGCAATAGGCTCCTGGCGGTCATTCACCTTCACAATCGGCTTGATGAACTCATCGGTGACGCCGGCATTGTAAGAGTCGAGCATCGATTTGATGAGGTTTTGCGACGGTTCACCTTTGCCCTTCACCATCAGGTCGTAAGCCAGCTTGATGCGCTCCCAGCGGTTGTCGCGGTCCATGGCGTAGTAGCGGCCCACGATAGAGGCGATGGTACCGGAGGCATGCTCCAGGTGTTCCTCCAGCTCGTTAATGAACTTCACACCGCTTTTAGGGTCGGTGTCGCGACCGTCTGTAAAGGCATGAATGTATACTTCGTGCAGCTCATAGTCGTAGGCCACCGTGCACAGCGCCTTCAGGTGGTTGATGTGCGAGTGCACCCCGCCGTCGGATACAAGACCAATCAGGTGTACCGCCTTTTTGTTTTCCTTGGCATAGGCAAATGCGCGGGCAACGGCCGGCATGGAAGCTAGCTTGCGCTCCGCAATGGCCTTGTTGATGCGCACCAGGTCCTGGTACACCACGCGCCCGGCGCCGATGTTCATGTGTCCCACCTCTGAGTTGCCCATTTGCCCATCCGGCAACCCAACAGCCTCGCCGGAGGCTTGCAGGGTGGTATGGGGGTATTTCTCAAAAATAGAGTCGATGAAAGGCGTTTTGGCTTTATCTATGGCCGAGGCCGCCAGATCGGTGGCAATGCCCCACCCATCTAAAATCACTAAGAGTACCTTCTTGTCCATGGTGCAAATATAGCTAATATCTTTAAAGCTACAGGCTCGATTTAAGTGGCTTTGCCCTTTGCCTTAACTGTGTGTACCCTCTTAAAAGTATACGCAAGGCCAGGCAACAATGCTTTCTTTATCAGGATAATCCTTTTATATTAGAGTCTCTGAAATTCTTTGTTACTTGGCATAGTTTTGGCTCATGCAAGGGCAAGTATGACAACAGCATTTATGAAAAACTTTAGACACCTCACAGTTGCCTTCTCGGTTTTGTTAGTAACAATTTTTATGATGACGGGGCAGGCCGTGGCGCAGGGCGATGCGATGGGCAGCGTGAAGCAGGCGATGAAGGCGGGATCAGCCAAAGACCTCTCCAGAAACTTTGGCAGCATGGTGGAGATTACCCTCGACGGGGCTGAGGCCACCAGCTACAGCAGTACACAGGCAGAGTTTGTGATGAAGAACTTCTTTGCCAAGAACGCTCCCGTGGACTTCAGCGTGAACCATAACGGCACATCTGACAAGGGGCAGTTGTACGCCATCGGCACCTATTCCTCCAAGGGCGGCTCCTATACGGTGCTGATACGGATGAAGGCCTCCGGCGGTAAATACCTCATCCACTCGATGAACTTTATCAAAGATTAACGCCATATTACACAGATTTTTACAAAGGCACGGGTTTATACCGCGCCTTTTTTTATTTTTGCACCGTGAAACCGACATACCTCACCGAAAAAAGTATAAACGAGTTCATTGCCAGGGCGCTGGCTGAGGACGTAGGCGATGGAGACCACTCCTCGCTGGCGGCCATACCTGCCGATGCGCAGAACCAGGCGCGCCTGCTCGTGAAGGGCGATGGCATCCTGGCTGGCGTAGAATTGGCCGGCTACATCTTCCGGGCCGTGGACCCAGGCCTGCAGCTGGACGTGCTGATGCACGACGGTGACCGGATGAAGTATGGCGATGTGGCGTTTACCGTGAAAGGCAAGGCGCAAAGTATACTTACCGCCGAGCGCCTGGTGCTCAACTGCATGCAGCGCATGAGCGGGATTGCCACTTACACCAACTATATGGCCAGCTTGATAGAAGGTACCGGGGCTAGGCTGCTGGATACCCGCAAGACCACCCCTAACTTCCGGATAATGGAGAAGTGGGCCGTGGTGATTGGGGGCGGCCATAACCACCGCTTCGGCCTCTACGACATGATCATGCTGAAGGACAACCACGTGGACTATGCCGGCGGCGTGCGCGAGGCCATCACAGCCACCCAAAAGTACCTGCAGGAGAAAGGCAAAGACCTGAGGATTGAGGTAGAGACACGCAATTTGCAGGAGGTGCAGGAGGCGCTGGACACAGGCGGCATCCACCGCATTATGCTGGACAACATGACGCCCGACACCATGCGCCAGGCCGTGGCCATGATTGGCGGAAAGTATGAAGTGGAGGCTTCCGGCGGCATTACGGAGGAAACCATACGTGCCGTGGCCGAGTGCGGCGTAGACTATATTTCGGTGGGCGCCCTCACGCACTCCAACAGAAGTATAGATTTGAGCCTGAAGGCGTTTTAGCTCCGGCACTAAGTATACTACAAAGTTTCGCGCTGCAGGCGCAGGGAAAGAAGAAGACGATTTTACATTTATAGTATTTATGCAGCAACCAAATCAAAGAGGCCGCCGGATGGCGCAGGGCCCGAACCCTCTCGCTATCCGAACGAAGAAGTACCAGCAGGATAAAAATGATTACACCCGAATGGCGCTGGTGCAGGCCTGGGGCAAAACATGGTGGCACGCGCTCATTCCGCTGGTGCTGTTCCTGTTGCCGGCCGTATTCAGTTTCTCGTGGTGGTGGGTAGCTGGGGCTATCATCATAACGCTGCTGTTTGTGCTGCTGCGGTCTGCGCAGGTCATGAGCGTGACGCAGGTGGAGCAGGGCAGTCCGCTGTTCGAGAAGCTAACCTATGAGGTAGACCAACGCCAGATCCTGCTGCGCCGCAACGAGCGCGAGGGCATGGCCTTAACCTGGGATATGATCGAGCGGGCCCAGAAAAAGAACGAAGGCTACATGCTGTGGCTGCAGCCGCCAAACGATGCCCAGTTGCCGAGCGGCTGGAAAGGCTGGGTGGCGCGTACGTTTCAGGTGCCGGTGTTTATTCACATGCCATTCCGTATCTTTAACAGCCCCAACGACCTGAAGCTGATGGATAGCTACCTGCGCCGCAAAAACCTGATATCCTAGCAGTGCTATAACCCGGGTTAAGCCCTTTACCGTAAAGTGTTCAAAAATAACGTCTTATCTGCAAGGTGGCAGGTGAAGGCTTTTGTAGAAAGTATAAAAACGTACAAGAAATGAATAAGAACGTAACAGCAGTATTTGCCGCCGTATGCGGTTTGTTTATGGCTTCCTGCGGTACTCCGTCTGACCTGAGACCGGGCGAGAAAGTTTCTACAGACATTGTAGAGCCAGGAACACGTAAAACATTCAACGTGTCTGATGCCGGTACTATCGAGGGGGATGCCGTTGTAGACCAGGCAAAGAAAGATGAGGTAATGCCAAACCACGATCAGGGTGCCAATACCCTCCAGGCTGGCGACAGCGTGCGTGAAGAAGCAGAGACCAACACAGAGGCAGGTGCTGTAAAACGATAAGCAAGCAAACTTCAAAAGCCTGCCGCTGCATCAGCAGCGGCAGGCTTTTTTTTTGCCCTTATGGCAGCCATAGGGCTGTATACTTAGATGTCTATACTTCAACTTTAAATATTTCACCTATATTTGCAACATAATTGCTTTTAGCCCCCGACATGGCAGCACAACAGGAACCTGAAGCCTGGTTTAGCACCTGGTTCGACTCACCATACTATCACATCCTCTACCAGCACCGCGATATGCAGGAGGCGCAGCTGTTTATGGACAGGCTACTGGCTTACCTGCACCCGAAACCACACGAGCGGATATTGGACTTAGCCTGCGGCAAGGGGCGCTACTCGCGTTACCTGAGCCAACAGGGCTACGATGTAACAGGCATCGACCTGTCGGAGCAAAGTATAAACTACGCGAAGCAGTACGAGAACGAGCGGCTGCACTTTGCCCGCCACGACATGCGGGAGGTGTTCAGGCCCAATGGCTTTGACTTTATCCTGAACCTGTTTACCAGCTTCGGTTACTTTGAAACGGACACGGAGAACGTGGTGGCGCTACATGCCACGGCAGAAAGCCTTCAACCCGGCGGCAAGCTGGTAATCGACTTCATGAACACAGAAAAAGTAATCAATGAACTGGTGGCCGAAGAGGAGAAGCAGGTAGGGGGAATAAACTTTAAGATAACGCGCGGCGTAGAGAATGGCTTTATTGTAAAGCATATTCGCTTCAGCGATAAGGGACAGGATTATACTTATGTAGAGCGGGTGAGGGCGCTGCGGGAGAAGGACTTTCTGGAGTACTTCGGCATGGTGCAGCTCCGTTTGGTGGATACCTTTGGTGACTATGAACTGCGCCCATACAATCAGGAAAAAAGCGACAGAATGATATTTGTGCTCAAAAAATAGCGCGCCCTGTATGATCATTGCTATACTTGTGCTCTTCTTTACGGTGGTATTATCCGGGTTTCTGGTAAAGATCTTCCCCCCTACCAATATCCGGTGGCTTAAAATGGCGCTGGCCTTCAGCGGAGCCTACCTTTTCACCATCACCATCATCCACCTGCTGCCTGATGCGCTGCTTAACAGCCACGACAGCCCTTACCGTGTCGGCTATTGGGTGCTGGCGGGTTTTTTCCTGCAGCTGGTGCTGGAGCTGTTCTCGCACGGTGTGGAGCACGGACACATTCACCACCACCATGGCCGCACCGACTCCATGCCGATCCTGCTGCTGGGCTCTTTGTTTGTGCACTCTTTTCTGGAGGGAAGTATACTGGTAAGCAATGGTGGGCACGGGCACAGCCACGGGCATGCGCACGAGGCAGATAGCTTTTACATGGTGCTGGTGGGGATTACGCTGCACCACATACCGGCCGCCTTTGCCCTGATGTCGGTGCTGATGTCGCGGTTGGAGAACTTCAGGAAGGCGTTTCTGTGGTTGCTTATCTTTGCGATTGGCTCGCCGCTGGGGATTATTGTCAGCAACACGCTGCTGTCGCAGGAGGCCACGGATGGCCTGGTGTTTACAGCGCTAACGGGCCTGGTGGCAGGTAACTTCCTGCATATTTCCACCACCATCCTTTTCGAAACCAGTCCCGACCACCACTTTAACCGCAACAAGCTTATCGCTACCCTGCTGGGGCTTGTGCTGGCCCTGCTGAGCGACTTTATATAGGCAGCGGAAGTATAGGGAAGTATAAAAAAGAAGGCCGGAGATCTCCCCCGGCCCCAACTCACCTTAATACATGCAGCATTTCTGCTGCACAAACCGTAATAGTCTTCTTTTTTGAGTTTAGACAGAGGGCCTGGGCAAAGGTTTAATGCCGGTGCTAATTTTTTGTTAGAGCTGATTTTGGTTGCAGGAAGTTATGGCTGTACAGGTGCAGCGGTATAAGTACACCGAGGCTTCTATCAAATCAACCAGGAAAATTGGTAAGAGAATGGTGCTCTTGCAAAACAGGCGAAAACGCTGCTGCTAAAGCAAATTACATAACGGTGGAGAGCAGCGTGGCAATAAGCGCTTTGATAGTCACTACCACCGCACTCGTGCCTGTTGCTGCGTCAGACTCCTCATCCTCAGGCGTGAAGGCATTGCGGAAATAAGCCAAAGGGCTTTCCAGTACTTCTGCGTCCAGTACAGACTTGTCTCGAGGCTTGGAGCTTGCAGGTTTTTTAGGAGTTTCTGCGGTGCTTTTTTTGTCTATTGCGCTTGGCTGCGGCTGGGTTTGCTGCTCTGCCGTAACAACAGGGGTAGTGGCGGCACCATTGTGCGTGTCTTCCGCATAGGCTTGGGTGGCGGGCATGACAAGCATGCACAGCAGCAGGATGGCTGCCATCGGTAAAAACTCGCGCACTTTTTCCCAAGATTTACTCATGCACAAATGTAAGCAGAAATCCTATATGCAACAAGTATAAATGCTATTGTTTTAGAGAAAAATCAATAACACAGGGTGAGTATATATGCTTGATGGTGTGTGCGTTACTGTGGTCGTGCCAGGTGGCTGGTTACCTGGTTTTGCTGCGCTTTATCACCTCCAGCTTTACGGGCACCACGCCGCTGTTCATCATGCCAATGCGCCTGGCGGCCGCCTCTGATAGATCCACAATGCGGCCACGCACAAAGGGACCTCTGTCGGTAATCTCCACGCGCACTGATTTGTTGTTTTGCAGGTTGGTGACCTCTACATGGGTGCCGAAAGGGAGCCTCCTGTGGGCAGCAGTTAGTTTGCTGCGCCTGTAGGTCTCGCCGTTGGCCATTTTGCGGCCCTGGAACTTGCGGGCGTAGTATGAGGCCTTTCCTTTCTCGGTATAGCCTTTCTCGCCAAAGTTGGAGGCGGTGGTGGCACAGGAACTGAGGCAAAGCGCCACAGCAACTGCAGCCAGCGTGCTTTTAGCGGCACGGGAAAGTATGGATAAGGGTGATGCGGGTAAAGATAGAAACATGATAGTGGTACTAAAACTATAGGGTTAACGGCTAACCTGCTCCAGGAATTGCCTGATGTGTTGGCTCAGGTCCGGAATGGATAGTGTCTCGAACGGGTGGCGGGTATTGGGCAGCACCTGCAGCCGTGCATCAGGAAGCAGGCGGTAAGCCCACAGCGTCTCCTCTACCGTTACCATATTGTCGCGGTCGCCTACGGCAACCTGCACCGGCAGCTGCAGTTGCGGCAGCGTGTCGGGTGTCAGGAGGGGGCTTTGGCCCAGCGCGCGCATCATACTAGCCGTCTGGCGCATAACCTGCTTCCAGTCCTGTGGGGCGTGGCGCTGCGCCAGGGTGGCCGCAAAGGCCGGCACCTTCTCCTCCACCCGCTCCGGCTCCAGCACCCTGGTTTCCTTCTCTGCCGCCTCCACCGACCAGGAGAATTTGGTTGCCAAAGTATAAATGCTGCGGATGCGCTCAGGTTGCTCCAGTGCCAGGCTAAGGGCCGCGTAGCCGCCCATGCTATAGCCAAAAATGTGGGTCTGCTCTAGCTGCTGCTCCTCCAGAAACTGCCGTATGTCCTGCACAAAACGCTGCATCGAGAAGGACTCCTGCGGCAGGGGCCTGCCTCCGTGGCCGGAAAAATCGAGCGTATACACGTTGTAGCTGCGCTGCAGCGCTTCTTTCAGCGGAGCCAGCATAGCAGCCGAGCCAAGGGCGCCGTGCAAGAGTAACAGGTTCTCCATAGGGGCAAAATTTGATAAAGTATGGAAGGTGCCTCCCCAAAAATACAAAAATAGCCTTTCCCATCCCCCTTAAAAGTATAAATTGCCGCTAACATACTAGCCATAGCAACGATGATGATAGAAAACCTGCAGGAGTTGTGCAAGCAGCTGCCTGGCGTAACCGAAAGTATAAAATGGGGCCACGACCTTTGCTTTTGCGTGGCCGAGAAGATGTTTCTGGTAGTAGGGCTTGACAAAACACCCACCTCAGCCTCTTTCAAGGTGGACAAGGAGGAGTTTGAGGAGATGTGCAACCGCCCCGGCTTTATCCCGGCGCCCTACATGGCCCGCTACAAATGGGTGATGGTGGACGACCTGAACCGGATGCAGGCGCAGGAATGGGAACAGCGCGTGAGAAAATCGTATGACCTGATTGCCGGAAAGCTGCCGAAGAAAGTGCGGAAGGAAATTGGCCTGGAAGTATAAAGTATAAATCCGGGGCTCCCTCGAGTCCCGGATTTATACTTTACTGCTGTAGCTGGTAGTTGTATACTTCGATGGCCTGCGTCAGCTTGTCTTTCTGGAACAGGTTTACCACCAGTTGCACCCCCAGCACACCCGCGCCGGCGTACACCAGCGGGCTTACTTTCAGGTTGGTGTTGCCGTAGGCGTCCTGCTGCGAGTTGTTTATCGTTTTCACGGCGCCCACAGCCAGCAACCCTGCCCCAAGTATGGACACGCCTGTGTTAACTACCTTATCGCGCTTGTGGCGCTGCAGCAGCACCATGCTCGAGGCATTGTCTGCCAAGGCCGCCTCCAGGTTGTCGTAGTTGAGGTGGTAGAGCGGACCATTGTCCTTGGAGAAGAAGTAGATGCGCTTGCGGCTGGTACGGGGCATGCCGTATCCGTAGCCATACCCATAGCCGAATGGGGAGTAGCCGTAGCCGCCGTCGTAGTAGGTGCGGGTGGTGTAGTACCGGTCGATGCGCGGGCCGTCGGTGAGGCGCTTGGCAAAGGAGTTGAAGCTGTTGCCAGCCTCCACGCGGGCGTAGAAGCCATCCTCGTTCTGAAACACGTTTACCATACTTGGGTTAAACTTCAGCGAGTCGTCGAGCAGGAAGTGGCTTGACTTGAACAGGGGCGATTTATACTGCAGCTTGTTGGCGTGGAAGATGCGCCCGTCCTGCAACTGCACGTAGTAGCGGCCCTGTCCGTACTCTGTCTGGCCGTAGGCGGTGTAGCCCAGCAGCAGGCAAAGTATAAGCGATAAAAGGTTTTGCTTCTTTATCATAGGTGAAAGTATAACTCAGGTTAAAACAGGAAAAAGAGCATGACAAGCATGCCCAGCAGCGCCAGGTAAACCCAGCGCATCAGGTGCTGCCGGTGCTTACTCGGCACCGTGTTGCTTACCACCATAACGGCTCCCAGCAAGCAAAGCAGGTACAGAAGTATAAACGTAACTGCCTTTACCCAGTTAGGCACAATCGTGTTTTCGGGCTGCAACTGGTTGCTCATGCCTAACCCCGACAAAAGCCACTGCAGGCCAAAAAACACCACTGCCTCAAAGATAACAAAGTATAACAGCCAGTTTAGCCAGGCGTGTTTGCCGCTGCTCATGCGTTTTCCATGCTTTAAGTATAATGTTCCCTTTCCGGGAAAGCCACTAAGCGTGGTGAGCGGCACCTCTGCTATACAAACGAAAACAGGCAGCAGCCTGGTATAAAGGCTTTTCCTGCTTTGGCCGCCTCAGGCCTACTGCTCCCGGTTCACAAGTCGCTCATCACCAAGCTAAACCTACGCATTTTTCAGCTTCATCGAAAGTACCAGTCCCGCTAGCAGCTTGGTTTGGACCGGGCGCTTCTCCCGGAAAAATAATAAAAATAAAAAAGTATATAAGTATAGCAGTTTGTCTTTTCTTTGGCCTGTTTTTTGTATCGTTTTAAGTGAGAAACAGTTATGGCCATAGTAGCCAGATAAGCTATTTAACAGGTTGAACGATAGTGGCTGAGGTGTAAATAGTTGTTTATCAGATGTGTACTAAAAGTAGAATTTGCTTGTACTGCAGCAGGATTTTGAAACAAAACTAAGTACAGGTAACGTTTAAAACAGCAAGGAGATTGTAGGGATATGAGATTAATACGGAATGTGAAATTAGATAAGTATAAGTTCTTTACTAGTGAAGACACTAGAAAGATATTTAGCGTAGCTTACGAAGACCTGACTACAGTAATTTATTACCAGGATACGAACAACAATTTTAAACTGGTAGTGGCGAAGGGCGATGACCCTCCGATACTTATTGAGAAAGGTATTACGAGGGCTGAGGCCTTCAGATTAATGAATACCCGTCCCTAACCCGGACGGGTTTTTTTATCTTATTTTATCCAATGCGCCTGAAAAACAAATACTATAAAATCGCCTTCTGGGGCTTTGTGCTGAGCCTGCTGCTGCAGCTGATTTTGTTCATTGCCTTCGACCCCTACCTGGCCGCTGTGGTGTCGCCTTTTTACCCGGTATGGTTTATACTTTTTGTGGTAGGCTGGCGCAAAGAGCACCCGCGCCGGTAAGCCTGGCCTAGTTGCACTGTGCCGGGCGGCAACGGTGGTAAATTAAAGAAGTTGCTCGTTATCAAGTATACTTGCTGCCTTGCCGGGCACCTTTTGCGGCTTTTTATACTTATTAAGGAAGTATAGCCAAAGAGGAAAGCATGGACAAGACGCAACAGAAGATAATGGCCGATGAGAACTATGTGCAGCACATGTTTCTGCGCGTGGTAAACGATGACATGGAATGTGTGCTGAATATAGCCGGCCACCCCTACCGCCTCCGGGAGCTTATCTTTATGATGATAGAGAACGGCTGCAGCGTGGAGAAAACCGACTCCGATGGGTTCAATACGTTTGACTACGACGAGGAGACGGTGGAGGTGCACGACTTTCTAACCTCTATCATCAAAGCCAAGCACAGGCAGTAGCGCCCCGGGCAGGTATAAAGTATAAAGGCTACCGCCAATGGGTAGCCTTTATACTTTACAGTTGTTTAATTTTTATCTCGCGGGGCTTGTTGATGTCCTCAAAGTATGGCAGCCTTACCTGCAGCTGGCCATCTTCGTGCACGGCCTCAATGCGGCTCAGGTCAACCTGCGGCGGCAGTATGAATGTTCTGTTAAACAAGGGAGCCGCCATTTCCGGATTCTCCGGGTTGTGAAGAACTGAGAACACAGTGAGCTGGTTTTGGTGCAGCACCACTTTAAATAACTCCGGGCTCACGCCCGCTGCCCATACGTTAATAACTGCGCCTCTTTTATACTTTTTAATATCCACGTACGTCTCGCTTACGCCTCCGCCAATGGTGTTCAGCAGGTTTATCTGGTGTGCGATATTTCGTAAAAACTCTTTATCCTTTATCAATTTCATCTCTTTCTCCATCATAGTTTTCACTTTGTGTTTTGCAAACGTGATGCCAGTTTCCATTTAAGTCATTTGTGCCCTTTTACCTATTGTTATGGTGTCAAAATGGCTCTAATCAAGTGCTTAGACGCTTAGTGGGGTGCCATGCTGTCACTTTTAGGAGGGAGCTTTTCATGCTGAAAACTCAGGCTGATCAAAGGCAAAATAATGGGTTTGGGATTGTTTCCAATTTTTGGAAGGAAACTCTTTGTTTGGCCTTGGTTTTCCATAAATGGGATTCAGGGTATCTGTTTTGCACTTAATCAAAAAAAATCTTCATCAAGTTTATGGCATACGCATACTTTTCGATTTATCTGTAACACATTGTATAACAGCACACTTATGAAATAGCACATAGGAAAAATACGGCTATTGTTATATTGTATTATCGAGGATAGGTATAAGCATTCTGGTGCTGGCATAATTGTTTCACTGAAGATGGGCAGACGAAACAAAGTATAGTACCATGAAATCACTTTACACCCTTATCATTGCCATCCTGCTGCTGTCTTCTTCTACTCAGGCGCAGCACGTACTGCTTTCAGAGAATTTTAGCAACTCCTCTCAGGCCAATGTAGTGCCGTCCGCGGCCGGAGCCTGGGTTACGAGAGACGGAGCACTTTATACCCGCCAGCATAGCGGAAACGAGACACCGGCCCTGATACGTGCTAACGTGGCAAAACCCGTAAGCGCGCTTGACGCAGACCTGCGCGTGCGCTGGACCGGCTTCCGCGAAGCAAACGGCGGCCTGATGCAGCAATTCGACAGCGAAGTTTTTCTCTGCTATAAGATTGGAAGCAATGGGGTGGTGCGTAAGATAAAGGTGGACGCAGCCAACATGCTCAATACCGCGGTTAACAACGAGGTAACCATCCCTTTGTCTGATAACTACCAAAATGTACACATCTACTTCGAAACGACAACTGCGAAGGGATACTCTTACCGCATAGACAACCTGGAGATTCTGGCATTCCCGAACATGTTTAAGTGGAGCATGCGAACCCTGGGCGAAAACCCGTTTGTAGTCTCTGCCCCTAAAGCGGCTACGGCTTATCTTCTAAACGAGGCCACTATGTCGTGGACGATGACCAAGGAAAGCAGCGTAACGCATGAGACAGTTGCCGTGAGCAACACCCAGCACCCAAGAACAAGCCAGTCGTTCTCCATCGTGCAGGCCGGCGCCTCTAAAACAGAAGGAACCCACATCAAGATACAGTTCAGCGCCATGATGGCCGATGTTTCTTTTAACATCCTGGACATAGACAGAACCATGACCACAAACCAGTTCAAAGACAGCGTGGTGGTAACCGGCGTGAACAATGCGGGCAAGGTAGTGCTGGCCACGAACAGCTTCGTGCGTAACGCCGCCAACACCGCTTTTAACCCTAAAGCCAGCTCTTTTGTGGGCCTCAATGATGTAAACAACAGCACCGATCAGGGTGATGTGACGGTGGTATTCGCGGAGGAGATAAAAGAGATTAACATCAGCTACTACAACCAGGGCCGTGATAAGGGCCGACAGGCTATCTCGATAGGCAACTTTAACGGTTACCAAACGGCAAGCCCGCTGCCAGTGGAGCTGGCCTGGTTTAAAGGTGCCATGCAGGGAAACACCACCCAACTTACCTGGTCAACGGCATCGGAGGTAAACAACGAGAAGTTTGTAGTGGAGCGCAGCCAGGACGGCAGAAGCTTTAGCAGAATCGGTGAAGTAGCGGGCAGGGGCAACAGCAGCGAAACAGTAGCCTACGCCTTCACGGATGCAAACCCCGCTTCGGGCACCAACTACTACCGCCTGCGCCAGGTAGATTTTGACGGAGCCGAGAAGTTCTCTAAAATAGTAGCCGTACAGTTTAAGGGCAAGTATGGCCTCAGCGGTGGCATGGCAAAAGTATACCCTACCCTGGCGGCCAGCGAGGTAAACGTTAGCCTTGACCTGAGCAATGCCCAGGTGGCTGTGCTTGATGCTTCAGGCCGTCAATTGTCGCAGCACAGCGTTGCCGGGCAGAGCCTGGTGCTGCCGGTTACCCATCTGCAGCCAGGTTTATACTTCGTGAAAGTATACAACGGACAGCAGCAGGAGACGCATCGCTTCGTGAAGCAATAGCCGCCCTACCAGATTTTTTACTTTGTTCGTCTGCAGCCCCCTCGCCTTTTTTTTAAGGTGTGGGGGTTTTGCTTTTTTGAAACTTTCTAAGTTAAATAGTGCTATTTTTGATAACTATCTTGGGCGCGCCCCGTATTTTTCACCATTGGTTGCAATTCTAAGGCGGGGAGCCCAATGTTACTGCCTGGTTATCTACGCGGGCTCTACAGACTGCCTCTTCTACTTCAGCTATATCATGTAGGTGGCAGACTGCAATCCTCTGGTACCACAGTTCCCTTTATTTTCTTTCAGTGCTGTAGTTTATACTTTGCATTTTATGTTTAACCTATACTTTAGGAATACCCATGTTAGTCTCTACTATGATAAGGAACTGCGCCTGGGGAAAGCCGTTTGGAGAGGCCATGTGCAGGGGGCTGAGTTTCGGGAGGCAGGGTTGCTTTGCCTGGATTTGGTTGACCGGCATGAGCTGCGGGGATGGCTTGGGGACAACCGCAAGATGAACTCCATTGAGCCGGCAGACTTGCAATGGACCCTGGATGTGTTTGTTCCGCAGGCGGTGGCCAGCCCTTTACTCCGTATGGCCAACCTGCCCTCTGAGTTTGAACAGAACCGCGAGGCTGTGGCCATGATGATTGAGAAGAAGAACCAACTGAATGAGCAGCTGCTCGTCCGTGATTTTGATACTGAGGAAGAGGCTATGGCTTGGCTGATGGAGCTGTAGATCCTCCCTGCTCAGGTTTATTGCACTGTTTTGTTTCGGTTCGTGGCTTTCCTTTGCTACCTTTGTAGCCGAAATAATTAGTAGTATGCCTATTACATACTTCCAGAACCACGTCGTTACCATTACCTACGACGAAAACCTGCAGCTGGGAGCAGCAGTCTGGAATGGGTTTTTAAGTAGTACAGAGTTTAAGGAGGCTTCCGAAACATGCCTTCGTCTGATAGAAGATCACAAGCCCCTGCGATGGCTGGGCGATAACCGCCGGCTGCGGGTTATCCGACAGGCCGATCAAGATTGGTTTGCAGAGCACATCACCCCACGCCTTGCAGCAAGTTCTCTTCGTCGTAACGCTATCCTTCTCTCTGAAGACCTCTTTAACAGAATGGCTGTGGATCAGATCGTAAAGCGCGCCACCAGCCTGGGCAACATGGAGGTGATGGAGTTTGATAAGCGGGAGGAGGCCATGGCCTGGCTTCTCGAGCCAATTCACTCTCTGGAGCAAGGTTAGAACCCCGCCCCATACTTAAGCACAATCACACTGATGGTTTCGATTGGCCCCTCTGTAGACGAGGAGGTCGTTTGATTATACTTTTAAAGGCTCTGTAGGAAGGAGTACGTAAATGCAGTTATACTTTAAAAACAACTTTCTCTCGCTGTCCTACGACAGGCAGTTGCGGCTCGGAGTGGCGCAGTGGAGGGGGCGGTTGCAGGGAGCAGAGTTAAGGGAAGCCTACTTACTTTGCCTGGAGATGATACACCGGTTCTCGCTGGCCCGCTGGCTGGCAGACGACCGGGAGATGGGGGCTGTATGCCCGGAGGACCTGGATTGGAGCCTGCAAGTTTACATACCGCGCATAGCCAATAGCCCTTTGCTGCGTATGGCGCGCCTGCCTTCCAAGTCCGAAGAAAACCTGGAGGCAATTGGCATAATGATAGACAAAGGCCATAGCTATGACCTGCAGATGGCGTTCCGGGACTTCACCAGCAAGGAAGAAGCCATGGCCTGGCTAATGGAGCCATTGTCAAATTAAAAAGCTGCCCCTCGCTTTTTCTCTCCCCTTATCCGCTAGTCTAATACGTCTATTCCCTTCTTTGGTCAGCCTCAGCTTTGTTTATGGCGTACTACTAACCAAACAAACCCATAAACTATGAAAAAAACACTGTTATGCCTGACCTGTGCCTTAGCTTTGGTTTTCAGTGCCTGTGATAATATGAGCACGAAAACCGAAGCAACACATAACGAAGCCTCGGAAGCTACTGCTGATACTGCTGTTGCTTTTGAGAACGAAAATTCCCCTGACTCTGCTGCAGACGGGTCCATAGTTGACGTAGATGCCAGTGGAGATGCTGACTGGAACAACATTGACATGAACCTGCCGAATCTGGACTGGCCTGAGTTTAAAGGCAGCGACGTGGAGGTGCGTGGTAACAATAGATACAGCGTGTATTCAGTTGGAGAGGATGTACTGTTTGATACCGACAAAGCGGAGATTAGAAAAGGTGCGGAGGAAAATCTGAGAAAGATCAGCTCTTCTATTGCACAGCGCTACAAAGATGGGCAGGTACGCGTCTATGGCTATACAGACGCTCAGGGCAGCGCCGGCTATAACAAAGACCTGGCCGAGAAACGCGCTGAGGCGGTAAAGAACTGGTTGCAGAAGAACGGCAACATCGCTGCTTCTCGTATTTCAGTTCACCCTGTTGGAGAAGCCAAGCCCACAGCTTCTAACGAAACCGCAAAAGGCCGCCAGCAAAACCGCCGTGTCGAGATCGTGGTACGGAACAGCTAAGCAAGTATAAAGTATAGCGTAGCAAAAAGGCTCCCGAAGTATACTTCAGGAGCCTTTTTGCTTTGTGTTCTTGCTGATGTTAATTAAAGAGAGTACTCTTTTTACCTCTGTGCAGCTGGTGTTCCTTCTGCCGTTGTTGGTGTGTTCACCAACAATCACTTTAAACTTGCAAAATGTAGCTGCTTATACTCTCCTTGATGCAGAGATAAGGCTATCTGAGGGTGTGAGAGTCGCGGTCTCGTAGCTACTGTTAAGCTGTTGGTAAAATACCAACAACGGCAGATAAAGACCTCGCAAAGCCCAGTAGTCTGTGGGGTTACTAATTGATAGGGCTCTTCAGTAATGTCTCCTGATGTGTCTGGATAAGAAATGAAGCTACCGAGCCAGCAAGGTTTACAGCTAACTCGGAATGTCTCTTCCCTACTTTATATCCACCTTTTGGCTGACCATGAGCATCGCTTAGCTCATTTCGTAAGGATGCAAAGCCATGAATTGTTGTCTGGACTCCACTGAGAATCTGTTTTAAAATACTTTCGTTGTGGAGCTGTGGAGCAAGGTTTAAGCATCGTGCAGTGGTCTTAAAGAGCTTTGGTAAGTCAAAGCTATCATCATATTCAATGTCTCTTTCTCTGAGTATTTGTTTGCAGACCGATTCAATCAGGGATCTTGCCGCAGTGATAGCACCATCAGGATCAGTCTCTCTTCTATCAAGGGCCTTGCTCCATAAGTGATGAACAGTATCACAATCAAACTTTTCTACTGAATTACCTATCACACTGTCATGCAGGTACACTCTGTCGCCTTCCAAATAAGCGAGAAGAGGCTCAAATTCCTCTCTAATATAATCTCGCCTTTCTGCATATGTGCCAAATCGGCGCTTAATGTATGGCCAGAAATCACTTAGGACTCTACAAGAAACTACAAACTCCGGAAGTAAAGCCTTAGTAAAACTGTTAGCTACAAATTCGTTTCGCAGGTTCTTGTAATCCTCCCCATCTTCTTTTTTATCTTCTCCAGTGGCGAACCTAGTTAGAAGCATTCGCAAATTCATTGCTTTATTAAATATGTCGGTTTGCATAAAGCTCTGTTAAACACCTTTACTAAAAGTATAAGCAACAGTATTCCATCCGCTGGCAGGGCGCCAGCAGTAACATGGAGTGTGTAAGAGGTAGGAAAAAGAAGAAGGAGGGCAGTGTGCCCTCCTTCTTTAGTTATTTACGATCCGCAAGCTTCGCAAGCGTCTGGGTTATCTAGCGAGCAAGCCATATCGCTGCGGTTTTGGTCTTGTTGGTTATACACCGGCGAAAGGGTTTCGGCGGCTTGTTTCTCTACCGTAAACTTGATGGCGTCCACGGCAGACTTGGTGCGCAGGTAGTACATACCTGTTTTCAGGCCGCGCTTCCAGGCGTGGAAATGCATCGAGGTCAGCTTGCCGAAGTTCACGTTCTGCACGTGCAGGTTCAGCGACTGGCTCTGGCAGATGTAGGCACCGCGGTCAGCACTCATGTCGATTACGGCACGCTGGCTGATCTCCCATACAGTTTTGTACAGATCCTTGATGTTCTGCGGGATGTTCGGGATTTCCTGGATGGAGCCGTTGGCTGCAATGATATCATTCTTCATCTTATCGTTCCAGATGCCCAGAGCGATCAGGTCGCGCAGCAGGTGCTTGTTCACCACCATAAACTCGCCAGACAGTACGCGGCGCAGGTAGATGTTGGAAGTATAAGGCTCAAACGACTCGTTGTTGCCTAAGATCTGCGCAGTAGAGGCGGTAGGCATTGGTGCTACCAGCAGCGAGTTACGCACGCCGTGCTTCACCACATCCTGGCGCAGGCTATCCCAATCCCAACGGCCGCTCTCTGGTGTTACGCCCCACAGGTCGAACTGGAACTTGCCTTCCGACAGCGGAGAACCTTTGAAGGTCTCGTATGGTCCGTGCTTCTTCGCCAGGTCCTTAGAAGCGGTCATGGCTGCGAAGTAGATCGTCTCGAAGATATCTTTGTTCAGCCCGCGTGCCTCCTCGCTCTCGAACGGCATGCGCAGGTGAATAAAGGTATCGGCCAGGCCCTGCACACCCAGGCCAATCGGGCGGTGGCGCAGGTTAGAGTTCTGAGCCTCTGGTACCGGGTAATAGTTGATGTCGATAACCTTGTTCAGGTTAACCGTGGCATGGTAGGTTACATCAAACAGCTTCTGGTGATCAAAGGTCTTGTTGCCGTGCTCATCCTCTTTTACAAAGCGAGGCAGCGCCAGCGAGGCCAGGTTACACACGGCAATCTCGTCCTTGCTGGTGTACTCCATAATCTCGGTGCACAGGTTCGAGCTCTTGATGGTGCCCAGGTTCTGCTGGTTAGACTTACGGTTGGCGTGGTCTTTATACAGCATGTACGGCGTACCTGTCTCAATCTGAGACTCCAGGATGTGGAACCACAGGTCCTGTGCTTTCACGGTTTTGCGGGCGCGTCCCTCGCGCTCATACTTCTCGTAGAGGCGCTCAAAGTCCTTACCCCAGCACTCGCCCAGGCCCGGTGCTTCGTTCGGGCAGAACAGGCTCCAGTCGCCGTTCTCCTCCACGCGCTTCATAAACAGGTCTGGCGTCCAGAGGGCATAGAACAGGTCGCGGGCGCGGTTTTCCTCTTTACCGTGGTTCTTCTTCAGCTCCAGGAAATCGAAGATATCGGCATGCCATGGCTCCAGGTAAATCGCGAAGGCACCTTTGCGCTTGCCACCGCCCTGGTCCACGTAGCGGGCCGTGTCGTTAAACACCTTCAGCATCGGGATGATGCCGTTGGAAGTGCCGTTGGTGCCTTTGATATAAGAACCTGTGGCACGCACGTTGTGGATGCTCAGGCCAATGCCGCCGGCGCTCTGCGAAATCTGCGCGCACTGCTTCAGGGTGTCATAGATGCCCGGAATGCTGTCGTCCTGCATGGTGAGCAGGAAGCATGAGGAGAGCTGCGGCTTCGGCGTGCCGGCGTTAAATAATGTTGGGGTGGCGTGCGTAAACCACTTCTCGGACATGAGGTTATAAGTCTCAATGGCAGATTCGATGTCCTCCTTGTGGATACCCACGGCCACACGCATCAACATATGCTGCGGGCGCTCCACAATCTTGCCGTCCAGGCGAAGCAGGTAAGAGCGCTCCAGGGTCTTATACCCGAAGTAGTCGTAGTTGTAGTCCCGGTCGTAAATGATGGTGGAATCGAGCAGGGCGGCGTGCTTGCGGATGATCTCATACACATCCTTGGCGATCAGCGAAGCGTTCTCACCGGTTTTAGGGTCTGTGTAAGTATACAGGCGCTTCATGGTGTTGGAGAACGACTTGCTCGTAACCTTGTGCAGGTTAGAGATCGCAATGCGTGCAGCCAGCACAGCATAGTCCGGGTGCTTGGTGGTAAGCGAGGCAGCTGTCTCAGCGGCCAGGTTGTCCAGCTCCACGGTGGTCACGCCATCGTAAATGCCGTCAATCACCTTCTTGGCCACCTCAATCGGCGACACATAGTCCATGTGCAGCCCATAGCATAGCTTCTCGATTCGTGCGGTAATCTTGTCGAATTTGACGGACTCGCGTCTGCCGTCGCGTTTAACTACTAACATAGCGTATACAATTAGCGGGTGTCAAATGCCCGGGTGGTTAAAAAATATACAGGTGTATTAAAAGCCGCTGCTGCTGCAGCAGGTGGTAATTCTTTAAAAAGGGTGCACCTCCGGCTATACGCCTATATAGGTATAAGCCGTTGCAGTACAAACAATTATGCGTAAAGCCAAATGCTTTTGCAATTATAGGGGATTAAGGCTCCCCTTAAGTGGCGGAAACGCCAGCTAAGGTTCCGGCTGCGGTGGTGCGGTCGCCTCTGATGCTTCTACTGCCGCCCGGTACTTTGGTAAATAAGGTAAGTTTAGGTGGGAAAGAAGAATGGCTTTCTCCCTTTGGCCACCTAAACTTACAAAGGTTTATTTAATCTTAAAAGTCTTCGTCCAGGCTGAAAACGTTTTTGTCTTTATCGCTCAGCACACCTGCTTTCTGGTACTCGCCCACGCGCTTTTCGAAGAAGTTGGTCTTGCCCTGCAGCGAGATCATCTCCATAAAATCGAATGGGTTAGTGGCGTTGTAGATCTTGCTGCAGCCCAGCGACACCAGCAGGCGGTCGGCCACAAACTCGATGTACTGGCTCATCAGCTTGGCGTTCATGCCGATCAGGTCCACCGGCAAGGCGTCGGTTACAAACTCCTGCTCAATGCTTACCGCATCGCGGATGATCTCGTGCACGCGCTCCTGTGGCAGCTTGTTCTGCAGCATAGAGTACAGCAGGCAGGCAAAGTCGCAGTGCAGGCCCTCGTCTCTGGAGATTAGCTCATTGGAGAAAGTCAGGCCTGGCATCAAACCACGCTTCTTCATCCAGAAGATAGAGCAGAACGAGCCGGAGAAGAAGATACCCTCCACGGCAGCGAAGGCAACCAAACGCTCGGTAAAGTTTTCGCTCTCGATCCAGCGCAGTGCCCACTCTCCTTTTTTCTTCACGGCAGGTACGTTCTCCAGCGCGTTAAAGAGGAAGTCCTTCTCGCTTTGCTTCTTTATATAGGTATCTATAAGCAGCGAGTATGTTTCGGCGTGGATGTTCTCCATCATGATCTGGAAACCATAGAAGCAGCGTGCCTCCGGTATCTGTACTTCGTTCATGAAGTTGATAGCCAGGTTCTCATTCACAATGCCATCAGAGGCTGCAAAGAACGCCAGTACGTGGCTAATGAAATGGCGCTCGCCATCGTTAAGGCCTTCCCAATCCTTCAGATCTTGGCCCAGATCAATCTCCTCGGCTGTCCAGAAACTGGCCTCCGCCTTCTTATACATCTGCCACACCTCATCATGCTGTATTGGGAACAGTACAAAGCGGTTAGGGTTCTCTTTCAGTATTGGCTCCATAATCTTTTAAATAAGTGTTTTATTGATTGAAGGGGTAAGCTAACTTTTAGCTTAGAAAACACCCCATTAAAATTCTGACTTAGCCGGAAAGCCGGTCGGTTTCCGTGTAATATCCTGACTTCAAATATATAGAAATGAACTTGATTTGTGGGGCTAAAGTTGTTCAATTTATGCACACCCCTCTAGAGCGCTGCAAAGGCCGTTTTTAAGTATAACCAACATGGTTATCCACATTCATGTAAACATATATAGATTACTGTAAATATTGGTATAGGTAAATGCCATGCGGGCAGGATGCAAATACAAGTGTCTTTGGCTAGCACGTGTGTGTAAATACGGTGCAACAGGTGTGAAGGCAGAGGCAAGGTTTTTACATAATAAGGAGTAGGTGCATTCGCGGTGAGTTCGCTGCAAGCGGCATTGTGGAAAAGTATAAAAGTGGGGCTGTGTGGTAAGTGATTGATGTAAAACTGTTTATTCGAATATTGAAGTAACGTTATAAGTCTGTATGTGGATATACACATACTTTTCCACATGGCTGGGTAAGGCAAGTATAACGGGGAACATTTTGTTATACAAGCCATTGCAAATATCAAAATGAAGCCGTACTTTTGCGGACTAAATATTTTTAAACATACATTGAAGCTGATGTACGCAATTGTAGAAATCGCAGGTCAACAGACCAAAGTAGAGAGCGGTAAGTTCATCTACGCTAACAAGCTTTCCGGCAATGAGGGTGACGCCGTAGAGTTCACCAATGTTCTTCTAACTGACGACAACGGCACTATCACTGTTGGCGCTCCTTTCGTGGATGGTATCAAAGTTACTGGTAAAATCTTGGGTGAGGCTAAAGGCGACAAGGTGTTTGTTTTCAAGAAGAAGCGTAGAAAAGGGTATAAGAAGTCTCGCGGTCACCGCCAGCAGTATACCAAAGTTCTTATCGAAAGCATTGGTTAAGCAGTAAGAAGAAATTAATCGTAGAACCTTTTGGGATAGGTAACTAACCCAATTAAATAGTAAAAGAAAATGGCACACAAAAAAGGCGTTGGTAGTTCCAATAACGGCCGCGAGTCGCACTCTAAACGACTGGGTGTTAAGATTTACGGTGGCCAGGAGATTATTGCTGGTAACATCATTGTAAGACAAAGAGGTACTGCCCACCACCCAGGCAAAAACGTGGGTATCGGCAAAGACCATACTTTGTTTGCACTGGTTGACGGCGTTGTAGAATTCAAGAAGAGCGTGAAAAACCGTTCTTATGTTTCTGTAATTCCTAAAGTAGAGGCAGAAGCTTAGTTTTAAGCTTTGCAGATAGATAAAAAAAGGGATGCCATACCGGCGTCCCTTTTTTTATTAAATTGAAAAAGCAGCAACCATCAAAAATCACTGGCGTATAAGAAGACAAAGGGGTTATAGTTAAAAAATTAAACCTCTTCTAGGAAAGGGATGCATTAGCATCCCTTTTCGCATTTTAAGCCTGCCCGTAGACAAAGTATGCCCCTGCCAGCGCAACAAAACTTTATTTTCTGCGGATAACCTGTATATTTGCATTCTCTTATCAAGAAAGACTGAGGGATAGGGCCCGACGACGTCTTAGCAACCATGTATAAAGCTTGGTGCTAACTCCCTCCTGGCGCATTACCAGGGAAGATAAGATTGCTCCTACCTCAGGTGTCCTTCTTGATAAGTTATGTGAGAGACTTATACAGAGAAGGGGAACACCAGCCATGACTAAAACACATCCGATTTATACTTTGCTGCAGGAGCGCGTGCTCGTGCTCGATGGCGCCATGGGCACCATGATTCAGCGCTACCAGCTTACAGAGGCCGATTTCCGTGGCGAGCGCTTTAAAGATCATCCATCCGACCTGAAAGGCAACAACGACCTGCTTTCCATTACCCGTCCGGATATCATTAAAGCCATTCATACCGAGTACCTGGAGGCTGGCGCCGATATCGTCGAAACCAACACCTTCAGTGGCACGAGCATTGCCATGGCTGACTACAAGTTGGAACACCTGGTGTACGAGCTCAACTACGAGTCGGCCAGGATTGCACGGGAAGCGGCAGATGAGGCGGAGGCAAAGGATCCTGCCCACAAGCGCTTCGTAGCCGGTGCTATTGGTCCCACTAACCGTACGGCTTCCCTTTCCCCGGATGTGAACAACCCCGGCTACCGCGCCATCACCTTCGACCAACTGGTGGAGGCCTACCATGAGCAGGTGCGCGGCCTGGTAGAGGGCGGTGCCGATATACTATTGGTAGAAACAGTGTTCGATACGCTTAACTGTAAGGCTGCTCTCTTCGCCATCCAGGAGTTTGTGAACAACGGGGGCAAAGAGCTGCCCATCATGGTATCCGGAACGATTACCGATGCCAGCGGCCGTACGTTATCAGGCCAAACAGTGGAAGCCTTCTGGAACTCCATCTCGCATGCGCCAATCCTTAGCGTAGGCTTTAACTGCGCCCTGGGCGCCCGACAGCTGAAGACGCATATCCAGGAGCTTTCGCGCATTTCCGACTGCTACATCAGCGCCTACCCGAACGCCGGTTTGCCGAACGCCTTTGGTGGCTACGATGAGACGGCCCAGCAAATGGGGGCTATCGTGGAGGAATACCTGAAGGAGGGACTGGTAAACATACTGGGTGGTTGCTGCGGCACCACGCCCGCGCACGTGAAGGTTATTGCAGCGTTAGCGCGCAAGTATAAACCGCATGTTCCCAGCCCGGTTGCCCCTCTCCCACGCTACAGCGGCCTCGAGCCCCTCACCATCACCTCTGATACGCTTTTTGTGAACGTCGGCGAGCGCACCAACGTGACCGGCTCCAAGATGTTTGCCCGCCTGATCGTGAACGGTCAGTTTGAAGAAGCCCTGGCCGTTGCCCGACAGCAGGTAGAAGGCGGCGCGCAGATCATCGACGTGAACATGGACGAAGGCATGCTCGACTCAGAGCAGGCCATGACTAACTTCCTGAACCTGATTGCCTCCGAGCCCGACATCGCCAAGCTGCCCATCATGATCGACTCCTCGAAGTGGAGCGTGATTGAAGCCGGGCTGAAGTGTGTGCAGGGGAAAAGTATCGTTAACTCCATCAGCCTGAAAGAAGGCGAGGAAGCCTTTAAGACGCTTGCCCGGAAAGTGCGCCAGTATGGTGCCGCCGTGGTGGTGATGGCGTTTGACGAAACAGGCCAGGCCGACACGCTGGAGCGTAGAAAAGAGATCTGCGAACGCTCGTACCGCATCCTGGTAGACGAGGTAGGCTTCCCGCCACAGGACATCATCTTCGACCCGAACATCCTGGCCATTGCCACCGGCATAGAGGAACACAACAACTACGCGGTAGATTACATCGAGGTCGTAAAATGGATAAAAGCCAACCTGCCGCACGCGCTGGTCAGTGGCGGGGTGAGTAACCTGTCTTTCTCCTTCCGCGGCAACGATGTGGTGCGCGAGGCGATGCATACCGTGTTTTTATACTATGCCGTGCAGGCAGGCATGGACATGGGCATCGTGAACGCCGGCATGCTGGGCGTGTACAGCGAAATCCCGACAGAGCTGCGCGACCTGATAGAGGATGTGATTTTTAACCGTCACCCGGATGCCACCGAGAAACTGGTAACGTACGCTGAAACGGTAAAAGGCAAAGGCAAAACCGCCACAGCAGCCGATACCGCCTGGCGCGACGCTCCGGTAGAAGCGCGTTTAAAACATGCGCTGGTGAAAGGTATCGTTGATTTCATTGAAGAAGACACCGAAGAGGCCCGCCAGCAGGCAACTAAAACGCTGGATGTAATTGAGGGGCCGCTCATGGCAGGCATGGGCGTGGTGGGCGACTTGTTCGGTGCCGGCAAGATGTTTTTGCCGCAGGTAGTGAAGAGCGCCCGCGTGATGAAGAAGTCAGTAGCTTACCTCTTGCCGTTTATGGAGAAGGAGAAGCTCGCTTCCGACACGTCCAAATCCACAGCGGGCACTATCCTGATGGCTACCGTGAAGGGCGACGTACACGACATCGGAAAAAACATTGTGGGCGTGGTGCTGGCCTGCAACAATTACGAAGTGATAGACCTGGGCGTGATGGTGCCGCTGGATAAGATCCTGTCCGAAGCGGAGGCGCACAATGTGGATATCATCGGCCTGAGTGGCCTGATCACACCTTCGCTGGACGAGATGGTGTACGTGGCGCAGGAAATGGAACGCCGTGGCATGAAGATTCCGCTGCTGATAGGGGGCGCTACCACGTCCAGAGTGCATACGGCTGTAAAGATTGCGCCGCAGTACAGCGGGCCAGTTATACATGTGCACGATGCCTCCAGAAGCGTAACAGTGGTCAGCAGCCTGCTCAGCAGCGAGCGCGACAGCTATATTGCTGAGATCAGGGCAGAGTATGAGAAGCTGCGCGCAGACCACCTGGGCCGTACCAAAGACCGCGCTTTTGCCACGATAGAAGAAGCCCGTGCCAACAAGTATAAAGTGGACTGGAACGCCACAAAGCCAACCAAGCCAAGCTTTATTGGCAAAAAAGTATACCACAACTTCCCGCTTTCCGAGATTGTGCCTTACATCGACTGGACGCCGTTCTTCCATACCTGGGAGCTGAAACGCCAATACCCACGGATTTTGAGTGATCCGGAGTTGGGCACCGAGGCAACAAAGCTGTTTAACGATGCGCAGCAAATGCTGCAGGAAATCGTGGACAACCAGTTGCTGGAAGCGCGTGCGATAGTAGGTTTCTACCCAGCCAACGTGGAAGCCGACGACACGATCGAAGTATACGCCGATGATTCACGTGGAAACGTGCTGACCGAATTCCATACCTTGCGGCAGCAGGGCAAGAAGGGCGCGAATGTGCCGAACCTGGCTTTCTCGGATTTTGTAGCACCCAAGGAAACAGGTGTTCAGGATTATATCGGGGGCTTTGTGGTATCGGCTGGCTTTGGCATTGAGAAGCTGTTGGAGAAGTATGAAGCCGAGCATGACGACTACAAATCCATCATGGTAAAAGCCCTGGCGGATAGGCTGGCTGAAGCCTTTGCGGAACTGATGCACGCCAAAGTTAGGAAAGAGCTGTGGGGCTACGCACCGGAGGAAGACCTGACCAACGAAGACCTGATTAAAGAGCAGTACAAAGGCATTCGGCCGGCGCCAGGCTATCCGGGCTGCCCGGATCATACGGAAAAGATCACACTGTTTAACCTGCTGGATGCGGAAAGGGAGTCGGGGATTATACTTACCGAGAACCTGGCCATGTACCCGGCAGCATCGGTGAGTGGGTTATACTTCTCACATCCGGAGTCGAAGTACTTTGGGCTGGGCAAGATTGGCGAAGACCAAGTTACGGACATCGCGCAGCGCAAAGGTATGGCCAAGGAGGAGCTGGAGCGCTGGCTCTCGCCAAACCTGAACTACGAGCCAAAGCCGGTTGCGCAGCAGGCGGTATAGCCATCCAACAATTTAACAGGTAAGCAATTTAACATCAACATAACTTGAAAGTTACAGACCACTTCAAAAACGCGAACGGCAAAACGCTCTTCACCTTTGAAATACTGCCGCCGCTGAAGGGCGAGAACATGAAAACCCTGTTCAACCACATTGACCCTTTAATGGAGTTTAACCCGCCGTTTATCGACGTGACCTACCACCGCGAGGAGTACGTGTACAAGCAGCGCGAGAATGGTTTGCTGGAGAAGCGTACCACACGCAAGCGCCCCGGCACGGTAGGCATTTGTGCGGCCATACAGAACCACTACCGGGTAGACACCGTGCCGCACCTGATTTGCGGGGGCTTTAACAAGGAAGAAACCGAGAACGCCCTGATAGACCTGCACTTTCTGGGGATAGACAACGTGCTGGCCCTGCGCGGCGACTGCGTGAAAAGTGAGCAGCGCTTTGTGCCGGAGCCCGGCGGTCACAACTACGCCACCGAGCTGATTGAGCAGGTAGCGAACATGAACAACGGCGTTTACCTGGATGACGAGCAGGCCTACCACAACGGCACGGACTTCTGCATCGGGGTGGCCGGCTACCCTGAAAAGCACTTCGAGGCGCCGAACCTGAAGTCGGACCTGCGCTGGCTAAAGAAGAAAGTGGAAATGGGCGCCGACTACATCGTGACGCAGATGTTCTTCGATAACCAGAAGTACTTCGACTTTGTGAACCGCTGCCGCGAAGAAGGCATTACAGTGCCGATCATCCCGGGGCTGAAGCCGATGACCACCAAAACGCAGCTGACCCTGCTGCCGAGCCTGTTCCACATTGAGATTCCCTGCGCCCTGGCCGAAGCCATCGAGGACTGCCCGGATAACAAGGCTGCCGCGCAAGTAGGCGTGGAGTGGGCGATTCAACAGTCAAAAGAGCTGATGGCGTTCGGGGTGCCGTGCCTGCACTATTATTCCATGGGTAAATCAGACTCGGTCAGAAAAGTGGCCGAAGCGCTCTTTTAGCATATCACACCTTAAACAACTAAACTACCTAAGGCTGGGGATGTAGCTCCAGCCTTAACTTTATCCGGTCGGTGCATGGCAGGCCGTTCTCAAAAATGGGTTCTGGATAAGTGCGCAGGAAATAGTCTTTGTCTATACTTTCTACCCTAAAGCCGCAGCGTTGGTAAAGCGCCAGGGCCGGTATGGAGCTGTTGCCGGTGCACACGAGCAGTTGTTTTATACGTTGCTGCCTTGCCTGAGCAATAGCAAATTCCACCAACTTTCTACCAATCCCCTGCCCCTGGTGCTGTGTATCAACGGCTACGTTCCTGATTTCGGCCATTTGGCCCTGTGGCTGTAGTGCCAGCACGCCAACTATCGTTCCCGCCTTTTCCGCCACAAAAGTATGGCTTTGCTGGATGTAGGAAAGTATAAGTTCCTCGCTGGGATCGGCGAGCAGGAGCAACGGCAGCGGCAACGGTTCACCAGACGCCAGGGCTCGTATCTGCATTGCGGTTATTTTTACTTGGGTAGGTTTGTTACAGCTCCGGGAGCACCGGCGACAAAGTATAAAGTATAGGCTTGCTGGGGCTGGCGTCTAGCTGCAGGCTGGCTATCTGCAGGTTGAGCAAGTATAAACCGTCTGCAATATGTTCCGGCACATAGATAAGCTCGGTAATGGTGGCGCCGCAGCGGGTGTTCTCCGGATACTGCCAGAACGCGTGGTGGCACAGAAGCTTTCCCTCGTCCAGTTCCCGGTCTACAGAGGGCAGGTCCAGGAGCAAGTGCTGCACCCCTTCTTCTGCCAGGTACTGGCCGATGGTATGCTCCAGGTAGGGCGGGTTAGAGCCGGAGTAGTGGCGGGTAAGTTTATCTTCGGAGTTCGGCAACGTGCGAAGTATAACGGCCTCAGGTTTTATACGTTGCAGTTGCTTTCGCACATCCTCCAGTAGCACTACCTCATCCCCGTTTTCCTGCTTTTGAGGCTGCACGGTTATCAGCTGGGCCACAAACAGGAAGCGTTTCAGGCAATTATGAATGGTAGCGTTTTCGTCAGCGGAGATGTGCCCATAGCATTCGGTGTGGGTGCCGTTGCCGTGAGGGGTCAGGTGCACGCGTTTGTAGTTGGTGCTGCCGCCCTCTGCCACCGATCCCACAAAATCCCCCACCCGGATAACATCAAAAGCTAACGGCTCGGCCCAAAAGCACTCCGGCTGTGGCTGGCGGTCGTGCAGCGGCATCGAGATATCCAGCGGCTGCAGCGGGTTAAAAGTATAGGTTTGGTCTTGGTAAGTAATGGTGGCTTGCATGGATCCCGGGCTTTTTGGCAAGTATAAGGGAAAATCCGGAAAGCTATACTTGCCTGGGTTAAAAGTATGGTAGGGCTACTCTTCCAGCAGCCAGCGCACGGCCTCCTCTTCCGATGCAAAGTCGCGGATTTCGTAGGTAAGCTCTTCTGCAGCGTCCGCCCTGGTCACTACCGACACCATGGCCAGCCTTTTGAACAGGTCGTCGGGCATCACGCGGGCCATTTTTTTAAGGGAAGTATGGGAGAACAGATCGTAGTAGATATTGGAGAGCCAGTCCTTTGTTATAGGGCTGATGACGGACACGTCTTCCGCGTTCATCAGCATTTTCGCCGCCCTCCTGGAAACGACAGCCTCATGGGACCTCATCGACTCGACCACAAATTGCTCATCTTCTACTGGGCGCAGCCATTCCGTCCGGACTAGCGCAAGCGCATCGTCAGCCTCGATCTTGAAATCATCTGAGAGAAAAACCGTTCGTAACTGCAGCATGAGCGCTTGTGTTTGAGATTAAGGGGTACGGCTACGTAATGATACGAGACCGACAAACGTAAGTGACGGCCAATCTGCTACTCCAGCATCAGGTCCAGCGTGATCTGGTCGGCAAGCAGCTTGCCCTTGTCCGTCAGGTATAAAACGTTATCCGCTATACGTGCCAGGTCCTTTTGCTGCAACTCCTGCAAGTATACTCGGTGGGATGCCTGCACGTCATACGCATACTTATCGCGCAGCAGGGCCAAATCGCAGCCCCAGGTGGTGCGCAGCGTGGTCAGCAGGTAATCGTTGGCCTGGTCGGCGAGCGTAAGTTCCTCTATCTCTGCCGGAATAATACTTTCGCTGATGGCGGCGGTATACTTGCGGTTGTTGGCTACGTTGTACTGCCGGCTGTGGCCATTAAACGAGTGCGCGCTGGGGCCCACGCCCAAGTAATGCACGCCGCGCCAGTAGTTGCTGTTGTGCCTCGACTCAAAGCCCGGCTTACAGAAGTTGGAGATCTCGTACTGCACAAAGCCGTGCTGCGCCATCTGCGCCAGCAGTAGCTCGAATTGCTGTGCCGTATAGTCGTCCTCAGATGGTTTGAACTTGCCTTTCTTGCTCCAGCGGCCCAGCGCCGTGTCAGGCTCTATGGTGAGGGCATAGCAGGAAACGTGCTGTACGTTAAGCGAGAAAAGCGTTTCCAGGTCGTTTAGCCAGATGCCATGGTCCGGGGCCGGTATGCCGTAAATCAGATCCACGGTGATGTTGTCGAAGCCAGCGGCCTGGGCATCTCTTACGCACTGCAGGCTTTCGGTGGCATTGTGGGCGCGGTTCATCAGGCGCAGGTGCGGCTCATGAAACGACTGCAAGCCTATACTTAAACGGTTGATACCGGCGGCCCTCAGCTCCTGCAGCTTCTCCGGCTTCAGGTCGTCGGGGTTGGCCTCCAGGGTTATTTCGGCATCCTCCGAAACTATAAATAAGCCTTTTATGGTTTGTAGCAAAAGCTGCAGCTCTGCCTGCGTCAGCAGCGACGGGGTGCCGCCCCCAAAGTAAATGGTCTTTACCTCCTGGTCCTGCAGGTAGCTCCGGCGCAGCTCCAGCTCGCGGGAAATGGCCTGTATGGTGACTTCCTTGTGGCCCATGGAGGTGCTAAAGTGGAAGTCGCAGTAATGGCAGGCCTGTTTGCAGAACGGGATATGTAAGTAGATGCCGGACACTGATTAGCTAGTTAAGAGATTAAAATGCTGATGGTCTGTAAACTGTGCTTTCACTAAAAGTATAAAGTATACCAGAAGCTTTTACCTTTGCAGGCATGAAGTATAAACCGGGCGCTGTTGTGTCACCCTACATCCTTTAACAATTTAGCCCTCTAACAGTTCAACCGCACAAATGTACAAAATAGCTGCCTTCCTGCTTTGCCTGCTGCTGCCCCTGTTGTGGCCGGAGCAGGCGCGCGCGCAGGGGGCGCAGCCCGATACCGCAGCGCAAAAGCAGGCCAGGAAGCCGGAGGAGAAACAGCCGGAGCGGGCGGCCAGGGTGCAGCTCTCGGTAAAGGCATCAGACAAAGAGGGCGCGCAGGTGCTGCGGCAGTATAACTTCCGGCAGGCCCTGCCCGACTCGGCCGAGGCGGTGAAGGAGGTGCGGGCGCTGGTGTACAGGCTGCAGCAGGACGCCTACCTGCTGGCCTCCGCCGACAGTTTATACTTTGGCCCGGACACGCTCCACGTGAAACTTCATATAGGACAGCCTTTTGCGTGGGCGCAGCTGCGCAACGGCAACCTGGGCGAGGGGATACTGATGGAGGCCGGCTTCAGGGAGAAGTTTTACCACAACGTGCCCTTCCGGCCAGCCGAGTTCGTAAAGCTGCAGCAGCGCCTGCTGAATTATGCCGAGCGCAACGGCTATCCCTTCGCCCAGGTATGGCTCGACTCAGTAAGTATAGAGGGGAACAAAGTATCGGCCACGCTGATGGTAGAGAAGGCCTTTGCCGTAACCTACGACACGCTGGAGATTGTGGGCAAGTCCAGGACGCAGCCTAAGTTTCTGATGCGCTACCTGCAGCTCTTGCCCGGCCAGCTCTACAACCAAGACCAGATAAATGCCTCTGAGCGCATGCTCACGCAGCTGCCCTACATCAAATCGACGCAGCCGGCACAGGTGCGCTTCACCAGCGACAAAGCCAAAGTATACTATTTCCTGGAAGACAGGCAGGCCAACCAGATTGACGGCGTGGTGGGCTTTCTGCCAGACCCGAACCGGGAGGGAAAGCTGCTGATAACCGGCGAGGCAAACCTGAATATTCGTAATATCAGGGGCTCGGGCAAGCAACTGGGGCTGCAGTGGCGACGCGTAAGCGCAGGCTCTGTGGTGCTCAACGGCGAGTACCTGCACCCTAACTTCCTGGGTAGCCCGTTTGAGGTGGGCACCAAGTTCAGCCTGCTCAAACAAGACTCCACGTTCATCACGGTGCAGCCACGCCTGCAGGTGGGCTACTATACATTAAAGTATGGCAAGTTCAGCCTGTTTACCGAGTGGCGGAACTCGCGCCTGCTCTCGGAGGTAAGCCCGCAGCGGCTGCAGCAGCTCGACCTGGCCGACGCCCAGACAACCACCTACGGCCTCAACTACCTTTGGAACAACCTGGACGACTTTTACTTCCCGCGCCGGGGCAGGCTGCTGGAGCTGCAGTTTGCGGCAGGCACCAAGAAGCTGCTGCGGAGCGCCGAACTGGAGAAAAGCTTCTACGACACGCTGGATATGAAAACCTCCCAGCTAAGCCTGAGCCTAAGGCTGGAGAACTTCCTGCGGCTGAGCAAGAACAGCTCCCTGCTGACAAGACTGCGCGGCGAGGCCATCCTGAACGATCAGATTTTTCTAAATGATATGTACCGCCTGGGCGGGCTCTCCTCCATCCGCGGCTTCGACGATTACTTTTTCTATGCCAGCAGCTACGCCGTGGGCACCCTGGAGTACCGCCTCTTCACCGACTCCGATTCCTACGCCCTCCTGTTCTACGACCAAGGCTACTACCGGCGCGATCTGGAGCAAAGTTCTAACGAAGATTATCCCTTCGGTGTAGGCGCGGGTATCAGCTTTAGCACAGGCGCGGGTATCTTTCAGCTGGTTTACTCGCTCGGGCAATCAACGCAACAACCGCTATCATTCAAGTATTCCAAGATACACTTTGGCATAACTAGTAAATTTTAGAAAAAGCCGAACATTTTACGTGTTTTTAGGTACACATACTTGCTTGGCAAATATATTTAATATACTTTTGCATCATCATAACAGTGCGGGGTGGAGCAGTTGGTAGCTCGTTGGGCTCATAACCCAAAGGTCACAGGTTCGAGTCCTGTCCCCGCTACCTCAGAGAAAGGCCTGACTCAGAATTGAGTCAGGCCTTTTGTTTTTTTATACTTTGGGCACCATCTCCCTCACAAAACCCCGAAGTATAAACACTGCCTGAAAAGTATACCGGCGACACTAGCTTCTGCGCACCGCCACTGCCACGTCGGTCTTAACCGGAGGCAGGCGCAGCAGCAACCCGGGGGCGGAAGTATGCTGAACAATCGTTGCTATCTTTTTGCCTTCCCAGGTATCCCAGTACGTGATGCGGTATTTCCCCTGGGCCATACCTGGTAGCTGTACTTGCGCCGTCAGCGGCGCGGCCTCCTGGTTTAGTGTTTCCATGCCATCGGCTCTCTTTTGGCTGCTGTCCGTGCGGAGCAGCCACAGCACGGCCTGTTTCTCATCAGCGCAGGCAAAGACGGCAAAAGCAGAATCGCTCACCAGCACCTCCTTGTTTAAATTTCTCCTTCGGAAGGCCTTCCAATCAATCAGCTTTACGAACTCGGCCATACTTTTCTGGGCGCGGCGCATGCCATGGGTGAGGCAATGCGGATGGCGGTTGGGCCAGCGCATGCCTCCGCCCGCTGCGCCGGAAGCCAGATGCGCCCACTGCATGTGCCGGAAGTACTCATCATCAAAATACTCCGGGAAGGTGATGTGCTTGTCCTTGAAGGAGTGGATAGGACCGTGCTCGCTGTCAAAAAAAGGGCGGTTGCCCTGTAGGTGCTCCAATGCCTGGCGCACGAGTTGCCCAGTGCAGATGGCAGAGGCAACCGTGTCTCTGGGGTCGTTGATGGTGGCGGCGTCGTAAAAGTGCGTGCTGGCAAAGTCGAGCGTTGGGTGCCGGAAAATCACATCTGCCACATCCGGGTGCTCATCCAGCACCGGCCCGTACAGCGACACCGTTTGAGGATGGCTACGGCCGTAAAGCCGTAGTTCCGTATCGCGCAGGTGCTGGCTCAGTTCCTTTACAAAGCCGCCAAACACCTCTGTTCTGCCACCGGCATGGGCAGGATGGATCTCGTTCCACAGGTCCCAGGCAAACAGCACGCCGCTCCCGCCCCAGCGCTCGGTGGCAAAGCTCAACCTGTTCTTGATGGCCTGTAGCGTGTCGGGGCAAAGGAGCCATTCCGAACGGTCTTTGCAGGGGCCTCCGTTTTGGTGGTTGTAGGGGTGATGTCTCCAGTTAAGCCACATCCAGAAAGTGTCCACGGGCGTGAGTAAAATGCGAATTCCATACTTGGCGCACAGGCGGAAAAGGTCATCCCAAAGCTGCACCATGCTTGGGGAGAAGGTGCCTGCAGGCTTCTCGAAGTATCGGTGGCGCCCCTGCGCGTATTCCAGCATCAGGCGCAGGCAGGTAACGCCATGTCCGGCCAGCCATGCCAGGTGCCCCTCTACCTGCTGCAGGTTCTTTCTGCGGAAGAGTCCTTCAAAATCGGGCCAGGTGATGGCGTCGTTTTGCCCGATGGGTGTCCAGGAATCACCAGCCTCAGTTACAAAGTATGGAGCCTCTGAAGCTACCTGGATCCAAGGTAGATCCGGCTCTAGCGCAAAAGCAGGGAACCCATTTTTCTTTTCTAGGCTAGTTTCTCTGGCCCCTTTTGTCTCGCCGGCTTTGCTGCCTGCCCGGGGCATGGGCTGCTCAGTGGACTCCATTTTTACTGACGTTCGTGATGGTGCCGTTCCATACATTACTTTCTATAACCGGCTTCTTTGGCGCATCAGTTAAGGCGCCTCGTTGTTCCCCTTTAGCAAGCTTCTTAAAAAGCGTGAGTGCCTGCGCCACTACCTGATCCATGTTATAGTATTTATAGGTAGCCAGCCGGCCCACAAAGTATACGTTTGGGGTAGCGTCGGCTAGAGCCTTGTACTGGTTGTAGATCTCGGCGTTCTCAGGGCGTGGCACAGGGTAATAGGGATCGCCTTCCGCCTGCGGGTATTCATACACGATGCTGGTCTTTTGGTGCTGCTGCCCTGTCAGGTACTTAAACTCCGTGATGCGGGTAAAGGCGTGCTCGTTGGGGTAGTTGACCACGGCCACCGGGAGGTGCACGGGTTTGTCCAGCGTTTCGTGCCGGAACTCCAGCGAGCGGTACGGTAGTTTGCCGTAGCGGTAACCGAAGTACTCATCCACCGGGCCGGTGTAAATCATCTCCCGGAACGGTATCATGCCTACTATATCCTTGTAGTCGGTGTTAAGCATGATTTTGATATTGGGGTGGCTCAGCAGTTTTTCGAACAGGGCGGTGTAGCCGTGCAGCGGCATGGCCTGGTACGTATCGGTAAAGTAGCGGTCATCGCGGCTGGTGCGCACCGGCACCCGCGCGGTCACGGACTTGTCAAGTTCTGAGGGGTCCATGCCCCATTGCTTGCGGGTATAGTTGCGGAAGAACTTTTCGTACAGCTCCCGCCCCACCCGGCTCACTACCACATCTTCCGAGGTACGGACCGGTGATACTTCCTCCGCCACAGACTTGAAGAAGCCGTCCACATCGAAAGCAGTCAGGCTCAGGCCATAGAGCTTGTTGATGGTGTCGAGGTTGATGGGAATTGGCACGAGTTGCCCATCCACGCTGGCCAGCACCCGGTGCTCGTAAGGCCGCCACGCCGTAAACTGCGATAGGTATTCGAACACCTCCCTGGAGTTGGTGTGGAAGATGTGCGGGCCATACTTGTGCATCAGTATTCCCTCCTCGTTATAGTGGTCGTAAGCGTTGCCGGCAATATGGTTTCGCTTGTCGATGATTAGCACTTTCTTATTAAGCTGCGAGGCCAGCCGCTCAGCCAGCACGCTTCCTGCAAAGCCGGCTCCTACGATCAAGAAATCAAACATACCTCCAGCCCTGCCTTAAACCTGCTTCTTCTCCTGTATCGCCTCTGCCATTAGCTCCACCATGCCGTGCCAGGTTTGGTCCCAGGACATGTCCTGCATGAAAGCCTCCACTTTTTGCTGCCACTCCCGGTTGTCCTGTTGCAACAGGGCTGCTTCTACGGCCTGAATAAAGGTTGGTGCCGTGCCGGCGATGTGTATCAAGCCCTCTTTGCCGTAAGGACGCACGACATCACGAATAGGAGTAGATACCACAGGTTTGCCAGCCGCCAGGTACTCGGGAGTCTTGGTGGGGCTGATGAAAGCCGTGGACTCGTTGAGGGCAAAAGGTAGCAAGGCCACCTGCCATCCGCTAATGTAAGCCGGTAGCTCCCGGTAGGATTTGCTCCCCAGGTAATGGATGTTAGGCCGCTGCGGCAGTGAGGCCGGGTCAATTTTCACTACCGGGCCAATCATAACCAGCTGCCAATCCAGCCGGGCATCGGCTAATGCTGCCAGCAGGTCAATATCCATGCGTTCATCTATCACCCCGAAAAAGCCGAGTCGTGGCGCTGGTATATCTTTCTGGTCAGAAGGTGGCGTTAATGTGTGCTTGGCCTGTGCGAAATGGTCTTTGTCGATGCTGCTCGGGAAAGCCTTCACGGCAGGATGTTGTTTCTGTTTTGCCTCAAATAGGCTTTGTCCCCCGGTAAACACCAAGTCGGCAGTTTTAAACAGCTCCTGCTCCAGTTCTTTCAGGCGCGGCGGTGCAAACTTAAAGGCCGAAAGCTCGTCCATGCAGTCGTATACCGTGAGAACAGGCTCTAAGTGCCTGGTAAAGCCAAGGGCCATAGGCGTGTAATACCAGAGGATGTGTTCCGCTACTTTGTGTTCGGTAAAGAGCTGATTTAACAAGCGGTGCTGTATGGCTTCTATCTCCTCCTCCTGCAGGCCATGCGGCAGGTGCGGTATTGCCAACAACAAATTGCCCTCTCTGTAACAGGTGCTTAGGTAGGGCACCTGTACATGCTCAAATACCGGCTCTTCTACAAAGAACACACGTGCATGGCGGGCAAAACGGGAAAGCAGGTGCTGCGGGCGCTGGTAAACAAAGTCCCAGCGCAGGTGCGAAAGGCAAACTACATCTGGGAATTGCTGCATAAGACCTTCCACCTTGGCTGTATCTTGCTTCTTGTGCTTGCCGGTGGGTGTGTTGTTGCCTGCAGCTACTGAGGGGGCAGTATTCTCTCCACTCTTTACGAGCGGTTCTGGCGTATCTTTGAACATAAGTTTGTTTTCTTAAAGTGTGGGGTGGCTTCAGATGCAGCAACAGAATGTCTAGCGGCAACTGATTCTGTTAGTACGAGATCTATTAGAAAAAGTCAAGCCTAGCGCAGTATGTGTAAATTTGCGAGCTGCGCTCAGATTGGGAAAACCGTCCTATTGCTGTTGCCATAGTGGCAGGGGCAACTGGGTATGGGAAAAGGGAACGTAATAGATTAGCTTTGGGGTAAACATGATACTGGTCGTGGAGGCAGAGGCTGAAGAATCCCTAGAAAAAGAGCAAAAGAAGGTAGCAGGTATAGGTGTACAGAATGAGCGTTCGCTGCACGCGGCCCTAAAGCAGTGGTATGCGCAGCCAGCGGATCAGTTTGAGGTGCCTTTGAATGGGTACTTTATTGATCTGGTGCGGGGCGGGCAGTTAGTAGAGATACAGACGCGAAATTTCTCAGCCATCCGGCAAAAGCTGGAGGTGCTGGTACAAGAGCATCCGGTGCACCTGCTTCATCCTGTCACGCTTGAGAAGTGGGTGCTACAGGTAGATACGACGGGCACAAAAATAAAATCAAGGCGCAAGTCCCCATTTCGCGGCAGCCTGACAGACATATTCGAGGAACTGGTGCGTATTCCGGAGCTCATCAAGCACGAGAACTTTACGATGGAGTTTCCGATGATACGGGAAGAGGAGGTCCGCTGCCGCGATGGCAAGGGCAGCAAACACCGGAAGCGCGAAAGTATAAAAGACAGGAAACTGCTGGAGGTGGTGAGCTCCCACCGCTTTACAAGCGCCGCCGATTTTCTCTGTTTCATCCCTGAGTATTTACCACGTCCCTTTTCGAATAAAACACTGTCGGCGGCCTTGGCCTTACCACTTTACCGCTGCCGGCAAATAACCTATTGTCTGCGCAAGATGGGTGCCCTTGAGGTGGTGGGTAAACAGCGGAACGAGCTTCTGTTCGACACTATCTCAGCTTAATCTTCCTTATTTCTCCTATAGCTATCTCGCCTGTAGCGCCGCCTGATTCAACACCGAGTCAGGCGGCGCTGTTTTTTTGCATGGATGGTGTTTCGGAGGTGCAACACAATTTGCAGGAATACAGCACGTTAAGTATCTGTAGATGATAAAAAGCAAAGAAGTGTTGTAACCTTTTAAAGAGTTTGGCACTAGAGGTAAAGGGCGGCGTGGCCTCTGTTTCCTGCTGCGGTTGTCCCTGTGCCTTTTTTCTCCCTCGCCCAGTGTATAGTTGGGCCGATACCGGGCCACGCTTGTGTATCTTAATATATATGATTTTCGTAATACAAAAACGCTGAGCCTATAGATCACCCTTAACTACTATCTTGATGTACCTTCTGTTGAAAAGGCATTTGTTTCCTGGTTTGCTTTCCTTGCTGCTTCTGCTTACTCATGCTGTTGCGGCACAGGATAGCTGTCCTACTACGATTACCGTAAACGGGCGAACACTGCTTTGTGAGGGAGAAACTACTGAGTTGATTGCACCTGAGGGGTTTAGCTACCAATGGATAAAGGATGGTGCTGAAATGGATGGCCAAACCGGCCGAACGCTACAGGTAACTGAGTCCGGCGCCTATCAGGTACAGGTTTCCGGCGGCACCTGCAACACAAACACTTCCTCTCGGCGCCTTATAACTGTAAACCCCAAGCCTGCTTCCCCCGGTTTTATTGTAACACCCACACCTACCGCTGCCAATTCCATTTGCGCTGACCAGGAACTTACCTTCTCGGTAAACGTGCCAGATCCGAATGTAACATATACTTGGTTGTTCGGGGACGGGGCCACTGCCCGCGGGCCGGAGGTGAAGCACACGTATACTTCAGTGGGTGTGGGAGATGTAGATTATGAGGTGAGCGCCTTTGCCTCCAACGCGCTGGGCTGTAATTCAGACACCGTGCGTCAGACGATCACGATCAACAGCCTCCCGGAAATCAGCTTCTCGGAAGAGACCAATTTTCAGGTGTGCTTGCCGGATACTATAGAAGACAATGACATAGAGGTCTTTGCTAAAATCAACAATGAGGTGGCAGAGCCCTACCTCTCTGATATCCGCACCTACTTTGTTGATTGGGGAAACGGTGAGCCGGAGCAGCAGTACAGCCGTGGCGATTTCCCGATCTCCAACCCGACAGCTTATGACACCATCGGTACTTTCCCGATTACCATCCGGGCTATTGCGGGCAACGGCTGCGAGGCAATCTTTACCCAAGATTTCAATGTGAGCAAGGAGCCCAAGGCCAATTTCTCCATTGCCGAAAAGAAACGGGTGGACGAGGCGCAGCAGCCGCCCTGTGTGCCTATCATCGTCACCTTGGCTGACAGCGCGACAGGAGGAGGCTTGTCTTATAAGTGGTCCATACAGCCTGCGCAGGGCTGGTCTTTCGAAACCGGCGACTCTGCCTCGGCGGAGCCAAGTATACGGTTCACGCAGTCGGGCGTGTATACCATAGAGCAAATCGTGACCAACGGCTGCGACTCTGACACGACCTCGCAGGGCATTGTGGTGGGCTGGCCGCAGGTGCAGCTACCGCCTAGCGTAACCGTGTGCGGCCCCACCGAAATAGACTATAGTAGCAGCGGTCCCGGAGGAGGGGCAGGCGGGGGCTTGTTTGTGGATAAAAATCTGGGCGAGAATATCACCGTCAGGCTGACCATTACTGGCCCTACCAGCACCACACAAACTTTCAACTCCGATGTGTTCCAATTCAAGTATAATTTCTCCCTGCCCGGCAGGTACACCGTGTCGCTGGAGGCGATAAATGAGTGCGGTAGCTCCAACGCTATTTACCAGGGGCAGCCGGCGCCGGTACAGGAGGTGGTTATACTTCAACAGCCCGCAGCACCTATCATACAAACACCCATAACGGCCTGCGAAGGCGATATGGTGGAGCTTACGCCATCCGGACCGGGGCCAATCTTTGCCTGGTTCGATACCAACGATCCCAACGCCACGCCTCTGTCAACAGGCCCTACGTTTACCACGCCTTCTCTGACAGGCGACATCACGTTCTATGTAGCAGCCATAGACACGGCTAACAGCATTATTTGCATCAGCGACTTTACGCCTATTCCCATCACGGTAGTGCCAGCCATTGCGGATAACACCATTGAGCTGCAGGGGGGACAGGTAGGCAGTCTGTGTATTGGGGCGGTGCCGCCAACCATAACCGGCTCCACGCCTACGGGCGGCGCCCCGGGTGCGCCGCCACGTTACCGTTGGGAGATTAGCACCACCAGCCCTACCGCTGGCTTTACGCCGGCTCCCGGCACGAACAACACCAAAGACTATACTCCTACCCAGGCCGTCTCGGGCAATACCTGGTTCCGGCGTGTGGTGTTCTCCGGAAGCTGCGCCGAGAACATCAGTGAGGCAGTGTCCATCATTGCAGTGGAGCCAGTGCCCGCCAGTGCCAATACCATTAGCGCAGAGCCTACCGAAATATGCGAAGGTGATACGCCCGGAGAACTTATCGGATCTGAGCCTACGGGTGGCGGTGGCAGGCCCTATACTTTCCTGTGGGAAGTGAGCACGACAAGCCCTGACGAAGGCTTTGCGGCAGCTCCCGGCGCCAACGACGATGTGAACTACACCATACCGGCAGGTGCTCTGCGGCAGGGCGATACCTGGTTCCGCAGGGCAGTCACCTCGGCAGGCTGTACTTCCTACTCCGAAGCCATCCGGATCAGGGTCTTCCCAAGATTGGAGAACAACGAAATCAGCGCCGAGCAAACACAGGTATGTATTGGTACGGCTCCCTCCATACTAAATGGCACGGAGCCAACGGGTGGCAGCGGCAGTTATACTTTCCTGTGGCAGAGCAGCACCACTGGTCCTGCTACTGGTTTCAGGGCCGCTGCCGGAACCAACAACGGGCAAAATTATTCGGCCGGCAACCTGACGACCACGACCTGGTTCCGTCGCGTGGTGACCTCTGCCTCCTGCGGCGCCGACACTTCTGCGGTGCTGGAAATACGGGTAGCGCCTGCCCTGCGAAACAATACCATCACAGCTACACAACCCAGTGCCTGCCAGTCGCAGGAGCCGCCGCAGATTAACGGTAGCCTGCCCACAGACGGTGCCGGGGGATATACTTACTTGTGGGAGAGCAGCACCACGGGGCCTGATATGGGCTTTGTAGAGGCCTCCGGAACCAACACAGGACAGAACTACCAGCCAGGAGCTTTGCTGCGCGATACTTGGTACCGTAGGATTGTGTTCTCCGGTACTTGTTCCGATACCTCCAATGTAGTAAGTATAAGCGTGCTTCCGCTGCCCGAGGCTCCAACACTGACAGTTAGCAATGCCACCGCCTGCTTCGGTGAGTCGGTTACGCTGGCGGTTAGCAATGCCGATGGCCTGGAGTACAGGTGGTATACTGCTTCCACCGGAGGCAACCCCGTGTTTATCGGAGCAGAGTTTCCGGTGGATAACGTGACGCAATCCGCCACCTACTACGTGGAGGCCGTGAATAACCAGCAATGCGCCAGCGCCGTCCGCACCCCGGCCACAGTAACGGTGGTAACCGCAGAGGCAAGCGCAGGCGAAGATGTGACTATTATTCAGGGGCAGCCGGTGGAGCTGCGTGGCTCTGGTGGGGCAACTTACCTCTGGGAGCCTGCCACTGGCCTGAACGACCCGACGCTGCAGAACCCGATTGCCAAGCCTGAGGAGACCACCACCTATACTGTAACTGTAACCACTGAAGAGGGCTGTACCGACACAGCCAGCGTGACAGTGGAGGTGATTCCGGCAATCGAGGTGCCCAATGCCTTCTCCCCGAATGGCGACAATGTGAACGAGGTATGGGAGATCAAGAACTACGAGAATTACCCGGACATGCGGGTGGAGGTGTTTAACCGCTGGGGCAACAAAATCTTCAGCTCCAAGGGGTATGGCGTGCCGTGGGATGGTACCTACAATGGCAAGGAGCTGCCGGTGGCCACCTACTACTACCTCATCTACCTGCGCAGCACCAACGAGGAGCCGCTCTCCGGGAACGTGACCATTATCCGTTAAGACATGACCAAGCCGTTTATACTTATACTTTCGTTGATGGCTGTGGCAATGCAGGCTGCGGCACAACAGCGCCCGCAGCACAGCCAGTACATGATCAACAACTACCTGCTCAACCCGGCCATTTCCGGTATAGAAGACTATGCCGACATCAGGCTGAGCCACCGCAGGCAGTGGGTAGGGATTGAGGGGGCGCCAACAACCTATTATCTTTCTGCGCACACGCCGCTAAACAAGGGGGCCGCCAGCAACAGGTACCACAAGGCGCTGGCGCACCATGGGGTGGGGGCAATTTTGCACACCGACAAAACCGGGCCGCTGCGCCGCACGGGGCTTAGTGTTTCCTATGCCTACCACCTGCCACTCACCACAAGTATAAATCTGTCCGGGGGTGTGTCCACTGGCCTCATCCGCAATTCCATTAACGCCAGCGACCTGGATTTCTCGAACGATAACGACCCGCTGCTGGCCGGAGGCAACATCAATAACACCGTGTTGGATTTGAACCTGGGGCTTTGGCTTTACTCGCGCAACTTCTCGGTTGGCGTGGCGGGGGCGCAGCTGCTGGAAGATGCCGGCAGCTTTAACGCAGACAGAAGCAACGAGGCCACACTGCCCCTGCAGCGGCACTACTTCATAACAGCCAGCTACCGCCTGGAGCCCACTGAAAGTATAGACGTCATCCCTTCCGTGATGGTGAAAATGGCCGATCCCAGTCCGACCTCTATAGACGCCAGCCTGCGGGTGATGTACGCTGAGCGCTTTTGGGTAGGCGGTGCCTATCGCCACAACGATGCCCTGACTGCTATGGTGGGTGTATACATCAGCCCGCTGCTCGACCTCTCCTACTCTTACGACTTTACCACCTCCGACCTCAACAAGGTGAGCGCAGGCACCCACGAGGTGGTGCTTGGGTTCAAGCTGCTAAACGACAGGCGCATTATTTGCCCGCAGTGGGTATGGTAAGTATACTCTGAACTTACGAGTGTTTTTTTGAAGGCGCCCGGGCAGCTGCAGACACAGCTGCCCGGGCGTTTTGTTTTATTCTACCTGTTAGACAAGTCCTGCCGAAGAGCCCAGTATTTGGAATGTTATATAGCTGCTGTGCTGAGGCTCGTGCGATCAAAATTTAAAAAGTAATACTTCTACTATTATAAGATCCAAGGCTGAAAAGAGCGTGGAAAAGAGGTTAGTATATAATTATAGATATGTATTTATATTATTTGATAATGAAAATATTTAAACTTTTAAGCAAAACTTGTATTGTACAAAAAAATGTGAAATTTTAGTTGTACTATAATTGATTAGTGCAAAATGCTGATTTAATAATTTTTCAATGTAATTTTTAAAGTCTATTATTGCACCTGAAAAATTGACTCAAAGAGGAAAGCTGTTCAGAGGCAGTTGGTTTAGTACAATGTTGGATGTCGCAGCACAACTCAATGTTTCACCTTAAGCGAAGATAATATAAAGAAATTTTACGAATAACTGAATGGTAAGCTGGTTAGAAAAAGTCATACTCCTGGTAGTGTGCTTTTGCGTGTTTGCTGCCGGGGCCGCTGCCCAGACGGCACCCACGCTTGGTGCTATGTATGAGTTTGGCGCCTTGGCATCAAATAAGATAACTAACACGGATAATACTGTAGTAGAGGCCAAAGTTGGTTTAACTTCTGGTGCAGGTAACTTAAGTGGTTTCCCTCCAGGAACAGCTGAGCAAGGGGTGCACACCAATGACGCATTGGCACAACGAGCTGTGACTGACGCCCGAGCCGCCATGAACTTCTTAGCCTCTCAGACCGGGGCGAATCTTCCTGCCGGAGAACTCGGCGGACAAACCATTACACCTGGTGTGTACACCATCAATGGGAATGCTACGCTAAACAGCAAACTCACCTTCAACGGTCAGAACCTTACCAATCCTGTATTTATTATCAAGGTAACAGGTACGCTGGACGTAGTAAAAGCAGAGTATGAACTCTCCGGCGGCGCCACAGGCATCAATTTATTCTGGCTTGTAGAGGGTGATGTAACGGTGAGAAAGAGTGCTGCGGCCTTGGGTAATATCTTTTCCAGAAGCAATATTACCATGGAGGATGGCGCGTCGATACAGGGGCGCCTCGCCGCCATCGGCGCCGGTAGCAACGGGAGCATAACGCTTTCCAATAACGCCATTGCCCACCCTGCCGACCTTGAAGTAACGCTCACGAAAGAGCCCGGCTCCAGAGGTCGCGATACCTACGCCTTTGGCGAGGAGGTTACCTACTACATCCGGGTAAAAAACAACGGACCCACTAATGCAGAGAATGTGGTAGTGTCCGGGGAAAGCCTTGCCGGGGTAATAGTGCGCCAAGATCCTTCCAATCCTGCTTTTAGCGGCACAAGCTGGAGCATAGGAGACCTTAACTACAAAGAAGAAGTTGTTATAACCGTTGTTACCAGAACCGATAAGGCGGGCATCCGCTCCAGTATGGTGAGTGTGGAGGGCACAACCGTAGACGAGATTCCTTCTAACAACACAAGCAGCCTGAACTTCTGCGTGCTGGTATCTGAAACAGGTGTCATAGCAGGGCCTACCGAAGTATGTCTTGGCGATGAGTTTGTATACAGCATTACGCCCGTGGATGGCGCCACAAGCTATGCATGGAGCGTTCCTTCTGGTTGGAGCTTTACCCCTATCGGTACGCCGGGCACGGCAACATCCATCAGGGTAAAGGTGGGAACTGAGGCTATCAGGGATAATATGGGCTTTGTGAAGGTAACAGCCAGCAACACATGCGGCGAGGGCCCTGCCAGAACATTGGATATTGCCGTGCAGTCAGCTGTGCCGAACCAGCCAGGCCCTATCACCGGGCCAGACGCTGTCTGCAGTGGCCTGGAGGAGGCTACCTTCAGCATAGCCCCTGTGGCAAATGCCACCTCCTATAACTGGGTAATTCCTAATGGCTGGACGTTTATTTCCGGACAGGGTACTACCGAGATCGTGGTAAGACCGGGCAACAACAGCGGCAACGTGCAGGTGCATGCCGTAAATGCCTGCGGCACAAGCGAACCTCAGACGAAGTACGTGCAGGTGGATGACCAATCGCCGTTGGCACCATCAGAAATCATAGGTACCATCCAAGGTTGCGTAGATACCACCGTGCCGTATGAGGTGCCTGCAGTGCCTACCGCCACTGAATATACCTGGACGATTACCGCACCACAGGGCTCCGGCTGGGCGATAGTGTCCGGTCAAGGCACCAGACAGGTAATGGTAAAAGTGGGCAACTCTCCCGCTGACATAGCCGTGGTGGCCAAGAACGGCTGTGGTGTGAGCGAGCCAATTACAAAACACATAGAGCCGGTTTCTTCCCCTAGCCCGGCGCCGGGCGCTATAACCGGCGACGTGAATACCTGTATCAACCAAACAGGCTTGAAATATTCCGTAGAGCCGGTTCCGAATGCTACCCGATATGAGTGGACGGTGCCCGCCGGATGGGAAATCGTGTCTGGCCAGGGTACTACCAGCATTGTGGTAAACGCCAAAGCTAATGGCGGTGACATTACGGTAGTGGCCTGGAACGACTGCGGCCCAAGCGCCCCAAGCAGGCTGGCTGTGGTGCCTGCGGACGATGTGCCGCTGCAACCAGGGCCAATCTCCGGTTCGCAGTATGGCTGCGTGGGCGGAACCACTACTTATAGTATAGATCCGATAACAGGAGCAAATTCTTATACCTGGACGGTGCCGACAGGCTGGACCATTATCTCTGGCCAGGGTACCACCAGCATCGAGGTGCAGACAGGAGCAAACGGCGCTAAAGTAACAGTGTCGGCGGTGAATGGCTGCGGCACGGGTGCCTCCAGTGAGCTTAACGTGGTGCCTCAGACACAGCCTCCGCTTCCTCCGGCCCCAATTCATGGCCCGAGAGAAGTATGCGAAGGTCAGGCTGGCTATGAGTTCAGCGTAGATCTGATTGCCGGTGTGAACACCTATACCTGGACTGTGCCGGCGGGATGGACCATAACAGCTGGCCAGGGAACATCAAAAATCACCGTAACGGCTGGCAACACGGCTGGCGAGGTAACTGTGAAAGGCGAGAATGACTGCGGGCAGGGTACTGCAGCGGCCATTAACGTAACCGTGGTGCCATCTCCGCCAGACCAGCCAGGTGCCATCAGCGGACCTCCTTCGGTTTGTGTTGGCCAGAAACAAGTAACATACTCTATAGAGCCCGTAGCTTTTGCCTCTAACTATATCTGGTCGGTGGGCAATGGCGCAGGTTGGGAAATTGTATCCGGCCAGGGCACGACCAGCATTGTGGTAAACGCGGGCTCTGCTCCAACTATCATCTCAGTAAGAGCTCAGAATGCCTGCGGTGTAACCGGAGAGTCGCAGCTGACGGCTATTATGACTTCTGAGGTGCCGGCCATACCAGGGCCAATCACAGGTAACACCGTTACCTGTGCTGGCGGTACTTATACGTTCAGCATTGACCCGGTAGAGGGAGCCTACCAGTATAACTGGTCTTTCCCGGCTGGCTGGCAGGTGGTAGAGAACAAAGGCACCACTGTTAGCGTCATCACCAATGGTACAGGCGGCACCGTGAGCGTAACAGCGGAGAACGGCTGTGGACCGGGTGGCGCGCAGACCCTACAGGTAACACCTACCAACGCGGCTCCGGCAACACCTGTGGCCATACTTGGTAACCTGGATGTGTGTAAAGGCACTGAGGCCACCTTCTACGTGGAGGAAGTTGCCAACGCTTCAGGCTATTTCTGGCAGGTGCCAACAGGCTGGACGATCATCTCCGGACAGGGCACCGCAAGTATAAAGGTGCTGGTAGGCAATAATGCCGGAACCATCAGCGTAACCAGCAAGAACGACTGCGGCGACAGCGGCACCATTTCCAGAGACCTTATCCTGAACACGGCACCTCCTGCCACACCGGGAGTGATTACAGGCTCTGCGCAAGTATGCGTTAGCACCACCGCCACCTATACTATAGCCCCTGTCAACACCGCCTTTACTTATACTTGGACAGTTCCGACAGGATGGGAAATCATCTCCGGCCAGGGCACGCAGACCATAGAAGTAAAAGTAGGCACAAGCGGTGGCGAGGTAACGGTATTGGCCGGCAACAGCTGCGGCGAGAGCGGACTTGCCAAGCTGGCTGTAGGCGTGGCAGATAACACACCGATAGCCCCTGGCGAAATCACCGGTCCGGCTACAACCTTCTGCGAGGGAGCCACTGGGCTAACGTACAGCATTCAACCGGTTAGTGGTGCCATATCCTATGAGTGGGCTGTGCCTGCCGGATGGAACATTACTGCCGGACAGGGTACCACCAGCGTTACTGTAACAGCAGGCGCAGCGCCAGGCGAGGTATCCGTGACAGCTGTGAATGCCTGCGGCAATGGAGGTACGGCGCGTAAGAACGTCGTGTCTCAGACGGCGCCACTGACTCCGGAGATCACCGTTGGCCCAATTAACCCTTGCCAGGGCGTAACAACAACATACAGTGTGTCGGCCAGTGCCACAGGCAATGTGGATACTTACATTTGGGAGGTGCCGGCAGGCTGGCAGATCGTTTCCGGTCACAACACCAGCACCATCGAGGTAGTTGCCAACGGGACTGCAGGTAAAATAAAGGTAACGGCTAAGAACAGCTGCCAAGTTAGCGGAACAGCTGAGCTGGATGTAGTACCTTCCCCTGCCCTACCAGCTACGCCAAGCGGCATAGTCGGAACACCTGAAGTATGCGCGGGTACAACTGTAACTTTCAGCGTGGCAAACCCATCCGTGGGAGCAGCCTATGAGTGGACGGTACCAGAGGGCTGGCAAATCGTTTCCGGCCAGGGCAAGGCAGTGATTACCGTAATAACAGGCCCTGGAGCGGGAACTATCACCGTGAAAGGCACGAATGGCTGCGGCACCACAGAGCCAGCTTCCCTGAACGTGGCGGCTATGCCAGCTGAAGGCGTTACAAGTATAAGAGACCTTAGCACCCCATGCGTTGGCCTGAGCTATGAGGTAGATCCGGTACCGGGAGCCACTACCTATACCTGGACAGTGCCGGCAGGCTGGAGCATCGTGTCCGGGCAAGGCACCACGCGCATCACGGTAACGGCAGGCTTCGGCAACGGCAGCATCTCGGTAGTAGCCAGCAACGGAGGCTGTACCGACGAGCCGGTATACTATACGCCTGAACCTACCTTTGCGAACAGCGAACTGCACTTCCCGAACGTGTTCTCGCCAAACAACGACGGTACACACGATAAGTGGGAGATCCGCAACATTCTCAACTATCCTGACAACGAGGTGACGATCATAAACCGCTGGGGCAACCAGGTATACCACAGCAAGTCCTACAAAAACACCTGGGATGGCGATAACCTGAGCGAGGGCACCTACTTCTACGTGGTGCGCGTGAAGCTCTGCGACGGCCAGGATAAAATGTTTAAAGGTTACGTGATGATAGTAAGGTAAGGAGATGGTAACGAACGTGAAGGCAATACAGAAACTACTCGTGCTGCTAGGCATTGTGCTGGCCCCGGCAGCCTTTGCCCAGCAGGCTCCGCAGTATAGCCAGTATATATTTAACGAACTGGTGGTGAACCCTGCCTATGCAGGCAGCAAGGAGATCCTGAGCATCAACGGCACCTACCGCACCCAGTGGACAGGCCTGCCGGGAGCGCCTACCTCTCAAACCCTGAGCGTGGACGGGCCAACCGGGCACAAAAGCCTGGGCTGGGGCGTCCACTTGGTAAACGACGAAATAGGTGCCCAGAGCCAGACTTCAGCCTACGGAGCCCTGGCTACCCGTATCAGACTGGACCGTTACTCCGACCTCTCCTTAGGGGTTGCTGTAGGAGCCTCGCAGTATGTGCTGGATGGTACGCGCCTCGATCCGGGCAGTGAGATGCCTGACCAGGCAATTCCGCAGGGACGTGTGTCGCAGGTGCTGCCAGACGTGAAGATCGGCGCCTTTTATAACACCGAGCGCTTCTACGTGGGCCTCTCGGCTGCCAACCTTGTTCCGTTCAAGGACAGCAAAACCCAGATTGCCACACCACGCCGCCACTACTTCCTGTCCAGCGGCTATGTGTTCGACCTGAGCCAGGATGTGCGCCTGAAGCCAAGTATCCTTATCAAAGAGGATTTCCGGAGCCCGACTGCGCTGGATGTAAACGCTTTTGTGTTGCTCTACAACCGTTTATGGCTGGGGGCCTCTTACCGTACGGCGGTGCCGATGTTTGTGGACCAGCAAATGAAGCAGCTTGACAAGCGAAATGCCGTGGCCCTGATTGCACAAGTTTACGCCACCAAGAAGCTGCGTATCGGATATTCTTACGATATTAGCCTCAACGAACTGAAAGATTTCTCTACTCACGAAGTGTCGGTAGGGTACTACTTCCTCAAGAAGAAGTATGGCCGCATCCTGACGCCTCGAAACCTGTAGTTTACACCACCCTTATATGAAGCGCATTTTTACCCTAGCCCTGATGCTGATCTCGCTGGCATGCATCGGGGGCCTGCCTGTGCAAGCGCAGGACATGAAGCAAGCTGATAGACACTTTAACAACTTTGAGTTTAGCCTGGCGCTGGAGGCCTACAAAAAGGTGCTGGAGAAGGAAGAGCCAACCCTGAAGGTGGTGCAGCGCATCGCCGACAGCTACCGCATCCTGAACAACAGCAAGGAGGCCGAGTTCTGGTATGCGCAGGCAGTGGCCTTCCCTAACGCAGACCCTGCCAACATTTACCTTTATGCCGAGGCAGCGAAGCGAAACACCAACTACTCTAAAGCCAAGCAGCTCTTCCAGGAGTATGCTGAGAAAGTACCAGAGCAGCGCGAGACAGCTTTGCGCATGGTCGCCTCCTGCGACTCGGCCATCAAATGGATGCGCTACCCAAGGCCTTACGAAATAGCCCAGCTGGAGGCTATCAACTCCGAAAGCGCCGACTTTGGGCCGGTGCGCACCAAGGACGGGCTGTTTTTCTCCTCCGACAGACTGGGCGGGAGCAACAAAAAAAGCAACTGGACAGGCAATGGCTTTATCCAAATGTACTTTGCCCCGAAAGTGACTGACAGCACCTGGGCTAACCCGGAGCCGCTCCCGGCAGCTATCAACACCTCTTACCACAACGGCCCGGCCGATTACCTGGAGAAGGAGCAGACGCTATACTTTACCAGAACGCGCGTGGTGAAGAAAAGAGCCATACCCGGTAACAACTCCGACCCGACCAGCTGGTTTAAGGGCAGCGACAACGGCACCCACACCAACCGCCACGGCATCTACATGTCAAAGTATAACGGCAAGAAGTGGGGCAAGGCAGAGGCATTCAAGTATAACAATACGGATGAGTTCTCTATCGGGCACCCTGCCGTAACAAAAGATGGCCAGGTGTTATACTTTGTTTCGGATATGCCAGGCGGTCTTGGCGAGACGGATGTATACTATAGCGAGCGCCAGGCGGATGGCTCGTGGGGAACCCCGGTGAATGCAGGCCCGGTGATAAACACCAGCGGCCGCGAGAGCTTTGTGAGCCTGGGCGAAGACGGCCAGTTATACTTCTCCTCCGACGGACACTCCGGCATGGGCGGCCTGGATCTGTTCAAGGCCAATGGCGCGCACAAAGCCTGGACAAGCGTGGAAAACCTGAGATACCCGCTCAACACTTCCCAGGACGACTTCGGCATACGCGTAGACAGCACCGGCAAGAAGGGCATGCTATCCTCCAGCCGCCTCTCCGACAGCGGTTTCGATGACATCCTGACGTTTGAAGAGTACCAGGTACCCTGCGTGCTAGTCGGCATAACTTTTGAAAGGCTAGCGCAGGAAGGCACCGTTAAAACAGTAAAGGCGCCCGTGGCAGATGCAAACCTGAAACTCTATGTGGATGGCAGCGAGGAGTTCGTAGAAGCGAAATCGGATGAGAAAGGACGGTTCACCTTCCCGATTTTAGCGGGCGAAAAGTACATCATAAGGGGCAGCAAAGCCGGCTATTTGGACCAGGCCGTGACGTTTACGCCGGAGTGCTTGTATAAAACCGACTCGGTGCAGGTAGAGCTGGCTTTTGTACGCAATACGCCAAACATCCCTATCGTGCTCGAGAATATCTACTACGATCTGGATAAGTTCGACATTAGGCCGGAGGCGGCGCAGGAACTGGACAAACTGGCCCAGATGCTGCAGGTTAACCCGCTGATCCGTATTGAGCTCAGCTCCCACACCGACAGCCGCCAGACACACGAGTACAACCAGTTACTGTCGCAGTTGCGGGCACAAGCCGCCGTGGACTACCTGGTATCCAAGGGCATCAGCCGCGACAGGATGGTGGCCACAGGTTACGGCGAGACCAGGCTAATTAATAAGTGTAAAGATGGCGTGTCCTGCCCTGAGCAGATGCACCAGGAAAACCGCCGCACAGAGTTCAAGATCCTGAGATAGCGGAAGTATAAGGTATAGCAAGTATAAAAAGAGCTCCCCACAGCAAGCTGCTGTGGGGAGCTCTTTTGTTTTGTAGTAGCTGGTTTATAGAGGAGAGGGAGTTTGGGAGTACAGGGTCCAACCACCCCTTGCCCCTCCTTGTCTAAGGCGGGGAGCCTGTAACTGCTTTGGCTGAAGTATAAGCTTTGTAGCCGGTGTCCTCGCGCGGACAGGTCGCGACCTGTCCCTATAAAGTATAAATCCCTCTCTGCTGTCATCTCGAGCGATGCAAGAGATCTATTGAGAATTCTATAGAGATCTCTCCCAAAGGTCGAGATGACAGAAGGGGCAGCAGCTATCGACCTTATCCCAGCCTTTGGGTTGAGCGCCTTGTGGATGTTGCGGTGCCCGCCAGGGCAGCCCGCAGCGGAGCGAGGAGCAGCTTCAGGCACACCGCGCGATGCCCGAAGGCGAGGCCTCCCGGCCTGGGAGGGCAGAAGGTGTAGATGAAACGATAGGTATGTAAGCCTAGAGGATGAACAGGGGCTAGTAAAGATAGCCAAGCTCAAGGAAGCGGTGGCTATGAAAGTATAAAGTATAACAACAAGTATAAAAAGACACGAGCTACAAGCTCGCGCGAGCGAAAGGATAAAGTATAGCTCAAGTATAGCAGTACCGCCAAAGTATAAAGGTATGGCTCTGCGAGCCAGTTGGGTTACAAACCCAACATCATAGTAGGCACGTGTTACAAACCCGCGCCAGTGGAAGGGGAAGTAGGTGAAAGCAAGTATAAAGTATAACCAAAGTATAAAGTATAACCTGAAGCTTCCTATTCTAGGCCAATTAGCCAACCCAAAGTCACTAAATCCCCTGAATCGGCACACTTCTGTAATCATTTCTGTTGTAATGGCGTTATAAAGACCTGAGCCACCAGCTGGCAACTTAAAAATCTGTATTTTAGCTACATGAAGATATTCGGGGATAGCATCAAAACGAAAGTAGTGGTGGGCTTCACGCTGGCGCTGAGCATTGTGGCGGCCGCCATTTACCTGACGTATACCAGCTTTACCAAGCTTCTTGACTCTGTGGAAGTGCTCTCGCAGCCAAATAACAAACTGATGGAGCTGCAGAAAACCCTCTCCACTATTGCCACTGCCGAAAGCGCCATCCGTGCCTTTACCCTCACCGCCGAGGAGAAACATTTTCGAGCGTACTTGGGCCATCTTGATACCATTCAGAGCCAGATTGATACCCTGGAGATGCTCATGAAAGACAGCCCCAGGGAGCTTGCCCAGGTAGACTCCATCTCGGCGCTGTTGCAGCAAAAGCACAAGAGCCTGGACCAGTACGTGGCCCTGAAGAAGCAGCAGAAGGAGCACACGTACTCCAGCAAGGCGATGCGCCAGATTGCATCCACGGCCGAGCAGAAGCCCCTTTCCACCACCATCCGGAAGAACACCACTACCACCATCTCCGACCGCCTCAACCTTACCATCATAGAGCCGGAGGAGCCACAACAAGAGCCGCAGCAGCAGGAAGAGGAGAAAGAGGATAAGCGGGGATTTTTGGGTAAAATCTTTACTAAAAAGGAAAAGCCTGCCGCCGAGCCTGTACCGGTACCGAAAGTCATCATGCCGCAGTTGCAGGTAAAACAGGAGGTGGAGATCGACACGACCATTACGGATGTGTCGGTGGCGCCGCTTAATCAGGTGCGCCGCATCCTGTACAACGTGCAGCGCGAGGCCGATGAGCAGGCCAGGAAACTGCAGGACCGGGAACTGGCGTTGCTGCAGCAGGACAAGCAGGTGATGGACCAGATACGCCTGATGATGCATGAACTGGAGCGGCACGAGCACGAAAAGGCGCAGCTGAACTCGGCCACAGCCAGAGAGGTAGCCCAGCAGACATCCACTATTCTGCTGGCTATAGGCTTGCTGGGGCTGGGCAGCGGCATTGCCTTTATCCTGATCATCCTCCGCGACCTGACGCGCAGCAACAACTATAAATCAAGGCTGATACAGGCACAGAAGGAGGCCGTAAAACTTGCCCGTGCTAAAGAGGCATTCGTGGCCAACATGAGCCATGAGATGCGCACACCGCTAAACGTGGTGCTGGGCTTTACGCAACAGCTGCGCCATACGCCGCTGCGCCCCGACCAGGCAGACCACCTGGAGGCGATAGACGGTGCAGGACAGCACCTGCTCCACATCGTGAACGACGTGCTGGATCTGTCTAAAATGGAGGCGGGTAAGTTGCAGATAAACCGCACGCCCTTTGCCCTACGCCAGCTGCTGACGCAGGTAGAGCAGGCATTTGCCTTAAAAGCCTCCAGCAAAGATATTTCGCTTAGCTTCCGGGTAGAGGCTACCATACCGGACAACCTCAACGCAGATGCCCTGCGTCTGAAGCAGGTGCTGTTTAACCTGGTAGATAATGCCATTAAGTTTACGCACCAGGGGCAGGTTACCGTAGATGTGCGGCTTCGTAGCCAACGCCGCAGTCGCCTGGCGCTAAGTATAGCGGTGTCCGATACGGGCATAGGCATACCGCAGGAACGTTTGCAGCACGTGTTCGGCGAGTTCAATCAGGCTGATGATTCTATCCTGCGCAAGTATGGCGGTACTGGCCTGGGCCTGTCCATCAGCAAGAAGCTGGTGGATATACAAGGAGGTACCCTTACCGTGAGCAGTGTGCCTGATGAGGGGACAACATTTACTATTGTGCTGCCGATGCAGGTATCGCGGGAGGAAGCTACGGCTGTGCCAGCCGATGCCGTGCCGGTACCGTGTGGCTTTAAAGGGTACAAAGCGCTGGTGGTGGATGATGATGCCTACAGCCGCACGCTCTGTAACCTGATTCTAAGCCGTTGGGGCATGCAGGTGCACCTGGCCAACGACGGGCGCGAGGCCCTGGAATTGGTGCGCCAACACTCCTTTGACATTGTGCTTACCGATATTCAGCTGCCGGGCATGAGCGGTAAAACCGTAGCCCGCAACATCCGCAAACTCGACAAGCAGGTGCCTATTATCGCGCTGACAGCCAACATCCTGAGCAACGATGCCGGCTTCTTCGATAACACGGCAATTACAGGCCACGTGTTGAAACCATTCACCGAACAGGAACTCCACCAAAAGATTGTACAGGCCTTGCCGTCTGAGTCGCTGGCGGCTGAGCCTGAGCAAAGTATATCTACCGCGCTGCCGGAGCAGCCAGCCGCCGCAGCCAAGCCAGAAGAAGAGCTATATGACCTGAGCGAGATGCGCCTGTTTACGGGTGATGATCACCAGGCCTTGGCTGCCGTGCTGGAAGTGCTGGTGCAGGACCAGGAGCAGAACCTGGAGCAGTTAGTGGAAGCAGCCAGTGCCAAAGACTGGGAGGCTGCCGGTAACATGGCGCACAAAATGATTACCGCCTTCCGCCACCTGAAAGCCGACACCGTAACGCCGCACTTGGCTCAGCTGGAGCAAGTGCTGCATACCGGGCATCAGGAGGATTTGAAACTGCAGCAAGCGGTGGAGGAAGTGCAGCCACAGGTACGGCAGGTGCTAAGAGCTCTGCAGCAGGAGCTGCAAAGTATACATGCCATGGCGGAGGCCAGCTAAGCGCTTAGATTTCTATGTTATAAAGCTTTAGCTTGTTGTAGAGCGTCTTGCGGTCTATGTTGAGCAGGCGGGCCGCCTTAGACTTGTTATACTTCACGCGCTCCAGCATCGCCATGATCATCTCCCGCTCGTTGCGCTCGTTTATACTTTTCAGATCCGTTTCCATCGGGTCAGCTGGGGAAGTATAGCTGGCAGCCGGCTGTGGTGCCGGAGTATGGTTTACGATTTCGCCGGGCAGTTCCCGCAGCGTGACGAAGTCGGATTTGGCCAGCAGGACGGCGCGCTTTACCACGTTTTTCAGCTCGCGCAGGTTGCCCGGCCAGTTATACTTTAGCAGCGCCTCTTCAGCGGTCAGGTCAAAGCCCTGCACCTGCTTCTCCAGTTCATGGTTGGCCTGCTGCAGAAAATGGTTGGCAAACAGCACCACATCCCCGTCGCGCTCGCGCAGTGCCGGTATATTGATCTTAAACTCGTTCAGGCGGTGATAGAGGTCTTCGCGGAACTGCCCGTTAGCCACAGCCTGCACCAGGTCCTCGTTGGTAGCCGCCAACACGCGCACGTCCACATCCTGGTCGGTGGTGCTGCCGAGCTTGCGCACCTTGCGCTCCTGCAGGGCGCGCAGCAGCTTTACCTGCACTTCGTAGGGTAGGTTGCCTATCTCATCCAGAAACAGCGTACCGCCCTCAGCAGCCTCAAACTGGCCTTCTTTATCTTTCAGCGCACCAGTAAAGGCCCCTTTCACATAGCCAAACAACTCACTGCCTGCCAGTTCCTTTGATAAGGCCCCGCAGTCTATCGCGATAAAAGGTTTGTTGTGGCGCTTGCTCTGCTGGTGTATCATGCGGGCCACGTACTCTTTGCCCGTGCCACTCTCCCCTTCAATGATAACAGAAAGGTTGGTAGGGGCCACCAGCGTGATAAATTCCTCTATCTTCTCGGCCTGCTCGCTTTGCCCGCGCACAAACTTGAAGCTGCCGGCCGGCGCAGCAGCTACTTCCTCCTGCTTGGGCTCAGTTTTCTTGGTTAACGCGTTTTTTATAACCAGCAGTGTCTCGTCGGGGTTGATGGGCTTGGTGATATACTCGTAGGCACCCATTTTAATGGCCTTTACTGCGGTGCGGATGTCCGCATAAGTAGTCATCAGAATAACGGGTACCTCCTGTGTTAGCACACGGATCTGGGTCAGCAGTTCCAGGCCGTCTTTATCGGGAAGGCGGAAGTCAGTCAGGATCAGATCAAAGTTCTGGCCCTTTAGCTGTCGCAGTCCGTCGTTGGCGGTGAAAGCGGTGACTACCTCATACTGTTGGCGCTGTAAGAAGCCTCTCAGCATCAGGCAGAAAGCTGGATCGTCATCAATAAGAAGTATCTTAGGCATATCGGAATTTCGGTGTTACTACCTGCCGGGTGATTGCAGGAAGCTACTAAGTAACGATTTTACCCTGCTTTATGTTCTACCCGGCTGCTATTATGGCAATATAGCTCCTTTTTTGATGGACTTAAAACAGAAAAAGCCCCTGTCGCGAAACAGGGGCTTTCATTTATGAAGCTATCAGGCTCTTAGCTTTCTACCTTCTTGCCATTCTCATCGAAGCGAACCACTACTGGCTGCTCCTCTCCGTTAATGAACTGTACTTCAAAAGTAGCCGGAGCGCCACCCTCGGCAGCCTGTACTTTATGTACCTCGCCAAGTGTCCAGTTGGCATACTCCTCGTTCGTAACGATAGCCTGCTTTACAGCATCTGGCAGTTCATCAGGGGCAATTTTCTGCTTGCCCTTCTCCTGGCCCTGCTGTGTAGTGTGCTCAGTATTCTGAGTGGCTGTTTCCTGGGCCTGGGCGGTAAACCCGGCTAGTGCAAAGGCTAGTGCTAATACGCTTATCTTTTTCATAATATTGTTCTCTGTTCAGGATTATACTTATTTGTTAAAATATAATGGCTTACTGCTCAACTGTGCCTTCGGCGGCTGCAGCTTTGGCAACCGGCTTGCCTGTTTCATCGAAACGAGCGACAGCCTGCTTCTGCTCGGCATTAGTAAAGTATATTTCATAAGTAGCCTTGGCATCAGCACCGGCTGTAGCCTCTGGAGCCACTTTGTATACTTCGCTCACTTGCCAGTCTTTCAGGGCATCATGCTGAAGGGCCTGCTTTACGCCCTCAGGCAGCTCCTCTTGTGTAATTTGCTGCTTGTTAGCGTCTTGCTGTTGCTGTCCCTGCTGCTGCGCCTGCTCTGATTGAGGTGACTGCTGCGTAGAAGGTGTATTTTGAGATTGTGCTGTTGCTTCAGTTGATATGAGGCCGAATGCCGCAAAGGCAAAGGCTAGTAAGGTTACTTTCTTCATGGTTTAGTCAGTTTATTTTTCGTTCTGTTGTGCCATTCCCTTATGAGATAACTGTGCCAGAAATCGATAATGCTTGTAAATGGCTTGTTTTCAATGGTTTATTATGATTAAAAATTTATTAAGAATATTTGCTTTATTGTTGAATTTTTCTACAGTATGGGGAGGCGCGCCTGCAAGGTGCCCCAGAATGGGTACAGCCGTGGCTAGCTTAACCTATGCGCAGCCGTTGAAGTATAAATCGCAGGCAGCCCTCCTGAGCTTTAGCCCGAATTTGACTAACTTAGCCCCATGAGCGAACCACGAAAGAAACTATTCCTCTTAGATGCCCTGGCACTGATCTACCGCGCGCACTTTGCCTTCAGCAAGAACCCGCGCATCAATTCCAAAGGCATGAACACGGGCGCCGCCCTCGGCTTTACAAACACGTTGGTGGAGGTGCTGCAGAAGGAGAAGCCCACCCACATCGGCGTCGCCTTCGATACGGCGGCTAAAACATTCCGCCACGATAACTTCACAGATTATAAAGCCAACCGGCAGGCCCAGCCCGAGGATATTTCCATTGCCATACCCTACTGTAAGAAAATAGTGGAGGCCTTTAACATCCCGGTGCTGCTGATGGATGGCTATGAGGCTGACGACATTATCGGAACGCTGGCCTGCAAAGCTGAGAAAGCCGGTTTTGACGTGTACATGATGACGCCTGACAAGGACTACTGCCAGCTGGTAACAGACCATGTCTTCCTTTACAAGCCGGCCTTTATGGGCAACGCCATCGAAGTATGGGATGTGCAGAAGGTGCTGGAGAAGTGGGAAATAGAGCGTGTGGAGCAGGTTATCGACATCCTTGGCCTGCAGGGCGACGCCGTGGATAACATACCGGGCATCCCGGGCATCGGCGAGAAAACCGCCAAGTCGCTCATCCAGCGCTTCGGATCCGTAGAGAACCTGCTGGCCAACACCGACCAGCTGAAGGGCAAACAGAAAGAGAACATCGAGAAGTTCGCCGACCAAGGGCTGATGTCAAAAGAGCTGGCTACGATCCATTGCGATGTGCCGATAGATTTTAGTGAGGAAGGCCTGCACTATGACGGCCCCAACGAGGAGCGCGTGGCGGAGCTGTTCGCTGAGTTGGAGTTCCGCCAGCTGACGCAGCGGGTGCTGGGCAAGAGCCTGGGAGAGGCTGCCGTGGCCGCGCCTGCCACTGCCAAAGGCGCCAGAAGGGGAAAAGCATCCGCCGTCAACCAAACTTCCCTGTTTGATGCCCCTGCCGCCGCTGCGGTAGAAGTAGCCGAAGAGGCGCTTCCGGCCACCATGCAAAGTATAAAAACCACTTTGCACGACTACCACTTCATCAACACGCCTGAACTGCGCCAGAGCCTGGTGCAGTATCTCCTGAAGCAGGATGAGTTCTCCTGGGACACGGAGACCACAGGCATTGACCCGATTACGGCCAGGCTGGTGGGCATGTCGTTTTCCTACCGCCCCGGCGAGGCCTACTATGTGCCGGTGCCGCCTCATGATATTGAGGAAGCTCAGCGTATACTGGAGGAGTTTCGGCCGGTGCTGGAGAACCCGAGCATTGCCAAGGTGGGGCAGAACATCAAGTATGACATCCTGGTGCTGAAGAAGTATAAGGTAGAGGTGCAGGGGCCGCTGTTCGATACCATGCTGGCGCACTACCTGCTGGAGCCCGAGATGCGCCACAACATGGACGTGCTGGCCGAAACCTACCTTAACTATAGCCCGGTGCCCATCACCGACCTGATCGGTCCGAAAGGCAGGAACCAGAAAACCATGGCCGACCTGGAGCCGGAGGAGGTAGCAGACTACGCCTGCGAGGATGCAGACATCACCTTGCGCCTGAAGCTATACTTTGAGCCGCTGCTGCAGGAGCAGGGGCTGATGAAGCTGTTCCGGGAGATTGAGAACCCGCTGGTGCAGGTGCTGGCCGACGTGGAGAACGAGGGCGTGCGCATCGACTCCGAAGCGCTCGCAGACTTCTCTACCCAACTCGAGAGCGAGATCATCAACATCGAAAAACGCATTTTTGAAATTGCCGGGGAGCAGTTCAACATCGGCTCACCCAAGCAGCTGGGCGAGATCCTCTTCGACAAGCTGGAACTGCACGGCAAAAGCAAGATCAAGAAAACCAAAACCGGGCAGCACGCCACAGGCGAGGAAATCCTGTCGAAAATGGCCGGCGAGCACGAGATTGTGCGGCTTATACTGGACCACCGCCAGCTTACCAAGCTCAAATCCACGTACGTGGATGCCCTGCCGCAGCTGGTGTGCGAGTTGGATGGCCGCGTCCATACTTCGTTTAACCAGGCTGTAACGGCTACCGGACGCCTTAGCTCCACCAACCCAAACCTGCAGAACATTCCGATCCGTACCGAGCGAGGCCGGGAGATACGCAAAGCCTTCGTGGCCCGCGACAACAAGCACCAGCTCATCTCAGCTGACTACTCACAGATCGAGCTGCGCATCATGGCCGACTTCAGCGGGGACCCCACCATGAAAGAGGCCTTCCGGAACGGGCTCGACATCCATGCCTCCACGGCCAGCAAGGTGTTTCACGTGCCGCTGGAGCAGGTAGACAGTGAGATGCGCCGCAAGGCCAAGACGGTGAACTTCGGTATTATTTACGGTATTTCGGCTTTTGGCCTGGCCGAGCGCTTGGGTATCGCGCGCCGCGAGGCTGCCGATATTATCGAGGCGTACTTTCACGAGTTCCCGGCTGTGAAGGAGTACATGGACAGCACCATTGAGAAAGCCCGCGAGCTGGAGTACGCCGAAACGAAGCTGAACCGCCGCCGCTACCTCCGCGACATCAACTCGCGCAACCAGACCATACGTGCTTTTGCCGAGCGCAACGCCATCAACGCGCCTATCCAGGGCACGGCTGCCGACATTATCAAGATTGCCATGATCAACATCCACGAGTACCTGCGCCAGGAGAAGCTGCAAACCCGCATGATCCTGCAGGTGCACGACGAACTGCTGTTCGATGCCCCAAAGGAGGAAATCGAAGTCGTGACACCTAAGATTGTGGAGCTGATGACCAATGCCATGCCGCTGAGCGTTCCCATGGAAGTAGGCCTGGGCATAGGCGACAACTGGCTGGAAGCGCATTAAAGATCAGGATTTACAGGATTTGAGGATGGGTGGGATTTCAGAAGTATGGATATAAGCGAGTATGATATCTAATTACATCCATCCTGTTTATCCACAAGGCCTGCAAATACTGATTCAGATACCAACAAAAAAGCACCTCCCGAAAGAGGTGCTTTTTTGTTAGCTTATACTTTCAGGCGGCTTACTGGCGGCCCGGGAAAAGCACGGCATCATATTGTGTGATGTCTGCTTTTGGTATGTTAGCGTTGTACTTTGAATTGATAACGTCAATTACCTCGTTGGCTACAACGGCATAGCCTCTCGGAGTTGGGTGGATACCATCCAGCGAGAACAGGTTACCAGTGATGAAGGCAGGAGAATACCCTACGTTATTAGCGGCAAAGCCTCCTTGTATAGACTTAAAGTAAGCATTAGCGTCGAAAAAGGCCAGATCGCGGGCAGTAGCCTGTGCCTTAATAATCTGGTTATAACCTTCTGTGGCTGTTTTGATTTTCGCCTGCTCTACCGGATCCAGCACTAGCGCGCTTGGCAGCGGGTTGCCCGCAGAAAGGCCGAACATCGCGGTAGTATCTATACCATAGTTAGCCAGCACGCCTGCCAATGTAAGTCTCACTACGAGCGGGTCCTGGCTTGGGCTTAGCTGCTTGGCCAGTTCTCTCCAGTATTTGCCTGTTGGCTGACCAATCAATGGAGCGTACGAAGAAGCAGTAAGCGGGAAGTATATACCGTTTTCTGCAGCGCCAATCTGCGAGGCCGCGAATTGGGTACGGTCTCTGCCTGAGCCCGTAATCGCTACCATGCCCGGGATGTTATTCGTCGCCAGCACCTGCTTAATAGATGGGCCTAGGGTTGTGAAGAAAGGCACAGAAGTAACATCCGGCACGGTTATCAGCACGCCTTTCTGCTTATCTGCCGTCAGTACATCCAGCAACTCCTTAAAGTTAGCATCAAAGTCGGCAACTGGCGTGATTTTGTATCTCGGGTCGGTTTCGAAAGCACCACCGGAAGTAGCGTAACCCAGCACATCGTTCTCGGCTATCCACACACTAAAGAAAGTATGGTTGGCTGCCTCCGCCTGTGCCTGCACATACTGCAAATAAGTTTGCATTGGGTTATCCGTCAGGCGCTCAAAGTATGCATTGCCTTGCGTGCTGCCGTAACCCGGTGTTTTGATGTCAGCGGTTTTGATGCCCGGTATAGCCAGGTTGTTTACGTTCTCGGTATACTTGGTGTAAAGTGGTGCGCCTTTCTCATTCTGCCCGCGCACGGCCAGGTCGGTCGTAACGGGTTGTGTAATTGGCTGCCCCTGTGGGGTAAAACCAGTCAGCCTCAGGTAGCCAGAGCCGTTTGGCTTGTCCTCTGGAAAAAGCGGCTGCTCAAACGCACCGCCACCTGCTTTCTGGAACTGGCTGGCCAGAATAGCCGGAAGGGAAGCCTGCTGTCCCGGAAGTGTCAGGCCATTGTCAGCATAACCGGCGCTCAGTGAATTACCTACCGCAACGTAAGAAGTAAAATCAGCTGTGCCCGCACTGGATGAAGGCGTATCGATGTCTGGGTCGCAGCTGGTGAGGAGCACACCGGCAAAAAGAGCCAGCGTACCGGTTTTATAAAATAGGTTTTTCATATTCGTCAGGAATTAGAAATTATAAGTTAAAGCAAGACCAGGGATGTAGGCCACCGCCTTATAGGTACCACCAATACCTCCTGATTTATCAGAAGCATCGGTACGCTCTTTCTTGTTGATGTACAGGAAGGAAGCATCCAACTTGATGTTGTCGGAAACACTGTATCCCAGGCCTACAGACAAGCCGCGCGCGTCAGCGTCCGGAGTCTCTGGCGTCAGGTAGCCGTCCTGCACAGGAGAGCTGTCGTAGTAGGCACCGGCACGCAGGGCAAGAGCCTCTGTAGCTTTGTACTCAGCACCGATACGGTAGATGTAAGCATCCTCGTAGTTACGGGCGTTTTCTGTAAAGTTACTGCCGTTCACAGCATCCTTATAGTCGAAGCGCAGGCTCTCATAAGCGCTCCACTCCACACGGTTCACGTCCACGGCAATTGTCAGGGCCTCTGTTGGCATAAAGCCTATACCTACCGACAAGGTAGCAGGCAGTGGCAACGAAGCGCCAAATTTAGTATCCGGGAAGCGTGATTTAAGTGATGGGGCTACAGTAAAGGTAGCATCACCCTCTTCCACATCCACGTCTACTCTGGAGCGGTAGTTGATACCCAAGGACAGCTTCTCGGATGGCTTAAAATAGATACCCACGTTGTAGCCAAGGCTCGTTCCGTCGCCGTCAAGTTCTGCACGGCCATAGTTGCCGGCCTCGTCCTGCACCGGTATACCGCGCTGCAGGTTCACGCTGCCCTTTACATAAGTAAGACCAGCACCGATGCCAAGTTTATCGGTGATAGCATAGCTCAAGGTAGGCTGGAAGAAAATAGCGGAAAGCGACAGCTCCTCCAGTCCAAAACGGCCACTCCACTCCTGGCCCCACTTGGCTGTGCTACCAAAAGGCGTGTACACACCCAGTCCGGCTGCCAGCTTATCATTGATTTTATACACCGCGTACACCTGGAAAGGTGTACCCACAGGATTGTCGGTTCTGGCGGTAACCCCGTTGCTCTCCGGAGCTGAGTAAGCAATTTTAGAGAAAAGTGCACTTGCGCCAATTGTCACGCCATTTTCGCGCACATAGCTCATGGCACCCGGGTTAAAGAAGATACTGGATGTGCCGGTAACCAGGCCGGTACCGGTATGGCCCATACCAATTTGCCGCTGGCTGGCCAGGTTTACCTGGTAGCCCCCGGCCATGGCCGATGCCGAGAGAAGCGTGCCACCGAGTAAGGCTAGAATTCTGCTTTTCATAAAGTCTAATTAATTTGATGTAGGGTGATAATTGCTCTAAACAAATATATACTTATTACATCGGCTCACAATGCTTTTTCAAATAATTTTCGATATGGGTCGAAAATGAGATAACTCCCTGCCCGCTTTCCACTTTACTTGCCTGGATGAGTCGATTACGGGAGGCAAACGCAGCATTCTCAGCAGCCACCAGAAGCTAACTAAGGCTCCCGAAAAAGGTGAAGTATAAAGTATAGCTGACCGGGCAGCAGCAGTAAAGTATAAGATTATCCTGCCCAAGCCTCTATCTTATTTAACCGCCCTGCGTTATAAAGCTCCTGAACGAAGAGAAGCAACATGTACGATGTAATTATAATTGGAGGAGGGCCGGCAGGACTAAACGCAGCTATGCTGCTGGGCCGCTCGCGCCGCAAGGTTATTGTGTTTGATAGCGGAGAGCCGCGCAACCGCTGGTCGCAGAGTATGAATGGATTTCTGTCTAGTGATGGCATGAACCCGCGCGAGTTTATACAGAAGGGCCGTGCTGAGTTGGCAAAGTATCACGTTGAGCTGGCAGATATAAAAATAGAGAGCGCCACCTATACCAAAGGAGAGTTTGTGGTGAATGATGAGCACGGCAAAGTATACCGCTCGCGCAAGCTACTGCTGGCTACCGGCTTGAAAGACACGCTGCCCGAACTGGAGGGAGTGGAAGAGATGTATGGCAAAAGCGTGCACCACTGCCCTTACTGCGACGGCTGGGAAAGTCGGGATAAGGCCATTGCTGTGTATGGCCCAGAGCGCAAAGGCATTGGCCAGGCCCTGGCTATGAAAAACTGGAGCGACGATGTGACGCTCTACACCGACGGCACCGACAGCCTGCGCCAGATTGACCTGGAACTGCTGGAACGGAACGAAGTAAAGGTGGTGAAGGAGAAAATCACGCGTCTGGAGGGAGAGGATGGCATGCTGCAGCACATTGTACTGAGCAACGGCGAGAAACGCCCGCAACAGGCTCTGTTCTTCTCGTTGGGTACCAAGCAGCAGTCGCCGTTGGGCGAAGAGTTAGGCTGCGAGTTTACCAGCAAAGGCGTGATCAAGACCCGGCGGCAGCAGCACTCCAACATTCCTGGCCTGTTCGTCGCCGGCGACGCCGCCCGCGACATGCAGATGGTAGTGGTAGCTGCCGCCGAGGGAGCCAAGGCCGGTGTCGCCATCAACATGGAGCTGCAGGAGGAGGATAGGAAGTTAGAGAGTTGAGGAGTTTGAGAGTTGTGGAGTTAGAGATTTGTGGAGCCGCAATAGCTTGCGTTTTTGGGGTTAGAAAGTATGGGGACTGGGAATAGTAATGAGGTATCTTCTATCTGGGGGGCCTGCCCTACTCTGTTACGGAGTGTCCCTGCTAGGCTACTTTTGGGATATCTGTCCATTGCTGCTTCAAGTCTGCAACTTGGAGCAGCAATGGAACCAATTTTTAACTGGCGAGAGTGTAAAATGCCAGCTATACGTATGCTCGCGAGCTGAGAAAAGGGCTTATGGGTATCCTCCTTTCTTATGGCGCGAGCGTCCACGCTCGTAACCGGCTATCGTTGGGCCTCCGGCCCAGTCGGATTACGAATCCAACCACATAAATAAGGCACGGGTTGCCAACCCGCGCCCGCAAGTGGGAAATGAAACAGCCCTACCTCCTGGGAGGGGCTAGGTTAGTGGCAACTTAAGGTGAATAATTATGCTCCAGTCTTCTACGCTACTGCTGCCCCGCTTTGCTCCTGTGGTACTGCCTGGAAAAGGTGCTCGCGGAGGCAGTAGCGGTAACCATGCACCAGCAGGTGCATTTTCAGGTTTTCCACGGCAATCGGCTCGTTCTCCTCTACCTCCCGGGTATTGGAAAAACGGATCTCGCTGGCATCTATAATGGTTACCACTCCTGGCCCGAACACCTCTACCTGGTCTCCCTCCTTTATGATGATACCCGTTTCCTCGCTCAGCCCAATGCCTACATATTCCGGGTCGTGGGCTACGGCGTGGGCCAAGCGGCCAAAGCGGCCCCGTTCCACGAAGTGGGTATCGATATATACACTTCTGATAAAGGAGCAGCCAGTAGTGGTTTTCATCTCGCCCTTGATCAGGGAGTAGTGGCCATAACCGTCGTAAATCATTCTGTCGGACATGATGGCGGCGCCGGCGCTGGTACCGGAAATGATGATGTTGTCGGTGTGGTAGCGGTGGCGAAGTATGCGCAGAAGCTCTGTGCCGTTCAGGAAATTAGCCAGGCGCACCTGGTCCCCGCCGGTAAAAAAGACCACCTCAGCCTTCTTTATGCGCTCCAGGTTTGCGGGTGTATCAACGAGATTGTCCTCGTCTATGCACATAAAGTGGGCGTTTGCACAGCCAAGTTCCTCGAAAGCCTTCTTGTAGGCGTTGCCGGACCTGATCGCCTCCGAGGCCTCGGGAGTAGCGCTGGCAATTACCTCGATGCGCGCGCCTAAACTACAAATCTCAGCTTTTATCAGCTTAATCAGGCAATCGTCATCACCGCCCCCTAATGCTATCAATGTTCCTTTTACCATACTCATGAGCACGTTTACACTCAAATAAACTTCTTATACTATAAGAATTAAGATGAAGTTAATTTGTTTCGCTATTTCTTTTCCAGCTTCTTGATTATCAGGTGATAGCATTTGGTGTTCAAACAGTTGTTTTATACTTCTGTGTGCTGCTGTGCGGGGTGCGAGGCGGTTAAATTCTCCCTGTTTTTATACTTCCGGGATTTTATTTAAGGTGGGCAGAAAAAAACTGTCCGGTGGCGCACAGCAAAGTGTTCGGTGGCGGACAATATTTTTTCGCTATATAGAGGCTATTTTGTCGCAATCAGCTGAAAATCAGCATGTTGTTAATGTTGGCACACAAAGTGTAATAACCCAATCAGGAATAAAAAAAATTATAGCAGCCCAAGCAACCATACGACCAAAGGCGCTATCTATTAAGTCAGAAAGTTAACCGAAACAGATAACCAATTAATACCTACTACTATGAAAATCGTGATCGTAATCTTCGCAATGTTATCCGGCATGGGAGCTTCCATCAAGCAATCTGCCAAAGAAGTGGAGAAAGTTCAGAAACGCCTTGAGCTGAGCGAGTATCAGAAATACCCTAACCTACTGCCAGAAGTAGAAATCGTAGCCCCCGCTATTAAGTAAAGAGCTGCAAATCCTTAACACCTAACTAATTCGCCAAAACGCTAAAACAAAATAAAACCATGAAAATCGTAGTCCTAATCTTCGTAATCCTGCTGGCCATCGGCGCCACTATCAAACAGTCTGTAAGCGAAACAAAAGAAATCAGCGAGCGACTGGAGCTGAACAAGTATAAATCGCAGCCAAACCTGCTGCCTGTGGTAGAGGTAGTGGCCAACCGCGCCTAGTGTTTAACTCACCAGCTTAACATATAAAACTATGAAAATCCTGTTCCTGATTGTGGCCATACTTGTGAGCCTCTACCTAACCGGGAAAGACATACTGCGGGATGCCAGGCCCGCTACTGATTGCTCCGTGCAGGAGGTGGCTGCGCGCCAGCAGCTGCTCGCTTCTGCTAACACTGCACCAGCCTCAGCCTATACTTACACCATAGGCTGAGGTCTCTGGTTGCCCCTCCGCTGAAAGTATAAACAGGTATACTTTCAGCCGCCACCAACAGGGGCTTAATTATCCTTCTTCTTGAAGATGTCAAGTATGCGAGGCTGCTGTGGCTCCTCCTGCTTATTTTTCTTCCTCTTTCTGGTATCGTCTTCTTGCTGCTTGCCGAAAGGCCACAGCTTCTTTTTCTCTTTTTTCTCCTTCACGATAACATAGCGCACCGATACGCCGGTGGACAGATGCACCCAGTCGTCGTGGTTAAAGTGCAGGGCCGGCTTCACGTCGGTAGAGAGCAGAAAGGGCAGGCCGTTTATTTTATACTCCACACCAAGTATGGCATCCAGGCCGGCAAACGCCCCTTTGTCCTTCAGGTTACCCACGTGGCCGCCTCCGCCAATGTAATAGTTAAAGCGCTTGCCCAGGATGGGGCGGTGCCACTCATAGAGCACGGTGCCGCTGTATTCGCGGGCCGCAATCTGGAAAATGCCCTCCAGGGTAGCCTGGTCGTGCAGTTTCTGTTGCACGGTTACCCCGAAGTGGTCGCCGTCCAGGCGCACACCGGCTGCTGTTCTATACTTCTGGGCATGGGCCGCCACACTAACGCCGCAAACAAGGCAAATCAGAAACAGTACTCTCTTTATCATAAACAAGGGTGAAAAACGCTGATGCTGCAAATATCTTACCTAACGCATCAGGAGCAAGGGTAGTGCGTGAAAAATTGTACTAAAAGTCGCTTCTAAAATTTCGGTTGGCTTTTTTATCGGCCTGCTTTTTCTTGCCCTCCAGGCGTCGTCGCACGCTGGCGCGGGTAGGCTTGGTGGCTTTGCGCTTCTTTTGCCGGGTGAGGGCCTGCCGCAGCAGCTCATAAAAACGCTGCACGCACAGCTCCTTGTTCTGTAGCTGGCTGCGCTCGGTCTGGCACACCACCTGCAGGTAGCCCTCGCTGTTGATGCGGCTGCCTAGCTTCTCCTGCACCAGCGCCTTCTCCTCTTCGGTTAGCAGCTCGGAACTCTCCACCTGAAACCGCAGCTCCACCTTGGTGTTCACCTTGTTCACGTTCTGCCCACCGGCCCCGCCGCTCCGCGAGGCTTGGAACAGCAGTTCCCGCTCCAGTCCCCTGTCCTCTAAATTATTCATCCTCTGTTAGTAAAAAATATCCTTCTAAAAATGTAATTTTACATCCCTTGCCAGGCCATCAGTTTTGCCTGTCGGAGCGGCTTTATCACACTAAACTTATGAAAAAAATCTTGCTTGCACTGCTGTTTATACTTGGCAGTGTGCTGCCGCAGCTAGCCCTGGCGCAGCAGAAACAATTTTACTTTACCACTTCCGATGGTGTGCAGCTATACGTGCGCATCGCCGGCGAGGGCAAGCCCTGCCTTTTTATCCACGGTGGTCCCGGCTCCTGGCCCAAATACTTCTATGCCCTGGGCGGGGATGTGGTGGAGCAGGACCTGCAGATGATTTACGTGGACCAGCGCGGATGTGGCCGCTCGGGTGGCTCCGAAACTGACGACTACTCCCTGGCCCGCATGGTGCAGGACTTTGAGGAGCTGCGCCAGCACCTGGGCTACGACAAGTGGCTGCTGATGCCGCACTCCTTTGGCGGCACTATGGCCACGGAGTACGCTTACCAGCATCCGCAGCGGACACAGGGGCTGATTTACGTGAATAGCACGCTCAATATCAACAACTCCCTGGAGAGCTACGTGAACGAGGGCGCGCGTTTCCTGCAGGTGCCGGTGGCGGAGTTGCGGAAGCCCGGCGAGCCGGTGGGGCAGGCGCTGGGCGGCGTGGTACAGCGCCTGAACGAGCAAGGGCTGATGTATAAAATGATGTACCGCGACAAAGCCATGTTCGACGCCATGAATGCGGTGATGGACACCACCCTGAACTGGCAGTTCGGCTCCAAAGTATGGAACTACGAAGAGTATGGGCAGGACTTCACGGCCAAAACCGCGAGTATCAACGTGCCGGTGCTGGTTATCGCAGGCAAGTATGATTACTCCATCGGGCCGGAGCATTACAAGACGTTCAAATTCCCGAAGGCAACTTACCGGGTGATGGACACCGGCCATTGCCCCTACCAGGAGCAGCCGGAGCAGTTCCGCAAGTACGTGAGCAAGTTTGCCAGGAAGCTGGATTAGCACACCCACAGGCGGGGCCGGTTACACAGATGTAGCTGGCCCCGCTTGTTTTAGCTACCCGTAAACATTGCCTGTGCCCTATGCGTTAATTTACTGAACAACAACGGGTAAACGCATGAAGTGGTCGCTGAACTTAGGCAGGGTGGCAGGTATAAAAATACTGGTGCACTGGACGTTTGTGCTCTTGCTGGGATGGGTGGCCTTTACCGAGGCGCAACGCGGCAGCGACACACCGACCATACTGCTGGCCATAGGGTTTGTACTGGCGGTGTTCTTCTGCGTGGTGCTGCACGAGTTAGGGCATGCGCTCACGGCCAAACATTACGGCATCAATACCAAAATGATTACGCTACTGCCCATTGGCGGCGTGGCCAGCCTGGAGAAAATGCCCGAGAAGCCCAGGCAGGAGCTTCTGGTAGCCTTGGCCGGACCTGCCGTGAACGTGGTGATTGCGCTTATACTTTGGCTGGTGCTTCCCTCGCTGCAGGGCACGCCTACCGAGGAGTTCTTCCTGCGCATTACGCCTGCTAATTTCTTTTACCTGCTGTTCTTTGTGAATGTGGTGCTGGTGGTGTTTAACGCCATTCCGGCCTTCCCGATGGATGGCGGGCGCGTACTGCGGGCGCTGCTGGCTTTTAGGCTGGGCCGGGTACGGGCCACGCAGATTGCTGCGAACCTGGGACAGTTGCTGGCCATCTTCTTTATCTTCATCGGATTTTTCTACAACCCCTTCCTTATTCTAATCGGCGCTTTCGTGTTCTTTGGGGCCTATTCGGAGAACATGGTGGTGCAGCACCTGGACTTTCTGCGCGGCCACAGCGTGCGCGAGGGCATGATGACCAACTTTGTGACGCTGACTCCAACGAACACGGTGCGCGATGCACTGAATAAGCTGCTTGCCGGCTCCGAGCACGAGTTTATCGTGGAGCAGGATGGGGTGGTGGTGGGCACACTAACACGCTCGCAACTGATACAGGCCGTGAAAGAGGAACAGATGGAAACGCCAGTAGCCAAGGTGATGTCGGGGGACGTGAAGACGTTTAACGTGCAAGACAAACTCGCCGACGCTTATACCGAACTGCAGAAAACCCGCGTGCCGCTTTATCCCGTGCTCGAAAATGGCCGCCTGGCCGGCGTGATCAACAACGATAACATCAACGAGTTTATCATCATCAAATCCGCGCTGTCGCAGTAGTCGTTGTTCGTTATTGGTTAATCGTTATTCGTTGTTAGGGGAAGAAGTGAAGCAGCATTGCTCTTGGCCTAAAACTTCTCCTCCAGCCACAGAAACCCGCTGCTCAAAGCAAAAAGTATAAAAAACCAGATGAGCGGCAGCGGCTCTTCTTTGTATGTTACAGAAGCCTCGGCGGGCTTTATACTTTGCTGCGCGGCAAAGGCCTGGGTGGCTGCACTTCTGCTGGCTATACTTTCAAACTCCCAATCCGAGGTATCCTGCACAAAGAAAAAGTATGGTTCTGCACCGGCTACCTCTGCTTTATGCCAGCCGCTGCGGCGGGGCCAAAAGGTGGCGTTATACTTTTCGGGCTGATGCAGGTGCTGCGCCAGCGGCAGGTTTATATTTATAGAGTCGGTTATACTTGTAACAGAGGCGGTGGGCACGGTCACGCCATCCGAAGTATAATCGGTAAAGGAAAGTATAACCGGTTTATTGGGTTGCGGCACCTGCGGCTGCGCTACCTCCCAGAACTTCTCCTGTACCTGCTCTTTGGCCATGGCCGATAAAAGGGAAGTCCAGTAGCTGGCGTATACTTCGGGCTTGCCCTCTAGTTGCCACGGGAAGGTCTGTGGCACCAGGCTTAAGGCTACTTTCCCCCAGCCGGCGCGCTTGGCGCCTACCAATACCTGTTCTCCCTGCTCGGCTACCAAACTGGCTGTAGCCTCCGTGTTGTTCAAAGTATAAGGCGCGGCGGTAATGCTTGCGGTTGCTTCAGAGGCCCAACTGGCGCGGGTGCTGCGGCTGCTTTGCTGCGATACCCGCTTGCCGCTGAAGCTAGTGAAAAAGGATGTGCTACGGTCGGCGACAGGAGCAGCGGCAACCGTTAGCACGCCCAGCCCCTCTTCCGATACAGCTCGCTGCAGGGCATTTCTTTCGGCGGCACTCATACGTTGCAGCGCCTGCGGCTCGGTAATCACCACATCAAAGTCTTGCAGCAGTTTAGGGGTGATGCGGCTAAGGTCGGCGCGGGGCATGTTGAGCCACTCGCTCTGGCTCAGGTCTTTGCTAATCGTGGTACGCAGCGCCACCCGGTGCTGCAGCTCCGCCAGGTGGTTTTTCAGGAATTTAAATTCGAAGTTAGGGGAGGAGGCCAGTAGCAGCACGCCAAGTTCCTGTTGCGGCTCCACCTGCACCGGCACCTGTCCTAACGTATCGGTGTTAGCCAGCAACGTATACGTATAGCGGCCCTGTGTCTTGGGAGTATAACGGAGGCGGAACGTATGGACAGTGTCAGCAGAAAGCGTTATCGAGTTCTGTGCCTGGCCGGCCGCGTGCAGGTAGAGCTTTATACTTTCGGGTCCAGCTTTATACTTGCCCGCCACTTCTACGGCCTCGCCCAGTTTTATACTTGATGGCCACCTCACAGAATGTACCCCGGCTGGTGTTGGTGTAAGATGGGACTTTAATTGCAGGTCCTTTAGTTGTGCCACTTCTTCCTCCTCTAACCCATAGCCCAGCAAATGTACCGTCTGCAGACCCGGTTGCCGCTGGTGCAGTTCAGTTAACGAATTTATCGTCTCAGCCTTATCCGAAGCGGTTTTATAAGTATAGACTGTAGGTTTTGCTTCCAGCTTTTGCAACAGGACCGATAAGGTATCCGGCTCATACCCTTGTGTTAAAAGTATGGCCATGCCGGGGCTGATGGCTTGCTGCGTAGCAGGCGGAAACACGAGCAGCACCAGACTCAGGCCGGCCACAGCGCTGGCCTGCAGCCGCCACGCTAGCCGTTGCCGGTTAGGGCGGCGCCAGGCCAGCCACAGGAGCAACAGGACAACAGGTATCGCTATAAGCCAGGGTAGGTACATCATACTTGTTCTTTAGCGCGGGGGCAGGCCCAGCATAGCCCGGAAATTCTCCTTGCCCTCCGGCAGCTTTTTCAGGTTTTCGATTAAGGTAATGGCGCGGTCCACGCGCAACTGCGGGCTCTTCACCGCCGACACATGGTTGAGCATATAGCGCTGCATACCCGGCTTGAGCAGCAGGAAGCGCCTATTCCCCTCCTCGTCCTGCTGCAGCAGTTCCTCCATCTCGGCGGGCATGTCGGTACCGTACGTGCTATCGTCTTTCTCCAGCGTCACCGTTACTTCGTCGTGCAGCTTTATCCCTAGCTGTTGCATGCGCTTTTTGCTGATGCTGATGTAGGCTCTGCCTTCGCCCAACGCCATCAACCCGCACTGAAATTTCAGCTGGCCGTTAACGGTGCAGAACAGGCGGATGTTGAGCGTGCCCAAGGCCTGCACCACGTCCTGCGGCACTTCCAGGTAATGCATGCCGGGGAGATGCTGGAGTAAGCCGATGTGGGTTCGGAAGTTTATCATACTTTAACTATAGTTTCTTTGTCTTTCCTAGCTGTACTTTCCCTATTTTATAGCGCAAGTCTTCAGGCTTGTGTCCTCCATAAACCTTTTGCTGGCGCGGGTTTGCAACCCGTGCCTTGCTATCTTCTCGGATTTGCAATCCGAGTGGCTTGAAAAGCCATACTTTATACTTGAGCTATACTTTTCTACTTGCCGGCTTATACTTTCATAGCCACCGCTACCTTCCACTTGAACCAAGCTATCCTTACTAGCTTCCGTTCCTCCTCCAGGCTTACCTACCTACAGTTGCACCTCCTGCTTTCTGCCCTCAAGGCCGGGAGGCCTCGCCTTCGGGCATCGCGCTGTCTACATTTCCTTTGCTCCTGACGTCGCAATGCCGCTAAGGCGGCACCGAAAATCTAGAAGGCGCTCAACCCAAAGGCTGGTAACAAGTTCGATAGCCGCTGCTGACGGAGCCTCAGCCAAAGCCCCCTTTGAAGGGGGTAGGGGGATGTTCATCCAACCCCTTCAGCTATAGCACCTATGCTTCAGCAGCAGTAATTACAGGCTCCCCGCCTTAGACTACCGAGAACGGGAGTTCGAAGGTAGCGAGCGTAGCTCTGAGGGGGCAGGGGGTGGTTAGACCCGGCACTGTCAAGCTTTCTAACCTTCTAACTTCCCAACTTTCTAACTCCTAGACTCTCTACTCCACTCGCTTCCTATACTCCTCTGCCAGCCTGCTTCGTACGGCCTGCCCCGGCTGCGGCGATTGTTTTGCCGGAGGCAGCAGTTCCGCCCAAGCCTGTTCTGCCGCCATTAGGCACGAGGTACAAAGCTTTTTGCCAGCTCTTATCTCCGTTATCAGCTGCCGCACGTCCTGCAGGGCCTGTAGGTTCTTGCCAGAGTTGCTCAGGGCATGCTCCGCCAGCTCCTGACCGGCTTTTTCCAGCAGCTGTGCATCGGCGGGTTTATACTTGCCCGTCTGTTTATACTTTGCCAGCCAGTTTAGGGCGGCGCGTGTACTTGGCAGCTCCTGCTGCTGGTTTATACTTTTCTGCTCACTTGGCGGCGTGATTTTGTGTAGTTCGCCCGTCAGGCGCAGCTCCGGCTCTTTTAGCGGTGGCGCCTCGAAGCCGGTTTTAGCCACGTACGCTCGCTGCGACTGCTGCACATCCTTCAACATCCGCAGGGCCTTGTACTCGAAGGGCAGGGCTTCTTTGGGTTTGTGCGTGCGCAGCCGCAGCTCGGCTTCCCACATCTGCGCCAGCGCCCCTTTTAGCTTAGCTTTCACGGCAGGCTCAAACAGCGTGGCGGCCTCCTCCATGTCGTGCTTGTGCAGGTAAGGGTCCAGCAGGGCTTCGGGGCTGTTCTGGTTCTCAAATTCCGGGTGGTTGTGGCCATCTCCCTCAAAATGCGTTTCTTCCTCATGCTCCTCGGCTCCCTTGGGGATACCGCCTCCCGGACCAATGCCGCTCTCAAACTCCTCGCCCAGAAACTTGCCGTAGCGCAGGCGCAGCAGCTTTTGGTCTACCCCGATGTTGTTGGAGCGCTCCTCAAACTCGGCCCTGCTAATGCTTTTCTGCTCTTTTAGCAGCTTCTCGGTGTCGATAATGATTTGGCGCTGGCTGCGGAAGTACTCCGGCACCGGGTTCACGCCGGCCGTCATGTCGAAGTCGGCCTCTACGATGGTGGTGTCCTCAATCTGCACAAAGTAGGTTTCAGAGCGGGTGTAGCCGCGGTGGTTGTCCCAGGCCTGCAGGTAAAAGTATAGCTCATCGCCGAAACTCATGCCCAGCTGCTGCAAATCCAGCGTTTGGTGGATGTTGTAGCTACGGCTGTTGCCGCTTAGGTTGAGTTTGATTTTCTCCTCCCGGAACTTGACGGCCTCGCCGCTACCTTTAGCCACTGTGGCAATCATGTTGGCTTCGCGGATGCCGTAGTCGTCGGTTAGGCTGGCCTGCAGGGTGACGCGCTGCTGCTCTCCAAGCCGGATTTCGGTATACTCCTTTGGCTTGCTGATTTGAATGGCCGGGGGCTCGTCGGGGATAATCTCTAAAGTATAAAAAGCGGATTTCTGCCCGTTCAGGTTGAGGGTGTAGAGGCCAGGCTCCGTGAAGCTGCGTGAGAAAGTATAGGCCTCCTTTTCTTGCTTAAAGGCCTGTGGCGACTGCTCGTTCAGCTCCAGCTGCAGGTGTGCGGGTTTACTCGTACGGATGTGCCAGGTAACGGTGGCGCCTTCCTCCACGCGCAGGTTCAGGGTTTTGGCTTGGTAGGCCTGCTTGCCGGTGTAGCGGGGCGGTGTGATGGTGATATCTATACTTTGAATCTGCGCGGCAGTGTCGGCAGCGGCCACCGGAGCCTCCGGAAACTCAACCTGTATACTTTCAGGTTCAGGTGTGGTGAGCGCTGCCGCCGGCAAGTATAAAATCCCGACAGAAAGCAACAGCGCCAGGCCCAGGAAAGTATAGGTGGCGGAGCTGCGCAGGGTGAATGCTTGCTGCTGCTCGGGATGAAGCTCCTGTAGCGTTGCTGTGACGCGCTGCTGCTGAAGCTTTTGCAGTAGGTTTTGTGGCTCCTGCAAGAGCAGCTCGGTGCTGTCCTCGAGTTGCGGGTACTGCCGGTTCAGGTGGCGTGCCACGTGCTGCAGCGTAACCTCCGAAACCGCCCTCCAGCGAAGGATAAAGTATAAGACAGCGGTTGAAAGTATGGCAAAGGCCGTTACAGCCAGCAACGGTGCCCCAAACTGCCAGCGCCAAAGCATGGCCGCTGCCACCAAGATTGCCGCCAGCGCCTGCAAGGCATAGAGCCACAGTTTCGCCCGCACATACTGCCTGCGAATCCGCTGTAAGATATGAATGCTCTCTGGTAAGGCCATTTATAGGTTGCTGCGCCGTCTGGCGATAGTTCGCTCGATTAAAAATAAGGCAAAAGCCGCTAAAACAAACCACTTCAGCAGCGGGGTTTGCGCCGTTTTAGCTGCACTTGCGGGAGCTGCCTGTACTTGGGCTTCCGGTAACAACTGCTGCTCGTCCAAGGCGCGGTAGTCGTGGGTGGCCTGTGGCTGCGGCAGGAGGATGGGCAGCAGTAACTCCGGCAGCTGCGCGCTCTGACCCAACTCGCTCCAGGCGGGTGAAAAGCCGCTGCGGAAAATATAAACTTTGCCCAGGCCGATGGCTTCTGCATAAAGTATAGCTTCTCCGCTTGCAGCTGTCCATACCTGGTTTTGCTGCTGCGGCGGTTGCTGGCTAAGCTGATGAATTTTTATACTTGTGCCGCTTATTCCTGTGAAGCTGGTTTTTACAGCCTGCGGCACCTGCCCCGGCTGCACCCATACTTGTAACCCCTGCTTTATTTGATGATTTATACTTCCGGGCAGCGGCTCGTTGCGCAACCAGAAAACCCAATCAGCGCCAGTAGTGTCAGCCTTAATCTGGATAGGCAAACCAGTGTAGCTGCTGATGGTCTGGATGGCTGCCTGAAGGTAGCGTACCTCTGCCTGCTGTGCCTCCTCCGAAAGTATGGCTACCTGCAGCGAATTCGTCTGTATTCTTACTTTACTGCTATGGCCGGAGAAGGTGGCTTGTAGCGAGTCCTGCTGGCGTTGCAGGTGCAGTTGCTGGTTGCCCGGCAGGTTTATACTTTGCACAGAAGCGGCAGCTTTATACTTGCTATAGGTAGTCCCCTCCCGGGAGCTGTGGCCAAGTATCAGCAACAGGCTATCGGGCGAGGTTTGGATGGCAGCCTGCAGCCAGGTTATACTTTTATCGGTGGCCACCGGAATCCAGCGGATGTGCCGGGGCATTGCTTCGGGGCGCGTGCCGGCAAAATACTGCTGCTGGTCTGACGTGAAGAGCAGCACACTGTCCTGCGGGTTTTTATACTTAGCAGCCAGTGCCGGCAGCAAGCTCCAATAATTATACTTGCTGCTTACCAAGCTATCCTGCGCGAGACTGCTAATCTGCTGCCATGCTTCCTGTGGTACTTGCTCCAAATCAGGTGTATACTTGTGCAGCGTATAGCCGCGCTGTAGCAATGAATCGATGGTTGGCTTAATAGGCTCAAGGGCGGAGTTATAAAGCAGCTCTTCACCCACCACGATTGCTTTTACTCCTTGTTGCTTCGGTGCCTGATGCTCCCACACCGGCTGTGCCAGCGCTACGGCCAAAAGTATAAGTATGAGGCAGCGCAGCACCAGCAGCCAGAAATTGCTGAGCTTTATACTGCTCCAGCGGTTACTTGCCGATGCCTCCAGCCAACGCAGACTGCCCACCTTCACCGTCTTCCCCTGCCGTTTGTTCCACAGGTGAATGGCAATCGGGAGAAGTATAGCCGATGCTGCACAAAGCCAGAAAGGTGCTAAGAAGCTCAAGTATGAATTAGAAATTAAAAATTAGAAATTATGCTCAGGGCGGTTAACCCACCCTTAACCCCTCCCGAGAGGGGAATTTTACTCGTGCATGTTATTCCCCTCCTCGGAGGGGCTAGGGGTGGGTTCATTCACTCAATCACTCATTCGCTCATTCAAAATTACCCATAAAGCAGCCGCTTCTGTAAAAATGCCTTCAGGGCCTTATCCAGCGGCTCGTCAGTTACAAACCTGTCGTAGGCGATGTGACGGTTGCGCATGTCTTTTTCGATGTCCTGCAGCCACTCCTGCTGTTTGGCTAAGTATGACTCTCGCTGGGCGGCGCTGCTTACCTGTAGCGTCTGCCCCGTTTCCAGGTCCTCGAAGGTGAGGGTGCCGGTGTAGCTAAAGTCCAGCTCGTTGCGGCTCATCAGGTGGGCCAGCAGCAGCTCGTGCCCCTGTGCGCCCAGTTTGTACAGCAAATCCTTTATCTCGTGCTCGTGCTCATACAAATCCGACAAAAAAACGGTAAGCTCTTTCTGCCGCCTGTCGGCAAACAGATTGGCGGCTACTTCCATCCCCGGAAACTTGCCCTGCGGCTTCACCTCGGCCAGCTGGTGCCAGAAGCGCTGCAGGTGCATATTGTCGGAGCGGGGCGTCAGGTTGATGAGCTGGTTTTCGTGCAGCACGTACAGCCCCACCGCGTCGCCCTGCGTCGTGGCCAAGTAAGCGAGCGAGGCCACCAGAAATCGTGCATACTCCATCTTGCTGAGGCCGTTCACATCTTCATGCGCCATTGAGGCGCTGCCATCGAGTATAAACCGCACCGTGATGTTGGTGTCTACCTCGGCTTCGCGGATGTAATAGCGGTCGGAGCGGGCAAACATTTTCCAGTCGAGCTGGCGCAGGTCGTCGCCGGGCTGGTAGCTGCGGTACTGGCTAAACTCCAGCCCTGCCCCACGCCGCAAACTCTGGTTCTGCCCCGCCAAAAAGCCCTCCACCACAGTTTTAGCCAACAGCGGCAGGTCTTTGATGGTAGCCAGTACCTTCGGGTCGATGAATTTGTGGGTGGTCACGGACTAGGATTTTTAGGAGTTATGGGATGGTTAGGATTAACTATGAGAGTTGCTTTGCTCTCCACTCATAATTAAACTCTTTTGCCTGTGGGCCAATATTACCAAAGTCAATGGTTACTGTGTTACCATTGTCGTTACTGCTATTCTGGTTATCAAGCATAAGGCAGAAAGCTATAATCAACTCATAGTTACTATCATCATCAGCAACAATCTTATAGTTGTCGCCTTCAAACCACGACACCATTTCTTTATCCCACCAAGCAACCTGAACATCATTTTTATAAACAGAGTGTTTTCGGCCTTTATGTCCATAAATATCATAAAGGTCAGCCCCATCCTGACATTGGTAATGGGATTTCCAGAGTGAGACTGTTGTAAAGTCTATCTCGTCGCCGTCCCAAAGAGTAACTTTATACTTTGTATTGAACCATGACCACCTCCTTCTCATGATGAGCCTTGCGCGTGAACTCTGATTACTGAATAAGTACAGTTTAGGTAAAAAGCTAATCAATTCAGTCGAAGCAGAATGTGATAATTTGCCATTGACATAAATTCTGTACTTATCTCCAAAGGCAATTTTCTTCTGGTTTATGTCGATTACCATTTCTCTAAATTTAAAGGGACAAAACTCACCTACACCAAACTCTGCCGCAACTTCAAGTCCACCAACTCTGCCTCAATAGTCGCTTCATCCAGTATGATGTCCACACCCCCGATTAGCTCCTCGCGCACCTTTAGCATATACTTTCGGGCGTCGGTGTAAAACACGATGGCGGCGTCGTAGTGGATGGTTTCGTCGAACTCCTGGTTCCAGTCCTGGTATATCTCTATCATGAGAACCGGTGAGGACAGCACCTTTATCTCCGAGTGCTTTCCCGACTGCAATAGCTTTTCGCAGCGAAGCGGGGTCTTGCTTTCTTCCACCTCGAAAGTATAATAGGTGGTAGAGGACTTGTCGGATAGCCTGTAGTCGGCGCTGATGTTGATAAAGCTTTGGTCTTGCTTGTTCTTCGTCAGCCCTAGTGCAAATTCCGGCGCCCAGTACAGCACCTTGTTATCGGTGGCGTGTACTTTTATGCTTTCGGTGAAGAAGTAACAGATTCTTTCTCCCACCAATCGCTTCAGGAGCTGTGTGCCCACCTCCGTCAACTTTATATTATCCAGCTCTTCCATCTGTTGCTTTCTTTTAAATATTCACTCACAAGTATAAACCCACCCCTAACCCCTCCCAAGAGGGGAATATCATACTGCTGCTCATAGCTGTTCCTGATTTGCAATCCGGAGCTTATTTAGAAGCGGATTTGTAATCCGCCTGTTTGCTTATAGCTACGGCCTTTGCAAAGCGGATTACAAATCCGAAAGTGCATTCTTCTTTAATTCCCCGCCTTAGACAAGGAGGGGTTAGGGGTGGTTGGATATTTTACACCAACACCGCCTTGGGCAGCTTTATACTTTGCAGCAGCTCGTCTACTACCCTATCCGGCGTAATACGCTCTGCCTCGGCGGCGAAGTTTACCAGCACGCGGTGGCGCAGCACAGGATACGCCATCGTTGTAATATCGTCCGCAGTAACCGCAAAACGGCCGTGCAGCAAGGCTCGGGCTTTGGCGGTAAGTATAAGCGCCTGCCCGGCGCGCGGACCAGCTCCCCAGCGGCAGTACTGTTTTACAAACTCTATACTTGTGCTGTCGGGGCGGGTGGCGCGGACCAGTTGGTTTACAAAGCCCAGAAGCTCCTCGCTTATACTCACCTCGCGCACCAACTGGCGTAGCATGAGCACCTCTTCACCGCTAAGTATGGGCTGTACCTGCGCATGCCTTGTGCCGGTGGTGCTGGAAAGTATATTCAGCTCCTCCTGCTCGGTCGGGTATTTTATCTTGATGAAGAGCAGGAAGCGGTCGAGTTGCGCTTCGGGCAGCGGGTATGTTCCGGCCTGCTCTATCGGGTTTTGGGTAGCCAGCAAAAAGAAGGGCTTGGGCAAAGTATAAGTCTTGCCGGCATACGTTACTTCATGCTCCTGCATCGCCTCCAGCAGCGCGGCCTGTGTTTTGGGTGGCGTCCGGTTTATCTCATCGGCCAGCACGATGTTGGAGAAAATCGGCCCCTCGTTAAATTTGAAAAAGCGCTTCCCAGTGGCATGGTCTTCTTCCAGCACCTCCGTACCCAGAATATCTGTCGGCATCAGGTCCGGCGTGAACTGGATTCTGCGAAAGCCTAGGTCCATCGCATTGCTGAGCGTGCGCACGAGCAGTGTTTTGGCCAGGCCCGGCACCCCTTCCAGCAAGCCGTGTCCGCCCGCCATCATGGTAATCAGCACCTCGTCGAGCACCTCCTCCTGGCCCACAATTACTTTCTGTATCTCCTGCTTTAGCCGGGGCAGCTTCGCCAGCAGGTGTTTTATATCTTGCTCTGTCATTCCTTTATAATTAATAATGACGGATGATTAATGAGTAATTATTATAGGAATGTATCGGCTGCATTCTTATTCATTACTCATTAATAATCATTAACTAGTTAAAGCGTACATGATGATGTTGACGCCAAACTTGGTGTTGTCCTCGGCCAGCCAGCGCTTGTTGCGGAAGTCGTAATCCCATTCGCAGCCGTAGTCTTTGTTGCTGTAGAGCACGGCGATGCGTCCGTTTACCTCAATGGCCTTCAGGTAGTCGTGCACCAGGTCGTCGCCCCAGCCGTTTAGCTCGAAACTGGTCGTGGGCGGGCCTTCCTCAAAGGTGAAAAAGCTGCGGTAAAGCTTGTGGGTGTTCGGGATTTTTTTGAGCGTTCCTGCCCCAAAAATCTGCCGCATCTGCTCTTCAAACGACTTGGCAAAAAGTCCGTCGATGTCGTGGTTGCAGTCGTCTACAAACACAAAGCCGCCGTTCTTCACATAAGTCTCGAAGTTCTGCCGCTCCTTCTGGTTAAACTGCACCAGCTTGTGCCCGCTCAGGTAGCTGAAGGGGTAGTGAAACAGCTCCGCGCTCTCCAACGAAATCACCTTCTCCTGCTCGTTTACCGGCACCGTGGTGTACTGGATAAGCGAGTGCAGCAGGTTGCTCGGCATACGCGGGTCGGTATCCCAGTTGCCGGAGCGGTATTGCAGGCGCACGAAGGTGAAGGGTTGCACTTGGGAAGTTAAGAGTTAAGAGTGTAGAGTTATGAGTTAGAAAACAGATGCCGCATACAGCTGGCTGCATACGGCATCTGAAGTATAAATCAGCAGCAATTACACTGCATCCGAAAGGCTTGTGAACGTGAAGTCGCGCACTTTCATCGGCGGAATGAGGCTGCCGTTGATGCGTTGCGGCTTGCCCAGGGCTTCCAGGTTGTTGAGCATGATGACCGGGCTCTCGTTAAAGCGGAAGTTCTTTACCGGGTACATAATCTTGCCGTTCTCGATGTAGAAGGTACCATCGCGGGTTAGGCCGGTGTAGAGCAGCGTTTGCGGGTCTACGGAGCGGATGTACCACAGGCGCGTTACCAGTATGCCGCGCTTGGTGCTCTTGATCATGTCCTCCAGCGACTGGTTACCGCCTTCCATGATCACGTTGCCGGGAGAAGGCACCGAGGCAGCGCCTGTTTTAGCGGCCCAGAAACGGGTGTTGTACAAGTTCTTCACTACGCCTTTGTCTATCCAGGTGATCTTCTTCTGCGGACGGCCATCCCCTGCGAACGGAGAAGTGGGCACCTCCGGGTGCGTTGGGTCGGAGTATACAGTGATGCGCTCATCCAGCAGTTTCTCCCCTATCTTGGTTTTGCCACCGGCTTTGCTCAGGAAGCTGCGGCCCTCCTCGGCACTGCGCTGGTCCATGTTAAAGAACATATTCCGCAGCAGGTCTATGGAAGCGGCCGGCTCCAGGATAACGGTATACTTGCCTGGCTCCAGCGCCCGCGCGTTGCGCGATGTGGCAGCTTTCTGCGCGGCTATCTCGGAGGCCTTGCCAGTGTCCAGCTTGCTTACGTCCGAGAAGTCCTGGGTTACGTAGCCGGAGCCGGTGCCATCTTCTGTGCGCATGGTCACGGAGAAATCCACCACTGTGGAAGGGTGGTAGGCAAACAGGCCCTTGTTGTTCATCTTGGCCGTAAAGTTGGTATAGTGCTCCAGGAATCCGGCAGCCGTCAGGCCTTTGTCGGAGGCGGCTTTTATACTTTTGGCCGCGGCATCGGCCCGGTAAGTCGGGTCTATTTTAGCGGTAGCATCGAAATGGGCCTTGGTGGTGATGTACTGCTGGGGGCCGAGCAACTCCACATACTCCGGGCTTTCAGGTGCCAAACGCGCGATCTCCTCGGAGCGGCGGATCACTTTTTCCAGCGATGCATCGTCGAACTCGTTGATGGTAGCCACGCCGGAGCGCTTGCCAAACCGCGATTCAACGGCCAGCGAGGTGTTTTCTTCCGCGCCGCTGGTAGATACTTCGTTGCGGGCGTAGCGGATGTTGCCGCCTGTGTTGCCGCTAAGTGTCACCTCACACTCATCGGCCTTCGAAAAGCCCAGCGCCTTTTTCAGTATCGCCTGAGCTTCTTCTCTTGATAATATTGCCATATTCTTAGTTCAGAGTTAAGGAAGTTAGAAAGTTAAAAAGTTAGAGAGTTAGAAAGTTTGGCTCTATAAGCGTAACTGTTCTTCTGCGACCCACTTTTAACTATTAACTATTTTAGATTTTTCTGGCTGTGTTGATCACGTTCACGCCGTTGAAGCGGGTGTGGGCAGAGCCGTGTGATACCGCGCTTATCTGGCTTGGCTGGCCTTTGCCGTCGAAGAACGAGCCGAACAGACGGTAATCGCTCTCGTCGCACATATCGGCGCAGGAGTTCCAGAATTCCTGGGTGTTGCTCTGATACGCCACATCCTCCAGCGGACCTACAATTTTGCCTTTGTTGATCTCGTAGAACACCGTGCCGCCAAACTGGAAGTTATAGCGCTGCTGGTCGATGGAGTAGGATCCGCGACCGGCGATGTAGATACCTTTATCCACACCTCTTATCAACTGATCCACATTCTTCTTCTCCTTGCCCGGCGCCAGCGACACGTTTGGCATACGCTGAAACTGTACCGAGCTCCAGCTGTCGGCGTAGCAGCAGCCGTGCGATTCTTTCTCATCGATGATGTGCGCCTGGTCGCGAATGGCCTGGTAGTTTACCAGCACACCGTTTTTGATAAGGTCCCACTGCTTGGTCTTCACGCCTTCGTCATCCCAGCCCACAAAGCCCAGCGAGCCTTTCTGCGTCTTATCCGCAAAGATGTTCACCTTATCAGAGCCATACTTAAAGTTCTTGCCCTTCCACTTGTCCAGCGTGGCAAAGGAAGTACCGGCGTAGTTGGCCTCGTAGCCCAGCACGCGGTCCAGCTCCAGCGGGTGGCCCACCGACTCGTGGATCGTCAGGCCCAGGTGGTTCGGATCAAGCACCAGGTCATACTTGCCAGCCATCACCGATTTTGCCGTCAGTTTCTCTTTGGCCTGCTTGGCGGCCAGGGCGGCGTCTTCCAACATGTCGTAGGCATAGCGGTAGCCGGTTAAGCCTGTTCCCTCCGGTCCTTTTATTTTCTCAGAAGCCTTCGGAATCATATACTCCCAGCCCATGCCCATCGGGGCGCTCAGAGCCTCGCGGGTTTTGAACTTGCCAGAGGCTTTGTCCACAGCCGTTACCGTGAAGTTTGGCCAGATGCGGTGGATGTCCTGGTCGATGTAAGATCCGTCGGTGGAGGCGAAGTACTTCTGCTCGTTTACCTGGAACAGGGCGGAGTTGACGAAGTTGGCTCCGTTGTCCAGGGCCTTGGCGTTGGCTGCCAGCAGCAGGTCGGCCTTCTCGCCCACCGGCACCTCAAAGGCGTTTTTCTCGATAGGGGTTTTCCAGGTAACCTCGCCGAAGCCTTTCACCGGGGCCAGCCTTACCGGCTCTTTCTGCAGTTTGGCGTTGGCCTTGGCAATGGCAACCGCTTGCTCGGCGGCTTTGGCAATGCCTTTATCTGTTACATCGGAAGTGGCGGCAAAGCCCCAGGTGCCGTTTGCCAGCACGCGCACGCCCACGCCGTAAGACTCGGCGTTTACGATGTTCTGCACCTGCTTCTCGCGTGTAAACACGTATTGCTGCAGGTAGCGGCCAATGCGCACGTCGGCATAGGAGGCGCCCTTTGATTTAGCCGTGTTCAGGGCCACGTCGGCGAGGCGCTTCTTCAGGGCCGGGTCTACGGCTTCCAGCAAGCGCTCCGGCGACACAGCATCACCGAAAACCGGGATAGAAGGAAGCATCAAGCCCCCAAGTCCCAGCGCCGATAGTTCAAGGAAATTTCGTCTTTTCAAGGTATCGTAAGGTTAGATAAAGTATAAAGGGTTCTGTTTTGCTATCTAAGTATAGCGATTCGATTTTATTTCTCAAAGTATAAGTATGGCTTATCAGCTTAAAGAGAAGTTTTTATAGATGAAGCAAGTATACTTTTAGACAAAAAAAGGCACAAAAAAAGCGCAGCGCCCTTGCAGGCACCACGCTAAAAGCGGAATTCTAAAGTAAAAAGGCTGCCGAGCGCCTATCTTATACTTAGCCAGTTGCCGGAGTCTATGCCGGTGCCAAGCTGGTTTTTAGCATAAGACGGGGCCTCAAAAGAGAAGCCTATTGCTGCAGCAATATCAGCCTTGGATTCCAGCACCTCTACCTTCACGTTGCCAATACCCTGGCTGTGGAAGTCGAGTTTCTGGGCGGCTGCCTCCGATACATCAATGATGCGGTCGCCCACGAACGGGCCTCTGTCGTTGATGCGCACGATAACCCATTGGTTGTTGTCGAGGTTGGTTACCTTAACGACCGTGCCGAAAGGAAGGGTTTTGTGGGCAGCGGTCATCTTGTTCTTGTTGTAGATTTCGCCGCTGCTGGTTTTTCTGCCGTGGTAACGGCTGCCGTACCACGATGCCTCGCCTTGCTGTACTTTGGCTTGGCTGGAGTTGTTGTCTAGTGCAAAGGTTGGTTGGCTAAAGCCAATAAATAGAAAAATGACTACTAAAAAAATAAAGCACTTTCTATTATTATCCATAAACTTAATAGTTGGTGAAGCCGCAAAATTACGGAATTAGTTTTTAAACGAGGCCTTTTACGGCGTTATTGCCTGCTGGGTGTGGAGGGGTACAGGCTGACAGGGTAAATTTATCCCAGGTCAGATAATGCAGAAATCGCCTTTTAAAGCACGTATGGCTATATTTTCATACATCCGAGGTATAGAAAATAGACTATAAAAAATAATCAAATTTTTTTTCACGTCCAAGCCGATTTTAGCCTAATTGTGGAACTTTTCCCCAATTTTTAGCGCGTGTGTACCCGCAAATCATACTTAATTTGCCGTTGCCAAACAGGTGCACGTATAGGATAGCATATTTGTAGAAGTATGGACTTTGGAAAGCTTTCAGACATCAGCCGCGTAGACTTCACGCTGCCCCCCAACCATCCCGACACGCTGCCGCTGCTGCAGCGCTCGGGCTCTTACGTGAAGCCGCAAGTATACGTGGGGCTACCTGTATGGGTGAACAAGGCCTGGGTGGGCAAGTACTACCCGGCCGGCATGCCCGAAAAGGAGTCGCTGCTGTGGTACGCCAAACAGTTTAACACCATCGAACTTAACAGCACCCACTACCATATCCCCAGCCCCGACACCATCGACCGCTGGCGTAACATGGCGCCGCGCGGCTTTAAGTTCTGTCCTAAGTTTCCGCAGCTCATCAGCCACGAGGCGGCCCTGCGCAGCACCCAGGACGTAACCACCGCCTTCTGCACCGCCATCGCCGGATTGGAGGATAAGCTGGGCGATGCCTTTCTGCAACTGCCCCCATACTTTGCACCCAACCAACTGCCCGACCTGGAGGCTTTTCTGGCTTTCATTCCCGAAAGTATACCCATCACTGTAGAACTGCGCCATGAGGGATGGTTTGTGGATAATGTGGCCAGTCTGGAGCTTTTTGAGGTGCTGGAGAAGTATAAAGTGGGCACTGTAATAACTGATGTGGCCGGCCGCCGCGACGTGCTGCACATGCGCCTCACCACGCCCTCTGCCATGATCCGCTTTGTGGGCAACGGGCTGCACCCGACAGACTACACCCGCATCGATGCCTGGGTGGAGCGCCTGCAGGAGTGGTTTGATAAAGGCTTACGCCAGCTATACTTCTTCGTGCACGAACCCGACAACACGCTGGCGCCAGAGTTAGCAACCTATCTTATTGAGAAGCTGAACCAAGTATGCGGTTTTGACCTGAAGCCTCCCAAGAAGTACGTGCAGCCGGTGCAGGGGGAGTTGTTTTGATTTTCTCTGTGTTTATACTTTGCCGTGTCCAACCACCCCTAACCCCTCCTTGTTTAAGGCGGGGAATCTGAAATTGCTGATGCTAAAGTATAAGTGCTGGTAGTTGAGGCTATTGCGCGGACAGGTCACGACCTGTCCCTACAAAGTATAGACCCACCCCCGCCCCTCCGAGGAGGGGAATAGTCTTCAGGCGATTACACCCTTATTGGGCTTTGCTCGCAAGCTTCGAACTCTCATTCTTGTTTGTCCTCAAGGGGACAGTTGGTACCTGTTGCATAGCAAAGGCAGCGGCTATCGACTTTATCCCAGCCTTTGGGTTGAGCGCCTCGAGAGGTTCCGGTGCCTGAAAGGCATTGCGACGTAGGAGCAAAGGAAGCGAAAGCAGCGCGATGCCCGAAGGCGGGGCCTCCCGGCCTGGGAGGGCACCAAAGCAGGAAGTGCAACAATAGCTCATGCAAGGCTGGAGGATGAACGGCTGCTAGCAGGGATAGCTTGTGTCCAGTAGAAGGAAGCAGGGGCTATGGAAAGTATATTCTGTAGTATAAAGTATGACTTACGCGGATTAGGAAATCCGCAGCAGCTTTGGTTCCGGACAAGGATGTCCGGAACAGCGGTGTAGCAAAGTATAAAAGTTTAGCCGAAGTATAAAGTATGGCTTTTCAAGCCAGCTGAGTCAGAGACTCGACATCACTTATAGGACACAAGTCTGAAGACTTGTGTCCTATAAGTGAGTTAAGATGGCAACAAGTATAAAAGTATATCTCAAGTTTAAGTAAGGAAAACCAGCAACAAAAAAGCGGCTGCCTTAACAAGAGCAGCCGCTTTAACTTTATCAGCAAGTATAAACCTTACAGCTTAAACGTATCGTCGCTCAGGTTCTTGTTTACCTCGATAGTCTGTACCTCCGCTTTGATTGTCTGCGGGCCAACCACGGTTTCTACTACATATGGAAATTTGACGCCACTTACCTCTTTGTAGTTGCTGTAGGTCTTGGTTTGGGTGATAACTCCTTGTGGTGTCTCCAGGCTATTTACCTCTTTCAGGCGCAGGCCGCTGTCTTTTGCAAAGTAATGGGTGGCTATCTGGCCGTTTGGCTGCTTCACCTCCACAGCATAAGCCTGGGTGCCGTCCACGTCTTCCATGCCGGTTAGCTTCGTTTCGATGCCTAGTTTCTCGTACAGCAGCACCGGGAACAGGTTGGCCTCCAGCTTCTGCGTGGCCAGCTGCTCTTGCGGTATCTCCTGGTTAACGCCTTGCATCGGGGCTTCCATTTTACCTTTGTCACCGTTGATAATCACGCGCTGCATCGGGCTGTTGTTCATCAGCACCTGTACCGCAAATTTGTCGTTGCCCTTTTGCTGCTGCTTAAACACCAGCGTCATACCTTGTATGCTGGCGTTGCTCGTGATGCTGATATCCTTTAGCTTCTCGATGTTGGCTTTGCCGCCAACCGCTTTGATATAGTCGTTGATTACCTGCTCGGCGGTTAAGCCAGCCGGAACACCCATGGCCGCGCGGTCTACTTTCTCACCTACTGTATTGTAGTAAGTGATTTGGCTGTCGTCCTTGTCGAACTTCTTCAGCTTGTCGGCAATTTCCGAAGCGTTGCCCACCGCCAGCACGTACATTTTATCTGGCTGCACATACTTTTGCGCCACGCGCTGAATATCCGCTGCCGTTACAGCCTCCACTTTCTTCAGGTAGTTTGAGTAGTAATCGGCAGGCAAGCCGTAACGTGCCGTGTTGATGGCGTAAACAGCCACCGTAGCCGGGTTCTCCAGGCCGCGGCCGTAGCTACCCATTGTGTAGGCCTTGGCGTCGCGCAGTTCTTCGTCAGTTACACGCTCGTTACGGATTTTGTGCAGCTCGTTCATGAACTCCACCACGGCGCTGTCGGTAACGGCGTTGCGCACATTGGCGCTGGCGTTAAAGCGGCCCAGAATCTCATCAGAGTTGATAGAAGAATAGGCGCCATAAGTATAGCCGTGCGTTTCGCGCAGGTTCTGGAACAGGCGGGCATCCATGCCACCGCCCAGGATGTTGTTCATCAAAGAGGCAGCCACCGCATCCTCTGCGCCTGGCTTCATATCCACCGGGTTGGTAAGTATAAGCGAGCTCTGCACCGAGCTAGGGCGGTCTACAATTACCACCTGCGTCTGCTCGGGCTGCTGCGGCAGGTTATACTTCACCTCCTGCACATCAGCCTTCTTCCACTTGGCAAACGACTTCTTCAGGAGCTTCTTCATCTCTTTCTCCGTCACGTCGCCCACTACGGCCAGGTAGCCGATGTTCGGTTTGTAATAAGCGTTGTAGTACTGCTGGATGTCCTCCAGCGTGAAGTTATCCACTGTCTGCTCAGTCATCAGCTCCCCGTACGGGTGGTCTTTGCCATAAAGCACCAGGTTGCGGGTGCGGCTGGCGATGGCATCCGGGTTATCCTTGGCCTGCGCCAGGCTCGACTTCATCTGCTTTTTAATCTTGTCCAGCTCCTCCTGCGTGAACTTCGGGTTCAGCAGGGCGTCGGTGGTCAGGTCGAGCAGGGTGGGCAGGTGCTTCTTCATAGAGGAAGCCGTGAAGCCGGTAGAGGAGAAACTCAGGTCAGCTCCGATAAAGTCTACCTGCTCGTCGAACTGGTCTTTGGTGCGGTTGGAAGTACCCGTGCGCATCATCTGACCAGCTGCCTGCACGTAACCGGCTTTCTCACCCTCCAGAATCGGGTCGCGGTCTAGCACCAGCGACATGGATACTACGGGCAGTTTGTGGTTCTCCACCACGTATACTTTCAGGCCATTTTTCAGGGTGAAGTGCTTATACGCGCCCAGTTCGATTTTAGGGGCCGGGCCCGGAGCCGGAGGGGTTGTTTGCTGCGCCTGCGCCGGCATCACACACAGCAGTGCCAGCGACAGTAAGGCGGTACTATAAAATTTCTTTATCATGATTTCTCGTTGATTATACTTTGACAAAGGACTTTGTGACATAAGACAAAAGAGGAATTATGCTTTTAAAAAGTCCTTTGTCTGTGGTCAAACCGTCTTTTGTCTAAAACTTCTACTTTTTTGCTTCCGCTGACTTTGGTAGGTAGTGCAGCACCACGCGGTTGTTTTTGGTGAGGTACTCCCTGGCCACGCGCTGCACATCTTCCTTCGTCACGTTCAGGTAGCGCTGCAATTCTGTGTTGATAAGGTTGGCGTCGCCGAAGTATACATGGTAGTTGGCCAGGCTCTCGGCACGACCGGCCACGGTGCGGTTCTGCTGCACGAAGCTGCTCTCTACCTGGTTGCGCAGTTTCTGGAACTCGCGGTCTGTGAGCGGCTCTTTTTTCGCGCGCTCAATCTCAGCGTCCATGGCTTGCTCCAGGTCGGCCACCTCCACGCCCATGTTGGCAATGGCAAAGGCCATGAACAGGCCCGGGTCCTCGGTCGGGAAAGGAATAGAGGCGGCGGCCACGGCTTTCTGCTGCTTGTCTACCAGTGCCTTGGGCAGGCGGGCGCTCTCGCCACCCGAGAGCAGCGTGGTCAGCATCGACAGGGCGTAGTAATCATCGGTGCCCTGTGCCGGGATGTGGTAGGCCTGGATAACGGCCGGCAACTGGATGTTATCGTACACCGTTTTGCGGCGCTCCTCCGTTTGCTTAGGCTCTGTAATGTTAGGGCGAGGTATCTCCTTGGTTCCTTTCGGGATACCCGAGAAGTACTTCTCAATCATTTTCTTGGTGTCCTCTATGTTAATGTCGCCGGCCACCGACAGGGTAGCGTTGTTGGGTACATAGAAGGTCTTGTAGAAGTCGCGGAACTCTTCGATAGTGGCTGCGTTCAGGTCCTCGAAAGAGCCGATTGGCATGAAGCGGTACGGGTGCTTGGTATAGGCCAGCGAGAACACATTCTCGCCCATCGAGCCATAAGGCTGGTTGTCGATACGCTCGCGCTTCTCCTCCTGCACCACCTTGCGCTGGGTTTCCACGCCCACCTGGTCAATCTTGGCATGCTTCATACGCTCAGCCTCCAGCCACAGGCCCAGTTCTACCTGGTTAGACGGCAGCAACTCGTAATAATACGTGCGGTCGAAGGAGGTATTGGCGTTTAGGGCGCCGCCTGCTTTCTGCACCAATGAGCTATACTCGCCACGGCCGATGTTCTCGGTGCCCTCAAACATCAGGTGCTCGAAGAAATGTGCAAAGCCGGAGCGTCCCTCCACTTCGTTTTTGGAGCCTACGTGGTACAGCACCGACACTGCCACGTTAGGCGTGGAGTTGTCCTGGTGCAGGATAACGTGCAGGCCGTTCGGGAGGGTGTACTCGGTAAACTCAATCTTGTTGCCATTGCTCTGCGCCATCGCCGACAGGCTGGTAACGCACCACAACAGGCAGATGATTAACTTGCTCTTCATGTGTTTTTGTTTGTTTAAAAAAGGGTGTATTGGGCCAATAGCCCCTTGCTGCAGCTGTACTACAACGTCTAAAATTAATTCAAAAGCCGCTAAGAAACGAATGTGGCAGGGCAACAAAAGGCCGCTTTCTACAGATGAGAAGAGGAGAAAGATAAATCCGGTAATTTTATAGACGAAAAAGATGCAGGCAGAAGAGGGCCGGCAGTGAGGGCAAAAGCTACTTTAACTGCTTTTCCTGTAACAGCCAGTAAAGGCCTTTTACATTGTTTTGCCACCTCGGTAGCAGCAGTACCAGCACCAGTTCCTCCAACTCCCCAAGTATAGCCACCGCCATAGCGGCGTAAAATAGCCAATCGATGAACCCGAACAGGAAAAGGCTAAAGTAGAAGATGCCCAGAAGTATAAATGAGGTTTTATCGAGGTACGTATGGAAGCTGCTCGGTTTGCCGTAGCGAAGTATGGAAGAGGCGAGCTCCAGAAAGTATAGCCCCACCAGTAAGCTCAGCAGCACCGCCTGCTCCTCCAGAAACGCAGGCTTGAAGATGAAGAGGCTGGCTAGCATGAACGGCACCGTGAGCAGGTCGCCATAGGAGTCGAGCTGGCCACCGCGCTTATCCTGCTGCCGTAGCCAGCGCGCCAGCAAGCTATCTAGGGCATCGGTGGCCAAGCTTAGCGATAGCAGCACCAAGAACGGCACCTGCTGCCTGCTGAGCAGCGTGTACAGGAGCAAAGGCACTGCCAGCAGCCGGTAGGCCGATAGCCAGTCCTGCAGCCTATAGGTCTTGAAGTTGAACAGAGACTGTGACATGCGCTGAACCTTTAGACTTAGCTCATACGAATTATGATTAAATAAAGATACTTTAGTACATCCTAGGCAATTCAATACCCTTTATCTTGCGGTACAGGCCCAAAGCTGCCTGGTCGGTGAGGCTGGTCACGAAGTCGCAGATGTGGAGGATGCGCTCATAGTCTGTCGTCCCTTCCGGGAGCTGCAGGTAGTGCGGTGGGATAAGTGCAGCCAGCTTGCGGTGGTGCCTGGACTCGGGCTTGAACACGGCTTTTATACCCGCATCTAGCAAACCTCCCAGCACCTCAAAACCAGCAGCCTCAATCTCCAGCACCGGGCGGTTCTGGTAAATCAGCCGGATGGATAGGTCCTTGATTTCGTCCAGTACAGGCTTGCTGCTTACCTCATTTATGAGCGGCTTGTCGTACGTGCCGGCGAGCATCGCCTCCTCGTGCTGCAGGAAGATGGCGGTGGTCTCTTCAATCAGCTTGTTAATGATGCGCGCCCGCAGGTAGCCGATTTCCTCTTTCCAGTCGTAAAAAGTGAGGCTGGATTTGCGGTTGGGGTCGTCGTTGAGGATTTGGCGGAGCAGGTTCATGCCCTGTTCCTGCGGCACCAACCCCAGCTTCAGGCCGTCCTCAAAATCAATGATGCGGTAGCAGATGTCGTCGGCGGCCTCTACCAGGAAAGCCAGCGGGTGGCGGTGGTAAAACACCTCGCCGACCTGTCCCTTCTTCAGTAGCCCTAATTCCTGCGCAATGGTATTGAACCAGGCTTTCTCCGTCTGGAAGAAGCCATACTTCTTCTCGCTCGTATTTTTGGTGCCGGCCACCTTAGGCAGCGACTCCTTCGGATACTTCGTGAATGTGGCTAGCGTGGTGTAGGTCAGGCTGAGGCCGCTGTGCGTCACACCTTCAGGTAATTGGCAGTGCGCCGGGTACGTATAAGTAAGCACCCGGAAGCCGGCGGCATTGCCCTCGTAGCTGTATAGATCTGCTCTTTCAGCATCCGTCAGGTTTTGCAGGTATGGCTGTGCTTCATCACTCTGGAAGTAAGCAGAGATGGCATCCTCGCCGGAGTGCCCAAAAGGCGGGTTGCCAATGTCGTGGGCCAGGCAGGCGGCAGCCACCACATCCCCAAAATCAGCCTCCTGTATGTTTTTCTCCTCTGCCAGGATGGGGTTTCGCTCGAGTATACTTTTGCCTACGATGCGGCCCAGCGAGCGGCCCACCACCGAGGCTTCCAGGCTGTGGGTCAGGCGGGTGTGCACAAAGTCGCTCTCGGGCATGGGCATCACCTGTGTTTTGTTCTGTAACCTCCTAAAGGCCGAGGAAAACACAATGCGGTCGTAGTCGCGCTGAAATTCGCCCCGCACCGACTCATCGGAAGTATACTTTTTGTCAGTTGTCTCGAAGCGTTTTTTGGAGAGAAGCTTATCCCAGGAAAGTGTAGTTTCAGGCATGTCAGACAAGTATAAATTAAGTGAGCAGCACACTTACCGCCACGTTTCCGAGTAGGGCAATGAGCAGGCAGAACAAATAAACCAGCGTAAGGGGCAGGAACGTAAGCAGTGTTTTAAGATAACTCTGCTTATACACGCGCCGCATGGCAAGATACGCATAAACGGCGGTAATCAGTAGCACCACCGCAAAGAGGTCCACGTGCTCCGGCAGGATAAACTTGAGCGCCAGGTATACGGTGAACAGCATAAAGAAAAACGAGTGCATGTGGATGGAGAACATAAGGTGCTCCACGTAATTGCGCTGTAGCCTTCGGTAAAACAGGTAGAGCAGGTACCCGAACAGCGGCATAAGCAGAAACATCATAAAAGAAATGTTCTTGATTATCTTTTCGCGCAGCTGCTTGCTGTTCAGCTCCGGACTCTGTGCCCGCTCTAACAGCTCCGCCATACTTTCATTCGTCACAGCCCCGCCTATGCTGGTCCGCAGGGAATCCAGTTCGGCCATCGCTTCCCTTTCCTCCGGGCCCATTTGCTCCAGCCTGTCCGACGCGTTTAAATCCACCTGCATGGCACTAGGGCTGATGGCCAGCGTGAAGAAAAACACCAGGCTGATGAACACATACAGCCGGAAGGGTGGCACATAGGAGGCGCGCTGTCCAAGTATAAACTTCTCGGTCAGCAGGCCGGGCTTAAACAGCAGGTACTTCAAGGTTACCCAGAACTTGGCGTCGTAGTGCAGGGTGCCCTCCAGAAACTCCTCCACCAGGTGCTTTACCGGCACATTCAGGTCGTGGTTCTCCTGGCCGCAGTTGGGGCAGTAGTTGTTTACCTCCTCAAAGATATAGCCGCAGTTAGGGCACTGCGTAAGCTTACGTCGTCTCTTTTGCATGGCTTTCCTTGGGCGTGCTGGTTTATTTTAAAATTTATATTAAAAATATACGATTTCACCATCATATTCCTGTGGTATAGTCGGGCTATTCGAGATAAATTTTTTTGAAAAACGCCCTACCTTTGTTCAAGCTGATGTGACAAAACGCAAATTCTTTGGCTATCCTATTGTGCGTTTAAACTCTACAATCGCACTCTGCACCTTAGATGCGTGTTAAAACTGCCTGTTTTCTGATGTAACAAAGTGCACTCCGAATGCCTTGTGTTATAAGAATAGTGCGTGCACTTTTGTGCCATCGTTCATAGTCTTTTCCAAGCTTAGAAAACCCTTAATACTCCAACCAACAAAAGTGGCAGAAAGGCTTGGCAGTAATTTCTTCCATGTGCTACACAAAGCACCTGCCTGAGCCAACGCCACAGCCCCTGAAAAGGCAGGCAGCAGTAGTTTCCCCAGACTATAAGCTGCCTGCCTTTTTACTTTTCTAACGGCAGCTGCACCCCCTCTACCTCCCCTGCTTTGGCACAACGTATCCTATACGGGCCCGTAAATATTAATGGCAAAAGCCAAAGTTTTGTGGTATAAGTTTAGTTTTATAAACATAAGTAAAGGAGGCAAGAACTATGGCAAACTTAATGTCCAGGAGAAACAAGGGGAGCATGACGCCTACCCGCTCCGTTTTCTCAGATTTATTCAGCGATGTGGATCGCTTCTTCGACACTGACTTCTGGGGTATACCCTCGCGTGTGGGCCCGCAGATGATGGCGAATATGCCTGCTACCAATATCCGCGAAAACGAGAAAGACTTTAGCATTGAGTTGGCCGTGCCAGGCATGAAAAAGGATGACTTTAACATCGATGTGCACAACAACATGCTTACCATCAGCTGCGAGCGGGAGGAGGAGAACAAGGAAAATGAGGAGAACTTTATGCGCCGCGAGTATAACTACAGCTCCTTTAGCCGCTCTTTCCGGCTGCCAGAGACCGTGAAGGAGCAGGATATAAAGGCCAGCTATAAGGATGGCGTGCTACACGTGCTGGTGCCCAAGGGCGGAGCTGATGAAAAACCAGGCCGCAGAATAAAAATTGATTAAAAGAAACCGATAACAAAGTATAAAGGAAAGCAAACAGGGCGGCCGGGGAATACACCCCGGCCGCCCTGTTTTTGTATTTGCCAAAGCCAAACCTGCTACAGCACCATGATGCGCTCAGTGCCGTTTCTGCCCCCTTCTTTCCATTTCAGGAAGTATATACCAGCGGCCAGGCCTTGCAGGTCAATGTTGTAGGCGCTGGTGCCGGAGCTGAAGCTAAGTTGGTAGCTCCGCACCTCCTGCCCCCTGGAATCATAAATCTGCACCGTCATGTTGCCCGAGCGGCTTACCAAATAGCTTAGGGTGAGTTGCGTGTTGCCGCCGCCAATCGGGTTAGGGTAGTAGCGCAGCACCCGCAAATCGGCAGGGTTTACCACCACCACCCGGGGCGAGAAGGCAGGGTCTCCGCTGTTGTAGATGACCTCCAGGCGGTAATAAAATTGGTTCCGTAGCGGATCCGGATCAGTGAAAGTGTAATCCAGGTCGTTGTTACTCGGACCTCTGGCGGCTACAGTGCCTATACTTTCCCAGGTTACACCATCCTGACTGCGTTGCACGATGTATTCCCGCACCTGCTGTTCTCCCCGGCTCGTCCAGATGACCTGTACGGCGTTAGAAGAGTTAAACTGCGCCTCCAGTGTCAGGATTTCAGGGGCCAGGTTACATTCTCCGTTCGGGTTGGGTACCATGGGGGGCTCGTTACAGCTGTTCTCGCCGGCGCTTTTTTCCATGATCAGGTTAGCACCCCTGATGTCAAGCTGGCTCAGGTCGCGCTCAAGCCGGGAGCTTTCGATGGCATAGAACATCACAGCGCGCTCCAGGTTCACGTGGCCCAGCTGGTGGGCATGCCCCAGCTCGTGCAATATCACGGTTTCGAAGTCGAACTGCCGTGAGCCTGGCCCGCCGGGACCATACTGCCAGTCGATGTCGCTGTTTATCTCCATGTCAAACTCCGACACCCAGAACAGCGTGTCGTTGGTGACGCGGCTGGCGCAGCCTTCGTAGCGGCTGATGGTACGTGCCAGTACCTGCTCTCCCACCGTGGACTGCGAGGCGAACCGCACCACAGAAAAACCGTCGTCGGAGGCGGTATTGCGGCTGGTGAGTCCACCAATCGTCCAGTTTATCTGAGACACGCAAACCCACGTATTAACCGCCCTTCTGAACCCCTCCTTGGCGGCCAGGCGACTTTCCATACTTTCAGAGTAATAGATGGTATAGCCGCCGGCCCCGTTCTGGTTGGTAAGTATGGGGCGGAAAGACTTGTTGTCAAAATCGATGTTGGAATAGGCGAACTCTAAGATGATGGGATCCAACGTGGTAAAAGAACTGCCGTCGTTGGTGGTAACCCTGATGGTGCCGGAGCCAGCGGTGCCCTCGTCCTGCATCACCGAAGGAATGTACATGGTGATGCGGGTGTTGCTCCACGAGATATACTCTGATGGAAGCGGCTTCACGAAGGTCTGGCCACCGTCATCCGCGTTTCTGAACTCCACAAAGCCATTGCCGCGGCTGCTGCCAAAGCCTGTGCCGGTTATGGTAAGCACAGTGCCTGTGCCGGCGCTGGCCACCTTCGGCGAGAAGTTGGTAACCACCGGGGCCATCACGCTTTGCCCCTGCTGCTGCGCGTTTTGCGTGGAGGCGGCCTTCAGCCGCTGGTTTTCGGAAACAATACGGAACTGCTGCCCTGTTCTCTCGCTCACCGCCTTATAAAGCTCCTGCACGCTGTTATACCTGTCGAACACGCCGTTGGCGGTGCGGTCTGCAATGTTGTAACGCACAAGGCCCTGCTCGCTCGCGTAGGCGCGGGTACTCAGGAGCAGGTTGCCGGGGGTGCGCTGCAGCAACTGCTGGCGCTTGAGGAAAAACAGGCCCTGCTGGCCCTTCTTTAGCTTCAGGGCAGTGGAGAAAACGTGCTTTTTCAGGCCTACGGTGCCGCCCTCAGTAATTACCTCCAGCTCCTCGGCCCGCACTTCCCCTTTAAAGGACTTGTATACTTTAATGATGTTGGAAGTATAAATGTTTTCCTGGCGGGCGTCCCAGAAAGACTCCTGCCTGATAACCTCGCCCTCTACCACCATCTCAGCCTGCTGCACCCGCTCCTGCAGCGATACCGGGATCATGTGCTGGGTGTCGGAGGCAAAAGCCGGGACAGAAATGAGCAGAAGAAGCAGCAAAACACGCAAAATACGGTGCCATGCCTGGTGCAGCGGAAACATGTTAGCCATAAAGTTAGGTATGGGTGATGACAGTTTGTAAAACGGCATTTAGGCCAATACGCTACTTACGCAAAACTCCCTGTAAAGGGATATATATGCGAGCTGTAAGATATAACCCGCATCCTGTTTAAAAAAGCAAAGCCTGCCTTTTGTCTTCAAAGGCAGGCTTTGTTTGGTTGCTTATACTTCAGGCAGGGGGCTTACTCTTTGTCGGGGTGGAGCCACTTTTTATACTTGTCGTATACTTTCTGCGGCTGCTTTTTGCCGTTGATAAAGAACTCGCCGTTGTTTATCTGGATGTTGAGGTTGCTGCTGTCGTTCTCGATCAGCCCGTCCTTCACCAGCTCCTCCTTCATCTGGCGCATGTTCTCCATGTGCTTCTGGCGGCGTTCAGCCATCTCTTCCCTGCGCACTTCCAACTCAGCGCGGCGTTCCTCCAGCTCGTGTTGGCGCGCTTCCAGTCGGGCTCGCATTTCCTCGGTTCTGTGCTTGTCTCGGTTGACCATGATTCTCAGGCTGTCTTGCCCTATACGTCTCACCACCACTTCCCGTTCATACTTTTTCATGGCCTCTCCTACCTCTTTCTCATAGCGCTTCATCTCCTCCTGGTACTGCTTCATCTCGCGCTCGTAAGCCTTCTTCTCCTTCTCGCTTGCTCCGGCAGGCGGTGCTGGTGGGGCTGGAGGAGCCGGTGGAGCTGGCACTGGCGGTAAAGGAGCCTCAGGTGGAGGAGGTGGCAGCGGTGGCTCCCCGTCTCCGTCAAGCTTTCTTATAATCACCCGCTCTTCCCAGATGGCTGGCCGTGGCCTGTTCACGATGGCCTCGCGTTCCTCCTGCATGAGCACCTCTACCTCTTCGCGTGTGGCTTCGGGGGCATTGTTTGTGGCCTGCAGGCGCTGGTCTATCAGGTCCTTGTACTGGTTTATGTCTTTTTTAGGGATGCGCTTGCCATCCACATAGAGCTCTTTTACCTTGCCTTTTTTGTTGGTGATGATGACGATGTTGCGGTTGTTGCCCTGCCCATCCTGTGCGGTGTAGCTGATGGCTTCGCTAGGCTCGGCAGTGTCATCGGTAACTGCGGCTGTTTTATTTTCCGGTTGCTTGAGCTGTTCTGCTGCCAATGGCTTTTTCTCGGCCACCGCCCCCAAGGAGAGCGCCAGCATACCCACCACCAGCACCAGGCCAGCGGCGAAACCCTCGGTAAAGGTCGGCTTCAGTGGTTGCCCCACCAGGCGTTTAATGCGACTCATAAGCGAGCCTTGGCGGCCCGAAAAAGCCACCGCCATACTTGGGGCGGCCGGCATGCGCATGGCCTCCAACTCGGTTAGGGCGCGGGCATAGGTGAGGGAGTCGCCGCAAAGGGCCACGGCCATATCATCGCAGCAGTGCTCGCGCTCGGCACGCACCACCCCTGATACCCACCACATCGCCGGGTGGTAAAAGTATAGCATATCCACCACCGACTGCAGCAGGTTGAGCAGGTAATCCTTGCGGAGGATGTGGGCCAGCTCATGGGCAAGTATAGCCTCCACCTGTGCCTGTGTCAGGCCGGTTACAGCGCCAATGGGCAGCAGAATGACAGGCTTGGCTACGCCTATGGCCATCGGCACCTGCACCAGCGCCGACTCAGCCAGGCGCACCGCCTGCGACACGCCCAGGCGCCGGCGCAGGATGTCCAGCTGCTGCTGCCACTGCTGGCCCAGATCAGAAATTCTATGGTAGCGCAGGCGCCTGCAATAGGCCAGGCCACCCATAAAGCGCAACGCCATCAGCGTAAGGCCCAGCAACCACAGCGTCACCAGCAACGGCAGGTGCTGCTCAAAGTATACTTGCACTGCTCCGAGCGGGTTAGCCCAGAAAGAGGCTGCTTGTGTGGCAGCAGGTGTTTCTACCGCAAAATTCATACTCTGCGCTACCGCCACATTGGCCTTGCCAAAGTATAACGCAAATGTGCCCACCGACAGCAGCAGCTGCAGCAGCATAGCTCCGCAGGCAATCGCATAGCGGGTTTGGGCCGGGTGGCGCTGCAACAGCACCAAGAGCAGGCTCAGGAGCAGCGCCACAAAGGCGCCCTGCCACAGCGCGTGCAGCAGTGTCCAGCCGAGGGCGCTTACCAGCCCCTCCGGCAACAGGTTTTCGATCAGGTTCATTTGGCGCCTCCTTCCAGTTTATCTAACAGGTCCCGGATTTCATCAAGCTCTTCTTTAGACGTGCGGCTGTTGCCGAGGGCCTGCATCACCAGCTTGCTGGCTGAGCCCCGGAAAGCCGTATCAAGAAAGCGGTTGAGTAGTTGCTGCTGGGTGTCCTCCTCCTGCAGCAGTGGCTTAAAAATGTGCGAGCGGCTCGATTTATCGGCCTCCAGCATGCCCTTCTCCGTCATCAGCTGCATGATTTTGAGGGTGGTGGTGTAACCGGCGTCTTTGGTCTTGCTTAGCTCCTCGTGCACAAAGCGGACAGTGCTGGGGCCATACTGCCACAGCACCTGCAGTATCTCCAGCTCGGCTTCGGTGGGTTTAGGGGTTTGTGATAAGGTCATAAGATTGAAGGTGTTAGGTGGTTCTGAATTTGTTTACTACAAGTATATACGAATGGTTTCGTAATACAAAGTTTTATTTACGATTTTTTTCGTAGGTAAGGGAGGAGTTGGGGAAGAAGGGGCTTTAGGTGTGTGGGAGATGAGGGAAGTTTGAAGGGGTTTAAGGGATTAGTGACTTCTGCTCAGCTTGATACAGATCCTTCGCTGGCGCGAGTTTGCAACTCGTGCCTACTTATGATGTTGGGTTTGCAACCCAACTGGCTTGAAAAGTCAGACTTTAAAGCTGAGTTATACTTTTATACTTTGCTGGCTTATACTTCTATAGCCACTGCTTCCTGCAACTTGATGCAAGCTATCCTTGCTAGCCACCGTTCATCCTCCGGCCTTACATACCTATTGTTGCATCTATACTTTCTGCCCTCCCAGGCCGGGAGGCCTCGTTTTCCCGCTCAGCGCTGTGTTCCCTCCTGCCCTCGTGCCTCGGGCTGCCCTTGACGGGCACCGGATCTCACAAGGCGCCTCCCAGAAAAACTGGGAACAGAATCGATAGCCGCTGCCTTTGATGTCATCTCGACCATCGGGAGAGATCTGTTTAGGATTCCCGATTGATCTCTCGCGCAGCTCGAGATGACAGGGGAAGGAGTAAGTATAATTCCCCTCTTGTGGACTAGCCAAAACGAGAGTTTTGAGCTAGCGAGCGTAGCTCTCAGGGGTGGGTTTATACTTTGTAGGGACAGGTCGCGACCTGTCCGTGCGAGAACTGACGCTATGAAACTTATGCTTCAGCATCAGTAATAACAGGCTCCCCTCCTTGGCTAAGGAGGGGCAGGGGTGGTTGGACCCGGTGTTGCAAAACGCAATTTAGTATCCAAGAGAGGGGAAAACTCCCCACCTCTAGGTTAAGTAAAGTGTGAGTTTTGGGCTAGCCAGCACAGCTTTGAGGGGTAGATTTATACTTTGTAGAGACAGGATGAGTGACCGAACCAGTCGTGAAGCAGATGCCTGCACCAGCGCAGGCTGCTTATCCCAAAAGAAAAACCGGTCAGCGGCGGAGTATACTTTGCCACTGACCGGTTGCTTATACTTTATCTTATACTTTACCAGTTGCTGCTGGCGCCGCCGCCGCCGAAGGAGCCTCCTCCGAAGCCACCGAAGCCACCGCCTCCACCTCCGAAGCCTCCCCCGCCTCCGAAGATACCACCGCCGGAGCGGAAGGTGCCGAAGCCGCCTGGGATGATAACTGGTCCTCCGAAGGTGCGGGCATAACGCCTGCCTCCTCTGCCGCCGCCTCCGCCGCCCATCTTGGAAAGTATAATCACTACCACAATCACCAGAATGATAAAGAAAAGGATGCCCGGGCCACCACCGCCCTCACCCATCTGCGAAGGATCTGCCTGGTATGCGCCACTAGCCAGTTCTATAATTAGGGTTGTAGCCTGATCGAGGCCCTGGTAAAACTGCCCCTGCGAAAAAGCTGGCTTCAGGGTGCGCTCGGTAATGCGCTTGGCAATTGCGTCGGGGATATACTCCTCCAGTCCGTAGCCGGTTTGGATGGTAACGGTGCGCTCCTCTTTTGACACAAGTATAACAATGCCGTTGTCATACTTGCCGGCGCCTACGCCCCAAAGTTCACCCAGTTCTGCGGCATACTGATTGGGGTCGTAGCCTCCTGTGGAGGTAACGAGCACCACGGCTATCTGGGTAGAGGTGGTGTCGGCGTAGTTTACCAGTTTCTGCTCCAGGGCCTGCTCCTCCTGCGGGCTAAGCATGTCCGCGTAGTCGTTTACCAAGCGGTCAGACTTGGGCGGAAAATCACTGTTTTGCGCAAAGGCTGTAAGGCTCAGGAGGCAGAAGTATAGAAAAAGAGGAAAGTGCTTCATAAGTATACTTATTCTCCGAAGGAGACGTCGTCGCTCAGTTCATTGGTGTCGGTGTGGCGGTCGTAGGGGAAGTGCGCCTGCAGCTGCTGGCCGGCCATGCGGATGCCGCACGCCAGGCCCTCGGCATACTTTTGTTGCTTAAAGTGCTTTATCACCTCGGCCGTAATGTCCTCCCAGAAATGGTCGTGCACAGTGGCGTTGATGCCCGCATCGCCCAGCACCGCAAACTGATGGTCTTCCAGGGCAATGTAGAACAGCACACCGTTGCGTTGTTCGGTCTGGTGCATGTGCAGCTCGGCAAATATCTCGGTGGCGCGGTCCAGCACGTCCTTGTCGCAGTTGCTCTCCACGTGCACCCGTATTTCACCAGAGGTTTTCTGCTCAGCCTCCTGTATGGCAGCCGTTATGATTTTCTCGTCGGCGGGCGTTATGACGTCTCTAGGCATAGGTTTGATTGTTGATAGTTAATTGTTGTTAGTGCTCAGAAAACAATCAGCAACTAACAATCAGCAATTAAAACTCCACCGTTGGGGCTTGCTGGGCGCTGGCTTCTGCCTCAAAATAGCCTTTCTTCTCGAAGTCGAACATGCCGGCTATAAAGTTGCGCGGGAAGGAGCGGATATAGGAGTTGTAATCCTGCACCGACTCGTTAAACTTGCGCCGCTCTACGGAAATCCTATTTTCAGTGCCCTCCAGCTGCGCCTGCAGCTCCAGGAAGTTCTGGTTGGCCTTCAGCTCGGGGTATCTCTCCACGGATACAAGCAGGCGGCTCAGTGCGCTGCTCAGTTCGCCCTGCGCCTGCTGGAAACGCTCGATATTCTCAGGAGTAAGATTGTCGGGACTGATGTTGACGCTGGTAGCCTTGGCGCGGGCCTCTATCACCCGGGTCAGGGTCTCCTGCTCGAAGTTAGCAGCGCCCTTCACGGTGTTCACCAGGTTAGGAATCAGGTCAGCACGTCGCTGGTAGGCGTTCTGCACGTTGGCCCACTGTGCCTCCACGTTCTCATCTTTCTGCACCATAGTATTGTAGCCGCACGATGAGAGCGAGCTGATCATGATAAATCCGATAAAGTAAAGAAACAGTCTTTTCATGGTTTTGATGTGTTTTTCAACTATACGCTTTTTGTGCCCCCAGGGCGATATGAGTACGAATTTAGCAAATGCTTGTTAGATAGCCGGGATAATTATCGAATAATTAGAATACATAGATATGTGCAGGAGGTGAAAAAGCGTGTAAAAGTATGGCTGTTACTCCTTGACAGCCTTTACATTGAGGGCCGAATTCAATATATTGCAGGAAATGTATAGTGGATGAAAGCAATTATACCTGTAGCTGGCGTTGGTTCTAAGCTTCGTCCGCACACATACACCCAACCCAAATCGCTGGTACCTGTAGCCGACAATACCATCCTGGGCCATATCATAGATAAGCTGCTGGAGGCAGGCATCACGGACTTTGTCTTTATCATCGGTTACCTGGGCGAGAAGGTGGAGCGCTACGTGCGGCAGAAGTACCCGCAGGCCAGGGCAGAGTTTGTCGTGCAGGAGCCACGCGAGGGGCTGGGACATGCGCTCTGGATAGCCCGCCATACTTACGAGCAGGAAGAAAGTATCCTTATCATGCTTGGCGATGCGATTGTGGACGTGGACCTAACCCCCATTATAGAGGCTCCCTACTCTGTGCTGGGCGTGAAAAAGGTAGCCAAGCCTTCCTTGTTCGGGGTTACAGAGATGGGCCACGATGATTTTGTGGTGAAAGTGGTGGAGAAGCCCAAGATCCCGAAGTCGAACTTTGCGCTGGTAGGGCTCTACAAGATCATGCACCCGCAGAAACTGCTCGTTTCGCTACAGCACATCATCACAGAGGATCTGAGAACGCAGGGCGAGTACCACCTGACCGACGCGCTGATGCACATGATTAAGAACGGGGAGAAAATGGTGCCCTGGAGCGTGGATCACTGGTTTGACTGCGGCCGCAAGGAAACGCTGCTGGAGGCAAACGCCACCCTGCTCAGCCGCCCCAGGTTCCGCGACCGCGATTATAGCCAGCTTTGCCCGGGCAGCATCATCGTTCCGCCGGTAAGTATAGGCGAGGGCTGCGTCATCACCAACTCTATCATCGGGCCCAACGTGGCCATCGGCGACAATACCACCGTCACTAACTGCGTGCTCAGCAACTCCATCATCGGTTCCTACTCCGAGCTGCGCTTTGCCGTTATGCACGACTCCATCATCGGCAGCGATGCCTCCTTCAAAGGCTTCAGCCACAGCCTCAACATCGGCGACAGCACCGAGATTAATTTCGGGCAGTGATTTCTTGACAAAGGGCATTGTGACAAAGGACAAAAGACTGATTTTAGTAACTCTTTAGTCCTTAGTCATAAAGTCTATTGTCCTGGGTCGTGCTATTTGGTATGGCTTCTACAAAAACGTCAGCTCGTTCAACTGGTCCAGCATCCAGCCAGTGAGGCTGTAGCGGTGGCGGGTGGCGGCCAGTACCTCGTGCGGAATCAGGTCGGCGCGGAAGCAGGCCAGGCGGCCGGCGATGGGCAGGATATCCACTTCTTCTTCGGTGCCGTCCTCCTGGGGCAAGTATAAACGCAGGTTACCGCCGTGCTCGGGCAGCCAATCCTCGTTCAGGTAGCAGATAAAAGAGAGGCGGCGGTGGTCGCTTTCCTTAAACTGGTCGATGTGGCGCTGGTACACGGTGCCCGGCGGGTACACCGTAAAGTGGAACTCGTAGTCCCGCAAACCCAGGAAGCAGGTGCGGTTAATGTAGCGCAGCAGCTCGTTCATGCGCTCGAGAAACACCTGAGTGGGCGGCAGCGCCTCAGACGGCTCAATCCAGCGGATATAATCGCCGCGCACCTCCTTGTCCACTACCACGCGGTCGGCAGAGCCGATGCCGGCCTTTTTAAAAGCCCCCTGTTCCTTGTGGAGAAGGAGCACGCCCAGCAGGTCGTTTACCTCCTGCTCCGTCAGGAAATTGTCAATGATGGCGTAGCCTTTGTCCGACAGCCTGTCGGCAATTTGTTCAAATTTCTGCAGCATTTTTTCGTCTTCCCACACCATACGCATACTTCAAAATCAGGTCTATGATTGATGCTTTCAACCTGCATACTGTAATTGTTGGCTGCAGTTCAGGAAAAAAGCCGACAAAAGTATAAACCAGCGGTTTCCCTGTAAAGAAATGAAGAAATTATTTTTATAATCGGCCATTTCCGGCGCGTAAGCCGCTTTAAGAGCCGGAGGCGTACACGGTTGTTGGCGTATTTTTTGTAACTTGTGTGCCGACTGCTCTAAAAGCACCTTAAACAATTTCCTGTAAAAGCTTTTTATGAAAAAGACAACAGTATTGCTGCTGGCCGGTGGCCTCACGGCTGCATCGGCATGCACCACCACCCAGAAAGACACAACTGCCACTGGCATGACGACAGAAACGACAGCGGCCGCCGCAGAGGAGGTACAGCTAAATTACCCTGAGACGAAGAAAGTTGACCACGTGGATGACTACCACGGCACCAAAGTAGCCGACCCGTACCGCTGGCTCGAAACCCACACCGAGGAGGTAGACAGCTGGATACAGGCACAGAATGAGGTAACGCAAAGCTACCTGGGCGATATCAATTTCCGCGACAACATCAAAAGCCGCCTGACCGAAATCTGGAACTACCCAAAGTATGGCGCTCCATTTAAGAAAGCCGGCAAATACTACTTCTATAAAAACGATGGCCTACAGAACCAGAGCGTGCTGTACGTGCAGGAAACCCTGGAGTCGGAGCCAAAAGTGTTCTTCGACCCGAACAAGCTGAGCTCGGACGGCACTGTGGCCCTGACGGCTTTCGCCTTCTCTAAGGATGGCAAGTACGTGGCAGTGGGCACCTCCAGCGGCGGCTCCGACTGGAACACCTACCAGGTGATGGACGCGGCTACCGGCAAAATGCTGAACGATAAGCTGGAGTGGGTGAAATTCTCTGGCCCAAGCTGGTACAAGGATGGCTTCTTCTACAGCCGCTACGATGCCCCTACCGAGGGTAACAAGCTGGCCAACAAGAACGAGTACCACAAAGTATACTACCACAAGGTAGGCACGCCGCAGAGCCAGGACCAACTCATCTACGAGGACAAGGCACACGCGCTGCGCAACTTCTACGGCCAAACTACCAACGATGAGCGCTTCCTGATCCTGAACGCGTCGGAAGGCGCGAGCGGAGCCAACGCGCTGTTCTACAAAGACCTCGCTGACCCGAAATCCACAATCAAACCAATTGTGGACAACTTCGAAAATGAGTACAACGTGGTGGATAACTTCGGCGACAAGCTGCTGGTGATGACCAATAAGAACGCGCCACGCTACCGCCTGGTGCTCATCGACCCGAAAAAACCACAGGAAGCTAACTGGAAAACCGTAGTACCGGAGTCGCAGAACGTGATCCGGGGCATCTCCACAGTGGGCGGACGCATCATCGTAACCTACATGAAAGACGCGGCCAGCCAGGTAGTGGTGTACGACCAGAGCGGTAAGCAGCTGAACACGGTTGAGCTGCCTACACTGGGCACGGTGAGCGGCTTCAGCGGCGACCAGAAAGACAAGGAGACGTTCTTCACGTTTACTTCTTTCACTTATCCGCCAACCATTTACCGCTACGACGTTCCGAGTAACAAAGTAAGCCTGTTCCGCAAGACAGAAGTAAATGTGGACACGGAAGCCTATGAAACGAAGCAGGTGTTCTATACTTCGAAGGACGGAACCAAGGTGCCGATGTTCATTGTGCACAAGAAAGGCCTGAAACTGGATGGCACTAACCCAACATACCTGTACGCTTACGGCGGCTTCAACATCTCCATGACGCCAAGCTTTAGCATCGCCAACATGCTGTGGCTGGAGAATGGTGGCGTGTACGCGATGCCGAACCTGCGCGGTGGCGGCGAGTATGGCGAGGAGTGGCACAAAGCCGGCATGACGCCAAACAAACAGAACGTGTTCGACGACTTCATTGCCGCTGCCGAGTACCTGATCGACCAAAAGTATACTTCCTCCGAGAAACTGGCTGTGGCTGGTGGCTCTAACGGTGGTCTGCTGGTAGGTGCCTTCATGACGCAGCGCCCGGAGCTGGCCAAAGTAGCCCTGCCTGCGGTAGGTGTAATGGACATGCTGCGCTTCCACAAGTTCACTATCGGTTGGGCGTGGGTGCCGGAGTATGGCTCTGCCGATAACGCTGCCCAGTTCGAGAACCTGTACCAGTTCTCCCCGCTGCACAACATTAAAGAAGGCGCGAAGTACCCAGCCACGATGGTGAAGACTGCTGACCACGACGACCGCGTAGTACCAGCGCACTCGTTCAAGTATATTTCGGAGCTGCAGGCCAAAGGTGCTCCGGGCAACCCCTACCTGATCCGCGTGGATGTGCGCGCAGGACACGGTGCCGGTAAGCCAACTTCGCTCGTGATCCAGGAGTGGGCTGATACCTACGCCTTCATCTACCAGAACATGGGCGTAAACCCATACCTGAACCAATAAGCTCAAGTATAAATCTGCCTTTATACTTTAAGCCGTGCCGCCCGCCTTGGGTGGTGCGGCTTTTTGCTTTCGAGGCAAAAACGAAACATAAGCCATGCAAAAACGCTATAGAGTTTTTTGTATATTTATAAGTGACTATAAAGCTGCAAGTATAAATTAGCCAGATGAGACCAGAGCAAGACAACACCGCAGGCCAGGACGAGCTGTACCTGGACGTAAGGCTGCTGAACAACCTCCACGACACGGCCAAGTGGGCGAGGGTGCTGGCTATACTTGGGTTTATACTTTCGGGCTTTGTGCTGGTGTTCGGGCTGTTTATGCAGCAAATACTTAAGTCGCCGGGGATAGAGGGGCGCGCCACCGACGTGGGCTTTTCGGGCTTTGCCATTGTGGTGTATGCCTTTGTGGCGCTCGTATACTTTTTCCCGTCGCTGTACCTGTATACCTTCGCTGGCCGGATGCAGCAGGGCGTGGAGCAGCGAAACCGGCAACTGGTGCACAAGGCGGTAAACAAACTCAAGATCCTCTTCAAGTTCATGGCCATCATGCTGGTGCTCTTTCTCCTGTTCTTCGGGCTGTCGCTGGGCATGCTGGCAACGGGTGTGTCGGAGCTGAGCTTTTAGAGAAACTATACGAGCGGCTCTTGTGGTGCTGGTGTGGTATAGATGGGAAGGTGAGAGATACACTTTGTATGAAGTATAGAAATTTTTTCATACTTTAAATACATCGTTCACCTAACCACCACACATATGGATTCAGGACTTTACGCAAATGCAGGGGCGCCGCAGCCCTTCAGTATCACACCCTCCTCGGCGGGCTATCTCGGCGAGGTAGCCAAATGGGGAAAATTTCTGGCGATCATAGGCTTTGTGATGATCGGAATCATGGTGCTGGCCGGCTTGTTTGCCGGGGCCGCCATGAGCATGTTCCTGCCGCAGGAGGCTGTGGGCATTGCCGGAGGCGGTTTCCTCACCTTCTTTTACCTGATGGGCGCCTTGCTGTACTTCTTCCAGGTGCTGTACCTGTACCGCTTTTCAGGCAAGATGCAGGATGCCCTGCGCCTGCACGACGAGGAACTGCTGGCTTCCTCCTTCGCCAACCTCAAATCGCTGTTTAAGTTCATGGGGGTAATCACCATCGTCATGCTGGCATTCTACGGGTTGGGCATGCTGTTTATGTTCCTGGGTATGGGCATTGGCGCGATGATGTAACAGGCGCTTACTCTCAAAATTATCACACCGGAAGCACGCCTCAACAGGTGTGCTTTCGCGTTTTTCAGGTGGCATCGGCCGCGATTCTTGCGTACCTTGCAGCACAACAAGTATAACTAGGCAATGAAGTCAAAGGCAGGGGCAAGTGAATTTACCGTTCGCTCCGGCGAGGTAGACTACCGGGGGCACGCGACGCTGCCGGCCTTGGTGGGCTATATGCAGGAGGCGGCCTGGGAGAACACCCGCGACCTGGGCATCTCGATGTACGACTTGCTGGAGCGCGGCCTGACGTGGGTGCTGCAGCGCATGCGCGTGGAGATGTTCCGCTACCCCGGCCACAACGAGAAAATCACGGTGGAAACCTGGGCCTCCGGGCGGGAGCGCGTATTCCTGCACCGCGATTTCAGGATGTATACTTCGGAGCGGGAGCTGTTGGGCCAGGCAACAAGCGTGTGGCTGGTGATGGATGTGGTGAAGCGCCAACTCGTGTCGGTGCCCGATTTTATCATGGATGTAGAGATAGTGCCGGGCCAGGAGCCGCTGCCTTTTGCCAAAGGGAAGCTGCCGCAACTGCAAGAGGCGCAGCACGAGCAGCAAGTGCCCGTGCGCTGGCACGACATCGACCTGAACCGCCACGTGACCAACACCCGCTACTTGCAGTGGGCCCTGGACACGCTGCCGTTGGAAGTGCTGGAGCAACAGCAGCTGCGCGCGGTAGACATCATCTTTAAAGCCGAAAGTATATTGGGCGATACAGTGGTGTCGGCGGTGGCGCCTGCCGATGCGGAAGGCCGTAATTTCCTGCACAAACTCACCAGCCAGGAGAGCGGCAAGGAACTGGTGCAGGCCAGGACAGCGTGGGAGGAGTTTGGGAGTTAGAGGGTTTGGGAGTTTAGGAGTTGTAGAGGCGCAATACGTTGCGTCTCTAGAGTTAGAAGGTTAGAAAGTTTGGAAGTTAGAAAGTGTGTAGGAACTTATGCATCAGTAAGATCTCCTTCATCACTGGTTAAACAATCAACAAGAAGCAATCAACAAGTAACATGATAGAAATAAGAAGAGGAACGGTAGACGATTTGCCGCAGGTGTATGCACTGATACAGGAGCTGGCCGAGTATGAGCGGGCGCCGCAGGAGGTAACCAACACGCTGGAGGAAATGGAGCGCGATGGCTTCGGGGAAAACCCGATTTACAAATTTTTTGTGGCCGAGAACGAAGACGGCGTGGTAGGCATTGCGCTATACTACACAGCCTACTCTACCTGGAAAGGGCGCATGCTTTTCCTGGAAGACCTGGTGGTGACAGAAAGGTTGCGCCGCGCGGGTATCGGCAGGAAGCTGTTCGACGCGGTGGCGCAGGAGGCAAAAGACACCGGCGCCAAGCGCTTCAAATGGCAGGTGCTGGAGTGGAACGAGCCGGCCATTGCCTTCTACAAGAAAATAGGAGCCGATCTGGATGGCGAGTGGATCAACTGCAACATGACCGAGGAGCAGATCCAGCGGTATGTAGGTTAAACTTCCGGTAGAGGAACAAAAAACAAATAGACTATACTTAAATGATCGCCCAAACGCCGCAGCCGCCTTATTATGCCGTCATATTCACTTCCTCGCGCACCGACGGGGACAACGGCTATGCCGAGATGGCAGACAAAATGGTAGCACTGGCCCGGCAGCAGGAGGGTTTTTTGGGAGTAGAGTCTGCCCGCGAGGAGGTGGGCATCACCGTGTCCTATTGGCGGGATCTGGAGTCGATTAAAGCATGGCGCGAGAACGCGGAGCACACTGTAGCCCGCAACAAAGGCCGGGAGATGTGGTACCAAGTGTTCAAAACCCGGATTGCGAAGGTAGAGCGGGACTATGGCTTTGATAAAGGCTAAGCAACCGGAGCAAGTATAAGAAGAACCATACATCACGTATGGCCTATCGCTTAAGGCCATAAAACAAACAAGCCAGCAGCTATACATTAGCTGCTGGCTTGTTTGTTTTAGCTCCTGCAGAGCTTACTCGCTCTCCTGCTTGCGCTCCACATCGCGGGCCACTACTTCCAGCATCGAGCGGAAGATCACATACTTTCCCTCGTAGCGCTGGTGGTGGCGGGTTTCGATGGCAGCGGCATGGTCGCGCTGGTATTCTTCCAGGTCCTCCATGTTGCGGCAGGTATACTGCACCGCGTAGGTGGTGCCACCGTTGGCTATCTCGTGCAGCAGGCGGCTAACCTGGTTGCCCAGGAAAAAACCAGTGCCCATCACGGCCGGAATATGCTCTTCCTGTATCCACTGCAGCCACTCGTCGGCTACAGCGTTATCCACGCTAATCGTTTCGTTGTATAAAATCATACTACAAAATTACGAAATCCGAGCTAACATGGCCAAAGTATAAGTATGCGCTTCGAGTGCGGGCCTGCGAAAAGTATAAACAGCGGCGCATAAATGTGATTTTTGTAGTAGCTTAGGCGCAGCTATACTTTCAGAAACAGAGCAACGATGGCAGACCTTGGTAAGAAACTACAGCTCAAAAAAGAGCACGCTATACTTTTGCTGATGGCCCCGGAGGATGTGGCGCAGGCGCTGCAGCAGGAAGGCTATACGTTTACAAGAGCAGAGGAGGCGCCAAGTATGGGCAGCTACGAGGCGGTGCTCCTGTTTGTGCAGCAGGCCAGCGATCTGGAGCAACTGGCACCGCAGGCGGTGGCACTGCTGCAGCCGGAAGGCCTGCTTTGGGTGGCTTACCCCAAGAAGTCATCTGGCATAAAAACAGACCTTACCCGCGACAATGGCTGGCAGGTGATGGGCAGCATGCAGTATGAGCCGGTGCGGCAGGTGGCCGTGGACGAAGTATGGTCGGCGCTGCGGTTCAGGCCGCAGGCAGCGCGCAAACAGCCCTCCACGTTCGGGGTGGACATGCCCGGCATCGACAGAAAAGCTAAAACCGTAACGCTGCCCGACGACCTGAAGGAGGCGCTGCAGGAGGCAGGGCTGCTGGAGGCTTTTGAAAGTATGGCTTTTACGCACCGCAAGGAGTACGTGGTGGCGGTGCTGGAGGCCAAAAGGCCTGAGACCCGTACCCGCCGCATCGCCAAAACCGTGGAGGAGATGGCGAAAAGGAAAGTATAAAAGTATAAACCAAAGTATAAAAGAAGAGGCGCAGCTCGATAGAACTGCGCCTCTTTTGGCTTATGGTATAGCTTGTAAGGCTATTGAATGTTTACTGTAAAGGATGCCTCGATGTCCGTTTCGCCAACGGTCACGTCGCTGTCTGCATTCTTCAGGCCCGGCTGGTGCTTCAGCGTAACCTTCAGGGTGCCGGTCTGGCCAGCGTTGCCGGATAGCATTCTGGTTTTCAGACCTACCGGGCGGCCGTTGCTGTCGAAATCATCCGGAACGACTTTCTGCACGACCAGCACGTCCTCAGGAGCGTTAAAGAAAAACTCATGGTCTACGGCCTCTTCTCTGATTTCATCCTCAATCTTGTCGTTGAAGGTGATGGTGGCGGTGTATTGCGTGTTCGGCACCAGGCTGAGGGTTGGAGTGCTGCCGGCTGTAAAAGTAGCCGTAGCTGTCTGGATGCCCTTGTCGGTGGCAACTGGCTCCAATGTCAGCGTCATAGAGGTGATGTTTTCCTCTTCTTTGATTGGCTCCGGATCGTCATCGTCGCTGCAGGAGGTGGTAGATATGAATAGTGCGCCTAGTAAGAAAATCGTGAGGTAAGGTCTAAATAGTTTTTTCATGGTAAAGGTTTATTTGAGAATGTACAACAATACGGTATTCACTATATAAATGATACTTATTTCTTCATGTTGCTGAAATCGAACGGAATCCGCACGCGTAACAGCAGCATCCGGCCCAGTTCATCGGCGTAGTAACGCTGCTTGTTCAGGTAGTCGCGGTAGGCGGTGTTGAGCAGGTTATTGCCGGTGATGCCTACCTCAACCGGCTGCTTGCCAAGGTGGATGGTGGTGCCTGCCTCCGCCTGCAGCAGGAAGTACCCATCCGGGGCCGGAGCAAAGTCCTGCTCCGTTTTTTCGGGAGTGCGCCGCTGCTTCGCCACATACACCCCTCCCACCGACAGGTAAGCGTCCGTTAACTTGCCGCCGTTGCCTGAGGCAAACTCGTAGCGCAGGCTGTTGTCGAAACGGTTGGCTGGCATGTAGATCAGGTAGTCATCGGTATCGAGGTTACGTGCATACAGCAACGAGGTTTTCGACTCCAGCAACAGCCCCGTCGCCAGCCTGTAATCCCAGCTCAGGTCTATGCCCGAAAGCGTGGCGTTGGCCTGCGTGTACTCAAAAGCCGGGAAGGCTCCGCGAATAGTCAGCACCGGATCCGGCAGCGGCCTCAGGTAAATATAATCACGAATGTAGTTGTGATACAGGCTCAGCGTTCCGTTCAGGCGCGGGTTACTGAAGTAGTCCACCGAAAACTCCAGGTTATAGGCCTGCTCCGACTTCAGGTTCGGGTTGCCGCTCTCGTAGGCGGCCGCGCTGTGGTGCACCCCCTCGCTAAACAGCTCGTTGGCACCCGGCGCGCGCCAGGCCGAGGTAGCGATCAGGCCGAAGGTCAGGTGGTAGCCCACGTCATACATGGCAGCCAGCGTGCCGGAGAGGTTGCTGAACTCATACTCGGGTTTGATGAGCTCGCGGTTATTCTCCAGCTTTTTCACCAGCAGGTGCTTGTAGTCGTAGCGCAGACCCGCCTCCAGCTGCAGGCGGTTTTTCCGCCAGGTTTCGGTGGCGAAGATGCCCGCCGTGGTGCCGGTAAAGTATGGCAGGAAGTCGCTGTAGCGGTAGGTGTTCTTCTGATAGATCGTGCTGATGCCCACCAGGCCTGTCAGGTTGCCCAGCGGTTTATGCTCAAAGGTGGCCTCGGTGGTATGCGTGTTAAGCGTGAGCTCCAGGGTCGGGGCCTGGCTTACGCGCCGGCGCATGTCGTACTCCTGGCGCAAGTTGCGCTGCCAGCCGTACACAAATTCCAGCTTGCCCGCCTCGCCCAGCTGCCAAAACCCCTTGGCCTTGAACAGGTCGTGCTGCACGTCCTGGTACGGGCGGCCGATGTCGTAGGTGAACTCGGCGTTATCCGCGTTGCTCGGCCTGCCGCGCTCAATGGCATACATCAGGTCCTGCACACTACCAATGTGTGACTCAAGCAGCACCCCCAGCTCCGTGCTGAAGCGGCTGTAGAAGAGCTCCGCGCCATACTTCTCCTTGTTATAGCCCAGCGCCGCCGAGAAATTCTGCTCCCGCATGCCGGTGTTCTCCAGGTAATAGTCCGGCGTTTTGGCGTTGCCGGCCTTGCGCAGTGTGCCTTGCAGGCGCCAGCTCAGCGGCGGCAGCTTCTCAAAGTTGCCTTCCACGGTGGCAGAGGTAGCCATCTGGCGGTTGTTGGTGCTGCCCAGCAAGTATAAATCGCCGCGGATGCCGGGTGAGGTGGGCAAAGCCTTGGGCTCTACCAGCACCACCCCGCCAATCGCATCAGCCCCGTAGCGCACACCGGCTGCCCCTTTAATCACCTTCATCTCAGAGGCAATAAAGGGGTCTATCTCCGGCGCATGCTCAGCTCCCCACTGCTGTCCCTCCTGGCGCACGCCGTTGTTGAGCAGCAGCACGCGGTTGCTGTGCAGGCCATGGATAACTGGCTTGGAAATGGTAGGCCCGGTTTGCAGTGTGGTCACGCCGGCGATGCCTTTGAGCGTTTCGGCCAGTGCCAGACCGCGCGTCTGCTCCAGCTCGCGGCCGCTTATAGTTTGCTGCGTCTGGGCCTGCTCGCGCAGGTGCTCCCCGGTCACCTCTACGGTGCGCAGCTGGCGTGGGCTGGCGTGCAGCTGCAGATCGCGGGTAGCCGAAGCAGTAAGCCTGACGGCAAACTGCTCCTCCTCGTAGCCCAAATACTTTACCTGCAGCGTGTAGGCACCGCGGCATATCTGATGGAAATGGTAGTTGCCGTACGCATCAGACATGGTGGCGCGGTCCAGCTCCGGCAAGTAAATGGTAGCCCCGATGAGCGGCTCGCGCGTGTCATGGTCCAGCACCTTACCCGAAATGGTCAGGCCGCAGTCCTGCTCGGCGTCCTCAGCTACCGGTCCGGGCAGCGATTGGGCCCGTAATACCGGCGCCTGCAACGCCAACAAAGCCAGCGCAAAAAATATGGTTTTCGTCTTCAGCACGTCTTCTAATTTCAGCAATAAGTAATGAGCGGCTACACCAGGTATAGCCTATAGCGGATTGGCCCAGCTGCGGCAGCCGCTACGCCAATGGCAGAAGCGGGCCTGTGAGGGCTCGTAAAATATGTTTGGAAGGGTAAGCACGTGCCGCGGCCATACCTGGCAAAGTATAGACGGAGCTGTGCGGGTTGCTGAAATCAGGCTACGGGAGGTCCCCGGAGATAGTAGGGGATGGAGGTGCTGCCTAGCCAGGCACAGGTATAAGCGCCGGCATAAATAGCGGTATGGGTAAAGGTGGTAAAGCTGAGGGACAGCATTTCGCCCTGGTACGGTGAGTTGAACACATCCTCTACCGGGCAGTGCTTGTGTTTCATGCCTACCTGCGCCTCATGGGTGTCGCAGTGGTCGGCGTGCACCGTGTGCGTGTGCGGGTGCAGCTCCTGAATCAGCTCATCAGGCACCATGGCCCTGCTGAAGAGCAGGAGCAGCGCGAGGGCGATATGTTGGAGATAACGGTGCACGTCGGCGTTGAAACAAAAACAAAGATATACTATTTTCTACAATGTTGCATTTAGGCTGGTTCCCAATTTATACTATTCCTGTACGCACAAGTATAAATTGGGGTGCTGCTGCGGGTGGTTAGATAGGTTTCAGGTCAAAAGGTTTAGTCGGGCAAGTATAAATTAGCCCCGGAAGTATAAAAGTCTGCCGTAGCGTTAGTTTTTTTCATCGCATCCTGCCATCCTGTCACTCCCTTGCCCTCTGGAACAGGTTTTGAAAGCATGGCCTAAAGCATAGCATCCGCAAAAGATCAACCTTAACCATATAAAGTATAGACAATGGAAGAAAGAGGTAATATCTCCATCCACACCGAGAATATTTTCCCGATCATCAAGAAGTTCCTGTACTCCGACCACGAGATTTTCCTGCGCGAGCTGGTGAGCAACGCCGTGGATGCCACGCAGAAGATCAAGCGCCTGTCCTCCATTGGCGAGTATAAAGGCGAACTGGGCGAGCTGAAGGTGAAAGTGGCCGTGAACAAGGAGGCCAAAACCATCACCATCTCCGACAACGGCCTGGGCATGACAGCCGGGGAAATCAAGAAGTACATCAACCAGATCGCGTTTTCGGGCGCCACCGAGTTTGTGGAGCGCTACAAGGACGCCTCTGCCGACAAGGATCAGATCATCGGTCAGTTTGGCCTGGGCTTCTACTCGGCGTTTATGGTGGCCGAGCGCGTGGAGATCGTCACCAAATCTTACCAGGAGGGCGCAGAACCGGCCCGTTGGGAGTGCGACGGCAGCACCGAGTTTTCGATCACGACGGCTGAGCGTGCCGAGCGCGGCACGGATGTGATCCTGCATGTGGCCCAGGACTCGGAAGAGTTTTTGGAGACAGCCCGCCTCCGCACCATCCTGGACAAATACTGCAAGTTCCTGCCGGTGCCGGTGGAGTTTGAGGGCGAGACCATCAACAACCCGAGCCCTATCTGGACCAAGCAGCCATCGGAGCTGAAGGACGAGGACTACAAGGAGTTTTACAAGGAGCTGTACCCCTTCTCAGAGCCGCCGCTGTTCTGGATTCACCTCAACGTGGACTATCCGTTTAACCTGACCGGTATTTTATACTTCCCGAAGGTGAAGAACGAGTTCGAGATCCAGCGCAACAAAATCCAGCTTTACTCGCGCCAGGTGTTTATTACCGACGAGGTGAAGGACGTGGTGCCGGAGTTCCTGATGCTGCTGCACGGCGTGATCGACTCGCCGGACATTCCGCTTAACGTGAGCCGCTCTTTCCTGCAGGCCGACTCCAGCGTGAAGAAGATTAACACCTACATCACCAAGAAGGTGGCCGACAAGCTGGCAGAGATTTTCCGCAAGGACCGCGAGACGTTTGAGAAAAACTGGGACGACATCAGCGTGTTTGTGAAGTATGGCATGCTCTCTGACGACAAGTTCTATGAGAAGGCGAAGGATTTTGTGCTGCTGCAGAATACGGAAGGCAAATACCATACGTTAGAGGCGTATAAAAACCTGGTGCAGGCCAACCAGACAGACAAGAGCGAGCAGCTGGTGCTCCTGTATACCACCGACGCCGACAAGCAGCACGCCTTTGTGGAGGCGGCCCAAAACCGCGGCTACGACGTGCTTCAACTCGACTCCATCATCGACAGCCACTTTATAGGCATGCTGGAGCAGAAGCTGGAAAAAACCACCCTGAAGCGCGTAGACTCCGAGACAATCGACAAGCTCATCGAGAAGGACGAGACGAAGGAGAGCGTGCTGAGTGAGGGCGAGAAAGAGGATCTGAAGAAAGTATACGAGGAGGCCATCAACAATAAAAACATGACTGTGGAGGTGGCCCCGCTTGCCCCGGACGACGCGCCGGTGGTGATTACGCTGCCCGAGTTTATGCGCCGCATGAAGGACATGAACCGCGCCGGCGGTGGCGGTATGATGTTTATGGGCGAGATGCCGGACATGTATAACGTGACCATCAACGCCAACCACCCGCTGAACCAGCGCGTGCTGAAGGCCGAAGAGAAAAGCCAGCTGGCGCGCCAGGCGTTTGATTTGGCCCTGCTGTCGCAGAACATGCTGTCCGGAGCGGCCCTTACCACCTTCGTGAAGCGCAGCTTTGAGCTGATGACCAAAGAGTAATACCCTTATTTTAAATACCTAACAGCTAAGGCAGTGTCCGTTTGGGCGCTGCCTTTTTTGCTTTTTGCTCCTGCTAAAGTATAAATGAAACTTACCCGGCGCCGGCACAGTTATAGGGGCCTGAACGGTTGTGGGTGCGTATACTTATATAATATTTGCTAAATTGCTTTATTGTTAAATTGTTGGTTTTCCTGTAGCGGGATTAAAGTATACTAAGAACAACCGTTTAGCAGTTTAACAATTTATCCGGTAATAATAGAACGAGTCAAAATTTGAAAAGCGCGGTTTATACTTTGTGGATAGGGATTTTACTGCTAAGCCTGGGCAGCTGCGGCCAGCCCAAGTGGAACAGTGACTATAACCTGAACATGGCCCGCCTGAAGGACGGCGACAAGGCAAAAACCGACGCCCTGGCCGCCGCCGACACCACCAAGCCTATCATCGAGACTAAAAACCCGCTGGAGGAGGAGATAGAGGAGAAAAAGAAGAAGCGCAAGGCCAAGCACAGCAAGCGTGAGTTTCTGGGCTACAAGATAAAGCGCGGCTTCACGAAAAGCGGCGGCAGCTACCGCGAAACCATCGAAACCTTCGGTTACCTGCCGGTGTACGAGGCGCCGGACCGCTACGCCCCCTACAAGTACTACTACGATACTAAGAACCGCAAACTGGCCCGCTCTGCCGCTGTTCAGGAGGACACCGACCGCTACAAGGTGCTGCACGGTCCTTACAAGAAAACCCTGGACGGTGAGGTAGTGGAGGAAGGTTACTTTTACGTGGGCACCAAGCACCTGCGCTGGGAGAAGTACCGAAACAACGAAGACCACACCCTGGTGGGCAAGGAGCACTATGAAAAAGGCTTCCTGCGCGATGCAGTGGTAACCTACTACGGCGACACCAAGAAGATAAAAGAGGTAATTCCCTATGAGTACGGACAAGTGCAGGGGCCTTATTACCGGTTCTATGAGAACGGGCAGCTGGAGTGGAGCGGGCAGTATGAGAAAGGCCGCAAGGTAGGTGTATGGATTAACTACTACGACTTCCGCAACCGCCGCCGCTACGAGTACCAGTACCCCAAAACTGCCTACGACGCACCGCACGAGCCGTACCTGCTCCGCGCCTACGACCGCCACGCCACCCCTATCTACGAGCGCGGCAAATTCGACAAACGCTCGCAGGCGAGTAGTAAGTAGTTTATACCCCACCCCAGCCCTCCTCTAAGAACAGGAAAGGGAGTTTCTAGAATATTCTGCTGTTCCGGGCTTCTTTGTCCAAAACTTCTGCTGCTGCTGTGGACATGCTTGTCCGCTTTTCTGCTATACCGGGTCCAACCACCCCTGGCCCCTCAGAGCTACGCTCGCTACCTTCGAACTCTCGTTCTCGGTAGTCAAAGAAGGGGGTTCTGTAGTTGCTGTTTCTGAAGTATAAGTTTCATAGTCAAAGTATAAACACCCCTGTAGTCCCCTCAAGGGGACAGTCTGTACTTGCCACCCGCTCTGTCATCTCGAGCAGGGCGAGAGATCTATCTGGAATTCTCTTTAGATCTCTCCCGAAGGTCGAGATGACAGCAGGGGCAGGAGCTATTGAATTATTCCCAGCCTTTGGGTTGAGCGCCTCGAGAGGTTCCGGTGCCCGTGAGGGCATTGCGACCGCAGGGCAGCAAAGGAAGCGAAAGCAGCGCGATGCCCGAAGGCGAGGCCTCCCGGCCTGGGAGGGCAGAAAGCAGGAGATGCAACGATTGGTATGTGGGGCTGGAGGAGGAACGGTGGTTTGAAAGGTTAGCTTGGTTCCAGTTGCAGGAAGCGGTGGCTAGGAAAGTATAGACCAGCAAGTATAAATGTATAGCCAAAGTATAAGTATGGCTTTTCAAGCCAGTTGGGTTACAAACCCAACATCATAGGTAGGCACGAGTTGCAAACTCGCGCCAGCGGTAGGGATAGATAAACTATAGCAGCACAAGCGGACGCCTGCGCCAGAGAAAGTATAACTCGCCTTCGGCAGAAAAGCCATATCCCCTCAATGAAACGCATCCTCAATATGATGTATAACCGGCGGAGCCGACAAAGTAACCGAGATAATATCAAACCGCACCTCATGCCCCCACCCCTCCTGAAGTATAAACTCGTCCGCAGCGTTTAGCAGCATGGCCTCCTTCTTCGTGCCAACAGCCTCCTCCGGAAACCCGTACCTATCAGTAGACCTTGTTTTCACCTCCACGAACACCAGCAGGTCGCCTTGCTGCGCGATAATGTCCACCTCGGCGCGCCGGTGCCGGTAGTTCTGCCGCAGGATGGTGTAGCCCTTGCCTAGCAGGTAGGCAACAGCGTGGTCCTCGCCTAGGCGGCCGGTGTGGAGGTGCTTGGTTATTTGAGAAGCCATATAAAAATTGTACTTTGCGGGCAGCTAAGGCTGCTTCGCCAACTTTAGCATCGGATGAAAGAACTTATTGAAAACTTTGCCCAGCAGTTGCGCCAGGCGATGCAGGCCGGGGAAAGCGAAAACGTAAACCTTGCTGGCCCCAGGTATAGCAATGTAGTGATGGCGGGTATGGGCGGCTCAGGCATCTGCGGCAACCTGGCCAAAACCTATGTAGCTAACAAGTTAACGGTGCCCGTGTTGGTGCAGAAGTGCCATAGCCTGCCCGCCTTTGTTGGCTCCAAATCATTGGTAATCGCCACCTCCTTCTCAGGCAATACGGAAGAGACGCTGTCTATGGTGCGGCAGGCAATGGAGGCAGAAGCGACCGTTAGCTTTGTAAGCTCTGGCGGAGAGATGCTTCGCATAGCCCAAGCTAACAACGTGCCGCACCTCACGCTGCCAACAGATGCCGGTCCGCCCCGGGCTTGCCTGGGCTTTATGCTGGTGCAGCAGTTATACTTGCTGCACTATGCCGGTTTGCTGGACAATGCCTTTAAAACGGAGCTGCGGCAAAGTATAGACCTGCTGGAAGAGCAGGCCGGAAGTATAAAAGTACAGGCCAGCGCCCTGGCCAGCTCGTTGCACACAAGGCTGCCCATACTTTATGCCGATGAGACCTTTATGCCCGTGGCGATGCGCTTTCAGCAGCAACTGAACACCAACGCCAAGCAACTGGCCCACGTGAACGCACTGCCCGAGCTATGCCATAACGAGGTAGAGACCTGGCAAAACCCATCGGAACTAAACGAGCGGCTGGCTGTTTTGTACATTAAAACAGGCTACGACCACCTGCGCAGCAGGCTCCGCATGGGGCTGGTGCGGGAGGCTCTGGAGCAAAAGGGACAGCAGGTGCTGGAGGTAGAGGCCATTGGCGCCACCATGCTGGAGCAGATGTTCTACCTTATCCACCTCTTCGACTGGGTGTCGCTGTACCTGGCCGGGCTGAATAAGGTAAACCCTGGCGACACAGAAACTATAAATCACCTGAAAAGGGAATTATCTAAAGTATAACGTGCAAAAAAATACCGACATACAGTTCAGGCACCTGGGGCTGATAGACTACCAAGAGGCCTGGGATTACCAGGACAAGCTCTTTACCGCCACCCTGGACATTAAGGTGAAGAACCGCGCCGCCGGCCCGGACGAGCAGACGCCTACGCCAAACTACCTTCTCTTCTGCCAGCACCCGCATGTGTACACCCTGGGCAAGAGTGGCCACGAGGAGCACCTGCTGCTGAACCAGGAAGGGCTGCAGGCCAAAGGCGCCACCTACTACAAAATCAACCGCGGGGGCGACATCACCTACCATGGGCCGGGCCAAATCGTGGGCTACCCCATCTTGGACCTGGAGAACTACTTTACCGACATTCACAAGTACCTCCGCTTTCTGGAGGAGGCCATTATACTTACCCTGGCAGACTATGGCGTAGTGGCCGGGCGCATAGCGGGCCTAACCGGCGTGTGGCTCGACCACGAAGCGCAGCGCAACCCGCGCAAGATCTGCGCGATGGGGGTAAAATGCAGCCGTTGGGTAACCATGCATGGCTTTGCCTTCAACATCAACACTGACCTGGACTACTTTAATAACATTGTGCCGTGCGGTATTTCTGATAAAGCCGTAACTTCGCTGGCCAAAGAGCTGGGGCACGAGGTGCCGCTGGCCGAGGTAGAGGAAAAACTGTTGAAACACCTGGCCGCCCTTTTTGGCGCCAACATTACAACCGCTGCGCATGAAGAAAGACATTGATTTTGGGACGGTAGAGGGGATTGCGGTGGCTGTTGCCAAAGCCACAGAAGCAGTTGCCGACCAGCCAGCCTGGAATGTATACTTGCTCAACTACAACAACTTTCCGGTAGAGAACGTGCTGGTGGCCTCTAAGGGCTACGGCGTGATGGACGGGGAGGAAGTGAAGACCTCGGTGCTGCGCCACATGTTCGAGCGCGTGGAGGCAAAGAGCTTTGTGCAGGTAGAGCCCATCGACCCGGCTATCTTCCACATCAACAACGAGTACTGGGTGAGCTATTACATCGGCCGCCAGATTTACGACAAGCGCTTTGTGTTTGTGCCCGACTCTATTGTGGAGGAAAACCTGATCGAGATAGGCATGCTGCAAACGCAGGGCGTACTGCACTCCTGATCCGGCCCCACCCAAGTATAAAATAAAGTATAATCCGGCTGCCGCCGCTGCTCCCATTCACCTTTTATACTGTGCACAGCTTGCTTCCAAAGTATAGCCTTATTTTCCGGATGCTCTTAGTCGTGTTGTGGCTGGGCGTGTGGCAGGCGCCTGTGCAGGGGCAGGTGTTGCCGCTGGAGCAGAAAAACACTATCACGGGCAACTGGCTGGTGCAGCCCGAGGGGCAGGTGCAGCTGGTGCCCTATGTTTCCAGCCAGCACGCAAAGTATAAGGCCCTGCACCAGTGGCTGTCCATTACCCAGGCGCAGCCCTTTCAAATAGCCTTTACCGCCCCTAAGGATCTGTGCCTGTTTCTGAACAACCGGCTTGTCTTTAAGGCCGACTCCTCTGCCAACTATACTTTGGATTTGGCAGCGTTCAGCAGAGGAGCCGCGCCTGTGGAGGGCAAGTACCTGCTTACGGTATGGCATCCCAGCCAGCAGCCAAACGTGAGCACCTTCCGCAACGTGCCGCTCGTAGCCGATGAGCAGCAGGACGAGGGACAGCGACCTTTCTCGGTGCAGGTGCGCGAGTACGTGAACCAGAACACCTTCATTATATTCATGCTGCTGATCGGGCTGTTGTATGGCCTGCTGCGCGTCAACTTTCCCGCCGACTTCAAAAGCCGGTTCAGCCCCCACAACTTCCTGCGCCACGATACACAGGAGATGCTCTATTCGGGCAAGCCGTTGGGCACGGCCTCCAACCTGCTGTTTATACTTGCCTTCTCGCTTTCCATGGGGCTGCTTATTGCGGCCATACACACTAACGTGCAGCACGTGCGGCTGTTCAACCGCCTTTTCCCTGTGTCGGAGGCCGATATCACTACCAAAGTCCTTTTTTATACTTTGCTTATTTTTGGGGTAGTGCTGCTGAAGTATGTTTACCTGAAGGTGATGTCGTTTGTATTTGGCCTGGAGGAGTTGGTAAAGCTGCAGTACCGGGAGTTTCTGCGCTCGCTGCTGTTTATGGGACTTTTCCTACCCTTCATCATGCTGCTTTACCTTTCCCTGAACATGATAATGCCGGAAGCGATATTGCTTATTTCAAACCTATCGGTAGCTTTGTTGCTGGTTATCAGCATTTTGCGTGTGTTCTACGGCGTAAATAAGAAAGTCTCAGTGATTAATTTGCATTTATTTTCGTACCTTTGCGCCACGGAAGTGATTCCGCTGGCAATTATGCTGGAACTAATCGTTTTTAACTTTTAGACAGCAGCGGGCGGGCATTACAGCAGGCGAACTTAAAAGCATTATTTTAATATGGCTGAAAGCAAAGCAAAGGGCTCTGCGAACCCTGAAAGACACAAGATTCCTATCAAAAGTATCCTGGTTACCCAACCACAGCCTACTACCGACAACTCTCCGTACCTTTCTATTGCAGAGAAGTATGGCATTAAGGTAGACTTCAGGGCATTTATTGAGGTGGAGCCTGTTTCCTACAAGGAGTTCCGTAAGGATAAAGTGGATATCCTGTCGCACACGGCCGTTATCTTTACAAGCCGCAACGCCGTGGATCATTTCTTCCGCATTTGCCAGGAGAGTAAGATAGAGATGCCTGCCGACATGAAGTATTTCTGCATCTCTGACCAAACGGCTTACTACCTGCAGAAATACATCACCCTGCGCAAGCGCAAGCTGTTTGTGGGCGAGAAAACGGCCAAGGACCTGTTTGAGGTAATCAAGAAGCACAAGAACGAGAAGTACCTCTACCCTTGCTCCAACATCCGCAAAGACGATATCCCGGAGTTCCTGAAGCAAAACAAGATCAAGCACACCGAGGCTATTATCTACAAGACTGTGGCCGCCGATCTGTCGGATCTGGACGATGTGACTTACGACTGCCTGGCCTTCTTCAGCCCATCGGGTATCACGTCGCTGTTTGCTAACTTCCCGGACTTTAAGCAGAACAACACCCGCATTGCTGCCTTTGGCCCCACCACTGCCAAAGCGGTGCGCGACGCAGGCCTGGAGCTGGATATAGAGGCGCCGCACCCCAATGCGCCATCCATGACCGGAGCCATAGAGGTATACATACAGAACCAGATGCAGGAGGCAAAAAAATAAGCGATAACGCAACTTTTAAGCCTGGTTTGCATACGTACTAAAACGCAAAAGCCGTTCTCGATCCAAGGGGACGTGTGTTTGCGTTTTAGTGTTTAATAGCTATATTTGAATACGCTAGGTGCATTACTAGTTCCTAAACCTTGCCTTCTTGCCGCAGCCTATGAAAAAGCTTCTACCTGTCTTGTTGCTGGTGCTTCTGGCAGTGCCACTAGCGCAGGCGCAGCAACAGCCGCAGTTTACCCATTACGGGTTTAATGGCATGCAGATAAGCCCGGCTTACGCAGGTATAACCAAGCGGCCGGAGTTTATGTCCATTTACCGCTACCAATGGCTCGGCTACGATGCCACCTTTGATGACGGCGGCGCACCGCAGACGCTTTTTTTGTCGGCGCATGCGCCGGTGAGGCTGCTGCATGGCGGCGTGGGCCTGAACCTGATGCGCGATAAAGTAGCTAACACGACCGTTCTCACCGCAGCACTCTCCTACTCCTTCCATATTAATATAGGTGAGACCGGTAAACTGGGCCTGGGCATACAGGGAAATGTAAACAATTATAAAAAGGGCCGCTACCGCGCCATAGATGAGGGCGACCCCAACGTGCCCTTCAACAGCGAGGACACCAAGTATGACTTGGGTGCGGGCGTTTGGTATGAGTCGGAGACGTTCTATGCTGGCGGTGGCATCACCAACCTGCTCAAGTCAGAGTATGAGTTTGCCGACTCCACTAATACCGGCCGTGGCGTATTGCTCGGAGAGAACCACCTATACCTGACAGCGGGCTTCCATATGCCGCTAACCGCCGATCTGACCCTGACACCAACCGCCCTTTTGAAGCACGATACCGAAACCCTGTCGTTCGATGTGGGCGGCCGTTTAACTTATCAGGAAAAATATTGGGTCGGATTGAATTATCGGCATGAAGAAGCTGTTAGTGCCCTTGTGGGAGTTTCTTTGCTCCAGGATAACGCCCTGCGGGTTGGATATGCGCTTGATTTAACTACATTTAACAAGTCGGCCAAGGCTCCTACCTCGCACGAGGTAATGGTAAACTATCGCCTGCCAGAGCCTGTGGTACGGTTTAAGCCGCCTGTAAGAACGCCTCGCTACTTTTTTGAGAGATAACGTTTGGTAATTGTAATAGCATTGCTACTTTTATGGGCACTTCTTCAAAAAGTGCATAAAAAAATAATTGTACATTCCAATAATAATCAACCCTTTAAGCCGTTTAAAAAATTAAAAAAGGCGTTGGAGTGAATTGTTTTTTATTTATTCCCATTTCTCATATATTTGCTACACTCGTAGAAGTGTGCTAAAATTTATTACAGAAAATTTACTTTTAACAGTCATCATGAATAAACTACTAAAGCTGTCTTCCTTCGTATTGGCGGTGGTGCTGCTTGCAAGTTGTGGTATGAGACGCGGGCCGCAAGGAGACCTTGTAGGTGCTGAAGACAGACCAGCATACAACCCTCAGGAAGTGCCTTACGGTATGGTAGCATGCCCGGGCGGTACCTTCCACATGGGGCAGGCTGACCAGGATATAGCAGCATCTATGGCAAACTTAAACAAGCAGGTAACCATTGGTGGCTTCTATATGGACGAAACCGAGATTACCAACAACGAGTACCGTCAGTTCATCAACGTGATGATGGAGGATTCGCTCGATGTACTGGGTGAGGAATATGTGATGACGGCGCTTTACCCGGACACCACTGTATGGGTAAAAGACTACACGTACCACATGGGCGACCCGTTGATGGAGTACTACTTCTCTCACCCGGCGTTTGATGACTACCCGGTAGTGGGAGTGGATTGGTTTGCAGCCAAGTACTTCAGCGAGTGGCGCACCAAGCACAAGAACCAGGCAAACGCCGAAAGCGGCCGCGCACCAATGCCGCAGTTCCGCCTGCCTTCAGAGGCTGAGTGGGAGTATGCAGCCCGTGGTGGCCGTGACATGGCCGTTTACCCTTGGGGTGGACCATACCTGCGCAATGCCAAAGGCTGTTTGCTGGCTAACTTCAAGCCAGGCCGTGGCGACTACTACAGCGATGGCTTTACCTACACTGCCCCTGTTGCCCAGTTCTTCCCGAACGACTTTGGCCTCTATGACATGGCCGGCAACGTAGCCGAGTGGTGCGAGGATGCTTATTCTGATGCCACTGTTCCGGTTACCTGGGACTTGAACCCAGTGTATAATGATGACAATGAGCCGCGTAAAGTAGTAAGAGGTGGTTCATGGAAAGACATCGCTTACTTCCTGGAGACAGGCACACGCAACTTCGAGTTTCAGGATTCAGCCAGATCCTATATTGGCTTCCGTAACGCTATGATCTACCTGGGACGTTCTTCAGGCAGAGAGTTTTAAGAAGATTTTAATATCAATTAAATACCAATCCCCCATTTAATCCTTAATCAATCGTTCACTACTTTAATTAGAAAACAAAATGAGCAAAGCTAAAGGTCGCAGTTTCTTGTTCGACGTGTTGATGCCAAAAGTATACGGTATCGGTGCTGCTGTTGTGATTATTGGTGCGTTGTTCAAGATCCAGCACTGGCCAATGGCCGACTTAATGCTGATCCTTGGTCTGAGCACAGAGGCTATTATCTTCTTCCTAAGTGCGTTCCAGCCACAGCATGCGGAGCCGGATTGGGCTAGAGTATATCCACAACTTGCCGATGACTACAATGGCCAAGGTATAGTACCAGCTACTGCTGCTGTTGCCGGCCCGTCTGTAACAGGTAAATTAGACGAAATGATGCGTAATGCTGATATTACGCCAGAATCAATCCACCAGCTTGGCCTGGGCCTAAACCGCCTGAGCGAAACAGCTGCTACGATGGCTGACATGAGCAACGCCGCCGCCGCTACAGAGGAATATACTGTGCGCGTTAGAGCTGCTGCCGGTCAATTGGATAAGATCAACGACGCTTACGCTACGACAGCGGACGCTATCGCCCAGATGGCTGTTTCTGCTACGGATGCGAAAGAATACCATACTCAGATTCAGGGAATGACCCGCAACCTGGGAGCTCTTAACGCAGTGTACGAAATGGAGCTTCAGGATGCCAACAACCACCTGAAAGCCATGAACAAGTTCTATGGCAACCTGAGCATGGCCATGGAGAACCTCACTGACGCCAGCAAAGATACAGAACAGTTTAAGCAGGAAGTTTCACGCCTGACGCAGAACCTACACTCTCTGAACACAGTGTACGGCAACATGCTGTCTGCGATGAAAGGTTAATCTTGGTTAATAGTCCTATATCTTAAGAAAACAACAGTTAATATAGTATAAAATGGCTGGAGGAAAAGAGACACCAAGGCAGAAGATGATCGGTATGATGTACCTCGTACTGACTGCGATGCTTGCCTTGAACGTGAGCTCGGCTATCCTGTTAAAGTTCCAGTTCTTGGATGAGTCTTTACAGACGGTAAACAAGAAGACTAGAACGGATAACGCCGGGGTCGTATCGAATATAAAAGCTGCCATTGCGGAGAATAAGAATCCCTCTGCCAATGACCAGCGCGTGCTGAAAACAGCAGAAGAGGTACGTAACAGAACAACAGAAATGGTTACCTACATCCAGGGGCTGCGCGACATGTTGATTAAAGAGACAGGCGGGCAGAACGAGGAAGGTACCGGGTATGCCAACCCAAGTGGAAATGACATCGTGGCAATGACGATGATCGGAGCTGCAAGCAAGAACAATGGCAAGGCTTACGACTTGGAGCAGAAACTGAATGAGTATGCTAAGTTCCTGAGACAGTACCATGAGCAAGTGCCTGCTAAAATCGCATTAAGCGGTTCTGAAGACCCAGTAGCTGCAAAGGATCCTGCTCAGAAGCGTAAGGATTTTGCCCAGCTGAACTTCGAAGAAACACCAATGGTGGCTGCTCTGGCAGTGCTTTCTCAGAAAGAGGCTGAAGTACTAAAGTATGAAGCTGACGTGCTGCAGAAACTCGCCCAGCAGGTTGGTGCGGATATCATCAAGTTTGAGAAGATTTTTGCCATGGCGCGCGCCGAGTCTAAAACGGTTGCTGCTGGTACAAAGTATGCTGCTGATATGTTCATCGCGGCATCTTCTGACAATATCACGCCAAGAATGTCTTACGGTGGTAAGCCTGTTAAAGTAGAGAACGGAATGGGTAGAGTAGAGTTTGTGGCTTCTGCCTCTAACTACGATGCCGACGGTAACTCTAAACAGAAATGGACAGGTCAGGTGACTATCAACCAGAATGGCCGCGACACGACTTTCACTGTAACAGAGGAGTATATTGTTGCCAAGCCTGTAATTCAGGTGCAGTCTGCCTCTGTACAGGCCCTGTACTTCCAGTGTGCTAACGAGCTGAACATTCAGGTGCCTGCTCTGGGCGCTGTATATGACCCAAGCTTCAGCGCAAGCGGCGGTCAGGCCATCAAAGGTGCTAAGAAAGGCGAAGTAACCATCATCCCGAACGCTACGGAGGTAACAATCAACGTTAGCAGCGGTGGAAACTCTATCGGATCTGAGAAGTTTAAAGTTCGCCCAATACCGAAACCAGAGATAGTGGCTATCGTGAATGGTAAACCAATAGACGTAAAGCGTGGTGTTCCGGCACAGGCTTTCAGAGCGGTTGAAATTCAGGCCGTAGCTGACGAAGGTTTCAAACAATTATTACCTAACGAGGCACGTTATAGAGTAACGAAGTGGAGAGCGTACCTGGTACGTGGCAACCAGCCGATTGATCAGGGTGAGTTTAACGGACCTACAGCCAACCTAACAAGCTTCGCATCAAAAGCAACCAAAGGTGACCGTGTAGTAATCGAAGTTCTGGACGTAAAGCGTCTGAACTATAAAGGCACTGCTGTAGATGTGAATGTTGGTAGCCCGAACTTCAACGTTCCTTTAAATTAACAAATAGAAGCTTACGAGGAGTATGAAATTAGTTAAAGTAATAGGTGTAGCAGCCGGTTTGATGTTCTCTGCAGGAGCCATGGCCCAGCAGGTGTCAAACACTACTGAGAGCAATCCTTCAGCAAGGCCTATTCCTGAATCTGATATCCTGTTCAAGAAAACAGTGTGGCGTAAAATTGACCTTCGCGAGAAGCAAAACAAGCCACTCTTTTCGGAGAACAGAGAAATCACCAAGATCATTATAGAGGCTGTTAAGAGTGGTGAACTCACTGCCTACAGAAGCGATTCTGTAAGCACACCTATCACGCGTGAAGAGTTTATGACAAACCTGACGCCTAAAGAGGCTGAAGGTGGCCTGAGCGAAGAAGAAATCGCTGCTGGTTTTGGTCAGGTAGAGGAGGAAGACGATGCTTGGGGTGCTGCCCTTGGCTCTAGCGCCGGAACTACTGAAGCCGCTCCTGTAAGTAACGAGTACTTTCCAAAGCAGCTGTACCTGCTGGAGCTGAAAGAGAACGTAGTGTTCGATAAGAAGCGCTCACGCATGTACCACGATATCCAGACAATCAGTATTAAAGTGCCTGCCACGCTCAACCCACTGGGCTTTGAGCAAAACGTGGCTAGCTTTAAGATGAGCGATCTGGTACGCGTATTCCGTAACAACCCGGAAACGGCTATCTGGTACAACGCGCAGAACGATGCACAGCACAAGAACCTGGCAGATGCGTTCGACCTGTGGCTGTTCAGCTCTTACATCACTAAAATCTCTAACCCTGGAGACCAGAACCTTGCTTCCATCTACGGTGGCGGTAAGAACGGTCTGCTAGCTGCTCAGAATGCCTTGGAGGCGCTGATTGAGTATGAGTATAGCCTGTGGAGCTACTAATATCCGCAAGCAGCTTAAACATAAAAAGGAGACTCATTTGAGTCTCCTTTTCTTTTTGTATCTACTCCTGTAGCAGGGATTGGACTTTAGCTGTGAATTAGAAAGTACGAAGTTCATACTTTGAGGCGCAAGTATAATTAGCTGGCAAAGTATAAATCATGCACCTGCACCACTTTCAGTAGAACGAAGATGATCGAAAAGTATAGCGGCTTTTGCCTTGCCCACCTCAGCCGTTAGCTGATCCAGGGAAAGCTCGCGCAACTTCTTAACGGATCTATACTTCTGCAGGAGCGCGTCTGCAGTAGAGGAGCCAATACCCTTGATGTCGGTCAGCTCAGTTTTTAAGGTGCCTGCATCCCGCTTGCTGCGGTGAAAGGTAATAGCAAACCGGTGCGCCTCGTTTCGGAGCCGCTGTATTAGCTTCAACGACTCGGATTTCTTGTCAATATAGAGCGGCAGAGAATCGCCAGGGTAGAAGATTTCTTCCAGGCGCTTAGCAATGCCCACCACGGCTATCTTACCATACAAGTTCAAATCTCGAAGCGCTTTGACGGCCATACTCAATTGACCCTTGCCCCCATCGATGATAATGAGTTGCGGGAGAGGCTGGTTCTCGTCGAGCAGGCGGCGGTAGCGGCGGGTAACAATCTCATACATCGACTCGAAATCGTTGGGCCCTACAACCGTTTTGATGTTGAAGTGGCGGTAATCCTTTTTGCTCGGCTTGCCGTTCTTAAAGCACACCATCGAGGCCACCGGGTTGTCGCCCTGAAAGTTGGAGTTGTCAAAGCACTCGATCTGGCGAGGAAGTTCTGTCAGGCGAAGGTCCTTCTTCAGCGTTTCAAGTACACGCAGCTCGCGCTGCTCATTCTTCTCCTTATACTTCTCCTGCCGTCCCTCACGCTCTTTGCGTAAGTATAAAGCGTTTTTCAGGGACAGGTTAAGCAGCTTTCTTTTATCTCCAATCTGTGGGTAAGTTACCGTCACGTTATCGAGCGGTAGCTGCAGCTCGATGTTCGTGATTATCTCGCGGGAGGTGCTTTCAAACTCCTGTCGCAGCTGTACGATTACAGAGGCAAGTATCTCCGCATCCTCCTCGTCTAGTTTCTTCTCTAACTCCAGCGACTGGGTAAGTATAATGGAGCCGTTCATCACCTTCAGGTAGTTGATGAAAGCACATTCCTCGTTGCTGGTGATGGTAAAGACATCGATGTTGGTGAGCGTATTACTCACAACGGTAGACTTGGCCTGGAAATCCTCCAGCAACTCGAGCTTTTGTTTATACTTGTGCGCCACCTCAAACTGATAGTCAGCGGCGGCGGCGGCCATCTGTTCCTTAAAGTATATTTTGGCCACGGAGAGGTTGCCAGAAAGTATGTTCCGGATCTGGGAAATGTTGGCGTTATACTCCGTCTCGTCCATCAGCGCCTCGCAGGGGCCCTTGCAGTTGCCGATGTGGTACTCCAGGCATACCTTGAACTTACCGGCCGCAATATTTTCCGGGGAGAGGTTATAGGTACATGTGCGGATGGGGTACAGGGTACGGATAAGATCCAGCAGCACGTTCATGGTCGTCACGCTGGGGTAAGGGCCAAAGTAACGTGAACCGTCGTTCTTCTTGTTGCGTGTGCTGATAACGCGCGGGAACCGCTCGTTTACGATGCAGATGTAGGGGTATGTTTTGCCATCCTTCAGCAGGATGTTATACTTAGGCTGATACTGTTTGATGAGGTTGTTCTCGAGCAGGAAAGCATCGGCCTCCGTGTCTACAATCGTAAACTCGATGTCCTTAATCTGCGAGACGAGCTTCAGCGTTTTTTTATTATGCTGGGCAGAGCGATTGAAATAGGAACTAACGCGTTTCCTGATATCAATCGCTTTGCCAACATAGATGATGTCATGCTCGTCGAAGAACTTGTAGATGCCGGGTTTATGCGGCAGGTGCGGTATTTTCTCCTTCAGCTTCTCGTTTGCTGGCATAAAGTAAGGGAATTAGATTTCCAGGTTAAGCTCGGTGGGCAGGTTCAGAAACTCATCCTGCTGGGTTGAGTCAATCGGCACACCGCGGTTATACTTGTCACAATCTAATTCTACCGATAAAGGCATAGAAGGTTTAGGGAATGGCTCCTGTGTCAGGCCAATGGACTTATCGTTGTACACTTTCTGCATGAAAGCGCCGTAGATAGGCATGGCCAATCGACCACCCTGGCCAAGGGCAAGCGTACGGAAGTGGATAGAGCGGTCCTCGCCACCAACCCAAACGCCGGCAACCAAGTCAGGGGTAATGCCCATAAACCAGGCGTCAGAGTAGTTCTGGGAAGTACCGGTTTTAGCGCCCATCTCATTTTTAAGGCCATTGCGGAAGCGAAGGCCATAGTATGCGGTACCACCTGGCTCGGCAGCCGCCTTCAGCATGTGCACCATGGTATAAGCCGTTTCCTCGCTCAGGGCCTCTACCGTTTTAGGCATGAACTCTACCAGCACGTTGCCATGCTTGTCCTCGATGCGGGTAATAAAGTTTGGCTGCACCCAGGTGCCACCGTTCACGAAAGTACCGTAAGCGCCAACCATGTCGAACAGGGAAACATCACTTGTACCCAACACTAAGGCCGGCGTTTCATCCAAGTGTGTGGTAATGCCCATACGGCGGGCAGTTTGCGCGACAGCCGGTGCGCCCAGTTTGTTCACCAGGAAAGCAGAGATAGAGTTAACAGACTCTGCCAGGGCCTTGCGCAAGGTATAGCGCTCGCCGCTAAACTTGTTGTTGGCGTTTTTAGGGCACCACATCTTTCCGTCAGGCAGCGGGATACAGTTTTCCGTGTCCAGCACCTCGTAGCAGGGCGGGTAGCCATTCTCGATGGCGGTGGTATACAGGAATGGTTTAAAAGTGGAGCCAGGCTGGCGGGAGCTCTGTTTCACGTGGTCATACTTGAAGTGCTTGTAGTTGATACCGCCCACCCAGGCTTTGATATGGCCCGTCTGCGGCTCCATGGCCATAAAGCCCGTCTGCAGGAAGTGCTTGTAATGCTTGAGCGAGTCCATTGGGCTCATCACTACATCTTTCTCCCCCTCCCAGGTGAAAATCCGCATCGGGACTTTCTTGTTGAGGTAGTAGTTAATCGAGTCGTTGTCATCGCCGAAGCGCGCCTTCAGGCGGCGGTAGCGGTCGGTGCGCTTAATGGCCATTTCCGGGAAGCCCTTGAGCTCCTTCATGTTCTCATCCACCCATGGGTTACGGCCTTTCCAGTGCTCGAAGAAAACTTTCTGGCGGTCTTTCATGTGCTCTACCACAGCCTCCTCGGCATACTTCTGCATGCGCGCGTCGATGGTGGTGAAGATGCGCAGGCCGTCGGCATACAGGTCGTAGCCGTTTTCGCGGCACCACTGCAGCAGGAACTTGCTGGCCTCGGTGCGGAAGTAGGGCGCCAGGCCAATGTTGTGGCTTTCTACCCGGTAATCCAGGGAAATCTCCTCGTCTTTAAGCTTGTTGAACTCCGCATCGGTCATAAAGCCATACTTGACCATCTGAGCCAGCACCACGTTACGGCGGCGCTTGGAGTTCTCGGGGTTGAACTTGGGGCTAAAATTAGTCGGAGCTTTTAGTAGGCCAACCAGTACTGCCGATTCCTGCACATTCAGTTCCTCCGGCTTTTTGTTGAAGAAGGTCTTAGCAGCAACTTTGATACCGTAGGCGTTGGAACCAAAATCCACGGTGTTCAGGTACATTGTCATGATCTCCCGCTTGGTGTAAGAGCGCTCCAGTTTCACGGCCATGATCCACTCCTTGGTTTTCAGGATGAGCATCCCGAGGCCGGGCACATCATTCAGCACCCCGTTGTTGAGCTCCTCGCTACGCGTGTTAAAGAGGTTTTTGGCCACCTGCTGCGTCAGCGTACTGCCGCCGCCTTTCTGGTTACCGGTGATAATACCAGCCGCCACGCGTACCATGGCCTGCGGGTCAATGCCGGCGTGCTCCTCAAAACGGATGTCCTCAGTAGCCATCAGGGCGTTGATCAGGTTCTCCGGAAGCTCATCATACTCTACCGGGGAGCGGTTCTCTCGGAAGTATTTTCCCAGGAGTTCGTTGTCGGCAGAGTATAACTCGGAAGCCACCTCGCTTTTAGGGTTCTCCAGGGTGCGCAGATCCGGCATCTCCCCAAACAAATTCAGGAAGTTTATACTTACCGTGAAGATATAAAGTACAAAAGCCGCAAAGCCGCCGATAAACAGCAGCCACAGCACCGACACTACCTTTGGGTAAAAGGATTTTTTAGGAGTAATGGTCTTTTGACGCGTAGTCATGTAATTAATAATTGTCTTTGAAGAAGGTCAGGTATACTTCAGGATCTTTCTTCTGTATAAATTTCTCGAAGTTGGCAGAAGAGATAACAAAGGTAAGGAATTCTACGCCTCTTATTCTACCCACCGGGGCCTGTGGCGCCTTTTGTTTGATGTTGTAAGAGGAGGCAAGCTTCAGATCCTGGAAAGAACGGGCTACCAGCATGGTTTTACCGTCTCCAAAATCCAAGGTCTCCAGCGTAAGCTTTTCATTTCTATAGTACATGTTGTTATACTTCTCATACTTCTGCCCAATGTCAGCAAAGGCCTTTTCACCTGCAGGGAAGATCAGCACAAAATAATAAGCCGAGTCTGCCTCCGTGGTATAGGCCAGTGGGTCAGCTGCCGGGTCTGCCAGGAGGGTGTCTATGGCCGTGGCCTCCTGCGTAACAGTAGTGTCTGCCTCTGATGTTGCCGGCTGCTCCGGCAGTGCCGTGTCTACTGGCTGCGGTTTAGGAGCAGGAGGCAGTACCGGCGATGCCTTGCCCGCTGATGCGGTAGCCTGTGCAATTTCTGTGCTAACTTTCTGCTCCGGGCTTAGGACAGCGGCTTCTTGCTTCGGGGCCGGTGGCGCAGGCGCCTCTGTTCTGAGCTGGTTTTTCTGTTCCAGGTCCTGGTAAGTGGCCAGCAGTTTGTCTGCCTGCTTCACCAGGGGGCTGTTCTTGTGTTCTTTCTTGAACCAGTTTAGCTTTTCGCGCAATACCTCCGGCTTCTCGGTTCGGGCCGCAACCATGGCATCCAGAAACATAATTTTATCCTGAATGTCATTGAAAGGGTATTGTGCGGAGACCGTCTTCAGTAGCTCCACAGCTTGCTGATACTCCTGCGCCTCGTAGTGGGCATATGCTGAGTCGTACAGGGCATGTACCTTCAGGTTGTCGGCAGCGGTTTTGGCCAGGAAGCCCTCATCATCAAGCAAACGGGCATAGGTGGTGTTGGGGAACTGCTGCTTTATTTTCTGGTAGTATACCTGCTGCTGTTCCTGGTCTCCGGTGCGGCCATAGAGCAAGTATAAACTGTAGTAGGATGCGGCCGCGTGGGACGTATGCGGAAAGCGTTGCAGTAACTGCTCATAGGTGGTGATGGCCTCCTGCGGCTCCTGAAGGCTTTGGGCATAGATGCCGGCCAGGCGGAAGAGCGCTTCCTCCACCATTCGCTCCGATTGCTGCATGGCGGCGGTGCTGAGCGGCAGGTTCTGCAGGTAGGCATCCACCTGGGCTTTCATGCGTTCCTCCGGGCTAACTTCAGTTTCCGGCTCTGTTATACTTTCCGGAGTCTGTACAATCTGCACGGGCTGGGTACTGGTCTCGCCGCGGGTGCGGATGCGCCAGAAATCCTGGTTTGGGCGGTCGCCCCAGCGGCGGGTAAACTCGGCGCGTGCCGAGGCCATGGCCGAGGGGTTATCAAAGTACCATACGCCGTCGGTGTTGCTGGTGCCGAAGGTCGCGTTAGTATTGTTCGTGCGGGTCTGGTTGCGGCGGCTCTCCTGCTCCTGGCGCTGGGCCTGTTCCTGCTGCTTGGCTGCTAAGGCCAGGCGATCTTCCTCCTCGCGCTGCGCCAGGGTCTGCAAAAACTCCATGCGATCCGCCTCTGGCATGTTGGCGATGTGCTGCAGGCTGTCCTGCGTGTGGATGGTGGTATACTGCTGGGCAAAGTCAGCCAGGATATCGCGGCGCTCGGCCACAGCCTCGTATTGGGCTGCCTGCTGCGGGTATACCTGTACGGCGCTGTCGTAGTAGGCGGCGGCCAGCTCATACTTGTTCAGGTTCTCGAAATAGATTTCACCGGCCAGTACATAACTATAGGCCTTCTGGTTGGGCAGCGCGCCTGGCGTGCGCAGCGACTGTTGCAGGTGCTCCAGGGCCTTGTCGTAGTGCTGCTGGCGCAGCTCGAAGCGCGCCATCTCATAGTATATCTTGTCGCGGTACTCCTTGTTCTTCTCGTCGCGGAGCATGCGCTGGTAATACCCTTCAATACGCTCCACCTCGTTGTTATCGGCCAGCTCAGTTACCTGCCCCAGGTTCAGGCGGCTGAAGAAACCCAGGTCGTAAGGAGGGTTGCTGCGCAGCACCTTGCTGTACTGCCGGTCGGCCTCCTTGTTCTGCCCCGTCAGCTGGTAAAGCTGCCCCAACGTATAGCGTACACGCGAGGCGGCGTCTTTCTCGTCAAAATTAGGCAGGGAGAGGGCCAGGTTGTCAATCAATTGGGTGGTGTCGCCCTGCAGGCGGTAATAGTGGGCCCGGGTTAAGTATAGCTCGCGGGCATTAGCCTTGTTGAGGCGCTCCTTGCGCAGGTACTCCGATACTTGCTGGGCGTTTTCCATCTCGCCTAATACTATAAAGGAGCGCATGAGCCATACCAGCGCCTCATGCCGCTCGGCTTTGTCTTTGCCGTTGGCATTTACATACTTAAAGGTGCGTACCGCTTCCTCAAAGTTCAGCTCGTAAAAGTTTGCCTTGCCAATCAGCACATAGCTGTTGTCGACCCACTTGCTGTTGGGATGGTACTGTATTGGGAAAGAAGCTTTTTTCTTAATGTCCTCCAGGTCAGCGGCCATGGCAGTGGCTTTGGCGGTGTCGAGGGGCGGGAAGATGGGCAGCACCTGGCTATAGTCGTACACTGTTTGCTCCTGCAGCTGTTCTTCCAGCAGGCGCAGCTTCTCCTTAGCCAGAAAATAACCGTTGTAGCGGGCGGTGGTGTTGTGGTAGGCCTTGCTCATGAGGTTGTTGCGCTCGGCAGAGCAAGCCGACAACAGCAGTCCGGCAAGTATAAGAAGTATGTACAGCGGGTTCTTGTTCAAAGTAGCGGCGTGCAGCAGGTTTTCGGTGCTTCTAATATATAAAGTATAAACGCATTGGCCGAGGCTAAAAGTATAGCCTTCTGCGCCACAACAGCCCACACGGCAACGCCTGCCGGGCCGATTCGCATCTTATCTACAAAAATACAATAATCATCGGATAGTTAAGCATATAGCGCAATTGAGCCTGCTATTGAACTATACAATATTCCAAATGGTTTCAGGCCAGGTATACTTTGCCCTGGTTGCACTGTTTTGGCACGTTGGCACGTAAAAAGGAGTATCTTTGCAAACTTCTGAAGCCATGGAACATCATCCGGAAAAAGAACAGGAACCTGAGCAGCGCAGGCAGGATAGTATAAAACCCTATGTCAAATACTCAGGCATGGCGTTTCAGATGATCGGGGCGCTGGTGCTGGCTGCCTTTGGCGGCCGCTGGCTCGATGCCCAGGTGGGCAACGACAAGCCCTGGTTTACCATCGGCCTGCTGCTGGTGGCCGTGCTGGCCACCATGATCCTGACCATAGTCTCCATCAATAAAAAGTAACTTACGTGAAGTTTGTCAGAAACCTGCTTATCCTAACGGCCATTCTTTGTGCCATCATCGGCGTCCTGCTACAATTTACCGGTTATACCCTGCTGCACAGCTACATCTGGCACATGCTCGTTTTCTTCGTGTTCATCACCGGTTTTACTTATTACCTGACGCAGCTGGGCTACAAAAACGACCCTGACAACTTCCAGGTGTACTATTTTGCTTCGATGGGTTTCAGGATGGTGCTGAGTTTAGGGGTGGTAGGGTTGTATATCTGGTTCTACCAGGAGGGGCGTTTGCAGTTCGTCTTCAACTTCTTCGCGTTATATTTCCTCTTCACCGGGTTTGAAATTTACAGTTTGTTGGCTAACTTGCGCCCGCATTTGAAAAGCCAGAATTAACGGTAGGTTCTGTCTGTAAAATCTTGCTTCTAAATCATTCTTAATGAAGAGGTTATTCGTTCTATTGTTTTCCTTCCTGACGCTCACTGCTTTTGCTGAGGCGGCCTCGGAAGATGGGAAGTTTGAGCCGGGGGCTATGATCACGCATCACATTGCGGATGATTATACCTGGCATTTTGCTGATGGTGTGGTGGCGTACCTGCCTGTTATACTTGTGGATAACGGCGAGTTTCAGGTATTTTCCTCAAGCAATTTCTACAACGAAGCTCACGAGTTGGTGCCTTACAACGGTTATGCCCTGGATCACGGCCACATCGTGAAAGTGGACGCTTCCGGAGAGCCGTTGGCAGATCAGGCAGGGTTGTACGACTTCTCTATCACTAAGAACGTAGCATCCCTGTTTGTTAGTGTGGCTTTGATGCTGGTTATCTTCTTTGTGATAGCAGGCCGCTACAAAAACAACGCGAAAACTGCTCCCCGCGGGATTCAGTCTTTCTTTGAGCCCATCATCATCTTTATCCGCGACGAGATTGCCAAGGCGAACATCGGTCCGAAGTATGAGCGCTACATGCCTTACCTGCTCACCGTGTTCTTCTTTATCTGGTTTAACAACCTGCTGGGCCTGATGCCAGGCGGCGCGAACCTGACCGGTAACATCGCGGTGACCTTGGTGCTGGCTGGTATTACCCTGCTTATTACGCTGTTTAGCGGCAATAAAAACTACTGGAAGCACATTGTAGCTACCCCCGGCGTTCCTACCTGGCTGGCTCCAATCATGATTCCGGTGGAGCTTATCGGTATCCTGACAAAGCCATTCTCCCTGATGGTCCGACTTTTTGCCAACATCACGGCAGGTCACATCATCATCCTGTCGCTGTTTAGCTTGATCTTTATTTTCGAGAGCATATCAGTGGCGCCGCTGAGCGTGGCCTTCTCTATCTTCATGATGTTCCTGGAGTTGTTTGTGGCCCTGTTGCAGGCCTATATCTTCACCCTGCTGTCTGCCATGTACTTTGGTGGTGCGGTAGAGGAGCATGACCATGCGGATGAGCATCATTAATCAGAATTTTATTTTTTTAACTATATATAACTATAACTATGTTGTTAGCACTTCTGCTTCAAGCTGTTTCTGAAGGCGCTGGTCTTGGTATTCTGGGTGCCGGTATCGGTGCAGGTCTGGTTGCTCTTGGCGCCGGTCTTGGTATCGGTCGTATCGGTGGCTCAGCTATGGAATCTATTGCCCGTCAGCCAGAGGCTGGTGGCAAAATCCAAACTGCCATGATTATCTCTGCCGCTCTTATCGAGGGTGTAAGCCTTTTCGGTGTGGTAGTGTGTCTTCTGATCGCTATTGCTTAATTACTTTTCTAAAGTAACAAGCTAACATTACCTGATCTCACGTCTGGGCGCATGGCCCAGACGATGAGATCAAAAACATAGTTCAGGTATAGTTAAAAGGTTGCCACTGGTGCAGCCGCAAAAAAAGAATTTAATACTCAACCAACATAAACAATGGAATTAGTAACCCCTGGTATTGGTCTGATTTTCTGGCAGACGGTAGTATTCCTGCTTGTACTGTTCCTGCTTGGTAAGTTTGCGTGGAAGCCGATAATGAATGCGCTCCAGGAGCGTGAGTCTTCTATCGAGAACGCCCTGAGCGCGGCGGAGAAGGCGAAGCTGGAGATGCAGGCACTGAAGGCAGACAACGAGAAACTGCTGGCAGAAGCCCGTTTGGAGCGTGACAAAATCCTGAAAGAGGCTACTGATGCCGCCAACAGCATTGTAGAGACTGCCAAGCAGAAAGCGAATGAAGAGGGAGCCCGCATGATTGAGCAGGCCCGTGAGTCGATCGAGAATGAGAAGCGTGCTGCCATCACAGAGGTGAAAAACATGGCTGCTTCTCTGTCGCTGGAGATCGCAGAGCAAATCCTGCGTAAAGAGCTGAGCGACAAGAACGCGCAGCAGGCCCTGGCGCAGGAGTATATTCGCGAAGTAACGCTTAACTAACAAAGTATAGACGCGGACTGCCATGGTAGTTTCCGCCTCATTATAAAAAAGCACTATGTCAGATATTAGAGTTGCTTCCAGGTACGCGAAGTCGCTGATTGAGCTGGCTGAGGAGAAGAATGTGCTGGAGCAGGTGAATGCAGACATGCAGCTGTTCTCGCAGGTGGTTTCTCAGAACCGCGAATTTAAGCTACTGCTTCTTAACCCGATTGTAAAATCGGATAAAAAGCTGGCCATCATCAATAAGGTGTTCCAGGGAAAGGTTAGCGAACTGACGCTGGCTTTCTTCAACCTGATTGCCCGCAAGAACCGTGAAGCAGTGTTGGAAGGAGTGGCTACTTCTTTCCAGGAGCAGTACCGCGTGAAGCAAGGCATACAGAGCGCAGAGGTTATCTCTGCCACGCCGCTTTCACCTGCCCTGCGCGACGAGCTGGGTAAGAAGCTGGTGGCCCAAACAGGCAAGCGTATCGAGCTGGTGGAGCGCATCGACCCATCCCTGATTGGTGGATTCGTGCTGCGCGTAGGCGATAAACAAATCGACAGCTCCGTGAAGAACAGCCTTCGCAAGCTGAGAAATCAATTTAAAGACAACCCATACATTAATAAACTATAATCATGGCAGAAGTAAGACCTGACGAAGTATCAGCCATATTAAGAGAACAGCTGTCTAACTTCCGTACCGAGGCGGAACTGGAAGAAGTAGGCACTGTGCTGCAAGTGGGTGACGGTGTCGCTCGTATCTATGGCCTTTCCAAGGCTCAGTCTGGTGAGCTATTAGAGTTTGAGAACGGACTGCAAGCTCTGGTGCTGAACCTGGAAGAGGACAATGTAGGTGCCGTATTGCTCGGTGACTACAGCGAGATAAAAGAGGGTGCCACTGTAAGAAGAACTAACCGTATTGCCTCCATCAGAGTAGGTGACGGTATTGTTGGCCGTGTGGTGAACACACTGGGCCAGCCAATCGATGGCAAAGGCCCTATCGCTGGCGAGATGTATGAAATGCCACTGGAGCGTAAAGCCCCAGGTGTAATTTTCCGTCAGCCGGTAAACGAGCCAATGCAAACCGGTATCAAGGCGATCGACTCCATGATTCCGATCGGCCGTGGCCAGCGTGAGCTTATCATCGGTGACCGCCAGACAGGTAAAACAGCGGTTGCTATCGACACTATCCTGAACCAGCGCGAGTTCTACGACAGAGGAGAGCCAGTATTCTGTATCTACGTTGCTGTAGGCCAGAAAGCCTCTACTGTGGCGCAGGTGGTGAAAGCCCTTCAGGAGGGCGGTGCCATGGAGTATACCGTGGTGGTGGCAGCTTCTGCCGCTGACCCTGCTCCAATGCAGTTCTTTGCGCCGTTTACAGGTGCTGCCATCGGAGAATTCTTCCGTGACACAGGCCGCCCTGCACTGGTGGTATACGATGACCTTTCCAAGCAAGCTGTGGCTTACCGTGAGGTGTCTCTGCTGCTGCGTCGTCCGCCAGGGCGTGAGGCTTACCCAGGTGACGTATTCTACCTGCACTCCCGTCTGTTGGAGCGTGCTGCAAAAATCAACGCCTCTGACGAGATCGCTCAGAACATGAACGACCTGCCAGAGTCTATCAAGCACTTAGTGAAAGGTGGCGGCTCTCTGACAGCACTTCCAATCATCGAGACACAGGCTGGTGACGTTTCTGCCTATATCCCAACGAACGTAATTTCAATTACAGACGGTCAGATCTTCCTGGAGACCAACCTGTTCAACGCGGGTGTTCGTCCGGCCATTAACGTAGGTATCTCGGTATCTCGTGTGGGTGGTTCTGCGCAGATTAAGTCGATGAAGAAAGTAGCTGGTACCCTGAAGCTGGACCAGGCGCAGTTCCGCGAGCTGGAGGCGTTTGCCAAGTTCGGTTCTGACCTGGATGCTGCTACCAAGCTGACCATTGAGCGTGGCCGCCGTAACCTGGAGATCCTGAAGCAGGCGCAGTTCTCGCCAGTTCCGGTAGAGGAGCAGGTAGCTACTATCTATGCTGCTACGAACGGTCTGCTGGATACTGTTCCGGTGAACGAGGTGAGAAACTTCGAGAAGGACTTCCTGCGCAACATGCGTGCTCAGCATGCAAATGCCCTGAATGCACTGCGCGCTGGTAAGCTGGATGACGAAACCACGGCTGCTATCAAGCAGGTGGCGAAAGAGACAGCTGCAAAGTATAATAAATAGTCTTTAAGTAAAGAGGCTGGAGGTTGGGGCAAGCGCCTTTAACCTCCGGCTTTTGCTCATAGCGATAATATATGGCAAGTTTAAAAGAGGTTAGAGGCCGCATCACATCGGTATCGTCTACGCAGCAGATTACCAAGGCCATGAAAATGGTGGCGGCTGCCAAGCTGAGACGTGCACAGGATAGCATTATGCGTATGCGCCCTTACGCGCAGCGCCTGAGTGGCATCCTGACAAACCTTTCCTCTATGGCAGAGGGGGCAGTCACAAATCCTTACGCAGAGAAGCGCGAGGCGAATAAGGTGCTGATCATCGCAGTAACCTCTGATCGTGGCCTGGCTGGTGCCTTTAACTCCAACATCATTAAGGCGGTTAACACGCTGGTGAACGGGCAGTACAGAAGCCAGTTTGAAGCCGGCAACGTGACCATCCTGACGATCGGCCGCAAGGGCTTCGATGCTTTCCGCAAGAGAGGCTACAACGTGATCGGCGATTACAGCAACACGTTCACCAACCTGTCTTTTGACACAGTTCGCGTTGCTGCGGAGCGTGCCATGGCCGGTTTTGTGGCAGGTGAGTTCGATAAGGTTGATCTTATCTACAATGAGTTCAGGAACGTGGCGACGCAGATTGTGCGCCATGAGCAGTTCCTGCCGATAGAGGAGAAGGCGGCAGAGGAGGCGGATGCCGAGATGTCGCTGATCGACTATACATTTGAGCCTTCCAAGGAGCAGATCGTGGAGGAGCTGATCCCGAAATCGCTGAAGATACAAGTATACAAGGCGGTGCTGGAGTCAAATGCTTCTGAGCACGGTGCCCGTATGACGGCGATGGACAAAGCCACGGAAAACGCCGGCGAACTGCTGAAGGAGCTGAAACTCACCTACAACAGGACGCGCCAGGCGGCCATCACGAAGGAGATCCTTGAGATCGTTGGTGGTGCCGAGGCCTTAGCTTCCAAATAAGTGAAATAAAAGCAACCAGAAGCAGCGCCCACCGACAAAAGTGGGCGCTGCTCTTTTGTAGCGGTACCTGTGCCTTCGGTAGGATTAAAAAATAATTAAATATAATGTTGAAACGCGGAATAAGGCGCATTACTAACTTGTACTTCCTATATTTGTAAGGAGAGAACCTATAGATAAATGAGATACAAAGAGTTACTCAAGTCCTTGGGAATGGTTAAGGCCACGGCTGCCTTTGCACTTATGCTAAGCGCCTGTGCCGGCACAACCCCAAGCGCTCCGACAGCCCCCGCGAACAACACTAACACCCTTGCCGCCGCTGAGCATCCCATTCAGCAACGCCCGAAGCTGATAGTAGGCATTGTGGTAGACCAGATGCGTTACGATTACCTGTACCGCTACTGGGATAAGTATGGCAACGACGGCTTCAAGAAAATGCTGATCCAGGGGTATAACTTTAAAAATACCCAGTACAGCTACGTGCCGACCTATACTGGTCCCGGGCATGCCTCGGTTTATACCGGCAGTGTGCCTGCCCTAAACGGCATTGTAGGCAACAGCTGGTATGAGCGGGAGCAGAAAGCGACTGTTTACTGCGTGGAAGACAAAACCGTGCAGACTGTGGGCAGCAGCTCGAAAGCGGGACTTATGTCGCCTGCCAACCTGAAAACAACAACTATTACCGACGAGCTGCGCCTGGCCACTAACATGAAGGCAAAGGTAGTGGGCGTAGCCTTGAAAGACCGAGGTTCTATACTTCCGGCAGGCCACCTGGGCAATGGTGCCTATTGGTTCGACTCGGAGAGCGGTAACTGGATTACAAGCACCTACTACGCGCAGGATTTGCCGCAGTGGGTGAAGGAGTTTAACGCCAAGAAGCTGCCGGACCAATACCTGAGCAAGCCGTGGGAGACACTGCTTCCAATTGAGGAATATACTGAGAGTACGGCTGATGACATGCCGTGGGAAGGTACCCTTGCCGGAGAGCAGAAACCAGTGTTTCCGCACAATGTGCCTGCGTTGAAAGGCAATGGATATGAAATCATACGCTCAGTGCCGGCGGGCAACACCCTCACAAAAGACTTCGCGCTGGCGGCACTAAGAGGCGAGGGTCTGGGCAAGGACAACGTCACAGACTTCCTGGCCGTGAGCTTTTCTACGCCAGATTATGTGGGCCATACTTTTGGACCAAACTCGATAGAGGCCCAGGATATTTTCCTGCGCCTGGACCGTGAAATGGCCGAGCTGATCAGCGAGATTGAAAAAGAAGTAGGCCAGGGTGAGGTACTGTTTTTCCTGACAGCAGACCATGGGGCGGCGCACGTGCCAGGTTACATGCAGAGCCTGAAAGTACCTGCAGGTGTGGCTACCTCCGCCGTGATCCGTGACTCTGTGGATGCTTACCTGGATAAAATATACGGAAATGCAGATTGGGTAGAGCGTTATACTAACCAGCAGATTTACCTGAACCGTACAACAATAGACGGCAAGAAGCTAAATAAAGCAGATGTGGAGCAGCGCGTGGCTGCTTATGTGCTGCGTTTTAAAGGCGTGATGCGTGCGGTAACATCCACGGCCCTGCAAAACAGCAACTGGGGTACGGGTATGATGGCCCGCGTGGAGAGCGGTTATAACGCCAAGCGCTCCGGCGATGTTATCCTGCTGCTGGAGCCAAGTTGGTTCGAGGGTTACGGGAAAGACCCGAAGGGAACCACGCACGGCTCATACTCCAACTACGACACCCACGTGCCGCTTCTCTGGTACGGCTGGAAGGTGCAGCCAGGCGAGAGTGATGCCGAAGCGGCTGTAGCGGATATAGCACCAACAATAGCGGCCTGGCTATACATTCAGGAGCCGAACGGAAGTGTAGGCAGGCCTTTACAAGTATACATGAAATAAACCTTAGCGCCTGAAGAAGAACAGATTGACGGCGTCTTTAACATTAACGATGAATATGGAGAATACAGAGGACAAGAACAATCCATGGCATAGTGTGAGTTACGGCGAAATGTCGCCAGAAGTGGTAACGGCTATCATTGAGATTCCGAAAGGATCGAAGGCCAAGTATGAATTGGATAAGGATAGCGGTATGCTGAAGCTGGACCGTGTGCTTTTCTCATCGGTAAACTACCCGGCCAATTATGGCTTTATCCCACAAACCTACTGCGACGACAAAGACCCGCTGGATATACTAGTGATTTGCTCTATTGACGTGCAGCCGATGTGCCTGATCGACGCTAAAGTGATTGGCGTGATGCAGATGATAGACAACAACGAGGAGGACGATAAAATCATTGCCGTGGCTTACAACGACATGTCGGTGCGCCACATCAACGACATCTCTGAACTGCCGCCGCATACGCTGCTGGAGATGCGCCGCTTCTTCGAAGACTATAAGAAGCTGGAGAACAAGGAAGTGATCGTGGAGCAATTCCTGGGCCGTGAGCATGCCTACAGAATCATCCAGGAGAGCATCGACCTTTACAACACTACATTTGGCGAGCCTTCTAAGAAAGAGCAAACGCTATAAAATTATTACTTTTCCTGTTTTAAGCCTGGCCTGGGGTAACCCGAGCCGGGCTTTTATTTTTTGACAGTAGCAGCACCAAGTATGGCGCGCACCCAGAACCGCAGGTAGCCGCGTTTGATTGGCGGGTGATTTGTTGCGTACTTGCAGATTAAATGAGCCTGAACAGAGACATTGGCATAAGAGAAGCGGAGCGCCACCCGCGCAGGTTGTTGGAGGGACTGCTGTACAGCAGCGTCTTCATCTCTTGCTGCGGCCTTGCACTGACCGCAGAGACGTACCTGCTGGCCGGGCTGCCGGTGTCCTGGGCGATGGCGGTGTTTGTGTTTCTGGCCACGCTGTTTACCTACAACCTCAGCAGTGTGCAGAGTATCGTCCGAAGACCCCGCCAAAGTATAAACAGGCACGACCCGGTGTGGGGGCAACGCCACAAGCGGGAACTGGCGGTGCTGGGGCTGCTGAGTATAGCCATGGCGGTGGGGGTATACTTTTGGTTCGGTCTGCGGGTAGATTGGTGGTTCCTGCTGCACCTGGCCATAATCTCGGTAGGGTATACAGTGCCGGTGCTCTACAAGCAGAGGCGTGTAAGGCCGCTGCGCAGCGTGCCGCTGCTCAAAGTGTTCCTGATAGCCTATGTATGGGCGGTGGTGACGGCTATGCTCCCGCTGCTGGATGCCGGCATGGACGTATGGCAACCGGAAACGCTGTGGCTTTTCCTGCGCCGCTTCCTGTTTATACTTGCCTTAGCCCTTCTCTTCGATATCCGCGATTTCTCCTATGACCGCAACATGAACACGCTCACTTTTCCGGGCTGGATAGGCGTGCGCAAGACCAAGCTACTCTCGCTGGGGCTGCTGGGGCTGTACATGCTGGTGGTGCTGGCAAGCGGGGAGGCCGGTGTTATACTTTGGGCCCTGCTGGCAAGCGCCTTGGGAGCGGCCGTAATCGTATGGCGCTCTGCAGAGAATAGGCCGCGCGCCTACTTTGCCATCCTGGCTGACGGAGCCATGTTGCTGCATGCCGGGTTAGTGGTCTTGGCTACCGTTGTGGCTGGCTGAGGTGCAGAAACGCCTTGGGCAGGTGGTCTATCACGTCAGAGGCTGTCATGCCTATCTCGCCTACCGTTTGCAGCGCCAGGTCGGCGGCCAGACCATGTATAAATACCCCCAGCCGGCAGGCCTCCTCCAGCGTATAGTGCTGTCCCACCAAGGCCGTGATAATGCCGGTCAGCACATCGCCGGTGCCGCCAGTGGCCAGGCCCGGATTGCCCGTGGTGTTAAAGTATACTTTGCCTTCGGGCGTACCGATGGCCGTGTGGCCCCCTTTCAGCACCACATAGCAGCCATACTCCATACAGAACTCGCGCAGGTGCTGCAGGCGGTCGTAGTCGTTTTTGACCTTGCCTACCAAGCGCTCAAACTCCTTGGGGTGCGGCGTGAAAATGAGCTCTTTCTGGTATAGCTGGCCTTTCAATTTTTCGCTGGCCGCAATCAGGTTAATGGCATCCGCATCCAGCACCATCGGGCGGGAGGAGGTGGCCAGCAGCTGCCCGATAGCTGTCTTGGTAACGCGCTCGGTGCCGATGCCTGGCCCAATTCCAACGACGCTATACTTCTCCAGCTCCGGGGGCAATTCAGAAAGGTGTTTGCGGTTTTTGTCGGTGAGGGTCATAGCTTCGGGCACGGCCGTTTGCAGGATGGGGTAGCCCGCCTGTGGCACCTGCACCGTGAGCAGGCCGGTGCCGCTGCGGAGGCAGGCGCGGGAAGCCAGCACAGCCGCGCCCATTTTGCCGTAGCTACCGCAAAGCAGCAGTGCATGGCCATAGGTGCCCTTGTGCGAGAATTTCTTCCGGGGTTTTAGCAGCCGCTGTATAGCCTCCTGCCGGGTACAGTAAAAGTTTGATTTTACCTTAGCGATAAATTGCTGGCTCAACCCGATGGGAACCACCTGCCACGAGCCTACAAAGCGTTCGTGCTGGGGCAGCAGAAAGGCCAGTTTGGGGAGTTCAAAGCTAACGGTATACGTTGCCCGGATGATGGCCCCTTCCTCAGGTGTCTGGCTGTCGGAGAAGAGGCCGGAGGGGATATCGATGGCGGTGATGGTGGCGCCACTGCTGTTCAGTTTCTCAATCACCTGGCCATACAAGCCGGTAACGGGGCGGTTCAGGCCAGTGCCGAAAAGGGCATCCACCACCAGCACATCGCCTTTCAGCTCCGGAAGGGCATTTTCCTGTTCCACGTGGCTGGGTGGTAATTCCGGCGGCAGGCGCTTCAGGTTTACCTTAAAATCATCCGAGGCCCTGGAGGTATCCCCCACCACGTAGGGCTGTACTTTATACTTGCGCTCGTGCAGCAGGCGCGCCACGGCCAGTCCGTCGCCGCCGTTGTTGCCGGGGCCACAGAAAATGTGTACCTCCGCACCAGGCTGAAACTTATTTTCAAACCAGCCGGTAAAGGCTTTCGCTGCCCGTTCCATCAGGTCGGTGGAGGAGATGCCTTCTTCACGGATAGTATAAGCGTCGGCTTCGCGGGTTTGGGCGGCGTTGAGGATTTTCATGTGGAACAGCAGGGTTAGTACGCCTAAATATACTTTATTGCGATGGTTCGGTTGCGGGTGCAGCAGGTGAAGACGGGCAATGTATCCGCAGCAATAAGCACGATAAAAATGCAACCATCAGGGCACAAAAAAGAGTAAAAACCAGTTTACAAGCTACTGCTCAACCCTAAACCAAAGTATAAATTTGAAACTGAAGAACAAACTTATCGCTTCTCTGCTGAGCCTGCTGGTGCTGGCAAACCCTGTGCTGGCGCAGCAGCCAGGTATAAAACAAGATAGTGTTACCATACTTGCCGACACAGGTGTTTCTGTCAGGGCAGATACTACTCAAGGTCTTGACCTGCGCAACAAGGCCATCATCACGGCCGAGGGTGACACCATTTACCCGGGCCAGAAGCATCCCTTCACGGAGTCGCAGTTGCGGGAGGGGGAGAACAAACGCTACCTGAAGCGGGCTGTGATTCCGGCTGCCGCCCTTATCGGACTGGGTGTTTATACAATACAGGGCAACGGTTTCTTCAGCAGCTTTGATGCCCGCGATGCCCGCAACAGGCACACCCCGGATTTTGCCACCAAGGTAGACGACTATGTTTTCTTCGTGCCGCTGGCGTACCTGTACGGCTTCAACGCCTTCTCCTCGCAGAACCGGCATGAGGTGGGACGGCAGACCAAGCTGCTGATTGCCTCCGGCGCGTTAACCTCCGCCCTGGTGTGGCCCACGAAGAAACTTACGAACATCGACCGCCCCAACGAAGACAGCTACGCCTTCCCGTCGGGGCACACGGCCTACGCCTTTACCATTGCCACCGTGGTGGACAAGGAGTTCCGGCACAAGAGCCCGTGGGTGAGCGTGGGCAGCTATGCCATTGCTACCGGCACCGGCGTGCTGCGCGTCATGAACAACGAGCACTGGATGGCCGATGTGCTGGCCGGTGCCGGCGTGGGCATCCTGTCGGTGAACACGGTGTACTGGCTGCACGACAAGTTTGCCAAAGACAAAGGCCTAAACACGATGGTAGTGCCCACGGTGCTGCCCAACGGAAGCCCGGGTGTGGGACTAAGTGTAACCTTTTAACCTATACTTTACGAAGAGAGAAAGGCGCTGCAGCAGGAGCGCCTTTTCTTTTTAACTTTACCCGATGCCATACCTCCGCTACCTTATCCTATTATACTTCTGTCTGCTTTCCGGCGCTGCCCTGGCGCAGGTGCGGCAGGTGCAGGGCGTGGTGCGCGATGCAGCCACCGGCGAGCGACTGCCCTTTGTAAGCATTGTGGCCAACGGGGGCGAGACGGGTACCACGACCAACCTGGAGGGCGAGTATAGCCTGCGCCACCAGCAACCTATCCGCAGCCTGCGCTTCAGCTATGTGGGCTACCTGCCCAGCACTGTCTACCCGGACTCGGTGGAAAGTATAAACGTGCAGCTGCAGCCCACGGCGGTACGCCTGCAGGAAGTGGTGGTACTAGGCACCGGTGAGAACCCAGCGCACCGCATCATCCGGCTGGCTACGCAAAACCGCGTGCAGCACCGCCTGCAGAACCTGGAGAGCTATACGTACCGCACTTACAACAAATTTATACTTTCCGCCAGCGCTGTAGCGGAGCGGGAGCTGCGCGATACCCTGCAACTCTCCAAGCGCGACTCGGCTTACCTGAAGATGCGCAACCTACTGGCCAAGCAGCACCTCTTCCTACTGGAGAGCGTCACTGACTACGCCTTTCTGCAGCCTGACCTCACCAAGGAAACCGTGCTGGCCACGCGCGTGTCGGGGCTGCAGCAGCCGAACTTTGGCCTGGTGGCCGCCGAGGCCCGTGAGTTTTCCGTGTACGATGACCTGCCGGTGTTCTTTGGCAAGCGCTACCTGAGCCCTTTGAGCCCGGGCAGTACCCGCAAGTATAACTTTGTGCTGCAGGAGACGGTGGTGCAGGGCCAAGACAGCATCTTTATCATCTCCTTTGAGCCGCAGCAGGGCAAAAACTTCGAGGGTCTGAAAGGGCTGCTTTACATCAACAGCAACGGCTGGGCCGTGCAAAACGTGCTGGCCGGTTCAGCAGGGGATGACGAGAAACGCAATATCCAGCTGCAGCAGCGCTTCGAGCAGGTGGGGCCGCAACAACGATGGTTTCCGACAGAATTGGATGTGGAGCTGACCATCCCGCAACTCAACCTGAACGGGCATCAGCCTTACGCGCACATGCGCACCTACATCACAAACATCAACCTGAACCCTGCTTTGCGCCGCTCCGAGTTTGGCGTGGTAGCCCTGAAACAACAAGCGGATGCCCACCATCAACCCGACAGCTTTTTCCAGACCTACCGTCCCGACTCGCTCACCCAACTGGAGCAGCGCACTTACGAGCGCCTCGACAGCGTGGGCCGCGAGCGGAAGCTGGACCGCACCATCCGCACGATGGAGTACCTCATGGCCCGGCAGATTCCCATTGGTATCATTAGCCTGGACCTGCGGCGCCTGTTGCGGGTAAGTGCCTTTGAGGGCATGCGCCTGGGAATGGGAGCCTACACCAACGACCGGCTTTCCGAAAGGTTTAAGGTGGGTGGTTATTGGGGCTATGCTTTCAAAGACCGCAAGGCCAAGTATGGCGCTGATGCCTCGGTTATACTTTACCAGCCGCTGGAGCTGCAGCTAAGCGGCAGCTACTTTAAGGACGTGCTGGAAACCGGCGGGCGGCGATTGGCTTTTGAAGAAGGCTACGGGCTGCTGGGCAACCTGCGGCGCGCGCTCCTGACGGACATGGATTACACCACCCACCAAAGTATAGCCCTGCAGGGCCGCGTGCGGCGTTACCTGCAGGCCAGTGCGCAGCTTAGGCAGGAGGAGCGGCGTCCAACCTTGCTGCAGCCAGAGGGGCAGCCTGTGCCGGTGTTTAGCCTCACCGAGGCAGTGGTGGGCTTGCGCTTTGCTCCCGGTGAGAAGTATATGGAGCAATTCAACCGCCTGGTGCCCATGGCAGGGGAGGGCAAGCCGGTGCTGTGGCTGCAGTATACTCGTGGGTTGGATGGCTTCCTGGACGGAGACTATAGCTACAACAAGTATGACCTGCGGCTAAGGACCCTGCTGCGGCACCGCACCTTCGGCGAGAGCCGGATTATACTTTCCGGCGGCTGGGTGGAGGGCAATGCCCCGCTGGTAACGCGTTACAACGGCTACGGCAGCAACAACCGTGACTACAAACTCTACACCAGCGAGGGCTTTGAGACAATGTACCCTTACGAGTTCTTCACCGACCGTTACGCGGCCCTTTTCTTTTCCCAAAACTTTGGCAAGCGCCTGCTCAACACCCGCTTCTTTGCCCCCGACCTGGTGGCGGTCACTAACGTTGGCTTTGGAAGTATGGAGGAGCCGCTGCAGGAGCTGCCGGAGGTTACGTTCAGAAGCATGCGCAAAGGGTATTTTGAGTCGGGATTGATGCTGAACAATATCATCAGCTCGCCCATCAGCGGGGTGGGCGTGGGCGCTTTTTACCGCTATGGCCCGTATGCCCTGCCAAACTCGCGCGACAACCTCCGTATAAAGCTTACCGTGAGTCTGCTGTTTTAGGCGATGCTGACCTACGGAAGTATAAAGTATAAACCGGAGCAGTGATTGTCAATTATTTAATAACGTGCATGTAAAAGTATGATTGTGTTTGTAAAGTGCAGGTATAATAAACAAAATAATAAAGTATAACGCGCGCTAACCTATAAATCCATAACTTTGTTGCACCTATTTCCCACTCAGAATTCAACAACATGACAGTTTCTAAAATGGCGCAAAACCTAATCGGCTCCGAAATTATTCGGGTAGCCGGCGAGGTGAACGCGATGATAGCCAAAGGCGAGCCTATCTGTAACCTCACCATCGGCGACTTTAACCCCAGCATTTACCCGATTCCGGAGGAGCTGCGCAAGGGCATCACCAAAGCTTATGAGCAAGGCCACACCAACTACCCGCCTGCCAACGGCGTGGCAGTGCTGCGCAAAGCGGTGGTAAACTTCACGCAGGAGCGCCTGGGGCTTACGTACCCGGAAAACGACATCCTGGTAGCGGGTGGCTCACGTCCGCTCATTTACGCCACCTACCTGGCCTTGGTAGACCCGGGCGATAAGGTGGTATACCCTACTCCCTCCTGGAATAACAACCACTACTGCCACCTGTCTGGCGCAACGCCGGTAGAGGTGAAAACGCGCCCGGAGAACAACTTTATGCCGACTGCCGCCGACGTGAAGCCGCATCTGGAAGGCGCTACCATGCTGGCCTTATGCTCTCCGCTGAACCCAACCGGTACGATGTTCTCCCAAAAAGACCTGGAGGAGATTTGTGACCTGGTGCTGGAGGAGAACCGCAGCCGCAGGGAAGGCGAGAAACCGCTGTACCTGCTCTACGACCAGATTTACTGGATGCTGACTTTTGGCCAGGCCGAGCACTACAACCCGGTGAGCCTGCGCCCCGAGATGCGCGACTATACCATCTACATCGATGGTACCTCCAAGTGCTTTGCTGCCACTGGCGTACGCGTAGGCTATGCTTTTGGCCCGACTGTAGTGATGGACAAGATGAAATCCATCCTGGGTCACGTGGGTGCCTGGGCGCCTAAGGCCGAGCAGATGGCTACGGCCGAATTCCTGCAGAACCCAGAGGCGGTAGACAGCTTCATGAACGAGTTTAAGCCGAAAGTGCGGGAGAGCCTGAATACCTTGTATAACGGGTTCCAGGAGCTGAAGGCGGAAGGATTTGCTGTGGATGCCATCGAGCCGATGGGGGCCATTTACCTTTCTGCCAAGATAGACCTGGCAGGTAAAACCACGCCGGAGGGTAAGGTGCTGGAGACAAGCCAGGACATCACATTCTATGTGTTGCACGAGGCCAAGCTGGCAGTAGTGCCATTCTCGGCCTTCGGCTCTGGCAAAGACCTGAACTGGTTCAGGCTGTCGGTAGGAGGTGCCTCGCTGGAGGATATCAAAGCTTCCGTGGGCAGGCTGCGCAAGGCCCTGCAGCAGCTGAAGTAGACCAGAGATTTCCCAGGATTTAACAGATTATCCTGATTCTGAAAAAGTAGCCTATTTGCCCTCGCTCGTCTCCGACGGGTGTGAGCTATAAATTGCACCTCTGGGGCAAATAAAACCGAATTTATACTTGAAGAGACGCAGCAATCACTGCGTCTCTTTTTTATTTGTTACTCAATCTGTATCTGGCGGTTTATACTTTCCTCCAGTGATATCAGGGTCTCGGTGCGCTGTACGCCCTCGATGGGTTGCAGTTTCTCGTTGAGTACCTCGCGCAGGTGGTTGGTGTCGCGGCAGACGATTTTGGCAAACATGCTGTAAGCGCCCGTGGTGTAGTGCAGCTCCACTACTTCGGGTATCTCTTTCAACTTCTTCACCGTCTCTTTATACTCCGAGCCCTTCTCCAGGAAAACCCCGATAAAGGCGCAGATATCAAAGCCTACGGCCGCCGGGTTTATCAGCAACTGCGCCCCTTTCACCACGCCCATCTCCGTCAGTTTCTTCATGCGCACATGGATGGTCCCCCCCGAAACGTTCAGCTCCTTGGCAATATCGGTGTAGGGGCGGGTTACGTCCTGCATCAGCAGCCGCAAAATCTGTTTATCTAGTTTATCAATTTCGTAATGCATACGCTCTTTTACCTACCTCTTTTAACATATTTTCAAAGATAAAGGTTATTATTGAAAATTTGATAAATAAATAAAATTATATTTGTTAAATTTTTAATTAAGAACAACTGTTTTTACATTTGTGATGTATAAACGCTTAATTCATTATCAAATAAACAAAAAAATGTCAGAAACATTAACATTAACGGAATCTACAGTATTAGATGACACGGTGCGCCACCTCAGTCGCGTGCAACTTCCTAAAATCTTGAAGGTGCAGCAGGGCATCGTTCGGGCCACCCACGACTTCATGTACAAAAAGGGGCTGACGCAGCTCATGCCGCTCATGCTCTCCCCCATTACCGACCCGCTGAACCATGGCGTGGTAGATGCCACCATCGGCTATGCCGACCAACGCTGGAGCCTTACCAAGTCGATGATCTTCCACAAGCAGCTGGCCCTGATGAACCCGGAGTTGAGCAGCCTCTACATCGTGTCGCCAAACGTGCGCCTGGAGTTCTCTGATCGCGCCGCCACCGGCCGCCACCTGTTTGAGTTTACGCAGATTGACTTCGAGTTTAAGGGCAAGGACCGCTTTTTTGTGATGGAGTTTATGGAGGAGCTGGTAAACTTCGTGTTCCGCCGCCTGAACGAGGAGATACCAGAGACCATACTGGAGCTGCGTGGAGAGCTGCTGCCGCAGTACGAGAAGTGGCAAGTACACCGCACTGAAAAGCTGGAGGCGGAGCTCGGACCGGACTATGAGCGCATTAAATCGGAGGAGGCAACAGAGCCGTTCTGGCTGCTGAACCACAAGCGCGAGTTCTACGACAAAGAAGATCCGAAGAAGCCGGGCACTTACCTGAACTACGATGTGATTTGGCCGGAAGGCTTCGGTGAGGGACTCTCAGGGGCAGAGCGCGAGTACGAGTACCATCAAATCCGCAAGCGTATGGCCGAAGTAGGTACCGATGAGGAAGCCTTTGCGCACTACCTGGAGGTAGCCAAAGAGGGCGCTATCCCGAGAACGGCTGGTGGAGGTTTTGGCGTGGAGCGCATGACCCGTTTTATCTGCCGCCTGAAAGATGTGAACGAGGTAACTGTTTTCTCGCGCAAACCTTTTGCTAAAGCCATTTTCTAACGCGCCAACGTATGCTTAAATGAATAGGATATGGATGACAATAGCGACAATGCAGATAATCCTGCGAATTATAAGATAACAGAATGGTTTAAGCCAATGTGAAGGCCTGCTGCTGAAAAGCTGCAGGCCTTTTTGCTTAGGGGTGGTGAGTAACAGCGGCTAGAAAGGTATTACTGCAAAGCTTTTAGATGCTTTTGTAAATGCCTTTACCGGGTCCAACCACCCCTGCCCCTCCTTAGCCAAGGAGGGGAGTTTGTAATTACTTTGGCTGAAGTATAAGCTTTGTAGCTGCTATACTTTGCGCAGACAGGTCTCGACTTGTCCCTACAAAGTATAAACCCACCCCAACCCCTCCCAAGAGGGGAATTCTACTTGCTGCTTTCCCCGTCATCTCAGGCACCGCGAGAGAACTATCGGGAATTCTAACCAGATCTCTTCCAAAGGCGAGGCCTCCCGGCCTGGGAGGGCACCAAAGCAGGAGATGCAACAGTAGCTTATTTAAATCTGGAGGATGAACTGTAGTTTGGAAGTATAGCTTCTGTCAAGTTGCGGGAAACAGCGGCTGCTAAAGGTTTGGTTCAAGCGAGGTGTTGGCGTCGTGGAGCTTCTCATAGAGCAGCAGCGAGGCCATGGCACTGGCCAGTACCATGCGCGTATCGTCTGAGAGGTCAGGCTGCAGCCATACTTTGCCATTGTTTAGTACCTGCACCGCCCCCAGTACCTGGTCGCCGGCCTTGAACTCGTAACCCACCATATCGGGCAGCGGCATACTTTTACCCTCGAACTTATACACGGGCACTACCGCATAAACAGTGCTGCCGTTGGAAAGCTCCCCCTCAAAGCGCTGGCGGTCCTGGTAGTGGCCTGGGTCGGCGGTAAGCAGGTGCCATTGTCCGCTCTCCGGGGAGGTGAAGTAGCTGGCGTAGTACTCCAGGTTGGGCGAAAGCCGAATACTGATGCCATTGTTAGATTTCAAGTTCTTCTCGTGCAGGCGGCTGGCTCCAAATACATACCACTCCATGCCTTGGGCGCTCCTCAGGCTAAACTCGTGTTGCTGCCTTGATTTGACATTTTCGTAACCGAAGAGGTTGAAGCCGCCGCTGTTCCTCCAGCCGCGGTGCACATTGCCTACGGTATAATTGCCGATGGCGAAGCTACCGTTTGGCTTAAAGGTTTTGCGGCCTTCTACAGGCAGTTCCTGCGCCTGCTCTTTAAACGTGGGCTCCACAGCCATGTGCGGCATGGAGCAAGCCTGTAGTGCCAGCAAGCCGGCCAGTACAGCGGTTCGTAATCCTTTTTTCATAGTTTTATAGGTAAAGAAGTGGTAGAAATGGTAAGTATAGCCATAGCATATATAGTGCCAGCTGCTGCCAAAGAAGCTGGTGGTGAAGCTAAAAGTATGGCTACCGGAATTATGGGGCAGGCGAAAGTGTAAACCGGGCAAGTATAGGCTGACATGCCAAACTTACGACAACCCCAGGTGCTCGCAGGTGGACACTTATTTGTCCTGAAATGAAACAGTAACCAACAAAAAAGGCAGAAGCCGTAGCCCCTGCCTTTCCTGCTTTTCGCAGATGTATACGTTAGAAATTCAGGATAACGTCCTCGATGATGTCGCAGCACTCGTGCAGTTGCTCTTCCGTCATCACCAGCGGCGGCGCAAAACGGATGATGTCGCCGTGCGTCGGTTTTGCCAGCAGGCCTTTCTCCTTCAGCTCCACGCATACGTCCCAGGCGGTGCGGCCATCTGGTGTCGGGTTGATGATGATGGCATTGAGCAGGCCGCGGCCTCGTACCAGTGTCACCAGCTCAGGGCGCTTCTCTATCAGGCGTTGCATGCGCTCCCGAAACAGCTCGCCCAACTTATAGGCGTTCTCGGTCAGGTTTTCATCCTTAATTACCTCCAGGGCGGCAATGGCCACCATGGCGGCCAGCGGGTTTCCTCCGAATGTAGAGCCGTGCTCACCTGGTTGGATGCACAGCATGATATCGTCGTTGGCCAGTACGCAGGAAACCGGCAGTACGCCACCCGAAAGCGCCTTGCCAAGTATAAGCACATCGGCTTTCACATCGTCGTAGTAGCTGGCCAGCAGCTTGCCCGTGCGCCCGATGCCTGTCTGTATCTCATCAGTCATCAGCAGCACGTTGTACTCCTTGCACAGTGCATGGGCTTTGGACAGGTATCCCTCGTCCGGCACCACTACGCCAGCCTCACCCTGAATCGGCTCTACCAGGAAGGCGCACACATTCGGGTTCTCTTTCAGAGCCCGCTCCAGCGCCTCCAAATCGTTGTAAGGAATCACCTTGTAGCCTGGCATGTACGGCCCGAAGCCTTTCGTGGAGTCGGGGTCGGTGGAGAAGGAGATGATGCCGGTGGTGCGGCCATGGAAGTTACGCTCTACCACGATGATCTCAGCATTGTGCGGGGCAATGCCCTTTTTAAGGTAGCCCCACTTGCGGGCCAGTTTGATAGCGGTCTCCACGGCCTCTGCTCCCGAGTTCATGAACAGCGACTTATCGTAGCCAAACAACTCGCAGATATACTTTTCCGCCAGTCCGAGCTTATCGTTGTAAAAAGCGCGGGAGGTAAGCGTAAGCTGCTGTGCCTGCTCGGTAAGGGCCCCTACAATTTTGGGGTGGCAGTGCCCCTGGTTCACGGCGCTATAGGCCGACAGGAAATCGTAGTAGCGTTTTCCTTCCACATCCCACAGGTGCACCCCCTCGCCGCGGTTCAGGACTACGGGCAGCGGGTGGTAGTTATGGGCGCCATACTTTTCTTCGGTTTCGATGGCCTGCTGGCTGGAGGTAAAGGTTTGCGTGTTCATAGTTTTCAATTATCAGATCTCTTGGGTAAAGGCAGTGTAGCCGCTCCTCTATATTACAAAGAATTGGGTGTAGTTGTTGTCAAATTTACACAATTACGGACCACTTCAAAACGAATGCCCGGTGCTGCCCAGCCATAGGAAAGGAAACGGATAGGTTTTGGAGGCGAGTACTTTATTTCCGAGCTTTGCGGGAAAACAGGCAGGGCTTTGGCGCAGAAATTAACAGAAGGAGAGGACTTTTACTTTAACGAGCAGGGACTGATGGTGCTCACGGCCAAGTACCTGCAGAAGCGCGGCTACTGTTGCAGAAACGCCTGCAGGCATTGCCCCTACGGCTTCCGGAAAGAGGTGGCTGCCAAACAGAAGAAAGTATAAATCCTGTTACCGGAGCGGCGCCTGCGATGCAGATTTTATACAGCCAAAGTAAAATTTTAGCTACAGGTTTGATATTCTGTATCTTTTTATAGATATTTGCACCCCTATTGAATAAACCAGAAAAGAATACAAGATGGCACGAGTTTGCGACTTAACAGGTAAAAGACCACAGGTAGGTAATAAGGTTTCGCACGCTAACAACAAGACGAAGCGTAAGTTTTATCCAAACCTACAGAAGAAGCGTTTCTACATCCCGGAGGAGGATGCATGGGTAACGCTTAAAGTTTCTACTTCTGCACTGAGAACCATCAACAAGAACGGTATCTCTGCAGTGCTGAAAAAAGCTGCTGAGCAAGGTTACATCCTGTACTAGTAGTGGCATACTTCCGGCTGCAAGCCGCTGGCAGCTTAGCTGAAGCGCAGTAGCAGGCATCTCCGGAGAAAGCCATCTGGTACTTTACGATAAACATCGGCAACGGAGAGAAGCAGTGATGCATTCGCTCCGTTGCTGTTTTTTTAACCTTTGCCGTTTCCTGTAATAACAAGAGGCGCAGCGTGTGGCAAGTGTAAATAGTGTGAACCGCCCGGCGGTGTTTCACAAGAAAATTTATACATTGTTTGTAATTAGAGATTTAAGCTTTTATATTTGCAGTCCTAAATAAAAAATTACTGTCGAGATGGCTAAAAAAGCAAAAGGTAATAGAATCCAGGTGATTATGGAGTGTACAGAGCACAAAGCTACTGGCATGCCTGGAACTTCAAGGTACATCACTACCAAAAACAGAAAGAATACTCCTGAGCGTCTTGAGCTGAAGAAGTACAACCCTGTGTTGAAAAAAGTAACTGTACATAAAGAAATTAAATAACCATGGCTAAGAAGGTAGTTGCAACCCTAAAGACCGCTACAGGTAAAGACTGGGCAAAAGTGATCAAAGCTGTGAAGTCTCCAAAAACTGGTGCTTACGGCTTTAAAGAAGAGATGGTGCCTGTTGACAAAGTTCAGGAGTTCCTTTCTAAGAAATAATACAGCCTACTCTACATCGATAGATAGATTACATGAAGAAGTCCCACTGTTGGGACTTTTTTAGTATATTACCGTATCACTGAGATAGCATTCACCCTACACTATAAAAACCGGCATGGGAATTTTTGACTTTTTCAGCAAAGAGAAGAAAAAAGAATCGCTGGATAAAGGCCTTGAAAAAACCAAAAGCAGCTTTTTTGGGCAGCTGAGCAAAGCTGTCATGGGCAAGTCCACGGTAGACGTGGAAGTGCTCGACGAGCTGGAGGAAATCCTGGTGCATGCCGACGTAGGAGTGGACACGACAGTGAAGATAATCGACCGCATCGAGAAGCGCGTGGCCCGCGACAAGTACGTAAGTACCGACGAACTGGACACGATCCTGCGCGAGGAGATTGCCGCCCTGCTGGAGGAGAACCGCGCCGGCGACGGCGCCAACTTCGACCTGCCGAAAGACATCAAACCCTACGTAATTATGGTCGTGGGCGTGAACGGTGTGGGCAAAACCACTACTATCGGCAAACTAGCCTCTCAGTTCCATAAAGCCGGTAAAAAGGTAGTGCTGGGTGCCGCCGATACTTTCCGTGCCGCCGCCGTGGACCAACTCATTGTTTGGGGCGAGCGCGTGGGTGTACCGGTTATCTCGCACGGCATGAACACCGACCCTGCCTCTGTGGCCTACGACGCCGTGAAGAAAGGCGTGGAGTTGAACGCCGATGTGGTGATCATCGACACTGCCGGGCGACTGCACAACAAGGTAGGTTTGATGAACGAGCTCTCCAAGATCAAGCGCGTGATGCAGAAGATAACACCGGACACGCCGCATGAGGTGCTGCTGGTGCTGGACGGAAGCACAGGACAGAACGCCCTGCTGCAGGCCCGTGAGTTTACCAAGGCTACCGATGTAACGGCGCTAGCCATTACCAAACTCGATGGTACAGCCAAAGGCGGCGTAGTGATCGGCATCTCGGACGAGTTTAAGATCCCGGTGAAGTATATCGGCGTGGGCGAGAAGATTGAGGATCTGCAGCTGTTTGACAAGCACGAGTTTGTAGAGTCGTTCTTCTCCCGCAAATAAAGTATGGCCATGGCTAAGTTCCTGTTGCTGGCGCTGCTGCTCTCGCAGTGCAACGGCGCCAACCAACACCATCAAAACAAACAGGAGCCGATGGAAAACCAGGAACAGGCAAAAGACGCGCAGGGCCAGCAAGCTCCTATACAGCAGGGAATCAGCGGCCAGGTGCTGTGGGTATCGGGTAACCAGATGCCCTCCCCAGATGCGCCGCCCAGCAAAGGCCGCGGCGTAGAGCGAACCTTGTACATCTACGAGCTCACCAACGCCAGCCAGGCCAACACCACAGAAGGTGTTTTTCACACCAACATTCAAACTAATTTAGTGACTCAGGTTGTTACAGATGCTAACGGTAACTTTGCAGTTAGCCTGAAGCCCGGCAGGTACAGCCTTTTCTCGAAGGAGGAGAAGGGTTTGTTTGCCAGTATCTACGACGGGGAGATGAACATCAACCCGGTGGAGGTGCAGCAGGGGCAGGTAACACAAGTAGAGTTTCTAATCAATTATCAAGCAAGTTATTAATCCGTGAAAGTAAGATCGCTTAAGAAGGATAAGGTTAACGTAGTTACCTTGGGTTGCTCTAAAAACCTGGTGGACTCCGAAGTACTGATGGGGCAGCTGCGTGCCAACGAATTTGAGGTGGCACACGAGTCTGACAAGGATGATTCGAACATCATTATCGTGAACACCTGTGGCTTTATCGACAATGCCAAGCAGGAGTCTATCGATACGATTCTGCGCTACGCCGAAGCCAAAGAGGCCGGGCAGATTGATAAGCTATACGTGACAGGTTGCCTTTCGCAGCGCTACAAGGATTCGTTGGAGGAGGAGATCCCGCAAGTGGATGCCTATTTTGGTACACTGGAGCTGCCGCGCCTGCTTAAGACGCTGGAGGCCGACTACAAGCACGAGCTTATCGGGGAGCGCCTGCTGACCACACCTTCTCATTTTGCTTACTTCAAGATTGCCGAAGGCTGTAACCGCCCTTGCTCTTTCTGCGCCATACCACTGATGCGTGGCAAGCACGTAGACCGTCCGATAGAGGACTTGGTGCGTGAGGCGAAGCGCCTGGCAGGTATGGGAACGAAAGAACTTGTACTTATCGCCCAGGACCTGACTTACTATGGCCTGCAGCACTACGGCGAGCGCAAGCTGGCCGATTTGCTGCGGAACCTGTCGGATGTAGAGGGCATTGAATGGATCAGGATGCAGTATGCCTACCCGTCGCAGTTCCCGATGGAGGTGTTTGATGTGATGAACGAGCGTGAGAACGTCTGCAAGTACCTGGACATGCCGCTGCAGCATATCTCCGACAACATGCTCAAGACCATGCGCCGTGGTATCAGCAAGCGCCGTACCATCGAGCTGGTAGACCAAATCCGCCAGCGCGTACCGGACATTGCCTTGAGAACTACCTTAATTGCCGGTCACCCAGGCGAAACAGATCAGGATTTCCAGGAGCTGTATGACTGGGTGGAAGAAACTAGGTTCGACCGTCTGGGCATCTTCACCTACTCACATGAGGACAATACGCACTCCTATACTTTGGAAGACAACGTGCCGGACGAGGTGAAGCAGGAGCGCGCCGACGCCATCATGGAATTGCAGCAGGGCATTTCGGTGGAGCTGAACGAGGAGAAAATCGGTAATACCTACAAAGTACTCTTTGACCGCAAGGAAAGCGGCTATTTCGTGGGCCGTACCCAGTACGACTCCCCGGAGGTAGACAACGAGGTGCTCGTGCCAGCCGACAGCAACTACGTACGCCTGGGCGACTTTGCCAACGTGAAGATCAACGATGCCTCGGATTTTGATTTGTATGGAGAGGTGGTAGTGTAAGCGACACGCATAGCTCGCATCAAGTAGCACCATTTCCTAAGAATATAAACAGCCTTGTAAGTATACTTGCAAGGCTGTTTGTTTTTAGCAAGAGTGTCCAACCACCCCTGCCCCTCCTTGTCCAAGGAGGGGAGCTTTTACCTACTACCTCTCCTGTCTTATACCAAATGCATCCGCTTCTACCTTTGATCATGTTGGAGTTGGCCCATCTTGTACTTGCTGTGGGGCGTATGAAGATATAAGCCGATAATATGAAGTCATAAATCTGCCAAAGTAACTACAGGCTCCCCGCCTTAGACAAGGAGGGGTAGGGGTGGTTGGACTAGGTAAAGCAGCTCCTACTTCAGCACATACCGGCTCAGCACCCGGTACGCCTCGTTGATATTGTCCCCTTTCCGGAAGTCCTGCTTGATGGTGGGCTGTTCCTCGCCGGTGAGCCAGATCTTCAACTCAGCGTCCAGGTCGCCGATGCCGGCGCTCTCTTTGGAGAACATCTTAATGCTGCTGTAGGGGATGCTCTGGTAATCGGTTTTGGTGCCGGTGAGGCCTTGCTTGTTGACAAGTATAAGCCGCTTGTTGGTAAACACGAGCATGTCCCGGATCAGCTTATACGCCCGCTCAATACGCTCGTCGTCGATCAGGATAGGCTGAAATTCCTTGGCCAGTTTCTCGATGGACACCTCGGAGGCGTGTCCCATCATACCGCTTAATAGTCCCATAGGTATAAAAGTATAGATTTTCCATTCATTACGTAAAGCGGCCGTATCGGTAAGTATAAAGTATGGCTCCTGTTTGGCTATAAATCCAAAAATCCTGAAGGAGACAAAATAAAACCTTTACTTTGTGCTGGCGCGGCAAAGTATAAATTATCCGCAACACATTTCGCCCTAAACTGTTAAAAGGGCTAAACCCGGCCACAAAGCAGATGGAAGTACAGACCATGAAGATCACCAACGTAGACTATGCCGCCACCGGCGCTTTCTCCAAGACCATAACCGACTACCTTTGTTGTAGCCCGCAGTTACAGCCATTTTATAACCGATTCCCAACTCTGGAGGCCTTCGGGGAACAACTGAAGGAGAAAAACTTTAGCCAGGAGCAACGCCAGACGCTGTACCAGGCGCTGCAGGAGCAGTATACTTCCATCTCCGAGGTTCACCCCAACGTGCAGCAAAACATCGACCTGCTGCGCCAGCCCAACACCTACACCGTTACCACGGGCCACCAGCTCAACATCTTCACCGGGCCGCTATACTTTGTTTATAAGATCATCACGGCGATAAACACCTGTCGGCAGCTGCAGCAGCAGTACCCGGAGTATAGGTTTGTGCCGGTGTACTGGATGGCTACCGAGGACCACGACTTTGCCGAAATCAACTACTTTAACCTCTTCGGGAAGAAGTATACCTGGGAGAGCGACCAGACCGGCGCCGTGGGCAGGTTCTCCACCGAAAGTATGGCCCAGCTGCTGGAGGAGTTACCGGAGGCTTACCCGGTGTTTGAGGAGGCGTACCGCCACAGCAAAAACCTGGCAGATGCCACCCGTGCCATCACGCACGAGCTGTTCGGAGAGTATGGCCTGGTAAGTATAGATGGCGACCACAGCGAACTGAAGAAGGCGCTGACGCCAGTGGTAGAAAAAGAACTGACCGAGCAGCTGTCGCATCAGCTGGTGACCGAGACGAGCCAGCAACTGGAGGAGGCAGGCTATAAGCCGCAGGTATACTCCCGCGAAATCAACCTGTTTTACCTGACAGATAACTTGCGCGAGCGGATTGTGCAGGAAGGCGATAAGTATAAAGTGCTCAACACCGACCTGAGTTATACTTTAGAGGAACTATTGCAGGAGGCGCAGCAGCATCCGGAGCGCTTCAGCCCCAACGTCATACTTCGCCCGCTCTACGAGGAGCTTATACTTCCGAACCTGGCCTATATTGGCGGTGGTGCCGAGGTGGCCTACTGGTTCCAACTCAAAAAGCTGTTTGAAACCTATAACGTAGCTTTCCCACTGCTGATGCTGCGCAACTCAGCCCTGTACATCAGCCGCAGCAACGCCAGCCGCATGCACAAGCTGGGCCTGCAGCCACTGGATTTGTTTCAGGATTTCCAGGAACTGAAAAAGCAGCTATCCAGCCAGTTGCATGAGGAGGAAATAAGCCTGGAGGCGCAGCGCGAGGCGGTAGCTGCCGCCTTTGCCGAGGTGGAGAAGCTGGCCGAAAGTATAGACCCGACCCTGGTGAAAGCCGTGGGAGCCGAAGCGCAGAAAGCGGCTAACTCCCTGCACATGCTGGAGAAGAAGCTCTCCAAAGCCCGCGACAGCAAGCACGAACAAACCTTTAAGCAGCTGGAAAACCTGAAGGAAAAGCTCTTTCCGGGCGGCACGCTGCAGGAACGTAAGGATAACCTGCTCACCTACCAGACAAACAACCCTGACTTTATACCGGCCCTGGTAGAGGCGTTTGACCCACTGGAGTTTAAGTTTACTATCCTGGAGGAGGCCTGATGCTGAAAGCCGAACTTCGGAAGCAGATGCTGCGGCAGCGGCGCGCCTTGCCACGGGAGGAGGTGCAGCAGCGCAGCATGCGCATCGCCGAGATGTTCTTCCGGCATTTTCCGCTGCGGCCCGGGCAAACGGTGCATGTGTTTCTGCCTATTATCAAGAACAACGAGGTCAATACCTGGCTCATTATCGAACGGCTGCGGCAGGAGCACCCTGAGGTGCGCGTGGCGGTGCCGGTCACCGATGTGGAGCAGAACATCCTCACGCACCACCACCTCACCGACGAGGCCGTGCTGATAGAAAATAACTGGGGTATCCCCGAGCCGCAGGACGCCCACATCATTCATGCCGACGAGGTGGACGTGGTGCTGGTGCCGCTGCTGGCTTTCGATAAGGCTGGCCACCGCGTAGGTTACGGCAAAGGCTTTTACGACCGCTTCCTGGACGACTGCCGCCCCGACGTGCTCAAAGTAGGCCTTTCCCTGGAGCCACCCGTGGAACGCATCGCCGACCCCAATCCCTTTGATGTGCCGCTGGACGCGGTGGTGATGCCGCAGGGAGTATGGCGGCGGGAGGAGGCTTAGTTCTTCTGTCGCTTGGCCTCCTGGTGCTGCATGATTTTTTCCCAGGCCTTCCGGGTTAGCATCACCAGGTCCCGTTTCTCCACATCCCAGATGGAGATAAAGTTCTGCGACAAGGTATAATGCTGCTTCCACTGGCTCATTTGCCCGTACAGGAGCAGGGTGCAGATATCGGTTGGTGTCATGTAACCGCCGGTGGAGGGCAGGTGCGTGTGCATGGTGGAGGCTTCCTCCACGCTGTCTGCTTTAAAGTCGATGGGGATGATGTTCTGATGCAGCTTCTGTTTGCTCTTCACTTTGTTGTTACTATCAAAAGTAAGCAGGTAGTCGTTGCCCAGTATCACCACGCCCTGCAGTTGGGGGCCGGTTAGCACATACACCTTTTTCTCCTTGCCTTTGATAAGCGGTACCAGGTTCAGGTTGGTGTTGTTGTATTGCTGAAAGAGCGTGTCGGCATTAATCTCGGCTAGTGCGGCTTTGCGAACCTGATACAGGTCGCGCTCCAGCTTGGTGAAGGGCCGCTCCTGCTGCGCCACCTTTGCCCTGTCGGTGGTAAAGCTATTGTCGAAGGTGAAGGAGATGAGTGCCTGTGGCTGCTCACCCTTGCTAAAGAAAATGCACCGGGTGCTGTCGTTGTGCTCGTAGGAGAAGTAGCCGCCCGCTTTCTCCCGTAGCTCGGGGTAGTTTTCCAGGAACAGATCCGTGCCACGCCAGGAGGCCATCTCGGAGCGGTACAGCCGGTACCCCTCGTCCAGAATCTGTGCCCGTATCTTCTGGTTTACCTGCTTCTGGGCTGCGGCAATAGCCGGCGTGAGCAGAATGGCGAGCAGGAGGAGCAGGTGTCTCATAATAAGTTTGTTTCAGGGGCTGCGAATGTATGAATATAGCAGAAAACAGATAAACATACTCAGGGAACAGAGGTTAAAAGTATAAAGAAACGCTGTGCGGGCGCAAGTATAACAACAGGCAGATTTTTAACAGTATATTTGTATAGCCAAACCTATCGCGCTCAAAGGCTTAATTTTTAATTGCTATATTGTATTTTTGTAGTTAACCCCAGCAGGCCGCTTATGACGCCTGCCCACACGTTGCAGAATCTGCTATATTTACAGAGATGGCCAAGACCAAGAAAGAACTCATCTTAGACACCGCATTAACCCTTTTCGCAGAGAAGGGGTACGATGCCACTCCCACCAGCCAGATAGCGAAGGTAGCTGGCGTATCAGAGGGCCTTATTTTCAAGCATTACATCAGCAAGGAAAACCTGCTGGAAGCGGTAGTGAAGGCCGGCTACAGGCGCATTACCGAGAGAAGCAAGAAATCGGTGGAGGAGAATGACCCCGCCAAGCTGATCAGCAACGTACTGGATATGCCACAGAAACTGGTGGAGGATGAGCGTGATTTCTGGCGGATGCAGTTCCGGATGGTGGACGAGGAAGTGGCGCAGCGCCACCATCAGCGCTACCTGAACTCGGTGAAGAAAAAGCTGAACGAAGCTTTCCGCAAGCTCGGCCATAAGGAGCCGGAGCTCGAAACGGAAATCCTGATGCTGCTGGTGGAGGGCCTCTGGAGGGCGTACCTGACCAATGAAGACAAGAAGCACTTCACCAAGATGCTGGACCTGATTAAGGCCAAGTTTATTAACGAGTAAGCTTTAAGAATCTCATATCAATATAAACAAAAAGCCTCCCGGTGCACCGGGAGGCTTTTTGTTTCATGGCGATTGTGTAGTCTTGTTAGCCCTTGTAAACCACGTTAAACTTCTTCAGCTCGTCTACCGGGCCAAAGTGCTTCTTCTCGATGGTTTTGCCGCGGCGCTTCAGATGCACTTCTACCGGAGCCATGGTTCTGGTCATGTCAGAGTTTACCACCTTCACATAAAACTTTCTGGCTTCGTCAGAGGCACCCTTCTCAAAAGTATGGCGCTGCTGGTTGCCGTTTACCGGAAGCCCCGGAATTACCTGATACGTCGTGCAAACCACCTCATACTTAGGAAGAAACGGTTTGATGATGCTAAAAGAAACTTTTCTAAGTAAGCTTTTCATATGAGTGAACGATTAGGGGGATACGTTTCTATATCGCAATGTAGCGCTTTATTTGAAATTTCAAAGTATGGTGGCTGCAAAAAAGTGCAATTTAGCTCCTAACCATTTCGTTCTGGATTAGGTTCATCTTCGAAGCAGACAATCCTGATTAATTTTCGTGCCGCGGCAGAAAGGCACAAAAAGAGATGCTTTTCTCAGGCGGAGAATCAGAAGTATAAAGTATAACTATTTGAATATCAGCTACAGAGGGCGCTGCTGCTTAGCGAGGCAGCAGCGGTTTTACGCCCCGCGTCATCTCGCGTTTGCCGGGAGGGCCGGGTAGCGCCTCCACCACGTAGCCGGCCGCTTTCAGGCTGCGCTTAAACGAGCCCTTGGCACAGTAAGTAACCAGAATGCCACCCGGGCGGGTAGCCTTATACAGCTTTTCGAACATAGCGTCGGCCCACAGCTCCGGCTGCTTTTCGGGGGCAAAGGCATCAAAGTACACTACATCATAATAAGAGTTCGGCGCCACAAACTCCTCCAGCGACTCGTGCATCTTCTGCAGCGTGAAGTATGGGATTACCTCTGCCGGCTCGTTCCAGGGGGCCTGGTGCAGCTTCAGGAAATAGTCGTACAGCTCCGGGTTCAGGATGATGTTCTCGTAGTGCAGCTGCTGCACCACCTCCTCTGAGAGGGGATATTTCTCCAGCGTGTCGTACTGGATAAAGGCCTTCTTGGCCAGCGCGTACGGGAAGGTCAGGATGGCGTTCAGGCCGGTGCCGAAACCAACCTCAAGCACCTTGAGGTCTTTCTTCTGCTCCAGCGCGTGCTCCAGCCCATACTTTACAAACACATGCTGCGATTCCTGCAGAGCGCCGTGCACCGAGTGGTAATGCTCGTTCAGTTCGGGCACGTAAAGGGTGTTGGAGCCGTCTTTTGTCTGTCGGATTTCGAGGTGCATGGTTTTTGTGTTACTTTGCAAAGGTACGCATTACAGCAGAGAGCTCGCAATATATTATAATCAGAATTCACCAAATTTATATACGCGGGCGCATCATAACAAAGAATACCTTCTCCCCATGGCAAGAGTAAAAGTAAGCATCCCTCCGCACACCCACTTCACGGCGAGCATCCCCGTGCGCGTCACCGACCTCAACTACGGCAACCACCTGGGCAACGACGCGCTCCTTTCCATACTGCACGAGGCGCGCATGCAGCTGTTAAACCACTTCGGCTGGAGCGAGCTAAGTATAGGCGGTGCCAGCCTCATCATGGCCGACGTGGCGATAGAGTACAAGGGCGAGGGCTTCTACGGCGACGTGTTAAGTATAAGTATGGCTTTTGACGATATCAGCAAGTATGGCTTCGACATTACCTACCACGTGCGTAACCAGCACGGCAAGGAAGTGGCCCGCGCCAAAACCGGCATGCTCTGCTTTAATTACCAGGAGCGCAAGCTGATGGCCCTGCCCGACGAAGTAAAGGCAAAGATTGAAACTAAAGCCGGATGATTTTTGTAATTTTGTGGTATGAATTTGATTGCAGACATTCCGGTTTTAACCAAGAAAGATATTCGTAAGCTGTCGCTCGACGACCTGAAGGCATGGCTCGTGGAGAACGGCGAGAAGGCTTTCCGGGCCAAACAAGTATACGAGTGGCTCTGGAAGCATTCTGCCCAGTCGTTTGCGGAAATGAACAACGTGAGCCTGGCCCTGCGCGAGAAGCTGGACCAGCACTTTTCCATTAACGCCGTGCAGGTGGCCACCGAGCAGCTGAGCAACGACGGCACGATTAAATCTGCCTTCAAACTCTACGACAGCAACATTGTGGAGGGCGTGCTCATTCCGCACGAGGAGCGCAAGACGGCCTGTGTTAGCAGCCAGGTAGGTTGCTCGCTTACCTGTAAGTTCTGCGCCACCGGCTACATGGATCGCGTCCGCAACCTCGATGCCGCCGAGATCTACGATCAGGTGGTGCGCATCAACGAGCAAAGTATGCGGCAGTACGGCCAGCCGCTCACCAACATCGTGTACATGGGTATGGGCGAGCCGATGCTGAACTATGCCAACGTGATGAAGAGCATCGAGCGCATCACCGCCCACGATGGTTTGGGCATGGCAGCACGCCGCATCACGGTAAGCACGGCCGGCATCGCCAAGATGATAAAGAAGATGGCAGATGATGGCGTAAAGGCAAACCTGGCCTTGTCGTTGCACGCAGCCAACGACGAGAAGCGCAACCAGATTATGCCCATCAACGAGACCAACTCGCTGGAGGCCCTGAAGGACGCCCTGAAGCACTACCACCAGGTAACGGGCCGCAAGGTAACGTACGAGTACATCGTGTTTGATAACTTCAACGATACCCTGCAGGATGCCGAGGAGCTATTGCGTTTCTCCAAAATTATTCCATGCAAGATCAACCTGATAGAGTATAACCCGATCGAGAACGCCGATTTCGTGAACACCGACGACGACCGTCTGCAGGCGTTTATCTACTACCTGGCCGACCGTGGCCTGCAGGTAAACGTGCGCCGCAGCCGTGGCAAAGACATCGATGCGGCCTGCGGCCAGCTGGCCGTGAAGGAGAAGCAACCGGCGTAAAGTATAAAGCCAGTCAAGGTATAAACCCGGCTTCTGCTCATACTTGCAGAAGCCGGGTTTATACTTTAGAGCCCTGCTTAAATTGCTTTTTATGGCGCAAGTCTTCAGACTTGTGTCCTACAATGGTGTCAAGTTTGCAACTTGACTGGCTTGAAAAGCCATACTTTATACCTGCTGCTATACTTTTATACTTGCCAATTTATACTTTCATAGCCACGGCTTCCTTCCATTTGAACTAAGCTATTCTTGCTAGCTTCTGTTCATCCTCCAGATTTACATGAGCATCGTTGCATCTCTGGCTTTGGTGCTCTCAAGCCCGAGAGGGCTCGCCTTCGGGCATCGCGCGGTGTACATTTCCTTTGCTACCCTGCGGTCGCAATGCCCTCCGGGCACCGGAAAACTACAAGGCGCTCAACCCAAAGGCTGGGAACAGATTCGATAGCCATAGCTTCTGCTACTGGAAAGTAAAGTATAAAATAGTAATACAGAACTGTCCCCTTGAGGGGACCACAGGGGTGTAATCGCCTGAAGACAATTCCCCTCCTCGGAGGGGCAGGGTTGGTTGGGCCCGGCACTGCAGAAATCCTGCTTATCCCCAGATCCTGCAAATCCTGATTCAGACAAAGTATAAAGTATAGCCAACGCCAGACACTCGCGCGAACACCGCAACGCCTTCAGGTTAAAGCGAACACGCAAGTATAGCATTGACAACCAAAGTAATTGGATCTGACAAGGCAGCGCCTATTTACCGAATAAAGATCAGCGAATTCTACCCCTCAAACCTGCCCTCTGCCCGTGGCCGGCCGGTGCCTTCCCGGTCCTGTGGCCTGTCGGCTAGCTCACGCTCTTCCACAAACACGGCATGCGACTTAGGGGTGATGTGCTGTCCATACTTGTGCGCGTACTGCTGCGTGAACTCCGCCCCAAAAAACACGATCATAGAGGAGTAGTAGATCCAGACAAGGATAAGGATGATGGAGCCCGCCGCGCCATATGCCGAGCCGGGGTCGGAGGTGCCCAGGTACCAGCTGATGAGGAGTTTGCCGATCGTGAAGAGCAGCGCCGTTATCAGGGCGCCAATCAGCGTGTCCTTCCAGCGGATGTGGGCGTCAGGCAAATACTTCATGATCAGGGCGAAGAGCAAGGTGATTAGGCCAAGTGACAGGGCAAAGTCCAGCAGCTTGATGAGCCACACGCCAATGCCTGGCAATAATTGCCCGAGGTAATCGCTCAGCAGGGAGATAGCTGCGCTGATGACGAAGGAAATGAGCATCAGGAACGAGATACTCAGGATAAGCCCGAAGGAGAACATCCGCTCCTTGGCCATCCGCAGGATGCTGCTGGAAGGCTTTATCTTCAGGTTCCAGACACTGTTGAGCGACTGCTGCAAGGTAACAAAGAAGGTGGTGGCGGCAAAGATGAGCGTACCGATGCCCACCCACATGGCCCAACCTGACGACTCGGTCGTGCTAGCATTCTGCACCATGGTCTGGATAGAGGAGGCCGCCTCCGGACTGATAGCCGCAGACGCCTGCTTCTCCAACTCTCCCGACACGGCCTCCTCGCCAAAGAAAAAGCCAGCCGCCTTAATGATGATGAGCAGTAGCGGGGGAATGGAGAAAATGGCGTTAAACGCAAGTGCCGCCGCCAGCCGCAGCGCGTTCGCTTCCAGGAAGCCGTCCACAGAGGTTTTAAGCAGCTGGAAAATTCCTTTAAGTGTATATTTGGCCATAGGGCGTGTTTTGTCTTCTGGTGTGATTTTTAAACTACGCAGTGGCTTCTACTCAGGTTAAAACAGGGGCAGCTGTAGCAGCGATGCAGCATCCTGAGCAAGTATAAATCCGTACACGGGAGCGCTAACAAAGTATAAACCGATGGCCCTCCGATACCTGCTCAAGCCACTGCTTCTGTGCCTGCTGCTCCTGCCGCTGGCCTGTGCTCAATCCCCCGAAGAGAAAGCCCAACGCATTGCCCGCGAGGTCATCGACAACATGGGCGGAGAGAAGGGCTGGAACGACACCCGCTACCTAGCCTGGACTTTTAACGACCAGTACCAGGTGTGGGACAAGCAGCAGCACCGCTTCCGCTGGGAGATGGATAGCCTGGTAGCCGTTATCAGCACCGACACCAAGGACGGCAAAGTATACGTAGCCGGCCGGGAGCTGCAGGAGGGAGAGGAAAAGCAGAAGTTGCTGGAACGCGCCTATGCCCTCTGGATAAACAACTCGTACTGGCTCGTGATGCCCTTTAAACTGCTGGACCCCGGCGTAAACCTGACGTACCTGGGCGAAGGCAAAACCATGGACGGCGCCCCGGCCGATATACTGGAGATGACCTTTAACGAAGTGGGCCTGACGCCGCAGAACAAGTATCACGTTTGGGTAGACAAGGAGCAGGGGCTGGTGACGCAGTGGGCCTTTTACCGGAACTACAACGATGCTGAGCCCTCCTTTACCCGCCGCTGGAGCGACTACCGCGACTACGGAAGTATAAAGCTGGCCAGCGACCGCAGCAACCCCGAAAGCGACTTTAAGCTGCCGCACATAGCTGCCCCCGCCAAGGTACCGGATGAGGTGTTCAACAGCCCCACGCCGATTGAGAAATTTTGATGTTTGACAAAGGACTTCTCTCTACCTGAAAGAAGTCCTTTGTCCTTTGTCAAACACTCTTTTGTCCGGAGACTACAGCTTATCCACCGTAGCGGTCAGCGTGCCCTTGGCGTTCACCACGGCCTTTATGCCATCCTGGGTGAGGTAGATGTTGTCGGGGGTGATCTCTTTTATACTTCCGCGCAGCAGCACCGACTCATGAATACGCCCCTGGCTGTCGAGGGCGGATTGCAGCATTTTCCGGGCATTGTTCAGCTCGTGCTGCACCGGAATGCTCACCTGCTGCTGAATCATCGCCTCAAACTTGTTCTGCGCCAACCAGCTGGCCGCACTCAGTATTTTGTCTTTCGTGTCGAGGTCGTAGGCTACGTCGCGCACCCGGATAGAGGCAGTGGCTGCATCGTAGTAAGGTGTGCCGCGCAAGTATACTTTACCTTGTATCTTCTTAGTAAACAGCCCGGCCTTGGTCTTGCCGTTCACGTCCAGCATCAGCACCAGTTGCTCCCCTCCCGGACTGATGGCCGCCTCGTTCACCGTAATTTCGCTCTTGCCGCCGTCAAACGTATAGGTTTGTTTGGCCACCTGTTCCTGCAGCAGCTTGCTGGCATGGGCGTAAGGGACGCTGGCGGTAAGGCCGATCTGTATGTCATCGCTCATGCGGTTGTCTACAATCAGGCGCGGCAGGTTCTTGTTTACCTGCACCTGCGGCTTGCCATCGGTGGTAACGGAGATGTAGGAGGTAACCCCGAGGCGGGTGTTCAGGTTGCCGTTCTGTGCCAGCAGCGGCGCCATGCGTACCTCCTGGGGCACTACCGTCAGCCAGGCATTCAGGTTATCGTCGAGCTTTACGGGCTGCTGCAGCTGTTGCCAGGCTTCGGCTACATACTTTTTCACGTCCAGCCGGTTTTGGAGTTCCTTGTCAAGTTGCTGGGAGAGAGTAGCCATCTGCTGCCGCAGCGCCGGCTCTACAAAGCGGGCCAGGCCAATCCGGAGCGGGCCCAGCTCCAGCACGGGCTTGGTATTGCCCCACTCAAAGTCTCCGCTGGTAATGGTCTTGATATTGTAATCCTCCGTTAAGCCGATTTTACTTTCGGTCTTGATGATCATGTCGAAGGCAGTGTCCTCTGTTTTGTCGATGGCGGGGCAGAACTTGCACGGGTCCCACTTCCAGCGGCCTTTGGCGTAGATGCGCAGCGGCACCGAAAAGTATACTTTGTCCCGTTCGGCGCGCATGCTCAGGCTGCCGTTGCGTGTTACCGTCACAGCCAGGTTGTCGTCGTTCAGGTTGGTGTCCTTGTAGAGCGTGTTGGCGATCTCCTGGTTCAGCCTGCTCTCGATGGCAGACACCGGTATAGAAATCGGAATGCTGATAGAGGAGAGCTGCGGCTTGTAGGCAGGAGCTGCCGAGGCGATTGCCTCCGGCGCTGCGGTGTTTAGCTTATCGGTACTGGAGCAACCGGGCAGGGCAAGGCCCGAGGTTACCAGCAGGAGCAGCACGGGCAGTTTACGGAAAGTTTTTAGGGTCACGTTTTCAGCTGTTTAAAAAAGCGGCGCAAGGTAGCACAGGATTTTGATAACAGCTATAGGGCAAAGGTCGTTCCGAAAGAAAGGCGGGTTCAGGAAAGGTTCTGTAGCTTTTGCAGCATCTGGCGCACTTCCTCCTCAGTGGACAGTATGCCGCAATCGATAAGCATGCCCCTGTGGTAGATGGCAAAGAACGGGGTGCCCGTCAGTTTTACCTCCTGACTGGAAACAGGATTCTCGTGGGCGCTCATGCGCATGAAGTATATTTCCCTGAAAGCCGGCTCATCAGACATCATATTATACTTCGGCCGCATGACCTTACACACCGGGCAGTCTACATCTGTAAACTTCACGATTACCTTCTCCCGCTCAAATATTACCCTCCTGAGCTCTTCGTCGTTTGATTCTTTTACCATGACCTTTTCTATCAGTATAGCGCTGCTGCCGGTTATAGCAGTATAGACGTTTGGGTGAGAATATGGGTTAAGGTAGATGTTTATACTTTCAGCCGGGGCATGTTAGAGTTGCTTTAGAAGTGTGCAAGTAAGCTGCAGTTTAATTTTGAAGGAGGTACTGCGGCTAAAAAGAAAAAGGCGATGCAACCGCACCGCCTTTCTTATACTTTATACTTGTAAGAGCTGCAGCTATACGGCCTGCTCCTGTTTCATCTTCTTCAGGTTCACCAGCATGTCCTCGGTCATGGCGTCCAGGTCGAAGGCTGGCTTCCAGCCCCAGTCCTGCTGGGCGGCGCTGTCGTCTATACTTTGCGGCCACGAGTCGGCAATCTTCTGGCGAGAGTCCGGCTTGTAGGTTATCTCAAACTCCGGGATGTGCTTTTTAATAGAGGCGGCAATCTCCTTCGGCGAGAAGCTCATGGCGCTCAGGTTATAAGAGTCGCGCACTTTTATACTTTCTGCCGGGGCGTGCATCAGGTCCAGCGTGGCCTTCAGGGCATCAGGCATGTACATCATGGGCAGGTAGGTGTTCTCGCTCAGGAAGCACTCAAAGTTCTCGCCCTCAATGGCTTTGTGGTAGATGTCCACGGCGTAGTCGGTGGTGCCGCCGCCGGGCAGGGCCTTGTAGCCAATCAGGCCAGGGTAACGGAGGCTGCGCACGTCCAGGCCATACTTCTGGAAGTAGTACTCGCACCAGCGCTCACCAGCCTGCTTGCTGATGCCGTACACGGTGTTGGGGTCCATAACCGTTTGCTGCGGCGTGTTTTGGCGCGGTGTGCTCGGGCCGAATACGGCAATAGAGCTCGGCCAGTACACGCGCTCCACCTTCTGCTCCAGGGCCAGGTCCAGCACGTTAAACAGGCCGTCCATGTTCAGCTTCCAGGCAAATTTGGGGTTCTTCTCGCCGGTTGCCGACAACACAGCCGCCAGGTGGTAAATCTGCTTGAACTTATACTTGGAGGCCAGCTCAGCCAGCACGTTTGTGTCCAGCACATCCACCTTTTCGAAAGGGCCTGAGTCGCGCAGGTCGGCTTGCTTGGGGGTTGAGATGTCTGCCGCCACCACGTTTGCATCTCCGTACATCTTGCGCAGCTCCATTGTCAGTTCGGAGCCCAGCTGTCCGCAGGCGCCTATCACCAATACCGTGTCACTTGTGTTTGCCATAGCGAATTAAAAATCTTTGCACAAAGTAACCGAATTCGGTGCAATCCTGAAAGTATACTTACCAAGAAACCTGGGGCAGGAGGGGGTAAAATGGAGAAGCCGCACACTCAGGGTCTGCGGCCTCTCATCAACCTAATCAAAACTAACCTTTTATTTTCACCTTGGTAACAAAGGTAGGCCTGCCGGAGGGGCCAAAAAAGCGCCTTAGGCAGATTTAACGATAAGGTAACCGGCCGTAAAGTAGGGGTAACCTGCCCGGCATGGCATCCGGATTTTCTTATCTTTGTAGGGATGCGGCGGCAAAGTGGCGCACGAATAGCCAAATTGAGCCTGAAACCGTAACTTGCGCCACTAATGGCCTGTAGCCTATGACATTTGAGGAGTTTCTGGTAAAAAAGCGGATTAACAAGGCGGCTTTTGAAGCGGCTGACCCTGCGCGCTTTGCGGCGTGGCGGGAAATGTACGCCCAGATGCACCCCAACAGTTTTCTGGTGCAGGTGAAGATGGTGCTAAACGACGTGCGCCTGCGTTACCACCTGGCCGAGCAGGACGTGCCCAAGCCAGAGCCGGCCGCCGCACGCCCGGCTGCCGTGCGCAGGGCCGTGGCACCCAAACCAGCTGCTGAAGAAGCCGCGACTCCCGAAGAAAGTATAGCCAAACCACGGCCGGTGGTGCGCCGCCCTGCTGCCATGCAAAAGCCAGCCGCTGAGGAGGCTACAGAAAAACCAGAAGCAGCAGAGACAGAAGAGGCTAAACCTGCCGCGCGGCCAAGACCAGTGGTTAAGCGGCCGGTTATCCTTAAACCTGCGGATGCTGAAAGTATAGAAAAGCCGGAGACTACTGAGGAGGCGGCAAAACCAGCTGCCCGGCCGCGCCCGGTTATCAAGCGACCTGTGGCCTTGCAGCAACCCGAGGAGGGAACTACAGCTGCCGTGCCATCAAATGAAAGTATAAAACCGGCTGAAGGAGAAGCGCCGGCTGACGCACCAAAGCCGCCAAGGCCACGCCCGGTGATGAAAAGGCCGACTGCCTTGCAGCCGCCGCAGGAGGAGCAGCCAACACCGGACCAAGCACCGGCTGAAGAGACGCCCGCAAAACCACCTCGGCCACGGCCAGTTATAAAACGGCCGGTGGCGCTGCAAAAGCCGGAAGCCGAGCCGAAGGAGGAGCAAGGTATACCGGAGACATCCGCACCTGCGGCAGCGGAAAAGCCAACCCCTCCGCGCCCAAGGCCGGTCATCAAGCGGCCGGTAGCCTTGCAGAAACCGCCTGCCGAAGCATCGGAAGCGGAGAACGCAGGTATAAATCCTCCTGAAAAGGAGGTGGAGCAACCACCGCAGCAACCGAAGCCAAAGCCGCCAAGGCCCAGGCCCATCATGCGCCGCCCGCCGCCCACACCTGACGAGACGGGTGACGCCACCGGCCTGTAAGCACACTTGAAAAAGCAAGTAACTAGCAACGATATAACGATAAACGAAACTATGTACGAAACCTTAAAACCAGACTTAGAGAAGCAGCTTGCCGAGATAAAAGAGGCGGGCTTGTATAAGCAGGAGCGTATCATCACCACCCCGCAGGGCGCTGACATCGATACCACGCAGATGGCCCATGTGCTAAACTTCTGCGCCAACAACTACCTGGGCCTTTCTGCCCACCCCAAGGTGATTAACGCTGCCAAAGAGGCCATCGACACGCACGGCTACGGCATGAGCTCGGTGCGCTTTATCTGCGGCACGCAGGATATCCACAAGGAGCTGGAGCGTAAGATTTCTGAGTTCCTGGGCACAGAGGATACTATCCTGTACGCCGCCGCCTTTGACGCTAACGGGGGCGTGTTCGAGCCGCTGTTCGATGCCGAGTCGGCCATTATTTCTGATGCCCTGAACCATGCCTCTATTATTGACGGCGTGCGTCTGTGCAAGGCCCAGCGTTTCCGCTACGAGCACAACAACATGGAGGACCTGGAGGCAAAGCTGCAGGAGGCCGTAAATGCCAACACCAAGCACCGCATCATCGTAACCGACGGTTCTTTCTCGATGGATGGCACAGTGGCCCAGCTGGATAAAATCGTGGCACTAGCCGATAAGTATAAAGCCCTGATCATGGTGGACGACTCGCACTCGACTGGCTTTATGGGCAAAACAGGCCGTGGCGTGCACGAGTACCACAACGTGATGGGCAAGATCGATATCATCACAGGCACGCTGGGTAAAGCCCTGGGCGGCGCCATGGGCGGCTTCACGTCTGGCCACAAGGAGATCATCGACATGCTGCGTCAGCGCTCGCGCCCATACCTGTTCTCCAACTCTCTGGCTCCATCAATTGTGGGTGCTTCCATCGCCGTGCTGGACATGCTGAGCTCTACTACCGAGCTGCGCGACAAGCTGGAGTGGAACACCAAGTACTTCCGCGAGCAGATCACGCTGGCCGGTTTCGACATCAAGCCAGGCGACCACCCGATTGTACCGGTTATGCTTTACGATGCCCCACTGGCGCAGGAGTTTGCCGCCCGCATGCTCGACAGAGGCATTTACGTAATTGGTTTCTACTATCCGGTTGTTCCAAAAGGCCAGGCCCGTATTCGCGTGCAACTCTCCGCCGTGCACGACAAAGAGCACATCGACAAGTGTATCGACGCCTTCGTGACGGTTGGCAAAGAACTGGGTGTGATCAAGTAAGTATAACCCACACCAAAGTATAGAAAAGCCACTCCTGCTATGGGGGTGGCTTTATTTTTTGTACCTTGTATCAAACTCAAGGTAAATCAGAAGTATGAACAACATAAAGATAAAGCCGGGGCAGGTGTTGTTGGGTACCGTGATGTCGTGGATAGTGATCTCGTTTCTGGCTTATACTACCGCTGATATGCGCGGGGAGGCTAACATTGTATATACCCTGTTGCAGATAACGTTCTACTTCTCGCTGCTGCTGTCGGTGGAGGCCTACCTGAGTATGCTGCTGAACCCGCAGTGGACGCGCGTAAACCTGGGCACTATCCTGCTGCTTATCGCGCCGGCGCTGCTGTACCTGATGTGGTTCGTTAGCGAAAAACTGTTTTAGCCCATGGAGTTGTTCGAACGCAATCCGGCTATTTTTCTGCTGGTATCGCTCAACTACCTGCTGGTGGCTGCAGCCCTTTATCACCTTGTTTTCCGGTCAGATTATACTCTGACGCAGCGCCTGCTCTGGATGGCGGCACTGTGGCTGCTGCCCGGTCTGGGCATTCTTTCCTACTGGCTGGTATGGTACCGCCGGGCGGGAAGACTGTGAAGTATGAGTTAGGGAGTTAGAGAGTTAGAAAGTTAGAAGGTTAAAAAGTTAGAAAGTATAAATGCCTGGCGCCGGTATCCAACCGGTGACGCACAGTGGGTGGCGAGTCTCCAGACTCGCTTATGCTGCGTTAAGACAAGCTCCTTACCCCCTTTAAAGTATCTTCAGGATCTATAGAACCCGTTCTCGCGGGAGCTGATGAATCCTACAGAGTATAATCCCCTTAAGTATAAAGTTTACGCCGCGCTGACGGATTTCTCGGAGGCAGGGGCGGTGGCTGGTTTCTGATCGGTATCGAAGAGGAACTGGTTGAGCTTCAGGCGCAGGTCGGCGGAGGTGAGGTTGCGGTAGGCCTCCCCGTTGCGCACCAGGGCAATCTGTCCTGTCTCCTCCGACACCACCAGTACCACGCTGTCTGTGATCTCGGTCAGGCCGATAGCAGCGCGGTGGCGCAGGCCCATAGAGGCCGGAATCTCCTGGTTTTCTGATACTGGAAGTATACAGCGGGCCGCCTTGATGCGGTTGCCTGAGATGATCACGGCGCCGTCGTGCAGTGGGCTGTTCTTGTTGAAGATGGACATCAGCAAACGCTTCGAAATCACGGCATCAATCAGGTCGCCGGACTCGGCATAGTACTTCAGCTCCGAGCTTTTGGCAAACACAATCAGGGCACCCGTGTTTTTAGCCGCCAGCGATTTGGCCGCTTCAATAAAGGGCGTGAGGCTCAGTTTCTCGCTCTGCTCGCGGCGCCACGGGAAGCCACCCCAAAAGCGCTCGTGGTTCAGGGAGGTGGTTTTGCCGATAAGCAGCAGGAAGCGCCGGATCTCGGGTTGGAAGAGAATGATGGCCGCCAGTACACCCACACCCATGAATTGCCCTAGTATAATGCTGAGCAGCTCCATGCCGGCAGCCCGTACCACCAGGTAAAGCAGGTAAATGGAGAGCAGGCCCAGGAAGATCTTCAAGGCTACACTGCCCGTCAGCAGCTTGTATAGCTGGTAAAGCAGCGCTGTAACAAGCAGGATATCGATGATATCGAGCAGCTCAATCTCTAGGAACCCTATGGAAAATAAAAAAATCAAAGTTTTGTTTTCTCTAAAAGTACAATGGTTTGCTTAGCTTCTTTTACGTCGTGCACCCGCAAAATGTCGGCTCCCTTCATCAACGCCACACTGTTCACGGCTATTGTGCCCGTTAAGGCATCGGCCTGGTTTATACCCAGCGATTTATAGACCATGGACTTGCGCGACATACCCACCAGCACTGGCAGCCCAAAGATGCGGAACTCCTCCAGGTGGCGCAGCAGCTCGTAGTTCTGATCCACCGTCTTGGCAAACCCGAAGCCGGGATCCAGGATGATGTCCTTCACGCCGAGTTGCTGGAGCTTGGCCAGTTGCACACGCATCTCGTCCAGCACGTCTAGCACCAAATTGTTATACTCTGTCAGGCTGGCCATTGTCTGCGGCGTGCCGCGCATGTGCATGAGGATGTAAGGCACCTGCAGCCGGGCAACGGTCTCAAACATGGCCTCGTCCAGCAGCCCACCTCCCACGTCGTTGATGATGTGGGCGCCGGCGGCCATACTTGCCTCGGCCACATCGGCCCGGAAAGTATCGACGGAAATAATCGCTTCGGGAAAGTTCTGAAGGATGGCCTCGATGGCGGGTAGAATGCGGTCCTGCTCCTCCTGCGAGGTAACCTCTGCAGCACCTGGGCGGGTGCTGTAACCGCCAATGTCCAGTATGTCAGCGCCATCGGCCAGCATTTGTTCTGCCTTGCGCACGGCCTCCTCGGCGGAGTTCAGGCGGCTACCCGGGAAAAAGGAATCCGGGGTCAGGTTCAGGATGCCCATCACGAGTGGCACCTCCAGCGAGAGGAGCTTTCCGCGGGAGTTTAGTGTGGATTTTTTCTTAAAAAGCGTATCTTTCGCTTCCAATGTTGGCATCTGCGTCAATTATTTTTAAAATTAAAGCTAAAAAGTTGATTAGTCAAACACTGCAGGAATATAATCAGGTAGTACAGCGCTGCAAGGATACCTTTGTGAAGAAAACCAAGGACTATGGCACTGCCTGGCGCGTGCTGCGGCTTCCGTCTATCACAGATCAGATCTTCATCAAGGCCCAGCGCATCCGCTCTATCCAGGAAAAAGGCAAACAGCTGGTGGCCGACGACATCAACAGTGAGTTTGTGGGCATCATCAACTACTGCGTGATTGCGCTGATGCAGCTCAATCTGCCCGCCGACGCTCCGCTGAGCCTTTCGGCCGAGGAGGTGGAGCGGGAGTATACGCGCCACATCGAGGAAAACATCCAGCTGCTGAACGCTAAGAACCACGACTACGGCGAGGCCTGGCGCGACATGCGCGTGAGTTCCATCACCGACATCATCCTGATGAAGCTTTACCGCACCAAGCAGATAGAGGACAACGAAGGGCAAACGCTGATTTCGGAGGGCGTGGAGGCCAACTACCGCGACATGATAAACTACGCCGTGTTTGCGCTTATCAAGGCCGGGTATGCAGAGAAGGTCAGTTAAGGGCATGGGCTAAAAGTATAAATCACTAACTTTTTAACCTTCTAACTTTCTAACTGTTAAGACGCAGGTGTTGCGACTCTCTAACTCCCAAACTCTTTAACTCTCAAACTTAAAAGATGAAGTTTATCAGTAAATTCTTCTGGCTCTTTGTAGGGGTGCTGTTCATTTTTTCGGGGCTGATTAAGATAAACGACCCGGTGGGCACGGCTATTAAGTTGGAGGAGTATTTTGATGTCTTCTCGCAGGACATCGCGCCGTTTTTCAAGAGCTTTGAGCCTTACTCACTGTTTTTGTCCATCTTCCTGAGCGCGGCAGAGATTGTGCTGGGCGTGGCGCTGCTGGTGCGCTACCAGCTAAAGGCGGTGCTGTGGCTGCTGCTTATCATGATTGTGTTCTTCACGTTCCTTACCTTCTATTCGGCATACTTCGACAAGGTGACCGACTGTGGCTGCTTTGGCGATGCCATTAAGCTGACGCCGTGGGAGTCGTTCACGAAGGACGTGGTGCTGCTGGTGATGATTGTGGTGCTCCTGTTTACGCAGCAGTACCTGCAGCCCTTCATGCGCGCCTCCTCAGGGGCCATTATCACCATTATTGTCACAGCGCTGTCGGTGGCGGTGGGGTGGTATGCTTACGAGCACCTACCTTACATCGACTTCAGGGCTTATAAAGTGGGCAACAACATCCCGGAGCTCATGAAACCATCGGAGCCGCTGCGCTACAAGTATATCCTGACCAAAAACGGGCAGGACGAGGAGTTTGAAGAGTACCCGATGGATACCACCTATACTTTTAAGCAGATGGTGGCCATAAACCCGGAGGCAGGCCCCAAGATCACGGACTTTAACGTGTGGAACGATGAGGGCGACCACACGCAGGAGGTACTGACAGGCAAAAAGCTGCTGATAATTGTGCACAGCGTGGCCAAGGCAGAGACGGATAACATCAAAGACATAAACGCATTGGTGAAGGCCGCAGAGGCAGCCGGTATTACGCCCATGGTAGTAACCAGCAGCAGCTCCGCCGACTTCGAGAAGTTCCGCCACGAGGTAAACCTGGCTGTACCTTACTATTTCGGCGACGGCACTGTGCTGAAGACCATTATCCGCTCCAACCCTGGCCTCGTGCTGCTGCAGGACGGCATCGTAAAAGGCAAATGGCACCATAACGACACCCCCAGTATAGAGGAGGTAAAAGAGGCGCTGACGGAACATGAGGAATAAGCTACTTCTTGTACTGTTCTTCATACTTACTTTGGCTTCCTGTAAAGAGGAAAGTGCAACGTATGGAGTATGCAAGTACGAAACAAGCAATCCGCAGCTACAGGTGTACAATGATCTGCTCATTGAGCTGGTAGAAAACGAATTCTATTACCTGTACCTCGGAGAGAAAGCGGATGTGCTGAAAGATGAGTTAGATAAACTTAATGACCCGGATTCTGTAGCTGCTTTTAATGCGGGTAATGCGAAATTGCAGGAGCTGAAGCAAGAGGTGGCAAAAGATACGTCAGGGCTTAAGACAATCTATATTAGCCACAAGAATCATCATAAATATGTGTTCGATGAGTTTATTGCCGCGCTTTGGGGAAGGCAGGGGGCAGATAGCCCTATGAGGCAGATGCTGAGAAAGTACGATGCAGACAGTAGCACTACGTTTTTACGTCTGCATGACCCTCAACTAAAGTATAGCGCTTCCGATTTCCAGGCCTGTACTTTCAAAGTCGGTTCTTTAGAGGGCGCTGATTTGATTTATGAATTGGAACCTGAGCAGATACAAAACGCCATCGGCCAAGTAAGCCTTTCTGAAATCCAATGGAATAAGCAGCGGAACAAAGGAGTTTTGTACTACGAGTTCTTCTGTAGCACAAAGTGCGGAAAGGGGGAGCTGATAGAGTTTGAGAACGTGAATGGGCGCTGGAGGATATCTGAGCGTACGATGCTATGGATCTCTTAATGACAGCTGCGCTTACTGTTAGCATCACAATCTATACTTGAAACCAATGCGAATCTTCCTGATAGGCATGATGGGCAGCGGCAAAACCACGCTGGGGCGGCAACTGGCCGGGCGGCTTGGCTATACGTTCGTGGACCTGGACGAGTACCTGGTGCAGCGTGAGGGGCAAAGTATAGCGCAGATTTTTGAGCGGCAGGGCCAGGAGCACTTCCGGAGGCTGGAGCGGCAGGCGCTGGAGGAGGTGGTGCAAGCCCATGAACAGGCCGTGATCTCTACCGGGGGCGGGGCTCCCTGCTTTTTTGATAACATAAATTACATCAACCAGCATGGCACCAGCATCTACCTGAATGTGCCGGTAGAGCAGCTGGTAGAGAGACTTTTAGCACAGGGCCTGGAAGAGCGGCCGCTCCTGGCTGGCAAAAGCCCTGCAGAATTAAATTCCTTCCTGGCCGAAACATTAACCCACCGAAAGCAGTTCTACGAACGCGCAACCATTGCGCTCTCAGACGCCCAAGCCTCTGCGGATAACCTGTTAACCCTGCTTAACCTATAGCACCGACACCACGTTAATAAACTTTATACCGGAGGTAATTGGTGGCTAAACTTTAAAAAATAAGTAGTTTTGCAGCACTAACTGATACAGCAACCCAACTATGAAACCTAATCACAAAGGAAGCGCACAGCTTTTCAAGAATCCGGTTCTGGAGAAGATGACCAGGACGCACATCGCCGTGCCTATCTCCATCTTCCTAATCATTGCAACCGGGCTAATCTACTACGGCATTACCCACGGATTTATCAGTATTTTAGAGGCCATCGGCTTCTTTTTCCTGGGGTGGTTTATTTTTACGCTGATTGAGTACCTGGCGCACCGCTACGTTTTCCACATGGACACGGATACGCCCTTTAAGGCGCGCCTGCAGTACCTGTTCCATGGTAACCACCACGAGTTCCCGAAAGACAAGGAGCGACTGGCCATGCCTCCGATTGTAAGTATACTTTACGCTTCGGCCTTCTTCTTTATCTTCAAGATAGTCTTCGGCACTTTTGTGTTCGGGGTAGTGGCCGGCCTGCTGTTTGGCTACGCCATGTACCTGCTGGTGCACTATGTGGTGCATGCCTATCCGCCGCCCAAAAACTTCCTGAAAGAACTCTGGATTAACCATAGCATTCACCATTACAAGGATCCGGAGGCTGCCTTTGGGGTGTCCTCACCGCTGTGGGACTATATTCTGGGCACCATGCCGAAACGAACCAAGAAGTAACTCCAACAAAGCATAAAACAGAAAAAGGGACCTGGTTAAGGTCCCTTTTTCTGTTTTATGCTTGTCTCGTTTATCTCCTGAACTTGCGGAATAGCCAGGTAATCAGCAGCACGATCAGCACGATAATAACGAGGGCTGTCCACATGCCTGCCTTAAAGATGTCTCCTATCACTTCGCAACTGCTCATCGTGAAGGCAAGCAGCACGAGCAGCATCATCAGGAATGGTTTTATAGTTTTCATGGTTTTATACTTTAGATGGTGCCCCGGCCTGTAGTAAACACGGCAACTCGCCGGCCAGCGCAAGTATGACAATATTGCCATGTATATTTACTGCTAAGCCCTTTAAAAGGTTGGCAGGCGAGGTATTACGGCACAAAAGTATAAAGCTTGCGGTGGGCTGCGCTTATCAAATGTGTGATTAAAATAATCTGGAGGTGGGGTTATGTGGTTACTGTATAACCTTGTAGATTTGTAACGTGCGCCACTTTGTAAAGTACATACTGCTCTTTGCCTTTGCCGTGCTGGGCTTCTCCGGCTCGGAGCAGGGACGCTATGCCGAGGCAGTGCATACGTTGCCCCAGGCGCCTGCAGCCAATAAAGAGCCGGACAAGCTGTCGGCAAACGAGCTGTACAAGCTGTCGGGCCTGCAGCGGGCAGAGGAGCGGGTAAATACTGCACAAAGCCAACCAGCGCCACCATCCAAAGGCAACGCGGGCGGTTTATTGGCGCGGGGTTATGCGCTTGAGCTACAGGTGCAAAGCCTTGTTTCGCAACAGGTGCTGCGTTCCAGGTTAATCTGCCTGAGCCTGACCGTTCGGGAAATCATCTTCCCCTTCCACTACTTCTGGTAATTCAGCTATACTTCCGGTAACGGCTGGGTGCGGCTCAGCCTCTTTAAAGCCCTGCTGGCATGTTGGTGCATGCTTTGCCGTGGCGTGTAGTTTATTATATAAAAAGAAGTATAGCAAGATGGATTTATCAACCATAATTATAGGAATAGTTGCGCTGGCGCTGTTTGTGGTGCCAATTATGTACATCCAAAGGGTACAGAAAAGGAAAGCTGAGAAGCAGTTGCATGAGTTTATTACACAGGGCGAGGCGCAGCAGCTAAAGTTAACAAAGCATGAGTTCTGGGATGATTGCTACGGCATCGGCCTTGATGAGAGGCAGCACAAGCTGTTTTATGTGAGAAAGTTCAAGGACCGGGAGCAGCAGAAGGTAGTGAGCCTTGCCGATATGAAGAAGTGCAGCGTATCGAACCTGAGCCGCGAATCGAACGGAACCAAAGTAATTGATCAGATAGAGCTGCGTTTCACTCCCCGTGACGCTAAGGCGCAGGATGTATGCCTGGAGTTTTACAGCCGCGAGGTTAACCTGATGCTGGCTGAGGAGCTGCAAACGGCTAACAAATGGAGTGCCATTGCCAATGAGGGCATTGTGGCCGCTTCGGCCTCTGTCTCATCTCATACTTCTGTGCCTACAGCATAGTCAATCACATAAGCAAAGTATAAGCCCATATTTGAAGCGGGCCGGGTGATGCACCCGGCCCGCTTGTTTTTTACATCGCCACCCCAAACACATAAAAGGAGGCTCACCTAGTATAGCTATCAACTGATATATTCTGAAATTTTTTTGAATTTTATCAAGGTGTTCTGCTTACTTGATTCTGGTTTGCATCGTATTACTTGTGATTAGAATAATCATACTTTGGGCTGCCTGGACCATGGTTGTCGGAGTCATAAACAAGTAACATATAATATATGCAATTAAACCAGCCAAGTAAACCGATCCTGACTGAGGAGAGGGTGGTAAAGATCGAGGTTATAACAGGGGAGAGCGTTTTACAACTGCTTTCAGACAACAGCTTTTTGCTTAGCTGGTCCAGCCTTTACCAATCGTGCCCCTGGGCCACTGTTTTCCAGAGCCATGAATATGTAAGCGTGTGGTATCAGATATACCATCAGCAACATCTGCCTATCGTGATAAAAGAAGAAACAGGAGGCAGGCTAACAGGCCTTCTGACGCTGGCTAAGGATGTAAAAGAACTTGGAATTACGGCTGCCGGAGGCTGGAGCGCCTACTACCATACCTGGCTTGTGGCGGATTATGACGACAATGGATTTATAAAGAAGGCGCTAACACTGGTCAGACAGAAATTTCCCGGGCAAAAAATCACGTTTAAGTATATCCCTCCGCAAACCCCACTCGGCTGGTTAGATGGGGGCTACTGGAGCAGACGACACGTTATCCGCCCGTTCCTGCGGCCGGTGATGGACTTTACTGCCCCCAATGTGGGGAAACTCTTCAGCAAAAAACAGTTCAGGGAGGGCCGCAACCGCTTGAGCAGGGTTGGCAATCTTACCTATGAGCAGATTACGGACTATGACGCCTTTGTTTCTGTACTGGATGAACTTGCCGACCAGTATGACTTCCGGAAAGCGGTGACACTGAATAAAACACCGTTCAGAAAGAACCTGCAGAAAAAGGAGTTCCTTTTGGCCCTCTACAGGCAAAACATACTTCATGTAGCGGTGCTGAGGGTGAACGGGCATATCGCTGCCTCTCTTGTGGCTACCGAGGGCAAAAACAGGTGGGTTCACGGTGCCGGTATAAACACGCACTCACCTCTTTACGGCAAGTACTCCCCAGGCTATTTAATCATGGTAATGCTTGGGCAGCATTTGTACGGAAAAGGGTACCAGGCCTTTGACCTAACCCCAGGAGGGCACGAGTACAAAGAGAGGCTAGCCAATACACACGATCAGCTCTACGAACTCTGTATCACAAGCCAGTGGGATGCTTTATCTACCAAGTTATACTATGACTACCTGAAGGAGGGGAGTAAGGCATTGTTCTCTGGTGCAGGTATCAACCTAAAGTACGTGAAGCGCTCTATTGATAAGAAGGTAAAACTTGGGAAAGAAAAGCTGAAATTAGCCAGGCATGGAAGTATAGGTGCCCTGGCCGAGCGGGGCAGTGTGGAGGAAGGCAGCGGAGGTAAAAGCATTGTCTTTAAAATCGATCCGGTTAAAAGCGATGCAACTGATGGTGCTCCTGTAAAAGTCAACAGCCTGTGTGATCTCCTCGATTTTGACGCGGACGGAGGGAGCATCACACGTTGGGAGTTTATGAAAGAGAGTGTGCAACGATTCGAGAACGGCGAGCAGGCCTATACTTTGGTAAAAGACGGACGCCTGGCAGCTTGTGTATGGAGGCACCCGGAGATGAAACATGCTGAAAAGGATAGTGCCTGCTTGCACCATGGGGCGGTGATGCTTGATGGGATTTACTGCCACGCGGACGCACACAAAGCCTTACCTACGTTTTTAGCTGCCGTTGCCACACAATTACCTGGCGATGGCTCGCATCTTTACCTAAGAGTCAGTGATACCGACAAAACTATATGCACAGCATTGGACAAAGCAGGCTTTGCTACAGAAAGCGTGCTGCATAATAACTAGCCAGTTGCGTCAGGTGCAGGAGGGGTTGAGTAACTGCCTTTAACGCTGAGCTATAGTATACAAAACAAAAAAGCCACTCATTTCTGAGTGGCTTCTGCTCCCCCTCCTGGGCTTGAACCAGGGACCCCCTGATTAACAGTCAGGTGCTCTAACCAACTGAGCTAAGGAGGAATGTTATGTTATCGCCGGCAACTGTCTCGCCGTTTGATGATGCAATATTACGGCAGTTAAGCTTAATACGCAAGTATGGTCTCAAAAAAATCTTTCCAGTAAGATTAATTTGCTGGAAATCAATCTAAAAAATTTAATTGCTAATGTAGAGCGTGGAGGCTACCAAAGAAGTTCTGTACTGCCTTAGAGCTGAAATGGCCGGACCGCCAATGACCTGGCCCTGCAGGTTGAACTGAGAACCGCAGCAAGGGTCGGTAATGTATAGCCGTGATTGGTCTACCTCCAGCAGGCAGTCGTTGCCGGGGTCGTAGGTGCAGGTGCGCTCAAAGGCCAGGTAGCTGCTGGCGTTCTGCCGCACCACGATAATGCCCTTGTAGCCCTCCAGCAGGTAAGCGTAGCCACCATCCTGGCGAAGTTCGGGGTACAGCTGACTGTTTATGTTGAGCTGGGTGTTTACGGGCACGTTGGGTATAATGGGGCTGTTGCTGCTGTTCTTGCTGCAGGCACCGGCAAGTATGGCCAGCAGGGGCAGTAGCAGTAGTTTATTTCTCATACGTATAAAATCCTTTACCCGACTTGCGGCCATGGTGCCCCGCATCTACTTTCTGTTGCTGAATGCGGCTTGGCCTGAACTTAGCGTCGTAGTGGAATGCCTCGAACATGGAGGAGGTGACCGAGAAATTGGTGTCCACACCAATCAAATCCATTAGTTCAAAAGGCCCCATCTTAAAGCCGCTGGCCTGCATTAACTTGTCTATCGTTTCTACGTCAGCTACGCCCTCTTCCAGCAACTTCAGGCTCTCCACGTAATAATGGCGCGCCACGCGGTTCACGATAAAGCCAGGGGAGTCTTTGGCCATTACAGCCGTTTTATCCAGCTTTTCTGCCAGCTGTTTGATGGTTTGGGCTACCTCCGGGGAGGTGGCCGCGCCGGAGATCACCTCCACCAGCTTCATGATGTGGGCCGGGTTAAAGAAGTGCATGCCCACTACGCGCTCCGGGTTGGGTACGGCAGCAGCAATCTGCGTTATCGGAATAGAGGACGTGTTGGAGGCAAGTATGGTGTCGGGGGAGTTGATGCCAGCCAGGTCTCTGAAGATGCTTTGCTTTACCTCCAGCCGTTCCACCACTGCCTCAATGGCTACATCGCAATGTAGTTGCAGCGTGTCGCTAGTATAGGTGATGTTCAAAAGGGCAGCCGCTTTCTGGGCCTCGGTCAGCTTGCCCCGCTCAATACCCTTGTCGAGGTTTTGAATGGTGGTCTGCTGCGCCTTCTCCAGTACCTGTGCGTTGATGTCGAACAGGATGGTTTTATACCCTGCCTGCGCGCAAATCTGCGCAATGCCCTGGCCCATGGTTCCGGCACCGACTACGCCTATGGTTTTGATATCCTCTAGCTTCATGGCTTTAGCTTATACTTATAAGAGAGAAGAGTGAATGCTCTGCTATACTTGTACGGCAAAACATTCACTCTTCTACGTGGTCATCCATCAAAACTATATTACCCCTTCAAACTGACGCAGGAAGCGCACGTCGTTTTCGGTGAAGAGGCGCAGGTCCTTTATCTGGTACTTTAGCATCGTGATACGTTCGATGCCCATGCCAAAAGCAAAGCCCGAGTATACTTCCGGGTCGATGCCGGAGCTCTGGAGAACGGCAGGGTCTACCATGCCCGAGCCGCCAATCTCTACCCAGCCGCTGCTTTTGCAGATGTTGCAGCCTTCGCCTTTGCAGATGAAGCAGGTAATGTCAATCTCGGCGCTAGGCTCAGTGAATGGGAAGAACGACGGACGGAAGCGGATCTGCGTGTCCTGACCGAACATCTCCTTGGCGAAGTAGTATAGCGTCTCTTTCAGGTCTTTAAAGCTCACGCCTTTGTTTACGTACAGGCCCTCTACCTGGTGGAACACCATGTGCGCACGCGCTGAGATGGCCTCGTTGCGGTATACACGGCCCGGCATGATGCTGCGTAGCGGCGGCTGGTTGTTTTCCATCAGGCGCACCTGCACGGTAGAAGTATGGGTGCGGAGCAGTTTCTCTTTGTTTTCGCTCAGGAAGAAGGTGTCCTGCATTTCGCGGGCCGGGTGATTTTCGGGGAAATTCAGGGCAGAGAAGTTGTGCCAGTCGTCCTCCATCTCCGGGCCCTCTGCCACGTTAAAGCCGATGCGCTCAAAAATGCGCACGATCTCCTGGCGCACCAGCGAGAGCGGGTGGCGCGTGCCCAGTGTATTAGGTATGGTTGGTAGGGTAAAATCGAAGCCTGTGTCGCTGGCATTGTCGGCGGCGCTGGCCAGTTGCTCCTGCGCCTGGTCGAAGCGCTCCTGGGCGCGGTTTTTCAGGGCATTCAGTTGCTGGCCCACCTCACGGCGCTGCTCCGGCGCTACCGTCTTCAGCCCGTCAAAAAGGTCCGCGATGCGGCCCTTGCGCCCCATGTAGGCAATGCGGAATTGCTCCAACTCGGCAGCGTTGGTAAGCGACGCGGCCTCTATCTCTTGTGCTACTTGTTGTATGTTCTCAACCATAATGCAAAGATAATAAATTGACGCGTTCCGCCTCTATTTAGGTCATGCTGAGTTCTGTAATGCCGGGTCCAACCACCCCTGCCCCCTCCTTGTCTAAGGAGGGGAGTCTGTGATTACTACTTCCAAAATAAAAGTTTTATAGTCTCTGTTTTATCTGCAAAAATACAAACCCACCCCAACTCCTCCGAGGAGGGGGAATTGTCAGCAAGAGTATAAACACCCCTTGCCCCTCCCGAGAGGGGAATTATGCCCTTTCACTGTCATCTCGAGCGCAGTGAGAAATAAATCTGGCTGGAATTCTAAACAGATCTCTCCCGAAGGTCGAGATGACAGCAAGGGCAGCGGCTATTGATTCTGTTCCCAGCCTTTGGGTTGAGCGCCTCGAGAGGTTCCGGTGACGAGCTGGAGGCGAGGCAGCCCGAGGTACGAGGGCAGGAAGCGAAAGCAGCGCGATGCCCGAAGGCGAGGCCTCCCGGCCTGGGAGGGCAAAAAGCAGGAGATGAAACGAGCCGCTGGTGGGAACTAGAGGATGAACGGAGGCTAGTAAGGATAGCTCGGTTCCAGTTGCAGGAAGCAGTGGCTAGTGAAGTATGACTTGACAAGTATAAAAGCTTAGCAGAAGTATAACTTTTTAAGCTAGTCGGGTTACAAACCCAACGCCATAGTAGGCACGAGTTGCAAACTCGCGCCAACGACGGGGATGGAAGTATAGCCCAAGTATAAAACCCTCTCAATCCTTTCATCCTGAAAATCCTGATTCAGAAGAGTATAAAGTATGGCTCACCTCTAGCTATAGAAAGAACAGCCATACAAGTATAACCCACAACAACCCAATCCCTTCACTTCATCGGTAAATTGCAGAAACACCCCAGCTTTCGTAGCTTACCGACGCGAACCTACCGCTTACCGACTTCTCTCCCGGGTCTGCCTATTAGCCATAGACGTGCGGGCACAATTGCAGTACCTTTACAATAGAAATTAAAACGAAAGGAACTATGGAAAACAGAAATCAATCTTCGAACCAAAACTATGGCGACCACTGGCCCGAGCCCCGTGGAGGCACCAGCGGCAAAGTGATAGCAGGCATGCTCCTGATTGTGGTGGGCCTGGCCATACTTGCCTCGAAGCTGCACATCTTCTTCCTGCCTGGCTGGGTATTCTCGTGGCAGATGTTTTTAATCGTTCTGGGCCTTTTCATTGGCTTCAGGCATAACTTCCGCAAGCCGGGGTGGCTGATTCTGGTGCTCCTCGGCACGATTTTCCTGATAAACGACCTGGTGACGGGCTTTAACCTGCGCATTTACTTCTGGCCGATCCTGCTCATTGGCATTGGCCTGTGGGTGATGCTGAAACCACGCGGCCGGCGGGACCACTTCCATACTTTCCCGCCTGCTCCGGGCAGCCACACCACGCAAAACCGGCAGCCGGAGTATACTTACGAAAGTATGGGCGGAGCCCCTGAGCCGGAGAGCAGCACATACACTACTGCAGAAAACAGTACATACGGCACAGAAGATATCGTAGACGCCGTGGCCATACTTGGGGGCATCAAGAAAAACATCATCTCGAAGAACTTCCTGGGCGGAGAGGTGGTGAGTGTGTTTGGGGGCACAGAGCTGAACCTGAGCCAGGCCGACATTCAGCACCCGGTTGTGCTGGAGGCGACGCAGATTTTTGGCGGCACCACGCTTATTATACCACCGCACTGGGAGGTAAAATCAGAAATGGTGGCCATCCTGGGCGGCATCGACGACAAGCGCCCGGTCATGCCCGGCGGCTACGACCCCAGCAAGGTGCTGATCCTGAAAGGAACCTCGCTCTTCGGCGGCCTCCAGCTCAAAAGCTACTAAAGTATAGAGTAGTTGTTAGTTAATGGTTGCTAGTTATTGGTGATAGGAATCAATTGAAATGAATGGAAAATTTTAGAGTTGGCATTTACCTCATAGTTGTAGCAGTTCTACAGTTCCTTACTGTCCTGCTCTTCGGCTACATAAAAGAAGGTGGAGATATAAATGCTGCATCTATGTATCCAGTAGTTTACCTGTTACCTGCTGTAGTTTATAGCTTCTTCAGCGGCTTGCTTTTCAATATCAGTGAGCAAAGAAAGTTGAGTGGACGACTCCTTTTATTACTTGTACCAGCTCTGCTTGCAGTTGTTCTAAATGAAGTGACGAACACCTTAGATAAAGGGCTGTACTATATGATTATAGCAGCTGCTTTGCTAATCAATGCAGGCTACTACTATATTGTTAAGAAGAACAGAAGAACCACCTCCACCAACGAAACCTAAACCACACCAAGGCGTGCTTTAGCCGTCACCTTATTGGTTGTTAGTTGATGATTACCAGATTCACTACGCCTAAACTTTCTAACTCCCAAACTCTCTAACTCCCCAATTCCTAAACTCCCCAATTCACATGTCTCCAAGCCGGATTATACTTGCTTACCTGGGATGGGCGCTGCTGTGGGCAGTGGTGCAGACCGTGCTGCTCCGGACGGCGGGTTTTAGCCTGGCAGTCGCAGTGTCGGATGCTTTGCTGACCAACCTGCTGCTCACCATCGGGGGTTATGCCATGGGGGCGGGGCTGCGCTACTACCAGCCAAGTATAAAAGAGGCTGCTTACCTGCTGGCCTGGAGCATGGGCCTGGCCGTGCTCAGCACCATGGTCTTTTACTGGCTCACTACCAGAATCCACAAAGGGGATGTGGTGTACCTGGATTTTGTGGACGCCACCCTGCCGGTGCGCTTTGTGTTTACCTGGCTCTTGGTGCTGCTGCTTTTGCTGCTGAGCTGGTTCTGGTTTTATACTTTGGAGCGGCAGCAGGACGAGCAGCGCCGTTCCACTGCCGAGAAACTGGCCCGGGAGGCGGAGCTCCATACCCTGCGCCAGCAACTGCAGCCGCACTTCCTGTTCAACAGCCTCAACTCCATCAGCGCGCTGGTGGTGGCCCGGCCGGAGCAGGCACGCCGGATGATACAACAGCTTTCTGATTTTCTGCGCGGCACTTTGCGCAAGGACGATCAGCAGCAGGTGCCCCTCTCTGATGAGCTCAAGCAGCTGGAGTTATACTTAGAAATAGAGAAAGTGCGCTTTGGGCACCGCCTGCAAACTGCCATTGAAGTACAAAATGAAACGATGAACATGCGCCTGCCAGTCCTGTTGCTGCAGCCCGTGGTGGAGAACGCCATCAAGTTTGGCCTTTACGACACCGTTGGTGACACGGTGATAAGTATAAAAGCCACCGCCCAGGACCACCACCTGCTGCTGCAGGTGCAGAACCCCTACGACCCCGCCACCACGCGTCCGCAGCGCGGCACCGGCTTCGGCCTAAGCTCCGTGCAGCGCCGCCTCTACCTGCTCTACGCCCGGCAGGACCTGTTGCAGACGCAGCAGCAGGACGATCAGTTTATTACCAGCATTAAAATCCCGCAGAAAAATGATTAAGTGTTTAGTTATAGACGACGAGCCGCTGGCCCGCAGCATTGTGGTAGAGTACCTGCAAAAGCACCCGGAGATGGAGGTGGTGCAGGAGTGTGGCGATGGCTTTGAGGGGATAAAGGCTATCCAGCAGCACCGCCCCGACCTGGTTTTCCTCGACATCCAGATGCCCAAGATAAACGGCTTTGAAATGCTGGAGCTGGTGGAGCAGGCGCCCGGAGTGATTTTTACCACTGCCTTTGACGAGTACGCCCTGAAGGCTTTCGAGGCCAACGCCGTGGATTACCTGCTCAAGCCCTTCAGCCAGGAACGTTTTGATGCGGCCGTAAAAAAGTGGCAGGAGAAGCAGCGTGTAAAGGCAACGGAAAATAAGGTAGAGGAGCTAGCCGAAGTACCCGCCAAGCAACCCGAGGAGCACCTGCGCATTGTGGTCAAAGCCGCCAACGACATCCGCATCATTCCGGTAAAGGACGTGCTATACTTGGAAGCCTATGACGACTACGTGAAAGTATATACTGCCGAAGGCCTCTTCCTGAAGAAGAAAACCATGGGCTACTACGAGCGTGTGCTGGACCCCAAGCAGTTTGTGCGCGTCCACCGCTCCTACATTATCCCCCTTTCCCAACTCACCCGCATCGAAACGCTGGAGAAAGACAGCCATGTGGCCCTGCTCAAGAGCGGGGTACGCGTGCCCCTGAGCCGGACGGGTTACTCCAAGCTGCGCTCGGTGCTGGGCATTTAAGCAAGAAATTTTTTATAGGATACTGCCGTGTCACCTGCCGGGGGAAGGGTAGACGCATGCTCGCCGGTTCGTCTGCAGAAAGTATAACTTGGTGTACAGAACCCTGCGATTCGTCCCGGAACCTGGCATTTGACAGCGGCAATGCGCGAGCCATTGGCTTTGTAAAAAAGCTATAAATGAGGCTTATAGACTTTGTGAACGCCTTGAAATTTAGAGCAGGAAACTTTTGAAACAAAAAATGTTTCCATAGTTTTGCCGCACAAACTACCACTATGGAGATAGCAGAGAAGTCAGAAATAGAGTTAAGAATCCTGAAGGCCGCTTTTGAAATGTTCCGCCAGCGGGGCTTCAAGAGTGTGTCGATGGACGATATCGCCCAGCACCTGGGCATGTCGAAAAAGACGCTTTACAAGTGGTTCCGCAACAAAGACCAGGTGGTATACGACGCTACGGCCTGTTATCTGCGCAGCATTCAGGAGTCGTGCGAGGGGTACATCTGTGAGGCTCCCAACGCCCTGGAGGAGCTCTTCCGCATTATGACACTGACCAAGCAGGTGTTTTCCGACATGCACCCCTCTATTTTTCACGATTTGCAGAGGCATCACCCTGACAGTTGGGAACTGTGGGTGAAACACAAAAGCGGCTTCATGCTGGAGAAGGTGAAGGGCAACATCCGTCGGGGCATAAAGGAAGGGCTCTACCGCAAAGACATGGATGTGGAGGTGCTGGCCCGCATGCGTCTGGCCCTGATCGAGTTGCCGTTTAACCGGGAAGTTTTCCCGTCGCACGAGTTCAATATCAGCCAAGTGCAGCTGGCGGTGCTGGAGCATTACATGCTGGGAATGGCCACTCTGAAGGGGCACAAGCTCATCAATGAATACAAGCAGATAACCGAAGAAGAATAACGACTACCGATCACTACCAAGCTACTAAAATTATGAAAAAACAGATCAGCCTGCTGCTTGCCATACTTTCTCTGTGCAGTGGCAGCTTTGCGCAAGGGCAGCAGCAGGAGGCAATGCGCCTGAGCCTGCAGGAAAGCATAACCTATGCCCTGAAGAACAGAGCCAGCCTGCAGGCCACCCGCAATGAGGAGAAAAGCGCCAAAGGCAGAGTCGGAGAGATACGCGCCATGGGCCTGCCGCAGATAGATGCGATGCTGGAGGTGGGCGATAACTTTGTGCAGCAGCAAACCTTCCTGCCGGCCGAGTTCTTCAACGACCCGAATGACCCTAACTCGCCGCCGCCCGGCACGTTTGTACCCATCACCTTCACCCCAACCTACACCAGCAATGCGGTGGTTTCTGCCAGCCAGTTGGTTTTTGATGGCTCTTACCTGATTGGCCTGAAGGCGGCCAAAACCTACACCGAACTCTCGCGCAGAACCACCACCCAAAGCGAGATAGAAGTAGCCGAGCAGGTGAGCAAAGCCTACTACAGCGTGCTGGTTAGCGGCGAGCGCATGCAGCTGCTTAACCAGAACATCACCCGCCTCGACACGCTGCTTTTTCAGACCAACGTGATGTTTGAGAACGGCGTGGCCGAGAAACTGGACGTGGACCGCCTGCGCGTGCAGCTCAACAACCTGAAGGTAGAGCAGCAGAAAACACAGCGCCTGCTGCAGCTGAGCGAGAACCTGCTCAAGTACCAGATGGGCCTGCCGCAGCACCAGCCCGTGCTGCTCACCGACAGGCTCGAAGAGGTGGACATAGACATGAGCCAGGTATACCCACAGAATTTCGACTACGGCAACCGCATCGAGTACTCGCTGCTGGAGACCCAGCAAAGCCTGGCCGAACTGGACGTGCGCAACATCCGCTCCGGGTATCTGCCCAAACTATACTTAAATGCCCGCTACGGTTACAATGCCGCCAGCAACGACTTCAAAGCCATCACGACAACGAGCAATTACCTGGAGTACGGCTACGTGGGCGCGCAACTACAGGTACCTATCTTCGATGGCCTGCGCAGGCATTACCAGATACAGCAGAGCCGCGTGACCTTGGAGAACACCAAGCTGGGCTTTGAGACGCTGCGCCAAAGCATAGACCTGGAGCTAAAGCAGGCCTCCACCGAGCTTACCAACGCCCTCGATGTGCTGAAGGCGCAGGAGGAGAACCTGGCCCTGGCCGAAGACATTGCCCGCGTGTCTAAAATTAAGTTTCAGGAGGGCGTGGGCACCAACCTGGAGGTAGTAACCGCCGAAACCGACCTGCGCGAGGCCCAAACCAACTATTACGCCGCCATCTACGATGCCCTTATCGCCAAGGTGAACCTGGAGAAGGCCACCGGCACATTACTCACAAAATAAACTATCGAAAAACACCTACTACTATCACCATGAACCGAATCTTAGCAACAGCATTTTTTGCAGGTATACTTAGCCTTGCCTCCTGTGGCGGTGGCGACGACAAACAGGCCCAACTGGATGCCTTGAAAGAGCAGCAGGCCAGCATTCAGAAGCAGATAGAGGAGTTGGAGGCGGAACTGAAGGCCGAGGGCAAAACCGTGGCCGTGCAGCAGAAGACCGTGCCCGTATCGGTAACCACGCTGGCGCAGGACACCTTCCGCCACTACCTGGAGGTGCAGGGCCGGGTGGACTTTACGCAGAACGTGCTGGTAAGCGCCAAAGTACCGGGCGTGCTGACAAGCGTGCGCGTGGAGCGCGGCGACCGCGTGACGAAGGGGCAAACCATGGCCACTATTGATGCGCAGGTACTGGAGCAGAATCTGGCCGAGGTAAAAACCCGCCTCGACCTGGCTAACGTGGCCTTTGAGAAGCAGAAAAACCTCTGGGACCAGAAAATAGGCACCGAGATGCAGTACCTCACGGCTAAAAACAACAAGGAGGCGCTGGAGCGTAACCTGGCAGCCCTGCAGCAGCAGCGCGACCAGTTTAACATCAAGGCCCCTATCAGCGGGGTGGTGGATGAGGTGATCCCGAATACGGGCGAGGCCGTGGCGCCGGGCGTGGGCATTATCCGGGTGGTGAACCTGGAGGGAGGCAAAATCATGGCCGAGATCTCCGAGGCGTACCAGGACAGGATTTCGAAAGGAGACCAGGCGGTGGTATACTTCCCCGACCTGAAAAAAGAAGTGGCCATGACCGTGGACGTGGTGAGCAGCTTCATCAACCCCACCAGCCGCACCTTCACCACAGAGCTTCGCTTCCGGAACGGGGCCGACGTAACCCTGCGCCCTAACATGGTGGCCGTGGTGCGCATCGAAGATTACAAGAACGAGGATGTGGTGACGCTGCCGGTAAACCTGGTGCAGAAAGACGAGAAGACGAGCTATGTGTACGTGGCCCAGAAAAAGGACAATGGTTACATCGCCACGCGAAAAGAAGTGAAGACCGGCCTGAGCTATGGCGGTAACGTGGAGGTGCTCAACGGCCTGGCCGCCGGCGATATGGTGATTACAGCAGGCTACAAAAGCGTGAACGAGGGGCAGCCCGTGGTGTTTGCGCAGAACAGCCTCACCCAGAAGTAATGCCTAAAAGTATAAAACTATGAAAGAGTTTAAGCCAACCAGCTGGTCTATTGACAACAAGACCAGTATCTATATCATGACCCTCATCGTCACGCTGGCGGGTATCTTCTCCTATGTAAACCTGCAGAAGGAGAACTTCCCGGACATCGTGATACCAACTGTGATGGTGGCCACCATACACCCGGGCACCTCGCCCTCGGATATGGAGAACCTCATTACCAGGCCCATCGAAAAGCAACTGAAGGCCATTAACGGGGTGAAGAAAATTACCTCCAACTCCATGCAGGACTTCTCCATGATAGCTGTGGAGTTTAACACCGATGTGGAGGTGCCGGAGGCCAAGCAACAGGTACGGGATGCTGTGGACAAGGCCCGCACTGACCTGCCCACCGACCTGGATCAGGAGCCCAACATCCAGGAGATCAACTTCTCCGAGTTCCCGATTATGTATGTCAACGTGTCGGGCAACTATAGCCTGGACCAGCTGAAGGACTACGCCGAAGACCTGCAGGACCGCTTTGAGGCCTATCCCGAGATTACGCGCGTGGACATGGTAGGCGCCCTGGACAAGGAGGTGCAGGTAAATGTGGACCTGTACAAGATGCAGGCTGCCCAGGTTACTTTTATGGACATCTCCAACGCCATTGCCCGCGAGAACGTTACCATCTCTGGTGGCAACATTACGGTAGGAGAGGCAAGGCGATCGGTGCGTGTGACGGGCCAGTACGTAGACCCCGAGAAGATTGGCGACATTGTGCTGCAGTCGGTGGCGGGGGCCAATATCAAGCTCCGCGACATTGCCGAGGTGAAGCAGGGTTTTAAAGAGCAGGAAAGCTTTGCGCGCCTGGGCAACGAGCCCGTTATCACGCTTAACATCATCAAGCGCAGCGGCGAGAACCTGATTGAGGCCTCGGACAAGATACACGCCACCATTGAGGAGATGCAGCGCACCTCGCTGCCCCAAGACCTGCACATCACCGTCACCGGCGACCAGTCTACCCAGACCCGCCATACATTGAACGACCTGATCAACACCATCATCATCGGCTTTGTGCTGGTAACCCTGATCCTGATGTTCTTCATGGGTACCACCAACGCCATTTTCGTGGGCCTGTCAGTGCCGATTTCCATGTTCCTGGCCTTTATCCTGATGCCGACCTTCGGTTTCACGCTGAACATGATCGTGCTCTTCTCGTTCCTGCTGGCACTGGGCATTGTGGTGGACGACGCCATTGTGGTGATTGAAAACACCCACCGCATCTACCATACCACTAACCTGAACATCGTGAAGTCGGCGAAGGTGGCCGCCGGGGAGGTATTCTTGCCGGTGCTGGCCGGTACGCTTACCACCGTGGCACCGTTCCTGCCGCTGGCCTTCTGGCCAGGTATCGTGGGAGAGTTCATGTTCTTCCTGCCTATCACGCTCATCGTTACGCTGTTGTCGTCGCTGCTGGTGGCCTTTATCATCAACCCGGTGTTCGCGGTGTCCTTTATGAAGCGGCACGGCGAGGAGCAGTCTACCCCAAGGTCGCGCAGGATATTCTGGGTCCTGATAAGTATAGCCGTGGTGGTGGCAGCCGTTGGCTACATAGCCGGCTGGTACGGCACGGCCAACCTGATCATGCTTTTTGTGGTGCTGATACTGCTGAACAAGTATGTGCTCACCGGGCTGATCAATAAATTCCAGGGCCGTGTGCTGCCGCGCTTTATGAGCGGCTACGAGCGGCTGCTGCGCTGGATGCTGGTGGGCAAGCGCCCGATCGGCGTTTTTGCCGGCATCTTTGTCCTGCTGATTTTTTCAGGCGCCCTGACGGCGTTGCGCCCGCCCAAGGTGGAGTTCTTCCCGAGCAGCGACCCGAACTTTGTCTATGCTTACATCAACATGCCTATCGGTACTGATCAGGCTGTAACCGACTCTGTTACCAAGCTAGTGGAGCGCCGCGTGTACAACGTAATTGGCCAAAACAATCCGGATGTGGAATCGGTTATTTCGAACGTTGCCATCGGGGCAGGTGATGAAAACGACCGCACCACCACGGCACAATCTCATAAAGGAAAGGTTACCGTTGCCTTTGTGGAGTATAAAGACCGTCAGACGGACAAAACATCGGCCGAGTATCTGACCGGTATCCGGGAGGCAGTGCAGGGGATACCCGGTGCGGAGGTTACCGTGAGCCAGGAGCAAAACGGTCCGCCTGTGGGTAAGCCCATCTCGATAGAGGTGGCCGGAGAGGACTTTGAGGAGTTGATAGCTTTGTCGAAGCAAATCAAGCAGTACATCGATCAGCAGCAGATTGGCGGGATTGAGGAACTGCGCTCCGACCTGGAAGACAGCAAGCCGGAGATTGTGGTGAACATAGACCGGGAGCGCGCCAACCGCGAGGGCATCAGTACGGGCCAGATAGGGCAGGAGGTGCGTACGGCCATCTTTGGCATGGAGGCCTCCAAGTTTAAGCTCGATGAGGAAGAGTACCCGATTCAGGTGCGCTACGCCGAGCCATACCGCGATAACATTGACGCGCTGCTGGACATGCGCATTACCTACCGCGATATGAATACGGGTATTGTTCGCCAGATTCCGCTCTCGTCGGTGGCCACAGTGGACTACACCAACTCCTACGGAGGCATCAAGCGCAAGAACCTGAAGCGTGTGGTAACGCTGGAGTCTAACGTGCTGGATGGCTACAATGCCAACGAGGTGGTGCAGCAGATACAGGGGGCACTGCAGAACTTCCAGACGCCGGAGGGCTACGAGATAAGTATGGGTGGTGAGCAGCAGGAGCAGCAGGAGTCGGCAAACTTCCTGATGATTGCCCTGGTGGCAGCTTTCTGCATCATCTTCCTGATTTTGGTGACGCAGTTTAACTCGGTTTCCAAGCCGTTCATCATCCTGTCGGAGGTGCTGTTCTCCATTATCGGGGTGCTGCTGGGCTTCTCCATCTTTGGCATGGAAGTCTCAGTCGTAATGACAGGCGTGGGAATTGTGGCACTTGCGGGCATTGTGGTGAAAAACGGTATACTTATTGTGGAATTTACGGACATCCTGCTGAGCGAAGGCAAGGAGCTAAGGGAGGCAATTGTGGAGGCCGGAAAAACACGTTTGAACCCGGTGTTGCTTACGGCCACCGCCACCATACTTGGCCTGATTCCGCTGGCATTGGGCCTGAACCTGAACTTCTATACGTTGTTCACGGAGTTTGAGGCAGGCCTGTTTATGGGGGGCGACAGTGCCGCTTTCTGGGGGCCGCTCGCCTGGACAATTATTTTTGGCCTGGGTTTTGCCACGGCAGTAACTTTGCTGATAGTGCCGGTGATGTACCTGCTCAACGAGAAGCTAAAGGACAGACTGATTGGCAAGGAGAAGCGAGGCACCCTGAAACTGCAGCAGCAGGAGGCGCATGTAAACGGAAAAGTTAGAGAATACACATTATAGATTTATGCTTATAACAGATACCGCTATTGAGAAGGAGGTTATCCGTATCATTAGCAAAACCAAAGAGATAAAAGCTGACCGCCTTTGGGCAGACAGAATGCTGAAGGACTTCGGTTTTGACATCGTGGACGTGGTGGATATTATCCTGGAGTTGGAGAAAAACTTCAAGATCACGATTCCGGATGAGGTGAAGATTGACAAGGTAGGAGACTTTGTGAAGTACGTAGCCTCTCATACGGTAAAGGAAGTCAGTTGATGTAAAGGATATAGAGTGGAACATAAAGCGGAAGCCCCGGGACCTAAGTCCCGGGGCTTCCGCTTTATAATTTGGTTATAAGCCCTCAGCAGCTTTGTAGCTTATACTTTGGCTATACTTCTATACTTTGCTAGTTTATACTTTCCTAGCCGCTGCTTTCTTCTATCTGAAACAAGCTATCCTCTTTAGCCACCGTTCATCCTCCAGCCTTACAAACCTATTGTTTCATCTCTAGCTTTGGTGCCCTCAAGGCCGGGAGGCCTCGCCTTCGGGCATCGCGCGGTGTTCCCTCCTTGCCTCGCTCGCGCTCAGCATGCCCTTGACGGGCACCGGATCTCACAAGGCGCTCAACCCTAAGGCTGGGAAAGGATTCGATACCCGCTGCCCCTGCTGTCATCTCGACCATCGGGAGAGATCTGAAGAGAATTTCAGATAGACCTCTCGCGCTGCTCGAGATGACAGAGAGAGTAGTAAGTATAATTCCCCTCCTTAGACAAGGAGGGGCAGGGGTGGTTGGACCCGGCTCTACAAACCAATTACAACAAACCATACTTTAAAAATAAAGAAGCGCTGCAGGTTAACCTGCAGCGCTTCTTTTACGCCTCTTCAAAAATATAAATGGCGCAAGGATACCGGGTAGCAGCAGCTTCTTGGGCCGTTGCCAGTTTGTTTTCTAACAATAAGTATAAATCAGGTAGTAAAGTATAGCAATAGGCAAATTAGAAAATAGAGATTCTATAAGCTTTCAGTTTCTTGTCGAGCTCCCTTGCGTTGCCGCATACACTGTCGAGCAGTGCCCAGAAGCGGGGACCGTGGTTCTTCTCCACCGTGTGCGCCAGTTCATGCAGAATGACGTAGTCGCAGAGGGCGTCGGGCAGGCGCATCAGGTGCAGGTTCAGGTTAATGTTGTTGGTGTGCGAGCAGCTGCCCCAACGGCTCTTGGCGTTCTTGATGAACACGTTCTGGTACTCAAACCCAAACTTCTCGGCAAAGTAGGCCACCCGCTGCGGCAGGTGCTGCTTGGCTTCCTTGCGGTAAGCCTCTTCTATAGAGCTGCGGATAAACTTCTGCACATCCGTGTCCTGCACCTCCTTAAAAGCGGGGTAGAACACGTTGATGTAGCCATCCTGGATAACGCAGCGCATGTCGTAGCGGGCGTGGGTAAGCAGGCGCAGCTTGTGGAACTTGGTTTTGAACTCGGAGTTATGGTCGTAAACCGTTACCCGTTCCTCCTGTTGCTGCATGCGCGCCTGGTGTTCCTTAATCCAGTCGGTTTTGGTGTAGATGAGCTGTTCGGCTTTTTCGAAGCTGATGTGCGGTGGCACGGCTACGCGCACCCCCTTTAACGGACGAACGCTGATGCTCAGGCGCTTGGCTTTATCGCTCCGCTCAAACAGCACCTTTCCAATCCCGTCGATATGCAGGTTGACGGATGTAAGACGTAAGAATGATGAAGACACTGGCTAAAAGTTAAAGTACAAATTCTTTCGGCCAAAGATAGTTATTAATTTAATTTAAAAAAGCCTAGGCTGCGAGCTTTTATGGCTTTTATTTTAAATTAGTGTATTGATATTGTGCTATATTAAACAAAATAAAGTCAGAAGTCATCCTGAGAAAGAGAGCTTTTAAACACCTCTATTAGCTATATAAAGTACAAGAAAACAGCAGCGGCAGGCTATACTATAACCTGCCGCTGCAAAGAATAGGGTAAAGCAATCTGTTTTAACGCACGTTTCCGCCGGAGGGCATGTCGTCGTGCGGGTTTTTGGGCGCACGGCTGCTGTCGGTGGTGGAGGAACGCTCCGACGACTCGTGCGTGCCCTTGGCTCCGCCGTGGTGGCCTTCGGAAGCATGGTGGGCATCAGGTGTGGTGTGCTCCTGCTGCTTTTTATTTTTCTTTTCCTCGTCTTTTTTATTCGTTTTCATAGTATGGAGCTTTAGTTAGATTAAGTATAGGAACAGTATTAGGTTGAAGTATAGAAGAGAACTGTCAATCTATAAGAAACTTGGTAGAAGGTAGGTTAATGCCCACAATATCCTTTCAGGATGACAAAATAGTAGAAGCTAATGCTGTCCACATACTTACTTTATACTTTAAACGTCTTTTGTCCTTTGTCCAAGATTCCTTTGTCCTGTTACTTTAGTAATTAGGCCTTGTTTCGGTCTGGATGTCGCCGGCAGAACGGTCGCTGTACTTAGGGGTGCCGAAGGAGATGTCAGCGTCGTGCTTTTCAGGCGCATGAGGCTCCTGCTCTCTTGGCGTTACCCTGATAGGGCGGCTGGCCTCCCACTCCCTGAATTTATCCAGCTCGGTTTTTATACCCGCCATAAACCAAGCCAGCAGGCTGGCGTCGTCCAGCAAGCCAATCACCGGAATCACGTCCGGGATTATGTCTATCGGCATCAGGAAATAAATCAGCACGGCTACACCACCTACCAGCGTGGCGGTAGGAATGCCTTTGTACTCACCGGAACTGGCCGCTTTTATCATGCGCGTCAGCAGCTGCAGGTTTTCCCATACTTCGCCGGCGATGGCGCCTACGCCTTTTTTGGCAGTGGCCTTTTTTAGTGTGTCGCTGATTAGCTTTGCTACCTGGGTCGGGTGTTTCAGGTAGGATTCAGCTTTCTCCAGTAACCTCTTAAAAAGGGGGGTGTCGGCTATCTTTTTTCCTTCAGGGCCTGTGTTGTTCTCTGTCATGCTTGTCGTGTGCTTATACTTTAAAAGTGGTGTGGTTGGGCTGTATCCGCCAACGGGGGCGCAAGTTGCGTAAACAAACGGTAACCTTCCTATACTTTCTCCCTATAAAATTGTTTTGCCAGGAGTGATGTTTTTAGCGCAGCCCTGCCAGGGCAGAAACCAGCCAAGCGATTAACAGGCAGCCGCTTCCCAATGTTTATAACGGATGCCGCCCCGGACGCACTGGTAAAGTATAAACTGGCTAGTTTACACGGCCGGCAGCGTAGAAATAGTTACGGTAGTAGGGCTCCGACAGCGAGCTGACCATGACGCCGCCATTGGTGGCCGAGTGTATAAACTTGTTGTTCTTGAGGTAAACGCCTACATGGAAGATGGGCTCTTTGGAACTGCGGCGGAAGAAAACGAGGTCGCCGGTGCGGAGGCTGTCTTTCTGTATGTGGGCCACATCCTCAAACATTGTATGGGAACTGCGGCTGAGGGTGATGCCGTACACTTCCTTATAGAGGCTGGTAACAAAGCCTGAGCAGTCGGTGCCGCGCTTGCTGCTGCTGCCGAAACGGTAGGGGGTGCCAATCCATTTGGAGGCTTCCTCCACGAGCGTGCGGTAATCCGGGTTGCGGAACCTGAGGCCAAGTTTCTTGACGTAATACTCCTCGTATTCCGGCTGGGCTTCCTCGCTTGTCGTCAGGGCGTCGGACCACATGTGCGGCACGTAGGCGGGTGCGGCAAAAGGCGCCACAATAGCATGTGTCTCATTCGCTGGTTCAGCGGCGGGTGCGTTTACAGGAGCCACCTCGTACAGGTAAGACAGCGCCAGCGACAGCATCGCTAAAACACTAAGTATAACTGCCTTTTTCATAGAATTAACCATATGCCAAGCTTCCTGGAGGCGCCTGTAAATGTAACTTTCAGAACTATCGGCAGGCGTTATGCAGGGTGCCAGATAAGCCAATATCAGACAAAAGTAAACCGTAGCAGCTTAAGTGCCAAACCATACCGTGCTGACCTGGTAAAGCATCGGCTGTGGTTTTGGTTGGAAGCAGGCAACCTCCGGGGGCTGCAAGCCAGTATATCTGTCTATATTCCCCCTGAAATAAAGTGCTATTTTTAAGCCTATGGATTTTAAAGTTGTAGAACGCTCGCCTTTTGCCCGTATTGCGCGCATGGTGCTAAAAAGCAGCAATGTGGCCATGGTGCTGGGCAAAACCATACACCTGAGCGGCGTGAGCCGGGACACTTTCCTGAAGGATGAGGGGTGGCTGGCGCACGAGCTGTGCCATATCCGGCAGTTCCGGGAGCACGGGTTTTTCCGGTTTCTGTGGCTCTACCTGAAAGAGTCGTGGCGGGTGGGCTACTACAACAACAGGTTTGAGGTGGAGGCCAGGCTGGAGGGCATGAAGCACCGCCGCCACCTGAACCCCTCACAAAAAGCAGCCAGCGCCATTACGCCCACAGAAGCCCCGCTGCCTATCGATACCAAAAAAACAGAATAGGGCAAGCTAGCAGCAGGCTGGAGAGTCTGGACAAATGAATTTTTGACAAAGGCTTATAAACTCAGATTGCGCTTAACCCACCCCTAACCCCTCCAAGGAGGGGAATCAAATTATATATACAGGAATTCCCCTCCGAGGAGGGGCGGGGGTGGGTATACACGAGCAAGAAATTTGTTTATCGCGATTGGGCTTATAAAGTATAAAGGCCGGGAACAGGTAAAACCCTAGTTCCCGGCCTTTATGTTTCTGCTTCTATTCTTAGTTTATACTTTATTTCTCGCCGGTAGCAACCTCGCGCCCGCTTCTGGACCACTCGCTCCAGGAGCCCACGTACAGCTTTGGCATCTCCAGTCCGGCGTAATCCATAGCCAGCAGCGTATGGCAGGCCGTAACGCCGGAGCCGCAGTGCACCATCACCTCTTCCGGCTTTCGGCTGCCCAGCGCCTCTTTATACTTTGCCCGGAGCTCTTCTTGCGGCAGGTAAAAGCCGTTGCTGTCGAGGTTGGAAGTATAGGGGATGTTCGTGGCGCCCGGAATGTGGCCGGCCACCAGATCGATGGGCTCTACCTCGCCACGGAAGCGGGCTGCGGCCCGCACATCTATCACCAGGTTCTCGGGGTGCTGCACGGCCTGCTCTACCTCCTCCACGGTAGCCATAGGTAACTGCCAGCCCTGCTGCGGGTAAGGAGGCTGCAGCGTAGGCTGCTCCGCCTTGCCACTTACCGGAATACCGGCTGCCACAGCGGCACTGTATCCTCCGTCCAGCACCTGCACCTTCTCATGGCCTAAGGCGCGGAGCATCCACCAAAAACGTGCAGCGGCATTAGCTCCGCTTGCATCATCGTATACCACCACGTGGCTGTCGGACTGTATCCCGAGCTGCCCTACAAACTCCGCAAACTCGGCAGCGCTCGGCAGCGGGTGCCTGCCGCCTACGGCCGGGTTATCAGTCGGACGGGCCAGGTCGGTTTCCAGGTCAGCAAACAGGGCGCCCTGCAGGTGTTCTGCCTTATACTTGTCGCGGGCATCCGGGCCGGAGCGGGCGTCTATGAGAATGGGCGCCTCCTGCTGTAGCAGTGTGAGCAATTCCTGTGGCTTGATAATGGGTTTCATAGTTTTTGTAGTTGTAGGGTTGAAAGGCTGAGTTAAAGTATAAAATGTTTGTCGCTGCGGTTTTACTCGCCGCCGGCCACCACGTTCCAAGGGCGCACCTTCCACTCCACAATCAGCCCGTTCTTTACGTAAGGGTCGTTGTTGGCGAAAGCCTCGGCAGCCTGCGTGTTATCGCCCTTAAAGATAAATACGGCACTGTCGGCAGGCTCGGCCAGGGCGCCGGCCATAACAAGGTCTCCTTTGGCATGGTAGGAGTTAATCAGCTCCAGGTGCTCCGGGCGGTAAGCGCCGCGCTTTTCAAGGTAATCTTCAGTGGTTTTGTAGAAAAGGATGTAGTACATGTTTTATGTATGGGTTAGTGAATTTTGGTTGGGTGTAACGGTCTCGTACAGGCAACGGGTGAGGCATTAGCCGAATATGATGCCTGTACTGTGTTGGCATAAATAGTTTTTTAAAGACTACTGTCAATAATGTTCCAGCTCAACTATCTCTGAGTTGTCTGGGTTCTTCGTCGAATAGCGTATCTGCAATGTATCCCCAAGCCTGAATCTATTTTCTTTGTCTGGAATAGAAAAAGTGGTGTAAGGCTTTCCATCAACCGTATACTTGCTAACAAACAGCCATTCTTTTTTGCCTTTACCTGTTTTCCACTTTTCGATGACTATACCTTGGGTAGTAGCACCATGCAGACTTAAATCTTCAAGCTTTTGCCATTCGCTCACTATTCCAAAAGTAGGTCCCACTACCAGTGCAGTTGCAGATGCTATACCTAGCGGCCATACCGAACTGTTTAACCAAACACTTCTGATAAATTTTACTACACAGTAGGGTAGCACTAAGAAGATAATCACGAATGGCAACCATCTTAATACACCAGTCTTGGCATAAAGTACTGAATCAGGAGTGTCAATATAGAGAAACCAGAGAATACTAAGAATGCACAATAGCCACAGGTATTTAAGTAGTTTCTTCTTGCCTTCTCCCGATTCTCTTTTCGCTTTATTTTTAAGTCTTCTAGACACTTAATTAATTTCTATTAATGCCAACTAGCTGCTAAACGGAAGTCTATTCAGCATATCTGTACTATGTTCGGAGTTTATACTTCCGTGCCCGGACCTTCCATTCGGAACATAGGAAACTCAATATACTACAAACCAGAAAGTGCTACAACAAAAACAAAGTATATGCTTGAAGCAGTTGCCAATCAGCAGGTAAAGGTGCTTCGCTTTATATCGTCCTAAGTCGCCTAGCACTTCCGGAAGAGGATAGAATAGATTAGACCTTTTTTTTACGATTACTAATAAGGCATACCCATATAAGCTGCCAATAATAAAAATGCCCCAGCCATGAGATATGGCAGGGGCTGTAAATGCAAAACGCAAGTATAAATTATGCCTCTTTCCACTTGATAGTGCAGCCGATGGCCTTGGTGTTGGGCTGGCTAATCGGTTTGCCGGCTACCAGTTCGTTGAGGGCGGCTTCGGCATACTTCTTCTCCACCTTGGAGGCGTCGCGGGAGTTATCGTCTATTGTGCCGATGTAGGCTACTTTATACTTCCCGTCCGGCTGCTTCTGCACAATGTACAGGTGCGGTGTGCGGGTGGCGCCGTAGGTTCGGGTTATCTCTTGGGTTTCGTCGTGCAGGTAGGGAAAGGGAAAGTTTTTCTCCCTGGCGCGCTGCTGCATGTCGGCGTAAGAATCCTTCGGCGAGGCAGTTGCATCGTTGGGGTTAATGGCGATGACCGGATAACCTTTGGGCGCATACTTGTTGTGCAGGGCAATGATGCGGTCTTCATAGGCTACGGAGTAGGGGCAGGTGTTGCAGGTGAAGGTTACGATGAAGCCCTTGGCATCCTTATGGTCGGCCATGGATACCATTTTGCCGTCCACGTTCTTCAGTTTAAAGTCGCGGGCAGTGTCGCCTACCTGGTAGCCGGTGTTGGCAGGACTTGCCGCCAGCAGGGCGCCCACAAAGAGCAGGCACATAAGGTACACGAAATAGAGGTTTGCTTTTTTCATAGTGCGGATAGGTTATGGTTTATACTTTGAAATGATTCGTTGCAACGCCTCCTGTGACAGTTCCCCCTCCACAAACTCGTACTGTTTCTTCTTGTTGTTGAACACCATGGTGGCCGGGATAGCCCCGCTCCATTTCGGCTCCAGCTTATCTATCCAGGAATTGGCGTCCACCTCGTCGAGCAACAGCACGTCAGACTTTAGATTGCGCTTTTGCACGAAAGGTTTAACGCGACTTTCCAGGTCTTCGGCGGCATCCATACTTACCAGCATCACGCGCACCGGCTGGTCTTTATACTGCTCGGTCAGCGCCTCGAAGTAGGGCATCTCCTTGATGCAGGGCCTGCACCAGGTGGCCCAGAAGTTCACCACATACAGCGTGTCGTGCGGGGCGTTGCGGATCTGCTCCAGCTCCTTATACTTTATCACCTTCACCTCTTGGGCAAAGGCGGGGGAGGCGGCAAGTATAAAGGCTAATGTGGCAAGCAGAAAGTTCAGTTTTATTTTCATCATACCTGGATAACGTTTCAGAGGAAAGTATACGTGTGATACCGTCTAAAATTAGCATTTAGGGCTGATTTCAGGAAGTATGGTTTTTGGGGAAGGTGCTTGGGTCGGATGAGACCAATAATAAGGGGTGATGCTTCAACAGGACCGGGTCCAACCACCCCTGGCCCCTCCTTGTCTAAGGCGGGGAGCCTGTGATTACTGGTGCTGTAGTATAAGTTTCATAGCTGCTGTTCTCGCGCGGACAGGTCGCGACCTGTCCCTACAAAGTATAAACTCTGCAGGCGATTACACCCTTATTGAGCTTTGCTCGCAAGTTTCGAACTCTCATTCTCACTTGTCCTCCAGGGGACAGACTATACTTGTTACATAGTAAAGGCCGGAGCTATCGATTCTGTTCCCAGTTTTTCTGTGAGGCGCCTATGCGAGTTTTTCCGGTGACGAGCGTGAGCGAGGCAGCCCGAGGCACGAGGGAAGGAAAAGCTCCCAGCGCCGAGTAGGAAAACGAGGCCTCCCGGCCTGGGAGGGCAGAAAGTCAGAAGTGAAACGAGACGCTTGTGGGAACAAGAGGATGAACGGTGGCTTGAAAAGTATAGCTTGTTTCAAGTGGAAGGAAGCAATGGCTATGGAAGTATAGCCAACATATTTAAGAAGTATAGCCAAAGCATAAATATGGCTTTTCAAGCCAGTTGGGTTGCAAACCCAACATCATAGTAGGCACGAGTTGCAAACTCGCGCCAGCGGGGAAGGCTAATGTGACACAAGCGGACGCTTGCGCCATAATTGGGACACCAATCATACTTCCAGAAATCGTTTCACTTCCTCCACTACCTGCTCTTCCGTTACTACTTTAAACACCACATGCGGCCGGGCGGCGAAGATGCGCTGGAGGCGTGGGTGTTGCCCCTGCAGCAGTACCAGACGCTGCTTTCCTTCCTCAAGTAGCTCCTCCAGCAGCGGCATCAGACTACCCAGCTCTGCGGCGTTTTCATCAGCCTTAATACATACCACGGCCTTCTCAGATTCCCGAAGCAGGCGCAGGGCGTAGTGCTGCAGTAACTCGTCGGAGCGTGCATCCAGGTCAAGTACAGAAACAATGGGTATACGTTGGCGCACCTGCTCCACGACTGGTTTGTGGAAAGCGGTGTCTGAACTCAAATCGAAGTATAAAAAGGCCTGCATCAGCGCACCATCAATTTTACGCTGGCCTGTTTACCGTTTTCGGCTGTAGCCCGAACTATGTAAATGCCCGCCTGCCACTTCTGTGCCGGCAAAGTATGGGAACGACCAATTGCATTATCCTTACGGTACACGCGCTTGCCCACCACGTCAAACACTTCCAGTTGCACCGGCTCGGAGGCATGCACCTTTACCGGTTCCGCCACAGCCTTGTCGTGCGGGTTGGGGTATACTTGCAGCGTGAGTTTTTCGCCCGCATTTGGAGCACCCTTGAAGCCGGAAACCTGCTCCAGCAAGTATAAACCGCCGCCTTTGGAACCCAGAACCAGGTACATTTTTTCATCGCCGCCTAAAGGCGCTGCCGCTATACTTAGTCCGCGACCCAGGCGGGTGGCCTGCACCTGTTGCGTCAGCTTGTTTTCCAGCAGTTCAGTTTCTGGGGTAAAGGTAGCGTTCAGGTCTTGGGTAATGTGGCGGTAGATGCGCAGTTCGCCACTATCGTCTGCCGTGAGCAGGTCCAGCTTTCCATCACCATCTATATCGAAAATCAGGGGGTGCAGGTGGCGCCGGTCAAAATCGAAGCTGATGCCGCCAAAGCTGCTGTTCTCCAAAGTATAAACCGGGGCAGTAACGGTGCCGGTGTTGCGGTAGAACTCCAGGTTGCTGGCCGACTTGCCCAGCAGGAGGTCCAGGTCACCGTCACCATCCAGGTCGGCAAAGGCCGGGGAGTCGCCATCTGCCACCTTCAGGAGTTCCTGCTGCTGGGCAAAGTCATAGGCGGGCGGCTGGCCGGTAGCTGCCAGGTTGCGGAGCCAGATAATGCGGCTACTGCCGATGCCAGCGCCTTTCAGAGCAAGTATGAGGTCCGTTTTTCCGTCGCCATTCATGTCAGCAAAGGTTGGTTTTATACTATACAGTTGCTTGCTGTGCAGGCTCAGGAAATCGTGGGTTACCAGCTCGAAAGCGGGCTCGGAGGAGGTCCCGGTATTGCGGTAAAAGCTAAGGGAGCCGCTGTAGGTGCCGCTTCGATAGCTGGCATCGTTGCCCACCAACATGTCCAGGTCGCCGTCGCCGTCCAGGTCGGCAAAGGCCGGGTAGGCCCCTTCGCTCAGGTCAATCATCTGGCCCTGCAGAAAATTATCCTGCACAAACGTAAACCCGGGCTTATCGGCAGCGCCGGTATTCCGGTAAAGCCAGGAAGAGCGCTGAAAGTCCATGTCATGGATTTCCTCAAAGGCCTGGGTGCTAACGAGCAAATCGGGGATGCCATCAAAGGTAACATCCTCGTAAAAAGCGGCCGGGAAGAGGTTAAAGCTGGCTGGGTTTGCAGCAGGAAAGTTTGGCAGGAAGCTATCCATCAAGGCATTCTGGCGGTCGCCTTTGTTCTCCATTAGCACCAGGTTTTCGCAGGCCACGCCTCCCATCACCAGCTCCATATCGCCATCGCCGTCCATATCGAGCAGCAGGTGGGTGGAGCCTTCGTGGCCTGAGTGCAGGGGGGCCGCTATACTTTGCCCGTGCGTGTTTCCGCACTTCTCCCCGAACTTAAAATCATTGCAGTGTTCGCACTCGGTAATGCCGCCCCACCAGTTGCTCTGCTGCTCATACACCAGCGACTCGCAGGGCAAGCCTTGCTCAGTTTGCATGTTCAGATAAAGCTCCAGATGATAACCTTGGGAAAAGTTGGTGAGGAGGATGTCCAGGTCTCCGTCGCCGTCGATGTCGGTAATGGCGGGGATGTCGGTGGCGTTCATCTGCATGTTCACGCGGCCGCTTCTGTAGCGCAGCCCGTCCGTTACCTGCGTGAAGCGCAGCGGCTCGCCGGGCTCCTGCCGGAACACGCGGATGCCCAGCGGTGAGTTCGTGAAGATATCCTTCAGCCCGTCGCAGTTGTAATCGCGCAGCAGCACCCAGTAGGCCAGGTCACCTGGAAAGGCGCTCTCATACTCCGGCGCGTACCTATACTTCCATTGCCCCGCCTCCTGCACCGCTAGCCAGGTGTATACTTTGGCCGTCTGCCTGTCGTAGGCAAACAGGTCGTCCTGCCCGTCGCGGTTAAGGTCGATGGTAGAAAATTGGGGCGCGTTGAGACCGCCGCTCCAGGGCTCCAAGAGCGCACCGGCAGGGGCCGTGACAGGTATGTTTTGGCTCATCCGGAAACGGAGCGGCTCCTGCTGCGCCACGGCTCCGGATAGGGATAAAAGTATAAGCAGAAGCGGTAGGTATACTTTCATAGTTTTGGGTTGGCCGCCGGAGAGGTGGCGGGTTATGTAGGTGAACGTAAGCCGGCCTGCTGTCGTTTCTGGCTAATTGGGTGTATATTGTGCCGCTATACTTACCGTGTAAAAGCACGTAACCAGAAGCATCAGACGCAAGCTAAAATTAAGCATTTCATGCAGAACAACATCGAGTTTCTATATCAAAAATACCTCGAGTGCCGCCACGTCAGCACCGATTCCCGCGCCGAGCAAAACCAAAGTATGTTCTTCGCCCTGAACGGACCCAACTTTAAAGGCGCCCGATTTGCGCAGATGGCCCTGGAAAAGGGGGCCACGTATGCTGTGGTGGATGACCCGAGTATGGCCTCGGAAAATGTGTTTGTGGTGGAGGATACCCTGCAGGCGCTGCAGGACCTGGCCCACCATCACCGCCGCCAGCTGAGCATACCCGTTATTGGCATCACGGGCTCCAACGGCAAGACTACGACCAAGGAGCTGATTTATGCGGTGCTGAGCCAGAAGTTCAACACACTTTTCACGCAGGGAAACCTCAACAACCACATCGGCGTGCCGCTGACGCTGCTGCGCATCACCCCAGAGCACGAGATGGCCATTATCGAGATGGGGGCCAACCACATCGGTGAGATCGCCCTGCTCTCCAGCATCGCTCTGCCCACGCACGGCATGATAACCAACATCGGTAAGGCGCACCTGGAAGGATTTGGCAGCCTGGAAGGTGTGGCGCGTGGCAAAAGTGAGCTGTACGTGCACCTGCTAGAGCACGGCGGCACCGTGTTCATCAACACTGGCAACGAGCACCTGCTGCGCATGAGCCGCCGCATCGAAAGCAAAGTAACCTACCCTGCTCCCGGCGACTTTTACCACAGCGAGCTGTTGGAAGCCTCGCCTTACGTGGTGTATAAGGATGAAGAAGGCAACGTGGTGTACACGCAACTGGTGGGCAGCTACAACTACGAGAACATGGCCGCGGCCGCCTGCATCGGCAAGTACTTTGGGGTGCCGCTGCCACAAGCTAACCAGGCTATTGCCGCCTACAGCCCGGTAAACAACCGCTCGCAGGTACTGCAGCAGGGCAGCAACACCATCATTCTGGACGCCTATAACGCCAACCCCACCTCCATGGCCGCTGCCGTGCGCAACTTCGGAAGTATGAATGCGCCCCAGAAGGTAGTTATATTGGGGGATATGTTTGAGATGGGCCCCGAGAGCGAGGCCGAGCATAGGGCTTTAGGGGAAGTGGTAGCCCAGCAACCTTTCGACACGGTTATACTTTGCGGCAAAGACATGCAGTATGCTGCCGAGGTAAAGGACAGCTTTTTATACTTTGAAACGAAGCCGGAGCTGCAAACCTGGCTGCGCAAGAACCCGGTGTCCGAGAGCTATGTGCTCATTAAAGGCTCGCGCGGTATGGGGCTGGAAACGCTGGTGGAGGAGCTATAATTAACTAGGCAGTATACTCTTAGAAGTTTAAGAGTATACTGCCTGACTTCTGATATGATAAATCCAATTAATTTATAATTCAGCCTTTAGCCTTATAGAAATTATCTATGTTGCCACGCTTAAGGTACAGCATGTCACATGAGTAATTATTATATTTGAATATATTTATACAAATATAAACCATTGCTATGAAGACAAAGATACTATTACTTGCCCTCCTGTTGTGCTTAGCCCAATTTGTTAACGGCCAAACAACAGATACTCCTTTTTATAAGCATCACTTCGGCATAGTTGCCAGTCCAACTCTCCAGAAAGTTTTTATCAACAACAGCAGCTTACCTGTGGGCTTAATTTACAAACGGCAAGGCAACGGCAACGGCATGTTTAGGAGCACCCTCATTGGTTCACAAAACAGCTATGACCATATTGCTAATCAAAGTACAGAACACGATTATGAAACTACGTTAAAAGGCTTTTCAGTTCAGCTGACGGGAGGTTACGAATGGCACATGCCGCTAAACGGCAAATGGGTAATATATTATGGCGCTGAAGCAGGTCCTAACTACGGGTGGAATATCTCTGAATACCAAAACTCATTCTTAAACTCTAGCGGCCAAGGTAGCATCAGCCATTCTCAACAATATAGAACATTTGGTGCTATCATACGTCCGTTCTCAGGTATAGCATATCAAGTTACAGACAGGCTATATATAGCCACTGAAACAGCAGTTGTAGCAAGTCTATCACGAACCAAAAATAAAATGACTGATGAACAAATCTCATCCGTAAATCAATCTTCTACAGAAACAGAAAGAACATACACTACGGATCGGAGTAACATAAATTACAAGCCTATTTCCAACATCTCGCTCCTAATGCGGTTCTAATCAGGACAAAGAATCCTAAAGTATAAAGCCAGAGACAAGTTCTCTGGCTTTATACTTTAGGATTCCTAAGGAAACGCTACTTTAAAACGGCGAACTAAATCCCTCCAACAGCGGCAGCACCTCATCTTTCGGAGATACCAGCGGCTCGGCTATGCCCCAGTCAATGCCCAAGGCGGGGTCGTTCCAAAGTATACCGCCCTCTGACAGGGGGGCATAAAAGTCGGTGCACTTGTAGAGGAAGGTGGTATTATCCTCCAGCGCCACAAAGCCGTGCGCAAAGCCTTCCGGGATGTAGAGGACGTTGTGCTTCTCTGCATCCAGTACCGTAGCCACATGTTGCCCGTAAGTGGGAGATACTTTACGCAGGTCCACAACCACATCCAGTGCCTTGCCTGTGGTTACGCGCACGAGTTTGGCCTGTGCGTGCGGCGGTTTCTGAAAATGCAGTCCGCGCAGCACCCCCTTCCTCGAAACAGACTGGTTATCCTGTACAAAGTTAGGTTTCAACCCGAGCGGCTCAAACCATTTCATGCTGAAGGTCTCCATGAAGTAACCGCGGTCGTCGCGGAAGATGCGTGGCTGGAACTCGATCAGTCCCTCAATGTGGAAAAGTTTGTGAACCATTGATTAGTTAAGTGTTATGCCTATGCACCATACTTGGCATGCGACGCCATCTGTTGAGGCCGCAAGTTAGCTATTTTGCCCGCAGCATCGGAAATTTTAACGTAATTTGCACGCTCTTTTCAACCTGAGCCAGCGCAATCCTGTAAACGTAACCAAGAATGCCCGGTGCCGGCTTTCGGCAGTCAGCCAGGCGTGAGCAATATAGCCGCTGGCCGCCTATCCCATGAAGCTTAAGAATTAATGAATGGCTAAAAAGAAATACTACGAAACCTCTAAACCGCAGGAGACCGCCGTGCTGGTAGCTGTGCCAGGCTACCGTCAAAGCGACGAGCAGACGGAGGAGTACCTGGACGAGCTGGCCTTCCTGGCCGAAACGGCGGGAGCTAACACCCTGAAACGCTTCGTGCAGAAGCTCGACAAGCCCGACATACGCACCTTTGTGGGCAGTGGCAAACTTGAGGAAATACAGGCTTATGTAAAGGAGCACGGGGTGGATATGGTGATCTTCGACGATGACCTGAGCCCCTCGCAGGTGCGCAACATTGAGCGCGAGCTGCAGGTGAAGATAGTGGACCGAAGCCTGCTTATACTTGATATCTTCGCGCTGCGTGCTAAAACTGCCCAAGCCCACGCCCAGGTGGAGATGGCCCAGTACCAGTATTTGCTGCCGCGCCTCACCAACCTCTGGACGCACCTTTCCAAGCAAAAGGGTGGTATCGGTATGAAGGGTCCGGGTGAGACCGAGATTGAGACTGACCGCCGTATTGTGCGCGACAAAATATCGCTCCTGCGCGAGCGCCTGAAGAAGTTTGAGAAGCAGAACTATGAGCAGCGTAAGGCCCGTGCCGGCATTGTGCGCGTGGCGCTGGTAGGGTATACGAACGTGGGCAAGTCCACGCTCATGAACCTGCTCTCCAAATCGGATGTGTTTGCCGAGAACAAGCTGTTTGCCACCGTGGATGCCACTGTGCGCAAGGTAGTGCTCGACAATGTACCATTCCTGCTCTCGGACACGGTAGGGTTTATCCGCAAGCTGCCTACCAAGCTCATCGAGTCGTTTAAATCCACCCTAGATGAGATCCGGGAGGCTGACCTGCTGGTGCACGTGGTGGATGTGTCGCACCCATCGTTTGAGGACCATATCGCCGTGGTGAACGAGACGCTGAAGGACATCAACTCCGCTGAAAAGCCTGTATTGCTGGTGTTCAACAAGATTGACACCTACCTGAGCAGGCGGGAGCAGGAGCTGCAGGAGGAGAACCAGGAGATGCTGGAGGAAGGCCATCAGGTGCGCCCATCCATCGAAGACTTGAAGGCCACGTATATGGCCAAGGAGCATGCGCCGGCCATGTTTATCTCCGCCACCGACAAGCTTAACATCGATGCGCTCCGGGAGGAGTTGCAGCGAAGGGTCGCCGAAATCCACTTCCAGCGTTACCCCAACAACGTATAGGCGGCAACCTGCCGCAGAAATAGCAAAAGCCCACCCGCTGCTTAAAGCAAGGGGTGGGCTTTGTGTTTTGCCGCTGCCCCCTAAGGCACTGCGCCCGGCCCCTACCACACAACCATTTACCCATACTTTCAGTAAGTAGCAAAGCCACCTTTACGTGCACTTGGCTGCATCGCAAAGGCCTGGAAAATGGAAACTATATGAAGACGCTATACATTCTCAGGCACGCCAAATCCAGCTGGGAGTTTGATGACCTAAGCGACCACGACCGCCCCCTGAACAAACGCGGCCGCCACGACGCCCCCCTGATGGGGCAGGAGCTGGCTGCCCGCGGCGTGGCACCCCAACTCATCATCTCAAGCCCTTCCGTGCGTGCCCTTAGCACAGCCACCCTCGTAAGCAAAGAACTCGACTACGACCCCGACGACATCGTGGTGGATACCCGCGTGTATGGGGCAGGCAGGGAGGACCTGCTGGAGGTAGTACAGCAAACCCCGGCTGAGGTAGACACCCTGCTGCTGGTAGGCCATAACGAGGCGCTCTCAGAGTTTGCCGGCATGCTGTCGCCGGAGCCCGTAGCAAGTCTGCCTACCGCAGGTGTGGTGGCGCTGCAGTTTAACTGCGAGAGCTGGTTCGAGATTTCGAGGGAGAACGCAACCCAGCTGTTCTACGACTTCCCGAAGAACCACAAGTAACATCACCCTTTTAGGGCCCGCATCAGGGCCAAAGTATAATTGCATAAGATGAAAGATCAGAAAGAACAGAAGCCAAAGACTGGCGCAGACCTTCCGTACATTAACCGTGAGCTGAGCTGGCTGGCCTTTAACTATAGAGTACTGCAGGAGGCGATGGATAAAAACGTCCCCCTGCTGGAGCGCATCAAGTTCATGGCCATTTTCTCGTCTAACCTGGATGAGTACTTTAAGGTGCGCGTAGCCACCCTCAAGCGCCTGATAAAGCTGAAGCCCAAGACACGCAGCAAGCTGGAGGAGGAGCCGCAGGAAACCCTGGACCAGGTACTGCAGGAAGTGCACCGGCAGCAGGAGGAGTTTGGGCGGGTGTTCCGCGAGGAGATTTTGCCCGACCTGCGCCGCCACCACATCCACCTGCTGACAGAGCATGACCTGAACAAGGAGCAGGAGGCCTGGGTGCAGGATTACTTTGAGGAGACGCTGGAGCCACTGCTGCTGCCCATCATACTGGATGAAACGGAGACGCACCTTTTCCTGCGCGACCAGACCGTATACCTGGGTGTGAAGATGTGGGACCCGGCCGAAGCCGACTGCAAGCCGGAGCGTTACGCCATGCTGGAGATCCCTACTAAAAAACACGGTAGCCGCTTTGTGAAGTTACCTACCGTAGACGAACAGCGGTACGTGATGTTCATAGACGACGTGATTCGCTTCTGCCTGCCCAGGCTGTTCCCAAAGTATAAATCCTTTGCCGCCCACGCCGTGAAGGTATCCCGCGATGCGGAGCTGGACATTGAGGAGGAGGTATCGGGTAGCCTGATGGCCAAGATACAGAAGAGCCTGAAGAAGCGCGAAACCGGTTACCCGGCCCGCCTGCTCTACGACCCTCAAACCCCGCAGGACCTGCTCGACAGGATGATGGCGCACACCGGCATTACCGCCGAGGAACTGGTGGAGGGCAGCAAGTACCACAACTTCCGCGACTTCTTCGGCTTCCCGGACATTAACCTGCCCGACCTGAAGTATAAACCGCAGCCCACGCTCATCCATCCGCAGCTGGAGCAGGAGCCAAGTATACTTGCCGCCATGAAAGAGCGCGATTACCTGGTGCACTACCCTTACCAGTCGTTTGATTACGTGCTGCGCCTTTTTGAGGAAGCTGCCCAGGACCCCAAGGTAACGGCCGTAAGCGCCACCCTCTACCGGGTGGCCGACAAATCGAAGGTGGCCAAGGCGCTGGTGAAGGCGGCCAACAACGGCAAGCTGGTAACGGTGGTGGTGGAGCTGAAAGCCCGCTTCGACGAGGAGTCGAACATCTACTGGGCTGGCAAGCTGCAGAAGGCGGGCGCCAACGTTATCTTCGGCGTTTCTGATTTGAAAGTGCACTCCAAACTGGGCCTCATCACCCGGAACGAGGGCGGCAAGTTGATGAACTACGCCTACCTGAGCACCGGCAACTATAACGAAACCACCTCTAAAATCTACGCCGACCATGCCCTCTTTACCGCTGACAAGCGCCTGACGAAGGAAGTGGAGCAGGTGTTCAATTTCTTTATCGACCGGCAGACGGACAAGAAGTTCGAGCACTTATTGGTAGCACCCATTAACATGCGGCAGGGCTTTGTAAAGCTGGTGGACCGCGAGATCAAGAACGCCAAGAAAGGGCTACCGGCAAGTATGATTCTGAAGATGAACGCGCTGCAGGATGCCCGTATGATCAGGAAGCTGTACGAGGCCAGCCAGGCCGGTGTGAAGATACAGTTGCTGGTGCGGGGCATCTGCTGCCTGATGCCAGGTGTGGAGGGCGTGAGCGAAAATATTGAAGTGCGGGGGATCGTGGACCGTTACCTGGAGCATGCCCGGGTGTACATCTTCCATAACAACGGGGAGGAGAAAATGTACATTGCCTCCGCCGATTGGATGACCCGCAACCTGAACCGCCGCGTGGAGGTAGCCTTCCCGCTCTACCAGCCAGATTTGGTGGAGCAGGTGCGCCATATCATTGATCTGCAGCTGCAGGACGACACCAAGACCCGCACCGTGGGCAACAGCTACGTAAAACCCGACGAGCCCACCAACATCCGGGCCCAGTACGCCACCTACGATTACCTGCATGGCTTGGTGCCCTCCGGTGCCACCGCAGCCTGTCAACCACAGGAGGAGTAGAAAGTATAAATTAAAGTATACTTATACTTTACACAGGCAGAAACCACAAGGCCCCGGCTATGCTTTATAGCCGGGGCCTTGCTTTGTAATTACCTGTTTTTCTCAGTGAATTTCCGGGGTGGCACCAGGTATAGCTCTACGCCCACATAGGCTGAGCCAGCCAGGTCGTTGTTGATGAGTTCGTTTCTGGAGCCAATTTCATCGTACAGGCGGTGGCGGTAATACTGCCGGAAGCCACCCTCCACGGCAAACCATATAAAGTCGTAGATCTCGCGCTCCATGCGCAGCAGGCCCTTTATATCGGTGCGGCGCAGCTCCAGCTCCTTAAACTCCGATAGCGGCGGCTCGTTCACGTACATGTTATAGCTCGCGCCCTCTATGCGGTAACCAGTGTAGAACAGTGTTTTCTCATTCAGGTTATACCTGAGCCTGGCATTGGCCGGGAAGATGGACTCCACCCCCCATTTAGGATTGAAGGTGCGGTTGTAGAGGATGCCCGGGTACACCCTTTGCCGCCCGAAAGTATAGCCCCACTGCAAGCCAACCCCAATCACGAAGTCCGGCGACTTTTTCCAGCCGTAGGCCAGATCAACAGTCCCCTTGAGGTAGTCCGATACTTTGATGTCATCGCGGGAGTAGTCGCCGTTAAGCTCGCCCTTTACCCGGACGAAGTAGAAGTTGCGCTGGTTGATGGAGTGCAGGTACAGTAGCTGTGCGCCTATACTTTTCAGGTTCTTGTCTTCCAGGTAGCGGTACAGGTCGTAAGAGGCCGGCGTGAGGTTCTCGAAGTTGAACTCCTCCAGCTCGTAATTAAACCCAAGGACAACCTTGTTCTGCGGCTTGTTCAGGAGGGGGGCGTAGGCCTTTACGGAGAACTTGTTGTGCCTGTCCACGCGCCCGGAGCCGTTCCCCAGCCTGGGGTCATCCGAGTCAGAATCAATTTTAAAGTTGGGAAGGCGCTCGTAGCGGATCTCCACGCCCTGAGACCTGCCCATGCCGCGCACGCCCGGCGAGGCGAACTCCTCCAGGGCCTCTGTCTCCGGCGTTTGCGCCTGGGCCACATAAATCGGTATCGTTAAAAGTATAGTTAGTATTTTTCTCAATTCCATAGTTTTATTTGCTTAGTCAGTTGTAGGGGCTGCTGAGCCCGTTCCCCCGTTTATACTTTCAATTCGGTTTTGTGTTAGAAAAAGAAGCCGAACTTTAGCATCCACAGGTCATCGTCGTCATCGTCCCCGACGGAGTAGGTGAGCGATAGCACGGTGCGGTTTAGCAGGTCCATCCACACGCCGCCGCCGTAGCCCATGTGCAGCTCCCGCAGGAAGCCACTTTCCTGGTCGCCATCGTAGTATACCCTGCCGGCATCTATGTGTGCCAGCAGGCCCAGTTTGGCCGGGGTTAAGTATAAGTTATAGTCGAGCAGGTGCAGGCGCCCCTCGCCGTTCATAAACAGGCTGCTGCGTCCGGCGTAGCGCGTGCGGCGGTAGCCGCGTAAGTTCTCGGTGCCGCCAAGGGTGTTGGCCTGGTAAAAGCGGAAGTCGCCGATGTTATGCGCTGCCCCAATCCGCCCCGACCACGTGAGCTTGAAGGGGAAGTTAGGGGTGAGGTAGAAGCGGAACTCGGTGCTCAGGTTGGTAAAATCGAGCTTTTCGGCACCCAGCTGCTTGTTGTAGTGGATGGAGTTGTACCAGCGCATGCCGATGCGGGGGTTAGCCGCAGTGCTGCCGCTGCCGAGCACCTCCAGGTTAAAGAAAGCTTTGGCGCCCAGGTAGTGTTGCACCTCAAACCTGCCCTTCTCTATGTTGTAAGTACCCTCTTCCAGTTGCCCGGAGAATGCCTGGTCTATCAGAAAGCTCTCGCCATCGGGGTCGTCAATCCTGAATCTGTCGTAGGTCGGGCCGATACCCACTTTTATAAAAGCAAACGGCTCCCGGTAAAACAGCGCGCTCAGCGATTGGCGCTCGTAGCGGACACGGTAGTAGCTGTTGTCCACATCAGGGGCCTTGCGGGTGTCGTTGCCCAGGCCGTAGAAATTGCGCTGGAACTGCGGGCCCTGCATATGCGCGTCCAGGCCCAGGTGCCAGTGGCCCACCACCTGCCGCACATCGCCCGTGTACCGTAGGTTGTAAGAGCTGGTGCGGAAAGCATAGTTGGCCTCCAGCAGGTGCTCCGCGGCATAGGGGCTTTTGCGGAACCGCTGCGTGCGCCAAAGCATACCGGCACCCAGGAACACGCCATCCTCAATGTTATACTCTGCCGAGAGGCGCGGCCCCAGGTAAGGCAGCTTGTAGTTGTCGCGGTCGTAGAGGTTTATCTCTGAGTCAGGGCTGGTTTTGTCTCTGGTTTCGCTGCCGAAGGAAAACTGATTGCCCTCTTCGGTATCGTATACCACCGTATGCTTTCTCAGGCCGCTCACGCGGGAGCTGTCTGTGATGATGTCCTCATCATTGCCCCCGATGATGCGCACAAGTATACTTTTGTTCACGTCCCCGGAAAGTATAAACTCGTCCCTGCCGCCCAAGCCGTAGATGCGTACTTCTTTGGTTTCGCTGGTCAGGAAGGTGCGGTTAAAAATCTCGGTGCGCAGTTCCCCTTCTTTGGAGGTCTTGTAGCCTATCACCTGTAGCTCCTCATCGTTGAGGCGGTTGATGAGGAAGCGCTCGTGCTTGTTGCTGCCCATGATGTCCACGTATTGCGCCAGGAAGTCGTAGTACTCGGCGGCGACCTCCGGCAGCTTCTCGCGCCTTGCCTTCAGCTTGGCCGTTATCTCGGCGGCGGATAACTCACGGATGGGCTCGGGCCACTCCTGCACCGCCCGCTCTATAACCTCGTCGGTCATGCGCTGGCGGATGTCCTCGGCTATCTGCAGCCACTCCTGGCGGGTAACTTTAGAAGTGAGCGTACGGTCCAGGGTAATGCCGCTCAGGTTCAGGCCCACCACATCCTCAAAGTCGTAGCCGAAGTTCTGGATGTTGCGGATGCCCCACTTGCGCGTCACCAGCCACGGCAGCACGCCATCGGCCTTGAAAAAGGCCTGGTCGCGGTCCTCGGGCACGGGGGTATACAGGTTGCCCTTATCCGGTTTGTCCTCCTCCACCCAGCGCCACTGCCCCTCGTGCCGGTCCCAGTCACCGATGAGCATGTCGAAGAGGCGTGCCCGCACGTAGGCGCGCTGGTCTACCTCGTGGTCGTTATCCTCCATCAGCTCGTCCAGCACCTTGTCGGTGCCCACCAGGTTTTTGGCGTAACCCAGGCTGGCTGTGTTCTCGTGGTTCTCGTCGGCGTCTTCCTCCAGGAAGGCCAGGGTGTTGCTAAACTCGTCGCGGTACTGCCGCAGCAGCGGTGTGTCGGGGATATAGATTAGCTCAGGGTTGGTGTGGTATATACCGGCGGCATCGGCCAGGGGCGGAATGATGAGGGCACCGTAGGGGTGCTGCGCCGATATCTGGTCCTGCAGCAGGGTGCGGGCGGCGGTCTCGCGCAAGTATGGCGGCAGCGACATGGTCGGGTCTTTGTCCACGGTACGCAGGCTATACTCGGTGGCCTCCGGGGTGCGTACTTTCAGAACAGCGGTTTGCTTGCCACCACCCTTCTGATACGGTGTCAGGCCTCCCCGTGCGGTGTTCATATCCAGGAGCGGCACCTCAACGGGGGTTGCCCACTCGCGGCGGTAGTGCTCTCCCAGGAGCTTTGTGTGCAAGCCATTGGCCTGATAACCTGAGTTAGCGGCTACCACAATGGTGCTGTCGGTGTAGTTGGTGTTATCCTGCGGGCGCGGGCGCTGCTGGCGTGGCTTTTTAGAGTAGAGCAGGGTGCGGAAAGTCACCTTTCCTGTTTCTCCTTTTCCTTCGGGCGCCCAGAATTCGGCCCATACTTCGCCGTTTTGGTGGTAGGTTGTCTTTACAAAGCCTTTTATCTTATGGGCGTACTCTGCTACTCCGGGCTTCACATAGTCGGTTTTACAGCCTGAGCCGCTGACGATGTGCGCCAGGTTGTTATACTTAAAATACTGCAGGGAGTGCTCGTGCCCGGCCGCATAAATGATGTTGTCATACTTGTTAAAGATATCGAGCAGGCCCTGGATATAAGCCTGGTAGCGCGGGTGCGGAATATCCTGCAGAATGCCGCCATACTTACGGGCAAAGGGGTAAATGGAGCCTATGATTGGCAGCGGCAGGTATACCCAGTCGCGGAGCATGCTGATGGGGAAAATGTGATCGCGCAGAGTGAAAAAGCCGCCGTGCTCGCCGCGCGTCATCAGGGGGTGGTGGGCCACGATCAGGATGTCGCTGCCGCTGTTCTTTTCGATGATGTCCTCCAGCTTTACCAGCATCTCGCCCTCGGTGGCGCTGCTGCAGTTGCTGTTATCACCGTAGGGCCGGTCGAAGGGGTGCAGCCACCACTCCGAGTCCAGCGCGATCATCACCAGGTCGTCGCTCAGCTTCACCTCGTAAGGACCAGGGCAGCCGTTGCCGGGCACATAGAAGTCGCCGCCCACCACAATGTTCTCCTCTGTCAGGTACTCGTTTACGAAGCGCTGCTCCCGCATCACGTACTCCAATCCGCCCCGGCCGCTGTGGTTCCAGTCGTGGTTGCCGGGTATCATGTACTTCTCGCCGGGGTAGCCTTTGAGGATGTCGAGCTGATCTTTCAGGCGCCTTTCGGATACTTCCCTATCGAACCTTCCCTCTGGCGGCAGGCCGTTTGTGTACACGTTATCCCCCAGGAAAATGGTGGCGCTGTTCTCCCCGGTCTCCATCATCATCTTGCGCATCAGCAGCAGCGAGGGCTCCCCGTTAGGGTCTGGGGCCCCTACATCACCAATCAGGAAAACGGTGTAGAGAACGTCGTTGTCAGGCGCCGGAGCCTCCTGCTCCCAGGTAAGGGCGGTACTGTTGTAAAAGGGTTCGGATGAGACACAGGCTGATAACAGCAGGCTCAGCAGCACACACCACCCGTGGCGCACCAGCAGCCGATGTGTTTGCTGTAATGGTTTGATCATAGTTTCGTTCTGGCTTTCTATACCTGCCGGTGAGGCACATACTTCAGGTTACCGGCTACTACCTCTAAAGTAGAAGTATACGCAGGTTGGGCTAAGGCATGCGCAGGAGACGCAATATGCCTGCAGCCTCTCCTGCGCCAAGCTTTTACCACAGGGGCGGCATAGCTGAGATTGATAAACGAGACGACTTTGCTTTTAGTTGTTGCCTTACCGTATGCCGCCAAACAGCCCGCCTATGTGTGGCCTTTACTAACAAAAAGCAGATTTTACCGTAACCGCAAATTACGTAGTGCCACACACAAAGCACCCTACGCCGGGATACCCTACACTGCCAGCAGCGCACCCGGCGTCGCTACAAAACCGATTATGGAAGACCAAACGATAGTAAAGCAAGCCGGCGAATATGTGTTCAGGCTTTTCAAGGACAGGCTCTCTAAAAAGCTTGTTTACCATAACTACAAACATACCTTCGAGACAGTGGCCGAGGCGCAGGAGCTTGGCCAGCGCAGCAAGCTTACCGAGGACCAGCTGCAGGACCTGGCGCTGGCGGCCTGGTTCCACGACACAGGCTATGTGAACACCTACGACGGGCACGAGGAGGAAAGTATACGTATCGCCACGGAGTGGCTGCAGGAGAAGGGCTATCCTCAGGAGCGCATCGACCTGATTGCGGGCATCATCATGGCGACCAGGCACGACCTGGAGCCTGAGACGCTGCTGCAGGAGCTGCTGGTAGATGCAGACATGTCGAACATCGGGAAAGAAACCTTTTTTGCCACTGCCGAGCTTCTGCGCGTGGAGTGGGAGATCTTCCGCGATAAGTTCTTTTCCGATAGCGAGTGGGAGCAGTTTCAGATGGATTTCCTGCTGTCCACCACCTTCCATACCAACCAGGCGCAGCGGAAATTTGCCTCGCAGCTGGGGCTAAACATACAGGAGCAGCGCAGCCGCCTGAGCCAGCAACTCGAAAAGAAGAAGGAGGCCGAGAAGAAAAGCCGTAAAACGCTGGCCCAGCCCAAGCGGGGCATCGAAACGATGTTCCGGAATACTTACCGCACCCACCTTAACCTGAGCGCCATTGCGGATAACAAGGCCAACATGATGATCAGCCTCAATGCCATCATCATCTCGGTGATCATCACCTACCTCAGTGCCAAAACCTCTACCGTTGGCACCGACTATGCCACGCATCGCACCTTCATCATCCCGATAAGCATCCTGCTGCTCACCACACTGGGCTCAGTGGTGTTTGCCATTATATCGGCGCAGCCAGAGGTCACCAGCTTCAGGATGAAGAAAAAGAAGGACCAGCGCCAGGATACCCGCAAGGTGAGCCTGCTGTTTTTCGGTAACTTCACCAAGCTGCCCCTCGAGGATTTTCAGGCGGGCATGAACGATATCATGCGCGACAAGAAATCGCTTTACAACAACATGATAACCGATATCTATTACCTGGGCGAGGTGCTGAACCGAAAGTATAAGATCCTGCGCATCTCCTATACCATCTTTATGATAGGGCTGGTGCTTACAGTGGCAGGCTTTGTTTACGCTGTGGTTTCCTCAGCTTCTTGATGAGGCAGGCTTGTTTTGTGGAAGAGAATCCTGTAAATTTGCATGCCAAAGTATAAATAAACGGCCACGTAGTTCAATGGATAGAATAGGAGTTTCCTAAACTCTAGATCCAGGTTCGATTCCTGGCGCGGCCACAAAAGTCAGTTTAATGCTTCCGGCACAGATTTTCGAGATGGGCTCATTTCCCCAGGAAGGTTGAAGAGCTGCCAAAGTATAAACAGCAAGCGCCTGCATACATGAAGTATGCAGGCGCTTGCTGTTTATACGTTATACTTGGGTAGCCCTGTTCATTGAAGGCTCAACTCGCTAAGGTTGCTGGTAACCTTAAAAACCTGCCCGAACCTGTCGGTAGCCTGCACGCTAATGGCCTTGGCCGTGGCAGAAGGCTGCGCCAGAAAGAGGTGGTCCGTCAGGTGTGGCTCTACCCACTTGTGTTTGGATGGTTTGGAGGCTCCCAGGTGCAGCTCGACTGAAAGCGGGTCCAGCGCCGTGATGCGCTCCATCTCACCCATCGGCTTGCCGTCCTCCAGCCACTCTACCTTCCAGGAGGGGTCCCAGTTCCAGATGTTGGCGGCGAGGTGCTGCGGCCTCTCTTCCAAAGCGCCGACAGGATATACGCGCAGCTGATGCTCTTTCGGCAGCCCTGTGGGTTTGTAGTACCACTTCAGTTCCGAGCCTTCTACCTCATACACGCCGTAGCCGCTTGGCGTGCCATCGTAGCAAATGGGTCCCGTCCACCAGGCGCCGCACACCGTGCCGTGCACGTGCTCGATGATGTTATCGCCCTCAAATACCTTCTCGTTAAAGTGCGTGTGCCCCGACATGATGTGCGCTTTGAAGGGGGCCAGCAGGCGGTACAATTCCTTCCGGTTCGACACCACGCCTCCCAGCGAAGGTTCTTTTTCCTTGTTACGGGCATGCTGGTTGGTATAAGCCGGGATGTGCAGGCTTACCACCACCGTGGAGCCGGGCTTCACCGTAGCCAAATCCTGCTCCAGCCATGCCAGTTGGCGCTCCGTCAGGTAACCGATATACTTTTTGGCCGTGCCGATAAAGAACACATCGTCCAGCACCACATAGTGTACCTCGCCGCGGTTAAAAGAGTAATAGGTAGGCCCAAAAAGTTCCTTAAACTTTTCCGTGGAGCCTTCGTCGGTACGGGCCTCCAGGTTCATGTCGTGGTTGCCGATTACCTGGAAAAACGGAATACCGGAAATGCCAATGGCCTGCTGGTAGTCCTCGAAGAGCTCAAACTTATCCCACACCAGGTCGCCGCAGCCAATGCCATGGAACAGGGTGCCACTCGGGTAGCTGGCCACCAGTTGCTTCAGGTCCGGGGCAGACTTGGTCTTTAGCTCCTCCGCGTCCTCCTTGGAGATGATCTGCGGGTCGGCCCATACAACGAAGTTATGCTTGGTATCGTCCTGCGTAAGCTTTTGCAGCTCAAAATCAGCCTTGAAGCGGCCGCGGCTGGCCGCGATGCGCTTGTAGAAACGGGTAATGCCGTTTTGGTTCGAGAACTCGTAACCGCGCGGGGTAGAAAGGTACACAAAATCAGCGGTGGCGTTGCTTTGCAGTTCATACTTGCCACTGGCATCGGTCAGCACCACGTTATACCCATCGGTTACAGCCACGCCTGCTACGCCCTTGCCACCGCTTTGCACTCTGCCAGATAGGGTTATAGGAGAAAAGTCCTGGCCATGGGCAGGCTGCTTTGGAGCGGCCTGCAGCGCGCTCGGAGTTAAGGTAAGGCCAAGACCGGCCAGGCCCAGCGACTTCAGAAAGGATCTTCTTTTTTGGAACATGTGCTATATGTATTAACAGTTTGGAAAAGAGACGGGTACCTGTGGCGCCCGCCTCAATAATATGAAAAGTGTGATATATTTAGCAATGGCTTATTGCTGCCACCATACTTTGGTGTTGATGTCATCGCCGCCCATGCGCTCTACGGCCAGCCTGTAGTTGTCCTTGTTCATCTGCTGCACATTAGACGGGTAACGGAAGCGGGCAGGCATTTCCTGGTTGTTCATCATACTGGCTGTTTTAGGCAGCACGGGCAGGCCTGTGCGGCGGTGCTCAAACCACTGCTGGTAATCCGTAAAGTATAGGGCCAGGTATTTCTGCAGCATGATGCGCTCCAGGGTGCCGTCGTAGGCCGCGGCAGGGTTCTCAAAATAATCGGCAGGCACCTCGGCGCCCCATTGCTCGATGGCAGCCTGCACGCCTTTTTCGTAGTGTGCCTGCGCATCAGCGCTGACAATGCCTTTCTGTGCCAGTTCCGCCTTGATGAACTCCACCTCGGCATAGCTCATCAGCACGGCAATCATCGGGGAGGTTACCAGTTCGATGTTAGGGCTGGATGGGGAGAAACCAAATTGCGCGTCGTTGCTGTCGTAGCCACTCGGGATGCCCTTGTAGCCCAGTTTGGTTTTGCCGTCGGTAGAGGTGGCCTCCCCAAAGAACTTAGGTCGGCGCGGGTCGTTCAGCGCGTTCAGGTTATCGATAAAGAAGGCCGAAGCGGCGCGCCCCGTTCTGAAGTCCACGGCGCGGCCCCACGGCGAAATCAGTGGTGGAATGCCGGTAATCTCAAGTATAGCCGCTTCGTCGTTTTTCGTAAACACCGGGTTTGCCTCCGGGTTGTTGATGATCTCGGCCATGCGGGCCTCCGCGTTCATCTCCGACTTATTGGAAACCCGGAGCAGCAGGCGCAGGCGCAGCGAGTTAGTAAAGCGTCTCCAGTTGGCCACATTGCTGCCATAGAGGATGTCTTTGCCGTACACCATGCCCCTGGAAGGATCATAGAGGGTGTTGGCCCGATCCAGGTCAGCCAGTATCTTCGTGTATACTTCCTGCTGGGTGTTGAAGGCAGGGTAGAAGATACCCTCCTCTCCACGAGCCGCCTCTTCCATCGGTACATCCCCGAAAGAGTCAGTCAGGAGCGAGTAAACCCAAGCATTCAGCGTTAGGGCAATCGCCTCATAGTTTGGGTCCTCTGCCGTTACGGCCGCCGCCTGCATTTCCTTGATGTTGGCGAGCCAGCGGTAATAGGTGTTCCAGGTAGAGTTGCCGGTATTTTCTCCAATGTCGTAGCGGTGCACGCCGCCAGACGGGCTTGGGAATGGCAGGGCCACCTGCATGATATCAAACGTGAAGGCATTGCTTCGGGAGGCGTTAAAGCTGGTCACCTCGTAGATGATCGGGTTGAGCAGCGTGCCCGGGCTGATTTTCTCGATAAGGTTTGGGTTGATGTTGATCTCCTCGAAGTCGTCGGTACAGGAGAAGCTAACGCAGCTCAGGGCCACCAGAACTGCCAGAAACTTATTTATACTTCTTGTCATTGCGTTTATACTTTGGGAAGCCGGCCCGAGCTGCCCCAGGCCGGTCCTGGCTATCGTTTAGTAGATTGAGTTAAAGCTGGAGGGTAACGTTCATGCCGAAAGTTCTTGTAGAAGGCATCTGGCCCATTTCCACGCCCGGCATAATGGTGCCACCGTTCAGTGCGGCAGTCTCTGGGTCAAAGATTGGGAACTTGGTCAGCATGGCCAGGTCGCGGCCGTAAAGGGCAACGCTTGCCCCCTGCAGGAATCTTGTCTTAGACAGGAGCGCCTTTGGCAGGTTATACTCCAGGCGCACCTCACGCAGCTTCAGGTAAGAGGCATCAAAGGAGTTGGACTCTACGTTGGCGCGGCGGTAGTAACGCGTGTAGTAGGCCTGAGGAGTTACCTTGGTGGTGTTTGGTGAGTAGGTTCCGTCGCCGTTGTCCACCACACCGTCCCCGATGATGAAGCCTTCTTCACGGCCCATCAGCGTGCTTTTCAGCTTGCCCTGCTCGGCCATCTTGTGGTGCGTCTGGGAGTAGATGATGCCCCCGTACTGTCCATCGAGCAACACGTTCAGGCGGAAGTTCTTGAAAGAGAACTCGTTGTTGAAGCCAGCCTTCCAGTCGGCATACGCGTTGCCGATGTACTGTGTCTCCTGGGGGTAAGCCGGCAGACCAGCGTTGTCATATACTATCTGCCCGTCGGGGCTTCTCACAAAGCCGAAGCCGTAAATGTCACCCGTAGATCCGCCCACTTTGGCAATGATGCTGGCCTGGCCGCCCATGTGTATTACCTGCTGGTCTGCTCCAAGGTCTTCAGCCAGTTCCATCACCTGGTTGTCGTTTTTGGACCATACCACGGAGGTGTTCCAGCGGAAGTCCCTTGTCTCTACCGGGGTGGCGTTCACCATCAGTTCTACACCCTGGTTTCTTACTTTTCCAGCGTTCATCACCGCCCTGCTGTAACCGGTGGTCGGGTCAAGCGGGATTTCGAGGATTTGGTTCTCAGTGAAGCTACGGTATAGTGTAATGTCCATACCCAGGCGCCCCTGGAACAGCCTGTACTCCAGACCGGCCTCGTAGCTGGTGGTCAGTTCTGGCTTGAAATCCGCGTTGTGCAGGATAGTAGGCATGGAACCGGAGCCGGCAAAGTCACTCTGCCCATAATACTTTCTGGTTCGGTAAGGGCGTGTATCGTTGCCTACTTTTGCGGCCGAAAGTCTCAGCTTGGCATAAGACACCTGGCGCGGCAAGGTAAAGATATCGCTCAGGATAAAGCTGGAGCTGATGGAAGGGTAGAAGAAGGAGTTGTTCTGCACCGGGAGTGTGGAGGACCAGTCGTTACGGCCCGTCACGTCCACAAACACCTTGTCCTGGTAAGAGAAAGTGGCCAAACCGTAAAGGCTGTTTACATGCTTGTTTGCGTGGCTGGTGGTCATCATCGGGTTGCTGATGCCGTTGGAGAGCTTGTATACTCCTGGAATCACCAGGCCGTCCAGCACCCCGGCCGTATGCCTATACTTTTCGCGTCTGGTATTGCCACCAAACGAAGTTCTGATGTCGATGTCGCTGCCGATTTGCTCCTTGTAGGTCACCAGGAAGTCGGTGTTGATTTCATAGTCGAAAATGCTCTGCTCTTTGTAGTAGCCCAGCGGGAAGTTGGCCGTGTTGAACGGGCGTCGCTGCTCGCGGTCTTCCTGGCTTGTGGTAATGCCGGAGCGCACCAGCAGGTCCAGTTTTGGGGAGAACTCGTACGTGGCCGACAAGTTACCCACAGTGGAGTAGTTGTTCAGCGCGTTGGTCATCTCGTAGGCAATCACATAAGGGTTATCGATGTAAGAGCTGAAAGGGTGTATCTGCTCAATCTGCTCCTTGCCCTTTTTCCATCTCGGCTCGTACCAGGCCAAATCCACGTTCGGGTTCTGGAAAATCATGAAGTAGGCGATGGACTGGTTGCTGTAGCCGGTGCCCGGCAGGTTATCGCTTTTCTTGTGCGTGAAGTTAACCTTGGAGTTCAGCTTTAGCTTGTCAGACACCTTATAGTTCAGGCTCAGGGCGGCCGTCATGCGCTCAAAGCCGGTGTTGGGCATAATCCACTCGTTCTTGGAGTGCGTCAGGGAAGCGCGGGCCGAACCACGCTCATTGCCTCCATCCACGGCTACGCTGTTGGTGATGGTGGAGCCTGTTCTAAAAAAGCCCTTGATGTTATCCTTGTAGGGCCTCCACAGCTGGCGCTCGGCCGACTGTCCCTCCAGCGTAGGGTCATACTGATAAAAGTATTGTCCGTCGAACTTAGGGCCGTAGGCGCTGCTGGTGCTGCCTGTGTTGGCTCCATCCTCAGAGGCATGATAAGAGTAATAAGGTATTCCGTCCTTGTTCAGGTTATGCGTTCCCTGGCCATACTCATACTGGTAATCCGGCCACTGAAGCACATCGTTAATGCTATAGTTGGAGCTCACTGTCACGCCCAGGCCTTTTTTCCTGCTGCTGCCAGACTTGGTGGTAATGATCAGTACGCCGTTAGCTGCACGGCTACCGTAAAGTGCCGCCGCGCTTGGACCTTTCAGTACGGTTATACTTTCAATGTCGTCAGGGTTGATGTCGGCGATGCCGTTGCCGAAGTCCACCGGGATGTCATTTCCCGAGCCCGCCCCGTAGGCGTTGTCCACGCCGGAGCTGGTCATGTCGCTGTTCATCGGCACCCCGTCCAGCACGATCAGCGCGTTGTTGCCGTTAGGGTCCAGCGAGTTATCCCCACGCAGCGATATACGGGTGGAGTTCACGGGGCCAGAACCGGGGGACACCAGGCTCAGACCGGCCACCTTGCCGGAAAGGGCGCTCGCAAAGTTATTGGAGCGGGCATTGGTCAGGCTTTCGCCGGTAACGGTTTGGGTGGCGTAGCCCAGGGCCTTCTCCTCCCGCTCGATACCCAGGGCCGTCACCACTACCTCGTTCAGGCTGTTGTCGTCCTCGCTCAGGGTGATGTTGATGGTGGATTGGTTTCCTACCGGAATTACTTTTGTCTGGAAACCGATGTAGCTTACTACCAGCACATCCTCTGCGCCGCCCACCCGAAGGGCATAGCTGCCGTCCATGTTGGTAACGGTGCCCGTAGCGGTTCCTTTAACAGCGACACTTGCGCCCGGGAGCGCCATGCCCTTGGTGTCGGAAACCTTGCCCTGAACGGAGAGCGACTGCGCTACAGCCAACTGGCAACACAGCAACAGCAGAAATACTGCCGCCATGTGCCTCTTCGTAATGAGAGTAGAAATTTTTAATAGCATTTTGGTCGGTTGGTTATTTGACCGCAAAGCTATCCCGCCGAGGTTATCAGAATGTTACTGGCGTTATACCTAAAGGTTAAAGATTAGCCTACCTTCCCAGAGAAGAAGTAATAATTGCTTAACAAAGGCATCTTTTAGAACTGTGTTGTGGAGAGGCACGGAGCCTTAGTGCTGAATGGTTGTAAGTAATGTATTTGAGGCACCCTGGCCTACCCCGCTAACTGGCTTTAATGATGCGTTGTGGGAGGGCGTTCTGGGAGAGTATAAACCAGGGCCTCTAACTACATCGTTGACCAAGTTCTTTTCCTGCGCTAATACCTGATGCGGAAACGAACAGGCGTAGGCAAAGTATAATATATACTTTGCCTACGCCTGTTCCGGAGTTTTGCCCTCTATTGCTCCGCACCCATAAGCTGGTCCAGAATGTGCTCGCCAAGCACAATGTCGGCCACTTTTATACTTCCCTTCCCAATCTGCTTCCACACGCCGCTTACCTGCAGCACGGCTATCCGGTCTGTGAGCGATACTTCGGCTACGTAGGAGATGTTTGATTCGGCCAGCCGGTTGGCGATGGCCTCATGCATTTCTTTCACAGAAGTCGGGTGCGTGAGCATGTTACGGAAGTCTGCCAGCAGGGTAAAACCGGGCTTAGCCAGTTCTATTACCTGATCCCAATCGCTCATATAAGTTGGCACCACGTCAGGTGATTTCCAATAGTTGTTAATTCTAAGGTAGATACGATTCTTGGTGCGGTCGTAATTCAGTCCGTAGTATTGGTTGTTTGATACAGCAATCATTCCGCTAAGTAGAAATATGCTTGATGCAAAGGTGTGAGTAACAAAAAATCTCGCGGCACGCGGTGGCCTGTCGGGTTAAAGCAACTCCGGCAGAAAAGGCCTGCAGCGCCACGGTTGCTGTATACGTAATCACTGCTTATTCGCTATTGTTCAAGCAGAAAGCAATAAAAGCAAGTTTCTGCCTGCACCTGTCAGCTGCGGTTATACTTATACTTGCCGCTGTCTTGCCCTTTTGGGTGGAGCATCTGTTCTAAACGCAAACACTGCCTCTGCTACAAGTAAGGTAACTTGTCCGGGGTTGGGCCGCTTTGGTCGAAGCGGCAGGCAGGTAGGTGTATTTTTCCGTGCATTTGTAACATTATACGTCCCAGCTACATATACAGCATACTATACTACTCACTCCCTTTCATGAAGAGACCCCTGTCCATCGCCCTGGTTTTGCTTTGCTTTTGCGCGTGCTCTGGCAAGAAAGACCATGCAACGGAAGAGGAGCAGGCCGTCATTGCCAGCGAAACAGGAATCCCGCTGCCGCTGCCGCCGGACATTATTTATACCGTCAGGCCGCTTATCCACGGCAAGCTCTACAGCGAGCCTGACTTTGAGGCGGTGCCTGTAGCATACTTCGACACCACGCAGCAGATTTATGTGCTGGACACCTCCAATACCATGTTTGCGAAAGCCCGTATCCGGCAGGATACGGTGCAGTACACCGGTTACGTGCCTAAAACCATACTTCCGGCGCATGCGCAGGAGTAAGGACTGGAGGCCTGCAAAACAAAAGCGGCTATCCTTTAGGTGGGATAGCCGCTTTTGTTGACTCGTAATCGAATTGCTATTTAATCACCACGCGCCGGACAGCGCTGTAGTTATCGGCCTCCAGCTTCACATAGTACAAGCCTTTGGCGTGGCGGTCCAGGTTGATGGTTTTGCTCAGTTTTGGCTCATGGTTGCTCAACGTTTCACGGTATATCTCGTTACCGATCACGTTCAGGATGGTAAGCTCTACCTGCGTTGCGTGCAGGTTGGAGACAGAGATGGTGAACACCCCGTTACTCGGGTTTGGGTAGATGGCCACATCCTCCTCCTGTACTAACCCAAGCGGGTTTTTGTCTGTTTGCTGCGCGGGTGTCCCCTGCGCCTGCACCAACAGTACAGTAAAACATGTGATAACAGTAAGTATAAATTGTTTCATATAATTCTGATGTAGAATGCCTTTACGTAAAATAAAGGACAAAAGTCGTTCCATTATTAAAAACGAGGGCAATATTTTTTTGTTCATACGTTACACCCCCTAAAATGGGGGTGTTCACTAAGTTTAGCAAAGTAAATTTGTATAAATTTAATATCCAACAGAATTCTCCTTTTGATGGTAAAAGATGTGGCGGTGATAGGGGGCGGCTTAGCCGGCTTGGTCTGTGCGCTGGGGCTGGCAAGGGCCGGGCTGCAGGTGGTGCTCGTCGAGAAAAAGGCATATCCGTTCCACAGGGTGTGTGGGGAGTATATTTCCAATGAGGCGCTGCCCTACCTGCGCCAGCTTGGCGTGCAGATTAGCGCTTTGCAGCCCGCCCGTATCAGCCGCTTCATGCTCACTTCTCCCGGCGGGAATACACTGTATGCAAAATTGGATTTAGGCGGCTTCGGGGTGAGCCGTTATACGCTGGATTCTTACATTTACGGGCTGGCGCAGCAGCAGGGGGTGCAGTTTATACTACAGCAAACAGTACAAGAGGTAAATTTTGAAAACGACGCTTTTTCGCTCCTCCTGTCAAATGGGAAAAGTATAAAAGCGCGTGTGGCCATTGGTGCCTTCGGCAAGCGTTCCAACCTCGACCGGCAGCTGCAGCGAAGCTTCTTCCGGGCACGCTCGCCTTACATCGGCGTCAAGTACCACATCACCCACGATTTCCCCCGCGACCTGATTGCCCTGCACAACTTTAAAAATGGCTACGCCGGTACCTCGGCCATCGAGGACGGCAAGTACTGCTTCTGCTACCTCACCACCCGCGACAACCTGAAAGCGCATGGAACCATACCGGCCATGGAGCGGGCTATACTTTGCCGCAACCCCCACCTGCGGCGCCTTTTCGCGGAGGCCGAGTTTCTGTACCCGCAGCCCGAGGTTATCAATGAGATCTCCTTTGCCGACAAAACCTGCGTGGAGAACCACATGCTCCTGTGCGGCGATGCGGCCGGCATGATTACGCCCCTTTGCGGCAACGGCATGGCCATGGCGATACATGCAGCTAAAATCGCTACGGGAAAGGTGCTTTTATACTTCGGGGGCAGCCTGACGCGGCTGGAGTTGGAGCAGCAGTATACTTTGGCCTGGGAGCAGCAGTTCGCCGGCCGGCTGCGGCTGGGCCGGGCGGTGCAGGGGCTGTTTGGCGGGCCGCTGCTGTCGGAGGTGGCGGTAGGGCTGCTGAGGGTGGTGCCGCCGGCCGTGCAGCTGGTGATGCGCCAAACCCACGGAAAGCCTTTCTAAATCAGCTCCCCTATATCTAACTGTCAGCTGCTTCCGTACTTATTCCATACTTAGGCGGCACGGCTTACTTTCTGCATCCCATACTTTCTACGGGCACACAGGATGCAGGGCCGCAAGCCTTATACCCGTAACCCCAACCCCATGAAAAGCTACATTTGCGCCATTGGCACGGCTACCCCACCGCACAAGATACCGCAGATGCAGGTAGCGGACTTTATGGCCGCCGCCCTGCAGTTCGGGGAGCAGGACACCCGCAAGCTGCGGGCGCTGTACCGCGTGTCAGGCATTGGGCAGCGCTACAGTGTGCTGGAGGACTACACCCGCCAGAATGGCAGCTTCTCCTTCTACCCCAACACGCCTACGCTGGAGCCTTTCCCGACGGTGCAGCAGCGCATGGATGTATACCGCCGCCACGCGGTGGATTTATCAGAGAAGGCGATACGCAGCTGCCTGGAGCAGGCGGGGCCGGTGCAGCTGAGCGAGCTGACGCACCTGATAACGGTGAGCTGCACGGGCATGTATGCGCCGGGGCTGGACATTGAGCTGGTGGAGCGGCTGAATCTCTCGCCTTGCGTGCAGCGCACATCGGTGAACTTTATGGGGTGCTACGCCGCCTTTAACGCCATCAAACTGGCCGATTCTATCTGCCGGGCCAACCCCGAGGCAAAAGTTATACTTGTCTGTACCGAAATCTGTACCATTCATTTCCAGAAAAACCCCGAGCAGGACCACCTCGTGTCGAACGCTTTGTTTGGCGACGGCGCGGCCGCCGTGCTGATGCAGGGGCAGCCCTGCCGGCAGGTGAGCCTGGAGCTGCAGTCCTTCCACTGCGACCTGGCCCCGGCGGGCAAACGCGACATGGCCTGGCATATCGGTGACACCGGCTTTGAGATGACGCTCTCCTCCTATGTGCCCGACCTCATCAAAAACGGTATCCGGCAACTGACCGAGCGGCTGTTGCAAGGGCTCAAAACTACCCTCTCCGAGATAAAGCTTTTTGCCATACACCCCGGCGGGCGCCGCATCCTGGAGGTGATTGAGCAGGAGCTGGGCATGACGGCGCACGACAACCGCTTTGCCTACCGGGTGCTGCGCGATTTCGGCAACATGTCGTCGGCCACGGTGCTGTTTGTGCTCAAGGAGCTGATGCAAACCCTGACACCGCAAGAAAAGGACGAGCCGGTACTGAGCTTCGCCTTCGGCCCCGGCCTCACCCTCGAATCCATGTTACTCAAAGTCCACTATGCACATGCTGAGGCAGCGGTCTAGCGAGCCGGAGCTGATGGACGACCTGACGCTGTCGGGCGAGGAGCTGCGGCAGAACCTGGCCGAGCTGGAGGTGATAAACAACTGGCTGGGCGGGCACAAAGTGGTGCTGGATGCGCTGGACAGGCTGGTGGCCAAGTACAAACCCCGGCACCTGCGCATCGCCGACATCGGTTGCGGCGGCGGCGACACACTGAAAAGTATAGCCCGCTGGGCCCGGCGCAAAAGTATAAAAGTAGAGCTGGTAGGCATAGATGCGAACGATTTTATGGTGCAGTACGCCCGCCGGCATTGCCACCATTACCCCGAGGTGCAGGTGCAGCAGCACGATGTTTTTTCAGAGGAGTTCGCCCTGCAAAAGTATGATGTGGTCGTCTGCAGCCTGTTTTGCCATCACTTCACCGATGCGCAGCTGGTGCACATGTTCCGGCAACTGCACCGGCAGGCAAGTATAGCCGTTATCATCAACGACCTGCACCGCCACTGGCTGGCTTATTATTCCATCAAGTATATCACGGCGGCTTTTTCCAGGTCGCCTCTCGTAAAAAATGATGCGCCGCTCTCAGTTTGGCGGGCTTTCCGGAGGCAGGAGCTGGAAGAGCTGGTACGGCAGGCGGGCATCACCAAGTATAACTTGCGTTGGATGTGGGCCTTCAGGTGGCAACTGGCGCTGTATAAAGTATAAATCCTCCCGATTTATACTTTGCTTATAGATTAAAAGTAAAAGCCGATGAACAGGTTTCTCCCGCTACGACTGCACCTCTGGCTGGCACTCGCCTATACGGTGCTCGCGCTTCTGCTGATCGCTAAAAAAGGCACGGTACCTACGCTGCCGGAGCTGCTGATCTACCTGTTCCCGCTCTTGATGTATGCCGTCCGGGTTGCCACTGGCGAGCGCCCGTCCTCGTAGTACCCTTTAAAGTTTACCCATGAGCAGACAAACCATTAACTTCTGGATTCTTTTCTCAGTCTCCGTTATTCTTTCGGCACTAGCCATCACCCTCTTCTTCAAGGCGCTGAAAGTCATCCTGATCGTCATCCTAACGCTGGCGCTGGCCCCCATCATCTACCTTATCCTCCGCGTGTTCTTCCCCATTAAGAAGCGCGATGAAGACAAGCTGCGGGAGCGGGATTAGGCCCAGTGGTTGTCTGAATCAGGATTTACAGGATGTAAGGATGCGCAGGATGAAAAGCAGGAATATGTTCAAAATGCTACCTCTATACTTAGTGGCATACTTAACGCTGACCTCAACCATTGCTTCGGCTCAGGTATATCAGAGTGGGCTTATTCTGCCTGACTTTTCCCAGGTCGAAGAATCAGATGTTTGCTGTGTCTATGCCCCTCCGGATGGCTTTACAGTTTTTGATGCACCTAGTGGCTCAGCGATAGGGAAACTGACACGTGTTGGCGATAGCAGCCATGACGACCAAGCTCCTTATAAGCTGTTTTTTCAACAAACGAGCACCAGAACGCAACAACAAATAAGCTATACAAACCTAGAGCAGATTGGCTATGAAGTATGGGCTATTCCATACGTTGAGAGGAAAAAAGGCTTTGTAAGAATATTGGGCAAAAGCTCGGACATTTGGATCAGCGAAGCGGAAATAAAGCGTAAGAGTTTCCGGCTTTCAGATTGGCAAAGCTTTCTTCTATCGGGTGCTGGCGATGTGTTGGGCTATTATGCCAATGCACCAGGGCTGAACCTCAGAAAAACTCCTTCCTCTAATGCAGTGTTACTTAAGACTTTAAAAGGAGATTTATTTGAAATATCGCCAACTGGCCAAATGCAAGGTGCATGGGCAAAAGTGAAGGTTAAGAAGTATAAGGAGCACCCATGTGTAAGTGACTTAGAGCAGGATGAGCTAACTGAATATGAATTAGAAGGCTGGATAAAAATCGTTACTGACGAAGGTTTGCCCAATGTATGGTTTTACGCTCGGAGATGTTGACTTTCTAACTTTTTAACCTTCTAACTTTCTACCTAAAACCACAGCTGCTGCGCCAGCCGGAAGGTATTGGCGTGCGCCTCCACGATGTGTGCCAACTGCCTGGAGTAGCCGCCGCCCATACTTACCGTTACCGGCAGCTTGTTCTTCCGGCACAGCTCCAGCACCGTGCGGTCGCGTTCTTTGCAGCCCTCGATGCTCATGCCCAGCTTGCCCAGCTTATCCGTGGCCAGCACATCCACCCCCGACTGGAAAAACACGAACTCCGGCTCCACCTCGTCCACTAGGCGCGGCAGCGTCTCCCGAAGTATAGCCAGGTAGGTTTTGTCGTCGGTGCCCTCGGCCAGCGGCACGTCCAAGTCCGATTTCTCCTTGTGGAACGGGTAATTGTGGCCGCAGTGCATGCTGAAGGTAAACACGCGCGGCTCGTGCTCGAAAATCTGCGCCGTGCCGTTGCCTTGATGCACGTCCAAATCCACCACCAGCACCTTGTTTATACTTTTATACTTGAGCAGGTGGTTGGCCGCGATGGCGATGTCGTTGAGCAGGCAGAAGCCCTCGCCACGGTCGGTAAAGGCGTGGTGGGTGCCGCCGGCAATGTTCATCCCGATGCCATACTCCAGCGCAAACAAGCTCGCCTGCACCGTGCCGTTCATAATCACTACTTCGCGCTGCACCAGCTGCTCCGAGAGCGGGAAGCCCGTTTTGCGCACCTCCGAGGGCGTGAGTTGCAGGCTGCTCAGCCGCTGCCAGTAATCCGGGGCGTGGGTGTCGAGTATAAACTGCTCCTGCAGGGGCTCCGGGGCAAATAAATTGTCCTGGGTGATGGTGCCTTCGTAGAGCAGCTGTTCGGGCAGCAAATCATACTTGGCCATCGGAAAGCGGTGGCCTTCGGGCAGGCTGTGGGCAAAAATCTCAGACCAGGCAATCTTCAGCATAGCACAAAACTAATAATTACCCCGCCTCTAAAGCAAGCCCGGGGAAGTATAAACAAGGCAAACAGGCTTACGGTTCTGAAACAGAAATTAATCCAATTCATAGCATACTTGGTATTACTGGTGGATAACTTTTGTAACCATTTTAAATTGTGCCTTGATATATAGATTTGGGCTGATTTTTGGTGGATAACTGTGGATAACTATGTTGATTACCCGACTTTATCCACTAAAAGCTGTGAACTTCCGGTGGAAACCGACCCTTCTTTCGCTATACTTCAGTGAAAATCAGCAAAGGTGTGGAAATTATCCACACACGCAGCAGATGTTGCAACACATGCCTTTTCGCAGATTGTACTTTTTGTGCCATGAGAAAAGCACAATTATGCTGAGGCACCAGATGGTGATTTAACCCTTCTTTTTAAGTTGTATAATTTACGGCAGAAGTATAACTTATGCATCCGTATAAAGTATAAGTACTATATATATGCTATACTTTATTTGCCAATCATTCACCCAGTCACCCGAACCATGAAAAAGCTTCTTCTTGCGGCGTTGCTCTTATGGGCCACTACCGGTTTTGCCCAGGACACCGAGATACCCGGAAGGTTTATGCAGAACCACAACCTGCTCAGCCGCTCCCCCAACTCAGGCATCGGCATTAAGGGCGGCGTTAGCTTCGCCAACCTGCACGGCAGCGACAAAGACCGCCTCGGCTCCACCAGCAGCCTTACCTCTTATCATGCCGGGGTGTTTGCCCAACTCGGCATCAGCAACTTCTTCTCGCTGCAGCCCGAGCTGCTGTATTCGCGCAAGGGCTTTGAGCGGGAGGGTACCGCCCACCGGCTGGATTACCTGGAGGCGCCTGTGCTGGCCGTGTTCAACATCTCCGACAACCTGAGCGTGCACCTGGGGCCGCAGGTGGGAGTGATGATGACGGCGCAGGAGGAGGAGAAGGAAGTGGACCTGGAACGCTACCATACCTTTGACTATGGCTTTGCCGCCGGCCTGGAGGGGAAAATGGGAAGGTTCAGGCTGGGGGCTCGCTACGGCCACGGCCTCGGCGACCTGCTGAAGCGGGACTCAGGCGGCAAGAGCCTTGACGCTGACGCCAAGAACGGGGTGATACAGGTATACCTGGGGGTTGGCCTTTAGGCAAACACGAGTATAAACTCAGGTGTCCGGGGCCGGCTGATGGCGGCTCCCGAAGTATAGACAATATCGTTTTAGCGGATGCAAGCGTACCAGATAAGGAAAAACTGTCATCATCAATTGTAACTCTATATGGGCAAGCCTCTTCAGCACCGGCTGCTATGCGTATTCCTGCTTTTCTGCGCCTGCGACACCACCATTAAAACAGACGAGGCGCTGATTGGGGATGCCATCGTACAGAAAAACCGCACCCTGCCCACCGATACCTTTGTGATAGACACCAGCCGCAGCGAACTGACCTGGATAGGCGCCAAGATGACGGGCCGGCACAATGGCCTCATCGACATACAGCACGGTGAGCTGTACATGAAAGACGGGCTTCTGACCGGTGGCCTTATCGAGTTGGACATGACCACCGCGCGCGCCACCGACAAGACCATCGACTCCAAAAGCAACCAAAAACTGACAGACCACCTGCGATCTGAAGATTTCTTCGACTCGGAGCGGTACCCCACCGCCACCTTCGAGCTTACCGGCATCGCCCCCTACGACAGCACCGCCGAGCAAAACAGCGGGGTGAGCCCCCAGTACAGCGAGTATAAAGTAAAGCATCCCTCGCACCGCGTTACCGGTAACCTCACCATCCGCAACCATACCAGGAGCGTGTCGTTTCCGGCGCGGGTAACGCTGGAGGATAGCCTGCTGCACGCCAAAGCCAATTTCAACATAGACCGCACCAAGTGGGGCCTGGTGTACCGCTCCGACAACTCGCTGGGCGACAAAACCATCCGGCCGGAGGTGAACCTGGGCCTGGACATCGTGGCTGTGCACCGAAAGCCCTGACAGGTAGCGGCTTATACTGCTGCAACAAAGTATGCCCGGCGGCGTTGCAGGCATAAACAGCGGTGGCGGTATGCTAAAGCCGCTCTTGGTGCGTTCCTACTCATGAAACCAAGCCTTGCTTATGAGAAAATACCTTTACCTGCTTTCCCTGCTTCTGCTTAGCCTGACAGCCAGTGCCCAAAGCCTGAGCCAACTGAACCGGGGGCAGGCAAATGTGCTGGAAACAGGCATGTTTATACTTGGTGGGTGGGCCATCGCGAACATCCTTTACAGCAGTTTCAAGCTCACCAAAGCTACCCGTAGCCGGAAGTACCTCCATCAGATGAACGTGTACTGGAACATCATGAACCTGCTGGTGGCCAGCTACGCCCTCTACGTTATCCTTTCCAAAGACAGCACCTCTTTTGCCCTGAGCGAGAGCCTGCAGCTGCACGACTCGTTCAAGAAAGTGCTTTACCTGGGCCTTGGCCTGAGTTCTGGGTTTATACTTCTGGGCGCCTTCCTGAAAGAGCGGGCGCGCATATCGTTTAAAACGGAGCAGATGCAGGGCTGGGGGCAGTCGATTATGCTTCAGGGGATGTTCCTGCTGCTGCTGAACCTGGTGCTGGTTGTACTTCTGGAAAATTACGCCGAACCTTTGTTCCGGATGGTGCAGTAAGTTTACAAAGTATAAATCCGACATGTTGCCTTTGCCGAAGTATAAATCTACTAGCAATTAACCCACTCCAACCCCTCCGAGGAGGGGAGTCACTCTACAATTACAGAAATTCCCCTCCTCTGGACTACCGAGAACGGGAGTTCGAAGGTAGCGAGCGCAGCTAAGGGGGGGGGGTTACATCTCCACCAAAGCATAGGCCTCCTCTCCCAGAAAGTATAAACTGCAGAAGTATAGAAACAGAGGATGGTTTATACTTGCGGATAAAAGCAAAGCCGCACCTTAACGTGTAAAGTGCGGCTTGCAAAGTATAAATCATAGATCGCTTAGCGGTCGTGCTTCCCTTCGGCAAACTCCTCAACCATCTTTCTGTTGAATGCCGGAATGTCGTCGGGGTTGCGGCTGGTCACCAGGCCCTGGTCTACCACCACTTCCTGGTCCACCCACTCGGCGCCGGCGTTCTTTAAGTCGGTTTGCAGCGTTGGGTAGCTGGTCATTTTCCGGCCCCTTACTTTTCCGGTTTCAATCAGCGTCCAAGGGCCGTGGCAGATGGCGGCTACGGGCTTGCGGCTCTCCATAAATTTGTTCACGAAGCTCACAGCCTCCTTGTTGCCGCGCAGGTGGTCGGGGTTCATCACACCGCCAGGCAGCAGCAGCCCATCGTAGCTGTCCGCCTGCACCTCGTTCAGTTTTTTGTCTACCTTAAAAGTATCGCCCCAGTCGGTGTGGTTCCAGGCCTTTATCTCATTGTTCTTGTTCGGGGAGATGATGTGCGCCTCGGCACCTTCCTCTTTCAGCGCCTTCAGCGGCTCTGTCAGCTCCACCTGCTCAAATCCTTCCTCTACCAAAATAGCTATCTTCTTCCCTTCTAGTTTATTAGCCATGTGTAAGTTTGTTTTTTGTGGTTAAACATGTGACTAGGTAAGTAACGGGTTCAGACGTCTTTTGTTAACCCGCCGTGGCAGCACTTCTGCTTAATAAGTATTCATCCCGCCAAATATTTTTCCGGATTTGCTTGCGGCTAAAGACCTGAGAGTATAAGTTTGCATCACTATTTGTAATTAGTCTAAATAAATAAAACATCCGCAGCGCTGGCTGTGAGTAAACCATACCCTCAGATATGTTAAAAAAATATACCCTACTTCTCTTTCTGCTAACGCTGTGCCAGCTGGCCTGGGCGCAAAGCACTTCCTCCATCAGAGGCAAAGTAATCGGTGAAGACGGCAAGCCGGTATCTTCTGCCAGCGTGGTGATAGAAAACACCCGCTACGGTGCCATGACCGACGATCAGGGCAACTTCGAGATCAACCGCATCCAAAACGGTACTTATAAAGTGCGCGCCATACTTCTGGGCTTCGACTGCAAGCCGCAGCAGGTAACACTGGTGCAGGGCGAGACGGAGGAAATTACACTTTCGCTGAAGCAGAAAGCCAGCCAAATATCAGAAGTAGAAGTGTTTGGCGTGCGGGACAAGCAGCCTGAGAAGCTGGACGCCATCACCCGCCTGCCCCTGAAGCCCAGCGAGCAGATCCAGAGCATCTCCGTGATTTCTGAGAAGCTGATAGAGCAGCAGGGCGCGCTGACCGTAATTGAAGGCGTGCGCAATGTGCCCGGCGTTTATACTTACGCCACCTACGGCGGGGTACGGGAGAGTATCTCCTCGCGCGGTTTCCGCGGCATCCCGACGCTGAAGAACGGCGTGCGCGTAATGACGGACTTCCGCGGCCAGGGCTTCTCTACCGATATGCAGGGTGTGGAGAGCGTCCAGGTGCTGAAAGGGGCCAGCTCTATTACCATGGGTGCCTCTACCGATTTGGGTGGCCCGGGCGGTATTGTGAACATCGTCACCAAGACACCTAAGTTTGAAAACACCGGAGCCGTGTCGATGCGCGTGGGCAGCTGGGGACTCATCAGGCCAACCTTCGACGTGCAGCGCGTGCTGGACAAGAACAACAAAGTGGCCATCCGTTTGAACGGTGCTTACGAGAACGGCGGCAAGTTCCGCGACCACATGGACAACGAGTCGTTCTACATCAACCCATCCCTGGAGTGGAGACCAAACAACCGCAGTACCTTAACGCTGGAGATGGACTATTTCAGAGAGGAGCAGGGCATTGACGCGGGTACCGTAAACCTGTCGGTGGGCAACAAGGAGAACAAGATCTACGACCTGCCATCAGAGCGCTTCCTGGGTTTTGAGTCTGATAAAACCGACCTGAAGCACACGACTTACACGGCCCGCTACAACTACAACTTCACCAACAATTTATACTTGCGCGCCGCTGTTTTCAACTCCAACTATAACTATGACGCCATTAAAACGAACCTGGCGGCCCTGAAAGCCAACAAGGAAACAGGCGTGAACGTGGACCAGGTGAACTGGTGGCGCCGCTCGATTGCCCACAACTCTACCCGTGAGGATAACAGCACCGTGCTGCAGCTGGACCTGGTAGGCCGTAAAATAGAGACTGGCAAGATCAACCATACATTCCAGGTGGGCGTGGATTACCGCTACATCGACCTGTTCCAGCCTACTTATAACTCTATCGCCATCGACGAAATTGACGTTTTCGACCCGGCCACAGTGAGCAATACACTGCCCGAGAACCTGCCAGGCTTTGAGCGCACCGGCGGCACCCGCGCCTACGATTACCGCTTCGGCGCCACGTTCCAGGATGTGATTCAGCTTACCAAATGGGCCAGAGTATACGGCGGCGTGCGTTACAGCACAAACAAAACCCGTGATAACGGCGAGAACAGTGCCACTACTGAGTTCTGGAACCCACTGGCCGGGGTGATGTTTACCATCAAAGACGGCTTGAACGTCTTCGGCTCTTACACCAACAGCACCAACCCGCGCTCTGCCTCTGTGGTAGACGTGAACGGAGAAGCGCTGGGTGCCGAGCGTATCGACCAACTGGAGGCGGGTATTAAATCAGAGTGGCTCAACGACCGCCTGCGCTTTAACCTGACCTTCTTCAAAATCAACAACAAGGACATGAACCTGCAGGCCTTTACCGTGGACGAGAATGGCGTGGTGCTGCCAACCGGCTACTACATCAAGGGCGGTAATGATGAGCGTAAGGGGATAGAGGTAGAGCTGACAGGCCGTGTGCTAGAGAACCTGGAGCTGGTAACCGGCTACTCGTACATCGACGCGCAGTACAAAAACCACACGACTTTTGTGCCAGGCTCTGCTCCGAACAACACGCCAAAGCATACCTTTAACGCCTACGCCAACTATACTTTGAGAAGCGGCTTGCTGCAGGGCCTTAACATTGGAGCCGGCGCCTACTACCTGGGCGAGCGCCCTTACAACGACTGGACCGTAGAGGGTGTGCAGTATCACAACATCGAGCCGAACACCGCGCCCTGGTATAATAAAGCCTATACCATCGTAAATGCCCAGCTAGGCTACGAGTTTAAGAAGCACTGGGGCGTAAGAGCGCTGTTCAACAACATCTTCGACACCGTGGGGTACGATGCCTACCGCACCAGCTTCATCGACCGCATTCAGCCCAGAAACTTTTCCGGGGTAGTTACTTATAAGTTTTAATTAGATTGATTCCAAATAACAAAAAAGCTACCGATATTTACCGGTAGCTTTTTTTGACCTAACCCCTACACCTCACAACACCATGAAAAAGTATACTTGGCGCAAGCTTTTCAATGATGTACACCTGTGGCTGGGTATTGCCAGCGGCCTGGTGCTGTTTGTAGTATGCCTTACGGGCACTATCTATACTTTTAAGGACGAGGTAGAGAAGTTGATGGACCCCGGCAAGTATAGCGTGGAGGTGCCAGCCAACGCACAGCCTCTGGCCCCCAACGTGTTAATTGCCCAACTGGAGCAGGAACTGAAAGGAAGCGTAGTAAGCCTGAATATACCGGAGGACAAAGCCAGCACCTACAGCGTAGGGATTGCTCCTGCCAAGGGTCCGGAAGGCGGTAAAGGCGAGGGCTCCTCTAAGGGGAAAGGCGGAGAGCAAGGCAAAGGCGGCGGGGGCGGAAGGCCGGCCACCTACTATGTAAACCCTTACACCGGCCAGGTGGTAGGTACTCCGGAGAGCGCTACGGCAGAGTTTTTCACCACCGTAATGAAAATGCACCGCTGGTTGTTGATAGAGGGGGATGTGGGCAAGATTATCGTGGGGGCTTCCACCATCATTTTCACGTTCCTGGTACTGACGGGCCTGGTGCTGTGGTTTCCCGTGAAGCGCAAGAACTGGAAGCAGGGGCTCAAGATTAAAACCAACGCCAAGTGGAAGCGCGTCAACCACGACCTGCACAACACGCTGGGTTTTTACTCTTCTATCCTGCTGCTGATTATGGCGCTTACCGGCCTTTGCTGGTCGTTTGAGTGGTACCGCGATGGCCTGAGCAGCGTGATGGGCGCCGAGGTATTCAAGGGTCGTAAGGAAAAGCCCATGACCATTGCAGCCGCTGCATCCACCGCCACCCCGGAAGACTACATCCAGCAAGCCAACCTGCTGCTGCCTTACAATGGCGACCTGCGCCTTTCGCTGCCAGCCGACGATACCACAGCCGTAGTTATCCAGAAAAGCAAAACAGGTTTCTTTGCCCTGGCTGCCTCTGATAAAGTACAGCTGAACAAGCACAGCGCCGAGCCGCTGAAGGTGGAGAAATTCTCGGACAAGCCGCTGAACGAGCAGATTGTGGGGCTGATAAAGCCGCTGCACCTGGGCAATGTGTACGGCACTTTCTCTAAGATTTTATACTTTATCGCCTGCCTTGTCGCCACTAGTCTGCCCATCACCGGCACGCTAATCTGGATTAACAAGCTGCGCAAAAAGAAGAAGCCGGGCAAGGTTGTCCATACTGCGGCGCATGCGACATTAGTCAATTAACAACTTCTCTTCTCGAGAGTCAGGAAAAGAGGAATCATACTATACTTACCAGCCACCGCCACGGTTTATACTTTAAGCCGTGGCGGTTTTGTTTTGCTTTTCTTTCTTGTGCAGGCCTCTCCGTTTCGAAGGCCATACTTTATACTTTTAGTATACTTCATGCTTCTCTGGCGCAAGTATACGCTAGTGCTCCGCTGGCGCGAGCTTGTAGCTCGTGCCTAACTATGATGTTGGGTTTGCAACCCAACTGGCTTGAAAAGCCATACTTATACTTCAGCTTATACTTTTATACTTTGGCTATACTTGCCGGTTTATCCTTTCCTAGCCACAGCTTACTGCAACTTGAACCGAGCTATCCTTTCTAGCTATCGTTCATCCTCCAGTTCCCACAAACCCACCTTTCCATAGCCAGCTTGGCTCCCTCCTAGGCCGGGAGGCCTCGCCTTCGGGCATCGCGCGGTGTGCCTGAAGCTGCCTTCGCTCTGCTCCGGCTGCCGCATCCGCGGCACCGCAACATGCACAAGGCGCTCAACCCAAAGGCTGGGAATCTTTCGATAGCTGTAGCTACTCTGTCATCTCGACCTATGGGAGAGATCTATTTAGGATTCCCTATAGATCTCTCGCCCTGCTCGAGATGACAAGGAAAAGTAGTAAGTATGAGCTGTCCCCTCCTCGGAGGGGCTAGGGGTGGGTTTATACTTTTGCTGATAAAACAGAAGCTACAAAACTTATATTTTAACACCAGTAATCACAGACTCCCCTCCTTGGCTAAGGAGGGGTAGGGGTGGTTGGGCCCGGTACTGCAAAACTTCCGCTCTTAGAAAAGGAGGGGATGAGCCTATACTTCGTAATGCTACTCGGAGCCTGTACAAATGGCTCCTACGTTACACGGATACAGGCATGCCTCAAAAGCAGCTTACCCCTCCAAGCTAAACCTGTCCGCATCCAGGTGCGCAGGGAAAGCCTCCCGGAAATCTTCCAGCTGTTTTTTACTCAGGGTTACCGTATGGATGCCTTCCACCTCAGCTGTTTCCAGTAAGTGGTAGCCTTTGGGGTGGATGATGGCGGAGTCGCCGGAGTAGGCGTGGTCGTTGCTGTCGGTGCCGATGCGGTTGACGCCCACCACATAGGCAAGGTTTTCGATGGCACGGGCCTGCAGCAGCGTGCTCCAGGGCTGGCGGCGTACTTTGGGCCAGTTGGCCACGTACAGCAGCAGGTCGTAGGCGTTGTTAGTGTTGCGGCTCCACACCGGGAAGCGCAGGTCGTAGCACACTAGCGGGCACACGTTCCAGCCTTTCAGCTCCACAATCAGGCGCTCACTGCCAGGGGTATAGGTATCGTGCTCCTTGGCCATCCGGAACAGGTGCTTCTTGTCATACTTGGTGTAGGTGCCGTCGGGGCGTACCCAGTAGAGGCGGTTCAGAAACCGCTCGCCTTCCTGCACCATCACGCTGCCCGTCAGCACAGCCTGATGCCGCTTCGCCTCTTCCTGCATCCAGCCCAGGGTAGTGGTATCGGCCTGCTCGGCTATGCCTTGCGGGGTCATGCTGAAGCCGGTGGTAAACATCTCGGGCAATACAATCAGGTCGGTTTTTGGGGCCGCTGCGGCCAGCTTCTCGCTGAGCATGCGGCGGTTCGCTTCAGCATCCTGCCAGTGCAGGTCGGTCTGTACGATGGTTACGCGTAAATCCATTATCGTTATTCGTTACTCGTATTTCGTTAATCGGTAAAAGTATAAGTACACTTGTGTTGGCAAAGTATAAAAAAGTCTTTTGTCTTTTGTCAAACCATCCTTTCTCAAAGTTTATACTTTAGCCAGCTTCTCGGCGGCGGCTTTTAGCGTCTCTTCGCTCTTGGCAAAGCAGAAGCGCAGGTACTTGTTATCGGTTTTGTTGTGATAGAAAGCCGACACAGGAATGGCCGCCACACCGGTTTCGATGGTCAGTTGTTTGGCAAAGTCCAAATCATAGGCAACGGTGATGTCGCTATACTTTGCCAGCTGAAAGTAGGTGCCCGCCGAAGGAACAACCTCGAAACGCGTCTGCTTCAGTTGCTCCACAAAAAAGTCGCGCTTGGCCTGGTAGAAACTTGGGAGCTCGAGGTAGTGCGCCGCCTCATCCATAAAGTCAGCGATGGCCAGCTGAAAAGGCGTGGGAGTGCAGAACGTGATGAACTGGTGCACCCGGCGCAGTTCTTTGGTAAGTGCCGGTGGGGCAATGGTATAGCCCACCTTCCAGCCGGTGGTATGGTAGGTTTTTCCAAACGAGGAAACTACAAAGCTTCGCTCGCGCAGCTGCGGGTGCTGCAGCACGCTGTAGTGCTGCTTCCCATCGAAGACCATGTGCTCGTATACTTCGTCGCTGAGCACCAGGATATCGCTTCCGCTGAGCAGGTTGGCCAGCCGGTCCATGTCTTGCTTGCCCATAACGGCCCCGGTAGGGTTATGCGGCGTGTTGATGATAATCATGCGGGTGCGGGAGGAGATGCGCTTCTTCACCTGGTCCCAATCCACAGAAAAATCAGGCAGCACCAGCGGCACGTAAATGGGGGAGCCTCCGCATAGGCGGATTACCGGCGCGTAGCTGTCGTAGCAGGGCTCGAGCAGCACCACCTCGTCTCCGGGTTTCACCACGGCGGTGATGGCCGCGTTCAGTGCCTCCGTAGCGCCGGAGGTCACGGTGATTTCTGTTTCCTCATCCGGGCGGTACCCATACAATTTCTCCGTTTTAAGGCTGATTTTGTGGCGCAGCTGTGGCATGCCGGCCATGGGCGCATACTGGTTAAACCCTTCCTGCATATACCTGGTCACCAGGTTTACCAGGGGCTCCGGGCAGTTAAAATCCGGGAAGCCCTGTGACAGGTTAATAGCCCGGTGCTCGTTGGCCAGCGCCGACATCACGGTAAAAATGCTGGTACCTACGTCGGGGAGTTTGCTTATGGGGTAGGATATCATAGAGCTTACAGGGCAAAGGGTTTGTGACACGTGCTACAGGAACTCAATATACAAATAATCTCTACAGAAGTTGCTGCACCATTTGCTGCACATACGGAATGGCATCGGCCTCGAACCACGGGTTGCGCCGTAGCCAGAACTGGTTGCGCGGCGAGGGGTGCGGCATGGGCATGTAGGCCGGCAGGTACTCGTGCCAGGCGGACACGGTATCGGTCAGGGTGGCTTTGGCGCGGTTGCCTAGGAAATAGTCCTGCGCATACTTGCCAACCAGCAGCGTGAGTTGGATGTTGGGGAGCTGGGCCAGCAGGCGCTGGTGCCAGTGCCGGGCGCATTCGGGGCGGGGCGGCAAGTCGCCGGACTTGCCTTTGCCCGGGTAACAGAAGCCCATTGGGATGATGGCTACCTGGCTGGCGTCGTAAAACACCTCCGGCGTCAGCCCCAGCCACTGCCGCAGGCGCTTGCCGCTTTGGTCATCCCAAGGGATGCCGCTGGCGTGTACCTTGGTGCCCGGCGCCTGCCCCACGATCAGCAGCTTGGCCGTGCTGCTGGCGGCCAATACCGGGCGCGGCCCCAGGGCCAGGTGCTCCTCACAGATGCGGCAGGCCCGTACCTGCTGCAGTAAACTCTCCAAATCCTCCATCCGGGCAAAATTACAAAGTATAAACGAAGTATGAGGCAGGCAGTGCGTTGACTAGTAGGGGATGTGCCCGGGCAAAATATAAAAACAAGAAAAGCCGGTAGTCCGGCCTTCTTCTTTGTACTTTAGCAATGCTGATCTTAATCCTCGTAATCCTGCCAGAAGCCATCGTAATGGCGGGGCGGGCGGCGGCGCGGGTGGGGCATCAGCGGGTCTTCGAACCAACGGTCCTCCACGCGCTGGTTGCTGGGGTCGAAATGCACGTCGCGCTGGAATGGCATGGGGTGCTCGCTGCGCGGAGGCTGTTGCTCCCAGGAAGGGGGCCGGCGCTCGTAGCGCTGTTCCGGCAGCCATTCCTCCTGCATATACCGTTGCCTGCGGGCATGTTGCTCTGTCTCGTCGGGATACGATTCCTGGTAAGGGGGCAGCGGCGGCATAGGCTCGCCCCAGCGGCTCCTGAAGTCCTGAAAGTGGCTCGGATGCTCCGGATGGCGGCGGTGCTGCTGATGCTCCCAGTGGTGCGGGTGGTGTCTCGGGTCTTGCTCTTCGTGCTGCATGCTGTGTGTCTTAAGGTGGTTAAATCTATACTTGCTAAGTGCGGCCCCTAAGTGTACGATGTGATAATCAGGAGGTTCCTTTTTAAGGTAGGCAAACAAGCCGAAAAAAGCAAAGCCAGCTGCGTGGGCTGGCTTTGCTTTTTCACTAACTAAAACTAATCTACTACCAAATCTACCTAATCTATTGCCTATACGGTTTAGCGGCGATAGCGTTGGCCTCTGTCCGTGTCGTCGTAATAATTGTCCCTGCCGGAGTCTGTCTCGTCGGCCCAGCGCGGACCACCCTCATAGCCCCTGTCAAAGTTGCGGTCGCGGTAAGGCTCCGAGCCGTATCGCTTGTGCGAGTCGAGGCGATCGACAGGGCTGGTGTAGTGGTGGCGTGGCCGGTAATCCGGGTCGTCGGAGTGCCAAATATCGTTCCAGGTATCCTTTACACGCTCCATAAAGCCGCGGCTGTCAGTTGGGTACGGCGCTGTCGCGTCGCTGTCCGGGGTGTAGCGGCCCTCGCGGTACCAGTTGTGCGAGCCGCTGCCGTAGCGGAAGTCGTCCTCCTTGTAGCGGGTACGGTCATCAATCCTGCCGCGTCGCTCGTTCATGTCGCTGTAGTTGCCCTGCAGCGATCCTCCCGGCGTCTGCGGACGGCGCATCTCATGGTACTGGTCGCGCTGGCCGTGGTTCAGGTGGCTGTCCTCGTTGCGGTATGCGCTGCTGGAGCGGCTGCCGTAGTGGTCGCTCAGGTGTGCGTTGCGGTCCTGGGCGTAGGTGGAGTTGCGGTTGTGGCGGTAGTTCTCGCCATACTTGCGCTCGTTAGAGTCCTGGGCGCCGCGCGGGTTTGGCCCAGTGTGGAAGAAGTTGCCTTCGCCCCACTGGCTGCTGTCCTGGTTGCCACGGTAGCCGTAGCGCTGCGGGTTTTGCCCCTGCTGTTGCTGCTGGTCTCTCTTGTAAAGGTCCTTGCCTATCTGCTGGTTATTTCGGGCGCTGTCGTTGCTGTTCATTGGTTCGTTTGCCATAGTATTCCATGCTAATGATTTATAAAGCGTTGGCCACATAGCTGTGGGCATATTATGTACGGCTTTGCAGGAACTATAGTTAAACAGCGGCAGGGATTATAAAAAAGCAGCGGCCCCCTTTTAACAAGGAGGCCGCTGCCACAACAAGTATGGGTATGGTTAAAAATACTCCTGCAGGATCTCGCGCACGTCGCCCTCGGCCAAGGGCTTGGAGTAGTGCTTGCGCACATCCGGGAACTGCTTTAGTTTTTCCAGGTCGTAGAAGCTGGCCGACGAGGTGAGCATCAGCATCACCGTATCGCCTTTCTGCTCCGGTGTGAACTTCTGATACTCCTCCAGAAACTCAAAGCCATCCATCACCGACATCTTTATATCCACGAAGATGAGATCCGGGCGCGGGTAGCCCTCCACGTTGGCGAAGGCGTGCTCCAGGTACTCCAGCGCTTCTTCGCCGTTCATCACCACCCTAATGTCGGGAGCAACGCCCATGCGGGCCAGCAGGCGGTGGTTCAGGTAATTGGTAGTCTCGTCGTCGTCAATCAAAAGTATGGTGTTCAGCTCTTTCATTACGCCTTTTATTAATTATCTCTTTTGAAGTATCGGGAAGTAGCCTGGGCTGTTTTATACTTTGTTGTCAGCGGCAACAGACCGCGTAAAGTTGGTTACGCTATGCCGGCTCAGGCTGTTTTATACTTTTGGTTTGCCTGTGGTTCTCTACCTGTAAAGGTAGTACAAAAGTTAACGCGATTTGTTTAAAAGTAGTGTTTTGATGGCTCCCGATTAATCAGGAATGCTGCTTTTCTGAGCTTTTTGCTTACACAACACCAGCTCCGTTACCTCTACTGCCGACATAACGATGCCCTCTATGCGCAGGTTGGCATCTAAAAGGGGCTGAAACTGAAGGTTGAAATATGCGTCTTCGCAGTCTGAGCCGAAATTCCGGGCTATGGTCAGTTTAATTTCCTGATAGCTTGTTGACTCCTGTTGCTGGTATACTTTGTCCAGCACCTCCAGGTAGTTCACCGGCTCTGTCTCGGTCCATATCTCCCGCGCGGGCTTGCTCAGGTAATGCCGGTTGCCGAACATCTGGTAAATGCCGTGGGTGGCGTAGCGGCAGGTATGCTCCGGCCCCATCAGCAGGCAAAGGTGCGCCGGCAGCAGGTTCAGGATGTTGGTAATCTGCTGCTCTTTCAGCTGAATCTGGGTGATGGCTTGACGTAACTCGTCTACATCCGTCACAGTGCCGATCCAGAATTTCACCTTGCCCTGCTCGTCGTACATCGGCACACACCGGTCCAGGAACCAACGGTATTGTCCGTCTGTGTGGTTACGGATGCGGTATTCCTGCTCAAACAAATGCCCAAAACTGGCAGCCTCGTTCCAGGCAGTAAGCACCTGCGCCGAGTCTTCGGGGTGGATGGCGGTGCTCCAGCCGTCTACCTGCCCTTTAGGCAGGCCGGTATATTCGTACCAGTTGTCGTTAAAGTAGATGAGCCGTCCCTTGGCATCGGCCATATAAGACATATAGGGTTGCTGCTCGAGCAGGTGCCAGAAGCGCTCGTTGGTTTCCTTCAGGGTCTCCTCAGACTGTTTGCTCTCTGTCAGGTCGATCATGGCTCCGACGTGCCTGACAGGTTGCTTGTTGTCGTTATAGATGAAGTACCCCTGGTCTAGCACATGGGCGTAGGTGCCGTCTGCTTTCCGGAAACGGTACTCGCAGGACCAGTACTTATGCCCGGCCTCGGCGGCCTGGCGCAGGCTCTCGAGCGCGGCGGCGGCATCGTCCGGGTGCACCCTGCTCAGCCAACCTGTGTTTCCGGTGTTTGGCTGCCCCATCTCCTCAGGCGAGTAGCCAAAGGCCTCCTTCAAATTGACGCCCCAGCTCATCCTGTTATTCTCTATGTCATAGTCCCAGGTAACGGCATGCAGGGTGTTGGTCAGCAGCGACAGGCGCTCTCTGTTTTGCTCGTTTAGCTGCTCCTGCAGTACCAGTGCCGTCACGTCGCGAGGCTCCTGCAGGATGTACACCAGCGTGCCGGCCTTGTCAAGGATAGGGGTGTGGGCCGTGCGCCAATACCTGCGCTCAAATCCGCCCTCCTCAAGCGGAACGTCATAACGCACAACAGGCATCACATGCGGCTTTTTGTTGGCCAAAACAAAGTTCAAAGACGCCATCACATTCTGTTTGCTGTCCTCGTCTGTTTTTTCAGGATTTTCAGGGAAAGTATCCAGGATGTGTTTTCCGACAATTTCCTCAATCTTAAAGTGGGATGTATCGGCATACAGTCTGGTGGCATCCAGCACCTTTAGCTCAGGGGACATGAGCAAGTATAAGCCAGGCAATGCTCTAAATACAAGCGCAAAGTCCGGGGAGAGTTGGTTATCGGTTGATGGCATGGAGCAGCTGGCTTTAAAATCAGGGTCTAATCATCAGATCAGAGTAATATACGATCCGGTGAAATAAAAAACTGCCTGCGGCCCCACCTCTTTTTTGTGGTGGGGCCGCAGGCAGTCCTGGCGGTGTAGCAGCGGGGTTATACTTTCGCCGCTGCCATGTTCTTTACGCCAAATCCCTCAAACACTTCCTTGGCATCTTTTATACTTTGGATGTCCTCCACAATGACGATCAGCTTGTCTTTGGCCTCCTTCAGGCGCGAACGGCGCGGGTGCTGCTGCACATACTTGAGGATGTTGCCAAACGTATCGGACTGGAAGTACTTGTCGTTGTTCTCGCTGGGCAGGTAGCCTTTCATGGTTTCCTTTTTGATGGTGAGCTTCTCGAAGCCCAGCTGCTGTGCCTGCCAGCGCAGCTTCACGATCTCCACCAGCTGCTGCACCTGCTCCGGCATCGGCCCGAAACGGTCCACGATGCTGGCGCAGAGCTTCTCCAGCTCGTCCATACTTTTCACGCTGTCGAGCTTGCTGTAAAGGTTCAGGCGCTCGGAGATATTGCCCACATACGTTTCCGGAATGAGCACCTCCATGTCTGTCTCGATGTTACACTCGCGCACCGGCTCGATAAACTCCTCCAGGTTGTTGCCCAGGAACAGCTCCCGGAACTCCGTTTCCTTCAGCTCCTTGATGGCGTCGTCGAGTACCTGGTGGTACATCTCGAAGCCCAGGTCGGTGATAAAGCCGCTCTGCTCGCCGCCCAACAGGTTACCGGCCCCACGGATGTCGAGGTCGCGCATGGCGATTTTAAAGCCCTCGCCCAGGTCGGAGAATTCTTCCAAGGTGCTCAGGCGCTTGCGGGCATCGGTTGGCAGGCCGGCCACCGGCGGGGTAAGCAGGTAGCAGTAGGCTTTTTTATTTGAGCGGCCCACGCGGCCCCGCATCTGGTGCAGGTCCGACAAGCCGAACATGTGCGCGCGGTTGATGATGATGGTGTTGGCGTTCTCAATGTCCAGGCCAGACTCGATGATGTTGGTGGAGACCAACACGTCGTACTCGCCGTTCACGAACTTCATCATGCGCTTTTCCAATGTTTCGGGGTCCATCTGGCCGTGGGCATAGGTTACCTTGGCATCCGGCACCTGGCGCAGGATCATGTCGGCCATTTCTTCGATGTCCTTGATGCGGTTGTGCACAAAGAAAACCTGCCCGCCGCGCTTCATCTCGTTCACCACAGCGTCGCGAATCAGCACCTCGTCGAACACGTGCAGCTCTGTTTTTACCGGCTGGCGGTTTGGCGGCGGCGTGGCAATCACGCTCAGGTCGCGGGCGCCCATCAGCGAGAAGTGCAGCGTGCGCGGAATCGGGGTGGCGGTCAGCGTCAGGGTATCTACGTTCACGCGCATCTCCTTCAGCTTATCCTTTGTCTTCACGCCAAACTTCTGCTCCTCGTCAATCACCAGCAGGCCCAGGTCCTTAAATTTCACGTCCTTGCTCACGATGCGGTGCGTGCCGATAAGAATATCCACTTTGCCTTCGGCCACGCGCTTGAGTGTTTCCTTCGTATCCTTAGCCGTTTTAAAGCGGTTGATGTAGTCCACCGTAATCGGGAACTGCTCTAGCCTGTCGCGGAAGGTGCGGAAGTGCTGCATGGCCAGGATAGTGGTTGGCACCAGGATGGCTACCTGCTTGCCGTCGCAGGCTGCTTTAAAGGCAGCGCGAATGGCCACCTCGGTTTTGCCGAAGCCCACGTCGCCGCACACCAGGCGGTCCATTGGGTGGGGCTGCTCCATGTCGGCTTTCACGTCCTCGGTTGCCTTGCCCTGGTCGGGGGTATCTTCGTAGATGAAGGAGGATTCCAGCTCGGCCTGCAGAAAGCCGTCTTTGGAATAGGCATAGCCCGGCGCGGCCTTGCGCTTGGCGTATAGGCTGATGAGTTCGTGGGCAATGTCCTTTACCTTGCTCTTTACCTTCTTCTTCTTGTTCTCCCACTCCGGCGAGCCCAGCTTGCTCATACTTGGCGGACCGCCTTCCTTGCCGCTATACTTGGAGATCTTGTGCAGCGAGTGGATGCTGACATAGAGCAAATCGTCGTCGCGGTATACCAGGCGAATCGCTTCTTGTAAACGCCCGCCCACTTCTACTTTCTCCAGACCGGCAAAGCGGCCGATGCCGTAGTCTACGTGCGTGATGTAGTCCCCGGGCTGCAGCGAGCGCAGCTCTTTCAGCGTCATGGCCTTTTGCTTGGAGTGCCCGGTTTTGGCCTTGTGCTGGTAAAAACGGTCGAACAGCTGGTGGTCGGTGTAGCAGGTGAGCTTTAGCGTCTGGTCGATGAAGCCCTCGCGCAGCGAAATGCCCAGGTGCTGGAACCGCACGTCGTGGTCCAGCTCATCGAAGATCATGGTCAGGCGGTTTACCTGACGCGGCGAGTCGGTGGCGATGATGTTCACGAATCCGTCGCCCTGGTGCTCGTGCAGGTCCTTTACCAGCCGCTTGAAATCCTTGTTAAACGAGGGCTGCGGCTTGGCCTGCAGTTGTATTACCTCAGCAGATTTGAAGTGAAAGCGCTTGCCGATCTCCACCACGTTAAAGCTGTCGAGCAGCTTTTTGAACTGCTTTGGCGTCTGGAACAGCTGCTCCGGGTCCGATACGATCTGGGTGCCGCCGCTGCCGGCCATCATCTTCTCGAAATTGTGTGAGGCCTTGTCGAAGTATTCCTCAATCACGTCCAGCGTCAGGCGCACATCCTTAAACCAGAGGTTGGTGTTTTTCGGCAGGAAGTCCAGAAACGCTTCGCGGGTTTCCTGCAGCAGCTTCGTCTGCACGTTCGGAATGATGGAAATGGATTTCTTTGTCTCCACCGACAGCTGCGTGTCCGGATCGAAGGTTCTTATACTTTCAATCTCGTCACCGAAAAGCTCGATGCGGTAAGGCAGGTCGTTGGCGTACGAGAATACGTCCACGATGCCACCGCGCACAGCGTACTGGCCCGCCTCGTACACAAACTCGGTGCGCTCAAAGCCATACTCGGCCAGCATCTCGCTCAGGAAGTTCACGTCCAGCTTGGCACCTACTTTCGCGCCCAGCGTGTTCTCCACCAGCGATTTTTTATTGATCACCTTCTCAGTCAGCGCCTCAGGATAGGTCACGATCAGCTCGCCCTTCTCCGTTTTGCTATTAAGGCGGTTGAGCACCTCAGCGCGCATGAGGATGTTGGCGTTCTCGGTGTCGTCGAAGCTGTAAGGGCGCTTGTAGGATGTCGGGAAAAGCAGGATTTCCTTCTCTTCGCCAAGCAGGTTTTTAAGGTCGGTATAAAAATAAGCAGCCTCCTCCTTGTCGTGCATCACGAAGAGTTGGTGCTGCGGATTTAGGGTATAAACTGCCGAAGCCATGACGGCGTCCAGGCTGCCTGCCATGCCCTTGAGCTGCAGGCGGTAAGGCGCCTTGGCCTTGAGGCGTTCGGCAATGGTCTGCACCACGCTGTCTAGGCGGTACAGTTCTAAAAAATCAGTTACTTTCATTCAGGTCTATCACGAAACAACAAAGGCAGAACACAGGACTTTTGCCAAGTCGCGTTCTGCTACTTCTTCATCACAAAGATACTACATGTTAATGGTTTATTAGAACACTGTGCAGGAGGAGAAGGTTGCGGGGGAAGAGGGAATTTATGTAGCAGGAAGTATGAGCTTATAACAGGTTTTTCTGATGTGGTAATTTCAGAAAAGCGCTAACGCTCAAACTCCCTTTTACAGGAGAATTTTTGTAAAAACGGTATATTGGGGCGCTATGGAAACACCTTTACTCCGTTATAGATTGTCAGAGCCTTTAGGGGGCGGCACAAGGGTTTGCGCTGTTATTATGGCTGCTGGGGGCATTCTGATTTTCTGGTTCCAGCCTCTTTTGGGCCTGCTGCTGATAATAGCCGGGGTTTTTCCGTTTGTTTCCTTCAAGTGCCTTGAAATCGATCAGTACAGTGGTACTTATACTGTAGGAATAAATATTTTAGGCTACACCATCGGAAGAAAAGAGCCTTACCCAGGGATCAGGAATATTTTCCTTAAGAAGAACAGAACCATTCACCGTTCTTCAAGAACATGGTCGGCCACGGTATCTACTTCCTTTAATGGGTACCTATGGCTGGAGGACGACACAAAGATATTACTATCCCAGGACAGCAATAAAGAATTGGCTTTACTCAAGTTACAGCCCTTTGCCGATGAACTTCAAATAGAGGTACAAGATCTGACAGCTCCACTATCACAGGCGTAGTGCCGCGCCATGAGGCCAGTTACAAACTGGCTGCCATATTTAACCACCTTTACCGCTGCGCTCAAACTAGCGGTATGAAGTATTTTTCCAGTAAGCGTGTATAGCACCTACTTCCCAGGCTTGTCGTTGTTCACTTCTATCCAGTGCCCGTCCGGATCCTGGAAGTAGATTTGCTTCACCCCGTCCACGCGAACAGTGGGGGCCTTGGCGGTGCCGGGCCAGTTGGTGTAGGCTACCTGGTGCTTGTCGAGGTTAGCGATAAAATCCTCAATGGAATCCACACTGAAGCAGAGGTGATCGTTCTTGTCGCGCGCAATGTTCTGGGCCGCTCCCTGTATGAGGTGCAGCTGACCGGCATCTCCTAAAGAGAACCAGGTGTGCAGGCCGTCGTGAAAAGGCTCCGGGATCTGCTTTAGCTGTAGCACATCCTCATAAAAGGTTGTGCTCTGCCCCAGGTCGTGCACATACACGGCAATGTGGTTGAGCCTAAGCGTGATGGGATTTGTCTGCGCACCCACAGAAAAGGTGGCAAGGCTTAGCAGGCAACAGATACAGGCCGTAACAAACTGTTTCATATAAATAGGAATAAGTTTATAAACTCGTTATGAGGAGCAAGTATACTCATAGGTGGAGTAAGTCTTTCCGTAAGGCATACTTTCCGGGTTTTCTAATTTAAGGAAAAGATGGCAGCGCCAGTAGAGATTAGATAAATTCCTTGTAAAGTAAATCTGGAATTTTGCCTATTTATTGCTCGAAACCTATACTTCTTAATCCTCCCGCTCTTTCGGATTTGCAATCCGAAAGCACTTACTGAAAGGATTTGTAATCCGACTTTTACAGCGGCATTACAGGTATACTTTACTTCCAGATACTCTGCGTACAACTTGATAGTCCTTGTAGGGACAGGTCGCGACCTGTCCGAATCGTGCACAGGCATTTATTCCTGATAATTTTATCTGAACCAGGCTTTTCAGCATCTGGCATTGCTACATCACCTGTCCCTTTTTCATCGTTCGGCCTATCGCGCGGACAGGTCGCGACCTGTCCCTACAGGAGGATTTCTAATTCAATCAGATGGAGGTTGCTGCCGTATATTCACTTCATGAAATGGCCAGAGCGGAAACAGAACAGGTTAAATGGCTTTGACTACAGCAGGGATGCGCTATACTTTGTAACCTCCTGCGTGCAGGATAAAGTTTGTGTATTTGGCGAAGTAGTGAATGAGAACATGCAGCTAAATAAGTTTGGATGTATTGCAGAACAGCAATGGAACTGGCTTAAAGAGCAGTATCCGTATGTGGTGCTTCATGCTTATGTGGTGATGCCAAACCATGTGCATGGTATCCTGGAAATTGACCGTGATGCTGTAGGGATAGGTCGCAACCTATCCGCGCTAGGACCTTCAGGAGAAACAGGAATGTTTCCTTCCTCGTCTCCCCAAATTAAAACCCTGTCGCAACTCATTGGGGCTTACAAAACCACCACTACCAAACTAATAAAGGCAGCAGGATTGACCGGCTTTTCCTGGCAGCGCTCTTTTCACGACCACATCATTCGAAATGAGATGGCTTATTACAAGATCAGGGACTATATTCTGAGTAACCCGGAGAAATGGCCTGATGATGTGTTTTATCAGCAAGTATAAATCCCCTTTACTTCAAAAGCACCCGAATCATCTGCGGGTCGCTTTGCAGGGTGCGGATGTTTTGCTTTAGCTGCTCCAGCTCCCGGTTCAGGTCTTCTCTGGCGGATTTGAACTTCTGGTCCATCTGCTTGGGGGTGCCGCAAAAGCGGGTGTAAAAGCCGGCGTTCGGGCCAGTTAGGAAATCATGCAGCTCTGCTTTCAACTCCTCTACCTGGTCGGTCAGAATCTTTACATAATACTGCAGTTGCTCGTCTGGCAGGGTGTCCAGTGCCTGGCCTTGTTCCTGCATAAACTCCACTTGCAGGCGCAGCAGCTCGAAGAAGTCGTCGTGGTGGTAGGCCTGGGTGACGCGTTTCATGGCTTCTTCCTTCCAGGCGCGTTTGGCTTCGTCCCGTTCTTTGTCGGGGTGCAGTTGTTTGGCCAGTTCGGTGTACACGCGGCGGCTGGCTTTGCTGATGTTGCTGAGCTCGGCTTTTGCCTGGGCTTCTTTGGCTAGCTGCGCTTTGGTTTTGCGGCTTTTCTGACGGTGCAGCCTCTCCCGCTCCCTCTGCTCCATTTCCCGGTCCAGTTGGGCCTGTATGCGCTCAAAATCATCCAGGTCTTCAAACGCATCCTCTATTTCCGGTTCCTCAAGTATAACCTCATCCAAGTCTTCTGCCGGAAAGGCGGTGCGTTCGGCATAGGTAAACTCGGCATACTTGTCGTGTAGCTCTACCATGTCCTGGCGCTCGTAGCTGGAAATCAGGTCAAAGGTGATATTCTCAATCAGCGCTGCCAGTTTCTCTTTTTCGCGGAAGCTGAAGAGTGCAAGGGCATAGGCCTCATCCAGCAAGTAGGCCAACTCCACGCGTTTTTCCAGCTGCTGCTCAATAATGGGCCGCAGTTCCTTTTCGATGCGCTTCTGGGCCAGGTTTATACTTTCACGCCGGGTAGTTAACTCCTGCTTCAGTTGCTCAATCTGCTCCGTTTTCTGGTTAAACTCCTGCTGCAGCTTACTCAATTTCCGGTTGCTCGGGGAGGCGATTTGTGGGGTGAGCGAGGGGACAGGTTTGTTGGAGCTTGGCATGCAAAAGTATAAGAAGTATAAACTGAGTACGAAAGTATGGCTTTTTTGTCGGGTAGGGCGCGTGGGCATAGTAAAAGTGGTTATAGCAAAAATATTTATCAGAAAAGAAATATTGTAATAGCCAGGCAACCTATCTTTGATATATAGCATCTGCAAGATGTTAACCTGTTGTAAGAGCCTTATTCCAGCCCGTTAACATTCCATCTTACTAACAAACTAAAACGATGATGATTAAAAGAGCCTTACTGCTGCTGTTTTTCCTTGGAAACATGGCCCTTGCAACAGCCCAGCAAACACAAATGGTAAACGTCGGAGATCACTCGCTCGAGATGATACAGGCGGGAACGGGGGAGTATACCGTTATTTTTGAATCGGGCTTCGGCACAGACTATAAAGTATGGGGCAACGTGGCTTCTGAAGTGATGAATACCAACCAAGTACTGCTGTACTCGAGGGCCGGCACCGGGAAATCTGAGCCAAACCCGAAGCCCCAAACGCTGGAGCAGGCGGTGCAGGACCTGAGCACGCTCATCGAGAAAGCCAACCTGAAAGCGCCTTTCATTCTAGTAGGCCATTCTTACGGGGCTTTTATCATCCGAGGGTATGCGGCTTTAAATCCGGAGAAGGTAAAAGGGTTGGTTTTTGTTGATCCGGCGCATGAAAAACTGATGCAGGAGCTAAAAAAGATTGACCACGCCAAGGCCGTAAAAGATGTGGAGCTGCAGAACAGCTTTATGCCCGACAGGTTCAAGCAGGAAAACGAGCTGATTAACCAAATTTTTGAGAAAGCGGCCTTGCCTGATTTTGGGAAACTGCCGCAGGTGCCGGCTGTGGTACTTACCTCGGTTCAGAAAAGGGCTAACCCGGAAATGTTTCTGCACGAGCCAAAGGGCGTGGAAGTATGGCGGAGGCTGCACAACGAGTTCTTCAGCCAGTTTACCAGCGGCGCCCATGTGGTAACAGCCAACAGCGGGCATAACATCCACCGGGAAGAGCCGGAGCTGGTTATAAACGCTATCAACCAGGTGGTGCAGGCAGCGGCAAAGGAAAAAGCGCGCCAGGAGTATGAGGCAAAAATGACCGCGCTGGAAGATAAGCTGCACCGAGCGTCGGCTTTGCTGAGCAAGCGAAAAGAGCAGCACGCCGAGGCGCTTGTGTTTGACGCCCTGAAAAGCTCAGGTTTTGGCGAGCGAGCTATAAACTCCCTTGCCTATCAGCAACTCGGCAATCCACAACGTACGGCTGTGGCGACGCTCATTTTCAAGTATAACACCATCCACTATGCCGGGTCTGCCAACGCTTTTGATAGTTACGGGGAGGCGCTGCTACAGCAGGGAAAACTAAAGCAGGCAGAACAGCAATTTAACAAAGCCATTGAGCTTGCCACTGCCGCTAACGATGCCTCTACGCTCAAAAACAGCCAAAAGAACCTGGAAAAGATTAGCCAGCTGAAGAAATCCAGGTAGCCACGCGGGACTGCCGGTAAGTTGGGAGCAACTACAAAGTATAAGTTGTCCGTTCCAAGAGTTAGAAGTATAAAAAAGCGCCTGAAACCGTAGTTCCAGGCGCTTTTTTATACTTTCATACTTTCTACTTAATCCCAGTAAGCAGGCTCGGTCACTTCCTTGCCATCCGCCGAGAAGACTACCTTTTTGTCCTGGCCTTTCTGGTCGAGCTCCACCTGGTAATAGGTTTTGCCGTCTTTTTCTACCTGCTCCATGTCATCCAGGCGCATATCTTTGTATTGCTGGGCAATGGCTGTGGTAATGGCCTCAGGCAGGTCTTTTTTCATGATGTCGCGTCTGGTCATGAGTATCTTGCCGGACGGGTCAATCATGGCGGCATGGTCGATGCGGTCTACATCAAAATCAGCCTCGTAGTTTTCGCCGTGCTTTTCCCATTCCAGGTCGGTGGCGTTGGCATATTTCTGCGTTAAGGCAGCCGATACTGCCTGTGGTACATCCTTGGCGGCAACGTCCTGTGCCTGCGCGGCTATAACCGAAGCTCCAACAAAGGCAAATCCAACTAATATCTTCTTCATGGTTCTTAGCTTTAAGTTTAAAATGGTTGAGGTACAAACGTACGCTTCGAATCTGAAGAAAATCTGAACTATGTAGTTGGCCGGCAAATAGATGTGGAAATTTATACTTTGTCGTTGCCCTGAAAGCCGCTTTGCGCCGGCATACCGTCTGGGTTGAAAAACTGCAATTGCTGCCGTGGGTATACGGGTATGATTCTGCCGCGGTATTCGGGTTTGGCTGTTTCCATGGTAAGGCGCAGCGACAATTCGCTCTTCCATTTACGGCGCTCCCGGGCACCCACCAGGTAGCGGATGATGATGTTGGTCCAGGACTCCTCCAGCGAAATAAAAACCTGCGGCTTTTCTGCGATGTTGAAATCGAGGCCAGCGCGTTCGAGCAGTGCCGTATACTCCTTGGCAGGCTCTACCATATAATCGCCCAGCAGTTCCTCGGCCACCCCTCCGATTACCTCCAGCGAGAGCGGAATATCCGACTCGTTCGCCACGCCAAAAGCCAGCTCATCCCATACATAAGGAAAGTCGCGGGTGAGGTTGATGACTGTGCCGGTCAGAATCTCGTTGTTGGGGAAAGTAACCAGGCGGCCGGTAGGCTGCTCTGCCATCACAAAGCCCGGCTGGTAAGGTGCTCCAATCTCCCACACGGTGGTGGTCAGGAAATCGATGCGGTACACATCGCCAAAAACATCACCTACACGCACCCGGTCGCCCACGCGGTAATAGCCCTGGAAGGAGTTGAGCAGCCAGCCCGTAAAGCTTTCAATCGGCGTCTGCAATGCCCACGACAGTGCCAGGCCAATTAAACCTAGTGAGCCCAGCATGGCCCGGATATCGCCGGCCACTACACTAATGGCAATGCCTATCGCCAGCAGCCATATGGCAATGGAGAAGAGGGAAATGATGGCGTTGGAGCGTTCCCAGCGGCCTAAAATCTTTTGAAGCAGCAGCCGGAGCAGGCGCACCGCTCCCCAGGCCAGCACCAAGGTGCCGAGGGCAATCAGCATCTTGGGTAGGTTGTAGAAAAAGCTGTCCCACATACTTTGCAGGGCACTGATGGCCTCGTCGGCGGCCTCTTTTGAAGACAGTACCTGCGTGGTGTCCTTCGCAGCAACGGAATCCGCGGAAAGCAAATCGGCCACGGCCACTTCCTCTATCACCGCTACCGTGTCAATGGTGTCCTGCTCCCCGCCCTGGGCCAGCCCTGCCTCGCTGGGGGCGAAGAGCAGCATCATGAAGCCTGTAACAGCCACGGCCAGAATGGTAGCTTGCCGGAAGCTCTTCAGCCTGTTTCTGGCGCCTTGTACCGCAGAGCCGCTTCTTACCCGTTGGCGGCGGCGGGTTTTGCGTACATACTTTCCGGCGGACTGGGGACTTCGTTTTGTGCTGTAAGCTTGGTCAGGTGCTGCGGAGTAACGGGCTCTGCCGTAGGTGGGCTTGCGTGGCGTTGAGCGGCCGGTTCTTCTGGAATTCCTGTTATCGTAGCTAGATGATGGCATGGGCAAGGACTGCTTTCAAGTATACTTCTTCCCCTATACGCAGGATGCTGCAGGTGTTGTAGTGTCGACTCCGTTACGTGCGCTTATACTTTAGAGGGTTTGTCCAATCTATACTTATACCTGCAGCGGCTTTTTACGTATTCATGCCTTGAACTAAAACTATACTATTATGAACAAATCAAACCTAACGACACTGTGCATGCTGTTCGTGTGCATGTTAATGTCCTTTAGCGCAATGGCGCAGGACACAAAGCCGAAAGCCAGCCCGGCGGCTAAAGCCGAGGGCAAAATAGGCGATGTAAACGTAACCGTTAACTACAGCAGCCCGTCGGTAAAAGACCGCAACATCTGGGGCGGCCTGGTGCCTTACGGACAAGTATGGCGCTCGGGTGCCAACGAGGCGACCACCGTTACTTTTGATAAAGACGTGATGGTGGAAGGCCAGAAACTGGCGGCCGGCACCTACAGCTTCTATACTTTACCCAGCGAGGAGGAGTGGACTGTAATCTTCAACAAAAAGGCGAAGCAATGGGGCACGCAGTATGACGAGAAAGAAGATGCGCTGCGTGTAAAGGTTACGCCACGCAAATCCGGCCAGATGAACGAGCGCCTGAAGTATGATGTGACGAAAGAGGGTTTGCTGCTGAGTTGGGAGAACCTGGAAGTACCGGTGAAGATTACGGCTAGTAAGTAAGGTTAATTATAAGCCATGAGCACAGGGGCAGTTGCATTGTAGCAGCTGCCCCTGTTTTTTATACTTTATACTTTGGCCATACAGTATACTTAGTTATACTTCTATTCACTCGCTGGCGCGAGTTTGCAACTCGTGCCTAACTATAGTGTTGGGTTTGCAACCCAATTGGCTTGAAAAGCCATACTTTATACTTTGGCTATACTTCGTATACTTGCCAGCTTATACTTCCATAGCCCCTGCTTCCCGCGACTGGAAACAAGCTATACTTGATAGCAACCTTTCATCCTCCAGTCTTACCTACCTATTGTTTCATTTCTAGCTTTGGCTCCCTCAAGGCCGGGAGGCCTCGCCTTCGGGCACCGCGCTGCTTTCGCTTCCTGCCCTCGTGCCTCGGGCTGCCTCACTTCGTTCGTCACCGGAACCTCTCGAGGCGCTCAACCCAAAGGCTGGGAAGAGTTCGATAGCTACGGCTTTTGCAACTTCAGCCAGGTCCCCCTTTGAAGGGGGCAGGGGGATGATAATCGCCTGCCTAGTTTATACTTTGTAGGGACAGGTCGCGACCTGTCCGCGCAAGAACACTGGCTACGAAGCTTATACTTTAGCAGAAGTAATCACTGATTCCCCGCCTTAGGCAAGGAGGGGCTAGGGGTGGTTGGACCCGGCACTGCAAAACCACCTGCCCTGCTCTTAGAGGAGGAGTAATCCATCCCTCAAATCCTGACTCAGACAAACTACGCACCCGAAATCTCCCAAAATCAAAGTATAAACCCGTATTGTTTCCGAGCTGCCGTTTCTGTACTTTTCTTTTTGCTAAGCGCAAGGCCTATGAAACAGAACATCACCCGCGAGTTGATTTACAGCATCGCCCGGCACAGCAACTGGCAGGCAGCCGGTATTGAGGACAAACTGCGGAACGAGGAGCTTTACGCCACACCCCGCGATTGGGCCACCTTTGCCCGGCTGTTCTTGCTGGGCACGGGTGCGAGTTTTACGCTGGCGGGCATCGTCTTCTTTTTCGCCTACAACTGGGCCGATATGCACAAGTTCGTGAAGCTGGGCATGCTGCAGTTCCTGCTGCTGGCTACCACTTTTGCGGCGCTGGTGCCCAGGTTCAGCAAAACCATCCGCAATGTGCTACTCACGGCCAGCGCCGTGCTGGTGGGTGTGCTATTTTCCGTGTATGGGCAGATTTACCAGACCGGAGCCAACGCCTTCGATTTTTTCTGGGGCTGGACCTATTGCGTGGTGCTGTGGGTGCTGGTGGCAAATTTTCAGCCATTGTGGTTTATCTTTCTGGTGCTGCTCAACACCACATTTATACTTTACACGCAGCAGATGGCCACACACTGGGGCTTTGCGCTGGTGATGGATGCGCTGTTTATACTTAACGCTGCGGCGGTGGTAGTATGGGAGGTGCTGGCAGCAAAAGGGCGGGTGCGGGTGCAGCACAGGTGGTTTCCCAGAATCATTGGGTTGGCAGCGGTTACGGCTATTACTATCAGCATGATCTCGCTCCTGTTCAGCAGTCTCAGGGAGGATTACGGACTGGCGCTCTTCCTGGGCTTGGGCATGTGTGGTGGGGCCATTTGGTATGGTTTGCGGGTGCGGGAGCTGTTTTACCTCACAGCCGTCCCCTTTAGTGCTATCGCCTTTCTGACAGCGGTTTTCGTGAAAATTGGAGAGAACTTGCCGGAACTGACGTTGCTATTCGTAACGCTGTTTGTTATTGGCAGCGTTAACTTGGTGGTGCAACATCTTGGGAGCCTTTACAGACAGTGGTATGGATAATAACTCTAACACACAGCCCGACCTGCTGCTGCAGGAGATAGCGCAGGAGCAGCCCGGCTTCACCTACGACCGGGACAGCATAGCGGTGGAGGTCACCGCCACCGCTATGCTGCTGAAGCGCGTGCCTATAAAGGTGTTTACGATTCTTGGTGGATTGTTGGGCATGGGTACTTTCATGGGCTTTATGGTGTTGGTAGGCATGAATACCCCTGGTGCAGGCATCCTCTTCCTCATATTCGGCCTTTGCTTGTTAGGCACAGCGGAGTTGCTGATCAGGAGCAATAGAGAGGCCCTTGCAGCTTCCTTTGGCATCTCGCTCTACATTACAGGCTATGTGTTGCTGGCATTCGGTGTCGGGCAGCTTACGGACAGTAGTACGGGGGCGGCGCTGGCGCTGGCTTGTGCGGCGGCTGTAGCCATCGCTGTTTCGGTGAGCGCTATCGGAGTGTTTATTGCGGTGCTGGTACTGAACGGAAGCCTGCTGAGCCTGATCTTTAGCCACGAAGTATACCCGCTCACGCATGGTTTGATAGCCCTGCTCGCCCTTGTACTTGCTTTCCTGAGTCTGAACGAGGCCCGGCTGATTGCAGCCTCCCGCCGCTTTGCACTGGTGCTGGGGCCGGTGAGAATGGGCGTGATCTTCTCGCTGGTGATGACGCTGGCGCTGTTTGTACATCAGAAGTTTTTCTCCACCACCATCACCTACTTCTGGGTGTCCAGCCTGATACTGATTGCTTGCCTGCTGCTGCTCGTGTACCGTGTGCTGCGCGATGTGGCTATACTCAGTCCGAAAGCAAAGCTGCTGATTTATACTTGCGCGGTGCTCTTGCTGGCGCCATTTATACTGACGCCGTCGGTGCCGGGGGCGCTGCTTATACTTTTGGCCAGCTTCTACATCGGCCACAAACCTGGTTTCTGGGTGGGGCTGCTGGCGCTCGCTTACTTCATCATCCTCTACTACTACGACCTCAACATGACGCTGCTCGCTAAATCCGGGGTACTGGTGGCGAGTGGGCTGCTGTTTCTGGGTGGGTTTATACTTCTCAATAATTACCTCAAACGCCATGTGGACTAAACGGACAATCATCATACTTCTAAACCTGGTGCTGCTGCTGGTGATGTTTAACTTCTCGGTAGCAGAGAAGGAAGAGGTGCTGGAAAACGGCGAACTGGTGCTGCTGAAACTGGCCCCTGTAGATCCGCGTTCGCTCATGCAGGGCGACTACATGCGCCTGAGCTACGCTATCAGCCAAACAGAGGAGCTGGACAAGCTTCCTGCCAGAGGCTACGCGGTCGTAAAGCTCGATGAGCAGCAGGTGGCGCACCTGGTCCGTTATCAGGAGGATAAGGCCCCACTGCATCCGCAGGAGCACCTGCTAAAGTATACCAAAGGCGAGTGGAGCATCAACCTGGGTGCCGAATCATACTTTTTTGAGGAAGGCCAGGCCAAGACATTTGAAGCAGCCGAGTATGGCGGGTTGAAGGTGGATGAGAAAGGCAACAGCATCCTTATCGGGTTGTATGATGCGCAGCGGCAGTTGATACTGCCGGAGCGGAAGTGATAGTTTGCTACTTCTGTTCTGGGTATATCAGCTTCGTGTAAGTCATGCTTTATACTTTGGCTATACTTTATACTTTTCTGGCGCAAGCGTCCGCTTGTGCCTTTTTGTACTTTAGCTATACCTTCCAAGCCTCCGTTTACTATAGTTGGAGCTAAGCTATCCTTGCTAGCTCCCGTTCATCCTCTAGTTCCCATAAGCCTACAGTTGCATCTCCTACTTTCTGCCCTCCTAGGCCGGGAGGCCTCGTTTTCCCGCTCGGCGCTGGGAGCTTTTCATGCCCTCGTGCCTCGGGCTGCCTCACTGTCGTTCGTCACCAGAAAAACTCGCATAGGCGCCTCCCAGAAAAACTGGGAACCATTCGATAGCTGCTGCCTTTACTGTCATCTCGAACGTTGTGAGAGAACTGTTTAGAATTCCGGATAGATCTCTCGCGCTGCTCGAGATGACAAGAATGTAGTAAGTATAAATTCCCCTCTCGGGAGGGGCAGGTTTACATGTGTAGGGACAGGTCGCGACTTATCCACGCAAGAACATCAGCTATGAAGCTTATAATTCAGCAGTGGCAATTACAGAGCTCCCCGCCTTAGCTAAGGAGGGGCAAGGGGTGATTGGACACGGCACTGCAACCCCCGCTACTCCGCCTGCAGATCCTTCCTGCTCATCTTCCGGAGCTCTTCCAGGCTGAACCGCTCTAAAAAGCTCCGCGCATCTACGACACTTACCTCCTGCCAGCCCAGCATGCGGGCGATGGTTTGCCAGAAAGCTTTACTGCTGAGGCCGCTTTTGCGCATCTCTGTTAGCGAGAGCGAGTCGTGGGACTTGGAAAGTTTGCCGCCTGCAGGGTCTGAAACCAGCGGGTGATGCACGAAATTTATAATTGTGAAATCCTCTGCTCCAAGAAGCTGCGCCAGGTACAGCTGCGCTGCGGTGGACGTCAGCAAGTCCTCGCCCCGCACGATGGTGTTGATGCCCATGTCCAGGTCGTCGGCCAGCGAGGCGATTTGGTAGGCCGGGATGCCTTCCTTGCGCTGCACCACAAAATCGGGCATCTCCTCGGCTAGTTTTATGGTGCATGTTTTAAGGAGCTGGTCCTGAAACGTAACCTCTGTGCCTTCGGGAATGCGGAGGCGCCAGGCAATGCCGGCCTCATGCAAGGGCAGCAGTTGGTGGCGGCAGGTATGCAGGTGGCAGGCGCTGCTGGGTATACTTGAGAACTGCTTGCGCGAGCAGGGGCAGGCATACACGTGGCCCTGTTCCACCAGTTGCTGTAACAAAGTATGGTAACGCGGCAGGCGCAGGAGTTGGGAATAATTTTCTACAAAGTCTTTGGCATCGGTAGGGCCCTCGTCGTAATCCAGGCCCATAAAGTGCAGCGTGTTGAAAATGTCCTGCAGGTACTCTGGCCGGAAGCGGGCATTGTCCAGGTCGTCGATGCGAAGTATAACCGTGCCGTTTTGCTTCCTTGCCAGCGCCCACGTAATGGCAAAGGAGAGCGCATTGCCCAAGTGCAGGTAGCCGCTGGGAGTAGGGGCGATGCGTGTTTTCAGCGGTTGGGGCATGGGTTATACTTTAAATTTGCTGCCGGAGGGCTATACTTTCTACAGGCCCTACGTACAAGCATTTACGGTGTTTCTGTCTCTCGCTCCCGGGTCATCTTTCCTTGATACCGGTCGGCCAAAATAGGACTTCGTCTCAAAATTACGTAATTTAAAAAATTCTGCAGTGCCCGATTCTGTGGCGCTCCTTTGTTTTACCACTTACCCTGCCTTCTGCTTATGGAGATCCTGTTCAGCGAAATGCCCAATCCCTTTACCTACTTTGTGCCCCTGTTTTTTCTGCTGATCGCAGGCGAGGCTTATATCAGTTACCGCGAGGACAAAGAGCTTTACAGCCTGAAGGACTCCCTGGCCAGCACCTGGGTGGGCATCGGGGCCGCCGTGTTCAACACCCTGACCAAGGCCTACCAGATTGGCCTTTTCTTCGTGTTCTACCAACTCTTTGAGCCGCTGCGCATCGAGTTCCTGGGCTACGATAACCTGGGTTGGGCCTGGTGGGTGTGGGTGCTCTGCCTCATCGGCGACGACTTTAACTTCTACTGGCACCACCGCTTCTGCCATACTATCCGGCTGTTCTGGGCGGCGCACCTGGTGCACCACTCTTCCGATAAGTTTAACCTCGGCACGGCCTTCCGCAACGGCTGGACCATCTTCCTCTACAAACCCATTTACTGGATCTGGCTGCCTATACTTGGTTTCAACCCCGTGATGATTGCGCTGTGCATGTCGTTTAACTCTATTTACCAGTTCTTCCTGCACTCCACGCTGGTGCCTAAGATTCCGGTGTTCGGACAGGTGTTTAACACGCCCTGGGTACACCAGGTACACCACGCCCGTAACATAGAATACCTCGACCGCAACCACGGCGGCATCCTCATTATATGGGACAAGCTGTTCGGCACCTACATGGATAAGGATAAGCACATGAAGACGGAGTTCGGGGTGCTGCACCCACCCACCAAGCACGACCCCATCACGCTTAATTTTCATGAGTTTAACGATATCTGGAAGGATGTGCGCAGCGTGAAGTCGTGGAAGGCGAAGTTTATGTACGTGTTCGGCCCTCCGGGCTGGAGCCACGACGGCAGCCGCAAAACCTCTAAAATGCTGCAGCAGGAGTGGGAGCAGCAGCGGAAAGCCATGGCCGCCCAGAAAGAAGCGCAGGCAGAGTTGGTAGCTTAGCCTTAAAGTATAAATCGGAAAGTATAAAGCCTCTGGCAAAGTATAACATCATACTTTGCCAGAGGCTTTATACTTTGGTGGGTATGCTTAATAACCCGCCAGTATATACTTGTCCTTGCGCAGCTTCCGGAAAATAGAGCGGGCCAGGTGGTTGTTCAGCGTATCAAATCCGGCCGAGATTCCCTCCACTAAGGAGTTGGCATACCACACGGGCTGCAACGTGTCTATATCAATCAGGTAGGTGTGGTATGAGGTGCTAGGCTGGGAGCTGGCGGTGGTGCTGCTTGTGTATTCGAAGTGCACGGTGGAGTAACTGGTATTGTACCAGTAGTTGCCCTGCTTTACAAACAGGATGCCGTCTACACCGGTGGCGCGCACCTTTTGCAGAAATTCGCTGTAGCTGATGTCGGTGTTCAGGTCAAACACATCTGCCGATTTTACCAGCCGCGTCTGTACGCTTGGGTGCTCCAGGTTGCGGACCAGTGTCTTTTCCAGGTGCCTGCGGTATTTGTCGTTCTCCAGGTTATTAAACTTGCCCCGGATGTGCTGCTCATAGGTAGCTGAGTCAAGCTGGCTGATGTCGGCGTCGGAGTTGACCACCAGCGTCATCAGGCCGATGTAGTGTTTCTGGGGCTTTTTTACCTTAGCCGTGGAGGTAGAGGTAATAGCGCAACCGGAGAGTAGCAGGAGGCAGAGCGCCAGCAGAGGTAGTATTGTTTTCGTCATGATTAGTAGGGGGTTAGCGTACAAGAAATTATACTTTAAAATATAACAAAAAGTTTATATTTCCATGCCTTTACTCCTCCCTGGCCGTAAAGCCTACCGGAATTAGCAAGTCGCCTTCGTCGTACATATTTAAGTATAAGCTCAGAGTATCAGTTCCACCTTCCCAGTAGACTTTGTAGAGGTCCAGCAGGCCGGCATTGCCGAAAAGCCCGTTCGGCGTATCGAAGGCGCAGCAACTGCCCTCCCGGTAATAGCCCACTGCCTCCCCGTTAGGGCCCAGCAACGCGTTCAGAAAGCGCCGCTCGTTTATCGGGCCGCTTTGGTCGCGTGCGCCACCTACCTTTATCGCATTCTGCTGCTCATAGCCATAGGTTTTGTCGTCCGTCTTTGTGGTTAGCTTGTAGGTTCTGTCGTCGAGGTACGCTATCGGTGTAGTGCGGGTGTCGCCGATTCCCTGGTTGGTAGTTGCTTTTTGTTTTTGACCAGCGCAGGCGGCAAGCATGGCGGCGGCGCTCAGGGAGAGTATAAGTTTTTTCATGCGGATAGGGTTTAGGGTGATGTAATTTATGGGTTATACTTTGTTAAGGGGCAAGCGCAGCTGGTACAGGTCAAAGCCTTTGGCCCAGAAGTCCTTTTCAGTCTTTTCCAGCGCAAAGCCCTGCTTTTCATAAAATTTGTATACCAGCTGCGTCGTCCGGACGATGACGGTGTTTATCTCTGGCTTGTTTTGAAGGATGTTGATTCTGTGCTGCAGCAGTCTGCTGCCGATGCCCTTGCCCTGGTGGTTGGGGTGGATCACGTCCCAGGAAATCCGGGCTACTCCTTCCTCCGGGAAATAGTTGATGCCGCCCGCCCCGATCAGCTCTCCGGCCTCCTCCACCACAAAATAATTTTCTACCTCCTTCTCCAGGTACCCGGCAAAGTCGCTCTCTTCCTCCGGTGCGAAATAGGCAGGGATGTTTAGTCGCAGCAGGTATAAAAGCTGCACTTTGTCTGCGGGGGCGTAGGGACGGATCATGAAGTGTATACTTTACTTTTCGTTCAGTAACTCGATCGATTGCTCGATCTGGGTGATTAGCGGGAGGAACTCTGCCGGCACGTTTCTTCGCTCCTCATCAAATATCCAAAACTTCTTCTCGCTACCCCTGGCATACTCGATGTAGTAGCCGCTCCAGTCGTGCTCTGTTTTACCGATAAAGCCTCTTTGTGTATTCAGTAGCTCCTGCGGGATTTTTTGTGCCAGCAAGCTCACCTGGCTATACTTTTCCTGTGGCAGTTTTCTGAATTTGCCGGTGTGGAATTGGTTAAAAGAGGGGTAGTTGGTGCTGTCCTCGAGGTACAGGTAAAGGCTGTTGTGCTCTATCTTGTATACTTTCATGCACTCGCCGTCTGCACATTCTTTATAAAAATGCCCGAAGATGAGGTAGTTTTCCTGGGCAGGTTTTTTTAGAAGAAAGGCCGATGCCAGCAGAAGTATGGCCCCAAGCAGCAACAGGAAGGTTTTGTTCGTTTTCATAGTAGCGTTTATAGGTGCACGAACTGGTGTTGCCAGTGTAGTTTATACTTTGTGTTTGATGGGGAGCGCGTTCCTAAGTTAAGTTATTTGTTCAGCGTGTAGTAAAAATGAACGACCTCCTCTTCGTTTGTTGGCTTTGTGAGCCGGTAAAAGTCAAGCGCATAGTCATCTACCTTATCTGCCTGCACAAACACCTCTTCGTAGCCGTTTTCACGACAATACCTGTTTACTTCGGCTATCAGCTTCTGGCCTATTCCCTGCCGCTGGCGGTTTTTCCGGACAGCCAGGTCATAGATGTAGGCCAGCGGTTTGGTGGCGTAATATTGAGGCAACGTGTATACCGTCAGACCACCCACAACGGCATCCTCTTCTAAGGCGACGAAAACAAGAAACCCCGGATGTGCCAGCATGTTGAGTAAGTGCTCTTGCTGCGGCAACTGGAAATCCTGCATCTCAAAGACATCCTCAAACACCCGGATCAGCTCAATGAAATGATTGATGTCCTTACCGGTTAATTTTCTGATTTCCATTAAATGCGCTTTCTAAATTCATTTTGAGGAAATAGTACCTGAGCTCAGCCTGGAAAACTAAAATGGAATAGTGGCCGCCTGCTCCATCCGAAACCTTTTAGCCGGATTATGGCCAACCCATTGCCAGCGATTTTGCCGTCTGTTTCCGACTCAGTCGTTTTTTGGGCTCTCTGTCAACGCCACAGATACCGCGTAGCTGTCTTCTAGCAGCTTGTATGTTACTATCAGGTTATCCTTTATTCCGATTTGAATGAAAAACAAAGAGTTAACTATCTGCCCTGTCTGGAGCATTTTGGTTGAGAACTCTCCTGATATGACGGCATCCTCCTGATCGATGAAAACTTTATCTACTGTCGCAGAAAGGGGCTCTGTGTTTTGCCATAATAACTGATAGCAGTCTCTTACTTCTTGCCGGCTCTTTCTTCTGCCTAACCATGGAGCAACGGCTTCGTTTCCAGGTATATGCCAATCCACCTCGTCAGCAAAAAGCTCAGATAGGTTGTTCAAGTCTCTTTGCGCAAGCAGTTGGAAGAACCGTTGGATAAGGCTCTGCATGGGAGAATCTCCTGTCATACTCATCTTAAATGATGTTTAGTAGCTCATATCTGAATGACTTTACTAGTATTTCTGCACGCCGGTACTAGTTGCGCAGTAAAGGTTAAAGCCGTATAGGATTAGGAAAATTGATTCCTCAAACTGCTAGCTTTTTCAGGTTAGCTAAGGCCAGCATAACTCCCATGGCAAGCCCACTTAATGTTAGTGCCGAACCTACCGAAATCATTGCTAAGGCGCTGTTATTAATGGTTTCAAAGTCTTTGAACTCAGACACCACAGCTAAAAAGCCATATAAACTACCTGTAGCAGCAATTATGCCTATGCCAGTGCCTATTACTTTATGCTGTATTTTTGCCTGGATAATCAGACCTACTAGAAGCACTAAAGCTATAAAGCTAAAGTTTTGGATCATAAATAGGTCGCCTAAAAACCAGAAGGCGACTAAGGAGATGAAATAGATGTATGGCAATAGTTGCCAGTTTTCCTTCTTTAGTTCTAATTGCTTTTTCATTTCGCTAGTGTTGCGTTTTGTGGATTTCTGCTTATGCCAACGGATTTGTGCAGCCGAAGCCCGTAGTGTAGCAAGGGTTAAGGCTGAACTGGGTTGGCAAAGGTTATTCTTCCTTTACAAGGAGCATTTTTAGTGCTTCACTTGTTTCAAATTCAGCAATATCAGCTTTCATTTGTTCTACCAACTTCTGATTTTCTTTACTTACAGAGAGTGAGTTTAAAAAAGCTAATGCTTCCTTCTTCTTTCCCATGTAGCACAAGGCGGACGCTTTATTGCCAATAGCATCAACATCATTTCTATCCTTCTCTATTCTTTGTTCATAAATCTCAGACGCCTTTTGTAGATAATCATTACTTAAACTCTGGTTACCGTTCATTATTTCTGCCATGCTAGCCGTTATGTAGAATTCCCCCCATATTAACTATTGATTTCTCCCGCTAACGTTGCTGCGTATCTATTTTGTATCCCTTGCAAGACCGGTTTCTAATTGACGCTTTAAA
>NZ_FOOT01000017.1 GCF_900113285.1 Pontibacter chinhatensis
TGCTTATCATCGCTGTGTGAATGGTTATGGAAGTTAATAAAAAAGGTCCGAACTTGCGCCCAAACCTCCATTTACACAGTTAATTAGATACTGCCCGGAGCAGAAAAGTATAGATTAGCAGTTTATACTTTATACTTCAATCGGGCATGGCTAAAGTATAGCCAGCAGCTTTCCCTACCTTTTTTGGTATTGTTACCGACAGCTTATACTTTGGCAAACTTTAAAGATGAACTATAAATACTTATTAGCCAAAGCAAGAAAGCCAAGCTGCTGCCATACGTAGCCACAAGTTACGCTACGCTAAACTTGCGGCAGGAACTGTGAAGTATAAAATATGAGCGGCCGGCACTTTGAGTAGCGCTCATACTTTAAGGAGACACTCTCTACCTCTTTAACTTTTTAACTCCTCAACTTTCTAACTCCTAAACTCTCTAACTCTCTAACTTTCTAACTTCCCAACTTTCTACCTTTCTAACTCTCCAACTCTCTAACTCTTCAGCCGCTTGTGCTTCCACCGCTTATGCGTCCACAGGTAATCGGCGGGAGCGCGGCGGAGGGCGGCTTCCAGCTTTTGGGCAAAGGCTACGGTAACCGGGAACGCTGTTTCCGTAGCTAAGCTAGGTGCAGTTTTACCGTCTGTGATTTCTTCAAAAGTGAGGGCGTAGTGGCCGCGGCGGGTGCGTTTCACATCCAGAAACAGCACCGGATAGCCAAAGCGCTGCGACAGCTTCTCTGCCCCGGTATAAAAAGGGGTATCCTGGTGCAGGAACTCGGTCCAGAAGTTTATCTCACTGCGCAACGGGGTTTGGTCGGAGAGCAGGGCTACCACGCGCGGCACCTTTCGCTTGGCCACAAACTCACGCAACGTTTCCTTCATTTTAATCGGGTGTGCTCCCAATCGGCTGCGGGTGTGCAGCATATAGCTCTCAAAGAAGGGATTGTTCAGGGGCTTGTACACGCCCTCTGCGGGAAAGCTGAACGTGACGGCCGCCGCCGACAGGCTCCACTCCCAGTTGGCAACGTGGGTGCCAAGTATAAGCACTGGTGTACCGCCCTCTACATACCTGGATAGCACCTCCGGGTTAGTGAAGGTGGTGCGCCGCAGCATCTCCTCGCGGCTCATGCTGGCCAGGTGCAGTATTTCTACCATTACATCGGCAAACTGGCGGTAAAAGGCCTTGGCTATACGTTGGCGCTCCGCCTCCCCTTTCTCCGGGAAAGCCATGCGCAGGTTTTGCTCCACCACCTTCTTCCGGTAACCTATCACGTAGTACATCAGGAAGTATAGGAAGTCGGCAAACAAGTATAAAACAGGCAGGGGCAGCGCGGCCAAGCCTTTCAGCAGCAGCCAGAGCGGGTAATAAGCAGGCGGTATGTTGATGCGTTTGTTCACAGGCTAAAAGTGCAGCCGCAAAGGTACAACCCTGCTCCCGCATTATGAAATACCCCGAACTTGTGCTTATTTAGCGTAAGGCAGCCCTGCTGCCGACAAAGGACTGTTGGACAAAAGACAATGGACTTCTCAAAAACTGGATATTCATACTTTGATTCCTTTGTCAAACCGTCCTTTGTCACAAAGTCAACTTTCTAAATCCTAAACTCCTAAACTCTCAAACTCTTTAACTCCCCTTGATTCTCCTAACTGAAATAATGTATAACCCGCCCGTCAGCTATTTCTGGCATGCCCTGCGGGCGGATGCCGTGCTGCTGGAAGCGAGCGAGAACTACGTGAAGCAGAGCTACCGCAACCGCTGCCATGTGCTAACGGCCCACGGCGTGCAGCCGCTGAGCGTGCCCGTGCTGCGCGGAAACAGCCAGGTAAAAACGCCTATCCGGGAAATAGAGATCGACTACAGCCAGAAGTGGCAGCTGGTGCACTGGCGCACCATACAGGCCGCCTACGGCCGGGCGCCCTATTTTGAATTTTACAGTGATTACCTGCGGGAGATTTATGAGCGGGAGCCAAAATTTTTATTCGACCTGAACGTTGAACTTTTGCAGCTTTATTTTAAATTACTCAAACTAAACAAGCCGCTGCAGTACACCGCAACGTACCAGGCCGAGGCCCCGGAAGGCGTGCTTGACCTCAGGAATAGGATACACCCTAAAATCTATCCTGACAATTTGCACGTAAAACCGTATACGCAAGTATTTGGCAAACAATTTGCACCAGAGCTTAGTATAATTGACTTGTTATTTACCCAAGGGCCCGCTTCAATTTCCTACCTGCAATAAGAAGCCCTGCAAGCTGAACAATTGTACCGAAAAGCTTGTTTGAAAAGAAGGAAAGTTGTTTGGCTCAAGCAGTTATAACAATTCATAGTTAATCAGAATACACGGAGTATAGTATACATGGAAGCAAAATTCTCAAACCGAGTAAAAGAAGTCATCTCGCTTAGCCGCGAAGAAGCCATCCGGTTGGGGCATGACTACATCGGCACCGAACATTTGGTGCTGGGGATGATTCGGGAAGGAGAAGGTACGGCCATCTCTCTGCTGAAGAAGCTTGGCGTTTCGATAGATGAATTAAAGTACGCTTTAGAACAGGCTACACGAAATACAGCGTCGCAAAGCAGCAACATCACGGGCAGTATCCCTCTGACGAAGCAAACCGAAAAGGTGCTCAAAATAACGTACTTGGAGGCCAAGATCTTCAAGAGCGATATCATAGGCACAGAGCACTTGTTATTGTCCATCCTGCGGGACGAGGACAATATATCTTCTCAAATCCTAGCGAAATTTAACGTGAACTACGAAGCAATAAGAGACTCACTGGATTATCATAGCAATAATCCGCTGGCATCGTCCGATACAGACGATTCTGATGACTCCGACAAGCTGTTTGGTAGCTCATCGTCCCGCTCAGGCAGCTCTTCAAGCAAGAAACCAGGCGAAAAGTCGCGCACCCCGGTGCTCGATAACTTTGGCCGCGACTTGACCAAGCTGGCTGAAGACGATAAGCTTGACCCAATAGTTGGCCGTGAGAAAGAAATCGAGCGCGTGGCCCAGGTACTGAGCCGCCGCAAAAAGAACAACCCTATTCTGATAGGTGAGCCGGGTGTTGGTAAAACTGCCATCGCCGAAGGTCTTGCCCTGCGCATTATCCAGAAAAAAGTAAGCCGCGTGCTCTTTAACAAGCGTGTGGTAACCCTGGACCTTGCCTCGCTGGTGGCTGGCACCAAGTATAGAGGTCAGTTTGAGGAGCGAATGAAGGCCGTGATGAACGAGTTGGAGAAGTCTCCGGACGTGATCCTGTTCATCGACGAGCTGCATACGATTGTGGGTGCCGGTGGCGCCTCTGGCTCCCTAGACGCCTCTAACATGTTCAAGCCGGCGCTTGCCCGTGGCGAAATTCAATGCATTGGCGCAACTACGCTGGATGAGTACCGACAGTACATTGAGAAGGATGGTGCCCTGGCCCGTCGTTTCCAAATCGTGATGGTAGACCCTACCACGCCTGAGGAAACAATGGAGATCCTGCACAACATCAAGGATAAGTACCAGGACCACCACCACGTAAACTACACCGACAAGGCGATTGAAGCCTGCGTTAAGCTTTCGGACCGCTACATGAGCGACCGCTTCCTGCCGGACAAGGCTATCGACATCCTGGACGAGGCTGGTGCACGCGTGCACATCAACAACATCGTGGTGCCGGATGATATCCTGAAGCTGGAAGAGCAGATCGAGAACATCAAGGTGGAGAAAAACCGCGTGGTGAAGAGTCAGAAGTATGAGGAGGCAGCCCAGCTGCGCGACAAGGAGAAAAAGCTCATCGACCAGCTCGAAACTGCCAAACGCAACTGGGAAGACGAGACCAAGAAGAAGCGCTATCAGGTAAAAGAGGAAAATGTGGCAGAGGTTATTGCCATGATGACAGGTATACCGGTGAAGCGTATCGCCCAGAACGAAGGACAGAAACTCCTAAACATGGGCGAAGAACTGAAAGGCAAAGTGATCGGCCAGGACAAAGCGATTACGCAGCTGGTGAAAGCCATCCAGCGTACCCGCGTGGGATTGAAAGATCCGAAGAAGCCGATTGGTTCGTTTGTGTTCCTCGGCCCGACAGGTGTGGGTAAAACAGAGCTTGCCAAAGTGCTGGCCACGTACCTGTTCGACAAAGAGGATTCGCTGGTGCGTATCGACATGAGTGAGTACATGGAGAAATTCAGCGTGTCTCGCCTGGTAGGAGCGCCTCCGGGATATGTGGGCTACGAAGAAGGTGGCCAGCTGACCGAGAAAATCCGCCGCAAGCCATACTCTGTGGTATTGCTGGATGAGATCGAGAAAGCGCACCCGGATGTATACAACCTGCTGCTGCAGGTGCTGGACGATGGTATCCTGACGGATGGTTTGGGCCGCAAGGTAGACTTCCGTAACACGATCATCATCATGACCTCCAACATCGGTGCCCGCGATTTGCAGGACTTCGGTGCCGGTATCGGCTTTATGTCGAAGGCCAAGCAGGAGAACGTGGACGACATCATGAAAGGCACGATTGCCAGCGCCCTGAAGAAAACGTTCTCGCCTGAGTTCCTGAACCGCCTTGACGATGTGATTGTGTTTAACTCACTTGGCCGTGAAGATATGCACAAAATTATCGAGCTTTCGCTGGGCAAGCTGTTCAAGCGCGTGGAGAGCCTGGGTTATACCATCGAGCTGACCAAAGAGGCGAAGGACTTTGTAGCCGAGAAAGGATACGATCCGAAGTATGGGGCACGTCCGCTGAACCGCGCTATTCAGAAGTATATTGAAGACCCGATTGCGGAGGAGATACTGAAGGCTGAGATCAACCAGGGCGATGTCATCCTGATTGATTACAAGGAAGGCGAAGAGAAACTCACCTTCACGTCAAAGAAGTCGAATGGCAAAAAAGCCAAGCAAGCTAACGACGGCGAGGAAGAGACAGAGCCAACCAAGTCGACAGACACGGACAAGACAAAAGAATAAAGTATAGTACTTTATATATAGAAAAGGCCACCCGCTTGGGTGGCCTTTTTTGTTTTATACTTGTTATACTTGCTACATGTAGGGCTGTTTCATTTTACTCGCAAAGCCTTCCAACCGTCTGTCATTCTGTAAAGAAACTTGGTGGAAGGGAGGTCAAGCTTTCGCTATCCGCTACCAAGATCCTTTCAGAATGACAAAAATGAAGCAAATTTAAAGGCCCTACCGAATCAGGCATCGCTCCCCTTCTAACGGCAGCCCCCTTTCCTCTGTGAAAGAATAGAAAATACTATTTTCGAGCCTTAGCAGGCTTTTTATCCCCACTGCCCAAGAGCAGCGAGATCGGGCGCATATCCTCGTGCTTATCGGCTATCAGCTTAAGTATAGCCAGAAAGGGTATAAAAAGGATCATGCCCGAAGCTTCCCAAAGTATACCGCCCGCCACAATGGCCAGCAGCGTAAAGAGCATGTTCACCTGCAGGCGCGCGCTCACGGCTAACGGAAAAATAAGGTTTGCCTCCAGGTACTGCACTACCGCAAACACCGCTATCACCCCGATCGGATACCACACCGAATCGTAGGTTACCCAGGCTACCGTCATCGGAAGTATGGCGCCTATCGTAATGCCCACGTAAGGTATAAATGTCAGCACCGAGGCCACTGCGCCAAAGAAAATAGCGTGCGGCACCCCGATAATAAACAAGCCAAGACTGTTGAGAACACCCACCGCCAGGTACACGATGGCCATCCCCTTTATGAAGTTGTAGTAGGTAGTAATGGTTTCGTGCAAGATTTGACGGATCTTGCTATGCTCTCTGCGCGGGAAAAATGATGAAAGAGCTCTAGTCAGGGACTCGCGGTTATAAAGTATTAACGCTACGTAAATGGGTATCAGCACCAGCAGTACCGCCGACACAGCCGACGTATACAGCACGCCTCGCACCATGTTAAAAGCCGAAGAAGCCGCATCAGAGGCTATACTTTCGAGCCAGTTTATCTGCTTGGCGGTATCGATGCCGAACTGTTGCTCCACGTACCGGCTGATATCGGCCCAGGCAGCGCTGAGTTTCCCCTGCAACTGCGGCCACTCCTGCCCAAACTGCACTACCTGGCGCACCAGCAGAAACGCCAGCCCACCCACCAGTACCGCCAGCAGGAACAGGCACAGCGAAATAGCAGCCCAGCGCGGTAGTCCTTTTTCCTCCAGCCACCGACAAACCGGGTACAACACAAAACTGATGAGCAAGGCAAAGCTGAGCGGAATAAAGAGCGTACTCCCAAAGTATAAAATCACCGAAACCAGCACAGTAAACTGCAGCCACTTCAGCCAGTTTATCTCAGCACTTTTGTCCATAGAAATACTATATTTGTTCTGCCAAGGCATTGCCTGCCTCCGCCGACAATATGCTCATAATTTTCTCAGAATCCATAGACGCTACCTCATGAAACTAAAAATTACTGCCCTTGCGCTTGCCTGTGGCCTTTATTCTGCTGCTTCTGCGCAGGATGTAAACACCATCTCGCAGGCCGAGGTGACCCGCATAGTATCCACCCTCAGCGCCGACGACATGCAAGGCCGTGCCTCCTTTACGCCCGGCATCGAGAAGGCAGCCAAGTTTATTCAAGCCGAGTTCCAGCGCATCGGGCTGCAACCACTGCCCGGCGAGCAAAGCTACCTGCAGAACTTTAGCGTGTACCGCATCACCCCGGATGAAAAAGAGGCCAAGCTAAACGGCAAGAAGATTAACCCGGAGAGCATGTTCGCCATCACGGAGAAAGAGGAAGTGGAGTGGAAACACAAGGGCAAGCAGAAGGTGGTAACCATTGGCGAAAACGACGATTTCCGGACTGTGATGCGTGACTTGAACAGCAGCACCGAGGACGTGCTGGTGCTGGTACACCCGAAGCATCAGGAGATTTTTAGCCGCTACCAGCACTACATGGGCCGCGGCAGCGTGAAGCAGCAACTTGGCGAGAACAGCAGCAAGGTATTTATACTTACCGACCAGCTGCAGGCTAAAAAGTATAAACTGGAGGTGGAGAACAAGGTGGAACAGCTACAACTCACGAACGTGGGCGGCATGATAGAGGGCAAGCGCAAAGATGAGTTTGTCGTGTTCTCGGGCCACTACGACCATATCGGCATTCAGCCAGCCATTGACGGTGACAGCATCGCCAACGGCGCCGACGATGACGCGGCCGGCACCACCGCCATGATGCTGCTGGCCGACTACTACAAAAAACAGCAGCAGCCGGAGCGCACTATACTGTTTGTGGCTTTCACGGCTGAGGAGATGGGCGGCTTTGGCTCGAAGTACTTCTCCGAGCAGCTCAACCCCGATCAGATTGTGGCTATGTTCAACATCGAGATGGTGGGCAAGCCGTCAAAGTTCGGTCCGAACAGCGCCTACCTGACCGGATTCGAACGCTCTGACCTGGGCCCTTTGATGCAGAAAAGGCTGGAAGGCACCACCTACAGCATCCACCCCGACCCCTATCCGGAGCAGAACCTGTTCTACCGCTCCGACAACGCCACGCTGGCCCGCCTCGGTGTACCGGCCCATACCATTTCCTCGGTGCAGATAGACCAGGACAAAACCTACCACACAGTGCACGACGAGATTTCTCAGCTAAACATGGAGCACCTCACTAACATGATACGGGCCATTGCCCTGGCCTCTGAGGGGGTAGTAAATGGCGAGGATACGCCAACAAGAGTGGATAAGACGCAGGTGCGATAGAGAAGTTTTGAAAACCTACGGTTGTCTATTGATTCTGGCAGATAGCCGTAGGTTTATGCTTTTATATTAGTTGGCGGCAAGTAGGTTAGATAGAAAAGAGTAAATAACGAATGACGAGATTTCTAACATGGATATACCGACATATATATATTATGTATTATAGATTTTGGCCAGTTGACACTCCCTACATCTCAGCAATGATTATAACATCGTTGATAATCGTAATGAACTGCGGACTAGTGGCGTTCATTATACTTAAAAAGTTGGGACTCGACATCGCACCAAATAAAGATGCAGGGCTCTATGGGCTAATAGTTTATGTAGTGATGCTGGTAATTACCTACTTATCTATCATTCGACCAAAGACATATAAACAGATAAGTGACGACTTCGACTCAAAATCAAGAGATGAGAAAAGAAAATTGGTGACAAAGAGTATAATCTTTAATCTGACGACCTATTTTTTTGCACCGGTGACATTCATCATAAATGCAATTTTGGGCTAGGACTACCAGCCGCCGACATTGTGTTTATGCCAGCTGAGGGTGATGTGTTAGTTTAGAGGTTTGCTGATTCGCCACCTTATACTCTAGACCGCTAATAGCTATATACTAGAGCAAGTCTTTATATTGAACGATAGAAGACTTCATACCAATGAACGTTTAAAATATCAAAAGACAACCTGTTTCTTTGGGGAAGAATATTCCCCGGAATGATTTGCCTTTTGCATTTACCTATTGGGATTGTATTAACATATATTGCTTTTGACTCAGGGCTTTATTTTTTATTTTTAATCTACTTAGCTATTTTTTGTAGACACTTATTTTGGATAAAGATCCATAAGTTCTTTTTAGCAAAGGATGTATACTACCTACCTTCCACCAAACAGATAAAAGTAGTAAACAATGACAATGAAGTAATTTATGATATCGCTCAAATAGAAGCCGTGGTCAGCAAGAGGGGTTTTGCAAAAGTGAAAATCAATGCTAATCATACGCTCTGCTTTTTTCCAAACTCTAAAGAGAACCTACAAGTTCTACAACCAAGCACTTACGGACAATAAATGGAAGAAAAAGAGAAATTAAAATACATTGGGTGGTATCAAATACTGGGTGGGCTCCTTGGCAATGGACTAATACTCTGGACTATATTAACAAACCAAGCTTTAAGCAAGGGTCAAGTTTTAGCCATTTTAGGGGCCATTCTGCTTTTCTCTTTCTCCATCTATAGCGGTATCCTGCTCTGCAAGTATATGAAAGGTGGAATAAAACTATCTCTCATTAACCAATTTTTGCAAATCATCAACTTTAGCCTTCTAGGTTACTCTTACTCTTATTTTTCAGGGCTAAACTTTTCTGTTGGAGTTGACTATACCAATGATTTGCTGCTAAAAGCAGAGTATACCTTTTCTGGACTCAGGTTTTCTACCAATGAAGGTGAAGAGCAAATCTGCCTGTTGATTAATATAGTTCCAATTATCATAATAAGTATGCTTAACAAGCTCAACAGCGAAACTGAAGAGTTGCAGGAACAAGAATCAATAGTTTTGGGCTAGTAGCCTTTTGTGTTTTTATACTTCCCCTCCTCAAGAGCAATGGATGAAGTCAGGCAAGCCCAAGTAATTCCAACCTGCATTTTATATTTACGACGCCTACCAGCCATGGCAAAATTATTCTAGAACCCGCAATTACACCATTTCTGTAAAAGCTTCGTATATTTGCAGGCACAAACCCCACCGAATCAATTATGTAATCATTCATTTCTTTCAGGAAGAACCAAATTCAGGCTGCAGCGCGGCTTGCAGTTATTTCCCGCCTTTAAAGAAAGAAATGATGCTTACACTACAGAATATCTCCTATACCCATCCGAATAAAGATTTATTGTTCAACAACATAAGTCTTATACTTAACCGACACCAGAAGGCTGCTCTGATCGGCCATAACGGAGTCGGGAAATCTACTTTGCTCAAAATTCTTGCCGGTGAAGCTAAGCCTTCCGGTGGGCAAGTGCTCGTGGAGGCGCAGCCTTATTACGTGCCCCAGCTTTTCGGGCAGTTCGACCAGTTGACCGTGGCTCAGGCGCTGCAGATTGAGGAGAAACTTGCGGCACTGGAGGAAATCCTGAACGGGAACGTAACGGAAGAGAACCTGACGCTGCTTAACGACGATTGGACGATTGAAGAGCGATGCCAAGCCGCGTTGAACTACTGGAAACTGGAGGAAGTCACCCTCACCCAACCGATGGCCACATTGAGCGGTGGGCAAAAAACGAAGGTATTCCTGGCTGGTATCGCCATTCATCAGCCGGAATTGGTGCTACTGGATGAGCCTAGCAACCACCTGGACTTTGCCGCCAGAAAGCTGCTGTACGACTTTATACTTTCCAGCTCATGCGCCTTGCTTATCGTGAGCCACGACAGAACGCTGCTAAACCTGCTGGACACGGTGTATGAAATGAGCAATAGAGGCATCACAACCTACGGCGGCAACTACGATTTTTACCAGGAGCAAAAGCAACTCCAGAGCAATGCCTTGTACGAGGATGTAAAAAGCAAGGAAAAAGCCCTGCGTAAGGCCAGGGAAGTAGAACGCGAGGCACTGGAGCGGCAGCAAAAGCTCGACAGCCGCGGCAAGAAAAAGCAGGAGAAAGCGGGCATGCCTAAAATCATGATGAACATCATGAAGAACAGCGCCGAGAACAGCACCTCCCGGCTAAAAGGCGTTCATGCCGAAAAGGTTGGTTCTATCTCGCAAGAGCTGCAGGAGCTACGAAAGGAGCTGCCCGAGGTAGATAAAATGAAGTTTGGCTTCGACCACTCCACCTTGCACAGGGGTAAGGTTTTAGTGGAGGCAGAAAACATGAACTACAGCTACGGGAAAGCTATACTTTGGGAAGAGCCCCTGAGCTTCCAGATAACGAGCGGCGAGCGAATCAACCTTAAAGGCTTGAATGGCTCGGGAAAAACGACTTTAATCAAGCTCCTTCTGGGTAAATTTGAGCCTACTACCGGAACAATCCGAAGAGCTGACAACAAGGCTGTATACATTGACCAGGAGTACTCCCTGCTCCAGAGTGAGTTGAAGGTTTACGAACAGGCCCAACAGTTTAACCAATCTGCTTTGCAGGAGCATGAGGTTAAAATCAGGCTCAACCGCTTTCTGTTTTCGAAGGATACTTGGGATAAGCCCTGCAGCGCGCTGAGTGGCGGGGAAAGGATGCGGCTCATCCTTTGCTGCCTCACCATCAGCAACCACGCCCCGGACATCATCGTGCTGGACGAACCCACCAACAACCTGGACATCCAGAACATCGAAATCCTGACCTCAGCTATAAACGAGTACCAGGGCACCCTCATCGTCGTCTCCCACGACCAAGTTTTTCTCGAACAAATAAACGTGGAGCGGACAATCGACCTGAAGTGAGCGATGGCACCAATATAACGTATGAGAGGCTCCTGTTCGGGAGCCTCTCATACGTTACAATCACAGTTGCAATTAACCCACCCCTACCCCCTCCGAGGAGGGGAATTCCTGTTATGTGTAATTGATTCCCCTCCTTGGAGGGGCAGGGGTGGGTTTACACTTGTACAAGTATATACTTTGTATTTTATACTTTCTACTTCTTCTTCACCTCATACTTCACCTCCGCCATCACCGGGAAGTGGTCTGAAGGGAAAAGGCCGTTGGCATAGGTGTCGGTCAGAATACCATACTTGCTTACTTTGAAATCCGGGGAAAGCCAGATGTGGTCGATGCGGCCGTCGGATTTGCGGGTGGCCTCAAAGCCGTTGAAAGTACCACGCGGCGCATAACGCATGGCGGTTATCTCATAGGCATCTTTCAGGGTAGAGGCTGTCATCGTTTTATACTTCTCGTCGCGCTGGTCGAAGTTGAAATCCCCCATCAGTATAACCGGTGCCTTTTTGGCTATCTCCTGCACCTTCTTCAGGATGAGTTTCACGCTTTCCTGGCGGGCCTTCTCGCCCCGGTGGTCGAAGTGCACGTTAAACAGGAAGAACTCAAAGCCAGAGTTCTGGTCTTTGAACTGGCCCCAGGTGCACACGCGCGGAAAGTCGGCATCCCAGCCTTTGCCCGGTTTCTCAGGAGTTTCGGAGAGCCAGAAATTGCCCTGCTTTAGCAGCTTATACTTATCTTTTTTATAAAACACCGCCGCATACTCTCCTGCCTGCTTCCCGTCGTCGCGGCCTACGCCAATGTGGCCATACGTCGGCAACTCCCCGGCCATACCTTCCAGTTGGTGGTGCAGCACCTCCTGCGTCCCGAAAATATCGAAATCATGAAACTGCACCAGGTCCGCAATCACCGGCAGGCGCTTGTTCCAGGCATTGGTGGTATCGCTTTTGTTATCGTACCGGGTGTTGTAGGTGGCAACACGCATCGTTTGGGTTTGGGCAAGTACGGAAGTGCTGCAAAACAGCAGCAACAGGCTGGCAAAGTATACCGCTTTTGTTAGCATAGGGATTCAGGGTTTAGTGAAAGTATAGGTTTATATTGAGGTATTAAATCGTCCCCTACCCCCTTCAAAGAGGGACACCCACAGGTGTAATTTCTTAAAGTATACTTTTATTACACTTACAGAAAAGTCCCCCTTCGAAGGGGGCTGGGGGATGATAATCGTCTGTGAATAATTTTCCAGTGCTTAAGTTAAGCGTTTTACCGGCTCCTGCCAAAGTATAATTCCGCCGCTTTTACTTCTATCCTCCCCGCCTGCGCAATTCATCATTTTTTTACGACCTTTGTAGGAAGCAAAAGTATAAACACCCTTGTCGGATCTTCTGAACTTTAATTACCCGCCGGAGCCGGCCACGGAGCGCGTCACGCTGTTTGCCGACGTGATTCTGCCGCTGCCCCTGCCCAAGCTGTATACCTACCGCATCCCTTTCGAGATGAACGACGAGGTATCGGTGGGCGTGCGGGTAATTGTGCAGTTCGGGGCCAAAAAGGTGCTGAGCTGCATAGTGGCCGAGGTGCACGAAAACGCCCCCGCCGACTACCAGGCCAAGTATATTCTGGACGTCCTCGACGACAAGCCGATCATCACCGCGCCGCAGCTCAAGCTTTTCAAGTGGATTGCCGATTACTACATGTGCACCCTGGGCGAGGTGATCAACGCCGCCCTGCCTTCGGCGCTCAAGCTAAGTAGCGAGTCGCGGATACAGCTGCACCCGCACTACAACCCCGAAGAGGACGAACTTATACTTGCCCCGCAGGAGGAGAAAATTATCTATGCCCTGCAGCACAACCAGGCCCTCACCTTCACCGAGGTAGGCAACCTGCTGCAGCTCAAAAGCTACCATAAGTTTATCAAATCGCTCATCCAGAAAGAGGCGATCATCATTTATGAGCAGGTAAGCGATAAGTTTTCGCCCAAAGTGGTGAAGAAGGTGCGCCTGTCGGAGCATTTTGTGCAGGAAGAGGGTATGCTGGAGGAGCTTTTTAACCAACTCACGCCGCAGCCCAAGCAGCTCGACATCCTGCTCAACTACCTGCAGCTTGTGCCCGTGCACCAGGACATCCACCTCAACTTCCGCGGCATTGAGAAGAGCAAGCTTACGAGTAATCCGCACCTGTCGGCCTCATCCATCAACACACTCATCAAAAAGGGCGTGCTCGAGCAGTTCGACCAGATTGTGTCGCGCTTCCCGATGGATAACAGCACCCAGCAGCTGCCGATGGCGCTGTCGGAGCACCAGTTGCAGGCCAAGGATGAGATTCTGGGCCTGTTTAAGGAGAAGGAGACAGTGCTGCTGCACGGCGTAACGGGCAGCGGCAAAACCGAAGTATACATCGACCTGATCAAGCACGCGCTCGATGGCGGCGGCCAGGTGTTATACTTGCTGCCCGAGATTGCCCTTACCGCCCAGATCGTGACGCGCCTGATGAAGGTGTTTGGCGACAAACTGGGCATCTACCACTCCAAGTTCTCCGACAACGAGCGCGCCGAAGTATGGCAGGGCGTGCTTTCCGGCCGTTTCCAGGTGGTGGTGGGCGTACGCTCCTCCATTTTCCTGCCCTTCCACGACCTTTCGCTGGTGATTGTGGACGAGGAGCACGAGCCGAGCTACAAGCAGTACGACCCGGCCCCGCGCTACAATGCCCGCGAAACGGCCCTGATGATGGCGCACCTGCAGGGAGCCAAAACCTTGCTGGGCTCGGCCACACCCGCCATCGAAAGCTACTACAACTGCCAAACCGGCCGCTGGGGGCTGGTAAGTATGACCAAGCGTTTCGGGGAGGCCAAACTGCCGGAGATAGAGCTCGTGGATACGCGCCGCGAGCAGCAGCGCAAGAACATGCACAGCCACTTCTCGGCCAAACTGCTGAACGATATTGAGGAACGGCTGAAGCGACAGGAGCAGGTAATACTTTTCCAGAACCGCCGTGGCTACGCGCCCTTCATCTCCTGCGACGAGTGCTCCTGGATACCCAAGTGCAAGTTCTGCGCCGTGAGCCTATCGTACCACAAGTATAACAACGAGTTGCGCTGCCACTACTGCGGCTACCACGAGCGCATGCCCCACGACTGCCCCGCCTGCGGTGCCACCACCCTGAAAAGTATGGGTTTCGGTACAGAGAAGGTGGAGGACGAGCTAAAATTAATGCTGCCCAACGCCGAGGTGCAGCGCATGGACCTGGACACCACCAAAAAGAAGAACAGCTACCAGCAAATTATCGCGGATTTTGAGAGCGGCCGCACCAACGTGCTGGTGGGTACGCAGATGGTGACCAAGGGCCTCGATTTTGAGAACGTGAGCCTGGTGGGCATCCTCAACGCCGATACCATCATCAACTTCCCCGATTTCCGGGCGCATGAGCGGTCGTACCAACTGTTTGTGCAGGTAAGCGGCCGCGCCGGCCGCAAAGGCAAGCCGGGTTCGGTGATCATCCAGACCCGCGATCCGCGCCAGCCCATCTTCAGCAAAGTGATGGGTAACGATTACCAGACGCTGTACGAGCACGAGATAGAGGAACGCCTGCGTTTCGGTTACCCTCCGTTCACGCGCATGATCCGCATCACCGTGAAGCACGCCGAGGAACGTACCGCTGAAAACGCCGCTATTGTGCTGGCCAAAGATTTAACAGACAGGCTGGGCAAGCAGCAGGTGCTGGGGCCGGAGGTGCCTTATATCTTCAAGATCCGCAACCTGTTTCTGCAGGAGATCCACATCAAGCTGCCCCGCGACACAACCAACCTGAAAGCCGCCAAAGGCCAGATCGCGCAGTCTATTTTCAACCTGAAGCTACTGCCGGATTTTAAGGGGATAAGAGTGGTGGCGGATGTGGACCCGGTATAGCCTGCTGTCTGGTGGGCAGCAACCGCCTACCGGAGTTTTCCTGAATATGTACAGTTATGATTTGAGTTTTAACCGGGCTGGCGAGGGAGAATTTATTGAAAAAAGAAAAATTATTTTCCCAAAGTATAACCTTCTGCAAACCGCTCCCGTAAATATAGATACCTTTGGCTAAAAGTTGAGAACCTGAAAGTCTGATTATTCAGAAGGAATAATGTAGACTTTCAGGTTTTTCTTTTTTGTCTCCTCCCCTGCTTACTCAGCTTTGTCTTTCCGGAAAAGTATAAAAAGATAGGCTATACCAATGGCCAGAAAAACTACCATCAGCGCCACGTCCATGGTCTCGTATTCTCCTTTAATTATCTGGTAGGCGTTCAGACCTGCAAACACAAAGCTTGCTACGGCCAGTATGATTCTGTAAAATTTGCGGTTCTGCATAAGAAGTAAAGTATAGGGTAAAGTATAGGATCTACGGCGTTTAGCCCACAAGGCTCATGTAAAGTATCACCCACGCTGTAATCAACACAGCGCCGACCAAGTTCAGAAACATACCTGCCCTTGCCATCTGGCCAATTGGTACTAGTTTGCTGCCATACACTATAGCATTCGGCGGTGTGGCGATGGGGAGCATAAAGGCAAAGCTGCAGGCAATCACCACGCCCAGCACCGGGTACAGCAAAGGCAAATTCAGCCCGTTCAGCACACCTATAATAATCGGCACAAAGGTAATGGCAATAGCCGTATTGGAGCTTATCTCCGTCAGCAGCAGCACCAGCAGCACCAGCACGAACACCAGCAGCACCCGCTGGTCAGGGTCTAATAGGGCAGTGATGCTGCGGCCAATCACATCGGCCAGACCGGAGCTGATGACCAGCTGCCCCAGGGCCATACCGCCCCCGAAGAGCAGAATGGTGTCCCAGTCTATTTTTACCAGATCCTCGGCGGTGAGGGTGCCCCGGCCACCGGTTTCCTGCCCCGGCGGAATGAGGAACAGCAGCAAAGCAGCCAGCACGGCCACCGTACTCTCCGCAAAGTAAGTATTCATGAACGTATAGGCCTCCTCCATGCCCATCAGATTAAAGATACCCGGTGCCAGCCAGAGGATAACAGCCAGTATAAAAACAGCCATGGTTACCTGCTCTCCCTTGCGTAAGCGCTCTTTCTGCTGCTGCCGCTCGGCTACGTAGGCCTTCACCGCCTGTGGGTCGTACCCGCTTTTGCCCAGGAAATAGCGCATGTAGAGCAGCATCACCACATACATGCTCACCGCGATGGGCAGCGCCAGGTACATCCACTGCAGAAAGTCAATCCGGATACCCTGCTGCGCCAGGTAGTTTACCCCTATCAGGTTGGGAGGCGAACCGATGATGGTGCCGATTCCTCCAATAGAGGCGCTGTAGGCGATGCCCAGCAGAAAGTATAGCGCGGAGTTTTTGCCATCTTCCGGCTGGCACACCAGCTGCGTTACACCTAGCGTAAGGGGCAGCAGCATCGCCACCGTCACGGAGTTGCTCACCCACATCGACAGCAGGAAGGATATGCCTGAAAAGCCCAGGAACATGCGGAAAAGGCTCTTCTGAAAAAAACGTCGGGAAAGTATAAACAGGGCGATACGCTTGTCGAGGCCGTGGCGCGTCATGGAGCGGGCCAGCAGAAAGCTGCCGATAAAGAGCAGGATAATGGGGTGCCCCAGGTTCTGAAAGGCGGTCTCCATTTCGGCAACGCCGAGCATCACAGCCAGCAGTACGCCCAGAAAAGCGGTCATGGAGAGCGGGATAACCTCGGCCATCCAGAACACGAGGCAGAAGGACATGATGGTAGCCACCATTCGGGCTTCGTAAGCCAGGGCGGGTGTTACGGTCCATACCAATAACGCCAGCAGCGGCGCCACTACCATACCTACATTGCGACGAGTCAAGGCCATGGTTATACTCTAGTTTTACAAAAGGTTAATCCTTAAATATAGTAAAACTTAAGTATAACCATGCCTCCCACAGCTTGGTATTAAGCTTTCAGGTAGCGCTCGCGTATAATTTTCTGGTGATGCACTTCGTGCCCTAGTATGATATACCCCAAAGCACGCACACTTAATTCTTTTCCGCTGGCTATGCCCCGCTGCTGCAACGCCTCCTCATCAAAGCTCTTGAATAGCTCGATAGTGGCGGTTCGCAACGAAGTATACTCAGCGATGATGGAGTTGATGTCGCGGGCATCTGCCTTGGCGGTCTGCGCATACAGGTTTTCCTCAAAGCCCGGGAGCTCAGTTTTGTCCTGGCGGGCGAAACGCAGGGCGCGGTAGGAGAAGATGCGCTCGGCATCGATCAGGTGCACCATCACTTGCTTGATGCTCCATTTGCCTTCCGCGTAACGGTACAGGAGTTGTTCCTCGGTCAGGCCCTGCACCAGGCCTGTGATATACACGTAGCTCGCCGTCAGGCCTTCGATCAGGTCCTCGGTACGGGCCTGCTGCACGTAGCTGGCCATGTTACTGCCGTACTCCTCGGGGGTAGGCGGCGTGATGATATGTTGCGTCTGCATACTTTAATCCGCTAAGTATAAATACTGTGCAAGGTACGAATTTTAAGTTTATAGTAGTTGGTATGGGGTGGAGTGGTTTTTTAGGATGAGTTTTTCTGGTGCAAGCGTCGGCTTATGTTTTTATACTTCGGCTATACTTTTATACTTGCCGGGTTATACTTTCCTAGCCGCCGCTTCCCGCAGCTTGAACCAAGCTATCCTTGCTAGCCACCATTCATCCTCCAGACTTACATAAGCTACTGTTTCACTTCTGGCTTTCTGCCCTCCTAGGCCGGGAGGCCTCGCCTTCGGGCATCGCGCTGTGTGTCTGAAGCTGCTCCTCGCTCCGCTGCGGGCTGCCCTTGCCGGGCACCGCAACATCCACAAGGCGCTCAACCCAAAGGCTGGGAAGGGTTCGAGAGCTCCAGCTATTACTACTGGAAAGGAAAGTATAAAATAGTAATACAGAAACTGTCCCCTTGAGGACAAGTGAGAACGAGAGTTCGAAACTTGCGAGCAAAGCTCAATAGGGGTGTAATCGTCTGCTGAGTTTATACTTTGTAGGGACAGGTCGCGACCTGTCCGCGCGAGAACATCAACTATAAAATTTATACTTCAGCAACAGTAATAACAGGTTCCCCGCCTTAGCCAAGGAGGGGTTAGGGGTGGTTGGGTTCAGAATTGTTCAATCCCCCACCCTATTCTTAGACCAAGATTATTACAACTACTGCCCCACCACAAACACCGCATTTCCAAACATTAGCTTGCCGCCTTGCCAGAAGCCACGGAACAGTGGGTTATCGGCCAGGTACACAATCTCGCCACGGCCGAGGCGCTGGGTGCCAAGTATAAGCGCGTCCTGCAACTGTTTTTTGGCTCCCTGGCCTACATAACCTGCCACATGGTTGTTCTTTTTCAGCACACCCACATTCCAGCCGTCCTCCATAAACTGGAACGTATCGGCGGAGCGGATGAGGGCAAAATAACTGTCGCCGTAGCCAAAGGCCAGCGGATGGGTTTTGTCCAGGTCCACGCGGAAGATGCTGCCCTGCACCTCGCTCTCCAGTGCCTCGCGCTCACGCGCTGCATAGCTTCGCAGGTTTTCGTACGGGTCTTTGTCTTTGCGCTCTTTTTTTGCGGCTTCCTTCTCTTCTTCCTCAGCGTCTTTCTTCTTCAGCTCAAACCCTTTCTTGCCCGCCAGGTAATTAACGGCACTTTCCAGGGCAATGAGTTTACCACCGCCGCGCACCCAGTCCTGCAGTTTCTCCAGCGTTTTATCATCCAGCACCTTAGCATAAGAACCAGTTGGCAGGATCAGCACATCGAACTCCTGCAGCGGCACCTGGCTAAAGTAGGAGGTATTAAGTACTGTAACCGGGTAATTTATCTGCTGCTCAAAGAAATGCCATACTTCTCCGAATCCATACGGCGAAACGCCCTCTCCCGACAACAGAGCCACTTTGGGAGCTTTCAGGTAGCGCACGCTGCCAGAGCCAAAATCGGCGCCGGAGCTGACAAAGCCGGTATTGGTGGCCGTTAGCTGTACGCCATACTGTTGCGCCAGCTCGCGCACAGTGGCGTCAAACTTATCGCCCAGTCGCTCGTTGCCTGTACGGGTGATGATCAGGGTACCGGCCTCATAAGTAGTGCCGTCCATTTCAAAGGGCAGCTCCGCCATACGTACTTTCACCTGCTGCTGCATCAGCTGGGTGGCAAACTTAAGATCCTCTAACCCGTTCCAGCGGGCCAGGTAGGCGTATGGTTTCTCTATATTGATGGCAGCGGCAGCCGGAGCAGCAGGGGCCGTTTGGCTCATGCCTACCCTTCCCTTCACGGCATAGGCCTGCACCCCATAGGCATAAGGCAGCGCCCAAGAAGTGATATCGTAGGTCAACGAGTCTTCCAGGGCAGACTTTGGTTCAAAGAGCACCTTCACCAACACCGACTTAGGCTGGTACATGCTGATCACCACATCCTGCGGCGCCAGTTTTATACTTTCAGTTTTGCCGTTGAGGTAGTTGTAGCCTCTCACGGAGCCTTTATTAGCCGCGTAGCCGTATTGGATGCCCTGTTGCTGCAGGTAATCTGTCAAAGCTTTGAGGTTGCCGGCCGTATTGGCGGTGCTTTTCAATACAAAGGATTTATACTCGCCCCCAGGGTTTTTCAGGCTGGTGCTATAGTACTTTTGAAATTCCTGCTTCAGCTCATTGGCCTTCTCAGAGGCCGCTTTGATGGTGGCTTCGCTGGCCGCCACGTGGTGGGCGATACGGTCTGTCAGGGTAAGCGTGTCACCGTCTGCCTTCTTGTAGGCCAAGCCTGCGCGGCCCGAGCCGCCCTGCTCGTAGGTCATGCCGATGGCGCCGTTGTAGGTGGGCCAGGTATCGCCGTAGCTCGGGTAGAACAGGTCGAAGCTCTCGCGGGTAAAGTATAGCCAGTTGTTTTTGTCGAAGTACTGGCGGTTATACTCGCCGATAGTGTTCTGGAACTGGCGCTGCCACGGCGTTATACTTTCGTGGAAGGGCTTGGCAGCCGGCGAGAAGTAGTACGGCGACTCGGCGCCCATCTCATGAAAGTCGGCGTGCACCTGCGGCAGCCAGCTGTTGTATACTTTCAGGCGCTGCTGCGACTCCACCTGCGTTTGCCAGGCCCAGTCGCGGTTCAGGTCGAAGTAGTAGTGGTTGGGCCTGCCGCCCGGCCAGGGCTCCCAGTGCTCCCAGGCGTAAGGCGAAGCGTTGCCGCCGCGGTTGGAGGCCTGGTTGTACCACTGCACGTAGCGCTCGCGCCCGTCAGGGTTCACCATGGGGTCAAGTATAACGATGGTGTTCTGCAGCCACTCGCGGCTCTGCGCGTTTTCCGGGTTTACCAAATCATACAGCACCTGCAGCACCGCCTCTGAGCTCACCGACTCGTTGCCGTGCACGTTATAGCTCAGCCACACAATGGCCGGTTGTTCCCCCTGTATACTTCCGCCCAGTAAGCTGGCTTGGCGCAGGTTGTTCTCCCTGATTTGCTCCAATCGTTGCAGGTTTTCATCGGAGGCCACGTAAGCCAGCACCAGCGGACGGTTCTCATAAGTACGCCCATACTCCTCCACCTTGATGCGGTTAGGGGCCTGCACGGCCAGGTAGTTGACATAGTCCAGGATACGGCTTTGGGTGCTGAACTGCTTGCCCAATTCGTAGCCCAGGAACTGCGCCGGCGACTGCAATTGCTGTTGCTGCGCCACGGCAGCCTGCATGCTCAGTAACACCAGCCACAAGGCGGCAAAACGCTTTAGCGTGTTTATCATGATGGTTTAGCGGATAGGATGGACGGGGTTCTTTTAACTATACAATCTGCGCAAAAACAGCGAATCTGCCAAATCCGTGGCACGCGCAGGAATGCGAATGTAAAGTTTGTGTTAAATCGCGAAAAGTGTTTAAACAATTGTAAAATTTTATACCTTTGTACCCGAAATCCGTTTTGGGTTTCTGACCGCCTCTCTACCTGCCACTGCAGCGTCTAAACACAGACAGCCTGCAGGGCTCTATGAAAACTCCAATTAACCAGTCTGTTACGTAGCAAGCACTGAATGCTTTGGAGGAGATGGCGGTCCTGAAAGAGAAACTAAACTAACTAAACTACACTCAGACCCGGTGCCATGCACCGGGTTTTGTTTTTATATCGTTTATACTTTACAGTTGCCCGTAGGTAAACGATATGCAGTACGTTCTGACTAGAATATTGTCGCTTATACTTTGGCTACTGGCCTCGGTGATAGGGCTGGCAGTGCTTTTCCTGGCGGCGGCCTTTGTCCTGAGCAGCTTTACGGTACACAACGGCTATGCCCAGGTGCAACCGCAGGAAGAGCATGTTGAGATTTTCGTCACCTCTAACGGGGTGCACACCGATATTGTGGTACCCGTTTCCACGCCTTATATCGATTGGCGCGACAAGCTTCCCTTGCACGACTTCGGAAAGGTAGACAGCAGTTACCAATATGTGGCCTTTGGCTGGGGCGACAGAAAGTTCTACATGGAAACGCCGGATTGGAAAGACCTGACGCCGGAAGTAGCGCTTACGGCAGCTCTATGGCCAACCCGCACCGCCATGCACGTAGAGTACATACGCGCCAAACTTTTACATACCAAGCGGCAGCGCCCCATTCGTATCTCACCGCAGCAGTACCGGCAGTTAATAAGCTATATTGATGGGTCTTTTGTGCAGTCTAACGGAAGTTACCTGCATATCAGCGGCTCAGGCTACGCCGGCAGCGACACATTTTACGAGGCGCACGGAAAGTTTTATATGCTGAAAAACTGCAACAACTGGGTAAACCAGGGGCTGAAAAGTATAGGCGTTAAAACGGCCATTTGGGCGCCTCTGCCCTTCTCTATTATGCGGCACCTGCGCTAAAAAGAAAAACCCCGGCATCTGCCAGGGTTCTTTCTTTAATCACTAAACACTATTTCTTTATCTCATTGGGACTTCCATCAGCAACAGTTCGGCGTCTGCAGAGGCTTTAATCTCTACCGTACTTGCCTCGCTAATGCCCATACCATCGCGCTTGCCTAGTTTCTCACCGTCTATCTCCACTTCCCCGTCCAGCACGAAGGCGTAAAGTCCGTTACCTTCCTTATGGAAAGTATAAACCTCCGAGAAACCTTCTTTTAAAGAGCCCAACGAAAACCAAGCATCCTGGTTAATCCAAAGGGCATCTCCCTGCTCTTCCGGCGATACGACTGTCTGCAGCCTGTTCTGCCGGTCTTCCGGCTTGAAGGCCTTTTGCCCGTAGCGCGGCTGGATGTCCTGCTTTTTAGGAAACACCCAGATTTGCAAAAAGTTCACAGGCTCTGTGCTGGACCCATTATACTCTGAGTGCGTAATGCCGCTGCCTGCCGACATGATCTGTACCTCGTTTGTCCGGATTACCTCCTGCGTGCCCGTGCTGTCGCGGTGGGCCAGCGATCCCTTCAACGGAATCGAAATAATCTCCATGTTACCATGCGGGTGCGTGCCGAAACCCATGCCGGGAGCCACCACATCGTCATTGAGTACGCGCAGCAGGCCAAAACTCATCCGCTCGGGGTTGTAGTAGCTGGCAAAACTGAAGGTATGATGGGAGTTGAGCCAGCCGTGGTTAGCGTGGCCGCGTGTATGCGCTCTGTGGATTACTTTCTTGCTCATGATTTATACTTGTAAATGGCTCACTGCCGATTTATTTTACCTGAATTTGCTCTACTGCCGCCGGTATTCGCACATACTGGGCTGTCTTTGCTCCGGCAGCATGTAAAGTATAAAACCTTATACTTTACATGGATGCAAATTTAATGTATATACATTTAATGTACAAACATACTAATGATTTAATTTACCGTTTTGGAAGTATGCGCAAGTCCACCTTTTTCCTATACCTGGAAGTATGGCATCAGATAGAAAAAGTAGTACGTGGGCTCTGTAGCATATTTTGTATCTTTGCAGGTCTAAAACAGATCCTGAACCATGAGCGAATATACTCCTTTAAGTGCCGTAGGCGAGTTTGGCCTAATCCGGAAGATCAAAGAGAAAATCGAGTTGCGCAATGAGTCCACCATCAAAGGCATCGGCGACGATGCAGCTGTCATACAACCTGGCCAGAAGCAGCTGGTGGTATCGTCGGATATGCTGCTGGAAGGCGTGCATTTTGATTTGACCTTTTGCCCGCTCAAGCATTTGGGTTACAAAGCCGTGGCCGTGAACGTATCGGATATTGCCGCCATGAACGCCAAACCCACCCAGATAACGGTGAACATTGCCTTAGGCGCGCGTTATACGGTAGAGGCCGTGGAAGAACTATACGAGGGAATCCGGCTGGCCTGTGAGAACTATAAAGTAGACCTGGTAGGCGGCGATACCACTTCTTCCACTGCCGGCCTGGTGATCAGCATTACGGCCATCGGCGAGGCTGCGCCGGAGCAGATTGTTTACCGCAATGGCGCTAAGGTGAACGACCTGGTATGCGTTACCGGCGACTTGGGCGCTGCCTACATGGGCCTTCAGATTCTGGAGCGCGAGAAACAAGCCTTCCTGGCTAACCCCGAAATGCAGCCGGAGCTGGAGAACAAGCAGTACATCGTGGGCCGTCAGCTGAGGCCTGAAGCGCGCATGGACGTTATCTACGACCTGAAAGAACGCGGCATCCAGCCCACCTCTATGATTGATATTTCAGATGGGCTGGCCTCGGAGCTGTTCCATATCTGCAGCCAGTCTAAAGTAGGTGCCACCGTGTATAAAGACAACCTGCCAGCCGACCCACAAATGCTCGAAACGGCGCTGGAGTTCAACATCGACCCGCTGACCTGCATTATGAACGGCGGCGAGGACTACGAGCTGCTCTTCACCGTGCCGCTCTCCGCCTACGACGAACTCAAAAACCACCCGGACATCACCATCATCGGCAAGATCACCGACGATAGCGAAGGCGTGAACCTGGCTACTAAAGCCGGTCAGCTGTTCCCACTCAAAGCCCAGGGCTGGAGCCACTTTTAAGTTCCTGACAAAGGACAAACAGAAAGTTTATACTTTAAAAACAGAAAAGGCAGCCATACTAGCTGCCTTTTCTGTTTTATCTAATTCAGGTTCAAACCTCTGTTCTCTCCCAAAGGATAGTGAGATAAAATCGTCTAGAGAGACTCCTTTGTCAAAAATTCTTTTGTCTACACACGCCTACTCTTCCGGGTAAGGGATGAACACGAAATTCTGGAACTCGCCGTCTACCACAAACAGGCAGCAGTACTCGTCCGGGTCTTTGTAAGCGGCTCTAAAGTCTTCTATCTTATCTTCTACCACCAGTTGGCGCTGCACGAAGTCTTCCAGGTAGGAGGCGTTGATGTGCCATTCCAGCGCCAGCTCTTCCTTGGCCAGGAACACAGAGCCCACGGGCACCTGCGTGCGGCTGAACACAAAAATCGGGTACTCAGAAATCTTACGCTTGCGCACCTGGTACGATGCCTCCTTCAGCGTCTCAGCCACCACCACAAAATCCTTTGAGATAGTGCCCAGGTACTTACCATTCAGTTCCGGATCGTTTTCCATATACTTTCTTACGTATCTCGTAGCACGACTTTATTTTTGACAATTAGACAAAGGACATTTCGGATAAAGTAATCATCCCCCACCCCCCTTCAAAGGGGGACATTTACTAACGTGGGAAGGAGGGTTATCCCTATCACCGAGTCTTTTGTCATAAAGTCCTTTGTCCGAAGGTCGTGCTATGCGATACGTTTGTCTATTTAGCAGTTAACAATACAATATTTTCTACGTGGTGCGTCTGCGGGAACATGTCTACCGGCTGCACACGCGTTACTTCATACTTCTCCGAAAGCCATTCCACGTCGCGGGCCTGCGTGGCTGGGTTGCAGCTTACGTACACGATACGGTTCGGGTGCACCTGCAGGAGCTTCTTCACCACATCCTCGTGCATACCGGCGCGCGGCGGGTCGGTAATCACCACGTCCGGCCTACCGTGGCGGGCAATCAGCTTATCCGACAGGATGTCCTTCATATCGCCGGCGTAGAAAGTGGTGTTGGTGATGTCGTTAATCTGTGAGTTAATCTTGGCATCTTCGATGGCGCTCGGCACATACTCTATCCCAATTACCTCACGGCATTGGCGTGCCACAAAGTTAGCGATGGTACCAGCACCGGTATAGAGGTCATACACCAGCTCGTCCCCGGTCAGGTTAGCCAACTCGCGCGTCTTCTTGTAGAGCTCATACGCCTGGTCGGCGTTAGTCTGGTAAAACGACTTTGGCCCCACCCGGAACCGAATGCCTTCCATTTCCTCGTGGATATAAGGCAGCCCTTTATAGCATACCACCTCCAGGTCGTGGTAGGTTTCGTTGCCTTTGGCGTTCACCACATACTGCAGCGAAGTAATCTCCGGGAAGGTGGCCGCCAGGTGCTCCATCAGCGCCTGCATCACCTCCGGCCTGTCCTCGAACACCTGCACAATTACCATCAGCTCACCGGTATTGGCCGTGCGGATGATAAGGTTGCGCATATAGCCCTCCTGCTTCACGATGTCGAAAAACGGCAGGTTGTGCTCCTTGGCATATCGGCGTACTTCCAGGCGGATGGCGTTGGACGGGTCTGGCTGCAGGTAGCAGTGCTTGATGTCGAGAATTTTATCGAAGCGGCCCGGGATGTGGAATCCCAGCGCGTCTCGGTCATACTCCTCCCCAGACTGAATCTGCTCTTTGGTGAGCCAGCTGGTGTTAGAGAAAGTATACTCCAGTTTGTTGCGGTAGTAGCGTGTTTTCTCAGAGCCAAGTATCGGGTCGAACTCCGGCAGCGGCACCTTACCAATGCGCTCGAGGTTGTCCTTCACCTGCTTCTGCTTAAAGTATAGCTGGGTATCGTAGCCAATGTGCTGCCACTTGCAACCGCCGCAGGTACCGAAGTGCTCGCAAAACGGCTGCACGCGCAGCTCCGACAACTCGTGGAAGTGCACCGCCTCGGCCTCCAAAAAGCTCTTCTTCTTGCGGATAATGCGCAGGTCCACCACGTCGCCGGGGGCTACGCCAGCCACGAAAACCACCATGTTATTATGGCGCGCCAGGCATTTGCCCTCAGCTACCATCTCCTCGATGCGTACTTGCTCGAGTATCTCAAATTGCTTCTTCTTGCTCTTTTTTCTCACAGTGGCGCAAAATTACAAAAATATGGGCAGATACGGGTGATTCGTTGCTAGCTACTCGTTATTAGTTGTTCGTTGCTCGAATTTTGATTGAGTGACTGAGTGAATGGAAACCCAACTTTCTAACCTTCTAACTCTTTAACTTTCTAACTTTCACCCAATCAACAATTAAAATTATCTTTGCAGCTGATTTTAGTTAGAGAAAGTATAAAAATGAGAGATAAAGTAGTCCTGATTACCGGCGGCACGTCGGGTATTGGCAAGGCGCTGGCGTTTGCCTTTGGGCGCGAGGGGGCCAAAGTAGCCATCTCGGGCCGCAACCAGCAAAACCTTGACCAGACCAGCCAGGAGCTCAGCGCAGCAGGGATTGACAACCTGGCGGTGAATGCCGATGTGAGCGTGGAGGAGCAGTGCCAGCGCATGGTGCAGGAAACAGTACAAAAGTATGGCCGCCTGGATGTGCTTATCAACAACGCAGGCATCTCGATGCGCGCCCTGTTCGAGGACCTGGACCTGGACGTGCTTCGCAAGGTGATGGACATTAACTTCTGGGGGACTGTGTACAGCACCAAGTATGCGCTGCCCTACATCAAGCAGGTAAAAGGCTCCATCGTAGGCATTTCCTCGATAGCCGGCTACCGTGGCTTGCCTGCCCGCACCGGATATTCTGCTTCCAAGTTTGCCATGCACGGCTTCCTGGAGACCTTGCGCACCGAGTTGCTATACTCTGGTGTGCACGTGCTGCTGGCCTGCCCTGGCTTTACTGCCTCCAACATCCGCAACACCGCCCTGGCCGCCAACGGACAGCAGCAAGGCGAAACGCCGCGTGAGGAAGAGAAAATGATGAGTGCCGAGGAAGTAGCCGAACGCATCCTAAAAGCCACCATCCAGCGCAAACGCGACCTGGTGATGACCACGCAAGGCAAGCTGGCCGTGTGGGTAAACAAGCTCTTCCCAAGCCTGGCCGACAAGCTGGTGTATAACGTGATGGCCAAGGAGAAAGACTCTCCGTTGTCTAAGAATTAGATAAAGGACTTTGTAACAAAGGACAAAAGACTTTAATACAACTTAAAGGATAAGAAAGTACTAGGTCTACTAGCGACTTTTTTCGACTCTAAGAACAACCAGAAGTCTTTTGTCTCATAGTCCTTTGTCAAACATTAAGGCAGTTCCAGTAGGTTGCTTTTGCGGATGTAGGCCTTCTCCCCTCTCCACTTTATCTCGTACCAGATATCCTGCTCGCCAGTGATGGGTACCTTATGCCCTTGGGTGGCCGTGGTAATCCAGTCAGCGCCGGCAGAGGGGGCCGACATGATGGCCACATGGTTGTTTTTGATGATGCCTGCGTCGCCGAGGTTGAGGAAGTTGATGTAGTAAAGTATAAACAGCAGGTAGAGTATAAACCCGGCCTTGAAGCTGGAGCTGAACCTAAAGCCCCTGCGCCACCTGAACAGCATGATGGTGACTGTAATCACCGCTGCCAGCAGCATGAGCTCCAGAATGTGCATGTAGTGCTTGCTGAACTGCGTTTTAAAGAACTGCAGATCGCTGTACTCATAGCCGTAGAGGCGGTGCGCCTGCGCCAGTTCTTCCATCTTTTTAAGCGTGGAGCGGCTGGGCTCCTTGGTATAGAACAAGTGCAGGTAATACATGGCGCCGGTATAGTCGCGGAGGCCCTCTTTGATATAGGCCATCTTCAGGAGCATCTGCGGCGAATAATGCTGGTCCTGCACCAGCAATTGCTCATACAGAACAAAAGCATCGGAATATCGTTGATGCTGAAAGAGCGAATCTGCTTTAGCCAGTGTTAAATTATTATCCTGAGCACTAGTGGGTTCTGCCAAAACAGCTAAAAAAATAATCAGAAAGGCAGATATTTTGGATAAGATATTTTGCATTTAAAAACTTAGCTGTTAGTTTTGCATCGCAATTCAGGGAAACGCCTTGGTAACGCAAGTTAGTAAAAGATTCCGTAGCTCAGCTGGTAGAGCAATACACTTTTAATGTATGGGTCCTGGGTTCGAATCCCAGCGGGATCACAAATGAAAGACGAAGCCTTTCTTAACAGAGAGGCTTTTTATTTCTCCTCTTGCAAAGGAGAGGGCAAAGAAGCTGAAAATTAATTTTGGAATTAAAATCAAAGCTTCTACCTTTGCACTCCCAAACAAGGAAAAAACATCCGATTCCGTAGCTCAGCTGGTAGAGCAATACACTTTTAATGTATGGGTCCTGGGTTCGAATCCCAGCGGGATCACACCACTCAAAACGAGTAAAAACAAAAAAGCCTGTTTACACAACGTAGACAGGCTTTTTTGTTTTTATCTTCAGCATTTTCACTAACAAAACACGAGATTGTTAGTGAAAAACTCTATCCTTTTAGTGAACACCATTTTTAATGGCATCGGTATAATTACAAAAGCACTTTTTTAGGTTAAGATGATTTGAATCCTCAATTATATGATGTTTTCGATGCTTCAGGACTTCCCCCAATATCTTCACTAAAGTTCACTAACATTCACTAATGGGAGCAGAGAAAGAAGTTTCACCTCACATAGACCTTCTGTATCTCGTCAATCCGTGTGGTATAACATGGTGACTTGAAATCGCTCTTTAGCGTCCACGAATTGTCAACGCCTTGGGTCGCAACCCTCACTCTTCCCCTGCCGAACTTGTCCGTTAGCCCATCGACTACCTGCATCAACCTTGCATGCTTTTCCCTGTCCACCGTATCCAGCAGGTCAAGCTGTATTTGGGTCTCTGGTTCAATTGTAAGCTACCCCAGATTTTGAGCCATTGTAAAGTTGGTTTTTCAAGTTACAATTTCCTCCAATAATTCCACCGGTGCTCTGAAATTCAGCCCCT
>NZ_FOOT01000002.1 GCF_900113285.1 Pontibacter chinhatensis
CAGCTGGAGAAAACGCCGATTTTCTTCTCCGGATACTGCGCTTTCAGGTGCCTGAATATTGTCCAGTAGTGATAGTTGGGCGCCTTAATGGCATTACCCCAGACATTGTGCTTGTTCACCCAGGTGCCGGTCAGCATGCTATTATACCCTACCGCCGAGATGGTGGGCGTCTGGGAGTAACCGTCCTTTTCTCCTCCAACATAGGCCCGGGCATAACCGCCCACGGCAGCAATCCGGTCTATGTTCGGGGTAGGATGCTTCTCCAGCACATCGGCCGCAATGCCATCCACCATGATGAACAGGGCTTTCTTTTGCCCTGCTTGGGCCCATGCCGATTCTACAGAGAACAGGCAAAGCAACAAGAGCAGGCTTTTTACTATCTTATTGGTTGAGCTCATATTTAATTCTTGCTATACGTGAATTTCTGTTATTCCTGGCGCAGAAGCCACATGGTGGCATTGATATCATCTCCCTCCGGATATTGCCTGTCAATGGCTGCCTCCACGTGCGCTCTGTTCAGCTGAAACTCATTCTCAGGATACATCCAGCGCTTTGGGATTCTTTTCTCGTTCAGCATACCGCTTCCGCTCACATCAAAGCCCGGGAAACCGGTTCGACGCTGCTCATAAAAGGGCTGCCAACCCGAGTTCATAAAAAAGGAGATATACTTCTGGGTCAGGATTGCGGCTAAGGGATCTGCTGCCTGCAACTGTACCTCCGGGTTTGCCAGGTACTCGTTTATGCTGCTCTGGGGGATGCCGTAAAACTGCATGCTCGCCTCGATGCCCTTTTTGTAGTAATCTTCTGCATTGCCGCTGATCCACCCCCTGCTAGCTGCTTCGGCCAGTATAAACTGCACCTCCGCATAGCCCAACGCCAAAGCCGGCTCATTGACAGGATTGTTGTAGTACCGGGCATTGATTTTGGAAGCTGCGCCGCCCACAACTTTCGCTTTATTCTGGTCCAGGGCATCGCTCCCCCTTACACCACCATATGCCGAGAGGTCTTCTGCCGGGCGCGTGGCCATGTTGGGTGCCAGAGCGGCCAGCTTGGGTAAACGCGGGTCCCCAAGTTCCTGCAGCAAGGTCACGAAGGTTTCTTCCATGTAGTAGGCAGTCTGCAAGCTATTGTTGTTGTAATGCGGGTAGCGGTTACTCTCCAAGTCATAGTATGGCAGGGCAGCGTTGTCGTTGTTTGAGCCAAATATCGGATACTGCGCCGGATTATCCATTATCTCCCGGAAGCGTTGCTTTACCTGGAGCTTGGAATTGTTCTCTTTCAGCGAAAGGCTCATGAGCACGCGCAACGAAAAGGAGTTGACCAGCATTTGCCATTTCTTTAGGTCTCCCTTGTAAAGCACATCGCCGGCGACCGGCTCTTGTGTGCTTGCCAGGATCGCGTTGGCTGCCTTCAGGTCTTCCAATACGCCCAGGTAAATATCTTCCTGCCTGTCATAGGCCGGGGAGAAATTACCCTCCCCTCCCTTGAGCGCTTCGGAGTAGGGAACATCGCCAAAAGTTTGCGTAAGGCCGATGATAAAGTATGATTTGAAGAACTTGGCCATGGCCGCATACACCGGCTTATTCAGGCGCGCGGCTTCCTCTTCAAGCCGTACTACCTGCCTTAAATGGTTGTAGTTGCCATACCCTGACCGCTGCCAGCCATAGTACTGCTCCAGGGAAACCCCATCGGTGTTGACAAGGTACCGCGAGGCCAGCGCGGCTGACAGGGGTACACTGTTAAAGGCGCTGACCTCAATGTTGGTGAGCAGCAGGTCAGGTGTTGCCTGCGTCGTGCGGTTGGGGTCCAGTTGCAGCTCCTCGAAGTCCTGACAGGCAGAAAAGCATATTGCAAGGAGCGTAAACAGGAGTATTCGTATATTTTTCATTTCTGTTCGGATTAAAATTTAAGGTCCACGTTGATGCCCATGCTTCGGGTGGCCGGGGTCTGCAGGTTGTCTGCCCCGGTGTCCGGGTCTACGTTCGGCAGCTTAGACCACAGCAGCAGGTTGCGCCCCACAAGCGATACAGAGGCTGCCTGCAAAGGCGTCTTTTGGAGCAGGTTAGCTGGAAGTTGGTAGGTCAGCGTCACCTCGCGCAGTTTCAGAAAGGTCTCATCGTAGTAGTGGTAGTTATGGTTGTGCCCGTTGCTGGTATTGATCATGTAGTTGATGTAGCTCACAGCTTTGGTATTCGGGGCGAATTCCCGTGAATCTTCTGTTATGCGGCCCTGTCCGTCATACTTTACTTCGCCACCTGTTACGATAACCCCTTCGCCCACAAAGGTTGCCTCCCCGTTGTTTGCCTCATCCCTGAAACGATTTACGGTACCCGGATGCGAGCCACCCCACCACATTTTCTGGTTGGTAGTCGAGTAGATTTTTCCGCCCAGGCGACCGTCGAAGAGAAACTTCAGGCTCACATTTTTGTAAGTGACTGCGTTTTCAACTCCGTACGTCCAGTCCGGCTCATCATAGCCCACAAAGCGGGAGAACGGGTCTGATTTTGGGTAACCGTTGCTGTTATGTACAATGCTGCCGTCCGGTGCCTTTTCGTATACCCAGGCAAATATTTTGTCTGTGCGGTCGCCTACCTTGAGGCGGTTCAGTTCCTCGGCCCCTCCAAAAATCTCTTTCAGGTAACGGCGGTACTGGCTGGCGTTGGCGGTAATGTCCCATCTCAGCCCGTTGCGTTGCACCGGTGTGGCCCGCGCGATGAGCTCAACTCCTTTTCGCTGGTATACATTCCCGTTCTCCAGCCTGGAGGCATAGCCACTGGTCAAGGAGACAGGGATGTTGGTGATGTTATTATAGTCGCGTGACTGGTAGTAGGTCAGGTCAAACCCGAGCCTGTTCTGCACCAGGTTCAATTCGACACCTGCCTCCCAGGTATCGGATGTTTCGGGCTTCAGGTCCGGGTTCAGGTTGCTGCTGCCATAGTATAGCGACGGTGCGCCGTTCCATTTAACACCATTTTCATAGGCGGCGATGTGGCTGTAAGGATAAACACCGATGCGGCCTTCTGAAACGCGCGACCAGGAACTGCGCAACTTCAGATAGGAGATAACAGAAGGCATGGTCACCAGGTCTGATACCACCAGAGAGCCCGCCACAGAAGGATAGAAGAAGGAGTTGTTGCTAACCGGCAAGGTCGATACCCAGTCGTTTCGCCCGGTAACGCTCAGGTAAAACGCCCCGAAGGCTTCCAGGTCCACAACCCCGTAAACGCTGTTTTTCTTTTGATCCTCTATCGCGTTGGAGCCCTGCACCGGATTGGCAGAGTTGCTTATGTTATAGAAGCCGGGGATGGTCAGGCCATCGGTAGCCAGGGAGTTACGCTTGAGGTTCTGGTAATTATTAGATCCGCCAACCTGCACTTTGAGTGCGAAGTCTTTGCTCAGGTCACGCTCGTACTGCACAATCAGGTCCGAAACGATGTCGAAGTAGTGCTGGTTGCTCACATCATAATTGCCCCTGGACTTGTTGCTGTAGCCAACATAGCTTTTCGGCTCTTTTGTACTTCTGGTCAGCCCATAGAGGTTAACGCCCGTCCGGTAAATGGCGCTGAAAGAGGGGCTCAACTCATAGTCGAAAGTAACGGCCCCGAAGGTGTTGTCTTTAAAATACCCCCGCTGGAACTCGTAGGCCTGAAAATAGGGGTTGTTGTACCAGGACTGGTTGTAATGCCGCTGCTGTTCTCCCTCTCTGCCTTCGGCCCAGTAGTTCCGGAGGTCCCTTACGTCCACATCGGCGCCTGTCCAGAGCACGAGGTTGTAAAGGTAGTTGGTAGGGCCATACCCGGTTTCGGGGAAGTTATCCGTGTACTGCCTGTTATAGCTGAGGCGGGCATCGGCCTTTAACTTGGGGGACAGGCTGTAGTTGCCCGCCACGCTGAAGGAAGAGTTGTTCAGGCTGGTGTTCGGCACGATGCCCTTCTGGTAGATATGGGACGCCGCTGCCCGGAAGCTGCCTTTTTCCCCGCCGCTGGTGACGCTCAGGCTGTTGGTGGACATCAACCCGGTCTGAAAGAAATTCTCCACGTTGTCCTTGCCGCGCGAGATCCAGGGCAGGGGCTGGCGCACGCCGGTCACAGGATCCACCGGGCTGTTGTACTGCGGTGTTTCCCAGAAACCACTTGGGGTGCCGGCGCTAGGCTGGTCCAGTTTAGGGCCCCAAATCCAGCCCGCACCCTCGATTCCGCCGCCGGACCCGTCCACATAAGCATACTTTCCGTTATTGCCACTGCCATAGGTGGTCTGTACTTCGGGAATGCGGATAAAGCTCGGCTGGAACATGGTGGAGGAGTTTAGCTCCACGCTTAGCGATTGTTTCCCGCCACGCTTGGTCGTGATCATGATGGCGCCGTTACGGCCGATAGAGCCGTACAGGGCGGAAGCCGTGGAGCCTTTAAGCACGTTTATACTTTCAATATCGTCAGAGTTGATCTTCCAGATGTCGGCTGTTTGATCCGGCACCCCGTCAATCACCACAAGGGGTTTACGGCCTCTCAGGCTGATGGCAGGATCCTGAAACAAATCGGTGGAGCTTTTAATGCTGAGTCCCGCCACTTTCCCGACCAGGTTGTTGATGGCGTTTCCCTCCCGGGCTTTTACCAAATCACCTCCCTGCACCTCCTGCACGGCGTAACCCAGTGCTTTCTTCTCTTTTTTGATTCCCAGCGCTGTTACCACCACCTCAGACAGGGCCTTGGTGTCTTCCTGCAGTGCAACTTCAACAAACGTCCTTCCGCCGACTGATACCTCCTGTGTTATATACCCGATATAGGACAGGACCAGCACAGGCTTCTCCGCATTGCCACTGTTAAGCGTGAAGCGGCCGTTCAGGTCGGTAACAGTTCCTGTGGGGGTCCCTTTCAGTGATACCGACACGCCGGGCAGCGGTTGGCCGGCAGCATCCGTTACCTGCCCTTGCACAGTCCCGGTTTGCCTTTCCCCGGCCCATGGTTCAGAGACCGCTGTTCTTTCAGAAGTACCCGCCAGCGTTTCACCTGCACTAGCCGCTAAGGGAGCCAGGCCGAGCATGGCCATGAGCAGCAGCGGGTACTTTCGACAGCGGCCCTTTTTACCTTCTCCTGGTAGTTGTTTAATCATGTTAATTGGTTGTAAGTGTAATGGTTATTTTCTTAATAGAGTTAAAGCAACCGAATTATGAACAAGCCGGGTGAGAAGTATAAAATGCTTGTCGACTGTGGAAAAGGCAGGAGGAGTCTCCCGAATGTATGAGCCTTAGCAAACCGGACGGGCGGTTGCTTCAGGTTCTCTGATGTTTTTCTCGTTCTCCGTGCCTTGTAAGTGCGGCAAAACTAGAGAAGCGATGTTACTTCAATGTTGAGCTAATATTAAGGAATCACTATGAAAGGCAGGCTGTGTGCGGGCGGAGCGGATGGAGTTATAGCAGCTTTTGCCGAAGTATAAGTATAAGTATAAGTATGGCTCCTTAACCATTTCTTAACAGCGCTTTATGGGAGGATGACTTTTGAATGCGCTTACTTTACGCTGCAAAACAAAGACGCGTACTATGGATAATTCCTTGAAAAGGAGAGCATTTCTGGAGTTTCTGGGAAAAGGTTCTCTGGCTTTACTGGTGCAGGCGCCCGTTTTTCAGGCCCTTGCTAACACAACTCGCCCAACGGCTGCTGCTACCATTCAGGGCCTAGGCCCCACCTCAACTGACGAACTCACGCTGATAGAAGGATTGCAGTACGAGGTGCTGCTGAAGTGGGGAGACCCGATTTCAGAGCAGGACCACTACGGGTTTAATAACGATTATGTGGCCTTTGTGCCGCTCAGTGGGCAGGATAGCGAAGAAGGCCTGCTCTGGATAAACCATGAGTACATCAGCCCCATGTTTGTTTCAGGTTACACTGGTACAAGCGAGCGAACAAAAGAGCAGGTAGACAAGGAAATGTACGAAGTGGGCGGCACCATTGTGCGGGTGCGGAAGGGCAGCGACGGCAAATGGGCGGTGGTGTATAACGACCCGCTCAACCGAAGAATAACAGCCAAGACTCCCATGCCTTTTCACTATCCCAAACCTATTGCCGGCGCCGACCGTGCCATTGGTACGCTGGCCAATTGTGCCGGGGGCGTTACCCCGTGGGGCACTATCCTGACCTGCGAGGAAAACTACGACAGCTTTTACGGGGAGCGCGACTGGAAAACCGGCGGCCTTACAGGGCCCAGCCATTACGGTTGGGAGAAGTTTTACGACTATCCGCCTGAGCATTATGGCTGGGTCGTAGAAGTGGACCCCAGAACCGGGGACTCGAAGAAGCTGGTGGCGCTGGGCCGTTGTGCGCATGAGTGTGCTACAGTAAAGGAATTACCGGATGGGCGCTTGGTGGTGTACACCGGCGACGATGCGAATGATGAGTGCCTTTACAAGTTTATCTCCTCTAAACCCGGCTCACTGCTGGAGGGCACCCTGTATGTAGCCAACCTGGAGAAAGGCCGTTGGGAGTCCCTGGACAGGCGGAAACAGAAGGCGCTGCGCAAAGCCTTTAAAACACAGGAAGAGGTGCTGATTAGGTTGCGGGAGGCTTCCAAACTGGTTGGCGGCTCTCTCCTGGACCGGCCCGAGGACATAGAGATAGATCCGGTTACCGGTCATGTGCTGGTGGCCCTCACGAACAACACACCAAAGGGAAACTACCATGGATCCATCCTGAAGATTGTGGAGGAGAACGGGCAGTACGACGCCCTGCGTTTCAGCCACGACACCTTTTTGGCCGGAGGACCTGAAACCGGATTTGCCTGTCCGGACAACATGGCCTTCGACCCGGCGGGCAACCTGTGGTTTACCTCTGATATTTCCGGCCGCAGCATCAACAAAGGCCCTTATACTTCCTTCGGGAACAACGGGCTGTTTCTGGTGCCCAGGCAGGGGCCGCAGGCAGGGCAGGTGCTGCAAATTGCCAGCGCCCCCATGGATGCCGAACTGACAGGGCCATACTTTTCGCCGGATGGACGTACCTTGTTCCTGTGCGTGCAGCACCCGGGCGAAACCTCCCGCAGCCTGACAGAGCTGACCAGCCATTGGCCTGAGGGGGGCTCCGCCGTACCTAAATCTGCCATTGTAACCATTTCCGGGCCTGCACTCGAACGTTTTCAGCACAGGGTATAGTTCAGCTTCGGTTGCAAGGCCTTGCTTAAAAAATATTCATGCCGCTAGCGTTCCTAGGAATGTTAGCGGCATAACTATTGGGATAGTTGCTGGCGCCTATCCACCAGACTACTGATGAGAAGCTAACTGTGCCTCCCTTTCTGATACAACATCCTTGACGCTAACATAACAGCCCCATCTCTTTATGGTAACATGAGTTCTATAGCTTTGCTGTATATTTAATACACCAACAAAGGAACCATATGCTGGAATACATAAAAATGGTCTTGTGGAAAGTAAGCTTCGACAAGGCCTTGTTTGAGAAAGAGCTGAGGAAGGGAATGGCCCAACTGGAAACAGAGGAGTTAGTGCTCCTCGAGGACTGGTGCTATGAGCTTTTCTACGACAAGTATCATACTATCCTGAGCAATATTTTTCGTGGAGAGAACTGCAAAAGATCTTCCTACCAGCCACAAGGGACAAGTAAGGTTTATACCGGCTCCCGCCCCAACATTCTTGGATTCTAATTGCTACTAATGCCGCCTCTCTGCAAAGGTTGCAATAGGAACTAGCAGCAGAAAGCGCAGATATGACATGTCCCTTGGTAGAACGGGTGTGCCCTGGAGCAGGGAATCTTAGTATTTGCCCCATCGCAGAGGAAGTGCTCCAGGTAGTAAGGCGGGATCCACTGCGCTGGGTGCACGAGTGCGTGTTTGGAGTCCTGGCGCTGGAGAGCGAGGCGGTGGACCCAAGGCTGTAATCAATTCTCAAAACCGGGGCGTGCTGCTTTTTTCAGGAATGAACGAAGCAGCACGCTCCTACCAAACACAGTCGTTACACCTGTCCAGCAAATGTTTACCTGCTTCTGATAAGGCTATTTAGCACTATAGAGAGGTTATTCCATACTTCTTTTTAATTTTTATATACTAATTTATTAATCTTCGTATACAAAGCATCACCGGCACCAGAACTGCACCGCCGGAGGCTCCTGAATCCTTGCCTGTTCAAGGCTCCAATCCTGGAGGGAGCAGGCAAATAGTGAATCTAACACGCCAGATGCGCTATGAAACACCTGAAGAAGTTCCTGATCCGACTGCAGACTTTTGAACTCAGGGTCCTCAAAAAAAAAGTCTACAAACAACGTTTTGGTCCTGCAGAAGAGATACCAGTCTATGACATTGGGCATGAGACAAAATACTACGACGCCTTCACATTTGAAAGTGAGCTCAGACTGCTGTGTGAGCAAGCAACCCTGGACCTTCTCCCCCTCCCTTTAGACCGACTCCGTCTCGTGGCCGAGCTAATCGGCTCGGTAGAGAAGCGCTTTAAGCAGTTCTGGGTCAACTACCACTATCACTATGAAGGCTATAAGATGTCTTACTCTAAAGGCTACATATTTCAGATTAACCTTAATAAACTCTTCCTCGTCAGGAACCTGAAGCCCGACTCATCGGAAAATCTGGTCGTGGAGCAGTTTGTAGAGGATCTGGCTGACTCGGTGAAGCTGCGGGAGACTTTCCTGCAGCAGCTCAACAAGGCTATTGGGATCATGATTCCTATAGAGAAGGAATTAACTCCGCCTGACACCACCTTTTGGCCCCAAGTCGCCCCAACACCAGTTCAAAGTTACCCGCGCTTCTTGGAAGGAATTGCCTGGAGTTTTTATGAAGTCCTCAAGAGTTATTTTACACCTGAGGACCAGGAGCAGCTATTATCTCTCTTGCAGGAGAATACTCTTCCCTCCTCCCCTCTCGTTTTCCATGGGAATGGCAACCAACTGGCAGACGCCTTTAAGCAGCTCTACGAAGCCAACCTGATTGTGGGCTGCCTCAAGGCAGACCTGGAGGAATGGATATCCAAACACTTCGCTTACGTGCTCCGCAAGCAGCAGAAAACACTAACCCCCAACTACCTGGCAGCCATTATCTCCTCCAACGCCAAGCCCTGCCAATCGCCCATCCTGGACGTACGGAAACAAAGGGACGGCACTTATGCCATCTTCCCCATTTTGCGCACGCAGAAAAACTATAGCTATTAGTAGGAAACAGGTAGGATACAGGTTTACCTGCTTGTAACCCTGTAAACAAACTCTTTACCATTGCAGTGTAAACCAAAACAAACGCTGTCATGGAAAACCTCACCTTCGACCAACTGCCCCAGGCCATGCGCCTGCTGCACGACAAAATGGACCGCCTAGAGTTGCTGCTCACCGAGCTCCGGGCACCACAGGAAACAGATGCCGTGCTCAACGTCAAGCAGGCCGCTGCCTTCCTTCACCTTTCTGTCTCCTCCCTCTACGTGAAGGTCTGCCACCGGGAGGTTCCTTTCAACAAACGGGGCAAGCGCCTCTACTTCTACAAAACAGAGCTGGATGAGTGGGTGCGCAAAGGCCGCAGGAAAACTGTCTCCGAATTACAGGAGGAGGCGGGGCAGCACCTGCTCATCGGAAAAGGAAAAGCCTAACTGGCCTTTTCCCGCATTCGGCTCTACACATGCTGCCGCGCGGGTGGAAGTGGCAGCCTCCGAGACAGGCTGCTCTCTGCCCGCGCCACATGACCTGGCGCCTATGCTACAAGGCTAGATTTGACTCGTACCCAAAGGCCACTCCCTTCCAAAGAACGATTTTCCCAGCCTCCCCACAGCTCCTTTCAGCAATTCCTTCTTGCTGGGTGGGACTGCTTTTAAAATGAAGTGTTTTCACGCTTGCAAACAAGAAGACAAGATGAACATCCGGCAAATCAACGATGAATTAGCCATCACCGACTTCCTCGCAGGACAGGGATTTCAGCCCGCCAGGAAAAACGGCCTGGACTGGTGGTACGTCTCTCCGATTCGTGCCCCAGAGCGCACGCCCTCCTTTAAAGTCAACATCCGGCTTAATCGCTGGTACGACCACGGCACGGGCGAGGGCGGTAAGGTGTTCGACCTGGCCATGCGCCTACACCGCACGGCCTCTATCCGGGAGATCATTCAGTTGCTTGCATCATATTCCTTCTCTTCACCCTCAACTGCCTTCCATTCCGTTCGTGCCCAAGAAAGCTTCGGCCACAGCAAAAGCCCGGCCAGAGAAACCGACTCTCCCACTACTATCCGGGTGCTGGAGGCAAAGCCACTGGAGGCAGGGAGTCCACTGGCAGCTTACCTGCAGCACCGCGGCATCTCGATAGAGACCGCTAACTCTTACTGTCATGAGGTAAGCTTCTCCATTGGGGAGAGACAGTATGAGGCTGTCGGCTTTGCCAACCGGTCCGGTGGCTATGAGCTGCGCAACAGCTGGTTCAAGGGCTCTTCTTCTCCCAAGGACATCACCTTCATAGATAAGGGGACTGACACCATTTGCCTGCTGGAGGGCTTCATGGACTTCCTCTCCCTCCTTGAACTGCGCCCCCACCTCAGCCACACCTCCAGCTTCCTTGTCCTCAACTCCCTGTCTCAGTTGGGCAAGAGCCTGGAAGTGCTTGCCCAACACAAGAAAGTACTCCTCTTCCTCGACCAGGACCAGCCGGGAAGACGCGCGACGGAGCGGCTCCTGCGATCGGAACCGAACAGCAGGGATGTCTCCTCCTTCTACAGGAGTCACAAGGATGTGAATGCGTACCTGATGGCCCGTAAGGGGCGGGCAAAGCAGCTCCGCCTGGGCCTTGGCCATCGGTAAAGAAGCCATAGGGTAAGGCTTTTAAGCGCAGGGAGCAAGTTTGTGTTTTTGTCATACAAAAACCTCTCCCAGCCCTCAGGCTTTCCCTCTGCTCCCGGTGGTCGCAGCAGGGGGATTTTCAAGGCACATCAATGTAAGAACAGTATGGAAACGGTAAAAGCACAGCATCAGCACCTCGAGAAAAATAAAGGGGGCCGCCCTACCAAACGGGTCAAGCGGACGCAGGTACTGGTCGTGCGCCTGACCGAGACCGAACGGCTCCTGGTAGCAGGCAAGGCCCGGGAGGCGGGAATGAATCTCTCGGCTTGGTTCAGGGCAGCCGCCAAGAAAGCAGTGGTCGTGGCGCGCCTCCGCCCTGAGGAGGCAGCACTTCTGCGCATGCTCTCTGGTCTCTCGAACAACCTCAACCAGCTCACCCGGCTGGCTCACCGGGAGGGGCTGCTTACAGTACAGGGTAAGTGCCGCCTGCTCCTGCAGGACATCCATCACATACTTCAGCAAGTAAGCAGAGATGATAGGAAAGGTGATAGTAGGCAAGAGCTTTAGTGGCTGCGTACGCTACGTGGTGCAGAAACCCGGGGCTGAAGTGTTGGTAGCTGAAGGTATTCGCACCGAAACCGTTTCGGCCATGGTGGCTGACTTCAATTTGCAGCGCAGGCTTCGGCCTGAGTTGGAAAAAGCCGTGGGCCACATCGCCCTGAACTGGAGCGCACAGGACATGGCTAAGCTTTCCCCTACAATCATGGCGGAGCGGGCAAAGGAATACCTGGAGCGGATGCAGATAAGAAATACACAGTACCTCATCGTGCAGCACCAAGACCGCATGCACCCGCACCTGCACATTGTCTATAACCGGGTGGATTATGAAGGGAAAACTATTTCAGACAAATTCCAGCACCGGCGCAACGCTAAAGTCTGCCGGGAAATGACCGTACAACACGGCTACTATCTGGCACCTGGAAAGGGGCAGGTGAACCAGGAACGACTGAAAGGAGCCGATAAGGTCAGGTACGAGCTGCATGACGCCGTGAAAGAGGCGCTGGGTAAGGCCAGAAGCTGGCAGGAGCTGGAGCACCTGATCCAAGGCAAAGGCATTAGTATCGACTACAAATACAGGCGGGGCACCGACCAGGTGCAGGGCGTGAGCTTTCGGCTGGGCAAGTTGAGCTTCAAGGGCTCTGCCGTGGACAGGAGCCTGAGCTATGGCAACATCACCAGGCTGCTGGAACAGAACAGGCAACTTAGCCAAAAGGCGGCATCCGGGCCACAACTTAGACAGGGAAGCTTTGTGCGCCAGCAGTCATCTGCCATTGTTCCTTCGTCAGGAGAAAGGGGCGCGCTGCACGCTTTGGCTGACACCCTACTCTCACCTGCAGCAGTGCAGGCAGATGGGGCTCAGCACCTAAGTGACTATCAATTCAAAAAGACAAAACGCAAGAAAAGAAAAAGGAGGCATCTATGAGACCAGAAGAAATGGAAGAGCGGCTCTCAGACACTGAACGTGTGTTGGGACTGCACGCCAAAAGGCTGCAAGCACTGGAGGAACGGGAGATTCCACAGGCGTCGAAACTAATACCCCCGGAGGCAGCTATTGACTATACCTCCCACTTTAAAGAGTTGAAGGAGCTTCTGAAAAAGCATGACTTGGGTCTGAGGGCTCTACAAATTTACGCTTTGATTACTTCCTTCCAGGAGACAATCACCAAGCTACCCAAGGTGCTGCCTGTCCGGCACTATCATCATTTCGATGACAAATCAAAGGGATTTATTATAGGTGGAATAATGTGCCTGCTGACAGTTACTGTTTCCGTGGGGCTTTGTTTTAGTCTGTCCCAGGAGAACGGTGAGCTGCAGGCAAACAGCATCAAGTATGAGCTGCTAAAGCAGGCATATCCTGAGGCGACACTTTGGGCGGACTCCACCTATCGCAGTGATCCTGAAGGGGCTGAAAAGTACGTAGAGCTGTTGGAGGATACGGAGGGCAGCAAACAAAAGTAAGGTAACCTGTAGAAAGGTTACCTGATTCGTTCAAGATTCTCCCGGACAGTTACGCCTTCTGTTGTTGCCGGAGGATTTCCACCTTCTCCCGCTCACTGGCCAGCAGACGCTCGTATAGCTTCCTGTTCTCATCCATCAGCTCCATTATCTTGTCTAAGGGATTGAAAGTACACTGAGAGAAGCTTCCAGCAGGGCCACTACCTGAATTCGCTGCATTACCTACGGAGTTATCATGTAGAGTCTGAATAAATACATGCCCATCTTCTGGAAGGTTTTTTATAGCCTCTGCAGGCACACCAAGCGCTCTTGCGATTTTATCCAATGTCATATCATCTACATCCTCCTCTTGCTCAATGCGGGAGATGTTCTGCTGTGTAGTGCCAAGTTCACTGGCTAAGGCGGATTGCTTCACGCCCAAAGCTGTCCGCATTCTCCTTACATGGTCACCCAAGTGAATGGGTCGTTTTCTTTCTGCTGTTTCCATAAAATAATATACTAATTTAATAGCATAAAAGCAAGAAAAATCCCTTGTATATTACAATTTTAATGATATTCTTTTCAACAACGACATACGTGATTTTAGGCGTTATGTCAATTTCATAAATATAGAGGCATTTAACTCTTTTTCAAATTGGACATGCCCGCAGTATAATAAATAATTGGACTGCGTGTATAAGTCTAATATTAACATTACTCATCAAAATAAAGATTATACTTTATCTCGATTTCCTCTAATCGATTTACTTTCAATACAATACTTTTTTTCTCTTACCCACTTCGAAAGTATGCCTCCTAACTGATACAAGACCCTATCAGCAGGGCAACTATTTTATCTGGCATTTGGAATTTATTTTATATCCAGGTTTACATTGCATAGGTTCTTTGCAGAAGGGGACTTCCTTCGGTATAATCTTATCAATGGTATAAGTCTTACAATAGAACAAAACTCAGTCTGTAAGGTGGCGTCGGAGTAGAGCGGTATTAGTCTGCTGTCTCGTTCAGCACTTCAACGATGTGGCCAGCCATCTTAAGCAATTATATAAAATCCAGCAACAGATGCGAGTAAGCTTCCAGTGCTTTCTCGTAATCATCTATGTGTTCCAGTATAGCTGCCGAAACAGGAAAATAACTCCCAATGCTAGGCTGATATAACTACAATCCATCTGTGGTCCTATGTCAATAACAGCTAAACTCTTACACCAAAAACTTAGAGAGAATCATCAAAACTCGTACTGTTGATTATAAATGCCTCCTGCTCTAATCCTCTCTTATATTGATGCATCAACTCAATCACCTCAAGGATTCTGGGCTCTTCAATTTTGCTTGAATCAAAATTGACCTTTTGTGCATTATATAAGTTTTTATTACCCCACTTTAGGAGCATAGCCTCCAGGCCAGCCGGGACGAACCATGTGGCACGCGTCCCCAGGTAACGCTTGTATTCATGCAGGTAAATGCCTATGCCTGCAAAATCAAAGTCGCCAAAATGGAGATAAGGATTGGATATGGCCTGCAGCCATCTGATCATATCTTTGCTCTGGCTCTGCGGGTAACGGCTCACGAACAGCGGATGCAGCCCCTTAAATAAATGCCGCTGGTTTTCTACCCGGCTAAAGTTCTCAGCATTCTCAACACCCACGATCGTGACGTCCGGGTGCGGTTCAAATTGCTCAAAAGCATGTATAAAGTGGAATATGCCTTCAGGCGGGTTTATAATAATCTCATTTCCATGGAGCCTCGCCTTTATGGGCTCATAGCAGTTCACCAGAAAACCCTCAAACGTCCTAACCTTTTTTAGTTTAGAGTTAGTGCTTCCCTGTACCAGTTGCGCTCTGGAAACTCCCTCTTCCTGTAAAGTTTCCAGATATACCTCTAGATCGTTAATGGAGAACCGGTTAAACAAAAAAGCCTTCAGCGACTCCGGCTGCGGGAGGTACAAAGTACTCTTAGACCGCCCCAGCCTGCTGTCGGCAAGTATACCCTCCTCCAGTAGTTCTGCTACGAGCGGGTGTTGCAACTTGCTTGCCGGGAGCTTCGCACCCTTACTCAACTGCAACAGCTTAGTAACGAGGCCTTTAGACAGCAGCTTCATGGATTACATTATTTTTAATAAGCTTCTTCACTGTTGTCACATGGCGGCTGTCCTTTGCCAACAGGTAAGTATAACGGTAGTCCATAGCATTATAGGTGGTCGGAGAACTATTTACAAGTAGGATATTACGGTCATTGGCAAACTTTAAAATACCCTTAACATTGTTTGGGTGCAGCTTCCCTATCTCGTCCATCATGCAGTGCAGACGGAAATCTTTGAAACGCTTCGAGGCACTTTCCTTGAAGACATTTAGCAGCATGATGTTAATCATGGCTTTGACCAGAATGTCCGTGCCTTCAGAACCGACGTTGGCAAGCTTTTCCACCCAACCGCTGTCATTATCGTTTTCTATGATGCGGAACTCCAGTTCAAAAGTGTCGGACAGATTTATTTCATGTTGTTTGGAGCTGGAAATCTCGGTGGCGAACCGCTTAAGCAGGCTAACGGCTTTCCTGTTCTGGGCTTCACTGTCTTCGGTACTGAATAAGTTCGCCGTACCCAGAGTGGCAGAATACTCGTTATTGAACGTGCGAATCTCCTGTAACAGCACAACAATTTTATGGGCACTGTCAGAAAGGCGCAGCTGAATGCTTTTGATCACACCGGCAAAGTTGCGTTCCTCAAAGTCCCTGTTTATATGGAGAATGACTTTCTGTATCTCCGCCTCCTTTGAGACCAAGTCGGTCGTCTCCTTTCCTATCTGTCGGATCAAGGTGGCGAAGTGTTCATTGGTGCGTCTTTCAAACTCCGCGATTTTGTCCTCATCCAGGAATTCCTTCAGGTTTTCAGCAAAGTCGAGGTAGTCACTTTCCGCACTCATGCTTGTTTTGAAACCGAAGATATTGTGAACAGAAAAATGGCTCAGAAACCTGTTAACCTCTGTTCTTAGGCTAGTCAGGCTGTCAGTTAGGCCCAAGTGCTTATCAGTAAGGTGTCTGATCAATTCAGTGAGCCTAACCGGGTGTCTGGGAACGCCGGGTACGGCTATGGATGCAAGGGAAAGGCTACGGAAAACGCTTGTCTGAGCGAAACTTTCGAACTCCTGCAGGTCGTCTTCTATTTGACTGGCAGAAGCCTTCAACTCGGAAAATTTTACGTTCACCTCTTGAACCTTCTCCAGCAGTTCCTTTTTACACGACTGATGCTTTTGCTTTTCAGTATGCAGGCGAACTTGGTACAGTTCTTTATCCGCTTTAAACTCGTCTTCCAGATCAAAGAGCTCCCGCTTATCTTTTCTATAATCAGCTACCAGATCCCGTTTCTCTTCGATAAAGGAGAGCTCTGCCTCAATTTTTTGCAGCTCCTGTTCAATGGCCGACAGGCGCCCGGTATCAGCACCTTTCTCTTCAAGTGCCTTCAGGCTTTGCGCTTTTAGCGCTGCCTCCCGCTCTGTCGCATCCTGCTTTTTTGCTTCTATTTCTCCGTCCAGCTCCTGAAGCCTCTCCTGAAGCTCAGCCTGCTCCTTGCTGATCTTTTCCTCTCTTTCTCTTCTTTTGGCGCTAAGCTGCTTTTGAAGGCTTTCCTCCAAGGCTTCTACCTGCTCCTCAGCTTCCAGTTTTGCACTCTGAGCACTTTCTATGTCTGATTGAATGGTAAGAAGGTCGTTCTGCCGTTTATCTACAGCCTTTCTCTCCCATTCTATAAACTTAACCTCTGCCTGCTCCTTATCGGATAAGGCCTTTTGGGCAGCATATCTTTGTTCTTCAATTTGCTTTTTTAAATGAGCGAGTATAGGTTGATACTTTACCTTTAGTTGCTCCTTCTCCTGTGCGGCTTTCTGATCCAGCGCCGAAATTTTTACATGCAGCACCTCACACTCAGCAATAAAGCGTTCTTTCTCCGCCTCATAATCCGCCACGCTTTTTACCTTTGTGTTGATTTCAGACAGCTCCAACTCCACACCGTAAAAAGCATCTGATTCCAGGCTGGAGATCCTGGGCGAAAGCCCTGCCTGAAACAAGACCTGTTCTTCATCGATGACCTTCCCTATCGTATGCTCCCAACCTGGTTTGTTATCATGCAGCCACGCATAAAGCGAGTCACGGCTGTTGCTCAAGAGCGCATCAATTTTCTGTATTTCTTTATCACAAACCTCAATGGCGTCATTTAGCTTTGCCACCTTGCTGGCTGTCTCCGAATCCAGACTCTTTTTCTCTAACTCCCACTGCTTTAGCGTTGCAGAAATTTGACTTTCCCAATTTGCAATGTCAACTTTGGCACCCTGCATAGTCACATCAGCCTCCCTAATCTCCTCTTTGGTCCGGCTGATTTCAGCTTCAAAATACTTCTTTAGCTCAATTTCTTTACGGCTAAAAATTAGGGCGTGCACGCGGTCTTTTCTCTCTTCTAAGACCTTGCAGGCATGACGAAAGCTTTCTTTACCCTCCGCTTCAATCTCTTGAAGAATGCGATCATATTGCTTGCTGAGTTGCTCTTTGCGATCATAGAAGCTGCCCTGGCACGAGTTCTTTTCCTTATTCCTGCTATTGAGGAACTCCTCCAGCTGCTGTCGTACCTGCCTCATCAAAACCTCATATTGGCTTGAGATATCCTGAAACTGGGCCGAAAGCAAGTTATGTTCTTCCTCCAGGTTCTTCTGCCGATGCCCCCACTCCTGTCTTTTGCTCACCCGCTGGATGATGTCACCAATATTGGCTTTTGTATATTCCTCCCGCTTCCTACCGGACTCCTTTAACTTTTCCTCCAGCACAGTAATGTTGGCAGTGATACCGGTTTTAATTTCTTCGAAAGCGGCATCAGCTTCCTTCACCTTTCGCTGCGCCGCATCAAGGTTGTCCTGCTCCTCCTCCACAGACTTCAGCACTTGCGGGTAGGTTTCCTGAAAGTACTTCTGCATCGCTACTAGCTCCCCTCCGATCCTTTCTCTTTCCATTTTAAGATACCGGACCTTGGTATAGTAGCCAGAGATCTTTTCTGCCACTACGCGCACCACGATCTCACCGGCCCTGTTTTTCGTGCTCCACTTGCTGATGTCAGCCAAGCGCTCCTCAAAATTTCGCAGGTGCAGGGCGTACTGGTTCAGGTCTATCTTTACGTCTTCTTCATTGAGCGACATGATGATGGTTTGTTTGATGAACTCCGCCTCCAGCTTTGAATTCAGAAATACATTCTGAATGGTCCGTGGCAAGTTCTTGTACTGGCGGCTCTCCAGCAGGGCATACTTACGAAACTCGGCTGGCAAGCCCTTATTGTTGCCATACAGAATGTCACGGAACTCATCATATCGGTCAACTTTCCTGGTATAGGCACTATGCTTCGGGAGGATACCTCTGACCTGCTCCCAGGGCAGGGCCTTGCTGTCCTCCCCAATGAAGTGTTGCTTATCATAGGCTCCATCAATAAACCGGAAGGCAACTCGTCCCTGGGATTTGAAGGCCATAACACAAAAAGGCCCCGTCTCCCGGACCACCTCATAGATGATGTAAGAATTGCCAAAGGGGAAATAGTACTCATCAAAAGATCTCTTGCCTTTTTCAATACCGAGCCTGAGCTTGTCTGCATTGTAGAAAAACAGAATGGCACGTAGCGTGGTGCTTTTCCCCACCCCTTGCGTGCCTATAAAATGTACGTTGCCATCAATATTTATCTCCGCATAACGGACAGAAGCGCTGTTGATAAAAACGATTTTATTCAGGTATCTCATGCTGCACTTCCTCAGGTATGTTAATGCTTAAAATCAGCTGCTCCAGGTAATCAAAGGAAGCCAACGTTTTGTACTCCTCCGTGACATCATTCTCCACCTCAATAAAGTTATCCTTCTCCAGTTGATCCAGGATTTTAGAGACAATGTCAGTCTGCTTTTCCTTTCCACCAGCATATTTCTTCAAACCATCCAGCTTGTTCTTCAGGTCTGCGTCCACGGACACCCTGACCAGTATATCCGAGGGCGTGAAGCGAAACCCGGACCCAAAGGCTGGCTCATATGTTTTCAGGAAATCGATAATGTCTATCCATTTCATGGCTATTTCCAGCTTCCGATCTAGCTCAGCCTTACTATCCGGCCGGGAAAAATAGTAGTATTCATTGCCTTCCTCCAATACCAGATTAATTCCCCTAAAATAGGCTCGATAGGCATCAAGATCCTGATGAATAACATTATATAAAATTCTGATGGAGAGCTTGCTGCTGTTGGAGCAGATAAACTGGCCTCTGCTCAATATGTCAAAGACCTCAGCCGATTGCTTTGGGATTTCTATCATGTTGCTTTTGGGTAAATTAGCAGGTATTCCGTATCCAGGCAGCGCTGGTATTGGTCTGTTAAATCAAACTGCGTGTCAAACTGGGAGATAAGCTGACAATACACAGTCAGGCGTTCCTCAAATGTTAGGTATGTGCCAAAATCATAAGTTTGCAGAAAGTCGAAAAGATTGTTGCTTCCAGCCAAAAAGCTATTCTTGACCTCATCCAAGTTTACCTGCTTCATCTCTTCTGTGTCAGATTCCAGGTAGGCCTCTAGGTTATGTTCCGCTAGCTGCTGTTTCACCTTGGCACCAGTTTTCATCCGGATTGCCACTTTACGCACGACATCCAGCACCTGGCTGTCGTTCTGAAGTTGTTCAAGCGAAAGCTTTAAGGGGTACATGGGATTAGGCTCAAAGACCACGGCATTACTTTCCTCCAATACCTCAAGAATATTGGTTTTGCTTTTCAGCTCAAACTGATCTTTCAGGTACTTCAGCTGGCGTAGTTTCTCCACTAATCCACTTTGGTACCGTATCTGGTTGATAAACTCTATTACCTGGTTTTGGATTTCGATCAGGTTGTGACGGCAGTCATTTAGCTGAAGCTTGAGCTTCACGATGATCTTATTGAGTTCTTCATCTGCAGCAACTGTAAAGAAAGTTTGCTCCTCCTCGCCTGACACAAGCCTCTCCGTGGAATCCACCAGCATGGTAATATCGCCACGCTTAAGGTCAAGGTGCTCCAGCTTAATCTTCTTTATTTTGTAATTAGGCTCATTTTTAAAGGTGTTGTCGATGTTCCTTTTCAGATCCACCACGTTTCTGATGGCGATGATACCCGTCTTGCGAAGGGCACTTTTAATGGTGCGCAGGTAACCGTACTTACGGCTTTCACTGTGCTCTTTCAGGTAATAGGTAATGTTCTGCCGGATGGCTTGCAGGTTTTCACTGATATAGGAGACATTGATTTCTTCGTTCACTTCCAGTATCTGCTCAAAAAACTGCAGGTACTGGTCATCCAACTCCAGATAAGGGCCGTTCTCCCTGAGAACAGCATATTCAACCAACGCCTGGATTTTGTCTGCATTATAATCCACCACCTCCAGGGCATAGTCATACTTATAGGACAGCTGTTTCCGCTTCTCGAATATTTCAGTGAGCAGTTTCTGCTCACGGCTGAGAATGGCTAACAGCTCTTTTATGGATGAGAATGTTTTCATGTCGTAGCAGGCTGTAGGTTACTCTCCCTTACGTCCTAGTTGGAACTGCCCATGCTCCTGTTTTGCCGACAAGGAATTTTAAGCGACTAAGTTACAGCTCTTCAAATATAAGCATTTTAAGATAGGTTAAAAGTAGATGTCTAGCGCGCCACCTCAACCTTTTCGTATTTCATATGAGACATAGGGAAATCTTCCTTGAACCAGATGTCGAACTGCCCTACTAAGACAGTATCCTCTTCTCTCACCAGGGAAACACTGCAGTCGATCACATAGCCTTTTATCTTTTTCTAATGCCTGACAGCCTTGCGCCGGATGCTGGCGCGGACAGCATCGCCTTTGTTTAGGCAGCTCTTGCGCTGTCGTTAAAGCTATTCCAGTTAATGTAGGTAGACTTTTCTTTATCTCTGGATGGGACATACTTCCGCTCAAAGGTACTATCACGTTTTGCCAGGTAAAGTATTATCAGGGAATCATAATGATCAAGCTGCCGCTTCAGCGGGACGTACTACAGCGACATGCTGAACACGCCGTACAGGGTGTCAATGTTTCTGGCCGTTCCATAGACGATCCGGTAGCCGGTGCTGTCGTTTGACAGGGTCCTGAGGTAGAGGTTGAAGTGCTCGTCCTCTGTCAGCTCCTTTTTTCCGCAGCTACCCAGCAGCAGGCACAGGAGCAGGCTGCTAATCCCATAAAGTAATGTGGTTTTCATGCAGTTTCTGCCTATACTTTTCCAGTCTTTTGATTTCCCTGCGTTTGTTTATCAGCCACACTTCGTGGCTATACATTCCTTCTATGACGGCCCGCAGCTCCTCACCGCGCACGTGCTCCGGCGTGACAGGCTGGGTAAAGCTTAGCTCCTGTATCCGCTTGAGCTCCTTATACTTTACCTCCCTGACCGGAATGCTGTCTGCGGCGGCTTTCAGCTCCTGATCCAGCTTTTCTATTTCTAAGGCTAAATGCTTGTTGTAGCTTTCGGTAAAGCGCCAGGAGCATGCAGCCAGTATGCCTGCAATCAAGAGCAGGAGCAGCGAGTACCTTACTGCCTTCGCGACATTGTTCATAAGCGTAACTGTTTTAAAGAGAAGCAGCGACCGCTGCAGCCCGTCCTAAAAAGCACAACGGCCTAAGCAGAATACAGCGTTATTCCGGTTCAGCCAGCACCATGACCCAGTAATTGCCTGCCCTGGCTACGGCAATGTCCGTGTAAGCAGGGTTCATGATATTCACGCAGTGCCCGGCACTGTCTCTCCACCCCTCCATTACCGCTTCCTCGCTTTCGTACCCCAGGCCAATGTTCTCTGCACAGCTCCAGTAGTTATAGGATTGCCGCCTTATCCTCACGTAAAAAGGTGTCCCGTCCCGCGACACATGGCTGTAGTAGTTGTTCCGGTACATATCCATGCTATGCAGGCGGGCAGCCTTTTCCAACTTGCTGTTCCAGGTCAACGGCCTGGCAGACTCTTGGTGACTGTCTCCGCAGTAGCAGCCACTGCCTCGCAGCCCGTTCACCAGTTTCAGCACCTTCTCTTTATCTGTATGGTACAGTTCCCCTTCCGCAGCCCAAGAAACAGGAATACGCCTGTGGTGGCTTAGGGGCAAAGGCGGCGCATCAACCGACGTCACACCGGGAAACTTAAACCCCGGCATGGCGTTCATGCTGATGAAAAGGAAGATGGTCAGGAAAGTGGTTTTGTACATGCAGTTAGTATGTTAGGGGAAAGACGGAATGCGATCAGGCAAAATAAACTGTTGGCTTAGGGTGCAAGAAAAGAGGCCGGAGGCTGCGCAACAGCAGGCACGGGGCTGGTGCCCCGCGCCTCTGGGAGTTAAATCGAGTGCTTGTTACTCTTCCTCAGGCTCCTGTTGCTGCTGATACATGATCTCCCAAACAGGGGAATAAGCGTAATACTTGCCCTGCTGCGTAGGGGAAGCATGGATCATGTTCTTGAAGTTGTCGTAGTCGATGGACTCCGCCAGCTTCTGAAAAACAACAGGTAACTTATCGGCTCCCACAATAACCCTGTAGCGGTAGTCCGCCCCGGGCCAGGTCTGTACTGGCGCTGTGAGCTCCGTTTGCGCCAGAAGTTCTTCCAGGTCTTTCTCCACCCTGGCCCTGAGATGCACGCCATCTGCCTTTGCGACAATAGAGAAAAAAACCGAATTTCGATGCTATCCACATATGCTGTTTTGTTTAGCGATTTCACAGTTAAGAATGAAAAGGAAGCGTCTCCCTACAGGTTTGTAAGAGAGGCCGCCGTGCTTCTGCCATACACCAGGTACTGCCAGCTTACCTCCCGGTCCTCCTGCACCTGCGGCGCCAGCACCACGTACTCCGTCTTTCCCAAGTTAGCGTGATTGCTAAACTTCGGCTCAAAGAGGCACCGGTACTCCTCCAGCTCCTGCCCCTCCAGCTCGGGCAGCACCAGCACCTTCAGCATTCCCTCGGTTTTGAGGAGCTTTGGCAGGGTTCGCTTTAACTCGGGCACATCCCGCACACTGGCAAACTGCAGCACGTCCACGTCGTCCAGGGCCTGCCGAAGGTTGCCGGCCTCCTCATCGTGGTGCTCCTGCTCCGGCTCCAGGGAGTAGCCGGTCAGGTCGAACTCCGAAAACTCATAGGTGGCTGCGATGTCCAGCTCCTCGCGCAGGCAGTATACCAGCAGCGTTTGCCCCAGTACCTGATAATGGTTAAAATAGAGGTAATAGTTTAGCCAGGTACTGTCCTTGGGGCTATGCTTGGTCAAGGCTGTTCTCACAATGCCGCTGTCGTGCGCCATCTGGTTGAAGTGTTTCCACATTTCCAGGAAACTGTTTGCCGTAGGTTGTGCTGTAGCTTTTTCTTGCATGTAGGATGGTTAAGTTTAACAACTAAAAGATGGGGTTACAGCGGCTAGCGCTTTGGCCTGCTGACCTTGACCCTTACTCTTACTTTAGGCATGGCTTTTTATGGTTCGTTACAGAAAAGAGTTTGCAAGGGAGGTGCCAGCGCTAAAAAGGCTTTAAATCCCTCCATCAATGTCCCACACCTGTCAATGACCAGGATAAACTATCAATGTTTGACACCTTCAACAGACCCTAGTCACTGCGCTGCAAGGATTTGCTGCAGCCCCTGAAGCAGCCGAGCAAACCTGGCAAGCGCGTCCGGCTGTAAGCTTTGTCTCGGGGACGGTATAACACGCATGAAATGCGCCTCCAGGCCGCCCCCACTTACAGAGGTATAGAACCTCAGCTTTGTGAAACCGCCTTCCTCCAGCATCGGGGCCATCAGGACCAGGCAGTCTATCAGCTTGTCGTTGAGCGCGACTGCCGAACAACTGAAGCTCAGGCCGCTTTGCCCGAACAGGTGCTTCACCGGCACGGCCAGCTCTACCAGTAGCTTCAGCTGCGTGTCTTCCTCCTGTACTACCCGGAAAGTAACAGGCCCCTTTTTTGTTTTGTAGTTTGGCTGATACACACGCCCCTTATCTCCCTCTTCCTCCCTGGGAACATAATAGCAGTCTGTCCCTGTCAGGTCCGCCACTGCGCTGCGGAGCTCTTCTTTGAGCAAGCCGTACAGGTAGCTCTCCCGCTCCTTTAAGGGTGTGGCTTCCCTGAGCTCCTGTATCACCAGCTCAAAGGGTGCGCCAACGGGCAGGCCTGGTTTCTGGAACTGCAGCATGAAGCGGCGCAGGATATCATATAGCTGATAGCGGGAGATACCGGGCAGCGGCTTCCTGTAAAGAAACCCGCTCTCCTCTTCCAGGTCCTCCTGCGGCAGCTTTGTGGCGTCGGGGAACATGCGCCTGAGCCAATACGGGTTCTCTGCCGAGTGCCCCACCAGGTTGTAGGTCAGGAGCAGCTTGCCGGCTGTGTTCACCGGCACCTGCTACCAGAACTCCAGGTATGGCCCAAGCGTGACGGCCGTCACGTCGCGACTTCCGGCCTGTTTCTCATCGTACAAAAAGCGGCTGTAGTAATAGGACGGATGCCGGAGCACTTCTTCGGTGTGCTGCAGCAACAGCTCCAGGTTCTCTTGCAGTAAGGACAGGTGGTTCATAAAAGTATGGTTGACAGAAATAAGCTGATGCTTCTCCAAAATTTCTCCAAAATGATTTTAAAAGAGCTCATCTTTGAAGAGGAAGAATGTTCTCCCTAAACAGCATTTCTAATTTTTAATTTGGCGCAGCACTAGCGAAGGACAATTCGGCTACACCTCCAGCACCTTGTACTCCAGCTTCAGGTTTGTCTCGCCAAAGCTGACGGCAACAATGCCCCCGCCCGGCTGTTGCACCAAGCGGTGCACTTCCTCCAGGCCTTCTACTTTTCGCAGGTGCCTGGCATCATCGTATATACCTGCCAGGTCGTAATGCCTGCCGCTACTCACCCAACTCGGCCGCGTCTCCTCCTCAGACCGGGCCTGATAGCGCTCCAGCAGCTCCTGCAGAGGGAACACCCCCAATCCGTGGTGGCCGCAGGCCATGAGCAGGGTATCGCCGGCTACGGCAAAGTCGTGCAACTCTACCGTCTTTCGGGCCTGTTCCAGCTCCTGCTCCAGGGTGGTGAACCTGTCCCGTTCAAGGAAGTCGCGGGCTTGGTTTCGCAGATGCACCGTCAAAACCTGCTCATAGCCGGGCAGGCTGAACACCGACACATAGCTGCTGGAGCCCGACCGCCCTACCCCGCTGGAGAGCAAGGCCATCCAGCGGCTGTTGATGCTGCCCCGGTGAATGTGCTCATAAGTGCCGTTGTTGGGCAGTTCTATTGTTTTCGTGGAAACCGGCTGTAAAGGCTCGCTCACATCATACTCAAACAGGTACTTCGGGTACATGATGTTGTCTACCAGCACCAGCTTATCGTCATACACCAGCACATCGTCTATACTTTTACCCGCCTGCATCTCGACTGGCAATGGCAGCGGGTGCCATACAGGTTTATCCAGCCGCAGGTCAAAATAGCCTGCCATTTCCCCTTCATTTACCTTGCTATAGGTCTTCTTGCCCTCCCGTTCCACTTCATACCCGCCTAAGTATAGAATGTCGTCTTTGACAGCTAAGGTCTGGTTCAGGATATAAGCGGGCAGCTGTATGTCCGGCATCCTGGTGAGCGTGCCATCCTGCTCGATCTTTGCCCGGTAGAGGTAGGCTTCTGCTCCGGACGGCTTCTGCTTCATGAGATCAGACCTAGGGGTGCTTTTTTCTTCGATAAAAGCGATAAGCCAGCGGTTACCACCCAGGGCATGCCGGTTCTTGAACCTGAAGGGTAGTGTATGCAGTGGCTCCATACCTTCACCCGTCACGTGGCAAAGGATAGCCGCACCACGGCCGGGAAGTACAGTCAATTCTTCTAGGGGGATCATCGGTTTATACTTTTAAGGCACAGTTTGCTCTGGAGCTGCCAAAACAGCAGCAACTACAGCCAGTAGCAGAATGGTTCTTTGCATGAGCGAATACAAGCTTTACCCTCTGAAATGCCTCTTAATTTAAATGTGGCAACACATAGGAGGACTCGGCTCTTTTGTCGATTAGCTTTAAGTAGGGAATGATCTCGTAGAGGTCGTACTGCATCCAGACACTATTCAGTATATGTCCTTCACCATCCGGATCTTCATACTCATAGTGTGGATCTGGAAAGTCTATACCATCTTCGAACCGAAATACATACCCGTTGGCATAAAGCCATGACAGATAGATCAGGTTCCTTGTAAGTTCTTCTGAAGCTTCTTCAATGACATAGTATTCATTTAAATGCTGCTTACATTTCTGGATAACCGAAGATGGGATGGAATCATACTTGAATTCGACAAATACAGGAGTGTTTTCCATGAGGTTTTAGGTAGATATTGAAGTATACTGCAATGATACGGAGGGCCAGTGCAGCCTTTCTGCACCAGGAAAACTTTTTAGGACTTTTTTAAAACATATCCCCTGTTCAATTCAGAATGAGCATAAACAGCTATATTGCTTCAGCATATAATTACTCTTCTTATGAAAATCGACGAAAAAGAACTGGATGAACTGAACAATAACGACATGCCTTACTTTAGCCAGTCAGGAAGAGGCATTTTTGTCGGGTTCGAATATCGTTTTTTAAGTCTGAGGAGGTATATTAACTATACGCACCTAGCTAATAAGGCTTACCTGGGGCACAGGCAAAATGAGTTTGATGCTTATGAGGCACAATCTGAAGCTCCCGAAGATCGCGTTTTTAAGCCCCCTTTTACCGGACAAGAGGAAGAATACTCGCTGTGGGAACTGACACTAGCTCAGAAAGAGAACCTCCTGGCTGACCAGGAGCACTTTAACGAGTACCTGTACAAGTCGCTTTTTATGCTGCTGTACAGCACTTTTGAAGATTTCCTGAAGGAGATAACTGCATACGGCGCAGAGCTTAGCGGCACAACTGTTGAATTGAAACCGTTCAACCATAAAATGTCTGACATACACAAACACTTGCTGTTCTTAAAGTACAGTTGCGGCTTAGAAACAGCACTGGATAAGGAAAAGATAGATCAGCTGGACCTATACAGAAAGATCCGCAATAAATTTGTGCATGCGCTTAGTAAGGATCTTCCTGAATTTATGCGGCAGGAAATTGAAAAGCTAGTACATAGCCAAGCTGAAAAGTTTGAGAAGCCTGACTATGAGTTTGTCATGCGTGCTTATGATACTTTTACTGATATTGCCTTCCGTATTCAAGAAGCTTTTGAAGAGCGTTTTTTCAACACAGAATGCAGAGATGGAGATGTTCTTAACTAACCTGGTATAAAATAAATAGCCTGGGTATGGGGGCAGTCTAACTGTGCGGCCTCTTCCTCTAAAACCTCCATAGCTAAATCATTGTCAAAGTCGCTTCTGGCTTCGAAGGCAAAAAGTAAGTTAGGACTTTTCACGTACTTGTTCTGCGCAAGAAAAACATCTTTGATATGCTTACGCATGACTTCTCTATTACCAACATCGTTTCTGTCGTTATATACTGACAGAGGAATTATACTAAGGGCTGCCTTAGGCCAGAAAGTACCTGTTTCATTATTTTGGTTGACTTTTTTTGTCATTTCGTCTGCCACTGGCCCTAATCCTGCTCTGTCAGCAAAGACATTGTAAAACGTTAAGCCGTTCATAGCAGCACAAACAATGTGAAGCTTCTTATTGCTGTAATCTTCTGCTACAGCGTCTCCACCTAGTATTCCATAAAACTTGAGGATCTCCATATTTTTGCTTATGATATAATTTTGATTCTTTTAGCTGAGAGCGGTTCACTTCTTCTCTGCGTCCCGCTTCTGTTTTTGTAGTTTCCTGAACTCTTCCTTGCTCACTTCCTGTACCATAAAGCCAGCATAAATGCTTTTTTCGTAAGGCACTATACCGGTTTCTTCCAAATCGTCATCCCTTGTATAACATTGGATTTCTTCCAGATAGATATACCCTATTATGTTCTCAGTAATGTTTTGAACGATGAATCTGTATGGAGTTCCTCTAGACCAACGCTGCTCTTTTCCATCCCAGCCTTTGTCCAGTTTTATGTAATAGCCTGGCAAACCTCTGGGCTCATGGTGTATCATCAGCTTCTTATCGCCATAAATGTATTTGGTAGAGCGGTAAACAATATCTGTTAAAACATTATTCTAGAACCTGGTAGAATCAATTGGTGGCAATGGGTAAGGCAGCCATGTCTTAGCTCCACAAGGTACGGACTACCTTCTTCAAAGTCTGCATACTTTAATTTCATGGCTGATGTACTTACTGTCTACTCCCTAAACCCCTGATTCTAGCATCATAAAGCGAGTTAAACCACAAGCGTTTTAACGTAGCATTGGCTTTATCTTCCGACAGCTTATTATACAGGTCCAGCTTCGTATCAATGAAGTCAAGCAGAGCCTGATCTAGCACATCGTTGAATTTATCTATAATGTCCTCGCGTGAGTTATTCGGATTGAAGATACCCAGCAGTTCCTGGTCACTTTCCAAGCGCTTACGGATCTGCTCGAAGTCTACCTTATCCTCCACAACCAACTTCAAGTCGCAGGTATTTTTGGAAAGTGGATCGTACTACGCGTAAGAACCGCCTCCGCCACCCTTTGATGTGCCTTCAGTTGTTAAATTCACGAAATTGTAAATTTTTATCCTTACTTTGTTTGAGGCATTAATTCTGGTACAGTATGATCTTCCTGATGGCAGAAACTAAATAAGCTAAATAACTTATTTGTTCAGAGAGGGATTACCTGAATTATCTTCAGGCAAGATAGTGAGAGTAGAACACTCAAAGGCCGCTTCGCCCTCGAATACTCTAAAGTTCATTATTGCTATGCTGTTCATGCTACAAAAGTACCCTTCTAAAATGCAGCCTTTCTGCATTTCTCAAATATATTAAAAAATATATGGCTAATAAGAATAAACTGGTTCGCTTAAAGGTGCTGGATGGCTGTTTCCGAAATAAATTTCGCAGATATACTCTAGAAGATTTAATCAACGAATGTTCTGAAGCACTTGAGGAGTACGAGGGAGTATATAAAGGCATCAGCAAGCGCAGCGTGCAGGAAGACATGAAAGACATGCGCAGCGGCAAGTTTGGCTATGAAGCGCCTATTGTCTGTGAAGAAGGCTACTATTTCTACAGCGACAGAAGTTTCTCCATCACCAATACGCCTCTTACGAAAGAAGATTACGAGGCTATCCGTAGTTCACTTGCCGTGCTGGAGCAATTCAGCGAGCTGGGCCAGCTGGAGGCGCTGCGCCAGGTGGAAGAAAAGCTGCAGCGTGTATTATCTACAAAGAAGGGTGATGCACGCTCCTATATCCAGTTCGAAAAGACCGAGTACCCGGCAGCTGAGAAATGGTTAAGCAGGTTACTTGGTCATACCAGAGCACAACAAGGACTTACCCTCTCCTATCAACCTTATAGCTATGAGGCACCGGCTGATTTCCCAACCTTTCCGCTGTTGCTGAAAGAGTACAACGGCCGCTGGTTCCTGATCGGCTACAATCATACCTATAACTCTCAGCAGAACTTTGCCTTGGATCGAATTATAGCTATTAAACAAAACAATGCGTTAGTGGCTCCTGAGCATGCAGAAGAACTGTTAAGCCAGTTTAAGCACCTCATTGGGGTTAGTGTACCTGCTACAGGTATAGAAACAGTTATATTCCGCATCACCCCGTCACGCAGAAAGTATATCGAAACAAAACCGCTGCACAGTTCTCAGAGGCTGCTAGATGATGCCAACTGCATTTTTGAACTGAAGATAGGCGTGAATGTAGAGTTAAAGGCAAGGCTGATGAGCTTTGGCAGTGAGCTAGTGGTACTAGAGCCGGAGCATTTAAAGGAGAGTATGAGAACGAGTTATGCGGAGTCGTTAAACTCCTATAATGCTGAAGCCGAACAAAAACTCCTGCCACAATAGAACTCCGTTACTCCTATTACCTCAAATTATTTAGACCTTAGGCTTTCATTCGCGCATCACAGATGCGCTTTTATAATGCGGAACGGGAATAATTCCCGCGCCTATACATAATCTGATGTCACTTCCAGCAAAAGAAGAGTTGCTTTCAGATGATGACGGACGGTGGCCAAGGTGCTCTGTTCTGTAACCGCTTTCGTCTGATCTCTTAAAATTTAAGAGCTGCCCCAAGAAGGCTGTTTGTTACAACAGTAGCTTCTTTTTATAACCGGTCATACTCTGACACTCATAAGCAGAATATGACACCTTTTTTGAAATCATAAAAGCTTTGCACCTGGACCTTACGCTGGTAAAACAAAACAAAGGCACACGACAAACTACAGTGAATCAATATAACTCATGCGAATTTAGTTGATAAGGCAGATCTAAGGCTGCGCTGATCTCAGTTCAGGCATGATCTAAGCTGAAATGGCTATTGGATTATTTAATATAGATATTGCTTTATATAGTATTTATATTTATAATTCAATAGAAAACAAACTTGATCTTAAAACCTGTCTGATGAGCTTAACCATCCTCCGTGCTTCGGCTGGCAGCGGCAAGACCTATGCCCTGACCATGAACTACCTGCAACTGCTCCTGCAACAGGACACGCCTTCCTATTTCAGAAGTATACTCGCCGTAACCTTCACCAATAAAGCTACCCAGGAAATGAAGGCCCGCATCCTGAAAGAACTGGAGAAGATCGCTTCCGCCGAAACACACAAAGGCATGGGCAAAGCCTTGTTGGAGCTCATACCTGTTACACCTGATGAACTGCAGAAACGCGCGCACAGTGCTCTGGTAAGTATCCTGCACAATTACAGCCATTTTAGCGTGAGCACCATCGACAGCTTTTTTCAGAAAGTGCTTCGCTCTTTTGCGCGCGAAACAGAATTACCGGCTGGTTATACAATCGAACTAAATACTGCCAGGGTGCTGGAAGAGCTGACAGACCAGCTGATGGACAAGGCGGAGGATGATGCCTTCCTGCGGAACTGGCTTATACGGTTCTCAGCTGAGCAGATCAGCCAGGGAAAGTCCTGGGACATCCGCAAAAACCTGCACAAGCTCATCGGAGAAGTCGTGAAAGAGGGTTTTGTGGCGCAGTCGGAGGGCTTGAAACACCTGTCAAGCGACAGAACTGTTTCACAGAACTTCCTGGACAACCTAAGTACGATCAAGCGGAACTTTGAAAATGCCATGAGGTCTTTTGGAGAGGAAGCCCTGGAAGCAATTAACAACGCCGGCCTTTCCATAACAGACTTTAGCTATGGCAAGTCCGGTGTGGCCGGTTATTTCAATAAAATAGCCTCAGGAGATGCATATGCACCCGGAGCAAGGGTACGGGAAGTTGTATCCAAAGAAAAGGGTTGGTACTCCAAGAGCCTTAACAAAGGGACCAAAGCGCTTATCGATGCAGTGGCAGCCCAGTGCCTGGATGAGTACCTGGAGAAGGCTGTTGGTTTATATGACACCACCTATGAAGAATACAGCTCAGCCTGCGCCGTACTCGAGCATTTCACTACCTGTGCCCTGTTAGGGGAGTACTTACAGTTACTGGAGAAATACCGAGCGGAAAACAACCTGTTGCTCATTTCAGATGTGGCGGAACTGCTCAACAAGATCATCGGAGAAGACGATGCCCCTTTTGTGTATGAGAAAACCGGTAACCGCTACAACCATTTTCTCATTGATGAGTTTCAGGACACCAGCCGCATGCACTGGAACAACTTCCGGCCGCTGCTAGATAACAGCATCGCCTCCGGCAACAAGAATCTAATTGTTGGGGACCCCAAGCAGAGCATTTACCGCTGGCGCGGCGGCGACCTACGCCTGATGCTACAGGATGTAGGGCAGCAACTGCCTAATGCCTCCCAGGCACAGCTACAGCATAACTGGCGAAGCTGCAAAGAAGTGATCGACTTCAACAACTGCCTATTTACCCATGCTGCAGAAGTGGTGGCTGAGGAAGCTGGAAAAGCGGCAAGAGGCAAGTCTTTTTCAGGCAACAGGAGCAACATTATACAGGATCTGCTATGTAACATAGAGGCAGTTTATGAAGGAAGTGAACAGCTGTTCCCGCATGAGAAGACGGCTTCGGGAGACAAAAGCGGCTTTGTGCAGGTCCAACTGGTGCTGGACCAGAGCAGAGGGAGGGACGCCCTGGGGCTCTCTTTCAAAGACCAGGCAAAAGAGCTGCTGATTAAAAATATCCATAAAACCTGTCGTGCAGGCTATACCCTCCAGGATATCGCACTACTTGTGCGGAGCAACGGAGAAGCGAGGGAACTGGCCGCTTACCTGGCCGCACACGGGCTGGACGTTTTAAGCGAAGAAGCACTGCGGCTAAATGCTGCGCATTCGGTGCAGCTGCTGGTCAACCTGATGCATTTGCTGCACAACATCCGAAACAAACCCGCTGTTGCTGCCGCTGTTAAGTTATATGCCGCTATTCGTAATGTTAATTGCCCCGATGCAGCTACGCTGAAAAAAGCAGCTACAGCGAGTATAAATGACATGGCTGGCCTCCTGCCCAATGAGTTCATACAGGAGCACGTGAGCCTGAGCCGCATGGCGCTCTATGACCTGTGCAGCCGCCTGACCCGCATCTTCGGGCTCGACCAGTTGCAGGAGGAGGAGCATTACCTGGAGGCCTTCCTGAACGAAGTGCACCGTTACAGCCACGAGGAAAACGGTGACCTGGGCGGCTTCCTGGACTGGTGGCAGGAGGAAGGCACTAGACAAAGCCTAAAACGGGATCAGGCGCCGAATGCAATCCGCATCCTGACCGTCCACAAAAGCAAGGGGCTGCAGTACCCGGTTGTCATCATCCCCTACTGCAACTGGAACCTGGATGTGGACACACAGGGCAAGACGAACATCATCTGGGCCGACTGTAAGCCGGAAGGTGTTCCTGCGGCGCATAGCAGTCTTTTCTATGGCTTGCCGCTCGCCGGCGTGCCTATCACCTATAAGAATGAGCTGGCTTCTACCTATTTCAGCTTTGAGCACCTACAGGAAAAACTACAGGCTTACCTTGACAACCTAAACCTGTTATACGTGGCCCTCACCCGTGCAGAAGATGCCCTGCTCCTTACAGCCCAGGACCTGAAGGACAAGAGCGAAAGCCGTCATGTTGGCTGGGTGATCAAAGAGTGCCTCCAAGCTATGCATGCCCCCCTGGAAGGGCTAAGCTGCTCTACGGGCGAGCAGGAGTTCCTGTACACCCAGGCTGTATTTGGCGGGCTTACACCAAAGACTGAGCAGAAAGCAGCGGCAGCCCAGGAAGAAAAGCCTTACCACACGCCACTCAAACACTGGGAACATGTGCTGCGCCTGCGTCGCCATGCCAAACCTGTTTACATGGAGGCCAATGAGCACATCGAGCAAAGCATAGACTATGGCACCCTGGTGCATGATGTACTGGCGAAGGTAAAGTACCTGGATGCGTTGCCGGCAGTACTGGAAAGTATGCAGCTGGCGTCAGAGATCACACAGAAAGATGCGGAAGTTCTCAAAGAGAAAATGGACGCTTTGCTGCAGGACCCACAGGTAGCCTCCTGGTTCAGCGCCGAGTGGCAGGTACTCAACGAGCAGCCAATCCTGGGTGCAGGCGGCGAAATTCACCGTCCGGACAGGATCCTGCTAAAAGGGGAAAAAGCGGTGGTGATAGATTATAAGACCGGAGGTCGCCATAGTTCACATCATGCACAGCTAAGGCGCTACATGCGCCAGCTGGAGCAAATGGGCCTGGAAGCGGAAGCATACCTGCTCTATATCAACGATGAAAGCCCTGTGGTGAAAGTAGAATTGGAAGCCACCCCTGCCTAAATAACCTGTAGCTAGAACATCATTTATCCTCTAACGACACCTTTTTATGACCATAGATTTTCTACAAGAACTAGCCAACACCCTTTACAGGGAATATAGCGGACGTTTCCACCAGTTACAGATTGTGTTCCCTAACCGCAGAGCCGGCCTGTTTCTGCTAAGGCACCTGGCCAATGGTACGCAAACACCTGCATGGGCACCGCAGGTACTCAGCATGTCCGAATTCCTGGAGCAGTTCTCCGACCTGAAGCGGGCGGACAACCTCCTGCTCTGCTTCAAGCTCTATCCTATCTATAAAGAGCTGATGCCGGGGCATGAGACGTTCGACCAGTTCTATGCCTGGGCGGAGATCATCCTGAGGGATTTTAACAACCTGGACCAAGCCTGCGCTGATGCCGAAAAGGTGTTTTACCACCTAAAGGATATCAAAGCGCTGGAAAACGATGACCTGCTAAGCGACAAGCAGAAGTCAGTCATCCAGGAGTTCTATGGCAGCTTTCACGAGCACAAAGCCTTATCCGGACATAAAGAGCGGTTCTTGTCTTTTTGGGAAGTGTTGCCTCAGCTGTACAAGGCGTTTCGGGAAAAGCTGCTACAGGAAAAAGTAGGGTATACCGGACTTATCGCCAGAAGCGTGGCCGAAGAAGGCCGGTACCTGGATGTGCCGGAGGATAAAACGGTACTGTTCTGCGGGTTTAACGACCTGAGCAAGGTGGAAGAGAAGGTCATAAAGCAGTTGGTCCGGAAAGGAAAAGCCCGTGTCTTCTGGGATGTGGATGTCCATCTGCTCAAACCAGAACAAGAAGCCGGTGTGTACATGCGCCGGTGGCTAAAAGATGAGGTACTGGGCCCGACTTTCCCGCAGCAGATACCTGACCTGCTGTCCCAAAAGTTGCAGGAAAACATACAGCTCACCGAGCTGCCCCTGGAGCATGTACAGGCGCGCGAGGCCGGCCGGCAACTGCAAGAGCACTTCGCAGAAAAGGGTGTGTCCGATGATCAGGAGCTTACGCGCACGGCTGTGGTACTTCCGGACGAAAGTCAACTGTTCCCCTTTCTGTACCAGTTGCCCGCAGCACTCGAAGATTCTACTGTGAATGTGACCATGGGCATTCCCCTGCGGGTAACTCCTGTGTACAGCATGTTGGATGCTTTGCTGGAACTCCAGAAGACCTGCGACAAATTGGAGGCCACCCTGTTCCATTATAAGCCGGTCACCAACCTGCTCCGCCACCCCTATGTGCGTGGCCTGAATCCGGAGCTTACCTATCGTGTCCTTCAGGAGATCGAGCAGAACAGCAAAAGCTATGTGAGCAAAGCCGAACTGCAGGAAGACGCGCAGCTGGCGGTCATCTTTCAGTGTTCCGCTTCCGGAACTGGACTAGGGAGGTATTTATTGGAAGTCCTGGAGCTGGTTAACAGGCAGTTTCGAAGCGGACAAACGGCACAGCAAACCTTGGAAGAAGAGTATATCTCCCGCACCCGAACCCAACTGGAAAATATGCTGGGAACAGCAGCAGAAGCTGACATTGAAATAAGTACAGATCTGCTGGAAAAACTGATGCGTCACCTGCTGCAACAGCTTACCATTCCGTTTACAGGAGAGCCTTTGCAGGGCCTTCAGGTGATGGGCATGTTGGAAACCCGCTGTCTTGATTTCGATAACCTGTACATCCTGAGTCTGAACGAGGGCGTATTGCCAGCTGCCTCTGATGAGCCATCGCTTATCCCCTACTTTATTCGCAGCGCATACGGCCTCCCAACTACTGACGAGCATGATGCCATATACGCCTACCACTTCTACAGGCTCCTGCAACGCGCTAAAAAGGTGCACCTGTTCTACAGCACTAACCGCACGGGTGGTAAACAAGGTGAGTTAAGCCGCTTTGTAAGGCAGTTACTATACGAACTTTGGCCAGATGTAAAACCACGGCAGATTCACCTTAACGCCAAACTAGCCACAACTGCTGCACTTGACCTTAAAAAAGAAGAAGTGTTGCCTGCCCTGTTAAAGTATACCGATAACGGTGAGCAAGCTATAACCCTCTCCCCTAGTGCGCTGAATACCTGGTTGCATTGCCGTACCCAATTTGCTTTCCGATACCTTATCGGAATCAAAGAACCTGACGAGGTACAGGAAGATGTAGACAGCTCTGTGTTCGGCCTGCTCATGCACCAGGTACTTCAGAGTTTTTATGAAGAGTATGGAGAAGGCGCCGAGGTAACCAAAGAAAGTATAGAACAGAAATTAGATGAGCTACCACTTCTACAAAGAGTTATTGCAGCTCATCAGAAAAAGTCTGGTGTAGTGCCTTTCCTGGGGCGGAATAGCTTGCCTTTGCACATGGTGGCCGAAATGGTGAAACAGGCACTGGAAGTGGACAAGGCCTATTCTCCCTTCCGTATCGTGGGGCTGGAAAAGACATATGACATGGTCATAGATGTACCTTATGGAGATACTACCAGAACCATGCGCCTAAAAGGCCACATCGACAGGATCGACGAGAAGAACGGAGAAATAAGGGTATTGGACTACAAGACCGGCAAAGACACCCGCGCCTTCAAAACCATACCTGAGCTATTTGACCGTGAAACAAAAGACCGGAATAAAGCGGCTATGCAGGTACTGCTCTACTCTTTGCTCTATGCTCAAAATAACAAAGAAATGGTCGATGGCAAAAATGTGGTGCCTACGCTATACAATAGCAAAGAGCTTTATAGCAAGGGGTTTGATGCGAAACTGAGTGAGGGAGATGATAAGCTTCTCTCTTTGACAGAGGCGCAATCAGAAGAAATAGAGCAGCAACTTAAAAACCTGTTGGGAGAAGTATTGTCTGCAGATGGTGCTTTGGATCAGCGTAAGGATACTACAGGCTGTGAGTATTGCGGGTATGCTGGGATTTGTGGGAGGTAACAGAGAAACTATTAATTGAAAGATAATGAGAGACTGCTATGCCTATATGGACTTTGATAGCTATGTTAAGACAAAGGATCCTAAAGATTATTTATTCAGAAGAATCTACTAATTCATATATTGCAATACAAGACAAACTTTTATGCCTGCTTCTGAACTCATGGAAGCTTACCACATTACTGACTACTGCTTTACTGTAAATAATCAAGAGTATACAATCAGATTTGATGATGAAAACGTAGCCTTCACTTTCTTCTTAGAAGCTAATCGAATTGAAAAGTGGGCTTTCATAACCGCTTGGAACCCCTACTCTGTATCAATGCCCATTACATACAACACAGAACAACAGCAACTAATGCTTCCTAAATTAGAAGGTTGTAAAAAGTGGAAAGGTGAAGAGCGTGGCCGGGATGGCTGCTGGACGCCGGAAGAAAGTTATTTCGTAGCTGACATAAACAGAGAGGAAGCAATAGCGCTTGGTCAGGAGTTTGGGCTAAATGCTATACTAGTAGGAGGCTCTGATGGGAAGGCTAATCTAATAATGCTCTTCGATAGCTTTAGGTACATCTTTAGCAATGGGAGGCTTGTAGTTGAAGGACGCAAAAAAAGGCATACCCATTATTTAGACAATTTGGAAATCAATCCTATTCGCTTAGGAAGAGGGAAAGCGCTAATCAACTCAGAAGGTCCTATACTTTCACTTCACGAATACAATCACAATTTATACCTAAGCTCACATTTGAAGGATGGTTCTGGCAAGGTATATTATGCAACTAACAAAGAGCTTCTGCATGAATATTACCAAGGGAAAATCACTATTAAGAATTTGATCGATAGGAGCCCGTCCAGAGAATTGGCTATAAAGCATTTCGTAAGGTCAGTCTATGTCCAAGTCTCTCAAGTTTTAAAGGATGATTTTAATCAGGAAATTCAATATTCTGACTATCGATTTACAGATCTACCACCTGGTATGGCTGCTGAAGACTATTTAGCAGATTCATCTTTATAAGATAAGATAAATTATACTCTCATTAGCAAGTCTTATATTCCATATAAACTTTCTCAACTATAGATGGGAAAGTAGATTGATACGACTTCTCTTTTAAACTTTCATGATTCTAGATAACGAAAATAAAAATCCCAAAGTACACGAGTGGATTACTAAATATACCACAGAAGGCAGTATGTCTATTGTTACTGGGTATTTTACGGTTGGTGCTTTAGCATATTTATCTAAAGAAACTAATGCCAAAATTGATCAATACAAATTTATACTTGGCGACATAGTAAATTTTGACGCTAGCAAAGACAGAACCTTAGACCTTTTAAATGAAAATATTAGTATTGACGCTTCTTTAAAATTAAATAGTTTAGCCAAAGAGGCTGTTAAATTTCTTAAGCTAGATAAAGTAGAAGCTAAGACTTTGGAGCCAAATTTCTGTCATGCAAAAGTTTACCTGCACAGCAGTAAGGATAATGACGCACAGAAAGACTACTATGTCTCGGGAAGCTCAAATCTTACCGAAGCCGGCATTGGATTAAAAGTTACTAATAATATTGAACTGAACATTGGGAACTTTGGTGCAGACAATCAATACGATCAACTAGTTGAGTGGTTCAATAAATTGTGGACCAAACCTGAAGCACATACAAAAAAAACGATTATTGATAGTGAAGGAAAAAAGACAAAGACAGATTTTAAAGAGTATCTGATTGAACAAATTCAAAAAATATTCATTGAATACACTCCAAAGCAACTTTATTACAAAGTTTTATTTGAGCTTTTTGGCCAAGATGTTTTAGCAGGAACAGATAACCCAGAGTGGAATAAACAGCTTGGTAGGTTAGAAAATACTATCATTTACAATTCTCTGTATGAATTCCAACAAAAAGGAGTACTCAGTCTGATAAAAATGCTCCAGAATTACAATGGGGCAATTCTGGCAGATGCAGTAGGTTTAGGTAAAACGTGGAGCGCGTTAGCTGTTATGAAATTTTACCAACTACAAGGTAGAGAAGTTATACTGTTATGCCCTAAGAAGCTTCATAGTAATTGGCACAAATACTTACGTCATCAAAATTCTCGCTTTGAAAGGGATCAGTTGGAGTTTTTCATACGCTACCATACTGACTTGACTGAAGGCTTAATGATTAGGTATACTGACAGAGATGATAAGCTATTCAATAATCCTAAATCAAAGCCGAGATTATTTGTGATTGACGAGAGCCACAACTTAAGAAACGACAAATCTAGTAGATACAGCTTTTTATTAGAAAGTATATTAGCTCAAAATGAGGATGCAAAAGTCCTTATGCTTTCTGCTACACCGATCAATAACAGCTTACTTGACATTAGAAATCAGTTTAAGCTTATCGTTTCTGGCAAATCTGATGGATTTGAAAAATCATTAGATATAAAAAGCATTGACGGTACATTTAGAGCAGCACAAGCTGCCTTCAATGAGTGGACGAACGAACCAAACCCTAGGATAGGTGACTTTGTTAAAAGGATACATCCCAACTTCTTTAAGCTTACAGATTCTTTAACAGTTGCCAGAACCAGAGCCATGGTTAAAGATCAGCAAGATGGATTGTACTTCCCTAAAAAAACGAGACCGGAGAACCTATTTATTACACCTAAAAGAATAGGCAACTTTGAGACCTTTGAAGAATTATTTAACCACTTCCCTGATAAGCTGTCTGCATATCAGCCTTCTAGATATATTAAGCAACCTGAAGATGTAGACAAGCTTTTTGATGAACAGCAAAGGGACTTCTTCTTAGTTAAAATGATGTACATTTTAATGGTCAAGAGACTCGAATCTTCCTGGTGTTCGTTCCAATCAACAGTTAATAAGATTTTAGATCATCACCAAAATGCTTTGGATAAAATAAACACCTATCAAAGCAAAAAAGAGAATGAAGAAGTTGGAAATACCCAATTCAGCTTATTTGATGAAGAAGATTCTCTTCCATATGAAGAGGAACTAACTCTTGGTAAAAAGCGAAAAATTACTTTAGCTGAGATTGATGCTTCAGGTAATCTTGAAGAATTCAAAAAAGATTTAAAAGAGGATATAGAGTCGCTAGAGCTCTTACAAAATAACCTAACAAGGTTTGAAAGAAATATAACTAAAGAAACACAGTCTTCTAGAAATTACACTAGCAAAGATGACAAGTTAGCTGCTCTGATTAAAATTATTGATAATAAGAGAAAAGGTAAATACAGCTCTAATAACAGCAAAATATTAATTTTTACTGTTTATAAAGACACAGCATTTTATTTATACGATCAGCTTAAAAAGAGAGGTTTTGACAGATTAGCTGTAGTTAGTGGAGATGCATCTAAAGTATCAGATAGAGAGGGGGAAACACGAAACTTCGAGCCATTACTAGAGAGGTTTGCTCCCTATACGAAGCTGTTCCGTGAAAAGGAGTGGCTATTTCAACCTTCGGATGATAAATTAAGCCTGGGCGAACAGTATAAAGAATGGCAAACTTGGGTTACAAAGACACATCCCCAAACTTGGGAAAAGGTAATGAACCCAATTGATATTCTTATAGCAACTGATACCTTAAGTGAAGGGCAAAACTTACAAGATTGTGATCTAGTCGTGAATTATGATATACATTGGAATCCTGTAAGAGTAATACAGCGCATGGGCCGTATCGATCGTTTAGGATCTCCTAATGACAAAATTTATGGTATAAATTTTTGGCCTTCAGATAACATAAACTCCTACCTAAATCTACAGATCAGGATAGAGCAAAAGATGGCAGCCATGACAATTGCTGGTTCTGAAATGCCTAAAGATTTTACCGAAAGATTCCAGCAGATAGCCCAGGATGAGGCGCTAGAGGAAAAGCAAAAAGCTAAGATGCTTGAGCAGATGCAGATTTCATGGGATGAGATAGAAGTAAGTGATAAAAGTTTAGGCTTTGACAATTTATCATTGGAGAGTTTTAGACAAGATTTGTTAGAAGAAATTAACAAAACGAAAGATTACTATCAAAGCATGCCTAAGGGTATTTATACTGGCTTCAAAGGAGCAAGAGAAATATGTCCTGAAGATGGCATTATAGCTCTATTAGGTTATCCTACTAAGCCCGCTAAAGCTGTAGACTTTGTTTATAGGGGCTATGAGTTAATTTACATAAATTATGAAGGTAAACCTGTAGTTCTTAATCAAAGGGAAGTTCTAGATGCACTCGCTAAACATAAAGAATTACCAAGATTGGTAGACAAGTCAATCGACTCTGGAGAACCTAATAGCATACTCAATCTTTCGAACGCATTAGACATTTGGTTAAAGAAGCAATTAATTGAAGAAGAGCTACAGGCTGATGGTACTGTTAAGGAAAAAATGGGAAGCGCTGGGTTAGATGTATTAGATAAATTGAAAGCTGGTAAGAGAGAAGTAATTCTAGAAGTAAAAAAAGACGGAGGCATTACTCAAAAGTTCACAAGGGAAAACTTCGATCTCATTACATGGTTTGTTGTTAGCTAAATAAAAATAAAATGGTAGAAATATTTAAGCAACCTAATTACTTACAAGCTCTCCGAGAGTTTTTCAAAGGGCTAAATGTACCAATAAATTACATTGCAGAGGCTCCTACTGATGCTGAATCAATACTAGGCAATAAATACAGCGAGGCAAATCCAGCTCATCAATTAATTGATGATGTATATGTGTTGGGTCTAGTAGATGATGCAATATTTACAGGTAAAATCTCTGCACCATCAGTCGACGATGTTAAGAATGCTGATTATGATGGCATTTTGATTTTAGGTATTACTCTAAACAATCAAAATAGCTCACCTACTCGCTCTCAACTAGCTGAAATTACAAGAGTATTTAACAGTTCATTTCCATACACTCCTGTAACTATAGTATTTAAGTATGGTGAATATGTTGCCTTAGCTAATAGTGAAAGAGTTAGACGAGGAAACAGAGATTACCGTGAAGGAGAAAAGATTGGTAAAGTATCTTTGTTAAAGGACATTAATGTTCTAAACCCACATAGGGGGCATATTGCAATTATAAATCAGTTGAAAATTGAGACTTCTGGCAGTAATGCTGTCAATACTTTTTCTCAATTATACTTCTACTGGCAGTCTGTATTCTCAATTAGTGTTCTTAATAAGGCATTTTATCAAGAAATAATTTCCTGGTTCAATACAGCAATAAGAGACATTAAAATACCAAGTGAGAAGCCTGGCTCTGAGAAACACAAAGATTTTACAGTAAGGTTAATAGCCCGACTGATTTTTATTTGGTTCCTTAAAGAGCTTGGTGTAGTCAAAGAGGAGTTGCTTCTACCTAAATTCAATAATGGTGACTTAAACAATCTTATCAAACCGAAAGCAAAAGGTACTGCCTATTATAAATTTATACTTCAAAACTTATTCTTCAATGCTTTAAACTGCGAACAGCAAGAAAGAGATACTACAATATTTGATGTTTTCGCTGGAGATTATTCACAAATTGAAGAAATCAAACAGCTAATTTTTTATGCTCCTTTCCTGAACGGAGGTTTGTTTGATATTCATAAGAATGATTTCTGTGAGGGCAATAAAATAAACAACGCATTCTCTGTACCTGATCATTTATTTCTAGATACTGATAAGGGCTTAAATAGCATATTGTCTAAATATAAGTTTACCATTGCGGAAAATACTCCTTTAGAGGAAGAAATTGCCGTGGACCCAGAAATGCTAGGAAGAATTTTTGAAAACTTACTAGCTGAACAGAGCGATGATACGAAAGAAGCTGCCCGTAGAAATACAGGAGCATTTTATACTCCTAGACCTGTAGTGTCTTACATGTGCCGCAGCACCCTTTTAAAACATCTTGATATTGAAGTGAAGCCTGAAAATGGCAAACAGATTGTCAATAAGTTATTAAACACTACAATTCTCGATCCTGCTTGTGGTTCTGGTGCATTCCCGATGGGTATGTTAGAAGAAATGATGCAGGTTTTAGAAGCTATTGACCCAAGAGGAAATCTTTGGACAGCAGAAATGCTAAAATCAAATGATCAGGAATTCAAAGAACATATTTCTGATTTTATTGCTGATGGTCAAATTCGCTACGTAAAGAAGCTTGGTTTATTACGCAGCTGTTTATTTGGAATTGATATTCTAGAGTATGCTGTAGAAATAACAAAACTTCGTTGCTGGCTTTCTCTGATCGTAGAGCAAAAGGTTGATCGTACTAAACCTAATTATAACCTAAAACCACTTCCTAACTTAGAGTTTAAATTTTATAAAAAGAACTCTTTGTTAAGATATTACCAAGATCAAAACCTTAACCAGTTAATAGATTCGGTTGATAATGATCAGCTACTTGAAACACTTGTTAATCTTGAGAATGAGTATTTCATCGCGAAATCTAGTCAGCATGGTAATAAAGAGGAGATCAAAGAAAAAATAATCTCATTGCTAGAGAAAATAGTAGACAGCAAAACTGAGGCTGTCACTAAAGAGTTTAACGCTACTTTAACAGGAATCAACAAACTTACTTCAAGTGGTGCATCATCCAGAGAAATTGATAAGCTAATAAAGAAAAAGGAAACCTTAGCTAAAGAACTCGGTGAGTTAGAAATCTTCAGAGATACGATAAAAGATTATTTCATTGAGAGAGTAGTTTTTCCTGGCATCTTTAACATTAGTAAACCTAATCCTGGATTTGATGTAGTTATCGGTAATCCACCTTATGTAAACACTAAGCAGATAAGCAAGATGGGGCTTACTGCAAAACTGACACAAGAATATGGTTATTGTGATGATTTGTACAATCACTTTACAATACGCGGTTTAGAATTATTGAAGAAGGGAGGGTTACTGAGCTATATAACATCTGATACTTTCCTTACACTGCAGACTAAAAAGAACCTTCGGCTTGAATTCTTAGGTATTCCTAAAGTCCCTAAGGAAGGTGAAGGTTTATTCATGAAAGAAACTGAATGCAGGGTAACTGAGATCATCAATACTCCGAAAGCTTTCTCTGCTTTGGTAGATACAGCCATATTCACTATAAAGAAAGAACAGGCTCCAGAAGATGCTATGGTCACTTATGTTGACTTAAGAAAGCCAAATGCAACTTCATTTGAAATATCTGAAGAGGAATGGCAGCAAATAAAGAGTACTAGAGACAATATCGCAGGTTGGGAGCGTGTGTTAAGTTATACCTTTAGTACATTAGGATATAAAGAACCTTTATGGGTTCTATCTCATACTTGTGATAGTATACAGGTGTTTAAGGATGAATACTCTCCTCTACTTAAATTCAGACTATTATTAGAGCCATATCGTAAGGCTATTAATTTTGCTATCTTCTCGCCTACTCCATACAATTGCCAGATACTAGAGAAAATAATAAAGCCAGCTCGCCCTGTTTTTGATACCTGGTGGAGTAAAATTGAGGACTCAAAGAAAATCAAGAAAAATCGCACAAGCATAAAAGCATATACTGACAAATTAAATGTAGGAGATTTTACTATACTTGGATTGATTACTGATGGTGGAGTTGGTCTACAAACTGGAGATAATAGTCGATTCATTGGTTATAAATCAACATCTCGTTTCGCGGACAGGAGTCGCGAAGCAAGAGTCAATAAGTTATTTGAAGTTATAGAAAAAAATCCTTCTATTACTGAAGAATGGAAGATACTAAAAAACGTCAGTTCAAGACAAGATCTAGAAGAAGTACTTAAAGGATTATCAGAAACTAAAATTTGGCAAATTTTCGATGAAATTAAAGAAGCTTATGGGCTGCGAGTTTTTGGCAAAGGATTTATTTACAGAATAATTCCCCCTGAGTTTGAATTTGACTTAAGTAGTTTAACAGATGAGCAAAAGTCTCGTGGCATAAAAAACATCAAAAGTTGGGTGCCATACGATAAAGGAGATAGAGAAGGTAATCGTTGGTACCTTGAGACACCATTTTTAGTTGATTGGGGACAAGACACAGTATCATATTTAGCTAGAAACTCTGGCAAAAAAGGTACGGGCATGCCTGTTGTAAGAAACCCGCAGTTTTACTTCAGAAATGGTTTTTGTTGGAATGAAAGTCTTAACCCAAATAGCTCGTATATCAAATGCAGGCTAAAATCTAAAACTGTTCATGATGTTTCTTCAATGTCATTGTTTGAAGAATCAGGCTTAGGTGACGAGTACATCGTTCTCGTCCTCAATTCCTTTTTAAGCTTTAAGTTAGTTCGTGAATTTTATAACAACACAGTTAAAATTCAGATGAACGACATTCGTAAACTGCCTATTAAAATACCAACTGATCAACAGTTAGCTGCTTTCAGAGATAAGTTTAATGAGTGTCTAGAAATTAAAAAGCAATATTTTGGAGGTAAGTTGGAAAGAAGAGATGCAAATGATTTACTTAAACCGATTGAGCGTGAGATAGATGAAATGGTGAACAATCTGTACGGTATTACTGTATCCGCAGCCATTACAGCAGATGAAGAATTTGATGAAGAATTAGTAGATGTATTGGATGAGGAGTTAGAGGAGGAAGAAGTAGATTAAGGGCTTCCAGATTAATTTTGCAAATAATCACTTATGAGTCATTAATTTGAAAATTGGGCATCTGAAATTAGCATTCGGATGCCCAATTTACTTTAATTAAATTGTAATAGTCAAAGTACCAATTTCTTCAAGCCGCTTAGAATCCAAAGGTACTCGCCTATGAGCATCATTTATCAGGCTATCCATATCAGCATACCAGCATTTCTTAGTAAAGTCTTCTCCTTCAAGCTGCAAGTGGTGCATTTGCTGTAAGGCAACATTAACCTGGTCAACCACTTTAAATAACTCTGTTACCTTCTCGCGTTCAATAGCCTTGCCAGCATGCACAAATTCGCTCCGCAGCTTGTACATTTCTGACATGGTAAAGTAATGGTGTTTAATGTCTACTCCTAAGCGCTTAAAGGTAAGTATAGCCATACGATTCTTCAATGTGTTAGACCGTGCTTCTTCTGTATCTGAATTAAGCACCGCATCTAGGCCAGCCGTCAGGTTTATAAAGGCATCAGAAATCCGATCATCTTGCAAATGTATGGCGGCCGTGGTAGCAAAAGATATCAGCACATCGTGCAGGTGCAAAAATTCGCTCTCTCCCTTTTGCTTCATTCCCTGGTAAGCTTCTACAGCCTGGTTTACATGCTCAATGCTATGGCGCCAACCGTAATGTATCTGATGACCAGCTGTTCTGATTGGTATCATCCAACCTTGTTGTGCGTTGCCTGCTATATGCGTATACATGGTAAACTGTGTACCTTCACCTAAACCCATTTCATAAAATATGCGCTTGTCATAGAAGGCCATACCAAATGCCACAGCGTCTGCCAAATCCTGGCTAAACTCATCCCAAAAGTGCTTCCACTTCAGTTCGCTTAGCGCTTCAAAGTATACATCAAATACAAAATCACGATATCCATCCGGCAAGTATTTATACAGCTCTAATAGGTTAAACACCTTTACTTCCTGTTTATCGCGTTGTATAGCCAGAAAGTCTTCCATCACCAGTTCATTTAGCTTGTTGTACCTGATGTAGCGTTCCCAGTAATCGGTGGTAGGTATGTTACGCTTTGTAATCTTCTTTACATCCTGCACCTTAAATTTTCCGAATAGAAAACGCTCCAGCTTCAGATACTTCTCTTCGCCATAATTTACTTTCATCGGAAACACCATTTGTAAATTAGCCTTAGTAAAGCATTTTTCTAACTTATCGATGGCTGTGCGTGCCTTGCCAGTTACTTTATAAATGCTCAGGAAAAGAAAAGTATAAACCTGCGCCAGCTCTTCACTAAACTCATGTCCGGCTCTTAGATAGAATTGCTCTACATCAGTTAAGTAATCTGCATAAGTGTAGCCTTCAATTTCTCTTGGGTAATACAGGGTAATAGATGGCCTTAAATGAGTGCGGTCATACTCATCCCTTGCTGGCATCTTAGCTTCAAATTTCTTCAGGATGTAATCGGGTGTAAAGCTTGTTTGTATGCTTTGGAGGTAGGTGATGTTCATTTGAGACTTACGTTAAAATATATAGCCTATAATATACTAACTGCGCCTCCATATTGAAAGCTATACAACCTGACAGAGAATTTTATTGTAAAGCAGCATGTAAGTATTTCGATTAGTTTTAGTGTATATTGAGAAAGTAAGAATATCAGTACTAATGCCCCTTATTAACTTCATAGAAATAAAGACAAAATCCGGCTACAGCGAATTTGAACTACATGCCGCCGACATTACCAAATTAGGTTTTGATGTAGATCTAATTGCTATTTCAGCTTATAAGGGTAGTTATGTTCCAACCCCTGGTTCAGTTATCCAATCGTTTTACGAACAAGGTGTTAAAGTGGAAGCTCTGGCAAAAGAACCTTTGCTCGACTTACGAGATAGCTTTGGCACCTGGGTATCAGAGCCTTTTAACAAGAAGAACTTCAAAAACCTGATATGTCTGGAGATAGGGGGTACGGGTTTTACGTTTGAAGAAGCTATTCGTAATTTGTTTTCTGTTCTGTCTGTGCTGGAGATAAAAGGTTACCGCAACAAAACCATTGCTTTGCCCATGCTAGGAACCGGTAACCAGCGCATCAGCCCCAAAGAAATTGTGCCTATACTGGTAAACCAAGCATTAGACTTTTTGATGCACGCCCGCTACCTGAAGAAGGTTATTTTTGTAGTACGAGACGAGCAGCAGGCAGAAGAGCTGAATGAAGTGATGGATATGGTATTAGGCCGCAGCAATGTGCGTGTGCCACATGGCCCAATGATAGATGGTCTAAAGTCAGAGATACTTCGGGAGCTGGATAAGATAGAAGTATTGGGAGTGGCGGATCATCATGTTAAAGAGTTGAAACGCATCATATCAGGCGAGTGTAGGTCCTTTGATTTGGGAGTAAATTCCCGTAAAATGGTGGAATTTATACTATCTGACATATCACCTGAATATGGTCAAAGTTATAGTTTGCTTCATAATATCCGCTTATTAGACAAACTGGGTATAGCTAAATGGGTGCAAAGTTATATGCATGTATTGCGTGAATTTGGTAACGCAGAAGCTCATAGCGCCACAGCCGAAAAACGGAACCCCGAAAATATGACTGCCAAAGATCTGGAAGTATGTCTGTTCTGTCTGCAGCGGGTACTTGATTTTTATAATAGCTATAAAAGCCAGTATCAATTGCTATAATGATAAGTAAAACAGCACACATTACACTAATATGCTGCTAATTGTAGGCTTTTTAATATTGTTGTCTTTTCAAAAACTTATTATATATATTAAAAAATAAATATATTTACTCCAGAAATTCTAAACATAGAAGACCTATTTTATATGATGTAGCCTTTGCTTAAGGTGCTCCTGCACACAAGAGTTGATATTTAGCCAATACCTTATAAGTTGATCAAAGGGGTCAACGGGAGTGGCATGTTCAAAATATTAAATTTTTTGTTATGTGCAGAGAAAAGTACCTCAACTCACCGGCTGTGGAGCCCATCCGTTACGTCTACCACATCTCCCCCACCGAAAACCGCGACTCCATCGACCGCCTCGGCATCCTCTCCCGCAATGACATCTGCTTCGGGCTTAAGTTTAACTACCCGCCGGCTGTCTTTGCAAACAACACTGACGTCTTTGATAGCTTTTACTGGTGGCCCTTCATGGAGCTCATGTTTGAGTATCCCGCGATAGGCATTGATCCGGACCAGATGTACTTCGAGTACGACATCTGGGAAATAGACACGCGCATTGCCGACACCACCTGGTACAGAGACCCTGGCCTGTTCAAAGACAACAAACACATCTTCACATTGGATGACATTCCGCGGGAGGCTATTCGCCTGGTGCGTCAGGAGCCAACCGAACGCCGTGTCAGGTACAGCGATGGTGTAGCCTCTACCTATATCTGGAACGGCCTGGTAACGGTGCTGCCCCGCAGGCCACGCTATGTGCTGCCTTATGTGAGATAAAGAATAGCCCGGCAAGGCAAGGATGGTGCTTGCCTTGCCGGGCTATTTCATAAAGGATACAGCGCCCTTGCTTAATTAGCCATGATAGGTTCAAAGTCACTATCGCCATCAAGTAATCTAGGATCGATTATCACTTGGTCAGGCTCATCTTCTGTGGGTAACATAGCCTTAGATATACTCTTACTAGATTTTAGGCCTAAATCTTTTAGTTTAATTGCCTGCCCAATCAGGTTTCCACTACCAGTCTTAAGTTGGCCTATAGCAGAATCATAGGCCGTTTTAGACTTCTTAATATGCTTGCCAACTTCCTCTAGTGTTGAGACAAAACCTACAAACTTATCAAAAAGCAGCTCTCCCCGCCTCACGATCTCCATGGCATTCTTACTCTGCATTTCCCGCTTCCACAGGTCAGCCATTAATTTAAGACAGGCAATTAAGTTGGTTGGGCTGATAAGCAGGATTCTCTTTGAATAAGCATGTGCCCATAATTCCCGATCATTTTGAATAGCTATCATATAGGCAGGCTCTATCGGGACAAACATCATGGTGAAGTCAAGAGAGGACTCCAGGTTATCATACTTTTTACCGTGCAGGTCGTCGATGTGCTTTCGGATACTTTTTATATGTTCCTGTAAATGTGCTTCCTGAGCCTCGGCTGTTTCCGCTGAAAAGTATCTGTCGTAAGAAACCAAGGATACTTTAGAGTCGATGATGATGACACGCTCATCTGGCAGCTTGACCAGCACATCCGGCCTTAGGCTATTCCCCTCTTCATCCTTTATCGTCTGCTGTAAAAAGTACTCTCTTTCTTTCTCCAGCCCTGACTGCTGCAGAATACTTTCCAGAATCATTTCACCCCAGTCGCCCTGCTTCTTTGATTGCCCCTTAAGTGCAGTGGCAAGGTTATTAGCCTCACTACTTACCCTGTTGGTTTGCTCTACTAACTCTTTCACTTTCGCTTCAAGAGAAAACCTTTCCTTAGACTCCTTATCGTACGTCTCTTCGACTTTCTTTTTAAAGTTGTCAATGTTGTCGCCGAGGGGCTTCAACAGAGCTTCTATATTAGACTTATTCACATCTGTGAATTTACCTGTTTTCTCCTCCAGGATCTAATTGGCAACTTTTTCGAATTGCAAAAGCGCAGTTTCCTGGATCTTCGCTAACTCATCCTTCTGCGTAGTTATTTTTTCATTCAGGGCATGGTTATTGGCAGTCAAAGTACTGTTCTCGGCTATAAGCTGATGCTGACGTTCAGTCAGTTCTGCTATTTGGCCATCTTTGTTTTTAGATGAAGTCTTCTGCTGCTCAAGGCTTTCTGCTAAAGACCTGTTTGTAGCATTTTCCTGTGCACACCTTTGGTTCAGTGCATTGATTTCACTTTGCTGTTTTGAGACCAGGCTTGTCTGCTCTGCCAGAGAAGCTGTTAGTTCAGAGATTTTCTGCTCCTTATTGGCAACAGTAGTTTTAAGGGAAGCGGTTGTAGATTTTAACTCATTAAACCCAGACTCCATAGATTCTAATTTTGAATATGTTCTTGTTAACTCCTGCTGCTGCACGGAAACCCTATCCTCCGCTATTTTCAGCTTTGTGACTGTTTCATTGAATGTAGAATTCAATACTTCATGGTCTGCTTTAGAAACATGCTTTGCCTTCATCAGCAAATTGGCTATGATGAAGGATAAAATTGACCCAAACAAGAGTCCCAGAGAAATTGGCATTAGATCCATTGAGTTGTTCTTAGATGTTAAGAAATAGTTTCTACTAAAATCTTGTAAGTTTCTCAAGCAGGAAAACAGTGAAGATAAACAAGGCACACCATCAGACTAGCAGCCTAACCCTGCCAATCGTTCCCTCCTGCAAAACCTGATTCTGTCATTGCTTTTTAAGCAGCCCTTCAGCCAATTCACAAATCCCCTTCCCATCATACACCACATCCCGCCAATGCGCCGGTATCCCCTCCACCCCGTAGTAAGCTCCCGTCATTTGACCATACACTGCTCCCGTGGTATCGGCATCGTCACCTAGGTTCACGGCCAGCAAGCATCCTTCTTCAAAGGTATCGCTGTTATAGAAAGCCCACAGCGCCGCCTCAAGAGACCTTACCACATAGCCGCTACCTTTTATGAGCGGTGGGTTAAGCACCTTGAAAGAGCCTTTGGCAACCTCTTCTATCGCGGGTGTGAGCCTGTATTTTTCAAAGTAACCTGGCACAGGGGTAAACAGGGGCTGCAGCAGCTCTTCTTTGCTGCGGCCTTGCAAGGCTCCTACTATGATGCCTGCCATATAGATACAGGCGTCTACCGTTGTAAGGGCGTCATGGGTGGTGCGCGAACTGTCGGCGGCATATTTCAAGGCGAGCTCCGGCTGCTGATGATAGTAAATAGGTACTGGAGCCAATCGCATAATAGAGCCATTACCGGCAGAGTTGGGGTTGGTGGACCCGCTGTAGGCTTCTCCTGTTTTCTCAAAATTTGACAAGGCACTGTAGGTCGCGTTGCCGATGTCAAAGCATCTTCCGGTGCTGCTTCTGTATCCCTCTCTCAGCCAGCGTACATAGCGCTCCATCTGGTCTTTCGGGTCAAAGCCATTGCAGTGGATCAGGCTGTCGGCCAGGCACAGAGCCATCGACGTGTCGTCCGTCCACTGGCCAGGCTCCAGGTCAAAAGGTCCACCGCCCACGATATCGGTAACCGGATCGAAACTGCCTGGCTGGGAAAACTCCAGGGTAGTACCCAGTGCATCCCCAACGGCAAGCCCTAACAGGCTGCCTTGAAATCTTTCTTTTATAGAGATCATTTCCTATTTGCTGTTTTTGTTGCCTCCGATGTACTTCCTGAAGCCGATACCCGTGCCCGGTGCACCGCCACTCACATAGGTTTTGCCTGTAGCCGTTTTACCGATGCGCGCACCCGGCACGCCTATACTTATCCCTACACCACTCCTGGAGAAGTTTAGGCGTAATGGCCCGATTTTAATTGTCTTTCTGAAGAAGAGGCTCATAGTGATGATTGTAGGTAAGTGATATCTGCTATGCTTAATATAAAATTTCATGCCAACGCCCAAAAGCCTGATAAATGACCTTGACGCACCAGTTCATGATCAACTTCTGCACGTGCCTATCAAAAGCTGATGAGTTTACCGAGACAATCTTATGTAAAAAGGCCATTACCTGATAGTGGCCTTCCTGTGGGTTAGATTTGGCTCAGGTTGATGTACCCGCCCTTATCCGAGATATACTCCAGAAGTTTACGGTAACTCGCACTGGAACGCAGCACGCTTTCACAGCCTACCAGCACCACCTGCTTTTTGGCGCGGGTCAAGGAGACATTTAATTTACGGTCTACCATGCCATCATCCGTCAGGGACTCCAGGAACTGCATCTGCTTGTGGTGGTTAACAGCCAGGGAAATAATGATCACGTCACGTTCGCTGCCCTGGAAGCGCTCCACCGTGTCCACATCAACCTGCTGCATAATGGCCGGCTCCACATGTCCGCTGCGCTTGATAGTGGCGATCTGTGAACGGTATGGGGTTACGACGCCCACACTATGCTGCGTAAAGCTGCTGCCATACACTTTGTGGACCGTTTTGATAAAACCGGCAACGATGGCTGCTTCACCCTGGCTCACCTTGGACACGGCCTCCCGTGCCGCCGGCACGAAGATCAGCCTCGACTTAGCCAACGCCCGCTCGTACTTGTTCTCAGAGTCTATCTTAAACGTATGCTGCTCCTCAAACTGATCCTCCCGGATCGGCTGCAGTTTATTGCCGTAGTACTCGCTGCTTACATAAGCGCAAATATCGTGGTGCATGCGCCCTTGCCTGGTAAGCATGCCATAGGCCTGGTGCCAGCCATTTGCTTGGCAGGTGGCCTGCAGACGCGAGAACAGGGAGTTCTTCAGCGACTTTAGATGCAGCGCTAACAACACCTCGTCTTCTACTTTGGTATACTTATCTGCCTGCGTGACCACGGCTGGCAACTGCTTTTCGTCGCCGATCAGGATGAAGCGCTCAAACAGCGGAAGTATGCCCACCAGGTGCGGCTCCAGCAACTGAGAAGCCTCGTCCACAATAACGGTATGGAACTTCTTGAACTTAGCCAGCTGGCTGAAGCCACCCAAAGAGGCCTGGGTACTGACAAAGATGCGCGTATTCACAACCGACTCGTTCAGCTCACTTACCGTTTTCTCCTCGGCCAGTTTATTAAAGCAGTTGGCTGCAGAGCCGCTGCGCGACAGGCGCAGGTGCGGCAGTCCCGCCTTATCCAAATGGCGGCAGATCTCCTCTACTGCACTGTTAGTGAAGGCCATCACCATGATATTCTCATCGGTGCTATCATGCAGGCTCTGCACCATGTTGCGCAGCATGTAGGATGTTTTACCGGTACCCGGAGGGCCCTGCAGCAAAAAGTAGTCTTTCGCGCCAAGTGCCCTTTCCATCAGTTCGCGCTGCTCATCAGAAAGCTCTCCGGACACTTTATACTTCAATGACTCGAACACTGGCGCTTTAAGACCAAACAACAGGTCGCGCTTTGGTTTAGGTGTTTGCAGGAAACAGGCCAGCGACTTATACATATCATCAAAGCCTTTCTCCATCAGGTCGCGCTCCAGGGCCCAATACGGGTGCTTTTTAAAATAATCCGCATCCATGGTCTTAGAGCGCAACGCCACAACCACCTCCGTATCCGTGATGCGCTTGATGTTGCACTTCAGGATCTGGTTTTTGACCGCGGCCAACTCGTCTCCCTCCACAAAAGGATAAAGGATGGTGATATCCCCTTCGCGCAGGTTGCTCATTTTATCCGAAAGCAGGTCTCTTGTCAGGTGCACCTCGCTGCTCTCTGTGAGCCTTGAGAACCGCAGGTAATCCAGAATAGAGAAGGTGCTGCGCTTATCGGCACGCGCTGATCGCCATAAGGCGGCAAAGCCAGGGGTGCCTTCTACCTCATCGCTCCCGATCTTGGCCGTGCGCTGCTCCCTGGCCACAAAGCCCACAAAGTCGCGAAAGTACTTCAGCTCATGCGGAGCGGAGTTTCTCATACCGTTCCAGATCCCCTGCAGGGCCTCTTCGTCAAACTGGGCACGGGCACCGAATTTCTCCGGATTAAAACGCCCCAGCACTTTCTCCGGGCATTCTGCCAGCAGGAAATCATTCAGCACGATCAGGTTGCGGAGCGTCATCAGCTCCTGGCGCAACTGCACCGACTCGGCATGGTTACGCAGGGGCTTGCCATCATTCTTACTCCCATTGGAGTAAAGAATGGCACTGTCGCCGGAGCGGCCCGGGAAAGTGGACTCGAGCAGCATGTTGTAGCACTGGATCTGCGCTTTGTTGTTTTGCCAAAGCCCGTCATTATAGTTGAGCCCCGGCACGCTACCGCTCTTCAATTCCACAATGTTCTTGCGCCTGTCTTCGGCAGGGTCCTGAGCCAGCATATCCAGGCGGCCGTGCAGGCCAAACCTGGTCGAGAAGTAGGTTGGTTCTATCAACAGCTTGTGGTGCTTGTAACGCGCCAGCACCTCGTTGATCACCGCGACATGAGGAGCCGCATCCTGGTACATGTCGTTCAAAATACCTGGCACAAACTTCCCACCCTGCTGCGCCACACACAGCAGACCAAAAGCCTGCTCCCCCATGGGCTCATGTCGCACGTCTTTATGCACAGAGCCAGGGCTAAGCGCCAGCGTATCCAGGATATTGTTGGCCACGTTACCGAGCATCATCTTGTAGCTTGTCTCCGACTGCTTGAATTTGCCCAGCAGATAGATGTTCGGGTTGATCCCGTTGCGATCGAAACACTCTGCCAGCTTGGAGGCCTCAATCAGGTAGTCCGGCTCCACCACCATGATGGTGTGCGGTGTGGTGCTGTAGACATTCTCTGTGCCTTCGTTTAACTGAATATTGTAGAAAGACACATGCGCATACTTACTCAGTCGCTTGCCCACTTCGGCAAAGCAGCTGCGCCAGAAATCTTTCTGCTCTTTTGGGTTAAACAGGTTAATAATTATATCGCCCAATTCTTCGGCATCGCCACGCAGGGTGGTGCGAAAAGAAGTAGCCTCCTCGTGCAGCACCTCTACCACCGTCAGCTGCATTTCGCTAACGTGGGTGTGGTTTCGCTTTTGCTTTTGCTTGAAAGTAAGCTCAGGCCGGTTGCTATACTTTGTACTCAGCTCAACTGGTTCCGGTGTGTTTCCGAAATGACTGATAGCCAGCGCCAGAGCTTTCATACCCGTCAGCAGGTCATCATCCGATACGTCGGCCCCCGCATTGTGCACCACATGATTCGCTCGTACCCGCAGGCCATGTACCTCATCGCGCACCACAGGCGACACATCGTATTTATCAAAGATATAGTTAGAACGGCTGAAGGTGCTTTTAAAGTACTGGCTTTCCTGGCTGGTAAGCTCTTTAAAAAGCGAGTCCAACACAGCGCGGAGATCTTTGAACTTATCTGTTTTCTTCGGCCCCTCGGCGGCGTCAATAGCCAGAATCTTATCGTAGTAATACTGTGCGGAATCAGGAGAAAGTATGCTCATTTGTTTTCGGTTGGCTTGATGTGGTTGTTGTTAAATTTCATCCTAATATTAGGATATTACAATGTGTGAATTATTAATGAGTATTCAAAACCACTACATAACATAGATTGCATTGGGAGATATAAACTATTGATATACAAACAAAAACAATTATTCTCAATTATGTTCCTGTTTGGGTATGGTATTATGCCGAAGCCATTGTCTTGCAGCACGTATCTGATCACTAAACAGCTTTGAGCTAATAGGTATAAAAGTAAGCGGCTCAGCCATGATTAGGCTGCTGCCTGAACCTGCTGTACGATATGGCACAATGTAGTGGGGTTTATACTTTCCATTACCCTGGAAGCACACATAAACAGCTCCTGCACTTTTGGATCAGGCAATATGAGCTGTATGGCTTCGGCCAACCGCAATGGCCATTGAGACGGTCTATTGTGTAACAACACAAACTCAAAACCGCATTGCCCTTCGATACCTGCTTCGTCAATATCTGAAGAGAATTAATAACATAACAGGCTTAACAATACTGGCTGATACCACTCAGGCAGATCTTCTTGATCAGGAGTAAGAGCAGCAGTATAAGCACGTTGGACCGTCACTACCGTTTGCTTCATACTATCGGACCAACTTGCGATCCTGATCAGGCCACGGTGTTGCAGCAGGTGTAGCGGTGACGCAGCTACTACCCGGCAGACCTGCTGCCTGAGCAATTCCACGGACCCGGAGCTTTGCATCTTGGTGGTAAGAAGACGGTAAGCTATCTCGTAGGGTGAGAGCGGCGTTCCCGCATCGTAAAGTATAAAACGAACCTGATGTAGCAGGCTTTCTTTATCAGGCACCATCATCAAGATTGTTTTGCCCGACAGCTGCAAACCTGCTACCAAAAAAAAGCTCTGAAACAGCTTAATTAAACCAGTAAAACCTATCAACATCAGCAATGATGTGTCAACTCCTGACTTGCTTATCCTTCTTCTAATTCTGTTTCTTCTTTTTGCACGCCATAGAGGCGCAGCTTTTTCTTTAAAGTATTTTTAGAAATGCCTAGTGCCTGTTCTGTATGGGTAAGATTACGATTCTTTAAATGATACACCCTGATGACATGAGCCTTCTCCACATCATCAAGTAGTAAAGAATGCTCCGCTTCCGGGTACCGCAGGCGTTTAGGCAGATCATTGTAGTTTACGTCCTCATCACAGAATACATACAGCGACTCTACCATGTTCTCAAGCTCACGCACATTGCCGGGGAAGGTATAGTTTAAGACTGCTGCCAATGCTTCTTTTGTAAACTTCAGCTCTTTAGGTTTAGCAAACTCTGCACGCTTTACTTTCACAAAGTGCTCAAGATAGAGCTTTACTTCTGACAGTCCTCGATCACACAGGCTTGGCAGCTCCAGCTCGGCTACGGCCAGGCGGTAATACAGGTCCCAACGGAAGCGTCCTTCCATACACATCTGCTCCAGGGGTGCGTTAGTAGCAGCCACTACACGTACATTTATTTTCTTCAGATCGCCGCCTATTGGCTGAATCTCTCGTTCCTGCAACACACGCAAAAGCGTCTGCTGCATTTGCGGACTTATATCACCAATCTCATCTAGGAAGATCGTTCCCCCATCTGCCTGCTCAAACAAGCCGGTACTGTCCTTATCAGCACCGGTAAACATACCTTTTTTATGGCCAAACAGCCGAGACTCCAGCAGAGTATCGGAAAGTGCAGAGCAGTTTATAGCCAGAAATGGGGCATTGCGGCGAGCAGATTGGTTATGAATATGCCTTGCCAGATGCTCCTTGCCTGTACCGCTCTCCCCGCGTATAAGTACTGTTACGCGGTCGGTGTGTGCTACCTGTTCAGCCCGTTTATAAACAGACTCTATACTTGGTGTTAATTTAAAATGGCTGTCTGCTTTTGCTCTTGTTGCATGCACCTGCTTAATGGTAGCAGCGAGTGGGGCATATCCACTTTCAAGGCTTAATTCTTCGAGCTTGGGCTTCTTATCAGCATGAAACTTACCTTCGCTAGTTTGAATCAAATGCGTGTTAAGGCCAAGTGACTGATGACACATGAACCAACTAAGCTGCATGATAGAAGTACCCGGCGAGAAAAAAATATCAATCTCATTCTCAGCTAAGCTAACCAGCAGGCTCTCTACTTTCGGTTTTATCTCTTCTAAACTAATTACATTCTTAAGCTCCAGGAACCTGATCTCAATATTTGCTTTTGAGTTTAGCTGGTATACAACACTTTTTAGATGCTCAACCCAAAGCTCCTGATCGGCAGATGAGTACAATAAAATATGTTTATCATAGCCGCGAGAGTTGTAAAAGTGTTGATAGAACTGGTAGTGGGGGCCGTGATTTGCCACTTCCTTAAATCCACCTTTTTCATTCCGTATAAAATCATGATTCTTGGCTACCCAGGATACTAGAAGTTTGCTCATAGCTTAAACTGAAAAATACAGATATGAATTTAGCAAAAGCCGAGGGATGAAAAAATAATACTTGAATATTATAGGTAATATATATTATTTCTACATTTGTTACTAACCGGCCTTTGATACTTTCAAATACTGGTTTCAGCTTTTCCCCTTCAGCATACCTGAGTACACAAGCCTGTCACATTCTGATATGCCTGTGCAAAGTCAGACACCCACACTTAATAGCTAGGTGGGTAAAAAACGGTTTTGCAGTGCATAGGTGTGCCCTGTAAAAACTGGTATAGAATTTTGTAACTAACCACTCATAATAGAGTGCTATGAAAACATTCTTGAGAAGTATAACCTCATTTTGTAATACTATAAAGTGTCGGATCCACTCTGCACTGCTTTATGGCAAACACATCATTCTTAGAACCAAGGCAGAAGTTGAATACATAAATCAACTGGATCCAGTATTGTTTACAGGTAACTTCACCTATGCATACTGGAAGAGTAAAGGTATTTACAAGATAGTTATCAATGCAGGGACTGAAGCTATCATCCTACCTGGGTCAAAAAACAAACAAATTATTTTTATAGATAAGGTTTCAGACAGACTTGAATTTAAGTTTTATGGCGTGCGTAATACTATTGTAAAAGAATTTACGATTAACGCCTTTAAACTGAGTATTCAGACTCCAGTTGTTGAAACTGACCTGTTTAGCCAGCCTGCGCAATTACACAGCTCTTTCTTTAGAGAACGATTATGTGCTGAGTTTTCAGAACCTCTGAAGGTCAACAATCTGATAGCTGATGTAACAATACAACCACCTAAGCTCAACCTTAAAAACATGGATGCTAAAGTCATAAACACAGATTTTAAAATAGCAAACATGGATTTTTCTGTAGTGTTACCCGAATATACTTCTCAAACTAATAATTAATTTATATGGAATCAGATTTTTACAGAACTCCTAAATCAACTCCTTTAATGCGCTTTTTCTGGAAAGCAGCCGGTGGTGACAGGTACATTCTTGACCGGGCTACTTATTCTGATCAGATTAAATACATGTGCCTTGGAGGTATAGTGGTGGCTACAGGAGCAATGGCTGCTCTGGCTGGTGGTTATGCCTTCCATACCATTTTTGAGCCTCGTGGATCCGCTCTTGAAAGGAGTTTTGACATCCCAACAACCTTATTAGCTATAGTATTTGGAGCAGTTTGGGGTTTGATCATTTTCAATATTGACCGCTTTATAGTAACCAGCACAGGTAAAGGAGATGGCACTGAAGCTATCACTTGGGGTGAATTTAAAAGCGCTTTACCTAGAATTGTTATGGGTGCCATCATCGCTCTTACTATTTCCAAGCCAGTGGAAATTAGAATGTTTAAGACAGAAATTGATGCAAAACTACATGAAGAACAACTATTACTTAGAAAGGATTATGAAACGCGAACAAGAGAGGGTTATGCGGACCGTATCAAATTAATTGATACTGAATTAGATGGGTTTGAAGCTGAACGGCATGATTTATTAAGTCGAATCAAAAAGGCAGAACAAGAGCGTACAGACCAACTTCAAGGACGTGCAGGAGCAGGAGCAGGTAATGGTCCTTTAGCAAAAGCCTTAGAAAATATTCAAACTGATTTAGAGAAACAGCTTAATAGCTTAGACACAAGGAATGCAGATCGTATAGCTGAGCTTACCACTCAAAAGAAAGCCTTACTTGCAGAAATGGATACTGAGTTAGGGAAAAATGAAAAAGTTGCTGCTGGTTTAGATGGTCTTCTAATGAGAATTAAATTAGCTCATGAAATTTCTGGCCCTTGGATCTCCCTATTCATAACGCTTCTTTTCATGGCGATTGAGCTTACGCCAATCTTCTTTAAGTTAATGCTTATTAAGAGTCCATACGACTATTTAGAAGAAAATACAAAGGAGTTGATGAAAGCCAAGCAGGGTATTTACATACAGTACAACTACTACAAAGACAAGCAAGGTCTTGAGAGAGATTTAGTACGCTTTTTAAATGTAGAAAAAGAAATCCTGCAACAGGAAAAGCTACTTGAAACTCAGAAGCGGTTAACAGAATACGCTATTAATAAATACGAAGAGCAAATAAAGCGAAAGATTGACGACTCTCCGGAAAGCTTTATTAAAATAGACGCAGGAGATTCTTTTACAACTGCCAAAAAAGCCGAAGCACTTGATGTAGAAAATGCTTAATCCTTAACCAGCATGCGTCTGACTCTTAACGAATATTTGTGGGTGCTTTCGGGTGATGATTACCGGATAATCAGAAAGTGTAAGAAATCTGTACAACATACTTTTGCTGGTATAGGTGCTGTAGTGGCTGTTATTGCATTGCTGTGTTTTATTGGCTCTTATTACACCTTCTATAAGGTTTTCAGTTCGGTTATTCTGGGTATTATGTTAGGGGTTTTCTTCGCCTGGATGATCACTAATATATACCTGCTCATTTTATATACCTTATCAAAAGATGTGCTGCCCCATAAACCGAGTACAGGCGGTCGCTTGTTCTCTAAAGGCATCAGGTTAGGGTTCGTAATATTTATAGCGGTAATTGTGGCAAAACCTATTGAACTGGTGGTTTTATACCAGAAAGTTTTGCCTGAGATTGCTGCTTACAAAGCTGAGAAATTAGCTAAATATACTGCCTTAACAGATGAGCATTACCAAGCTGAAATAGTGAAGTATGAGATTGAAATCAAAAAAGCGCTGAATAACCCTGATTCAATTTATATAGATCAAATCCAATACTATAAGAAACTAATCGCTTATAGATTGAGCGAGCGTGATCGCCTGATTGCTGAAATGGAAAAGAAGATTAGCAGATCAAAGTTTTACATTAAAAGCCTGCAGATCTTAAACAGCGAGTTTCCTGCTACTTGGGTTGCAACTATAATCGTAGTGGCCTTATTTCTTTTACCTTTTATTCTGAAAAGTTTTATTCCGGAGAATAACGAATACTACATTCTAAATAAAGGTGTTCAGATGAAGATTGTAACTGATCATTTTAGTGCCTTCAAAAAAGAATATAGCTATGCTTTAAGTCCGCTTACAGAATTTAATGGAGGTAATTATTTTGCTTTTAGTGAGCCCTACATAGATCCTCCCTTCAACACTATACGCAAATCAGAGAGTCCTGCAGAGTCTGAGTCTAGCCTCAAAAATTTCTTATATCATGGTTAGAACAGAATTTGTTAAAGAACTCGTTGAAAGGCGGACCTACTTTAAAGGTCGATTTGTGGGTAAGTACTGGGCTGACCCAGCATACGATATTTCGGATGGCACCCACGAAAACTTCTACTCCATAAAAGTATATGAAGGAGAAGTTTATGCCCATAAGTCAGACTTCAAGAAATGGCATCAGGGAAGCTCTGTCAAAGGTTTTAAAGGAGTTAAAGTTTTTGATCCTGAATTACCACGGCAGCTAACCCTCTATGTTGCTGATGATACTGGCAGCATCAGAAAGTTCAAGGCAGATGTGTTTGAAGCTAAACTTATAGACTATCAGCTTGGCAATAAGTTAAAAGATGATGATCAGGCATTTGGTACTATAGAGGGTACCATTTCAGGGTATGTTGTGCATTATGATGAGGTAGAAAGGGAGATTTTAGTTGAAACTAGGGAAAGCAACTACGGCTACAGTAATCCAACCGGCTCAATACCTTTACAGTCATCATCAGGAGGTTTATCAACTTTCATAGATACAGAGTCACATCAATCACATTATTCTAATAACAACCGGAAGTATAAAACCAGTCAACTCACTGGCAGATACAAAACCGATGGAGACTATGAAAGACATGAGTATTACTACTCTGATTATTCAACTTATTGGGGCTCCTGGAAGAGAAAGTACGATAGTTCATTTTTAGAACCTGAAAAGAAGTTCTCATTCTGGAGGTTTCTGTTTAATGCCATACTTATACTTTTTGGCTTAGCGCTTTTAATACCTGCTTTAATTTTTGGATGGCAACAGATACTTATCGTTGTTGGCATTTATCTTTTTTTCGGTTTATTTTCTGTCTTAGGCTCAATTTTAAGTTATATCGGCAAATGGTTATTCCGCATTTTGTCAGTAGGGTTTGCGCTGGCTTTTTTAATAGGCTTTATAGCTTTTATAAACAGTTTATTAAAACCTGTTCCCTCAGTAGTTGACCCTATTGTTGATAATGCTGATGAAGTTACTGTAGTTGAACCCAACCCGGTTGCACCTACGGATTCAATTATTTCACATCGCAGGATTTGGTCAGATTACAGGAATAACCAATTTGATACTTATTTAAAAGTGGCTGTTGCTGATTATAAGCAATCAGCTTCATTTAGAAACAACCACGAATTGTCCTTTACTTCCCTTGATGCCTACGATCAAATTATAACTGATTTATATCAAGCAGATAGAGGGAAGATTCCACTTATTTTTTCTGCATTTGACTCTATTAGACTAGCCAATAGATTAAATCAGTATGAGTTTGCTGAAATGGTAGTGAGTTGCATTCAGGATATACCTTATGTGCTGCTACTTGATAATCAGTGCAACGCAAATTTATACAATGACAGCTTTGTGGCAAATTACTTAAGGAATGGTGGCAAATGTGATGGGAACATTAAGTATGGAATTAGAACCCCTGCGGAATTTATTGCAACTCTGAAAGGTGATTGTGATACTAGAACCTTACTAGCTTTCACCATTTTAAACCATTTTAATTATGATGTGGCAATCTTGGGCAGCAATGTCTATAGCCATTCTATATTAGGTATTAACCTGCCTTACCAAGGTACCTACAAAACGGTAAGGGGTAAACGCTATGCAGTTTGGGAAACTACTGCTGCTAATATGAAACCAGGCGAACTACCAAGAGAAATCTCAAACATGCAAAACTGGACAGTAAATCTTATTTCACAATAATATGCTACAAAATCTAATCACTTTAGGAATAATAACTCTTTACGCATTACTGGTAGCCTATCTTTTAAACGCCTTTATAAATCTGCAACTCAGGAAATTTATGAAGTCTAATGAAGTTAATTTATCATTAGCTTTAGTGAAGCTTACATTCCTGGTCGCTGGCGGCTTATTATTATCAGAAATCCCAGCAGTTATAAACACTTTATCAGATACTCTGCGAAACCAATATGCTTATGTGGAATTATACAAACTTACTTTTCAGAATGTAAGCTTTTTTATAGGTATTATTCTGTTAGTATTGATTTTCATCTATTTTGTATCAACAGCTCTTTTTCGCTTAGTTTCCCCAAAGAACTCTTTCAAAATTGAAGTTGCTAACAATGTAGTAGAAAGAGTAATCATCTTTATCGGTATTGTCTTAATAATAACTTTTAGCATCAAAGGCTATATCCCTATTCTGTTAGATTATTTCATTCCTTATCAAACAATACCTACAATTAGATAACCCCGCCCCATGATCCTCTTCTTCGACACAGAAACAGCTGGTCTGCCCCGCAACTGGAAGGCGCCGCATACCGACACGAACAACTGGCCACGTATGGTGCAGCTGGCCTGGCAGGCATTTACACCACAAGGGCAGTACCTTTCCGGTGGCAACTATATCATAAGGCCCGATGGTTTTACTATACCTGCCGAAACAAGTAAAATTCATCGCATTACTACTGAACGTGCTCTACGTGAAGGAGTAGCCTTAGAAGAAGTAATGTCGCAGTTCGCACAGGCGTTGAGTACCTGCTCGCATGTTGTAGCGCACAATATTAACTTCGACAAGAACATTGTAGGTGCAGAATTTATAAGGGCTGGTATTAACCGCCCCCTGTTTAACAGGCAGCACATATGCACCATGCAGCGTACTACTGATTTCTGTGCCATACCGGGCAACTATGGCTATAAATGGCCTACTTTATCGGAGTTACATTATAAGCTGTTTAACGAATACTTTGATGAAGCCCACGATGGTTTTGTGGACGTAAGCGCTACAACAAAGTGTTTCTGGGAACTGGAGAAGCAAAACTTCTTCGGCAACCTATTTGCTGCAAAAGAACCCGAAATGTTTTGAAGAAATCACTGAACGAACCGGTAATACACTAAAACGCATATCACCCAAAATACAATCAAATTATATGAAACAAATTTACTTAGCAGGGTTGGTCACAATTATAACCCTTACCTGTTCATTAACTTCTAGTGCACAAGCGAGACTTACTATCGAAAACAATTCGATGCGGACAATGACGGTCAAAGTTATGAGTGGATCAACTGGAAAAGGTACTCTACATAAGACAGTTTCTATTGGAAAACATAGTTCTGGAACCGTTTATTTTTCAGAAACCGGCTATTATTTCACTAAAACTAAAGCTGTCCTAAGTGGTAGAGATCCTGTTTATCAAAAAGGAAAACCATTTAAGGTAGTAAATGATGACACTGGCTACTCTGTTATGACCCTCACATTTTCTATTACAGAGTCTACTGTACCACAAGTTACTGGTGGTCAGCAAATCTCCCGCCAGGAGTTTGATCAGAATTAGGGGGCTGCTTTAACCTAATTACACAAATTTCTCCTGTGATCTTATTTTTACTCCTATCTCGATACACTATATACATGATAAATGGCAGCGGGCTTCAAATTGCCCGCTGTTTTTATACCTAACATCCCTACAGAACTAATTATGGAAACCAACGCTTTTAAGCAGGCTAGCCTGGAGCAACTGCATCGCCTGTACTATAACCTGCAACACCGCATTCTGCGGGAAATATTCTTATCTGACCAAGTTTGACAACCTGCTAAGCCCTAAACCAGAAGGAGAAGGCTTACTTAGCGAAACAGGCACTATCGAACCAACCAACATTGTAGAAAAGGTGACTGCGGAGTAAGCATGCGGCCAACCACACCTTTGAAAGAATAAGTTAATTAATTATTGAGCTTGAGCGTATCCGTTCGACCAAGTGCATCTTTCTGGCCTGAGTCACAGGGCTTAGTTTTGCTGGCAAAAAGAGTAAGATGACCCATCAAGAGAAAATGCTCCACTTAGTGGAGGTGTATGAACAGAGCGTGCATAGCTAGCGGGCCTTCTGTCGGGACCAGGGCCTGAAGGTTTCCCAGTTCACCTACTGAATCCACAAGGTCCGGAAGGAAACGCAAGCCACTTCTGGTTTTGTCAGCTAAGCCCGCCTGAGGTCTTAACTTCAATTTACAGTCAAGTACATGTCTGGCAGGTTAGGTTCTACTACACTTAAGTACCTGCCAGACCTTTAATATAAGATCACTCTTTTCCTCTACCCCTATCACATTCTGATACTCTATTCTAGAGACTGACACCTAACACTACTTAAATACACCGCTTTAAGGCACTCCCAGCACTGGCACCAGCTTTGTAATATCCTGTGCATCACCAAAACGCTATATAGGATATGAAAAACGCTACCACTATTTCCTGCCCACAATGCTCACACGAATTTAACCCAGAGGCGGCCATTGCATCTCGCATAGAGCAAGAGCTTAAAAACAAGTTTGCTGAGCAGGCAAGTCTGCTGCATCGTCAGCACGAAGCAAAACGACTGGAAGTCGAAAAAGAGAAAAAACAACTGGAAGAAATGCGACTGCAGCAGGAACAGCTGGTGCAGGAACAGGTAGCCCGCGAGCGTGGCGTACTCGAAAACAAACTGAGGACAGAACTTAACCAAAGCATGGGGAATGACCTGGCTTTGCTGAAGGAAGAGAAAGCCCTGATGGAGCAAAAGCTGAAGGAGAAACAGCAGAACGAACTGCAGCTGTTGCGTCGCCAGCGTGAACTTGAGGATAAAGAGCGCGAACTGGAGCTGAAGACCGAGCGCCGTATCCTGAGCATGCGTACGGAACTGGAGCAGAAGATACGCCAGACCGAAAGTGAGCAGACCGAACTAAAGCTGAAGGAAAAGGATAAGCAGATTGAGGACATGAAAAAGCTGGTGGAGGAAATGAAGCGCAAGAGCGAGCAGGGCTCTATGCAGCTGCAGGGAGAAGTGCAGGAGCTGGCCCTGGAGGAGAAGCTACAGCAGACCTTCCCTTTTGACCTGATAGCAGAAGTTGGTAAAGGGGTGCGCGGCGCAGATGCCCTCCAAACGGTACGCGGCACCATGGGCGAGGACTGCGGCACCATCATCTACGAGAGCAAGCGCACCAAGGCCTTTGGCAACGACTGGGTAGAAAAACTAAAAGCTGATGCCCGCACCGCCAAAGCTGATATAATGGTACTCGTAACGGAGGTCTTGCCGAAGGGTATGCAGCACTTCGGGCAGTATGAGGGGGTGTGGGTCTGCACCTACCAGGAGTTCGTGCCGATGGTGGTGCTCCTGCGCGACTGCCTACTTAAAGTAGCTGCCGCAACCGCAAGCCAGGAGAACAAGGGCAGCAAAATGCAGATGCTCTACAATTACCTGACCAGCACCGAGTTCAGCCATCAGTTTGCGGCCGTAGCAGAGGGCATCTCCAGCCTGAAGAGCGGTATCGTAAAGGAGCGCGCCCAGATGGAGAAGATCTGGAAGGAGCGCGAGAAGCAGCTGGAGAAATCACTGTTAAACATCTGCGGCATGTATGGCTCAGTGCGAGGTATTGCCGGTGGCGCTGTTCAGGAGATCAACTTACTCGAGCAGAGCGAAACGCAGGCGTTACCGCCAGTCTCTCAGCCCCAACTAAACTAAATTCCCGGCGGCACCCGAGCGGGTGCCGCCCCTCCCTTTACCCAACATCTTGTTCACTACCCACTAAAACTTATACCATGAGTACAAAGAAAATCCATAACTTGATCATCCTCGACGAAAGCGGTTCAATGCAGTCTATTAAAACACCTACCATTACAGGCTTTAACGAAGTTGTGCAAACTGTAAAAGGAGCCAAAGAAAAATATCCGGAGCAGGAGCATTTCATCTCTCTTTTTACTTTTAATGGCGATGGCATCAAGCCAAAGCTTTTCATGGTACCCATTGCGGCATTGGAAGAAATCGATGGAAATATCTATCAGCCTAATTCCATGACGCCCCTGTTCGATGCCATCGGAATCAGTGTAAACAAACTAAAGTATAACCTGACGGAAGTGAAAGATTACAATGTGCTCGTTACAATTCTCACAGACGGTTACGAAAACGCATCGAAAGAATTCACAGGTAGTGAAGTAAAAAAGCTAGTAGAAGAGTTGAAGAGTAAAGGTTGGACATTTACCTATATTGGGGCCAATCATGATGTGGAGCAGGTAGCCATGTCGATTTCCATCACCAACGTGTTGAAGTTCGAGTCTAATGATTCGGGCACCAATAGCATGTGGGCAAAAGAGCGATCTTCCAGGATGAACTACCTCCGCAAGCTGAGCCTAAACGAGGACGCACAAGACAACTACTTCAGAGAAGACCCACAAAATAACTAGGTCAGTTCTCAATACCTAACCTCTCTTAATAAAACCTATCTATAACCACCTACTATGTTCAAATTTATTGAAGTACCCGAAGGCCTACAGCTTACCTTAACAGATGAAGCTAAACTCCGCCAAGAGTTCCCGAACCTGGATGTGAACCTTTACGAAGCCATGGAATACTGCGACTTCGCTCCAGAAGGAAAAAAGGCCGACGACTGGAGTGATATTAGCGGTTCTATTGGGCATGCCGCCATCGGGCATGGCATAGTTGAATTAAGCATTGGAGAGTTGGGCTATTTAGAGAATATACCTACCTGCATGTTTGAAAATCCGCAGATAAAGCCGGATGACATCTTGAAAGAGTTGGCCAAGCACGGGAAGCTTTTATTTACTCCTTTTGAGTTTTCTTATCATATGCCCACAGAAAAGTAGCAAGTGCAGCTAAGAGAGTAACTTATTACATATAGCTCAGTTTAAAATCATATTATTTTATGCTAGATTACCTGCTTTCTAAAGAACCTAACAATTGGGACCTGCGAGGCGATCCGTACTTATGGCAGGAGTTGCGGAACTACCTTAAGCATGAAAGTGAGCCCGAAACCGAAGCAGAGCTTGAAGCAGTCCTGATAAAGGGGTTTGAAATATTTACTGGAGCATCTCCTGCTACGGGTAAAGAAATATTTGTAGAGAAGTTCAGCCATGGTGGCACGTCAAGCGGCTTTGTCTGCTGCGACTTTTGGCTCCGGAAGGGCTTTCCATTTTTGCTTGAAGCTTTCAGACAACATAAAAATCTTAAGCTTACCTAGCTCTTAAAAACTCATGCACCCACTCTTACACATCAATACCTCCTCCAGGGCAAGCGTGGAGGAGAGCTTTTTCAGCATTGCCAGCAAGCTGATGCGCGATTACCAGCTTGTTGTAAACGAACAACGATACCGGCTGGTGGACATCGAGTTCTACTACTACGCCCCTGGCATGTTTGAGGACGTGTACGCCCACAAACATGAGGCGCAACTCCAGGTGGGCAAATGGTACTTCCACGGTTCTGGTATTGACATCACCTTCGGGGACGGAGAATGCTACGGCGGTATTCTGATCCGGGCCATAGCCAAAGTAACGGGAGAAGGCTTTGCCTGCCTAGACGGCATCTACAGGGAAGTACACGGCCCGTTAAACGTAAAGACAGAGATCTTGTCTAACATAGGCAGCGCCTTTGAGCGGAAAGCCTCCTTTTTATACCTCGAAGATGTGAGCTTGGACCCCATGGGAGCCAATATGGTAGATAACCGGTATGTTATCAAAACCAGCCGTATCGGCTTGAACAAAGATAATGATACCGCAGACCAAAGCTTCTACAAGGGCAAGTACCGCTATGTCATCTTCCCGCACTTAAAGCTGAAGAACAAAACCCAGATAGCCCTGGACATGCGGGAGCAGTTCCCAGAAATGACAATAGATGAGATAAACAGGGAGCTGGGTTCCAGATTCTTGAAAGAAGAAAATTGCCAGACAGTATGACACTAGAAAACATAACGAACCATATAAACGCCAACGCGGCAGCCATCACAGAAAACCTTGCGCATGAGAGCATAGAGGTGCACAAGTACCTGATGCAGAAGTTCAGCCGCACGAATGCGGCAGAGGATCTCCTCTTCCAGTTCCTGTACAGGAGTTTTTATAGGCTCGACAACGCTGGCCTTACGGCTGAGTTCAAGACAGCTTATTTTAATATATTCGAAGAAGAAAGAGCTAATCAGCATCCTAATATCAAAGCTATTCTTCAAAAGCTGAGAAACTTCAAAAACAAGAAAGGTCAGGAGAATGTGCAGTTTTCTTTTGCCACGAAACTGGCAAATACCATTAACAACAGCTACCCGATCTACGACAGCGAGGTGGCCAGGGTGTTTGGCTACTCCAGGCCTCTTGACAAAGACTTCGACAAGAAGGTAGACAAGTACCTGCTGCAGTTCCAGCATATCAGGGAGGCCTATGATAAGATACTTGCTGAAAACCTGCTCAAGCCTACCATAGAGCTCTTTAATAATAGGTTCCAAGGCCACAGCCTCCCGGAGATGAAGCGGCTGGACTTTATCTTCTGGTCCGCGGGCAAGCTGCTGAAAAAGGAAGTCGCAACTAGGAAAGAACCTCAGCAGTTAGACCTTGCCTCTGCCTAAGTACATGGTTACAGACCGTGACACCAACTTCGTCTTTTTCAGCAGCCTGATCAGTGAGCGGCCGGAGCTGAAAAGCTTTTGGCTGTACCTAGAGAAAATACTTAGGCGTGCCGGTATAGGGTACGGCTTTATCGAGAACACCAGGGACATCTGGTGCCGTGACTATATGCCGGTGCAGGTAGCGCCGAAGCAGTTTGTGCAATTTACCTACTCCCCCTCCTACTGCAACACCAATAAGTACCGTCACCTGATAACCGACACAACACGGGTGCAGCTCAGCACTCCTTTGGCAGTCACCCCCCTACATAACACTTTGGTGATAGACGGTGGTAATGTGGTGCGCTCGGGCAATGCCGTGGTGATGACGGAGCGGGTCTTTAAAGAAAACAAGGCTCTCATGAAAGAAACTGTTACAGCCCGGCTAACGCAGGCGTTGAAGGTCGAGCACCTATACTTTATTCCATCCCAGCCCTATGACATGACCGGCCACTCCGATGGCATGGTTCGTTTTATGGACGACCATACTTTACTGGTAGCTGATTTTAGCAGAGAGCTAGATTATTGGAAAACAACGTATAGGAATGCTCTGCAAAAGACCGGCCTTCGTTTAATCGACCTCCCAGCTGTGAACACCTACGTCAAAAATACCCAAGGCGACTATACCGCTATCGGCTGCTACATCAATTTCGCCTGGATCGGCAATGTGATCCTGTTCCCGCAATTCGACCTGTCGGAAGACAAAGAAGCTCTGAAAGAGGCAAAGCTCATTTTCAGAGATTATAAAGTTATACCTGTGCCGTCGTCAGAGCTAGCCATAGATGGCGGGGTGCTGAATTGTGCGACTTGGAATGTGCGGGTATGAAATAAAAACCGCCACTCAGCTAGTGGCGATTTGATGATTCATTAAGTGTTGACCTGAAAATAATCAGCTATAAATTTTCTTAAACTATCTTTATGAAAGGGATTTATTTAACCTCAAAAAGTTTACAGTAAATATAGTTGGAAGAGCTTTCACAGTACAGCGTGTTATCTACTGCTTCATAGAAGGTGTCGAACTTTACATTTCTTAAATCATACTTAAGAGGTTTCTTACCTGGTTTTTTCACTTCATCGAGAAGCTTAATACTATCATACCAGTGTTTAAATTGTTTTTTTCTATAATTAGCATTGTCAGTATAAACTAAAATCAATAGTTTATGTGTGATTGATTTTTCACCTCCCTTAAACCACACCATTTCGTTCATTTTATCCAGTTTACCAATCTGTACACAGAACTCCTCAAAATTCTTATTACTTGGATGGCCTTTTGGAGTATCTCTTTTATTGCCATGAATATCTACATTGAATTGTGTGATGTAGAATTTGAACTCAACAATAACATTATCATCTCCCAACTGAAAGAACAGATCGTTGTAATTCCATTCGATTTGGCATCTGGCCTTGGGAGCAACTTTAAGAAGTTGCTTGATCCACTGGTATCGATAAACACTTTCATTCCAGAGATCCAATGGTACTATCGCTACTTCATTCTTTAAACTTTGGTTCGTAGCGATTGTCACCTCTTTTACTAAGTTTTGAATTTCACTCATGTTAGATGGTCAATTGATATATACTGTATAGTTCTTACGCAGCACCCAAAATCCGCTTCAGCGTATCCTGCATAGCAATCCGAAAGGCGTCGTCTTTAGCGATCAGCCGGTATAGGTCCAGGGGAGGCTTCTCCACGAAAGTGTAACTGCTCTGCTGTGGTAGGGGCTTTCCGTTGCAGGTGCTCTTGGCCGGTGAGCAGGCCGGTGAGGCCCCACAGCTGCTCAGGCTCCTGGAGTTTGAGGGGAAAAGCCTAAAGCAGTGGTAGCTGACAAAGGATACGAACAGCCAAGTCAACCGGAAGGCTCTGCGGGAGAAGCTGATTAGAGCCCAGTTACCCGGAAGGGGCTTGGCTGCGGGAAATAGTCGCAGAAAAAAGGGAAGGCCACCTAAAGTGAGCAAAGAGTTGTACCGCCGGAGAAACATCACCGAAAGGCTCTTTGGCAGGCTCAAGGAAATGAGGCGGTTTGCCCGCCACTTTGATAAACTCGCTGACACTTACCAGGCTTTCGTGCAGCTGGCCTTTATGAGAGCCTGCCTCAAAACTTTTTTTCAAACACACCCTAGTTTAAGTTGATGCTTTCAGAAAGTAGGATTTGCTTCATGGCCTTACTGTGCTCAATAACCTCATCATCCCACCAGTTCTCCTTTTCCATCATAAGCCTCTGCTTAATACTATCAGTTCCGGCTTCTAAATAGTAATCCTTCTTGGCTTTTGGTAAGTGGTTATTAAGCTTAGAATTCTTACTACCACTGATAAGACACAGATTTCCAAAACTGTGTAGAAGATCTGGGTGCATAGGCTTGATACCAGGGAGTGGATTCTGTGGATAGTAATGCTCAACTGAGCTACTGAATGTAAATTCGAAGTCATTATACTTGATTGGTTCCTTTTTCCAGAGTAGATAATCTAGGTAATTAAAAATGAAGTTTTCTACATTAACCCCATCATCTAGAGCTTCTTCACATATATTCACACCTGTAGGTGAGCCATTGTTTTTGTAAATGATGTCAAAATAATCTTGTGGTGTTTTTGCTAAGAATCTATCAAATAGGTATGCCTTCGCTAAACTCTCTAAATGTGTCAAGTAGTAACTTGCACTAACTTGCTCCCTTTCAAAAACATACTTCAGTGCAGCATTTAACCAGTGTTTGTATACAAGAGTTGGGGCAGATACATGAAACATTGAGAGGATCATCAAGATCTTTTTATTCTCACCATCTGATTCATTTTCGTCACCAAATGTATTTATATAACTGACGTTGTTGCCATCATACCATTTCAGTCGCTTCAGGCTCCATTGGTCTTTGTCTTTTAGAAATTCTCTTTTGATAATATACTTATCAAACAGGAACTTGCATTTAAGAAGATTGTAACCAAAAGTCTTTACAAACTCTTGCACTTTTACTTTGTCTCCCTTCAGATAGGGGTCGAAAATTTCAAGTAATCGCTTGTCATCCAGACTGACATCAGATTCAGTCTGAACGCGAAGGACGTGCAGTAGAAAGTTTGAAAAATTAATTACGGTATTGAATCGATCCGGAGCGTCTTCCTTTTGACGCTTTGGTTGTTCGAAAGCTCCTTTATATTCGATAATTGCATCAATTGATAGTTCTTCCCCCTCGACATCCTCATCTGTTATCTTCAATGAAGAAAACATCTTAGAGATAGATTCTAAATTATCATACTGCAGAGTATTCCAATCCCTTTCCTTAAATAGAGCACTCCTTTGTTCGACTGAAAAACCGTATTGTACATACCGCTCCATGTCAGCACAAGCTTCCCAAATTAAATGAAATGCGTAGCTTAACTCCCTATCATCTTTTATCTCCTTAAGCATGTATGCTTTAAGCACTTCATGCTTCTCGAGCTGCTCACCACGGCTGTTCATGATCTCAAAGTAGTGATTGAGATCTGTATCATGTGGGACTGGTACTCTAAGTATGTAGACGTTATTTATCAGGTAGCTATAGAACTTCTCTATAGTAATCTTATTCTCTCCGATGATCTTTTTCAGAGCCTTATGTGCATCTGCATAAGCTTGCTGAATGGCTGTGTTGTAGCTTCTGAAATCTTGATAAGGTATTACCTTGGTATCTGAGAAAATCGCCTGCAAAGTATCTGTAGAAACTTGCCTGCTATCAAACTCCAGGTTCAACTCGAACCAGTCTTTTAGATCAAATTTTTGGCTGTATTCTCTTTTGAGTACACTTAGGAGAATGTTGAGTGTTGTCAGTCGCTGTTGCCCATCAATGGTTTCAAAGATAGTGACTCTATCTTCCTTTCTTTCATAGACAATAAGAGAGCCTATGTAATATGGTACAGCCTTCTCATCAACATTATCCTTTGAAGCATAGTCAACTATATCTTGGATCAATTGAATAATCTCCTTATTACCCCAAGCATAGTTTCGTTGGTATATCGGAATTGCATATTTGCCTTGGCTAAACAGGCTTCGAATGTTAAGCGGAGTAATATTATTGTCCATGATAGTAGTTCATTTTCTTAAATAGGTTTAGGATGGCATCTGTTCTTGTAGAGTTATTTTTCCCTACACTTGATAGAGGTACATTGAGGATTGTTGAAGGATGTATTGCTTCTTTGATTATCTTGAAAATGGGCGGATTCGCTAAAGCATGATTATCAATTGAAGCTAGATGTATAGCATAGAGTTCTAATCTTAAGCTATAAGACCAGATATAGAATTTCTCAACTGCTCTGGAGATTTCTGCAGTTCCGAATTTGTCAATATAGTAGACAAGGCAACAGTTGAATAAATTACGAACGTATTTATCACCCACTCTATCTTTGCCATCGTAGTTTTGGATAGTTTCTAATATCTCTATAGCGTTTTTATCTGATGGGGAAAGAAACTTCTTTGTTTCGGCCATCGATTTAATCGAGTTAACCAATTCATTGTAATGGTTAATCATCTCGAAAAACCGCTTGCCGTTAATAATAACTTGGTCTAGCTGGAAAGGGTAAGACATAGAGTTTCTGTCGATGTTTCTGTGAAACTCGTTGTTATAACCTTCCACATAAAAATGGCTGATCCGGTATAAATCTGCAAAAGGGAAACTCTCCTTAACTACAGGACTTACTCCTTTAAATACATCGACTTCATCTTTTGTGAAATACCGAGCTGAATAGCCTTTAGACCAATTTCTGATCCTGAACAAATAGTTTCTGAATAGGACTGCCAGTTTACTTGAATCCATGGCCTCCCATTCTGTAACACTTTTTATTCTTTCAGACTCCGTAGTACTACTTGTCATTTCTCGCAGGTGAAATGCCTTAAGCAAGTCATGGGGAGCCAAATCTTTACCTCTGGAGTTTTGGGAATCAAAAAATTGGAAAGCCTCAGAAATATCCTCCAGAACAACCTGCACTAGTTGGCATTTATAGTAGAAGAAATGAATAGCCTCTTCGTCAAACTCCCGTATTCTTCTTACTATCTCTTTATAGTTTCCCCGGATATTATTCTTTGAGAGACTGCTCTTAAACTTCAGATTTTCGAGACTTGGCTTATACTTATTTGTACTTTCCTTATTGCTAAGTTTTTCTAATTCTGATCCTTTATAGCTGTAGATTGCCTGTGCAATTAGCGTTAGAGTAATTGTACGTTGCTGACCGTCTACAACATTATATACCTCAGGTTGGTCCGCTTCCTGTTCCTTATGAATAACGAGGGTACCTAACCGGTAGGCAGACTGCCTTTTGTGAAGAAGTATATCATCAATAAGTTGATTGACATTTTTCAGAGACCATTTGTATGGTCTCTGATAATATGGAACAACCAGTCGGTTTTCAGATAACAGCTGTTTTACACTTATGATTTTTGGTTCTAGCTCTACCGGTACCTTATCAGTTGGTTGCAGTTTAACTTCTTCACTAACAGTTTTATCTTCTTGAAAGAAGCCAAGGGCCTGCATCCCCCCCGGATTGTCTAATAAGTTAAACCCTTCCATATTTGCACATTTTATTTTTACCCGTTAACGCACTCTTGATTACGCTCTCGTTATACTCCTTTCGAGTCTCGAACACTTTTGTTTGGATGAGATAGTTTACATGTCATCATGTTAAGAGTTGACTTCTTACCATCAAGCATATAAACAAAATAATTTACAATACATGTAAATATAACTACATTATAATATACGAAACAGCTTCTGTCTTTGATGATCTAACACACTACATCCTAACTAATTGATACACTGTTTATACCATCGAATCCCCCTCTTCAACATAAGTAATATAATATACTGAGGAAGAGATTTAAGCAAATAAGCTAAATCATTGATCAAATATAAAATTTAAAAAATCCTAAATTTGATTATATAATTTTAAATAGATAATATTGAATCTATTTGTCGTTGTAACAGTTCATTGTTAATAAAAAGCAAAAGACAAACAAAGTTCTTCAGGAGCTTGTATCAAAATACAAGGAGAACTTACGCCAGCACAATCTGGAGAAAAAGTTTTATAAATGGTTACTACTGCAGGAATTTAAGGGCAGACCAGATGTAAATGCTCCCAATTTCACAGAGGAAATCAGAAGCTTCAAGTATGCTAATTATCTATGTAGTAGGCATAGGTGTTGTCCGTCATTTGGCCAAAGACAGCCCGAACAAAACAGTGCCTGCTTTCAATTGCTTTTTGATGAGTCCTTGTCGAGGGCCTTCAATTTTAAATGATGCTCTCCAAAATTTAGATCAGCATTTTAAGGGGTACTTTATTGCCAATAAGCTTACCTTTGATAGGCATGGCCATAATCGCCTGATCAGCTTCATTCTTGAATATGTTCATACTATCGCAATAGTAACATGACCCGGTCATGATGACAAGAACAGATTCAACACCAAATCTTACCGCTACTAGGATCTCTTCCTTATATCATTACTTCTAAAGGACTTCTACAACCTAGAGGACACAGTGTCAACTTACCTATTCAGCTAAAAGCAAACGTCTCGGCGGATGAAATATACTGAGAAGGTAAACTGCATTAAACAGTGCCTTACAAGCTAAAAGGAATTTGTATGCAAATTGTATGCAAATAAAAAAAGCACTTACAAGTTTTACCTCGTAAGTGCTTGATTTTCAGTGGGCCCAGCTGGAATCGAACCAGCCACCTACTGATTATGAGTCAGTTGCTCTAACCGAATGAGCTATAGGCCCGTTCCGCATCTATAGAATTGCTTCCTTTGATTTGGGAGTGCAATTTTACATATTTGCATTCAATATTTCAAATACTACCAACTATTTTTTTCGTGGACCTGACACAAATCAATAATATCATTTTCGACCTGGGTGGTGTCATCATCAACCTGGACTACAACAAAAGCATAGAGGAGCTGCAGAAGCTGTGCAAAGCCAACTGCGACATTGCCTACAGCCAGAAAGAGCAGTCACACCTGTTCGATTTGCTGGAGACAGGCAATTGCTCTAACGAGGAGTTCCGCAACGGCCTGCGCGAGGCATACCACATAGACGCCACTGACGAGGAAATTGACGAAGCCTGGAACGCCATGCTGCTCGACATCCCGCAGGAGCGCATCGATTTGCTGCTGGAACTGGGCAAGAAGTACCGCATTTTCCTGCTGAGCAACACCAACGACATCCACCTGCAGCGTTTCAACCAAATCGTGGCGCATAGCTTCACCATCCCGAGCCTGGACTCATTATTTGAGAAAACATACTACTCACACCTGGTAGGCAAACGCAAGCCGGATGCCGCCATTTTTGAGCAGATCCTGGCCGAAAACAACCTGCAGAAGTCAGACACTCTGTTCATCGACGACAGCATCCAGCATATTGAGAGCGCCAACAAACTGGGCCTGCACACGCTGCACCTGCAGCCACCACTTACCATCAACGAGTTCTTTGCCGATGTGGCAGTCTAACCGGCGGCAATACGGGCTACACCTGCTGCTGTTCTGCCTCACGCTGGTTACCACCACCATTGCGGGGGCAGAGTGGCGGTATGGCAAACTGTTCTTCCTGGGGCCTCAGGGGTTCAGCTGGACGGGTACGCTTTCGTGGGCAGAGTTTGTGGGCGGCTTATACTTTTCGCTGCCCTTTCTGGGAGTGCTGACGGTGCATGAGTTCGGGCATTATTTCATGGCCCGCTACTACCGCATTGCCGTCACGTTGCCCTACTACATCCCGCTCTGGTTTGGCATTACCTCCTCTATCGGCACTATGGGGGCTTTTATCCGGATAAAAGAGCGCATTTTCTCGCGTCGCCAGTTTTTCGATGTGGGCATTGCGGGTCCGTTGGCAGGTTTTGTGGTAGCTATCCCTTTGCTAATTTACGGCTTCACGCACCTGCCGGAGCCGGAGTATATTTTCAGCATCCACCCGGAGTACGAGCAGTTTGGGCTGGATTACGCCCAGCATGTGTACCAGCAGGGCTTCGGCAATTTCTCCCTGGGCAAAAATCTGCTGTTTATACTTTTTGAGGAGTATGTGGCAGACCCGGCGCGCCTGCCGAACCAGTACGAAATTATACACTACCCTTACCTGTTTGCCGGTTACCTGGCACTGTTCTTTACGGCCCTGAACCTGCTCCCTATCGGCCAGCTGGATGGGGGGCACGTGCTCTACGGCCTTATCGGGTACCGTCGCTTTAACCAGATATCCCCTATCTTTTTTGCGCTGTTTATACTTTACGCAGGCCTGGGAGTGATATCGCCTCACACAGAGCCCCTGTGGGACGAAGAATTGCTGGTGGTGTTTGCGCCGTTTGCCTACTGGGCTTTTACCAAGCTGCTCGGTAACCGCAACTACGGTCTGGGCGCCACCCTGGCCATGCTGCTGCTACAGTACAGCCTGTCAGATTTCTTCCCGGAACTGGAGTCCTACTTTTGGATATGGCCCTTTTACCTGCTGTACCTGATTTTTGTGATGCAGCCTGCCACGCCCCGTTTGAAGTATAGCCTGTACCTGGCCGGCGTGATACTGGTGGCACAGGTGTTTATCTCATTTTTATTTCCAGCGGCGGATGGGTACAGCGGTTGGCTGGTGTTTGGCCTGCTGCTTTCCCGCGTGATGGGCATTTTCCATCCCTCCTGTCCCGACGAGCGGCCGCTGACGCCCCTCCGGAAGGCCTTGGGTATACTTGCTTTCATCATCTTCCTGCTCTGCTTCACCCCTACGCCTTTTATCATAGAATAAGAAAAGGAATTTAGGGATAAAGAAGACCCGGTTTTATACTTTGGAGTGACCTCCCCCAACAAAGTATAGCCCCTTGGAGCTATACTTTTACCCGAAATAAAAAAGGGAGCAGCCCTTACAGCTGCTCCCTTTATACTTTGATTTATAGGTTATACTTAGCCGTTATAGGCCAAAATACCGCCTACCAGGTTGCGCACATTGCTGAAGCCCTGCTGCTGCAGGAACGCTCTGGCAGAGGCGGAACGGGCACCGGAGCGGCATTGCACAATCACTTCCTCCCCCTTCAGGTCCTCCAGATCATCCAGGCGCTGTGGCAGCGTGCCCAGCGGAATGTTCTGTGCTCCAGGTATATTCGTTTCCTGATATTCCCAGTCTTCGCGTACATCTATAATAACAGGGGTTTCGCCTTTGGCCAGGCGCTCCTTCAATTCTTCAACGGTAATATCTGCTGATGCAATCATGGTTTAATGTGTTAGTATGATTTTTCTCGTGATAATAGCTTTTCTATTCTGAATACGCAAAGTATAAACCCCCGGTGGCAGCTGCCCTAAGGTGAGCGGCTCCTGCCTGTTTTTATACTTTTGCTGATGCACCTGCCGCCCCAGCACGTCGAATACCTGCACCTGCTCATAAGGCTCGCTCAGGTACACCTCGCCCCGGCTTGGGTTCGGGAACACGCGCATAACAGCATTATAGCGGTCCTCCTCCAGCCCCAGCGGCACCTCTCCCACCATCACAGGACGCATCATGATGGCGCCTTTAAAGGTTGTTTCCTCGGCCCAGCCACCGGAAGCGGTATAGGTAAACCTTCGGCCTGTGGCATCCTCATTCCTGTCGAAACCAATATTGATGTAGCGGCTACCGGGCTGCGTCCAGCCGATGTAGAAGCTGCCCTGCACCCGCACTGGCTGCGTCAGCGCCACCTCGTAAAACCCGTTCAGGGAATCGGAGTACTGCACCTGGAAGCTTTGCTGGTAAATAGACTCGCCGGGCAGTCCGTTGTCATCGCTCCAAATCCGGAAGGTGATGGCAGTGCCTGAGATGTCCTGCCCCACCCGCGGGAAGTATACCCGAAAGGCCCGCACCTGATCTACCTGGTTCACGTCGAAGCGCTGGGCCACCTGCGTGTTGGCGGTGCCCAGAAAACTGAAGCCGGCCTCTGCCGTGCCGTCGTCATAGGCATAGTAATCGGAGAAGGTGGTGCGGCGCTCGGTGATGTCGTTGGCGCGCTGCTGTGCGTTTTGCTCTTTCGTGTCGAGCCAGATGCCGTGGACCAGCGTGAAGCTGTCAGTTTGCGGCAGCGCAACGTTCTCCAGCCGCGGGTTGCCGCTCACCTGGTATTGCCGGGCCAGGCCCGGCACCAGTGCCTGCTCCCGTAAAAAAGTATCGGCAGCGGTGGCATTTATACTTTTGATATAGCCCCGCCAGCTGATAGCCCCCGGAAAATCGCCGAGGTTATTGAGCGTCGCCCATACCGTGTCGGCCAGCTCTCCCTCCGGGTTTGCGAGAAATTGGCGGGCGGGCATGGTCGTATAGTTTTTCAGCAACCTGCTTACACTTTCGCTGATGGCTATGTCGCGGGTGGTGTTCTGGCCTTTGCGCCGGTTTCGGTCCAGCTCCACGTAATCCAGGTTCCAGACATCGGCCAGGCCATTGCGCAGCCCCACGTTGCGGAACCGGAACCGGAAGCCGCTGTGAAAAAAGCGTGCCTCCCGCAGCTCTACAAACACCTGCGCAAAATCGGTCACCTCGCCCACCGCCGGCTGGCGCCATACTTCCTGCCATACTTCCGTGTTATCCAGAAACTCCAGCACCAGGTAGCGCTGGTTGTCCTCGGTGCGGTCCGGCACATCACCCAAGCCACCCGACTGCCAGTAAAAGCTCAGGTACACCGAGTCGGCTGGCGTGAGGTTGCCTAAAAGAATGGGCGCAGAAGCCAGGGTGTCGGAGGCGCCCGCCGCCAGGGTGTTGGGAGCATAGGCTTGCCCACGTGCATCCAGGCCATCCAGAGAAGCTACGTTTTTGGTGATGGGGCGCAGCGCATAGCGGTTGTTGATGAAAACGCCGCCACTGCTCCACCTCGATGTATCCAGGCTGTCGTAGCGGGCAAAGTCGTCGAAAAAGGGCAAGTTCTGCTCTGCTGCCCGGCGTAGTTGGTGCTGCGCTGGCGTAGGTTTATACTTCTGCGGCTGGCGGGCTTCCTGCTGCAAAGGCTGCAGTACCACCTGCGCAGAGGCGCCTGTAGCGGCCATTCCGAAGGAAAGAAGTATAAGTGCCAGCTGTTTTTTCATCCGAAGTATAAATTTAAAGCAAAAGGTAGCATTTCCGCTACTTCCATGCAAACCGAAAGGTTGCCCGCAAGCTAGAACGACTGTAACCGGGTTGAAATTTTAGGCATCCTGCACCCGTATTTATACTTTCGAAATGCCGCCAATTTCATCAGCAGAGGCCAGGGAAAAGAGAAGCAAACCCATCATTAGTCGCGCAACAAAAAACGCCCGCCATTGCTGGCAGGCGTTCCTGTTTATACCTTGATTTTATACTTTGCTTGGGTTTAATCGATTCCCTGCACCGGTTCCTGGCTAGCTACCCAAAGATCCACCAGCTCTCCTACGCGGATTCTGGCACCCACCTCGGCGTACGGACGCTGCTTCACGACAGTACCGTCGGGCTCGCCTGAGCCCTGTACGTAGAAAATGTTGCCAATCTGCAGCCCCTGCCCCACTAAGAGCACGGAGGCTTCATCCACTGGCATACCCACTACCTTTGGCATCTCAAACTCTGTCTCGCCCAGGCCATCACCCACATGCAGGTCCACCACGGAGCCTTTCGGGATCATCTCCCCGGGCTTCACCTCCTTGCCATCCACAAACTGTTTTAGCACGGCATTCTGCTGCAGGTCCGGCACAAACGTAATCTTGCCTTTGCGCAAATCGTAGCTTTTCAGGATGAGCTCGGCGTTCTTCACGGAGCCGTCAATGAGCTTCGGCATCTTGATCATCGGCGGGTTTTTCATGTTCACCGAGATGTAGATCTTGCGGTTTTCCTTCACCTTCTGCCCCGGCGCCGGGTCCTGCGTCAGCACCTCGAAAGGCTTCTGGTCAGGCCGGTACGTGGAGTCGTTGATGAAGTAGCGCAGACTCTGCTCCTCCAGCACCGCCTCCGCATCGGCCAGCTGCAAACCGGTTATCTTAGGCACCGAAATGCTCTCGCCATGGTTAGTGGTGGAGGGTAAGTAAAAGTAAAAGAAACCTAAAATCAGGGCCGCCACAATAACGCCCATAATAAGTAGATGCATTATAACACCCAGAAATGACTTCGCTTTAAACATGCGGTATGGTGATTGTTGAATTGTTAAATGGCTGATTACCTTTTTAACTCAACTTTCTAACTTTTTAACGTTCTAATTTTCTAACTTCTAAATTTCCGCTTTCATTTTGGTTCGCTCCATGCCGTACTGCAGGATGCGGTCGATGAAATCGTAAGGCTTGTAGCCGTTGATAGCGGTCTGGTGGAAGATACAGGTGGCCGGCGTCATGCCTGGCAGGGAGTTCACCTCGATGATGATTGTCTCCACCTCGTCGTTCTCCAGCACGCGCACAAAGGCGTCGATACGGGCGTAGCCTTCGATGTTCAGTATCTGGGCCACACGCCTGAGGTCTTCTTTCACCTTGTCGGAAATCTTCTGACGGCGCTCAGGGTCAGCAGCGTAACGGGCGGGTGTAATGTTCTGCCCCTCTCCGGCCAAAAACTTCTCCTCCAGCGATAGCACCTCCCCTTCGGCCAGGGCCTCCGACGCCTCAAACACCTCGTAGCTAACTGTACCGTCCGGGTTATACTTGGTCAGCAAACCACCGGTGATCTCCAGGAAGTGCTTGGCGCCGTTTCGGCTGATGAGCGTTTCCACCAGGAAGCCCACCTTGTTCGGGAATTCCTCCTTAAAGCCCAGCGACAGCGTGCGGGCGCATTCGGTATCCAGCTCCTCCATCTCCCGGAAAATCAGCGTCGTGAACGCCTCCAGCTCCTGGCGGTTCTTGATCTTTTTTACGGCAGAGCTACAGCCATCGTCGGCCGGCTTGGCTATGAACGGGTACGGGAACTGCGCTTCTATACTTTGGTAGAAAGCCTCCTTATCCTGCAGCCAGTCCTCTTTCCAGGCCATGGCGTGCTTGGCTACCGGTACCCCGTGCCTGCCTAGGATCTCATTCGTTTCATACTTGTTGATGGTGATCTGCGAAGAGCGGATTCCGGAGCCGTTGTATGGGATATACAGCTTCTCCAGTTCCTGCTGCAGCGCCCCATCCTCACCCGGACGACCGTGCAGGGCGATAAACACCACATCCACCAGGTTTTTGAGTTGCTCGTACGTAATGCGCTGCGGCTCCTGCAGGCTGCGCCCTGTATACTTTTTCGTGATGCTGGATGCCTCCTCAATGATCTGGGCCAGCACCGGATGCGGCTTTCCGCCCTGCTCAAAGTATAGCACCTTCTCTTTGATGTCGTCAGCGTTGTCCTTGAGCATGATGTTGATCGGAATCGAATACAGGCGGTGCGCCTCGTTGCTTCCGGTCAGGAAGATGGGCAGCGGCTCATACTTCACAGAAGACGACAGCTTCTCGTAAATATTGCGTCCGCTCTCCACCGAAATATGGCGCTCCGAAGAGTAACCGCCCATGATCACACCCACGCGAATTTTCTCCTGGCGGTGCGCCTGCTCGTCTTTTATACTTTTATCCAGCTGCTGCAAGAGGCGCGATAGCCTTACGGTGTCTTTACCCGTTTTCAGACGCTCGGCCAGCGAGGTGCGGATAATATAGGTCAGGAACTGCGACGGGTTCAGGCCGATTTCCGCTGCCTGGTGGAAGAAGAAGGACGAAGGCAGCATGCCCGACGTAGTATTCGGGTCGTTGAGGAAAATATTGCCTTCCTCGGTAATAAAGCCATCCAGGCGGGCATACACGTTAAAGCCAAAGTCTTTAAAGAGCTTGCTCGTGGCCCTGCGTATACTTTGGATCTGCTCGGTTGGCAGGTTAATCGGCGTAATTTTGCGACTTAGGCCCGGCAGGTATTTTGAACGGTAGTCGAATACCTCGCTGCCTTTCACAATCTCGGTTGGCGGCAAAGCAATCGGCTCGCCCTGCTCGTCTTGCACCACAATGCAGGAGAATTCCTTGCCCTGGATAAAGGCCTCTACCAGAATCTGCTGCTCGTGCTCTATGTTCGTCAGCGTGATGCTGTCGGTGGCAGTAGTATGGAACGTATGGTTGATGTGGTTGAAAAGCTCCTCGGGATGATAGATAATCTGGCCATCCTCCAGCACCACCGGCATGCCGATGCCCTCGCGGATATCCACCAGCTGCTTCATGCTCATCAGCTGCTTCTCCTCGCCCAGGGCCAGCCACTGGCTCTTGTAAATGGTCTTGGTAAAGAAGCTGCGCTCTACACTTTTCTCAAAGGCATCAAAATTATCTTCTTTGATGATGGATACCCCGATGGAAGAGCCCTGATGCGGCGCCTTGAGCACCAGCGGCAGGTGCAGCGCCGATTTTACCTCCTCAAAAATCTGGCGACGGTTCTGCTTCTTGCTCCAATCGGCATACTTGATAATCCTGTAATCCGGGGTCGGGAAACCGTGCTGCTTGAGCATTTCCTTCTGCGCTATCTTGTCAATCCCGATAGCTGACGGAAGTATGCCTGAGCCCGAGTAAGGAATATGGTACCACTCCAGCAGACCCTGGATACTGCCATCCTCTCCGTAAGGGCCGTGCAGTGTCAGAAATGCAAAGTCGAAATGGTCCTTGAACTCATTCGGCTGCAAACGCTTGCCTGCTTTGGCGATAATCCGGTCCTGCTCTTCTATGCTTAGCTCGCCCAGCGACTCGAGGTAGATCTGCAGCCCGTGCTCGCTTTCCGGCAGGGCCTCCACCGGCGGGTAGAAGTCGCGGATAGTGCCCTTGTAGATAAACTGCCAGTCGAGCAGAATGAAGTTGCCCAGGCTGTCTACAAACACCGGAACGGTCTCAAACAGAGACTTGTCTAAATTGTCGTACACTGTACGGCCACCCGCAAACGAAATTTCACGCTCGCGCGACGGACCACCGAAGATTATACCTACTTTCATTCTTGCAAAGGTAACAAATGAGGGGCTTAAGTTAAGTAGAATTTAGGATGTTAAAAAAATGCCTTGGTTTATACTTTTAACAACTGCACAAACGCCATTCCAAAAGGGCTGCTGCAGCGGGAGGATTTATACTTTGGGTAAGCGAGAGGCAGCTGATTAATGAGGATGTGATTTGAGGCAGTCGGGTTGTGGTACCGGGTCCAACCACCCCTAACCCCTCCTTGGCTAAGGCGGGGAGTCTGTGACTACCACCTTGCATAGTATAAGCGCTGTAGGAGAAGATATTGGAGGAACACCCCTATAGTCCCCTCAAGGGGACAGTTTATACTTGTTGCATAGCAAGGGCAGCAGCTATCGAACTGCTTCCCAGCCTACCTGCTGTTCCGGATTTGCAATCCGGAACCACCTACTATACGGATTTAAAATTCGCTTTTCTGCCAGTAGCCACTGCCTTTGCAGATTACAAATCCGCTGTTCCATACTTTCGGATTGCAAATCCGAAAGAGCAGGTATAAACGGACACGAGCTACATGCTAGCGCCAAGGAAAGTATAAACCAGCAAGTTTAAAAGCCTGGCAAAAGTATAACCGCAAGTATAAGTATGGCTCTGCGAGCCACTCGGATTGCAAATCCGAAAAGATAGAAAGGCACAGGTTGCCCTGTCCCGAAGCATTTCGGCGAAACCCGCGCCAGCAATAGAGCAGCAATGGCACAAGCAGCCGCTATGAAGTTTAAAGAAAAATCAAGCTTAAAAACAGAAAAGCCACTGGCTTTCGGCGCAGCGGCTAATCTTCCTTTGGCTATACTTTTTATACTTCTGCTAGTCGCTTTCACATACGTTACAAAAGTATACTTATCTGCTTAAAACGGTGGTTCCTCGTCAAAGTTGGAGGCAGGGAAGCCACCACCACCCTCGTTCATACGACTACCCAAACGGATAGCGCCTGGCGTCTCGGTATCGAAGGTGCTGTTGGGCAGGGCGTTGAACCCGCCCATACTATCTCCCCCGAAGTCGCTGTCGAGGTTGGTAAACTTAGTATACTTCCCGATAAATTTCAACTGCACGTTCTCCAGCGAGCCGTTACGGTGCTTGGCAATGATCACCTCTCCCACGCCGGCAGTCGGGTTGCCCATCTCGTCCTCGGTGATTCCGTAGTATTCCGGACGGTAGAGGAAGCACACCATGTCGGCGTCCTGCTCTATCGAACCGGATTCACGAAGGTCAGAGAGCTGCGGGCGCTTGTCGCCCCCACGCGTTTCCACGGCACGGCTTAGCTGCGAGAGCGCAATCACGGGCACGTTGAGCTCCTTGGCCAGCATCTTCAGGGCACGTGAGATGGAGGCAATCTCCTGCTCACGGTTACCACCACCCTTGCCATCGGCGTTGCCGCTCATCAGCTGCAGGTAGTCGATGATGATCATCTGGATGTCGTACTGGGCCTTGAGACGGCGGCACTTGGTACGCAGCTCCCGGATAGAAAGGCCCGGCGTATCGTCAATATAAATTGGTGCCTCGGTAAGCTTGGCAATTTTATGGTTAAGCTGCGCCCATTCATACTCTTCCAGGCTACCCTTCTTAATCTTCTCCGACTCCAGCTCCGCCTCCGAAGAAATGAGACGATTCACCAGCTGCAGGGACGACATCTCCAGCGAAAAGATGGCTACGCCCTTGCCAAAGTCCACGGCAGCGTTACGCATACAGGAAAGCACGAAGGCCGTTTTACCCATCGCCGGGCGGGCCGCTAGGATAACCAGGTCAGACTTCTGCCAGCCTGACGTTACACGGTCCAGCGCCGTCAAGCCACTCGGCACACCGGTCAGGCCGTCGGTTTGCTTGCGCTTCTCCTCCAGTTCCTTAATGGCCTGGTGCATGAGCGAGCGCATGTCGTCAAAGTTCTTGCGGATGTTGGATTCCGATACCTCGTAGAGCTTGGCCTCGGTCTTATCGAGCAGCTCAAACACGTCCGTGGTATCCTCATAGGCATTGGTGAGCACCTCCGAGGAAATCGAGATCAGGTCACGCTTGATAGAGTTTTCCGTGATGATACGGGCGTGGTATTCGATATTCGCTGCGGAGTTGACACGGGTGGTCAGCTGCGCAATGTAGTAGGCGCCGCCGGCCAGTTCCAGCTCGCCGTGCTCCCGCAGCTCCTGCGTCACTGTTAGAATGTCGATCGGCTCCGACTTATCGAAAAGAGAAAGGATGGCCTTAAAAATCCGCTGGTGCGATTCCTTGTAAAAGCTCTGCGGTCGCAGAATATCAATTACGTTTGTTAGGGCATCTTTCTCCAGCATCAGAGCGCCTAGTACGGCCTCCTCCAAGTCAAGGGCCTGGGGCGGCTTCTTACCCAGCTCGGTTACAAGCGGGGCTTTTTTCTGCCATCCGTTGCGGTTGCCCGCAGGCCGCACATTCATTTTCATCTCCTCCATAAGCACAAAGATATATCCTTATATAAGCTGCACCCGAAAAATGTTCGTAAAAGTTGCCCACCCGGCTTTCAACAGCGTCAAAAGCGTATGTACACAGGTTATCCACATGAATATACACATATCCACAAAGTATCCACATATTAACGTATAGCTATTTTATTTCTAAGGAGTACTTCTAACTTTGTCTGATTGAGTAAACTTTGTTGCACATGGAGAAGAAGGATTTTCAGCACATACACCTTATCGCCGTTGGCGGTAGCATTATGCACAACCTGGCCCTGGCCCTGCACGATAAGGGCCTGAAAGTGACGGGTTCGGACGACGAAATCTATGAACCGGCCAAAAGCCGGCTGGCCGCAGCAGGCCTGCTGCCGGAGCAGGAAGGCTGGTTTCCGGAGAAACTGGACACCCGACCAGACGCCGTGATACTGGGCATGCACGCCCGGGCCGATAACCCCGAGCTAAAGCGGGCGCAGGAACTGAACCTTCCCATCTACTCCTTTCCGGAGTTTATCTACGAGCAGAGCCGCGACAAACAGCGCGTGGTGATTGGCGGCAGCCACGGCAAAACCACCACCACCTCCATGATCATGCACGTGCTGCAGCACATCGGGCGCAAGTTCGATTATGCCGTGGGCGCGCAGTTGGAGGGCTTCGACCGCATGGTAAAACTCTCCGACGATGCTCCTGTGATCATCATCGAGGGGGATGAGTACCTGTCGGATCCGATCAAACGGGTGCCCAAGTTCCATCTGTACCACCACCACATCGCCGTTATCACGGGCATCAGCTGGGACCACATTAACGTGTTCCCGGATCCGGAGCTTTACCGCGACCAGTTCCGCATCTTTGCCGAGATGACACCGAAAGCCGGAACGCTGATCTACAACCAGGACGACGAGCAGGTGCAACTGGTAAGTGTGCCGCGCAACCCGGCCGATATCTCCTACATCGGCTATGGCGCGCACGAGCATAGCATCCGCAACGGCAAAACTATCCTGCATACCAAGAAAGAGGGCGACGTGGAAGTACAGCTTTTCGGGGAGCACAACCTGCGAAACCTGAACGCTGCTAAGGAGGTGTGCAAGAAGATTGGCGTGAAAGCGCAGGATTTCTACGCTGCCATGAGAACTTTTAAAGGAGCCGCCAAGCGTATGCAGAAACTGGGGGAAACGGCCACTTCCAACATTTACCGCGACTTTGCCCATGCCCCTTCTAAGGTGAAGGCCAGCACAGAGGCGGTGAAAAAGCAGTTCCCACAGCGCAAGCTGGTGGCAGTGCTGGAGCTCCACACGTTCAGCAGCCTGAACAAGAAATTCATCCCGCAGTATGCCGGTGCGCTGAATCTGGCCGACGAGCCTATTGTGTACTTCAGCCCGAAAACCATTGAGCACAAGCGCATGGAAATGCTCAGCGAGCAGGAGTTGAAAGAGGCTTTCCAGAACCCGAACCTGAAAGTATACACCGACTCTGAGGCACTGGAGCAGCACCTGCTGGCGCAAAACTGGCAGAACGCCAACCTGCTGCTCATGAGCTCGGGCACCTATAACAACATCAACCTGGAGGCGCTGACACAGGCGGTTCTGAAAGCCTAAAAAGTATGAAACTACACCTGAAGCGCCCGATCGTTTTCTTCGACCTGGAAACCACCGGCACCGACATCGGCAAGGACCGCATCGTGGAACTGAGTGTCCTGAAAGTGACGCCCAACGGCGAGGAATTCCTTAAAACACGCCGCATCAACCCCACCATCCCGATTCCGCTGGAGTCGAGCCTGATCCACAAGATCTACGACGAGGATGTGGCCGACTGCCCTACCTTTAAGCAGATTGCCCGCGACCTGGATAAGTTTCTGGAGGGCTGCGACCTGGGCGGCTACAACATCCTGCGCTTCGACATTCCGCTGCTGGCCGAGGAGTTTCTGCGCTGCGACATCGACTTCGACATAGAGAACCGCAACATCGTGGACGCCTGCCGCATTTTCCACCAAATGGAGCAACGTACCCTGTCAGCAGCCTATAAATTCTACTGCAACAAGTCGCTCGACAACGCCCACAGCGCCGAGGCCGACACGGTGGCTACCTATGAAATTTTAAAGGCACAGCTGGAGCGCTATGAGAACGAGCCCTATGAGACGGATGAGGGCGTGACGGAGTACCCGGTGCAGAACGACATGGCCGCGCTGCACAAGTTCACCTTTCAGAAAACCGCTGACCTCTCGGGCCGCATTGTGTACAACAACGCCGGGCAGGAGGTCTTTAACTTCGGCAAGTATAAGAATGTGCCGGTGGAGGAAGTGCTGCAAAAAGAGCCCAGCTACTACGACTGGATGATGAAGAGCGAATTCCCGCTGTACACCAAGAAGATCCTCACGCGCATCCGGCTGCGCGGCATGCAGGTAAACTGATTAGATACCTTTAAAAAAGAAAGAGGCGGCCGCTATACTTTAGCGGCCGCCTCTTTCTTTTTAATACGTGTTAGTTCCGTCTCTTTTTGTCCTCCTGCTCGCGGTTGGAGCGGAGTCTTGGATTGTCCTTCAGCAAGGTGTTGTTTTCAGAATAGCGATGCTCGCAGTTATTGCCGGGTGCCCGTGAGGAACACTCGCAGCCGGTAATCTGGTTGCCTGAGAAGGTGAAGTAGCAAAACCCGCATCCGATAGAGGATCTGCAGATGTGGCGGGATCCCTTGCTGCTTAAGTATAAACTGTTATCAGCGGCGAGGTCCAGCTGCAGGGCCATACTTCTGTAAGCGCCGTTCTGCATGCCCAGGCCCACCAGATAATAAGCAGGCTCATCCTCTTTGGTCTCCTGCACCTTCCGGATCATCACCCTGTCCACCACCGTTCCGTCACCAAACTCTTTGATGAAGGGCTGCATGAGCTGCTCAGAGGGAACAATGTAATCCACCGTATCAAAAACCACCTGCGCCAAAAGCACCCCATCGTACGGAATTTCCGCCTCTACCTCCGCTTCGCCCTCCGGGTTCTCCTCCTGAATAAACTCACGTGTGGAGCAGGCCGAGGAGGCCAACAGCAGAAATAACAGCAGGTATAATAACCCGCCTTTGCTTAGGGTGAGGTTTCTTTTGGCTGTGGTCATGGAGTAAGGTTTGTTAGCGCTTGTAGTACTGGAGCGCCTCCGGCATGTACTTTTTCAGGTCTGCCTGCCTGGTTCCGGCGCTCGGGTGTGTGGATAAGAACTCCGGTGGGGCTTGTCCGCCGCTTGCAGCTTCCATCCTTTGCCAGAAAGATACAGCTTCTTCTGGATTATATCCAGCCATGGCCATAAAAATTAAGCCCAGTCGGTCGGCCTCGGACTCCTGTGTACGGCCATACTTGAGCAGCCCCAGTTGTGAGCCCACGCCATAGAGCGAGAGGACCAGGTTTTGCGCCACGCCTGGCTGCGAGCCTGCCAGGGCAGAGAGCGTCTGGCCACCGAATTGCTGGGCCAGTTGCTGGCTCATGCGCTCGTTGCCGTGCTTGGCAATGGCGTGGGCAATCTCGTGGCCCATCACGACGGCCAGGCCGGTCTCGTTCTTGGCCACCGGAAGGATTCCGGTATAAACAGCGGTCTTTCCGCCCGGCATCGCCCAGGCATTTATCTGGTCATCCTCAATCAGGTTAAACTCCCACTCAAAGCCTGCCAGCTCATTCTGCAGGCCGTTGGCTGCCATGTACTGCTCCACCGCCCGCTGCACGCGCTGCCCCACGCGTTTCACCATGGCCGTTGCCTGGGCGTCGCGAGAGAGCTTGCTTTCACTAATCACCTGCTTGTAGGCAGCATAGCTCTGCTGCTGCATGGCCGCATCCGACACCAGGCTGAACTGCCGGCGACCCGTAATTGGCACCGTGGTACATGCAACAAGCATGGTCACTGCCATTGTAAATGCAATAATTTTCTTATACATCGTCTTTAATGTTTTAATGGCTTTCAGAAACCGGTGTCAAATTTTGAACCAAATTTCCGGAAATTCCACGCAATTATATGAACTTATTAGCATAAATCTATACTTAAAACACCGCTACAACCGTTCTAAACCTGCATAGCCAGGGTTTTAGAGCACAGTTTACAGACGGTTATACGACGGCGCTGCACACAAGAGTTGTACCACTACAAGCTTCTATAGTTTATATCAAACACAGGCTGGAGCAAGTATAAACAGCTCAATTGCAGTGTTGCAGGTAGCAGAATTATTTTACCGCTTTTGCTGGGGCTCTCCGTTTTAAGTCCTATTTTTGAGAAGAGAACCGAAAACACCCTTTACATGAAGATAGTAGCCATCGGCAGAAACTACGCCGATCATATTGCCGAGCTCAAAAACGAAGTACCCGACGAGCCCGTGATTTTTTTTAAGCCGGACACGGCCGTGCTTCGCAACAATGAGCCCTTCTATTACCCGGAGTATACCAACGATGTGCACCACGAGGTAGAGCTAATCCTGCGCATCAGCCGCGAGGGCAAGAACATCGACCCGAAGTTTGCCCACAAGTACTATGATGCCATCGGCCTGGGTATAGACTTCACGGCCCGCGACCTGCAGGCCAAAGCCAAGGCCAAGGGTTTGCCGTGGACACTGGCCAAAGGCTTTAACGGCTCTGCCCCTATCTCTGAGTTTATGCCGCTGTCCGAGTTTCCGGACCTGCAGAACATCAACTTCCGGTTGGATGTGAACGGAGAAACCCGGCAGCAGGGCAACTCAAAAATGATGATGAACTCCTTTGACGACATTATCGCTTACATTTCAAAATTCATTACCCTGAAAAAGGGCGACGTTATATTTACAGGAACACCAGAGGGCGTAGGCCCGGTTAAAATTGGAGACAGGCTGGAAGGATATGTTGAAGACAAGAAACTCCTTGATTTTGAAGTTAAGTAAAAAGCAATTCGCCACAGCCCTACTTGCCCTCTTTACCACCTGTGGCGCGATGGCGCAGATGCCGGCAGAGGCCCCGATGCCTGCCCCGGCGGATTATTTCCTCTTCCCGATAAAGCCGGGAGAGCGCAATTACCTGTCGGGCACGATGGGCGAGATACGCTCCAACCACTTCCACGGCGGCCTCGATATCAAGACCGACCAGCGGGAAGGGCTGAACGTGTATGCCGCTGCCGACGGGTACATCTCGCGGGTGAAGCAATCGACCTATGGGTATGGCAACATCATTTACGTGACGCACCCCAACGGGCTGGTGACTACCTACGCCCACCTGCAGTCGTTTTACAAGCCATTGGCCGACCACATGCTGCAGAAACAGTATGAGCGGCAGACCTTTGAGCTGGAGCTTTTCCCCGAGCCAGGGCAGTTCCCGGTAAAGCGCGGCGATGTGATTGGCCTTTCCGGTAACACTGGGGGCTCGGGTGGCCCGCACCTGCACTTTGAGATCCGCGACAAGGAGGACCGTCTCTACAACCCGCTACGCTATACTTTTAAGGAGGTGATCGACACCACCCCGCCTGATATTTATAGTATAGGCATCTCGCCGCTCAACATCCACGCCCGCGTGAACAACGAATTTGGCAGGGCTGAGATGCCCACCACGAAGGTGGGCAGCAATTATACGTTGCCAGATACGGTGTATGCCCATGGCCTGGTGGGGCTGGAGCTGCAGACCATCGACCGCTTGGACGGCGCCACGAACAAGAACGGCACGCAGGAGGTAACGCTGTTTGTGAACGGGGAGCAAGTTTACACGCACTACATCGACCGGGTACCGTTTGAGCTGTCGCGGCAGGTGTCGCAGCACATCAACTACAACCAGTACCGCAAAAGAGGCAGCACTTTCCAGAAAGCCTTTGTGGACCACGGCAACGACCTGCCGCTCTACCAGACCAACGACCAGGACGGCCGCCTGCGGGTGCAGCCCGATCAGGTATACCAAGTAAAGCTGGTGGCCCGCGACTCGTATAACAACGCCTCCACCCTGAGTTTTGTACTGAAGGGACAGAAGCCGACCTTCACGCAGACGAAATCTGCCACCGTGAAGAAACCAGCCATCAGCGGCTACGAGATCATCGGCAATGTACTGAAGATAAGCGCAGCCGACACGAGCAGCACCCCGCAGAACATCGAGCTGTTTGTGGGAGGCCAGGAACTGATGCTGGTGCCAAGCTATGTGCGCAACTCTGTGTCGGTGAGCCTTTACGACCTGCGCGCCGGCCTGCCCGACTCCATGCGTTTCTGCGGGCTGAAGACCAGCTTCGGCCTGGAGCAGATGGTGCCTCCGGCGCAGGATTTCCAGCACCGCAACGATTACCTGCAGCTGAGTTTCGACAAGCAGTCGCTTTACGACACGCTATACTTGCAAACCAGCCTGGAGAACGGCGTCTATACTATCGGCGACTATTTCACGCCGCTGCACAAGGCCATTAAGGTAACGCTGAAAGCCGATACCACCGGGTTGGACAAGAGCAAGGCAGCTGTATACTTCCTGGGCACCGGCCGGGGCCGTGGGTACACCGGCGGCAAGTGGGAAGGCAACACGATCACTTTCACGACCCGCAACATGGGCAAGTTTAAAGTGCTGCAGGACACCAAGGCTCCGACCATCCGGCTCCTGAGCAAAAGCAGCAAGGGTATCAGCTTTAAGATCTCAGACGATCTGTCGGGCCTAAACTCTTATAATGCCTGGGTTAATGGCCAGTGGCTCCTGATGAAGTATGAGCACAAGCAAGCCACCATCTGGTCTGAGAAGCTGGATAAAAATGTACCTTTGTCCGGGGAGGTAGTGCTGAAGGTAAAGGATAACGCCGGCAACGAGGCGGTGTATAAGACGACTATTTAAATTTTGACAATGGACGATTTGACAAAGGACAAAAGACCGCTTGAAAAACATTAAGTGTCCTTTGTCACTTATCAAGTTATTAATAATCCAAAGAAACTATGACGCTAAACATCGGAGACAAGGCTCCTGAATTCGAAGGGAAAGACCAGAACGGCAACACCGTAAAGCTGAGCGACTACCGCGGCAAAAAGGTAATTTTATACTTCTACCCCAAAGATAATACCAGCGGCTGCACCGCCCAGGCATGCAACCTGCGCGACAATTACAGCGACCTGCAGCAAAAAGGCTACGAGGTCATCGGGGTAAGTATAGACAGCGAAAAATCGCACCAGAACTTCATCAGCAAGTATGAATTGCCTTTCACGCTCATCGCCGACACCGATAAGAAAATTGTGGAGCAATACGGCGTGTGGCAGGAGAAGTCGATGTACGGGCGCAAGTACATGGGCACCATGCGGTATACCTTCGTGATAGATGAAAATGGCACCATCCAGGACATCATCACCAAAGTAAAAACCAAAGAGCACGCCGCCCAGATAGTAAAGTAAAAACAGAAAACGCAGCCGCTCCCTTTCGCAGCTGCGTTTTTTTGTTATATTTGACCACTTGTAGAAGTATGGCTTCTGCAAAGTATAAACGAAGGCTGTATCCGGCACATTCTGTAAAGTATAAAAGTATACTTTACCCGATTTGTCCTCTGGCAAGGCCACCAAAAATCATTTAAGAACCAACATTTAGAACAACGTGAATCCACATAACCAAAGCATCGAAGAGCTGAAGCAAACGGCCGCACAGGTGCGCCGCGACATAGTGCGCATGGTACATGCCGTTAACTCCGGTCACCCCGGCGGCTCGCTCGGCTGCACCGACTATTTTGTGTCGCTATACTTTAAGGTGATGAACTACAGCACCGATTTTACCATGGAAGGTAAAAATGAGGACCTGTTTTTCCTGTCTAACGGCCACATTTCGCCGGTATGGTATAGCGTGCTGGCCCGCGCCGGCTTCTTCGACGTGAAAGAGCTTGCCACCTTCCGTAAACTGAACTCCAGGCTCCAGGGCCACCCCACCACGCACGAAGGACTTCCGGGCATCCGAATTGCCTCCGGCTCCCTGGGCCAGGGCCTATCGGCGGCCCTCGGTGCCGCACAGGCTAAGAAACTAAATAACGACGACAGCCTGGTGTACGTGCTAATGGGGGACGGCGAACTGGAGGAAGGCCAGATTTGGGAAGCTGCTATGTATGCCGCCCACCACAAAGTTGACAACATCATCGCCACCGTGGATAAGAACGGCCAGCAGATCGACGGCTCTACCGACGAGGTGATGAGCCTGGGTGATTTGCGCGCCAAGTTCGAGGCTTTCGGCTGGCACGTACTGGAGGCTGACGGTAATAACTTTGAGCTGCTGCTGCCTGCCCTGGACGAGGCCAAGGCCGCTACCGGCAAAGGCAAACCGGTGCTCATCCTGATGAACACGGAGATGGGCTTTGGCGTGGACTTCATGATGGGTTCACACAAATGGCATGGCGTGGCCCCTAACGACGAGCAGCTGGAGATAGCCCTGCAGCAACTGGCCGTAGAGCAAGCTTCCGACTACTAATCTAGACGTTAGCGCCTGGTTCGCCGCCCCTCAACTGGTCATACGCGCATGCTACGCTGGAGCAAAAGTATCGCCACTCTCCTGTTCTTGCTGATGCTTTCAGCAACGGGAGGCGCTTTTGCCCAGGAGAAAAAGCCGCAGCCGAAAACGCGCATCCTCTTTTTGCTCGATGCCTCGGGCAGTATGATGGCCAAGTGGGAAAACAGCGACCGCATGACGGTAGCCAAAAACCTGCTCAGCCATCTGGTCGACTCGCTCGACCAGTACGATAACGTAGAGGTGGCGCTGCGGGCCTACGGTCACCAGTTCGGCCGTGAGCGCAACGACTGCAAGGACACGAAACTGGAGGTGCCTTTCGGGGAGGATAACGCCACAGCTATTAAAAAGAAGCTGGACGCGATCGTACCGCGGGGCAACACCCCTATTACTTACTCGCTGCAGCAGGCGGCGGGCGATTTTCCGGAGGACCGCTCACGCAACGTGGTCATCCTGATCACGGACGGATTGGAGTCCTGCGGCGGCGACCCTTGCGCTACCTCGGAGGCACTGCAGAAAAAACGCATTTTCCTGCGCCCCTTCGTGATCGGCATCGGCATCGAGCCGCAGCAGGAGCAACAGCTCGACTGCATCGGGCAGTACTTTAACGCTGCCGACATCAAGACCTTTGAGCGGGTGCTGAGTGAAATCGTGACGCAGACGCTGAGCCAGACCACGGTGAGTGTGGAGCTGCTCGACGAACAGAACCGCCCCCGTGAGACCGGCGTGAACATGACTTTTGTGAACGCCATGACCGGCGAAGCAGAGTATGACTACGTGCACTACCTGGACGCCAATGGCAAAACGGACGTGCTGGATGTGGATGCCCTCCTGCCCTATCACCTGGTGGTGTACACCACGCCGCCTGTGGTAGAGTCGAACCTGAAGATGCAGCCGGGCAAGAACAACGTTATCCGGGTAAAAGCGCCGCAGGGTGAGTTATACTTGCGCCAGGATGGTCCATCGCCCTACAGGTTGCTCAATACCATTGTGCGGCAGGCCGGAACAGACAAAACGCTGCATGTGCAAAGCTTCGGCGAGCGCCACAGGTACCTGACCGGCAAGTATGATTTGGAGATCCTGACCGTGCCGCGCATCATGCTCCGCAACGTGGAGGTGAAGCAGGGAGAGACGAACACGATCACCATCCCGCCGCCGGGGCAGCTGGCCATCCCCTCGCAGGTGCAGGGCTATGGCAGCGTGTACGAGTTGCACGAGAGCGGGGCCCAGCGCTGGGTGTGCAACCTGCCGGAGGACAACAGCAAAGTAACCCTGCCCCTGCAGCCGGGCAAGTATAAACTGGTGTACCGGATGAAATCGGCCCAGTCGAGCAAGTTTACCTTTGTGCAGGACTTTACCATCCGGTCCGGGGCAACGACGACAGTAAGAATTTTTAACCGATAAAGCGGGGCTGGCTGGAAGTATAAAGCCGCCTCCTGATCAGCTATAAGAAAAAACACACAAATGAAAGAGTATACTTATACAGAGAAAAAAGACACGCGTTCCGGCTTCGGCGATGGCCTGTTGGAATTGGGCCGCCAGAACCCGAACGTGGTGGGCCTGTGCGCTGACCTGACTGGCTCGCTGAAGATGAACGCCTTCCAGAAAGAGTTTCCGGAGCGCTTTTTCCAGGTAGGCATCGCCGAGGCGAACATGATCGGCCTGGCCGCAGGTATGACCATCGGCGGTAAAATTCCTTTCGCTGCCACGTTTGCCAACTTTGCCACCGGCCGCGTATACGACCAGATCCGCCAGTCTGTGGCCTACTCGGGCAAGAACGTAAAAATATGCGCCTCCCACGCCGGCCTGACGCTGGGCGAGGACGGTGCCACGCACCAGATCCTGGAAGACATCGGGATGATGAAAATGCTGCCTGGCATGACCGTGATTAACCCTTGTGATTACAACCAAACCAAGGCCGCTACCATGGCCATTGCCGAGCACGACGGACCGGTATACCTGCGCTTTGGCCGCCCTGTGGTGCCTATCTTCACCCCTGCCGACCAGAAGTTTGAAATTGGCAAGGCCGTGATGCTCAACGAGGGCACCGACGTGAGCATCTTCGCCACCGGCCACCTGGTTTGGAAGGCTATCCTTGCAGGCAAAACCCTGGCCGAGAAAGGCATTTCTGCTGAGATCATCAACATCCATACTATCAAGCCGCTCGACGTGGAGGCGGTACTGGCCTCCGTGGCCAAGACCCGCTGCGTGGTAACGGCAGAGGAGCACAACCGCCTCGGCGGCCTCGGCGACAGCATTGCCCAGGTGCTGGCAACGGCGCACCCTGCCCCGCAGGAGTACGTAGCCGTAAACGATACTTTTGGCGAGTCTGGTACCCCGGAGGAGCTGATGGAAAAGTATGGTTTGACGGAAGAGAACATCGTGGCCGCCGCCGAGCGCGCTATCAGCAGAAAGTAAACAGTTCCTACACAAAAGTGCATAATTAGAGCGGGAGGTACGGCGGTATCTCCCGCTCTTTTTTGTATACTTGCTCTTTCCTCAGGCTGAGTATTTCCCTGAGCCCGCTACCCCTGATTACCTAGACGTTCCTTTGGAAGACAAAGAGTTACTCGAGAAATTCGCCCGGCCCGAGAGCCGTAACATGGCCTTTAACCAGCTTGTGCGCAAGTACCAGGAAAAAGTGTACTGGCACATCCGCAAGATGGTAATTGACCACGACGATGCCGATGACTTAACACAGGAAGTGTTTGTGAAAGTATGGAAGAACCTGGACAACTTCCGCCAGGATGCACAGCTTTATACCTGGATCTACCGTATTGCCACCAACGAGTGCCTTTCTTTCCTGTCGAGTAAAAAAAGGAAATTCTTTCTGCCCCTCAACGACGTTACCGCTGAACTGATGGAGAAAGTAGAGTCCAGCCCAGAGCTGGCCGGCGACGAGGTGCAGAAAAAACTGCAGAAGGCTATTCTGCGCCTGCCCGAGAAACAGCGCCTGGTATTTAACATGAAGTACTTTGATGAGCTGAAGTACGAGGAAATGTCGGAGATACTGGGTACTTCGGTGGGCGCCTTAAAGGCCTCGTACCACATCGCGGTAAAAAAGATTGAAGAATTTCTGAAGCAGGATTAAACTATTGGCAGTGTACCCCATCTAACGTTTAGAGTTGAATATGATGAAGAAAGATTTTAAGCTCAGCGACATTCCTAAGCGCAACCCCTACCAGGTACCGGAAGGCTATTTTGACCGGCTGCCCATGCAGGTGATGGAGCGCACCTCCGCCCGGGAACAAGCAGGCTGGCTGCCCAACCTTTGGCAACCGCTGCGCCTGGCCATGGCCCCGTTGCTGCTGTTACTGCTGGTGTTTGTGGGTGTGTATTACTACAGCGCCTTTACCGAGCAGGATAAGGTGCTTGTAAACCTGGCCGCCGTTCCGGACACCGAGATTATGAATTACCTGAGCACCTACGCTACGCTGGAGACAACGGACTTTGCCGAGCTGAACACCCTGCGGGAGCAGGAGCTGCCGGCAGAGGTATTAAACATAAGTGCCCAGACTGCCGAGGAGGAGCTGGAGTACTATCACCTGAATACCCTTGATTACTAATTCACCCATGAAGCGTTATACCTTATTCTTTTTCTTCAGCTGCCTGCTGATGCTGAGCGGCACTGCCGCCAATGCGCAGGACAGCCGCACCCAGGATCGCACAGAAAACGTTGATGCTGCCAAGACGGCTTTCCTTACCGACAAGATGGGACTGACATCCGAGCAAGCCCAAAAGTTCTGGCCGCTCTATAACGAGTATGAGCAGAAGCGCCGTACGCTGATAAAGGGCTACCGCAGCGGTTACCGCCAGGATGTGGACGCGCTGAGCGAGCAGGAGGCCAAGGCCCGTATCGATAACATGTTCCTGACCAAGGAGAAAGAACTGGAACTGGAGAGAGAGTACGCCAACAAGTACCTCAAAATCATTTCCAACAAGCAACTCATAAAGTTATACCGTGGCGAGCGGGACTTTACGAAAATGCTGCTCAAACGCCTAGACGAGAAGCGCGCGAGCAACTAAGTATAAATTTGGCTAAAGTTGAGAACGAAGAGGGCGCTACCGCAAGGTGCGCCTTTTTCCATTTCAAATGAACGTATAAAGCCTGGAGCAACTTTGCTTCCGGGCTTTATACTTTTAGTACACGTCCAGCAGGAAGTTCAGATCGTCCGTTGGCTTAAACTCCATCGGCTTCTCGCTTTGCAAAAACACACGCGCTGAGTGTGGCCCGAGCAACTGCATTTTATCCCCCTGCACGCGCAGCATGCTTCCCTCACGCAGGCCCACCACTGGCTGGCGGTTGTGGTGGTGAAACTCGGCAATGCGGGTGTCCCGGGTTTCGCCCATGTGCGTGGAGTTGGGGTCCGGATCCAGGAAGTGCGGGTTGATGTTGAACGGCACGAGCTGCAGTGCATCAAAGGTCTTCACATGCACGATGGGCATATCGTTGGTGGTACCGATGGTTCTGCCTGCCACGTTAGTTCCGGCGCTGGTACCGATGTACGGCATCCCCTTCGCAGCACGCTCCTGAAGTGCGTCTACCAGCTTGTTCTGGTACAGCTGGCGCAGCAGCACAAACGTGTTGCCCCCGCCGATAAACACGGCCTCGGCCTCTTTTACCGCTTTCACTGGGTCATCGTACTCATGCACGCCGCTCAGGCTGATGCCCCATTTCTCGAAAGCCTCACGCGCCTTGGCCGTATAGTCCTGGTGCGAGATGCCGCCCGGGCGGGCATAAGGTATAAATAAAATGCTGCTCTTACCCTGTAGCAGGGCTTTTATCTCCTCCTGCGCATGCTCCAGGTAACCGGTGCCATACGTGGTAGAGGTGCTTATTAAAAGTAGGTTTCTGCTCATACCCAAAGATAGGGATTTTGCAGCTTTGGTGAAGGGAGGAAAAGGTGTAACGGAGGAAACGCGAGGTTATGCGGTCGGCTTTAAAGTATAAATACCTGCCAGTCTGGCCCATGCGTGCCAACAGTGGCGGAGGGTGGCCACTAAAGAGATTGGAAGTATGGCACTTTGGCCAATTGTAAAGTATAAACCTGGGGCAAAAGCTCAGGCGCATGCACTCCCTCATAAAGTATGAGGGTAGGTTCTCGGAAAAAGTATCCTGAAATGCATCACCTGCAGCCCTTTCAGTCCCTGTCTTTCTTCTGGGTCTTGAGCTTTAGCTTGATGGTTTCCAGGTAAGGCTCCAGCTGACGGTTGCTGGTGAGGGCACGCACCAAGCCAATGCTCTTCATGTCGTAGAGAAACCAGAGCTCCACATAAAAATCATAAAGCCAGTAGAGGTCTATTTTGCACCAGCCTTTAATACGGTGATGTATGTAGTGGCCATGGTCAAGGGCCAGGGTTGCCTGCAGGTGCGGCGGCAACTCGTTAAATTCTTCGGCACTCATGGGTAAAAGTCTCCTCTGCTACACTATCCAACTAAATTAAGTTAAAAAAAAGGCTGCGCGAGGCAGCCTTTATAGTTAAACGTAAGTTTCAGGATTTTGGTCTAGTTCAGGTGAAGAGTAAAGAGCTCAAAGCGAGAGGAAGCAAAACTCCAGTGCGATGTCGAAGGATGAATTTCTACCCCATCCTCGTCCATGATCGTTACTGCAAATCCGTCGCCCGTGTTAAGGGGCTCCGTGAAGTGCTTCACCGGGTAAACCTTCCCTTCCTCAATCCACTCCTCCGGCTCAAAGGCTGGCAACGACGCATCCACGCACTTTGCGTATACGGCCATATAGCTTGGGGGTACGAATAAATTAACCATATCAGTAAGTAAACTTTTCCTTAAATTAAATAATTCCTGCAAACCCGCAAATAGCAAAGCAAATTTAACAGGCGCCCAATTTACGGGTACAAAAAACGTGCCCCCATGACCCAGACTCACAAAAATAGGTAATGCACCAATTTTGGCAGCTTTCGGGACAGATGTTTCGTAAGTACAGGTTCAGGTTCATTCTCAAAAAAAGAAACAAACTTATGGCAGCAACATCAGCGCAACACGCTACTCCTAAAAGACACACCTTCCCTGTTGCCCCACGTGTTTGGGGCCTCAAGACTGTAATAGTTAACTTATACTTTGTGGCGAACCCCGATGGCTCGTGGGTGCTGGTGGATGCGGGCATACCGGGCAGCGCCAACAAAATTAAGGAAGCCGCCGCCCAGATTTTTGGCCCTGACAGCAGGCCCAGTGCCATTGTGCTCACCCATGGCCACTTCGACCATGTTGGGGCTGTAAAGGAGCTTGCCGAGCTATGGGCTGTTCCGGTATATGCTCATCCTATGGAGTTTCCGTACCTGACCGGCCAGAGCAGCTACCCGCCACCAGACCCAAGCGTGGGTGGCGGCGCGGTGGCCTACCTCTCGTTTGCTTACCCTAAAAAGCCGATAGATATTAAAAGCCACCTGGAGCTTCTGCCCAAAGATGGCAGTGTGCCGGGGCTGGAGGGATGGCACTGGATTTACACACCGGGACACACACCAGGGCATGTGTCGCTTTTCCGGGAGGAGGATCGCCTCTTGCTTGCCGGAGATGCTTTTGTAACCCGCCATGGAGAGTCGGGCCTGGCCGTGATTACGCAGAAACGTGAGGTACATGGCCCGCCGGCTTACTTTACCCCGGACTGGGGCTCAGCGCACCATTCCGTGGAGGCCCTCTGCGACCTGGATCCGGAAATAGCCGCTACCGGTCATGGCTTGCCTATGACCGGCGAGGAACTGCGCCAGCAGCTCAAGCGCCTGGTGCAGGATTTCTGGCTGGTGGCTGTACCTAAGCATGGCCGCTACGTGCATGAGCCTGCTGTAGTGGATGAGTATGGCGTGGTGTCGGTGCCGCCGCCTGTCAGCAACCCGGTACCAACTGTGCTGGCCGTGGCCGGAGCCGTGGCATTGGCAGGCGTAGCCTGGGCTGCCATGAGCAAGCGCAACCACAAGAAGGGCTATAGTTACAACAAAAGGTCAAGGCATAGTGCGGGGCAGCGGCCCTACTCCCACAACCGCGTGCTGCGCGACACACCGGCCGCGATAGACCCTGATTACACTAATCCAACAGATCACACTAACAATTACCCGTAAAAGAGAGAGGGCCAGGAAGTATCATCCTGGCCCTCTCTTTTTTTATACTTTATACTTTGGCTTAGCTACTCGGGTGGTTCTTTCTGCCCGACCCGCTTTTTTTGCCTCCGCCGTCCTGCTTGTTCACAGTGGCCCAGGCGCGCTTTTCAGCCTCTTCCTGGCTCACGCCTTTCTTCTGGTAGCCCTCTTCTATATGCTCGGCCTTACGCTTCTGCTTGTCAGTATAGGCTGATTTATCTCCTCTTGGCATAATATCTCCTTTCGGTTAAGTTATACAAACTGATACCGTATTCTCCGGCTCATACCTTTTTACGAGTGTATCACTAAAAATGGTAAAAGGCAGCCCGCTAGCATTAGTTTAAGACAGTGTGGTGGCACACGGGGTAAGTATAAAAATGGCTTAACCGTAGCTAGAAGAAGCCTATACTTTGATAGGGAGTTTTAGAGATGCAGCTGGAGACTTTACCAATCTATGCAGCGCATCCAAGCATAGGCATAAGGTTTACAACCTGCCCAAGTATAAAGTTTATACATGGGCAGGTGTTGTCACTACTGTTGGAAGTATAACCTAAAGGTAGAGCCTTTATCTGGCTCGCTGTCAAGCTCGATGCGGTCTCCGGAGTTATCGAGGATGCGCTTTACCAGGTATAGCCCCATTCCGGTGCCCTCCACATGCGTGTGCAGCCTCCTGAACATCGAGAAGATCTTCTGCTTATACTTCTCATCTATACCAAGGCCGTTGTCGGACACCTGCAGTACATACCTCCCCCCCTGCATCTCTGTTTTTATTTTGACAATTGGCCTTCGCTCCGGAGAGGAGTACTTGATAGCATTGGATACCAGGTTGAAAAGTATACTTCTGAGGTTCTTTCGTGAGTAGTTGAGCTGGTCGAAACCGGATAAATCCCTATCAACCACCGCGTTGCAGGAGTAAATCAGGTTCTCCAGGCTTCCTTCCACTTCATCCAGCATTTCGGTCAGGTTTACCTGCTCCACCTTGTTTTCCTCATGCTGTATCCGCGTTAGATCGGTCAGGTCAAGTATAATGCTGTTTAACCTAGCCATAGAGTTCTCGATGCGGCTCAGTACCTCCTGGTGCTTATCCAGGTCAGAGCCAAGGTCATACTTTAGCAGCGAGAAGAGGCCTTCCAGGTTAGATATCGGGGCTTTCAGGTCGTGGGAGGCCGTGTACACGAAGTTATCCAAGTCGGTGTTGATCCGGTGCAACTCCTTGTTTTTGCGCATCAGGTCCTCGTTTTTCTTCTTCTCCGACAGGTCCCGGGTGATCTTCGAGAAACCGATAAGTTGCTTTTCCGAGTTGTATACCGGCGTGATCAGTACATTGGCCCAGAAGGTGCTGCCGTCCTTGCGCACCCGCAGGCCCTCATCTTCAAACCGCCCATCCTGCAGCGCCCGGCTAAGCTCATACTCCGTGTAGTTTCTCTGATTCGCCTCCTCGGGGTAAAAAGCAGAGAAGTGCTTGCCGATGATCTCCTCGGCTTTATACCCTTTTATATTTTCGGCGCCCTGGTTCCAGGAGATGACAATACCCTGCGGGTTGAGCATGAAGATAGCGTAGTCACTTATACCCTCCGTCAGTAGCCTGGCCCGCTCCTCGCTCCGCCGGAGTTCCTCCAAGGTTTGCGTGAGTCTGTCTTCCAGCCGTTTCTTATCCGTCAGGTCGCGCGTTACCTTCGAGAAGCCAAGCAGCTCGCCGGTTTTAGCGCTCCGGATAGCCGTAATCAACACATTTGCCCAGAATAAGCTACCGTCCTTCTTCACGCGCCACCCCTCTTCCTCAAAGCTGCCATGCTGTGTAGCATGCTCCAGCTCCATCTCAGGATGCTTGATGGCTTTGGCCTCCTCCGGGTAAAACTGAGAAAAATGCTTCCCGATAATCTCCTCTGCCTTGTATCCCTTTATGGCCTCTGCCCCTGCGTTCCAGGTTTGTACATACCCGGTCGGGCTCAGCAAAAAGATAGCATAGTCGCGCACTCCCTGCACAAGCAGCCTGTAAAGATCCTGGGTTTCAGAAAGAAGTTCGGAAGTACCTTTTAAAATATGGTTTTCGATACTCATCTAGATAAGTCCTCTGTTACCGATAGACTTTATATTGTAATAGCTATATGACAATCCTACTAATACTAAAGATAGGAAAGAATGTTGGATAAAATTTTTATAAAAACTGCTTTTACCACCGTTGATGCAAATACGGCGTTAATACTACACTTTTCAGTGCAAATTTAGTTTCAGGAAACCGGCTTTTGTTCCCGCCCAATACCCCCTGATTTTCCTCAGAGCAACAGGTTCTTGCTTCTGCGCTTATTTCCGTAAATTTGCAACATGATTTCAATGAGACAATTATTTCTGCAGAATGTAGCGCAAACATCGGATTTCCCGCTGATGATTGAGGTGGAGAAGGCAGAGGGAGTATACATGTACGGCACACAGGGCGAGCGCTTCCTGGACCTGATATCGGGTATCGGGGTAAGCAATGTAGGGCACCGTCACCCGCGCGTGCTGAAAGCCATACACGAGCAGCTGGACAAGTACATGCACCTGATGGTTTACGGGGAGTTTGTGCAGGCGCCGCAGGCAAAACTGGCGCAGGCCCTTACCAGTACGCTGCCAAAACGCCTGAACAATGTGTACTTCCTCAACTCGGGTGCCGAGGCTGTGGAGGGTGCCCTGAAGCTGGCCAAGCGCTACACGGGTCGCACCGAGCTAATCTCCTGCCGCAACGCCTACCACGGCTCCACCCAGGGGGCGCTGTCGGTAAACGGCAGCGAGAGCTTTAAGAACGCCTTCCGGCCGCTGCTGCCCGATGTGCGCCACATACAGTACAACCACCTGCCCGACCTGCAAAGTATAACCACCCGGACAGCCGCTGTTATTGTCGAAACAGTGCAAGGCGAGGCTGGCGTTCGGGTACCCCAAAACAATTACCTGCAGCACCTGCGACAGCGCTGCACCGAGGTGGGCGCCCTGCTTATACTGGATGAGATACAGTGTGGCTTCGGACGCACCGGCACGTTCTGGGCCTTTGAGCAATTCGGCATAGAGCCGGACATCCTGCTGTGCGCAAAAGGCATGGGTGGCGGCATGCCCATTGGGGCTTTTATAGCGCCGCAGGAGATTATGGCCGCTTTTAAAACCAATCCCATACTGGGCCACTGCTCTACCTTTGGCGGTCACCCGGTGAGCTGCGCGGCTTCTCTGGCTACCCTGCAGACAATTCAGGAGGAAAAGCTGCTGGACGGCGTGGCTGCAAAAGCCACCTTGTTCAGGGAGTTGCTGGTACACCCAAGTATAAAAGAGGTGCGCGGCTGCGGCCTGATGATGGCTGCCGAGTTTGAGAGCTTCGAGGTACTGAAGGCCGTGATTGACCAGGCCATACAGAATGGCGTGCTCACCGACTGGTTTTTGTTCTGCGACAACTCAATGCGCATTGCCCCGCCCCTGGTTATTTCAGAAGATGAAATACGCGAGGCGTGCTCCCTAATTTTACGGTCTATTGGTGAGGTGCTGAACAATTAAAAACAGGCAAAAGAAAGCCAGGTATTCGCCTTATTTCTATATTAGCTCACGCTGTAGCAAGCAGACCGGTAACTATGGCCTGCTTGCTGCAGCTTGCTTCAGGTTCTGCACCACCCTTGCCGGGTAAGCGCACAACGCCAAACGCGATGCGGTAACCGCAACTATGATTGCACGTAAAAACCGTGGCTATACTTTGCCCCTGAAGGTAGCCTAAGCAAAAACGATATGGAAATAGCCCTTGTGCTGACACTGCTGGTGATTGCAATGGTGCTGTTTGCCACGGAGAAACTCTCCATCGAGCTTGTAACACTGACCATGCTCGTTATCCTGGCCAGCACCCGTATCATTACCCCCGAGGAAGCTTTTGAAGGCTTCAGCAGCGACTTTATCATCATCATCGCCTCCATATTTATACTTAGTGCCGCCCTGCAGGAGACCGGTATATTTGACTTTGCCGTTGTGCGGCTGGTAAAGCTGGCCCACCGCAGCACCAACCTGATGCTATTCGCGGTGATGGCCATCACCGGAACTGTATCTGCCTTCATGAACAATACCACGGTGACGGCCATGTTCGTTACCCCGCTCGTCGGCCTCTCCCGGCAAATTAACACGAGCTCCTCCAAACTTCTGATGCCGCTGGCCTTTGCGGCCATACTTGGCGGTACCTGCACCCTGATTGGCACCTCTACCAACGTTGCCGTGAGCGGCTACATCGCTCATGCCGGGCTTCCCCCTATCAGCATCTTCGAAATCACCGGCATCGGGCTTATCATCTTTGCCGTCGGGTTGCTTTATATGATGACCATCGGGCAGCGCATGCTCCCAAACCACGAAGACCAGCAGCTTACTGAAGAGTATAAACTGCAAAAATACCTCACCGAGATTGTGGTGCGAGCCGACTCCCCGCTGGTGGGGCAGCTTGTGTTTGCCTCTGAACTTTCCACGCTCCAGTTCCGCATCCTCAACGTTATCCGGGGCAAGGACAATTTCCTGCCTGACTTCCGTACCCGCATCCAGGAGAACGACATGCTGCTGGTAGAGGGCGACCTGGACAATCTGATTAAGGTAAAGGAAACAAAGGGTATCGATATTATGGCCGATGTGATATCGGAGAAGGACCTGCAAACAGACAACATACGGCTGGCAGAAATGCTGGTGGTGCGGCAGTCTAACCTGATCGGGTATACAGTAAAAGAAGTTAATTTTCTGCAGCGCTACGGACTGGTGGTGCTGGCCATTTCCCGGCACGGTGAAACCCTCCGCACTAAGATTGGCAGCATACAGCTGCAGCTCGGCGACATGCTGCTGGTACAGGGCTCGCCTGAGCGGTTCGAGCAGCTGCGCAACAACAATAACCTGGCCCTGCTCGACGAATTTGAGCCACTGCTCTTTAAGAAGCGTAAGGGCATTATCGCTATTTCCTGTTTCCTGCTGGCCATCATCCTGGGCACCACCAACGTTCTTCCGTTATCGGTCGCCTTTTTGCTGGCTGCCCTATGCGCCATTCTGCTCCGCTGCATCAGCTCCGAAAAAGCCTACGCCGCCATCGACTTCAAACTGCTCATCCTGATTGGGGGTATGACGGCTTTTGGTACGGCGATGGAAAATTCGGGTGCAGCAGATTTCCTGGCAAATGGCATTGTTAACTCACTGGGCTCCCTGGGCACTATAGCTGTGCTCACCGGCTTTGTGATACTCACCGTTATACTTACTCAACCTATGTCTAATGCAGCGGCGGCCCTGGTGATAGTGCCGGTTGCCCTGCGCGCGGCAGAAACCATGGGCTCGGACCCTCGGGCGTTCGCCATCGCTATTATGCTGGCTGCCTCTGTCTCGCTCATCACGCCTTTCGAGCCTTCCTGCATCCTGGTGTACGGTCCCGGTAAGTACCGCTTCTGGGATTTTATCAGAGTAGGTTCGCCACTCACGCTGCTGCTTATTGTCGTGATAGTAGTCATGGTGCCGCTTTTCTGGCCTTTGTAGATAGGAGCTGGGGGATAAGTGCTAAAGTACACTGTCCAAAAATAAATTGCTTTCAGCAGTGCCTGGTCCAACCACCCCTGCCCCTCCTTAGCCAAGGAGGGGAGCTCTGTTGCTACTGCTGCTGAAGTATTAGTTTTATAGTTGCTGTTCTCACTGGTACAGGTCGCAACTTGTCCCTACAGAGTATAAACCCACCCCTAGCCCCTCCGAGGAGAGGAATTGTTCAGCAGGCGATTACACCCCTGTTGAGCTTTGCTCGCAAGCTTCGAACTCCCGTTCTCACTTGTCCTCAAGGAGACAGTTTATACTTGTTCCTTAGCAAAGGCAGTGGCTGTCGATTCTGTTCCCAGCCTTTGGGTTGAGCGCCTTGTGAGATCCGGTGCCCGCTAAGGGCATGCTGAGCGAAGCGAGGCAAGGAGGGAACACCGCGCGATGCCCGAAGGCGAGGCCCCCCGGCCTGGGAGGGCAGAAAGTGTAGATGAAACGATAGGTATGTAAGCCTGGAGGATGAACGGTAGCCAGTAAGAATAGCCTGGTTCAAGTTAAAGGCAGCGGTAACTATGGAAGTATAAGCTAGCAAGTATAAAGTATAAAAAGGCACAAGCTACAAGCTCGTGCCAGCGACAGCAAAAAAATAGCCTAGCAAGTATAAAAGTAAGCTACTTCCGCTAAACAGCCCCCATCCAAAAAAGCGTAGAAGCCAGCGCAATTGCCATTACCACTCCCCCACTTACCAGGTACGTGCTTAAACGCATCACGCGGCTGCGCTCGGCCTTGGATAAAGTATAAATCTGCCGCCGGGTATAGTATAGAAATACCAGCATGGCCAGCAGAAAGCTGCAAAACCAGAAGGTACTGAAACGCAGTAGAAAAACCAGCGGCTGGTACTCATCGGAGAGGTAAAGGGCAGCCACCGCCATCAGCAGGCTGCCGTATAGCGATAATATCAGAAACAGAAAGGAATTAGGGTTTTGCCTCATGCAGCACAGCGCCGTTTGGGTAGTTACTTACTACGTGTATACGCACCAAACCCCGCTCCCTATCGCTTAAAGTATAAAGTATAAATAGGACTTTATCGCTAACTTAAGAACGCCTGCGCCTCATGCTTGATATTATCGCGGCTAAGGCCATCCTTTACGCCCATTGTTATTTTGCCCACTAGTACCCCCACGATAGATTTCTTGAAGCCCAGTTTTACGGCCATGCTGATGCAGAAGTCCATTTCGCTCTCATCCACAATGCCGTCGGCCAGCATCATCTCCACCAGGTCATAAATCTGGTCGAAGCGCTCGGAGTCGTTGGAGGGGAGCTGCGCCTTTTTCGTACCAGCCTCGGTGATCAGGTGGCGCACCTGCTCGGGCTTAATGCCATGCCGCTGTCCAATATTGATGATAAACTTCATCTCCGCAGGATCCAGGTGGCCATCCACCTTAGCCAAAGCCCCAAGGTTGGCAATATGGCTTTTCATCCTTTTTGTTTCCTCACTTTCAAAAAAACCAAACATACGTTGCCTCTGTAGGTTAAATTAGTTTACTTGTACTCCGGTTTATGCTGGCACGGCCCTGCAACAAATTATTCAATTAGTACGCTCTTTCCTCCCATAAACGGACCCCGCCATAGGGCAAGCGTATACTATGCCGATATAACATACGTTTTTTACTATCTAAAAGTCGTGCTATATCGGCAGTTTTTGTGCAGGCCTTTTTTTTACAAACGAACAACTCTTCCGTTCCGCATAATTTAAACTTTAATTAACTTGCGATTTGCGAAATTTGAGTATCATTACCACATTTAACAGACACTAATCTACCATGAAGAGAATTGGAGTATTTACTTCGGGCGGGGACGCGCCGGGCATGAACGCATGTATCAGAGCAATCGTGAGAGCCGCCGTCTATCATGGAGTGGAAGTATATGGCATTCACCGTGGCTTCAAAGGCATGATAAAAGGTGAGATCTACAAAATGGACTCTCACTCTGTGAGCAATATCATACAGAAAGGCGGAACCATACTTCGCTCCGCGCGCAGTAAAGAGTTCGTAACACCAGAAGGCAGAAAGATGGCCTACGACCAGCTGCAGAAGTTTGGCATCGAGGGGCTGGTGTGCATCGGAGGAGACGGCACCTTTACCGGGGCTAACATCTTTTTCGAGGAGTTCGGCATCCCTACCGTCGGCGCCCCCGGCACCATCGACAACGACCTGTACGGAACTGACTATACCATCGGCTACGACACGGCCGTAAACACCGCCCTGGACGCCATCGACAAAATACGCGACACGGCAGACAGCCACGACCGCGTGTTCTTTATCGAGGTGATGGGCCGCGACTCGGGCTACATTGCCATGCCTTGCGCCGTGGGCGGCGGTGCCGAGATCGTGATGATCCCGGAAACGGAGACAACAATAGACGAGGTGGTAGACACGCTGCGCACTGGCTGGAACCGCTCCAAAACTTCCTTTATCGTGATTGTGGCAGAAGGCGACGACGCCGGAAATGCCACCGAAGTGGCGGCCAAAGTGCAGCAGGAGCTGCCGCACATGGATGCCCGCGTAACCATACTTGGCCACGTGCAGCGCGGTGGCGCCCCCACTGCCGCCGACCGAATGCTGGCCAGCCAACTGGGCATAGCCTGCGTGGAGGGACTGCTGGAAGGCCGCAAGTGCGAGATGGCCGGTATCATCAATGGCGAAATCGTTTACACGCCGTTCATCGACACCATTACCAAGGACAAGCTCATCAACCCGAACTACCTGAAGATGGTGAACATACTTTCTGTGTAAACACCCAAAGTATAGAGTATACCTTATCGCCCCGGATGAAGCGCAAACGCCTTATCCGGGGCTTTTTTGTTTCCTGCCCCTGCCCTGCCCGCTGCCGGCATACACTATGTAAAGCCAAACAGTAAAAAACCTATCCCTGCGCATACTTTTCCGTAAAAGCATACACGAACTCAGAAACCACGGAAAAATATCGCATCTGCCAAACATATCGCCAAAATCGCCCTGAAGGTAATCCTTTGGCCGCTAGCCATTATCGTAGGGCTACTCATACTTATTATCATCGCCCTGCAGTTTCAGGGCGTGCAGAACTTTCTTGCCAAGCAAGGTGAAAACTACCTGCAGAAAACCCTGGGCACTGAGGTCAGGATAGGCGGCTTGACCACCGACTGGCGGAACGCTTTGGTGCTGAAAGACATGTACCTGGAGGATCAGCAGCAGGACACGCTCTGGTACGCCGAACGCCTTGGCGTAGACATGGCCATACTTTCGCTCATCAGCGGGGAGGTGAACATCAGCAAACTAGACCTCGACAACGCTACCCTCAAGCTGCACATCCGTGAGGACAGCACCACCAACTTTGATTTCATCACCGAGGCCTTTGCCACGGACACTGCCGCAGCCCAGCCTGCCGACACCACTGCCTCGGCCATGCAGATTACGCTCGGCACCATCAACCTGGATAATGTGTATGTATCGTTCCGGGATGATGCCGGGGGCAACTACATCCGCACGCGCGTGGGCGAGCTGACCACCACTATGGATGAGCTGAACCTGGAGGAGCAGCGCTACCTGGTGGACGAGGTACGCCTGGCCAATACCTGGGTAGCCTACGAGCAAACCAAATTGCCACCGCCCGATACCTCGGCCTACGAACCACTGGAGATGGATTTTGGACTGAACCGCGTGGAGTTGGAGAACCTGCGCCTGAGTTACTGGAGCCGCCCGGCAGAGCAGCGCATTGAGCTGAAACTGGGCGAGTCGGAAGTGGTGTCGGATGAGATAGACCTGAAAAACGCCAAGGTAAACCTGAAAAGCTTTGACTTGCACAACACCGATGTGAAGTACGTGCAGGAAAAGTATAAACCTGCCGACTCGCTGGCCGTGAACCCGGAGCGGACCGTGAAGGAGCTGGACAAGAAGGTGGAGCACCTGCAGGGCGAGCCGGTGAACTGGGTCGTAACCCTGGGCGATCTGGACGTGTCGGGCCTGAATGTGGCCTTCGACAATTTTAACGCTCCCAAGCAGCCTCAAGGCATGGACTACGACCACCTTCGCTTTGCAAACGTGCTGCTCGACGCCCAGGACATCAGCTACAGCCTCAGCCGCACTGAGGCTACGCTGAACCAGTTCACCCTGCAGGAGCAGAGCGGCTTCAGGCTGGAGAACTTCACGGCGAACATCGTTTTCGATACCACCCATACCAGCCTCACCAACCTCGACCTGAAAACCGGCCACAGCCACCTGCAAAACCAACTCGCCATGTCGTACCCCTCGCTGGAGGCAATGGCCGAGACGCCGGAGAAGATCGGACTGGACATCGACATCCGGAACAGCTACATCGGCATGCAGGATGTACTGTACTTTATGCCGGATATGGCCCAAAACCCTTCGTTTAGAAGTATAGCTAAGGATAACGTACGCCTGACCGCCCGGGCCACAGGCACCCTGGAGAACCTGCGCGTCCAGACGCTGCAGCTGGCTGGCCTGAACAACACCCGCGTGGATGTGAAAGGAACGGTCCGCAATGCCATGGACCCGGAAAACCTATACCTGGACCTGGACATCGACCGCTTTGCCACCACCCGCACCGATGTGCTGGCGCTGGTTCCTGCCGGCACGATACCTGCCAATTTCCGGGTGCCGCCGCAGCTAAGTATGACCGGCAACTATAAAGGCAGCCTCACCAACTTCGATGCCAACGCCGACCTGCGCACCTCTTTTGGCAATGTCGTGGCCAGAGTGGACATGGGCGCAAACGAGACTTTCACGGCTACCGTGCGCAGCGGCGGCTTTGCCCTAAACCAGCTCATGACTGACAGCCTGGGTTTGGGAAACATTGCCCTGGATGCCCAGGCGCGTGGCACCGGCCTGACGCCGGAAACGATGCGCGCCGATGTAAAAGCCGATATCAGGGTATTCGATTACAGCAACTACAGCTATAAGGATGTGGACGTGGTCGCCAACATAGACCGCAACCTCTACACCGTACAGGCTACCGCCAATGATGAGAACCTGGCCTTTGACCTGGACGGCAAATTTAATTTGCGCGACGCTCAAAAACCGGCTTATACGTTTAACCTCGACCTGGCCCAGGCCAACCTGCAGGCACTAAACCTATACCCCGAGCCTCTGGCAGTGCGGGGACAACTGCAGGGCAGTTTTACAGGAGCCGACGCCAGCACCCTGAGCGGCAAGTTGGAGGGGCAGGCACTGCGCATAGACCACAACGGCAGCACCTTCCCGTTAGATACCCTGGCCATGACCTTGGCGCAAACCGGCGAAGCAGCCGACATCACGCTGCAGTCTGAGATAGTGGATGCTGAGATGCACTTTGAGAACACGCTGGCTACTCTGCCAACGGCCATGCTCAAGCATTTCTCCAACTACTTCGACCTGCAGCCCGACCCGCCTTACCCTGCCAACCTGAACCTGGGCGACTTTACCGCTACTATCAACCTGAAGCAAACGGGTCTTATCACCTCCTTTGTGCCGGGGCTGGAGCAACTGCAGCCTGCTACTCCCTTTGTAGCCACCTATAACGGCGATAACCAACAACTGGAGCTGGACGGCCGCATCAGCAGAATTGTTTACACGGATTATACCTTGCAGAACCTGAACCTCTCGGTGCGCGGCGACCGCGATCAGCTGGCATACGACCTGGACCTGAAGCGCCTGCTCTCCCCTTCGCTCACCATGGATAACATCAGCCTGGACGGGGCCGCCCGCGACAACGAACTGGCCGTGCGCGTGGCCATTGCCGGGGACAGCCTGCAGGAAAAGAACGAACGCTTTGTAATAGGCGGGATTCTGAACAGCCTGGGCCGCGGCTACCGCTTCGCCTTTAACCCCGACCAGCTGGTGATAAACGGAGACAAGTGGGATGTGGCGCAGGACAACTACCTGCAGTTCGATACCGACCTGCTCTACGCCAGCAACATCCGGCTGCAGCATGACAACCAGGCTATACTTTTAAACAGCACCGGCCCGGTAGCGCCACAGGCACCACTGGAAGCGCGCTTCGAGAACCTGGACATCGCCTACATCATGCGTACTTTCCAGGCACCGGAAGACAGCCTGATGGCCGGTATCATCAATGGTACGGCTACCGTGCGCAACATCATGGGCGATAACCTAGCCTTCACCTCCGACCTTACGGTTACCGACTTTGCCTATGAAGGCATACCGGTGGGTAACCTGGCTCTGAATGCGAGCAGCGGCGACAACAACCGCTACAACATCACCGCCAGCCTGACCGGCAACGACAACCAGGTGCGTGTGGAGGGTTATATGGAACCCCAGACCGAGGCTACCCTGCTGAACATGACTGCCAGTATAGACCGGCTGAACATGCACGCACTCGAAGGTTTCATGGCCGGGATGGTGAACCAACTCGACGGCAATGCCACCGGCTACCTGCGCATCACCGGCACCGTAGCCCAACCGGATATACAGGGTCAGCTAAACTTTAACCGGGCACAGTTTAACCTCGTGATGCTGGGCTCCCTGTTTACGCTGGAGAACGAGCGGCTGGAGTTTAACCAGCAGGGCATCCGCTTCCCCAACTTCACCATCACCGACTCTCTGGGCAACGACATGGTGGTTAACGGGAACATCCTGACGCAAACCTACACCGACTTTGACCTGGCGCTGGACGTGAAGACACCGCGTTTCCTGGCGCTTAATTCCACAGCGCAGGATAACAGCCTTTTCTACGGCACCGTGTTTGTTGGCGCCGATGCCACCATCAGAGGCAATGCCATGGAACCTGTTATTAAGGTAAATGCCCGTGTGCTGGATGGCTCCGATTTTACCACTGTGATTCCTGCCGATGAGGTGGGTGCTGCGGAACGGGAGGGCATTGTGGAGTTCGTGAATCTGAACCCGGAGATGACGCGCATCATCCGGGAGCAGCAGGAAGACACGGTTAGCGTAACTGGTTTTGTAGGGGCCGATGTGGAGGCTCAAATCACTATTACGGACGCCTCTAACCTAACCATCATCATAGACCCCACCACAGGCGATAACCTCACAGTGCGGGGCGCGGCAGATCCATTGTTCATTGGCATGCGGCCAACCGGCGAGATAAATATGTCGGGCCGCTTTACCGTGACGGAGGGCAAGTATAGCATGGACTTTTACGACCTGGCCTCCCGTGAACTGGACATTGCCCAGGGCAGCTACATTAACTGGACCGGCGATCCGCTGCAGGCCATCATGGACATCACAGCGATTTACAACGTGGAGGCCGCTCCCCAGGAGTTGGTGGCAACGCAGATAGCCAATTCTGATGACCCCGCCCTGCGCAACCAGGTGCCGTTCCAGGTGTTCGTGTATGTGCGGGGCGAGCTGCTGCGACCAGAGATTGAATTTGACATTCAGCTGCCGGAGGAGGAGCGCGGCAGCGTGCCGGGTACTGTAACCAACAGCCTGGCGAACCTGCGCCAGGATGAGTCGGAGATGAATAAGCAGGTATTCTCGCTGCTGGTGCTCAACCGCTTCATGGCCCCGGATCCATTTACCAGTTCCGGGGGTGGCCTGGAGTCCACGGCACGCAATAGCTTGGGCCAGGTGATGACCGACCAACTCAACCAGCTCACCAACCGCTACGCCGGAGGTTTGGGGCTGGAGCTGGGCGTAGACTCTTACCAGGACTACTCTTCCGGCTCGGCAGAGGGCCGCACCGACCTGAACGTGGCCATGCGCCAGCAGTTCCTCAACGACAGGCTGACCGTGCGCGTAGGCACCGATATCGGCCTGGAAGGAGGCAGCCAGACCAACCAGACCATGAGTGGCTTTGGCGGCGACATCTCCGTAGAATACTCCCTGACCGAGGATGGCAGGCTGCGGGTGCGGGGCTTTCAACGTAACCAGTACGAAGGCGTGATTGAGGGTGGCGACGTGCGGGCGACAGGAATGGCCCTCATCTTTGTGCGCGAGTACAACAACTTCTCCGACCTCTTCCGCGACCTGGAGAGCCGCCGCAGACGGGATGAGGAGCGCAGGCAGGAAGCGGTGCAGAAAATACGCGAGGAGAAACCCGAGGTAGAAAAAGAACTTAAAGAAGAAGGTACACAATAAAACTATGCTAAATACCTACCCCCTGCCCCGGATGAAAATGGTTGGCATGCGCACGCTGCTGCTCATCTGCCTGCTGCTATCCGGTTGTAGCGTAACCAAAACGGTTCCTAAGGGTGATGCGCTCTTTACAGGCTTTGAAGTGAAAGTGGAGGGGAAGAATGACAGCAGCAACCGCGGCAAACAACTTCAGGCTGAGCTGGGTGCTGCCGTCAGGCCCGAGCCCAATGCCTCCATACTTGGCCTGCGGCCCAAGCTGGCCATCTACAACGCTTTTTATACCGAAAAGGAGAAGGGGCTCAAGCACTGGATCATGACCAAGCTCGGGGAGCCGCCAGTGCTCATTTCGCAGGTGGATACCGGCAGCGTGAGCACGGTGATGAGCAACCGCCTGCACAACCGGGGCTACTTTAATAACCAGGTCAGCAGCGCCACGGAGGTAGATACAGCCAAAAAGACAGCGACAATAAACTGGACTGCCCGCATGGGTGAGCCCTACCGCCTGCGCAACATCAAGTATACTTTGAACGACTCCCTGGCCATACACCAGGCTATCCGGCAAACACAGCCGGAGTCCGTACTTAAAACCGGTGAGCCGTACGACCTGGGGCTGATGACCGATGAGCGCCTCCGGATAGACGGCGAGCTAAAGAACAAAGGCTATTATTATTTCAGCCCGGACATGCTCATCTTCAGCGTGGACACCACCGTTGGCAACCGGCAGGCTGATGTGCTGATGCGCGTAAAAGAGGTTACTCCCTCCCCTGCCCTGCAGCCCTATACCCTGGATGATATCTACATCTTTGCCAATTATTTCATTGGCGATAGCATGGCTGTGAACGACACCATCAGCATTTTAGGCTATCACTACATCCCCAACGAAGAGTATTTGAAGGCCAAGCATCTTCTGGATGGCGTTTTCCTAGCGCAGGACAGCACTTATACCCGCGAAAACCACCTGCTTACCATCAAGCGTCTCTCGGGTTTGGCCGCTTATAAGTTTGTGAACATCGACTACAGCCCCGATACCCTGAACCCGGGTAAGCTGGATGCTTTTATATACCTCACCCCTGCGATGAAGAAGTCGCTCAGGGCCGAGGCGCAGATGGTCACTAAGTCGAACAACTTTGCTGGTCCTGGCCTCAAGGTTTCCTTCCAAAACCGGAACGCTTTCCGGGGTTCTGAGGTGCTGAGCGTAGAATTTACGGGCAGCTTTGAGTCGCAGGTGGGTGGCCGTGGTACAGGCACGGTGCCGGAGGGCGTGGAGGCGCCTAAGAAAAGCGGCATCCCTTCCTATGAACTGGGCGTGCAGACAACGCTGGCCATCCCCCGGATTGTATCTCCGTTTAACCTGCGCAACCTCCGCACCGAGTTTGTACCGCAAACCCGTATCGGCCTTGGCTTTAACTTTCTGAGCCGCTCAGACTTTTACACCCTCAACTCCTACAACGCCACCTACGGCTATACCTGGCGACCAAAGGAGACACTAACGTTTGATGCTACCCCCATCAACTTGCAATATGTGCGCCTAACTAAAACCACTCCTGCTTTCGACACGGTGCTAGTTGAAAATCCCTACTTAAAAAGCAGCTTTGAGAACCAGTTTATTATAGGCGGCATTTACCAGATGACTTACAGCAACCAGATGTTTAAGGATCGCACCAGCAACATCTTCAACAAGCTCACGTTGGATTTGTCGGGCAACGTAGTGAGCGGTTTTCAGTCGCTGCTGGGTAAACCCAAGCCTACTCCGGAAGAGCCGCGCGTGCTGTACAAAGACCGTTTTGCCCAATATCTTATGGTGGATAACGATTTCCGGCATTACCTGAACCTGGGCACTGAGAGCCAACTGGTGTGGCGCCTGGCAACGGGTGTGGGCTATTCTTACGGCAACTCCAGAACAATGCCTTATGTCAAGCAATTCTCGGTGGGCGGTCCTAACAGTGTACGGGCATTCCGGGCACGCAGCGTTGGCCCGGGCACCTACGATGTTCCGGATACTGTTGCTTTCTCCTTTTTTGACCAGGTAGGCGATATCCGCCTGGAGACCAACCTGGAGTACCGTTTCCCGATAGCAGGTTTCTTTAAGGGCGCTGTTTTTGCCGATGCCGGCAATATCTGGAACCTGCGGGAAACCGATAAAGAAGGGGCCAAATTCGAAGCCAAGAACTTTCTGAGCGAGCTGGCGGTGGGCACTGGAGTCGGCCTGCGCATAGACGTGGAATTCTTCGTTATCCGCCTGGATTTGGGTATTCCGGTGCGTGTACCTTACCTGCCCAAAGGAGATAGGTTTGTGCTGAATAAGTTCAATGGCAGCTTCAGCGGCGATTACGGCATGGTGCTTAACATCGCCATCGGCTATCCATTTTAATTTTGAATGAGTGGATGAGCGAATGAGTGACTGAGTGAAGTAAAGTGAGTCGATTGCCTCCGCCGTTGTTGTGTGTTTTCACCAACAACTCAAATAACTGTAGATCCAATCAGTAAGGTGGCAGCAGTAACAAAAGATGTCCACCATCCACTCAATCACTCATTCGCTCATTGATATACGCTACTATCTCCTGCCACTGCTCCGGGTGAAACCAAGTATACTCCTCCGGATGCTTACTGAACCAGGTGAGCTGGCGCTTGGCATAGCGACGGCTGTCGCGCTTCAGCAGGCGCACAGCTTCCTCCCACTCATACTTGCCCTCCATAAAATCGAAGATTTCCTTATAGCCTACCGTCTGCAACGCGTTATGCTCGCGGTAAGGGTATAAGGCTTTGGCCTCCTCTAATAGCCCCTGTTCCAGCATCAGGTCCATGCGCTGATCGATGCGGCTGTACAGTTCAGCGCGATCGCGGGTAAGGGCAATTTTGATGATGTTGAAGGGTCGCTCTGTCCGCTCGCTCTTTCTAAACGAGGAATATGGATGCCCGCTGCTCTGGCATACTTCCAGCGCCCGAATGACCCGTTGGGGGTTGGCCTTGTCTACCTGCGCAAAGTATAAAGGATCCAGTTGCTGCAGCTGGTCTAGCAGAGGCTCTAAGCCCTCTTGTTCATACTTTTCTGTGAGCTCCTCCCGCACCTGTGGGTCCACCTCCGGCATCTCGTCCATGCCCTCCAGCACCGCCCGCACATACAGCCCCGAGCCGCCGGTCATCAGCACCACGTTTTGCTGCCTAAAAAGCTGTTCCAGCAACGTCAGCACATCCTGCTCAAAGGCGCCGGCGCTGTACTCCTCCGTTATCCTATGCGAGTCTACGAAGTGGTGCTTTACCCCCTGCTGCTCCTCGGGTGTGGGCTTGGCCGTGCCGATTTGCATTTCCCTGAAAAACTGCCGGGAGTCGGCCGAGATAATCTCAGTGTCGAAATGCTTTGCCAGCTGCACGCACAGGTCGGTTTTGCCCACCGCCGTCGGCCCCACCACGACCACCAGGTGCCTGTTATACTTATTTATACTTCCCATTTATCTGATACTGTTAACGCTACAGGACACCGTTCAAAATCTTGCAGCCTGCCTTACAAAAAGGCACAAACCACGCTGGCGTTTTGTTATAGCTTGCGAAAGCGAAAGCCTGCATGTATATTTTTTGCTAAATTATCGCTTTATTTATGAAATTAGCATAGGCGTTTCGACTGGCTGCGGTGCCTTTCGTTTGCTGTTATACTTTAAATCCAGAACATGCCCTATACTTTAAACAGGCAACCTGAAGATAAAACCGTGCAGGCAGCATCTAACCTGTTGCAGGTGCTGGTGCAGCTGGCCAAACCAACCCATGGCGTAATAGTGGCCCTACCGAACGGGCAGATACTGGCGGCCAACGCACAAATCAGGAATTACAAGCCCCTTAACTCCGATTTTGATGTTACCCGCGACCTGCGCAGCTTGTTTGGCCTCACGCAGGAGCAGTTTGCCATAACCATGGAGGAGCTAAAGCTACAGCGAAAGTATACGGGCGCAGTGGAACACGACGAGGAGGATGACCAGTACTGCAGCGCTTATACGTACAGCTGCCGCATGGTGCACTTCCAGGAGGAGGCATTTGTGTGCGTGGAGCTGGCTAACGTGGGCCAGGCTACCGCCCTGCTGCCCTACGACGGCGACAGCTACCACGACGTGTTTGAGGAAAACGCCGAGCCCATGTTCCTGCTCGACTGCGACGGGCATTTTATTGACATTAACCAGGCGGCACTGCAACTGGTAAGCCAGGACAAAGACCAATTGGAGGGCAAGTCTATTTTCAAGGCTTTTAAACTGAACCTGTTTGAGCGGGTGGCCCTGAAGGGGCAGCTGAAAAAAGCGCTTGAGGAGGGCAAGCAGAAGTTTGAGTGGTGGCTCCATGAGGACAGCCAGAACCTGCTTCCTGTGGAGATAACCCTGCAACGAGGCAAGTTTAAGGCCCAGGATATACTTTACGGCACCGTCAACAACCTGAACGAGGTTATAGAGACGGAGCAGGATGTGCGTTTCAGAAACCATCAGTTAGAGTTTGTAAACCAGATCATCACCAACCTCTCCTCCACCGACAGCCCGCACGACATCCTGCACAACACCCTGGACGAGCTGCTGGAGAAGAGCGACGTGAAAGGGGGCTGTGTTTATACTTTTGACGCGTACGAGGCAGACGTGGTGCGTCTCTCCTACTCTGCCGGTGAGGTAGGCAACCCCGCCCTTCCCGAAGCGCTGCAACTTCCGCTGGAACAGGTAAAGCAGCTACACTCGGAAAACAGGCGCCACGCGGTAACGGCTCTTCAGGATTACCTGCAGAAAAAGCTGTACCGCACGTTTACCCTTGTACCGATAATATCGGATAACAAGGTGCTGGCCCTCATCCTGATCTGGCCTAACAACGAGCCACGCATGACGCAGTCGTTCGTCTCGCTGCTTGATTTTATCGGCTCGGCCATTGGTAATTATATCGATCGGCACCGGCTGCAGCAGCAGCTCATCAGCTCCGAGGACAAGTATAAGCTGCTCTTCGAGTCCTCCTACGATGCTATCCTTTTGTTTAAGGATGGCCTGGTGGTGGAGTGCAACGACAAGGCCATTGAGTTCTTCCGTTGCACCCGCGAAGACCTTATCGGCAAATCGCCTGTAGACTTCTCGCCTGAGTTTCAGCCGGACGGGGAACGTTCCTCGGACAAAACAGCCCGCCTGATGAAGGAGGTGCTGGAAACAGGCCGCTCTGTCACGTTTGAGTGGAAAAACATCCGCAAGGATGGCACCCACTTCGACTCAGAGATAAATGTGAACCGCCTCCTGCTGGACGGCCAGTCCTACATCCAGGTGTTTAAGCGCGACATTACGCAACGCAAGCTGGTGCAGCAAAACAAGCGCCGCGAGGAGGTGCTGCACGAGTCGATGAACCAGTTCCGCAGCTTCCTGGATAAGGTAAACCTGATCTACTACAGCCTCGACACAGAGGGGCACATCACCGTGGCCAACGACTATTTCATGAAGTATGTCGAGTACCCGGAGGAAGAGCTGATTGGCCAGAATTTTTACGAGCTGCTTGTGCCCAAGCAGGAGCGCGCGCAGCGGGTACAGGATTTCAGGAAGGCCCTGCAGACAAAGCAGATAAGCACCTACTATGAGCGTGATGTGATCACAAAGTCGGGTCAGTTGAAGACCATGCGCTGGAATGCTATGTTTGACTACGACACGGAAGGCCAGATAACGGGCATCACGCATGTAGGCAAGGACATGACCGATAAGCGCATTGCCATGGAGGCCCTGAAGGACAACAAAATCCGCCTGCAGGACCTCTTCGACAATGCCCATGACCTGATCCAGAATATCTCGGTAGACAATAAGTTCATCTTCGTAAACAAGGCCTGGAAAGACCGCCTCGGTTATACCGACCAGGATATAGAGTCGCTGACGCTGAACGATATTGTGCACCCCTACTACAAGGCCAAGCTGATTTACCAGCTGCGCAACCTGTACAAGGGCGAGAATGTGAACAAGATCGAAACGGTGTTCCTGACCAAGAGCGGAAAGCCGGTGCACCTGATTGGCAGTATCACCTGCAGCTGGCAGGATAACCGGCCAGTAGCCACGCGAGCTATTCTGCACGACATCACAGACCGCATCAAGGCCGAGCGGCTGCAGAAAGTATACTATAGTATCGCCAACCTGGCCATCAGCAGCAAGGACCTTAACTCGCTTTACTCGGCCATCCACCGGGAGCTGAGCAAAATAATCGAGACGCGCAACATCTACATCGCCCTCTGCGACCCGGATCAAAAGGACCTGAGCTTTGTGTACCTGGTAGACCAGTTTGTGGACAGGGCCTCGAAGGCACAGATGAAGCGGCCGTTCTCCAAGGGACTTTCAGAGTATATCATCCATACGGGCAAGCCGCTGTACATGCAGAAACAGGAGCTGCTGGAGCTGGCCGAGCGCGAAGGGCTTGTCCTGTTCGGGGCAGTGCCGGAAGTTATACTTTGCTCCCCGCTGGCTATCGGCGAGCGCATCATCGGGGTAATCACGCTGCAGGATTACCAAAACCCGGAGGCCTATGTCAGCACCGACATCGAGATTCTGCATTTTATCTCGAACCAGGTGGCCCTGGCCATCGAGCGTAAGCGCAACGAGGAGCAGATTAACACGCAAAACGCGCGCCTCAACGCCATCTTCGAGTCGGGTACGCACCACATGTGGTCCATCAACCGCAACTACGAACTGACCTCCTTTAACCGGAACTTTGCGCAGGAGTTTAACGAGCGAAACGGACTTGAGATTTCGCCTTTCTCCCAAATCAGCAACGGCACTATGGTGCACGAAGGCTCATGGGCCTTCTGGGAGGACAAGTATAAGCAGGTGTTTGCCGGGCATCCGCAGCACTTTGAAATTGCGCTGCAAAACGGCAAAAGCTGGCGCGAGGTATACCTGCACCCCATCTACATGGAGGATGGCTCGTTTGAGGAAATATCAGGTATTGCCCTGGATATAACAGACAAGAAAAAATCGGAGCTGGCCCTGGCGGAGAGCGAGGAGAAGTTCCGCACCATCTTCGAGTCGTTCCAGGACGTGTACTACCGCACCGACCTCTCCGGAAACCTCCTGCTTGTAAGCCCTTCCGTCACACAGCTGCTGGGCTACAGTGAGCAGGAGGCACTTGGCATGAGAACAACAGACTTCTACGCAAACCCTGAACAACGGATCCTCCTTATTAACAAGGTTTTGGAGCAGCAAAACGTGCGGGATATAGAGGTTGAGATGGTTTGCAAGGATGGCACCCGTAAAACAGTCGTGCTGGATGCCAGGCTGATATACGACGATGCGGGGGAGCCCATGGGCCTGGAAGGTGTAATCCGTGACGTGTCGGAGCTGAAGCGTACGCAGATGGCCTTGCTCCGCGCCAAGGAAGAGGCCGAGAACCTGCTGAAGGTGAAGACACAGTTCCTGGCCAACATGAGCCACGAGCTGCGCACCCCGATGAACGGCATCATTGGCATGATAGACCTGATGAGCCAGATAAACACCGATCCGGAGCAACGGGAGTATATCGATACGCTGCGCAAGTCATCCGACGCCCTACTGGCCATTTTGAACGACATCCTGGACCTGAGCAAAATACAGGCGGGCAAACTGGTGCTGCACGAAAGCGGCGTGGACCTGCACGAGACACTGGGAAAAATACACTCTCTGTTCGTGAACCGGGCCCAGCAAAAGGACCTGCAGTTTACCTACAGCATCGATCCAAGTGTGCCGCGCCATATCGTTACCGACGAGACCAGGTTGCTGCAGATTTTGTCTAACCTTACCTCCAACGCCATCAAGTTTACCAACGCCGGTTCTGTTAGTATAACAGTGGGTGCAGACAAACTGGCGGGGCAGCATTACAGGCTGCATGTGCGTGTGAAGGACTCCGGTATAGGCATCTCGCCGGAAGGGCAGGAACTGCTGTTTAACGATTTCACCCAGCTCGACAACTCCTCCACTAAAACCTTTGGCGGCACCGGCCTTGGCCTTGCCATCTCCAAACAGCTCACGCAGTTGCTGGGCGGTGACATCGGTGTGGAATCCAGGGAGGGCGACGGCAGCGTGTTCTGGTTCAACATAAAAGTGCGTGCGGCCAGCGCCAAGGAGGTAGAAGCACAGCAACTGCGCCAGCTGCAGCAGCACCAGGAAGTGGACACCTTTGAGGATGAGCCTTACGTGCTGCTGGTGGACGATAACCAGATAAACCAGAAGGTGGCGCAGAAGCAGCTCGAGCGCCTGGGCTGCCGCACCGACATTGCCTCCAACGGCTTCGAGGCGATAGCCCACGCTACCCAGCACCAGTACGACATCATTTTCATGGACATCCAAATGCCTGAGATGGATGGGGTTACCGCTACAAACCATATCAAGGAGCAGCTCGGCAGTGCCTGCCCGCCCATTGTTGCCATGACGGCCTACTCGATGAAGGATGATGCCGAGAAGTTTATGAACCAGGGGATGGACGATTATGTATCCAAACCGGTTAAAAGCTCCGATTTGCATGCTGTGATAAGCAAGTGGATGGCCAAAGGCGCAGGTATGGAAGAGGAGGCTGTTGCTGAAGAGGCACCGCAACTGCAGGAGCCAATTATAGATTTATCCGTGGTGGAGCAGCTGAAGGAGATAGGCGGAGAGGATTTTACCAAGCAATTATATTCTGAGTTTGAGGAAGAGGCCGCCGGGCTGCTCCAGGAAGCCAAAAAAGAACTCGATATACAACATTACAAAGGTATTTTAAGTACATTGCATCAGCTTAAAGGCACCGGTTTTACCCTGGGCATTAATCCGCTGGCGGAACTGGCCAAAAAAATAGAGCACGACATCAAAAACGACAACCTGGAGGGGGTAGACAAAGACTTCTCTGCGTTGCAAATGCAGTACGAAAACTATAAAAAAACTTATAAGGACATTATATTCAGCTAAAAATGGCAGAAAATAAAACTATTTTGATCGCTGAGGATAGCTCTGTTATCCTGAACCTGACTAAAAAGATCCTGGAGCTGCAGAAGTATAAGATCCTGACAGCCAAGAACGGTGGCGAGGTTCTTAAACAAGTAGAATCTAACAAGATTGATGCTATCCTGATGGACCTGAACATCCCGGTGAAGAACGGCATGGAGTGCACCAAGGAGATCCGCGCCAGCAAGAACCCGGAAATAGCCAACATTCCGATTATTGCCGTTACAGGCAACGCCAACAACTATAGCATGGAAGACTTTAAGGCTGTGGGTATTAACGACTACCTGCCTAAGCCGCTGGATTTCGACATGCTGGTGGAAACCGTGAAAAAGTATACCGTAGCACGTTAATGCACTTAAAGTACACACGGCCTTTTTTAAACAAGCTGGAGGATATTTTTGCAGAGTCGGATTTTGTGCTGCGCTACGAAAAGGGCAATTTTAAAGCCGGCTACTGTGTGCTTAAAGATATGAAGGTGGCTGTGGTGAACAAGTACTACAGCCTGGAGGGGAAGATAAACTGCCTTTACGATATCCTTCGCACCATTTCTGTGGACGAGAGCCGCCTGAGCGAGAAAAACAGGCAGCTTTACCTGGAAATCCGAAACGGAGAAAACGCCAATTGAAAGTAACATTGTTAGGCACTGGCACCTCGCAGGGCGTACCGGTTATCGGGTGCACTTGCGAGGTTTGCCGATCTGTGGACTACCGCGACAAGCGCCTGCGCGTGTCGGTGCACCTGCAGGTCGGTGAGAAGAGCATTGTCATCGACTCCGGCCCAGACTTCCGGCAGCAGGTGCTGCGCGAGCGCATCAGAACACTGGATGCCCTGGTATTTACCCACGAGCACAAAGACCACACCGCCGGTCTCGACGACATCCGCGCCTACAATTTCTCGCAGCACAAAGACATGCCTGTTTACGCCGAGCAACGCGTGCTGGAGCAGCTGAAGCGGGAGTACTCCTATATCTTTGCGGACTATAAATACCCGGGCATACCGCGGGTGGAGTTGTACCCCATTACGGTGGAGCCTTTTGAGGTGGAGGGGGTGCCGTTCATACCTATCCGGGTGATGCACTACAAGCTACCTGTGCTGGGTTTCCGTGTTGGCGATTTCACGTACATCACCGACGCCAACTATATCGCGGAGGAGGAAAAGGAAAAGATACGCGGCTCTAAGGTGATTGTACTAAACGCTTTGCGCCACGAGCACCACATCTCGCACTTTTCCCTGAAAGAAGCCGTTGCCGTGCTGGAGGACCTGCAACCGGAACAGGCCTACCTCACCCACATCAGCCACCTGATGGGACTGCACCGCGAAGTAGAACTGCAACTCCCCGACTTCATCCGCCTCGGCTACGACGGCCTGCAGATCGAAGTATAATTCTTTGACAAAGGACTTTGTGACAGAGGACAAAAGACTTTTGTTAGTTTGCCATAGAGTGTAAATCAAGTATAAATATCCTTTGTCTTTTGTCATGGAGTCCTTTGTCAAGAAAAAATGCACCTGAACTTTTACTTTTTACGGCAACTGGCACAGGCCCTGCGATCCAAAGTGGTGGGCATGCAGGTGGTCACGGCTTTCAGCCAGAACAAGGCCGAGCTTATACTTGGCTTTGCCCGCGGGCACGAGGAACTATACATCCGAGCGCAGCTGGGGCCGCACTTCACTTCCCTCTCCTTCCCCACCGAGTTTAAGAGAGCCCGCGCCAACACCATCGAGCTGATGCAGGAGATGCAGGGGCAGACAGTGGAGGGCGTGGTGCCGCACCAGAATGAGCGCAGCTTCTATTTTATACTTTCCGGCGGCTATACTTTGCTGTTCAAGATGTTCGGTAACCGCTCTAACATCGTGCTCTACCAGAACGGGGAGGCCATTAAGCTGTTTCTGAAGAAATTCCCGGCTGATGCTGAGCTAAACCCGCTGCAGATGGACAGGCCGCTGCAGCAGAACTTTGCTGCCTTTGCGGCTGCCGAGGGCAACCTGCGCAAAGTATACCCCACCTTCGGCGATGTGCCCGCTTTATACCTGGAAGAACGCGGCTACAGCCAGGCCAAGCTGGAGGAGAAATGGGAGCTGGTGCAAAGTATGCTGGATATCCTGGAGGCGCCGGAAGCTTATTACATCATCCGCTTGCAGGACAAGTTGCGCCTGTCGCTGTTGCCGCTCGGTGAGGTGGTCTATACTTTTCAGGAGCCTTTGGAAGCGGCCAGTCAGTTTACTCGTTTATACTTATCCGAAACAGGTTTCAAGCAGCAGTACGAGCAGGCAAAGCAGCAGTTGGAGCGCAAGCGGTACATAACCCAAACGGTGCTGGAACAAAGCGAGGAGAAGCTGCAGGAGCTGCGCCACAACCGATCCTACTCCCAGACCGCCGACGTGCTCATGGCCAACCTCACCAATATTCCGCCGCGCGCCACTGAGGTAGAACTCTACGATTTTTACACCGACCGGACCCGCATTTATACTTTAAAGCAGCACGAGACACCCCAGAAGCATGCCGAGCGTCTCTACCGCAAAGCCAAGAACCAGCACCTGGAGGTAAAGCAGCTGGAGGAGAAAACCGAACGCAAGTTGGAGGAACTCATTGTGCTGGAGGATGCGCTGCAGGCACTGAGCGAGGTGGAAAATTACAAGCAACTGAAAGTTTTCCTGCGGGAGTACAACCACCTACTCGGCAGCAAACAGCAGGAGCAGGTACAGATTCCATTCCGGGTATTTGAAAGCGAAGGATTTAAGATACTAGTAGGCAAAAGCTCCCAGAACAACGACGAGCTCACCCAGCGCCATACTTACAAGGAGGACATGTGGCTGCACGCCAAGGACGTGTCAGGCTCGCATGTGGTGATCAAGTACCAGGCAGGCAAAACCATCCCCAACACGGTACTGGAGAAGGCGGCGCAACTGGCGGCCTACTACAGCAAACGCAAAACCGATTCGCTGTGTCCGGTTATCTACACGCCGAAGAAATGGGTACGTAAACCGAAGGGATCTCCCCCCGGTTCTGTGGTGGTGGAGCGGGAGAAGGTGCTGCTGGTAAAGCCGGAGAATCCTTTTGCTAAAGTATAGCGGGCTGCTGAGCGCTGGCTTTATATGGCGCAAGCGTCCGTTTGTGCCGTTATACTTTAGCTACCGCCAATTTATGGCGCAAGTCTTCAGACTTGTGTCCTACGATGGTGTCAAGTTTGCAACTTGACTGGCTTGAAAAGCCATACTTATACTTGGGCTATACTTTATGTACTTGTTGGTTTATACTTTCCCGAGCCGCCGCTTCCTTTAACTTGAACCAAGCTATTCTTGCTGGCTACCGTTCATCCTCTAGTTCCCACTAACCTAACGTTGCATAACATACTTTCTGCCCTCCCAGGCCGGGAGGCCTCGCCTTCGGGCATCGCGCTGTGTACATTTCCTTTGCTACCCTTCGTCGCAATGCCCTTAGCGGGCACTAGAAATCTACAAGGCGCTCAACCCAAAGGCTGGGAACAGATTCAATAGCCATAGCCTCTGCTACTGGAAAGTAAAGTATAAAATAGTAAGTATAGAACTGTCCCCTTGAGGACAAGTGAGACGAGAGTCGAAACTTGCGAGCGAAGCTCAATAGGGGTGTAATCGCATGCTGAGACGAAGACTTGTAAATAGAATTTCCGATAGCTCTCTCGCTCTGCTCGAGATGACATAGTGAGTAGCAAGTATAATTCCCCTCCTTAGCTAAGGAGGGGTAAGGGGTGGTTGGGCCCGGCGTTGCAGTACTCCCTTCCCTGTTGCTAAGGGAGTGGCTACAGAAGTGCATAGCAGACGGGAGCCAATATCTGGAGGGTTTATACTTTTACACCCCCAATTTCCGCAGCGCCAGCAGGCAGAGGGCGATGGAACCAGCCACATTGATTTGTCCGCTCGTCACCATACTTTCTACTTCCTGCAGGGGTACTTTCAACACCTCGATGTGCTCGCTGATATCCAGGTCTTGTTCGGCTACTTGGCAGGCGTTACGGGCCATAAAGTAGTAAATCTTGTTCGTATCCTTGGTAGGGTTGTCGATTACCTCCAGCAGTGGCTCCAGGTGTTCGCAGGTATACCCGGTTTCCTCCAGCAGCTCGCGGTGGGCGGCTTCCAGGGGCTCTGTTTCATGGTCGTCAATCACGCCACCGGGTAATTCGATAAATATGTTGCCAGCGGCATGCTTATACTGCCGCACAAAAATCACATGGCCATCCTCGGTAAGCGGAAACACCAGCACCACGTTCGGGCGCACGCTCACGTAGTAGTCATCCATCACATGGCCGTTTGGCAGCTCCACCTCATCGCGGCGCAGTTTATACCATTTCTCATCCACCACCATGTCCGATTTCCGAATCTTCCAGGGCTGGGGTGCTTTACTCTTATCACTCATACTTGCAAGTTATACTTTATCCACGTAAAAAAGCCACGCTGAGAGCATGGCCTTGGTTTATACTTTGTAATGGCTACTGTGCTACTCCTTCTTCCCGTTCCGCCGCACCATGTACTCGTTTTTGCCAGCTACTTTTTGCTGCACAGCCTCCTGCCAGTCCTGGCCGGTGGCCGAGAGGTATTCTGACTCGTTCCACAGCTGGCTTTGCTTCAGTTGCTCATCCGCTTCAAGTATGTAAAGCTCATGGCCTGGCTGTGCCTTCAGTCGGAAGCCGCAGGAGCGCATCATCGCCAGTATGGCGGCATGGTTAGGAGCCCACCAGTTGGTTACATCGCCGGCCATCCGTTTTTCGATGAAGGCCATTTTGGGCCAGCCCCCCTCCAGCATGCGCTTGCGATCGTTTAGCTCCATGTCCTCAGGCACCTCGGCCTGTTCCTGGCCGGGCATGGTCAGGGTCTGGAACACCATCTGACCGCGGCATTTACGGGAGAGAATATCAAGCGAAAGCAACGGATAACGCAAGTGGTAGAGCACGCCCATGTACCAGATCAGGTCGAACTGCCGGTCGAGGCGCGCTACATCATACACCTGCATCTGCCTGAATTCTATTTTATCCTCTAAGCCAAATTGCCTGGCCGCCCACTCCGCCTGCCGCAGGTAGTGTGGGTCCACGTCGATGGCCAGCACGTTGGCGCCGCGCTTAGCCAATTCTATACTATAAAAGCCGGCGTTGCAGCCAATGTCCAGTACCTCCTGGCCCGTCAGGTCCTGCGGGATAAAAGGCTCCAGTTCCAGCCACTTAAACCTGGGGAAATCGCCCAGGAAATGCTGAGGGGCGGTCTGCTCCCCGTTAGGCAGGTGCAGGTTGTGAAACCAGGGTGCCAGCGCTTCTATCTCCGACATACATTCAATTTTTTTATGATTTATATGTGAGAGCTTACGCAGCTGCAGCAGCTAATGATGCATAAAACAAAACAGCCGCCCCGGCACTTGGCAGAGGCGGCTGTTTATCAGTGCTATAAGCGGCATTTATACTTCCTGCCCTACTTCCGCATTCGCGAAAGGATTCTCCAGGGTCATCAGTTCCTCGGCATAACTGATTAGCTCCTTGGCGCGGTGGGCGGCCGTGTGGTGCGCCAGCACTTTCTTACGGGCCCGCTCCCCAATCAGCTTGCGCTCTGACTTGCAGATCTCGCGCAGGTAGCGGAGCGTGTCCTTGGCGTCGTTGGAGATCAGAATCTCTTCATCGGGTTTAAAGATGGTATCCAGCCCCTCCCAGTAGTCGGAGATTATCGGGGTAGCGCAGGCCGCTGCCTCAAAAAGGCGCACACTCGGCGAGTACCCTGCTTTCACCATGTCGGCCCGGGTGATGTTGAGTGTAAAGCGCTGGCTGTTGTAAAAGTTGCGGTGGGCGGAAGGTGGCAGGTGCTGGATGTGCTCTACATTCTTCGGCCATTTTATACTCGCCGGGTACTGTGGTCCGGCCACCACAAAGCGCCCGAGCGGCCACTGGCGGGCAGTCTCCAGCATCAGCTTGTCGAGCGGCGGCTGGCGGTCGTCGGAGTAGGTGCCCAGGTAGCCCATGTCCCACTTGCTCTCCAACAGCTCTGGATAGTATAGCTTTGGATCGATAGAGCAGTAGAGCGGCCTGGCCATAGGCGAGCCATACTTTTGCTCCAGCACATCCAGGGTAGGCCCTCCTGTAAAGGATAAGTATAAATCATACTTGGGGATGAGGTTTGGGTGCAGGTACTCGTAATCGCCGCGATCCAGTTTAGCTAGTGTTACCGGTGTGTCGATGTCATAAAAAGCCTTAATACCGCGGGCCGTCTTGATGACCCACTCCCCTACCGGCACCCCTTCCGGCACATACGATCCGACGATTACCATGTCAGCTTCGCGCACTTCCTCGGCAAAACCGCTCTTCAGCTCTTCCAGGGAGCTATAAAGCTCGGTGCGGCAGAACTCCGGGTTGGGTAAATCGCGGTTTCCGGCATACCAAGGAACATCCCGCTCCAGAAAAGTAACCTGATGGCCCTGCTTGTTTAGCTCTCTTACCAGACCTCTGAACGTGGTGGCATGGCCGTTGCCCCAGCTGGAGGTGATGGATAAGCCAAGAATTACGATATTCATGCTAATGCTTTATTTTTAAATGTAACTTTCGCGTACAGCAGTTTTTCCAGTTGCTCTGCACGATGCTGATAGGTGTGCGCAGCCAGTACTTTCTTATACGCAGCTTCTCCGATTGCTTTTGCTTTTTCTTTAGATAATTCTGCTATTATCTTAGCCACGTCGGCTCCGTTGCGGGCCACGAGTATTTCTTTTCCGGGTTCGAAGAAAAACTCAATACCCTCCCAGTAGTCAGTGATAATGCAGGCACCTGCCCCCGCCGCCTCAAAAACGCGTGTGGCCGGCGAGAACCCGTAGCGGGCCATACTTTCGCGGCTGATGTTTAGCACGGCCATGGGCGTGCAATTAAAGGCATTGTGGTCGTTGGTGTATACGTGGCCTGTGTAATGCACGTTATCCGTCATCTGCTTGTCTCCCCAGCCGCTGCCGCCGATAATGAATTTCTTGTTCAGCTCCAGGGCTGCCGGCTTTAGGAAGAACTCGTCCACACGGGCCTCGCGGTCGGGCAGGCGGTTGCCCAGAAAGGCCAAATCGCAGGCAAAGCGCGGGTCGGGGTCCACGGGGAAGTGCGTGGCCGTATCCAGGGCGTTGTAAACAGGCACGCATTTTTTTGCGCCCAGCGCCTCGTAGGCATTCACCACGGGGTCGCCCCCACCATAGGTAAGCACCATGTCGTAGCGCGGTATCAGCGGCAGGAACGGGTCGCTTGGGTTGTTATGCACACGGTCTAAGGTAGCTGGTGCGTCCACATCCCAGAACACCACCAACCGGTCGTCGGTCTGCAGCTTGAGCACTTCGCGCTCCAGCAGCTCGTCGAACACGCCCACACCGCTGGCTTTCACCACCATATCGGCATGCTGGGCGTCCTCCAGGCACTCGTAAACGCACTCCTCCGTGGCTTTGTACACCACTACTTTGGCCCACTCCGGGTCGTCCATGTCGCGGTTCTGCTGGCGATCGTAAGCGTCCGGCTCGTAGAAGGTAACCTTATGGCCACGCTCGCTCAGCGCCCGGATAATGCCCCTGTAGTAGGTAGCCGCGCCGTTCCAATAGGCAGACACCAGGCTGGAGCCGAAAAATGCTATTTTGAGTTTGTTATTGTTCATGTAAAACTTGCGCTTTGGGGGTGAGATAGATATTTGATTCGGCTATGCCCAGCTCCTCGCATACTTTCTCCAGCTCGTTTACACGGTGGGCACACGTATGGCGTTTGCGGATAGTTTCCAGGCCACGTGCGGCCAAGGCATTTGCTTTTTCAGGGTTACGAAGTATGGCTTGCAGGTGCTGCTTCATCTCCTCACCGTTTCGAGCTACCAGAAAATCCTGTCCGGGCGTGAACAGCCCCTCGGCATCGTCCCAGGGCGAGGAGATAAGCGGAATGCCGCAAGCCATGGCCTCGAAGGGGCGGATGGTCGGGATGCCTGGCAGCGCCTCCACGTAGGGCCGGCGCGGTACGTGCACGGTTACCTTATACTTGGCAAATTCTTCCGCCGCTTTGTAGTTCGGCAACCAGCCACCATATGTTATACCGGCATCCGCCAGGGCTTTGCGGGCATGCTCCGGGTAGCGCACGCCGTAGATTTTGGCTTTCAGCCCCAGCTCCTTCACCGGGTTTATCAGGAACTCGTGCAGCTCGGCGGTACGCTCCTCATCGCCCCAGTTGCCAATCCAGATTAGGTCGCCTTCATACGCCTTTTGTTCGCGTGGGTAAAAAACCGAGGTATCGGCGGCCTCATGCCAGGTCCAGGCTTTCCGGGTCCAGCTTTCCTGCAAGTATAAATCGCGTATTTTCTGCCCAAAGGCCAGCACACCGTCGTAATGGCGCAAATCATACTTTGCCATACTTTCGCGCTCAGTCACGGCGCGGTGGTGGGTGTCGTGGAAGAGCAGTTTATACTTGCCGCCGTTGGCGCGGTGCTCCCCGATGCGTTTTACCAGCTCGTGCTCGTTCCACTCATGCACCAGCACCAGGTCGGCTTCAGATAGCACTTCATCCAGGTTTATACTTTCCAACCTATAAAAGTTGGTGCTGAGGCCAGGGTAGTAAGCCTGCAGCTCGTCGAGCTTCTCCTTTCCGTAACCTTCTACCAGATTTTGCAGGCTCCAACCGTTCTCCGGCTCATATACCTGCACCCGATGCCCCCGCCCCTCCAGCTCCCGCACAATGCCACGCAGGAAATGCGCGTTGCCATGGTTCCAGTCAGAAAGTATAGAGTGGTAGAAAAGGACTATATGCATTTCGTTTTTGTAAGTTCGTTTTTGGATTTCAGGTATTTGAATGAGAAACTGAGTGAAAAAGTACGTCTTTCAGTGCTGTCATCTTGTAACGGTCTTAGTGGCCAGGTCTCAAAGCAGTCGCTACGGGCTAACAAGACCCTTTCAGGATGACATGGAAAAAGGTCGACGTAAAAAATTCACGTATTCCCTCAATCACTCATTTAGAATTATACTGTTACTGTTTGCTTGAGCAGCTGGCGGTACACATGGTCGTAATCCTGGCCCATAGGGTCGGCGGTGTAACCATGGGAGCGCTTCACGGCGCGACAGGCCATGATGTTGCGGCCAAACTCGTCTTCGATCAGGTTCTTGATCGTGTCGCGCAGCTCGTCGGCATCGTTCGGGTTCACATACTTGGCCGCGTTGCCCCATACTTCTGCCAAGCTGTCGGTTTTGCCCACTACCAGCGCGCAACCCGACATGGCCGCCTCCAGGATAGTCAGCCCGAAAGGCTCATACTTGGCAGGCAAGGTATAAATCGATGCTCTGGATAGCCAGTCCGACACTTCTTTCTCAGTCAGTTGGCCCAGGAAATGCACGTTCTCCAGCTCTACCTCTTTTCCGGTAGCCGGATGGCGCGCGTCACCTGCAATGTATACCGGCCAGGGCAGGTCGGAGGCGATGTGCGCGAGCATGGAGATGTTTTTGGCTTCATCCCACACGCGGCCCATGCTAAACACGAAGGGCTCTTTTCTACCAAACTGGAAGCTGTGCTGTCCGCGGCCGTTGTACACTACCGTGCTGTTTTGAAAAGGTCCGTACAAAGCCTCCGCCTGGTGCAGCATGGCCTGTGTTGGCGCCACCACCATCGTTGCATTTTGAAGGCCTTTGGTCACCATTTCCTTGTACTTTTCCCAGGCTTTCGGCGCCTCCTCGTCCTTCACGGCTCTCCACCACGACAGTACACAAGAGTGCACCACCACGACTGTAGGCACGCCAAAATTAAGGGCGCCATGCACCAGCCCGTTCAGGTGTACCAGGTCTGGCTGTACCTCCTCTTTGAGTTTGAGCAGCCACTGGCCCGCCTGATCCACGTCCTGCCAGGGATCATCCATCCACTCCAGTTTATAGTGGCTTTCGTAGAGGGTCATGTTGTCGATGTCCTCCACCTGCTGGCGCTGCTCCTCGGTGAGCGGTGCGCCCATGGTAGCCAGGGCCACGTGTGTTTTAAAAGGAGCCAAAGCCCTAATCAGCTCCAGCGCATAGGTCCAGACACCACCTACGGTGTCCGCCGTCATCAAAATCTTTGCAGGATGTTGTGCCTCCATACTCCTATCTTCCGTAAATTTTATCTAATACTTCTGCTACTTTTACATACTCTTCGGCTTCCTCGCTAAAGCCTTCGCCCTTGGCTACTCGCGCTGCCCAGGCCACGCCGGCACGGCCCATCCACTCGTCAGGCGGGGCGCAGAGTTGCTCGGTCTTGGTACCGTGGTATCGCTCGGCCACAAAGTCGTAGAAGGAGCCTTTCACGTTTTTAAACGCCACGCCCCCGTTTGTGCCGTAAAAAGTGGCGCTGATAATGGCCTCCTGACCGGCCGGCAGGTTCCAGGAGCAGCTCAGCTGCAGGAGCGTGTTGCCCTCCAGTTCGATGTGCGCGGCGGCATAGTCCTCTACTTTGCCTTCTGCCATACTTATCGGTTTGCCTTTGGCGTAGAGGTGACTCTGCACCTGCTTTACCTCCGGGAAATTCATGCTCCACAGGGCCAGATCCACCAGGTGCACACCCAGGTCTATCACGCAGCCGCCACCCGAAAGCTTTGGCTCATAGAACCAGGCCTTGTCGGGGCCATAGGCGTTGTGGAACACCAGCTCGATGGCATAAATCTGGCCCAACTCGCCACTCTGCACCACCTTGTAAACTTCCTGCATGGCCTTGGTATGGCGATAGGATAAGTCTACCCCTAGGAGTTTGTTCTGCGATCGCGCAGCCTCTACCACGCGCTTGGTCTCCTCCACGTTGCGCCCCAGCGGCTTCTGGCAGAACACATGCTTGCCTGCCTTCAGGGCTAGGGTACTTTGCTCGGCATGAAAGGCGCTTGGCGTGGCGATAACGACTCCGTTCACCTCAGGCTGCTGCAGCATGGCCTCCAGCGAGGACACCTGCTTTGCCCCAGGCTCACTTTTCAGTGCCTCTTCAGCATTTTGGGGTGCTGTATCGGCGATATAGGCTACCTCTCCGGCTTTATACTTTGAGATTGCTTCCATCCGGTTACGCCCGATCCAGCCAACGCCCAGGAAACCGAGCCTTGGTGGTTGACCAGAGGTAGTAGAAGAAGATGCTGAAGGGGCTTCCGCCTTGTCAAGTATAGTTTCCGTCATGTTCAGTAGGTTATAAGGGCTTTCACAAAACCGTCGGGGCGGCTTGTGAGGTGTTCGAATGCTTTTGCAATTTCTTGTAACGTATAGGTGTGAGTGTAGAGCTTTTCCGGGTTCATCCGGCCCGACTCCACAGCCGCTACAGCTTCTCTTATGCCTTTGATGTACTCTTTCGGGTCGCGCTCGTGGGCATTGATCACGTCCAGGCCGCGCCAGTTCCAGAGCTGGATGTTCACCTGCCGCATGCCGTCCTGATGGAAACCGGCGATCACCAGCTTGCCGCGCTCGGCAGTAAGCTCACCGGCCAGGTTCAGCGGCCACTCCTTTCCGGTGCACTCTATTACGCGTTCGCAGAAGTTTCCGTTTGTTAGTTCCTTTACTTTTTCTATAATTTTATAGTGATCATCCATTTTAATTACCTCGTCTGCGCCACATGCCTTTGCAACTTCCAAAGAGAACTCCCGCTGCGACACGGCAATAACCCGAGCCCCGGCATCCTTGGCCAGTTGAATCAGGAGCGCTCCCAGGAAACCGATGCCCAGGATGGCCACCGTCTGCCCGGCCTGCAGGTCGCTGCGGCGGAAGATGTTCATGGAGCAGCCCAGCGGCTCGCCGGGGAAGGGTTTACCCTGCAAAGAATCGGGCAGTTTCACCACCTTATCGGCATCGGCCACATCGTACTCGGCATAGGCGTTGTAAGACAAAGCGGCCACGCGATCACCGGGCTGCACCTGGTCTACCCCTTCCCCTACGGCGTCTACCACACCCCAACCCTCGTGGCCCGGGTTGCCGGCCGCTACCGGGTAGCTGAACCACTCGCGCCCCTCCCACACCGGGATGTTGGAGGCACAAAGGCCGCAGCCCTGCAGCCGGATGCGCACCTGCCCGGCTTTTGGCTCGGGCAGGGCGGTTTCCTCTAATTTTATACTTTGTGGCGCTGCCAGCACGGCGGCTTTCATGGTGGTGGCGTGGGTGCTGGCCACTGCTGGGTTATGTGTTGTAAGCGTTTCTTGCATCATGTTAAGCTACTGCGGCTTTGTTTACCGGTTCTTCTTCTTTTTCCAAGAGGGAGGAAAGCGCAATCGGTACTTTGAGGCCGCGGTGCTCGCACAGCCACTGGTAAAGCCTGGCCACCCCTTCCTGCACGTCATGCTTCGGATACCAACCCGTGGCCTCCCTGAACTTGCGGATGTCGGATACATAATAGTGCTGGTCGCCCGGACGCCAGGCGCCGAACTGAAGCGGGACTTTCGCTCCCCGAAACTTGCCGATGGTTTTGAGCAGCTCCAGCAAACTCACGGTGTTCGCAGGTCCTCCGCCAATGTTAAAGGCCTGCCCTTTTATACTATCCATGTGCTCCTGCGCCAGCAGGAAGGCATCCACCAGATCCTCCACGAACAGGATATCCCGCACCTGCTTGCCGTCACCGTAGATGTTGACCGGCTCGCCCTCGATGGCCTTAATGGCGAAGTGCGCCACCCAGCCCTGGTCTTCGTTGCCGTACTGGTGCGGGCCGTAGATGCAGCTCATCCGGAACACCGTCATCGGCAGGTTGTAGGTGCGGGCGTAGTCTATCACGTACTGGTCAGCGGCACCCTTCGAGCAGCCGTAGGGGCTGTGGAAATCGAGGTGGCGCTTTTCGGAAATGCCATGCTGCTTGGTGCCGGCATCGGCCGGGTAGTAGCGCGAGCCGTTGGAGACAAACTCCATGTCCTCCAGCCCTCCGTATACTTTGTTTGTGGAGGTAAACACCAGCGGTGGCGGGTTTTTCTGTTGCCGGATCGCCTCCAGCACGTTAATGATACCGCGCGCGTTTATCTCAAAATCGTTGATAGGAAAATCCAGGGAAGTGGTAACGGCCACCTGGGCTGCAAAGTGAAAGACCTGCTCGGCACGCTTCATGACGTGGCGCACGGACTGCAGATCGCGGATATCGCCCACGTATACTTCCAGCCTGTCGCCATAGGTGTCGTGGAGCCAACGCAGGTTCTCCTCCACCCCGTCGCGGCTAAGGTTATCGAACACCAGCACGCGCTTTCCTTGCTCCAGCAATCGCTTGGCCAGGTTCGTGCCTACAAAGCCGGCCCCACCCGTGATAAGGATGTAGGGTTCGGTGTTATCATCCAGGGTGCGCTTCAGGTAGTGGAGCTCGCTAAGCTTCTCGATGCCGTGGCGCGCCCAGAGGCGGTAGAGCAATTTGCTGCTTCCGTCCTCGCGTTTTAACCCAAAATAGTACTCCCGCTCGTCCAGGTGAAAACCGCCAACAGTGGGCAGCTCCAGGCTCAGGTCTTTTACAGCGTACCAGTAGATGCGGGCGACATCGGCTTTTAGCACCTCTTTAAACTCCTGCAGCTGCTTAAACTCATCATGCTGCCAGGTAGAGAACCCGGCCTCTGTAATCCAGAGCTCGGCTTTGCAGTTGTTGCGCTCCATTACCTCGCGCACGGCCTGTATCTTGTCCTCCCAGCCGTCCCATAGCTGGTCGAACACATAAGGGAACCCATGGACACCCACTGCATCGATGTATTGCATCACGCCATGGTCGTACATGGTCTGCAGCCAGTTCGGGTCTATCGGGCTCATGCCGCCGAGCAGGGTTTTCTTGCCCAGTTGCTTGCACCAGTAGGCAGCGCCTCCTACCATCTCGGCAAACTTGTTCCAGCCGTAGTCGTGGGTAAAATCATACTCTGTGATGTTGTTCGGCTCGTTCCAGAGCTCCACCCACTCAAAGTGCTCCCCATGCCTGGCGATAAACACATCCAGAAAATCGGCATACGCTTTCTTGTCCCTGGGTGGGGAGGAGGTGCGGGGTTTCTCGCCTATACTTGGCGGGGTATACAGAAAGCAGGGAAGTATACGTACCTCCCTGGCCAGCGTCGGGATGAGCCAATCGTACCATTCCTGCCCTTCGGGAGTATAGTAGTCGGCCCACGAAACGCCAGTGCGCAGCTCTGTTACCCCTAGTTCCCTCAGGCTTGCCAGGGTTTCTTTTACATGCTCATACTCACCGGGTCTGAACCACTCCACCAGGCCCACCACGGGGAGCGTTGGCTTGCTGTTCAAAGTCTTGTCGTCTATTTTCATACTGATTTGAATCCTTTAATTGATGTACACGAACGGGTGATTAAACGGTGAGGCCGCGGGAAGCCAATTCGGCGCTTGCCTCGCTGACGCGGTCATAGGCGATCTGGCCCTCAAGCCAGCCAGCCAGCTCTTCCAGGCCGGCGTTAAACTCCACCTGCGGGTAAAAGCCCAGCACTTCCTTGGCCAGCGAGATATCGGCGTAGCAGTGGCGGATATCCCCCACCCTATACTTGCCCGTTATCTCCGGAAGGAGGCCTGACTTGCCCATCACCGCCGCCAGGCGCTCCCCAATCTCGCGGATGGTGTAGTTGTTGCCGCTGCCCACGTTAAACACGCGCCCGTTCGCCTCCTCCTTCTCCATGGCCAGACGACATGCCAATGCCACATCACGCACATGCACAAAGTCCCGCTGCTGGTAGCCATCCTCGAAAATCATCGGAGAGTTATTGTTCAGCAGGCGCGAAGCGAAAATGGCCAGTACCCCGGTATAAGGGTTGGAAAGTGCCTGCCGGGTACCGTACACGTTAAAGAAGCGCATCGCTACGGTTGGGATGTTGTAGGCACGACCCACCATCAGGCAGAGGCGCTCCTGGTCATACTTAGAGAGGGCGTACACCGAGGATAAGCTAGGGGCTTTCGACTCCGGGGTGGGTACCGGCTGCAGCTGCTCGCCTTGTGCATTGTAGAGTTCCCAATCGGCTGCTTTCAGCTGCTCCAGTGGCCGCTCCTGCACAGTGGACAGTTCACCTGCGGCGGTTTTGTAGAGCCCCTCCCCGTAGATGCTCATGCTGCTGGCCACCACCAGCTTCTTCACAGGCTTCTTGATCAGTGCCTCCAGCAACACCGTAGTGCCAATGTTATTCACATCGGTATACTCGCGCAGCTCGTACATGCTCTGCCCTACCCCTACCATCGCTGCAAAGTGGAACACGTAGTCCACCCCCTCCAGCGCGCGCGCCACATCCTCCGGGTTGCGTACATCCCCAATCAGCAGCTCCACATCTTCATGCAGATACGCCGGCCGCTGGCAGTCTTTGCCATGTACCTGCTCGCTCAAATTGTCCAATGCTCTTACGGCATACCCCTGCTGCAGCAGTTCATCGGCCAGGTGAGAACCGATAAAGCCGGCGCCGCCGGTAATCAATACCTTGTCTTTCATAGTATTAAGTTTACTTTCTGTTTAGTTTGTACTTTTATTTCGGGTGCTGATATGGTTAGATAGGCTCTGACCGGTGTTAAAATACCTGCGCCGTGGGCCTAAGGGTGATGTTGTTGATGGATACTCCCGGTGGCTGACGTAGGGCATATAAGACGGCATCTGCTACTTCTTCGGGGGTGAGGGCACCATATCCTATACTTTCCACCGTCTGGCTGCCGGATAAGGTGTTTTCGAAAAAGGCAGTGTCGGTCACTCCCGGTGCCACTACCGTAACCCGGATACCGGGCAAGACCTCCTGCCGCAGCGTTTCGGCAACTACCTGCAAGGCAGTTTTGGTCGCAGCATACACGCCTCCGTAAGCGTAGGCCTGTCCTGCCGCTACCGACGACACGATCACTACATCGCCGGTGCCTGCCTCCTGCATGCCCGGTACAAAAGCCCGGATCAGGCGCAGGGTGCCCATCAGGTTGGTGTTGATCACCTGCTGCCACTTTGCCGGGTCTCCCTCCGTAAGCTTCTCGTGCACGCCCAGGCCGGCGCTGCACACAAGTATGTCTGGTGTGCCCAGCTGTTGCTGCACTGCTTCGAAAAGGTTGTCTATGGCTGCGGCATCGGAAACATCACAGGTGAGGCAGATGCTTCCTTGGGGTAGGTTATCGGTCAGGTGCAGATCGGCAATGGCAGTTTGAACTCCGTCTTCAGTGAGCTGCGCGGCAATAGCTTTTCCAATGCCTGATCCTCCTCCACTCACTATCGCTCTCTTACCCTTAAGTTGCTGCACGTCTTCCGTTAATTTTTGTCCTCCTACTAGAAATTTATGTGGGTGCTGAAAATTGTTAGGTAGAACGTAGCAGACGGAAATAGGGTTGTAGATGCTGTCGCAAGGCTATATAAAAACAGCCTAATTGTTGTTTTATTGGGCTTATAGAGGGGTAAGACTTTCGAAACCACAGCATTTTACACCTTTTCCATTGCACTGATAACAGGTGGTAGGCGTCTGTTCGCAATCAAAAAAACTGTTTACTTTGCACTCATCTCCAGCTAATATTTGTCCTATGAACTTTTCCCAAGGCATTCTGCTTCAGAACCAGCGCGTGCTGCTGCGCCGCTACCTGCCCTCAGACTTACCCGAACTGGCTCAGATAGCGTTGGATGAGGATATCTGGCGCTTTATGCCTACCCGTATCAGCAACGAGGCGGAGCTACAGGGTTGGGCCGCCACGGTGGAGCAGGGCTATGCCTCCGGCACCCGCTACACGTTCCTCATCGTGGACAGAGCCACTGGCAAGCTAGCTGGCAGCACCAGTTACGGCAACATATCGCTGCCCGACAAGCGGCTGGAAATTGGCTGGACCTGGCTGAGCAAGGAACACCGTGGCACCGGCCTCAACCGCCATTGTAAGTTCCTGCTGCTGCAGCATGCCTTCGAGGAGCTACGCATGGAGCGGGTAGAACTGAAAACAGATGTGCTGAACCTGCGCTCCCGCCGAGCGATGCTGAAGATTGGCGCCACGGAGGAGGGCACCCTGCGCAGCCATACCCAGATGCACGACGGGCGCCGCCGCGACACCATTTACTATAGTATCCTCCGGTTGGAGTGGCCAGGTATAAAACAGCAGGTATTTGCAGATTTAGCTCCAGCCAACATTTCTTAGAACCAAAGCATCCGCCAAGTGGTATGCAAGGGGTAGGACCAACAGGGCTTACCATTGAACGATACCCCCTACCGCATTTTCCTCATCCGCCACGCCAAGCCCAAGGTGGAACGAAAGGGCTTTTTTAACGCGACGGCTGCCCGAAAGTATATTTCTGACTACGACACGGCCCAGGTAGAAACCTTTGTACTCCAGCACGAGGCGATACCTTATAAGGAGATAAGGAAAGTATACTGCAGCACGCTCGTTCGCTCGCAGCTAACAGCGCGCGCCATTTTTGGGGAGGGTGTGGAACTGCGCATTAACGAGACTTTCCGGGAGTTTGAGCGCCGCATTTTCACGCTGCCGTGGCTGCACCTGCCCATCAAAGTATGGCTGCTGAGCGCCCGCCTGCTCTGGTTTCTGGGCTTCAACAACCGCGACATCGAAACCTTCCGGCAGGCCCGCACCCGCGCCAGAAAAGCCGCCGACCTTCTCGACCAGGACGCCCGCCAGAACCATACCACCGTGCTGGTTGCCCATGGCCTGCTCAACAGCTTTATCCGGCGCGAGTTAAAGCGCCTGGGCTGGCAGGAAAGTATAAAAGGCGGCAGTGACTTCCTCTCTGTAGATATGCTAATCCTTCCTAAGTAAATTTATACTTAGCTACGGGCAACTTCAACCTAGATATATAGTATAATTTACTCACGCAATATAACTATAGTCAAGATAACAGGGCGGCGGCAAGTATAAACCCAGGATGCTCCCAACCGCTACACCATCAACTTGAACCAGGCCTTGGCAGAGCAAGTGGCTTTGCTTTCTCTGATAACGGGAGAGGCCTCGTATTATACTTCTCATTTTAACCCAAATCCTATGAAGAAACATGTACTGCTCCAATTCCTGCTGCTCCTGCTGGTGCTGCCACTTGCCTGGGCACAGACGCAGACGGTATCCGGCAGGGTAACCTCTGCTACCGACGGCGCTGCCCTGCCCGGTGTTACCGTGCTTGAGCGGGGCACCTCAAACGGCGTTACAACCGGCGCCAACGGCGAGTATACACTAACGGTGCAGCCAAATGCCACCCTCGTTTTCAGGTTTATCGGCATGGCCACGCAGGAGATTGCCGTGGAGGGAAGGACGACAATAAACGTAGCCCTCGGCTCTGACCAGCAGCAGCTGGGCGAGGTGGTGGTGGTTGGCTACGGTACCCAGCTAAAGCAAGAGCTGACCGGCAACATCGCACAGGTATCCGGTGAGGAGATCGCCAACATTCCCACGCCCTCGCTGGAGTCGGCGTTGCAGGGCCGGGCAGCCGGCGTGTACATTAACCAGGGCAGCGGCAAATTGGGCCAGGGCATCAATATCCGTATCCGTGGTGCCGCCTCCGTTTCGGCCAGCAACCAGCCGCTCTATGTGGTGGATGGCATACCCGTCACCTCTGCCGACCTGGGTACCTCCAACTTAGAACCCCTGAACCCCATTGCCGACATTAACCCCAATGATATCGCCTCCATAGAGATCCTGAAAGACGCCTCGGCTGCAGCCATTTACGGTTCCAGGGCTTCCAATGGTGTGGTGATCATCACCACCAAGCGGGGCAAGGCCGGCAAGACCAACATCACCTTCAACTACTACACCGGTTTCAGCCGCCCCACCAAGATAAGGGAGTTCCTGAACGCCGAGGAGTATATTGAGCTTTTCTCGGAGGCCATTGAGAACGTGGGCGGCGATCCTGCCACCGTGTTTGCCAGGAACGGGCTGGACATCAACTCCCCCTACGACCAGAACTGGGGCGAGGAGCCATTCAGAACCGGCAGCGTGTCGCAGTATGAGATTGCGCTGAGCGGCGGCAACGAGAAAACGCGCTTCTACATCAACGGCAACTTCAACACCACCGACGGCATCCTGTTAGGAAACGAGTTTGACAGAGCTTCAGGCCGCTTCAACATCGACCACAGCATTAACGACCGGGTACGGATCGGCACCAACGTCTCGCTTATCCGCACGCTAAACCAGCGTGTGTCTGACGACAACGCCTTTTCTAACGTTATTCAGCTCAACGCGCTCCCCCCTATCCAGCCCAAGATTGATCCGGAGACCGGGGAGCTCAACCGCAGGACCTTATACTATAACAACCTGATAGACCAGCGTGACGGCTTTAACGATGCCCTGACCTACCGCACCATCAGCACGGCCTTCCTGGAGGTGGATGTGCTGCGGAACCTGCGCTTCAGAACCGAGCATGGCATCGATTTCCTGAACCTGCAGGAGGAGTTGTACCTGGGCAGGCAAACACAGGATGGCGGCCCTTCCGGCTATGGCTACAACTCGCAGCTGACATCCTCCAACTATAACACTAACAACACGCTGACCTATAACAGCACCTTCGCCGATGCGCACAAACTGGAGGGCCTTTTAGGTATCAGCTACCAGCGCGCCAACACCAGTTCTGCCTCCGTGGAGGGGCGCGGCTTCCCGAGCGACAGATTCCAGAAGATTGCCAGCGCTGCCCGTATCACCAGTGGCTCCTCCTCTGAAACGGGCTATGTGTTTGCCTCTTATTATGCCCGCGCCAACTACGTGTTCCGCGACAGGTACCTGTTCAGCGGCAGCGTGCGTGTGGATGGGTCTTCCAGGTTCGGGTCTGGCAACCGCTTTGGTGCTTTCCCGGCGGCTTCTGCCGGTTGGATCCTGACCCAGGAGCCTTTTCTGGATGGGTCGAACCTGTTTAGCTTCCTGAAGCTGAGGGCCAGCTATGGCCTGACAGGTAACGCTGAAATCAGCAACTTTGCCCCGCTGGCACTCTATAGTGCCGCTGCCTATGAGGAATTGGCCGGCCTGGTGCCTACCAGCCTTCCGAGCGACGACCTGCGTTGGGAGAAGACCAAGCAGTTGGATGTGGGCATCGACTTCGGCTTGTTCAACGACAGGATCACGGGTGAGGTGGATTACTACATTAAGGATACCGAGGACCTCCTGCTGAACCTGCCCATCCCGGGCTACAACGGTTATACTGTTATCACCAAGAACATCGGTAAGCTGGAAAACAAGGGCTTTGAGTTTGTGCTGAACACGCAGAACCTGGTGGGCGCCTTTACGTGGAACACCAACTTTAACATTGCCTTTAACCGCAACAAGGTAACCGACCTGGGCGGCAATACGATTTTCGGCAACTCCAGGGGCTTGGGCCAGATACGCGAGGGAGAGCCGATGGGCGTGTTCTGGGGACCAAAGTATGCCGGTGTGGATCCGCAGAGTGGTGATGCGCTGTACTACATTGAGGCCGGCAGCGATGAGACGACCAGCAACTACAGCCTGGCGCAGGACCAGCGGTTGGGCAATCCGAACCCTAAATTTACCGGTGGCTTCACCAACAACTTCTCCTTCAAGGGCTTCGACCTGAACGTGCTGATGCAGTTCGTTTCCGGAAATGATATCTTCAACATGGCAGGCTTCTTCCAGTCGGTAAACGGCGACTATTTCGATAACCAGACAAAAGACCAGCTTAACCGGTGGCAGCAGCCTGGCGATATCACCGATGTGCCGCAGGCCCGCTACCTAGCCAGCAACGGCGGCGGCAGGTCGTCGCGCTGGATGCAGGATGGCTCCTTCCTAAGGATAAACAACGTGAACCTGGGTTACCGGCTGCCGGCCACCTTCACTGAAAGGATCGGGCTTGAGTCGGCCAGAATCTATGTGCAGGCAACCAACCTGGCCACCTTTACAGACTACGACGGCTATGACCCTGAGGTAAACACCACCTACTTCGGGCGCAGCAACGTGAACCTTGGCCACGACTTCTACACCCCGCCGCTTGCCAAGACAATTACCTTTGGTGTGAGCATTGGTCTGTAACCCTAAACCTGAGAAGACATGAAACTGAGACATAAAATATTTGCCCTACTAGCCATACTTTGCCTCGGCTCCACTGCCTGCGAAGAGTCATTGGACATAGACCCCAAACAGTCAATTGACGCCAGGGATGCCATCACTACAGCCGATGATTTGCAGGGAGCCGTAATCGGGATGTACGCCATACTCGGAGGGGGTGCACTCTATGGCACCAACCTCCTGCTATTGCCCGAACTGCTCGGCGCGGAGGAGAACATAGCCTGGTATGGTACTTTCGTGAGCTACCGCCAGGTGGCCAACAAAACCATGACCTCCGACAATGCCGACGTGCAGCGCACCTGGGTGGCTGGCTATGCGGCTATCAATCAGGCAAACATCATTCTGGACAAGCTTGATGTGGTGAGCGACCCCGCTACCCGCGACAGGATAGAGGGAGAAGCGCTTTTTGTGCGTGGTATCATGCACTTTGAGCTGGTACGGTTGTATGGCAAAGCCTGGAACGATGGCGACCCGAACACCAACCTGGGCGTGCCGATCCGCACCACCGCCGTTACCACCGAGGAGCAGGCCAGGACCTTTGCCCGCCGCAACACCGTGGCCGAAGTATACGCCCAGGCCCAGCAGGATTTGGAGCGCGCCAGGGAACTACTGCCCGAGCTGAACGAGGAGCGTGCCAATACCTACGCTGCCAGCGCCTTTCTGGCCCGTATGCACCTGCAGCGCCAGGATTATGCGGCCGCCCTGCAGGAAGCCAACCGCGTGATTGAGGAGGGGCCGTTTAATTTGAACCCGAGCGTGACTGCCATCTTCCGCAACGATAACACGGCCGAGTCTATCTGGGAGATACAGCAGAACGACCAGAACAACGCCGGTACCGCCAACGACGGCCTCACCACTTTTTATGCCGACCTGGAAGGTATAGGCCGCGGGGACATTGCCGTGCTTTCCTATGACCTCTACGAAGAACAGGACACGCGCCTTACTGAGCTTATTTATGAAGGCTTCCTGTACGGCGACATTCAGTCCGGTAAGTGGACAAACTTTGGGCAGAACATACCCGTGGTGCGGCTCGCCGAGATGTACCTGATCCGGGCAGAGGCTAATTTAAGGCTTGGCTCGGCAGTGGGCGCCACCCCGCTGGAGGACGTGAACCTCATCCGGGCAAGGGCGGGCGCTACGCCGCTGAGTAGCGTTACCTTGGAGGATGTGCTGCTGGAGCGGCGCCTGGAGCTGGCTTTCGAGGGTTTCAGGATACACGATGTGAAACGTAACGAAGAAACCCTGGACGGTGGCAACTACACCATCCCTTGGGATTCACCAGATCTGGTAATGCCTATCCCGAGAAGGGAAATTGATGCCAGCCAGGGCGAGCTGACGCAGAACCCTGGTTACTCCGGATAAAATATTTCAAATAAAAGCGGCTCTTATACTTTTCAGAGCCGCTTTTTTTATTTTTCTTTATATCAACTAAACTTTTAGTTTTGAAACTAAGTATATAGTTATATATTTACCTCAGCACCCATACTTTATACTTCCATGAAAGAACTGACCAAGGCCGAGGAAGAGATTATGCAGGTACTCTGGAAGCTGGAGCGTGCCTTTGTGCGCGACATTCTGGAGGAACTGCCCGAGCCGAAACCTGCCTACAATACCGTGTCCACCATCGTGCGTATACTCGAGACAAAGGGCTTTGTGGGGCACGAGGCCTTCGGAAAATCGCACCAGTACTTCCCGCTGGTGGAGCAGGACAAGTATAAAAGCTTCTTCCTGAAAAACTTCATGAGCGGCTACTTCGGCGGCTCTTTTGAGAAACTGGTTTCCTTCTTTGCCAAGGACAACAACCTGGACGTGCAGGAACTGGACCAGCTGCTAAAACACGTAAAGCAAGACCTAAACGATAACGAAGACAGCGATGGAAGCACTACTTAATTATACGCTGAAGGTAAGCATCGCCCTGCTGGCACTGCACCTGTTTTACTTCCTAATACTGCGGGGGCAGAACAGCTTTCGCTTTAACCGGGCTTACCTGCTGCTGGCCCCCATCATCGCGCTGCGACTCCCCTTCATCCAATGGCCTGCCATACTTTCCCCGGATGCCGCCGTCTCTGAAATGCTGCAGGCAGTGCAGCTCGGCGAGGTGGTGGTAACCGCTTACCAGCCCGAAGCTGCCGCGGCAACAGCAGCAACAGCTACCTGGCTTTCGCTGCTGACGGCTTTCTACTTGCTGGGCGTGGCCTTTGTGCTTTTTAAGCTGGTGCGACAACTGTGGCAAATCCGGCAACTGAAGGCACAGGCTATACTTGCCAGGCAGGCCGAGGGGATAAAAGTATACCACCTGAACAGCCCCTATCCGGCCTTCGCTTTTGGGAAAAGTATTTTTCTGAGCCAGCAGCAGGAGCAGCTACACCCGCAGGAACGGGAGCAGGTGCTGGCCCATGAACTGGCCCACGTAAAGTATGGCCATACCTGGGACGTGATCCTGTACGAGCTGCTCTCAGCCATCCTTTGGTTCCACCCTGCCGTGTGGCTCTTAAAGCAGGAGCTGCGCGATGTGCACGAATACCAGGCCGACGCCGCCGTGGTGACCAGGCACCAAACGCAAAAGTATACTTCGCTCCTATCCAGAGAAGCATTGCTAAGTATGGGTTTGCCGGTGGGCAGTTACTTCACCAAACCACAGGTGCTTAAGCGGCTGCAGATGCTGCAACTACAGGGTCACAAACCAGGCTGGGTGCGTCCGCTGCTCGCCGCCCCGCTCCTATTGGCTTTAGCCTTTCTACTCGCACGCCAGCAAGCCACCGCCGAAAACCAAAGTATAACCGCAGATTCAGGCACCAGTATTGACGCGCTTCCGGCTGTGTCTATTTCAGATTTTGAAGCAACTACACCATCCGGAGAACGGCCTTATACTTACGTGGAGCAGATGCCCACTTTTAAAGGCGGAGACGTGGAGATGATGAAGTTCCTGGGCAAAAATATCCGCTATCCGGAGGCAGCACAGGAGGCCGGCGTGGAAGGCTTGGTAGTTTTAAGTTTTGTTGTTGACCGGGATGGCTCCTTATCCAATTTCCAGGTAGTAAAATCCCTGGGCCAGGGTACAGATGAGGAGGCCCTGCGTGTGGTGGAAAGTATGAACGGCAGTTGGCAGCCCGGTAGGCAAAACGGCGTACCTGTACCCGTGCGCTATACTTTGCCAGTACGCTTCGCCATCAAATAAAGTATAAATTACCCTTTTTGAAATTATATTTTCAGTTCCTTACGGGCTGACACAGGATAGCTATTGCCTTTTCCAAGTATAAAAACAAACCCCTCTAACCATGAAAAAGAAACGTACCCTCTCTAACCTGGCCGCGACGGCGCTGTTCAGTATGGCCATGCTGGCCGCTGCCCCTGCTGCTTTTGCCCAAACAGCAGACAAACCTTATACCTATGTGGAACAGATGCCTGTATTTAAAGGCGGTGACGCAGAAATGATGAAGTTCCTGGGCAGCAACATCCAGTATCCTGCCGAGGCCAAAGCCAGGGGGGTAGAAGGTTTGGTTGTGCTGCAGTTTATTGTAGAAACAGATGGAAGTATAAGCAATGTTACAATTGTAAAAAAATTGGGTAACGGTACCGACGAAGAGGCGGCCAGAGTACTAAAACTCACAAGTGGTAAATGGAAAGCTGGTACTCAGAATGGCGAACCGGTTCGGGTAAGGTATACGCTGCCTGTGCGCTTTGCTCTAACTGAAGAAGATAGGGCCTCCACAGCACACATTGCGAACCAAACACCTACCTACAAGGGCGGCCAGGAGGCGATGCTGAACACTATGAAGCCATACTTACAACTGCCTGCCGAAGCCAACCAGGAAAACCTAAACGCACGAGTAACAGTGAGATTTTATGTAGATGCGTCCGGTAAGGTGTCTAATATTAGGGTGGAGGATACTAAGTTCAAGAAAACAATTGGTCCTGGCTCAGAGCTTGACTACATGGATGCCTCTACCTTTAATATCCAGAACAAAGCAGTACTTGCTAAGCTAACAGAGGCGGCTGTTGAGGCAGTAAAAGCCACCTCCGGCAACTGGCAGCCAGCCCTGAAAGATGGGCAGCCTGCCTCATCCGAATTAGTGCTGCCTGTACAGTTCTTAGGTGAAAAAGCCATGCAACAAGCAGCAGCAAACCATACCCCTGTTATGACAAAGTATACCCAGAACTTCTATAGCTGGGAAGACGTTGAGGTGAAGCCGCAATTTAAGGAGGGTGACTTTAACAAGTTTCTGGCCAAGAACCTGCGCTACCCTGCCGGCTTTGACTATCAAGGGACCGTTAAATTCAGTATCACCATCTATAAGAATGGCAAATCTGTGGGCGGCTGGTACTACACAGGACCCGACATGCCCAAAGAAGAAGGAGCGTTCTTTTTAGAGGAGATTAAACGCGTTGCTGGTTTGATGGAGAACAAATGGATTCCGGGCAAAGTAGATGGACAACCAGTAGCTGTCACAAAAAACATCACTGTACAATATGTAATTGATGATGGCAGTACTAAACAAACTGTGGAGGGTAACGAAAAGCCGGATGTAGTGGTGACAAAGTATAAATAGCCGCAAACCCATGCAGTTGTGATTGTGATAAAAAACTAAAGCATGATAGGTTCTACACTCGCTACAAACTCCTTTACAAAACATGATGATGTACGCTAAATATCAGAAGATGCTTGGTAGGGTATTTTATTTTATATTTTCCTCGCTACTCCTTTTAGCAGGATGTAAAAGTGCAACACCTTTAGAAGCCATCAGTTTTAAGAATAACTACAAATTCAGCGCTGACATAACAGAAAGAACGGAGAAAGATACCATTCCCTGGAAGTATCAATTAGCAGCAGCAGATTTTGCCACGAAAGGCGACTACAGGAAAGCACTGGAACAATGGGATATTGCCATCCCCCAAAAGTTTAAGCCCTACACCGAGCAAGAGATAGATTCTATTCGCTTACAATATAAGGTAGTTCCGGCCGCTGCTTACATTGTGGAACAGGCAAAATCAAACCGGGTTATCATTATAAATGAGGCCCACCATAGTCCTCTACATCGGGTATTTACCAAATCGCTTCTCCAGCAGCTCTACGACAACGGATATAGAAATCTTGGCCTAGAAGCCTTAACCAATGGTAAGTTAAAAGACAGTCTTCTACAGAGCAGAAAGTACCCAATTATGGACACGGGTCACTACACCAAGGACCCGCAGTTCGGAAACTTCATCAGGACGGCGCTGGAAATCGGGTACAATGTCTTTCCGTATGAAACGACCGAGCGCAGCAACGGCAAACCCCGGGAAATAGATCAGGCAAGAAACATTCAGGAGGTAATGGAGAGGCGCCCTAACGAAAAGTTTCTGATTCATTGTGGGTTTGGACATGTGGAAGAAGGAGAACATGACACGTGGGAGAAAGCCATGGCCGGCAGGCTGGCGGAGTTCACGGGTATTGATCCGCTAACAATAAATCAGGTGCCTTATAGTGAAAAGAGCCAACCGGAATGGAGCCATCCTCTACTTCGAGCTTTTAACATCACTCAACCCTCTGTTCTGCTTGATCAGGAGAGCCGCCCTTTCCGTTTCGAGCGTGGCAAAACCTGGGCTGACATAGCCGTGCTTCACCCGTTCACCTCCTACACCCATGAGCGACCCAGCTGGCTTTTTGAGAATGAGAATAAATCCGTAAACATTAACTTAAATAAGGTGGGGATTACCTTTCCTGTTTTAGTTATGGCCTTTAAAAAAGGAGAGAAAATAGATGAAGCTGTTCCCGTGGACATACTAGAGGTATCGGACAAAACCAGTTTGCCTATACTTGCGCTGCCGAAAGGGAAGTATGAAATTGTAGTAATAAACAGATCGGAAGAAGCCCGAAAGTTTGAGCTAAAGGTAAAATAACCATTGCAAAGCCACCGGTTTGATTTTTTCAGTTAAGGAGAACAACAAACTGGTGCCGGTGCGCTTTACCATTCCCGTCGACATTGCGCCTGCCCTCACCAAAAAGAAGAAGTAGTAAACTTATACCATAAAGCCGCCGCCCCTGCCGAACGAAGTCAGCAGGGGCGGCGGCTTTAATGAGGAAGTATAAAATTAAAAATTCCAGTCCTCGTTAATGATGGCCATCGCGTGGTGGGCCGTCATGTCGAACTGGCAGGGTACGATGGAGACATAATTGTTCACCAGCGCCCATTCGTCGGTATCCTCTCCTTTGTCGTGGTTCACGAAACTGCCCGTCATCCAGTAGTACTTGCGGTTGTGCGGGTCCAGGCGCTCGTCGAACTCCTCCTGCCACTTGGCGCGGGCCTGGCGGCATACTTTAATCCCTTTTATCGGCTCTTCGCTCTTTTTTGGGAAGTTCACGTTCAGGGCCGTGTTCTCCGGAATGCCGTGCTCTATCGCCTCGCGGATGATCTTCTCTACAAACTCCTCGGTATGGCTGAAGTCAGCGCCGTGGCCGTAGTCGCAGAGCGAGAAGCCAATGGCAGGCAGCCCCTCGATAGCTGCCTCAATGGCCGCCGACATCGTGCCGGAGTACAAAACGCTGATGCTGGAGTTGGAGCCGTGATTGATGCCGCTTACTACCAGGTCGGGCTGGCGGTCCTTTAGCACGTGGAACTTGGCCAACTTCACGCAGTCGGCCGGGGTGCCGGAGCACTCATACGCCTCCACGCCGAGATCCTCTAAAGCGATGGATTTATCTAAGCGAAGCGTATTTCCAATCGTGATGGCGTGCCCCATGCCCGATTGAGGCGAATCTGGAGCCACTACAACTACCTCCCCTACTTTCATGGCCACCCGCACCAGTGTTCGGATGCCCGGGGCCGTAATGCCGTCGTCGTTGGAAACTAAGATTAATGGTTTAGCCATTTTAACTTTTCTATGTTGATGTATGATAATAAAAACGAACTTGTACTAGTTGCTAATATACTACAACCCGTAGCTGCACATCAAGGTTTATACAATTAAATACACAGAGGCCGAACTACCATGTTAAAGAATATTTTATATGCGGTCTTGCTGGGAGTTGGCATGGCAGCTTGCCTCTCGCAACAGGACAACCCGGACGATGAAACAGCCGGCGAACCCGAAGAATTTATACTTCCGGAGACCACCGAAGACGCCACTGCCCTTTCCGATTCTACCCTTTTTCTGGTAGCCGAGCAGCGCGTGGGCAACACCCGCATCGGCATGCCCATAGCTCGGATGCGGCAACAGGTAAGCGGCGGGCTCCGCCTCACCGACACCACCCTGAACTTGGAGGGCGCACCAAGCACCGCCTATGTGCTGCGCCCTGAGAAAGAGGCAAAAGGCCTGCTGATAGAGCAGTCCTGCGACGGCGAATGTAAAGTATGGCGCATCAGCGTGCTCAGTCCGAAGTATAAAACAGCTAAAGACATACGCGTAGGTACCACCTATGGTGAGCTGCAACAGGTGTACAAAATACGTGCTGTCACGTTTGAGGAAGGCAACGTAGTAGCACAGGCTCCGGACGCAGGTATGAGTTTTATGCTAGACCACAGCAGCCTGCCGGCTGAGGAACTTTCCCGGCTTAACGCGGCCACTGCGCCAAAAAATCTCCCAATTGAGCGAATCTTAGTATATTAAGCTGTTGCTATATTCGAGGTAAATTCCTATACTTGCCCCTATGGCTATACTTCGCGCGGGCTACAAAACAAAGAATTTCGGATTGCTGTTGCTCCGGGTGGGCATCGGGGTGATGTTTATACTTCATGGCTGGCCTAAATTGGCGGGCGGCATGGCTCGTTGGGAGGTAATTGGGCAGAACATGGGGCTACTGGGGATTGATTTTATGCCTGTGTTCTGGGGTTTTATGGCGGCCGTTGCAGAGGTATTTGGAGGAGGCCTGTTGATACTGGGTTTTCTGTTCAGGCCTGCGACAGCACTATTGTTTTTTACCATGGTGGTAGCCACCCTGCGCCACGTAGCTGCCGGCGACGGATTTGGCGGCTACTCCCACTCCCTGGAAGCGGCCATACTGTTTTTTGCGCTCCTGCTCATCGGCCCGGGCAAGTATAGCCTAGACCACCACCTTTTCCAGAACGAAAAGAAGCGCAGCCGTAAGTACTACGCCTAGCAACTTAAAAGAAAGCACACCTATACCCTACAAAGACGCAACACCATGCGTCTTTTTTGTTTTGCAGTATAGCAGGATCTCTCTAGTATATAAGGCGTCGTGTAGTCTATTGCAAGGAAAGCTGAAATGCATAGCGTCTCTACAACCCTCCCCCTAGCCTTCTAACTCTCCCACTCTCTAACTCCCCAACTCTTCCAACTTTCTAACTTTTTAACCTTCTAACTCCCCAACTTTTCTTATCATTGCTCCTTGATTAAAACTGCTAAACCATACTATGCTCACCACTTTACTACTTGCCACCCTACTCAGCACGGGCACGCCCGCACAAGGCAAACCCGACCTGAAAACGCCCTACGAGCAAGGCAACGGTAACCAGACTGCCACCTACGAGGAGGCTATCGAATGGTACCAGAAACTCGACCAGGCCTATGACGAGGTGAAGATGGTCCCTTACGGAATGACCGACGCGGGGCGCCCGCTGCACCTGGTCATCGTATCCACGGACAAGGACTTTGACCCCGCTTCCATCCGCCAGAAGAACAAGTGCATCCTACTGATACAGAATGGCATCCACCCGGGCGAGCCGGAGGGTATTGATGCTACCATGCTTTTGGCCCGCGATTACCTGCAGAACAAGAAGCTGCGCAAACAACTCGATAACGTGGTGCTGGCCATCATCCCGGTATACAACATCGGCGGCGCCCTGAACCGCAACAGCCATACCCGCACCAACCAAAACGGACCGGAGGAGTATGGCTTCCGGGGCAACGCCCGCAACCTGGACCTGAACCGCGACTATATCAAAACCGACTCGCGTAACGCCCAGACTTTCCACCAGATCTTCCGCGAATGGGATCCGGATGTGTTCATGGACAACCATACTTCCAACGGGGCCGATTACCAGCACGTGATGACGCTCATCGCCACACAGCACAACAAACTGAACCCCACGCTGGCCAAGTACCTGAGCGGTAAAATGGTGCCCACGCTGTACGAAGGCATGAAGCAGGACAAGTTCCCGATGGTGCCATACATGAACCACGCCGGCGAGACACCGGACCAGGGCATTATCGGCTTCATGGAGTCGCCGCGCTATGCCACGGGCTATACTACGCTCTACAACACGATTGGCTTTGTGCCCGAGACGCACATGCTCAAGCCCTTCGACCAGCGCGTGAAGGCTACCTACAAACTGATGGAGAACATGATTGAGACCATCCACCGCGACGCCGACGAGATCGGCAAACTGCGCCAGCAGGCCAAGCAGCAGACCCTCACTCAAAAGCAGTTTGCGCTTAACTGGCAGCTCGACACCACCAAAGTAACGCAGATTCCTTTCCTGGGCTACGAGGCAAAGTATAAACCCAGCGAAGTGAGCGGCCACGATCGCCTCTACTACGATCGCAAGTCGCCTTACAGCAGGAAGATAAATTACTATGATGAGTTTGTGCCGACCGTGACGGTGGAGAAGCCGGTTGCCTACATTATCCCGCAGGCCTGGCACGAAGTGATTGAGCGCCTGAAACTGAACAAAGTGCAAATGCAGCAGCTACAGCGCGACACCACCCTGACGCTGGACTCCTACTACATCAGCGATTACAAAACCAGCCAGCGCCCTTACGAAGGCCACTACCTGCACTACGATGTGCAGGTGGAGACTAAGCGCATGCCGCGCCAGTTCTTTAAAGGCGATTACGTGGTATACCTCAACCAGGAGGCCAACCGCTTTCTGGTGGAGGTGCTGGAGCCGCAGGCCGTGGATTCCTACTTCAACTGGAATTTCTTCGACTCCATTCTGATGCAGAAGGAGTATTTCTCGAGCTACGTGTTTGAGGACCTGGCTGCCCAGTACCTGAAGCAGAACCCCGAGCTGCGCAAGCAACTGGAGGCGCGCAAAAAGCAGGACCCCGAGTTTGCCAAAAGCGCCCGTGCTCAGCTGGATTTTGTGTACAAAAACACGCCGCACTACGAGTATACCCACCAGCTATACCCCGTAGGCCGCCTGATGCAGGACGTGAAACTGCCGCTCTAAAATATAAACTGAGTATAAAGTATAGAAGCCATTATAAAGACGAGGCGGTTTTATACTTTTATTTTGTCATCCTGAAAGGATCTTGTTAGCACACAGTATAAGCTTAAGCTCCTTTCTACCAGGATTCTTTTAGAATGACAGGTTCTATAGTTTAATCCCGTACAGTACCCTAATTCGAAGTATAGAAGCCACTCTGTGAGAGTGGCTTTTTGCATTCCAAGCAGCTCCAAAGTATAAATCTGCGACAAGAGCAGCAGAAAAAAGATGAAACTTATGTAGCAGATAACATGTTTTGACATTAAATTTGCATGTACATACATTAATTATCAAAACAAATATCACTCTAATGAGTCTATTACAGCATTTGAACTGGCGCTACGCTACCAAACGCATGACGGGAGAGCGCGTGCCACAAGAAAAAGTTGACTATATACTGGAGGCCACTCGCCTGTCGGCTTCCTCTATGGGCTTGCAGCCTTATACTATCCTGGTAGTGGAAAACCCGGAGTTGCGCAAGCAAATCCAGAAAGTGGCCTTAAACCAGCCTCAGATTGCGGAGGCATCGCACCTGCTTATTTTCGCCGCCTGGAGCGATGTGACAGAAACAGAGGTAGATGCGTATATGCAGAATATCGCCGAGGTGCGTGGCATTCCTGTAGAATCACTTGCTGACTTTAAAGCTAGCCTGATGAATGGAGTGGTGAGCCGCCCACAGGAGCAGAAGTATGAGTGGGCCGCCCGCCAGGCGTATATTGCTTTGGGTACTGCTCTTGCCGCCGCTGCCGAACAAGCCGTGGATGGCACCCCTATGGAAGGCTTTGACCCGGCCGGCCTGGATGAGCTGCTTAACCTGAAAGAAAAAGGCCTGCGCAGTGTTGCCCTTCTGGCACTCGGCTACCGCCATACCGAGGCGGATTTCCTGGCCACAGCCAAGAAAGTGCGCCGCGACAAGGAGCAGCTTTTCGTAGCGCTGGACGAAGTATAACAAGATCATCTTAAAGTATAAAAGGCCACCTCATCGGTGGCCTTTTGTGTTTTTGATGGAATTTATACTTTATGTTGCTATTTAAGACTTTGATTTGAAGGTGTAACTCATGCCAAGAATAGGGCCATTTTATTCTACTCACAATGCCTTAATTTATCTGTCATTCTGTTAAGAAACTTGGTGGAAGGAAGCTTCTGCTTCTTGCTACCAAGATCCTTTCAGGATGACAAAATAAAAAGAAATAGCCCTGCTCAGAGGTAAGGTTAAGGATGGGTTCATCGCAACTTAAGTTTTATACTTCTATCTCCCCTTTCAGGTAGGTTACAGCCTTGCCCGTAATCTTTACCCTGTCGCCAGCGATTTCGCACTGCAGGGCTCCCTGTCTCTTAGACAGCTGCCGGGCGGTCATCACCTTTTTCCCAATCCTTTCGCTCCAATAAGGCGTCAGTGAAGTATGCGCAGAGCCGGTCACAGGATCTTCCGGGATGCCTACCTGCGGGCAGAAGAAGCGGGACACGAAATCCACCTCATTGCCTGGTGCAGTCACGATGATGCCCCTGGCAGGCACGGTGTTGATGAGTGCAATATCCGGGTCAAAGCCTTCCACATCTGCCTGCGAAGTATACACAAGCAGGTAATCAGTCTTGCCTTTGTAGGTTTCCTGTGGGGCTTTGCACAGCGCGGTAACTAAGGCTTCCGGGGTTTCGGCTGGCTCCAGCACATCCACCGGGAAGTCCAAGGTCAGGGCATCGTTGTTTCGCGTCACCGTCAGCAAGCCGCTTTTGCGCGAATGGAACCGGATCTCTTCTGACGAATGACCATAGTAGGTGAACAGCGCATGCGCGGCAGCCAAAGTGGCATGTCCGCACAAGTCCACCTCCACTGTGGGTGTAAACCAGGTCAGTTCATACTCCTCCCCTTTCGGCACCACAAAAGCAGTTTCGGCCAGGTTGTTTTCAGCGGCAATCTGCTGCATGGTTTCGTTAGGCAGCCAGGCATCCAGCACACATACGGCCGCTGGGTTTCCACCAAACACTTTGTCGGTAAAGGCGTCGATCTGGTATAGTTGTATCTTTTTCATGCTGATTGAATCTCTGGTAAAAATCTTTCCCGCCAAGGTAGAAAAAAAGCGATATCTTCCATACTTCCCGCGCTACGCCATCAGCATAAAGTATACTTCTGAAAACTTAGTAGCTGCCAAGTTTATACTTAGCCAACAGCTCAACATCAGCCTATACTTTTAGTAAAACAAAGTATAAAATACAGCGATGGACTTACCCAGGGGATTTGAGCGGATGATGGATTTCGGGCTGGTGGAGGCACTGCTGGGCCGACGCTCGCGCCGTTTCTTTATGGGTGCCGAGATGCCGGATGGAGTCTTTGCCTACAAATCGAAGCATGCGCCCGTGCCACTCTCGGAGCTGGAGAAGCTGCTGGTGGTAGCGGCCTGTGCTGGCAACACCAGTTGGCACCATATGATTTTCCGGGCCGAGCGCTACGCCCCGCACCTCTCCAACTACGCCGGGGCCGCCGGAGGCCGTACTTTTCCTTCCGCTGCGGGCTTTCATACCAGCATGACTTTTTTTACAGACGATGAGGGCGTATATGTGCTCGATAACCGCGATGCCCCCGCCAGCGCTGACCGAAGCAGCGAAGGAAAACTGAACCTGGATGCGGTGGTAAATGCGCTGAAGGGCCAGGTAAGAAAGCTGCAGGACAGCCGGGCGGGCGTGCCTTGCCAGGTGCCCTATGTGGAGGCACACAATACCTGGGTAGTTAACAAGCCGGGCACGCTGCTGGTTATCCCTGTGGGCGATTTGTCGCAGCACGTGCTGCTGGCCATTTGCTACATGCTGCAGAACGGCATGGTGCTCACCGACGACATCCACAAGCGCCCCATCCCCGGCATCGAAAAGTATAGCCGCCTGGCCGACCCCAGCAGCGTCTGGCCGATCACGTTTCTGGAACAATGGTCGATGGCCGAACTGACGGCAGAGTTGAGCACCAGTTGCTACGCCGGCGCACTGATGTTGCAGGCCATGGGCCTGGGTGGCTGGATGTTCAATGGGGTGGACCCGTTCAGTATGCTGGGCGCGAGCGGCAACCCGGCCGTGCCGGGCCTTGGCTTCCGGTATGACACCGACGAACGCTGGCCTTACCCCAACCCCACTGGGCTGAAGGGCGTGATGGAAGGTTTTTGCCCACCGCACTACCCCGACATGCGCGCCGCCGTAGAGGCTGTTTGCAACCGTAAGTTCGGCCAGGGAGGGCCCTTTAACACAAACACGCCTGGTCCCTGGAAAGAATCCGGAAAGGTAAGGGGCGCGGCGGAGGTACACTCCGAAGAATTCAGGGAGTGCGTGGCGCTGCAGGCGCAGTATATCTACGATACCTTTGGCAAATTCCCCGGCACAGTGCCTTCCATTTTTGTGATTACCTACCTGCAGGCCCACCACCTTGACCTGGACTTTTACGACACGTTCTACAAGCCGGGCTCCTACTTAAAAACGCACGCCGACCATATGGCCAACTGGCATTGACCCTCCCGACACCCGCCTGTATGCCATCACCTAACTATAAAATAAATGTTGCGTTATATAGGCATCTGAAAGTATAAAGGAGCTATGGAAAAGAAATACCAGGATCTTGAAATTGACGAAGATCTGGAGCTGGAGCGCAGGACCTGGACCGTTCAGCGCATTAGCTGGGTGCTGTTGCTGCTGATCATCCTGGCGGCCCTGCTTGGCTTCACAGGGCGGGGCGGCTTATTAGATGTGGGCAAAGGTGTTGCGTTTAACTCTTCCCATTCGGTGGACCTGGAGTATGAACGCTTCCTGCGCCAGGGAGTTACCAGGGAGATAAAGGTGAGTCTGCGCCAGGAAAACACTTCCATCCTGTTCAGCAACGGGTTTTACGAAACCCAGCGGATAGAGCAGGTTGTGCCCGAGCCCCAAAAAGAAGAAGTAGGCTCCGAAGGGATAACTTATACTTTCCACGGAGTAAAATCGCCCAGCCTTATCATCTTTTATGTAACCCCCTTGAAAGCAGGTAGCCTGAACTATACGGTCACAGGCTCAGACAAGGAGCCGGTCGCTGTCACGCAGTTTGTATATCCTTAACCTGATTTACTCTATGGAAACTATCGTCAGAGGGATTATAGTATATATTTTCCTGCTCATCATCTTCAGGATAAATGGTAAGCGCGCCCTAACAGAAGCGACGGTGTTTGACTTTGTCCTGCTTCTGATCATTGCTGAAACCACGGAGCAGGCGTTCCTGGGGGAAGACATTTCCATGACGGGCAGCCTGCTGCTCATCATGACGCTCATCATGCTCGATGTCATCATGTCGCTGCTGAAGCAGAAGTTCAGCATCTTTGAAAAGGTAGTGGACGGGGGACCGCTTATACTTCTGGACAACGGCAGGTTGCTCTACGACCGCATGAAGAAGGAGCGCATAGACGAGGCAGACATTCTGGAGTCGGCGCGCGAAATGCAGGGCCTGCAGCGGCTGGACCAGATCCGGTATGCCATTCTGGAGAAAGACGGCAAGATCACCATCATCCCGAAAGAGTAGGCGTTTGCGCAAAGTATAAAGTATAAACTTACGTTGCGACTAACCCACCCCTTAGAGCTACGCTCGCTAACTCAAAACTCACGTTTTGGTAGTCCGGAGGAGGGGAATCTCTGCAAGTGTAATATAATACCAATATTGAACAAGTTGTGCGCATTAGATTGTGCTCACACTAGCTAGAGGCGAGCGAGGGCACTGCTATACGCAATACCGACTTAGTCGTGGTATAATTCCCCTCTTGGGAGGGGTTAGGGGTGGGTTTCACCTTAACCAAAGTATAAATGCCTGTTCATGTATCCAGGCGAAGTATAGCTACGGATTAGGTTAGCTGTTAGTGCCTATCAGACCCTTAGCAAACCGCGGAATGCTCTGGCGCTATAATAGGATTGCGCACCATTGTGGTATACAAAAACGTGGTCGTAGCGGCGGTCACAGAAAAGGGCGCCGCCTAGCTTTCTTATCGCGTCAGGTGTTTTCACCCAGCTGGAGGTTTTCAAATCAAAATTGCCGAGTTGCTGCAGTTCCCGGTACTCGTCTTCCGTTAATAGCTCAATACCCATAGCAGCAGCCATATCCACCGCGTTATCCGCTGGCTTGTGCTCTTTTCTGGATTCCTGCGCCTCGCGATCGTAACAAACGCTTCTGCGGCCTTTGGGGCTCTCCGCCGCGCAATCGCAGAAGATGTACTCCCCTGTTTTATCATCAAAACCCACCACATCGGGTTCGCCGCCGGTCCTCTCCATCTCCTGCAGCGACCACAGCCTGTCCGGCCTGGTTTCCAGTCTTGCCTGCACATCTGCCCACTCTATACTTTTGTGGCGGTTCATGTGCTTCTCAAAGCGGCTTTTTAAGGTGCTGAGTAGTGCTTCGTGTTGTTTTGCTGATAGCTCTTTCGTTGCCATTTTAACTTCACTTTGTCCGTTATTATAAATGCTATTCCGCAGATGGATACTCTGAAAAATAGATGTCCATCCCTATTGTTCCCATTATAGCCATTGATTTGGAACTCAAAACACCACCTCCGCCTGATGCATCTTTTCTTATATTAAAACCAATGTCAGCAACATATTGATTTGGCGCTAAATCTTTGCCTTTCTTAACCAACCAAGTTGCAAGAGAATCAATTTGCATAGGTAAGTCCCAAACTCCATCACATAGCCAATCCACTTTTTCAAATGTTTCCCGGATGTAGATATTTATCGGCATACTTTATTCCTGCTAATTCTTTTATACTAAAGAAATGTACAGAATTCCTACTCCTTCTACACAGCCAAGCAGAGCCGGGATAACGAATATACTATATAAAGCTAAGTAAATAAATTATCAGCAACTATTCATAAAGTAGAAGGGCCACGCCCTACAGATAGCCAGATTGCATCCATACTCTTTCCCCAACAGCGTCCGCAACTGAACAGGAATTGTTCAATAATGAACAAAGGCAACTCAGGCAAACCTCAAAAACAAGCTATTTAAGCGCTTCCTTATTTCCTGGCACACCAATTGTCGAAATACAACAAAAACATACTTTAATTTAATTAAAACTAAACCTATGAGACAAACTTAATTTTTACTTACCGCTCAAAAAACCACCACTCATTCTTTTACCACACAAAATAAAACTATTAATCATGAAGAAGTTAAAAAGTATGTTGCCCAGCTTGCTGCTGGCTGCTATGGTTGTGCTTACATGCAGCGGCTGCGATAAAGACGAGGCCAAACCAGCCGATCCCACTGACCCGGCCACTCCCACAGATGGCGGGGGAATAGAAACACCTTTCACCGCTATCCCGGCGCAGTATGTTGGCACCTGGTATATCGACCACAACCAGGGCCCGCTTTCTGTCAATTGGGAACAGGGCACGTTTCAGGGCGAGCAGGGCTTCCGGGAGTTCAGGACGATGGTGATGACGGCAGACGGAAAGAATGCGGTGGAGTACTCCTCTGATGTAACGAACGCGGGAACCGAAGTAAAGCAGCGCCTCTACAAAATGACGGGCACGCTGGAGTATAAAACGAATCCCAACTCCATCACCTTTCATGCTACATCAGGCAAGATGCGGGTATTCAGCACCCAATACACTGGCTATAAGGAATTTGATATCATCGCCAAGGATGTAAAGGCATACAGAACGGTTCTCATAAACCCCGAAGCCTCCACCTATTCTAATTCTCAAAATTTTATGACGGCCAAACGGATAGATGGCGAAATGAACCAGTCGGTGCGGTTTAAGAAAGTGGAGGGCGGAACCAGCACGCCCACCAATCCAGGTGGACTATACTCACAGCCGCCAGCTACCGGCACTTATGTGCAGATCGGCGATAAATACTATCCTACCGTCACTATCGGAAACCTGGAGTGGATGTCGGTTAACTACGCCGGTCCGGGTGGTTTAAGTGACTCCGAGAATCCGGAGTATGGTACTTTCCTCAAACACCAGGATGTAAAGGATATTCAGGTACCTTCTGGCTGGCGGCTTCCAACAAAACAGGATTACCTGGCGCTTTTAAAGTCGCAAGGCATTGTGTACGATGAAGTATGGGAGAGCACCGATGGGTCTGATGTACAATCTAAACGGCTGCTGGGCCAGTTGATGGCTGCTACAGGCTGGCTGAAACAGGATGGTTATGCCAACAACAAGTCCGGCTTTAACGCGGTGCCCGCCAACCTGATGGTAACCAACGGCAACCCGCACGGCAAAGGCACTAACTGCCTGCTCTGGACGTCCAACATCGATGAGGAAGACAACCCGGTGGTTTTCAAAATCATTCAGCTGCCAAGCGACACGTACTCCTCCTTCTCTGGCCAGCCGGTTGGCTATAACCCGCCGCACATTCCGGTAAGGTTTGTGAGAAACAAATAAGGCCAACGGGCTAATAAACAAGACAGCCACCCTGGTTGGGGTGGCTGTCTTGTTCTTTACCAAAGTATAAATGCTTAGTCGCGCAGGTAGGCCGAGTACATCCACACCAGTTTTTCCTGCTCGCGAATGTAGTCGCTCATTAGGGCGTTGGTACCTTCGTCGTCGGCCTCGGCAGAAAGCGCCAGCAGCTCGCGTTCTGTCAGAATCAGCACCTTAAACCCCTCAAGCACCTCACGTACTGCCTCATTGCCATCCGACACGTTCGAAACTTCCTTTATAGTAGCATTCTCCAGGTAGGACGAAAAAGAGTGGAAAGGCGTGTGGCCCAAGGTAAGTATACGCTCGGCAATCTCATCTACCTTCACGATGGCGTCACTATAAAGCTCCTCGAACTTGGCGTGCAGCTCAAAGAACTTATCGCCCGAGATGTTCCAGTGAAAGCCCCGCGCATTGATGTAAAAAAGCTGGTAGTTGGCCAGCAGTATATTTAGTTTGTCAGCAAGTTGTTTCGCCTTGTCGGCGTCAATTCCAATTAGGTTTTTATTAGCCATAGTTTTGAATGCTTTTATATATGAAACATAGTATCCGGTTAAGGTAGCCAATCTGCAAAGCGCGGTCAATGACAAAAATCATACTTGCCTACGCATCTTTTGCAGACAGGCCTCTTTATATACAACTACGGTTCCCGGGGAATGTTTGCTGCTCTTACTTCAGCATGGAGGCGGTATAAGGGTTAGAAAGAAGCTCCTCAAACAGCTCCCAACGCTTCTGCGGGTTACTGTCAGTGCCGCCGTTACGCTCTATGTACTGGCGCACCAGTTCCCTGCCCAGGTTATAGTTTATCACATAGCTGCGGTACTTGTCCATGAAGCGGGTGCGCTGCAGGGCGCGGTCTTTTGGGTAGAGGTTATACTTTACGAGCATATCGGCAGCCTCCTCGCGGCTGATTTCGCCGTTCAGGTAGCGCCTGGCCGCTTCGTTTCCGGCGAAATCGATTTGCCCGATACTGGCAAGTATGCCATAGTACCTGTCTGCCTCCGCAGCGTTCAGGCCGGCCAGGGGAAACAGCACCTCCTTTTCGAATTTCAGGCGCTCCTCAGCCGGAAAAGCCACCTCGATGCCGTAGTTGGCGCTGCCCTCGGCAATCAGGCTCTGCGGACTGAAGAGCGGGTAAATCGAGTACTCTTTCCAGCCTTTTTTGTCTACCAGGTTCTGCTCCAGCAGCACGTTAAACACATGGTGCCCCGGATAGCCCTCATGCGAGGCCAGGTCGATGGCGCGCTCGATGTAAATCGGGAAATCGGTGTTGATTTGGATGAGGCTATAGCCTTTTCCCTGGTAGTAATTGTAACCCGACCAGGCTTTGTCTGTCACGAACTCCAGCGTAAAGTTCTCCTGTTCCGGCAGCTTGTAATGGGCTTTAGTGCGCTTGCGCGCCTCGGCAATGGCCGCTTTGAACACGGTGTCCAGCCTGGCTTTGGGAATCTCAAATTGTGCACGGTAGGCCTCCCAGCGCTCGCTTATACTTCCCTTACCCGGCAGTTGGCGGTCTATGTTGGCAAGGATAGAATCGAGGTGGGCGAGCTGGTAGTGTGGCGGCTCGGCGTCGTAAAGCAGTTTGGCTTCTTCGTCAAAGCTATACTTTTTGCCCTGCATCATCTCTACTTTCGTAATAGCGGCCAGCACCTGCTTTTGGAACATCGCCAGGCGGCGCTGCTCGTCTGCAGACAAGCCTGTAGTATCCTGTGCCTGCAGCTGCTCCTGTATCGCTTTAAACTCACTCAGGAATTTTGCGGCCGGAAGCGAGTCTGCCGCGGGCTCCGTTGGCTTCCATTCCTCCGGGCCGTAATAGGCATCCACGATATCGCTGTCGTACTGGCCCAGTTGGAGCAGCGCTTTCACGTAGCGCTCGGCCAGTTGGTCCATGGGGACTGCCTGCGTGGCTTCAGTTTCGGTTTGGGTGGAAGTGCAGGCCCCGCAAGCTACGGCCAGCAAGAGCAAAAGTGCTTTTTTCATAGAGGGTGGTATGTGTTGGTTTGGTTAGGGAAGGAAGATTGTGTTTTAAATAAAGAAGCCGTTTAGGGCTTTAAAGCTTCCAAAGAATTGGGTAGGTAACAATGTTTGCGACAACATTCCCAATCTAATCCAAAGAAAGTTCTAAAACCCTAGACAGCTTCATCGCGATAGCCTTTATTACTTATTGCCGATGCAAGGCTTGTTTCACTGTTTCTTTGTTGGGTTTAGAGACGGGTATTTTTTCACCAGACGTTAGGAGTAGGATACCACCATCTTCTTTTAACCAGCTTTTTACATACTTTGGATTTACTAAATGACTTTGATGCGTTCTTAGAAACCCGTTAGGGCGCAGTAAGTCTGCATATTCTTTAAGCGATTTAGAAACCAATATTTTTTCGCTATTGGCCAAAAAGAAATAGGTGTACGTATTATCTGCTTCGCAACGTATGATTTCTGATAGAGTAACATATCGTATTTCGCTCTGCATCTGCAGGGCAATTGTGCTGGCGTTTGTATCCGGCTTTTTCAATTGTTGCAGTAAAAAATCGAGCTGAGAAGTCTTGATTTGTGTTGCCAGTTTATTTTCCGCTTTATGTACCGCATTAATCAATTCTTCAATATCAATAGGCTTTAAAAGATAATCTAAGGCGGCAAACTTTACAGCTTGTATGCCATATTGGTCGTAAGCGGTGACAAAAATAACCTCGAAATTTCGCCTTGGAAGGAGCTTCAGTACATCAAAACCTGTTTGCTCGCCCATCTGGATATCCAGAAATACCAAGTCAGGTAAAAACTTTTCAATGGCCTCAACCGCCGCACGTACACTTTGCGCTGTTGCCATGATAGTTACCTGCGGACAGTGCTTTTCCAGCAGCGTCCGCAGGTTTTCTAAATTGGAAATTTCGTCATCTATTAAAATTGCCCTCATGATGTTATAGCCAATCGGATAAGGTTAAGCTTACTGTAGTGCCGTTAGTGGCTGATTGTATAGCCAGCGTAAAGCGATTTTCTTTGTAAATGCTGTTTAACAGTGTTATTCAAGCCATTGCTTTTCTTTTCAGTGTCAAACCCATTTCCATTATCAGTAACGGTTAACACCAAATCATTTGCCTGCTTACTAAATGTGATGTTAATTTTTCCAGCAGTAGCTTTTTGAGATATACCATGCTTCACCGCATTTTCTACAAATGGTTGTAGCAGCATACTTGGTATTTCTATGTTCTCCAAATCTAAGGCCTCGGCGTGATTAATTTCGTACTGAAAGCCGAACCGCAATTGCTCCATTTGCAGGTAATCGTCCAGCAACGTTTTTTCCTGTGCTAAACTAATCAGTTCCTGACCGTCAAGCACATTACGGGTTAAGCGGGCAAATTTAGAAAGGTATTTATTGGCATTATCTATTTCGTTTTTGTTCATTAAATTCTGAATGCCAGCGAGTGCATTGAACAGAAAATGAGGGTTTAACTGAGACCGAATTGAGTTAAGTTGAAGTTTTGCCGTGTTTTTTTGCTGCTCTTTTTCTGCAAGCCTTTTTTTGTCTCTTTTTTTGGTGAAGTAAAGAATAGTAAGAAAGGCTAACCCAATAGAAAATGCGGCGGTGAGCGTATATATTCACAAGTCTTTTTTGGTGTAGTTTTCTTTATCTAGAGTGATAGAGAGCGTATGTCTCATTATGTACTTTTCTATTTCTTTTTGTGAAATATCGTAATTAAGGCATCCAGTCCATTTAATCAACGGCTGAATAATGACTTCATACTCTCCCGATTTTTTAAATACGTTTTTATCGATATATATATAAGGTAAAAGCTCTCCTTCCTCAACATAGCCGCCATATTGCCAGGCAGTGGATTCGAAAATAGTTTTATTTGTTTGCTTGTCTTTTATGGTGGTGTAGTAGAGATAGTCAATAGCTGATTTGTCTTTTACGATGGTTAATTCCTCGTCTTTTTCGGTGAAAGTGAGGTCCGTTCTTTCTTTTGGGTCGGAAATGTAGCGGTAGTCAACACCCTTTTGAACTGCAAAACGCGTTGCAAAACTTCTGATTTTTGCTTTCGGTATCGGCTTCCCATAAAAAACAGCTTTTTCAATATCAAGAGGTTTTTCGATGCTGTAAATTAAGGTTGTAATGATTTTGCCTTTTATAGGGAAGATACCGAGCGTTGTAGAACGAAACACTTCGTCTGGCCTGTCAACATCTTTTAATTGTGCTTGGTCGATAGACTGGTTTACCACTAGTGGTTTGTCATCCTCCAAAATTGTGTAGCGATAATGCTGTACACTGTCTGTCTTTCTAAAATAAATCTGGATGCTTACATTGTTGACTTCAGGCAAATAATTAAAGGAAGTACGAGGTTGGTTGGGGAATATTTCGTTATAAAAAACGTTTTTGGCCGAGCTATCCACACACATGAGTAGTTTCCTCCAGCAGGGTACGTTCTGAAAAAGTTGATGCCTTTTTGTGCATTTACTGTAGATGCCGCAACAATGCAGCTGAGCAGGATGAAGATTATCTTTTTCATAAGAGTTAAGTTTGATTTTCATCGAATCTATGGCAATAATAGCCAAACTAAAACCATGAAACAGGGAGTGCAGTATTTGAAATAGTATATATACTGTTTTGTGCAGTATTTGAATAGTAACTAATGTATAATGTGGTTAATCAGAGCAGCTGCCAGGTTATACTTTCTGGCTTATTGAATAGGTAATCCATACTTATCCTTCTTCGTGAAATCAGCTTCGTTGAAGTTCAAGTCAAAGAAGTTGAAGCCAATGTTAATGGTAAAAGGCTCCTGCCCTTCCAGGTAAAAAATATAGAATTGCCCGTCAGTTTCTATGGATTTGATATGTTCGTTAGTAAGAGGAGCATATCCGTATTTACCACGCCTTCCCCAGAAGTTGTTATCTATGAAGGATACCTGAAACCGGGGAGTAAACTTTTCCTGGCTTCTTTTCCCCAGGCGCAGGTAGTTCCATAAAAGAAACCCTTCTGACTGTGTCAAATCCAGCGTTTTTTCTCCCTTTGCGAAGGACAAAAAGTGATGTTTTACATAAACCGGCAACTCCTCTTGCTGTAGTTTTTTCAGGTTTATACTTTGATACAGATAGCGCAAAGGGATATTTGCCCACACTAACTCCACAGGGCCTGCATTCCCATAGTCACTGACGGTTTTGAAAATCTTGCCATCTTTCAGAAAGGTCACGGACATCTTTTCCTGATGCATAGTTGCTTCAGAGAAATTTGTGGAAATCGTATCAATGCCAGCCTTGCGGTAGTTGTCCTGCAATTCCTTGTATATATCTCCGGTGATGGTGCTAATATAAACCCCTTCGTTTGTGGTATACTCCTCACCAACGAATACCACTTGCCCATCAGCTGAGATAAGGGTGTTGGAAATAGGGCAAGTGCCGTAACAACCTGAGGTAGACAGCACGATGGCATCGAAGGTTGGGGCTTTTTCCAGGTGATAGGTGGCTCTCCTGTAATTACTAACTCCCTGCTCCCCCTTAAACGATAACGTATCTTTGGTTAGCCGGGCAATTGGAAAATGAGTCCATACCGAGTCATAAGGCATGAAGATCAGGAGCGAATCACCAGCTATCTTATACTTGGTTTTGCTTCCCAGAAAATAGTATCGCCTGTTATTATACTCATCTTCTCCCACTTCAGATCTTCTGTAGTACCCTTGCTTCAAATCCACTTCACCATTAGGAAGAAAAGTATAGCCTCTTTCGATAATTGCTGGAGGCGGAGGCGGATTAGTAGGATAAGCGTTCCTAACAAAACCAGCCGGCACCCAATCTCCGATCAGTTGCGCCTGTAACTGTCTCTCCTGCTCTGTTGGCTCATCCTGTTTGGGATGGCAGGCAATTAACAGGAGCGGCAAAAAGTATAATAGGAGGTTCTTCACAAGTATACAGAGGCTTTGTATAAAGCTGCCCGACTGGATGAAAAGCAAAGGCACAAGCAAACGCCTGCGCCTTTAAAGTATAAATTTTCAATTTCTCTACACATCCACCGAGTCATACACAATCACCTTCGACCATAGGTGCGAGTAGTTCTCCACGAACTGCAGGTGCACAGGGTGTTTTTGGTAGACTTCCTGCTGCTCCAGGTTGTCGAAGAACAGCAGCCACGACACGGCGTAGCCCCGCTCAATCACATCGCGGTTAGTGCTGGCAGGCACGCCTATCTTAGCCAGCCGTATCTCCTTGATGGCCTTCAGCGTGTTCAGCCCTTCTATCAGTTTGGCTTTGTCCGCTTCGGAGTCAGGGTTGTTGAGCCAGAAGTATACGTGGTGTACAAAGCTGTTTTTGGGCTTTTTCTGAGCACTGGCAAACAGGGGCATCAGGCCCAGCGCGCCGGCAAAGGAAAGAAAGGTCGTGTTTCCGAGGAAGGATCTTCTGGATAGTTTTTTCATCGTGTTCAAGTATGTATAGCTAAATTTCAGGTCTGTATAAAGTACTTCTAAAAGTATGGGTCTACCCTTTCACAGCGCCTAGCTGTTTATCGGTGGCTGCGCGGGCCTTCTGCATCACGCTCTCCAGGCTCACCACAGCTCCTCCTTGGGCCTTGCTCTCGTCTGCGGCCTCCATAAAGGCGAAAATCTCCAGCGTTTCCTCCGGACTAATGGGCGCCTTGCCTGTGCGGAAAAATTCAGCAATCTGCACTACCAGCGGACGGTACCCTTCCCAGGGCCCAAACGTAGCAACCCCCTTCTCTCCGAATGCAGTTCCGCCGAAATCGTGCGCGCCGGCACGCAGGCCCCTGAAAGTGCCGAGCCTGTTGTCCTCCCACACTCCCACCACCACATCTGCCCCTTCGGTGTAGGTACGCTGCACGCTCTTGCAGCCGGTTCCCAGCACCGTGAAAAGCGCTTCCACGCCATGCACGCCATACCAGAACAGATCAGGGTGCGTTTTTTCGATAACCGCCGGACTGAAGGCATCAGCCCCAAGCACTTTCCCGATTTTTCCATTCCGGATTTGCTGCGCGCTGTCCATGTACCTTAAGGAGGAAGCCGAGAACACGGGCACTTTATACTTTTCCGCCGCCTGAAAAATGGCGACCGCATCGGCCAGGGAGGCCGCGATGGGCTTATCAATAAACACCGGTTTTCCTGCCTTCAGCACCAGCAGGGCCTGCTCCAGGTGCAGGCGTCCGTCGTTTGTTTCCAGCAGCACCACATCCACTTTGCGCAGCAGAGCCTTGATGGAATCCACAATCTCCACCCCCATGCTACGCATTTTCTCCGTGGCTCCGGGTATGGTATTCACACTGAACTCGATATCGCGGCTGCCATACGGGTAGGCGGCCACTACTTTAAAACCGGCTACATCGGCGGCAGCCTTCGGGTCGTGGAAGATTTCGGTGAACTTGACGCTGTGTTCGGTGTCCAGGCCGATAATGCCCACTTTAATTTCCTTGGAAGTCTTGCCTTGGCCAAAGGCAACGAGGCTGCTGCCCGTCAGGCCAAGCCCGATGCCGGCAACGGTAGCTGTTTTAAGAAACGTACGACGGTCTGTAGATGCGTGCATAGGCAACTTTTAAAGTATGTCAGGGCCACTTTTCCCGCTTAGGAGCTTAAGTGGAGCATTTATATAAGTATAAAATTAGGCAAGCCGCACCACCTGCCCCGTCCGTACCGACTCATCGCAGGCAAAGGCGATGCGCAGGCTGTTCACCGCGTCCTCCAGATGCTCTGCCAGGTCCAAATCTTCCTGTATGGCTTTGAGGAAATAGCGCTGCTCGCGGTTGCATAGTTCCTGATGGTCCGGCTCGTCCTCCAGGTTTATCCAGGTGTCCTCTCTCAGGAACTGATTATGCTTGTCCACGTCAGCATGATGAAAGCGCAGTGCCTCGGTCTGGGTATGCGCCGCCACCGAATCTGACTTTCCGGCTCCGCCAGCGTCTCTCGCTACTATCGACACACAACCTTTCGGCCCAATCACGTCTTTGATGAAAAAGGCCGTCTCGCTCATCATCGGTCCCCAGCCAGCCTCGTACCAGCCCACCGAGCCATCTTCGAAGCGGATTTGCAACTGGCCATAGTTGTAGTTGTCCTCCGGGATGTCGTCGGTCAGCCGTGCCCCGATGGCGCTCACCTGCACCGGCTTGGAGCGGGTCATCTGGCACATCACGTCGATGTAGTGCACGCCGCAGTCTACAATCGGGCTCAGGCTCTTCATCAGGTTACGGTGCACGTCCCACATGCGGCCGTGGCTTTGCTGGTTCAGGTTCATGCGCATCACCAGGGGCTTACCCAGCTCCTGGCTTAGTGAGATAAAGCGCTCCCAGGAAGGATGGTGCCGCAGGATATAACCTACTACTACTTTTTTGTTTGCGCGCCGGGCTGCTTCTACTACGCGCTCGGCACCCGCCACGGTGTCTGCCAGCGGTTTCTCCACGAACACATGGCACCCTTGCTCCAGGGCTGTAATGGCATAAGCTTCGTGGGTATCGGGGTAGGTGGAGATGCAGACTGCGTCCGGACTGGTTTCATGCAAGGCTTCTTCATAGTTGTTATACAAAGTATAACCGCCGCCAAGCTGCTCGTTCAGGGCTTCCTTGCTTGCACCGGTAGAAACCAGTCCGCAGATTTCGAAGCCATCCATCGTATGGTAAGCCAGCGCGTGCGAGGCGCCCATGTTACCACAGCCTACTACCAGTATGCGCAAGGGCGCTGTTCCGTGGGGCATAGTATAAATCGTTATGGTATGTTTAACCTTTAGGGTGAAAATCGTACTTATACGTATAAATATAGGAATTATGCCGAAACAAACAATAACCCCGTACTTCCTGCAGCCCCACAGCAACATTCCCAATAACCCAAAACTTCCTTTGCTGGTGTATGAGCAGGTGTTTCCTGAAAAGAATGACCTGGCAAATCGGTTCAAAGAAGCCTTCAAAAACAATAACTGGCGCGGCAGCTGGGTAAACGGCGTGTTTAGTTACCACCACTATCACAGCACGTCGCATGAGGTATTGGGCGTGGCGGCAGGTTCGGCCATACTTATACTTGGCGGCCCGGGCGGCGAAGAGATAAAAGTAAAAGCCGGCGACATGCTGGTGCTGCCCGCAGGCACGGGCCATTGCCTGAAATCCTCCGCCGCCGGCTTTCAGGTAGTCGGCGCCTACCCTGCCGGACAGGAAGATTATGATATCTGCACCAAAAAAGATAACTCAGAAGAAAAGAAGAAGCGCATCGCAAAGGTAAGTTTGCCCAATGCCGATCCGGTGTTCGGGGATGAAGGGCCGTTGCTACAGCACTGGAAACAGGGGCAAGTATAGATTTATACTTCCGTAAAATCAGCTCACCAGCATTAAGCCTATAGTTGAAAAACGCCCAGGATTCCTATATTTGTTAGGAACTATACTTACGCCTATTCTACGCAAACAGAATCGCATGAAGAAAACACCCTATCTGTATACTTTGCTGGCTGCCGGCCTACTGGGCTTTAGCGGCTGCAACAGCACCACTTCTCCCTCTACCTCCACCAGCGCCACCACCGATGCCATAGCCGAAGCCACCCAGGCCGCTGCTGCCCCGGAACTTGACCTGGCGGGTGCCAAGGCCGCCTACATCAGCTACTGCTCGGGCTGCCACGGCGAGGAGCTGGAGGCCTTTGCCGACCGCAAATGGAAGCACGGCAGCTCAGACGAAGACCTGTTCAAAGCTATCAAGCACGGTTACCCAGACGAGGGCATGCCCGCCTTTGCCGAGACGTTCTCCGATGAGCAGATAAACGGGCTGGTGGCCTACATTCAGCAGGGTATCAAAGGAATCAAAGCCTATGATTTTGGCAACGAGAAAACTGTGGATGCCGTGCAGCAGTCAGAAGAGCAGCAGTTTCGCCTCGACACCGTAGCCACTGGTCTGGACGTGCCCTGGGGTATGGCCTTCCTGCCGGGCGGCGAAATGCTGATTACGGACCGCTCGGGTAAACTGTACCGCCTCTCCAAAGACCGGAAACTGCAGCAAGTTGAAGGGGTACCGAAGGTGCTCTCACAGGGCCAGGGCGGCATGCTGGATGTGGAGCTGCATCCTGATTTTGCCAGGAACAACATCATTTACCTCTCCTACTCTGCTGTGAAGGAAGAAGGCGGCCAAACCCTCTCCTCCACCGCCGTGATGCGCGCCAAACTCAATGGCAACAAGCTTTCGGAGCAGAAGGTGATTTTCGAGGCCCTGCCCTACAGCAGAACCCGCCACCACTACGGCTCCCGCCTGGAGTTTGGTAACGATGGTTACCTCTACATTTCGGTAGGCGACCGCGGCAACCATGACGAAAACCCGCAGGACCTGGCGCGCCACGCCGGCAAAGTGCACCGCATAAAAGACGATGGCAGCATTCCGGCGGATAACCCCTTTGTGAACAAGCAAGGCACTGTGGCCAGCACTTTCTCCTATGGCCACCGCAACATACAGGGCATGGTGCTGCACCCACAAACCGGCCAGATTTGGACGCACGAACACGGCCCGCGGGGCGGCGACGAGGTGAACATTGCCGAGAAAGCCAAAAATTATGGCTGGCCGGTCATCTCCTACGGCATCAATTACAACGGCACCGTACTGACTGAGCTTACCAAGAAAGAAGGCATGGAGCAGCCACTGCACTACTGGGTACCTTCTATCGGTCCGTCGGGGATGGCTTTTGTAACCGGCAGCCGCTATAAAAACTGGGAGGGCGACCTGATGGTAGGCTCGCTGCGCTTCCAGTTCCTGAGCCGCCTGAAAATGGATGGCACAAAAGTATTGGGCGAAGAAAAACTACTGAAGAACATCGGCCGCGTGCGCGACGTGAAAATGGGACCCGATGGTTACCTGTACGTTGCCGTGGAAACGCCTGGCACGATTTACAGGCTGATGCCGGTAGAGTAAGTTTATACTTGCTCCTGCAAAAAGCAAAAGCCGCAAACACCCGGGAGTGTTTGCGGCTTTTTGTTGTTTTAAGGTGAGATAGGTGCTTATACTTCCTCTTGCTGCTGCAGGTTACAGATAGTCCGTTTCCTGCCATTGTTGGTGTTATCACCGACAATTTATACTTAGGGCCGATGCCACAGAGTGTAATTTAATACATCGCTGGCTGGCCTTTCTTTGGCGTGGAGGCACGGATAAACTCGCGGATGTCCTCGTTGGCCTTTACCAGGTCTTCCTTGCGCAGGTACATCATGTGGCCACTGCGGTAGCCTTTGTAGCTGAGGCGGTCTTTCAGGCGGCCGCTGGGGTCGAGTTGCCACATGCTGTACTTGGCGTTAAAGTAATCGGTGGCGCCGTCGTAGTAGCCGGCCTGGAACAGCACGTGCAGGTAGGGGTTCTGGGCCATGGCCTGGCGCAGGTTTTCGCCGGTTTTGTTGTTATTGCTGTTCCACGGGTGCACCGGACCAAACATGTTATACTTCACATCGGTCTTATACTTGAGCTCGTCGCGCAGGTACATGTTGATGGCCGGCGTAAAGGAGTGCAGCCAAGAGGTCAGCTCGGCGTTAAAATCCGGACGAACACCAGCATCCTGGCGGTCCAGTCCCTTGTAGCGGGAGTCGAGGCGACCAACGGTGTACCCCTGGTCGCGGAGCAGCTCTTTCCAGAAAAAGCTTGGGGGCACGTCGAGGTTGTGCTGCAGGATACTTTGCTCTGAGATGCCGGCATAGCGGGCCATCTTAGCAGCAATCTGCTTTTTCTGCGCCTCCTCCAGGAAACCGCCTCTGGCAATGGCCGGGATAAGTTCGTTGATGGTGAATTCCTCTACCTCAGGCAGCAGGTCGGTCAGGTCTTTCTGCTGCAGGTCTTGCGGCAGCTTTTGGTGGTACCAGGCCGTGGCCGCAAAGTATGGCAGGCGCAGCGCCGCATCCACCGGGCCGTTGCGCTCAATGCCCAACCCCGTCGGCGATACCAGGATAACCCCGTTCAGGTACATCCAGTGCGAGTTCTGCAGCTCATGGGCCAGGCCAGCCACGCGCGTAGTGCCATAGCTCTCCCCGATCAGGTATTTAGGCGAAGCCCAGCGGCTTTTGCGCGTCACGAAGGTGTTGATCCACTCGGCCAGGTACTTCACGTCGGCCTGCACACCGAAGAACTTTTCCTTCAGCTTGTCTTTGTCCACGCCCTCGGCCATGCGCGAGTAGCCGGTGTTCACGGGGTTCACAAACACGATGTCCGCCACATCAAGTATGGACTCAGGATTTTCGCGGAAACCGTAAGGCTGCACCGGGTAGCCCTCGTCATCAATGTTGAGCAGGCGCGGGCCGGTATAGGCAATATGCATCCAAACCGAGGCGGAGCCAGGGCCGCCGTTAAAGGAAATCACAAGGGGCCGCGTGGCGCGGTCCTTCACGTCTGAGCGCTCGTAATAGGTATAAAACAGGCCGGCGATGGTTTTGCCGCTTTCGTCCCACACGGGCTGGGTGCCGGTGGTGGCGGTATAGGGTACCCGCTGCCCTTTAACAGTTACCTGATGTTTGGTTGTAACGGTGGAATCAGGGTGGATGGCGCGCTGTGCCGCCGCCGGGAGCACTATAACGGCCAGAAGCAGGGCCAGTGCCAGAAGCTTTCTCATCTTTTACTTTTTATACTATGGATTCAAAAAAAGCCCGCCAGGTCGCTACCCGGCAGGTTGAATCTACAATATAGAAAAAAATAGATGTTATAACCTCTCTAACCGATATCAAAGTATAAACTATACTTTCTCTTGCCTTAGGTAGAGGAAGCAGCCGATTTTCTCCGGGTGGTCCTGCACCAGGTCCGTAGCCTTGGCGCGGCGCAACATCCAGAGCACGAGCAAATCGCCGGAGGCGGCAATAGAGAAAAATAGCCCGAAGAGGAACAGCAGCAAATTACCCGTAACCATACCCGCCAGGGCCGGCAGCAGCCCCATCACCAGTCCGGGCATAATTCCCCCTAACACGTAAGCCCGTAGCGGCAGCATTTCCTGGCAGTGGCAGTAGGGTGTAAGTGCTTTCCAGTGCACGCCATACTTAATCGACTTGACCCCGTTCTGGCAGAACACCGCCCAGGTAAGGCCGTGCAGCAGCTCGTGCACCACCGCGCCCAGCACAAACACCAGTAGCATCAGGAAAGGGTAAACCAGCACCAGCGTGCCCTGCTTTAGTACAAAGTTTTCTATAGCCTGAAAGCTGAACTGCTCCTGCCACAGCAGCACATAAGGCACCAGGTACAGCACCAGGATGGGCAGCATGAACACCAGCGCCTTTACGTTGGCCTCGGCGGCCGTCATCGTCAGTTCCGACTTCGCGTACTGGGCCCCGTTCTGTAAGTATACTTCTGAATTCACTTTTTATTTTGATGTTACGGCAGTAGGAAAACTCCCACCGCTTCCCTATTATCTTCTGGTTTTCTGGCGGGTGCTTTTCCCTTTGCCGGCGCTCTCAAAACGGATGGTGTCGAGGTTGAAGCTGCCGCCATCGGCCTGTACCCGGAGCACATTCCGGCCCTTTACCAGCGGCACCTTGGTTAGCCGGATGGCTTGCCAATTCTCAGCCCCGCCGGTATTTGGCACCACTGCAGCGGCAGCAGCCACAGCCCCGTTATTCCAAAGAGAAACTTTCCCACCATCCGTGTCAGATGACACCTGCAGCACAAGGTTATAAGCACCTTTTGCAGGTACCTCCAACGTATACTGCAACCACTCCCCCGCCTCGAAACTGCTCACATAGAAGCCGCTTTCCCCTGCTTCAATATCTACACCGTCGTTGCGGTACACATGCCCTTTGTTCCAGGGGGTGCGCGGGCCGCCGGTAGAAATGTAATAATTGGCCGTGTCCTTATCGAAGTAGGCAAAACCGTTGCGGCCCAGGTCGTAATCAACAGCTTTTACGGTAGTGCCAGCAGCAACCTGGTGCGCTTTAAAAGGCTTCGTTTCCGTCGTTTGCACCTGGCGGAACATGGCGTCTACCACATCTTGATGATAGAGGCAGTTCTCCAACTTCGTGTTCTCGGCCTGTTGCATCAGGGCCTGGTAGGCTTCGGTAGCGGTCGGTTTAGGCCCCTTGTTTTTCCAGTAATCCAGGATACGCTGGTAACCCGGGTCTACTTTCACCTCCAGCGGATTGTTGAAGCCCATCTTTTTCAGGGGCCACCAGCACCAGCCAATGCCGTTACGCTCCACCAGGCTGATGGCCTGCGTGAACCATACATTGGAGTTCTCGCCGGTTTCGCCCAGCCAGACCGGCACACTATACTTGTCGCGGTGGTCCAGCCAGCCCTGTATGGCCGCCTGGTCGTTGTAGTTCCAGTACTTATGAAAACTCAGCACCGTGTTATCGTCCCAGGTGGGCAGCACGCCTCTGTAGTTATTGCCCCAGCAGTTGCCCTCTATCACTATCATGTGTTTCTGGTCTACCTCCCGAATGGCTTTCGTGATATCCATCATCAGCTTCCGGAGCGGTGCGTTCTGCTCTTCATTGCAGCCGTTCTTATCTTCGGGGTTGGTGAATCCCCAGTTTGGCTCATTGATGATGTCGTAGGCACCCAGCCAGGGCTCATCGGCATAGCGCTCGGCCAGTTTGCGCCACAGCGCCACTGTTTTCTGCTGGTTCTCCTCGCTCTCCCACAAAGAAGGCTTGCTGGGGTCGCGGTCGGAGATGTTGAGGTCGTTGCCCTGCCCGCCGGGGGCTGCGTGCAGGTCCAGGATGAGGTACATGTTGTTGGCCTTGCACCAGGCCAGCAGGCTGTCTGTCATGGCAAAGCCCTTCTCCAGCCAGGTGTTTTGCCCCTTTACGGGCTCCTGCTCCACCGGCAGGGTATACAGGTTGTAGTGCATGGCCAGGCGCACGGAGTTAAAGCCCCAGGCCGCCATGGAGTCCACATCTATCCTGCGGGTATGGTTGGCGAGCCAGGCAGTGTAAAACTCCTCTGTTTTCTCCGGCCCTATCAGTTCCTGTATCTTTGCCCTGAGCACGTGCTGCTGCCCGGCCACATCGCCTGTACGCATCATGTAGCCCTCCTGCAGCATCCAGCCGCCCAGGCCCATGCCGCGCAGGAGCACCTCTTCTCCCCGCTCGTTTACAATTTTTGTCCCTTGTGTTTTCAGAAAGCCTTGGCTATAAGCCGTTGTCGTGGCTAAGCAGCAGAAGGTGGCCCATAAAGTGAGTTTGAGTAGTGTTTTTATCATCTGGCTTGCAGGGAAGGTTAGAAAAGTATACCGGATTATGCTCTTAATATAGTATAGCCCTGGCATTAAAAGAAATATTTTCCTGCAAATCAGTCTGTGTTTCTTCCTATGCTATACCAGTTCCTGTAGTTCCGTCAGGGCGTCTATACTTGGCACCTCTGCCTGCACTTTTCCAAAGCCATAGCGGGCAAGCATAAAAGGCACTCCTGCCTGCACGCTGGCTGCGTAATCGCCTTGGGTATCGCCGATGTACACAGGCCGCTGCAGGTTGTGGCGTTGCACTACGGCCCTGATGTTCTCGCTCTTGGGCAGGCTTTGGTCGCCGTAGCAGGCAATGTCGGTGAAGTAGGATTGCAAGTCGTAGTACTGCAGAAAGGTTTCGATGTAGCCACTCTGGCAGTTGCTCACAATGAAGAGGTTATATGTTGGCTGCAGGAGCTCGAGCGTTTCCTGCAGCTGCGGGTATAGCTCACCGCCCCGTTCCTGCAGGTACGCCAGTTCCAGCCTGGCCGCCGTGTGCTGCAGCTGCTCCCGCTGCTCCAGGTTCAGGTCCGGAAAAAGTTTGTGGTAGATTTCATCGTAGGGCATGCCGGCAATGTTGCGGATGTCCTGCCGGGTGAGTTGCAGGTCTACAAAATCAAATTGCGAGGAGGCATCGTTCCAGGCATCGGCGATGGTTTGGGTAGAATCCCAGAGGGTGCCGTCCAGGTCAAAAATAAGGCCGTCGTAGCGGGTGTATGGCATGCGTAAAGCTAAGGGTATAGGGCAAAGGTAAGGCTTTTGCCAGGGAAGTATAGCCAGTCACTTCTAAAATGGCGCGTTTATACTTCCCTGCCCTATTTTATACTTCTTTGCAGCCTTATTTAAGCGAGTTGTAGTAGTTAACGATGGCCATAAGGTGATGCGGCTTCTCGTAGGTCAGGCGTTTCTCGTTTATATACTTCCTCACCTCTCTTGCTTTGTTACCGAACAGCCTGTTCAGGTCCCGCTTCACATTCCGCAGCGTGACAATCTCTCCGTCCGGAAGCTCAATGTAATACAGCGGCTTAATGTACTCCACCCATTCGCTGCCCGGCACATAGTTCTCCGAGGTATACAGATGGGTACTGGCGTACATGGGTGAGGTTGGGGACATGTCTTTCCGCAGGTACTCCTCCCGCATGATTAGTTTAAGGGTACCCTGGTTGAGTTGCTCAAAGAAGGTCGGCTTCTTAAAATCAGTGTAATCGCGGCCAAGGTTCCACATGAGCGAAAGGAAAGTATAGGCCCGGCCACTGGGTTCTTCCTGGGCCACAAAATATTGGACGTTTACAGGAGCGTACAGGCTCTTGCTTCCGTCGTCATGAAGCACGCTCACAATATCTTCGGTGCGGTAAAAGGTGATGGGCCCATAGATCGTGTCCCCCGAAACGAGTACAACTTTGCCCGAGGGCCATTCCTGCACATCTATACTTGGCCGGTACTGCGCATGTGCTGCTGTAGGCGGTAAGCAAAACAATAGTAAAAGGAAAGAGAATAGGGCAAGTAATAAAGTATGGTTTTTCATAGATTCAGGCAGTAGTTTAAAGTCATTTAGATGCAAAAATCAGCATTCAACATCACGATTACACCCTCACTAGCAATCACTTATACTTTTTGTATGATTTTCAGAGTGAAAGGTTGCCGGATTGCCTTACTCAAACTACCCCGAGACTAAAAAAACCTGCCCGGGCAGCCATTCGTGCTACCCGGGCAGGTTTCTTATCAAGCATAAATCTATACTACAATTTATTTATCAATCGTCATGTTCTTCAGGATCAGGTGGCCCAGCTTGTCGCGCTTGGTAGTCAGGTACTTCTGGTTGTGCTCGTTTGGCATTACCTCAATCGGCACGCGCTCCACCACTTCCAGGCCATAGCCCATCAGGCCGGTGCGCTTACGCGGGTTATTCGAGATCAGGCGCATTTTGGTAACGCCCAGGTCGCGCAGGATCTGTGCCCCCACCCCATAGTCGCGCTCATCCATGCCAAAGCCAAGCTCCAGGTTGGCCTCCACGGTGTCCAGGCCCTGCTCCTGCAGCTTGTAGGCTTTGAGCTTGTTCAAGAGCCCGATGCCGCGGCCTTCCTGGTTCATGTACACAATCACGCCCCTGCCCTCACGCTCTACCATGCGCATGGCCTCATGCAGCTGTGGTCCGCAATCGCAGCGGCAAGAGCCAAAGATATCGCCGGTAACGCAGGAAGAGTGCACGCGCACGAGCACAGGCTCGCCTTCTTCCCAGGTTCCTTTTACCAAGGCCAGGTGCTTGGCGCCGTTGCTGCGCTGGGTAAAGGCATACAGGTCGAACAGGCCATAGTCCGTCGGCATCTGCACCACAATCTCGCGGGTAATCAGGCTTTCCTTCTTCAGGCGGTACGCGATGAGGTCTTTAATGGAGATGAGCTTGAGGTTGAAGCGCTCGGCCACCTTTACCAGGTCCGGCACGCGGGCCATGGAGCCGTCCTCGTTCATGATCTCGACCAGCACCCCGGCAGGCGCCAATCCGGCCAGGCGAGCCAGGTCCACGGCAGCCTCTGTGTGGCCGGCACGGCGCAGTACGCCTTCTTTCTTAGCTTTGAGCGGGAAAATGTGCCCCGGCTTACCCAACGATTCGGGATCGGTATTCGGATCGACAAGTGCCTGTATGGTTTTGGCGCGGTCAGAGGCGGAGATGCCTGTGGTACAGCCATGCCCAATCAGGTCTACCGACACGGTGAAAGGCGTGGCATGCAGGGCCGTGTTGCGGCCTACCATCAGTTCCAGCCCCAGTTCGTCGCAGCGCTCTTCGGTGAGCGGCGCGCAGATAAGACCCCGGCCGTGGGTGGCCATAAAGTTGACGATCTCGGGGGTAATCTTTTCCGCAGCGCAAACAAAATCGCCCTCGTTCTCGCGATCGTCGTCGTCCACCACAATCACCACCTTGCCCTGGCGTATGTCCTCAATAGCAGACTCGATGCTGTCAAGGGGCCTGATATCACCCGTTGTATTGGTTTCCATATATTCTACTTTATTGCCCGCCCCGAAAGGGTGCAGGACTGTTAATCTGTCTTAAAGCCGTACAAAAATATAAAGATTATCCTTCAATCCGGCTATTTTAATGGATAACAGTTTTGGGTGGGAATTAGTTGAGGTCGGTGGGGATTTCAGGTTGAGATGCTACCGGGAATGGCAGCAAGTGCCGGCAGCAGGTTATCCTGCCGGGCACGGGGGTTGGGCAGCGCTAAAACACCACTATCCCCAGCATGTCGCCGATCTGCTTGTGCAGCTTCTTCAGGTTCATGACGGCCACCAGGCGGTTTACCTGTTCCTGCGGGTCGGTTACCAGCTTCAGTTTCTGGGTCTCCTCGTCTATCATCAGTTTCAGGTACACGAACTTGAGGCGGAGTACGGCGCGCTCCGTGCCGTAGGGCAGCAGGTCCGTTTCATGGGGAACAAAGATCTGGTGCGTGGCCCAGTTCGGGCTCAGCTCATAGGGGTCGGAGAGCAGGTGAATGGCTTCCGTGCGAATCTGCTCATCGGGATAGTTGATAAAATCCTCTGCCACCGGCACGGCACCCTGGTTCAGCTTGTCAGATACCACATCCACGAAGCGCTTGTAGAGCGGCGAGCGGAACTCAATGTCTTCGAGCTGCTCGAGCATGTACTGGCAGGTTGTCAGGCCATCTTCAAGCAGTCGGTCGGGGTAGTTGAGCAGCATGCGCACAATCTCCCGCTCGTAGCGCTGCAGCACATCGGCATCGGAGGCAGGCTTTTCCGGCTCCTCTTCTGGTGCTGGCGGCGCATAATCCAGCTCCGGGCTGCCGGTTTTGTGCTGTTGCTGCCGCCCCTGCAGGTGCAGTTTGTTATACTCTGATATGAGCACCTGCTCGTCGATGTCGAAAATAAGGCTGCAGCTGCGGAAAAACACCGTGCGCTTGATTGCATCTGGTATTTTAGAGATGGAGGCCACGATCTCCTTGATGGCCTCGGCTTTTTTTACCGGGTTGCCAGCCGCTTCCTCGGCGTAAAGGCTGGTTTTAAAAGAGATAAAATCCTGGGCATGCTCCTGCAGGTAGGCCTTAAAGGCCGTGTCGCCTACTTTCTGAATGTAGGAATCCGGGTCTTCTCCCCCCGGAAAGGTGACCACGTTCACGTTCAGGCCCTGCTCCAGAATCAGATCGATACCACGCAAAGAGGCTTTTATACCAGCCGCGTCGCCGTCGTAGAGGACGGTGATGTTCTGGGTATAACGTGAGATGAGCTTTATCTGTCCTTCGGTGAGCGAAGTTCCGGAAGAGGACACCACGTTCTCGATACCGCCCTGGTGCAGCGAAAGCACGTCCAAGTAGCCCTCCACCATGTAGCACATGTCCTGCATGCGCATCGCCTGCTTTGCCTGAAACAAACCGTAGAGCACGTTGCTCTTGTGGTAAATCTCAGACTCAGGGGAGTTAAGGTATTTGGGGCTTTTCTTGTCGTTGGATTTGAGGGTACGGGCGCCAAAACCCACCACACGCCCAGACACGTTGTGGATCGGGAACATCACGCGGCCCCGGAAGCGGTCATACTTCTTGCCATCCTCCCGCGCAATCGTCAGGCCCGTGGCTTCGAGGTACTGCTGCTTATAGCCCGCCTTCAGCGCCGTGTCGGTCAGATCGGTCCACTCATCCAAACTATAACCCAGTTCGAACTTTTTAACCGTGGCAGCGCTCAGGCCGCGTTGCTTTAAATAGGACTGGCCAATCGACCCCTGCTCATGCCCGTGCAGGCGCTGCACGTAATGCTTGGCGGCAAAATCCGACACAATAAACAGGCTGTCGCGCTCACTCTGCTCCTTGGCATACTCCGGGTCGTGCTGCTCCTCGGGTACCTCAATCTGATACTTCTTGGCCAGGTACTTAATCGCCTCTGGGAAACTAGTGCCCTCGATGTCCATAATGAACTGCACCGAGTTACCCGCCTTGCCGCAACCGAAGCACTTGTAAATGCCCTTGGCCGGGGAAACAGAGAAAGACGGGGATTTCTCGTGGTGGAAGGGGCAGCAGGCCCACATGTTCTGTCCCTTCTTCTTGAGCGACACAAAATCGCCCACCACCTCCGTAATATCGGCCTGGGCAATAACCTGGTCAACTATTTCTTTCGGGATGAGGGACATGGGCAAACGTATTAGGGGATGACAAAGATAAGGGTTCTGTTGGATTTTAGTTACCTGATTTTTGCGTCCCGACTGGCCTGCAATGCCATACTTTATACTTCGGTTATACTTTTATACTTGTACTATACTTTATATTATTGCTGGCGCGGGTTTATAACCCGTATCCTCCTATCTTCCCGGATTTGCACTCCGAGTAGCTTGGAAAGCCATACTTTATACTTTGGCTATACTTTATGCTTCGGATATACATTCCATAGCTGCTGCATCCTTCCATTTGAGCTAAGCTATACTTTCAAACCGCCATTCATCCGCCAGTCTTACAACCAGCTTGTTGCATTTATACTTTGGTGCCCTCCCAGGCCGGGAGGCCTCGCCTTCGGGCATCGCGCTGTCTACATTTCCTTTGCTACCCTTCGGTCGCAATTTCGCTGAAGAGAAACCGGAAATCTAGAAGGCGCTCCACCCAAAGGCTGGGAAGCATTCGATAGCTACTGCTGTCATCTCGACCTTCGGGAGAGATCTAAAGAGAATTCTAGCCAGATCTCTCGCCCTGCTCGAGATGACAGGGAAATGGCAAATATAAATTCCCTCCTGGGAGGGGTTAGAGGTGGGTTTATACTTTGTAGGGACTGGTCTCCACCTGTCCGCTCGAGAACTGGGGCTATAGAATTCATACTTTAGTACCAGTAATCACAGAGTTCCCCGCCTTGGCTAAGGAGGGGTTAGGGGTGGTTGGACCCGGCTCTACAAGCACAAAATCAATGTTTAGCATGTAAAGTATAGAGAAACCCTTATTTTTGATCCCATACTTCCATCCAACTCCCTATGAAGAAACGCTTTACCCTGCTAACCTCATTTATACTTATACTTCTTGCCTCAGAAGCCCAGGCACAAAAACTCAACTGGGAGCCGCGCGAGGACCTGAATATCCTGCTGCCGGCTTCCATTAAAGTATATGAAACCGACGGTACACTAAGCGACGGAGCACCTGTACGGGCCATGTATGCCCGCGTGGACTTACGCGACAAGAACCTGAAGCTACGGGCGGTGGGGGATCCGGCAAACCGGCAGACCACGCTCGAACATTACCAGGATAATGACGCAATTCTGGCCATCAACGGCGGTTACTTTGCCGCGACACGGTCGGTGAGCCTTTATATTACAGATGGAGAACTCATTGAGCCGGGCGTTTTTAAATCGAAGAGCGGGGTGCTGACGCGTGGCGCCTTTGGCATGGTCAACGGCAAGCCTGAGATTGCCTGGACGCATAGCCCTCTGGGGGACCTGATTTACAGGTATAGCCTCCCCAACCAGCCGGGGCAGCTAGTCCCGACAGCCAAGACAGGCAGGCTCTGGCTGCCGGAGCAGGCCGTTGGAGGCGGTCCGATGCTTGTGAAGGAGGGGAAACTGGTGGATGTGGGTCCTATAGAAGGATTTGGCGCCAGCCACCTGGGCCGGCATCCGCGCACGGCCATCGGCTACCCCGATGAACATACCCTGGTGATGGTCGTGGTGGATGGTCGCCAGGGAGCCAGCGCCGGGGCGACTATCCTGGAGCTGGCTAAAATAATGCAGGACCTGGGTTGTGTGGAGGCCGTGAACCTCGACGGCGGCGGCTCATCGGCGATGGTAGCGGCCGGTGAGGTAGTGAACATCCCGACAGACGTGCCCAACGGCAACCGTAATAGCCTCCGCAAAAACGCCAATGCATTGGTGCTGACTGAGCAGCAGGCAAGGCCCAAACGCGACATTACCTACATCGATACCGACAGCGAGCAATACACCGAGTACGGCCTTTGGCGCAACACCAACCACGCCAGCTACTATGGCACCTCCCTCTCACGACAGGCCGCTGCCACAAGCGCCTACAACAAAGCCAAGTATCATTTTAAAAGTATAGCCAAAGGCAAATACCAGCTCGCCGCCTGGTGGACGGTAGATACCTCTTCCAACGCTCAGCATGTGCCGTACGTGCTTCACCGCGATGGCAAAACCGACACGCTGCATGTAAACCAGAAAACCTTTGCTACCAGCGGCCGCTGGAACGTGCTGGGCAATTTTATACTTGGACCCGGCGATTTCCTGGAGCTTTTGGGACAAGGCAAGGGCAAAAAAGTAGTAGCCGATGCCATACGCTTGGTGGCCATCGAGAAGTATCCCGAGCTGCCCGCGCGCCGTGGCGACCTGCGCCTGGCCGTCATCAGCGACCTGAACTCCGGCCTCGGTGCAGCTACTTACGAGTGGCAGGTAGACAGCATCATGCAGCGCATCCCGCGCATCTGGCAACCCGATTTAGTAGTATGCGGCGGCGACATGGTGGCTGGCCAAGGTGTGTCGGAAGCAGAGACACTGGAGAAAATGTGGCGCGGATTCGATACCCAAATCGCTGCCCCGCTGCGCAAGGCCAACATCCCCTTCGCCTTCACGCTGGGCAACCACGACGGATCCCGCTCTTTTGCTATGGAGCGAAACGCCGCCGGCTCCTATTGGACCAAACCCGGGCACCTGCCAAACCTCAAATTCATCGACAAAAGCCACTTCCCATATTATTACTCGTTCGTGCACGGCGATGCCTTCTTTGTGTCGTGGGAGGCTTCTTCGCCGGAGATAACCGAGGAGAACCTTGCCTGGATGGAGGCACAGTTTGCCAGGCCGGAAGCTCAAAAAGCAAAGTATAGATTCGTGCTGGGGCATATGCCGCTCTATGCCGTGGCGCAGGAGCGCGACTCCAAAGGCAACCTGCTCAACAACCCCGAGAAGCTGCAGCAGTTGCTCGAAAAGTATAAAGTGCATACTTACATCAGCGGTCACCAGCACGCTTACTACCCTGGCAAGCGTGGCAACCTGGAGTTACTGAATGCAGGTGCCGCCGGCTCCGGCCCGCGGTCCTGGCTCACGCTCGATAAGGCCCCTATGAACACTGTCACGTTGGTGGATATTTTCTACGACCAGGACACGCTCATATACACGACCTATGATATTGGCAAAGAGGCCTCTGAGGATATGGTGGTGTTTGACGAGAAAGTCCTGCCACAGTTTATCGAGAGCGTGAACGGCTACCTCATCCGACGCGATGTAAGTATAACTAATATGGCATCTGGCGCTTTCTCCACTTTCCATCAGCTCAACGATGCTCCAACAAGTGGCACGGGCATAGCCGAAGTACAGGTGCGCAACGGCAAAGTATACTTTAGCGGTGACTTCAGCGGGTTGCAAGATAAAGTTTCTGGCATTGTCCTTCACCGTGGTCGCCATACCGAGCTGGGCGAAGAGGTGCTGCCTCTGAAGCTAAAATCCAGAAACGGGCGCGAAGGCAGCTTCAACGGAAGTATGGATGTGCCAGCCGGCTTCGAAGAACTGCTGTCAGTTGGTGCCTTCCACATCCGTATTAAAACACATAAAAACCCGGACGGCGAGCTAAGAGCGCAGCTATACCCGGCTACTAACCAGGCTCCGGCCGCCGTGAAGGTGGGCTCCCACAACGCGCGCAATGTGTACGCGGTGCGTGATACGGAAGCGCTCTACAGCGTGAAGTGGGAAAAGGCCGTTGACCCCGATGGCGATTTTGTATCCTATACGTACCAGCTGGCTTCCGACACGGCATTCCGAAGTATACGGTTGCACAAGAGCACCGGCCGCGTGGCAAGTATAAAACTGCGCGAGCAAGACTGGTATGCGCTGCTGCAAAACGCGGCGGAAGGCCAGGCTGTCACATTCTACCACCGCATCGTCGCCTCCGATGGCAAGCACGTCACCTATGGAACGGCACAGGCCTTCAGGCTCATGAAGAGCAACGAACCATTGGAGGATTTTGTGGAGGTTCCTGCTCCGAATTATAAACTGGAGGGCAAAATAGCGGACGGTGCCGGCTATGGCGCCAAATGGGATAAGCAGGGCAAGCTCTGGCTGGCCAGCTATAGCGGCACGCTGCAAATTATAAACGCAGATGGTTCTGATGCGCCTTTCTCACCGCTGGAAAAGGTAACGGTAAACGGGCAGGAGTATAACCTCAGAAACACCAGCGGAATAAGCGTAGATGCAGACGGCAACATCCTGGTAGCGCGCAACAGACATATATTAAAGATTGATGCTTCTACTGGCACAGGCATCGCAGCCTGGGAGGTACCGGCTGGGAGCAGGGCCATCCTCACACCCCGCATCAACGGCAAAGGGGAGATTTACGCCATGTCGCTGTTTGGCGAGGACCCGAATTACGTGATCAAGCAGAGCGAAAAGGAGCCGCATACCTTTGAACTGGTTCGCACTATTGAATTGCCGGAGCGCATTCTGTCCCGTGAATTCACCATGACGTCCGACGGCAAAACGCTATACTTCCCGAATTCTGGGAGTCCTTATATACAAGTATATACCAGTCAGGATGGCGTAAAGTATAAGCATCAGGAGAACATCACCAGCATTGCCGCCGGCTGCAACGCCATCGAAATAGGTCCCAACAACACCCTCTGGACAGCGGTACGCGCCAGCGGCGTAGTGCCTGCCACTTTCCACTTCCGCGACGAGCAAAACAAGAAAATGTGGACGCTGGAGTTGCCCGAGTTAGACGGCGCCGAAGCCCGCGGCCTGGGTGTATCGCCCGATGGCAAAACGCTAATCTTCTGCAGCTGGGACAAGGGCGGCGGTTTTTACAAGTATGTGCTGGAAGAGGAAGACCATGAGGAGTCCCGGGCGTCTGGGAAATAGCCAGCTGTCCCGGACGCCTGAAAGTGCCTGTTCCATAAACTGAGAAAAGCGGCGCTCGTTTAGCGTACTGCCAAGTATACAACCCAAGTTGCAACATACAGGAAATGTCAACGAAAGCTATAGCACCTGGGGCTTTAGCCAATGGATGACTTTAGCTTTGTTTTGAACCACTCGACATAGTGAAAAAGAAAAACGATATACTGTTGGCCCTCTTACAACTTTCATCGTGCATGTGTAGGAGGGTAAACCGAAATGCTGGAAAACATCATCCACCTGGAGTATACAAGATAGGTTACAAGCAGCTATAGCATGACGCAAGGTGCTGGCAGGGGATGTTGGTGTACTTCTGCTGGAGAAAGCCGGTGCGTTGGGATTGAAAGTGGAGCAAATGGAAGTGATGTCTGACCAGGCTTACCTGCTGGCTAAGGCCTCAGCAGCCGAGACTCTCATCCCGTGATGATGCAGCTATGTTCAGCGAGAATGTACCTTATGTTCAGAGGTATTGTAACAAAGGTTCTCCCTTCCTGCGCCTGACGCCTGCTATCTTTGCTCGACAGGACAGAAGAAGCAGTGAATCCCCTTAGGATATACCGTTTCAAGCTCAAGCCGACAAAGTCGCAGGCGCAAGCAACCGCCCAGTGGCTTGGTTCCTGCAGGTATGTCTATAACCCGTGCCTGGATTACAAGAAACAACTGTACACGCTCCATAAGCTATCCATCAGCAAGAACCAGATGCATAGAGAACGCTCTGCTATTGCAAAGGAAGCGGGGAGGATTGGGTGCATGCACTCTTTATACCTTGCAGAAGGTGACCCACAGGCTCTTCAGACCCTACGTTGGCTTCTTCCAGTAGGGCAAGGGCTTGCCCAGTTTCGCCAAACGCAGCCTTTACCGCTCGTTCTCCTACAAACAGGGTGTAAAGCTGCACGAGAATATCTCCAGGATGCAGCTGCCCAGAATCGGAAAGTCACCTACCGTAAGTTGCGGACAGCACAAGGTGCAATGAAGCCCCCAGCGTGGTCAAGCATGTAGATGGCTGCCAGATGGTCCTGTGCTGTGAGGTGGAGATAGCCCCACTGCCAATAACAAGCAAGGCGGCAGGTCTGGATGTTGGGTATCACCTTCTTCGTAATCATGTCCGATGGACAGGTGGTGGTTAATCCAAACACCTGTACAGATACCAGTAACAGCTCAATAGTGCCAAAACACGGCTCCTGCGCCGCACCGACGACCACAGTTTTCTAGGTTCAGGCTCGCATGCCTTCCCTGGGCCACAAGTGAGACGAACATACTTTTCTTCACTATAACCCTTTTAGATAATGGAAAAAGAAGTACTCCAAAAGAAGGGCAAGCCCTGGAAGAAAGCCTCACGTGTTCACAGCAGGCTGGCCAAAACCTGCCTGACCGAAACCGAAAAACTGCTGCTGCAGGCAAAAGCCAGGGCAGCGGGCATGTCTGAGTCGGAATGGCTCCGTGCTGCCATCCGCCAGCGCGTGGTGGTAGCAAGGCTCACCCCTGGGGAGGCCAACTTCGTGCGACACCTGACCAGCCTCCACCAGCATGTGTACCGGATCCGGGAGTTTCTGCGCCACCAGGGAATCTCCGTACTGGAAGAGGCATGCCAAGGGGCTGAAAAACACATCAATCATTTGCTTTTATACTTGGACTGTGATGATCGGCAAAGTACACATGAGTAAGAGCATCGCGGACTCGGTGGCCTATGTGGCCCAAAAGCCCGCGGCACGGATACTGGCGGCAGACGGTATCAGAACCGACAGCGTGCCCCACATGATCCGGGACTTTGGCCTGGTTAGCAAGCTTAACCCAGGGCTGGAAAACAAGGTAGGACACATTTCCCTGAGTTGGAGCCGGCAGGATAGGGATAAGCTAAGCCGGGAAGTGATGGTGGCCCGTGCCAGGGAATACATGGACAAGATGGGCATCCGAAACACACAGTACCTGATCGCAGAGCACCGGGATACGCCACACCCGCATGTGCATATAGTTTACAACGCTGTCAGTTATGGAGGCCGGCGCATCGAGGTTGACTTTCAGTACCAGCGCAACATGAGGGTAATTAGCCAGATGATAGACCGCCACGGCTACCACCTCAACACAGGGAAGCAGGCGGTAAGCCGGGAACGCCTGAACCCCAGGGAATCAGCGCGATTTGCCCTGTACGATATCATCCGATTGGTGCTGGAGCAGGCAAAAAGCTGGGAGGAACTCCAAGCACGGCTACAGCGGCAGGGAGTCTCCGCGCGCTTTAAGCACGAGGGCGGTACGGGACAGGTGCTGGGCGTAAGCTTCAGGCATGGTGCCTATAATTTTAAGGGATCCACGCTGGACCCTGGCCTGAGCTATGGCCGGATCACACGGCAACTCGAACAGAACCTGCGTTCGCGCCTGCAAAGGTTGGAGAAACGCGCGGCGGGGAAGCGGCTTTCCTCTCACAACCGGCCCTTTTCCCTTTTAAGCGTGACCCGGGCAGGCAAGCTGCAGCCGGATGGACTCTTGCTAGACAAAAGAGCGGTGCTCCGGGCGTACCGCCAGCCCCTACAGCAGCCCCAAGCCCGCCGGAGCCCGGCTGAAAGAGCGAAAGACCTTCATCCCACCACCCAACAGGCATACCGTAGAAACTCATGGAAATAGTAGAGCTTTCCGACCGGCTCAATGACGCCGAAGCCCTGATCGCCCTGCAGGCCCGCCAGCTAAAGGAACTGGAGGCAACGCAGGCCAAGGCCACGCTGCCGGACTACAGCCCGCAATTTGAAGAGCTCAGGCAGCTGCTAAGCAAACAGCCGGTCTCCAACACCCCTGCAGGCCTGGCCGGGCAGCTGGAGGCTATCCGGGCCACGGTCTCGGCCATACCCCGGGTGCTTCCCGTGGAACACCACCACCATGTGGAAGACAGTGCCAGGTGGTTCGCGCTGGGGGGATTGCTGCTGGTGCTCATCACAGCCGTTTCGGCCGGAGGTTGCCTGAGCCTTTATAGGGAAAACACAAAGTTCTCAGAGCATGATGTGAAGTATCGCCTTATCCGGCTCTATCACCCGCAGGTCAGCCTTTGGGCTGATACGGTCTACCACCGCGGCCCTGAAGAAGTAGCGCTGCACGTCGGACGCCTGGAGGAAAAACAGCTGCTCCTCCGGCGGGCAGAGGAGCTTGCCAGGCAAAAGCAGGAGGAAGCCGCCGAAGCCGCCCGGAAGGTGGAAAGGCTAAAAGAAAAGGTGAAATAGCTTACGCCTGATTGCTTGTAGTATACAAAGAACTATCTTTTTTATTGTCAATGATGACCACAATTTATTCTATGACAGCATTCGCTTCAGTCAATCAATCAAAGAAATGCCCTTGAAACTAAGCGACCGTTACCCAAAGCTGAAGGATGAGGCATTTGTGCGTTAGATGGTGGTAAAGTCGGTGCAGGGCTCTATGATACTGGAGAAGCTATACTCAGAGGTGAAGGATGAGCGGCAGCTTACGAAGGCTTAAGCTACGGCCTCAAAGATATGAGTGTCAATAACCTCCCCTAGACATTCCTATCTTTCCAATCTTAATTGAAAGGTAAGTGATTCATTCTCGACGCTCGTAAACAGGGCCTTGCTTTGTTCCAGCAATACGCCGTTAACGCCTACATCGTAGATCTCCTTATTCTCAAAAGGCAGGAAGTTCGTCAGCAGCCACTGCCCGGAGGCCTTGTCATAAACCTGCAGGCTAAGGGGGTGATCCTGCTTCAGACCATAGCTCACCCGCCCATACAGGAGGACAAGCCCGCTCCCCAGGTCTACCGCCTCGGTAGCATGGTAGCTGAGCAAGGAATTGGGTTGTTTTAGAGAACGCAGGTTGCCGGCATCATAGAGTTCTATCTGCGTGTCTGTTCCCCAATAGCTTCCTGCAGCCACCAGGATCTTATCCTCGGCTACTTTGAAGGCCGTGAAGTCCTTTCTCTTGGACTGCAGGGGACTTACCTCTTTCCAGGTGCCCGTGCTAAAGCTGTACAACTCACAGGACGCCGTAGGGTGGCCTTCCACATCCCTTGTCACACCTCCTATGACCAGGATATCACCGTTTGTGAGCTGGAAGGTCCTGTGTCCGGCCCTGGCTGTGTTCAAGGGCGCTATTTCTTTCCATATATCTTCATTCGGGTCATATAGTTCGCACTTATCTGAAAAGACAGCATTGCTCCTATATCCTCCCACTACCAGTACCCTGCCATCCTCCAGGGCCGTCATGGTGTGGCTCGTGTGCGGGTGCTTCATAGAGGCCCCTGGGGAGAAAGTGCCCGTCACAGGGTCATACAGTTCGGTGCTCTCAAAATGCTTGTCCCGGGCAGTGCCTCCGGTAACGAGTATCTTCCCGCTTTGAAGCAACAGGGCCCTGTGCCCCCTTCTCCCCTGTGCCAGTGCCGGGCCTGTCAGCCACTCACCGGTGGCCGGTATGAACTTCTCGGTGTAGATGGTGGACGGGTACTTTTCTCCTCCCACCATCACTACCTCCCCGTCCTGGGTTCTGCACAGCTGACTTTCATACCTGGCATTGCTGTAGTTGCCCTGTTTGGTTATTTCACCTATTACAAGCGATGGGATGTTGGTGTATTCAGACGTATCATCTTCGGAGAAACTTCTGATCCTGTACTGGATTACGCGGTACTTCTCTAGGTTATGATCCGTGAAACTATAAGAACTGACATAAGGGCTCACATCGGCGCCATCCAGGCGGAATATGACCTCGAAATCAGCACCGCCGACCTTTCTTTCAAGTTCAAAGGCTGTGGTGATGGTAGCCGTGGCCGACCATACGAGCTGGACCTGATCATTGTGAATCTTCATCTTACTGATCCAGTCTACGCTGGGCTGGTGGACCTGCAGTTTTTCAGCTTCGACCTCTTCTCCTTTCTCGCAGGCGAAAAGCGAAAAAGCGGCCATCAGGAAAAGTAGGGGTGTGTTTGTTTTCATATTCTATGTTTGAGAACAACAAAGAAAGTATGCAAATGAAGAGAACAAAGGCTAACCCCTGGGGTTCAGAGCCAGAGAACGGCACACCCAAGCAAATGGATCAGAAGTTCAACCACGAAAAGAATGAGATTATCCTCGATATTGAGTTCATGAAACAGGAGGTGGAAACCCTGCAGGATCCGCAGCAGATAAGACAGATGCTAAAGCAGCTTTCATATTAAGAGAGCCGTGACTGACCTTCGGGAGGAGACCGCTGATCGACTGTGCCATGGAGGGCAGGTAATGCTGTTAAGGCAGGGAGTTTAAAAGACCATCTGCTTGTGAAGAGAGGAGCTGGGTGCGTGCTTGCAGGCTCCCAATTACTCGGTAAGGATCACGGCGTTTTACCGCTTTAGGAATGGAGTTACGTTTTACAGGTGCAACAGGCCTGCAGCTGGACAACAGTTCTACAGCCTCTGTGAGGCATGACATTTATGGCGCCCATGTGCTGGGCACACACCTAGTGTGGCTCTAGACAACCAGATCAGGTGGAGGCTCTGAAGGGAAACCGCAGAAAGTCTATCTTTCAGGTGTTTGACCCTTCAGCATTCTTTCCAGCAATTCGTTCTTTTCCCGCTCGGCTTTTAGCAGCGCATCGTACAACTCCACGATTTTTTCGATAGGATTGAAGGTGTAATTGTTAAAGTTCCCAGAAGCGTTATCATGCAAAGTCTGCACATTAAACATTGCTCCCTCTTCCGGGAAGTTTTCAATTGCTTCGGGTGTCACGCCAAGAGCTTTGGCGATCTTCTCCAGCGTGGCTTTATCCATATCTTCTTCCTGTTCAATTCTGGAAATATTCTGCTGGGTAGTTCCCAGTTCACTGGCTAGAGAAGCCTGCTTCACTCCCAAAGCGGTTCTCATTCTTCTTACGTGGTCGCCCAGGTGTACGGGCCTTTTTCTAACTGCTGTTTCCATAGAAGTAATATACTAAAATAATCCTATTTAAGCAAGAAAACTTTCCTTGTATTTAACAATTGTAGAGCTTGTAAAATACAATTGAATTAGTGCTCCCGCTACCATAGGCAAGCAAAATATCGGCTAAAGATATAGCCTCTTCTTCATATAGCAAAACAACAGTCAATGGCTGCTTCTGCATGCACTGGTAGTTCATCTGCCAAGCAACTGCTGGTAGAGCCGGTAGCTCTCCTCATCAAAGCACACAAAAACCACCTGTTTTACGCTAGTCTCGTGCTCCTGCAAGTATAATTTCACAGTCTCCACCGCCACCATTGCGGCCTTATCCTTTGGATAGCCGTACACGCCCGTGCTGATGTTGGGGAAAGCAATGCTTTCCACATTATGTTCCTTAGCCAGTTTCAGGCAATTGCGGTAACAACTGGCCAGCAACTCAGGCTCCCCTTTCTGCCCTCCTTGCCAGACGGGTCCTACTGTATGGATCACATATTTTGCCGGTAGCCGGCCAGCCGTTGTGATCACGGCCTCACCAGTGGGGCAGCCTCCCTGACGGGCGCGTATCTGCCGGCACTCCTCCAGGATATCCGGGCCACCAGCACGATGGATGGCCCCATCCACGCCGCCCCCACCCAGGAGACTGTTGTTTGCTGCGTTCACAATGGCATCGACTGCTAATTTGGTAATGTCGCCTTTCTGTACCTCAATCACCGTTTTTCCCATATTTCATACATTTGTTCAGGTATAACCTCATGCTTTATCCTAACTCTAAAACTATTACTCCTCTATGCTTGTTGCAAGTATACAGTTTGCCTTTTAAGGAGGAGGATTTGTTCGTATCTTTGCAAGGCATACAATCAAAATTATGGCAATCACAAAAGAAGATATACTAAAAGCCCTTAGCTATGTGGAGGAGCCGGATCTGGGCAAAGACCTGGTGACGCTCAACATGATTGAGGACGTGCAGGTGGATGGCAAAAACGTGAGCTTCACGGTTATACTTACCACCCCAGCCTGCCCGCTCAAGGACCTAATCCGCAATGCCTGCGTGAATGCTGTTCATGCCATGGTAGACAAAGAGGCTAACGTAACCGTGAACATGACCTCGCGCGTAACCTCTGGCCGTGGCGATACCTCCGAAGTGCTGAACGGCGTGAAGAATATTATTGCCGTGGCCTCCGGTAAAGGCGGCGTGGGCAAGTCTACCGTTACCTCTAACCTAGCCATTGCCCTGGCGCAAAGCGGTGCCCGCGTAGGCCTCATCGACGCCGATATTTCCGGTCCGTCTATTCCTACGATGTTTGGTGCCGAGCAGGATCGCCCGCTTATGGTGCAGGGTGACCACGGCAAGAACTATATCCAGCCGGTAGAGAAGTATGGGGTTAAAATGATGTCCATCGGCTTCCTGACGCCTGCCGATGGCGCTGTGGTATGGAGAGGCCCGATGGCCAGTTCTGCGCTGCGTCAGTTTATCTCTGATGTGGAGTGGGGTGAGCTGGACTACCTGCTGCTGGACCTGCCTCCGGGAACATCTGACATTCACCTGACCATGGTGCAGGCCCTGCCGGTAACCGGCGCTGTGATCGTGACTACGCCGCAGAAAGTGGCCCTGGCTGATGCCGTACGTGGCCTGCAGATGTTCCGCCAACCGCAGATAAACGTACCAGTATTGGGCGTTGTGGAAAATATGGCGTATTTTACACCTGCTGAGCTTCCGGAGAACAAATACTATATCTTCGGGGAAGGCGGTGGCAAGGCACTTGCCGAGAAGTTTGACATCACGTTGCTGGGCCAGGTGCCAATTGTGCAGAGCATCCGTGAGAGCGGCGACGCCGGAACCCCGGTAGTAATGCAGAACGATTCTCCGGCCAGCGGTGTTTTCAAGGAGTTGGCTCAGGCCGTGGCCCAGCAGGTATCGGTACGCAACGCTACCCTGGCCAAGACTAAACCAGTAGAAATCAAAAGCTAAGAATATATGGCAGCCACAAACATAGATCAGGATTTCCTGCTTCGCATCGAATCGGCCCTCGACCAGATCCGGCCTTACCTGGAGGCTGACGGAGGAAACGTGAAGGTGCTGGAGGTTACAGACGAGATGGTGCTGCGCCTGGAGTTATTGGGCGCCTGCGGTACCTGTCCTATGTCCACCATGACGCTGAAGGCAGGCGTGGAGCAATCGGTACTCAGAGCGGTTCCTGAAATCAAGGCCGTGGAGGCCGTTAACGTGGCTCCTACCGAGCTGTAACGAGAGCAACGCATAATTTATTAAAGTATAATGAGGGGTGTGGCTGTAGCAGCAGTCACACCCCTTCTATTTTCAGCCACTACCCTTCTTTTATACTTTGCCGCCACCTCCTGCCCTGCGCCAAAGTATAAATATGCCTCAGCGCCACCTCTGTTACTGACAAGTATAAAATCGGCCGTTCCCATGCATACAGGTGGGCAAAAAAGCTATATTTGTACTATAGCTAACCAGAACTGACCTGCACATGATAAGAGCCAACGACCCTTCGCTGCATTCCTGGATTGAGATAGACGCTAAAAGTGATTTCCCTATTCAGAACCTGCCATTTGGCATTTTCCGTGCCCCCAACCGCGACCCGCGTGTAGGTGTGGCCATAGGCGAGTATATCCTGGACCTTTGTGAGCTGGGCCGCCGCGACTTCTTTGAGCTTATCGACCTGGACCCTAACGTGTTCCATCGCCCCTACCTCAATGACTTCATCGCTTTGGGTAAACCCATCTGGCGGGCTGTCCGCAACCGGGTTTCCGAGCTGCTACGCAACGACAATGACGAGATCAGCGGCAACAGCAACCTGATCCGTGCTGTGCTGGTAAAGCAAAGCGATGCCGAAATGCTGATGCCCGTAAAGGTTGGCAACTATACCGATTTCTACTCCAGCATCGAGCATGCCACCAACGTGGGCACCATGTTCCGAGACCCGAAGAATGCCCTGCTGCCAAACTGGAAGCACATCCCGATAGGCTACCATGGCCGTGCCTCTTCCATCGTTGTGTCGGGTACTGATATTTACCGTCCCAAAGGACAAACCAAGGCTCCGGATGCCGAAGCACCAACTTTTGGCCCTACCCGGCTATTGGACTTTGAGCTGGAGGTGGCTTTCATCACCGGCAGGGAAACCGAGCTTGGAGAAAGTATAAGCCCTAACGAAGCGGATGACTATATCTTCGGCCTGGTCCTGTTCAACGACTGGTCGGCCCGCGATATTCAAACCTGGGAGTATGTGCCGCTAGGACCTTTTCTGGCTAAAAGCTTTGCCTCGTCTGTCTCGCCATGGGTGGTCACGCTGGATGCTTTGGAGCCATTCCGGGTTAAAGGGCCGGTGCAGAACCCCAGGCCACTACCTTATCTGGAGTTTACGGGCAACCGCAACTACGATATTAAACTGGAGGTGCTGTTGCAGCCGGAAGGCGGTCAGGAAAACAGTATCTGCCACTCCAACTACCGGTACGTGTACTGGAACATGTACCAGCAACTGGCCCATCAGAGCAGCAACGGTTGCAACATCCAGGTAGGTGACATGTATGCCTCAGGCACGATCAGCGGCTCCGAGAAGGACTCCTACGGCTCTATGCTTGAGCTAACCTGGCGCGGCTCTAACCCCCTCATACTCTCTGACGGCACCGAGCGCAAATTCATCAACGATGGCGATACGGTTATCATGCGCGGACACGCCGAGCGAAACAGCATCCGCATCGGCTTCGGCGAGGTGAGAACAAAGGTGTTACCGGCTGTTTAACTAAAGTTATTAGATGTTAGTTAGAAGTTGCTAGAGGTTAATTTTACTTTTCATACTCTTTAACTTTCTAACTTTTTAACCTTCTAACTCTTTAAATCCTCAACTCTTAAACTCTCTAACTTCATGTTGACCATAAACCCACAGGAGGTTAAAACGGCGGAAGTACACGCGCTTTTGCTGGGTGCTATCGCCCCGCGCCCCATCGCTTTTGCCAGCACCACCGACCGGGAGGGAAACGTGAACCTAAGCCCGTTCAGCTTCTTCAACGTGTTTAGCGCCAAACCTCCTATACTGGTGTTTTCCCCTGCCCGCCGGGTGCGCGACAACACGGGCAAGCATACGTTTGAGAATGTGCTGGAAACAAAGGAGGTGGTCATCAACATCGCCAGCTTTGATATCGTGGAGCAAATGTCGCTAGCCAGCACCGAGTATGACCGCGGCATAAACGAGTTTATTAAATCTGGCCTCACCCCAGAACCTTCCTTTCTAGTACAGCCTCCGCGCGTGAAGGAAGCGCCTGTTGCATTCGAGTGCAAGGTAAACGAAGTGATTAGCTTAGGTCCTGAGGGAGGGGCTGGAAACCTTGTGATATGTGAAGTGCTCCTTATACATGTAAAGGAGGAGATCCTGGACGAAAACGATAAGATAGATCCTTTCAAGCTCGATGCCGTGGCCCGTATGGGTGGCGACTACTACCTGAGAGCCAACGGAGACTGCATCTTCAAGTTGCCGAAGCCGGTGCGCAACAAAGGCATCGGTTTTGATCAACTACCTGACTTTATCCGCAACAGCCCCATCCTTACAGGCAACAACCTGGCCCGCCTTGCTAACTCAGAAACCGTTCCTTCACTAGAGGAGGTCGAAAATATAAAGTCTGACCCGTTGGTAAGTTTTATCTCGAGCAAGTATAAAAGTGATAGAGACAGGCTTCGCCAGGAGTTGGAGTTATTAGGCAAGAAAATCCTAGAGGACAATCAGGTAGAGAAGGCTTGGAAGATACTGTTGTTAAGCGATAAAGAATAAAGCTGAGTCTATGATCCAATTGAGCTAAAGTCTGATCATTAATGTTCATGATCAGATGCACCCGCATCATATGATACATGTCACAACTACCTTAAAAAGAAAGAGGCCTGCTTGTTCAGACAGCAGGCCTCTTTCTTTTAGAAGGGAATTATTTTAGTTTATCTGTAAGTCCAGTTCTTCAAAGCGGGAGTTCTTGCTGATGTATTCCGGCACAATCTGTTTCATCTTCCGCACTACCTGCAGCTCGTCCTTCGTTTTATTAAGCTGGAAAAGTTCATCAATATCCGCTACCACTGCATCGTAAATGTAGTTGCGTACCTTGGATATTTTAATCTTTTCGTGGTGGGTAGGTATCGTTAACTCCTCCTCGTTAAGTAGCTCCTCATAGAGCTTCTCCCCTGGCCTGAGGCCTGTGAACGAAACCTTAATATCCACATCCGGAGTAAGACCAGCCAATCGAATCATTTTGTAGGCCAGATCCACAATCTTCACCGGCTCTCCCATATCAAAAATAAAGATTTCACCGCCATTACCCATGGTACCGGCCTCCAGCACCAGCTGCACTGCCTCCGGAATCGTCATGAAGTAGCGCGTGATATCAGGGTGCGTTACGGTAACTGGGCCGCCTTTTTCAATCTGCTGACGGAAGCGCGGAATAACAGAACCGTTTGAGCCAAGCACATTTCCAAAACGAGTAGTGATGAACTTGGTCTGCGTAACCTGTTTGTAAGGGTGCTTGTTCCCATTTACCTTACCATGGTGCAGGTTATTGAGCGACTGAATGTAAATCTCAGCAATACGCTTTGAAGTACCCATAATGTTAGTCGGGTTCACAGCCTTATCCGTAGAAATCATCACGAACTTCTCCACATCAAAGGTCAGCGACAGATCTGCCAGGTTTCTAGTTCCCAGCACATTGGTTAGGATAGCCTCACAAGGATTGTTCTCCATCATCGGCACATGCTTGTAGGCAGCCGCATGGTAGACAATGTCCGGGGTATACTCCTTAAACATAGAGTACATCCTGCTGGAGTTAGTGATATCCCCGATGAAGATGGCAACTTTACTTCCTGGGTACTTTTCCTCCATTTCAAGCTGCAACTCATGCAAAGGGGACTCGGCCTGGTCACAGATAATCAGAAGTTCTGGCTTATAGCCCATTACCTGCCTAACAATCTCAGAGCCTATGGAGCCCGCACCACCCGTTACCAGCACGCGTTTGCCGCGCAGATCCTTGCTGATGCGCTCGTTCTCTATCACGATTGGCGGACGCTGCAGCAGATCTTCGATTTTCAAATCCTTGATCTGATTCATGCTCAGCTGACCGGACATCCACTGCTCGGTTGGAGGAACGGTTAGGACCTTAATGCCCAGTTCCACACAGCGCTCCGCAAAACGCTTCTGAGTGGCTGATGTCAGATCTTCAGCAAATACCAATACCTTATCTACTCTCAGCTTTTCCTGCAGCCGCTCGATGTCATCAATGTGGTATACTTTTTTTTGGTGAATATGCTTATTCACCTTATTCGAGTTTTCGTCCAGGAAACCCAGGATAACAAAGCGTCCCATGCCACTTGTTTCCAGTGCCTGCTTCAGAAGTATGGCAAAGCCATTAGCACCATAGATCAGCACACGCTCCCGCTCCCCGGCATTGCTGTTCTTGAAGAAAATAAACAGGGCTTTGGCTCCCATCCTTACCAGCGTTAGCAAAGTAGACGAGATGAAGAAACAGATCAGCAATACCAGGTATATGTTTACCGAGTCTATTTTATGCACGGGAGCAACCCAGGCGCCTATAAGAATGGCGTAGGAAAGGCTGGCAATAAGCACAGCTGTAAAGATGCGATTGATATCGTATATGCTCGAATACCGGATAAGCCCAGTATGGATGCGCATAGTATAAAACGTGATCAGCGACACAAGCCCAAATAGCCCAATGTATACCAGGAAGTGCCCACGCATGATCTCCTCGAAGTGGAACTGCTTAATGACGAAGAAAGAAAGAGCGAAAGACCAGCTCATGATCAGCTGGTCAATTAAAAGCACTATCCACTTAGGAAGTGACTTGTTAATCAATATTTTCATATATATGATTATTACAGCATAGTCTTCTGCAGTAGGAACGCTGCATTAGACCGAAACTGTATTTTTCTGTAAAATCTACTCAATCAACACCACACAGATAAAACCCATAAATATAAATAACAATACCTACAAAGCATAGGGTATGCTAAATATTCAATACTTCACACGGCTGCCCGGGCTGTAATTCGATTGTATGAACGCAAAGTTTTGAGCTAAGTTGTATAACCTTTTCCTTACTATTTATAGCTATAAAATGGAAATTACACTGTAATAGTGCACTGCTAAATATTAGCAAAGCAAAATACATACTATCCTAAAAACTGTGCAAATATAGTATAAAGCCTGCACAGATGCTTCTTTCTTATCATTAATTTTGGATAAAATTTATGTCAGTCATTACTTCTTTTTTTAAGGATTATTGGAAACACCTACCGGAGTTTTGCACTGAAATTGAAGCACGAGATGTTTAACCTCTGCCTTAATCGCGCGTAAGCTAAAGCAAAGCATGTAAAACAAACAAACTATGTAGATATGGCAGACAAGAAAAATAAGACCGAAGAGACTAAACGTAACCTGGCCAGCAATGCAAATGCAAAGCTTAATCCGGAAGATTATTCAAACGAAGCGAACATTAAGGGAGGCGTAGATAAAGGAAAGGGAGGAACGAAAGCAACCGCCTCCCAGCAACAAGGACAAGGTGCCTGGAACAAGAAGAACAACGATGATAACCGCACCGGCACCAAGAGTGGCGGCGGAGGTAGTGGCCAAGGTGCCAACAATCCGACAGGAAAATAAGTTGATTCAGTAAAAAGGCGAAGGTTGAACCTATGAGGTTCAACCTTCGCCTTTTGGTTTATCAGTTGTTGCCTGTGTTATACTTTAGCTTCCTGGTACAAAGCTTTAATCTGCTTTACAACCCTATCCAGATCCTCTTGTGTAAGGTTTGAGCCGGAAGGAAGACAAAGCCCTAGCTCGAACAAGCGTTCGCTGGTGCCATCCCCGTAAAAAGGAGCATCAGCGAAAACAGGCTGCAGGTGCATGGGTTTCCAGAGCGGGCGCGTTTCGATGTTGTCCTTCTCCAGGTGCAGGCGGATTGTCTCTCTTGTGATTCCCTCCTGCTCATTTACCAGGATGGTACTCAACCATCTGTTGGAGTAATATTCACCGGTCGGCTCCTCTGCAAAAAGTATAGCCTCATTCTCAGCAAATGTTTCTTTATAGAACTCGTAATTGCTGCGGCGCTTTTCCACGCGCAATGGCAACACCTCCATCTGTCCACGGCCTATACCGGCGCATACATTGCTCATGCGGTAGTTGTAGCCGATGTGCGAGTGCTGGTAGTGCGGCGCAGCATCCCGGGCCTGCGTCGCCAGAAAGCGCGACTTTTTAATCCACTCTTCGTTCTTAGATACTAGCGCGCCACCACCGGAGGTCGTAATGATCTTGTTCCCGTTAAAGGAAAGTATACTTAGCGCACCGAAAGTACCAAGTTTCTGCCCTTTATAGGAGGAGCCAAGTGCTTCTGCCGCGTCCTCTATCACAGGAATTTCATACTTGTCGGCCACGGCCATAATGCGGTCCATCTGCGCAGGCATACCATAAAGATGTACCAGGATAATAGCCTTTGGCTTTTTGCCTTTAGCAATTCTGTCCTGAATTGCAGCTTCCAGATGCTCCGGCGACATATTCCAGGTCTGCTCCTCGCTGTCTACAAAAACGGGGGTAGCGCCTTGGTAAACTATAGGATTAGCCGAGGCTGAGAAGGTCATCGACTGGCAGATTACCTCATCACCCGCCTGCACACCAAGTATGATGAGTGCCAGGTGCAATGCAGCCGTTCCGGAGCTCAGGGCCGCCACGTGTACTCCTTCTCCCAGGTAAGCAGCCAGATCACGCTCAAAGCCATCTACATGCGGTCCAAGCGGGGCGATCCAGTTTGTTTCAAAAGCCTCCTGTACATACTTAAACTCCTGCTCGCCCATATGTGGCGAGGAGAGCCAGATTTTCTCGTTCATGTTAACAGTATTTTATAATCTTACCCGGGTTGCCAACTACAACAGCATTGTCCGGAACATCCCGTATCACCACAGCGCCAGCCCCGATCTTACACCATTTGCCAATCTTGATACCGGGAATTACTACAGCACCCGCACCTATCCAGGTTCCCTCTCCTACCGAGACGTTTCCGCAAAGTACGGCACCTGGCGACACATGTGCAAAATCTTCTACCACACATTCATGGTCTATTTTTGCCCCGGTGTTGAGGATGACATGTTTTCCAATCTTTGCTTCTGTCTGAATGATAGCTCCCTGCATCACTACAGTTCCCTCTCCTACTTCAGCGCTCGGGGATAAGATAGCGGTAGTGGAAATGGCCTGTCCATACTTTACCTGCAGTTGCTGTGCAATTCTGGCGCGGATGCTATTGTTCCCAATGCTGATAATAAGCGGCTCTTCCACATGCTGCTCCGGCCCCAACTTTCCAAGTACCTTTATACCACACAAGTCTTTCAGGTCCGGATTATCATCAAACAGACCAATTACCAAAACACCTGCTTCTTGCAGGATGTCTATGATGACTTTTGCATGTCCGCTGGCTCCGTAAAGATACATGGTAAGTTAGAGAGTTTGGGAGTTAGAGAGTTGAGAAGAAAGTCAAAGTATGATTTCTGCAATTCGATTGAAAGCAACGTTTAACAGGATTAATATTTTGTCCAGTAACTAAGGTTTTAATATGAACTAATCATAATGTGAGCTTCGAACTCAAATAATCAGACCAGCAAATAATCCTGTACAATCACCAAAATCAATTATCATTCCCCTGGAACTTAGGCATTGTGGCCACGCCCTCTGCACTGATTCCCTCTGATTTAAATATCTTAAAGATAGTCAGAAAGATAATCTTAAGGTCCAGCCAGGGCGTCATGTTATCCACATACCACACATCATACTGAAATTTCTGATTCCAACTGATGGCATTACGTCCATTAACCTGCGCCCAGCCTGTTATTCCCGGTCTTACCTGATGCCTTCGTTGCTGCTCTTCGTTATATAGGGGCAGGTATTCCACCAGCAAAGGGCGAGGTCCAATCAAGCTCATGTCTCCCTTGATTACGTTCAGCAGTTGTGGTATTTCATCCAAAGACGTCTTGCGCACAAATTTTCCTACTGACGTCAGGCGCACTTCATCTGGTAACAGATTGCCTTGTTCATCCTTCAGATCGTTCATCGTTTTATACTTGATCACCCGGAAGATCTTCCCATTTCTTCCTGGCCGTGGCTGCAGGAAGAAGGGTTTCCCTTGGTTAGCAAAGTATAGCAAGCCTGTTACTACCAGAAAAACCGGCAATAATATAGTAAAACCTATCAGGCTAAGTATAAAATCGAATAGCCGCTTTAAAAAATTACGGTAAAACCAGTTCATAAATCCTTAGCTGATCCCGAGGGAGGCAACTATGTTGTAAAGTTATTATGTCAGCAACCGATTATTCGGTTGCTGACGTTGAATCTAGTTGAGGAACTTGTTGAGCCACCCCGATGCCGTGGTAGGCGAATCCTTTGGCGGCCAGTTCTGCTCCGTCGTAGATGTTTCTTCCGTCGAAGACCACCTTCTCCTTCATCAGCTTGCCCACCACACTGAAGTTAGGGGAGCGGAACTCGGGCCACTCGGTCACCAAGAGCAGCGCGTCGGCGTCAATGAGGGCCTCGTACTCGTCCTTGCCGTACTCCACCCTGTCGCCGAGCGAGTGACGGGCCTCGGCCATGGCCACCGGGTCGTAGGCCTTCACCCTCGCGCCCGCCTCCAGCAGCCGCTCGATGATGACCAGCGAGGGAGCCTCGCGCATGTCGTCGGTCTTGGGCTTGAAGGAGAGGCCCCACACGGCAAAGGTCCTGCCAGCGAGGTCGCCGTTGAAGTGGGCCACGACCTTGTCGAAGAGCACCGACTTCTGCCGCTCGTTGACCTGCTCCACGGCCTGCAGCACCTGCATAGCGTAGCCGTTCTCAGAAGCTGTCTTGATAAGGGCTTTCACGTCCTTGGGAAAGCAAGAGCCGCCGTAGCCGATGCCCGGGTAGATGAACTTGTTGCCGATGCGGGCGTCACTTCCAATGCCGCGGCGCACCATGTTCACATCAGCGCCCATGATTTCGCACAGGTTGGCCACATCGTTCATGAAGCTGATTTTGGTGGCCAGCATGGCGTTGGCCGCGTACTTGGTCATTTCAGCCGAAGGGATGTCCATGAAGATGAGCGGGTGGCCGTTCATCAGGAAGGGCTTGTAGAGGCGGCTCATCACCTGCTCGGCCCGCTCGCTCTCCACGCCCACCACGATGCGGTCGGGCTTCAAAAAGTCGTCGATGGCGGCGCCCTCCTTCAGAAACTCGGGGTTGGAGGCCACGTCGAAGTCAATCTGCTCGCCCCTGGCCTCCAATTCCTCGGCGATGGCCTGGCGCACCTTCCGGGCCGTGCCCACGGGCACGGTGCTCTTGGTCACCACCACCGTGTAGCCCTTGAGCGAGCGGCCTATATGGCGGGCCACCGCGAGCACGTACTTCAGGTCGGCCGAGCCGTCCTCGCCCGGCGGGGTGCCCACGGCGATGAAGACGGCCTCGCAGCCGCAGCTCTCCACCACCTCCGACAGGTCAGTGGAGAAGCTAAGGCGGCCCTTCTGGGCGTTGCGCTCCACCATCTCCTCCAGCCCCGGCTCGTAGATGGGCAAAATGCCCTGCCGCAGGTTCTCTATCTTCCGCTCGTCAATGTCGATGCAGGTCACGTCGATGCCCACCTCGGCAAAGCACGTGCCCGTCACCAGGCCCACGTAGCCCGTGCCCACTACTGCTATTCTCATATGTTTGTTTGTTTTACCATTTCTGTTTGAAGCAAATAACCCTAGCAAAAGCGCCCTTCAAACAAACTTGTGTATAAATGATTAAATATTCTCTTCTAGGCCTCTGTTGTTGAGGGCTTCTTAACATTGAACAGTCCCTTCTTTTGGAGATGCTCCTGATACTCCTGGTAGAGTAATTCCCAGAAATGCTGCTGATCGTAGCGCTCTACTATCATGCGACGAGCATTCGCCTTTAGGTGCAAATATAATACTTTGTCTGTTAGCAGCCGCTCCATGGCCTCCAGCAGTTTCTGCTCGTTCTTTGGTGGGATGATCAGCCCATTTTCCCCCTCCACGATAATCTCGTTACAGCCATTTATGTCTGTTACAATACTAGGTAACTCAAAACAGCCCGCCTGCATTGGTACATTAGGAAACCCTTCTCTGTAGGATGGAAAAGCGAGTGCATGGCTCAGTGCCAGGTATGGACGCACCTCATTCTGGTATCCGACTGTCAGGATAGAAGCATTCTGCTCTATTTCCTGCAAAGTTTCTAAGGGCAGTGGATCCAAGTCTTGCTCCAGTGGTCCAACCAGCAATAATTTCAAATACTTGTGGCGGGTTTGCAGCGCTTTGAAGGCTGATACCAACTCACGAATACCTTTATCCTTTACCAGCCGGCCAATAAACAAAAAGACAAAGTCTTCCGGTTGTATTCCCACTTCCTGCCTGAGCTGTTGTACCTGGCTTTGCTCCAGCGCCTCTGTACTGAAGAACTGTGTATTGATGCCGTTACTACTTCCATTGCCGATCACCTTCACCTTTTCAGGACTGCAAAAGCCACTCTGAAGTATAAAATCTTTCAGTACTGTTGAGTTAGGGTATACTTTGGTAGCACAAGCATACGTCAGTTTTTCCACAGCGTTTAAGATTCTGCGCGTTACACCACTGGTTTCCATCAGTGGCAAGCCAGCTACTGTATGCAAACGCACTGGTACTCTTGCCAGCATACCGCCCAACATGCCAATAATGCCGGCTTTGGGTGTGTGTGAATGGACAATTTCTGGCTTGTGCTTTACACAGAGCCTATAAAACTGCCATAACGCTTTTAAGTCCTGGATAGGGGTAATTTTGCGTGTCATGGGCACCAGCACATGCTCACACTCCTGCTCCTCTACCACTGCTTTAGCTTCAGGTCCATTTGCAGATATCATCAGCGGCTCAAAACCTTTGGAACGCATGTAAGGTAGCTGCCCAGTGATGAGCTTCTGTAAAGAAAGGGGGACTGTAGTGATTCTGAAAAGCTTTGGCATATTACTTACTTTTCACCTGCTCATAAATAGGGTAAGGTGTAGGGTGTGTTATTGCTAAAATTAATTTTGACCCCAATTGGGATTTAACTCTTCTGAAAGAAGCAAAAAACATTTATATTTATGCTAAGATATTTACTTTATCTATCACCGTAAACCTAACGCGTACTACTCCAAATATACTCCTGAACTTCCTTCATTGTCATACTTACCATCCCATACTGTCGGTGAAGGTTACCAAAATGGTTAATGATTTCTAAAAGATCTTTTAAACTTTGTTCTGGAAATTCACCAAAATTATGCGGGTGCCACCACAAATGGTAGCATTCATTCCTTTTAGCAGCTTCCGACATTTCGTTCAGAATACGCTTCAGGCGAAGTCTGTTTAAAAGAGGCTTACTACCATTCACCGGCCTAAGAAATCTACTTGCTGGTATCGCCAAAGGCACTCCCTCTACATGTTGTAGCGATGATAGCGGGTATGAAGTTCTCTGCCCTAATGGTAGATATCCATCTCCAGTTCTAAATATCTTGTTCAACAGGTTTTCCCCAACCGTGTCTTTCCAAAACCAGTCTTTGGGATTTGACCTCACACTGGTGATTCCCTCCTCTAAACACACCTGCAGATAAACTTGGTTAAATTGATTACGCGGGAAAACTAGCGAAGCTGGAGCTGGAAATCCTTTCTTTATTGCAATCTTTTTGGCTGCTTTAAGGTCCGCTTTAAACTGCTCCAGAGTTTGTCCCTGCTCTTTACAATAGTAGTGGCAGTAAGTATGGGTGGCTAGTTCCTGATAGGGTGTAGTAGCTATTTGCATTACTAGCTCAGGGGCAAAGAAGTTAGTATCTAGTGTACTGTTTTGACCATATAGATCCTTAAGTCGGTAAGCTGAGAGATACTTATTTATATATGTTGGTTGCTGTGCCGGATTGTATTGCCGCCACTCCTGCCAGTCTCCGGCAAATAACATCCCCACTGTAGCCCAAGTTACGTGAATTTGCTCTTTTTTGAATATAGATAATAGCTTAGGAACTACCTGTAGTGTATTGTTAAAATACTCTAGCCTACCCTCTAAAGCTGTCTTATCAAAAATTCCCCAGTATAATTCAAAATCTAGGGAGATAGTAAATACAGGTATGTTTTGCATTATATTAAACGTAAACGTTTGGTTGGCATTGCAACTGAAGCTTTTCCTTCTTCCTTTAAACTCTTTTTTTTCTGTTGCTTATATTCTAAAAAGGCTAGGATTACAAAAAAGAAAAAATACATAACCATACTCTTCTGCCGAATCACAATGCCCAGGTTCGACATTACCATGGAGAGGGCTACTGAAGATGAGACAAAAGTTACTAGGCTCATTTTAACTAAGGACGTAGACTGTTTGATAAACGGAATAAAGTCTTTGTCCACCAGCTTCCACGTCAACAAAAGATAAAAGAGATTCTCAAACGATATATACAATCCCAGAACACCTGGTGCATCAAAAAAAAGAGGTCTGAACCAGAAAGTAAAGAGCTTAAGAGGAAGCGGATAACTTGTTATATCTAAACCAGAACCAGCACTACTTAGGCGCCCAGCTTGAACCTGAGATAAGTCTTGAAAACTTCCCAGAACATCTTCCTCATTTAGATTAGCAAAAACTAAAATACTTTCATACATTATTGCAAGCCCTCCAATAAATGCTACATATATGAGCACCTTTTGGTACATAGGCACTTTCTCACTGCCAGTAATGTACCCTGCCACTGCACCAACACCTAGGAAAAGGAACATGTGTGGGCGAATATGATAGACAATCAGAGCACCTACAAGTAATGAAAGCCATCTTCTCTGAGGAGCAGACAAAGCATAAGTGAACATAGCTATTCCTAAGAAAATCAGGGCTCCTTTGCCTAAAGAAGAAGTCCAAAAATGCATATTAGGGAGGAAAAGCAATAACATAAATAGGTCATACCCTTTATATCTTAAATCTACCCTAATATTTTCCTTAAAAAAGATATAAAAATACAAGAAACCTAAATAGCCGAACCAAGCAAAAAGTACCATTGCCATTTCATAACTAAACCCTAAAGTATTTACAAATGGATAAGCTATGAAATCTATAAAACGTGTACCTGTTTGGTAAATGCTTAACCAAGAAGGATAAGCAAAATCAGACTCTACTCGAGTATAGTATGCTTTAGAATCTGAATTATTAAAAGTCGCGTATAAATAGTAAACAAAAGTGAATAAAATATGCCACCAATAAAGATTATTTAGTAAATTAACTTTCAGAAAGGGAAAATACTTTTTCTTCGCCCTTATCAGAGGCTGATTAACTGCATAAAGAAGTAAAATAAGAAAAATAGCTCCCAGCATATTAAAAAAGCTCCATATCACCCAAGGAGTAGCCCCAACTCTCCTGTTTACTTAGTTCATTAAACATCTCTTCTTGTAGACTTACATTCCGCAATGTAACGATTGGCCCTTTGTCCAAGATAGGTAACCAACCCATATCTGGATACGCATTACTTGTCAATTGATAATGCTTGCCAGAAGCAGAGGTCAGAAAACAAGAAGAACTTATTTTCTTAAAAGAAGCAGTCAATGAGCTTTTCGCTTTTTCGTTAAAAGATTTATCATCAATTATTAGATCAACTACACGCATTTCTAAGCCAAATCTATGTGGTTTGATACGGTAGAATAACGCATAAGATTGATAATCAGAAAGGAAGTAGTAATCAAAAATAGGGTTCTCTAAGTAGCGCCACCTAATATAAGCAGGACTTAAAAGGGTCTGTACCCGCCCAATTGATAGAATTGGATTAGAGAACCTTGAAACTAGGCTTTCTAGCTTATGCCAATCTTGTGGAGGAGATTTCGGCATAGCTTTTCGTTTATATGCAAAAGGAGATACCTTCAATTTCAAAGCCATTCGCCCCATTTCGGTCCACCCCATTTTAAGGTAGCCAGGCTTGCTGCTCTCATTAGGTGTATTATAAACTAAGTTTATTCCAGCTTCTTCAGCATTAACTAGACCTTGTAAAGTCAGTTTCTTAAATATTCCTCTCCCTTGATAGTCTGGGTGAGTCGCTGTATCCACAGCTCGAACTGCTTGCAGTATCTGCCCTTTATATATCCATTGCCATCTCAGGAAAGCTCTTACACCAACTACTTGCCCACCTTCTTCGGCCACCAATACAGGCGAAGCTCCATGTGGATTTTCCACATGCTTCCATCTCCAAAGACGCTCAGACTTTTGTATCAGCCCCTCACCCAAAGATGATTTCAGTAGTTCTACAATCGCAGGAATATCCTCTATTGTTCCCTTTCTTATTAGCATAGTTTATATCTGTTCTCAATTTCCCTCTCTAGCATTCAACTTATTGGGAAGGGGTTAAATTTTTTACTGCTATTCGATCTGCTCACCGGCACTGTAAACTCTTAAACGCTTCTTCCCCCACGGTAGAAATCATTTATCTATTTAGCAATAACGGCAGTTTGTATTTATTACAATAGTATTTTCCTATATTATGAGAAGTGAAGGACCAATGTTATCTCCTATCAAAAAGGGAGTCAAATCTTTCTTGAAGTGATGGCGAAGAATATGAAAATATAGTCAGATTTCTTGGGAGTGCAGAGTAAGAACTAAACAAACTCTCCATTATCATTTTTTTAAATACAAATATAACTTTTCCAGACACTCTGCCATTTTATTTATGCTAAAATCAGCCTGCACCTTTGCACGGGCACCTAAAGCTAGAGCAGAACACTGGTCGGAGTTATTAAGCAACTGTACTCCAAATTCAACTAGTTTATCATAGTTATCTACTTCGCAGATCAGGCCACTACTTCCATTTACTACTACTTCACCTACTCCCCCGGCCTTGGTACTAATTATCGCGCAGGAGCAGCTCATAGCTTCTAGTAAGGCGATAGGCAATCCTTCAAAAACAGATGACATCATATAGATATCCATAGCACTGAAGTATGGTTTTACATCCGTTTTTAGACCTGTCATATGCAGACGCTCTTCTAGCCCCAAAGATTTTCTCTTTTCCATTAATTCCTTTTTGAGGGGGCCATCGCCAACAATGATAAAATGGGCCTCAGGCGTCATTTTCAAAATTTCTGCCGCTATTTCCATCCACAAGTCTAGTCGCTTTTGGAACCTAAAAACTGAAACAGTACCTATCACAGGAGCACTAGCAGGTATACCCAATTCATGCTTTATCCTTAAGCCTGCTTGCTCATCTCGCAAAAAATGGGAAGTATTAACCCCATTTAAAATATTAAGTAGGTATGGATGATTGCTAGACCTATCGATTGTACCTTGTCTACTTACATTATTCAAATCAAGGCTACAAAAGGTAGTACTGGCGTTTTTCCGAATTGATTGTTGCACATCATCTGACACGGCCACAGCAGCATCTTGCCAGCTAAAAGTAATTTTGTTTATCCAATATGTTATTTTATTATATCGCTCCCATTTATTATGCTCAGTATAAACTATTGGTACACCTGTTATCTTTCCAACAACTCGAGCAATTACACCAGCCCAAGGAAGATGACTATGAATAACATCTATTTTGTTCTCCTTTACATAACGGCTAATATCTTTAACCCGCTGAAACATCTGAAGGTTATTGCTAGCATTAAAGCAAATTACTGTAGATCCTAAAGCTTGAATGGCAGGAACCATGTCATCTTTCCAAGGAAGAAAATAAGCAAAATGGAAGTCAAACCGCTGTCTATCATGCACCTTTAAGGTCTCTGGCAAGAGCATTTCAGCTCCGCCTCTCCCAAGCGATTTAATTAGATGAAGAATTTTGATTTTATTACTTGACACGAGGTATTAGAATTCTACTTAAAACCCACCCTCTATACTTTCAAGTTGATTTAGAGGGTCGAACGATAATAAATCAAGACAAATTATTTCCTGCGATAACTCGCTCGTATACTTTCTTGAACTTAATTGATATTTGAGTATTCATATACTCCTCAGTAATTAATCTGTGTGCATTAGCAGTTTTTAGACTAACACCTACACCACCTGCCAAAACTTCAGTTACAGCCTTAATAAATTCCACCAAGTTATCCTTCTCAATTAGCCATCCAGTATCCTTATTTACAACTTCACTTATCCCCCCCACATTATTAGCAATAACAGGAGTTTGGCAATACATAGCCTCTAGAATAACTCCTGGAAGTCCTTCGATTAAACTCGGCATGATAAACGCTGTAGCGTGTTTCACTACCTGCAATACATCATTACGGTAGCCGGCAAATAGTATTCTTTCTTTATTTGGTAGTTCTGCGACCTTCCTTTCCAACTCTGCGCGCAGGTGGCCGTCCCCAATAATGATCAGAAAGATTGAAGGATCATTTTGTGCAACAGCTTCAAAGATTTTTAGCAGGGCATCATGATTCTTCTCTGGAACTAGGCTTCCAATATTTACAAGTACTCTGTAGTTATCAAAAACCTCTCGAAGATCTGCTGGTGGCTCTGAAGGAATTTCCAGATTCTCAACTCCAATTGGTATAGTTTTGATTTTTGAAGCAGGAAATTTGAAGGTCTCGACAAAATCTTTTTCACATAAATGGCTTACGGATACGACAGCATCAACGTATTTCACAAAAAAGCTATTCAATAAGTACTTAGGTTTTGAATTTATAAAATCTCCCATCTTATTTGCGTTTCTAAAAACAACGGGAGTATTCCACTTATAAAAAAGTTTGCTAAGTATAGCAAACTTTAATGTATCTCCAGCATTCGCCTGAATTAAGTCTGGCTTCTCAGTTTTGATAATATACGCTAATCTTCGCCACGCATTAAAGTCCCAAAGCCTCTTAGCCAAAGGTCTATCTAAATGAGTAATCTTACCCTTAAAGGGTAGCTCTGAGGGTCCACTAAAAATCGAAACTAAGTGTACATTTAAACCAGCATCCTCCAAGTGGTTAGAAAGTTGAGATGCAAATATTTCTGCTCCCCTAAGTTGAGGCTTCTGTACAAGTTGAATTACCTTCATTCAATATAATTTCTATATATGGCTGCATGTTGTTTTGCAATCTGATCAATATCATACTTTTGTTCAGCAATCATTCTAGCCTTTTGGGCCATTTCCTTCATTTTGTCAGTATTAGCAATAGAGAATACTAATGCTTCTTCCAAGGAAACGACATCTTTTACCTTAAAAAGGTATGCTGTATCTAGGTGATTTATAGCCTCTTTATTCATAGGTATATCAGAGGCGAGAATCGGTGCACCACCTAACATAGCTTCAACTAAAGCTCCACTGAACCCCTCATAATATGAAGGGAAGACAAATACATCACATTCCGCAAGAAGTTCTGGGACATTTTTCACATTCCCTAACAACTTAATTTTATGTCCAATATTTAACCTCTTAATTAGTGCTTCTAAATGTGCTCTATATTTTCCTTCTCCAGCTATTGATAACTTAGTATTAGGGTAAATCTTGTTGAAGTTTGCAAAAGCTTCTATCAGCTCAGCTTGACCTTTCCGTTTCAGAAGTCTCCCAACATTTAAAAAATGAGTTTCTTCATTTGTAAATCTGTTAGCTATTTTGAAATTAAAGTTTGATACTTTTCTTCCTCTATAAATAACATCGATTTTGGAATTGTCAATCAGTAATCTTTGAGAATTACTAATTTTTATACTTTCAGAATTTGCTAAAAACCTATAACAGTATCTAGCTGTCCACCTATTTAATATCCAGAAGAGGCCCACCTTTAACTTCATGGAAAATGAAAGATCCTCTAGCTCATGACTGGAATAGGTATCATTTACAAAGGTGCCAATGTTCTTTATTCCTAATTGGTGACAAGCAACTCTGGTAATAATATCAGCTCTAAATAATGTCGATACTACTAGATTTGGATTTTCTATAATGCATAAACTTTTAAAGAGATTAATTGCTTTACCAAAATCATATTTATTATTGATGGCAAAGTTGATATTTCTTAATCCAAGTTTATCACATTCATTTTTAAGTTCTAGATTATTGTAGAAAGAAACAATGAGAGGTTCTATGTCATTTGGAAGTCTTGAAGCTATATCTAGTGTACTCTTCTCAGCTCCTCCTGTCTGTAAAGTATCAATGGCAAAAATAATCTTCACTTATTTTGAATGTTTTAGGTGCAACCTCTTTGCTAATTCTTTTCCAAGCAGAAAATAAGATAACAAAACAAGCCAAATTTTAGGATTAAATGGTTCAACTTTTAGTAATTTAAAAAAATATTTTAATGCACTGCTTCTACATCCAGCAGCTAAATTGTACCACATCCCTTTATAATTATATTTAAATCTAAGGCTTTTATAATTTTCAATTTTGTGGCCATGTTTTGATATTATTTTTTCATAAGCTTTCGCATTTTTCTCATAACTTAATGATAAACGATCTTCTGCTTCTTGATGAATAGTTATAAGACAATCAGGTACCACATCAAAGGAATATGACTGTGAAACCCTCAAAAAAAAGTCTGTGTCTTCAGCTGCTTTTAATTCCTCGTCAAAATAAAATTTGCTTCTATGAAATACTTCACTTTTAAATGTTAGGCCACAGCCTATACCAATATGTAAGCCATGTAAAAAAGTTATATATGGGCTTTCTATAATTTGTGGCCTCCATATTTCTTCTTTAATACTTAGCTCTCCATGCTCATTTTTAACTCGTCTACATCCTGTCCAAACAAAACCACAATCAGGAGACGAATTCTCTATTTTTGCTAATGATTTCTCGACAAATTGAGGCTCTAGTACATCATCACTATCTAAAAAAGAGATATAACTTCCCCTTGCTAGTCGAATTCCATTATTTCTTGCTGTTGCGGCACCGCTGTTTTTTTTAAGCCTATAGTATACTATTCTTTTGTCGGCAAATCCTTTAACTATTTCCTGTGTTGCGTCGGTAGAACAGTCATCAATGACTATAACCTCAAGGGTTTTATATGTCTGTTCATGCACACTTTGCAAGGCTCTTTCAATGACTGCAGCTCTGTTATATACAGGAATTATAATACTTACCAATGGTTCTTCAAGCTGCATAATGCAATATATAAATTGGGGATTATCATTAAATTTATTTACAACAGCTATATTAACTGTTATAGGTTTTATCTAAAATTATATAATATGTACTTAACCCAAGCTTTCCAATAATATGGTTTATAAATAATAATTTTTTTAATACTAGATAAAGCCTCTGACTTTAGCCCTAATTTACTTGCCCTATAGGCATTTATTTCTAAGTACTCAATATATTTCTTCTTTTTAGTCCTTAAGATATTTTCATGTTTAGTAAGAATTCTTTTAGTCCCTAAAAAGACTGCTTTATCATTAGATCTAATCCGTGCACCTCCATGTACATTAATCTGCATTAGTACATGAGGAATTATATTTCCCTGTAGATTATTTTCTCCCATGTACTTAATTATTCTGAATCCTAATTCAGTATGCTGATCAGAATGTAGTTGAATATCATATCCTCCTATTTGTTCAAAGACTATTTTTTTAATGAAGAAAGCAGCTGCAATAAACATGGCTGTTGTACCCCGTTTACAATGCCATACTTTTTGTGGTAATTCACGGTTAATCTCTTTGTCTTTAATAACATCCTTAGTAGATACTCCACAGCTTACTAGACAAATATTTGGATTTGAGAATCCACTGATCATCAACTCCATCCAATTATCAGCAAGTTCATCATCGCTGTCATAAAATGTTACCACTTCCCCAGTTGCATGCTTTACTCCATAATTTCTCGAATCAGCTGCACCTGTTTTCCCTTTCTTCAGGTAAGTTATCCGATTATCGCTATCAATATACTTGCGAATTACCCATTCAGTATCATCGGTAGATCCATCGTCAACAATAATAAGCTCCCAATCCTTATAACTTTGCTTTATAACATCCTTGACAGCTTTCTCAATCAAAGTGCTCCTGTTAAAAGTCGGTATAATGACGCTAACCTTCATAAAAGTTTATTAAAAACACCTCAGCTAATAGAAGCTTATAAGGCGTATTAGCTTTAACTTAATAATTACAATTTGTATAATATTAAAGCAGAATCTACGAACACAGAAATCTAGCTTGCTGCTCTTTAATTACCTTAAATTTCTCTATGAAAAGAGGAGACACCTCTTTCTCATCTATTTCTGGTATAATAAGTTTAGATTTCTCGCTAAGCATCTTTGAGAAATAAAAGTTAACTGATGAAAAAGGAGAAACGACTTGGTAAGGAATACTGCGACCCTTTAGTAAATATAACTCAATGGGATAATTAAGATTTATAATATCAAAGCCGAACCCCTCGAAAGCTTTCTTTTTGAGTTGAGAATTTTCTCCCCCATGTAGAAAATATTTTATTTTATATAAGTTGATATATGGTTCAACTGCATTCCTAATCAAACTTGTGTAGTATTTATGAGAGACATAAGCAAGTTCTGCAAGTGGTGTACCAATTATCCAAATTTCTTCATTCTTGTTAAGAACCAACAGATGTTTCTTGAAGTAAGAATAAGTATTTTCTAGCCAAGTGTCTATTTCATTGACTTTACCCATGGCTGTAAAAAAAGTAAGTTGACTTCTAAATCTTTCATCATAATTAAATAAGAGCTTTAACCTAGAAGATAAGCTAATTGGTTTGTTCCTATATAAATCTACCACAAGAGTAGTGGTACCTTCATCTAAAACAATAAGTTGGCCACCTATCCTATTGGAGACTGCCCTATATAATGATGTGAAGTAATTACCTATAAAAATCCTATATTCATTATTACCTTTGTATTTAGATTTATGATTTTTGATTAGCTGAATGAAAGCATTAAACTGTTTTATTTTTCCAATCCAACTACCATCTGTCTCTATTACTTCCCATTTTATATCAGGTCTTTCATGCAACAACTGTATTGCCTTGCTTTTTCTTAATTCTTCAGTTTTACCAATTTGAGATTTAAACAGGAACTGACAGTCTTTATCTTCAATGCTAAAGTGATGAATTGCCTCAAAAGCGTTTAAAATTTGGATAGGGTTAAGATTAAGCAAGAAGGTACTCATACAGGAGGTTCATATTATTATTTTATAGAAATATCTGAGGCATTATGCTAATTACTCCCTTAGGACATAAGAATTGAAGCTAATTTCCAATCAACTTCGTCATCAATGTCAATAGAATCTCTCTTTTCCATTAAATATTTCTTTTTCTTTAAGTCAGAAATCCCTCTAGATTGAAGTTTTTTAATGTTAATAATATAGATTGCGCCATTTATTTGATAAATCTTTGGGCAGTCTTGCCTCCTACTATAGTTGCCACTAATTGCTTTTTGTAAAACTCCAGTTGGGCCTTCCTCAAAAAGAACATAATATGGATTAGAGTCTGTTTCTTTTACAGATACAATCATCTCGGTTTCTTCCTTAAGAAGCTGCAAAGCTTCAATAAGATGTTGTCCAGTTCTCAATGGTGAAGTAGGTTGTAGTAAAGCAACGAAATCATAATATTGCCCGTTGCTCTCATAAAATTTAATTGCATGCTTTAATACTTGCTCAGATGTTGCATAATCTGTTGCTAATTCAGCAGGCCTAACAAATGGTATCTTTAATCCATACTGCTCTACAGTCTCAATTATTTTTTTATCATCTGTAGATACACATATGTTTATATCATCACTAACCTCTCTAGCTGCATCTATAGTATAATATATCAATGGCTTCCCATTCAATGGCCTTATATTTTTGCCAGGTAAGCCTTTAGAACCTCCTCTTGCAGGAATTACGTACAGGACCTTCATTTAGAATTTAATATGATGTATATCTGCCTGCGCTTTTTTAAAGTCTTCATGTTTCCCTATGTCTAACCAGTAACCTCTTAATGGATACGAATTTACTTTATGCCCTTTTTCAATTAGTACCTCCATTAAATCGGTTGCATTGAAGAAAGAGTTATTCGGTATGTATTGAAGAATTTCCTTCTTTACAAGATATATTCCTCCATTAGAATAATATGTGTAAGTTGGCTTTTCCTTAAAACTTTTGATTATATTATTTTCCGTCTCTAGTACAGCATAAGGTACATCAACTGTGTATGGTATTGTGACGACAGAAAGTGCTGCATCATTTTTTATAAAGTCTAAGAAAAAGTCTTCATAATCAAGATTTGTCAATAAATCAGAGTTTGAAATTAATATGTAATCGTGTTGGAAATCTTGAATTTTACTTAATGCTCCTAATGTTCCTAAAGGCTTATCTTCCCACACATATTTTACATTTATGTGTTTTGAGCTTCCATCGTGGAAATAATCTTGGAGTTGCTTACCTAAATATCGGACTGTTATCCATATATCATCAATTCCAAAATTTCTGAGTCTATCAATGTTATGTTCGATGATAGGCTTATTACCAATTTTCAGCAATGGTTTTGGAGTAGAATCTGTTAGAGGACGCAAACGCTCACCTCTTCCTCCTGCCATCAATACACCGTCAACTGGCAAGTATGATTTAAGGAATCTAAAGTTGACTACGTTCACTATTTTCCCTTCTTTACATAAAACAGGGATTATTTTATAGTCATAATTTCTATAACTTATTACTTCATCGATGGTATAAGTTCCCCTTTGTAAAAACTTTGGATTGAGCTGAATAAAGTTATCTACTGTATCATCAAGTGTAAGCCCCTTTAAAAACCCCCTCCTTACATCTCCATCTGTTAAAGAACCAATCAACTTATCTTTTTCATCTACAACGAAAAGAATTGCATCTGCTGCGAGTTCATTCAGTTGAGCAAGCGCGATTTTGATGGGAGATTTTGTCTCAATAATATGTTTTCTAAAGCTTATCACTGTCAAATTCTTTTAGAATAGAAATAATAGTTTGAGCTGCTCCTTTCTTGAAATAAGGATTTCCACCTTTATATTCTCTGAGAGTACTTATGTTTTTCAGAGTATTTATTATGCTTTGTGAATCAAAAGGAACATGAAAAACGTTACCACCAGCAACTCTTCCTTTTTGCCTATCTCCTATATTGATTACGTACTTTTTAAAAGAAGCAGCCTCAATAATTCCACTTGAAGTATTTCCTAATAATATTTTAGAATAAAACATACAAGTGAAATAACTCTGTGTTCCGAAGTTCTCTATCAAGTGCAATTTTTCATATAGTTCGGATTTAAGTTTATAGAATCCTGCACGAAAAATATTACCATTTGTATCAGCATTTGGCATAGTTATTACCACCTGATACTCTTTTGCTATAAAACGTAACGCATCTAAAATTTCTGTTAGATGTCGTTCGTTCATTTCAGGAGCAACAGTTTCTGGATGAACAGTTACTAAAACTGTAGGTATATTTAAATTAATATTCCATTTGTCTTCAAACTCATCTTTAGAAAGTAGTTGGGTATTCGTTAAGTTATCTAAACTTAATGCTCCTGTCACATAAATATTTGCATTGTCACCTTTTATCTCTGCAACTCTTGAAGCAAATACTTCCTGAGAAACAAAATGTAGAGTTGAAGAAAGAGTTATTGCATGACGGTAAATATTATCTATAGCTCCTAAAGTAGTTTCTCCACCATGTATGTGAGCAAACTTGATATGATAAGGTATACCTGCCGAGACTGCCCCAAACATCTCAAATCTATCACCTAGACAAAATACAAGATCAAATTCATTAGTATGCTGTTCCCAAAAATCAGCAAACTTTAACGAAGTTAGCGCACATGCTGTAGACACAGCATTTTTATCATCATTTAGGAGCAGAGATCTTACTTTGTAATCTACTCCAAAGCCATCTGCAATTATAGTATCAACCGTACTTCCGTGAAACGGAGATAAGTGGGTACCAAAGGCAATAATTTTTAGATCAAATTTAGTATCTTCTTGTAGGGCTTTCAGGAGTGGCTTATAGATACCATAGTCAGCTCGCGAGCTGGTCAATACCCCAATACGCATTACTGAAGATGTTTCCATTCTAATTTCATACCTGCTTCAAGGTCAGTATCTACTTTCCTACCAATGACTTTAGGTAAATCCATTGGAGATACCCCATCACCAGGCCTTTTCATTTCTAAGTTTGAAGCTTCTAATACTTGACCAGAAAAAACGGGCTGTTTGATATGAATACTTTTGCGGGCTACCTCTTTATTCAATAATTCAGATTTAGTTGGTTCTTTACGCCCATGCCCATTAAGAGCCTTCTCAATATTTCTAATCCCAGAAACCATCTCTTTCAGTTCTTTGGGTTCTAAGGATGCCTTATGATCTGGGCCTGGCAAATTTCGGTCTAGCGTAAAGTGCTTTTCAATAACTTTTGCTCCAAGTGCAACAGCAGCAATGGGGACTTCTATGCCTAAAGTATGATCCGAATATCCAATGTTTGTTTTAAATGCCTGTTGTATAGTTAGCATAGCATTTAAATTTACATCTTCATACTTTGTTGGATAGTCGGTATTACAATGCAATATTGTTATATCTTCTAACTTTGCTCCTCCTATTCTCAGTACACTTAATGCAGCTTCAATTTCACCTAAGGATGCCATTCCTGTAGAGAGAATAATAGGTTTTCCCTTAGAACCAATATGTTTTAGATATAAATAATTTGTTAATTCTCCAGATGGAATTTTAAAAAGGTCTATACCAAGGTTTTCTAGGAAATCTATGCTTTCTTCATCAAAGCCTGTTGACAAAAATTTGACTTTTTTTTGATTCGCATATTTCAGCAGTACTTCATGCATCTCTTCTGAAAGCTCCACTTTTTTCAGCATTGTGTACTGAGAAGCTTCGTTAATATTGCCTATATTCTTTTTTTGGTACTCTGCCTGTTTAGCTGATTTGCTTACAAGTTTTTCAGCTTTAAAAGTTTGAAATTTAACATAATCCACTCCAGCTTCAGCTGCAACATCTATAAGCTGTTTTGCTAATGTTATATCACCATTATGGTTAACACCAGCTTCTGCTATAATGATAGTTTTATTCATTTCTTATATTTTTGGCTGGGTTTCCTACCCATACTAGGTTATCTGCAATATCCTTTAAAACAACAGCTCCTGCTCCGACTATTGCATTTCTGCCAATAGATACCCCCTGCTTCACCACAGCATTTGCCCCTATAAAACTTCCTTCGCCTACCCGCACATTTCCTGCAAGCACAGCACCTGGAGCTATATGCGTATAATTACCAACCTCACATTCGTGTTCAACAACCGCACCTGTATTAATTATAACCCCTTGACCAACATTAGCCATTGCATTTACCATAGCACCGGCAGCTACAAAAGTGCCACAATTGATGATAGCAAATTTTGAAACTATACTTCTTGGGTGAATTACTGAGATACTGGTATATCCCTTTCCTGTAAGTAGTTCTGTCAGCCTTCTTCTTATTAAGTTATTTCCTATTGCAACGAAGAAAGCCTCCTCCAGCACACTAAGTTTATCTAGTGAAAATTGGTCCTGTTCATTTCCCAAATAATTTAACTTGAATGGATTTGAGCTTGCTTTATTCTGATCAAAATAACCAATAATCTGACCTCCTATCTCTAATATGGCATCTGCAACTACATAAGCATGACCCGAATATCCAAACAGCGCAATACCTTTCATATTTAAATTCTTACGCTACTTGGAATATTTACCAGTCTCTCTTCCACCCATTTACTTACAGTAAGGTCACCATGTGGTAATGTGCTAAACATAGGTAACTTATGCATAAGCGTCCAAGCTGGTCGGCTCATAATACCACTGCTATTAGCCTCTTTCAAGAAAGTATCGCGTTCTTCCTTATCATTTAACAAGAGGGTATTTAGCCAATAGTTCGCTCTTGTATTCAAGCTTTCTGTCACAAATTCAACGCCTTCTATCTCTTGAAAGAATGCCTTATATTGAGCAGCTAACTCACGCTTATTTTCGACGAAAGCTTCTAGTTGCTCCAGTTGAGCACAAGCTAAGGCTGCATTTAGGTTAGGCATTCGGTAATTATACCCAATATGATCATGGTTAAACTCCCATGCATGAGGCACCTTTGCTTGGGTTGTGAGATGTTTAGCGAGCTTAGCCAATTCTTCATTATCAGTAATAATTGCCCCACCGCCGCCACATGTGACAGTTTTATTACCATTAAAACTAAAAGTACCAAGCAAGCCCAGAGTACCTGTATGTCTGCCTTTGAAATAACTCCCCAATGATTCAGCAGCATCCTCTATAAGCGGAATGCCCCACTTTTTACAGATGGAAGAAATTCGATCTATTTCGCATGGAAAGCCAAAACTATGCATAGGTACGCAGGCTGCTATGCGATTTCCAGTTTTGTTATTAATGGTGGCTCCCCCCTCTTTTTTACAATGCTCTTGCAGGAAGCCTTCAAGGTTATCAGCAGATAAACCAAGCGTTTTTTTATCGATATCTAAAAAAACTGGTAAAGCTCCAATGTAACTTATAGCATTGGCAGTGGCTATGAATGTCAAATCCTGAGACAAGACTTCATCTCCCTGCTTAACTCCTGCTACTAGTAGTGCCATATGTAAAGCAGCCGTTCCATTTACGGTAGCCACAGCATATTTTGCACCGGTTATCTGCTGCATCATTTCCTCAAACTGGTTAACATAAGCACCTACTGAGGATACAAATGTAGAATTAATGGCGTCAGCTACATACTTCTTCTCATTGCCAATAAACCGCGGCTCATGCAGAGGGATAAAGTCATGATGGGGAAAGAGAGACTTAATGTATTTTATAATATGGCTGTACTTACTTGACTGCCCCATAGAGGTGCTGATGCTTAAATGTTGTAGATATCGGCTTTGTACTGACGCAGGTTCTCTTTATGGCGGAACCATTCAATAGTTTCTGCGAGCCCCTCTTCGAGCGAGTACTTCCTCTCCCAATTCGTATGCTCCTTAATTTTTCCATTAGCTCCATATAGGCGGAATACTTCGCTCTTCTCAGGCCTTAAACGAACCTCATCCTGAATTATTCTAGCCTCTGGGTTAATCTGGTTAATTATGCTTTGAGCCAGATCTCCAACTGATATTTCTGATTCAGTAGCAATATTGCAGTCCTCTCCAATTAGACTATCGGCTTTCGCAATCTCTACAAAACCATTGGCAGTATCTTTAACAAAGAGCAGATCCCTAGTTGGAATCAGGTCTCCTAGCTTGATCTCAGTTTTACCTTGTAGAAGTTGCGTGATAATAGTAGGAATAACAGCTCTTGCAGATTGACGAGGGCCATAAGTATTAAAAGGCCGCACAATGGTAAGCGGCAGGTTGAAGCTCCTATAGAAAGACTCTGCTATACAATCAGCTCCTATTTTAGAGGCAGAGTAGGGAGATTGAGGCTGACGCGGGTGCTTCTCATCTATTGGGATGTATTGCGCTGTACCATAGACCTCAGAGGTAGAAGTAACTAGCACTCTTTCAACACCTAATTCTTTAGCTGCTTGAACAATGTTGAGCGTTCCCTTCACATTAGTATCAATATAGCTATCCGGAGAGTGGTAGCTAAAAGGGATTGCTATAAGTGCTGCTAGGTGAAACACTACTTCAACATCCTTCATAGCTGTTCGCACTCCATTAGGGTCGCGTATATCACCTGAGAAAATCTCTATTTGAGAAAGTTTGTCCTTTGGAAAATTATCCAGCCAGCCCCAGCTGTTAAAAGAATTGTAATATACAAATGCCTTTACTTGGCATCCTTCTTCTATAAGGCGTTCTACTAGATGGCTACCTATAAAACCATCAGCCCCAGTTACCAGAACTGTTTTGTTTCTTAACTCGCTCATTTTATAATAATCAAAGTCACGCTATTTTAATTTTAAATATTGTAGAAAGATCTATACCATGCTACAAATTCACCAATTCCTGTCTTTAAATCAGTCTTTGGCTGATAGTCGAAGTCTTTGATTAACTCGTCTACGTCAGCCCAAGTTGATAACACATCACCAGGTTGCAGTGGTAAGTATTGTCTCTGTGCTTCTATACCAATTGCCTCTTCTAATGCATCAATAAAGGATGTTAGTAAAATAGGGTATGAATTTCCAATATTATATATTTTATAAGGCGCCCTTGCTTCAAGTGTATTCTCTTCATAATCAGATAATAATACTTTAGGTACTGCAGGTTTGTCAAGGATTCTCACTATTCCTTCAACAATATCATCTATATAAGTAAAATCCCTCCTCATTTCACCGTTATTGAATACCTGTATGGGTTTACCTTCAATTATTTGCCTAGTAAATAAAAACAAGGCCATATCTGGTCTGCCCCAAGGCCCATAAACAGTGAAAAAACGAATTCCAGTTGTGGGAATACTGTATAGGTGACTGTATGCGTGAGCCATCAATTCATTCGCTTTCTTAGAGGCAGCGTACAGTGAGATAGGGGTATCTATTTTGTCATTTATTGAAAAGGGAACTTTTGTGTTAGTCCCGTATACAGAACTAGATGACGCATATACGAGATGTTTTACAGGGTAATGTCTGCATGATTCTAATACACTTAGAAAGCCCTGTATATTTGAAGATATATATTCATCAGGTTTCTCTAAAGAATACCTAACACCAGCTTGTGCTGCAAGATTTATAACTGCATCAAAGCTTTCTCTTTTAAATAAAGAAAGCAAGAAATCCTTGTTCGTTAGATCTTCCTTAACAAACCTATAATTACTAAACTTTCTACTCTGTGTTAGCTTTCCCTCTTCAATATCCTCCTTTAAAATACCTACTTCATTTAATCTCCCGTATTTAAGCTCAACTTCATAATAATCGTTGATATTATCTAGTCCAAGAACCTCATCTCCTCTATCTAACAATCTCTTTACCAAGTGAAAACCTATGAACCCAGCGCTACCAGTTACTAATATTTTCATTACCTATATTTTAACTAGATTAATTTTAATAACAATTTCGGTTGACTTAGTATTTCCTTAGTAAAGAGTTTAAGAGAGTTAAGCTTGTTACTGCTCGAATAACTAAAAAAATAACGATTCGCTATAATCTTTAAAGCTCTCTTATCTACATCATTTTTATTCTTAAACCATTCATATGTTTCTTTGAAGAATTGTTGTCTTGACTCAATACTTTTATTTGCTATTCTATTGTCTTCATGCATTCTTCTAACTGCAATTGGTTCATTGAGACTTTCAGGCACTAATCTTCCAGCATAAGCCATACGCAGCCACATATGTGTATCTTGATGTAGCTTGAGCGTTGTACTGAAGAGCCCAATTTTGTCAAACAACTTTTTCCTCACTGTTATTGCATTAGTATGGAAATTGCCTGGAGCAGTCATAAGAAGATTAAATAAAAGATCTTCTGGAGCAACTATTTTACGTAATGCGGTCAGTCTTTCCTTTATTATTTCTTTTTGATATTCACTATAAAAAGCCGTTGCCCCATAAACACCATCTATATCGGAGCTATTCATTAATATCTTTTTACTTGCATGAAACCTGTTCTTTAAATACCAGTCATCTGCATCAAGAAAAGAAATAAATTCATATTTGGCATTGATTATACCTAGATTTCTTGATGCTCCTGCGCCTCTATTTTCACCATTAGGGTGTTGTAATACTTTAACCTTCTTATTTTCCTCTGCTAACTTCAAGCATATTTCTAAAGCATTATCAGGTGACTTATCCTCGATAAGTATTACTTCTCCAACTTCTTCCAAATTAACAGCAGATTCTACTGACTCAACTAAGTAAGCAGCAGCATTATATACAGGTATTATTACAGATACTTTAAACATTCTTCTTTCTGATATCTTCTATTACCTCAGCCCACATAGACACACTCTTAAGTTTTAGCACTTCTGCTCTTGTTTTTAACTTGGCAACTAATATCGTATTCTCTTCAGGGTTTATCAGATATTTAAGTTTTTCCTTTAATAAAGTCTCATCGATATTAATATCAGCTAGTCCGTCGCGAAAATCGTAATCTTCTAGTAACATCTCATATTTGTGGCTCCACCCTGTAGCAACGCATGGAACTCCTTGACTAAGAGCGCTAACTAAACCGTGAAATCGTGAACTAACTATTCCTCTTGATTTACCTATAATACCTTTCACTTTTAAGGGATGACTCTCTTTTATTATTGGCAGACCCACTTGAAGTTTGGTATTTACTTGTAAGGCAATGTCTTCGTCATCTTTTCCTTCGTGTAATAAGAAAAAAGCTTGTAACCCTCCTTTCTGTACTATTTCTATACTCTTTCTGAGAAATTCGAAATAGTTTTCTCTATCGCCCACAGCTTTTCCTTCTACCATCTTAAAGTTCGGTATTATAGCAACTTGGCCATCCAAACTTTTATATTTTTCATCATGTATTGCATCTACTAGATTTGTAAAGTCTGGCGCCAATCGTATATTCTTCGCAGATGGTTTTATCTCAGATATAAACTTTTTAGAAATATGGTCCCTAGCTATTACAAGATCAGCATTATCTAAAATAACCCGCATCTTCTTACTCAGTGCATGATCCGAAAAAGGACCTAAAGCCTGTGGTAAAACATATATCTTTTTGCCTGCACTTTTCCATTTCGTAATATGATCTGCTAATCTTACACCAGCTTTTTTTGCACCCCACTTATCTCCAAAGGCAAATCCAGAACCATCCATAATGACATCCACATCTTTCTCTAGAACTTTTCCTAGTCTTTGTCTTAATACCTTGGGCATCATATAGAGAAGAAGTGCTTGTTTGCGCCCTTTAGCTTTTCTCATAATATTTAACTCTCTGAGTTTGTCTTCAGGTGCTCGCGAGCTAATTTCCATGGCAAACTCGGCTTCAGGTAAATCTTTCCTTAATTTCGAAAGAATTGAATAAAGCATAAGTTCGGCGCCTTTGTTTACAAACTCAACGCCTCTTAATTCTATTATCATATTGTTAATTATATTGCCTTATTTGATCTAATGGCCGTTTCTCAGAAAATGCAACCATACCTTCCGGATCAGGATAACCCAACCCAATACACATAATTGGACGCTGATGCTTCTTAAGGTTAAGAAGTTTTTCCATCTCAATTTCTTTAGTTTCAATATCAGGCCAGTTAATTGGGCAGCTACCTAGACCTAACGTCTCTAAAGCTAGCATAAATGACATGCAGGCAAGAGAGGCATCAATATAAATAATATGGCGATCACGCTCGTCGAAATAAGCATCTAAATTCCCTACCACTACAATCATTACAGGAATTGATTGCCCATAACCTTTGGTGCCCATAGGTATCTTTACAACCCTCTTTACAAGTTCTGGGTCATCGAAGATTCTAAATTCAAAAGGTTGCCTGTTACAGGCACTAGGAGACTGATTAGCTGCAAGGATTGCTTTATCAATTAATTCCCTTGGTACTCTCTCATCTAAAAACCAGCGTACAGACCTACGATACTTAGTTAGCTTAAAAAATGATTCAAAGTCAATACTAACTTTGTTCATCGTATTTCGGTAATACGGAATTGACTTGACTTCTGTGGATGTGCAAAAATTAGTGTGAGCTCCATTAATTATTTTTTCAAACCTTTTGTGATTATGCTTGATTAGTTCATCTTCTCCAGATGTACCAAAATACTCGGACAGCACATCATAGAACCACTTTATCTGCGAATTACTCTTATCTTTCTTAGAAACACTCCATACCCCTTCAAAAGAATCAATTGTCTCTGTAATATATTCTTTCCCAAACACTGCCCTTCTCGGTTTCATTAGTAGTCCTTTTTCTATCCGATGGGTATTTCTTACAAGGAGATAATAATTAGCTTTGGTTTCCTTAGCTTCCTTAATATGTTTGACTCTTCCTGCTAATACTGCTTGATGCTCCCGTGAGAATTTAGAATTCAAAATATAATATAGATTAGAGAGTAACCTAGACTTGTAGCATAATCTAGGTAAATAGTCTTCAATAGCCCTTACTTTGTAGGCTTGAATTCGTCTTATCAATTTTTTTATCATTTATTTAACTTGAGTAAACCTACACTTTTTACTTGTGCTATTAATTCATCTCCCATCATTAACCACGTTACCAGTACATAGACGACAAATTGGATCATAGCGCATATTATAAAATTGATTCCATAGCTGTTCAACAAATATACCACAATGAAAGAAGTTAAAGATGCTATTAATGGGACTTTAAGTTCTTGAAATAATTCAATAAAACTTAAACCTAGTAACTTTTTCAAGAAATATTGAGCTATAAATACACTAATAATTTTATTAAAAAGAATCGCGTATGCAGCACCAACAACGCCATACCAATAAATTCCCAATGAGATTGATGGCACATAAAGTAGCAATGTTTTAAAAAGTTGAATACGCATTTCTAATCCTGGTTTCCCTAGTCCTCTTATTAATGAAGTATTACTATTAACCATCATGTGTACCATGACTGATAGTGACAGAATTCTTAAAGGCTCTATTGTATCTACCCACTTTTCACCAAAGAAAGATAAAATAAATGGCTCCCCTAATACAAAAAGTGAAACCATTATGGGATAAATAATGAGACTATTATATTTTACAACATTTAGATAATATCTCTTTAAAGAGACAGGGTCATTTTGCTTCTGCCCATAAACTGGATACATCACCTGATTCATCAAGCTCATCAATTGGCTTCTGAAGGTATCCGTCAAAACAAATGCAAGGGTGTAAGAACCGAGAGCAGAAGCACTCATAAGTTTACCTATTAAAAGGTAATCAATCTTAGATGTTAGGTTATTAAATACATTTGTTCCAGTTGTATATACCCCAAAACCAAAAATTTCATAGAAAGCTTGTTTATCCCATATCATTTTGGGTTTCCAACCTGTAGCTCTGAAATACATAGGCATAGCAACTAAAAAGGAGGCAACTGAACTGAAGACTAATGACCATACTCCAGCCCCATAAAATGCTAAACCCAAAGATATAGTACCCGAAAATAATTTAGATGCATTACCAATAAAAGCAAGCTTTTTGAAGTTCATTGCCTTTGTTAATTGAGCCTTATGCACAATGTTTATTGGGCTAGACAATACACCCAAGCTTAGTACAGGAATAATTTGTTTAAGCATTGGTTCCTTGTAAAATCCAGCTGCTAATGGCGAAACCACAAAAACTATAATTAAATAAAGAGCTGAAGACCAAATAACTCCCGTCCAAAAAGTTGTTTGAAAGTGCTCCTCACGCAAATCCTCTTCTTTACGTTGCACTAGTGCGGCACCCATCCCCAATTCATTGAATACTTGTACAAAGCTCGTAAATACTGCTGCCATTCCAACCAAACCAAATTGTTCAGGAAATAAAAGCTTTGCCAATACTAGTTTGATTATAAAATCAAACCCTCTATTTATTATAAGTTGTACAGCATTCCAGAAAACGCCATTTACTACTTTACCCTTAAGGGTTTTAGTATTCATCCTTTAAAAAAATATAATGAGGTTATTCCACCCCAAATTTTAATTACTATTGTGACCTATTTTAGCCTCTACTATTTCTAACTACCATTCTCCACTCTCAGTAATCCCCCATAGCTGCGGTATTACTGAAGTTCAAGCAACATGCCTTGTTCTAGTACAATATGGAGTTTAGCTTCCTTCGAGATTGAATAGTTTCATTTACCTAGAAAACATATCATCCCATTGCTATATATACCTACTTGTAATTTTTATAAAGTAACGGTAAGCTGCCCCTTATGCTATTATTCTTAGCGTTCTATTTCTTTTGAATAAACGCTTCCCAAACCAACCATTGCCTTGGGAACCTCAACAATTATAGATACATAATCCACGATGCAAGTTAGTGCTATTTCAATCTTTCTTAAAATAAAGTCATGCTTTAAAGATACAAATATGAAGAGTCATATCTGGCGAAGAAAAGCTTAATGTTCAAATCATAGCTTTATATACTCATCATAAACAGCAATTAGAACTGTAAATTGAAATTGCAGTTCTATAATGTTGCAATATGAGTTTCGCCAAATACTTAGATTCTGTCTGGACTGTATCAGTTTGAGCAAATATAGTTAGCAATTATCAACGCTAATACTAATTCCTCACCGCAATCATCAGCCCCAACTCCTTGTACCGCATTCCAAACCGCTTGGCGATATGAGCGTTAGTAAGGCTGCCTTTGTAGATGTAGACGCCGCTGCGGTAGTGCTCGTTCATGAATAGCACCTCGTTGATGCCGCCATACTTGGAGAACTCCGTAAAGATAGGTGTAAAAATATTAGAAAGCGCCTGGGAGGCTGTGCGTGGTACCCGGGACGGTATGTTGGGTACGCAGTAGTGGATGATGTCGTACTTGCGGTAGACTGGACGCGAGTGGGTGGTCATCTCCGAGGTTTCGAAGCAGCCGCCCTGGTCGATGCAGACGTCGATGATGATGGAGCCAGGATTCATCTGGGCCACCACGCTCTCCTCCACCACGCAAGTAATTTGCCCCTCGTCGGCTACAAAGGCACCAATCACCACATCGGCTTGTTTGATTTCCTGGTACATGATGGCCTTATCAAGCGTAGAGGTGAAGATCTGTGCCCCCACATTGTGCTTCAGGCGGCGGAGTTTGTAGATGTGATTGTCGAATACCCGTACTTCGGCGCCTAAACCCAAGGCGGCGCGGGCGGCAAACTCAGCTACGGAACCAGCCCCTAGTATAACCACCTTGGTAGGGGCCACCCCCGTAATACCCCCAAGGATAATCCCTTTTCCCTCGCTGCTGCTACTCAGGTACTCGGCCGCCACCATCATCACGGTACTGCCAGCAATCTCGCTCATGGCACGTACCACAGGCTTGGAGTCAGACTTATCGCGGATCAGCTCAAAGGAAATAGCATTAATCTTCTTCCTTAGCAGCGCATTGATGTAATCGGAGGTCAGGTTGCCGAAGTGCAGGGCTGATATCAGTGTTTGCCCGGGTCGGAGGTATTCAATTTCGTCGTAGGTCGGGGGAGCAATCTTCAGGATGATATCGGCCTGGTATACTTCCTCGCAGGAGTAAACAATCTTTGCTCCTGCCTCGGAGTATTCGTTGTCGGAGTACTTGGAAGGGCTACCGGCCCCCGCCTCGATCTGAATGCGGTGTCCCTGGTCTGTGAGCTGCTTCACAGCGTCTGGTGTCAGGCCAATGCGGTTTTCCTGGAAGGAAGTCTCCTTCGGAATGCCAATAAATAAGCTCCTGCGCCGCTCCTCCACCGCCAGCATCGACTCCTTCGGGTACAGAGCCGGACTCGTGGCAAGCTTTCCAAAATCTACGGCGAACTTCTCCGTCATACTTTCATTTAGTTAAGAGTTTAGAGTTAAAAGTGAAGAGTTACCCTTCTCACATTAACCACTATTCTCTGACTCAATTTATATGTAAAATTCATACTTTATACTTTGCTACCGGCTTTCCAGACCGTCTTTCGTTGGTAAGGATTAAAAGCCTAGACCAGCTATTTGTTTTTTTCGCCGTACTTGTTTCAGACAACTGTACCGAGTCCAACCACCCCTATCCCCTCCTTGTATAAGGCGGGGAGTTTGCCGTTACTGATGCTAAAGTATAAGCTTCGTAGTTTCTGTCCCCACACGGAAAGGTCGCGACCTGTCCCTACAAAGTATAAACCCACCCCTAAGAGCTACGCTCACTAGCTCAAAACTACCGTTTCGGCTAGTTCACAGGAGAGGAACAAAACTTTCTGACCTTCTATCTTAAAAACTTTCTAACTACCAACCTCCTCTCTTTCCCTTCCGCGTCCGGCGTAATCTCTACTAGCAGGTAGCTTTCGGGCAACAGGTTCGGGATCAGGGAGGACCATTCGATCAGGCAAAGGTTGCCGGACTCGAAATATTCCGGTGCTCCTATGTCCAGCGCTTCGCGCTCGTCGTCAATCCTATAAAAATCGAAATGGTAAATTAGTTTCCCGCTCCTACCCTCATATTCATTTACCAGGGCAAAGGTAGGGCTGCTCACGTTCTCTTCCACCCCCAACTGCCGGCAAAGTTCTTTGATTAGTGTGGTCTTGCCGGCTCCCATCGGTCCTTCAAAAAGTATGATAGGCTCCGATTCAGCTTCCTGTAAAAGCACAGAAGCCGCCGCTGGCAAATCCTCCAACGACGACATCTTTAGCTGAGCCCGTTCAACTCCGGTAATATTATGCATTCTTCGGTGTAAGCGTTACATATGGTATGATGCACTCCTCCAGCGAAACACCCCCATGCTGGAAGGTATCTTTGTAGTAGTTCACATAGTAGTTATAGTTGTTCGGATAGGCGAAAAAATAATCTTCTATCGCGAATACAAACGTAGTAGAAACATTGGCCTTTGGCAAGAAAAATCGTTCCGGCTTGCGCACCGTGAACACGTCTTTATCGGTATAACCCAGGTTTTTACCGTGCTTGTAGCGCAGGTTAGTATTAGTATTCCGGTCGCCGATGATTTTAAAGGGCCTTTTTACCCGGATGGTGCCGTGGTCGGTGGTGATGATGAGCCTGCCTTTCTTCTCGGCAATCATCTTCAGGGTATCGAACAGCGGCGAGTGCAGGAACCAGGATTTGGTGATGGAGCGGTAGGCCGACTCGTCCGGGGCCAGCTCGCGCACCATGTTGCTGTCGGTGCGGGCGTGCGAGAGCATGTCCACGAAGTTATACACAATTACGTTGAGCTTGTTGTTGGCCAGATTGCTGAACTTGCTGAGTAGATCTCGGCCAGCCTGCACGTTCGTAATCTTGTGGTAGCTGTGCTTTTCAGAGATGCGGTTCTGCTGCAGCTGGATATCCAGGAACTCGGCCTCGTGCAGGTTCTTGCCCTCCTCCTCATCATCGCTCACCCACATGTTGGGGTACTTTTTCTGGATTTCGGTGGGCAGCATACCTGAGAAGATCGCATTTCGGGCATAGGCCGTGGTGGTCGGAAGTATAGAGTAAAACATCTCCTCTGATTCCACAGAAAAATAGTCCGAAATAAGCGGCTCGAGCACCTTCCACTGGTCATAGCGCAGGTTATCGATAAGCACGAAGTATACCGGGCGGTCGCTTTCCTTCATCATCGGGAATACACGCTCCTTGAACAATTGGTGCGACATGAGCGGCGCCTCGTCGCTATCGCCGTTTATCCAGTCCTCGTAGTTCTCCATGATAAACCGCGCGAAGTTGGAGTTGGCCTCGTCTTTCTGCATGTTTATCACATCGGCCATACTTTTGTTCTCCGTCTCGTCAATCTCCAGCTCCCAGTACACCAGCTTTTTATAGATATCGGCCCACTCGGCGGGGCTCAGGCGCTCGCCGAAGGCCATGCCCAGCTGCCGGAAGTCGCGCTGGTAGCTCATGTTTGTCTTTTCACTCACGAGTCGCTTGTTTTCCAGTGCCTTTTTTACCGAGAGCAGGATCTGGTTTGGGTTCAGCGGCTTGATAAGGTAATCCGTGATTTTGGAGCCAATAGCCTCTTCCATGATATGCTCCTCCTCGCTCTTGGTGATCATGATAACCGGCACAGAGGGGCGCATGGTTTTGAGTTCGTTGAGTGTTTCCAGGCCGCTGATGCCGGGCATGTTTTCATCCAGGAACACAATGTCGAAAGTGCGATCGCGGAACTCCTCAATAGCGTCGGTGCCGCTGTTAACCGGCGTAATGTCGTAGCCACGCTCCTCCAGGAAAAGGATGTGGGGCTTGAGCAGGTCGATCTCATCATCGGCCCATAATATATTGTATCTTTGCATAGTTTATTCTGATAAATTGCTAAACTGTTGTACGGTTAAATGGTTGTACGTTTTAGATGTTAAAGCATGCATACGCCGCAACTACCATGCCGTCAGTTTAGCGGGTGCATAACTTGTCGCCACGTACGAGGCAAGTTTACAGTCTGTGGCGGTTATAACCGTGCGGCATGTTAATAGTATAACCATCCAACAACCAAACCACTGGTTTTGTGAATAAGAAAAAGATCTTCAACGACCCTGTATACGGTTTTATCACGGCCCCGACGGAGCTGATATTCGATATCATCGAGCACCCATACTTTCAGCGCCTGCGCCGCATCAAGCAGCTGGGTCTCACAGAGATGGTGTATCCTGGGGCGCTGCATACCCGCTTTCACCATGCCCTGGGTGCCATGCACCTGATGGACACGGCCTTGCAGACGCTGCGCAGTAAAAATAACGAAATAAACGAAACCGAATACGAAGCTTCGCTCATCGCTATCTTGCTGCACGACGTGGGGCATGGCCCTTTCTCGCATGCCTTGGAAACGGCCATTTTCCAGAACGTGCCCCACGAGCACCTGTCGCTGCACATCATGCACCTGCTAAACGAGCATTTCGGCGGAAGATTGAGTATGGCCATTGATATATTTACCGATAACTATCCCCGGCGCTTTTTCCACCAGCTCGTTTCCAGCCAATTGGATGTAGACCGCCTCGATTACCTCAACCGCGACAGCTTCTATACGGGAGTATACGAAGGCAAGATTGGGGCCGATCGAATTATTAAGATGCTGGACGTGGCCAATGACAAGCTGGTGGTGGAGGAAAAGGCCATTTATAGTATAGAGAATTTCCTGGTGAGCCGCCGCCTGATGTACTGGCAGGTATACCTGCACAAAACCGTGATTAGCGCCGAAAACATGGTGCTGCGCGTGGTGCAGCGGGCACGTGAGCTGCTGCAGCGCGGCGTAGAGGTACCGGCCAGCCCCTGCCTCCGCTTCTTCCTCTCCTCTAACCTCACCCTGGACGATTTCAGGCAGGACAAAAGTATACTCGAGCGCTTTGTCTCCCTCGACGACCACGACATCTGGAGCGGCATAAAGGAATGGGCCATGCACCCCGACTTTGTGCTGTCATATTTGGCCAAAAGCATCCTGAGCCGCAGGTTGTTTAAAGTCCTTATCTCCTCTAGGCCTATTGAAGATGAAATGCAGCTGGGCCTGAAAGAACTGGTGCAGGAAAAGTATAACCTGGCCGAGGAGGACATCCCCTACCTGATGATTTCAGGCAAAATTGGCAACAACGCTTACGATGCCGAGGGTCAGACAATCGACATGCTCACTAAATCAGGTTATGTGGTGGATGTGGCCGAGGCCTCGGATCTGCCCAATATCCGCGCGCTTAGTTATAAAGTGGAGAAGCACTTCGTTTGTTATCCGAAGGAAGTAGCGCATTAGCAGATTCATTAAAAGACTCTAAAGAGTTGGCAGGAAGCATGAAGCTTCCTGCCTTTTTTCTGGCGCAAGTGTCTTCAGCCTTGTGTTTTGCTATGAGGTCAGGTTTCCATAAAATGCTTCGGGACAGGGCAACCTAACCGGCTTGAAAAGCCATACTTTATACTTGTTGCTATACTTTCAGAGTCTCTTGCCTTGATGTCATCTCGACCATCGGGAGAGATCTGGAAAGAACCTCAGATAGCTCACTCTCCCTGCTCGAGATGACAGGGAGAGTGGCAAGTATGAACTGTCCCCTTGAGGACAAGTGAGAACGGGAGTTCGAAGCTTGCGAGCAAAGCTCAATAGGGGTGTAATCACCTGCCAGGTTTATACTTGTAGGACAGCTACCATGAAAATTATACTTTGGAACCAGTAATGACAGACTCCCCTCCTTGGCTAAGGAGGGGGCAGCGGTGGTTGGACCAGGTGATGCTAAAACCCGTCTCCCATTCTTACAAAAGGTTAAAATTCCCACTACACAAACATCCGGGCAAACCCATTCAAGCTAAAGCCTTTGAACAGCTGAGAAACAAAACCCGGATACAGACTATATTTTGTTGCATTCAAAAATTCTCAGAGCAGACACCTCCCAAATAAAAATTCATCATAAAACCCGCAACAATTAACAGTCTTAACCACCAACCCACCGCACGCTATTTCCATTCAAAGTATAAACTCCTATATAATGTGCCGGGCAGGATTTTTTTATTAAGTTTGCACCCCCAATGCGTTAGCGTTTTTGAGTTTTTGCTCTAATTTTACAAAATGGAATTTACCGTTCAACAGATTGCTGACTTGCTGCAGGGCAAGATAGAGGGAGACACCACTGTAAAGGTCAGCACGTTAGCTAAGATCGAGGAAGCCCAGAGCGGTGCCCTCGCTTTTCTTTCTAATTTGAAGTACGAGCCATTCTTATATACAACTAGTGCCAGCGCCGTGATTGTATCGGATAAGCTGGAACTCAAAAAAGAGACCACGGCTACCCTTATCCGGGTAGAAGATCCCTACTCCAGTTTCTCCACGCTGCTGCAGTATTATCAGACGGCATTGCTAGCCTCCAAAACCGGCGTAGAAGAGCCCTGTTTTATGGGCCAGGGAAGCCAGATCGGTGAAAACCATTACCGCGGCGCCTTTTCCTACATCGGCGCTAATTGCCGCATCGGAAACAATGTACGCATCTTCCCGCAGGCCTACATTGGCGACAACGTAACCATTGGCGATAACACCACTATCTTTGCGGGTGTAAAACTGTATGCCAACACGGTGGTGGGCAGCAATTGCACTATCCACTCCGGCGCCGTGCTAGGTAGCGACGGCTTTGGCTGGGCACCGCAGCCCGACGGCACCTACAAGGCTGTTCCGCAAATCGGAAACGTAGTATTGGAAGATGATATTTCCATCGGAGCTAACACCACTATCGACTGCGCCACTATGGGCTCCACCATCATCCGCAGGGGCTCCAAAATCGATAACTTGGTACAGATTGCCCATAACGTAGAAGTGGGCTCAGACACGGTTATCGCCTCGCAATCGGGCATATCCGGTTCCACTAAGATTGGGGATAACTGCGTTATTGCCGGTCAGGTGGGCATCGTGGGCCATATTACTATCGCCAACAAAACCACTATCGGGGCACAATCCGGCGTGTCTAAATCCGTTAAGGAAGAAGGACTTATCATTCAGGGCTCTCCGGCTTTCGACTACAAGCAGAACCTCCGCGCCATGACCGTGTTCCGCAAGCTGCCCGAGTTGCAGCGGGACCTGGAAATGCTGAAAGAGAAAGTATAAAAGCGTAGGCTCGACACGGCTGTAGATCTCAGAAAGTATAACTCTTTGGTTCTACAAGTATAGCTTCGTGTCGAAGTATAATTTACGCTCCTTTGGCGAACTAAGTAGGAGGCAGGTTACTCAGGCATGCATTTGCTATGCCGCTGGTATAGGTTTAGCCTTATCCTGTACTTTCTTTTCGTCTTGCGGCAGTTAGTTTATCCACAAAAGTTGGCAATACCCTATTTTATATCTTAAGTTTGCAGGGCCAAAGCCTTGGCTAAGGGTAGCCTGCGCATCACCCAACACGAGCACTTACACGACTATAGATACGTGAATGAACGATAAACAGCACACCATCAAAGCTCCGGTAACTGTATCGGGCATTGGGTTGCACACCGGCGTGGTTTCGAACATGACCTTCAAGCCCGCGCCTATCAACCATGGACACAAATTCCAGCGCATCGACCTGCCTGGCAAGCCCATCATTAATGTAGATGTGGATAATGTGGTAGACCTGTCAAGAGGCACTACCATTGAACAGAACGGCGCGCGCGTGAACACCGTGGAGCATACCCTGGCTGCCCTGGTTGGCCTTCAGATAGACAACGTACTCATAGAGCTCGATGGCCCGGAGCCTCCCATCATGGATGGTTCTTCTATAGAGTTTGTGAAGGTGCTGCACGAGGCGGGTTTGCAGGAGCAGAACGCGCTGCGCAACTTCTTCGAGATCACTCAGGGGCTCAGCTACAAAGATGAGGCCCGTGGTGTAGAGATCGCCGCCCTGCCTTTAGACGACTACCGCGTTACCGTGATGGTGGATTACAACTCACCGGTACTTGGTAGCCAGCATGCTTCTATCACTAACCTGGAGCAGTTCGAAAAGGAAATAGCCCCTTCCCGCACCTTTGTGTTCCTGCATGAGCTGGAGATGCTCTACAAGCAGAACCTGATAAAGGGCGGCGACCTGGACAACGCCATCGTGATTGTGGACCGAGTGGTGCAGGACGAGGAACTGACGCACCTGTCGGAGCTGCTGCAGAAGCAGAAAGTAGAGGTGAAGGAGGAAGGCATCCTGAACAACACTGAGCTGCGCTTTAGAAACGAGCCGGCCCGCCACAAGCTGCTCGACCTGCTGGGCGACCTGGCCCTGATTGGACGTCCGATAAAAGGACAGATACTGGCTGCCCGGCCCGGTCATGCGGCCAATATTGCCTTTGCCAAGAAGGTAAAGAAGATGATCCACGAGGCGACTATCAAAAACGTGCCTACCTACGATCCGAAGAAAAAGCCGGTGATGGACATCAACCAGATAGCTGCCACGCTACCGCACCGCTATCCTTTTCTACTGATCGATAAAATTATCCATTTAGACGATACCACGGTTATGGGCGTTAAGAACATAACCATGAACGAACCGTTCTTCCAGGGCCACTTCCCGGGCAACCCGGTTTTACCAGGGGTTATCCAGATCGAGGCCATGGCGCAAACTGGCGGGATTCTTGTTCTGAATACAGTCGAGAACCCTGAAGACTACTGGACTTATTTCCTGGGCATAGACAAGTGTCGCTTCAAGCGCAAGGTTCTTCCGGGCGATACGATAATTTTTAGATGTGAACTGCTGGCTCCTATCAAGCGCGGCATTGCCAAAATGAGTGGTCAGGCCTTTGTGGGCGGGCAACTGGTAATGGAAGCTGAAATGTCGGCAAGTATAGTAAAGAAAGACGCATGAACCAGCCATTAGCATACGTACACCCAGAAGCCAAGATTGCGCACAACGTTGTTATTGAGCCGTTTGTAACGATCCATAAGAACGTGGAGATCGGCGAGGGAACCTGGATTGGCTCCAACGCCGTGATTATGGAAGGTGCCCGCATCGGCAAGAACTGTAAGATTTTCCCGGGAGCCGTGGTTTCTTCTATTCCACAGGATCTGAAGTTTGCCGGCGAGGTAACTACCACCCACATCGGGGACAACACCGTTATCCGCGAGTACGTGACCGTAAGCCGCGGCACCATCGACAAGATGAAGACCGTTATCGGCAAAAACTGCCTGGTGATGGCCTACGCCCACGTAGCCCACGACTGTTTGATTGGGGATAACTGCATTATCGGCAATTCCGTGCAGATCGCCGGCCATGTGGAAATAAATGACTTTGCTATCATCAGTGCCGCTACTCTGGTGCACCAGTTCGCCAAAATTGGGGCCCACTCCTTTGTATCTGGCGGCTCGCTGGTGCTCAAGGACGTGCCGCCGTTTGTGAAGGCTGCCCGTGAGCCGCTCTCTTACGCTGGCATCAACTCCATCGGCATGCGCCGCAGGGGCTACGTAAGCGAGCAGATAAACGAGATTCAGCACGTATACCGCATCTTGTTCCTCAACGGCCTGAACAACAGCCAGGCGCTGGACAAGATCGAGGTGGAGCTTTCTCCAAGCAGGGAGCGCGACGAGATAATTAACTTTGTGCGCAACTCCGGCCGCGGTATCATAAAAGGCTATTTCGCAAAAGATGCTAGTTAACCTAACGGACTTAGGTAAACGCTATAACTACGAGTGGATTTTCCGGAACCTGACCTACACGTTTGAGTCGGGCACCTCTTATGCCATACTCGGGCATAACGGGTCCGGAAAATCCACACTTCTTACCATCATTGCCGGGCATAACCTGGAAAGCGAGGGCCAGCTGCAGTATACTTTCTCCGGTAAAACCGTTGCGCAGGACCAGGTATACCGCCACCTCTCCCTCACGGCTCCCTACCTGGAGTTGGTAGAGGAATTCACCTTGCTCGAGCTCATTGATTTTCACTCCCGCTTTAAGCCGCTGCGCCAGAACCTTAACAAGGAGCAGCTAGTCGACAGAATGGGCCTGCAGCGCTCGAAAAACAAATTCGTCAAGGATTTCTCCTCCGGCATGAAGCAGCGCCTTAAACTTGGCCTGGCTATCTACTCCGACAGCGCCATGCTCCTGCTCGATGAACCCACCACCAACCTGGACCAAGAGGGCGTTGCCTGGTACCAGGAGCACGTCTCCCAGAACAAGACAAACCGCCTCATTCTCGTCGGATCCAATATACAGCACGAATACAGTTTCTGCGATGTGCAGCTGCGCATTTCAGACTACCACCTCTTGCCGAAGGTTCGTTGATCGTTGTTGGTTGTTCGTTACCCGCAGCATAATTCATACTTGGACGGCTTGCTTAGGCTATACTTCTCCCTTTATCTAACGCAAGTTCTGACTTGTGGATAAAATGAGGACAGTTTTGAACTGGCGAAAGTATAAGCCTAGAAAGTGTCTTTATCAACTAGCTGCTACAACCCCGCTGCACTCAAACAAGCACTTTTAATTAAAAACCTTCCGAATTCGCTAAAGACGAAATTCGGGAAGGCAATCAAAGTTTACGAACAGAGAATTCCGATAAAGCGAACAGTCAGGTTTGTACTTTAAGCAGAGTAGCAAGTATAACTTTATACTTTCCCTCCATACTTCCGTAAGTACATTCCGGCCTTGGTGCGCTTCCCCCGCTCGAGGGATGTCAGCGATTAACAAGCAAGCTACAGGCAAAAAATTACCATTTTACACGGAAGCTGCCTAAATTTGCAGGCACACAAAATCTATACTATGGGACGCGCATTTGAATTCAGAAAAGCCCGTAAGTTTAAACGCTGGGACAAGATGTCGAAGGCCTTTACGCGCATCGGCAAAGAGATAGTGATGGCCGTGAAAGAAAGCGGTCCTAACCCGGATACAAACTCCCGCCTGAGAGCGGCAATCCAGAACGCCAAGGGTGTGAACATGCCGAAAGACCGCGTGGAAGCAGCCATCAAGCGTGCCTCTTCCAAAGAGGAAAAAGACTATGAAGAAGTAATATACGAGGGTTACGCACCGCATGGCATTGCCGTAGTGATAGAGTGCGCCACAGATAACCTCAACCGTACAGTTGCCAACGTGCGCATGCACTTCTCCAAAGGCGGCGGATCTCTGGGTAAAACTGGTTCTCTCGACTTCATGTTCGACCGCAAGGGTATCTTCAAGGTATCGGCTGAGGGGGCGGACCTGGAGGAGCTGGAACTCGAACTCATCGATTTCGGTGCTGAGGACATTTACGAGCACGAAGGCGAGATCATCATCGAAACACCTTTTACAGAATTCGGCAACATGCAGAAGGGGCTGGAGGAAAAAGGACTGAACGTGATCAGCGCCGAGGTGCAGCGCATCCCGACCACCCGCACCGAGCTAACCGAGGAGCAGGAGGAAGAAGTGCTCAGCCTAATAGAGCGCTTCGAGGAAGACGACGACGTGCAGGCCGTGTACCACAACATGGCCTAAGTATAAAAACTAACACCAAAGTGGCTGCCCGGGTACACTCGGGCAGCCACTTTATTTTTAATATATACGTATCCACACGTATCCTAAAAGTAAAATATATATGCTGCTGTACTTTCTATTTGTCATCGGCTTTGTCCTCCTTATTAAAGGTGCCGACGTTCTGGTGGATGGAGCTTCCTCCATTGCCAAGCGCTACGGCTTATCCGACATGGTAGTAGGCCTGACGATCGTTTCCTTCGGCACTTCCCTTCCGGAGCTCATCGTCAACATCTTTGCCAGTGCCGACGGGCAACCCGAATTAGCGATCGGCAACGTGTTTGGCAGCAACGTGGCAAACCTCTTACTCATACTTGGAGTTACCGCCATCATATGCCCCCTGCCCATCAAGCGGGCCACTGTGCTCACAGAGATTCCCTTCTCCTTGATCGCCACCCTGCTGGTGGGCTTCCTGGCTAATGCTACCCTGTTCAACAACCGGTACGACCTATACATCAGCCGCCTAGATGGCGCTATACTATTGGGGTTCTTCGCAATGTTCATGATTTATATCTACCACGTAGCCAGAACAAACAAAGACGAGGTGGTAGTGGAGGACGACGCAGCACTGATGCCAATCGGGAAATCTATATTTTTTATCCTGCTGGGGGCAGGAGGCCTGTTTTTGGGTGGCACCTGGGTGGTGGACGGTGCTGTACACATTGCGCAATCATTCGGGCTGAGCGAATCTTTCATCGGCCTGACGGTCGTGGCCATTGGTACCTCGCTTCCTGAACTTGTAACCTCTGCGATGGCTGCATACCGCCGTAATATTGATATTGCCGTTGGCAACGTGGTGGGTTCTAACATCTTCAACCTGCTTTGGATCCTGGGCATCAGTGCCCTTATTACGCCGCTACCCTTCAATGTAATGAACAATTCGGACATCGTGATGATGATCCTGGCGAGTGCTATGCTTATCATTGCGCTGCCTATCGGAAGGCGCAACGCCATTGATCGGCTTAATGGTATAGTATTCCTGCTGGTATACTTTGCCTACATCACTTACCTCGTAATGAGAGGCTAAATCCAAACACATAAGTATAAACGAGCAAGCCCCTTTTCATGAGATGAGGGGCTTGCTCGTTTATACTCCCCAAATACCCTTCAGCCTACCCGCCTCTGCGAGCTATTCTCAATTCAGGTGTCCTCCCTGGACCGTCTTTCCTCAAGGTTTACTCAACTCCATTGCTCCCGGCATTTTATACTTTACAGCCCCCGCACTTTTATACTTCATTCAGCGCTCAGCCCCTCCCCTTCTGTTTCTGTAGGCAGTAAAATGCTACATCACACCACCAACACACAATCAACTGATTACAAATACCATAGCACATAAACCTGCAGAAGTGAAGTAGTCGTGACGTAGTGGTAGCGTAGCAAAACTGTAGCTACTTCTTTTGGATCCGGTTTGATTGCCCCTGTAATTAATTCATCTTTGACACATAAAAGTACCCGATGTTACACTACAGATTTTTGGGGTGCATTTATGGACATCAGTAATTGATTAATCACGAAGAGACAAAACAACCTATCATTTTTATTTCACCTAATAACATTTTGTATGAGAAGAAAACTATACACAGCACTGGGCTGTATCACCCTGGCTGCCAGTTTTACCTCCGCAGTAGCGGCAGGCGGCACCCTTGGGTTACAGCCTTTGCCCCTCGAAGCTACCCGGGCAAACACCCTCACCGGAAAAGTGTCGGATGAGAATGGCATGGGCCTTCCGGGTGTAACGGTAGTGCTGAAAGGGACTACGAGAGGCACAACCACGGACGCAAACGGCAATTTCTCCCTATCCGTGCCGGACGCAAACGGAACGCTTGTGTTCTCTTTCATCGGCTACCTCCCTCAGGAAGTACAGATAAACAACCAGTCCACCTTCCAGATATCGCTGGCGCCTGACACCAAGGCTTTGGAAGAGGTGGTAGTAGTAGGGTACGGCACCCAGAAAAAGAGTGTAGTAACAGGCGCTATCAGCAGCGTGAAGTCCACAGATTTGGAGAACCAGCAGATTACGAGGGTGGAGCAGGCGCTGCAGGGCCGCACAACTGGTGTAACCGTGGCCAGTAACTCCGGCGCTCCGGGTGCGGCAGCCACCGTGCGCGTGCGTGGCATCACGACCCTCAACAGCAACGACCCACTGTATGTAGTAGATGGCGTGGTGGTAAACGGCGGTATCGACTACCTTAACCAGGCCGACATCGAATCGATTGAAGTGCTGAAGGATGCGGCCTCTGCCGCCATTTACGGTGCTCGCGCCGCTACGGGGGTTATACTTGTAACAACCAAGCGTGGCAAGTCCGGGGCTATCAACGTGAACTATAACGGCTACCTGGGCACACAGGCCCCGGCCAGAAAGCTGGACCTGCTCAATGCGACAGAGTATGCCACGCTACGTAATGAGGCCTCGGTGAATGGTGGAGGTGGCATTGTGTACCAGGACCCCAGATCACTTGGTGAAGGCACCGACTGGCAGGAGTATGTATTCAACGATGATGCACGCATTCAGAACCATGAGTTTAGCATTAGCGGCGGCGGAGATAAATCGACTTTCTTCATGTCTTACGGCTACCTGGACCAGGAAGGCATCGTTACCAGCGAGATATCCAACTACAAACGCCATAACGTTCGCCTCAACTCTAACCACAAAATAGCCAGCTGGCTAACAGTGGGGCAAAACCTGGGCTACTCCCACATCAAGAGCCAGGGCAGCCTGAACCCTAATACCGAGTTTGGTGGTCCGCTCAGCTCAGCCATCAACCTTGATCCGACTACGCCTGTGCTGATTACAGACCCGGCTATCATTAATGACCCGAGCAGCGTGTATAACAGGCAGCCAACAGTATGGAGCCCACAAGGCTATCCTTATGGCATCTCCACCACGGTGCAGCAGGAGATGACAAACCCGCTGGCCTACATTCAGACCCAGCTGGGTAACCACGGCTGGTCTGATAACATCGTGGGGAACGTGTTCGCGGAGCTGGAGCCCATAAAAGGACTGAAGTTCCGCTCTACAGTAGGCACCAAACTGGCTTACTGGGGTGGCGAGAGCTTCCGCCCTATTTATTACCTGAACGCTTCCACGCAGAGCACGCAAACGGCCTTTAACCGCGACAGGCACAAGACTTTTGACTATAATATAGAGAACATCCTCTCCTATACCCGCTCGATAGAAAAGCATAACTTTACCCTATTGGCAGGACAGGGCGCCTACCGCGACAGCCATACCAGCGGTATTTCCATCTCCTTTACCAATATTCCGGCCAAGACGTTTGATGAGGCTTCCTTTAACCTGAAGGTGCCGACTGCTAACCGCTCTTCCGACGCCTACGAAGGCATAGACCATACCGTAAGCTCACTGTTCGGGCGCGTGGTGTATGACTATGATGAGAAGTACCTGTTCACCGGTATTATCCGCCGCGACGGTTCCTCCCGCTTTGGTACCAACAACAAGTATGGCTACTTCCCATCTGCCTCCATCGGCTGGGTGGCCTCCAACGAGAACTTCTGGCCAAGCAATGATGTAGTGAACTTCCTCAAAATTAGAGGTTCTTACGGCGTAGTGGGTAACGATGCGCTGGGTGACTTCCGCTACATCTCTACCGTAGGGCCAGGCCGTAACTATACGTTCGGCAACGATATTTACCTGATTGGCTACAGCCCGGATGCCCCTGCCAACCCGGACCTGCGCTGGGAGGAAACTACTCAGACCAACATCGGCTTCGAAACCAACCTGTTCCAGAACTGGACCCTGACCTTCGACTGGTACAACAAGAAAACATCCGGCATTCTGCAGCAGATAGACCTGCCTGGTTACGTAGGCGCCACCGGCAGACCGTGGGGCAACGTGGCTGACATGGAAAACCGTGGCGTGGAGCTGGAGCTGGGTTACGGCCAGCAAATTGGCGAGTTCAACTTCAGGGTTAGCGGTAACGTTTCCTACCTGCAGAACGAAATCACCTACCTGGGTGACGGCAAGGAGTTCCTGGAAGGTGGTGAGAACATTCAGAACCTGTCTTACCCGCTCACCCGCATGGCAGTTGGCCAGTCTTATGGCGCTTTCTACGGCTTCCGCACCAACGGCATCTTCCAGAACGAGGAAGAAGTACAGAGCTACAAAAACTCCGAAGGCAGCGTGATACAACCGGATGCAAAACCGGGTGATTTCCGCTGGGTAGACCAGAACGGCGACGGGCAGATAAACGGTGATGACCGCACCTTTATCGGAAAGCCACTTCCAGACTGGACGTTCGGCATCAACTTCACGGCCAACTATAAGAACTTCGACCTGCTGATTTTCGGACAGGGAGCGGCCGGCAACCAGATCTTCCAGGGCCTGCGTCGCCTCGACATCCCGAATGCGAACTGGCAACAGTCAGCCCTGGGCCGCTGGACAGGCGAGGGCAGCACGAACGAATACCCAAGGCTGACCACTGCAGACGACAACCGTAACTTCACCAACCCTTCCGACTTCATGCTGGAGGATGGCGACTACTTCCGCATCAAGACCCTGCAGCTGGGTTATACTTTGCCAAACTCGCTTACTTCCAAGATTTCCATGCAGAAGGCGCGCGTGTACGTGAGCAGCAACAATTTAATCACCTTCACCAACTACACTGGCTATGACCCCGAGATCGGCGGCAGCATTTTCGGCATCGACAGAGCTTTCTATCCGCAGGCGCGCTCTTTCATGGTAGGTGTTAACATCGGGTTTTAATTTTTTAGAAGAGACAACATGAAACGTACCTATATACATTACCTGGCTGTAGCTGCACTGGCTTTACCCCTGCTCAGCTCCTGCGAAAAAGAATTTCTGGAGGTAGACCCGCGGGGCACCGTGCTGGAATCGAATTACTATGCCAACCCTGAGCAAGCCTTTGCCGGCGTGGTGGCAGCCTACGACCCGATGGGTTGGGAGGCCGGAGGCACTTACCATAACATCGGGGCCATCAATGCCGCTTCCGACGACGCCTATGCCGGTGGCGGTGGCTCCTCGGACATGAACACCTGGCAAGTATGGAACAACTATACATTAGACCCAGCCATCGGTCCGCAGGGCGAGTACTGGAACAGGAACTTCACCGGTGTTTCCCGCTCCAACACCCTGCTGGAGAAAGTGCAGGGTGGCATCCCCGGCCTGGACAACGTCACCACTGCGCGTTATGCGGCGGAGGCCAAGTTCCTGAGAGCCTACTACTACTTTGAGCTGGTGCGCCTGTTCCGCAATGTGCCGCTCTTTACGGCCTCGCTTTCTACCGATCAGATATACAATGTAGAGCAGGTGGGTCCGGACCAGGTATACACCCAGATAGAAAAAGACCTGACGGAAGCCATTCCGGATCTGCCCATGACTGTGTCTGCAGCCGCTGAAGGCGGTCGCGCTACGCAGGGTACGGCCAAGGCACTGCTGGGCAAAGTATACCTTTACCAGCAAAAGTGGCGGGAAGCGGCTACCCAACTGGCAGACGTAAACGGCACGCCGGGCGGCACAAGCCAGTACGGCTACAAGCTACTGGATAACTTCGGCGACATCTTCCGTCCAAACAACAAGTATCATAGCGAGTCCATTCTGGAGATTGGGCATACCACCCAGGCCAATGCCGACTGGGGTAGCTGGCCGAATTTTGAGGGCAACGTGGCTGTCACTATGTTTGGCCCGAGGGGTTACGCCGGCCCAACCTACGTGGCAGGCTGGGGCTTTAACCCGCTTACACTGGACCTGGTAAATGCCCTGAAAGGCGACCCACGCTACAAGTATACCGTTGCCAACATCGACAGCCTGGAGCAGGCCGGCGTGGCCACTTACGAAAAGGGCTATCAGAACACGGGTTACTTTGTAGAGAAGTATGCGCCAAAAGTAGAGTGGAAAACCACCGGTGGCGGCGAACCGCTGCTCAACTGGCCTAACAACTACATCGAGATTCGCCTGGCGGATACTTACCTGATGGAGGCCGAGGCGCTGGTGCAGGGAGGTGGAGACGCTGGCCGTGCCGCAGAGTTGCTTAACGCTGTGCGGGCCCGTGTAGGTCTGGCTGCTGTACCTGCCACGCTGGAGAACATCTATAAAGAGCGCCGCCTGGAGCTGGCCACCGAAGGCCACCGCTGGCACGACCTGATACGCACCGGCAGGGCAGCTACTGTACTTGCTCCCTATGGCTTTGTGCCCGGCAAGCATGAGGTACTGCCCATCCCGCAGGCAGAGCTCAACAACACCAAGCTGGTGCAGAACCCTGAGTACAGGTAGGTCTTAGGCAATTTATTTTAATAGCAAGAAATTATGAGACATAGCATTATCATAAACAATTTTTACACCCTGCTAATGGCGGTGCTGCTGACAGGTGCTTTTTCGGCCTGTACACCCGAGTCATCAGACAAGGAACTGGCTCCTGCCCCATCCGCCGAGATGGTGAAGTTCACGGCAACGCCGGCCTCAAACAACGCGAACATCATCAACTTCCGGAATGAGACACCAGGAGCTTTCAAGGCCATCTGGGACTTTGGGAACGGAGGCGCCGCTGAAGGCGACCAGGTGCAGGGTGCTTTCGCGGTGGAAGGTGATTATACCGTTACCCTGACCGTTTTCACCAGCGGAGGCTATGCCAAAAGCTCGCAGGTAATTCACATTGCCGAGACCAATGTGTCGATGCTGGACCGGGAGGATTATAACTTCCTGACGGGCGGTGCGGACGCTGCAAATGGCAAGACCTGGGTGATGGAGAAAGACTTCCGCGGCCACCTGGGGGTGGGCGAAAACGTGGCAACGAACCCATCTCCTAACTGGTGGGCTGCCGGCGCCAACGAAAAAGCCGGGGTTGGCATGTATGATGACGAGATGACCTTTAAACTGGAAGGCTTCTCCTATACATACAAGAACAACGGCGATACTTACGCCAACAAGGATTATGCAACTGAGATTGGGGGAGCCTCCGGAGCCTCTGAAGACGTAACCGTATCCTACACGCCACCGACCAACCTGAGCTGGAGCATCACCGAAGAAAATGGTGTTAAGTACCTGACCATCTCGAACAGTGGCTTTTTATCCTACTATGTGGGCGTTTCCAAGTATAGAATCCTTGCCCTGTCGGAGAATGAGATGTACCTGATGAGCGACCAGAAGGGAGTGCCCGGCAATGCGTGGTTCTACCGCTTCGTACCGAAAGGGTATACTCGGCCAGTAGAGGAAAAGCCTTACAAGATCACCGACATCTACGACGACTTCGACACGAACGGGAATGTAGTATGGAAAACCGAGAACCTGCTGCTCAACGAGAGCTACGACAACCCGGCTCCGTTCCCGATAAACGAGTCTGCTAAGGTAGCCATGTATGTGAAGCAGGCAGGCCAGCAATATGAGTTCGCCAACATGTTCACCGACTTCGAGCATAAGCTGGATCTGCGCGAGCGCCATGTGTTCAAGATAAAGGTGTTCATCCCGGGCTACAATGACTTTGAGACGGCCGATGGAGAAACATGGGCTAACCCGCGCCTGCTCAAGCAGGTTTCCATCAAGCTGCAGGATGGCACATCCTCGCAACCCTGGGCAAACCAGGTGGAGATAAAGCAGCAAGTGGACAAGCTGAATGAATGGGTAGAGCTGACCTTTGACTTCGGCGCCGCCGAAACCATCAACAGAAAAGACCTGGATAGAATTGTGATACAGGCAGGCGGTGAGGGCAACTTTATCCCTGGCATCTTCTTCCTGGACGATTTCAGGCTGGAGTAAGCCTTTAAAAGAAGTATGGTCTGGCCGACATCCGGGCCATACTTTCATCTCAAAGTATAAAGTTGAATTGCAGGGAGACTATCGCTATGTCATGCCTGCTAGAAAGCCATCATACTATATGTTATTGCTAGGACTAAAACAGATGCTGCTAGCCCTGATTGCCTGCGGCACGGTGTTCTCTTATGCGGCCTGTAGCCAGAAAGACGAACCCAAACCCTATATAGCCACTCCTACGGCCCCGGTCGACAAAAACTGGAAATTCGAGACCACCCCTGTTTGGGCGGATGAGTTCGATTACACTGGCGCACCAGACCCCAAGAAATGGGGCTACGATACAGGCGGCCATGGCTGGGGCAACAACGAGTTGCAGTATTACACTGATAAGGCGTCCAATGCCAGCGTGGCCAACGGCATACTTACCATCACTGCCCGCAAAGAGAACGAGGGCGGCATGGAGTATACTTCGGCCAGGCTTGTCACTAAAAACAAAGGAGACTTTTTGTATGGCAGAATCGAGGTGCGGGCAAAACTGCCGACCGGAAAAGGCACCTGGCCGGCTATCTGGATGCTCCCGACCGACTGGGCCTACGGAGGCTGGCCAAAATCCGGTGAGATAGACATTATGGAGCACGTGGGCTATGACCAGAACAACGTGCACATCACAGTGCATACCGAGGACTATAACCACGGCAAAGGCACCCAGAAAGGCAAAAGCAAAATAGTGCCTACCGCCAGCACCGCCTTCCACAATTACCGCGTGGACTGGACCCCCTACTCTATCAGGGGCTTCATTGACGACGAAAAAGTGTTTGAGTTTATCAACGAGGGCAAAGGCTTTGCCTCCTGGCCATTCGATAAGCGCTTTCACCTGCTGCTCAACATCGCGGTTGGTGGCAACTGGGGAGGCGCTCAAGGCGTCGACCCTACCGTTTACCCGCAAAGTATGGAAGTGGATTATGTTCGCGTCTACAAACTGATTGAAGGATAAGGCACAGCGCTTACTATACAGCAGGCCATTGAGTATTTACCTCTGAGCCCGCTTATACTTTCTTAAAAGGTGAATTTTTAGACAAAGCGAAAGGCCCGGTAACTTAGCCGGGCCTTTTTTATAGGTTAATACTTAAGTATAAACTCGGTGAGGTTTACCTCCTGCTCCAGGTTCAGCTTCTTCCGCAGCCGGTAGCGGCTGGTTTCCACGCCTCTTAGCGACAGGTTCAGCAGCGAGGCGATTTCCTTGCTTGTCAGGTTCATGCGCAGGTACGCACAGAGCTTAATGTCCCGGTGGGTGAGGTCAGGGAAGTCGTGGCGCAGCCGCTTGAGAAAGCCCTGGTGCAGCTGGTTGAAGTGCAGCTCAAACTGGTCCCAGTTGTTCTCTACCTTAATGTCTTCTTCCACGGAACGTAGCACTTTGCGCAGCTGGTGCAGCGCCTGCCTGTCCTCTACCTGCTCCATCACCGTCTGCAGCTGCCCCCGCACCTTGTCTATCGTCTCCAGGCTTTGCATCACGTGCATGGCCGAAGAAGCCAGCTCCTTGCTCTTGTGCTCCAGCTCGCTCTCCAGTTTTTCGTTATTCAGCCGGATAACCTCTTTCTCAGCTTTGAGCACCTCTTCTATGTAGGCGGCCTCTTTCAGGCGGAGGGCTTTCTCCTGCTCCTCCCGCAACTGCCCCTGCTGCAGGCGCACCCGGCGGTCTATCAACCGCTTCAATAACCAGATGGCCAGCAGGCCTAACAAAAAGTACACAGCTTTGGCCCAATAGGTGCTGTACCAGGCCGGTAGAATGGTAAAAGTAAAGGCAGTTTCCCCGCTCTCATGGCCATACACATCGCGGGCTTTTACTTTAAAAGTATAAGTCCCCTCCGGCAGGTTGGTATACTCTTTTTGCTTGGATGTCCCCCAACCGGACCAGTTTCGGTCGAAGCCCTCCAGCATGAACTGGTACTGCACGTGGTCATTGTCCAGGAAGGTAACGCCACTGTAGGTAAACTTTACCGAATTGAAAGTATAAGGGAGCTCCGGCCTTAGCCCGGCTGGTTGGCTGATGGACAACTGCCCCTGGTGCAGGAAATCCCCACCTGAGATGAGCGAATCGGTGGCCCCGTCCGTGGCGCTTACCTGCCTTATCAAGGTATGGAAAGTATGGTCTGTACTTTCAGTTTGCCGGAAAGTGGGATGGTAGTGCACAAAACCTTCGTCGGTACCGATTAGCATATTGGCCCGGTCGTAGTGCGCGATATGCTCAAAGCCTCCTACCAGCTTGTCATATAGCTTGTTAAAGATGTTCTTCTCTACCTCAAAGCTGCCGTTTGCCTTTTTCTTCAGCACCCCTACCTCTTTCCCGGCTGAGAACCATATATGCCCGTCTGAATCCTCTACCAGCTTCCGGATGTGCACATCAGGCGCAAACAGCTTGCTGAACACCGGGTGATCCTCAAACTTGTCTGTGCGCTTGTTGTAGGTAAATACGCCCCGTTCCCCAGTAAACACCAACTCACCGTTAATCTTAAACACGTTGATGAAGATGTTGGAAGGGAAGCCGCTTGCCTGCCCGTAAAAATCCACCCTGGCCGCCCTGCTCAGGTCGTCGGAGAGCTTTAACCTGTAGATTCCTTTGTAGCCGTGGGCAATCCAGATGTTTCCGGCTTCATCCTCCTCCATCACCCGGGAAGACTCACTGAAACCCTCAATGGTGCGTACGAATTTCAGGTTATCCCCCTCGAATTTATAGAGCAGCAAGCCATTGTAGGTACCGCACAGCAGGTAATCGGGGTGGGCTTTTAAGGGAAGGAACAGCCAGGCGCCGCGGTGATCGGACAACCGTTCGGCAACACCATTTTTTACCTGGTAAGGCCCTTCGTGGTGAGCGAGCAGCAGCCTGTTGCGTATTTTCTGGAGGTTGTATACTTGCCCCTGCGTATGCTCTACCAGCCGGAAAGGGGCCGGCTGAATTGGGTTTTCGCTGTTAGACCACTGCTTAAAGTATAACCCGTCGCTGGTGCCCAAGTATACTTTGCCGCTGTCGAGCAGCGACGTGTAGGCGGTACCCGGCAGCCCGCTATAGGCATTGAAATGGGTGAAGGCCGAGTTCGTTTCCACATAGCTGATGCCGTTGTTGAGCCCCAGCCACAGGTTTCCCGCGTCGTCCTCGTAAATGCTGCGGACGGCGTTGTTCTGCAGCCCCTTCTCGATGTTGAGGTGCTGCCGCGGCGTGCCATCTTTATCGGTGAGCAGCAGGCCGTTGTGCGCCGTACCAAACGCCAACCCGTTGGAAAAGGACATCACAGTGTTTATCCGGGCCTCCTCCAGAAAAGGGCTCACAGGTAATTTCCATGCTGTGAAGTGGTTATAGCCATCGTAGGCGAAGAGCTTGCCTTGGTTGGTTACCAGCAGCATGCCAGCCTTGTGGTGCGGCAGAATGCCCGTGATGGTGTAGCCCTTGAGCACATCGCTGTTGGGAATGAGGGTCATTTTACCGGCGCTTATCTCGTAGAGCCCCTTTTCCGGCACCGGCACATACAGCGTGTTGCGGACATAGAAGGGAAAACCCCAAGGCAGCTCCGGCAGCCGGTATACATCAAACTTGTTGTTGCGGAGCAGGTAGATGGCCTGGACGGTGCAAAAGTACACGCCATCGCTCGTAACGTAGGTTTTCCAGACATCGTCAAACGAGCGGTCTGCTTCCGGAATCTGGTCCTTTAGCGACACAAACTCCATAAGCCCTTGGCGGTTGGGGCTTAGGTAGCCGAAATCGTTCTGCCCACCTACATAAATGGTGCCGTCCTTGCCAATAGCCAGGGAGCGGGCGATGGTGCGGTTAGGAAGTATAATGACGCGCCAGTTGTTGCCATCGTACTCCAGCACCCCGTAGTTGTTGCCGAAGTACATTACCCCGCGGTGGTCCTGCACCGCTGCCCAGTTCTGGGCCGAGGCATTGTACTCCTTCTGCCCGTAGTTCCGGATAAAAGGAATTCCCTCGTCCTTTACCTGGGCTTTTAGATTAGCATGACCAATAAGTATACTGAGCAATAATAAAAGGAGCCTTTTCACGGATTTTCCACCAGCTTATACTATAGAAGATAAGCAATATACAAAAAAGGGCTTTCTCTGCAAGTATGGCCGTGCGCTTTTGGCCAAGCACAGTAGGGCTCCGCTCCTGCTTTTACTTTCAGTGAGCTTGAAGTATGATGGAAGTATGGATTTAGTAGTTCCAGGGGTAGAGATCGGGTTCTTTGGCGCCACGGCTCTTCATGCGCAGCGGGTGCACGGCCTCTGTCTCCTCAAAGTATAAAAAGGCATCGTAGCGCTCCGGGATGATGGTGGGCACGTAATTTCCGAACACTTCAAATTTGGGGTCATACACCACCCCAATGGCCCTGTGTCCCATGTGTTCCTGCACCTCGGGCACATGCTTCAGGTCTTTGGAAAGGATGATTTTGTCTTCGGTGCTGATGTTATGCAGCAGCTCCTCCCAGCTTCCGCTGGCGGCAGGCGGCACATCCATTTTCTGCATGGGCGCTCCCCACGCTTTGCTGGCTACCACACTGCCCTGGTAGGTACCAAAACCCACCAGGCGCACGTTGGCGCGGCCATACTTTTCACGGGCCAGCTGGCCGATGTTGAACATGCCGTTATCTACCATATCCGTGTAGCGGGCGTCGCCGATGTGGGTATTGTGCTCCCACACAATAGCTTTAGAGTTGGGTCCGTGAAATTCAAGCAGACGGTCCAGGGTTTCCATCATGTGGCTGTCGCGCACGTTCCAGGAGGTGGCGCTGCCCCCTATCATGGCCCGGTAGTACTTCTCGGCGTTGGCGGCCACCAGCGCATTTTGCTTTGTGTTGAAGTCCTGCTCCGGATCCTGGCCGAAGCTGCGCTGCTGCTGTATTTTCTGCAGCATCTCGATGACCTCCCGCTCACAGTCGGTGGGCACGAAGGCTGTGGCACGGGCATAGGATTGCGGGTCGCGGTTAAAGGGCTCAAAGCAGCTGATGGCCTGCCGGGCCGCCTCTGCCGCCTGCCCGTCATTGTTCTCCAGGTAGCGCACGATCTGCTCCAGGCTCTCCCACAGGCTGTACACGTCCAGCCCATAAAAGCCGGCCTTATCGCCCTGCTTGCGCTGGTTGTTGTACTCGCGCAGCCACTCCACCAGCGCCGCCACCTCCCAGTTGGCCCACATCCAGGTGGGCCAGCGGCGGTATACTTCCAGCACATCAGCGATCTTGCTCCCGGCATGGGGGTAGCCCTTCACGAAGCGGTTCACCGCATAGCACTCCGGCCAGTCGCCCTCCACGGCTATAAAGTTAAAGCCCTTGTCCTGGATTAGCCGCCGCGAGATGGCCGTGCGCCAGGTATAATACTCCGAGGTGCCATGCGAGGCCTCCCCCAGCATCACCACCCGGGCATCGCCGATCTCCTGCAGTAACACATCCAGGTCTTTCTCTTTTGTAAGCGCTGTATAGTGAAAAGGTCTTTGTCCCATAGCCGTGGCGCGAAGTGTAAAGTATAAAGTACGCTACATCAAATATTGGTGTATTGTACTACCCTCTGCCTCTTAATGTTCCATAAAATGGAGCACCCGCCCTGCCCTTGTGGCAAAGCGGGTGCTGCTATGGGCCCGGCGCGGCCGGATGTGGCTAGTCCTGCTGGGAAAATACCCTGCGCAGTAGCTCTGTGGTGCGGGCCACCGGGTTTTCGCGGATCTTCAGCTCCTCCTCCGCCACCAGGGTAAACAGGCCGTCGATGGCTTTCTGGGTGGCGTAGTCGTCCAGGTCGGGGTTTACCTTTTGCACCAGCGGAATCTTGTTGTACTGCGTTACCAGGTCGGCATAGTACTTCGTGGCGTTCGTTTTCTCCAGCGATTTAACCATGATTGGGTTAAAGGCGTCGTAGAGCTGCTGCGAGGTGGTGCGCTTGAGGTAGTTGGTGGCCGCATCCTTCTCCCCTTTCAGGATGGCCCAGGCATCCTGTATGGTCATCTGCTTGATGGCGCTCACAAAGATAGGCACCGCGCTTTTGGCCGCGTCCTCGGCCCCACGGTTCAGGGTAAGGATAAACTTGTCCACCTGGCCACCGAGCCCTACCTGGCGCAGGGTGTTCTCCACGCGCCTCACATCCTCCGGGAAGGGAATCCGGATAAGCGAGTTGCCATAAAAGCCATCGGTCTGGGAAGCCTTGCCCGCGCCGTTGGAGATACCCACCTCCAGGGCCTGCTTCAGTCCGGCCGCCACCTCGGTTTGGGTAACAGGCACGCCGGTGCCGGCCAGTACCCCGTCCATGGTGCGCTGCAGGTCAGTAACGGTGCAGGCCGAGGCGCCCAGTGCCACGGCCAGGGCAGAAGTATAAATCAGCTTCTTCATGTATGGTTTTGTAATGATTTCTTCTCTGTGAAAACTATAACGTATGGCCCCGTAAAGTTAGGCGCGGCAATGTATGCAATCTGCCGCAACATCTTTACCTTTATCCGGTTTAAAAAGCCTACACATAAATCAGACCACAAATATACATGAAAGCAGTTACTGCTGAGATAATCACGATTGGCGATGAGATCCTCTACGGCCAGATCGTGGACACCAACTCTGCCTGGATGGGCGCAGAGCTGGCTAAAATCGGGGTGAGGGTGAAGCAGATAACCTCCATCTCGGATGATGCAAATCATATCACCCAGGCCCTGGATGAGGCCAGAACCCGCGCCGACATTATCCTGATGACCGGCGGCCTGGGCCCCACCAAGGACGACCTGACCAAGCAGGTGCTGACCGGCTACTTCCATACCTCGCTCAAGCTGCACGAGCCCTCGCTGGCCCACCTCGCCGAGCTCTTCCGGGGCCGCGGCAAGGAGCTGACCGACCTTAACCGCGAGCAGGCCTACCTGCCCGAAGGCTGCACCCCGGTAACCAACGCCCTGGGCACGGCGCCGGGCATGTGGTTTGAGCAGGACGGGAAGGTGTTCGTGTCGATGCCGGGCGTCCCCTTCGAGATGAAGCGCATGATGACCGACATGGTGCTGCCGCAGCTGAAAGCTTACTTCAAGACCCCGCACATCCTCCACAAGGTCGTGCAGACCATCGGCCTGCCCGAGTCGCTGCTCTCAGAGCGCCTGGAAACCTGGGAAACGAGCCTGCCCGGGCACCTGAAACTGGCCTACCTGCCCCATCTGAATGGTGTGCGTCTCCGCCTGACCGGGCAAGGCACGGACGAGGCCATACTGGAAAAGGAAATGCAGGAGCAGGTGGAAAAACTTCCCGCAATTCTCGGCAAGCATATTTTCGCTTACGGCGAGGTGACGCTGGAGGAAGCCATTGGCCTGCTGCTGACCGAGCGCGGTCTGACGGTGGCCACCGCCGAGAGCTGCACCGGGGGCCTGCTGGCGCACAAGCTGACAAGTATAGCCGGCAGTTCGGCCTACTTTATCGGCAGCGTGATCGCCTACCACAACGAGGTGAAAATACAGGAGCTGCACGTGGCGCCTGAAACCCTGCAACAGCATGGCGCCGTAAGCGAGGCTACTGTGCGCGCTATGGCCGAGAACGTGCGCCTGAAGTTCGACACTGACATTGGCCTGGCCACCAGCGGCATTGCCGGCCCCGATGGCGGCACACCCGACAAACCGGTGGGCACCATCTGGATAGCCTATGCCGACAAGTATAAAACGGTGGCTAAACTGCTCAACTACAACAAAGGCCGGCTGCTCAATATCGAGTATACTGCCATGGCTGTGCTGAACCTGCTGCGGCAAAGTTTGGAGCCAACGGTTGAGGAATAGCCTAAAATATTTAACTTTGTCTGGATTTTAAGTCGATAGGGCCTTGGAGGGGTTAGTACTCACTCTCCTTTTCACCGGCCTCCGTGTAAACCCTGAATTAAAAACGATCAACGAAGAACGACATATATGGCACTTGTAGAAATGGTTATGCCCAAAATGGGCGAGAGTATCATGGAAGGTACCGTTTTGAAATGGCTCAAAAATGTGGGTGATACCATTGAGCAGGACGAATCGGTGCTGGAAGTGGCAACCGACAAAGTGGACACCGAGGTACCAGCCCTGCAAGGCGGTGTGCTGAAGGAGATTCTGGTGCAGGAAGGTGACGTAGTGGCCGTTGGTGCCCCTATCGCCATCATCGCCACCAACGGCGAAGATACCGCTGCTCCTGCCACGCCAGCTGCTACCGAAGCTCCGGCTGCTCCACAAGCTGCCGCTCCACAGGAGGCTGCGCCTGCCGCCGCTTCTGCTGCTTCCGTAGCCAAGCTCGACAAGCCCGCCAGTGGCCGTTTCTACTCTCCGCTGGTGCTCAACATTGCCCGCGAGGAAGGCATCTCGATGGAGGAACTGGAGTACGTGCCAGGTACCGGCAGCGAAGGACGCGTGTCTAAGAAAGATATACTGGCCTACGTAGAGAGCCGCAAAAATGCACCGGCTGCTCCAGCTGCTCAAGCACCTGCTCCTCAGGCACAGGCTCAACAGCAGGTACAGGCTCCGGCCGTGCAGCCGCAGGCCACTCCTGCCCAGGCTGCAGTGAAGCCAGCCGCCTCTGTAGGCGGAAACACCGAGATCATCGAGATGGACCGCATGCGCAAGATGATTGCCGACCGCATGGTAGAAAGCAAGCGCATCTCCCCACACGTTACCTCTTTCGTGGAGGCCGACGTGACCAACCTCGTGAACTGGCGCAACAAGTGGAAGGACGTGTACAAGAAGCGCGAGGGCGAAAACCTGACCTTCACGCCGATCTTTATCCAGGCCATTGCCAAAGCCATCCAGGATTTCCCGATGATCAACGTATCGGTGGACGGCAGCAACATCATCCGCCACAAAGACATCAACATCGGCATGGCCGTGGCACTGCCAAGCGGTAACCTGATTGTGCCTAACATTAAAAACGCTGATCAGCTGAACCTGAACGGCCTGACCAAAAAGGTGAACGACCTGGCTAACCGTGGCCGCATGAACAAGCTGACGCCGGACGACCTGGCAGGCGGCACTTATACTATCTCTAACGTGGGCTCTTTTGGTAATGTGATGGGTACGCCGATTATCATGCAGCCGCAGGTGGCCATCATGGCCGTGGGCGCTATTAAAAAGAAGCCGGCTGTAATCGAGACACCGGAGGGCGACCTGATTGGCATCCGCCACTTCATGTTCCTGTCGCACTCCTACGACCACCGCGTGGTGGACGGCTCGCTGGGTGGCATGTTCGTGCGCCGGGTAGCCGACTACCTGGAGCAGTTTGACGTAAATCAGGCGATATAGCCGGACCAAAGTATAAAATATAAAATAAGCCTGCTGCGATACCGTGGCAGGCTTATTTTTTTGCATGTAGCTCAAAGAAAGTATACGCAGCTGTTAGTGTTAAATAGTGTTTGTGCAGCCTGTATAAGCACAGCGAAGAAATAAACAGAAGCAGCGGCAGTATACTGTATGTGTGCCGTCCGGTTTAGCCGGAGGATGTGAATACAGCCTTTACAGAACAGGCCTCGGCATTAGGATACATTACCTATTCTACCCGACTCTTATTTATACTATATTTATTTGCATTATAATAATTATAACTATATATTAGTTACAGCATGTCCGGTCTGAAATTTTCGGAAAGGCTGACAGGCAAAACAGGCTCAGGTTAGCACGCAGAACCTACAGTAAATCCATTTTTACAGCTAACCGAAGTTTCCCCCACTGCCAAGGGCATGAAATCGAGCCTGTGTATCATTCATACATTCAATGCTTTTGCTCAAGGGAACCTCAAGTATAAAAGGGTTTAGTGCATACTGCCTTCTTTCTGCTTTTGGTCTTATTCAATGATTACGGATGGGCGGCTCAACTTGCGCCTAATCCGCTGTCAACACCACTTGCTGTGCTCACCACATACTAAAGATAATGGATAGGATAATAGAAGCAGATCTTTTCCGCTACGGTGGATTATCAGGCACGAAAGGTCTTCTAAAAGGCCTTCAGAATCCCGGGTTCAGGTACATGTATTTGCTGCGCAAGGCGTCAAAGTATAAAAAGAACTCCATAAAGTGGCTGTTATTCAATTTCCTCAAATCGCGCTACTCGCATAAGTATGGGTTTCAAATTCCTTCTTCAACCGAAATCGGCGAGGGATTTTACATCGGACACTATGGGCCAATAGTGATTAACGGAAAGGCAAGGATTGGTAAAAACTGCAATATTACCCATAACGTTACGATTGGGCAGGCCAATAGGGGCAGGTTAAAAGGCTACCCAACCATTGGCGACAATGTGTGGATCGGGACGGGATCCGTGATTGTTGGTAACGTGCGTATCGGGTCAAATGTGCTGATTGCGCCCAACGCCTTTGTCAATGTTGATGTTCCGGATAATTCGCTGGTAGTAGGAAACCCGTGCAAAATACTGGAGAAAGAGGCTCCCTGCGAAGGATATATCAATAGTACCTTAAACTGACAGCACACTGCTTTTGTAGAGATTCATCTGCCTTGATTTCCTAACTACGACAGACCGATACTATAGTGCCTGGGCACCTGTCCGGGCGCTAGAGTATTTCTATTAAGAATTATAAGTGCAATTCAGCGCTAGCTCTCCTTTATTAAAGGATGTTTATCTTTTTGAGCAGGCTCGCTGATAGACACTTTATGACTAACACATGCAGCGGCGGGCTAAAATTCAAGATCCTGCCCCTGCCCCACTGTTACTTCATTTAGCCCCTCTATGAGCAGCTTTACAGAAGCCAAGGTAACGCTCTGATAAAAATTCATCGTAAAGACTGCTATACTTATACTTCTGATGCTGCAAGACCCTTGCTGCATCAGAGGTGCTTAGAATATTTTCTGCCCGATTAGCACTTTTTGCTGCGCCGAAAGTATAAATTAGCAAAACAATATATTATCAAGACAAACCGATAAAACTATGAGAAGTATCTTACCCTGGCTTCTGGCCACCTCATTCCTGTTTTTGGCGCTATACTTTTACTGGCAGAAGAACGAGGCCGAGAGTCGCCTGGCCATTGCCGATAACCAGGTAGCCAAGATAGACCAGGAGCTGGAAGAGCAGACCGAGGCCGTGGACTCGCTGGAGGAGATGGTGCTGCCACCCGACACCATGAATCTGGTGCCGCCGGGAGGAGCCGCTTTTGTGGACGAGCTAGGCAGCCTGAGCCAGAGCGATATCCAGCGTTTAAAACGCAAAGGCCTGAAAAACCCGGAAACCGACCTGATGAACGACCTGAACCGCAAACAAGGCCAGCTTATACCTACCGAAGGGGTGATGGGCGGCACCATGGCCATCCGCGACACCCGCATCCTCAACGACCGCTACGCAATGGCCTACTATGAGGATGGCCACATCGGCGGCTACATGCTGCTTAAGTATGAGGTCAACAACGGAAAGATCAACTGGAAGGTAGTGGACAGCTCCAAGCTGTAAAGTATAAGTATAAACTATGAGACTGAGCATCACCCTACTTTTTCTGTTGTGCTGCCTTATAGCAAAGGCGCAGAAAACTTCCCCCGAAAATCGCATCGTGGTTCTGGGCGAGGCAAGTATAGACGTCCCCGCTGATCAGGTAAAATTCACGGTTGTGCTCGAATCCACGGACTCGACAAGTATAGAGAAAGTATACCAGTTGCATCGGGAGCTAGAAAATAAGATGGTAAGGCTGCTGCAGGACCTGCAACTGCCATCTTCAGATATAGCATACTCGCTTTTCTCAATAAACAAGAGGCAGGATTATACAGGTAGAAAGCGGGTAGAGTACTTCATGGGCCGCCAGAGTGTAACGTTTACCCTCAGCGCTATAGATAAACTTTCGGAGGTACAGGCACGGTTGATAAAAGAAGGGTTTATATCATTCAACAGCCACTTTACTTCCAGCCAGCTAAAACAACGACAGACAGAACTGCTGGAAAAAGCTGTTGAGGTAGCCAAAGAAAAAGCCAATGTGCTGGCCAAAGCGTCTGACAGAAGTATAAAACGCATCGTGAAAGTCGCTGATACCGAAGATACTGACCCGGCATTCAGGAACTACCGTAGCGAAAGTATTCATGAAAAGGCAGCTATCAGCTATGCTGGAGCAGGCTTGACCAACTTCCCGCAAACCATACCGCTATCAGCTGTAGTGAAAGTAGTGTTTGAGCTCAGGTAAATTCCCCGCACAGGATTTGCAGGGATGTATAAAGTATAACTATTCAGAACAACATGGTAAACCTACTCCTAAGTATACTGCTGCCCCTTTCCTTTATACTTACAGATACCACGAAGCTGCACCTGCTGCAGGACCTGCAGAAAGACCTGGGCCAGTTGCAGACAAGCGAGCGCCACTTTATCAGTGACAACAGCAGCCTTAGCCCTTCTGTAGAGACCGTGGCCGAGGATCTGCAACTTTTCAGTTTGGTAGCTAACCTCAACCTGAGCCAGGCTTCCTATACCTGGCAGGAACAGGGGCCGCACCAGATCCACCGCTGGCGCTTAGACGAAGGCAACATCCGCAGCATCACCCAGATTCAGAGTATCATCCAGCTCGATACAGTGGTAACGCAGCGCTACGCCGATAACAAGCCGCCTACCCAGCAGCATATCCGCAACAGCTTCACGTTTCGTACCTACCTGGTTTCCACGGCATCGGAGCAGCACAAGCTATACTACCTCACCGAGGAAGAGCAGGGATTGCTGGCGTATAGGATTGGGGAAAAGCAGGTAAAGATAACCTATGCCGCGTCAAAAGCTGGCCTTGCCGATGTGCTTCCCGACTTTCTCAGGCAGCTCGATAACCTGACAGCAACGCTATAACTATAGCCGCAGAGGCCATACTTATAAGAGCATAAGAGGGCCGTCTCCGGGAGGGGCGGCCCTTGTATTTTATCCCTTCCCAAAACCTGCCGCAGCTTGTTATGGTAAAGTATAGGTAAGCAATAATGTCGTGGCAGAGGGTTCGGGTACCGACAAGCCGGCTACTAGATATGGAGCACTGGCTATACTTTCTGACAGAATGACATAAATAAAGCTTCTGGACTCCCTTGGCACATAGCTTGATAAAACAGAAGTAGCAAAGAAATCAAGTTGAATAAGAAATATAATAAAACTATAGAATGGGAAAAATAATAGGTATTGACTTAGGTACTACCAACTCCTGCGTTGCCGTAATGGAAGGTAACGAGCCAGTGGTGATACCTAACAGCGAAGGTCGCCGCACGACTCCGTCTATTGTGGCTTTTCTGGATAACGGAAACGGCGAGCGTAAAGTAGGAGACCCTGCCAAGCGCCAGGCCATCACAAACCCTAAAAACACGATCGCTTCTATCAAGCGTTTCATGGGCCATAGCTACAACGAGGTAAGCGAGGAAGCCAAGCAAGTATCCTACGATATCGTGCAGGGCTCGAACAACACGCTCCGTGTGAAGATTGGCGATAGAGAGTACACGCCACAGGAAATCTCTGCGATGGTGCTTCAGAAGATGAAGGCTACTGCCGAGGAGTACCTGGGCACTACCATCACCGAGGCGGTTATCACCGTACCGGCATACTTTAACGACGCGCAGCGCCAGGCCACTAAAGAGGCTGGACAGATTGCTGGTCTGGAGGTGAAGCGTATCATTAACGAGCCGACAGCTGCTGCCCTTGCCTACGGCCTGGACAAAAAGCACAAAGACCAGAAAATCGCCGTGTTTGACTTAGGTGGCGGTACGTTCGATATCTCTATCCTGGAGCTGGGTGACGGCGTATTCGAAGTACTTTCTACCAACGGCGACACGCACCTGGGTGGTGACGACTTTGACCAGGTTATCATTAACTGGCTGGCCGATGAGTTCAAGAACGACGAAGGCCTGGATCTGCGCAAGGACCCAATGGCCCTGCAGCGTCTGAAAGAAGCTGCAGAGAAAGCTAAGATCGAGCTTTCTTCTTCTCAGGAGACTGAAATCAACCTGCCATACATCATGCCGGTAGATGGTGTGCCGAAACACCTGGTGCGCAAACTGACCCGCGCCAAGTTCGAGCAGCTGTCCGACGACCTGATCCGCCGCTCTATGGATCCATGCAAGCGTGCCCTTCAGGATGCAGGCCTGTCTACTTCCGACATCGACGAGGTGATTCTGGTAGGTGGTTCTACCCGTATCCCGAAAGTACAGGAGGAAGTAGAGAAGTTCTTCGGCAAGAAGCCTTCTAAAGGCGTGAACCCAGATGAGGTGGTGGCCATCGGTGCTGCTATCCAGGGTGGTGTACTGACAGGTGAAGTAAAAGACGTACTGCTGCTGGACGTTACGCCACTGTCACTGGGTATCGAGACCATGGGTGGTGTTTTCACTAAGCTGATTGAGGCGAACACGACGATTCCGACAAAGAAGTCTGAGACGTTCTCCACAGCTTCTGATAACCAGCCGTCAGTGGAGATCCACGTGCTGCAGGGCGAGCGCCCAATGGCAAAGGATAACCGCACAATCGGTCGCTTCCACCTGGATGGTATTCCACCAGCACCGCGTGGCGTGCCGCAAATCGAGGTAATCTTCGACATCGACGCCAACGGTATCCTGCACGTAACGGCTAAGGATAAGGCTACTGGCAAAGAGCAGAAGATCCGCATCGAGGCTTCGTCTGGTCTGAGCGAGCAGGAAATCGAGCGCATGCGCAAGGAGGCTGAAGCCAACGCAGAGGCTGACAAGAAGGCGAAGGAGGAAATCGAGAAGCTGAACACAGCTGACTCAATGATCTTCCAGACCGAGAAGCAGCTGAAAGAGTATGGCGACAAGCTTTCTGCCGGCAACAAGTCTAACATCGAGAACGCGCTGGGCGAGCTGAAGACCGCACACGGTGCCAAAGACATCGCCGGTATTGACCGCGCCATTGAGAACCTGAACAATGCCTGGAGCGCAGCCTCCCAGGAGATGTATGCCGCTACGCAAGGCCAGGGTGCCCCAGGCGCTGACGCTGGCAACGGCCAGGCTGGCGGCCCGCAGGGCGCAGCCAACGATGGCGGTGTAACCGACGTGGACTACGAGGAAGTAGACGGCAGCACCAACAAGTAAGCATCTAAAACTCAAACTATATTAAACACCCCTGCCGGGCTCCGGCAGGGGTGTTTTTGCTTTATGGCAAACATCATATTAGGGCGCATACTATAATTAAATAGTGCAATTTTAAGATAATTGACTTACTTGCGTCTTTTTACGATAACCAACTTTCAACATTTTATGAAACAACTTTACATTACCATCACGCTATTATTTATTTTTAACTTATCCTCAGCGCAGAAGAATTTCAAAAGCGGGTTTATACTTCAAAACGGTGACACCATCAGAGGTCTGGTGGATTACAGGGGAGATGTTCGCAGTTCTCAATTAGTGACTTTTAAGCAGAACGAAACTACTCCAGAACAAGCATACACTCCAGAAGATATACAAGCCTATGGGTTTGATCAGGAGCAAAAGTACTTTGAGGCACATGTACTGCCTGCTGTGGAAGGAGGCGCCTCAACGCGGCTGTTTCTAAACGTATTAGCCAAGGGGAAAGCCAGCTTGTACCACTACCGTGATACCTTCCAGAAAGAGAACTACTACTTATCAAAGGACAATGGCCCACTGGTTGAGCTAGCCCAGGAAGTTTATTACATAACAGACGCTTCAACAGGCCAAAAGCGGAAGGTAACTGATAAGAAGTTTGTTACTGTGTTATCTAGTGTTTTCTCCGACTGTAATGAAGTCTCACAAACACAATTGAAAAAAGTAAGTTATAATGCCTCATCCCTTACTAGTATTGTACAAGCATATAACCAATGCGTTGCCCCCGGCAGCAGTGTTTATGTACAGAAAAAAAAGAAAGGTGCGGTTACCATTGCCCCTGTTTTCGGTTATTTCACCTCAAGCTTGAAAGTAACAGGAAGCCATAGGCTTGTTGAGCGCAATTATGACAAGAGCACAACACATTTTACGGGAGGTGTTAGCTTCAATTTTACAATTCCTAGCATAAATGAAAAGCTTTCGATCCAAACGGAGCTCCTTTACTTTCCTCAGAAATTCTACTCTTATCATTATGAAAAGAACCAAATGGGCAGAACAACCACCAGTGAAATAACATTCGACCAGAGCTACCTTAAATTACCAGCCCAGTTGCGCTATACTTTCCCCAAAGGCAAGATTAGGCCTTTTATCAATGCTGGACCGGTTCTGGCATATGCTGTAAAGCTGAAGGACAACGAAGTTGTGCACAGCTCTTTCATGTCATCGAGCTACACCGAAGAAGGCCCGGTATTTCCAGATAATGAGAGCGTTCGCCCATACTCTATGGGATTAGCTTCGGGCGCCGGTATCTCCTATCTGTTGAAGGGCAAGGCATTGTCCTTAGAGGCCAGATATGAAATAAACGATGGTTTTTCTGTGATAGACAAAATAAATACCAGGATTAGGAGCACCTACTTTATCCTGAGCTACGCTCTGTAACCTTGCAGACCAGCAAAACAAGAAGCCAGTGCCAGAAGAGCACTGGCTTTTTGTTTACCCCCTTGTTGTAAGGACCTGATATTGCTGTCATCATACTGCTAAAGAGGCAGCCATAGGCATTTTAACCGCGATTCACCTACATAGAAAGTATAATTTAAAATCTATCTTTCCGCATATATCTCGTAATAACCTACATTCAGAGCGCTAAGAAATGATATAATTATTCCACTACAGCATTTTTTTACCCAGTTTCAAAAAGGATGTGTTATTCCAAGCATATTTATACTATGACGCCCTGATATCCAAGATTACACGTCAACTTCTACATCATAGCAACATTTAAAGCAGCAAGTTGACCTTGCAAACATTTTATAAACTATTCCGTGAGTGGTTTTGTTCGGTGTCAAATAATCATCACTATTGCAGAAGATTATCTCTTCGCAGAGAGATAAAAACAATACAATTTCAACTTCTAGTATTTAACCGGTTATATGGCAAAATTTTACGCTTTAACTTCCCTTTCCAAAGTACAGGCATGTGGGCACATGTCTACCTTAGTTTGCTGCCCCTCTCCCTCCCTCTCGGAGCGAGTACTTCAAAAAAGTTTTGCCTACGGCACCTCTCCGGCATAGCCATGCGTTAAGTAAGTGTTGTGGTTATGAGAATCATATCAGCAGCCCTCAGTTTGCTGTTATTACTAGGTTATTTCTGTGCCCAAGCAGAAACCTACTATGTCAGCAGTACCGGTAATGATGAGAATTCCGGTTCCTCCAAAACGTCTGCCTGGGCAAGTATAGACAAGGTAAATAACACCCTCCTGGTGCCTGGCGACACAGTGCTTTTCGAAGGAGAAGTAGTTTTTACAGGCAGTTTGGGCTTTGAGGAAGGGGTAAAAGGTACCCCGCAAAAGCCAATTGTGCTTGGCTCCTACGGAACAGGAAGGGCCGTCATCAGGAGCGGAACACAGCAAGGCTTCTGGCTCTATAATACCTCCGGCTTTAAGCTAGAGAACCTTGTGTTTGAAGGTGCTGGCAGAACGCTCAGCACAACGGCCGGGATAGACATTTACATGGACTTGCCCAATACAAAGCTGCCCTATATTGTCATCCATAACGTGGAAGTATACGGCTACCGTGAGGCAGGTATCAGCATTGGCAGTTGGGAAGGCCCACAGGGCTTTCGCGACGTCTCCATCACCAACACCTCCTCCCATGATAATGGCGATGGGGGTATCGTTGTATGGGCGCAGGATAACCTACTGGCGCACCAAAACGTCTACATTGGCCATTCGAAAGCCTATAATAATGCAGGTATTCCTACGAAAACGCACTCCCACAGCGGCAACGGCATCATCTTGGGCGGAGTTGACGGAGGTATGATCGAATACTGTGAGGCCTACAACAACGGCTGGCTGAATGCCTGGAAAGATGGTGGCCCAGTGGGCATCTGGTGCTACACCAGCAACAACGTTATCATACAGTACAACGAATCGCACCACAATAAAACGGGCACCACCAAGGACGGCGGCGGATTTGACATCGACGGGGGCAGCACCAACTGCATCCTGCAATACAACTACTCACATGACAACGAGGGTGCTGGCTTTCTTTTAGCCCAATACTCCGGTGCCAAAGAGATGAAGAACCTGACCATCCGCTACAACATCAGCGAGAATGACGGCAGGAAAAACGGCTACGGTGCCATCCACCTCTGGTCCTCCGGCTCAAAGGGTGGTATCCAGAATGCTCAGATCTACAACAACACGATTTACCTGACGCCGGCGCCGAGCGGGACAACGAAAGCCGTTTGGGTGCAATCAGGGGGAACGACGATCGCCACTTTCCGCAACAACCTGTTCGTGACAACCGGCGGCGCAAGGCTGGTGCAGGTGGACTCTAACGTAACTGCCAACATACGGTTTGAGGGAAATAATTACTGGTCGTCCGGTGCTACACCTTCCTTTAGCTGGGCGGGTAAGGCTTACAACTCGCTCGCGAACTGGCGCACGGCAACTTCACAGGAACTCAGAAATGGCGTGGCCCTAGGTTATGCTCTCGATCCGAAGCTGGAGGCACCGGGTAAAAGTGTAACCATTGCAGACCCAAAGCTGCTTTATACGTTGGATGGTTACAAACTACAACGCACCTCCCCCTTGGTTGGCAAAGGACTGAACCTGCCGGTGGACTTCGGCATCGATGCCGGCAAAAAAGACTTCTGGGGCAACAGCATTACGCAGCGAAAGGATTTATGCATTGGAGCGCACCAAATGACTAACAGCAGCCGCGCCTGTTTATACGGAGGGCCGCAGCCACTTACCTTTGGCCATGCCGCAGCAGGCACTTATAGCGGACCAGGGGTAGCTGAGGGCTTGTTTACCCCACAGGAATCGGGCGTAGGCAACCATGCATTGGCTTATACTTATATCGATGATCAGGGAGAGGCACAAACAACCCACCATACTGTCAGGGTGATCGATACAAAGGAAACAGCGTGGACCGGGAAAGCCGGTTCATCTGATTGGTTCGATAGCCAGAATTGGACAAGCTGTGTTCCTACACCTTCCATCAGCGCCAGTATAGCGATTTCGGCAGAGGCAACCCCAACTTACCCGGTTATTAAACAGGGCAAGCATGGCAAAGCACTCGATCTCGATGCGGCAGGCACCCTCATGCTGGAACAGGAGGCCACGCTGGAGATATTCGGCAACCTGTCCGGTTCGGGGCTTCAAACTCACCCCTCCTCCAAGGTTATTTTACACAGCGACGCGCAGCAGGTGGTGCCCGGCGGCGCCTATGGCAATCTGGTTTTAACAGGCCCGGGCTCCAGGAAACTGCAGGACGATGTCATCGTTACAAACTTACTCGATTTGGGAAAGGGGAAAGTGTACCTGGGCGGCAAGAACCTTATCCTTTCGGAGCAGGCCACTATTACAAACTACAACGCCAGCAGCTACATCGTAGCGGACGGGGAAGGCAGGTTAACCTACCAGGCGCTGGGAGCAGGAAGCCAAAGAGTATTCCCGATAGGAACCGCTAAAGGCTATGCACCGGTTAAGCTCACCAACAAGGGCACAACGGATGACTTCAGCATTGGGGTAGAAGAACGCAGCCAGGTTATTACCAGCGCAGAGGAGCAGGCTACCTCCATCAAAAAAACATGGCACATAGACGAGGTTGTGACAGGAGGCTCTGATGTAACGCTGGTGCTGCAATGGAGCAAGTATGACGAGCCGGAATACTTTAATAGGCGCGAAAGCTTTGTAAGCCACTACGAAGGCGAGGCTTGGCAGGTGATGGAGGAAAGTATAGGCACTGTAGCACAAGGCAGCATTCCGGACATGTATAACATCACCCTGAGCGGCGTATCTTCCTTCTCCCCTTTTACAGTGGCCAGCACCAGTTCTGCACCGGCTCCCCTGCCTGTCACGTTGGCTAAATTTACAGTTACCCGCCAGAGCGCCGATGCCCTGCTGGCCTGGGAGACAGCCTCTGAAATAAATAATGCTGGCTTTGAAGTGGAGGTATCGGGAGACGGGAAAACATTCAGGCAGCTCGGCTTTGTCCGGAGCAAATCTCCCAACTCGCAGGCAAAACTATCCTATACTTTCCGTGACACGGAAGCTGGCAAGGCGGGCACACGGTACTATCGGCTTCGGCAGGTAGATTTAGACGGTACTGCCTCCTACTCTGCTGTAAAGGCAGTGTCGTTCCCGCGCGCTGAACTCAACTTTTCAGTGTACCCCAATCCTTTCTTCGATAGGATTATGCTCGAGATCGAATCTCCTGACAGCGGTACGCTGGCTCTGACCTTGACTGACGCAAAGGGACTTCAGGTCCTGCAAACAGCCGTCCTGCTACCACAAGGGCTGACAAGGCTCCCCATTGGCTTATCGCAGGTGCAGAAGCCGGGTTTTTACTACCTTACCGCTCACCTGGACGGCAAGTCGTACCATTTTAAGCTTGTTAAACAATAGCCAAAGTATAAAGCCCTGACCATAGGCGATTATACTTTCTAGAGGCAGAATAGCAGCACTATCTGCCTCTTTTCGTTACAATAAAATAGAAGTATAAAACTTTTTCAACATTAAATTATACACAACTCACAAACTTCCGTATAAGTTACGATTAAGGGGCACACCGGGTGAAAAGCCGCTTCGCACATGCAGCACCCCAGCCATGCATCAGTATGGCATAACTTAATCCAGCTTTTTTGAGGAGTTTCATGTCTGTACCAAAGGTTAAATGGGATTGGGAGATTACCAGCCAAACGAGTTACTGGGGAGCCAGCCTGCGTGAGCTGTGGTCCTTTCGGCACCTGCTGGAGGGGCTGGTGAAACGAAACTTCCTACTGCGCTACCAACAAACCATATTGGGGCCTTTTTGGATACTTTTCCCGCCACTCCTGACCCTGGTGACATATGTGCTTGTTTTCGGAAAACTGGTTGGTATCTCCACAGGAACGCTTCCCCCGGTGCTGTTCTATTTTGCCGGCATTATACTTTGGAGTTTTTTCAACGACAGCTTCACGGGCACGGCCACCACGTTTCGCGACAATGTGCACCTGTTCAGCAAAGTATACTTTCCGCGCATCATCATCCCGTTGTCAGTCATCCACACGCAGCTGTACAACTTTCTGATCCAGTTCCTGATGATGCTGCTTCTGGTGGCCTATTACTGGCTTTTCCAAGGGCTGCGCCTGTCACTAAGTATAACCATACTTTGGTTTCCGCTGGTGCTGCTTGCCACGGCGCTGCTGGCCTTGGGGATGGGCTTGTTTTTCTCAGTACTTACAGCCAAGTACCGCGACATGAGCTATGTAATTAACCTAGGGGTACGCCTGCTGATGTACGTGACGCCGGTCATCTATCCCTTGTCTGCTGTTCCGGAGAAGGTGCGGTGGCTGGTGCAGCTCAATCCCCTGTCGCCTCTGTTTGAGGCATTTCGCCTGTCCCTGTTAGGGGAAGGTACTGTTTCAACATGGCAACTGGCTTATAGCGTCCTGTTCACGGTGGCGTTCTTCGGTGCCTCGCTGCTCCTGTTTAACAAGCAGGGGGATAAACTAATAGATGTCGTGTAAAAACGTATGGCTGACAACATCATTCAGGTAGAGAATATTTCCAAGCTATACCGTTTGGGCACCATCGGTACGGGCTCCTTCCGGCAGGACCTGCAATGGTGGTGGAACCTGTATGTGCGGGGCAGAAAGGATCCATTTTTCCATTTGGATAAAACCGCCCCTCCTGGCGTAGCTGCCGACCAGATCTGGGCGCTGCGCGATGTGAGCTTTGATGTGAAGCAGGGAGAGTCGATGGGCTTTGTGGGCAGCAACGGCTCCGGCAAGTCTACGCTCTTGAAAATTATTTCCCGGATCGTGAAGCCGACCACAGGCGCAGTGCGGGGCAGAGGCAAGGTAAGCAGCCTGCTGGAGGTGGGCACGGGATTTAACAAGGAGCTGACGGGTCGCGAAAACATTTACATCAGCGGCTACATCTTAGGCATGAACAAAGCTGAAGTGGCCGCTAAGTTCGATGAGATTGTGGCTTTTTCAGGAATAGAGGAATTTGTGGATACGCCCGTAAAGCGCTATTCCTCAGGCATGTACGTCCGCCTGGCCTTTGCCGTGGCCGCCCACCTGGAGCCCGATATCCTGATTGTGGACGAGGTGCTGGCCGTAGGCGATGCCGATTTTCAGAAGAAGTGCCTGGGCAAAATGCGGGAAGTATCGCAGGCTGAAGGCCGCACCATCCTGTTTGTCAGCCATAACATGCAGGCTGTTAATACCCTCTGCGACAGGGCAATTTGGCTGAATAAGGGGCAGATGTTGGAGATGGGGCCATCCTCTGCCGTGGTAAACAAGTACATCGCCAGCCTTCAGAAACTGCAGTTGGGGCAGAAGTGGGCAACACCACAAGAAGCTCCTGGGAACAAGTTCATACGCTTCAAGCAGGTGGAGCTTATCCCGCATGTCGAGCATTCGGATGGCATCATCGATGTCCGGACCCCGCTAACGGTGAAGTTTCAGTTCTGGAACATGCTCGAGGAGATGAGCCTGAACGTGGGTATTGTGTTATACTCTTACACGGGCGACTGCATCTTCGATCTGCTTTCCCCGGCCCTGCACTGCCATACTGGTATGGTGGAGGGTGAGTGCACCATTCCCGGCAACTTCCTCAACGACGGTTCCTACTACATCACCCTGACAATCGCCAAAGAAGCCTCTATCCCGGTGTATAACCTGGATGAGTGCCTCTCCTTTGATGTAGAGGACTACCGGGCAGACATCTGCTATTTTGAGAAATGGTGGGGAGCGGTACGGCCTAAGTTCCCGTTCAGGCTGGAGAATCACCAGGAAGTGTGTCAGTTAAGCAGGTAAAACGATGCAGCCACCACTTTACACGATAAAACACATCCGCCTCGACGAGCCGCACGCGCCGCTGCATACCTTCTGCATGGTGCCGCGCAGCTACTTGGTTTTCTGGTGGGGGCAAATTGCGTTGGGCCATCTATACTTAGAAATCAGGGAGAAACTGACAGCCGAGACATTCTATGTGAAACTGCGAAAGGCCCTTAAGCCAGCGCTACACCAGTATGCCCCTCAGCTCGTAGAAGATGATGAAGCATGGCAACAGCTCATATCAGAAGGGAATACTGCCGCCTTACAAGATGCATTTGCAGGGCATAACCCAGAAAGTATACCGGCCGAGGTACCGGTCTCCGTTGTTATCTGTACCCGCAACAGGGCTGTATACTTAGACAAGTGCCTTGAGCAACTGCATCAGCTTAGCTGCGTGCCCCATGAAATTATTGTGGTGGATAACGCTCCCTTGGATAACTCCACTTACGAGGTGGCCTCCAAGTATAAAAAAGTGGTTTATGTGAAGGAGCCCAGAGCAGGACTGGATATCGCCCGCAATACCGGGGCATTGAGCGCCTCCTGCGAAGTGGTGGCCTTTACGGATGATGACGTGCTGGTTCACCCGATGTGGGTATACTGGGTCTGGCAAACGTTTCAGGACAAGTCGGTTGCGGCCATGACGGGGCTGATTATAGCTGCCCAGCTACATACCAGGGCCCAGGTAAATTTTGAAAAGTACTGGAGCTTTAACAGGGGTTATGCAGACAAAGTATACACCGGGGATTTCATCCATTCAACTTTGTCTATCGGCCCTCCTGTGTGGGAGATAGGAGCCGGCGCAAATATGGCCTTCCGAAAGTCCGTTTTTGAGCAGGTGGGCCTCTTTAATGAGTACCTAGATGTGGGCGCGGCCGGCTGCAACGGAGACTCCGAGATGTGGTATCGCATCCTGGACAAAGGCTTAACCATTCATTATAACCCGAGAGCCATCGTTTTCCACGAGCACCGCAGGGAAACAGGCAGGCTGAAGAATCAAATCTTTTACTACATGCGTGGCTTTACCGTGGCGGCCCTGCTGCAGCAACGGCAGAAAGAGGAGGCCGGCTACAAAAGGCACTTATACTATGTGCTCCCCAAATTTTACCTGGAGCTCATCCGGAAGGGCTTCCCCTACTACCGGTCAAGGACCTCTACCATTTGGGCCGAAATGACGGGCATCGTATCGGGCCTCATCTATTACAAAAAGAATCAGCAAAAATTACTTAAGTCCTTAAGCAAATAACGTGGTTACACCCTTGTCCATACCGTCAGCACCGCTTGTCTCTGTGGTTATTCCGTGCTACAACCACGGGAAATACCTCCGCGAGGCTGTGGAGAGTGTGCAGCGGCAGACCTATCCCGCTGTTGAGATCCTGGTGGTGGATGATGGCTCCACGGACGATACGAAAGCAGTAGCTCAGTCATTCGAAAACGTGAGGTACGTGTTCCAGGAAAACCAGGGCTTATCTGCCGCACGTAACACCGGCATCCGGCACAGCAAAGGCGATTTTCTGGTGTTTCTGGATGCGGATGACTGGCTTTACCCCGATGCCCTGGAGGTGAATGCACGATATATGCTACAAAATCCGGATTTGGCCTTTGTTTCGGGGGCTTACAACCTGGTTTTCACGGCCACCAACGAGGTAAAGCCGGTGGTACGGCAGGTAAGCAACAGCCATTTCCTCCACCTGCTCAAGGGCAACTACATCGGGATGCACGCAGCGGTGATGTTCAGGAGGTGGGTTTTCGAGCGTTTTCAATACGATACTTCCCTCAGGGCCTGCGAAGACTATGATTTATACTTGCGTGTGGCCCGAGACTACCCGGTACATCACCACACGCACATCCTGGCTGCTTACCGCCAGCACAACACAAACATGTCCGGCAACAGCAAACTCATGCTACGCACCACGCTAAAGGTGTTGCATAGCCAAAGCGACAGCCTCCGCACCCAGGCAGAACGTAGCGCCTACGCGGATGGGACCAACATCTGGAAAGCTTTTTATACTTCTGATATGGCTGACAAACTGGAGAAAGGGAGCGCGTTCTCCCTGCACGATTACTATACTTTGCTGAAGTTTGACCCGGACCTGTCCGGAAACACACTAGCCAGCAGCACGAGTACAGCCTCCATTATGAACAGGATCGTGAAGCTGATTCCTTCCGGCCGGCTCAGAAAAAAGCTGCAATCTAGTTTGATCAGGAACAACACGCCTGCTGTGGGGCAGGTAAGGTTTGGGCACCTGCACAGGTACACACCCTTTAGCACCCAGTTCGGCTACGACCGGGGCGGCCCTGTTGACCGTTACTACATCGAGAATTTCCTGGGGCAGGAAGCTGGCATTATAAAGGGTCGTGTGATGGAGATCGGGGACAACTCCTATACGCTGCAATATGGTGCTGAGAAAGTAACACAAAGCGATATCCTGCATGTGGACGCCAGCAACCCGAACGCCACACTGGTCGGGGATATCAGCCACGCGCCCCACATTCCCGATAATACGTTTGACTGCATTATACTTACCCAAACCCTGCACCTGATCTATAACTTCCGGGAAGCCCTCCAAACCTGCTACCGCATCCTAAAACCTGGCGGCGCACTCTTACTCACAGTACCCGGCATCACGCCCATCGACCATGGGGAGTGGAAAGAAACCTGGTACTGGTCTTTTACCGATAAATCCATGAGGCGGCTGATGGAAGAAACTTTCCCTGGAGGCACCTCAGAAGTAACTCCCTATGGTAACGTGTTCACGGCTACCGCTTTCCTGTATGGGATGGGACTGCCGGAGGTACCGAAGACGAAGCTGATGTACAACGACCCGCATTTTCAGGTTATCATTACGGTGAAGGCCATCAAACCTGCAGACAGATGATCCGGCAGCTTCTCCATACTATCAGAAAGCCGTATGAGCCCAAAGCGCTGGTGCTCATGTACCACCGTGTGGCAGCGTTGGAAACCGATGTCTGGCGTCTTGCCGTAAGGCCGCAGCACTTTGAAGAGCACCTGCAGGTGCTCCGCAGCAACTGGCGCGTGGTGCCGCTGGCGGAATTGGTAGACGGCCTCACCAACCACAGGCTACGCAGAAACAGTATCGCTATCACGTTCGATGATGGCTACGCAGACAATTATGTAACTGCCCGGCCGCTTCTGGAAAAGTATAATGTGCCTGCTACCTTCTTTATCTGCACCGGAAAATTAGGTAGCGGGGCTGAATTTTGGTGGGATGAGCTCGAGCATCTTATACTTTCTACTGAAGAGCTGCCGCACACATTAGGCATCCGGATCAATCAGGAACTAATAAGCTTTGATCTGGGTGATGAATGGCACCTGACCGAAGACATAAGACAGAAACACCAGCAGTGGAAGGCCTTTGTGCAGGAGCCTCCTACCCTACGATGCATACTTTACCTAAAGCTATGGGAGCAGCTAAAGTCCCTACCCAGCCACTTACAGCAAGAGTACCTGCAGCAGGTCAAAGTATGGGCGGGAACACCTGGACACACACGAGCTGCCTACCAAAGTATGAACCTGGAGCAGCTTAAAGACCTGGCCTGGAACAGGCTTTTCCACATTGGATCACACACTGTCTCGCATCCGGACCTTGCCTCCCTCAGCCCCTCTGCCCAACAACAGGAGCTGGTGAAAAGCAAAAGATTTCTGGAAGAAGCTATCTCCCGGGAGGTTACCTTGCTGGCCTATCCCTACGGGAGCTGTAACCTGGAAACGGTAAGGCTGGCGGCTGAGGCTGGCTTCCACGCCGCTGTCACGACGCAAGATTGTCCCGTAGTCTCCACCTCTGCCAAGTATAAACTAGGCAGATTCCTGGTGGATGACTGGGGCGGAAAACAGTTGGATACTTATCTGAAGTCCTGGCTAACTACTAAAGTAAACGCGCATGCACATTTCCCAGCCTGAGGTTTCCATCATCATGTGTATCTACAATGTCGAAAGATACCTGCGGGAGGCTATCGACAGTGTACTACACCAGACATTCACGAACTGGGAGCTGTTGCTGATAGACGACGGCTCAGCGGACGGCAGTACGCAGATAGCCAAGCAATATGCCGCAGCACACTCAACCAGAATCCGGTTTTCGGAGCATCAGGAGCATGTAAACAAAGGTTTGAGTGCCAGCCGGAACCTGGGCTTAAGTATAGCCAGAGGAGAATTGGTGGCTTTTCTGGACGCAGACGACGTGTGGTTACCGAATTACCTGGAAGTACAAGTAAGCCTGCTACGGCAAAAAAATGTGCCTGTCATCTGCGAAGCAACAGAATACTGGCACAACTGGAACGCGCCGGAGAAGGAGAACCAGGTAGTATACATAGGTGCAGCACAGGACAAGCTCTACCACCCACCACAGCTCATGCTGGAGTTGTACCCCTTGGGAAAAGGGGCCGCTCCCTGCATGTGCGGGATTATACTTGAGCGGGAACTGCTCCGGAGGCTGGGCGGCTTTGAAGATTCCTTCAGGGGTATGTATGAAGATCAGGTGTTTCTAAGCAAACTCTACCTGAACGTACCCGTGTACATCTCATCTAACCACCACAACCTCTACCGCCAGCGAGCTGACTCGCTGGTGGGCGCCTCGCAGCACACGACGGCCTATCATGTGGTCCGGAAACAATACCTTGGCTGGCTAAAGAAATACCTGCGGCAGCACCCCCAAAAGTATAAGGAGGTAGATCTGCTTCTTCAGCAGGCCTGGCGACAGTATAATGTTTCGCCACTCAGGTTTATAGCGCGTCTGGTCCCGGGCCGCCTAAAGCGCTTTCTTAAAAAGCACGCTCGGGCGGAAAGGATGAGGCAGGCTTGGCTTTCCGCCAAAGTATAAATAAGCTCCTCACACTAGTTCTACACAACCCATATTTCCGCAGAAGTATAAAAACCGACGACCCAGTTAAGCAGCACGCCTATGGAACGCATCCCTACTTCCCCACCCCTTATTTCTCCGTTGCCAGCATCCCCCGACCGCCCGAGGTGGTCGGTGATGATACCAGTATACAACTGCTCAGCTTTTCTGGTGCATACCCTTGAGAGTGTGCTGGCTGAAGGGATTCCTGTGGCAGACATGCAGATAGAAGTCGTGGACGATGCCAGCACCGACGCCGATGTAGAGCGCATCGTGCGGGAGGTTGGAAAAGGCAGGGTAAGCTATTACCGCCAACCGCAGAATGTGGGCAGCCTGCGTAACTTCGAAACCTGCATCAACAGGGCGCAGGGCTACCTGGTGCACCTGCTGCATGGCGACGACCGGGTACGGCCGGGGTACTACCAAACCATCCAACGCCTCCTCGATGAGTTTCCGGAGGCCGGTGCCGCCTTTTGCCGCCACTTAAATATTGATGAGCACAATAACATCATCTCCAGGCATGTAAAGGACGATGACTCCCACTGGGGCTTGCTGGAGAACTGGCTCCTGCGTATCAGTGAGCGGCAACACATCCAGTATGTCACCATCACAGTAAAGCGCGAAGTATACGAAAAGCTGGGATCTTTCTACGGGATGACCTACGGCGAAGACTGGGAAATGTGGGTGCGCATCGCCAGACACTATCCGGTAGCCTTTACCTCCAGGGTGCTCGCGGAGTACAGAAAACACTCGGGCTCCATCTCGGGTGTTAAATTTCTCACGGGAGAGTACCTCGACGATATTGCCCGTCTGTTTCAGCTTATCCAGCAACACCTGCCGCCAGAGCACCGAAAGGGGGTACTGAAGCGGGCGCAGAAGAACTTCGCCAACTACGGCATGCGCGTAGCTCAGGTCATGTGGGAGGAAACCGGTAACCGAAAGTATGTGGAGGCCAACCTGACAAAGGCCTTGAAAATGCACACCGATGCAAAACTGTGCCTGAAGGCGGCAAAGCTGCTGGCAAAAATGACCTTGCACGACCTGCAACTCAGGCCACACACCGTGACAGGCAAGGCCGAGCACATAAAGCACTACATCTAATAGTGCTGCTGCAGGTACCGTAGCACCTCCGCCTCGTTCCTGGCATGGTAAATCTCTGCCCCGGATAGGGCCGGGAAAATGGCCTTAAACTCGTTGTATCGGTGTTCGTGGCCTCGCCGGGATAGGATAACATTCTTTCCGCTGAAGTAACTTGCCAGTGCCGCCGTGCCGCCGTGAACAGACAAAAACCGCTCGCAGTTGGCGTATAGCAGGAGTTGGAAATGATTATAGTTATTCACCTGCCCGCGATGTGCCTGAAATAAATCATCTGCCAGTATAACTTCAGGATAGTGTTTTCGGATGAACTCCGCTTCCTTCAACTCCAGGATGTCGCTGTTGTCCATGACAATGTAATCGGGACCTGGGCGGTTGTACACGATTTGGTACTTATGGCTGAACATGGTCAGAATCCGGTCCAGCATCGGAAGGCTGAAATAGTTTATTGGCCCTTTTCCCCACTCCGTATTATACTTGTTGGCGATGATTAATAAGGGCTTGTCGAACACAAACAGGTCATTCTCATAATATTCTTTAAGCGGAACCTGTGCCCATTTTTCAAAAGACACAGTGCTGCAATGATACATGTTCGGAACGGTAAAATCGTCCTTTGGGAGCCTCCATACCCTCTTATCAAACCGTTCCTCGTGGTTATCACTGAAAAAGTATAGCTCTTTGGTATACTTGGAGGAGATCGTTTTCCCCAGTGTGCCGTTCAGGTGATGCCAGTAGGCAAAGGGCAAGACAAAGGTCAGTTCCTGCTGAAACTCCTGCCTGTACGCTATTTCTTTATACCTGGGCCTAAGCACATAATCGTTGATGCAGTACTTGGTTTGCACCAATCGCGCATAACTGTTCTTCCACAGAAAAAACTCCGGAGTGCCATAGCTGAATGCCCCTATCAATCTGTTTCTTACTCTTTGGATAAACGGCGCCTTACTCCGCCCAGCTGAGGTGATGTAGCGCTGCCCATGGGGGCTTTCAACCCTGTTAATAACCTCCATACTTCCCGAAAACCTCAAAATAGTTTGTCAGAATTTAACGGCTGCTTTATCCACAAGGTTAGAAATAGTGCAAAAATTTATTAAATAAATTCAAAGCAAATTGCTTGCCTGTTTATTTTTAAATATCAGATAATTAAGTGGTTGCAAGTATAAATCATGTAAAGGCACTTATATAGCAAACAAAGAAAAGCGCTATATTGATGTAGAACGGATATAAAAAAAGAGTAGCACGGCGTGCTACTCTTCAAAATCATACACAATTTTACTTCTAATCCAGATCCCGGTCCCCGCGCTTGAGCTCTTCTACAGAGCGCATCACTTTGTCTTTCAGGCTGATTTTATACTTCTCCAATTTGTCAGCCACGGCTGGGTTGAAGGCACCAACGATCTCTGCAGCCAGTATGCCGGCATTAAGGGCGCCGTCCAACGCTACGGTTGCTACCGGTATACCACCCGGCATCTGAAGTATACTTAGTACTGAGTCCCACCCATCAATAGAGTTAGAGGATTTTACCGGCACGCCGATTACCGGCAGTGTGGTAATTGAAGCTACCATACCCGGCAGGTGGGCGGCACCGCCTGCTCCGGCGATAATTACCTTGAGGCCGCGCTTGCGAGCGTTCTCGGCGTACTCAAACATGCGGTGTGGCGTGCGGTGGGCTGATACAATCGTCAGCTCATACGGTACACCCAGCGTTTCCAGGATCTCGGCGGCGGCATCCATCACTTTCAGGTCAGATTGGCTGCCCATGATGATGCCTACCAGCGGTTGTGCGTTCTTAACTTCTTCGGCCATGCTTATGCGATTACTTTGATGACATTTTTAACGGATTCAGCGCGTTGCTGCGCCTCTTCTATACTTTGCCCTAATACGGTAATGTGCCCCATTTTACGGGCAGGGCGGGTAAACTTCTTGCCATACAGGTGAATGTACACACCCGGCACTGCCAACGCCTCCTGCAATCCCTCATACTTGGCCTCACCGTCGTAGCCCGGCTCACCCAGCAGGTTCAGCATCACGGCGGCGCTCTGGATTTCGGTAGAGCCCAGCGGCAGGTTCAGGATGGCGCGCAGGTGCTGCTCGTACTGCGATGTATAGTTGGCTTTTATAGTATGATGCCCGCTGTTATGCGGACGCGGCGCCACCTCGTTCACTAAAATCTGCCCGTCTTTGGTCAGGAACATCTCCACGGCAAGAATACCAACCATCCCGAAGGCCTCAATCACACGCGTGGCAATTTCAATAGCATGGCGCTGCAGCTTGTAAGCCACGTTGGCTGGGGCAAAAAGCGAGTCCACCAGGTTGTGCTCCGGGTGAAAGCTTAGCTCTACTACCGGGAAAGCAGTCACTTCGCCCTTTTCGTTACGGGCCACAATCACGGAGATTTCCTTCTCAAAATCCACCAGTTTCTCCAGCACCGACGGCTCCTCAAAGGCCTTTCCAAAATCGGCCTCGCCCGTCAGACGCGTAACGCCACGGCCATCGTAGCCCTCGCGACGCAACTTCTGGAAGGCCGGCAGGAAATCTATACGTTGCTCCAGCTCCGACTTGTCTTTTAGAAGTATAAAATCAGAGGTTGGGATGTTGTGCTGGCGGTAAAACTCCTTCTGCAGCCCTTTGTCTTGGATAGTGCGCACGGTTTTGGCGTCCGGGTATACTTTCACCCCTTCCTGCTCCAGCTTCTCAAGCGCATCGGCGTTTACATGCTCAATCTCGATGGTGAGGATGTCGCACTGCTTGCCAAACTCATACACGGTGTCAAAATCGCGGAAGCTGCCCACATAAAACTCGTTGCAGATGTCTTTGCAAGGCGCATTCTCATCGGGATCAAGCACCAGGGTATAGAGGTTAAAATCGAGCCCGGCTTGCATCAGCATGCGGCCCAGCTGCCCACCGCCCAATATACCCAGCTTTACTTCTCCTTTCATGTAGTGTAACGGTTTAGTTGATCTTCCCTCAAAAATACGGATTATGAGCGGAGCGCGAAGACAAAAAGAAACATTTCCCGACAGCGGGCTTCATTCTTTTGATTTACATCCGCAATGCCCTATATTTAAAGCTGCACTATACTCTAGTAGCCGTTTTATACATGGAAATCATACTTGCCACTTTCACCGCCCTTTTTTCTGTAGTAAACCCGTTCGGAGCGATGCCCGTTTTCCTGACCCTGACGCAGGACGACACGCCCACCTACAGAAACCAGCAGGCCCTGAAAGCCTGCCTGTACATGGTGGGTATTCTGGCGGTGTTTTTTCTGGCGGGGCAGTATGTACTCAACTTCTTCGGCATCCGCATCCACGACCTGCGCATCGCCGGCGGACTGATGATCATGCGGGCAGGTTTTGAGCTGCTCTCGCCGGGTGCCAGCAAGAAAAAGATTTCACCAGATGTAGTGGAGGAAGGGCAGCTGAAGGAGGATATCTCTTTCACGCCGCTTGCCATGCCCATGCTCTCCGGTCCGGGCGCCATTGCGGTAAGTATAGGTCTGTTCACCACATCGCTCTCCTATGTCGACATGGTCATGATCCTGATCGGGATTATACTGCTGGCGGCAGTCTCCTACATTATCCTGCGCTTTTCGCACCAGCTCACGCGCTACATGGGCAAGGCCGGTCTCGCGGCCCTGTCACGCATTATGGGCTTTATCGTGCTTTCCATCGGGGTTAACTTTATCGTTTCGGCGCTGACGGCCTTGTTCTTTGCGGAACGGTAAAGCTTTCCCGGAAGGATCTGAGTCAAACCACCCCTACCCCTCCTTGGCTAAGGAGGGGAGTTCTGTCATTACTTTGGCTGAAGTATAAGTTTTATAGTTGCTGATATCGCGCGGACAGGTCTCGACCTGTCCCTACAAAGTATAAACCCACCCCGTCCCTTCAGAGGAGGGGAATTGTCAGCAGGCGATTACACCCCTGTTGAGCTTTGCTCGCAAGCTTCGAACTCCCGTTCTCGCTTGTCCTCAAGGGACAGTCTGTACTTGTTGCATAGCAAGGGCAGGAGCTATCGAATGATTCCCAGCCTTTGGGTTGAGCGCCTTGTGAGATCCGGTGCCCGTCAAGGGCATGCTGAGCGCGAGCGAGGCAAGGAGGGAACACAGCGCGAGGCCCGAAGGCGAGGCCTCCCGGCCTGGGAGGGCACCAAAGCCAGAGGTGAAACAATAGCTTATGTAAGGCTGGAGGAGGAACGATGGCTAGTAAGGATAGCTTGTGTCAAGTTGCAGTCAGCAGCGGCTTATGGAAGTATAGCTCAAGTATAAAGTCTGACTTTTCAAGCCAGTTGGGTTACAAATCCACCATTATAGTAGCCACGGGTTGCAAACCCGCGCCAGCAATAGTTCGGAGAAACAGCAGAAAGTATAAACATCCTACTCCCCCAAGAATATAGAATTCCCCCTATTCCACAGACAAAACCCACCCATTCGTCTAGAAGAAAACACGATCGCTTTGACGCCTTTGCACGTACAGCCCAATTTGTGTAGTTTTATCAGGTATAAAGCCTTTGGCAAAAGGAATAAAAACTAAACCAAAAACAATGAGAAACAGATTAGTAGCCCTGTTGCTGCTGCTGGCTTTCGCCCTCACCCCGGCCATAGCCCAGCGAAGCAGCCAGAACAACAAAATCCTGCCCTACCCTATCCACCAGAAAAAACTGGATAATGGCCTGAACGTGGTGACCGTGCCTTACAACAGCCCGGGTCTGGCCGCTTTTTACATCGTGGTGCGCGCCGGCTCGCGCGAGGAGGTGGAGAAAGGCAAAACCGGTTTCGCGCACTTCTTCGAGCACATGATGTTCCGGGGAACCGACAAGTATAGCAAAGAGGCCTATGGCGACATCATGAAGGAAATGGGTGCCGCCGCCAACGCCAACACCAGCATCGACCGCACCGTGTACCACATGACCGGCAACGCCGAAATGCTCGATAAGATGTTTGAGATTGAAGCAGACCGTTTCCAGAACCTGAAGTACACCGAGCATGACTTCAAAACCGAGGCTGGCGCCGTAAAGGGCGAGTACACCAAGAACTCGGCCAGCCCGTACATGCAGCTGTATGAGAAAACGGTAAGCACCGCCTTCAAAAACCATACGTACGCCCACACCACCATGGGCTTTTTCGAGGATGTGGTAGACATGCCAAACCAGTACGACTACTCCCTCACCTTTTTCGACCGTTTCTACCGCCCGGAGTATTCCACTATTGTAGTGGTGGGCGATGTAACGCCTGAGCGCGTAAACAGCCTGGCTCAGCAGTACTTCGGCAACTGGAAGCGCGGTAGCTATAAGCCTGAGATTCCGAAGGAGCCGGCACAGAAAGAAACACGCTACGCGCACGTGCAGCAGCAGGGCTTCCCGCCTTACCTGAGCCTCAACTTTAAAGGCCCCGCTTTCTCCGACAAGGACAAAGACCTGCCTGCCCTGAGCATCCTGACTACCATCCTTTTTGCCGAGAACTCGGACCTTTTCCGCAAGCTGGTGGTGGAGGAGCAGAAAGCCCGCTTTATTGGCGGCGGTCCACAGTTTGCCCGCGATCCGAACCTGATCCAGGTGTCGGCCTCCGTGCTAAAAGCCGAGGACATGCAGTATGTAAAGGATGAGCTGATGAAGGCGCTGAACGAGGCCAAAACCAAGCCGATAGACAAGCAGAAAATCGAGGATACCAAGTCGCGCATCAAGTATAGCTTTGCCATGAGCATGGACAGCCCGGACGCCATTGCCAACTCCCTGGCCCGCTTCATCTGGCTAAGCGGCGATCCGGAGTCGCTCAACAACATCTACAAAGTATATGACTCCATCACGGCGCAAGACCTGATGAATGTTGCTAAGAAATACTTTGTAACCCAGACGCTCACGGTAGGCACTATCGCCCCAACCGAGAAGTCTCCGGTAAAATAAGGCCCGGCCATACTTTAAAGTATAAATGACAAAGTTTCGAGAAAGCATGAAAAAAATAGCTGCCTATATACTGCCTGTAGCCCTGCTGGCCGCCTCCTGCGCCAAGCAACCGCAGGCATCCCAGCAAACCACTGAAACAAAAGCGGAAACCACCGCACCAGCCACTGTCTTTGATGCTAACACGGCCTTCGGCCCGGATAAAGTGGTAGAGCTGCGCCAGCCGGAGTCTAACAAGGTGATCATCAAGCTGATGTTCAAAAACGGCTCCATGGCGGACCCTAAAGGCAAGGAAGGCCTGACCTACACCACCGCCCAGATGATTACCGAGTCGGGAACGAAGGAGATGCCGGTGTCGGCGATAAAGGACAAGATTTTCCCCTGGGCCGCCGAGTACTACAGCAACGTGGACAAGGAGGTAACTACGTTTACCTTTGCCGTGCACCAGGACTTTATCAACGATTTTTACCCGATCGTACGCGGGCTTATGCTCTCCCCTGCCTTTGCCGAGGAGGACTTTAAACGCGTAAAGTCGAACCAGCAGAACTTTGTGGATGAGGTAATCCGTGCCTCTTCGGATGAGGAATACAGCAAAAAGGCGCTGGAAGACCTGCTGTTCCGTGGCACCAACTACCAGCACATGGTGGAGGGCAACTCGGCCAGCGTGCCAGGCATCACCCTGGAGGATGTGCGTAACCACTGGCAGAACTACTTCACCAGAAACAACGTGATGATTGGCATTGCCGGCAACTACAGCCCTGATTTCCTGAATAAGCTGAAAGCTGACGTGGCCCAGTTGTCTGGCGCGCAACCTAATATCCCGGTGGCCGGGGAGCCTAACCAGCCGAAGGGCGTGCAGGTAGAGATCATTCAGAAAAACAATGCCCTCGGCTCTGCCATTTTCACCGGAACCCCGATGCCGGTTACCCGCTCCGCCGACGATTTTGCCGCGCTGATGGTGGCCAACTCCTTTCTGGGCGAGCACCGCAAGAGCTACGGAAAGCTTTATGATAAGATCCGCACCACCCGCTCCATGAACTACGGCGACTACTCTTATATTGAGTGGTACGACCGCGGCGGCTCTTTCCAGCTGCCCAACCCGGGTGTGCCGCGTACTTCCAATTACTTCGCCCTCTGGATCAGGCCGGTACAAATTGCCGAAGGCCTGAAGCAGCAGTACACCGAGCTGAGTGGCATCAACGTGGGCCATGCCCATTTTGCCCTGCGCCTGGCCATCCGCGAGGTGGACAACCTGATTAACAGGGGCATGACGCAGGAGGAGTTTGAGCTTACCCGCACCTTCCTGCGCTCCTACATGAAACTCTACATTCAGACCATGGAAAAACAGCTCGGCTTTTTGATGGACTCCCGCTTCTACGGACGCGAGAACTATATTGAGGAGATGGACCAGCTGCTGGCCAACCTGACGGTGGAAGAGGTGAACCAGGCCGTGAAAAAGTACTGGCAGACGGATAACATGTTCGTCACCATCGTAACCGACGACAGCGAGGCCGGTCCGCTGCGGGAGGCACTGCTCAACAATACGCCATCGCCGATGAGCTACTCCAACCTGGTGAAGGAGGGGCTGCCGCAGGAGGTTTTGGCCGAGGACGACGCAATTGCCAAGTATAAACTGAATGTAACCGAGGTGAAGATTGTGGACAGCAAGGACACCTTTAAGTAAGCCATACATTATACTTGCCCGCTAAGTATAAAAAAGCCGCAGATGATACGTCTGCGGCTTTTTTGTTGCCCCACACCCAGCTTATACCCTATCAGACTAAAATTAACTCAATATAGATTATTCTATATTTGATTAAATCATATTTATTATAGAATTTACCACATTATTAAGTGCTAATGCCCCTACACCTTATACCTATCTAACTATTAAACTCATGAAAAAAGCCTTAAAAGTTACCGGCTATGTCATTGTAGTGGCTATGATAGCCATCGCATGCGGTATCATTTACCTGCAGTACGCCTTCCCGAGGGTGGACGCGGCCCCAAACCTGATCGTGGAAAGAACCACAGAGCAGATTGAGCGCGGCCGCTACCTGGCCAACCACGTCACCGTGTGCATCGATTGCCACTCCACCCGTGACTTCTCGCTCCCCTCAGCCCCTCCTGTTCCCGGCACCTTGGGTAAAGGCGGAGACAGGTTCGACCACTCCCTCGGCTTCCCGGGCGTGTTTTACGCCAAGAACATTACCCCCGACAAGGAAACCGGTATCGGTACCTGGTCAGACGGAGAGCTGTACCGTGCTATGACCATGGGCGTTAGCAAAAACGGAGACCCGCTTTTCCCGATGATGCCGTACGGCGCCTATAAAAACCTGACCACCGAGGACGCTTATGCTATCATTGCCTACATCCGCACCCTGGAGCCTATCCGAAACGAAGTACCCAAGTCCGATCCTGATTTCCCGTTCAACCTGATTCTGCGCACCATGCCATCCAGCGGCGTGTCCCACACACCGAAAGAAACTGTGCTGGATAACGATCTGTCGCGGGGCAAGTACCTGGTAACGATAGCCGGCTGCGGCGACTGCCACTCCCCGAAAGATGCTGATTTGGGCGCCTTTGCCGGCGGCATGGACTTCCAGTTCCCGGACGGCTCCATCCTGCGCGCTGCCAACATCACCCCCGACAAGGAAACCGGTATAGGCTCCTGGACAGAGGAAGCCTTCCTGATGCGCTTTAAAATGTACCAGGATACTGATTTTGCCGAACGAAAACTGGCGCCGGGCGAGATGCAAACGCTGATGCCCTGGAAAATGTACTCCGGCATGAAGGAGGAAGACCTGCGCGCCATTTACAAATACCTGAGAACTCAGGTGCCGGCTAAAAACAAGGTAGAGCGCTTTACCCCGGCTGCTAAATCGTAAAACAGCACAAAAGAGACTATACTCCGGAAGCTGCCTGCACCTGTGGGCAGCTTTTTTTGTTGCAGGTCTGCCCGGGATGTCGTATCATCGCTGAAGGATAACTTTTACGCATGCAACTTTACCAAAACGAGGAATCCAGAGCTCCTATAAACCTGGAATACGCCAGCTTCTGGAAACGTATGGCGGCTTTCTTTACCGATACGCTGATTATTTCCTTTTTCATGAGCCTCTTTGTGCTGCCCGTCATCGGCATTGACACTATTCCGGAGCTTACGGATATTGAAGGGCGGCTGAAACTGCAGGGGCTGGTGTTTCTGGTAGCCTGGTTATACTTTGCCAGCTTCGAGAGTTCTTCCAGGCAAGCTACGCTGGGCAAGCAGGTTTTTGGCATTTTTGTAACCGATACAGAAGGCTACCGCCTCTCCTTTTTAAGAGCCTCCGGCCGATACTTCGGCAAGGTTGTCTCCAACCTCACCCTGTTGATAGGCTACCTGATGGCCGCTTTTACCCGCCGCCGCCAGGCCCTGCACGACAAGATTGCCGGCACACTGGTGCTGCAGCACCCGGGCATCGCTCCCACCAAGCCAACTGAGGATTAACTTTTTACACGTTGCAGAGATTAGCAACATCGGTTATACTTTATACTTTGCGCTTCTTTAAAGTATAAAGTATAACCCGGAAATACCGTAACCAAGGCGGCATCTGTAAGTATAAAACAGGTACATTGTTATTTATACTTACGCATGCAAACTATCTATACCCAAAGCAAACATAGGTCCGGGCTGGCCTCCCTTAGCACCCGCCTGATGGCCTTTGGCCTGGATGTATTGCTACTTTTAACGCTAGTCGGAATAGTGGATTACTTTACCTTCAGCAGCAACGAAGAAGTGTTTTTGCTGAAGCCGGAGCGCTTCCTGTTTGTACTGCTGGCATGGCTGTACTTTGCCGGCACCGAAACCTGCCCCTGCCAGGGCACACTGGGAAAATACCTGCTCAACCTGCGCGTGATAACTCCCAATGGGGAGCGAATTCGCTTCCGTGCCGCCACGCTGCGGTTCCTGCTCCGGCCCATCTCCGCCTTGATTATCATCTTCCAGTTTATAACCGGTTATGGCCACAGCAGCCGCCGCACCTTTCACGACAAGCTAGCTGGCACGCGGGTGATAGCGGAGTAAATAGCTACTCTTATTTAGGCAAGCTTTTAATTCGTAGCAAAAAAACAGCCCCTGCAACTCAAGGGCTACAGGGGCTGTGTTAAAAAGTATAAAATGTTTGTTGAGATGACCCCACCCCTACCCTTCCAAGTATACAAACCCTTACGTTACGGCGGGAACTGTCCCCTTGAGGGGACTATAGGGGTGTAGAGCAAGTACTTAAAGCCTCTGCTAAAAGCAACACCCCTCTAACTCCCCTCAAGGGGAGAGTCTATAAGATTACTATCTGAAGGTGCTGAGCTAAGAACTAAGGATTAATAAGTTATAGAACTTCACCCTTCTAACCGCTCCACAGGTGCTAAGGGCTGCTTTACCGCGAAAGTGTATAAATCAACCTAAGCTTTGAAACAGACCTTAAGGGTTAACGCCGTAATGGTCTGTTTCTACCGTAGCTTTTCCGTCCGGGGCCAGCGTTACCTTGAAGAGGTAATCGTACTCCTGCTCCGAAATATCAGGTACCGGACGCTTGGCGCCGAAGGCCTCCAGAATCGGTAACAGCGTGTTCGAGTGGCCTGCGACTACCACCATCTGCCCCTGGTGGCTTTTCAGCACACGCTCTTTCAGGCCTACAAAATCATTGGCGTCGTACTGCAGAATCTCCAGCGAAAGCGAATCTGACAAGGGCTTTAGGGTATGCTGGGTGCGGATGTACTTAGTGGCGTACAAAGCACCGATGGGCTGCTCCTTTAGCAGGTTGCCCAGCACCTCGGCACGTGCAAGTCCCTTGGCAGACAGGCCAGGGTTTTGGTCTTTGAGGTCAGCGGTCTCTTTTTCGGCGTGGCGCACCAGGTATACGATGGTAGGCTGTGCGGTATTATCCACAGGGTCCACCACGGCGCTGTTGCCCTCATGCATCTCCGGCGACTGACGGCAGGCTACCGTCAGCAGCATCAGCAGGAAAAATACGTGTTGTTTGAGTAAAGATTTTTTCATGTGAACGATTGTAGGTTAGATAATATAGTTGGTTGGTTTACGAATGTACCAGTTGCTCGCCCGCCCCGGCCACATCCTCAGCATCCTGAGTTCGGCCCTTCTTCTGGAGCAGGCGTATCAGGCTTTGGCGCACTTCCAGCTGGTAAGGGTACAGCAGCAGCGAGTTTTCGTAGGCTTGGATGGCCCTGTTTACCTTGCCCTCTGCCTCATACAAGTGTCCCTTTGCCGTTAGCGCTTTCGCGCTCTCCACCACCGTCGCTGATTTTGGCAGGGACTTGAGGGAAGTTTTGGCTTTATCGCCCTGCCCCAGCGCCGCGAACAGGGGCACCAGTAGGTGGCGGTCCGCCTCTGGCAGGGTTTTCTTGCCATCCAGCAGGGCTTGTGCAGCGACACGGGCGGCCTCCTTGTTCTGGAGCTGCAACTGATAAGTAGCCATCAGTGCCATGTAGTCTGTGCGCGGGTTGCCAGCCGCCGTGAGGATGCGCTGCGCCTCGGCCAGTGTCTCGTGGGCTTCTTTATACTTGCCCTGCGTCGCCAGAACCTCAGCATATTGCCTGCGCAGTTCGTAGTGTTGCGGTTTCAGGGACACCAGTCTTCTCAGCTCCTGCTCCGCCTCCGGGTTAATGCTGGTGGTGCCTTTCAGCCAGTTGGCGTAAGCCAGCGCCTCGTCGCGGCGGTCGCGGAGGTAGGTGGAGATAGTCGGGGCGTTCTCCACGTAAGCCTGTGCCACAGCAATGGCCTCAGGCACCATGCCGTAGTTCACGAAGAATTCCCGGAAGCGTTGGTTCACCTGCGCCTGCATCAGCAGATCGTCTTCCAGCTCAGCGGCCTTTTTGTACAGCGCCATCTGGCTCATCAGTGCGTCGTGGGCGTTGAGTTTGCCGTTGCGCTTCATGGTTTCCTGCAGCTCGGCCTCTGCCAGGTAAATGGGGGCATAGTTTGGGTTGATGCCTTTGGCTTTCTCCAGCCAGGCCTGCGCCTCCTTATACTTTTTCTGCCGCTGCTCCACGCCGGCATAGGCCAGCAGGGCCGGTTGGTAATCCTTATCCCACACCAGGGCGCTGTCTAAGTATAAAGTCGCTTTTTGCAGTTCGTTCTGGCGTTGCGCGCGGGTGGCCAGGTTCAGGTATACTTGCGCCCAGTTGCTGGCCATGGCCTGTTTGTCACCAGCCAGGTAAGCCTTTTGCCGCTGTACCAGCCCGTCTAGGAAAGTATACAACTCCGGGTCCTTGGCTTTTAAATCAGCGGTGGTGTTAATGGATTTGTGGTTGAGCGGGTGTACTTTCACGGGCTCAAAGTAAGCCGGGTAGGTCTGTGCCAGGTACTCGTGCTCGTTGTTGGCCGAATAGTAATCCAGCGTACGACCCTGCTCCATGGCGTTGTAGTAGAGGCGGCGCACGGCACGGTTCTCAGCATCGGTAAACACGCGCCCGTGGAACAGGTGTACATACTCATGGAGCACCACATTGCGCTCCAGGTATGATCCCCGCACCACGTACTCGATGGCTGCGGCTCCGCTGCCCACACCCCGGATATCCATCCACTGGCGGTTATCAAAAGTAGTGGCCTGCCTGAAGTATGGCGATTTCATGGCGATAGCCAGGTCTACGTGTAGCGGCGGAATCACGAACGTTTCGCCTTGCTTGGAGAGGAATGGAAAGTATACGATGCTCTCATAGAGCTGCGACCACACCATCTTCTGCACCTCGTCGCCGGGGTAATAGGTCACGTCGGGGAAGACTCTGGCAAAGTTTACCGGGTCTTTGATAACGGTCTGCTGTACCACCTGCTGCAGCGAATCGTAGTTGTGCAGGTAAATGAGCTGCTTTTGCTTAATCACGGCAGCCAGGGCGTTGTGCGCCGGGCCGTAGTGTTTCTTTTTCCGGAGGATACGCTGGAAAACAGCCTCGGCCGAATCCAGGCGTGCCTGGCGTTCCATATCGAAAGCCATGTAATAGGCAGAGCCACGCAGCATGGCCGGCAGCACCGAGGTTTTATATTTTTGCTGTACCTGCTCTATCTCCACCAGGGCCTCTTTCAGCTTGTTCTCCGACAGGAGTTTATCAGCATGCTGCAGTTCCTGGCGCACTTGATCATCCTCTGGCTGGGCATAGTCGGCGTAGGTGAGGTTGGTATGGCCGTTGCCCCAATGCCAGTGTGTGACGTAGTGCAGCGGGTTGAGCTCCAGGGCCAGCTCCCATTGGGCGGCCATGGCATTGAGTTGGGTAGCATCCACACGGCGCCAGATGGCATAGCCGTAGTTAAAGCGTGCATCAGCGTTGAAGGGGTTCAGGGTAAGGCTGTTGATAAGCGGCTGCTCGGCCAGCTCCGGCTTCTGGTTCCAGAAATGCACATCCGACTCCAGTAGCCAGGCCCCGGCATTGTTGCGGTTCCAGCCCTGCACCTTTTTGGCCCAAGCCAGCGCCTCTTCATACTTTTTCTGCAGCATCAGCACACGCCCCACCATTAGGGCAGCCTCCTCATCGGTCGGATTTATTGCGAGCAGCTGCTCCGCTGTGGCCTTCGCCTTCTCCAGTTCCCAGGCCTGTACCTGCAACCTGCTCTGCAACAGCAAGGCCTCCCGCTGCTGCGGATTTTCCTCCAGCACCTGCTTCACCAACCCTTCGGCCTCGGCAAACCTGTTTTCCAGCATGGCTACCTCCGCCTGCGCCAGCTTTGTCGCGGTGCCGGCGGGAGCTTTTGCCAGCACCTGCTTTGCTTCCTGCCAGGCGCCCAGTTCCAGCAAGCGTAGGGCTTTTGGGGCCGGTTCTATACTTGCCGCCAGCGCCTGCCGCCGCTCCTGCTGCAGCTTTTGCCGCACAGCCCCCACCTCGTCAGGGTGCTGGGCAAAGGCAGGCAGTGTTAGCAGAAATCCGAAAGTATAAACCAGTAATTTTTTAGGGAAAGTCAACATGAGTATCAGGCACTATGCTTTTGATTTTTAAAAGTATGACTTTCCGGCATTTGAAAAAAGTATGACGCCATCATCTTCCTAAAGTTCACGCCTGACAAGGGATACTTTTTTTGGATAGTAGCCATTTATCACCAGAAAAAACATTGTTGTCCTTGCGCAGCAGCAACCTCCTCCTTTCCCCTCCTTCAGCACAACTCAAAGCAAGGCCTATGCGTTTTTATACTTTCAAAGTTCAACTTAATATTTATTTCCCACATAATTTAATATAGCAAACCGGAAGTTCTTCAGATTTACTACAGATTCCCGACAGAATTTTAGCGTCCTATACTTCTTTGCCACCAGTACAGCATTTTTATGGGTGCAACACGGCGCATACTTGTTACCGGCAGTGCCGGGTTCATTGGCCATCACCTGGTGCTGGCCCTGCAGCAGTACGGCCACACGGTGGTGGGCATCGACAGCCTGAACAGCTACTACGACCCGCAGCTGAAGTACAAACGGCTTGAGCAGCAGGGGTTCTGCATACCTTCTGCAGCGCCTGAAACCCTCATCCAAAGTATAAAATCACCAAATCTATACTTCCAGCAGCTCGATATTTCGGATGCGGCGGCCCTGGAGCAGCTGTTCGCCAGCCAAGAGTTTGACGTGGTGGTGAACCTGGCGGCACAGGCCGGGGTGCGCCACAGCATCGACCATCCGGAAGAGTATGTGACGAGCAACTTGGTAGGCTTTGCCAATGTGCTGGAGTGCAGTCGTCGCCACCAGATAAAGCACCTGCTGTTTGCCTCCTCCAGTTCGGTGTACGGGCTCAACAAGCAGACGCCCTTTAGTACCAGCCACTGCACCGATGCGCCCATCTCGTTTTACGCTGCCACTAAAAAGGCCAACGAGGTGATGGCCCACAGTTACGCCCACCTTTACGGCATCCCTACTACCGGCCTGCGCTTTTTCACGGTGTATGGTCCGTGGGGCAGGCCCGACATGGCCTACTACAGCTTCGCCAAGGCCATTGTAGCGGGCACGCCTATCCGCATCTTTAACCACGGCGATATGCTGCGCGACTTTACCTATGTGGACGACGTGGTGGAAAGTATTGTGCGGCTGGTGGACGTGCGGCCAGAGGCCAATCCTGTACCTTTCAAGCTCTATAACATTGGCAACCATAAGCCTGAGCAGCTGCTCAGCATGGTGGCTATACTCGAGCGGCTGCTGCAGCGCAAAGCCAGGCTGGACCTGCAGTCCATGCAGCCGGGCGACGTGCAAACCACTTATGCCGATGTGGAGGAACTAGCCAAGGCAACCGGCATTACGCCGCAGACGACGCTGGAAGAGGGTCTGGAGCAGTTCGTGGCTTGGTTCAGAGAGTATCATGGGGTGCCCGCGCTGGCAGTTCCCTGACGGCTTATACCTGCTGCTCATACTTCCTGCTATAGCTTGCCTCCAGGCGCCGCATGAAGTATAAAGAAAGCAGCAGCCAGAGCAAGCCGATGGCGTAACCGGCCAGCACATCGGTGGCATAGTGCACGCGCAGGTAGATGCGGCTAAAGCCGATAAGCAACACGAGCAGCGTGAGCAAGAGCGTCAACACCCAGCGCCATACTTTCGCGCGTACCATGCGCCAAACAATATAAATCAGTACCCCATAGAAGGCTCCGCCAATCATGGCATGGCCACTGGGGAAGCTCATCCCCGACTGCTCGAGCAGGGCCGTCTCGGGGCGGGGGCGCTCAAAGTAGCGTTTGAGGAGCTGGTTGAGGATGGAGGTGGAAAAAGAGATGAGCAGTACCTTGAGCGCCAACCAGCGCCAGCCCCTGAAAAAGCTGAACACCAGCACCACCAGCGGCGGCACGACCAGAAGGTACTCAAAAGAGGCAAAAAAAGAGACGCCCCGCATTACCTGTGTCATGGCTGGCGAGGGAAACCGGTCGGCAAATGCAAAAAGGGCGGCATCGAGGGTATTGTCGCGGGCGACGAACACCAGGTGCGCCATAAAAAGGAAAAGCGCCAGGCAGAGCAACATCGCCAGGCCCAGTACCAGCACCTCGGCAGTGAGCAGCGCCAGCAGGCGCAGGAAAGTCTGGGTTAGCCGTTGCCTCATATGGTAGGAGGATACGGGCAGCGAAATAATGTAGTTAAAGTATAAACTTAGCTGCAGCAGCTGCTGTTTAAAAGCATGCATTAAACCATAAATAAGTAGGCAGAATGCTTCATCGGAACACAGAGCGAATAACACTGACGGTACTCGTACCGGTTTTTAACGAGGAGGGCTGCCTGCAGCGCTTCCGCGAGGCCATGGACGCCTTTCTGGCGCAGGCGCCGGTGCCCACGCAGGTACTCTTCATAAACGATGGCTCTACCGACAGCAGCCTGGCGCTCATCCGCCAGATCTGCCAGGGCAGTGCGGGTTACAGCTATATCTCGCTGGACCGCAACCACGGCCTCAGCACGGCCATCAAGGCCGGTATCGACCACAGCCAGACCACGCACATCGGCTACATCGACTCCGACCTGCAGACCTCGCCGCTGGACTTCCTGCTGCTGCTCGAGCAGGTGACGGGCCATGAGATGGTGATCGGCATCCGAGCCAAGCGCAAGGATACGTTTATCAAGAAAATCTCCTCCAGAATTGCCAACGGTTTCCGCCGCTACATGATAAACGACGGCATTGTGGATACCGGCTGCCCCTTAAAGATCATGGACGCCGCCTTTGCCAAGCGCGTGCCTTTTTTTGATGGCATGCACCGTTTCCTGCCCGCGCTCATACAGCTGCAGGGCGGAAAAGTGAAGCAGCTGCCGGTGCAGCACTTCGAGCGCTTTGCCGGCTACTCCAAATACCACCTTTTCAACCGCCTCTGGGGCCCGCTCAATGATACGTTTGCCTTCCGGTGGATGCGCAAGCGCTATATAAAGTATGGTATTGCCGAGGAGTTTGAGAACCAGCCCGTAGCCAATGGACATCTCTGAGATGCTCATCTACGGCGTGGGCCTGCTGGCGCAGCTGCTGTTTTCGGCGCGCATCCTGATACAGTGGGTAACATCGGAGCGGGCCGGGCGCGTGCTTTCCCCCGCCTCCTTCTGGACCACCAGCATGGTTGCCTCCATACTTTTAATGGCTTACGGCGCCCTCCGCAGCGACATCGTGATTGTGGGCGGGCAGCTGATCTCTTACTTTATCTACCTGCGAAACATCAAGCTCAAAAATGTATGGGATGAGCTGGCCTGGCCCATCCGCTGGGGAGCACTGCTTTTCCCGTTCGTGGCCGTTGGCTGGCTCCTCTGGAGCGATACCTATAGCTTCAGCTACATCATGGAGCACAGCAAAATATCCGGGGCGCTCATCGCCTGGGGTGGTGCCGGGCAGCTGATTTTCACGCTGCGCTTTGTGTACCAGTGGTGGTACTCGGAGCGGTTGCAGGAGTCGGTTATCCCCATCGGTTTTTGGGTTATCAGCCTGGTAGGCAGCCTCATGATTATGTCCTACGCCGTGCTGCGCCTGGACCCCGTGCTGTTTTTAGGTCAGATATTTGGTGTAGCCGCTTATACTCGTAACTTTATGCTGGGGCTGCGCGAGGCGCGGTCGGCCCCTGAACACTCTACACCAAACTAGCCCTGATGCTGCTTATCCGCAAAACGAATGCAGACCGCTCTTTGCTTGGCCTGCTGCTTGTGTTATTGCTGCTTCTGTTGTTTAACCTGGGAGGGTGGGGCGTGGTGGAGACCAGCGAGGCCCGCTACGCCGAGATTAGCCGCGAGATGTGGCAGAGCGGCGACTTGCTGCACCCGCGCCTGCTGGGCATTCAGCATTATCATAAACCTCCGCTTACCTACATCATCACTTCCTTTGGGATGGAGCTGTTTGGGCCTGATGCCTTCGGTGCGCGCATTTTCCTGCAGTTCTCGCTGCTGCTGCAAGTATGGCTCGTTTACCTGATTGCAAAGGTGCTTTTCGGCAACCCGCGGCAGGCCCTACTGGCGGCTGTTTTATACTTTACCATTCCGGCTGTGCTCGTCTCAGCCCGCAACCTCACCACCGACTCCTTTTTAGCCACCTTTGAGTTGGCCGCCATTTTGGCCTGGCTCAGGTATAAAACCAGGGCAAAGACGGGTTGGCTATACTTTTTTTACCTGCTGCTGGCGCTGGCCTTCCTGACCAAGGGGCCGGTGGGGCTGATCTTTCCGGTACTAGTGGCCATTGGCCTTGGGGGAAATTATACTTCGCCTGACAGCCATACTTCCCGATGGCACCACTTGCCCGCGCTGCTGCTTTTCCTGGCAGTGGGCAGCTCCTGGTATATTTACCTCATGGTCAAGGATGCCCAGTTTGTGGACTACTTCCTGTTTAAGCATACCGTGCAGCGCTACGCCAACCCCGAAACCTTTGGCCGCTCCAAGCCCTGGTGGTTTTACTTGGTGTTAGCCCCTGCCCTGAGTTTGCCCTGGTCGGCCATACTTTTTGCGCGCTTCCGGCAACTGCGGGAGATGCCGCGCCCGCTCAAGCGCCTCTTTATACTTTGGATACTGGTGCCACTGGTCTTTTTCTCCTTCTCCGGCTCCAAGCTCATACTTTACATCCTGCCCATTTTTGCGGGTCAGGCGCTGCTGACTACCTGGGTGCTCATCCACATGCCCGAGAAAACTGCCAGAAAGGCCATGAACTACGGCCTTGCATACCTGGTGGTGCTGACAGTAGCGCTCTTTGTGGCGCCGCTGCTGCCTGTAGGCATCACGCTGCCCTGGCGGGTGCTCACCTTTCCGGTGCTTATACTAGGCGCCCTGGCAGTGCTTTGGACGGGCGAGCGGTTGCCCCAGCAGAAACTTGTGTATGGTGCCCTGGTATTTACGGCGCTGCTCCTGCCCTATTCCACCAAGCTGCTGGAGCACAACCCACAGTTCACGAACGGCAGCCGCCCTATTGCCGAGGTCATCCGGGAGAACAACCTGGAGCAGCGGCCGGTGCTGGTGTATAACAGGCTGCTCCCATCGCTGGCCTTTGAGCTTAACAAAAATATCGTTTCGATTAATGACGGCAGCGACAAACTAGTACGGGAAGTACAGTTTGAGCGCGACGAGAAGTGGCAAGAGGAACTGCTGCAACTGAGCCGTCCGGAGTCCATGCAGCGGCTGCAGGAGTTGCTGCAACAAGAACCGGTGCTGGTGGTAAAAAATGAGCTTCCTGAGGAGCGACGATGGATACTTAAGCATTTTGACGAGCAGCGGCAGGTGGGTGAGTGGACGGTGTATTATTAAGGATGACGTCGGCACTTGCGCCTTTCTTCGGAACAGCTCAGTGATTTTGTTTATATTAACCGGGTCCAACCACCCCTAACCCCTCCTTATCCAAGGCGGGGATTTACGTAATTGCTTTGGCTGAAGTATAAGTTTTATAGCTTCTGTTTTCATCCGCAAAAGTGTATACACCCCTGTGGACCCCTCAAGGGGACAGTTTATACTTCATACTTTCTCTGTCATCTCGAGCAGGGCGAGAGATCTATCCGGAATTCTCTTCAGTTCTCTCCCGAAGGTCGAGATGACAGCAATGGCCAGAGCTATCGAATGATTCCCAGCCTTTGGGCTGAGCGCCTCGAGAGGTTCCGGTGACGAGCGGCAGCCCGAGGCATGAGGGCAGGAAGCGAAAGCAGCGCGATGCCCGAAGGCGAGCCCTCTCGGGCTTGAGAGCTCCAAAGCCAGAGATGCAACGAGACGTTTGTGGGAACTAGAGGATGAACGGTAGCTAGTAAGGATAGCTTGGTTCAGGTTGCGGGAAGCAGCGGCTATGAAAGTATAAGCCGGCAAGTATGAAAAGACATGTTCTACCAGCTCGCGCCAGCTGGTACCAAAGTATAAAGCAGCAAGTAGATGAAGTATAAGTTCCGGGGACTTGGAAGTCCGCAGCAGCATTGGCTTCGAACAAGGGTGTCCGAAACAGCGGTGTAGCCGAAGTACAAAGTATAACGAAAGTATACCAAGCTATAAAAACAAAAAAGGCTGACCCCGAAAGATCAGCCTTTTTATGATTTAGTGTGCGCAAGAAAGGACTCGAACCTTCACACCTTGCGGAACTGCCGCCTGAAGACAGCGCGTCTACCAATTTCGCCACTTGCGCTTGATTCACTATATCAATTAACGTCCCAAAACCCTTTAACCCTTTGTTTATTGGGATTGCAAAAGTAAGGCAAGCTTTCAGATAAGTCAATACCCTGGAGAAAAAATTTATTTCTTTTCCTCCGGCTCTTCCAGCACCAGGGGCGTAATCTCCTTACCCGAGTAGCGCTCCAGCCGGCGAAGCAGCGTCAGCCCGATCACAACCCACAGAAAACCAGCAGCAAAGCCAGCCAATACGTCGGTGGCATAGTGCACGCGCAGGTAAATACGGCTGAACCCAATCAGGACTACAAAAACAACCAGCAGCATAATGAGCAGGTTACGCAGGTGCACATCCTTTACATTGTGCCACACCAGGTAAATCAACAACCCGTAAAACGAAGCCGCCACCATGCTGTGCCCGCTCGGGAAGCTCAGTCCGGAAGCCTCCACCAAGGGCGAGATTGGCCGCTCGCGGTCGAAAAAATACTTCAGGATAATGTTGAGCGAGATGCTGCCCAGTGCTACCACCGGCACCCTCACGGAATTCCAGCGGTGCTTGCGGACAAACAGGTAATAGGCCACCAGCGCCAAAGCCGCAGGCGTCAGAAACTGCCGGGAGGCGAAAAAGGTAACGAACTTAATAAGCCCGTCCATGAAAGGGCTGCTGATGTTTGCCGCAAAGCCAAAGGCCGCCTCATCGAGCCATACTTCTTCGCCCTGCATTATCTCCCGGCCCAGCCACAGAAACACCACAATGCAGGCGATAAACAGCGCCCAGATAAAGACCAGCTCCACGGTAAAAAGCGCCGCAGAGGCCACCATCCGTTTATAGAAAGTGCGTATCATACTATCACGTTATCATCTTAGAAGCGTATTTAAATCCTGTTTCCTACAGAATATCATCATACGTAAACTATGAAAGAGAGCATCAGGTTATTTGTGGCTGCCCCTCTTCCGGCCGATTTACTGCAGGAGCTGCAGCAGCAACTGCAGCAATTTAAACACCCTGCGCTGCGCTTTTTGCCGCCCCAGAACCTGCACCTCACGCTCTACTTCATCGGCAACGTGCCGGCGCACGAGCTGCCAAGTATAAAAGAGCGCGTGGCACGCGTGGCCCAACAGCACCAGCGCTTTACGCTGCAATTCGAGCAGACGGAGCCTGGTCCCAAACCCAGGCACCCGCGCCTGATTTGGGCACGTTTTGCACGCCACGCTTCCTTTGAGGCTCTGAGCAGGCACCTGACCGAAGAACTGACTGCGCAGCCCCCGGCAAACCTGAAGGCCATTCCGCATATTACGCTGGCCCGCTTCCGGAAAGACAGCCAACCGCCCCGGGATTTGCCGCTTGTCACCTCAGAAAAGCCCCTGGAACTGCCCGTGCAGGAGGTAGGCCTGTGGCAATCGGTGCTGGGCTCGCCTCACCCTACTTATTCGGTGCTGGAACGATACCCGCTGGGCTAAAACCCGCAGGCGCCAAACACAGTACAACAAGCTGCAATTTAAGTTTCTAACGAGCATATATGAACCAAGCAGAACTTACCGAGCTGGTAATGGGATTGAAGGACAAAGGCCTGACCGTGGCATTTGCAGAGAGCTGCACGGCCGGCATGCTGGCCTCAGAGTTTGTAAGGGCAAAGGGCAGCAGCGATGTGCTGAAAGGCAGCCTGGTGGTGTACCAGCCGGAGGTAAAGCAGAAACTGCTGGGCGTTAAGAAACAGACCCTGGACCTCTACACAGCGGAATCGCAGCAGGTGACCAACGAGATGGTAATGGGCCTGAAGAAGATGCTGGGCGCCGATATCAGCATCGCCACTACCGGCCTGGCCGGGCCCGGCGGCTCCGAAACAGAGGAGAAGCCCGTGGGCACGATGTTCGTTTCCATACTTTACAACGGCAAGGCCGAGGAATTCCGGGAGCACTTTGAGGGCAACACCGAAAGTATACGCAAGCAGTTGGTAGACTACATCTTTCAGAAACTGGTAGGCATCCTGGACCAACATTACAAACGCTAATCCTTACCTTAGCGCCCGCACCAATCACTTATACTTTGCCCCAACTCCCTGATAGCGGATTTAACCGGGTTGCCCCTTTTTACGATGCACTGGCGCGGCTGGTGTATGGCAATGCCCTGGAGCAGGCACAGCTGGCCTTGCTGCCCTTTGTGCCACAGCAGACGCGCGTGCTGGTGATTGGCGGCGGCACGGGCTGGCTGTTGGAGCAGCTGCTGCAAACCGGCAAGAAGCTCGACATTTTATACCTGGAGGCCGCCCCGGCCATGCTGCAGCGTGCCGAGCGAAAGTATAGCAAGTATAAAAAGCCGCTTCACTGCCACGTTACCTTTCGCCTGGGCACCGAGCAAAGTATAAATCCCGGCGAGCAATTCGACGTCATCTTCACCCCTTTCCTGTTAGATCTTTTCCCGCCGCAGCGCCTGCAGGTGCTCATGAGCAAATTGGCGGCTGCTCTATCTCCGGATGGCCAATGGCTTTTTGCCGACTTCTGGCCTGTTCAGCAGCCCGCGCCCTGGTGGCAGCATCTGTTAATCAGGGGTATGTATACGTTCTTCGGATGGCTCAGCAACGTACAGGCCACGCAACTACCAGACTACAAAGCCCATTTCGACGCCTTAGGGTTCCGCGAAAAGTATAGCCAGCCGTTTTACGGGGGCATGGTGCAGGCAAAAGCGCTGGAGAGAGTTGGGGAGTTGGGGAGTTAGAAAGTTAGAAGGTTAGAAGGTTAGAAAGTTAAAAAGTTAGGCGTTGGCTTAAAGCTCAATGAGCAACTAAAAACAGATAAATGTTAACTGATAACTGTTAATTGCTAACTGATTAGAGTTGCTCCCCTATTTACCAATCCCTATATTTAGCTTTCCAACTTTACTGACCTAAAATGAAACCAAAAGTATATAGCCTGCTGGGGCTGGCGATGGGGCTGATGATGCAACCGGCTCTGGCGCAGCAGCAGGTAACTTATGATTTGTCTTTCCCGAACGCAGCGCACCACGAGACGGAGATAAAAGTTACGTTTTCTGATATCCAGGGTGACACCTTGAAGGTACTGATGCCGCGCAGCTCGCCCGGTCGTTATGCCTTGCACGAGTTTGCCAAGAACGTGTACAACGTAAAAGCCACCAACGCGCAGGGGCAGCCGCTGCAACTGGTACGGCTGAACGTAAACGAGTGGGGCGTAGTGAACCACCAGGGCCAGGCCACCGTCAGCTATACTTTGTTTGCCGACCAGGCCGACGGCACCTACGCCGCTGTTGACGAAACCCACGCCCACCTGAACGCACCTGCCAGCCTGATGTATGCGCGCGAGTTCGAGGCGGCACCGGCTTACCTCACCTTTCATATCCCGCAAGGCAGCAACTGGAAAGTGGCCACGCAGCTACGGCATGAGCAAGGCAACACCTACTCCGCCCCCAACTTCCAGTACCTGATGGACAGCCCCATGGAGCTGAGCAACTTCGATTTTGCCGAGTGGACGGTGAATAGCGGCGGCAAGCCACAAACCATACAAGTGGCGCTGCACCACCACGGCACCAAAGAGCAGTTCGAGGAATACGTGGCGCACACCAAGGCTATCGTAGCCGAGCAGCAGGCCGTGTTCGGGCAGCTACCTGCCTTTGATTACGGTCGTTATACCTTCATCGGCTGCTATCTTCCGCAGGCCTCCGGCGACGGCATGGAACACCGCAACTCCACTATCCTGACCAGCTCACGCCCGTTGGCCTCGGCCATGGGGCCGCTGCTGAACACGGTGTCTCATGAGTTTTTCCATGCCTGGAACGTGGAGCGCATCCGCCCTAAATCCCTGGAGCCATTCAACTTTCAGGAGGCCAATATGAGCGAGGCGCTGTGGCTGGCTGAGGGCTTCACGAGCTACTACGGCGACCTGACGATGGCCCGCGCCGGCATTTACGACTTGAAAAAGTATGCTTCTGACCTGGCCGGAGACTTGAACTACGTGCTGCTCACGCCGGGCAGGCAGTATCACAGTTTGGTTGAGATGAGCCAGCAGGCGCCTTTTGTGGATGCCGCCCGCTCCGTGGACCCGGTGAACCGCCACAACACCTTTATCTCCTACTATACTTATGGCAGCATGATTGGCATGGGCCTGGACCTGACGCTGCGCCGCGACTACAACAAAACGCTGGACGACTTTATGCAGGCGCTCTGGCAAAAGTATGGCGCTACCGAAAAGCCTTATACCATGGCCGATGTGGAGGAAACGCTGGCGCAGGTAACCGGCGATGCCGCCTTTGCCCGAAAGTTCTTCGCGGAGAGCATCTTCGGAAGCGAACTGCCCGACTACACAGCACTGCTCGCGCTGGCTGGGCTTGAATTGAGAAAGTCCAAGCCGGGTGAGGCTACGGTAAGCATGCTCAACTTTACCTATAAAGACGGCACGGCCACCATCGCCAACGGCACGTTTGTGCACACAGGCGCTTACAAAGCCGGCCTCGAGAAGGGCGATGTAATCCTGACCTTTGATGGGCGTAAGCTCAAATCAGAAAAAGAACTGGAGAAAATTCTCAAAAAGCACAAACCCGGCGATACAGTACCGGTTACCTACACGCGGCACGGGCAGACCCGCACCACCAGCTTTGTGCTGGATGAAGTGCCGCTCTTCGAGGTAGTGCCTTACGAAAGTATAGGCAAGCAACTGACGCCGCAGATGCAGTCCTTCCGCGCGGGATGGCTGGGGGCAAAGGCTAAATAGCAGTATCCGTATACTTTATGGCGGCCCGCTCCGTTTTGCATTTGAACCATCTAAGCCGTACCTTAGTATAAGATTTTATACTTGAGCAATTTCCACGTGAAAAATATACTTAGAACCCTACTGGTTGCCGGACTGCTGTATGCCGGGCCAGGCTTAGCGCAGAGCGTAAAGCCGAGCCTGGAGGCTGCGCCGGTGCCGGCTCAAACCACGCCTGTCCCGACGACCACTGTAGAAAAGGAGCAAACAAAGGCCGAGAAGCCCTCCTGGCAAGGACCTAAGTTAAGCTACGGCCTGAACATGGGCGCCAGCTTCAGCAACGGCCTTGGCAGCGCCACGTACATGGAGCCTTCGGTGCGCTACCAGGTCAGCAACCGCTTTAGGGTGAACACCAGCCTGGCTTACGTGCATACTTCCGGCTACAATGTGCCGGTTGCCGGCCCTGAAGGTACCACAGTGCTTTACCGAAACCGCGGCGGCAGCCACTACATCGGCAGCGTGGGCGTGGATTACCTGGCCAGCGACCGCCTGATCCTGAGCGGCAACATCTGGCGCGACTTTTCTAAACTGCCTACCAACGACTTCAGAGGCGGTCTCTACAGCCCCGGCCGCATGGGCGCTGATTTCCGGGCCACTTATAAAATCACGGAACACCTAAGTGTAACCGGCGGCATCCGTTATACCGACGGCGCCTCGCCTTACGGTAACCCATACTATGGCCCGGGCTACGGCAGCCGGTACGGGTACTGGTAAAGGGCAGCAGCCTCGAAAACTTATACCACGCTTCCCTGTTCATGCGGGGAAGCGTTTTTTTCAGCCTTACAGGGCCTTATCCTAACCAAACTCACCGTTTTAGAAGTATACAGAGGGAAAGAAGGCAAAACTGGGAGAGCCTGGGCAAAGGTTTTAGCAACAGGCACCGCTCTCTAACGACTACTTAACGAAGACAAACGTTGCAACAGAATAAAACACTGATCCGCCACCTGAAAAACGAGCGCCTCGAAACTATAAAACCCGGCTACCGAGGCAACAAGACCATTGATGGGCGCTTCGCCAATGGAAACGAGCTCTATAACCCTGACTTCAGCAAGGTGCTGCGCTGGCAGCTGAGCCGCAACCCGCAGCGGGAGCAGAAAAAGCTCGACCACTACACGCCGCATGTGCAGCAGGGCAAGGAGTTTATCCATGATAACCGGGACATGCTTGTGTGGCTGGGGCATTCGTCTTTTTTCCTGCGCCTGGGCGGCATCACCTTCCTGACCGATCCGGTGCTCTTCGACCTGCCGCTGCTAAAGCGCCGGGTGGGCCTGCCCTGCCAGCCAGAGGAGCTGCGCAACATCGACTTCCTGCTGCTTTCGCACGCCCACCGCGATCACCTCGACAAAAAATCGGTACAGGTAATTTTCCAGAATAACCCGCAGCTCAAGGCCCTGGCCCCGCTCCGTGTCGGCGACATCCTCAGAAGTATAGACCCGCACCTGCCCTACCAGGAGGCCGGCTGGTTTCAGAAGTATGACCTGGTGCCCGATGAGGTGGAAGTATACTTTATGCCTGCCTCGCACTGGCACCGCCGCGGCCTCCGCGATATGAACAAGGTGCTGTGGGGAAGTTTCGTGCTGAAGACCAGGGAGCACACGCTATACTTTGCCGGCGACACGGGCCTTGCCCCGCATTTTGAGGAAATAGAGCAGCTGCTGGGCCCTATGGATGTTTGCATGATGCCGGTGGGCGCCTACAAGCCCTCGTTCCTGATGCAGAAAAGCCACCTCAGCCCGCATGAGGCTGTGAAAGCCTATAACCTGCTGCGCGGCGGCACCTTCATCCCCATGCACTACGGCACCTACGACCTCAGCGACGAGCCGCCGAGCGAACCGGTACGCCTGCTGGAGCAGATTGCCGCCTCCGGAATGCTACAGGGCCTGCGCATGCCGGCCATTGGCGAGCCAGTGCTGCTGCAGGAGCTAATTTAGGGGTGGCGTCGGAACATAGTTTTGCTATATTTGTGGATTATAACCTCTAAGAACCTATAGCTTAACCATGTCCCCTACCCTTATCATAGGCCTTATTTTAGGCTATTTCTGTATTCTTATTTTCATCTCATACCTCACCAGCCGCAACACCGACTCCGAGACCTTCTTTCTGGCAAACCGCTCCTCGCCGTGGTATGTGGTGGCTTTTGGTATGATTGGCACCTCCCTGTCCGGCGTTACCTTCGTGTCGATACCCGGCATGGTGGCAGGGGCGCAGTTCTCTTACCTGCAGTTTGTGATGGGCTACCTGCTGGGCTACCTCGTGATAGCCACCGTGCTGATGCCGCTCTACTACCGCATGAACCTGGTCTCGATTTATACTTACCTGGAAGACCGTTTCGGGTGGTGGTCCTACAAAACAGGGGCAGCTTTCTTCCTGCTCTCGCGCACGCTTGGGGCGGCCATTCGCCTGTTCCTGATTGCCGGCGTGCTGCAACTGGCCGTTTTCGATGAACTGGGCATTCCCTTCTCCGTTTCCGTGCTGATTACGATTGCCCTGATTTGGGTATATACTTTCCGTGGCGGGATGAAGACAATCATCTGGACCGATACTTTCCAGACCACCGCTATGCTCACGGCCGTCGGGATTACGATTTGGTTGATTTCCGACGAGCTGAACCTGGGCTTCCAGGGAATAGTAGATACGATCACTGCCAGCGATTACTCCCAAGTGTTTTTCTGGGATGGCAAAGACAGCAAAAACTTCTTTAAGCAGTTCTTCTCAGGTGCCTTTATCACCATCGTGATGACCGGCCTGGACCAGGACATGATGCAGAAGAACTTGAGCTGCAAGAATATCGGCGAAGCCCAGAAAAACATGTTCTGGTTCAGCATCATCCTGTTTGTGGTGAACATCCTGTTCCTTTCGCTGGGTGCCCTGCTCTACATTTATGCACAGGCGAAGGGTATTACCCTTCCTGAGAGAGGCGACGATGTGTTCCCATTCCTGGCCCTTAACCACTTCTCAGCCTTTGCCGGCATCGTGTTTATACTTGGCATCATTGCTATTACGTACGCCTCCGCCGACTCAGCCCTTACGGCACTTACCACCTCCTTCTGCGTGGACTTCCTAAACTTCAAGGACCGTCCGGAGCAGGAGCGCGTTCGCCTGCGTTACCTTGTGCATGGTGGCATCTCCTTAGTCATGGGTTTGGTTATCATTGTATTCGAGCTCCTGAACAACGACAGCGTAGTAACGGCCGTCTTTAAGGTGGCAGGCTATACGTATGGTCCGCTGCTTGGCCTGTATGCCTTTGGCATCTACACCAAGCGTGCCGTGCGCGACAGGCTGGTGCCGGCAGTCTGCATCATCGCCCCGCTGCTTACTTTCATTATCAGCTACAATTCAGCAGATTGGTTCTGGGGCTACGAGTTCGGTTTCGAGGTACTCATCCTTAACGGCTTCCTGACATTTGTTGGCCTGATGGCCGTGTCGGCCGGTAGAATAGACGAGCTGGAGCTGGCACGCGAGCAGCAGACGGCGTAATACCTACTTTATAAGTATATAGCGCCACCGCCCTCTTCTGGTCTTCAGGGGAGGGCGGTGGCTTTTTTATACTTTTAGAACTGTGTAGGGTTTCTGCAATACCGGGCCCAACTACCCCTTTATCCCCTCAGAGCTACGCTCGCTACCTTCGAACTCGCGTTCTCGGTAGTCTAAGGCGGGGAATTTGTAGCTACTTTGGCTGAAGTATAAGCTCTATAGCTGTTCTCCTTGCGCGGACAGGTCGCAACCTGTCCCTACAAAGTGTAAATCCAGCAGGCGATTACACCCCTATTGAGCTGCGCTCGCAAGCTTCGAACTCCCCTTCTCACTTGTCCTCAAGGGGACAGTTGGTACCTGTTGCATAGCAAAGACAGCGGCTATCGAACTTATTCCCAGCCTTTGGGTTGAGCGCCTTGTGAGATCCGGTGCCCGTCAAGGGCATGCCGAGCGAAAGCGAGGCAAGGAGGGAACACAGCGCGATGCCCGAAGGCGAGGCCTCCCGGCCTAGGAGGGCAGAAAGCAGGAGATGAAACGAGCCGTTTGTGGGAACTAGAGGATGAACGGAGGATAATGAGGATAGCTTGGTTCAAGTGGAAGGAAGCAGTGGCTATGCAAGTACAGGCAAGTATAACGTATGAATAAGCAGTTATTAAAGTATATCAGAAGCAATAAAGCATGACCAAAGTATAAGTATGGCTCTTCGAGCCAGTCAAGTTGCAAACTTGACACCATAATAGGACACAAGTCTGAAGACTTGCGCCATGGAAGAGGAAGGCATAAGTGGACGCTCTGTGCCTGAGAAAGTATAAAAGTATAGCCGAAGTATAAAGTATACTTGAACCGCATTCCCCAGCATCCAGCTTCCATCCTCAACACCATCGGGCGTGTTGAACAAACCCTCCTTACTTTCCCACATATTCCGTACCTTTGCAGTATTTTGCAGAGAGGTGGCATCTTATACCTGTTTTAACTGTTGTTATAACGCCACGCCTCTAAAACGCGCTGCCCTAGCTACAGGGGCGGGCGGGGCATTTAAACACTTTAAGCAGCTTACAATTAATGGCAAAACGCGGATTCGGGTCTAGCGGAGGCGAACAGGATAAGGAAGGCAGAAAGAAGATCACCAAGGAAAGCTTTCGCCGGGGTCTGAAGATTTTCAGCTACGTCCTACCTTACAAGTATAAATTTATCGTTGGCCTGGTGTTTCTGGTACTGTCCAGCCTCACGTTTATGGCCTTCCCGTACCTGGTAGGCAAGCTTTTTGACTCCTCAGCCGGCAACACTTCCGGCCTGTTCCAGGACATCAACATGATTGCCATGGGTCTGTTTGCCGTTATTTTGTTGCAGGGTATTTTCTCCTTCTTCCGGGTATACTTCTTTGCGCAGGTGAGCGAGAACGCCGTGGCCAACATCCGCCGCGACCTCTACAGCAAGTTCGTGCAGCTGCCTATCTCGTTTTTCGAGAAGCGCCGCGTGGGGGAAATCACCAGCCGCATCACCACCGACGTGGCCCAGGTGCAGGACGCCATGTCCATCACGCTGGCCGAGCTATTCCGTCAGACCACCACACTCATTGTGGGCGTGATCATCATCATGTGGACATCCATCAAGCTGTCGCTGTTTATGCTGGCTACCTTTCCGGTGCTGGTGGCACTGGCGCTGGTATTTGGCCGCAAAATCAAGATGCTCTCCAAGAAAACCCAGGACGAACTGGCCAACACCAACGTGATTGTGGAGGAGACGCTGCAGGCGATAAACACGGTAAAGGCCTTTACAAATGAGATGTTTGAAGTGGGCCGCTATCAGAGCACCCTGAGCAAGGCTGTAAAAACGGCCATCGCCGGGGCCTATTACCGCGGGGCCTTCATCACCTTTATTATTGTGGGCCTTTTCGGAGGGATTATACTTGTGATCTGGTACGGGGCTACCTTGGTGGCAAACGGTGATATTGAGCAGGGCGACCTGGTTTCCTTTGTGCTTTATACTGTGTTTATTGGCGCCTCGGTGGGCGGTCTGGGTGATCTCTACGGCAAGGTACAAGCCGCGCTGGGAGCCACCGAGCGTATCCTGGAGATACTGCAGGAGCAGGAGGAGCCTACCGATAAAAGTATAAAGGCCCTGAGCGAGATACCGCGCGTGAAAGGCGATATCAGCTACCAGAACGTGGCCTTCTCCTACCCTACCCGCCAGGACATTCAGGTGCTGCGCGACATTAACTTCAGCGTAAGAGCCGGCGAGAAAGTGGCGCTGGTTGGCCCGAGCGGTTCGGGTAAATCCACCATCATACAGCTACTGATGCGCTATTACGATGTGCTGGGCGGAAGTATAACCGTAGACGGAAAAGATATCCGTAATATGAACCTGACGGAGCTGCGCGGCAATATTGGCGTGGTGCCGCAGGAGGTGCTGCTGTTTGGGGGCACTATCCGCGAGAACATTGCCTATGGCCGCCCGGAGGCTACAGAAGCAGAAATTATAGAAGCCGCCCAAAAGGCCAACGCCTACGACTTCATCAAGACATTCCCGGAAGGGTTCGACACATTGGTGGGCGAACGCGGCATCAAGCTCTCGGGAGGCCAGCGCCAACGCGTGGCCATTGCCCGTGCCATCCTTAAAAACCCGGCCATCCTTATACTTGACGAAGCCACCAGCGCCCTCGATTCCGAGTCGGAAAGCCTGGTGCAGCAGGCCATGGACGAGCTGATGAAAGGCCGCACTACCATCGTTATCGCCCACCGTTTGGCCACTATCCGCAAGGTGGATAAGATCCTGGTGATTGAGAATGGGGAGATTGTGGAGGAAGGCTCGCACGAGCAGTTGTCGCTGAACCCGGAAGGCATGTACGCCAACCTGCTGCGCCTGCAGTTCGAGCTAAGCTGAAGGAGTTAGAGAGTTGGGGAGTTTAGGAGTTAGAGAGTTGTAGAGACGCAATACCTTGCGTCCTAGGAGTTAGAAAGTTAGAGGGTTAGAAAGTTAAAAAGTTGAGTTCTGGCGAAGTATAAGAGGCGCGGATAAGCTTCTGTTATTTTGTCATCCTGAAAGGATCTTAGTAGCTGGCAATATAGGCTTAGCAACTTTGAAAGGGCTCCGCTGTTCCGCTGAACTCCATCCAAAATGCCGGGCTTTTTACACTTTAACCTGATTCTGTTTTCATACTTAGCATTTCTATAAAACATAAAATCCTACTGTGGCCAGTGCTGCAGTAGGATTTTATGTTTTATAGATATACTTTAGGCGATATTTTCGAATAAGCGGCCCATGCACCCTGTTATTAGCTCAGCTCTAAAGTATAGCACCCTTCTACTCTCGTTTCTGCTACTGGCCCAGGTGGCGCAGGCCCAGCGGCGGCCGGGTACCTTTACCGCCCGAAACGCTTATTACCTGGAGGTAAGCGGCTCTTCCGACACCTACTCCCTCAACTTCGACCGCATCGTATACCAGTACTATAACTTTAAGGCCGCTGTGCGTGCAGGCGTTGGCACCAACCTGTTTTTTCAGGAAGGCGAGCCTGGCGTATACCCCATTGTACCGATAGAGGCCTTGGGCATGATTGGCGCCACCCAGAACCACGTGGAGTTTGGCCTGGGCTATACCCGCCGCTTTACCGACCATCCCGACCTGATGCAGAACATGTACTTTGCCCGCATCGGCTTCCGCTACCAGGACCCACGCGGCGGGCTGCTGGTCAGGCTGGCCGTTACGCCGTTTGTTTCACCAGAGAACAAATCTGATACGCCTGGCTTGGCAGTGGTACCCCGATTTGGGCTAAGTATAGGCCGCAGCTTCTGAGGCAAAGTATAAACCGTTGCCGCAGAGCGGCAGCCTACCCCCTCAGCAAAAACGGCTGTTCTTCAGCTTCCTCCAGCACCAGCCCCCACTTTTCCAGGATCGGCGCTTCCAGTGCTTTTTCCCTATACTCGTCGGGCGTCATGATCGGGATACCGTACACAATCGGGTAATACCGCTTGCACGAAGGGCAGGTCAGGAGCCCCTCCAGAATATCCCCGTTCTCGTGCTGCGCAAATACCTGCGACTTCAGTTCGTGCTTGTCCACGGGACAGCATAGCTTTTCTAAGAAGGATAGTTTCATACCTTATACTTGTTTAATGCATCCTTGTAAGCAGCGGTGGATTTTTGGGCAGAGGCAGCGTTCAGTATCCCTGAGATCACTGCCACGCCGTTAAAATCGAGCTCCTGTAGTTTATCTATATTTTCTGTGGTAATGCCTCCGGAAAGAAACAGCGGCAGCTGCGTAATCTTTCTGGCTTCCCGGATCGTGTCGGGCTGCACCAATTCGCAGTTACCGGCTGAGGGCGAGGGAAATACGGCGCAGAAAGAGACATAATCCAGTTGACGCTCCTCAGCCCAGCGCACTACCTCCAAATTGTTGCTGCAGGTGATGCCGCAGATAAAATCCCGCCCAACCGCAGCTTTTATACTTTCAAAATCCTCGGGAATGCTATCGAAATGCACGCCTGCCAGTTCTGTATCCTTCAGGAGTTGCCATTCCTCGTTTACCAGCACCGGCACCTGATAGGCAGCAGCCAAGTCTACCAACTCCTGAATTAACAGCAACTTGTCGGAGTAAGTATAGCCGGTAGGCCAGTTGTTCCAGATCTGCAGCACGCTGGCGCCGCCGTCCAGCGCTTCCCTTACCTTCTGCAGCAGCAGGGGCTTGTCCATACTTGGGTCCAGCACCAGGTATACGCCACCCGTAATAGGCTTATACTTTCTCATCTCCAGCCAGCTTTATATGCGTTAAAAAATGCCTCCCAGTAGGGGTCTTTGCCATCAAAGGAAAGCGGCCGCTCCTCATCCTGCTCCACGATTCTGAATCCGGCTTCCCTGGGGGTTAGCTCTCCTATCACCGTTGCCCTGATAGCCTTGGTTGCCAGATGGTTTATCAGCTTCTGCTCGCTTCCCCGCTTCACAGCCATGATCATAGATCCGGCGCCCACACAAAAACGGTGGTCAACACCAAAAAGCCCGGCAATTTGCTCCTGCGCCTCCCCCACCGGCAGGGCATCGTCATAAATCCGGAAGCCACAGCCGGCCGCATTAGCCATTTCGCAGATAGCTCCCACCACGCCGCCTTCGGTAACGTCGTGCATGGCCTTTAGCTCCGCATTGCTTTGTAGCACCTCTTTCGCAGCCAGGGCATCGGGCAGTGCGGAGGTGCGGTAGAAATTCTCGCAGCCGCTCTCCCATACTTCCTTGCCGAGTTTATTCTTCACCGTTTCCGGAAAGCTCATGGCCAAAATAGAAGTTGATACCAGGGCCGTTTCCTTGGTCACGATCAGTATATCGCCTGCTTCCGCCCGGTTGCTGGTGAGGATTTCGTCCAGCGGGGCCGTTAGGAACATGGTGCCCCCGCCGGAGATGGTGGAGTTCTGCCCCTCGATCTGCCCCGTGTGGCCGCCGGTGATGGAGACACCGATATCCTCGCAAAACTGATGGATGAAGGTCCAGTACTCCCTGAAGCCCTCCAGCGACAGGCTGGTGGGCAGGTTGAGCACGAACTGCGCATACATGGGGGCAAAGCCGGTGGAGGCCATGTCGTTGGCCAGCAGGTGCACCGACAGCCAGGCCGATTCCCTCAGCCCCAGCGAGGGGATAAGCGAGAGCGGATCGCTGGAAACGGCCATGCCCAAGCTATTTCCCAGGTCGATGACAGCCGTATCCACGCCGAATTTCGGGCCTACCAGCACCTCCGCACGCCTTGCGCCGCTAAAAGGCAGCAGCACGTCTTTAAAAGTAGTGGCAGCTACCTTTCCGGAATTATCGTCAAAGGCGCTCATTTCACATCGTTTAAGCGTACATGCAACCCGAAGAAATCGCCGTAAGGCTGCTGCCACTGCTGCACCGGAAACCACTCCGGCAGGCCCGTGGCCGTCCACTCCACGGTGTAGTCCCGGTCGTGCAGGGCCTCGGCAATCACGGCCATCAACTTTTTGGGGGTGTAGAACGTGGCGGTTACGTAGAAAGGATTCTTGCCAAGCAGCTCCTGTATCCTCCTTCGGGCCACTTTAGGGGAGTTGCGGTTCATCATGCCGAATACGATGCCATACTTGCCCACCCGCGCCGCCTCCCGGATTACCTTCACCGGATCTTTGTAGTACTCGAAGGTGGTGATAAAAGCCAGGGCATCGAACGTGTGGTCTTTGAAGGGCATGTGGTGCGAGTCGGCCAGGACCAGGTCGCCGTCGAACAGATGCACGCCCTGCCCCAGCATAAAAGGCGAGATGTCGCCGCCGCTGGCCTCGATGCCGATTTCCTTCCACCAGCGGGTGAAACGGGTGGTGCCGCAGCCGAACTCGAGCAGGGTCTTCACGCGCTCATCTTTCTTGATCAGCTGCCCGATCACTTTCTTCTGCCATACTTCGGCCCGCTTGTAGCGGCCTTCATACCAGAGTTCATAGGTGTCGGTGTGGTCGCGGTTAAAGAACCACTCCTCGCGGCCCTGCCACTTGCGCAGGTCGCGGGTTACCAGGTCAAATTTTTGTTGTTGCAGATTGCTCACAGCAGGTATTTTAGGGTTATAAAATAGCCTGACTGTTTAAAGCAGATAGGAAAAAGACAGGATAGCGCCTTGGAGAGGCGCTACAGGTTGATACGTTTCCTACGCTGGCATTATCCAGATCAGGTTGCGGGTATTATCTCAGCCTGGCAGCTTTAAATGCCAAGCACCCCATGTACTTTTGCTAAGGTACAGAAAATATTGTTGAAAAACAGTCCTGCTATACTTTTGGCCTCGGCACTTGTGTGCTTTTGGGCATTTTGCAGGCACAGGCTGCTCCTGCTATACTTTACAGGCTGCCGCTATCGCAAATTTCACTGGTTAAAGTATCAGATATTCCGTAATATTACTTCCTGAAAAAACCTATCCAAACAAAAGTATAAACATGAAAAAAGCATTATTCGGTATTGTCTTATCGGCGGCGCTTATGCTGGGCGCTGGCAACGTGCAGGCGCAGGGTATTAAGATGCCGGCCGCCAGCCCAAGCCAGAAAATTGAGCAGGCCGTGGGCCTTGGCACCATCTCGGTAGAGTACTCCCGCCCTGCCGTGAAAAACCGCCAAATCTTCGGCGACCTGGTGCCTTACGGCAAAGTATGGCGCACAGGGGCCAACGCCTCCACCAAAATCAGGTTCTCGGAGGACGTGACCGTTGAGGGTAACAAGGTACCTGCCGGCGAGTACGCACTTTATACTATTCCGGATAAGAACGAGTGGACGGTGATCATCCACAAGAACACCAAGCACTGGGGCGATGGCGGCCAGGACTACAACCAGGCCGAGGACCTGGTGCGCTTTAAGGTGAAGCCGGAGCAAAACCCGCGCAAGGCAGAGTCTTTCACCATCAATTTTGCCAACCTTACCTCTGACGGAGCCGACGTGGAAATCATGTGGGACAATGTAGTGGTGCCGTTCACGGTAAAGGCTGATGTAGACAGCAAAGTGATGGCGCAGATTGACCAGCACGTGGTGAAAGGCACCAACGTGAACCCAAACCTGTACGCAGCGGCGGCCAGCTACTATATGGAAAACGGTCACGACCTGAAGCAGGCGCATGAGTGGATGAAGAAAGCCAACGAGAAAGACCCTAAGTTCTGGAACGTGCACGCACAGGCCAAGATTGAGGCGCAGCTGAAGAACTACAAAGCCGCCATCAAAACCGCCGAGAAATCGATGGAACTGGCCAAGGCTGCCAACAACCAGGACTATGTGCGCCTGAACGAGAAGGCCATTGCCGAGTGGAAGAAAATGAAGTAAAGCGATCGCCGCTTTTATCGTATAAAAGCCTCTGGGAGCGTACTTCCAGGGGCTTTTTGTTGTACCCTAAAGTATAAAGCAGTTGGAAGAGAAGAAGCATTCTGAAGAGCACCTGGGCCCGGCACGGGAATACTGGTGGAACGAAGACTACCTGGAGTTGCTGGCCGAGCGCCTCTACATCCCCTATACCCAAACGCTAGTAGACATTGGCTGCGGCAAGGGCATGATGGGGTTCAGGTTCTCGAAGTATATGCCGGCGGGCGGAAAAGTATACGGCGTGGACTACGAGCCGGGCTACATTGCCGAGGCGCGGCAGCGGGCGCAGAGTGAGTTCGGGCACACCAACATCGATTATGAGTTCAAGGTGGGCTATGCCGATGACATTCCGCTGCCAGATAATATCGCCGACGTTACTCTCTGCCAGACGCTGTTGATCCACGTAAAAAACCCGAAGCAGGTCATCGCCGAGATGATGCGCGTGACCAAACCCGGCGGCTGGGTCGTGGCCCTGGAGCCGAACAACCTGGTGCCTAACCTCATGTTTGACCGTTACGGCGAAACCGACTACAACGTGGAGGCCATGCTGGAGGTGCTGGAGGTGAAGCTGCGCATCGAGAAGGGCAAGAAGAATCTGGGCGAAGGCTTCAACTCGCTCGGTGACGTGGTACCGGACCTGTTTCTGAAAGCCGGTCTGAGGGACGTAAAAGTATGGATCTCTGATAAAGCGCTTTCCATCATCCCGCCCTATGACACGCAGGAGAAAATCATGCGTGTGGAGCAGATGCTGAACTGGATAGAAACCGAGGCCATGGGCTACGACTACCAAGACAACCTTAACTACTTTATGGCCGGTGGCGGCGATAAGGATAAGTTTGACGCGTACTGGCAGAAGCTGCTCTACAATAAAATTATGCTGAAGGAAAAGCTGCAGAAAGAGGAATACGTATCGGCGGGGGGAAGCCTGGTGTATATTGTAGCGGCGCAGAAGCCGAGGTAGTGAGGGTAGGCTGCAGGTTTATACTTTGGTTATACTTACTAAGCTGCTGCTGGCGCGAGCTTGTAGCTCGTGTCTTTTTATACTTTGACTTATACTTTTATAGCTCCAGCTGGCGCAAGTGTCCGCTTGTGCCTTATGCTGCTTCCTTTAACTTGAACCAAGCTATCCTTACTAGCTGCCGTTCATCCTCTACTTCCCACAAGCGGCTCGTTTCATCTCCGACTTTGGTGCTCTCAAGCCCGAGAGGGCTCGCCTTCGGGCATCGCGCTGTCTACATTTCCTTCGCTCCTGATGTCGCAATGCCTACGGCACCGGAAATCTAGAAGGCGCTCAACCCAAAGGCTGGGAACAGTTTCGGTAGCTACGGCCTCTGCTATGTAACAGGCACAAACTGTCCCCTTGAGGGGACTACAGGGGTGTTTATACTTTGACTACGAAGCTAATACTTCAGCCAAAGCAATTACAGGCTCCCCGCCTTAGACAAGGCGGGGATAAAGGGGTGGTTGGACCCAACACGTCAAAAACGCTCCCCCTCCTACGCAACCAACTCCTTCTCCTTCTTGCCAATCAGCGCCTGAAGTATAAACCCGAATATTACCACCGCCACACAGCCGATCACGTTGAACCAGAGGAAGGCGATGTCGGTGAAGAAGTAGCAGTAGAGCACAACGGCCTCGGCAAGTATGGCCCCGTAAAACACCGCGTTCCCTTTGATGCGCTTGAGGTAGAAAGCTACTAGGAAAATACCCAGGATGGTGCCATAAAAAATTGACCCGATGATGTTCACTGCCTGGATCAAGTTATCGAGCAGGGAAGCATAGGTGGCGAAAAGTATGGCAATGAATCCCCAGCCAACGGTAAAGAGCTTGGAGGCTTTCACATAGTGGATCGGACTGCCATCCTGCTGCACCGAGCGTTTGTAAATGTCAATCACGGACGTGGAAGCCAGCGCATTTAGCTCCGAGGCAGTGGACGACATCGCGGCCGATAGGATCACGGCCAGCAGCAGCCCCACCAGTCCAGCGGGTAGGTACTTCATGATAAAGGAAATAAACACATAGTCCGTGTCCTTGGTCTCGGCATCGGGCACCGCTTTCTGAATCACACCCTTCACCTCCTCCCGCACCTGCTTGCCCGCTGACGTATAAGCATTCACCTGCTCCTGCGCGGCGGCAATGGCAGCCTCGTCCTCCGTTTTCAGGGCATCCACCAGCCCATGCACCGCCTGCTGCTTTTGCTCAAAAATGTCGTTATACTTTGACTCCAGGCTGCGCAGCTCGTCGGCATGGGCGGTGGCGTATACTTTGCTCTTGGTGCCCTCGTTAAAAAACACCGGCGGCTGGTTAAACTGGTAAAACACGAACACCATCACCCCAATAAAAAGGATGATAAACTGCATCGGGATCTTGAGCAAGCCGTTGAACAACAGCCCCAGCCGGCTTTCGGCAATGGACTTGCCGCCCAGGTAGCGTGCCACCTGGCTCTGGTCGGTGCCAAAGTAAGAGAGCGACAGGAAGAGCCCGCCCGTAATGCCCGACCAGAAGTTGTAGCGGTCGTTCCAGCTCGTTTTCCAATCCCAGGAAAAGTCCACTACATTCATTTTTCCCATCTTGCCGGCCACGGCCACGGCCTCGCCAAAACTAACGTTCTCGGGCAGGTAGCGCACTACCATAAAGCCGGCGATGATCATGCCGCCCATCATCACGGCCATCTGCTGCTTCTGCGTCACGCTCACGGCCTTGGTACCCCCCGACATGGTATAGGCAATTACCACCAGGCCTATTACCATGATGGTGGCCGTCAGGCTCCAGCCCAGCATCGTGGAAAGTATGATGGCAGGGGCGTAAATGGTGATGCCCGCAGCCAGGCCACGCTGTATCAGGAAAAGCACAGCGGCCAGCGAGCGCGTTTTCAGGTCGAATCGGTTCTCCAGGAACTCATAGGCCGTGTATACTTTCAGCCTGTAAAAGATAGGAATGACCGTGATGGAAATGATGACCATCGCAATGGGCAAACCGAAGTAAAACTGCACAAAGCGCATTCCGTCTTCGTACGCTTGCCCCGGGGTGGACAGGAACGTGATGGCGCTGGCCTGCGTGGCCATAATGGACAGGCCGATGGTCCACCACTTCATACTGTTGTCGCCTTTCAGGTAGCCTTCTATGTCTTTGCTGCCGCGGGTTTTCCAGATGCCGTAGATAACGATAAAGCCCAACGTGCCCAGCAGCACTATCCAATCAAGAGGTCTCATTCGTAGAATTTAGTGATGACATAGAACAGCACAACCATAAAAGCCAGGTTGCCCAGCACCAGCCAGTACATCCCTTTCCAGGTTTTAAAGAAAGGCGGCTTCTCAGTGGGCGGTTCTTCGTCTACAGGGTGATAGTTCTTCATTTTTGGACAAAGGATTTTGTGACAATAGACAAAGGACTGAGCTAATTAATAGTCTTTTGTCCTTTGTCTCTTAGTCATATGTCATATCATTTCATACTTGACTTTGCTGCGTTGTCCGTGCCTTTGCCCAGCGATATCAGGTTGGCAAACAGGCGGTAAGCGCCGGGTACGCCGGCCGGCAACTCCCGGAAGAAAGAGTAGCCGGTGTAGATATAGTGTCCCTCGCCATACTTTGCCACCAGCAGGCCGCCGTCGCGGGCCGGCTCGCCGGGGTCGTTGGAGGAAAGGATGGCCTCATACTCCGAGCTCCACTCGTTGGGAAAGTATAACCCACGCTCCTGCACCCAGCCTGCAAAATCAGCCTTGCTCAGCTTATTGGGCGTGTTCAGCACCGGGTGGCCGGGCTTCAGGAAGCGCACTTCGGCATCTTCCACGGTTACCCTGTCGCGGGAAAGCTTGAGGGGATAAGGGCCAACCTCCGGGATAACGAGGGCGTGGTTGGTATTATACTGCACAATCAGATTACCTCCCTGCCGCACGTACTCCAGCAAGGTGGGTTGGTAATGCCGTATCCTTTCCACGGTGTTGTAAGCCCGCACGCCAAGTATAACCGCATCAAACTGCTTTAGGTAAGTCAGGTACATATCACTGTCCTTGAGCAGGGTTACTTGGTAGCCGATCTGCTGCAGGCTCGCCGGGATGTCGTCGCCGGCGCCCATCAGGTAGGCCACCCGCTCCCCGCGCTTCTGCAAGTCCAGCTTCACGATCTTGGTGTTGGCCTCCGGAAAGGTGACCTGTGCCGGTATGTGCTTGTAGTTGATCTCGTTCAGCCCTTTGGTGTAGGCTTTTCCGTCCACGGTAGCAATAGCCTTGAGCTGCGCCTCCTGCTGCTTTTTAGGCGGATACACCATAAAGTTGATGCGTTGTTCAGCCCCTTTGGCAGCCAGCTCGAAAGACGCCGAAGCGGGCTCGGTGCGCCAGCCTTTGGGCATCTCCAGCTGCAGGTCGCCTTTTACGTTTTGCTTGCCGGCCTTCACCAGCACCTGCACCTGCTTCGGCTCCCCGTTGGCAAACATGAGCACGCGCTCGCTCAGGTTCACGTAAACCGGGGGCGTCACCACAAAGGGCCTGTATACTTCGCCGTCCACCGGGTCGGTGCGCTTGTACACCACCGGCACGGCCACCTGTAGCGGCTCCCCGGAGATTTGCAGGTGAAACGTTAATTCCGCTGCCGGCCTGTTCTCCGGCTGCCCCACCAGCTGCTGCTCGCTCACGGCAAACATTCCCAGCGTGCCTGCCTCGCGTAGCCAGTAAGGCTGTGAGTAAGGCGTGTTTTGGGGCAGGGTTTTGCCAGTGCTATACTTTAGCGGCTCGTTGTTTTTCAGGGGGATGTTCAGCGTGGTGTCTGAGGCGGCAAAACCATACTTTGTACTTTGGAGGGTCACCTGCACCTCTGAGCGGTTGATGGCCTCTACCTGCAGGCGCACCGGCAGCCCTGGCGCTGTGCTATACTCGCTGGCCGTAACCTCCAGGAAAAGCCCCATCGCCTGTTGCATCACCTGCTCCAACTCCTGCAGTTTGGTTTGTTTCCAATAGCTCTCCGGTAGCCGCTGCATCTCTTTTCGGGCGGCAAGCAAAGCCGGCACTACGGCGGCAGGCTTTGTCGCATCAAAAGAGCTGATGGCCTGCTGCAGGAGTTGCTGCACCTTTTCGCTGCCTTTTACACGGCTCCAGTTGGTGTTGATACCCTCAAACAGCTCCTGCTGCGCCTTCTCCCCTGCCGTATGTTGCAGGTACTCTATACTGGTGCCGCGGGAGCTGGCCGCTCCGAAACCCTGGCTTTTGTGCATGCTGCGGCTGCGCGCGGCCACCTCGCCATACGATTCGCCCAGCAGCGGGCTGTAACCGCCCACGTCTACCTTCAGCAACTCCTTGCCATACTTTTCGAACTCTTCCTGGCTCCTGAACGACCAAACACCCGTGTTCCAGAGCAGGCGCTTGGGTTGCCATACTTCCACCTGTTTCAGTTGCTCAGGAAAGCGCTTCGGGTCTGCAGCGGCCTTAAATGCCTCTTCGGCAAGTATAGCCGAGGCGCTATGCTGCCCATGGCCGGCACGCTCATCAGGCGGGAAGCGCGTTATCATCACATCAGGCCTGAACTTGCGGATAACCCACACCATGTCGGCCAGCACCTGCTCCTTATCCCAGATGGTAAAGGTCTCTTCCGGGTTCTTGGAGAATCCAAAGTCGTTCGCGCGAGTGAAGAACTGCTGGCCGCCGTCCGTACGCCGTGCCTGCAGCAGCTCCTGCGTACGGATAATGCCCAAATTCTCACTGATTTCCGGACCGATGAGGTTTTGTCCGCCATCGCCGCGCGTGATGGAAAGGTAGGCGGTCGTATAAAGTTTCTCGTTGGCCAGGTAGGCAATCAAGCGGGTGTTCTCATCATCGGGGTGGGCCGCCACATAAAGCACCCGGCCCAGCACGTTTAATTTTTGCAGATCCTGCAGCACGTCGGCGGCCGAGGCCCGCTGGGGAGCCTGCGCCTGCAGCGGCTGCCGTAACATCAGCCCGAGGGAAAGAAACAGGAAACGGAACAGTAGGCGGTGTATCTTCATAGAGTTGTATATGAGCAGCTGATTGTGTGCCGAGCTTAGCAAGGCCTTGTAAATCTAAGCATTTCTGTGAAAGTATCGTAGACACTCTTAGGCAGCATTCACAAAGTATGCAGGGCGTAAAATAGCCGGCGGCATTCTGGGCGCCTGCCTGCTAGCCGGAAAGTGCAATAAATGGGGCATAGGCCTATTTTTGGCGGATCAAGAAAAAAAACTAGAAAAAATTAGATTAAAATCAGCAAACATCTATATTTGTACGAACTGAGCCCGCTGCTTTGTCTTTTTGATTAACATTTGCATTGTGCTTGCGTAATAGAACGCCTTAAAAACGTACCTTTGCAAGCGCGTTACATACCGCTTTAACTACCTATGTAACCAAAATATATGCCCAGCCAGCAAGCAAGCAACATCAACGACTTTGCGTTTGACTACCTGCGTAGCCATTACACTGCCCGCTTTGGGGCTAAGCTTGTTTTAGTTGATAAAGACGAACAGACCAGGCAGGGCCATGCGGCACAGGGCCTGTTTTCCCTCAAAAAGCAGGACAATACCCCGTTTATAGCCTCGCTGCACACCTTAAACTCTCCCCGGATTGCTACGGCACTTACGAAGTATAAAAAGAGCGGCCTGAGCAAACTGCGCTTTGCCACTTCTTTTTTTGTTGCGCTGCTGGTACTGGCTGTGGGCTGGAGGCTGGGCTACACCGTTGCCGGGGCTATACTTGCCGTTGTTCTTTCCGGCGCCACCTTTGTGCTGCATACGTACCTGGAGCAAAAACTGCGGATACACCGCCTGCTGCACCTGCTCGACGACCTGAAGAAAACCCCTGCCGACGAGCAGTGGCTGGGCCTCTCCATCAGCAGCATGACCCTCCGGCACAACCCTTTAGCCAAGCATTTTTTGGCTGCCTGTGAGCGGCGCGGCATCGGTATTATTACCGTGGGCCAACGCGCCAAAGTGGTGCTGATAAAAGAGCCAAAGCCAGCTGTTTGCCGCCGTGGCGACTTCCTTTCTCATTACCAGGCGGATGGCCGCATCCGGAAGGCGCTTCTAGGCGACTCCGTACTGCGCGTGGCCTGAATTTGTTTTAGCATTCCTTTTCATAGTCCCTGATGCTGCCGTGCAACAACAGGGAAGCTTACTGAGTACAAGAACAGAACCCTGCTCCTGACTGCAGGCTGCGCGACGTATGCCTGGTTGCTACTTTCTGCAATACCGTATGCGGCGTAGACGCTGATATACTAACTCCTTTGCCTGCCTATGAACATCCCGTTTATACTTTCCTTTTTGCAGCAACTGCAGCAGCACAACAGCAAAGTATGGATGGACGGGCACCGGGACGAGTATTTACAGGCAAAGGCATACTTTGTAGAGGTAGTGGAGTACCAGCTGGCCCAACTGCAGCAGATCGACCCGTCCTTGCATGGGGTTAACGTACAGGAGTGCATTTTCCGGATTAACAAGAATGACTTCTCCAAAAAAGGCGAGGCACCGTATAAAGGGCATTTCGGGGCCGGAATATCGCCGGGAGGGCGCCACTCGGTATTTGCCAACTATGTGCTGGTGCTGGAGCCCGGAAACAGGTCGAGAATTGGGGGTGGTATACGTAAGCCAAGCACTAAGCAGTTAGAACTGATACGGGAGGAGATTGACTACAACCCCGGTCAGCTGCAGCAATTGCTGGATGAGCCGGCTTTCAAGAACACTTTCGGAGGGTTTAGGGGAGAGCAGACTAGGGTTACGCCGAAGGGATACGACAAGACGCACCCCGAACTGGACTTGCTCAGGTATAAAGGCTTTCAGGTGCTGCACTTTTTCAGTGATGAGGAGGTAAGCCAGCCCGGGTTCATCGAACGGCTCCCGGCCCTCTTCCGCCTGGTAAAACCGCTACACGACTTTCTCAACAACGCCATAGCAGAACCATCGTGAAAAAAGCACCTTATTACCTGATCTGTGTGTTGCTACTGCTAACACAGCTCTCCTGCAGGCAGGAGCCTAAACGCATGCCCGACACGCAACCCGATGTGTACGGCTACATCACGCACATAAAGTATACGGCCAAGAACGGCAGCAAATCCAGCGCCGTGGTAGCGGTGAAGTCGCTGGAGGATGTGGTGTCAACTTATAAGGATGCCAGCGTGCGGATAGATGAGCACACCCTGATGGAAAACGAGGTTGGTGAAAAGCTTGATATCGGCCAGCTGCGCGAGGGGCACCAGATACAGGCCTGGTTCGAAGGGGAAGTACAGGAGAAGGCTCCTGTGCTTGGTTATGCGAAGGCAGTGCGAATCAGCCCGTAAATAGGACCTCTCTGCACCATCCGCTACCCTCAAGTAATAGAAGTTAGCAGGCGCAATTCATTAAACTTTACAAACATTAAACTTAAGTATAGTAAGCTCAAGTTTAGCCATTTGTTACCCCAGCCCGTAAAGGATGCATGGTGGACGGCGCTGCTGTGCCGCCTATTACTCTTAATTGCGGCAATCCGATGAAGACATCACCAAATGCATGCGAATTTGAGAAGGAAATAGCTGCATGGCCAAAGCCTATCCATTTGGCGCACCCCGGCGGCAATGTTTTTGTGACGCTGCAGTCGCATCCCGATTACATAGAGGCCAAATGGTATGGTCACATTACCAGCGGCGACGTTGTGACGGCCTCTAAAGTATACCTGGCGCTGCTGCAGACCTACCCTTGCCCGGATAAGCTGCTTAACGACAAGACCCTGGTTACCGGAGACTGGTCAGATGCCAACGACTGGCTGGAGTTTGACTGGCTGCCGCAGGTGCTATATGCGGGTTTACACTACCTGGCGCACATCTACTCCAACAACATGTTCAGCAGGCTTTCGGCACGGGATTTATACTTGCGCATAACACCACGCCTGCAGATGCAGAATTTCAGCAACAGAGATGAAGCGCTGGACTGGCTTCTAAACCTCCCTCCCACTGTCATGGAGCAAACTGCCTGAGAGCTGCTGCTCCGCAGCGGTTGCCTACAGGCTGGCAACCGCTGCCGGAGCTTCCACTGTGATTTCTACAGTGTCTAATACAACATCCATAACAGGCTCCTCCAGCGCTGCAGGGGCATGGTACAGCACCAGTACTTGTTTTGGCTTTGCTACATGGTAACTCTCCTGAACGGCGAAACCAAAACCAAAAACTGAGGCGGCGATAAGAACGATGATTTTCATAGTTTTAAGATTTAAATTGTGTAACATTTTGTTCTTGCAAATCTACTCTATAGTACTTGGTATTGCAAAGTACTGTTACATCAGTTACTACTTTATTATACAAACATCCAGAAAGTATCCGTGAACACCCCCGAATTACAGACAAAAGGCATAGTATAATCCGGGCTTTTTAAAGGCCATTTTCAAGGAAACTTCCTCCACTCCGCGCCGCCCAACGTTAATCTGCAACCGGACGGCTTGATTTGTACCACCGAGGCTGAAAAACACTTACCTTTACCCCTATTTTATACTTATGCAGCATATTTCAGAACTAAGCGAGGAGCAGGACCAGGCGCAGGAAAAAGGGAGCTTCAAGCGCGAAATCACCCTTTACGATGCCATCATGATAGTTACGGGAGGCATGATCGGCTCCGGCATCTTTATCGTTACCGCCGATATCTCCCGCACCGTCGTCAGCCCCGGCTACATGATGCTGGTTTGGCTCATCTCCGGCTTTCTTACCATGGTAGGCGCCATCAGCTATGGCGAGCTGTCATCCATGTTCCCCAAAGTAGGCGGGCAATATGTGTATCTGAAGGAAGCCTACAATAAGATGGTGGCCTTTCTGTATGGCTGGACGCTTTTCCTGGTGATACAAACTGGCGTGATTGCGGCTGTGGGCGTGGCCTTTGCCCGTTTTACCGGCGTAATTATTCCGTGGTTCAGCGAGGATAACGTGCTGCTGCAGATAGCCGGATTCGGGTTTACCTCTGTGCAGTTGCTCACCATTATCAGCATCATTTTCCTGACCTACATGAACTCCTTGGGCGTTAAAAGCGGTAAGCTGATCCAGAACATCTTTGGCAGCACCAAACTGATCGCGCTTTTCGGGCTTATCCTTTTCGGGTTGCTGTTCGGTATTAACGACACGGCCATCGAGGCCAACTTTTCCGATTTCTGGGGAGCCAGCGGCTCTGCTACCCCGGTCCCGACAGGCGCGGTGCTAATTTCAGCCCTGGGTATGGCCATGGTTGGTGCCCTTTTCTCCGCCGACTCCTGGAACAACATCGGGTTTTCGGGCGATGAGATCGTGAACCCGAAGCGCACGATCGTGCTGAGCATGGTGATTGGTTCGGCGATTGTGATGGGCATCTACATGCTGATAAACCTGGTGTACCTGCTGGTGCTGCCGATGCACGGCTCTCCCGACGCGACCACCGTGGTGGGGCAAGGCATCACCTTTGCCAGCAACGACCGTGTGGCCGCCGCTGTGGCCGAGGTGATTGGGGGCTACGAGGCTACCATAGCCGTGGCTATCCTCATCATGATTTCCACGTTCAGCTGTAACAACGGCGCGATACTTTCCGGGGCCCGCGTATACTATGCTATTGCCAAGGACGGGCTGTTTTTCGAGCGGCTGGGGCGCCTGAACAAAAACGGGGTACCGGCTGCGGCGCTGTGGCTGCAGTGCGTGTGGGCCTGTTTGCTCTGCCTCACCGGCACCTTCGGCGACCTGCTCGACTACGTGGTGTTCGCCATCATGCTGTTCTACATCCTCACTATTATCGGCATCTTCGTGCTACGCAAAAAACGGCCTGATTTGCCGCGCCCTTACAAGGCTTACGGCTATCCGGTGCTGCCCGCGCTATACGTTATCCTCGCCTCCGCTATCTGCGTCATTCTGCTCATTTACAAGCCGGTATATACCTGGCCGGGGCTCATTATCGTGGCGCTGGGGATACCGGTGTACTACCTCTTCGGCAGCAAGTTCAGCAAATCCAAAGTATAGATTTATACTTCTGACGTATAGGAAGGCCCGCAGCAAGCGCTGCGGGCTTTTTCTTTGCCGCTGCTTCTGCCCCAAGGTGCCCTGAAAGTATAAAACAAAACGCACCACCGCCGCTCACGTAGTACATCCTTATAATCAGGAAAAGCTATATGAGCAAAGAGAAAGGTATTCCGCCCGGGTGGAGCTACAACCCGGCCTCCTGGGGGCAACGCATGCCCATTGTAATTGCGGCGATGGTAGGCTTTGCCATTGCCACCTACCTGGCCCTGTTCCAGCTGAAAGTGATAGACACGGTTTGGGAACCGTTCTTTGGCAATGGAAGCCAGAAAATACTCACATCCAAAACCTCGCAGTTACTGCCTATCCCGGATGCCGCGCTTGGGGCCATCGGTTACCTGGTGGATGCGCTGGCAGGTATAATCGGGGGTACCCGGAGGTGGCGCACCATGCCCTGGATTGTGATTGCCTTCGGTTTGGCTGTGGGTCCGCTTGGGTTTATTAGCGTACTACTGGTGGTACTGCAACCGGTGCTCTACGACGCCTGGTGTACCCTTTGCCTGGTTACGGCGCTCATATCGGTGGTGATGATTGGCCCTGCCATGGACGAGATGCTGGCCAGCCTGCAATACATGAAGCGGGTAAAAGATGCCAAAGTATCGATGTGGAAAGCCTTTTGGGGCTATAAGGAAGTACAGGGAAGAGTTATCTAAACGTATAAAACAATGTGGGCACAGGTAATTAACGCTATACTCGGCATCTGGCTGATGGCCGCTGCCGCCATACTCGGCTACGCCGATGACAAAACCATCACCAACAACGAGCACATCTTAGGACCCGTGATCGCCAGCTTTGCCATTATCTCGTGGTGGGAGGCGACGCGCGTGGTGCGCCTTTACAACGTGCCGCTGGGGCTCTGGCTGCTGCTGGCGCCCTGGGTGCTGGGCTTCGACAATACCGCGGCCACGGTGAACAGCACGCTGGTGGGCGCACTGGTAACAGGCCTCAGCTTTGTAAAGGGCAAGATAGAAGACTCCTACGGCGGAGGCTGGTCTGCTGTCTGGAAATCAGACACGCTGCACGCACGGGAGGCCAGCAGGCAGCCGCGCGTCGATTTGGACAAGTAAGCGTTTGAGTGGAAACACAAAAGCACCAGTGGCCTGTGCTACTGGTGCTTTTGTGTTTCTACCCGTGTGACCCCTTTCCTGTCAGGCAAAATATACTGAAGGAGCCTTACCTTTCTTATACTTTTAAAGTATAAATTTATACTTTGCATCATCCCGATACATACCTTAAAACGATGACTTCCAGAGTAAAACGCATGGCCGTAGCGGCCGTATTGGTGCTGGTGGCTGGCACTTCGCTTCTGTTCCGTGCCGATATACCCGCCGGGGAACTGGAGGCAAAGTATAAACACCCGGCCTCAAAGTATAAAAACATAGCTGGCGCTACCCTGCACTACCGCGACGAGGGCCAGGGGATGCCGATAGTGCTGCTGCACGGCACGGCCGCCTCGCTGAACACTTGGGAAGGCTGGGCCTCCGAGCTTAGCAAAAGCCACCGCGTGCTGCGCCTCGACCTGCCCGGCTTTGGACTCACCGGCCCGAACGCCACCGATACCTACACCATCGATTACTACTCCGGCCTGCTGCTGCACTTCCTCGATAGCCTTGGCATTGAGAAAGTCCACCTGGCGGGCAGTTCTCTGGGCGGGCAAATAGCTTACGACTTTGCCGCCAACCACCCCGAGCGGGTGCAGAAACTGATACTGCTAGCCCCAACGGGTGTTACCAACGCCAACGACAAACGCATCTCCATGCCCTTCCGGATGGCCCAGACGCCGCTGCTCAGGCACTCGCTCAGGTATATCACGCCACGCTTTATAGTGGCCCAAAGCCTGCGCGAAGTATACGGCGACGACAGCAAGCTAAGCGACCAAGCCATCTCCCTGAGCCACGACATGCTGCTGCGCGAAGGCAACCGGGAGGCCTTCATCGTCCGCATGAATACGCTCGACACCGACAACCTGCATAAGCTGGCGCAGGTGCAGGCGCCCACGCTTATACTTTGGGGCGAGGCCGATGCCTGGGTGCCGGTTGCTGATGCGGCACGCTTCCAGAAAAGTATAAAGAGCGCGAAACTCATCACCTACCCCGGTGCCGGCCATATACCCATGGAAGAGCTGCCGCAGGAGACGGTGCAGGATGCGCTACGCTTTCTGGGCCATGAGTTGGCAACGACAGAATAAGGCATGCGCAAAGTATAAAGGCTGCCGCAGGCTATTCCTTCTGCCAAAAAACAAGTATCTTTCTCCCCTGTTAGCACACCATGAGCAAAGCATACTTTATCAGTGGGCTGGGGGCAGATTGGCGCATGTTCCAGTACCTGAAGCTGCCCGAGTACATACCGCAGCAGTATGTGGAGTGGGTAGCGCCAAAGCACCTGGATGAGCCTCTGCACGAGTACGTGCTCCGGCTTCTGGACCAGATCACCGACCCTGAGCCGATTCTGGTGGGCATGTCTTACGGCGGACTGGTGGCCATTGAGCTGAGCAAGATCCTCAAGCCGCGCAAGACAATCCTTATTTCCAGCATGGCAACGCACCATGCCCTGCCTGCCATTTACCGCCTGGCGGGCAAAACGCACCTGCACCGCTGGATGCCTCTAAAGCTCATGCAAAGCATACACCCGCTGGCACCGCTGTTTTTCGGGGCACAATCCAGGTCAGAGAAGCAATTGCTCAAAAGGGCCATCCTGGAGATTGACGAGAAGGTGCTGCGCTGGTCGCTGGGCCAGTTGCTGGAGTGGCCGCAGGAGGAGGTGCTGCCGGGATTGGTGCAGATCCACGGCACCAAAGACCGCATCCTGCCCCTCTACGACAGGCCTGATATCATTAAAGTGAAAAACGGCGGGCACTTGATGGTGCTGCGCCAGGCTGATGAAGTAAGTGCCATACTAAGCCGCATATTAGAAGAAACATGGATAAAAGCAGATACATCGTTACCACCACCAACGGGCGGCAGGTAGACCTTACGCAGGCACAAATCCTGCGCAGCAACAACCTTTACCCTTTCGGGCAGCACAACTACGCCATCTACGAGACACCTGAGGGCATTTTTGTAAAAGCCATGAACAGCGGCGAGCGCGAGATCATGCTTACAAGCTACGAGCTGATAGACGAGCAGGAGGCCCGCCACTACAACCACCCCTACTTCCGGACAGACAATTAGCCTATGCAACTGAGTTTTTGGGAACAGGAAACATACTTTAACCACCTTGATGTACTCATCATTGGCAGTGGCATTGTAGGGCTGAACGCGGCCCTGCACCTGAAACAACAGCAGCCGCAGCTAAAGGTACTCGTGGCCGAGCGCGGCCTGCTGCCAACCGGGGCCAGCTCCAAAAATGCGGGCTTTGCCTGCTTCGGCAGCCCCTCCGAGCTGCTGGACGACCTGCAGCACCACTCCGAAGAAGAGGTGTTCGGGTTGGTGGATCGCCGCTGGAAAGGCCTGCAGCGCCTGCGCCAGAACCTCGGCGACACGACCCTGGACTACCACCGCTGGGGAGGGTACGAGCTGTTCGAGCCGCAGCAGCAGGAGGTGTACGAGGCCTGCCTGGACCAACTCCCCTACCTGAACAGGCAGCTGCAAAGTTTACTCAACGAGGCGGAAATATTTCAGCGGGCGGATGAGAAAATTGGCCGGTTTGGTTTTAAGGGCGTGCAGCACCTGCTGCTGAGCACAGCCGAAGGCCAGATTGATACCGGCAAGATGATTCTGGCGCTCACGCAGAAAGTACAAAGTATGGGGGTGCTGGTGCTGAACGGGCTGGAGGTGCAGGCGCTGCAGGAGAACTCCCAGGACGTGTTGGCAACCACCGCGCAGGGCATATACCTGAAGGCGCGCGCTGTGCTGGTGGCTACCAACGGCTTTGCCCAAAAACTGCTGCCCCAACTGCAGGTACAGCCTGCCAGGGCGCAGGTGCTCATCACAAAGCCCATCGACAACCTGAAGTTCAAAGGCACTTTCCACTACGACAAAGGCTATTACTACTTCCGAAATATCGGCGACAGGGTGCTCTTTGGCGGTGCCCGCAACCTGGCTTTCGAAGAGGAAACCACCACCGAACTGGGGCTAACAGAGCTGATTCAGCAACGACTAGAAGAGCTGCTGCATAAAGTTATACTTCCGGATACGCCTTTTGAAATAGAGCAGCGCTGGAGCGGCATCATGGGCCTGGGCACTGGTAACGCCAAAACCACACTGATACAGAAGGTAACGGACCGGGTAAGTTGTGCCGTGCGTTTAGGAGGGATGGGCGTGGCTATTGGCTCCCTGATTGGCGAGGAGGGCGCGGAGTTGGTGCTGCAGCAGGTATGAAAGCTTCAAAAACAAACTCCACCCTCTGAACACAATGAGTATATCAAGGAGAGTCGCGAAGACTCTTAATACTTCCCCCTATATTGTCCTTTTAGTTATTTGGGCGCTTGTAACTGCTATCAATGTGAACAAAGCATTTCACATTGATGACGTTTTCCACTTAGAGGCCGCTGAGTGGATTAGGCTCAACCCACTCCGACCAATGTCGGGGACCATCAACTGGTATAATATCAGTGAGCCAATTTTCCACTTCAATCAACCTCCTGGGTACTTTTATTTCGTAGCTATGGTGGGGGCTGTTTTTGGCTTCTCCGAAGTCCCCTTGCACCTGGCACAAGCTGTGATCAGCCTTCTTGCCATTGTCTATTTTTACAAGCTACTATGCCTCTTCCAAAAGGATTTTGCATTGACAGGCACATGCTTTCTGGCTCTCGGACCTGCGTTTTTAGTAAATCAAAACCTAATGATAGATATTCCAATCCTGTGCTTATCTATCATCTTCATTTACCTACTTGTGCAAGCAGATGAAGCAAGAAATATTTACCTGGCTTCTATTATACTTACGTTCGGTCTGCTATTAAAATATTCATTACTGCCCCTCCTGCTGGTACTGCTGTATGCCGTACTTGAAAAGAGGAAGCCCCACTTAATAAAGGCGCTTCTAATCCCTGCGGTTGCGCTGCTTGCCTGGGCAGGTTTAAACTACATGGAGTTTGGCAGTTCGCACATGCTAGGGAGGCCTAGAAATGAAGTTACCCTGAGCCTCATTAGTAATAACTTCATTGCATTCATACTCACAACCGGAGGAGTCGCGCCTTTTTCACTGATGTTTATCAGCGCCTTCCAGAAAGTAGAAAAGAAAAGGATAGTAATAGCGGTAGCTATCGGTATTGCCATATTTGTGGTGGCTGCCTATGTCCTGGTATATGGGCCCGTGGTGAGATCTATTCCCTATAGCCTGTTTTGGACCATATTTGCGTACAACGGTTTACTTGTTATCATCCTGTTTTTCTTTGCTGCAAGAAGAATGGTTCCTGACAGGAAGGCAGTAATAGTGTTTCTGTGGGGATTAGCGATGGGTGCATTTATTCTGATCTATTCACCATTTATGGCAACAAGACACGTGCTCCTGCTTCTTCCCCCGTTTATTATACTTGGTGGGTACGTCTATAGGAATACATTGCCTAAGGCCACTAAAGCATCAATAGGTCTCACCTGCTTTTTGGGTCTAGCACTAGGGATATCCGACTGGGTTTATGCAGATTTTTACAGAAAAGCTGTTCCGATGGCTCTAAAGCACGTGCCTACAAACAGCAAGGTATGGACTACAGGACACTGGGGATGGCAGTGGTACAGCAAAAAGGCTGGCATGCTGTTTTATGAGTACGATGTATCTGATCCTCAAGCGGGAGATTATTTCGTTATTCCTGAAGTCATCGCAAAGCAGAAAGTATCGGATAACATTGTGCTAGAGAAAGAGGAAAGTATAAGCTACTCCCCCACCTTGCTGAACTTCTTCACTACTGCACATTTTGCCAGGTTTTATAACTCTTATTCATACCAACTCCCTTGGTACCTCTCTGTGGCCCCTGTAGACTCAGTAGGAGTGTATCGGGTTTCTGGAGTAGAATAGATTCTCAGAAAAGAAAAGAGGCAAACTGTTCTGTTACAGTTTGCCTCCTCACATAGTATGCTGGCTTTGCCTTACGCGGTTACCCATTTCCTGGAAGTTTGGTGAGACATTGGTGTAATGGAGCGTTTTTGCGCTGCTTCCTGCTCGGCGCGGTAGAAAGCATTATACTCCTCTTCCCCTAGCTCCTCCCGGAGCGCAATGTGAAAAAGCGCCATCTCGGGGAAGTACTTGTACTGCTGCTGGCGCTCCTCCGGGCTACTTCTGTTAAAGTCATAGAAACTCTTCATGGCTGGTACTGGATGATTTTAAGTATTTGGTTAGTAATAAATTAAACAACCATAACATACTCTATCCCCATTGTTTAAGTTTTTGAGATTCCCAATCTTTACTTAACTTCTATCCAAAAACTGGAGGCTTCACTAAAAAAGGCGAGTTGTTTACTTAATTTTTACACGTAACTCCTCAGAAGTGAGACGAACACCGCTACAATTAAATCTTTCCGGCAGCTTTGTTGAGAGGACAAACAATAAGTTATAATCTACACTCGAATAGTACACACACGTCACACTCTTAAATAAAATGAGCCCGACTTGTAGCCGGGCTCATCCATACTTTACAAAAAGGTTTTTAGGTTGATTTTTACTTCAGGCCCAGCACCTCGGTGCCCTGCTCAAACACAATGTCTACGGGTATGTTCGCTTTGGCCAGGCGGTCCAGGTCAGCCTGAAGCTGCGGACTGATTTGTCCCTGCTCATTCAGTAGCGTACCCACACCTGCGTAATCGCCGTTGCCCTGCAGCGTCAGTATCTTCTCCGACAGCTTGTTCATGGCCTCACGCATCTTGTCATAGTTCACGCTGTACTTGCCAGTAGCCTCATCCCGCTCAAAGGCGCCGTTATCTTTAAAGAAATTAAAGCGCACCATGTTTGCCTTGCCATGGGCACTGGCTGCCCCAAACCTAACCGAACGGAAGATACCGGCCAGGAAAGTGGTGTAATACTCCTTCAGGTCACCCTCCACTTCGCCTTTTCCGTGCAGCTGCGTGATCATGTACAGCCCCAGGATATCAGCCTTGCCTTCCTCCAACGCGGAGGCATGCTCTTTCAGGGCCTCGCGCACCGTGCCTTTTTTGTTGATGGTGTTCTTGATGCCCAGTCCGTGCGCCACCTCGTGGAACATGGTGTTGGCAAAGAATGCGTCGAAGGTAACGTACTGCTGCTGATCCTCTGCGATCAGTTCGTCAGCAATCGGCTCCATGATCTTGTCGAACTTGGCTTGCATGGCGTTCTTGAGCTGCAGGCGACGTGTGCCCTTCTTCAACTGCACCTCCTCGTCGTTGGGCAGGTTAATGGCGATGGTCTTGCTTCCCGCATTGCTGTCGCCGGCGTAGTATACCACGTCGTAGGCGTTCAGATCGGAGTCGGTACCGGGGCTTTCGGTTTTATATTGTGCCGCAACAGGCAGGCCACGCTGGAGCTCTGGCAGGAAGGCAGCATACTTGGACAGCCGGTCGCTCCACTCCATATCCTTCACCAGCACGTAGGCCTCGTGGGCAGCCTTATAGCCGAAAAGCTTGTCCTCGTACGTCTCGATCGGGCCGATCACGATGTCCAGCTTATTTGTTTTCATGTCCATCCAGGCCAGGTCGGATGACTGGTAGTTGTCATTCAGCATGGCCTCAGCACGCAGGGTCAGGTATTTTTTCAGGCCGGCGTCCTCGGCCAGGGCAGCAGCCTGCTTCAGCAGGTCCGACACGCGCTGCACCTGTTCCTTAAACTCCACATGATAAGGCACTGTGATCAGCTTCCCCTCCGCATCACGGCGCAGGAGCGTATACTGGCTGGCTTTGTCAGGGAGGTTGGCTTGCTCAAACTCCTCCTTCGTCATATCGGTCGGGTAAAAGTTGGCGCCGTCCGGCTTTGGCCCTACCCCAGGTATAAACGGCTCGTTGTTGTTCAGGCGGTCCCAGGGGCCATAGTTTATCTGCACATACTTGCGGGCAGTCTCGTTGTCCAGCGCGGCCAGCAGCGAATCGCTCTTGCCGTACGCCTCATACCAGAACAGGCCGTTCATGATGTCCGAGGCCTCGATCAGCAGCGGGATCATTTTTTTCTCGTTCTCGCTCAGGTGGCTCAGGTCGGAGGTAAGGCGCACGGTGGTATAGGCGTCCAGCTTCCGCTGCAGTTCGTCTGAGGCAGAAGTTTCGGTTGTTGCCCCGTTAGTTTCGGAGTTATTGCCGCCGCAGCCAAAGGTAGCTGCGGCGATGGCCGAGGCAAAAAGTATGTGGCGTGGTTTCATGAGGTTAGTTTAGGATTAGTTTGATGATGAAGTTAATGTTTTTTGGGTTTACGACAATGCAGGGGTTCTTCTTCGGTTATACTTCCTCAAGCTGTTTACTGATACCGGTTTTACAGCAACTTTGAATGTACCCTATACTTAGCCGATACCTTATACTTTGGTTATACTTTCCTAGCCTCGGCTTTCTGCAACTTGAGGCAAGCTATACTTTCAAACTACAGTTCATCCTCTAGTTCCCACAAGCGTCTCGCTTCATCTCTTGCTTGGTGCCCTCCCAGGCCGGGAGGCCTCGCCTTCGGGCATCGCGCGGTGTTCCCTCCTTGCCTCGCTGCCGCTCAGCATGCCCTTACCGGGCACCGGATCTCACAAGGCGCTCAACCCAAAGGCTGGGATAGGTTCGATAGCCACAGCCTTAGCTTTGCAACAAGTATAAGCTGTCCCCTTGAGGACAAGGGAGAACGGGAGTTCGAAGCTTGCGAGCAAAGCTCAAGAGGGGTGTAATCACCTGCTGGGTTTATACTTGTAGGGACAGGTCGCGACCTGCCCTTACGAGAACAGAAGCTATGAAATCTATACTTCAGCCAAAGTAATAACACACTCCCCTCCTTAGACAAGGAGGGGCCAGGGGTGGTTAGACCCGGCACTGCAATAACTCCCTCCCCTGTTCTTAAGACGTGGCTAGGATTTATATGTGGCCAAGTGTAAATGAATCCACTACCAAAAGAAAAAGGGCAGCAACCAGGTTGCGCCCTTTTCTAAAGTATAAGCAAGTATAAAAACATTCGCTAAAACAGGCCGAACAGCTCGCGCTGGATCTTTTCGATGATAACGCCCAAGTCCTCGGGGTTGGCTACAAAGTCCAGGTTGTTGACGTCTACCACCAGCAGCTTGCCCAGGTCGTAGTTGCCCATCCAGGTGTTGTAGTGCTCGTTCAGGTTGCGGAGGTAATTAATGCTGATGTTGTTCTCGTAGTCGCGGTTGCGCTTCTCTATCTGGCCGATGAGTTTCGGCAAGTCGGCCTTCAGGTAGATCATCAGATCAGGCGCCTTCACCATGCTGATCATCGACTGGAACAGGGCGTAGTAGTTCTCGTAGTCGCGGGTGCTCATCAGGCCCGACTGGTGCAGGTTTTTGGCGAAAATGTGGGCATCCTCGTAGATGGTGCGGTCCTGGATAACATCTTTGCTGGCGGCCTGTATCTGCTGCACCTGGTTAAAGCGGCTGTTCAGGAAATAAACCTGCAGATGGAAGGCCCAACGCTCCATGTCCTCATAAAAATCCTTCAGGTAGGGGTTATTGTCTACTGCCTCCAGGTATAAATCCCAGTTAAAGTGCTGAGCCAACTTAGTGGCCAGCGTGGTTTTGCCGGCGCCAATGTTACCCACTATCGCGATGTGCATGGTAATTCTGTACTTTTAAGTATAAGGGCCACAAAAGTAAGCTATTTTAGCAAAGCTTTATCTACAAGTTGCCCACGGGATTATCAACATTACGAAAACCCTATACATGTTCAAACACCAACCAAGGCTAATGCCCATCGTACATAGTATAGTACCAAACTTAATTTAAGTTATGACAAAGGGACATAATCAGGACAAGAACAAGTCGCAGAAACCTGAGGCGAAGAAGCAAGGAGGCCAGGAAGGCAACCGCAGCATGGGCGACCAGCAGAAAGACAAAAACCAGGGCCGCAACGATAAGCAGGACCAATCTGGTGGCATGAAGGGCAAGAACTCAATTTAGAAACAAACTAACCAGAAACAGGCAGCCCCGGCAGATTATACTTCTGCCGGGGCTGCTGCTTTTTTATACTTTATACTTAGCGGCGCTCTTTTCTACGGTCCTCGTAAGCGTCTTTGGCCTGGCGGCTTTTCTGCAGGGTGGTAAACTCTACCTGCAGGGCCGCAATCTTGATTTTGTCGCCCGCGCTCAGCAGGTCCAGCACGTCTGCTTTGCGGCTGTTGAGCTCGCCCATCACAAACTCGGCGTAAGCCCAGTCGCGCAGGCTCCAGTCCTGGCGGTAGCCGCGGGTATACTCCAGGGCACGGGTAAAGGCATCGCGCAGGTGCACCGGTTTTATTCTGTCAATCGTGGTGGTGCCCGTCATCTCGCGCTCCCAGCGCTCCAGCTCGCGCCCGTCCAGGTTCACCAGCTCGCTCTCGTGGCGCTGCTGCCAGGCAGCATACTGCTCTTTGTAGCCGTTATACTCGCTCCTGGACTGCTCCGACAGCTTTCTTGTATTGCCGTCCAGGCTGTAGGTCAGCTCTTTAAACTCTTTTTTAACGGTGGGCCACTCAGCGGCGATTGTGCTGTCTGCCTGGCTGCTGCGCTGCTTCATCCAGGTGCGCAGGTCGGCCAGGTCGCGCTCCAGCTGCGATTGCGCCTGCACCACGCCTGCCGCTGTTACCGTCAGCAGGATGGTCAGCATCCATGTAAGGGTTCTCTTCATAGTTGTATCAGCTATACTTATAAACTTTAATTAGGCTCATCCGTAAATATTGTGCCAGAATAATATTCTGCCGCCAATTTTATTTCCTCCGGCCAGGAAACAAAATGATAACATCAACCGCTACGGCTTGTTTCATACTTATACAGGCAAACCTCGTTTAAACTTGGTAAGCATCCAAAAAGTAACGCCACAAAGTATGGTTTGGGGACTATTATATGAATAAAAAGGCAAAAGGCAGCTTCCATGAAACCGTTATCTCGATCAGCAACAGCGATGTGCCCACGCTGAGCATGAACGATTTTCCGTTCAAGTCAACCTTGAGCCTGGAGCCGCTGATCACCTATTGGGAGGGCAAGCTGAAAACCGACCCCAAGTGCAACGCCGCCCGAATCCGTGAGCTGATACAAACGCTGCGCAACAGCCAGGCCCTGGCAGGCTCCATCGAGGACGAGGCCGTGATGCAACAGCACCTGGACACGCTGAACGTGCTGATGGGGGAAATTTTCCCGAGCGCCCTGTGGGAGAACGACATCAAGGCCGTTACACCGCCCTTCAGCTTCCACCGCTTCTATGCCACGCCAAAACTCGTGGAGCTGGACCTGCTGACAGGTACTGACCCCTCCAAACGCCTGGCCCTGGACCGCAAAACACTGCTTTACAGGCTTACGCTGCAGGCCTACACCATTATACTTGCCAAGTTCTACAACGCCAACTTTGTAGTAGATGAGCCCTTTGTGTTTACCGTGCACGATAAGTTTACGAACCTGCCGCGCCACTACAAGGTAGACATCGACCTGAAGTTTATGGAGGTGAAGGCCCGTGGGGAGCTCGCACCGCTCAGGGCCCAGCAAATAAACTACCTCATCAACCGCTACCACGACCTGGACCTGTGGATGCAGATGCTTCCGCCTGATAACTTCGAGTTCAGCGGCTTTGCCATCCACGATTTTACCGACGTAACAATGGAGGAAACCATCTCCTCGCTGCGCTACGACCTGCTGGACCGGGACTCCGTGAGCTCCGAAGAGGGCTTTCTGAGCCTGCAGGAGAAGCTGCGCGTGCTCTTTGGCCTGCCCGGCATTCAGCTCGGCTTCGCCTCCTGCCCCGACCTGCGGGAGTTCGACACAGGCTATGCCCGCCGCATCTGGAAAGGCCTCATCCTGACCCACGACTGTGACCTCTCGCTAAAAGATTTGGGCAACTCTATCTATGAGCCCGTGCTGCGCGAGGGCCACACGGTGGTGGTGGAAGACCTGCAGGAGTTGCAGCACACTACCCGCATCGAGCAGCGGCTGCTGGAGCAGAGCATCCGAAACCTCATCATCGCGCCGCTGCAGTACGAGGGTAAAACGCTGGGGCTGATGGAGCTGGCCTCGCCTATTCCCGGTGAGCTGAACGCACTGTCTACTATCAGGCTGAAGGAAATACTGCCGCTGTTCGCGTTGGCCATTAACCGCAGCCTCGACGAGCTACGAAGCAGTATCCAAAGCATCATCAAGGAGAAGTACACGGCCATCCACCCCATTGTGGAGTGGCGCTTTACGCAGGCGGCGATTAACCTGCTCGAGAAGATGGAGCGCAACGACAGTCCCGAGGTGGAGCCCATTATTTTCCGTGATATCTACCCGCTCTACGGCTCATCGGACATCCGGAGCTCTGCTGCCGAGCGCAACAAGGCCATACAAGGCGATATGCTGGAGCAGCTGGTGCTGGCCAAGGAGGTGATACTTACCGTGAAAGATAAAATGCCCCTGCCTATACTTGACGAGCTCATCTTTAAGATCGACAGCCTGTCGCAGGGCATCCTGCACGAGCTGTCTTCCGGCGACGAAGTGGCCATACTGGACTTCCTACGTTCGGAAATAGAGCCCCTCTTCGGCTACTTTGCCAAAAAGGACCCGGCCTCCGTAAAGCCGATTGAGGAATACCGGCTAGCCATCAACAACCCGTACAAGGCTGTTTACAACAAGCGGCGCGCCTACGAGGAGAGCCTGTTTATGATAAACGAAACCATCTCCGGCTTCCTGGACCGTGAGGAGGAGAAGGCACAGCAGATTTTCCCGCACTACTTTGAGAAGTATAAAACCGATGGCGTGGAGTATAATATCTACATAGGCGCCTCGCTGCTTAATACCGGAAGCTTCCAGCCGATATACCTGAAGAACATGCGCCTGTGGCAGCTGATGCTCACCTGCGAGATAGCACGCCGCACCCACAAACTACGCAGCAGCCTAAAGCTCCCGCTGGAGATCACCCAGCTCATCCTGGTGCACTCCGACCCCATCTCGATACGCTACCGGCTCGATGAGAAGAAGTTCGACGTGGACGGGGCCAACAACATCAGCTACGAGATCATCAAAAAGCGCTTGGACAAGGCCACCGTTCGGGGCAGCGCGGAGCGCCTGACCCAGCCGGGCAAGATAGCCATTGTCTACACCCAGCAGGGGGCCGTGCAGGAGTACATGCGCTACATCCACTTCCTGGTAGCCGAGGGCTACATCGAGGAGGAGGTGGAGCAATTGGAGGTAGAGGATCTGCAGGGGGTGCAGGGGCTGAAGGCACTGCGCGTGACCGTGAACCTGATAGAGGAACTGCGCCACAACATAGATGCCGGCGATGAGCTGCTCAGCATTGCCCGCTCGGCCAGCCTTAACTAAAAAAGTGAAGTATAAGATATACCAAATATCATATTATTTAAATTTTTTATATTTTTTACCAGACCACCCTCCTCAACAAAACACCTTGTTTTACAATTACTTAAGTACAACAAATTCCCCCACCCCGCCCATACCACCAGCTATATTTTAGGAACAAGTGCAATTTTTTTAAATTAAATGGCGTTCTCAGTGAGACTTGCGGGAGAAGGCATCCGGTAAGCGTTGTTTCATCATATTTCAACTTTTAGCCCAATGACACTGAGAAACAAATTTATGCCTGCTATGCTGATGTTAGGCGTGGTGGCGTTTAGCTCTTGCGAAAAGCAGGAAAACGAATCAATCCAGCCTACGCTGGAACGGAAGGGAGTTATCACCCACATTATGGCAGACTCTGCCGAGGTTACCTCCTACAATTTTGCAGGCTCTAACCTGAGCCAAATCAACCACTACGACGTGGAAAGCGGCGAGCTGGAAAGTTTTGAGAAGTATGAACGCGACCAGAAAGGCCGTATCCTGAAGAGCAGCTCCTATGCCGCCGGCACCAAGTCGCTGCTTTCGGAGCAGACCTTTACCTACAGCACCTCCGGCGAGCTGAAGAAGAGCACCATGGCCTACTACAACGGCAGCAAGCTGGAGTACACCGCCTACGCCACCTATGATTACGACGCCAACAACAAGCTGGAGAAAAAGTCAGTTTTTGAAGGAAAAGAAGGTGAGGGAGAAGGCAAACTGAAGTCTTACACCACGTATGAGGTGCTGCCCAACGGCAATTACGCCCAGGAGAAGCAGTACGTGATAGACGACAACAAAGAGGCCAAGCTGTTCTCTACCACCACCAACTCCTACGACGGTAACGTGAACCCGTTCCATAACCTAACTGAGCCCGGAACGGCCAGCAGCCCCAATAACCTGACAGCTTCCACCACAGTGGTGCACAACAGCAAGAAAACATACAAGTACAGCTACACTTATACGTACGATGAGCGTGGCTACCCACAAACCCAGACGGTAACGTCGCCAAGCGGCAAGCGTGTAACCTACCAGTACCTGTACAGCCATTAACAACTATTAGCCAAACTTGCAGCAGCGGCCCCTATTACAATAATAAGGGGCCGCTGCTGTTTTATACCTGCCGCTATTTGCTCCTTTTGCGGAAATTCCGGCAACAATGAGTATATTGCTTTACAAAAACAATGCAACACCATGTCTAAAACTAAAATTACAGTAAACAATAACGGGTCGCTGCGCATAGAGGGCGAGGATTTTGAAATAGTAGATAAGGACGGGAACGTATACGGCCTGGGCGGTCGCACGCTGGTATCTATCTGCCGCTGCGGTCTGTCCAAGAACAAGCCTTTTTGCGATGGCTCGCACAAGGGTCATTTTGAGCACAACGCCGAAGCCTTCGACCTTCCTCCCAGAAAAGTATAACCTATAAAGTATGGCAGAGCGCCTGGTTACCATTGCCACGTTTCATGAGCTTACCGAGGCCCACATCCTGAAGGGCCGCCTGGAGGCAGAAGGTATACTTTGCTTTCTGGGGGATGAGCACATTGTGGGGGTGCAGCCCTTTTACTCGGTGGCAGTGGGAGGCGTAAAACTAAAGGTATCGGAAAGCGACGTGATGGAGGCCAAGGCCATCCTGGCGCGCATACAGGAGGGCACCAGCCAGTTTGATTACGACACCATTGAGCTGGCCCCGCCCATGCAGGAGCATGCCCCGGCGCGCACCTGCCCCAACTGCGGCTCCGACAACGTGGCAGAGGAAAAGTATAACAAAACGGTTTTCTCGCTTAGTTACCTGTTGCTGGGTTTTCCGGTGCCTTTCCGCAGCCGTAAGTATAAATGCTACAACTGCGGCCATTTCTGGAAAGCGAAAAAATAAAAAAGGGAGCCTGAGGAGGCTCCCTTTTTTATACTTTAAAGTATAAAACCTGCGTCCTTAGCCCACCAGCTCGTTTACAAACTGCACGTACTCGGCACGGGCCGCTTCCTGGCTTTTGCCCTCTTGCTTTTTCCAGGCATCCCACTTGGCAATGTTTTTAAAGTCGAAGCCGCCCGGGCGCTCGGTGTTCACGTCGCCTTCGGTGGCCTGCTTGTAGAGGGCGTACAGTTTCAGCAGCACGTCGTTGCTGGGACGCTCGGTCAGGGTTTTGGACTTTGCTACTGCGCTTTCAAATTCTTCTTGTGTGGCCATATTTATCAAACTAGTTTGTTTTGTGATGAGGCACAATATACACAAAAGTACTCGGCATGCATAACGTTATCTCCTGTTTTGTTTACGTCTTATTTTACATAAATTGAGGCTCCCATAGCAGTTTCTGCTCCCGGAAAGTATACTACTAAACTAACATCAACCTATGAAATACCTCAAGCCCAAGGCGGCCGCCTCTGCGTCGCTTCTGGTTGCCTGCCTTGTAGCAGGCTCCGGCTGCTCGTCCACTACCACCGACAGCGCCACCACGGCCCAAACCGCCACCGCTGAAAGCACCTTGCCGCAGCCGCCGGTGGCTAAAAAGGTGCCTAAAGAGCTGACCACCCACGGCCATACCCGCATTGACAACTATTACTGGCTCAACCAGCGCGAAGATCCGGAGGTGATTGCCTACCTGAACGCCGAAAACGACTACACCAAGCAGGTGCTGGGCCATACCGAGGAGCTGCAGCAAAAGCTCTATGACGAGATCGTGGGCCGCATCAAGCAGAACGACGAAACGGTGCCTTACAAGGACAACGGCTATTGGTACTTTGTGCGCTACGAGGAAGGCAAGGAGTACCCTATCTATGCCCGCAAGAAAGAAACCAGAGAGGCTAAGGACGAGGTGATGCTCAACGCCAACGAACGCGCTGCGGGCAAAAAATACTACGCTGCCGCTGGCCTGAGCGTGAGCCCGAACAACCAGCTGCTGGCCTTCGGCGAGGACACCGTGAGCCGCCGCCAGTACACCATCCGCTTTAAGAACCTGCAGACCGGCGAGCTGCTGCCCGATGCCATTCCGAACACCACCGGTGGCGCCGTATGGGCCAATGACAACAAGACGGTCTACTATTCGGTGAAGGACCCGGCATTGCGTTCGTTTAAAATTTTCCGCCATACCCTGGGCACGCCCGCCTCGCAGGATAAGGAGGTATTCCACGAGGCCGACGAAACCTTCAGCACCTACGTGTTCAAGACCAAGTCTGATAAGTACATCATCATCGGCAGCCACAGCACCATGGCCCAGGAGTACCGCTACCTGGACGCCAACAACCCTAACGGTGGCTTTAAGGTGATTCAGCCACGGGAGCGCGGCCTGGAGTATAGCGTGGACCACTTCGGCGAAAACTTCTACATTGTAACCAACAAGGATGGCGCGACCAACTTTAAGCTGATGCAGACGCCGGTAACCAAAACAGGCAAGGAGAACTGGAAAGAGGTGATTCCGCACCGTAAGGATGTGCTGCTGGAAGGCATCGAGATTTTCAAGGATTACCTGGCCCTGCAGGAGCGCAAGGATGGCCTCACGCAAATCCGCATCAAAGGCTGGAAAGACGCCAAAACCGATTACTATATCAACTTCGAGGAAGAGGCCTATACCGCCTACATCGGCAACAACCCGGACTTCGACAGCAAGGAGCTGCGCTTTGGTTATACGTCGCTCACTACCCCCTACTCCACTTACGATTACAACATGCAGACGAAGGAGCCCGAGCTGCTGAAGCGTGACGAGGTGGTAGGCGATTTTGACCCGAACAACTACGAAGCCAAGCGCATGTTCGCCACTGCAGACGATGGCACTAAGATTCCGGTGTCGCTGGTTTACCGCAAAGGCCTGACGCTGGACGGCAACAACCCGACGCTGCTTTACGCTTACGGCTCTTACGGCAACAGCATGAACCCAAGCTTCAGCTCCGTGCGCCTGAGCCTGCTGGACCGCGGCTTTGTTTACGCCATTGCCCATATCCGCGGGGGCCAGGAAATGGGCCGCCAATGGTATGAGGATGGAAAAATGCTGAAGAAGAAGAACACCTTCACCGACTTTATCGATGCCTCTGAGTTCCTGATTGAGCAGAAGTACACCAATCCGGACAAGCTGTTTGCCATGGGCGGCAGCGCCGGCGGCCTGCTAATGGGTGCCGTAATCAACATGTGTCCGGAATTGTATAAGGGTGTAATTGCAGCCGTTCCGTTTGTGGACGTGGTAACGACTATGCTCGACACAAGTATACCGCTGACTACCGGTGAGTTTGACGAGTGGGGCAACCCGGCTAACAAGGAGTACTACGACTACATGCTCTCCTACTCGCCTTACGACAACGTAGAGGCCAAGGCATACCCGAACATGCTCGTAACCACCGGCCTCCACGACTCGCAGGTGCAGTACTGGGAGCCTGCCAAGTGGGTTGCCAAGCTGCGCGAGATGAAGACGGATGACAACATGCTGCTGCTGCACACCAACATGGAAGCCGGCCACGGCGGCGCCTCTGGTCGTTTCCAGCGCTACAAAGAGACGGCTCTGCAGTATGCCTTCCTGCTGAACCTGCTGGAGCAGCAGAATCAGTAACGAGGAAGTATAGCTATAATAAAAGAGGGAGGCGGGCTAATTTGCTCGCCTCCCCCTTTTTATACTTACCTCTTCTGTGTAGGGTATTTCTTCCGTGCCATTTTATACTTTGATTATACTTTCCTAGCCACCGTTTCCTTCGACTTGAAACAAGCTATCCTTGCTAGCTCCCGTTCATCCTCCATTGCTGGCGCGGGTTTGCAACCCGCGCCTACCTATGAAGTTGGGTTTGTACCCAACTGGCTCGCAGAGCCATACTTGCCTCGACCATACTTTATACTTTGGCTATACTTTCCTAGCCCCCGCTTCCTTCCATTTGAACCAAGCTATTCTTGCTAGCCTAAGTTCATCCTCTAGTTCCCACAAGCCTATCGTTGCATCTCTGACTTTGGTGCCCTCCCAGGCCGGGAGGCCTCGCCTTCGGGCATCGCGCGGTGTACATTTCCTTTGCTACCCTTCGGTCGCAATGCCCTTGGCGGGCACCGGAAATCTACAAGGCGCTCAACCCAAAGGCTGGGAATCATTCGATAGCCACTGCCCCTGCTGTCATCTCGACCATCGGGAGAGATCTCTTTAAAATTCCCGATAGTTCTCTCGCGCAGCTCAAGATGACAAGGAAGGTGATAAATACAAACTGTCCCCTTGAGGACAAGTGAGAACGAGAGGTCGATGCTTGCGAGCAAAGCTCAAGAGGGGTGTAGTCGTCTGCTGATAATTCCCCTCCTCGGAGGTGTGGGTTTATACTTTGCAGGAACAACAGCAACGAAGCTTATACTTCAGCCAAAGCAATCCCAAGCGCCCCTCCTTAGCCAAGGAGGGGCCAGGGGTGGTTGGACCCGGTACTGCAAAAAGTATACATAGGAGCGCCAACCATCCTACCTACCATCTTCTACCCCAGCCCCTAAGATTTAGGCGATCCCTTCAAACCCAGATCCTTCACCCTGTCCCGGATCTGCTTCATAAACTCCTCTCCTGGGTCCACTTTTATGGTTCTGTAGCCGGCGTCGGCTTCTTTCCACAGCGGGTGGCCCTCGAAGTCCTGGTACTCATAATGCCCGATCAGGTACTCAATGTCATACTTGCTTTTGAGATAGCGTACCAAATCTTCATTGGCTTTTAGTTGGGCCTTGGTCAGGCCTTCCTTGCCTCCTCCCACGTTCTCTACGCCGATGGCGCAATGGTTAAGCCCGATCACATGGCGGGCAAAAGCCGTGTCCGGAAGCTGGCGGTAAACGGTGCCGTCACGGTCCACCAGAAACTGGGCAGACACATTCAGGTTACTGGCAGAGCCGATTTCGGTTCGGGCACCGGGCAGAAGCGTCGGGTTCATGGCTGCGAAAGACCGTTCCAGCGTAGGGATGGCAGTCCAGTGCAGCACGATGATTTTGGGCTCGATGTAAGGCGCATCCTTCTCAATGTTATGCCGGTTTTTCATGTACTCGAGCGAGAGCTGCTGCCGCTCCTCGTCAAAAACGATGGGCTTTTCGAGTATCTGGAAGGCAGGGCCGGCGCAGGAACAGAGGAAGTATAAACCCACCGCACTAGCTTTTAATGCTATCCCTCTGAACAACCTGGAATGTGTTTTCATGGAAGTATAAATGAGTATGAATGGTAACGATTTACTTTATGGTTACCGGCACGTAATGCTCCTTTGCCCGGATAGCCTCTGTCAGAGCCTCCTGGGGTTTTCCCAGTCTCTCCAAAAGTATGGCCCTGTTCTGATGGCACTGCGCCGCCACGTATGAATCCGGAAAGGAGCGGGCCGATCGTGTAAACAGCTCATAGGCTTGCTGCCAGAAAGCCGTGTCTGGCAGCGCCATTAGCTCTAGGCCTTCCTGGTAATCCTGCTGCCATGCTTTTGCGATTTCGCTCATACGTTCAGCTTCCTGAAACGCCCGGAAAGGCGGAAAGTGCACCGCTGAGTTCTTCGGTGCAACGGCTGGCATCGGCTTGCTGAAAAACGCTTCCAGTGCTTCCACGTAAGCCTGCGCCTCCCGACGGTTATACTTTTTCTTCTTCAATCGCTTCTCTTCCGCTGCATTGGTAAAAAACGAAGCTTCTGCGATAACGCCCGGTATACCATAGGTATCGCGCAGCACCTTGGTGCCGGCAGTGGCAAAAATCACGTGGTCGGACACCAGGCTTACCGGCGTCTTGCTTTTGTAAAGATGCCTTGCAAGCGCCTGCGCCACATCCATCCCCAAAGCTACGCTAGCCGCGTTCTCGGTGGCATTGCCGTGAAAGTAGATGATCGGAAAATTCACCGCCGGGTCTGCCGTGGCGTTGTGGTGCACCGACAGGAACACATCGGCATTCTTGTCGATAGCCAGCCGGGCGCGGTCCGCCAGCGGAATGTTATCATCCGCCGTGCGTGTCATCACCACCGTTGCGCCTTTCTTCTCCAGCATCTTTTGCAGCAGCAGGGCCACCCGCAGGTTGATCCACTCTTCCCGCTCGCCCGTAGGCCCTGCCCTGTAGCTGTCGGTGGCAGCCGTACCGCCATGGCCCGCGTCCAGGCAGACAACCTTGCCGGCCAGCGGACTGGCTTGCTTCTGGGCAAGTATAGGCTCCCACAGAAGTATGCAAAGTATGATGAGCGGCAGCAGAGAAAGGGGTTTTGACATCAGGATAAAGTATAAAGTATGGCTACCGGTTACTTAATCAGCTTCGGGTCCACGTAAGTGCCGTAGCGGGTGGCGTTGCCCATGCGCCAGAAATACTGGTACAGCACCTCGGACAAGTCCTCTATGGTGTGCTCGGCCTGCCCTTTTACTTTGTAGCTCTCCATCACGGCCACCGCATACGGCCGCTCGGGCAGCAGCACAATCGCCCACTCCGTGGAAACACCATTCAGAATGCCCGGCTTAAAGGCAATCGGTACGTTGTCTGGCAGGCCCGGAGCCAGCCTGCTTGTCTGCCGATCGGTTTTGGAAAGTATGGAGACAATCTCCTCGGAGGCGGCTTTGTTGATGAACTCGCCTTTGTAGAGTAACTGCAGAATTTTGGCAGCATCTGCCGGGGTCGAAATGTTCTCCTCTCCCCTACCCGAGGCGGCTGCATTGATCATCCGGCGCTGCAGCAGGGTGTGCTTTGCCCCGAGTGCGCGCAGCATGGCATTGGTCTCCTGCATACTTACCAGATCGATAAGCGCGTTAGTGGCCGTGTTGTCACTCAGCGTGATCATCAGAATGCCCAGGTTGCGGATGCTCATCGGAGGTGGGCCATCCAGGTCTTTGAGTACGCCGGTTCCTCCCACTACATCTGCCGCCGCCACTTGTCTAATGTCTGTCAGCGAAAACTTTCCCTCATGCGCCTGCTTGTACACACTCATCAGCACCGGAATCTTGATGGCGCTGGCCTGCGGAAACACGACCCCGGCATTAAATGAGAACGTATCGCCAGTGGTAAGATCTACCGCCACGAGCCCCGTCACGGCCGGAGAGCGGTTGATGATCGCGGCCAGTTGGTTCTCGGTTTGCTGCCGCAGCACCTTTTGAGCAGAGGTCTGTGCCATCGTGTTTATACTTATACAAAGGAGTAGCAGCACCAGGCTGATGCAAGAAAGGATTCTCATATTTAAATATAGTAAAAAGAAAATCCCCCTGAAAAGGAGGATTTCTATATTCCTTAGCGGCAACTGATTGTTCAGCATATTGAAAGGTTAGCTTACCTTTAAAATAACCTTGCCAAACTGCTTGTTCTCTTCCAGGTAGCGCACAGCTTCCTCGGCCTGCTCCAGCGGATAAACGATGTCCACAATCGGGCGAATTTCCTTCTCGCTTACCAGTCGCACCATGCTGGCAAAATCCTGACTTGTACCCATGGTGCTGCCAAAAATGGACAACTGTTTCCAGAAGATCTCCGCAGGATTTACCTGCCCTATCATGCCGGTGGTACCGCCATAGATACCGATACGGCCTCCGGGCCGCGCCAGCTTCACCAGCTGCACAAAGCCCTCTCCCGCCGCGCTGTCAATTATCACATCAAAACCACCCGTCTCGGCTTTCAGCTTTTTCCCCCACTCCTCTGTTTTATAGTTGATGCCACCGGTCACGCCCAAGTCCTTGGCCAGGGCAATCTTCTCATCTGTGCCCGAGGTAACCCATACTTCGGCGCCGGCCGCCAGGGCAAACTGTATGGCAAACAGCGCCACGCCTCCCCCGGCACCTGTTACCAGCACACGTTCGCCCTGCTGCAGATCGCACTTGGTAAACAAGGCCCTGTAGGCTGTAACACCCGCCAAGGGCAGAGCGGCGGCCTCCTCAAAGCTCAGGTGAAGCGGCAGTTGGTACAGGTTTGCAGCCGGCACCTTTACGTATTCGGCAAAGGCTCCATGGTGAGGCATACCCAATATGGTATACTCAGCCGAGTGGGCCCTCGAGTTGTCGCCCCAGTCGGCGGAGGGGTCCACCAGCACCTGCTGATCCTGCCAGGCCTTGTCCACGCCCTCGCCTAGCTCAGCCACCACGCCCGCACAGTCGGAACCAAGTATGGCAGGGTATTTCTTAATAAAATAGCGTCCTTTCTGAATCCATACATCGCGCCGGTTAAGGGCGGCGGCCTTTACCTGCACCACCACCTCGCCGGGCCCGGCAACGGGTTTCTCCGCCTCTATCAGGGTAAAAGGCTTGTTGATATCCTCTAAGTATACTGCTTTCATACGGCATGTTTTTGTGTTGATACGCACTAACGCAGACAAAGATAAGACATCGGGTCAGAGTTGAAAGCAGGCCATCCGTTGTCATTTATACTTGCAGCGCCTAACTTGCAGGCATTGCTAACGCCATACTTTATGCCTAACTCATACCACATCCGCCAGGCCACTTCCACCGACTTACCGGTGCTGATGCAACTGGCTGAGGCCACCTGGGGCCCCACATACCAAAGTATACTTTCCAAAGAGCAGCTGTACTATATGTTTGGGGTGATCTACAGCAGGGAGTCGCTGGAGGAGCAGATGCGGCAGGGACAAACGTTCCTGTTGCTGGAAAATGAAGGCGTGCCTGTGGGTTTTGCCTCTTTCTCGGTGAAAGATGCGCAGGCAAATCTCTACAAACTGAACAAGATATACCTTCTGCCGCAAGAGCAGGGCAAGGGCAGCGGCAAGGTGCTGCTACAGGCGGTGGAGGATCGGGTTAAAAAGCTGGGTGCCCGAACACTCGACCTGAATGTAAACCGCCACAACCCGGCCAAGGGCTTTTATGAGCACTGCGGCTACCAGGTGCACCAGCAGGAGGACATCCCCATTGGCCCCTACTGGATGAACGACTTTGTGATGCGGAAAGCCTTGTAAAACAAAAATGGCGGCCTTAAGGCCGCCATTTTTACTCACTCACTTTAAACTTGTACGATATTAGCGGTGCGCGATTGGGTCTGCATTACCGTCAGGGTCATTTTTAACATAACCGTCTGTGGCAATGTTGCCCAGCAGCAACAGGCCGGCCACGTGCGGAGAGGCCATGGAAGTACCGCTGATGGTGTTATAGCCGCCACCTTTCCAGGTAGACAGGATGCTCACGCCCGGGGCGCAGTAGTCTACCGGTGGGTTGCCATAGTTAGAGAAAGAGGCAAAGCGGTCGTTGCTGTCCATCGCCGACACGGTATAGATGTTGGCATGGTTAGCGCGGGCTGGCGAAGAGTTACTGGCATGCGTGCTCTCGTTCCCAGCTGCCAGGGCAAACTTAATGCCTTTAGAGGCTGCTGCCACCACAGCGTCATCCAGGGCCTGCGAAACTGGTCCGCCCAGGCTCATGTTCGCCACGTCGCCGGACTTACCGTTAGCGGCCACGTAGTCCACACCTGCAATTACGCCGGAGTAAGAACCGCTGCCACGGGAATCGAGCACTTTAACAGCTACCACGGTTGCGTCGTAGGCTACGCCTATCACACCCACAGTGTTATTTCTTGCCGCAATGGTACCGGCTACGTGCGTGCCGTGTCCGTTACCGTCATCAGCCGAACCGGCATCTCTGCCCGAGGTAAACACGGTTATACTTCTGGCTACGTCCACGTTCAGGTCCGGGTGGTCCAGGTCGATGCCTGAGTCGATAACCCAGGCTGTTTTACCGGCGCCGCTTCCGTTACCCACGCGCGTAATGCCGTAAGGCACTGTTTGCCCGGCTGAGCCACCACCACCGGTGCCCGGCTTGGCAAGCATCACAATTCTATCCGGCTCCACGTAATCCACACGTGGGTCCTGGCGCAGTTTTGTTGCCTCTTCTGCCGTAATCTTTACAGCGGCTCCTTTAATAGCCTGCCCGAACGCCTGCTCCACGTTTGTCTGGCTAATGCCATTCTCAGCCAGAATGTTTTTGCTGAAGTCACGCACCATTTCTACACGCTGTGCATAAGTGGCAGCCTCGCTCATACGCAGCTTGGCACCATCCTTATATACAACAATGTACTGTCCGGGTATAATTGCACCATTTTCACTTTCTGCCTTAAACTCAGCAACCGGATCTGCGGCATCAACCGACTCGTTGTCACAGGCTGTGAAAGTGCAGGAAAATGTAACTGCTGCTGCTCCTAACATAAGGGATCGCATTACACCCTTGAAATGTAATTTGTTTTTCATGTGAGATAAAATTAAGGTGAGATAAAAATTTATTAATAAACAATGACTACAAACTAGAAACACAGGATGTTATCTGCAAATATTTTAATATAATTATTTATCAACACTGCAAAAAAGGCCGCCCTGCTAAAGAATAGGGCTATTTTCTACAAAGGCAAATTGTATCATTTCTCCGGGTTCGCTCCAGCAGCAAAATTTTACTTTCCCTGTGTTATAACAGAAGTATTCACGCTTTTACGCACTTGAATTTTACCGGGACAACATCGAACTACCCAACAGGCCAACTTCATAGAACATTACAATTATATAGATATTAAATAGTATTGATATATGCCAGGATTAAGTTAAAAAGGCTATCTTTAGGTAAACATGAAAGTATAAGCACTATGAGAAAACCGTTCTTATCCCATCTTGGCCACTCTGTGTTGCTGGCCTTAAGCCTACTCCTGCTAGCTGGCTGTAACAAAACCTCTGACGAGACGGGCAGTGAGACCGTCGAAGCCCCTAGTGAGGAGCCGACGCTGGAACTGTTAACCTCAGAGAATGTGGTTGCTAAGCTGGAGGAGTTCGGCAAAAACAACCCCGACAGCCTGGCGGTTATCGGCACGCGCCACGGCGAAATCAAGGTGCGCCTGTACAAGGAGACGCCTCTGCACCGCGCCAATTTTGTTAGGCTTGCCAAAGCAGGTTTCTACGACCAGGGCGAGTTTTACCGCGTTGTAAAGGGTTTCGCCATCCAGGGCGGCGACTCAGATGATCGCACCATGAAGCAGGGGGCCTATAAAATCCCGCAGGAGTTTAACCCGAAGTACATCCATAAGCGCGGCGCGCTGGCCATGGCCCGCTACGGCGACGACCGTAACCCGGAGAAGGAATCATCGTCCCACAACTTTTATATTGTAACCGGAGAGCCGGTGGATAAGGAGCAGCTGCTGGCTTTTGAGCAAAAGCATGGCATAGACTATACGCCAGAGCAGGAAAAGATCTACTTATCGGTTGGCGGCGAACCTGGCCTGGACACGGAGTACACGGTGTTTGGGGAGGTAGTGGAAGGCATGGATGTGGTGGAGAAGATAGAGCAGGAGCCTGTGGATGCCTCGGAGTGGCCACGCCAGGTGGTGAAGCATACTATTAAAGTGGTGAATGAGTAAGCAGGTTTTGATTTGTGATAATAGTAGAAAATGCGCTGCAGCACTGCAGCGCATTTTTTATGCTATTTATACTTTGTAGCGTCATCTCCCACTTGTACCGCTAATAGCCATTGCTTCCCGTAACTGGACACAAGCTAACCTTACTAGCGACCGTTCATCCTCTAGTTCGCACAAACGTCTCGTTTCATCTCCAACTTGGCTCCCTCCTAGGCCGGGAGGCCTCGCCTCCGGGCATCGCGCGGTGTACATTTCCTGCCCTCGTACCTCGGGCTGCCTACGGCACCGAAAATCTACAAGGCGCTCAACCCAAAGGCTGGGAACAGGTTCGATAGCTCCTGCTATGCAACGTGAACCAAAGTGTCTCCTTGAGGACAAGTGAGAACGGGAGTTCGAACCTTGCGAGCAAAGCTCAATAGGGGTGTAACCGCCTGAAGATAATTCCCCTCTTGGGAGGGGCCAGGGGTGGTTGGACCAGGCACTGCGCAACCAGAAAATCCCCGAACAGCTACGCTATACTTTATACTTCAACCATACTTATTGACCAGAACCGCACTCATACTTTGCCAGGTTATACTTTATATTTCCGCCATACTTCATACTTGCCAACATCACTCTCCTAAACAAAAAACCCGCCCCGGCTATAACATATAACCGGGGCGGGTTTGAAAGTATAAATAGGCTGCGTGTTACTGCACCTGGCGGTTCTTCACGTATTTATCCAGCCACTGGTCCATTTCCCAGAGCATGTGCAGTACCGACTCTTTGGCGCGGTAGCCGTGGCTCTCGGCTGGCAGGAACACGAGGCGGGTAGTGGCGCCGTGGCCTTTCAGGGCGTTGTAGAAGCGCTCGCTCTGCACCGGGAAAGTACCGGAGTTGTTGTCGGCCTCGCCGTGGATGAGCAGGATCGGCTCATTTACTTTGTTGGCAAACGAGAACGGCGACATCTGGAAGTATACTTCCGGGGCCTCCCAGTAAGAGCGCTCCTCCTGCTGGAAGCCAAATGGCGTCAGCGTACGGTTGTAGGCGCCGCTGCGGGCGATACCGGCTGCAAACAGATCGGAGTGGGCCAGCAGGTTACCCGTCATGAACGCGCCGTACGAGTGACCACCCACCGCCACACGCTTCGGATCGGCCACGCCCATTTTCACCACTTCATCAATGGCAGCCTTGGCGCTGGACACCAATTGCTGCACGTAGGTATCGTTTGGCTGCGCATCACCCTCGCCCACAATCGGAATGTCGGTGCGGTCGAGTACAGCGTAGCCCTGCGTTACCCAGAACAGCGGGGAGCCCCAGCTGATGCGCGTAAACTCGTAAGGTGAGCTTTTCACCTGGCCGGCAGCAGCAGCGTTCTTGAACTCGCGTGGATAAGCCCAAAGCAGCATCGGCAGCGGACCATCTTCTTTCTTATAGCCCTTCGGCAAGTATAGCATGGCCGTCAGGTTCACACCGTCTTCGCGCTTATACTGCAGCATCTGCTTCTGCACGCCCTCCAGCTGCGGTGCAGGGTGCGGGAATTTCGTTACCTGCGTCAGCTTCTTGCTTTTCAGGTCGCGCACAAAGTAGTTCGGCGGGTCATTCTCAGACTCTCTACGGGTGATAATCTTCTTGCTGTTCAGGTCGATGATATCTACCGGGCGCTCGTAGTAAGGCGCTTCGGAACGCCATAGAATATCTGCTTTCTTCGATTTGAGGTTAAACTCGCTCACAAACGGGCGGTTCCCTTCCGGTGAGCCACCCTCGGAGATCATGTAGATGTTCTGCTTCTTTTTATCGGTCAGCAGCACGTTGCGGCCATACTTGTTCCTGGTGAATACCGGAGAGCCGGGGTCGTTGTAATTATCCTCATAAGATCGCTCGATCAGCACAGTGGCTTTGGCAGCCGGCTTGGCAGGGTCTACCAGTGTGTTGCGTTCGGTGCGGGTTTTCCACCAGCGCTCGCTCACGATGGCCAAGCCTTCGCCCCACATCACGCCACGGTAGCGGTACTTGGTAGCGGCCAGTTGCGTTGGTTTTCCGTTGAAGGGAGCGTCCAGCATGTACACGTGGTCGCGTACAGCAACCTCCTTGTTGGCATCGCCGCCGTCCTGTGCTTCGGCCCAGTAAAGGGTGGCCGGTTTATCAGGGCGCCAGTTATAGCTGCGCGGTCCTTTGGCCACGGCATCAAACGCGATGGGAATGTCCTCGGCCAAAGGCAATTGCGCCAGCTCTTTCACTACCTGCCCGCTACGGTTCCATACTTCCACCTTGTAAGGGAAGTAGTAATGCGGCACCAGGTATGAGTAGGGCTTCTGAATGGTTTGCACCAGCAGGTACTGCCCGTCCGGAGAGGCATCTATACTTTTAACGATGCCTGGCTTGCCAACCGGCTCCTGCTTGCCGTCTATGCTTACCAGCTTCAGCTGCGTTTGCATGTAATAGTCGAACAGCTGCTCGTCGTAACGGTTTTTCAGCAAATCCTGGTAGGTGCGCGAGGGCTTGGCTTTGCCGATGTTCTCCTGGATGGTTGGGCCGGAAGGTACGTGGGTGGCCTGTGGCATCTGGCCACGTTTCTCGTCCACAAACTTCACCAGCAGCGTTTTGCTGTCCGACAGCCACTCGAACGGGCGGCCACTGTAGGCATCGTTTATAACGGCCTCCGTCAGTTTTTTGGCCTGCCTGGTGCTAAGGTCGGCTGTCCAGAGTTCTATGCCATTGGCCTTGGTGTGCGTAAAGGCAATATACTTTTGGTCCGGCGACCAGGTAATGTTGGAGAGCTGTGCGTTCTGCGGCAGGCCCTTTATCTCAAACTCTTCGGCATTGCTCACCTTCTTCAGCTTGAGGCCGTTGTAGTAGTTACCGCGGCTGGGGCCATTGGTGGCAGGGTTGATGCGCATGCCGGCCAGTCTGCTCTCCGGCGCCGACACCTCCTCTATACTTGGGTAGCCCGGGCTCTCCAGGAGCAGCATCCACTCCCCGTTGGCGCTTATACTTACTGCCGGTGTGCTCGGCGCCTCAATAATTGCCGCGATGGCCTCGGGTGGGCGCTGGTACCCGGAGTTGGCATCCTGGGCCGTTGCCACAGGAGCACTGCCCAGCAGCACTGCGAACAGCACGCTGGAGGCGAGGCGCTTTACTGCCTTTGTTTTTGTAAGGTTCATACTTATAGGTGAAAGATTAGTTAAAGTTGATTATGTAGACTCCCGGCAAAGCTAAAAGTTTAAAGCAGATTGATGTTTGCACGTATACTTTCAGAATACTATATTTAGTAAATCTAATGATTTTATACGCTACACCATCTAACCGCTATGAAACAATTACTTATACTTGCTAGCCTGCTTTTCCTCTCCTCCAGTCTTTCAGCACAGGACAAAAAGATTCCAAAACTTGTAATTGAAAAGGGGCAAACCTACGTCGTTGGCCCTGAGAATACACTGTTTGTAGACACCCTTATACTGGAGGACAAGGCCACCATACAGTTTGCCCCCGACCGGCAGGGCGTTCTGGAGACGAAGGTGGTATTTGTAGGAAAGGATTGCCTGATAACCTCAAGAGGCGCAAACGGAAAAGCCGGCAAAAACGCCAATCCTGGCACTGACGGTGAAAATGGCGGCAATCTAAGTCTGGTTTTGCCCTTCGTAGATCTCGGTGGCCTGACCATAGACACCAGGGGAGGACGGGGTGGCAATGGAGTATATGGCAAGAAAGGGCAGAATGGCAAGGAGGAGACGCGGGATGTAAGAGTAACAGACGCAAATGGGAAGACAACTGTCTCTACTGTGACGGTTTCAGTAAAGTCCTGCACTGATGGAGGCAATGCCACTATGGGCGGAAATGGAGGCCATGGCGGCAACATCATTCTTCTCTACAGCGCGGCCGACTTTATACCTGTCTTCAATCATAGTAAGAGCAAGCGTAATATTAACATACTCTACCAAGCGGGCACGAGGGGAAGAAACGGTATACCTGGCAAAGGCGGCTCGCTTTGCGCTGATGGAAAATTGCTCCATTCTGAGGTAAGGGAGGCCAAAAACGGCGAACTGATGCTGGTGAATTTAGAACAGCAATCACAGGCACTTTTACCGGAAGCAATCCCTATAGGGTACTAATCTATACTTTCAATATATTTAGAGAAGCATCCTAAGCTTAACAGATGATCAAAGTAGTAGAACTCACCTCCGTTACCGGAAAAGTATTCCTGACGATTGAGTATGATGCGGTTAACAACTGGATCTACAATAACTGGCTGGGATATGTTAGCCCCGACAATGTGAAGCTGGGCTCTCTGGCCGTACTGGAAGCCTTTCAGGAATACAAAACTCCCTACGGCCTGAACAACAACACAGAACTGGTGGGGCGCTGGGACGAGTCGGTTGACTGGATTGAGAAAGAATGGATGCCGAAGGCAGTGGCTGCCGGCTTACGCTGCTATGCCCATGTGGCGAACAAGGAATCGTTTGCAGCGCCATCTGCTGCAGAAATGCAAAGCCGCAGCCAGGACATGTTTGATATGCGCGTCTTCAACGACATGGAAAGTGCAAAAAAATGGCTCCGGGACTGTCAGAAACTAGAAAGCTAACGCGTTTAGAGTTTAAATCAGATAACGATCAACCAGCAACTAATGCCCCTTCCCGAAACTTATCTATCCTAAATGGGCTTTAACAAGTAACAACACCCTATTTTGATTTCATGAGCAGCAGATTTGATATACCTGAGAAGGTGATATATGTATGCACGGGCAGCAAGTGCAAAAAGAAGGGCGGCAAAGACCTTGGCAAGTTTTTCAGAGGCCTGATTAAGGAACTGGGCCTGAAGGGGCAGGTGGAAGTGGTAAAAACCGACTGCACCGACCGCTGCGACTTTGCTCCCGTTACCTGCATTCAGCCCGCCAACGCCTGGATGCCCTACACCGACGAGCGAAAGGCCAAAGAGGCTTTTGAGCAACATGTACTCTCTGCCAGAAAAGAAGACCAATAAAAACAGGGCGGCCCCGGAAATTTCCGGGGCCGCCCTGTTTTTATACTTCCTTATACTTGGGTTTTACCCCTCATACTCGTCTTCATACTTTATCTTCGGCACACGCTTGTCGATTTCGTACTGGCCGGTACCTTCTTCGCCAATTACCTCGAAAAGCTCAAGGGCACGACGTGCCACATACTCCTCTTCGATCTGCTCCTTCAGGAACCACTGCAGGAACGTAAAGGTAACGTAGTCCTTCTCCTTCTGGCACTTGTCGGCTATGCGGTTAAAAGACTGCGTAACGGCAATTTCCTGCTGCAGCGCCTGCTCAAATACGCTTCTAAAGGATTCAAACTCGATCTGGATGTTGTTTACGCTCGGTGAAATGGCACGGCCGCCCATGTCGGATACATACTTGAACAGACGCAGCATGTGCTCCCGCTCCTCATCCGATTGCTGCTTAAAATAGCCTGCGCTAAAGTCGAACCCGTTTCGGTCGCACCAGCTGCTCATGGCCAGGTACATGGCCGAGGCCTCCGCCTCCATCTTTATCTGCTCGTTCAGTATCTGCTCTATCGTTTCGCTGAGCGATGTTCTCAGTCTTAGTAAGTCTTTCATCTTTGGGTGTTTTTGGTAGTGATTGGAACTAATGGGCACATATCGCCCTTTCTTAATACCCTAAGATTATCACTTTTGTTGTGCATACGCAACACAGAGGCAAAATTCGGAAGCAGTCTAAATAAAAAAAGCACAGCCTTTTAGGCCATGCTTTCAGTTTTAATCTATAACAATTGCTTGGTGTTCTTACACAAGGCTGGCATTGAGGCATTCGTGCAACATGCTGTTCAGCTCCAGCACAAACTTAGCCCCGGAGAGCAGCTCCTTCAGTGCGTATACCTCAGTGAGTGGCAGCACAAAGCAGCGGTCGCAGCCGCATACGGTTATAATGCTGAAATCGGAGGAGCGCTCCGGACTGCTGGCCATCGCATCCAGATCTATCTTATCCACAGTGCGCTTGAGGCGCAGGAAAGCATCCAACTTTAATACCGTGAGCTCACCTGCAAAACTGAGCATCAAACGGTTGTGGCGGTCGCACTGGTAAACGGCTCCGGCTTCGGAAGTATAAATCTCGGGTAGTTGCGCGGCTGTATGCATCATGTAAAATAAATGGCTGCCCAGGCTGCTTATTTGCTGGTATTGCAAATCTAAAGACTATTTAGAACCAGTCCAAATAAATTCAACTTAATTTAGAATCTCTCCAGATAATTGCCTTTGTATTCATTTTATACTTTAGCACAGCCCTGTTTTGGTAAACTACCCCCAGTTGAAGTATAATACCCAGGTTGCGATTTGCTTTAGTGAAGGTCTAAACCCACCCCACCCCTGGGAGGAGAGGAATCGGTGAACGATTATTATCCCCCTGCCCCCTTCAAAGGGGGACTTAGCTTCAAGTATAATTCCCCTCATCTGGACTAACCAAAACGTGAGTTTTGAGTTAGCGAGCGTAGCTCTAAGGGGTGGGTTCATCAGAACTTGAAGGGAAGTATAAATGAAGTATAAAATATGGCCTGGAAGCTGATGGATTTATACTTTCATGAAGCAGGCGATGCGCTATACTTCTATCCCCTTACAGTACCTTTAATTTGCTGGCTCTGGTAAGTATAATTTTCAGGTTGAGACGCACCAAATCGCCCATGCATTTGCAGCTCAGGAACTCTTCGGTGCCATGGTGCTGCGCCAGCTCCTGCTTCAGCTGCTCTATTTTCTCGGGTGTGGAGATAGTGTCTTGCCGCATGCAGTCGATAAGGTCTTTGAGGCGGTAGCGAGCGGATTTAAGCCGCCGGAACATAAGGGTGCGCTCCTCGTTCTGGTACTGCCGCACCACATCCGGCTTCAGCAGCTTTAGCACCAGGTCCACAATCTTGTTGTTGTCTTTAAAGAACTGGGGCAGGTACATGCTCTTCTTGCCTTCGTACGATTGCTGGTCGAAGTCGATGGGCCGCACCCGGTACTGCTCGTCCTCGAAATCGGGGGTCACGTCCACCACATAGTTGTAGGAGCGCATATCCCCCAGCAGGCGCACAAAGCAGCGCTCGTTAAACTTCACAAACTCCTTGGCAATGCGCACTTTGTTGGCGTTGGGCCTGCCCAGGTAATCTTTTATGAACGTATCGCCCGGAATGCCGGCAATGTGCTCTTCAATCAGCGTGTCGCCATCCACCAGGTAGTTAATGCGGCTCGGCGAAAGGATGTGCTCCAACTCCAGGCCGTACACCCGCGAGGCATCGGCGCGCTTCACGTAGAAGTAGTCGTAGTTGTCGTTGAGCTGGTTCATGATCTGCACCCGGAAGGGATTGGAATTGCCGAAGGTGCAGTAGTCGATCCGTGACACGTACAGGTGCTCCATCACCGACACATCCCCGTCGGTTTTCAGCAGCGCGTAGATCATGGTCAGGCCCTTGTTTAGCTCCTGCTGCGTCTGCTGGTCGTACATCACCGTCTCCCAGAGCGTATCATGGCCCTGCTTGTCGTAGTACGGGAAGGAGTCCGAGTAATGCAGCAGGCCTTCGTAAAGCACCGGCAGCTTCGTTTCGCGGTCGTAGTACTGCAGGTACTTGCGCAACCCCTTGCTGATCGGGTAAAACAGCTTCTTTTTGGAGATATACACGGTGGAGTTAAAGAATTTAGGAGTTAGAGAGTTTAGGAGGTGTAAAAGTAGATCCAGCCGTACTTCACCCCTTTTCTTATCTGCAGATAAATTACGAGTAAATGCAGCAAATAACTATACTGCCTGCCAGAAGCCTTTTTAACTCTCAAACTCTTAAACTCCCCAACTCTCTAACTGAAGCTAACTCTCCAGCAGGTTATTCTGATTTAGCACTTGCAGCACTTCGTTTTTGTAGAAGCGACCGATAGGGATTTCTGTTTTTCCGATGTCTACGGTGGAGGCTGAGAAGGCCTGTATTTTGTCGAGGGCTACGATAAAAGAGCGGTGGATGCGCAGAAATTTTTCCGGCGGCAGTTTCTCCTCCAGGAAAGAGATTTTCTGATAAGAGATTATCTCCTTCGTCTCGGTTTTTACCCGGATGTAGTCTTTCAGGCTCTCGATATAAAGTATGTCCGCCAGCATCACCTTCACCATTTTCTTATCGGCTTTCAGGTAAATAAAGGCTTCCTTATAATCTAGGAAAGCACCTGCCGGAGCCACGGGCGCCACGTGCGGGGCTAGCGCAGCGGCAATGGGCTGTGGGTCGGGTACTGTAACTTTGGATACGGCTTTGAGAAAACGCTCGAAGGCGATGGGCTTGAGCAGGTAGTCCACCACATTCAGCTCGAAACCCTCCACGGCATAGTCGCGGTAGGCAGTGGTAAAGATTACCTTGGGCGGATTGGCCAGCGATTTGAGGAAATCGATGCCCGTCAGTTTCGGCATCTGTATGTCCAGAAAAGCTAGGTCGATGCGCTCGTTTTGCAGGCAGGTATAGGCTTCCACGGCATTGTTGCAGCGGCATACCAGCTCCAGGTTGTCGAGCCGCTGGATAAACGTCTCCAGCACGTCCAGCGCCAGAGGCTCGTCATCCACTATCATGCAGCGTATTTTATTCATAGTCTATACTTGTTTCAGTATAACGGAATGTATGGCAAAGGGTAGCGTCTAAAAGTATAAACGCCCTCATTGAGGCGGATTTATACTTCATGTCCCTCCACCGTTAATGCCAGAGATGTAGTTCAGCTGGCTCCAGCCTGCCCATACTTGCTTGCACTTTCCCCTTTCGGGCCAGATGCATGGTAAATGTAACTTTACCACAAGCAAAAAGCCTGCGGCAGGTGCCGTTCTTACTCGATTTCTATTTCCAGCCTGGCGGCGTAGCTGTCCTGCTCCTCCTCCACTTCCAGCTCGTAGCGGCCTTCGTAGAGCAGCTCCAGGCGGCGCTGCAGGTTTTTAAGGCCGATGCCGGAGGCCATGTCGCGGGAGCTGCTGCTAGCTTTGTTCGAGCATTTGCAGTTCTCTACCAGCAGCACCAGTTTGCCGTCCGTTACCTTTACATCAATCCTGATCCAGGCATCCTTGGTTTCGGTGCTCACGCCGTGCTTAAAGGCGTTCTCCACGAAGGGCAGCAACAGCATGGGCGCAATCTGCTTGCCGGCTATACTGCCGGTGGCCGAAAACTGCACATCCACCCTGTCGCCGTAGCGCACCTCTTCCAGGGCAATGTAGTTCTGAATATAGGCCAGCTCCTTATCCAGGGGCACCATAGGGGCATTGGCGTCGTGCAGCATGTAGTCCATCAGGCCCGAGAGCTTCAGCACCACCTCCGGCGCATTGTCCGATTTCTTGAGCGTAAGCGAGTACAGGCTATTGAGCGTGTTGAACAAAAAGTGCGGGTGGATCTGCCCTTTCAGGAACTTGAGCTCGGCCTCCAGCTTGTCCTGCGTCAGGTCGCGGGCGGCCCGCTGATGGCTGTACCAGTATTTGAGCAACGCAATGACGGCGGTGATGGTCACCACGTAGTTGATGTTGACGATGTTCTTGATAAAGCGGTAAAACGTCAGGCTGTCCTCGGTGCAGGTGGTGGGGCAGAAAATAGGGTGGATCAGAAACGGCAGCAGCACAAACTGCATCAGCCCGGCAATGGCCCCCATCAGCAGCAGCAGGTACACGAAAAACTCCAGGTAGCGCTTCTGCAGCAGGTAGCGCGGCATCAGGTAGTACATGTTAAAGTATACCAGGGCCATCTTAAACGGCAGCTCCACCAACTCCACCATAAAGGCGTTATAATAGTCGTCGATATAGCTGCCATACAGCAGGCCGAAGAATACCACATACACCGCCCAGAAGAACAGGTGCAGCAGCATTCGGTTTTGTGTTACATTACCAACCTCTGGCAGGCTCCAGGTGGCTACGTTGCTCTCCAGGGTGTTGGCCGTACTCAACTTCATCTCCATACTACAAAGGTATATTTTCTGGTGCAAGGCGTTATACGCTCTTCCTTACTTTTAGACGTGCGCCCACACTAGCGGCTTAAACGGCTAGCTTTGGCTTACTAACAGCTTTCCCGGGAAAAAGTGCCCCACACAGCAAATCCACACGGGAAGGTATTATCCAGCGCTTTGCGAAAGCTCAAAAAACCACTATTCAAATATTTTTATATTTAAAATTAAATTTATACATTATACCCAAATTCCCTACATACCTCCACCATGCGAAAGATAAACTTAACCTGCTTCTTAATTTTAGTCATTGCCACCTATGCCAAGGCACAAGTGGAGGCCGCTGCCAAGTATAACAAAGCCATCTTTGTTGAGGTCCTTGGCAATGGGCTGGGCATTACCGCTAATTATGACATGCGCCTCACCAAAGGGGAGCAGGGCGGGTTTGGCTTTCGCGCGGGCGTGGGAGGCCTGGCACTGGGTACTGCGGATTCTGACGGCACCTCCACTACCAGCAGCCTCGTCACTTTCCCGCTTACCTTAAATTACCTGGCAGGCCAGCGCCGGAGTGCCTTTGAGGCAGGCATAGGCCTAACGCCTGTTTACGCAAGTATGGCGGTTCAGAAAACAAATAACCCGGGCGTAACGAAGGTGGATGGCTGGGGCGCCACCGGATTTATCAACATGGGTTATCGCTACCAGCCGCTCAACGATGGCCTCGTGTTCCGCTTTGACTGGACTCCTGCCTTTAACAGCGCCGGCTTCTCCCCTGCCTGGTTTGGCATGTCGGTTGGCTACGGCTTCAAGTAAGCTTTTCAGTCATTATGGTATTTCTCGCCCCGCAGAATGGTAAAACCGCGGTAGAGCTGTTCGAAGAAGAAAAGGCGCACCATCTGGTGGGTGAACGTCATTTTGGAAAGCGAGATCTTGTCGTTGGCCCGCGCGTATACTTCGGGCGAGAACCCGAAGGCACCGCCCACGGCAAATACCAGGTTGGTGGTAACGGCATTGAGCTTTTTCTGCAGAAAGGTGGCAAACTCCTGTGAGGTGAAGCTCTTGCCTTTCTCGTCGAGCAGGATGAGGTGGTCGCCTTCCTGCACTTTGCCAAGTATAAGTTTGCCCTCTGCCTCCTTCAGCTTATCTGCCGTATACTTTCCGGCCTGCTTCAGATCTGGTATCACGATAAACTCCACCGAGTGGTAATGCTTCAGCCGTTTGAGGTACTTTTCAATCCCCTCGTCCAGAAACGCTTCATCGGTTTTGCCTATAACGATTAGTTTTATCTTCATCCGGTGTTGATTTCGCGCCAATTTCGCTCATAAAGGGGGAGTTTGCAAACGGGGGCGTCGTAATAGGCTATACTCCTGAACAGGTTAAAATATCTGGATTCAAGGATCTGTCCCATTTTATCCTGTTCCTGCCTCAGTTCATCGGTACTTTTACCCGCAGTTTCTGTACCGACACAAGGAATCAAAGCATAAGTATAGATCTTGCGCCTGTCTGTCTAGAACACAGGCAACCTTCCCTCCTACTTTCTTATCTTTATACTACTACTCAAGCACTTGCACCCGACCGGAGTAGCTACCAAACCCGACACCAAATAATATAAGACTATGAAAAAAGTAATCTTTACCCTGCTGGCAATGGCATTGCTGGTAGTGACCGCGCCTGGCGCCCAGGCACAGGAAACCGAGGCGGAGCAGCTAAGCTCCAAGCAGGCGCATGAACTGCTCCGCCGTTTGTCCGGTAACTGGCTGGTGAGCCACTACTCCTGGCAGCCTCACAGCAAGATGTTCCATCAAACCACGGGCGAGGCTAACATCAGCCGTGCCCGCCAGGGCAGCTACCTGCTGGAGCAGACAGACGTAAAACTTCCGGACGGCAGTATACAGCGACAGGAGTGTTTCCTGGGGTATTCCCTTGCCAAGGGCCGCTTTGAGCTAATCCAGGCAGATGGGGAAGACAAAAACACCTCGCTGCTGGTGGGTGAGTGGAACCCTGAGTATAATGCCATTACCCTAAGGCACCCGGACGGGCTGAAGAAGGGAGACCCTACCAGTATGGAGTATGTGTATATATTTCTGCCGCAGAACACCCTGCTGAAAATGGCGCGTTCCCTGGATGAAGAGGGGAATTACCTGATTCACTCAAAAGTATACTTCGTGCCCAGGCATACAGCGCTCCACTGAGAGCAGCTAACCCGGGAGCGATCTGCCGCTACTGTACCCGGCAGGTCGCTCCCGACCCTCAGCTTTCTTTTATACTTGTAAGTTCTTATATTTATACTTGTAAGTTCTTATACCGGACTTGTCAGGGCCTCGCGAACTTCCGCTTTAGCTTCATCATTCTATACTTGGCGCTGTCGTATACCAGCGCCGTAGTAAGTATGGCTGCGGCCAGCAACAGGGTTTTCATGACAAAGGCAGAGTATAAAGAGCCGCCCACAATACACCCCAGAAAGAAAAAGCTGATAATGGTGAGGCGCAGCTTCATGGAGTCCTTGAGCTTTTTCTGCTGCTCCTCTTTGCGGTAAAAGTATAGCTGGGCAATCTCAATTCCCAAATCTGTAAAAAGCCCGGTCAGGTGGGTGGTGCGCACCACGGCGTTCGAGACACGGGTAACAAGTGCGTTTTGCAGGCCCATGGCAAACAACAGGCAGCAGGCCACCCAGATGCGGTGCTGCATGATAAACTCCAGGTTTAGCAGCCCTACCCCTACCAGCACCAGTATCTCCAGTCCTACAGGCGGCAGGAACACCAGCCGTTTGTTGCGGCGCAGCATGGCCTCCAGCAGCCCGGCCGACACGATGGCGCCAAACAGGAAGGCAAGTATAAACAGCAGGTAGCCCCAGGCGGTCTCAAAATTGCGGCGGCCCACCTCATCGGCAAAAAAGGCAAAGTGGCCCGTTACGTTGGTGGTCAGCTGCTTCAAGGCAAACACCCCTGTCACGTTTACAATGCCCGCCACACCGGAGAGCAGCGAGGCCAGCTTCAGGTTATGCTTCAGGGTACGGTTCTTCCCTCTGTGACGGAACATACGTGGTTAAGGCTTTAGAAGGCGCAAAGTATAAAATTACGGGGTTAGGGGCACCCGATCAGAGCAACTCTTTGGAGGGGTCCCAGAACAGCTTCTCAAAATCCGCCACCTGGTCGTTCTCCACGCGCACCCCCTCCTCCTCCAGCCGCTCCTGCATGGCTCCAGAGTGTTCGAAATGCTGCTTGCCCGTCAGCATGCCCACCCGGTTTACCACCCGGTGCGCCGGAATTTTGGTCATGGGGTGCGAGGCGATGAGTGCCCAGCCCACCATCCGGGCAGAGCCTTTTGCGCCCAGGTAACTGGCAATGGCTCCGTAAGAGGTAACCCTGCCGCGGGGTATAAGTTGCACCACCTCATACACATTCTGAAAGAAATTCTCTTTGCTGTCTTTTTTTGACATTTTCTCAACTTTCATTTTAAACCTTCTATACTAGTTTCTGTCTTTAAAATGAGACAGTTTGCAGAGTTTAAGATACGGCAACTTTCATACTTGCACAATTTGGCCTTATCTTTAAAACTACGACTTACCTCATTGCCCCGACATTAAAACTTTTAGACGTTCACCTAACAAAACTGTGTTAAAGCACACATGAACAAAACATTAAAAACCATCCTGATTCTAGTGGCTGTTTCGGCAGTAGGCTATTTTGTTTACAGGCAGATTTCGGCTGAGCCGGAGCCGCAGCGGCAGGCAGGCCGTGGCGGCGGCGGACCTATGGCCCAGCGCGTAACCGTTGACGTATACGTGGTCTCCCCGGGGGCTTTCCAGAACCGGATCACCACCACGGGCACCGTGCTGCCGAACGAGGATGTGGAGCTGCGAAGCGAGATTGCCGGCCGCGTAACCGGAATCAACTTTAAGGAAGGCAGCAAGGTGAGCAAAGGCCAGCTGCTGCTAACGGTAAACGATGCCGAGCTGCGCGCGCAGCTGCAGAAGCTGGAGGCCAACCAAAAGCTGTACCGTGAGATGGAGGAGCGCCAGCGCACCCTGCTGGAGAAAGAGTACATCAGCGCCCAGGAGTATGACCAGGTAAGCAACCAACTAGCCACCGCCACTGCCGACATCCAGGCCCTGAAGGCAACGCTGGCCAAAGCCTACGTGCGTGCGCCATTTGATGGCGTGATTGGCCTGCGCCAGGTGAGCGAGGGAAGCTATGTATCGGCTACCACGCCGATTGCCCGCATCGTGGACATCAGCCCTGTCAAGATTGACTTTGCCATACCTGGCCGTTACAGCCAGCAGGTAAAAACCGGCGACAAAATCAGCTTCACGGTGGAAGGCCTCCCGAAAGTATACGAGGCCGCTGTATATGCTGTGGAGCCAGGCATAGACCCAACCACCCGCACCCTGCAGGTTCGTGCCCTGTTTGACAATAAGAACGAGGAAGTGAAGCCAGGCGCTTTCGTAAGCGTAAGCCTTGCCCTCAGCGACTCAGACGACGCCATCCTTATCCCAACGGAAGCTATCATACCGGAAGCCACAGGCCACAAGATTTACCTGTCCAGAAACGGGAAGGCCGTGCCGCAGATGGTGAAGATCGGTCAGCGTTCCGAAACCATGATCCAGATTATGGAAGGAGTAGCCCCCGGCGACACGATCATCCGCTCGGGCATCCTGCAGGTACGCGACGGCTCTAACCTGAACATCCGCCGGGTACAAACTTCTGACACCCTAACGCAGGCAGGACCTCAGCCGGCCCAGGCACCTGAGGCTGAATAATTTGCAAAGCGCCTATGCCTGAAAATCAGGCTGAAACGTTTAAGGTTAATACCGCCAGAGCCACTGGCATACTTATTTAGGAAGTATAGCGCCCGGAAAAAGGCAGGAACCACACCCGTGTACTCCTCCCGCATGTTGGGCCCTGAAAATAGAAGAAGCTTATGGCAAGTTTATCAGATATAAGTATAAAACGCCCCGTACTGGCCATCGTGATGAGCATCGCGATCATGGTGTTCGGTTTTATCGGCATCACTTACCTCGGAGTGCGGGAGTACCCCAGCGTAGACCCGCCCATCGTTAACGTAAGGACCACCTACGTGGGCGCCAACGCCGAAACGATAGAGTCGGAGATAACGGAACCGCTGGAAGAATCCATTAACGGTATTGCCGGTATCCGCACGCTTACCTCTACCAGCAGCGAGGGCAGCAGCAACATTACCGTAGAGTTTAACCTGGATGTGGACCTGGAAACGGCAGCGAACGACGTGCGCGACCGGGTAGCCAGGGCACAGCGCCGGCTGCCGGAGGACGCCGAGCCTCCTACCGTGGCAAAGGCCGACGCCGACGCCAACCCTATCCTGTTCCTGGGCATCCGGAGCGAGAGCCGCTCCCTGCTGGAGCTTTCGGACATAGGCATGAACGTGTTTAAGGAGCAGCTGCAGACCATCCCTGGCGTGAGTGAGATCATGATCTGGGGTGATAAACGCTACTCCATGCGCCTGTGGATGGATCCGGAGAAACTGGCGGCCCTGCGCGTAACTCCGCTGGAAGTGCAGACTGCCCTGGCCCGCCAGAACGTGGAGCTGCCTTCGGGAAGTATAGAAGGCGCCACTACCGAGCTTTCGGTAAGAACCATGGGCCGCATCTCCACGCCAGAGGAGTTTAACAACCTGATTGTGCGCCAGGATGCTGATCGCCTGATTCGCTTCCGCGACATTGGCTACGCGCAACTGGCCCCTGAAAATGAGAAAACTGTGCTGCGCTACAACGGCATCCCGATGATTGGCGTGGTGCTGGTGCCGCAGCCAGGTTCTAACCAGATTGAAATCGCCGATGAGTTTTACAGGCGCCTCGAGCACATCAAGAAAGACATCCCGGAAGATCTGCAGCTAACCATAGGCTTTGACAATTCGCAGTACGTGCGGGCTTCCATTTCCGAGGTGCAGGAAACCATTATCGTGGCTTTTGGCCTGGTGGTGGTTGTAATCTTCCTGTTCCTGCGCGACTGGCGCTCTACGCTTATTCCGGTAGTAGCCATTCCGGTGTCACTTGTCGGCACCTTCTTCATCATGTATGTGATGAACTTCTCCATCAACGTGCTCACCCTGCTGGGTATCGTGCTGGCCATCGGCCTGGTGGTGGACGACGCCATTGTAATGCTGGAGAACATCTATAGCCGGATAGAGAAGGGAGAAAAACCGCTGCAGGCCGCCAAGAACGGGGCCAAGGAAATATACTTTGCCATTATTTCCACCACGGTTGCCCTGGCGGCGGTGTTTATGCCGGTGGCCTTCCTCGAAGACACAACCGGTAGGCTTTTCCGGGAATTTGGTATCGTGGTGGCAGGCTCGGTGATTATCTCGTCCTTCGTGTCGCTCACGCTTACGCCGATGATGTCCTCGCGCATCCTCAAGCACCAAGAAAGGCCGAACTGGTTCTACCGTAAGACCGAGCCATTCTTCCTGGCCCTGACCAACGGCTACCGTAGCAGCCTGGAAGCCTTTATGCGGGTGCGTTGGATGGCGTTTATACTTATTCTTGTGGCCGCCGGCACCATCTGGTGGCAAATGTCTACGCTACAATCAGAGCTAACGCCAGAGGAAGACCGCGCTGGCCTTAGAATTAACGCCACGGGTCCGGAGGGTGCCTCTTTCGAGTTTATGGATCAGTACATGAACGAGCTGACGGCCCTGGTGAACGATTCGATTGAAGGTATCTCTAGCATAACCTCGATGACGCGGAACGCCAACTCGGGCTTCATCCGCCTGCGCCTGGTGCCGGCCGATGAGCGTGACCAGACACAGCAGGAGATTGTGGAGAGCCTGCCTCCGCTGATAAACCAGATTCCGGGGGCCAGGGCATTTGCTTCGGGCGACAAGGGCCTGGGGGGCGGACGTGGTGCCGGTCAGCCGGTGCAGTTCGTGGTGCAGTCGCAGAACATGGAGAAGCTGCGCGAGATCATCCCACCTTTCCTGGAGAAAGCCCAGCAAGACCCGACTTTCAACTTCGTGGACGTGAACCTGAAGTTCAACAAGCCGGAGCTGCGGGTAGAGATTGACCGTGAGAAAGCCCAGACCCTGGGTGTAAGTGTGCGCGACATTGCCCAGACGATACAGCTGGGCCTGAGCGGCACGCGCTTCGGATACTTTGTGAAAGGCGGAAAGCAGTACCAGATCCTGGGCCAGGTTGCCCGCGAGAACCGCAGCGAACCGCTTGACCTGCGCAGCCTGTACGTAAAGAGCAACACCGGCGAACTTATCCAGCTGGATAACCTGATCGAGCTGAAGGAAGAAAGCGCCTCGCCGCAAGTATACCGCTTTAACCGTTTTGCAGCCGCCACCTTTAGCGCCACCCTGACCAAGGGCAAAACCATTGGCGATGGTATAGAGGCCATGGACGCCATCGCGGATGAGGTGCTGGACGAAACTTTCCAAACCACCCTTAGCGGCCAGTCCAGGGATTTCTCGGAGAGCTCCGGCAGCTTACTGTTTGCCTTCGTGCTCGCGTTGGGCCTGATTTACCTGGCGCTTTCAGCTCAGTTCGAGAGCTTTGTCGACCCAATCATCATCATGCTGACCGTGCCACTGGCCCTTGCCGGCGCCCTGATCAGCTTGTGGTTCTATGGGCAGACGCTGAACATCTTCAGCCAGATTGGTATGATCATGCTGGTGGGCCTGGTAACGAAGAACGGTATCCTGCTGGTAGAATTTGCTAACCAGCGCAAGCAGGAAGGCCTGACCAAGCTAGAGGCTGCCACAGATGCCGCCGTGTCGCGCTTCCGCCCTATCCTGATGACATCGCTTTCCACCATTCTGGGTACCCTGCCTATCGCGCTGGCGCTGGGTACTGGTGCCGAGAGCCGTATTCCGATGGGTATTGCCGTGGTAGGTGGTCTGATACTGGCCACTGGGCTTACACTGTATGTAATCCCGGCAGTTTACTCATACTTCTCATCGTCCAAAGCCAACGTGGTGGAGGAAGTAGAGGAGGAAGCGAAGGTAGGCAAGCGTCAGCCAGAGTATGTATAGCCGCTGCCACTATTAAATTATTTTAGCCAAAGGATTTAAACGCGACAGAGCAAAGTATAAATGTTTTCATACAGAGCCGCAGCACTTGCCCTGATAGGGCTGGTGCTATTACTACCAGGAAAGGCCTTTAGCCAGGAGCAACTATCGCTGGAACAAGCCATCCGAATAGGGTTACAGAACAATTACGACATACAGATAGCCGGCCGGCAGGAAGCCATCTCCCAGAACAACGTGACCTTGGGCAACGCCGGTATTCTGCCCAATATTGACGGGCGCGCCTCTCGTACCTTCAGCGAGAACAACTCGCGGCAGGAGTTTAACACCGGTCCGGACCGCGTGCGGGAGGGAGCCAGCTCCAACAACATCAGCTACGGGGTGAACCTGAACTGGGTGATCTTTGATGGTCTGGGGATGTTCATCAACCTCGAGCGACTGAAAACGCTGGAAAAATCGGGGGAGCTCTTCACAAAGCAAACGGTGGAGAACACTGTAGCCGACATCATCGCCAGCTACTACGAAGTGGCCCGGCAGTCGTCCAAGATAAAAGCCATCCAGGATGCCATCGCCATATCCGAGGCACGTGCGGAAATTGCCCAAGCACAGTATGAGGTGGGCGTGAGCGCCAAAGTGGAGATCCTGCGCGCGCAGGTGGATTACAACGCCGACCGCTCGGAGCTGCTGCTGCAGGAGGAAGTGCTGCAAAATGCCAAAATTAACCTGAACCAGCTGCTGGGCCGCAACCCCGATATTGACTTCGAGGTAACCGACAGCATTGTGGTGGACGAGACGGTGAACTATAGCCTCGCCGCCAACAATCTGCAGGCAGCCAACCCCCTGCTGCAGCGCCTGCAGCTGGAGCGCCAGCTAGCCCACCTCGACATCAGGTCGGTACGCGCCCGCCGGTTCCCAACGGTAACGGCACAAAGCGCCTACAACTTCAGCCGCTCGGAGGCCGAGCCGCTGAACGAGTTCCAGGCCCGCTTTAACCAGAACCGCGGCTACAACTACGGCCTTAGCCTGAATGTGCCTATCTTCAACGGCTTTAACCTGAACAGGCAGGCGCAGAATGCCCGCATCAACCTCGAAACGGCCAGCCTGGAGCTGCAGCGCGAGGAGAACCGCCTGCAGGCAGACCTGGCCCGCGCCTACAGCCAATACACCAACCGCCTGCAACTGCTGGAGCTGGAGGAAAGCAACGTGAAACTGGCACAGGAAAACGCAGAGATAGCCCTGGAGCGATACCGGCTCGGCATCCTGACCGCTATTGAGCTGCGCGAGGCACAACGAAACGAACTGGTGGCTTCCAACCGCCTCATCGATATACAGTTCCAGGCAAAATCTGCTGAGATTGAGTTAAAACGCCTGAGCAGCACCCTGTTGCAGGAAAACCAGCAGTAAGAATCACGTATCCTAAAGTATAAAAGTATAGCCATGGCTATACTTTTATACTTTATAGCTGTACCTTCAAAGTACATTTCAACAGTTTATGGAGCTAGAGCTTTTTCAAACCCTTGCTATCGCGCTTGGCCTGGGGCTGTTGGTAGGGCTGCAGCGGCAGCATGACCAGTCGCAACTGGCGGGTATCCGCACCTTCCCGCTTATCACCCTTTTCGGTACCTTGTCCGGCTTTCTGGCACAGGACTTTGGCGGCTGGATTCTGGCTTCCGGCCTTTTCAGTCTGGCTGCCCTGATGGCTGTGGCTAACTTTATGCGCAGCAAAACCCCCAACTTCGACATCGGTCTTACCACCGAGGCAGCCGCCCTGCTGATGTATGTGGTGGGCGCCTACCTGGTGCTGGGACAGACAACTGTGGCCGTGGCCGTGGGCGCCAGCGTGGCCGTACTGCTGCACCTGAAAGACACCCTCCACGGCATTGTGGCCAAAATAGGACAAAATGACCTGAGGGCCATCATGCAGTTTGTCGTGATCTCGTTGGTGGTGTTGCCCGTACTTCCCGACCGTACCTTCGGCCCTTACCAGGTGCTCAACCCATACAATATATGGCTGATGGTGGTGCTGATTGTGGGATTGGGGCTGTCTGGCTACTTTGCCTATAAGGTGTTCGGGCAGAAATCCGGGACAGTGCTGGGCGGTATACTGGGTGGCCTGATTTCGAGTACAGCAACGACAGTGAGCTATGCCCGGCGCAGCAAAGACCAGCACGCCAGCAGCATGTTGGCCGCCCTGGTTATTTTTATTGCCTCCACTGTTTCTTTTGTTCGCATCATCACCGAGGTGGCTGTCGTGGCACCGGGCACGTTGCCCACAGTGGCTCCTCCGCTGGCCGCAGTTTTCCTGCTGATGGTTATACTGGCCATAATGGTGTACCTGAAGCGGGACGACAGCCACGACACCATGCCGGAGCAGGGTAACCCGGCTCAACTCAAGACCGCACTTGTTTTCGGGGCTATCTATGCCATCGTTACACTTGCCATCGCCTTTGCCAAAGACAAGCTGGGCGATAGCGGTTTATACTTTGTGGCCGTTGTCTCTGGCCTAACGGATGTAGACGCCATTACGCTCTCGACCTCCAGGCTGATGCAGGTTGGCAACCTAGATACCGACCATGGCTGGCGGTTGATATTGGTGGCAGCACTCTCTAATATTGCGTTTAAGGCTGGTCTGGTTGGGGTGCTTGGGAACCGCTCGGTGTTTGGTAAAGTGGCCTTATTGTTTGGCATCGTGCTGGCCGGCGGCTTGCTGGTGCTCTGGCTCTGGCCCGAAAACTTTCAGTTGGACATCGGGGTGGGCGGCGCTGCATAACCTGCTATACTGCACCTGTTCCCGCGCTACCGCCTGTACTTCCCGTTCATTGAAGAAAAATTTATACTTTCCGTTAAACTGTGTGCGCCTACACAAGAGATAATTTAAAAATAAGAGTATCTTGCATTTCAGAACCCTTGGCAGGGAGCTAGTATAGCCTTCAGTCAGCAGTATAATTTCTGCTTCAAACACAGGCCACACTACAAGTTGCCGGATAAGTTCTACATAAAGCAAGCATCCTTGAACAAACCTTTACCACTCATCCAACCTTAGTAACAACACTATGGCAAACACGTCCACGACACACGAGCGGCAACACACGCCGGAGCTGGCCCAGCAGCAACAGGGCAGCACAGGTGCCATGATCATTATCGGTGCCCTCTTTTTTATCTTCGGCTTTGTTACCTGGCTAAACTCCCTGCTGATCCCCTACCTGGAGATCGCCTGTGAGCTGACCAAGTTCCAGTCTTTCTTCGTAACCTTCGCCTTTTACATTGCCTACCTGGTGATGACGCCAATCTCCCCGCGTGTGCTGGGCATTTTTGGCTTTAAGAAAGGCATGTCAGTGGCCCTGGTGGTGATGGCAGTAGGCGCATTGCTCTTTATCCCGGCTGCCATGACGCGCATTTACCTGCTGTTCCTGATAGGCCTGTTCCTGCTCGGTTGCGGCCTGGCTATTCTGCAGACGGCTTCTAACCCGTACATCACCATCGTAGGCCCTGCGGAGAGTGCTGCCAAGCGTATCAGCATCATGGGTATCTGTAACAAAGTGGCCGGTGCCGTAGCTCCTATCATCCTGGGCCTGTTCCTGAGCCTGGAAGGGGCCGACACCCTGCGCGCTGAAGTAGCAGGTATGGAGGCTGGCGCCCGCGCCGCTGCCCTCGATGAGATGGCCCTGGAGGTAATTCCGCCCTACATTGGCATCATCATCGTGCTGCTTGCCCTGAGCATCTGGATCTACCGCTCTTCCCTTCCGGAGATTGACACCGACGAGGAGGACGAGACTTCGGCCGCTGCAACAACCGGCAAAAAGAGCGTATTCGAGATCCCTCACGTAATGCTGGGTGTGCTGACGCTGTTCCTCTATGTGGGCGTGGAAGTAATGGCCGGCGACTCCATCATCAGCTACGGCGCAGAGCAGGGAATTCCGCTTACTACGGCTAAGTTCTTTACCAGCGGCACCATGGCGGCCATGGTAATCGGCTACCTGATTGGTATCGTTACCATCCCCAAGTATATTAAGCAGGAGGATGCCCTGAAGATCTGCGCTATACTTGGTGTAGCCTTCACGATTGGCGCCATCATGACGACTGGTTACGTATCGGTGGCCTTCATCGCCCTGCTGGGCCTGGCTAACTCCCTGATGTGGCCTGCTATCTGGCCGCTTGCCTTGGCTGGCGTAGGGCGTTTCACTAAAGCTGCCTCGTCGCTGCTGGTGATGGGTATTGCCGGTGGAGCCATTATTCCGCTTGCCTATGGCGCCCTGGCCGACAGCTGGAACGCACAGGATGCTTACTGGATCATGGTGCCTTGCTACTTGTTTATCTGGTTCTATGCCGCGAAAGGCCACAAGGTAGGCAGGAAAGTATAAACTACTCTAAAGTATTATACTTCAAGCGCCTCCCGGAAAATGGTATCCGGGAGGCGCTTTTTATTTGTAGTCCTTCTAAAAGAGCTTTAGGAAGAGAGCAGTTTGAGCAAACCCGCACGGCCTTCCGCTATTTAATTACTTATACTCCCACGGATTCATTTATGCGCAACGGAACTACTTGCCATGTAGCGTGAATTCCCCTCCTTGGAGGGGCTAGGGGTGGGTTTGATGGCAAAATAAAGGCAGATGTGCACAACTAACCTGATAGTAGTATTATGTACCTGGATTTTATTAATTTGACCTCATCACATACTTCCTGATATGCTGCTTTACCAAAATGGCCTGATCAAGCTTGATTATGACCCAGCCAAAGACATCCTGTGTGTGCAGTACCCGGACCTGCATGAATTCCTCCTCCCCGAGATCCACCACAGCGTTGGCGTGATCATCGAGACGGTCAGGAATTATGATATCAAGTCCCTCCTGCTCGATGGGCGCCAAACCATCGTCACGACCCCTCCGGAGTATGGCAGGGAGATAGCCCTGAAACTGGCGACAGGCTTGGCTCACACACGTCTGCAAAAGCTGGCACGGCTCGAGTCGTTTAACCCTGAAGTGGAGAAGCGTGCCATAGCCAATGAACAGGCCGTCCACACCACTGTTTTGCCCCCGTTTGAGCTGAAGAACTTTACCGATGAAGAACAGGCACGGGCGTGGCTGAGCGCTGAAAAGAACCTGTCTAACGTATCGGCCCCAAACACGTCCCTATAGTTTACCGGTACGAACAAAAAAGGCAGGCCATACTTTTAAAGTATAGCCTGCCTTTTTTGTTCTAGGAGTGTAACCCTACTACAGCAGGTTATCCTTCACGTAAGTGTAGCTTTGGGCTATACTTTGGAAAGGATCCATGGCAAAGTTTTCCTGCTCCACCACATAGTGCTTCACACCGGCCATCTTCGCGTTATCAAAGATCTGCTTGTAGTTGATGGAGCCGGAGCCTACCTCGGTGTTGAGTTTCTGGTTGGCTTTGTCCATGTCTTTCACGTGCCATAGCTCATAGCGACCAGGGTTTTTCTTGAACAGTTCTACCGGGTCCAGGCCGGCACGCACTACCCAGTACAGGTCCAGCTCAAACTTCACCAGCTCAGGGTCTGTCTCACTCAACAGAATATCGTAGCCAGTGGTGTTATCCATCTGCTGGAACTCAAAGTCATGATTGTGGTAGGCCATCTGCAGACCGGCAGCCTTACATGCCTCTCCGGCTTTGGAAAGACGCTCTGCCACACGCTGGTAATCCGAAGCGCTCTGGCGTAGTTGCTGGCCCAAGTATGGCGCGATAATATACTTCATATCCACCGCCTTGGCCGCGTCGATGTAAGACTTAAGCATGTCCTCATTCTCCCCGGCAATGTAAGGGTCCAGGCCAAAGTGCCCGCTAGGGGCAGTCAGGTTATGCTGCTTAAGTAGTTCAGCAAATTCCTTTGGCTTCATGCCGAAAAAGCCCCACTCATCAGAGTAACCGAAGGTCTCTACCTCCCTGTACCCGGCCTGGGCCACTTTCCCGATCACGCCTTTTGCATCTTTTGGCAACTCCTCTCGAAGCGTGTACAGCTGTATGCCGATATTTTTAGTGTCCGCCTTGGCCACCATGCAGCTTGGGGCAATGAGTATACCTGCCGTCAGCAAACCTGCCTGCTGCAGAAAATTCCGTCTTGTTGTCATGTATAATTATCTCGTTAGGAGTTGGTTTTCAGGATTTGAGATTTATACTTTAAAAATACAGCTTATACATCGCAGATTTGGATAGACTGGCGCAGCGAAGCTAATTTATCGTCCCGCTTTGGCACAAATTCCTGCGCCACGTAGCCTTTGAAGCCGGTCTCCACGATGGCCTTCATGATGGCTGGGTAGTAGAGCTCCTGGGTCTCGTCTATCTCGTTGCGACCGGGAACGCCGGCAGTGTGGTAGTGGGCGAAGTACTGGTGGTTGTCGCGGATGGTTCGGATCACATCGCCCTCGTCTATCTGCATGTGGTAGATGTCGTAGAGCAGCTTGAAGTTCTCTGAACCGAGCCTTTTGGCCAGTTCTACGCCCCAGGCGGTTTTAGAGCACTGGTAATCCTTGTGATCTACTTTGCTGTTGAGCAGCTCCATGACCAGCACCACGTTGTGCTTCTCGGCCAGCGGCAACAGTTGTTTCAGGCCTTCCACGCAGTTGTTCCAGCCCTCCTCGTCGGTTTTGCCACGGCGGTTGCCGCTAAAGCAAATCAGGTTTTTATACCCGGCTTTTGCCACCCGAGGGATCATATCGGTATAGCTCTTAATCAGCTGCGCGTGGAATTTCTTGTCGTTAAAGCCATCCACCAGGTTTATCTCGGCGCCGTTGCACATCGTGGATTCTAGGCCATACTTCTTTAGCGTAGGCCAGTCCTCGGGCCCTACTAAATCAATGCCCTTGATACCCATCGCCTTGGCCTCTTTGCACAGTTCGTCTAACGATAAGTGTCCAAAGCACCAGCGGCTCACGGCGTGGTTAATGTTTCCTTTCAATTTTGTATTGGTTTTTTCTTCGGCTTCCTGACCTTGTGCGCAGGCTGTAAGCACAGGCAATACGGTGGCGGCTGCCGTGATGGAGGCTGTACTAGCCACAATCTTTTTAATAGAGCTTCTGCGGCTCGAATTATGTAACATATCGGAACGGGTGAATTATGGTAAACTTGTCAGCTCCTGCCTTTCGGTTTCGGCGCCATAGGGTTTATCGGTTGCGTTGGCAGTGGTCTCTTTTTCATCACGGAAGAAGATGATGAACAGCAACGCTACCACGGCCGCGATGCCAGCCGGCACCAGCCACACACTCTGCCAGAAGTTCTCCACGTCTGCCGCCCTGTAGTACTCGCTGATATAACCAGCCACCCAGAAACCGATCAGCATGCCCACCCCATAGGTAGCCAGCGTCACCAGGCCCTGGGCCGAGCTCTTATACTTCTCCCCTGCCCTGGCATCGGTATAAATCTGGCCCGACACAAAGAAGAAGTCGTAGCAGATGCCGTGCAAGGCGATGCCGATGATCAGCATGAAGGACAGCTCGCCGGCGTTGCCGTAGGCAAACAGTACATAGCGCAGCGTCCAGGCCAGCATGCCTATCAGAATGGTTTTCTTAAAGCCGAATCTGGTGAAGAACACAGGCAGCAGCAGTAAGAACAGTGCTTCGGAGATCTGGCCGATCGTCATCTTACCCGTTGGGTTCTCCAGGCCGATATCCGACAGGAAAGGGTTGGCGTTCTGGTAATAGAAGGCCAGCGGAATACAGATAAGGATGGAGGCAATGAAGAAGATCAGGAAGTTCTTGTTCTGCAGCAGCTTGATGGCATCCAGGCCCAGGATCTCAGAGATTGAGCTGCTCTTGTCCTGGCTCTTTACCGGCGGCGTTTTAGGCAGCATAAAGCTATACACGCCCAGCACAAGCGAGGCAATACCCGCCATCATGAACGTGTTGCGCAGCAGTCCTTCGCCAATGCCGGCGGCCGAGTCCCAGTGGAAAATGTAGCTAATCGACAGACCCGCCACAATCCAGCCGATGGTGCCCCACACGCGGATCACAGAGAACTCCTTCTCCGGGTTCCTCATCTGGCGGAACGACACCGAGTTAACGAGGGCCAGCGTTGGCATGTAGGCGATCATGTAGGCCAGCACGTACGGGTAAAAATCGCCCACGTTTGTAGCACTGTACATCTGGTACATCAGCACAGCGCCTATCAGGTGAAGCACCCCCAGAATCCGCTCCGCATTGAAGTACTTATCAGCGATAAGACCGATGATGAACGGAGCGATGATGGCCCCGAAAGACTGTGTGGAGAAAACGCTGGCCGTTTCGAGCTCTGTGGCGTTCAGGTTGTTGAACAGGAAGGTGCCTAGCGTTACAAACCATGCGCCCCAGATAAAGAACTCCAGGAACATCATGAAAGATAGTTTAATGCGGGTCAGTGAGTTCATGGTTGCAGTTTAAGGGTGGATGGTGTATGATTAGAGTCTTTTGATGCGGATGTTGCGGTACCACACGTTGTCTCCGTGATCCTGCAGGGCTATTTTACCCGACTTGAAGGTACCCCAGTTTGGCATGTCGGCAAACTTGCTTTTGGCCACCATCTGGCGCCAGTTGTCGTCCCACAGGGTGGTTTCCAGCACCTTCTCCCCGTTCTGGTGAAACACCAGGTTGCCGTTGTTGCTGATAATCTCCACCTGGTTCCACTCCCCGGCCGGTTTCACGGTTTCAGGGCTGCTGGCAATCAGGTCGTACAGGTCGCCGGCGCGGTGGGTCTTTATCTTGGCATCCGGGTGGCCGTTGTTGTCGAGCACCTGCATTTCCAGGCCGGTGTTCCAGCTATACTTATACTGGGATGTATCCTCGTTTACGTAGAAGATGATACCGCTATTGCCATTCTCGGCCACTTTCCACTCCAGTTGCAGGTGGAAATTGCCAAACTCATCCTCCGTCACGATGTCGCCACCGTCGCTGGTCTGCCAGTCTTTTTTATTAGAGGCGTCCAGGTGCAGGGCACCGTCGTCCACTATCCAGGCTTTGCCCACGGCATTCTTGCCATAGGTGTGCCAGCCCTTGGTGGTCTCGCCGTCGAAGAGGGAGATCCACTCCCCTTCCGCCTCGGCTGTGGTCGGGTTTTGCTCGTTATCGGCCATGGTCGTGGTGTTGGTTTCCTGGTCGGTAGACTGGCAGCCCGCCAGTGCAAGCAGGGCTAATCCGGCTATGTATTTCTTCAGCATGAGTTTCTGTTATTTTCTGAGCGATAAGATGTAACGTGCCATGTCCTGGGCATCGGCTTTCGGGATATTCGGGTGCGGTGTCATCGGCACCTGGCCCCATACGCCGGAGCCGCCCTCGATGATCTTGCCTGCCAGGTAGTCCACGTTCTTGTCGTTGAACTCATACTTTTGCGCCACCTCTGTATAAGACGGGCCCACTATCTTTTTCTCTACCTGGTGGCAGGCAAGGCAGTCGGAACCGGCAATCAGCTTGGAGCCTTTTTCAAAGTTTCCTGCCGTGGCTGCTCCGCCACCCCCCGCTGCGCGGTCGGTGCCAATGTCCATGCGGTTGGTGTCTACCTCGGATTGTCTGGCAGAGGCGCTTACAGCGGCCCCGGAGGCAGAGTCCATCTCGCTCCCCTCTACACTGTAACTGGTGGTACTACCGCCCTCTTCGTTGTTGGTGTTGGAGGCATCGCCGCAGGCGTAGGCAAAGGCCAGGCAGCCAACGCCAAGTATAAGCAGGTTCTTTCTCATCGTTTAGAAGTATCGTTTAGTGTATAGTCAGTTTTAGGATAAGCCAAGTATCGTTTTGTTCATGCCCTGGTCGATGCCGGAAGCGGCAAAGTCGTCGAAGGCACGCTCGGTTACCCGGATGATGTGGTCTTTGATGAAGGTCGCTCCCTCGCGGGCACCGTCCTCCGGATGCTTCAGGGCGCACTCCCACTCCAGCACAGCCCAGCCTTTGTAATCATACTGCGTGAGTCTGCTGAACACGCCATTGAAGTCCACTTGTCCATCGCCCAGCGAGCGGAAGCGGCCGGCACGGTTCACCCAGTTCTGGTAGCCGCCATACACGCCCTGCCTTCCGGATGGGTTAAACTCGGCGTCTTTCACATGGAACATCCGGATACGCTCGTGGTAAATGTCGATGAACTCCAGGTAATCCAGGGCCTGCAGGATAAAGTGCGACGGGTCGTAGAGCAGGCAGGCGCTCTGGTGGTTGTTCACCGCCTCCAGGAACATCTCGTAGGTGATGCCGTCGTGGATGTCCTCACCGGCATGGGTTTCGTAGCAGAGGTCCACACCGCATTCCTGGAACACATCCAGAATCGGTGTCCAACGTTTGCCCAGCTCCTCGAAGCCAGTCTCCACTAAGCCCGCGGCACGCTGCGGCCAAGGGTACACGTAAGGCCACAGGAGCGCACCGCTGAATGTAGCGCAGGCGTTAAGGCCCAGGTTCTGGGAGGCTTTGGCGGCATACTTGAGCTGCTGCACAGCCCACTCCTGACGCGCCTTCGGGTTGTTGCGGTAAGCCTCCGGCGCGAAGCCGTCGAAGAGGGTGTCGTAGGCCGGGTGCACCGCCACCAGCTGCCCCTGCAGGTGCGTGGACAGCTCCGTGATCTGAATGCCCGCCTCCTGCACAATGCCGTTGATCTCGTCGGCGTAAGTCTTGCTCTCGGCGGCTTTCTGCAAATCTATAAAACGGGGGTCGTTGGTGGGAATCTGGATGCCCTTGTACCCCAGGTTGGCCGCCCACTGGGAGATGTCCTTCAGGTTATTGAATGGTGCCGTGTCCTGCACAAACTGCGCAATGAAAACTGCCGGTCCTTTTATCGTGTTCATAGTTTATAATTTCATGTTAAAGTATGGAAGCGCGGTCTATCTAAAGTATAAATTATACTTTGCAGCGACGCCTTATACTTCCGTGCTAAAGTCCATCCATTTCTGATCTGATTTACCGGAGGCAATCACGCCCTCGATAAAGGCCATGCCGCGCACGCCCTCCTCTATGCCCGGAAAATCGAGCCATTCAGGTTTTGGTTGCTCACCTGCCAGATCGGCCTTAACGCAGAGGGCGAAGTTGCGGTACAGGTTGGCAAAAGCCTCCAGGTATCCTTCCGGGTGACCGGCCGGTGTGCGGGTGTTGTGCTGGGCATAAGAACTTACATAGCCACCGCCCGTGCGCCATACTTCAGCTGGCATGTCGAGCCACCTCAGCATCATGGTGTTTTGATCGCTTTGCTGCCACTCCACGCCGCCATGCTCGCCAAACACGCGCACTTTCACGTTGTTTTCCTCCCCGGCCGCTACCTGCGAGGCAATCAGTACCCCGCTGGCACCGTTATCGAACTTCAGCAGCACGGCCCCGTCGTCATCGAGCTGACGGCCTTCTACCACAATATTAATATCGGCACAGATTTTCGTTACGGAAAGGCCGCTCACATACTCGGCCAGGTTAAAGGCGTGAGTGCCGATGTCGCCCATGGCACCGGCCACGCCGCTTTGGCTGGGGTCGGTGCGCCAGGAGGCCTGTTTGTTTCCTTCGCCCTCCTCAAAGCGGCTCAGCCAGCCCTGCGGGTACTCTACGTATACTTTGCGAATCTTGCCTAATCTGCCTGAAGCCACCACCTGGCGCGCCTCTTTTACCATCGGGTAGCCGGTATAAGTATGGGTGAGGCAGAAGCGCTTGCCGGATGCTTTCGCTATCTCGCGCAGCTCCAGCGCTTCCTGCAGGCTAAAGGTCATGGGTTTGTCCAGCACCACGTGGAAGCCGTTCTGAAGCGCCAGTTTGGCCGGCTCGAAGTGCACGTGGTTTGGGGTAACGATGCTGATAACCTGCACGCGCTGGTCTTCGGGCAGTTGCAGCTCCCGCTCAAAAAGCTCGTGGTAGGAAGTATACACCCGCTCCGGCTGCAGCCCCAGCTCCTGGCCACTGGCCTTCGATTTTTCGGGGTTGCTGCTGAAGGCGCCGCATACCAGCTCGTACTCTCCGTCCATTTGCAGGGCGATGCGATGCACGGCGCCTATAAAGGCTCCCTGCCCACCGCCTATCATTCCTAAGCGTAGTTTCTTAGACATAGTTTTACTCAATTCGACTCCGTGTCAGGAGTAGTTTTAAACACATAAACAAAGTATAAATACAGCCTTGTACGGCTGCATTTATACTTTGTCATACTTTACCCGCTGCACGCGCGCTTATACTTTCTATACTTGCTCAGGCGCAGCGGTTTATACTTTACATCTGGTGGATTTACCCTATAAGAGTAACCCAATCCGTCCAGAGAAGAAATTAACGTGCAGGCTTACGTAGCCCAAACACGGTCGCCTTTTTTGTAGGGAACGCAGCCGTCGTAACGGCCCGGTGTCTCCACGTAGCGCAGGGCTTTGGTGGCGCCTACTTCTGAGGTGAAGAAACCGAACAGCGTCAGCTCCCGCATCATGCGGAAGTAGTGGTTCGGGTCCTCCGGCTTCTTCTCAGACTGGTATTTCCTGGCCTCGGCATCGATGGCGGTCAGCAGCTCGGTGCGCTGCTCAGGCGTCAGTTTCATGAACTTGTCGCCAAACTTGTCTTCGGCCGCCTCGTCAAGCTTCTTGATGCCGTCCAGGAAGATCTGCTGGTCTTCTTTGGTATAGCAGTCCTGCACCATCACGGCCATCAGGCCTCCCACATCAGCGGCTTTGGCGCCGGGTGTGCTGGTTTCAGGCAGTATGGTTTCGCCTACTTCGTTCAGGAAAGCCACCTGGTCCTGGTCGAACAGGTCGTTATACTTCACCGGTTTAGCGGTACAGGACACCAACAGGTCGGCGCTAATCAGGGCACCACCCAGTATCCAGCCTACGGCTCCTAATGCTTCTCTTCTATTCATTGTGTTGTCGTTACAGCGATATGGTTCTTTTTATACTTTTAAAGCAGCAGGATTAGACACTCAGCGTCCAGCCGGTGCGGTACTCCCGCTTCACGTATTTGTTCACTTCATCAAAATTGGTCACGCGCATATTGTCGTTGTCCCACAGCAGCTTCAGGTCGCGGCCCGGGTAGTTGTAGCCCTTGCCGTCTGCCCTTGGCGTGCGGATGTCGATGCCACGGATGGCCAGGTTGGCCATGAGCAGCGCCTCGGTCAGCGGACCGGCAATCTCAAACGGCGAGCTCACCTCCTTGTTGCCGTAGCCGGCGATGCAGGCTTCCACCCACTGGTTGTAGTGGCCGCCGGCGCTGCCCGGTACGCGGGCAATCTTATGCTTGTCTTTTACCTTGAACTCGGCCGTACGGCTTGTTGGCAGCAACTGCGGGTTCTCGCCGTAGGTACCTGCCATCATTTTGCCTTTGGTGCCGATAAAGAGCACGCCGTTACCGCCATCCCCGAATACTTCACCCGGGCCCAGTTCCTCCGGACGCGACGGCTGAATACCACCGTCCATCCAGTAAACCGTTACATCGCCTTTGGTCTTTTTCGTTTTAGGGAACGTGAGGGTCACGTGGCTTGAGGGCGGGCAGCTTTCCGGGAAGTAGCCGCGCTGGAACTCGTCTACATACACGCTGCCTACGCTGGCCTGCACGTCTTTGGCATAGGTGAGGTCAAGCACCGCGAACGCAGGCTCTACGATATGGCAGCCCATGTCGCCGAGGGCACCGGTTCCGTACTCCCACCAGCCGCGCCAGTTAAAGGGTACCAGCTTCTCCACGTAGTCGGTGTAAGGGGCCGTACCCAGCCACAGGTCCCAATCCAGGCCTTGCGGCACTTCAGCCTTGGTACCAGGCCACGGTATGCCTTGCGGCCATACCGGGCGGTTGGTCCAGCAGTACACGGTGTGCACGTCGCCAATGGCCTTGGAGTCGTACCACTCGCGCAGCTGGCGCACCCCGTCGCCGGAGGAGCCCTGGTTGCCCATCTGCGTGACTACCTTATACTTTTTGGCGGCATCTGTCAGGACGCGGGCCTCATAGATATCGTGTGACAACGGCTTTTGCACGTACACGTGCTTGCCCATCTGCATGGCAGCCATAGCCACTACGGCGTGGTTATGATCGGGGGTGGAAACGGTGACGGCATCAAAGTTCTTCCCTTCCTTCTCAAACAGCTCGCGCCAGTCCTTGTAATACTTGGCCTTGGCAAACTTCTCCCTTGATTTCTGCGCCCGGCGGTCGTCCACATCGCAGAGAAAGCCGATATCGGCCTTGCCGCTGTTAAACACGCCGTTGATGTCGTTGCCGCCCATTCCTCCTACGCCTATACCTGCCACGATCAGCCTGTCGCTTGGGGCTACATAGCCTTTGCCCAACACATGGCGGGGCACAATAAAGAAACCTGCTGCGGCCAGCGCACCGACCTTCATGAAATTCCTGCGGGAGTTGTTCAGAGATGTATTCTTATCTTTCTCAGACATAGCTTTTAAAGGGTTTGGAATGAAGGAAAGTATGGCAAAAGGTAAGGCTGAAGTATAACCCGCCCCTGCCGCGGCGTTTCACCTGGCGGATAATGCGGGTTATACTTCAGTTTATACTTGGTTCTTAAAGGTTCATGCGCTTCAGCTCGCCCATCGCGTGGTCTACCGCTCTGGCCGTAAGGGCCATGTAGGTAAGCGATGGGTTCTGGCAACCGCCTGAGGTCATGGCAGCTCCATCCGTAACATATACGTTTGGCGCATCCCATACCTGGTTGTTTCCGTTTAGCACAGAGCTTTTCGGATCGCGGCCCATGCGGGCGGTACCCATTTCGTGGATGCCCTGGCCCATGGCGTAACCGGCGTCGTATGCGTTCACGTTCTTCAACCCGGCAGCCTCCAGCATTTCCTTGGCGTCCTCCATCATGTCTTTGCGCATCTTCATCTCGTTCTCCTTCAGCTCAGAGTCGATGGAAAGCACTGGCAGCCCCCACTTGTCCTTCTTCGTCTTGTCCAGTGTTACCTTGTTCTCGTGGTAAGGCAGGATTTCACCGAAGGCGGTGATACCCATCGTCCAGTTACCTGGCTCGGTGAGGGCGTCTTTAAACTCGCCGCCAATAGTGAGCTCGGCAATCTCACGGCCCCAGCCCTCGCGACCGGCGCCGCCCTGGTAACCGAAGCCACGGATATAATCGCGTTTCTCGCCGTTCAGGTTACGGAAGCGCGGGATATAAATACCGTTCGGACGACGGCCATAAATATACTTGTCTTCGTAGCCCTCTGCCACGCCGGAAGCGCCCAGACGGAAGTGGTGGTCCATCAGGTTGTGGCCCAGCACACCGCTGCTGCTACCCAAACCGCCATCCCACACATCGGTGGCGGAGTTCATCAGAATCCAGGTCGTGTTCAGGGTAGAGGCGTTCAGGAAGATAACTTTGGCGAAGTACTCATACGTCTGGTTTGTCTCGGCGTCAAGTACCTCCACGCCTTTGGCGCGCTTGGTATCCTTGTCGTAGATTACTTTGGTAACAATAGAGTATGGGCGCAGTGTGAGGTTACCGGTGGCCATGGCGGCCGGCAAGGTAGCCGACTGCGTGCTGAAGTAGCCCCCGAACGGGCAGCCCAGCCAGCATTTGTTGCGGTACTGGCAGTTGGTGCGGCTGTGGTGCGGCTGTGTGAGGTTGGCCACGCGGCCGATAATCATGTGGCGGTTGCCTTTGTAGTGTGCCTTCAGGCGAGCGGCTACGTCCTTCTCCACGCAGTTCATCTCCATCGGAGGCATAAAATCGCCGTCCGGGAGGTGCGGGATGCCGTCTTTCGCGCCGCTGATGCCGGCAAAGCGCTCAACGTAGCTATACCACGGCGCCAGGTCCTTGTAGCGAATAGGCCAGTCCACAGCGATGCCGTCTTTGGCGTTGGCCTCGAAGTCGATGTCGCCGAGGCGGTAGCTCTGGCGGCCCCACATCAAAGAGCGGCCCCCTACATGGTAGCCACGGTACCAGTCGAAGCGTTTTACCTCAGTGTAAGGGCTTTCCTTCTCGTTAACCCAGTAATCCAGGTTGGTTTCGTTCAGCGGGTAGTCGCGGCGGAGTACGGGGTAGTCCTCGATCATCTGCTGCGTTCTGCGTCCGCGGTGCGGGAATTCCCACGGGTGCTTGGTTGCGTTCTTGTAATCCTTGATGTGCTCAATGTTACGCCCACGCTCCAGCATGATAGTTTTTAAGCCTTTCTCAGTAAGCTCCTTGGCAGCCCAGCCGCCCGAAATACCTGAGCCTACTACGATTGCGTCATATACATTCTCCGCCATAAGTAAGGGTGAATCCTTGTTTAGATTGTTTAGTTAAGTTTCTCCTGGTGTACCCGTAGCTGCAGAGAGGAACTCCTAATAGAAAAGCTGCGCCCTGTTCACCTGCTGCTAATTCAGGCTTTAAGGAATCAAGATATTGGAAAGGAAACAAAAAATCAAGTGAGTGCTTAATTCTTCTTGCTCATTTTCAGAAAATTCAGAAAAAACCATATTCAAATCTATGTTTAACCACTATTAAGCAGGCTATAAGTGGCAGCCAGAAACAAGAAAGGCCACCCCGGAAAGTACCGGGGTGGCCTCTGTCGTGCGTTTATTTCTGACTTGGGCGGGACCGAAACGTGAGATCTATCAGCCAATGCCCGGTGTTCAGAGTCCTGCACGGTATGCCTAGGGATTAAGCTTTTTATACTTTACAGAGCAGGAACCGGCCATACAGGAATGATCTACCCGATCCCGCACCAAAGCGTTGGCAGCTGATGCAGATAGCTATGGAGTCCTAGCCCTTAAAGTATACTTCAAAGGTGGACCCTACCCCTTCCTCACTTCGTACGGTGATGTAACCGTTGGCATTATCTACCAGGCGCTTTACAATGTAGAGCCCCATACCTGTTCCGTCCACATGCGCATGGAAGCGCTTGAACAGTGTGAACAGCTTGGTCTGGTTATCCCTGCTGATGCCCAAACCGTTGTCAGATACGGTAAGCAGCACGTAACCTTCAATCCGCTCGGTTTTAAGCGTTACCTCGGGGTTACGCCCGGCAGCTTTATACTTAATGCCGTTGCTGATGAGGTTGTAGAGCACACTGTACAGGTTTTTCCTGGAGAACCTGATTTGCGGGGCACCGCTGAAGTCAGCCTCAAGCCGGGCATTCTCTCCGGTAATTGTTTCCTGCATGCTCGCCGTCACCTCCTCAAACACCTCCTGCACATCCACCTGTTCCGGCTCCCCGTCGATGCCGCGCTGCACCTTGGCAATGTCTGTCAGGTCTTTTATCACGTTGTTAAAACGGCTTATCGCCCCCTTCATCATATCGAACACCGGTTGTATAGGCTCCCCCGGAATGGGGCCTGCGGCGGCTACCTGATGCTCAAGCAGCAGCAAGAGTCCTTCTATATTGCTGATAGGCGTTTTAAGGTCGTGCGAGGCAGTATAGACGAAGGTATCCAGATCCTCGATAACGCGCAGCAGGTGCTCGTTGGTGGCCTGCAGTTTCTCCTGCGTCAGTTTCAGGTCTGTCAGATCTATAAAGGAGCCCAGCATGCGGTACGGCATCTGGTACTCGTTGTGCATAATCTGGGCGCGGTTGGAGATGTAGGCGTAGGAGCCGTCCTTTTTCAGCACCCTGTAGGTGCCCGTCCATTGGTCATTTCCGGCGTTGATGGCAAGCGTAATGCTTTTCTCCAGCTCCGCCTTGTCGTTGGGGTGCACCAGTTTATACCAGGACTCCACCCCTTTGCCCATCTCCTCTTTCTCGTAGCCCAGCATCGCCTTCAGGCTATCGCTCCACCATATCTCATTATTCACCACATCCCAATCCCAAATCACGTCGGTAGTAGCCATCGACACCATTCGGAAGCGCTCTTCGCTGGACGAGAGTTCCTGTGTGCGCGCTGCCACGCGCTTCTCCAGCTCGTTGTTCAGCTTGATCAGGTTTTCCTCCGCCACCTTCAGCTCCTCGTAGGCCATCAGCACCTTGTCCTCGCTGTTCTTTTTCTCCGTGATGTCGGCCATGGTCACCGTAACGCCATCGCCCATCTTTACAGCGGCAATCTCATACCAGGTTTTCTGGTTATTTATCTCCAGCTGCTGCTCCACGTGCACGGCTTTGTCGGTCTCCACCACCTCCACAAACTTACGGAACAGGCCGCTCTTGCGCAGGAAAGGCATTACCGAGAGCACACTTGTGCCCAGCAGGTCCCCCTGCGATTGCCCAATAATGCTTTCTGTTTTCCTGTTGAGCAGTGTCCAGGCAAAGTCTGTAATTTGCTGGTTCTCGTCGCGCACTGCCTTAAAGGCCATAATGCTGTTAAACGAACTGTTGAGCACCCCCTGCACCACATTGCTCAGCGTTTTAAGGGTGGTCACGTCCACGAAGCTCACCACCACGCCATCCTTGTTGCCATCGTGCTTCAGGTAGGGGATAATGCGCATCAGGTAATACTTACCGTCCATGGTCTCCACCTCCTGCTCCTTCTCCACCGAGGTATTGTTCACCTCTTTGATGTCCTCTATCAGGCGAGAGTACTTCAGGTTGTGCGACAGGTGATGGATGGGCCTGCCCAAATCACTGTCAATTATGTTGATGAGCCCTTCTATAAAAGGCGTAAACTTGCGGATAATCAGGTGATGGTCTACAAACAGTTGCCCAATGTTCGAGCTCCGGATGTAGTTGTCCAAGTCCTCGTTCAGCTCCTGCAACTCCCTTATTTTTAGCTGATGCTCTGAGTTTACCGTGTGCAGTTCCTCGTTGAGCGACTGCATCTCCTCGTTTGAGCTCTGCAGCTCCTCGTTGGATGACATCAGCTCCTCGTTGGTGCTCTGCAGCTCTTCGTTGGCTGTGCTCAGGTCCTGCACGGTCAGGTGCAGTCCTTCGCGCGCTTCCTTCAGCTCGGTTTCCAGGGCCGTCAGCTGCTGGTAATAGTCATCGTCTGATACAAACGAAAGGTCCGATACCTTAGGCAGTGGTGTTACCTCGCCCAGCTCCTGCAACAGCACCAGTATAACTTTGGGCTGCCCCTTATCCAGGGAAACAGGCCGGATGGACACATGCACCAACTGCTCCTTTTTGCCCAGCTTTAAGGCCACTTGCCGGGCCACCACCTTGCGGTCCTGCTTCAGGGCTTTCCGGATACCCACGCTCAGGGTGACGGCCAGCTCCTCGGGCACCATCTTGATAAGGTTGAAGTGCAGGCGCCTGTCAGGAAACTTGAGGAAACGGTTAATGTCGCCGATGCCGTGCAGGAGCTGGTAGTGCTCGTCCACATAAAGCGCTGTCACCTTAAAATCCTGCGACACGGCATCCATGAAAGAGTTGTTGTAGCGCGACTCGGGGGAAGGCTTGTTGGGGACAGACTGCCCGTTTGTACTGCCGTTGCTGGCGTAGTCGGTCAGACCATAGCTCTGCCTTGACCCCGAACCTTCCTTTATTTTGCGGTAGATCTTCCATTTCCGGTTCTCCTCCGTGAAAAAGGACTTCATGGAGCCGATATTTTCACTCGAGCCCAGGAACAGGTACCCGCCCAGGTTCAGCGCATACGGAAACAAGGAAAGGACTTTGTTCTGCAGGTCCGGGTTGAGGTAAATAAGCATGTTGCGGCATGTCACTAGATCGATGCGGCTGTAGGGCGGGTCCTTCTGGAGGTCGTGCTGGGCAAATACCACCAGCTTGCGTACCTCTTCGTTAATGATGTAGCGGTTGCCCCGCAGGTGGAAGAAGTGTTCCAGCCGCTCCGGCGAAACATGCTTTGAAATGGAAAGCGGGTAACTGCCCTTGGACGCCAACATGATAGCATGCTGATCTATGTCGGTGGCGAACAGTTTTACGTTTGGCTCACGCCCCAGCTTATCAAAGGCCTCCCTGAAAAGTATAGCCAGCGAGTATACTTCCTCGCCGGTGCTGCAGGCCGCCACCCATACTTTCACGGCCTCTGTCTCTGCCTTTGCCTCTATAATCTGGGGGATGATTTCCTTCTCCAGGCATTCAAAGGCCTCCGGGTCGCGGAAGAAGTTTGTCACGTTGATGAAGAACTCCTGGCACAGCTTTTTGATCTCGCTCGGGTGCTCGTGCAGGAAGTTCAGGTAGTCAGCCATTGTTTTCTGGCGCAGGTAATCCATACGCTTGCGGATGCGCCGCATCAAGGTGGCTTCCTTATAGTTGGTAAAGTCGGTTTGGGTATGGTTGCAAATCAGGTCCAGGATCTCTTTCAGCACCTCCGAGTCCTGCCCGTCCTCGTTTTGCTCTATCAGGCTCTTCACCAAGGGCACTTTGCGGGTATGCTCCATTATCTCCTCGGGCATCTGATCCGGGGTCAGCACATAATCGGCCGCGCCGGCATCTATCGCGCTGCGGGGCATGCCGTCGAATTTGGCACTCTCAGGGCTCTGCACCACCACCATGCCCCCGGCCTTGCGTATGGCGCGGGCGCCTTTGGTGCCATCGGTACCGGTGCCGGAAAGCACAATGCCGATGGCATACTTGCCCCGGCTCTTTGCCATCGACTCAAAAAACAGGTCTATGGCAAAATTGGGCTCCCGGCTGCGAACCTTGTCAGAGAGGCGCAAACGGCCGTTTTCCATCGTCAGCTGCTTGCCGCTAGGCAGCACGTACACACAGTTGGGCTTGGTGAACGTGTCGTCCTCGGCCTCCTGCACCTGCATCTGCGTGTGCTTGCTCAGCAGCTCGGCCATCAGGCTTTTATGGTCTGGCGAGAGGTGCTGTATGATAACAAAGGAAAAGCTGGAATTACTCGGAAAATGGTCGAACAGTTTGTGGATTGCCTCCAGGCCGCCGGCCGACGCGCCTATGCCTACCAGGTAATGGTCAGTGGGCGCAATTTTACTGTCTTTAATCTGGGGTGCTGATTTGGGTGCTGTCATGTAAGCTACTGGTAATACTTGCTGTTTACTTGATATCTGCAACTAATGTTATGGCAGATGAGGCAGTTAAAGCGTTCAGTACCGCTCCTTTACTATCTTCTCCAACACGGCATTTCGCAGTTTTTCGGCGGCCTCCAATTCTTCCTTACTCCAGGACTGGGAGGTGTTTTTAACGGTTTCGCGGTAAATGGCGAAGGAGTTGCGCGGGTGATAAGTCTTCCCATCCGGCTCCATCTGTATGGCATTGTTGGGATCGCCTCCCCAGGCAATGGTTTGCGCCACCTCTGGCCTGAAACCAAGTATAAAATCGCCCTGTTCGGCATTAATGGGCAGCGCGATCAGGCCACTGGCCACCTCTTTATAACGCTTGCTGTGCGGGTAGTCGTGGATGAGCATACTGGTGGCAAACAGACCGCTTTTGTTGCGCCTCAGCCACGATGCCAGCTCCCTTACCTCGTCCCTGCCAGGTGTGTCGCCGCTAAGCCAGATGTTGCCCTCATACACCACCGCTGCGCCGCCCAACGACAGCAATTCTTGCAGACTATCTCCCCCTTTCAGCAGGCCATCGGCAAAATGGGTAGCGCCGTACAGCTGCTCCACCAGCTTTATATGTATGCTCCGCAGCTGCACCCGCAGCGCCATCACTTCTTCCCGCTGCTTGGCCTCCAGCTGGGCCGAAAGTATGCCTGCCAGCAACTCCATGGCCGACCGCATCTCAAAACCCGGATACATCGCCGTTTTATGGTGGCACGATACCAGCCCCCACAGTTGCCCATCGATAATGAGCGGCAGCGACATGGAAGCCATGATGCCCATATTGGCCAGGTATTCCAGGTGCACATTGGCCACGCTGCGCAGGCTGCTCTCCGAGAGGTCGGTAAAGCGCTGGGTCAGGGGGTTCAGCACAGGGACAAGCCGCATGGGTTTATAATCGCGGGTGGGAATAAGCCGGTAAGGATTTCGGAAGTATAAATCGCGTGCCTGCTTGGGCACATCGGAGGCCGGGAAACGCAGGCCCATGTAGTCGGTCATGTCCTCCTCCTTTGCCTGCGCTATCACGATGCCGTTCCACTTCGGGTCGAACTGGTACACCAGCACCCTGTCGAAGCCGGAGAATTGTTTGAGTTCCTCGGCCGCGCGCTGTGCTATTTCAGGGCAGGTGCCGGCCTGTTTCAGTAGCGAAGTAATATACTTGATGTGCTGGTACAGGCGCACAAAAGACTCCTTGGGGGTTGCCACGCTCTCCTCCAGCTCTGCCAGCACGTAGTCCTGCTGCGGCAGGAGCAGCACCGAAAAGGCAGCCTCCTTATCCTGCACCTTAAAGCTGAGCGTGAGCGGTATTTTGTCCTGGCTGTCCTGCGTGTGGATCTTGTTCAGAATCTCCTCATACTGCCCTTCAGCCAGCAACTCGGAGAACGGCAGGCCCAGCAGCTCATCGGGTTTGGCAAGCAGGAAACGTTCCACATTCTCGCTGACCTGCAGAATGCGCAGGTCTTGCTTATCCAGCACCAGCAGCACGCCATGCGGCTGTACCAGGTTTACCAGATGCAGCGGAATACTTCCGCAAAACTCCGAGTCGTAATTTTTCTCAACATTAATATTAACTGGGGCTGTGGGTTTCTCCATTTAGTGTTTAACGCTGTTGGCGCTACAAGGCCGGGTGCAACATAAGTAAGCAATAAAGGGCGCAGGCTTCTGCTGCACCACTCCAGAATCATAAACCACAGTAGGCCAAAGTATACATTGCCCTGCTGTGCAGGATTAACCAACAGAAGCTTCTAAAGTTACAGGCAAACGTAGAAATCTGTAAGTCTAGTAGCTGAAAGGCTTATCCCAGATTTCATAAAAGTAACATCTTCTGATGAGAAACATAGCATATAATCTGCTATTCGCGAGGGGCCTTTCTACATAAATTGCAAGAAAGGCAGAGATGATGAAAATTTAAATTCTTTTCAGTTGTGCGGCGCTGGGTAAGTTTGATGATCTCTATACTATATAATGTTGGGGTGCCGTCGTGTATGTACCTGACTGACTTGAAAAGTTATACTTTATACTTGAGCTATACTGATATACTTTATCGGTTTATACTCCTATAGCCACTGCTTCCGCTGTTTCGGACCTCATTGTCTAGAACCAATGCTGCTGCGGACTTCCAAGTCAGCGTAGATTATACTTATACTTGTGGATTTATACTTTCATAGCCGCTGCTACCCTCTACTTGACACAAGTCATACTTCCAAACTCCCTTTCCTCCTCTAGTTCCCACAGGCGTCTCGTTGCATTTCATACTTGGCTCCCTCCCAGGCCGGGAGGCCTCGCCTTCGGGCATCGCGCTGTGTGCCTGAAGCTGCTCCTCGCTCCGCTGCGGGCTGCCGCATCCGCGGCACCGCAACATCCACAAGGCGCTCAACCCAAAGGCTGGGAAGCAATCGATAGCCGCTGCAATTACTGTCATCTCGACCATCGGGAGAGATCTAACCAGAATTCCAGCTAGATCTCTCGCGCTGCTCGAAATGACAGAGTGAGTAGTAAGTATAATTCCCCTCCTTGGAGGGGTTGGGGTGGGTTTATATTTCGCAGGGACAGCGACTACAAAACTTATGCTTCGGCTAAAATAATTACAGACTCCCCGCCTTAGCTAAGGGGGGGGCCAGGGGTGGTTGAGTCCGCTACCGCTGTAAGCTCCCTCCCCTGTTTTTGGGAGAGGGAGAAGTAACAATTCCTTTCCAGGAAGAGAGACGGCCTTATTTACCCTCTACCTAAAATCCTGAAACCGCAAGCGAACAGTTTTCCCCCCAACAACTGGCACTGTTAGCTGCTTGCCCCGATAGCTGAGTATACACTCACCGTCCTTGTCGGCTTTTATACTTGCCCGGTGCAGCTTGCCCTCCTTCCAGGCGATGTCTACCGTATAGCCGCCCCTGGCCCGCAGGCCTTTCACCTCCCCCGCCTGCCATACTTGCGGCAGCGCCGGCAGCAGTTCTATAGAACCCGCCTGCGACTGCAGCAGCATCTCGGCCACACCGGCGGTAGCGCCCATGTTGCCGTCGAGCTGGAAGGGCGGGTGGGCGTCCAGGAGATTGGCGTAGGAACCCGAGCCGCTGGTAAAGGACTCTCCGTTTATGCCTCCTCCGGCCGGTTTAATCACCATTTTGTAAAGCTTGTGCGCCCGGTTCCCATCACGCAGACGTGCCCAGAAATTTATCTTCCAGGCCAGCGACCAGCCGGTGCCCTCATCGCCCCTGGCCTCCAGGCTTACCTGGGCCGCTTTGGCCATCTCCGGGGTTTCCAGGGGGGAGATTTGCCTGCCCGGGTGCAGGGCGAACAGGTGCGATACGTGGCGGTGCTTGTTGTTTGGGTCGTCTACATCCTCTTTCCACTCCTGCAGCTGGCCCCAGCTGCCGATTTGCGGCGGCAGGATTTTGTCGCGCACCTGCTGCGCCTGTTGGGCAAACTCCGCGTCGGTCCCCAAAACATTAGCCGCTTGGATGCAGTTGTTGAGCACGTCCCAGGCTATCTGGTGGTCCATGGACGCGCCGCCCGAAATGCCGCCGTGCTCCGGGGAGTAAGACGGAGAAGAAACCAGGTAGCCGCTGCTGTCGGGGGTGAGGTAATCCATCCAGAACAGGGCGGCCTCCTTCATCACCGGGTAGGCTTGTCGCTTCAGGTACGCGGCATCCTGGGTATACTCGTAGTGCTCCCACAGGTGCTGCGCCAGCCAGGCCGCTCCGCCCGGGAAGAAGCCCCAGGGCACTTCCCAGCCCGGCGCGGTATAGCCGTAGGCATTGTTCATGGTGTTCACGACCCAGCCCCGCGTGTTAAAGAACTCTTTGGCGCTTTGCCTGCCGGGCGCCACCAGCGCTTCGGTATAGTCCAGCAAGGGCACGTGGCACTCGGCCAGGTTTGTCACCTCGGCCGGCCAGTAGAGCATCTGCAGGTTAATGTTGGTGTGATAGTCTGCCGCCCAGGGCGGGCTGGTGCTGTTGTTCCACTTGCCCTGCAGGTTCATAGGCATGGTGCCGGGCCGCGAGGCGGATATCATCAGGTAACGACCATACTGAAAGTAGAGCATCTCCATCCCCCGGTCCTCTGCTCCCTCAAAGTAATTATGCTGGCGGATGTTGGTTGGCACCTCGTTATACTTGCTCCTCTCCAAAGTGAGCGTGACCCGATTGAAAAGCGAAGTATAATCCTGCGTGTGCTCTTTCAAAATTGCACCTATACTTTGGGCTTTCACAGCCTCCAGCCGCTTAGCAACTATACGTTTGTAATCCGTTCCTTTGTAAGTGGGGTAGTCCCAGCTATAGTCGGTGGCGGCGGTATGGATAAGCTGCACCGATTTGGCACCGCTTACCTGCACGGAGCCGTTTTCATAGGATACTTTGCCATCCGTCACGATGCGGTACGCGGTTTCAAACTCCTGTTTGTTATCGTTAATGTGGCCCCTCAAAGTATAAATGCCGTTCTCGAAGCGCTCCTCATCCTTGGGGTGAGGCGTTTTATAGGTAATCGTATACTTCTCGGGACGGCTGGAGGTGAACTGGTAGACCATCACACCCTTGGGGTAGTTGCCAAAGTACAGGCGGCTATACTTTGTCTTGCCGATTTGGTAGCGCACGCTGCCGGTGGCCGTGTTCAGGTCCAGCTCGCGGCGGTAGTTTTGCGGAGTTGCCTCGCCGTGGCCGGGCTTCACATACAGGTCGCCCATGGTTTGCTGCGCCCCGTAATCCCCCCACTCGGTGCTGCCCTCCAGCCTGGCCGGCGCAGTGCCCGTCAGGTGTTTTTGCACCAACTGATTGGCTTCTTTCAGCTTGCCTTCTGCAATCAGCTGCCTGATCTCGGGCAGATACTTCCAGGCTTCCGGTTTGTTGCCATAGTTATACTTGGCGTTCGAGTGGGGGCCACCCGACCAGAGCGTGCCTTCGGTGAACTGCAGTTGCTCCTCCCCCACGCCCCCGAAAAACATCACGCCCATGTAGCCGTTGCCAATCGGCAGGGCCTCCCGCATCCAGTCGGTGGCAGGTTTGTCGTACCACAGCTTCAGCGTTTTGTCCTGGGCCCGGGCCGGTAGCAACAACAGCAACAGAAAGCAGGGCAACAGGAGAAGCGTTCTTTTCAAGGATGTCAGGTGTAGCATGAGCTATAGGTGCAGGGTTTATACTTTCAGAAATGGTTTATTTAATCTGGAACAGCGGGTTTTCGGCCGGGGTGCGCAGTTGCTCCATCAGTTGCTCCAGCTCCTTCACCTTCTCGGGGTTGGCGGCGGCCAGGTCGTTTTGCTCGCCTATGTCTGTGCTCAGGTTGTAGAGCTCCATCCGCTCCGGCTGTCCCTTTTTGTAGAATCGAATGGCTTTCCAGTCGCCCTGGCGCACGGCCTGCTTAAAGCCGCCCTCGCCAAACTCCCAATACAGGGCCTGGTGCTGTGGCTGCTCTTCTTTCCCCAGAAGGTCCGGCACAATGGAGATGCCGTCTATACTTTCAAGCGCTGTGCTGCCGGCCAGTTGGGTAAAGGTGGGCAGCATGTCCCAGAAGGCGCCGATGTGTTCGCTGGTGCCGGGCTTCACTTTGCCCTCCCAAAAGGCGATGAAAGGTACCCGGATACCGCCCTCGTAAAGGTCGCGCTTCACGCCACGGAGCGGGCCGCTGCTCTTATGGGCCTCCATTGCGTCTGCCAACGTTCTACCGCCTTCGATGTGGGTACCGTTGTCGCTGGTAAAGATGACCAAGGTATTTTCAGCCAGGCCCTGTTCGCGGAGCTTCTGCATAATCTGGCCCACGTAATCGTCCACCGCGGTAACCATGGCGGCATAGGCCGCCTTCGGGTATTTCTGCGGGCCATACCAGTTTCCGTCCGGCTGCTCTTTCTCAGGGGCAAAAACACTTCCGCCATCAGCGGTCAGGTAGGGCTGCATGTACTTGTCCTGCACTTTGAGCTCAGCGTGCGGCAACGTATAAGACACATACAAAAAGAACGGGTTCTGCTTTTGGTTTTCGATAAAAGCCAGCGCGTCCTCCGTGAAAATATCATTCACGAAACTTCCTGCCGGAACAGGTACTTTGGTGCTTTTGCCATTGGCCAGCCGCCATAGGGAATCGGCCTGCTGCTTGTGGCCCTCCAGGTGGTGCAGGTGGCCGGTAAAGAAATCCCAGCCCTGCTGCTCCGGCACGCCCGTCGTGCCTTCCAGTCCCAGGCCCCATTTGCCCACCATACCGGTAGTATAACCGCTTTCTTTCAGGAGTTTTGCCAGCGAGGTATCGGTGGTGCGCATGGGTACCTCGCCATTGCCCCGGATGTAACTGTGCCCCGTGTGCTGCCCCGTCATGAGCGCAGCCCTGGAGGGAGCGCACACTGTGGAACCGGCATAAAACTGGGTATACCGCCTGCCCTGCTCAGCCATCTTATCCAAATTTGGGGTTTGGATTTTGGTCTGCCCATAGGGACCGATGTCGCCATAGCCCATGTCATCGGCCAATATAAAGATGATGTTAGGTCTGGTTGCCGTGGCTGCTGCGTCGTCGGGCTGCTCTGAGGTGCGGCAGGAAACTACAGCCAGCAGGAGGAGCAGAAACAGGGCACTGGGTAACAATTTCATGAGGTGCAGGTTAGGGTGATGTGGAATGCAGCAACCCTAAAAGCGGGATTTTTAGCTGCAAAAGCCTGAAAATAGCTATTTAAAGGCAGATTAAGAAACCCGCAGCACACGCAAACGCTTGCGTGGTGTTCCTTTCCGGAAGTATGGGGGATATGTTATACTTTCAAATACCGAAGCCCCTGATACCTGGAGGCCAACGATATCCCTTAACTCTTAATACCTCATAGTTATTTCTTTTTCACCCACTTACATCATGAGTAGACTTTATGCATTTTTATTTGCCCTGTTGATGGCAATTCCGCTGCAGGCCCAGCAGGTACCCACCGAGGTGCTCACGCCGCAGATTGTGGAAATCAACCGGATGCCGATGCGGGCCGCTTCTTTTGCCTTCGAAAACCGGTCGCTGGCCGAGCAGCGGCAGAAAGAAAAATCCCAGTACTTCCTCTCGCTCAACGGCACCTGGAAGTTTAACTGGGTACAGGACCCGCGCAAGCGCCCCCTGGATTTTTACAAAACCGACTTCAACGACGCCCAATGGGACAACTTTAAGGTACCAGCTAACTGGGAGGTGAACGGCTACGGGCTGCCCATCTATGTGAACCACCCTTACGAGTTTGCGGGCCACGCCAAGAAGGGCGCCAAGCTCAACCCGCCCCACGACATCCCGGAGGACAATAACCCGGTAGGCTCTTACCGCAAGAAGTTCACCCTGCCTGACAGCTGGGATGGCCGTCAGGTGTTCATTCACCTGGGCGCTGTTAAGTCGGCGTTCTTTATTTGGGTGAACGGCGAGAAAGTAGGCTACAGCGAGGACAGCAAACTGGCCGCTGAGTTCGACATCACGCCTTATGTTAAAAAGGGCGAGAACCTGGTGGCCCTGCAGGTATACCGCTGGAGCTCCGGCAGCTACCTGGAGGCGCAGGACATGTGGCGTATCTCGGGCATCGAGCGCGATGTCTACCTCTACTCCACCCCCAAGCTCGACATCCGCGACTTTAAAGTGATGGCCACGCTGGACGAAAGCTATACCAACGGCGTGTTCGACCTGACAGCTGAGATTAACAGCTACAAGCTGGACCAGAAAACCATGCACAGCAAACCAGACACGTTTGCCATCGAGGTTGAACTGGTGGACGCCGCCGGCAAGACTGTTTTCACTGACAAGACGCAGGACGTGCAGCGCGTGCTGGGCAACTATAAAAAGGAGGTGAAGTTCCACAAGACCGTTCCAAACGTGAAGACCTGGTCTGCCGAAATCCCTTACCTCTACACATTATACATCACCCTGAAAGACAAAGATGGCAAGGTGCTGGAGGTGGTACCACAGCGCGTGGGCTTCCGCTCCGTGGAAATCAAAGACAAGAACTTTTTGGTGAACGGCAAGCGCGTGTTCCTCAAAGGCGTGAACCGCCACGAGCACAACCCGACCAAAGGCCATACTTTGAACAAGGAAGACATGCACAAAGACATGGAGATGATGAAGAAGCTCAACGTGAACGCCGTGCGCCACTCGCATTACCCACCCGACCCCTACTGGCTGGAGCTTTGCGATGAGTATGGTTTGTATGTGATTGAGGAAGCCAACATCGAATCGCATGGCCGTGGCTATGACCTGGCCTATACTTTTGGCAACGACAAAGTATGGCGCAACCCGCACTTCGACCGCATTTCGCGCATGTACGAGCGCAGCAAGAACTATACTTCTGTTGTAACCTGGTCGCTGGGCAACGAGGCTGGTAACGGCACCAACTTCTACGAGGCCTACGACTGGATGAAAGCACAGGACTTCCGCCCGGTGCAGTACGAGCGCGCCGGCTGGGACTACAACACCGACATTATCGTGCCGCAGTACCCGAGTCCGAACTGGCTGGCCCGCTTCTCCAAAGGAAACCCGGACCGTCCGCTGATTATGAGCGAGTACGCGCACATCATGGGCAACAGCCTGGGCAACTTCCAGGATTATTGGGATGTGATTGAAAAAGAGCCTTACCTGCAGGGCGGCTTTATCTGGGAGTGGATTGACCAGGCCATCGACACGGTGAAAAACGGCAAGCGCATTATGGCTTACGGCGGCGACTTCCCGCTCAGTGGCCCGGTGGATGAGAACCTGAGCGACAACAACTTTATCGTGAAAGGTGTGGTGACCGCTTACCGTGGCCTGACGCCGATGGCTGTGGAGGTGAAGAAAGTATACCAGCACGTGAAGACCAAGTATAATGGCAACAACAGCCTGGAAGTACGCAACGGCTACTTCTTCCGCGACCTTGCCAACTACCAACTGAACTGGGAAGTGCTGGAAAACGGCAAGATTATCGAGAAGGGAAGTATAAAAGACCTGAACGTAGCGCCGCAGCAAAGTATAACCGTAGCCCTTCCGATTAAGAAGCAGCAGAAAGCAGGAAGAGAGTACTTCCTGAACGTGCGCTATACTTTGAAAAACGCCGAGCCATTCCTGGAGAAAGGGTATGAGATTGCTAACGAGCAGTTTGCCCTAAGCCCTGCCCTGCAGCCAGCTGCAATGGCCGGAGGCGGCAAAGGCTCCTTGAAAGCAAGCGAGAATGGCGACAAGCTGGTGCTGACCGGCAAAGACTTTACCGTGAGCTTTGATAAGAAGAACGGCACGATGAGCGGCTATACATTAAAAGGCGAAACGCTGCTGCAGCAAGGTCCGAAGCCAAGCTTCTACCGCGCTCCTACTGATAACGACATCGGCGCGGGCTACAACAAATCCAAGCGCATGTGGCGCGAAGCCTACGACAATGGCAAACTGACAAACGCCAAGTATAACCAGACCGCCAACGGCTACGAGGTGACGTTTGAAAAGGAACTGGTGAACGGTGACGCCGTTACCTCACAGGTATTTACCATCTACAACGACGGTACGGTGAAGGTAGACAACCGCATCAAACCGCTGAAAGGCGACCACAAAGTACTCCTGCGCGTGGGCAACGACCTGCAGCTGAACAAGCAACTGGAGCACATCGAGTTCTACGGCCGCGGCCCGTGGGAGAACTACTGGGACCGCAAGACCGCCTCTTTTGTGGGTGTTTACAAGCAAACCCTGGATGAGCAGTACTTCCCGTACGCCCGTCCGCAGGAAAGCGGCAACAAGAGTGATGTGCGCTGGGTGAACCTGACGACCAAGAGGGGCAAAGGCCTGCGCTTTGAGTTTGCCGATAGCCTGCTCAACTTCGCTGCCCTGCCTTACACCCTACAGGACCTGGATCCGGAGCAGGACAAAAAGCAGTACCACTCCGGCGAACTGGAGAAACGCGACCGCATCTATATGCGCGTAGACCTGCAGCAAACCGGTATGCAAGGCATGGACAGCTGGGGCAGCCAACCGCTCGAGCAGTACCGCATTCCGTATCAGGAACACCAGTATAGCTACTGGATCAAGCCACTCAGATAACCCACAGTAGGCAAGTATAGCAAAGGCCGAAGTATAGTTTATACTTCGGCCTTTGTGTTTTCAAGTGGTTTATACTTACCATCTCCCCTTTCAAGGGCTGGTCTATGAAGCTCTTACTACTGTAGTGTGTATGGCGCGAGCTTGTAGCCTTATTCTGTCCCATATCTTTTTCAGATTTGGCTCATTTGAGATATCCAAAGCCAAAGGGAATAAAGGACTATCCCCTTGAGGGGATTATAGGGGTGTTTACTCATGCTTATTCCCCGTTTTTGTGCACGTAAGGGGAGCCGCTCCGTAGCTTTACCCCCCTCTAGCTCCCCTCAAGGGGACAATTCTACCTGCTCTTTCGGATTTGCAATCCGAAAGTATAGGAACCGCGGATTTGTAATCCGAAGCAGCAGTATGAGGAATAAGCCTATACAACTTGCCACCAGGATCCTTTCAGGATGGCAAGAAAAGCTAACATTCTCAGTCCCTTCCTATGATAAAAAGTATGGCTGGCACCTTCCTGCCGTTGCAGGAGGTGCCAGCCATACTTGTGTTATACTTCAGTTTATACTTTTATACTTCCAAAGTATAAACCAGCGCTACTTCTACGGATTCTGCTCCAGCTTCGGGTTCAGGATGATTTCCTGCTCCGGGATGAAGTATACCACGCGCGGATGGGTGTAAGGAATCTCCTGGGTGTTCGAGCCGGATGGCAGGTGCGTGCCCGGGTAATTGCGTACCATCGTGCGTTTGTTGCGGAACACATCATACTTGCGCTGCGCCTCCCAGGCCAGCTCCAGGCGGCGTTCGTCCAGCACCACATCCAGCACCGAAGTATAACCCATCATGTTAGAAGCGGAAAACAGCGCATCACCGGATAAGCCCGCCCTTCTGCGGATCAGGTTCACATCCTCCAGCGCGGCTTCGTCGTTGCCCAGTTTAGCGTTGGCCTCGGCCCGGTTAAGGTACATCTCGGCCAGGCGCAGGTATACCGGCGAGCTCAGCGTCACCACCCCCTCCTGGTAAGAGTACTTGGTGATGTAGTATTTCTGATATCCGTTCCGGGCTGCCAGCACCGGCTTGCCATCTGCACCTGTTTTGATAGAGCCATCGGCATTCTTCTCATACACCGGCACAATAAACTCCCGGCGCTTATCCTCCTCAAATTTATCAATCAGGTTGCGGTAACTCTCCGAGGCATACATCTCGCCGTAGCCCATGCCATCGTTGAGGTACATCGAGCCGAGCGAGCCCCAGGTCTGGTCGTCCTGCAGCGTGTGCTTGATAGCGAAAATGGTTTCCCGGTTGGTCTCGTTGGCGTAGGTGAAGTAGTTGGGCAGGTCAGCCGTCGGCAGCAAGGTATAGCGGCCGGAGTTGATCACCAAATCAGCATACTCAATGGCCTTCTCGTTGTTCTCCATGTATAAGTACACCCTCGATAAAAGCGCCTGGGCTACCTCCTTCGAGGCAAAGCTGCTGCTCTTCGAGCCGCCCATCAGGCTCGCCGCCTTCTCCAGGTCCCCGATGACAAACTCGTATACTTCCTTCACCGAGCTGCGCGGCGGCAGATCGTTGATGTCGGTGTTGTTGCGGATCATCACTCCCGGCGAGGCGCCCCCATCCTGAGCGTAAGGCCGGCCAAAGATGTTCACCAAGTCAAAGTGCACCATGGCGCGCAGGAAGTAGTTCTCGCCCAGCACCTGGTCCAGCTCCGCTGACTGTCCCTCCTGCAGCTTCTCGATCACCACGTTGGTGCCGTAGATGGCCTGGTATGCCTTCCTAAAGAAGTTGTCCGTAATACCCATCGACGTCAGGTGCTGGTAGTTGTAGGCGTAAAACAGCGGGTCGGTAGTGGTGCCGCTCAGCGCTACGTTGTCGCTCGGATACTCCACGAGCATGTGGAAGTTACGGGTATAGTAAGGGTCTTTGATGTAGTTATAGTTACCGATGGTAGCCGCCTTCAAGCCTTCAGGCGTGCCGGTGGTTTGGTCGATGGTGAGGCCGTCGTAGGGCTGCACGTCCAGGTCGTCGGAGCAACCGGTCAGCACTGCTGCACAAAGTATGGCAGGATATATATAATTTCTGAATTTAAATTTCATGGCTCAGGGATTTTGAATTAAAAGTCGATGTTAACGCCGAACATAAGTTTCTTGCTGCCCGGGTAGCGGGTGGTGGAGTAACCGGAAGTCAGATCCACCTCCGGGTCCATACCAGAGAAGTCGGTCAGCGTCCACAGGTTGTCGCCGCTCACAAACAGGCGGATGTTCTCTGCTTTAATTCGGTTGGTAACAGCCTCCGGCAGGTTATAAGACAGCGTGACGTTGCGCAGGCGCAGGTAGCTGCCATCCTCCAGGTAACGGGACGAAACTTTGTTAGAGGCTTTGTTGCCGTTCAGCACTGCCTTCGGATGCGTGGCTACGTCGCCTTCTTTCTCCCAGCGGCTCCATCCATCCTGCAGCACCATGCTGTTGTAAGTAGGATAAGCCCCATCAGCATCGAAAAGCTCGCGGTTGTAGTTGTACACTTTGTTGCCATACACAAAATTCACAAAGGCAGATAAGGTGAAGTTCTTGTAAGCAAAGGTATTACGCATACCGCCCGCAAACTTAGGCGTGGTAGTGCCGGTGTATAATCTGGTTGCGCTGTTGTAGGAGTTGGTAACCGTGTCCTCCACAAAGTTGCCGTCGGCATCATACTTCTTCAGGAGCCAAAGCGGATCGCCAGTGGCCGGATCCACGCCCTTCCACTCCCGCATAAACCAGGAGCCAATCGGTCTGCCTTCCTCAATGCGCTGGCTGCCCTGGTCAATCGGCTGCCCGTCATACAGCTCCAGTACCTCGTTGCGGTTAAAAGAGATGTTGAAGTCTGTTTCCCAGGCCAAAGCTCCCTGCAGGTTCTTGGTGCTCAGCTCGATGTCCAGACCGTGGTTTCTAACGGAGCCGATGTTCTGTGTTTGCCAGTAAAAACCCGTGGCCGAGGAAAGGGGCACCTGCTGCAGAATGCCTTTGTTCGTTCTGTTGTAGAAGTCCAGCGCCAGGTCGACTCTGTTGAACAAGCCGATTTCCAGTCCCACATCAAAGGTATGGGCTTTCTCCCAGGTCAGGTTCGGGTTCACGAGGCGGCGCGGGAAGCCACCTGGCAGGTCAGCATATTGCACGTTAAACTGATACAGATCCACTGCCTCGAAATCCCCGATGTTAGCGTTACCGGTGGTACCGTAGCTGCTTCTAAGCTTGAGCAGGTTAACAGTAGAAGTCAGCCCTTGGAAGAAGTCCTCGCTGGAAATTGCCCAGGCAGCACCAACTGAGTAGAAATCGCCGAAGCGCTTGTCGCGGCCGAAGCGGGAGGAACCGTCGCGCCGGTAGGAAACGGTGGCAAAGTAGCGGCTGTCGAAGTCGTAGTCCACGTTCAGGAAGCCGGACATAAACTTGCTCTCTGTTTTATACCCGCCAATATTCACCGGCGTAGCCACGGCATCGAGCACCTCCAAGCCCGGGAAAATGCCCTGTCCCGACGCATTCATACCATCGGTATAGTTCTTTTGGTATTCAGCACCCAAAATGCTACGCACACTATGGGAACCGAACTGCTGATTCGCCGTCAGCAGGTTCGAAGTCAGGAAGCTGTTGCTGTAGCCGTAGGAGTTGCTCAGCGAGCCATTGTTTGCCTTGCCGCCGGGCGTGCGCGAGTCGTTGTTGGACTCAGCCCGCGAGTTTCCTGTGGAGTAGCGGTTGGTGGTGGAGAAAGCCAGCCAATCAGTGATTCTATACTCCAGTTTCAGGTCTCCGTCCAGCGCCTGGCCCCGGTTGCGGTTGTAATTATACTGGCTCGTGTACAGGAAATTGCTCTTGTCGCGGCCATACCATCCTACCGTGTTGGCGTCCACATAGCGAACTGTGCCATCCTCGTTGTAAGGGTTATCCCACGGCATGTTGATAAAGGACTGGTAAATGGCGCCCGAAGGGTCGTTATTGCGGTTAGAGAACAGCGTGTTTACCCGCGCCGTAAGCGTGAGCTTGTCGTTGATGTCATGGTCGATGTTGGCCCGGAAGTTGGTCTGCTCATACTTGGTGTTGACCACCGTACCCTCTTCCTGAAAGTAGTTTCCGCTGATGTAGAACCTCGTCTTCTCCGATCCGCCGGACACGGAAAGCTGGTGGTTATTCGTGATGCCGGTGCGGAAAGCCTCGTCCAGCCAGTTGGTGTTACCCGGCTGTGTGGGCAGCACGCCGGTCACAAAATCTGCATACGTCAGCGGGAAGTTCTTCGACGCCAGATAGGCGTTGATGTCGGCCTCTGACGGGTTAGGCGTCGTTTTATTTAAAGCGGCGATGTGGTTGTTGCGCTTGCCGGTGTAGTCGTTCTGGTACATGCGGTTGGTGTAGTCAAACAGCTGCTGGCCGTCCATCACCTCAAAGTTGCCAGTGGTGCGCTGGCTCACGCCGGTGGTACCGTTATAAGAAACTCTCGTTTTGCCAGCCTTGCCCCTTTTAGTGGTAATCACGATTACCCCGTTGGCCGCCCGTGAGCCATACAGGCCTGTAGCGGCAGCGTCTTTCAGCACCGTTATACTTTCAATGTCTGTTGGGTTGGCCGTGCCGCCAATCACCCCATCCACCACATACAGTGGGTCGGCGCTGGCCGAGATAGAGCCCGTTCCCCGGATACGCACCTTGGGTGCCTCGCCGGGCTGGCCGCTGGCACTTGATACGGTAACACCGGAGGCCTTACCCTGCAGCATGGCCGCTGTGTTATTGGTAGTCACATCGCGCAGTTCGTTGCCACTCACCACCGAAACCGAGCTCACTAGCTCCGACTGTGATTTACTGGAGTAGCCCACCACCACTACTTCTTCCAAACTCTTGGCGTCGGTTTTCATAGTGATGTTGAGGGTGCTTTGGTTGCCCACACTCACTTCCTGCGTCTGGTAGCCGATGTAGGACAATACCAGTACATCGGATGGAGTGGCGGCTATAGCAAAGCTACCATCTGCTCCGGTGGCCGTACCTGAGGTGCTGTTCTTCACCACCACCGTTACCCCCACCAGGGGCTGGCTCTTGTCATCCACCACGCGGCCACTTACCTGCCGCCGTTCCTGCCCATAAGCCAAATCGGGTACACTTATAAGACACACGATGCCTAACAGCACCGGTAACACGGGGATGGCCCGTAGGTCTTCCTTCTTGAGCAGGAAGAGTATCCGCATAAGGATAGCTCTGCCTTCCTGATAAATCTTAATCATACTTTTCATTAAGGTTAGAGATTTAGGATTTGACTTAGGTAAGAGCAAAGTGTGCTCGTAAACACGATGATTAACTTATTAAAATACCACTACAACCCCAAATTTTTTATAGATAAATTCAGAACAAACGTTTGTTTAAGTGCAATTTCCCATACTTTATGTAGCGCCTCACGCCCCGGGTGGAGCGCCTGCGTTCAAAAAGCATTGCCAGTCTTCTAGCTCCTTCTCATTATCCCAAAAAAAAGCGGGTGGAACCCCTTCCGGAGCCCCACCCGCTTAAACTACTACTACAACTAAAACTATCTCTAAGGACTAGTAGCCCGTATTCTGCGTCAGAACGTTATCGCTCAGGTCTATCTGCGCCTGCGGCACCGGCATCAGGTACAGCCTGTCGTCCCATACCCTGGCCTGCACCAGCCTGTTGCGGATATCGTAGATGGTTTGCATCACCTGCGGGGCTATTTCCCAGCGGCGGATATCCATATAGCGCTGCCCCTCCAGGGCCAGTTCCACGCGGCGCTCGTTCCGGATCAGCTCACGCAGGCTTTCCTTAGTGTTGTACACAGATTCGTCCACAGCAGGCATGCCGGCTCTTTCCCGTATCTGGTTAAGGGCTGCATATACGGTGGCATCCGGACCGCCAAACTCGTTCATGGCCTCGGCGTAGGTCAGCAGAATCTCCGCATAGCGCAGCAGGATAATGTTGGCGTGGCTCTCGATGTTCTCGCGGCGTGACTGCGGGTCTACCAACTTGCGGAAGTTATACCCTGTTTGAGAGTTGTTGCTGCCGCCTATCTGCCAGGTAAAAGCATAGCCGTCTTCCAGCGCGTTCCAAGGGTTGCCATTAAACAGAATAGAGGCGTAGAAGCGTGGATCACGGTTCTTATACTCGTTAGCAAAGGCCGGGTCATCGTTTAAGTATAGCTCCGCTCTCTTTTCAGGAGTGAGTATATTAGCAGGACCACCGGTCTTGTAGTTGCCATAGGCGTTCACTAGATCCTGGGTAGGCGTTACGGAGCTCCAGCCGTTCAACACGCTTGGCAGCAGGTAGGTGTTGTGCCACTGCGGATCCACCTGCATGATAAACTGGCGGTCCAGGATCACTTCGCTGTTGCCCTCATACTGCTGCTGGAAAAGTTTCTCGTAGCTGCGCAGGCCCAGGCGGAAGTTGCGCTCATCTTCTGCGTCGGCAAAGTCCACCCACTTGGCGTAGTCGTCCTCCAGGTCCTTGCCGGATTCTTCGTTCACTTTAAATAACGAATATCCCAGGCTCATTACCTCCTGGGCAGCATCAGCGGCGGCTTTCCATTTGGTGGCATCGCCTCCCGTGTTAAAGCGCGGGCTGGCCTCGTTGAGCAGAATGCGGGCTTTCAGGGCAAGAGCAGCCCCTTTGGTTACCCTGCCTTTCTCGTTTGAGTCCCCGCCTCCGTACATAACAGGAAGCACCTCGGCTACCGCTGTCAGCTCGCTAAGCAGGAAATCAACCACATCCTTACGCGGAGTGCGCGCCACGTCTTCCTCGCCAGCAGCCAAAGTACTGGTTACCAGTGGAACATCGCCAAACTTGAGCACCATGTTCCAGTAGAACCAGGTGCGCAGAAACCTTGCCTCGGCCTTGAACCGCTCGCGCAGTTCAGCATCCATCTCTATATTATCAGCATTCTCAATCAACTGGTTAGCGCGGCGTATGCCCGTGTAGCCCCAGCCGGCATTAGAGTTGGTGTTAATCGTACCCGCCGAAACGATGGTGGCCGTACTCTCCCAGGGATACTGCGCGTAAGCGTTGTCGCTGCTGCCATCGTCGTAAATGATGCCCTCACGGGTAAGCTGGCTATACACCGCATTCAGCGCCTTGGACAAATCGTCCTTTGATTTCCAGAAAGTCGCATCTGAGATCTGGTCCTGCGGCGGCCTCTCCAAAAAGTCGTCGTTGCAGGAAGTGGTAAGCAGGAGCCCGGCGAGCGCTCCGGCATAGGTAATATATTTTATACTTCTTTTCATGATATCTTGTGTTGATGATTGTAAAGCCATACAGCCAACAATTTTAGAACCTGGCGTTTACACCGAACGAGATGGTCTTAGTGCCCGGGTATCCCCCACGGCCAGAACCGAACTCCGGATCGTAGTCTGTCAGGCGGTCATCCCCCATAATGGTGAAAGGGTTGTTCGAGGTAGCGTACACGCGCAGCGACTGCATTCCCAGCTTGCTGCTCACGGATTCAGGCACGTTGTAGCCCAGCGTGATAGCCCTCACGCGGAAATATGAGCCGCTGAAGAGCCAGAAGGAAGAAGTGTTGTAGTTGTGCGAGGCATCGGCGCTGATCAGCGTGCGCGGGAAATGAGCATTCGGGTCAGGGTTCTCCTTTGTCCAGCGGTTCTCATAGGCTGTCTTGATGTTGGCCCCGTTGAAGAACGGATAAGCAGCCTCTGACTCCAGGTAGGTATCCACATCAGCCACACCGTACGTAATCACGTTCAGGTCAAAGCCTTTGTAGGAAGCACCCAGGTTCAGGCCATAAGTCATCCACGGCACGTCGTTGCCCAAAATCACACGGTCAGCTGCGTCAATCACACCATCTTTGTTGATGTCGGCATACTTAATGTCGCCGGGCTTGGTGGCAGCGCTCTGGAAAGCGTGGCTCTGCACGTCCTCCTCATTCACAAAAAGCCCTTCGGAACGGTATCCGTAGAAAGCACCTACCGACTCGCCTACGCGCTCTATCCAGTAGCCGTTGATGCGCTCCTCTACGCCACCCAGGCTTATAATCTCGTTATTGATTTTAGAGAAGTTAGCCCCGATAGTATAGGTAAAGTCTGATCCAATGGCTCCGTTGTGCACCAGGTTCAGCTCTATACCTTTGTTGCGTGTCTCGGCCGCATTTCTGAAAGGCGCAGCCAGTCCGTAGGTAGACAGCACCGGCAGCTGCATCAGGATACCCTCGGTGTTCTTAATGTAGTAGTCAGCCACCACATCCAGCTTACCCCTGAAAATGGAGAAGTCAATACCAAAGTCGGTCATGTATACTTTCTCCCAGGTGGCCAATGCGTTAGCACCCGTTTCTTGCCAGGCACCATCCACGGCATTGCCGTCAAAGTTGTAGGCATAGCCTGTTTTCAGCAGGGAATAGTAGTTCCCTGGTGGCACCACGTCCTGGTTGCCCAGGGCACCCCAGGAGCCGCGCAGTTTCAGGTTGTCAATCCAGGAGATGTTCTTGATAAACGGCTCTTCGGAAAGTCTCCAGCCAGCCGAGAAGGAAGGAAACACTGCCTCACGCTGATCCGGGTGGAAGCGAGAAGAATAGTCTGCGCGCAAGCTACCTTCAAACAGGTACTTGTTCTTGAAATCATAGTTCACGCGGCCGAAGAAAGAGCGGATGGCCCACTGCGTCTCGGCGGTACTGTTGGCGCCAGAAACAATATTCTCCGGGCTTGCCGAACCTGTGCCAATGGTAGTCATTTCATCGTTCGGGAAGTTCTTGCGGCCCAGGAATGCTGTGCGGTACACGTTGCTCTCCTGTGAGGCACCCACCATGATTTTACCGGTATGGTCGCCAAAAGTACGCTCGTAGCTCGCTGTTCCCTGGGTCAGGATCTCCTGACGACGCCCCCAGTTCTCCTGCATCTGGTTAACTGCCACTGCCGAGGCATTCATAGGTTGTTTCGTGATAAAGTTCACGATAGGATCCATCCTGCTGTTAAAGGACCAGTTCATTAGGTTGGAATACTTCAAGGAAGCAAGGCCGTTTATGGTCAAACCTTCCAGAGGAGTCAGGCTAGCGTTGGCTGCCGTTTGCAGGTAATTGTTGCGTGACCAGCTGCTACCGCCCTCTTCCATCAGGCGCAACTGGTTTCGGGCAGCGGTATTCGCGTTGGCTGATCCACCGCTCACAGAGCCCCAGGAGCTGTCGGAGTGGCGGGCCACTGTTACCGGAAGCGAACGGTTCAGTTCTGTCCAGCTGAAGCCCGCACCCTCGGTGTCGTAATCCTGGCGGATGAAGGAAATGTTGGTTCCTACTTTCAGGATCTCAGGGAATACATCCGTATTGGTATTGAGCTTTACCGTGTAGCGGTCCATATCCTTGCCCGGCAGCAGCGACTGCTGGTTAAAGTAGGAAGCGCCCAGGTAATAGCTGGTAGATTTGCCGCTGGAGGAGATGTTAAGGTTAATGTCGCTCTGAGGCGCCGCATCGCGCAGCACCAGGTCGTACCAGTTGGTGTTCGGGTACATATCCGGCTCGCTTCCGTTGGCGAACTTCTGGATCTGCTCCTCTGTATAGGCAGGGGCCTTGCCAGCATTGCTCATCGCCTCGTTGTAGAAACGGGCATATCCCACAGCATCCATGTATTCAGGGAGGCGGGTAGGCGACTGGAAGCCGTAGTTGGCGTTAAAGCCAACGGTGGTTTTCTCAGTGTTCTTTCCAGTCCTGGTGGTTACCACAATCACCCCGTTAGCCGCCCTCGATCCGTAGATAGAGGCTGCGGAGGCGTCTTTGAGCACTGACATGTTCTCGATGTCGTTCGGGTTAAGCGCCGCCAGCTCTGTATCCGATGCCGGTATACCATCAATAATGATCATCGGGCCGGGAGAACCCAGGTTGGTGCGTCCGCGCACGGTAATCGTGCCTACGCTGCCCACATCCCCGGGGCGCTGTATTACAGTCAGGCCTGGCGAAACACCTTGCAGCGCATTCTGAATAGATGTTACCGGGCGCTCGGTCAGTTGCTTGGTATCTACTGTAGCCACCGAGCCGGTTACATCCGCCCGCTTCTGGGTGCCGTAGCCCACTACCACTACTTCTTCCAGGCTCTTGGCATCCGGTTTCATCGTAACGCTGATGTTGGCCTGGTTGCCCACGGTTACCTCTCTGGTTTCATACCCGATGTAGGAGAATACCAGCACATCGGTTGGGGCCGCGGCAATTGTAAAGGTACCATCCGGCCTGGTGGTGGTGCCCGTGGTGGTGTTCTTTACCACAACGGTAAGGCCTATGAGCGGTTCATTCTGCTCATCAACTACTTTACCCTCTACCTGCCGCCGCTCCTGGGCGTAACCGGTAGTAATGCTGAGAAGGAAAAACAAGGCACTTACCAGCAAGCTTATTCCGCCCATGTGGTGCCTTTGCTTCTGGAAGTGGTTTCCACCAAGGGTGGATCCATCCCGACCATAACACTGCTTCATACTTTTTATAGGATTAGTGATTATTATGAGTGTGCTCGTAAACACTTCTGTTAAACTAGGATTTTAAAAGCTGAATCCCCTAAAATTGGCCGAAGTTTCAGCACACAAACGTTTGCATACTGTTAGGTTTTGTGCCATACCATCAGTGTTTAAACATTACTTATTCTGTCTGTAGGACATCTTGCGTATAACAAGTAAGATACTTAGGGCTTTTAAGGCCTGTTAGAAAGTATAGATGGTATGTTTTTCGGTGATGCCTATCACCTGAAGTTATTGTGAAGCCTGTGTTAAGGCTAGATTAAGTATATGAGAAGTATAAACAAACGTTTGCGCCCAGTTACCGAAGTCGCCTCTGGCAGGGTGATAATCTATGCGTTAGGGCAAGGCAGTCAAACAGTTTGCGTGTACGATTACTTTATTCTTGCTTCGCCCAAAATGCTTTTGTAACTTACTTTCATGAATTACCAGCGCTTGCTTCCTGCTCTTACCATTATAGCGTTGTTTTCCTGCGGCCAGCAACAGCCGGGAGAGCAGCAAAACACCATAACTACCGCCTCTCCCCCACGCGATTCTGTGGCCTCCTGCTGCATTTCCTCCGCTCCACCGCGCTTTGCTGCTCCGAAAAGTATGGAACCATCTGCTACCGAAAACCCGGCAGAGGATGCGCAAAAGGCAATGGTATGGATTGAGGGGGGCACGTTTATGATGGGGGCTGATAACGACCAGGCACGCCCGGATGAATACCCCAAGCATAAAGTAACAGTGGATGGCTTCTGGATGGATGCCACGGAGGTAACCAACGCCGAATTTGCCCGCTTTGTGGAGGCCACCGGCTACGTGACCACGGCCGAGCAGAAACCGGATTGGGAAGAACTGAAGAAACAGCTGCCACCCGGCACGCCTAAGCCGGACGAGAGCCTGCTGGTGGCTGCCTCGCTGGTATTCCAGTCGCCAAAGGGCCAGGTAGACCTGCGCGATTTCGCCAGCTGGTGGACCTGGCAGGAAGGCGCCAACTGGAGACAGCCTCATGGCCCCGGTAGTAGTATAAAGGGAAAAGAGAATCATCCGGTAGTCCACATCTCCTGGCACGACGCGCAGGCTTATGCCAAGTGGGCCGGCAAAAGGCTTCCCACAGAGGCAGAATGGGAATGGGCCGCACGCGGAGGCACTCAAAACAACCTCTACCCCTGGGGCAACGAGCCCATTCACAAAGGCCAGCCTAAAGCGAACACCTGGAGCGGCACCTTCCCGACAAAAAACACGGAGCAGGACGGCTACTATCACACGGCACCTGTTAAATCCTATGCCCCCAACAATGCAGGCCTCTACGACATGGCCGGTAATGTATGGGAGTGGTGTGCCGACAATTACCACAGCAATTATTACAGCACAATCCATACTGCAGTGGGGGTAAAAAACCCTGCAGGGCCGGCCACCAGCTACGACCCGGATGAGCCGCATGCCCGGAAAAGAGTGATCAGGGGCGGGTCCTTCCTGTGCAACGACAGCTACTGCTCCGGCTTCAGGGTAGCCGCCCGCATGAAAACCACGGAAGACAGCAGCATGGAGCACGTGGGTTTCCGATGCGTGAAGGATAAATAATGAAAATGCCCCCGCTTTCACGGAGGCATGCATTCACCTAATACTAACTAAAAACACTCAGCTTCCCTAAAGCTTGTTGATAACAAAGATATAATTTGTGAACGAACACACAAGAAATATATACATTATTTTCTATTTTCTCTGATCTTGCATTCCGCCTGCCGCACATTGCCTGAGAAACCATATCCTGAAATCTAGCCTGCTATACTTATTACCATGTCACGGAAACCAGTTACTATCAAGGAAATCGCCCGGATACTGAACGTATCCACCTCTACCGTGTCCAGGGCGCTGCACGACCACCCCAGCATTGGCACGGTTACCAGCGAAAAGGTGAAGCAGCTGGCCAAAGAGCTCAATTACGAGCGCAACCAGACAGCAGTGCATTTTCAGCAGGGCAAAACCTATACGATAGGTGTGATTCTGCCGGATCTCTCGGAGGCTTTCTTCTCCTCGGCCATAAGCGCCATCGAGGACACAGCCTACAAAAGAAACTACACGGTGCTGCTCGCCCAATCGCACGACGATGAGGAGAAGGAAAAACAGCTGGTAGATAAAATGAAGAGCCACCGTGTGGACGGCCTGCTGGTATCTGTTGCGAAAACCACCTCCACGTTTGAGCACTTCAGCTGCCTGAACCAGTATAATATTCCGGTTGTGTTTTTCGACCGCATCCCGCCCATTAACGGCATCCACTCCGTCGCCTGCAATATGGTAACCGGCACCATGGAGGCCGTGTCGTACCTGCTAAAAAAGGGGCACCGGGCCATCGGCATGATTAACGGCCCCGACACTCTTTATGCCAGCACCGAGCGGCGGGAGGGTTATATCAAGGCAATGCAGAAGAGCAGGCTAAAGTATGACCCCTCCCTTATAATTGGCTGCGACCTGACCGAGGAAGGCACCATAGCAGCCCTGGAGGAGTTGCTGGCCAACAAGCGTAAGGCCACCGCCATTGTCACCTTCAACGACTACGTGTGGCTGTACGCCCAGAAGCATGCACGCCGCCTGGGCATCCGTATTAATAAGGACCTGGAGTTTGTGAGCTACGCCAACCTGCCCATGATGGAGTACATGGATTTCGCGCCGCTCGCTTCTGTAGAACAGTTCCCTTACCAGCAGGGGCAGAAGGCAACCGAAATCCTTTTGGACCTGCTACGCTCCAACGAGGAACAGTACCCACGCCAGCAGGCTTTCTACAAAGTTATTGTGGAGTCCCAGCTGATAGAGAGCGGCCAGCAGTAAGTAGCGTGTGGCTACCAGTTATACTTTACGGTTAGTGAGGAAAGTCCATTAATACAGAATCCAACATTACCCATAGGATTATATAAAGTGCCGAAACGGACGCCAGATGCAGTTCCTAGGGTGTCGGCTGTGCATTCAGGATTGACTTGCAAGCTTGCGTGTTCGTAAACATAAAGCACTTTTTTCTTGCTTTGTAATATAGGGCTATTTACTTTTAAGCAGTTTCTTCCTTTTTATGTGCTAATATGCTTCGGCCGCTACTCTTTTTAATATGAGAAACCATGCGCCGGCAGGCTTGTAAAAAGTATACAGCATTTACCCTTAACAAAGTATAAACCCTTGAATGAGTGAATAATCGCTCACTAGCAGCAACGACATTCACTCTTGTAGTACAGTTAAAGCACATTACATGCATAAAAGCCCAACTTTACTGGTACTTGCAGCCGGCATGGCTTCCAGGTATGGCAGCCTGAAACAGTTGGATGCCTTTGGCCCTAACGGTGAGACCATTATTGAGTACTCCATCCACGACGCTGTAAAAGCGGGATTCGGCAAAGTTGTGTTCGTTATCCGGGAGTCGATAGAGCAGGAGTTTAAAGCACTGATGCAGGAAAGGTTGCCGGCACACATACCGGTAGCCTACGTGGCCCAGGAACTTGACATGCTGCCGGAAGGGTACCATGTACCGGAAGGTCGCAGCAAACCATGGGGCACTGCCCACGCCGTTTGGGTAGCCTCCTCCAGCATACAGGAGCCCTTTGCCGTTATCAACGCCGATGATTTTTACGGATACGAGTCCTTTAAGCTGGCAGCCGATTTCCTGCAGGAGAGTACCGATGCGCAGGAGTATGGACTGATCGCGTACACGTTGGCCAACACCCTCTCGGAGCACGGCAGCGTGTCGCGCGGCATCTGCACACAAGCCCCCAACGGGGCCCTAGCCTCCCTGACGGAGCTCACTCAGATTACCCGCACCCCCGACGGAAGTATAACCGTGCAGGACGAGGGCGCACACCACTGGCAACTGACCGGCAACGAGCTGGTATCCATGAACCTGATGGCCTTTAAGCCTTCTGTACTCCCCTACTTCGGGCAGTACCTGAAGGCGTTTCTGGATGAAAAAGGACAGGAGCTGAAGTCTGAGTTTTACCTTCCATCGGTGGTAAACCAGATGCTGGCGGCCGGCACCGCGCAGGTAAAGGTTATCCCCACACCTGAGAAATGGTTTGGCGTGACTTATCCAGAAGACAAGGCTAACACCACCAGACAAATAGCAAAACTTATCGAAGCGAAAGTATACCCGAGTCAGTTATGGGAAAACGCTACACAGCAACACGGTAAAGAAACCGACCAGCAGGCGGACACAAAGCTGCGGGATGTACTCGCGCACTTTGCACTGGAGGGAGGCATCAGCAGCGTCATGCTTTATGGCTCAGGCCATATCCACGACACCTATGCTGTTAAGAACAGCCAACCGGAGTGCCCTGATTACCTGCTGCAGCGCGTCAACCACCACGTTTTCAAAAACGTGCCCCTGCTGATGGAGAACATTGAGCAGGTGACAGAACACCTGCGCCAGAAGCTGCAGGATATACCGGGTGCGCGCCCGGAGGAAGAAGTGCTTACGCTAGTGCCAACGCTGAACAACCAGAGCTATTACCAGGATCCGGAGGGGAACTTCTGGAGAGTGTACCTGCTGCTGGAAGGCACCCGCAGCTATGATATCGTGGAAACGCCGCAGCAAGCCTTCGAAGGAGGCAAGGCGTTTGGCAGGTTCCTGGCGCTATTGGCTGACCTGGATGCCACACAGCTGCACGACTCCATCCCGGACTTCCATAACATTGAAAACAGGCTGCGCCTGCTGGCAGAAGCCGTGAAGCAGGACCCGGTAGGAAGAGTGGCACAGGTTAGCAAAGAGCTAGGCTTTGTGCAGCAGCGCGCCGAGGAGATGAGCACCATCCGCCGGCTTGGCCGCGAGGGCAAACTGCCGCTCCGCACCACGCACAACGACACGAAGTTCAACAACGTGCTGCTCGACAAGTATGACAAGGCCCTCTGCGTGATAGACCTGGACACGGTTATGCCTGGATATGTGGCGTACGACTTTGGTGATGCTATCCGGACGACAGTGAATAAGGCGGCTGAGGACGAAGCGGACCTGAGCAAGATAAAGGTAGACTACGACCTGTTCAAAGCTTTCACGGAAGGTTTTCTGCAGGAAACCAACGCCTTCCTTACCGAAGAAGAGGTAAAGTCGCTGGAGCCTGGCGTAAGGCTGCTGCCCTTCATCATGGGGGTGCGCTTCCTGACCGATTACATTGACGGAGACAACTATTACAAGATTCACTTCCCGGAGCACAACCTGCAACGGGCCAGAGCGCAGTTCAGGCTGGTGGAGGTACTGGAGGAGAACAAAGAGCGGCTGCAGAATACGATTCAGAAAACATCGCAGGCATATAAAGCAGTTGCCGCTGAGCAGCTGAGACAAGAAAAATGAAGCAACTGACGGTTCCGTTCATTCCTGACCTGCCGCCCGGCAGCCCGCTTGACCTGGTAGGCAGCAAACTCGACCAGCTCCCGGCGAAGCGGATTGACTCAGCCCCCTGGGCAAATGGTGGCACGCAGCCTGAGGTGGCGTTTACACTGGCACACGGTGCGGATAGCCTTTACCTGAAGTATAAAGTGGAGGAGGAAAACGTGCTGGCCAGGTACAGAAATACGAATGATCCGGTGTACAAGGACAGCTGCGTAGAGTTCTTCATCTCGTTTGGAGAGGAGGAGGCCTACTACAACCTGGAGGTAAACTGCCTGGGCACCTGCCTGCTAGGCTACGGACCGGACAGGCATAACAGGAAACTGCTGCCCGCCACGGTTATCTCAGAGATAGAGCACCTGGCGCACCTGAAGGTACTGAACCATGGCCGCACCGGCAAAGCATGGGAACTGACCCTCCGGATACCCGCATCAGTGTTTACGGAGCACCAGTTGGAAAATTTTTCGGGGCTGCAGGCCCGGGGCAACTTTTACAAGTGCGGGGATGACCTGCCCGAGCCCCATTTCCTGGCATGGCACCCCATCGAGGCACCTGAGCCGGACTTTCATAGGCCGGAGTACTTTGGGGCCATCTCGTTCGCATAGCATATATGCTTATTTAACAGATAAGAACATCAGCTTAACTAAAACCTTAAAACCATGAGTAGCAACCGCAGAGAATTCCTGAAACTATCTGGTCTGGCTGGTATAAGTATAGCCGGCACAGGTCTGCTGGCGGGCTGTGCCACAGGCAGCGCAGCAGAAGAGCAGGCAAAGTCTAACCTCGACCAGATTGCGCAGCAGGCCAAGCGCAAGTATACGCAACAGTTTAACATGAGCGGCTACAGCGCCCCGAAGCTTGACAAAGTGCGCATCGGCTTTGTAGGCCTAGGCATGAGAGGCCCGGGTGCCGTATACCGCATGAGCAATATTGAAGGCGTAGAAATCGTAGCGCTCTGCGACCTGATACCGGAGCGTGCCGAGAAGGTGAAGCAGCAGCTGCAGGAAAGAACCGGCACTGCCCACAACCCTACTTTATACTCCGGCAAGGAAGACTCATGGAAGGAAATGTTCGACAGGGATGATATCGACCTGGTTTATATCACGACGCCCTGGCACCTGCACACTCCACAGGCAGTATATGCTATGGAGCACGGCAAGCACGCCGCCGTGGAGGTTCCGGCCGCCACGACCATAGAAGAGTGCTGGCAGCTGGTGGAGACATCGGAGCGCACCAAGAAGCACTGCATGATGCTGGAGAACTGCTGCTACGACTTCTTCGAGATCCTGACGCTGAACATGGCCCGCCAAGGATATTTCGGGGAAATCATACACGGTGAGGGAGCCTACATTCACCAGCTGGTGGACCTGAACTTCGACAAGAACGGCTACCAGGACATGTGGCGCCTGAAGGAGAACATGAACCGCAACGGCAGCCTCTATCCTACCCACGGTCTCGGCCCGATCTGCCAGATCATGAACGTGAACCGCGGCGACGTGATGGATTACCTGACCTCCGTTTCGAGCGACGACTTTATGATGTACGAGGAGGCGCAGAAGCGTGCCGAGGGCGATAATTTCTACAAAGAGTTTGTGCAGGACACTTACCGTGGCAACATGAACACCACGACCATCCGCACCAAGAAAGGCCGCACCATCATGATCCAGCACGACGTGACTTCGCCGCGCCCATACTCCAGAATTCACCTGGTGAGCGGCACCAAGGGCATCGCCCGCAAGTGGCCGGAGCAAAAGATCGCCACGGGCCACGGCTGGCTGTCCAAAGAGGAGGTAAAAGCGCTGGAGGAGCAGTACACGCCGGAAATCGTGAAGAGAATTGGCGAGATGGCCAAGAAGATCGGCGGCCACGGCGGCATGGACTTCATGATGGACTGGCGCCTGATCGACTGCCTGCGCAACGGACTGCCACTGGACCAGGACGTGTACGACGCGGCTTCCTGGACGGCTGTTGGCTTGCTGAGCGAGTGGTCGGTAGCTAACCGCTCCAACTCCATCGACGTGCCGGACTTTACTGCCGGTGCCTGGCAAACCAACGCCCCTGTGGATCTTTCGCTGGCAGGCGGCGGCACAACTAACGTGATCGTTAAATCAAACTAAACCAAAGTATAACGCGCTGTCTTAGGCGCAAGAAGTTATACTTTATCTAAAAGCCCCGGCCGCTAACGCCGGGGCTTTTTTTATACTTCCGTTTGCTTACGGCTATACTTTTGCTCATTTATACTTCGCTTACAAGTTATATTCATGTAATTTTATATATTGTTGCGACATAATTGTATGAACCCCGGCTAATAAGGTGTTTGAACCGCTTTTGCTGACTGGTCGTTTTGCAGGCATGTGCCGGAACAAAGTATAAACCTTCCGCTAAAGTTAGTAGCGGGGCAAAGTATAAATTCACAAAAGAGACGCAGAAGTTGAACAAGGTTATTAGGATAAAGGATATCGCTGAGAAAGCGAACGTATCAACGGGAACCGTGGATCGTGTGCTGCATAACCGCGGAAGGGTGGCTGAAGACGTACGCCAGCGGGTACTTCAAATAGCAGAAGAGCTTAACTACAAGCCCAACATCCTGGCCCGTGCCCTGGTGAATAACAAAACCTACCAGGTAGCCGCCCTAATCCCCGATCCCGCTTTCGACAGCTACTGGAAGGCCCCGCAGGAAGGGATTGAAAAGGCGGAGGAGGAACTGCAGCAGTATGGCATGCGGGTATCACAATTCTGCTTTGATCCTTTTTCCGCAGAGTCTTTTGTGAAAGAAGCAGAAAAACTGGCCGCTAAGCCTTTCGACGGCATTCTGGTGGCTCCCGTGTTCTACCGCCAGTCGCTGGCGCACTTTAGCAAGTGGAAGCGCCAGGGCATCCCGTTTGTGCTCTTCAACACGCACATCCCCAACTATGAGCCGCTCATGTACATTGGCCAGGACTCTTACCAGAGTGGTTTTCTGGCGGCCAAGCTGCTGCATTACGGTAACAAAGAGAATGCATCCTTTGTAGTGGCCCACATCGAGGAGGACGTAGCCAACTCCTCCCACCTCATCAGCAAGGAGCAGGGCTTTGTGGACTACTTCGTGACTCAGGAGCTGGAAAGCAAGTATAACGTGGTGCAGATAGACGTGCAGAGCGGCGGCAAGCAAAGTATAACCCAGCAACTGGACAAACTTTTTAAGGATACCCCGGACATCAGAGGCGTTTTTGTAACTAACTCCAAGGCCCACATCATGGCCGATTACCTGGCGCAGAAAAAGCTGCAGCAGGTGCACCTGGTGGGTTACGACCTGATAGAGGAGAACCTGGCGCACCTGAACACCAACCGCATCAACTTCCTGATCAACCAGAACCCGAAAGGCCAGGGCTATTGGGGCATTCAAGGGCTGGCAGACCACCTGATCTTCAAGAAGAAGAACAACCCGATCAAGTACCTGCCCCTGGATATCATCACCAAGGAAAACCTCCACTACTACATCGAGGCAGACCAGTAAGGCTGCAGCGGAGGCGCTGGTTTATACTTGCTCCCTCCTACTCCAGAAACAGCTCTATTACGGGAATCTCCACCTGGGGCTTCTCCACCGGCAGGTGCACAATCAGGTCGTTTTCGCCGGCAGTGATGGCCATGTGCTCGCTGGCGCTGGCATTGGAGCGGGAAGTATACTTTATCTCCGAGCCATCGTGCAGGAACTGCGCATACTTCACCTTGCCCTTATAGCCCGGCAGGTATAAGGTCTTGAAAGGCCACTGCAGCAGGTGCACGTACAGGCGCTTGGTTTCGGGGTTATAGGTCAGGAAGCAATTATCCGGTTTCTGGAACTCCTCGGGGGCCTGGGTGCAGCCATAGATGGCGCGGTTGTTATACTTCATCCACTGCCCAATACCCTCCAGACGCTCCGTCGCCCGCGCATCAAAGTTGCCCCGTGCCGTTGGTCCCACGTTCAGCAGCAGGTTTCCTCCCTTGCTCACGGTTTCAATCAGCATGGCGATTAGCTGGTTGGTGCTCTTCCAGGTGTTTTCGTCGCGGTGGTAGCCCCAGGAGCCGGAGAAAGTCTGGCAGGTTTCCCATGGAACGCGGCGACCGTTATCCTTTACCCATTCCTGCGGCATAAACTGCTCGGGCGTGCGGTAGTCCCAGCCCCAATCCACGTCGTTCAAATCCATACGGTCGTTCACGATGATGTGCGGCTGATGCTTCCGGATGAGTTTGAGCAGGCCTTCGCTATCCCAGTCTTGCCTGCCTTTCCCGTCGGGGCCGGGGTACGAGTAATCCAGAAAGAGCTGGTCTATTTTGCCATACTTGGTCAGGAGCTCGGTCAGCTGGTTTTTCATGAACTGGCGGTACTTGTCCATGTCGCGGTTGCTGTTGGTGGCGCGGGCCTCTTTGCTGTTTCGCAGGGCATGGGTGCCGTCGATAGTAAAGTCGGGATGTTGCCAGTCGATGAGCGAGTAGTAAAACCCTACCTTCAGCCCCGCCTCCCGGAAGGCGTCTAAGTATGGTTTAATAAGGTCTTTGCCTGCCGGTGTGTTGGGCGCTTTAAAGTCGCTGTATTTTGTATCCCACAGGCTAAACCCTTCGTGGTGGCGCGCGGTGAGCACCACATACTTCATGCCGGCGGCTTTGGCCTGCGCGGCCCACTCTTTCGGGTCGTAGAGGTCAGGGTTAAACTTATCGAAGTACCGGGCTTTATACTCCTCTGGCGGAATCTGCTCATAATACTGCACCCACTCATGGCGCGCCGGCACGGCGTACAGCCCCCAATGGATAAACATCCCAAAGCGTGCCTCTGTCCACCACTGCATCCGTTTAGCCTTCTCCTCCGCCGTTTCCCTAGCCCAGGAAGGGGTTGCTTGCTGCTGTGCGAAAGTGGTAAAGGGAAGTATGGCAAGGAGCAGCAGGAGGATGGTTTTGGGGAGGTTGTTTCCGGGTTGTAGCATGGGGTTGTAGGTTAGGTTATACTTTTATACTTGAGCTATACTTTATACTTTCTCTGGCGTAAGCGTCCGCTCGTGCCTCTGTCTCCCCTGCTGGCGCGGGTTTGCAACCCGTGCCTACCTATCTTCTCGGATTTGTAATCCGAGTGGCTTGAAAAGCCATACTTATACTTTGGCTATGCTAGCTGATTTATACTTTCGCTAGCGCGAGCTTGTAGCTCGTAACTTTTTATACTTGCCCAATTATACTTTGCTAGCCCCTGCTTCCTCCCGCTTGAACCAAGCTATACTTACTAGCTACCGTTCATCCTCCAGCCCCACCAACAGCTCGTTTCATCTCCTGCTTTGGTCCCCTCAAGGCCGGGAGGCCTCGCCTTCGGGCATCGCGCTGCTTTCGCTTCCTGCCCTCGTGCCTCGGGCTGCCTCACTTCGCTCGTCACCGGAACCTCTCGAGGCGCTCAACCCAAAGGCTGGGAATCATTCGATAGCCACAGCCTATACTATGCAACAAGTATAGACTGTCCCCTTGAGGACAAGTGAGAACGAGAGTTCGAAACTTGCGAGCAATGCTCAAGAGGGGTGTTAATCGTTAACAGAAATTCCCCTCCATAGATAAGGAAGGGCCAGGGGTGGTTGGGCCCAATACTAAAAGACATCCCTCCCCTATACTTAGGAGAGGGATGAAGTCTTATTTTTCTCGTGACATCGAATAAGGAAAAGCTTCCTCTTTCGTGCCGCGCTGCTTGTTCGGCGTGTTGGTCATCTCAAAGTCCATACTTGCCCCTTTCATCAGCTCCGTGAAGCTCAGCCAGTTTTTGTCGTAGCTTTTGCCGTTGAGGCGCATGCTCTGGATGTAGCGGTTCTCGTCGCTGTTTTGCGATGCGTTGATCACGATCTCTTTGCCGTTCTCCAGCTTCAGGGTAGCCTTGCGGAACAGCGGCGCGCCTAACACATACTGATCGACGGCCGGGGTTACCGGGTAGAAGCCCAAAGCCGAGAACACGTACCAGGCCGAAGTCTGGCCATTGTCCTCGTCGCCACAGTAGCCGTCCGGCGCTGAAGTATACATGCGGTTCATCGTCTCGCGCACCCAGTATTGCGCCTTCCAGGGCTCGCCGGAATAGTTGTAGAGGTAGATCATGTGCTGGATGGGCTGGTTGCCATGCGCGTACTGGCCCATGTTGGCAATCTGCATCTCGCGAATCTCGTGGATCACAAAGCCGTAGTAACTCTCGTCATACACCGGTGGCAGGCTGAAAACAGAGTCCAGTTTGGCAGTGAAATTAGCCTTGCCTCCCATCAAATCAATCAGGCCCTGCACATCGTGGAACACCGACCAGGAGTAGTGCCAGCTGTTGCCCTCGGTAAAAGCATCACCCCACTTAAAGGGGTTGAACGGTTTCTGGAATGTACCGTCCTGGTTCTTGCCGCGCATCAGGCCCGTAGATGGGTCGTAGAGATTGCGGTAGTTCTGGGCACGCCTGGCGTACAGGTTGATTTCCTTCTTAGGTCGCTTGAGGGCCTTGGCCAGTTGGTAGATGGCAAAGTCGTCGTACGCATACTCCAGCGTGCGGGCAGCGTTCTCATTGATTTTCACATCGTAAGGCACATAGCCCAGCTTGTTGTAGTAGGAAGCACCGGCACGCCCTACCGCCGTCAGCGGCCCTTCGTTGTTAGCGCCCTTCAGCATGCCTTCATAAAGTGCCTTGATATCCTGCCCGCGAATGCCTTTCAGGTAAGCATCGGCCACCACGGAGGCAGAGTTATTACCCACCATCACGTTGCGATAGCCGGGGCTCGCCCACTCCGGTAGCCAGCCACCCTCTTTGTAGGTATTGGCCAGGCCTTCCTGAATCTCAGCATTAATAGACGGGTACATCAGGTTCAGGAAAGGAAACAGGGCACGGAAGGTATCCCAGAAACCGGTGTCGGTATACATAAAGCCGGGCAGCACTTTGCCGTTGTACGGGCTGTAATGCACCACCTGGCCGTTGGCATCAAGCTCATAAAACTTACGCGGGAAGAGCAGCGTGCGGTACAGGTTGGAGTAGAACGTGCGAATTTGCTCAGGCGTACCGCCCTCCACGGCCACGCGGCTCAGCTGCTTGTTCCAGGTCTGCTTGCCTTTGGTCTTCACCGTTTCAAAGTCGTCGTTGCCGATTTCCCTCAGGTTAAGCTCTGCCTGCTCTGGGCTGATGAAAGAAGAGGCCACGCGGGCGTTTACCTGCTCCCCTTTCTTCGTTTTGAAGCCAATAACTGCCCCTACGTGGTTGGCCTGCAGTTCCAGGTTATTGCTCAGCACGCTGTCGCGCCAGGTGTGGGTATAGGCAAAAGGCTTGTCGAAAACGATAACAAAGTAGTTCTTGAAGTTCTCCGGCACACCGCCGCTGTTTTTGGTGGTATAGCCAACAATCTTGTTCTCACCCGGAATCACCTTTACATAAGAGCCCTGGTCAAAGGCATCGACTACCACAAAGGCGCTGTCGGTTTGGGGAAAGGTAAAGCGGAAACGGGCTGCACGCTCGGTTGGCGTGATTTCGGTCGTTACGTCGTGGTCGGCCAGGTATACGCTGTAGTAGTAGGGCTTGGCCACCTCAGCTTTGTGAGAAAACCAGCTGGCGCGGCTGTCCTGGTCGAAACGCAGCTTGCCGGTAACGGGCATGATGGCAAACTGGCCGTAATCGTTCATCCACGGCGAGGGCTGGTGCGTCTGCTTAAAGCCACGGATTTTGTCGGCGCTGTACTGGTAGCCCCAGCCGTCGCCCATCTTGCCGGTCTGCGGCATCCAGAAGTTCATGCCCCAAGGCAGGGCAATGGCTGGATAGGTGTTGCCGTTCGAAAGGCTGTGTTTGGAGTCGGTGCCCACCAGCGGGCTCACCCACTCCACCGGGTCTGTCACTTTATCCACCAAAACGGTTTGGGCAGAGACAGAGCAGGTAACAAGGGTGAAAAGGAACAGGAAAAGTTTTCTCATGATAGGTAAGCGAATCAGGATGTTGTATACTTTAGAGGATAGGGTGTTTTTTCGTCCTTCAAGTATACAACATTCTGAATAAAGTGCCGCGCTGATTTATACTTTCCGGTTACAAAGCCCGGTCCAGGTGCACATAGCCGCCGTCCACGTGGATGAGCTGACCGGTGGTATGGCTGGATTTCGGAGAGAGCAAAAAGGCCACGGTGTTGGCAATCTCTGTGGTGGTGGTCATGCGCTGCTCCAGCGGAATTTTCTGTGTAATGGATTTCAGCTTCTCCTCCGGGTTGTCGAACGTGCTAATCCAGGATTCGTAAAGCGGTGTCCAAGCTTCGGCCACAATCACGGCGTTGACTCTTATACTATAGGGCAGCAGTTCCACGGCCCACTCGCGGGTAAGGGCATTGCGGGCGCCGTTGGAGGCGGCGTAGGCAGAGGTTCCGCCCTGGCCGGTCTCAGCCGTTTTAGAGCCAATGTTCACAATCGCGCCTTTGGACTCTTTTAGTGCCGGCAACGCATGATGCGCCATCAGGTAATAGTGCACCACGTTCTTGTGGAGCGAGGCCATAAAAGCGTCGTAGCTGCCCTTCTCCAGCCCTACCCCATCGTTCACGCCCGCGTTGTTCACCAATCCGTCGATGCGGCCATACTTTTGCAGCACCGCCTGCACCGCCTCTTCGCAAGCGGCGGGTTCTGTCAATTCGGCCACCACCTCAAAAGCCTGTCCGCCGGCAGCCTCTACTTCGGCCAGCGTTTTCTGGTTGTCTTCTTTGTTTCGGCCGATGATGACAGGAATAGCACCTTCACTGGCCAGCACCTGCACGATGCCTTCGCCAATGCCCTTGGCCCCGCCGGTTACGATGATGACCTTATCTTTGAGTTCTAAATCCATACTTAAGTGAGGTTGTAAAACTTGGTAGCGTTACCGCCGAAAATGGCCGCCTGTTCTTCTTTAGAGAATTCGGAAAAGTAATCCTCCACAATACCCAGCATCTCGCCATATCTGGCGGCTACCAGGCACACCGGCCAGTCGGAACCAAACATCAGGCGGCTCGTGCCGAACGTCTCCACAATGGTGTCGAGGTAGGGGCGGAAATCCTCTTTTTCCCAGTGCTGCCAGTCGGCCTCTGTTACCATGCCCGATACTTTGCAAGACACATTTTCATACTTACCAAAGGCTTTCATACTTTGCCGCCAGTCAACTATACTTTGGTTTCTGATGTCGGGCTTGGCCAGGTGGTCAATCACGAAAGGTTGGTCAGGGAAAGCTGCCACGAACTCCCTTGAGAAATCCAGCTGGTTGGGGTAGATGAGCACATCGTAGGTATAGCCATACTTGGCCAGCTTACCCACGCCGCGCATGAACTCGGGTCGCAGCATGATGGCCGGGTCCGGATTGCCCTGCAGGATGTAGCGGAAGCCCTTCAGCTTCTCGAACTGCTTATAGTGCGCCAGCTTCTCCTCCACGTCTTCGGCCAGCAAATCCACCCAACCAACCACGCCTTTCACAAAATCATACTTTTGGGCCTGCTCCAGCAGAAAATCGTTTTCCTCCTCCGGCTGCGCCGACTGCACCAGCACACAGCCGTCGAAGCCGTGCTGGTGCAGCAGGGGCTGCAGGTCCCCGGGCAGGAAGTCGCGCTGAATTGCCGCCATCTCGTCGGTTATCCAGCTCTCGCGCCAGGGGTTATACTTCCAGAAATGCTGGTGGGCGTCTATTTTAAGCATAGGCTTTTACGGTTTGCTTAGAAGAGCCCAGCCCGTCGATGCCCAACTCTACCACATCGCCCTCCTTAAGGTATACTTGCGGGTTCATGCCCAGACCCACACCGGCTGGTGTACCCGTGGTAATCATATCGCCTGGCAGCAGGGTCATAAACTGGCTCAGGTAAGAAACCAGGAAAGGAATCTTGAAGATTAGGTTGGCGGTGGTGCCGTCCTGCATGGTTTTGCCGTTCACGGTCAGCCACAGGCGCAGGTTGTCTACATTTTCCAGTTCGTCCGGCGTAGCCAGGAACGGACCAACCGGTGCAAAGGTGTCGTTGCTTTTGCCTTTCACCCACTGCCCGCCGCGCTCCAGCTGGAAGGCGCGCTCGCTGTAATCGTTGTGCAGGGCATAACCGGCCACGTACTCCAGCGCCTCCTCTTCCGACACATAGCTTGCTTTCTTGCCGATGATTACGGCCAGTTCCACTTCCCAATCCAGCTTTTCGGAGTTTTTGGGGATGATTACGTTATCGTTCGGACCGCAAAGCGCAGAGGTAGCTTTAAAAAACACGATTGGCTCCTGCGGAATGGCGGCTCCTGTTTCCTTGGCATGGTCGGCGTAATTTAACCCGATGCAAACAATCTTGGACGGACGGGCAATCGGCGAGCCCAGGCGAACATCATCCGCCACTTGCGGCAGCTTGCCTTCGTTCTGCTGCACGTAGGTCTTCAGGCGCTCCAGCCCGTTGCTCTGGAAGAACTGCTCATTATAGTCTTCGCCAAAGGCTGACACGTCATACTTTACATCGTTCAGCATTACGCCGGCTTTCTCCTGGCCCGGCTCACCAAATCGGATTAATTTCATGGTAATTTTTGTAAGTATACTTTGGCTCTCAGCTTGCGCTGGAGCGGTTTATTTTAGATTTAGAAAGTAAGTTGGTCTTTACCTCCTACACGATAAAAGAAAACTGTCCCCTTGAGGGGACCATAGGGGTGTAAAGCCAGTAGCAAAAGTTATCTGCTAAATTCTAACACCCCTCTAACTCCCCTCAAGGGGAGACTTTAGAATTATAGATTCGGGAACAAGTCCTAATTATTCAGCTTGATAAAGCCGCCATCAATTGGATAATCGCAGCCGGTGATGAAGCTGGCCTCGTCGGAGCACAGGTAGAGAGCCAGTGCGGCTACTTCCTCTGGTTTGGCCATGCGTCCGATAGGCTGCGTTTTGGAGAGTTTTTCGAACATCTCCTCTTCCTGGCCCGGGTAGTTCTTTGCGATAAAGCCATCCACAAAAGGCGTGTGCACGCGTGCCGGCGAGATGCTGTTGCAGCGGATGCTGGCACCGAGGTAATCCTTAGCTACCGACATGGTCATGGCGTGGATAGCGCCTTTGCTCATGGTATAGGCAAAGCGGTCGGGTATGCCCACATGCGAGGCAATGGACGCCAGGTTGAGGATAGCACCGCCCCCGTGCTGTTTCATACTTGACACGGCAGCCTGCAGGCAGTTGTAAGCGCCCTTCACGTTTACCTGATAAATGCGGTCCAGGTCTGCTTCAGAGGTGTTTTCCAAGTTGCCCACATGTGCGATGCCGGCGTTGTTAACCAGGATATCCACCTGGCCTATACTTTCGAAGACGGCCTTTACCTGGTCCTGCTTGCTCACATCGCACGTATGGCAGTAGGCTTTGCCGCCGTTAGCTTCTATCTCGGCGAGTATCTGCGCTGCCGCCTCGTGGCTCAGCTCTATGATATGCACCTCGGCGCCCTGCCGGGCAAAAACAATGGAAATAGCCTTACCGATGCCACTTCCGCCACCAGTTACCACGGCCTTCTTTCCGGTTAACTCAAACATGGTTATTCTTTGTTAGTTATTTTTTATTGGGTTTGGGTTGATGCTTTATACTTTGTCTCAAGCGATATTTATACTTTAAAACAATCTACCATTAAAGCGATACGCCACGCTTCCAGAAAATGAAGTCGTCCTGACCCAGTTCCATAGCTTTGGTATCGTACTCGCCGCTGGCCAAACCGATGATGTACTCCAGCATCTCCTCGCCTAACTGCTCAATCGTTTTCTCCCCGCTGATAACCGGCCCGGCGTCCAGGTCGATGATGTCGGGCAGGCGGGTGGCGAGGCTGGTGTTGCTGGATACTTTCACGACCGGAGAAATGGGGTTGCCGGTGGGCGTGCCCAGGCCGGTGGTGAACAGCTGAACCGTACAGCCTGAACCGGCCATAGCAGTGGTACTTTCCACGTCGTTACCGGGGGTACAAAGCAAGGTGAGGCCGCTGCGGCGCACGTATTGCCCATAGCCCAGCACATCGGTTACCGGCGAAGTACCGCCCTTTTTAGCAGCCCCCGCTGATTTGATGGCGTCCGTAATCAAGCCGTCGCGGATGTTGCCCGGCGAAGGGTTCATGTCAAAACCGGAGCCCACGGCCTCAGCACGGGCAGCGTAATCGCGCATGAGTGTTACGAAGCGGTTGGCTGTTTCCTCATCTACGCAGCGGTTAATCAGTTCCTGCTCCACTCCGCACAGCTCCGGAAACTCACTCAGCACCACCTTGCCTCCCAAAGCAGTAATTAAATCAGCTGCATAACCCACTGCCGGGTTGGCTGAAATGCCAGAGAAACCATCGGAACCGCCGCACTCCACGCCCACTACCAGTTTATCCAACGTGGCAGGCTGTCGTTCTATCCTATTGGCTTCGGCTATACCTATGAATGTCTGAAGGATTGCATCTGTAAGCATCGCCGATTCTGAGGCAGCTTTCTGCTGCTCAAAAATCAGCAGCGGCTTGGAGAAGTTCGGGTCGCGCTCCTTGAGCTTTTCCTGAAGTATACTTACCTGCGCATGCTGGCAGCCCAGGCTCAGCACCGTAATGCCGGCCACGTTGGGATTCACGCAATAGCCCGCCAGTAAAGCGCAAAGGTTGTCAGCATCTTCGCGGGTACCGCCACAGCCCCCGTCGTGCACGATAAACTTCACGCCATCCACGTTCGGGAAGAGGCGCTGCTGCGACGTATGAGCCGGAGCTGCGTCAAAAGTATACTCCCGAAGGTCTTTGCCCTGTTTGTATAGTTCTACCAACTCCCGCACCTGCACTTCATACTTGTCGGTGGAAGTATAGCCCAGCTCTTTCAGGAAAGCGTTTTTAAGCGTTTCGATGTTGCGGTTCTCGCAGAAAACCAGCGGCAGCACCAGCCAGTAATTGCGCGTGCCCACCTGTCCGTCAGCGCGGTGATAGCCCCTGAAGGTGTGGTTTTGCCACTTGCTCACGTCCGGCGCCTGCCATTCGTAATCCTCTGTTTTCTTTGAAAAGCTCTCTGCTGCATGCTTCAAGTTTTCGGTGGTCAGCAGGCTACCGGCTGACAGGGCGCAGGTGGTTTTGCCCACCAGCACGCCATACATGTATACTTCGGTACCGGCGGCCATATCGGTGATGGTGAACTTATGCTTGGCCGCCACCATGTCCTTCAGGGCAAATTCCTGCCCGTCAAAGTAAATCAGGCTGCCGGCTGGCTGGTCCTGCAGCGCCACCAGCACGTTGTCTTTGGGGTGGATCTGGAGGTATGTTTGTTTGGTTTCTGATATCATTGGGTACTCGGTTATACTTTCAAATGGCCTAAGTCTTCATACTTGTGTTCCATAAACGTTATCGAGTCTGTGCCTCGACTGGTCTGAAAAGCCATACTTTATTCTATCTCTCATCGCTGGCGCGAGTTTGCAACTCGTGCCTTTATATCTTCTCGGATTTGCAATCCGAGTGGCTTGAAAAGCCATACTTTATACTTCTGCTAAATTTTATACTTTGCTACACCGCTGTTCCGGACATCCTTATTCGGAACCAAAGTTGCTGTGGATTTCAGAATCCGCGTAAGTCATACTTTATACTACAATTTATACTTTCCATAGCCCCTGTTTCCTTCTACTGGACACAAACTATCCTTGCTAGCTGCCGTTCATCCTCTAGTTCCCACAAGCGACTTGTTTCATATCTTGCTTTGGAGCTCTCAAGCCCGAGAGGGCTCGCCTTCGGGCATCGCGCTGCTTTCGCTTCCTGCCCTCGTGCCTCGGGCTGCCTCGCTTGCACTCGTCACCGGAACCTCTCGAGGCGCTCAACCCAAAGGCTGGGAATCAATTCGATAGCTCCTGCCCCTGCTGTCATCTCGACCTTCGGGAGAGATCTAACTAGAATTCCAGATAGATCTCTCGCGCAGCTCGAGATGACAATAGGAGTAGCAGAACTCCCTCCCCTGTTTTTAGGGGAGGGCCGGGGTGGGGTAATAATTCCCCGCCTTAGACAAGGAGGGGTTAGGGGTGGTTGGACCCGACCCTACAACGCAAAAATCCGCTCCATCAGCTGCCATTTCTCCCCTGCTGCCACGCCGGGCAGGGCCTGCTGGTACTTCCACATCAGCTCTTCCCACTCCTGCACTTTCGGATTGCCGGCATCCATGGCGGCTTTCTGCTCAAAGCTGAAATTCTCGTCCACCTCCATGATCATAAACAGCCGGTTGCCCCACCTGTAAATATCCATATGGCGTATGCCCGCGCCCTTTATGCTTGCCTGTATCTCAGGCCATACCTGCCGGTGATACGCCTCATACTCGGCGATGAGCGCCGGGTCGTCTTTTAAGTCGAGTGTTAAACAGTATCGTTTCATGTTAATGCACTAAAGCTACCTCCTGCTGCTTCACAGCCATATTGCGGTAGGCAAAGTATAAAACAAACAAAAAGCACACGGCCGGCACCAGGTAAGCCACCCGGATATTATAGCTGTCGGACACGCCGCCCATCACTACCGGCAGAATCGCGCCCCCCACAATCGACATGATCAGCAGCGACGAAGCCTGTTTGGTTTTGGCGCCCAGCCCCTGTATACTCAGCGAGAAAATGGTCGGGAACATGATAGACATGAAGAACTGCACCCCCATCAGGGCATAGATAGACACGTAGCCGCTGGCCGCCACGGCTGCCACCGTAAGCAGGAAGCAAAGCACAGCGTAAATCGCCAACAGCCTGGCCGGAGGTATAAACCGCATCAGGAAAGTGCCTACGAAGCGCCCGATCATAAAACCGAAAAGCGCCACGGCCAGCAGCATGGCAGCTGTTTTCTCGCCAACCCCGGCAGCACTGCCCGAAAAGCGGATAAAGAAACTGGCAATGCATACCTGCGCGCCCACATAGAAGAACTGGGTCACCACGCCCAGCATCAGGTTACGCTTCTTGAGGATACTTTCCCCGCTACCCGTTTCTGCTACCTCTTCCTCTTCTTGTATCTCGGGCAGCGGCACCCGCCACAGCACCAGCGCCACTGCCAGCACCACCAGCCCGATGATCAGGTAAGGCACCTGCACGCTGGAAGCCTCCAGGTCGAGGTAAGCAGTTACCTCACTGGCCGGCATGGCAGCCAGTTCTTCGTCGGTATAAGAGGTGCCGGAAAGTATGAAAACGCCTCCCATCAGCGGGGCCAGCGTGGCGGCAAGTCCGTTAAACGATTGGGAGAAGTTAAGGCGTTGGGTGGCAGTTTCCGGTGAGCCAAGCACCGTGACATAAGGGTTGGCCGCCGTTTCCAGAAACGTAAGTCCGCTGGCGATGACAAAGAGGGCGCCCAGGAAAAAACCGAACATCCGAAGTTCCGCTGCCGGGTAAAACAGGAAAGCGCCCACTGCAAACAGCACCAGCCCCAGTACAATGCCGCTCTTATAGCCAAAACGCCTCATAAAGTAGCCCGCAGGCAGCGCCATCAAAAAGTAAGCGATAAAGAAGGCCGAGTCAATAAAAGCCGACTGCACATCCGTCAGCTGACAAGCCTTTTTCAGGTGCGGGATAAGGATGGGGTTCAGGTTGTGGGCAAAGCCCCAGAGAAAAAACAGCGAGGTGATAAGTATAAAAGGCAGGAAGTACCTGTTCTTTTTGGCTGCTTGCATAGGCTGTAAGTATGGTTAGTTATCTAAACGCGTTGTGGTAGTTCCTGCCGGGGCACGCTGCGTGTGGTGCCCCTTCCTATATCAACCCCTCCTGTGGCATTTTAGAGGATTAATTCTTTAATTTAAGTATTACATAATCCGTCACCAACAAAATCGGAATATTTTTGGAAATATATACTAATTTTATGCTTCCTCAGATACTTTGTGTTCGATAACACAGTTTAATAACAGAAGAAGACAATATTTAAAATCACTAGTAAACAACCACCTGATAACTCTTTACAACATGTATTTTAAGCGTACGATTGCAGCTATTGCCACGTCTGCTTGTGTGATGTCTGGGCTACTGTTCAGCCCGGTGCCTGCCTTTGCCCAGGCCACCACAGTGCAGCAGCAAACTGTTTCCATTATCCCGCAGCCTGTTAAGTTAACCCAGCAGAGCGGCAGCTTCGCCCTTAACAAGGACACCAAAATCTTTGTAGATCCGAAAAACGACGAGCTTCGCAAAATCGGGGAGTACCTGGCCAAGAACATTAAGGACATGACCGGCGTGCAGCCGAAGGTAGAGCAGAAAGCGCCAGCCCAGGGCAGCAGCAACTACCTGCACCTCACGCTCAACACCCCGGTGGACACGCTGGGCGCGGAAGGCTATACGTTGAACGTAACATCTGACAACATCATACTTGCTGCCAAGGAGCCACATGGCCTTTTCCTGGGCACGCAGACCGTGCGCCAGCTTTTGCCGGCACAGCCCACCAAAGCCCCCGTTAGCATCCCGGCCCTGGAGGTAGTGGACAAGCCACGCTACCAGTGGCGCGGCATGCACCTGGATGTGGCCCGTCACTTCTTCCCGGTGGAGTTCGTGAAGCAGTACATCGATTACCTGGCCATGCACAAGATGAACACCTTCCACTGGCACCTGACCGAGGACCAGGGCTGGCGCATCGAGATAAAGAAATACCCGGAGCTGACAAAAGTAGGCGCCTGGCGCGACGGTACCCTGATCGGGCACTACAGCGACCAGCCACACAAGTTCACCAACGAGCGCTACGGCGGTTTCTATACCCAGGAGCAGATAAAGGACGTGGTGAAGTATGCGCAGGAGCGTTACATCACCGTAGTACCGGAAATCGAGATGCCGGGCCACGCGGTGGCGGCGCTTACCACCTACCCGCACCTTTCCTGTACCGGCGGCCCTTTTGAGGTAGAGAAGAAATGGGGTGTATTTGACGACATCTTCTGCGCCGGAAACGAACAGACCTTCACTTTCCTGGAAGACGTGATGACCGAGGTGCTGGCCCTGTTCCCAAGCAAGATTGTGCACATCGGTGGCGACGAGGCACCAAAAACCCGCTGGAAAGAGTGTCCTAAATGCCAGAAGCGCATCAAAGACGAAGGCCTGAAGGACGAGCACGAGCTGCAAAGCTACTTCATCCAGCGCATGGAGAAATTCCTGAACGCGAAAGGCCGCACCATCATTGGCTGGGACGAGATACTGGAGGGTGGACTGGCCCCGAACGCGCTCGTGATGAGCTGGAGAGGCACCGAGGGTGGCATTGCCGCCGCCAAGCAGAAGCATTATGTGGTGATGACACCGAGCTCGCATGTATACTTTGACTACTACCAGGGCGAGCCAAGCCTGGAGCCAACGGCTATCGGAGGCCTGGTAACACTGGAGAAAGTATACTCCTTTGAGCCTACGCCAGCAGAGCTGACCGCGGACGAGAAGAAGTACATTCTGGGCGCGCAGGCTAACCTCTGGACCGAGTATATCCCAAGCACAGACCACGTGGAGTACATGGTGTTCCCGCGCATCTCTGCGCTGTCGGAAGTGCTCTGGACGCCGGCTGCCCAGAAAAACTGGAACGACTTCCAGACCCGCATGCAGCAGCAGTACAAGCGCTACGACCACCTGGGCGTGAACTACGCACGCAGCACCTTCAACGTGAAGCAAAACATCACCGTGGATCCGGCACAAGGCGTGGCTACAGTAAGCCTGGCGACAGATGCCAAAGGCCCGAAAATCTACTACACGCTGGATGGCTCCGAGCCAACCACTTCTTCGAAGGCTTACACTGCTCCGTTCCAGCTAAGCAACACAGCTACCATCAAGGCCGCTTCTTTTGACGAGAAGGGCAAAATGCTGGGCAAGGTAAGCAGCCGCGACGTGAACCAGCACAAGGCGTTCGCACACTCCGTAGAACTGAAGAACGCGCCTCACCGCAACTACACCGCTGCCGGCGGACTGACGCTGGTAGACGGCCAGCTAGCTAGCAACAGCTTTACCAACGGCCAGTGGCTGGGCTTCCTGGGCGATGATTTCGAGGCGGTGATTGACCTGAAGGAGAAAAAGCCGGTGAACCGTATCACCAGTTCTTACCTGCAAACCAAGAACGACGGCATTCAGCTGCCGGCACAGGTAGAGTTTGCCGTTTCCAAGAATGGTAAGAAGTATAAAACTGTGAAGGTAGTAACCGAGCTTACCGATAAGCCGGGCGTGTTCAAGGAAGTACTGACGGCAGAGCTTCCGGGCACCAAGGCCCGCTACATCAAGGTAACAGCCAAAAACCCAATGCCAGGTACCGAGCAGGACAGAAGAAAGGCCTGGATTTTCACCGATGAAATTGTAGTAGAGTAAACAGAATTAAGGTTAAAACCAGTGCAGGCCTCATTTATCGAAGTGAGGCCTGCCTTTTTTCTGCCATACGCTCTCCCCTAGCAGATTTATACTTACTTTAGTCAGGCGGTTTGGCAAGTATAGCTTACAGCCGCTGCTACCATCTTAAAACTATACTTTAAAATTCATGTACCTGAAAGCTTTACGAAAGTTCAAAGCTCCTCTGGTGGCGCTGGCATGCATCGCCGCCTCCTGCACCACCTCCAACCAGCAAGAAAGCAACCCCAACACCCGTTCGCTTACCCAGTATGTTGACCCCTACATCGGTTCCAGCTACCACGGACACGTGTTTGTGGGCGCTAACGTACCCTTCGGGGCCGTGCAACTGGGACCAACCAACATCACCCAGGGCTGGGACTGGTGCTCCGGCTACCACTACTCCGACTCCACCATCATCGGCTTTGCCCATACCCACCTGAGCGGCACCGGCATCGGCGATTTGGGCGATATTTCGGTGATGCCCGTGACAGGCAAGGTGCAGCTGGTGAAAGGAAGTATAAAAGACCCGAACAGCGGCTACTACTCCCTTTTCTCGCACGACGACGAAACAGTAAAACCGGGCTATTATGCGGTAAAGCTGAAGCGCTACAACATCGGGGCTGAGCTGACGGCTACCGAGCGCGTGGGCTTCCACCAGTATACGTTCCCGAAGTCTGACGAGGCCAGCATCATCATTGACCTGAAGGAGGGCATCGGCTGGGACTCCCCGACCGAGACCTTTATCGAGCAGCTCAACGACAGCACCCTGGCCGGCTACCGCTTCTCCAAAGGATGGGCCAACGACCAGCGCGTGTACTTTACCGCCGTGTTCTCCAAGCCAATCGAGAAGTTTGAGAGCTTCCAGGTAGTCGATACAGCCGCCTCCTCGCCTGTTCCTGCCTCCAAGGGCCGGATGATTAAAGGCGTGGCACATTTTAAAACTCAGGAAGGCGAAAAGATAAAGCTGAAAGTGGGCATCTCGCCGGTGAGCGCCGAGAATGCGTTTGCCAACATTCACGCCGAAGTGCCGCACTGGGATTTTGAGAAAGTGGTGGCCGACGCTGACGCTGCCTGGAACCGCGAGCTGCAGAAAGTACGCATTGCCACGCTGGATTCGGTACAGATGCGCACCTTCTACACCGCCCTCTACCACACGCTCATCGCCCCGTCCATCTTCAACGACCACAACGGCGACTACCGCGGCACCGACAAGAAAGTATACGAGAAGGCCAACTTCACCAACCTGACCACCTTCTCCCTCTGGGACACCTACCGCGCGGCGCACCCGCTCTTCACCATCACGCAGGCCGACCGTGTGAACGACATGATTAACTCGATGCTGGCCATTTACCAGCAGCAGGGTAAGCTGCCCGTGTGGCACCTGATGGGCAACGAAACCAACACCATGCCGGGCTACAGTGGCGTGACGGTGGTGGCTGATGCCGTGTTGAAAGGCTTTGACGGTTTTGACCATGAACTGGCCTTTGAGGCCATGAAAGCCACAGCCATGGGCAATGAGTTTGGCGTGAATTACGTGAAAGAGCTGGGCTTTATTCCTGCCGATGAGGAAGTGGAAAGCGTGGCCAAAGGTCTGGAGTACGCCATTGCTGACTGGAGCATCGCGCAGGTGGCCAAAAAACTAGGCAAGCAGGCCGATTACGAATACTTCAGCAAGCGCGGCCGCTACTACGAGAACTACTTCGACAAACAGACCCGCTTTATGCGCGGCAGAGTTTCTGAGAATGAGTGGCGCACGCCGTTCGATCCGTTTAAATCTACGCACCGCAAGGATGATTATTCCGAAGGCAACTCCTGGCAGTACACCTGGCTGGTGCCGCAGGACGTGGAAGGCCTGATTAGCCTAATGGGCGGTGAGGAAGCCTTTGCTCAGAAGCTGGACTCGCTGTTCGTAGCGGAAGGCGACATGGGCGAAGAGGCCTCGAACGACATCACCGGCCTGATTGGGCAGTATGCGCACGGCAACGAGCCAAGCCACCACATCACTTATATGTACGCCTACGTGGGCCAGCCCTGGAAAACGGCCGAGAAAGTACGCTTCATTGTGGAGAACTTTTATACTGATAAACCGGACGGATTGATCGGCAACGAGGACGTGGGCCAGATGTCGGCCTGGTATATTTTCTCTACCCTGGGCTTCTATCCACAAAACCCTGCCAACGGTACTTACGTGTTCGGCAGCCCGGCTGTGCATCAGGCCACACTTTCCTTACCGAATGGCAACAAGCTGGAGGTTGTGGCCAACAACAACAGCAAGGAGAACAAGTACATCCAAAGTGTTACGTTGGACGGGAAGCCATACACCAAGTCCTACATCCTGCACAGGGATCTGATAAAGGGCGGCAAACTGGTATTCGAGATGGGCAACACGCCAAGCCCTACCTGGGGCACAGCCAAAGCAGATCGACCAAAATCCGAGCCTGCCCAGTAACCCATAAACTCACCCAATAAGGTATAAGCCCTCTGTAGATTTACTATAGAGGGCTTTATTTTTAACTTTATACTTTGAGCAAGACACAGCCATACTTGAAAGTATAAAATGGACCTGCAGACGCACTATAACACGCTTTGGGAGAAATCACGGGCAGGCTTTGAGGCCGGTAGCTTTAAGCTTGATCCCTGGATTGATAACCCTGCTGACGACAGGCTTGGCATCACCCTGCTGGCGCGTCCCTCCTGTGAGGTAAGAGAGCGCATCCGCGCCTTTCTGGACGAGCTGCAACAGGTAGCGCCGGAGCAGTATTTCTATCCCGACACTGATCTGCACATCACCATCCTGTCTATCATTTCCTGCACTGCCAGCTTCACACTAAGCGCGGTAAAACCAGCGGATTACGTGCAGTTGCTGGAAAGTATAACCCACCACGCCAGCCCTTTTGAAATTGATATCAACGGCATCACCGCCTCCCCAGAAGCTGTCATGGTACAGGGCTTCCCACTGGACAACAGCCTGCAGATGCTTCGGGAAAGTATACGCGCCGCCTTTAGCTCCACCTCGCTGCTGCAGTCTTTGGACCAGCGCTATACTTTAAAAACCGCTCACGCTACGGTACTCCGGTTCAGGGCACCCGTTCAGCAGCCGGAGAAGCTTTTAAGGTTACTGGAGAATTATAGAACCTATGATTTCGGCACCTTTGAGGTGGAGGAACTGGAGGTGGTGTACAACGATTGGTACCAGCGGGCGGAGAAAGTAAAGGTGTTGGGTAGGTTTAAGTTAGGATAAGTGTATTGCTGCTTCTCCCCCGCTGCTCTCTTCTGGCGCAAGCATCCGCTTGTGCCTTTATATACTTTGGCTATACTTCCTGATTTATACTTTCGCTGGCGCGAGCTTGTAGCTCGTGTCTTTTTATACTTTGAGTTGTACTTTCATAGCCGCCGCTTCCTACAACTGGTCACAAGTTATCCTTACCGGTTAAAGTTCATCCTCCAGACTTACATACCTATCGTTTCATCTCCTACTTTCTGCCCTCCTAGGCCGGGAGGCCTCGCCTTCGGGCATCGCGCTGCTTTCGCTTCCTGCCCTCGTACCTCGGGCTGCCTCGCTTGCGCTCGTCACCGGAATCTCTCGAGGCGCTCAACCCAAAGGCTGGGTTAAGGTCGATAGCCACTTGCTATGCAACTTCAGCCAAGTCCCCCTTTGAAGGGGGTAGGGGGATGAGAATCGCCTGTAGATCATTCTCCTCTCTGGACAATGCGATTTCCTTCTGGTAAACTCGCTTGTTATGGCGCCCGCTATACTTGGGCCTCCGGCCCAGTCGGATTACAAATCCGACCTCATAGAAAGGCACGGGTTGCAAACCCGCGCCAGCAAGTGGGGGTGGATTTATACTTTGTAGGGACAGGTCGCGACCTGTCCGCGCGAGAGCTGCAGCTATAAAACTTATACTTTCGCACCAGTAATCACAGACTCCCCGCCTTAGCTAAGGAGGGGATAAAGGGGTGGTTGGACCCGGCACTGCAATCCTGCTAATCTTTCAATCCTGAAGATCCTGATTCAGACAAAGTATAGAGTATGGTCAGCGCAAGTATGGCTTTTCAAGCCAGTCTGGTGGCAAACCCGACGTCATAACAGGACACAAATCTGAAGACTTGCGCCAGGAAAGTTCCGTAATGGAGATAAGTACCAGCAGAAACAAATCGAGCTGCAGTTGGCAGCTCGATTTTATACTTTCCTACAACTTCACCGAGGCCGAGGCGCGTTCCAGCGCCTGCAGCACCTGCTCATTCACATCACCGAAGATAGACACGCCCTTGGCTCCGTTGGCCAGCGCGATTTCGATGCCTTGCTGTAGTTCTTCGTTGCTTTTAAAGTCAGGCAAGTATAAACCGGCGTAGAGCGGGAATTTCCCATTCAGAAAGTGCACGCCTTCCGTCACGGCATCGCCTATCCAGCGAACATCCTCTTTGTAGAAACCGTGGTAAATCATTGGGTACACCGCGTTCAGGTTCCAGTTGGTCCAGTCCTGCCGCACGATGCGGCGGGCTACCTCCGGGGTTGGGAATACGGCGGCCGTGATGGGTTTCTTCTTCTCCTTGGCCACTTCGGCCAGGTGGTTGACGATGGTATTTACGGCGTTGTAGCGGTACAGGCGCCACGACAGGCTGGCTTCCGGGTACTCCAGTTCCTCGATGGCCTTGCCACGCCATGCTTTGAACTTAGTGCGGCACACCTCACAGTAGCAGTAGTCGTACTCTGGCAGCTCTTTGGTCTGCTCAATCTTATAATCACTCCACAGGTTCACCGGCAGAATCACGTCGCAGAAGCGTACATAATCGAGGTGGATACCGTCGATGTAATCTTTGCTGAGGATGTTGCGCACGTCCTCGGCCAGGTACTGCTTCACCTCCTCGCGGGAAGGGCACAGCCAGCGGTAGTACCCCACATACGGCGGCTTGTCGGCACACGACTCGCCCTTGCGGTTCTGGGCATACCACTCCGGGTGCTTTTGCAGCAACTCCTTCTCGCCCCGGTTCATGGTCCACATCCAGCGGTGGGCCTCCAGTTTGTTAGCTTTGGCCGCCCGGAAATGCTTCTCGCTATCCGCCTCAAAAAAGATCCCCCGGATACCTGCCTCGTAGAAGCGTTTGTACTGGCGCTGCAGTTCAGCCTCTTTATCGGCTTTATTGGGCCTTACCCATACCCAGTGCCTGAGCTGTTTGTTTTTAGCTGCTGGCGCTGTGGCAAGTTCGGCTAGAGCAGGCGCAGGTATACTTGCTGCCAGACCGGCTAGCGCACCCGCTTTCAGAAAGGATCTTCTTGTTTTCATTGTAAGCCTTTTATCGTTTGTACAAATCCGTTTTCGTTGATGCTCCATACTTTGCCGTCGGGCCCTTGTATGGCGGCCATGAACTGCAGCGTGCCCGCCTCCAGTTTCAGCTGGTTTGCCTTGCCTTCCACCTCCACCTTGCCGTTTTTCAGGCCCAGCTCTTTCAAGGATTTACTGTAGCGTCCGTGCTTCCCAAAATACTCTTTCTGGCGGTAATACACCAGCCACAGGTACTGTTTCTGCATCTCGGCGTACGGCATGGTGAAATTTATACTTTGCTCACCGGAAGGCTGCTGGCTGAAGTATAAATATCCCCAACGCTCGGGCAGGTGCATGTTAATCACCCCTTGCGGCGACCACACCCAGTTATACTCCGGCAACGGCTTTCCGTCCTCACCTTTGCGCTTTACATACTTTCCGTCTACCACATCCACATCCCACTGCACCCGCGAGAAGTTGATGCGCCACAGCGTGCCTTCGGTGGGTACACGTGTAACATTCCCTAGCGTTACCGAGCGGAACGGGATAGCCATTTCCACCGTCCAACCTTCGTCGGTATCGGTCGGGTCGTTGAGGGTGCCCTGCACCTGCACTGCCGACTTCAGCCCATGCAAATCCCAGGCAATCAGGGCGCCGTTGTTGTTGCGGTAAGGCTTAGAGAGGAACAGGTCGAAAATGGTGTTCAGCGCGTTCACCTCCACCTCAAAATACTGGTGCGTGTCGTTATCTGGGTCGATGAATACTTCGAAATCGTTGTCGTAGAACACCACTTCGTCGTGCTTCGTCAGGTTAGCCCAAACGTGCGGCTCTTTCATCTCGGCGGCAATGTATAAATGCTCGTTATCCCAGGCCATTTTCACACGCGTCTCATAGGTTGGCGCCGGTTTTAAGTCACCTTCTATGTCGGTGAACAAATCGGTCCAGGCAGCTTGCTGCCATACCTTGTCGTTGAGGTGGCCGTCTATATTGGGGGCCTCCTTTGTGAAGTGGGTAACGTAATGTTTCGGTTCTGTGAACAGGTGCTCCAGCCCAGCAAACGGAGAGGCCGTTTTAGCCTTTCGCTTCGCTTTCGCGGAGGGATTATCTTCTGCCTGCGCGGCCAGTACGGCAAAAAGTACCAGCCAAAGGGTGAGGTAATGCTTTATCATATGTAAGGTATAAAAGCGTCTCCCTTATCTATAAAAATCAAAGAGAGACGCTAAAGCAGAATTTATACTTGATGGTTGTAGGAAGCTGTTCCGGATTTGCAATTCGGAACCCTACTAACTGCGGATTTGCAATCCGCTTACTTGCCAGTAGCTATTGCCTTTGCTCTTGCGGATGACAAATCCGCGGGTATTATACTTTCGGATTGCAAATCCGAAAGGGCGATTGCAACTGGCACATATCAGAACTATACTTTCGCCAGTTACAAACTGGCAGCCATACTTTACCACCAGTTACAGCTGCGCTCAAACTGGCGGTATGTACTTTTTATACTATTGCACAGCAGGCGCATACTTAAACCAGCTGGCCGGAATGGGCTGCGGCTCTCCTCCGTCTTTGCTGTAAAGAAGCTGCAAAGTATAGCCTCCGCCACCTTCAATAAAATCCAGCGCAAATGGCTGCAAGCCTTTCTCCAGCGCTACCTGACCGATTTTCTCCTGTGGTGGGTGCAGACCGTCGTTATCCACTACCAGGCGGTCGGCAATACGCAGCACGCCACCATCGTCGCAGGTGAAAAAGAAAGTATAGATTCCTGTTTCCGGCACCTCCAGGTAACTTCTGAATTGCACGCCAAAGCTTGGCGCCTGTGCCTCACGTGGAACCTGCAGCTGCGCTACCTCTGCCACACCGGTTGGCGTGGCCTTGGTCATACCTCCTGTATTCTTGAAGGACGCCTTGTAGTAGGTCGCCTGCAAACCTGGCTTTGTACTTTTAGCCGCTACCGCCTTGGCATACGTCTGCTTTTCGTACGTGGTGGTGTAGGTATCGCCTTTCAAGCCTTCCGGTGTAAAGGCAGCTATCTTGAGCGTGGTCGTCTCCGTAATTGTCAGCGGCTTGTCCAGTACCTTGGAAGAAGTCGTGGGCTGGCTGCCGTCGGTGGTGTAGCGGATAATCAGGTTGTCGAGTGGTTTTGGGATGTCCAGCGTGGCCTTGTCGGTGAACACGTTCACGTCCATAAAACCTTCCAGGTCAGGCAGGCGGTAGTTTACATCCAGCGCGTCGAGGCGTTTGTAGTGTGTCTGCAGGCGCTTCAGGTAAGACTCATAATCCCGCTTGTCAGACCAAACCACTTCAGCCAGCGCCGTCATACGCGGCATGTACATGTACTCGGCCCGGTTCTCGGAGGGGATGTACTCGGTCCAGATATTGGCCTGCGCCCCCAATATAGCCTTGGCTTCCTCGGCGTTCAGCCCCTTCGGCACCACGTTGAAATGGTACACGTTATACACTGACTTCTTATCAGGTATTCCGTCGAAGTATAGCGGGCTGTTTGGCGTCATGATGACCTTGTTGCCGTTTCTGGCGGCGTGCAGTGGGGCATTGGGTGCCCAGGTGCGCCAGAACATCACCACAGCATCCGAATTAATGCCACCCTCCAGCATCTCATCCCAGCCAATCAGCGTCTTGCCCTTGGAGTGGAAGAACTTTTGCATGCGGTAAATAAAGTAGCTCTGCAGCTCCTCCACGTTTTTCAGGCCCTCGCGCTTCATCAACTCCTGGCAACCGGCGGAGTTGGCCCAGGTGGTTTTCTCCACCTCGTCGGCACCCAGGTGGATGTACTGGCTCGGGAACAGCGCGATAATCTCGTTGAACACGTTCTCGGCAAACTCATAGGTGCTCTCCTTGCACGGGCAAATCGGCACGGAGAACGTCTCGCCCCAACCCGATTCGCCGCAGGTCAGGAACGGGTAGGCATCAATAGCGGCCTTCATGTGGCCGGGCATGTCAATTTCAGGGATGATTTCGATGTGGCGGGCAGCAGCGTAGGCGATGATGTCCTTCATCTCCTCCTGCGTATAGAAGCCGCCATACATCGTCTGCCCGTTTTTCTGCACCACGTGGCGCTCGTCCAGGGCAAAATCCGGGTTCTCTTTGGAACGGGCAATCACGTCGCGGTCGTGGTTGTTGAAGGTGCGCCATGCGCCTTCCTCGGTCAGTTTCGGGTACTTTTTGATTTCGATGCGCCATCCCTGGTCGTCGGTCAGGTGCAGGTGCAGCTTGTTAAACTTGTAAAGCGCCATCAGGTCGATGAACTTCTTCAGGTAATCGGTCGTGAAGAAGTGGCGGCTCACGTCCAGGTGCATGCCGCGCCAGCCATACACCGGCTCGTCCTGAATCTGCAGGGCCGGAAGTATAAGCTGCGCCTGCGCTGCCTGCTGCTCTATACTTGCCGGCAGCAGTTGGCGCAGCGTCTGCACTGCCCGGAACATGCCTGCCGATTCCTTCGCCGATAGTACTACCTGCTTCGGCGTGATGCTCAGGCGGTAGCCTTCGGGTGTGTTTATACTTTGGTCGTACTGGAAAACAATGGAATTGGCGGAGGCTTTCTTTGCCTCTTTCAGCTTTTTGCCCAGGCTACCGGAAAGCAGGTATTGCAGCTGCTCGGCCTCGTTCTTAAAAATGCTCTCCTTGGGCAGCACCAGCTTGGTTTTGGAGGTGATGGTAAAGCTGCCCTGCTGCGGGGTCAGTGAGCTTGGGTACGGAATCAGGGGGTACTTCGGGTCGAGGGTTTGCGCCGTTGACAAGGTTTGCACCCCAAGAAAAATAACTGTGAAAAGTAGGGCGTAAAGGTAGTGTTTGAACATAATATGTAAGTATAAAAGCGTAAGCTGTGTTGAGTGATGCTGTTTTGCAGCGTCACTCTTAAGTTTGGTTTGCAGGTAGAGCTGTTACTGCTGTCTGAGATGCATGGCGCGAGCGTCCTCGCTCGTGACCGGCTATCGTGGGGCCTCTGGCCCATTTAGTAGAAACAGCGGCCAGAGGCCACCCCTATACTCAGCACGAGCGAGGACGCTCGCGCTATAATACTTCTGAAACCCACCTCTGTCTCTTGGGAGGGGTGGGTTAAGTATTTCTAATTACTCTCAATCGGCTTTACTTCCTCACGGTAGAGCGACACCGGGCCATCAAGCAGTACAGCGATAACAGTCAGGTCCTCGTCCAGCAGGTCGTGCGGCACGTCGATGTAGGCAATGCCGGGGATTTCGCTCCAGTACTGCTTGTTGAAGATTTCGTGGCCCAGCAAAGTACCATTGCCCACCACCCGGATACGGTGCAGCTTATTTTTGATTCCCTTGATGGCGATTGGGCCGGTCGGCTTACCCTCTACGAATAAGTATAGCGTCTGCTTGTCTTCAGAAAGCGATGTGTTTCCTTCGTAATGTCCCTCCGGCAGACCCGGGTTGGCTTTGTACATGGTTTCGGCGTGCTTTTTCACCCAGCGCTCCACGCCCGCATCAGCCAATTTGAGCTGTTTCACCTCCGTGCCATCAGGCTGTAAAGCAGTGTTCTGGAACGGGTTTTGACCCGCCTGCAGATTATCAGCCAGTTGGCGGATGGTGCGGTTGCGCTGCGTGGCATCCAGCTTGCCAGCCTTCTGCAACTGAGCCAGTTCTATTTTGGCTGGCGCTGGCGAAGCCAGTTTCAGGGGTTGCTCAAACGACAAAGCCAGTACAGTTAGCTGCTCATCGTAGGCGTTGGCAGGCACTTGGATATAGGTGGTGTTGCCCTGCTGCTCATACTTGGCTGCAGCCTTGCTGCCCACCACTTTTATACTTTTAACCGGTGTGCCCAGCCCCTGCACGCGCACCGACTCAGCTCCCTGGTTCTCCACGAACAAGTATAAAGTTTTGCCGTCTTTGGCCAGCGTGGAGTAGCCGTGGAAGTGCGCCTGCGGAATACCGGCCACCGTTCCGAAAATCGCTTCTTCGTGCTTATTTGTCCAGCGGCCCAGCTCTTTCAGGATGGCCACCTGCTCCTGCGGAATGGTGCCGTCCGGCTTTGGCCCTATGTCGAGCAGCAGGTTACCGCCGTTGCTGATGCAGTCGGCGAAGGTGCGGATGACCTGGTTTGGGCTCTTGTAATGATGGTCGTGCGGCGAGTGCCCCCAAGAGTCGTTCATGGTCAGACAAAGCTCCCAGTACTTATCCTGCGGACGCACCACAGGCACACCCTGCTCTGGCGTGGCGTAATCGCCGTAGTGGTTCAGGCGCGAGTTGATAATCACATTTTTGTTGTGGCCCAGCAGCATCTGGCGCACTTTCTCTGACTCCCACTCCTCAGCGCTGTGCTCCCAGTCGCCGTCGAACCAATAGAGGTCCGGGTTATAGTTTTTGGAAAGCTCGCGGAGTTGCCCCTGATAGAAGTTCAGAAACTTCTTCCAGCGGCGAGGCTCCTCTGTTATCGAGTAGCGTTTTTTGGCGCGTGTGAACACGTCATAGTCGGCGTAGCTCCAGTCAGGCAGCGAGTAGTAAAAGCCTACTTTCAGGTTTTCCTTGCGCAGCGCGTCTACAAAGGGCGTGAGCACGTCGCGCTTAGCCGGCGTGTGCTTTTTGGTGGTGATGCCGCCCATCTTGGTATCCCACAGCGCTACACCATCGTGGTGCTTGGTGGTGATAACCGAATAACGCGCGCCGGATTCCTTAATAAGTTTAGCCCATTCCTCCGGTTTATACTTGTCTGCCGTGAAGCCGTCGAGTTGCTTCATGTAATCTTCGTGGCTGATGTAGTTGTTGAAAAACGACCACGATTCCGGAATGCCGTTCACGCCGTAAATGCCCCAGTGGATGAAGATACCGAGCTTGGCATCGCCGAACCACTGCATTTTGGTGCTGTCCTGCGGAGTGGCTTTTTTAGCTTGTGCGGAGGCGAAGTTGCCGCTCAGCACGAAGAGAAAGATGAGTAATAGTTTGTACTTGTTTATCATTATACTTGAGCTATACTTTTTTTATCCCGCGCTTCCGGATTAACAATCCGAAAGTATAGAATGACGGATTTGTCATCCGCACGAGCCAGGTTTATACTTTGGCTATACTTTATACTTGCTAGTTTATACTTTCCTAGCTCCTGCTTCCTTCTGCTTGAACCAAGCTATCCTTACTAGCTGCTGTTCATCCTCCAGCCCTACTTGCCTAAAGTTGCACCTCTGGCTTAGGCTCCCTCCCAGGCCGGGAGGCCTCGCCTTCAGGCATCGCGCGGTGTACATTTCCTTTGCTACCCTTCGGTCGCAATGCCGCCACAGCGGCACCGGAAATCTACAAGGCGCTCAACCCAAAGGCTGGGATAAGGCCGATAGCTGCTGCTAATGCAACTTGAACAGAGCTCCCCTCCTTAGCTAAGGAGGGGTAGGGGTGGTTTGACCCGGTACTACTAAAAGCTCCCTCTCCTCTCGTCGAAATGATAGTCTTGCCAGCAACTGCACCTGACAACTACTAACCAATAACTACCAACCAGCACCTAACGCCCGCACCTGCTCCACATCAGCCACCAGTTGCTCGAACTCGGAGAGCACGCGGTTACTGGACATAGCCGGTTGGTCTTTGCGGTATACCATGTCGCTGTCCACGGATTTTCGCACCGACGCATGTACTTCCTGCACACCGGTTTTAGCAACCAATTCCCGCACATTGTCGGGAGTTACGCCGCCGCCGGGCAGGATGATGAGTTTGCCTTCAGAGCGCTCGCGCAGCTCCCGGATGAGGCCGGCACCTTGCAGGGCCGTTTCCTGCTGGCCGGACGTGAGCAGGCGGTGCACGTTCAGTTGCAGCAAATCATCCAGGGCCTTGTAAGGGTCGGCTGCCCGGTCGAAGGCGCGGTGGAAGGTGATGCTCATACCTTCCGCTGCTTCTATCAGCTGCTGCGTGCCGGCCACGTCTATACTTCCGTCTTTCGTCAGTGCCCCAATCACGACTCCGTCTGCCCCTAATTGGCGGCAAAGCTGTATATCACGCTTCATCACCTCAAACTCGGCCGGGGAGTACAAAAAGTCGCCACGGCGCGGACGGATGAGCACGTGCAGGCCGATGCGTATACTTTGACGCACTACCTCAATCATACCCGCGCTGGGCGTAGTGCCACCACCGGCCAGGTAGTCGCACAGCTCCACGCGCTGGGCGCCTCCCTGCTCGGCAGCAATAGCCGAGGCCACCGACTCGATGCAGATCTCCAGCAGCGGTTTAGAACTTGCTCTTTCCATCCAGCAGCTTCACTCCCGATTTATCCTGCACAGCATAGTTGAATCCCTTGTGGATGCAGTAACCGCCGTATTCCCCATTCTTGTTGAGCGCGATAAAGCCTACCTGCAGGTCTTTCACGTCTTTGTGCTTGGCTATGATACGATCTACGGCTAGTTTACAAGCCTGCTCCGGCGAGTTACCCTGACGCATGAGTTCCACCACCAGGTGGCTGCCCACCATGCGGATAACTGCCTCGCCCAAGCCGGTAGCCGTAGCGGCTCCTACTTCATTGTCCACAAACAAGCCGGCCCCGATGATGGGGGAGTCGCCCACGCGGCCGTGCATTTTGTAGGCGGCACCGCTCGTGGTGCAGGCTCCGGCCAGGTCACCGTTTGCGTCCAGGGCCAGCATGCCGATGGTGTCGTGGTTTTCGATGTTAATGACCGGCTTATACTTGGATTCCTTCAGCCAGTTCTTCCAGTCTTTTTCGGATTCCGGCGTCAGGAGATTTTCTTTCTTGAAGCCTTTCTCTAAGGCGAACTGCAGGGCTCCCTCTCCTACCAGCATCACGTGCGGGGTGTCTTCCATCACCTTGCGGGCTACCGAAATCGGGTGCTTGATGTGCTCCAGAAACGCCACCGCGCCGCAGTTGCTGTCTTTGTCCATGATGCAGGCATCCAGGGTTACATGGCCCTCCCGGTCGGGGTAGCCGCCGTAACCCACAGTGCGCACTTCCGGGTCGGCCTCGGGTACGCGTACGCCTGCTTCCACGGCATCCAGCGCTGTGCCCTTTTTCTTCAGGATCTCCCAGGCTGCGGCGTTAGCCGGTATGCCGTGGTTCCAGGTAGAAATCACCACAGGCCTGTTTCTTTTTGCCGTTCCCAGCGAGCCGGCAAAGGCGCTCGCATACTGGAAGCCGCCGCCCAGCAGGCCAGCGCCGAGGGCAGATAGTTTTATGAATTTTCGTCTGGTGCTCATGTTATAGGTTGTTGCGGTTATGGGTGCAGCTTAATACCAGTTATAGTTATTCTTCCAGGAGGAGTCGGAGGTTTGTCCTTTTGTCATCCTGAAAGGATCTTGGTGGCTGGTAGCATAAGCTTAACCTCCCTTCCACCAAGTTTCTTCCAGAATGACAATGGGTGTTCAACAGTTTTTCTCGTCCTCCTCCCCTCCTCAGAAAAGGCAAGGGGTGGGTTTATACTTTGTATTGTGCTTTTAACAGGTGCTGACGCTCGGCGTGGAGCTTCAGAATCAGCTCTCCGAACAGGGTGTTTACCCAGGCAAACCACTTTCTGGTAAAGTTCGACGGGTCATCCTTGTGGAACGACTCGTGCATGAAGCCGGTGCCGGCGTGCGTGTTCTTCAGCATCTGCAGGCACTGCTTTATCTCGTCTTCCGACTTGCTCGTCATGGCTTGCATAATGATGCTCATCGGCCAGATCAGGTCAAAACCGGTGTGCGGCCCGCCGATGCCCTGGCCATATTTGCCTTTGAAGTACCAGGGGTTATCCTCGCTCAGCACAAACTTGCGGGTATTCTGGTAAATCGGATCGTCTACGGAGCAGCAGCCTAGGTATGGCAGCGCCAGCAGGCTTGGCACGTTGGCGTCGTCCATGTACAGCTTGTTGCCGTAGCCATCCACCTCAAACGGGTGCACTTTGCCATAGTTCAGGTGCTCGGCAGCGGCATACTCCTTCAGGGCTTTCTCCACCTCGTCAGCCAGGGCGGTGCACTCGGCGGCAAAGGTTTTGTTCTTCTTGATTTTCTCGCTCATCTCGGCCAGCTGGCGCAGCGAGGTAACGGCAAAGAAGTTGGCCGGCACCAGGAACAGGTAAATCGTGGCGTCGTCCGAGGGGCGGAAAGTAGAGCAGATCAGGCCTACCGGCTTGATGGGGTTGCCGTAGCCGGAGCCCGCCACCGTGTCGGTTTGCCAGCCGGTTACGCGCTGAAACTTGTAAGGTCCTTTGCCCTCTTTGCGCTGCTGCTCTTTAAAGGTTTGCACCACCAGGCGCATGGCCTTTTCCCACTCCGCATCAAACGGATCGGTGTCGCCGGAGGCTTTCCAGTAGTGGTAGCCCAAGCGGATGGAGTAGCACAGCGAGTCGATTTCCCACTTACGCTCGTGGATGCCGGGCTGCATCTTGGTCAGGTCTTTGGCCCACTCCCCTTCCTTCGTCGGGTCGTCGTAGAAAGCGTTGGCGTACGGGTCTTTGATGATGTAGCTGGTCTGGCGGTTGATAACGCCGGCAATCAGTTTTTGCAGCGGCTTGTCCTTGTCCATCAGTGCCAGGTAGGGCCATACTTGCGCCGAGCTGTCGCGCAGCCACATGGCGTCAATATCGCCCGTAATCACATACGTATCCGGCCGACCGTTTTTCTCCTGGTAGGTCACGGTGGTGTCGAGGGTGCTTGGGAGGCAGTTTTCGAACATCCAGGCAAGCTCCTTATCGGCGATGCTCTTTTTTACATCCTTGATGGTTTTCTCGACCGCCTTGCTGGTAAAATGGCGTTTAGACACCTCCGGGCGCTGGCTCACAAACTTATCCTTCTGGGCAAACGACATAAACGAAAAACCTGTCGCGGCGATACCGGCTGTCGCAAGGGCGCTGGTTTTAACAAAATCTCTTCTTGTAGGCATGGGTATTTTATAATTCCTTTGATCAGATGATCAGTAAATTTTCAGTTCTTAAATATATGGAATAAGGGCGAAAGTGTAGCGCCACGGCAGCGATAAGTATGACATATCTTAGGACATACTCAGACGCTTGCGCCCTTTCTCTGGTTAAACATTGATACTTACCTTACTACAATCTCATCGACAAAAAGCCAGGCGGGCTGACCGGCACCGTTATGGCCTTTGGGCAGCGCGTTCAGGTGGTAAGCGGTAACCCGCACATACCTGGCCTTCTGCCCCGGAAACGCAGCCTTGAAATCGTGCATGGTGGCCTCCTGCGCGTCGGGCGAAACCGGGTTCTTCACTGTACTTACTTCCTTAAAATTCTTCCCATCAGCAGAGACCTCAAACTTCACGGCGGTCGGCATCATGATCCAGTCGCGGTAGTGCTGCAGGCAACCCAGCGTGATGTTGGAGATGGACTTGGTCTCGCCTAAATCAATCGTCGCCACCATGTCCCGGCCGCTGAAGCCGTGCCAGTACTTGCCCACGGCATGCCGGCCGCGCACCCCGTCGGTCAGGGAGTTCGGGCCATCGGCCATGTAGTGCTTGCTTACCGGGTTTTCATACTTCACTTCACGGCCCACGGCCTGGTGCATGCTGAACGATTGCTCCGCCGGTTTCTGGCCCATCACCTTGCTGTTCACCACCGTCACCGCTTTCAGCACCACCGAGGAGTCAATCTGGATGGGCTGCGCATACTTTATACTTTGCGTCGTAGGCTCCGAACCATCCAGGGTATAGTATACATCACCGTTTACTGCCTCTGTGAAGAGCGTCACCAGCAGCTTCCCACCCTCTGAGCTTGGTTTGATATCCACGGTGAAGTTGCCTTTGGAATAGTTGAGCCCTTTCTGGTCGAAGGCCCTGAATTGGGGCTGCAGGCGCTGGTTAAAGCTCACCCAATCGCGGCTTTCTTTCGGCGACCATACTACTTCGGCCAGGGCAAGCATGCGGGGCAGCACCATGTACTCCACGTACGAGGCCGTGGTGATAAATTCGGTCCAGAGGTTAGCCTGGGCGCCCAGCACGTGCTTGGCCTCTGCTTCGGTCAGCTCTTTCGGAATAGGCTCGTAGTCGTATACTTTCTTCAGTGTGTTGAAACCGCCGTTGGCCAGCGGCTCTCCTTCCGGACCTGCCTGGTAGTGGTCGAAGTATACCGGGGAGCCGGGTGTCATGATTACATCGTGGCCCATCTTAGCTGCCTCGATGCCGCCGCTCTCGCCGCGCCAGCTCATCACCGTTGCCTGCGGGGCCAGCCCGCCTTCCAGAATCTCATCCCAGCCAATGATGCGGCGATTTTTGGTGAGCAGGTAGTTTTCCATGCGCTTGATAAAGTAGCTCTGCAGCTCCTCCTCATCCTTCAGGCCCTCGTCGGCCATGCGCTGCTGGCACTTGGGGCACTTTTTCCAGCCTGCTTTGTCTACCTCATCACCACCGATGTGCACGTACTGCCCCGGAAACAGCGCCACCACCTCATCGAGCACATCCTCCAGAAAAGTAAACACTTCCTCGTTGCCCGGGCAGTAGTTAGACGACATGTTCGTATAATCCCCGCCCGTAAGCGGCAGCTGTTCCTTGCCGCTGCAGCTCAGGTGCGGGTAGGCGGCGATGGCAGAGGCCACGTGCCCCGGCATCTCGATTTCCGGCACGATGGTGACATTACGCTGGGCAGCATAGGCCACAATATCTTTGAGCTGCTCCTGGGTATAGTAGCCGCCGTAGGTGGGTTCCTCGCCCGGTTTGGCTTGCGGCCTGGTATCCCAGGGCTTATCGGTATGGTCCACACGCCAGGCAGCCACATCGGTCAGCTTCGGATACTTCTTGATTTCGATGCGCCAGCCTGGATCGTCTATCAGGTGCCAGTGGAACCTGTTGAGCTTGTAGGTGGCCATCAGGTCGATGTACTGCTTCACGGCCTCAGGCGAGAAGAAATGGCGGCTCACATCCAGGTGCATGCCGCGCCAGGTAAAGCGCGGGTAGTCGGTGATGGTCATGGCCGGTACCTGCAGCGCCGCGTTGGTGCGCACGGCAGGCAGAGTTTGCAGCACCGACTGCATGCCGTATATAATTCCGGCCTTGGAGTTGGCTTTTATACTTATCTCAGATGGCGTTACCTGCAGCTGGTATCCTTCCTCACCGAGGCTGTTTATACTTTCAATGGACAGTTTGATGGCTTTGCCTTTCCGGTTTTTGATAGGCAGGTCGTAACCGGAGATTTCCTTAACTCGCGCCGCCAGAAATTCGGCCGCAGGCTTCAACTCCTTTTTCCCGTTTACCAGGTGGATGGAAGTATGGCCGTCGATAGTGAAGTGGCCTTCGCTGCGCTGCACACTAACCGGCTGCGGGATGATACTAACCGGCTGCTGGGCCAGCGCCAGAAAGGGAAAGAAAAATGCTAGTAGAAGGGTGAGCTTCTTAATCATGGTAGTGTAGTCTTTTGCCAAAAGGGACACTTTAGGCTTTGTGGTTATTGTTTGTGTCGTGTAAGTATAAAAGTGGTATGCTGCTATACTTGCTATGCTGGTGCCAGTAGGTTTTATACTTTAAAACTCGCTCATTTGATGAAGGTGGAAACCTGCCCCTCCAAGGCGGGGAATTCTGGAGCGATTATCATCCCCCTACCCCCTTCAAAGGGGGTCTTTTCTGTAAGTATAATTCCCCTCCTCGGAGCAGGGCTGTTTCCTTCCCCACTTGCTGGCGCGGGTTTGCAACCCGTGCCTTACTATGAGGTCGGATTTGAAATCCGACTGGGCCCGGAGGCCCAACGATAGCCCGTCACGAGCGTGGACGCTCGCGCCATAACAAGCGAGTTTCCCGAATTCCCCTCCTCAGAGGGGCGGGGGTGGGTTTATCGCAACCTGAATTTTATACTTTATACCTTCCTAATGCTCATTTGCTGAAATAGCCATGCCTTCAAGTGCATTCTTGAAGAGGCCGATTTCCGAGATAGTCGGATTCAGCCTCGACGACTCGATGCGCAGGCGCACTTTGTTGGTAGTTATCGGCTCGAAGCGGAGCAGGCGCTTGTAACCGATGGTGGTGCCCTCGGTTGCTTTCTGCCACTGGCCGTCTTTCCAGTACTCGAACACAAACTTCTCAACGCGCTGCCCTACACTGATATTTTCCTGCAGCATCAGTACATCAAAAGTCTGCGCGCCTTTTAGCTGCAACTCAATTACAGCGGTGGTGTCTTTCTCGGATTTGGTGGTGAAGTGCGTGTCATACTTGCCGTCGAGCATAGCCTTCTTGTTCTTGCCCGATACCTTCACTTTGGCGCCCTGTGCCAGGTTTTGGGTAAAGGTATCATCAATGAGCTTTTTCCAGCCCTGAAGCGCCTTCACATCGTTTTCATGGATGAGCCCTCTGGTATCTGGCGGGATGTTGAGCAGGAGGACGCCGTTGCGGCCCACCGAGCTGTAGTAAATGTCCAGCAGCTTCTCCGGCGACTTTACTTTGTCATCTTCGGCAGGATGGTAGAACCAGCCCGGACGTATAGACACGTCGGTTTCAGCCGGGTACCACACCAGCCCCTTGGCGTTGCGGATTTGCTCGCGTCCGCCCAGCACCTCACCGCGCATATCACCGGTAGGCTTAAAAGCCACTGCCTGCTGCGAGTTCGCCGCCACGGAGTTCTGGTCCAGGTTGTCGGCCGGCACCACGCTCCACTCTGTCTCGCGGCCATAGCCAGTCTCAGTGCCTACCCAGCGTACGTCCGGACCCATAATGGCGATAGTGGCCGTAGGTTGCAGCTTGCGGATGTGCTGGTACCAGCGGTCAAAATCATATACTTGCTTCTTCCCGTTCGGTCCTTCGCCGTTGGCGCCGTCAAACCATACTTCGTCTATCTGCCCGTAGTTGGTCAAAAGCTCCGTCAGTTGCTCGATGAACAGGTCGTTGTAAGCGTCGGAGCCATACACCGGCGAGTTCATATCCCAGGGCGAGAGGTAAACGCCAAAGCCAATGCCATACTCTTTGCAAGCCTCGGCCACGTCTTTCATCAAATCGCCCTGCCCGTTTTTCCAAGGACTGTTCTTTACCGAGTGCTCCGTAGTGGCCGTCGGCCACAGGCAGAAGCCGTCGTGGTGCTTGGCCGTCAGAATCACCTGCTTAATGCCGGCTTCCTTAGCCACACGCACCCACTGGCGGGCGTCGAGCTGCGAGGGGTTGAAGATGGCCGGGTCTTCCTTACCGGTGCCCCACTCGCGGTTGGTAAACGTGTTCACACCGACGTGGAAAAAGGCCGTCAGCTCCAGTTGCTGCCAGCGCAGCTGGCGCGGCGTAGGCACCACATTGGCTGCCTTACGAATGATATCAGCCTCTGTTTCGCCTGGCTGGATGATAAAGTAGTTAGCCTTTTCGCCTGCCTCCTGAGCAAGAGCCGGTGTTGCGACTGCTAGCAGAAGAGCAAGAATGCTTGTCGTTATTTTTTTCATTTGCATGTATGGGTAAGAGTTACTTGTAGATGACACTTGTCAGTTTATACTTTGCAGCACTTCGTCGGGCATAGCCGCCGGCTTTCCTGTGCCCTTGAAGCTGGGCATGGGTGCCTCCCAGGCCCGCAGTTGCTGACCTAATTTGGTGGCCAATTCCTTCACGCGCTTAGGGTGTTTGGTGACCAGGTCGGTCGTCTCGCCCAGGTCTGTTTTCAGGTTGTAGAGCTCCATTTTGCCGTTGCGCTGGTGGTAAATCAGTTTCCAGTCGCCTTCGCGGATAGCGCTTTTGTAATTGATGCCGGGGCCATCTTCCTGCGTCCACTTGTTAGGCACGTGCCAGATAAGGGCACGGTCTGCAGGCTTTTTATAGGGTGATTTCAGCAAAGGCACAACGCTTTGGCCGTCCACGTTTTGCACCAGGTTATACTTTCCCACCTGCGCCATTTCCAGGATAGTTGGGAAGAAATCCTCGATGATGACAGGCGTGGGATTAACCGAAGCAGGCTTTACCACACCGGGCCATTTCACCAGCATCGGCACCCGGATGCCTCCTTCATAAACCGAACCCTTACCAGCCTTGAGCGGTAGGTTTTGCGTGTGGGCTTCGCCCCGACCGGCATAGGCCAGACTCAGGCCGCCGTTGTCGCTCATAAAAAGAAGTATGGTATTACCGGCCACGCCTTTTTTCTCCAGGTAGTCCAGCACATCACCCAGACTCTTGTCCATACCCTCCACCATACTGGCGTAGATAGCCTCGGTCTGGGGCAGGCCTGCGTCCAGGTATTTCTGCAAATAGCGCTTGTCCGGGTCGTAAGGGTCGTGCAGGGCAAAGTGCGCCAGGTGCAGGAAAAAGGGCTGCTGGTTGCGGATGGGCGCCTCCAGGGTTTTCAGGGCCTCCCGCGTGATGGCCTCCGTCAGGTAAGTATCCGAGCCGAAGTACTCGGCCATGTCCGGCACGGCGTGGATGTCGTAGGGCTTGCCCTGGATGTTGCCATAGTTCTGCTCGCCCAGGTAGCTGAGTGGGCGGCCCGCTACGTGTCCGGCCACATTCACGATGAAGCCCAGGTTGTAAGGGTTAGCCCCCGGCGTGCCCGGCGTGGCCCAATGCCCCTTACCAACATGGATGGTCATATAGCCGGCCTCGTTGAGCAGCTGCGGCAAAGGCCTGGCATGTACCGTATGCGGCAGGCCCGCTACCGGACTCAGCCCATACTTGTTCCAGGGGGCAACATCCAGCTGCTCATCCGGCGTGTCGGAGTTTCGGTCCTTGAAGGGCATGGTCCAGTTCGTCACGCCATGGTGCGCTGCGTTCATTCCCGTCATCATACTTACCCGCGAGGGCGTGCAGACCGGCGCGGCATAAGCATTCGTAAACTTCATCCCCTCCCGGGCCAGGCGCTCCATGTTAGGCGTGTGGTAACGCTTGTTCAGCGGGTATACTTTGCCGGCAAAGGGCACCGAGGTATCCATCCAACCCATATCATCAACCAGAAACACCACAATGTTAGGCCGCTGCTGCGCCTGGGTGGCCAGGGCAGCAAGTATAAGGGTGATGCATACAAAGAGTCTCTTCATGTTTAACTATGTAAAGCGCAGGTGAAGTACACATCACCTCCTTACTGCTTTCCTGCCGGTTTCTCTTAAATATAGATGATAACGCGACGCTCTAATTCACCGGCTTTTGTACCACCTCCCGGTTACCCTCATGCGTGCGGCTTTGGTAGTATTGCCGGTGGAAGCGAATGCCTTTCGCCTCCCACCCCGGAAAATGCCAGCTGTTCAGGCGGTTCACAAAACTGTTAAAATCTTTCTTCTCCAGCGGTGTCCAGAGGGCTTCGGCAAGGGCCGGCATGCGCGGCAGGAGCAGGTACTCCAGGTGCTCTACCGAGGAGACAAATTCAGTCCAGATGGCAAACTGCCCGCCCAGCACAAGCTTGCGCTCTTCTGCTGTTAACTCTTCCGGGTGCGGGTTGTACTTGTACACTTTCTCCAGCGTGTTAATGGAGTACCTGGCTGCAAAGGGCTCGCCTTCCGGGCCGGCCTGGTAGCGGTTAAAATAAAGCGGGTCGCTGGGTGTCATCACCACGTTGTGCCCCTGTTTGGCAGCAGCAATGCCGCCTTTTTCGCCGCGCCAGCTCATCACGGTAGCAGTCGGGGCCAGGCCGCCTTCCAGAATCTCGTCCCAGCCCAGGAGCTTTTTGTTGTGCGCCAGCAGGTATTGCTCCATGCGTTTGATGAAGTAGCTCTGCAGCTCCTCTTCGTTCTTTAATCCTTCTGCCGCCATGCGTGCCTGGCAGCGCGGGCACTTCTTCCAATAAGATTTGTCCACCTCGTCGCCGCCAATGTGCACGTACTCGGATGGGAAAATCGCCATGACCTCCTGCAGCACGTCCTGCAAAAACAGGAAAGCGCTGTCGTTGCCGGCGCAGTAATTCAGGTTCACCTGCAAGGGGTCTATCACGCCGTTCCAAAGCGCGGAGTTGGGCGCCTGTTGCTGGTGCCGCTCGCAGGAAAACTCCGGGTAAGCCGTGAGCGCCGCGCCGGAGTGGCCGGGAATATCAATTTCAGGAATCACGGTAATGTTGCGCGCCATGGCATAGGCCACCACCTCTTTAGCCTGCTCCTGGGTATAGTAGCCGCCGTAAGTATAAGGTTTGCCGGTTAGAGGCTGCTGGTAGGTAGAATCCTTTTTATAGTATACACTGCCCGGAATCTCCTGGCGCCAGGCACCTACGGAAGTTAATTTCGGGTACTTCTTGATTTCCAGCCGCCAGCCCTCGTTGTCGGTCAGGTGCCAGTGGAAAGTGTTCATCTTGTAGAGGGCCAGCAGGTCGATGAATTCCTTGATGGCTTCCACTGTATAGAAATGGCGGCTCACGTCCAGCATCATGCCGCGCCAGCCGAAGCGTGGCTCGTCCGTGATTTCCATGGCCGGCACCTGCAGCGCCTGGTTGGTGCGCACGGCAGGCAGCGTCTGTATCAGCGACTGCAGTCCGTAAAATACCCCAGCCCTGGTACTGCCCTGAATCAGAATAGCTTCCGGCGATACGTTCAACCTGTACCCTTCCGCTCCCAGGTCTGCCATACTTGTCAGCTCAAACCGGATGGCTTTTGCCTTCTTTTTATTCAGGGGCAAGGTATAGCCGGACACCTCTTTTACATGGTTGGCAAAGTATGCGGCCAGGGCGGCTAGCTCTTTGTTCCCCCGCTTAAACTGGATGGAGGTTTGCGCATCAAGTATAAAATAGCCCTCCTTCAGTTCCAGGCTAACCGGCTGCGGAATAATATTCACCTGCTGCGCCTGCAGCGGAAGTATAAGCCCGAGCAGAAAGTATAAAACCAGTAGGGTTGGCCTGTTTTTCATGTGGTGTAGGGTAAGCTAAAAGTATAAATCCGTTTCTGGACAAAGGACTTTTTTGACAAAGGACAAAGGGTGATTAAAGTGTAAAAGTTGCGAATAGCCTGGCCTTTCGGTAGCCTGTCATCCCCCTACCCCCTTCCAAGGGGGACATCGGTATGCTGCAACTATACTTAGTATATCCCTTGTCTTTTGTCCTTTGTCAAAAAATCCTTTGTCTAAAAAATTACTGGTTCTTCTTTTGTTCTTCCGCGTCTGAAAGCGGGGCGAAATGGATGCCCCTAGCCTCCCATACTTTCAACAGCGGCAGCAGGGCCTGCCGGAACTGCTCGTAGTTCTTGTTCTGTGGCTGCGTCCAGCCTACTTCGGCATAAGCAGCCAGGCGCGGAAACAACTGGTAGTGCATCTCGCCGCGCGTCGGAATCCACTCGCTCCACATCTGAGAGCCGGTGCCGATGATGTTCTTATGGTATTCTTTGGCCAGCTCCTGCGGAATCGGGTCAAAGCTGTAGGCTTTCTGCAACGGGATTGAACGGTAGTCATAGTCCAGGTAGGTCATCGAGTGCAGCGAGTTCACCAGCTGGTAGCCTTTGGAGGCAGCCTGCTTAATTAGCTCCACGTCGCCCTTCCAGAAGTGCACCACCACGTTTTTGGCCAGCTCGGTCTCAGCGTCGGCGTCTGCTTTTTTCTCCTCAAAATCCGGGTGGATGTTGATGCCCATGATTTCATTCCAGCCCATCATGCGGCGGCCGTTCTGCTCAATGTACTTCGAGATGTTGTTGGTGAAATGCACCTGCAAATCGGCGTAGGTCTTAATGCCGTGCTCCTTCATGTAAGCGTTTACCTTCTCCGATTTCTCCCATGCCTCATACCCTACTTCATCCCCGCCAATGTGAATTACCTTGGAAGGAAACAGCGCGAACACCTCCTGCAGCACGTCCTGGAGGAACTCCTGCACTTTCGGGTTGGTCACGTCGTAGATGTCGTAGAAGCGGCCGAATTTTACCGGTACCTCAATCTTCTGATTTTCTGTGCCCAACCAAGGGTAAGCGGCAATGGCAGCGCTGGCGTGGCCCGGCATCTCGATTTCCGGCACCACGTTTATGTGGCGCTCGGCAGCATAGGCTACGAGTTCTTTGATTTCTTCCTGGGTATAGAACCCGCTGTGCGGCTCCCCGGACTGCTTGTTGCTGTTCCACTTCTTCTCGCCAACGGCCGTGCTCTTTCTAACCGAGCCAATCTCCGTCAGTTTCGGGTATTTCTTGATCTCGATGCGCCAGCCCTGGTCGTCCACCAAATGCCAGTGGAAAGTGTTCATCTTCAGGCGGGCCATCTCATCCAGCAGCAGCTTTACCTCCTCTTTTCCTTTAAAGTGACGGGCCTCATCCAGGTGCAGGGCGCGCCACTCGAAACGGGGAACGTCTTCGATGGCAACGGCAGGCATAAATTTGCCTTCAGAAGTATGGATAGCCTGCAGCAAGCTCTGGATGCCGTAATGGATACCCGCTTCCGTGGCCGCCTTGATGGTTACCTGTGTTGGCGTGGCAGTCAGTCTATACCCTTCTTTGCCCAGGTCTTTGGACAGCTTTTTATCCAGCTCCAGGCTGATGGTGTTCTTCTTTCCTTTGCCGGCATTGGTTGACAGGTTCAATTTATACTTCTCCTGCAAGGCGTTTTTCAGGAAAGCAGCTTCCTTCTCTGCCCCGGAAGTATACTGAATGGTTTTAGCGTTACTAAGGGTAAACTGCCCTTTTGCCAGCTCTATTTTGTTGGGCCTTGGGATGATGTTCAGGCCCTGCGCACCGGTATCGAAGGCGGCGATGCAAACCAGGAGGATTAGGTAAAAGAGTTTCTTCATAAGAGAGAATTTATCAAAGGTATAGGTTGCTTGCTGTATTGTCAGGTTGATTTCAACGTATGATTCCGGCTTAGCTGGCCGGCTCCTGCTTTACCAGTTCGTAGATGCGCACTGGCTGCTGGCTTTCCGTGGCGAAAGTTAGCTTCGATACATTTTTCAGTTTGCTGCTATCCAGCTCGATGTAGGGGCGGTTGCCGCTGTAAATGGTCTGCTGCCTTCCGTTTCGGCCAGGTGCGGTGATGGTATACTTGGCGCCGTCGTTCTTTAAAAGTATCACGAGGCCTGCTCCCCTCAGCTCCTTAGGCAGTGTAACCGTTACCGGCTGCTGGCTCGTGAGCGTTTGGTAGGTGTTTATACTTTTGTCGTGGGCAAAAACAGACTCGTTCGCGCCGGCTGCCGGCTTCACCTCCAGGCGAAACTCCTTCAGGTAAAAGTTCTGGCGTTTGTCGGAGGCGTTGCGGAAGCGCACATACGTTATACTTTGGTCGGCAAGGTTTATACTTCCTTTGCCGCGCTCTGCGGTGGCTTCGGCTTTCGTCCACACTTTGCCGTCTTTGGAGGTTTCGAAAACACCCCAGCTCAGCAGGTCGTTGTTGCTCAGGTTAAAGTATAAAGCCTGCGCCTGCAGTGCCGCAGACGGTTTTAGACCAATGTACTCGGCGCTATCCAGGTAGGCTACCTCCAGCATAGGCGAATAAGCAATCCCCTTGTTGTTCACCAGCAGCGGTTGGTTCGCCAATCGCTGGGATTGGCTATAGCTGGCAGAGGCGTCGGCACTGGCTATATTTTGGTTACCGCCCAGGAAGTGGTTCCCGGTAATTTTGAAGACTTCCTCCACAAAAGGCGTCAGCACCAGCGAGCCGGTTTTAACACCTGGTTGGTAGGGGTTCAGGTTCAGCGTGGCATCCACCGTCGCCATACTATCCAACACAGCCTCTACACGCAGGTAGTTTGCCCAGGCAGCGGCAGGGTTCAGGTTGATGCGACTGTCCACCATATCCAGCGTATGAGTACCGGCTTTGCCCAGCAGCTCAAACTGAAGCAGCCATGGCTCCAGTTGCTCTACCAGACGCTTGTTCTGGCTCTTGCTTCTAATTTCGGCAGGGGCCTTGGCTATACGTTCAAACTCCTGCTTTAGCCTGCTCACTTCCGCCACTGAAGGGTGCAGCCCGTCTCTGTAAGTCTCCAGGAAAGTATGGATGTAGGGCTTTATCTCCACCGACTCATCGCGGCGGTAGCGGTGCCCGTTAGGGCCAGGGTCGCTGTTATGGGCGTTGAAGGTGCGGAAAGCCTCCGGCGCCTCCGGCATCACATACTGGTTGGCTGCTTCCCAGGCCTGCTGCGGGTCATAGGTTTTCATGTTCCAGCTATACAGAGCCACGCCAAAAATCGCCACCTTCGAAGCCTCGGCCTTGTCCATCGGGTTGGTCACAAAGCCCGACATATCGTGCACCGCCTCAGTATCGATGCCATAAGAAGGCCCCATCAACAAGTGGTTGCGCACGTAGTCGCTCACTGGGAAATTCCACCACACATAGGCCGGCCGCTGGATGCGCTTGTTCACCCACTCCAGTCCTTCTTTGGTGATGTCATGTACCACGGTGTTGCCTGTCCACATCACGTGGATGGCCGGGTCGAGCTGTTCGCCCAGGATGTCCAGGTAGGTACCCGGCTCTTTGTTCGCCCAACCCTTGTTGTATTCGGTCGGGCACATAATCAGCGGGGCTACGTCTTTTTTCTGGTTGATGAACTGCCGCTGGATGAAGTTGAGCATATTCGCCTGCATTTTGGCATCCGTTCCGGCACCCGAGATATCGTCGAAGAAGACGGCAAAGGCGCGCACGCCCAGGTCATACATCTGGTTAAACTTGGTGATGATGGCGCTGCTGTCGGCCTGGTTCCACTGGATGTCTTTACCTGGATGGATGGCCCACACGAAATCCACTTTGTTACGTTTTGCTTCCTGTACCACCTCTTTTAGCTGCTGCCCCTCCTGCTCGGGGTATGGCTTGCGCCAGTTCGGGGAGGAGTGGTAGGGGTCGTCCTTGGGACCGTAGATGTAGGTGTTCAGTTTGAGTTTGCCGTAAAAGCGTAGCTGCTCCAGTCGGTCCTGGTGGCTCCAGGGCTCACCGTAGAAGCCTTCCACCGTACCGCGATAGGCCACATCCGGGTAGTCGGTGATGGTAGCCTCGGGCAAGGTTATACTTCCGTCGGCCCCTTGCTGCACCAACTGCGACAGCGTCTGCACGGCGTAGAAAACCCCACGCTCGTCAGGAGCTTCTATACTTATCCCTTCCGGCTTCACCTCCAGCTTATAGGCACCCGAGCGCTGCAGCGGCCCCTCCTCCTTCTTCAGTTTCTTTACCTTCAGCGGCAGCGATTTTCCTTTTCCCTCTACTGGCACAATGGTACTAAGCAACTCTAGAGTTGCCGGGTCCTTTTTCAGGCCACTTACCTTGTAATAGTAGGCTGGCGTGAAACGCTGTTGGCTGATACTTGCCTGCTGCGGCTGCGGCACAATTTGCTGCGCCGTCGCAGCGAAGGAAATAAGAAGTATAAATGCAGCCAGGCTGCGTTGGAAAAGGGTGATCATTATGGTGTAGTTTGTTGCTATTGGTCTCTCCTGACTTAGAAAGGTCAGGAGAGATTATACTTTTATTCTTTACTTGGCGCAAGTTTTAAACTTGTGCCTTGGTATGATGTCGAGTTTGTAACCCGACTGGGCCGGCCTGTCCCGGGCGCAGTCTCGGGGAGGCCCAACTATTGCCGGTCACAAGCGAGGACGCTCGCGCCATAAGTATAATTGTCTTTGTACCTCGCCTGCTGTTGGCAAAGCCTCCTGCCACTGTTTGGGCTTTCAGCCCAGTCGGGTTACAAACCCGACTTTATAGGAGGACACGAGTTGCAAACTCGCGCCAGCAGCAGTAACTTATTGGATAGATTATACTTTTACAGATTCCCGCCCTCTTTAGCCAGTAGTTCTTTGGCTCCATCGTCCTCATACTTTTGGATCAGGCCATCCAGCTGCTTTCTGAGCTTGGCGGTGATTTTCTCGTAGCCTTTCTTGCCGTAGAGGTTGTTCATCTCGCTCGGGTCTTTCTGCAGGTCGTACAGCTCCCAGCCCTCTACCCTTTTGTAGAAACGGATGAGCTTGTAGCGGCCCGTCTTGATGCCGAAGTGCGGCGAGACGGCGTGCTCGCCGTTCTCATAGTAGTGGTAGTACATCGCCTCGCGGCCCTTGGCTTTCTTGCTGGTCAGCAGCGGCAGGAACGACTCGCCCTGCATATCTTTCGGGATAGCCACGCCGGCGGCATCGAGCATGGTCGGGGCGATGTCGAGGTTCATTACGAAGTGCTCTGATGTAGTGCCCGGCTTTACCACGCCCGGGTAGCGCATCACCATCGGCGTGCGGAAGGACTCCTCGTACATAAAGCGCTTGTCGAACCAGCCGTGCTCGCCCATGTAGAAGCCCTGGTCCGACATGTAAATCACGATGGTGTTATCGGCCAGGCCGTTCCTGTCCAGGTAATCCAAGGTGCGGCCGATGCTGCGGTCGAGCGAGGCGGCTGTGGCCAGGTAGTCGCGCATGTAGCGCTGGTACTTCCACTCCACCAGTTCCTTGCCCTGCAGGTTGCGCGCCATCAGGTCGTCGTAGATGGGTTTGTAGTACGCCGTGAACCGGGCCCGCTGGTCTGCATTCATGCGCACGATGTTGCCCTCTTTCAGGTTGTCATAATCCGGGTACATCTTCAGGTCGTAGCCCATAATCATCGTTTTGTCGATGGTCATGTCCTGCACGCGGGCCGCCTCGCGGTTGGTGTAGTTGTCGTAGAAGTTGGCTGGCAGCAGGAAGGTTTTATCATCGAACATGCCCATATCGTCCAGGTCCGGCATCCAGGTGCGGTGCGTGGCCTTGTGGCCGATAACCAAGGCAAAGGGCTTGCTCTTGTCGCGGCCCTCGAGCCACTCCTCGGCCACGTCCTCGGTGATACTGGTCACGTAGCCCTCGATGCGCTCGCGGCTGCCGTCCATGTTGATGAAGTCGGGGTTAAAGTAGTGCCCTTGTCCCGGAAGGATTTTCCAGTAGTCGAAGCCCTGCGGGTCGCTCTCCAGATGCCACTTGCCCACCCATGCCGTCTGGTAGCCGCCTTTGCCCAGCTCCTTGATGAAGCTGTTCTGGCTGCCGTCGAAGTGGGAGTTTTCGTTGTCCTTAAACCCGTTTTTGTGGCTATACTTGCCCGTCAGGATAACGGCGCGGCTCGGCCCGCAAATCGAGTTGGTCACGTAGGCCTTGTTGAAGGTGGCTCCTTCCTTGGCAATGCGGTCGATGTTGGGCGTTTGCATCAGGTTGCCGCCGTAGGCGCTGATGGCCTGAAAGGCGTGGTCGTCGGACACGATGATGACGATGTTGGGCTTCTTTGCTGGCGTTTGGGCCGAAGCTGCAAAGCTCCACACAAATGCCGCCATGAGTAAGAGTACTTGCTTCATCATAAACGAAAATTATACTTTGTTACCTGCTTTTTCCTGCTTGTTTGATTTCCTGCAACAGCTGTGCTAGTTCCCTCACCTTCTCCGGATGCTGTGCTGCCAGATTACGCTTTTCGCCAATGTCTTCGCTCAGGTTGTAGAGCTGTGGCTCCGATGCATTGCCCAGTTCAATATCTGTCAGCGGGTTATAAGCTCTACCGTTGCTCGGTTCGATATACTTCCAGTTGTCTTTTACTATAGCCAGCGTGCCCGCATGCTGCACCAAAACACTTCTGCCCTGCCTGGATTTTCCGGTCAGCGCCTTCCACATGTCCTGACTGTCAGGCGCATCGGCGGGGGCCAGCGGCTGGCGCAGCAGACTGGCAAAAGAGGCCACCAGGTCCACCTGCGAAACCATGGCCTCGGATACGGCCGGCTTTATTTTACCAGGCCAGCTCACAATCCAGGGCACGCGCGTGCCCGCTTCAAAGGCGCTATACTTGCCACCGCGCAAAGGACCGGTTGGCATGTGCCCATTTCGCTTGGTTACCGCCTCATCCTCGTAGCCATCGTCCAGCACCGGGCCGTTATCGCTGGTGAAAATAAGGAGGGTGTTTTTCGCCAGGCCCTGCAGTTCCAGCTCCTTCATAATCTCGCCCACAGCCCAGTCCATCTGCAAAATCACATCGCCCCGATAGCCCAGCCCGCTCTTGCCTTTGAAGTAGGTGGAAGGCATGCGCGGCACGTGCGGCTCGGTGAGGGAGTAGAACAGGAAGAACGGCTGCTTTTTATTTTCCACGATAAAGTCTTTGGCTTTCTGCAGAAAGGTAAGCGGTACTTCTTCATCGGTCCAGCGGGCTTTGGTGCCGCCGCTCATGTAGCCAATGCGGCCAATGCCGTTGATGATGGTTTTGTCATGCCCGTGGTTGGGCGAAGCTTTCATCTTGAGCAGTTCCGGGTTCTCTCTTCCGGTAGGCTCGCTGCCTATCTTCTCCCGGTAGTTTACCTGTATCGGGTCGGCTGGGTCAAGTCCCACTACCCTTCCGTTTTCCATGAAAACAGTAGGTACCCGGTCGGCAGTGGCTGGAAAAATGAACGAGTAATCAAAACCCACCTCGTTGGGTCCGGGCTTGATGTACTCGTTCCAGTTTTTTTCTACTGCATCGCCTAAGCCCAGGTGCCACTTGCCCACAATGGCGGTAGCATACCCGGCTTTCTTGAACACACCTGGCAAAGTTAGTTTATCAGTAGGCACCACCAATGCCGCATCACCGGGCAGCACGCCGGTTCCCTGCTTTCGCCAGGGGTACTCACCTGTCATCAAAGCGTAGCGTGAGGGGGTGCAGGTGGCGGAGGTGGCATAGCCACGCGTAAACCGGATGCCTTGCCCGGCCAGCTTATCTAAATTCGGTGTTGAGATTTTGGTGGCACCATAGCTGCCCAGATCACCGTATCCCAGGTCATCCACATAAATCAGGATGACGTTCGGTTTCTGTTGGGCATAAGTATAAGGGGCTATGCAAAGTATGGCCAGCAACAGACAGAAGAGAGATGTACTTTTTTTGCCTAGCATGCTGCGCTATAGGTTAGCATGTTTTTGATTACTTGTCTGGTAGACCCGCACCCAATCCACTACCATCTGCACGGGCAGGTCTTCGTCTTTTATACTTCCTACCCAGTTGCCGCCAAGGGCCTGGTCCAGGATGATGTAAAACTCCTCGTCGAAAGGCCACTGCGAGGAGTCGGCGTTTTCTATTTTAGGGTAGGAAAATGTTTTCTGGCCATTGATGAAGAAGTCAAGCCGGTCGGGGTACCACTCCAGGCCATAGGTGTTAAATTCGCCTTCCCGGAACGGGGGCGTGGCGAAGTATACCGGGTTTGTTTTCTGCTGTAGGTTATCGATGTAATGGCTGTGCAGGGTCTGGTACACGATGGAGTCGTAGTTGAGGTGCTCCATGATGTCTATCTCCCCGCTGTTCGGCCAGCCGCCATACTTTGAATCTTGCGGCATAAGCCAGATGGCAGGCCAGGAGCCTTTGCCCTTCGAGAGCTTGGCTCGCACTTCTACCTTGCCATACTTAAAGGCAAACTTGTCTTTGGTTTGGATACAGGCGGTCTGGTACTTGGCCGTGTCTGCCGGGTCCTCATTCAGGATACCGCGCAAGTATAACTGGCCATCTTTTACGAACGTAGTGGATGGATTATCGGCGCAGTAACAGGCCCAGTCCGGGGATTTTCTGCCGGAAAAGCTCCACTTGGCAGGGTCGGGTGTCCCGTCCGTTTCGAACTCATCCTCCCACAGCAACACCCACTCCACGGGCTTTGCCTTTTGCGGCATGGCCGTGCAGCCGGCGCAAAGTATAAGTACTACTAAAACCCAGAGCCTCTGTATCATTTTTTGCTGAACTTTATAAAAAGGGCAAAGGGGCTGCACAAGCTGAAGCCTGGCAGTCCCTTTTCCCTTACTTAAACTAAAACTACAACCTCAATCTAATCAAATATTCACCTGTTGATGATTGATTACTCTGTTGCGCCGGCATTGGCCTGCAGCGGCCAGCCCGGGTTCTGGTAAATAACCGAGCCATCTGCGGCCCCCTGCGAAGTAATCAGGAAGTGCTGTATGGCAATCGGCTCCAGGTAGTGGGCATTAGCCCAACGGTATCCGTCCTTCACCAGGTTGCTGCCACTCAGGTTCACGCGGTAAGGGCGCAGGTACGGGCTTTCTGACTTCTTGGAAACGTTGGCCGTTTTACCAGCAGTCTCTGCCTCGATCAGCTTCGACTCCCCAGTCTTTTCATCCACGTACCACTCCTGCATTGGGCCCCATACTTTAAAGCCCTCTACAATGTATGGCTGCGTCTTGAGCTGATCCAGCGCTCTCCAGCGTTTCAGGTCTGTATAACGCATGCCCTCAGCCATCAGCTCGGTACGGCGCTCACGACGGATGTTGTAGAGCGTTGCATCGGTCAGCAGTTTTCCGGCAGAGTAGGCGGCAAAGTCATTCTTAGCCTCCTGGTTTATGTCAGTAGCTGCAATGGTCACGTTGAAATCAGGGTTCACGCCAGCTCTCTCACGGATAGCTCTCCAATACTGCTCGGCCTTGCCGTTGATGCTTCCTTCTTTCAGGTAAGAGGCCTCGATGTAGTTCAGGTAAGCCTCCACAGCACGGAACACGATGCTGCCGGTAGAACCATGGCTGCCCTCAGCCTCACTAAAGCTATAAGCCACACCCTTCTTAACAGAGTAACCCGTTACGTCACGTGTCTCAGCCAGACCAACAATGTCTGGATTGCCAAACACAATTGGTGAACCATCCTGATTTGTGTTGCCTTTATACATCAGCTCGCCAGGAGCCTTCATGAATATTTGCAGGCGGTTATCACGGTCCTCTTTCACGTCTTCAATGTAGTCATCGCCCTGGTAGCCAGAACCCGCTGCATAGATAGGCAGGCCATTGCTCATCAGGAAGTTGTCCACGAAGCCTCTGGAAAACCCGGTGTTGCCACCATTGCGGTTCAGGTAGTGGTTCACGTTGTGGTTGATACCCTGCGTAGGGTCATATTGACGCCACAGCAGCACCTCACTATACTTGCTCAGGCTCTGGTCGCCGAACATCTTAAAGTAAGGGTTGTTAGAGGAATCATACCCGTTGTCCTTGGTGTTTTCTACCAACGGCACTGCATCCGCAACCGCAGAAGAAGCTTCCATTGCCTGCGTCAGGAAGTAGTCGATCTCAGCGTCGATGTCGATGCTGAAGTTATCCACTTTGCCCTGCCCTGGCCATCCTGCGCCACCTGGTACATGGGCTGTTCCTTTGTGGTATAGCAGCCAGGTAGCCTCATGCAGGGCCACTCTGGATTTGAAAAGCTGGGCCGCATGCTGGGATATCCTGTTTTTACCACCCGGAGGCGCTGTGCTCAGCAACTGTATAGCTGAGTCCAGGTCAGAGATGATAAAGCGGGCTACCTCATGACGCGGTCTGCGCTTGGACTCCTGTGTCAGCTGCTCCGCCTTGTCTGGCAGGGTTGTCTTTACAATCGGGAAATCACCTACCGCCTGAACTTTGTTAAAGTATTCGTAGGCGCGCAGGAAGTAGCCTTCGCCTATATAATGGGCTACGTTGCTGGTATTACCTGTTATTTTGCCTTCCTTCCAGCGGGGCACTACAGTCTGCAGGAAGTAGTTGGTTTGGCGGATGTTACCGAACTCCCAGGCACCACCAGCCTGTGGTACACGCCATTCGCCAGGTACCCAGCGGTTAGCGTAACCGCTGCTCACTTGGTTATCGGTGTGGTTATCCGAACTGAAGGTACCCGGTCCCCAGCCACCATGTGTCGGGAAGTTATACCGGGCGATGGTGTAAGCCGCCAGGTCCGCCTCACTCCAAAGGTATTTGTCCGGTGTTACGTCAGACAGAGGCTCCCTGTCCAGGTAATCGTTACAGCCTGTTATCCCAACAAAGCCGAGAAATAACAGCACTGCATATAACTTATTGCTAATTGATCTATTCATTACGATGGGTAATTAGAAGTTAAGGTTAAGGCCGAAAGAGAGCACACGTGCATATGGATAGGTTTTACCGTCGTTCCATCCATTCAGACCTACAGACTCCGGATCAAAGATGTCAATCATGTCAGTGAATGTAAGCAGGTTTTCACCTGATACATACAGCCTTACACGGTCTACCCCAATTTTAGAGGTAAGCGAGGCAGGCAGCGAGTAACCGAGCTGCACGTTCTTCAGCCTCAGGTAAGCGCCGTTCTGCAGGTAGCGGGTCTGGGTTTGCTGGTTTTTGCCTCCGTACCCAAAGTCAGGAGCCGGGAAGTAAGAATCCAGGTTTACACCAGCTACGCCAGCCTGTACCATCGGTGAGTTCTCGTCGCGGAAGAAGTCCATGTGCTCCATAAAGCCGGCAGACTGCCACATGCCGCCGTTAACACCCCAGAAGTATGGGCCGTTAGGCATGTAGTCGCGCTTGCCTACACCCTGGAAGAAAACACGCACATCAAAGCCTTTCCAGTCACCCGTCAGGTCCAGGCTATAACGGTATCTCATGGCGCTGTTACCGATAATGCTGCGGTCACCTGGATCGTCCAGTGTTCCGGCACCTCCGTTTATCTTGCCGTCTCCGTTCAGGTCAGCGTACATGATATCGCCGGGCCCCCAGTTACTACCCATGGAGCTCTGGTCAACTTTCTCCAGGTGCGCATCCATTTCTGCCTGGGTTTTTGCTATACCAACGGTGGTGTAGCCCCAAATCTCCCCGAACTTTCTGCCATTGTAATATTGGCTGATGTTACCCGTCACATTCGGATACTTTGTCACTACCTGGTAGTCATCGGCCAACACGGCACGCACGCCATAGTTGAATTCGCCGATATTGTCCTGCCAGCTGGCCTCAATCTCAAAGCCTTTGGACTCCATGTCCGTGTTATTGATTTGAGGAACTCCGGTACCCAGAATTACAGGGAGCTCCGGTGCCGGACCTACCATGTCAAAGGTCTTGCGCTGGAAGTAATCGAAGTTCACGTTCAGGCGGTTGTTAAGCAGAGCCACATCGAAGCCTGCGTTCCAGCTGGTTACCCGCTCCCAAGTCAGAAGCGTACTCACGATACCAGGAGCTCCGGCAGTGTTTGGTTTCTGCCCGTTCAGCAGCCACCCACCGGTACCTACGCTAACAGGTTGAAGCGTATAGAATGGATACCAGTTGTTTGTCTGCTGGTTACCCAACTCACCGTAAGAGCCTCTGATCTTGAATGTCTGGATAAGATGGTCAAACGTCCAGAAGTCTTCATTGGCCACGTTCCAACCAGCAGAAACAGACGGAAAGAAGTTCCAACGCTTGTCCCTGATAAAGCGGGAGCTACCGTCATAGCGGCCATTTAATTCCAAGAGGTAACGCTCTTTGAAGTTGTAGTTCAAACGACCGAAGAAACCTGCAATGGCCCAGTGCTGATACCCGCCTGCCGTCGCTCTGCTGTCATTGGTAGCCGTGTTAATGGTTGGCAGCAATGGCGTAATCAAGCCAGTTCTTGAGCCACCCAGGTCACGATACTTCGTCAACTCAGAGTTAAAGCCACCAAGCACTTTAAAGTTGTGGCTGTCATTGAAACTGAAGCTGTAATCAGAGTAGATGTTAGAGCTAAAATAGTCCTCTTTCAGCGCATACTCATATACATACGTGTATCCGGCCGAATTCCAACCTACCGGAATGGCATATGCCTCACCAGCCACATCATAGCCATAAGCTGGAAGTACGTCGTTGTGGTTGTTATAATTGCGGATACGGTAGTTACCGTTGGCAATAATGTTCCAGCCTTTTGCAGGTGTAAGTGTCAGCTGGGCTTGCTGGTACAACCAGTCCTCCTGCGTATTAAGACGGCCGCCTTCTCTCAGCTGCGCAATCTCGCTTGGGTCTGACCAGTGTCCGTTAGGGTCAGTAACAGGTACTGTGGGCCAGCGTCGGGCCACGTTGTGGTAGAACAGGTCGGTAAGGTGTGTGGCCTTGGTAAAGTCCTGGCGCACGTACCTGGCTGAGTAGTTGAACTTAGCTAGCTCAGAGATTTTCGCATCAATCTTGCCTGAGAAGCTGTAGCGCTGGAATTCATCGCCCCCATGGCGGGTTAAACCTCCCTGGTCCAGATACCCACCGGACACATAATATTGCGTGTTCTCCGTTCCACCGTTCAGGCTGACGTTATGCTCCTGCGAGAAGGAGTTGTCTTTGTACTGCTCCTTAAACCAATCGGTATTACCATGGGAACCAGTGTAATATTCGTATCGGTCGCCATTGGCGTTTGGCACCGTGGCATAATCAATCTCGCCGCGCTGGTACTGCTGAATTCTGTCGAGCACCTCCTGCGAGAACTTAGGAGACTCACCGCCGTTGGCAGCCGCCTCGTTGAAGTACATCGCAAAAGTATAAGAATCCATCATGGTAGGCAGACCCATTGGATCCGAAATCCGGAAGTTATTGGAATAACTCACGCGGTTCTTGCCAGCCTTACCCGACTTGGTGGTTACCAAAATAACACCGAACGGAGCTCGTGAGCCATAGATAGAAGAAGCTGCTGCGTCTTTCAGCACCGTTACAGACTCAATGTCCTGCGGGTTGATGGCGTTCAGGTTGCCTTCCATCCCATCGATGAGTACCAAAGGAGAAGAGGAGGTATTACCAATGGTGCCGGCACCACGGATGTTAAAGTTGAGCGGCTGGTTCAGCTCACCGCCCAATCCTGTCGTCTGCAGGTTCAGGCCTGGCATAACGCCTTGCAGCGCCTGTCCCACATTCTGCACTGGGCGCGATTCGAGCACTTCGGAGCTTACCGTAGACACGGAGCCGGTCAGGTTAGCTTTCTTCTGCTCACCGTAGCCCACTACTACTACTTCATCAAGCGCTTTGGTATCCTCTTGCAGCGTAATATTAATGGAAGTCTTTCCGTCAACAGATACTTCCTGCGCCACGTATCCTATGTAGGAGAAAACCAGGGTACCAGTTCCATTCGGCACGTTCAGGCTGAAAGAGCCGTCTACGCCTGTAGTAGTACCAGTGCTGGTCCCCTTCAATACAACCGTTACACCAGGAAGCGCCTCTCCCCTGGTTCCTGTTACTTTCCCCTGAACGGCTGTTGCCTGCCAGTCGGCGTTAACAAGCCCCTCGTTGAGCCGGACCAACTGCTCAGGCCTAAGCCCGGAATCGGCCAGCGCCCTGCTACTTACCGGCCCGCCCACAGCGAGCGCCATCAGCAGCAGAGCTGATAGTTTGGTAGAATTTTTCATATAGGCATCATCAATTAAAAAGGTAGGTTAATTAGGTTATTTGTGTGATTGGTTAAAAACTGTTTTCTCTGGAACTGTGACGTCTGGCGGGGAAGGTTGCTATTGAACAGAAGGCGACTTATGTCATATATAATGTGGCTTATATCATGTACTACGCAGGGTGATTCACTTTAAGTAGGTGCGTGTGCGGTAACTAAGATTTTCGTACACGTTTAAACACGCATCATCACCCTGCCTCATTTTCCTTATTTAGCTCTAAACATATGATTTTCAAATATGAAACACAAGCTATAGCTCGAAAAAATGTGTTCGAAAACGCATATAATTTGTGTAGCCCTCTGTTAAAGTATAAATCAGGATTTACAGCCTGCGAACGGTCAATGGCACCCTAAAGCAGGTAGAAAGCATGACAAGCCTCAACTTTTTATGCTTCATGTCATACATATCGCCAAAGTATAAAAAAAGATTCTGCTTACAATGCAAAATCTTTCTTTTTAAGGGAAGGGCCTTAAACATAAAGTCCTGCCTGTGCATATCACAGGCAGGACTCTAAAATGGTAATTAAAACTAGTCTAAGAACTTACTTCTTCTGCGCCCACCAAAGCGGTGTGCTCACGGCATCAGGACCACCCAGGAAGCCAACTGCTTGATCATACCCGGCAGGGTTAGTGTTTATCAGGCTGGATGGATACCTCAGGCGCTGCGGGAAGAATTCCACACGGCTCTCCATGTAGTTTGAGGAGTTCAGTGCCTGCAGGTTTGGAAGCGGGTTCTCTACAGCAGGGTTCTCAAAGAATGGCAAGCCAAGTCGTCTATGGTCATTCCAGGCCTCCAGTGGCAGCCACGGGAACTGGGAAATGTACTTCTGGGTGATAATCTTGGTCAGGTGATCATTTTTCACGGTTCCGTTCTTGTACAGGTGGTTGTCCGGATACTTGAAAGCTGTCTGACCTGTTTCGCCTGTATAGCCATTCTCAAATTGCATTTGTTGTGTGGCTGGAGGCTCGGCTGTGTGATCCCAGCTTACAGAAGTACCGTTTCTGTTGTACTCCTCTGAGCTCAGGTAAGATTGCATCGGCAGGTTCCAGTACTCAAAGCTGCTTGCAATACCGGCCTCATACGCCTCCTTGGCTCCCATAGGTGTACTCCATCCGCGAAGCGCAGCCTCAGCAATCAGGAAGTATGTTTCCCAAGGGCCGAAGAAAACGCGCTGGCTCTGGCTTGTTCTGAACTCATGCGACATGCGCGGAATAGTACCAGAATAGGTATAGAGCCTGTTCTTAGCTCCTTTAGCCCCCCACGATCCGTTTGTTGTTGAGTTCCAGGTATTCGTAGCGTCAATCTCCTTCAGCACGTTACCATTGTCATCCAACAGCTGGCGCTTCGTGTTTCTGGCGTCTGTTGTCCAGGAAGGATAGTTGCTGAAGTTAGGGTTTGAGAAATCACCCGGAATGATAAACGATTCGTAGGCGCGGGGATCGATGGCATGCGGCAGACCATTGAACCAGTACCCGGCAGATGGGTTATTGGTTTTGGTGGCAAAGTGATTCTCAAATCGTTGCCCCAACCAATCGGCAGGCTTGATAGCGCTGTGGAAAGAGCCACCGAGCAGGTTTCTGGACTCAACGCCGCCCAGGTTAAAGTATGTGTTAAACAGTGTTTGAGACAAAAGCTGCGCGTTCCACTCACGGCTCATCACCCCAGAAAGGGCATCCCAACCTGGTCTTTCCTGTACCTTGAATACGTCACCCATTGACAGGATCAGCTCGCTGGAAGCCGCAGCAGCTTCAAACTCAGACTGAGCTTTAGCTGGGTCCACTTCTGACAGCCTCATGGCCAAACGGAGGCGCAGCGAGTTGGAATACTTTTTCCAGCTATCCCAGTTATAGGCATAAGCAGGGTCCAGTTTTCTCAGCCTGTCGTTCGTTTCCACAGACGCATCAAGCTTAGCGCTCGCGTCCTTCAGCTCCTCCAACGTAAAGTAATAAACCGACTTCACATCCGAGAACTCCGGGTTTTCACCCTGGAAGGCATTGATCGGAATAGGGCCGAAGTTGTCAGACATCTCGCTCATCAGGTACGCTCGCCAGATACGGGCCACCTGCAGCAGGTTGTTGGTGTACGGCTGTGTATTACCAGAGCTAATATGGCCATTGGCAATTTCGATAGCCGTGTTGGCTGCATTAAGCCAGCTGGCCACCTGGTTGTAGTAGGCGCTTGTCCAGCCATCGTTGTAGCCACCTGCGGATAGGGTTCCTCCCTCCTGGTAGTGGGCGGCCACTTTCCAGTAAAGTATAAAGGAGCGCTCAGCCACATCCGGGTTCATCTGTGCACTGATAATCGAGTTATTGATAAAGTACTCCACCTGCACCTGGTCCGCGTTGGCAGCCACAGGGCTTACGTTTATCTCTTCAAAGTCATTACATGAGGTCAGCAACAGTCCCGTCGCCATCAGCACCCACGATTTTTTCAATATGTTTCTCATAATCATTTCGCAATTATTTGATTAGAAGCCCAGCGTAAGGTTGAACAGGATAGAGCGTGTTGTTGGCATACTTCCGTTCTCAAAACCTACTGCGTTGGTTCCTGTCGCAAACACAGACTCAGGGTCAAGGCCATCCATGTGGCTTGAAATCAACCAAACGTTCGTGGCTGTTATTCCAACGCTGGCTCTCTGAAGTGGTGTTTTAGACAACAAGCCGCCTGGCAGGGCGTAGCTCAGCTGCACGTTGCGCAGGCGAACGTTCGTAGCATCGTAGATGTTGGCTTCTGTAATACCCAGGTTGTTCACTCCAGCCACGGCATTCCAGTAGTTCTGAGGAGTCACCGCTGTGGTGTTGGTGTTATACTGACCAGAAGTTGGATCCTGAATCACACCCTCCACCACGAAGCTCTCGCGACCACCGTCTCTAAGAGTGGCGGCACCTGTACCGCTACGCTGCATGGCCACGTGCGTACCAGAGAAAATTTCGCCTCCGATGCGGGCGTCAACCTGGAAGGAAAGACCCAGACCTTTGTAACGCAGTCTGTTGTTTATACCTACCAGGGCATCCGCCTGCTGGTTACCCAGCTTCACGCCCTGCTCTCCGATTACTGGCAAACCATCTGCATTCAGCAGAAGCTGTCCATGGTATGGGCTTTCCGGATCATCCACTCTTCTGAAAGTGCTGCCGTAGATCTCGCCATACTCGCCACCAACTACTGCATTCACGCGCACGTCGTCAAAGCCGCCCAGTGGGTAAATTTCGATATCCCCGTAAAGCTCCTCCACGGTGTTACGGTTTCTGGAGTAGTTTCCGCTGATGTTCCAGTTGAAGCCCTCTGGGTTACGGATCACGTCCGCATCCACCATGATCTCCACACCTTTGTTCTGGATATCGCCTGCGTTAATCTTTCTGAAGCTATAGCCGCTCAGCGGGTCCATAGGCAGGTCGATGAGTTGGCGTGTGGCGTTAGACTTGTACCAGGCCACATCTACACCGATGCGGTTGTCGAAGAAACGCGCCTCCAGACCAGCTTCGTAAGCCTTGATCAACTCACTTCTCACATTTGGATCGAAGAGAATGTTGTTTCTTCCGGCCGTTGTATTACCGTTCGGGTCTTTACCAATCCAGTAGGTGTTGTAGAGCTGGTAAGCAGGAAGGCTGTTACCCACCTCGGCATAGGAAGCTCTCAGTTTTGTAAAGCTCAGCCAGGAAGGAAGTACAGTACCCGTTGTCTCCAGCATGTCTGTCAGCACATAAGAGGCGCTCACAGATGGGTAGAAGTAAGAGCGGTTATCCTGGTTAAGGGTTGAGGCCCAGTCGTTGCGGAAAGTCGCATCCAGGAACAGGTAACCATCCCAGTTCAGCTGTACCGATCCGTATACCGAGTTGATTTTATGCTCACGGTAATCCTGGCCCACACTTGGGTTGGAGATACTGTTATTGAGGAAGAACAGGTTAGGCACTTCCAGCTCGCCGGCGCTACCGTTCATAGAGCTGAACTTCTGCGCCATCAGGTTACCACCCAAGGTTACCATACCACCAAGCTTGCCAACTACGTTGTCGCGCTGCGCGGTGATGAGCGTGCTGAAGTTAGTCTCTGTAAAGTTCTGCTTGCCCAGGCTGTATCTTCCGGATGGCGTCTGCGGGCTACCGCCGTAAAGCTTGCTCTCGGTGGTTGTATAGTGCATGTCGGCGCCACCTTTAAGCTCAGCGCTCAACCAATCGGTAAAATCATACTTTACCGATCCGTTCAGGATAAACCTGTCTCTGAGGTCCTGGTTCAGGTTATACCTGCTGTTCCAGTAAGGGTTCATCTGGCTGCTGGTTCCGTACCAGATCATCTTGCCTTCACCGTCAACGGCCTGCTCAAAATCACGGATGTCCATGGAGCGAGGAAGCCCGAACAGTGTTCCGAAGGAGTTGTTAGGGTTGTTACCGCCAATTGGTCTGTTCTCGGCGTTAGACTTCGTGTATTGTACTTTCGTGTCTGTGGTCCAACGGTCGGACTTGCCGAAGTTGCTGACAGCTCTGGCCATCAGGTTGGTTCTGGACAGGTTCACGCCAGGGGAAACACCCTCATTGTCGAAGCGGTTGAAGGAAGTATAGATAGACGTGTTATTGTACTGCTGCTGGAACGATATGTTCTGGCTGGAGTACAGTCCCTTCCTGAAGAAGTTATCGATGTTATCGTAGATGCGCAGCGGCACATTCTCGCCTCTCCAGTTCTGCACAGTCTGTCCTTCGGCTCTTGGGCCCCAGCTCAGGCCAGACATTGGATCGTGAGTTCCCTCGGTTCCCTGACCAAAGGTGTTCTGCAATTCCGGATAGGTAAAGATCTCGTCGTAACCTACGGTAGATGAAATCGTGATACCCAAGCCATCCTGTGGTTTACCAGACTTGGTGGTGATCAGGATAACACCGTTACCAGCTCGTGAACCATAAAGCGCGGCAGCAGACGGGCCTTTCAGCACAGATATACTTTCGATATCCTCCGCGTTGATGTCGGCCAGACCGTTACCCATGTCCAGGCCCGGGTTCCAGTAGTCGTTGTTGTTTCTTCCGGTGAAGTTGTCGATCGGAATACCATCCACCACAATCAGCGGCTGGTTGTCGCCTGTAAGCGAGTTGTTACCGCGAAGTATGATTTTAGAAGAGCCGGCCGGACCGTTGCTGGAGCGGGTAATCTGCAGACCAGCCACTTTACCTGTCAGGGCGTTGGCAAGGTTCGCCTCTCTGGACTCTACCAGGCTCTCGCCCTTCACTTCCTGTACGGCATAACCTAACGATTTCTTCTCGCGCTCAATGCCAAGAGCCGTCACTACTACCTCACTAAGCTGGCTGCTGCTGCTCCCTAAGGTTACATTCAGGGTGCTGCCAGCCCCAACGCTTACTTCTTTGGAGTCGTAGCCGAGGGAATTCACCACCAGTACTGCCCCTTCGTTCACGGAAAGGCTGAATGTTCCATCCTCTCCAGTAGTGGTTCCCGTTGTAGTTCCTTTCACTTGTACAGACGCAAAAGGTATGGGAGTACCTTTCTCATCTTTAACTGTACCGGTGATCGTTCGTGTCTGCTGCGCAAATGCCAATCCTGTAAACAGGCACAGCAACATGCAGAGCACAAACTGTTTCGTCAATACTTTTCTCATAGAAAACAGTTTTGATTGTAAAAAATTTTTGAAACCGTTAGTTAGAAATTAATTTATATGGGTACTACATCGGGCTAAACGACCTGGTGGTCGCCAGCCATTTTACTCTTAGCTAAACTCAGGGTATCGTAATGCTCCATCACCAGCGCGGCTGCGCCAATAATTTCGGCCTGGTACCCAAACGTGGAAATCCTGATTTCTGTATCTTCGGCGATTTTGGGGATACAGTGCTCGTTTATCGCCTGCTGGATAGGAGCCATCCAGAGTTTTCCGGCCAAAGACCCGCGGCCGCTCAACACGATCAGCTCCGGGTTAAGCAAGTGGATAAGTGTGGCTACGCCCCTGCCAATGTTATAGGCCGTTTCAGAGAACAGCTCTATCGCAAAGCGGTCGCCTTTCAGGGCGGCTTCCATAATGGCATTGGAGGTAGCCTCCATATCGTCCAGGCTCAGTCCCTGCAGCATCGACACCCTTCCTTCCTGAAGCCCTTTCACCGCCCGCTCAGCCACTACTACCAGCGATGTTTCTGTTTCGAGGCAACCGCTCTTGCCGCAGCTGCACATTTTGTTGTTCATGAAGATGGGGATGTGGCTGAACTCACCGGCAAAGCCGTTGTGCCCCCTGAAGAGCGCCCCATCCAGCACCATGCCCAGGCCGATGCCCCAGCCTATGCTCAGCACCATCACGTTCTGCCTGTCTTTGGCCGTTCCGAGCTTGTGCTCCGCCAATGCCACCAGACTCGAGTCGTTATCTATCAGTACCGGAAGCTTGATGACAGACTCCAGGTAGCTGATAATACTGGTGCCATCCTCCACCTTTAAGAATGAGTGATTGACTCCTTTTACAACATCTACAAAACCAGGCATCCCGATTCCAACACCGATGATGCTGTTCTTCGCTACCTTTGCTTGCTTTAAGAATTCTTTTAGGTGTTGGCCCAGGTCGTGCAGGGCATTGGAATTTCCTGCAAGGGGCAAATCTATACTTTGTACTTCCCCGATATAGTTGTTATGCACATCCAGCAGGGCGATGCGCGTAACAAGCTGGTCCATGGCCACCGAGACGATGTACATCAGGTCCGGCTTAAGGGAATACATCAGAGGCCTCCTTCCGCCGGTGGAAACGGCATACCCCTTCTCCACTATAGTTCCCTCGCCGATTAACTCGTTCAGCATCCGGGCAGTAAGGGGAACGCTCTTATTAGTCAGTGTGCTGAGGTCCGCACATGAGAGCTCTCCTGCGAAGTATAAATGCTTCACAATATTCCTCTTATAGGTAACCTGCTTATCAAACATCGAATAAGGGATATTAACTTTTAAAGCCCATGTTACGGAATTGTTACCAAGGTAGACGAACTTTTTTTAATAAAAAAAAACTTTATCTATTTTTTTAAGAAGATAGGACGACTTTGAGTAATTAATCACCTTTATACTTTATCAACAAAAATTGTATAATAAAAAGCTATAGCATTATTGTTGACGCACACGCACGTCATTAAACCGCAATGAATTAATGGTGAGATTCATTAAAAATTACACTGATTTTTTTGAGAAGAATTCCATAAAAATGTAGCCTGAGGAGATGCAGTTAAAAAAATGCCTCCTGCAGTCAATCAACTGCAGGAGGCATTTTTAAATCAGGCAAGTATAGAATTACTCTTTCAGGCGGATGCGCTTCTTGAATTTCTCTACGCCATCCACAAAAACCTTTAGGTAAAAGCGGCCTTTGGGGTGATGGCTTAGGTCGTAAGTAAACACACCCTCTTTTATCTGCTCATACTTTTGCTCCAGCACCACCTCATCGCCCGGATCGGTTACGATCTGCACCAGCACGTCGTGCGGCAGGTTGGCGTAGTAGTCGAAGGTGGTGCTGTCGTTGGTGCGGGTGGGGTACAGGCCAAAGGAGGTCTGGTCGGTGATTGGCGCCACCGGCGTGCCTACCTCAAAAGCGTAGCGTACGGATGATCCGAAGTCTGACTCGAAATCCTGCAGCATGGCACCGTCCTGGTCCAGCAGGCGCACCTTGCCTCGGCCACCGCGTGGGTTGGCCCAGAACTCCAGCCCGTTTCCTCCGCTGTCCTGAAGTATAAATTCGTAGTTACCATTCGCCAGCTGCACCGTGTCGCGGTACAGGGTGTTGGCCTTCAGAGTTCCGGCATTCCTTTCCCGGATGATTTTGCCTTCGCTGTCCTTCAGCGTGTAGCTGTTCTGCTCCGGCTGGTTGTTCGTCATCAGGTAAACCACCACCGTGCCCCCGTGCCGTGGCACTCCCTCAAAGGCGCTGGCCATTTTATTGTCGGCCGCATACTTGTCCTTTTTGCCGTTGGGCCGCTGCAACTCCACTTCAAAGAAGTTTTGTCCGGGGTTGCTCTCAATCTCGCCGGGCAGGGCGATAACAGTGTAGCCTGCCGGCTGCAGGTTGCCCGTCCAGTTATACTTCTTTTTAGGGAAGCCCTTGGTGCCGTAGCTAATCTCCATACTTGTAAGCGGCGCTGCGCCCATATTACGCACAACAATTTGCGGGTGCAAATTAGACGGGTTCTGGCGGCGGTGCGCGTCCTTCAGCGACGGACGGATGATGTCGGTAATAGCCACATCGTTTTTAGCGGCTGGCTTTTTATACTGGATGATGTAGGCGGTGATGTAGGCATCCGCACTTGGCTCCGACGAAGTATAGTCTTCCATGTTAATGTCTACGGTGTGCTGGCCGCCGCGCTTTACGGGCAGGTCGAACAGGTCGGGCTGCATCAAATCGCCAGGGCACCAGTCAGCGCGGTCGTACACCCAGGTACCAGCCTGCGGGTAGAGCGGGTTCTCGCCACATTTCTTCCAGATATCCCGTCTGTCGATGAGCTTTCCGTCGAAGAATACTTCCCTATACTTGCTGCAGAACTCGGCGCAGTTGTCGGGCTTGTCCATGCCGTGGCCGGTCTGTACCACGCGCAGGCGGGCAAAGGCGGCATTCTTATCCGCGGTAAAAGTTACTGGCTTCAGCGCATTCTCAATCGGGTTGGCCGGGTCGCCGTAGCGGTAGGCGCCGTCGTAGATTTTCTGGATGGAGATGGGCTCCCAGGCTGGCTTGCCTTTCACAATCTCAAAGTCCAGCGTCAGGGTCCAGCCGCGGTCTTCGTTGGGCTCCCAGCCGGTGTGGTTATACTCTATCTCCACGCTGTCGCGCAGCAGCAGGCTGAAGTCGGTCACGTCCACCTCCCAGTCAAAGGTCCACTCCTTGCCGAAGGCCCCGCCGTAAGGCGTCAGCATGCGGCCAATCTCAATATCCTGCGACTCACCTTTTTTGCCACCGGTGCGGCGGATGGTGATGTGGTCTTTATAGTCCCAGTCGGCGCAGCGCATGTTGTCGGGACAGCCCAGGCGCAGTTTCAGCTTTATACTTCTAATGTCCTCGCCTTTGGAGGGAAATACGCCCCAAGCTTTATAGTAATTATTGCCCTGGCTCGGGTCGGTCACCACTGTCAGGCGGTTGTGGGTGACCACGTTCAGGGTGTCGGAGGCGTGGGTTTGGAGGGTAATAAGGGAAAGTATAGCTGCCAGGGTGTAGCGCCATACATTGGAGGTAAACTTATACTTCATATTTAGTGAGTTTATACTTTGCTTTTGCTGCTAGTTGGTTTCTCTGGAGCAGGTTTGTGTTTAACTATGATATCGAATCTGATACTTATTTGACCTAAAAAATCATACTTTATACTTTGGCCATACTTATACTTTCTTTGGCGCCGGCATCCGCTTGTGCCTTCTTATACTTCGGCAACACCCCTATTCCCCGCTGGCGCGGGTTTGCAACCCGTGCCTTCCTATCTTCTCGGATTTGCAATCCGAGTGGCTTGAAAAGCCATACTTTATACTTTGGTTATACTTTTATACTTGCCAGTTTATACTTTCATAGCTCCAACCCTTGCTATACAACAAGTATAGACTGTCCCCTTGAGGGGACCATAGGGGTGTTTATACTTTGACTATGAAATTTATACTTCAGCATCAGTAACTACAGGCTCCCCGCCTTAGACAAGGAGGGGTAGGGGTGGTTGGACCCAGCACTGTACTGCCCCCTCTTATGTCCTCTGTCCAAAATCCCCAACAGGTACTTCCTTACTTATACTGGAAAACGTTGTAAGGCCTGGAAACACCCTCGAGCTTCAGCACTACCACCCCATGCGCCGGAACGTCAAAGCTAACTTCTTTCGCGATAGAAACCGTAAAATCTTTCTTCGCCCATAAATCACGCATCGTGTATCCTTTGGCGGCATCTAAGCCCACAGAATCCGGCTGAAGGGCGATGGTAGCAGATTTATCTGACCTATTCAGCAGGGCCACGGCTACCTGCCCGCTCATGGTCGTCTGCAGGGGCTTAGCCCATACTTCCAGGTCGCCTTTGTCCACCAGGCGGCGGGCTTGGTACACCAGCCTGTCCTGGTTGATGGCAATCAGTTCTTTGTTGGTCAGGATGCTGATGGTTTCCGGGCTCATCTGGCGCAGGTCGTTTCCGGCCAGCAGCGGAGAGCTCATCATGCACCACATCGAAAAGTGTGTCTTGTCTTCTTCGTAGCTCATGCCCCGCCCTACCTGCAGCATGTCCATATCGTTTACATGGCCTGGCGAGGCGTGCCGCCACAGGTCGGCGTTCAGGTCCACAATATGCATTACCGAGGCAAAAGTGTTGTCAATGTCGCCGGAAATGCGCCAGGAGTCTGCCAGCGGCACCACCCACTCGCCCGGGAATTTCCAGCGGCACACGTTATACACCACGTCCGGCCGCATCTGGCGAATCAGGTTACCAATCTGCGTATAGCGGGTCTGCTCGTCGAGTCCCAGCCAGTCGCCGCCGCACCAGTCTACTTTAATAAAATCGTAGTTCCACTCCTGCAGCATCAACTGTAAATCCTGCGTATCGTGCCCGTACAGGCCCATGCCCACGCCCACGGTGTCTTTGTCCCAGTAAGAGGCGCAGGTGTTGATGCCGGCATCAGAGTAAATTCCCGCTTTCAGCCCTTTGGAGTGGATGTAGTCGCTCAGGGCCCGCATGCCGCTAGGAAACCGTTCCGGATGCGCCACTATACGTCCCTCTGCGTCGCGACCGCCAAAGAAGCCATCGTCGATGTTGACATAAGTATAACCGGCCTCCTGCAGCCCCGTCGACACCATGAAATCGGCCTGTGCCCGGATGATGTCCTCGTTGATGTTGGCGCGAAAGTTATTCCAGCTCGACCAGCCCATGATGGGCGTTCTGGGACGCTCTGCTACCGCTTCTGTTTTACCTGCTGCTGGTGTCGGGCTGGTGACAGTACTACTCGGCTGGCTCTGGCAGGCAAGCAACACGAGTGGCAGAAGATAGAGCATGTGCTTTCTAAACATAGCGTGTGTCTTCATAAAAGTATACATCCTCTCCCAGCCGAAACGCCTTGGCTTATACTTTTTTATACTTTGATTACAGGTACTTAAGAACAAACGGAGCGGCCACGGGTATCCCCTTGTGCCGCTCCGCTAAAAATCAATCAATCTTACTTTTTCACCGGCACAATGCGGTACTCGTAATAGTATGGCCTGTTGAGGAACAGTTTATACTTGTCCAGCGGAAGCAGGCCCCAGCTGTTGTTGCCGCCTATGCCGAGCTGTTGCAGGTCCACGTGCAGGTGGATGTTTTTGTCCGGCTCCAGCGAACCCGAGTGCGTCTGGTGCTTGTCGAATCCCGGGAACAGCTGTTCCGGGCTGTAGAGCAACGCACTCACGTTCAGCAGCGTGTCGATGTGCTGAATGATGATGCCGGAACCGTCTTTACGGCTGATTTTGGCCCAGCGCACATCCGATTTGTTGCCGCTCTCCTGCGGACGCACGTACGGATGATACTGCTCCGAAATACTGCCTTTGTACTGGCCAACCAACGCGGAGGTCTTTCTGTCCCAGTAGCTTTCCCACGGGCCGCGGCCATACCACTCGATGTTCTTAAAGTCGGTTGGAAGCGTCATGTGGTTGCCAACCTTGAAGGTCATCATCTTCAGCTCCTTCAGCGGCTGCACGTTGTTTTTCACCGTCAGGGCACCTTTGCCGTCGGCAATAATGGTTTGCTCATACTTCAGGCCACCGTCCAAAAGCTCCTTCTCGATGCTTATCTGCACATGTCCGTCAGCCAGCGTTTCTACATGCACCTTCTTCACCACCGCCTTATCGTCGGCATCCTTCAGCGCGCGCAGGCGCTTCTGCAGGTTGGCTCCGAAATCGTTGTCGGTGCCGGGGCGCCAGAAGTTGATGCGCGGGCCACTCTCCAGGATGGTCTTGCCGTTCGCTTTGTAAGAGGTGATGTTTCCGGTTTTCTTGTCTACCGCTAGGCTGAAGCTCTTGTTTCCCAGTTCAATGGCCGAAGCTCCGTCTGTTACGTTTATCTTGTCACTGCTCGCAGCATAGGCTGGCGACACAGGCTTGCTCAGGGCAAATTCCTCAAAAGCCAGCTCCGTACCCGCTTTCAGTACACCTTCATCGTTTTTAAGCACGGCCTTTACCTGCAGGTAGTATTCATTGGCCGTGTCAGCTTTAATCGCCTCCTCCGGCAGGGTCAGCCTTACCGATTGCCCCGGCTGCACGGTCAGTTCGTTGATGGTACCGGACTTCACCGCTTTGCCGTCGCGCAGCAGCGTCCAGTTCAGCTTAAAGTTATCCAGGGTGCGGAAGAAGTACTTGCTACGCACGCCCAGTTGGTTTTTGTGCAGCGTGAAAGCAATCTCCTGGTATACTTTGCGCACTTCGTAAGAGTGCGGGTGGAACGTACGGTCTGCGCCAATCACCCCGTTAATCAGGAAGTTATTGTCGCTTGGCGTGTCTTTATCACCCCAGTCACCGCCGTAGCCCAGAATCTTCTTGCCATCTTTCATGCGGTACACGCCCTGGTCCACCCAATCCCAGATAAAGCCGCCCTGCAGCACCGGGTAGGTCTCGAAAATGTCCCAGTACTCTTTAAAGTTACCGATGCTGTTGCCCATGGCGTGCGCGTACTCGCACAGCAAGTATGGCTGTGTCGGGTTGCTTTGGGCGTAGGCGATTACCTCGTCCGGCGTGCGGTACATTTTAGAGTAGATGTCGGTGTTCCAGTCGCCGGAGGCCAGCTCGTAGTGCACCGGCAGTGATGGGTCCAGGCTCTTGGCCAGTTCGTAGCCACGGTAGAAGTTCCAGCCGTTGCCTGCTTCGTTGCCCAAACTCCAGGAGAAAATGCTCGGGTGGTTACGGTCGCGGCGAATCATGCGGCCGATGCGCGTCAGATGCGCCAGCTCCCACTCCGGCGCGTTGGCCAGCGTGCGGCCCAAATCGTAGTGCATGCCATGCGACTCCACGTTGGCCTCGTCCATCACGTACAGGCCATACTCGTCGCAAAGCTCATAAAAGTAAGAGTCGTTCGGGTAGTGGCTGGTGCGCACGGCGTTCACATTTAGCTGCTTCATCAGCTTCACTTCCTCCAGCATGGCCTCGCGACTCACCACCTGCCCCGTTTCCGGGTGTGTCTCGTGGCGGTTCACGCCCTTAAACATCACCGGCTTACCGTTTACCAGTATCTGCGTGTTTTTAATCTCTACCGTACGGAAACCCATTTTGCGGTTGATTACCTCCTGCACCTTGCCGTCGCCGTCGTAGAGGGCGATTTCCAGGCGGTAAAGGTTCGGGGTTTCGGCGCTCCAGGCCTTGGCGTTGGCAACGTTGGCCTTAAAGCGAAGCTCGGTTTTGCCCTGCTTCATTTTCAGGCCCCAGGTGTTTTGCTGGGCGCTCCATACTTTCTTGCCGTCGGCATCGTACAGGGCAGCGCTTACTTTATACTTCTCCTGGTTCTCGTCGGTGTTGTTCCAGGCTGTTACATGCAGGTCCATTACCCCATCGCGGTAGCCGTTGGCCAGCGAAGCGTTGGTCACGTAGTCGTAGAGGTGCACGTTAGGGCGGGCATAGAGGTAAGTATCTCTGCTGATGCCCGACACGCGCCACATGTCCTGTGCCTCCAGGTAGCTGCCGTCGTTCCAGCGGCGCACTTCCAGGGCAATCAGGTTCTGGCCCGGCTGCACGTAGGGTGTGATGTCGAATTCGGACTCCAGTTTGCTGTCTTTGCCCAGGCCTACATACTTGCCATTCACATAGAGCTTAAAAGCCGATTTCACGGCCCCCAGGTGAATGAACACGCGCTGGTCTTTCCAGGTGGCAGGCAGGGTAACCACGCGGCGGTAAGCTCCGGCTGGTTGCTCGATGTTATCGGGAATATCGGGCGGCTGCGGGTTCTTCATGTTGAACTCGTAGAACGGGTTCACATAGATGGGCACGCCATAGCCGTTGAACTCCCAGTTGGCCGGCACCGGAAACTCTTTCCAGCTCTTGTCACTAAAATTAGTAGCGTAGAAATCCTGCGGCAACTGCTTGTAGTCCGCTACCCAGTGGAACTTCCACATGCCGTTCAGTGACATAAAGCGGGAAGACTTGGCCTTGTCGCCAGCGGCAGCTTTGGCTGCATCCTCAAACGGGAAGTAAGAAGCCCGCATCGGCAGGCGGTTCTCTTCCTGTACGGCGGGGTTTTCGAAGACAGGGTCGAGGTAAGGTTTTTGGGCAAGCGTCGGAAAAAAGCCTACTGCCAGCAAGCAGATAAGCGGTAAGAGTTTATTCATGGTAAAGCTAAAAATGGATACTCGTTTAGGATGCTGTCGGCGTTGTGCGGGCCTCCGGATTTATGCTGTTAGATTTTCTTGAGGCGGAAAAGCTTTGTCTCATGCGACTGCACGCGGCCTTTCCAGCCCTTGCCTTTGCCCGCGGATTTGTGCGCCCACAGGTCGCGCACCTCATACTTTCCGCTTAGTCCCAGCTTTGCCCAGTCGATGCTGTAGTTCTTGGCCTGGTCGCCCCGGTTGAGAATGGCTACGGCCACCTCGCCGTTCTGCAGCGGCTTCACGAACACGTCCCAGGTGCCGTCATGCACTTTGCGCTCGGCCTGCTTGCCCAGTGCGTCCTGGTTCACAGCGATTACCTCCTTGTTGAGCAGGATGCGCTTGGTAGCCTCGTTCATGTTGCGAATATCATTGGTGGCAATCAGCGGTGAGGCCATGATGCTCCACAAACTCATTTGGCTTTGGTATTCGGTATCGTTCATGCCAACTCCGCCCATGTCGCCTGAAGGGCCTGGCTTGCCGTAAAGTCCTACCACAAGCATATCTGCATCATTCCAGCGACCCGGGCCAGCATACTCGTGCAGTTCGGCATTAATATCCAGGATGTCAAGGATGCCTTCGGCATTCTCCTCGGTGCTCAGGTTCTTCCACTTGTCGCGTACGTCGTAGGTGGTGCGCCACAGCTGCCCGCCAGCCTCGGCGGCCCAATACCAGGGTTTGCGCTGCCCCCACTCGCAGATGCCGAACACGATGTCGCGGCCGCTCTTGCGCAGGGCTTGGCTCATTTTGGTGTAGCGCTCTACAGCTGTAGCCGAGTCTTTCGGCGCAAAGCAGTAGTCATACTTGAGGTAGTCGATGTCCCAGGAAGCAAAGGTTTTAGCGTCCTGCTCCTCAAACCCAAGGCTGGCCGTATAGCCCGCGCAGGTTAGCTGCGCCGCATCAGAATAGATGCCCAGTTTCATGCCCTTGCTGTGCACATACTCGGCCAGCGCCTTGATGCCGGAGGGGAATTTCTTTGGGTCGGCAATGATGTTGTTGCGGTTGTCGCGGCCGCCCTGCCAGCCGTCGTCGATGAAGATGTAGTTGTAACCAGCCTCCACCATACCCGAGGCCACCATGGCATCGGCCATCTCGCGGATGTCCTTCTCGTTGATGTTGTCGGCAAAGAAGTTCCAGGTCATCCAGCCCATCGGCGGCGTGGGGGCCAGGCGCTTGCTCTCTGCGGAATTATCCTGGGCCAGGGCCGAAAAAGTAGTTAACCATAGAGCCAGGCAAATAAAAGCGGTAATTCTCATTATTATACTTTCAATTGGGTTCCAGAACCCGGAATTTATACTTGTGTCTTCGTTAACGCTGAAATAAAACATGTTATCTCTCCGTGCCTATACTTCATCAAGGCGATTTCTACCTTAGCTGTACAAGGCTGGCATGCTCTCCTGATGCACTTTCCTGAGGGCATGACGGGAATAGGGAGAATCTAAAGTAAGGAAACCTCAACTGGGTGCCATTTCACAGTGCTACCCAATTGAGGTGTTATACCTTATGAGAGAGGAAAAATACGCAATGTTTTCGTAAACGCAAACTACTATATAGAGCTCGTACTTCTCCTTAGGACAGGCGTTCTTTCTGTCTTACTATTTTTTCCACTTCACTACGGTAAACACGATGCGCTCGTAGCCGTGCTTCTCGTACAGCACGCCGATGTCCTTCTTCCCTATCTTTACCAGGTCAGAATAGGCGGCGTGGTCGCGCTCGTTGTCAGGGCTCTTGGCGATAACGTGCTGCTCGGGCCAGGTTTTGCCCTCGTCGTAGCTAATGCGCAGGGTTAGGTTATCGCGGCGCTGCGGGTCGGCGGCGTTGCAGAAGGCAAGTATGGCTTTGCCCTTCTTTTTGCCAAGGTTAAGTATACTTCCCTGGTTTACCGGGTCGGGCAGCTGCTTATCAAAGTATGTCGTGTCCCAGGTAGCGCCGCCGTCGCTGCTGATGCTCACAATGCGGGCGCGCACATCTCCCTGCTGGTTGCGGATGTTCATCATCAGTTTGTCTTTAGTCAGCTCAACGGCCATAGCCTCGTTGCCCCCTGGCTCCGGAACAGTTTCGCTGATCTTAAAGGTCTGCCCGTGGTCGTCGGTATAGAAGCCGTGTGCAAAATAATCCTCAGCCGTATTTTTGGGACCTCCCTCGGAGTGGTTGGCAGCTACGTAAATGCGGCCTTTATACTTGCCGTTGGCGATTTGGATGGCATGGCCCGGGGTATTGGCGTACGTGCGCCAGTCTTCCTTAAAAGTATAAGCCGGGTTGGCCGAAGGCATGTTCGGGCGGTGCACCTGCGTGGTGATGTTCACCGGCTCCGACCAGGTCTGACCGTTGTCGGTAGAGGTGATGTACCATACTTCGCGGTAGCCTTTACCGCTGCGCACCTCATATTCATGCGCGTTGCCGGTGTTGTAGAACAGGAAGATGCGGCCCTTTGGATACTTGGGGTCGGTCAGGTCTACCACGGGAGCGGCGTTACCGGCCTGCAGGGTATCGTAGTCCACCACGGTTTGCAGCGCCGACCAGGTTTTGCCTTTGTCTGAGCTGCGCTTCAGCACGATGTTTACATCGCCAAAGTCGGCTGCGCCATGCACCCTGCCTTCAGCAAAGGCCAGAATGTCACCGTTTGGTAGGTCAATGATAGCTGGGATGCGGTAGGATTTATGTCCCTCCTGACCGGAGACAAAAACCGGCACGTCGGTGGTTTGGGCTTGCGCGAAAAGCGCGGTAAAAAGAAAAGAGACGGTAAGTAGTAATCGAAACATTATAGTTATTGAATTATAGAGTTTAGGAGTTAGAAAGTTAAAAAGTTAGAGAGTTAGAAAGTTGAGGTCGTACCGCGCTTCATTCACAGATTCACTCAATCACTCATTCAAAATTCAACGAAAAGCTTCCAGCGCTTGCCAGCAGTACCATTCCTGGCGCGGCAGGTGGAAGGGGCCTTTGAACAGGTTTCCTTTGCTGCCGTTGGACAAGCTGCCGTCGCGGTGCAGGTAGCCGAACCACTCGCCGTTTTCCTTGTCGTGGAAGTGGCTGTAGGCGTAGTCGTGGATTTGCTGGTGCCAGTCGGCATACTTCTGGTTGCCCGTCATCAGGTAGGCCAGCAGCGTGGCGATGATGGTCTCGTTTTGCGGCCACCAGAACTTCATGTCGTGCCAGTATTCCTGCACCGGCTTGCCGTACACGTCGCGGAAGTATAAAATGCCGCCGTGCTCTTTGTCCCAGCCCCACTCCCACATATAGTCGAGCATGCGGCAGCCGAGGTCTATCAGGTGTGGGTCGTTATTGCGGTAGCGGGCCTCATGCAGTATAAACCAGGCTCCCTCGATGGCGTGGCCCGGGTTCAGGGTTCTGCCGTCGATGTGGTCGATGATGCTGCCATCAGGAGCCACCTGCTCCATCACGCAGCGGATGTCGTCTTTTACAAAGTCGCGCTCAATCTCTGCTATCCATTTGGAAATCCACTCGTCGCAGCGCTCATCGCCGATGGTCTCGCGCAGCTGCTGGGCTGTGTTCATCAGAATCATCGGCACGCCAATACCCTTGGACGGGCGCGTATCGGTATACTTGGCTGGCAGCAAACCGGGCGTAGTGGCATACTCCAGGCACTTGCCAAATAATTCACGGGCATCCCGGGCAATCTCCTCATCGCCGCTGGCTTTGGCGTAGGCGGCAAATGCAATCACGGCAAAGGTTTCGGAGAAGAAGTAGCGGCGCTTGCGGATAGGCTTGCCGTCGCGTGTCACGTGGAAAAACATGCGCCCATCTGTATCGAAGCAGTGCTGGCGCAGGAAATCGATGCCTTTCTTGGCGCCTTCGAGCCACTCCGGGCGTTGCTCCACGGTGTTGTAAAGGGTAGCCAGCAGCCAGGCGGCGCGGCCTTGTATCCACACGGCTTTGTCGTCATCCAGCAGGCTGCCATCCGCATCACGCATGAGCAGGTAGCCGCCATGCTCCTCATCAACGGAGCGCGGGAACCAAAACGGCACCGTGTCGTTGAGGAGCTGGCTTTTGTAGAAGTCTTTGTAGTAGTTCAGGTCTTTTGTATGATTGGCTTCCATATCGGGAGGTTATTTACTTGGTTGTGGTGAACGTAGAGGCAGGCAGGCCTGCTTTGTTAACGAGGTTGGCGGTGGTGTAAGGCTCCCAGGCGTAGCGCACATACTGCGGCGCAGGCACTTCCTCCGAAGACACCCATACTTTGTTACCCCGCACCTCGGCCTTTGCCGCTCTGAATACCCTGTCGCTGCCCGCTACCTCAAAACCGCGGACAGTCGCGCCATCGCTGGTCTGCAGCCCCTTGCCGTGCTCAAACGTACAAACAGCCTGATTGCCGGAGAACTGCGCCTCCTTGAACAGCGGACCACTGTAGGGTAAGCGCTTGCCATAGGTTTTGGCCAGGGCCCAGGCCGCCAGCCGCTCCCCTACCTGCTTTTTCTGCGTCGGGTGCACGTCCTGCGGGTCGCCGATGTCGCTGGTCACGGCCATGCCGGTATTTTCTACCTGCGAGAGCAGGCGGCGCTGGCTGTCGCGGAAGTGCGGCCAGCTGGGGCGGTTGATGCTGGAGAGCTGGGTGTAGTAGAAGGGGAAGTTGTAACCCCATTTTTTGCGCCAGCTGCTCACCAGTGTCTTAAACAGCTCTTCGTGCAGCTCGATGTTGTGGGCGTTGCTCTCGCCCTGGTACCATATCACGCCTTTAATAGGGAAATCGATAAGCGGGGCGATGCCTGCCTCGTAGTTATAGGCCGGTTCGTAGGGGTGGCGCTGCTTGGCTGCTTTTGCAGCTTGCACATTTACGCCTGCCCGCTCGCGGGCCCAGCCCATCACAAAATCCGACTTGCGCCAGTTGTGCAGCATGTGCACCAGCTGCGGGTGGTGCTCCAGCGTGTGGCGGTCAATCCACGACTCAGTGGTAGAGCCGCCCACGGCTACCTGTATCAGCCCGATAGGTACGTTTAACTGCTCCTGCAACTGCTTGCCAAAGTAGTAGGCCACTGCCGAGAAATCCTTCGCTGTTTCCGAATCGGCCCGTTGCCAGGTGCCTGAAAAGTAGGCCAGCTGATTTACCTTATGCAGCGTGAGCGAATCCCAGGCGAAGTTGCCTGTTTCGGCAAGCGGCTTCATGTTTAACAGGCGAACGTTTGAAAGCTGCGCCTGCCGCAGTTCCTCTTTCCCGCCCTGGGCCGCTGCCAGCGGAAAGGCCATGTTCGACTGTCCGGAGCTCAGCCATACCTCCCCCACCAGCACATCGTTTATACTTATACTTTTATCTGGTGTGGAAACCTGCAGCACAAACGGCCCTCCTGCTTTCTGAGGCGGAAGTATAGCTTTCCATTTTCCGTCAGCACCGGCGCTGGCTTTTACCTCCGTTCCGTTGAACCGCACGGTCACCTTTTGCCCGGCGTCGGCTATGCCCTGCACCGGAATTAGCATTTTCTGCTGCAGCACCATGTGGTCTGAAAAAGCGGGCGCCAGACGTAAGCCACCATACTTGCCTGTCAGGTGTCCGAACACGGTTTTCGCTATAATGCCCGCTCCTTCGGCGGTAGGGTGCAGCTCGTCGGGGAACAGGTCTGGGCGGCTGTAGAGCGGAGTGTGCAGGTCAATGAGTTCTACCTTTCTGTTTTCGGCAATCACAGGTATCAGTTCCTGAATCTGCCAGAACCAGTCGCGGGTGCCGGACGCAAAGCGCGGGTGCCCCGAGAAAATGGGCGTGAGCCGGGAGATAAGGATGCGCACCTCCGGGTTTACGGCTCGCAGCGTGTCAATCAGGTGGTAGTAATCAGCGGCAAACTCATCGCGGTAGTTGGGCCAGTTGCGCGGATCGGTGTCGTTCAGGCCCAAGTGAATCACGGCAATATCAGGCTCGAAGGCAAGGGCATCCTGATACTGCTGCGTTTTGGTGTAGGGCCGGTGTCCTTTGCGTAGCAGCGTAGCCCCGTTCAGCCCGAAATTCCCTACCTCGTACGCCGGCCCGAGCAAATGCTGGAGCTGCGCCGGATAAGCTTTTTGCTCCCTGTCCTCGATCAGATACCCAAAGGTTACGGAGTTGCCGATACAGGCTACTTTCAGCCGGGCCGCGTCTTGCTGCGAGTACCCGGGTATAGCAAGTATAAAAGCGATAAAAAGCAGTAGGAAACGCGTCATGGCAGATGCAAACACAACACACCTGCCCGGTTATACTTTCGGGCAGGTGTGTTGCTGTGGTTTTAGTTTATTACTTCGCTTACCGGGATGCGCACAAAGTATAGCTCGCGCACGCCCTCGTAGAGCAGGCCGATGGTGTTATCATCGACTTTGGTGAGGGCTGAGTAGCCGTACGTACCGCGCTCGTCAACCAGCAAGGCGTTGTTTTCGGGCCAGGCCTCGCCCAGATCGGTGCTGGCTTTGAGCGTGATGTTGTAGCGGCCGTGCGGCGTTGCGGCGTTGCTGAAGAAGAGTACTTCCTCTTTCCCTTTCTTCGTGCTCACATCAGCCTTGATGAAGCCGGCCATGCACACCGGATCCGGCAGGGCGCTGTAGGAAGTATGGTGCTCTACCCAGGTCTGGCCCAGGTCGGTGGTGGTAGCCACAGATCGGAAGCGGCCGCGGTTGTCGCGCATGTTCAGCATCAGGGTGCCGGGCGTGGTTTCCACTACCTGGCTCTCGGTGGTATTGGATTTTGCGCCGATGCCGCTCTTCCAGGTCTTGCCGTTGTCCTGGCTGTAGATGACAGAGGAGTGCGGCATCTTGTTCTCATCCCAGTACTGCGACGGGAAAACCAGCGTGCCGTTCTGCATCACGATGCCGTTGCCGGGGCCGTTGAAATAGAGGCGCCAGTCGGGGTTCTTGATCTGATCAGTGATGCTGTACGGCTCCGACCAGGTTTTGCCGTCGTCGTCGCTGCTCACCAGCACAAACTGCCCCGTCTCGTCCGGCGACAGGCCGGGGCCGGAACCGGCAATGGAACGGTTGCCCTTGCTCCACAGCGCTGCCACCCAAATTTTGCCGGTGGCGGGGTCAAAAAGTATAGATGGGTCGCCGACGCCGTTGTTTTCGTGCGGCTCGCCCATGTCCATGATAATTTTCATCGGCTCCCAGGTTTTGCCGCCGTCGGTGCTGCGGCTCATGCCCACGTCGATATTGGCCGGCAGGTCGCCAGCGTGCTCGTAGCGGATGTCATACACGGCAATCAGGGTGCCTTTGTCGGTGGTGGCGATGCCCGGGATGCGGTAGGTGTGCGAACCGTCCTGGCCGGCCTTGCGCAGGGCAATGCCCATGCGTTTGGTATACTCCGAGCCATCCTCCGACACCGGGTATACTTTGCCAGCCGCGTCTACCAATTGGGTAGCGTGCAGCGCCACTTTGTTATCGATGTTGGCCGACTCCTTCAGCGTAACGCTGAACCAGATATAGTGCTTGCCCGGCTTGGCCTGGATGCTCAACGGCACCTCAAAATCCTCTGCCGTCGGCCGGATAGTCTTAACCAAGTTATCGGTACGGAACAGCGCCTCGGAGCCGGTAAAGTATACATCCAGCTTCTCCACATCCTGCAGGGCCGTGCTGTTGAGGCGGGCTTTTATACTTTGGAAGTTTATACTTTCGCTGCCCGCCGGCACGTACATCGTTACGCGCAGCACCGGGTTATGCTCCGTGCCCCGCAGCACCGGCACGGTTGGGGCAGTGCTCGTTATACTTACCCCACTCACTGCGGGACCCGATGTGGTTACGCTTCTGGTGCAGCCCACGCTACAGAACAGCACCAGCAACAGGCAGCACAGAATACCTTTGGCTCTTGTCATTATACTTTGTGTTTGATACTTGCTGCGTTTTCCAGCGCAGCTTTATACTTGGGTTTATACTTTAAAAGACTATGGTCTATACTTACATCACCTTCTCTTTTACCTTGCCGCGCTGCGCCTCGCTCTCATAGATGGTCAGTCCCTCGTGCTCGCGCTCCTGACCGCCGAAAAGCAGGCTGAACAGGTACCCGAAAATCACGCAGGATGCCAGCCCGGTGAAGGCATAGAGCAGCAGGTTGATGTTGGTGTACTGGCTGATATAAAACTGCACCAGTCCGCTCAGCAGAAGCCCCGTAATAGCCCCTTTGGCATTGGCCCTTTTGGTGAAGATGCCCAGCATGAACAAGCCGCCCAGGCCGCCGGTGAACAGACCAAGAATGGTGTTAAACTGGTCCCAGAGCGAAGAAATGCCCCATTGCGCCATCACCAGCGCCAGCGAGGTGCCCACCACGCCTATCGTCAGGGTGATGTACTTGGCGGTGCTCAGGTAGCTTTTGTCTGACTTGGTCGGCACAAAGCGCCTGTAAAAGTCAGTGATGATGGCCGTAGTCACCGAGTTCATGCTGCTGCTCAGGGTAGACATGGCCGCTGCGAATATGGCGGCAATCAATAGGCCGGTGATGCCCGCCGGAAGCTCCGTTACGATATACCACGGGAAGATAGCGTCCTGGCTTTGCAGCTGGTAGTTCACTTTCTCCGGGTGCTCCCTAAAGAACAGGTACAGCATGGTACCGATCGAGAAGAAGATGATAGCCGAAGGCAGCGCCATCCAAGCACCCAAACGCATACTTTTCTTCGACTCTGCCTCGTTTTTCGTGGTCAGGTATTTCTGCACCACGGATTGGTCGGTACCATAGGAAATTACGTTGATAGCCAGGCCACCCAGTATCACCACCCACAGCGTAGGCTCATTAAGGCTGAAAGTGAGGTCGAGGATATTGAGCTTCTCGTTTTGCTGGATGGTTTGCCAGATCGTGTCAGCATCGGCCTCCAACTGAAATGGAATCATCACCAGGCACACCAGGGCACCGCCCAAAAGTATAACCACCTGCGCCACGTCCGTCCATACCACAGCCTCAATGCCGCCCTTCATAGTATAAAAGATTGTAATTATGCCCATCAGCAGGATGCACAGGTTCACGTTAATGCCTGTCACCAGGGTGAGCGCCAGGCTCGGCAGCAGGAGCACGATGGCCAGGCGACCGAGCTGCAGCATGATGTAAAGCAACGAGGCCAGGGCGCGCGCCACGTAGTTGAAGCGCTTCTCCAGGTACTCGTAAGCCGAGGTTATCTGCAGCTTGCGGTAAAACGGAATGAAGTAGGTAGTGATTACAGGAATGACCAGGATAATGGTCATCTGAAGTATAAAGTAGTTCCAGTTGGTGGCGTAAGTCTTGGCCGGGATGGACATGAAGGTGATGGCGCTCAGCTGCGTGCCGTAGATGCTCAGGCCAGCGGCCCAGCCCGGTATGCGCTGCCCGCCGCGGAAGTAGTCGTCGGTGGTGCTTTGGTTACGGGAGGTCCACATGCCGATGCCCACCATCAGCAGCAAGTATAACACCACGACCACGTAGTCGAGCCAGGCGAAGTAGTGCTGCGGCGCGAGATTGCCTTTGAGCACCTCCGGCGTGCGCACCCCCGGCCTGATTTCGCCGGAAGGAATCAGGATGTCGTTGTCCCAGCGGGTGGCAAAGGTGGTTACGGGCGCGTAAGGCAGCTCGCTGGACTTGGTCCAGGCGTCGGTAACAGTGTTGTAGAGGTAAATGTCTTTGCTGAAGCCCTCGTGCTGGGTCTGCAGGGCCAGGCGCGCTGCCTCCAGCCTTGCCTTCTCGGCCTCGTCGGTGGTGCGGGCGATGGCGGCATTGTGCTGCTCTATCTGTGTAAAGACATTGCCTTTGTCGCCTCCGAAAACAAGGATGTAGTTGGCCCCGGTGATAACGCCGGTAGCAGCAGAGAGCGTTGTTTCGTTGCCCTTGCCGTCAGAAATATTGCTAAGTTGTTTCCAGTTGTTCTTCTTTGGGTCGTAGCGGAAGGTGGAGCCGTAGAGTTCGCTCACGCCGGACTCGGTTCTGGCCCTGCCGCCAATCAGGTATAAAGCCGGGTACTCGCCGTTGGACTGCACAAACGCCACCGCATGCGAGAGCGCCTTTGGCAGCTCCGGCAGCTGCTCCCAGCCTTTGGAAAGTGAAGATAAGTCTAAGCGGTAAAAGCCGTTGCTGGCCTTGCCCGTGGTTTCGCCGCCTGCCACGTATACCTGGTTGCCGATGACGGCCGCGGCAGCATTGGTAAGGGGCAACGGCAGCGCCGGCAGCTGCTCTACCTTTACTTCTTTTGAGGCGGGGTTCCACTGCAACAGCAGCACCGCGTTCTGGATGCCCTGCTCATTCTCCCCGCCTATACTTACCACGCCCTGCGGGGTGGCAACGTTGGCGCTATAGGCCAGCGGCTGCGGCAGTTGAAAGGTTTTGTCGTGCCAGCTATACTTGCCCTGTCCGTCTTTAAGCAAGACGAAAATATCCTGCCAATACTTTTTCTTTCCTCCCTCCCAAGGCAAGCCCTCCGGAAAGTTGGCCCCACCGCCCAGCAGCAGCGCGTTGTTGTGCACGCCGCCCACCGGACCGGCCAGGCCCGGCTGCACCGCCTGTCCGGGAGAGGCAGGAAGTGTGGCTGCAACAGACCACTCCAGGTTGTTAGGCTTTTGCTGTTCTGCCCGGCCTACGGTAAAGGCGAGTAGAAAAAGAAGTATAGGCAGGATATTTTTCATCAGACTGTGTTAGGCGTATTTCGTTTCGGGTGCGCGGGAGCAATATTCGTCAAAACCCAGTGCGGCCACATCCTCTTTAAAAGACTGGAACTGCGCTGTACCCATGTTGCGAACTGGCAGACGGAACGCGCCGCAGTCGAGGCCAATCAGTTTCATGTAGGCTTTGCCGGTGGCAATGCCGCCATACTTGCCCAGCAGGCGGATCATGTCGATGGACTGCTGCTGCAGGCTTTGGGCCTTCTCCAAATCACCTTGCTCAAAGGCCTCTATCAGGCTGGTGTAGAGCGGAGCGGCATAGTTGTAGGTGCTGCCTACACCGCCCTTTGCCCCAAGTACCAGGGCAGACAGGAGGTTCTCATCGCGGCCCCACAGCATGTCATACTTGCCGTTGCCGAAGCGCAGGCAAGACTGGAAATCCATGAAATCCTCGTGCGTATACTTGATGCCCGCAAAGTTGGGGATGCTTCCCTCCACCTCTTTGAGCAGGTCTATCATCTGGAAACCCACCCCCGTCAGCACCGGAATGTGGTAGTAATAGAAGGCCATCTGCGGCACGGCATCGGCCACCGCTTTGCAGCACTCAGCCAGCACCTGCACCGAAGCGGGCTTAAAGTATGAGGGGGCCGTAAATGATACGGCGTACAGGCCGATACGCTGCGCGTGCCGCGACAGGTCGATGGCATCCTGCAGGCAGGTGCCGCCCACCAGCGTGATTACCTTAAAGTCATCGTCGCCTTTGGTAGCCTCGCCCCAAGCCTCGGCTACCTGCTTCTTCTCCTCCAGCGTCAGGGACACGCCCTCCCCGGTGGAGCCGCAGATGAAGGCTCCTGTATTCCCGTTTGTTTTCAGCAGGTTGTAGTAAGATGGGATCAGCTCCAGGTGCAGGCTTCCATCTGGGTGCATGGGTGTGAAAGGAGCCACGATGAGCCCTTGTAAGTGTGCAAATTTCATTCAGGTGTATTTAGCGTTCTGTATTATGTTCGAGCTTTTTGTTTAGCATCATCAGACATGCATACTTTCCATACTTTAAGGTTTGGGCGAACTCTTAAAGGTACTACCTTTTTAATCCCTTTAAAACCTAAGCTTCACCGTGTTCAAAGTATGGCGGCTGCTGCTTTGTGCCCGTGGAGCTGTGCCACACCAGCGTATAGCACAGCTCCTTTTAGCACATCAGGCAAGTATACATGCCCTTGCCCGGGGTTAGTACCCTGGCGTCTGTGTCAGTTTCGGATCGGAGTTGAGCATGCCCACCGAGATTGGCAGCAGCAGCTTGTACTCCTGCCCCGCGGCCAGGTATACCGGATCCACGTAGGCAAACACCCACTCGTTGCCCGCTCTGCGGAGCGACCACCAGCGCCTGCCCTCGCCTATAAACTCCCGCAGGTCCTCCTCCAGAATGGCGCGCATGTTGTCTTCCTGGCTGCCGTTTTCATAAGGAGTATAGTCGCTGCCATAGGCACGAGCCCGAATCTGGTTTATCTCGGCGGATGGGTCCATGCCCTGCTTGGTCTTGGCCTCGGCCAGCATCAGGAGCACATCGGCATAGCGGTACACCGGGAAGTCCGTGTCGTACAGCTGGGCCCCAGCATCTTGGCGGCCGGCAAACTTGGTCAGCAGCACACCGGCAATCGGGTAAGTAGGCGCTACGTCGCGGTACATCACCTGAAACGTTGCCGCAATGCGCTTGTCGTCAGGGTTCTGCAGTTTCTGAATCATCCCTTCAGACATGCCCACGCGGCTTGCACCCGCTAGATAAGGATAAGCCTGCGCCACTGTCCTTGGGTTCGTTAGAGGGTCCAGCAGCAGGGTGCTGGCCTGGGTGGTGTTTACCCTGAAGTTGCCATACACGCCCATCGTGCCCTCATCCTTCTCGTAGTTGATGGCAAAGATGATTTCCTTGTTGCCAGCCTCTCTTGCCGGGTTAAACAGGTCGGCATAGTTCTCCAGCAAACCAAGTCCGCCGATGGTGCCTACCTCCTCCAGTGCCTGCTGCGCCGCGGCAAAGTCAGCGCTGCCACCGCCCATATGTGTGCCCGACCAGAGGTAGGCATCGCCTTTCAGGGTAAGGGTAGCGGCGCGGTTCCAGTAGATGTGCTTGGAGGTGCCGGTAAAGCCGCCGGTCAGGGCGTTATCGCTCCCAAACAGCGCCAGCGACTGATCGATGTCAGCTTTTACCTGGGCCATCACGGCGTCCGGGGTAGCCCGCTCGCGGTAGAGGTCCGCCAGCCCGCCCACCTGTGTTACGGGCTCGGTGGTCAGCGGCACGCCTCCCCAGGTTTTAAGCATCGTATAGTAGATGTAACCGCGCAAACCGTGCATCTCAGCCAGCACCCTGTTCTTCTGGTCATCCGGCACCGGTGTTTGCGGGAACAGCTTAATGGCTGTGTTCAGCTTATCCAGCAGGCTGTAGAAGCCCGCCCAGTTGGTAGCCGGCACATTGTTAACGTCAATGTTATGGGTATAGTAGTTCCTGGCGCCCCCATCCTCGGACTCTGTGAAAAGACCGTCAGCCCATATCTCCGAGCGCATCTCCCCCAGCGAGAACAGCGTGCCGTGGTACGATCGGAAGGAGCCGTACACGCCATAGTATAAGGTCATGGCAGCGTTCGGGTCTGAGAGGATAACGTCCCGGTTAAGTGAGGTTTGTGGTTTCACCTCATCCAGCTGGTCGCCGCAGCCCGTGGCACCAAGCACCAACGAGAGCCCCAGCACATATTTTATACTTGAAATATATCGTTTCATGTTGATTTCTCTTGAAAAGCCCGTTTTATAGTGTCACGTTCAAACCTGTGGTGATAGTGCGCGGCAGCGCGAATCTACCCACATCGTTGCCTCCCACCTCCGGGAAATTGCCACTGTAGCCAGTAAAGTACGCCAGGTTGGTGCCGGTTACGAAGAGGCGCAGCCCCTGCAGTTTATCGCGCAGCACCCCTTGCAGGAAGGCCTGCGGCACCTGGTAGCTCAATGTGATCTCGCGCATGGCCAGGTAGTCGCCTTTCTCATAGAAGTTGGCAAAAGAGGTTGTGCTGCCACCGGCGTCCTGGAAGTAGTTGCGGCCATAGTTCGCCCAGTAGTAGCGTGGCAGAGTGCCGCTTGGGTTGTCCGGGTGCCAGGTGTTTTTCACGTCCACCGGCCCGTTCTGCGAGCCCTGCACCTGCGACAAGCCTCTGAGCTTGGACTGGTTCAGGATTGTGTGGCCCAGAGCGAAATCAAACTGTGCAAACAGGTTGAAGCCTTTCCAGCTGAAGTTTGTGCCGAAGCCGCCTTGCACAGTTGGAATAGTGCGGCCCACGAAAACCCTGTCGCGGAAGTCGATGGTGTCATTCTGGTCCAGATCGCGCCAGCGGGCATCGCCCAGCAGCTTCACTTTCTTATCGCGGTGCGGCAGGTAAGCGTTATACAAGTTAGCATCTGCCTCCAGGTCAGCCTCTGTCAGGTACAGGCCATCATAGATAGGCGCCCAGATCTCATCCAGGCCTACGCGCTTGCCTTCCTGCAAACCAGCCACATGCACCCGCTTGCCGCTTGCCGGGTCATATACTTCTATGGTGCTTTGCCTGTTGTTCTCCAGGCCGTTGTCAGGCAGTTTTTTAGCGTAGTTCTTCACGTGGAAGAAGTTGGCGCTCACATCCCAGCTGAAGCCATCCGGCTGCGCAGGACGAATCACGTTTGCCCTTACCTCCAGCTCTACCCCGCGGTTCTGCAGCTGGCCCAGGTTGGTGGTAAAGCTGCCGTATCCCGTCCAGCTAGGGATGCCCAGCGAGGTAATCTTGTCGTAGATGTCGCGGATAAAGTAGTCGCCGATAACAGTGATGCGGTTCTCGAACAGGCCCAGGTCTAAACCAAAGTTGAGCGAGGATGCACGCTCCCACTTCAGGGCGGTGTTCAGCAGGAAGTTAGGCGCAAAGCCTGCCTGCCCACCGTAGATGCCGGTGCCCCCATACGTAGCAGCTGTGGCAAAGTCGCTCAGCGGCTCGATGCTACCGTTCTGTCCCCAACTCACACGCGGCTTAATGGTGCTGATGTAGTCGCTGATGCCGGAATTAGTGAAGAAAGCTTCGTTATGCAGGTTCCAGCCAGCAGAAATGCCCGGGAAAAGGCCGTAGCGGTTATCCGCCAGGCGCGAAGTTCCGTCGTAACGCATGTTCACGTTCAGCAGGTAGCGCGAGTCGTAATCGTAGGTAACGCGGCCGATACCGGACACCAGGCGGTTCCAGGAGTAGAAGCCGGAGTATGGAATACCCACCGCCTCAGTAGAGGCTGACAAGTATGGGATAAAGTCGGTGGAAGCACCGCGGGCCGAGGCACTGAACTGGTAGAAACGTGAGTCGAAATACTCCCCGCCACCCAGCACGCTCAGCGTGTGTTTGCCAAAGGTATTGTCATACTGCAAAAAGGCGTTGTAGGAGTACTGATTGGCACGCGGAAGGGTATACGAGGCGTTTCTGGTGTTGATGAAGGCGCCGCCCGTTCCGTTCTGGTAGGCCTTGGTAAAGCTCTCGTAGCTGGTATAGCGCATAAAACCAGAGGCAGAGGCCATGGCCTTCAGCTGCGGCAATATGCGGTACTCCAGGTTCAGGCTACCGGAGAAGCGCTGCTCCTCGTTCTTGTTTACGAACTTATCCTGCAGGTAAAGCGGGTTGCCCAGCGTGCCGCCGTCTACGCCAGGCAGTATTGCACCTGTCACGTCATGCGTGAAGCGCGCTGTTGGAGCGATGCCACCAAAACGTTGAATCAAGCCGCCAGTCAGGCCGCCGCCTGCATCTGCCGTTAGGTAAGACGGTGTGTTTTTATCGTTGTAGGCCGAAAGGTTCAGGTTGATTTTGAAGTCCTCGTTCACATCCAGCCCACCGTTGAAGTTCAGGTTATACCTTTTCAGGGAGGAGCCTACTACCATTCCCACATCCTTTACAGTACCAACGCCCAAGGCAAAAGTACCTTTATCGCCACCGCCCGAGAAGTTGATGTAATGCTCCTGCAGCGAGCTCTCCTGCAGAATCATATCCTCCAGCTCCCTTTGAGAAGTAGAGCGGTACAGGATACTATCCATTTGCCCTGTACCAAAGGGGTTCTTATCAACCAGCAGGTTCCACATCGGGTCGTTCAGCAGGTGCCTGTTGTTACCGCTTACCAGTTGTGTGGAGTATTTGCCGTCTGGTGCCGCCCAGGCAGGGCTCTGCGCCCATCCCCAGGAGCCAGTCAGCTGGTTGCGGGCGTTATTCGCCTCAGCCGTGTTACCATCTTTCATGGCGGCCTCATACCGGCTGCCCAGGCCCCTTCTGTTCCAGAGAATGTAATCCTCCGCGCTCATGAAGTCTATCGGGTTGCGGCGGATGTAGTTTTGGGCGTGCTTCAGGCTATAGGTTACCTGCGCGCGGCCTTTCTTGCCTTTCTTGGTCGTGATCAGGATAACACCGTTGGCTGCTCTCGCTCCATAAATAGCGGTAGAGGCAGCGTCCTTCAGCACGTTAATGGATTCGATATCTTCGGAGTTGACACCATATAAGGAGGGGAAAATCACTCCGTCCACAATCACAAGCGGAGAGCCTGAGCCGTTAAAGTTGGTGCCACCCCGGAAGGTGATATTAGGCGTAGCGCCCGGCTGGCCTGATGTCTGCTGCACCCGCAAGCCCGTAACCGTGCCCTGCAGGGCCGTGGCCACGTTGGTGCGCGGCGCCGACTCCAGCACTTTGTTGTCTACAGTAGAAACGGCGCCGGTAAGCGTCTCGCGGCTCTGGGTACCGTATCCTACCACCACCACTTCGCCAAGCTTGGCTGTAGCCGGAGACAGGGCAATCTCCAAAGTTTCGGTGTTGGCTGGTACGGTTACTTCCCGCGCCTCAAAGCCCAGGTACCTTACCACGAGCACATCCCCTGCGGCCGCCCGAATGGTAAAGGCGCCTTCTACATCCGTCTGGGTGCCGCGGTCTGTACCTTTTATGTTTAAGCTTACCCCGATCAGTGGTAACTTATCTTCAGAAGAAATCACCCGCCCGCTGACTGTCGTCCCTTGGGCGAATAGTTGGGGAGCCATGAGCAGACATATCCCCCAGAGGAATAGCCTGAGTAATGGTTTAAGTTTCATAAGATGAGAGGTTAAGGTTATTGACTTATGTATGACATAATAAACATAAGAGACTTTATCTTGAATCCCAAAAAAAATCCGTAACTTTTTCTTAAAACAACTTTTCCTTAGTTGTAGTAACTTTGTAAATTGACTATTAACAAACTTAAGTTAGACATATAAGGCATAAGCATGGAGTCTCCGTTTAATAAGATAGGTGCTATCGATACCAGTTCGCTGGTTGACAAAGTAGAAATGAACTTACTTGAGCTGCTGGTGCAGCAGAACCTCAAGGTAGGGGATGCCATACCGAAGGAAATGGAGCTTGCGGCCACCCTGGGCGTTAGCCGCACCGTGATAAGAGAAGCTTTGCTGCGCCTGCGGATGATAGGCCTGATTGAGTCTAAGAAACACCGGGGCGCTGTGATTACAAACCCGGACCTGCTGTCGATGCTGGAGAAGCGCCTGATACCTCAGGTGCTCGATAACGCAACGCTTCGGGAGGTGTTTGAGCTGCGCCTGGTACTGGAAATCGGCATGGCAGACTTTATAATGGAGCGCGTTACGAAGGAAGATATTGAGGAGCTGAAAGAAATTGTGGCAAACGAGCCAGACCTTTCCGACTCTACGATTTTTCAGGTGCAGCACGAGATATCCTTCCATGGCAAGCTCTACGAGATATCCGGTAATACCACCTTAAAGAAGTTTCAGAGCATGCTGCTGCCTGTGTTTGATTATGTGCAGCGCAGCGGGCTGCTGAATATGGATGTACCTGTCCGCAAGTTCGTGTCCCATAAGGGGCTGGTGGATATTATAGAACATGGTTCGGCTGAGATGCTGCGCAATGGCATGCGCAACCACCTGGACAACCATTTTGCTAGACTTCTTGGCAAGTAGCCTGCAAGTATGTTTTTATACTTCCAGCCTGACACGGGCCAGTGGCTAGGTTTAAGCTCTCCTATACTTTGTACTGGCTGGCTAGCGGGCTAAAGCGGTTGAGTGAGAGTATAAATCTGCTTTACAGCCAGGCGCTGCGCTCAAGGGTGAGGTATGAAAGGAGGCTTAATTGGTGTGAGGAGCGAATGGTTGAGGTACCGGGCTACCCTAAGTCATATCACCTGGTAAGTTAACTATTAAAAGTATAGACTGAAGTATAAGCTAAATTGGGCCGGGGCTGTGAGTTAGCTCCGGCCCAGTTTTTATATTAAGCCCGTCTTCAAAGTATAATAAAGTATAATTTGTAGCCGCCATTGCTACTACTTGCATGGCGGAAGCGCCAACTTGCTGAGAGCACGGACAATTAAGCGCCTTTCTCTCACCTCTCGGGCCTTACTGTAGCGCCTTCTGCACCGCCTGGAGCACCAGTGGCTCCATCACGGCATAGCCCTTGAGGTTGGGGTGCACGCCGTCGCCGGAGTACTCCTTTTTCAGTCCCTGCTCCTTGTCTGCCATGGCTGGGAAGTAGTCCAGGTAGATGAAGCCTTGCTCAGCCGCGTACTGCTTCATCCACGCGTTCACCTGGGCGATCATGCCCACCGCGTCGGCCTCCTTCTTCCACGGGTACTCCTTCACAGGCAAAATCGAGCTCAGCACCACCTTTACCCCGTTGGCCTTCGCCAACTGAGCCATGGCCGCCAGGTTGTCGGTTATCATCTTCACTGTGGAGGGGCCGGTGTTGCCTGCAATGTCGTTGGTGCCGGCCAGGATAACGACCACCTCCGGCTTCAGGTCAAGCACGTCGGGGGTGAAGCGGATGAGCATCTGGGGCGTGGTCTGCCCCCCTATACCCCTGCCCACGAAGCCGTTCTTTTCGAAGAACTCCGGCCGCTGCTGCCACCAGCCCTCGGTGATGGAATTGCCCATGAACACGGCCCTGGGGCGTGTGGCAGAGGCCAGGACCTCCTGGTTGGCGGCCTCGTACTTCTTCAGGTTGGGCCAGTCCTGGGCAAAGGCGGTTGCTGTCATCATAAAGAGCGCCAAAGGCAGTAGGATTCGCTTCATGGTTTTATGTTATGTTCCTAAGTATGTGGAGCTACAACAGGGCGGTAGCAGAAAACATCGCGCCCGGATGCACCACGTAAAACATCATTTTACGCTTATAAATCTATATATTTTAATTAGATTAACAAGACCTGCTTCCATCCTCTGAAAAACTTTTTACCAGAGGATACTTACGGATTCGGCGTTTAGGAACAGGAAGCTGGCGTTCAATACGTGTGCTTAATTTGAAGACGTAGGCTTGGTCCCCAATACAACTTTGTCCAAGCAAACTACAGCTTTGTCCATTGCACTTCCGCTGCTTATCGCAGACGTTCGTACTCACCTACTATTCCGGAACAGGGGCAGTTTCTAGTATGCTCGAAAACACAAGAGCCTGCATAGTTATGTTTGCAGGCTCTTGTGTGCGCGAGATGTCATAAGCCTAAATCGTCTATTGAACAGCTATACTTTGTTCACCCATACTTATACTTATGTAAGGTTCCTATGCTTTAGTTACAACAGCTTATCCAATGTAATCGGCAGCTCCCTAATTCGCTTGCCGGTTGCATGGAAAACAGCGTTGGCAATGGCAGGGGCTACACTTACAATACCTATCTCTCCCAAGCCTTTCGCCCCAATAGGGTTCACGTGCTCATCTTTTTCTTCTACAAAGATGACCTCCATGTCATGTACATCGGCGTTTACGGGAACATGGTATTTGTCCAGATCATGGTTTATAAAGCGTCCCAGATTATTATCCATTACGGTTTCTTCTTCCAGCGCCGCACCGATTCCCCATACCATACCACCCAAGATCTGGCTTCGGGCTGTTTTAGGGTTTATGATGCGGCCACCGGCAATGGCACTCACCACACGCGTAACTTTTACAGTTCCCAGGTCTTCGTCTACCTTTACTTCCACAAAGGTGGCTGAATGCGCATAAGGTGAAAATTTCTCCTGTCCTTCCACCGGTTTGCTGGTTACTTTTTCCTCTATTGCCTGCCCCCCGTTCTGCTTCAGGGCATCTAAAATAGAGACCGTTTTAGACGGATCGGTATTCAGGCTAATCTTACCATCAGCAAAGGTAACCTCATCCAATCCCACATTCGCCACAGGTGAGTTTTCCAGCTGCTGCGCCAGGTCTAAAAGCTTTTCACGCACTTTGTCACAGACTGCTTTTACGGCTGAGCCGACAGAGGAAACCGTCCACGATCCTCCTTCCAAAGGGGATTTTGGCAAAGAAGAGTCTCCGAGTTGGAAGGTCACATTTTCCAGGGGAAGCCCGACTGTATCGGCAGCTATCTGTGTCATGGCGGTGTAGGTACCGGTCCCGATATCGGCAGTGGCGCTCCCCACAGTTAGTTTACCATCAGGCGTTAACGTAGCCTTGGCCTCGGCCTCCTGTTGCTTTGCTTCCCAGGCTCCGTGGGCCATTCCCCAGCCAACCAGGTTGTGCCCCTCTTTCATCGACCTTGGCTCCGGATTGCGTTTGCTCCAGCCAAATTTTTCAGCTCCCTGCCGGTAACATTCCTTCAGCTCTTTACTGGAGAAAAGCTTGTCCTTGTTCTGGTCTTTTTCAGCGTAATTCTTCAGCCTGAACTCCAGCGGGTCCATGCCCAGTTTATAGGCCATTTCATCCATGGCACACTCCATCGCATAGATACCCGTAGTACCACCCGGTGCACGCATATCCAGCGGGGTATACACATCCAACCCCACTAGTTTATGGCTCAGCTTCACGTTATCGCACTTGTACAGTACGCCAGGCCAGATCACCACATCCTCTGAGTAATCCTCGAACTTTGAGGTCTCGGCAAACACATCCTGTTGGATTGCCTGCAGCTTGCCATCCTCTGAGGCGCCTATCGCAAAACGTTGAACCGTTTTGGGCCGGTGGCCAAAGGAGAACATCTGCTGCCGCGTAAGCACCACCCTGACAGAGCGCTTGAGCTGGAGCGCCGCCAACACTGCCAGGAACAACTGGTACTGCGGGCGCAGTCCAGAACCGAACGCACCGCCCACAAAAGGAGAAATCACGCGCACGTGCGCTTCATCCAGGCCAAAGGCATTGGTTAAATACTTCTGGCTGTTCTGTACGCCCTGGATTTTGTCATACACCGTAATTCTTCCATCTCCCTCCCATACAACTGTAGAAGCATGCATCTCCATCGGGTTGTGATGCTCGCTTGGGTGCGCATATGTCTGTTCAATTTTTACGGCAGCTTCTGCCAGGGCTTCCTCCGGCTTGCCCCTAGGGTCTTGTGGCGGCGTAGATTTATACTTTTTAGGCTTATAAGCCTTTTCCATATTGGCATTAAAGTCTGATTCAAATTCATCGGGCTCATACACCACTTCTACAAGTGTGGCGGCATAGCGCGCCAGCTCAAAGGTTTCTGCCACAACCAGGGCAATGGGTTGCATACTGAACTGTATCTCGCTTTTGTAGAGCGGCCGGAACGGCGAACCAGGCGGTGAATCTTCGTCCTGATAATTCTTATCTCCCCAAACATAACCGGGTCTGTTTTCGTGGGTGAATACCTCCAACACCCCATCCAGGGCCAGGGCTTTACTGGTATCTATACTTTTTATCGTTCCCCTTGCGATGGCACTGTTCAACACAAAGCCATAGGCCAGATTCGGGGCATTGAACTCAGCAGCATACTTTGCTTCGCCGGTTACTTTTGCGCGACCATCTACACGGTTGGATGGTTTTCCTATCTGTTCTGTCTTCATGATGCTGCCTCCATACTTAAAGCCTGCTCCAGCGCACGCACCATCGCGCGCCTGGCCAGTTCAATTTTAAAATCGTTGTCTCCGTACCCCTTCGCACCCTCTAAATAGGCCTCGGCCACTTTCGTAAAATTGGCTTTGGTTGCTTCCTTCCCCTGAAGCAGCGCCTCTGCCTGGGGCAATCTCCAGGGTTTATGTGCTACGCCCCCCAACGCAATGCGTGCCTCTTTCACTGTGTTGCCCTCCATCTCGAGCCCAATGGCAACCGACACCAGCGCAAACGCATAAGAGGCCCTATCGCGCAGTTTGATATATGTATAATGGTCGGCAAAGCCCTTGGCTGGCAGATCGATGGAGGTGATGATCTCGTCTTCCTTCAGGTTTGTGTCAATGTGCGGCTTATCGCCCGGCAGCCTGTGAAACTCCAGGATTGGAATGACACGGTCGCCGTCTTTACCCGTTACATTAACTTTTGCATCCAACGCCGCCAGCGCCACCGCCATATCGGAGGGGTGTGTGGCAATGCAGTGTTCGCTGGTGCCAAGTATAGCCAGGTCACGGTTATAGCCTTTTATGGCAGAGCAGCCCGAACCGGGCTCCCGCTTGTTGCAGGGAGTGTCGGTGTCGTAGAAATAGTAGCAGCGGGTCCGTTGCAGCAGGTTACCGCCATCGGTAGCCATATTGCGCAGCTGCCCGGTGGCACCGGCAAGTATGGCGTGTGAGAGTAAGGGATAACGCGTCTCTACCAGCGCATGATAGGCCGTAGCCGCATTGGTGGCAAGTGCTCCCAGTCGCAAACCTCCCTCCTTATTCTCCTCTATTGTTTTTAATGCGATGTGGGTGATATCGACCAAGTGTTGAGGCGTCATCACATCTATCTTCATCAGATCCAGCAGATTTGTACCACCGGCTATAAACTTGGCGTTTTGCTGTCCTGTAACTTCCTGCACCGCAGTGGCTACATCCTTAACCCTGGTAAATGTAAATGGCCTCATCTGGCTTCGCTCCTTTCCAATGCTTCCTGCACCACTTTTACAATATTTACATAGGCCCCACAACGACACACGTTCCCACTCATCAGGTCACGAATGTCATCCAGCGTTTTGGCCTTGCCTTCGTTTACCAATCCTATCACCGAGCAGATCTGGCCGGGAGTGCAGTAGCCGCACTGAAAGGCATCATGATCAATAAAGGCTTGCTGTACCGGGTGCAATTCCCCGTCTTTGGCAAGCCCTTCAATAGTAGTAACTTCTTTGCCTTCCTGCATCACAGCGAGGGTCAGGCAGGAGTTGATGCGCTTTCCGTCTACAAGAACCGTACATGCCCCGCACTGGCCGTGGTCACACCCTTTTTTAGTGCCTGTCAGATGTAAGTGCTCGCGCAATGCATCGAGCAGCGAGGTCCAGGGAGCTAGCTGCAGCTTTACTTCTGCGCCGTTAATGTGCAGCATGACCGGCTGTTTATCAGGTAATGGAGTGGAGTCGTTTTCCATAGTATGATGAAGTATGTTGGTCAGGACGGTGTTTTGCTCTTAATACTTTGGAAGCCGGTTTGTGAGACAGTTCAATAACTGAAGCACCCGACATCAGCAAACCAGCAGCCACCAATGGCCTTCCCGTAGTTCAAAAGGTGTAATACTTATCGTAGGACTAACGGCACTTTCTAAACTCTTGTTCTAACAATTTGCGGCAGTTCCCCTCGTAACAAAGCCAGCATGCTCCAATCATCTGTTTGTAACCTGACAGATGTTTAAACCCGTTTTGCGTACTATAGACAGAAATTTTTTTTAACTATCTTGGCCTACCAAACACGCACACTATGTTCAAAACAATACTGATTTCTACGCTGCTTACATCCGGTTACGTTATTTCTTCTGTGGGCACAGACAAGCCTGCAGATAGCATTAAAAGAGGAAAGCAACTTTACATTGCTAATTGCCAGAGCTGCCACATGGAGAATGGCGAAGGCGTACCAGGAGCTTTCCCGCCCTTAGCCAACTCTGCTAATCTCATGAAAGACCCGACCCGTGCGATTAAAGCAGTCGTGCACGGTGTATCAGGGGAGATAACCGTGAACGGCGAAACGTACAACATGGAAATGCCCGCACTACCCCATTTATCTGATCAGGAAGTGGCGGATGTGGTTAACTATATACAGAATAACTGGGGCAACAAAGCCAAGGCTGTTACACCGGCTCAGGTAAAGGCATTACGTTCAAAGTAGGCGCACCCTTCAGTTGAAATCAACCAAGTCATAACCTATGCAGCACCCGGAGCTATTGCTTTTCTTTTTTGTGATAGCCTTTGTGTATGCATCGGTGGGGTTTGGGGGCGGCTCCAGCTACCTGGCTATACTTGCCCTGTATGCCTTGCCCTTTACGGAAGTAAGGCTGATTGCGCTCATCTGTAACATTGTGGTTGTAACGGGTGGCACGATACTTTACATCCGCAACAACCACGTGAACTGGCGAAAAGTAGCCCCCCTTGCGCTGCTGAGTATACCTGCAGCTTACCTGGGGGCATCCCTACGGATAGAGCAACATACATTTTATGTGCTGCTGGGGTGCAGCCTGGTAGTGGCGGCCCTGCTGATGTGGTTCCGCCAACGAACTGCTTCCGAAGGCGCAGCAGCCGTCGTTGTAGAAGAAAAGAGCTATTCGAAAGATGGTTTGCTGGGTGGCTCTATCGGATTCCTGTCCGGCATGCTGGGCATTGGCGGCGGTATCTTTCTCTCTCCCGTCCTGCACCTGATGAAGTGGGATGGCACAAAGAAAATAGCAGCGACGGCCAGTGTCTTTATACTTGTCAATTCGCTGGCAGGTATTGCGGGCCAGCTTTCACAGCTACCGCCCTCTATCAACCTGACGCGTATACTGCTGCTGTGCAGCGCGGTGCTGGTGGGCGGCCAGTTGGGGTCCCGCCTGTCCATCTTTACGTTCAACCCGCTGGTAATTCGCCGCATGACGGCAGCGCTCATTTTTGTGGCCGGTGTAGAAGTTCTCTACAAGCACCTGCCCTGGATTAATTAAGTATAGCATGAACATAAACGTATTGGCTTTCGGAATTGCGAAGGATATCTTTGGAGCCTCTGCCATAGAGGTGGAGCTGCCCGAAGCGGGCACCGTTACCGACCTGCGTAGCAAACTGGAGGAAAAATACCCCCGCCTGAAGCAGCTGGCATCCTACATGATAGCCGTGAACGATGCATATGCAGCGGATGGTGACGCGCTGCAACAACAGGATGAAGTGGCTATTATTCCACCCGTAAGCGGCGGTTGAGAGACGGTAACATGGTCGATATTAAACTTACAGAGGAGCCCCTGGATATACCCGCCTGCGTGGCATGGGTGATGTCGCCGGAGTGCGGTGGTATTGATGTGTTTATTGGCACGGTGCGCAATGCCACCAAAGGCAGAGCTGTTTTGCGGCTGGAGTTTGAAGCCTACAGGCAAATGGCCCTGAAGGAAATGCAGAAAATTGCAAAGCAGGCGATGGAAAAATGGCCGGTACAAAAGGTGCTCCTGCACCACCGAACCGGCACCTTGCAGGTGGGTGAGGTACCGGTAGTCATTGCGGTAGCGGCGGCACACCGGGCTGCTGCTTTTGATGCCTGCCGCTACATTATCGATACTTTAAAGCAAACCGTGCCCATCTGGAAAAAGGAGTTTTTTGAAGACGGGGAAGTATGGGTGGCAGCGCACCCGTAGTTATACTTGCTCCCGCCAGGCCTTCATTCCCCCCTCTAGTGAATAGATTTCTTTTTCGGGAAACATCTTTTTCAGGCGCTTAACAGCTTCACCGCTTCGCTTCCCAGACGCGCAGTAAATCAGTATCGGTTTGTCTGATGCGAGAAAAGCCGCCTCTTCCGTCAAGGCTTCCAGCGGCACGTGCTCTCCGCCAATATGGTAGGTATCCCGCTCAGCCTGATTCCGGACATCCACCAGCACACAGCCCTCCGTCTCCAGCTGTTGCTTTACTTCCTGGACAGACAGTGTTGGCACTTCCTCCGTTTGCGGCAAAGCGCTTATACTTGTTTTCGTGGCTTTCCCGAGCTTAATGACACGGCTCTGCATACTTAGCGCATCCACCAGCAAAAGTTTACCGGCCAATAAATCACCCGTTTTCGTGATAAATTTGATTACCTCATTGGCCTGCATGCAGCCAATCATACCAGCCAGTGTAGGAATCACGCCCCCTTCGGCACAATTCGGCACCTGCGAGTCATCGACCATCGGGTACACGTCCCGGTAATTGGGCGAGAAGCTTCCATCCGGCTGCCTTACATTCCAAACGGCCACCTGCCCATCGAACTGGTAAATCGCCCCGTAAACCAGCGGCTTTCCGGCCAACACGCAGGCATCGTTTAGCAGGTACTTCGTGTCAAAATTGTCCGTACCATCCAGCACCAAATCATACTCCTGCAGCAGCGCCAGGATGTTATCGGAGGTAACCTTGAGCACATGCGGCACCAGTTTAATACCAGGGTTCTGGCGCTGTAGCTTTTCGCAGGCTACCAACGCTTTGTGCTGCCCCACCTCCTCCGGTGTAAAAAGTACCTGCCGGTGCAGGTTTCCGACTGATACCACATCAAAATCGGCAATACCTAAGGTGCCAATGCCAGCCGCGGCCAGGTATTGCGCGGCCGGGCACCCCAGCCCCCCTGCCCCGACAACCAGCACCCGGGCTTCCTGCAGTTGCTGCTGAGAAGCCTCGCTAAAGCCCGGCAGTGCTATCTGGCAAGTATAACGTAGCAGGTTATTCTGCATGGATGCTGGTTGTTCGTTGGGCCAAGACCTCTTTTACGCGCGCCAGTTCCTCCGGGGTGTTCACGTTCATCAGCGCCTCCGGGTCAAGGGGAGTCAGTAGCTGCGTATCGCTGTTGAGCAATACCTTGCGTGGGCAAGTATAGCCCTGCCCTAGGAAAGATAGTAATTGCGGATAGCTCTTTGGCTCCCAAATCGTAATCAGCGGCTCCGGAAATCCATCATGCGGACTTTCGAACGTAGTGGCAACGGCGGAGCTGTTCCGCTTATCAACCAACTGCTGAAGGGTTGCTTTATTCAGCAAGGGCAGGTCGCAGGCCACCACGAGCCATGCCGCATCCGGCTGCTCCCGAAACGCTGAAAGGATAGCTCCGTAAGGACCCAGTCCTGTAAAGGTATCAGCCAATGGCTTATACGTTCGGTCTAGTTCACCGGCTTGCTCTGCTCGGCAGGAGATGAAAACTTCCGCACAAAACGACTTTAGCATATCTGCCATAAAATAGCGTTGGGCTTTCCCATGCCACTGCAGCGCGCCTTTGTCCTGGCCCATGCGCAGGCTCTGGCCACCTGCCAACACCAAACCGTTCAGCATGGGCCTTGCCTGCTGCAACTGCTCCTGGAAGAACGCAACAATCTTTCCGGTTTCGCTTAATCGGTAAAGTGGGACGTTTTGCCAATCAGGCACGGCGTCCTGTATAAAGTCAAAAACCTCGTCCGCATTGTCTGCCAGTAAAAACAACTGCACATGGGTTAGCTGCGAGAGGCGCTTCTGAAGTGATGCTTTCTTAGATGTATCTATGACCACCACCTGCGCTTTTGCCTGTTCATGGTTGCCATTTACCAGTACCAGGTCCATGTCTGCGAAAAGCTGCCTGAAGTGAAAAGGATTCAGCTCTTTTTTGAAGTCGAACTGATGGTAGTGAATCTGGTCGGTATACGTTGCCACAGCACCAGCAGCCAAACGACCGGGCAACACAGCTTCCTCGTCGGCATGGGCATGTTGCGCATCTACATAAGCACATTTATACTTGCCGGACAGGGCTTTTATCACCGTATCCGCAAGCGCTTTGATGGCACTGCAAGGGGTACCAAGAATGGCCCACTCATTTCTCCCAAAGTTACCGTAGGTTGGCCTGGGGATGAGGCTGTGTTTTTTATGCTCTTTTAAAGTCACGCTTCCCTCCTGTCTTCTCAATCAGTTTTGTCTCTTTGATGACGATATCATGGCTCAGCGCCTTGCACATATCATACACGGTTAACGCCGCTACCGATGCCCCCACCAGCGCTTCCATTTCAATGCCTGTCTTGGCCGTGATACTGGCTGTGCAGTCAATCACAACCTCCTGCTGCTCGTTTAGCTGTATGTTGATGTTGCAGTTGTCCATGCCGATGGGGTGGCACAGTGGGATTAAATCGCCTGTTTTCTTGGCGGCCATAATGCCGGCGATGATGGCTGTCTGGAACACAGAGCCCTTCTTGGTCTGCATGTCTCCTTCGATTAGCTTCTCCAAGACTTGCTGTGGCAGCGATACAATGCTCCGGGCTGTGGCGGTGCGGTAGGTCGCTTGCTTTCCGCCCACATCTACCATCGTGGCTTGCCCTTTATCGTTCAGGTGCGAGAAATCACTCATGTTATACTTGCTTATTTATACTTTGAGGGACGAAGTATTAGTATAGGACCGGCTTAAAAGGCCATATCCGGTATACTTCGCCTTGCTTAAAGTTACGCTTTTCTGCCGGAAGCTCCAGGAATGCGTCTGCTTCGACCAGATTGGCAAAATCGCCGGAGCCATTGCCGACGAGCGGTGTGGCAACTAATTGCCCGTTGGTATTTATACTTATACTTACCTGCAGGAAGTACTGCAAGTCCGGCTCAAACGCAAAGTCTGTGCTCAAAGCGGCGAAAGCCTGTGTTACGGGCAGGCCTATACTTGCCTTCAGCCAGGGCACAAAGTTGCGGTGAAAGCACATAAACGTAGAGACCGGGTTACCAGGCAAGGCAAACACCAGCACGCCGTTGGCATGTTTGCCAAACCAGAAGGGTTTGCCCGGCCGTTGCTGCACTTTATGGAACAGCTTACTTACCTGCAGTTCCTCCAGCACCTGAGGCACAAAATCATACTTGCCCATGGAGATGCCGCCGCTCAGCAGGAGCACATCATAGGCTTGAAGACAGCCTGCTAACTGGTGCTTTATACTTTCTTTATCATCCGGAATGTGCAATTGCGCTGCCTGTATGCCATACTGCTGCAAAGCGGCTTGTATCGTATAGCTATTCGACCGCCTGATTTGGTACGGGAGCGGTGCTTCCTGCACTTCCACCAGCTCATCACCTGTAGAAATCACCACTACTTTGGGCAGCGTCTTCACACGCAGCGCTGTGGCACCCACCGATGCTGCCACTCCTATCAGCGCAGCATCAATCAGCTTGTTGGCTGGTGCCACCACTTCCCCTACTTTCTTATCTTTCCCCTGCTGGTGGAGGTTCTGTCCCTGCTTTACAGCATCTGTTAAAACCGTTGCAACCCCGTCTTTTATCTCCAGGTCTTCATAGCGAACCACCGTATCGAGCATGGAAGGCAAGGCTGCCCCGGTCATAATTTCCACACACGCATCGGCAGCAAACACTTCTGCTGGTTTATCGCCTGCGGCCTGGGTTGCCTGGATTCGGAAAGAGCGAGTGCCGGACTCAAAGGCATCATACTTGATGGCGATGCCATCCATGGCTACCCTGTTGAAAGGTGGCAGGTCCCTATCAGCAGTCAGTTCAACGGCTAACACGCGGCCCAGTGCCTGCTCCAGTGGCACTACTTCTACCCCGTAATTCCGTGCCTGAGCCTGAATAATAGCTTCCGCTTCTACTACTTTAATCATGCGTAGTGCTTTTTACCCTCCTATCGTAGCCATGGATGCGTTCAACACCGGCAGGCCGGCAGCATGTTGCGCTGCTTCCCAGCCATCTTTTTCCTTATTGCCTATGGCATGCAGAAGCGCATTTTCGAGTCCTCCTGCATCTGTACCTGCGCGCATCAAATCCTTTACGTTCAGCACATTCTTCCCGTAAAGGCAGGTTTTCAGGTCGCCCTGCGGCGTTAGTCTGATGCGGTTGCAGGAGCCGCAAAAAGAACGGGTATAAGCAGGTATAATGCCCACACTGCCCTTGTGCCCCGGAATCTGGTAGTTGAAGGAGGTAGAGAAAGGCGGGTCCTGCAGCTTCTTTAGTTGAGGATATTTTTCCCGGATGGTATTTAAAATCTGCACATAATTCCAGGTAAGGCTGGCTTGGTGTGAACCACCGTTGAAGGGCATCTCTTCAATAAAACGAACACTAACAGGCATATCCTTTGTCAGCTGTACCAGCGGCAGGATGTCTTCGGTATTTTTCCCTTCCATCACCACGGCATTTATCTTCACCTCCATGCCATACTTCAACAGGGCATCCAAGGTCGCCATGACGTTGGCAAATTCGTCACGGCGCGTAATTGCCAGGAAGCGCTCCGGATCTAAGGTGTCGAGACTGAGGTTGACGGAAGCTACACCGATTTTCTGAAGCGCAGGTACGAAGGGTGCCGTCAGTACCCCGTTTGTGGTCAGTGTCAGTTGGCGCAGCCCCTGTAGCTGTGAGAGGCGCGTGAGAAAAGACATGAGGTCCTTGCGCACAAAAGGCTCCCCGCCGGTAATGCGAATCTTCTCCACCCCCATTCTCACCAATATGGAACTGATGTGCAGCATTTCTTCATACGACATCAGCTCAGTGCGGGAAAGCCAGTTGAGTCCCTCTTCCGGCATGCAATAGAAGCACCGTAAGTTGCACCTATCGGTTACCGCCAGCCTTAAGTAATTTATCTTCCTCCCGTGACTATCTCTCAACATGCTCTGCTATACGCGATAAACCTTAAAAGTTAAGGTAGTAATTCAATGGCGCTTTCTTTTAAAACGAAAGCACACCGCCTGCAGACTTGCGCTACAAGGTGGTGTGCTCTGTAACTAACATCAGTTAAACTGTCTTTAGCTCCGGCTGGTTGATAAAGGGTTGATTCCGTAACCGCTTGCCTGTTGCCTTGTAAATCGCATTTGCAACAGCGCCACCCGTTGGAGGAAGCGCCGGCTCACCCAGACCGGTCGGATCGATGCCGTTGTTAACGAAGTATACATCTACCTCCGGCACCTCTTTCATCCGGATCAGGCGGTAGTTGTTAAAGTTGCTTTGTTCTGCTGCGCCATCCTTGAAGGTAAGGTTGCTATATATGGCATGCCCCAGGCCATCAATCACACCACCGCGCACCTGCTGATATGCACCACTCAGGTTTACCACAATGCCACAATCCACGGCAGCATGAATCCTGTCAACTGCAGGTTTGCCTTCCTTCATCACCACATCCGCCACCTGCGCTACATAAGACCTATGGGAGAAGTATACACTAAAGCCTTGCGATACTCCCTCCTTCTTGCCCCAACCTGCCTTTTCGGCTGCCAGGTTGATGACACCTTTCATGCGGTCGATGTCATACTTGATAGCACCAACAGGTGCGTTTTTGGCTTTATCGAGCAACTCCAGCCGGAACTGCACAGGGTCTTTTTTGGCTGCCTGCGCCACTTCATCCAGGAAAGCCTGTTCAGCAAATGCCAGGAAGTTGGTGATGGGTGCACGCCATGCCCCTGTGGTGATTGGCGATTGATGTTCTATAGAATCTATTAGCAGGTTTTCGACAGCACCGGAAGGGAAGTTGTCTTCACGCGTGGGATTACCTGAGTTTATACCTGCACCACGCAGTTTGTAACCAATCATGTTCCCTTTTGCGTCCAGTGCCGCCTCGAAGCGATAGCGCACTGCCGGGCGATACGTACCACCGGTCATATCGTCTTCACGGGTCCAAACCAGCTTGATTGGTTTCTTTACAATACTGGAAAGCTCAGCTGCCTCCAGCACATAGTCTCCGTAAAGCCTTCTGCCAAAGCCACCACCCAGGCGGGTTAACTCCAGCGTGACTTTTTCCGGGGCAATGTTCAGGAGTTTCGCCACATCCGCGCGTGCACGCTCCGGGGTTTGAATCGGGCCAATCAGCTCCACCCCATCCGGGCGAACATCTGCAAAGAAGTTCATCGGCTCCATAGGGCTGTGCGACAGGAAGGGACATTGATACTCCGCTGTCACTACTTTTGCCGCTTTTTTAAAGGCAGCCTCTACATCACCATCCTTACGGCGTACGGTTGCCTCTTTGCTGCTGAGCAATTCTTTAAAAATGCGGTCGTGGTCGGACGAACTTTCGAGCGGGGCTTCCGCTTCATAGTCTATTTTTAGCGCCTTGCGGGCCTTATTTACCTGCCAGGTGGAGGTACCCACCACGGCAACATTGTTTTTGAAGGTCACCACATCCACCACGCCAGGTATTGCTTTGGCTGCGGCAGCATCCACCGATTTCAGCTTCATGCCAAAAGCCTTTGGCCGCTGAATCACAGCGTACAGCATCCCATCGCGATACACGTCCAGCCCATAAAGCGGCTTTCCGGTAATCATTTCATAGTTATCGACATTGCGTATCGCCTTGCCGATAAGCTTGAAATCTTTTGTGTCCTTTAGCTTTACGTCTGTCGGAACAGGTACTTTAGAAGCTTCTGTTGCCAGCTCACCATACGTCAGTTTGCGGCCGCTGGCCTTGTGCACCACCACACCGTTTTCTGTCGTCAGGGTATCTGCCGACACTTTCCAGCGTTTGGCGGCAGCCTCCAGCAACATTTGCCTGGCTGTTGCCCCTGCCTTACGAAGTCGCTCCCATGAGTGCGGAACGGCGCCACTGCCACCGGTTACCTGGCGCTCAAACTTGTTCGTATCCAAAGGAGCCTGCACCACCTTCACTTTGGTCCAGTCAGCATCCAACTCCTCGGCCACAATCATCGGGAAAGAAGTCTTGATGTTCTGCCCCAGCTCCGGGTTTGGTGAAAAAATGGTAATCACATCATCAGGCGAGATAGACAGGTAACTATTGAAGTCAATTTTACCGCTAGCCAGGTTGGTATCGTCTAACACTTCCATTACTGCCGAAGCCAGTGTGTTGGTCCAGCTAAAGGCAAGCACAAGACCGCCACCCGCTGTGGCAGCCAGCTTCATAAAGTTACGTCTGCTTGTCGTAGAGATATCGGTCATGGCTATTTCAGTTTAGTGGCGGCTAATGCAACAGCTTCGCGGATGCGATGATACGTACCGCAGCGGCAGATATTGCCGTTCATGGCAGTTTCAATCTCCTCCTCTGTTGGGTTCGGATTCTTACTTAAAAAAGCAGTGGCTGTCATGATTTGCCCGGCCTGGCAGTAACCGCACTGCGCCACATCCACTTCATCCCACGCTTCCTGCACCGCATGCAGTTTGCCGTTGCTCTCCAGCCCTTCGATAGTGGTTATCTTAGCATTGGCAGCAGCCGAAACAGGGTAAGCGCAGGAACGCATGGGGTTGCCGTTTACATGCACGGTGCAGGCGCCGCATTGCGCGATGCCGCAGCCATACTTTGTGCCTACCAGGCCCAGGTTGTCACGCAACACCCATAACAGTGGCGTGTCCGGTTCAACATCTGCCTCATAAGAGCGCCCATTGATTTGAAGCTTGTATAGTGCCATGCGTAAATCTTCTTAAGTTCGAATACTAAGATAGAAAAATTCTAATATCCCCCAAAAGGGCAGCCTCTTTAGAAAGTGTTATTCTTGAGATTTATTAGTGAGTCGTAATCTTCTGCGGTGTCTATATCTATATAGCCTAAGGGAAAAGGAACAGTCGCTGCATCCTGTTTATACTTCAGGACTACTTTCTTGGCACCCTCCTGCCCTTGCAATGAAAGCAAATCCGGGAAGTAACGCTTATCAAAAAGCACAGGCGTACCGATGGTATCCTTGTAGGCACTTGCCACGATACCTTTCCGGCTCTCATGTTTTGTTTGTATCATGTTATCCAGCAGCGACTCCTGTACGAAAGGCTGGTCACAAACCATGAAAATGCAGGCGGAAACATCAGGCGCGAGTGCGAGCAGTTTTGTTAAACCACACCTGATGGAAGAGGCCATACCTTCCTGCCATTCAGGGTTCTGCACCATGGTAACCGCATGGGCAATAGCCTCAGGCAGGGCAAAAGTAGCCTCAGCACGCTGTACAACTACAACAGGAGTGCAGGCAGAACCCAGCGCTGTCTTTATGGCCCGCTCAAACAGGGTCATGCCCTCAAAGTATAGTTCCTGCTTCGGTTTTCCCAGCCGGGTAGACGCTCCTGCAGCTAATAATACCAATCCTGTCATGATAGCTCTGAATCTCTCCTTAAGAACCGCATGTAAAACTACCCTTCATACTTGTTCCTCTGGCCCCGGTAGATGCACTAGTTGAATTATCAGCTAAAATCTCCTGCTCAATCACTGTAGCTTCACGAGGATGGATAACGTCCTGCCTATTCCGTAAGGAAGTGCCGTTTTTACCGGAAAGAACCGCTTTTATTTCTGAAATGATAGATAGCGCAATTTCTTCGGGTGTTTCAGCTCCTAGGTCAAGGCCTGTGGGCCCATACACAAAAGCCAGCTGCTCTTCCGGAATAACCAGGACCTCTTCCTGCAGCTCTGCCAACATCCGGTCCAGCTTCTTTTTAGGGCCTAACGAACCGATGTAGGGCAGCTGCAGTGGCAGTAACTGACGCAGCATGGCTATATCATAGTTGTAGTTGTGGGTCATCAACACAAACACCGTCTGGGCATCTGGTTGGATGTGAGACAGCACCTTCTTCGGTTTAGAAACCAGCACGCGTTGTGCCCCAGGAAAACGATTTGTTGTAGCATAATTGGCACGTCCGTCTACCACCGTCACCTGCCACCCAAGTATAGCAGCCAGCTGCGTGAGCGGTATGGCATCGTTCCCTGCTCCCACTACTACAAGCGAAACCGCTGGCTTTAGTATTTCCACAAAACCAGTCAGGGTGTTCTCAGAAGAAACATATGTTTTGGTTACCGAAACACCTGCTTCCAGTGCCCGCTCGGCGTCCGTCAATAAGGCCTCTTCTATAGCTTTGTCGGTGCAAGTACCACTAACTTTTCTGCCTTCAGAGATAAAAAGACAGGTGCCTGGCTGTTCTGCCACCCTGTTCTCCAACGAAAACAGGGTGATGAGTACAGCAGCTCGCCGGCTACTCAAAAAGGTTTTAAAGTATGCGATAGGGTTGTCAGGCGATTCCGGGTTGATGGGCTCTATCAATATTCGAATGATGCCGTTGCAGCCTAATCCTACGCCTAATTTAGCATCGTCATCATCCGTTGTATCATAGGTGATGAGCATGGACTTTTGCTCCAGCATCACCAGCCGTGCTTTACGCAACGCATCCCCTTCCAGGCACCCACCACTCACAGCGCCTGTCAGCTGTCCATCTTCCGTCACCAGCATCCGGGCACCCGGCCTTCGGTAAGACGAACCCTCCACATGCACCACCGTTGCCAGCGCTGTTTTTTTGTTCTGCTCACGGGCTTGCTCAAACGCGGCAACTATATCCTGAATCTCCTTCATATCTAGCTTAAAGCAAACTATGTAAAAGTTACCCCTAAAATACGGAATAGCTTTCGTCGCTTATAGGCTCTGCCCGTTTATATTTCCCGAAGTATACTTGTTAGGACTGAAGATGCGAAGAATGGATGAAGCCAATGCGTGGTGCAGCGTTTGCTCCTATACTCGTTGAATTTTAGCCAGCTACAAACCGATTCGGTGAGTCAATGGAGGCGTTTGAGGAACTCACCGGATAATGCGACTATAATACCTGAAAAGGTGTAAAATTTAGGGGCCCAGTAGAAACAAAAAAGCCTGCAAACTCTTCATTTGCAGGCTTTTAGCTGATTTTGGCATTCCTACCAGCAGAGAAGGCCTAGTCCCTGCCAGCACTCCACTCACAAGGAGAGCTTTACCCCCCAGAAAATGTCCCCACTCTAGTTAGAGGAGTTAGGTAACACATATCTGCTTTGGGAAGGAGTAAAAACACCCTCGATAAGACGCACCGGATGAGTTCGGTCACAGCTTCATCAACAAGTGCCCTCCTTGCTTAGTCAGCCAGTTCTACCTCTACCCTAGCTTTCCCGCGATACATCCTTAGCAGGGTGATTAGAAGCAGCAGACACGCGATACCCGTACCTAAGGCGTAGGCAATCTCATGGGGGAGGTTAAACCCTTCAGGAGCCAGCAGAATGTAGGAAGTGACGACTGCACTCATAAAGACAGCAGGCACCAAGCTTATCCAGAACTGCTTCCCCTCCTTTATCAGATATACCGTCACAACCCATAACACAATCGTAGCCAGGGTTTGGTTAGTCCAGGCAAAGTAACGCCAAATGATACCAAAGTCTAACAGGGTAAGCCCATATCCCAAAGCAAACAAAGGCAGGCTGATCAGGATCCTGTTCAGAAGCTGCTTCTGTTTTGATTTTAATAAATCTGCTATAATCAGACGCGCGCTGCGAAAGGCAGTATCACCAGAGGTTATGGGCGCTGCAACAACTCCTAGCAGGGCGAGCACGCCCCCCACCTTACCTAACAGGGAGTTTGAGATATCGCTAACGATAAAGGCGGCGTTTCCTTTCTGTTGTACCATTACCTCGTTTAGCCCCCCAACTCCTCCGTAAAAGCTCATACTGATGGCTGCCCAGATCAGAGCAACAATGCCCTCTGTCACCATTGTGCCGTAAAAAATGCTCCGTCCCTGCTTCTCGTTAGTCATGCAGCGCGCCATCATGGGCGACTGTGAGGCATGAAAGCCCGATATAGCTCCGCAAGCTATGGTAATGAAGAGCATGGGAAACAGTGGAAACTTTTCTGGTGTATGGTGCTGGTTTGTGAGAGAGGACCAGGTAATCTCGGGGATCTGAATGCCATTTGCTAGCATCATAACAGCAACCCCTCCTACCATAAACAACAAAGCGATACCAAATAAAGGGTAAACTTTGGCAATCACTTTATCGATTGGCAGCACGGTAGAGATAACGTAGTAGGCGAAGATCACCCACACCCACATGCGCAAATCCCCTACCTCCCCTAATACATCATCTAGTATCTTGGCAGGTCCCGTAATGAACACTGCACCCACCATAATCATCAGGGCGATCGTAAACACCTGCATGAAACGCTTCATGCCTGTACCTAAGTAATAGCCGGTTATCTCCGTGATACTCTCTCCTTTGTGCCTAAGCGAAAGCATCCCGGATAGATAATCGTGCACTCCCCCGGCGAATATGGTTCCGAGCACAATCCACAGAAAGGCAGCAGGTCCCCACATCGCACCAGCCACGGCGCCAAAAATGGGGCCCAGCCCTGCAATGTTCAGAAACTGGATCATAAAAATCTTCCACCATGGCAAAGGCACATAATCCACACCATCCCGCATCGTGCGTGCAGGTGTTGCCCTGTTCGGATCGGCTCCAAAGACGTGCACAACTACTTTAGAATACAATAAATAGCCCAGAACCAATGCCAACACGGAGATGAGGAATGAAACCATACTTATACTTTTTCCCGCTAAATTTTATAGTTAAATTGTTTCTGTCATGAGGTTCTCCTATGAGAAGGGCCAACCCCTCATTCCCGCTGTTCACGTACTCAATCTCCCGACTGGCTTCCACAGGTCTCCTTACCCTCACCCTGCCACTTATGTAAAATGTTTCTCAACCGGTAGAAGGAAGTCATAGGAACGAGCAATAATTTTTTTGCTTGTGATGGGGCGGAAAATAATTTAGAAAAATCACATAATAGTTTATTAAACTTAATAAAAAATCAACTTAATATCATTATATTTAAGTAATAAATTTAAAAACCTCAATAATACCTCTCTAGCTTATAACAGTCGACAGCACGCTGCTTCCGGCTAATTCCTTATCTAAACCCATAGAAGCTTCATGAACATATTGGAAAACTCTTTACTAGAGGAATTAGGGAAAGAAAATATGACTGGCGTGGCCTATAAGAACGTCAATCAAAAAAGAAGTATCGTTTCTTATTTTGCCAATGTAGGCAATGCTACTATTGCAGAACTGTGCAAAGAATTTACCTTAAGCGCACCCAAAGTTACGAGCCTCCTCAACGACCTTATCAGCGATGGCTTGGTACGTGACTATGGAAAGGTGGGCTCCACGGGTGGCAGAAAACCGAACTTGTATGGCCTTGCCCCTGATGCTGGCTTCTTTCTGGGGATTGATGTGAAGAACAATTCCGTAAACATCGGTTTAACTGATCTTCAGAAGAACCTTGTAAAAATAGAGGAACATGTGCCTTACCTGCTCAATAACAGCGAGGAATCCCTCGCTGAGCTATGCAATATCATCAAAGGCTTTATAGCCGGACTCTCTATTCCCAAGTCCAAAATCTGGAGTATGGGGATTAACTTATCAGGCAGGATCAACTATGCAACGGGCCATAGCTACAGCTTCTTTCATTTCCAGGAAGAACCTCTGAGTAGAATTCTGGAGGAGGAAATCGGTATAAAAGTATACCTGGAGAACGACTCCAGGGCTATGGCTTTTGGAGAGTACAGCAACGGCTCAGTAGATAATTATAAGCATGTATTGTTTCTGAACCTGGACCATGGGCTTGGCTCAGGCATCATCATGAACGGACAGCTTTATTACGGCAAATCAGGCTATTCGGGTGAATTTGGCCATATGCCTGTTTTTGACAACGAAATACTTTGTCACTGTGGCAAGAAGGGGTGTCTGGAGACGGAGGCGTCGGGTTGGGCTTTGGTCAGGATGTTCAAGGAAAAAGTAGCAGAGGGATCTTCTACGTTAGTTATGCGCAACAAACATAACCTAGACGATGTGAGCTTGGAAAGCATTATTGATGCCGCTAACAACGATGATGTGCTGGCGATCGAGCTTATCGCCCAGATTGGAGAGAAGATAGGTAAAACCTTAGCAGGGCTTATCAATATATTTAACCCTGAGCTGGTTGTCTTGGGCGGGAGCATGGCCGCTACCGGGGAATATATCAGACTGCCTATCAAAAGTGCTGTAAACCGCTATTCTCTGAGCCTGGTAAATAACGATACTACTTTTCAAATTTCAAGCTTAGGGAACAGGTCAGGTGTTATAGGTGCCTGCCTGCTAGCCCGCAACCGGCAGCTTGATCTGGGATGAGCCGTTTAAATGCTCTGGCGCTTTTTACTAAAAATGCCTGTACCCCGACGACAAGGGATACAGGCATTTTTATACTGATACAAAACCGGGTCACCGCCCTTCCATGCACTTTGCCGCACACCTAAGGCTCATAGCTCCATAGGTGTGTTCCTCTTCTGAAGTAGAGCTTGTTGTCTTTTCCCAATGTGAGCAAGGAGGCGTTCTTTTCCAACTTTTGAATTTCCATCGTCTCCGGATTTACCACAAACAGTTCGTCATTGGCCGTGCCGTACACCAGGCCATTCGGGTGCATTACCAGGAAAGCATCGCGCCAGACAAAGTTGTTGGCCCTCTCTTCGCTAATGAAGTATAACTCGTGCCTGGTTAGCACCTTTTTTTCTTCGATGCTGTAGGTAAATAGGGTGCCTCCCGCCACGCCCCAAAGCTTACCGTCCGGGGCAACCTTCAGGCAGGTAACCGCCTTGGCGCCAGGCACGGGCACCGTCTCAAATACTTTTTTGCCGGTGGTAGCGTCCCACACAAATAGTTTTCCTTCCTGCTCCGTCGGGTGTGCCCCGATGCCTCCCCAAACCGAGGTGCCACCGAAAACCATGTTTTTCTGATGGCAAAGCGCCACGATCGATTGGTTCTCCATCACCGCTTTGTGATCTACAAGTTTATCTGATTGAGGATCGTACTCCAGCAGGGAGCCGCCTAACAGGCCATATTCCGGTACCATTCCAAAGAACATAGTTCCCTTGGCATCAGCGCTTGTAATAGCGAAAGGTCGGCTCTGCCCTTGTACCTGCTGAATCAGCCGGGGATTCTGTTGCGCCATGTCCCATGGTTTTTGGGTGTCATACACATAAAGCCGCCCATGAGGATACACTCCAAAGAAAATACGGGAGCCCTGAACAGCCATGCCTTCTGTTTGGTGCAAGCCTTTTAGCGTTACTGTTTTGCCGGTGGCCGGATCAAACACCCCGTGGCCTCCGGCCACATAGCCGGCGGTCCAGATACGGCCATCCGGCCCGCTCATAATAGACTGGATCGGAATGGGCAGCTCCGGCACATCGAGCTTTGCCACCGTAGACTTTCCTGTGGCAGGATTATACTTGACAACCTCCTTTCCTGAGGTGATCATCGACAGTCCTTCGCCCTTTGACCAGTTCATGGTAATGGCACCGGACGTGGCCATCACTTCTTTCGCCTGCTCCGCTGGTTTAGCCAGGTTAAGGGTGTGCAGTTTGCCATTTGAAGTATAATACATCAGCCTTTTATCCGGCGAAAGCGAGGCAGAGCGCACATCCAGGTTGCCTAGCACTTGCTCTACTTTTTTGGTCTTCAGGTTAATGACCAGGCTCTTGTTCTCTCCTCCACTGGTAATCAAGGCTAGCAGCCGGTCGCCCCCTTTCATGCCGGGCAGCAGGCTCATGTTGTACACAAACTCATGGCTCTTGAACTCCTGAGGCAGGAACTCAGTCTTTTCGCCTGTTCTGGGATCCAACTCAACCAGATGGGCATGCGACCCAACGCCAGCATAAATTTTACCTGTTTTCTCATGGTATACCAGGCTCCGCACATACTTTTCGCCCTCTACCAACGGCCCCTTTCCCACATCGCTGAAGCCATCTTTAGGATGGTAGCGGAACACCCTGCATCCTGGGTAGGATGCCCCGAATATCTCTCCGTCTTTACCGGCTGCTAAGTCCCACAGGTAGGTTTCGCCCGGCAAAGTATACCCCAGGTTTTCAATCTGCTGGGTACCGGGACGGTGTTTAAACAGGTAACCGCTGGCGCTGGGCACATACAACCAGCCATCCGAAGAAACAGCCAGGTCCCAGACACCATCGGTTTTTTCCAGTGGCAGGTCTACCACCAACTTGTTGGTCTGCACGTCATACCCTAGCAAATGCGCCGGCTCCCCGCGCACTACGGTATAGGCCATTTCACGTCCCCGGTCGTCTTTGGCAAACACACTTCCCTGAATGGCGGCGGCTCCTACCTGAGGGCCCAGATCTGTGAACTTCCCGGCACCAGCAGTGGCTCTGGCTGCTGCATCTTTGGGTAAGACGCTCTTTCCCTCCCGAGGCGCTGCGGCTGTTTGGGCTGTTTGCTTTGTCTGTCCCCAACCTGGTAAGCTACAGAGCACAAGCCCTAGGCTGCATAAGAGTATATGTTTCTTCATACCTATAATCTTAAGTTTGATATTATGCTTACCCCAGGCAGGATGAACCAGTGTAAAGTATACTTCAGTTTACCTGGGTAAGTACCTTTAAAAAGGATTTCCTGCCCTGGAAGTAGTAGCCCCGCAGACCACACCAACAAGGCAGGAATCCTTCATCAATGAAGCTTTACGTTGCTCAATTAGTACCCCGGGTTCTGCGTCAATACACCTGGTGCTGACTGATCAATCTGGCGCTGCGGAATCGGGAAGTTCTTCAAGTGTTCTTTCGGGGAAAGGCTTACGGACAGGGCTGTCTGCGTATTGTTGTTAAACCCTCTCTCTTCCCGAGTCAGGCTCATGTATCTGCCTGTGCGCACCAAATCGAACCAGCGCTCATTCTCATAGGCAAACTCCAACTGGCGCTCCAGCAAGAGCTTATCGTAGAAAGCCTCCTTGCTCGAAATATCAGCCAGCGTGTAGTTATTGGCTGTACTTCCAAACGCCCGCTCCCGCACCTTGTTTAGCTGCACAAGTGCCTGGTCCGGCTGCCCCAACTCATACAACGTCTCGGCATAGAGCAACACCACATCGGCAAAACGAATCACCGGCAAATCTAACCCCGAAGCACCATAGGTATGGGGTACCGCATACTTGTTTACATAAGGATACCAGATGGGCGGATTGTTCGGGGTAGAAGGAGGCGTCCAAAACTCCTTTATCGTGGCATTCTTACGGGTGTCTCCCTCTTGGTACTGCTTGTGCAGGCTCCAGGAAGGCAGCGCCACTTCACCGCCACGAGACACCACCCCAATGGCACCACTGTTCGGGATAAATGCTGTGGACAAGGCATGGCCGTTCGTACCATCCACGTACCTGATGCTGAAGATCGTCTCTTGGTTGTCCTCAGTTTCCAGCTTCCAAAGCGAGGCAAAGTCGTTTACCAAACCATACCCGGGGTAATCGTTCAGAAACTGCTCCAGGTAAGTTTTAGCGTTATTCCAGTCTTTCTGGTAAACGTATACTTTGGCCAGCAGCGCTACTGCCGCCGCTTTGGTGGCCCTTCCCTTGGCAATATTGGCCTGTAAAGGAAGCTTTGTAATCGCCTCTTTCAGGTCTTCTTCAATCAGGTCGTAGATCTCGCTCTCCGGGGCTCTAACAATTGTTCTCGATTCCTCAATTTTGGAGATGGTGGCCGTCACTTTTGGCACGTCTCCGAAGGCCCGCACCAGGTCAAAGTAGAACAGGGCCCGCATGAATTTGGCCTCCCCTATCAGCTGGTCTTTCTGCCCATTGGCGTAATTGAGTGGCTTTTCGATGTTGCCGAGCACGGCGTTGGCCCGGAAGATGCCGTTGTAGGAGTTTTCCCAGTAGTTGGCCACCTGCGGGTTATCGGGCGTAAAGGCCAGCAGGTCCGCCTCGTTTGCCCCGGCCACGGCCGTGTTGTTCGACATATACAGGTTGTCGCTAGGCATTTCCAGTATCAGGTAATCATTGGGCTTGCGGACCTGCAGACGGTTGTACACACCCAGCATGGCCAGGTCCAGGTCCTTGGCATTGTTAAAGGCATTCACCTCCGTCAGGGCCGAAGGGGGCGTCATTTCCAGTAACTCGTCGTGGCAACTGCTCAGGGCAAGGGCCAGGCACAGGGCGGCTACAGAAGTATAAATTGTTCTTTTCATTTCGCTTCAGGAAGAAATTAAAAACTCAGGTTCACACCAAACGTCACGACACGGTTCACCGGCTCAGAGCCGTTGTTAAAGCCAGGGCGGCTGTTCACTCCTCCGATCTCACCAGCGGTAAAGCCCTCCGGGTTATAGCCGTGGAAGCCCTTCTTGGTCAGCATCAGCAGGTTGCTCACAGAAGTATAAAGGCGGAGGTTATTCATGCGCAGCTTGTCGGTGATGGAGCTAGGCAGCGTGTAGCCCAAGTTCAGGTTGCGGATAGTCAGGAAGGAAGCATCCTCGATGTACACGTCAGCAGAGGTCTGGTAAGTGAGCATACTGAGCGCACTGGCGGGCATCTTGCCGTCTCCCGGCTCCGCCTCAGACCACCACTGGGTCTCCACCAGTGAGCGGCGCATGGCCCCGGCCAGGGCACCCTGGTAGTACTCATTCTCGAAGTTATACATCTTGGCACCCAAGGAGGCTTGCATGGCAATGCTCAGGTCAAAGTTTTTCCAGGCAAAGTTGTTCACCATGCCCAGGATCATCTTGGGCTGGAAGTTGCCAAGTATAACCCTGTCCTCCGGCGTGATTTCCCCGTCGCCGTCTACATCCGCAAACTTCGTGTTTCCAGGCTTGGAACCGGCTCTAATGGGTGAGTTGGCCACGTCCTCTGCGTTCTGCAGCACCCCGATAGCCCTGTAGCCATAGTAGGAGAACATGGGCTCCCCAACTTTGAGGATCCAGCTCATGCCATAGGTATCGGTGAAGATTCTTTCATCTACCCCGCCCAGGCTCACAACCTCGTTTTTGTTACGGGCCAGGTTAAAGTCGGTCTCCCAGGTAAAGGCACCTACCAGGTTCTTGGTGCTGAGTTCCACTTCAAAGCCATGATTTTTGATCTCGCCGATGTTCGAGATCGCATCGTTGAAGCCCGTGATGCCCGGGATACCTACAAAGTATAACAGGTCGGTGGTACGCTTGTCGTAATAGTCCACCACCAGGTTGAGGCGGTTATCGAATAGGCCCAGCTCTACACCCACGTCATAGCTGTTGGTTCTCTCCCACTTGAGTTCCGGGTTGCCGAAAGAGACCTGTGCCTGCCCTTTGGCTAGTTGGTTGTTTGGCGAGTAATTCACACTGCCCACGCGGCCCAGGTAGTCAAAGTCGCCGATGTTGAAGTTACCAGTGGCGCCGTAGCTCGCACGCAGCTTCAGGTTGCTGATGGCCGGAATGGCATCCATGAAGTTCTCCTCCGAAACCCTCCAGGCCACCGAAGCCGACGGGAAGTAACCCCACTTGTTGTTCGGGCCAAAGCGCGAGCTGCCATCTGTTCGGATCGAGCCGGAGAACAGGTACTTGTCTTTGAAGCCATACTGCAGACGGGTGAAATAGGACACCAGACCCCACTGTGATTTGGAGGTACTGGTGGCACCGGCGTTCACGATAGCGTTGTTCAGTGTTTCGATGATGTCGTTGTTATAGCTGCCCGCTACCGCCCCGATGGTGGCAAAGCGGTTCGTATACTTCTGGTAGGAAGCACCGGCTATACCGCTCAGGGAATGGACATCCCGGAAGGTTTTGTCGTAGCTAAGCACATTCTCGTTTACCAAGTTGATGTTACGCGCATCGGCAGAGGAACCTGAGGATACCCCCGCGTTCGAGGCATAGGAAGCCTGGAAATTTTCGGCAGTGTTGTAAGAGATGTTGGTACCTACCGACGACTTAAAGTTCAGCCCCTCCAGCAGCTTTAAGCCTACATAGGCCTCGCCAATGTTATTCATCGTGGTGGAGTAATAAGAGGAGCCGTTCAGGATGGCCAGCGGGTTCACACCACCCGTTACCACTACGCCCCAGTAATCACGCGCTTTCGGGTAGGTGCCATCCGGGTTTTGCTTGGCTACAAACGGCGGGTATTTCACCAGCGGGTTGATATCCAGCGGCGAGTAGCGGCGGTTGGAGAAGCTTGGGTTGATGTTAAAGCCCACGTTCACAGCTGAGTTCACCTTTACATCCACGTTGGCACGCACCGAGTAATTTTTGTACCAGGTGTTGAGCAAAGTCCCCTGCTCGTTCTTGTAGCCACCGGACACGTAGTATTTCACGTTATCCGTGCCGCCGCTCACCGAAAGGTTGTAGTTCTGCATCGGGGCGGTGCGCAGCACTTCGTCCTGCCAGTTGATGTTGTTTTCTTTGATAGCCGGGTGCACCTGGTACTGTGCCGGACGGCGGTCATCGCCCCAAACCGGGATAGAAGGGTCTCCACCGGCCCACACAAACTCGCGGTTCTGGTAGCGCACCACGTAGTCATAGTATTCCTGGCCTGAGATCCAATCGTCGTGCCCCATGGCCTTGGAGAAGCCGGTGTAGGCGTTGAAGTTGAGCTTCGGCTTGCCTGATCTTCCTTTTTTGGTAGTCACGATGATTACACCGCCCGCACCCCTGGAACCGTAGATGGCCGCTGAAGAAGCATCTTTCAGCACCTCAATCGACTCCACGTCGTTCATGTTGATGCTCTCCAGATTACCGCCCGGAAACCCATCAATCACCACCAGCGGATCGTTACCGGCACTAATGGAACCTGCCCCACGCACGCGGATAATCGGCGCTGCGCCCGGAATGCTGCGGTTCTGGGTAATATTCACACCGGCCAATCGGCCAGCCAGCGCCGCCTCAGGCCGCCCTGCCGGAATCTGGTCCAGTTTGGTGTTCTCGACCTTGGTAACAGCGGCCGTAACGGAGCTCTTCTTCACGGTGCCATAGCCAATCACCACCACTTCCTCCAGCGCTTTGGCGTCATCGGCCAGCGTGACGTTGATGGTTCCAGGACCATTGACTGGCACCTCCTGGGTAACCATCCCTATAAAGGAAAAAACCAGTGTGCCAGGCTTATCCGGAACGCTCAACGTATAGTTACCCCCGGCATCGGTGGAAGTGCCCAGGGAGGTTCCTTTCAGCACCACGGTTACACCCGGAAGGGCCTCCCCATTCGAGGAAACAACCTTGCCGGACATCACCCATTCCGGAAGTATAATTTCTGGGCTCAGTATGGTTTCTGTGTCCCGACTGTGCGCAGCAGAGGCAGAGAAACAGAGGAATAAGATGGCAAACCCCTTTCGCCACCGCTGGGTAAACGTTTTTCTCATATTCAGGCAATTATTAAGAGTTGATGTTTATCTTGAAAAGACAATAATCCATAATGCCTCAAGAATAGAAAACGACTACAGTAGTCTCACCCAACCACACTTTTCCTTGTTTCTTCTATCTTGGTATTTGCCCAGGCTTATACCTGTAGGCAGCCATCTTTGGAGCATAAATACAGGGCTGCCTCTGCATCATGTAAGAAAGGGCTAATGCCCCTAAGCAGACTTCAAACACATCAGATTAACGCGTTTTACGCTAAAGGCTCAGCCAGCATAAACACCGCGTATACCCCGCTCTTCCTCCCCGATCCCATTGAAATTATATAGGCTACCAAGTATAACCACGGCCCTGAGCTATATTGTTAGGTTCCGTTAATAATACAGGGGGGTGCCTTTACCGCCAGATGTGGTTTATCTTATTTTTATTCAACTTTAGGCTAATATACGAAATAAGTTATTAATTGAATTTTATTAACAAATTATTTAATCAATAGAATTTGTATTTCTTTATTTCATGATTGAAGAAAGCCAACTAATTAAAAAATTACGGCTGTCCTCTGTTGATCATGCTGCTCAGAAGCGCCGGATAAGTATTGCCTTGCGCTGTGCCGGCTCCTGCCATGTAGCTACCGTAGGTCATACTATCCCCAAAGCAGACAAGCTTCTTTTTACCTTTTAAAAGCTTTTTCTCCTGCAGATAAGTATAAATGGTTTCGGCCATTAGCTCATACCCTTCTTTCGTGGGATGAATCCCGTCGGGCTTGCCCAGATTCTTCTCGTTGATAAGCAGTGAATGCTCTTCCCGATTTGGCGATCCGGTTGCTTTGAAAATTGTATTCAGGTCTATGAAGTGTAGTTTGTTTTCTTCGGCAAGTGCTCTGACGATCGTCCCAGCTTTCTCTAGCTTCACATTCAGGTCTTCGGAGTAGAGCCGGCGGTCGTGCCGCCCGAGCACATACCCGGTATCCACCGGTGGCGGTGCCAGCAGTATGAGTTCGGCCCCCCGGGCCTTTATTTTCCGGATAAGGGTCAGGTAATTCTCCTTGTACTCCTCGTAATCTACCAACTTGTGAGAGTTGACCATGTCGTTAGTGCCGACCATCATAATGACCAAATCCGGCTGTTCGGCCAGCACATCCTGCTCTACCCGCTGTAGCAGATCCCGGCTGTTATGCCCGGGCACGCCTTTGTTAAGTATAATGCATTGCGTAGAGGCAATACCCGGCAGAGTAGTTAAAAAGAGCAACAGGACGATATACTTTAGCTGACTCATACTGTGAGTTTTAAAACCGGTTTAGATGTTCTGGATAGTGGCAAGGCTGGTGGAATTTGACATGAGTTATTATATTATTATACTTGTTACGACTTGCTGGCCCCGGCCTTTTCAAACATTTCCTCCAGCGTCACCGGAGCGCCTTCCCGCTTCTTACTTTCATCCGCCGCGTCCATAAACGCCAGGATCTCGAGTGTCTCGTCGGGGCTTACCGGCGGTTTTCCAGTGTCAAAAAATTTTGCTATTTCTACCAGCATGGGGTTGTAGCCGGCAAAAGGCCCCAGCGATACAATGCCCTTCTCGGCAAAGCAATTACCCCCAAAGTCTGTCTTACCTGCCCGTATCCCCCTGAAGGTGCCTATCCGGTTATCCGCCCAAACACCGACGACCACATCAACCCCTTCTGTATAGTACCGGGTTACACTTTTGCATCCTTTGCCCATTACCGAGAATAGCGTTTCCACCCCATGGATACCATACCAGTAGAGATCCGGGTGCGTGCGCTCCAGGGTAGCCGGGCTGTAGGTGTCGGCACCGTATACTTTTCCATACTTGCCCTGCATCACCTCCTGCACATTGGCCATAAAGCGCAGCGAGGAAGAGGAAAACACGGGCACATTAGCTTTCTCGGCAGCCTCAAAAATGGCGATGGCGTCGCTCAGAGAGGCTGTCATGGGCTTGTCGATAAAGAGCGTTTTTTTCGCCTTGATGACTTGCAGGGCCTGATCCAGATGCAGCCGCCCATCGTTTGTCTCCAGCAGCACCACGTCCACGTCAGACAGCAGGCGCTTGATGGAGTTCACTATCTTAACCCCATACTTTTGTATTTCCTCCGTGTATCCCGGAATCCGAGCCACACTTTCCTCAATGTCTTTGCTGCCGTGCGGGTAGGCCGCTACAACCTTATAGCCACCGTACTCCGGCCCTGCATCAGGCGCATTGAACGTTTTGGTAAAAGCGATGCTGTGCGATGTATCCAGCCCGATTATGCCTATTCTTTTGCCTCTCCGTGGCTTAGAGTCCTGAGCCAAAGCGGCTAATGGCGACAGACTCAGGCCCATGCCCAGACTGGCCAAGGTAGCAGACTTCAGGAACAAACGGCGGTTGGTGTATCCTCTCACGGTATAATAAATCGTTCGTTTAAACTAAATCTACAGTTACTCTACAGGTAGTTATACTTCTTACCGAGCTGCTATACTTACTCCACAGGGGCTTCCGGCTCGTATAGCCACAGGTCCATCCCTCTTTTAAAGTATAATTTCCCCTGCTCATCCATAACCGGCATACCTACATTTTCATCCAGCTGCGTCATCTGCTTGGTGTTGGGGTCAATCTTTAAAAACTTGCCATTGACAGCGGCATATACTGTCCCCGAAGGGTGCAGCATCATGAAGGCGCTACGCCAGATGTGGCTAGGGCGAGTATGAATCTCGAAGAGCCTATGCGTGGAGAGGACGCTACGGTTAGCCACATCAAGTATAAATAAGTCTCCATCGGCAAAGCCCCAGATGTTGCCGTCCGGCCCCTTCATCAAACCAGTGATGGCCATCGCGCCGGGCACCGGCACGAGCTCGAACGTTTTCTGCTTCCGTACAGGATCCCACCCAAAGACCTTGCCCTCGGCCTGGGTCGGTTTGCCGCCAAGCCCTCCGAAAATGGAAGTCCCCCCAATCACTAGGTCTCCTGTTTCAACCAGGCTCACAATCGACTGATCCGGTATCAGGTTTGTAAGCGTTTCCAGCTTGTCGGTGGCGACGTCATACTCCACCAGGGCACCGCCCAATTGCCCATACCCTGGCACGGTGCCGAAGAGCACCTTGTTTAGCTTCTCCAGGCCCAGCACGGCAAACGGACGATCCTGCCCCTTAATCTGCCCCAGCAGTCTGGGGTTGTTTTGCTTCATGTCCCAGGGCTTTTTGGTATCATAGGCATAAAGCCGCGCCTTGGCATAAATCCCAAAGTATATTTCAGACCCCAGGTTGGCCAGCCCCTCTGTCTGGTCCAGGCCCGGCAGCTGCCTGTTCTCTCCGGTAGCCGGGTTGTAGGTGGCATGCCCACCCGCCAGGTAACCGCCCGACCAAACCAAGCCATCCGGCCCAATCCCAATAGATTGAATGTCGATTGGCTGCCCGGGAATGCCTACTTGCTCGGTTGTCAGCTGACCGGTTTTCGGGTTATAAGTATGGATGTGCTTGCTGCTGGTTAGCAAGTATAACAGGCCGTTTTTGCCCCAGCGGATTGTTTTGGTTTCCCCCTCGGTAGCAGTTAGTTCTTTCGGCGCCGGCGCTTTGGTGGCGTAGTCGATTTCGTAGAGCTTTTTGCCTGCCGTGTAGTATACTTTAGATCCTTTTGGCGCTTTGATGACGGATTTCACGTCCATGGTCGGCATATACGCCTCAAACTTTTTTGTCTTCAGGTTATAGATGGTCGTGATCCGTTCGGTTGGTCCCGTGAGCCAGCCGAACACCCTGTCGCCACCTTTCAAGCCATGCACTAAGTTGATATGGTAAATAGCCTCTTGGTCTCTGTCATGGTCAGGAAGTAGCTGTTTTTTCTCGCCCGTTTTCGGATCCAGCTCCACCATCGCCGAGTGCGAGGCAATGCCTGCGTATACTTTTCCGGTTCCCTGGTGGTAGGTCACGCTCCGCACATAGTTCTCGTCCTCCACCAAGGGGCCGCGGCCCACATCGCTGAAGCCATCTTTGGGGTGGTAGCGGAACACCCGGCAACCCGGGTAGGTACCACCGAAAATCTCCCCGTCCTTGCCTGCTGCCAAATCCCAGATCACTTTTTCGCCTGGCAGCACCGTACCCAGGCTGGTGACCGCGTCAGTGCCCGGCACATGCTTGAACAACACGCCGTTGGCAGCCGCGATGTAAACGGTTCCGTCCGTCGATACCTCTACATCCCAGGAGCCATCCGTGTCAGCAAGCGGGGCGTCTACCACTAGCTTGAGCGGGTCCAGGCTGTAACCGATAAAATGAGCCGGCCGGCCTCTTACGACCGTATAGACATAGCTCTTTCCGGCCACATCATCGGCAAAAACACTCCCCTGGATAAGCGAAGCGTACACCTGCGGCCCAAGGTTTGTGAACTTACCAGAAGGGATCTGCGCCCAACTCGGGGAAAGGCAAGCTATTCCCAACCAGAGCAGCACAGCAAAGGGTAACTTGCGCATCATACCAGGATATTTTCCTTTTTCAGAAAGGCTTTTACAAATTCGTCATCGTGCAGGTGAGGGTAAGCGGCGTATACCCGGTCAATCTCCTCCATCTGCCCTTCGGAGAGCTCTTCGTTTGGATTGAGGCACCAGCGCCCCTCCAGCAAACCTTGCCTTCGCAATATTTCATGTATACCCGGGATGCAGCCATGGAAAGCATGCGCCGGGTCAAACATGGCCGCATTTACGTCAGTCACTTCGATGCCTTTGGTTAAGAGTGCATCGGCAGATTCTGCTGTTTTATCCTTACGGTAGGCCTTGATTTCCTCCAGCAGTTCCACTGCCTTGTGCGTCCAGACGGCCCAGTGCCCCAGCAGGCCACCTACAAACTCTTTTTCCACGGTTTGCCCATCGATGGTAAAACGGTAGGTTGTCATCAGGTCCGGGATGATGTTGTCATCGTTGCCCGTATACATGGCAATTTCGTCTCTTCGGGAAGAGTGGCAAACGGCCCGCATCACATCCAGGGTTTGGTAGCGGTTAAAGGAGGCAATCTTGATGGCCACGATGTTTTCGATTTCAGCAAATTGATACCAGAAGTCGTAGCTAAAAATGCGGCCACCCACCGACGGTTGCAGGTAGAATCCAAATACGGGCATGATACGGGCCACTTCCCGCACGCGCTCCAGGATCTGCTCTTCCGACCAGCCTTGCAAACCGCCCATACTCAGCAACCCGATGTCATAGCCATACTTTAAGGCGACCTCCGCCTCTTGGATGGCCTGTGCCGTCGGGCCGCAAATACCCGCCACTTTAATGAATGGGCGGTTGAGCTTTGCTTTCTCCACCTCTTCGGCAGCCAGCCTGAGTACGGTTTCATAAAGGTTGATCTTTGGATCGCGTATCTCGAACTGTGTAGAGTGCACGCCTACCGCCACCCCACCGGCACCACTAGCCATATAATAGCGGGTCAGCTGGCGCTGCATGCGCTCATCCAGTTTCCGGTCAGCATTCAGGGCCAGCGGGTGCGCCGGAATGACGGTGCCATCGTGCAACAATGCTTTGAGTGTTGTGTCTAGTATCTGTGTCATTAGAACTTCCCTTCTCTTTCCTGAAAATGTGTAGCCTTGCCAAAAGTAGAGCCGCCCTCTGTGAGCCATAGCGCGGTGATGTCGATGATTTCGCGGATAGTCACCCTAGGGTAGCCGAACAGTTTATGCGCCTCGGATGCGTTGCTCAGCAAGGCGGTTGGTTGTACTTCGTGAACGAACTTTGGCTCTATGTCGAGTAGTTGGCCGAACTGCTCCGCCACCCATCTGACTGACAGCGTCTCCGGGCCGGTCACGTTAAGGATTTTAGCCGGGGCCTGGCAGTGCAGGAGCGAGCGCAGCGCGATCTCGTTGGCGTCGCCTTGCCAGATCACGTTCACATTGCCTGTTCGTAGATCTATCTCACGGCCCTCATACACGGCCTTGGCTATCTCCAGTAGCACGCCATAACGGAAGTCAACGGCATAATTGAGGCGGTAGATGAGGGTGGGCGTGTTGTTTTTCTGCGAGAAGTACTCGAAGATACGTTCCCTGCCGAGGCAGGACTGGCCGTACTCCCCTACCGGAGAAGCGGCGGATTCCTCTGACAAACCGCCTGAGGTTACTGGTACAAAGGGGTAAACGTTACCGGTGGAAAAAGCCACAATGTTAGCGTCTCTATACTTTTCGGCCACGCGGCCAGGCAGGTAGGCGTTCATAGCCCAGGTAAAGGCTTCCTTACCGGTAGTACCGAACTTGTTCCCCGCCAGGTAGAGCACGTTCTCCACATCCGGTAATTTCATCAGCTCCTCTTCATTTAGTAGATCAGCTGCGATTGTTTCGATGCCATGGCTCTCCAGCTCATCTCGCAGTCTCCCGTCAGAGAACCTGGAAACACCAATGATGCGCTTATTCAAGCCTGCTTCCTCCACCGCGCGCCTGGCCAGCTTGCCCATACTTGGCCCCATCTTCCCACCAATACCCAAAAGTATGATATCCCCTTTGATCTTGGCCATATCCTGCAATAGCTTGTCGGAAGGGCTCAACAATTCATACTCTAATTTCTCTAAGTCTTTCATTCGTATCTGCTTAAGTATACTCTGCCGCACAGAGCTTTATTTTAACATGTCTATGGCGTTGCTCACGGCAAGGCCGATAAGGAGCAGTAAGCCTACGCCCCCGAATATTTTGGTGGCCAGGCTATTTCTGTGTGCTCCCATGACAGAGGCTTTGTTTGCAATCACATACATCGCCACCCCGATAAAGGGCACCAGAAAGATGGTCACGCTCTGGGCAAACACGATCAGCTCCAGGGGCAGCTTCCCGAAAAGAATCGCAATAGTGGCCCCCGCCACCATTACCAAGGCAATAAAAAGCTTCACCTGCCTGGAGTTCAGGTTGCTGCCATACCCCAAGGCATCCCCTAGTAGGGAGCCCCCTACAGTTGCATTGCCTACCAGTGAGGAAAAGGAAGCGCCAAACAAACCGGCCAGAAATAAAGCCGAGGCATTGCTGCCAAACAGAGGCTCCAGCGCCTTGGCCATTTGTGAGGCGCTGTCCACTTTTATGCCCTGTGGGTGTAGTACAGCAGCGGCACAAATGAGTACCACCGCGCTCATCACGCCCAGGATAAGGATCCCGGTGGTACTGCCGCCGGCTACGTTGTCGTTTTGTTCGGTGGATGTACTGAGTTTGGCACGCTCCTGCACCAGGTAAGATTGATAGAAGGCGCCTACGATGGAAAAGCAGGAAGCCGTAAAGGCAATAATCAGTCCGGCAGAACCGGTGGGCACAGCCGGTACAAAACCATAGGCTACTCCTGCCGCATCGGGATCCGCCATGAACAGCGTCGTGACGAAGGAGAACAACATCAGGGCTACCAGAAAAATCATGAGCTTTTCCAGCATCTTGTAAAAGGACCGGAAAAACAGCAGTCCGATGCCGAGCATATTAAACACCACCACCCACAAAACCGGGCTGGTACCTGTTCCTTCCGCAATGGCAATGCCTACGCCAATAGAGTTTCCTGCCTGGAAGGAAGTGGTCACTAAAAACACGCCTATACCTATGGCAATGGCTACCTTGCTACCCCACTGCTGCCGGATCAGGCTCAGCAAAGAACCTTTGTTAACGGCCCCAATTCTGGCTCCCATGCCAGCGAAAATCACCATAAAAAAAATCGCCACGGCCACCACCCAAAGCAGGGAGTAGCCATAGTCTGCCCCCATCTTGGAGGTAATGGTCATTTTACTAGGACCAAACACCAGCGCTGCGGTGATAATACCAGGGCCAAGGGAGAGCAGCCACCTTTGTAAGGTGCTGCCACGTACGGGTTTCTGTTCTGTAACGGGAGCGGTCATTGCTTCTTTCTATAAGTTTTTACATCTTCTATACTTACTGCAGAGGCACTATTGCCCCAATTGCTCCGGATATAGGTCAGGATACTGGCCAGCTCTTCATCTTTGAGAAAGCCGAAAGCAGGCATAGCCTGGTCATACTTATTCCCCTTCACCACGATCGGTCCGGACAAGCCATTAACCACAATATTCATCAGCACGGCCTTGTCACCTTTTACCTGCTCGGCACCCTGCAAAGGGGGAAACGTACCGGCCACACCTGCTCCATCATCTTTATGGCAAGAGGAGCAGTATTGGCTGTACAAGGTCGCTCCCGTCACTTCTGGGGTTACCGTTCCCCCGCCTTTGGCGTTGGAGGCAAGCAGCTGCGGCGGTACCTCTGACTTCTTCACCTTTCGGATAAGCAGAATCCGGTCATCGTTTTCTTTTGGGAAGCCCGGCGAGGGGTTCCAGTCGCGGTTGCTGGTGGCTACATAAATATCACCCGTCGGGGAGACGCAGATATCCCGGAGCCTTCCGTATTCGTTCTCCCAGAAAATTTCTTCGGAGGTAATGGCTGTTCCGGCTTCGTTTAGCCTCAGCACCCGCAAGCTCTTGCCTTTCAAAGTGCTGAGCAGAATAGCGTTTTTCCACTCCGGAATAGCATCAGATTCGTATAGGGCAATGCCAGCTGGCGCGATGGTCGGGGTCCACGATTTTAAGGGCTCCGTTCGTTGATACTTTGCTGCAATGGCCTTTTCTTCGTCTTTGTCATGGACACCCTCTATCTCGGGCCAGCCATAGTTCTGCAAGGGCTTCACCAGGTTAATCTCATCTTCAACCGCATCGCCATGCTCGGAAGTATAAATTTGTCCATTAGATGCAACCGCCAGCCCCTGCATGTTCCGAAAGCCCCACGCCAAGACGTAGCTTCCCTTGATCGGGTTATCAACTGGTACGGATCCGTCAATATTTATCCGTAGGATCTTGCCATTTAAAGCAGTAGAGTCCTGAGCATAATCGCTTTTCACAGCATCGCCTGTGGCCCAGAGCACCTTGCCGTCTTTTGTAAAAGCCAGGCGGGCTCCGTTGTGGCCGGTGCTTCCCTCAATCTGCAGCAGCGTCTTGGCGTTGGTGAGCGTATCGCCTTTGTAAGTATACCGGACAAGCTTTGAGACAATGGTACTGTCCTTGCCTTCCCGCGCCGTATAGTTCACAAACACGTAGGGGTGGCGTTCCATGTCCGGGTGCAGGGCCATGCCCAGGAGTCCGGCCGTACGCTTGTGCCACACCTCGTCAATTTTAAGTAGCTCGTGTTTCTCGCCTGTGCTCAGATCCAGCCTGCTCACGGTACCTTTCAGCTCCGTCATCCAAATGCTGCCATCGCCCCCCCAGGCAATATCCCAGGGAACATCCAGGCTATCGGCCACCACGCTCACGCCCAACACAGAAGCACCCAAATCTAGGGTAGACTCGATTGGATATTTTTTCTGGATCACCTCCTGGTCTTTGCTGCTGACGCAACCAGCCAACACTGCGAAAAACAGGGCCGCTATTGCCTTATGCCTCATCGGAGGAAGTATTTTTAGGCCATTCCGTTTCAATTCCCTGCGCCCGGATAAAATCCTGGAACTCCGCCAGCAGCGCCTTGTCTTCCCTTACTTTTCTGGGGATCACGTTTTTGCTGCGGGCAAAGGTGACGAGCATACCCACCGATTCGCCTATGTTCCACTCCACCGGATGGAGACGGAAACAGCCGTTGGTAATATGGGTAGTGCCGATGTTTTTGTTCGCTGGCAGTAGGTTCTCCATTCTTACTGGTAGCAGCGCCCCAAGCGGAATCTGGAAGGGCAGGGAGGCAAAGTCCACATAGTTTACCTTGTCGGAGGTGGGGTGCAGGTCGATGTGGTAATAGCCCGTGCCCACGCTGTCATAAAAGTATGCGGAGGTGGTGCCGTTCTTTTTGCCGGCCACTTTCAGCCTGTTCTCTTTGCCTACGTGCTCTTCCAGCACGGTAAAAACGGCTTTGATTCTTCTCGACTCCCGGATGTAGGGGTATTTGGCCATGCCATCCTCCGTGTCCATGATGTCCTTGCGCAGGCGCAGTCCCGGCCAGCCCTTGCCCCCATCCGGGCGAGGTGCCTCTGTCTGCAGCCAGTAGAAAAGCGACAGGCTCAGCTGCTTGGCAGCATCCACGTGCTTGTTAAAGTCTTTCTCAGAGACCCCAATCAGGTTGCCCAGCATGTAATCGTTCTGCGGCCAGTTGACAATGGTGATGTCTCCGGCGTAGGTGCCTTCTTTGAAATTGCTTTTATTGATGATCCGGCGATAGTTCCACAGGTTGAGCATATCCCCTGTCTTCTGCCCTTCGGGGTGAAAACCCAGGTTCTTCGGCTTCAGGGTGCGCGGGTCTGAGTAGTGCAGGGCCAGCAGCTTACCAGCCCAGGCAGGTTGCAGATCCGGAATGTGGTTGCTCCAGAAGTCATAGTCGCGGGGCTTTTCGATCACATGATTCTCGCCTGGCACGTAATCCATGGCAAAGCAAACGGTGAAGGCCTGGTTGCTGTTGGGGTTTGCCTTGTCCGGCGCATGCAGCTCGCGTGTCTCTTTCCGGGACTCTGTACCAGTGACGAACTCTGTTCCAGTCAGAGGCAGCAGCTCCCCTAGTTCGGTTGCGTCTACAAAGTATGGGGCCTTCAGTGTAGTGGTTTTGTTAGTACGCAGGCTCTTTGCGGTGAGCTCGCTCACCTTGTTGCCGCTTGCTTTGGCGTCAGTGATTTTATGCTCCAGCAGCAGCACTAGTTTGCCGGAACTAATGTAAGGTGCCATCATGTCGTTGAAAACGGCCACGGCTACGCGTGGCTCGTGGCATAGCCTAGACACGGCGCCATCCCCTGGGTTCAGGTGCGGCCGTTTTTTAGCCTCCTCCGTGAGCGGGTAGTGGCGTTTGTAGTATTCCCGGATGGCATTCCGGAAGTCGCGGTAAAACTGCGTTCCCCCGTGCGACTCTATCCACTGGTGCTCATCGGGCGGTACGCCCTGGCTTGTAAGCTGTCCTCCTACCCAATCTGTTTCCTCGGTGAGTACAACCGTCTGGTTGTTGCGAAGGGAAGCCATGGCGGCAGCAAAGCCACCTAACCCGCCACCGGCCACCACCACATCTGCCGTCAGGGTTTCTTCGCCATTCGGCGCAACCGCCTTTTTAACCTCTGCCAATGCCTTCTCCGGAAAAACAGTTAAAGAGGCCGCTGCCATAGCGCCTCCTGTAGCCGTGAGAATTTCAATAAAGTTTCTGCGTTTCATGTGTTGACTTTAAGTCCTCCCGGAGGAGTACATCTGAAAATAAAAACACAGTCGACCTGCGCGGGCCGAAGCCCGGCAGATCGCTGTGCAACCTATTCTACCAACCGTTATTCTGCGTGAGTTTTGAATTTATGTCTCGCTCTGCCTGCGGTACGGGCAGCAACATGAGCTTCGGATCCCAGAAGCGTGTTTCGCGGGTGTAGCGCTGTTCAAGCTGTCCGCTGTAGTCCGGAATACTATTCAGGTCATGCTCCGGCGTAGTCTTGAAGTTTGGAACAGGCGGTAATTCGGTACCGGATTTAGAAATTCCCACAACTTTGCCCGGCATCACCAGATGCGCGATTTCCCAGCGGCGGATGTCAAACCATCGGAAGCCTTCCACCGCCAGTTCTACCGTGCGCTCTCTTCGGATCAGCTCGCGAAGCTCGTTCTGGTCATTTTGGATGGATTCAGGTACTAGCGGCTGCTTGGCCCTGCTTCGCACCTGGTTAATGGCCGCTATGGTTGCCTCGTCAATGGTGTTAGACTCAATTGAAGCCTCGGCATATGTTAATAGGATTTCGGCATAGCGCATGAGAATAAAGCTAACCCGCGACTGAAAAGCATTTTCATCCGTCATGGTATACTTTGACCACAGATAGCCTACCCCACTTTTGGCAGGACCGAACGGGTTATCAAAGTCTGCGTTAGATTTCACCGTCCAGCTGCCGTCTGCGTTGCGGAAAGAAGTGGTGTTATTGTAAATGTCATAGACAAAGGTCACCAGGTTCATGGTTACAGTGTCACCCGGCATGGCAACCGTATACTTCAGCCGGAGGTCTCTGTTCTCTCTTGGCTTTTGCGGGTTGTATACTTCCGATTCATCAATCCGCTTTCCGTCTTTTGCCTCAAACGCATCTACCAAGCGCTGCGATGGGAACCTTCCGGATTGGCCGCCGGAAGCACGGGCAGCATTGCCCAGCGGCAGGTTTGTTCTGGAAGACACCTCTGCGTCGGTATACATTATCTCGAACATGATCTCGCCACCGGCATTTGGCTTTTGGCCGCTGCGTGTGAACAGGTCCTGGAATTTGGGGTTAAGCTGGAGACCGGCGTTGTCTATCACCTCTTTGGCAGCCGCTTTGGCAAGGGTATATTCCTTATTGTTAAGGGCAGTACGTGCCTTTAAGCCCATGGCCACCGCCCTGCTCACACGGCCGCGTTCTGTAGGTGCCCAGTTGAGCATGGCCCCGGCCTCATCCAGCTCTTTGTAAATAAAGGCGATGATCTCGGCCTTAGGCGTGCGCACCTGCGTCTTAAATTCTTCGGTGGTCAGTGTTTTGGTAATCAGGGGCGCATCTCCGAACATGAACGCCAGGTAGTGGTAAGCCCATGCGCGCAAGATCCTCGTCTCGGCCTGCATGCGGTTGTAGGCAGCAGGAGCAATTTTGTCTTTGTGGGGCTCCATACCATCCAGTATTGTATTGGCACGCTGAATGGTGATGTAGGCGTTTCTCCATAAGCTGGCCGGGTGCGAGTTATAGGTATCGAACGTACCCTCCCCCAGGTCGTTGGCCCGCAGGATGGCCATGTCTGCCCAGGCGTCGGTGGCCGATTGGTATGGCACTAGGCCAAAATCCCAGTTCACAGACCGGTACAAGGCGTTTAGCGATACGTTTACGGCCTTTTCGTTATTGAGGAAAGTACCCTGTGCAGGAGAGTCCAGTGGCTCTTTCTCCAGGAAACTTTCACACCCGCTCATGAAAGTTAAGGAAGCGCACAGCCCTGCTATGTATAGAAATTTATTCTTCATCTTTCTTAAAAGCTTAGGTTAAATCCGGTAGTATAAGTCGTCATGATGGGGTAGAACTCACCGCCTGTGTCTCGCTGCTCAGGATCGAATCCTGGGAAGTAATTGCTCCAGGTAAAAAGGTTCTGTCCGCTGACATAGAACCTGGCTGAGCCTACCTTAATCTTGTCAGTCAGGGATTTAGGAATCGTGTAGCCGAGCACCACGTTCTTTAATCTCAGAAAAGAGCTTTCGCGCATCCAGAAAGAGGAAGTAACATAGTTGTTGGTGATGCTGTTAGCAGTCAGTCTTGGATAAGCCGCATCCCGGTTTTCAGGGGTCCAGTAGTCTTTCTGGTGCTCGTAGATACTGCCTTGGAAGCTGGCCGAGTAGAACGGCTGCGTACCCGTGCCAGAGAGGTAGTTATCCATCTTTCCCACCCCTTGGAAGAAAGCCGTCACATCAAAGCCCTTAAACTGGGCCGAAAGGTTCAGGCTATACTCATAGCGTGGGAAGTAGTTACCCAGTACTGCGCGGTCGTTGGCGTCGATTTTCTTGTCATTGTTGATATCCCGGTAGCGGATATCGCCCGGTTTGGTGTTGGCGAAATGGAACGGCGCGCTAGCTATCTCATCCTCTGACTGGAACAGGCCTTCCGCGATGTACCCAAAGTAGGAGTTATAGGCGTAGCCTTCTTTCGTGATGCGTGAACCCGAAATATATTCGCGGCCACCTAGGTCCACGACTTCGTTTTTCACATCAGAAACATTACCCGTTACCTGATATGTGAAATCACCTACCGCGTCTTTCCAGCCCAGGCTCAGCTCCCAACCCTTATTAGTCATCTTACCGATGTTTACATACGGGGCATTTAGACCTACATAGGATGGAATAAGGTCCAGCTGCAGCATGTTGTCAATGTCACGCTTGAAATAATCGGCAGTAATACTCAGGCGGTTGTTAAAGAAGGCCAAGTCCAGGCCAGCATCCAGAATGATCGATCTTTCCCACTGGATGAAGGGGTTGGCGGCTGTCGTCAGCGCATAACCGCTGTTGACAACATTGTTGAAGTAGTAGTCATAAGGCGTACCTTTTGCATAGGAAGTATAGGTCGGGTAGTAGGACCCCACGTTCTGGTTACCCAAAGCACCGTAAGATACGCGCAACTTGGCCTCGTTCACCACGTTTGCCAGGTTATCCCAGAAGCTTTCGTTCGAGATTCTCCAGCCGGCAGATACGGATGGGAACAGTTCCCACCAGTTCTCCTTGATGAACCTGGAGGAGGCATCAAAGCGGCCGTTCAGCTCCAGCAGGTATTTTTCATCGTAGTCGTAGTTAATGCGGCTATACACCGAGGCCATGCTGAACTCATACTCACCGCCCCCCAAGGATTGGCCGGTGGCATCGCCGGCACTCAGGTATGGGAAGTCCTCTGAAATTAGGTTTTGCCGGAAGGCATCAATATTACTGGCAGAGAAACTCTCGGCACTAAAGCCTGTCAGCAATTTCACGTTGTGCTTCCCGAGTGCCTTGGCGTAAGTACCCTGAAGGCGCACCAAGTCACGCTGCGACTCATCGAAGTTATCGTAGATGGCATTGAAGTTAGGCCAAGGGCGGGCAAAGTCCAGCTTGTTGTTGGCCAAGTCAGGCACGTAGATATCGTATTGCCCCTGCAGCCTGCGGTTGCGGCTCGTGGCACGGTTAGAGCTGTAGTTGGCCAGTAACTCCAAGTCGTCGATGGGTCTATAGGTCAGAGTTCCGCTGATGATCCGGCTGTTTGTGATGTACTTGTCAAACCCACCATCTTCGGCTTGGGCAGCCGGGTTAGAGTTAGACCAGCCTTCGCCCCACTCGCCGGTATTAAAACGCCCCGGAGCAGTGGCTGGCAAGCCCAACATGTAGCGGATAATGGCCGTTGGCGAAGAGTTGCCTGGCCAGGTACGCTCGGAGTTATTGAGCACCAGGTCCATTGATGCAGTCAAACGTTTGCTTAACGATATGTCGGTGTTAAAGCGTAGGTCTGACCGCTTGAAACCTGTGTTAGCTGTTATGCCGTTCTGGTCCAGGTAACCACCTGAAGCAAAAACCTTGATCTTCTCTGTACCGGCAGAAACGTTGATGTTATGGTTATGCATCAAACCGTTATTGGTCAGCACCAGGTCTTTCCAATCGGTGTTGAAGCGGGCGAAGTTATCCGGCCCCAGGCGCTCATACTCTTCGATCTGTTTCGTGAAGGCCGGCGGAAGCCCGCTGTTGACCTGGGCCACATCCCATAATTTCATATGGTCCAAGGCATTTACCTTCTCCGGCAGGTCAGTAGGCTGCTGTACCGCCACATACGAGCTCAGATTTACCTTCACCCCCTCACTGCCTCGTTTTGTGGTGATGAGAATTACCCCATTCGCTGCCCTGGAGCCATAGATGGCAGAGGCGGCAGCGTCTTTGAGCACGGATATACTTTCAATACTGTTCGGGTCCACAGCGTCAAGGCTCATTTCCACGTTGTCCACCAGGATCAGAGGGTTAGAGCCCGCATTAATAGAGCCAACGCCCCGGATGCTAATCCCACCGCCGTCTCCCCCCGGCACACCAGACTGCTGCCGGACACTTACCCCGGGCGCGGTACCCTGCAGGGCCAGCGAGGTTGAGCCTACCTGGCGCTTGGTGAGCTCCTTGCCTTCCACCACGGCCACCGAACCAGTCAGGTTCACTTTCTTCTGGGTGCCATAGCCTACCACGACCACTTCATTAAGCTTATTGTCAGCCTCTGCCATCACCACGTCCAGTTCCGCAGCCCCCGTTACGGTGACCTCCTTGTTGGCAAAACCGATGTAACTAAATACCAGCACATCACCTTGTTTCGCCTGCGGCAAAGAGAACTGCCCGTCTATGTTAGTGGAGGTTCCCCTGTCGGTGCCTTTCACCACCACGGTTACCCCCGGCAGCGGCACGCCTTTGCCATCCCGGACCTTGCCTTTTATTGCCTGGCCCTGCCCAAAGGCAACAGGCTGCAGCACTGCCATAAATAGAAAAAGAAGCCAGCAGTATTGCCATCTTTTTCCGGTTAGTATAAGTCTCATCATAATGATTTTGTTAGCAGGTGAGTTGAGTTATTAGGTTTAGGTTAAGTCTAACTAAATGGCACTGACACCAGAGGCCTTTTAAAGGCTCTGCCGCCGATACCCGTTCACGCCATAAAACAGGATGTAGAGATAGCACCCCATCGGCAGCATAAACGAGATGAGCCAGGTGTAATGATCTATCAAATAACCCTGTGAAAATGAGACAATAGCTCCCCCGACAATTGCAGTTGACAGCAGACCGGAAGCCTTGGTAGTATATTTCCCCAAGCCCTCTACCGAAAGCGAGAAAATAATGGCAAACATGATGGAGTTACACAAGCCGACCGCAATCATAGCCCATACGGCCAGGTTGCCCGTGGAACTCACAGAGAGGATAATCAGAAGTATGGCTGTAACAGCGCTGGCAGAAAGCACCACCTGCGGCCTGGCTGTTTTCAGGACCAAGGAACCTAGCAGGCGCCCCACCAGCATACTTCCCCAGTAAAAGGCGACATAGTTGTTCGCTTCTCCTTCTGTAATTGTGAGCGTATCCGCAATGTAGTTGGTCAGAAAAGTACCGATAGATACTTCCGCCCCCACATAGCAGAAGATGGCCCACACCCCCAGTTTAAGGTTCCGGAAAGCGAAAATACCCTTCCCCTCGTTTGGGAGAGCTTCTGAGGCAGCCTCCGCCTTGATGGTGGGCAAGTTTAACCGCGATACGAAAATGGCGATGACAAGCAATAAGGCTGCTATCCCTAAGTAAGGGTATTTCACGGCATCACTTGAGCTGCCCGCCTCCTGAAGGTTTGAGAGAATGAAGCTGGCTCCGAAGAGCGGGGCAACCGTGGTGCCAATGGAACCCACGCCCTGAATCAGGGTAAACCGGGAGGAGGCAGTGCGTGCCGGCCCTAACACGGTAATGTAGGGATTAGCCGCTACCTGCAGCAACACAATGCCAATGGCCACCACAAACAAGGCCGCCAGGAACAGATAATACTGGTGCATCACGGCAGCCGGAAAGAAAAGGGTGGCACCCAGCGCCGCTATTGAAAAGCCCAGCACCATACCCTTTTTATACCCTACCCGCTCCACAATTCTACCTGCCGGGATGGACATCACGCCATAGGTCAGGAAAAAGTAGAACTGCACTAAGGAGGATTGGGTGTAGGTTAAGGTAAAACCTTCTTTAAAATAAGGGACAAGCGTATCGTTGAGACAGGTGATGAACCCCATCATGAAATATAGGATAGCCAGGGAAACCAGGGTCGACGAATAGTTCGCCTTTACGCCTTTGGACTCTTCCTCTAAAACGACTTGCTGCAAAGGTACGTTGGCCATACTATTTTTCTTGTAGCGTTAAGTTCGTCTCCTTCTCCAAAATCGCATCCAGTGTCATCCAGCACTGGTACAGTGCGCGAGGTACATGGAAGCAGCCTTTCCACTTGCCGCCTTTTAGCGTCAGAAGCGGCTTGCCCTCCCTGTTCAGGTAACCGTACCACTCGCCGTTCTCAGGATCTGGGAAATGCTTCCAGGTATATTCGTGGAGCTTCTCAAACCACTCCCAGCAGCGCTCATCTCCTGTATGGAGGTAGGCTTTCAACAGGCAAACCAGTGCCTCTGCATGCACCCACCACAGTTTCTGATCCCACTCCAGTTGCTGTGTGGGATGCCCTTTGATGTCTTTGAAGTATAAAATGCCGCCATGCTCTTTGTCCCAGCCATACTCCAGCACGCGCAGGGCGATCTCCTTGGTTTGGTGGATGAGTGGCTGGTCGTTCAACCGCACGGCTTGGTCAGCGATAAACCACATTGCTTCCAGCACATGTCCCGGGTTCACCAGACGCCCTTCGAAAGAATCACAGAAGCTGCCATTCTGGTACACGTTCTCCAGAATAAGGCCGCTTTCCGGATGATAGAATACCTCCATGACCTCGTGGATAATTTCTCTTGTCAGAGCGTCCACGGTTTCTTTCCCCAGCAGGTGCTCCATCTCCAGCGACAGGTTGCAAAGGATCATGGGCAGGGAGAAGTTTTTCAGGGGACGGGTGCCCGGGAAGGCCTTATTATAGATTCCTTTGGGGTTATCCCTTCTTCTTAAAATTTTATTAAAAGTGGCTGCCGCAATGTCGGCGTATAGTTGTTCTGGCTTTGCCTTGTAGAGGGCGCTAAACCCAAGGGCGGCAAAGCAATCCGAGAAGATATTGTAGGGCTGTACCAGGGGCTGCCCTTCGCGGTTCAGGGAGAAGTACCAGTTACCCTCCGCGTCTCGCCCATGCTTGATCAGAAAGTCAGCGCCATGCAGAGCTGCATCCAACCACTCCTGCTTTTGCTCCACATTTGTATAAAGCATGGAAAACATCCAGAGCTGACGCCCCTGCAACCACATAAATTTATCCGTGTCGAATACGTTGCCCGTCTTATCCAAGCAAGTAAAATAGCCTCCATACTCTTTATCTAGGGAATTATTTAACCAAAATGGTATAACATCATTCAGTAAATTACTTTTATACAAATGGCTATACTGTTGCAGTTGCTTTGCTTTCATACCCGGGAGAAGTAACATCTATTATTTATATGTTTAACCATTAATGTGCTACTCTGCCAAAATAAAAGCATAAGTGAGCCAGTCGATGTGCTACCAAGGGCTAGCGCATCGTGTCAGGTAAATCCAAAAAGGAGCTATATAATTTTATAAGTATGCTACTTCAACCCTTCAGCAGCAACGCCCGGGCTTATGTCGTCCGGTTTTCTTGTTGGCGCTTGGCGGCTGCGAAAGGTTATGCTTTCTCAGAGGATCCGATCTTCACATAGCCAGACCTTTTCTGGCATGAACTACTTGATTAGAGAAAGTATAATTTATGTACTGAGACCAACCCGCTTCACAGAAGCAAACCAGTAATGATTTTTTACTTGAGGGAAATCCTTATTGCAACTCCAGCAACCACAATAGACAACTAAAGGTGGAGTTATTTCAATAAGCATGGTAGTATATAGCAGCTATACGTTACCACTGATTAAATATATTAAATTTATTTCTTTATATACAATACTTTTTTAATTTTTTTTATCAAGACTTAAAGCTTTATACTTTAAACTAGATATTCCTTTTATAAACTGCACTTAGCATTAATAATTCATTATAATGATATAGCCAGCATGTTGTCCTCCAAAAAAAGTATAATACCTCCTTTGCTGCGGATGAAGAGCAAAGTGGGCATGCTAAATGTCCAGGCAATTCAAAGCGACAAAAGCCATGAGGCCTACCCCGATCTCCAGGGCTGCTTCATCTACTTCAAAAGTGGGGGTATGCAAGGAAGAAGTTATCCCTTGCGCCTCATTTCCTACTCCTAACATGTAAAAGCATGCATCTGCCTGGTGCGAGTAGTAGGCAAAATCCTCTGCGGCCATCCAGATTTCAATATCTCTTACATTTCCCTGCCCGAGGTATTCGGCTGCAAATGCTCGGAATCTTGCTGTCGTTTGTTCTTCGTTTATCAGAAAGGGGTAACCTTGCAGAATTTTGAAATCGCAGATCGCCCCCATACTTACGGCAATTCCTTCCGCCATCTTTTTCATCCGCTCGTGAGCCTCTTTGCGCCAGGCTTCGTCCATGGTTCGGAAAGTTCCTTCGATGTACACTTCATCCGGTATGATGTTGGTGGCGCCGTTGGCAATGACTTTACCAAAAGACAGCACCGTGGGCATTTGGGGGTTAGCCACCCTGCTTACGATCTGCTGCAAACTCAGAATAATCTGCGAGGCGATCACGACCGGGTCTATGTTCTGCTGCGGCTGCGCCCCATGCCCCCCCTTCCCTGTAATGGTGATATACAGCTCATCATTGGAAGCCATGAACTTCCCTGGCCGCACCCCAACCGTCCCGACAGGAAGAGAGGGCATGACATGTTGCCCGATCACGGTCATGGGCTTTGGCGACTCCAGCACTCCTTCCTTGATCATTTGGGCTGCCCCACCCGGGATCTTTTCTTCGGCTGGCTGAAAAATCAGCTTGACGGTGCCGCCAAACTCCAAGCGAAGCTGTTGCAGAACGGCAGCCACCCCCAGTAAAGAAGAAGTATGCACATCGTGCCCGCAGGCATGCATCACGCCAGGCTGGGTTGATTTGTATGGAACCTCGTTTGCTTCTTTAATGGGCAGAGCATCCATATCGGCCCGTAAGGCGATAACGGCATCCGAAGGCTTCTCTCCTTTGATGAGCCCGACCACCCCGGTATTTGCCATGGCGCTCCATGGCACACCCAATTTATCGAGTGTAGCTTTGATAAAAGCCGAGGTGTTATACTCCTCAAAAGACAGCTCCGGATTGGCGTGCAGGTGACGCCGGTAAGCCACTACCTCCGGATGAATCTTCCTGGCCAGCTCCTGAATTCTCTCTTTTAGCATACTGCGGTCGTGCATCTAAAGTATAAAGCTTCGAGGCTTAGCGCTTTGCCTGCCCCTCCTGCGAGCTGAGCATCGCATCGATTGCCTTTTGGGCCTCTGTTTTAATGGTGGAGTTTTTGGAAATATCCCAAAGGCTTTGCTTTTGCTGCTGCAGGGCCAGGGTGCTCACAATCCAGCTCTGGGTCCAGCCCGTAAGTGTACCCCAGGCGCCCCAGCCGGCATCCGCATTGGAGGCCCAGTATTCCCAGCGGTTATAGTCGAAAGCCCGGAACCAAGCCCCATCCAAATCCTGGTGTTGGGTACTGTTTACCTGTATGCGCACAAGGAAATCGGCGATTTTATCCACTGCCTCTTTATACTTGGCATCCCCGGTGGCAGCTGCAGCCTCATTCAGGGCGAAGAAGGCAAAATTTGTGGTGTATAGCATGTCTGCCACGGGGTCGCCGTTCACAGCAATAAGCGGCGCTTCGTGCTTGCCATAGTCAGCGTTGGACTTAGTAGCGCCAAACATGCCGTCACTGGCAGCACCCAGTTCTTCTCTGATGGCGCCGCTTTCATCCATGTTTTCCAGCAACGTGCCGGCAATCAGGTCCAGCCACTGCCTGTGCTGCGGCGTATCCTCTACCCGCACCAGCCAGGCCAGCGGCAGTATCATCCTGGCTCTTTCCTGCTGAATGCCGTTGGTCCATTTCCAGTTCGGGTATTTTTCCATGGTAATGGCAATTGCTTTCTTAGACTGCTCCAGGAATGGGCGGTGGCCTGTTTTATCGTATAGCCAGAGGTAGCAGGCCCACATCCAGGCCTCGAAGTGCGGGTGCGGGTATACCAGGTCGTTCTGCTGGATGGACTCTAGGCCAGCTTTCAGCACGTTAGCGTCTTCCAGGCGCTCTCCCCGGAAACCATTTTTACCTGAGGTGCGGAAATTAGCGATAATGGCTTCTGCAATATACTTGTCCCAGTCGCTCTGATTCAGACGGGCGGAAGCACCTAGGGCACCCAGAATAACGCGGGCATTGTCGTCACCATAGTATACGTGCGGATGGGTCGTGCTCCAGCCTACCAGGCCGTAGCTGGCAGCGTTCGGATCGTTTCGGTTACCGGCCCGCAGGTTTGAGCTTTTGAAGATATAGTCCAGCAGGTTAGCCGCTACTTCTTTATGATTGGCAGATGATTCGCCCAGTACGCTCAGCGCATAGGCCACTTCGGCATTACAGTCGGCCCGCATCCAGTACCGGTAGATCTGAGAACCATCGGCCTGAATCCGGGATAAGTGCCCTTCCAGTACGCCCAGGGAGCCGTTGCCCACCGGCAAGCTATGGTCCAGCGGCGGCCCCGCTACGTCGGTGCCGTCCCCCTGTCTCTCCAGAAACAGGCTCTCCCAGGAAGGATGCACGAAAAAGCGGCCATTGTAAAACCAGTCTATTCCTTTCTTTATGGCAGTCTGATAATCCTGAGAAGAGAGAGCCTCTTTTTTGGCGTGCATGGGCGCCACATGCAGGGGCCAGTTGTTGAATTCCCACTTCACGGAGGGAGACAGGTAACTGAAGATATGCTCCCACACCGGCCGTACGTGGTCCAGGGGGCCAAACCGGGAAGTTAAGACGTTGCTCAGGCGCGTGGTGGCTACCAGGTAGCGGCCATGCTGGTAGAGGAACGGGTTATGCTGCACATCCCTAATCCCATACTGGGCGTTGTCGAAGCCCGCCACTTTGGCCACGATCATCAGTGGGTTTGTAGCCGTGGACTTGACTACATAGGCGTTGTGAATGCCAATCAGATCCAGCGAATCAACCCCTTTGATGCTACTCGTAGTGACAATAGCCCGTTCGAGCTGCGTTTTTACAGAATCCTTTTCTGCAAGCAAAGATGAGGAGGGTGCCGGGTACTCCACAAAAACCCGCAGCTTCTTCTTGTTAATCAACTGCTCTACCTCTTTTGGCAGGGAGAGGCGCTTTTCCGGATAGCCGTCTGCTATAAAAAGCACGCTTCCCCCTTTCTTGGCTGCTTTTACAGCCTCCAGTGGTTTAGCAATAATACGGTAAGTATAGCTATTCGCATCCAGGATACTGCTGACATCATTCGTTCCTTCAGCGCAGATGATGATATCTGTTTTGATGCTTTGGCTTCGGGTTTCGTTCAGGAAAAGGAATAAGCCTACCAAAAGCAGGAGTACAGTTTTTCTCTTCATTAGATGTATACTAAGGTGAATTATATTCTGAAGTATGGTACTAATGCGAAAAGCTTTTCTTTTATTCCTGCCTTGCTCTTTCCTCTTCCTCTCAATAGTTCAAAGCCGAGCTAAAATCTTTGCTTATTTGTAATTAATAATAGAACAAAAAAGCTATTAAAACAAATATTTATTAAAATAAATTAAAAAGAATATCTACCTATTAAATTTTATAGCTATATTAGATATAGGTAAGCCCCATTGAAAATGCTATTTATTCTTTGAAAACAGGTAGCATCAGTTGAAGTTTCTTCCTTCCAGAGTATTGATAAGGCGACATCGAATTACAGGTACCTCCGGAAGCATAGTATGAGTATAATTATGCCAGCCAAAGTATAGCTGGTTTCTCCTATATATCCCTTCATCCATTCGTATTCTTATATGGTTCAGAAACTCTACATCGCTTTGCTTACGCTGCTTCTTAGCTGGGGAGCGCATGCCCAGGAAAATGGCACTTTTAAGAACCTCGGCCCGCAATTACACTCGGCCACCCTGCAGGGCTCTGCCTTTGTGGAAGGCAAAAATGGCAAGTCTTATCTATATAGTGTGGTTAGAGGCAGGCCGGCCCACTTGGTTGGCTATGACTTAGCCACTAACGAGTTGGTTGCTGATCTGGAACTGGAGAATACGGACGGCTCCTGGGCCATTGTGGCGTCAACCGACGGCGTGCTCTACGTTTCAAGCGCCCAAGGTTACCTGTTTAAGCATACGCCTGGCACGCAGCAAATCGAAAACCTGGGAATCGTGCTGGAGGGAGAAAAGCTCGTTTGGGATGTAGTGGCCGGAAAGAATGGGGAAATTTATGGCGGCACATATCCCGGCTGCCGGATTTTCCGCTACCATCCGAAAGACGGCTTTAAAGACGTAAGCCAGGGACCGGTGGTGGAGAACCAGCAGTACGCCCAGTTCCTGGCCTATGACAAGAACACGGATAAGCTATTTGTAGCCGTTTACATCGGGGCCAACGTGGTGGAGATTGATCTGAAAACTGGCAAGAAGAGAGAATTTCTACCAGAACATTATCAAAAGAATGGTTCGATCTACAACCTGAAGCTGGTAAGGGAAAAAACCGGCACCAAGCTGTTGGTATGGCTGAACAACAAAGGAGTTGGCAGAGAAACCCTGGTGTTCGATACCAAGACAGCCAAGCTGGAGGAAACGCTAGGCACAATGGAGGTAAGGACGTTATTGAAGGCTTCCAAAACTCCTACTGCGTATTATACCGTAGACACCAGTCTTTACAGCACGGAGCTTCATGCAGACGCGTATGCCGCCTCCAGGCATCTCTTAAGTTTCAAGGGCAAGACCAAGGCCGCCCGCTGGAACAAGAGAGATGTAGAGTTATTTACCACCGAAGGCCAGTTAGTGAAGTATAACCCGGCAACCGGAAAATCTTCAATCGTCACGCTGAACATCCCCAAGCAACCCATCGACATCCAAAGCATCTTCTATGGCCCGGACGACAGGGTATGGCTGAGCGGCTACCTGGCAGGTGGTAATGCCGCCTATGACCCAAAGTCGGGCAAGACAGCGGAATACTACGGCCTGATACAATCGGAGGGAATTGCCAAACAGGGAAACGATTTATTCTTTGGTATTTATCCTTCGGCGCAACTTTATAGGTATAACACCAAAGACCCTTGGGACATGAGCCAACACAACCCACGGCTCATCAGACAGATAGAAGGGCAATCCAGGCCTTTTGCCATCTTAAGTGTAAATGCACTCCGGAAAGTATACTTTGGCACCGTGCCTAATTATGGCGTGCTGGGTGGGGCCATTACTGAATATAACACTGAGACAGACGAACTGCATACTTACACAGATGTTGTAAAAAATCAATCCCCGGTTAGCCTGACTTACCTGAATGGCAAGATCTGGGGAGGGACCAGTATTTCCGGGGGACTGGGCATTGCCCCAACCGAGAAAGAGGGCAAGCTTTTTTGCTGGGATCCGGACAGGAAAGAAACCATTTTCGAAACTACCCCGATACCAGGCATTATGGCGGTAACTGCCCTTATTAATGGGCCCGATGACAAACTATGGGGAATGGCCGATGGCAACCTGTTTATCTTTGACCCAACCACGCGCCAGATTGTAAAGCAAACCAAAGTATACGAGGTGCCTGCCAAACGCACCCACCTCTGGCGAGATGCTTTTCTGGTAGTACATCCTTCCGGCAAAGTATACGGCACAGGCGGCCGAAAATTCTTCTCCGTTGATCCGCAGACGTTAGAGGTCAACATCCTACGTGAAGGCCTTGATCTGTTGACGATGGATGCGCAAGGCGTTTTATACTTCAGGCTCGGAGCGAACCTGTGGAGCTATACACCCGATGCAGCGCTGAGGGAATAACCTGCTGCGCTTTTATATTATATCTTTCGTAAGGGAGTCAATAAATCTTAAAGCATTGCCCCTGCAGATTCGCGGGGGCATCACAATACAATTGATGAGTTAACTCAGAAGAAACGCACTGCAGACCCGCGGTTGTAGCTATACATAGGCGGAGTATTCGAATATTAGTGTGTAGTTGCCAAGCTTAATTCTTCGGAGGCGGATGACCTTGCCCAGGTTCTTGATGTACTTGACGGCCGTGTTGTTGGAGCACTTGCGGACGCTGCGCAGGTAGAACTCGAAGTCAGTGACAAAGGCATGGTCCACGTCCCTAACTTCCATGTCCTCCACCCCGTACCTCCACTTCATGAACTCCTGCGTGTGCCTGAGGGAGGTGGCGTAGCGCTCCAGGGTGCCGGGGGCGAACCCGTCCCCGACCAGGGCCGCCACCTTGCGGTTGTGCTCGGAGAAGACCTCCACCAGCGTCCTGCCTTTCTCCACTTTCCCCAGAAACTTGTTCTTAATGGCTTCCGCCGTCAATGGTATCCCCGCCTCCACCAGCTGGCGGTGCGCCTCGTAGACCTTCGCCTGCAGGTGGTCCAGGTAAGCGTTCAAAGACTTTGCCGCTGCCCTGGTGCCCCTGGCGCGGCCGGCGGTGGAAACCCACCTCTCCGGCTCAATGGAGCGGCTCGTTGCCAGCTCTGCCCGCTTGCCGGCCACCGTGACTCGCAGGTAGATGGGCACGGGGCCTATCTGGTGGTTCTTGGGTTTCTTGAGGTAGAAGAGGAGGCTGAAATTGATACTCATAACAGTGACTTGAAAGGTTAAACAAAAGTAGCCTTGCAGTCAACCGCAGTCAAGACATACAGCTTCTGTACACCTTGTGTATCAATGCGTTACACCCTTATTCGGTGAGTCAAGGGAGGCGTTGGAGGAACTCACCGGATAACGCACCTAAAATACCTGAAAAGGTGTAAGATTCAGGAGCCCAGTTGAAACAAAAAAGCCTGCAAACTTTTCATTTGCAGGCTTTTAGCTGATTTTGGTATTCCTACCAGCAGAGAGTGAGGGATTCGAACCCCCGGACCTGTTACAGTCAACGGTTTTCAAGACCGCCGCGTTCGACCACTCCGCCAACTCTCTGTCTCAATTCGTGTACAAAAGTAGAACACGGCATCGAACTTTCAAAACTATACGGCAAAAAAATTCTTCTGTTTTATGGGAGGAAATTCCAAGCCATTGATAGTCAAATCAAAATTATTGCGACACTCCGCATAGCATGCTAAAAGTATAAACCTATACTTCTGCCCTCGCCATTTTGCCCGAGTGCGAGGTGGGGGTGCGCACCAGGCGCTTGGTCACCGTGTCGATGCTCACGTTGATCTCAAACCCAAGTATAAGGATCATCGAAACGAAGTCGAGCCAGATCATCAGACCAATCAAGGCGCCCATGGAGCCATAGAACTTGTTATAGGTATCAAAGGCGCTGATGTAGAGCGAGAAGCCCATTGAGACCAGGAAAATAAGCGCCGTCGCCACCACGGCCCCCGCCGAGAAGAACGGCCACTTGTCCTCGATAGCGGGAACGAAATAATAGATGAGCGAGGTAGCCAGCAGAAAGAGCAGGATAATCGCCACATACTTCAGAATCACCAGCAAGGTATACGTGTAGCTCTCCGTCACTATCTCGTAGAACACCAACACATCCAGTATCCACTGGCCAAAGAAAGTGGCTGCCACCGCCGTTAACAGAATCATACTTAGCACCACCGTCAGCACGGTGGCTATCAGGCGTTTGCGCAGGTAACCGCGTTTGTAAAAAGTATGGTACTTTTTGTCGAAGGCATCCATCAGAGACATAATGCCATTGGTCGAAAGCACGAGCGCGAACAGGAAACCGAAAGAAAGCAGCCCTCCGCGCGGCTTGTTCACGATGTCCTCTATCGTGCCGTAGGCTGCTGTGTACATCTCCTCCGGCAACACGTCACCCAGAAAATCGAGGATGCTCTGGCCCAGATCCATCGGCAGGATGTTGGGAATGTAGGGAATGAGCGTGAAGAGGAAGATGATGGTCGGGAAAGTGGCCAGCGTAAAGTTGAAGGCCATGTATGAGGCCCGCTTGGTGATGGAGTCCAGGCGCAATTCCCCTATCAGCACGTCGGCCACATCATATACCGAGTACCTGCCATTGCTGAACCGCCACCGCTTCAGGAAAACGATGAATTTGCGGTAAGCCCGACGGCGCTTCAGGTATTGCTGGTTCAGCCTCATTAACGAAAGTAAGTGTCCAACTTCTGGTGTATGAGGGCGGGTATTTCGGTGGGACGGCCTGTTTTCATGTCCACAAACACCATCAGCGTTTCCCCGATGGTCAGCAGTGTGCCTTCCTCGTTCAGCACCTCATACTCAAACTTTATACGTGTGCCGTGCGGTTTGCTTTTAACAAAGAGCCTGATCGTAAGCAGGTCGTCATACTTAGCCGGGCGGATAAACTTGGTCTTCAGCTCCAGCACCGGCATCATCGTGCCCGACGCCTCCATCTCCTTATACTCAATGCCCAGCTTGCGAAAAACCTCGGTGCGTGTTACCTCAAAGTAAGCGGCATAGTTGCCATGGTACACGTACCCCATCTGGTCGGTCTCGGCGTAGCGCACGCGCAGTTGTACTTCGGATTGAAACATAGTTTTATTGTTGATTGCTACTAGTTGATTGTTTGAATGCTATACGAGAGACTTTATTTTTCTTATGGAGAAGTATAAAACCACCTGCAGAGGCACGAATTTATACTTCATCTGGTCCCCAGCATTTAGCAATTAACAACCAACAATCAAGCTTACTGCATGATATTCCGCTCGTTCAGGGCACGATGGAAGCGGCGCGCGTTGGCCTGGTGCTCGGCCATGGTAGTGGCAAAGGCATGGTAACCAGAGAAGTCCTCTTTAGCGCAAAAGTATAAGTAGCTGTGTTTCTCCGGGTTCAGCACTGCATCTATACTTGAGATAGCCGGCACGTTGATAGGTCCGGGAGGCAAGCCTTTGTACATGTAGGTGTTGTAAGGAGAATCGTAAGCCAGGTGCTTGTTCAGTACGCGCCGGATGGTGAAATCGCGCACGGCAAACACCACCGTAGGGTCGGCCTGCAGCAGCATGCCGCGCTCCAGGCGGTTAAGGTATACGCCCGCCACCCGTGGCTTCTCATCGTTCTTCAGCGTCTCGGCCTGCACAATGGAGGCCAGCGTACTTACCTGGTGCGGTGTCAGCCCCAACTGCTCGGCCTTGGCCTTGCGCTCCTCGTTCCAGAAGCGGTCGTACTCTTTCTTCATCCGCTCCATCAACTCAGGTGCCGTAATGGTCCAGTATACCTGATAGGTGTTCGGGATGAACATGCCCACCACGCTGGTGGTATCGAACCCAAGGGTTTTCAGGTACGCCGGATCGCTCAGCAGGCTGTCGAGTTCCTGCTCGCTGGCTTCTACCTCGGTGGCTAGCTTCGCAGCCAGCTGGCTGCGCAGGCGCACGTTGCTGAAAGTCAGGTTAAGCGGAGTCTGTTGCCCCAGGCGCAGCACCCCGATCAACTGCCGGTTGGTCCAGCCGTGCTCCAGTTTGTAGCGCCCCGGCTTCACCAGTTTGTCGTAGTCCATCAGCTTGGACATAAAACGTAGGGAGAGCGGGTCGATGATTACGCCGCTTGCTTCCACGGAGTCCATGGCCTGCTCGTAGGTGGCTCCCGTTGGGATGAGCACATACGCTTCGCGCCCCTTGGTGTCCACGTTCATGGTGTACACAATCTGGTAGGCGTAATAGGAGAAGCTCACAAACAGGAACATGCCCAGCGCAATCAGGCCGGGTACCAGCATGCTTTTCTGCTTGCGTTTTCTTTTTGCTATAGGGTGATTAACTTCGTTGGCCATAGTGTAAGTAAAAGGCGCAGAACAGGGTTTATGGTTCCGCCACCAGGTTTCAAGGCCTCAAAAATAGCACATCTGCAGTTAATTAAGAATGCGTGCACTATAAATTCAGTCCTACCAGGCCTCAATTGTGCCTGATCATCGCCCAGAACCCGGTATTTATACTTTCCGGAGGACACCACCGCGTGTTCTGCCTTATAGCCAAAAAATGCTGTAATTGTACCGTTATTAGCGGCAGAGTTTATAAATTTGGGAAATAAACATTAAGAACTGTATATATTTTATACCCTTATATGGCAGGAGAAATCAGACAAGCCCAGATAGAAACCCTTGAACGCAAAAACGCCGAGGCCCTTCTGGGAGGTGGCAAGGAAAGAATTGAGGCGCAGCACAAGAAAGGCAAGCTAACTGCCCGCGAGCGCATCCACCTGCTGCTCGACGAAGGCTCTTTTGAAGAGATCGGCAAGTTTGTGATGCACCGCTCCAAGGATTTCGGGCTGGACAAGCAGTACTTTCTGGGCGATGGCGTGGTAACCGGTTACGGCACCGTCAACGGCCGCCTGGTGTATGTTTTCTCCCAGGACTTTACCGTGCTGGGTGGTTCGCTTTCTGAAACCCACGCCGAAAAGATTGTCAAGATCATGGAGCTGGCCATGAAAAACGGAGCTCCTGTTATCGGCCTCAACGACTCTGGTGGCGCCCGTATCCAGGAAGGTGTGGTATCGCTGGGTGGCTATGCTGATATCTTCTACCGCAACACGCTGGCCTCCGGCGTTATCCCGCAGATCTCGGCCATTATGGGCCCGTGCGCGGGCGGTGCGGTATACTCTCCGGCCATCACCGACTTTATCATGATGGTGGAAGACACCTCTTACATGTTTGTGACCGGCCCGAACGTGGTGAAAACGGTAACGCACGAGGAGGTAACCTCCGAGGAACTGGGCGGCGCGAGCACCCACAGCACCAAGAGCGGCGTGACCCATTTCTCCTGCGCCAACGAGGTAGAGTGCATTAACCACCTCAAAAAACTGCTGAGCTACATCCCGCAGAACTGCGAGGAACTGCCGCCATCCCTGCCTTATGAGCCGCAAGGGGATGAAACCCGCGAAATGCTGGACACCATCATCCCGGAGAACCCGAACCAGCCCTACGACATCCGCGAGGTAATCGAAGGCATCATCGACGCGGATTCCTTCTTTGAGGTGCACAAGAACTTTGGGGAGAACATTGTGGTGGGCTTTGCCCGCCTGGGGGGCCGCAGCATCGGCATTGTGGGCAACCAGCCTGCCGTGCTGGCCGGCGTGCTCGACATCAACGCCAGCACCAAGGCCGCCCGCTTTGTGCGCTTCTGCGACAGCTTCAACGTGCCGCTGCTGGTGCTAGAAGACGTGCCGGGCTTCCTGCCGGGTACCGACCAGGAATGGCGCGGCATCATCACCAACGGGGCCAAACTACTGTACGCTTTCTGCGAGGCCACTGTGCCACGCATCACCGTCATCACCCGCAAAGCCTACGGTGGCGCCTACGACGTAATGAACTCCAAGCACATCGGAGCCGACATGAACTATGCCTGGCCAACAGCCGAGATTGCCGTGATGGGGGCGCAGGGGGCTGCTGAGATTATCTTTAAGCGGGAAATTGCCGCTGCCGAGGATCCGGAGGCGAAGCTGGCCGAGAAGGTACAGGAGTACAAAGAGAAATTTGCGACACCGTACCGCGCAGCGCACCGTGGCTTCATCGACGAGGTGATCATGCCGCACGAGACACGCGCCAAGCTGATCAAGGCATTCAAGATGCTGGAGAACAAGGCTGTAACGCTGCCACGCAAGAAGCACGGGAACATTCCGTTATAACTACCAATAGCCTATGCACCGCAGTGCGCTAACCTGGCCATAGGCCCATATGAAATCAAACACCTACAAAACAACCACAACCTTACATGCGACAAGAATCTTTTGACTTCCTTCAGAAATACCTGAACAACTCCTCTCCTACCGGCTTCGAGTCGGAGGGTCAGAAACTCTGGCTGGAGTACGTAAAACCATACATTGACGAATACTTTGTGGATACTTACGGTACTGTAGTGGGCGTTATCAACCCGCAGGCCGAGTACAAAGTAGTCATTGAGGCCCATGCCGATGAGATCTCCTGGTTTGTAAACTACATCACCCCAGAAGGCTACATTTACCTGAAGCGCAACGGCGGATCCGATGCCCTCATCGCCCCTTCCAAGCGCGTGAACATTTACACGAACAAGGGCATCGTGAAAGCGGTGTTCGGCTGGCCGGCCATCCACGTGCGCAAAGTAGAGCAGGACAAAGCCCCCACCATCGAGACAGTGTTCCTGGACTGTGGTGCCAGCAACCGCGAAGAGGTAGAGGCTATGGGCGTGCACGTGGGCTGCGTGGCTACGTTTGAGGATGAGTTCACGGTGCTGAACGACCGCTACTACGTGGGTCGTGCCCTGGACAACCGCATTGGTGGTTTCATGATTGCCGAGGTGGCGCGTATGCTGAAGGAGAACGGCAACCAGCTGCCCTTCGGACTGTACGTTGTGAACGCGGTGCAGGAAGAAATTGGCCTGCGCGGGGCTGAGATGATCGCCCACCGCATTAACCCGGACGTGGCCATCATCACCGACGTAACCCACGACACGCAGTCGCCGATGTACGACAAGAAGACCAGCGGCGACATCCACTGCGGCAAAGGTCCGGTGATTGCCTATGGCCCGGCCGTGCAGAACAACGTGCGCGACCTGATTATCCGCACCGCACAGGAGAAGGAAGTACCGTTCCAGCGCTCGGCCGTGTCGCGCGCCACTGGCACCGACACCGACGCCTTTGCCTACTCTAACGCCGGTGTGGCATCTGCCCTGATCTCGCTGCCGCTTAAGTATATGCACACGACGGTAGAAACCGTGCACAAAGACGACGTGGACAACGTGATCAAGCTCATTTACGAAACTGTACTTAAAATTCAGGACAAGCAGGATTTCCGCTACCTGAGCTAAGCCATCACTTTTAGCCAAGTGAAAACCCTCGCAGCGCTACCCACTCCGGGACCTGTGGGGGTTTTGTTTTTTAGGCTACCTGTTTACCGCTACGCCATCCTTTATCACTACCTTCGGAGCAAGCAGGTTCTCCGGTTTTTCAAGCGGGCTCTGGGAGAACAACACTAGGTTAGCTCTCTTCCCTACTTCTACCGTGCCAATCGTATCTGCCATGCCAACCGCCTTTGCTCCGTTTAGTGTAGCAATTCTGAATACATCGGGCATGGGGATTCCTATTTCGTGCAGCTCGAGCATTTCTGATAAAGCAGCTTTGCCCGGATCATCCCAGTCGGTGCCCAGGTTGAGCTGCACACCCGCCTCATGCATCTGTTTGATGTATTGCCCCATAATGAAATAGCCCTGTCGGCAGCGAATCCTTTCTTCTTCCACCAGATACTCGGTGTAGTCGTAGGCAGCAAGTTTGGCGGGCGTGGTAAAGTATGTAAGGCCAAAGCGCTGCGCGAACAGGTGTATGGTAGGCGTAACCGATACCTCATGCGCCTTCAGTAACTCTATCAGCTCAAGCATGCGCGGATGATTAGGCCCCAGTTGGTTAAACAGTTCCATTCTCGAGATAAAGAAGCTGCCATCTACGGCGTTGTTCTTGATAGCCTTTGGGTAATGGTCTACAAAGGCCCAAGCGTTGATGTACTCATACTTTGCCGAGTCGATGGCGGCAATGCCAACCGTGTACGCGTGCTCAATATTCTTCAGTCCGGCCTTTACTGCCTCCTCCAGCGGCAGCACTTTATAGTCGATATGGCCGAAAGGCTGCACGCCCAGTTCTTTAGCCCTGTTTAAGGCTGCTTTGAATTCGGGTTCGCGCAGGCGCCAGTATAGCTTCGTGTTCGTGAAACCGAGTTGATGGTATTGGTCTATTTTGGCGATAGCTTCCTCTGGGTTATTCACGACCACATGCCCCGAGTAAACTGGCCTGGGGTCTCTTGGAGTAGAAACAAGCGCGGCTCCAACCGCTATAAAATCCGGATAGGCCGGTGAGGGCTCCTGCCACGCTTGCAGCATCGGAATATAGGCCTCGCTGTCGCCACCCGAGCGCACGGTGGTAACGCCGTAAGGTAGGTAAGCTGCAGCGAACTTCTGCCGGTAGCGAAGTATAGAATCAGCGTCTGTACTAAGCTCTTCGCCCAATATCTCAGAAGTATGGAAATGTACATCCACCAATCCCGGCGTGAGCAGTTGGCCTTTCGCCTCCACCATACGCAGGGCACTTTTCTCCGAAACCCTCTTATCGGCTGCAGACAGGGCCGCAATTTTTCCGTCCTTTACATAGACATGCTGTAGCGCTGCCTGACCCGTTTGCACATCCAGTACGTTTGCCTCCGCGATAACCAGGTCATACACCTGATTGGTGCATGAGGTAAGTGCAGCAGCAACTAAAGTTAAGATGAGTAACTTTTTAATCATGGCTTCTTCTGATGTGAGCATTAAACAAACGCAAAGTGCATCAGGAAATTACTAGTACCCCCCTGGTAAATCTTACATTTGTTATAACTTGATTACTACCCCTACCAGCCCTTCCTGCATTTGCTTTGTAAACTGTCTGCCCGTAAATTATAACCTGAAACCTGATGTTAAGCACGAAATCCTAGGTGCAGCAGGTACACCTGAAATTATTTGGCGGGGCTAACCCTTAACTTTATACTTTCCTCCATGACTTTTACCGACCAGATGGGCCACCAAATCACGCTGTCGCAGCCTCCGCAACGCATCGTGTCGCTGGTGCCCTCGCAAACCGAGCTTTTATTTGACCTGGGCCTGGGCGACCGTGTGGTCGGCGTTACCAAGTTTTGCATTCACCCTAAAGAGCAGGTAAAGTATAAAACTGTCATAGGTGGCACCAAGAACTTTCATTTCGATAAGATTGATGCCTTGCAACCCGACCTAATTATCGGCAACAAAGAGGAAAACTATAAAGAGGGCATTGAACAGCTACAAGCAAAGTATAACGTATGGATGAGCGACATCTATACGTTGGAGGATGCCTTGCAAATGCTGCAGCAGGTGGGCACGCTAACGGGCACTGAGGCCAGAGCCGCAGAACTGGAGCAAAGTATAAAACAAGGCTTTGAGAGCCTACAGCCGGTGCAGCCAAGTATAAAAACGGCCTACTTTATCTGGCGCAAACCCTACATGGCCGTCGGCAGCCACAACATCATCGACCACCTGCTCGGCCGCTGCGGCTTTGCTAATGCTTTTGACGAGTTGGAACGTTACCCGGAAATTACCCCAGAACAACTGCAGCAGGCCAGCCCACAACTTATACTTTTGTCTTCAGAGCCCTACCCTTTCCAGGAGAAACATATCGCCGAATTTCGGGAGTTGTGTCCTGAGGCAAGTATAAAAGTAGTGGATGGCGAGATGTTCAGTTGGTATGGCAGCCGACTGGCGAAAGCCCCGACTTACCTGCAACAGGTAGTGGAGGAAGCAAAACGAGACTTGAAAGTATAAATGCGGCTTCTTGTACCAGCAGGAAAGTATACGTTTGGGAGGTTTATACTCAGTCCTTTTAGCAGGAAGTATAAAGTATAGCTTAGGCTGTTACCATACTTGCTTTTTCAAAGCAAAGCAGTTGAAAACTGCTGCGATACATCGCCACAAGTTACGCTAGCTTTAAGTTTCTACAAATCTCGCAGCAACTGCCGCGCCCATTCCGACACAGCCTCAAAGTATGCTACATCGGCCTGCACTTGCGCGGCTGTTTTGCCCAGTACCTCCCGCTTGTTCAGCGGGTCACCTAAAGAGGTAAGCGTGATAATTTCCCTCACCCGCTGCTTTTGCTCCGGCGTTATACTTTCCAGTTCTTCTAACTGCTGAACCAGTTGCTCCCGGAAGTCCTTTTGCTCTACCGCCTCTTCCTCCAGCAGGCGCATGATGGCCGCCACGGCTTCATCTTCATGTGGAGAAAGTATAGCCAGGCCAATAAGCTCCTGAGTGGAGGGTAACGGCAGCCGGATGAGCAGCTCGTAGCCACCGCTACCCTGCTCACCCGCTGTCGTGTAGCATTTCATCCAGAACCTGCCCGAAGAGGTATCCTTATACACAGCCGCCCAGCCGCCTGCCGCCTCTTCCATGAGCTGCATTTGGCTTAAAAGCGCCGCTATAAGCTTGGCATCCCCGTACAGTTTTCGTTCCGGCATAAGTTATACGTTAGTTATACGTCACCTCGAAGCCCACCTTTTGCAGGTCCTCCCAGAACCTGGGGTACGATTTGCGCACCACGCTTGGTTCCTGTATTTCGATGGGCTGCAGCAGCGCCAGTGGCGCAAAGGCCATGGCCATGCGGTGGTCCTGGTAAGTACGGAAGGAAAGCTCTTTCTTTTGCAGAATGCCTGGCTTGAGGCTGAAGACGCCTGGCGTCACCTCCTGCAGGGAGGCATTCAGGCTCAGCACCTCTATCTGCAGCGCCTGGATGCGGTCTGTTTCCTTGATGCGCAGGCTTTCCAGGCCCGTCATATCTACCGCGATGCCTATGCCTGCGCTCAGCGCCACCACCGTTTGCGCCAGGTCCGGGCAGTCGGAGAAATCCAGGGAAATATGCCGCTCATGCTCTTTTTTCAGCAGCCGCACGCCTTCCGAGGTAAACTCGGTGTACACGCCCAAGCGGTACATGATATCGGCAATAGCCCTGTCCCCTTGGAAAGACTTTTCTTTCAGGCCCAGCAGCGTAATGTCGGCCTCCTGGGCCAACGCCACCAGGCTGTACCAGTAGCTTGCCGCCGACCAGTCCGACTCTACGGTAAACTCAGCTGCTTTATACTTCTGCGGCTTCACGGTGATGGTGTTGCCGGAAAAATCAGCCGATACCCCGAAGTGCTGCATGAGCGAAAGCGTCATTTCAATGTAGGGGCGGGAACCGATTTTGCCTTCCAGTACCAGCTCCAGTCCCTCAGGCAGCAAGGGTGCTATCATGAGCAGGGCAGAAATATACTGGCTGCTAATGTCGCTGCGCACTTTCAGGTGTTTCTGGCCGCTGCCCTTAAACCCGCCAATTTTCAGGGGCGGATAGCCCTCCTCGCCTACATAGTCTATACTTGCTCCCAGCTCGCGCAGGGCCTCTACCAGCACTTTAATCGGCCGCTGGCACATGCGCTCGGTGCCGGTGAGCAGCTTTTGCTGGCCTGTCACCGCGTAGTAGGCTGTCAGGAAGCGCATCACGGTGCCGGCATCTTCGGCATCTATAGTCTGGTCATTGCTCTGCAGCAGGCGCTGGAGCAACTGGGTATCGTTGGCTTCGGAGAGGTTATGCAACTGCGATTCCTGTCCCGACAGCGCCGCAATGATGAGGGCGCGGTTGGCTTCGCTCTTGGAAGCTGGCAGCTTTATCGTTCCGGTCAGTTTACCGGTAGGGTGTTGTAAGGTGAGGCTTTGGCTCATAGTAAGGTATAGTAGCGTAGTGATTCAACAATTTCCTGCACCGTGATGGGTTGGTCGTACACGGCGTTGCCGATGCCTTCCAACAAGGTGCAGTTGATGGTGGAACGAGTATTCTTTTTGTCTTGTAGCGCGAGCTGGGCCATCTGCTGGATGTCCTGCTCGGAGAGCGATACTTTCTCGTACACCGACACGAGGAAGGTCTCTATCTTATCCAGCTCTTCCGGGGAAAGCAGCTCGTGTTTGCGGCTAATCCAGGCTTCGCAGAGCATGCCCACGGCCACGGCCTCGCCGTGCAACAGTTCACGCCCCGGCTGCTCCAGCAGGTAACTTTCCACGGCGTGGCCCACAGTATGGCCAAAGTTGAGGATTTTGCGCAGGCCACCCTCCAGCGGGTCTTGCTCCACCACCCTGGATTTTATACTTACAGACTGACGAATCAGGCTGTCCCAGTCTGCAGCAACAAGGCCAACATGGCGCTGCTCCAAAAAGGCTTCTTTGTCGGCAATAAGCCAGTGCTTGATGATTTCGGCGTAACCGGATTTTAGCTCACGCTGCGGCAGTGTCTGCAGGAAAGCGGGATTGATGAACACCGCCTGCGGCTCCTGGTACACCCCAATGTGGTTTTTTAGCCCGTGGAAATCAATGCCAGTTTTGCCGCCCACACTGGCATCTACCTGCGCCAGCAAGGTGGTGGGCACCTGCACAAAGTATATACCGCGCTTAAACACGGCCGCGCAGAATCCGCCCATGTCGCCTATCACGCCGCCGCCCAGGTTCACCAGCACCGCCCAGCGGTCCAGGTGCAGCTCCGTCATGCGCTGCCAGATATACTCGCAAGTCTGCAGGGTTTTGTGCTCCTCCCCGCTTTGGACCTGGATCAGGTCGTGCTCGGGCAAGTAGGGCTTCAGGCTAGGATAGCAATGATGCAGCGTGTTCTCATCCACCAGCACCGCCACCTTGCTGAAAGCACGGTTCTTGAGTAGCTCCGGCAGCTGCTGCAGGGCATCATTGCCGATATGTATTGTTTCGGTCATCCTTGGGAGTTTAGGAGTTAGAGAGTTAAAGAGTTAAACGGGTAGAAAGTATAAATCCCGATGCAGCGATCATTCGTTTAGCCTTTCAGCCATTTCACAATTTAACGCTTAAACTTTCGCAAGCAGGCAATATAACAACTCCGGCGTTAAACCCCATCCAAAATCTGCGTTTGCTTACGAATCGATTCCACGTGAATCAGTTTGTAAAGCTCTTCTATGAAAGCTGGATTGATACCAGCCTCGGAGGCCCACTCGGCCCGGGTCCGGAAAATTTCCTTCCAGCGCTCGAGCTGCAGCACCTGCACGTTGTTAAGTTTTTTATACTCGCCAATCTGCTCCACTAAGGCCATACGGCGAGCCAGCGCGGCGATGATGTCATGGTCAGCGGCGTCTATCTGCAGGCGCAACTGTTCGGAACGGTTCTCCAGCTCGGCATCGTCATAGCTCGTTTTGCGCACCTGCAGCTGGCCCAGTATCTCGGCCAGCCTTTCTGGTGTTACCTGCTGCGCGGCATCGCTCAGGGCCAGGTCCGGCTTGGGGTGCGTCTCTATCATCACGCCGTCATACCCCAAATCCAGCGCCTTCTGCGACACTGGGAAAATCAACTCCCGCTTGCCGCCGATGTGGCTTGGGTCAACGATAAGCGGCAGGCCTTGGTAGCGGGCCTTCAGCTCGATGGGTATCTGCCACACCGGCACGTTCCGGTACTTTGTTTTCTGGTAAGACGAAAAGCCACGGTGAATGGCAGCCAGGTCCGTTACCCCGGCGTGGTAGATGCGTTCGATGGCGCCAATCCACAGGGCCAGGTCCGGGTTTACGGGATTCTTCACCATCACCGGCACCTTTACCCCCTGTAGCGCATCGGCTATTTCCTGCACGGCAAAGGGGTTTACCGTGGTGCGGGCGCCGATCCAAAGCACGTCTATTTCCTGCCGGAGGGCCTCTTCCACGTGGCGGGCGGTGGCCACTTCGGTGCTAACTTTCATCCCCAGTTCCCGCTTTACGCGGCGCAGCCAGGCCAGCCCCATAGAGCCTACGCCTTCAAAGCTGCCGGGGCGCGTGCGGGGCTTCCAGATGCCCGCCCTGAATAAATGAATATTTTGCTGCTTCAGCGCCCGGGCCGTTTGCAACACTTGCTCTTCGGTTTCGGCACTGCAGGGTCCGGCAATTACCAACGGCTGCCCCTGCTGCTCAGCCGAAAAAAAAGATTCTGCGTGGTTAAACTTCATCAGTTGCGTGTATTGTTACAAAGGTAGCCGATGCGGGGCAAAAAGGCGCTTGCCAAAGTATAATTAACAGGAGCCACACGTTCCGCATCGGCCCATGCATAAAACAGCAAAGCGACCGCCGGAGTTTATACTTTAGTCAAAGTATAATTTTAGCTTTTACGCCGGTTTTATTAGTTGTTCGCAACCCCCGGCCTGCTATCTTTGCACCGCTTAAAATTACGTACATGAACCTGATTACCAATAAAGTCTCTTTTGACGATACAGCTGTCGCGTTTTCATCCAAATCCGACGCTGAGTTGTATAAAATGTACCTGCTGTTTAAGTCCATGAACAGCAACACCTTTGTGAAGGCCGGTGGTGCCTTGCTCAACACGGCGATAAAGCTTCACCTTCCGGTCACGTTTATCGTGAAGCCAACCATTTTCAACCACTTCTGCGGCGGCGAAACCATCGAGGAGTCGGAGCGTGCGATTCAGGAGCTGGGCAAGTATAACATCGGCACCATTCTGGATTACTCTGTGGAGGGTGAGGGCGATGAGAAAAGCTTTGACGCCACCCGCGACGAGCTGCTGCGGACAATCGAGAAAGCGCACCGCAACAAGCACATCCCCTTCTCTGTTTTCAAGATTACAGGCCTTATAGACATTAACCTGCTGGAGAAAGTACAGAAGAAGCAGGAACTCTCCGCCACCGAGCGCGCCGCCTTTGAGCGTGGCCGCGACCGCGTAAACGAGATCTGCAAGCGCTGCCACGATCGCGATGTGCGCGTGTTTATAGACGCCGAGGAAAGCTGGATTCAGGAAACCATCGATAACCTGACGTACGAGATGATGGCGCTCTACAACAAGGAGAAGGCCAACATCTACAATACCTACCAACTCTACCGCCACGACCGCCTGGATGTGCTCAAGCGCGACTTCGAGAATGCGGTGAAGGGCGGCTACTACCTGGGGGCCAAGCTGGTACGCGGCGCTTATATGGAAAAGGAGCGTAAGATTGCCGAGCAGGAAGGCTACCCCAGCCCCATCAACCCTACCAAGCAAGCCACGGATGACTTGTTTAACAATGCCCTGCGCTTCTGCATAGCACACATCGACCGGATTTCCTTCTGCAACGGCACCCACAACGAGGACAGCTGCTACCTGCTGCTGGAGCTGATGGAGGAGCACAACATTGCTCCCAACGACCCGCGCGTATACTTTGCCCAGCTCTATGGCATGAGCGACAACCTCTCCTTTAACCTGGCTAAGGCCGGCTATAACGTGGCCAAGTATGTGCCCTACGGTCCGGTGGTGGAGGTAATGCCGTACCTGTTGCGCCGCGCCAACGAGAACACCGCCATCGCCGGCCAGAGCAGCCGCGAGTTTACCCTGATAAAAAACGAACTGGAGCGCCGCAAGAAGGCGAAAAAATAAGCCTGCGGACTACACCTGTTTTTAAACAAGAAGGCCAGCTACCGGGTAGCTGGCCTTCTTGTTTGCCTCACACCGCGCAAGCTATACTTTGGCGGTAGGGTTAAAAAGCACCGGGCCTTGCGCTGTTAGCACAAGGCCCGGTAATGTGTTTCAGAACTATAAGCTATTCGCTGTAGTTCCTGGCTATAACTACTCGATTACAGTAGCAGAGTCAGCCTCAGCAGCAGTAGTATCTTCTACTACAACTTCTTCCTCAACAGCAGGAGTTTCAGTTTCTACAGTCTCAGTCTCAACAGCCTCAGTCTCAGTAGTTGCAGCTTCGTTGTTGCAAGCTGTGAAAGAAAGAGCAAGAGCTACGATAGCGAATGTGAATAAATTTTTCATTTTTGTGTTTGTGATTAAGTGTTTTGGTTTCGATTTTGACCTTCATACCCAAAACCGGCAGAGGTAACCCGGCTTTCTGAAAATTTTTAAAAATATTTTTTTGGTGGGTTACAAAGCGTCCCTTCGTGTATTAAATTTTGACTGGAATGAAGAAGAGTTTGTATGAGACGGATGAGGCGGTGATAGAAGGCATCCGGCGCAGTGACGAAAGAGCGCTGGCCCACCTGTACAAACTATACTTCCCCGTGATTTCTCATTTTATTTTATCGAACAGCGGAACCGACGACGAGGCCAAGGACATTTACCAGGAAGGCGTTATCGTGTTCTACGAGAAGATAAGGGACAACAGCCTGGAGCTTACCTGCCAGATAAAGACCTACCTGTACTCGGTGTGCCGGAGGCTTTGGCTAAAGCGGCTGGCCGAGAAAGGCCGTTATGCCACTAGGCTGGATGAGAGCGAGGGCTTTGTGCCCGTGGAGGAAGACACCCAGCGCCATGAGGAGCAGGAAAAACAATTCGGTGTGATGGGCGAGGCGCTGGAGCAGCTCGGGGAGCCCTGCCGCAGCCTGCTGGAAGATTACTACATCCGGATGCAGAACATGCAGGACATTACAGACAAGTTTGGCTACACCAACACCGACACGGCCAAGAACCAGAAGTATAAATGCCTGCAGCGCCTGAAGAAGATATTTTTTGCCACCTATAAGCCTGAGGTTTAAGCAGGCTAAAGTTAACACTGGGAGAAGAACGAAGATGTTAGAGTACCGCGCATACGAGGAGATTGAACGCTACCTGAACGGCCAGATGACCGCTGAGGAGAAAGCTGGCTTTGAGGCCCTGGTACGCACTGATGCCCGCCTGGCAGAGCAGGTACGCGAGCACAGGGAGCTCTTGGCAACCATGAAGGGCCTGGGAGAGCGCCAGCAGCTGCGCCAGAAACTCCACCTGATCCACGAGGAGATGGAGCGCGAGCAACTGCCTGCCACGCCAAATGGCTGGCGCGTTTTCTGGAATCGCCACAAGCAAACCATTGCCGTGGCCGCCAGCGTTTCCCTGCTTTCGGTATTCGGCACGCTCTGGAGCGTGCAGGAGATGAAGGAGCCGGTACAGCAGCAAACAGCCCGCTACGTAGAGCTACGCCGTGAGGTGGAGCGCCTCAAGAAAGCCCAGACAGCTATTATTAACGGCATTAACGATGCCGCCAAGCCAGCGCCTCGACCTGCCGCCTTTAGCGGCACCGGTTTCGCTATCTCCCCGGAAGGTTATGTGGTGACCAGCTCCCACGTGGTAGAGGGTGCGGACTCCATCATGATCGAAAACAAGGCAGGGCTAAAGTATAAGGTAAGCGAGATTTACCGCGACGAGATACACGACCTGTCTATACTAAAGGTGGCCGACGAGAATTTTGAGACGTTTGGCAAATTGCCTTACGCTTTCAAAGGCGCCGAGTGCGATCTTGGTGAGCGCGTATTCACACTCGGGTATCCGCGTGAGGACATCGTTTTCGGCGAAGGCTCGCTTAGCTCCGCCTCCGGTTTTGAGGGCGACACCACCGCTTATCAGATTTCTATTCCGCTTAACCCAGGCAACAGCGGCGGTCCGCTACTCGATGACAAGGGCAACCTGGTGGGCGTGATTAGCGGGAAGCAAGCTGGCCAGGAAGGGGCAGCATTTGCCATCAAATCTGCTTACCTGCTGCAAATAATAGACGAGCTTTCACTTACAGCCCAAGTTAACGCTCTAACTATACCTAAAAATAATACACTTTCAACCCAAGCGAGGCCTCAGCAACTGAAAAAGTTGAGAGACTTCGTTTTTGTCGTGAAAGTATATAACTAGTTAGCCAACGCGTGTAACCTTAAAGTATAAGTCATTTAAACTTAAGGTATACTGGCCAGGCAAATAAAGACAACCTCAACATTTTCAGCGCTTTTCAGTTAAATTATAGTTGAATTGATTACTCAACTTATTGAGCAACTTAATATAACTGAAAGCTATGAAACGAAGAATAATTGCACCGCTGGCACTTGCCGCCACCATGTTATTTGGTTTTGGCTGCGCAAGCACTAACGACACCATGAGCGACACCACTGCCATGGAAGGTGATGTTACCATGACCGAAACCCAGGAAATGGCCGGCACCGATACTGACCTAGATGCTGATGTGGATGTGGATGCCGACGTAGATGCAGACATCGACACAGATATGGATACTGATGCGGACATGAGCGCCAGCATATCTATGGATGCGCTTTCTATGGAGAACCCGGTTTCCATAGATGAGATGTTTGCCGACGTCGATAATACCGAGCAGTATGATGTGCTGGAACTGGCCAGAATGAACCCCAACCTTTCTACTTTTATATCCTTGGTAGAGCAGTCCGGCCTGGAAAACGACCTGAGCCGTTTAGGTAAGTTTACCCTGCTGGCTCCAACCAACGAGGCTTTCTCCAAGGTACCCCATGATAAACTGGAAGCACTGCTGAATGCTGACAACAAGGCGGCGCTGAAGAGCGTGCTGCAGGCGCACGTACTGCCAAATGAAGTGACATCCGCTCAGTTCCAGAATAACTCCCAAATACAGGTGGGTGAGAACTCTTATATTCCGGTAGAGGTTGGCGTTAACAATACCAATATCCGCATTGGCGGCGCCCAGGTAGTTAAAGCGAACGTGGAGGCCTCTAACGGTGTCATCCATGTGATCGACAACGTTATACTTCCGGAAAACGCGCAGGATAACTCCACTATCGGGTATTAATCCTGCCCCATAAATAAGCTTACTACAAAGCCCCCTCTTCAGGGGGCTTTTTTTATACCCATGAAGTATAGCAGGCTACGTATAACAAGTAGCACAGGCACGCATTTGCCTTATTCAACTTAAAATAACCATACATGAAGTATACGCTATTCTTACTGGCATTAGCAGGGCTGCTGAGCTGCACCAGCAGGGGCAACGTAAGCTTTAGCCAAACTCAGGAAATGACAGGTTCAGACACTACCTTCCAGGCCACTGACTACGACGCCATGTTTGAGGACGTGAAAACGGCGCAGTACACGCTGGCTGCCTTAATTAAAATGGATCCCAACCTCTCTACTTTCGCAGTTATGATAGAGCAGGCTGATCTGACAGCTGCCCTGGCTGAAGAAACCTCGCTCACGTTGTTTGCCCCAACCAACGAGGCTTTTGCCAGTTGGCCCCAGGACTCGGTGAACATGCTCATGAAGCCCGAATACCGCGCTCAGCTCATCAGGCTGTTGCAGGCACACATGCTGCTGCGCCAGGCCGATGCGGCCAGCCTGAGTGCCGACCCAAGTATAGAAACCAGCGGGGGCGAGTACGCAGCTGTTACAGTAAACGATGATACCGTCTCTGTTGGCGGGGCTACTATCGTGAAGGCCAACGTTAGGGCATCTAATGGCATCCTGCATGTGGTGGATAAGGTGATTACCCCTGTAGAGAGTAGGCTGGAGCGCTACTAAAGCGCAACAGCGGCAGCTCTTTTCTTGCAAACGGCACCAAAACAAAACCGTAACTATAGCTTATGCTTACCCGTTAATAGAAACCACGCCGGCAATAGCACAAACTAGGTAGCTGCCGGCCATACGTGAACCATTATAAAAAAACAAGAAAGCTATGGCAAACAGAACTGATAATGCGGGAATGATGACCGCTATGTTTAGAGACAGAGACAGCGCCGAGCGCGCCTACGACGAACTGCGCGCACGCGGCTATGATAAGGATGAGATTAACGTGGTGATGTCTGATGAAGGCAGAAAGCGCCATTTTAGCGGAGAGACAAAAGGTGACACCACAGAGCTCGGCAACAAGTCCTTGGAAGGAACAGGCGCAGGTTCTGCCATTGGCGGCACCCTGGGAGCCATTGTTGGCGCAGTGGCGGCCATTGGTACTTCCGTGGCCATTCCGGGCCTTGGCCTTGTAGTGGCTGGTCCGTTGGCGGCTGGTCTGGCGGGTGCCGGTGCCGGTGGTTTAACAGGTGGCCTGATTGGTGCCCTGATTGGCGCTGGTATTCCGGAGGAAAGAGCCAAAGTATACGAATCAGGCGTAAAAGAGGGCAACATAGTGCTTGGCTTCAAACCACGCACCCCTGAGGATGCCCGTTACTTTGAAACGCACTTCCAGAGCAACAGAGGAGAGCATATCTACTACTAGGCAGTAGACAGATTTTCAAAATAAAGAGCGCCCGGCTGGTATAGATTTTACCGGCGGGCGCTCTTCGTTTACAGCCACCCCTTATAAAATATACACATAAATATATATTAATAATACCAGTTACTTTATACTACATAGAAGGGTTGTCTTCCCACTAAAAACATACTATTATTGAAAATAAGTTGGATCAAAAAGAGTTTATTCGGGCTATCATATATACTACGGCACCGCTTATTGCCGTTATAACACCGTAGCTGCTTTTAATTAGAAGGAATAAAGATACGTTGTTGTTCTTATCAGGGCACCAACATAACTACGATAGATTCACTGCACCCTTATGTATAAACTGAACCACATTCTGATCATCGACGACGATCAAATCAACAACCTGTTCTCTCAGATTGTCCTGGAAGACGCCGACGTGAGCAGCATGGTATCGGTCTGCCATAGCGTGCCCGAGGCGCTGGACTTTCTTCGTGCCGCCGAAGTTACAGGCGATACAGCCTTCCCGGACCTTATCCTGCTCGACATCAGCATGCCCTCCATGGACGGCTTCGATTTCCTGGACCGCTACTATGCCATGGGGTATAACGAGCGACACCAGACGTTTATCTCCATGTTCACTTCCTCCGACGAGCAGGATTACCTGCAGCGGGCGCGCCAGTATGAAGTGGTGGTAGGTTTTATTACCAAGCCACTGTCTATCCCGACCCTCAACAACATACTTGCCCTGCAGGATAGCACCCGGGCAGAAAACAAATTGTCATAGTTTCGTATGCATTAAGGTATAACAAACTATATCTTAATATTTCCACGAACTATGAAAAACACGATTATAGCTATCTGGTGCGCGGCAGGCGCCTTGTTACTCGCCTCCTGCGACTCCGGAAGTACAAACGAGCAAAACACGACCGAGGCCACTTCCGGCACTACTGCGGCAGCCAGTGCAGATACCACCCTGACAGACGATAAAAGGGAGTTGATGGAGTTTGCCGCCCAGAACAACATGCTGCAGGTAGAACTCGGTAAGATAGCCACTGACCAGGGCACCAGCGATGCGGTAAAAGCCTACGGACGCAACCTGGTAGACTGGTATACCACCAAACAAAAGGAGTTGAGCGAGTTGGCGCAAGAAAACAACGTGTCGCTTCCTCAGCAAATGAATGAGGAGGGCACCAAGCATCTATCTGAGCTCCGGGAAGCCAAGAACTTTAACGAGGAATACTGGGAGCAGCTAACCGACGCGCAGAAAAAGGCCATCGACGAGTTTGACAGTAAGGTGAAAGACATCGAGCAGTCAGACGCCACCGCTTTCTCGCTCTGGGCCCGAAACACCTTAAAAGAGCTGCAGGCACAGTATGAGCAGGCCAGAGGCCGCGAGGTAGAGCTTAAAAACCGGGATAGCGGCATTCAGCCGTAACAGGAAAGTATAACCAGTTATAAAAGCCCGGGAAGCAGTTTCTGCCCGGGCTTTTATACTTTAGAGCAGTTCTTTCAGTTTGTTCCAGGTATGCTGCGCCAGCAGCTTTTGCCCCTCTGCATTGGGGTGCACCCCGTCCGGCAGGTTCAGAAGGCGGTTTCCCGCCACCCCTTCCAGCAAGAAAGGAATAAAGTGAATGTTGTTCTTCAGGGCCAGCTCCCGGAACAGTTTCCGGAATTCGGCCGCGTAGCGCCCCGGCACAATGTCCGGTATCTCCATCCCCGAAAGTATAACCTTTGCCTCCGGGTTCTTATGCAGCACCTTATCCAGAATTGCCTGCAGGTTCTGGCTTGTCTCACGCGCAGCAATGCCGCGCAAACCGTCGTTAGCCCCTAGCGCCAGTATAAATATGTCGATTGGTTCGTGCAGCCAGCGCTCGATGCGGTACACGCCGCCAGCGGTGGTATCGCCGCTAAGGCCGCCGTTCAGCACCTTGTAATCCGCATACCCCTCCTGCCGTAACTGTTCCTGAATAAGGCTGGGGTACGCCTGTGCAGCCGGTAATCCGTACCCCGCTGTGAGGCTGTCCCCGAATATCAGTATATTTTTCATGCAGATTTCTCTAAATGTAAATACGGAGGCCGCTGGTGGCAACACAGCCAATGCGCAACGCCTCCCCTCTTCTGTGCCACCTGGCTATACTTCCGCTCAAACACCAACCCAACACAAGCACTGCGCATGTATACTTTTCCTCCTCACGCCCAGGCTCCGGCTTCCTTTATCAAAACACCGGCGGCACTTTCTTGTTTTTAGGAGCGGGCAAGGCCTTGGCACAGGCTCCCTGAAACGAAAAAAGTTGGTTATCAGTTATAATACCAGGCACTTTGCCACGTATGTAGTACATGAAAAGAAGCTGCCTGCGCTGACTGCTATGATAAAATGTTTTTTTCCCCTACATTACACTTTAAACCGAATTTAATCGCGCGAGCGGCATCACTTTTGCAATCTAACCTGTAGTTCAACTTATTAAATAGATGATATCATTGACAACCCGCTTTAAAATAATACTGTCAGTTCTCGCAGTTATCCTGCTGACCGGCTCTTTTATACTTTATAGAAACGGAAACAACCCGGATAGCAAAAACGAGATCCTGATAAAAGCACTGATGCAGGGCCTTAACTCGGGGCACTACCAACCTGAGAAGGTAGACGACAGCTTCTCCAAGAAGGTGTTCAACCTGTACCTGCAGCGCCTGGACTACAACAAGAAGTTTCTGTTGGAGTCGGACGTGCAGCAACTGCGCCAGTACGAAACCGCCATCGACGACGAGCTACGTCAGGGTTCCTTCAAGTTTTTCGACCTGTCGGCAGACCTGATAGAGAAGCGCATGAAGGAGTCGCAGGCCTATTACAAGGAAATCCTGGCCAAGCCTTTCGACTTCACGGTGGAAGAGCAGATTGAACTGGATGGCGAGAAGCTGCCTTTTGCCAAGACTACCGAAGAGCTGAAGGAAGCCTGGCGCAAGCAACTGAAATACCAGACCCTCGTGCGCCTGGTAAGTATGCAGGAAGACCAGCAGAAGGCGCTGGAGAAAGATCCGAAGGCCAAGCAGAAAACATTTGAGGAGTTGGAGAAAGAGGCCCGTGAGAAAGTGAACAAGACGTACGAGGACCTGTACCAGCGCCTTGCCCAGATTAACCGCGACGACCGCCGCGCTACTTACATCAACGCTGTAACCAACGTATACGACCCGCACACAGGATACTTCCCGCCAAAAGCCAAAGCTGATTTCGACATCAACTTTACCGGCCGCCTGGAGGGTATCGGTGCCTCGCTGCAGGAAAAAGACGGACAGATACGCGTGATGGAGATAGTGCCGGGCAGCCCATCGTACCTGCAGGGCGAGCTGAAGCCGGGTGACGCCATCCAGAAAGTAGCCCAGGGCGCTGAAGACCCTGTGCTGGTGGAAGGTATGCGCATTGATGACGCCATTCAGCTAATTCGCGGTAAAAAAGGCACCGAAGTACGCCTCACAGTTAAAAAGCCAGACGGCTCTACCAAGGTTATCCCGATTATCCGCGACGTGATTGTGTTTGAGGAGACTTACGCCCAGTCTGCCCTGATTGAGGACAAGGATAAGATTGGTTACATTAAGCTGCCAGGTTTCTACGCCGACTTCGAAAACAAAAACGGCCGCTTCAGCGGTGCCGATGTGAAGCAGGAAGTGGAGAAACTGAAAAGTGCTGGCATGAAAGGCCTGATTCTGGACCTTCGTAACAATGGCGGTGGCTCACTGGCCGATGCCGTGGAAATGGCTGGTCTGTTTATCGAGCAAGGCCCGGTGGTGCAGGTAAAAACTGCCTCTGGCAAAGCCGTTGTGCTTGACGACCGCGACACGCAGGTGCAGTACGGTGGCCCGCTGGTGATTATGGTAAACTCAAACAGCGCCTCTGCCTCCGAGATTCTTGCCGCCGCCATGCAGGACTACAAGCGCGCCGTTATTGTGGGTAGCCCAACTTTTGGCAAAGGCACTGTGCAGCAGTTCTTTGAGCTGGATGAGGCCCTGCCGGCGCAGTTTAACCCTTACAAGCCATTCGGCGCCCTTAAACTGACAACCCAGAAATTCTACCGCATCAACGGCGGCACCACGCAGCTGCGCGGCGTAACGCCGGATGTAACGCTTCCGGATGCTTACGCTTACCTGGAGTTCGGCGAGAAGGAGCAGGATTACGCGCTGCCTTTCGACGAAATTGCCCCTGCCAAGTATAAACCATGGAATAGTGGTAAACTGAACGTGACGCAGGTGAAGGCAAGCAGCCAGAAACGTGTGGCCAAAAATGAGAGCTTCCAGTTGATTAAGCAGAGCGCCGAGCGCCTGAAGAAGCAGGCGGATAACACCACCCGCTCCCTGCAACTGGAAAAGTATAAAGCAGAGGAGAAAAAAGCTGAAGCTGAGGCCAAGCGCCTGGAGGAGGCGCAGAAGCAACTGCCGGTGCTCAACGTGAAGCGCCTGCAGCAGGACCTGCAAGCCCTTGGCAGCGACACGGCTAAACTGGCCCGCAACAAGGAGTTCATCAAGAGCCTGGAGCAGGATGTGCACCTGGAGGAAGCAGTTGCCATCATTCAGGAAGATTTGAAATAAGACAGCGCATACCTTAACAAGAACGCCAGCTATTGCAGATAGCTGGCGTTTTTTTATATCTTAAGCATCCAAACATCAACCATATACTTATGCACTTCAAAGCCATCCCTAAAGCATGGTTCCTGCTGCATTTCCTGCTGCCAGCATTGCTAAATAGCTGCGCTACCAAACCAGTCAAGGAAGCACCCACAGCAGCCGCAAGAGGCCTGATAACCGCGCAAGCCATGGTGGTATCCGCCCACCCCGACGCCTCGCGCATCGGCACCGAAGTCCTGCGCAAGGGCGGCAATGCTTACGACGCGGCCATCGCAACGCAGTTTGCACTGGCAGTGGCTTTTCCGGAGGCAGGGAACATTGGTGGTGGCGGCTTTATGGTGGCCAGAAGCGCCAGCGGCGAAGTGGCTACCCTCGACTTCAGGGAAACAGCCCCGGCGAAGGCCTCTGAAACCATGTACCAGGACAGCCTTGGCAATGTGGTAGAGGGCCTGAGCACCAGAGGACACCTGGCGGCGGGTGTTCCGGGTTCGGTAGATGGCATGGTGAAGATACACGAGAAGTTTGGTTCGTTGCCCTGGGCAGAACTGGTGCAGCCAGCCGTAGACCTGGCCCGTAATGGCGTGGTACTGACCGAGCGGGAAGCCCGGGGCCTGAACAACACAAAAGAGGCATTTCTTAAAAACAACAAGCACCTCCCCTACCTGGTGCGTGAGCAGGAGTGGAAGGCTGGAGACACCCTCCGCCACCCTAACCTGGCCCGCACACTGGAGCGCATCCGCGACAAAGGCCGTGAGGGCTTCTACGCCGGCGAAACGGCCGATTTAATCGTGAAAGAGATGCAGCGCGGGAACGGTATCATGACCCATCAGGACCTGGCCAACTATACTTCCGTTTGGCGCAAACCCGTGATTGGGAATTACAAAGGCTATAAAGTTATCTCGATAGGCCCGCCGTCGAGCGGTGGCGTGGCCTTGATGCAATTGCTTAAAATGGTGGAGCCCTATGACCTTAGAAAGTATGGCTGGCAGAGCACGGAAACCATTCAGATTATGACGGAGGCCGAGCGCCGCGTATACGCCGACCGCGCCACCTACCTGGGCGACCCGGACTTTGTGCACGTGCCGGTTGAGGAACTGCTGGATGAGGACTACCTGAAAAGCCGCATGAGCACCATGACACTGGCACAGGCCACCCCTTCTTCCGAAGTAAAAGCTGGTCAGGTGCCCGTGTTTGAAAGCGAGGAAACAACCCACTTCAGCATTGTAGATCCGGCCGGCAACGCTGTCTCCATCACCACCACCATTAACGGCAGCTACGGCTCCTATGTGGTGGTAGAAGGGGCTGGGTTTCTGCTCAACAACGAAATGGACGATTTCAGCTCAAAGCCGGGTGTACCGAATATGTACGGGCTGGTGGGCGGCAAAGCCAACGCCATAGAGCCAAACAAGCGCATGCTCAGTGCCATGACGCCCACCATATTGGAGAAAGACGGTAAGCTGTTTATGGTCGTGGGTACACCCGGCGGGTCCACCATCATCACCTCCATTTTCCAGACCATCCTGAACGTGCTGGAGCATGACATGACCATGCAGCAGGCCGTGGCCGCACCCCGTTTCCACCACCAATGGCTACCCGACGAGATACAGCACACCGCCGACGCTATACCCGCTCCGGTACGCGCTGCACTGCAAAGCAAAGGCTATACTTTACGGCAGCGCGGGCAGTATGGCCGCGTGGACGCCATATTAGTGCTGCCTGATGGGAAGCTGGAAGGTGGTGCCGATCCGCGTGGGGACGATGTGGCAGCCGGTTTCTAAACTATACTTTCGGCCTACTTCCGCTTCTGGATAAAGCCGGCCACATACACACCTACAGCGGCTAAACCCGTTAAAGTCATAAGCCCGAAGACACTGGCCCTGCGCCGGAGTACTTCGGGCTTAAATTTTTGCTTCGCCTCCTGCGACGGCGCAATGGCTTTGGACAAAAGTATACCTGTCATCACACTCAGCAGCGAGGTCATTCCTACCGCCGCGTGCGCCACATTCTGGTTGCCTGCTTTTATACCTGAACTGAGCAGTAGCAAGGCCCCTCCGGTTAGCGGCGGGATAAGCGCCGTTTTCGGCCTGTTCTCGTTCAGAAAATAACTGGTGAGGCCCGCTCCTATCAGAACAGCGGCATGTGTGTTGTTGGCTATGTCTGGTCTGTCTACGATGTTCATCTGAAGTATAAATTTTATACTTTGTTTACCGCCAACAGCCCTGCTTGGTTATACTTTCTAGCCTCAGAACCTCCCTCTCCCACCGTAGTCAGAGCTGGTAAAATCGTCTTTAGGAGGCCTCTAAAAAGCACCCTCAACGCACCTTTTTTATACTTTGCTGCATCCGAAATAAAAACCAAAGTCACAATTACAACTTATTGATTTTCAGCGTTTTAAAATGATTGAAAAGCATGCTTTTTCCTGCTTTTTTGCAACTGATAAAGCCTCCGGATTGTTCTGTATACATGAAAGAGAGAGATGAAGAAAACGTGCTTTCCCTCTATCCGGAGGAGGCACAAAACACCGATAAACTATCGCAGAAATCCATACCTGCACAAGTGTTTCTGAATTACTTTTTTGCGATAAATTACCACATTCAGAACTCCGGCACCATGGCGCCGGGGCAACTGCCTATTTTGCATGAGCAGCGGCCGGAGCTGACCGATCAGGACCTGGAGGCGATAAAGAAACTACTGTTGAACAGTTGGAGTACCGAGTACGCGCTGCGGGCCACTGCCGAGCTGGGTGACGAGGAGTACATGCGCAATGCCCTGCACTGGACGTTCCCACAGGCCTATTACGCCGTTTACGCCGGCCTTCAGGCCTTCCTGTATACCCGCGGCCTGAAAACCAACAACGAAGGGTGGGTGCTGCGCGAGGCTGGTCGGCTGGTTGTGAAGAACGCCTATCCACGGGCCATTGGCTTTTACGCCTCCGGCCATTACGATGACTTTAACGTGCACCGCCTGCCCTTGGCGCACTACAAACCCGGGCTGCAGATAGCGGGCAAGGAACTGGAGGCGCAGTCGCAGATAGGGCAGTTTTTGCGCACCACGCGGCGCATGAAGGCCAAAGCGGTACGACAGGCTGTGCAGGCTAACCTGGCTACGGCTATCCGCAGCAGCAAAACAGGCGATGTGTTGCAGAAATTCGGGCCGCAGCACTGGCAGCAGCTTACCTGGCGCATGGGCTATACCACCGTGTTCGACCTGATGGCACGCCTGCGCATTTCGAGCACGCACCGCGAGATCGCGCGCTTTGTGCAGGCCGAGATCGACTTTAAGCTGTTCCACGAGTCGCTGCTGCAGATTGTCGGCTATCTCAACGGCATCCATGAGTGCTTTGTGGCTCAGGCTATGGGCTTGCAGAAGTATGAGGAGTACGTACAGGAACTGCCTGCTTACCTGCAACGCTCGTTTGTAGAGGCAAGGCTGCAGCAACAGATAAAGCCGCTGCTTGGCAAAGAGGATTACGATCTGGGCCAGGCTGCCTAAGTTATACTTTCCTTCTTTCTTTAAACTCCTGCAGGTGTATACTTGCAGGAGTTTTTTATTGACCGGTGATGAAGCGGAATAAACAGATAATCATGATTTCATACTTTTTATAAGGCTCCCATACTTTCGAAGTGAGACTCTTTCACAATACTGGAATTTATACTTCTTTATACTTCAACAAAAGCTCAATATCATCATCAACTTCCAGTACACACCTAAAACAAGAACACGTTAATCATATAAATCCGTTAAATCACTTTAAATCACCGGTCCTCTTTAAAAGCTGCCGATTATTTCCGAATTTTGCAGCTTGATTTTTAGACATCACTTATAGTATAAATCGCATGCAACTGAGCGAACAGGAATTGCGCCGCCGCCATGAGCGCGAAGAGCTGGAGAAAATGGGCATCAACCCGTATCCATCTGAGACATTTGAAGTTACGGCAACTGCCAAGGAGATAAAGGAGAATTACGATAAGGAGAAGAACAACTACCAGGAAGTAACGCTGGCCGGCCGCCTGATGAGCCGCCGCATTATGGGCAAGGCCTCCTTTGCCGAGCTGATGGACAGCACCGGCCGTATCCAGATCTATGTCTCCCGCGACGACATTGCGCCGGGCGAGAACAAGGACCTGTACAACACTGTGTTCAAGAAGATGCTCGACATCGGTGACTTTATCGGGATAAAAGGCTATGCTTTCGTAACGCAGGTGGGCGAGATCTCCGTGCACGTAAACGAGCTGACGGTGCTGGCCAAATCGCTGCGCCCGCTACCGATTGTAAAGCGCGAGATCGATGAGAATGGCAATGAGATTGTGCACGACGGCTTCACCGACCCGGAGCTGCGTTACCGCCAGCGCTACGTAGACCTGATCGTGAACCCGCACGTGCGCGAGACTTTCAAGAAGCGTACGCAGCTGGTGAGCACCATGCGCAACTTCCTGTCCGAGAAAGGCTACCTGGAGGTGGAAACGCCTATCCTGCAGCCTATCCACGGTGGCGCGGCGGCCCGTCCGTTTAAAACGCACCACAACACGCTGGACATGACGCTGTACCTGCGCATCGCCAACGAGTTATACTTAAAGCGCCTGATTGTGGGTGGTTTTGATGGCGTGTTCGAGTTTGCCAAAGACTTCCGCAACGAGGGCATGAGCCGCTTCCATAACCCGGAGTTTACGGTGATGGAGCTCTACGTGACCTACAAAGACTACAACTGGATGATGGAGCTGGTGGAGGAAATGGTGGAGAAAGTAGCCCTTGCCCTGCACGGTAAAACGGAAGTACAGGTAGGCGAGAATGTTATCAACTTTGCCCGCCCCTGGAAGCGCTATACTATGTTTGAGGCCATCGAGCACTTCACCAAGATCGACATCTCCAACATGGAGGAGGCCGAACTGCGCCAGACAGCAGAGAAATTGGGCATCCGCACCGACTCTACCATGGGCAAGGCCAAACTCATCGACGAGATCTTTGGTGAGACAACCGAGCCATACCTGATTCAGCCAACCTTTATCACCGATTATCCGGTGGAGATGAGCCCGCTGGCCAAGAAGCACCGCAGCAAGCCAGGCCTGGTGGAGCGCTTTGAGGCAATCTGTAACGGTAAGGAAATCTGCAACGCTTTCTCGGAGCTGAACGACCCGGTGGATCAGCGTTCCCGTTTTGAGGAGCAGCTGGAGCTTGCCCGCCGCGGCGACGTGGAGGCCATGGCCCTGGACGAGGACTTCCTGCGCGCCCTGGAGTACGGCATGCCGCCAACCGCCGGCTTAGGCGTTGGTATCGACCGTCTGTCGATGATCATGACCAACTCTAACTCCATACAGGATGTGCTGTTCTTCCCACAGATGAAGCCGGAGAAACACGATAAAAAAGAAGAAGAGCAGCAGTAACACTAGTCTCCTATACATAAAAAGCGGCCTGCTAAAGTATAGCAGGCCGCTATTGTTTTATACTTTCAAGTGGCTTCTACATAGCCGGCGGGATATCATTGGCGTTGCGCGTGCTGCTACCGGTATCCTCATAAGGGCTTCTCTTGGCGTTTCCATCGGTTTGGTTGCCGGACTTCAGTTTGCTTGTCCAGTCAGATACCTTATCCTTGGTAGTGGTGTAGCCTTTGTTTACCTGGCCTCCCAGCTTTGTGGCCTGATCGGATACTTTTCGGCGCATCGTGGTGCCTTTATCGGGAGCCAGTAAAACGCCAGCCAAGGCACCGGCAGCGGCACCGGCCAGCAAGCCAAGGGCTACCGCACCACTGCCTCCGCTGCTATTTTTCCCTTTGCTTTTCTTGTGTTCCGGGCTCTGCTGCCTTATTTGTCGCACTGACTCCTGAGCAGTATAATTTGATTTGTTCTCTCCAAGCGAGCGGCATTCCATGTGCGTTCTCATAGCTGATTCTGATTTATTTAAACATAAAAGCCTTCCTCAGAAGGCAAAACTATACCTACCTTAACGCAAGCAGGCTGTTATAGGTTAGCGCAAACAAAAACGCCTGCTCCTTTCGGAACAGGCGTTTTTGCGGGCCTTGCCTCAACCTCCTCAGCGAGCCTGGCTTACTGCCACAGCTCAGGTTAAGGCGCTATCCCTAATAAAAGACAGGCTTCCGCTTATGCGTTACCGCCTGTGGTTCCAGTAGTGTTGCCTGAGCCTCCTCCTGTAGTAGATGAGCCGCCTGTGCTTGTTTGGCTGCCCGTAGAGGAAGTCGTGCTACCTGAAGACGAAGATGTACCGCCTGTAGCTGTGGAGCCAGTGCTGGCGCTCTTGTTGGCACCAGTGTTGTCACCGGCTGCGCTGCTACCTTCGCCCGATTTGCCGAACTTTTCGCTGCTCATCTTCTTTATCTCCTCCAGGCCATCCTGAAGATTCTTCTCCAGGTCTTTGCTCATTTTGCCAGCCCATTTTTTGATGCTGCTACGGGTAACCTCACCTGTGTCAGGAGCCATCAGCAAACCTGCTATCACACCTGCACTGGCACCAGCCAGCATGGCCAGCAAAACTTTTCCGCTATTGTCTTTCATAGTCTTTTATGTTAATAATCTATTTTAAATCTACTTTATCAGTATAATAACGGCTTATACAGCATTAAGTTATATATATACTATGAGATTCTATTATAGTTACCTAAAAATCCAGAAAAATTTTTACTTTAAGACGGAAGGTGCTGCCTTACCAGCTAAAGTTCATGTCGGAGAGCATGCGCTTTATCTCGTCGCGCGTTTTGCCCATTCTGGCCTGTAGCCGGTCCAGCAGCTCATGCTCGCGGCCCTTGTCGTAGCGGAGGTCTTCTTCGGTCAGCTCACCGTAGTTCTGCTTCATCTGGCGTTTTACGTCCTCCCAGGATCCGTGCATCACCAGGTCATACTCTTCCTGGGGTTTGGTGCCGGTGTTCTTTCCGCTCCCCTTCAGGTTTGAGGTCCATCGCTTCACGCTGCTGTTCACTTCGTCGCTGGCGCGGTTAAGCTGTCGCATCAGCTCGTCGCGGGTATCACGTCCATTTTTAGGAGCCAGCAGCACTCCCGCCGCTACGCCTAACCCAATACCCGCCAGGGTAGCCACCAGTATTTTATCGCTGTCTTTATCGATCTGATTCATAGTTCTCATATTTTGCATTTGTTAAGTGGAAGTATACGCTTTAAACAGATCATACCAAAAGACAGGCTGTGTCCGTTTAAATTTCTATATTTTTGTACTCGCAGATACATACGGGACGAGCCGATACAGGTTGATACAGAAGCCCCTTTCTGCCATATACGTAGATATTTTTAACCAAACCTAAACTATGAAAAAAGTAATTGCTGCCTCTGCGCTGCTATTTGCCACCACCCTGGCTGGCTGCGTTAACAACCAAACCCCAGATGCCTCCGCCTCCTGCATCGACCCTACTAAAATTAACCCTGACGCTATTTGCACCATGCAGTACGACCCTGTGTGCGGCTGCGATGGCAAAACCTACGGCAACGCCTGCATGGCCGACAACGCAGGCGTTACCTCGTATACAAAAGGTGCCTGCGACGACAAGCAGTAGGCTATACCTTTAATGCCATATCCTATGAGCGACAAGAAGTACTTTAAACAGACCAAGCCCTTCCGGGTGCCCACTACCGACGGTAAGTTGATAGAAGAGCATTTCGGCAACGTCTCTACCCATACCAGCGCTTTCAGCTTGGCGCATATGGTGGCGCCACCGCATTGGGGAGAGCCGCACCAGACGCCGGAGTTTGACGAGATCACTATCGTTACGAAGGGGAAGAAGGAGATAGAGATAGATGGCGAGAAAGTGGAGGTAAAGGCTGGCGAGTCTATCCTGATAAAGGCAGGCGCCCGCATCCGCTACGCCAACCCCTACGACCACGAAACCGAGTACTGGTCCATCTGCATCCCAGCCTTCGACTTCAACGCCGTGCACCGCGAGGAGGCGTAGATTTGGGAATTGGGAAATGTGAAGATGCTCCGGGGAAGTATAACACTCGCTCGCGACCCGCGAGTGAGCGGCATCCGGTGGAGTCCCAACGCGTGGTGAAGTATGAGGTTTATACTTTATACCCAGGTTGCGTTTGCTCTTTAGGTGAAGGTGTAAACCCACCCCTACCCTCCCAAGAGGGGAATTCCTGTAACTGTAAAATAATTCCCCTCTTGGGAGGGTAGGGGTGGGTTGATCGTTGAAGTATAAAGTAGCCAGAGGCTACCCCATAATGCACCCTCACGGGATGTGAGCGAGAGCAAAGGTGCAAGGAAGAGACTCACCTCAAAGTATAAACCAGCTATTAAACAAAAGTCCCCTGCTATACTTTAGCAGGGGACTTTTTTATACTTTAAGAAGTAGGGATTATTTTCAAATCCTCACACCTCCGAAATTTTAGATTACTTGCTGATCATGTCCACGATATCCTCGGAGATACCCATGCTGCTGAAGCCGCCGTCGTGCATCAGGTTCTGCATGGTTACCATGCGGGTCAGGTCAGAGAACAGGGAGATAGTATAGTTAGCGCAATCCTCGGCTGAGGCGTTGCCCAGCGGCGACATCTTGTCGGCATAGTCGTAGAAGGCATCGAAGCCACCCACGCCAGTCCCAGCCGTGGTTTTAGTCGGAGACTGAGAGATCGTGTTTACGCGCACTTTCTTCATTCTGCCCAGGCGGTAGCCATAGTTACGGGCGATAGACTCCAACAAGGCCTTGGCATGCGACATGTCGGTATAATCCGGGAACACGCGCTGCGCCGCGATGTAAGAAAGCGCCACCACAGAGCCCCACTCGTTCAGGGCGTCCTGCTTCTCGGCCACGTGCATCACCTTGTGGAAAGACAGTCCCGAAATGTCCAGCGTTTTCTGGAACCAGTCGTAGTTCAGGTCGCCGTAAGACTTCCCCTTGCGGATGTTCGGGCTTGAGCCGATGGAGTGAAGTATAAAGTCGATTTTGCCGCCCAGGATTTCCTGCGCCTTCGTGAACAGGTTCTCCAGATCCTCAACAGACGTGGCGTCGGCCGGAATGATCTGCGCGTTGCACTGCTCTGCCAGTTTGTTGATCTCGCCCATGCGCATAGCGATAGGGGCATTTGTCAGCACGAACTCCGCACCCTCCTCTTTAGCGCGTACGGCCACTTTCCAGGCGATTGATTTCTCGTCCAGGGCACCAAAAATAATTCCTTTCTTTCCTTTAAGCAGATTGTTGGCCATCTCTATAGTTGTTTATTGCTATTTTTCGCGTTTATAAATACAAAATTATCAGACAGTATAAACGAAGCAGCAATATAGCAATTCCTGTCTACAAGGACAGCAACTCTTTTGCACTTTGATAGGCGTTATCGCTTGGGTTGGCACCGGCAATCATGTGGGCGATCTCGTTGATGCGCTCCTCATCGTTAAGCTTCTTGATGCGGCTGATGGTGCGGTCCTCGGTGTCGTGCTTGTACACGAAGTAATGTGAGTCGCCTTGCGCGGCAATCTGCGGGAGGTGCGAGATGGCAATGATCTGGTGCTTCTGCGCCATCTGCTGCATCATCTTACCCACTTTCACGGCTACCTCCCCGGAAATACCCGTGTCAATCTCGTCGAACACGATGGTTGGCAGGGCAGTTTTATCGGCCAGCATATACTTTATACTTAGCATCAGGCGCGAGAACTCACCACCCGAGGCAGCTTTGATCAGCGTTTGCGGCTGCGCCCCTTTGTTGGCACTGAACAGGATGCTGATGTCATCGGTGCCGGTGGCGGAAGGCGCTACGGCGTTGTGCTGAATCACGATGCGAGCATTCGGCATCCCCAGCTCAGCCAGCAGGCTGTAGAGCTCCTTCTCAAAGGTAGCAAAAGAGGCTTTGCGGCGCTCTGAAAGTATAGAGGCCTTCTCCAGCACCTCTTTCTCGGCTTCCTTCATGGCTTTCTCGGTGTTGGTGATGGCCGTATCCAGGTTCAGCACGCTGCCTACCTTCTCCTCCAGTTCCCGCTGCAGTTGCAGCAGCTCGGCATTGGTTTGCACCTGGTGCTTGCGCTGCAAGGTATAAATCAGGTTCAGGCGCTCCTGCACCTCCAGCGTGCGCTGCGGGTCGGCCTCGGTGTTGCGCTCGGCATCCTCCAGTTCCCCGGCAATGTCGTTGAGCTCAATCATGCAGCTCTCGGCACGGGTGCGCAGCTCCTCATACTTGCTCGAGAAGGTGGCCAGCTGGCCCAAGGTATGCACCGTGTCTTTCAGGGCGGAGGTGATGTTGAACTCAGAGTCGGTGAGGCTTTGCACAGCCTGCGTCAGCTTGAGCTTGATATCCTCGGCGTTCTCCAGCTGCTTGAGTTCCTCCTCCAGCTCCTCCTGCTCGTTTTCCTGCAGGCCGGCTTCTTCCAACTCATTGAGCAAAAAGGCATGGTAATCGTGCTCCTTCTGCGCTTGCGCCAGTTGGTCGGTCAGTTTTTTATAGTCGCTTTCAAGCTTTTTGTAGGTGCGGTAGCTCTGGTTGTAGGCATGCAGGTACGAGAGGTTTCCGGCGTAAATATCGAAGGTCGTGTTGCCCATCGCCGCCGTGTTGCCCGCGTAAATATCCAGGATGTTGAGCTGATAGCTTGTATCGCCAAGCTGCAGGGTGTCATGCTGCGAGTGAATGTCCATCAGGTTCTCCCCTATCTTGCGCAGCACATCCAGCGTCACGGGCGTGTCGTTCACAAAGGCACGGCTCTTGCCGCTCGGGCTGATCTCGCGGCGCAGGATGCACTGGTTATCAAAGTCCAGGTCCTCTTTGGTGAAGAGCTCCTGCAGGTGATAGCTTGAGATGTCGAACACGCCCTCAATCACGCATTTCTCCCCCTGGTTAAAGAGCAGCTTGGTATCGGCGCGGTTGCCCAGCAAAAGGCCAATAGCCCCCAGCATAATCGACTTACCGGCACCTGTCTCACCCGTGATGATGTTGAGCAGCGGCGAGGGGTTCATCTCGAGCTTCTCTATCAGGGCGTAATTCTTTATTTTAAGATCTATCAGCATATACTATGGACGCAAGACTATAGCAATAGATGTAAGAGTTTTTGCCTATGCTAAAGTTCGTTATTTCTGCTCTTTTTTTGAAGTACGGTGTTTGGGATTATACTGTAGTTATACTTCGGCTATCGTTAATGGCGCAAGTCTTCAGACTTGTGCCCTACGATTGTGTCGAGTTTGCAATCCGAGTGGCTTGAAAAGCCATACTTTATACTTTGGCAATACTTTTTATACTTGGTGATTTATACTTTCGCTGGCGCGAGCTTGTAGCTCGTGCCTTTTTATACTTGCCGGTTTATACTTTCATAGCCGCTGCTTGCTGCAACTGGAGCTAAGCTATACTTTCATACAGCCGCTCATCCTCTAACCTTACAAACCTACAGTTGCATCTCTACCTTTCTGCCCTCCCAGGCCGGGAGGCCTCGTTTTCCCACTCAGCGCTGTGTTCCCTCCTTGCCTCGCTCCGCTCGGCATGCCCTAAACGGGCACCGGATCTCACAAGGCGCCTCCTGGAAAAACTGGGAAAGGTTTTTTCTTTTAGCAATAGCGAGAGGAAAGTATACTTTTATACTTGCCTGAGGTGTTCTTAAAGTATAAACTTACGGTCTCCCGGCTGCACATCTATACTTTATACTTCGTTTTATACCCGCTCTTTCGGATATGCAATCCGAAAGTATAATAGCCGCGGATTTGTAACCCGCTTAGTAAAGGCTTTTACTACTGGCAAACACGCGGATGGCAAATCCGGAACAGCAGTTCTTTTTCTATACTTTATACTTCATTTTATACTTTAGAACCCTCTACTTTATACCTGGATAGGCTTCGCTCCCATACTTTATACTTTTAGTACGGTGCCTCCACGTCGTAGATCATTTCCTCCACCTGCTCCAGCCGGAAAGTGTGGTAGTTGAAGCGCAAATCCTGCAGCTCTGCCCCTTTCTCGTCCAGCTCTTTCAGCTTTCCAGCAAGTACTACTTTGCTGCGCAGCACCACCTGCACGGCGGGGCTTTGCAGCAGCTCGAAGCGGCGGCTAAGCAGGTCTTTTCTGAAAATACGGAACTGGCGTTTTCCCATGGGCGCAAGTATAAAGCACGACGGCAATTTTCTGGCCGTGAAGATACATGCTTTTAGCGGAATTCTAAAAATATTAGCGTTTTAGCAAAACTTCGTATTTGCTGGTATTCGTTGGGTCTGCCTGGGATAAGATGGTGTAAGCCTGCTGCTTCTGTGCTGGAGTGGCACCCTTAAACATGTTCGCCAGTTCATCAGCTTTCGCATCGAAGAAGGCATAAAGTATGGCAGAATTGGGTTTTTGCTGCTGCAGGCGCTGAAGGTTGGCCAACATGGTTAGTACGTTTTGGCGCGCCTCTTCGGGTTTTTCGGCCATTTGGTCCAGCCCCTGGCGGTGCATGGTATAAAGTCCCTCACGGAAAGGCAGAAACTGCGGATCCTGCACGTTGTCAATCAGCCAGTAGCGGTTGCGGTTACTGTCGAAGGCCCGCCAGCCGGGGTAGCCGGAGCCCTGCGAGGCCGCCAGGTTAAGGATAGCCCGGGCCCTGTCGAATGCGGGGGAGCCGCCCAAACGGCCAAAGCTGTCGTTATCCATCCCGATGATCATGTAGGCATAAAAGGCCAGCATGGACGACAGGTTGGAAGTATAATTGTTCTCGGCAAACTCGAGTGGCTGGGCTGTGTTAAACTGAAAGGTCCAGTCTTTGTCGATAAAGGAGAAAAGCACGGACTCATAACCGGTGCCATAGGCCGGCCTGACGGAGAGTACCTGCACGTTGGCCCGGAAGGTGCCGATCTCCGGCATCTCGGTGAGGTTGATGAGGATGCGGCACTTGATGCGCTCATCGGCACTGTAAGCTTGACCGGTCCAGCGGCGGTTGTTCATAAACTCGGAGATGCGCGTCTGCATGTCCGTGAACAGTTGCCTGTCGGTGTACTGTACCTGCTCGCTGTTGACTACTACGTCGCACTGCAGCTCCTGCGCCCGGGCGGCCCAGGCGGTGAAAACCAGCATCAGCAAAGCAAGTACCTTTTTAGCCATTTGTCCGCTTCCAGATTAAGTCTACAATGTCCTGCGCCACCTCGCTTTTCTTTTTAAGCTCAAAGGTATGGGTGGCCTCTTCCTCAATGATAGTGATTTTATTTGTATCGTGCGCAAAGCCTGCTCCCGGATCTTTGAGCGAGTTGAGCACAATCATGTCCAGGTTCTTTTTGCGGAGCTTTTCGCGGGCGTTGGCAGCTTCGTTGTCGGTTTCCAGGGCGAAGCCCACCGAAAACTGCCACTCCTCTTTCTCCTTGCCCAGCGCCGCTGCAATATCAACGTTCTTCACCAGCTCAATCGTCAGCTCGTCGCCGGCTTTTTTTATCTTTTTATCGGCCACTGTTTTGGGGCGGTAATCGGCCACTGCGGCGGCAAACACCCAGATGTCGGCGGCATCCGCCCGTTTCAGCACGGCCTTGTACATCTCCTCGGCGGTGGTTACGCGCTTTACTTCGACGTTGGTGTGGTTGGTGTGTAGGCTGGTTGGCCCGGAAACCAGTTGTACCGCAGCTCCGTGGGCGGCAAAGCACTCGGCCAGGGCATAACCCATTTTGCCTGTTGAGTGGTTCCCGATAAAGCGCACCGGGTCAATCGGCTCGTAGGTTGGGCCTGCCGTGATAAGTACCGTCTTGCCCTTAAACGATTTTTCTGTCACCTGAAAAGAAATTCTGTAGCACCTGTACAATCTCCTCCGGCTCTGCCATGCGCCCTTGCCCTACCAATCCGCTGGCCAGTTCGCCATAGCCCGCCTCTATCACACGGTTGCCGTAGCCGCGCAGCTTGGTAAAGTTGCTTTGCACTGCCGGGTGCTGGTACATGTCCAAATCCATGGCAGGGGCAAGAAACACGGGGCAACGTGCCGACAGGTATGTAGCGCTGAGCAGGTTGTCGCAGAGGCCGTTGGCAAACTTGGCCACGGTGTTGGCGCTGGCTGGGGCCACTACCAACGCATCGGCCCACAGGCCAAGGTCCACGTGGTTGTTCCACTCGCCCGTTTCGCCTTTCACAAACTGGCTAAGCGCCGGCCGTTTGGAGAGGGTGGCCAGCGTAAGAGGGGTTATAAAGTCAGAAGCAGAAGCCGTCATAATGACCTGCACTTCTGCTTCTGCTTTTACGAGCAGCCGGATAAGCAGGGCAGCCTTGTAAGCCGCTATACTTCCGCTAACTCCCAATATGATTTTTTTACCTTTCAGCATCCGCCTGTATTACAGGTTGATGTCCTCCTCTGTTTCCTCGTCTGGCTTTCTAACGTACACCTTTCCTTCCAGGAACTCCTCCACAGCCAGGCTGGTAGGCTTCGGCAGGCGCTCGTAGTACTTGGAGATCTCGATCTGCTCGCGGTTCTCAAACACTTCCTCCAGGTTGTCCACGGTGGTGGCAAACTCAGCCAGTTTAGAGTTCAGCTCTTCCTTCAGCTTCACGGAAATCTGGTTAGCTCTTTTAGAAATAACTGCCACAGACATGTACACGTTGCCGGTTTGCTCTGCAAAGTCGGCCATGTTGCGGGTAACGATTGATGATGGAACTACTGCCATGTATATATAATTTATGAATTCTGATTGTTTGCTGTTTTTCTGATGGTTCCCAGTGCCTCCTGCACGCCCTCAAAGATGCGCTCGGCATCACGCTTGTAGCGGCTTTCCGGGTAAGTATCTACAAAGGCCTGGAAATAGTCCAGCACCACGTCGTAGCGCTCCTCCTGCTTATCCGGCACACTTTCCTGGGCATAACGGAACTGGGCGTCCAGCCTCAGGAAGGCGGCTTCTTCGGCATACGGCGAGGAAGCGTGCTCCTGCAGGAAGTTGTTCAGGGCCACGGCCGCTGAGCGCCAGTAGCGCAGTTTATAGTACAGGCGGGCCTGGTTAAAGTCTTTCCGGTCGAGTTTGGTATAGAGCTCCTCCAGCGCAATATTCACGCGCTCCACCCTTTCGCTGTTCGGGTAGCGCACCAGAAACTCCTCGTACGCCTCAATGGCCGTCAGGGTTGGCGTCTGGTCCTCCTGGTAGCTCGGCGACTGCTCGTAGAGCGACTGCGCCTGCAGGAACATCGCTTCCTCGGCAAACGGGCTGCGCGGGTAGGTAGTGTAGAAGGTGCGGAAGTAGGCGTTGCTCAGGATGTAGTTGCCCTGCATGTAGTGCGACTTGGCGCGGTAGAACTGGGCTTTCTCAGCCTCCTCTGTACCCACCATCAGGTCGGTTACCTGGTCAAGCAACTGAGAGGCGCGGTAATATTCCTCCTGCTCATAATACTCGAGCGCGGCCTGATACTTCTTGCTGACATCGTTGCTCTTCAGCAATTGCTGAAAGTTGCTACAGCCGGTGGCCAGCAGCAACAGGCAAAACAGTGCGATACTATGGAAAAAGCCTCTATTCATGAACGGGCAAAATTATACAATATCCATTTGATTTACAAAAGAGATTCCGTTGGATGGCAGGTCTTTCTTCGTCACTGCCTGTTTTTTCTAAGTCTGGCCTTCCTTCCATTGGCCTTGGTAGTCTTTTCGACCGGCGGGGCTTTTACCGCGGGCTTGGGCGCAGGCGCTGCTCCGGCCTTCGGCACAGGCTGCTTGGCCAGCACCTGCTCCTTGGTAGGCCTGATGTCCGCCATCCAGGTAAAGCCCTCCAGTTGCTTGTCGTCCTCCCCTAACTCGTGCGGCGGTATGAAACTGGCATCGGGCTGCACCAGAAACGAAATCCGCTTGAGTTTATTTTCCGCGAACATCAGCGTCATGTCGCTGCAGATGGCCTTATTCATTCCCGTCAGCACCGTATCGCCCTCCAGTGCAAAGTATAGGCTCTCGCCGTTGCCGTTCACGTTCACCCGCCGGATGTCGCCTCCCACAAAGAAAGCGGTCATGTCGCGGCCTTTCACCTGGTTGTAATTTTGCAGCGAGTCTTCCGAGGAGATAAAGGCGTTGCTGTACATGTACATGCGGTCGATGGTCTTGTTGCGCAGCTGGATGTGGATGGTGTCAGCCACCATCTGGCTTTCCTCGCTCCAGAGCACCGGGTTCACGTTCAGGTGCATGATGGAATCGGTGCGGTTGTAGCTCAGCGAGTCGGCCTTGCCTTGCAGGTCTGATTTAAAAATTTTCACATCCTTGTAGGCGTAAATCATACTTGCCGTGCGCTCCCCGCGTGGCTCCTGCGAGTAGAGCGTGTCGGCCGACAAAAAGAGCGTGTCGCCTTCCATAATAGTCTCCATCACGGGGCTACCGTATACTTTGGCCTCGCCCCTGTCGCGCCAGTAGCGCCCAATGGCGCCGCGTATCGTCACGTCGTCCTTCAGGGCCCGCAGCGACACGTTTCGCTCGGCAAAGCCATAACCGGTATTCTGGTCATAGTATAGCTTGTCGCCACCCAGCCGGTACTCGTCGGTGAGGATATAGGCGTTGCGCCCGAAGTTCGAAATCTTGGTGATGGTGTTGTAGGTCCCCTCCTCGGCATACAAGTCGCCTTGCTGCCCCTCGATAAAGGTGGGGCCCTGAAAGTATACGACCTTGGTGAGCGTGTTATAGCGCATCTTCTGCGCCTTGATGTCGTAGTCGGCCGTTTTCACCTTCACGTTCTGCTCAAAGTCAAACATCTTGGTTTCGGTGTTGTAGGCGCCGCGGCGGCTCTCCAGGCGGTTCTCCGGGTCCACAATCACGCCTCCCTCGGTATAGGTGGCCGTGCGGGTGTTCAGGTTATAGACGAGGCTGGGGGTGGTCAGGGTCATCCGCGGGTCGCGCATCACCACATCGCCAATAATGGTGGCTGTGCGGGTGTCGCCGTTGTAGGTGGCGCGCTTGCCGGTAATGTTCACCGTATCAGCCTGGTTGATGCGCACGCTGCCGAAAGCCTCCAGCATGTTTTTCTCTTTGTACTGGTACACCGAGTCGGCGTACAGCGTGCCGTCCTTCTGCTTGAAGATCACGTTGCCAATCAGTTTGTCGATGCGCTGCCCGTTAAACGTACCGCCAATCAGGCTGTCGGCCTGCTGCAGGTCCACGGGCGTGCGCTCCGTCTGCCGTGGCGGCTGTTGGCTCTGCGGCTTCAGCACGGGACGCGGCGGCGTCACCTGCTGCCCGAAAACTGCCAGCGCAAACAGCGTAAAGACAAGAGAAAGCAGTATTTTTGCGTAGTTCATTCTTTATCCGACAAAAGACAAAAGACACTCTGACAAAAGACCAGCGAACGCATCCGTCCTTTGTCCTTTATCAAAAAGTTCTTTTGTCAAATATAAATTCAAAAGTAGAAAAAATTTACCAGCCCCTCTCCTATGCTTCAGAAAGTTTCGGATTATATACAGGCACACGGCCTATGCCAGCCCGACAGTAAAATTTTAGTAGCCGTAAGCGGCGGCATTGACTCGGTGGTGCTTTGCGAGGTGCTGCACCAGCTCAAGTATGATTTCGCGGTGGCGCACTGCAACTTCGGGCTGCGCGCCGAGGACGCCGAGGCCGACCAGCTGTTTGTCAAAAAACTGGCCAAAAAGTATGACGTGCCCTTTTTTACCGAGAACTTCAACACCCGCGCCTTTGCCGATCAGGAGAAACTCTCCATACAGATGGCGGCCCGCACCCTGCGCTACGAGTGGTTTGAGCGGGTACGCCAGCAGGAAGGCTACGACTACATCGCCACGGCTCACCACAGTAACGATCTGAGCGAGACCATATTGCTGCACCTGACCAAAGGCACCGGCATTGCAGGCCTGCACGGCATCCCTCCTCGAAACGGCCACATCATCCGCCCCATGCTCTCTATCACCAAGGATGATATTTACGAGTACGTGACAGAGCGCAAGCTGATCTGGCGCGAGGACACCTCCAATGAGACGACTAAGTACCAGCGCAACAAGATCCGCCACGAGGTGATTCCGGTGCTGAAGGAGATAAACCCGAACCTAGAGGAAACGATGCAGCACACGGCCGAGCGCGTGAGCCATGCCAAAAGTATCGTTGCGGCTTACATCGAAAACCTGCGCGAGCAAAGTATAAAAGAGGCCGAGAATGCCTGGTACGTGTCGCTGAAGCCGCTGCAAAACGCCACGGGCCTGCCGGTGGTGCTGCACGAACTGCTGCGGCCTTTCAACTTCAGCTACAGCGTGGTGCTGGAGCTGGTGGAGGCGCTCGATGGCCTGTCGGGCAAGCAGTTCGACTCCCCTACCCATACCCTGGTGAAGGACCGCGACCAGCTGGTGATTACGCCGCGCAACCTGAGCAGCTTCGGAAGTATACTGATACAGGAAGGCGACACGCAGGTGCAGGCAGGCGATTTATACTTTAGCATTAAGTATGTGGATGCCGGCAAGTATAAACTCAACACCAAACCGCATGTGGCCGCTTTGGATGCCGACCAGCTCCGTTTCCCGCTGAAGCTGCGTGCCTGGCAGGAGGGCGACTGGTTTGTGCCGCTGGGCATGAACGGCAAGAAAAAGATCAGCGATTTCCTCATCGACAAGAAAATACCAGCCAACCTTAAAGACCGTATACTGTTGTTAATCTCGGACCAGTCGGTGGCCTGGGTAGTAAACCAGCGCCTGGATAACCGGTTTAAAGTAACCGAAAAAACGCAGCGGGTGGTGGAGATTATGATGAAGCCTATGGCTTCTTGACAAAGGAAATTTTGACAAAGGACAAAAGACGCCATGGTAGAAAACCCAAAAATCCTTTGTCTTTTATCTAATAGTCTTTTGTCCAAAAACAAAGTTTTTCCAAATAGATTTTTCTAATTTTACCGGAGTTAACTGATTCTAAAACTATAACAAAATTATATCCGACCATGAAAGTAACCGTAGTTGGAGCGGGTAACGTTGGGGCTACATGCGCCGATGTGCTGGCTTACCGCGAAATCGCGAACGAAGTAGTATTAGTGGATATTAAAGAAGGTTTTGCGGAAGGCAAGGCGCTGGACATCTGGCAGAAAGCCCCTATCAACCTATACGACACACGCACAGTAGGCGTAACAAACGATTATAGCAAAACCGCTGACTCTGACGTGGTGGTAATCACTTCCGGCCTGCCACGCAAGCCCGGCATGACCCGCGACGACCTGATTTCTACCAACGCGGGTATCGTGCAGTCGGTAACTGAGAACATTGTAAAGCACTCGCCAAACGCTATCATCATCGTGGTTTCTAACCCACTCGACGTGATGACGTATGCGGCGCACATCACTTCCAAGCTGCCACGCACCCGCGTAATGGGTATGGCCGGCATCCTGGACACAGCGCGTTACCGTGCCTTCCTGGCAGAGGCCCTGAACGTATCTCCAAAAGACATCCAGGCAGTGCTGATGGGTGGCCACGGCGACACCATGGTTCCGCTTCCGCGCTATACTACAGTGGGCGGTATCCCAGTAACAGAGCTAATCGACGAGGAAACGCTGAATGCCATTGTAGATCGCACCAAAAACGGTGGTGGCGAGCTGGTAAAACTGATGGGTACTTCGGCTTGGTATGCACCGGGTTCTGCGGCTGCTCAAATGGTGGAGGCCATCGTGCGCGACCAGCGCCGTGTGTTCCCGGTTTGTGTGAAGCTGGAAGGCGAGTACGGTATTGACGGCGTGTACCTGGGCGTGCCGGTAATCCTGGGCAAGAACGGTATCGAGAAGATCATTGAGCTGCAGCTGAACGACGACGAGAAGCAACTGCTGGAAACATCTCGCGGCCACGTGAAAGAGGTGATGGACGCGTTGGATAATATCAACGCTGCCAAATAAGTATAGAAGTATACTTGTTGATACCGAAAACGCCGCTTCTTTGCAGGAGCGGCGTTTTTGTTTTCTCCATAACTCTTCTCTGATACAGGGATTTATACTTGTGCTCTATTGATGATGTTGAGCTTGTCACCAGACCAACTTGGACAGCTATACTTTATACTTGTTTGAATCAGGATTTTCAGGATTAATGGATTTGCAGGATTTTATAACTTCAGCTATCCTTTAAACTTCCCTGTCCCTCCGCTGGCGCGGGGTTGCAACCCAACTGGCTTGAAACGCCATTCTTTATACCTTATTCTTGCCGGTTTATGCTTAGCCACCGCTTCCTTCCAATTGAAACAAGCTATACTTCCAAAACTCCACTGTTCCTCTAGTTCCCACAAACCCACCTTTCCATAGCCAGCTTGGCTCCCTCCCAGGCCGGGAGGCCTCGCCTTCGGGCATCGCGCTGCTTTCGCTTCCTGCCCTCGTGCCTCGGGCTGCCTCGCTTGCGCTCGTCACCGGAACCTCTCGAGGCGATCCACCCAAAGGCTGGGAATCTTTCGATAGCCGCTGCCTTTGCTATGGAACGAGTATAGGCTGTCCCCTTGAGGGGACCACAGGGGTGTAATCAGTTGCGGAGACAAAAAAGGGTGCAATACGATTTCCGCTGCCATTGCTGTCTTCTTGACCTTCGGGAGAAAGCAAAAAGTATTCCCGATAGATCTCTCGCGCTGCTCGAGATGACTGGGTAAGGAGCAAGTATAACCTGTTCCCTTGAGGACAAACAAGAACGAGAGTTCGCCGTTTGCGAACTCCGCTCAACAGGGGTGTTTATACTTTGACTATGATACTTATACTTCAGCAGCAGTAACTACAGACTCCCCTCCTTGGCTAAGGAGGGGTAGGGGTGGTTGGACCCGGCACTGCTGAATGCTCCTTCCCCTGTTCTTAGGGGAGGGTTGGGGTGGGGTTTTATACTTACCCAAGGGCGGTTGGACTTGCCACTTCAAGAACCTATCACCTTAAAACCTGAACCCTACCGAAAAGTAAGGCAACACACCGTCTTCGGAGACCCCTACTACTCCGTGCAACAGTATAAGCTGTGCCGGTAGCACGTAAATGCCTCCGCCGTAGCCGTGGTGCAGCCCGCCGCCGTCATCGCCATTATCCGACCACACGCGGCCCACATCGTTAAACCCGATCAGGCCGAAGGTGCCCGGAAACAGGAAGGAGGTGAAGTCGAACAGCTTGAGGCGCAGCTCCAGGTTGTGGAAGGCCATCTGGTCCCCGGCGAAGCGGTAATTACGGTAGCCGCGCAGGTTGTTGGTGCCGCCTAAGTATAAAAGCTGGAAGAAAGCCGGATCGCCGTAGGTGGTGCCGCCGCCAATGCGGTTAGCCACTACCAACCTTTCGCTCAGCCTGAAGTATACCCCCAGCTCCGACTGCAGCTGCCCATACTCTTCCTGCTCGTCGTTTAGCTGGGCAAGGCCACGCAAACGTGTAGACCAGTAAATACCGCTGGAAGGCTGTATGGCATCGTTGCGTGTATCGAGGGTAAATCCGCCGACAAAACCGCCGTAGTACTTGCTCTTAAACAGGTTTTCCTCCGGGTTCTCTGCCTGGTACAGGTTAATGAAACGCCCTTCGTTGTCGCCGGGCTGCATGCTGAAGAACTGACCTGTTACCCCGGCATATACCTGGAAGCGCTGCGAGAGCTGGCGCCGAAGCACCGCCTGCCCCTCTATAAAGTCGTAGCGGGTGCGGTAGTAGCGGATGGGCTTGCTGCCGGTATCAATAAACTCAGTGTTGTTGCCCACGCCAAAGAAGTTGCTGACGTTGTTCGGGGCTCGGGCATCCAGCTCCACGCCCAGATCAAACTTGCCGATCAGGCGCGGGAAGTCGCCCTCGTAGTTGCCGAAAAAGGCATTGGTAGCCAGGGCATGCCCCACCATCAGCTTGTGCTGCGCCGCATAAGGCTCCTTCCTGAAACCGTGCTTGGTATACTTAAATCCAAGGCCCAGCAGCACGCCATCATCCAGGTTATACCCTACCGTGCCGAGCGGCATCAGGACGTTATACTTAAAGCTACGCGGGTCGTAGTTGTTCACGATGGTGTCGGTGGAGGTACGGATTTTAGCCATACCTTTATCCGGAATCAGATTTTCCTCATCAGCGCGATCATAGATCAGCAGTTTGCCCTTGTTTCGGAAGTCATCCGCCGCCTTGAAGGCATCCACGCCATCGCCCCCTATCATCCGCACTTTTATACTTGATTTGCCGCTGCCCTGTACATTAAAAATATCCTCGCCGCCACGGCCATACAGACGCAGCTCGTTCGTGATGGCAGGAGAAAAGGTGCGCTCCATCAGCAGACGGTCGCGGTCGCGCTCCTTCTTTATCTTGTACACTTGCAGGTGGATATCGCCATTGGGCAGGTAGTTGAGCACAAACTCCTCGTGCTTGTCTGAGCCCGGCACATCCACGGCTTTGGATAGAAACCTGTAATAGACCATGGCCTGCTCCATCAGGTTGTCGCGGCGGGCTTTCAGGATGCTGGCTAGCTCAGGACCGCTCTGTTCATAAATTGGGGCTGGCATGCGACGCATGGCCTGCTCAATCACCTCGTCTGTCAGCTGCTGCTGCACATACTGCACCTCCCGCCGCCAGTCCTCCTCGCTGAGCTGGTTCATGAACATGCGGTCGAAGTAGCGGGCATTGAAGTTGAACCCTTCTATGCTGCGTATCTCCGGATCAAAGCCCTGGAACTTGGGCATGATCCACTTGCGGGATCCGATTTTCGGGATCACTCCCTCGTTTTTAAAGAAGATTTGGTCGCGGTCGCGGGGAATAGGGTCGTAGAGCTTGCCTGTTTCATCCTCCAGATCACGCCAGCGCCACTGGTCCTCATGCCTGTCCCAGTCGCCTACCACAATGTCCAGCAGCCTGGCACGCAGCACAGCGTGTTGGTTCACCCGGTCGTCGTTGTCCTCCTTTAGCTTCTCCAGTACTTTCTCGGTATTGTCTGTATCAACGCCATGGCGAATGGGCTCACGCTCCTCAAACAGGTAAACGGCATTGGCATACGCTGCCACTGAGTCTGGCAGGGCCGGATGGTCAGGCAGGTACACAATCTCGGGATTGGTGTGCAGCACGTTCAGCGCTTCGGCCAGGGGCGGCACCACGAGGGCGCCAAAAGGGTGTGAGGCAGATATCTGGTCCTGCACGATGTCTTTGGCCACTGTGGCGCGCAGGTTCTCAGGCAGCGCCTTCTCCGGGTCTTTCTGCACCGTGCGCAGCACCCACTCCTTGCCGGTGGCATCCTGCAGGCGCAGCGATTTGGTCTGCTGGCCCCCACCCCGCTTCAGCACGGTCAGGCCGCCCTGCTCCTCGTCCAGCCGTAGCACCCTCATTTTAACCGGTGTGGCCCAAAGCTCGCGGTAGTTGTCGCCGAACCAGAAGCGGTGGCTCTTGCTTACGTCGTTATAGTCTGGGGCTATGGCGATGATGATGCTATCCTGCTGGGGTGCTATAGTCTGTGCTGTGGCGTTGTAACAGCATGCCAGGAAGAGGACAGACAAAAGTGTCTTTATATTGTACTTTTTGTACTTTGTTCTACTTGATGTCATAAGTAAAGTATGATTGCACATTATACTTATATGCTGCTACAGGGTTTTACCTGCAACTCCTGCTGCGCTTGCCGTTGCACCGCAGGGGCTCATACTTTGTTACTTATCAGGTTTGAGCCAACAAAAAACGGCACCCTTTGCAGGTGCCGTTTTGCGCTTTAGTCTTTCTGGCTTGCCTGGAAGAGCTTTTGCTTCTCCTCTTTTGAAAGGCTCTCATAGCCAGAGCTGGATATCTTGTCTAAGATGCGGTCGATTTCGTTTTGATCCGGGCGGGCGGGCTTGCTGCTGCGGCTTCCGTTGGCTTGCGGCTTGGCGCCTGTAAAGCTGCTGTGGGTTACCCGCAGCTTGGGCTTCCGCTTAAACAGGTTGGTAAAAAAGTCGGTAACCGCCAGGATGGGCCTTCCCATATCGGAGCCGCGCTGCAACTGCTTTATAAATATCCAGCCAATCAGTGCGCCACCCAAGTGGGCGATATTACCCCCTGCGTTTCCGCTGCTCTCATGCGCAAACGCCCACGACATCAGCACCAGCGCAAGCGCTATATACTTTATCTTGACAGGCCCAATCAGGATCAGGTTAAAAGTAAAATTCGGCAGCAGCGTTGCCGCCGCCACTACGATGGCCAGCACGCTGGCCGACGCCCCTATCAGCTGGCCGCTACGCATAGTAAAGCCCGGGAGCAGGTTATACATCAGGATAAAAAGCAAACCTCCGGCCAGGCCGCCCAGCACGTACAGGCTCAGCAACCGCCGGCTGCCCAGGTATTCGTTTAGCATCATGCCAAACCAGTACAGGTTCAGCATGTTAAACAGGATATGGAAGAAGCCCTCGTGCGTAAAGAAGTAGGTGATCAGCGTCCAGGGCTTCGTGAGCAGTTCGATAGGCTGCGACGGCAGGGACAAATAGTAGAGCGCCCACTTCTCTATCCAGCCATAACCCATCCAGCTAAGCGGCGTGCCGATGATCAGGAAAACCAGGAACACCAGCACATTGATGATTATGAGCTGCTTAAGCGTATTGTTGGGTTGCCGGAAGGCGTTCTTTATATCGTTGGTTATACTCATTATGCCTTAGTAATTACTGTAATCGTTGCGCTGCCACATTTTTACAAGTATATACGCGAACAGCATGCCGCCCAGGTGTGCAAAGTGTGCTACGTTATCACCGGGCACCCGGTTAAAGCCAGCATACAATTCGTACCCCCCGTAGAGCAGCACAAAGTACTTGGCCTTTATCGGGATGGGCAAAAAGAGCAGGAAAAGCTCCAGGTTCGGGAACAGCAGGCCAAAGGCCATCAGTATACCAAAAACGGCACCTGAGGCACCCAGCATCGGGCTGTTGAATACCTGCCCGAACACATAACGCACGGCCTCCTTACTTTCTTCTATGTACGTTGGGTTATCCGGATTGCGGCGGTACTCTACTGCGAACTGCGTGTTGTAGCGGCCGTTGTAGTGGTCCTCCATGTAGTTGTAGAAGGCCATCGGCTCCGGGTTAGCTATATACATGGCCGTTTCATTTTCCAGATCATGCAGCTCATAGGCACGCACGCCGGAGTATAAAAGACTGGCTCCCAGGCCCGTAATCAGGTAAAACATCAGGAAGCGCTGCGAGCCCCAGAAACGCTCCAACAAGGGGCCAAAGATAAAGAGGCTGAACATGTTGCTGAACAAGTGGGCCCAGCCGCCGTGCATAAACATGTGCGTGAACAGCTGCACCGGCCGGAACAGCTCGGAACCGAAATAATGCAGCGCAAACGTCTGCAGGTCGATGATGCCGTTTATCTGCAGCAGGAAGACAACCACGTTGATGATCAGGAGATTCCTGACCATAGGGGTGATATTGAACATGCGATTTTTCTTTTATGGAAGTATAACCGCCCCGGCACGGCTTGGTTTTATACTTTGGTTCATTAATTAACCCAGGTGCGTTACGCTTCTGAATCAACGATTAAACGTTCAACTTGTTGGTATTTACTCTACCCTTTCAGAAATAGATCGTGTAGTTGGCCAAGCTCCATGATCACCAGTGTTTTCTGGCCGCCGGGCGTGTAGTTCGGCACCTGGCAGGCAAAGAGCTTATCCACCAGGGCGTTCATCTCAAAGTCGCTCATACGCGCCTGCGAGCGCGCAGCCAGGCGCTTGGCCATGGCACGGGCCAGGTTTTCCCGCTTCTCAAGCTTCAACGTAGCCGAATTGTTCTTGTACTGCTCTATCAACTCTTCCAGCAAGCCTTTTTCATCAGTGGCCTGTACATCGGCCGGTATGCCGTTCAGGATAATGGTGTTGCCGCCAAAGTCCTCAAACTGAAATCCCATGTCCTTAAACTCGGCTGCCAGTTCCTTTATCAGCACGGCATCGGTAGCCGATAGCTCCAGTGTCTGCGGGAAGAGCAGCGCCTGCGAGGCAGCGGTTTTCTTCTGCAGCGAGGCAATATACTTCTCGTACAGGATGCGCTCCTGGGCCGCCTGCTGGTCAATGACCATCATCCCCGATTTTACCTGTACGAGTAAATACTTCTGATGTATCTGAATGGCCTTCTTGGCCGAGGCCGGCGCTGCGTCCGGGGCTGCAAAGGCATCGCTCAGCAGGCTGGTTTCGGCAGGTGCCATACTTGCCTGCTCCTCCTGCCCCGTCTCGCGTATGGGCTCGTAGAGTTGCTCCCAGCCCCTGGAGGTGGCCCGGCGGGTGGTGGCAGGCGGCGTAAAGCCCGGGAAAGAAGTGCTGCCACTGCTCCCTCCTGCTGTTTTTCGGTCTGGCTCAAACTCGCTGTTAAAGCCGCCCTTCAGGCTGATGGGTTGCAAAGGGGCGTAGTTCACATCCTGCTCAAAGTCGAGCGAGGGGGCAATGTTATAGGCACCGAGGGCGCGCTTCACGGCCGCATGCACAATGGCGTACACCGTTTTCTCGTCCTCAAACTTAATCTCAGTTTTCGTGGGGTGTACGTTAATGTCGATCTTCTCCGGGTCAATCTCGATGAAGAGCACGTAGAACGGATGGGTCTCCTTGGCTACCAGTCCCTCAAAGGCCGTCATCACAGCGTGGTTCAGGTAGCCGCTCTTCACAAAGCGGTTGTTGACGAAGAAGAACTGCTCGCCCCGCGATTTCTTGGCGTGCTCCGGCTTGCCCACATAGCCCTTCACTACCAGAAAGCCTGTGTCTTCCTCGCAGTAAGCCATCTGGTTTTTATAGGTACTGCCCAGTATACTTACAATGCGCTGGCTCAGCTTGGTGGCCGGCAGGTTAAACACCTCTGTGTCGTTGTGGTGCAGCGTGAAGGAAACATCGGGGTAAGCCAGGGCCACCCGCTGGAACTCCTCCAGGATATGGCGCATCTCCACGGCATTGGATTTAAGGAAGTTGCGACGGGCAGGCACGTTGTAGAACAGGTTCTTTACGGCAATGGAAGTGCCCTCCGGCGTTACGACCGGCTCCTGCGCCACTACCTCCGAGCCCTCTACCAGCAGTTTCGTGCCCGTTTCGGCTCCGTGTGGCTTGGTTTTAAGCTCCACCTGCGCCACCGCGCCAATGGAGGCCATCGCCTCGCCCCTAAAGCCCATGGTGCGGATGCGGAACAGGTCGTCGGTCGTGCGGATTTTAGAAGTCGCGTGGCGCTCAAAGCACATGCGGGCATCGGTCTCGGTCATGCCCAGGCCGTTATCCACCACCTGCACCAGTTGTTTGCCTGCCTCCTTCACGATCAGCTGTATGCTGGTGGCTTGCGCATCGATGGCGTTCTCCAACAGCTCCTTCACCACAGAGGCAGGCCGTTGCACCACTTCGCCGGCTGCAATCTGGTTGGCAAGAAAATCAGGCAGTAAGTGTATGATATCGGGCATCCGCTTTTCTAATTCCTCCTAAACTTATGGGTTCTGTTACTTTCCGGCTGTTTCTGCCATCGTGGCCAAATATTTGCTCTACTTAATTTACAAAGGCAGAACTAATTCAGAGTTAAATTTATTATTAAATTACAGACTGCTTCTGTTCAGAAGCCTGAAAACCAGCTTACAGTTTCGCTTTCCTTATCGTGTTAAAAGTATAGCGATCTTTTATATTGATGCCGGGGCTGGTGGCGTTAGCACAGTAAGGCTACCCTTAGTGGCCACGTGAGCTGCAGATAGGCTGTAAGGCGCTCCTTCCTCTTATCGCGACAGCCGCCGAAAAGCCGGGAAACAAGCTGTTTTTAGTCTGTAATCCTGAACTGCCTTGTGCAAAATTAGGTTTAATTTTGACTTGTTCCAATTAATAAATAGTAGCGTAGGATGTTGAAGAGTTTTAGTGTAGGTGTGTTGATTCTTGTTTTTCTTGTCATGGGGCCCCTGATGTCTTTTAACCCGTCAGAGGAGATTATTGTGCACCCACGGGAACAGCAATGGGTCGACAGTGTGCTTACTACTTTAACCCCTTCGCAGCGCATCGGGCAACTGTTTATGGTAGCGGCCTACTCCAACAAGGATGAGCGCCATGTGCAGCATATCGACTCGCTGGTGAGCCAGTACAGCATCGGGGGCATCATGTTTATGCAGGGCGGCCCCATGCGCCAGGCTGTGCTCACCAACCGCTTCCAACGTATGGCCAAGGTGCCGCTCCTGGTGGCCATGGATGCCGAGTGGGGCCTGAACATGCGCCTGGACAGCAGCATGCACTTTGCCCGCCAGATGACATTGGGCGCCATGCACGACGACCGTTACGTGTACATGATGGCCCGCGAGATAGCCCTGAAAATGAAGCGCCTGGGCGTGAACGTAAGCTTCTCGCCGGTGCTCGACGTGAACAACAACGCCAACAACCCCGTTATCGGCACCCGCTCCTTCGGCGAGTCTAAAGAGACCGTGAGCCGCTACGGCGTGGCCTACATCCGCGGTTTGCAGGACCATGGCGTGATGGCGGTGGCCAAGCACTTCCCCGGCCACGGCGACACCGACGTGGACTCGCACTACAACCTTCCTGTGATTCAGCATGATATGAAGCGCCTGACCGAGGTAGAGCTCTACCCGTTTAAGCAGTCGTTCGACGCGGGTGTGATGGGCGTGATGGTGGCGCATTTATACTTGCCTAATGTAGACTCCACCAAAAACCAGGCGTCTACGCTCTCCAAGCCCATCGTAACCGGCCTGCTGAAAGAGAAGATGAAGTATAAGGGCCTGGTGTTCACCGACGCCCTTAACATGCAGGGCGTGAGCAAATTCCATAAGCCCGGAGAATTGGACCTGAAGGCGCTGCTGGCCGGTAACGACGTGCTGCTGTTTCCGGAGGATGTGCCTACGGCGGTGGACAAGATCTCCAAGGCCGTGAAGAAAGGCCAGATCACGCAGGCTGAGATTGACCAGCGCGTGCGCAAGATCCTGCACGCCAAGTACTGGGCCGGCCTGAACAAGTATAAGCCTGTAAAACTTGAGAACCTGCAGGAGGACCTGGAGCGCCCGGCCAGCCGCGTGGTGCAGGAGCAACTCTATGAGCACGCCATTACGGTAGTGGAGAACAAGGACAACCTGATCCCGTTCCGCAACCTGGATACCTTAAGTATAGCTTCTGTTGCTGTGGGCGCCTCGGTGGGCAATACGTTTCAGGAGACACTGGGCGAGTATGCTCCTGTGAAGCAGTTTACGATCCCGAACCGGTACGCCGCAGACTCTGCCTTCACCAACATTATCCCGCAACTGGAGGAAAACGACGTGGTGGTGGTGAGCATCCACGGCATGAACAGCACCCCCGCCCGAAACTACGGCATAGGCACCGGCACACTGGCCTTTATCCAGTACCTTCGCGAGCGCACCAACAAGAAAGTGATCGTAGCAGTGATGGGCAACGCCTATAGCCTGAAACTGTTTGAGGGCAATAACTGGCTGGTGGCCGGCTACGAGGACAACCCCATATCGCAGTCGCTGGTGCCGCAGGTGCTGTTTGGCGCCCGCGCCGCACAGGGCAAGTTGCCTATTACGGCCTCTGCCAAGTATACTGCCGGCACGGGCTTGCCTACCGCTACCTTGGGCCGCCTGAAGTATGGCGTGCCGGAAAGTGTGGGCATGGACTCCAAGACCCTGGCACAAATAGACAACATCGCCACGGAGGCGATTGCTTACGCTGCTACGCCTGGCATGCAGGTGCTGGTGGTGAAGGACGGCACCGTGATCTACAACAAAGCCTACGGCCACTATACTTACGATGCCGTGAAGCCGGTAACGAAAAACACCATTTATGACATCGCTTCCATCACCAAGGTAGCCGCTACCCTGCAGGCCGTTATGTTCCTCAAGGATCAGGGCAAAATCAACCTGGACGAGAAACTTGTTACTTACCTGCCGGAGGTAAAAGGCACCAACAAAGCCAACCTCGTGCTGCGCGACATCCTGGCGCATCAGGCGGGCCTGAAGCCGGGCATCCCGACCTGGCAGAAAACGATTGACAACCGCAAGTTAAAGGAGACCTTCTACGCCAGCACGCAGAACGACACCTACATGAACGAGGTAATTCCGGGCGTATACTCCATCCACTCGATGGAAGACACGCTCTGGTCGTGGACGGTAAAGACACCGCTGATGCCTAAGCAGAAGAACGGCACGTACAGCTACGCCTACAGCGACCTGGGTTTCTACATCCTCAAGCGTGTGGCCGAAAGGCAGCTAAACCAGCCGATTGATGAATTCCTGAACCAGAACTTCTACGCGCCGCTTGGCCTCAGTACCTTGACCTATACGCCGCTGCTCCGGCATCCGCGGGAGATCATTGCCCCTACCGAGGACGACAACTATTTCCGCAAGAACCTGATCCGGGGAACGGTGCACGACCAGGGAGCCGCCATGATGGGTGGAGTGGCCGGCCACGCGGGCCTGTTCTCCAACGCCAACGACCTGGCCATACTTTTGCAGATGAACATGAACAACGGCCTCTATGGCGGCCACAAGTATTTTAACTCGGAGGTGGTATCGGAGTTCGCGGCACGGCAGTCGGATGGAAGCCGCCGCGGACTGGGATGGGACAAGCCTGCCCTGGATGGCAACGGGCCAACCTCGGCGCTGGCCTCGCCACAGACCTTCGGCCACACCGGCTTTACCGGAACCGCCGCCTGGACCGACCCGGAGAACAAGCTGATTTACATCTTCCTGTCGAACAGGGTATACCCCGACGCCAGCAACAACAAGCTGGTAAAGTATAACATCCGCACCAGGATACACGATGTGATTTACAAAGCCATGGCGCCCAAAACATAAAATAAAATCAGTAGTTTAGCGAGTGCAGCAACAAAATGGGGCTGCACTTGTTTTTTTGCCATACACCTAACAAGTATGAAAATAGGAATTGTCTGTTACCCGACTTTCGGCGGAAGCGGCGTGGTAGCTACCGAGCTGGGAAAAGCCCTGGCGCTGAAGGGGCATCAGGTTCACTTTATCACCTATAGCCAACCGGCGCGCCTTGATATCTTTAACGAGAACATCTACTACCACGAAGTATACATCCCGACTTACCCGCTCTTCCAGTACCCGCCGTACGAGCTGGCGCTGGCCAGTAAAATGGTAGACATTGTGCGGTTCGAGAAGCTGGACGTGCTGCACGTGCACTACGCCATTCCGCACGCCTCGGCAGCCTATATGGCCAAGCAGATCCTGCGTACCAAGGGCATCAACATCCCCGTTATCACCACCCTGCATGGCACAGACATCACCCTGGTAGGCAAGGACGCCTCTTTTGAGCCGGTGGTAACTTTCAGCATCAACCAGTCGGATGGCGTAACAGCCGTGTCGGATAGCCTGCGCGCCGAAACCTACGACTTTTTCCAGATAGAGAAAGACATCGAGGTAATCCCCAACTTTATCGACCTGGCGAAATTTAAGCGCCAGAAAAAGGAGCACTTCCGGATGGCCATTGCGCCAAACAACGAGAAGCTGCTGGTGCATACTTCTAACTTCAGGGGCGTGAAGCGCGTGGAGGACGTGATCCGCATTTTTGCCAAGGTGCATGAGCAGATACCAAGCCGCCTGCTGCTGGTAGGCGACGGCCCGGAGCGACCCAAGATGGAGAAGCTGTGCCGCGAGCTGCAGATTTACAACGATGTGCGCTTTTTAGGAAAGCAGGAGGCTGTGGAAGAGGTGCTGTCTATTTCCGATCTGTTCCTGATGCCGTCGGAGAAAGAGAGCTTCGGCCTGGCGGCCCTGGAGGCCATGGCCTGCGAGGTACCGGTTATTTCCTCCAACGCGGGCGGTATACCGGAGCTGAACATAAACGGGGTGACCGGCTTTGTGAGTCCGGTGGGTGCCATAGACGAAATGGTACAGAACACACTGTACATACTTGATGACGAACGCCTGCCGCAGTTCAAGGCAAACGCCCTGCAGCGGGCCCATGACTTCGACATCGAGAAGATCCTGCCGCTGTACGAGGCATTCTACCAGCGCATCATTACGGAGCAGTTGGCACTTTTATAATTCCTACTTGCTGCTTTTACAAGTATTTAGCTTTTAACGAAGTATAATCTCAAAAAGAACCAGTCCGTAGCTGCGCGGCTGGTTCTTTTTTTATACCTTTCGGGCTTACAGTCTTCACAGCCATACTTCGATCATGAGCAAAGACAAGTACTTTATCATTGACTTTGACAGCACCTTTACCCAGGTAGAAGCCCTGGACGAACTGGGGGCCATCTCCCTTCAGAACCACCCCGAGCGCAGCCAACTGCTGGACCAGATCAAAGAGATCACAGACAGCGCCATGGCCGGCCAGAGCTCCTTCTCGAAAGGACTGACCGAGCGCCTGGCCCTGCTGCAGGCGCACCAGAACCACCTGCCGCAGCTCATCAGCCGCCTCCGGGAGAAAGTATCCGAGTCCATCCGCCGCAACCGCGACTTCCTGCATCAGTACGCCGACCAGATCTACATCATCTCCAGCGGGTTTAAGGAGTTTATCACGCCCATCGTAACGGAGTATGGCATAAAGGAGGAAAACGTGTATGCCAACACCTTTAAAGTGGATGCCCAGGGCAACCTGGTGGGCTTTGACGAGGCGAACCCGCTGTGCCTGGACAAAGGCAAGATACGGCTGCTGGAGCAGCTGGCCCTGCCCGGCGACGTGTATGTGCTGGGCGACGGCTACACCGACTATGAGATAAAAGAAGCCGGGCTAGCCAACAAGTTCTACGCCTTCACCGAGAATGTGGTACGCGACAACGTGGTAGCCAAGGCCGAGCACATCGCCCCCACACTTGACGAATTCCTGTATCAAAATAAGTTACCGATGGCAATATCTTACCCTAAAAACCGCATCAGCGTGCTGCTGCTGGAAAACATACACCCTCAGGCTGTGGAGCTGTTCCGCCACGAGGGTTACCAGGTAGAAACAATCAGCGGAGCCCTGAGCGAGGAAGAGCTGTGCGAGAAGATTAAGAACGTTTCCATACTTGGCATCCGCAGCAAAACGCAGGTAACGCGCAGGGTATTGGAGCACGCCAACCGCCTCATGTGCGTGGGCGCCTTCTGCATCGGCACCAACCAGATTGATTTGAACGCCTGTTTGGAGGCCGGCATCACCGTATTCAACGCCCCTTACAGCAACACCCGCAGCGTGGTGGAGCTGGCGCTGGGCGAGATACTGATTCTAAGCCGTAATGTGCTGGATAAAAGCAACAAAATGCACCAGGGCAAGTGGGACAAATCGGCGAAAGGCAGCTTTGAGGTGCGCGACAAGAAGCTGGGCATTGTGGGCTATGGCAACATCGGGGCGCAGCTGTCGGTACTGGCCGAAGCCATGGGCATGGAAGTATACTACTACGACGTGGTGGAGAAGCTGCAGCTGGGCAATGCCCGCAAGTGCCATTCCCTGCACGAGCTGCTGAGCAAGGCCGATATCGTGACGCTGCACGTAGATGGCAGACCGGAGAACAAGAACCTGATAGGTGCCGAAGAGTTTGCCGCCATGAAAGACGGCGTGATTTTCCTGAACCTGAGCCGCGGCCACGTAGTGGATATTGAGGCACTGGTGCAAAGTATAAAATCGGGCAAGGTAAGCGGCGCCGGCGTGGATGTGTTCCCCGAGGAACCAGCCACCAACAGCGACCCATTCGAGAGCGAGCTGTGCGGCCTTCCGAACGTTATCCTCACTCCGCACGTGGGCGGCAGCACTTCTGAGGCGCAGGAGAACATCGCCAACTTCGTGCCCAACCGCATCATGGACTACATCAACTCAGGCAACACTTATGGTAGCGTGAACTTCCCGAACCTGCAGTTGCCGGAGCTCAAGAATGCGCACCGTCTCATCCACATCCACGCCAACGTGCCGGGTGTGCTGGCCAGCATCAACCAGGTGCTCGCCCAAAACCATGTGAACATCCTGGGCCAGTACCTGAAGACAAACGAGCGCGTGGGTTACGTGATCACCGACATCGACAAGGCCTACGACAAGCAGGTGGTAAACGACATGAAGCAGGTGCCGCACACAATCAAGTTCCGCATCCTTTATTAATCAGTGGAGGTTTCAGTCATGAATAACAAAGTATACTTTACCCCCGGCCCGTCGGAGCTGTACCCTACCGTGGCGCAGCACCTGCAGGAGGCGATGACCCAGAAGATCGGTAGCATTTCGCACCGCAGCAAGCAGTTCCAGGAGATTTACGCCAGCGCCGAGAGCGGCCTGCGGGAGCTGCTGCAACTGCCGGATGAGTATGAGGTTTTATTTGTGGCCTCCGCCACGGAAGTATGGGAACGAGCCATCCAGAACAATGTGCGCAGGGAAAGCTTTCACCTGGTGAACGGCTCCTTCTCAAAGCGTTTCTATGAAACCGCCCAGGAGCTTGGCCGCGAGGCGCACGTACATGAGGTTCCTTTTAGCCAAGGATTCCACGTGGAAAGTATAACCATACCGGAAACCACCGAGTTGGTGGCCCTGATCCAGAACGAGACCAGTTCCGGTACCAGCATGACGGTAGAGGAGATAGACCAAATCCGCGACAAGACTCCGGCTGATGCCCTGGTTTATGTGGATGCAGTTTCCTCGCTCCCCTACCCTGCTTTCGACTATAGCCGGGTAGACTCAGTATACTTCTCGGTGCAGAAATGCTTCGGTTTGCCCGCTGGCCTGGGTGTGTGGCTGGTAAACGACCGCTGCCTGGCCAAGGCCCGTGAGCTGCAGGAAGAAGGCCTTTCGATCGGCTCGTACCATACTTTGCCTTCCCTACTCGAGAAAGCCTTGCAGAGCCAGACGGTGGAAACGCCGAACGTGCTTAATATTTACCTGTTGGCTAAGGTGGTGACTGATATGAACCAGAAGGGCGCAGAGCAGATACGGCAGGAGACAGAAGCAAAAGCAGCGCGGATTTATACTTTCCTGGAGCAGAGCAAGCTGTTTGCGCCTGCCGTGGAGCAGCCGGCACACCGCTCTAAAACCACCATCGTGGCGAACACCACTATGCCTGCCTCAGAGGTAAACAAGCACCTGGCCCAGTACGACCTGCAGGTGGGCAGCGGCTACGGCAAGTATAAAGAGACCCAAATCCGAATTGCTAACTTCCCTGCCCACAGCATGGAGCAAGTGGAGCAACTGCTGGAAAAACTGAAGGAGCTGGGAAGTTAGAAGGTTAGAAAGTTTGGAAGTTAGAAAGTTAACTCTTCTGAAGTATAAATCAAGAGCGGCTGGTACTACTTATAGTGCCAGCCGCTCTCGCTTTATACTTTGCCGTTTTCTGCCGCAAGTTTAGCGCTAGCGTAACTTGCGGCAGAAAGTATGGAGGCGCAAAGGGTTACAACTTTCTAACTTCCAAACTTTCTAACTCCTAAACTCTCTAACTCCTAAACTCCCTAACTCCCAAACTCTTTTCGTACTTCCTGCTTCACCGTGTTGATAGCCTGTGCGGTAGGGTCCTGCTCGTTTACCAGCAGGGTTTCCAGTACGCGTTTGGCCAGGTCGGTGCCGCGTGCTGCCTCGGGTAGTTCCTGAAACGTTTTGTTAAGGAGCTTTACCACCTCCTCGCGGGCGTGGTTTACCTGCTGCCAGGCCGGCTCGCTCATGTACACCTGCTGCGACATGTTATGGTTAAACTCGCTGCGGATCTCGGAGAGCAGCAAACGGTGGTACTCGGCGGCTGTTTGTCCGGCCGGACTGATGCGCAGCAGCAGGTTGCTCGGCGTGATACGCTCGAGCAGCAGCACAATGCGCTCGTAGGCCTGCAACCGTATCGGGGTGATGATCTCCGTGTTTCTGTTTTCCTTTTTCTGTGCCTGCTCGGCCCGCAGGCGGTCTTCCCGCTCGTAGTGCTTTTGCAGTAACCAGTATAGGCCTCCTACCAGCACCAGGGCGGGAAGGGCAAGCTTGAGTAACTCTATAAGTAAAGCGAAAAAATTAGCCATAAGGTGTCGGTTTGAAAGTATAAATATCGCAAAAATTTAATTCTGGATACATGAATCATTTCAGGGCTTTTCCTGTTTACCTGAGTATAAGGGTAGCGCGCCTAAGCAAGTTTGTAGATTATTGCTTAAGTTTGTGACTACAAATAAACCGAAGTATACTATGGCAACAGAAACTAAAACTGCACCTATAACCCTGACCGAAAGAGCCTTGCAAGAGGTTAAGAATATTCTGAAAGAGAAGAACGTACCAGCTGAGTATGGCCTGCGCGTGGGTGTGCAAGGCGGTGGCTGCTCCGGTCTTTCTTACCTGCTGGGCTTCGATAAGCCGAAAGATGCTGACGAGACGTATGAACTGGACGGCGTTACCCTGATTATGGACAAGAAGCACGGCATGTATGTGATGGGCATGGTGGTTGATTTCCAGGATGGCCTGAACGCACGTGGCTTTACCTTTAACAACCCACAGGCAACCACAACTTGCGGCTGCGGAAGCTCTTTCTCTGCGTAACCAGGATACCTTCTTTCTCTTTTACATAAACAAAGCCCGGCTGCAAGCAGTCGGGCTTTGTTGTTTATATGCCGTGCCGCTTACTTAAAAGAGCCGTAGATCATACCTGCCAGAAAGAAAAAGAGCAGCAACCCGAATAGTACGGCAAAGGAGTTAAGCAACAGCAAGCTACCTGCCTTAGCATAACTTCCTTCATACTTTTCCGCCAGCAGTTTCGCAATACGCTCCTTCTTCCTGTACCTCACCCAAAGGTACAGCCGCCCTATTCCGGACTGTATCAAGTCAAATAAAAGGAACTCCATTCTCTAACGCTTTAACTCCCAAACTCTCTAACTCAGAACGTTCTCGTCATACTTTCGGGCACTACCAGTATGAAGTCGGCTTTCTGCTTGTTCTCTTCTGAGAGCTTCTCCAGGTCGGCCTGCAGTACGGTGGTGATGGTGCGGGCTTTTACCTGCGGCCGCAGTTGCTTTAAGTACCAGCCGATGCCCTCGAAGTTATCGGAATGGTAAGCGCCGTTCAGGTGGAGCACCTGCCGCCCCTGCTGCACCTGGCCAAGTATAAAGTGGGCCATGGTGGCGTCTTTAAGCGCTTGTGCCTGCACAATGTTTATACTTTTGGTATTACCGTGCGTGCTGCCGCCAAACATCGCCATCATGCCCTTGTAACTGGGCAGTTCCATATTCACCGTCACGGGGAGCGGGGCAATGTAGCGCTTGGCCTCCTCCGACACATTCTCCAGCGCGGCCAGGCCCCCGCCGGCTACCATAGCCGCATAGCGCCGCGGCACGTTGGTGGCGATAAACGGAATCTTCTGCTCTTTGGCAAAGCGCACCACGGGCCTGTAGTCGGTGACGTAGTTGGGCCAGGGCCTGGCCTCCTGCTCAAAGTTCTTTTCCGGGGCCTGCCCAGCCAGGTACTCGTTCAGCACCAGTTGCACGTCGGCCTCAAACATCTCTGCTCCGATGGCAAACCGCTGCGGGTTCTCCCGGTGCAGGTCCTTGGCTACCTCCAGCTGCAGCCAGTGCGCAATCGGGTCGTTGTGCTGCTCCCCGAAAAGTATAACCTCTGCCTCCTGCAGTTCTTTCAGCATCTTGCCATAGTTTATACTTTTGCCCTCCGCCGTAAACAGCTGGTAAGCTGGTTTGTCCTTTTTCTGCGCCATGGTTACTGTCGTCATCACCAGTAAAAGTAGTGTCAGGAGTTTATACTTCATCATCCGATAAATCTAATTTTATACTTCAAGATAATAAAAATAGCCGGCACCCAAGGCACCGGCTATCGCTATACTTTAAACTATGGCTGGCTATACTTATACCCTATAAAACAGCCACTTCGAGAGCTCCTTGTAATTCACTTTCTTGCCGTACATTAGGATTCCTACGCGGTAGATGCGGCTGGCGATCCAGGTGGTGAAGATGAAGCCGGCTACCAGCAGGCCCATGGAGAGCAGCAGTTCCCAGGCGGGCACCCCAAACGGCACGCGCACCATCATCACAATCGGCGAGGTTAGCGGAATCATCGACATCCAGAAGGCTACCGGTCCGTCCGGGTTCTTCAGCACGATGGAGTACGACATGATAAAGGCAATTACGAGCGGAATCGTGATCGGCATCATGAACTGCTGGGTGTCTGTCTCGTTGTCTACGGCGGCGCCAATGGCCCCGAACAGAGAGCCGTAGAGTAGGTAACCGCCTAGGAAGTAGAACAGGAAGCTAAAGAAAATCAGGCCGATGTTGAGGCTGGCAAAGCTTTGCTTCACGTCGGTGATGGTGTTGGCGAACTCGTCCTCGCCCGGCTCATTGGCCATGGCCGTAGGGTCATCAGCCTCCAGGCCACCGCCTTGTGCGGCCATCTGGCCTGCGGCATACTGGGCAGCCGGCGAAGGAGCGGCATCCACTCCAAAGGCAGCAGAAACGGCCGTTACCGCAAAAAACGAAAGTATAACCCAGAGCAGGAACTGCGTAAGGCCCACAGCGGCAATACCCACAATCTTACCCATCATCAGCTGGAAGGGCTTCACCGAGGAGATCATCACCTCCACAATGCGGTTGGTCTTCTCCTCTATTACCCCGCGCATAATCTGCACCCCGTACAGGAAAATGAAGAAATAGATAATAACTGCGCCAACCACGCCGGCTATGGATGTGATGATGGCATTATTGCCTTTTTCGCCCTCGTTGCTCAGGTTAACAGCCGTTATTTTAACGTCGGCCTTGATCTTGTCGAGCGTCTGGCGGTCCAGGCCGGAGGCAAGGTAGCGCTGGTTCTCAATCTCCTTCTCCAGCATGTTCTCCAGGCTTACTTGGGTCTGGATGCTGATGTTCTTCTTGCCGTACACCACAAAGCCCTTGGGATCTTCTATGCTCATTTTCGGGATGTAGAGCAGCGCCGTGTTGTCGGTTTCCTGGTAAATGGTTTTGGCCTGGTCCAGGGTGAGATCGGGCAGGGGGATGAAAGCCAGGTCTTTGCGACTCTCCAGCTTATTTTCAAACAGACCGCTCTCGTCCAGCACCATCACCGTTTCCTCCTCCCCCGACATGCTGATGAGCAGGCCAGGCAGAATCATGAACGTGGCCAGCAACAGCGGCGTGAGAAGCGTCATGATGATGAAGCTCTTCTTGCGCACGCGCGTCAGGTACTCGCGCTGTATAATCAGCCAGATTTTATGCATGGTGTGTTTCCTTTACTTTTTGGATGAAGATCTCATTTATACTTGGCACAAGCTCCACAAAGGAGTGCACCTCCACGCGCTGGATCAGGTAGCGCAGCAAATCGTTGGGCGAGGTGTTGTTGAGCAGTTTTATACTTGCCCTGAAAATGCCGTGGTTGCTGTGCTGCTCCAGCACCTCGAAATCCGGGGAGGTAACCATGAGCTGGCCATTGCCTATCACCTGGTAGGTATCGGTTTTGTAGGTATCCTTGATTTCCTTCACAGGCCCGTCCAGCACCTTGCGCGAGCGGTTTATCAGGGCAATGTTATCACACAGCTCCTCCACCGACTCCATGCGGTGCGTGGAGAAGATGATGGTGGCGCCGCGCTCGCGCAGGCTCAGGATCTCGTCTTTTATCAAGTTAGCGTTGATGGGGTCGAAACCGGAAAAGGGCTCGTCGAGGATGATGAGTGAGGGCTCGTGCAGCACCGTGGCAATAAACTGCACCTTCTGCTGCATCCCTTTAGAGAGGTCCTCAATGTTCTTGTCCAGCCACTCGCGTATCTCGAAGCGGTCTATCCAGCTTTTGATGCGGGCAGTTGCGTCCTCCTTGGATAAGCCTTTTAACTGCGCCAGGTACAGCAGCTGCTCCCCCACCTTCATTTTCTTATACAGGCCACGCTCCTCCGGCAGGTAGCCCATATCCTTAATGTGGCCAGGCTGCAGGCGCTCACCTTTAAAGTATATTTTGCCGCTGTCGGCGCCGGTGATTTGGGTGATAATGCGTATCAGGGAGGTTTTTCCGGCTCCGTTCGGGCCAAGCAGGCCAAAGATACAGCCCTGCGGAATTTCAAAGCTCACGTTGTCTAACGCGGTATGGTTAGCATAGAACTTGCTTACGCCTTCAATCTTCAGAATACTCAAGGGTGCTTCGCTTTAGTTTACCCAAATATACTCATTCTGCCGCACAGTGCGTTGCCTGCCTATACTTAATCGACAAAGGAAACTATAAATCAGACTAACAGCAGTTGCAGGAACCGGCAGCCCTGTCCTCGTGCTTGTTCAATACCTGGTAAAACGCGCACGAGCCATACTTCTACAGTAAGGTCAGAGGATTAGGTAAGAAAGTATAAAGTATAAATCAAGCATTTTTCGTGACTTAAGCCCTCGCTCGCCTCTGCGAGTGTGCGTTATTAGGTGACGTCCAGCCGTCTCACAAAGAAAATATAAAGTATAAGCAGAAGTATAACATACAAACTCCAGCGGCCAGAGGCCGTGAGATAGCTCACACTCACCAGAGGCGAGCGAGGGTTAACTGTATACTTTAACCCACCCCTACCCCTCCCAAGAGGGGATTTCCACAAAAAGCAGGTTATTCCCCTCCTCGGAGGGGTAGGGGTGGGTTTACATGAGCAAGAGATTAGTTAAGCCCAACTCGAAGTATAAAGTATAAAAAAAGCCCTGCTCCAGGTATACCTGAGGCAAGGCTTTAAAGTATTCTACAGAGGGTTCTTAGTTGAAGTAGTCTTTCACCTTTTCAAAGAAACCCTTCTCGTTCTTTCCTGGGTTTGGCGTAAAGTTCTTCGAGTAGCGCAGGCCTTCCAGCACCGCTTTCTCGTCGCTGCTCAGGTCTTTCGGGGTCCATACGTTCACATGGATCAGCTGATCGCCTTTGCCGTAGCCGTTGATGTCCTGGATGCCTTTGCCGCGCAGCCTGAAAATCTCACCGCTTTGCGTACCCGGCTTCAGCGTAATCTTCACTTTGCCCGTGATGGTCGGCACCTCTACCTCGGCACCCAGCGCAGCGTCAATGAAGCTGATGTACTGGTCGTAGATGATATTGTTGCCTTCGCGCTTCAGGGTTGGGTGCGGCTCCTCCTCTATCTGTATCAGCAGGTCGCCTGGCACGCCGCCACGCTCAGGCACGTTGCCCTTGCCGCTCATGCTCAGCTGCATGCCATCCATTACACCCCCCGGCACGTTAATCGTGATCACCTCCTCGGCCAGTTCACGACCGCTGCCGTGGCAAGCCTGGCAGTTGCTGGTTACAATGCGGCCTTCGCCGTTACAGGTAGGGCAGGTACTGGTAGATACCATCTGCCCCAGCATGGTGTTTACCACCTTGCGCACCTGGCCAGAGCCCTGGCAGGTACCGCACGTTTGCATGTCGGTGCCGTTTTTAGCGCCGTTGCCCCCGCAGGTGCTGCAGGCTACATAGCGCTTAACTTTTATCTTTTTCTCTACGCCGTTGGCAATCTCCTCCAGGTTCAGTTTCAGCTTAATACGAAGGTTAGATCCCTTGCGCTGACGGCGCCCGCCACCACGGCTGGACCCTCCGAAGAAGCTTTCGAAGCCGCCACCGCCAAAGATATCGCCGAACTGGGAGAAAATATCCTCCATGTTCATGCCACCGCCGCCTCCGAAGCCGCCGTTCATGCCCTGGTGGCCGAACTGGTCGTAGCGCTGGCGCTTCTGCTGGTCACTCAGCACCTCATACGCCTCGGCTGCCTCCTTAAACTTATCCTCAGCAGTCGGGTCGTCGGGGTTCTTATCGGGGTGGTACTTAATGGCGATTTTACGGTAAGCCTTCTTTATCTCCTCCTGCGTGGCGCTCTTGCTTACACCTAAAACCTCGTAATAATCTCTCTTAGCCATGGGTTACGCTCCTATTACAACTTTCGCGAAACGGATTACCTTCTCGTTCAGCGTGTATCCTTTCTCAATCACGTCCACTATCTTGCCCTTCAGTTCTTCAGACGGAGCCGGAATTTGCGTAACAGCCTCGTGGAAGTCGCTATCGAACTCATCGCCAGCCTTTGTCTCCATTGGCTTAAGGCCCTTCTGGATGGTTACGCTCTTAAGTTTATGGAAAATCAGGTCCAGCCCCTGTGCTACCGCCTCTATGTCTTTGGCGCTCCCCACAGACTGGCTTGCGCGGTCCATGTCGTCCAGCACAGGCAGTAAATCTGTCATTACGTCCTCTGCAGCTGTCTTAATCAGCTCCAGGCGTTCTTTTGCAGTACGGCGACGGAAGTTCTCAAACTCAGCCATCAGGCGGATGAACTTATCTTTCATCTCAGCCAGTTCGACGGCTGTTGAGTCCTGCTGCTGTGCTTCCGCATTGGCTTGTTCAGCTGTTTCATCCACCTGGTTCAGTTCCTCTTCGGTAGCTGCATTGGCAGTGTTTTCCTGCAGTTCCTCGTGCTCGTGCTCCTTTTTGGTATCTTTATCTGACATAATGCCTTAAAAAACTTTGGTTGAATGGTCTATTTTGTCTTTTCAATTGTCTTGCCAAAGACGAGCTTGTGCCATTCTGGCACAGCCTAATGTTGTATGCGTGTCTGAGTGAATGCTTATTTGAAATCTGGAGGTTCTAAATTTCTGCGCCTGACATAAGCGGAAGCGCAACTATAATACTTTACATCCGCTTCAATAATGACTCCCATAATCACGCATTCAAAACTCGCTTATTAAAAAAAATCGGTAGCAGGCTTTGCAACCCCTACCGATCCTGATTTTATACTTTTACCGGGTTGTGCGCTAGCTATTAAGCGCCTCCCAGATCATGTCTTTCAGTTGCGTAATGTTCTTTCCTGTTATACTGGATATAAACACAGTCGGCAGGCCTTCTGGCAGGGTTTTGCGCATCTCGTTTTCCAGTTCCTCGTCCAGCATGTCAGACTTGGTGATGGCAAGTATGCGCTTTTTGTCCAACAGCTCAGGGTTATACTTTTCTAGTTCGCCTAGCAGCACACCGTACTCGCTGGCAATGTCGGCACTCTCACAGGAAACCATAAACAGCAGCATGGAGTTCCGTTCGATGTGGCGCAGGAAACGTAAACCCAGGCCTTTCCCCTCAGAGGCTCCCTCAATAATCCCCGGGATGTCGGCCATCACGAAGGATTTGTAATCGCGGTAAGCCACTACGCCGAGATTAGGTTCCAAGGTAGTGAAGGGGTAGTTTGCTATTTTGGGCTTTGCGGCTGACACCACTGAAAGCAGCGTAGACTTTCCGGCATTTGGGAAACCCACCAGCCCGACATCGGCCAGCAGTTTGAGCTCCAGAATAACCCATTCCTCTATACCTGGCTCACCTGGCTGGGCGTAGCGTGGCGTCTGATTCGTAGGCGACTTAAAATGGGCGTTGCCCAGGCCGCCCCGGCCGCCGGGCGTAAGTATAATTTCCTGCCCATCCTCGGTTATCTCGCACATCACCTCGCCTGTTTCGGCGTTGCGGGCAATGGTTCCGAGCGGCACCTCCAGAATCTCGTCCTGGCCCTGTGCCCCGGTAGAGTGGCTGGCACCGCCGTTCAGGCCGTTGGCAGCAATAACGTGCTTGCGGTACTGCAGGTGCAGCAGCGTCCAGAGCTGGGCGTTTCCGCGAAGTATCACGTGGCCGCCACGGCCTCCGTCGCCCCCGTCAGGGCCACCCTTTGCTGTGCGCTTATCTCGGTGCAGGTGCGCGGAACCTCCGCCACCGTGCCCGGATCGCGAGCAAATTTTAACGTAATCTATGAAATTGCTTTGTGCCAAATTTGATTGGGCCTGTAGCCTATTTATTCTCTTCCTGCTTCTCTTTCAGCGCGTCTATGTGCTGGCACAGCGCATTAAAGATTTCTTCTATCTCACCGATGCCATCCACCGCGAAGTATTTCCCTTGACCAGCGTAGTAGTCGGCCACCGGCTTAGTTTTGGTATTGTACTCGTTTACGCGCTTGCGGATCAGCTCCTCGTTCTGATCGTCCGGACGGCCGGATGTCTGGCCGCGCAACAACAGGCGCTTGGTCAGTTCCTCGTCGTCTACTTTCAGGGCGATCATGGCAGATATCTCCGTATCGTTGTCCTGCAACAGCTTGTCCAGCCCCTGGGCCTGTGGCACGGTGCGCGGAAAGCCGTCGAAGATGAAGCCTGCCGCCTGGCGGTGCTCCTTCACCTTATTCTCAATCATACCGATCACCACTTCGTCTGGCACCAGCAAGCCATTGTCCATTAGCTTTTTAGCCTCAAGGCCAAGCGCCGTTCCGGCTGCGATCTCAGAGCGCAGCAAGTCGCCGGTAGAAAGGTGAATCAGGTTGTATTTATCTAATAGTTTTTGACTTTGGGTACCTTTACCAGCACCTGGAGGGCCAAACAAAACGATATTAAGCATATCTGATAGCTAAATTAAAAAGCAAATATAAGTATAAATCCTAACTAAGCACTTAGTGTTTTGAGTTAAGCAGACCGCAGAGCCCGCCTAAGAGCTTGCAAACGGCACCTTCCTGCGGGAGTTACGATACGATCTTGTAAATATCGCGCAGGTTGCGTCCCAGTCCGTTGTAATCCAGGCCATAGCCTACCACAAAGTCGTTCGGGATGGCGCGGGCCACATACTTTACGTCCAGCGGGTGCTGCAGGCAATCGGGCTTCATCAGCAGCGTGGCCACCTCAACCGAGGCGGGGCCGCGCTCTTTTAACTGGCTCAGCAAACCGTGCACCGTATGGCCGGTGTCCACAATATCCTCCAGCACTATCACATGGCGCCCTTTGATGTCCTCCGTCAGGCCCAACACTTCTTTCACCTTGCCCGTGCTGTGCATGTCCTGGTAGCTGGCCAGGCGGATGAACGAAATCTCACATGGTACGGAAACGCGTTTGAGCAGGTCAGAAACGAACATGAACGAGCCGTTGAGCACGGCCAGGAACAGGGGCTTTTTCTCAGCGTAATCGCTGTCTAACTGCTCGGCCAGCATATTGATGCGGGCAATTATTTCTTCTTCAAAAATATAAGTACTGAACTCACAGTCATGTATCTGAATAGTACGCGGCTCCATGTGGTATTGGGTTTATCCTGAACAAAGGTAAGTATAAATAAAAAATAAGCCCAACCTAAAGCCGGGCTTATCTTCATATTTGCTGCGGGCAATTACTTTGTTTCACTAACGAAACTCAGCATCAGGGTAGTCTGCTCGTTTATACTTGTATGAGCCGGCGCCTGCTGCACTTCGTTCATGTTGATAGGCTCCATGTCTATCGGCGGCTCCGGAATGGGCGGTTCCTGCTCCAGGGCAATGTGCGGCGCAATCACCAGCGACACGATCGACATGAGCTTGATGAGGATGTTCATACTTGGACCGGAAGTGTCTTTGAACGGGTCGCCAACGGTATCGCCAGTAACGGAGGCCTTGTGCGGCTCGGAGCCTTTATACTCCACCACGCCGTTTATCTCCACCCCTTTTTCGAAGGATTTCTTGGCGTTATCCCAGGCGCCGCCAGCGTTGGACTGGAACATGGCCATCAGCACACCCGAAACAGTTACACCGGCGAGCGTACCGCCCAGCACCTCGGCAGAGGAAGTATCCGGGAAAACATCCCGCAGGCCAAAACCGATGATGACAGGCACCAGCAGCGCAATGGCTCCCGGCAACATCATCTCCCGGATGGCGGCCTGGGTAGAGATAGCCACGCATTTTTCATACTCCGGCTTGCCCGTTCCCTCCATAATCCCCGGAATCTCGCGGAACTGACGGCGCACCTCGTGCACCATCGCCATCGCCGCACGGCCCACCGCTGAAATAGCCAGCGCCGAGAAGATAAACGGTATCATGGCGCCGATGAACAGGCCAGCCAGCACAGGGGCCTTGTACAAATCTATACTTTCGATGCCCGCAATGCCCACAAAGGCAGCAAAAAGCGCCAGCGAAGTAAGAGCGGCAGAAGCAATGGCAAAGCCTTTACCGGTGGCGGCAGTGGTGTTGCCCACCGCATCCAGAATATCGGTGCGCCCGCGCACTTCCTTCGGCAGCTCGCTCATCTCGGCAATACCGCCGGCGTTATCGGCAATAGGACCGAAGGCATCAATAGCCAGCTGCATGGCGGTGGTCGCCATCATACCTGCCGCCGCAATCGCCACGCCATACAGGCCGGCTGCCGCGTAAGAGAACACGATACCGCCTGCCAGCACGATAATAGGCAACACTGTGGAGTGCATTCCCACGGCAAGGCCCGCAATAATGTTGGTGGCATGGCCTGTAGACGATTGCTGCACGATGGAGTTTACAGGCTTTTTGCCCATAGCCGTATAGTATTCCGTGATAATACTCATCAACGTACCTACCACCAGGCCCACGATCACGGCCATAAACACACCCATCTGCGTGAACTCGAAATTGCGGAGCACCAGGTTATCAGGCAAAATCATGGTGATGGCAAAGTATGAACCCACGGCCGTAAGTATAACCGAGATCCAGTTGCCCCGGTTAAGGGCCGCCTGCACATCGCCGCCCTCGCTCACGCGCACAAACGCCATTCCTATCAGAGAGAATATTATTCCCAGACCTGCTATAAGCATCGGAAGTATAACCGGGGAGAGTCCGCCGAAAGTATCCTCGGCCACTACTTCACGACCAAGCACCATAGTAGCCAGAATCGTAGCCACGTAAGAGCCGAAAAGGTCGGCGCCCATACCGGCCACGTCACCCACGTTGTCGCCCACGTTGTCGGCAATGGTGGCAGGGTTGCGCGGGTCGTCCTCCGGAATTCCGGCCTCTACCTTACCCACCAGGTCGGCGCCCACGTCGGCAGCCTTGGTATAAATACCGCCGCCCACCCGAGCAAACAGGGCTATACTTTCAGCACCCAGCGAAAAACCGGTAAGCACCTCCAGGGCGATCTCCATCTCCACGCCGTTCACGTCGCCGCCCGTGCTCTGCACAAACAGGTAGTAGAAAAGTATGAACAGGGAGCCCAGGCCCAGCACCGCCAGACCAGCCACGCCCATGCCCATAACGGAGCCTCCTGCAAACGATACCCCCAGCGCTTTGGACAAACTGTTACGGGCTGCCTCGGCCGTGCGAACGTTTGCCTTAGTGGCAATGCGCATGCCTATAAAGCCCGCCAGCGCTGAAAACACGGCGCCAATAATAAAAGCACCCACTATCAGCGGGTGAGACTTCTCTCCGGTATATCCCAGGTAAAACAGAAATACAGAAGCAATAACAACGAAGTAGGCCAGCACCTTGTACTCGGCCCTCAGAAAGGCCATGGCTCCGTCGGCGATATGGCGGGCGATGGTTTTCATACGCTCATTACCGCTCGGCTGCTTGGTCACCCAGGCCGACCTGATGAAGGTGTATATCAGCGCCGCCACTCCAAATCCAGGGATTGCGTAAAGAATAGGTTCCATTCAGTTAGATTAAGGGTTAAGGGATTTAATAAGGGGTATATATAGATATTAAAGAAAAATGTTTCGTTAGACTTTTCCAAATATCCGGCAAGCTTTCCTGCAACAACCTCTGGCACTTATTTACCTAACAAACAACATGTTGCAACATCAATAAATTAAGTCTAGCTGGTGCTGTGTGTGAGGCCTATCAGTATCTTCTTAATACTAGCCTAGACACTGATTTCAGCGGAGGTGGTGTGTTATTTTGTAGGCTAAGGAGGAGATATTACCTCCTATCTAGAAGCAGGTAGAATGATTTGGCTGTACCGGGTCCAACCACCCCCAGCCCCTCAGAGCTACGCTCGCTACCTTCGAACTCGCGTTCTCGGTAGTCTAAGGAGGGGAGTCTTTTTTTGCTGCCGCTGAAGTATAATTTTCATAGCTGGGGGTATCGCGTATACAGGTCGCAGCTTGCCCCTTCAAAGTATAAACCCACCCCTAAGAGCTGCGCTCGCTAGCTCAAAACTCCCGTTTTGGCTAGTCCAGAGGAGGGGAATTTCGCAGACGATTAACATTCCCCTACCCCCTTCAAAGGGGGGCTTGGCTGAAGTTGCATTAGCAGCGGCTATCGACCTTATCCCAGCCTTTGGGTTGAGCGCCTTCTAGATTTCCGGTGCCGCAGGCAGCCCGAGGTACGAGGGCAGGAAATGTAGACAGCGCGATGCCCGAAGTCGAGGCCTCCCGGCCTGGGAGGGAGCCAAGCAAGAAATGAAACGATAGGTAAGTAAGTCTTGAGGATGAACTTAGGCTAGCAAGAATAGCTGAAGTATAAAATGACACGAGCTACAAGCTCGCGCTAGCGGAAGGATAAGCCAGTAAGTATAGCTCAAGTATAAAAGTATGCTGAAGTATAAGTATGGCTTTTCAAGCCAGTCAAGTTGCAAACTTGACGCCATAGCAGGACACAAGTCTGAAGACTTGCGCCATGACTGTAGAAAGGCACAAGCGGACGCTTGCGCCAGTAATAGCAAAGTATAGCGACAAGTATAAAGTGCTGCCAAAGTATAAAACCAAAGTATAGCCGAAGTATAAATATGGCTGAAGCAAGTATAAAAGTATAACCAGGGAAGTATAGCATTTGAACACGCTATACTTCCCTAGAGGGAACCCTCCCCCTACAACCTCTCCATCAACACCTTATACAACGCCACCATGCTTTCTATATCCTTCTTGTGCACGATCTCATTTGGGGTATGCACATTGTCCTCGGGAGCGCCTACAAAGCACCAGTCCCAAGGATAGGCGCTGCGTTGTAGCTCCTTGGCATCGCTGCCGCCGGCCCCCTCTACTTCCAGCTGATAAGCTATACCTGCCTCTTTGGCTATACTTATGATGCGCTGCACGTAAGCGCGCCGCGGAATCAGGCTGTCGCGCATTGAGATCACGACGCCCTTGCCGGCATGCACCCCCTCCGTCACCCAGGTAATATCCGAGATGAGGCCCTGCGTAACGCCGTATTGCTCGTGTATGTAGCGGGCCAGGTACGACACCGAGCCTCCTCCGTGCTCCTCCCAGCAGCAAAAAGCGATGATACCGTTCTCCAGCGTCTCGGCCACCTGCAGCGCCGACCATACACCCAGGCGGTTGTCGAGGTAGCAGCTTTGCACGGTCTCCTCGGTCTCCCTGAAATCGCACTTAAACACCAGCTCTGTGCCCCGTTCTATCTCGCGCTCAAAATCATAGCTAATGCTGCCGGACTCCTCATCAAAGGCCAGCGTGCACTCTATTTCTCCCTGGCAGTCCTCCCCCACCAATGCATAGCCGCTCTCCAGATCCGGACCACCAATCCTTACCAGCTGTTGGCCATAGCGAACGGTAAATCCTATAGAGTCCATATGGGCAAAAATTGCACTCTTGGGCTTACCAAAAACTAACAGGATGCAGTCCTGAAACCCTTCACCATGAAGTATGACAGGCTGTTGTTTCCACTTCGATTTGTGCTCTGATATATAATTAAGCAGGAATTCCTTCAGCTTTTGTTCGTTGCCCGACGGGGCATGGATGCGGCAGAGTGTTTCGAGTAATTTCATAAATTATTTTACCTTTAGGGAATTCATTATCATTAGAATTGTTGTACTTTTAGAACTAGCAAAGCCTGCTGCCCAACAGCACGAACAAACTTACAATTTTTGGCCCTCCATGAAGAACGTATTTTTAGCAATCTTCACGCTCCTTTTCCCTGCCTTAGCTTTTGCACAAAAGTCCACTGACTCTACGGCGATGCGACAGGTAACCATGTCTGAGGTGGAAGTACTTCCGGCCGCAGCCAAGGTAAAAGGTATGCTGCTCCTGAACAAGGACGTGCAGTATGAGCTGGAGGGGGCTATCGACAACATGTACAACTTCAAGTATGAGCGTGCCGAGAAACAGTTCAAGTCGCTGCGCCGCCGCTACCCCGAGCACCCGCTGCCATACTTCCTGATGGGCCTGAGCCAGTGGTGGAAGATTGTACCGACCAACATCCAGACCCTGAAGTACGACGAGCTGTTCTTCGCTTACATGGACTCTACCGTCCAGAAGGCGGAGGCCATGTACGACAAGGACGACAACAATGTGGAGGCCGCCTTCTTTTTGGCCGCGTCTTACGGGTTCACTGCCCGCCTGCACTCTGAGCGCAGCAACTGGCGCAAGGCCACGGTGGCCAGCAAGCGCTCCCTTGACTACCTGGAGAAGGCCAAAGCCGGCAACGGCCTGAGCCCTGAGTTCCTCTTCGGGGAGGCCCTGTTCAACTACTACGCCGTCTGGATTCCTGAGAATTATCCTATGCTGCGCCCTGTGCTTGTTTTCTTCCCTAACGGGGATAAGCGACTGGGGTTAAAGCAACTTTCCTACGTATCCCAAACCGGCTTCTACACCGGTACCGAGTCGAAGCTCTTCCTGATGAAGATCCTGGCCAACGAGGAGAAGAAGATGCAGGAAGCCCTGGAAGTATCCGAAGAATTGGCTCTCAAATATCCTGATAACGCCTATTTCCAACGGTTTTATGCCCGCCTGCTGTTCGTAAATGGCCATTTCACCAAAGCTGAGCGCGTTTCAGAGGAAATCCTAGCCAAACTAGAGCAGCAAATGCCAGGCTTCGAGGCCGTAAGCGGCCGCTATGCTTCTTACATTCTGGGATACATCAACCAGCACAAATACCGCGACTTCGAGAAGGCCAAAGACTACTACAAAAACACAATCAAGTATGCTGAGATGACGAACGAGCGCGAGTCGGGCTACTTTGTCAATTCCTATCTCAACCTGGCCCGCATTGCCAAGCAGCAAAAAGACAAGGCAGCTGCCAAGAGCTACTATTCTGTGGTCATGAAGGCCAGCGATAAAAAATCGGCCAATTATAAAGAGGCAAAGACTTTTTTGAAGGAGAACAGGAAAAGTTAATCAGCACAGTATAAATATAAAGTATAAAAGGAGAGGGAAGCCATAAGTATGGCTTCCCTCTCCTTTTATACTTTCAAGCGGCGGCTTAGGCAGGCTGCTCTGCTGGTTTGAGGATTTTCTCCTTGAAGTACTCCAGCGTCCTTTTCAGGCCCTCGGAGCGGTCCACCTGCGGCTCCCAGTCCAGCACCTGCTTGGCCAGCGTGATGTCCGGCTGGCGCTTCTGCGGGTCGTCGGTAGGCAACGGCTGGTACTCCACCTTCAGCTCCACGCCCGTCAGGCGGCAGATCTCCTCGGCAAACTCGCGAATGGTGATCTCAGACGGATTGCCGATGTTCACCGGCAGGTGGTAGTCGCTCAGCAGCAGGCGGTAGATGCCCTCCACCAGGTCGTCCACGTAGCAGAAAGAGCGCGTCTGGCTGCCGTCGCCGAAGATGCTCAGCGGCTCGCCGCGCAGCGCCTGGCTCAGGAAGGCCGGCAGCACACGACCGTCGTCGAGGCGCATGCGCGGGCCATAGGTGTTGAAGATGCGCACAATGCGCGTCTCCAGGCCATGGTGCATGTGGTAAGCCATGGTCATGGCCTCCTGGAAGCGCTTGGCCTCGTCGTAGCAGCCGCGTGGCCCCACCGGGTTCACGTTGCCCCAGTAATCCTCGGTCTGCGGGTGCACCAGCGGGTCGCCGTACACCTCGGAGGTGGAAGCGATGAGCATGCGCGCGCCCTTGGCCTTGGCCAGGCCCAGCAGGTTGTGCGTGCCCAGCGAGCCCACCTTCAGCGTCTGGATTGGTATCTTAAGATAGTCAATAGGGCTGGCCGGCGAGGCGAAGTGCAGGATGTAGTCCAGGTGGCCTGGCACGTGCACAAACTTGCTCACGTCGTGGTGGTAGAACTCAAAGTTCTCCAGCTTAAACAGGTGCTCGATGTTCTCCAGGCTACCCGTGATCAGGTTGTCCATGGCGATCACATGGTGCCCCTCGTTTATGAATCTATCGCAGAGGTGGGAGCCCAGAAAGCCTGCCCCGCCCGTTATCAGTACTCTTTTTTTGGTCATGATGTGTCTTATACTACTGCTTTTTCCTGGTTAGTATGCTGTTTCACCCCGATTCCGTAGTAGGCGAAGCCCTTCTTGGCCAGCTCGGCCCCGTCGTAGATGTTTCTGCCGTCGAAGACCACCTTCTCCTTCATCAGCTTGCCCACCACACTGAAGTTGGGGGAGCGGAACTCGGGCCACTCGGTCACCAAGAGCAGCGCGTCGGCCTCGATCAGGGTCTCGTACTCGTCCTTGCCGTACTCGACGCTGTCGCCGAGCGAGTGGCTGGCCTCGGTCATGGCCACCGGGTCGTAGGCCCTCACCCTCGCGCCCGCCTCCAGCAGCTTCTCAATGAGCACCAGCGAGGGGGCCTCGCGCATGTCGTCGGTCTTGGGCTTGAACGAGAGGCCCCACACGGCGAAGGTCCTGCCGGCAAGCTCCCCGTTGAAGTGGGCGTGCACCTTGTCGAAGAGCACCGACTTCTGCCGCTCGTTGACCTGCTCCACGGCCTGCAGCACCTGCATAGCGTAGCCGTTCTCAGAAGCTGTCTTGATAAGGGCTTTCACGTCCTTGGGGAAGCAAGAGCCGCCGTAGCCGATGCCCGGGTAGATGAACTTGTTGCCGATGCGGGCGTCGCTTCCGATGCCCCGGCGCACCATGTTCACGTCCGCCCCCATCAGCTCGCAGAGGTTGGCCACGTCGTTCATGAAACTGATTTTGGTGGCCAGCATGGCGTTGGCCGCGTACTTGGTCATCTCGGCCGAGGGGATGTCCATGAAGATGAGCGGGTGGCCGTTCATCAGAAAGGGCTTGTAGAGGCGGCTCATCACCTGCTCGGCCCGCTCGCTCTCCACGCCCACCACGATGCGGTCGGGCTTGAGAAAGTCGTCGATGGCCGCGCCCTCCTTCAAAAACTCAGGGTTGGAGGCCACGTCGAAGTCAATCTGCTCGCCCCTGGCCTCCAGTTCCTCCTGGATGGCCTGGCGCACCTTCCGGGCCGTGCCCACGGGCACGGTGCTCTTGGTCACCACCACCGTGTAGCCCTTGAGCGAGCGGCCAATCTGGCGGGCCACGGCCAGCACGTACTTCAGGTCGGCCGAGCCGTCCTCGCCCGGCGGGGTGCCCACGGCGATGAAGACGGCCTCGCAGCCGCAGCTCTCCACCACCTCCGCAAGGTCCGTGGAGAAGCTAAGGCGCCCCTTCTGGGCGTTGCGCTCCACCATCTCCTCCAGCCCCGGCTCGTAGATGGGCAAAATGCCCTTCCGCAGGTTGGCTATCTTCTGCTCGTCGATGTCGATGCAGGTCACCTCCAGGCCCACCTCGGCAAAGCACGTGCCCGTCACCAGGCCCACATACCCCGTGCCCACTACTGCTATTCTCATAAATATCTCAGTTTAAGCGTAAATTACTTTTATATATTATATAAATAAAAAGGGCGCTGCGAACGGAGCCGTTGCAGGCCGCTATACTCTATCGTTATTCTATGTACGTATAATTGAGCCGCTACCCAGCCCTGCTTTTAAAGCTAAATAGGGGATAAAAAACCATGCAAGGTCGCAAATCCGCCGTTTCAACACAACCTTATAAAGTATAAATGCCACCGCTACTCCGGCCGAGTGCCAGGCGACTAAGGGAAATCCTTTTACAAAATGCTTGATTTAGTTACAGCGCGTGCATCAATTGCTGTAGGTTTTATCCGTCTCTCTCTTCCATACTCCTCTCCCGCCGGCTGGCAAGCCACACTTCCCCTAAAGGCAGGACACGCAGAAGGTACGTGCCTTAAAAGACAATTGTTCCCCTCTAAATGATATTATTACAATATTTATGCAGCTGCTCCAACACAGGACGCACGAGCACCCTTTTGCACAGGCCTGCAAGCAGCGGACTAACCTATGCTGCTATGCCTGCTACACCTTTTTTCACCCAAACAGTCCTATCCGCCTAATTTGAGGGCCCTACCTGATTTATACTTTACCTATAAAATCTAATCCCTTTGAGGTTTAAACCTCGAAATTATTCTGAATGTGCCTCTTTTTTGAGTTAAGAAACAACCCACCACCCGTTTCGAAGTATAGTTTAGTAGCAATCACCCCAAAAGCTATGAAACCAGATTGGCTCGATAAGAAGGAGTACCCCTTCAAACCAAATTTCCTGGAGCTCGAAGCAGGCAAAATGCATTATATTGATGAGGGCGAGGGCCCTGCCATTGTGATGGTGCACGGCACGCCTACCTGGTCGTTTATGTACCGGGACCTGATTAAAAAGCTCCGCAAGCGATACCGCTGCATTGCTATGGACATGATAGGCTTTGGCCTGTCGGATAAGCCCAAGGACTGGAGCTACAAGCCACGCGCGCACGCGGCCAATTTCGAGGCGCTGATGGAGCACCTGCAACTCCGCGACATCACGCTGCTGGTGCACGACTTTGGTGCCCCTATTGGTTTGGCCTATGCCATTAAGCATCCTGAAAACGTGCAGGGCGTGGTGATGCTCAACTCCTGGACCTGGTCTCTCTCCAAGCACCAGACCTTCACGAAGGCAAGCAAATACCTGGTGGGCCCGCTGGGCAAGTTCCTGCACTCCAAGCTCAATGTATCCAACAACACGCTTATAGAGGAACTGTTTAAGGATGCGGATGAACTACCGGAGCCTATCAAGAAGCACTACATGAACGGCCTGGGGAATCCGGATGAGCCTGTGCGCAACCTAGCCTGTGCCCGGGAGTTGGTGGGCGCCAGCAAGTGGTACGAAGAACTCTGGAAAGAGCGCAAAAAGATACGCAACATCCCGACGCTTATACTTTGGGGAGAGCGGGATAAGCTGGTAAAGATTGAGGCCTTGCAACGTTGGAAGAAGTTCTTCCATGAGTGCTATGTGATTCCGTTTGAAGACGGGGGCCACTTCCTGCAGGAAGAAAATGCTGACGAGATAGCCGGTTATGTCAGCAACTTTGTGAAAGAGGAAATAAAAAAGAAAGAACTAATTGATAATTAACCCATTAACCACTTAAACGCAACAATGAAAACAAACAAACCTATAGATAACTTAGATGAAGCCATTTACAGAGCTAGTAACGCTACAAAACAGGAAACCCAACCACAAAATAAATTACATGCTATGAGAGTCCCACAAAACCCTAATCAAGACCAACACCCGCATGAAGGGGCACCGCTGAACGAGTCGCACGTAAACCTGATGCAGTCATGGCAGCAACTGCGCGGCCTGGACAGTAAACTTGCACAAACTAAGTATAAGGACATGGCTGAGAGCCCTAAACCTAAAATAGGCCGCCGCAGCGCATGATCCACTCCACCCGCCACCGACACATCTTAGCACTTACTATATAAAACAGGCGCAGCTTTTATAAACTGCGCCTGTTGCTTTTTATACTTAAAGTATGCTCGCCTTAGAAGATCTTGCCCGGGTTAAGTATGCCGCGTGGGTCGAAGAGCTCCTTGATGCCGCGCATTAACCTTAACTGCACCTCGTTCAGCGCGATGTTAATGTACTGGCGCTGCACCAGCCCAATGCCGTGCTCGCCGGAAATCGTGCCGCCCAGCGAAACACATAGTTTGAAGATTTCTTTGATACCCTCCGGTAGCTTGTTGTTCCAGTCATCGTCGCTCATGTCGCCTTTCACAATGTTAATGTGCAGGTTGCCATCGCCGGCGTGCCCGTAGCAAACAGACTTGAAGTTATACTTTGCCCCAATCTCCTTTACGCCTCTAAGCAGCTTCGGAAGCGCCGCCCGCGGCACCACCGTATCCTCCTCCTTATAAATAGAGTTGCCTTTTACGGCGTGGGCCACGTTTCGGCGCAGCAGCCACAGGTCGTTTTTCTGCTTTTCTGTATCGGCCACCAGGATATCGCCCACGTCGAAGGTTTCCAGCACCTCATACACGCGCTCAGCATCCTTAAACAGCAAATCCATGTCGTTGCCGTCCAGCTCTATAAGCAGGTGCGCTGCGATGTCCTCGGGCAGGCTCAGGTCCTGGCCTAAGTAGCGGGTAGCCCACACAATAGCCTCACGCTCCATAAACTCCAGCGCAGAGGGCACAATGCCCGCCATAAAAATCCTGGAAACGGCGGCGCAAGCCTCCTCCTCACTGCGGAAGGGCACCAGCATCACCAGGTTCTGCGGCGGGTATGGAATGAGTTTGAAAACAATTTTGGTGATGATGCCCAGCGTACCCTCACTGCCCACCATCAACTGCGTCAGGTTATAGCCGGTGGCGTTCTTCAGCACGTTGGCCCCTGTCCAGGTGATTTCGCCGGTTGGCAGCACCACCTCCACATTCAGCACGTAGTCCTTGGTTACGCCATACTTCACGGCCCTCGGTCCGCCGCTGCTCTCGCTCAGGTTGCCGCCCAAAAAGCAGCTGCCCCGGCTGGAGGGGTCAGGCGGATAGTACAGCCCGCGGGCAATTACCGCCTCCTGGAACACTTGCGTGATAACGCCCGGCTCCACAGTGGCCTGCAGGTTGTGCTCATCAATCTCGATGATGCTGTTCAGGCGCTCTGTGGAAAGTATAACGCCCTTGTGTATAGCCAGTGCCCCGCCGCTAAGGCCGGTTCCGGCACCGCGTGGTGTTACCGGAATGTAGTTTTCGTTACAATACTGCATAATACGGCTGATTTCAGCAGCGTTAGCAGGTTTAAGCACCACCTCCGGCTCGTAGCGAAGGTCCTCGGTTTCGTCGTGGGTGTAGCGCAGCATGTCATCGGCGGCTGCGGGCAGAAGCACGTGCTCCTGACCAACAATGGCTGACAGGGCTTCAAGGGCTTCGGGTGTGATAGGATTAAATTTCATTTTAAAAAGGCTGGACTTCTCCTTAAATTAGCCAGTGAATATATGTTCAACTTGCAACGCTAAATTACACTTTGAAATCGCTTTTTACTACTTCCGCACTTTTTATCTTTTTCCTGTTGGTGGTAGCCTCCTGCCAGACGTCGAGCCCTACCTTTAGCAAGCGCGGCGAAGAGTACAAATCGGCCCGTGAAATTGCAGCTGCCAAGCGCGCCGCCAAAAAGGCCAGGGGCCGGGGCGATAACGGCAGCAGCGTGGCAGGAACCTCCAAAGACCGCACCAGCCGTACCCGCATTCCCAAGCGCGACCTGGACAACAACATCGCCACCGTGATTGAAACGGCGCGTTCCTTTACCGGCGTGCCCTACCGTTGGGGCGGCACCACCCGCGTGGGCATGGATTGCTCCGGGCTGCTGTGCACCTCCTTCCAAAGTATAGACGTAAACCTGCCGCGCACCTCTGAGGAGCAGAGCCGCTTTGGCACCGAGGTGAAGCCGAAGGAACTGCGCGAAGGTGACCTGGTTTTCTTTGGACCCAACCGGCGCAATATCACACATGTGGGCATGGTAACCGAGGTTAACGGATCGAATGACGTGCGCTTTATACATGCTTCCACTTCGCTGGGCGTGATTGAGAATAACCTTTACTCCGACCACTACCAGAAGATCTTTATCAAGGCCGTGCGCCCGCCTGTCTTCTAATTATCACCTCAGCACATCAGAGTCCGCCTATATAACTATTTACATTTTGTACAATAAAATATTGCTTAAAATATAACAGCCAACGTACTTAATAACTGAACTAAACATTTGTTGTTCAACAAGTTATTATGTACTATGAAACTTCTTTACTCATTCTTTCTCCTAAGTATCTTTTTTATACTTCAGGTGCAGTCAGTGTGGGCCCAGGGCGCCACAACGGCCGCCATGAACGGCACGGTGCGTGACCAGAGCGGGACACCGCTTCCAGGTGCTACCATCATCGCGGTCCACAATCCTACCAACACGCAGTACGTATCCACCACCAATACGGAGGGCTATTACAACATCCAGAACATGCGCGTGGGCGGCCCCTACACCGTCCGGACCTCGTATGTCGGTTACCAGGAACAACGCACCGAGAACGTCTCGCTAGCACTGGGCCAGTCGGCCAGGGTGGATTTTACCCTTTCGGAGAGTAGCCGCGAGTTGGGCGAAGTACAGGTGCTGGGCGAACGCAACGATGTGTTTAACCAGGACCGTACAGGCGCGGCCACCAACGTATCGCGGGAGCAGATAGAGCGCCTGCCCACTTTGAGCCGAAGCTTGCAGGACTTTACGCGCCTCACACCACAGGCCACGGGCAACTCCATTGGTGGCACCAACAACCGCTACAATAACATTACCATCGATGGCGCCGTGAACAACGACGTATTCGGCTTGTCGGGAAGCGGCACGCCGGGCGGTCAGGCAGGTACCCAGCCCATTTCGCTGGATGCGATACAGGAAATACAGGTGGTGATTGCGCCCTACGATGTGAAGCAAGGCAACTTCACGGGCGGCGGCATCAACGCCATCACCCGCTCGGGCACCAACCAGTTTTCCGGCTCGGTGTATGGCTTTGGCCGCAACGAAGACATTATCGGCAAGGCAGTGGAAGGTCCCCGGGAAAAGGCCGATGAGTTTAAGAACTACCAATATGGCGTGCGCATCGGCGGCCCAATTATCCGCGACAAGCTGTTCTTCTTCACCAACTACGACGCCACCCGGGTAACCGAGCCCGTTCGGTTCGCTCCTGGTTCGGCTGAATCGCAGATTCCGCTGAGCGCGGCCGAGCAGGTGGCCTCTTTTGTGCAGGAAACCTACGGCTACGACGTGGGCTCTTTCGGCGGGTTTGACCGGGACACGGAAAGCGACAAACTGTTTGTGCGCCTCGACTGGAACATCACCGACAACCACTCGCTGACGCTGCGCCACAACTACGTAGATGCTTTTCAGGATTCCTACTCGCGCAGCCGCTCCGAGGCCCGCTTCGGCAACAACGCCTACCGCTTCAACAGCAAGACCAACACCACGGTCGCTGAGCTGAATAGCCGCTTCTCCAACAACTGGTCTAATAACCTGATTGTCGGCTACTCCCGCATCCGCGACTTCCGGGAAACGTTAGGCCAGCTTTTTCCGCAGGTAACCATTTTCGATCCGGTGGGCACGCTGGTTTTCGGTTCAGAGCGCTCCTCTACGGCCAACGAGCTGGACCAGGATATCTTCGAGTTCACCGATAACCTCACCTACCTTTGGGGGAAGCACAACTTCACGGTAGGTACCCACAACGAGTTCTTCAAGTTCCGGAACCTGTTTATCAACAACTTAAACGGGCGCTGGGAATTTAACTCCATCGAGGACTTTATAAATAACAGACCCGCACGCGTAAGGGCCACTTACTCCCTCACAAGCGATCCCCGTCCTGCAGCTGAGTTTAACGCAGCCCAGTTGGGCTTTTATGTGCAGGATGAGTATACCGCCTCCGACAGGTTGAAACTGACACTGGGCCTGCGCGTGGACATTCCCGTTTTCCCGGATAAGCCGGCACGCAACACAGAGCTGGAGAATGACTTTGCCAGCATTTACCCCGGCCTGAGAACCGACCGCACGCCCAGCGGCCAGCTGCTCTGGGCCCCGCGCTTTGGCTTTAACTACGCCCCTACCCAGGACCAGACCCTGCAAATACGCGGCGGTACGGGCATTTTCACCGGCCGTGTACCCTTTGTGTGGATGTCGAACCAGTTCGTGAACACCGGCACCATACTTGGGACAATAGATGTGAGCAATCCTGCCGAATTTATACCTGACCCCGGCAACCAAACCGCTGCCGGCCCGCCTGTGCAGACGGTGGAGGTAAACGTGATAAACGACGACTTCAAGCTACCCCGCGTGTGGCGTAGCAACCTTGCTTTCGATTATACTTTCCCCTATGGGATAGTGGCCACGATAGAGGGTATCTACTCCAAAACGCTCAACGACGTAGTATACCTCGACCTGAACCTGGTGGAGCCAAGCGGAACATTGCCCGGTGCAGACAACCGCTTTGTATACCCCTCTGCCCGCCGCATCAACCCGGACTATACCAATATTATACTTCTGGATAACACCGACGAAGGCTACAGGTATAGTTTAACCGGCCAGCTGCGCAAGGACTTCGCAAACGGGCTCACCACCTCTCTTGCCTATACCTACGGCAAGTCGAAGGATGTGAACAGCGGCACCAGCTCCACGGCCCTCTCAAACTATGAGTTTAACCAAATCGTCAACTTTCCGAACGACCCGCAACTAGAGTATTCCCGCTACGACGTACGACACCGCATCGTCGGTAACGGCGGTTATACGTTCCGCTATGGTGAAAATGCCGCCACAGGCATTTCGCTTTTCTACCAGGGTCAATCTGGTCTGCCTATTACCTTTGTCTACAACCGGGACCTGAACGGCGACGGCAACATTGCCAACGACCTGATCTACATCCCCCGCAACCAGGGCGAAATAAATCTGGTGCCTGTAACGATAAGCGGTACCACTTACTCACCGGAGGAGCAGTGGGCGGCACTGGACGCTTTGATAAGCGGGGATGATTACCTGAGCGACAGGCGCGGGCAGTATGCCGAGCGCTACGGTGGCCGCATGCCCTGGACGCACCAGTTCGACGTCCGCATTTTCCAGGATTTCTACCTCAATGCGGGCGAAAACCGCCATACGCTCCAGATCACGTTCGATATCTTTAACGTGGGCAACCTGCTTAGCCGCGACTGGGGCCGTCAGTACTTCGTGAACAACAACGCCAACGAGCTTATTCGCTTTGCAGGGAACAACGCAGCCGGGGCACCGACCTTTACCTTTAACCCCAACACCCGCATCTACAACGTTTCCCAGTTCGACTCCAGGTGGCAGGGGCAATTGGGGCTGAGGTATATCTTTAATTAAATATATTCTACTTGTATAAGTATAAAAAGGCAGAGTTTTCTCTGCCTTTTTCTTTTTTTCTGCCACTCATAAAATGATAAAATTTGCCTTTAAAGGTCCTATGAACGGTTTAGCAGCAGGCTCTATACTTTGTTAATATTTAGTTAACATTATTGTTGGGATTTATCATCTGTTAGGAGTTACCTTTGCGGCAAAATCAATCAACCCCTTCTTTATGAAAAACTTTTACAGTATTCCGCTGCACACAGAGAGCATCAGGTGCAGTAGGAAGCAAAGAGTTACATCCAATCACTTTAAGGGTTTCTTTCAGAAATTCCTCTTCTCAGCAGTGCTAGCGCTGTTAACCATGGTGGGCGCACAAGCCCAGGTAACAACAAGTAGCATTAACGGCACTGTGAAGGACGCAAACGGTGAGGCACTGATCGGAGCAACGGTTAGGGCAACGCACCAGCCTTCCGGAACCACGTACGGTTCTACCACCAACACCGAGGGCCAGTTCAACATCGCGAACATGCGTGTGGGTGGCCCTTATTTAATTGAGGTAAGCTACATTGGCTACCAGCCAAGAAATTACAGTAACGTCAACCTCCAATTAGGTGTACCTTATCAATTAGGCGCTACGCTATCTGAAGGTGGTACAGACTTACAGGAGATTGTAGTTACCGCTGATCAAGGCTCAGTTTTCAACGCGCAGAAGACAGGTGCTGCTACGAACGTTACATCAAAGCAGATCGAGTCTCTTCCAACTATCTCCAGAAGTATTACAGACTTCACCCGCCTTACACCACAGGCTAATGGAAATGGCTTTGCCGGTCGTGACGGACGTTTCAACAACGTACAAATAGACGGTGCAAACTTTAATAATGGTTTTGGCCTGAATACCAACCCGCTCCCTGGTGGAAACTCTCAGCCAATTTCTCTGGATGCGATTGAGCAGATACAGGTGAACATCGCTCCTTATGATGTGCGCCAGTCTGGCTTTACAGGTGCAGGCATCAACGCCATTACACGTAGCGGTTCCAATGAGTTCTCTGGCTCAGTGTACGGCTTCTTCCGTAACCAAGACTTCACAGGTGGTAAAGTTAATGGGAACGAAATCGACAAAGGAGATGACAACTCAAGCAAGACTCTTGGTTTCCGTTTAGGAGGTCCTATCATCAAAAATAAATTGTTCTTCTTTGTCAATGGAGAGAAAGTAGAGAACAAAGGCACTAACCCTTTCGCAGTTAACCTTTGGAGAGCGTCCGAAGATGGTGTAGCGGATCCGGACAATAACATCGCCAGAACCTCCAGAGCAGACTTAGAAGCTGTTCGTAACCACCTGATCAACCAGTGGGGCTATGACCCAGGCTCTTATGAAGGCTATGCAAGAGATAACGGAACCGAAAGCTTTAACTTCCTTGCCCGCATCGACTGGAACATCAGCGACAAGCATAAATTAGCTGTGCGTTATAACCAGGTAAAAGGTGAAGCTGCTTCCCTTGTGAATGGAAGCTCAGGACCTTACCCTCGCTCTTCTAATAACCGTGTTAGCGACCAATCCATCGCTTTCAGCAAAACGATGTATAATACTGAAAACATTGTTCGCTCGGCTTCATTAGAATTGAATAGCACACTCTCCCCGCGTATTTCAAACCAATTGCTGGCTACTTTCAGCCGTATTCAGGACACACGTACCTCGCCAAGTGAAATATTCCCTATGGTGGACATCTGGGATGGAACAGGTGCCAATTCCAACTACATGACCTTTGGTTATGAGCTGTTTACATATGGTAACGACGTATTGAATGACAATTACAGCATCGTAAACAACCTGACCTACTTAGCTGGCAAGCACAACATCACTGCGGGTGCCAGCTTTGAGTCTCAGAAGTTTGGTAACCAGTACATCCGTTTAGGTACTTCTTACTACCGTTACGCTTCTGTAGAGGACTTCCTTACTACCGGCACTGCCAATGAGGTGGCTCCGATCATGTTTGGCCTTACTTACCCATATGAAGGCCAAGACACATATGCTCCTATAAAACTTGGTACTGCTGGCCTTTATGTACAGGATAAGTATACAGTGAACGAGCGCTTAGATGTTACTTTAGGCGTACGCGCAGACATGCCAATCTACATGAACGACCTGACTGCCAACTCAGCAATCGATGCGTTAGAGTTGCTGGGCACAGATGGCAAACCTAAGCACTACACAACAGGCGAGTGGCCTAAGTCACGAATAATGCTGTCCCCACGCATTGGCTTCAACTATGATGCCCTTGGTGACGGCTCATTACAAATTCGCGGTGGTACAGGATTCTTTACTGGTCGGGTGCCATTTGTGTGGCTCACTAACATGCCATCGAACTCAGGTGTGATTCAAAATAATGTGGAGCCAGGAAGCTACGCTGATGTGGCTGGCTGGATCGGAGACATCCGATTTAACCCCAATCCTTACCACTGGTTGAACAATACACCAGCAAGTGCTTCAAATGTATTTATTAAAACACCAAAGGCAGGTGTTCCGTCAAGCTTTGCGCTAGTTGACCGTGACTTTAAGATGCCTAAGGTATGGAGAACCAGCATAGGAGCAGACTATACCATCCCAGGCACTCCTTTAGTGGCAACTGTAGACCTGATGTATACAAAAGATATCAATGCAGCCTACCAGTTTGGTGCTAACAGAGTAACTCAGGCTCCAGCTCAGATGAACAATGCTGGTGATAACAGAGATCTGTTCCTGAACAGCAAAGACGCTGCTTACAACTCTAAAGTAGGCCCTAACACAGGCGTGGTGTTAACCAACACCGATGAAAAAGGCTACTCTTACAACACAACAGTAGGACTTTCTCTGCCAGCACGTAGCGGATTCTTTGGTTCAGTGTACTATACTTATACAAAATCCAAGGATATTTCAGGAAACCCGGGTTCTAACGCTTCCTCAGCGTGGGGCGGCAGTCCATCAATCAATAACCCGAACGAGCAAATTCTTTACAACTCACAGTACGCAATACCTCATAACGTAGTAGCCAATCTTTCTTTCCGTAAGGAGTACATCAACCACTTGGCTACAACTATATCGCTGTTCTATAACGGTTCTCATCAGGGACGTTATTCTTACACCTATAATGGCGACATCAATGGTGACGGTCTGAATGCTGATCTGCTGTACGTTCCGCGCCAGGCATCAGAGATAGCCTTTGAGGATATTAAAGACAAGAGCGGTGCTGTTTTATTCTCTGCAGCACAGCAGCGTGAGGCTTTCGATGCTTTCATCGATAACGATGATTACCTGAGCGAAAGACGCGGCAAATACGCTGAGCGTAATGGAGCGCTGCTGCCTTGGCTGAACCGTTTTGATGTAAGAATCCTGCAGGATATATTCACTGACATTGGAGGCAAGCGTAACACGCTGCAACTTAGTGCAGATATCATGAACGTAGGTAACCTTATTAACTCTAAGTGGGGCGTTCAGCAAACACTGAACAATGCACAGGGCTTGCTAACACCTGCTCCGAATGCTGTAGACTCAAGAGGAAATGCTGTGTACAGGGCTACTGCAACACCAGCCTTCCAAATGAGGACAGTCTCTGAAGGAGGTAAGAACGTATTGCCTACAAAAGCTGTAAGAGATCTTACCACTACCGGCACTACTTGGTACATGCAGTTGGGAGTGCGTTACATCTTCAACTAAGAAGTATAAACAATTCCATAATAAAAGGGGCAGCAGTAGCTGCCCCTTTTTCTTTCACATATTTTTTACCAGATGTTTTGCATCTAAAATATTTGTGCTATTTTTGTGTCCACAATGCGGGGGATTAGCTCAGCTGGCTAGAGCGCTTGCATGGCATGCAAGAGGTCATCGGTTCGACTCCGATATTCTCCACGAAGGCAACTACACTAGTAGTTGCCTTTTTTGTTTTCCAGATCTCCTTTTGTACTTACGTCCTCTACTCAAGCAGAACTGACCGTTATTACATCGGTAGCTGGAAAAACGAATCCGCCTCTTCCTAGCGCAACTCCTCATAGAAATTAAGTATTTTTGTAGTACATTCTTTACCAACAGTAATGACTACAGATTCTGCAAGGCAAGCTGACATAAAGCCTTTTCTCAAATGGGCCGGCGGCAAAACACAATTGTTACCCGCCATCGAAGCGAAAGTGATCCAGCGGTTGCAAAATAAAAAGAGCATCAATTTTATCGAGCCGTTTGCTGGCAGTGGCGCTGTGCTGTTCTTCATGCTTAGAGCGTATGGCCAGTATGTGAAGCATGCTGTAATCAACGACATCAACCATGTCCTAACTGATTGCTACCAGACCATCAAATCATCACCGGAACAGCTCATAGCTGAATTAGCAGCACTTGAACAGCGGTACTTTAGTTACGCAGCCGAAGAAGACAGAAAGTCACTTTTTTTAGAGAAGCGCGAGGAGTTCAACCAGCTGGCAGATAATCCTGTGCGCAAAAGTGCGCTGATGATTTTCCTGAACAAGACATGCTTTAATGGCCTGTACCGGGTTAACTCCAAAGGCCACTTCAACGTGCCCTTCGGTAAGTTTGCAAAACCCACGATTTGTAACGCCCCGGTTATTCGGGCAAACAGCCAGGCTTTGCAAAAGGTAGAGATATTAAACACCGACTTCGCGGAAACCGGAAAGTACATCGACGAAGATGCCTTCTTCTACTTTGACCCGCCCTACAAGCCCATCAGCTCCACCGCGTCGTTTAACTCCTATGCCAAGGAAGGATTCATAGACGAGGATCAGCTGCGGCTCAAAGCTTTTTGTGACGTGGTAAATGCCGGGGAAGCATATTTTGTGCAGAGCAACTCTGACACCACCAACAACGACGATCAGAATACTTTCTTCCAGGAGCTTTATAAGGGCTATACTATTGAAAGAGTAAAAGCCAAAAGAGCTATCAATTCTAAGGGTAGTGGCCGTGGAGAGATATTTGAGCTGCTTATATCAAATGACAATGTTTTAGGCGACATCTCTACCGCCAATAAGGGAATGCTGCAAACTTCTTTATTTTAATGCCGAAGCCTTACTATACTTCACAGGATGAAAAGTTCACCCTTTTCTCAGGGGATTGTGTCGAGCTTTTACCGAAGCTTAATGTAAAGGCGGACTTAGTGTTCGCAGACCTGCCATACTTCTTGGGTAGTTATGGTTTTATGATGGGTTAGCCTAAGCTAGAGCTTTAGGATTTTTACGCCCGGAACATTGGCTAAAACAACGTGCCGGGGCACTAAACGGCCTACTGTAACATAGTGCTTTCCATTTCCAACCGGCGTGGAGGTCTTCCTTTCTTTGAACTGACTCAGGTGTTTCTTAAACCAATCTCTGGTAGCTGGCATGGGCAGAATATGCAGTTCTCCCTCATCTACAAAGTAATAGTAAACAAAGTCGGCTTCTGTATACATAAAGCACCCGGGCGTACCCTTGCTTTCATTGCTTATCGTTTCCAGAAAGTAATTGCCAGTGTAATAGTGCCTGTCGCCTTTTACTTCTATCTTAATAGTCTTGATGCTACCATCCTCCAGCTTTCTGCGCCATAAAATATCTATGTCCTTGGATTGATACGCCGCATCGTCCTCCACATTCACAACATCTACTGTTGACGGTTGGCTCCATAGTTTTCTTTCTATAGCAGAAGCGGCTCTGTTGGCTATCTCAGAGGCATCACGCATGGAGTATCGTCTTAATGTAGACATAGCACAGTAACGTTTAGTTGGTTAAACCTATGACTTCCGGCAGCATTCCCTCAAAGGAATAGCTACCGTTTACGGACGTAATACAAACAAGTATACCTCTGTAAACATCATAAAGGATAATCCCACATAGCTTCACTCCAGCCCCATCAGCCTGGCTCAGGACGAGGCACAGATTTGTCTCTATATCAGCCTCCCCACCCCTCTACAATCCCCGGCAGATAACTTTAGGGCCTATACTAGGTTTAAATAACTACGGCCACGTTGAGCCGTAACTCATAAGACACGTGTTTCACTAAAAAAAGGAGGTAGCTATGGCATTCGGTTTTGAGGACAACAAGAAGGACGCGATGAACCTGCTAACCAAAGTGGCAGAGGAGTTGGGTACAGAAGACATGAACCAGGCAGGTCGTGTTTTCCGGGCCGTGCTGCAGGCCATCCGAGACAGGCTGCCGGTAAATGATGCGGTGCATTTTGCCGCCCAACTGCCTATTCTCTGGAAAGGCTACTATTTCGATCAGTACGACCCGGCGAAGGTGCCCGTGAAGATACGGGATAACCAGGAATGGATCGACTTTATACGGAGCAAGAACGCCTTTGCCGCCAACAATGATTTTCTGAGCGACAGCGATGTGATGGAATGTTTCCAGGACGTGTTTAAAGCGCTGCGCCATTGCGTATCGCCGGAGGAGTTGCAGAAGGTGAGGCAGGCTATGCACGAGGAAGCTCAGGAGCTGCTGGAAGTGTAAAGTATAAAACTTAAGCAGCAGTACACCCAAAGTATGAAAGGCGGCGTTCGCAGAATATGCGTGAACGTCGCCTTTTTTATATATCTTCAGCCCATGAAGCATACTTATATAGCCATACTTTCTATACTTATACTTGCCGGCTGCAGGCAGCAGGAATCAGAGCCTGTCACCGCTCCAAGCACGGCCGTCGTGCAGGACACTGCTGCTCAGGACACTGCCCAACCCTCACCGGCACCGGCCACCCCAACCGTGGCAGCCTGCCAGGTAGAGGCACCGCTGCTGCTCCCTCCCGATAGCCCGGTGGTGACAGAGGCCTCTCTGCAGACCTACCTGAAACAATTCGAAGACGCCGTGCTAACCCAGGATGCAGAGAAACTGGAGAAACTAGTAGACCCCAATATCCGCATCGGTTTTGGCGACAACGGCGGTTGGCAGGACTTTGCAGAGCAGTGGCACCTGGAGGACAAGCAATCGGAAGTATGGCTGCAGCTGGAGCACCTGATCCGGCTTGGCGGGGGATACCCGCTGGCAGATAACAAAGAGCTCTACGCCCTACCCTATGTCTACAGCAACTGGCCCGACTCTATTGATGCCTTTATGCATATTGCCGTGATAAAGGACAATGCCATACTTCGGGCCGACCCGGCTGCCAATGCCGATGCGGTTTGCTCCCTGCACCAGGTTATATTGAAAGTGGATTACGGCAAATCGTACCCGGAAGGGGCACCGCAGAAGGAATGGTGGCATGTGCAGAATGCCGACGGCGAGCTGCAGGGATACCTGAACCGGTCGGACGTGCATAGCCCCGTGGGGTATCGCGCCATCTTCAACAAAAACAAGCACGGCCAGTGGCAAATGACAGCCTTGGTAACCGGTGATTAAAGTATAAAAAAGGCCCGCCGCAAAGTATAGCGACGGGCCTTTTTTATACTTGCCGGTAGGCGGTTTATAGGTTACACAAACAGCCCCTCTACCGACAGGTAGCGCTCGCCGGTATCGTAGCAGAAAGTAAGCACCCTGGACCCGGCCGGAATCTCCTCCTGCAGCTTCTTGTTCACAGCAGCCAGCGCCGACCCCGACGAGACACCTATGAAAATACCCTCTTCGCGGGCAGCACGGCGGGCAAAGTCATAGGACTCGTCCTGCTGTACCTGAACCACGCCGTCCAGCAAGGTAGTATCCAGAATCTTTGGTACAAACCCGGCTCCCAGGCCTTGCAGCGGGTGCGGCCCCGGTGCCCCGCCACTCAGCACCGCCGAGGCAGCAGGCTCTACAGCGTATATTTTCAGGTTCGGGAAGCGGTCTTTCAACACTTTGGCTACCCCCGTGATATGCCCTCCGGTACCCACGCCGGTTATGATGTAATCCAGCCCCTCCGGAAAATCCTCCAGAATCTCCTGCGCCGTAGTCTCAATGTGTATCTGGGTATTAGCCTCGTTGTCGAATTGCATGGGCATCCAGGCATTGTCGTTTTCCTGCACCAGCTCCTGCGCGCGCTCGATGGCTCCCTTCATGCCCTTCTCGCGCGGCGTCAGCTCCAGGCGGGCACCGTAGGCAGCCATCAGCCGGCGGCGCTCCACCGACATCGACTCCGGCATCACCAGAATCAGCTCGTATCCTTTAACGGCAGCCACCATAGCCAGGCCTACGCCAGTATTACCGGAGGTTGGCTCCACGATGATGCTTCCTTTGGAAAGCACACCGCGGCGCTCGGCATCCTCTATCATGGCCAGCGCAATACGGTCTTTTATACTTCCGCCGGGGTTGGCGCGCTCCAGCTTCATCCATACTTCCACATCCTTGTCAAAAAGTTTGTTGATGCGCACATGGGGCGTATTGCCAATGGCTCCGAGTATTGAATTTACTTTCATATGTGAGTTTCCTGTTTATACTTTGGTTTTATACTTTATCAGATGGAAAAATTCAGTGCATCGACGGGCTCTTCAGACCGGCGTACGTTTACCTGGGGTTGGTGGTACACGCGTGAGTAAGGCGGCACGCTATCCGTAAGCCACACGTTGCCCCCGATAATGCTGTGCGCCCCGATGACGGTGTTGCCGCCAAGTATGGTGGCCCCGGCGTAGATCACCACATGGTGCTCAATGGTAGGATGCCGCTTTATCCTAGCCATCGCCTTGTCCACGCTCAGTGCGCCCAGTGTAACGCCTTGGTAAACTTTCACATAGTTGCCGATAACGCAGGTCTCCCCTATCACCACACCGGTACCGTGGTCGATGCAGAAGTGCGTGCCGATTTGTGCGCCAGGGTGAATGTCGATGCCGGTGAGGGCATGGGCATACTCGGTGAGCACGCGCGGCAGCAGGGGCACCCGCAGCCTATAGAGCACGTGCGCCATGCGATAGATGGCTACCGCCTTAAAGCCAGGGTAGGTGCGTATCACTTCCTCTCTGCTCTGCGCAGCCGGGTCGCCGGCAGCAATGGCCTCGGCATCCATCAGCAGCAGCTCGTAGATGTGCGGCAGCTCCTGCATCATCTTCTCCGCCACTTCCTCCGGGCGCATGGGCAGGTCCTGCTCCATACTTGTGAGGATGCGCATCATGTTCACCTTCAGGTTATTGCTGTACTTTTCCAGTTCCTCCACCGTTTCGAAGCGCACATCGGCCAGCGGCGGGAAGAGCAATTGCAGCACACCTTCTACCAGCTGGCACATGGCAGAGGCCGGTACCTGGTGCTTGGCCCTGTGGTGGCTGCGAAATAAAGTACTGAGAAACTGGCTGTTCATGCTGTATAGAACGTATGGCAGGGGTTGGTGTTTAATCCGGAACAAGAAAAAAGCCCTTTTGTTATACTTATCCGCCCTAAAATAAAAAAGGGAGCCCCGTAAGACTCCCCTTCCCCTTTATACGAACTGTATACCTATTCGCGGCAGAACTCTATCACGTCGATGGCGCCGCCACCGCGCAGACTGCTCTCTTTGCCAAACACCACGCGCAGTTTTACCACACCCGGCGTATCCACGCGCAGGCGGGTGGCCCCGTAAGGCCCCGTTACCGGCAGCAGCAGGGTGTTAATGATTTTGCCATCCTTGTCCAGCAGTTCTATTTTAGAGCCGGCCTCCTCTTCCGTGATGTCCAGTACATGTATCCCTTTCAGGTTGATGCTGCCCATGGCGGAGAAGTCTATCTCGATGCGGCTGCCCTTGTGATGCAGTAGGGCCACGTTGCTGTTGCCGCGCCCTACAGTAAGCACCTGGCCCATGGGGCGTATGGCGGACGCGTTTGGTGTTCTGAATTCCTTGTTCAGGTGGTCAGGAGCGCCGGTGTCGAACAGCAGCGCCGTGTTGTGGTTAAAGTAGCGGCCATCGCCTATGCGGTACTGCGCCCGGATGCGCACGGGGGTGTCCTGGCTGTACACCGTCGTTACGGCGCCCAAACTTGCCTCAGTCGGGCTATACTCGTCGAACTCAATAATCTCGCAGCTGGAGGGGTCTGTGCCGAAATTCTTGCTTTGTATGGCAGCCATCGGGGCTGTATCCATCTCCTCTGTTTTATCACAGCCCATCAGCACCACGCCAAGCACCAAACAACCCAAGGCATTAGATGTAAACTTCTTCATACTACACAATTTTTAATAACACTGAAATATTTAAAAGGCACAGTCCTCTCCCCGGCTATTTGGAGAATAAACAGCCACAGCATGATGTTAAAGCGGTTTTAGGGGAAAATATTAGAACGGTGATGTTGTGTTATTACGGGGCATTTTGAGAAACGGATGAAAAATAAGTGCAATTTTCCAGAAGAAGTATGCTTCCTCAGAGTGGAGTTGGTGATGCCGCTATGCAACTTTCAAAACACAGCATCTTGTAACACAAATAGTTAACCATCAGAAAGTATAGCTTATACTTCCTAGGACGCATCCCGCTAAAGTATAAATTATGTTATACTTCCTTCACCCGCTTTACAAACAGCAGCAAGTATAAAAAGGCCAGCAGCGAGAAGGCTCCCGCCGCCCAGAACACTAGGGTAAAGTTGCTGCTCTGGTTGCCATACAGCCATCCCGAACCCAATGCTCCCAGGCCAATGCCCGCTTCCAGGGCAATGTACATGGTGGCCATGGCGCGCCCGCGGTGCTCGGGGTGGCTCAGGTCGATGGTCCAGGCATAGATGGTGGGTGAGTTCATGCCGGTGGCCACGCCAAACAGCACCCCGGCCAGCAGCAAGCCGGTATCTGTAGACACGGAGCCGATAACCACCATGGCCAGCGTCAGCAGGGCGGCACTCACCCGCAGCACCACCACCCGGCCATAGGTATCGGAGGCTCTGCCGGCCAGAAAACGGATAGCGAGCGAAGACAAGGTGAAGGAAGTGAAGAAAAGGCCTTTGTTCTGTATGCCCAGGTGCGCGCTGAAATCCGGGATAATGGTGAGCACCGTACCAAAGCCGAAGGAGGTGAGCAGCATGACCAGGGAAGGCATCAGCACCCGTGGCTCCAGCACCTCCCTACGGGAAATCCGCAGCATGCTCCATGTAAATCGTTTCGGTTTGGGGACGGTTTCCTGCATGCGCCAGATAACGACCACCGACAGCAACGCCGCCGCCGAAGAGGCGAAGAACATCGGATTGGCACCGTAGGCGCTGGCAATCAGGCCTCCCAAGGCAGGCCCCGCCGCCATGCCCAAACTCCCCGACAGGCCCAGCAGGCCTATGGCCTCTCCCCGGCGCTCCACCGGCACCAGGTCGGCTATGTAGGCCGAGGTGCCCGTAGGCGTGAAGCCTGTGGAGAAACCATGCACAAAGCGCAGCAGCAAAAAGGCCGCCACCGTGCCCACCAGCGGGTACATCAAGCCAGCCGCCACGCATACCACGCCCCCTACCACCATCACCGGCACGCGTCCTATCTCATCGGCCAGCTTCCCGCTGAACGGCCGCGAAAGACCAGCCGTGAGCGTGAAGAGCGCTATGATAAGTCCCTTATACTCCTCCCCGCCCAGGCTACTCAGGTAGTCAGGCAGCTCCGGGATAATCATGTTAAAACTGGAGAAGAAAAGAAAAGAACTCAGGCAGAGCAACCAGAACTGCACCCCATACACACGCTTTGTCTCAACAGCCATAGTTTATACTTGAGGCCGCAATTTGGCAAAGGTTTAGGTATTGTACTAATTCTGCAGCGGGATAACAGGGGACGACTTGAACCAGACGGAAAAGTATAGCTTACCGGAAAGTATGGCGCAGTGATAGGGGAATTACTGATGCTCTCAAGGCAGGCTGAAATGGATTTTTTATACTTGAAGCGCCGGCTCTGAGGGAGAGGGTTTTACGCCGTTTATCATGATGCCTTTTTCCATGGCGGCCAGGTGGATGCTGCGCGATACGTGGCGGGCCAGGGACGCATCCTGTATGGCGTGCAGGCGCAGGCGCTGCACATGGCCACCTGCCAGCAGGAAACTGATGACGTGCCTAGTAATATGGAGCTCCTCTACCTGGGCCCACTCTATCACCTTTTCGGAGCCAAACAAGGTAAGGCGGTAAGACAGGCGCTGCGGTGTCATGAAGAAGAAGGCATCCTTGAAGTGGAGCAGTTCGGTGCCATAGGCGAGCGGCAACACCCCCAGCAGCATCAGGCCGGCGCTTGCCAGAGCCCAACCTTGCCTGAATTCCTCTATCCAGAAAAACTCCCGTAACAGCGCATAGCCTCCACCTATAAATAGGAACAAGCCTACCAGAAGCATGGATCTTTTAGCGTTCCGAAGCTGCTTTCCCGGATACAGATTTACATACATGTTTTTTATCCTTGGATGTTAATGAAAGCCTATACTTTAGCGGTGCCTGGCACGCTCCTCCAATCTTCTTCGTGCTCCTGTTCGGTAATTACGAATATAATTTTACAAAGTTTGTATTTAACTATACTTGTCCAACTAAGCTGTCTCCCCACCCGCTGCTCCTCGCAAATCAAGGCAAGTTGCGTGGCAATTTCTGCACTTTCTAACACGCCGGCAAAGTATAGCTGCTTCAAAAAAGCAAAAGCTGAGCGCCCTTGAACAAGGGCTGCTGCAGTTACACTTCCTAAAAGTATAAAAACCTATACATTAATCAAAATGGCAACGGCTGCGGCATGTCGGCACATTTTAGTAACTTAAAGCGCTTAATCTGATTTACTATGAAATTACGCTATACCTGGCTGCTTGCCTTGGGCACGCTGGCCTCCTGCCAATACCTGCCGCTGCAGCGCAGTGGCACTACCACCACCGAGCCGGCCAACAATAAGTTCGGAGACATCACCCTGCAGCAGATTTACACCTTGCAGGACGAGCGCAATACCACCGACTTGCTGCCCTACCTGAGCAACCCGAACAGCGCTTACCGCCAGCATGCGGCCATGGCCTTCGCCTCGGTGCAGGACACCGCCGCCTTGCAGGCCCTGCTGCAAACGCTGCAGGACTCTGTAGCCAACGTGCGGGGCGCATCGGCTTACGCGCTGGGACAGCTGGGCCACCGCCAGGCCGAGGCAGACATCCTGGAGCAACTGCAGCAGGAGCAGACCCCGGAAGTGCAGGCGCAGCTGCTGGAAGCGCTGGGCAAAGTGGGCACTGGCAGGGCAGCCGAGTTTCTGGCCTCGTATAAAGCCCCCAACCCTGATGCGCTGGCCGGGCAGGCCTGGGGCATTTACCGGCTAGGCATGCGCCAGCAGCATACCCCGCAGGTAGTGCAGAAAGCAATTGAACTCTTAACGCCCGCTACCCTGTATGAGGCGCGCCTGGCAGCCGCACATTTCCTGGCCCGCACGCCAAGGCTGGACCTGACGCAGCACCGCCAGCAGGTCCTGAACACCGCCACCTCCGACAAAGCCCCGGAAGTACGCATGGCTGCCGCGCAGGCGCTGGCCAAAGTTCGCGCCTTGGACAAAGCCACTTTTCTGTCCAACATCGCGCAGAGTGACCCTGACTACCGCGTGCGCCTGAGTGCCGTGCGCTCCATGAGCGGGCTGGAGTTCTCCGAAATCAGTAAGGCCATAGTAGCCGCCCTGCAGGACCAGAACGTGAACACTGCCATTGCCACCTCCGAGTTTCTGGTGGTAAACAATGCCGGGGTGCCTGTACAGATGCTGCAGGATGTGCTGCCCAACCTGCTCGACGCACGCGTGCGCAGCAACGTGATTTGGGTCATCCTGAAGAACAGCCAGCCGCAGAACCGGGTGTACCTGAACCCGCGTTTCAAGCAGCAGTACCAGAATGCCCGCTCCGCCTACGACAAGGCACATTTGCTCAAAGCCCTTTCCGGCGACGTGAACAACTATGAGTTTATTGCCGAGCAGGTGTTTCTGGCCGAGGAACCTGTGATTGCCACCACCGGCATGGATGCCCTGATTCTGATGCGCCAGCAGCCGGACTTCCCCAAGCGCCTGGAGCCGGCTTTTGCCGACATCTTTAAGCATGCGGTTGCCTCCGGCGATGTGGCTTTGGTAGGCATGGCCGCCGCCGCCATCCGCGACCCCAAGCTGAATCTGCGCAGCCAGTACAGTAACTTTGCCTTCCTAACCCAGGCACAGGAAAAACTGCAGCTGCCTCGCGACATGGAAACGAACATCGAGCTGCAGAAAACAATTGATTACCTGAGCGGCAAGCAGGAGACGGTTATTCCGCAGAACCCCTTCACCCACCCCATTGACTGGCAACTGGTGAAGACTATCCATCCTAACCAACAGGTGCTGGTTCGTACCGAGAAAGGCTCTATCACCATGCAGCTTTTTGTGGAGGATGCGCCGGGTTCGGTGGCTAACTTTGTGGAGCTCACGCAGCAGGGTTTCTTTAATGATTTATACTTCCACCGGGTGGTGCCGAACTTTGTGGCGCAAGGTGGCGATAAGCGCGGCGATGGCTGGGGCAGCTCCGACTACTCCATCCGCTCCGAGTTTACCCCCCTGCACTACTACGAGGGCTACGTGGGCATGGCCTCCGCCGGCAAGGATACCGAGAGCAACCAGTGGTTCATCACCCACTCCCCGGCCCCGCACCTGGACGGTCGCTACACCATCTTTGCCAAAGTGATAGACGGCATGGACGTGGTGCACCGCCTGGAGGTAGGCGATAAGATTGTGAGTGTGGAGGTGCTGAACCTGCAGCCGGTGGTCACCAGCTCGGCAAGGTAGTTTTATATTTTAAGCAGATGAAAGAGAGCTGGCCAGAGGCGCTTCCGATCGCGCAGGTGCGCATCGCGCGGCCCACCGATAAATTGCAGGAGGTCGTGCGTTTCTACTGCCAAGGCCTGGGGCTGCGCAGGCTCGGAGGGTTTGAGAACCACAACGGCTACGATGGCGTGATGGTAGGGCTTCCGGGATTGGGGTACCACCTGGAGTTTACGCAGCACCAGCACGGCAGCCCCTGCCCTGCGCCCACCAAGGATAACCTGCTGGTGCTCTACATCCCGGACAGACCAAGTATAAACACCATAGTCGAGCGACTGGAACGAATGGGCTACCCGGCCGTGGAACCTGAAAACCCTTATTGGAAAGCCAAAGGCGCCACCACCATCGAAGACCCCGACGGCTGGCGCCTGGTGCTCATGCCCACGCCAGGTATCGGATAAAAAGAAAGGCTGCCTTAAATGGGCAGCCTTTTATACTTCTTATACTTTTATACTTCGATTAAGAGCAGCGGTCTACGTTTACGTCCTCTGGCGCTGTAAGCTTGGCCCAGGTTCGGATAAGCTCGATGAACTCTTTCTGAAGCGTGCGGCTTTTGTCTTTGGCATACCAGCCGTGCAGTTTTTCGGCAAACTCATTAAAGGGCAGGTTCTGCTCCTTCATCTCCTGGTATAGCACTTGAGCCGGCTCAGGGCGTGGTCCCCAGGTGCCCAGTTCCTCCATGGTATCGGTTCTGAAGGCAATCAGTTTCGGGATGGAGCGGCCTCCATTGGTCAGGTAGGCGTCCATTACGTCCAGGTTCTCATCGCGCAGCAGCAGTTTTACGTCCACCAGCGGGGAGGCATCGGCAATTTTCACGATGGCCGGCAAGCTCTGTGCAGCATCACCACACCAAGCCTCTGTCAGAATCACCCACGTCATAGGCGTCTGCACGCTCAGCATCACCTGCACCAATTCATCCTCCAGCAGCACAGTTTTCTCCACGCGGCGCATGCGCTGCGCGTTCATGCGGGTATAGGCTATCATGGCTTCGGAATGGTTGGTGCCGGTAGTCTTGTTCTCGGCCAGCAGCCTGTCAATCAGGTCGCGGTACTGCGTATAGTTAATGGCTTTTGCCAGATGTGCGGGGGTGATAACGGATTGCTCTGTTGTGTTAGCTGTCATAGTTTGTTCTGTCATGGTTCTATGTTCTTCTATTGTTGTATATACAAATTTGTCGCCTATATAGTTCCTCTGCTCCAGATGGCAGGCGCGCTGCCTTTTTTGCAATTTGCGCAAATCGTCAACTTGTTTGCGGCATCTGTCAAGCACTAAACGGGCTGGCTGCCATACTTTTGTAGCGTAAACTAAAACCTACAGCAACCATGGCAACAGACAAGTTCAGATTTTTAGTGCTCGGTGGCACAGGCAGCATCGGCTATGCCTTTACCCAGGAGCTTTTGCAAAACCAGGAGCAGGTAACGCTGCTGGTGCGTAACCGGCACAAGGCCCAAAAGTTATTTGGCAATTGGCCCACGCTGCAGTTGGTAGAGGGAGATGCACAGGACGGAGAACTGCTAAAAAAGCTGGGAGCAGAAGCAACGCACATCTTCCACGGGGTGAACTACCCTTACGGAAAGTGGCAAGGCAATATGGAGCGTGTCACGCAGCACGTGATAGAGGCCGCAGCCATGAGCAAAGCTACGATTTTTTTCCCGGGAAACATATATAATTTTGGATTAATCCGCTCCATCACCGAAACCAGTCCCCAGCAACCCTCTACCAGAAAGGGACAAATCCGGGTAAAACTGGAGCAACTACTACGGCAGGCTGCCGCGCAAGGCAAGTGCCGCGTTATCAACCTGCGCCTCCCCGATTTCTGGGGCCCGAACGTGCTAAACGAGGGAATTGCACCTATTTTCCGGGGGGCGCTGACCCATAAGCCCATGCCCTGGCTCTACCGCAACGACATCCCCCACCAGCTGGTGTATACCCCCGATGCCGCCCGCGCCTTTTACGAGCTGGCTAAATTACCCCCGCAGGAAGCTTATAACGAATATAATTTTGCCGGGGAGGTAGTACCCAGCATAAAAGCGTGGCAAGCCCAGATTGCTGAAATAGCGGGCTCCAAGGCAAAGTATAAAGTATACCCCGGTTGGTTATTTAAGCTGATGGGCCTGTTCTCAGCAGACATGCGCGAAATCAGCGAAATGAGCTACCTCTGGCAAAACACCATCCTGCTAAACGACGACAAACTGCGCCGTACCCTGCCTAACATAAAGCGCACCCCCATGCAGCAGGCCATCGCCGAAACGCTGGCGTGGCACAGAGGAGTTAGAGAGTTTAGGAGTTAGAGAGTTGGGGAGTTGAGGAGTTAGAAGGTTAAAAAGTTAGAAAGTGGGGAGTGCTTTCTGAGTTTATACTTTCTGCCGCAAGTTTAGCGGCAGCGTAACTTGTGGCTAGGTATGGCAGCAGTTTGCAACTGCTTTGCTTTGAAAAAGCAAGGGCTATAAAGGCTTGCTATACTATATACCTTGGTTAAGTTGTAATTATAGTACGACTCTAGAGTCTGCCGAAGTATGAATTGTTGGTGATAACACCAACAATGGCGGGAAAGGCGCTGGTTATACTTTAGCTAAGGCCAATGAATGTATAAAGTATCTGCTAACTCATACTTTTCTGCTCCGCAGAAAGCAAGTTACAAACTTGCCCCATGTACAGCCACAAGTTGCGCTTCGCTAAACTTGCGGCAGGAAACGGCAAAGTATAAAGCATGGGCGGCTGGCACTTTAAGTAGTACCAGCCGCTCTCGTTTATACTTCAGAAAAGTTAACTTTCTAACTTTTTAACCTTCTAACTTTCTAACTTTCATAAACTCTCACCGCTTTTCTCGCCGGCGGGCACAGCGATGGGCAGGATGTTCTGCTTGGGGGGCAACGGGCAGGTAGCGTAACCCGTGAAGGCGCAGGGCGGGGTATAGGCCTTGTTAAAGTCGATGTAGGTTTTGCCGCTGGCATCTGGCTTGGGCATGTAGATATAGCGGCCGGCGCCGTAGGTACCGGTGCCATTGGTTTTATCGGCGAAGATGATAAACAGTTCCTCTCCCTCCTCCAGTGCATCAAGGCGGTACTCCTGGCCGTTTATGGTAAACACCACCGCCCCTGGCGAAGGCTCCTGCGAGGTTTGTCCCAACACGTTTGTGATGGCGATTTGCTTGGGCAGCGGGGGCTGCTCCAGCCTAGCCTCCAGCCGCCACTCCGGCTGTACTGGGTAACGCTCCAGGCCCTCAAATGTGCGAAGCCCCTCACTTTCCGCGTCCCACAGCCTGACGCCATACTTGTCGCCGCGCTTTATCACCACCCACTTCAGCGAGCCGTGGCGCATCACGGCAGGTTGCTCCATCGCAGCAGTATATACCACCGCCTCCTGCTGCACAGGCTCGCCGTTTACGGTTATGTCAGCGGTTTTGCCAGCTTGCAGCTTCACCACCTCCCCATCCAGTATAAAGCTACCTGCCTGGGCCGCTATTTTAGTCTTCGGGAACACGATTTTATTGCTCTCGGCACTGCCAAAGCTGTTGCTGCCCGGCTCCAGCCAATACAAGCCGGCCAAGGCCAGCCAGCCGTCCTCTTTCTGCAGGTTCTCAACCCGCGTGGCATGCCAGGCGTCTATACCGGCCACATATGCAGAGTCAGCCTCCAAAGCCGCGGTTATACTTTGTGTCTCAGTCTCGGTTTGGGTTTGGGAGCAGGAGGAAAGTATAAAACTCGCCAGTGTGGCAGCGATAAGGTACTTTTTCATGGTGATGGGCGCTAGGTCTAAATCGAATGCGGGCGCAAAGGTAGGAACTTATGATGGGATTTATTCTTCTAATAGCCTCGCCTGCCCCTGTGAACTACCCTAACTCAAAACTTAATGCCCTCGCTCGCCTAAGGCGAGCGAGGGCAACGATTTATCCACTAACAAAATGTCAAGCCACAGCCATTTGCTGTCGGTAAGACGCTGGCGGCAGGCCAGTCCATTTCTTGAAGGAGCGGGAAAATACGCTGGGCTCGGAGTAGCCGAGCAGGTAGGCGATGTCGGTGATGGTGCTGTGGTTGTCCTGCAGGTGCTTTACGGCGATTTGCTTGCGCACTTCGTCGAGCAGGGCCTGGTAGGTGGTGCCTTCTTCCCGGAGTTTGCCTTGCAGGCTGCGCACGCTCATAGCCAGGCTGCGCGCCACCGTGTTCACCCCCGGCTCTTCGCCTTTCAGCAACCGGGCAATCTCTCGCTGCACCCGCTCTCGCACGGTTTGGGGCTCGCGCAGTTTCTGCAGATACTCCTCGGCATACTTCTCGAAGAACTGGTTCAGCTCCGGGTTGGCCGTCACTACAGGCAGATGCAAATACTCAGCCTCAAAAACGAGCCCGCTATACTTGGCAGAGAACACCAACTCGGCTCCTGCAAAAATCCGCTCATGCTCCTGTATTCTTTCCGGCCTTGGGTACACAAACAGCACCTGTTTATATTTCAGCTCCTGGCCCACCAGCGCTGAGAAAGCGTTTTTGTAAATTACCAGCTCAGAGTCCAGGGCGTTGCGTGGGTTCTGCAGCGCCGGACTATCCGCCTGCAATTTTACGAGCGCCTGCCGCCCCTGTACTTCCAGGCTCGTGCGGATGGCGCCGCAGATAATATCCTGGTATTTGCACAGCTTCAGCAGCGACTCGTGCAGCGTGGCCGCGTTCATCATCACGTAGGCAATCGTGCCCATGGAGGTCGGGTTTATACTTTCCGCTACGTGCAGGGCCAGGTCCGGGTCTTGGGTGGCGGCAATGGCGGCGTTCCACAGGTCCTGCACCGTCTCCACCGGGATGCGGGCGTTCACATCCTGCACCAGCCGCGGGTCCAGCCCCGCCTGCCGGCAAATGGCCTCCACGTCCTGCCCCTGCTGGCGCAGCACATGTAAAAGCAGCCCCACCGAGGGCGCCGCGAGCGAGTGGTCTTGCTGGTTCATGGGTGCAAAGTATGGAGAAAGTAAAATTAATCAAACTCTTGCTCAGATGCAGCTATACTTTGGTAAAGTATAATTTGTACCTTTGAGTACGGTGGAAAACAATCCCTTAGATTTTGATGCGCTCCCGGGTAAAGTGGTACTGGAGGCTTTCGCCCTGCACGAACTGGAGTTTGGTTGGCTGCAGCAGGTGGTGTTCCGACTGGAGGACGGATGGCTGGCGGTTGGGGTAAAGGAGGACACCGACGAAATCATACTTTCCATACTTCCGGAGCTGGACGTAAGGGCGATGGAGCAGCAGTACAGCTTCACGCAAATCGCCAACCAGCGCAAAACAATCGGTTGGCTCTGGCGGATGACGAACCAGTACGGCTATGAGGATGGCTTTCAGCTGGCTTTTGACGATGAGGAGGGGACAAACGTGCAGCTGCTGGCGGAGGCATCGCAGTTAAAGCTTACCATTTTTCAGAGGTACCGCTAAACCTATAAAACTCAATCCCTTCTTCCAGACGGCCAGAACCGGCTCCCCGCCAGAGTATGGGCAACTGGAGGAAACCTTCGCACCGGCCGCCCTGCAAGTGATTGGACATTGGATGAAAGGCGTTGTCAAAATAAATTTCAGTTTAAAATCCACACTTTATGCTAACTGCAGCAAAACCTCGCCTAACCCAGGCAACCTTGGATAAACTTGTGGCAGGCGCTGCCGCAAAGAAGCACATTTATGGGGCTACTTTTCAGGTCGCGTCGCCGGATGGAGCCTTCACGCTGACGAGTGCCTCGGGCAACATGGCTCTTAATGCGCCTTTTTATATTGCCAGCATCAACAAGATGCTCCTGGCAGCCCTAGCTCTGCGGCTGATAAGGGAAGGGCAAATGCGCTTTACGGATAGGATAGCTGCTTACTTGCCAACTGACCTGTTGCAGGGCCTGCATGTGCACAAGGGCGTGGAGTATACCGGAGAAATCACCATCCTCCACCTGCTTTCTCAAACCTCGGGGCTGCCCTGTTACCTTATCGACAAACGACCGGAGGGACCTAAGGTAATGGAGGAATTGCTGCGCGGAGCGGACGAAGCCTGGCCTCTTGAGCGGGTAGTCGCGCAGGTAAAGTGCATGAAGACCAAGTTCCGCCCGGGCCTGAGCGGCAAAGCCAGCTACGGCAACACCAACTTCCGGCTACTAGGCAGTATACTGGAGGTGGTAACCGGCAGGCCCCTTCACGAGCTCCTGACAAGCCTTTTTGAGGAGCTGCAGCTGGAGCAAACCTTTGTGATTCAGCCGGACGAAACGCGAACCTTGCCTCCTATTTATGTGAAGGATACGCCCGTGGTCCTACCCCGTTATTTTGCTTCCTCCAAGTATGACGTGGTATCCACGACGCAAGACCTGATGACTTTTCTGAAAGCCTTCTTCAGCGGGCATTTCTACCCCAAAGCGCAGCTGCAGGAATTGGAGCGATGGAACAGCATCTTCTTCCCCTTCAAGTATGGCATTGGCTTGCAGAAGTTCTATACTCCCTGGCTGCTCTCCCCGTTCAACCCCATCCCCGACATGATTGGGCACTGCGGCTCGGTAGGCACGGCTGCCTTCTACGTTCCCGAGAAGGCTATTTTCATCACAGGCTCCATTAACCAGACCAGCAGCCCCAGCATTCTTTTCCAGACTATGATTAAGATTCTGAATCAGCTGTAGGGTAAAATCAGGAGAGGAAGAAAATCTCGTTTCAGGAAATATACTTTCGCCTGCACCAGCTAACCTGTCGTCATATAAACCGTACCTGCTTGAAACCATTTCAGGTAATCTCCCAAATCACCCCTCCCATGAAGACCGAAAAAGAAAAAATGCTTGCCGGTGAGCTCTATGACCCGCTGGACCAGGAGCTAGTGGATGACAGGCTGCGCACCAGGCTGCTGATTAAAGAACTGAACGACAGCCGCGAGGACGAGGTAGAAGAGCGCACCCGCATCCTCAAAGAACTTATTCCTAATGCACAGCAGGGGCTGTGGCTGCAGCCGCCCTTTTACTGCGACTATGGCTATAACATGGTGGTCGGCGAGCGGGTGTTCTTTAACTTTAACTGCGTGGTGCTGGATGTGGCGCAGGTGACCATCGGCAGCAGAACGATGTTCGGCCCTAACGTGCAGATTTATACTGCTACCCATCCCATTAACCATGTGGAGCGGTCCTCAGGCGTGGAATATGCCAAACCCATTTCCATTGGCGAGGATGTGTGGGTAGGCGGCAGTGTGGTCATTTGCCCCGGCGTAAGTATAGGCAGCCGCTCGGTTATCGGGGCAGGCAGCGTGGTAACCCGCGATATTCCGGACGATGTGTTTGCCGCCGGGAATCCCTGCAGGGTCATCAGGCATTTGAAGGAGGAGGCTAATGGGTAACTTATGCTCTAAACAAGCATTCTATACGATTTAGGCACACTATTGAGGGACCCCAGGGGTGTAAAGCTACTAAACGGGCTGCTAATGTGCGCAAAAACGGGTGAACAAGCAGGTATAAACACCTCCGTAGTCCTCTCAGGGGTAGGGCCATTTCATTCTAACACACAAGCCCAAAACCTACTGTCGTTCTGTTAAGAATCTTGGTAGAAGTAAGGTTAAGCCTTTGCTACTTGCAACCAAGATCGTTTCAGGATGACAAAAACGAAGAATGGAATACCCCTGCCCTCAAGGACACAGTCTGCTCCCTGCGATGATGTCGAGTATGTGATTCGACTGGGCCGGAGGCCCAGCCTATAGCCGGTCACGAGCGAGGACGCTCGCGCCATGTGTTTTTTACAGCCGCGCCTTCTTCCTAAAGTATAAAAGCAAGAGCCGGTGCAGGTTTTAGTCCTGCACCGGCTCTGGTGTAAAGTATAAGCTCCGCCAAACTACACGGTAAAGTATGTCTCCAGCTCGCGGAGGGTATTCTCGTTTGTCTGCATGTCCTGCACCAGCTGGCCTTTCTCCAGAATCAGGATGCGCTCGCATACTTCAATCACGTGGCTCAGGTCGTGGCTGGAGATGAGCATGGTCATGCGTTTCTGGTCGCGCAGGTGGCGCAGCAGGTTCTTCAGGCGGATTTGGGAGCTGGGGTCAAGGTTGGCGAAAGGCTCATCCAGGATCAGCAGCTCCGGGTTGGAGAGTGCGGCGGCGGCAATGCCTATTTTCTTCTGGTTGCCCTTCGAGAAGTCGCGGATGTACTTGCGCTGGTTCAGGATCTCATCGTTAAACAAGTCCACAAACGGCAGGAGGCGCTCGGTAATGTCGCCATCCGAGAGGCCGTGCAGGTCGCCGATGAACTTGAAGTACTCCTCCGCCGTGAGGTAGTCGATCAGAAAACCCTCGTCCAGGTGAGAACCGGTGTATGCTTTCCAGTCCTCACTTTTGGCTACGTTTACGTCCTTGGCGTACACTTCGCCCTTGGTTGGGCGGATGAGGTCCAAGACCAGGCGGAACAGTGTGGTTTTGCCGGCCCCGTTATTGCCCACCAAGCCAATCGCCTCGCCGGCATATATCGTCAGCTCCGGGATGTTGACCACCACCGTGCCATTGTATACTTTCTGTAAATCTTTAACCGTTAGCATATCTTTTGTTTTTAAACGTTCTTACTCAGACTGGCGGAAACCCGTGGCCAGTTTATACTTGTGCTTCATAAACCACCTTGCCGACCACTGCAGCAGCTGTTTCTGGAAGATTAGCCCCAGCAAACCCAACCCTCCAATGGTTGCCAAGCCAACATAAGGCACATCCATCAAACCAAAGGGCATGTAAATGAGCAGCGGGATAATGATGAGGGGCAGCATCATCACAAATTTGGAGGCTCCCACCCCCTGCCAGTTAAAGGCTGACCCACGACTCAGGTCCAGACGAGAGGTGTTGTAAGCTGAAAAATAGAAGATGATAAACACGTTCACCCCGATATTGTAGAGCAGTGCCACTGTGTTGATGATAAGAATCTTATAGCCAAGCAGGCCGTAGGGCAGCGTAATCAAGTAGGCAAACAGAGTAACAGCCAAAAACATCCAGTACTTGGCTTTCAGGAACTGGTAAATAGAGATGCGTTGCGTCAGCAGGGCATCGAAGTGGGTGCTTTGCCAGCCTGGCACAAACTGGCCATAGCTGAACATAGCCATGCCCGTCATCATCAGTCCCACAAATATCAGCATGGCATAGCCGTCCATGTAAGGTTCTTTGTAAAAGATAACGCCGTAGAAAAGTATAAAAGCAGACATTACCAGGGTGGATTTAGGCCGTTTGTTGCGCCAGATCAGCTTCAGTTCCAGCTCTATCAGCTTTCCAATTTCGCCAAAGCGGCTCAGGAAGGCGATGTTGCTGCCCGAAACCTTGGTAGCCTTGCGCACCTGCAGTTCCTCGGGGTAGGTATGCTCCTTCAGAAAGCGGAAATTGAACGTATACGCCACCGCCACCAGCAACAAAGGCACCGCCACGAGCCAGGGCTGCAGCAGCAACTGCCCAAACGCTGCCCTGGAAGCCACGTTCAGCGAGAGCAGGTCGAAGTAATCGAGCAGCATCACCGCCGAAACCACTACGCCAAAGGCCAGTGTGTATAGCGGCTTGGCCGCTAGCTGCCGCTTAAAGTATAGCAGCACAAAATTGTTGAATAGCGTAAGCGCCACCAGCGCCAGCAGCCATACCGAGGCTACCCCCGCGCCATACGCCGGCACTACCGCCGACACCATAAAGGGCACCATAAACAGCAGCGGCAGCACGTTCAGGAAACTGAAAACAGACTTAACCAGCACAAAGTGCACCAGCCTGTTTTTGCCAACCGGCAGGTGCAGGTAAGGCTGCACAGCCAAAACAGGCATCTCCTGCAGCATAAACCGGAAGAACAGGTCCATCAGGAAGTAGTACAGCATGCCGCCGTTAAACACCGCCACCGGATCCTGGCTCGGGAATACTTTCAGCAGGATATCATCAATGTTAAAGCCTAGAAACAGGAAGATGCCGCCAAAGTATAAAATCAGCAGCCCCATGATGATGTTGAGCGCCAGGCCCTTCTGAAACACGGAAGAACGGACATCGGCTTTCCACTGGTGTGTGAGTAAGGTTAATAGCATAGGCAGGATATAGAATAGCGTTTTTTAAATATACTTCAAAAATGGCGAAAGCCTCCAATGCCGCTGCTTATATTTAGACAAACCCAAGTATAATTTATACTTACAAGGCCATGGTTTCGATGAAACGGGGTTAGGTGTTAAGTCTCTTGGTTGTGACTGTTCTGAGAGCAACTGCCTCATATTACCGTTTGTGATTCCGGGTCCAACCACCCCTTGCCCCTCAGAACTACGCTCGCTACCTTCGAACTCCCGTTCTCGGTAGTCTAAGGAGGGGAGCCTGTTATTACTGCTGCTGAAGTATAAGTTTTATAGCTGAGGTTCTCGTGCGGACAGGTCGCGACCTGTCCCTACAAGTATAAACCCACCCCTAGCCCCTGCGAGGAGGGGAATTATACTTTCCATTTACTCTGTCATCTCGAGTACTCTTGAGGCGAGAGCCGAAAAGAGCCAGCGTAGCTGTGAGAGATCTATCCGGAATTCTAAATAGATCTCTCCCGAAGGTCGAGATGACAGTAGTGGCCGTAGCTATCGAATGCTTCCCAGCCTTTGGGTTGAGCGCCTTGTGAGATCTGGTGCCCGGTAAGGGCATGCTGAGCGAAGCGAGGCAAGGAGGGAACACAGCGCGATGCCCGAAGGCGAGCCCTCTCGGGCTTGAGAGCTCCATAGTCAGAGATGCAACTTAAGGTTTGTGAGAACTATAGGATGAACGGAAGCTAGATAGGATAGCTTGGTTCAGTAAGCGGGAAGCGGTGGCTATGAAAGTATAACAGCTATTATAACCGAAGTATAAAAGTATAGGCAAAGTATAAAGTATGGCTTTTCAAGCCAGTTGGGTTACAAACCCAACACTACAGTAGACACGAGTTGTAAACGCGCTCCAGATAGAATAGATAAGGATATTAAGTATACTACTTCACCGGATCATACCCACTCCCACCCCAGGGATGGCAACGCCCGATCCGCTTGAGCGCCATCCAGCCGCCTTTAAAGGGGCCATACTTATTCACCGCATCCACGGCGTACTGCGAGCAGGTAGGCGTATAGCGGCAGGAGGCCGGCGTGAGCGGCGAAATCATGTGCTGGTACACCCACACCAGCGCCAGCACCAACTTTTTAAATATCCAGGTCATAACTACTTTGCGGCGAGCACCGCGTATGATTTACAGCAAAAGGCAGCAACTTTTGCTAAATTTGCCTCGGTTAAACTAATCTAAACAAATTTCCATGTTAAAAAGAATCCTTTCACTCCTACTTTTAGTCTCGCTGAGCACGCCGTTTGCGGCGAAGGCGGACGAAGGTATGTGGTTGCCGATGCTCATCAAGCGTCTGAACCACACGGATATGCAGAAACAGGGACTTCAGCTGACGGCCGAAGAAATCTACTCTGTAAACAATTCGAGCCTGAAGGATGCCATCGTGCAGTTCGGTGGTTTCTGTACCGGCGAGTTCATTTCACCAGAGGGCCTGCTGCTGACCAACCACCACTGCGGTTACGGTCAGATCCAATCACACTCCACCCCGCAAAACGATTACCTGACCAACGGTTTCTGGGCTACTTCTAAAGATCAGGAGCTGCCAAACGAAGGCCTGTTTGTAGACATCCTGCACTACATGGACGACGTGACCGGCAAGGTACTCGAAGGTATCGACAACAACACACCGGAAGAGCAGCGCGCCCAACTGATTGCGCAGCGCACGCAGGCACTGGCCAAAGAGGCCTCTGAGAACGGCAAGTATGTAACCTATGTGCGTGATTTCTTCAACGGCAACGAGTTTTACCTGTTCGTATACAACCGCTACACCGACGTGCGTCTGGTAGGTGCTCCGCCATCTTCTATTGGTAAGTTCGGTGGTGATACCGACAACTGGATGTGGCCGCGCCATACTGGTGACTTCGCGATGTTCCGCGTGTACATGGCTCCAGATGGCTCTCCTGCCACCTACAGCAAGAGCAACGTGCCTTACAAGCCAGCCCACCACCTGCCCATCAACATCGGAGAGAAAGACCCAGGCGACTTTGCCATGGTATTCGGCTTCCCGGGCCGCACCAAGCGTTTCATGACTTCGCACGGCCTGAAACTGGAGGTAAACCAGCTGAACAACTCCCGCATTAAACTGCGCGAGCAGAAGCTCGATATCTGGAAAGAGGAGATGGACAAGGCTGATGCTACCCGCATCAAGTATGCCTCCAAGTATGCCTCTACATCTAACTACTACAAGTACTCTATCGGCCAGAACGAGGGCATCAAGCGCATGCGCACCATCGAAGGTAAAATTGCCGACGAGGACAAGTTCCAGGCCTGGGCAAATGCCGACGCCGAGCGCAAAGCTACTTATGGCAACGTGATGAGCGATATTGCTGATGCCTATACCACCATCGAGAAGTATAACTTAGGTTCGGTGTACCTGAACGAGGCCGTTCTGGGCACCGAGGCGCTGCTGATGGCTTACCGCCTGACGCCAGTGTATACTGCCCTTAAATCAGGTAACGCAGCCGCAGCTAAGAAAGCCGCTGAAGATGTGAAGCCACGCGTAGATGCTTTCTTCAAAGACTACTACCTGCCAGCGGATAAGAAAGTATTTGCGGCCCTGATGAAAGCCTACTACGACGACATCGCCAAAGACCAGCAGCCGGAGTCTTTCAAAAAGCTGGTGCAAAAGTATAAAGGCAACTTCGGGAAACTGGCCGACCACGTGTACAGCAACTCAATTGTGGTGAACGAGCAGAAGCTTAACAGCTTCCTGCAGAACCCAACGCAGAAGGCGCTCGATAACGACCCGGCTTTCCAGATCGTGAACGCGATTGTAGATAACTACAGAAACAACATCGCGCCAAAATTAGCCGAGAGCGAGGCGAAATTAGCCAAAGCCAATCGCCTGTACGTAGCCGGTCTGCGCCTGATGAACCCGGACAAAGTATACTACGCGGATGCCAACTCTACCATCCGCCTGAGCTACGGTTCAGTGAAGGATTACAGCCCACAGGATGGCGTGCTGTACAACTACTATACTACGCTGGAAGGCACCATGGCCAAGGAAGATCCGAACAACGAGGAGTTCATCATCCCGGCCAAGCTCAAGCAACTGTATGAGGCAAAAGACTACGGTCGCTACGCCAACTCCAAAGGTGAACTGGTGGTTAACTTCATCACCGACAACGACATCACGGGCGGTAACTCCGGTTCTCCGGTAATCAACGGCAAAGGCGAGCTCATCGGCCTGGCCTTCGACGGCAACTGGGAAGCTATGACCGGCGACCTGGTGTACGACCCGGACTACAAGCGCTGCATCAACGTGGACTCACGCTACGTGCTCTTCCTGATCGAAAAGTATGCAGGCGCCACCAACCTGATCAACGAGATGACGATTGTGGACGGTGAGAACCCCGGCCCAAGCGAAGCTGCGACAGCTAAGGTAGAAGAAGCCGCCTCTCCACAGGCTGAGCTGCTGAACGCTGTAGTTGAAGAAGCCCAGCAAAACCTGAAGCAAGGCAAAACCGAGTTTAAGGTTGATAAGAAGCAAGGCAAAGCCAGAGTGAAACTGCAGGTGAAAGACTAAGCCTTTCCTGATAAAGTATAAGCAGCGGCGCTGGGGATGCCCCAGCGCCGCTGCTATTTTTATGCTTGTTGCATAGCGTCAGTCTGCGGTTGTTTGTCCATTTGAGCCATACTTTATACTTTGCCTATACTTCCTTAGCCGCCGCTTCTCATAACTTGAACCAAGCTATACTTCCAAACTGCCGTTCCTCCTATAGTTCCCACAAGCCTACAGTTGCACCTCTGGCTTTGGTGCCCTCCTAGGCCGGGGGGCCTCGCCTTCGGGCATCGCGCGGTGTGCCTGAAGCTGCTCCTCGCTCCGCTGCGGGCTGCCCTAGCGGGCACCGCAACATGCACAAGGCGCTCAACCCAAAGGCTGGGATAGGTTCGATAGCCGCTGCTACTACTGTCATCTCGACCTTCGGGAGAGATCTGATTAGAATTCCCGCTAGATCTCTCGCGCTGCTCGAGATGACAAGGAGAGAGACAAGTATAATTCCCCTCCTCGGAGGGGCCAGGGGTGGGTTATACTTTGCATAGACAGCAGCTACAGCGCTTATACTTTAGCCAAAGCAGTTACAAATTCCCCGCCTTAGCTAAGGAGGGGCCAGGGGTGGTTGGGCCCGGTCCTACAATCCTGTTCATCCCTTAATCCTGAAAATCCTGATTCAGTCAAATAATATAGTATAGCCAACCTCATAAACTCGAAGCCTACCAAACCCTGCAAGTCCTAAAACAACTTTCTAACTTTTTAACTTCCCAACTTTCTAACTCCTAAACTCTCTAACTCCCAAACTCTCCCCCGCTGGTATTTCTATCAAATATTCCTTATTCTTGATGTTCTAACACCTTAACTTTTCATGAGATTTAATAAAACCTTTCCCCTGTTGCTTAGCATGGCCTTCTTACTAGGTCTCAGCAGTACACAGGCTCAAAATCAAACAGCCGGTCCGGCCATCTCCATCATCCCGAAACCACAGCACCTGACGTCCCAGAGCGGCCACTTTACCCTCAATGCCGACACCAAAATCCACGTACCGGCCCAAAACGAGGAGCTGAAAAGTATAGCCGACCAGCTGGCGCAAAGTATAAAAACTGCCACCGGTGTGCAGCCGCAGGTCATCCAGAAAGACGCAAAGAAAAAGGCCAAGAACATCATCCAGCTCAGCCTTACTGCTGCCACGGATACCTTGGGCAAGGAAGGCTATACGTTAGAAGTAACACCAGAACAAATTATACTTGCCGCCAACCAGCCAAACGGCCTTTTTATCGGTACGCAAAGTATAAAGCAGTTGCTGCCGCCTCAGCCTACCAAGGCGCCGGTAACGATTCCTGCAGTGCGCATAGCCGATAAACCCCGCTACGAGTGGCGCGGCATGCACCTGGACGTGACGCGTCATTTTATGCCGGTAGAATTTGTGAAGCAGTACATCGACTACCTGGCCATGCACAAGCTCAACACCTTCCACTGGCACCTGACCGACGACCAGGGCTGGCGCATCGAGATCAAGAAGCACCCGAAACTCACCGAAATCAGTGCCTGGCGCGACAGCACCCTAATCGGCCACTACTGGGATCTACCCCAGACCTATGACAACAAACGCCACGGCGGTTTCTACACGCAGGAGCAGATAAAAGAAGTAGTGAAGTATGCGCAGGAGCGCTACATCACGGTAGTGCCTGAAATTGAGATGCCAGGCCACGCAGTGGCGGCGCTGGCGGCTTACCCGGAGCTCTCCTGTACCGGCGGCCCGTTTAAAGTAGAAGGCAAATGGGGCATTTTTGATGATATTTTTTGCGCCGGTAACGAGCAGACATTCGCCTTTCTGGAAGACGTGATGACCGAGGTGCTGGCCCTGTTCCCGAGCCAGATCGTGCACATCGGCGGCGACGAGGCCCCAAAGACCCGCTGGAAAGAATGTCCTAAGTGCCAGAAGCGCATCAAAGATGAAGGCCTGAAGGACGAGCATGAGCTGCAGAGCTACTTTGTCCAGCGCATGGAGAAGTTTCTGAACGCCAAAGGCCGCACTATCATTGGTTGGGACGAAATTCTGGAGGGCGGATTGGCCCCCAACGCCCTCGTAATGAGCTGGCGCGGCGAGAAAGGTGGCATCGAGGCAGCCAAGCAGAAGCATTACGTGGTGATGACGCCTGGCAATTATGTATACTTCGACCACTACCAGGGCGACCGTGAACTGGAGCCTGTGACCATCCACGGCAATAACCCGCTTGCAAGGGTCTACTCCTACAACCCTACGCCGGCAGAGCTCTCCAAAGAAGAGCAAAAGTATATCCTGGGCGCCCAGGCCAACATCTGGACAGAGTATATTCCCAATACCAAGCACGTAGAGTACATGGCTTTCCCGCGCGTTGCGGCGCTGTCAGAAGTTCTCTGGACGCCGGTAAACCTGAAAAACTGGGATGACTTTAAGGCGCGTATGCAGCAGCAGTACCAGCGTTACGATGCCATGGGCATTAACTACGCCAAAAGCGCCTTCCAGGTGAAGCAGCAACTACAGGTAGTTCCGGAGCGCAAGGCTGCCAGGGTTACGTTTACCACGGATGCCGCTGGCACGGACATTTATTATACTTTGGACGGCTCTGAGCCAACTGCCAAATCCCGGAAGTATACCGGGCCGTTTGAACTGACGAAAGCTGCCGTCATAAAGGCAGGCTCTTTTCAGGATGGTAAGCTGATAGGCCAGGCCACCACCAGGGTATTTGATGCACACAAAGCCCTCAACCGAAAAGTAACGCTGGCCAAGGAGCCGCACCGTAGCTTTTCGCCGGGCACAGCTGCCCTGGTAAACGGCCTCTACGGCACCACCGACCACTACGATGGCCACTGGCTGGGCTACCTGAAGGATGACCTGGAAGCCGTGATCGACCTGGAGCAGGTACAGTCCATCTCCAAAATCAGCAGCTCTTACGTGCAGCACATTGGCTACCGTGTGTTCCTGCCCACGCAGGTGGAGTATGCCGTGTCGGAGGATGGCAAGAACTTTAAAACCGTAAAGGTGATCAGCAATGCGGGGAAGGAAGAAGGCATGATGCGCAAAACGATTGCCGCGGAGTTCCCGGCTACCAAGGCGCGTTTCGTAAAGGTAATTGCCCGCAACGTAGGCGTAGCTCCCGACCAGTATACGGTACGCGGCCGCGAAACCTGGTTGCTGGTGGATGAGCTTAGCGTGGAGTAGGCTATAACGTATAAACCAAGCATAAAAGAGGGGCTGCCGTTTACTGTAGCCCCTCTTCTCGTTTTAGATAATACAACCTTTATACTTTCACCAGAATGCCGGCCGCTCTGTGGTGCTGTTGGCAATCACCCGACAGTCATCCGGAAAAATGTACTGCCCCACCCGCACGCCCAAATCCTCCCGCCGGACATCCAGGCTGCGCCTTGTTACCGCCGAAGCCCCGAAAAAGCCCAGCGCTGGTTCTCCTGTGGCTAAATTGGTGATGTTTCCGATGATAGTAGCGGGAGGCGGGTCCTGTATACTTCCCCCGTTCTCGATCTGTGCCTTCAGGATGCGCCAGTAATCGTAGGCGGCCTCTGAAACGGAGAGCTGCTTTACCTCCAGGTGGTACTTGGTGCCAAAGGCCTGTTCTGTCACGGGGATGCTGGTTACCAGATGCCGGCTCAGGGTGCCGCCGTTTATTAGCCTGTCGTCCTGCACGTTTACGCTGCCGGTGGGGCTGGTAATCCAGCATACTTCGCAGCAATCTTTGGGCATGGGCACCCGCACACCCCTTATTTTCTCAGCATAATCCCAGGGCTGGGTGTTTACCTGAAAGGTGCTCGTCCATTGCCACAGGTAGTAGTTCTTTTCCTGTGCCGGGTCTGGGGCGTCCACCAATACATCCACCATGTAAATGGTTTCTTCCACATCCGCCTCGTTGAGGATCTGCTGCGGGCGTACCTCAAAGTATAAACTGTCGATGGGCGGCACGGGCCGGAGCGTTTCGGGGAGAGAAGTATAGAACTGCCCGCTTTTCGTGCGGATGCTCAACGTGTAAGTATAGCCCAGCTGTCCCTGCATGCCTCCTTCGCTGGTCTGGTAGAGTCCTGGCGCTGTTTCGGTGAGTGTTTCCTGGTTTCCGTGGTCATCTGAAAGTATAACAGTGGCCCCTGTTTCTGTGGCGCTCCAGCTGTCGGCATAAGTATCGTAGGGTTTGCTCCGGCTTAGGCGCACGGTGTAGGGTCCCGGCTCGTTGGTGATCATGCCGTCCACCACCAGTTGTTCCGCCTGGTCGTCAATGTCCAGGTCCAGCGGGTCAATGCAGCTGCCTGCCAGCAGCAAAATTATACTTAAGATGACTGCTTTTTTCATGGCGCGTTACCTGAACTTGAAATCATAAGAAATAGAGGGCAGCGGCACGCCCACCACCGCAAGCCGGTAAGCCCTGGGCGGGGAGCCGTACACTTGCCGGAAGAAAACCGAGTACGGGTTTTTGCGCCCATACACGTTGTAGAGCGAGAGGTTCCAGGTGCCCTCCCAGCGCTTGTTCCTAGCCTTGTCTGGCAAGAGCGAGAGCGACAGGTCCAGCCGGTGGTAGTCGGGGATGCGCTGCTGGTTGCGGTCTCCGAAGTGGGGCACGATAAAATCGCCGATAACGTAGTGCGCGAGCGGCGCGGTGATGGGGCGGCCGGTGCTATAGGTAAAAGTAGCGCCCAGCTGCCAGCGTTTGCCCATTTCGTAGCTGGCGGCCAGGTTTAAAGTATGCGGTTTGTCGTAGCTGGCCGGGTAATACTCTCCTTTGTTCACAGTTTCCTCTGCCGTGGCGCCTTTTACGGCAATCTCGGTGCGGGCGTACGTATAGTTGAGCCAACCGGTCAGCCGCCCGCTTACCTTGCTGATGCTTGCCTCCACGCCATAGGCCCTGCCTTCGCCTGCCAACAAATCCGCCTCCAGGGTCAGGTTCAAGTATAAATCCGCCCCATTTTTATAGTCCAGCATGTGCTCCATCCGCTTGTAATATCCCTCTACCGAAGCCTCTATCGTATTTTTTGTAAAATTTCGGAAGTAGCCCAGGCTCACCTGATCCCCAATTTGCGGCTTTATATGCGTGTTGCTGCTCTTCCAGATATCGGTGGGCGAGATAGTGGTGGTGTTGGAGATAAGGTGGAGGTACTGCCGGTGGCGGTTATACCCTAGCTTGATGGCGCTGCGCTCGTTCAACGAATAATTCACCGAAAAGCGTGGCTCGGCTCCGTGGTAGCTCTCGATCACCTCCCCGCGGCTATAGCTTAAAGTATCCGTAATGGTGCGCTCCTGTTTGGGCACACCTGGCTGATAGCGGTATACCTGCCCGGCCCCGTAGTTGGCGTAAAACGAGTAGCGCAGGCCATACATGAGGGAGAGCTTAGGCGAGAGCCGCACCTCATCGTTCCAGTACAGGGCACTCTCCAGCGCCTGCTCCGGCTGCAGCTGCACCGGCAGCACCTGCGACTCAGCCGAAGTTGGCGTTAGTCTGCCCTGCTCAAACGTATAATCCAGGGCCGCTGCTCCGAAGTGAATCGCATGCTTGCCGGTAGCCAGCGCAAAGTCTGCCTTTATACTTTTCAGCTCAATGCCGTTGCTGTACTCCGAGGCATTCACGCGCTGCTCGGTTTTCACTTTGAAAGTATAATCTGTGTACACCCCAATCAGGCTCATGGAAAGGCTGGAACTGAAGCGGCGCGTGTAGGTGGCCGTGGCAGCGTTGGTCGTCCAGTTGTAGAGCGTGTCGCCCGAGAAGCCAAACTCATCGAAGCTGCGGTAGCCGGAGACAGCGAGTTTATTACGCTCACTAAACGTATGGCTGATCTTGGCAGAGGCATCGTAAAAGGCAGCATGGCTGTTGCGGATATTGGCGTTGGGCATTTTGCGCAGCAACCAGTCGGAGTAGGAACTGCGGCCGGCCACCAAGAAAGAGGTTTTGTCTTGGATGATAGGCCCCTCCACCGCCAGCCTGGCCGAGACAAGTCCCACACCTCCGTTGAGCGCGAACTTCTCCCTATCACCCTCCCGCATCCGTACATCCAGCACCGAGGAGATGCGCCCGCCATACTGCGCCGGCACGCCGCCCCGGTACAGCGTCACATCCTCCACGGCATCGGGGTTGAAAACCGAAAAGAAGCCAAACAAATGGGCACTGTTAAACAGCGGCGCGCCATCCAAAAGTATAAGGTTCTGGTCCACGCTTCCGCCCCGCACGTTAAAGCCCGTCGCCGCCTCGCCTACCGAGCTTACGCCCGGCAGCAGTTTTATACTTTTCACCACGTCCACCTCGCCCAGAAAGGCAGGCACCGATTTAATGGTATTGATGTTGAGGCTCGTGATACCGCTCTGCACACTGCGGATGTTATCATGCACCGGCTTTTGCCCCACTACCCCCACCTCCGACAGCTGCACCGACGACCGCGCCAACGGCACCTTCAGCGTAGTGTTGCCACTGCTCACGCGCACAGTGGCCCGCTCGTAGCCCAGGTATGAAATAACCACCGTGCTACTCCCGGCAGGCAAGTATAACCTAAAGGTGCCAGTCGCATCCGTGGTAGTACCTGTGCTACTGCCTTCCGCCAGCACAGCGGCGCCGGCAATGGCCTCTCCTGTCTGCGCATCCCGTACAGTGCCGCGTACGGTAAAGCCACCTGCCTGAGGCAAGGCATAAGCATACAGCACCAGAGGCTCGCAGAGCATCAGCATAGCCACAGTAAGCCAAACCGCGAGCAGCCGCATATACAAGACAGGTTGATGGAAAAAATAGGGAACAAGCTGAACTGCTTATACTTTCAGGTTAATAAGAAAGGCAGACTTTTCAGAATCTGCCTTTCCTTTTGCCAACTGCACAAACCTTTATTCAAATCCGGAGCTGCGGTGGCCGTACACATGGTAGATGGTGCCAAAGGGATCGGGATTGCCTTCAGCGTCCTCATCGTCACTGAACGATACCCTGAAGTAAATGCTATCGCGCAGCACATTATTGACTTCCACGGCATTGAGGAAAACCTGCCCATCGGTGATGGTTACCTGTGTGGGTTCGTAATCGTTTGCCAGGTTCTCCCCGCCAAAGGTTAAATTGCCGATATTAATAGGTGTTTTAACCTTAAAATCAGCAACATTTCCCTCATCGTCTATCCAAACCTCTGTAGGCACGTTGGCGGCCGTATTATAAATCAGCACTTCGGTTAGATCCGTAAGCGGCTCAAACTGCCCAGGAGCTGTCTCTATATTAAAGGTAACACTCCAGGTTCCCGAGATGGGGTAGGTTGCCGTGTAGTCTATGTCATCATCGTCATCGTCGTCGCAGGCACTAAACACGCCCAGCGACAGAAACAGGGTCAGTAACAAAGTATATTTCAGCTTCATATGGATTCGGTTTTATAGTTTAACAAACGTTCGAAGAGCGGTACCATAGCCAGAGTTTATAACGACCCAGCTGTAACTTACCCCCGGAATAACGGTGGCATCAACCGCGGCGAATTCGCTGCCTTGCACATCTTGCGGAGGAACCCCAATCATGCCAACATCGTAGTGGTAAAACCTGACCGTAGTGGCAGGCCCCGGAGCAGCAACACCTCCGACATTATTCGTTTCAAACAAGCCGGGTTCAATCTGTGTCACGGTAGAGATTCCCCGGTCGCCTACGGTGCGCTGGTACTGCCCACTTAAATCGATGGCAGCTGCTTCGGGCGTAACAACACCCACGTACCTTCTCTCCGATGTGGAGAATCCATCCTGATTGACAGCGGTATACGTGAGCACATAAACGCCGGGCACGCTCGTATCGACAGAGCCAGAGGTGGTAAAATCGATGGCTGTTTCGCCTTCAAAAGCCTCTGCCCCCGCATCCGTGAAGGTTTCCCCAACCTGCAGCACCTCCCACTGGTCTCCCAGCAGCGTGACGACAGGATAAGTAGTTACAAACGAAACATTTGCCGTTTCATCATCTTTCTCGCAGCCAGGCAAAAGGAGCGCCATCACCGAGAGCATGGCTGCCATGAAGGTTTTATTGATGCTTTTCATCTTTCCTCAAGTTTATGTTTCACATTAGTCCTTCACGTCCCACCACACCGGTATGCTGATTTCTATCAGGCCCGGGTAATTCTGGTTTCGGATCGATTCCGTGTTTGGGTACACCAGGCGCTTGGGTATTACTCCGGCAGCCAGGTTAGATGCCGCAGAAGGGTCTATAAAGCCTGGATATCCTGTTCTCCTGTACTCTGTCCAGGACTCAAAACCTTGGACCCCGTTAAAGGAAACCCACTTCTGCGTAATAATTTGCTCCACCTGCGCCTCTACATCGGCCCCAACCGGATAGGCTACTCCTGGCTGTTGCAGCAACTGATCTACTTGCGCCACATCCTCTCCCAGGTAGTCAAAGGAGGCCCTAATGCCCTGGGCGTACAGTTCGGCCGCATCGCCACCAGCACCACCAGTCCAGCCACGTGCCACAGCCTCAGCCTGCAGGAAGAAGCTCTCGGCGGCGGTTATAAAGGGAATCGCGGTGGTAGGACTGGCCACTGCCGGCCCAGGCTTCGACACAGAGTTGGATTGGTTACCAGTCCTGTCAGGGGTACATTCCACGCCCTGGTCTACACCGACAAAGCTTCCTGCTGCCGCGCCCGTTTCTGCCGGAGCGTAAAAGTCGCTGAGCCGTGGATCATTGGTCTCCTGCAGGAATTCCAGGGAGGTATTGCTGGCTACCACGTCCACCCCGCCCCGGAACACCACCTGAGTTTGGTAGAAAGGGTTCCGGTTCTGGGTCTGGTCAGCAAACTCTACGTCGCCGGTTTCGCCTATCTGCAGAAACTCCGCCCCACTGGCATACATAGCCTGAATGCCGCTTTGGGCAACATCTGGCCGAACGTATGCCTGACGCAGGTAAATCTTGAGTTTGAGCGTGTTGCCGAACCTGCGCCAGCGCCCCATGTCTCCGCCATACACCAGGTCAGCACTACCGACCTCCGTATCAGCCCCCTCATCGATCAGCGCCAGAGCCGAATCCAGCTGCACGATAAACAGGTCGTATATCTCCTGTTGTGCCTGGTAGGATGGGTTCGGGTCATCCAACCCGGTCAATGCCGTGGTATAAGGTACATCGCCCCAGGCGTCTGTAATCACCTGCATTGTGTACACTTCCATGATGCGGCCAATCGCTTCCGCGTTTCGGTCGCCATCCTCTCTGGCCTGGTCGCTCACAAACCGGAAGTCTTGCAGGGCACCGGCGTACAACTCACCCCACACACGGGCATCGTAGTCTGAGGAGGTTATCTCATAGAGTTCCAGGTCGCAGTACTGGTTGGCGGCGCCGGCCTGGGTCCAGTGCTGGGCGAAGAAGTTGCCCAAAAACTGAAACTGGTTGCCCAGCACATAGGCCAGTTCCCCTTGTGCCGCCGGCAGGGTCAGTGCCGGCGTAGAGGTTGGCGGGTTGTTGGGGTCCACGTTTATGTCGAGGTAGTCGTCGCAAGCTGTAAAGCCGAGAGACAAGGCCAATAATACAGCAAGCCCTTTTATAAATTGCTTTTTCATGATTTTCTCGTCTTCGGTTCTTTAGAAAGTAACTCTGAGGTTGGCGCCCCAGGAGCGGGTGCTTGGGTAACTGCTGAACTCATAGCCCTGCAGGTTGCCGTTGCCAAAGCTGTTCACCTCAGGGTCTATGTAGGTGTTCTCATCCGGCGTCCACAGCACCAGGTTACGGCCGGAAAGGCCTACCTCTATGTTACCGAAGAAGGTTTTTTCAGTAATGGCCCTGGGCAGGCTGTAAGAGATACTTACCTCCCTTAGCTTGGTAAATGAGGCATCTATGATGTTGGTGCCTTCCGGCAGGTTACCCCAGTATTCGTACAGGTTGGAGTTGGTGAGCGGTGTGGTATTCTCAATATACTCATCGCTGTTACCTACCTGCACCACAGAGTTAGGGATGATGTATGGCTGACGGTCGTTGAAGAGCGTTTCAGGGGCAGTACCGGCAAAGCGTTGGGTACCCCGGGTTCTGGAGTAAATCTTGCCTCCCTGCCGTGTATCAAACACCACCGACATGCGCAGGCCTTTGTAGCGGAAGGTATTCACCAGGCCGCCCTGCCAGTCAGGTTGTATGCTGCCCTGGTAGGTTTGCTCGGTCGCCAGGCGGGGCCGTCCGGTCGAAGGGTTCACCACAATGCGTCCCTGCGGGTCGCGCAGGAAGTCCTCTGCCAGGAATGTACCATACGGCCTTCCTTCTGAGATAACCAGGGCCGCTGAAGACAAACCACCTAAGGAAATCTCATTATCGCCAGCCACGTCCTCTACAGTGTTTTCGTTCTTGGTGAAGTTCACACTGATGTCCCAGCTAAAGTCCCCTATCTCAATTGGGATACCTCCTACCAACAGCTCTACGCCCTCGTTTCGGATGGTGGCTGCGTTAAGGAATGCAGAGCCGAAGCCTGTCGCGAAAGAAAGCGGCACGTTGATGATCTGGTCTGTTGATTTGGAGTTATAGTAGGCGGCGTCCACGCGCAGGCGCTCGTTAAAGAAGCGCATATCGGCCCCCACCTCCCAGGAACTCGTGTTCTCCGGCTCCAGGTTAGCGTTGCCAATGACGTTGCTCACCTCAAAGCCAGGCAAGCCGGCAAACGGGAAGTTCAGGTCTGTGCCAGCAAAACCGTCGCTGATGTTGCCCGAAACAAACACCGAACGTGTGCTGTAAGGCAGCGCATCGTTACCCACGTTAGCGTAGTTGGCCCTGATCTTGGCGAAGTTGATTGGTGTGGTCTCAGCCAAGCCAAAGGCCTCCGCCGCATCAAAAGCCAGGTTTACAGACGGATAGAAGAAGCTGTTATCGTCTATGGGCAAGGTAGAAGACCAGTCGTTACGGCCAGTTACCTCCAGCCAAAGGAAGTTTCGGTAGCCCAGCTTGGCAGAGCCGTAAATACCTACCAGCCTTCTCTTATCGCGGAAACTAACGGTAAGCGGCGTACCGATAATGTTGCTCAGGGACCTGAACTCGTTGTTTGCCAGCGCGTCGGCAGTGGCTGTCAGGTCGTCGTTTTCCCGCTGGTTGATGTTGTTACCAACCAGCAAATCCAGTGTCAGGATATCAGACAAGTCCCTGTTGTAGCTCACGATAAGGTCTGAGTTTACTTCCCTGTAGTAGACCTGGCGCTCTGCGTACATACCGTTGTCGTTGTTCGCGGCGTTTTGCCCCTGCACGTTGCGGATGGCCATAAACTGCTTACGGCGGTCTGTATAGAAGTCTGTACCGATTCTGTAAGTCACGTTAAGGCCCTCCATGATATCATACCCCAGGGTGATGTTACCAAACAGGCGGTCCACCTCGTTTTCGTATGTCTGGTTTCTCAGCGACCAGTAGGGGTTAATGGTATAGGGGGAGTAAAAGCCCGCCTCATCGTTAAAGGGACTCTCCAGGTCTTCCAGCTCACGTACCGGAATATCGCGCGGCGTCTGTATAATCTGGTTGAAAACCGAGTTACCCTGCCCGGTTAAGGCAAAGTCGCCCCCAGACTTGGTATAGGTAAGAGACACAGTGGAGTTAAACTTGTTGAGCAGCTTGGTGCTACCCTTTACGGCCAGGGAATGGCGGCTATACTCGGTGGTTGGTACCACACCCTCTTGCTGTGTTGTAGAGTAAGACGCATAGTAAGTGGCATTATCGGCAGCACCGGATAGCGAAACCGTGTTGGTCCAGTTATAGCCGTAGTCGAAGAACTCCTTAATGTTATCCTCCAGCGCAGAGTATGGCTTCACGCGCTGCTGCCCGTCTATTATCTGGCCCCATGGCAAAAGCTCTCCGGTAAAGCGTGGGCCCCAGCTGGTGTTTTCCAGCAGGTCCGGTGCACCGAAGAAGCCCTGGCCATAGCGGTTCTGCAGTTCCGGGTAGCGCAGGATATCCTCCACAGTATAGGAGGTCAGGTAGGTGATCTCCGCCTTTTTAGTGGCTCCCCTGCCTGATTTCGTTGTGATCATGATTACCCCGTTGGCGGCTCGGGCACCGTAAAGCGCCGCTGCAGCCGGGCCTTTCAGGATGTTGATAGACTCAATATCATCCGGGTTGATGTCGTTGGCGCGGTTACCCACGTCCACACCAGCATTCAGAGCGTCAGTTGTTCCGCTGGCGCTGTTATCCACAGGGATACCATCTATCACAAAAAGGGCCTGGTTGCTCTGCGAGATGGATTTGGCGCCACGGATTACCACACGCGTGGAGGCACCCGGGCCTCCGCCCTGACTCTGGATGTTTACACCGGCAACCTTCCCTTGCAGTGCGTTGGCCACGCTGCGTTCGCGGCCCTGGGTTATCTGCTCTGAGCCCACCTGTTGCGTGGCATAACCCAGCGTTCTTTCTTCCTCCTCGCGGCCGAGGGCGGTTACCACCACTTCCTGCAGCTGCTCGGAGTCCAGCCCCATGGCTACATTAATAGTAGTGGCATTCCCTATTTCCCGAACCACCTCGGCATACCCTAAGAAGCGAAAAACCAGCGTATTAGCGTTTTCAGGAACATTAAGTGTAAACTCCCCGCTGGCACCGGTTGTAGTACCCACGGTTGTGCCCTGTACAATCACCGCCACCCCAGGCAAAGGCTGTCCGGACTCCTGATCCGTTACCTGTCCCGACACCGTTCTGGCTCCTTGAGTATAGCCCAACAGTGGCAAAAGCAACGCCAGCATTAGACTAAGTAGTAGAACCTTTTTCATAAGCACGTTTTTAGCTGTTTAACAAACTGTTACAGCTTAATTCTACGTACTTCCCCTCCGGCGCCTCTATCTAAATAATACAATTATACAATAAATCAATACCAATAAACATCTTTTCGATGTCAACACACCAATTTCTTTAGTCGCTAAAAATCTATCCTAATTCAGCGGTTCTATACATTCCCTAAATCATTTAAACAATCTGCTCCGTACAAGTATGAATCCATATAATACAATATCAAGTAGTTATATAGAACACTATAGCACTTAATAAAGATAGAATCCTTCTGCTATTCCTGATGAAATGAAGCACAATTACACTGCTATACTTTTTATACTTCTCACCTCCGCGCTGCGGCATGCACAGGCTCAGGAACTGTGCAATTTCGGGGCGCGTACGGCAGGCATGGGCTATACTTCGGTGGCGGTGGCGGATGTGTGGTCGGTGGCGAATAATACGGCAGGTATGGCTAACCTCACGGCGCCTGCCCTGGCCGTGTATGCGGCGAACAGGTTTGGGGAGCGCGCCTTTACCACGGTTGCCCTGCAGGCTGTTTATCCTACCCAAACGTATGGCACTTATGGCCTGAGTCTGAGCAGGTTTGGGGATGCGCTTTTTAGCCAGCAGCACGCCGGGCTGGGCGTGGCGCACAAGCTGGGGCAGTTCAGTCTGGGGGCCAAGGCTGATGTGTGGCAGGTAGCCGTGCAGGAGTATGGCAGCCAAAAGGCAGTGGCTTTCTCAGCAGGGGTGCAGGGCGAGATAGTACCTGATTTATACTTTGGTGCCTATGCCTTTAACCTGAACCAAGCCAGGTTAGCCTCCTTCGAGGATGAGCGCCTGCCCACCATCATGAAAGCCGGCCTCTCCTACCGCCCCACCTCGCGCCTGCTGCTGGCCGCCGAGACAGAGAAAAACATAGACCATAATGCTGATTTTAAGGCCGGGGCCGAGTATGCGCTCCTGCAGGACAGATTTATACTTCGCTCCGGCTTCAGCACCCTAACCGGCACTTTGAGTTTCGGGGCAGGCTTTGTGGCCAGGCAACTGCAGGTAGATTATGCCTTCGGCTCCACCACACCCATCGGCAACAGCCACCGTGTATCGGTGGGCTATACTTTCTCCAGGCAAAGCCAGTGAGGTAGAGAGTTGGGGAGTTTAGGAGTTAGAAAGTTAGAAGGTTTGGAAGTTAGAAAGTGAAGAGGTGGTTTTATACTTCACCTTTTGTCTTTTATCAAACAATCCTTTGTCTAATAGTCGTTCGTCATCGCGCTTATGAGAAGAGGCTTTTTTATACTTTGCTGCATGCTGCCGTGCCTGTCTCCGCTGCTGGCCCAGAACTACCCACGCCAAAGTATAGACCTGGACTTGCTGGTGCAGGAGCTGTTTGCCGAGCAGGACGATGAAAGCATCAGCTACGAAGACCTCTACGAAACCCTTTTCCAGTACTACCAGCGCCCAGTTAATCTGAATCGCACCACACCGGAGGAACTGGCCTCGCTATACTTGCTGTCGCGCCCGCAGATTGTAGCCTTCTTTAATTACCTGCAGGAGAACGGAGAACTGCTGAGCATCTACGAACTGCAGGCCATTCCGGGCTTCGATCTGGCCACCATTTACCGCCTCTTGCCCTTCGTGCAGGTGCCGGACGCGGGCCTGCAATCCGACGCGCGGCCGCTCTGGCAACGCATGGTCGGGGAGGACAACAACGCACTTATACTTCGCTACGAGCGCACGCTGCAACAGCGCCGCGGTTATACTTCCATCGACAGTACCAGCCGCTCCACCACCCGCTACCTGGGTTCGCCGGAGAAGCTATACTTGCGCTACCGCATCAGTCATGCCCGCGACTATAGCTTTGGCATTACGGCCGAGAAGGACGCCGGCGAGCAATTTACCTGGAGCCCCAGCACCCGCCGCTACGGCTTCGATTTCTATACCTTGCACTTACAGCTCTACAACAAAGGGCGCTTTAAAACCATTGCTTTGGGCGACTACCAGCTGCAGTTCGGGCAGGGCTTGCTGCTCTCCTCGGGCTATAGCGTGGGCAAGGGCGGCGAGACGATTACCACCGTCAGCAGGCCGAACCTGGGCATTCGGCCCTATAGTTCGGTGCTGGAGTATGCCTTTATGCGTGGCGGGGCGGTAACGTATACTTTAGGAAGTATAGATGTGACGGCGTTCTACTCGAACAAGCTCGTGGACGCTAACCTCCAAACCCAACTCGACACGCTCGACAGAGAAGAGCAGGTTTTTACCGGTATTCAGACTTCAGGTTTCCACCGCACGCCCACCGAACTGGCTAACAAAGACGCCGTGCGGGAGCAAGTATACGGTGGCAGCGCCCAGTACCGATCTGCGGACAAAACTCTCTCTATAGGCGTTACGGCACTGGGCACGCATTATAATGCTGCTATCCGCAAGGCAGGGGCACCTTACCAGCGGTTCGAGTTTGGCGGAACCCATAACTATAACTTGGGTACCAACTACAGCTACACCTGGCAGAATGTATACTTGTTCGGCGAGACAGCCATGAGCAAAAGCGGCGGCTTGGGAAGTATAAACGGGCTCATCGCTAACCTGGCCCGGAACGTGGAGCTCTCGATGCTGTACCGCTACTACGCCCGCGATTTCCATACTTTTTATGGCAGTGCTTTCGGCGAGGGCACGCGCAACATCAACGAGCAGGGCTTTTACACCGGCATCAAGATAAAGCCCTTGCCGAAGTGGGAGGTTACCGCCTACTACGACAGGTTCCGGTTTCCGTGGCTGCGCTACCTGGTGGATGCCCCCTCGCATGGCGATGAGTATTTGGTGCACTTATACTTCCGACCCAACCGCCAGAGCAGCCTGTATGCGCAGATGCGCCACGAGAGCAAGGGCCGTAACCTGAGCGGCAACATCACCGCCATGGACTATGTGGCGCAGGCAGAGCGGCGCAACTACCTGTTATACTTCGAAACCTCGCCCACCCGCACGCTCAACCTCAAGTCGCGGGTACAGTTTGGCACTTATGCGCAGGAGTCGCCGCAGCAAACAGGGTACTTCATCTCGCAGGACGTGAACTTCACCTTCAGTAAACTCCGCCTCAGCACCCGCTACGCCCTCTTCGACACCGATAGCTACGATACCCGCCAGTATGCCTACGAGCGCGACGTGCTCTACGCCTTCTCCATCCCAGCCTTCAGCGGCCGCGGCACCCGCTTTTATACGTTGCTCCAGCTTCGCCCTCTCCGCGATCTGGACGTGTGGCTAAAGTATGGCCTCACGCATTACCGCGACCAGCAAAGTATAGGCAGTGGTCTGGAGATGATTGAAGGACCTAGAAGATCAGATGTGAAAGTGCAGGTGAGGTATAGGTTTTAGTTACTTGGTTGCTAGCTTATCCTTGCCTGTCTATACTTCCCTAGCCCCTGCTTCCTTCTATTTGAACCGAGCTATCCTTACTAGCTGCCGTTCATCCTCCAGCCTTACTTAAGCTACTGTTGCATCTATACTTTCTGCCCTCCTAGGCCGGGAGGCCTCGCCTTCGGGCATCGCGCTGTCTACATTTCCTGCCCTCGTGCCTCAGGCTGCCTGCGGCACCGGAAATCTAGAAGGCGCTCAACCCAAAGGCTGGGAATCAGTTCGATAGCCGCTGCTTTTTGTTATCTCGACCTTCGGGAGAAATCTGTTTAGAATTCCCATTAGGTCTCTCGCGCAGCTCCAGATGACAGAGAGAGAAGTAAGTATAAATTCCCCTCCTCGGAGGGGCTGGGGTGGGTTTATACTTTGTAGGGACAGGTCGCGACCTGTCCGCGCGAGAACTGACGCTATACGATTTATACTTTGGAAGTAGCAGTTACAAGCTCCCCACCTTAGACAAGGAGGGGTAGGGGTGGTTGGACCCGGCAAAGAATAGAACTAATTTATACTTTAGAAAAGGGTTAAGGATAGTTGAAGTACACTCCTCTGGGAGGCTAAGGGTAGTTAACAGTTTACCAGGGCCAGCCACAACCAAGCTTTTTTGCCAAGTTTAGCCAAAGGCTATTCCTTACAACAACTCCCCCGCTCCTGCAATGGCGCGCAGCTGGCCTTTACCTCCGCGCCCAGTACCTGCCCATTGTGGCTGAGCTCAAGGTGGCAGCACTCCAGAAAAAGCTGCTTCAGCTTCTCGCGCCCGCGCTGTACCCTGGATTTAGCTCCGGAGTAGGAAATACCCAAACGCTCGGCAATCTCTTTCTGGCTCACGCCCTCCAGCTCGCTTAGGCGCAGGGCCTCGGCATACTCAGTGGGCAGCAGGTTGATTAAGGGCTCCACCAGCGCCTCTACCTCCTGCCGGTTCTGTTCCGACAAGTCCTCCGGCTCGGGCAACTCTGCTTCCTCTGCCAGTGGTTGCCGGCGGCTGTTTTCCCTGAAAAAGTCGTGTACGGTGTTGCGGGTGATCTGGAAGAGCCAAGCCTTCAGGTTGTGCACACCCTGCAGCTGCTCACAGTTTTTGTAGAGCTTCAGGTAAAGCTGCTGCAGGATGTCGTCGGTTTCTGCCTTGTCCTGCACGCGTTTCAGCACAAAGCCGCGTAACTGCGCTTCATACGCTAAAAAGGCCGGAGCCACGGCCGCGCAGCTATCCTGCGGCAAATTAGTGGAGGGGTTGATGCAGCAGTTATCCATACTTATACACCTACTATTTTACTTCGCCTTTCCATCAGGCAGATGTCGCGCCACTGCCCGTGCAGTTGCCCCAGGCGCTCGCGCAGCCCCACTATCCTGAACCCGCACTGCTCGTGCAGTTTTATACTTGCCGCGTTCTCCTTGAGTATACCCGCCTGAAGGGTCCAGATGCCCTCCTGCTCCGACTCCTGCACCAGTTGCTGTAGCAGCAGTTTACCAATGCCTCTGCCTTTATACTTCGGGTGGATGTACACGCTGTCCTCGGCCACCCCACTATACACGCACCTGCCCGACACGGCCGTCAGCGCGCCCCAACCAGCCACAGATCCATCCTCAGCCAAAGCGACCAGCCGGCAGCTCTTCATATACTTGCTGTCCCACTCCTCCCACTCCGGTGCGTTGGTTTCCAGGGTGGCGTTGTTCGTGGCGATGCCCAATTCGTAGATTTCCTTTACCTGCGGATAGTGCCCCGGCAGCATCTCTGTTAGCCGCACTGCGTGTTGGGTTGAGGTTTCCATAATTTTAGGTGTGGGATCAATGTAAATCAGCAGCAAATATAAACGTATACCTGCTGCTGATTTTGTTTTTCTTAGTCTATTCTGTACTAAATGGCATCGGCGGCTTCGGGGCAGCACTTGGTAGCAGGCTCTCCATACACGGTGGACTCTCCGAAAGTATAAAACGCTTCCCAGTCTACACCTTGTGGGTCGGTAATCCACGACTTTTCGGACTTGGCGTAGCAGCAGGTACACTTGCCCTCCTCCCGGATGGCGCCTTTGGCCTTTTTCAGTCGGCCGTATACTTCACCTAGTTCTTCCTCGCTCTCGGCCTGTATGCCCAGGTGCTCAATGCCGGCATTCTCCGGGTGATGCGAGATGGCGAAATTCACGCGTGGGTCCTCCAGCATCCATTTAGCGTAATCTGGCTTTAGCACGGTAGGTCCGGTTCCGAAGAGGGCGGTATAAAAAGCGGTGGACTCCTCCAGGTTTTTTACCCTTACGTTTACGTGAAATCGTTTCATGGCTTTGTCTTTTTCAGGTGTTTTGTTCTTGTTACACCCTGATGACGGGGCCACTTCTTAAAAGACGCAGCTTTCAGGAAAATATTTACTGTCCTGGTAAAAAAACTCCGCCAGCGCAGAAAGGTTTGCGCTGGCGGAGTTAAGAACTACAGCAAGCGGATTGTACAGCGTAAGCCCGCAGCGTAGCAAGGGTTAAAGCTGTGCAGGGTTATGCAGTGCTTTCCTTTAGATGATTACTCTTGGTTCTGAAATATGAGTCACTACTGCTTTGTTCAGAAACTCTGACAAAGTAGTTTGGCTTGTTGCTGTACCATTTGTAAGCTCAATAAGATATTCCAGCGGGTTAGCCATACCCTCCTCAAAAACCCAAAACCTAAACCGTCTTTTCGTGCCATTCTTATTTAGATGAGTCAGTTCTTTAAAGCAACATAACTGCATTGACTGGCTATAATAAAGATGTCTAGGGTTTAAAATCCCCTCTGTAAAAACTCCCCTGTATACTTCGTCTTCAATATTCAGTATCACTCTTAAACTGTCGAAGTAGACGATGTTGTGTCCGCTAAGTGAATCTTTGACAATATTTCCATTGAATTTCTGATACTGCCTGACCTCGTAATCCTGATTGAAATGTTGTTCAGCGAGGAGATTTTCATACTCACCTTGATTAGCATAAGTCCTTTCCTCACCGCCTACTGCACTTCTTCCTACCGTTTTGCAGCCACAGAAAGCGATAACGATGAGAAAAAGATAAGCTGCTTTCACTTGTTTTCTGTAATTGAAGTGCTACATAACTTTGGGCTAGCGAGTATAAATGCAGCTGCTCCCCCTCTCTTTAGTCATTTCACATGCACAAGCTCTCCAGCGGCAGCTTTACTACCGAAGGCCTGCCGGGGGCGTTGCGCTGCATGGCCTCAAACTCCAAGCAAAACCTAATAGTATAGCCCAGCGGCTGATCGGGGATGAGGGAGGTGCCGCCATACTCCTGCACCTTTTCCGGGTTCAGGTTTACCGTGAACAGGTAACGGAGGCTTTGCCGCAGCAGCGGCAGGTCTTCCGGAAAAACCGAGAAGCCGAAGCCCCCCTGTTGTGCCTCACCACCCAGCAAGGCATCCAGCATGTTGGGCTCGCGGGAGTAGTAGTTCACCATAAACTTACCTACCGTAAACTCATCTATACTATCCACGGCAGGCACGGCCACCGGCATAAAGGTGGTATACTCCCCCGCATACGCGCCCGTCACGATGAGCATGTACTGCTCATCGCCCTCCTGGTACAGAAAGCAGTCCCCGAACTGGTAATCCTGGCTGAAGTTGCGCACCGCCAGCTCCAAGTTGCCGCTCTTCTCGGCTAGTTCACCGAGCCTGTTCTGGTGCATGCAACCCGCACAGAGGCCTATCAGAAGCAGCCCCCAAATTACCTTTTGCAACGTTTTCATAGGTTGGGCTTATGCTTCGCATTACTGCACGTTTTTCACAAAAACCACCTGCTCCGCGTCCGATTTGATGATCTTGTTATAGAACTCGACCAACTGTGCGAACGACTCCGGGGCAAAGCGTCCTTTGTTCATCTGCATGCGGCGCACGTAAGTCAGCCGCTGCCCGTTTACCTTTACTGTGGCGCTATACTCCCCGAACACCGATTTATGCTCCACGTCGCGGGGCTGGTACTCCACAGTATAGCCAACAGGCACCTCAATCTCCACCGTGTCCACGTCCAGGTAGGCCAGGGTGCGCACTACATCGGTCAGGCGTTTTTCCTTCTGGTTGGGCACATGCGTCCACTTGCTCATCAGGTTTGGGTTGATGAACATGCGCTTGCCGCTGATGGTGGCGCACTGCCGCAGGCTTAGCTCCAGATCTTCGGTAACGCTTGGGATGCGGTCTTTTTTCTGGGTAAGGCTATACTTGCCAATCTCGAAGGGAGGGGCTGAGGTATTCTCGTAAAGCCACTTTCGCTGGTCTTCAGGCTTGCGGTTCGTGATAACCCGGTCGCGGGACTCCTGCTGGATGCCGGTGTAACGGGTGCTGACCTTGGCAACGGCCCCTCCGGCCTCATCCACCTTCGCGCTTATACTTCTGATCTGCAGGTTATCGTTGGCACCGTAGGCGGTGGTCTTTACCAGCTTGCCACCCTCCGGCGTAATGAGCAGGGCGTGGCGGTCGCCGGTGAAGCTGCCGTTGTAGCCGGCGGCCTCTGTTTGGCTGGTGCACTCCAGCCACATCGTGTCCTGCGCCATCGGCACGCCAAGTATGGCGTGGTTAAACTGGCTGCTCGGGAATTCGGTTTTAATGTCCGGCGTTCCCTCCCCCGCCCTGATGAGCGCGTAGTAGGAGTCCACGCCTACCGCTTTCAGCATGGCCTGGGTATAAACAGACAAGGCCTTGCAATCGCCGTAGCCCTTGCTGTCCACGAAGCTGGCCTCGAAAGGCTGCCAGCTGCCAATGCCCAACTGAATGGACACATAGCGCGTCTTGCCCTGCATGTAATCATACACCAGCCTGATTTTTTCCTCGGTGCTCTTGGCGTTGGCCGTAAGCTGCTGCAGTTTGGCCACCGTTTCGGCAGGCAGTTTGTCGCGCCCGTTGTTCAGCTTGTTTATCCAGAGGCCGAAGTCTTTCCAGGTTTCCATACTGCCGCGGTAACCGTCCACCTCAAACTCGTTGGGGGCTGTTAGTACCATGGGTACCATTTCGGAAAAGGCGGGTCCGTAGGGTTCACGGCTTACGGGCTTCAGGTTGCTCACCTCCCAGGTATAAGCCTGGTGGGTGGCCGTCTGCGTTACTTTTGCTTTCGGGGCGTGGCTGTTCTCCAGGTAGCGCAGCTTGGAGCCCTGAGGCACCAGCACCTGCAGCGAGGCTTTCTCTACGGCCAGCTTTTCCTCGTCCTGCGGGTATAAACTGGGGTAAAACATCATGTTAGACTCCGATACCTCATACTCGAACTCCACGGTATAAGGGTATACGCTGTACTCCAGGCTGGCTATCTTCACGCGGCTGTCTTCATACACCGAAATGCTGCTGATGGCGCTCACGTCCTTGATGTCGCTGCTCTTGAGCTTCTTTATCCGCTTGCCGAAGCGGTCGTAAGAGGTGCCGGAGATGTTGGTTACCTTACTCATTTTGTTGTAAGGCACGTAGAGCGTGGCTTTGTGATCCCCGTTTTCGTTGAGGATGGTGATGGTGGTTTTAAAGCGGAGCGTGCCGCTGTTAATAGAGTTTACCGTAAAAACTGTCTCTTCGGAACGGATAATGGCGTTGGCCTCCTTGCTCAGCTCTTTCAGTGAGGTGATATCCGAAGCAAATGCCTGCGGGGCCAGCAGCAGCAGCAGGCACATCAGGCTGCACAGCCATTTATAGGTTGGGTTTGTTTGTAGCATAGCCGACTGGTTAAAAAGTTTATGAAATAACTGCCGGGCAAGCGCCAGAATAGCGCTGCCCGGCAGTTATACTTTCTTAAAAGCTTATTTAGCTGCTATCTTCTTTAACACAATCTGCTCGGCATGCTTGGCAATGATGCGGTTGTAGAACTCCTTCAGGTAAGCATACTCCTGCGCGTAGAACACCGGCTTGTTGATGTTCAGCCTGCTGAGCACCTGCAGGGTATTGCCCTCCTGCTGCACCATGTACGTAAAGCGGCCCCCGTTTTCCGGAAGGTTAACGGCAATACTTTGCGGCATCTCCTCAATTTCGTAGCCTTCAGGTATAGCCAGCCTGCACACAAAGGTCTCGTCTATTGGCGTTCCAAAGTCTACCGGGTAAAGGCGCTCCTCCAGCTTGAACGGGTTTTCCTTCTCCCCACGGCCCAGCATCGGGTTCAGGTAAATGATGCTGTTGTTGCTGCCGCTACCATTCACATTGATGTTGTAGGTGATGTCCAGCGTGTTGCTCAGGTCCTCCAGGTTCTTTACTTCCGGCTTGGTTAGTTTGAAGTCGCCAACCTCCTTGGCCAAACGCTCGGTATACTTGCTCTCGCCCTCGTCCAGTATGGTTCTGCGCATGTTAATGGCTCCGTAGCCGCCCAACGACTCGCGGCCTGTGCCCACAATCTCGCCCTGCGCGTTCATAGCCAGGTCGGCGCTAACCAGTTTGGTATAGTTTGTTACCGGCGTGAGGTTCACCCAACGGTCAGCTCCTTTCTTTATCAGGCGCCCCTGGCCGTTCAGGCAGCGGCCTGGCAGTACGCCAATTGGCACCAGCGGGTCGGTAGCATCCAGCAGGTACTCCTTGTCATCCAGCTTCACATGCGTTATCACGTAGTTAAACTTGGTTATCATCGGCGACATGGCGGGGTTGATACGACCATTGTTGCGCGTGCTTACCAGCACAGGCGCCGCATCAAAGCCGGCCTCCAGCAGCATGGATGTCAGCAGCAGGTTAATGTCGGCAGAGTTGCCGGCTCGCTCGTCCCAGGCCTTGCGGATGGTGGTGTTGGCGTAGTAACTGTTCCTGCCGTTCCACTTCAAGCGGCTCTTCACCAGATCGAAAATAGCGGCCAGCTGCTCCGGCTGCGTTTTATACTTGCCCTGGATGCCGGCAAGCTGCTCTTTAAAGAAAGCGCTGCGGTTTAGCTGCACCCCAAACTTATCTTCTGTCAGCAGGTCTGAGGTTACCTTGGCCCAGTCGCCGGTCATGATGCGGGCTGTTTGGCCCGGGAACTGCACGCGCTGCAGCTCAAATTCAATCTTAGACTGGTAGTCGCGCACGGTGGTGATGTATTTCTCCTCCTTCAGGGCCGGCACATCCTTCATAATCCACACATAGGCGTTGTTGAGCATGTCCGGGGAGGATTTGGCCGAACCGGTGGCGGTCTCCTTCAGTTGCTCGTTCTTGTGCAGCCCGTGGTAGCCCTGCACCAGGAACTTGTAGTCGAAGTACTCCGGGATGCGGGCGCGGAACTCGCTCCAGGCAACCGGTACTTTGTGCTGAAACTCCCAGTCGCGGAGGGCATAGATGAAGTCGGAGGTAACGGTATAGGACACGTCTATCACAGAGCCCTCCTTCACGTTCGGCATCGTAAACTTCTTGGCGTACCAGTATTCTGATGTCTTCTCATCGAAGATGCTGCTGCCTTCCAGCTTGTCTTTCTTAATCTTGCCGTTTTCCAGGTTGTAGGTGAAGCCCTTTATCGAACCTACCCGCTCCTTGCCGGAACCCCGCTGGTAGTAGGGCACCACGAAGTCGGCCAGATCGTAGGCGGATTTCTTGAAGATTTTGATGCGCATTTGCCGCTCCACCACCAGCTTCAGCTCGCCCATGTACTCAAAGCGGGCAAAGCCATAATCGGAAAGTATAACGGCAGCAGCGGAAGTATCCTTGTCGTAAGTGCTCAGTTTGAGCTCATCCTCGGTTACCTTCCCGAATTTAACGGCCTGCGCAGAGGCAAAATGAGAAATGGATGCAAAGGCCAGCGCCAATGCGAACAGTTTTGTAAAGATTGCTTTCATAGGCAATAAAAAAATGAACGAAATATAAGTTGGTGTACAATTTAAAGAGCGCATAAAACTTCAGAAAGAATGGTGTAACACTTTTCAGGTCAGCCTCATAGCCTCACCTCTCGCTGAAATTTGCTATAAAGAAAAGTATATTTCTATATATAATCAAAAGAAATCATAAAATTTAGTCAGATAGGTGCTGTAGCAGCTTCTAAAGCTATTTTGCATATTTGCGCCTCGTCCCTGTTTATCATTATCCCAATAAACTACCTACCGGAAAACTATGAAGAAAGCCATACTTTGCCTGCTGTACTCCTTGTGTTATACTTTGGCGCCGGGGCAGTCGGCAGATGCCCTACAGAAAGGCGAGGCGGCCAGAGCCCGCATGGTGCAGGCCTTTGGCGGGGAGCAGGCCCTTGGGCAGGCAAGGCACCTTAGCTATACGTTGGTGCGCACCACGGCAAGCGGCGACACCAGCCACACCCTTTATACTTTGGATCTGGAAAAGCGCCACATCCGCACCAGCACCCAAACCGCCTCCGGCACCGAGGTGAGAAGTATAGACGCCACCAGCAACTGGAAAAGTATAAACGGCAAACGGGAGGAGCTATCAGCGCAGGAGGCAGCGGCGCTGCAACGCACCTTCTTCTTCAACTTTATACCCATGCTGCAGAACAGGCAGCTGCAGTATACGTTCCTGCGCGCAGGCACCTACCAGGGCCGCCCGGTGGACATTGTCCGGGTGGAGGAGCGAGCCACGCAGAATCCGCTGACCTTAGACCTGTTCATCGATCAGCAAAACGGCCAGGTGCTAACCTCCAGCCGCTCCGATAGCGAAGGCCGTTACCCCTACTTTGCCGATGAGCTAGTCTACGAGCCTGTGGGGCTTGGAGTGATTTTCCCGCTGGTGTACAAGATGGTGGTAGAGGGAGAAGTAACGTCGGTGGGGGAATTTAAGGACGTCACGCTCAGCAAATAAAAAACCTGGAGGCCGCTGTAAGTTTACAACGGCCTCCAGGTTTATACTTTTATACGTGCCTGTACTTACAGGTATTGGTCAAAATTATCTTGCTCAGACCAGAACTCACGGCAGGCCTCGCGCTGCTGCTCTATAAAATTGGAGTCTTTCTTAAGCTCTTTCCAGTTGCCGTAGCCCAGGCGCTCGCACATCCTGAAGAAGTTATCACCTTGGTTTTTCTGTCCTTTTACCTGCACCAGCGAGCTAAGGAGCGGTCTTCCCTCTCGATACTCTCTCTCCGAAATCTCGTTAATAACCTCCGACAACATGGATTTTTCGTGGGGGTTCTCCAGGTTCAGGCCTAGCTCGGCTTCATAAATAAGGTTCTGGTAGGACATGAGATGCGCTCTGCCGCGAGCTACTTGAATGAGTTTCTTTCGTACGCGTGAATTCATTGGAATATAAGGTAGGGATGAAGCGGGCAGCCAAGCAAAAGCAAACAATCCGGCACGCCCACTATACTTTGAAAAAACAATATATATACCTTATAACGTATTTTAGGCCATAAAGGTTGCATGGCAGGGGAGTTTTACCCGAAGGCGGCTATACTTGCCGGGAACTGCTACCGTAGCGCGCGGGGCTGCTTTTCAGAAAGGTACTTCCAGTAGCGTTTGGGCATGTGCCGCAAGTGCAGCTTCGGGTTTTTGCGCTCCGGTATGTTGACGCTGCTGAAGTATACTTGCCAGAGTTGTTGGTAGCTGTCTTCCTGCGCGTCCCTGGCCTCCGGCGCTAGTGGCATGCTGCGCTGGTGCGGCGGCACCTCCAGGTTCACCAGCGCCACCTGGCTTAAATCGTAGTAGGCGCCGTAGCGGCGGTTGGTGTCATATATTACCCAGCGCTGGTCGGCGTAGCGCTTCTCGAAGTGGCGCACGATAAGGGGCAGCACGTTAAAGTCTGGGGAGATGGTGGCGTAGTACAGGCCGTCTGCTGTTTTCTGAAAACGCACGAAGGCTTCCATGCGGTGCTTTTCGCGGTGTACCTGCTTGGCTGCCTGCTGCACCTGCAGCACACAGGGCGCGGTGTAATGGCCCTCTATACTTTGCGTGGAGCTAAAAACCAGCTTGATGTAATCAAATATGGTTTGCTCAAAGCCTGCCTGCTCCCACAAGTAAGTATGGTAGAGTGCCTGCTGCGCATTTATACTTAGCTTTTTCTGCAGCCCCTGCCACACACGCCCGGCTTTTTCCTCATCGGTGACCACGGCAATGTGCTCGCCGAACATACTGGGCTGGGCCAGGTGCTCGGGCTCGATGCTGGTGGGCCAGGCTTTGCGCTCGAAGGCCTCAAACACCACCGTCAGCAGTCCTTCAAACGAGCCGTCGTAAGTATAAAAGTGCATGACCAAGTATAACCGGGCAGGCTTTGTTATTTGCCGGCGTTGCGGTTCTTGTCGGCCACATCGGACTGGGCACGCGCCGAAAGGCTCTGCAGCTGCGGCACCAGCATGTTCAGTTTGCAGTACAGCGATACACGGGCTACTTTCTGGTTCTTTCTCATGACGAATACTTTCTTAGATTGGATAGATTTGGAAGTATAACTTGGTATAGATGATTTCTTTTTTCGCGCTGTCATGTTGCTCCCCTTTCCCCTCTTATAGTTAACCTACCTGCTTAAACAAATCCAGCTGCTGCTTTAGCAGGGCACTTCTCACCGAGCCTTCTCCGAACAGGATTTTCCGCCTTATCAGCTCCGACTCGAAATCCTGGCGCTGCAGGCTCTTGGTCTGGCAAGTAATAAAGTACTTGGCCCGCTTCAGCACCACGCCCATCTGCCGCAGGTGCTCAAAGTTGAGCTGGGCAAACCTTCTGGCCGACACAATCTTCTGCGCACTTTTGATACCAATGCCCGGCACCCGCAGAATCAGCTCGTAGTCGGCTGTGTTCACCTCCACCGGAAACACGTGCCGGTGGCGCAGAGCCCAACCCAGTTTCGGGTCAATGTCCAGGTCCAGGTTTGGATGCTGCTCATCCACAATCTCCTTCGCCTCGAACCCGTAGAAGCGCATGAGCCAATCGGCCTGGTAAATGCGGTTCTCGCGGATAATGGGCGGCTCGGCCATTATCGGCATGCGGCTGTCGCTGCTGATGGGCACGTAGCCGGAGTAGTACACGCGCTTCAGGCTATAGTCTTTGTAGAGCTGGCTCGAGAGCTGCAGGATCTGGTGGTCGTTCTCTGCCGAGGCCCCCACAATCAGCTGCGTGCTCTGCCCGGCCGGCGCAAAGCTTGGCGCCGATTTAAACAGTTTCTTCTCCTCACTGGCCTGCGCCAGTTGCTGCCTGATGCTGCCCATTGGCTCCAGCACCTCTTTATAGCTTTTCTCCGGCGCCAGTTGCTGCAGGCTCATTTCCGAAGGCAGCTCTATGTTCACGCTCAGCCTATCGGCATACAGCCCCGCTTCCTTTATCAGCTCCTCGCTGGCACCTGGTATCGTTTTCAGGTGAATGTAGCCGTTGAACTTGTGCTCCTGCCGCAGCTTTTTGGCCACCCGCACCAGCCGCTCCATCGTATAATCCACATTCTTAAAAATGCCCGAGCTCAGAAACAAGCCCTCGATGTAGTTGCGGCGGTAGAAGTTGATGGTCAGGTCCACCACCTCCTGCACCGTAAAAGCGGCGCGCTTCACATCGTTGCTCTTGCGGGTCACGCAGTAGGCGCAGTCGTAGATGCAATGGTTGGTGAGCAGTATCTTCAGCAGCGACACACAACGGCCGTCTTCGGTATAGCTGTGGCAAATGCCCATGCCCTCGGCGTTGCCCAGGCCCTTGTTCTCGTTCTTCCGCTTCCCGCCGCTCGAGGAGCAGGAAACATCATACTTGGCAGCATCTGCTAAAATACTTAGCTTTTCAATCAATCTGCTTTCCATCCGGCTCTGCTTCTGTACTTTCTACGGGTTAAAGATAGCCCCGATGAGACTACAAAACCAAAATAATTAGCAAATACTTATCCACAAGCTTATCGACATCTGTTGATAAACTAAATTTATTAGCAAATATATAGTTAGAAAAGAGCTCCTGCACCCGCTAATAGCTATTTTATACTTTCGGCAACTACTAATACCCATATAAACCGTTATATTAGAAGGTTAATGTTCCTTGCCCCTTCGCACAAACCGTTTTATGCCTTACCTGCACCCTATATGTAAACCGCTGCCGCTGGTGTGCCTGCTGTGCATGCTGTTGCTGTGTGTGGGGGTATGCCAGGCACAGGTGCAGCCGCAGGATACTACCCGGCAAGACAGCCTCCCGCAGGACACCATCCGCCAGACCTTTAACGAGCGCATGATTCAGAACCTGAAGCAGATGTCGGAGCGGAAAACGATTATGGGCAAGCTGCTGAAGGCGCTGCTGGACTTCGAGCGCGACGAGGAGGAAGTATATGGCCTGGATGCCGAGCTGATACAGAAGGAGTATGAGCTGCATAACTATAAAATCGTGCGCCATATCGACATCCTGTCCCTGGATCCGTTCGGCTACTCCATTAGCGACACCTCGCGGGCGCCGCGCAACTTCTTTGAGAAGGCCGGAAACTCGCTCCACGTAAAGACCGGCCGCGGCGAGGTGCGCAACAAACTACTTTTCCGGAAGATGGAGCCCCTGGAGCCACTGGCGCTGGTGGAGTCGGAGCGTTTGTTGCGCCAGACGCGCCACATCCTCGACGCCCGCATCATTGTGAACGAGGAGACCACCACCAACGACAGCGTGGATGTGTTTGTCATCACCCGGGACGTTTTCAGTTTGGGTGGTTCCGGCTCCTACTCCCCTTCCTCGGGCAGGGGGCGCATCACGCTGCGCGAGCTTAACTTTCTGGGCCAGGGCCACCAGATTGAGGGCACCTACAAGTTCAACCTCAACCGCCCCCGCCCCTGGGAGGCCGCCGCCTTCTACTCCATCGAAAACATTGGCAGAACCTATATCTCCGCGGACCTGGCCTATGTGGACGAGAACTACTACAAAGAGAAAAGCTTTTACCTGTACCGCGACTTTTATACTTTAAATACCAAGTATGCGGGTGCTGTAGGCATCAGTCGGATAGATCAGCGCATTATACTTCCTACTGCCCCCGAGGACACGGCCGCCCGTTTCGGGAATGTGGGCTACGCGCAGCAGGACGTGTGGTTGGGCCGGACGCTGAAACCCAAGACCTACATCCTGGGGTATGAGCCGCGCGGCAGGTTCATTCTTGGCGCCCGCGTCATCAACACCAAGTATAATACCGTCCCCACCGAAAATTTTCAGGATAACGTGCTGATGCTGGGCAGCGTGGGCTACAGCATCCGGAAGTATTACAAGGACCGCTTCATCTTCGGTTTTGGTAGGACAGAGGACGTGCCCGTAGGCACCCTGTTCTCGGTGACGGGCGGCTACCAGGACGGTGCCATCTGGGACAGGCATTACCTGGGTTCTTCCCTCTCCTTTGCCAGGTACGGCCCCAGCTTTGGCTACCTCTACAGCCGTGTGGGTTACGGCTCTTTCCTGCGCGACGACCGATGGGAGCAGGGGGTACTGGACGTAGAAGCAATGTACATTACGCGGCTGGCCGAGTGGGGCAACTGGAAACTGCGCCACTACCTGCTTGGCCGGGGCACCTTCGGCATCAACCGGTACCCGGAGGAGCTGCTCTCCATCAACAACGAGAGTGGCGTGCGCGGCTTCCGATCCGATATGGTGCGGGGCACACGGCGGGCATCCTTCAACTACGAGGCTAACCTGTACACCCCGCTTTCCCTGATTGGCTTCCGCCTGGCCACTTTTGTTTATGCCGACCTGGCCTGGCTTTCGTTTGGCAACCAAAGCTCTCCTTTTAAAGAGAAACCTTACAGCAGTTTCGGGCTGGGCTTCAGGCTCCGCAACGAGTTTATGTCGTTCAGCACCATACAGGTTACGCTGAGTTATTACCCGCAACTGCCCCCCAACACCAGCATGCGCGGGGTAAGGCTTTACGAGTCCTCGGCACCCTTCTACGACTTCCGCAACTTCCAGTTCGATCGCCCCGGCGTGGCTGATTTCCATTAATCTGACTGTATCCTTTTCTCGCTTTTACCTGTTTATAGGCAGGTACCCTTAAATTGAAATACACATAACATACTATGAAAAAGGTAAGAGAGAAGAATGAATATGAAGGAAATCCGGTAGGACTGTCGAAGGAAACGGCTACGGCCATGGCCAAAGAGTTGGACCGCCACCTGGCTTCCTTTATCGTGCTATACCACCAATACCACAAGCACCACTGGCTGGTAGAAGGTCCGCAGTTCCGCGACCTGCACCTGTTTTTTGAGGAGCACTACAACGAGATACACGAGCAGTACGACGCCATTGCCGAACGCCTGACCGTGATGGGCTACTGCCCTACCTGTCACCCGGCCAACCAGCTGAAGATTGCCTACCTGGAGCACGAGGAGGAAGGTGAGTTCCGTATCCGTGAGATGCTCAATAAGGACATGGACGACGAGAAGACGATAGCCATAGAACTGCGCAAGTCGATTAAAAAGGCGTTTGAGATGGAGGACTTTGCTACCAAATCCCTGCTAGAAGGTATTCTGCTGAAAACCGAAGACCGCTGCCACCACATCGAGCACTTTCTGGGCGAAGACGGCCTATCCATCGGCCTGATTGCCAGGCCAGAGGATATTATGGAGGACGGCGAGGCGGAATCGAGATCAAAAGCCAAGAAAAAAGCGAAGGCATAACGCAGCCCGAGCAAGTATAAAGTATAAACCCCGGTGGCGAGAGTTACCGGGGGTTATACTTTATTACAGTTCATGTATTTCATTCATCCCTCCTCAGCCCTTTCCTAAAATCACGCGGAGCAACTTTTACAGTACCGGGTCCAACCACCCCTGCCCCTCAGAGCTACGCTCGCTACCTTCGAACTCCCGTTCTCGGTAGTCTAAGGAGGGGAATCTGTTTTTACTTTGGCTGGGGTATAAGTTTTATAGTTGCTGTTCTCGCGTGGACAGGTCGCGACCTGTCCCTACATCTGTAAACCCACCCCAACCCTTCCCAGGAGGAGAATTACAACTGCTAACGATTAACATCCCCCTGCCCTCTTCAAAGGGGGACTTTGGCCGAAGCTCCGTCAGCCGTGGCTATCAAATTGATTCCCAGCCTTTGGGTTGAGCGCCTTCTAGATTTCCGGTGCCGCAGGCAGCCCGAGGTACGAGGGCAGGAAATGTGGACAGCGCGATGCCCGAAGGCGAGGCCTCCCGGCCTAGGAGGGCAGAAAGTCAGCTATGGAAAGATAGGTTTGTGGGAACTAGAGGAACAGCGGTGGTTTGAAAGAATAGCTTGGTTCCAGTGGAAGTAAGCGGTGGTTATAGGAAGTATAAACAGGTAAGTATAAAAGGGTACAAGCGGACGAGCGCGCCAGAGGAGAGAATTACTACCCTTCTTACATTATGCAGGCATCATCTTATACTTTCACAAAGCAGAAACATACTTTATACTAAATACCTAATTATCTCCTGTTACAACTTTCAGCCGCGCCTGCTTTTTAGTAGATTTGTGAGGAGAGTGCAGCCCCTGCACCACAAACCCCGTAATCAGAAAACATGGTAGACCTTGGTAATTATAATGAGCTCGTAATAGCGCGTGAAGTAGATTTTGGCGTGTACCTTACCTCGGAGGATGGCGACATTCTGCTGCCGGGCAAGTATGTGCCGGAAGGCGCGAAGGTAGGCGACAAACTGCGCGTGTTTGTGTACCGCGACTCCGAGGACCGCATGATTGCCACTACCCTGGAGCCCTACGCTACCATAAACGAATTCGCCTGCCTCACCTGCACCGATGTTACCCCTTTCGGCGCGTTCCTGGATTGGGGCCTGGAGAAGGACCTGCTCGTGCCGCTGAACAACCAGAAAAACAAGATGCAGGTGGGCCGCAAGTACTGCGTTTACATTTACCTGGATGAAACCTCCGACCGGGTAGTGGCCACCTCCAAACTTGGCAAGTTCCTGCACAACGAGGACATCAGGTTAAGCGAAGGCGACGAGGTGCAACTGCTGGTGGCCGGCCTCACCGACATCGGCCTCAAGGTCCTCATCAACGGCGAGTACATGGGCATCCTCTACAAAAATGAGGTGTTCCAGGACCTGCGCATTGGCGATAAAGCTACTGGTTACATTAAGCTCATCCGCCCCGACAACAAGATAGACGTGACGCTGCGCAAGCCGGGCGTGAACCAGAAGGAGGAAAAAGACGAGGCCGCTGACAAGATTCTGCGCCTTCTGAAGCAAGGCAGCGGCTGGTTGCCCATCTCAGACAACAGCTCGCCGGAAGACATTTACCAGACGCTGGGCATGAGCAAGAAAACCTTTAAGCGCGCCATCGGCGGCCTCTACAAAGCCGGCCAGATTACCATAGAACCAGACAGTATACGGCTGCGAAAGGGCTAATTCCCGTCTCCGCTACCCGCATACGTTTACGATACGACTTACTATACCTGACGATCTCACTTTAAAACCTACCGCACCCTGACGGGGCGCGGCCATGACGTATGCTTACTAAACTTTTACCTCTCACGCTTGTAATGGGCTTGTGCGTAGGAGGAGCACAGGCGCACAGCGGCAAACATGACGGCACCGACACAGAATCGACCAAAACCAGTAAAACCTCTAAAGTCATTCGCACCCAGGCAGCCCCCAAGTTGGACGGCCACCTGGAGCCGGAAGTATGGCAGCAGGTAAACCCGGCCCGTGACTTCTACCGCTACGACCCGCTCAACGGCATGCCCTCTTCCCAGAAAACGGAGGTGTACATGCTCTACGACGACGAAGCCATCTACATTGGGGCCATGCTGTACGACTCCGCCCCAGACTCTATACTTACCCAGCTAGGCCAGCGCGACTCCGGCGAGAACAACGCCGACCTGTTTGGCGTGTACCTGGATACTTACAACGACAAGCAGAATGCCTTTGCTTTCCTGGTATCAGCGGCCGGGGTGCAGACCGACATCAAGCACTCGCAAGGGCGCGAGGACTGGAACTGGGATGCCGTGTGGGAAAGCAGCGTGCGCACTCATGAGCAAGGCTGGACGGTAGAGATGCGCATACCTTACGGAGCCATCCGCTTTCCGGAAGCCGAGGTGCAGACCTGGGGCGTGAACTACATGCGCGTTATCCGTCGCAACCGCGAGAAGTCCTACTGGAGCCACGTAGACAACTCGGTGAGCGGCCTGATTAACCAGGCGGGCCGCGTGATTGGTATTGAGGGCGTAAAGTCGCCGGTGCGGCTGCAATTTATGCCCTACATTTCCGGTTACGTAAACCACTACGCCAGCCCCGACAGCGAGCGCAAGGCCAAAGACTTTACCCACTCCGTGAACGGCGGCATGGACGTGAAGTATGGCATCAACGACGCCTTTACCCTGGACGTAACCCTAATCCCCGACTTTGGCCAGACCCGCTCCGACGACCAGGTACTCAACCTGGGCCCTTTCGAGGTGAAGTATAACGAGAACCGCCAGTTCTTTACCGAGGGCACAGAACTCTTCAACAAAGCCGGCCTCTTCTACTCCCGCCGCATCGGCTCCCGCCCGGTAGGGCATGGCCGTGTACAAGATCAGTTGCAGGAGGGAGAGGAAATCACCCGCAACCCGGGCGAAACGCAACTGCTCAACGCGGCCAAAGTATCGGGCAGGACACGCCGCGGGCTGGGCATTGGCCTCTTCAACGCCATTACCGGCAACACCCACGCCACCGTGCAGGACTCGTTGGGCAACACGCGCCAGGTGCTGACCAATCCCTTTACCAACTACAACGTGTTTGTGCTGGACCAGACCCTGCCGCGCAACTCCTATGTTACCTTTACCAACACCAACGTTACCCGCGCCAGCGGCTTCTACGACGCTAACGTAACCGGCCTGAGCATGCGCTTTGCCGACAAGCGCAACATGTATGCCCTGACCACCGGCGGCAACCTGAGCCAGTTGTATGGCAAAGACGGCAATGACGGGGTAAGCCTGGGGCACCAGTACTCCCTGAACCTGAGCAAGATCAGCGGCAACCTGCGCTACGGCATCAACCATAACGTGGAGTCCGACACCTACGACATCAACGACCTGGGCTTTTTGAGCAACAACAACGAGATAAGCACCAGCGCCAGCGTGAGCTACAATTTCTACCAACCTGTCTGGAAGTTCTTGTCGTGGAACAACAGCATCAGCGTGGCCCACAGCAGGCTCTATGACCCGGGTAAATTTATTGCGCTGGATATGAGCGCCAGCTCCAGTGTGCGCTTCCGCAACTTTAATAGTTTGTGGGGCGGCGTAACAGTGCGCCCCGGCGAGCGCTACGACTACTTCGAGGCACGCACTTTTCCGCAGGTGTTTGTGCAGCCGCCGGCTTTTAACACCAATATTGGTTACAGCACCGATTACCGCAAGCGTTTTGCCTATGATGCCACCGCCAATTACTGGGCTTCGCGCCGCTATGACCAAAACAGCTGGTCGCTCAATTTCTCGCCGCGCTTCCGTGTAAACGATAAGTTCTCCATCATCAACGGCAACAGTTATAGTATAGACAAACGCAACATCGGCTACGCCAGCAAGTATGAGGATACCCAGCAGCAAACGCACATCCTGTTCGGCGACCGCACCCGCACCACGCTGAGCACCACCATCACCAGCGCCTATATTTTTAACGAGCGCTCGGGCCTGACCCTGAACATGCGCCACTACTGGTCCAGGGCCGCCTACAAGGAGTTTTTCGAACTGACAAAACAGGGCCTGCTGCAGCCAACCACATCTGAGCAGGAGGTGTATACGTCACGCATCAACGACATCAACTACAACACCTTTACCTTGGATTTGGTGTACAGCTGGCGCTTCGCACCGGGCAGCGAACTACGGGTGGTGTGGAAAAACTTTGTGGAGGACCAGGCTCATAAGGTGGAGAAGCGCTACTTCGACAATCTCTCCAACACCTTTGCCGTACCGCAGCACAACAATTTCTCGGTTAAACTTTTATACTTTATAGACTATGTTTCCCTTAGGAACGTACTCTCTGCATAAGCCTGAAACCTTATGCAAAAAGTAAGAACTGCACTGATAGCCGGAGGCAGCGGTTTGGTGGGCGGGCACCTGCTCTCCCTGCTGCTCAAATCCGATCGCTACAGCCAGGTAATTTCTGTTGGCCGCCACGAACTGCCCCTTATCCACCCCAAGCTGGACCAACAGGTAATCAACTTTGACCGAATGAAAGACTATGCCGCTGACCTGGTGGCAGACGATATCTTTTGTACCCTCGGTACTACCATTAAGAAGGCGGGCTCGAAGGAGAATTTCTATAAGGTAGACCATACCTACGTTACCCAACTGGCCGAAATTACAGCCCGAAAGGGAGCCAGACAGTTTCTGGTGGTGTCGGCGATGGGGGCAGATGCAAGCTCCATGTTCTTCTACAACAAGGTAAAAGGCGAGATGGAGCGCGATGTGCAGCAGCAACCGTTCGACAGCATCCACATTTTCCGGCCTGCCCTGCTGCTGGGTGAGCGCGAGGAAAAGCGCTCCGGAGAGGAACTAGCCAGCAAGGTGATGAAACCGCTGAGCGGCCTGCTGATTGGCCCGCTACAAAAGTATAAACCCATAGAAGGTGAGACCGTGGCACGCGCCATGCTGGCCGCCGCCAAAACCGAAAAAACGGGCAAGTATATCCATCCCTCCAACGAAATTGCCCGTATGGTTGCTGAACGTTAGTTAGTGGATTCTCTCAACTTTCTAACGTTCTAACTCCTAAACTCTCTGACTTCCTATGGCCAACAAGCAACTGCAACACGTGTTTCCGAAGGCGATGCGCTACGACCCTGACTGGGTGCGCCGTCACTCGATGGGCGAGAACGTGCTTTTTAACCTCGAAAGCCTTACCAAGTCGCTTCACCTGGAGCCGGGCATGCGCGTACTGGACCTGGGCTGCGGCAAGGCCATCAGCTCCATCTTCCTGGCCCGGGAGTTTGGTGTAACGGTGTATGCCGTGGACGAGGCCGTTTCGGCCAGCGACAACTACCAGCGCATCTGCCACGAGAAGTGTCAGGACCGGGTGATTCCGCTGGAGGCCGACGCCCGTGCCCTGCCCTTCGCCGAAGAATACTTCGACGCCGTGATTGTGGTGGACTCCTATACTTACTTTGGCACCGACGAGAAATACCTGCCCTACATTGCCCGCTTCGTAAAACCCGGCGGCTACATCGCCATCGTGGACGTGTGCTTTACCCGGGAGGTGGAGTCGCTGGAGCAGGTGCCGGATTTCCTGCGCCAGGACTACCAGCGCTACTGGTACTTTATCCACACCATCGACTGGTGGCGCAAGCTCTGGGAGAAGACGGGACTGGTACAAATCGAAGCGGCCCAGCAGCTGGACGAGGCCGAGCTGGTGCGGGAGCATTATATTAAAGATTTCGAAGACTCCGAAGAGGAGGATGCTTTTGCCAAAGCCATTCAACTTGACCAACAAGGCTTTATCTCCTTTTTTAAGCTGATTGGCCGCCGCACCAAGCAAACCGCTTACCTGCAGGATTACAAATCAGAGGGCAAAAAGTAGCGGTTACTATAACAGGGTTACTGACACGCTTGCAGAAGCTTTTCTACACCTTTATTAAAAGCTTTCTTGACTGTTATTGGGGTGGTGGACAGGTTTATACTTTTACTGCCCCGATACCCGTTTTCCGTTTCTTTACTTGGAAGTGTTACTCCCTCCATTGTAGTTGTGGCAGCCAATGTATAGATAAGTTGTTTTTTACTCGTGGAATAGAGTTCAAAAACGACTGAGGCTTTGGTTTTGTCTTCTGCCTTTGTGCCATAACCAGTCTGCAACTCCCTTTGCTCGGAAGCACTTACACTAGTATAACCTGTTCCTGAGCTTGTGTTTCCGACATTTACTTTGATATAGTAGTCGTAACCCAAGCGCTGCAATATGACAAGGCTACTTGAGTCTATAGCCTCGTTTGGCTTGATGCCGTGCACCCGTAGGTCCATCTCCTGCTCCACAGCATAGTATGGCATCAAGCCCGCTTTATTCACTCGCTCTGCAAACTGCTCGTAAAATTCGTAGGATTGGTTAGGAGATACGCCTGCCGCTTCTCCCATTAGTATCTTCTCCCCTGATTTGAAAACCTTAGGACAACCTCCGACAGAAGAAGTATAATTTGTAGATGGGATGCAGCTGTTTAATAGGAACAAAAGTCCAAAGGACATCTTTGTCAGCTGTAGAAAGAATCGAATGTTTGTTTTCATCAGGGTATAAAATCAGAAGCTAACTATAGGGCATCCCTCTGTTTAAAGGATAAAGTAATATACTGTTTCAGAAGTATATTACTTTAATAATTCTAAGAAGCACACAGTTTTCCGCCAACTTTACTAATTGCACAAAAGCAAAAAGTAATCCCCATATACAAAAACAGTTTTTATACTCGTTAGAAGTTGTAATTTCGCGGCAGACAGGAGGTGTGCACCCCCTGCTACGCGAAAATCTTTCAACTTTTAGCAAATGAGAACCATTACGAAACTAACATTCGCTCTGATGTTTGTATTGTTTGCCGTTATCGGCGCACAGGCACAGAGTTACTCAACAGGCATCGGCCTGAGAGGAGGCGCCGCTTCCGGCCTTACCGTAAAACACTTTATCAAGAGCGATGCTGCCATTGAGGGCATCCTGAGCACCAGCTTTAAGTATAGAGGCACCGTGTTGACCGTACTGTACGAGAAGCATGCCCCAGCCTTTAATGCTGCCGGCTTACAGTGGTACTACGGTATCGGTGGCCACATAGGCTTCTGGGAAGGCCGCCACTACTATGACCGCCACCACAAGCACTACCACAAGCATTACGACGACGATGTGTTGGGTGTAGGTATCGACGGCGTCCTGGGTCTGGAGTATTATATCCGCGATATTCCGTTCACCATCGGCGCCGACATCAAGCCGTACATCAACATCCCGAGCGGCGGCGGTTTCTGGGACACTGCCCTGCACGTACGTTATGTGTTCTAATTGTTAAGCCATACTTTCAAAGTATAAAAAAAGGCCCCGCTATACTTTAGCGGGGCCTTTTGCTTTTACATACCTACCTCCCCTACTGTATACCTATAAAGGCTTCCCCCCTGCTTGTTTAGTCTTATTCTAAATTTCTCACAAACCATAGTAAAGCGCCAACCACCCACACGCCTACTAAGTATAGTTATACTATAAACCAACACGACGAATCTATGGAAGCAATATGCAATAACTGTACCCACTGGGAGCAGGACCAAAATAAAGTGCAGCTTCAGAGCAAGGACTTTGGAGTATGCGATGAGTTGACAGGCCAGCACGCACTGGAACCATCCTATGTACTGCCATTGGTGCACGAGGCCTCAAACGACCTCAAACCCAAGCAGTTTGAAATGATTACCGGTGCCCAGTTTGGCTGCAACCACTTCAGCGAGAAAAAGAGATGGGTATAAACTCAGTTTATAAAGTATAAACAAAAAGGCCCTGCTAAAGTATAGCAGGGCCTTTTCGTTTATGCAGATATTTCTGACTTATACTTTCCCCGTGCTATCAACTTCCACGCTCAAGCACATATATCAGCTACTTTGCTAAAAGATTGTCAGCGGCATTCAGGGGCAAACTATGATATAAGTGTGTACTCGTGCACAAAGCGTTAGTCTTCTAACAGGGAAATATCTACCGTGGGTTTCGGCAAATTCATCGCAGCAATCTCCTGCTTGCACGCCTCAGCCATTTCTTTTGTCATGGCATACTTGTATTTGCCGTAATCATCAAACTCAAACTCTCCTACATAAAAGAAGCCGTAGTTTTCAAAAAACTCTGTTAAGTCTACTCCACTTACCTCGCAGGCTGTTTTAATAAAGTTGAGTTGGTGTGTAGCCGGGTTTTGCCCGCGTGCCATAAAATTACCTCTTTCGCCTCTGCCGCCCTCCTGGGCTTTTGCTGCCTGCCTGCGGAATGCTTCAAACAAATCGGGATAGAAATCGGGGTTATCCCCCGGGCCGTCAAAGTATAGCTGCAACTGCCAGAAGGGAACCAGACGATTGAAGACGTCTCCGTCCTGTAGATAGCTTTTTCCTTTTCCGTACACACTTTCCCGTACCTTCTCATAGTTTTTCTGCTCCGAAAGGCGGCTTTTGTTTCCAAAGGAAGTGGTGCCATACAAGGCGAAGATATTATTGCTCACCTCGCCCAGGCCTCCCCAGTTTAAGAATGGCCTTACCTGGTGCACATGCCCTATCTCATGGCTGAATCCCCAGCAGGGGTCTCCCTTGATCACACTGGCAGGGTCGACCACCATACCCATGGCATAGCCTTTTTTATCACCCATATAAGCCACCCCGTCTCCGTCGCGGAACATGTAGTAGTTGTAGTTTACGCGCGACAAAATGCGGTTGTCGGGCACCTGGTTATACTTTTCCAGCCCCAGTATTCGGTGTTGCCGGTAAACCAGGGAGTCGTAGTTGTTTAGAAGTACTGTGCCCTTACCATAAGCGTATTTCTTTAACGCCTCTACCGGGTACGCAATTTGAATATACCTGCCCTTCGCATCCAGAATTGGGTATACGGCGTTATCAATAAGCCTATCCCAGTCTGCATCTGTGTGCTGCCGGCTGTCGAAATACCCATTGGCCTTCCCGTTTAAGAAGTGTACTTTAATGGGGTTCTCTTTCTGAGGATCTTTGGAATAGTAATCAATGTAGGCCAGTCCTCCGAAGTCTTTAACCTCTATGATATTAACTCCGTTCTGCAGGTCAAAGTACTGTCGCTCAATCCCCCAGCCTTTGGGATCTTCCGTAGGTTTTTCCGGGTCCGGTGCGCGCCTTTCCCAGTTAGGAACTATCAGGCCCACTTTCCGGCCTTGTTCTATGCCATCGGCCAGCACAATGTGCTTTCCTTGCGGCAGGTAAATACCCGTTATATTTTCATACTTGCTGTAGCCATCGCCTATGGTTAACTGCTCACCCAGTTCACGGGGCGACAAAAACGCCTCATAGGTGGCGTAGCGGTACTTCTTATCGTAGTTTCCGTGCAGCATTTCCAGCGCGGCAGCCCGAATCTGCTCGTTCTTGATTTTTAAGATTGCAGAGCGCTTTACGCCTTTCTTTAGTTGTGTCGCCAAAGGATTGGAGAACACGCTTAACTGTTCATAAACTTCTCTCTTTTCGGCAGCTGACTGGGCGAAGGAAGCCGAAACCGCTAGTACAAAAAGAGACAACAATAATAATTTTTTCATAATGAAACACTTATCATGCTAATGCGCTACTATAGAATATATGCTAATATAGCTATAAAATATAGATAGGCATGGGAAGTCGATAATGTGCATCGGTTGAGTTATGCAGCGTTGTTTTCCTGAGGTGCTAAAGGGCTATTTGCCAAACACATAATATACTGACAGCCAGCTTAGCCAGCGGACCTGAGACTATTAAGTGTCAAAATAAAGAGCAACAAGGGCTTTGCCTTATCCTTGAGTATTGCCGGTAACTTAGTTTATGAGGTAATGCAGAAATTGGCCCACACTCTTCCCAAACCTGAAAATGAAGTAAGCTAACAATAGAAGTAGAACAACCTTCGCGTAACTGTTTAGGGGCAACAGGTATAGGATTGTTTTAGCTGGTACCTACGCGCAATTAGTGGGTTGCAAAGTATAGAAACTGCCCTACAGCCTCTCCCGCAAAGTACATAAACAAGATAAAGGCCACAGCTCCTAGTATGGGTAGAGACACCTTGTTCTCACTACCCTCACAAACCTTTACAAACTTCATCTACGTGCTTCTTTTAGTGTGATAAATTGTAAATTAACTCACCTATAGACTTTCCTACCGTTAAACCTGCCAAAAAAATGATAACCAAAGCCGCTGCGATTACAAGTAAGGGAGGTTTATTCTTTGAGCTCGATAAAGCTGTTTTCAAATTGTCAAAGTTGTATTTCATAGCGTTCTCACTGGTTCTAAATATCAATAGAAGATTAATATAATAAAATAGTCCTATACACAAAAGGCCGAGGCTACAAATTTGTAGCCTCGGCCTTTAAATATGTTGTGGAGTATGACCTAATAAGCGATGTGTAGTAACGCGTCGCCTTGGTTTACCACCGGCATGTTGTTGAGACCCACCACGTGCCCACTGGCCGGGGAATTCAGGCGTACTTCCATTTCGCCGTAAGGGTCGGTGATGCTGCCGATGTGCTGGCCTTTCCTGACATAGTCACCGATGCTGATGGAGGTGCGCCAGAGGCCGGCGTTCTTAGCCCGTAGCCACATATCCTTCAAACATAATTTGGTGGTCTCGGAAGGCTCCACGCAGCTGGCCATCATACCCAAGTGGTGCAGCAGGCGGCAGGTCCCCTCAATACCCATGTTGATACCTTTCTCATCAAAGCGCAGGCTCTCGCCCGTCTCGTACACCAGAATGGATTTGCCCAGTTTGCCTGCTTCTTTTCTTAGCGACCCCTGCCGGTACGACGCGTTCAGCACAAAGGGCGGGGCAAAGGCATTGGCCAACTCGGCGTTCCGGTGGTCGCTAAGCACGCAGCGTATCTGCGGGTAGTTGGCGCGGCTGCGGCCCCCGGTATGGAAATCAAGGCCATAGTCAATGTAAGGCATTACCTCCTTCATGAAGCGGTGCGCCACCCGGCTGGCCAGCGAGCCGTCGCGGTTACCCGGGAAGCTGCGGTTCACGTCCTTGCCGTCGGGCACCTCCCTGGAGAAGTTCAAAAAGCCGTAGATGTTCAGGATAGGCACGGCGATGATGGTCCCTTTCAGCGGGTACAGCATTTTGCGGGAAATCATGCGTCGGATAATCTCGGTGCCGTTCACCTCATCGCCATGCATGCCTGCCATCAGAAGCACCACCGGCCCGTCGTGCACCGAGCGGAAAACGTAAACAGGAATCTCTATGACAGTGCCGCTGGGCAGTTTGCTGATAACCAGTTTGGTCAGTACTTTTTCACCACGGTCTATACTTCGACCGTTGATAACGATTGTTTCGGGCATGCTACTCGTTTACTTTCTTCTTGGGCTTCTTCTTGGTCAGGCCCTCCACATACTCTATTATTTTTCCGGCGATGTCCTTTTGGGTGGCTTTCTCGATGCCTTCCAGCCCCGGCGAGGAGTTCACCTCCAGGATGAGTGGCCCACGCTTGGACTGCAGCAGGTCCACACCGGCAATGCCCAGGCCCAGCGATTTGGCGGCTAACAGCGCAGCGGCCTTCTCCTGCCGGCTCAGCTTGATGAGCTGGGCCTTACCACCGCGGTGCAGGTTAGAGCGGAACTCGCCTTCCTTGCCCTGGCGCTTCATGGCCCCCACCACTTCGCCGTTCACCACAAAGGCCCGGATGTCGGCGCCTCCGGCCTCAGAGATAAACTCCTGCACAATAATGCGCGCCTTCAGGTTATGGAACGCCTCGATTACCGACTCGGCGGCCTTGCGGGTTTCGGCCAGCACGACGCCCAAACCCTGCGTGCCTTCCAGCAGCTTTATCACGAGCGGCGCGCCGCCTACCTCTTTTACCAGCTCCGAGGTTTCTTTGGAGTAATTGGTAAAAGCAGTTTTAGGTAGCCCCAGCCCGGCGCGACCGAGTATCTGCATGGAGCGCAGCTTGTCGCGCGAGCGCACGATGGCCTGCGAGTCTACGGCGCTTTTCACTTTCATCATCTCAAATTGGCGCACCACGGCCGTGCCGTAAAATGTTACGGAGGCCCCGATTCGCGGGATAATCGCATCCACATCGGTCAGGCGTTCGCCTTTGTAGAGAATGTGCGGGTCGCCCTGCTCAATCACGAGGTCGCAGCGCAGGTGGTCTAGAACAACGGCCTCGTGCCCCCGCTGCTCTGCCGCCTCCACCAGCCGACGGGTAGAGTACAGCTTGGGGTTGCGGGAGAGAATAGCAATCTTCATAAAATGCTTTTATTTCTGTTGGTGTTTGATTTTATACTTGTGGGCCAGGTTCTTTTTAGCCACGTCGACTATAAAGCGGCCCTGGAGCAGCTTTCGCCCGATGAGGACCGGGTACTTCATGTCGCTGCGGTCTGAGAGCGAGAACTCGGCCTCTATCTCCTCGTCGAAGAGTTTGATGGTTGTACGGATAACGTAGCGCTCCTGCTTCTCTCCGATGGAGCTTTTTATTTCGCGCAGCTCGTAGGAGGTGAACTCCAGCTTTTTGTGGTTATACTGTGGATGAGAGGGGTCCAGCAAATCCAGGGCGATGACCTTGGTGCCGTCCGGGCGCACCTCTTCGTGTATGTCGGAACAGTGGATGGCTGATGTAAACGCACCGGTGTCCACCTTGGCTTCTATTTCCTCGATGTCGAGCAGCGGGAAAGAGACCAGCTCGCGCCGCCCTATCAGCTTTTTCTCCGGCTTGGGTTGGTGTAGTTTTTTCTCCTTCATCAGCGGCTAAAGATAAGGCGATAATCAGCAATTATGCACTACCTCTTTGTGAATTTAATCAAAGTATAAAACGAGGCTTTTGGTTCACGGATGTTGCTGTTTTATACTTTATACTCTGGTTTATACTTTCTCTGGCACAAGCATCCCCTTGTGCCTATAACTGTTTTATGTCGCAAGTCTTCAGACTTGTGCCTTATGATGGCGTCGGGTTTGTAACCCGACTGGCTTGAAAAGCCATACTTATACTTTAGCTCTACTTTCATACTTGCCAGCTTATACTTCTCCGAGTCACCGCTTCCTGCAACTGGAACCAAGCTATCCTTCCTAGCTGCCGTTCCTCCTCCAGCCCCACTTGCCTAAAGTTTCATCAATAGCTTTGGCTCCCTCAAGGCCGGGAGGCCTCGTTTTCCCGCTCGGCGCTGGGAGCTTTTCCTTTGCTCCTGACGTCGCAATGCCCTCCGGGCACCGGAAAAACTCGCATAGGCGCCTCCCAGAAAAACTGGAAACAGGTTCGATAGCCACTACCCCTGCTATAGAACAAGTATAGACTGTCTTCTTGAGGACAAGTGTTCGAAACTTGCGAGCAAAGCTCAATAGAGGTGTAATCGTTAACAGAAATTCCCCGCCTTAGACAAGGAGGGGTTGGGGGTGGTTGGACCCGGCACAGTAAAAGCTCCCTCCCCTACTCTTAGGGGAGGGAGGCCTATACTTTACTTCGCATAAGTGATGCGGTAAATAGCATTGTACTTGTCGTCAGACACGAGCAGGGAGCCGTCTTTCATCACCAGCACATCCACGGGGCGTCCCCAGTCCTTCTCACCTTCCAGCCAGCCTTCGGCGAAAGGCTCGTAGCTGGTGATGTTGCCGCTGCCGTCGGTTATGGCTTGCATCAGACGATAACCGCTTTTCTCGGAGCGGTTCCAAGAGCCGTGCTCGGCAATGAAAATGCGGTTTTTATACTCCTGCGGAAACATCTTGCCGGTGTAGAACTTCATGCCCAAGGCCGCACCATGCGGGGTCAGGTTCTGGACGGGTGCCACAAAATCCTGGCAGTTGCCCTGCTTGCCAAACTCGGGGTCGGAGATGGTGCCGGCATGGCAGTAGGGGTAGCCGAAATGTTGGCCTTTCTCAGTGGCACGGTTCAGCTCGTCGGGTGGCAGGTTATCGCCCATCATGTCGCGGCCGTTGTCGGTGAAGTATAAATTCTTGGTTTCCGGGTGCCAGTCGAAACCCACCGTGTTGCGCACGCCCTCGGCGTATACTTCCATGCCAGTGCCGTCGGGGTTAAGGCGCGTGATGCTGGCGTAAACCGGGTCTTTTTCTTTACAAATGTTGCAGGGCGCTCCCACCGGCACATACAGTTTCCCGTCCGGACCAAAGGCGATGTACTTCCAGCCATGGTGGGTTTCGGTAGGATACTTATCGTACACCACTTCATACTTCGGTTTGTTGCGGAAGGTCTGCTCGATGTTCGGGAATTTGAGGATACGGCTGATTTCGGCCACATAAAGGTCGCCATTGCGTAGCGCTACTCCATTCGGTGAGGTGAGTCCCGAGGCTACCTCCACCACCTCATCGGCCTTGCCGTCTTTGTTGGCATCCACCACCGCGAATACCTTGTCGTTGCTGCGCGTGCCCACAAACAGGATACCCGTCTCACTCATGGCCATGGAGCGGGCATTTTCCACGTCCCTGGCGTAGAAGTCTATCCGGAAGCCCTCGGGTAACTTTATCCGCTCCAGGTCCTTGTCTACCGGTCCGGTGGGCAAGCCGATGCCACCGCCTTCATCTTCGGCCTGTTCGTTCTCGGTAGGCCCTGTTTTGGCAGTGTCCTTGTTCTCGCTCTCGGAGTCGCAACTCATGCTTAGGGTGCTGATGGCGAAGGCCAGGCAGAGGAAGCGCAGTGTTCTTTTCATGTACAGCAGGTTTGGTTTTGTTTGGATGATAAAGGTACTGTTTGGCAGGCCGTGCTGCTTTTACGATACGTATACTGTTGCAAGGGCACAATGTTTAAGCAGCAGGCAAATGGCAAAGTATAAAGTAGTAGTATGCGGGATGACATTGGCTCTGCTGGCAGCAGTGCCCGCTGCGGCGCAGGACCCGGATTCACTGGCGGTACAGCGGCAGGCGCTTAACCAGCAGCCAGGGATGGAGAATGTGGAGTCGCTGGCCCTGCTGCTGCACCAGGCACTGCAACATAACAGTTTCGATACCATCCGGCAGCACCTGGTCAACAAGCAGGTGTATGATAAAATGCTGAAACTCGGCACGGCCTCTGTGCGCGAAACACTCCTGCTCTACGCCCCTACCGATATGCTGCAGGACTTTCAGCGGGATTTTAATAGGGTGGTTCAGGATGGGGTAACGCTGGAGGTAGACTGGCCCACCACATTCATCCAGGAGTCGCTCACTGCCGATATCTCCCCTACCGAAAACGCTATTATTTTTCCGGTACAACTGCAGCTAAGCTCCGCTTCGGGTTTGCCCTTTCAAGTACAGGTGAATGTTGCTCGCCTCGATGGCCGCTACTATTTTCTGCCGCCGCTGCGCCTGACGGAACAATACTAAGGGGAGTTAAGAGTTAAGAATGAAGTATAGGCTGCAGAAGTATAGAACTTAACTTACGCTCTACCGCCTTTGTGAAGGTGTAAACCCACCCCTGCCCCTCCAAGGAGGGGAATTATATTACAGCTATAGGAGCTCTCCTCCTCGTTGGAGTTAGTCAACACTTAGGTTTTGAAAGTATAAATCAGTCTTCCTTGGAGCTGCGCCTGCGGTGCAGCAGCTCGGCTACTTCCTGCAACAGGTGGGAATGGCCGGTTTTAAGTATAACCAACTCCCCTTTCTCCAGCGCGTCCATAAACACTGACACCCGTTTTGGGGAAATAATCTCGTCGTACTCGCCCAGAAACATCGTCACCGGCACATGATGTTGGTTCAGCAGCTGCACTATTTTCCGGATATCAAAGTTTAACTCGCGGAAGCCGATCCAGCTGCGGTATACGCGCAGGCGCTTGGGCGTGCTGTCCATCTGGTAGCGCGCAAACCGGATGAGGCTCTTGTGTACCAGGTTGTAGCGCTGCAGCATCCGCAGCATCCCAAAGAAGAACTCCGGCTTTACCACCGTGCGCTTAAAGAGCTGCTGCAGCCAGCCAGGGTAGGTGGCAATGTTGTACCAGAAGCTCGTCTTAATGCCGTCCGGGGCAATCAGGAAAAGCTCTCGGATGCGTTGGGGCATGCACTCCACCAAGGTTAGCGCAAACTTGCCGCCCATGCTGAAGCCCATCAGCGAGAATTCCTGTATCTCCTGCTTCTCCAGAAACCGCTCGATAAAGCCTTCCAGAAACTCCTTGGAGAGGGGCATGTTGTGCTTGTTGAGGTAGCTGCGCCCATGAAAGAACAGGTCGAAGGCGTAGATGGTGTAATCCTCGCCCAGCGCCTTCTCCATCGGCAGGTAGTAGCTGCTGCTCTGCCCATACCCGTGGAAGGCCAGCATTACGCGCCTCCCCCGCCCGATGACGCGGTAAAACAGCTTCGATTTATCTTGGAGGAGGTAAGGCAAGTGGAGTTAGAGAGTTTAGGAGTTGAGGAGTTTGAGAGTGGTGAGTTAAAGTATAGAATGACCTTTATTTAAAGTATAAAGTACGGAGAGTAAATAGGGAAGTATAAACTGAAAGAAGCAGCAAAGTATAAACTTCGTTTTATCATCACTCCTAAACTCTCTAACTCCCCAACTCTCTAACTTTCTACAGTTTCGATACGCCGCCGGAGACGATGAACTTCATGACCTCGGAGCTAGGCAGGTTGAGGTAGGTGACGTTGCGGCGGGGCACCAGGAACAGCTCGCCGGAGAAGTTGTAGGAGTGCGGGAAGTATACCGCCACCTTATCTTCGATGTTCAGTTGCAACAGGGTGTCCTGCGTCACAAAGCCCAGCTTGTGGTTCTCCGAGTCTTCGCTCATCTTCACCATTACCGGGCGGTTAAACTTTTGGTTGTCGCCCACAAAGGCATCAAACAGGTCTTTAATGCTCGAGTAGATGATGCTGATGATCGGCACTTTGTGCACCAGCGTCTCCACAGCCACGAAGAAAGGCTTCACAAAGAACGAGGAGCCAATAAAGCCCACAATGGTCAGCAGCGCCATCATCAGCAGGATGCCCAACCCGGGTATGCCCAGGTCAAAAATGCTGTTGAGCCAGTCTATAATCCCGACCACAATAAAGACTGTGATGGCGATCGGGGCAATAATCAGAAGTCCGTTTAAGAAGTAGCGGAAAAGGGTTCTCATGGTGTTTGGTGCATAAAAAAGGCTTTGCCGAAGCAAAGCCTAAATTAGCAAAAAGCCTTTATAGTAAGTTGCTAATATTTATACTTGCTCTGTCTCCAAGGCGGTTATACCGGCCGCTACCTGCTCCATCAACCACATGGGCGTAGAGGTAGCTCCGCAAATCCCCACACTGCTGGCTCCTTCGAACCACTCGCGCTGCAGCTCCTGCTCATTTTCCACGAAGTAGCTGTTGGGGTTATGCTGCTTACATACGCTATATAGGGCCTTTCCGTTAGAGCTTTTCTTGCCGCTCACAAACACAATTACGTCGTGCTCCGTGGAGAACCTGGCCAGCTGCGGCTCGCGGTTCGACACCTGGCGGCAAATGCTGTCGTTGGCATCAAAATTCGGCACTACTTTACTGTCCTGGTTGGCCTGCTGCAGGCGCTCCTCTATCAGCGACTTGATGTTGTAAAAACCTTTGGTGCTCTTGGTGGTCTGGCTGAACAGCGTAACCGGTCGGGTAAAGTCAATCTTCTCCAGATCCTCCTCCGTGGTGACAATAATCGCCTCGTCGCGTGTCTGGCCGGCCAGGCCGATAACCTCCGCGTGGCCCACCTGCCCATAGATCACCACCTGCGCATCCGCCGCCTTACCCGAGTCGAAGGCATGCTTTACGCGATTCTGCAGTTTCAGCACCACCGGGCACGAGGCATCAATCAGCTCGATGTTGTTCTCCAGGGCCAGCTTATATGTTTCCGGCGGCTCCCCGTGCGCCCGGATCAGCACCTTGCAGTCGCGCAGCTCCTTCAGCTGCTCGCGATCGATGATGCGCAGGCCCTTCTCATAGAGGCGCTTTACCTCCATGCTGTTGTGCACAATGTCGCCGAGGCAGTACAGCTCCTCGCAGGTTTCCATCTCATCCTCGGCCATCTGTATGGCGAACTCTACGCCGAAGCAGTAGCCGGAATTCTTGTCTATGGTTACGTTCATCTCTCTAAGTTCATTTCTTGCTCTTGGGCCGCATACTCGTTGCGCAGGAGCTGGGCCGTTACGCGTTCAATCACAAACTCTACCTGCTCGTCAATAGTCATGTGCGAGGTGTCCAGCAGGTGGGCATCCTCAGCCCGGCGCAGCGGGCTTTCGGCCCGGGTAGAGTCGATGTGGTCGCGTTTGAGCAGGTTTTCACGTATATCGTCGTAATTGACCAGTTGCTTCTTTTGCAGCAGTTCTTCTTGGCGGCGCTTGGTGCGGGTATCCACGTCGGCCGTCATAAAGATCTTTACCTCGGCATCCGGGAAAACAGCCGTTCCGATATCACGACCGTCCATCACCACGCCACGCTTTTTACCCATTTTCTGCTGCTGGGCCACCATGGCGCGGCGCACCTCAGGTATCACGCTCACCTCACTTACCTTGTCAGAGATGTACATCTTGCGAATCTCATCCTCCACATTCAGGCCGTTGAGGAAAACCTCGTTGCGCTGCTTCTTGGGGTTGTAATGAAACTCGACCTCGATTTTACTGAGCGCGTCCTTTATCTCCTTGGGGTTGGTAAGCGAAACGTGGTGCTCGAGAAAGTATAATGTAACCGCCCGGTACATGGCTCCGGTATCAATGTAGGCATAACCGAGCTCGGCAGCCACTAGTTTGGCTGTAGTGCTTTTGCCGCATGAGGAGTAACCATCGAGCGCAATTACAATTTTCTTCATAACAGGGAGAATCAAAAAGGGGAATTAGTTGGAGTCGCAGGGGCAAGGCATGTTACCGCTCTTGCTCTTTTTCATGTACTTAGCCGTTTTTTTCTGCTGTGGGGTTTTACCAGAGCAGCCGGCCAGCGTACCACTGGCTAAGAACCCTGCTAAAATGAAGTATGAAATTAACTTTCTCAAAGCGACTGATTTTAACGCAAATATAAGGTAATTTGCCGGTTTAAGCCCACCTGAAACGGGCAAAATTAAGTACAAAATTCACTGCCAATGCATACAGACTTTTTCGTCTCCGGAAATATCATCGACCTGCAGCACAGGGAGATTTTTCAGGGCACTGTTCATGTGTCAAACGGCCGCATTTCTAAAATAGTTCGGGAGGCCACCGACAGCAGCCGTTACATTCTGCCGGGATTTGTGGACGCCCACGTGCACGTGGAGAGCTCCATGCTGGTGCCCTGTGAGTTTGCCCGGCTGGCCGTGCCGCACGGCACCGTGGCCACCATCTCAGACCCACACGAAATTGGTAACGTGCTGGGTGTAAAGGGGGTGGAGTACATGATTGAGAACGGGAAGAAGGTACCGTTTAAGTTTTACTTCGGGGCTCCCTCCTGCGTACCCGCCACGCCTTTCGAGACGGCCGGCGCTGAGATAACGGCCGCCGACATCGAGAAATTATTCCAGCGCGAGGAGATAAAGTACCTGGCCGAGATGATGAACTGGCCCGGCGTGCTCCAACGCGACCCGGTAGTGATGGAGAAAATCGAGCTGGCCAGAAAGTATGGCAAGGCTGTGGATGGGCACGCGCCCGGCCTGAGGGGCGAGCAGGCGGCGCAGTATGCCTCAGCCGGCATCACCACCGACCACGAGTGCTTTACCGCCGAAGAGGCCCTGGATAAACTGGCCGTAGGCATGAAGATCCTGATACGCGAGGGAAGCGCCGCTAAGAACTTTGAGGCCTTAATTCCATTGCTTCCTGAGCACCATCACAACATCATGTTCTGCTCCGACGACAAACATCCCGACAACCTGGTGGAGGGTCACATCAACCTGCTGGTAAAGCGCGCGCTGGCCAAAGGCAACGACCTGTTCCACTTGCTGCAGGCAGCCTGTGTTAACCCGGTGGAGCATTACAAGCTGGAAGTGGGACTGCTGCGCGAAGGCGACGCGGCCGATTTTATACTTATCGACAACCCAGAGAATTTCAACGTGCTGGCTACCTACATCAACGGGGAGCTGGTGGCGGAGAACGGTGTGTCTAAAATTGCTTTTACGCCAAGCGAGGCGATAAACAACTTTAACACCGAGCCAAAACAGGCGCAGCAGTTTGCCATACCAGCCGAGGAGGCCGGAAAAATACGCGTGATTGAGGCGTATGATGGGCAACTCATCACCAAGCAAGTATGGGCCGCACCGCGCGTGGAGAACGGTTTTATACTTTCTGATGTGGCGCAGGATGTGCTCAAAATCACGGTAGTGAACCGCTACCAGAACGCCGAGCCGGCAGTGGCCTTTATCAAGAATGTAGGCTTGAAAGAAGGCGCCATCGCCTCCTCTGTTGGCCACGACTCGCACAACATTATTGCTGTGGGGGTGGATGATGAAAGTATAGCCCGCGCCGTAAACTTGATTATCGCCGCCAAAGGCGGGGTGGCTGCCGTGGGCAGGGGTCAAGAGCAACTGCTGCCATTGCCGGTGGCAGGCATCATGTCGGCCGAGGATGGGTATAAAGTGGCCGAGGCTTATGCTGCCATCGACCGCCTGAGCAAGGAAATGGGCAGCACCCTGGCCTCTCCCTTCATGACGCTCTCGTTTATGGCGCTGCTGGTTATTCCTTCGCTCAAACTAAGCGACAAAGGCCTTTTCGATGGCGATACGTTCCAATTTGTGCCGGTGGTGGAGAGGGTTTAGGAGTTTAGGAGTTAGAGAGTTTGGGAGTTTAGGAGTTAGAAGGTTAAAAAGTTAAAGAGTTAGAAAGTGAAGCATGAGGTAGTCTTGCTTCAAGTAAAGTCTTTATACTTCATGGCTCCTGCTGGCGCAAGCATCCGCTCGTGCCTTTTTATACTTGCTGTTATACTTTTATACTTGCCGGTCTATACTTTCATAGCCGCCGCTTCCCACAGCTTGAACCAAGTTACCCTTACTAGCCGCCGTTCCTCCTCCAGACTTATTGACCTATTGTTTCACTTCTGGCTTTGGCTCCCTCAAGGCCGGGAGGCCTCGCCTTCGGGCATCGCGCGGTGTGCCTGAAGCTGCTCCTCGCTCCGCTGCGGGCTACCCTGGCGGGCACCGCAACATCCACAAGGCGCTCAACCCAAAGGCTGGGATGGGTTCGATAGCCGCTGCTGACGGAGTTTCAGCCGAAGTCTCCCTTCGAAGGGGGCAGGGGGATGTTAAGCGTCTGCTGAGTAATTCCCCTCCCTGGAGGGGCTGGGGTGGGTTTATACTTTGCGAGGAGATAGTGACTATAAAACTTATACTTCAGCACTAGTAACAACAGGCTCCCCTCCTTGGACAAGGAGGGGCAGGGGTGGTTGGACCCAGCTCCTGTAAGAAGGCCGCTCGTGATTGACAAATTATAAAACAGAAGGGGCAGCCATACTTTGGCTGCCCCTTCTGTTTTATAATTTGTATCTTGTTAAGCTTATTCGCTTTTATCGCTGAAATGTACTTCCAGAAGCCTGTTTACCTTTTCGGCGGTAAGCGGTTTGATGATGTACTCAGCGTTATACTTTTTGGAGTTGGCCGTGTCCTGCGGGTGTGTGGAGGTGGTAAGCACTACCATCACTATCTTCTTGCGGAACTCCGGGTTCAGGCGCTCGTAAAGGTCCAGCATCTCGAAACCATCCATTACTGGCATGTTGATATCCAGGAAGATAAGCTCCGGCTGAAAGTACTCGCTGCTCTCTACTTCGTAGTTTTTGTTACTAACGTTATATAGGTAATCAAAAGCCTGCTTGCCATTAACAAACGTGCGGATGTGATCGGAAACCTCCATCCTGTCCAGTAAACGTTTGTTCAGGAAATTGGTCGTATCGTCGTCGTCAATAAGTAAAATGCCTGACAGCTTTTTCATAGGGGTTCTTTAGTCACTCGTAAGAGCAGTGGCTAAGGTGTTTATACATACACCTACAAAGGTATACAAACTTACGGTATTATGAGTACTACCGCCGGCTATTTGTCTGTGGCATCGGATGTTTCTGTTACAGCACCTGCCGCCACTCTTCTCCTGCCTTGCCATTTGCACTACCTTTTCCGGCCACCATCCTTTCTAAACAGACAAATTACAATAATGTTACAACATTAAAAAGCCAGGACCCGGTAATTCATACGGGCCCTGGCTTTTTTTATACTTTATACTTAATCGATGTAGCCTTGCTGGCGCATCCAATCGTCGTTGTAGATCTTGCCCAGGTAGCGGGTACCGTGGTCAGGAAGAAGTACCACCATCACGTCACCTTCCTTCAGGTGTTCTTTGGCATACTCCAGGGCACCGTACACAGCCGAGCCGCTGGACCAGCCCACAAACAGGCCTTCCTCGCGGGCCAGGCGGCGCGTCATCACAGCTCCGTCCTTATCCGATACTTTAATAAAGCTGTCGATTAGGTCGAAATTTACGTTCTTTGGCAGGATGTCCTCGCCGATGCCCTCTGTGGCGTAGGCGTAGATCTCGTTCTCGTCGAAGATGCCTGTTTCTTTATACTTCTTGAACACAGAGCCGTAGGTATCTATGCCCACCGTTACCAGGTTCGGGTTCTTTTCCTTCAGGTATTTAGCTACGCCCGAGATGGTACCACCCGTGCCCACACCGGCAGCCCAGTGCGTCACCTTGCCATCTGTCTGCTCCCAGATTTCCGGACCCGTTGTCTCGTAATGCGCCGCCGTGTTCGACATGTTGTCGTACTGGTTTGGGTAGAAGGAGTTCGGGATTTCCTCGTTCAGTCGCTTGGCCACCGAGTAGTAAGAGTCCGGATGATCCGGTGCCACGTTGGTAGGGCAAACCACCACCTCGGCGCCTACGGCGCGCAGCACGTCCATCTTCTCTTTGCTTTGCTTGTCGGCCAGGGTAAAGATGCATTTATAGCCTTTGGCAATGGCCGCCAGCGCCAGGCCCATGCCCGTGTTGCCGGAAGTGCCTTCGATGATAGTGCCGCCGGGCTTCAGAATACCGGCCTTCTCCGCATCCTCGATCATCTTAACGGCCATACGGTCCTTAACCGAGTTGCCGGGGTTGGCGTACTCTACCTTAGCCAGCACCGTACCTTTAATGCCGGCTGTTACATTGTTTAATTTTACAAGTGGGGTGTTACCGATTGCCTCGGTGATATGATTCAGATAAGCCATCTGTTCGGTTTTTATGAATTTTAGTGCAAATGTAAAGAAAATAAGCCATACTGCCTGCCCCGCACCAACATTGCGGACTTCGGAGCGCCAGCAGGCACTGCCCCTGTATAACCTCCTGAAAGGCCCTGAGGTTCCGGCCCGAAGCCTATATTCGAACTAACTATTTTTTGCAGGCGCCACAAAAAAACCTATTTTTGCACAACCTTATCGTAGTACCGTCTATACACAACTTAAAAAAGATACACATGAGTGTTTTAGTAAATAAAGATTCGAAAGTGATCGTACAGGGCTTCACAGGCTCGGAAGGTTCTTTCCACGCATCACAGATGATTGAGTATGGCACAAACGTAGTTGGTGGTGTTACGCCGGGCAAAGGTGGCAGCAACCACCTGGATCTGCCGGTTTTCAACACAGTGGAAGACGCTGTGAAGAAGACAGGAGCCGACGTATCGATCATCTTCGTGCCACCGGCTTTTGCCGCTGATGCCATCATGGAGGCTGCTGCTGCCGGAATCAAAGTTATCGTGTGCATTACAGAGGGTATTCCTGTGAAGGACATGGTAGCTGCTAAAAACTTCCTGAAAGGTAAAGACGTTACGCTTATTGGCCCTAACTGCCCAGGCGTTATTACGCCAGGCGAGGCGAAGGTAGGTATCATGCCAGGCTTCGTGTTCAAGCCAGGACGCATCGGTATCGTTTCTAAATCCGGTACTTTAACGTATGAGGCCGCCGATCAAATCGTGAAGGCTGGCCTGGGTATCTCCACAGCCATCGGTATCGGCGGTGACCCGATCATCGGTACGCCTACCAAAGACGCGGTAGAACTGCTGATGAACGACCCGGAGACCGACGCTATTGTGATGATCGGTGAGATTGGTGGTAACTACGAGGCCATGGCTGCCAAGTACATCAGCGAGACTGGCAACAAAAAGCCGGTAGTAGGTTTCATCGCTGGCCAGACGGCTCCTGCTGGCCGCCGCATGGGCCACGCGGGCGCTATCGTGGGTGGTGCTGACGATACAGCTGCTGCAAAAATGAAGATCATGCGCGAGAACGGCATCCACGTAGTGGAGTCTCCTGCCGAGATCGGCGACGCGATGGTGAAAGCCCTGGAAGAGGCCGGCATCAAAGCTTAGTCATACTGCTAGAAAGTATAATCTCAAGTATAAAACAGGCTGCCCCGCAAAGGCAGCCTGTTCTTGTTTTAGGTTGATGAGATTATAAAGTATGAAAGGAGCAAAGAATACTCATTAAAACCCTCGCTCGCCTCCGGCGAGTGTGAGCTATCTGCTGGCGTCCCGCCACGTTAAGCAGCAAGTATTAAAGTATAGCTCGGAATATAAAGTAAAGTATAATCCGAAACGGCCAGAGGCCAAACTATTCCTCACACTCGCCGGAGGCGAGCGAGGGAAAGCAGTTTATACTTGCAAAGGCTCATGATGCAAGTCAAGTATGAGCTTGCTGTGAGGAGTAATCTGCACCCATACCTTTTCTCCTACACAAACACTGTTATACATCTCTTCCCCTACATTTATTTTATGCTCACCAATAGATAAAGTATACATAGATAATTGTGGTTGTGCGGCTGCATCAGCAGCAGGGTTACCATGCCAGCCCCAATTAGTGTTGGATTCCTTGGCTGTAATATGAGCATCATAAGTATACTTCACCCCTGCTATCAGGTCTTTTAAATGGTTTTTAGTGGAATAGTAAAGAAAGCCTAAGAACCCTGCAACAAACACCAGGACAGCCGACAAGATGATTATGCGCGGTTGCTGCTCCATCGACAGAAACAAAACCACAGCGACAGCTACCATCAGCGCTACAATTCCAACAAGCACGTAGCTAATGAGAAGCTGCTTTAGCTCCAGCCATACCTTGCTTCTGTCTGTGCTGCTTAACTTTTCTTCTCGCATACTTGAGGTGGTTTGCAAAATGGGCCCAGGTGCCCCGAAAGTGTTCGGGATCTTTGACTTGCAGAATCTTCGGACGCTGCGAGGTTTTTAGCCCCTGTCCACAATCTGATCCATCACCCACGACGTACGCGCAGCCGAAGCTGCAGAGCCTGGACATTTGCCTTTCCCGGTCAGTTCTTCCACTATGGATTGGATGAACGGCTGCTGCACGTGCTGGGGCGGTGGCAGGAGAAACTCCTCGGTTCCGGCGGCAGTCTCCAGGCGTATGGGCTCTCTGGCGAAGGTCGGGAAGGTAAGGCGACCTTTGCTGCCGATGATTTCTATATTATCCTCCTGTTGCTGTTCGGCCACGCTAAAGCACCACACGCCGCTGCCCAGCACGCCGCCCTCGAACCGGAACTGCGCCGTTACCAAATCTTCCGCCTCGTACATTCCAGCCTGGTTGGTTACCTGCCCGGAGGCCGCCACGATGGGCCCAAGAATAAAATCCAAAATGTCGAGTTGGTGAGGCGCCAGGTCGTGGAACAAGCCTCCACCGGAGATTTCGGGCTGCACCCGCCACGGCAGCGCATCTTTATACTGCTCCGGCCTCAGGGACTGGTATAGCTTTATTGTCACCAAGCGAATGTCTCCAAGTACTCCACTCTCTACCAGCTCCTTCACCTTCCGGAAAGCTGGCTGGCTTCTGCGGTAAAAAGCAACAAACAGCGGCACCCCGGCCTGCTCACAGGTGGCAATCATCTCCTGGCACTGGGCATAATTCAGCGCCATGGGCTTCTCCACGTATACAGGCTTGCCGGCAGCGGCCACCTGCAAAGTATAAGCGGCATGCGAATCGGGAGGCGTGGCGATGTATACGGCATCTACCTCGGGGTCGTGGATGAGGTCTTCTGCCCTATCATACCATTTGGGCACGCCATGCCGCTCGGCATAGTCGCGGGCTTTGGCTACGTTGCGGCGCATCACCGCCACTAGCTCAGAATCCGGAACCTTGTTAAAGGCCGGCCCACTTTTGACTTCGGTCACATCGCCGCAGCCAATGATTCCCCAGCGTACTTTCTGCATCTGTTTATGATTTTATGATGAACGTGAGCTGGCTTAGCCCACAGCAAAAGCACTTTATACTTTAAAACTCGAGTTGCAATTCACTTTGGAGTGAAGGTGTAAACCCACCCCTACCCCTCCAGGGAGGGGAATCGGTGAACGATTGTCATCCCCCTGCCCCCTTCAAAGGGGGACTTAGCTTCAAAAACTATTCTCCTCCTCGGAGGGGTAGGGGGTGGGTTCATCGCAACTTGGGATTTATACTTTAGCTTATCGCTACAACCTTCTCTTTTTCGCGGTTTTTGATACTTGCGGGGATGCAGGTCAGGATTTCCTCGCGCAGCGCCTCTATCAGCTTCTTCTTCAGAAAACTGCGGTGGATTACCAGACTCACCTCGCGCAGCGGCTGCGGCTCCTCAAAGTTGCGCACCAGCTTTTGTTTCTCAGACGGCATATCCAGCACCGACAACTCCGGCAGCAGCGTCAGGCCGTGCTGGGTTTCTACAATGCGCTTGAGCGTTTCCAGGGAGCCGCTCTTGTAATCGAGGTGGCTGCCGGGGTCGGCGCTACCGCCGCGGTTACAGATATTGAGCACCTGGCTCCGGAAGCAGTGGCCTTCGTTCAGCACCCACAGCTGGCTGGTGTCCAGCTCATCGGGGGTAATGTGGCTTTCCCTGGCCAGCGGGTGCCCAGGGTTGATATAGGCCACAAAGGCCTCATAGAACAGGGGCAGCTCCTTTATACTTTTATTGCCCAGCGGCGTCACCAGCAGTCCCACGTCCAGCAGTTCGTGGTTCAGTTTCTCCACAATCTCGTCGGTGAGCAGCTCCTGCACCACCACGCGCACCTGCGGGTGCTTCTGCAGAAAGCTCGTGATGAACAGCGGAATCAGGTAAGGGGCCAGTGTGGGGATAACGCCGATGCGCAGCTCCCCGCTCAGCTCCAGTTTCTGGTTCTGCACCAGCTCCTGAATTTTCTTGCTCTCGGCCAGCACCACGCGCGCCTGCGCGATAATCTCCTTCCCCAGTTCTGTAGGACGCACCGGCACCCGGCTGCGGTCAAACAGCTGCACGCCCAGCTCCTCCTCCAGCTTCTGCAGCTGCATACTCAGGGTTGGCTGTGTCACGAAGCAGTTCTCTGCGGCGGTGGCGAAGTGGCGGTAGGTGTCTACGGCTACCAGGTATTCTAACTGTACTAAAGTCATTTCTCAAGATAAGGATAATCTATACTTCATAGGGCTCTACCCTCCTGCAAAAGTACCTTATAAACTTTAGCTATCAAAGTATAAAAACAATCAATTTGATATATATAACCAAAAGGGGGACCTTTGTATCAACCTAAAAGCAAAGCAACAGACGAAAATAAAACATGGAAAAACTATCGAATATCGGACTACAGAAAGAAGACAGCAAGCAGGTAGCTGAAAAACTGAACGAGCTGCTGGCGAACTATCATGTATACTACCAGAACCTGCGCGGCTTCCACTGGAACATCAAAGGGGTGTACTTCTTCCAGCTGCACGACAAGTTTGAAGAGCTCTACAACACAGCTCTGAGCAAGATAGACGCTATTGCCGAGCGCATCCTGACCATCGGCCAGCAACCGCTCCATACTTTCTCAGAGTACCTGCGCGTGTCAAGTATAAAGGAGGCCGGCAACCTGAGCGACGGCAAAGAGACTGTGCAGGCCACGCACCAGAACCTGAGCACCCTGCTGGACCTGGAGCGGGAAATCCTGAAACTGGCAGCCGAAACCGGCGATGAGGGCACTGTGGCCCTTATCAGCGAGGACATCCACGAAAACGAGAAAACGCTCTGGATGCTGAGCGCCTTCCTGAGCTAAAGAATTAGACAAAGGACAAAAGACATAAGACTTGATAAGAGTATGAGCTGCCATGGCCATACTTCTACTTATCCATTACTCAATAATCATAATTCATTCATCATTAACAAAGAAATGACGCAAAATAGAATTTTATCAGTTGGTTCGGTTTTCCCGGAGTTTAAGAAGCAGGCTGTTGTATCCATCGAGAAAGGCAAGGAGTTTTACGAAATCTCCAGCGAAACGCACCGCCACAACGAGCAGTGGATGGTGATGTTCTGGTGGCCGAAAGACTTCACGTTTGTGTGCCCTACCGAGATTGCCGAATTCAACAAGAACTACGACGAGTTCCGCGACCGTGACGCTGTGCTGATTGGCGCCTCTACCGACTCGGAGTTCGTGCACGCCGCCTGGCGCCGCGACCACGAGGACTTGCGCGACCTGCGCTTCCCGATGCTGGCTGATACTTCCAAGTCGCTGGCCGAGGAGCTGGGTATTCTACAAGCAGAGGAGAGAGTGGCCTACCGCGCCACCTACATCGTAGACCCGCAAGGAATTATCCGCTGGGTGAGCCTGAACGATTTGAACGTGGGCCGTAACGTGGCCGAGGTGCTGCGCGTGCTCGACGCCCTGCAAACTGACGAGCTTTGCCCATGCAACTGGCAGAAAGGCGAAGAAACCATCACTGCCTAACCTTCACGCGCGCTAGGCGCACTTCATATATAGTTTATTTAGACACAAGTATGGCGCGGTGGCTAGGCTGGTCTCCTATTGCCTGGCTACCCGCCGCCATACTTATACTTTAGTTTTGAATCCAACCAAACTAAAACATCCCTTATTATGCTGACTGCAACACAAGAAACAAAGATAGATTTACTAAAAGACCTGGGCCTGCCGGAAGAAAGCACTTTCGCTGCCCTGGAAAAACTGACAGAAACCGAATCACGCTACCTCCGCGACCTGCGCGTGAACCTGAAAAGCGCCCTGGCCGGTGAGACCCTAAGTATAAAGGAGGCGTACCTGCTGGCCCTGTCGGCGGCGGCTAACGAGGAAAACGAGGTGCTGGTGAAGGCTTTTGAAGAGAAGGCGCTGGAGAACGGTGCCGAACTAGGCGAAGTAGCCGAGGCCATCGCCTGCGCCTCCCTGCTAGCTACTAATAACATCCTCTACCGCTTCCGCCACTTTGCTGGCAAGGAGGAGTACGAGCAGCAGCCTGCCCGCATTAAAATGAACATCATGATGAAGCCGGTGCTGGGCAAGGAGTTCTTCGAGCTGATGAGCCTGGCCATCTCAGCCATCAACGGCTGCGAGCGCTGCGTTACCTCGCACGAGGCCTCTGTGATGCAACTGGGCACCAAAGAGCCACGCATCTTCGACGCTATCCGTGTAGCTGCCGTGGTGGTAGGTTTGAGCAAGATTATCAAATAGTATCCCTAAAGCTAAGTTAAGTTACCTGAAAACACCCGCAGTTTCTGTGGGTGTTTTTGTTTTGCCTCCCCAGCAGGGAAGAAGGTTGGAAAGGGCACTTTTATACTTTGAATAGATGCACGTGGCACTACCACAGGCAAGAAACAGCCGAGGTCTATTCATGGGCTATGGCCCGATTAGAACCCGCATCTTCCTTGGTTAATAAGGCTAACAGCTGGCATAAATAGGCATTTTCGCGCTCAAAGTCTTTCTGCAGGTTCCACTCCTGCAGGATAACAACCACAACTTTTTGCTCGGGCAGTATCAGAATGTGTTGCCCGCCTTTGCCTCTCGCGGTGTAAACTGGCTTATTGTTATAGCTGAAGAGCCACCAGGAGAAACCGTATCCTACCTCCTGATAGCAATCTAAGGTGCGAAATGCGTTGCTCTGCCTTGTATAGTTTGTGAAGCTCTTCTCCACCCACGCAGAGTCCAGGAGCTGCTTCCCGTTCACCTTACCTTTGTTGAGGTATAATTCACCAAACCGGGCAAGATCACGGGCTGTAAAGTATGTCTCGTCACCGCCGGCGTAGTAGCCATCCACCTTTCGCCAGAAACCACACTGTATGCCCAATGGCTTAAACAGCTTTTCCTCGGCAAACTCCTTGGTGGTGGTATTAGACGCCTTTGTAATTACAGCGGATAGCAGCATGTGGGAGCCAGTAAAATACTTAAACTCCTGCCCTACTTTAGTTTCAGACACCTCCTCCTTCATGAGCACCTGCTCAACGCCCTGCGGCCCGTCCCAACCGGTAAACCCGCCGCGCATGGATAACAGATGTGCTACCGTTACTTTATCTTTTGATTCCCCCGAAACATTTCCTTGGTACTCCGAAAAGTATGGCATCACATACTCGTCTTCTGATTTTAGATAGCCTTCCTGAACCGAAAGACCGGCGAGCGCAGCAGTTATACTTTTGGTAACAGAGTGGACATTAAAGGCACTGTACCTGGTGGCTCCCTTCTGATACTTCTCCGCGATTAATTTCCCATCCTGGACAACTACCAGCCCTCTAAGCCTTTCCCAACCTTCGATTGCCTGGAGGTAACCTGCAATATCCTCTGCCGCATACCCGGCACTTTCGGGTGTGGCGGTTTGCCAGTTATAAGGCTCATGGCTCACCTCAAGGGACTGTGACACAGTGAAGGGCAGCGACAGGTTAAGCGGGTGCCACTCGAAGAAGTAGTTCATCGCATTCACCACCAGCAAAATAGTAGCTGCCGACGCAAGACCAAGTATAAATTTGAGTCGGCGTTGCTTGCGCCAAATTAAAAGTATAGCCGTGAACAGCAGCACAAGCACCACCAGAATATACTCGATGGCATTAGGGTATGGTAAATGAAAGTAGTCGTCCTTTATTTTGTAGGCGATGGCGATGCAGAGTCCGGTAAGGAGGGTAAAGGTGAGGTAAAGTGTTTTCATTTAAATTTTAGGGGATGATGGTTTTAGCGTGCTTAGCTAGAAGTATAGCAAAGGTTTAAATATGTTTTGTGCTTGCCCATCCTGCGATAGCCAGTTGCAAAATGATTCTTTACTTATTCTTCCTCAGCCCATTTAGTTTTGTAAGTGTCTCCGGATTTTCCCTTATCGACAAAGCCTTTTTGAGGTGCTCTATGGCTTTCTTCCTGTCTCCCTTCTTACTGTAATAGTCGCCTAAGGCATCGTATACACCAAAGCTCTGCGGGTAATTAGTTTTATTTAGCTGCAAGAAGCCAAGAGCTTTATCGGGCAAATCCCGGTTCAGGCAAGCAAGAGCAAAGGAATATACCAGTGACTCGGGCGGCAGCACCTTATAGCCTATCTTTGTGGATATACTGTCGTAATAATCCTCTACAAACTGGGCATTGAAAGTGGCGGCGTGCACACCTGCTTCTGGTATGGGTAAGGGCTCAAAAGCTAGCATTGCACGCATAGCATCATTGACAGCATGAAGCGAAAGGGAGAAATGAGTCTCACCCGCATAATATTTCCACTTCAGAGACTTATTGCTTTGCCTGTCCAGCAGATCTGAGAATTCCATATTTGCCCTCACATGAGTTATACTTGTCGGGTCCTGCTTAACGGCAAGCACCGAATCAGCTAACGCTAAGAAAAGCTTCTTCCCTTCTAAATTACCCTTTTTGAAGTTGTTTTTCGCTTTCTTCAGGACCAACTTATCATCCCACCATAGGCTAGGGTCAATGGCTACATAGGAGTCGAAAAGTTCCGGCTTATCCACCAGCGTGTTTGTCACCAGCAAGCCTCCAAAAGAATGACCCACGAGCATGCGGTACTGTTCTGTGGGATACTTTGCATCAATGTAGGGTATCAGTTCTTTTTCCAGAAAGGCCGTGAACTTCTCGCCGCCACCCGATTGCCGTAGATATCTTGCCTCTGTCCCATCCCAACTTTTAGTCGAGTTGGTTGGAGTAAAATCGCGGGTGCGGTTTGTATTTACGACAGCCACCACAATCATTTCAGGAATAATGCCTGCCCCGTTCTCCGAACTTAGGAAATGCATGAGTCCTGTAACCGCCTGAAAGTGCCAGTCTCCATCGAGGAGGTAAAGTACGGGGTAACGTTTGGGGGCAAAATAATCCCCGTAGTATTCCGGCTGCTTTGGTACATGTACCCATATCTCCCGAGCCTCACCTAACACCTGCGACTGTAAGCTGTCTATAACACCAATCTCGATCCTTCCGTGCTGCGAAAAGCCTGTCGAGGAAAATAGTAACAACAAGGCGAGGAGAAGCTTTTTCATTTCTTCTTGTTTAGGTGAACCGGCAGGTAAATAACCATCAGGGTATTGCTAGAATATGCAATAGAGTCTTAGTGTTGCACAGCAGGAGCAATACGCCTCTCATACTTCCAGCAACTGGTAGATAGAATGACTAGGTTATTCAATATAGTATATGTAAGTATAAATATAAAAATATATAAAGTATAAGCACCGCAAGTTGCCCTGTAAGTTGCCCTTCAAGTATAGCCAAAACAAAACCGCCTGCCACAGATGCAGCAGGCGGTTTAACCTTATTTAATATCAAATGTAATACTTACTTGGCGTAGCTGATGGCGCGCATCTCCCGGATAACGGTGATCTTGATCTGGCCAGGGTACTGCATTTCTTTCTCAATCTTCTGCGAGATGTCGAAAGAGAGTTGCTGTGCTTTCTCATCCGATACATTGTCGGCATCTACCATCACGCGCAACTCGCGGCCGGCCTGTATGGCGTAGCACTGGTTCACCCCGTCGAACGACACGGCAGCCTCTTCCAGCTCCTTCAAACGCTTGATGTACGACTCCATGATCTCGCGGCGGGCACCTGGTCTGGAGCCAGAGATGGCGTCGCAGGCCTGAATCAGCGGAGATATCATAGCCGTCATCTCGATCTCGTCGTGGTGGGCACCGATGGCATTGCACACGTCCGGATGCTCTTTATACTTCTTGGCCAGCTCCATACCAATAATGGCGTGCGGCAGTTCCGGCTCGTCTGGCGTTACCTTGCCGATGTCGTGCAACAGACCAGCGCGTTTGGCGTGCTTCACGTTCAGGCCCAGTTCGGCGGCCATAGTGGCGCATAGGTTGGCTACCTCGCGTGAGTGCTGCAGCAGGTTCTGTCCGTAAGACGAACGGAAGCGCATGCGGCCCACCATCTTAATCAGTTCCGGGTGCAGCCCGTGGATGCCTAGGTCAATAGCGGTACGCTCGCCTATCTCCACAATCTCCTCCTCGATGTTCTTGCGGGTCTTGGTTACCACCTCCTCAATACGGGCCGGGTGAATACGGCCGTCGGCCACCAGGCGGTGCAGCGACAGGCGCGCGATCTCGCGGCGCACCGGGTCGAAACCGGAGATAATGATAGCCTCAGGAGTATCGTCTACGATGATCTCCACGCCGGTGGCAGCTTCCAGGGCACGGATATTACGACCTTCACGGCCGATGATCTTGCCTTTGATATCGTCGCTCTCGATGTTGAACACCGATACGCAGTTCTCGATGGCATGCTCTGCGGCAGTACGCTGAATCGTTTCGATAACGATTTTCTTGGCCTCTTTGGTAGCCGTAAGTTTGGCCTGGGCCACAATGTCTTTGATGTGGGAGGAAGCGCGGGAAGTGGCCTCGTTTTTCAGGGCTTCTACCAGTTGCTCGCGGGCTTCGGCAGCCGTCAGGCCGGCTATTTTCTCCAGGCGGCCTACCACCTCTTCGTGTTGCTGCTCTACCTCCTCACGGCGTTTCTTGAGCTGCTCGTGCTGTGCGTGCAGGTGGTTTTTCTCTTTCTCCAGCTCCGCGTGCAGGGTTTCTTTCTCTTTATGAAGGTCAGCCTCCAGGCGCTTGGCCTGCTCCATTTGCTTGGTAACGTGCTGCTCGCGCTGCTTTACCTTGTTCTCGTTCTGGATGATGAGGTTCTTCTTCTTGTTCATCTCCTCCTCGAACTCGGCCTTCATCTTCAGGTATTTCTCCTTGGCCTCCAGAATGCGGTCCTTTTTGATGGTCTCCGCGTTCAGCTCGGCTTCGCGAATGATACTTTTGGCTCTCTGGCGAGCCTCTTCCTCCTGCTGCTTAAATACCTTCTGCAGCAGTACACGCCCAATCACTACGCCGATGATCAGCGAGACGAGGGCAGTTAGTACAATATAAAGGATGTCGGGCATAACTATAGCGTTTATGGTTTTTAAACACGTATAGCAAGCACCTGCAAAGGAGACATGGTATGGCTGATGGGCCTAAACGAAAGTATAGCCGAAAGAGGTAAAGGTTCTTCCGCCTATTTGCTCACCGATGATAAGAGATCGTCCAGAAGGTTGAGCTGCTGGTCTACCTGGGCTACATGGGAGGTATGCTCCTCCTCCAGCTTCACCTTTTCGGCCATGGCCTCAAATGCCACCATCGCCAGCAGGTCCTGCTTGTCCTGTATCCCAAATTGGTCCTTAAAAAAGCGCAGCCGCTCGTTCAGGATTTTCCCGACCGCTCTGATTCTTTCTTCTTCCTCTTCCTTCACCCGCATCGGATACTCGCGTTCCGCGATGCGAATCTTAATAGATAATTCACTCATCCGCTGCGTAGTTTATGGTTCGGCTTACCGACCTTTCCGAGCGCTTTAGTGGCTCATACTTAGTCCTGTAGGTAAGCAATACACTTATCAATTTCTCTGATATATTCGTTTAGCCTGAGCTTCAATTCTGTCGAATTTGCAGCATTTCCTGCTATCGCGTCTACAATTTTAACAATATTCTCCTGATTTTGAAAATTTTTTATCTGCTCATCCTTCTCCTCCAGAAGTCCTTCGAGCTCTTTTAGCTGCTGCTGAGCTTGCAAGAGCCTTTGTTGCACCTCCTGGTGGCGCTGAATCATTTTTCGCAGCTTATCTTCAATCTGCCGGAGTTGTTGTACTTGCGTATCCTTTGCCATAACATTACTTGCGGATAAAAGCTCCCAATTGCTTCTCGAATTGCTGCATCAGGCGGTTCATGGTGCTGTCAATCACCTTATCGGTCAGGGTTTGCTGCTTGTCCTGCAGGGTAAAGCTCAGGGCGTAGGCTTTCTTGCCCGCCTCGATTTTATCCCCCTCGTACACGTCGAACACATTCACGTCCTGCAGCAGCTTGCGCTCCACCCGGAAGGCTACCTTCTTCAGCTCGTCAAAGCTTAGGTGCTTGTCCACTACCAACGACAGGTCGCGGCGCACCTCCGGGAACTTCGACAGTTCCTCGGCCACCAGCTTGTCTTTATACTTCTTCAGGAGGTAATCCCAGTTCAGTTCAGCATACCATACCTGCTCCTTCACCTCCATCAGGCGGGTAATAGCGGTGTCCAGCATGCCGAGCTCGGCTATCACCGTACCATTTTTGGCGTAGGCGATGCCCTGGCGCATGTAAGGGTTCTCCGCCAGCTTCTGCACCTCAAAATCACCGGCGTTTAGCTTGCGCAGCACGTTCTGTACCACACCCGCCAGGTCGTGGAAGGCGGTTTTTATACTTGGCTGCTTCCAGCTCTCGGCCGTTACGTTGCCGGTCATGTAGAGCGACAGGCGGCGGCTTTCTTTATAATCGCCTTCCTGCAGTTCGTATACTTTGCCCAGTTCAAAAAGCTTCAGGTCGCGCTGGCGGCGGTTGATATTGCGGCGCAGCACCTCCAAACCTGAGAAAACCATGCTCTTGCGCAGCACGTCCAGGTCTTCGGAGTTATAGTTTACCACCTGCACCAGGTTGGCCGTTTCGCCGATGGCCTGGTAGTAGTTGGAGTTGGTAATAGAGTTGGTGATGATCTCGTGGAACCCGTTGGCCGCGATATAGCCCGCAATTGTTTCAGTTACGTCCTCGGCATAGGGGCTCGGGAACTTAGCCAGGAAAGTAGTGGCCAGGTTCTCGCTCATTTCGATGTTATTGAAGCCGTAGATGCGCAGGATTTCCTCCACCACGTCGGCCTCGCGGGTCACGTCCACCTTAAACGGCGGCACCGACAGCGTCAGGTCCGTTTCGGTTTCACTAGTGATCTCAATACCCAGATCAGTAAGTATAGATTTGATGCGCTCCACGCCGATGTGCTGCCCGATTAAAGTATGGGCGCGCGCAATGTTCAGCTTCACCTCATGGTTTTGGATGGGCTGCGGATACACGTCCACAATCTCGGAGCTTACCTCGCCGCCGGCTACCTCCTGCACCAGCAGGGCCGCACGCTTCAGGGCCGTGATGACCATGTTGGGATCGGTGCCGCGCTCAAAGCGGAAAGAGGCGTCTGTTTTGAGGCCATGCGCCATACCGGTGCGGCGCACGGAACTTGGTGAAAAGTAGGCGCTCTCGATAAAGATGCTGGTGGTGGCCTCCGATACACCGGAATCCTCTCCTCCGAACACGCCGCCAATGGCCATAGGCTCCTCGGCGTTGCAGATCATCAGGTCGGTGGCGTTCAGCTTGCGCTCCACACCATCCAGCGTTTTGAAGATAGTGCCGGCTTCCACATTCTTCACCACAATCTTATCGCCTTTGATCTTATCGGCGTCGAAGGCGTGCAGCGGCTGGCCCAGTTCGTGCAGCACGAAGTTGGTCACATCCACCACGTTGTTTATCGGCGAGAGGCCGATGGCGCGCAGGCGCTTCTGCAGCCATTCCGGCGATGGGCCCACGTTCACGCCCGAAACCGTCAGGCCAGCGTAGCGCGGACAGGCATCCGTATTTTGTATCTCCACCGCCACCGGGCGGGAAGTGTTATTTACCTTGAAAGCATCAGTGTCAGGCAGCTGCGCCTTCGCGTCGAGCAGTGCCTGCAGGTCGCGGGCCACGCCGAAATGCGAAGCGGCATCTGCGCGGTTGGGCGTCAGGCCAATTTCGAACACTTTATCAGAGCCCAGGCCGAAGAACTCGGCGGCTGGCGTTCCGTTCGGCAAATCAGTGTCCAGCACCATAATACCCTCATGCGACGTGCCGATGCCAATCTCATCCTCGGCGCAAATCATGCCTTCCGAGGCGGCCCCGCGGATCTTGGATTTCTTGATCTTGAAAGGCTCCCCTCCGGCAGGGTAAAGCGTGCTATTCACGGTGGCTACCACCACTTTCTGCCCGGCTGCCACGTTGGGCGCGCCGCACACGATCTGGCTTGGCTCCCCCGCCCCAATGTCCACGGTGGTGATGCTCAGGCGATCGGCATCCGGGTGACGCTCACACGTCAGCACCTCCCCTATCACGATGCCCTCCAGGCCGCCCTGCACCACGTCGAAAGTATGGATACCCTCTACCTCCAGGCCAGCGCCCGTCAGCAGCGTCCCTATTTCTTCAGCGGTTTTATCTGTATGTATGAGTTGTTTAAGCCAGTCGTATGAAATCAGCATGTTTAATCTGTGTTGGTTTTGTCTTGGCTACTGCCTGGGCAGCCGCCATTCCCCAAAAATAAGGATAATTATGATATGGGAGAAAGTTGGACAAAAGACTATTTGACAAAAGACTTTTAGAAGATGGTAAGGAGCAAATTATTCAATCCCTATACTTCTACCTCCTTTACCGGCAAGCCTTACTCCGGTTTCTCGTAGGTTTTCTCGCCGGCCGGTATGGCAACGCTCAGGCGATTCTCCTTGGGTGGCAGCGGACACACGTAATCGGGGTTAAAGGCGCAGAAGGGGCTATAGGCGCGGTTAAAGTCCAGCACTATCTTACTTTTCCCCTCCTCGTAGGGTATATCTAGGAACCGTCCTCCGCCATAGGTCTCGAAGCCGTTGGTTTTATCGGTAAAGGGCACAAATAGCTCCTCCTTGTTTTCGCCGCTCAGGCGCTTGTAAAGCGTAAGCTGGTGCTGCTGCCCCTCTACCTTAAAAGAGGCCTTGCCGTAGCGCAGGTAAGGTTCGTAGCTGCCGTTAGTAAGCGGCAAAAGCAGCGTATCCTGTTGGGCCAGCAGCTCTACGGAGGCAGTCAGGCGGTAATCGAGGTTAGGCTCGTAATACACCAGGTTCTTGAAGGCCCGGCGGCCGGCATCGTCAAAAGGGCTGCTACTGCGGCTCCGGAACGAAAGGTCTTTCTGTTCCCGCTCCTGCAGCAGAGGCTTAATGTAGTTATCGTCGTTAAAAAGGGCATCCTGAAGGAAGTAGAACATGACGAGCGCCAGGCCCGCCATTAAAACAAGTCTCAGCGGTCTTTGCATAAAACTCCGGGTTATAGTTTATACAAAGGTCGGAAATTTTTAGGGAGGAAAGTAGCGGTAAGGTAGAAGTACTTTAGCGGTTACAAAGTATAAATTTGCACTTTAGCTCTGGAATGCATAACTAGTACAGCCAAACGGCACTTTGGGCTTGCACGGAAACTAACAGGCACTCCGCTGTGTTCAGACATTTATACTTCAAAAACTAAACCCCGCATGAGAACTGCACTTTCTACTTTATTGATAATGTCGGCAATGGTATTTGCCTCCTGCTCCGGCAACGAACAGGAAAACACAACTACCGCTACCGTTCCGGCGGCCGATGTGAACCAGGCGCCTGCCAAACAAGTAGCACTAAACCCGCCGCACGGCGAGCCTGGTCACGACTGTGCCCTTCCGGTAGGTGCTCCGCTGGATGGCACCCCGCAGCCAAGACTTGTTCAGCCAAACTTATCGCCTATTCCGGCCAAAACCACGGTGGCCCCTGGCACGAACCCGCCGCACGGCGAGCCAGGCCATGATTGCGCCATTCCGGTTGGCGCCCCGCTTGGTCAGAAGTAAGATTATGATGGCAGCGGCTGAAGTATACTTCAGCCGCTGCTGCTTTATACTTTCAACTGCTCTTGCTTCGGCGTAGGCATTAGCCATACTTTATACTTTTCTAGCGCAGGCATCCTCTAAGCTGTTTCGGATATCCTTGTCCGGAACCACATCTGCTGCGGACTTCCAAGTCCGCGTAAGTCATACTTTGCTATACTTTTATACTTGCCAGTTTATACTTCCAATAGCCTCTGTTTCCCCCAACTGGACATAAGCTATTCTTACTAGCTACCGTTCATCCTCCAGACTTACATACCTATCGTTGCACCTCTGACTTTGGCTCTCTCCCAGGCCGGGAGGCCTCGCCTTCGGGCATCGCGCGGCGTGTCTGAAGCTGCTCCTCGCTCCGCTGCGGGCTGCCCTTCGGGCACCGGAAATCTACAAGGCGCTCCACCCAAAGGCTGGGATAAATTCGATAGCCGCTGCCCTTGCTGTCATCTCGACCAAAGGGAGAGATCTGAATAGGATTCCCAATAGTTCTCTCGCGCAGCTCGACATGACAGAGAACATGGTAAGTATAAATTCCCCTCTTGGGAGGGGCTAGGGGTGGGTTAATACTTTGTAGGGACAAATCGCGACCTTTCCACGCAAAAACTGATGCTACTAAACTTATACTTCAGCCAGAGTAATAACAGACTCCCCGCCTTAGCCAAGGAGGGGCCGGGGGTGGTTGGCCCCAGTACTACCAAAATCGCTTTACGGCAAACCCTTTACCCACCCTTTCCAGCCATACTATAACTTTATCGCCTCCCTCCTGTTCATAGCCTGGGACTCTACTGAACGGGGACTTATACTTCACAGGTATCCAGCGCTTTCCCATACTCTATCCATGCCCCATGCTTCGCCGTATGCCTTAATACCACTGTTTGTTATGCGAAAGAAAGAACACTACCAGAGCCTGATAAACCAGCTGGACCAGCTGCACCATGACGCTATTGCCCTGGAGGAAAAGTTGGGCTCCACCATCAAGGCTGTCCACCCGAAGTTTAAGAAAAGTGCCAAGAACCTGCTGCACTACCTGGCCTTGCGCCAGCACGACATCCGCGATCTGCAGGAGCAACTGGCGCAGCTGGGCTTATCGTCACTGGGCCGCTCGGAGGGGCATGTGCTGGCCAGCCTGCAGGCCGTGCGCCAGCACCTGTGCCGCATCGGCGACTGCAAGGACACCCAGAAAGAGCTGGCTGTGTCGTTTTTTGAAAACCGGGAGCTACTCGCCCAACACACAGAGGCCTTGCTTGGCCCAAAGCCGGAAAAACGCTCCACCCGCATCATGGTAACCCTTCCGTCCGAGGCTGCCGATCAGTATGAGCTGCTGCCGCGCCTGCTGAAGGCAGGCATGAACTGCGCCCGCATCAACTGTGCCCACGATACGGAGAAGGAGTGGCTCAGAATGGTGGAGAACATCCGTAGGGCTGAGCAGGAAACCGGCATCCCCTGCAAAATACTCATGGACCTGATGGGACCCAAGCTGCGCACCGGCCCGCTGAAGGAAGGCCCCAAACTGCTGGTGATACGCCCCATACAAGACAGCTTGGGCCAGGTGATTGAGGCTGCCAAAGTATGGCTCGCCCCGCAGGATGTGCCGCTGCCGAAAGATGCGGATGTCTGGCTGCCGGTGGACGCAAATTGGCAGGTGCAACTGCAGGAGGGCGACAGGCTATCCTTTAAAGATACCCGGGGCCGTAAAAGGTCTATGACGGTGATCAGGAGGGAGGAAAAAGGCGTACTGGCGCACCTGCTCAAAACGTCCTATGTCAACACAGGTACCGAACTGGTGCTGAAAGGGCAAAATGTTACCCAACGCTCCACCCAAATCGGAGAACTGAAAGCCCTGGAGCTACCCCTTGTACTGAAAAAGGGAAGCTTTCTGGTGCTGAACCGGGAACCTATCCCTGGCGAACCCGCCACTTTTGACGCGCAAGGACATGTGGTACAACCCGCACACATCTCCTGCACCTTGCCCGAGGTCTTCACGCAGACCAAGGTAGGGGAACCTATCCTCTTTAACGATGGCAAGATTGAAGGAGTGCTGGAGGAGGTAAGCCCGGACCGTCTGCTGGTAAAAATTACCTTTGCCAGTGGCAAAGGCAGCAGACTGCGCGCTGACCAGGGTATTAACCTGCCCGACAGCAAGCTCCATTTAAAAGGACTGACCGAGAAGGATTGCCAGGATCTTAAGTTTATAGCCAAACACGCCGATATCGTCAACCTTTCTTTTGTGAACCATGCCGATACGGTGGAGGCGCTGCACGAGGAACTTCGCCGGCTTAATGCCACGGATCTGGGCGTGATGCTTAAAATCGAAACCAAAGAGGGCTTCCGGAACCTGCCGCTCCTGCTCCTGACGGCAATGAAGACGCACCCCACCAGCATCATGATTGCACGCGGCGACCTGGCGGTGGAGTGCGGCTGGCAGCGATTGGCCGAGGCACAGGAGGAAATTCTGTGGCTCAGCGAGGCGGCGCACATGCCGGTAGTATGGGCTACCCAGGTACTCGAGACGCTGGCTAAGAAAGGACGGCCGTCGCGGGCGGAGATCACCGATGCAGCCATGTCGCAGCGCGCCGATTGCGTAATGCTTAACAAGGGGCCACATATCATACAGGCCATCGAACTGCTGCACGACATCCTGGTCCGCATGCAGGAGCATCAGCACAAAAAAACGTCCATGCTGCGGATGCTGCACATCTCGGACCTGGGCAACCTTATTCAGGAGTAACCCTTTCAGCATCAATAGCTTGCTTTATACTTTTTTACAGAAACTTGGTAATACAATTGCACTTTAATAAATTATATTTATACCTTTACAAGTATAAAGCGCTACCATACTTATTCTTCGGCTACTCACCCTGTACATTGACCATCCTGGCGCAGCATAGAGGATAAAATCTCCTATAGCTCCCAGACAAAAGGCGCGCGGCCGCGTATCAGGCTTTGGCCGCACGATGGTTAATAATGAAGACGCATTACCTGCTACCTCGTGGTGGCTCGTATAACGCATTTGTTTTAGTAAAACCAGTACCAGATGCAAAACAGGACCGTTGAAAAAATGCTTTACAAGGTTGCCGCCTTGCTGGCGATTGTCGGAATTATACTTCGGCTCACGCAACCCTCTGAGAACTACCTGGGTCTCTACTTTATACTTGGTGGGCATATTCTGGGTGTGGCGGGCATACTGCTCTATATGAAGCACGCTAATGAGATGGAGCAGGAGCCGCTACAGGAAGAGCCCGCCGACCGGGTACGGGAAAAGATAAGCTAAACAATGAAACAATACTTCCTGACAGGGATCCTGGCCCTTGCTTCTGCCCTTGCGGTGCAGGCGCAGCAGTTCGAGCCCATCAAGAAAACAGCCTTGTTGGTGGAGGAAAAGCCGCAGCCGCTGGTTTTGGTGAATAACCAGGAAACTATGCTGAGTGCCATTATTCTGAACGATAACGACGTGAAGAGCCTGAACGTGCTGAAAGGAAACGAGGCGGTGGAGCGGTTTGGTCAGAAAGCTGCGGACGGCGCTATACTCATGAACCTGAAGCAGGACCTGCCGCTCGTACGCCTGGAGGAAGTATACAAGACCTTCAAAATCCCTGCGCAGCAGCAAAAGCTAACGCTGGCCATCAACGGCAAACACGTAAAAGACCCCACCCTGCTGCTGGCCGACCTGCGGCAGATAGAGAGGGTGGAGGTGACGGATTTCGACGTGACCAGCCCCTCCCGCTGGAGCTTCGAAGAACAGTACCTCAACATCATTACCAAGCCGCAGCCCTAGCCCCTACGGGATTTCCTGCGTATCTTGCAGCCAACTTATACTTTATACTTGCTCACCATGGACGGCAGAAAACGCGCCAATATTAAACCCGGCACCCGCGTAAACATTGTGCAGAAGCAGGACCAGCGCACCGGCGAACTCACCGAGGGCTACGTGCAGGACATCCTTACCAACTCCCCCACCCACCCCCACGGCATCAAAGTACGCCTGGAAACAGGGGAAGTGGGAAGAGTTCATGAGATTTTTCCGGAAGACTAAGTTGAGAGTTAGAGAGTTAGAGAGTTTAGGAGTTAGAGAGTTATTTTTTTTACAGCTGCTGACTTTCTTATTTTGGTAAGAATAGCGGTCAGTTCGTCTGCTTCACGCTTCAAGTCAACGAGCCGAGGTGCGGCAACAATCTCTGCCTCTTCTAATATCTCCAGCCAAAACAGCGACTCATCTGCTTCTTCCAGCACCACTCCTATTTTAGCCACAAACTCAGCGCCGGACCTTGCCCTACAGGCAGCGCGGTAGTTAGCAGCCACAGCCGTTGCAGAACGTATCAGTTGTTTCCCAACCACTTGCGCCTCCTGTCTGGTAGGAAGCGCTTGATATAACTTAATCGCACGCAGGGCGAAAGTTTTTGTGCGCCTCTTAAAAGTCTCCGCAAATTCAAAATTACTCAGTCTCTCTTCACTCATACTTTTCCAATTATCTTAACTCTCTAACTCCCCAACTCCCCAACTCTCTAACTCACAAAAGTCCTTCATCAGCAAAGCTGTAGTAGTCGTTGTCGGTGAAGATGATGTGGTCGAGGATGGGGAGGTCGAGGAATTGGCCGGCTTCCTTCATTTTCTTGGTGAGGGCGATGTCGGCGGCGCTGGGCTTGGTGTTGCCACTGGGGTGGTTGTGCACCAGGATGATGGAGCTGGCCAGCTGCTCCAGGGCCTTTTTGAAAATGATTTTGGGGTCTGCCACCGTGCCGGCCACACCGCCCATACTGATGCTTTCCTTCTTCATCACCACGTTGGCGCGGTTTAAAAGGATGACCCAGAACTCCTCGTGCGGCAGGTCGAGCAGCTGCGGCTTGATGTAGTTGTAGATGTCGGTGGAGCAGGTGATGCGGGTTTTGGCCGTGATGGCAGCCTCTTTGCGACGGCGGCCCAGTTCCAGGGCACTCACAATGGTAATCGCCTTGGCCTCGCCGATGCCCTTGTGCTTCATCAAATCCTTCACGCTTAGGCGGGCCAGTTCGTTCAGGTCGTTGCCCACGGCAGAAAGTATAAGCTTGGCTACATCCACGGCCGTGAGTTTCGGCGTGCCCGAACCGATGAGGATGGCGATGAGTTCGGCGTCGCTCAGGGCGGCCTTGCCTTTCAGCAACAGTTTCTCGCGCGGGCGGTCTTCCTCAGCCCAGGTTTTGATGTTGAGCGGCTGCAGGTATGGCAGCGTGGCAGTCAGTTCGTTTTCTTTCACTTGCGGTACAAAATTTGATAGTATAGGAATGCAAGTGGAATCTCTTTCAACCGGAAATAGTTCAACCTTACTGCTTTTCTGTACTTTTATACTTTTAAAGCTTGCCTGCCCCTGGCCCGGAACATTTCCTGCCTCTGGCGGTTTTATACCGATATGCGACGTATGCTGACCTTCATAATCATTTTACTACTCCTCTTCCTGATAGACCTTTATGTCTTCCAGGCTATCAAAACTGTAACCGAAAACCTCAACCCCACTGCCCAAAAGGCCATTTATGTGCTGCACTGGGCTGTATTTGCCATTACGGCCGGCACGTTTATACTTGCCTCCGCCACCCGTGGAACACCGCCGGATGCGTTCCGGACTTATCTGGCCAGCACGCTGTTCATCATCTTTGCCTCTAAGCTGGTGGTGGTGCTTTTCCTGATAGCCGACGATGCCCTGCGGCTGGGCAAGATCGTGTTTAACACGGCCAATGGGGACGACACGTATGACCCCTCGCGCCACAGGTTTCTGAACCAGATGGGCCTTTTGGTGGCCGCCATACCCTTCTCGGCTTTTATCTACGGCATGGTAAAGGGCGCCTACGATTACCGCGTGAAGCGTGTCACGCTGCGCTTTCCGAACCTGCCCGCCGCGTTCGACGGGTATAAGATGCTGCAGATATCCGACCTGCACACCGGCAGCTTTACCTCCACCGGGCCGCTGAAGGAGGCGGTGCGCCTGATAAACAAGCAGGAAGCCGACCTGGTATTCTTCACCGGTGACCTGGTAAACAACCTGGCCTCGGAGATTGAGCCGCACATCCCCACCTTAAGCGAGATCAGGGCCAAGGAAGGGGTATTCTCGGTGCTGGGCAACCACGACTACGCCGACTATGTGCGCGAGTGGCCGCATGCCAACGCCAAGGCCGAGAACCTGCGCAAAATGATTGATACGCACGGGCAGATGGGCTGGCAGTTGCTGATGAACGAGAACCGCATCATTGAGAAGGACGGCGAGCAGATTGCCGTGCTGGGTGTAGAGAACTGGGGCAACCGGGCCGGATTCCCGAAGTATGGCCGCCTGCACGAGGCTTACAAGGGGGCAGAGAACGCGCCGTTCAAGGTGCTCCTCTCCCACGACCCTTCACACTGGGACGGGGAAATCAACCAAAAGTATACCGACATCGACCTGACGCTTTCGGGCCACACGCACGGCATGCAGTTTGGCGTGAACATACCTGGCCTGAAGTGGAGCCCGGTGCAGTACGTGTACGAGCAGTGGGCCGGCCTATACAAAAAAGGGCGCCAGCACCTGTACGTGAACACCGGCCTGGGCTTTATCGGGTATCCGGGCCGTGTGGGCTTTTTACCGGAGATTACCGTGTTTGAGCTGAAGAAAGCCTGACCTGACAGTATAAAACCATAGAAAAAGCGCCTGCTCCCAGGCGCTTTTTTTGTGCCAGACACCACCGGCACGCCGCTTCCCGAACATTCAATCCAAAGCCAGCGTACTTAGTTCTGAGCAAATTCCACCCTTTTTGCCTGCCCGCAGAGGCAGGATGAACCAAAAACCAACACAACTATGAACAAGATACTTTTTCCGGTAGCCGCTGCAGCTATACTGCTGCTTACCACCTCCTGCGGAGAGGATACCTCGGGCACCTCCTTTGAGGTAACCAACGCCAACTACGACGAGAACGTAAACCCAGATAACATCCGGGGCTATAGAGTAGGAGAGCCGCACATGCCGGGATCAATTAAAAATACGAGCCAGTATTACCCATTCAATACCGCTACGCTGCCAGAGGAAACCCGCAGAACGCTGGAAGGAGGCAATATTGCCACGCAGATGGTTACCGTATACTACTCTGCCAGCCGCTCGCTAGAGGATCTGGCCAGGGAATACAACCCCAACAGCCTGGTAGGCAGTAAGGCTTCCGGTAGCCAGCCCGCCCCAGCCAGCAGCGCGCCGACTCCGGCCAGCAACAACAACAGCGGCAACAGCGACGGCAGCAACAGCAGCAGCGACCCGGCCGGCAATGGCAACAACCAGTCAGGCAGCGGCAACAGAACCGACCAGCAATAACCGGCTGGCCAAGTATACTTTACCGCAGCCCGTTGCCCTGTGCAGCGGGCTGCGTCTTTTTTAGCCCTTCTCCTGATTTCTTTGTAATTTTACCTAGCTTGGCCCGTTATACTGCTGGCCGGCACAGTTTTAGCTTTCTACGGCAACGTATAAACGCCGCAGCCATACCAGAACCTCATGCACAGACACTCGCTGTTATACCTCCTGACGCTCTTGCTACTGCTCTGCAGCCTGCCTTCTGTGGCCCAGAAGAGCATCCGGATAAGCGGTACCGTGCTACAACCCGACCGAAAAACGCCTATTCCGGGCGCTACCATCGTGAAGATAAACACGAACATGGGGGTGGTATCAGATGAGGAGGGCAAGTTTCTGATTGATGTAGCCCAGACCGACACGCTCATGATACGGGCGCTGGGCTACAAGCCGCTTTTATACTTGCCCAAGACCCTGCCCGTGTCGGAGCTGCGCGTGAACATTGTACTGCAGGAAGATAGCGTGATGCTGGGCGAAGTGGAGGTTACCAGCCGCCCCTCGCAGGAGATGATAGACCGCGCCCTGCGTAACATGAAGCGCGAGCAGACCAGCCAGACCAAAAACCCCAACTTTATTCCGGGCCTGGAGCCTCCGCCTCCTGCGCCTGCCGCACCGCCTACCATCCTTAGCCCCATGAGCCTTTTGTATGATATTTTCTCCAGCGAGGGCAAGCAGAAGCGCGCGCTGCAGGAGTACCTGGACAAGCAGGCGGCAGAGCAAAGGCAGAAAGAACGCGACGACTACAACCGCTTCTTTAAGGATAATACCGGCTACGAGTAAGGCCTATCTACGCCTTTCCACCTACTCCCCTTTCCTGACGGGAAAGCGGCTGCGCTATACTTTTTTCGCAGGTCAAAGTATAAACCGGCACCTGAAGTATAACCCTTCCGATAAACATTTATACTTCCTCATATAATATTTGCGCTATATATCCGTAAGTATAAAAACACCTATGAAAACAAGCCGCCCATGTCCCAACTCCAACACCTGTGTGTTTTAGGACTCCTGCTGCTCGCCATTTATACTTTGCCGGCGCATGCGCAGCAGCTAAAAGTGAGCGGCACCGTGCTGCGCCCCGATAAAAGGACGCCCGTGGCCGGGGCGGGCGTCATCAGGCTTAGCACCAGCACAGGCACCTTAACCGACGAGGCCGGCCGCTTCACCCTGCTGGTAAAACCCAACGATTCTATACTTGTCCGGGCAGTTGGCTTCCGGCCTGTAGTATACCAGGTAAAGCCGGAGCTGGGCACCACCCAACAGTTGCTCTTTGTGCTGCAGGAGGAGGTGCAGCAAATCCGGGAGGTGGAGGTCAGTACTGCCCCGCTGCTGGTCAAGCGACCGGAAGAGCAATTAAAGCCCACCATCAAACCACCGCCTCCGGTTCCGGCGCGTCCGCCAACCCTGGTTTTTAATCCGGTTTCCTATTTCTCCAAAGAGGGCAAGCAACGGCGAAAGCTCCGGAAATACTTAACTAAGGAGGAAGAAAAGCGCCAGCGACAGGAGGTAGAGCGGCTAAGGCAGGAACAGGAGGAGGCCAAACAGAACTATAACCGCTTCTTTAAAGACAACACCGGCTACCAGTAAAGCAGCCAAACAATCCGGCGCCTCGTAGGTTGAGAGTATACTTTTACCTGAACCTATGAAAATCGGATACCCCTGCATCAACGAGGCCCTCGACTGTAGCTCTTCCCGCACCTTCCGGCTTGCCTCTTACTCAGAAGAGCGCCTTATTGCCACCGTGGAGCAGAACCTGGCCTGTTTGCGCCGCATCCTGGAGTATAACGTGCAGCACGGCCTGCTCTTTTTCCGCCTCACCTCCGGGCTGGTGCCCTTCGCCTCGCACGAGGTAAACCAGTATAACTGGCAGGAGCACTTTAAAATGACGTTCCGGCGGCTGGGCAGCTACATCAAAAACAATAATATGCGCATCTCCATGCATCCCGACCAATTTGTGGTGCTCAACTCGCCCAACGAGCAGACGGTGCGCAACAGCATTGCCGAACTCGTGTACCAGGGAAGTATACTCGATTTGATGGAGCTGGACACCACGGCCAAGTTGCAGATACACGGCGGCGGCGCCTACGGTGACAAGCCCGCGGCTATTCAGCGCTTTGCCGAAGTATACCACACCCAGCTGCCTGAGGCCGTAAAGGCCCGCCTCTGCGTGGAGAACGACGACCGCACCTATACCTTACAGGACTGCCTGCAACTGCACGAGCTGACCGGTATGCCCGTTATTTTTGACAACCTGCACCACGAGTGCGTGAACAACGGCGAGCCCATGCGTGAGGCTGTGGAAATGGCCGCCACCACCTGGCAACCCGACAAAGACGGCATCCTGATGATGGACTATAGCTCACAGGCCCCTAACGAGCGGCGCGGCAAGCATGTGCAAAGTATAGAAGAGCAGCTTTTCCACGATTTCCTGGCAGAAACCGAGGGGCTGGACATGGACATCATGCTGGAGATAAAGGACAAGCAGGAAAGTGCCCTTAAAGCCCGCGACCTGGCGCAGCGGATGGGCCGTCTAAAAGTATGAGGCAGCCACGTTCCAGAGCCATTCGGCTAGCTGCCACAGCACCCATACCAGCAGCACCAGTATCAGCACCAGCCCTATCAACACGCCCGCAATAATGTTTTTGCCGCTGCCCTGGTACCTGCCCTCCTCGTAGTGGCGGCGCAGCAGGCGCACGTTGCGCTCGTTGGCCTTAAAGGCGAAGTCGAAGATGTTGCCAATAAGCGGAATGCTGCCCAGCACCACATCCAGGGCGATGTTGATCATCATCAGCACAATCAGTTTGCCACTGGCCCCGTGGCGCGCCATTGTCATTACCAGCGCAGCCGATACACCGAAAGAGGCCAAATCGCCCACAAAGGGTACCAAACCCAAAAGCGGGTCCAGGCCAAAACGGAAGTTGGTGCCGGGCAGCCGGAACTGGTTGTCCATCAGGTAGGTGATGTGGTCTACCCACTTCAGCTTCTCAGATTGAGGCGTGCGGGTGTAGTGCGTGTTTGGTGTTACCATACGGCTTATACGGTGGGGCATGTAGCAAAGGTATACTTTAAGGCACCATGCTACGGTGGCTGTTAAATTTAGCCTTCCGCTGCTTCTTGGCGGCTACGTGGTAGTACTTTTTATGCTTCTTGTTTTTCTTGAGTGTCTTCTTGCCACCCTTTTTAAAAAGGCCGCTCAGGAGCTTGGGCCCATCTGCCGCAGCGTGTGCCGGAGCGTTATAAGAAACGCTGCCTGCCAGAAGCAGCAGCGCCAATGCCAGTATTCTAACCATATGCCAGCAGGATAAATAACCCATCTGTTAAACGTAAAATACCATGAAAGCGTATGGCTGCAAACATAAAAAAGGAGCCGTAATCAGCTCTAAGTCACTGATTACGGCTCCCTTTACCAGGATAGCCCTGTTGGTCTAGTTCTTTCCCTTGCCTTTTCCGGGGTGGCCTTTGCCTGCGTTACCTTTACCTGCATTGCCTTTGCCAGAATTTCCCTTACCAGGCTGGGCCTTGCTGCCGCCTTTATGCCCGGCACTGGTGGCATTGTGGCTTTTTACCACTACCACGGTCGTGTTGCCGCCTTTGCCATTGCCTCTGTGCTTGGTATGGCCAGGGTTGGTGGTGCGTGGGTGATGCGGGTTGTTAGTGTTCTTATACCAGCCCTTGTGCAGGCCGTTATCCTTTTTGGTAGCAGACTTGCTCTTGCTCACCACCACTACTTTACCGTTTTTGTCCGTCTTTTTGCGGGAGATGTGGCATGAAGACATCATCACTACGGCCACCAGCACACATAATACTCTTACAAAAGTATACTTCATCGGGCTTATAATTAGGAATTATTTGAGGCTACAGCCAATGTAGCCGCTGCTAATATACAGCAATGTTTCAATTAATTCCTAACCTCCCCGCCCGGAAGCTACACAATCTGCAATTGGGCGGAAAAAGCTGTGCAACTACGGCATATTGCTTTTCTAACAAAGTATATTTTTAATCGCAGCTCAGGCCTGCACCAGCTCTGCTTCCTGCAACAGGAAGTGCCCGCCTACACTATTTTTTCTGGCCAGGCAGGCTTCTATTGTCAGGGCAGCTACCGTTAACAGGTTCCGCAGTTCCCATACTTCCCCCGACAAGGCTAACGCATACTTTTGTAACTGCAGCCGCAGCAACCGCACCTGCTCCTGTGCCTGCTCTAGCCAGCTGTGGGTTCGCTCGATGCCTACCTTTTCCCACATCAGCTGTCGCAGCGCAGCCTTTAAACCTGACACGTCCGGTGAAGCTTGGCCTGCGGGAATTTCCGGCACTTCCATACTTTCTGGTAACTCATACTTTTGCGCCACGACATGCGCCGCCGCGGCTTTGCCGAACACCACCCCTTCCAGCAGTGAATTACTGGCCAACCGGTTAGCCCCATGCACGCCCGTGCAGGCCACCTCGCCCACTGCGTACAGGCCCGGAACCGAGGTTTGCCCGTGCAGATTTGTCGCCACGCCGCCGCACTGGTAATGCGCCGCCGGCACTACGGGTATAAAGTCTATAGCGGCATCGATGCCTATACTTATACATTTGTTGTAGATGAGCGGAAAGTGCTGCTGCAAATGTTCCTCGGGCAGGTGCCGTGCGTCCAAGTATAAACAGGGTGAGTGGTGGTGCTGCATCTCATGGTAAACGGCGCGGGCCACCACGTCGCGCGGGGCCAGCGAGCCTTGCAGGTGGTAACGGCGCATAAACCGGCTGCCATCCGGCAACACCAGCTCGGCCCCTGCCCCACGCAGCGCCTCACTTATCAGAAAAGTGTCTTCGGATGCCGGGTTATAGAGCGCCGTCGGGTGAAATTGAAAAAACTCCATGTGGCTGACCTGGGCCCCTGCACGGTAGGCCATGGCCAGCCCGTCGCCGGTAGCTATTTTGGGGTTGGTGGTGTGCTGGTATACTTGCCCCGAGCCGCCCGTGGCCAGCACCACGGCTCTGGCAAGTATGGCTTTGGGTTCACCGGTCTTCAGGTCCAGCAGCTGCACGCCATGGCAGGAACCGTGCTGCAGCAGTAGCTCCAGGGCCATGTGGTGCTCCAGTATGGTGATGTTTGGGTGTTGCCGCGCCGCCTGCCCCTGTACCTGCTGCAGTCTCAGGCCGGTGTGGTCCTTCACGTGCACAATGCGGTGTTGGCTGTGGCCGCCCTCCAGCCCCAAGGCTATACTTTTCTTTTTGTCTGTATCAAAGGCAACGCCTTGCTCCTGCAGCCAGTTTATACTTTCCGGCGCCCGCCCCACCATAAACCGCACCGCCGCCTCGTTGCAGAGGCCGGCACCGGCAAGTAGCGTATCCTGCACATGCTGCTCAAAGGAGTCTGCTGCGGCGAGCACGGCCGCAATGCCGCCCTGGGCAAACAGGGTATTCGTTTCGGAAATCGCCGCCTTGCACACCACCGCCACCCGGCCATGCGCCGCCGCCTCCAGGGCAAATGTTAAGCCGGCCACACCGCTGCCCAGCACCACATAATCAAAGGATACCATCGTTAGGAGAAGGCCAGCATCCGCTCAATCGGAGCCAAGGCGCGTTTCATGATTTCTTCTTCCAACCTCACCTCAAACAGCGCTTCCTGAGCCGTGCCAATCGCCCGCAAAGCCTCCAGGGTGTTTTGTATGCTGATTTGTTTCATGTGCGGACACTTGATGCAGGGCACGATAAACTCCTTCTCCGGGTACATGCCGCGCAGGGTGGCGCCCAAATCGCACTCCGAGCCAAGTATAAACTGGCGGATCTGGCTCTCGCCAACAAAGCGGATAATGTCGGAGGTACTGCCCACCACGCCGCCGGCACCCGTAAAAGCGTCAGAAACCGTGTTATCCGGTACCTCCCAATGTACCAGCACCTGCGCCTCGGGGTACATCAGTTTCAGGCCGTTGATGCGCTGCGGCGTGAACTGCTCGTGCACCTCGCAGCGGCCTTCCCAAAGTATAAGCTCCTTGCCTGTTTCGGCCTTAATCTTGGTTTGCAGGTTGCGGCCCATGTATAAGTCGGGCAAAAAGATGAGCTTGTCGCCGCCCAGCGAGCGGGCAATGTCCATGGCGTTGCGCGAGGTGCAGCAGATGTCGGACTCGGCCTTGGTTTCGGCGTAGGTGTTGATGTAGGCCACCACCGGCACGCCCGGATGTTGTTCTTTTAGCCTGCGCACATCGGCCCCGGTTATACTTTCGGCCAGCGAGCAGCCGGCCTCAAAGCTGGGCAGCAGCACCTGTTTGGCAGGATTCAGGATTTTGGCAGTCTCGGCCATGAACTTTACGCCGCAGAAGATGATGTAATCGGCCTCCACGTTTTTAGCCGCCACGCTCAGGCCCAGCGAGTCGCCCACAAAATCGGCGATGCCGCCATCCTGGTGCTTTACCTGCAGCTCGGCAGGCATATAGAAGTGCGACAGTACGACGGCGTTTTTCCGGCGCTTCAGCTCACGTATCTCTTCTACGGCGGCCAGCAGTCCGGCCTCTTCCCGCTCAGGCAGGGCATCAGGATTCATGGCGCTCAGTTTCTGCAGAAACGCGCTTTTGGTTTGTGTTAGCATGATTCGGTAATGGATAATAAGGAGTTATGAATGCAAAGGGATTTACAAACAGGAACCAAAGCGCAGCATCCGACAGATAAACCTGAGCCGTGCTCATACTTTTACGCCCATAAATCCGGCTTCTAAACCTTAGCTCTGTGGCTCAGCCTCGTGCACGTTGGTGATAAAATAATTGCCCGAGTTCACCCCATCCACCAGCGTCTGTATGGTTTTGGTGCTGAAGGTCTTGAGCACCTGGTTGCGATAGGCTTTAATATCGTCGTGCAGCGGGCAGGGGTGGGTATCGGAGCACTGCTTCATGCCCATACCGCACTTGCGGAACATCTCCAGCCCGTCGATGGTTTGCACCACTTCCAGGATGCTTATCTCGCTGGCCGGCCGGTGCAGGAAGAATCCCCCGCCCGGTCCTTTAATGGAGGCGATGACTCCTTTGCGCACCAGGTCCTGCAGGATTTTGCCTATAAAATGCATGGGCAGCTCCAGTTCCTTAGCGATATCTTTCATCCCTACTTTCAGCCCCTGTGCGTCGTTCAGGGCGACGTACACAATGGCGCGCAGGGCATATTCTGCTGTTTTAGATAGTAGCATGTTTAAAAACTCCGTTCGTCTAACACTAACACGGCTGCAAGTTACGCCTTCCGTTCCAGTTGCCGCATGCCTTCCTCCGTAATCATGTCCATACTCCAGGGCGGCGACCACACCAGGTTTATTTTTACGTCCAGACTCGGAAAACGCTTGAGCAGGATTTGCTCGGCCGCCGTTCGGATGGTGCCGCTCATCGGGCAGCCCGGGGTGGTCAGGGTCATGTCCACCGCCAGTTCCCCCTCCTCGCTCAGGCTCACCTGGTACACCAGCCCCAGGTCCACGATATTGATGCCCACTTCCGGGTCGATGATATATTTGAGGGTCTCGTACACCTCCTGGCCGAAGTCTTCAGGCAGATTTTGCGTTTCCATAGGGAAAAGGTTTTAAGTCGTGTGCTTTGTGCAGCAGCATTTGGAACACATTGGCCGTGTACAGCAGCGAGGTAAGGGTAAATCCGATGGCCCCGCCCAGTATAACCTGCTGGCTGCGCAGCAGCACCCCGGCCACTAGAAGTATAAAACCGAGCAGGTAGCTGATGTTTTGCCAGCGCAGCAGCGTGTGGCTGTACATGTCCTTGGGCATAGGTGTTTTAAAGCGGCCCACGTAATCCTCGTAGGCATGCATCCATACGATAAAAGGCAGGGTTTTAAACGTTTGCCCCAGGATGAGCGCCGAGATAAACCCGAAGAAAACCGAGATGCCGTACACCAGGTAAACCGAGGACAGCAGCGATTGCGGCAAGGCCAGCTGGCTGCTCACCACCAGCACCAGCAGAAGCGGCAACAGCAGCAGGCCCAGTGCCACGAAGGTCTGCTTCATGCCTAAGTCGATGTCCTGTCGCTGGCGCGTTTTGGCCGCCTGGCGCAGGTATAGCAGGAAGCACGCCACGCCCGCCACCACCAGGGCCGCATACACGGGCAGCAGCGCCGTTTGGAACAGCAGGTGATCCAGTATAAACAGGACCAGGCCGGCGTTTATCAGGTTGTAAGACCAGTTCAGTTTTTTGGTTCCCTCGTGGTGCGCCAGCAGGAACATCGGGATTAGCTTAGCCCCAACGCCGATGATGAGCAGCAGAAACCAGCCCGCCATGCCGATGTGGGCGTGCAGCTTCAGGTAATGCGTGTGCTCCACCGGCAGAAAAGGCATCGTAAAGTTGACCACCATCAGCAGGCCCACCAGCCCCGTTACCAGCAGCCAAATGGCCGAGGTGACGATGAAATCAGACTCTATCGTCCATTTAGGGGCTTTGCGGGCTGTTTGCGCCACGTTGATATTGAAAAGGATGAAGGAGATGACCAGGCTGCAGGCGGCCACGTGCATCGGCCAGCCCAGCTCAAAATGCCAGAAACTCCAGGCCAACAGGATGGTGCCTGCCCCCAGGAAGCCAAAAGCCGCCGTGGCCAGCTTCTCAGAGTATAAGTTGCACTCCAGTACCACGGGCAGCAACTGGTACAGTGCCCCGAAGATGACCATGGTCGCCCAGCCCAGCGCCGCCACGTGGGTCAGCGTGAGCAGCTTGGGGTGGAAGTAGTGGCCACCAAAGGCATCGGTGGAGAAAAGCAACAACACGCCCAAGGCCACGAAAGCCAGGGCTGCAAAAGCGTAGTGCGGCAGCACCACCCATTTGCCCGGCGAGTTTGATGTAGTGGCAGCGCTCATGGTTTCTTTTTTTGAGTTGATAAAGGAGCTTTAGACAAAAGACTTTCTGAAACAGTGTAAAACCTATACCTCACTTGTCGGCTCTCTATAAATAAGTAGGTATACTTCGTTCGGACCTACCTCGTTAATGGCTACGTGAAAGCCACGCTCGTCCAACTGCGGCAGCAGGAACTGCGGCACCCGCTTGTGCACCACGTACAGCGCCTCGCCTGCCGGCAACTTTTCCAGTTCCCCAAGTATGGTTACCATGGGCTGCGGCATTTCCAGGTGGCGCACATCTACGCGTTTCACCTTTCCGGCAAAGCGGGCCAGGGTATCTTCAAAGTTGTTTTCAGCGGGCTTTATACTTTCCTCTGCCAAGGGCTCCGCTGCTCCGTTTCGCCAGAAGTAGGTATGCACCAGGTCCGGTGACTTTTCCTCGGTAAAGTAGCTGTAGCCTTTCTTTTTAAGTATGGCCATCAGCGGCGTGGGCTCAAACGTGTTGATGAGGAGCAGGGCGCTGTTTTCTTCTACCTTGTCCACAGCAGCCATAATCTTCCGGAAGGGGTCGTTTCCGGTGGCGATATCTGCGCACACATCCAGCCGGCGCAGGCGTTCTGCCGGCAGGTTCGCCAGGAAAGCCGGCAACTCAGCGTTGGAAGTATAAACCGGCTGTGCCATACTTTCCGTGCTTTTCCCGGCGGCTACGGTAAAGCCGAGTGGCGCCAGTTTCTCATAAAACCGCTCTACCTCGCAGCCGCCAATGCGGGCGGCGTCGGCGATGGTTACCCTGGAAGCCAGCACTTTGCGCAGCAGCGGGTTGCGCAGCTTCTCAAAGTGCTTGTTGATGCTGGCAATGGCCTCAATGGCAGCAGGGTTCTCCTTTATCAGGGCCGAGATTTTGGTGCTGGCTGCGATTTGCATGGCTACGCTTTAGTAGGTTTGGCTACCCAGAACTCCGGCGTGAACGTGTCGTTGCGCGGGTCGTGCTTGTGTGCCAGCAGCTGCCCGGCCAGCTCCAAATCGTCGGAGTTCGCCGCCGCCTGCACGTACGGAAACAGCTCGCGTTCCTCCCAACGGATGTGGTCGTTCAGGTCCTGCTCCAGCACCCTGAACAGGTCTTTGTTCATGCGGCTGCCTTCCTCTACCAGTTCCACCAGCGCCTCCAGCAGCTTGTGTTCCTCATGCAGCCTTGCCCGCTGCGTATCGTCGTTTGGCAGCACTCTCTCCAGCAGCCATTCCTCCTCCTGGCAGTGCTCCTTCAGGATATTATCCCAGAAGTAACGCACGTAGGCGCGCATCACCTCCAAATCAGTTCCGTTCTTGAGCCCCTGGCGCAGTTTCCAGCAAAACAGCAACCCAAAGTGGTGCTCCCGTGACAGCGGAACCAGGCTCTTGTCTCTTTTCTGCGGTGCGATGGTCTTTTTCATGATCGTGGTACTTTAAAAACAGGATTTACAGGTTTTAAGATTGACAGGATTTTTTCAGCTGTTGTCATCATCCCCCTGCCCCCTTCAAAGGGGGACTTTAAAGCTCCCCTCCTTGGTTAAGGAGGGGAAGGGGTGGTTGGTCCAGGAACTGCATCCTGTTCATCCTTAAATCCTGTAAATCCTGATTCAGATTATTTACTTCAGCACTTCCTTCTCCATCTCAATCGCTTTCGGGAACAGGATGTTGTTCTCGAGGTGGATGTGGCGGAAAAGGTCATCTTCAAACTCCTTCAGCTTCTTGAAGGCCACGGTGTAGGTCGCGCAGGCATCGGCCGGCAAGGTATAGTTATTGGTCAGCTCGCGGATGCGCTCCATCTCGCCGCCCGCACTCTCGTGCTCCATCTCCATCATGTTAATCGGGTTCTGGATAGAGCCGAAGCCGGCCGGCTCCAGTTTCACGCCGCTCTTCTTGGCCTCTTCCAGTTGCTTGATGTAAGGGAACAGCACGCGCTCCTCTTTCGGCATGTGCGCCTCCAGCTCGTTGGCCACGTTGGTGTAGTGCTTCACTACTTCCAGCAGCTCGGGATGGCGGCTGCCGTGCACACGGGCTATCTTAGTGGTATATTCATACAGGGCCGGGATTGCCTCCTGCAGGTACTTATGGTGCGTGTTCACGATGTAGTCTGCCAGAAAGCCCAGGTCCCACTTGTTGTATTCAACCTCGCGCGCCTTCTCGGCCTCGTCCAAAGCAATCAGCTCGGCTTCCAGTTCATCCTGGCTGATGCCTTTCTCGGCACACACCTGCTTTACCGATTTTTTGCCGCCGCAGCAGAAGTCGATGCCATACTTTTTAAACACCTGCGCCTTGCGGTAGTCCTTGGCCACCAGCTCGCCCACCGTCTCCCCTTCCTCCGGGGTCAGCTTGGAGATGCGCACCTCCCATACTTCAGGGCCCTGCTCCAGGTACTCCCACTTAAACACGTTGCCGCGCTCGCCCAGCAGCTGGTAGTACAGCGGTTTGGGGTCGTGGTCGTTGTGAATAACAAAAGCTTCGCCGCCTTTCAGGTTGTCGAACCACTGAAAGATAGTGGGGTGCTTCATGCGGGGCTCCAGGACGGTAACATCCAGTTTTTCAATTTCTTGTGTACTTGTCATTTCGTTAAGATTAAAAGTCTTACTTTTTACTGTTACAAATGTATACGTTCGATTTCACAAAAAAAGAGTATAAAGTCTTTTATTAAAATGATCTTCGTCATTTCTATTGCCTCCACTATATAGCACCTTTGGATACTTCAGTCACTTCTGACATCATCCATTCAAATACCACCCTCTTTATGGAAAAAAAATCTTCCCTCCGGGCCAGTGCGCTCACGTTTAAAAGGCATTTTACCATGCCGCAGCAATCCCCTTATGAGATGTTCCGCTACGAACTGCGCTCCTCCACCATCCGCAACCCCTCGGGTGATGTGGTGGCCGAGCTCAGCGACGTGGAGGTGCCAGAGCAATGGTCGCAGATTGCTACCGACATCCTGGCCCAGAAATACCTGCGCAAGGCGGGTGTGCCCCAACCCGACGGCAGCACCGGCTCCGAGAAATCGGTGAAGCAGGTGGTGCACCGGCTTGTAAACTGCTGGCAGCAATGGGGCCTGAAGTATGGCTACTTTAAATCCGACGCCGACGCCGGTGTGTTTTATGATGAGCTGGTGTACATGCTGCTGGGCCAGTACGCGGCGCCCAACTCACCGCAGTGGTTTAACACCGGGCTGCACGAATCTTATGGGATAAAGGGAAAAGCGCAGGGACACTATTATATAGACCCCGACACGGGCAAGCTGCGCGAGTCGGACTCGGCCTTTGAGCACCCGCAGCCGCACGCCTGTTTTATACTTTCGGTGGAGGACGACCTGGCCCAGAAAGGCGGCATCATGGATCTACTGGTGCAGGAGGCGCGCATCTTTAAGTATGGCTCGGGCGTGGGCACCAACTTCTCCAGCATCCGGGGCAAAAACGAACCGCTCTCAGGCGGGGGCAGCTCCTCCGGGCTCATGTCGTTTCTGAAGGTGAGCGACCGGGCAGCCGGGGCCATCAAATCGGGCGGCACTACCAGGCGGGCAGCCAAGATGGTGTGCCTCGACCTGGACCATCCGGAGATTGAGGAATTCATCAACTGGAAAAAAGACGAGGAGAAGAAAGTGGCGGCGCTGATTGCCGGCGGCTACCCGTCCGACTACGAGGGCGAGGCCTACGCTACCGTATCGGGCCAGAACTCCAACAACTCGGTGCGCGTGCCCAATAGCTTCTTTAAGGCTTTGCATGCGGATACCGACTGGCACCTGACCGCCCGCACCGACGGCAGCATCCTCAAAAGTATACCAGCCCGCCAGCTGTGGCAGCAGGTAGCCGAGGCCGCCTGGGCTTGCGCCGACCCCGGCGTGCAGTTCGACACGACGATTAACGAGTGGCATACCTCTCCGGCCGAAGGCCCGATCCGCGCCTCCAACCCCTGCTCGGAGTATATGTTCCTCGACAACACCGCCTGCAACCTGGCCTCGCTCAACCTCATGCGCTTTTTCGATACCGAAAAGCAGGAGTTTGATATTGACGCCTTTGCCCACGCCTGCCGCCTCTGGACGGTAGTGCTCGAGATTTCGGTGCTGATGGCGCAGTTCCCGTCCGAGATTGTGGCGCAGCGCTCTTACGATTACCGTACCATCGGGCTGGGCTATGCCAACCTGGGTGCGCTGCTGATGGTGCAGGGCCTTCCCTACGACAGCGACGCCGCCCGCGCCATGGCCGCCGGCATCACCTCTCTGATGACGGGCGTAGCCTACCAGACCTCTGCCGAGCTGGCCGCCGTGCTAGGGGCCTTCGCCAAGTATGAGCCCAACAGGGAAAGCATGCTGCGCGTGATCCGCAACCATCGCTACGCAGCCTACAACAAGGCAGATAAGTATGAGGAGCTAAGTATAAAACCGGTGGGGCTGGACCAGGCGTTGTGCCCGCCCGTGCTGCTGAAAGCTGCCCAACACGCCTGGGACACCGCGCTGACGCAGGGCCAGAAGTATGGCTACCGCAACGCACAGGCCACGGTAATTGCCCCAACCGGCACCATCGGCCTTCTGATGGACTGCGACACCACGGGCGTGGAGCCGGATTACGCGCTCGTAAAGTATAAAAAGCTCTCTGGGGGCGGGTATTTCAAAATCATCAACCAATCCATCCCGGTTGCCCTGCAGAAGTTGGGCTATACTTCGGAGGAGGTGAAGGCGATCGTAAATTACGCCAAAGGATACGGCTCATTTACCGGCGCACCGTACATCAACCCCGACACGCTGCAGCAAAAAGGCTTCCTGCCTGAAGAGATTGCGCAACTGGAGGCGGCGCTGCCTACGGCTTACGACGTGAGTTCGCTGTTTAGCGTGTTTACTTTGGGTGAGGCCTGTCTGCAGCGCCTGGGCTACCCGCCGGCAAAGTATAACAGCCCCGATTTTAACCTGCTGCAGGCACTGGGCTTTACCGTGCGCCAGATAGAGGAGGCCAACACCTACGTGTGCGGCACTATGACCGTGGAAGGCGCGCCTTACCTGAAAACGGTGCATTACCCGGTGTTCGACTGCGCCAACCGCTGCGGCAGCAAGGGCACTAGGTTCATTAAAGCCGAAGGGCACATTTACATGATGGCCGCCGTGCAGCCCTTCATTTCCGGAGCTATCTCCAAAACCATCAACCTGCCCAATGAGGTGAACGTGGATGATGTGGCGCGTTGCTACGAACTGTCGTGGGAGTTGGGATTGAAAGCCTGCTCTATTTACCGCGACGGCAGCAAGCTCTCCCAACCGCTCACCTCTAAAAGCGCTACGCAGGAGGAGAAAGACGAGCCGACAGAGGAGCCGCAGGCCACTACGCCGGAAGAGAAGTATAACGCCGAGCAGATTCTGAAGGCAGCGCAAAGTATACTGGCCGACTCGGCCAGCGAGGGCTTCCGCCAGCAGCTGGTAAGTATGGTGGAGCGCCGCAAGATGCCCGATAAGCGCAGAGGTTTTACCCAAAAGGCAAAAATTGACGGAAACACGGTCTACGTGAGAACGGGCGAGTACCCGGATGGCTCTCTAGGGGAGTTGTTTATCGATATGTATAAAGAAGGGGCCTCGTTTAGGTCCATGCTCAACTGCTTTGCCATTTCGGTGTCGCTGGGGCTACAGTATGGCGTGCCGCTGGAGGAGTTTGTGAACCGCTTCACCTTCACCCGCTTCGAACCGGCCGGCCGCGTGGAGCATCCGAACATCAAGTCGGCCACCTCGGTGTTTGACTACGTGTTCCGCCTGCTGGCCTACGAGTACCTGAACCGAACCGACCTGGTGCATGTTCCACAAGTAGCATCCGAGGATAAGAGCAGTGAGGCCTTGCCTGCGGCACCGGTTCCGGAGCCGAAAGCGGCGCCGGCTATGGATGCCGCCGCGGCCCCGGCCAGCAATGGCAAGAGCTACAAAGTGGTTTCCCAGAGCCGCACCGTGCTGATGGAGCAAACGCAGCAGGTACTGGCCAGCATGATGGGCGATGCGCCGCACTGCAACGTCTGCGGCCACATCACCATCCGCTCCGGCACCTGCTACAAATGCCTCAACTGCGGCAACAGCCTGGGCTGTAGCTAAGGACCAGTGATTGGAAAGGTTAAACTGATTTAAATAATTTCTTGTCCGGGTCGGGACTTATGGGATTTGAAATTTGAACAGAGTTCTTTAGCAATTATAGTTATCATCCCCCTGCCCCTTTCAAAGGGGACTTTAAAACTCCCCTCCTTGGTTAAGGAGGGGTAGGGGTGGTTCGCTACTTGTTACAGAGAAAATCCTGTTCATCCATACATCCTGTAAATCCTGATTCGGACATACTTTTACACTATGGCAAAGAAACAAGACATATTAGCCCTGGACGACATCAAGCTGCTGGTAGACACGTTTTACACCCGCGTGCGGGCTGACGAGTTACTGGGGCCAATCTTCGACGAACGGATACAGGACCGCTGGCCGCAACACCTGGACATCATGTACCGCTTCTGGCAAACCGTGCTGCTGGAGGAGCTCACGTACCAGGGTAACCCCGGTTCCAAACACATTACGCTGCCTGTAAGCAACGAGCACTTCGACAGGTGGATCAGCATTTTCTACGCCACTATTGACGAGCTTTTTAAAGGGGCAAAGGCAGAGGAGGCAAAGTGGCGGGCTCAGAAAATGGCAGAAATGTTCTCCAGCAAAATTGCCTACTACCAGCAGCACAAGGGCACCACTATACTTTAACGCCATGCACTACAGCCCCTATCTGATTCTGAGTGTTTTTCTTTGGGCGGGATTTGTGAGCGCCATCAGCTTTATGGAGGCCTGGCTCAAGTTCCGGGCGCCGGGGGTAACCCGCCCCGTGGGCCTGAGCATCGGCCGGTTAATCTTCAGCGGGCTTAATAAGGTGGAGTGGAGCTTAGGGATAGTGTGCGTGCTACTGCTCGTCTTGGGGAACGGCTTTTCATTTGATAGCTCATACTTACTGCTCGTTCCGCTCCTGCTATTGGTGCTGCAAACCAGCTGGCTGCTCCCGGCCATGAACAAACGGGCAGAGGCCGCTATATCGGGCGCTGCGCTGCAGGCATCGGCCCTGCACTTCTATTACTTGGGCATGGAGGTGATAAAAGTAGCCACCCTCATTGTCTTTGGGATGAACCTGCTCTAGTTACACCAACCGTTTGAAAGTATAAAAGCTATACATCAGGCTTGACGCTGCCTGGCAGTCAGGTAAGGCTCCATCCGCTCGCCTACCTGCAGGACAGGATGTGGCTTATACATTACCTGAGAGATAAAAAACAGCAACGCGCCTAGTGGCAAAAAGACACTTACCCCGAAGAGCAGCTCGTTATACTTTGGAATAGCACCCAGACCACCCCACAAGTATACACCCTGCCCGAAAAGCAGCGCCTCGGTAACGATAAAGGCAAGTATAAACAGGCCCATCCCCCACCGGCTTATACTTCGGCTAAAGCTAATCCAACCCTGCTGCGCCAGCCAGGCAAACATGAAAAAGCTCACAAACCCGATGAGCACCAGGTGCAGGTAACCGATAATGAAGTAACGCAGGTTATAGGCCAGGTCGGCCATGTACGGGAAAGCCGTGGAGAACTGCATCAGCGTTTTAAGTATAAAGGCCGTGCCAGCAAGTATAACTAGCGCTCTCCCCCAGCCACTAAATAAAGTATAGATCCGTGCACGCACCGACCATAGTAACCCGAGCAGCAGGCCAAGCGCGAGTACCTGCGCCAGCGCCGCTAACCCGCCTACAAAGTATACTATGGCACCCGGTTTTACCCACAGCACCGACAGCAGGTAGGCCGGCAGACAGGCCCAGAACATCAGGCGGAAGAACAACAGGCCATACTTTTGGCTGAAGCCGATGTTATACTTTTCGAGGAGCCAGAACAGCAGCCCCAGCACCGCGAAGGTAAACCAGCCGTTGTAGAGGAAGTGCAGGTAAAAGTAGATGGCGTTGTAGTAGAGGGCTGTGCCGCTGTGCCCGGTAGCCATAATCGGTCCCATCGCCCAGGGCCCCAGCGAAGAGAGCGCCAGAAAGAACAGCGCCGCCTTGATAAACCGGAACGAGAGCCCGTGCACCCCGCCATTTATACGTTGCGCCCTGGCATCTTTCCAGAACCGAAGTATAAACCAATAGCTCAGCAGGATGTGGGCCGTAGAGAAGGTGATGGAAACAGCCCCGTAGCCCTGCACCGGAAAACTCAGCAGCATCCCCAGCACCGCCCCCTGCGAGAGCCAGAACTGCCGGAAGTATACTTTTTTATTCCGTACCTCCGGCGGAAAGTAGGCGTGCAGCAGCGCGATAAAGAGCACCGGGTACAGCCAGCCCAGCAGCGCCGCATGCGAGTGGGCGTGCAGCAGGTACTTGTAATTGAGCCCCGTTACAGGCGCCACCAGCATCCCGCGCAGCAGCAGGCCCAGCAGTGCTATGACTACCAGGCCCAGCAGCGCCGAGAGCAGCGGCAACCGCCAGCGGTTTATACTTTCTGTAGCTATTTCTCCGGTTTCGGGCATTATTTAAAGTATATCTGATACGCCTCCAGCTGCTCGGCCAGGCGGTCGCGGGCGGCAAGGGCGTCCTCCACCCTGCTAGACTCAAGCGCCTTCACGTCCTCTAGCATCGGCATCAGGTATACGTGCAGCATGTCGTGTTCGGGGCCTTTCATGCGGCATTCGTCAAATACCTCCTGAAAACCCAGCTGCATGTTGCGCCCTAGTTCGTACACCGCCTCCGGCTCATCGGCATCTGGCTGGCTCAGGTGCTCCTCCATCAGCTGTTGCAACTGGGCAATATTGTCGTTAGTAGCCTCATCGGCCTGCCAGCGCTCCCCGTTGTTCAAGGCAAGTTCGGTATGGGCCGCGTGCCCGTCGTGGTGGCCTGCCTCGCCGGTTTTATGCTCATGCGAGCAGGAAAACAGCAGCATCGCGGCCGCTACAAATATAAGTATAGGTCTCATTATCATATTGTTTATTTATACTTCTGATTTATACTTCGGCACCCTGCGTCTGCAGCGCCTCCTGCAGCAACTGCACCATATCCTGCTGCAACGACTGGCTGTGGTCCTTGGCATACCACAGCTGTACCTGCTGCACCAATTCGTCGTGCTGAATTTCAGGTTTCTCTGCTTTCAGTTGCTTTACCTGCGCCTGGATAGCCGTTGGGCGCGGGCCCCAGGTAAACACGCGCTCGCCGGTTTTGGCATCCACACAAATCAGTTTCGGAATAGAACGACTGCCGTTGGTCAGGCAAGTGTCCATCAGGGCGGGGTTTGCATCGCGGAGCAGCACCACCAGCTCAATGCTTGGCGACGCGGCTGCGATAGCGGCAATAGCGGGCAGTATCTGGGCGCCGTCGCCGCACCAGGCCTCCACCAGCACCAGCCATTTCCAGTCGCGTTGGTTTTGCGCTAACAGCTCTTGCAGGGCAGGCTGCAGCACAAACTGCTTTTCCACGCGCTTCATGCGTTGCTGGTTCAGTTTGGTGAAGCTGATGCGATGCTCGCTCTGCTCCGAGCCGGTGGTTTTGTTCTGTGCCACCAACTCGTCGCTCAGGGCCCTGTACTGCTCGTAGGTCATCGGGTTTACCAGCTCGGGGAGGTTTATTTCTAGGGTATCCATCTTTTGCAAGGTTGTCTCTACAAACTTAGCCTAACCCCTTCATTCATAAAATGATAAACATCACTTCTGGACGACTCCAGCAACCCTATTATACCCTAGTCCTGTGCAATGATGCAAGTCATTGCTGCCACTGACCCTACTCATGCAGTATCCCCGCTTTATTGACGACCTTTCCATCCGGTTCAGTGCCTTCCTGCACGTTTGCGGGTGGGCGCTTACCCGATACTTCACGATTTTATTTTTGAAAATATGGAGAACGCAACAGCCTCCCCGAAACTAGCGGGCACTTTCGACCCGAATAACCTGCAGGTAACGTTCTGCAACAAAACCGATAAAGAGATAAAGCTGGCCTATTGGCTCTTTGGTATGATGGGCAAGCCTGCCCTGGTAGCAGCCGGCGGTGCGGCGGCCCAGCTCGCCCTGAAACTGAAGCTGCCGGTGAAGGGCCTTATCCGCAACACCATCTACAAGCACTTCTGCGGGGGCGAAACCGTGCAGGAGGCCCAACAGGTGGTGCAGAAACTGGCCGCAGCCCGCATCCAAACGGTGCTCGACTATGCCGCCGAGGCGCAAAGCACCGAGGCCGGCTTCGACATGGTACGGGATGAAGTGCTGCAAAACATTATCATCGGCCGCGAAACAAAAAGCTTTTCCCTTATCAGCGTGAAACTGACGGGCATCGGCTCCAGCAACATCTTTAGGAAGCTGCACCTGCGGCAGGAGTTGACCCCGGAAGAGCAAGCCGACTTTGCCAGAACACAACAAAGGCTGGACGATATTTGCCAGGCTGCCACCGAGGCAAATATTACGGTGTACCTGGACGCGGAGGAAAGCTGGCTGCAAAACCCGATGGACGAACTGGCCGAGGAAATGATGCGCCGCTACAACACGAAGCGGGCGGTGGTGTTCAACACGCTGCAAATGTACCGCACCGACCGCATCGACTACCTCAAGTCGTGCCTGCGCCGCTTCGAGGGTGAGCCGGTTATAGTGGGCATCAAAATCGTGCGGGGTGCCTACCTGGAGAAGGAGCAACTGCGCGCCAAACAACAAGGCTACCCCTGCCCTGTCTTCACACGCAAATCCGACACAGACAAGAGCTTTAACCAGGCTATCGACATCTGCCTGGAGCACCTGCACCGGGTGGAGTTTTGCGCCGCCACGCACAACGAGCAGAGCACCAGCTACCTGACCAGCCGCATTCAGGAGGATAGCATTCGCCCGTACCGCCACCGCATCCACTTCTCGCAGCTCTACGGCATGAGTGATAACCTGACCTACAACCTGGCCGCCGCGGGCTATAACGCCTCCAAGTACCTTCCTTACGGCGAGGTAGCGACGGCTTTGCCTTACCTTATCCGCAGGGCAGAGGAAAACACCTCCATTGCCGGGCAAATGGGCCGCGAGTTAAGCCTGTTGCAGCAGGAAATAAAAAGGCGCAAGCTGTAGCCACTACCTAAAGCAGCAGCGCCAAAGTATAGGTTATACTTTGGCGCTGCTATTTCTAAGTTGAATTGCTCCTTAATCCTCGTCCCGGTCGTGGGGCAGGTTAGAGGAAGCCGTTTCTGCATAGGGCACCGTCTGGGGGATATAATCCTCCGGCGCGCCGGGCTTGCTGTAATCGTAAGGCCAGCGGTACACCACAGGCAGCGGCCCCGGCCAGTTGCCATGGCCCGGATTCACCGGGGTGGTCCACTCCAGCGTGTTGGAGTGCCAGGGGTTAGCGCTGGCCCTGCGGCCGCGCCAGATGCTGTACAAAAAGTTGAACAGGAAGATGAACTGCGCAAAGAAACCGAAAATGGCCGCTATGCTGATGAAGGTGTTCAGATCGGTGAAGATGTTGAATGTCTCAAAACCTGTCCAGTTATAGTAACGCCTCGGGAAGCCCGCAATACCAACGTAGTGCATCGGCAGGAACACCAGGTAAACCGCCAGAAAGGTGAACCAGAAGTGCAGGTAACCGAGCTTCTCATCCATCATCCGCCCAAACATTTTCGGAAACCAATGGTATACGCCGCAGAACATGCCAAAAAACGCCGCCGCGCCCATCACCATATGGAAATGCGCCACCACAAAGTAGGTGTCGTGCAGCTGAATATCGAGCGAGGAGTTACCCAGTATAATTCCCGTTAATCCTCCAGAGATAAAGATCGACACAAAGCCGATGGCAAAGAGCATGGCCGTGGTGAACCGGATATTGCCCCTCCAAAGCGTAGCCAGCCAGTTAAACACCTTTACCGCCGACGGCACGGCAATTATCAGGGTCAGGAACATGAACACAGAGCCCAGGAACGGGTTCATGCCCGACACGAACATATGGTGCGCCCATACCACAATCGACAGCACGGAGATGCCAATCAAGGAGCCGATCATGGCGCGGTACCCGAAGATAGGTTTGCGGGAGTTCGTGGCGATTACCTCGGAGGTGATACCAAAGGTCGGCAGAATAACGATGTATACTTCGGGATGCCCCAGGAACCAGAACAGGTGCTGGAACAGAATAGGGCTACCACCCGAGTTGACCAGCGCCTCACCGGCAATGTAGATATCGGAAAGGAAGAAGCTGGTGCCGAAACTGCGGTCGAAGATTAGCAGAATGGCAGCCGACAGTAGCACCGGGAACGATAGGAGACCCACAATGGCTGTAAAAAAGAGCGCCCACACGGTAAGCGGCAGCCTGCTCATCGACATACCCTTGGTTCTGAGGTTGATAACGGTGGTGATATAGTTGATGCCGCCCAGGAGTGTGGAGGCAATAAAAAAGGCCATTGCAATCAGCCACATCGTCATGCCAGCCGCTGAGCCCTGTATGGCCTCGGGCAGCACACTTAAGGGCGGATACACAGTCCAGCCGCCGGCGGCGGGGCCAGTATCCAGAAACAGCGACCAGAACATGATCAAACTAGATACGAAAAAGAGCCAGTAAGAAAGCATGTTCATAAAGCCGGAGGCCATGTCGCGGGCCCCAATCTGCAGTGGGATAAGCAGGTTACTGAACGTGCCACTCAGGCCCGCCGTCAGCACGAAGAACACCATGATGGTGCCGTGCATGGTTACCAGCGCCAGGTAGAATTCAGGATTGATCTTCCCGTTTTCTATCCAGCCTCCCAGAATAGGCTCCAGGAAGGAGAAGGTAGCCTCCGGCCAGCCCAATTGCAGGCGGAAGAGCACCGACAGGAAGCTGCCAATAAAGGCCCAGAAGATACCTGTCATCAGGTACTGCTTGGCAATAGTCTTGTGATCCTGGCTGAAAACGTACTTTTCTATGAAATTCTGCTCGTGCTGTTCGTGCTCCTCATGCACAGGATGCACCCCGCTGGTGGTAATATCAGTAGTGGCCATAGACGAAGAGGGTTAGGTGATGCAACATTTCTCTACAAACTGTTATGCTGCAGCATTGTGCGGAATTACTGCTACCCCATACATACTATGTCAGTGCTATAAAAGATGTATTTTTTATACTTAAAGTTTAACTAAGTGTGTTTTTAGTCTGTAAATGTAGTCTGCTGTGCCTGGTGTTACCAGATAAAGTTTAGGGAGAAAGTATAAGTGGCGATTAACTTTTATCACCGGCCCCCTCTCGGAAAAGAACTTAGCAGTACCGGGTCCAACCACCCCTAACCCCTCCTTTTCTAAGGCGGGGAGTCTGTCATTAGATTGGCATAAGTATAAGTTTCATAGCTTCTGTTCTTGTGCAGACAGGTCACTACCAAGTATAAACCCACCCCTAGCCCCTCCCAAGAGGGGAATTTATACTTACCATTTACTCTGTCATCTCGAGCTGCGCGAGAGATCTATTTGGAATTCTAAACAGATCTCTCCCAAAGGTCGAGATGACAGCAGGGGCAGGGGCTATCGAACTGCTTCCCAGCCTTTGGGTTGAGCGCCTTCTAGATTTTCGGTGCCCGTCAAGGGCATTGCGACGTCAGGAGCAAAGGAAATGTAGACAGCGCGATGCCCGAAGGCGAGCCCTCTCGGGCTTGAGAGCAGAAAGTATAAATGAAACGATAGGTTGGTAGGAACTAGAGGATGAACGGCAGCTAGTAAGAATAGCTTGGTTCCAGTTGCAGGAAGCGGCGGCTAGGAAAGTATAGCAGCAAGTATAAAGTATAGCCAGAGTAAGTATGGCTCTTCGAGCCAGTTGGGTTACAAACCCAACACCATTGTAGGCGCGAGTTACAAACTCGCGGCAGCGGGGGGCTGAAGACTTGAGCCAGCGAAAGTATAAAGTTTAAATCAGCAAGTATAGCCAAAGTATAAATCAGGAACTTCGTGGCGAACAGGAGCCATTTGCTTAAGTATTAAGTACAGGCGAAGTATAAGTATAAAAAAGAGCGTAAGCCACTTATACTTACGCTCTTCTAAAGATTCCTACTATGTGGCTCTAGCCAAATACTACAAATCCCTTCTGGAGAAAATCCTGCGGGAGCTGAGCACGGGTATGAGCGCCCAGAGCAGCAGCAGGCCGAATGCAGCAGTAATGCCCCACACACTTCCGAAGATGCTCTTGTACAAGGCGCCGGTATAACCCATCAGCGCCGACACGTCCAGGTTCAGCAGCACGATGATGCGGCCCAAATCCACCGGGTTAAGAACCGTCATGGCCAGCGTGGCGTACTCCAGCGGATAATCCCCGAAGGCGTAAAGTATAAACAGCACGATGCCGTCGTAGATGAGCGCAAAGTAGAACCACAGCATCAAGGCAATACCAATGCCCTTGGCCTTATCCCGGGTAATAACGGAGGCCAGAAAAGCCATCGCCACAAAAATAAAGGTGATGAACACGCCCGTGAGCACCAGGTAAAAACCAGTAAGCCCCGCGCCAAAAACAGCCACCGGAATGCCCACTCCCACCAGGAAGGCCACTGAAAGCGATAGCGCTACGGCCAGGTACTCGCTCATGAAAATCTTGGTGCGGTTAATGGGTTGCGACACCAGCAGTTCCATAAACTCGTAGGAGTTGTAAAAATGCGTGGTGGCAAACACGATGCTGATGAGCGGCACGGTGAGCAGCACCAGGTTTAGCAGGCTGAGTATCCCTTTGTCGGGACTGCCGCCGAGGTTAAACAACCCGATGGAGAGCAACAGCAAAAACAACGTATAGGCGATGATGATCTTGCTCTTGATGATGTCGAGCAGCACGTATTTAATGATCTTGTTCATGGGTGATATCCTTCGTTCATGATTTTGGCAACGGCGCGGCTCAGGCGTTCTTCCTGGGTGTGCGCTTTCAGGTCGGGAATGGTTTCGTAGAACTTTATACTTCCGTCCACCAGGCAAAGCACTTCATCGGCCACCTCCTCAATCTCGCTCATGATGTGGGAGGTGATGAGGATGAGCTTGCCCCGCTTCTTCTCCTTGAGAATTTTGCTCTTGAGGATTTCAGCGGCGATAGGATCCAGGCCGGCGGTGGGCTCATCGAGGATAAGGATGCGCGGGTTAAACATAAAGGCCAGCGCCGCGCTCACCTTCTGCTTGGTACCGCCTGACAAAGCGCCCATGCGTTTCTCATCAATCTCCTTCAGCGAGTATAGTCCGATCAGTTCTTCGTCCACTTCCTTGGCATCCTTGCGGATGTCGCGGATCATCTCGATCACCTGCCGGATTTTCATGTTCTCGGGGTAGCGGCCGATCTGGGGCATGTACCCGATCTGGCTGCGGTAGGCATGTTTGCCCAGCACGCTCTGCCCGTCAATCTTAATTTCGCCGCTGTCGGGCAGCACCATGCCCAGGATGCATTTGCTCAGGGTGGTTTTGCCCGCACCGTTCGGGCCGATAATGGAAACGACTTTCCCGGGACTAAACTCGACGCTCACGTTCCGGAGCACCTGCAGTTTACCGTACGACTTGTGTAAGTTTTCTATCGCTATCATGTTTCACTCTACTCATTAAGGGTTTTTCATCCACCAGGTTTTCCGGGATAATGCTGGGCAGCACCTTCTCCATGTTATCGAGCAGGTCTACCATAAAGCTGCGCATAAACATAACCGATGGCGGCACGCGCTCCACCAGCATCGAAAACAGGCTCACCGGCCGGTAGGGTACATCCCCCACCCCATCCTTGTCCAGGTCGTAACCAGTGTACTTTTCCCAGTAGTTATTTTCTACGTGGTTTAGCTGACTGGGCCCGTTGGTGCTAATATCAAAGGAGTTGCCGGTAAAATTATTCAGTTTGAGGGTGTTGTCTATACTGGAGGTAAGCAGCTTGATGGCCCAGCCGTTCCGCTCGAAGTTGTTGTGCTGCATGTCCAGGCGGCTGGAGCTCTCCATGTAGATGCCCGTGGTGTTGCGGCGGAAGATGTTGTTCCGGATCACGCTGTCGCGGATATCCTTGAGCAGCAGGCCGTAGGAGGCCGCCCCCCAGTTGTTCTCAAAGGTATTGTGCTCCATGTGCACCTTATCAGTATACATCACGGCCACGCCGGCCCCGTTGTGCCGGAAGGTGTTGTAAGTATAGTTATTGCCGTTGGAGAACATAAAGTGCAGGCCGTAGCGCTGGTTCTCCTGGCTGGTGTTGTGGTGTACCTCGCTGTCCTTCACCACCTCCAGGTAGATGCCGTCGCGGTGCCCCTGCACGGTATTGCCGGTTATCTCTACCTCGTCGGTGCGGTACACATGGATGGCATTGCCCAACGACGATTCTGCTTTGTCACCTTTCTCGCCTTTCACCACATTGTCCTTCACTACAATCCCCTCGGAGTATTGCAGGTAAATGCCAAAGTAGGTGTTCAGGATGGTGTTGTTGAGGATGCGGACGTTGCTGCGCTGCACCACCCGGATGGCAGCATCGTCGTGCCGGTAGCTGGTGGCGATGTTCTGCAGCGTCAGTCCCTGGATGGTTACATTATCGGACAGCACCGTGAGTATCTGTCCCTTAAAGTTGCTGTCGATAACAGGGTTGTTGCGGCCAAGTATGGCCAAAGGTTTGTTAATCTCTATGCCGTGTTCCTGGTAAGTGCCGCCATCCACTACAATGGTGTCGCCGGCGGCAGCTTTTGCTACGGCCTCTTTTACCGAAGTATAAGGGCAGGTTTTGCATACGTTCAGGGTGTTGTTGCCAAGGGCTACCTGGCTGCCTAGCGTCAGGGCCAGTATGTAGGCAAGTATGAAGATTTGCTTAGTCGAGTTTCTCATTATTCTTTACGGCTAAAACTACCTGGTTCCAGTCGAGCAGGCGGCCGCCGTGCTCCTGATGCAGCTGTTCTGCAGTTGCCTTGTCGGCCACTGCGGTCAAAAACATACCCATGGGGCTTGGCATCTCGCGGCTTTGCAGAAAATATGCCTCCTTCACCTCTACCAGTTGGTTAGGGTTAGTATAGTCTGTCACCAGCAGGAAAGCAGCCTTCTCCTCTTGCTCTGGCTGTTCGTTCACTAAGGCAGCGAGGCACTCTGCCGAATCAAAGTAGATGGCCTTGCCTTTGTCGTTTACAAGTTCGGCGCCGTAGCGGTTGTCGGCCACCGTCATGTTGCAGTGGGCACAGTTGGCTTCTCCGTAAGGTATAGGCTTGGGCTCTACCGAGCAGGCTGCCAGCAGGAGCAGTGTAGCCAGCAGGCTAAAAATATACATCACGTGTTTTCTCATAAGGGTAAGGGTTACTATGCTAGTTGTGGTTTTACTGATTTCTTACTTAAGATATAGACTAATCCACCCAATACAAGTCCCAGGAATATACCCAGGGCGCCCCATGAGGGCAGCGAGAGTGCATGAAAGTTAAGTAACTGCTTGCTGCCAAACAGCGGCGGAATATACGTCATGCCGGGCACCTTAATAGGTGCTGTGGGATCCAGGTTGGTGCCGAACTTGTAGAGCCACAGGTAAAAGTCCAGGATGCCGACGGCTCCGGCAACGGCCAGCAGCAGCACCCATACCAGCACCAGCTTCCGGTTTCCCAGCAGCCCCACCAGTACACCTGTTACCATAAAAGCAATCACGATGTAGGGCATGTACCTGAGCTCAGCGAAAGAGTCCGGGTGGATTTTTTCCATCCCGATGTAGTGGTTGAGAATGTTGAAGTTCTGCAGCACGCTCTCCGAACTTCCACCGAGCTTGTTTACCCAGATGTGCAGTTCCAGCCCTTCCGGGTACTGGGGCGCCTGCAGGTAGATCTTCCACATCGGAAACAGGAACAACAGCCCCAGCGACAGCGCTGCCGCTATCATGATTACTCTCAGGTATACGCTCATCCTATTGTCTGTCAAAAGTGAAACGCATAAAAAGACAGCGGAGCCTGCTAAAGGACAAACTCCGCTGCCATGCCGCACAAGACTCAGGTTAATTTACGGATGCTTGTGCTGGAGGTACTGGTTTCGGCTTGCCGGTGGAGAACTTAATCGGCACGTTAGAGCCCCTTGGCGATACCCTGACGTAGCCCTGCATCTCCTGGTGCAGCGCAGAGCAGAAGTCGGTGCAGTAGAACGGATACACGCCCGCCTGCTTAGGCACCCACCTGAGCGACTGCGTGGCGCCTGGCATGATAAGGGTTTCGGCGTTATTGGCTCCCATTACGGCAAAACCGTGCGGCACGTCCCAGTCCTGTTCCAGGTTGGTCACATGGAAGATAACCGTGTCGCCTACCTGTACCCCCTCGATGTTATCCGGGGCAAAGTGGCTTCTGATGGAGGTCATGTTCACTTTCACGGTTCTGCCCTGGCGCGTCACCTTCACGTCTTTCTCCGACTTAACAGCCTCGGGGTGCGTGTTTTCGTCCAGCTTATAGAACTTCACGCTGTTCGGAGCCACTTTATCAGCAACGATAGCCTGTGCGTAATGCGGTTCAGCCAGTGTCGGGAAGTCGAGCAGCATCCGCATCTTGTCGCCGCTGATATCGATCAGCTGTGCAGAGTGCAGCAATTCAGGGCCTGTGGGCAGGTAGCGGTCTTTGGTGATCTTGTTCATCACCACCATATACTTGCCATACGGATCCTTGGTATCGCCGCCCGGAATCATCAGGTGCCCCGGGGAGTAGTATACCGGCATCCTGTCCAGCACTTTCAGGTCTTTCACGTTCCACTTCACCACCTCCGACGACACGAACATGGTAGAGTAGCCGTTGCCCTTGTTATCAAACTCGGTGTGCAATGGCCCCAGGCCCGGCTCCTTTACTTCGCCATAAAGCACGGACTCATACTTAAACACCGGAATACCGTTCACTTCGCCGTCGAAGTCCTTGTTTTCGATGGCCTTCTGCATTTTAGAGAAAGAGAACACAGGCAGCGAGGAGGCCAGCTTGCCGTTTACCACCATGTACTCACCGGTGGGGTCCACGTCGATACCGTGCGGGGATTTAGGGGCCGGAATCAGGTACATCATGCCCGGGCACTCTTCTGGCAACAGGTAGCGCACCGTCTTTTTAATGGTTGACTTTGCCGTGTGGGTGCCGTGGTCCAGCTTGTTGTGATAATAGTTGGCCGGCATTTCGTGGGCTTTACCCTCCGCGGCATACTTGGCAGCCAGTTTCCAGTTGATGGCGGCCAGGTAATCCTTGTCGTTCTGGGAAGCGCCAAGCTCTTTCAGCGTACCGGCCCGCTCGGTATTGTAGGTTGTAAAGAACACCCAGTCCTCAGACGGGCCTTTGCCACCGTTTGCCAGGTCGTAGTCGAAGCCGGGCACCAGCACCTGGAAGTCCAGCTCCATGTCGCCGTTATCCTTGTCTACCTTGATAAAGGAAATAGAGCCGCGGAACTTCTCTTCATACTCATCCAGGCTGGCGTCCCCCATACCCCCTTTTTCCATATCGATCGGAACTGAGAAGCGGGTACCGGCCAGGATGTACTCGTTGTTGTTGGTAGGGTACGGCGAGCAGTGGTTACCGGCAGAGTTCGGAATCTCCATGATCTCCACTGTCTCAAAGGTTTTCAGGTCGACGCGGGCCACGCGCGGGGTGTTGTTGCCGTTTGCAAACAGCCAGCGGCCATCGGCCATGCCATCGGTGCGCGACAGCTTGGGGTGGTGCAGGTCGTCCCAGGGCACAAAGCCGTGCGAGGTCATCAGCATGGGCTTGGTCTCCTCGTTGTAGCCGTAGCCGTTCTCTGCTTGCTGGGTAAACACCGGAATTACCTTCAGCAGCCTGCCTGACGGAATGCCGTAAACCGACACCTGTCCGTTAAAGCCCCCAGACAGAAAAGAGTATAATTCATCGTGCTGTCCTGGCGGCACATAGACTGCGGCTGCGGCATCCTCTGCCACCCCGCTTGCCTGACTGCTCCCAGCTTTATCCCCACCACAACTCTGCAGAACCACACCGGTTAGTAAGGCCAAGGGCAGGCCAAATCCGGACCTCAGATTAGTTAGTTTATTCGCGAGTGCTCTCATAAGAATATGGTTTATGGTATGAATGCGATCTACTTGTTCAGGTTTTCTAAATCATTTTGCCTTAAAAACTCCAGAATGGCTCTCGCATCTTTCTCTGAGATATCCTGGTTCGTCATTTGGGTTAAGTGCTCGGCCAGCAGTTTTTTAGCAGTCGGGTCTTTTTTCGTCATCTCCTCCGGGTTTATCACCATGTTCATGATCCACTCTGGCTTTCGTTTTTCGGTTACGCCCAGCAGTCCGGGGCCCACTATTTTCTGATCTGTTAGCTGGTGGCAGGCAGAGCACTTGCCCTCAAAAATGGTCTTGCCTTCTGCGGCTAGCGCCTCATCTATCTGGTCTCCCACTTCTACTGTAGACACAGGGCCAATGCCCTTGCCATCATCCTCAATTTCCTCGGCTACGGTCTCCCCTTGTTGCGCTGATCCTTCCTCGGTTGCCTTGTTTTCGCCATCTCCGGAGCAGCTGGTAAGCACCGCCGCGCAGCATAACAGCGCCATTCCAAAGCGCAGGGGTTTCAGAAGTGCATCTGCCATCATTTTGTTTAAGGTTCTTGTTGGTTTTGCCATGATATTGCGAGTTTTGTTTAAACAGCTTTACACGGACATGTACGGCACGGAATCTTAACTGTTATAATTACAGTGCAAATCGAACTTTTACGAACGAGCCATGAAACGAAAAACGCGCAGCCTTACCAGACTGCGCGTTTAAACACCAAAACACGTAATTAACTTATGAACAGGCAGATATCAGTAATATTGCTACAAATCCCGTTTACTGAATATCCTGCCCGAGCTGGCCAAAGGCACCACTGCCCACACCAGCATTAACCCGAAAGCCAGTCCTATACCCCACAGGCTGCCCAGTATACTTTTATAGAGTGCACCAGTGTAGCCCATCAGCGCCGACACGTCCAGGTTCAGCAGCACAATGATGCGTCCTAGATCCACCGGGTTGAGAGCCGTCATGGCCAGGGTGGCGCTTTCCAGCGGGTAATCGGCGAAGGCGTAAAGTATAATCAGCACGATACCGTCGTAGATGAGCGCAAAGTAGAACCACAGCAGCAGCGCGATACCAATACCCTTGGCCTTATCCCGGGTAATAACCGAGGCCAGAAAGGCCAGCGCCACAAAAATAAAGGTGATGAACACGCCTGTGAGCAGCAAGTATAAACCGGTAATACTTGCCCCGAAAATCAGCATGGGCACACCTACCCCAAGTATGAAGGCACCTGATAAAGAACATGCCACGCCCAGGTACTCGCTCATGAATATTTTCTTGCGGTTGATGGGCTGTGCCACCAGCAGTTCCATAAACTCATAAGAGTTGTAGAAGTGGGTGGTGGCAAACACGATGCTTATCAGCGGCACAGTGAGCAGCACCAGGTTCAGCAGGCTAAGTATAGCCTTGTCGGGGCTGCCGCCCAGGTTAAACAACCCGAAGGAGAGCAACAATAGGAACAAGGTGTAAGCCAGTACAATTTTGTTCCGGATAATGTCGTAGAATACGTATTTAATAATCTTGTTCATGGCTTAGTCCTCCTCCATTATTTTGGCGATAGCCCGGCCCAGTCGCTCTTCGTTTGCCTGGGCTTTTATACCTGCAATTGTTTCGTGGAATTTGAGTTGCCCGTCCATCAGGCACATCACCTCGTCAGCCACCTCCTCTATCTCGCTCATGATGTGGGAGGTGATGAGAATGAGCTTGCCCCGCTTCTTCTCCTTCAGAATTTTGCTCTTGAGTATTTCAGCTGCGATGGGGTCCAGGCCGGCAGTGGGCTCGTCTAGTATAAGGATGCGCGGGTTGAACATAAAGGCCAGCGCGGCGCTCACCTTCTGCTTCGTACCGCCCGACAAGGCCCCCATGCGCTTATCGTACATACTTTTCAGGTTATATAGCCCGATTAGTTCTTCGTCCACCTCCTTGGCGTCCTTGCGGATATCGCGAATCATTTCGATCACCTGCCGGATTTTCATGTTCTCGGGGTAGCGGCCAATCTGGGGCATGTACCCAATCTGGCTGCGGTAGGCATGTTTGCCCAGCACGCTCTGCCCGTCAAGTTTTATATCGCCGCCGTCCGGCAGCACCATGCCAAGTATACACTTGCCCATGGTTGTTTTACCGGCCCCGTTCGGGCCAATAACGGATACTACCTTGCCTGGCCCGAAGCTTACGTTCAGGTCTTTCAGCACCTGTAGCTTACCGTAGGACTTGCGCAAGTTTTCTATCGTTATCATGTTCTATCTTCTTCATTAAGGGTTGCTCATCCACCAGGTTCTCAGGTATAAAGCTTGGCAGCACTTTCTCGATGCTGTCCAGCAGGTCTACCATAAAGCTGCGCATAAATATGACCGATGGCGGTACGCGCTCCACCAGCATGGAGTACAAGCTCACCGGCCGGTAGGGCACATCGCCTACCCGGTCTTTATCCAGGTCGTAGCCAGTGTACTTGTCCCAGTAGTTATTTTCAAAACGGTTGAGCTGCGAGTCACCGTTGGTGCTCACGTCAAAGGAGTTGCCGGTGAAGTTGTTAAACTTAAACACATCGTCGGTGCAGCTGCTCAGCAGGCGCACGGCCCAACCATTGCGGTCAAAATCGTTTCGCTGCAAATCCAGGCGGCTGGAGCTCTCCATATAAATGCCTGTGGTGTTGCGGCGGAAGGTATTGTTATGGATAACGCTGTTGCTGATGTCTTTCAGCAGCAAGCCGTACGCTGCCGCGCCCCAGTTATCCTCAAAAGTGTTGTATTCCATGCGGATGTCGCGGGTGTACATCACGGCCACACCGGCTCCGTTTTTTCGGAAGGTGTTGTGGGTGTAGGTGTTCCTGTCGGAGAACATGAAGTGTAGCCCGTAGCGCAGGTTATGCTCGCTCAGGTTGTCTTTCACCTCGCTGTCCTTTACAAACTCCAGGTAAATGCCGTCGCGGTGGCCACTTACCCTGTTATTGCTGATTACGGCCTTATCGCAGTACCACAGGTGTATGGCATTGCCCAGCGCCGATTCGTTTTTTCCGGTGACGTCCTGCCCCGCTACCACATTTCCCTTTATTACGCAGTTGTCTGAATTCTGCAGGTAAATGCCAAAGTAGGTGTGCAGGATGGTGTTGTTGAGGATGCGGACGTTGCTGCGCTGCACCACCCGGATGGCAGCGTCGTCCTGACGGTAGCTCGTGGCGATGTTCTGCAGCGTCAGCCCCTCCACCGTTACATTGTCTGATGTGATGGTGAGGATTTGGCCTTTAAAGTTGCCGTCGATAACCGGGTTGTTGCGGCCCAGCAGGGTCAGCGGCTTGTTGATTTCTATGCCATGTTCCTGGTAAGTGCCCCCTTCCACCAGCACTGTCTCGCCGGGCTTTGCGGCGGCTACGGCTTCCTTTACCGAAGTATAGGGGCAGGTGGGGCATACTTTCAGGGTGGTGCCAAAGGCTGCCTGACTGCCGAGCATCAGGGCCAGCACGTAGGCAAGTATAAATATTTGTTTAGTCGGGTCTTTCATTGTTCTCTACGGCCGAAACCGCCTCGTTCCAGGTGAGCACACGCCCCCCTATTTCCTGTTGCATTTTAGTAGCGGCAGCCTCATCGGCTACAGCTGTTAAGTACATACCCATGGGGCTGGGCAGGGCCTTGGCCTGCAGAAAGCGCGCATCCTGGGCACTTATCAGTTCGTTAGGTCTGGTAAAGTCTGTCACCAGCAGGAAGGCCGCTTTCTCGCCCTGCTCGGGCTGCTCGCTCACATAGGCCATCAGGCACTCTGCCGAGTCGAAGAAGTAGGGCTTGCCTTTGTCGTTCACCAGCTCGGCGCCGTAGCGGTTATCAGCCACGGTCATGTTGCAGTGAGCGCAGTTAGCCTGTCCGTAAGGGATGGGTTGTGGCTCCGCAGCACACCCCGCCAGCACAAGCAGAAGCAGGGCAAGGCTGCAGAAGTATAAATTTCTTATGTTCATCGTACCAGTACTTTTCCGGAGCTTATATCCCGGGTTACAGTTTTATTTTTCAGGCTGAAGTAATACACCACCAATGACAGGGAGATGGCCAGGAAGATGCCCAGGCTACCCAGTGCCGGCAGCGACAGGGCCTCAAAGTTCAGCAGTTGTTTGTTGCCCAGCAGCGGCGGAATGTAGGTCATGCCCGGCACTTTGATGGCTGCCTTGGGGTCTAGGTTGGTGCCAAACTTTACCAGCCACAGGTAGAAGTCAAGTATACCTGCAGCACCAGCCACCATCAGCATAGCTGACCAACCCAGCACTAATTTCCTCCTGCCAATCAGCCCCACCAGCACACCGGTCACCATAAAGGCAATCACGATGTAAGGCATAAACTTAAGCTCGGCAAACGACTCGGCGTGGATAGGCTCCATGCCGATGTAGTGGTTGAGGATATTGAAGTTCTGCAGCACGCTTTCGGAGCTGCCGCCCAGCTTGTTCACCCAGATGTGCAGTTCCAGCCCTTCGGGGTATTGTGGCGCCTTCAGGTAGATTTTCCACATCGGGAAAACGAACAGGAGGCCGAGGGATAATGCTGCCACAATCATCAGCACTTTTTGGTAAATTTTCATCCTTCCTTATGTTAGATGATTAAAAGATAGGTTGCGTCAGGAGCCCGTTGTACTCGTCTGCTTCAGCTTTCCGCCTCCCCTATCCCTTTGTCGTCCGAGAACTCAGGAAGATGCCTGCCTTGCTGAAGTATAAATCGCAACTCGTGTTAAAAAATCAGCGGAGATTACGCTGGGTAACCTCCGCTGATGTACCCAGTTAGCACATTATTGAGCTGATGCTACTCCTGGTATGTTCTGTTTCTTCTTGCCTGTGGAGAAGGAAATCGGAACATCGGAACCTTTAGGAGATACCCGGATGTAACCTTGCATTTCCTGGTGCAGCGCAGAGCAGAAGTCGGTACAGTAGAATGGGAACACACCGGTTTTCTTCGGCACCCATGTCAGGGTTTGTGTGGCACCTGGCATGATGAGGGTCTCGGCGTTGTTAGCTCCCATTACCGCGAAGCCGTGAGGCACGTCCCAGTCTTGCTCCAGGTTGGTCACGTGGAAGTATACCGTGTCACCTACCTGTATGCCTTCGATGTTGTCCGGGGTCATGTGGCTTCGGATGGCGGTCATCTTCACGCGCACTCTGTTCTTGCTCTCACGCACCACACTCACGTCGGCTTCTTTCTTCACGGCATGCGGATGCTTGTTCTCGTCCAGCTTGTAGAACTTCACGCTGTTTGGCGCTACTTTCTCGGCTGGGATGGCCTGCGCGTAGTGCGGTTCCGCCACGGTCGGGAAGTCAAGGAGCATCTTCATTTTCTCGCCACTGATATCAATCAGCTGCGCAGAGTGTGCCAGTTCAGGTCCGGTTGGCAGGTAACGATCTTTGGTGATTTTGTTCATCGCTACCAGGTACTTGCCATGCGGCTCTTTGGTATCACCACCCGGAATCATCAAGTGGCCAACGGAGTAGTATACCGGCATTCTGTCCACCACGCTCAGGTCGTTCAGTTTCCATTTCACAATCTCAGAAGACACGAACATGGAAGTATAGGCGTTGCCTTTGCCGTCGAACTCGGTGTGCAATGGTCCCAGGCCTGGCTCTTTCACTTCGCCTTTCAGCACCGACTCGTACTGCAGCACCGGGATACCGTTTTTCTCACCGTCGAATTTCTTGTTCTTGATGGCATCCTGCATCATGGCGAAAGAGAACACCGGAATAGCAGAGGCCAGTTTACCGCTCACCACCATGTACTCACCTGATGGGTCCACGTCGATACCGTGCGGAGACTTAGGAGCAGGCAGCAGGTACATCATGCCAGGGCACTCTTCCGGCAGCAGGTAGCGCACTTTCTTCTTCACCGTGGATTTGGCGATGTGCGTGTCCTTGTCCATTTTGTTGTGGTAGTAGTTGGCTGGCATTTCGCGGGCTTTGCCTTCTGCGGCATACTTAGCGGCTAATTTCCAGTTTACTGCGGCCAGGTAGTCGCGGTCGTTCTGAGAGGCACCTACCTCTTTCAGCGTACCGGCTTTCTCGGTGTTATAGGTGGTAAAGAACACCCAGTCCTCAGACGGGCCCTTTCCGCCGTTTGCCAGGTCGTAGTCGAAGCCAGGCACCAGGATTTGGAAGTCCAGGTCCATGTCGCCTTTGTCCTTGTCTACCTTAATAAAGGAGATAGAACCGCGGAACTCTTCCTCATACTTGTCCAGGCTCACGTCGTTTGTGCCACCTTTCATGTCCAGCGGAACAGAGAAGCGGGTACCGGCAATCACGTACTCGTTGTTGTTGGTGGGGTACGGAGAGCAGTGGTTACCGGCAGAGTTTGGCAACTCCATCACCTCTACTGTCTCAAAAGTGGTCAGGTCGATGCGGGCCACACGCGGGGTGTTGTTACCGTTCACAAACAGCCAGCGGCCGTCTGTCATCCCATCGGTGCGCGACAGCTTGGGGTGGTGCAAATCGTCCCATGGCACAAAGCCGTGAGAGGTCATCAGCATCGCCTTGGACTCCTCGCTGTAGCCGTAGCCGTTCTCGCCGTGCTGCGTAAACACCGGGATGATTTTGAGCAGTCGGCCGGAAGGAAGGCCGTAAACAGACACTTGTCCGTTAAAGCCGCCAGACAGGAAGGAGTATAACTCGTCGTGCTTGCCTGGAGCCACATACACCGCGGAGGCTGCGTCGGATGCTACCCCTTCTGCGGTAGAGCCGGCATTGCGGCCATCCGTGTTGCTACACCCCTGTAGCGCGGAGCCAGCTGCCACTGCCATCAGCAGGGCGGCCTTGGGGGCTGCTTTTTTAAATTTATTGATCAGAGTTTCCATAAAAGTATGGTTTGTGTAGATGTGTGTGTTTCTATTAGATGTTTTGGTCGTTCTGTCTCAGAAACTCCAGAATAGCTCTGGCATCCTGCTCGTTCACGTTCTGGTTTGTCATCTGGGTTAAGTGCTCGGCCAGCAGTTTCTTAGCAGTCGGGTCTTTCTTGGTCATCTCCTCGGGGTTGATGATCATGTTCATCACCCATTCCGGCTTGCGGTTCTGCGTTACTCCCGCCAGGCCAGGGCCTACTATTTTCTGGTCGCTCAACTGGTGGCAGGCAGAGCACTTGCCCTCAAAAATCGCCTTACCGGATGTCGCCAGCGCTTCGTCTATGCCTTCGCCCACTTCAACTGAGGTTACAGGGCCAATGCCTTTGCCGTCGTCTTCAACAGGTGCCTCGGTCTGGTGGGCCAGGCCGCTTTCCTGCTGCCCCGCACTGGCGTTGGCGTCTCCCTCGCCTGAAGAACAGCTGAAAAGTATAGTACCGGATATCAAAGCCACCACGCCCAGTTGCAATGGCTTCAGAAATTTGCTGACCAGCGTTTCTCGTAGGTTCTTGCTTTTATTTTTCATGATTCTAAAAGTTGATAAAGTAGTGTTCAGAGTTTATTTGTGATTTTTTCTGCTACAAAAGTATTGGTCGTCTATTCTGAAATAAAAGATGTTTATCTCTTTTATATATGACATTTGTCACTTTTTATTTTTCCGCTTACCTGCTAGATTTAGGCCTTCGCTGCCTTTCCAAGCGAATACCTGCTGCGCTTCTACCGGCTGATTAACCCTTAATATGTGGCACCCTTACAGGTTAAAAGATCACCCTTTCGTCACCACATATAACTATCAGTTTATCAAGCCCTTCCTGCCAATTTCAAACGGGTGAACGGCGAAATTCCGGCTCCTCTTAAATCTTGTTCAAAGGTAGAAACAGGGGCTTTCAAAATAAAAGACTTTAATATCTTTTATTAATGATCTTTATCAGTTTCAGGCCCTGATTGCCTTGGTTAGGTATTAAGGGAGAGGTATAAAGGGCTGGATTGCCGGGATTCTAGCAGCGAAAAGTATAGCGGCACGGCCTAACGCTGGAATGGCACTCCTATACTTTCCAGGAAGAGACGCGCCTGCTTCAGCAGGAGGTATTTTGGATGGCAGGAGCTCCTGTTGTGGAACGCTCACTGTCTGTTTATAGACTTTCCTGGTTGCGCCAAACACGGGCTTCAGTTTATACTTTTCCTTTGTAACTACATCAGCATCAGCCTATAGAGAAGTACAAAGTATAACTTACCGGCCTGGCCCTGCGTTAGTATAAACCTGAAACAACCTGATTTATACTATGAAAAAGATATTTTTAATTGCACTAGGCGCCATCGCGTTTGCCTGCAGCGACGCGGCAGACAACAGAACCACTGGCTCCGAAGACGCAGCAGCAGGAAGCACAGCGGTAGATGAGAATGTGGAGATTGGTGCAGGAGAAGAGATCTCGCCGCAGCTCGACCTTGACTCGGCCTCTAACGAGCGACTTGACGTAGACACCGTGTCAAATGATTCTATGAATGATAGGCAGTAACAGGCGGAATTTGCATTCGTTATACTTATAAATAAACAGGCCCGCCGGCGCTTATGCACCGGCGGGCCTGTTTATTTGGCTACCGCTGTTTCTTACCAGAACGCAATGTAAATAGCGGCCACAACAAACAGAATGGCTGTGGCAGTTACGTTAAAAATGCTGTCCGTGCGGAAGAGACCTTTCTCCAGGGTAACTGTGTTTTCCGGATACTTGCCCCTGCTGTTCTCCCAAAGAGAGATACCCACCATCAGCGCAGATAGCAGCAGGAACACCAGTCCCATCTGATCGAGGAACGGCATGGTTGGGAAGGTAAGGTCGATGATGATGCTGAACGGCACAGAGGCAATGGCTGTCGCCAGGGCCGCATTAGAAGTAGCGCGCTTCCAGAACAGGCCGAATACGAACAGCACCACAATGCCTGGGCTCACGTAGCCGGTATACTTCTGGATGAACTGGAAGATCTGCTCCTCACCACCCAGCAGCGGCTCGGCCACCAGTCCCGCAATGATGATAGAAACCAAGCTCACCAGGCGGCCTACCATTACCATTTGGTTCTCTGTGGCATCCTTCTTCAGGTGCGACTTGTAAATATCCATGGTAAAGATGGTGGCTGTAGAGTTCATCATTGAGCTTAGCGATGACAGCGCGGCTGCTATGAGTGCAGCAAACGCAAGCCCTTTGACACCGGTTGGCACCAGGTTGCCCAGCAGCCAAGGGTAAGCTTCATCGTAGCGGCTGATGTCGGCATTCAGCACAAAGGCCGCGATACCTGGCAGTACTACCACCAATGGAATGAGAAGCTTCAGGAAAGCGGCAAACACCAGGCCCCACTGTACTTCTTTCACACTTTTAGCGGCCAGCGCACGCTGCACAATGTACTGGTTAAAGCCCCAGTAACTGATGTTAGCAATCCACATACCGCCAAAGAGTACCGTCATGCCCGGCAGGTCCTTGTAAAACGGGTTTTCTTCCGACAGGATCATGTCAAATTTCTCCGGCGCCTTTTCAAACAGCATGCTTAAGCCCTTCACAGGGCCATCTCCGCCACTCACGGCATCCAGCGCCAGGTACGTGGTTACCAAACCACCCAGTATCAGGAAAATCACCTGAATTACGTCCGTCCAGGCAACAGCCTTCAGACCACCGTAAACCGAGTACGCCACCGCTACCGCCGCCAGGCCGATAATGGCTGCTGTCGTGCTGATATCCAGCACCACACTCAGCGCCAGCGCCGACAAGTATAAAACGGTGGTCAGGTTCACGAAAATGTAGAGCATGATCCAGAAAACCGCCAGGCTGGTACGGATGCGGTCGTCGTAGCGCAGCTTGAGGAACTGCGGCATGGTGAAAATACCCTCCTTGAGGTAGATGGGCAGGAAGTACTTAGCCACCAGCAGGAGCGTAACTGCCGCCATAAACTCATAGCTGGCAATGCCCAGGCCAATGGCAAAGCCAGATCCGGACATGCCTATAAACTGCTCTGCGGAGATATTGGAGGCGATAAGGGAGGCACCGATTGCCCACCAGGGCAGCGACTTACTGGCCAGGAAGTAGTCGGTGGAGTCTTTGGTGTGTCCTTTCTTCTCCCGGGAGACCCACAAACCCACCAGAATGATGAGCACGCAGTATCCCAGAAAAATCGCAATGTCGAGTGTAGAAAGCTTCATTTAGTTTTCGTTTTAGATACCCAATATAGAGGATTCAATCTAAATTATTAAAAAACAAGATTTAATTAATAACCTATGCCGCGAAAGTGACGCGTGCACCTTAGTAAAAATATAGTTGCCCTTAGCGCACCAGGCTGCGGAGCAGGTTGGCAGCCGCCTCCGGGGTAATGTCGCGCTGCGGGTTGCCCATCATTTCGTAGCCCACCATAAACTTCTTCACCGTGGCTGAACGCAAGAGCGGCGGGTAAAAGTGCATGTGGAAGTGCCAGCCCGGGTACGCCTGTCCGTCGGTAGGGCTTTGGTGGATGCCCGAAGAGTATGGGAATGAGATGCCAAACACCCGGTCATACGCGGCGGTGAGGGCTTTGATGCTCTGGGCAAAGCTGTTCTTCTCCTCCTCCGTCATCTGCCCGATGTGCTGGAAGTGGCGCTTACTGATGACAATAGTCTCGAAAGGCCAAACGGCCCAGAAAGGCACCAGCGCCACAAAATGCTCGTTCTCAGCCACCACCCGCTCGCGGGTTTCGAGCTCCAGGGCCAGGTAGTCGGCCAGCAGGCTGCGCTGGTGCTGCTCAAAGTATAAACCCTGCTGCGTTGTTTCCTTGGCCGGCTCCACGGGCACAGTGCGCTGCGCCCAAATCTGGCCGTGCGGGTGTGGGTTGCTGCAACCCATAATCTGGCCCTTGTTCTCGAAGATCTGCACATAGTTAATGAAGTCCTTCGAGCCCAGCTCTTGATACTCCTGCTGCCACAGGTCCACCACCTTGCGGATGTCCTCTGGCGCCATGTCGGCCAGCGTCAGGTCGTGGCGGGGAGAGAAGCAGATAACCCGGCAAATGCCACGCTCGCTTTCAGCCCGGATCAGGTCGCCCTTTACGTAGGCTCCCTCCGGCGTGCCTTCCTGCAGCGCGCCAAAATCGTTGTCGAACACATAGGTCGACTCGTAAGCCGGGTTCTGCTCGCCGTTGGCGCGGGTGTTGGTGGGGCACAGGTAGCAGCCGGGGTCATACTCCGGACGCGTGTCCTGGCTTTGTTCCTCCTGCTGCCCCTGCCATGGGCGCTTGGCCCGGTGCGGCGACACCAGCACCCACTCGCCGGTGAGCGGGTTATATCTTCTATGCGGATGCTCCGCCAAATCAAAATCAGACATTGGTATGCTTGTGTTGTTGATGCCCCGGAGGGCATTTATACTTTATACTTTAGGTGCGACCTATACTTTTATTACGATAGTGTAAACCCACCCCTACCCCTCCCAAGAGGGGAATTAAGTACACCTTACAGGAAATCCCCTCCTGGGAGGGGTAGGGGTGGGTTAAATCACACTTAGGTTTTATCCCTGGCTTGGCTCCACCAGGCTGCTGCCGTTTACAATCTCAGCCACGTAGGTTTTAAGCGCGATGCCGAACTGCTGCTGGTAGGCCTCTTCCATACGTTGAATGAACGAATCCAGCGCATCCAGTTTCACCAGGTTGATGGTGCAGCCGCCAAAGCCGCCGCCCATCATGCGGGCGCCCAGCACACTGTCCATTTCCTTTGCCTGGTCTACCAGAAAGTCGAGTTCCGGGCAGCTCACTTCATAGTTATGCTGCAGGCCGCGGTGCGAGGCGTACATTTTCTCACCAAAGGTTATCATGTCGCCCTGCTCCAGCGCCTGGCAAGCCTCCTCCACGCGGTTATTCTCTTCTACTACGTAGATGCAGCGCTTGTACACCACCGGGTTAAACTCCTCCTGGTGCTGCTCCAGCATCGGCACCGTCACGTCGCGCAGGCTCTTTACCTGCGGGTAATGCTTTTGCAGCAGCGCCACCCCAGCCTCACACTCCTGACGTCGGGTGTTATACTCCGAGGAAGCCAGGTTATGCTTCACCTGTGTATCGCAGAGCACGATGCGGTAATCGGCCATCTCCAGGTGGTAGTAGTCGAAGTCCAAGGAGCGGCAGTCGAGTTTGACGGCGTGGTCCTGGCGTCCGTACATGCTGGCGAACTGGTCCATGATGCCGCACTTCACGCCTGCGTACTCGTGCTCGGCCATCTGCGCCATCTTCACCAGGTCAAATTTCGGGATGTTATACCCGAAGATGTGGTTGAGCGCATAAGCCAGCCCGCACTCCACCGCCGCCGAGGAGGAAAGACCTGCCCCGATTGGCACGTTGCCGCCATACACCAGGTCAAAGCCTTTCACCTCATACTGTGCCTGCTGCAGCTGCGCAATCACGCCCAGCAGGTAGTTGGCCCAGCTCTTCTCCGAGCGCTGCACCTGGCCCAGGTCAAATTCACCCTCTTCCTGCAAATCGTAAGCGTAGGCTCTAAAGGTATTGGTACCGTTGGGCGCCACGGCAAAGTATATTTCCTTGTTGATGGCGGCCGGCAGCACAAAGCCGTCGTTGTAGTCGGTATGCTCACCAATCAGGTTAACCCGACCCGGAGACCGCACCACTACCGGCTGCTGCTGGTAGCGCGACTCGAATGTATCTATGATTTCCTGTAACATCTTTTTAAGTATGAATAAACCTCAGAGGGTGTAATTACCCTTCCGAGGAGGACAATTTTATTTCATGACTACTTTAGGTAACTGTACTCGGAGCTTTATAAACTGGAGTAGGACTCGCAAGTATAAGCTTCTTTATTTCTCTGCCGAAACAGCCTCCAACGTATAAGTTCCAGCCGCCAGGCCATCCGCCTGCGCCTGTATTTTGATAGCGCCTGCCTGTTTTCCCGCTTTCACAAGTATAGCCGCAATGCCAGCCTCTGCGTCCACGGCTTTTGCGCCTACAATTTCCGCATCGCCTTCTGCAGAGAAAGTAATTTGCTGCGCGGCATCCGGCACGACAACGCCATTGGCATCAGCTATGCTGGCATACACAAACACCACATCGTTGACGCCAGCCTGCAGTTTTCTGCCACTGTAGTCTGCGCGAAGTATAAGCTTAGCCGGTTTGCCCGCCGTGCGCTGCTCGTGCGTGGCGACCTTTTGGTTGTTGATGTAGCCGATGGCCGTTAAGGTACCCGGCTCATACTCGGGCACCTCAAAGGTAAAGGGCGGGTGCGGCAGGTGGGTCGCGTTTGCATCCGTATCCGGCTTCTGGCGCGCGATGGTTTTGCCGTTGAGCTGCAGTTCCACCTCTTCGGTGTTGCTGTATACTTTCACGGTCGTCAGTTTGGGGTCGTTCCAGTAGTTGGCGATAAACACCATGGGCTTATGGAAGGCAGCCCCCTCGCGCAAATCCGGGCCGGCCTGGCTTTGGTAGAAATAGTAGGCAAATTTGGGCAGGCGCACGATGTCCATGATGCCGGAGGCCTCGATGTCGTCGGCGTAACCGCGCTTGTAGTCATACATGAGCCAGTTGGCATCGCCCACGGCGGGGCCCTGCAGGTTGCTGTTGTGTGCCTCCTGGTAGTTGAGGGCCTGCTGCAGCAAGCGCTTCTGCCCAAAGCCCCGCAGTTGGCGGCTGGTGCGCTCCTCCTCTTTCAGGTTGGCAAACTCTTTCTGGTTAAAGCCGGCATTCTGGGCGTAGTATTCCCAATCACCATACTCGGCTATCAAGATGGGCTTGTCTTTGCTATACTTGTTCCAGTAATCGGGGGCTTTGGCGTGCTGGCGGGCCGGGATGAACACATCGTACACCTCGTCTATCCAACCGCAGGTATAAATATTCTCAAACGGCAGCTCCTCGTGCACCGCCTGGTGGGCCTGTTGCATGAACTCTTTTGTCATCCCCGACTCATTTAGCGAGGCCTCCCAAAGTATAACCGTCGTATAATTACGGTCGCGGCGCACCATGTCGCGCACATCCTGCAGGGCGTTTTTCTGAAACTCCTTATCCCCGAAGAACTGCCAGCCCGGCAGGGCATCCATCGTCAGCAGTCCCAGTTCGTCGCAGGCCTCCATAAACGCCGGCGACTGCGGGTAATGCGACAAGCGCACGAAGTTGAAACCAGCCTCCTTTATTTTATAGGCATCCCGGTAGTTGGCGTTGTCGGAGAGGGCGTAGCCCACGTAAGGGTACTCCTGGTGGCGGTTGGTGCCGCGCAAGTATAGCTTTTCGCCGTTCAGGTAAAAGCCATCCTTGGCAAAATGGAAAGTCTTCACACCCGTTTTTACACTTTGCTGGTCCAGCACCTGCCCTTTCTGCAGCAACTCCACCGTCAGGTTATACAGGTAGGGCGCGTTGGGCGACCACAGCTTTGGGTTGGTGATAATTATACTTTGGCTCGCGGTGCCGAACCCGCCCGGCTCCACTGCTATACTTTCAGAGATAGTCCCTCCTACCCTTTTCCCCTCGCTGTCGGTAAGGGTAATGCGAACCTGCGCCTCCCGTGGCTCGGCATGGTCGTTTTTCAGCTCGGTCTGCACGTGCAAGGTAGCGCCATTCTGGCTCACGTCCTCGTAGTGCAGCAGCACGCCCCCGCCCGCTATGCGGTTGGCAGCCACGGCATCGGAAATGTGCAGTTTGTCTTTGGTAATGAAGTAGGCGTTGCGGTAAATGCCGCTGTAAAAGTTAAAATCCAGGTCGGCTAGGGGTTTACCGGGAGCCACGTGTGGGTTGTCCTCGTTGTTGAGTTTTACCAGCACCACGTTCTCCTGTCCATACTTTACCTCCTCGGAGATGTCTACATAAAAGGGGAGGTAGCCACCTAAATGCCTGAAGATGTGCTGCCCGTTTAAGTAGACGTCGGCCACTTGCATGGCTGCCTCAAACTTCAGGGCGACGTGCTTTCCGGTATCAGCAGCAGGAACGGTAAAGGACTTGCGGTAGAACGCTGTGCCCTGCCACTGCTGCTGCGTTTTCTGGATAGGTTCGATGTGGGCAGTATGCGGCAGCGACACCTGCTCCCAGGCTAGACCGGTTGCCGGGCTGTCAAAAACGGCGGCGGAGTCTGCATCGCGCACAAATTCCCACCCATCGTTAAAAAGGTGCTCGGAGGCAGCACTTGTCTTCTTTTCGCCCTCCCCTTTGCAACCGGCAAACAGCAGCGCACTAAAGAGACAGACAAACACAAACAAACGGGTGAGATTATATCTAGCAGGCATCGCAGCTTGGTTTAGGAGTAACTAGGCTTACACATGGTCTGTAGCAAGTATAAACTTTATCTATCGTAAAAGTATGAAAAAAACTTCAGGAGCCGCGTGCAGGAACACGCAACATCAGAAGTACAGCTTTATACTTTGTGCGGCTTGCCGCATCCGGTGCCGACGAACTTTACCGTAAGGTATGAAGCAAAGTATAAATATAAGGCGCTTTGGAGACTCCCGGCAAAAAATTAACTTCACTAGTCGACAACCTCAACCCTATGCTCCTTCGCCTATACTTACCGGCCCTGCTTATACTTTTAGCGGCCTGCACCAGCACCAAACCCAAGCAACGCATGGATGAACTCAGCCAACAAATAACCACCACTCTCGGAGCTCAGGAAGGCACCTTTGCCGTGGCTTTCAAAGACCTGCAAACCGGCAAAGAGCTGCTGTTGAGTGCGCAGGAAAGCTTCCATGCGGCCAGCACCATGAAAACACCCGTGCTTATTGAGGCTTACAAGCAGGCATCGGAAGGCAGGTTCTCTCTGTCAGACTCCATCCTTATACACAACGAGTTTAAAAGCATTGTGGACGGCAGCCTGTACAGCATTAGCCCGGAAGACGACAGCGAGCAGGAACTTTACACTTTGATTGGGCAAAAGCGGCCTGTCTCGGAGTTGCTTTACAAAATGATTATCCAGAGCAGTAATCTGGCCACGAACCTTATCATAGAAGAACTGGACGCCAAGCAGGTTACCCTAACCATGCGCGAGTTGGGAGCCCAGGCCATACAAGTGCTGCGCGGAGTGGAAGATAAAAAAGCTTACGAGCGAGGATTAAACAACACCACTACAGCCTACGACCTGATGCTGCTCTTCGAGCAAATCGCGGCGGGCAAGGCGGTAAGCCCAGAGGCCTCTCAGGAGATGGTCCGCATCCTGCTCGACCAGCGGCACCGGGAGATTATACCGGCCAGGCTTCCCGAAGGTGTGAAAGTTGCCCACAAAACCGGCTAGATTACCGGCGTCCGCCACGACTCGGGCATCGTTATACTTCCCGACGGGCGAAAGTATGTGCTGGTGCTGCTGTCTAAGAATTTGAAGGATGAAAAGGCCGCTATGGAGGCCATGGCAACGGTTTCGGAGCTGATTTATGAGTCTGTAGCAGGGCAAGAGTAGCTGAAAGTATAAAACTTAAGTTGCGATGAACCCACCCCTGCCCCTTCAAAGGGCAGGGCCGTTAACTTCTTCCGAAAACTGTCCCCTTGAGGGGACTATAGGGGTGTAAAGTTAGTAGCAAAAGTTATCTGCAAAATTCCGACACCCCTCTAACTCCCCTCAAGGGGAGAGTCTGGCTCTTACTACTTTCAACTTTCCTATCATAAATCAGCCCTTTAAGTTAAAACTTAATGACCCTACCTGCTTAGAGAGGTGGGTGAAGACTTTCAGTTCATACTTTAATCGCAGCTGAAAGTATAAAGTATAGACAAGTGTAAAAGGAGTAAGGGCCTGCCATTCTACAACGGCAGGCCCTTACTCCTTTTACTAAAGTATAAGTATAGCCTTTACAGATTTCCCTTCTTCATCTCGCTCACGGCGTAATCTGCGGCGCGTGCCGTCAAGGCCATGTAGGTGAGCGAGGGGTTCTGGGTAGAAGTCGAAGTCATGCAGGCCCCATCGGTCACGAATACATTCTTGCAGGCATGCAGCTGGTTATACTTGTTCAGGAGCGATGTCTTCGGGTCGTGGCCCATCCGCACGCCGCCCATCTCGTGGATGTCCAGCCCCGGGGCCTGTTTCGAGTCCGTGGTGCGGATGTTGGTGAAGCCCGCCTTGGTGAACATCTCCGTCATCTGCTCCAGGTAGTCGGCTACCATCTTCTCGTCGTTGTCGTCGTAGCCGATGTTGATGCTGAGCAGCGGCATGCCCCAGGCATCCTTCTGGTCCTTGCTCAGGCTTACCTGGCTCTCGGCCTTCGGGATGGTTTCGCCCATCATGTGCGAGCCCACTCTCCAGTTGCTCCAGGTCGGGTTAAGCAATTGCTCTTTCAGGTCCGTGCCGAAGCCGGAGCGGTCCTCCACCTGGTAGCGGTTGGCCCCAAAGCCGGCGGCATAGCCCCTGAGGAAGTCTGTTTCCTGCTTGTGCAGGTTCCTAAAGCGCGGCAAATAGCCTCCGCCCGCCGGGTTGCGGCCATCGGTGGCGTACTGCAGCAGCCCGTCGTACTCAGCCGAAATGCGTGCCCGGTAATTATGGAAGGCCACATACTTGCCCAGCAGCCCGTTGTCGTTGCCCAGCCCGTTAGGGAAGCGCGAGGAAGTGGAGTTGAGTAGGATGTGGTTGGTGTGCAGCGCCGAGGCGTTCACGAAGATGATGCGGGCGTAATACTCGGTCACCTCCTTAGTGTTCGTATCGACTACGCGCACGCCCGTTGCCTTCCCGGCCTTCTCATCGTAAATCACCGACTCCACCACCGAAAACGGCCGGAGCGTGAGGTTGCCCGTGCGCTCAGCCCAGGGCAGCGTGGAAGAGTTGGAAGAGAAATAGCCGCCAAACGGACAACCGCGCTGGCAGAGGGTGCGGTTCTGGCACTGCGCCCGTCCCTGGTCCAGGTGTATCTGGTTCGGCTTGGACAGGTGCGCGCAGCGGGCGCTGATCACGTGGCGGTTGCCGTAGTGGGTCTTGAGCTGCTGGCGGAAGTAGTCCTCCACGCTGTTCAAGGGGTAAGGAGGCAGAAACTCCCCGTCCGGCAGTTCGGCCAGGCCGTCGCTGTTACCCGAAATACCGGCAAACTTCTCCACGTAGCTGTACCAGGGCGCCAGGTCCTTGTAGCGGATGGGCCAGTCCACAGCAAAGCCGTCGCGCGCCGGGCCCTCAAAGTCCAGGTCGCTCCAGCGCTGGGTCTGCCGCGCCCACAGCAGCGACTTGCCGCCCACCTGGTAGCCGCGAATCCAGTCGAAGGGCTTCTCCTGCACATAAGGGTGCTCGGAGTCCTTGACAAAGAAGTGCATGGCATCCTCGCGGAAGGCGTAGCAGCGGCTCACCACCGGCTCCTTCTCCCGTATCTCCAGGGGCACCTGCCCGCGGTGCTCAAACTCGTAGGGCATTTTATTGGTGGTGGGGTAGTCGTGGTTGTGCTTCACATCGCGTCCCCGCTCCAGCACCAGGGTCTTGAGGCCTTTTTCGGTCAGCTCCTTGGCTGCCCAGCCCCCGCTGATGCCCGAGCCAATCACAATTGCGTCGAAGGTGCGCTCCTTGGCGCTTTCTATGTTTAAATTTGCCATTAGCTTATCTGTGCTTCTGCTGTTACAGGATAGAAGGCCTCGTAGCGGCCCGGCACCAGCTCGTACACCCTAAGCGTGGTCATCACCAGCTCGGAGTTGAGGTAGCCCTTGATGGTCTCACCTTTAAGGATGCGGTAGAAGGTGAGCACCTCCTCGGGCGCCTGTCCGTCATTTACGGCGGAAACCAGCGTTTGCCGCTGCTCGGGGCTGCACTTGATGAACCGCTTCCCGGCCTGCTCCTTGGCCAGTTCGTCGAAGGCGGCCATGCCCGTCATGAAGGCCTGCTGCTCCTCAGCACCGTAGCAGTCGTCGAGCATTTTCAGGGTAAACAGGTGCAGGCCCATGGCCTTAGCCCCCGGAGTGTCGGTGGCCGGGAGAATGATCTCTGCGATTTCGGCCAGCAGCTCTTCCTGCTCCGCTGACACATCCAGGTGGTCCAGCTGGATGGAGGCCTTGCCTTCCTCCAGCACGCAGGAGGGCAGCACCGCCATGCCTCCGGCAAATAGCAACAGTCCTTTTACTACCGAGCGCCTATCCATTTCTATTCATTATTAAGTATCGCGTCTTTTTTGATTTCAAAGCTTACCCCCTGTTTAAATATCACTTCTCCTATGATATACACAGGGAAACAACAATAGCTTCTGAGCCTGCCTCAAACGACTTCATCAGACAGAGAGGGGTGAACACAGTAAAGTGTTTTAAGCCACACAATATAATAAATATGCATAGTTCCCAAAAACATTTTACCTTCACTAAAAATAAGTAACCACTCACATTAAAGTATAAACACAGAGTTTTTAGCTGAAAAATGCCCCATACTTAGAAAAACAGCGATTTAAAAGGCCTTTCAGCCAATTTTACACAAAACACTGATTATCAACCACGCTCATCCATCTAACAGGTGACATTCACTTAGATTATTATACTTTGATATACTTTTTTAAAAAATTAAAGTATAACATCATACCTATCCTTGCTTTTTATCTTTTTTTACACATATTTTAATGATTGATTACTCAGTTATAGCCTGATGCCTATGTAAAATGTGTACTTAAAAATCCTTAGATGCTTCCTGGCCGCTTTTCCTTTTCCAGGCACCTACGTGAAAGGTGCACATAGCACCTTCCGTCTTTTCTGAAAGCAAAAATCACATCTCACCTAACCTATTTTTTATGAAACAGAAATATTCCGGGGCATGGCTTCCTCCATTGGGCAGACATGCAAAGATTTTATCCTGCAAGAAAGATTGGGCCATTGTGTTCGCAGCTGTCTGCGCCCTGCAAAGCCCGCTTCCAGGATATGCAGCAAACACCAGTTTCATGGTGGAGCCCAACATGCTTAGCGGCGCCACAAGGCAGACCACAGAAGTAAGAGGAAAAGTGACGGGAGAGGAAGGAGAAGCCATTCCGGGCGCCTCTGTAGTGGTAAAAGGCACCACGGTTGGTACAGCCACCGATGCTAACGGTAACTTCACCCTGAACGTACCCGCTGGAAGCACCACACTGGTTATCTCCTTTATGGGGTACAAAAGCCAGGAAGTTGCTATCAACAACCAGAGCACTATCAATGTAACCCTTGCCACAGACGCTCGGGCACTGCAGGAGGTAGTGGTAACAGGCTACGCGGTACAGGAGAAAAAAGACCTGACAGGTGCCGTAGCTGTGGTAAACGTATCTGAAATGACCAAGCAGCCGGAGGCGCAGGTTTCGAGCATGCTGCAGGGCCGGGCTTCTGGTGTTACCGTTCTCGGTTCCGGACAGCCTGGGCAGTCGCAGCAGATCAGGATACGTGGTTTCAACACGTTCGGCAATAACACGCCGCTTTTCGTGGTGGATGGCGTTCCAACGGAAAACATCAGGGACCTGAACCCCAACGACGTGGAGACCATGCAGGTGCTGAAGGACGCCGGCTCGGCCTCCATCTACGGTGCGCGTGCAGCCAACGGTGTAATCATCATCACTACCAAGAAAGGCAAAGGCAAAGTGTCGGTAACATATGATGGCTACTACGGCACACAGCGCCCATCAGGAGACAACCCTTGGAACCTGGCCAACCCGCAGGAAATGGCTGAGCTGAACTGGCTGGTAGCCAGAAATGGTGGCGTTGCTCCGGAAAGCCCTATTTATGGTTCTGGTGCAAGCCCTGTACTCCCGGATTATTTGGTTTCGGGGCCAGGTGTTACCAGAACAGGCGTGATGGCAGGAGACCCGGAAGCGGATCCTTCCTTATATAACGTCAATCCTTTTTATACCGGAGGAAGCTCTGAACTGAGCACTTTCTATCGTATTGCGCGGGCAAACAAATCCGGCACCGACTGGTATAAGGAGATATTTAGACCGGCCCCAATTACGAGCCATAACGTGGCCGTAAGCAGCGGCGGTGAGATGGGCAGCTTCTACTTCTCTGCCAACTATTTCGACCAGCAAGGTGTTTTGGACAACACCTATTTCAAGCGCTATACTGTTAGAGCCAATAGCTCCTACAACCTTAACGATAACATCCGGGTGGGTGAAAACCTGGCCTACTCTGTGATTGAGAACCCACAAATCGGTGGCGGAGAGAACATGATAAACATGGCTTACCGTCTGCAGCCGATTATACCGGTATACGATATCATGGGCAACTTCTCCGGTTCCTCTGGTAGCGGACTTGGAAATGCCAGAAACCCAGTGGCACAGCTGGACAGGCTGAGAAACAACAAAGCAATGGGTAACCGCCTGTTTGGTAACGTGTTCGCTGAAGTAGACTTCCTCAACCACTTCACGGCACGCACGGTTTTCGGTGGCGAGATGTATAACAACAACAACCGCTCTTTCACCTTCCCTGAATACGAGAACGGTGAGAACAACACCGTTAACCAGTTTAACCAAAGCTCCAGCAACGGATACAACTGGACCTGGAGTAACACGCTGGCGTACAAGAGAAGCTTCAACGATGTGCATAACCTTAGCGTCCTGGTGGGCTCCGAGGCTTACAACAACTACTGGAGTGAGGTAGGCGGTTCCACGCAAGGATATTTCTCCTTCGACCCGAACTTTACCACACTGGGAACGGGTGCCGGCACACGCACCAACTTCAGCGGCAGAAGCGAAGACGCGCTCTTCTCACTTATCGGTAGGATAGACTACAGCCTGATGGACAAGTACCTGTTCGGATTTGTAATCCGCCGCGACGGTTCTTCACGCTTTGGTCCTAACCAGCGCTATGGTACGTTCCCTGCGGCTAGCGCCGGCTGGCGTATCTCCCAGGAGAGCTTCATGCAAAACATCAGCTGGATCTCCGACCTTAAAATACGTGGTGGCTATGGCGTGATGGGTAACCAGTTGAACGTAAGCCCAGCCAACGCCTTCACAACCTATGGTTCCGACAGAGCCCTGTCATACTACGACATTGGCGGTACCAACAACTCCATCGTGGAAGGCTTCAGACAGTCCCGTATAGGCAACCCGGATGCGAAGTGGGAAACCAACATCAACAGCAACATAGGCTTTGACGCGACCCTGTTCAATGGTAAGATTGACTTTACCCTGGATTACTATAACAAGGAGATCAAAGACCTCTTGTTTGACCCTGAACTGCCTGGAACTGCCGGTGGTGCCACCAGACCTTTCGTAAACATTGCCAGAATGCGTAACAAAGGTATCGACGCCGCCATTACAGGCCATATCGATGTGTCCTCAGATTTCAGGATTGATGTGACAGGTACGTTAACGACTTACGACAACAAGATTCTGAAAGTATCAAATGGTGCTCAGAACTTCGACCTGGAGTCGCGTCGCTTTAACGGCAGCAACATTATCCGCAACGAGGTGGGCTCCCCTATGAGTTCTTTCTTCGGTTACCAGATTGTAGGGTTCTGGGATGATCAGGCAGAAATCGACCAAGCAAATGCGAGCGCCGTTGAAGCCTCCGGTGATGCAAACGCACTCTATCAGGCAGACATTGGCATTGGCCGTTTCCGCTATGCGGATGCTGACGGTGATGGCATCATTACCCCGGACGACAGAGTTATCTTAGGCAACCCTAACCCTGACTTTACCTATGGCTTAAACATAGCGGCTACCTACAAGAACTTTGACTTTAACATGTTCCTGTACGGCTCTCAGGGAAATGACATCTGGAACCAGGTAAAATGGTGGACAGACTTCTATCCGAACTTCGTTGGTGCGAAAAGCAAAACAGCTGTTCACGACTCCTGGACGCCAGAGAACCGCAATGCAACAGCCCCTATACAGGAAGCGAAAGGTACCTTCAGCACGACTAACGTTCCTACCTCTTACTATGTGGAGAACGGTTCTTACTTAAGAGCGAAGAACGTGCAGCTGGGCTATACTTTGCCTAAGAGCCTGTTGAGCAACTATGGTGTTGGCAGCTTGCGAATTTACGTGCAGGCCGCAAACCTGTTCACTATCACTAACTATTCTGGCATAGACCCTGAAATATCCGGAGGCACTACTGCATTCGGTATCGACGAGGGCAACTACCCTAACATGCGCCAGTATTTAGCAGGCATAAACCTATCCTTCTAGTTTTGAGCATAACTTCTAAAGTCATGAAAAAATATAAATTAATCTTAATGACAGCAGCAGTAGTTAGCTCTATGCAACTACTAACTTCATGCGGAGACGACTTTCTGGAAAAACCAGCCTTAGGCGCCCTCAGTGAAGACATTATTGCGAATCAGGCAGGTGTAGAAAAGATGTTGATTGGCGCCTATGCCGCCTTGGATGCCCAGGGTAACGGAGCCGCCATCGCGGGTGGTGGCCAATGGGAGGCTGCCCCTACCAACTGGATATACGGCAGTGTGGCCGGTGGAGAAGCCCATAAGGGCAGCGACGGCGCCGACCAGCCGGCGATCAACTCTATCGCCACTTTCACGGCTGACCCCAGCAACGGCTTCCTCAACACCAAGTGGCGGGCCATGTACGAAGGTATATCCCGTACAAACGCCACGTTGAAGCTGTTGGGCCAGGCAGAGGACATCGGAGACGCAGACAAGACCCGGATTGAGGGCGAAGCCCGCTTCCTGCGCGCGCACTATTACTTTGAGCTGAAGAAGATGTTCAACATGGTTCCCTGGATTGACGAAACAGTCACTGACTACAACCAGCCGAACAATGTGGACATATGGCCAAAGATTGAGGCAGACCTTCAGTTTGCCATGGATAACCTCCCTAATACACAGGGACAGGCAGGTCGTGCTAATAAATGGGCTGCCGCCGCTTACCTGGGCAAGGCTTACCTGTACCAGAAAAAGTACAGTGAAGCGAAGGGCATCTTTGATCAGGTTATCACTTCCGGTGTTACCGCCAATGGCCTTAAGTATGGCCTCGTAGACAAATTCAAAGATAACTTTGATGCGGCCAATGAGAATAACCAGGAGTCGGTTTTTGCCATTCAGATGGTGGCCAACGACGGCACAGGCACGATTGCCAACGCCAACCAGGGAGAGATGCTGAACTACCCATACAACAGCCCTTTCCGCTGCTGCGGGTTCTTCCAGCCAACCATAGACCTGGCTAACTCTTACCGTACCAATGCTCAGGGTCTGCCTATTCTGGATAACTACAATGCTACCCCGTTAAAGAATGACCAGGGCATAGCGTCCAATGAAGCCTTCACGCCGGATACACAGCCTGTGGACCCTCGTCTGGACTGGACAGTAGGCCGTCGTGGTATTCCGTTCCTGGATTGGGGAGCACACCCTGGCCAGACCTGGATTCGTTTGCAGAGCTATGCTGGTCCGTACTCTTCCAAGAAGCACATTTACTGGCAGGCTACGGCTGACACCTACTCTGACCAAAGCTCCTGGGCGCCAGGCTCCGCCATCAACGTGGTACTCATTCGTTATGCGGACGTGCTGTTGATGGCCGCAGAAGCCGAGGCGCAGTTAGGAAACCTGGCACAGGCGCAGGACTATGTGAACATGGTTCGTGCCAGGGCAGCCAAGCCGGAAAACAAGGTTTACCAGTACGCTAACCCTAACAACCCAATGGCAGGATTCTCCAGCACCCCAGCCGCCAACTACAACGTTGCTCCTTACCCGGATGGTTATTTTGCCGGCTTAGGTAAAGAACAAGCACTTGAGGCCATCTACTTTGAGCGCAAGATAGAGCTGGCACTCGAAGGACATCGCTTCTTTGACCTTGTTCGTTGGGGAAAAGCAGCTGAAGAGTTGAACTCCTTCTTCTCGTATGAAGGTTCTCTGTTACCAGACGTGAGAGGAGGCAGCTTCATACCTGGCAAACACGACTACTTCCCTATTCCGCAGAGACAGATAGACCTGCAGACTTCTGGCGGTGTGTCTAGCCTGACGCAGAACCCAGGATACTAACTGATGCCAGCGGCTAAGCCGCCCATTTCAGAAGTATAAGTTAAAAGAAAACCCACCTGCTTAAGTGCAGGTGGGTTTTCTTTTAACTTATACTTTATTTATACTTTTCGTTCGACCAGGTTATCCTGTTAGGTCCACTTATACTTCCATACTTACAGGTTTCCCTTCTTCATCTCGCTCACGGCATAATCCACAGCACGGGCCGTCAGAGCCATGTAGGTGAGCGAGGGGTTCTGCGTACCGGTAGAGGTCATGCAGGCACCGTCGGTAACGAATACATTTTTGCAGGCGTGCAGCTGGTTATACTCGTTCAAGAGCGAGGTTTTTGGGTCACGTCCCATCCGTACGCCGCCCATTTCGTGAATGTCAAGCCCAGGTGCCTGCTTGCTGTCGTTGGTGTGGATGTTCTTACAGCCGGCCTTGTCGAGCATCTCCGCCCCTTGCACCAGAAAATCCTTCATCGATTTTTCGTCATTCTCGTCATACCCAACCGACACCTTCAACAAGGGCATGCCCCAGGCATCTTTCTCGCTCGTGCTCAGGCTCACGTAGTTACTCTCCTTCGGAATCGTCTCCCCTTGCATCATCATGTAGATGCCCCAGTTTCCAGGCTCCGACAACGCATCCTTGTAGGCTGCTCCAAGCTGCTCGCCGTTAGGGCCAGCGCCTGACCTACCTCTGCCGGCGCTATAGAAAACCATATACCCGCGCAGGAAATCGGTTTCCTGCTTGTGCACGTTGCGGAAGTTCGGCATCATCACCGCGCACGGGCGACGGCCATAGTAATAGCTGTCTTCATACCCGTCCATACTTGCTGAAAGCGAGCCCCTGTAGTTATGGAAGGCTACATACTTCCCTAAAAGCCCGTTATCATTTCCTAAACCGTTCGGGAAGCGGGAAGAGGTGGAGTTGAGCAGGATAAGGTTCGTGTTCAGCGCCGCGGCATTCACAAAAATAATGTTCGCAAAGTATTCGGTTGCTTCCTTGGTGTGTGCATCCACCACGCGTACTCCTACAGCTTTGCCTTTCTGCTCATCATAAAGTATAGAATGCACCACCGAGTCGGGGCGCAGGGTGAGGTTACCGGTTTTGGCGGCCCAAGGCAAGGTGGAGGAGTTGGAGGAGAAGTAGCCGCCATACGGGCAACCACGCTGGCACAGGGTTCTGGCCTGGCACTGCCCCCGCCCCTGCTGGTGATGGATTTCCTCCGGCTTGGTTAAATGGGCGCAGCGGCCAATCATCACATGGCGGTCTTTATAGGTCTCTACAATCCGTTTGCGGATGGCTTTCTCCACCACGTTCATCTCCCAGGGTGGCAGGAACTCGCCGTCTGGCAAAGTGTCTACCCCATCTTTGTTCCCGCTGATACCCACAAAACGTTCCACATAGCTGTACCAGGGGGCAATATCATCATAACGAATAGGCCAATCCACAGCAAAGCCATCACGTGCCGGGCCTTCGAAATCATACTTGCTCCAGCGTTGGGTCTGGCGCGCCCACAACAGCGACTTGCCACCCACCTGGTAGCCACGAATCCAATCGAAAGGCTTTTCCTGCACATAGGGGTGTTCCTTATCCTTCACAAAGAAATGGGTAGCATCCTCTTTGAAAGCATAGCACCTGGAGGCGATCGGGTTTTCCTCGCTTAGCTCGAGCGACAAACGGCCACGGTGTGGGAAATCCCAGGGGTTCTTGGTGGCTGTGGGATAGTCTTTCAGGTGCTCCACATTCCTTCCCCGCTCCAGCACCAGGGTTTTCAGGCCTTTGTCACATAATTCTTTGGCAGCCCAGCCGCCACTAATCCCAGACCCGATCACGATGGCGTCAAAGGTATGGTCAGCGAATTTAGAGGTATTGATATTTGCCATCTTGCTTATCTAAATAATGTTAAACCTTTGAACAACTGAAGGCCGGTAGATGCCGGCCTTCAGGGTATACATTACAGAAAGAAACTTATAGCGCTTTCTGGTCTTTGCTCAAGTCTTTGATGCGGATGTTGCGGAACCAAACTGTAGAGCCGTGGCCCAGGAAGCCGATGTGGCCTTTGGTTCTTTTCAGCCCCGGATGGTCTTTTCCATCCAGTGTACCGTTCTTGCTTGCCTGCGCAATGTCGCCGTCCAGGATGGTCGTGCCATTCAGGATTACCTTCACCTTTGGCCCTTTCACGATCACTTCCTGGTAGTTCCACTCTCCTACCGGCTTCAAAGCGCCCCGCTTCGCGGTAAGCACCCCGTACACAGAACCATGGTACTGGTGATCGTCCAGGTCTCTGTAGATGTCGGCGTCGTTGTCCAGAATCTGCAGTTCCATTCCTTCATAGGCGGCATCCCCCTCAAGCGGGGCACGCACGCCCAGCCCGTTATTGGCTCCAGGCGTAAGCTTAAACTCGAAACGGAAAACAAAGTCGCTGTACTCTTCCTTCGTGAACAGGTTGCCGCCGTTTCCGAACTTGGGCTTGTGCACCACCATCACCCCATCTTCTATCACGTAGTCGGTGGTGTTACCCTGCCAGTTGTGCATGTTGGTACCGTCGAACAGCACCTTGAAACCTTCTTTCTTCTCTGCCGCACTCAGCTCAAATGGCTTAGGGCGTGGAATTTCGCGGATGTAAATATCGCGGTACGCTATCCTGGAGCCGTGTGCCTGCAGTTCTATCTGCTCCTCAGGGAAAATTGGCAGGTCGCGATTCCAGAAGTTCTCCAGTATCACATTGTCCGTTACCAGTTCTCCGTTCAGGTATACCGTCACCCGGTCACCTTGCATCAGGATACGGAAGTTGTTCCACTCGCCAAGCGGGTTGTCGGCTACCTTGAGTGGCTTGCTCGGATGTACTTTGTTGTTGTACAGGCCGCCTGAACCTACCTGTGCGCCCACGTCTACGCGGGAAGTGTCCCAGATCTGTACCTGCGGCGTACCTCTCAGGTAAATACCGGCATCGCCCTCCTTGTGGCCGTCGTCGAAGATCTTCCAGTCCACGAACATTTCGATGTCGCTGTACTTCTTCACAGAAGCAATGTTATCGCCTTTGCCTGTGAAGATCAGTTCGCCGTTCTCCACCACCCAGCTTTTGCGCATCTGCTCATCGGCCTGCTGCTGCTTTTGAGCCAGCGTCTTCTTGTCCATTTTGGCGCGCGCGATAGGGTTCTCTACCAGACCTTTCCAGCCGGTCAGGTCTTTGCCGTTAAACATCGCCACGAAGCCCTCGCCTTGTGGCATCTCTGCCAGGAACTTGCGCATCGACTCTTTCTGGTACTCGCTGTCCGGCCCCTGCAGCACCTGGATGGTTTTGTTCAGGTACTCCCGCACCACGTTGCCCTGGAAATCAGTGCTGGACAAAGCGATGTTCATCACGGCATGGGCGGCCTGTTGCTGCAAAGCGGTATCATCCAGGTACTTGCCTGCAAACACCAGCGCCGGGAAGGTTCTATTTCTGCCTACTTGCGTGAGGATCAGCTGCTTCTGCTCTGTGGTTTTAGCCACCTCCATGGCCTTGCGAAGCATCAACACTTTTTGGTCGGCAGGATATTTCGCAATGCTCACGGCACGGATATAGCCTTTCAGTGCCTGGTCCAGGTAGGTAGCATTGTTAGCACCTGCGCAGATATTGTACAGCTCCTCTGCCGCACTTACATCCGACCACTGTGAGAGTGCTGCCAAAGCAGCTGTTTTTGTAGTGGCATCACCATTCTGGAAGGCCTGGGCCACCGCCTGAAGCGCCTGGTCTCCTCCTATACTTGCCAGGATGTTAAAGTAAGCCGTCCGCTTTTCTGCCGGCGCCTCATTCATCTTTTGCAGTACCAGTTCTGCCTTCTCCGCCTGGTTTTCATAGTCGCCTACGGCGGCTACAACGGCCTTTTGCACCGCTGCAAGCTCTTCCGGCTGAGAGGTTTCGTTCAGCAGGGTGAACAGCTGCGGCAGGTTGTCTTTGCTTGCGATGTTGGCAAGTGCCTCCAGGGCAGCCTTGCGTACGGCCGTATTGTTGTGCTTGGCATAAGGAAGCACCTCCTGGAACCTTCTGCTTTCACCGCGGGCGCCTAATACTGCTAACAGTTCTGCCTGCGCTACCGCTGGCATTTTTGGCAAGGCCTGTGCTACTTTATCTGTCATCCCATCTCCTTTCATGATCAGGAGAGCGTTTCTAACGGCGATGGCTTCTTGCTCACCACCTTTGCGCATGGCTTTCAGCAGGGATGGCAGCGCCTCTTGCTGGCCCAGCTTACCCGCAGCTCCGATGGCAGCGATTCTTACCTGGGCATCTTTGCTCTTCAAGGCTTTTTCTACTGCTGGCAAGGCGCCTTTCGCACCGTTGTTGCCCAGCATGGTGATGATTTCTGCCTGTATCGCTGGATCGGCTTTCTTCTGCTTGTTTACCCACAGTGAGGTGTTTTCTGCTGTTACGTAAGGGCCGGCAAACTTCAGGGCAGCGGCGCGGTACTCTTTGTTGGGGTCACCGGCGGCGTTTACCAGAAGCGGCATACTTTGCTCTTTCTGCGCGTCGCTCAAAAGTTTCAGGGCTGCCGTGCGCGTGTGCACCTGCTCATCTGCAGTGGTTTTGCTCAGCATCGACTGGGCCAGGCGTGCAGCTACATCCGTTTGTCCCTTCTCGGTAAGGCGGTTGGCATACAGCAGGTAGGCGGCAACAGCGTTGTCTTTGTCAAACTTGTAGTTATCTGCTTCCGCGGCCTTAGCCAGGGCAGCCTCGGAGGCCGGATCCGCGATGTTGGCCAGGGCAAAGAGGGACAGCTTGCGCAGTTTCTCGTCCTGGCTGTTGGCCAGAGAAGTTAAGGCCGGCACAGCTGCTGCATGGCGGGTATCACCCAATGCCCCAACCAAAGCCAACTGGCAATCTCCCTTTGAGCTTTGCAGGGCCTGCAGCAGCGCCTGGCTGGCGGCAGGAGTGTTTATACTTGTCAGGGCTCTGGCGGCAGGGCCGCAAAGGCGGCCATCGCCCAGGTACCCCTGCAGACACGCAACGGCCTGATCGTCGCCGACCATTTGCAGCTGCCTGATCAAAAAGGCTTTGTTCTCCTCATGCCCGGCGCTCTGAAGGGCTTTGCAATAGGCGTTGGCACTCATTTTTCGCCAATCCTCCCGCTCCGCCTCCATTACGTAGGAAGAGAAGCCGCCTAGCGCATACTCTATACTTGTATTGTCGCCCTTGCCGGGCTCCGACAGCATGCTGGCCATTTGCAGGATTCCCTCCTCGCCCATGGCAGCAATTCCCGTCATACTTGCCTCCAGGTGCTTTTCGTCCCGGGCCGGCAGTTCTGCCAGTAAGTCAGCGATCTTCGTGGAGAGGGTTCGCTGGTCATTTTTGCGTTGCCCCATCACGGCAGTGCTTAGCATAAGCAAGGCCAGGAGCACGAATGATATTTTTCTCATGTTGTTAGCAAAGTATAATTCTAACCTATAAAAGAATGCTTTTTAATTCTTAGCCAAGCTGTTACACCAGTGTCCAGTCCGAACGCATCGGTTGGTAAACCAGGCGGTTGGCGCCTTCGTCGTTGATGAACTCCTGCTTCACGGGGTCGAACTTGAGGTTGCGCCCCAGGCGCAGGGCAGCCAGGCCCATGTTTACCAGCGTGCAGGAGCGGTGGCCGTTTTCCTCGTTCAGGGCAAACTTCTGGCGGTTCTTCACAGCCTGCACAAAGTCTGTTACCTGCGGCTCCGGATCAGGGAAAGCGGCTAGTTTCCTTCTAAGGTCAGGAATGTCGGAACGGAAGCCCGGGTAGAGCTTGCCTTTCGGCCCCTCGATGTAAGGGATGTTTTCTTCCTTGCCCTCACCGTCCAGGATGATTTGGCATCCATCTTCATAAGTATAAGTTATCCTGCGCCAGGTACCTACAGCATCTGCGTGTTGCTGCGGCGCATCAATCTCCACGGAAACCGGGCTGGTGTTGTCTTTGCCCAGGAAGTACTGGATAGGGTCCAGATAGTGTTGGCCCATGTCGCCGAGGCCGCCGCCATCGTAGTCCCAGTAGCCGCGGAAGGTGCCATGCACACGGTGCGGATTGTAAGGCTTATAAGGAGCAGGGCCCAGCCACATGTTGTAGTCCAGTTCCTGTGGTACCGGCGTTGGGTCCAAGTTGGTTTTGCCTACCCAGTAGAATTTCCAGTCGTAGCCGGTACCGCGTCCTACGGTCACTTTCAGGGGCCAGCCCAGCAAACCGCTATCCACCAGTTTCTTGATAGGCTTTACCGTAGTCCCCATGCCGTAGAAGATATCATCGAAGCGGAACCAGGTGTTGAGGCGGAAGATGCGCCCATGCTGCTGCACAGCCTCTACCACGCGCTTGCCCTCTCCTATGGTCCGGGTCATCGGCTTTTCGCACCAGATGTCCTTTCCGGCGCGGGCCGCATCCGCGGCCATAATGCCGTGCCAGTGCGGCGGGGTGGCGATGTGCACAATATCCACCTCCGGCATCTGGATCATCTCCCGGTAATCGGTAAACGTTTTAACGCCCTTGCCCAACATGTCCACCGCTTTCTTCAGGTGGTTCCGGTCTACATCGCATACCGCTACTACTCTCGTGTCGGCATAAGGGAAGTGGTTACGCCCCATAGCTCCCACCCCAATCACGCCTTTGGTGAGCTGGTCGCTTGGGGCTACATAGCCCTTTCCGCCTAGCACAAACCGGGGCACAATGGTAAAAGCGGCGAAAGCCATCGCAGACTTCTTAATAAAGTCTCGTCTTGGGTTCTCTTTGTCTGGTTTCATGAAACATGAAGATTTTATACAACTTCTAATTTATAGTGATATGGCTGCCAGGAGCCACGTAAAAACAAACAGTAAGCGTAAAATCCGAAACCAATAGCTGTCTGGCCCTAACAGGCTGCAGCACTCCGGAGGTAAGAAATTCTTTGCCGCTGCTTAGGCAGGAAAACTAATCTTAGTTTTTTGCCAATAGCGTGGAATAGTGTTAGGGAAGCGTCGTGTGGGTTGGTCTTCTCTTATGTTGATTAGTTTTCTGCACAATTCCAGTTGTGCTACAGGTAGCTGTAAAGTGACTTTTGAGCCTTTCAATATAGAGATTAAAATATTACAAGAAAAGTCTATTGCACTTAAAAATAAGATTTAATTGATTTCTGAGAGTACAGACACAACCATCCTTCTGCTGCTTAAGCCAAGGTTTTATACTTTGATGATACTATACTTTGTAATGGTTAGAATGCGGATCAGGATTACATTTTCTGCCAGAGGAAAAGTAGGCTTTAGAGAGGCGGCAGGGATAAGAGGAGAAAAGGGCTTGTTGCACTCAAGATCAAAGAGATACTCCTCAAAGTCACGCACACAGTAGCTCTGCAGAAACTCAGGTACTACAGGCTAAAGTGTTCCCAGGCAAGTTCAAAACCTCTTTCAGCCCAGGGCAGGTCTTCCTCCAGCACGACCCTTACCCTCAGGCTCCTGCCAGCTCCTTTTTGCGCGTGGCCGAGCGGCAGGCTCAAGCGTTGGGTCTGGCGCGGCCCCAGGCTAATGCCTGTTACCTCCCCCCTGTCCACGACCTGCTCTCCCGCCAGCAGCTCCCATTGCAACTTTACTTGAGGAGCAGCGGCAAAATCATAAAGGTTGCTGATGCTCATACCCTTATCGTTTGTCAGCTCCATCCTGAAGGACTGATTCGCCTTTTTAAGCTCTGCTCGCTGTTCCGCTGAAAGCTTGGTGAAATCAATGGACGCGAGAGGCAGGTTGGTGATGGCATCGGCGTTTGTCAGCGCGAGGAGCGGACGGTCGGGGTCCAGGCGGGTGAGGCTATCGGAGAGGAGGTCCAGGTGGGCTTTCTCCGCGGACCAGGCAATGACAGAGGGGCGGTTCCGGAGCTTCAGGATAGTGGCCATAGGAAGCCTAAGTTGTAAACCTGATTCCTTTCCCTCCTCCGGGGCCAGGTGCTGGATGATGTAGAGCCCATACTTATCGGCCAGGTGGTAGAGTTCCAGACTGGCGGGGATGCCGGAAACGAAAACCGTGTTGACATGGTGCTGCTTCAGCTTCCGGACAAACCCCTCCAGCTGCTCCGCACTGGGTGCGGCCTCGTGGAGCGCCGGGTGGGTATAGCTAACGGGTTTGAACCGGGCGGTCACGCCGTTTACTTGTAGCTGCCGGTCCTGCACCTTCGTGGTGCGCACCCCCACCCGCTCAGCCAAGACCTGCGAGAATTTGAACCTGCTGGAGGAGATAGTATTCGTAACCAGGTACAGGTAGGGCGTTTCCGCATTCCACTTGCCTGCTATGACTTCCGGGTGATCGGTGTAAAAGAACAGGTGGGTCTTCCCTTTGGGAATAATTTGGCTGATGCTGCCCGTGCGGTGATGGACATAATCCTCCTTCAACTCGCCTTCCATACTCATTACCTTCTCTTCGGAGGCGTAGTGAGAGGTGTTGAAGGGCTGCGTGGAGTAGTTTCTCAGCCTGAAGAGATAGACCCAGGTAAGGCTTCTGTAGTAATTGGGGTAGCGCATGAGGGTCCTGACCTGCGTCTCCACTACATGGAAGCTCGGCGCGGCTACTATCAAAAACCCGGAGGCCAGCTCGCTTGCCTCACCGGCAGCCTTGTCGCCCCAAACCCGCAGCCGCAGTGAGTCATCTTCATCCGTCAGCAGCGGCCCCAGGTGGATTTTCACGTCGACACCGGCCGCGTCCAGCCGGGTGCGGCGCCCGTTGATTTCCAAGGTAAAGGCTATTTTAGGGGTGCGCACCACCAGGAACTTCTCCAATCCGTCCCACCGGGGTGGAAATGTCAGGGAACTGGAAAAAACGGAAGCAGGGGCTTTTTCACCAGAGGTGCTGGCCAGCCGCTGAATACTCCTCTCCCACCTTACTTCCTCCACCATCGCAGAAGACAAAGGGTCAAAGGTCAGGGCCTTTTCTTCACTCTCAAAAGGGATGATAACAGGTCCGTACTCTATGAGGCTATCTGCCAGCGCTGCCTTGCCTTCCTCCTGAGCCAGGGCAGGACAAGACAGAGCAAGGAAAAGTATGGCCGGAAGAATGAAGTTTGATGGAATACGCATGCGCTTTTACGGCTTATTTGACAAACACAGGCCCAATGTCCGAAAGCCTGTTTACTTTACTCACCCCCTCCTAGAGATTCGCCTGCCGCTATCGTTTACTTTCCATCTAATTGATATCTCCAACAACAGTAATCGTGCGCCCTAAGTATATGTAAATCAACCCCGAGGCTTCAATATAGAAATTAAACTATTACGAGTAAAACCAACTAAGTGATTACTTGTTCCTACACAGGAAATCCATCCAGTTCTAGTATCTTAAAACCAAATTCTTTATTTTTAGGCATGCTACAAAGAATTAACCTCACTCCTTTCAGGGATTTTTTAAAATCCGGCTCAGCAGGCGGCTTCATCCTAATGGCCTGTGTTGTACTATCTTTACTCATTGCAAACTCCCCTCTTGGCCCAGGCTTCGAACGCCTCTTGGCGCATCAAATAGGGTATGAGTCAGAAGCGCTGCAACTAAGATACCCGGTGCTGTTATGGATTAACGACGGCTTAATGGCTATATTTTTCCTGCTGGTAGGACTGGAAATTAAAAGGGAACTGGTAGAAGGAGAACTGTCTTCTTTTAAGCAAGCCGCTTTGCCTGTATTTGCCGCTATTGGCGGGATGTTGGTTCCAGCTGCTGTTTATGCCTTATTTAATCAAGGCACAGCTACTGCGGGTGGCTGGGGTATCCCCATGGCAACCGATATTGCCTTTGCCATTGCCGTAATTACACTATTGGGCAAACGGGTGCCGCTCTCTTTAAAGGTATTCTTAACGGCACTGGCCATCGTCGATGACTTAGGCGCTATTGTGGTTATTGCCGTGTTCTACACGAACGAAATGCACCTGAACTACCTGTTGTATGCAGCAGGGGTATTTGCTTTGCTAATCGTCTTTAACCGGATGGGAGTTAAGAACGTGTGGCTTTACCTGCTACCAGGCGTCGTGATATGGTACTTTATCCACCATTCAGGCATACACGCCACCATTGCAGGCGTGCTGACTGCACTAACCCTTCCTACTACGCCTGACGAAAGGGAGTCTCCGCTGGAGAGACTGGAGCATGCCTTGACCAAGCCTGTGAACTTCCTGATCATGCCTATTTTTGCCTTGGCCAACACCAATATCGCATTTGAGGCGAGCATGCTGGATGGCCTAACCAACACGCTGGGCATGGGTATCATCTTTGGCCTTTTAGTAGGCAAGCCCATCGGCATTGTCTTCTTCTCATGGCTATCAGTAAAGCTGGGGATTAGCTCGCTGCCTGCAGGCACCAAATGGTTACAGTTCGTAGGCTTAGGCTTATTGGCAGGCATTGGCTTTACCATGTCTATCTTTATCGCCCTGCTTTCTTTCAGCGACCCTGACTTTCAAACGCAGGCCAAGTTTGCTATTCTCGTAGCATCCGTTGTTGCCGGTTTATCAGGATACCTGTTCCTGAACAGGATGGGGGCAAAGAACGAACTTACGGAAGTGCCCATCACCCGCGAAGAGCCAACACCGCGAGAAGTGTCTTAATAGTGTTTCCTCAGGATAATAGATCATCTTAAACTAGATAACCAGAAACGAAAAAGGCCTTGCAAGTATAAAACTTGCAAGGCCTTTTTGATGATAAGTGGAGATGCAGGGATTCGAACCCTGGTCCAGACAAGGAAACCGTCGTGCCTTCTACATGCTTAGGTTTATTCGGATTGTCGGGAGCTTGCAAGTATAAACCAAACTTATGCGCACTCCTTAGGTGCTTTAGTTTCGCCTGTGCACCACACCTTTACACAGACTAGTAAATCGGATCGAAGCCTCATATATGCAGGCAGATTCACGAAACCTGCACGAGACTATGGCTAGTGCTTAATACCTAGATTAAGCAGCCATGGCGTAATTAGATTCGCCAGTTATTGTTCGAACGGATTTTTGACAGGTGGTACGTTCATCACCCGACATGCTTACACGCAATTTGCTCAAGCTGTCAATTCCAGTCATCCCCATTAAGTTAAAGAACGAATTCTTGGCATTTATACTTCAAGAAGTATGCCACAAACATAACGATTATTTATGGCTTTTTGGCTGCTGCCAGCGAATAATTAACGCAAAGCAGCAGCCAAAAAGTTTCAGGTTTATACTTTTATACTTACCTCGATGCCGTGGTTGTGGCAGCTGGTAGCACAGGTGCCTGGTACAGGTCTGTGAGCGAGTTGGTATACTTGTAGCGGTCCAGTTTATACTTGCGCTGGAACACTTCCGGCACCTTGGCTCCCACCGGCACGAGCATCAGCGAGCTTTTGCCATCGATGGTTTCCCGCTCAAAGGCCACACCCTCGCGGTTATCAAACTTCACGTCGAAGTAGTACAGGTAAGGGTACACCCAGTTCACGTACTGCATTTTGCTTGTTCCGGAGAGGCTTCTGATTTCCAGCTTGGCATAATCTTTCGCAATGGCCTGCTGAAACTCCACGGCGTTCAGGGGCACGTTGTTGAGCACCGGCATCACGTCGAACTGGCCGTCCAGCATCACCCACTTCTGCAAATCCGGCAGGTATACTTCCAGCAGCACGTGGCCGGCGCCGAACTCCACTGTTTCCACGTCCTTCATCTTCAGGCCCATGGTGCGGGCGGGCAAACCGATGGCGTTTAGGCAGGCGGTGGTGACGATGCCATACTCTACGCAGCGGAACTGTTTGCCTTCTTTCACCTCAGCCAGTATGGTCAGCGCATCCGGGTTGCTGGGCTCGTTCATGCCGTTGTGCTGCCACTGCTTGTGCACCCAGTTTACCATGCGCAGCGCTTTCTCGGTATCGTTGGCAGCGCCTGCCACGATAGCATCCAGGTTATACTTGGTGCGCAGCTCCTGCAAGTAGGCGTTGTTGCGGTTTTGCTCATACACGAACGTATAAGCCGGCACGGGCTGCTTCTTGTTAAACTCCACCGCCTCAAAGCCAAAACCCTGCAGCTCTGTTAAGGCATAAGCGGTGTCGTTCAGGTTCACGTAAAAGCGGTACGATTTACCGGCCTGTACTTTAAAGCTGATGGAGTCGGTGTTGGTGTAGAAAGTAACGTCCTCTTTGCCTTTGTGCACCGCCACTTTCAGCACGTCTGGCGAAATCTGGGGCATGATGTTCCAGTTCCCTTTAATCAGCTCTTTGCCCACTCTGTAGTCCGCTACGGCGGCGGTTGCCTTTACCACGGGCAGCCCCATATGGATTTTCTGTGCGAAGGATGGCGCCAGTAGTACCAGCATCAGGAGCAGAAATGTGAATGACTTTTTCATAGTTTTATTTTGTACTTAGTGATTGGTGAATGATAGTTTTATCTTGTGTATGTATGGTTCAGACGCTGTTTCCGGCTGCGGCTTTATACTTTGTCATTTAACTGCCCGCCGGCATAAACACTATAAGAAATTTGGATGCCAAAAATGTAAAACACTGATTTTAAGCAACCTAACCACGCATCCAATTTTATACTGTTCGCTTCCGATACACCCCTGCCTGTTACACCTGTGCGCTTCCGTAACACATCCATACTTTCCTGAAATCATTTTTTAAATGCCCTTGAGGCTGCCTTTAAAAGAAGCGCCCGCCCTGCAGGCTGGGTAGCTTGCAGGGCGGGCGCTTCTTCGGGTTAAAATCTATACTTTATACTTTGATTTATACTTTGGTGAAGGAGTAAAGCTCCCCAGGTAGGCAGGATGGGTTCATCTTACTCACTATGCCTTTAAACTATTTGTCATCCTGAAAGGATCTTGGTGGAAGGGAGGTTAAGCCTCTGCGACTTGCTACCAAGATCCTTTCAGGATGACAAATAGTGAGGTTCAAACGACCCTGCTTCAAGAAAGGGGGTGGAGTGGGTTGTTCGGAACTTAGGTTTTATACTTCCATCTATACTTTACCCTACTCTGTCCGGAGTGAGTTTACCGGGTTGGCCACCGCCGTTTTAATGGCATGGAAGCTCAGGGTAACAATGGCGATGATGACAGTCGCGATAAAGGCCACGGCAAAGATCCACCAGCTTAGCTCCATGCGGTCGGCGTAGTCGTTGAGCCAATTGGTCATGAAGTACCAGCCCAGCGGCAGCGCGATCAGGTTAGCGATCAGCACCAGCTTCAGAAAATCCTTGGAAAGCAGGTACACGATGCTTGCCACGGAGGCGCCCAGCACCTTGCGCACGCCAATCTCCTTGGTGCGCTGCTCTGCCGTAAACAGGGCCAAGCCAAACAAACCAAGGCAGGAAATGAAGATGGCGATACCCGCAAAATACTTCGTCAGCTGGCCCATGATGGCTTCCGCCTTGTACATCTTCTCAAAATCCTCGTCAAGGAAGTGGTACTCGAAGGGATAGGCCGGGTTATGTCGTTTCACAATCTGCTCGATGGCCGCCAGGGCCTGCTTGGTTTGCCCGGCCTCCAGGCGCGCAAACAGCAGGTTATCGAAATCAGGATGCAGGCGCAGGATAAGCGGCTGCGCCGGGATGTGCATCGACGTAGTATGGAAGTTGTCAATCACGCCGATCACGCGCCCCTCAATGCTCCACTTCAGCCACTGGCCCACGGGGTCCTGCATCTGCATCAGGCGGGCCGCCTCTTTATTGATGATAAAGGACGCGGTATCTGTTCCAAACTCCCTGGAGAACGTGCGGCCCTCGAGTAGCTTCACGTCCATGGTTTCTATAAAGTCATAGTCCACCGACATCACGCTGAACAAAACGTTCGTATTCGGGTCTTTTCCTTTCCACTCGATGCCTCCGGTAGAGTTGCCCACCGAGATAGGAGGCTGGTCGCTGGCCGTGACATTCAGCACCCCCGGCGTGTTCTGCAGCTCACGCTTCACCACGTCGTAACGGTCGCGCAGGGCGCCCTCCAGCGGCACGTATACCAGGTTTTCGCGGTCCAGGCCGATGTTTTTAGTGCGGATGTAGTTAAGCTGCAGGTAGGCTACCAGGGTGCTGATGATGAGCAGGGCCGAAAGTATAAACTGGAACACCACCAGTCCCTCCCGGACTCCTGCTACCCGGCTGCCCACCTTCACGGTGCCCTTCAGCACTTTGGCCGGATCGAAGGAGGAGAGGAAGAAAGCCGGGTAGCTGCCTGAAAGGACACCCGTCAGCAGGGCTACTCCCAGCAGCAACAGCACCAGCGAAGGGTCCGTGAAATCGAGGGAGATGTACTTGCCCGTCAGGTCGTTGAAGTCGGGCAGCAGGATACCGGCCAGGTTGACGGCCACGAACAGCGCCAGAAACGCCATCAGCACCGACTCCACCATAAACTGCCGCACCAGCGAGCCCTTGCTGGCCCCGATGGCCTTGCGCACGCCCACCTCTTTGGCGCGCTTGGAAGAGCGCGCCGTGGCCAGGTTCATGAAGTTGATGCAGGCAATAACAAGGATGAACACTGCCACGACAGAAAACAGGCGCACCCGCTCGATAAAGCCCTGTTTGCCCTCCCGGAAGTCGTTGTACAGGTACATGTCGGCCACAGGCTGCACAAACACCTCCGTGGTTGACTCCTTATCATACTTTTGGATGAAGGGCTTCACCTTTTCATTGAAAGCCGCGATGTCGGTGCCCGGTTGCAGCTGCAGAAAAGTGCGCAGCGCGTTGTTTCCCCACTCCTGCAGCCACTCGTTTCCGGGGCTGTTGATCCAATCCTCCACCGGCATCACGTAATCGAACTGCATGGTGGAGTTTTTCGGCACGTCCTGCATCACCCCGGTCACTTTATAGCTTTGGGATTCGTTTATCCTGAACAGCTTGCCCATCGCCTCTTCTGGGGAGTTGAAGAACTGCCTGGCCACCGTTTCGGAAATCACCACGGAGCGTGGCTGCGCGAGTACCGATTTGGCATCGCCGTGCAAGAGCGGGAAGGTGAACACCTCGAAAAACTCCGGATCGGTGTAGCGGCCGTTCACCTTCAGGGATTTGTCGCCGTAGGCGAAGAGCTGCTGCCAGGGCCATGTGGTGCTGCGCACGGCATGTTTTACCTCGGGCATTTCCGCTTCCAGGGCCTCGGCCAGTAGCGCTGGCGTGGCTTCTGTCGTGAAGTTATCCGAACCGGGGTACTTCTGCGTCTCCATCACCCGGTACAGGTTGTCCAGGTCTGCATGAAAACGATCGACGCTCAGCTCGTCCTTCACCCACAAAAGTATAAGTATGCTACAGGTCATGCCCAGCGCCAGGCCGGAGATGTTGATGAGCGAAAAGACCTTGTGGCGCATCAGGTTGCGGTAGGCTATTTTAAGATAGTTCTGGATCATAGTTTTAGGCTTTGTGGCGGTATAAACGTATGGCTGCGATATTTTTTCAGGGCAATTGCTACGAGGTACAGCAAAGTGCTAAGAAATTAAAATGCCAAAGTATAAAAACGTTAATAATCAACCATTTACACAACACAAAGTATAACAAAGTGTACGCTTTCGATACACCTTTGCCTGCTACACCTGTGCGCTTCCGCTACAAGTATAAACATAGCCATACGTGCCTGAAAAGTCCCATCTCCGCCTCCTTTATTATTATTTGAATAGAATACTTATATTCGATCCTTCAATAAGCGAGAATACCTATGGCCACAGGAAAAACCGGTAGCGTTTTAGTAGTTGACGACGAAAGCGACGTGCTTTTTGCGCTGAAGATGCTGCTCAAAACAGAAGTGAAAGAAGTTGTGACCGAAAAGAACCCGGACAACCTGCTCAGCCTGCTCTCGAAGCAAAAGTTCGACGTCATTTTCCTGGACATGAACTTCAAGAGCGCTCTGAACACGGGCAACGAAGGCATCTTCTGGCTGCGGCAGATTCTGGAGAAGGACAAGGATGCCACGGTTATACTCATCACGGCCTATGGCGATGTGGAGCTGGCGGTAAAGTCGCTGAAGCAGGGTGCCTACGATTTTATTGTAAAGCCCTGGCACAACGACAAGCTGCTGGAAACGCTGCACAACGCCCTGCAGGCCAAAAGCGGCAAGAAATCAGGCAAGCCTGCCGCACCGGGCGCTGTTACCCATACTTCTATACTTGGCCAATCGGAGGCGCTGCACGACATACTTCATAAAATAGAGAAAATTGCCCCTACCGAGGCCAATGTGCTTATACTGGGTGAGAATGGCACAGGCAAGGAGCTGGTGGCAAGGGCGCTGCACGAGAAATCGTTCCGGGCGACTAAGCCTTTTGTGAGTGTGGACATGGGCTCCCTGACCGACAGCCTGTTTGAGAGCGAGCTGTTTGGCTACAAGAAAGGCGCCTTTACCGACGCCCGCGAAGACCGTCCTGGCCGCTTTGAAGCCGCCAATGGTGGTACCTTGTTTCTGGATGAGATCGGCAACATTTCGCCGTCCATGCAGGCCAAGCTGCTCACGGTGCTGCAGAACCGGCAGGTAACGCCGCTGGGTTCTAACACGCCTGTTCCGGTGGATATCCGCCTGATCTCGGCTACGAACGAGCCTATTTACGAGCTGGCCGCCAAAAACCTGTTCCGCAAAGACTTAATCTACCGCATCAACACCGTGGAGATAACGCTGCCCCCGCTGCGCCAGCGCCACGGCGATGTGGAGCTGCTGGCCAGGCACTTTGCTGAAATCTACGCCCGCAAAAACCACAAGCAGGTGCCGGAGTTTGCGCCTGCCACCCTGCAAAAGCTTAACCAGCACAGCTGGCCCGGCAACGTGCGCGAGCTGCAGCATGCCGTGGAGCGTGCCATTATACTAGCCGAAGGACCGGTGCTGCAACCGCAGGACTTCAATTTCTCGCCTATGGAGGCAGCGCCTGCCGCACCGGCCATGCCTATTTTTGCCGCCGATACGAGCATGCCGCTGAGCGAGATAGAGCGCGAAACGATCCGCCGCGTGATTGAGAAGAACAAAGGCAACATCTCCAAAGCTGCCAAGGAGCTTGGCCTTACCCGCACCGCCCTTTACCGCCGCCTGAACAAGTATGATATCTAAGCGTCTGGAGCTCGGGCTGTTGGTCCGGTTTATACTTTTGCTGGGCATGATGTTCGTCACGCTCCAGTACCTGACGCAGTATACCTGGCTGCAGGTAACATCAGGCGTACTTATCATGCTGGCACAAGTATGGGAGATGGCGCGCTATGTAACCCGCAGCAACAACGAGTTGGCCAGGTTCCTGGAGGCCGTGAAGCAGCGCGATTTTACCCAGCGCTTTAACGAGCACAGCAATTCCTCGCTGCAGGAGCTGCACAAGGCCTTTAATCTCATCAACGATACCTTCCGGCAACTGCACATCGAGCGCGAGGCGCAGTTCCAGTACATGCAAACCATCCTGCAGCTAGTAGATACTGGAATTATCGCAGTAGATGCCGAAACCGGCGAAGTGGAGTGGGTGAACGACGCTTTTAAAAAGATGCTGGGCCTGCCATACCTTAAAAGTATAAACAGCCTGGAGAACCGCTACCCTGCCCTGCACGAGTCGTTGCAGAGTATAAAATCCGGCGAAAGTATACTTGTGAAGCTGAAGCTACCTGCCGGACAGGCACAGCTGCTGGTGTCGGCCACGGCCTTTACCATGCAGCACCGCGACCTGCTGCTTATCGTGCTCAAAAACGTGAGCGCCACCGTAGATGCCACCGAAACCGAGGCCTGGCAAAAACTGCTGCGTGTGATGACGCACGAGATCATGAACTCGGTGGCCCCTATTGCCTCGCTGGCCGACACGCTGAGCAAGCACCTGCACCTGGAGCGCGAGCGTTATACTTCCGAGCCGGATGCCCCCGTGGATTTAGAGCTGCTGGAAGACACTGAAGAAGGTATCGGCATCATTAAAAAGCGCAGTGAGGGCCTGTTGCGCTTCACGCAGTTTTACCGCAACCTCAACAAGCAGCAGCACCTGAACCTGACTACCATTTACGTGCAGGAGCTTTTTAAAAGTATAGATGCCCTCATGCGCCCGCGCCTGAAGGAAGACGGCATCAGCTATACTTGTAAAGTAACGCCTACTGACCTAACAGTCACCGGCGACGTGAGCCTGCTGGAGCAAGTACTCATCAACCTGGTAACCAACGCCCAGCGGGCCGTGCAGGGGCGGCCCTCCCCTGAAATTATACTTGTAGCCAAACAACAGGACAGCAAAGTAACCATTGAAGTACATGACAACGGCACCGGCATACCCGAGGAACTGCTAGAGAATATTTTCATCCCCTTCTTCACCTCGCACAAAGAAGGCTCGGGCATCGGTCTGAGCCTGTCCAAGCACATCATGCACCTGCACAAAGGAAGTATAAACGTGGAGAGCGAAGAGGGCGTGGGCAGTACCTTTACACTGGTATTCTGATCCTGCTGATGCCATGCTCTCTCCGGCTTCCGGCAAAGTAGCCATACTTCTAAAAGTCCTAAATCAATTTAACTATACTTATGCGATTATAGATTTTTCAAAGCATGATATAGATATTATTTATAAACATAAAGGGTACACATAGAGTATATCGGTATAGTTAACGTATTCATCATCAACCGGTATCGCGCTATGAACGAAAAGAAAAAGTACCGCACCGCCAGCAAAGGCAACGGCCAGCAAGGCAAAGGTCGCACTCTCACCACCCGGCAGGGCCACCCTGTAACTGATAACCAGAACATCCGGACCGTAGGTAGCCGCGGCCCAGCCACGATGGAGAACTACCACTTCATCGAGAAAATGTCGCACTTCGACCGGGAGCGTGTGCCGGAGCGTGTGGTGCATGCCCGTGGTGCCGGTGCCCACGGTGTTTTCGTGTCGTATGGCATGGTAGGCAACGACCCGGTAGAGAAATTCACCCGCGCCAAGGTGTTTAAAAAGGGCGCGGAGACACCAACGTTCGTGCGTTTCTCTACCGTAGGACATCCGTCGGGCTCCCCCGAAACATTGCGCGACCCGCGCGGCTTTGCCGTGAAGTTCTACACCGAAGATGGCAACTGGGACTTGGTGGGCAACAACCTGAAGATTTTCTTCATCCGCGATGCCATGAAATTTCCGGACTTGATTCACTCGCAGAAGCCTGACCCAGTAACTAATATACAGAGCGCCGAGCGCATTTTCGACTTCTTTGCGGGCACGCCGGAGGCAACCCATATGGTTACCTTCCTGTACTCGCCGTGGGGTATTCCGGCCAACTACCGCCAGATGCAAGGCTCCGGGGTAAACACGTACAAGTGGGTGAACGCCGAGGGCGAGGCTGTACTGGTAAAATACCATTGGGAGCCGCTGCAGGGCATCCGTAACCTGACGCAGAAAGAGGCCCAGGAAATACAAGGTAAGAACTTTAACCACGCCACCCAGGACCTGTACGAGGCCATCGAGCGCGGCGAGTTTCCGGAGTGGGAACTGAACGTGCAGATTATGAGCGACGATGACCACCCGGAACTGGATTTCGACCCGTTGGACGACACCAAGCTATGGCCTAAAGAGCAGTTTCCGTGGTACCCGATCGGCAAAATGACGCTGAACCGGAACCCTGTGGACTACTTTAACGAGGTGGAGTTGGCCGCTTTCGGAACAGGTGTGCTGGTGGATGGCCTGGACTTCTCGGATGACAAGATGTTGCAGGGCCGTACTTTCTCCTACTCTGATACGCAACGCTACCGCATTGGAGCAAATTACCTGCAGTTGCCTATAAACGCTCCTAAAACGCATGTTGCTACCAACCAGCGCGGGGGCCAAATGGCTTTCGACACTGATTTTGCCGAGGGCCAGAACATCCACGTAAACTATGAGCCATCCATACTTGGTGGCCTGGAGGAATCGCCGATGGCAGGCAAAGAGTATACTCCGCGCTACGAAGCGAATCTGGTGCGCCAGCCAATTGAGCGGGCTAATCCGTTTAAGCAGGCCGGTGAGACCTTCCGCAACTTCGAGGCCTGGGAGCGCGAGGAGTTGATCAACAACCTGGGCAACGACCTGGCCAAGTGCGACCCGCGCATCCAGGAGAAGATGCTGAACCACTTCACGCAGGCCGATGAATCCTATGGCCGCCTTGTTCGGGAACGCATCGAGCAGGTGACCAAGGAGATGAAGCAGAAGATGTCGGAAGGTATGGACGGTCCGATGGGCAACGTGACCGGCGAGCAGGGTGTGCAGGAGGCGCAGAAGAAATCGCACTCGGCCAAGCCATACTAAGCTTTCCGTAGCACGATTCTATACTTTTTATTTATAAGCAAAGGCAGCCGCAAAAAGCGGCTGCCTTTGTTGTTATACTCCCCTGCTGTTGCAGAATGGCCAATAGCTTCCCAAAAGCTTGTGTACTGCACCCCGGCAAGTCTCTTTCCTGCCAGCTTCTGATATAACTTTATAGTAATTCATAAATATTCAGGCACAGCATCACAGGAAAATGCTACAAATGCTTACTTTAGCCCCTTAAACTGGCACTGCGATCTGCTGCTTGGCCAGTTTGGGAATACATACTCTGAACACTATGAAAAAACATTACCGGACCGAAGATAACTGTCTGAACTGCGGGGCCACTGTGGCAGGCAAATTCTGCTCGGAGTGCGGGCAAGAGAACCTGGAACTGCGTGAGAATTTTCTGCACTTGGCCATGCACAGCGTGGGGCACTATTTTCACTTCGAGTCGAAGTTCTTCAGCAGCATGGTTCCGCTTTTCACGAAGCCCGGATTTCTTACCAAAGAGTATTTTGCCGGCAGGCGCGCCTCCTACCTCAGCCCTATCAGCATGTACATCTTCATCAGCATCGTGTTTTTCTTCCTGTTCACGGCCAATACCAACATCAACAGAAACAACCTTGTGGAGGATGTTACGCCTGAAGAAAAGGCTGAAGCCCAGGAAATAATTGGCAGTTTGAAGGGACCTTTGAGCGGAAGGGCGCTTGAGAAAGCAGGAAATCATACTTCGCTCGCCGCCCTGGGCCAACCAACAGGCGTGGCAGACACTACCCTGCAGGCCGAAACCATTGGCGAGGCTATTGCTGCGGCAGACAAGAAAGGCAAAGACGAGCTGCGCATAGATATAGGAGAAGATAACGCTTTTGTACAATCTTTAACTGCTAAGCTGAAAAAGGTAATGAGCGACGAACTGAGCCTTGCCCTCTTCAAAAACAAGCTTGTCGGCCACTTCCCGAAGGTTATGTTCCTGCTGCTGCCCCTGTTTGCCCTTATCCTGAAGCTGGTAAACTGGCGGTCCTCCAAATACTACGTGGAACACCTGATTTACTCTATCCATGTGCACTCGTTCCTGTTCCTGTTTGGCTCCATTCTGATTTTGCTGGGCTGGCTCCTGCCCTCCCTGTCGGAATACTTTATATTTCTGGGCGTTTTGGGGGCTATGTGGTACATCTACAGGTCGATGCGCAATACCTACAAAGGGTCGCGGTGGATGACAGTGTCGAAGGTGGTTGTGCTATTCTTCGCCTACAGCACCCTCTTTACTATCTGCGCACTTTTGGTCGTGGGTGCCACCCTGTACACGATGTAAGCCAGAGGAAAGTATAACTTTCTAACTCTAGAGACGCAAAGTATTGCGTCTCTACAACTCTTTGACTCTTAAACTCTCTAACTCCTTAACTCCTAAACTCTCTACCTCTTAAACTCCCAAACTTTCTCCCATCTGAGCTTCGGATTGATTATCTTTGTATGCAATGGAGAACTTTGTAGTATCAGCGCGTAAATATCGCCCGGCCACGTTCGATAGCGTCGTGGGGCAGCACCACATCACCAACACCCTTAAAAACGCCATCAGCAGCAAGCACCTGGCGCAGGCTTTCCTTTTCTGCGGTCCGCGTGGGGTGGGTAAAACTACCTGTGCCCGTATTTTGGCTAAAACGATTAACTGCCAGAACATTACTCCGGAGGTAGAGGCCTGCAACGAGTGCGAATCCTGCCGCAGCTTTAACTCCAACAGCTCCTTTAACATTCACGAGCTCGATGCCGCCTCCAACAACTCGGTAGAGGACATCCGAAACCTGGTGGAGCAAGTGCGCTATGCCCCTCAGACCGGAAAGTATAAAATCTACATCATAGACGAGGTGCACATGCTCTCCAACCAGGCCTTCAACGCTTTTCTGAAGACCCTGGAGGAGCCGCCTTCGTACGCCATTTTTATATTGGCCACCACCGAGCGCCACAAGATTATCCCCACCATACTTTCGCGCTGCCAGATCTTTGACTTCAACCGCATCCGGATTGAGGACATGGTGCGCCACTTGGGCAACATCGCACAAAAGGAAAGTATACAGGCTGAGCCTGATGCCCTGCACCTGATTTCGCAGAAAGCGGACGGTGCCCTGCGCGATGCCCTCTCGATCTTCGACCAGATGGTGACCTTCTCGGGCCACAACGTAACGTACAAGGCCACGGTTGAGAACCTGCACATACTTGATTACGACTATTATTTCCGGCTCACGGACCACTTGCTGGCGCAGAACCTGCCCGGCTCGCTGCTGCTGTTCGACGAGATCCTGAAGAACGGATTTGATGCGCATAACTTCCTGATCGGCATTGCGGAGCATTTCCGAAGCCTGCTGGTGTGCAAAGACCCGCAAACCATACAGCTGCTGGAGGTATCGGACAACATCAAAGCCAAGTATGCCGAGCAATCGCAGAAGGCTTCTGTTTCGTTCCTGCTCTCGGGCCTGAACCTGGTAAGCACCTGCGACACCAACTATAAGAGCAGCAAAAACCAGCGCCTCCACGTGGAGCTGTGCCTGATGAAGCTGGCCCACCTGAATGCGGCCCTGAACTTTGCCCAGGAGGGATCAGAACCAAAAAAAGCTAAGGTAGCGGCTCCGGCACCAGCCTCTACCAGTGCAAACGGTGCCACCGCCCCTGCCGCTACACCTTCGGCACAGTTGCAGCAGCCCGTGTCCGCCAGCAGCGTGCCATCGGAGCGACTGCAGCAAGCGCCGCAGCCACAGCAGGTAACACCAGAGGCACAGCTTGCTCCGCCTAAGGCCGCTGCGCCCGCTCCGGAGAAGCCGCGCCCAGGCGTACAGCTGCCTCCACCGAAGAAGCTGGGCAAACTGCCCAGCCTGAAAGACCTGCAAAACCCACAGGTGGCCGTGGCGAGTGTGGCTGTTGCAGAGGAAGAGGACGAAGGAAGCTACGGCGCTATTGTGCCGGTGGATGAGGCCAGGTTGAAGACGGTGTGGCACAGCATTCTCCGCCGCAAGAAGGCCGAGAACATGATGGATTACACGCTCCTCAACCGGCAGTACCACATCAGCCCCGACAACGAGATCGTTCTTCAGCTGGAAAACCATGTGCTAATGGACCAGTTCACGGCTTTGCGCCCCGACATATTGCGCGAGCTGAAGCAGCAACTGGGCAACCGAAGTATACAACTGCGCGCTGAAGTGGTGGAAGTACAGGACGAGGGCCGGAAACTCTATACTTCGGCAGACAAATTTAACTACCTGTCTGAAAAGTACCCGGTGCTCATCGATCTGAAACAACGTTTCGGCCTGGACGCTGATTTTTAGAATTGCTGTTGTTACCCCACCCCAACCCTCCCCTAAAAGCAGGGGAGGGAGATTTATGCAGAGCCGGGTCCAACCACCCCTACCCCTCCTTAGCTAAGGCGGGGAGTTTTATTGCTTGGACTGAAGTATAAGTTTCATAGCTGCAGAAGTATAACCCACCCCAGCCCCTCCGAGGAGGGGAGTCTGTTTTTGCTTATGCTAAAGTATAAGTTTCATAGCAAACGTATTAACACCCCTATTGAGCTTTGCTCGCAAGTTTCGAACTCCCGTTCTCGCTTGTCCTCAAGGGGACAGCTCTGAATTACTAATTTATACTTTCCTTTCCAGTAGCAGCGGCTATCGAACCTATTCCCAGCCTTTGGGTTGAGCGCCTTGTGGATGTTGCGGTGCCCGAAGGGCAGCCCGCAGCGGAGCGAGGAGCAGCTTCAGACACACCGCGCGATGCCCGAAGGCGAGGCCTCCCGGCCTAGGAGGGTAGAAAGTAGGAGATGAAACTATAGGTATGTAAGGCTAGAGGATGAACGGGAGCTAGCAAGGATAGCTTGGTTCCAGTGGAAAGAAGCGGTAGCTATAGGAAGTATAAACCGGTAAGTATAAAAGTATGGTGTACGCGGACTTGGAAATCCGCAGCAGAGAAGGTCCCGGACAAGGATGTCTGGAACAGCGGGAATGGCAGCAAGTATAAAGTATAACAGAAGCAAAAAAGAACACATGTTATTTAAACAAAATCCTACTATCTTTATAAAAACTACATCATCAAAACTATGGCGATAAAAAGAGGTTCCTCTTTGCTGTTGCTTGCGCTGGGCCTTACGTTCACGCAATGCAAAAACGAAGCATACCAAACCCAATCCACCCCTGATACGGCTGTAACAGCGGCTGCAACCCCTGCCGAGAAGGAGTATAAGTACGAGACTGTCCCCAACGACCCGCTCAACGCCCGCATTTATACCTTGGACAATGGCTTGAAAGTATACTTGTCGGATTATGAAGAGGCGCCGCGCATCCAGACCTTTATTGCGGTGCGCGCCGGTTCTAAAAACGACCCGGCCGATGCCACTGGCCTGGCCCACTACCTGGAGCACATGGTGTTTAAAGGCACCACTGAGCTGGGCACCCGTGACTGGGAGAAAGAGAAAGTAGAGCTGGACAAGATAGAGGCACTGTACGAAAAGTATAGGACCACCAAAGACGAAGCCGCGCGCAAGAAAATCTACCACCAGATCGACTCTATCTCCGGCGTGGCCGCCACGTATGCCGTTGCCAACGAGTATGACAAGATCCTGGGCGCCATCGGAGCCAAAGGAACCAACGCCTATACTTGGGTAGACCAGACGGTGTATACCAACGACATCCCGAGCAACCAACTGGAGCGCTGGATCGAGCTGGAGGCCGACCGTTTTGCCGACATGGTACCGCGTATTTTCCATACCGAACTGGAGGCCGTGTACGAAGAGAAAAACCGCACCCTGGACAGCGATGGCCGCAAAGTAGCTGAGGTCATTAACACCGCCCTTTTCCCGACGCACCAATATGGCACGCAGACCACGATTGGTACCATCGAGCACCTGAAAAACCCTTCTATCACCGAGATCAAGAAGTACTACACCAAGTACTACATCCCCAACAACATGGCCATTGCCATGAGCGGCGACCTGGACTTTGACCAGACCATCCGCCTGATCGATAAGTACTGGGGAGGTATGGAGAAGCAGCCGGAGCCCGCCTTTACCGTGGCACAGGAGCAGCCCATCCAGCAGCCGATTGTGAAAGAGGTGCTGGGGCCGGACGCGGAGAACGTATCGCTTGCCTTCCGTACGCCAGGCATCAACGAAAGAGATGCGTTGGTAATCCAGATGATCAGCAATTTGCTCTACAACGGCCAGGCCGGCTTGATAGACCTGAACCTGAACCAGCAGCAGAAAGTGCTACAGGCCTACGCCTACGACACGCCGATGAAAGACTACGGCACGTTCCGGATGACGGGCATGCCGCGCCAGGGCCAGACGCTGGACCAGGTACGCGACCTGTTGCTGCAGCAGCTGGAGCTGATCAAGAAAGGTTCTTTTGACGAGTCGCTGATACAGGCCGTGGTGAACAACGACAAAATCAACACCATGAAGGCCTACGAGGATAACAGCAACCGTGCGGATGCCTTCGTGACGTCCTTTATCTATGAAATGCCTTGGCAGAAGTTTGTGAACCGTCCGGCCGAGTTTGCCAAGATTACGAAGCAGGACGTGATGGACGTGGCCAACAAGTACTTCGGCAACAACTACGTGCTGGTATACAAGAAAACCGGCAAAGACCCGAACGCCCAGAAAGTAGAGAAGCCGGCCATCACGCCGGTAGCCGTTAACCGCGATGCGCAGTCGGAGTACTACAAGACCTTTATGGCCAAGGAAGTACAGCCGCTGGAGCCGGTTTTTGTAGACTACACCAAAGACATCACCGAAACGAAACTGAAGCAGAACATCCCGCTGCTCTACACCAAAAACAAGGAAAACGGCCTGTTCCAGCTCTACTATATCTTGGACATGGGCACCAACAACGACCCGAAACTGGGCATGGCCGTGAATTACCTCAAGTACCTGGGCACCGACAAGTATACGGCCGAGCAGCTGCAGAAGGAGTTTTACCAGCTGGGCACCTCGTTCGATGTGTTCTCCAGCGGCGACCAGGTATATGTGAGCCTGACAGGATTGGATGAGAACTTCGAGAAAGGCCTGAACTTGTTTGAGAGCGTACTGGCCAACGCCAAGCCAGACCAACAGGCGCTCAACGACATGGTGGCTGGGGTACTGAAAGCCCGCGACGATGCCAAGAAAAACAAAGGCATCATTCTGCAGCAGGCCATGATGAACTACGCCAAGTATGGCCCCAAAAACCCGTTTAACACCGTGCTGAGCGAGAAGCAGCTCAAGGCCCTGAAGCCGCAGGAACTGGTGAACATCATCAAGAGCATCCCGACCTACGAGCACCGTGTGCTATACTATGGTCCACGTGAAACAGAGAACCTGGTAGCAGCTTTGAACACCGGCCACAACGTACCGGCCAAACTCAAGCCGGTACCTGCAGAAGTAGTTTACCCAGAGCTGGACATCAAAGAGCCTACCGTGTACTGGGCCGACTATAACATGGTACAGGCCGAGATGTTGTTCGTGAGCAAGTCGGTACCGTATAGCAAGGACATCATACCGGTAGTGCGCCTCTACAACGAGTACATGGGCGGCATCGTGTTCCAGGACCTGCGCGAGTCGAAGGCTCTGGCCTACTCTACTTACTCGTACTATGGCACGGCTTCCAAGAAAGAGCGCGCCAACTACCTGGTATCTTACATAGGGGCACAGGCCGATAAGCTGTCTGAGGCGATGGCGGGCATGCAGGCGCTGCTAACGGATATGCCGCTGGCCGACGCCAACTTCCAGAACGCCCAGGCCGCCTTGCGCAACAGCATCTCTACCGAGCGCATCACCAAGTCCGGCATCCTCTTCGACTACGAACGTGCCAAGAAACTGGGCCTGAACTATGACATCCGCCAGGACGTGTACCAAAGCGCCAACTCCATGACTTTCGACCAGCTGAAGGAGTTCCAGCAGAAGTATGTAAAAGCCCAGCCACAGGTTATACTTGTGATCGGCTCTAAAGACAGACTTAACTTTAAGGATCTCGAGAAGTATGGCAAAGTAAAACAGCTGGATTTGGAAACGCTGTTTGGTTATTAGTATAGACTTTAGACAAGTATAAAAAAGCGGCAGCCATACTTTGGTTGCCGCTTTTTATTTAGTACCGCTTCAGTAGCTATTTCTGGCAGCTCATTTATGTTGGCCTGTGGCAGGCCTTCATAGCTGCTGGCTGCCCTGCAGGTTTATAATTCGGATGGGCAGCCTAGACAGGATTTCCAGAGAAAACACCTGCTGGTCTGGTTTATCGCTTTGCTGGTCTAATAGTGGTAACGCATGCGGCTGGACTTGCTATATTAGTACAGGCACCAGGCATTTAGCCACAGGCAGGCTTATGCGTACCAGAAATAACCTAATGCTCCGGAATATGGAAAACAGGATGAATTACACCAAAGCGACAGTACTTCTCGTGACAGGCATCCTTGCTCTTGCAGCCTCGCTATGGCTGGGTGCCGAGAGTAAGGCCTATGGTTTTTTAATCGGGTATGGCTACGCGGCCTTGGGTGGCGGCGTTTTGGGGATGATGTATACTTACCTGAAGCGGCAAAAGCCTCCTAAGAGGGATGTTGCAAGTTAAATGCTGCATAAGCTATACTTATAAAGTATAGTTCCTTACCTACCGCCTCGCCAGCACCTCGGCTACGCTCGTCCACGCTATATCAGGGTAGCGGTTGTTATCCAGCGGCTCCAGCTTGGGCAGTCCGCTGTACATATCGCGCATGTACTGCATGCCTTGCCAGGCCGGAAAGACTTCCTGTTTATTTGGCGTAAGTGCTTTTGTGATTTTTATAAGAGTTTCCAGCAAGCCCAATCCACCGACCTTGAATAAGCTAAACTCTTCGCCGGTAGCCTTACTCGCAGCTTCTCTCAACCCATGCACATTAAGCACGTCTCCGGCAATGCGCAGGTAACGGGGTGTGGAGGAATCAAGGGCTGCGGCGGCAGTATATTCAGCGGTATTTTGGATGGTGGTAAAGTCCATCAGCTGGTTTGCATCGCCATAGTACAAAACCCGCTTTAATGGGAAAAGGACGATGGGCGCTTGCCCGGTGAGCAGGTCGGCGAACATACCACATAAAATGGACGTGGCGGCTATCGGGGCTTTATCTAATCGCTCTTTAAATGCCTTCCGGAGGTCCAGGTTGCGGTTGCGGCCGTAAGGCAGCTTCGTAAAATCGATGGCAAAGTCGGAAGGAATAAAACGGGGCACGCCTGCAGCCACCGCCGCACGTAGCAGCAAGGTCTGAATGCCCACTACCACATAGTGCAGCCCCGACAGTGCTGATACGACACAAGTTGCCCCCTCGCAGGCTTTGGCCAGTGCAGCAGCGTTATGGAAATCCACCTCGCAGATAGTGGCTCCTGCCTTTCGCAATGCCTCCACTTTTTCCCTGTCGCTGTTGCTGCGGACCAGCACGCGCACCTGGGCTCCCCTCGCCAGAAGCGACTTGGCAATGCGCCCTCCTAAATCCCCTGTGGCACCTGCCAGCACGATAGTGAAGGCATGCGGTTCCAATGTATTGTTCATCGTCATAGCTGCTCGTTTACCTTCGGTTGTAGCAGGTTTTGCGGCAAAGGTTACAACAGGTTCGCAATTGGCCAGACTTTTCATAACTGCTCTTTCAGGTTGCAAGCCCGAAAGGACGAGAACGAGCTTTCTGAGTGCTTCTGCATCAATTTATTCAGATATAAGGAGAAGAAAATAGCATCAAAGTGCGCTCCCCTTTGGCATTTCTGCTTAAAGCCACTTCTATACCGCTGGCTCTGTTTTTAGCTTCCCTGACAAAAAACAGAGAACATAATGATAATCAAGAAGTTAAATTAAAATAATACCAATAGTAAATTTTTTATTACCATTTTAATTCTTAAGCCTATGTTACACAGCCTATCCAAAATCAATGTCTTTGCACTAGCGTTAGTGCTCAGCACGATTGTCTTTACCGGCTGTAAGGACGATGACGACTCCCCGATACCTTTCCCTGACACGAAGGTGTATGATCTGGAATCCGTAGCAGATCCGAACATAGAGGGTACCGCTACCTTTGTAAGAGTAGACGCAAGAACAACATCCGTCACTATTGTATTGACAGGAACACCCACCGGAGGAGTACATCCTGCCCACATCCATGCCAACACCGCAGCTGAGGGCGGTCCTATCGTTATTTCATTAAACTCAGTGGACGGCACGACAGGCACCAGCACCACTATTATACAGGAAGATGACAGTGGAAATCCCGTTACCTTCGAGGACCTGATGGAGTACGATGGTCACCTGAACGTGCACCTGAGCGAGGATCAACTGGACGTGATTGTGGCGCAAGGCGATATCGGGCAGAATGAGCTGACAGGCAAAGCCAAGCGCTACGAACTTGAAGAGGCGGCTGTACCAGGTATTAGCGGCACCGTTTTGTTTGAGGAGAGGAGAAACGGGGAAGCGTTAGCCACCATTTCATTGGAAGGCACTCCGGAAGGAGGCGTGCATCCGGCCCATATTCATGAAAACTCTGCAGAGGAAGGTGGCGGCATAGTGTATACTTTTAACCCGGTGAACGGCACCACGGGCATGAGCATGTCTAACGTGGCAGAGCTCGACGACGGCACGCCATTTGGCTACAAGGATGTGCTGAAGTATGACGGCCATGTGAATGTGCACCTGAGCCCTGAACAATTAGATGTCATCGTAGCCCAGGGGGATATTGGTGTTAATGCGGATTAGGGATATATAAAGGTATAAAGCAGCAGCGGCAGCCAAAGTATGGCTGCCGCTGCTGTTTTTATGCTTTCTGTTTCTCATGCCGCAAGTTTAGCGACAGCGTAACTTGTGGCTAATCATAGCGCCAGTTTGCAACTGGCGAAAGTATAAGTATAACATCTTTACGAACCGACAGCCATGCCAAACCACCTGTTACCACTGCGCTCAAACTGGCGGCATGCTTAGTTTAAAAGTATAATGTCCACCATTCCTTTTTGGCCAGCGTAGTCTGTGGCACTACTATAAGGGTAATCCTGCGGCGCCCATACAAAGCCAGCTTCCACGGGGTTGTTGTGAATGTAGTTCAGCTTCTGCTCTATTAGGATATTCGAATTGAGTTCGATAGGCTGGTTGTGCTGCTGCCAGAACTGGAAATCCTGGTTATTGCTATTCCTCTTACCTTCCCGCTCGAACATCCAGAGCATCCACTCCTTGCGGCTTTCCTGAGGATTATCGACTATGGCTTTTACTATGGTCTTGGAAGTATGCTTTTTCAGGTCGCGGATGATGTGGGATTGATTTTCTTTCTGTGAGCCGATAATGAGATGCACGTGGTTGGACATGATACACCAAGCGAATACTTCTAGTCCTTTGTTCTTGATGCAGTAATTTAGGCTGTCAACTACGATGTGTTTATAAGCAGGTCTGGTAAAAACATCTATCCAATGTATCGTTGCGAAAGAAATAAAGTGCAGCTGGCTCTGATCGCTAATCTTATAGTTTCTGCTCATGGCATACTATACGTGCATACCGCCAGTTTGAGTGAAGCGGTAACTGGTGGTTAGATTGGCCGTCAGTTTGTAACTGCCGAAAGTATAGTTTGCTGAAAACGCCAGTTACAAACTGGCCTCATGTGCAGCCACAAGTTGCGCTATCGCTAAACTTGCGGCATGTGTGGTATGGGAAGACTTCCAGGTACTAATTAAGATTAAAAAATAAAGTTGGCAACCACAATGGCTGCCAACTTTACACTGAATCATCAGTTATCAGTTAAATTTATTTATTCTAGAGATATTAGTAAGAGGTTTATTATAAAAGGTCAGTGTAATAAACATCGTTCTGAATACCTCATTAACTTCAACTGTCAACTCACAGACATTATCTATAGAAGGATCTTTAAAAGTAACTATCGTCTCATTATTGAGGCCTTTACTATTATGGACTTCTTCACCAAATAAAAGGGACAATTCATCTAATATTTTGTCAAGAGTAGTTCTCCCTCCAATACTTTTCATTGCATCACGTTCTACAATGACATCTTCAAAACTCATCATCTTTGATAAGGAGATCTGGTACAACTTGTTTTCTGTAAAGAATAACCTTGTACCGTCGAATTCAATACCGAATTTTTTGTAATCTCTGTTGCGATTATAAAAATTCTCAACAATATACTCCGTGTTCTTTCCTTCGCTTGCAGTAACATCTAATTCTAAATTATATTTTCCATCAAACTTTTCTTTCTTATCACCATACTTAAAATCCCTAAACCCATTAAGGTTTTTTAAGTTATTAATATTCTGCGCACAGAGATTGTTCTGGACAAAAAGCATGAATAAGGCCGAATGGAGTAATAATAGGAGTCTGCGGGAACTGTAAAAAGGCTTCATACTTGGACTAAATGGGGCTAAAAGTTTTATCAATATATTTTAAATAATTCTTAGACTATATTAATTAAAGTAGGACCAAATAAGTTCACTTTGTTTACATCAAACCCAGGTCTAATTACCTATTTCTTTAGATACCTCGCTCTATCTTAGTTGAAAAATGAAAGGCTGCCCAATCGCTCAGGCAGCCTTTCCCTTTTATACTTTATACTTCTCAGAAGTTAGCTAATGCAGCGTTCAAAGTTTCGCTTGGGCGCATGGCTTTGCTGGTCTTCTCTTCGTTCGGGTGGTAGTACCCACCGATATCAACCGGTTTGCCTTGGGCGGCGATCTGCTCGTCTACTATCTTCTGCTCGTTGTCGGTCAGTTCTTTGGCCAGTTTAGAGAAGCGGTCTTTCAGCTCCTGGTTCTTCGACTGCTCGGCCAGCGCCTGGGCCCAGTACATGGCCAGGTAGAAGTGGCTGCCGCGGTTGTCGATGCCGCCTACTTTACGGGCCGGCGACTTGTCGTTCTCCAGGAACTTGGCGTTGGCCTGGTTCAGGGCTTCTGCCAGTACTTCGGCTTTCTCGTTCTTGGTCTTGTACGCCAGGTCCTCCAGCGACACAGCCAGGGCCAGGAACTCACCCAGCGAATCCCAGCGCAAGTAGTTCTCCTCTACAAACTGCTCCACGTGCTTCGGTGCAGATCCACCGGCACCTGTTTCGAACAAGCCACCCCCGTCCAGCAACGGAACGATGGAAAGCATTTTGGCACTCGTGCCCAGCTCCAGGATTGGGAATAGGTCCGTCAGGTAGTCGCGCAGTACGTTGCCGGTTACTGAGATGGTATCTTTGCCCGCTTTGGCGCGCTCGCAAGTATAGCGCATGGCCTCTACCGGCGACATAACCTTAATCTCCAGGCCGTTGGTGTCGTGGTCCTGCAGGTACTTCTCTACTTTCTTAATCAGGTTGGCATCGTGGGCACGCTGCGGATCCAGCCAGAAGATAGCCGGCGTGTTGGTAATTCTAGCTCTGGTTACGGCCAGCTTCACCCAGTCCTGAATCGGCAGGTCTTTCGTCTGGCAAGCTCTGAAGATAGCGCCCTCCTCTACTTTCTGCTCCATCAGCGTGTTACCGGCTGCATCCACAATGCGCACGGTACCAGCAGCAGCTATCTCAAACGTCTTATCATGCGAGCCATACTCTTCCGCCTTCTGCGCCATCAGGCCGATGTTCGGCACCGTACCCATCGTAGTTGGGTCGAATGCGCCATTCTCTTTGTTGAACTGGATTACCTCCTGGTAGATACCGGCATAAGAGCGGTCCGGAATGATGGCTTTGGTGTCGTGCAGTTTGCCGTCCGGGCCCCACATCTGGCCGGAAGAACGGATAGCCGCCGGCATAGATGCGTCGATGATCACGTCGCTTGGCACGTGCAGGTTGGTGATGCCTTTGTCAGAGTTTACCATTGCCAGTTCAGGGCGCTGCGCCATCTCGGCTTTCAGGTCAGCCTCAATCTCAGCACGCTTCTCAGCTGGCAGGCTCTGGATTTTCGCGTACACGTCGCCCAGGCCGTTGTTCGCGTCCACCCCGATTTCTTTAAACGTAGCGGCATGCTTGGCAAAAGTATCTTTGAAGAACACGGTTACCGCGTGGCCGAACATAATAGGGTCAGACACCTTCATCATGGTAGCCTTCAGGTGCAGCGATAAAAGTATACCTTGCTCCTTGGCCTCCGCGATTTCCTTCTCCAGGAAGGAACGCAGCGCGCTGCGGCTCATCACAGAAGAATCCATCACCTCACCGGCTTTCAGGGCCACCTTGTCTTTCAGCACTTTCGTTTCGCCGTTCGCGCCTACAAACTCGATGCGCACATCCGTTGCCTTATCCACTACCACAGACTGCTCGCTGCCATAGAAGTCGCCGCCCGTCATGTGGGCCACGTGTGTTTTAGAGTCAGCAGACCACTTACCCATGGAGTGCGGGTGCTTCTTGGCATACTGCTTTACCGCATCCGCCACACGGCGGTCAGAGTTACCCTCGCGCAGCACCGGGTTTACGGCGCTACCCAAAATCTTGGCGTAACGGGCTTTAATGTCTTTTTCCTCTTCTGTTTTAGGTTCCGCCGGATAGTTCGGGATGTTGTAGCCCTGCGACTGCAGCTCCTTGATAGCCGCCGTCAGCTGCGGAATAGAGGCACTAATGTTTGGTAGCTTGATGATGTTCGCTTCCGGCGTTTTCGCCAGTTCACCCAGGTACGCCAGGTCATCCGACTGCTGCTGCTCCTCGGAAAGGTTTTCCGGGAAGGCGGAGATGATACGGCCCGCCAGGGAAATATCTCTTGTTTCTATCTCAATGTCGGCAGCTTTTGTAAAGGCCTGTACAATTGGCAGGAACGAACGTGTCGCCAACGCAGGAGCCTCATCGGTAATCGTGTAGATTATTTTTGATGCTTTTGTCGTCATGTTAAAATATTAGATTAAAATACTGCTGTTTCTGAGCAGATAAATACATATAGTTCTAAAAGCAAATATAAGAGTCTTTTTGATATAGGCTAGTGCAGGAAGGCTTTCCTTCGGCATAAAACTCATACCTCTGCAAAGTATAGGGCCTCCTGCCCCATGCTACTGCAACCAGGCACCAGCAATAAAGTTATACTTTTTACAGCTCCGGCGACCTCTTCAGTTGCTCCATAAGCGCAGTCGGCTATATCCTTCCCTTATAAAACAGCCCTATTCCCTTACCCTAAGCTTACTTTTACCCATTCTTACAACCGCTCGTGTAACTGTTACCCCCTCACCTAACGTCCCTGTTAGCTCGTTTACTACTTACCTACTACTTAGCTTATGAGTACAATTTACACTTCACTTAGCTTACACGTCTTACGCTTTCTGCTTATTTCCTGCTTCGCTATTTTAGTTTTACCGGCCTCCGCGCAACTTAAAATCATGCCTTTGGGCAACTCCATCACCCAAGGTGATAGCAACAAGCACCCCAGCTACCGCTATGAGCTCTGGAAGATGCTGATTGATGCAGAGGTGGATTTTGAATTCGTCGGCTCGCACCATGAAAACAAAAACGGTGACAACCCTGCTGTAAAAGGCACGGAGTATAAAGGGAAAATCTATACGAATTACAACGAAGGCCACTGGGGCTGGCGTGTGGACGAGATACTTAACGGGAAAGAAGGAGAACCAAACAAACAGCGGCTAAGCCAATGGCTTAAAAGGTATACGCCGGATGTTGTACTGATGCACCTGGGCACCAATGATATGTTTCAGAACCAGAGTGTAGAGGAAACGCTGGGCGAACTCCGGGAGGTGGTACGCCAGCTTCGGGCTGATAATCCGGATGTGGTCATCTTCATGGCGCAGCTCATTCCGGCAGATGAGGGCGTGGGCAACGTACAGGCAAATCAGAACATCAGCAAGCTGAACGCACGCATCCCTGCCCTTGCAGAGGAACTCACCACGCTTCAGTCTCCGGTAATTGTAGTAGACCAAAGTACCGACTTCGATGCCACCTGGAACCCGAACTCAGTCGAAGGCCAGGGTGATACGCATGATGGCCTGCACCCTAACTTTATTGGCGAGCGAAAAATGGCTCAGCGCTGGTTCGACGCCCTCATGAATGAGGAGATCGTTCCGCTCCCCGTGGAACTTACCAGTTTCAGCGCCCGCCCAAGTATAAACGGGCAGGTGCAACTGGAGTGGCAAACCGCATCTGAGACGGATAATGCCTATTTTGAAGTGCAGCGTTCGAAAGACGGGGTAGAGTTTCTGGAGATTGGCCGGGTTGCGGGGGCCGGTACCACTGTAGTAGCACAGAACTATACTTTCACGGACTCTACAGCTTCTCCGGGTGATGTATACTATAGGTTAAGGCAGGTAGATACCGACGGCACCAGCCATCTATCGCAGGTGGTGCATGTGCAGGTGAAAGAGCAACCGCAGAGGCTGAAAGTATACCCCACCAGCAGCAAGGGCCAGCACGTGACGCTGCACCTGCAGCACAGCCACCCCAGCCAGCTAGCTGACGTGCATGTGTATACCAAAGAGGGGAAACTGGTACACAAACAGCAACTGGCTCAGGCTCCTAACGGCACTTTCAGCACGAAAATAATCACAGACCAACTACACGGCGCGGGCATTTACCTGGTGCGGGTGCTGGCTGGCGACAAAGTATACTTCTCGAAGTTTGTGGTGGAACGGTAGTTATACTTTGTCCTGCTCCTCCAGCAGCTGTATCACTTCCTCGTCGGAGGTTTGGGAAAACTGCACATAAAACTGGCCTACCGCCTGGAAGAACGGGGGCGTGAGCAGGCAAACAAAGTCATCCACCATCTTAGAGAAGCGTGTGGCGGCCTCGGGAGGGGCAACAGGCACAGCCACTACGATCTTGCGCGGATGCTCCTTTCGCACCAGCTCCACAGTGGCCTCCAGCGTGCGGCCGGTGGCAATGCCATCATCCACAATAATCACCACACGGTCCTGAAGCGGGATGTGCTGCCGCTTGCCCATAAACAGGCTATACTTCTGCTTCAGGCTTTCCCGGATGCGCCCCACCTCCTGCCGGATATACGCTTCCGGCACATCAGGGCGCGGGCTGTAACTAACGCTGTCCATACTTACGGCACCGATGGCAAATTCGGGGTTCAGGGGGTGGCCTATCTTTTTGGATACCGTTACCTCCAGGGGCATGCCCAGCTTCTTGGCTATAGGGGCAGCTACCGGCACGCCACCGCGCGGAATGGCCAGCACCACCCCCTGCTCTCCGGTATACTCCTGCAGCCGCTCTGTCAGCAGTTGCGCCGCCTCCTCCCTGTTTCGGATCATATCCATGGTTTTAATTTTGAATGAGTGATTGAGTAAATGAGTGTATGTAGCTGTGCGCACCGGCAAGTATAGAATCGTTAAGTATCAAACTCAGACAAAGCCGACCGTCCATAAACTATAGCTGCAAGTAGCGAGTAACGAACAATCAACAACTATTCACGCACCCACTCATTCGCTCATTCACAACTATCCTAGGGCTGGTCCTGGCGCAGGGGCTGCTGCTTTTCGGGCTTCACATACTTCCGGAACCAGTCGGTGGCCAGTTGGGCAGCCATTTCCAGCGCACCCGGCTCTTCAAACAGGTGCGTGGCGTCGGGCACGATTTCCAAATCCTTGATACACTGCATCTGGTCCTGCGCCTGCATGTTCAGCGCCAGCACTTCCTCATCCTTGCCACCCACAATCAGCAGCGTCGGCACGCGCAGGTCGGGTAAAACGGCATCGGCCAGGTCAGGGCGGCCACCGCGGCTCACCACGGCCTTTACAATCTCAGGTCCCTCGGCGGCAGCGGCTCCGATGGCGGAGGCGGCTCCCGTGCTGGCCCCAAAGTAAGCCAGGTTAAAATCCTGGGTGCGCGGGTCCTGCTGCACCCAGTAGGTCGTGTCGATGAGGCGGCGCGTGAGTTTGGGGATATCAAAGCGGTTGCTGTACTCCTGGTCTTCCTCCTCGGTGAGCAAGTCGAAGAGCAGCGTGGCAAAACCCGACCGCTGCAGGTGATCTGCCACAAAGCGGTTGCGGCTGCTGAGGCGGCTGCTTCCGCTGCCATGCGAGAAGATAATTAACCCGGAGGCGTTCTCCGGAATCACCAAATCGCCAACTAAATGGGCATCCTTCAGCTCTATCCGGACACTGTCGTTGAAAGTATAGTTCATCATAGCTTGTTATCTTACACTAGTATAAGCATCTGGTTATCTGCCTACTTTGATTACGAACCACCCTACCCAAAGTTCAGAAAGTATACACCTGCCCCCGCTGTGCGTATCAGGAGAAGTATGGCCTGAATCACGATGCGTTATTTATACTTTATACTTGCCTTATTGCTTCTATTGAGTGCCTGCAGCCCTGACAGGAAACCTGATGGCGAGCAGCAGACGAACTCCCTGGAGACGGAGCAGGAAGGAACGGTGGCAGCCGACACTACTTTTGAGCAGGCATTCAACCAGTTCTTTTCGGCACTGCAGGCTGCTGATACGGCCGCTCTAAACCAGTTTCTGCACCCGAAGTATGGCTTATGGGTGATTGAGCAGCCGGGCGCGGTGCCTAAAATGACTTTCGTAAGAAATATCAGCAGCTTTAAACGTGCGTTTCAGGATCGCTCTTTCCTGACGGTAAAAGACGAGGTAAAAACCTGCGACCTGCAACAGGAATCCTGGCCTACCTTCAACTGTGCAGACATGGATTACGAAGCCGGTAAATCAGGCTATAGCAAGGACGGGTGCTTTGCAGCCGGCCCCGGGCCTTTCGTGAAAAGCGGCTACTGGAATTATGCCGACCTGCCTCCGGCACAGTTAAAACAGGTAGAAGCCACCTTGCCGCTGGTACAGCAATCCGTCCTGCACACCGCCACCTCCTTCGAGTTTCACTTCGGCTTTGTAGAAGGCCGCTGGTATCTGCTGTTCGCAAAGCTAATCTACCCCTGCAGCGCCTGAGGAGAGTTTGGGAGTTTGAGAGTTAGAGAATTTAGGAGTTAAAGAGTCGTAGAGACGCAATACGTTGCGTCTTAGAACTGGAAAGGTTGGATTGTGATGAGTCTATACTTTCAAGGAGCTTCTACAGCTACCACCATTAATCAGAAAAAACGTATGCACGTAACAATGAGCTTAGACTTCAAACCAAGCCCATACTTTCTAACCTTCTAACTTTCTAACCTTCTAACTTTTTAACTCCACAACTCTCTAACTCCTAAACTCTCTAACCCTCTAACTCCCATGTCTTACTTCCGACGCTTCGACTACCCTGCCCCGGACCCGGCTACACTTGCCCGCCTCACCGAAGAGCAGCGCCGGATGCAGGAGCGCATCGTTATCCAGAAGCCGGATTTTGACCTGAAGCTGATAGCCGGCTGCGATTCTTCCTTTATCGGGGAGGACACCATCCTTTCGGTTTTTATACTTTTAACCTATCCGGAGCTGGAGGTGGTGGAGAAAGTATGGCACCATGGCCCGGTGGAGTTGCCTTACATCCCGGGCTTTCTGGCTTTCCGGGAGGCACCCAATTTGCTCAAAGCCTACGAAAAGTTGGAACAAAAGCCCGACCTGATCATGGTGGACGGCCACGGCATTTCGCACCCGCGCCGCCTGGGCATTGCCACGCACCTGGGCCTGCACCTGAACAAGCCCACCATGGGCGTGGCCAAGAAAGTGCTGGTAGGCAAGTATAAAGAGCCCGCCGCTACTAAAGGCTCCATTTCTCCTTTGGTGTATAAGGATGAGATCATCGCCAACGTGCTCCGCACCAAGGATAACATCAAGCCCGTCTTCGTCTCGCCCGGCCATCTGATGGACCTGGAGTCCGCGACAAGTATAGCGCTGGCCTGCGCCACCAAGTATAAACTGCCCGAGCCCACCCGCCTGGCCGACCACTACGCGGCTGTTTTCAAGAGCGAGGTGAAATAACAAAGTATACCTTCCCTTCTTTTGTATTTTTCTATTTTCAGCAGGCAAAGCTACGCCTCAAGGTATAACTATTAGACTATCAACTATTTATACTTTCATAGGAAATACAACCCGCCCTGTTTACAACTCCAGTTCAACTACACTTTCCTCAATCACGCGATATTTTTCGCTACACTATTCTCACCTGAAAGGGAGATCGCATACGCTCCAGAAACACAAAAAAGCCGCCAAAGAGGGCAAAAACCGGCTTTCATAGGCACTTACTGCTTTTTATCACCTTAAAAAGCGGCTAAGATCACTTCTTTAACTGCGCAAGGTCATTCGCTGCGGAGGCGGGCTGCTATAGTTTTGCATCATAGAAATAACACAAAATAGTAGCAACCTTAACCCCTTGCATCATGAGAACTTTCAATCCCATAAAACTGCTAAGCCTGCTTAGCCTCCTGTTAGGATTAAGCCTAGGCAACACGCTGCTCGCCCAGGATCAGTATAAACTGGCCGCAAAGCCTGAGCTAAAAGTAAAAGGCACCTCTACCCTGCACGACTGGGAGATGACTTCCGCGCAGGCCCAGGGCACAGCTGAAATAATTGTGGAGGGTAGCACCCTTAAAACCGTGAAGTCTGCCTCCGTGACCATGAAGACCCAGTCTATCAAAAGTGGCACGACTAAGATGGACGACCTAGCCTACGAGTCGCTTAAGGCTACCAAGTTCCCAGACATCACATTCACGCTGACTTCTTTCCGCGCACTGGACAACAACCGCGGCCTGGCTACAGGTAACCTGACCATCGCCGGTACTACCAAGCCTGTGACTTTTAACGTGGAGACAAGCACAAAATCCAGCCTGGTGCAAATGGCAGGTGAGGCGAACATCAAGTTCACCGACTTCGGCATCAAGCCACCTACAGCGCTTTTAGGCACTGTAAAAACCGGTAACGAGCTTAAACTCAACTTCAAGGTAGGCTTCCAGCCCGTTGCTTCTTACACAAAAAACTAACGATTTTAAATACTGAACGTCATGAAAAAGTTTACACTTTCACTGGGCCTGATGCTTGGCTTAAGCCTGAGCTCCTTTGCGCAGATTACGTTATCTGACCTGCCATACGCCCGCCCTTACGATAAAAGGGGACTGAATACCTTCGAAACGCCGAAGCAGGACACAGCAGCCTTTGATGGCATTAAAGTGAGACTTGGCGGCGGCTTTGCGCAGCAGTTCCAGGGCCTGAAGCACAAGAACTCGGCCACAGCCCTGATGCAGCAGCAAGGCAACAACGAGGTGAACCTCAACCAGCTGATGCCTATCGAGAACGGCTTTAACCTGGCTGCAGCCAACCTGAACCTGGATGTGGCGCTGGCCGACGGTATCCGACTCAACCTGATTACTTACCTGTCTTCCAGACACCACCCAGAGGCCTGGGTAAAAGGTGGCTACATTCAGGTAGATAAGGCGGAATTCCTGAACAGCCCGCTGGTGGACAAGCTGATGGAGAACCTGACCCTGAAAGTGGGCCACATGGAAATCAACTACGGCGACGCCCACTTCCGCAGAACCGATAACGCCCATGCCTTGCACAACCCCTTCGTGGGCAACTACATCATGGATGCCTTCACCACTGAAATCGGTGCTGAGGTTATCTACCAGAACAATGGCTTCCTGGCAGTAGGCTCCGTAACAGGCGGTGAAATCCAGGGTGGTATCCAGAATCCGGACCAGCGCAAGCCCTCTTTCATCGGTAAACTGGGCTACGACAGCCAGCTGAACGAAGACCTTCGGGTACGCTTAACGGGCTCTGTGTACACCACTGCCGGCTCTGTGAGAAACACCCTGTATGGCGGCGACCGTGCCGGCTCACGCTACTACCTGGTGATGGACCCTGCCCGAATTGCAAGCGGTGTAGCCGTTACGACAGCTACGCACTTCACTTCAGGTCATATCAACCCGGGCCTTACCAACAGCATCACAGCTATGGTTATCAACCCGTTCGTGAAGTACCGCGGCCTGGAGCTCTTCGGCAACTTTGAGCAGGCCAAAGGCAAAGGCAGACTTGGCGCAGCCGACGAGCCAAAAGACCGCACCTGGACACAAGTAGGCACTGATGTGGTGTACCGCTTCGGAAGCAACGAAAACCTGTACGTGGCAGGCCGCTACAATGCCGTAGAAGGACGCCTGGCCCCACTGGCTGCAACTCCGGACGTGCTTAACAACAAAGTGAACCTGAACAGAATACAGGTAGGCGGCGGCTGGTTTGTAACTAAAAATATACTTGCCAAAGCGGAGTACGTGAAGCAGCAATACAAAGGCTTTGCTCCTACCGATATCCGCCACGGCGGTGAGTTCGAAGGCTTCATGATTGAAGGAGCCATATCTTTCTAAAGCTGAATAACCATGTTACCTGTTCGTATCTTTCTGGTTGCTGCCTCTATGCTGATGAGCGCAGCGGTACTGCCCGAGAAAAAAGAGTTTGTCGTGATTACGGGCAACAAAGTAACCGTAGCCGCAGGCACCTCGCTAGGCACCATCAACTGCGCCTACACCAGTAGCAGCAGCCAGAAAGATACACTTTTGCTCAACAGGCAGATTCCCCGGGGAAAAAGGCTAAAACTGGCCATACCTGTAAAGGATTTTAACTGCGGCAATATTCTCCTCAACAAGGACTTTGAGAAGACGCTGAACGCCAGCCAGCACCCTTACACCAAGATTGAGGTGGTGTACCTGAGACGGGAGGGCAAAAACTACAAAGGCGACCTGAACCTGTTAGTGGCAGGCAAAAGCATTCCGCTGCAGAACGTGAGCTTCTACCCTTGTGCCGGCAAAGGCGCCAGTAACCTGAGAGGCAACATCTGTTTGAACTTCTCCGAGCTGGGCCTGGCCACACCAAAAAAAATGGGCGGACTGTTTAAAGTGGAAGATGAGCTACAGGTAACAGTGGAACTGCAAATGGCAGAATAAATAAGCAAGATAAGGTTAGATTAATTTGAATAGCAGCAGGAGGCAGCCACTAGAGCTGCCTTTTGCCGTTTTATACTTCTTTGCAGATGCTTCTATGCCATTATGTCCTTAGAACTCCATTTTACGCGAAATAAACCTGTCATAATTTCAGTAGAATCACACCATAATACCATTGGTGTATCCTTTGCTGCTAAGCTCGTAGAATGAAGATTAGGGGAAAACAGGTAAAACGATATGAACTTTAATAACTATACCATCAAAGCCCAAGAGGCCATCCAAAAGGCCACTGAGATAGCAGGCGGCAACCAGCAGCAGGCTATTGAAACCGGGCATATTTTAAAAGCAATACTGGAGACAGACGAGAACGTAACCAACTTCCTGCTCCAGAAACTCAACATCAACGGCAACATCCTGCACAGTAAATTGGATGAGATTGTGGCCGCCTACCCCAAAGTGAGCGGCGGTAGTCCATACCTGGCGAATGATGCGGCAGCGGCTTTGCAGAAAGCAACCTCCTACCTAAAGGAGTTTGGCGATGAGTATGTGGCCATTGAGCACATGCTGCTGGGCATACTGGCCGGTCGTGACCGGGTAGCCAGCCTGATGAAGGATGTGGGCTTTAACGAGAAAGACCTCAAGAAAGCGATAAAAGAACTGCGTGGCGGCGCCAAGGTAACCGACCAGAACGCGGAGGCCAAGTATAACTCGCTCAAGCGCTATGCCCGCAACCTGAACGAGATGGCCCGCAGCGGCAAGATAGACCCTGTGATTGGCCGAGACGAGGAGATTCGCCGCGTGCTGCAGATCCTGAGCCGCCGCACCAAGAACAACCCGGTACTGCTGGGTGAGCCTGGCGTGGGTAAAACCGCCATTGTGGAAGGCCTGGCGCAGCGCATCGTGAGTGGCGACGTGCCGGAGAACCTGAAAAACAAGACGCTCATGAGCCTGGACATGGGCCTGCTGGTGGCAGGTGCCAAGTATAAAGGTGAGTTCGAGGAGCGCCTGAAGGCGGTAATCAAAGAGGTGGTGGATGCCGAAGGCGAGATCGTCCTTTTCATCGACGAGATCCATACATTAATTGGCGCCGGAGCCGGTGGCGACAGCGCCATGGACGCGGCTAACCTGCTGAAGCCGGCCCTGGCCCGCGGCGAGCTGCATGCCATTGGTGCGACTACCCTGAAGGAGTACCAGAAGTATATCGAGAAGGACAAGGCCCTGGAGCGTCGTTTCCAGGCGGTGATGGTGGACGAGCCAAGCGTGCAGGATGCCATTTCCATACTTCGCGGTATCAAAGATAAGTATGAAGTACACCACGGGGTGCGTATTAAGGACGACGCCATTATTGCGGCCGTGGAACTTTCGAACCGCTACATCTCAGACCGCTTTTTGCCCGACAAGGCCATTGACCTGATGGACGAAGCGGCCGCCAAACTGCGCATCGAGATCGACTCGCTGCCGGTGGAGCTCGACGAGATTCAGCGCCGCATCATGCAGCTCGAGATTGAGCGGGAGGCTATCCGCCGCGAAAACGACCGCGACAAGGAAGCCATACTTTCGAAGGAGATTGCCGAGCTGTCCACCAAACGCGATGACCTGAAAGCCAAGTGGCAGAACGAAAAGCAGATTATAGAAGGCATCCAGAAAGAGAAAGAGAACATCGAGAACTATAAGCTCGAGGCAGAGCAGGCCGAACGCAGCGGCGATTATGGCCGCGTGGCGGAGCTGCGCTACGGCAAGATTCAGGAAGCAGAGGCACACCTGAAAGAACTACAGGAGCAAGTGCGCCAGATGCAGGGCGAAAACCCGATGCTCAAAGAAGAGGTGAACTCCGAAGACATTGCCGAAGTGGTTGCCAAGTGGACCGGCATTCCAGTGAGCAAAATGCTGCAGAGTGACCGCGAGAAGCTGCTGCACCTGGAGCAGGAGCTGGGCAAACGCGTAGCCGGTCAGGAAGAAGCCATCGAGGCCATCTCCGACGCTGTGCGCCGCAGCCGTGCCGGTATGCAGGACCCGAAACGCCCGATTGGCTCCTTCATCTTCCTGGGCACGACCGGTGTGGGTAAAACCGAGCTGGCCAAGGCGCTGGCCGATTACCTGTTCAATGACGAGAACGCCATGGTGCGCATCGATATGAGTGAGTACCAGGAGCGCCACGCCGTGAGCCGTATGATTGGGGCGCCTCCGGGATACATTGGATACGACGAAGGCGGTCAGCTGACAGAGGCCGTGCGCCGCAAGCCCTACTCGGTGGTGCTGCTGGATGAGATTGAAAAAGCGCACCCGGACGTGTTCAACATCCTGCTGCAGGTGCTCGACGACGGCCGTCTGACCGACAGCAAGGGCCGCGTGGTGAACTTCAAGAACACCATTATCATCATGACGTCCAACATCGGTTCGCACATCATCCAGAGCAACTTTGAGCTGATGGATGAGATCAACCACGACGAGGTGATTGAGCGCACCAAGGACGAGGTGTTCGAGCTGCTGAAGAAGTCGGTCAGGCCGGAGTTCCTCAACCGAATCGACGAGCTGGTGATGTTCCGTCCACTGAGTCGCGAGGATATCCGCAAGATCGTTACCATCCAGTTTGGCCACATCCAGGACCGTCTGGACGAGGCCGGCATACGGCTTGTCGCAACCGAAGAGGTGCTGGACTACCTGGGCGAGCAGGGCTACGACCCGCAGTTTGGCGCCCGTCCGCTGAAGCGTGTGCTGCAGCGCCAGGTACTCAACGAGCTGTCGAAGGAGATTCTGGCCGGCACCATCAACAAAGACTCTGTGGTGGAGGCCGTGCTGGAGGATGGCCGCATCCGCTTCAACAACGTGGATGTGCAAATCCCGACGAATGAATAAGAATAGATTAGTTTAAAGTTTAGCTACAAAAAAGCGGCACTTCTGATGAGGTGTCGCTTTTTCTTTTTCCGGGCCAGCACTTTTGGATACAGGTGGTGCCCGGGCAGCTTATGCCATCTCCTAAAATTGCACTTATCTATACTTAATCATATTAAAACAAAGTTTTAAACAGGTTTATGAAAATTGTTTTTGCACAGGATTCAACTCCCCTAAAACGCTGGCGTATAAAAAGTTGGATTTAAAAACTTTGAAAGCTATGAAAAAAGTCATGTTATACTTTGTTGCGGGATCAATGATGGCCGCAACCGCATGTAGCAGCACAGGCTCTGCTACTGCCGACTCTACTTCGATGGAAAGGTCTGAGACCGTGACCTCTCCTGGCAGAACCACCGATGAAACAACGACCACCAACACGAACACAACTACAAACACAGGAAATACCGGCACCACGACAACGACAGGCACCAACACCGACAGACCCGGAACCATCGGGGCAACTGGGGCAGCTACAGCCACCTCCGGCATGGATGCCACCATGGACATGACCAGCCTGACCAACCTGGATGACGCCACTTTTATGATGACAGCCGCCAGCAGCAACCTGCTGGAGATAGAGCTAGGTGAGATGGCGCTTGAGAAGGCCACAGACCCTAAGGTGAAGGAGTATGCCCAGATGATGATAGATCACCATACAGAAGCCAACCAGGAAATGGAGTCTATCGCTTCTGAAATGGGTGTAGAATTGCCAACTACCATGATGCCGATGCACCAAACCATGGTGGATAAGCTTGCCAGCAAGACCGGCGCTGGCTTTGATGAAGACTATATGGACACCATGGAGCGCGCCCATAAAATGGATATCGCTATGTTTGAGGCTAAGACCAGAAACGCACAGAACGAGCAGGTAAAAGCCCTGGCGGCTAAGACCTTGCCAAAGCTGGAGTCTCACGAGAAAATGGCAAACGAGATTGAAGACACTGTAGATTAAGCAAAAGAGCTTATACTAAACAGCAAAAGCCATCGGGTTATTATCTGATGGCTTTTGTGTTGTAGGCGCCTTAGTCCCCCTTTTCATACCGATTTATACTTTCCATAAAGCCGTTTAGAAGCGGGAGGCACCGCTATACTTAAAAGCAGGTTTATACTTTAAAATTACCGCTTTATCTATATTTTGCATAATCTATACTTAACCGCTATGCAAAAGAGAATTTATACTTTCCTCCTGCTGTTCCTCTGTGTACTTACTGCCGAGGCAGCCAAGGTCGATACTCTGGTGATTCAGAGCCCATCGATGCATAAAACGCTGAAGGCCGGCGTGGTGACACCCGAAGGGCACGGCAAGAAAAAGAACGGCCCCTACCCTGTTTTATACTTGCTGCACGGCTACAGCGGCAACTTCAGCAACTGGCTCAAAACGCCGCCGCAAAAAGACCTGCTGCAAAGTATGGCCGACAAATACCAACTCATCATCGTTACGCCGGAGGGCGGCTTCAGCGGCTGGTACTTCGACAGCCCTGTGGACAAGTCCAGCCAGTACGAGACCTATATCACGCAGGAGCTGCGGCAGGAGGTGGAGCGCAAGTATAGCACCATCAGCGACCGCAGTGGACGGTTTATCTCGGGCCTGAGTATGGGCGGGCACGGCGCTTTATACTTGTCGGCACGCCACCCGGAGCTCTACCTGGCCGCCGGAAGTATGAGCGGGGCGCTGAACGTGTCCAGGATTGATTCGGATAAGCTGCTTGAAAGTATAGAGGCCTTGCTGGGGCCAAAGCAGGAAAACCAGGAGCTGTTCCGCCAGAACTCTGTCGTGCACATGGTGCCGCAGCTAAAGGCCAGCGGCGTTAAGTTTATGATTGACTGTGGCGTGGATGACTTCCTGATTGAAGATAACCGCGAGCTACACCGCCGCCTGGTGTATGAGAAGGTGCCGCACGAGTACATCGAGCGTCCGGGTGCCCATACCTGGGCTTACTGGGGCAATGCGCTAGAGTACCACCTGCTGTTCTTCCAGAAGGTGCGCGCAGAGGCGCTGGCGCAGTAGCAACAGTATACTTTAAAAAAGTAAACGCCCGCAGAACTGGCTTGTTCTGCGGGCGTTTTTTATTCCTCTCCCGTCTGCACCCAACGCAGCGCCTTTTCGCGGTCTGCCAGGTTAAAGTAGCGCACGCCCTTCTTTTTTACCGGGCTGATGATCTTAGCCGCCCACTCCTGCCATACTTTCTCGCCTACCATGGCTACGCGATCGTACTCGCGGCCGTGCACCAAATCGAACAGGGCGTTTTCCAGTGCGGCACCGGGCTTTACCCAACTCAGGTTCACCATCTCGTAGTATAGCCGCGCAGAACCGTAGCGCTTCATCCTGTCCCTGATCTGCTCGCGGTACAGGTCAAAGTCGTCGTTGGTCAGCTCGCCGCTTACCCGCACGGCCAGCATGTCTTCGTGTGTCTCTGCAAGTAGTTCTATCATCACTTAAAGTATAGGCAAAGGGTAGTTAGACAAAAGACCATTTGACGAAGGAAAGAAGTATAACAGGCTATTTATGCTTACTTGGCTCCGTCAGCATACTTCAAGGTATAAAATGATAAGTATGACACTAAGTTAACTTAAAGTATAAACCCTGGAACAACATTAAGCATCTACCTGAATTGTTGCTCTTTATACTTGAAATGTCTTTTATCCTCTGTCTAAAGTTCTTCTGTCCTATTACTTACCTAAACACCAGATTCACCGGTTTCTGCACCTGCGCCTCCTGGCCGGTGGCGGAGAGTTTGCCTGTGGCTTTGTCTACCTTAAACGCGGTGATGTTGTTGGAGCGCTCGTTGGCTACCAAAAGTATACTTCCGGATGGGTCGAGGGAGAAATCGCGGGGCCAGTCGCCGCCGGTACTCATGTGCTGTACTGGTTTCAGCTGGCTACCCTCCTGTTCCACGGCGAACACGGCAATGCTGTTGTGCCCGCGGTTAGACGTATACAGGAACTTGCCGTCCGCCGATACTTTGATGGCCGCCGGATAATTGTCACCCTTAGCATCTTCCGGCAGTGTAGTCAGGGTTTGTGCTTCTGTGAAAGTGCCTTTCGCGGCATCGTACTCTAGAACGGTTACCGTGGAGTTAAGCTCGTGCAGCAGGTAAGCGTACTTGCCGCTCGGGTGAAAGGCCATGTGGCGCGGCCCAGAGCCGGGCGCTGAAGTATAGGCTACGGCAGGGTTGTTCGGAGCTAGTTTCCCGTCCTCTAGCCTGTATCCAAACACTTTATCAGCCCCCAGGTCCACGGCAAAGCTATACTTGCCATCTGGCGAAGGAGCGATGTAGTGAGCGTGCGGCTTTTCCTGGCGCTCCTTGTTCGGGCCGGTGCCTTTGTGCTGCAGCACCTGCGGCTGTCCCAGCTGTCCATCCGCCTGCACCGGCAGGGCGGCCACGTTTCCGCCCACATAGTTGGCTACCAGCACCGTATTTCCCCCGGAAAGCCAGATATGGCAAGGCGCGCCGCCACCCGATGGAGCTTGGTTCAATAGGGTTAGCTCCTTCCCCTCCTCTCCCACGGCAAATGCACTTACCGCACCACTTTCCTTGCCTTCAAAATTGGTGGTCTCGTTTACTGCGTACAGGTGCTCCCCGGTAGCGTCCAATGTAAGGTACGAGGGATTCTCTCCGGCCTTAAAGCCGGCCACGCGCGTCAGCTCACCTGTCTCAGGGTTAAGGCTGTATAGGAAGATGCTCTCCTCCTCGGGTTTGGCATAGGTGCCCACGTAAAACGTGCTCATTTCCATAGGCTCTGGTTCAGTTGTAGTGGCAGTGGCTGTGTCTTGCTGCTCGACGGCATTGTTACAAGCCGCTACAGAAAATAAAAGAGCTGCCAGCCCCAGCACTGGCGTGGCTGGCAGCTTAAAGCGGGTAAAGAAGGCGTTCGTTTGCATGGGCGAAGGGTTAGAAAGGTTGTGCCCGTGAAGTTATACTTTAATAGCAATTCTCTAGGGCTTAGTCCCAATTTCTAATCTATCTTCCCATCAATCCGCCTGATACTTATCAATAAACTTGCGCCCTATCCTGTCGCCGCGCCGCACAAAAGGACGGATAATCAGGCGGGTGCCGTTCTCGTAGGTAAAGAACCTGTAGGCCCAGTTGCTGAGCACCACCAGCTTGTTGCGGAAGCCCACCAGCGCCATCACGTGCACGAACAGCCACACCACCCAGGCCAGGAAGCCCCCAAAGTGCAGATTGCCCGGCAGGTCGGCTACGGCACGGTTGCGCCCGATAATGGCCAGCGATCCCTTGTCTTTATACTTGAAGGGCTCCAGCGGCTCTTTGCGCAGCAGGCGTGGCAGGTTCTTGCCCAACAGCTTGCCTTGCTGTATGGCAGGCTGTGCCACTCCCGGGTGCCCTTTCGGGAAATCCGGCAGTTTCATGAAAGCAATGTCCCCGATGGCAAACATGTTATCATAGCCCAGCACATGGTTGTACTCGTTCACCAGAATGCGGCCGCGCTCCACGGAGGTTTCCGGCAAGCCCTCTATCAAGGCTCCCGACACGCCTGCCGCCCAAATAAGGGTATTGGTTCTAATCTGATCGCCATCCTTGAGCATGGCTAGCACACCATCGTAAGAGCTCACGAGCGTGCCCAGCCGGATATCCACCCCGAGCTCATGCAGGTACTTGTAGGTTTTCTCGCTTGACTCCGGCGACATGGGCGGTAGCAGGCGGTCCATGCCCTCTACCAGGATGATGTTCATCTGGCTGAAATCCAGGCCGGGATAGTCGGTAGGCAGGACGTGAGCCTTCATTTCAGCCAGGGCACCGGCCAACTCCACGCCGGTAGGGCCGCCGCCCACAATCACGAAGTTCATGAGTTCCTGGCGCCTTTCGGGGTCCTTGGTCATGCTGGCCTGCTCAAAGCACTGCAAAATCTGGCTGCGCAGGTTCAGGGCCTCGGGTATCTGCTTGAGCGGGAAGGCAAATTTCTTTATCTGGTCGTTGCCGAAGTAATTGGGCTTGGTGCCGGTGGCAATCACCAGGTAGTCGTAAGACACGTCGCCGATGACGGTGTGCACGACCCTGGCCTCCGGGTTAATGCCGGTTACCTTTACCAGGCGGAAGTGGAAGTCCGGGTACTTGTCGGAGCTGAACATTTTGCGCAGCGGCTCGGCAATCGAATCCGGCTCCAGGCCGGCCGAGGCCACCTGGTAAAGCAGCGGCCAGAAGCCGTGGTAGTTCTGCCTGTCAAACATCACCACCTGAAAATCTTTGTTGGGGAGCTGTTTGGCAAGGTTTATACCTCCAAAGCCCCCGCCAATAATCACGACCCGGGGTTTTGTCGTGTCAGGGATGTTAAGGGAAAGTTCTTCAGGTTCAAGCATAGTATGGTTTGTTAAAGCTTGTAGCGGTCAAAAACATTGTTGTTTTGCTATATAAATGCGCAAAGCACTATATAGGCAACAAACGAAACACCGGTTTGTTAGTTGCCGAATGCAATTTTGCCGTCGCTACAGGCCGGGGCCTATACCATACTTATACTTCCGGAAAGGAGTGTTGTGTTACTATTTATTGCCGTTTAACAGGCCGCGTAGCAGCTGCGGGATGGCCATCATGTTAACCGTGGGGTACATGTGCCGGTTTTGCTGCTGTTGTATCTGCTGTTGCTGCCAGAAGCGGAAGTTCTGCGCGTCGCTCATCGGGGTGATGCGCGACATTTCCTCCAGGCGGCGCGGGTCCAAATCGCGGGTGATGATGGCCGTACCCTTGTCAGGGAGCCTTACGTTGGCCACAGCTTCCTTAAAGTCGCGTTCGGTGGGCCAGGGAAATACCTCCACAGTGGGTAGCTCGGTAGGGTCTTCCTGCATCTGCATGATGATAGAGTAGCTCTGGCTCTCGTAGTTTTTGGGGATGATGAGGTACTGCGTCTTAAAGCCCAGCGCGGCAAAAAGCACGCTGTCGCCGGCCAGCACCGGCATGGAGAAGTAGCCGTAGTCGTTGGTGTAGGTGCCGCGGTTGGTGCCCGGCACAAATACGCCCGCCCCTGCCACACCGTACAGGCTGTCGCCGGTGGCCACAAAGCCGGAGAGCTGCACCACGCGCTGCCTGGTCTGCGCCTCGGCCTTATCAGGCGTCAGCAGCAGCAAAAACAGCGGTAGCCACATCCACTTCAGGGCATTCGGGAGGGAAGCACGTAGAATAGCAGGAAAGGTCATAGGCTACAATTATACTTATTAATTCTTTTATAATAGCCACTTTTGGCTAATTTTGTTCAGGCAGCCCCGGCCACTATTACAACCCTTATGAGACTGAAACACTTTAGCCTGGCCTTCGGGCAGCAGGTACTCAAAGCTCTTGCCGACGAGTCCAGGCTGCGCATACTTCACCTGATCCTGCGCAACCGCGAGATGTGCACCTCCGACCTGGAGCAGGTGCTGGACTTTACCCAGACCAAGACCTCGCGCCACCTGGCTTACCTGCGCAATGCCGGTTTGGTGGCCCCCCGCAAGCTGGACCAGTGGGTGTACTATTCCATAAAGGATGAGGGGGCCGACTTTGTGAACCAGATCTTTTCCTACATGGAGCGCGACACCATCCTGCAGAAGGACCTGGAAGTATACCAGATTTTGTACTCTAACCGCGAGCTGGCCGTCACGAAGCTGCAGAACCGCCGCTGGATAGCATCTTAAATCCCGGCAAAGTATAACTCCCGAACCATCGTTTTAGTATAGCAGTTCCAAAACGGCGCCATCTCTTTCTGCACTGCTCCCGAAACATCCGCCCCACAAAGGCGTTTTACTTCTACCTGACCCTGTTATACCCTGATATGAAAGCATACAAGCATATTCTCTTCGACCTGGACCATACGCTGTGGGATTTTGAGAAGAACTCCGAAGAGACCCTTTATACTTTGTACGAGCAGTTTGAGCTGGCAAAGTATGGCAAATTCACCTGCGACTCGTTTTACCGCAAGTATAGGTTTGTGAACATGCGCCTCTGGGACCTCTACAACAAAGGCAAGATAGACCAGCAGGAACTGCGCCGGAGCCGCTTTGTGAAAACCCTGACCGGCCTGGGCCTGGAGGAGCACGAGGTGCCGGAGGGCATTTCGGAAGCCTACACTTCGCTCTGCCCTACCAAGAAAGCCGTGTTCCCGCATACCTACGAGGTGCTGGAGTACCTGCAGCCGAAGTATGGCCTCCACATCATCACCAACGGCTTTAAGGAGGTGCAGCAGGTAAAGATGAGCTCGGCCATGCTGCACGATTACTTTAAGGAAGTGGTTACCTCTGAGTGCTGCGGGTATAAAAAGCCGGACCAGCGCATGTTCCGCCACCTGCTCGACAGGATAGACGTGAACCCCGAGCAGTGCCTTATGATTGGCGATAACTTCGAGTGCGATATCGAGGGTGCCCGCAACGCCGGCATAGACCAGGTATACTTTAACCCGGAGAGGATAAAGACGCGCCAGCGGCCGAAAGCGACTTACGAGATAAGCTGCCTGAGCGAGCTGAAGCAGATACTATAACAAAAAAGGGCGGTGGAAAACCACCGCCCTTTTCGTTTATACTTGGCTATTTAATTAGTCTTTTATGTCGCCGCCTGTCTCCAGGGTTCTGAACTCGGCCTGCAGCATCTTAATTTTGCCTTTGTCGTCGGTGCCAAGTTCCTTCTCCACAGTCTCCTTGTGGGCGTTCAGGCGCTCCAGCACGTTTTTGGCGTTCTGCCAGTCCTCATCGCCCCAGTTGGCTTTCTTCTCGCGCACGTTCTCCATAAACGTGATGTAGGCCTGGCGCATGTTGGCGGCCGTGATGGCGTTTATGTCGGCATGCTCGCCCAGCAGTTCCTGCTGCATCGGCAGTTTATCATCCTGTACAGTTACAACCGCAGCATTAGCTTCGGCAAAGGTATAGTTTGCGGCCTCAGCAGCAAAAGAAAAGCCCAGGGCCGCAGCCAGCATTACTTTTGCGTAGGTCTTCGTTGTCTTTTTCATAGTACTTAAAATTTTGGTTACTACCACCGCCTACTGGCAGTGGCCGGAACCTTATACGCAGGATAGTGCAATTTGGGTTACACTCCCCCACATCATAACCTTAGCTTCCGTCCGCAAAAACATACTTTCACCTGATTCTCAACAAGTACAAAGTATAAATTTGTGCAATTCGCATTCCTTAAAAGTATAGCAAATAGCGGCTATTATACTTTGGAATGGCAAACCCGAAAGAGCGAGAATCAAGGAGCAAACAAAGTATACTTCAGAGTATAAGAGGAAGTATAAATCAGAAAATTCTACTTGCAGAATGAGGGAAATGCTGCGCGATCGCTCCGCTAGTCTCCCGTAAGCAGCAAAGTGTAATTGGTCAGTCAGCCGGAACTGTAGCCGAAACCTGTGTAAAAAAGTATGGCCACAAGCTGCGTACTGCAACCTGTGGCCATACTTTTGATGCCTCTCTTCAGCCAGGGCTGCTTACATGGAGGTTTGGTTTTGGATGGTGATGGTTTGTCCGCCACGCCCTGCAGCGTTAAACACGCGCAGCTTCACGGCTCCGGTTGCCTCAACAGGCGCCGTATACTTCTGGCTAGTTGCTGTTGGCTCTGTGCCGTCTGTCGTGTAGCGGATGGTGAAGCCGGGGAACTGCACATTGGCCGCTACTTTTCCGTCTACCACCTTTGCACCCGCCGTCGGGATTCGGTAGCCATACCCGCCTGCGTAGGCATCCAGCCGCGGCAGCTCTCGCTTGCCTACCACGTTGATAAACTCAGACCAGGCCTGGCTGTAGAGCTTCTCGCTTTTCGCCGCATCTTTTTCCTTGGCCCAGTTTGGGTCCTTTGACCAGGCACGCTCAGCCACACCCAGCAGCTTAGGCAGCAACTTATACTCGAAGGCCTCGGTGGTCAGGTTTGTCTCAGACCACAGCGGCGCTTCGATGCCCACAATATTCGACTTTCCTTTCTCGGTCAGCGGCTCTTTGCTCTTGATGATGGAGCGGTCCAGCGGGTTCCCCTTGTTATCCTCTTTCAGGTTGCGGAGGTAATCGTAAGGAATGAAGTAAAACGGCTTGTCGATGTCTACATAGCCACCCCAGTACAGGCCCGGCTCGCCGTAGGAAGTGTTGTAGGCAAGGTCCAGGTAAAAGTGAGTCACGCCCGTCAGGATTACTTTATACCCGGCATTCGCCATGCGGTAGGCCAAGTCCTCGGCTCCTGAACCAGGGTCGTTTTTCCATACGTTTACATGGAAGTTCTCATTGGCGAACTGCTGGTTCGGCACCCAGTTCACTTTTCCGTTCATAACTTCCTTTCGCAGTCCTATTTCCTCCCAACCCGACAGGTACAGGCCGCGCTTCTTGAGCATCTGGTTCACCTTGCCGAAGTAGTAGTACCACAGGTCGTCTGTATTTTTCACCTCTGCGTTCTGGCTGATGAGGCGCTGCACGGATGGTGATTTCTCCCACACCCCTGACGGTACCTCATCCCCGCCAAAGTGTATCGTGTGCAGCGGGGCATCGGCCTCTTTATACATGGCCATAATCTCATCCACCACTGTTTCCAGGAAAGTATAGGTAGAAGGCAGCGACACGTCCATGATGTTGTCGTTCCAGCCCTGCACCGAGCGGTACACCGACTTATCGTTCAGGTCGCGCAGCAGGTAGCGCTCTGCTTCCTCCTTTTTGCCCTCGTCCATCAACTTCGTGTAGCGGGCATCCATAGCCTTAATGGCCGCCCTGGCGTGGCCCGGAGACTCTATTTCCGGGATTACCTCGATGTGGCGGTCGCGCGCATACTTCAGGATTTCAATAAAGTCCTCTCTGGTGTAAAAGCCCGTACCCGCTTTGTTAGCCGCATCTGGCCCGGAACCGTAGGAAGGCACAATGCTGCTGCCATCGGTGGTATGGGCACGCGTGCCGCCCACAGCGGTAAGCTCGGGCAACGGACGGATTTCCAGGCGCCAGCCCTCATCCTCGCTGAAGTGGAAGTGCAGCTTGTTCATCTTGTACAGGGCCATCACGTCCAGCACCTTCAGCACCTCCGCCTTCGGCTGGAAATTGCGGGCCATGTCCATCATAAAGCCTCTGTAGCCAAAGCGCGGCGCATCCTTCACCTCTACGCCTGGCACCTCTACCGTGGCCGCCTTGCCCGCGTAGGCCGTGGCCGGCAACAGCGTTTTCAGCGACTGCACGCCGTAGAAGGCGCCGGCAGCTGAGGAAGCGGTTATCTCAATTCGCTCCGGTGTTACACTCAGTGTATACTCTTCTGCTCCCATGCCAGGCTTCTTCCTAAGGAAAATTGCCTTGCCAGTGGCATTGCTTTGTACAGCAGGCTGCTGCCCTGTGGCCGTAGCCAGTACCGCTGCCAGGTGCTCTGCTTCCTTTTTGAAGTCTGCGTCTGCTACCAGGGTTACCTTGGCGTCTACCACAAATGGCGCGCCTTTTTCCTGGTAAGAAACCGGCGTCGGGAAAACCTTGGTCAGTGCTGTCGCTGGCATATCTTGTATCGCGGCGTTCGCCTCATAGGTCTTGGCTGCGAATTGTTGGGTGGCCTCATCAAAGTGGGTTCCCGGCTCAACTTTCAGCGAAACAGGGATACCTTTTCCCGGCTCCGCATCATAAACGATGTAAAACCCAACGGGGAAGTTGGAAACATTCCGGACAGCGCGGCCCAGCACCTCTACCGTAGCCGACGCACCAGGCGCTATTTCCTTAAACTCCGGCCCCGGAGCCAGGTAGTGCAGGTCACCGTTAAAGTGCTTTACAATCGCCACCGTCGTGTCAGCCGACCTGACGGCACCTCCGTTAAAATAGAGCTTCCACCCTTTGGCAGGAAGTGCCTCCGCCCCATTGTTGGTTATCGTTAAAACCGACCGGGACTGTGCCTTGCCCTCGTGGTAATTATCAGCCAATTCTAACTTCAGCTCCAGGCCCTGCGCTGCTGCACTCGCCTCGTTGGCGGACGATACGGCAGCGGTATCCGTGGAAACTTGGGAGCAGCTCATCAGCATGGCCTGGGCAAGCACCCACACCCCTATGGTTAGTTTTCTCATGTTGTTTGTCTGTGACTTTCTGTATAAAGTGGACAATGCGTTACTTTCTCGCTATCAAGTTATAAATAATTCAGAGATATAATAAAATAGGGATGGATTGATTTAATAGCTCAGGGCAAAAAGTGTGGTTCCTGCGTTTGCGAATACCATGCCTGCGCATGCCTAAGGCATAATACCTGCCGCCTGCTGATGCCGGAAAATCAAATAATATGCCTTACCTTTGTATAGATAGCCCCTGGCGGCTACGTATACTATTGTATAACCTAATTCTCAAATCTGTAACTATATACGTAATGGCAACCGGATTTTTTAGAGTACCAACCCCAGTAAACGAGCCTGTAAAATCGTATGCGCCGGGCTCCCCGGAGCGCGAGGAACTGCAGCGCACTTATAAAGAACTCAAGTCGAAGCAGCTGGACATCCCGATGTACATCGGCGGCGACAAAGTATACACCGATACCAAGAAGCCGGTAGTGCAGCCGCACGACCACCAGCACATCCTCGGCCACTTCAGCGAGGGCGACGCGTCACACGTGGAACAAGCCATTAACGCCGCGCTTGCCGCCCGCGAAGCCTGGGCCGCCATGGGCTGGGAGCACCGCATCAGCATCTTCCTGAAAGCCGCTGAGCTATTAGCCGGCCCCTGGAGAGCACGCCTGAACGCCGCCACCATGCTGGGCCAGTCGAAGAACGCTTACCAGGCCGAGATTGACTCAGCCTGCGAGCTGATCGACTTCCTGCGCTTTAACGCCCAGTATGCCACCGAAGTATACCAGATGCAGCCGGAGTCTTCGCCGGGCGTATGGAACCGCATGGAGCACCGTCCGCTCGAGGGCTTCGTGTTCGCCCTGACGCCGTTCAACTTCACGGCTATTGCCGGCAACCTGCCTTCCTGCGTGGCCATGATGGGCAACGTGGTGGTATGGAAGCCGGCCAACACCCAGATTTACGCTGCCCAGATGATCATGGAGCTGTTCCGCGAGGCAGGCCTGCCGGACGGCGTCATCAACTTGGTGTATGTGGACGGCCCAACAGCCGGAGACGTTATCTTCAACCACGCTGATTTTGCCGGTATCCACTTTACAGGCAGCACCGGCGTGTTCCAGAACATCTGGAAGACCATCGGCACCAACATCCACAAGTATAAATCATACCCGCGCATTGTGGGCGAGACCGGCGGCAAGGACTTTATACTTGCCCATAAGTCGGCCGATGCCAAGGCGCTGGCCACAGCCATCTCCCGCGGCGCGTTCGAGTTCCAGGGCCAGAAGTGCTCTGCCGCCTCGCGCGCTTACATCCCAAGCAACCTGTGGGACGAGGTGAAAGGCTACGTGCAGGAAGACCTGAAGTCCTTCAAGATGGGCGCGCCGGAGGATTTCGGCAACTTCATTAACGCCGTTATCGACGAGAAGTCGTTTGACAAAATTGCCCGCTACATCGACAACGCCAAGGAGAGCAACGAAGTAGAGGTAATTGCCGGCGGCAACTACGACAAGTCGAAAGGCTACTTCGTGGAGCCAACGGTGCTTCTTGCGCACAACCCGCAGTACGTGACCATGTGCGAGGAAATCTTCGGACCGGTTATCACCCTATACGTGTATGACGAGAACAACTTCGAGGATACCGTAGAGCTGGTAAATTCCACATCGCCTTACGCCCTGACTGGCGCCATCTTCTCGCAGGACCGCTACGCTGTGGAGTACGCCACCAAGAAGCTGGACCAGGCAGCCGGCAACTTCTACATCAACGACAAGCCGACCGGTGCGGTGGTAGGCCAGCAGCCATTCGGCGGCGCCCGCGCTTCCGGCACCAACGACAAGGCCGGCTCCATGCTGAACCTGCTGCGCTGGGTATCGGCCCGCTCTATCAAAGAAACGTTCGTTCCGCCAGTGGATTACCGCTACCCGTTCCTGGGAGAGAACAAGTAACCGCCGGCCAAACGGCAGCCACCACAAAGGCCACGCCCTATAACGGGGCGTGGCCTTTGTATATTTAATATTGTTTTAACTTTATTTTTCTTAGAACCTACCTATCCTAACGCTTTTAAGCTATTTTGCAGTGCAGGTATACTTTTGATTAATGGCTATTTATACCTAATTTTGCTCCCAAATTTCAAGAAAGCGACACAACGTAATGGAACCATCTGTAAATCAGTATCTACCATCGGACTTTCTCCCTATCCTGATTCAGTTTGCGGCTGCGCTCGGGTTTGTGGTTTTTGCACTGGTGCTTACCCACATCCTTGGCCCCAAGCGAACCAGTGAGGTAAAGGGCGCCGCCTTTGAGAGTGGTATCGAGTCCGTAGGTGATGCCCGTACCCCGATCTCCTACAAATACTTCATCACGGCTATCCTGTTCGTGCTCTTCGACGTGGAGATCATCTTCATGTACCCTTGGGCGGTAAACTTCCGGGAGTATGGCATGGCCTTCTTCACCCCGATGCTGATTTTCCTTACTGTACTGCTGGCGGGCTTCTTTTACGAAATCAAGAAAGGCATACTTAAGTAGGACCTGAACATTAAACTTTTGAGGATTAACCGTTGTTCTTAAAGCCGGTTCAAACCATACTTTCAGAGCAACAAAATAATCTTGACATGAGCGATACAAACAATAAAGATATTACCATGGCAGAGGCCCCTGAGGGCTATTCCGGCGCAGGTTTCTTTGCCACCTCCCTGGAGAAAGTAATTGGCCTGGCCCGTAAGCACTCGCTTTGGCCATTGCCTTTTGCCACTTCCTGCTGCGGTATCGAGTACATGGCCACCATGGGTGCCAACTACGACATCTCCCGCTTTGGCTCGGAGCGCCCAAGCTTCTCGCCGCGCCAGGCCGACATTCTGCTAGTAATGGGTACCATTGCCAAGAAAATGGGACCGGTGGTAAAGCAGGTGTATGAGCAGATGGCCGAGCCGCGCTGGGTGGTTGCCGTAGGTGCCTGCGCCTCTTCCGGCGGTATCTTCGACACTTACTCTGTACTGCAGGGCATCGACCGCATCGTGCCGGTGGATGTATACGTGCCAGGCTGCCCGCCGCGCCCTGAGCAAATCCTGGACGGCCTGATGCGCGTGCAGGAGCTCGCTGAAAGCGAATCGCTTCGCCGCCGCGACTCTCCGGAATACCAGGCACTGTTAGCCTCATACAACATTAAATAAGCAGCATGGAGCTTACAAACGAAAACGTACTCGGCAAGATCATCAGCGAGTTTGGGGAAGAAAACATCCAGGACCCATACAATCCGGATGGTATCATGACGATCACGACAAACCGTGAAACGATTCATGACCTGATAAAGTACCTGCGCGACGACAAGGAGCTGCAGATCAGCTTCCTGACGACCATGTGCGGTATCCACTACCCGGGCCAGGGCGATAAGGAAATGTGTGTGATGTATCAGCTGCACAGCCTGCGCCACAACTACCGCATCCGCCTGAAAGTGTACAGGCCTGCTTCGGACCCGGTATTGCCAACCATGACCGACCTCTACGCCACCGCCAACTGGATGGAGCGTGAGGCTTTTGACTTTTACGGCTTTATCTTTACCGGGCACCCGAACCTGACGCGCATCCTCAATATCGAGGAGATGGAGTACCACCCGATGCTGAAGCAGTACCCGCTGGAAGACCAGACCAGGGAAGATAAGATTAACACATTTTTCGGACGTTAAGCCAGTTTTTTATAGTTACCCATACTATAACTGACAGAAAAGGAGACCATAATGGCTACTGAAAATAAAACCGCCGAGCTTACCGAGATAGAGCAGTTCCGCAAAGACCACGGACTCTCCATTAAGGAAGAGCGGCCGCTTACCACGCTCAACCTGGGTCCAACCCACCCGGCCACGCACGGTATTTTCCAGAACATCCTGCAAATGGATGGGGAAGTGATTGTGGATGCGGTGCCAACGATTGGCTACATCCACCGTGCCTTCGAGAAGATAGCAGAGCGGAGGCCTTTTTACCAGATCACGCCGCTGACTGACCGCATGAACTACTGCTCCTCCCCTATCAATAACATGGGGTATCACATGACGGTGGAGAAGCTGCTGGGCATTACGGTGCCCAAGCGCGCGCAGTACATCCGCGTGATCATGATGGAGCTGGCCCGTATCTCCGACCACCTGATCTGTAACTCGATCCTGGGGGTGGACTCCGGTGCCTTTACCGGCTTCCTGTACGTGATGCAGGAGCGTGAGCACATTTATGACATTTACGAGGAAGTATGCGGTGCCCGTCTGACGACCAACATGGGACGCATCGGCGGCATGGAGCGCGACCTATCTCCGAAGGCCCTGCACCTGATCGACGAGTTCCTCAAGCGCTTCCCGAAAGTATGGGCGGAGTTCGAGAAAATGCTGACCCGCAACCGTATCTTCATCGACCGAACCGTGGGCGTGGGCGCTATCTCCGCTGAGCGTGCCCTGAGCTACGGCTTTACCGGTCCGAACCTGCGCGCCACCGGCGTTGACTACGACGTGCGCGTGATGAACCCATACTCTTCTTACGACGACTTCGAGTTCGAAATCCCGGTGGGCTCCAAAGGCGATACCTACGACCGCTACCTGGTGCGTAACGAGGAAGTATGGCAAAGCCTTAAGATCATTGAGCAGGCCTACAAAAACCTGCCTGAAGGCTCTTACCACGCCGATGCCCCGCACTACTACCTGCCGCCAAAGCAGAAAGTATACACCAGCATGGAGGCGCTCATCTACCACTTCAAGATTGTGATGGGTGAGATTGAGGCTCCGGTGGGTGAAGTATACCACAGCGTGGAGGGAGGCAACGGAGAGCTTGGCTTCTACCTGATCAGCGATGGCGGCCGCACGCCGTACCGCCTGCACTTCCGCCGCCCATGCTTCATCTACTATCAGTCTTATACTGAGCTGATTAAAGGTGGACAGCTGGCCGACGCGATTCTGACGCTGAGCAGCCTGAACGTAATCGCCGGGGAACTGGACGCATAAACTTAGAACAATTATCATTTCCCATTGATCATTGATCATTGCTAAATGATAGATGATAAATGAATAAAATGGCAGAGACAATAAACGAAGTGAAGTTTTCTGATGAGGCAATGGCCGAGATCCAGCGCTACATCAGCCACTATCCGGAAGGACGCCAGAAGTCTGCTATACTTCCGATCCTGCACATTGCGCAAGCAGAGTTTGGCGGTTGGGTGAGCCCGGAGGTAATGGACAAGGTTGCCGAAATCCTGAACATACAGCCGATCGAAGTATACGAGGTAGCGACGTTCTATACCATGTTCAACCTCAAGCCGGTTGGCAAGCATGTGCTGGAAGTATGCCGCACCGGCCCTTGCTGCCTGCGCGGCGCCGACCAGATCATCGACCTGATCAAGCAGAAGCTGGGTATTGAGGAGGGCGAGACCACTGCCGACGGGATGTTCACGCTGAAGCCGGTGGAGTGCCTGGCCTCTTGCGGCTCAGGCCCGATGCTGCAGGTGCGCGAGAAGTTCTACGAGAACCTCGACAGCGAAGAAAAGCTGGACGAGTTCCTGGAGATGATGCGCCAGAGCGAAGTGGAAAAGCCACATCACCTGAAGTAGTAATTTTGACAAAAGACTGATTGACAAAAGACAAAAGAGGAGAAGGACACAAACCATTAAAAAGTCTTTTGTCCTTTGTCAAAAACGCCTTTGTCCAGATAAATAGATGAACCATGGCTAGTTACCAGCATAGGCAACTGCCGACATAGATATCCTGCTAAAATGGGACTTAAAATATTAACTGAGCATATCAACGTTCCCGGCATCGAAACGCTGGAAGTATACCGTAAGCACGGCGGCTACCGCTCGGTAGAGAAAGCCCTGAAAACGATGTCTCCGGATGAGGTGGTGGAAGAGGTAAAGACATCCGGCCTGCGTGGCCGTGGTGGCGCTGGCTTCCCGACGGGTATGAAATGGAGCTTCCTGGCCAAGCCGGAGGGTGTTCCGCGTTACCTGGTGTGCAACGCCGACGAGTCGGAGCCGGGCACTTTCAAGGACCGCTGGTTCATGGAGAAAAACCCGCATGCGCTGATTGAGGGCATGATCACATCGAGCTACGCGCTCGGTGCCAACACCTCTTATATCTACATTCGTGGTGAGTTGTTGTTTGTGCTGCGCATACTGGAGAAGGCCATCGCAGAAGCGTATGCTGCTGGTTTGCTTGGCAAAAACATACTTGGCTCCGGCTATGACCTGGATCTGCACGTGGCCCCCGGTGGTGGTGCCTACATCTGCGGTGAAGAAACCGCATTGCTGGAGTCGCTGGAAGGTAAGCGCGGCAACCCGCGTAACAAGCCTCCGTTCCCGGCGGTGAAAGGCCTTTTTGCCTGCCCTACCGTGGTAAACAACGTGGAGACGATTTCTTCTGTGCCATGGATCGTGAACAACGGCGGCGCAGAGTATGCCAAGGTCGGTATTGGTCGAAGCACCGGTACCAAGCTTATCTCAGCCAGCGGCAACATCAATAACCCAGGCGTTTACGAAATCGAGCTGGGCGTGCCGGTAGAGGAGTTCATCTACTCCGATGAGTACCTGGGCGGTATCTGGAAAGGAAAGCAGCTGAAGGCGGTAGTACCGGGCGGTTCTTCCGTGCCGATTCTGCCAGCCAACCTTATCCTTAAAACAGCAGCCGGCGAAGATCGCCTGATGACCTACGAGTCGCTAGCCGACGGTGGCTTTGTGAGCGGTTCGATGATGGGTTCGGGTGCCTTTATCGTGTTTGACGAGGACCAGTGCATTGTGCGTAACACGTGGAACTATGCCCGCTTCTACCACCACGAGTCGTGCGGCCAGTGCAGCCCGTGCCGTGAAGGTACAGGCTGGATGGAGAAGGTGCTGCACCGCATCGAGTACGGCCACGGCCATCAGCAGGACATCGACCTGTTGGTAAGCGTAGCCAAGCAGATAGAGGGTAACACCATTTGCCCGCTGGGTGATGCGGCGGCATGGCCGGTAGCAGCTGCTATCCGTCACTTCCGCGACGAGTTTGAGTGGCACATCAAGCATCCGAAGGAAGCAACCGCTCCGGGTGCGGTGTACAGAGGCCAGCTTGACACGGTAACAGCTTAAGTATAAAATCATACTTCCTGCATACATAAGGGGTAGGAAGGCTTAAAACAGTATAGCTAAAATCGTTTAACGTGTTCGCGATCAACGAATACCGAAAAACGGACAACGATAACAACAATGGCTAAAGTAACGATAGACGGCATTGAGATAGAGGTAGAAGACGGAACTACCATACTTCAGGCTGCAAGAAAAATCGGGGGCGACGTAGTACCGCCTGCCATGTGCTTCTATACCCCGCTGAAGGGCAGCGGTGGCAAGTGCCGTGTGTGCCTGGTGAAGGTAACGCAGGGCTCTACCAGAGACCCACGCCCGATGCCGAAGCTCGTTGCCTCGTGCATCACGCAGGTACAGGATGGCATGGTGGTGGAAAACACAACCAACGAGGATGTACTGAACGCCCGCAAGGGCATCGTGGAGATGCTGCTCATCAACCACCCACTGGATTGCCCTATCTGCGACCAGGCCGGTGAGTGTAGCCTGCAGGATCTTTCTTACGAGCACGGTATTAGCGGACAGCGCTTCGAAGAAGAGCGCCGCACCTTCAACAAAGTGGATCTGGGCCCATACATCCAACTGCACATGACGCGCTGCATCCTGTGCTACCGCTGTGTGTATACGGCCGACCAGATCACGGAGAAGCGCGTGCATGGCGTACTGGGTCGTGGCGATGCTGCCGAGATCGGTACTTACATCGAAAACGTGATCGACAACGATTTTTCTGGTAACGTGATTGATGTGTGCCCGGTGGGAGCCCTGACAGACAAGACATGGCGCTTTAAGAACCGTGTGTGGTTTACCAAACCAATGGATGCCCACCGCGACTGCCCTACCTGCTCCGGCAAGGTTACGCTCTGGACACGAGGCGAAGAGGTGCTGCGCGTAACGGCCCGCAAGGACCAGTACAACGAGGTGGAGGAGTTTATCTGTAACACCTGCCGCTTCGACAAGAAAGAGGTGAAAGACTGGACGATTGAAGGTCCTCGCCACATCGACAGAGGCTCTGTAATCTCTGCCAACCATTATGAGCTGCCGGTGGTAAATGTTCCGATCGTTCCAAACCTGCCAACATCCACTAAGAAAAACCTGCCACAGGAATAAGAAATGGAGTCTGTAGACCTATTATACAAAGCGATTTACATTCTGGTTATCTTCGGTATTACCCTGCTGATAGCCACCTACTCTACTTACTTTGAGCGTAAGATAGCCGCCTTTATCCAGGACCGTGTGGGCCCAAACCGTGCCGGTCCGGCTGGTTTGCTGCAGCCACTGGCCGACGCCGGCAAGCTGTTCTTCAAGGAGGATTTCATCCCGACGAAAGCTAACAAGGCGCTGTTTATCCTCGGCCCGGGCGTGGCTATGCTGGTAGCGACCATGTCGAGTGCGGTAATCCCCTTCGGTGACATGCTCATTATTGGTGGCCGCGAAGTATACCTGCAGGCAATAGAAGTAAACATCGGGGTGCTGTACATCTTTGGTGTGGTATCGCTGGGTGTATATGGTCTGATGATCGGTGGCTGGGCTTCCAATAACAAGTACTCATTGCTAGGCGCCATCCGTGCGGCTTCGCAGGCCATCAGCTACGAGCTAGCCATGGGCCTTTCCCTCATTGCGGTGCTGATGATGACAGGTTCCCTGTCACTGCGCGAGATTGCCGAGCAGCAGGCCGGCTTTAACTGGAACATCTGGTACCAGCCGCTGGGCTTCCTGATTTTCCTGGTGTGTGCCTTTGCGGAGACAAATAGAACGCCATTTGACTTACCGGAGTCTGAGGCCGAGCTGATTGGTGGTTACCACACGGAGTATGGCTCGATGAAGCTGGGCATGTACCTGTTTGCCGAGTATATCAACATCTTTGTAGTGTCGGCGGTTATGTCTACGCTATACTTTGGCGCCTACAACTTCCCATTCATGGAGAACCTGCGCCAGGCAATCAGCGATCCGGTGCTGGCCAATAACGTGGTAACGATTATAGGCGTGGTGGCGATGTTCATCAAGATATTCCTGTTCATCTTCTTCTTCATGTGGGTACGCTGGACACTGCCGCGCTTCCGCTATGACCAACTGATGAAACTGGGTTGGAACATCCTGATTCCACTGTCTATCCTGAACATCCTGCTGACAGCGGCCGGAATTCTGCTGAAAGACTATTTATTTTAAACTATAGTATCGAACTTTGAATGCCAGCGGCAGGCAGCATGTTAAAATATAAACTGCCAGCCCTGCTATCAAAAAGACATAGAGATGGAACCACTATCAAATAGAAGAAAGGAAGTGACGCAGAAGGAGATGACGTTCGCAGAACGCGCCTACCTTCCTGCTATCGCGCAGGGGCTTGGAATCACACTGAAGCACTTCTTCAAAAAGAAAGCAACCGTACAATACCCGGAGCAGACGCGCGAGCGTAGCGAGCACTGGAGAGGCCTGCACGTACTGAAGCGTGACGAGCAGGGCCGCGAGCGCTGCACCGCCTGCGGTCTTTGCGCCGTAGCCTGCCCAGCCGAGGCTATCACCATGACGGCCGGAGAGCGCAAAGCCGGTGAGGAGCACCTGTACCGCGAGGAGAAGTATGCCGTAACCTACGAGGTGAACATGCTGCGCTGCATTTTCTGCGGACTGTGTGAGGAGGCTTGCCCGAAGGCGGCCATCTTCCTGCAGGACGATAAGATTGCCCCTGCCCGCTTTGAGCGCGACGAATTTATCTATGGCAAAGACCGCCTGGTTGAGCCACTGAAAACCACTGAAACGAAATAGCCATAATGGACAGCCTTTTCTTTTTCCTTGCTTCACTAACGCTGCTGTGCGCCCTGATGGTAGTTCTTTCTAAGAACCCAGTGCATAGCGTACTGTTCCTGATCATTACATTCTTCACCATCTCCGGCCATTATGTGCTGCTGAACGCGCAGTTCCTGGCCGTGGTGAACATCATTGTATACGCGGGTGCCATCATGGTACTCTTCCTCTTCGTGATCATGTTCCTGAACATGAGTAAAGCGGGAGACAAGATTAAAACCTCCACCATCAGCAAGTTTGCAGGGGCCATAGCCGGCGGTATGATGTTCGTGGTACTGGTTGCCGCCCTGAAAGATGCGACCATCGCAGGCCTTAACCCGGAGACCTACAACTCGCAGGCGGGTATGGTGGAGAACCTGGGCTATGTGCTGTTCACTGAATACCTGCTGCCTTTTGAGCTTGCCTCTGTCTTGTTCCTGGTAGCCATGGTGGGTGCCGTAATGATTGGCAAAAAAGAGCAGGGCGAAAGCCATTTCTAGATCAAAGCTTCTTTACAAGTATAAAAAGCAAAAGGCCGGAGTTCATACTTCCGGCCTTTTGCTTTTTATAGGTTGGCACTTTTATACGTTACAGCTGCCCCTGCGCAATCGACAAATCCAGCTCCAGTAATTCTGAGTGCCCTTTATCATCATCCGACACCACCACCACTTTATACTTTCCTTCCTCCCCCTTTCGCACCACCACCGACTCAGCTTTGCCCACGTAAGGGCCGCCATCCTCGTTCGTTAGCTGCACCACCGGCACCGCCAAAGGGTTCGCCTCATCGGAGGCATGCGGCAGCATCTTCAAGTCTATCCTACCCAGGAAACTACCGTGCACCGTGCCGTCGTCAATGGCGTTGGGGGTTTCCTCCACTGAGGCCGTAAAGAATAGTTCACCATCCAAGGCAAAGGCCCCGGAGAAACCTGCATGCAGCTCCCCTAACTGCGGCAGGCTGAAATAATAAACCGCAACCGCCGGGATACCACCACGGCCAAGTATAAAATCCTCAAAAGCATCCGCCTCAAAACGGAAAAGCACATTTTGCCCTTTACTCAAGGTACGCTGCAACAGATAAGTATAGGCTTTGTCCATTGCCAAGCCCTCCAGGTTCAGTTGCTCGGTAGCCTCCAGCCGCAGTACCTGCCTTAGGAAAGTATAAAACCGCGACAGATTCAGTTCCTTCACCTCCATACCCTTGGTCAGATTAACCAAATACCCTACCTCCCGATTCTTAGCGGACCCGGAGCCAAGCATGATCAGCATCTCGTTACGGCCATAGGTAAGCAGCGCCATACTTTCGAGGTCTGGCTTGAGATCTTTCGGAATACGGCCACCCTTTATACTTGTCGTGTCGAAGATGGGGTAGCGCTGTGTCAGTTCATACTTTTCGTTCAGCCGGTAAAGATACGGCGAGTCATCACCGAGTACAAAAAAAGCGCCTTGGGCATACTCCAGCCCCGAGGCAGAGGGCAGATCCTGATAAAACACCTGCCGGGTGGTGGTGGCAGATAGCTGTACTGGCTCAGGCAGATCTGTATGTCGGGCAGCAGTACTGCTGGTTGCAGGCGGTTCTGTTTTACAGGCCAGCAGGAGCAGCGGGGTCAACAGAAAGTATAAAAAATGGCATTTCCTCATAAGTATAAACAGTAATTCCCATAGCTACGGAAACAGGTTCCAAAAGTATAAACCGGGTTTGTATCATCCTTTCACGGAAATATCAAAAGCCGGATTTGAGAACGCCTTAACTGTGCACGGAAGCCCGCTGCAGGGCAAGAAGAATAGGGAAATATGTTATGGTTTTTACAAAAATGGGGATAACTTTGCGACTTGATTTTTGGATCGTAATTTAAGAGTAATACGTTCTCAGTCACACAAAAATGAACAACATTCCTGAGGTCATCAGAACCATCCCGTTAGACTACTACCTGTATTTCAGCGCGGCTCTTTTTGTAATCGGTGTTATCGGCGTACTGACGCGCCGCAACGCCATCGTGATTTTTATGTGTGTGGAGCTGATGCTGAACTCGGTGAATCTGCTGCTGACGGCCATCGCCTCTTACAGGGGCGACTCCAGTGCGCAGGTGTTCGTGTTCTTCATCATGGCTGTTGCAGCCGCCGAAGTAACCGTAGGTCTTGCCATTATCGTGATGACCTACCGTAACATCCGCTCTACCGATGTACAACTGCTGAACTACCTGAAGTGGTAACAGCCCTAACCATACGCCGAATAGCTTAAACTTTTAACACAGATGCAAGAGATTGTAATGCCGATTAACAACCAGGGTATGGCACTGCTTTGTCTGCTGGTTCCGTTACTGCCGCTGGCCGGCTTCATTATAAACGGACTGGGCAACCGCAGTATTGCCAAGGGCCTGGTAAGCTTTATTGGTAGCGGCACAGTGCTGGCTTCTTTCCTGATCACGGTTTACCTGTTCCTGGATTTCACCTCTAACGGAAGCCGCGCCTATACTGTTGACTTCTACGACTGGATTTCGGTAGGTAGCATGCAGATAGGGTTCTCCTTCCTGATCGACCAGCTGACACTGCTGATGATGCTGATGGTGACCGGTATCGGTTTCCTGATTCACCTGTACTCTGCCGGCTACATGAGCCACGACGAGAACTTCGGTAAGTTCTTTGCCTTCATCAACCTGTTCATGTTCTCGATGCTGCTGCTGGTGATGGGCTCCAACTACGTGATGATGTTCGTGGGCTGGGAAGGCGTGGGCCTTTGCTCTTACCTGCTCATCGGCTTCTGGAACAAGAACACCAACTATAACAACGCCGCCAAGAAAGCCTTCGTGATGAACCGTATCGGTGACCTGGGCTTCCTGCTGGCTATTTTCCTGATATTCATCACCTTCGGTTCTGTTTCTTTCCCGCAGGTATTCTCAGAAGCGGCACAGTACACCGGCGGTATCGATTCTGGCGTGATGATCGCCATTACGCTGCTGCTGTTTGTAGGCGCCATGGGTAAAAGTGCGCAGATTCCGCTCTTCACCTGGCTTCCGGACGCGATGGCAGGTCCTACACCGGTTTCAGCGCTCATCCACGCCGCGACCATGGTGACGGCTGGTATTTACATGGTGCTCCGCTCTAACGTGCTGTATGCGCTGGCCCCTACTACAATGGAGGTTATCGCTATTGTGGGTGTGGCTACGGCACTGGTGGCTGCCACCATTGGCCTGGCGCAAAATGATATCAAGAAGGTACTGGCCTACTCCACCGTATCTCAGCTGGGCTATATGTTCCTGGCGCTGGGTGTGATGGCCTTCACCTCTTCTATTTTCCACGTGCTCACACACGCCTTCTTCAAGGCGCTGCTCTTCCTGGGTGCCGGTTCGGTTATTCATGCCATGAGCAACGAGCAGGACATTCGCCACATGGGTGGGCTGCGCAAGTACCTGCCTATCACCTTTGTCACCTTCCTGATTGGTACACTGGCTATTTCCGGTATCCCGCCGTTTGCCGGTTTCTTCTCTAAGGATGAGTTGCTGGCGCATGTATGGGTGCACAGCAAACTGCTGTGGGGCCTGGGTGTGCTGGTATCGTTTATGACCTCGTTCTACATGTTCCGCCTGCTGTTCCTGACTTTCTTCGGAACGTTCCGTGGCACGGAGGTGCAGAAATCACACCTGCACGAATCTCCAATGTCCATGACGTTGCCGTTGATCGTGCTGGCTATACTTTCAACAATAGGTGGTTTCCTGGGCATACCGCCCATTTTCGGAGAAAACATGCACGTGCTGCAGAACTACCTGGCTCCTATCTACCAGTTTGCCAGCGTAGCTAACCCGGCCGCAGTAGAGCCGATGCATCTTGATCATTCCACTGAATGGCTGCTGATGGGAATTTCAGTAGTGGTAGCCCTTGTAGCTGCCGGCATAGCCTATACTACCTACGTGAGCAAGAATACGGTTCCGGCTCCTGAGGGCACAAAGCTTTCCCCGCTGCACAACCTGGTTTACAACAAATACTACATCGACGAGATCTATGACACGGTAGTTGTGAAGCCAGTAATGTGGATGTCAGCCACTTTCCACCGTGTGGTAGACCTGCTGGTGGTAGACGGGATCGTGAACGGACTCGGAAAGCTTGTCACTCACTTCAGCCGCACGCTCCGCCATGTGCAGAGCGGTGCCATCGGCTTCTACTTGATGGTGATGGTGCTGAGCATCGTCCTGATTATATTTTTAAACTTCTTTATCGGATAAGGTTCTTAGAAGATGATTACAGCTCTATTACTTTTCTGGCCTGCCCTTGCCGCACTGCTGGTGTTGCTTATTAAAGGACAGGGTGCCAAGAAAGTGGCCTTTGTAGCAGCGCTTGTAGAATTTGCGTTGTCACTTTTCGCCCTCTCGGCCTTCGATACGCAGAGCGGTGCGTTACAGCATAAGCTAAGCCTGCCATGGATCGAAAGCGCAGGTATCAGCTTCAGCATAGGTATGGATGGCATTAGCCTGCTGATGGTACTCCTGACGACGTTCCTGGTGCCGCTGATCGTCCTTTCGTCTTACAAGCACGAGTATAAGAACCCGAACGTTTTCTACGCGCTTGTGCTGTTTATGCAGACGGGCCTGATTGGCGTGTTTGTGGCCATGGATGCTTTCCTGTTCTACTTTATGTGGGAGGTGGCCCTTATTCCGATTTACTTTATCGCTGCCGTTTGGGGCGGTGCCAACAGAATCCGCGTTACGTTTAAGTTCTTTGTATACACCATCTTCGGTTCGCTGTTCATGCTGGCTGCTTTCGTATACTTGTACCTGCAAACGCCCGGCACGCACTCTTCCGATGTAAACGCTTTCTACCAGCTGACCCTGTCCGCCGAGTCGCAAAGCTGGATCTTCTGGTTCCTGTTTATCGCCTTTGCCATCAAGATGCCTGTGTTCCCGTTCCATACCTGGCAACCGGACACCTATACCGAGTCACCTGCACAGGCGACGATGCTGCTTTCCGGTATCATGCTGAAAATGGGTATTTATGGTGTACTGCGTTGGTTACTGCCCGTAGTGCCTTACGGTGTTAGCCAGTGGGATGAGCTGGTGCTGGTACTGGCCATCATCGGTATCGTGTATGCCTCTATCATCGCTATTCGCCAGCGTGACCTGAAGCGCCTGGTGGCTTACTCCTCTATTGCGCACGTTGGCCTGATTGCCGCCGGTATCTTTACCCTGAACGAGCAGGGCCTGCAGGGTGGCGTAATACAAATGCTGAGCCACGGTATAAACGTAGTAGGCCTGTTCTTCATTATTGACATCATCTTCAGCCGCACCAATACCAGGGAAATCACCAGCCTAGGTGGTATCACGCAGAACGCCAAAATGCTGTCCATCTTCTTTATGGTGCTGCTACTGGGTTCGGTGGGGCTACCGCTGACCAACGGCTTCGTGGGTGAATTTCTGCTGCTTTCCGGTGTGTTCCAGTACCAGGCGGGCTTTGGCGCCGTGGCCGGCCTAACGATTATACTTGCTGCCGTGTACATGCTGCGCATGTTCCAGGGCGTGATGTTCGGCACAAAGTCCGAAGCAACAGAGAACTTCACAGACCTTACCTTCAACGAGAAAGCCGTGCTGATTCCGCTGGTGGTGATGGTATTCTGGATTGGTTTGTTCCCTAACACGTTCCTGAGCATCTCGGAGCCTGCTGTGAACAACCTGCTGAGCATTATTAACCGCTAAGCGGATAAAAGAATAAAGAGTTTTAGAGAATTACGACGACATGACCTCGATCATACTTCTATCTGTCTTTGGTATTGTGAACCTCTTTGCAGGCTTTGCAAAGAACAAACAGGTGCTTCTGCCGCTTGTGCTGGTTTTCCTGGCCATTGTTTTCGGTGTTAACCTGCTCGACTGGAACAATACCCAGACATACTTCAGCAACATGCTCACCATCGACAACTATGCGGTGGCGTTTACGGGCATCATGACACTGACCACCCTGCTGCTTCTGCCCTTCTCGCAGAAGTACATCTCCAACAACGACGCTAACCTGGGCGAATATTACTCCCTGATGCTGTTCGCGCTGGTGGGAGCCGTGATGATGGTGGGCTATGAGAACCTGATCATGCTCTTTATCGGTGTGGAGATCATGTCGATTGCGATGTACGTGCTGGCAGGTTCCGACAAGACGAGCCTTCGCTCTAACGAAGCAGCTCTGAAGTACTTCCTGATGGGCTCTTTCTTCACCGGTATCATGCTGTTTGGTATCGTGCTGATTTATGCCGCTACCGGAACCTTCAATATCACCGAGATTAGTGCCGCACAGGCCAGTGCTTTAAGCGAGGGCTTGCCGGACTCTATCTTTGTAATGGGCATCCTGATACTTGTTATCGGTATCTCCTTCAAGATTTCTGCAGCGCCCTTCCACTTCTGGGCTCCGGACGTGTATGAGGGCACACCTACTTTGTTTACGGCCTTCATGTCAACGGTGGTGAAAACTGCCGGTGTGGCTGCTTTTTACAAGCTGATGGTTGCAGCCTTTGCCGCCTCTTACGCAGCCTGGTTCCCTACGCTGGTGGCCATTACGGTGCTTACCCTGGTTATCGGTAACATTGGTGCCGTTATCCAGACGAGCTTTAAGCGCATGATGGCTTACTCGAGTATCTCGCATGCAGGTTACATGCTGATGGCTCTGATTGCCTTCAACGAGTCTTCTGATAAATCTATCCTGTTTTACTCTGCTGCTTACTCTTCTGCCAGCATCGCGGCGTTTGGCGTACTGAAGCTGGTGCAGGATCAACGCAGAAGCCATCTTTACGAAGCCTTCAACGGCCTAGGTAAAACAAACCCGCTGCTGGCCTTCACCATGACCGTATCCATGCTGTCTTTAGGAGGTATCCCGCTTACAGCAGGTTTCTTCGGTAAGTTCTTTGTGTTCTCCGCAGTGCTGGCTAATCCGGACATGCTGTGGCTGGTGGTGCTGGCGGTGGTGCTGGCTGCTGTGGGTATTTACTACTACCTGCGCGTGGTAATTGCCATGTACATGCAGCCGGCTGCAAACTACGATACCATCCGCGTAAATAGCTTTTCCAGTTTCACGCTGATTGTTCTGACAGTTCTGACTATCCTGCTGGGTATAGCTCCCGCGCTGGTGAGCGAGCTGCTCTAGGTAAGATTTATACTTTATGAGAAAGGCTGCCTAAAAAGGGCAGCCTTTTTGTTTTGGGGCAGAACAGTTTCCAAGTATAAATTGTGAAAATTGTTACTTCAGTTCTCCTTTATACTTATATTGTTCCTGGTAAATCCTTCCTCATTGCCTGTATACCTCCACTGCTTATGGTAAACCCTCTCCTGATTGGCCTGGCAAGTGGTGGCGCTTTCTTATTGTCCTTTCTGCTCTTTAACCACCCCAAAGCAAGTAATGTACGAGCCAACAGATGGCTGGGGCTTTTTGTGGCAACTCTGGCTGCCTCAGCACTTCATGTTTTCCTGAACAACCTGAACCTGCAGGCACGGTATCCACAGGTTCTGCTGCTGATAGAAGTAGCAGAGTTCCTGACAGCTCCGGCGCTTTACCTCAGTATACTTTTCTTCACCATCCTGGGCCGGAAGTATAAAAGAGTTGACCTGTGGCACTTTGCACCAGCTGCCACTATCCTGCTGTTTTTGATGAAGCCTCTTTTTACGGGCAAGAATGTAGAGTTTGCTGATGAGCTTGTAAAACAGGGCGTTTTAACCATGCTGATGCTGGCAAAGCCCGTACAGACTGTAGCGTATCTGTTTCTCTCCTACCACCAGCTCGAGCGGCATCAAAGGGCTATCCGGCAGGTTGCTTCCGCTACAGAGGCAGTAGATCTACACTGGCTAAAGAAACTGCTAGCAGTATGGGGAGTTGTGCTGTTGGCTTGGCTGAACCTGGCCTTTTTCGGTTTTACTCCTCTGTTTAACTACACGCCCATTCTATACTTGGCTGGTTTGTATTTTTTAACTCATTTCTCGATCCGACAGCAAGAGGTGTATGCCTTCTCGCCATCCGAGCTGAAAGAACTGGAGCCGGTTATCAGCAGCACCCACGTCGCAATGACGGAGAAGCAAAAAAGGCTATCAGACAGCCAGTTGGTCTTCCTGCAGGAGAAACTGGAGCAGTTGATGCGGCGTGAGAAGGTTTACTTGGACAATGAACTGAGTTTACCAACTCTGGCGCAGCGAGTAGGTGTCTCAGCTCACGAGCTGTCTTACCTCATCAATGCAGCATACTGCGAGAACTTCTACTCGTTTGTAAACAGGCACCGGGTGGAGGAGGCAAAGCACCTGCTCGTGTCGCAGCAATATGAACAATTAAACATGGTAGGCATTGCGTACCAAGCTGGGTTTAACTCTAAAACCACTTTCAACACGGCGTTTAAAAAGTGGACGGGCCAATCGCCAAGCCAGTATCTGCAAGGCCTTAAAGAGCCAAAACAGGCGTAAAAGGCGTTCGCATGGGTGCAGCGGAACAGGTTTTTGCCTGTTGTTCATCAATTTCGAGCCAGATGTACAAACTCAAAAAGGCAAGATATGATGACCCGGAACAACACAACCTTTACGCTCCTTATCTTTATCAACTGGTTCTTAGCGTCAGCTGCTCTGGCACAAGCCCCTCCTATACCCAAAAGTATACCTGAGCTTACATCGCTTTTAGAAAGCGAAATGAAGAGGCAGCACGTGGCAGGAATGATGCTGACAATCGTAAGCAAAGACTCGGTTTTATATGCTGATGGCTTAGGCTACGCTGATGTAGAAAGGAAAACCCCGGTAACCGAACGGCATCTCTTCCGTCAGGGCTCCATTACCAAGTTGTTTACCGCTATAGCAGTCCTGAAGCTTGTGGAAGAGGGAAGGCTAAGGATGGACACCCGGTTAAAAGACATTGCCCCGGAGATTCCCTTCCAAAACGACTGGGAAGGCAAGCACCCCGTTATCATAGCCCAACTCCTGGAGCACTCCACTGGCTTTCATGACAAAACACCGCTGGAGGAGTTTAATTATACTGATAAGAGTCCCGGCTCCCTGCAAGCCCTGGGGGCATTCCGAAAATATTTGGTAACCCAGTGGAAGCCGGGGGAAAGGCATTCTTACTCCAACGTAAACTACGCAATTCTGACCTACATCATTGAGAAAGTATCAGGCGAGCCCTTCCAAAGCTACCTACGTGACCAGGTCTTTTCCCCGCTTGGGATGCCCCATGCCAATGTTCAATTAACAAACAATACAACTGATGTCTACAGCAAAGGGTATGTATGGCAGGGTAATCAGTTTCGAAATGTGCCGCACCGCCCGCAGTACGTGGCAGGCAACGGCTCTTTAAATGCAAGTGCCCTGGACTTTGCCCATGCCCTGCAAGTATACCTGCGCGACTGGAAAACCCCTGATGGCCGATTCCTGTCAAAGCAAATGCTAGGTAGATCCGAGGCGCCGCATACTTACCTTTCTGCTCAGGCCGGCATGCAGAACACGTATGCTTGCGGAAACGAAAGCCGGGAGCTTGGCGGAAGGGTGTTCAGGGGGCATTCTGGTTCCATAGCGGGATATCTTTCCAATTTCCTGTACAGCCGCGAGGCAGGCCTTGGTTTTGCCTTTAGCATCAACACGTACAACGAGGCCTTCTACTGGTATGCCACCGATCTGATAGCACGGTTTATCACGCAGCATCACCCTAAACCCGACAAGCCGGAAGTATTTCCGCTGGATGAAACGGCAGTAAAGCCATACTTGGGGTATTACCGCCTCAGCAGCAGCTCCGATTTTTATACGGGATACTTCAAGAGCCTGCAACATACCTTTAAGCTGGAGCAGGAGCAGAATGGGCTGAGGGCAAACTTTCTTCTTGGTGGCTCCATGACATGGAAATCAGCCGACAGCAGTCGCCTCTTATTCAACAACGAATGGGCTAACGATCCAAGAATACTGTTTTTGAGGGATGGAGAAAATAAGCCCGTGATAGTGGAAGACACGCTATACTTTAAAAAGATAAGTGCCTTGGAGGCGTGGGTACCACTGGCGCTGCTGCTGCTAAGCCTGTTGCTACTGCTCAGCTCCCTGGTGTACGGCGTGGTGTCTGCCATACTTATAGTGCTGGGGCGACAGAAAAACCTGAAACTGTTCATGCTGAAGATATCACCAGCTTTAGCCATGCTTGCCCTGCTTCTAAGTATCTGGACACTACCTCAGTTCACGGCCTATACAATGGCTGGCATTCCTATCAGCAACCTGATAGTTTTATGGTCAATTGGTAAGTATGGCTTTGTGCTTTTTACTTTGGCTACTGTGCTTTTGCTGATGTTGTGTTGGAAGTCAGTGCAGAGCGCTTGGCTAAAGACTTATTTCCTGATGCTTAGCCTGAGTTGCTGCTTTATACTTGGGCTTTTACTAACCAGCCACTGGTACGAAGTATAACGTTACGCTGCACCTGCCCAACAAAGTATAAATTCTGTAAAACCACAGCCTGTGATTACACAAGCATCTATCAACAGCAGTTATCCACATATCCACAGTCCTATAGCTATTTATACTTAGAATAGTGGATAAAGCCTGATTTTATACTTCAATCCACACAGTTATCCACATTACTCACCGCTAAAAGTATAAAGTTGGGATAAAAGAAAAGGCCTGCCGCTGATTTCCAGGGGGCAGGCCTTTCTTTGTTGTTGATAAGCCGCTGTTACTTGTTCTGCACCGGTTTCATGTATATGTGTAACTCGTCGAGCTGCGCGTCAGCAATCGGAGCCGGGGCATCTATCATCACATCGCGACCGGAGTTGTTCTTCGGGAAAGCAATGTAGTCGCGGATGGAATCGGAGCCACCGAAGAGCGAGCACAGGCGGTCGAAGCCGAAGGCAATGCCTCCGTGCGGCGGCGCGCCATACTCGAAGGCGCTCATCAGGAAGCCGAACTGCGCCTCAGCCTCGGCTTTGGTGAAGCCCAGCAACCGGAACATCTGCTCCTGCAAGCGGCGGTCGTGGATACGGATAGAGCCCCCTCCTACTTCTACCCCGTTAATCACCATGTCGTAGGCGTTGGCGCGGATATCTCCCGGACGGTCGTCGATCAGCTCCACATCCTCCAGCTTAGGCGAGGTGAACGGGTGGTGCATGGCATGGTAGCGCTTCGTATCCTCGTCCCACTCCAGCAGCGGGAAATCCACCACCCACAGCGGCGCGAACACGTTCTTGTCGCGCAGGCCAAGGCGGGTGCCCATCTCCAGGCGCAGCTCGTTCAGGGCCTTGCGGGTCTTGTCTTGCTCGCCAGCCAATACAAGTATCAGATCGCCGGGCTTAGCGTTGAAGGCAGTGGCCCAGGTCTGCAGGTCTTCCGGAGCGTAGAATTTATCCACTGATGACTTCACGCTGCCATCCTCGTTCACGCGGGCGTACACCAGGCCGGTGGCGCCAATCTGCGGACGCTTCACAAAATCGGTCAGTTCGTCCAGTTGCTTGCGGGTGTAGCTGGCGGCACCGGAGGCGCAGATACCCACCACCAGTTCGGCATCGTCAAACACCTTAAAACCTTTGTTCTTCACCAGCGGATTCAGCTCCACAAAGCGCATGTCGAAACGTATATCCGGCTTATCAGAGCCATAAAACTTCATGGCGTCAGCATAAGTCATGCGGGGTAGTTTGGCGATCTTCACCCCTTTCACCTTCTCAAACATGTATTTGATGAAGCCTTCGAAGGTGTTGAGGATATCCTCCTGGCTCACGAACGACATTTCACAGTCTATCTGGGTAAACTCCGGCTGGCGGTCGGCGCGCAAATCTTCGTCGCGGAAGCATTTCACGATTTGGAAATACTTGTCGAAGCCGGACACCATCAGCAGCTGCTTAAACGTCTGCGGCGACTGCGGCAGGGCATAGAACTCGCCCGGGTTCATGCGGCTCGGCACCACAAAGTCGCGGGCCCCCTCCGGCGTGGACTTAATAAGGTAAGGTGTTTCCACCTCGATAAAGTCAATACCGTTCAGGTAGTCGCGGGTAGCGCGCATCATGCGGTGGCGCAGCTCCAGGTTGCGGCGAACAGGCGTGCGACGTAGGTCCAGGTAGCGGTACTTCATGCGCAGGTCGTCGCCTCCGTCGGTTTCGTCCTCAATCAGGAAAGGCGGCAGCTTGGACGGGTTCAGTACCACAATCTTGTCTACATGGATCTCAATATCGCCGGTCGGGATTTTGTCGTTTTTGGAGTAGCGTTCCACTACCTTGCCAATCACCTTCACCACATACTCGCGGCCCAGGGCGCGGGCCTGCTCCATGATACTGGCCGGCGTGATGCCTTCCTCCATGGTGAGCTGTGTGATGCCGTAGCGGTCGCGCAGGTCAACCCACAGCATGCCGCCCTTGTCGCGGAGGCGCTGTACCCAACCTGTTAAAATTACCTCTTCTCCAACGTTATCCAGGCGAAGCTCGCCGCAAGTATGAGTTCGAAACATAGTATGGTTAGCTTGTATACTTTTCTGCAAATGTAATAATCTTAGCTGTGGTTTGCTTTGCCATCTCCAGCTAAAAGATGGCTCAGTAAGCATTTAAGTATTGTATAAAGATATCTCGTTATCGATTTTGATTTTAAGCACTTTGGCTTCTTCCACCAAATGCTCGTTAAACTTCTGCTTTTGCTTTTCCTTTGGCAGGTCGTTGTAATAAAGCAACATGCCTTCGTCTTCAAAATCTTGTAGCTCCCTGTACCAGGTATATAGTCTTTCAAGACCTAACTCCTCTCCGACAAACTTTTTCTCCTTTACCCCGAGCTCGTTCAACCAATTAACCTTATGGTAGACATCATTGTCTACGCTACGCATTACTTCAAGAGCACTTTCAGGATGCGCAATTATTTTTCCTAAATAGTAGCGCAACAATACTTTAGCGGCTTCAATCTTATTTGGAAGGGTTATACCTAACTCCTGTAAACTTTTATCGAAATAAGTCTGAAGCTCAAATGGATTGTCTATACTAGACATGCCAGCTAAAATTAAAAGCGATTCTGATTCTACTCCTTGGCGGAGTCCTGTTAATGCAATATCAGAGAATTGGCTAATCGATAGGTTTCCCAAAACATAGTTTGCCAGTTTCTCCTGAAAATTCATAGTTGCGTATAAAATCAGAAATGTTACTCCAGCATCTGGCGCGCGGCGGCCACGTTATCCACCTGAATGGCATCGGGCTGCATGTTGATTATGCGGGCGATGCGGGAGCGCGACTTGCCGCCGAACAAGGCCACCTGCAGCCCCTGCTCCTTCGCCCGCTGCACCTGCGCTGCCGACACATCCCGCCCGTTGGCACAAATGCCCTGCAGCGCGTTGTTCTTTGCCTCCAACAGCGCCTGCTCGTAGTCACCGGCCGTATCTATCATCAGTTGGGCCGCGGGCTCCACCTCCCGGAAGGCCAGCAGGAACTGTACGTTCGGAGAGATAAATACCAGTTTTTCGTGGGGATAGTTATACTTACGCAGCATATCCAGGAGCGTCTGGGCATAATATAAATGGCGGCTGGCCACGTGGTTGCGCAAATCGATGTGCAGGTAAGGCAGCTCAGGGTATGTGGCGAAGCGTTGCAGCATGGCCTCCAGGGTAATGATCTCCTCCTCGTGGAAAAGGTCGTAGAAGAAGCCTCCCTTGTACTTTAGCCCCACCACCTCCGCTGCCGGCAGGTTATCGATAATGCCTTGGGCCTTGGTCATGCTTTCCAGCGACACATCGTGGTAAAGTATAAGCACGCCGTCCTGGCTCATCTGCACGTCCACCTCCACGCCGTCGGCACCGTTTTCCTCCATCGCCTTCACAAGGGAGGCCATACTGTTAGAGGGTAAGGGGTTGAAGGGGTTGAGCGGAGAAAGGAAGCCGGAGCCTGCATGCCCCAACACCAGCACCTCTTTATACTTTACCTCGTCGTGGCGGCGCATCAGCCAGAAAGTAATGCCCAGTGCCAGCAGCACGAACGCAAGTATAAACAGCCAGATTTTACGCTTTAACATAGGCTATGTGCGAGCTCACCCTTAATTCTCAGATTATAAAGCGAAGGTAATACAGATTCGTAAGAAATACCGCTAAATTTGCAGGCCCATAAAGCTAGCTACATGCAGAGTACCACCAAAACAACTGTTGCCAAGGCCTTTACCGCTGACGCGGAGACGCTGGGCCAGCCACAAGAGCGCTACCTTATCCCGCTTTCGACTATCCTGATTATCGCCTTGGGAATCCGGCTGGTGGCTGCTTTCTTCTCAAAGGGCTTTGCTTTCAGCGACGACCATTTCGACGTGATCACGATTGCGCAGGGCTGGCTGGACGGCTTCCCGCTGTGGCTGCACGAGCCGATGCCGCCGCGCCACAGCATGTTTTACGTGATCATCCACTACGGCATTTTTTATACGTTGGAGGCCCTGGGCATTTTTAGCCCGGAGGTGAAGATGACGGTGGTGCGCCTGGTGCATGCGCTGTACTCGCTGCTGGTGGTATACTTTGGCTACAAGCTAACCGAGCGCCTTTCTAACAAAGCCAACGCGCGTATGGTAGGCCTGATGCTGGCACTGGTGTGGTTTATGCCGTTCATGAGCGTGCGCAACCTGGTAGAGATGGTCTGCATTCCGCCTTACCTGGCGGCCTTTTACCTGATGGTGAAAGCCGACCAGGAGGACCGAAAACGCGCCATGCCCTACTTTTGGGCGGGCGTGTTGTTTGCCTTGGCCTTTGTGTTTCGTTACCATACGGTGCTCTTTGGGGCAGGCGCCGGCCTGGTGCTACTCTACCAGCGCAAGTGGCGCGAGGCCATTGCCGTCTTGCTCGGCTTTCTGGTGGCGGCTTTCCTCGTACAAGGCGTAATCGACATCATCTTTTTCGACTACCCCTTCCACTCCATTGTGGCCTACTACCAGTATAATTCCGCGCATGCCCACGACTTTAGCTCCGGCCCGGTGTACCGCTTCGCTTTGACCATACTTGGTTTTTTGGTGCCGCCGGTAAGTGCATTTCTGGTACTGGGGTATGCCCGCACGGCAAAGCTGGCGCCGGCACTGTTCTGGGGCGGCCTGATCTTTTTTGTGGCCCACTCGCTGTTCCCCAACAAGCAGGAGCGTTTTATACTTCCGCTGCTACCGCTCATCATGGTTCTGGGCATCATTGGCTGGCAGGGATTTGTGCGGCAATCCTCGTTCTGGCAAAACCGCCGCAAATTACTGGCCTCTGCCTGGGTCTTCTTCTGGGTGCTGAACCTGCTGGCTGGCATTGGCATGGCCTTCACCTATACCAAAAAAAGCCGTGTGGCGCCCCTGGTATACCTGTCCGGAAAGCAGCAGATGGACGGCGTGGTGCTGGAGTTTGGCAACCACAGCGTTAAGAAGCCGCCGCTCTTCTACCTGGGCCGCACCAGCGCCGTGTACGACAAGTACATCATAGATGATGACTACGTATGGGAGGAGTACCTGCAAGGGCAAAAACCCATGCCTGAGGATTTTGTGATGGCCTATACTCTGAACAAGGACAAGTCGCCGCAGGATTTACAGGGGGAAATAAGTGCCTCACCGTACAAGCCGGATTATGTGGTAGTAGTGGGCACCAAAGACATGGAAGAGCGCATGGCCCGCCTGCACCAGGTTTTCCCTAAACTGGAGCTGGAGCACACCATCAACCCCTCACTCTACGACCGGCTGCTGCACCTGCTGAACCCACGGGTGCATAAAGATGAACATGTGCAGATTTATAAAGTGAGGTAGTGGTAGTGTGAAAAGCCATTCTTATACTTGGGTTATACTTTCAAATGAATAGCTGTTCCGGACATCCTTGTCCGGAACTAAAGCTGCTGCTTCCTGCCACTTGACACAGGCTATCCTTACTAGCCATCGTTCCTCCTCCAGACTAACATACCTATCGTTGCATCTATACTTTGGTGCTCTCAAGCCCGAGAGGGCTCGCCTTTGGGCATCGCGCTGTGTACATTTCCTTTGCTACCCTTCGGTCTCAATGCCCTTGACGGGCACCAGAAATCTACAAGGCGCTCAACCCAAAGGCTGGGAATTATTCGATAGCCATAGCTTCTGCTACTGGAAAGTAAAGTATAAACTAGTAATTCAAAACTGTCCCCTTGAGGGGACCATAGGGGTGTAATCGCTTGCTGACAATTCCCCTCCCTGGAGGGGCTAGGGGTGGGTTTATACTTTGCAGGAACAGCAACTACGAAGCTTATACTTCAGCCAAAGCAGTTACATAATTCCCCTCCTTAGACAAGGAGGGGTTAGGGGTGGTTGGACCCGGTACTACAATTTTCTCCTCCACCAATCAAGCCAAACAGGCCTGCCTACCTGGTAAAAGTATACAGGTAATTGATGAAGAAATTCCAGAAGAAGACGAGGACGATGGCGATGAATTTGGAGATGTAGAAATTGAGCTTAGCGCGCTCGGTGAGCAGGTAAATGATGAAGTTGTTAAGCAGCAGGCCCACCACGGCAGCGGCCAGGAACTTGGAGTACTGCCAGCCAATTTCAGGGTCGTGGCTATGGAAGGTCCAGATGCGGTTGAGGTAATAGTTGCTGCAGGTAGCCAGCAAGAAACCCAGGCTGTTGGCCACATACTTGTTCCAGCGCAGCTTCTCCTTTGCCAGAAAGGTTACCCCGAAGTCCAGCAGCAGGCCAGAGAAGCCAACCAGGCCAAATTTAAGAAACTTGAAAAAGAGGCTCTGTATACTGTCTGACATGCGGTTTATACTTTGCAACTCCGCACCGGCTACAGGGCGGAATTGCAAAAGTAACAGACTTAGGGCAAGCTACCAACCCTTAAATCCAAAGCCGGGCCTTTACCGCTTCGTCAGCATAGCCGCTTACTTAAACAGCCCTCCCAGCTTATCTTTCAGGCCGCCGCCCATCAAGCCTCCTAACAGGTCGCTATCCTTCAGATTGCCGGCACCGGCCTGCCCTCCTATTTTCTGCATGATAAAGTTAATCGCAAAAGGGGCAATCTGGTTGGCGATGTTCTGGGGTATACCCAACTTGGTGGTCAAGTCACCCACATACTTGTTGATGATACTGTTGGTGGCGCTGCTGTCGGCGGGAGCCTTGTTGCCTTTCAGCACGTCCAGCAGGCCTCCTGTGTCCCCGCTTCCGGCGCGTTGCCTCAGTTCATTTACTACGCTATCCTTAGCCATGTCAGCGGACTGGTTCGCCTTTTCAGGCTCCAGGTTAAACTTACTCTGCAGCTCTCCGGTGAGCTGGCCTTTCAGGTTGTTAATCAGGTTTTCAATCATCGTTTTATACTTTATCGCTGCTAAACAGAATTATACTTTAAAGATACGCCCCTCCCAAACTATCCTGCCGAAACCACTGTTAGTCATGCAGCTATAGCACCGGGATGCATATTAAAAGTATAACGGCAGCGACCGGATAAAGATGTTTGCAGCTGCAGCCACATTTAAAGTATAAAATCGGCCGAATTGGCAAAGTTATTGCACCTGAAAGTATACATTCCTTTTCCTTAATATTTGATAGCTTTGCCCTGTATATACCTATGAACATGCGTTACCTAGCCTTTTTAGCCATTATCCTGATAGCCGGTGCCACCTTTGCCCAGACCAAGCTGAAGAAAACCCAGCTCAGCAAGGAGGTAAGTGCGCTGCTGCCTCAGGACTTTATGCCGATGCCCGACGACGGTATTGCCCGTAAATACCCTGCCACCACGCGCCCGCTTGCCGTTTATACCAGCCCCAACGGTCAGATAGATTTTAGCGTGACGCAGAGGCCCTCGCAGTTTAAGGCCGGGGACCTGAACATGCTGCGCGAGTTTTACAAGGCAAACCTGCTGGAGCGCTTCACCAAGGTAGATTTTATCCGGGAGGACGTAACGAATGTGAAAGGGAATGACTTTCTGGTATTTGAATTTGTGAGCACCCTGGCCGATGAGCGCGGAGCGTCTAACCTGGCGCCTGTGCAGAAGTATAGCATCATACAGTACACCATCAAAAACGACCAGCTCTACATCTTTACCCTGCACGTGCCGTTCAGCCAGAAAAACGACTGGCAGTCGACAGCGCGCGACATCATGAACTCTATCACGATAAAGTAACCACAACTACATATAGCATAACACGGAGCCCTTCCCTTATCAGGAGGGGTTTTGTATTTACATGAGTTACTTCTTTTTCAGGTCAAAGTCTATCAGGTAGCCAAGCGTCAGGCTGGCGTTTTGGTTTTTAGAGGACAGGGCATCTGATGCTCTGCTGAAGATGTCGTGCAGGCTGTGCTGCAGCCGCGCTTCCAACTGAAAACTGCCAAAGGATGTCTTCTGCACCATGCCCAGCCCCACGCCCAGCCCATACTGGAAAGTGTTGTCGACGCTCCGGAACTGATACCCGGTATCCGGTTCCTCCTCCCCTTCCACCACCTCGGGTTTGCTGCCAGCCTCTCCGCCGGAAATCAGGTAAGAAGCATAAGGGCCAAGGTTTACAATCAAGCGGGTGTTTCTGTTCCCGATGGTCACGTGCGTCAGCAGGGGCACCTCCACATAATCCAGCGAGCGGGTGTAGGAAACTCCGGGTCTCAACCTTTCAGTCCATCCTTTCTGCACGTAATTCACCTCCATCTGAACGCCTACCCTGCGGTGGGCGACATGCTTTACAATAATTCCACCGGTGTACCCCTGCAGAAACTCCTGGTCTTTGGCGGGTTCGAAGTTGAAGCGCGAATAGGAAACACCGCCTTTGATCCCTACACTTAGTTCTGGTGTGAAGTCTTTCTGTGCATAGGCAGGAAAGGCAGCCACTGTCAGTAAAAGTATAACTATCGCCTTTTTCATACTTTAAGCTTGTTTCAGGTTCTTCGATGGGCACACACGCACTGGTAAAAACACAACCTTTTCAGGCAAAATAATAATTTATACCTAAAGCTCTCATAAAAAGCCTTAAATCCTACAAGTCCTGCGCGCAGCACCTCCGTAGGCTAGTATAGTATACTTGTATTTTATACCTGATGTGCTCATCTTTACCCTATGGCAACAGACTTTTTATCCATCCACAGCGATGAGTATTACATGCAGCAGGCATACCGCCAGGCGCAGTATGCCTACGAGGAGGGCGAGATTCCGATTGGGGCTGTCGTGGTGGCCAATAACCGCATCATTGCCAAAGCCTATAACCAAACCGAGAAGCTGAACGACGTGACGGCCCACGCCGAGATGCTGGCCCTAACGGCCGCCGCCGAGTACCTGGGCAACAAGTACCTGCACGATTGCACGCTTTATGTAACCGTAGAGCCCTGCGTGATGTGCGCCGGAGCGAGTTACTGGGCACAGCTCAAACGGGTGGTGTTCGGAACATCTGAGCCCAAACGCGGTTATAGAAGAGTAGGGAATCTACTGCACCCTAAAACCGAGATGGTAAGCGGCATTATGGCGCAAGAGTGCGCCGACCTGATGGCCTCCTTCTTTGCGGCTAAAAGAAATTAACTAACTTTGAAGGGACGCCGTACATCTCATTTGCATGTATGTCAATCAAATTTTTTAACCATAAAATTATATAAAACTATGGCTTTCGAACTTCCGAAACTACCTTATGCTTACGATGCACTGGAGCCGCACATCGATGCGCGCACAATGGAAATCCACCATACAAAACACCACCAGGCATATACCGATAACCTGAACAAGGCAATTGCCGGAACGGAGCTGGAAGGTAAGTCTATCGAGGAAATCATGACCAGTATTGATGGCGATAACAAAGCTGTTCGCAACAACGGTGGCGGTTACTACAACCATAACCTGTTCTGGACAATCCTTTCTCCGAACGGTGGCGGCCAGCCATCCGGCGAACTGGCAGATGCGATTAACTCGGCATTTGGTTCTTTCGACCAGTTTAAGGAGAAATTTAACGCGGCTGCGGCTACCCGTTTTGGTTCTGGCTGGGCCTGGCTGTGCGTAAAAGATGGCAAGCTGGAAGTATGCTCCACCCCTAACCAGGACAACACCCTGATGCCGTTTGCAGAAGGATGCGGTGGCCAGCCAATCCTAGGCCTGGACGTATGGGAGCACGCTTACTACCTGAACTACCAGAACCGCCGTCCGGATTACATCAACGCTTTCTGGAACGTGGTGAACTGGGAGGAAGTAACCCGCCGTTACAACGAAGCGAAGTAATTTAAGCGCAGCGCGATACTTATATCAAGTATCACGACTATAATGATAAAAGCCCTGCCGGAAACGGTGGGGCTTTTCTGTTTTAGACCTTGCGATGTGCGCAGCTTCCACGTGCGTCTGGCAAAGTATAGCTAGCCCTACTGAGGCTCATTTGTCTTCATCGAGTTAGTCCTTAAAGTATAAATCCCTGTTGCGGCCAGGTGCTACAACAGGGATTTATACTTTATACTTAGATTCAGATTTATACTTACTTCTGCGCTACCTGCTGGCGTTTCTTGTAGGCTTCTACACCCGCATCCAGGAACTTCACGAAGTTATTGACATTCAGATCATAGGCCGTGGGTTTTACCAGCACGTTCTCGTTCTCGTCCATCAGCACATAGTATGGCTGGGCATTAACATTAAACTTGGTGATCTGGTAATCGGCATACTTCCGGCCTATCGTTTTCTTCAATTTGCCATCATACGGGCTCACATACTGCTCGCTTTCAGGTAGTTCGGTGCGATCGTCCACATACAGGGCAGCAATTACGTAGTTCTCTTGCAGGCGCTTCAGCACGGCCGGGTCCGACCACACGTTCTGCTCCATTTCGCGGCAGTTCACGCAGCCGTGGCCGGTAAAGTCGATGAAGATGGGTTTGCCCTGTGCTGCGGCGCATTTTTTAGCTTGCTCCAGGTCATAATAACCTACTAATCCATGTGCAATACCAGGCATGTCCTCAGCATACTTAGGTTCTTCACACATCTGGTTAGCCGCAACCATAGCCGTGCCCCCTCCTGCGTTCTGCCTTACAATCTTGTTGATATCGAAATCCTGCGTGGTTTGTGGCGGCAGGTAGCCGGAGAGCGCCTTCAGCGGAGCGCCGAACAGACCCGGAATCAGGTACACTACAAACCCGAAAGTGATAATGGCAAAGAACAAACGAGGAACGCTAATAAACTTCACCTCCGAATCGTGGGAGAACTTGAGTTTGCCCAGCAGGTAGAAACCCATCAGCGTAAAAATCACAATCCACAGGGCCAGGTATACTTCGCGGTCCAGCAGCCCCCAGTGGTATACCTGGTCGGCCACACTCAGGAACTTCAGCGCCAGCGCCAGCTCTATAAAGCCCAGTACCACCTTCACCGAGTTCAGCCATCCGCCTGACTTCGGTAAGCTGCTCAGCCACGACGGGAACACGGCAAACAGGGAGAAAGGCAGGGCAAAGGCCAGCGAGAAGCCAAACATGCCCACAATCGGGCGGATAGTCTCGCCGCCGGCAGAGGCCACCAGTATACTTCCCACAATGGGGCCGGTACAGGAGAAGGAAACCAGCACCAGCGTGAAAGCCATAAAGAACACGCCAATCCAACCGCCCTGATCTGCCTTGGCGTCGATTTTGGTAAGCCACGAGCTGGGCAGCGTAATCTCGAACATGCCGAAAAACGACATGGCAAACACTATGAAAATGAGGAAGAACAGCACGTTGGGCAGCCAGTGCGTGCTCAGGAAATTGGCTCCGTCGGCGCCGAAAAGCCGGGCCACAATGGTACCAACCAACGTATAGATGGCGATGATGGAGAGGCCGTACACCAGCGCTTTCAGAATTCCCTGCGCCCGGCTGCCGCTGCTGTTGGTAAAAAAGCTTACTGTCATGGGTACCATCGGGAACACGCAGGGCGTCAGCAACGCCAGCAGCCCCGAACCAAAAGCGATCAGCATAAATGCCCACAGGCCTTCATCAGCGGTGCCTTCGGCTGCATCGTCGGGTATGGCCGAAATGGTTTCGGGTGTATCGTTGCTATTTGTGGTGGTCGCTACAGCTGGAGCTGTTGCCGTATCTGTATCAGCAGCAGCGGCGGCGGCAGTGGCCAGGTCCGGCACTTGCGCAGGTGCAGTATCTTGCTGTTTAGTAGGCTCCTGTGGTTGCTGGGTAGCTGCTTTTGCCTCGGGCTGCGTGGTTGGTTTAGCAGCCGTGCCACTTACCTTGATCTGGTTATTGGAGAAGGTAAATACATCATCAAACGGAATGCACTGGCCGGTAAGGTCGGTACAAACCTGGTACTCATACTCGCCTTTTACCTGCAGGTCGGGCTGCAGCACCCTGATTTTCTGGCGGAACTGGGCGGTGCCCACAAAGTAGGTATACTCCCCCTCCCACAGCTCATCATACTTCTTCTTAGGCTTTACAGGCACAATCCTGCCCACCAACTCGTAAGAGGGGTGCTTGGCGAAAGTGAAAGTCGTGACCATCGGGCCCAGGTCCGGGTCGAAGTCAGAGGAGTAGAGGTACCAGTCTTTGTCGATTTTCACGTTAAAGATGAGTTCCACCTCTTCGCCCACGGCTACTTCCTTTTTAGAAACGTCATAGCTCCAGGTAGCAGGCTTGAGTACCTGCGCCTGCACCACAAAGGCCATCATAAAAAACAGCCACGTGGTCAGCAGCTGCTTCGAGGTGATACGTCTATTCATCATATGTATACTTTACAGGGCAACCATAGCCGCTCTGCTTTGCTATCTTGAGCTTAATTTGGCACTACAAAAGTATGCAATTTATATTTGCGGCTCTATGGCCCCCGGGATATGTTTGCTAAACAACCGCTTTGGCAGCCCTAACGCTGGCTTCCCTGCCACAAATAACCGGCCATCCTTCCGCTGAGCTACTTGCGTAACATTCTAAAGCGATTTTCTGTCCCCGCAAAGTATAAACACCTGGCCGCGCCGCAGGTTTTGCGCCGGTGCCGCCTTAAATTTAAGGAGGAGACAAATGCCTCTTACAGCCCTGCTGGTGCCGTTGGTCGTAAAATATAGTACCCTCAGCATATACACATGTAAAACGAGCACGTATTTTACTAATTTTACGGCTTTGCTGATACAACACAGCGAATAAACAAACAAAATGGTATTTGATATACTTCTGACGATATTCCTGGTACTGCTCAACGGCTTCTTCGTGGCGGCAGAATTTGCCATTGTAAAGGTGCGTTCCTCGCAGATAGAGCTCCGGGCACAGACCGGAAGCGCCGCGGCCAAGCTGGCGCAGCACATGCTCACCCACCTCGACGCTTACCTTTCGGCCACGCAGCTGGGTATTACTTTGGCCTCGCTTGGCTTGGGTTGGATTGGCGAGAGTGTGGTGGCGAAGCTGGTAATCAACGTGATGCACACCTTTGGCTTTCAGGGGAGCGAGGCGCTGGCGCACACCATCGCGCTGCCCATTTCCTTTGCCATTATCACGGTGCTGCACATTGTATTTGGTGAGCTGGCTCCAAAATCCTTGGCCATACAGCGCTCCGAGCCCACTACGCTGGCCATTGCCTATCCGCTGCGCTTCTTCTACATCCTTTTCAGCCCGTTTATCTGGCTCCTGAACGGACTGGCGAACATGGTACTTCGGGCCATGGGCATACAACCCATGCACGGGTCTGAGGTGCATACTGCCGAGGAGCTGCGCCTGCTCTTTGAGCAGAGCGTGGAGGGCGGCGCCATACAGGACTCGCACCACGAGCTCATCGAGAACGTGTTCCTGTTCAGTGAGCGTATGGTGAAGCAAATCATGGTTCCCCGCACCCGCATGGTGGCCGTAGATGTAAATATTCCGGAGCAGGAGCTGATGGAGATTATTTTTACCGAAGGGTACTCCCGCCTGCCAGTGTACAGCGGCAACATCGATAATATTGTAGGTATACTTTACGTAAAGGACATCCTGAGTATTTCACGCCAGGGCAAGGCTATTGTAATAGAGGATTTGATGCGCCCTGCCTACTTTGTGCCGGAAACCAAGAAAATCAACCGCCTGCTAAAGCAGTTCCAGCGCCGCCACCTGCACATGGCCATTGCCACCGACGAGTTTGGCGGGGTGTCGGGCATTGTTACCATTGAGGATATTATCGAGGAACTGGTGGGTGAGATTCAGGATGAGTATGATGAGGAGGCTCCGATTGTAGAGCGCCTGAGCGACTTTGAGTATAAAGTAAACGGCTCGGCTGCCGTATCCGACGCCAACGATTACCTGCCTTACCCCTTGCCGGAGGGCGAGGATTATGAAACAATCGGCGGCCTGCTAAACGTGATTTACGGGCAGATACCGGAGAACCTGAACGAGACCACCACTTTTAACCAGTACCTGGTGCGCATCCTAGAGAAGTCGGACCGCCGCGTGGAGTGGGTGCTGCTGACGGTGCGCGAGGAGGATAGGGAGGAAATAAGCAGTTAAAAATGAAACGCCACGAGAGCCTTATACCGATCTCGCGCCAGCACCACGCGGGCCTGCTAACGGCCAGGTTGCTGCAGCATGGCGCGCCTGCCTACAAAGGAATGCCCACCACTCCCACTACCAAGCGCGATTATGTGCTTACCTTCCTGCAGGAGCACCTGTTGCCACACTTCAAACTGGAGGAGGACACGGTGTTTATACTTGCCGCGGACTATTCGCAAGCACTAAAAGAGCAGGCAGAGGCGCTGCAGTCGGAGCATCGCCAATTGGAGCGGCTTATACTTGCCCTGCCCGGTGTGGCCGAAGCCGAGCTGCCGGATAGGCTGGACGAGGTAGGGAAACTGCTGGAGCAGCACATCCGCCAGGAAGAGCGCGTTTTCTTCGAGATTGTGCAGGAGCAGCTGCCGGATGAGAAGCTGGCGCTGCTGCAACAGCGGGTGCTGCAGCATTTGGAAGGTTGATTTATACTTTATCTTCCGTCATTCTTTTCTGACGCGAGCGTCCGCCTGTGCCTCTACTAGTCGCTGCTTCCCGCAGCTTGACACAAGCTATACTTTCAAACTACCGTTCATTCTCTGGCTCCTATTGCTGGCGCGGGTTTGCAACTCGTGCCTACCTGTGGTGTTGGGTTTGCAATCCGAATGACTCGCAGAGCTATACTTATACTTTGGCTATACTTTATAGCTTCTGATATACTTTAATAACTCTGATTTATACTTATATACTTGCAGTTTATACTTTCCTAGCAACCGCTTCCCGCAACTGGATACAAGCTATACTTGCTAGCTACTGTTCATCCTCTAGTTCCCACAAACCTAAAGTTGCATCTCTAACTTGGCTCCCTCCCAGGCCGGGAGGCCTCGCCTTCGGGCCTCGCGCGGTGTACATTTCCTTTGCTACCCTGCGGTCGCAATGCCGCTAAGGCGGCACCAGAAATCTACAAGGCGCTCAACCCAAAGGCTGAGAATCATTCGATAGCCACGGCCGTTGCTATAGAACAAGTATAAACTGTCCCCTTGAGGACAAGCGAGAACAGAAGTTCGAAGCTTGCGAGCAGCGCTCAATAGAGGTGTAGCTCCTAATACCTCTTGCTATAACACTTATACTTCAGCCGAAGTAATGACAGACTCCCCGCCTTAGACAAGGAGGGGCCAGGGGTGGTCGGAGCCGGTTACTGCAAAGCTCTTCTCCTGTACTTGAAAAAGCCACTACTCCTTCCCACTGAACCAGCTGCTGTACATCACATAATTGTTGGCTGTTCTGGCGAGGCCTTCGATTTGCTCCTGGCTCAGCTGCTTTACCTTGCGGGCCGGTATGCCTGCATAAATCCATCCCGACTCGCAAACGGTGTTTTCCAGCACGATGGCTCCTGCCGCTACAATGCAGTTCTGCTCCACCACGGCGTTATCCATCACAATCGAGCCCATACCCACCAGCGCGTTGTCATGCACTGTACAGCCATGCACGATGGCGTTGTGGCCAATGGAAACATTATTGCCGATGGTGGTGGCTGCCCGCTCGTAGGTGCAGTGGATTACAGCCCCATCCTGAATGTTGGTCTTGTTGCCGATCCGGATGCTGTTCACGTCGCCGCGGATAACAGCATTGAACCAGATAGAGCACTCATCGCCCATCACCACATCGCCCACAATAGTTGCGTTTTCGGCAATCCAGCAGCCTTCGCCCATCTGCGGCCGCACACCCTTAACCGGAAGTATAACTGGCATAGTTTAAGTTAAAAAGTTAGAGAGTTCAGGAGTTAGAAAGTGAAGCTAATAAGCTCCTGATACAGCAAAAGTAAGAGTTAAATATCAAATCAGCCGCTTCCAGGTACCTTTGAGGTAGTTATACTTCAGGGTGCTGGGGAGGGCTTTCCAGAAGTAGGTGCTCAGTTCTGTGGCGAAGCTGGGCTGCATGTAGCAGTTTATGGTGCAGCCCTCGCAGGCTGGTAGCCTTCCCTCCTGCCGCTTCAGCGCCTCCACCTCCTGGCTTAAGTATAAATCGTAGAGGTTGCCGCTTATGGGGAAGCTCTGGGTGCCCAGGTGGTAGCAGGGAAGTATAAGTTCGTTCTCCGGAGAAATTACCAGCGTGGTGCTGGCGGCGCGGCACACAGGCTTGGCTGTTTTGTTGCCCCCGTCCAGGCGCAGCTGCACAAAGCCCTCGTTCAGGTATACTTGCCTGCGCTTGCCAAAATCACTCAGGTAGCGGAGTTCTTCGGGTGTCAGCTGCTCGCCGGTCTCCACCTGGTTGTACTCAAAGGCTGGGTTAAGTATAAGCACGAGCTTGTTCGGAAGTATAATCTTCTGGTACACCTCCTCCAGTTGGTGCAGGTTGTGGCGGAACACCGTAAACAGGATGTCCGGCCGCTCGCCCAGTTCCCGGGCCACTTTAATCGACTCCATCACAAAATCGTAACAGGCCACGCCGCGGCCACGGTCATGCTCCTCCTTGTCGGCTGAGTCGAGGGAGAAGTGCAGCATGTCTACCTTGCCCTTCAGGCGCTGGGCCAGCTTGGGGTAGAGCATGGCATTGGTGGTGAGCGTAGTGATAAAGCCCATGTCGTGCGCCATGCCCAGCATCTGGTCTATCTGGCGGTGCAGCAGCGGTTCGCCGCCGGTAAAGTCTATCACCTGCACCCCCAGCCGCTTCAGGTCGCGCAGGTTCTGCGCCACATCCTCCAAGGTAATGTAAGGCGAGGGCCGCTCCCAGATATCACAAAACGAGCACTTTGCGTTACAGCGGTAGGTAACGTAGTAATTGCAAAGTACCGGCTTCGATCTCAGGCGCATGTTTGGAAGTATGGTGGGCTCAAAAGTATAAATTATGCTCGAAGTATACGGCATCAACGCCTAAATGAATCTGCCAGCCCTGTTTTAGCTCCTGCTGAAGGCTGCGCCTGGATTAGTAGAAAAACTCTTCAGGAGCAATGTATGGCATATCTATCACTCCCAAACTCTCTAACTTTCTAACTCTCTAACTCCCCAACTCCTCAATGTTTTTTGTAGGCCGAATCAGGATGTTTGTCTAAGAAAAGCTGAAAGTAAAGCCATAAAACAGGCTGTTCGTATAAATCCGCATCTGCGTGTAAATTTAAAAGGCTATCTTTGTGGCATAAGCCAAAAGGGGAAGTTTTGTTTAAGGTGAGATGTAAATAAAAAGAATCCCATTCCTGCTTTCTACTACCTAAAAAGGAATTTGGCATACAGCCGCCCCCTCCCCGGGGGCGGCTTTTTTTATGTACTATCGTATACTTTAGTTCGTTAGAACAACGTCAGCCTTCCGACCAATAAATTTTGAAAGCTATGAGAAAGACTATTTTGACGATGATAGCTGTGCTGGCGATAAGTATAACGGCCCAGGCACAGCTCTTTCAGGCAGGTGTAAAAGGCGGTGTGAGCTCCTCCAAGGTAAAGCTAAGCGATGTGCAGAACTCTCCGCAGCAATACGCCACGGCCGATAACATTACGGGCTACCACGCCGGGGCCTTCGTGCGGCTGCAGTTGCTGGGCCTGCTGCTGCAGCCCGAAGCCATACTTGCCACCTCGGGCGGCAAGGTAGAGGTGAGGGACGACCCCAACAGCACCCTGGTGCGGGTGGAGAAGTTTAAGTTCGACCGGCTGGATGTGCCGCTGCTGGTGGGTTTTAACTTTCTGCGGGTGGCGCGCGTGCAGGCTGGCCCTGTTGCCTCCATGCTCCTGACGGCCAGGCAGGAAGGCCGCACCATTAAAGATTACTACGACAACTCCGACTGGGGCTACCAGGTGGGTTTGGGAGTCGATATCGGTTCTATCACCCTGGACGCGCGTTACGAGCGCATCAACCGCGACTTTACCAACACCAGCCAACTGACCGACGGCAAAGTACGCAACGAGCAGTTTCTGGTGAGCTTAGGCCTGAAACTGGTAAAGTAGAAACCAGCACACTGAAAGCAAAACAGCCGCAGGAGCATCAGTTCCTGCGGCTGTTTCAATTTTTATACTTTGAAAGAACTCCTTTGTCTTTTGTCAAAAAGTCCTTTGTCTAAAATTAAGGCATATACAGGTTCGCGCCCGGACCGATAGGCAGATCCAGCATAATCCAGATGATGAACAGGATAACCCAGCCAATCAGGAATACAATAGAGTATGGCAACATGGTGGAGATAACCGTACCAATGCCAGCTTTCTTGTCGTAGCGCTGAATAAAGGCCACAATCAGGGCAAAGTAAGACATCATCGGGGAGATAATGTTGGTCACGCTATCGCCGATGCGGTAAGCCACCTGCGTAAATTCCGGCGTGTAACCCAGCAGCATGAACATCGGGATAAACACGGGTGCCATAATAGCCCACTTGGCCGAGGCCGAACCCATAACCATGTTAATAGAGGCCGCCACAAGTATAAACATGATCATCAGCGGAATGCCGCTCAGTCCCATTGTTTTCAGCGTGTCGGCACCATTGATAGCCAGGATAAGGCCCAGGTTGGTCCAGTTGAAATAGGCCACGAACTGCGCAGCGAAGAACACCAGTACAATGTAAGAGCCCAGCGTTTCCATAGACTTAGACATGCCACGCATTACGTCGCTGTCGTTTTTGATGGTTTTGGCCCCGATACCGTAGGCAATACCAGCCACCCCGGAAAGTATAAAGATAAAGGCTACAATGCCCGACATAAACGGCGAGTTGAGGATGTCGCCGGTTTCCGGGTTGCGCAGGTAACCGTTCTCCGGAATCAGGCCGCCAAGTATAAAGGCGATCATCAGCAGGATGGAGATAGTGGCATACAGCAGGCCGCGCTTCTCCTGCGCGTTCAGGCGGTCTATACTTTCAGGCTTCTCATCGCCGTTATACTCGCCAAGCCTCGGGATTACAATTTTCTCCGTCACCCAGGTACCTAGCGCCGCCACCACAAACGTGGATACGAACATGAAGTAATAGTTGGCGGCAGGGTTCACCATATAGTTCGGGTCGATGATGCGTGCAGCTTCCGTAGACAGGCCTGCCAGCAACGGATCGATGGTGCCCAGCAGCAGGTTGGCGCTATAGCCCCCTGATACACCGGCAAAAGCCGCCGCCAAACCAGCCAGCGGATGGCGACCAGCAGCCAAAAAGATAACGGCCGCCAGCGGCACCAGCAGCACATAACCCACCTCAGAGGCAGTGTTAGAAATCACGCCCGAGAAAACAATTACAAACGTAAGCAGGCGCTTCGGCGACGACAGCACCACCAGCCGCAGCACCGTGCCAATCAGGCCCGTGCCCTCGGCAATACCAATACCCAGCAACGACACCAGTACCGTACCCAGCGGGGCAAAATCGGTGAAGTTGGTCACCATGCGGGTCAGGATCATGTGGAGGCCCTCTGCGGAGAGCAGGTTAACAGGTGTTACCGTCTGGCCTGTGCCGGGGTGCACCACGGCCATGTCAAACTGGCTCGCCACCCACGACAGAGTCACCACCAGCAGCGCAAAGCCTGCAAAGAGCGTGGCCGGGTGCGGCAGGGCATTGCCAATGCGCTCCACTACCGACAGGAACTTGTCCACGCCTGATTTTTTCTTCTGTACTTGTGTCATATAAGGGTTGAGGTTGATTAGTTTCTCGCACAGGCTGGCTGCGTGAGGTGTTTGGCTGTAAAAAAAAGTTTTCGAAGATGGTTAAAAAATGCCTTGTTCGCAAATCTTGCTTAAAACCTATAACTTAGCCCTAAGCCAAATAAAGTATAAAATATGATTACTCCTCTTCAGTCCGGCGACAAGGTCGCCATCATCGCCACTGCCCGAAAAATAGACCGCGAAGCCGTAGAACAGGCCATCCAGGTGCTGCAGGAGTGGGGGCTGGATGTGGAGGTTGGCCCCACGGTGGGTGCCACCTATGGCGTGTTTGCCGGCGACGATGCCCTGCGCCTGCAGGACCTGCAACAGGCGCTGGACCGCCCCGACATCAAGGCCATTATCTGTGCCCGTGGCGGCTACGGCACCACCCGCATCCTCGACCAGGCAGACTTCAGCCGGTTTCAGGAGCAGCCGAAGTGGGTGGTGGGCTTCAGCGACATCACCTCGCTGCTCTGCCACATCCACAGCCTAGGTATCGAAAGTATACATGGCATCATGCCCCTGCTCTTCCCTACCGGTACCGAGGCCGCGCTGGACAGCCTGCGGCGGGTACTCTTTGGTGAGGAGTTAACCTACGAAGTGGCACCGCATCCGTTTAACCGCTCCGGCACCGGCCAGGGTCAGTTGATTGGCGGTAACCTGGCCCTGCTGCACAACGTTTCCGGCACCCCCTCCGACTTCGGCACGCAAGGCAAAATCCTGTTCTTGGAGGATGTGGATGAGTACCTCTACAGCATCGACCGCATGATGGTGCACCTTGATCGCGCCGGTAAGCTTAAAGACTTGGCGGGACTGATTGTAGGGCATTTCAGCGACATGAAAGATAACGCCGACCCGTTTGGCAAAACTGCCTACGAGATTATAGCCGAGCACACGGCCAAGTATGACTACCCTGTCTGCTACGGCTTCCCGACCGGCCACGAGCCAGACAACCTGGCGCTGGTGTGCGGAAGAGAGGCAAGGCTGGAGGTTGGTGATAAGGGAGTGCAGCTGGCGTATTGTTAGGCCAGTTGTTTTATACTTTAAATCGAGGTGGGGCAAGTATAAGGGCAGTACGTATGTAGTGATGGGCATAAACTCACCCCAGTTGTAAAAGCATAACGTCAAAGCGCATGAACCTTGAAGCATACCTGGCACGCATTGGTTATTCCGGGGAACGACAGCCGACCCTAAAAGTGCTGCAGCAACTACAGAAACGTCACCTGTTAGCCGTTCCCTTCGAGAATCTTGATATTCACAATGGCACCCCGATCGAACTGGACGTGGAAAAGATCTTCGACAAGGTGGTGCTTCAAAAGCGGGGCGGGTTCTGCTACGAGCTGAATGGTTTATACTTTGAGTTGCTCTCTGCTCTTGGCTTTGATGTAAAACGGATTTCTGCCAAAGTATACTCCAGCAGCGAAGGCACCTACTCGCCGGAATACGACCATCTGGCGCTGCTTGTAACTATCAAGGGAGAAGAATATCTGACAGATGTCGGGTTCGGGGAATTCAGTTTTACGCCGTTAAAAATAGAACTGAACCAGGTACAGGCCGACGCACGGGGAAATTATGTCTTCGACAAGTATGATGAGTGCTATTACCGGGTGAGCCGCATGGAAAACGGCGAGTTCCGGCCCGAGTACATCTTCCGGAAAACACCTAGGGCGTTGGATGAATTCGGGGACATGTGCCACTTCCACCAGAATGATCCCAGCTCCCACTTCAGGCACCGCAGCATGATCACGCTTCCCACCGAACAAGGCCGGATCACACTCACAGAGCACAAGCTTAAGATAAAGGAAGGTGAGCTTACCAAGGAAATCGAACTGCAAAGCGCAACTGAGTACGAAGCCTACTTATGGCAATACTTTGGGGTAAAACCAACCGGTAGAACTATCTAGCTTGGCTATACTTCTGCTCTCGCCTCGCCATACAGTATACCCAATTTCCTACTCAGATGAGTGATATCATTATCAGAAGTAAGTTTTCGAAGGAAGAAACAAGTAGAAGACTTAAGCAGGTATTCTCGAAGGGGAATATGTATGATGTAGAACTACAGGTTCTGCACGGAGAGTACTATCTGACATCCGAGAACCAAGCTCCTGTATTTGATAAAAGAGGGTTAGACTCTCTTTTTGTACAGTTTAGGATCAAGGAAGACTTGGGGCAAGTTAGTGTTCACCTGACTCCTCAAACTCGTGCACTGTCTATTGCAATGGGAACAATGTTTCTAACCTTAGTATGGATACTACTTTTTGCTATATCAATGGCTGAGAAAAGGTGGTTAGGTATAGAAGCCTATGGGATAGGGATAGGAATCACACTCATTCTCTTACTTATAGCAAAATTAGGAAGGCGGAAGGAAAAATCAGTCATAGCTAAAATTAAGGAGGAACTAGAGCCGCAACTATAACAACACCTTTAATTTATCCCCACACTATGAAACCGTGCGATACCGGGAAGTTCAGAACTGAAGACTATATTTACTCAAAAAAAGTATGGAAAAGTTAAAAATAGCGACCGCACAATTTGAAAACTTCAGTGGTGACAAGGCTAAAAACCTGGCTATAATTGAAGGGTTGGCTAAACAAGCTTCTGAAAAAGGGGCCGATGTCATCGCTTTCCATGAATGCTCTGTCCACGGCTACACCTTTGCCAGAAAGCTATCAAAGGAGCAGATCTTAGACCTTGCCGAGTTTATTCCGGAAAGTAAAACGGTGGCTAAGCTCCAGGAAATAGCGAAAACCTATAAGATTCACATTCTTGCCGGCTTCTTGGAGAAAGACGAAAACAATGACATTTACAAGGCCCATGTTTGTGTAAATGAAGAAGGGCTGGTAGCAAAACACCGGAAACTGCACCCCTTCATCAACCCGCACATTAAACCAGGGAACACCTACTGCATCTTTGAAATTAAGGGCTGGAAATGCGGCATCCTTATCTGCTATGATAACAATGTCATAGAAAATGTACGGGCCACCAAGTTGCTCGGCGCTGATATCATCTTTATGCCCCACGTCACGATGTGTACACCTTCCACGCGACCGGGCGCAGGCTTTGTGGATCCCCAATTATGGTATAACAGGGAGAATGATCCGACTTCCTTAAAATTGGAATTCGAAGGCATGAAAGGAAGAGCCTGGCTTATGAAGTGGCTACCTTCCAGGGCTTATGACAATGGCATTTACGTTGTATTTTCAAACCCTATAGGCATGGATGACGACCAACTCAAAAACGGTTGTTCCATGATTATAGACCCCTATGGTGATGTGGTAGCCGAATGCACTTCCTTTGAGAATGAGTTTGCGATGGCAACACTTAATCCGGAGGCTTTAAAGTTGGCCGGGGGTAATCGTTACGCTACTGCCCGCAGGCCCGAACTATACAAAGATATTATAGGGCAAGACCATAAGTCAGACCAAAAGGTAGTTTGGATGAAATAGAACCCGGTAACAGGGTATATGAAAAATAGGCCTAGAAGTGATAAACCCAGGGTATAGATTGCTTTAACTTTTCCATACCATTATCCTGAATTGCCCTAAAACGCCTGTTTCTCATATACTGGCTCTTGCTTATAGGCCTCATCTACCTCACGCCGCCTTATCTATCCCCTTTTGCCGCACGTCCTGGTAATAATTGCAGATGCTGTTTAGTACACACTGCTCGCATTTGGGGCTGAAGAAAGTGCAGATGCGCTGGCCGTGGCGCAGCATGTGGATGTGGAAATTGTAAAGCACCTCCGGCTCCGGGGGCAGCATCTCCAAAAGTATAGTATGGGCCTTATTTGCCGTAACCTTGGCTCCAATCAGCCCCACGCGCTGGCTTATCCGGAACACGTGCGTATCCACGGGCATCACCGGCTTTTTGAAGTTGAAAAGCAAAAGCAAGGTAGCCGTCTTCACCCCCACGCCCGGCAGTTTAGTCAGCCAGGCCATGGCCTCCTCCACCGGCATCTCCTCCAGGAAATCAATGTTGAACTCCCCGCGCTCCTGCTTTATAATTTGCAGGGTCTGCTGTATCTGTGGCGCCTTCTGCCCCGGGTAGCGGGTCGTTTGGATGGCATCGGCCAGTTCGTCTATATCCGCATTCATCACACCTTCCCAATCGCCGAAGCGCTCCAGCATGGTATAAAAGGCTTTCTCCTCGTCTTTGTGGTTGGTGCGGTGCGAGAGCATGGTGGAGATTAGCTCGTGCATGTGGCTGCGGCGCGGCTCCAGCACACGGTGCCTGTACTCCTGGTTCAGCAGTTCGTGGGTAAGCAAGGTTTTCTCGTTTGGGGGTAATTGATGAGCATCCATAGGCAGCTGCACTGGTTACGGCTCTTTTTTACGGCGCAACACCGGTTCTGTTGGTAAGTTTTTTCCGGGTGCCATAGTATAATTTCCCTGCCCTGTAGTATCTTGTATAGCGTCTGAGAAAATAGCCCCACTTTTCTTACAACTATTTTTGCCGTCAGTCGCTATATTTCTTGTTCACCTGTATATGCCCCTGCGGCCACTGCACTTATATGGATATTAAGTTTTTAGGGACGGGCGGTGCCTTCGACACCGAATACCTCAATTCTGCAGCTGTACTAAACTTCCGGGGCATCCACTTGCTGATAGACTGCGGCTTTACCGTGTTTCCGGCGCTGGTGCAGAAAAACCTGGTGCAGAAGGTCAGCCATATCATTATCACCCACCTGCACAACGACCACTGCGGCAGCCTGGCCAACCTGCTCCTCTACAAAAGCATTGTGGAGAAGGCGCCCAAGCCGGTTATTTTTTACCCTTCGGAGCAGTTTAAGCAGCAGCTATACTTGTTTCTGGAGATACAGGTGAAGGACCCGGACAAGTATGCTGAGTTTGTGCCGCTGGAAAACTTTGAGGGCATAGCTTGCGTGGATACCTACGGCAAACATTCTGAGGGCCTGCAAACGTATGCGTACATTTTTGAGGAGGGCGACGAGCGCTACGTATACTCCGGCGACCTGGGCAAGCCCGAAGCCCTCTTTGACCGGCTGGAGCGCATGGCGCAGAAGCGCACCTGCGTCTTTCACGACATCACCTTTAACCCGGAGAACACGGGCCATACGTACTATAAAAAGCTGCTGCCTTACCTCAATGGCGTGGATATGTTCGGTTACCACTGCGACCCCACCCAAAGCCCGCTCGACAACCCCATCAGGCTCGTGTTCTTCCAAAAAGAGATGATGGCCTAGCAAACCTTCAGAGCCCGCACCGAAACAAAGTATAGGCGATGCAGTTAAATGGCAGATGAGCAGTTCCTAGAACTATACTTAACCTGATGCCAGCCACTACAACGCCTCGCCTTACGTACCGCCAACAACCGCTGCACATACTCTACAGTGTGCTGTTTCTGGTATTTTGGGCATACACCGGCCTCACCACCCCCGATATGGAAAACTGGCTGCTGGAGAACACGCTCACGCTGTCGCTCCTCATTTTCCTGGTAGCCTTCTACAACATCTTCCGCTTTTCTGACACCAGCTATACTTTAATCTTCCTTTTTCTGCTGCTGCACGTGTACGGCAGCCAGTATCAGTATGAGGACAACCCCTTTGGGGAGTGGCTGAAAGGGCAGCTGGGGTTTGAGCGCAACCATTACGACCGGCTGGTGCACCTGGGCTACGGCCTGCTCCTGACCTACCCCATGTATGAGGCATTGGCCTATGGTTTTAAGCTGAGACCGTTCTTAACATACCTGTTACCCGTGGAGCTGGTGCTCTCTTCCAGTGCGCTGTACGAGTTGGTAGAGTGGATTGTAGCCGACTGGGTGTACGGTGGCAAAGAGGAGGGCATGAATTTTCTGGGGATGCAGGGCGACATATGGGATGCACAAAAAGATATCGCCATGGCCTTTGCAGGAGCAGTTGTCGCCATGCTGCTGACGCTGGCTTTTACTAGGCAGCGGAAGAGTTGGAAGTAGCGAGAAAGTATAAAAGTATAAAATCTACATTCTTTGCACTTCATATCTTACCGAGTCACATACCGCATGTGAGGCACAGCAAAAGTATAAATACCGTGCTCAGTATACTTCCGAACAGATCGCAAGTATAAAATCCGCCATCCAACAGGCACAAAAAAACCAGCCGCGCCCCCGCGCGGCTGGTAATCACCAATTATCCAATCAATCTACTACTACTTAATTCTAACGTTTAATGCTGTTATAGGTCTCCGCGCTCAGCGGCTTTCTTCATTTTCTCGTTGGCAAAGATGGCAATCTCTACGCGACGGTTTTGCTGACGGCCCTCCACGGTGCTGTTATCCGCCACAGGCTGATCGTCGGCATAGCCTTGGGTAGTCATACGGGAGCGGTCAACACCCATCGATGACAGGTAATTGGCTACCGACTGCGCACGGCGCTCCGACAGCGGCTGGTTGATGCCTCTGTTACCGGTGTTGTCAGTGTGGCCTTCAATCAGGATGTTCGTATCAGGGTACTTCTTCAGGGTCTGGGCCAGCTGCGAGATCTCGGTTTTGGCGTTAGACTGCAAGTCAGAAGAGTTTGTGGCGAACAGGATGCCGGAGTTGAAGGTAATCTTGATACCCTCACCCACACGCTCTACCTCAGCGTTCTCCAGGTCACGCTGCAGTTCCTCCGCCTGCTTGTCCATGTGGCGGCCAATCAGGGCACCTGCCGTACCACCCACGGCAGCACCAATAATGGCACCTGCCGCTGTGTTACCGGCCACTCGGCCAACCACACCACCTACCACGGCACCGGAACCGGCACCAATTACGCCGCCCTTGGCGGTTCTGCTCATGCCGCCACCCTCACGGCTGGAAGCACACGAGGTAAATAACATGGCGATAACGGCTAGTATAGAAAGACTAATTCTAAAATTCTTCATAATTCATTCTTTAAGTTGAATCAGGATATTCCATAATCCTGAGCCTTTTACTCACTATATACCTAAAATGTTATATAAACATCTGCTGAAAAAGTTTCATCAGCTCCAAACCCATTCTGCTTCTAGCCACAGGGCCCTCAACAGACTGCGGTACCGGGTATATCTCCTATAACGGCTATACTTCTACTGAGTTTTACGGATGCCTTTGGCAACTCCCGTTGGTACAAAAAACAAGTGCCTGCCTCCCTTACAGGAAGCAGGCACTATACTTTTAAACTTTAAAATGGAGATGGTATTTAGTCGATCTGGCCGCTCTCGGCAGCTTTCTTCAGCTCTTCGTTAGCCACAATGATAATCTCCACACGGCGGTTTTGCTGACGTCCCTCCACAGTGCTGTTATCAGCGATAGGCTGGTCGTAGCTATAGCCTTTGGCCTGCAGACGCTTGGCGTCCACACCCAGGGTCTGAGCATAGTTTTTCACAGCCATCGCACGGCGCTCGGACAGTTTCTGGTTCAGCTCGTAAGAGCCGGTGTTGTCGGTGTGGCCTTCGATGATTACGTCTGTGCCCTGGTACTCCTGCAGCGTCTTGGCCAGCTTTTGAATATCCTGCTTGGCGGAGGCGCTCAGCTCGGCAGAGTTAACCGCGAAAAGTATACCTGAGTCGAAGTTCACACGGATAGCCTCGCCCACGCGCTCCACGTTGGCGTTTTCCATGCTTTTCTCCAGCTCCTCGGCCTGCTTGTCCATTCTGCGACCGATAACGGCACCCGTAGCGCCACCTACAGCAGCACCCACAATAGCACCTGCAGCCGTGTTACCCAGCTTGCTGCCTACCAGGCCACCAATTACGGCACCACCACCGGCACCAATAAGGCCACCCTTCGTAGTCTTGCTCATACCTTTCTTCTCGGTTGTCTGGGTAGTAGAACCTGAACCTGCCACCGGAGCAGTGCTCTGGCAAGAAGAAAACAGGAGGGTAACAGCGAGCATAGAGCTCAGGGATAGTTTTAGAAATTTCATGGTAATTGGGGTTTAGTAATTTCTGTAAATGTTCGTTGTAATAGATTGATTGAAATAGTTAGTAATGTTCTTTCACCTGCAAACGCAAGTCCTGTGCCAAATCGTACTTTCGAACTGCTAAAATATTGCGGTGCGAATATATTAGAAGAAATTATACTTTCGTAAGGTCCTATAAAAAAACCTGTTAGCACTGACGGGGCAGCACCAACAGGTTCCTGTTTTATAATAATTTATACTTGCTATACTGCTGCTTAGGATGCCTTCGCGGATCTTTTGGCTTTCGGAGCGGTTGTCACGTCCTCTGGCAGCAGCACCATGCTCAGCAGCTCGCTCAGGCGGTTTTTCAGTTGCTTGCGGTCCACGATAAAGTCCAGGAAGCCGTGCTCCAGCACAAACTCGGCACTCTGGAAGCCTTTCGGCAGGTCCTTGCCAATGGTTTCCTTGATAACGCGCGGGCCGGCAAAACCAATCAGGGCGCCCGGCTCGGCAATGTTAAAGTCACCCAGCATGGCGTAAGAGGCTGTCACGCCCCCGGTGGTTGGGTCTGTGAGCAGGGAGATGTACGGCAGCTTCTCCTCAGAGAGCAAAGCCAGCTTAGCAGAGGTTTTGGCCATCTGCATCAGCGAGAAACCAGCCTCCATCATGCGCGCGCCACCCGACTTGGAAATCATCAGGAAAGGCGTGCGGGTTTTGCGGGCATGGTCTATGGCGCGGGCAATCTTCTCGCCCACCACCGAGCCCATGGAGCCACCGATAAAGGCAAAATCCATACAGGCAATGGTGATGTTCTGGCCGTTCAGCTTGCCGTAGGCCGTGCGCACGGCGTCTTTCAGGCCCGTGGCCTTCTGTGTGGAGGCAATGCGCTGCGGGTATGGCTTGGAGTCTACGAACTCAAGCGGGTCGCCGGAGCTCAGGTTTTCGTCCAGCTCCACAAACTCATTGTCATCGAACAGTATCGCAAAATATTCTTTGGAGCCGATGCGGTCGTGGTGGCTGCACTGCACACAGGTGTTCAGGTTCTTGCGGTGCTCGGCCATACTGGTCACGGTTTTGCAGTTCGGGCACTTGTACCACAATCCGTCCGGTGTCTCCTTCTTCTGCTCTGTTGGCGTATGGATTCCTTTTTCTGCTCTTTTAAACCAAGGCATCATAGTTATACAGCGTGCTTCCGCACATTTAAAGTTATGGCTATACTTTTGAGTTAAAGTATAAAATCAAAAAAGTGGCCTGCCCAGCCACCCAGGGGGTTTGGCAAAGGCAGGCCACAAAAATATGTAATAATCAGCAGTTCTGCTACAAATTACGCCAGTGTAATCTCATTTGCCAGGTACACGTCCTGAATGGCGTTCAGCAACTCCACACCGGCGTTCATGTCTTTCTGGAAAGCTTTGCGGCCTGAAATGAGCCCCATACCGCCGGCACGCTTGTTAATAACGGCCGTGCGCACGGCATCGGCCAGGTCAGAAGCGCCCTTCGACTCGCCACCGGAATTGATAAGGCCGGCGCGGCCCATGTAGCAGTTGGCCACCTGGTAGCGCGTCAGGTCAATGGGGTTGTCGGTGGTAAGCTCGGAGTACATTTTCTCGTTCGTCTTTCCGAAGCCAATAGCCTTGAAGCCACCGTTGTTCTCGGGCAGTTTCTGCTTGATGATGTCGGCCTGGATGGTAACGCCCAGGTAGTTGGCCTGGCCTGTCAGGTCGGCGGCTACGTGGTAGTCCACGCCGTCTTTCTTGAAGGCGTTGTTGCGAGTATAGCACCAAAGTATGGTGGCCATGCCCAGTTGGTGGGCCCGCTCAAAGGCCTCGGCCACCTCTATTATCTGCCGCGTAGACTCCTCCGAGCCAAAGTAGATGGTGGCGCCTACGGCAGCCGCGCCCAGGTTCCAGGCCTCATCCACAGAGCCGAACATGATCTGGTCATACTTGTTGGGGTAAGTCATCAACTCATTGTGGTTAATCTTTACCACAAACGGAATCTTGTGCGCATACTTTCGCGACATCATCGCCAGGTTGCCAAAGGTAGTGGCCACGGCGTTGCAGCCGCCCTCCAGAGCCAGTTTGATGATGTTCTCCGGGTCGAAGTAGATGGGGTTTGGGGCGAAAGAGGCGCCGGCGGTGTGCTCGATGCCCTGGTCTACGGGCAGGATGGACAGGTAGCCGGTGCCAGCCAGGCGGCCCGCGTTGAACAACTGCTGCAGGCTGCGCAGCACCTGCGGCGAACGGTTAGACTGCGCAAAGATGCGATCCACAAAGCCGGGGCCGGGTGCGTGCAGCTGCTCTTTGGAAATGGTCTGGCTCTGGTACTGCAGCAGGTTCTCTGCATCGGAGCCAAGCAGCGAAACGATTTTCTCGTAACTCATTTTGTTTTGATAGTTTTTGGGTAGAATGTAAGATGTAGAACTAAGTATAAATGATATTCACACAGGGTTGTTCTGAATCTACCAGAGCGGCAAAGCCTTTGCAGGCTTTGAACCGCGGTGTTTTCTATAGCGTGGCAGGCACCTTATTCTTGGTGACGCAGGCCGGGTGGCTTGCCCAAACCTATACTTCAACCGCCTGAAAAAGTTGTGCCCGAAACAGCAATTAGAACCTCCTTCACAGTCAAACCATCATGTCTTTCACCACTGCAAAAGTATAAAACATCATTAAATGTAAACACCTTATTTTATAGTTACACCTCGCTGGGCAAGCATCTAAACAAGAGCCGTACTCGTTATAAAGTATAAGTATAAAATTTTAGTAATGATGGAGTTAGGTGTTAGAAAAACAACCTGGAAGTATAACTTCCTGCTTGTACTTATACTTCTGCTTACCATGGTTTTATCGGGCTGTGCTCCCTCCACGCAAATAACCGGCACCTGGAAAAATCCTGAGGGAGGCGGCCAGGCTTATGACAAAATAATGGTGGTAGCCCTGACGGACAATGTGCGGGCAAGGCAGACGGTGGAAACCGACATGCAGGCGCAACTGCAGCAGCGGGGTATACAAGGCGCTAAAAGTATAGATATGTTTCCGCCGACCATGTCGCAGAAGGGAGGGCCGGATGTAAACCAGATACTCGATAAAGTGCGGGAGCAGCAGTATGACGCCATACTTACTGTGGCCCTGCTAGACGAGGAAACCGAAACCCGCTACGTGCCGGGCAGCTACGGCTATGCGCCCATCACGCGGTTTGGCTGGTATGGCAGGTTCAGGGGGTATTATACCTACTGGTACCCCACCATCTACGACCCCGGATATTACACCGAGCAGAAAACATACTTCCTGGAAACCAACCTCTACGATGTAGGAACTGAGCAACTGAAATGGTCGGCGCAAAGTGCGTCGCACAGCCCCTCCAGCCTGCGCAAGGCCTCCGTTACCCTGGCCGAGCTGACTGTTGGCAGGATGGCGCAGGACGGGCTGGTGCGCTAAGTATAGTTTGCTTTAACTAGCGAAAAAGAAAAAGCCCTTGCCTTTTAAAGTATAAGGCAAGGGCTTTTTGTAAGGTCAAAGTATAAGCCGGCTAGTCGTTACACGTTATTCATCGTCGAGTTTTCTCAACTCTCTAACTCCTCAACTCTTTAACTCTAAAACTCTCTCTATTCATTATACAGCACGTGCAACACGGTCTGGCCAACGGCTTTCAGAGTGTTTTTGCTGATGTTGTCCATCGTGTCGGTGTGGCGGTGGTGGTACGGACCAAAGATATCGCCGCTGCCGGCGTTCGGGTTCAGCTCCACGATGTCGATCATCCGAATTTTGCCGATGGTGTTGACATAGTAGTGGTCATCGGTAATAGCCGGGGCGTTCTGGTACTTAAAGTAATCCGAGTAACCGAGCCTGTTTCCGGCCTTCCATACTTTGTTCACCACCTCGTTGGCAAACTGCCTGGAGTATCCCTCGCGCGGGAAGCGGGCGTTCTCTGCCCCCACCATGTCCAGCAGGATGCCGAACTTGGCGCGGTAGTTGGCCACATGCTTGTTCTTGCTCCAGTACTGCGAGCCCAGGCACCAGGAGTCCTGCACGTACGGCATCGGGCTGTCGTCGGGCTGACCGTAGTCCTCCCCGTCGAAGAAGATCAGATCCACGCCCACATCGGGCTTTTGCTGGGCCTGCTGCAGGGTACGGGCGATTTCCAGCAGCACCCCTACCCCACTGCCTCCGTCGTTGGCTCCCTCTATGGGCTTGTCGGTATTGGTATCGTCCTTGTCGGCTACGGGGCGGGTATCCCAGTGGGCGGCCAACAGAATGCGGTTGGCGGCACCAGGGTTATAGGAGGCGATGATGTTGCGCAGGTTCAGCACGGTGCCGTCGTAGGCCTTCATCTGGAACTTCTGCTCCTGCACCTGGGCGCCGTACTCTTTCAGTCTGGCCACAATCCACTCGCCGGTTTGGTAGTGCGCCGCAGTGTTGGGCACACGGGGCCCGAAAGCCACCTGCTTGGCCACAAAGGCATAAGCCGAGTCAGCGTTAAAGTCAGGTGCCTGCACCATGGCGGCAGTTTCTTCCTCTTCCACCGCTGCCACCTGTCCCGTGCTTCCCTTCTCAGAAGAGTCGCAGCCGGTCAGGCAAAGGGTTCCGCAAAGCAACAGTGCCAGCATGTTCCGTTTATTCTTCATAAGCCCAGTCTATTCCTGTTTTCATGTCCTTGATTACGATGCCGTGTTGCTTGAGCTCCGCCCGGATGGCATCTACCTTGTCGTAGGCTTTCTGCTCCTTGGCCTCTTTGTAGAACGAGAGCACCAGGTTCAGCACCTCCTCTATGTCGCCTACCGATTCCTCTTTCAGCCCCAGCACATCCAGCACCAGCTCCTGGTACGTGTCGCGCATCAAATCGAAGGTGCCTCTGGAGAGTTGCCCCATGTTGATCTGGCCTAAGTACAGGCTGTTGATCTTTTTAAGCAGGTTAAACAGCGCTGCTATGGTTCTAGCGGTGTTCAAGTCGTCGTTCAGGCCGCGGAAGCACTCCTGCGCCAGCTTCTGCAGCTCCTCGTTCAGCTTCTCGTCCGGCACTGTCTCGGCGGTTTCTTCTGTATACTCCAACTTCTTGAGCACGCGCAGGCCGTTCATGAGCTTGGTGTAGCCCTTGCGCGCCGCCTGCAGCGCTTCGTTGCTGAAATCCAGCGTGCTGCGGTAGTGCGCCTGAAGTATAAAGAAGCGGATGGTCATGGGCGTGTAGGCCTGCTCCAGCATCGCGTGGTTGCCGCTGAAGAGCTCGCTCAGGTTGATAAAGTTGCCCAGCGACTTGCCCATCTTCTGCCCGTTCACCGTGATCATGTTGTTGTGGATCCAGTACTTGGCGGCGTCGGTGTGGCTGTGGCTGGCCTGGCTCTGCGCAATCTCGCACTCGTGGTGCGGGAACATCAGGTCCAGTCCGCCCCCATGGATATCGAAGGTGGTACCAAGGTACTTGCGGCTCATGGCCGAGCACTCCAGGTGCCAGCCCGGGAAGCCCTCGCTCCACGGCGAAGGCCAGCGCATGATGTGCGTCGGAGAGGCCTTCTTCCAAAGGGCAAAATCCAGTGGGGAGCGCTTCTCGCTCTGCCCCTCGGTGTCGCGGGTGTTGGCCATCAGATCCTCAATCACACGGCCCGATAGCTTGCCATACTTGTGCTCCTTGTTGTAAGAAGTCACGTCGAAGTATACCGAGCCGTTTACCTCATAGGCGTAGCCGTTGTCGAGTATCTCCTGTATCATCTGCACCTGCTCGATGATGTGGCCGGAGGCACGCGGCTCAATGTCGGGCTGCAGCATGTTGAGCTTGTCCATCTCCTGGTGGTAGATGTTGGTATAGTGCTGCACTACCTCCATCGGCTCCAGGTGCTCGAGCTTGGCCTTCTTCTGAATTTTGTCCTCCCCTTCGTCAGCGTCGTTCTCCAGGTGGCCCACATCAGTGATGTTGCGCACGTAGCGCACTTTATACCCCTGGTACTTCAGGTAGCGGTACAGCACATCGAAGGTAACGGCGCTGCGGGCATGGCCCAGGTGGGGCTCCCCGTAAACCGTCGGCCCGCACACATACATCCCCACAAACGGGGCGTGCAGCGGCTCAAACTCCTCTTTCTTTCGCGTAAGCGTATTATACAGGTTCAGTTTCTGTTGCATAGTTCTATAAGTATAGGCTCCCCTCAAGGGGCCGTACTTTATCAGGTACCGGCGCTATGGCCGATGGTGGTCCAAAATTACGAAATATTGCGCACCTTCTCCTAACGCTATTCCTCGCTCTTTGGCTTCAGTACGTAGGTGGCTGAGATGGGGAAGTGGTCGGAAAGCCCCATCTCGTAGTGCGTTTGGAAATTGTAAGCCTCCAGGCCCTGGCTGTAAAACTGGTTATCGATGCGCAGGAACGGGATCAGGCCGTTGTACGTGGCGCCCACGCCATTGCCAGCCTTTTCGTGGGAGTTCTGCAAAGCCTTTGCCAGCTCGTTGTAAGTATAGCTGAAGGGGATGTCGTTAAAGTCGCCGCACACAATGGCCGGATAAGGCGAGGCCTGCACATGCTCCAGCAGCTCCTGCACCTGCGCTGCCCGTGAGATGAAGCCACTCCGCAGGCGGCGCGCCAGGTTGCGGCTCTCCTTCTTAAAGCTCTCCTCGTTGCCGATGGCGGAATAAGTGTTCTCAATATCCTCCGCCTTAATGCTCATCGACTGCAGGTGCACGGCATACACCCTAACGGTATCGCCGTTCACGTTGATGTCAGCCCAGGCAGCTCGATTGGCACTGCGCTGGTGTGTATTGTCAAAGCGGATGGTGCCCCCCTCCACAATGGGGTACTTCGAGAAAATCACGATGCCTAAATCTGCCTTGACGCGATCCCCTACCGAGGTAGAGGCGAACTTATACCTGCCGTAACGCTCGCCGATGCGCTTGAAGTTGTTATACTCGATGGAGTTGACGCGGCTGTAGAACTCCTGCAGGCAAAACACATCGGCCGGGTGCTGGGCCACCCAATCTATCATGTCGGTGGATACCTGCGGCACGCCCTTCACAATCTTGTCGTAGGCGTTAAACACGTGCACGTTAAAGCTCATCACCTGCAGCGTCTTGGCGCCCTCGGGCACGTCCTTACCAAAGTTAATGGCCACCAGGCGGGCATAGTAATTCCAGCCAAGTATAAAGGCCGACAGCGGCAGCACCAGCAGCCAGGAGCGGCGCAGCACCCAGTAGATCAGGAACAGGAAGTTGAGCACCAGCGCCCCCGGGAGCGAAAAAGCCACAAAGCCGGCCGGCCAAAACGTGCTGGGCGGCACCTGCAGGCACAGCACACCCACCAGCATCCAGAGCACGACGAGGGTGTTAAGGGTGAGCCATACCCGCCTGCGTATATTTTTAAATGTTCCCGCCACAAGAGCAAACTTACAAATTCTGCGATTATGTATTCCTAGCCGCCCAACAGAATATCTGTATACTGTGCTAAACGGCCGCGACTGCCCTACCTACATGCCGGTACTCAGGACACAAGCATGAGCTCTGCCGCGCGCTTTCAGCCTGCGGGAGCCCTGCTTATACTTTCGCCAGCCGGAAGCGGGCCTCATGCAAAGCCATGAACTGGAAGCGCGCGGCAGGAAACCCCTGAGCACGGCCCAAAACTATACTTCTTCAGCAAGCGAACTAAAAGCGTACCTGCAAGTGTTTTGCAAGAAGGTCAGGTCTACGGCACATGCCGGGTACCGGATGCCAACACCAACCCTTATTGCCCCTGATGCGCGGCAATAATTTGCCTGGGAGATATCATCCCTACATAATTTGTTGTGTATATAATGAATTTGTAGTAAATTTGCAGTAATATTTCCAAGGAGCTGAGGGGACACGAAGTCCCCTTCTTTATTTCTTAACCGTTTGCAATGGCACTTACCGCAAAGAACATAAGAGAGATGGCCGAGGCGAGCCTGCCGGAGGGCGACCTGTTTATCGTTGACGTGGCGGTGTCGGACTCCCCGGCCCGGCCGAAGATCACGGTGCTGGCCGACGGCGAGCAGGGTATTACCATCGATCAGTGCGCCACCATCAGCCGCCGCATCAACGCCAAAATAGCCGAGGCCTATGGCGAGGAGCTGGCCTATGTGCTGGAGGTAAGCTCGCCTGGCGTGGATTTCCCGCTCACGCAGCCGCAGCAGTTTAAGCGCAACACGGGCCGTAGCCTGAAGGTGAAGCTGCAGGACGGAACCGAGAAAACCGGCAAGCTGGAGGAAGTAACCGACACCGGGCTTAACCTGATGGAGGAAGTAAAACAAAAAGGAAAAAAGGTAACGTATGTGCCTGTACAGATACCCTTCGGGGACATTGTAAAAGCAAATGTTGTAATCTCATTTAAATGATAAGATAATGAACAGTTCAGTCCTGATCGAGTCGTTCGCCGAATTTGCGAAATTCAAGAACATAGACCGCCCGACCATGATGCGCATCCTGGAAGATGTATTTCGCACCATGATCCGCAAGAAGTGGGGCACCGATGAGAACTTCGACATCATCCTCAACGTGGAGAAGGGAGACCTGGAGATCTGGCGCAACCGCGAGATCGTGGACGACAACTCCGAGGATATCTGGGACCACGATAAAATTGCCTTGTCGGATGCACGCAAGATTGAGCCGGACTTTGAAGTAGGCGAGGAAGTATCGGAGGAGGTGAAGCTGGAGGACTTTGGCCGCCGCGCCGTGCTGACTGCCCGCCAGACGCTGATCCAGCGTATCAAGGACATGGAGAAGGAACTGCTCTTCCAGAAGTATAAGGACCTGGTAGGTGAGATCATCTCCGGCGAAGTATACCAGGTGTGGAACCGCGAGGTGCTGCTGCTGGACCAGGAGGAGAACGAACTGCTTATCCCTAAAATGGAGCAGATCCCGAAAGACCGTTACCGCAAAGGCGACGTAGTAAGAGCCGTGGTGCAGCGCGTGGAGATCGTGAACGGAAACCCGAAAATCATTCTTTCGCGTACCTCTCCTACCTTCCTGGAGCGCCTGTTCGAGAACGAGGTTCCGGAGATTTTCGATGGCCTGATCGCCATTAAGAAAATCGTACGTGAGCCAGGCGAGCGCGCCAAGGTAGCCGTAGAGTCGTTTGACGACCGCATTGACCCGGTAGGTGCCTGCGTGGGCATGAAGGGCTCCCGTATTCACAGCATCGTGCGCGAGCTGGAGAACGAGAACATCGACGTGATCAACTACACAGAGAACCTGGAGCTATACATTCAGCGTGCCCTTAGCCCGGCTAAGATCAGCAGCATGAAGATCGACGAGGAGAACAGACGCGTATCTGTGTTCCTGAAGCCAGACCAGGTATCCCTGGCTATCGGCAAGGGCGGTCAGAACATCAAGCTGGCCAGCCGCCTGGTGGACATGGAGATCGACGTGTTCCGTGAGTCGGAGACTTACGAGGAGGATATCAGCCTGGAGGAATTCTCTGACGAGATTGAGGATTGGGTGATTGCAGAACTCCGTCGCATTGGCTTAGACACCGCGAAGAGTGTGCTGGCCATCACGAAGGAGGACCTGCTGCGCCGCACTGAGCTGGAGGAAGAAACCATCGACGATGTGCTCTCCATCCTCCGCGAAGAGTTGGAAGAAGAAGACAATCAATAGTTGTGAGTTGTGCTCCGTTGCGCTAATTTTGAAACATACTTGGCCCGGGGCACATCTTATACCTTAGAAATAAGGCAACTATACTTTAAATACGAATAACTTAGACAGCATATAGAACAAAATGGCAGAAGAAAAAACAAGGAGGCTTAAACAGGTTGCGACTACTTTAAACATTGGTACATCCACCATTGTGGATTACCTCTCTGCTAAAGGATTTGAGGTGGAAAACAAGCCTACCACCAAAATCACGGCAGAGCAGTTCGGTATGCTGGCTAAGGAGTTTGCTGCGTCCATGCAAGAGAAGCTGGAAGCAGAGGAAATCCATATTGGCAAAAAGCCGCAAACGAACCAGGTTGTTGAGTCGGAGCCTGCCCACGAGCCGAAGAAGCCAAGCGAGCCGGAGCAGGAGATCCTGATCAAGAACGCTAAAATGCCAGAGGCACCGGCAGCCCCTAAACAGGAGGAACCTGCTGCAGAACCTGCATCTAAACTTCCGGGTATAAAGGTGCTCGGCAAGATAGACCTGGATGCCAAGGGCAGACCTATACCAAAGCAACCAGAGCCAAAACCAGAGGCACCAAAGGCGGAGGAAAAACCAGCCCCTGTTCCAGTGCCGGAGGCACCTAAGGCTGAGGCGCCAGCCCAGCCAGTAGAAGAAGCCCCGAAACCGGAAGCCCCTGCTAAACAGCAGGAGCCAGTAGCCCCTGCCGCACCGGCCGCTGCTGCCCCTGAGGTGCCTGCCAAGCCTCAGCCAGAAGCGCCTGCGCCGCAGCCTGAGCCAGTTGCCGAAAAGCCGGCAGCCCCGGCGCCGGCGCCAGCACCTAAAGAGCCCGTAGCAGAGAAGGCGCCACAGCAACCGGCCGCACCTGCAGAGGCTAACAAAGGCACAGAAACAAAAGAAGATATAGAAACGATTACAGCAAAAGCAGACCAGTTAAAGGGTCTAACTGTACTTGGCAAGATTGAACTGCCAGTAGAGTCGCGCAGAAAAGGCGCCAAGCCTGTTGCCTCTTCCGATGACCGCAAGGGCAAGAAGAAGAAGCGCAAGCGCATTATGGTGGCTACCGAGGGTGGCCAGCAACCCGCAGCGGGGCAAGGTCAACACGGACCAGGACAGGGCCCGAACCGCCCTATTCAGCCTGCGCAGCAGCATGGTGGCCGACCAGACCACCGTGGCCCGCGCCCAGGAGGCCCTGGCAAGCCAGGCGGCAGGGGCAAGCCTGTCAGACCTGAGAAAACGGAGGTTTCCGATAAAGAAATCCAGGAGCAGATTAAAGCCACTCTTGCCAAACTGAGCGGTGGCAGAGGCCCAGGCGGAAACCGCGCCAAGTATCGCCGTGAGAAGCGTTCGGCCATTGCCGATGCCACGGAAGAGCGCCGTATGCAGGAGCAGGCGGAGTCCAAGACGCTGCGCGTAACCGAGTTCGTGTCAGCCAACGACCTGGCTGCCCTGATGGATGTGAGCGTAAACGACGTTATCAAGGTGTGTATGCAGCTGGGTATGTTCGTTTCGATTAACCAGCGTCTGGATGCGGAAGCGATTACCATCATTGCTGATGAGTTTGGCTACTCTGTAGAATTTATCACTACCGAGGAAGAGCAGGCCCTGGAGGAAATGGCGGAAGAAAACGAGGAGGATCTGGAAGAGCGTGCGCCAATCGTGACTATCATGGGTCACGTTGACCACGGTAAAACCTCCTTGCTTGACTACATCCGTAACGCGAACGTAACAGCTGGCGAAGCCGGCGGTATCACACAGCACATCGGTGCCTACAAGGTGAAAACCGAGAGTGGTAAAACCGTTACGTTCCTCGATACACCTGGTCACGAAGCCTTTACCGCGATGCGTGCCCGTGGTGCCAAGATTACGGATGTTGTTATTATTGTGGTAGCTGCCGACGACTCGGTGATGCCGCAGACAAAAGAAGCGATAAACCACGCGCAGGCGGCCGGCGTGCCGATTATTATTGCGCTGAACAAAATTGATAAGCCTACTGCCAACCCGGACAAAGTTCGTGAGGAGCTTGCCCAACTGAACATTCTGGTGGAAGAGTGGGGTGGTAAGTACCAGTCGCAGGAAGTATCCGCGAAAACTGGTTTAGGTATTCCAGACCTGTTGGAGAAAGTATTGCTGGAGGCTGAATTACTGGAGCTGAAGGCTAACCCGGACCGCCAGGCAGTAGGTACCGTAATCGAGGCCTCTCTTGACAAAGGTCGTGGTTACGTAGCTACGATGCTGGTGCAAACTGGAACGCTGCGAATAGGCGATGTGGTTCTGGCCGGCTCCCACTACGGTAGGGTGAAGGCGATGACTGACCACCGTGGCCGCAAAATGAAGGAGGCCGGCCCATCTACGCCGGTGCAGTTGCTAGGTCTGGACGGTGCGCCGCAGGCCGGTGACAAGTTCCTGGTGATGGACTCCGAGCGTGAGGCCCGCGAAATTGCCTCTAACCGTTCTCAGGTTCAGCGCGAGCAAAGCCTGCGTACCCGTAAGCACATCACGCTGGATGAGATTGGTCGTCGACTGGCCATCGGTACCTTTAAGGAACTGAACGTAATCGTGAAAGGTGACGTGGACGGCTCGGTAGAGGCCCTTTCGGACTCCTTGCTGAAGCTTTCTACGAACGAGGTGCAGGTAAACATCATCGGCAAAGGGGTGGGTGCCATCTCCGAGTCTGACGTGCTGCTTGCCTCGGCTTCGGATGCTATCATCATCGGCTTCCAGGTTCGTCCTTCGGCCAACGCCCGCAGGCTGGCAGAGCAGGAGCAAATTGACGTGCGCCTGTACTCTATCATCTACGACGCGATTAACGAGGTGAAGGATGCCATGGAAGGTATGCTTGCCCCTACCCTGAAGGAGGAAATCACTGGTAACGTAGAGGTACGTGAGGTGTTCCGCATCAGCAAGGTGGGTACTATCGCCGGCTGTATGGTGACAGACGGAACCATTCAGCGTAACGCGAAGGTGCGCCTGGTACGCGACGGCATCGTAGTACACGATGGCGAGATACTGGCCCTGAAGCGCTTCAAAGACGACGTGGCTGAGGTAAGACAAGGCTACGAGTGCGGTATCAGCCTGAGAGGATACAACGACATTCAGGTGGGTGACGTGATTGAAGCCTACGTGGAGAAAGAAGTGAAGCGTACGCTGTAAGTATAGCAGCGTTTTTAAGCATAAAAACAGCCCCGGCAACCTGATGGTAGCCGGGGCTGTTTTGCTTTTAGGCCAAAGTACAGAACTCATCCATACTCTACAACTTTCCCTAAAAGAAGTATCGCTATTGCAATGACGTGCACTGCCGGAAAAGTGCCTGTTAGGATACGCAGCAAGTATAAAAGTATGAGTGGAAGTATAAAGTATAACAAGGCAGTTGATGGTATAGCTGAACTTTATACTTTATGGAGCAAGAGATGTGAGTTATACTTCCCCAGCATTTGCAACTTTCTACCCTCACTGCAGGAAACACCTTATTATACTTTGCAGGGGTAGCTGGTTGTATACTTTACAGGGTTAGAACGAAGAGTTCTAAAGTAGAGCAATCAGCGTTAAATGAGAAAGGGCCGCCCTGTGAGGCAGCCCTTTTATACTTATACTTGCTGTGTACCTTTTACGGTATTAATTGCTTGGTCCTTTCAACAAGCCCATGCGCTTGAGCCTGTTTCTGTCCTGCTTGCGCTTTTTCATCATCTTGTCTTCTTTCTTCAAGATGGCCTTCATGCGCTTGCTGTTGGCGATTTTTCGCTTCGCAAAGCTTGAGCGGGTGTCGGTTTCGTAGGTATTGTAGCGTGTATCCAGGCCACTGGCGCGGCGGCCAACGGCATCCGTGGAGGCACCCTTGGTTTCGGCCTTGGCAGTACCCCAATATTCGTCTTTCCCGCTGTCACTGCTCAGGGATGATTGCGCTTTGGACTCCGACGCGAAAAGTACAAATCCAAGGATAAACAGCAAAGGGATTAGTTTCTTCATAACAGCTTGCTAATGTTCTGTGTATACAACGTAAACACTGCCTAAAAGTATACAATTTCAGTTAAACGTATAGCTGTAAAAGAAAATTCCGTTTATTTAAATTTGTAGGAGATGCCAATGCCCAGCGTCTGCTTTAGCTGAAGGCGCGGGCCGCGGCCGTCAACTTTATCATCGCCATCGCGGTCCACGTCTATTTTTGTGTCGTCGTCATAGATGATGTGTGCAAACAAGCTTGCCGACACGACCTTGTTGACCTTAAAGTTCACCAAGTTCTCCCAGTTCACATCCACATTCTCCGGAGAGCGCAGATAGTTGGAGAACATATCCAGCTTGGACTGCAGTGTGATGTTCTTGAAGATCTCGTTCTTGTAACGCACGTTTACGTAACCACCAAACTCCCTTCGGATGCGCTTTCCGGTGCCGGGGATGATGTTGCCCTCGGCATCTTTCCGGGCAGGCTCCACGCCAAACATGCCCTTGTCGGCCAGGCGCTGCTCCTTTACCACGGTCATCTTGCCTGTAAACGGCGAAATAAACACCGATAGCTTGTCGTTTGGCTTGTAGTCCATACCCAAAGAGGCCAGTATGGATGCCGGCGAGAAAAAGCCCGACCGCAGCGTGTCGCGCGTAATGGTATAGGTGGGCGTGAGCTGCGTTTTGATGTTCAGCTGCCCGGTATAAAACCAGCGCTTAGAGGCGCGGAAGCCATACTTTAGGTTAAGCTCCATGCGGTCATCGCTCTTCTGCACGCGCTTGCCCTCCAGTTTCACCAGGCCGTAGGTTAGGTCCACGGAGTTGTTCCAGGTGTGCTTGCCCTGTACGTAGTTGGCATACAGGTTGGCGTTGCCCAGCACAGACACCGTGTTCTGGCCGCCCGCCGCCCAGTTGGAAAGGCTCACCTGGCTGAAGTTGACAGTGCCAATCCCGCCAAAGTCCCAGATGTTAGGCTCCGTTGGCGCCACGACAGGCACTACCGCGATGGGATATTTGGGGACGGCAGGTATAACAAAAGGTACCTTATCGGCAGGAGGAAGTATAAATGCAGGGCGCCTCGGGGCCAGCGGCACCATCTCCCCCCTCTGCGCTACAGCGCCTAGGGAAAGTACTGAAAGTATAAGGGTAAAAATAACTGTGAAAGGGCGGCGAGAAGAAAAAAGCATGATGAAAAATACACTGAGATTGCAAAACAACAGGAGCTGCAGCACCGCGCACGGTTACATGGCTAAAGCGCGCTCCGACGGACATCCAGGGACACGGCTGTTCCCAATTGAACTAAATCCTTATATTTGTGGCAAAGAAAAAAGATTCTGTTAAGAATTGAAAACTACACTTATGGCAATATACGAAAACCTACTGCTAGACCAGCAAAACGGCATACTCTTCATCACCATAAACCGCGCCGACAAAATGAACGCGCTCAACATCGAGACTATCCGGGAAATCCGGAACGCGATGCAGCAGGTGTATGACGATGCCAGCATTAAAGGAGCCATTATAACAGGAGCCGGACCCAAAGCGTTCGTGGCTGGCGCCGATATAACCGAAATTGCTGAGCTGAGCGAGGTGACGGCCCGAAGCTTTGCCGAGCGCGGGCAGGAGGTTTTTGCCATGATAGAGCGCAGCAACAAACCCGTGATTGCCGCTGTAAACGGCTTTGCCCTGGGGGGCGGCTGCGAGCTGGCCATGGCCTGCCACATCCGTGTGGCCGCCGAAAATGCGCGATTCGGGCAACCGGAAGTAAACCTGGGCCTGATACCGGGCTACGGCGGCACCCAGCGCCTGACCCAGCTGATAGGCAAAGGCAAGGCCATGGAGCTGATGATGACCGCAGACATGATTAACGCGCAGGAGGCACTGCAGCTTGGCCTGGTAAACCACGTAGTGCCACAGGAGCAGCTGATGGCCAAGTGCGCCGAGATTATGGAGAAGATTATGAGCAAGGCGCCGCTGGCTGTTGGTTTGGTGATAGAGTGCGTAAACGCCGTGTTCAACAACGACGAGGATGGCTACCAGACAGAGGCCAACGCCTTTGCACGCTGCTGCACCTCCGAGGATTTTGTGGAAGGCACCAGCGCCTTTATAGAGAAGCGCAAAGCCAACTTCACCGGAAACTAAGTATAAGCCCCTACCCGGCCCCGAAACAGATAGCATGAGTATAGCCAAGAAATTGGTCGGGCAAACTGCTGCCTACGGTTTAAGCAGTATCGTTGGCAGAGCCTTAAATTACCTGCTGGTTCCCGTCTACACCTCGGTGTTCCTGCCGGCGGAGTATGGCGTGGTGTCGTACCTCTATGCCTTTGTCGGCTTTTTTAACATACTCTACACGTATGGTATGGAGACCGCCTTTTTCCGGTATGCCAACAAGCCCGACGCAGACCAGAAAAAGCTTTACAGGCAGGTGCTCAGCCTCATCATCAGCTCCAGCGTGGCTTTTACGGCCATCCTTATACTTGCCTCGGGCGCCATTGCCGACTACAAGGGTTACTCGCAGCAGGAGCAGAACTACATTATCTGGCTGGCGCTCATATTGGCCATCGATGCCATTGTGGCCATACCCTTTGCCTGGCTCCGGCTGCAGAACAAGGCAGTCAAGTTCGCCTCCATCAAGCTGGCAAACATCCTTATCACCGTAGGGGCCAACCTGTTCTTCCTGGTCATCTGCCGCAACATCTACGAGGGGCAGTACCTGCAGGGGCTGCAGCCGCTGGTGTCGCAAGTCTACGACCCGGACTTTGGCATCGGCTACATCTTCCTGATTAATTTGGTGGCCAACGCGCTGCTCATTCCCATGCTGTGGCGCGAGTTCAGCATCTTCCGCTTTGAGCTGAACAAGAAGCTGCTGCACCCGATGCTGGTGTACGCCTACCCGCTGCTGTTTATGGGCATGGCCGGCATGGTGAACGAGGTGATAGACCGTATACTTCTGGAGGAGTGGTTGCCTGAGGGCTTTTACCCGCAGCACAGCAACGAGGCCGTGGTGGGTATCTATAGTGCCTGCTACAAGCTCTCCATCTTCATGACGCTGGCCATACAGGCCTTCCGCTATGCCGCCGAGCCGTTCTTCTTCTCCCAGGCCCAGGACAAGAACTCTCCGCAGACCTTTGCCCTCATCATGAAGTGGTTTGTGATTGCCTGTGCCTTCATCTTCCTCTTCATCTCGGCCAACCTGGAGGATTTTGCGCTTTTCCTGCGCAGCGCGGCTTACCGCGAAGGCATCATGGTAGTGCCGGTGCTGCTGCTGGCCAACCTGTTTTTGGGCGTGTACTATAACCTGTCGGTGTGGTTCAAGCTAACCGACAAGACAAAGTATGGCACCTACATCAGCTTCGGCGGCGCGGCCGTGACCATACTTTTCAACCTGTTGCTCATACCTGTACTTGGCTACATGGGCTCTGCCATCGCCACGCTTATCTGCTACGCAAGTATGGCCGCCGTTAGCTACGTGCTGGGGCAGCGACACTACCCTATCCCCTACCCTACAAAAACCATCATGGCCTATGTGCTGCTGGCGGTGGGGCTGGTGTGGCTGGCCCTAGGGGTTGAGATAGAGGACTTCTGGCTGCGGCACGCCTACCACCTGGGTATTTGCGCGGCCTTCCTGCTGATAGTATGGCTGCGGGAGCGCTCCCGCTTCCTAAAAATTTAATCTGTATATTTAAGAATGATGAACAACAAGAACCTTCCCGTTAACGTCATAAATCAATCCAAGCATGCGTTGCCGGGCTACCAAACCATACACTCCGCCGGCATGGATTTGCGGGCAAACCTGGAAGCCCCTGTTACGTTGAAGCCACTACAGCGTGCGCTCATCCCGACGGGCCTCTTCATCGAGCTGCCGGAGGGGCACGAGGCGCAGATCCGCCCGAGAAGCGGCCTGGCCTACAAACACGGTATCTCCATCGTGAACAGCCCGGGCACCATCGATGCTGATTACCGGGGCGAGATAAAAGTGCTGCTCGTAAACCTATCGGACCAGGACTTTGTGGTGGAAGACGGAGAGCGCATCGCCCAGATGATCGTGGCCAAGTATGAGCGCGTGGAGTGGCGACAAGCCGAAACCCTGACAGACACTGAGCGCGGCGCAGGCGGCTACGGAAGCACGGGAGTTAAGTAGTTATCAGTTGTTAGTTAATGGTTATTAGGGAAAATACCACTTCATCCTCATACTATGGGAATACCTAAAGTATAAAGTATGACAGCACTAACTACTAACAACGAGTAACTAACAACTAACAACGAATAACGAGCAACGAATAACGAACACCTAATAACTGCAGCAAAGGGCTGTGGATCAACTATAAAAACCAGATACAAAAAACAGCTATGAGGATTATTATACCGATGGCCGGAATGGGCAAGCGCATGCGCCCACACACACTTACAGTTCCGAAACCGCTTATTCCTATCGCGGGCAAGCCGATTGTGCAGCGCCTGGTAGAGGATATCGCCAAAGTATGCCACGAGCCTATTGAGGAGGTGGCCTTCATTATCGGGCACTTCGGAGAGCAAGTGGAGAACGACCTGAAGGAAATCGCCACCAAGATTGGGGCGAAAGGGAGCATCCATTACCAGGAGGAAGCGCTGGGCACCGCCCACGCCATACTTTGCGCGCAAGAAGCGCTGGAGGGCAAAGTAGTGGTAGCCTTCGCCGACACGCTTTTCAAAGCCGACTTCCAGCTCGACACCAACGCCGATGGCACCATTTGGGTGCAGCGCGTGGAGGACCCGCGCCCGTTCGGTGTTATCAAACTGAATGAGCAGAACGAGATTACCGACTTTGTGGAGAAGCCTGAGCACTTTGTGTCTGACCTGGCCATTATCGGTATTTACTATTTCCGCGACGGCGCCTACCTGCGCGACGAGCTGCAGTACCTGCTTGACAACAACATCAAGGACAAAGGCGAGTTCCAGCTGACCAACGCCCTGGAGAACATGAAGAACAAGGGCACCAGGTTTATACCTGCCGTTATCTCAGAGTGGCTCGACTGCGGAAATAAAAACGCAACTGTTTATACTAATCAACGCTATTTAGAGTATATAAAGGATGAAGAAGGCCTGGTGGCCTCGTCGGCAAAGCTGGAGAACGCAGTGATTATCCCGCCTGTATACATTGGCGAAAACGCCCAGATCACCAACTCGGTGGTTGGCCCGCATGTGTCGGTAGGCAACGGTACAAGCATCGTGAACTCCGTGGTGAGCAACTCCATCATCCAGGAGAACACCACCCTCAAAAATGGCAATGTTGCAAACTCTATGCTCGGCAACTATGTTGTGTATGAGGGACGTCCGTCCGACCTGAGCCTCGGCGACTACAATACACTTGCGGAGTAACACATGACTACATTCAGAAACCTTATACTTGCCACCTGCTGCCTGGCCTTGTTAGCTACAGGCGAGAGCGCGGCGCAATCCTCTAAAAAGAAGAAGGCCAAAGCCAAACAGGAGGCCCCGGCACCGCCAGTACAGGTGCTGAGCGAGCGCGACAAGCAGATAAGCGAGGCGATGTTTCTGGATGGGATGAAATATTTTGTGCTGGAGGACTATCAACAAGCCCTCCAGCTTTTTCAAAAAGCCTACACCATTACCCCCAACAACGCCGCCCTGAACTACAAGATCGGCGAAACATACCTGCAGATGGGGCAGGCCAAGCTGGCCATGCCCTTTGCGCAGGCAGCCGTGAAGCTGGAGAAATCAAACGCCTATTATTACCTGTTGCTGGCCCAGCTCCACACCGAGCAGCAACAGTACGATTCCGCTGCCCAGGCCTTCAACGACCTGCTGGCCAACGTGCCCAACTCCAACGAGTACCTCTTCAACCTGGCTGATTTATACTTGTCGCAGTCTAGGTATGAGGATGCACTGAAGACTTACGACCGCATTGAGAAGGAATTCGGAGAAATGGAGCAGCTGCTGGTAAACCGCCAGCAGATATACCTGCGCCAGAAAAACGTGGACAAGGCCATTGCCGAGGGCGAGAAGCTCTTGAAGGCCTACCCTACCGAGATACGCTATTTCCTGGCACAGGCAGAGCTCTATAACGCCGCCCGCCGCACCGACGATGCCGTAAACACGCTGAACCGGGCCCTGCGCCTGGAGCCGGGCAATGCCTTCGCCCACCTCATGCTCTCCGACCTATACCGCCAGAAAGGCAACCCGGAAGAATCGGAGCGCCAGGTAAAAATGGCCTTTTCAAGCTCTGAGCTGGATATCGACACGAAAGTGCGTATTCTGGTTGACTTTATCCGCCAGTTGCCCAACCCGCAGCTAGAGGCTGTGGCCCTGGAGTTGGTAGACCTGACGATTGAGAAGCACCCGGAGGAAGCCAAAGCCTACGCTGTTGCCGCCGACCTGCAAACCATCGTGGGTAAAAAGCAGATCGCCCGCGACAATTACCTGAAGGCCGTGAAGCTGGACGATTCGCACTTTAAAATCTGGCAACAGATAGTGCTGCTGGATGCCGAGCTGGAAGAACCTGCCGCCATGGTAAAACATGCTGAGCAAGCTCTGGAGCTGTTTCCGAACCAGGCCGTTTTCTGGTTCTACAGCGGCACCGGCCACCTGATCGAGAAAAATTATGAGAAGGCCATAAAGGCACTCGAGTATGGCAAGCGCCTCTCTGTTAGCGAGCCCGAACTGGTGATGCAGTTTAACATGCAGCTGGGAGATGGCTACAACTTCCTGAAGGAGTATGCCAAGTCGGACGCAGCCTATGAGGCCGTGCTGGCCCAGGACACCAACAACGAGCACGTGCTCAACAACTACAGCTATTTCCTGTCGGTTCGTGGCGAGAAGCTCGAGAAGGCCCGGGAAATGTCAGAGCGCCTGGTGAAGCAGCACCCCACTAACCCTACTTACCTGGATACTTATGCCTGGGTGCTTTATAAACTCGGTAATTACACCGATGCCCGCAAGTACCTGGAGCAGGCCGTAGCCATTTCTGATGACGCCACCATTGTGGAGCATTACGGTGATGTGCTGTACAAACTGGGCAAGAAAGAAGAAGCCGTAAGTCAGTGGCAAAAAGCCAAGCTTAAGGGCGAAGCCTCCGCCTTTATCGACAGAAAGATAAAAGAGAAAAAACTTTATGAATAAGCATTTAATGCTTTTCCTGTGCAGCCTGCTGTTACTGGCAAGCTGTAAGAAAGAAACTGTACCTACCTCCGCCTCTGCCACTACTACCACCGTTGGTGCCGTTAAAGTAGACAACCTCGATTTCGCGTACCTCAGCAGCAAGGCGCAGATTACCCTGAACGACAACAACGACAACCTCTCCTCCGGCGTCAGCATCAGGATGCAGAAGGACAGTGTTATCTGGATGTCGGTTCTTCCCGGATTGGGAATAGAGGCCGCCAGGTTGATGCTCACGCAGGACTCAGTATACTTTATGAACCGCCTTAAGAAGGAGTATGCCGCCACAGACTACCGCTTCCTGCGCAGCAAGCTGCAGGTGGACGTAAGCTACGATGTGCTGCAGGCCATACTTCTGGGCAACTACCAAACCCTGGGCTCAGAGAAAGTAATGGCCCAGGACAACAGCCACCATATACAGCAGCAGCGCCAGAACCTCACGCTCGACTACTTCATCAGCAACCTGAACAACAAGCTGCAGCAGCTCAATGCCCGCGATGTGAACACAGGCAATACCATCACAGTAAAGTATAACAGCTTTGCCCCGATCGGGCAGGTACCCTTTGCCCATGAGCTGGTGGCCCAGGTGCTACAGAAAGGCCAGGTATCGGATTTCACACTGAAACACAGCCGTATCACCGTTTCCGAGGAGCCGCTGACCTTTCCGTTTGCCGTCCCCACCGACTACACGCGCCTCACCTTTTAATTTAATTTCAGGCCGGTTGGTTCTTCCGTTTTAGATTTACCATATTTGTAGGCTAAGAGTAGAAGAACGATACGTTTTGATGAAGGCCCTTTACAGATTCACCCTTTTACTGCTTCTGCTGAGCCTGCCGCTGGTGACGTACGCCCAAAAGGCGAAGTCCAAGGCACAGCTGGAGAAGGAAAAAAAGGAAAACCTCAACCGCATAAAAGAAGCAAACCGCATTCTGCAGCAAACCGCCAAGCAGAAGCAGGCTTCTATTGGCCAGCTGAACGCTATCAAGGAGAAGATTGTGGTGCAGCAGGGCGTGATAGAGAACATCTCCCGCGAGCTAAACCTGCTGGAGTCTGATGTGCAGGAAACCGAGGGCATAGTGGGCGCCCTGCAGAACGATCTGCAGAAGCTGAAGGAGGAGTATGCCACCATGGTGTACGCCGCCTCCAAAACTGCCAACAGTTACAACAAGCTCATGTTCCTGTTCGCCTCCGACTCCTTTAACCAGTTTGCAAGGCGTCTGAGCTACCTGCAGCAGTACTCTGAATCACGCAAAAAGCAGGTAGAACTGATTAGCAAGGTACAGGCGGCCCTGAACGGCCAACTGGAGGTGCTTGCCTCTAAGCGGGAGCAGAAGAAAAGCCTGCTGAGCCAGCACCTGTCTGAGAGCAAGAACCTGAAAGGCCTGCAGCAACAGCAGAATACTATGATTTCCCGCCTGAGCCAGCAGGAGAGCCAATTGAAGAAAGAGGTGGCGGAGCGCCAGCAGGCCGTTAGGAAGCTCGACAACCTGATTGCCGACATCGTGCGTGAGGAGATTGCCAGAGCCGCTCGCGCTGCCCGTGAGGCAGGCAAGGAAACCAGCGGCAGCCCTAACAAGGTTACCCTTACCCCCGAAGCAGCCCTTATCTCCTCCTCATTTGCCGGTAACCGGGGCAGGCTCGCCTGGCCTGTGGAGCGGGGATTCGTATCGCAGAAGTTTGGTCGCCATAACCACCCGGTGCTGAAAGGCGTGGTGGTAGAAAACCGGGGCGTAGACATCCAGACAGCGCAAGGCGCCACAGCCCGTGCTATTTTTGAAGGAAAGGTATTGACCGTTGCCAGCGTGCCCGGCATGAACAACATCGTGATGGTGCAGCACGGCGAGTACTTTACAGTGTACGCCAAGCTGAAGACAGTAAGCGTAAAACCAGGCCAGGATGTGAAACTGAAAGACCCAATCGGCACGGTTTACACAAACAGCGATGGCACCACCGAACTTCAGTTCCAGATTTGGAAAAACAGCTCCAACATGGACCCCGAGGGCTGGATAGCGAAGCCATAACAAAGTATAAAGTATACTATAAATGAAGAAAGCCACAGTATTACCTGTGGCTTTCTCTTTTAGTTTTGCCTCCCCCAGGCAAAACCACTGTAAAATAACTAAAGGCCGTTGTGTTTAGAGACAAACAGCTCTGTGTAAATAAATAAAAAAACACCCCACAGTGCAGGGTGCCTTTCCAAGCTATGAAAACAAACTTAATATTTATATCTATAAGCAGTTGAAGAACTGCTGAGACTTCTTGACACTAAGTTACAACCTGATCCTCAAAGATGCAACATTGTAGCTAAAACAACTTATTACTTAAGCATTTTTGTATAGCTATACAGCTATTTAAGATAAAGGTTTCAGAAAGCGTTGCTTTATTCATGAAACACACTCAAATGCAATATAGTTGCAAACAGAGAATAAAAACTTAGCAGCTTCTCTGCTAATCCAACTGCCAAGAGGGCAGCTCAGGCACCTGTGCATACACAACACCCTTGCCAAAAAAACTCAAAATTATAACACCCTAAATGTCAGAAGGTTGCAAAATATCTACAAAACAAATATTCCATTTTTGGGACACAAAGAAAGCACACTATCCCAAATATGGAAACCCGAAGAAGCTAGTTAAAGAAATAACAAGAAGTTTACGAGGTGGTTTCCGGATAATAAAGTAATTTATACTTTGCAGGTACGTTTTAAACTTATCCCACCTGATGTGGGTTTATTTAAAATATAAACCCTAATTTTGTAGCACAACTTAAATATCTAAAAATATGGGTATCACCAACATTTTGTTATTCATCGGAGGTCTGGGCGGTACAGAGGTAGTTCTTATCCTGTTTGTCATTTTATTGCTTTTTGGTGCGAAACGCATTCCTGAACTGGCAAAAGGTCTTGGCCGTGGCATTCGCGAGTTTAAAGACGCTACCAAAGAAATAAAAAGCGATATCGAGAATTCGGTTAAGGACGACAGCAGCACGACAAAATAACCCCTGCTTATAAGTTTCCCTTACTAAGGTAGTTTATACTTCCTCATGCTTCTTTTAGTTTCTGAGCAAGAGCTATTGGCAGAAGCTATGATGGCTGTGACCATTACCCCTTAGTTGTTTGGCCAGGCTCAGCAATCCCACTATAGTCCAATCCTTCCGGAAGGCTTGCTGGTATGATGGAGTAGGGCAAACGGAAAACTTGATCCAGACCAATCTATCTAAGACGATCCTAAGTCCCCTAAAGGTTGAGACAGTATAATTCGCTACGTGACATCCGCACGGACATAGGCAGCGGCCGCGTTTCGTGCAGGCAACTGGTAGAGCAGTACCTCCGCAACATAAAGGAGAAGGCCCACTTGAACGCCTTCCTGGAGGTTTTTGAAGAAGAGGCGCTGGCCCAGGCCGACGCAGTGGATAAAAAACTTGCCGATGGCACTGCCGGTAAACTGGCAGGCATGGTAGTGGGCATTAAAGACGTGCTCGCTTACAAAGGCCACAGCCTGCAAGCCTCCAGCAAGATCCTGAACGGTTTTAAGTCCCTTTACACGGCCTCCGCCGTGCAGCGGATGCTTGATGAGGACGTTATCATTATTGGCCGCCAAAACTGCGATGAGTTTGCCATGGGCGCCTCTAATGAGAACTCCGCGTTCGGGAATGTACTCAATGCAGACGACCAAAGCCGGGTGCCGGGTGGCTCCTCGGGTGGTTCTGCCGTAGCGGTACAGGCCGACCTTTGCCTTGCCTCCATCGGTTCCGATACCGGAGGCTCTGTGCGTCAGCCAGCCTCTTTCTGCGGTGTTATTGGCTTTAAGCCAACTTACTCCCGCATTTCCCGCTATGGCCTTATCGCCTATGCCTCCTCTTTCGACCAGATTGGTTTGATAACCAGGAGTGTGGAAGACGCGGCTTTGCTGCTGGAGGTGATGGCAGGCCAGGATGGCATGGACAGCACGGCCAGCCAGCGCGAGGTACCGGCTTACAGCCAGCAGCTGCAGGCGGATAAAAAGTATAAAATCGGCTACATCCGCGACTGCTTTGAGCGGGAAGGATTGGAGCCGGAAGTAAAAGACGCCATACTTGGCGTAAAAGACATGCTGCGCGAAGCAGGCCATGAAGTAGAGGGCGTGGATTTCCCATACCTGGACTTTATGGTGCCTACCTACTACATCCTTACCACCGCAGAAGCCAGTTCTAACCTGGGTCGCTACGATGGTGTAAAGTATGGCTACCGCTCAGAAAATGCGACTGACCTTACCTCGCTCTACAAAAAAACCAGGTCCGAAGGCTTTGGCCCTGAAGTACAGCGACGCATTGTGTTAGGTACTTTCGTGCTCAGCGCAGATTATTACGATGCCTATTATACCAAGGCACAGAAAGTGAGACGCCTCATTAAAGAAAAGACCGACGAGTTGCTACAGCAATATGATTTTCTTATATTGCCTACCGCTCCTACTACAGCTTTTAAAATAGGAGAAAACACAGCTAACCCGTTAGCCATGTACTTGGCTGATATCTTTACGGTCCAGGCCTCACTTGCAGGCGTTCCAGCCATTTCCATACCGGTTGGGCGCGATGCCAACGGCCTGTCCATTGGGCTACAGTTAATGGCCCGCTCATTTGAGGAAACAGCCTTGCTGGCTTTCTCAAATCAAATCTTGGACAAGATTACCGTTGAAGCATAAACCTTGACATGACTCATCGCAAATTCTTTACATTGCTTGCGGCTATGGCCGGTAGCATCTGGACTTATGGCGCCAGTGCTACCGGCCATAGCCGTTTGCCTGAAGCGCCTTTTGTTACCAGCGACTCTCTTGCTCTGGACCCAGGCTCCCCGGACACACTTCAGGCTAGAGGCATCTCATTTGCCGCCGACACCAGCATCTTCACGCTAACACCCGAGGAGCTGGCCCTGATGGTGGAGGTGGTACCCAATGAGCCGGACGACGTGATTGCTGACCGCCTGAGCTGTCTGGAGGCAGACATACCGCTGGTGTATAACAACTTTGTAAGGAATTTCATCGATTACTTCACCATCCGCAACCGGAAGTATACACGCACCATGATGTCGCGCGAGAATGTATACTTTCCGCTTTTCGAGAAATACCTCAAGAAGCATAACATGCCCGATGAGTTGAAGTACCTGGCCATTGTGGAGTCTGGCCTGAACCCGCTGGCGAAAAGCCCGGTGGGAGCTGCCGGTCTTTGGCAGTTTATGAAGCCTACCGGCCGCGAGTACGGGCTGCATCAAACGCAGTACATCGATGAGCGCCTTGACCCAGAGAAGTCCACCGAGGCGGCCATGCTCTTTCTGAAGCGCCTGCATAAGTACTACGACGGCGACTGGGAATTGGCACTGGCAGCCTACAACTGCGGCCTGGGCAACGTAAACAAAGCAATCCGCAGGGCGGGCGGCAAACGGTCCTTCTGGGATATCTTCCCCTACCTGCCCCGCGAAACCAGGGGGTATGTACCAAGTATGACGGCCGTGCGTTACGCCATGCGGTATGCCGGAGAACATAACATCTTTGCAGATTCTATACTTTACCAGCCGGAGGTGGCACACCTGGAGGTGACGCAGCAGTTGGAACTGGACAGGCTGGCAGAAGAACTGCACCTGGCGCCAGAGGAGTTAATGGCCCTGAACCCAGAGCTTACAAAAGGCGTGGTACCTGGCAACAAGTATAAACTGCGTGTTCCGTCAAGCAGAGCCGCCCTGCTGGCCTCCGCCGAGGACAAGAGCTGCATCCTGCTAGCCGCTGCCCCTGCCCCGGCTAAGCCAGCGGAGGCACATCAGGCACCGGTTATGCTGGCTTCTGCCAAAACTGAGGCGGTGGAGGTTCCTGCCGAAACCACTAAGGTAACCTATACTGTCCAGCGCGGCGATAACCTCAGCAGCATTGCCCGAAAGCACGATGTAACCATAGAGCAGCTTAAGGAGTGGAACAACCTGACGGACAGCAACATTAAGGCAGCTCAGAAACTGCAGATTGTGCAGGCATCACCAGCGGCGGCTAATACGGTGCTGGCTACCAATGCCCCCAAGAGCAGCCACAAGCCTGCTGCTGTCGACAAGAAAGAGCTTATCTACCATGTTCAGCCGGGCGATACGCTTTGGCAGATTTCGCGCAAGTATGAGGGTGTGAGCGTGGAGCAGATAAAGAAATTAAACAGGCTGAAATCAAATGATCTGAAACCTGGTCAGAAGTTGATCCTTGGCTAAAATAAGGCCTGGAACCTTATAAAGAGCACCTTCCGGCCAGAGGGTGCTCTTTATGTATACTTTAATTTATACTTTTTGTACTTTAATCTTGCCCTGAGGCGAGATAAGTTTAATTTTAAGGTATCCTGCTTACGTAAATTTGCAGCGATTATCTTTGATGGCTCAACTCGTAACCGCGCCGGACTCTTACATAAATAGTTTTTGACTATGGACTTTAATGAGAAAGCTAAAGCGGCGTTGAGCCTGCAGAGAACGAATACTACTTACAATAACACAAAAATGATCAAAGTAAAGAAAGAAGACGCTCTGAACTACCACATGGACGGAAAGCCTGGGAAGATTGAGGTGGTACCAACCAAAATGGTAAGCACGCAGCACGACTTGGCGCTGGCTTACTCCCCGGGTGTGGCGGAGCCTTGTAAAGAGATATATGCCGATAAAGACAACGTTTACAAGTATACTGCCAAGGGTAACCTGGTAGGTGTTATTTCGAATGGTACTGCGGTACTAGGCCTTGGCAACATCGGCCCTGACGCCTCCAAGCCAGTGATGGAAGGTAAAGGCGTACTTTTTAAGAAGTTCGCAGGCATCGACGTATTCGACATCGAGATAGACAGCACCGACCCCGAGGAGTTTATACGTATCGTAAAATCGCTGGAGCCTACATTTGGCGGCATTAACCTGGAGGACATTAAAGCGCCGGAGAGCTTCAAGATAGAGAACGCGCTTAAGACGCAGATGAACATCCCGCTCATGCACGACGACCAACACGGCACGGCCATTATCTCGTCGGCGGCACTGCTGAACGCGCTGGAGCTGGTGGGTAAGAAGATTGGACAGATCCAGATGGTGATTAACGGCGCTGGTGCCGCCGCCATCGCCTGCGCCAAGCTGTATGTAGCCTTGGGCGTGAAGTTGGACAACATCGTGATGTTCGATAAGGACGGCATCATACGTCCGGAGCGCAACGACCTGGACATTTACAGAGCGCAGTTCGTGACCACGCGTAAAATCACGACACTGGAGGAAGCTATGCAGGGAGCTGATGTTTTCGTGGGCCTTTCTGCCGGTAACGTGCTGCCTCCGGAGTATGTCAAGCTGATGGCGCCAAACCCTATCATTTTTGCGCTGGCGAACCCCGACCCTGAAATTCCCTACGACGTGGCGATGGCTACCCGCGAGGATCTGATCATGGCCACCGGACGCTCTGATCATCCGAACCAGGTAAACAACGTGCTGGGTTTCCCTTATATTTTCAGGGGCGCCCTGGACGTACGCGCCACGGAGATTAACGAGGCAATGAAGCTGGCCGCTGTACGTGCTTTGGCTGAGCTGGCAAAGGAACCCGTTCCGGAGCTCGTGAATAAGGCTTACGGCGATAACACCATTAACTTCGGCCGTACCTATCTTATCCCAAAACCGCTGGACCCACGCCTGATCACAGCCGTATCGCCGGCCGTGGCAAAGGCTGCTATGGAAAGCGGTGTAGCCCGACTTCCGATTACAGACTGGGAGGCTTATGAGCACGAACTGAAAGAGCGCATTGGCATCGATCAGAAACTGATGTCGCGCATCACCACGCAGGCCAAGCGCGATCCGAAAACAGTTGTATTCGCAGAGGCTGATAATTACAAGATCCTGAAGGCGGCCCAGATTGTGCAGGAGCAGCGCATCGCCACGCCTATACTTTTAGGTAACCCTGAGCGCATCAAGGCCATCATCAAGGAAAACAACATGGACTTGTATGGTGCCCTTATCATTGACCCCCTTGCCGAAACTGAGGAGGCCAGGAAAGAGGAGTACGCCCAGATCCTGTACAAGAAGCGCCAGCGCAAGGGCATCACCCTTTACGACGCACGCCGCCTGATGCGCGACCGCAACTACTTCGGAAGTATGATGCTGCATAACGGCGAGGCCGATGCGCTTATTTCGGGCCTTACCCGCGACTACTCCAAGACCATTTCGCCGGCGCTGCAGGTAATTGGCGTGGAAGAAGGTATAAACAAAGTGGCGGGCATGTACATTGTGCTGGGCCAGAAAGAGCCATACTTCTTTGCCGACACCACCGTGAACGTAAACCCGTCTGCCGACGAGCTGGTGGATATTATCGGTCTGACGGCCCGTACCGTACGCTTCTTTGACCAGGAGCCGCGTGTTGCCATGCTGTCGTTTTCAAACTTCGGCTCGGTGCGGGGCGATATTCCGGACAAAGGCGCGGAAGCAGTTCGTAAAGCCAAGCAGCGCTACCCTGACCTGCTGATTGACGGCGAAATGCAGGCGAACACGGCCTTGAACAAAAACCTGCTGCGCGAGAACTACCCTTTCAGTGAGCTGGCTGAGAAAGGTGCCAACACCCTGGTTTTCCCAACACTGACTTCGGGTAATATTGCCTATAAACTGTTGCAGGAAATCGGTGGCGTTGAGGTAATTGGCCCGGTATTGATGGGCATGCGCAAACCGGTTCACATCCTGCAGCTTGGCTCCTCTGTCCGTGATATTGTAAACATGGTAGCGATTGCTGTCGTAGATGCTCAAAACTATAATAACCAACATATATAGATGATAGCCTATATTGATGGCAAGCTGACTTATAAAGATCCAACCTACGTCATTATCGAAACTAATGGCGTAGGTTATCAGATCAAGATACCGCTAAGCACTTACTCCACATTGCCGGCCGGCGAGCGGTGCAAGCTGCATACGTACCTGCACATAAAGGAGGATGCCCATACGCTATATGGCTTTACTACTTTGGCAGAGAAGGAGGCATTTCTGCACCTGATTTCCATCTCGGGCGTGGGGCCGAATACAGGGCTCATGATTCTGTCGTCGCTGTCGGTGGAGGAGATACAGCAGGCCATCATACGCGAGGATGCGCGCACCATACAGCACGTGAAAGGAATCGGTGCAAAAACGGCGCAGCGCATCATCCTCGAGTTAAAAGATAAGATGAAAAAAGAGGTACTATTGGCAGATACTCCTGTCTCCGCGGCGGCATACAATACCAACCGGGCAGAGGCGTTATCAGCTTTAGTGACCTTGGGCTTTGCCAAGAACATTGCCGAGAAAACTTTGGACACAATCATCAAGCGCGAAGGCGGAAACCTGAGTGTGGAGGACTTGATTAAGTTCGCGTTGAAATCTTCATAAGAGAGCATATCCTACTTTGATCTGGAAAAGTAAAAAGCACAACCTGCTGCTTGCCACGGTTACTACTGTTTCTTTGCTGGCCTGGTGGGCACGGGCAGAAGGGCTTCGTGCGCCAGATCAAATAGGGCTGTCTATGCTTCAGGATTTTGCTTATTGGCAGGATACCGTCAGGCAGGACACGGCAAAGTATATTCCGAGCCGCAGGCCCACCTTCACGCCCTCCGACAGGCGGGGCAGCCCGTTTGGCACCCGTAGCAGCAGCTCTCCCCTGCTGCTTGGCCAACCCGGCAACCTGCAGCTGAACGTAGAGCTGGACGATAGCCTGCAGCAGTATAATATCACCGAGACGATTGGCGACAGTATACTTTACCGTCCGCCATCCTCTATGTCGATGCGGGAGTACTCGGAGTGGCAGCAACGCGAAGCCATCCGCAACTACTGGCGAGCCAAGTCTGCCGGACTCGATGGCGAAAGCGTGGTGAGCAGCAACCGCCTGATTCCCAAGCTATACATCAGCCCGGTGTTCGACCGCATCTTCGGTGGCAACTACGTGGATATCCAGCCAAACGGTAACGTGTCCCTGAAGTTTGGCGCGCGCTTTAACCGCAACGAGAACCCTACCATTCCGCTCAGCCAACAGCGTACCGGCGATTTTGATTTCGATCAGAACATCTCCCTGAACCTGGTGGGTAAGATTGGGGAGAAGATGCGCCTCAACTTTAACTGGGACAACAACGCCAATTTCGACTTCGAGAACAACATGAAGTTGGATTACACCGGCTACGAGGAGGAGATCATCCGGAAGGTGGAAGCCGGTAACGTAAGCCTGCCCCTCAACAACTCGTTGATTACCGGGGCACAAAACCTGTTTGGCGTAAAGGCACAGCTGCAGTTCGGCCGCCTGGGGGTGACAACCATTGCCTCCAGCGTGCGCGGCACCAACGACGAGGTAATTATTCAAAACGGGGGGCAAAACAAGCCTTTCGAAATCAGGGTGGATGCCTACGACCGCGACCGCCACTTCTACCTGTCGCAGTTCTTCAGGCAGCGCTACGACAATGCCCTGCGCAACCTGCCCCTGGTGAACTCGGGCATCGTTATCCGCCGCGTGGAGCTGTATGTGACCAACAACAACCGCTCTACCGAGAACCTGCGCAACATGGTCGCCTACATGGACCTGGGCGAGGCTGTCCCTTACCGGCAGAACCTGAGCACGGGCAGACCGGCCACCGCACCGGCCGACAACCAGGCTAACTCGCTCTACGGCCAGATTTCCCCGCCAGGAAGTGCCGCACGCAGCAACTCCCGCGTAGACTCCTACCTGCAGTCGCTGGGCCTGGAGAAAGGCACAGACTTTGAGCACGTACGCGCCCGCAGGCTGGAGCCAAATGAGTATAAGTTTAACCCGCAGCTGGGCTATATCTCCCTGAACTTCACGCTGATGCCGGATCAGGTGCTGGGCGTGGCCTTTGAGTATACCTACAACGGCAAGACCTACAAGGTCGGGGAACTGATGGACGACTACCAGAACCTCAACTCCGACCAGGTGATCCACATGAAGTTACTGCGCGCCACCAGCCCATCATTGAACTACCCCACCTGGGATTTGATGATGAAGAACGTGTACGCGCTTGACGCCAACCAGATCAACCGCGAAGACTTCAAATTACAGGTTGTCTATAAGGATGATGAGACCGGCGTAGACCTGACAAGTATAAAAGAGCCAAGCCCCATTCAGAACATTCCGCTGGTGGAGGTGCTGAACCTGGACAACGTAAACTCCAATAACGACAAGCCCAGCGACGGCAACTTCGACTTCCTGCCCGGCATCACGATAGATCCCGAGAGCGGCCGCATCTACTTTCCGCAGGTGGAGCCCTTCGGCGATTACCTGGCTAATAAGCTGCAGGGCTACCCGAATTTGATCGACCAGTACGTGTTCCAGGAGCTGTACGAGCAGACACAGACAGATGTGCAGCAGGACAACGTGAAGGCTAAGTTCTACATCAAGGGCCGCGTACGATCCACGGCAACCGATGAGATCATGCTGCCGGGCTTCCAGATAGCGGAGGGTTCGGTGGCGGTATACTCCGGAGGCACGCGCCTGCAGGAGGGAACCGATTATCAGGTATTCTACGACTTAGGTCGCATCAAAATTCTGAACCCGAGCTACCTGAACTCGGCCAACGACCTGCGCGTGACTTATGAAAAAGCGGAGCTGCTGAACATACAGCCGCGCACCATGCTGGGTGCCCGCTTCGATTACCGCCTGAATGACGACGTGAACATCGGCGCCACGGTGCTGCACCTGAACGAGCAGACTTTCATTAACCGCGTAAGTATAGGTGACGAGCCCACCAACAACACCATCTACGGCTTCGACGTGAACCTGCAGAAAGAGTCGCGGATGCTCACGCGCTTTGTGGATGCTATTCCGCTGATACAGACGAAGGCTCCTTCTATGGTTACGTTCAGCAGTGAGTTTGCGCAGCTTATTCCGGCTAAATCTAAATCAAACGCTAACGAGGACGGCGCCTCATACTTAGACGACTTTGAGGGCGCCGAGACGCCCTACAGCCTGGGCGGCTTTAACAACAGCACCTGGCGCGTGGCGGCTACCCCTGCCCCGCTTATCCCCGTTGGGGATAGCCTTTCGTTCTCCTATAACCGCGCTAGACTGGCCTGGTATACTATCGACCAGACTTACTACAGAAGTTCCGGTAACAACCTGAAACCCGACAACATTACGGACCGCGAGCTGGAGAATCACTACGTACGCCCCGTACGCCGCACGGAAGTGTTTAAAGGCCGCGATGCGGAGGTGACCACCAGCTACGAGTATACTTTTGACCTGGCCTATTACCCTCGTGAGCGCGGGCAGTATAACTACAACTATAACCTGACCTCAGAAGGCTTGCTGGCCGGTGACCCACGCAAAAACTGGGGCGGTATCAGCCGCGAGATTTCGCTCGACACAGACTTTGACAACGCCAACATCGAGTATGTGGAGTTCTGGATGATGGACCCTTTCATAGAGGGTGAGAAGGGACGCGATGGAGCCTTTGGCGGTAACATTAACGCGAAAGACCCGGGCCAGTTGGTCCTGAACCTGGGTAACGTGTCGGAGGATATCCTGAAAGATAACGAATACTCCTTTGAGAACGGGTTGCCGGTTGATGCCAGTGACGTGCAAAACCTGACAGAGACGATTTGGGGCCGCGTAACGCAGCAGCAGTTCCTGACAGATGCCTTTACAGGTATACCAGGTGGACGGCAGCGCCAGGACGTGGGTCTGGACGGGCTGAATGATGCCGATGAGGCCGACTTCTTCCGCAGTTCCTTCTTAGACCGCATTCCCGGTGCACCACCGCAGACAGTGCTGGACGACCCCTCTGCTGATAACTTCTTCCACCACCTGGACCCGGTTTACGATCAGCAGAACGCAGGCATCCTGCAGCGTTACAAGCGTTTCAACGGCATGGAGAACAACTCGCCCGAGAACAGCCGCTTTGCCAACTATGCTTTCCCTGATAAGGAGGATTTGAACGGGGACAACGTGATCTCGGATCTGGAGCAGTACTACGAGTATAAGATTAACCTGACTCCAGGACAGCTGGACGTAGGCCAGAACTACATCGTAGACAAGGTAGAGGGAGAAGGCGGGGCCATGTGGTACCAGTTCCGCGTACCGGTACGCCAACCTACAGGTTCTGTGGGCAACATCAGCGGGTTTAAGTCTATTCGCTTTATGCGCATGTACATGACTGGTTTCGCCGATCCGGTGGTGCTGCGTATGGCCCAGTTCCAGCTCGTGGCCAACCAGTGGCGTAAGTTTACCCAGCCCCTCACCGAGGGCACGCCTTGCCTTACCTGCACCGACGACGCCCGCAGCTTTACCGTTTCTACCGTGAACATCGAGGAGAACGGACCCAACAACCAGGTCTCTGAAACAAACATTCCGTACGTGGTGCCTCCGGGCATCAACCGCCTGCGCGACTACGCCTCCACCAACGACCGCCGCCAGAACGAGCAGTCGCTGCAGCTGTGCGTAGAGGACCTGCGGGACTCTTTCTCCAAAGCGGTGTTCAAGAACATGACGCTGGACCTGCTGGCCTACAAGCAGCTGAAGATGTTCATACATGCCCAGTCCAACGAGCCGGGTATACAGGATGGCGAGATGCAGGCGTTTATCCGCATCGGTACGGACTTTACGCAGAACTACTACGAGTACGTGGTTCCGCTCAAGTTTACCCCTTCCGGCAGCAACACGGCAGAAGCCATCTGGCCCACTGAAAACGAGGTAAACATTCCGCTGCAGGAATTAGTGGATGCCAAAGCCGAGCGCAACATCAACGCCCCAGGTAATATCTTTGTGCCTTACACCGTGACGACTGCCGACGGCAAGCTAATTCGCGTGGTGGGTAACCCGGACTTCAGCGAAGTGGAAGGTATCATGATTGGTATCCGCAACCCATCCGGCGTGAACGATGATGCGCGGTCGCACTCCGCCTGTATCTGGGTAAACGAGCTGCGCGTAACGGACTTTGTGAACCGCACCGGCTGGGCGGCCAATGCCCGCCTAAACGCCAAGCTGGCCGACTTTGCCAACGTGACCGCTACCGGCGCCTATACTACGGTTGGTTTCGGCAGCCTGCAGCAGCCGCTTTCCTTGCGCTCACGCGATAACATTAGCCAGTTTGATGTAAGCGCGAACATGGCGCTGGATAAATTCCTGCCCGAGCAATGGGGGGTGAAGGTACCGATGACGGTGCAGTATGGTGTTACGTCCGCTGCCCCGCAGTACGACCCGCTGGACAAAGACATGCCGCTGAGCCAATCGCTCACGAAGTTCGACAACAACGACGCCCGCGACGACTATAAGAAAGAGGTGATTACCCAGGAGACGCGCCGAAGCATAAGCTTGCTGAACGTGCGGAAAGAGCGCACCAATCCGGAGGACAAAGTGCGGGTGTACGACATCGAGAACTTCTCCTTCTCCTACGCCTACTCCGAGCGCCTGTTCACCAACATCGAGACGGACCGCGACTATACGAAGAACTACTCCGGTGGCCTGGCTTATACGTATGATAACCCTGCCAGAAGCTACCAGCCGTTTGCCAATAGCGAGAAACTCAATTCGCCATACTTGCGCCTGATCAAGGATTTTAACTTCTCGCTGCTGCCGAGCCGCTTCTCGTTCAGGGCAGATGTTAACCGCTTCTACAACGAAACATACTTGCAGCGCCCTGATCCGGAAACCCGCTTTGTGACCACGCGTGGCATTGAGCCGGTATTCCAGAAGTCGTTCTTCTTTAACCGCATCTACGACATGCGCTGGGACCTGACCAAGAGCCTGACGCTCGACTACACGGCGACCAACCGCTCTGTGGTGGATGAGCCGGACGGCCGCATCAACAGCGACATCGACTCCTTGCAGTATAAGAACAAAACAATTCGAAAGAACCTGTTGAGCGGTGGCCGTAATACCAACTTTAACCAGCTCATCGCCCTGAATTACAGGCTGCCGTTTGATAAGCTACCGCTGACGGACTGGCTCAGCGCCGATACCCGTTATGCTACCAACTACATCTGGACGGCGGGCTCCACGGCCCTGAACCAGGACACCACCTTCCGACTGGGCAACACCGCCGAGAACAACGTGGAGTTCAGTGTGAACGGCCGCGTGGACCTGGTGAAGCTTTACAACAAGGTCAGGTTCCTGAAGGCGGCTAACTCGCCTACCACCCCGGCCAAACCAGCCCAGCCAGCCGCGACTGACACGGCCGCAGCGAAGGCGCCGGCTGACCTGAAGTTCCTGAAAGGCCTGGCCAGGGTGCTGATGATGACGCGCTCGCTGAACGTGACTTACCTGGAAAACCGCGGTTCCATGCTACCGGGCTATATGCCTGAGACGGAGATCTTCGGATTTGACGACCGCTTTGAGGCGCCGGGCCTGCCATTTATACTTGGCAAGCAGTACGACCTGCACGAGCTTTACAGCCGCATGAACCGCAACGGCTGGTACACCGACAGCAGCCAGTACCTCAACACGCCATTCAGCGGCCTGCACAGCGAGACATTCACAGCGCGCGCCAACCTGGAGCCGTTCCGCAACCTTTCCATTACGGTGGACGTGCGCCGCGCCAAGTCCGAGATTGATGAAGTGTTTTACCGCAAGGAGTTTGATGATTTCGGCAACGTAAGTACGGAAGACCAGCGCCAGAACCCGTTCACCTCCGGCTCGTTCAGCACCTCTTTCATGGCCTTGGGCACGCTGTTCGAATCCACCAAAGACGGATTGTCTGATGCCTTCGAGCAATTCATCCGCAACCGCCACGTGGTGCGCGACCGGCTCACGGCTGCCAACCCCGCCGCCGGCGACTCGGGGTATAGCCTGAACTCGCAAGAGGTGCTGCTCAAGTCGTTCCTGTACGCCTACCAGGGCCGTGAGATAAACGGGTATGAGCCGGACACCAAAGGACCGTTCAGCCGCCTGCCGATCCCGAACTGGAGCATCACCTACAACGGCCTCGAGCGCCTGCCAATCTTCCAGAAATGGTTCAGCCAGATTAGCCTGCAGCATGCTTACAACTCCAGCTACAACATCACCAGCTACTCCACTTCGCTCAGCTACCTGCAGCGGCCGGAGGGCTTCCCGACGCAGCTGAACGAGTTTGGGCGCCTGGAACCCTACTACATCGTGAACCAGCTGACGGTGGTAGAGCGACTGGCGCCGCTGATGGGCATCAACTTCAGAACGAAGACAAACCTTACCGGCCGTTTAGAGTATAAATTGGAGCGCAACCTGTCGCTGAACCTGACGAACGCGCAGATAACGGAAACGAACGTGAAAGACTATGTGGTGGGCTTTGGGTATACGACCACCAGCTTTAAGATACCGTTTACGAACACCACGCTGGACAATGAGCTGACCATGCGCATGGACCTGCAGGTGCGCGATAACCAGACGGTGCAGCGCGCTATTTCTACAGACAACACCGGCGTGGAGCGCAGCCAGAACCAGATTACGAACGGTACGCGCCAGGTACAGCTACGGCCTACGGTGGATTACGTACTGAGCCAGCGCCTGAACCTGCAGTTCTACGTGCTGCGCACGGTGTCGGATCCGAAAATCTCCACCTCGTTCCGCAACAGCGTAACCGAAGGAGGGGTACAGTTGCGGGTAAGTCTGCAATAAAGTTTTTCCATACAGAAAAAGACCGTATTTTTGAAGAGTAATCATTAAAGAGCAATCACATGAACTTACCTGAAAGCTTAAAGTATACCAAAGACCACGAGTGGGTACGCGTAGAGGGCGACATCGCCTATATCGGCATCACAGATTTTGCTCAGAGCGAGCTGGGCGACATCGTTTATGTAGACATTGACACTGTAGACAAGGATATCAACCAGAACGATGTATTTGGTACAGTTGAAGCCGTAAAGACGGTATCTGACCTGTTCAGCCCACTGAGCGGCACCGTGCAGGAGTTTAACGAGAAACTGGAGAACAACCCGGAGCTGGTTAACTCTGACCCGTATGGCGAAGGCTGGATCATTAAAATGTCTATAGCTGACGCAAGCCAGATCGACGGGCTGCTGACAGCTGAAGGCTACCGCGAAGTAATCGGTCAATAAGTATACACATCGGAATAGAGAGTTGATACTACGCTACAATCTATTCACGATTATGTGGGCAGCAGTGATCCTGCTGACGACGCTGCTGCCCTCTACTTCCCTTCCCTCCACACTCAATATCTGGGAGCTCCTCTCTTTCGACTCCTTTGCGCATGCATTTATGTTCTGCGTGCTCTGCTTCCTGATGATCGTGGGCCTTTCCAAGCAGTTTACCTTTCCGCGCCTTAAGGATTATGCTATCCGCGCCAGCCTCCTGATCAGCACCCTCTTCGGCATCACCATCGAGCTCACACAGCACTTCTTTGTTTATGGCCGCCAGGGCGATATCATTGATGTGCTGGCGAACACGATTGGTTGTTTGCTGGGCATCGTGTTGTTTAAGTTTATTTATGTTTGGTAGTGGGGAGAACTCCTCTGCTTTATACTTGCCGGTTTATACTTCATAATTCCCCACTTATACTTTCATAGCCGCTGCTGGCGCAAGCGTCCGCTTGTGCCTTTATATAGTTTATACTTGAGTGTACTTCCCAGCCGCTGCTTCCTTCCATTTGAACCAGGCTACTCTCGCTGGCGCGGGTTTGTAACTCGTGCCTACCTATGATGTTGGGTTTGTAACCCAACTGGCTTGAAGAGCCATACTTATACTTGGGCTATTCTTTTATACTTGAGCTATACTTTAGCTGCCCATACTTCGGCTATACTTCATATACTTGCTGGTTATACTTTCCTAGCCCCTGCTTCCTCCACTTGGAACCAAGCTATCCTCTTTAGCTGCCGTTCCTCCTCCAGCCTTACAAACCTATTGTTTCATCTCTAGCTTTGGTGCCCTCCCAGGCCGGGAGGCCTCGCCTTCGGGCATCGCGCTGCTTTCGCTTCCTGCCCTCGTGCCTCGGGCTGCCTCGCTTGCGCTCGTCACCGGAACCTCTCGAGGCGCTCAACCCAAAGGCTGGGAATCAGTCGATAGCTAAGGCCTCTCCTGTCATCTCGACCTTTGGGAGAGATCTGATTGGAATTCCCGATAGATCTCTCCCAAAGGTCGAGATGACAGCGAAAGGGCAAGTATAATTCCCCTCCTTAGAGGGGCTGGGGGTGGGTTTATACTTGGCAGGGACAGCTACTATAAGGCTTATACTTCAGCATCAGTAGCTACAGAACTCCCCTCCTTGGCTAAGGAGGGGCAGGGGTGGTTGGAACCGGCAAAGCAGATATCCTGATCATCCCTCAATCCTGCAAATCCTGATTCAGACAAAGTATAAAGTATAGCCAGACACTCGCGGGACCTGCGGACACCGCAAGTTCAAAGGTAGCGAGCGTAGAGTCAGTGCTACCTAAACCCAGCAATACACAATTATTCCTATCTTAGCGCTATGAGCAAGCTTTATACTTTCCTCCTCACCCTATGCCTGTTGGCTCCTGCCCTGCTAAAGGCACAGGACATGGCAAGAGTGCGCCAAACCATTGATACGCTGACGTCTAAAAGCATGTATGGCCGCGGCTATACGTTTGAGGGCGATCTGAAAGCGGCCAAGTATATCAGGAGCAGGTTTGAGGAAATGGGCTTGCAGCCCATGGCAGGCGGTTCATACTTTCAGGAGTTTAGTTTTCCGGTGAACCGTATTCTCGAAACGCCGCAGCTGCAGGTGGATGGGCAAACGCTCGTGCCGGGGCAGGATTTTGTGGCGCGCTCTTCTTCTGGCTCCGGGACAGGCAAGGCCAGCGTGCTCCTGCTGGATACACTCATCTTCAGCAATACCCGGGCAGCGGAGAAGTTCTTCAGGCAGAATTTTGCAAACAAGGCACTGGTATACCCGCAGCAGGAGCAGAAACGCCTGGCGCAGCTGCCGGTGCATTACCAGCAACTCCTGCAGCAGGCAAAGCTGCACATTATACTTCAGCCCGGTAACCTGCTCACCACCGTAGCGCGCCAGCAGGAGGCTGTGCCGGTGCTGGAGGTTCTGCAGAGTGCGTGGCCACAGCGGGCTAAAAAAGTGTACTTTGAGGTAAAGGCAGATCTCAACCCGAAGCACCAGACACAAAACGTCATCGGTTTTATACAGGGCAGCCAGTACCCCGACTCGGTCCTGGTATTTACCGCCCACTACGATCACCTGGGCAGCCAGGGGGAGGATGTATACTTTCCGGGGGCAAACGATAATGCCAGTGGCACCACCATGCTACTGGAGCTTGCGCAGCACTACAGCCAGCCCGAGAACAAACCAAAGTATAGCATAGCCTTTATAGCCTTTGCTGCCGAGGAGGCAGGCTTGCTGGGCTCGTTTCATTATGTGCAAAATCCGCTTTTCCCGCTCAGCCAGATTGCTTTCCTGCTAAACCTGGACCTGCTGGGCACCGGCGACGATGGCCTGATGGTGGTGAACGGTAAAGTACACGAGCAGGAATTCGAGTTGCTTCAGCGCCTGAACGGGCAGCACCAGTACCTGCCCCAGATTAAAAGCCGGGGCAAGGCCGCCAACTCCGACCACTACCCTTTCTCAGAGGCAGGCGTGCCGGCATTCTTCTTTTATACCTTGGGCGGCACCGCCGCTTACCACAACCCGCAAGACCACGCCCGGCAGCTGCCCCTCACCCGGTTCCCGGAGGTATTTAAACTGATAACCGATTTCGCTGGCGTCCTGATGGCAACCGAAGCAAACTAAACAGACCAGGCATAAAGTATAAAAGCCGGGGCTGCTGTAAATGTGCAGCGGCCCCGGCTTTTATACTTTTAAAACTCCTTTACAGGATGTTGTTGATCTGTTCTTTTATCTTCTCTAACTCCTCCTTCATCTCCACCACATGGTGCTGTATGGTCGCGTCGTTGGCTTTGGAACCGATGGTGTTAATCTCGCGGCCGATTTCCTGCGAGATAAAGCCCAGTTTCTTGCCCGTTGGCTCCGGCAGGAACACTGTTTCCGTGAAATAGTGCAGGTGGTTAACCAGGCGCACTTTTTCCTCGGCAATATCGAGTTTCTCCATGTAGTAGATCATCTCCTGCTCAAAGCGGTTCTGGTCGAAATGCTCTGACGAGGAAATCTCTGCAATATGACCACGGATTCGGGTACGGATACTCTCCACACGCACCGGGTCATGCTTGTCCACCTCTGCCAGCAGAATACGGATCCGGTCGATGTACGACATGATCTCTGTAGTCAGGGCCTTGCCTTCGTTAGCGCGGAAACTGTTCACGCCCTGCAGGGCTTCCTGTATCAGCGGCTGCACCTGGCTCCAATCCTCGTCCGCATTTTCATCCTCCTGCTCCTCCTGCTGCAGCACCTCCGGCATGTGCAGGGCCAGTCGGAAAAGCTCCCCTTTGTCGGCAGCCAGTTTGTCGGCCACTTCACTCAATTCGGTATAATAGGCCTTCAGCAGGTCTTTGTTGATAGTGTTGCGTGCCTTCTGCGTCCTGTTCTTTGTAAACTCCACCGTCACGCTTACTTTGCCACGTACCAGCGCCTTCTGCACCATGTTCCGTATCTCGTATTCCTTATCAGATAGGAATTTTGGGGTGCGCACACTCAGGTCCATACTTTTGGAGTTGAGCGAGCGGATTTCCACGGAGATACAATACTGTTCGGTGTCGAGGCGGGCACTGCCAAAGCCTGTCATGGAATGCAACATAAGCTCTTTATAAAATGATACTTTGCAAATTAGGCATAATTCTTCAGATTTTCGCAGCCGGCCCCGCTAAAGCTAGTAAAAGCCGTTGATTAAGTGAGCAGACTGCCCCCTTGTCGCACAAGTCCAGCCCGCGCTTAGCTTTCAACCACATGCACAACAGATCTGATTCTCAGGAATGCGAATGATAGGTTCGTACAACTTATTTTGCTGCTTATAAGGCAGGGAAGCACATTTATACTTAAAACTTACATTTTTTTGACAGCCTCTAAAGCATCCTTTAGCAAAAAATCATACTTTTGCAGTCGCAATGAGAAAAGCTACGCCACACATAGCGCTTACTCCACTGTGATTTAGCTCTAGCTAGGGTGCCCCTCCCCTGGCTGATTTCCCTATCCATACTTTATAACTATTTGCAAAACGCCTTCAATATGGTGCGGACAGGCTATTCCTATCCCTGTGCCGAGCCTGTATGGCGCATTTTATACTTTTTTATGATTTACAGTCCGATTAACTTTAAAGAGATCAATTACAAAAATGAGCTTCTGTCGGGGCTTACGGTGGCACTAGCGCTGGTGCCGGAGGCAGTGGCCTTTGCTTTTGTGGCCGGCGTAGAACCGCTGGTGGGCCTTTACGCAGCTTTTATTGTCTGCTTAATTACCGCTGTGTTCGGTGGCCGGCCGGGCATGATCTCCGGTGCCACCGGGGCACTGGCCGTGGTGATGGTGTCACTGGTTTCAACGCATGGGGTGGAGTACCTGTTTGCGGCGGTGGTGCTGATGGGCATTCTCCAGATTCTGTTCGGCGCCCTGAAGTTGGGCAAGTTCATCCGCCTGGTGCCAGAGCCGGTCATTTACGGTTTCGTCAACGGCCTGGCCATCGTGATTTTTATGGCACAGTTCGGCCAGTTTAAAATTCCTTCCGCCGAAGGAGGCCTGGAGTGGCTGTCCGGCACCTCGCTTTACATCATGCTGGGACTGGTGGCACTCACCATGTTCATCATATTTATACTTCCCAAACTAACCAAAGCCGTTCCTGCTGCCCTTACTGCTATCGTAGTGGTGTCAGCCATCGTTATCGGCTTTAACCTCGACACGCGCACGGTTGGCGACATGGCTTCGGTGGGCGGAGGCTTGCCGTCTTTCCACATCCCGATGGTGCCCCTGAACCTGGAAACGCTGCAGATAATTTTCCCTTACTCGCTTATACTTGCCGGCATCGGTTTGCTGGAGTCGCTGCTGACCCTGACGATTGTGGACGAGATGACCAATACCCGGGGCCGTGGCAACCAGGAAAGTATAGCGCAGGGTATGGCAAACGTAGTGGGCGGTTTCTTCGGCACCATGGGCGGCTGCGCCATGATTGGGCAAAGCATCATCAACGTGAGCTCGGGGGGTCGCACGCGCCTTTCGGGTATTACGGCTGCGGTGATGCTGCTGGTCTTCATCGTGTCACTTTCCTCGCTGATAGAGATGGTGCCGCTGGCCGCGCTGGTAGGCCTGATGTTTATGGTGGCGATTGGCACCTTTGAGTGGGCCAGCTTCCGGGTGCTGCGCCGCATTCCCAAGTCTGATGCCTTGGTGATGGTAGCCGTAACCGTGCTGACGGTGATTTTTGACCTGGCTATTGCGGTGGCTATCGGTGTGGTGATCGCAGCCCTGGTGTTTGCCTGGGACAGCGCCGTGCGCATCCGTGCCCGCAAGCGCGTGGATGAGCATGGCGTGAAGCACTACGAGATCTTCGGCCCACTGTTTTTCGGCTCCACGGCGACTTTCTTGGAGAAGTTTGATGTCGCCAACGACCCTGACGAGGTGGTGGTGGATTTTGCAGAGTCGCGGGTGGTGGACCACTCGGGCATTGAGGCGCTGAACAAGCTAACGGAGAGGTACCTGAGTGCCGGCAAGAAACTGCACCTGCGCCACCTCAGCGAAGACTGCCACCGCCTGCTCGAAAAAGCCGGCGACATCGTGGAAGTCAACATCCTGGAAGACCCGCACTACGCGGTGGTGACCGATAAGCTGTCGTAAAGAATAGCCGGAGCCAACGTATAAACCCCGCTGCGATTCAAAGTATGAAGGCAGCGGGGTTTATACTTTATAACCCAGGTTGCGATTCTCAAATTTCGGGAAGGTGTAAACCCACCCCTAAGAGCTACGCTCGCTAGCTCAAAACTCCCGTTTTGGCTAGTCCACGAGAGGGGAATTTCTTCAACTGTAAATTTATTCCCCTCTTTGGAGGGGCAGGGGGTTTATACTTTATATTTTATACTTGTACCTGACTTCGGGGAAGTATAAGTCTGACAGTCAACTGCTACTTCAGCATCTGGTTTACCCCATCAATCATATCCATGACCTCGCCCGGGTGCTCGCCTACCTTCTCGGCACGTTGCTTGCCCAGACGCACGATAACCAGGTTCTTCTCCGGGATGACGATGATGTACTGGCCAAGTATACCACGTGCATAAAAAATGTCCTGCCCTTTGTAGTTGGGCAGAAGCCACCACTGGTACCCGTAGAAATCAACCTTTTTACCATCATTGGCATTGATGAGGCCGTTGGGTGTGAGCGAGGCTTTTACATAGTCGGGCGGCACGATGGTATCGCCGTTCCAGATGCCGTTGTGCAAGTATAGCTTCCCGAGCCGTGCAAAGTCGCGGGCGTTGGAGAAGAAGCAGCAGTATGCTTTTTCCATTCCGTCAGGCTTGTCCACGCTCCATTCGGCATCGTGCTCGGCGCCCAGCGGTCGCCAAAGTTTCTCCTCGGCATACGCGCTCAGGCTCTTGCCCGTAGCCTCCTGCAGCAGGAAAGCCAGTATCTGCGTGTCGCCGCTTTTGTAGGACCATTGCCGCCCCGGCTCCTCCACTGCGTCCAGTCTTTTAATCACCTTCTCCAGGTCAGTGCCATAGTAGGCCTCGGTCGTCATGGAGAGCGGGTTTGTGTAAGATTCGTCCCAGTTAAGCCCGGAACTCATCCAGAGCAAGTGCTTTATCCTTATTTTGGCCTTGTCGCCCTTCTTAAAGTATGGCAGGAAATCACCAACCGGTTGCTCCACACTTTCTATTTTGCCCTCCTTTACCGCCGCCCCAACCAGCATGCTCACGATGCTTTTCGCCATGGAAAACGAGTTGCTCAGCGAGGCATCCGAGTAGCCCTGCCAATACTGTTCGTAAAGTAAAGAGTCGTCCTTTACCACCACAAAAGCTACCGATTCCAGCTCCCGGTGCAGCTCCTCCAGCTCCTGCGGCAGTTGCAGGCGGTTGTAGCTGCCTGCCAGCAGCCATGGCTTCGGTATGGGCGGGGCATCTATCTTGCGCTGGTCAAAAATGGTGTGGTCGTCAATATCGGCGAAGTTGTAAACGATGGCTTTGTAGAGGTACTCCTTATCGGCCATACGTATCCAGGCTGCCAGCAAGCCCAGCAGCAGCAATGTGCCTAGGCCAAAGCGTTTGGCTTTGCGGTTCATGCGGTGTGGCGGTTTTTAGAAGTCGTAGCCCAGTGTTACGTAGAACTTAGGCCCCACGCGGTTATCCTCTGCCTCGCCCCAGGCTACATCCAGTTTGCCGTACACGCCCAGCAGGGTCGTGCGTGCCCCAAATCCGTAGCCAACCAGGAACGGGTTGCGGTAGTTGATCACAGTGATGTCGAACTTGTCCACACTCAGCTGCCCCGAAGAGCCCCCTATAAGCCGGGTGTTAATGGAGTTGTCGCCTGAGAACGGGTTGGCGCCGCTATAGGCCGAGCCGGCGTCGGCAAAGGCCGTTAGCTGCAGGTTGCGGAAGAAGCCGGAGCCAATGGGCCCGTTGTAGAGGTACTGCACAATCGGGATGCGCAGCTCCACGTTGGCCAGCAGGTGGTTGCTGCCGCTGCGCACGTTAAAGTTAAAGCCCCTGAGCGGCGTGATGTACTCCAGGTAGAACAGGTCGGCGGGGGAGTTCACCTGCACGTCGTTCAGCTCGGCCTCCTCGTCCTCATCGGCCAGCAGCCAGTTGTCCATGCCGCCTATCAGGAACTTCTTGCTGGAGTTGCCAAAGAACCTGCCGTAGCTCAGGTGTGTGGCCAACGTTATCTGGCGGTGCAGCTTCAGGTAATGCCTGAAATCAACATAGAACTTGCTGAAATTGCCCCGGGAACTCTCAAAGCCCTTAAGCGACAGCAGGCCCACCTTAAAGCGGGTGCCCTCGCGCTGGTTTACCCCGGTTATCACGCTGTTGTCATACACCAGTTCAGCGTTGCCTCCCCAGAAGGTTTCCACCGTGTCGGGTATCGAGAAATCATTTTTATAGATAAAGCGGGTGCTGACGAACTTAGGCTTCAGGTGCAGGCTGGTGCTGTGGCTGAAAGGGTACTTGAGCACCGGCGTCAGCTCGTTTTTGGTGAAGTTGACGATAGAGCCGGGTGCGTTCAGCAGGCTTCCGCGCAAGGTAGAGCGCTCAAACTGCACCCCCAGGTCCACGCGGTTGGTCAGGTTCATGTACTCGGCAAAGAAGTTGTTCGTCTCAAAGTCGGTGCGCATAAAGGCCGTGCCCCGGATGCGGTGGTTCTCAAAGAGGTCGGCCATCTCCACGCCCGCCACAATGCCAAACCCGAGCAGCGGGTCGGCGTGTACCGAGGTAATGATTTCCTGCACACTGAAACGCAGGTCGTAGTTGAGCGGCCCCACCAGGTCCACGTTGATGTTGCCGCTGCTGGCCCTGCGCACAGGCGCGGTGTTGCGCTTCTGCTGCTGTGCCTGCCGCTGCGCGTCGTTAAACTCGTAATCCTCGATGTTAATCTCTCCCTCCTCGCGTACGGTGGTGTTCGTGCCCTTCTTCTGCTGTTCCAGCAGTTTGCGGCGGGTGGCGGCGGCTGCGGCCTCCTGGCTGGTGCGGGCCCGTGTTTCAAGTATAATCTGGCGGGAGGTTTGTGGCAGCTTATCCAGCGTAGAGGCAGCGTAGTCTGGCAGCAGGTACACAAATTTATTGCCCTCATCGGCCGCAGACACCGCCAGCACATTGGCCGACGGTACATAATCGAACTGCTCTATGCTTTGCAGGAAGTTCGTAACGGGCCTGCTGGTGCCGGTGCTAAGGTCGTAATGGTACACGCTGCGAATACCGCTCTCCTCGCCCAAATATACCAGGTTGCCGTCGGCTGTGGGGCGGGGCATCACTTCGCTGGCGATGGAGCTGGTCAGTTGCTCCACGTTGTTGTCTGGCCCCTGCAGGTTCAGCAGAAAAATATCGTAGTTATTGACAATGCTGTTAAAGCTAGGCTGTCCCGAGGTGCCGGTGGTGTCTACCCAACGGTTAGAGCTAAAGGCGATACCTCCGTTGCCGCGCAGAAAAACAGGGTCTATGTCGTCAAAAATATCGTTGGTGAGCTGGCGCTGCAACCGGCCACTGGCGTTAAGCAGAAACAGGTCTGTTTGCCCGTTGCGCACCGCACTCACCACCACCGACTGCCCGTCCTCGGAGTAAGCCATGCCATTGACGTGCACAAACTGCTCCAGCGTGGCGGCTGGCGTGGTGAGGTTTTCCACAAAAGGCACAAAAGAATAACCGCTTCGGGCATTTACTTGGCGCAGCAAAAGCCTTCCCCTCCTCGACTCTATCAGCCCCAGTTGTGTGTTGGAACGCCAGGCCAGCACCGGCAAATCAAAGTCCACGCGCTGGTCCAGGTTTTTGTAGCCGGCCCGCCATACCACGCGGTTTTTGCCAGTGCGCACCTCCTGCACAAATACCTTAAAGATGCCGTTGTCATTCTTCACGTAGGCCAGCATCGTGCCGTCCGGGTTCAGGACTGGTTTTCCGTAATAGTGGCCTTCCTTGTTCTTCTTAAAGAGCTTGGCACCATCGGGCAGCTGCACCAGCGGGCTTTCGGAGCTGGTGTTTATCTGCACGTAGTAATTATACCAGTCCTGCAGGAAGCGCTTGTAAGGGATGTTCAGGCTGCTGGTGATGCCTATTTCGATGTCGCGGGTGATGCGGGTGAGGTTGAGGATGTTCTGGATGGCCGTGTAGCCGTAGCGCTCAGCAATGTAATTCCAGATACTCTGCCCGGTAAGGGCTGGGCTTTTGAGGAAAACTTTCTCGGGGCGTGGGTTGCCCTGCTGTTTCAGCAGCATGTCGCGCATGTAGCTGTCCATTTCTATACTCCACCCCTCTGCCGTGTAAGCCGACACGCCTGAGATAAACCACTCCGGCAGGCGCAGCAGGTAGCTGCTCTGCAGCGCCTCTTTCAGGCTGCCGCCATACATCATGTCGTTCATCAGCAGCTCAGTGAGCTGGTAATTAAGGTCGCGCTTAAACTCGGTTTGGGTACCACCAAAGGCCAGCTCCATCTTGTTTTTCATGAACAGCGTCTCGCCGCCGGACTGGTACTGGTCGTTGTTGAGGCCGATGTTGCTCTGGAGCAGGTCTGTGGGGGAGTTATAAAGTATAAGCGTGATCTTGGAGTAAGGGTAATACCCAATCAGGCTGGTGATGCGCTTGAGCTCCCGCTCGGCGTAGGCGGCCGTGTTAACCGCCATGTCCTGCCCATCCTGGTAAAAGAAAACGTTGAAGTTTTGGGTGCTGTACAGCTTCCAGTTGAAGTTCTTATACTGTATGCGGCTTTTGCCAAAGGCATCTACGGTTGGCTGCGCCTGCACAGCAGAGGCCGCCAGCAGGCAAAGGGCAAACAGCGGTAGAAATCTGGAGAGGAAACGCATGCGCTTATGGTTGCAGGTTCTGTTGATCTGTATACGCGTAATATAACGATAAATATCTAAAAATGTGTATCTCCGGCATCAGCTCTTCTTCCCCGTCTAGTGCGGCGGCAAACTGCCGGGCCAGGTAGGGCGCCATTAATACGCCTTTTGAGCCCATTCCGTTGAAGACGCCCAACTGCGGGTACTGCGGGTGCATGCCCACCAGCGGACGGCGGTCGCGGACGGCCGGACGTATGCCTGCCCAGTGCCCTGTTACCTGAAACGGCTGTAGGGTAATCTGCCGGAAGCGTTCGGAAAGCTCCTCCTGCCCCTGTGGTGTCGGCTCCTCATCGGGGTTGCGCCAATCGTATGTGGCCCCGATGATGAAGCGGCCTGCTCCTTCCGGAACAACGTAAACGGCTTTGTTATAGATGCATTCCGGGCTGAAATTCTGCTCCGTCTGTACTTCCAGCACCTCGCCTTTGGTGGGCTGTATGGGCAGCCACTTAAAGTATGGGTTGTGCACCACCTGGTAGCCCTCGCAGAAGACCAGGCGCGCGGCCTCTATACTTTTATACTTTACGCCGCTTTCCGTCAGCTGTAGCTCACGCATGTCAAAGCGCTCTGGCAGCATCAGGTTCTGTTTCAGGAGGTCCTCCGTGAGCAGGTCGAGCATGGCGAACACGTGCAGGTAGCCGCCGCGTCCGATCATAATGCCGCCAAATGGATCGTCGATGCCCGGTTGGTTTATACTTTGGGTATGCGTGGCTAGGATGTAGTCGCCCCAGTTGCCGCCGGCGCTCTTGGCCATCCAGGTGTTTTGCTCTTCTATAGAGGAGAATATCTTGTAGATGGGTTTGCGAAAGAACAGCTCCTGGCCGTAGCGCGCCTCCAGGGAAGTATAAAAGGCATCGGCAGTAGGTATAAACGTGTCGGCCAGCCACGATTTGGCGAAGCGCTTGCCAGCCACTGGGTTCAGCAACCCCGCCGCCACCCTGGAGGCGGAGTTCTCTTTCGGCTCGTCGATAACCAGTACCTTGCTGCCGCGGCTGCGCAGCGTTTCAGCTAAAATAGCGCCGGCCAGGCCATGGCCCACCACTATAAAATCGTATTTCATAAGGGCAAGTTACGAGATGTACCGCGTAAATTAGTAACTTAGAGGCACGATTTTGCGCATACCCGTTCATCAGAAGAGAAAGCTATGAAGGTTACCTGCCTTACATTTAACCCGTTTCAGGAGAACACCTACCTGCTGCACGACGAGACCAAGGAGTGCGTGGTGATAGACCCGGGCTGCTATGAGCGCCATGAGCAGGAGGAGCTGAAAAAGTATATTGCCGATAACGAGCTGAAAGTAGTCAGGCTGCTAAACACCCACTGCCATATCGACCACGTGCTGGGCAACAACTTTGTAGCCACTACCTATAACGTGGGCCTGGAGATACACCAGCAGGATGAGCAGGTACTGCGCGCCGTACAAACCTATGCCGCCAACTACGGTTTCCCGCAGTATGCCGAGCAGCTGCCAACTTCTTATCTGAAAGAGGGGGAAAGTATAAAATTCGGCAACACAGAGCTGGAGGTGCTTTTTGCACCGGGCCACGCGCCGGGCCACGTGTTGTTTCACAACAAGGCCGATAAAACCGTAATTGGAGGCGATGTGCTGTTCCGGCAAAGTATAGGTCGCACCGACTTGCCCGGCGGCGACTTCGACACGCTTATTCAAAGTATAAAAACAAAGCTTTTCACGCTGCCCGACGAGGTAACAGTTTACCCCGGCCATGGCCCGGAGACCACCATCGGCTACGAGAAAAAGTATAACCCCTTTCTGCGGTAACCCTGCCGCCCTCCGTGCTACATGAAAAAACACATTCCGAACGCCATCACCTGCCTGAACCTGTTTTCGGGCTGCCTGGCGTTATACTTTGCCTTTAAAGGAGAACTGGTTATCACTGCCTATCTGGTAGGCCTGGCCGCCGTATTTGATTTTTTGGATGGTATGGTGGCTCGCCTGATTGGGGCCTATTCCGAGATTGGCAAGCAGCTCGACTCGCTGGCTGACGTGGTATCGTTTGGTGTGGTGCCGGGAGCTATACTTTTTATACTTCTGCAGCGGGCCGATGCCTCTTTTTTCGGCATCCCTGTCGAAAGTTTTGCGTTTTTCGGCTTCGTGGTGACCATCTTCTCGGCGCTGCGCCTGGCCAAGTTCAACATCGACACCCGCCAGACCGACTCCTTCATTGGTTTGCCCACCCCAGCCTGCACCCTGCTGGTAGCCTCGCTGCCGCTGATACTCGAAACTACAGATGGCCTGCTGGCTTACGAAATCATCCTTAACCCGGTGGTGCTGGTGACTCTGACGGTTATACTTTCTTACCTGCTGGTGGCGGAGCTGCCGCTTTTTGCCCTTAAGTTCAAGAACTTTACCTGGCAGGATAACGCTATCCGCTTCGTTTTCCTGGGCCTGTCGGTGCTTCTGGTGGTATTGCTCCAATACGCGGCCATCCCGTTTATCATCTTGCTGTACGTGCTGTTGTCCGTGATTAAAAGAGCTTCCCCTACAGCATAGGATTCCTGCTGAAAATAACGTCAGTAGCCAGGAGTAAGTAAACCGTCCTGGAAGTATGGAGTAAAGAATTAGGCGAATGGTTAGTTTATACTTTTGCAGGATGACAAGTATAAACATTCCCACAATTCCTTTATTTTAGCCGTAGCTTACTGAAGATATAAGGATGCTGCCTTCCTGAACGTTACTTGTAAGCAGGCAGCTGTCCATAACTTATACTTGCTGATGATGTGGCCCAAGCGTTTGGTTTTTGCGTGTGTGTTTTGTCTGCTTGCTGGCCAGGTGAGTACCAGCGCGCAAACCCCGGCCACTGAACCCAGCAACACCTCTGCCACCGCACAACCTGCCGCTAGCTCCGTAGATTTTGCTCCTAACTCGGTGCTGAGCCAGGGCGAGTGGTACAAGCTTGCCGTGACCGGGAGCGGCATCCACAAAATCGACAAAGGCGTGTTGCAGGCGCTTGGCATCATTCCTCAAAGTATAGACCCGCGGAAAATTCAGCTTTACGGCAACGGTGGCGGCATGCTGCCCCAGCCCAACAGTGCCCCCCGCCCCGACGACCTGCTGGAGAATGCCATTACCGTAGTAGGTGAGGAAGACGGCAGGTTTGATGATGCTGATTTTATACTTTTCTATGCGCAGGGGCCGCACACCTGGAAGTATGACGAAACGGCCAAACGCTTCCGGCACGAGTACAACGTGTATTCCGACACCGCCTTCTACTTCCTTCGGGTAAACCACAGCACCGGTGCCAGGGTTGGCACGCGCGGGCAGGCAAGTGGAGAAGGGCAGCGTATAAGCAGCTACAACGAGCGGCTTTTCCATGAAAAGGACCTGAAGAATATGGTCTTCTCAGGTCGCGAGTGGTACGGCGAGGAGTTCAGCGCGCATCAGGCCTCCCGCAGCTTCAGTTTTCCCGCGTCAGACGTAGTGGCAGGCTCTGACGTCATGCTGGAGGCAGCTTTGATGGCCAACTCCCCCTCCGGCAGCAGCTTTACTATTCTGTTAAACAATCAAACACTCGGCACGCGAGATATCGCCGGTCGGGGCACGCAAAAGTATCATCCGGAAGGTATAAACAGCACCAGAGCGTACCGCATACCCCAAGCTAACCTGGGGAGCAGCAGCGATTTTACCGTCACGCTTAATTTCAGCACGGGTACCAGTGCCACAGCCATGGGCTACCTGAATTACCTGGAACTGCACTACGAGCGCCAGCTGAAGCTTTACGGCGAGCAGACCGCTTTCCGCTCTCTCCAAAGTATAAACCAGCCGGCAAGCACCTTTTCCATTGCTGGCCTTGCGGCAGGCGCTGCTATCTGGGATGTCACCAACCCCTTGCAGCCAGTGGCCCAGCAGCACCAAAACGGTACCTTTAGTGTGGCTACGGAGGTGCTGCGCGAGTTTGTGGCTTTCCAGAGTGGCGGCATCAGCAGCAAGCCTATCCCTATAAGCCGTGTGGGGAATCAGAACCTGCATAGCCTTAACCAGAGCGGCACCCTCGACTTTGTGATTGTGACGCACCCGGCCTTTCTGCAGGAGGCGCAGCGGCTGGCTAGCCACCGGGCGCAGCACAGCCAGATGGAGGTGCAGGTCGTGACCACGCAGCAAGTATACAACGAGTTCTCCTCCGGCGCGCAGGACGTAACCGCCATCCGCGACTTTATGCGCATGCTCTACAGCCGCAGCAGCAAGTCTGGCGACGATGTGCTGTACCTGCTGCTCTTCGGCGATGCCTCCTACGACTTTAAAGACCGCATCCGCAACAACACCAACTTTGTGCCCGCTTATCAGTCGCGGGAGTCGCTGCACCCTATTACCAGCTACAGCTCCGAAGACTACTATGGTTTTCTGGATGAGGACGAAGGCGAATGGGCAGAGAATATTTCGGGCGACCACCTGCTGGATGTGGGCATAGGCAGGCTGCCCGCCAAAACAAGGGCCGAAGCTGCCACCCTGGTAGATAAGATTATAAACTACGACAGCCCCAGCCACCTGGGCAACTGGCGCAGCAACGTAACATTTGTAGCCGACGACAGCGACTACAACGAGCACCAGAACGACGCGGAATTTCTGGCCGACTACCTGGAGCAGCACCATCCGGCCTATAACCCCACGAAAATATACATCGACCTGTACCCGCAGCAGGCAGTGGCAAATGGCCAGCGCGTGCCGGAGGCCTCCGCCGACCTGGACAAAGCCGTTGAGCAGGGCTCCCTTATCACCAACTATACCGGGCACGGAAATGAGGTCAGTCTGGCCTCCGAGCAGGTGCTCACCCTGCCGCAGGTCAGCAGCTGGAAAAATAAAGATAGACTAACTTTTTTGCTGACTGCCACCTGTGAGTTCGGCCGTTACGACGACCCCGGCAGGCCATCCGGCGCTGAGTTGGCACTCTTACACCCCGACGGCGGCGCTGTGGGCCTCCTGACAACGACCCGTCCGGTATACTCTAACGGCAACCGTGTGCTTAACCGCAACTTCTTTAAGGCCGCCTTTGAAGAAGTGAACGGCCGCAAGCCCCGCCTCGGTGATTTGGCGCGCCTCACCAAGAACAATAGTATAACCGAAAACGCCACCGGCTCCCGAGGAGTGAACAACCGCAACTTCACCCTGCTCTCCGACCCTTCCATGCAGCTGGCATACCCCGGGTTGGAGGCAAAAATCACCAGTATAAAAAGTCAGGACGTTGCTACCGATACCTTAAAAGCCCTGGCAAAAGTGACCCTGCAGGGGCAGGTGCAACACAACTCAGGAAGTCTGGCCAGCGATTTCACGGGCATGCTTAACCTGAAAGTATATGAGAAGCCAACCATACGCTATACTTTGGGAGATGAGACCAGCCAGAAGGTTCCGGTGCAGGTGCACGAGAACATCGTGTATGATGGCAGAGCCAGCGTAAGGGAGGGACTTTTTGAGGTTAGCTTCGTAATGCCAAAAGACATTGACTATACCTACGGGCATGGCAAAATCAGCCTTTACGCCACCAATAGCACCCATGACGCCATAGGCGCTCACCAGGAAATCGTGATAGGCGGCACTTCCCCGCATGCCCCGGCAGACAACATGCCGCCTACCATCAGCCTATATATGGACGACGATTCGTTTGTATCGGGAGGGACTACCGGGCAGCATACGATGCTACTGGCCCGTTTGTACGACGAGAGTGGCATCAACACAGCGGGCATAGGCATAGGCCACGAAATCGTAGGCTTACTCAACGACGACCAGAACAAGCCCATCATCCTGAACAACTTCTATACTGCTGATCCGGATACCTACCAAAAAGGAGAAGTAAAATACCCTTTAAAGGACCTGGAACCGGGGTTCTATACTATCCGTGTGAAGGCTTGGGATAATTATAATAATTCTTCTGAATCATATATAGAATTTTATGTATCTAATAGCGTCGAACTTGCGTTAAAGCAGGTAATAAACTTCCCGAACCCGTTCTCAGCTGAAACTACATTCCTTTTTGACCATAACAGGGCCGGAGAAGACCTGGAAATACAGGTGCAGATCTACGCTATTTCGGGCAAGTTGGTAAAGACATTACAAGCAACGAGTTATAACAGCAAGACCCGCGTAACAGAAATATCCTGGAACGGCAGGGATGAGTACAATGATTTACTAAGGCCGGGCGTTTATGTTTATAGACTAAATGTGCGGTCGAGGAAAGATGGGGCCAAGGCCTCACAGCACGAGAAACTTGTGATTATTAAGTAAATTAACGATACATAATTCCTATATTTGGTAGTTATCAATACCCTACATATGCAGAAAAATAGTAAGATATTGAAGGCCGCTGCGTTAGCGTTTGCCTTGTTCTCAGCGCCGACTGCGTTCGCACAGCAAACGCCGCCACCTCCTTCTACCACTACCGGCTCTGATCTTAACGCTGTGACTACTGCAGTTCCGATTCTTACCGTTGGCCCGGACTCCCGGTCTGCAGCCTTAGGTGATGCGGGTGTGGCAGCTTCGCCCGATGCCAATGCATCTTACTGGAACCCTGCCAAGCTGGGCTTCGTCCAAAACGACCTGAGCGTTTCTTTCTCCTACTCTCCGTGGCTACGCAATATCGTGGACGACATGTCACTGAACTATCTCTCCGGGTATAAGAAACTGAACGAGACATCTGCCATCTCGCTTTCACTTATGTACTTCGATTTGGGTGAGATTCAGTTTATTGATGCACAGCAAAACCCGCTGCAGAACTATAACCCGAAGGAGTATGCCGTAGCCGTTTCGTATGGCCAGGCGCTGAGCGAGAACTTTAGCGTAGGTATTTCAGCTCGCTTTATCCACTCTAACCTTGCCGGCGATGTGAACGTGAGCGGTGGCAATACGGAGTCGCAGGCAGGCAACACAGCAGCTGTAGACGTAGGCGTATACTATAACCGCGACCTGGGCCAGAACCTGAACCTGGGCCTGGGCGCGAACATCTCGAACATCGGGGGCAAGATTGCCTATTCCGAGGACGAGGATAAAAGCTTTCTGCCTACTAACCTGAAGCTGGGCACAGCCCTGAAGTATAACCTGGACGCTTATAACTCCCTGACGCTCCTTTTCGACGCAAATAAACTGCTGGTGCCCTCTCCCGGTGCTGATACTGATCAGAGCGTAATCGGCGGTATCTTCTCTTCTTTCGGGGATGCCGAAGGCGGGGCTAGTGAAGAGCTGAAGGAAATAAACCTTTCCACGGGAGTGGAGTACTGGTATAATGAGCTGTTTGCTGCGCGCGTGGGTTACTTTTACGAGCACCCGGATAAGGGAGGCAGAAAATACTTCTCAGCAGGTTTGGGTATTCGCTACCAGAAGTTCGGCTTAGATGCGGCCTACCTCATCCCGAATGATCAGGGTAACCCGCTGGCTGATACATGGCGCTTCACGCTCGCGCTTAACCTTGAGTAGAAATTACACTTTTAAAGAATGCTAGATAGAACAAAAGCACCAGAAACATATGAAATAGATGCCGTCAGTATCCAGATAGCCGAGGTAACTCACCTAAGCAATGATGCCAGACTGCATGTAATAAAGAGCGAAACCCAGCCTGTTGTCAGGCTGGATTTTGTTTTTAAGGCCGGTAAGTGGTTCGAAGACAAGAAGGGCGTTTCCGATCTGGCAGCTAAAATGCTGCTGGAGGGCTCTATTAACCACACAGCCAAGCAAATTGCCGACAAAGTAGCGTATTATGGGGCATCCTTCGATAATAACCACGGCTACGACCGCACCGAGTATACTTTATACTGCTTGTCGAAGTATACTTCGGAGTTGCTGGCACTTGTACTTGATGTTCTTCAGAATCCAGCTTTCCCGGAAGAAGAATTCAATCTGCTGAAACAGCGCACCATCCAAAACCTGAAGGTGCAGCGACAGAAGAATAACTACCTGTCCACACATAGCTTTACGCAACAGGTATATGGCACCAGCCATCCTTATACTTTCGGGTTTGATGAAGGGGTACTGGAAGCGGTTACCAAGGAAGATGTGGAGCGCTACTACAGCAAGCGCTTTGTTGCCCAGGAGTTAGAAGTATTTGCCAGTGGTGCAATAGATGACCTGCTACAGAAACAGCTGGGGCATGAAATCGCATCTTTCCAGCTGGTTCCCGCTTTCGGTTCAGCAGCAACGCCTTCTTCCGTAAGCATTGCACCTGCAGCAAAGTATAAACTAGTTGAGGTAGAAGAGAGCCTACAGTCTTCTATTCGTATAGGCAAGCGTTTTCCTAAGCTTGATCATCAGGATTACCAGAAGCTCCTGGTGCTGAATGAAGTACTAGGAGGATACTTCGGCTCAAGACTGATGCGTAATATCCGTGAAGACAAAGGCTATACATATGGCATCTATTCTGTTATTTCTCCTAAGGAGTATGACAGCTTGTTTTATATTGGCACAGATGTAAATTACGCTGTTACAGATAAAACAGTAGAGGAAGTACAAAAGGAGATAAGACAGCTACAGCAGGAAGAAATACCAGCAGAAGAATTAAGTACAGTAAAGAATTACATGCTGGGCAAATTCCTGAATGATATCTCTACCATTTTCGATCAAAGTGACAGGTATAAGCGAATCATTTTGCATGAGCTATCGCCAGAGCATTATAACAACTATGTCACTACCATCAGAACCGTAACTGCCCCAGAGCTTCAAGAGCTAGCTAATCAATACTTGCAGGAAGAAGAACTTTATACAGCAGTAGCTGGCAGAAAATAGATTGAAGGAAAGGGTACGATTTAGAGAAATCATACCTAAAGTATAAACTCAAAAGCGCCTGGACTTCGTATCCCAGGCGCTTTTTTATGTGGCATCTGTTCTAAAGAGAGAAGAACGAAAGACATCCTTTCTCTACATTTCTTTTGTTTAGAAGAGCATGATGCCTAAACCATTCTACTGGATTTCATATAATACATCAATCTGCTCTTCCGCAAGACCTGTAGTATACTTATTTATAATTGATGGTATTAAGCGCAATACCATTTTAGTGAGGTGAGCCCAATGCTCACTTGTCATAAAACCCACCTCTAACCCCTCCGAGGAGGGAAATCAATGTTATGCAGCAGGTAATTCTATTGCGGATTGTAATCTATAATACATACTTTAGTAAAAGCAGATTCTTGCTTAAATGAAACAAGTAAAAGAATTGAGAAAGTTGAGCACACTCAGCTGCCAAGAGGGGCTAACGTTTTAACTGGATTAAGCAAGTACAGCAACCCCTACCAAGTGCCAGCTGCGCGCAAGGGGTATGGGGCAGTCTAGCGCCTTTGGGTTGGCGGCGCTTGCGGCAGTTGGTGGCGGCGCTTTTGTCAGCCCAGTGTTGGTGTTGGGGCACAAAAAAAAGGGGCAGCGGGAATCTCTTCCTGCTGCCCCTTGTGTGTTGGGGTTGGCGGCCACCTACTCTCCCGGGGGTGAACCCAGTACCATCGGCGCTCCCGGGCTTAACGGCTCTGTTCGG
>NZ_FOOT01000023.1 GCF_900113285.1 Pontibacter chinhatensis
ATTCCCCCCATATTAACTATTGATTTCTCCCGCTAACGTTGCTGCGTATCTATTTTGTATCCCTTGCAAGACCGGTTTCTAATTGACGCTTTAAAGCTCGGGTGGCATTCTGGTTGGAATGTAGAGAGCCCTTCTACTGAGGAGGGCTTTGAGGTGATTTCAGTGGCGGCTCCCTCGGGAGACCCCGATCAGGATACTTTCAAGACCTAGCGTACATTCCCCTGGGATCGTTTTTCACTTTATTCTTTACCACTATGAAAAAGAGAAGCACGCCTATGGAGATTGTCAACCAACATGCTGCCGGCATCGACGTGGGCAGCCGCTCGCACTTTGTGGCTGTGGGCCAGGGAGCGGATCAGGTGCGGGAGTTCGGCGTTTATGAGGACGAGGTGCGGGAACTTACCCAGTGGCTCCTTTCCTGCCACATCTCCACCGTGGCCATGGAGAGCACGGGTACTTACTGGCAGAGCCTGTTCACGGCCCTGCAGCAGGCAGGCCTGGAGGTATTGCTCTGCAACGGCAAGTTCACCAAGAACATCAAGGGGCGCAAAACCGACGTGCAGGACTGCCAGTGGATTCAGCGCCTGCACGCGCTGGGGCTGCTCTCGGGCAGCTTTTTGCCTGACCAGGCCACCGAGGAGCTCAGGACCTACTGCCGCCACCGCGCCTCGCTGCTGGAGACGGCCGCCGTCACTACCCAGAAGATGCAGAAGTACCTGCGCCTGCTGAACCTGCGGCTCGACGTGGTCGTGCGCGACATCACCGGCCAGACGGGCATGGCCATCATCGAGGCCGTTTGCCAGGGGGAAACCAATCCCGAAAAGCTGGCCTGCTTCCGGCATGGCAACTGCCGAAAATCGAAAGAAGAAATCGCCCTGGCCCTGCGCGGCAACGGCCGCCGTGAGCTGCTCTTTACCCTTGCCCAGGAGCTGGATATGTACAAGATGCTGCAGGATAAGATTGCGGCTTGTGACGCGGCCATCGAGCAGCTGCTTAGAGAGCAGATTGGAGCAGATAAAGAGAGGCGGGAGCTGAGAACAGACCCTAAACCCTACAAGCGGGTCAACAAGAATGCCCCGCAGCAGATGGATCTCAACCAGTTGGCCTACCAGTACTACGGTGGGGTGGACCTGCTCCGAATCGAGGGGGTGAGCCATGCGACGGTGATGGCGCTGATGAGCGAGGTGGGTGCCGAAGGCATCCGCAAGTTTCCCACGGCCAAGCAGTTCACCAACTGGCTCAAGCTCTGCCCCAACACGAAGGTGAGCGGGGGCAGGGTGCTCAGCTCCCACATTCCCAAGGGCAGCAACCGGTTGAAAATCGCCCTGCGGAACGCGGCCAATGTCATCGGCAACCTGCGTGAGACGCACCTGTCGGACTTCTTTAAAAGAGTGGCCTTCCGCAAGGGCAGGCAGGCGGCCGTGAGCGCCACGGCCCGCAAGCTGGCGGTGATCATCTGGCACATGCTCACTTACCGCGTGCCCTACAACCCGCCCACGCAATACCTGTTCCTCGACGAGAAGAGAAAGCTCAAGCTGGTGCAGCGGATAAAGAAAAACATCGCTAAATTAGACCTCAAGCCTGAAGAACTGGGCTTTGCAACGGCCTGAGAAATAAACGTTAGTCAGGATTTA
>NZ_FOOT01000004.1 GCF_900113285.1 Pontibacter chinhatensis
TTTTTCATCTTATGTAAGAGTTAAGTGTGAATTAAAAGGTAGCTCTTATCCGCTGCTTTTTAAAACCCTTTACCAAAGGTTTAGTGCAACAAAGTGCATAATTTAGGCTCGGCTACGCCTCACTCATAGCCTGTACTAAACGAAGCCTGCCAAAGTATAAATTGTTTGTTGACATCATCAACAACGGCGGGAATGGTGAGAAGAGGTTTTAACTATACTTTATACTTTAGCCATGGCTAAAGTATAAAGCACTGCTAACCTATACTTTTCTGCTCCGCAGAAAGCAAGTTGTAAACTTGCCTCATGCATAGCCACAAGTTATGCTAGCGCCAAACTTGCGGCAGGCACAGCAAAGTATAAAATGAGAGCGGCTGGCACTTTATGTAGTGCCAGCCGCTCTCATTTTATACTTCAGAAAGTTAACTCTCTAACTTCCCAACTTTTTAACTCAACTCCTCAACTCTCTAACTCTCTAGCTCTCTAACTCTCATCAGGTCCACCAGCCTGTCGTGGCGCCAAACGGGCAGCACATCGTACACGTCGTGGCGGAGGCAGAACTCGATGTCTTTGTGGATCTCCAGGTGCTCGAGGCGGCGTACATGCGAGGACTGGCGCAGAAACTCCACCAAATCCTGCTTAGCCGTTTGGTATAAGTACAGCGCAGCCAGGGCACTGTCGTGTTCGTAGCCGAAGGCATCATTCAGTCGCTCTACCAGGGCACCGGCAAACAGGGTATCCTCCAGGTTAAACTGGCCTTTCCAACCGGCACAAACCACCAGCACATCCAGGTTCAGCTCCCTGAGGTGATTGGCTACCGCCTGCAGGTTTAGGAAAGCACCTACTACTATCTCCTCTGCCGCCTCCGACAGCCGGATGGCACGCGTACCGTTCGTAGTCGTGATCGCAATATCGCGCCCCGCCACGTTTCCGTTCATATAAGCGAATGGAGAATTGCCCAAGTCAAAGCCCTCCGCTTTAATGCCGTTACGCTCCGCAGCCGTTAGGCAACCGCGCCCGGCAAATCCACGGCATTCCTCCAGCTCCATTACCGGGAAGATATGAGAAGCCCCCTCCGCAAAGGCTGTTACCATGGTTGAGGTAGCCCGCAGCACATCCACGGCCACCACGGCCTTTCCCTTCAGATCATACAAGTGCAGCAGCTCCGGGCTGAAGCACACATCTATACTTGGCATTATTTAATTGCTGATAGTTAAACTACTGGATTACTGGTTGTTAATTGGTGTCCGGTAATGCGAACAACAATCAATAACCAGCAATCAACAATAAGTATTACTTTTTAACGAAAGGCAGCTTTACCACTTGCGCCTTCATGTCTTTGTTGCGCACGCGGATGCTGATCTCGGTGCCTACCTTGCTGTAGTCTTTGGCCACGTAGCCCAGCCCGATGCCCTTGCCGAGCGATGGCGACATGGTGCCGGAGGTCACTTCCCCTATCTTCTCACCTTCAGCGTTCACGATCTCGTAGTGCGCGCGCGGAATGGCTTTCTCCAGCATCTCAAACCCAATCAGTTTGCGGTTTACGCCCTGCTCTTTCTGCGCCTTCAGGTTCTCAGCGTTCACAAATTCTTTATCAAACTTCGTGATCCAGCCTAGGCCAGCCTCCAGTGGAGAAGTCGTATCGTCGATGTCGTTGCCGTAGAGGCAGAAGCCCATCTCCAGACGCAGTGTGTCGCGGGCACCCAGACCAATTGGCTTAATGCCATGCGCCTTGCCAGCCTCCATAATCGCGTCGAACACCTTGCGGGCATCCTCGTTTTTCACGTAGATCTCGAAACCGCCCGCGCCTGTATAGCCTGTTGCAGACACCAGCACATCCGGCACACCGGCAAACTCGCCGCGCTCAAAAGTATAGTAAGCCATGCCAGCCAGGTCAATCTTGGTCAGCGGTTGCAGCGCCTCGATGGTTTTAGGACCCTGCACGGCAAACAGGGAGGTTTCATCAGAGATATTTACCATCTCCGCGCCCTCGGTGTTATACTTGCTTATCCAGTTCCAGTCTTTCTCGATGTTAGAGGCATTTACCACCAGCAGGTACTCTTCCTCGGCCATGCGGTACACCAAAAGGTCGTCTACGATGCCGCCCTCCTCGTTTGGCAGGCAGGAATACTGTATTTTTCCGTTCGCTAATTTTGAGGCATCGTTCGTGGTTACGCGCTGGATCAGGTCCAGGGCTTTCGGGCCACGAAGTATAAACTCGCCCATATGCGACACGTCGAAGATACCCACTGCCTCGCGCACCGTCTTATGTTCTTCTATATCTGATGAGTAGCGCACAGGCATGTTATAGCCGGCAAAAGGCACCATTTTAGCGCCCAGCGCCTCGTGCACATCATTTAAAGCGATTTTCTTAAGTTCCATATCAGATTGAGCTATTCATTATTATATGGCAAAATTAAGTATTTTTCGGCCTCATCCTAAATTAATCCCCTGCCGCTGGCGAGGTTTGCCGCCTGTGGAATAATTGGACCATCGTTGTAACCATTACCTGCAGCTTTCGTATGAGCTTAGACCAGAATAATAGCCAAAGGAAATATATGTTTACCCAGATACATTTTGCCAACACTGCTGGCCCAGCCCCGCTGTGCCGCCCTCTAAGCTCCCTATCTCCTGATTTGTCTACGCTACTGCAGGCTTAACGACTGTCAACTCTTCCTTCACAGGAGCCAGCCAACTTATAGCCTCAGCCCTTACACATGAAACTATCTGTAAAATTATTTGCCGGATTCCTGCTGATTTCGGTGCTCTTTACAGCCGTAGCCATTGTTAACTTCCGCTTGTCGGAGGCCGTTATCGAGAACTCGAAATGGGTGTCGCGCTCGCAGATTGTAGTGCGTAACTCTGCCGCGCTCCAGCGAAATATCATCGACATGGAAACCGGCCTGAGGGGCTTCCTGCTAAACGGTAACGAGACTTTTCTGAAGCCGTACTGGCAGGCCCGCGATCAAATGCCGAGCCTGATGCAGGAAACGCGCAACTTCGTAACCAACCTGCCTGACCAGCAAAAGAAGCTGGATGAGATAGCCGAACTGCAGCAGCGGCTGGAAAAGGATTTCGCGACGCCACTCATCCAGATGAAACGCTCCCATCAGGACACGATCATGACGGACCGGGAGCTGGACCTGCAACTGGAGGAGCTGGTACTGGGCGAGCAAATGGTGATGGACTCCATCCGGGCTGCCTTCCGTGCCTTTAACGCCATCGAGTACCAGGTGCGGGCCGACCGGAGCGAGCGCCTGAACAAAAGTATAAACAATACCCGCCAGCTTTCCACCATACTTACCATCCTTTCTGTGATCATCGGCCTGAGCTGGGCATACTACATCACCCGCCTCATCAGTAACCGCATCATGAAGATGGTAACGCTGGCCGAGCAAATTTCCAGGGGCGACTATAAAACCCAGATTGTGGATACGGGCCAGGACGAGCTGAGCCGCCTGTCGCACTCCCTGAACCGCATGTCGGCCACCATCGATGAGACCTTTACCGAGCTGGATCAAAAGAACAAGGAGCTGGATCAGTTTGCCTACGTGGTGTCGCATGACCTTAAAGCCCCCTTGCGTGGTATTGAGGTGGCATCGCGCTGGGTGGAGGAGGACATGGGAAGCCAGCTGCCCGATAATATAAAGGAATACCTGAAGATGATGCGCGCCCGTGTGCACCGGATGGAGAACCTTATCAACGGCATTCTGGCCCTCTCCCGCATTGGGCGCACCAGCCAGGCAAAGGAGCAGGTAGATACGAATGAGCTGCTGGCGGAAGTTGTGGAGCTGCTCTCGCCGCCGCCGGGCTTCAGTATAGATGTGCAGCGTAACTTACCCACCCTCCATACCGTTCGAATACAGTTACAGCAGGTCTTCAGCAACCTGATCAGCAACGCTATCAAATATCACGATAAGGAGAATGGGAAAATTACAGTTCGGCACCACGAAACAGAGGAGTTTCACGTTTTCTCTGTAACCGATGACGGCCCCGGCATAGACCCGGAGTACCATGCACGGATATTCGTGATATTTCAGACGCTGCAGGAACGGGATGCCTTGGAGAGCACCGGCGTAGGTCTAAGTATAGTAAAGAAGATTGTTGAGCTGCAAGGGGGAACCGTGTGGGTAACTTCGGAACCAGGTTCGGGATCTACTTTTACTTTTACGTGGCCGAAACATACTGTAATTGAACAAGAAATTAGTAGCTTTGTCTAATACTCTGAAGGGTTTAAAGTATAATGAGCGAGAAAGAAGTTAATATCCTGCTAGTAGAGGATGACTACCTGGATACGATGAATGTAGAGCGGGAGCTGAAGAAGATTGGCGTGAATCACCCGGTATTTGAGGCACGCAACGGCAAGGAAGCCTTGAACCTGCTGCGCGGCGTAGGTGTTCCCAAAATTTCGCCGCCCCCGAGCGTTATACTCCTGGATATAAACATGCCCAAGATGAACGGCCTGGAATTTCTGACCGAGTTACGCCACGACCCGGAGTTCAGCCATATCCCTGTCTTTATCATGACCACCTCCAACGAGGAAACTGACCGCTTGGCCGCGCAGAGACTCAACGTGTCGGGCTATATCGTTAAACCCCTTTCCTTCGACAGCTTCGAGCGCAGCGACTCTTCCCTCGACAGCTTCAGCCTTTTCCTGGACCTGATCAAGCTTAAGTAAGCACCTGCTTTCTTAGTAAATAAGTATAAAAGCCGCTGAGCATCTGCTGTTCAGCGGCTTTTATACTTTCGTATACTTTAAGACATCTTTATACTTCACTCCGGGTGAGCATTTATACTTTGTAGCAAGTATAAACGCAGAGCAAGTATAACTACTGCGGTTGCTTTGGCAATAGTGTAAAAGATTGCCGGTGATGTACCGTTGCGCCGTGGCTGGAGATACCCAGCCGATGCGACTTAGTAGGGTAGCCTGCATTTTGTTCCCAACCGTAATGCGGGTGTTCCTGCGCCAGGCGGCTCATCAGGTCGTCGCGGTGGGTTTTGGCCAGCACGGAGGCTGCCGCGATAGACAGGTAGCTGGAATCGCCCTTCACAATGCAGGCGTAAGGTATTTGGTTGTATGGCTTAAAGCGGTTCCCATCCACCAGCAGGTACTCCGGCTGCTGCGGCAACGCCTCCAGGGCACGGTGCATGGCCAGGTAAGTGGCGTTCAGGATATTCACCTCATCTATCTCAGCTACGGAGGCCTCCCCTATGGCCCAAGCCACGGCATCGCGGGTAATCTCGCCGCGCAGCTGCTCCCGAAGTTTTTTTGTGAGTCTCTTAGAGTCGGTGAGGAGTTGGTGCTGGTAACTAGGCGGAAGTATAACAGCTGCCGCCACCACCGGACCGGCCAGGCAGCCTCTCCCCACCTCGTCTACGCCTGCCTCTAACGTGTAGCCACTGTAATTTGGTAATAGCATTTGTATAAACTTTGGCACAAGTATAAAAAGAAAAGCCCGCCAGTCAAACGACCGGCGGGCTTTAAGGTTAAACTCTCACTTTAAACTAGTATCCAGGGTTCTGCTGAGCAGCTAGCACCGGGTTGGAGCTTATCTCTGAAACAGGGATAGGCCAAATGAAGCGGAAGTCCTCGTATGGGATGAAAGGTATAGCAGAAGTATCTACAGCTTTGCCAGTACCCGCCTCATACTGCGGGATGTGGTTAGAAGAGGACGGTACCTTAGCAGGTATACCAGCCGGTCCGAACTTACCTTCTTTGGCCAGACGGTGGATGTCCTTCCAGCGGATGCCTTCACCCAGGAACTCGATACGACGCTCATTAACAATAGCCTGTGTTAAAGCATCACCTGACAGGCCAGAATAAACCTCATCAGTAGCGCGGCCACGAACTGCATTCAACAGGTCAAGTGCTCTGTCGCTGTTACCTAGTCTTGATTCAGCCTCGGCTACGTTCAGCAGCACTTCTGCATAGCGCACTATCGGAGACCAGTCTGTTTGGGTCTGGGCATCTCTGTACTTGTTAGTGAAGATAGCACGAGCAGTTTTTACTGTGTTCTCACGACGGATATCCTCTGCTGGCCAGAAAGTAGCGTTCCAGATAATCGGGCTAATTGCTACCAGGGCACGGCCACCAGTGTTGGCATTGTACATCTGGCCCAGGGAGCCGTTCACACTGGCGTTATCATTGGACGTGTTCATAAATGAGAAGATGGACTCTGTGTTGCTTGAAGCGGCAGATCCCCACATGCCGTTCGGAGAAGCTGTTAAGGCATAACCACCAATTGGGCTTGTGAACTCCTCGTCACCAGAAATCAGCTTGTCGCCTTCAGCAATTACCCCTGCCCAATCCTGCATGTGCAGTTTCACACGAGACTTAAGGGCAATAGCAGCACCTTTGGTAGCTCTCGAGATCTTGGCACCGGCAGCACGGGTTTCAGGCAGGTTCTGCTCTGCGTAGTCCAGGTCAGCCAGGATGGCAGTATAACCTTCCTTCACCGTGTTTCTACCCTGCTGGCTTGCCTCTTCCACACGCGCAGGCGTGTTCACAGGGATTGTTCTGATTGGAACACCTGGGTGTGAAGCATCCGGGGTATGGTTATAAGGACGGGCAAAGTGCACTAACAACTCATGGTTAGAAAGGGCACGCAGCATACGAACCTCACCCAGGTAGGCATTACCTACTTCGGCAGTAATCAGGCCATCTTTCACAGCCTTCTCAACGCCTTCAATTACAATGTTTGCCTTGTTGATTACAGAATACAGTGTCTCGAACTGATAGACGTTATTGGCAGAGGCTGCATTGTAGGTAGAGCCGTATGTGATGGCATAGAACGCCTCCAGGTTCAGCATGTCCTCACCACGCATATCCCCCTGCTCTACGTGAGCAGCACCAAACGGATAACCACGCACAGCACCACCAGCATAGAAACCGCTTTGAGCAGCATCATATACACCGGCTACGGCAAGTTCTACACGCTCAGGCGTAGTAAAGGCACTCGCTTCAGTAAGGCGATCAAACGGATCCAGCTCAACTGTTTCCTTCTCGCAGGAAGTCAGCATCAGCGAAAAGCAAATCGCCGGGGCAAAGAGCGCTAACTTCAGTTTATTTTTTATGAATGATTTATTTTTCATTTTCAGGAAATTAAAGAATTAGAAGCCAAGGTTCAAGCCAACTGTAAATACACGCTGCTGCGGCTGGCCGTTCCAATCAACACCGAGGTTGTTGTTGTTCAGGTTAGTGTAGGTTTCAGGGTCAAGGCCAGTATACTTCGTGAACACGAAAGCGTTCTGCAACTGCGCGTACACTCTCAGGCGGTCAATGCTCAGACGCTCAGTGATTGTCTTAGGCAGTGTGTAACCAACAGCCAGGTTGCTCACTTTCAGGAAGTCGCCGTTCTCTACGAAACGAGAAGAAGACTCGCCGTTCGTGTTGATAAAGTTACCGTAGTTAGCACCTGCAGCCAGTCTTGGAGTCTGACCATCGCCTGGGTTCTCAGCAGACTGCCATCTGCCAAGGATTTCGGTACTGTTGTTCTCGAAAGCCATTGTCAACAGGTCCTGACGGGTACGGTTCATGATCTTGTTGCCACCAGAGAAACGCACGAACACGTTCGCATCGAAGTTGCCCAGCTTAAAGTTGTTGTCCAAACCACCAAACCACTTAGGCAGTGTAGTTCCTAAGATAACCTTGTCAGCTGAAGACAGAGAAGATTGTGCGCCAAGAGCGGTTGGGTTAGCAGGGTCATAGCCATAGTACACACCTGCTGAGCCACCGTTGCCAGTGATGTTGCCTTGCACAAGCGTACCATCAGCTTTGCGGTAGATTGGGTTACCGTTTGCTTTATTTACACCCTCATACTGGTAGCCGTAGATAGAGTTGATAGACTCTCCCTCGCGGTGAATAGTGTATTCATAGATAATGTCGTTGCCATCAACCAGTTCTTTCACTTCGTTACGCTGGGTAGAGAAGTTGAAGTTGGAGTTCCAACTGAAGTTTGACTTATCGATTACTGTACCAGAGATGGAGAACTCAATACCGCTGTTGTGTACGCGACCGATGTTGCGGGTGATAGAGTTGTTTGGCACACCCAGTGATGGAGGGGTTGGTGCAGCAAGAACAACGTCAGAGTTATCCTTAATCCAGTAAGCAAGCTCCAGGTTCAAACGGCCGTCGAACAAGCCCACGTCAACACCAACGTCAGTGATTTTCTGAGCTTCCCAACGCAGGTCAGGGTTACCCGTGTTGCTGAAAGCGATACCATTGAAAGATCCGTACTGAGCTGATGCAAATGAACCCAGGTAAGGATAGTTACCACCAGTGATACCGCTGTTACCTACCTCGGCAAAGCTACCGCGGATTCTCAGGTCAGAGATGAAGCTAAGAGCAGAAGAGTTCTTGAAGAATTCTTCCTCAGAGATTCTCCAAGCAGCAGATACGCCAGGGAAGTAACCCCAACGGTTTTCAGGAGAGAGCTTGGAAAGGCCGTCAGCACGCATAGAAGCACCAACATAGTACTTACCAGCATAGTTGTAGTTGAAGCGGGCCAGGTAAGATGCCAGACCGTTTTCGCCGATACCACCGAAAGCAAATTGGTTAGCAAAGGTACCACTCACCAGGTTCTCGTTGAAGAAGCGGTCAGAAAGTCCAGTACCTTGCGCCTGGAAGAAGCTGCTTCTATACTTGTTGTATTCCTGCACTGCCGTCACATCCAGATTGTGTACTTCGTTGAACGACTTGTTGTAGCTCAGGATGTTTTGCCAGTTCCAGGCTTTAATTGGAGAGTAAGCCTGTGAAACTATACCACCAGAACCCTGGCCGTCACCGTGCCGTGGGTCGTTGAACAGGTAGTCGTCTACCAGCGTTAAGTCGGCACCCAGCTGCGTTCTGAAACGCAGGTTGTCCACCAATTTGAAATCCAAGTATACGTTACCCAAACCACGGTAAGTAGTAGCCTTACGGATGTTGTTGTCAAGCACAAAACGGATGTTCGGAATACCGTTGGCGATAATACCGGAGTTAGGACCGCGGCCCAGTGCTCTTGGCTCGCTAAAGTCGATGTTGTACCCGGTTGGGTGCTCTGGGTTGAATACTGGCACGTTAGGGTGCATACGGATAACACCGAAGATGTTACCAGACAGGTTGTTAGATCCAGTAAGTGGACCTTCGTTGATCTGGTTAGTTAAACCAGCCTGCAAACCGAAATCCAGGAACTTGGTTACTTTAGTAGACAGGTTTGTACGTACTGAGTAACGCTCCAGGCTGTTGGCACGGCCGATACCTTCTTGGTTAGAATAACCTAAAGAGAAGTAGTAGTTAGTCTTGTCTGTACCACCGCTTGCAGAGAAAGCATGGCTGTGCTGGAAAGCAGTACGGAATACTTCTTTGTTCCAGTCAGTGTCCCACTCACCCATCTTGGCAGGCGAAGTTTGGCCAAGATTAGCATATTTCTCGTTTGTGATGTCAACGAACTGCTGCGCGTTCAGCAGGTCATGCAGCTCGATAGCCTTCGCTGTACCAGCCCAGCCATCATAAGAGAACTTAGCCTGACCAGATTTACCTTTCTTAGTAGTGATAAGGATTACACCGTTAGAAGCACGTGAACCGTAAACAGCTGTTGCGGCACCGTCCTTCAGAATTTCGAAAGACTCGATGTCGTTAGGGTTGATGTCAGCAAGTGCGTTTGAAGGCGTAAAGCCACCCAGGTTTCCTGAAGTAGCAGGCACACCGTCGATTACGATAAGTGGCTGAGTGCTAGAAGAGATGGAGTTAACACCACGGATGTTGATTTTTGGAGGCGCACCCAGGATACCGGAAGGCTGTGTAATCTGCACACCGGCAGCACGGCCGGCCAGCTGCTGATCGAAAGATGGCGTTGCCAGGTTTGCCAACGCGTCACCTTTTACAGTGGCAATGGAGCTGGTAACGTCTTTCTTCTGCTGTGTACCGTAACCTACTACTACAACCTCATCCAGAAGCTTCTGGTCTGTGCTCAGGCCAATGTTAACTACGCTTGAGTTACCAATCGCTCTTTCTGCAGTTTCGTAGCCAATAAATCGGAACACGAGCGTATTCCCCCCTTCCGGCACGTTGATAGAGTAAGATCCATCAGCGCCTGTGGTGGTACCCACAGTAGTGCCTTTCACAATCACCGCCACGCCTGGCAGCCCTTGCGATGTGCTCTGGTCCGTAACCGTACCAGACACCGTTCTGCTTTGGGCATAGGCATGCTGCAGCAGCGCCAGCACCATCACAAAACTCATTAGTAATAGTTTTCTCATTTGTTGTTAGAATTAAGGTGAATAGAATTGGTTGTTTTAAGTTTTTAGTTCATATAATAAAGGTTAGACAAAGCTCTGCCAGGCTCATAAAAAATGAGCTTTTAAATCTTATGCACAGCACCAGCGCTACTTTACCAAAGCAGCCTGCCGGCATAGGAAACAGTTAAGTGATATGATTTTTTAAAGCAATGTGCCGCGAAAGACACCAGCTGCTCTTTGTTAAGAATTAAGTTACTAACCTATCCAGCCACTGGCCTTTGTGAGATGAATTAAGGGATAGTTACTTATTCTGCTCCAATAATAGGTAGATAAATATTTAAAAACAACAGTCCCCAAACAAACTTATTTGATGTCAAAACACAGTATTTTAGGCTTTTACGCCTCCCAAGTTCCAGCCTAAATTCTTACAAGTACAATTTAAAAACACCTACAATGTGCCCTAAAATGATTCTGGAACCATTTTTTCCAAATTTGAACTATTCAGTGTTACAACGCAGATATATGCAGGTTGGTAATTCTCATCAGCTTTTGCACTGAAACCTTTTCTACAAAATTTCGTTGGGAGCCGAAAAAAAAAACGAGGCACCTGGGAGAGGTGCCTCGTTTCAGCCTTATTTAGTTATGCTATACCTGCATCAGGTAAGCTTTTATGTAATCGTCTAGGTCGCCATCCAGCACGTTCTGTACATCCGTACGCTCCACCCCCGTGCGCACATCCTTTACCAGCTTGTAAGGGTGCAGCACGTAGTTGCGGATCTGCGATCCAAAATCAATCCGTTTCTTGGTGCTCTCGATGCGGTCGCGTTCGGCATTGCGCTTGTCAAGTTCCATCTGGTAGAGCCTGGAGCGGAGCATGCGCAGGGCGTGCTCCTTGTTCATAAGCTGCGAGCGCTCTATCTGGCACTCTATCACAATGCCTGTTGGCTTGTGCTTCAGGCGAACGGCCGTCTCTACTTTGTTTACGTTCTGCCCGCCGGCACCACCTGAGCGGAAGGTATCCCACTCAATGTCGCCCTGGTTCACCTCTACCTGAATCGTGTCATCCACTACCGGGTAGGCAAACACGGAGGCAAACGAAGTATGGCGGCGGCCACCGGAGTCGAACGGAGAGATGCGCACCAGGCGGTGCACCCCTATTTCAGACTTCAGGTAGCCGTAGGCAAAGTCGCCGGTTATCTCCAGCGTGGCCGATTTTATACCGGCTCCGTCGCCGGCCTGGTAGCTCACCTGCTTCACGCTAAAGTCATGCGACTCGGCCCACATAATGTACATGCGCATTAGAATCTCAGCCCAATCCTGGCTTTCGGTGCCGCCTGCCCCGGCGTTTATCTCCAGTATAGCGCTCAGCTGGTCTTCTTCGCCGCTCAGCATGCGCTTAAACTCCAGTGCTTCCACAGCCTCCTCGGCCTTCTTCAGCTCCTGCTGTATGTCCTCCTCCGACACATCACCTTCCTTGAAGAAATCGAAAAGCACCTCAAAGTCCGACACGGTTTTCTCCACCTCCTCATAGTGGTCGGTCCATACTTTCACAGATTTGATTTCCTTGAGCACCTTCTCGGCCTCCTTCGGATCGTCCCAGAAATCAGGGGCGGTGGTTTGGGCCTCTGTCTCCTTTACCTGCTCTTTCTTGGCATCGTAGTCAAAGATACCTCCTCAAGGCCCCTACTCTGGCCTTTAACTCTTTTACTTGCTCAATTGTCATTAGCGTGTTGGTTATACTTTCTTTAAACGTGAGATGCTGAAGTATAAACGGCCACGCCCATACTTCAGCATCCTCTTTTTATACTTTATACTTTAAAGGCTGATGCGATGCACCCAGTGATGCGTGTCAGGTGCCTGCCCTGTCTTTATCTTGTCAAGTTCTGCGGCGACGTGGTTTGAGATTTTCCTATCTTCTATCGCGGGCAGATCCATGTCCAGGCCGTTATGGTGGATGGTGGCAATTTGCGCGATGGTGGCAGCCGTGCCAGTGCCAAACGCCTCCTGCAGCTTGCCGGCCTTGTGCGCCTCCTCCAACTCATCTACCGATACCTTGCGTTCCTCCACTGTGTAGCCCAGGTCTCTGGCTACTTGTAGTACGCTGTCGCGGGTAATGCCGGCAAGGATGGTGGTGCTAACAGGCGGCGTTACCAGCTTTCCGTCCAGCACGAACATCAGGTTCATGGTGCCTGACTCCTCTATATACTTATGCTCTTTGGCATCGGTCCAGATGAGCTGGTGGTAGCCGCGCTCCTGCATCTGGCGGGCAGGGTAAAGCGCAGCGCCATAGTTGCCTGCCGCCTTGGCATATCCGGCCCCACCCTCTACTGAACGTACATAGTGCGGCTCGATAGCTACCCTGAGCGGTTGCCCGTAGTAGGCCCCGACAGGGCAGGTGAAAATGGCAAAGCGGTAGCTCGACGATGGGCGCACGCCGATAAACTCATCGGTTGCGAACATGAACGGGCGGATGTACAACGCACAGCCGGCGGTGGGCGGAACCCAGGCGGCATCCAGGCGCAGCAACTGCTCCAGCCCCTGCATGAAAATATCCTCCGTAAGCGCCGGCATGCACATGCGCTCGGCAGACTTGTTCAGGCGATGGAAGTTATCCAATGGCCGGAACAGCAGGATATCACCGTTGGCATCCCGGTAGGCCTTCATCCCCTCGAAAATAGACTGGCCATAGTGCAGTGACGAGGTGGCAGGGCTCAACGACATATTGCCGTATGGGCGGATGTGCGGGTTTTCCCACTTTCCTTCTTTGTAATCGGCCACCAGCATATGGTCCGAGAAAATCTTACCGAACTCGATGTTGTTATAGTCCAGTTCAGCGATGCGTGAGTTCTCCACGCACTGTGCCGGTATCGTGAGCATATCCAGTGACATTTTAAGTTAGTTTTTAATCCAGTTAGGTGTATGGTACGGTAGCTATAGTCTTGGCTTCCAGGCAATCTCCTCGGCTCCCAGCTCCTGAGACATTACGCGGCAAAGGGCAAAGAGGTAATCCGACAGCCTGTTTAAATATTTTATCACCAGGTCATCTACCGGCGACTCTTCCTGCAGGCCAATGGCCAGGCGCTCGGCGCGGCGGCACACGCAGCGGGCAACGTGGCAGAAGGAAACCGACTGGTGCCCGCCCGGAAGTATAAATGCACGCAGTGGCGGCACGGCAGCAGTATACTTGTCTATTTCCTGCTCCAGCAGCACCACATCTTCCTCATGCAAGTCTGGGGTAACCATTTTGGTATGCTTGTCCGGATCTGTGGCCAGTGTGGAGCCGATGGTAAACAACCTGTCCTGTATCTCTTTCAGAATATCGGCCCTGGACCTGTTCACTTCCTGGTCACGCACCAGCCCGATGTAGGAGTTCAGCTCATCCACCGTGCCGTATACTTCAATACGCAAGTGCGACTTCGGGACCCTGGTGCCACCAATCAGTGCGGTGGTGCCTTTATCGCCTGTCTTGGTGTAGATCTTCATGTAAAGCTTTAGAGAGTTGAGGAGTTAAAGAGTTGTAAAGACGCAATGCCTTGCGTCTATGGAGTTAGAAAGTTAAAAGGTTAAAAGTTAGAAAGTTTTGACCTAACCACTATAACCAGTAACAGTTAACTAACATCCAATTTAATGTTGTTGCTCTGCCTGCATACGGGCTGCAGTGGTTACGTCAGGGTTTAGCGTGTCGGACTCTACCAGGCCGTCGCGGAGACGCACAATGCGGTGGGCGTACCGGGCAATGTCCTCCTCGTGCGTTACCATGATAATGGTATTGCCTTTGGCGTGCAGGTTCTCGAAGAGCTCCATGATCTCGTAAGAGGTTTTGGTGTCGAGGTTACCGGTCGGCTCGTCGGCAAGTATAATGCTGGGGTCGTTAATAAGCGCTCTGGCAATGGCCACACGCTGCCGCTGGCCACCCGACAACTCATTAGGCTTGTGCTTGCCGCGGGTGCCCAGGCCCACGCTCTCCAGCGCCTTTTGTGCCCGCTCCTCGCGCTCGCTTTTGCTATATCCCGCGTAAATCAGCGGTAGCGCCACATTCTCCAGCGACGACTGGCGCGGCAGCAGGTTAAAGGTCTGAAATACGAAACCGATCTCCTTGTTACGCACCTCCGCCAGCTCGTTGTCCGTCATGTTGCTCACATCCTGCCCGTTCAGGATATAAGTACCGCCGGTGGGTGTATCCAGGCAGCCGATGATGTTCATGAACGTGGACTTGCCGGAACCCGAGGGGCCCATGAAAGCGACATACTCTCCCTTGTTTATACTAATGGACACAGATTTAAGGGCATTGATTGTCTCAGCGCCCATGCGGTATACTTTCGAGATGTCGTGGGTTTCAATTATGATGCTCATACAGCCTTTATCATAGTTGCCAGTTTTCGACGCGGTTCTCCACTTCCTGGCGTTTTTGTTCAAGTTCTTCTATAAATGTAGCATATTCAGCGGGAGGAAGCAAGTCCCGGAGCGTTTCTGCAGCCTGGTTGGCGTAAGAAACCAGACCTTGCTCTACGCTTTCCAAAGCATAGGCTTTGTACAATTGGGCGGCATACGGGTTATAGGTGATGCCATCCAACAAAATATTGTATGCTTTGTCACCGTCGGGGTCCTGTTTCTTGAAGAAGTTAGCGGCGGCCAGCAGGGTCTCCTCGTCGTAGGCCAGCATTTTCACGGCCTGATCGTAGCGGGTAGCAGCCTCTTCCGTGCGGTCCCTAACCTCGGCAACGCGCGCCTTAAAGTATAAGCCCATGCGTTTATCGCGGTCGTTCAGGTGCAGGCGGTCCATTCTGTTGAGCAGCACATCATACTTCTCGGTGTAAAGCCACAGCTTTAGCTGCAGCAGGTTCAGGGCTGAGCGCAGCTCTCCCTCAGGCCGCAGCATGTCGCCTGCTTCTTTGATAGCATCGTAAGCCAGCTTCCACCTTCTCTTGTTGAGCAGGTACTCCACACGGGTCACCAGGGCGTGCCGCTTTAGGTCTTTCTCCTGTATGGAGTTAACCATTGTGTTTACCTGTTCCAGGGTAAGCGTAGGCAGGTAAGTAAGAAGATACTGCAGCTTTTCCTTGTCTGTTGCTTGCACCAGCACCGTATCCAAATCCTGGCGCAGCAGGATGGCTATACTCTGTGCCACTGCAATCGCGGCCTCGTTCTCGGTATAGGCCACCTCCTCCAGCGCCCCTACAGCTGCTTCCGGCTGATGTGCCATGGCCAGTGCATAGCCATGCGCCAGGTAAGCCTGTGTATACCCGTGGTCTTTTGCCTGCTTAAAGTAGGAGGCCGCCGCACGGTAGTTCTTCTCCTCCATCATCCAGAGGGCAAGGGTGTTGTAGTAATAGCCACTCTGGTTCTCCATCTGCAGGGCCAGGTTCTCCACCAGGCGCCTTCCTTCACGCGGCAGGCCGTTGTAGTGGTGTACCAGTCCCTTCAGGAAGGTTAGATCGCTGAAAAATAGCTGATTGCCCGGTGCAGCTAAGTAATCGTTTATGTGTTTCAGGCGGGCTGTGTCTCCCTTGCTCAGGCTGCTGATGGTCTGGTTGTAAAAAAGGGTGAAGTCCTCCACCTGTTCCAGCGAGTCGGGCATAAAGCGCTCCCTGTCCTGCGGCTCCAGGCCGAGCAGTTGGCGCAGCACAGCCTGGTTGCTGCGCAGTGTTTTATACTTCCCTTTCCTGGACTCCTCCAGCACTAGTTTCGCCGGCTCCAGCATCGCTTGGCGGGTGTAGTAGGCCAGGCGGTTGCTGCGTACTACCTCATTGCCCGGGCCGTACTCCTGCGCCAGGTTAAAGTAGTACTCGGTGCTGTCCTGCACACTGGTCTGGGTGTATAGCAGGGCCAGGTTGTTGTAAATCTCAGAACTCTCCGGAAACCTCTCGGCCCCCTGCTGCAGCACATACAGCTTCTCAAAGAAGTATTGCTTCTCGTCATAGAGGTTGGCTAGCCGGATGTATAGCTTGGGGTTAGGCCTGCGGTCGATGGCCTCCTTCAGGAGCAGGATTTCCTGGTTGCGCTGATTTTCCTGCCTGTACATGGAGGCCAGGCTGTAGTTTGCCTTCACGTTGCCGTTGTCGTACACGTTGCTCTCCTCGTAAAAGCGCTTGGCCAGGATGTTGTTGCCGGAAGCACGGTACAAATCGCCGATATAGCTATAGTAGCCTGCCTGCATCTGAAAGTATGAGCGGTACTGGGTGCGCATGATCAGGATCACGCAAATCACCAGGCTCATGATAAAGAAGGAGAAAAGCGAGAAGGTCCTGGGCTCATACACCACCTTGTACACCTGCAGGCGCTGCTCCAGCAGTCGCCCGAAGTTAAGCATCACATAGGCGAAAAAGCCAAAGCCAAAGGCCAGGTGCGTGTACACGATCAGGTTGCGGTAAAGCAGCGCGAGCGAGTCGTTGGCCGTAGCAAAGGCGTAGCCTATGCTCAGAAAAGCAAGTATGGCAAACACCAGGTATAAAACTGCGCCTGTGGGCCTGAACGGGAAGAGCTTGCCGTAGAACGCCTCGCGCTGCCGCATGCCCCAGAAACCGGCTACCGTGGAGAGTAGCAGGATAACGTATGGGTTGATTGGAATCAGCTCTGCGTCGAGGTAGCCCAGGTGGCGCAGGTACAACAGCACCAGGGTAAGCAAGTATAAAATGCTGATAAGTATAAACTGCCACATGCTGAAGCGGCGCTCCGGCGACTTGGCCTGGGTGTTTATCCAGAGCAGGGCGTTTACGTTCTCAAAGCTCACCCACAGCATAAAAATAACCGTGGCCGCAAGCAGCCCCAGCGAGCTGTAGCTAACCAGGTGCAGCGTGATCAGCTCCGGTGTAAAATCGGCCTCGGTGTAAATAAGCAGCCCCAGCACCGCGACCACGCCCAGCATGGCCAGTACCCGTAGGCCAAAGCCCGTGTTGGGCAGGAAGGCCTGAAAGGCGTAGCTGCCCAGCGCAAAGAGCACAATGCTTACCAACAGGGTGGTTTGGCCAGCACCGCCAAAGATCTCGAGCAAGTCGAAGTTAAAGGTTGCCAGGAACAGCATGAGCAGCAGAATGCCCGCAAAGTAGGGCAGCTGCCGCATGGTGCTGATGGCCGCCGTGTAAAAGGCCAGGCTCACGCCCAGTATAAGCAACAAGATGCCCGCTGCCGCCGTGTTGGCCTCGGGCAGGGCCACGTCGTACTGCTCCAGCAGCAGGTACCCATCGGCCGAGAGCGTGAACCCCTCCAGCAGCGCCGGCACCTCGCTTACTGGTACCGGAACCACCTGCAGGTCGGTTAGCTTATCCCAGGCAAACAGGGAGCTATCGCCGGTGAAGAAGTAGTACACCCCCAGCGCCAGCGCCAGCACACCCAGCAGCAGTAAAAAAAGATAGGGATACCTGGTGTGCGTATCCCATTTCTCCCAAAACTTTATCTTACTCATATGTTAAGCCTGCGATTTACTCCAGCACTTTTGGCACACGGAAATAATCGGAGTCTTTTTTGGGTGCGTTCTGTAAGGCTTCCTCGTGGGTGATGGTGTTGCGGGGCTCGTCCTCGCGCAGCACGTTCACCTCCTCCGACATATGGATAAGCGGGGCCACGTGCTCGGTGTCGAGCTGGCGCAGCTGGTCTACCCAGTTGAGGATCTTATTCAGGTCCTGCAGCACCTCCTGCTCCTTTTCCTCGTTAAACTCCAGCCTTGCTAAGTGCGCTATCTTGCGGATGGTTTGAATATCTGTTGACATGTACTTTAGTATGTTTCGAAATTTCAGCCTGAATAATATTAAATACCTGCTCTTTTAGCCGTGGCAGGTCTTCCATCGTCATGCCCTTGGTCTCAATTGGCTCGTGCAGCACGATCTTGAGCGGGTGCCAGCGCACTTTCAACTTGCCGTCCAGGTCAGGCAGGAAGTGCTGGTTATAAGGCATGGTTACCGGCACCACGGGCACCTGTTTCTCAATTGCCAGTTTAAAGGGACCGTCCTTAAAGGCCATTAGCTTCTCGCCAGCGGTTTTCGGGATAGTGCCTTCCGGGAAAATAGCCAGGCTACGCCCCTCCTCCAGCGTTTTTGCCGACTTTATATAGCTTTTGGCACTGCTGATGGCGCTTCTGCGGTCTACGGATATGTATAGTTTCTCATACACCTTGCCCCACAGCGGCACCTTACACAAATCGGCCTTACCCACAAAGTTAAGAAATCCGGGAATGGCGTGCAGCATGACCGGGATATCGAGGTACGAGCTATGGTTTGGGGCGAAAATGTAGCGTTGCTTCGGGTTGTGCCTGAAGTGCCACTCTACCTGCAACGGCACTAGAAACATGCGCAGCGAGGTGGAGGACCAGAACCTGTTGATGCCATGCAGCCTCCTGTACCACTGCTCCCGGCGCATCAGCACGGCCTGCAGCGGATAGGTAACCACGAAAGGAAGCACAAACCAGGTAACGCACCAGGTAGTATAAATCCGATGTGATAGATATTTTATGGCCTTCATCTGCTCAAATGTAAGTATAATCCCTCGGTTTGCCGCCGCACGGCGTGCCTGTATAACGCAGAAATTTCCTGCTTTTATACTTTGGCAAAGTATAAAGGGCTACAGCCGGCCCTGCTGCTGCAGCAGAAACGCTGCTTTCAGGATTCCGGCCACGCTAATGGCATCCGTTATTTCGTTATTGGTGGCCATGCGCACCGCCTCCTGAAAGGGCACCTTTTTGATGTGCAGCACCTCAGTTTCTTCAAAAGCAGTTTCGCCGGCGGTTAGTTCCTCGGCCAGAAAAACAAAGCCTTCTTCATCGGTTACAGAGTTGGAAGTATGTAGCCGGCAGATATTCGTCCACTTGGCGGCCGTGAAACCGGTTTCCTCCTTCAGCTCGCGTTTGGCCGACTCCAGGATGTCGTTCTCCACCAGTCCGCCGCCCATGGGTATCTCCCAGCTATACTCGTGCAGGGGGTAGCGGTACTGGCCGATCAGATAAGTATAGCCTTCGTTATCGATGGGTATAATACCGATGGCTTTGTTTTTCATGCTTACCACGCCGTAGATGCCTTCGCTGCCGCCGGGGGTAAGTACTTTGTCTTCGCGTAGTTTAATCCAGGGATTCTGGTATACTTCCCGGCTGGATAGGGTGGTCCAGGGGTTATGTGTTTCGTCGATCATAGCTTAATATGTTGCCAGTGCAAAGATAGGAAAGATGCGGGTCTTCAGGCTACCTTGGCCTGGCTGTATAATTGTTCCTGTAGCTTTTAGAACTCCAGCTGCACTAAGCCGAAGCCGCTTTAAACCACTCCCGCAGCAGATCCTTATCGATAGCTGCTGCAGATTTGAGCTTAATGTGGCGCATATCCTTGCCTGTGCCTTCCAGCAGGTTGTGCTTGTCGGTTAGTTTATCTAACTGGAAGAAGCCCAGCGTCACGTAGGCTTTGGCTGTTTTGAGGTAGGCAAAGTCTTTCGCTGCTTTGAAAACAGGCCGGCTCCACTTAAATTCCTCTACCACATTTGGCACACTTTCGTGGATGAGTTGGCGTACCGCCTCCATGATCTCCTGGTGCTTTCCGGCATTGGTGATGTATTCTGTTACCTGTGGGTTCATGAAGTATAGTTTATACTTTGGTTTGGTGAAGTAACAAGACGTATAGCTTTAAAACTACAGAAATTATACTTTATACTTACTCGTAGCTACATACAAGTAAGTATAAAGTATAAAATTAGCCCTTACGGGCTATCATCTCCATCTCTACCTGCGCGCCCAGCGGCAGCGAGGCCACGCCGATGGTGGTGCGGGCAGGGTATGGCTCAGAAAACTGGGTCTTGTATACTTCGTTCATGGCGCTGAAATTGCCCATATCGGTCAAAAACACATTTACTTTCACCACATGCTCCGGCGTAAGCCCGGCCGCGGCCAGCACCTGGAAGAGGTTTTTAAAGCACTGCTCCGTCTGGACGCTGATGTTTCCCTCCACCAGTTTACCGGTTGTGGCATCTATCGGCGTTTGCCCGGACAGGAAAACCAACTCGCCGGCCTCCACGGCATGGGAATATGGGCCTACAGCTACGGCGCCTTCGGCGGTAAATGCTTTTCTGGGCATGGTAGAACTTTGAGGTTAAATAAACGTGAGTCTTAAGATAGCATTATTTCCGGGTTAAGCGGTGAGAAGTAAGTTACAATTTGCTTTCCTCCAGGTCTTTTTTCAGGCTCGCGATCTTCAGCCTTTTATTTGTCAACAGGTACCGCAGGTCGGCTTCATTATCAATCATCAGCTGCCTGTGGTAGTAGTTGATATGCTCCAGCACCGCAAAAGCATTGGCGCAAACCGCCCAGATCATCAGATTATCAGGTATGGTTCTCCAGTCTGTGATGGATAGCTGCAGGAGGAGCACCAAAGGCATCAGCCCGATTAAAACGATGTTCACGCGCTTGGATTTCCTGAAAAACTGAAGGCTTTTTACCTGGCTGAATGTTTTGCCGCTTAACCGGTGCAGCTTGAGTTTCCAATAGTGCTGGCCCTGCAGCAGGATGACGATGCACACCAGAAGCCCGTAGATCAGCAAAAGGATATCTGCCAGGGCGTAATGATACAGCAAGTAAACCACCAGCAGGGGAAACGTAACCAAAGCGTGGAACTTCTCGAGAGGGTAATACCAGCTTAGCCGCTTAATTAATGCTTTTTTACTCATGCTAAAGGGGAAGGAACAATTGCCAATTCAGCGCGTTTTTGCTTACCGGCGTCCACATATACTTTCGCACTAACCGCACTGTACCGGCAAATATAACCCCAAGCTATTGTATTGCTATACTTCCAGGCACATATAAAAAGCATGCAGTCCTACAGCCGGAGCCGCAGAACTGCATGCCTTCCATCATACTTTCCGGAGGTTACTCTTCTACAACGCCCCAGCCTTGATTTCATCCACCACATCCGGGTCGAGCAGCGTGGACGTGTCGCCCAGGTTGGACGTTTCGCCTTCGGCTATTTTGCGCAGGATGCGGCGCATGATCTTGCCAGAACGCGTCTTAGGCAAACCGCTGACGATCTGAATCTTGTCCGGCTTGGCGATCTTACCGATCTTCTCCACCACCGTCTCGATGATCTCAGCACGCAGGTACTCCTCTTTCTCCGGAATTTCCTTGCAGATCACAAACGCGTAGATGCCCTGCCCTTTCACATCGTGTGGGTAGCCCACCACAGCCGACTCTACCACGTGCTCGTTGTGGTTGATAGCCTCTTCGATCTCAGCAGTTCCGAAGCGGTGGCCGGACACGTTGATCACGTCGTCCACACGGCCGATGATGCGGTACAGCCCGTTCTCATCGCGCTTGGCACCGTCACCGGTAAAGTATAAACCTTTGTAGGTAGAGAAGTAGCTCAAACGGCAGCGCTCGTGGTCGCCGTAGGTGGTGCGAATCATACCCGGCCATGGGAACTTCATGCACAGGTAACCCTCTACCCCATTCTCGGCGATTTCGTTGCCTTCGCTGTCTACCAGTATCGGCTGAATACCAGGCAAAGGCAGCGCGGCATGGCTCGGCTTCATAGGCGTTACGCCGGCAAGGGTCGAGATCATGATGCCACCGGTTTCGGTCTGCCACCAGGTATCCACCACCGGGCAGCGCTCCTTACCTACGTGGGTATGGTACCAGTGCCAGGCCTCCTCGTTTATCGGCTCACCCACCGAGCCCAGCACCTTCAGGGAGTCGAGGCTATAGGAAAGCACATCGTCAATATCACCGGCCATCAGCGAACGGATAGCTGTTGGGGCCGTGTAGAAAATCGTCACGCCATACTTGTCGCACACCTGCCAGAAACGACCGTTGTCCGGATAGGTTGGCACGCCCTCAAACATCAGCGTGGTGGCGCCGCTCAGCAGCGGACCGTAGAGCAGGTAGGTATGGCCCGTCACCCAGCCAATGTCGGCCGTACACCAGTAGATGTCGCTTTCCTGGTACTGGAACACGTTCATGAAGCTATACTGCGCATAGACCATATAACCGCCGCAGGTATGCACCACGCCCTTCGGTTTACCCGTAGAGCCAGAAGTATAAAGTATAAAGAGCATGTCCTCGGCATCCATTTCTTCGGCAGGGCAGTCTTTGCTTACCGTCTTCACCTCATCATGGAACCACACGTCGCGGCCCTCCACCATGTTCACGGCCCAACCCAAACGCTCCACCACAATCACGCGCTGCACCGATGGGCAGTTCTCCAAGGCCTCGTCCACCACGCGCTTCACAGGAATCTGCTTGGCGCCGCGGTTCAAACCATCAGAGGTCAGTACCATGGTAGCCTGCGCATCGTTAATGCGGTCGGCCATACTTACTGCCGAGAAACCGGCAAAGATCACCGAATGGGTCGCGCCAATGCGGGCGCAGGCCAGCACCGCGATCGCCAGCTCCGGAATCATCGGCATGTAGATACAGATGCGGTCGCCTTTCTTGGCGCCGTTTTTCTTCAGCACGTTGGCAAACTGGCATACTTTCTCGTGCAGCTCGCGGTATGTATAGCGGATAAAGCGTTCTTTCGGGTCGTTGGGCTCCCAAATCAGGGCCAGCTTGTTGCCGCGTGTTTTCAGGTGGCGGTCGAGGCAGTTCTCTGTGATGTTCATTTTACCGCCCTGGAACCACTTCACGTTTGGCTCGTCAAAGTTCCAATCCAGCACCTTGTCCCACTTCTTGCGCCAGGTAAAGGTGTCGGCTATGTCAGCCCAAAACCCCTCGGGGTCCTCTGTGCTGCGTTTGTAGGCCTCCTGGTACTCCTCGTAGGACTTAAGTTGATAATTCGTCATGGCAAGATTTAATTCTTGGTTAGATAGTGTTTTAAGGTTTATAAAAGCATTCCCAACTCGCCTGCTCTTCAGGCGGTCGCGTATCTCGGTCAGTATGGCCGGGTCGTCAATCGTAGACGGCACAGCGTACGGGGTGCCATCGGCGATGTGGCGCAGGATGCGCCTGAGTATTTTGCCGGAGCGCGTCTTGGGCAGGCGCTGCACTTGCAGCACCGTCCTGAAGTAGGCCACCGCCCCAATCTTCTCCCGCACCAGCGCCACCAGCTCTTTCTCCAGCTCCTGCTCCGGAATAGTCTGTCCGTCTTTGAGTACCACCAGCCCCACAGGCCGCTGCCCTCGCAGTTCGTCCCCTATTCCAATCACGGCACATTCGGCCACGGCAGGGTGCGAGGAGACCATCTCCTCCATTTCGCCGGTCGAAAGCCTATGGCCCGACACATTAATCACATCGTCGATGCGGCCCATAATGTATACGTAGCCGTCCTCGTCGATGTAGCCGCCGTCGCCGGTCATGTAGTAGCCGGGGAAGCGCTCCAGGTAGGACTTGCGGAACCGCTCGTCGTCCTCCCACAGCGTGGGGAGGCAGCCCGGCGGCAAAGGCAGCTTCACGGCCACAATGCCCTCCTGGCCCGGGATGAGTTGTTGCCCCTCCTCGTTGAGGATGTGCACCTTGTAGCCGCTCACGGGTTTTCCTGCCGACCCCGGTTTAGCCGGGAAAGGCTCTATGCCCATCATGGTCGCCACCATCGGCCAGCCCGATTCGGTTTGCCACCAGTGGTCAATAACTGGCACTTGCAGTAGGTCCTTGGCCCAGTAGTAGGTGGCCGGATCACAACGCTCACCAGCTAAAAATAGGTATTTTAATGAAGGAGTGCCGTATTTTTTCTTAAAATGTCCGTCCGGGTCTTCTTTTTTGATAGCCCGGAAAGCGGTTGGCGCCGTGAACAGTACTTTTACCTCATGCTCCTGGATAATACGCCAGAAAGTACCGGCGTCGGGCGTGCGCACGGGCTTGCCCTCGAAAAGGATGGAGGTGCAGCCGTGGATAAGCGGCGCGTATACCAGGTAAGAATGCCCCACAGCCCAGCCCACATCCGACGCTGCCCAGAACACATCGCCCGGGTCCACGTCGTACACTGCCTTCATGCTATACTTTAGCGCCACGGCATGGCCTCCGTTGTCGCGCACGATGCCCTTGGGTTTGCCGGTAGTGCCCGAAGTATAAAGCATGTACAGCGGGTCGGTGGCATCCACGGGTACGCATGCGGCTGGCTCGGCCTGCTCCAGAAGCTCCATGTAGTCCAGGTCGCGGCCCGGCTGCAGCGCGGCCTGCACCTGCGGGCGCTGCAGGATGATGGTATGGTCCGGCTGGTGCGTGCTGCTGGCCAGTGCCTTGTCCAGCAAAGGCTTGTAGGGAATCACGTTGGAAAACTCGATGCCGCAGGAGGCGGAGATAACAACCTTGGGCTTGGCATCGTCAATGCGGACGCTTAACTCATGCGGCGCAAAGCCCCCGAACACCACTGAATGGATAGCTCCCAGCCGTGCGCAGGCCAGCATCGCCACTACCGCCTCAGGTATCACCGGCATATAAATTACCACGGTATCGCCTTTGCCAATGCCCAGGTTTTGCAGCGCCCCGGCAAAGCGGGCTACCAAATCGCGCAGCTCGGCATACGTATACTTGCGGAGCACCCCCGTTACCGGCGAGTCGTAGATGAGGGCGTGCTGCCCCGCACGGCCGTTCTCGACATGGTAGTCCAAGGCCAGGTAGGCGGTGTTAAGCTTGCCGCCCTTGAACCAGCGGTAGAAGCCCTTTTCATCGGTACTCAGGACTTGCTCAGGTTTCTCGTACCAGGCAATCTGCTCGGCCTGCTCGCCCCAGAAGCTTTCCGGGTCGGCTATACTTCGGGCATACTCCCGGGCATAGCTTTTTGGTTTTCGTTGTGAGGTTTTCATAGTTCCAGCCATCTCAATTTCTGTTTAAGCATCAAGGTTCATCCCATTCATCAAAACGCATAAAAGGAGCCTTTGGGATATGCCAACCTGCCTGCCGCATCAAAAATTATCAGTGGTGCGCCACCGCAGCACCTGACCCTCTCGGAACGCGGATGTCTTCTATCAATTCCTGAATATGCATCGGCGGTGGCGGCGTCATGCGCGATACCAAAAAGGAGACGATGAAGTTAAACAGCATCCCCAGCGTGCCGATGCCTTCGGGAGAGATGCCCATCCACCAGTTTTCCGGCAGGTTCGCCTCCGGGTTGATGAACTTAAAGTAGGAGATGTAGGAAATGGTGAAGGCAAGCCCTACCACCATGCCCCAGATAGCTCCCTGCTTATTCATACGCGTAGAGAAGATGCCCATGATGATGACCGGAAAAAAAGAGGCCGCCGCCAGACCAAAGGCAAAGGCCACCACCTCGGCCACAAAACCGGGTGGATAAACCCCGAAGTAGCCGGCCACCACCACCGCCAGCATCGCGGCCAGACGTGCCGCCACCAGTTCGCGCTTCTCCGAAATTCCGGGCATAAACGACTTTTTGAGCAAGTCGTGGGAGATGGAGGTGGAGATAACCAGCAACAGACCGGCCGCCGTGGAAAGGGCGGCTGCCAGGCCTCCGGCTGCCACCAGGGCAATCACCCAATTGGGCAGGTTGGCAATTTCCGGGTTAGCCAGCACCATGATGTCTTTGTCAATGGTCAGTTCGTTGGCCTCCGGGTGGTTGACATACTGCACATGGCCGTCGCCGTTTTTATCATCGATGCTGATGAGTCCGGTTTTTTGCCAGTTCTGCACCCACTGCGGCATTTCAGCTACAGGGCGGTTGCTGATGTTGTTGAGCATGTTGTAGAGGCCGAAAGCGCCGATTGCCGGAGCTGTGGTGTAAAGTATGGCAATAAACGCCAGCGCATACCCGGCAGATTTCCGGGCATCCCTTACCTTAGGTACGGTAAAGAAGCGCACAATCACGTGGGGCAACCCGGCAGTGCCCACCATCAGCGCTGCGGTGATAAAAAATACATCGATGGTTGACTTGGTACCGCTCGTGTAGGGGGCAAAGCCCAATTCACCGAGCATGCCATCCAGCTTCTGCAGCAAGGGTGTTCCGTCTTCCAGCGTGCCCCCTAAGCCGAGCTGCGGAATCGGGTGACCGGTGAGCATGACGGAGATAAAGATAGCTGGCACCATGTAGGCAAAAATCAGCACACAGTACTGTGCCACCTGAGTATAGGTAATGCCTTTCATGCCGCCCAGTACGGCATAAAACAGCACAATCACCATCCCGATAATCACCCCCGTCTCTATCTGCACCTCCAAAAAGCGGGAGAACACGATGCCCACGCCGCGCATCTGCCCTGCCACGTAGGTAAACGAAACAAAGATGGCACAAACCACCGCCACCAGGCGGGCTGTTTTGGAGTAATAACGCTCGCCCACAAAATCGGGCACGGTAAATTTGCCGAACTTGCGTAGGTACGGAGCCAGCAGCAAGGCCAGCAGTACGTAGCCGCCCGTCCAGCCCATCAGGTACACCGAACCGTCGTAGCCCATAAACGAAATCAGGCCGGCCATGGAGATAAAGGAGGCCGCGCTCATCCAGTCGGCGGCGGTGGCCATACCGTTTGCCAGCGGGCTCACCCCGCCCCCGGCCACGTAAAATTCTTTCGTAGATCCGGCACGCGACCAGATGGCAATGCCAATGTACAAGGCAAACGTGAGGCCTACAATCAGGTAGGTCCAGGCTAAAATACTCATGGGAATTATGTTTAAGGTGAGATGGGATTAGTCTTCGTGCACGTCAAACTCGCGGTCGAGCCTGTTCATCAGCCACACATAAGCGAAGATAATCAGCATGAAAAAGTAAATAGACCCTTGCTGTGCAAACCAGAAACCCAGCTTAAAGCTGCCCAGCGTAAACTGGTTCAGCTCCTCGACCAACAGTATCCCGAACAGGTAGGATACGGCAAACCATATCCCAAGCAGGAAGAGTAAGATGCGGAGATTTCGTTTCCAGTAGGCCTGCAGCTTTTGTCTTTTATTATTCATCTTTTAGCGGTTAGAAGTGTGTAGGCAGTGTTTTGTGTGTTCGGGTTGATGCTCCTGCCTATACTTTGGCAGGTCACCTTCTCCATGCCTCTGCAAACCTGTATCCTGTATAAGGTGGACTTAGGTTTAAGTATAGCATTAAGAAATTAGTGAATTTGAAATATAAGAAAAAGCTTTTATACTTCAACCTCTGCACTTTAACGATCGCAGGTATTAGAATAAAAAAGGCTCTGCCATGTAGCAGAGCCTGAATAAGGAGTATGTCTGAAACCGGATTACATGTCCCGCACTGATACCACCACGTCGTTATACTTGCCCGTGTTGTGGAGGAAGTCTTTGATCTTTAAAGCAACTTCTTCCGGAGAGGCCAGCTCGTTATTGGCTTTGTACTGCCGGAACTTCTCTACCGTGCTGAAGCGGCCGGCGTCGCTGGAGCGTATCTGGCCCTGCATCTGCGTATCCACCACGCCCGGCGAGAGAGCGTATACTTTCACGCCGGTGCCGCGCTTGTCCTGCTCCAGTTGCACGGTGTGGGAGAGCATGTCAATAGCGGCCTTGGAGGCGCAGTAGCTCGCCCAACCGTCCACAGGATACTTGCCAGCGCCCGAGCTGATGTTGACAACGACTTTCTGCGCCTGCTGCTCCTGGTATACTTCCAGAAAGGTGTTCATCAGCATGGCAGGCACAATCACGTTAACGTCGAACACAAACTGAAAGCGCTCGTTGGGCATGCCCTCCCCTACATACCCTATATCGCCCAGCACGCCAGCGTTGTTAATTAGCACAAGCTTCTCGGCGTCCGGGTAAGGCAGGAATATCTTCTGCAGGTTGTGTTCCACGGCAGGGATATCGGAGAAATCGAGGGGCTGGTGGCGGTAGTTCGGGTGCTTGATGCTGCAGCTGCGCGATACGCCCACCACGCGGTTATTCTCGTCTTTCAGCAGCTCTTCGGCCAGCGCCTTGCCTATGCCCTTGCTGGCCCCGGTGATGATGTAGATGTTCAAAATTAGAAAGTTAGAAGGTTAAAAAGTTAGAAAGTTGGAGTTAGAGGTACGGAGGTGGTTTGGTTTAAGGTTGCCCTAATGTTGTATGGGCTCTCTATCCCGAAGTTCATTGAATAAGTTCTCTATAGTTCGTTCTCCAAGTTTTTCGTCAAGCAAATCATCCATCTCAAGATTGTAGCATTTATGAAATGGTGAGTAAACATCTCCAGTGTAAATAACATCTATACCGAAGTCCTCCTCAAGCTGCCTGTAGAAGTTATACGGGAAACCGTTGGGATGCTCCTCTACAGCATCATTACTAAAGTACATCCTAATTACTCCTCTTTCGAAGTCTACTTTAGCCTTCCTCTCAGCTTCACCACAGGTTTTAACAGAAAGATTGAAGTTTCTCGCCTCCTTCCAATCAGCAGGGTGAGATCTTTCATCTACTATCCAGTAAGTCAGTATTGTTGCAAACAGCAGCAGTATCACCAATGCTACTACCACAGGCAGCCTTTCATCTATACTTTTCTGGGTCATCCGTTAAACTTTATACTTTCTTAAAGTATAAAATTGCCGCCAAAACAAAAAGCCAGCGCCTCTGCCTTTGCAGAAACGCTGGCTCTGAAAGTATACCCAAAGTATAAACTTGTTCAAAAGCGAGTCTGGAGACTCGCGGCACACCGGGCGGCACCGGTTGGATACCGGCGCCAGTGGCACCTTTTATACTTGGGCACGAAAGTAAATCCGCCCCAACTATAGTTTATACTTTCTAACCTTCTAACTTTTTAACTTTCTAACTCCAGAGACGCAAAGTATGACGTCTCCACAACTCTCTAACTCCTCAACTCCCAAAATCTCTAACTTAAAGTATATACTGACTCAGGTCGCGATTTTTCACCATGTCGGCCAGCTTTTCCTGCACCATTTCACGGGTAACCACGATGCGGGCGTTTGCACCAATTTTGTCTGGCACGTCGAAGAGGATGTCGTTAAGCAGGCGGCTCATCACGGTGTGCAGACGGCGGGCACCGATGTTCTCCACCTCCGTGTTCACCTCATAGGCAATAGAGGCGATTTCATCCAAGGCCTCGTCGTTAAAGGTCAGCTCCACGTTTTCAGCCGACATCAGGGCCTCGTACTGTTTGGTTAGCGCGTTTTTCGGGAACTTGAGGATCTGGTAGAAATCGTCTTTGGTCAGGCTGCTCAGCTCCACACGAATCGGGAAGCGGCCCTGCAACTCCGGAATCAGGTCGGACGGCTTGGCTACGTGGAAAGCACCGGCCGCAATAAACAGAATATGGTCGGTATTGATGACGCCATACTTGGTGTTCACCGTGGAACCCTCTACAATCGGCAAGAGGTCACGCTGCACGCCCTCGCGGCTCACATCAGGGCCTCCACCGCCTTTGTTGCTGGCGCTGGCTACTTTGTCAATCTCATCGATAAAGATCACGCCCGAGTTCTCTGCCTTAAAAATGGCCTCTTCCTTCACCTCGTCCATGTCAATCAGCTTAGAGGCTTCTTCCTCCAGCAGGATCTTGCGTGCTTCGGCGATGGTAACTTTGCGCTTCTTGGTTTTCTTAGGCATCATGCCGCTGATCATCTCCTGGATGTTCATCATGGAGGCCTCGTCCATACCTGGTCCCATTACGCCTACGCCTGGCATGGCGCTTTGCTGCACCCGAATCTCAATCTTGCGGTCTTCCAGCTCCCCGTTGCGGATCTTCTCACGGAATTTGTCGCGGGTGCGTTCGTTGAGCTCGTAGTCGTTGTCTGGCATGGCGTTCGGGTCAGCCGTGGTGGTGTAGGACGGGGTGGCGCGGCCTTGGATTGGCGGAATCAGCGCGTCAAGTATGATATCCTCTACAACCTCAGCGGCTTTCTGCTTCACCTCCTCCTTCTTCCTGGTCTTCACCATGTTCACCGACTGCTCTACCAGGTCGCGCACCATACTTTCCACGTCGCGGCCCACGTAGCCCACTTCGGTAAACTTAGAGGCCTCTACCTTGGTGAAAGGCGCATCGGCAATTTTGGCCAGGCGGCGGGCAATCTCGGTTTTACCTACACCAGTGGCTCCTATCATCAGGATATTGTTTGGTACGATGTCAGCCTGTATACTTTTGTCGGCGTTCATGCGGCGCCAGCGGTTGCGCAGCGCGATAGCTACGTTGCGCTTGGCGTCTTTCTGTCCGATGATGTATTTATCCAGCTCCGCCACAATCTGGGCTGGTGTTAAGGATGCAATATTATCTAACATGTCTTCTTCTTGTGTTTATACTTTAAAAACCGGCTCCGGCTTATAACAAGCCGCTACGCCATGGGTTTTTCAACTATTCTTCTTTCTCAAAAAGGCGCCGGTGTTCGTTGCCAGGGTGATGTAGTGCGTGGCCCCCGAGGGGTGAAAAAAGGCGCTGCCGTAGTTCAGTTCGAAGTTACGCACCCGCACCATGGCCCCCACGGAGAAACCTGCTCCCCCTGCTTTAGTATCTAAACGTAGTTCTTTGCGTCGGAGGTGATTGTAGCCGGCCCGCAGCTGAAAATTTTTGCTCAACACAAACTCCGCACCCACCACAAAGTGCCGTGCAATCTTGTCGCCCAGCTTCTTTTCCTCCTCTATTTCGTTGCCGTTGGCATCCAGCTTTCCGGGTGCATTCGGGTCCAGGTACACGATGTCGAACTGGTAGAGCCGGTGCGCCGTGAGCGAGAGTCGCACGGGCATGTGCTCGGGCTTATAGCTCACCCCCAGTTGTGCGTCCCAGGGCATCTGCTGCCGCTCGCCGCTGTCGAAGGGCTTAATCTGGTAGCCCACGTTCTTAAACGCCAGCCCCACCGTAAAGTCCTGCTCCGGGTGCCGAAACACCGCCCCCGCATCAGCCAAAATGCCCACTGCCTGGTCGCCGGCTATACTGGACACGGCCACTTTCGCCGTGGCACCTATCGTAAAGGCCTCCATTTCGCGGGAGTGCGTCAGCGCCAGCGCATAGTCGTTCACGTTAAAGGTGCCCAGCTCCAGTCCCGTAGGGTCGCGCTGCACAAAGTCCCCGTAGTGGAGGTAATTTATACTTGCCGCCCAGCGCCCCAGCTTCTCGGAGTTAAAAGCATACACCGCATGGCTCTGCTTGATATCAGCCAGATAGCCCACATAACTCAGGCTCACCTGCCCGTCCATCTCCTGGTTCAGCAGTGCCGGGTTAGCCGTTACCATGTTCACGTCGTGGGCGCCTGCCGTTACGTTCACCCCGCCCAAAGCTGCCTGCTTGGCACTGGCCGGAAGCTCCAGAAACGGGAAACCCCGCTGGCCGCCCACCTGCGCCTGCGCCGTGAGCGACAGGCTCACCAGAGAGCAAAGTATAAAGGCGGCTTTTTTCATACTTAGTTTTGAGTGAGCGAATGAGTGATTGAGTGAATAATATGTAGAGTGTCTGTTATCATTCGCTCATTCGCTCAGTCACTCATTCAGCATTTTTCTCCTCCCGCACCACCAGCTTCAGTGGGTGCTTCACTTTTTCTTTCAGTAGGGCGATTTTCACGACTTCATCCACACGGTCTACATAGTGAATGTGCAGCCCCTTGATGTACTGCTCCGGAATCTCGTTGATGTCCTTGCGGTTCTTCTGGCTAAGGATAATATCGCTGATGCCGGCGCGCTTGGCTGCCAGAATTTTCTCTTTGATACCGCCAACCGGCAGCACTTTGCCGCGCAGCGTTATCTCGCCAGTCATCGCCAATCTGGATTTTACCTTGCGCTGGGTAAACACCGAGGCAATGGACGTAAATATTGCAATACCTGCCGACGGGCCGTCTTTTGGCACAGCGCCCTCCGGGAAGTGAATGTGCAGATCATACTGGTCGAAGAGGCGGTAGTCGATGTCCAGCAGTTCGGCGTGCGCTTTTAAGTAGGAAATCGCCGTCATTGCCGATTCCTTCATCACATCGCCCAGCTGACCGGAAAGCGTTAGCTTGCCCTTGCCGCGGCTAAGTATACTTTCGATGAAGAGGATATCCCCGCCCACCGAGGTCCAGGCCAAGCCTGTCACTACGCCAGCGGTGTCGATGTCCTGGTAAATCTCCTTGTCGAAAATCTCCGAGCCCAGAATCTTGGTCACATCCTCCGGCTTGATGGCAGGGGTAAACTTCTCCTCCATCGCCTTTTGTTTGGCGGTGTTGCGCACCAGCTGTCCAATCTTCCGCTCCAGGTTCCGCACCCCAGACTCGCGGGTATAATCCTCGATTACCTTATGGAGGGTAGTTTTCGACACCTTCACATCTTCTGGCTCCAGCCCGTGCTCAGCAACCTGCTTGGGTACCAGGTGGCGCCTGGCAATCTCGGTCTTCTCCTCCAAAGTATAGCCGGTCAGCTCAATGATCTCCATGCGGTCGCGCAGGGCGGGCTGTATGGTTTCCAGGGAGTTGGCGGTGGCAATGAACAGCACCTTCGACAGGTCGTACTCCACGTCCAGGTAGTTGTCCATAAAGGTATGGTTCTGCTCCGGGTCCAGCACCTCCAGCAAGGCCGAAGAAGGGTCGCCACGAAAATCAGAGGCCAGTTTATCGATCTCGTCAAGTATAATCACCGGGTTAGAGGAGCCCGTTTTCTTGATTTGGCTGATAATCTTGCCCGGCATGGCACCCACGTAGGTGCGGCGGTGCCCGCGAATCTCGGCCTCATCGCGCACCCCGCCCAGCGACATGCGCACGTAGTTGCGGCCCAAGGCTTTGGCAATGGAACGGCCCAGCGAGGTTTTACCCACGCCCGGAGGTCCGTACAGGCACAGAATAGGCGCCTTCATGTCGTTTTTGAGCTTGAGCACGGCCAGGTACTCCAGAATGCGCTCCTTCACCTTCTCCAGCCCGTAATGGTCGGCGTCGAGGATCTTTTTGGTGCGCTTCAGGTTGAAATTATCTTTGGTGTACTCGTTCCAGGGCAGATCCAGCAGGAACTCCAGGTAGTTTACCGCCACCGGGTACTCCGCGGCCTGCGGGTTGAGGCGGGCAAGTTTGTCTATTTCTTTCTTGAAATGCTGCGCCACCGGCTCCGGCCACTTTTTCTTGGCGGCACGCTCACGGAAGCGCTCAATCTCCTGGTCGGGCCCCTCCTGCCCCAGCTCGTCCTGCAATACCTTTATCTGCTGGCGCAGGAAGTAATCACGCTGCTGCTGATCCAGGTCGGTGTGTACTTTGGAGTGGATCTCCTGCTTTAGTTCGAGCAGCTGTATTTCGCGCAGCATGAGCTCCAGCAGCTGGGTGCCACGCTCCTTGCTGTCGTTTACTTCCAGCAGCTCCTGTTTCTGGGCCACCTCCACGTTCAGGTTGCTCGACAGGAAGTGTGTCAGGAAGCTTGGGCTATCGATGTTGTCGAGCGCCACCTGCGCCTCCTGCGGTATTTCCGGGTTCAGCTTCAGCATCTTGGCCGCCGCATCCTTGAGCGAGTGTACCAGCGCCTTCACCTCGCGGCTCTGCTTGTCCATCGGGGTCTCCTCGCAAAGGCTAACCTTAGCGGTTAAGAAAGGATCCTCCTGGGTAACTTCGTCTATTTTGAAGCGGCTCTGGCCCTGTATGATGATGGTCGTGTTGCCGTCGGGCAGCACCAGCATCTTGAGTATCTTGGCCACAGTGCCTACGCCGTACAGGTCTTCGGCCGTTGGATCGTCAGAGTTCGTATTTTTCTGCGCCACCACCCCTATCACGCTGCCGCTGCTGTGTGCCTTGCGCACCAGCTTGACAGATTTTTTGCGGCTTACCGTAATCGGCAGCACCACCCCCGGAAACAGCACCGTGTTGCGCACCGCCAGAATCGGCAGCTCGTCGGGCAGGTTTACGGATTTGATATCGTCCTCTATTTCAGCGGTTATCACAGGTATTAGCTCCATGCCGTCGTCATCTGAAGCGCTACTGAGAAGTAAGTTTTGAAGAAAATGCTTTAGTGTTTGGTTCATATGTAGATCAGTGCCAATTTGGCAGGAAAACGCATCAGTCCCCCCGTTTCCCTGCGTTGCTGATATTGTTCAAGTCTTGTGCCAAGGGTGCCGCCCTGCTGATTTGTCTGCCTTTAAGCGGGGTATTAGTCTTCCCGCAAAAAAATAGCACTATCCAACTGCACTATTACAATAATATAGCGCAAAATAAATATCTTTGAGCGTTGGGCAAAATTACATCGCTGATGAAACGCTTGTTCCTGTTGGTATATCTCCTGCTCACGTTCCTGCTGCCTGCGGTTGTGCAGGCACAGCAAATCACCAATGTAGAGCCCGAGGCTATTACTGAGGCAAAAATCCAGGTTTCAGAGCTTCAGCCAACCTCCGAGTTGCACCTCGATTTCCCCAATTTAAACAAAATCCCTTATTATCACGACCGTAAAAAGCTCTCGCTTATCAACCGGCTGGAGAAACGCAGGCAGTATGCCAAGGTGCTTCCGCTGCTGGAGGAGTATGTGCATAACTTTGGGGTAGAGAATTTTTACAAGGACACCGAACTGCTGTGGCGCCTGGGCCAACTGCTGGAGCGCCAGGGCAACACAGAAAAAGCCAAGGCCCTTTACCGCCTCGTGCTCAAGCACCACCGCTCCAACGTACGCAGCATCATGTCTTACTACGACTCGCTGGAGCAGAATACCAAAGACTATTACGTGCCGCTGGACTATTATTACGAGCTGGTGGAGTATAGAAAATCCATTGCCACGTTTAAGCCGCCGCAAGGGGTATACCTGAACATGGGCTACGCCATCAACTCGCCCTACGCCGACTACGGCCCTACCCTGAACGACGAGAACGAACTGCTCATTTTCACCTCCAAGCGCAATGTGGTGGGGCTGCATAACCGAGCCAACGAGGATTTATACTTCAGCAAGCAGAACAACGGCTTCTGGGAGGAGGCGCAGTCGTTTGGCAAACCCATTAACAGCATTTACAACGAGGGCTCTGCCTGCCTGAGCCGCGACGGTAAGACGCTATACTTTGCCCGCTGCGAGGCGCCCGACAGCTACGGCAACTGCGATATTTATGTGGCCACGCGCCAGGAGGACGGCAGTTGGGGCCAGATCCGTAACCTGGGCCAGAACGTGAACAGCCCCGCCTGGGACTCGCAACCCACCCTCTCCCAAAACGAGGACACGTTATACTTTGCCTCCGACAGGCTGGGCGGTTTCGGCCTCTCCGACATCTACTTTACCCATAAAACCAAGTCCGGCAACTGGGCACCGGCGCAGAACCTGGGGCCGGTTATCAATACCCGCGAGAGTGAGGTAAGCCCTTTTCTGCACCCCAAGTTTCAGGTTTTATACTTTAGCTCGCGCGGGCAGCTCAACCACTTCGGCGACTTCGACATCTACAAAACGTACCAGTCGGGCGGGCACTGGCAAGAGCCGCGCAACATTGGCCCTTTGGTGAACGGCCGTGGCAGCGAGTATTATTTCACCATCGATGCCGCCTCGCGGAACCTGTACTATGCCCGCTCGGAAGCCAACGACATCCAGAACCTGGATTTATACTCCTTCCCGCTGCCCATGGAGGCCCACCCGCTGGCCGTCACCAAGGTGGAGGGCACGCTGCTGGACTCGGTTACGAACAAGCCGCTTTCCGCTGTTGTGTCGGTGATTGACCTGGACAATGGCATTGAGATCTCGAGCAAGTATGTGCGCCCGGACGGCTCGTTTGAGTTCAACCTTATCGACAATACCCGCTACATGATCCTTATCCAGAGCCCGGATTTCTTCACAATTGAGCGGGAGTTGGAGCTGCGCGGCGACACCTCGATCGACTTCATGACATCAGTGATTGACTACAGCATTCCGCTGGTGTTCAAGAACATTGAGTTCGACCCGATGCAGTCGGATATTACGCCGGAGATGGAGCCTATCCTGGATGAAGTAGCCTACTTCCTGATTGACCACCCTACTTACCTGCTGGAGATTGCGGGCCATACCGACAGCGCCGGAGATGCGGAGTTTAACCAAGTGCTCTCGCAGGACCGTGCGGATGCCATCAAACGCTACATCGAGCGCAAGGTAAACATCGGCAGCGACCGCATTGAGGCCATTGGCTACGGCAGCAGCAAGCCTATCCGGGAGGAGCAAACTGAGGAAGACCGCCGCATTAACCGCCGCGTGGAGTTCAAGATCATCAAGCTGAGGCAGTAAGCTGTCTCTGTTTGTGTAGTTATACTTTGACTGAAACGCTAAAGTATAACGGCCATACTTTATACTTAAAATAAGATGATAGAGGATATTTTCTCAGGCTTTTCGTTGCTCGAACGTCTAGGAGCCGCTACGCGCTGGCTATACTATTTTCTGCATAGTGCGCTTACCGGCAGCAAGCGCCGGAAGTATGGCGAATTCTACGAAGGCAAAAAGGCTGGAGATTTTCCAGGAAGACCCACAATGCCATCTATAACAACGTAGTTGGTACGCTAGCCCTGCTTGTTATCATCGTTGTGCTGGTGTTCCTCTCCGACAACTGTTGTGCTGGTGTTCCTCTCCGACAACTTTTATTGAAAGTATAAAAGTGAGCCTCATTTCCAGAATTTGCGTTAGCTTGTAGGGGAACACCAGAAGTCCTATGCCCTTTACAGCCGCCCACCCTGCAATCATACTTCCGCTGCTGCGCCGCCGCTGGCTTTCTGCCACCGCCCTGGTAATGGGCAGCATCGCCCCTGACTTCGAGTACTTTTTCCGCCTGGAGACGCTGAGCCGCATCAGCCATACTTTACCCGGTCTGCTGCTGTTTAACCTGCCCGTCACGCTGCTCCTGTGCCTGCTCTTCCATACGTTTGTGCGGAACCAGGCCATCCGGTACCTGCCGCCATACTTTAAGCAACGGGCACTGGCTATAAACTACCCGGCAAACTGGCTGCACTACCTGCGCAGTAACTGGTTGGTGATCGTTGCATCGGCCCTGATTGGATCATTCTCTCACCTGTTCTGGGACAGCTTCACCCATCAAGGTTTATACTTTGTGAACCTGTTTCCCATCCTGTCAGAATCCATCGCCATACCCTTTACCAGCGAGGAAATAGCATTGCACCGCGTGGTGCAGCACGTCAGCACCTTAGTAGGAACTATACTTATACTTTGGTACGTGCACCTGCTGCCCGCAAAGCCCTTGCCCGAAGAGGAAATGGATGCATGGCTCTGGTTCTGGCTCCTGATTGGCACCATGGGATACTTCTTCCTGCTGTTTAACCTGATGGTGCGGAGGCACCTAGAACGGAAGCCCGGCCATATGATCGTTACCCTGATTAGCGGCTGGCTACTTACGCTTCTGCTATACGGCCTGGTGGCCTGGTTGCAGCGGCAGCTGAGAATGAGAAAAGGCTGAGCCCCTCAACAGGAACCCAGCCTCTTTATACTTTATACTTTATACTTTATACTTTATACTTTATACTTTATACTTTATACTTTATACTTTATACTTGTAATTGGCTTTACTTACGCGCCGTTGGCAGGTCGGAGAGCACGCGCTTGGCCATATTAGGCATACTGTCGCGCACAATGCGGTTCACGTCGTTGATGTTGGACTCGTAAGGCACCTTTACTTTGTTGCCCGATACCAGTTCCCCTTTGCTGTCGTAGATGCTGTAGTGTACTGTAAAATCGCGCTGGTAGTTCTGGGCGGCTCGATCCAGGCAGTTTTCGTAGATGGTCTGCACCTCAAACTGGTTAATGAAAACGTAGTAATCGATGCCGTACTGGTTGTTAAAGTAGCTGAAGAAGTTAGGGTCCTTCACCGTTACGCCGAAATGCTTGTTCGGGTCCTGGGCTACAGGCAGCACCGCAGGCTGTCCTTTTATCCCCAGTTTTCCCTTCTGCTCTTTCACCCAGTTCAACATGCCGCTTTTGTCCTCCTTAACGGCAGGTTGATGGTTAAACCTGCTTTGCTTGTTATCGGCATAGGCATAGTTGAGTGATTTGTAGAGGCGGCTCAGTTCGCTCACGCTGTCGCGGTACACGCCCCCCAGCAGATGGATGGTTTCGTAGCCATCCGGTGCCATCATGGCGTTCAGGCGACCACGGAACACGTGGCGCACGTTCTGCAGCGGTATCCTGGACTGGCGCGCAATCTCCATGTCGGCATCGGAGAAGTATAAATGCGGGTCGAAAGGCACCACCAGGATGCGGCTCTTGGTTTTATAGGCCGCCGTTGTTGGCCCGGGAGCCGGTGAGGCAGAGGTACTTTCCGCCGCTTTCTGAGGAGCAGCTGTTCTGGCAGGTTGTGCCGCGTTGCTGGCCGCCTTAGCCGGTGTGGCCTGAGGCGCAGGACCTTGTGCCGCAGGAGCCGCCTTAGCCACGGCAGGCTTAGCCTGTGCAGCAGTGGCCGCTGGCTTGGCAGCTACCTTCTTTCTTATACTTGGGTTAGAGAGGTACAGGGTCTGCCCGATCTGCAGTTTATGCTCGTTCCAGGATTGCAGCGAGTCTATCGGGATGTTGAAGCGGCGGGAGAGGCTATAGTAGGTATCTCCTTGCTGTACCTGGTAAACGCTGTCGCTTTGGGCAGCGACAGCGTTCAGGTTTATATTTTCCAGGTCAGCTAAAGGTGCAGCCGAGACCTGGTTTAGTGCAATAAAAACAAAAAGGATTAAGTTTGCTAAAGCTACGCGTACGATGAAATTCATGAGAAAAATCTTTGTTAGAAGATTATCTTAAATACATCGTTAAAGATAGCGAATGCCATTAAGCCTAACAATAAAACCATACCTACTTTCTGGGCATTTTCCAAAAAGTTATCAGACGGCTTGCGACCGCTGATCATCTCATAGGTCAGAAAAACCACGTGGCCACCATCCAGCGCCGGAATCGGCAGGAAGTTCATAAAGGCCAGCACCATCGACAGCATCCCCGTAATGCTCCAGAACTTGTACCAGTTAAAAGTATCGCCGAAGATTTGCGCAATGCCTATCGGGCCGCTCAGGGACTTGGAGGCCGAAACCTCGCCGCGGAAGATTTTCCCGAAGCCTTTCAGGTTAGCAGTAATCACACTAAAGGCCTGGTTAGTGCCAATCGGAATGGACTCACCCAGGGAATATTCTTTGGTGGCAGTCTGCAGGAGCGGCACCGCCTGGAAGCCAATCGTACCGTCTTCGCTCACATTCGCCCGCAGTTTTACCAGCTTGTTGTCGCGCTCCACCGTCATGGTAACGGCTTTGCCAGCATTGGCTTTCAGCGCCTCCTGAAACTCATGGAAAAACTTCACGGATTCCCCGTTCACCATCGTAATGAAGTCGTCCTGCTTTAGGCCAGCCTTGGAAGCAGCACTGCCGCCCACTACCTGGCCCACCTTAAAGGGCGTGCGCGGTTCTACAAAAAACACCTGGCTTTTGTTATCCGCCAGCTTATCCATCAGGTTAACGGGCACTTTGAGGTCTACCAGCTGGCCGTTTCGCTCCACGGTGTAGTAGGAGTTGTTGCCCAGCAGGGCATCCATAGAGCGGATATCCTCGAAGCGCTCGAGCTCTTTTCCGTTCACGGCCACCACTTTATCCCCTGTCTGGAAGCCGATTTCCTGGCCAAGCTCATTGGCTACCACGCCATACTTTACTTCTTTGGCCGGGATGTACTGCTCGCCATAGGAATAGGTTAGGGCGATGAAGATGACGATACCTGTGATCACGTTCACAATAATGCCGCCCATCATTACAATGAGGCGCTGCCAGGCCGGCTTTGCGCGGAATTCCCAGGGCTTGGGCTCCTCTTTCAGGGCTTCCGTGTCCATCGACTCATCCACCATGCCCGATATCTTCACGAATCCGCCCAGCGGGATCAGGCCCAGCATATACTCTGTTTCACCTATTTTTTTGCCGAAAATCTTCGGAGGGAAGCCTATTGCATACTTTTCCACACGCATGCCGAACCACTTGGCGGTCAGCATGTGTCCTAATTCGTGTAATCCAACTAAGATTGTAAGGCCCAGTATCAGCTGGCCCACCATGATCAATATATCCATCTAATAAGAAAAGTTTCTGTTTTTATAGCGCTGCCGTCAGGTGCAACAGGAAGTATAAGTTACTTGTTCAACAATAATGTGGCCAGTTTTCGTGCCTCCTCATCTGTGTTAACATAGTCATCATAAGAAGGATTCGCAATATACGCAACTTTCGTCATACAGCTTTCGATGATGTCGGACATCTGCAGAAAACCCACCTCATCACGCAAGAACGCACTGACCGCCACCTCGTTAGCTGCATTTAGAATACAAGGCATGTTGCCGCCGCGCTCCATGGCATCGAAGGCCAGTTGCAGGTTGCGGAAGGTCTTCAGGTCGGGCTGCTCAAAGGTCAGTTGGGGATAGTCGAGAAAGCTGAACCTGGGGAAATCGGACCGGAGGCGCTGCGGGTAGCCGAGCGCGTACTGGATCGGCAGCTTCATGTCGGGCAGACCGAGTTGCGCCTTAATGGAGCCATCCTCGAACTGCACCAGCGAGTGAATGATGGATTGCGGGTGCACCACCACCTCTATCTGATCGTTTCTTAGCCCGAACAGCCACTTGGCCTCGATGACCTCCAGGCCTTTGTTCATAAGGGAGGCTGAGTCGATAGTGATTTTAGCGCCCATGTCCCAGTTCGGGTGCTTTAGGGCCTGCGCCTTGGTAACACTGGCCAGCTCCGCGGCTGTTTTTCCGCGGAAAGGCCCACCCGAGGCTGTTAGGATGATTTTCTCGATCGGGTTATGGAATTCGCCGGCCAGGCACTGGAAAATAGCGCTGTGCTCTGAGTCCACAGGGTAAATGTTCACGCCTTTCTCCCGGGCAAGGTTGGTGATTAGTTGGCCCGCCACCACTAGCGTTTCCTTGTTGGCCAAGGCAATCTGCTTCCCTGCCTTGATGGCATGGATGGTTGGCAGCAAACCGGCATAGCCCACCATAGCGGTGAGCACCATGTCCACGGTACCCATCTCTACTACGGAGCAAATGGCCTTGGCGCCGGCGTATACTTTGATATCCTCGTGCTGCAGCGCTTCCTGCACCTGCTCATACAGGTCTTCGCGGGCAATGACGACTACGTTTGGCTTAAACTCCAGCGCCTGCCGGATGAGCAGGTCGGCGTTGCTGTGGGCGGTGATGACCTCCAACTCAAAGCTCTCCGGGTTTGCCCGAATCACGTCGAGTGCCTGCACGCCGATGGAGCCTGTGGAGCCAAGTATGGCGATTCTTTTCATTTTATGTTTTTTGCGTCCGAGCAGCCTTTTCTGATGCCCGCTTTATACTTTGCTGTTTGCTGTTCCGGACATCCGTGTCTGGAACCTTTCTGCTGCGGATTTCAAAATCCGTGATAGTTATACTTTTATACTTGCTGCTATACTTTAGCTGGCGCAAGTGTCCGCTTGTGCCGATATACTTCATCCCTGTCGCTGGCGCGGATTTGCAGCCCGTGCATACCTATATTGTTGGGTTTGTAACCTAACTGGCATGAAAAGCCAGACCTTATACTTCGGCTATACTTTATACTTTGCTAGCTTATACTTCTATGGCCACTGCTTCTCGCAACCGGAACCAGGCTATTCTTATTAGCTACCGTTCCTCCTCCAGCCCCACAAACCTACTGTTTCATCTCCAGCTTTGGAGCTCTCAAGCCCGAGAGGGCTCGCCTTCGGGCATCGCGCTGCTTTCGCTTCCTTTGCTCCTGCGTCGCAATGCCTCGCTGCCGCTCGTCACCGGAACCTCTCGAGGCGCTCAACCCAAAGGCTGGGAAAGAATCTATAGCCTCAGCTTTTTGTCATCTCGACCTTCGGGAGAGATCTGAAGAGAATTCCAGCCAGATCTCTCGCGCTGCTCGAGATGACAGTATAAGTTACACAGCTCCCTCCCCTGTTTTTAGGGGAGGGTTGGGGTGGGGTTTATACTTAGCCAGAAGTATAACTGCCGGCTGTAGAACTCTCCTTACCCTTCCCTACTCACCTCCAGCAGGCCGTCTGCCAGCTTTCGGTCGTTGCTTAGCCGGGGCACCTTGTTCTGGCCGCCCAGCTTTCCCTGCGACTTCATGTATTTCTGGAAGCTGCCCTTTGGTAGTGAGGTCAGCTTCAGTCGCTTCAGAATATTGCCTGTAATCAGGTCGTCATAGTAGGAGTTGAGTTTGCGCAGCTGCCTATCCAATTCCTCGGCAAAGGCGTCCGGGGTGTGTGGCTTTTGCGAGAACTCCACCAGCCACTCGTGGTACGAGGCGCCCTGGTCCTGGCTCACGTAAGGGGCCACGGTAAACTCGATCAATTCCACCTCCTTAAACTTCTGCATGGCCGCTTTCATTGCCTTTTCCACCTCCTCGCCGATTACGTGCTCCCCAAAAGCCGAGATGTAATGCTTAATCCGGCCGCTCACCACCAGCTTATAAGGTTTTACGGACACAAACTTCACCGTATCGCCGATGGAGTAACTCCAGAGGCCGGCGTTGCTGCTGATCACCAGCGCATAGTTCACGCCCGTCTCCACCTGGTCAATAGTCAGGCGGGTGGGGTTTTCGCTGAAATACTCGCTGGTCGGAATAAACTCATAGAAGATGCCCGAGTTGAGCAGCAACAGAAGTCCCGGGTCTGTCTGGCTGTTCTGATAGGCAAAAAAGCCCTCCGAAGCGGGGAACGTTTCAATCGAGTCCACCTGCCGGCCAATAGACTCGAACAGCTTTTTGCGGTACGGCTCAAAATTCACGCCGCCGTACACAAACAGTTTAAAATTCGGAAAAATGTCCTTTATCTGCTTGCCAGTCTGACGGGTCAGCTTATCGAAGTACATCTGCACCCAAGGCGGAATACCCGAGATCAGCGTCATGTTCTGGTCTATGGTTTCCTCAATGATCTGGTCCAACTTGGTTTCCCAATCCTCAATGCAGTTGGTGCGGTAGCTGGGCAGTTGGGTGGTGCGCAGGTACCCCGGCACATGGTGGTTGGCAATCCCTGACAGGCGGCCTGTCTTGATCCCCCCTACCTCTTCCAACTCCGGACTGCCCGACAGAAAAATCAGCTTGCCATCCAGAAAAGCAGAGTTACCGGTTTCGTGGATGTAGGCCAACAGGGCGTCGCGGGCACCGTTAATGTGGTTGGAAATAGAGTCGGAGGAAATGGGAATGTACTTTGTGCCGGAAGTGGTGCCGGAGGTTTTGGCCAAGTACAGCGGCTTTCCCGGCCACAGCACATTTGGCTCCCCCTGCTTTACCCGGTTAAAGTAGGATGCCAATCCCTCGTAATCCCGTACCGGAACGGCTTTTACATAATCGGAGTGCGTTTTTATACTGGCAAAGTGATGGTCTTGTCCAAACTTAGTATCCTTCGCCTTGCTTATAATCTTATGAAATATGGCCTGCTGCGCCTCGGCTGAATGCTCTATCCAGATTTGGTTCTGCCGGTGCACATAAGCCGCAAAAGGCTTACTCAACAACGCTCTAACACCCATACTTTCTGTTTTAGTAGGGAGTAAAGATAACCAGATAATGCTGCATTACCACAACCTAAAGGCAAGAATAGCGTGCTCCGGCTTAATTTAACACCATATAAACCTAAATACAGAAAACCAGTATGAATGACACAGAAACACTTAAAACTATAAATATTTACGAATCATGAGAAAACACAGAGCAGAAGCACGCTGGACCAAAGGCCTCAAAAACGGCGAAGGAGAGGTAAAATCAGCAACTGGTTCCTTCCAATCAAAGTATAGCTTTGCCTCCCGTTTCGGCGACAGCACCAGCGCCACCTCTCCCGAGGAACTGATCGGGGCCGCGCACTCTGGTTGCTACTCCATGTTCCTGAGCGCCTTGCTGGAAAAGGAGAACCTGACGCCGGAGTATGTGCACACACAGGCTGAGGTAACGCTTGGAGAGCAGGACGGCGCCCCGACCATCCTCAAGATCGAGCTCAACACCGAGGTGAAAGCGGACGGCCTTGACAACGACAAACTGCAGCAGCTGGCGCAGGACGCCAAAAAAGGCTGCCCGGTTTCCAAAGCCCTAAACGCCGTACCTGAAATCACGCTACAGGCCACGCTTAAAGAATAAATTTATTATCTTGCGGAGAGGCCGTGCCTGGCCACTTATGTTTCACGAAAAAACCCTGTGATGGCAATATCCGGTAGTAGCGCCCGATCGTCGTTGATTGTGCAGCTTAGCCCCACGCGCAATGCGAAACTTTCTTTTACAGTGCAGCTCATACTTACTCTGCTCTGGATGGCCTGGGCCGCTATGCTCCTTTTCTCTGCTGACCGCACCTATGAACAGAACTACCTGTACTATGCTTTCTTCGGGTTAGCGCTGATTTTCTTTGTCTATGTGATGCTGCAGAACACCTCCATATTCGGGGTGCAGTCTTATATTGAGGTTACGCCGCAGTACATTGTGCAAAAGTTTGGGGTTTTCCGCACCAAGCAAATCCTGCAGATACCTGATATCAAGGCCGTGCACATTTCTCCGCTGGCCCTGCGCTTTACGCTGAAAGATGGACAGCAAGTATACTTGGACCTGAAGCAGGTGCGCAAGAAGCGTGACCTGGCCCAAATCAAGAACAAGATAAGGGATTTGGCCGAGGCCCATCAGTTCGAACTGACCGATAACGTAGCCAACAACGTGTAACCCCGTCCGGCGAAGTATAAAAAAGCGGCGGCCATACTTTCCGAAAGTATGGCCGCCGCTTTTTTATATAGATGTATAGTTACCTCATGCGTTATCCGGCTTTGGATTTAAATTTCTTCTGCAACTCCTGAATGCTGGCCTTAAACTTTTTGTCTGTGTCGATCAGGTCGGAAACGGTTTGCACGGAGTGGATCACGGTACTGTGGTCGCGGCCGCCGAAGTGGTAACCGATAGACTTAAGCGAGTGGCTGGTAAACTCCTTGGCAAAGTACATGGCCACCTGGCGGGCTGTTACAATCTCTTTCTTGCGCGTCTTGGCTTTTAGCGAGTCCAGGCTTACCTGGAAGTACTCGGCCACGGTTTTCTGGATGAAGTCGAGGTTCACCTCTGTCTCCACATCCTCAATAATATGCTTCAGGGCCTGCTTGGCAAGCTCCAGGTCAATTTCTTTTCTGTTAAGCGATGACTGCGCGATGAGCGAGATCAGCACGCCTTCCAGTTCACGCACGTTCGTGTCCACGCTGTAAGCCAGGTACTCCACCACATTGTCCGGGATGTCGATGCCGTCGCTCTGCATCTTTTTGTGGATGATGGCCATACGCGTTTCAAAGTCTGGGCTCTGCAGGTCGGCCGTCAGTCCCCACTTAAAGCGCGACAGCAGGCGCTCCTCCAGCCCCTTCAGGTCGCGTGGCGGGCAGTCGGAGGTCATCACGATCTGCTTGCCCGACTGGTGCAGGTGGTTGAAGATGTGGAAGAACATCTCCTGCGTTTTTTCCTTGCCACTCAAAAACTGCACGTCGTCGATGATGAGGATGTCCACGAGCAGGTAGAAGTTGGCAAAGTCCTGCACGTTGTTCGTCTTCAAAGACTCGATGAACTGGTTCACGAACTTCTCGGAAGAAACGTAGAGGACAAACTTCTCAGGGTTGCTGTTCTTGATCTGGTTGCCGATGGCCTGCACCAGGTGCGTTTTGCCCAATCCCACACCGCCGTAAATCATGAGCGGGTTAAAGGAAGTAGTGCCCGGCTTGTTAGCCACCGCATAGCCTGCCGAGCGCGCCAGGCGGTTACAGTCACCCTCAATGTAGTTTTCAAAAGTATAAGCTCCGTTCAGCTGCGAGTTGAGGAAGTTGCGGTCAATCGTCTTTGACTCGAACGGGCTCTTGATGAAGTTCTGCTCCGGGCGGTAAGAGTTAACCACGGCCGCCGGAATCTTTTTGGTGGGGATGTTCACCGTCTGAGGCTTGTTCACCTCATTGCCCCTGTCCACGATAATAGAGTACTCCAGGCGCCCCTCGCTGCCCAGTTCCTGGTAAATAACCTTCTTTAGTAACTGCACATAATGCTCCTCCAGCCACTCATAGAAGAACTGGCTGGGCACTTGTATGGTCAACACGCTGTCGCGCAACGACACAGGCTTAATTGGCTCAAACCAAGTCTTAAAACTTTGCTCGCCAATGTTTTCCTTGATCGCCTGCAGACAGTTATGCCATACAGTTGAACAGTCTTTGATCATCCAATTTTCCAAATCTACATAAGAATTGCTGCGTGTAACAAACGGCGCCTCGTACTGGCGGGGGGTTACAAATTTGCTTAATAATCTGTAAACAAAAAATTATTTTTTCACGAAGCTGTTACAGGTCTGCTGATGGGCAGAAGTGCCGTTTTCAGACTTGTTTTTTGCATTGTTTTTTTGCTGAAAGTAAAATCGAGCCGCCCCAGGAAAATACCCGACCAGCCCACCTGATTCACAAGCGTTTCGTGGCCAGAGGCATGGCGCACGAGCTCCGGCGCATCCAGGAAAGTATGGGTGTGCCCTCCCAGAATCAGGTCGATGCCCTCTACCGCTTGGGCCAGTGTTACGTCGCTCACCTTGCCATCCTCATATTTGTAACCCAAGTGTGAAAGACACACCACCATGTTACACTTCTGATTCTGGCGCAGCTCCTGCACCATCTCACGGGCAGTAGCCACGGGATCCAGGTAGGCTGTCTCGCCATACTGCTTTTTGCCCACCAAGCCTTCCAGCTCAATTCCTAACCCAAACACGCCGATGCGCACCCCCTGCTTCTGAAAGACCTTGTAAGGCGCAAAGCGATTTTGAAGTATAGTTTTGCTGAAGTCGTAGTTGGCGCTCAGGAACGGGAACCGGGCGTGCGGCAGCATTTTCTCCAGCCCCTCCAGGCCGTTGTCGAAGTCGTGGTTGCCCAGCGTGGCCGCGTCATACTTCATCTGGCTCATGAGCTTATACTCCAGCTCCCCTCCGAAGAAGTTAAAGTAGGGTGTGCCCTGCCAGATGTCGCCGCAATCGAAGAGCAGCACGTTTGGCTCCTCTTTGCGGATTTGCTCGATCAGCGTGGCGCGTCGGGCCATGCCACCCATGCCGCCATACTTTCTGCCATCGTCCGGGAAGGGGTCGATGCGTGAGTGCTGGTCGTTGGTGTGCAGGATGGTGAGGTTTATACTTTGCGCCGCCTCTGCCGAAAAAGGAACGCCCATCAGACTGATGCCAGCCGCCCCTACTGCCGTGGTTTTCAGAAAATCTCTTCTTCTCATTTTTAAAGTATGCTTAAGGGAGAACGGTCACGCGTTGGGTGGTGTCGGCCGTTACAGGCTTGCCGGCCGCCGTGAGCTGGCGGATCTGCAGCAGGATGACATCACGAAGCAGCAGGCCAAGTCGTTCGGTTTGCATTGCCTCTTTCAGCATGTGCAGGTTGTCGCCTCCCCCGGCCAGGTAATCGGAAGTGACTAACGTATAAGTCTGGTTTGCATCGAAGGGTTTGCCCTTGATTCTGATGTCAGTGGCCTTGCCGTTTTGCACGGTATAGGTGGCGTTGCCGATGGGGGCAAACTTTTTCTCGGCGGCATAGTCGAAGAGTTGCTGCACGGTCTCGCCTTTGAGCGTCAGCACCACCAGCTCATTTTCGAAAGGCATGAGTTCAAACACGTTGCCGGTGGTAATATTGCCTTCGGGCAGCGGCACGCGCAGGCCGCCATTGGTGGTCAGCGAGAGGTCGATAGGTTTGCCGTAGATCGGCTCGGCTTGCGCCAGTTGCAGGTCCACCACAAAGTTGCCCAGCGGCGACTCATAGTCTCCCTTGCCCAGCGCGGCAGGGGCTTTGCCTACTACCTCCGACATTTTCAGGGTTACTTCCTTGCGGTAAGGGGCAATCTGCGCCTCCAGTTGCGGGTCGGCGGAAAGGGTTTTATCTACCGGCACATCGGTAGTGCCCAAGGTGGGCGAGGCTGCCCAGGGGCGCTGGCATCCGGCTATACTCAGCGAGAGCGCCAGCACCGCCAGGCCCTTAGAAAAGTGCTTGTTCATACTTTAATTCAGTAGCTGGCCCCAAAGGTACCAGCCTCCCCAACATGAACCAAGCTGCATGGGTTCGGCACAAGCAAGCGTGATGGTAAAACCTTGATTAAAATCTTATAAATATTCCAATATTATCCTTACATATCTCGTTTATACTATGTAACTTGATCCGCAACTCCAAATTTCCTCCGCTCATGAAAACAAAATTGTTACTCAGCGTCTTAGCTATCCTACTCCTGCCCGTAATGGCACAGGCCACACACATCAAAAGCGGCTACATCAGCTACACCAGGGATGCAGAAAATCCAAGAAAATTTGACTTTACCTTAACGGTTTATACCCACCATTTCTCGTCGGCCGAGGACCCGGAGGTGAGCATGTTTATGGGGGATGGCAATAAGGTAGTTGTCCCCCGCGTTTCGGTTACAAAGTATAGCTCAGATCTTGACGTAGAACTCTTTCAGTGGAGTTATACTTATGACACGCCAGGCCTTTATACCGTAGCCTGGATTGGCGAAAACAGAGACCACAACATTCTTAACATCCAGGGCTCCTCGGACATCTACAGCTTCTATGTCTCTACCACCGTTAACGTAAACCCGCTGAATCCCAACCGCCATGGCATCCAACTAGCTGGCATTCCCATCTTAGATGGGTATGCGGGCCAGCCAATAAAGCACAATTTCGCTGCGTTCGACGCCGACAACAACAAGCTCACCTACAAACTTGTCACGCCTAAAAAAGCTTCTTATGAGTATATTGGGATAGGCATCAACGCTCCACGAGTAGTTGACATTCCGGGCTTCCGCATACCAGATGGGCTGACGATTAACGAGCACGGAGAGTTGAACTGGAATGCGCCTGCCTCTGCCGGCAGGTATACCATTGCAGTAGAGATTACAGAGCACTGGAATGGGGTTGCGCAGGGAACTACCCTAGTGGATATATCCATTATCATAGCAGACCCGGAACAAAACCTGCAACCGCAACTGGAACTCCTTAATAAAGCACAGCTTGCCCTAGACGAAAAAGGGGCTTTAAGGCTGATGCCTGGCCAAACGTTAAAGCTAAACTATTTTATGCGCCGCCACCTTGGCAACGATTTTCCTGTAAAAACGAAGTTATACAGCGAGCTTGACACTCTGGAACTGACTCCCATCCACATAACTACCCGTGATTCAGCCGGTGGTTGGGCAATTACCGTTGCCATTACACCGGGAGAAGCATTAGTACGGGAGCAGGCTTACATACTTGCCATGTCAGCTTTACTACTATCCCCCCTAGGGGGCTACTACTACAAAAACAACACTGATTGGGAATTTACTTACGTCTATGTCGGAAATGCCCAACCCACCGCTGCTGACGATGAGCTGAAAAAGGCCGGGTTTATACTTTACCCTAACCCCGTAGCCGATAAATTTGTGGTGGAAGCCCCGGATATGCCCGGTATGTTTGTGCACCTGTATGATGCTACCGGTAAAAGGGCGGGCGCCCTGAGGCTACAGCCAGGAAAGAACCACTTCACAAAGCCAGCCTCCCTTTCCAATGGCCTATACTTTTATACCATCTACAGCCGCCACAAGCCCGTGGGGACTGGTAAGATGGTTGTGAGGTAGCTGGATGTATACTTTAGGTGAAAAAGTTTGCGCCTTACATATAATTTTCATACTTTTTACCTCTGTATCTTCTAAAAATACTACTATGATAAAAACTGGAATCTCCTTTTGTGCTGCCGCGGTCGCTCTTCTTCTGGTGTCAGGTAGCGCCGAGGCGCAATCTATACTTTCAGGCAAGGGCACTTCCATGCCGGCTTACATTGGTGATCTGGCCACTAACGTTGGCACCGGCTACGGCCAGTACCGCCAGGTGCGAACCGATGCCCTGGAAGTATTGGCACCGGCAACGGTAGGCAATGCCTACCTGACGGACAACTGGACGTCCGGAGAGTTGTTCATTACCCAAAACCGCCTGCTGGAGGCCGAGAGCTTTAAGTATGATATCGAGAACAACCTGTTTCTGCTTAACTCCGACAAAGTCGCTGAACCAACGCTGGACCAGCTCAGGGTAATTAACAGCAGTTTGGTAGATGCCTTTAAAATAGCGGACCCTATACTTGGGGAGAGGCTTTTTATCAACGCCATCAACGCTAGCCTTACCTTAAAGGGACAGCCCCTTATTGGCTATGTGGAGGTGCTCGTCAGTGACAACGGCATGAGCCTTTTCCGTAAAACGGAAATCGAAACCATCCGTGCCAACTATAACGTGGCTTTTAACGCAGGCGATAAGCACGACCGTCTCGTGAAGCGGGAAACATACTTTGTAAAACAGCCGAACCAGCTGGAGCTGCTGGAAATATCGAAAAGCAAAAAGCAGAACTTAAGCTATTTCTCCCATAACCAGGCTGCCGTACAGGACTTCGTTAAAAAGAATAACATTGACTTTAACCGGGCGCCGGATCTGGTGCGGTTAGTCAGTTACTATAACTCCTTAGCTAAATAAGCCCGCAGCAATGGCAGCCTCTGGGGCTGCCATTGCTGTTTTAGGAATATAGCGTGTGCTTTCCCGTATAACCCAGTAGCCGCAGTCTTTTAATGACCTATGCTACAAAAATGGAAAGCGTTTGTGCGCCGGCTGAAGGAGGACATTTATACCCTATACTTTGCCGCCAAAGATCCGCGCATGCCCTTTAGGGCGAAGGTGGTAGTCGTGCTGACGGTGGCCTACGCCTTCAGCCCCATCGACCTGATCCCCGACTTCATTCCCCTGCTCGGCTACCTCGACGACCTGGTGCTGCTGCCGCTGGGCATCTGGCTCTCCATTAAGCTGATTCCCAAAGAACTGCTCCTATACTACCGCCAGAAGGCTAGGGAACAAGTTCACCGGCATAAGCCCAACTATATCATGGCCGGGGTTATTGTGATTATCTGGCTGTTGGTGGGCTACTTGTTTTACCAGGCCTACATAGAGCAGCTGGAATAAGTATAGACCGGAACGGATATAGCCGCCGGCACGCCATACTTCGTAAAGTATAATAAATTATCTTTACAAGAAATTAGAGCTAAAGCATGACGACTGACGAGCAGCAAAACCAACAGCCCTTGTTTACGGAGTTCAGCCCTGCCTCCAAAGCTGATTGGGAACTGAAAGCACGCGAAGACCTGCGCGATACCCCCCTCGAGAGCCTGACCTGGCATACCTACGAGGGCATCGATATAAAACCCTACTACGCCAAAGAAGATATTGCCGACCTGCCGTTTACCAGCCAGAACCCCGGTGATTTCCCGTTTCTGCGCGGCGACAAAACCGGCAGCAACAGCTGGCTGAATGTGCAGCAGGTAGAGGCCCATGGCAACGGCAAGCATGCCATCGACAAGGCGCTGGATGCCTTACATCGTGGTGCCGATGGCATTTACTTTGTGGTGCACCAACAGGAGCTGTTCGACGTAGCACACTTGGTTCGCCAGATAGACCTGGGCAAGTATAGCGTTAGCTATGCGGTAAAGGAACAGCCGGATTGCTTTCTGCAGCGGCTGTATGCGGAGCTGGAGCGTTGCAATGTGTCGCCCCTCAACCTGAGAGGCTTCCTCAACTTCGACCCCATCTCGGTACAAAGCAAAATCGACCCCGAGGAAAGCAGGGACATCATCAAGATACTGGACCTGACCAAAGATAGCCCGGACTTTTACGGCATCACCGTCAACGGCACCAGCTTCAGCAGCATCGGCGCTTCCATTACCCAGGAGATTGCCTATACGCTGAGCGCTGCCGTGGCCTATGCAGACCGGCTGACCACCGCCGGCCAGCCGCTGGAGTCGGTGCTGCGCAACATGCAGTTTGTGATGGCTTCGGGCACCAACTATTTCTTCGAGATTGCCAAGCTGCGTGCCCTGCGCCTACTGTGGGCTGCCGTAGTAGAAGCCTATAAAGCGGAACCGGCACTGGCCGCCAGCCTACGCATCCACAGCACGACCTCCAGCTGGTACCAAACCACACTCGACCCCTATGTGAACATGCTGCGCACCACCACCGAGGCCATGTCGGCCGTAATCGCCGGCTGCGACTCGCTGACGGTAACGCCCTTTGATAGCACCTTTAAAGCGTCAGACGAATTCTCGGAGCGCATCGCCCGCAACGTCTCCATCATATTGAAGGAGGAGGCTTACCTGGACAAAGCCATCGACCCGGCTGCCGGCTCTTATTACCTGGAGTCGCTGACCGCGGCGCTGGCCCAGCGGGCCTGGGAGCTGTTTCAGGAGGTAGAAAGTATGGGTGGCTTTGAAAAAGCTTACGGCGAAGGGTTTATACTTGGCGCTGTCACCGAGGTGAGCCGCCGCAAGTTCCGCAATATCGCCACCGGCCGCGAGGTGCTGGTGGGCACCAACAAGTACCCGAATCCGAAAGAAAGCCTTAGCTTCGACCCGGAGGAGCTCATTCAGAGCGCCGCCTTTGATACGACCCGCGGCGCCTACCCTACCGAAGTGATGCGTATGGCCACCGAGCTGCACCTGCGCAAGCGCCAGCGCCGCCCGAAGGCTATTGTGGCCGTGATTGGCGGCAGCGAGAAGCGCCAGGTAAACGCCTCTTTTGCCCAGGAGTTCTTCAGCTGCGCCGGCTTCGAGACGACGCAGGAGCACTTTGCTACGGTGGAAGAAGCTTCCGACAAGCTAAGCAACACGGCAGCAGAGGTGGTGGTGGTTTCTTCCCCGGAGGCGGCCTACATCCGGGAGTTTGGGCCACGCATCCGCAACCACCACGCCAAGCCAACCCTTATACTTGCCCAGGACCCGCAGCACATGAAAGACGAGATGCTGGCCAACGGCTACAACGAGTTCATCTTCGAGGACTGCGACATGTCGACGATACTGCAGCTGGTGCAGCGGCGCCTGGCCCAGGACGAGGACCAAAAAAATGCTTAATCATACTTGCTTATACTTCTGATGACTACTGCTACCACCCTCCCTGCTTTTGCCATGCCCAAAGGCGATGCCGTGCAAGCCGTTAAACAAGCGCTGGAAGGCCAGATTTCCGCGTGGAACAAAGGCGACCTGGAAACAGCCATGACTTTCTACTGGAATTCTCCGGAAATGCTCTGGATTAGCAAAAACGGCATTGAGAAGGGCTACCAGGAAGTATTCGAGATGTTCCTGCAGGATTTCCAGGACCGCAGCCAGATGGGCGTGTATACCTACGAGCCGCTGCACATCGAGCAGGTATCAGCGGAGGCGGTATACTTTGTTTTCCGCTGGAAGATTGAACTGGAGGGCAAGCGGCTGATGGGCGGGGTGTCCTCGCAAGTATGGAAAAACATCGCTGGGCGCTGGGTTGTTACCTCAGAACACGCGAGCTGATACAATGACTGAATTAGTGAATGAGTGGTTGAGTGAATCAAGGCACTTCATCACTTATTCCAAACTATAAACACAATGCTTTGGATTGAGCGTATGAATTGAAAAAGATTCACTCATTCACTCAACCACTCATTCAAAATTAAACATGCAACTGAGTGACCTTACGTTCCGAACGGAACTGAAACCAGGTGACCTTGGCTACATCACGTACCGCCACGGTGCCATTTACAAAGAAGAATGCAATTATGGGCTGGAGTTTGAGAGCTACGTAGCCCACGGCCTTTACGAATTCTACAGCCAGTACGACCCCAAAAAAGACCGGGTATGGCTGGCAGAGCACGAGGGCAGGATTGTAGGAAGCATTGGCCTGATGCACCGGCCCGGAAACGCGGCCCAACTACGGTTCTTTTTACTCGAGCCGGAGTATAGGGGCATCGGCCTAGGCAAGAAACTGATGAAACTGTGCATGGATTTTTACAAAGAGAAAGGCTATACTTCCGCCTACCTCTGGACCACCCATGAGCAGGAGCCGGCCATTGCCCTGTACGAGCGCTACGGATTCAAACTAACGGAGGAGAAGCCTTCCGAAGCCTTTGGCAAACCTCTGATAGAACAACGCTACGACCTGGTTACTGATACCAAAAGCACGTAAAACAGACATAAGAGTGATGAAGAAGTGGCAAGCCTGACTTATTCACTCATTCACTCAATCACTCATTCAAAATTAAACTATGAAGCCTGACTTCTCAAGTATAGACATCAGCAAGGTAGCTGCCGCCGCGCACGGCCCTAAGGCCCCGGCCACAGCCAAAGTATGGAAAACGCCGGAGCGGATAAAAGTGAAGAGCTTTTATACTTCGGAGGATGCCGCCCACTTTGAGCACCTGGACTTTGCCGCCGGTCTGCCGCCCTATCTGCGCGGACCCTACAGCACCATGTACGTGCAAAAGCCCTGGACCATCCGCCAGTATGCCGGCTTCTCAACCGCTGAGGAAAGTAACGCCTTCTACCGCCGCAACCTGGCGGGCGGGCAAAAAGGCCTTTCGGTAGCCTTCGACCTGGCCACCCACCGCGGCTACGACTCCGACCACCCGCGTGTGGTAGGCGATGTGGGCAAGGCCGGTGTGGCCATCGATTCGGTGGAGGACATGAAGATTCTCTTCGACCAGATTCCGCTGGATGAGATGTCGGTGTCGATGACGATGAACGGGGCCGTGTTGCCGATTATGGCCTTTTACATTGTGGCCGCCGAAGAGCAGGGTGTAAAGCCGGAGCAGCTAAGCGGCACCATCCAGAACGACATCCTGAAGGAGTTCATGGTGCGCAACACCTACATCTACCCGCCGGAGCCCAGTATGAAAATCATTGCCGACATCTTTGCCTATACTTCCCAAAAGATGCCGCGCTTCAACTCCATCTCCATCTCGGGTTACCATATGCAGGAGGCCGGCGCCACTGCCGACATTGAGCTGGCTTATACCCTGGCGGATGGCTTGGAGTACGTGCGTACTGGTTTGCAGGCAGGCATGGACATCGATGATTTCGCGCCACGCCTGTCCTTCTTCTGGGCCATCGGCATGAATCATTTTATGGAGATTGCCAAGATGCGCGCCGCCCGTATGCTGTGGGCCAAGATGCTCAAGCAGTTCAACCCGAAGAATCCGAAATCACTGGCTTTAAGAACGCATTGTCAGACTTCCGGCTGGAGCTTAACCGAGCAGGACCCGTTCAACAACGTGACCCGCACCTGCGTGGAGGCCCTGGCCGCTGCCCTGGGCGGCACGCAAAGCTTGCATACCAATGCGTTAGATGAAGCCATTGCCCTGCCAACCGACTTTTCGGCCCGCATTGCCCGTAACACGCAGATTTACCTGCAGCAGGAAACCAATATCACCAAAGTGGTAGACCCGTGGGGAGGCTCGTATTACGTGGAGGCGCTGACGCATGAGTTGGCGCACAAAGCCTGGGCCCTGATTGAGGAAGTGGAAGAACTGGGCGGCATGGCCAAAGCCATCGAGACAGGTCTGCCAAAAATGCGCATCGAGGAAGCGGCTGCCCGCAAACAAGCCCGCATCGACTCGGGCAAGGACATCATTGTGGGGGTGAACAAGTATAAACCCGAGCAGGAGCAGGAAATCGAAATTCTCGATATCGACAACACGGCCGTACGCGAAGCCCAGTTGCGCCGATTGGCAAGTATAAAACAGACCCGAGACGCAGCGGCGGTAGCCAAGGCACTCGACGCTTTAACCGCAGCCGCACAATCCGGGCAGGAGAACCTATTAGAGTTGGCCGTGGAGGCAGCCCGCCACCGCGCCACCTTGGGTGAGATTTCCGATGCCCTGGAGAAAGTATACGGCAGACACAAAGCAGTAATCAGAGCCATATCAGGAGTGTATTCAGCAGAAATAACCGACGACGAGAACTTCGAGCGCGCCAAGGCCATGGCCGACCAGTTTGAGGCACTCGAAGGCCGCCGGCCACGCATCATGGTCGCCAAGATGGGCCAGGACGGCCACGACCGCGGCTCCAAAGTAATCGCCACCTCCTTTGCCGACCTCGGCTTCGACGTGGACATCGGCCCGCTGTTCCAGACCCCTGCCGAAGTAGCCATGCAGGCCGCCGAAAACGACGTGCACGTGGTGGGCGTATCCTCGCTGGCAGCCGGCCACAAAACGCTGGTACCGCAACTCATTGAAGAACTCCGCAAACTGGGCCGGGAAGATATTCTGGTGATTGTGGGTGGTGTGATTCCAGCCCAGGATTACGATTTCCTCTACCAGGCCGGTGCCGTAGGCGTTTTTGGCCCGGGCACCATCATTTCAGTGGCTGCGCAGAATATTCTGGAGAAGTTAATTGCCGGAGTTAAAGAGTTGGGGAGTTAGAACGTTTAGGAGTTAAAAGTATACATCCGCAGTTGATTTGGTTCAACTGCGGATTTTTTTGTTACTAGCGCGGAGCTTGGCTCCGTGACAAAGTATAAAAGCGAATCTGTGATTCGCGTGCTACTTAAAAAGTAATGCGAATCACAGATTCGCTTTTATACATAGGCACGGAAGAGACTTCCGCACCAGGTTTGAAACTATAAATTCATACTTTTCGTGCTTTAAGGCATGAGCGAAAAGTATAAAACCAACGATGCAGCTGGTATCTACTTTATCACCATATCAGTTGTGCAGTGGGCAGATGTGTTTACACGCCGGGAGTATTGCGAGATAATCTGCAACAGCCTAAGTTACTGCCAAAAAGAGAAGAATCTAACCCTCTACGCCTGGTGCATCATGACAAATCACGTACACCTAATCTGCTCCTCTTCTACTTTAGCGAACACCATCAGGGATTTTAAAAAGTATACAGCCAAAGAGCTCTATAAAGCTATTCAGCAAAACCCACAGGAAAGCAGGAAAACCTGGCTTTGTTGGCTAATCAAATCAGCAGGTGAGTTAAGCAGCAAGCACGAAGAGTATAAACTCTGGCAGCCAGGATACCACCCCATACTTCTGCACAACAACTACCTAGTGGATCAGAAACTTGACTATTTACATAGAAACCCAGTTACAGCAGGTTTTGTGGAGGAGCCGGTGCATTGGTTCTACAGCAGCGCAAAAGATTACGCTGGGGATAAAGGGCGGCTTTCCATCACCTTCATCCAATAAGGCTTTATCTGGCGCGGAAGTTACTTTCGTGCCTCGCCTATAAAAGCGAATCAGATTCGCCCACTAAACAATCCCCTCCCCCGCTGGTTTATACCAGCAGAATTATTTACTTCACCCCATGAAATTAAAACACATCCTCATTGCCCTCTCCCTTGCCCTCCTAGGCTGGTTCATTTACGATACCATGTCCATACCCAGTGTAGATGATTTGGAAGGCGATTTTAAAGAGGTAGCTTTTTACCGCAATGAGAACAATACCGGACCCGTTATCCGGGTGTACGCCGTTACAGTGGACGATACGCTGTGGGAGCAGATGCAGACCTACGGGGATTACATGCCACACACCAAGTATGGCAACACCAAAGTATACTTCTTCCTGAAAGACAAGCCCTTCCCCACGGAGGTACAGCCTGGTGAGAGCAACTTTGAGGCACGATTCCAAGAATTTGCTGTAGCCAAATATGAAAAAGATGCTATGAGCCAGGTTTCGTTTGTGCGTTACCCGTTCGAGTAGTATACTTGCCGCCACGCTTCTAGATTACGTATGAGTAATGAATCACTCATATATTTCAGAAAGCGTATGAAGTATACTTTTAGCACTTTAACTTTTAGCCTTCTGTTACTACTACCGTTTACCTTTGTGGTACAGCCGCTGCGGGCGCAGCAGCTGTACAGGCCAGAGCAGGAGTTAGGCGAGCTGTTTGAGCAGGTGCAGCTGCAGCATGTGTTTCCGGACTCCAAAACTTTTCCGGATGCCGTGCCGCTGGCGCCGCCTGCGCAGATTCTGGAGGCTTACCGGCAGCAGCAAAACCAGCCTGGCTTTAGCCTGGAGGCGTTTGTGAAGGCATATTTCCTGCTGCCCTCCCAGCCAGAGACCGGCTTTACCTCTGATACAAGCCTTTCGGTAACACAGCACATAGAGCGCCTGTGGCCTGTGCTGACCCGCGAACCCGGTGCCGACGGTGGTTCCCTGATTCCGTTGCCGAAGAAGTATATCGTGCCGGGAGGCCGCTTCCGCGAGATTTATTACTGGGATAGCTTCTTTACCATGCTTGGCCTGCAGGCCAGCGGCGAAACGGAGCTCATCCAAAGTATGGTCGATAACTTCACGCACCTCATTAACACGGTTGGCCACATCCCCAACGGCAACCGCACCTATTACCTGAGCCGCTCGCAGCCGCCGTTCTACGCGCTCATGCTGCGGGTGCTGGCGCAGCAAAAAGGGCGCGAGGTACTCAAAACCTACGCCCCTGCTCTACGCAAGGAGTATGATTTCTGGATGGACGGTGCTGACCAGCTATCAGCCGCAAACCCGACGCACCGCCGTGTAGTGCGCCTGCCCGATGGCAGCATCCTGAACCGCTACTGGGACGATGCGCCGGAGCCACGGCCGGAGTCTTACCGCGAGGATGTGGAACTGGCGCAGGAGTCGGGAAGAAACCCCGAGGAAGTATACCGCCACATCCGGGCCGCCGCCGAGTCGGGCTGGGACTTTAGCAGCCGCTGGTTTGCCGACGCCCAGAACCTGAGCACCATCCATACCACCGATATCATTCCCGTAGACCTGAACGCGCTGCTCTACCACGTGGAACTGACGCTACAGGAGATGGCCGTGCTAAACGGCAATAGAAAGGAAGCTAGGGAATTTGAGCGCCGCGCCAAAGCCCGCCGCGACGCGCTGCTAACGTATACCTGGAGCGAGGAAGCAGGCTTCTTCTACGACTATGATTTCGTGAAAGGCACTACCACCAACATTCCGTCGCTGGCTGCCGTGTTCCCGCTATACTTTTCCATGGTTAATAGAAGGCAGGCTGATGCCGTAGCCCAAAAGCTGGAGGAGGATTTTCTGCATGCAGGAGGGCTGGTTTCCACACTGCACCGCACCGGCCAACAGTGGGATGCGCCAAATGGCTGGGCGCCGCTGCAGTGGATGAGCATCCAAGCCCTGCGCAACTACAGGCACGACAGGCTGGCCGACACCGTTGCTAGGCGCTGGGTAACCCTGAATGAAGCGGTATTCCACAACACGGGCAAGCTAATGGAGAAGTATAACGTGGTAGACATGGGGCTGCAAGCAGGCGGCGGTGAGTACCCCAACCAGGACGGCTTCGGCTGGACGAACGGGGTGCTGCTCAAGCTACTCTCCCTAGACCCGCAACTGCTGGAGACAGAAACTTTGGAACTGGAAACACAACATTGATTTCAAATACAGGTCTGATTTTATACTTATAGAGACGCAAAAAACTGCGTCTCTATTTTTGTTTATACCTCTAGCTTATGAGCAGACAAACTTTTCAGAAACCAGAACAAAGACTAAAAACGTACAATCAGGAAGTACAAAACGATGAAAACGATGAAAACTAAACCTATAAAACTAGCCTCTGCCATTTTTGCGGGCACCTTGTTCTTCCTGGCCTCATGCGAGACCGGAGCCAATAACACCGAAATGCCGCCTGAGTCCACACAAGGAAATACACAGGAAACAGGCGCTCCCATTGATGGGGACAAACCCGGCACAGGCGATGACTCTACCAACGTAAACGATGTGCTGGCAGGCGAAGACACTGCCTCTGCCACGCAGTAGTAAAGTATAAACAGGAAAAAGAAAGCAGGTTAGCGCCTGCTTTTTTTGTTTGTGGCCAGTGTCATACTTCTTTTTTGAGCAGGAAGATTTTGGTTGGCACTCCTTTTGTACTTTACGCTGCCGTAAGACGTTTATCAAGGTGATATGATTAGACTAAGACTCTTTGCAGCAACTGCTCTGCTTGCCCTCGGCAGCTTCACCGCACAGGCACAGGGCGAGCGGAACAACTGGTACTTCGGCAAGGGGGCCGGCATCATGTTTAAGGGGGATTCTGCCATCGCCACTAACAGCAGGCTCTTTACCGAAGAAGGTAGCGCCACCATCTCCGATGCCGACGGCAAGCTACTTTTCTACACCAACGGCATCACCGTCTGGAACGGCGAACACCGCGTCATGCCGAACGGCAACGGGCTGATGGGCGGCAAGTCCTCCACGCAGTCGGCGCTTATACTTCCCAAACCCGGCAGCAGCACCATCTACTATATCTTCACCACCGATATCCAGGCGCAATCCGATGGCCTGCGCTACACAGTGGTAGACATGAGCAAACAGGAGGGTAAAGGCGACATCACCTCGCGCAACAACTTCCTGATTGCCCCGGCCACCGAGAAACTAACCGCCGTGCGCCACAGCAACAACAAAGACTGGTGGGTGATAGCGCACCGCTGGAACAGCAACGGCTACATGGCATTTCTGGTGAACGAGGAAGGCGTGGCGACCAGGCCTGTTTTGAGTCAGGTGGGCACCGTGCATGGCGGCCCCAACCGAAAGGCAATCGGTTACCTGAACGCCTCCCCGGATGGCACCAAGCTGGCCTCCGCCCTTTGGGACGCAGACAGTAACTTCGAAATCCTGAACTTCGACCGCAGTACCGGCCAGGTTTCCAACCCTATTCTTTTAAAAGGCTTTGAGGAGGCCTATGGAGTTGTTTTCTCGCCGGATGGCAGCAAGCTGTACGGCACGGCCAACGGCATAGGTGGTGGCAAAGCGCAGGTAGTGCAGTTCGACCTGAAGGCCGGTAGCCCAGAGGCCGTCGCTAAATCGGCCGTGGTGGTGGGTACTTCCAAGAGCCCGCGCATCGGGGCGCTGCAAGTGGGGCCGGATGGCAAAATTTATGTGGCCCGCCAGGACAACTATTATCTGGGCGTAATAAACAACCCGAACGCCAAAGGCGAGGCTGCTAACTATGTGGACGACGGTTTCCATTTAGGCAAGCAGAAGAGCGACTTGGGCCTGCCTAACTTCCCGCAGGGTATCAGCAAAAAGTAAGGTATAAAGTATAAACTGACAAAGAGCCAGCTCCTGCGAAGTATGCAGCGGCTGGCCCTTTTTATTCAATGACTGATTCTATACTTTAAAGTCTGCCCAACTTAAAGCGAAGGAAGGCAAAAGCCATGGAAGCACCTGGATTTTCGTCGGAAAGCGGACCCATAATATCTTTGGTGCTCAGGCCAAACTCATAGATTGGGGTTACAAAGGCAACGCCAAGCGGCAAATTCATTTTATCGCCCATACCGGCAGAAACCCCAGTGCTAAGGCGCAAGTTTCTAGTCGCCATCACGTCGATGCCTACGCCGAGAAAGTCTTGAGAAATATTGCCTGGCGCATCATTCAGGGCATGTACATAGTCCAGGCCCAGCTCCACATCCCGGGTTACATTCAGGCCGGCACCTAACCGCAGGCGGGTCGGTAGGTTAGTCTTCAATTCCTCCTGAGGAGCAAATTCCATCGACGTATTTACCAGCTGCTCGGCCATGTCCAGGGCGCTCTCAAAGCTGTTGCTTTCCTTGCTTTCCAGCTCCGAAAGTATAAATCCCTTATCCTGGCCAGCCATCAAATTCTCTGTCCACCGGATTGAACCTATATCCGTAACCGACACGGCTAACTTCACCTTCTTGGCCAGTTCGGCAGAAAGGCCAATATCGAAGCCATGCCCTGTGCCAACCGGCGTCAGCTCCTTCCGGATGTCGAGCAGTGTAGACAGGGGATTTGCAAAATAGTCGTCATTATCGACTGCCAGCGTTGGCGAAATGGCACCATAGGCGTTCACCTGCCCGTTCTTCACACTGAAGTCGCCAAGCGCCAGGCCCTGCACATAGCGGTAGCCTAGACCACCAGAAATAGAGACGCCGGAGAGGTCAACAATGGTGCGTCCGAAAGCGACATTCCATTCCTGCACCCAGGATGCCTTCAGCTCGGTTCCATCGAAAATATCGGCTACGTACACCAATTCATTCTCTCCGGTCTCTTTCGCAATAGCAGCATTTTGTCCTAAAAACAGGAGCTCTGAAAAGTTCTTGTTAAAGCCTGCGTACCCCAGCATGCGCTGCCGGTTGCTGAAGGCAAAGCCTCCAATTTTCGGGAAGTGCACCGATACGGCAAACGTATTCAACTCTCCCCCCAGGTTCAGCACATCGTCCGAGGTAAATGCCTGGGCATAGCTCTTCCTTTGTGCTAAGCTCTCGCCAGCAGGCTCTGCTTTCGCTCTAAAATCCCGGATCTTATCCTTTGTAAAGGCTTGTGAGCTGATTCCGAACCCTCCTTCCAGAAAAGTGAACGATAGCCGATGGCTGCTGCGGCCAAGGTTAGCAGGGTTAACCCCGATGGTCTGGTAGTCGCTGGCAAAGGTATTTACCACACCACCTCGCCCTGAGGCGCTTGTGTTACTGTACTCTGTTTGTGCAAATACTGAAACGTGTAGAGTTAGGCTTAGGAGGGCCAGCATCCAGATTTTTTTCATAGATGGGAAACTGGTAAAATTAGAAATATGCAAATCTGTTATAAAGAAAATGTGATTGCAGAACCAACCTAAAACTTTCCGAATAGGTTCAGAGTCAAGCCTGTTTGTTTTAACATCGTTCAGAAAAACTGCAGCCGGAATGGACTCATTTATACTTCATGGCCTATCATACTTCTGAAACTGGCGCAGCAACCTTTAAATAGTAACTTTGTAGAAGAGTATAATCTGCAACCAAACCCTTAGCTCCTTGGCCAAACGTTTTAGCTCCGAGACCTATGTAAAAGGCATTTTGGCCGGCGACCGCGTCATGCTCAGCCGCGCCATCACGCTGGTAGAAAGCCGCCTGGCCGCTGACCAGGAACTGGCGCAGCAGGTGGTCAGCCAGGTGCTGCCGCATGCCGGCAAGTCCGTGCGGATAGGCATAACCGGCGTGCCGGGTGTGGGCAAGAGCACCTTTATTGAGGCCTTCGGCAACTACCTAATCAAGGAGCAGGGCAAGAAGCTGGCAGTGCTGGCCATAGATCCGACCAGCCAGCGCTCCGGGGGCAGCATCCTCGGGGATAAAACCCGCATGGACTCGCTTGCTACCAACCCACAGGCCTTTATCCGGCCATCCCCGGCGGGCAAGTCGTTGGGAGGCGTGAGCCGCAGCACCCGCGAGAGCATAATACTTTGCGAGGCGGCAGGCTTTGACGCCGTTATTGTGGAGACGGTGGGTGTCGGGCAATCGGAAACGGCCGTGCACGCCATGGTAGACTTTTTCCTGCTGCTGATGCTGGCCGGTGCCGGCGACGAGCTGCAAGGCATAAAACGCGGCATCATGGAAATGGCCGATGCCATTGCTATCACCAAAGCCGATGGCGAGAACGTGGGTAAAGCCAGCGCCGCCCGCGCCGAATACCAGAGCGCCCTGCACCTCTACCCGCTGGGTGCTTCGGGTTGGTCGCCCAAGGTCAGCACCTGCTCCGCCCTCCAAAACACCGGCCTCGACACCATCTGGCAAACGATAGCCGATTACCTGCAGCTTACCCAAAGCAACGGCTACTTCGACAAAAAGCGCCACGACCAGAACCTGCAGTGGATGTACGAAGCCATTCGCCAGGGCCTGGAGGATAACTTCTATGCCCATGAGCAGGTAAAGCAGCAGCTGCCAGGTATAGCTGAACAGGTAAAAAGCGGCCAGAAATCGGCCTTCGCCGCTGCGGCGGAATTGCTGAGGTTGGTGTAGGAGTTACCGGCTTATTTTAAAGTATAACTTCTTCCTTTAAAAAGTTTGCGGCACTAAATCCAACCACCCCCTACCCTCAGAGCTACGCTCGCTACCTTCGAACTCTCGTTCTCGGTAGTCCAAGGAGGGGAACTCTGTCATTGCTTTGGCTGAAGTGTAGGCTTCATAGCCTTGGTTCTCGTGCGGACAGGTCACGACCTTTCCCTACAAGTATAAACCCACCCCTAGCCCCTCCCAAGAGGGGAATTGTCCGCAGGCGATTCACATCCCCCTACGCCCTTCGAAGGGGGACTTTGGCTAAAGCTGCAACAGCAGCGGCTATCGGACTGCTTCCCAGCCTTTGGGTTGAGCGCCTTGTACATGTTGCGGTGCCGAACGAAGTGAGGCAGCCGGAGCAGAGCGGAGGCAGCTTCAGGCACACCGCGCGATGCCCGAAGGCGAGGCCTCCCGGCCTAGGAGGGCAGAAAGTATGAAATGCAACGATAGCTCGTGTAAACCTGGAGGATGAACGGAAGCTAGTAAAGATAGCTTGATTCGAGTTGAGGTAAGCTGTGGCTATGAAAGTATAAACCGAAAGATAAAAGTATGGCTTTCTAAGCCAGCACGGGTACATACTATAAAACAAAAGCAGCCAGCCCATTTCTGAACCAGCTGCTTTCAAATCAATAAGTAACTCTTTAATTATCGCGCCTCCTCCAGGCTCACTTTTGCCCATTTGCAAATGCCGCCCAGCGGAGGATTGAACTTGTACACGTTCACTTTTACTAACTGCACAAACGGAAACCGCTCATACACCTTGTCGATGATGCGGTGGCCCAGGTGCTCCAGCAGGCGCGCCGGAGTTTTCATCTCCTCCAGCACCAGCGCGTACAGCACCTCGTAGTTTACCGTCTCGCCCAGGTTATCGGATTCAGCGGCGCGGCGCAGGTCGGTGTTGATGATCAGGTCGATGCCATACTTGTTGCCGATCTTCTGCTCCTCGTCGTAGTAGCCGTGGAAGGCAAAGAACTCCATGCCCTCCAGTGCAATCTGCCCCATCTCCCGCGCTTATTAGCCTATCTCGTCGAAGAAAGAACCGCCGGCAGCAGGCTTTACTGCAGCGCCATTGGCAACGAAAGAGTTACGCGATGGCTCAGTCAGCGGCGGCTGGATCTCTGGCTTATCGGGCTGCACCGGCTGAATTTCCGGTACCGGCCGCTCAATATCCGGGGCAGGCACGCGGCCCGGGTAGTCCGGCTCTGGCTGCGGTATCTCCGGCGACGGCACGTTCGGTACGATAGGCTCAGAAGGGCTTGGCACTTCTGGCTTAGGCTGTGTTACGTCCGGGGCCGGGTCTCCGATGGTGTCTGCTACAATGGCAACAGGTGCGTTGGCTGCCGTAGACTCTGGCAACTGTATTGTGTTGTTATTTGATGCTTTATCCATATCTCTCAGGTTTCGGAGCAGCTCCGAGGCACTTACCTCGGTGTTGGCTGCTTTTGAGAGAATACTGTGTGTGCCGGCTTTAGGTTTTGATCTGGCCTTCTCCGCGTTCTCCAGCGTCTCGGTGGCCAAGTTGCGCAGGTCGCGCACCAGGTGGTCGAGGTGGTTCTCCATCTGGCGGCACTCCTGGTCGAGCTGCTTTACCTGCTGCTGCATCTCGGCAATCACCTGTGCCGACTGGCGCTGGGCTTCCTCCAGCATCTGGCGTGCCTCGTTGCGCACACGGGCCATCAGTTCATCGGCCTTCAGCTCCGACTCGCGGGCCTGCAGCTCAGCAGACTTTTTAGCCTGCTCCAGGATGCTGTTGCCGGTATCCTCGGCCGTTTTTAAAGTCTTGTATAGCGATGACTCCACCTCGCGCAGCTTCTGGGTTTCGCGGTGGGCGGCTTCCAGCTTCAGGCGCAGGTCTTTGTTCTCATCCTGCAGCTTCTCCCACTGCTGCGAGAGCGTCAGCAAAAACGCATTTACCTCATCCTTGTCTAGTCCTCTGAATGCTTTCTCAAACGTTTTTTGCCTGATCTCTAACGGTGTAATCTTCATAACTCAAAAATTTATATCCCAAACCGAAATGGTGCGGTCATCGCTACACGAAACTAACTGATTCTGGTGAGCTGACCAAAATAATTTATTTACCGAGGTGCCGTGTCCGCCATGTCGCACTTTATCAATCACTTTCAGCAACTTAAAAGTATGGGCATCCCACACCTTTATGGATTTATCCATGCTGCAGGTGGCAAAGTAATCGCCGCTGGGGCTGTAGGTGATGTGGTTGATGGCATACATGTGCGCTATTACATATCCCTTCTCGGTATAATTCTTCCCGGCGTTCCATACCCGTAGGTGGGCGTCGCGGCCAGCGCTCAGCAGCAGTTTCCCGTCCGGCGAGAAGGCCACAGAAAACACCGAGTTGGTATGCGATGCCAGTTCATACTTGAGCTCCATACTTTGGGCGTCGAAGATGCGTATTTTATGATCGCTGTAGCCCACGGCAAGCTCGTGGCTATACTTGTTGTAGGCCAGGGTGCGGGCGCTCTTGTCGGTTTTGCGGATGATAGTCTGCAGCTCAAAGGTTTCCAGGTCCAGCACGGCTACCCCGCCGCTTCCCAGGCCCACGTATACTCTGCCCTCTTCCGGAACAGCTTTGATATCAAAAATGGCCACCTTAGGCAGCGGCACCGATTTAAGTATACTTTTGCTCGCAAGGTCTATCACCTGCACCCCTTCCTGGTTTTGCCCGATAAGCAGCAGGTTCCGCTGCGGCACGTGGTGCAGCGCGTACACCGAGGCGCTTACCCGCGCCACCAATTCGCCGTTTTCAGGAGCCGTAAGGTCCCAGGCTACCACCATCCCGTCGCCGGCAGCAGAGAAAAACAGGTGCTCCTCGCCGGCCGGCACCAGCGTGTACACGCTGTCGCGGTGCCCGGTAAGGGTTGCCAGTTTCGCTACCTGAACTTTACTCGCCATAATGTCTGTTTCTGGTGTTAGATAAATTTAGCCTAAATTTACGATAATTAACCTGAATGGCCCGGGCATACTTTCCTAACGCCCTGTTTATACTTTATTGCCTATGCCGCTGCTATACGCTAAACAACTGAACCCACACACCCGCCTGGGCATTTGGGAGTTAGCCGAGCCGGCAGAGGAACTAAGGGCAGCCTTGCCAGCACATGTGGCCGTGGAAGCCGGTCTGGAGCAGGTGCACCCCAAACGGCAGCTGGAGTGGCTGGCAAGCCGGGCGCTGGCTTATAAGCTTTTGCAAGAGTTCAGCACCCACCCACTCCAGCTGCTGCGCAACCAGCACGGCAAGCCCTACTTTCCGGATTCAGGCCTTCAGGTATCCATTTCTCACTCGCCCAAACTGGCGGCCGTTATACTCTCCGATAAGTATGAGGTTGGCATAGATATTGAATTGATATCTGCAAAGGCGTTGCGGGTACAGGACAAGTTTTTGACTGATGCGGAGAAAAGCCATACGTTGGCCAATGAGCAAAACACTTGCCTTTACTGGAGCGCAAAGGAAACACTGTACAAACTATACAGCCGTAAGCAATTGATTTTTAAGGATAACCTGGAAGTAAAACCAGCTCCTGACCCAAATTTACTGTTGGGCCGTGTGAAAACTGAAAATTTTTCTAAATTGTACCGTATTAACTTCGAGTTGCTCCAGAGCCATGTGCTGACTTACTGCATAGACGACAGTGCAACCTGATCCCGCCACCTAAACACAAAAGACATGAAACAGTTATTCACGCTTGCCACCGCCTTACTCGTCTCTGTGGGAGTTTATGCCCAAGGGTATAAGGTGGGCGACAAAGTAGCCGATTTTACGCTGCAGGGCGCCAATAACCAAAGCGTCACCCTCAGTGAGTTGGCCAACGCCAAAACCGTGGTGCTGGTGTTTACCAACAACCAATGCCCCTACGCCAAGCTTTACGAAAACCGCCTGGTAACGCTGGCCAGCAACTACAACGCAAAGGGCACGCAGTTTATCTTCATTAACCCTGGTGCCGGCGACGCAGGCGAAACCCTGCAGGACATGGCGAGCCGGAAGTATAGCCCTTACCTGGCCGATGTGGGGCAGAAGGTAAGTAGCCAGTTTGGAGCCACTAAAACCCCCGAGGTGTTTGTGCTGCACAACACCGGTGAGGAGTTTATCCTGAAGTATAAAGGCGCCATTGACGATAACCCGCAGATGGAGAGCGGTGTGAAGAACTTTTACCTGCGCAATGTGCTGGACGAAGTAATAGCAAACCATCCAGTGTCCACCAGCGACAAACGTGCCACCGGCTGTCTTATCAAGAAATACTAAAGTATAACAGCAGCATAAAACACAGCGGCCGCCCCTGAAGGATAGGGGCGGCCGCTGTGTTTTATGCGTTAAAGTATAAACCGGCTATACTTTCTTGCAGCAGGTCGCCAGGTAAAATTTGAGAGCCGGTTTGCCAGGCTTGTTTTTCATGGGCTCCTCAACCTCCGTGACCTTCGCCAAGCCATACTTCCCAAACTCCTGCTTTACCGAATCTGCATTGTAGAAGAACATCTTCACGCCTTCCATGATCTCAAAGCGGTTCCGACTCACTTGTCTGCCTGTGCTATAGTTAGGCGATTTCGTTGAAACTGCCGAGAAAACCATGTACCCTCCTGGCCTAAGCTGATTATAGCAATCGTTCAGCAGCTTTCTTCTCTCCCTTTGATTGAGCAGATGGATGAGTGCGTGGCAAAAGATACCGTCATAGAGCACCGCATCGTAGGGCATGTCGGTTACAGAGCCGTGGTGGATTTTTATACTTTCTCCGTAGTGGGTTTTAGCCAGATCTATTGCCGTTCGGGAAATCTCTATGCCACTCACGTCCATCCCGCTTTCCCGGAACAACTGTGCATTCCGGCCATACCCCATCCCTGGAACAAGTATACGCTGGAGCTGCTTCTCCTGGAAAAGGTCCTTTGCCGCCAACGCGGATTCGCTGGGCTCAAAACCCCACATCGTCTGTTTCTCCACAAAACTTGACTCCCAGAACTCCGCCATCTTCCGGTTTATAAGGTTTCTCTCTGGTTAGGCTGCTCCTCGTCCGAGATAATTTCCAGCAGCTTGGTCACTTCGGTGGCCTTCTCCGGATCATCCATTTTCTCGAACGAGAAGGCCAGGTTCCGCAGTGCCCGCTTGATGATGTCGAGGTTGCTGCAGGGCTCGTAGAAAATATCGACCGGGTTCAGGTTCAGTTGCAGGATGTAGCTGTCTATGTCGGCCTTGGAAAGTATAAGTCCCTTGTTGTACACGTTGATGTAGAACTGCAGCCCGTTCATTTTATAGGTAAGTATAAACAGGTTGGGCAGGTTTACGCCATACACGGGCATGTTCAGGCGTTGCGCCAGCGTCATGTAAATAACGCATAAGGTCAGCGGGTTACCGCGCTTGCTCTCCAGCACCAGGTGCAGCATAGAGTTAGCCGGCGAATGAAAGTTCTTGGTGTTGGCCGAGAAGCGCTTCTCCCGGAACAGCACGTTATTCAGCGCCTTCACCTGGTCGTAAGGGTGCATATCATCCTTCATCTGCGTCCAGGCATCAAAGTAGAGCTGGTCCATGGTTTTACCGATGCTCGCAAAGTCCACATCCGGGTACAGGTAGGAGTTCACCAGGAACATCCCCTCCAGCAGGTTCTCCGCACCAGCATCCCTCCACTCCAGCAAGCGCTTTTGCAGCGCCTCAAACTGCAGGTTGTGTATCAGGTCCTCTATCTTCTTCTGAAGGCTGGAGTTCAGGGTTTCCTCCCACTCCTCTTCCAAAAAAGGGATAATCCCCTCGCCTAAATAAGCAATCTGCTTCTCCACATGCGACACTACCTCGAAATCACTATCATCCAACAGTGAGATCAGTGCCTTTATTTCTCCCTTTGTCACTACAAAAATATTCGGTAAGTAAGCTAATCAACATCACAGCAGATCAGGCTGCAACATGCCTCTCAGAGGCTTTCATGAAGATAACACACCTGATCTGCTTTATAATTCATTCCTGGTGCTTCACCACGATTTCATTTCCAACCAACCTCACGTCTGTATAACGCCTACATTGTAGGGTTTTTCGATGGGGGCGTGGTTGGCCGCCTCAATGCCCATCGAGATCACCTTGCGCGTCTCCAGTGGATCGATGATACCGTCTACCCACAGGCGGGCAGCAGCATAGTAGGGCGATAGCTCCTCGTTATACTTGTTGGTGATGCGCTCCAGCAGTTCCTGTTCTGCCTCCGGAGTAATCTCCTCCCCTTTTGCTTTCATGGCTGATACCTGAATCTGCAGCAAGGTATTGGCCGCGGCCGCCCCGCTCATCACGGCCAGCTGGGCCGTAGGCCAGGAATAGATCAGGCGCGGGTCGTAGGCTTTGCCGCACATGGCGTAATTGCCGGCCCCGTAACTGTTGCCGATAAGGATCGTGAACTTGGGCACCACCGAGTTGGCCATGGCATTTACCATTTTAGCGCCGTCTTTTATAATACCGCCGTGCTCCGCCTTGCTGCCCACCATAAACCCGGACACGTCCTGGAGGAACAACAGCGGAATCTTCTTTTGGTTGCAGTTCATGATAAAACGAGCCGCCTTGTCGGCAGAGTCGGAGTAGATCACGCCGCCCATCTGCATCTCGCCTTTCTTGCTTTTCACGATCTTGCGCTGGTTGGCCACAATGCCCACCGCCCAGCCGTCGATGCGGGCCAGGCCGCAGATAAGCGTCTGGCCGTAGAGGTCTTTATAGGGCTCGAACTCCGAGTTATCCACCAAGCGCAGGATGATGTCCATCATGTCGTAGGGCTTCACGCGGTCGGCCGGAAGTATACCGTAGATCTCCTGCGGGTTCAGCTTTGGCGCGGCGGGCTCCACCCGGCTAAAACCAGCCTTTGGGTTGTCGCCTAGTTTGTCGAAAATGGTGCGGATATGGTCCAGCGCCTCCTTATCGTCCTTGCATTTATAATCCGTAACGCCGGAAATCTCGCAATGGGTGGTGGCGCCGCCCAGCGTCTCGTTGTCTATACTTTCGCCGATGGCGGATTTTACCAGGTAGGAGCCCGCCAGGAAAACCGAGCCGGTTCCCTCCACAATCAGGGCCTCATCACTCATGATGGGCAGGTAAGCGCCCCCGGCCACGCAGCTGCCCATGATGGCGGCAATCTGCACGATACCCATCGAGCTCATGACGGCGTTGTTGCGGAACATGCGGCCAAAGTGCTCTTTATCAGGGAAAATCTCGTTTTGCATCGGCAGAAACACGCCGGCACTATCCACCAGGTACACGATGGGCAGTCTGTTTCCGATGGAGATCTCCTGGGCGCGCAGGTTTTTCTTGGCCGTGATCGGGAACCAGGCACCGGCTTTTACGGTAGCATCGTTGGCCACCACCACGCACTGGCGGCCTTTGATGTAACCGATGCCGGTCACCACCCCGCCACTGGGGCAGCCGCCTTCTTCCTCATACATGCCTTCACCGGCAAAAGCACCGATTTCCAGAAACTCGCTGCCTTCATCCAGCAGGTAGGCAATGCGCTCGCGGGCTGTCATCTTGCCTTTCTGGTGCTCCTTCTCGATGCGTTTCTGGCCACCGCCCAGGTATACTTTCTTCAGTTTGCTCTGCAGCTGAAAGACCTGCTGCTTCAGGGAGTCCTCGTTCTTATTGAATTCAATGTCCATCCAGGGTTAGATTAGTTTTTAGGGGTTTAAGGGAAGTATAAAATGCGAAAATCCGCCCATAAAAGCGGATTTTACAAATATATAAATTTCAAAAATAGCGCACGGCATTAATCTCTTATACTGTCGGCCCCGGTTGCGCCCTTGCCTGTACTTGTTTCTGGCACAGGCACATACACCGTATCCGGCACGGTTCTAAACTCCTGCGGGTGCCTGTCCTGCAGCTCTTTTACTTCTTCCAGGGTAATTACACGGCCTGTCTCGTCTACTTTATACTTGTCTTTGCGGCCAAACACAGAGAAACTCACATAGCGCTTGGGGTAGGCCTGAATGTCGCGCAGCAGCAGGTTCAGCGCCTCCGTGGAGCGGTTCATGTTCTCATACAGCTGCTCGTCGTGCATGAGCTTACCCAGCGATCCATCAGGGGAGTTCAGCTTGGCCACAGCCGACTGAAGTTCCGTTACAGCCAGGTTGGCATTATCTACCAGCTTGATTATCTCTACCTGCTTCAGCGTATCGGTTATCTCCACCATGTTGCTGCTCAGATGGTTCAGGTTGCGCTGCGTTTGCTTCAGGGCTGTTGTCAGCTCGCTCACGTTGCGCGTTATCTGATTGATGTTATTTTGGTTGGCATTGAGCATCTCATACAGGGCGGCCGTACTCTTGTTGGTATTCTCCAGAATCTCCTGGATGTTGCCCTTGGTCTCTGCGTCGAGCAGGCGGTTCACACGGGCCAGCGTGGTGTCCACTTTGTCAATGATGGGCACCGTTTTGGTGGAGATCATCTCCGTGATGCTGCTCTGGGTGAAGGGGATGAGCGTTTCGCCGCCCTTATAGGTAGTAGTGCTGTTGCCCAAGTATAGCGTGATGGCCTTGCTTCCCAGGATGTCGGAGCTCCCAAGCGCCGCAATCGTCGAGTCACCTACCTGCAGGTCTTGCATCACCTCCAGCTCTACCTGCACTTTGTTCTGGTTGTCTGTCATCAGCCGGAGCTTTCGGACAGAGCCAACCTGCACACCGTTTAAGATAACAGGATTGGATACATTCAGGCCGTCCACGTTATCGTAGATTACAAAGTACCGGTGTGTGTCAGAGAAAATATCCGACCCTTTCAGGTACATAAACCCGAAGTATAGTAAAACGAGCGCCACAATTCCCAGCAGCGCCACTTTTGTTTCCTTTGATATCTTCACGTAGGAATGTCTTAGTTCATCGCCTCCATTTCTTGTTTGTACTCCTTGAAGGCGCGATATATACCTGATGCAATATACGCTTGCCCGGTCTTATCGTTAAGAAATTTTTCCTCGGTGGGGTTGGTCAGGAAGCCGCACTCTATCAGCACGCTCGGCATATAAGACTTCCAGAGCACCAGAAAGCCCGCCTGCTTCACGCCACGGCTCTTGCGGCCGGCGCGGGTGCTGAACTCGCGCTCCACCTTTTCGGCAAAACGGAGGCTGTTATCCATGTAAGCGCTTTGGTGCAGGGCAAACAGGATGTGGCTCTGCGGAGAGTTCGGATCGAAGCCGTTGTAGTTGGCCTCATAGTTATCCTCCTGCAAAATTACGGAGTTTTCGCGCTTGGCTACCTCCAGGTTTCCGTTGGAAGTATGGAGGCCCATGGTATAGGTCTCGGTGCCGTAAGCTGTGGGAGGGCCTGCGTTCAGGTGGATGGAAATGAAGAGATCTGCGTTGTTTTTATTGGCGATGCCGGCGCGGTCTATCAGCTCCACAAACTTATCTTCGGTGCGGGTGTAAACCACTTTCACGTCCGGCACGTTCTTCTCAATCAGGGCACCTACCTGCTTGGCAATATCAAGGGCAACGTGTGCCTCGTGAGAGAATTTACCATTACACCCCACATCCTTGCCCCCATGACCAGCATCGATTACAACAGTACGGACTTTGTACTCTTTCTTAAATTCAAGGGTATTCGAGGAGCACAGTAAAAAAACAAAAGCCAGAATGGATACAGTAACAATATTTTTCACAACGCTCGTTAGTTAAAAGCTAAAACAATAACTTTGTACAAATTAAGTAAACTTTTAGGGAACTCTGAAGAAGTTGCGCTACTACATTCTGTTTTTTTTGCTGCTGTTGCAGACCGCCATATTCATAGCCCCGTCGGCTCATGCCCAACGCGGACTTAGACGTGCGGGCACCGTTGCACAACAGGATACGCCCACTGTAGCTTCGCAGGATACAGCCCTTGTTGCCGGGCAAGACTCTGTTAGCCTAAACCCGCCTCAGGGCGATATTGCGACCACCATCAAATACTCTGCCAGAGACTCGATGCAGTTTGAGGTGGACAACAAAGTCGTACACCTCTACGGCGATGCCAAGATCGTTTATGGCGACATGAACCTGGAGGCGGCCTACATCCAAATCAACTACGAAACCAACACCCTTACCGCCACCACCCTCCCCGACTCCACAGGCAAGGAAGTCGGAACGCCGGTATTTACGCAAGGCGCCGAGACTTATGCTGCCAAGCGTATTGCCTACAACTACAAGACCCGCCGTGGGCGCATATCTGAGGTAGTAACGCAGCAAGGCGAGGGATATATACACTCGGAGGTGGTAAAGCGTAACGAAAACAACGAATTTTTCGGTCTGCACAACAAGTATACGACCTGTAACCTGGAGCACCCGCACTTCTACATCAACGCCGGCAAGATAAAGGCCATCCCGAACGACAAGGTAATGGCTGGTCCGTTTAACCTCGTGGTCGGAGATATCCCCACCCCGCTGGGCTTCTTGTTTGGCCTCTTCCCCACCCCCAAAACAAAGCGATCGTCGGGGGTGATAGTGCCTAGCTACGGAGAAAACTCGGCCAGGGGTTTCTTCCTGAACGACGGTGGCTACTACTTTGCCTGGAACGATTACATGGGCACGCGCCTTACCGGCGACATTTTCTCGCTGGGTGGATACGAGGTGCAGGCCAACACGGACTACGTGAAGCGCTACTCCTACCGGGGTAACCTTAACTTTTCCTATAGCAACTTCAAGAACGACGAGGCAGACAGGGCAGCGGCAGAGGGCCGGGCGCGTACCACTGACAATATCTTTGCGCAGTTGCCCAAGTCGCAGAAAACCTTCTGGATCAGGTGGAGCCATAGCCCTACGACCAAACCGGGGCGCGGCTCTTTCAGTGCAAGCGTGAACGCCGGTAGCCAAACCCACCAGCGCGTTAACTACCAGAGCCAGGCACAGTACCTGAGTCCGTCTTTCAGCTCGAACGTGTCTTACCAGAAGACAGTACCTAACTCACCGTTCAGCTATACGGTGAAAGCCAGCCAGAGCCAGAACACGACGAGTGGCAGAATGGACTTTATACTTCCGGACCTGAGCTTCAGCATGTCGCAGGTCTCGGTGTCTGAGTTGTTCTCCAACGGCCCCTCCACCACCAATAACTGGTATGACAAGTTCACGCTGTCTTACAACGTGCGTGCCTCTAACACCGTGACAAATCAGACGCCGGCCCGCACACGCTCCGATATTCCGATACTGGAGCCCGCTGCTGCCGACACCATTCCTATCAACTTCAGCAACCTCCAGCGCTTGTGGGAGAGCGGACAAAAACAAGCGGTTCATACCTTTGGCATCGGCTTAGGTAACTATAAGATTGCGCGCTTCTTTAACTTCAGCCCTACCGTAAACTACAGCGAAACCTGGCTCGACGAGAAGTATAGCTTCCGCTTCAACCCGGACTCGCAGCGCGTTGATATCGACACCACCAGCTTTGGCAGGGTGTACCAGTACAGTGCAGGCGCCAACCTGAGCACCACCGTCTACGGTACGGTTAACTTCCGAGAGGGCGGCAAAGTGGAGGCCATCCGCCACCTGGTGCGCCCAAGCGTTAGCTACAGTTTCCGCCCTGACTTTGCCGACGAGCGCTTTGGCTTCTACCAACGCACCCTGGTGGGCAGGGACCAACGCACAAACGAGGCCCTGTACCAGGACCTGGGACGTTTCAGAGCCGGCCTGCCCGGAACCGGGCTCAGCTCTGCTTTGAGCTTCAGTATTGACAACAGTGTGGAGATGAAGGTGCGCACGGAGAGCGATACCGCTGGGGTGAAGTCGGAGAAGGTAAGTATCATCGACAACCTGCGTCTCTCTTCCGGCTACGATTTTGCACGCGACTCACTGAAGCTTTCCCCAATCAGGATATCCCTGAACACAAAGCTCTTCAAGTTCATCAACATGAACTTCAACTCCACGCTGGACCCTTACGAGAAAGATACGCTAGGTCGCTCTATCGACACTTACTTCCTGGATATATCCAAAGGAAGACTGGGTAGGATTGCGAACGCCGGCCTAAATCTGACCGCCAGCCTGACACCGGAAACCTTCCGGTCCGGTACGGATGCTGCCCCGCCGGACAACCTGCCCTCGCTGGAGCAAGAGCCGTTCGCGCAGATGCTACCCGATTATGTGGACTTCAAAATTCCGTGGACGCTGAACCTAAACTACTCGCTCAACTATAATAGGTCTTTCGGCCTGAGAGGGCAAACGAACGTAATTCAGACAGTGGGTATTGACGGCTCGCTGAACGTAACGGAGAAATGGAAGGTAACCTATAACGCCACTTACGACATCTCGAACCAGAACATCTCCTACGCCAACGTGCAGATTTACCGCGACCTGCACTGCTGGGACATGAGCATCGGCTGGGTGCCGTTTGGACTGCTCCGGGGCTACAACCTGACGATAAACGCCCGCTCGGCACTGCTGCAGGATTTGAAACTCACCAAGCGCAGCTCTACAGGGTATAACTACTAACATGCAACAGCCACAACAAAAGGTGGCTGTTGTTGTTTTTATATTTTATAGCTTTACATTCCAAACAACCGAAAGCTATGTCTGTACATAAAAACGACATCAAGAAAATTACCACGCACCAGTTGCAGAACATGAAGGAGCGTGGTGAGAAGATATCCATGCTTACCGCTTACGACTTCTCCATGGCCACCATTCTGGATGCCGCTGGGGTAGACGTGCTGCTGGTAGGCGACTCTGCCTCCAACGTAATGGCAGGACATGAGACCACACTCCCCATTACCTTGGACCAGATGATTTACCACGCCTCGTCGGTGGTACGTGGGGTGAGCCGGGCCTTTGTGGTAGTAGACCTTCCCTTTGGATCTTACCAGGGCAACTCGTCGGAGGCGCTGCGATCCACCATCCGCATCATGAAAGAGTCCGGGGCACACGGCGTGAAGATTGAAGGCGGTGCCGAGATAAAAGACTCTGTAACGCGTATCCTCAGCGCCGGTGTGCCGGTGATGGGGCACCTGGGCCTGACCCCGCAGTCTATCTATAAATTTGGCACCTACACGGTGCGCGCCAAGGAAGAAGCCGAAGCGCAGAAGCTGATTGACGATGCCCTACTGCTGCAGGAACTTGGCTGCTTTGCCATTGTACTGGAGAAAATTCCGTCAGAGTTGGCCAAGCGCGTTGCCGAGCAGCTGCAGATTCCTATTATCGGCATTGGTGCCGGGCCGCACGTGGACGGACAGGTGCTGGTGGTGCACGACATGTTGGGCATCAACAAGGAGTTTAAACCCCGTTTCCTGCGCCGCTACGCCGACCTGCACACCATCATGACCGATGCCGTGCAGCACTACGTGAAGGATGTGAAGAGCAAAGACTTCCCGAGCGAAAAAGAAGCATACTAGTTTGAGTTAAGAGTTATGAGTTAAAAGTTAAGAGTGGGATGATTCTCTTAAGCATTAAAGAATCAAAAAAACATACTGATAACGCGGCTCTTCCACGCTCCCCCTATTCAGCATAATCAAACTTTTAACTCATAACTCTTAACTCTCAACTAAACCTCCATGGCTTCTTTAGATGTTCTTTTTGAGGATAACCATGTGCTGGTGGTAAACAAGCCAGCGGGACTGCTGGTGCATGGCGACGAAACGGGAGATGTAACGCTGGCAGACCTGGCGAAGGAGTATATTAGAGAGAAGTATAATAAGCCGGGCAACGTGTTTGTGGGAGTAGTGCACCGCCTCGACAGACCTGTAAGTGGTGTGGTGCTGCTGGCCAAAACATCCAAAGCCCTTGCCCGCCTGAACGAACTGTTCCGCAGCAAGAAAACCATCAAAACCTATTGGGCCGTCGTACAGAACCGCCCGAAGCAGGAGCAGGGCAACCTGGTGCACTGGCTCGTGAAAGACAGTAGCCGCAACGTAACCAAGGCCTTTGCCAAAGAAAACCCTAACGGCGCCCGCTCCGAATTGAATTATACGTTGCTCACCTCACAACAGGGAAAGTACTTGCTTGAGGTTAATCCCATTACCGGCAGGCCGCACCAGATACGGGTGCAGCTGGCCTCTATGCAATGCCCTATACTTGGCGATTTGAAGTATGGCGCCCCGCAGCCCCTACCAGATAAAAGTATAGCCTTGCACGCCCGCCAGCTCCGGTTCACGCACCCGACGCTTAAGACAGAGGTTAAGGTCAGCGCGCCTCTTCCGGATGCACCCGTCTGGAATCCCTTCAGGCATCTTTAGCACGCTTCAGAGAAGGCTGGCAAAAATGATATTTGTCATTTTTCTGAACTTTTACGCTGCTAATGTTATTTTACTTTTAATTTCGTATGTAGCTTTGCGTAAGGCAACTCGTGCGCATTAATACAGCTGCCCTCAAACCGAACAAATCACTAAATACCTGTTACATTAATGGCAATCCTTATCTTTTTTGTGGTGCATTGGTACCTGTCGCTGTTCGTACAGACGTTTTACCTCCACCGCTACGCAGCACACAAGATGTTTACCATGAGCCCGTTCTGGGAAAAGGCATTTTACCTGCTGACTTACATAGCCCAGGGCTCCTCGTTCCTGTCGCCGCGTGCCTATGCCATACTTCACCGTATGCACCACGCCTTCTCCGACACCGAGCGCGACCCGCACTCGCCGCATTACTCCAGCAACGCCTTCTCGATGATGTGGAAGACGAAGGAGATTTACAACAACGTGCTCAACAACCGCGTGGAGCCGGAGCGTCGTTTTGAGGGCAACTACCCGGTTTGGCCATTGATAGAGAAAATTGGTGACTCCTGGTACTCAAGAGCGGGTTGGGGTGTAGCTTACGTGTTGTTTTACATCGCCTTTGCCACGCAGTGGTGGATGTTCCTGCTGCTGCCAATCCACTTCCTGATGGGTCCGGTGCACGGCGCAATTGTAAACTGGAGCGGCCACAAGTACGGCTACCAGAACTTCGATAACAACGACAAGTCGAAGAACTCCCTTTTCTTTGATTTCCTGACAGGCGGAGAACTGTTCCAGAACAACCACCACAAGCTACCTAACCGCGTGAACTTTGGCGTGAAGTGGTGGGAAGTTGACCCAACCTGGCCGGTAATCTGGACACTGAACAAGCTCAGCATCATCAAGCTGAAGCCTGTGAAAGTAAGAGCTGCCAAGCCACCTAGAGTTAAAGCAAATGCTTAATCATATCGAAAGCCCTCCCGCAACGGAGGGCTTTTTTTATACTTTATACTTCAGGTTGCAATTGAGCTTTTGCAGTACCGGGTCCAACCACCCCTACCCCTCAGAGCTACGCTCGCTACCTTCGAACTCCCGTTCTCGGTAGTCTAAGGCGGGAAGTCTGTAATTACTTTGGCTGAAGTATAAATTTCGTAGCTGCTGTACTTGCGCGGACAGGTCGCGACCTGTCCCTACAAAGTATAAACCCACCCCAGCCCCTCCCGAGAGGGGAATTATACTTGCCACGTCCTCTGTCATCTCGAGCAGCGCGAGAGATCTCTCGGGAGTCCTCTTCAGATCTCTCCCGATGCTCGAGATGACAAAAGCCGTGGCTATCGACCTTATCCCAGCCTTTGGGTTGAGCGCCTTGTAGATTTCTGGTGCCCGCTAAGGGCATTGCGACCGAAGGGTAGCAAAGGAAATGTACACCGCGCGATGCCCCAAGGCGAGGCCTCCCGGCCTGGGAGGGCAGAAAGCCAGAGATGCAACAGTCGCTTACGTAAGTCTGGAGGATGAACAGCAGCTAGTAAGGATAGCTTGTGTCTTGTTGCTTGAAGCAGTTGATATGAAAGTATAAGCTGGCAAGTATTAAAGTATGATGTATGTAGATGCGGGGTCCCAGAACAGCGAACAAAAGTATAAACAATAGCAAAACACAAGTTAGAAAAAACCCAACTGCAGGCTATTGGTATACCACGATCCGCAATTTGTACTTTACCCTGAGGCACAACCCATTAATAAAAAGCCACAAGTATAGATTATCAGAAATTATTTCCCTACTTTTGCGGTTCTAAAAACTGGCGGACGGGTTCCGCCGACTTACAAAACACATTCAAGAAATGGCAGTAAAAATCAGACTGGCCCGCAGAGGCCGCAAAAAAGCCGCTATCTACGATATCGTAGTAGCTGACGCTCGAGCACCACGTGATGGTAAATTTATCGAGAAATTGGGTACTTACAACCCAAACACTGTTCCAGCCTTCATCGACTTTAACGAAGACAAGGCGTTCCAGTGGCTGATGAACGGTGCACAGCCGACAGACACTGTAAAAGCCATGCTTTCTTACAGAGGTATCCTTTTCAAGAAGCACCTGCAAATCGGTGTTAACAAAGGTGCCATCACGCAGGAGACTGCTGACCAGCGCTTTAACGAGTGGAAAGAGGCAAAAGATGCCAAGGTAGAAGCTAAGCGCCAGAAAGTTGGTTCTGAGAAAGAAGCCAAGCGTGCTGCTGCCCTGGAAGCTGAGCGTAAAGTGAACGAGGCGCGTGCAGAGGCTATCCGCCAGCGCGCTGCTGAGAAAGCTGCTGCAAATGCTCCTGCTGAAGAGGCTCCAGAGGCCGCTGCAGAAGGTGGCGAGGCTACAGAAGAGCAAGCATAAATTGATGTGCCATGCATGTTGATGAATGCTTCCTTTTAGGCTATATCGTCAAGACCCATGGCACCAAGGGCCAAGTAGTCGCGTTTTTTGACGTAGACTACCCCGAAGATTATGAAGATTTGGAATCAGTTTTCCTGGAGCAAAAGGGAAGACTGATTCCTTTTTTTATAACGTCCATGGAGCCGCAGGCCAAAGGCCGCTTTATCATCAAGTTTGAGGATATCGACACCATCGCCCAGGCAGAGACGCTGCGCAACACCTCCCTGTACCTGCCGCTCGACGAGCTGCCGGAGCTGGAGGAAGGCCAGTTCTACTTCCACGACGTGATCGGTTACCAGGTGGTAGACGAGCAGCATGGTGCCCTGGGCACCGTGAAGGAGTTTTACGACCTGCCCAACCAGCAGCTGATGGTGATGGAGTACCTGAACCAGGAAATGCTGGTGCCGGTGATGGACGAGATCTTCCTGCGCGCTGACCGCGAGACAAAGCAGCTGCATGTAAGCCTGCCGGAGGGACTGCTGGAAGTATACACACAACCCTCCAGCCCTGATGACGAAGACGAGGAAGACACAGAGGAGGAGAAGAAGTAATGCGCTTTGACATTATCACCTGCCAGCCAAACTTGTTGGAAAGCCCCTTCAGCCATTCTATCCTGAAAAGGGCGCAGCAAAAAGGCCTGGTGGAGATTCACATACACGACCTGCGCAAGTACGCCGTGAACAAGCATGGCCAAATTGATGACTATGCCTTTGGCGGCGGTGCAGGCATGGTGATGATGATTGAGCCGATTGACGCGTGCATTTCAGAACTGAAGGCGGAGCGTGCGTACGACGCTCTTATTTACATGACGCCGGACGGGCAAACGCTGAACCAGCGCATCGTAAACCAGTTCTCGCTGATGCAGAACGTGATTATACTTTGCGGCCACTACAAAGGCGTGGACGAGCGTGTGCGGCAGCATTTCATTACCCACGAGATCAGCATCGGAGACTACGTGCTGTCGGGTGGGGAGCTTGGCGCGGCTGTATTGGCGGATGCCATCATCCGGATACTGCCCGGTGTGCTGAACGACGAAACCTCTGCCCTGACTGACTCTTTCCAGGATGGCCTGCTGGCCCCGCCCGTGTATACCCGCCCCGCCGAGTATAAAGGCATGAAGGTGCCGGACATCCTGATGTCGGGCGACACGCCGAAGATCGAGCAGTGGCGCTTTGAGCAGGCCGTAGAACGCACCAAACAGCGCCGCCCGGACCTACTTGGCGAGGAGTAACGCACTGGCCTGTGCCAGCTGAACAGATATTTTTAAGGCCTTCCGGTAAAATCTACCGGGGTGGTCGTTAGGTTTTACATTTTTTTTCTGCAAATGTTCTTATGTAATAAATATTTACATATCTTTGCAGTCCGAATTTTGAAGAAGATACTTTAAGAGAACATAGCCATCATGAGCGAACTAATTAAATTCATCGAGCAGGAATCTACTGACAAGCGCGCCTCTTTCCCTAACTTTCAGGCGGGTGATACTATAAACATCCACGTTAAAATCCGTGAGGGTAACAAAGAGCGTATTCAGCAATTCCAGGGTGTTGTGATTCAGCGTAAGAACGTGAACACAAACGGAGAGACGTTCACTGTAAGAAAAGTATCTAACCAAATCGGTCTGGAGCGTATTTTTCCACTTCTTTCTCCTGCTATCGAGAAAATCGAGCTGGTGAGAAGAGGTCGTGTTAGAAGAGCAAGACTGTACTACCTGAGAGGTCTTCAGGGCAAGGCTGCTCGTATCAAGGAAAGAAGATAAGAATACCTGTTTTCATAAGTTTTCCATAGTTTTAGTAAGAAGGAGCCGACGACCTCGGCTCCTTCTTCTATTTCTATACTTTTCCTCTGCTGCTTATATTTACAAGTATAACCGCTAGCTCATTGCACCATGATCCGCCATACTTTATACTTGCTGTTGCTGCTTGCCTTGGCTTCCTGCCAAACCGATTATACTAAATTGCCCACCTTTACCGCCAACAAGCAGCTAAAGGCAGTAATAGAAACGCCGGCCGGCAACACCCGCACGCTGGTGTATGACAGGGAAAGAAAAGAGTTCGTGCCCGACTTGAATGCAGGCCAGGAGCGTGAAATAGGTTTTCTGCCCTACCCCGGCAACATGGGCTTTATCCCCTCCACAGAGATAAACAAGAACGGCAGAGGCCTGGAAGTGCTGGTGCTGGCAGAGCGGCGCGAGGCAGGTTCCGAGATGGAGGTGATTCCGGTGGGCCTGGTGCAACTAGAAAAAAACGGCGAGCTGCGCCATATTGTAATAGCCGTGCCTTCGCGGCCAAGCGAGCGCCGGATCGACGCCACCAACTTTGATGCGTTCAGCAAGAACTACCCGGGAGCCAAAGCCATACTTCAGATCTGGTTCTCGAACTTCAATAAATCGGGCAACACGAAGTTCGTAGGCTGGCGCGATGAGAAGTTCGCGGAAAAGGAGATACAACGCTGGATGAAGCTGTAGGCAAATCCTAGAAGTATAAGGGGCGCCATACTTTGCGCCTCGTGCGGGTTATACTTTATACTTCTGCTTTATACCTTACAACAGGCTGAATTCCTAAGTATGGAATTGATTTTAGAAGACGTACCTCTCAAGCTATTTCTAAAGCTGTTTCGACCAGAAGACAAGGTTGAAGTGAAAGAGTTGGGTGACAGTTGGCATCCGAGCAGCGGTTTTGTGAATGAATCAATTTTAAGGGAGGCAAGGCAAGTAAACCAAATCATTAGCCATGAATACGACTTCAAGGGTTTAGTCTATTTCGAAGCATTGATTTCAGGAGTAGAAGTAAAGTATCAGGATGAACAGTATATATTGAAAGGCTCAAGGCAAGAGCTTGACAAGGTTATTAGCAGCATAAAAGCTTTAGATGGCAGCAGCGACTTCCCACCGTACAACTACAAACTCTTAACACCCTAAGCAACATAGATTATCAAGGCTCATAGCTTGTGCTGCGGCTTCACCTTGCCCATACAATATACAAGCCTATAAAAAAGAGACGCAATATGTTGCGTCTCTACAAGTATAAATTCCTTCTTGAAATAAGCCGGTTGAGTAACTACGGAATGGTAGCGATATACACCAACTCCACCATATCGCCTTTAACATCTACCTCTCCCTCTTCAATCTCAATGTGAACCGTAAGCACTAACTCGTCTGCTGTCAGCCTAGAAATCTTAAACTTGACCTGCTCCCCGAATTGCTCCATCACAAGGGCATTGTCCCTAACTTGGTATGAGGCACTGCGCATCCTTCGCTTCTTGTGCGTATTGTACCGGAAAGTGTTCCTATCCCTTAGATCCAAGGTTGTAAATGGTTCTACGCTATAGATGCCACTCCCATTCGCGAACATATGCGGGAGATTATTAAAGGTCTTATACTTCCATACTTTGTGCAGGGTAACCTCCTCTTCATTTTCCAAAGTAATGGTTTTAAGTTCATCACTGCGCACCACTTTCATCCGGCTGTCCGAGTGAGAAAATGAGGCGAGGGGCAGCATTGCCAGGAGTAGAAGATAAAGAGGCATCGCACAAGCTTTTTAAGTTATCGCTTCAAGTAAAGAAAAAAAGTATACACCTGCTACTTACTTACCTGCAGCAGCTTGGCCCGCACGGCATCCACCGCCTGCTCCATCTCCTGCACCCGCTGGCGGCTCAGCTCCTGCTTCTGCTGGTTTCGCTGCACCTCCTGCTCCAGTTGCTTCAGGTCCTCGGCGTTGCGCACCAGCTCGGCCTCCAGCTCTTTGCGGCGCTGCTTGTTGCGTTCTATACTTAGCTGCAGGCTGTTGGCTTCCTTCACCACCCGGTCCTGCTCGGCTTTAGTGGCCCTGAGCACGTCTTCTGCGGCATTAATCTGCCGGAACACATCATCCCGGTACAGCTTGCGGGCGAAGCCTCTCAGAAAGCCCTCTGCGGCAGCATACTCCTTGGGCGTGGAAGCCTGGCTCATATAATCGGTGCCAAAGTCCAGCGCCCACCACACGTTACTGCCCGTGGCATCGCTGCTGACCATGGACACCAGGCGCATCGGCACGCCTGAAATTGTATCTACCTTGGCAGCCTCTACTGTAATCAGCCCCTTACTTACCTTTACACGCCCTGCCTGCTGCCCCAGGTACTCCCTCCACGACCGCTCCACGGTTTTAGGGTCCAACTGCACCGACAGCTGCTGCCCGCGTCGCTTTACGCCCTGCACCTCCTGCTCTACCTCTTTTACCTGAACCGACTGCGCCTGGCACACCGCTGCCGTTACCAACATAAACATGGCAAGTATAAATCCCCTCATAGGTCTGCTACTTTTTGTACTCTGATAGGTTTGACTGATACACGAAGTTAAAAAATAGCCGGCAGAAAGCGCGAGGGCAAAACGAATTAAATTAGCCTGTTTTTGGTTTGGGAATAGGGTTAGCAACGCTAACTTTGCAAACTTATGGCACTCGCAGTGGATTGGTGGAACAAGAGGCCAAACTTTACCGCACCTTAGCTGTTACAAGCACTATGAGAGTAACCGTTTGCCGGAAAGAACACTTTAACGCCGCCCACAGGCTGCACAACCCCGCCTGGACGGAGGAGCAGAACGACGCGGTGTTCGGCTTGTGCAGCAACCCCAACTACCATGGCCATAACTATGAGTTAATTGTGCGGCTAACGGGTCCTGTAAACCCTGAGACCGGGTATGTGTATGACATGAAGAAACTCAGCGACCTGGTGAAGGAAGAAGTGGTTAACAAGTTTGACCACAAAAACCTGAACCTGGACACTGAGGAGTTTCGCCAGCTGAACCCCACCGCCGAAAACATTGCGGCCGTGATTTGGAACAAGCTGCGTGGCAGGATCAGCCCGGACTATGATTTAGCTGTAACACTGTATGAGACAGAACGAAACTTTGTGGAATATAATGGATAACCACGACCTGGAGAACCAAGAGGCGATGGATGACCATGTAATGGGCTCTCTGGAGACTCCCATGCGTGCGGATGCATTTGACCTTTCCGATGACGAGAAGATCACCATTATTGAGGGGCACTTCCGTGAGATTATGCATACCCTGGGCCTGGACCTGAAGGACGACAGCCTGAAAGGAACGCCGCACCGCGTGGCCAAAATGTTTGTGAAAGAGATTTTCAGCGGCCTGCACCCGGACAACAAGCCCCACGCCCGCCGCTTCGAGAACAAGTACAAGTATAACAAAATGCTGGTGGAGCGGGACATTACCGTGTACTCTTCCTGCGAGCATCACTTTGTGCCGATCATTGGGAAGGCGCACGTGGCTTACATCCCCAACGAGCACGTTATTGGTCTGTCTAAGCTGAACCGCATTGTGCAGTACTACGCCCGCCGTCCGCAGGTGCAGGAGCGCATGACCATGCAGATTGCCAACGAGATGAAGCAGGCGCTGCAAACGGAGAACGTGGCTGTGTTGATAGAGGCCGATCACCTGTGCGTGATGAGCCGTGGCGTAAACGACGTAAGCAGCAGCACCATCACCGCCGAGTATTCCGGCCTGTTTGAGCAGGAGTCTTATCGCGCTGAGTTTCTGGGGCATATCCGCACCAAGCGCTAAGCCATACCTGTAGCACCTCGTAACGCACTCCTTTTACTACTACCTAATATAAGTAAACTTAAATATACCTAAGTTTCGTATAGGTTATCTCACTGTGCTAACACAAATAAGCTATGCCAGGAAAAATACTCATTACAGGTGGCTCAGGGCTTGTGGGGATGCGTTTGTCGGAAATGCTGATAGATCAGGGGTATGAGGTAGCGCACCTCAGCCGAAAACCGGAAAAAATGTCCACCTACAAAGCCTTTAAGTGGGATGTAAAGCAGGGCTACATCGATGAGAACGCCCTCAACCATGCAGACTACATCGTAAACCTGGCCGGGGCAGGCGTCTCTGACGAGAAATGGACAGAGGAGCGCAAAAAAGAAATCCGCAGGAGCCGGGTAGAAGGCATCAACCTGCTGCATAAGTACCTGAGCAGTGCCAAACACCAGGTAAAGGGGTTTATCTCTGCCTCTGCCATTGGCATCTACGGTGATGCCGGCGACCAGCTGATGTCGGAAGAGAGCCTGTACGGGGATGATTTTCTGGCAGAGGTATGCAAGGCCTGGGAGGCAGCCGCCTGGCAAATGCGCGATCTGTCGCTGCGCACCGTCATCTTCAGGCTGGGTATTGTGCTGAGCCCGAAGGGAGGTGCCTTACCGCAAATGGCCAAGCCTGTTAAAATGATGGCTGGTGCCGCACTTGGCTCGGGCAAACAGTATATGTCCTGGATTCATATTGACGACGTCTGCCGCCTGTTTATCCGTGCCATTGAGGACAAGGAGTACGAGGGCGTGTACAATGCCGTGGCCCCCCACCCGGTAACGAATGCGAAGTTTACCAAAGAACTTGCCGAGGCCATGCACAAGCCGCTGGTACTGCCTAACGTGCCTGCCTTTGCGCTTAACCTGATGCTGGGCGAGATGAGTGAGGCGGTACTGGCCAGCCAGCGTGTCAGCGCCAACAAAGTGCTGCAAACGGGCTTCACGTTTGAGTATACTTACCTGGAGGAGGCACTGGATTCGTTTTACAGTTCTGAGAAGGACTAAGGTATAAGATAAGTATAAAAAGAGCGGGGCCGGCTATACTTTAGCCGGCCCCGCTCTTTTTATACTTTATACTTCTTACAGGATATCGCCTATGTTCAGCAGCTCCAGCATTGGGTCCAGCAGAGTAGAGTCTGGCTGTGCTTTTGGCAACACCGTGGTGCAGTTATACTTCTTGCTGATCTTCACGGTTGGTTTCGGGAAGCGGCCCATCGTATAGCCCAGTTCCTCATCCTGGTAAATGCGCTCCATATACAAACCATAGATAGGCAAGGCAGTTTTAGAGCCCTCCCCCAGCTGCGAAGTACGGAAGTGTATACTGCGGTCCTCGCCGCCTACCCATACTCCGGTCACCAAATCTTTGGTTACGCCCATAAACCAGCCGTCGGAGTGGTTGGAGCTGGTACCCGTTTTGCCGCCAATTTCGTTGCCTTTCCACAGGTCATACTCCCACAGCGCCTGCGAGGTGCCGCCTGGCTCCTCGATGCCGCCCTTGAGCATGTGCATCATCAGGAAAGCCGTTTCCTCGCTCAGCACCTTCTTCTGAATCGGCGTGAACTGGTGCAGCAGGTTGCCGTTATGGTCCTCGATGCGGGTGATAAACATGGGCTCTGTATGGAAGCCGTAATTCGGGAACGTGCTGTAGGCACCCACCATCTCAAAAACCGACACGTCACTAGGGCCAAGGCCAATGGAAGGCACTGCCTGCAGCGGACTCTTTATCCCCAGCTTGTGCGCATACTTCACCACCGTTTCCCAGCCAATAAGCTCGGTTAGCTGGGCCGTCACCGAGTTCACCGACTTGCCCATGCCACGCCGGAGCGTCATCGGGGCGCCCGTATACTGCCAGTCGGCGTTGGTAGGCGACCAGCTCTTCTTCTCCCCTTTCTCCACATAATTTATAGTGATGCGCTGGTCCACGATTTTGTCGCAGGGCGAGTAGCCGTTGTCGATGGCGGCCACGTACACGAATGGCTTGAAGGTAGAGCCCGGCTGGCGGCGCGCCTGTTTCACGTGGTCGTACTTAAAGTATTTGTAGTTGATGCCTCCTACCCACGCCTTGATGTGGCCCGTGAAAGGATCCATTGTCATCATGCCGCCGTGCAGGAAGTGTTTGTAATAGGCCAGCGAGTCGAGCGGGCTCATGGTCACGGTTTTCTCCAGCGAGTCGTTATCCCAGGTAAACACCTTCATCTCGCGCGGGCGGTTGAGCTCTTTGTTGATGGCTTCCATGTCATCGCCATACTTTTGCTTCAGGCGGCGGTAGTAGGCCGTACGCTTTATCGTTTCTTCTATGAAGCCAGGTATCTCGCGGTTCTTCTCATCCACCCAGGGCTTCTTACCCTCCCAGTGACTGTAGAAACGGCGCTGCAGCTTGCGCATTTGCTCCTCCATGGCCGCTTCGGCGTGGGCTTGCATGCGCGAGTCGATGGTCGTATAAATTTTAAGCCCGTCGCGGTAGAGGTCGTAGCCGTTCTCCTTGCACCACTCCTGCAGGTAATCGGCCACAGCCCCTCTAAAGTAGGTGGCCGGCCCGTCGTAGTGGTTCTCCACGCTATAGTCCAACACTAGCGGCAGTTGGCTCAGCGAGTCGGCTTTGGCCTTGTCGAGGTAGCCATACTTTACCATCTGACCCATCACCACGTTGCGGCGGCGGGTGGCATTCTCCGGGTTAAAGCGCGGACTGTAATAAGTGGGGGCTTTCAGCAGGCCCACCAGCACGGCGGCCTGCTCCGTTTTTAGTTTTTCGGGTGTGGTATTAAAGAAGGTTTTGGAAGCCACTTTGATACCGAAGGAGTTGGAGCCAAAATCCACCGTGTTCAGGTACATGGTCAGGATCTCCTCCTTGGTATAACGCTGCTCGAGCTTGATGGCCGTCAGCCACTCCTTGGTTTTGGAGATTACAATGCTGAGTCCCGGGATATGCCCCAGAACGCCTTTGGAGTCGTCGGTGCGGGTTTTGTAGAGGTTTTTGGCCAGCTGCTGGGTAATGGTACTCGCGCCGCGCGCCTCCCCCTGAAAGCTGCCGTACACCGCCGACACAATCGCCTCCGGGTCTATGCCGGCGTGCTCGTAAAAACGGATGTCTTCGGTGGCCAGCAGCGCCTGCACCAGCTCCGGCGACAGCTCCTGGTACGTGACCGGGCTGCGGTTCTCGCGGAAGTACTTGCCAATCAACTTCCCGTCGGCAGTATAAAGTTCGGAGGCCTGGTCAGATCGCGGATTCTCCAGCCTGTCCAGACTTGGGGAGGAACCGAACAGGTACAGCACGTTATACTCTACACTGAACAAGTACCCCAGTATCACGAAAAGGCCCAGAAAAAATATTTTCCAGGTAAAGCTAATCACCTTAGAGGCAATGGAAGACGATGTTTTCTTAGGCTCTTGTACTTTCTCTTGCTCTTTTGGCATCTTCAGCATGTGCAGAGGCAGCTATGGTTTAAATTCCCTATCAAGCACTTCATTCTTTAACGGTCACAAAGATACTTTTTGTGCACAACATCTAAGAAGTACATCTTCTATTACTTAGTAAATAAAATCACTATTTAGTAACACCATGCGTCGCGGAAGCCCCGTACCACTAACCAATTTATTATCAGTCAATTGTCACCTAAATCTATAAAATTGTTCTATCTGGCCCACCCTCACAGCAGCATTGTTAAGCGACAGGGCAGGCTTATACTCCTGCCTCCTTACGAAAAAAAGGGAGGGATAGCGGTATAAATTTCTAAAAGCCAGCCTTGCTGCCGATTAAAGCAAGTGCAAAAACCGACCACGGCTGGTAGGGCACTGGCTATACTTTATACTTTGCTGCGGCGCATAACACGACAGGCAACGGCTATACTTTGGCTTGTAGTGCCTATCTTTGCGAGGCAGACGCACCAAAACAGAATCGGGATGCAAGAGACAATACAACAGGTATTCGACAGGCTGATTGGGCTGCCGCTTACCAAAACTACCCGCCAGGAAACAGTGCAATTCTTCCACTTCGGGCACACACATTATACTACCCCGCAGGGGCTTGTGCTGGATGTGGGGGAGATAACGCTGGCCGTGAACTGCCCCTGGGAGTTGCAAGAACCAGATGGCGGCACCATCCGCCACAGCGAAGTATACATCCGCAAGCGCGAGGCCGGACTACCTACTCCGGTCTGGGACTGGAAAAAGCCCGGCTCCAGTATGCTCGACCAGCGCATGACGGAGCTCATCAACAATAACCCCAACCTGGTGCTGGAGCGCGCAGAGCAGCAGGACAACTACGGGCTCATGCTATACTTTAGCGACGGCTCCACGCTTTCTGTACTTCCCGACCCGGCCAAGCCGGCGGCCGAGTACTGGCAGTTCTTCAGCAACACCGGCGACGGCCTGCGTGTGGGTGCCGGCGTGAACGGACTGATTTGATTATACTTTTATAGGTCGGCGCAAGTATAAACCGGCTGCTTTTATACTTGCGCCTATACTTTCAGCTGTCCGGAAAACCTTTGTTGCTGTAGCAGAGTACTTCAGCAAAAAAGCAGCCCTTGAACATTCGCCTTCAGCTTTTCGAGTTCGAAGACCAGCCCTGGTTCCCGCACGTTATCCGGCAGGGCATGCTCGATTTCCTGCGCTTCATGATTACGCGGCTAAATGCCTATGAGGCGGCCATACCCCTGTTGCAGGAACTGTTGGAGCGCACCCGAAGTAGCCACCTCACCGACCTTTGCTCGGGGGCCGGGGGCGGCATTGCCTCGGTACAGCAGCAACTAACACAGCGAATGGGAAAGCCCGTACAGGTCACGCTTTCCGACCTCTACCCCAACCTGGGCGCCTACGAATACATCCGCCACGAATCCGGCGGAGCCATCGATTTTATACCCGAGCCGGTAGATGCCACCGCCGTACCCGAAAGTATAAAAGGAGTGCGCACCATCTTCTCTTCTTTTCACCATTTCCCGCCGGCTGTGGCCAAGGCCATCCTTCAGGATGCAGCCACTAAACGCACAGCCATCGGTATTTTCGAGGGATCAAAGAAAAGCTGGCTGGAGATGCTCCTGCTGTGGCTGTTTTTCCCGGTAATTATACTTGTGGTGACGCCTTTTATCCGGCCCTTCAGTATCAGCAGGCTCTTTTTCACGTACATACTTCCGCTCATCCCACTGGGCATTATCTGGGACGGCACCGTATCCCTGCTGCGGATTTATACCCCGGAACAGCTGCGGCAGATGGCCTCAGAAGTACAGGCGCCCGGGTATACCTGGCGCGCTGGTCGCGTTGGGGCGGGGGCAGGCAAGTACGTCATCTACCTAATCGGGTATCCGGAGGAATCATGAATAAGTGAATAAGAGCATGTCGCGGATAACAAACAACGCTAAACAAGTAACACCAACGCATAGCTACCGCGATGCCCTAACGCTGATGCGGATTCCGTTTTCGGTGTACCTGATGCCGGTTTACTGGTTTGCTCTGAGCACCTTGCCGCAGGCCAACCCATGGCGGGCGGCGGCGGTGTTTCTGGTGCTGCATGTGCTGGTGTACCCTGCCAGCAACGGCTACAACTCCTACTACGACCGCGACGAGGGCAGCATCGGCGGGCTGAAGCATCCTCCCCAGCCAAACCAGCAGCTGCTGCACCTGGTCTGGCTGTTCGATGCACTGGCCATACTTCTGAGCCTGATTCTCTCGCCACTTTTTGCCGGGTTGGTGGCGCTTTACCTGCTCATTTCCAAAGCCTACAGCTACGAGGGCATTCGCCTGAAGAAGTACCCCATCCTCAGCACTTTTATAGTTACGTTTTTTCAGGGCGCCTATACTTTTGCGATGGTGCAGGTGGGTATAGGCCTGCCGGTGCAGCAGGTGCTGCAGGAGCCAAATGTGTGGTTTGCCTTGGTAAGCACGCTGTTTCTCTGCGGCTCCTACCCCCTTACCCAGATTTACCAGCACGAGGAAGACAGCCGCCGCGGCGACCGCACCTTAAGCCTGCTGCTGGGCATCCGGGGGACCTACTTTTTTGCTGCTATCAGCTTGCTGGCTGGTGCCCTGCTGCTACTCTGGTTATACTTCAGCACGGGGCAGATTCGCAATATTTTCATATTCCTGCTATGCATGGCGCCCATCTCCTTCTTCTTTATTGGCTGGGTACTGCGGGCGCAAAAAGACCGGCAGGAAGCTAATTTTGAGAACACCATGCAAATGAACAAAGTCTCCTCGCTCTGCATCAGCGCCGCGTTTGTGTTGATGATGGTGGTGAGATTGTGGCCAACTTAATAGAGGCTTCGTAATACGGTATACTTGTAAACTGCAAAACTATGAAGTTCTTGGATGCCGTAGTGGCAGGCATAGCCGGTACCATCGCCATGACTGCCTTTCTGTACCTGCTTTCCTTTGTCACGCACCGTGTGATGAAAGTAGTGCGTATTTTAGGCACAATGCTGCTCAACCGCACACACCCGGATGGGAGCCTTTCGGAGCTGACAGGCACAAAAGTAGCCGGCACGCTGGCCCACTATGCTGCAGGCATTTTCTTTGCGATTATTTACCTGGCGCTGTGGAACTCCGGCGTTGGATTGCCCACTGCCTCCTGGGGCTTGCTGTTTGGGCTGGCGCACGGCCTGGTCGCTATGGTGATTTGGTACTTTTTCTTTATGGTGCACCCACGGCCACCCATCATCCGACTTAGAACCTACCTCACCACCCTTATCTTTGCCCACATCATTTACGGCTTCGTCATGAGCTATACTTTCTACCTGCTCACACAGCCCGATTACAGTTTTTGGCAGTAGGTGTGGGGCACCCCTCCCCAACCCTCCCCTAAAAACGGGGATGGAGGATTCAGCAGTGCCGGGTCCAACCACCCCTGCCCCTCCTTAGCCAAGGAGGGGAGTCTGTAACTGCTTTGGCTGAAGTATAAGTGCTATAGTTTCTGTTCTTTTCTGCGAAAGTATAAACACCTCTATAGTCCCCTTAAGGGGACTATAGAGGTGTTTATACTTTCCTTTCCAGTAGCAAAGGCAACAGCTACCAATTCTGTTCCCAGTTTTTCTGAGAGGCGCCTTGTGAGATCCGGTGCCCGCTAAGGGCAGCCCGAGGTACGAGGGCAGGAGGGAACACAGCGCTGAGCAGGAAAACGAGGCCTCCCGGCCTAGGAGGGCAGAAAGCAGGAGGTGAAACGATAGCTTATGTAAGCCTGGAGGATGAACGGTCGCTAGCACGAATAGCTTGGTTCAAGTTGACGGAAGCAGTCGCGATGAAAGTATGACCGGGCAAGTATAAAAGTATAGCAAAGTATAAAACGACACGAGCTGCCAGATTGCGCCAGCGGTTAGGAAAGTATAAATCAGCAGGAATAAAAGTATAGCCAAAGTTTAAGTATGGCTCTTCGAGCCAGTCGAGTCAGAGACTCGACATCATATTTAGGCACAAGTCTGAAGACTTGCGCCAGAGAAAGTATAAACAGTACAAAACAAAGCAGCCTGCCAAACGCAAAGTCTGGCAGGCTGCAAGTATAAGTTAAGCTAACCTCTCTCCTTACCCGTTCATCGAAATCAGGAACTCCTCGTTGCTCTTGGTGCCCTTCATTCTTTCTTTCAGGAATTCCATCGCTTCTATCGAGTTCATGTCGGACATGAACTTGCGCAGGATCCAGATGCGGTTCAGCTCGTCGCGGTCCATCAGCAGGTCCTCGCGGCGTGTGCCGGAAGCCGGAACGTCGATGGCTGGGTAAACCCTGCGGTTGGCCAACTTGCGGTCCAACTGGAGCTCCATGTTACCGGTACCCTTGAATTCTTCGAAAATCACCTCGTCCATTTTAGAGCCTGTGTCAATCAGGGCGGTGGCGATGATAGTGAGCGAGCCGCCGTTCTCTACGTTACGGGCAGCACCGAAGAAGCGCTTAGGCTTGTGCAAGGCGTTGGCATCCACACCACCCGATAGGATTTTACCGGAAGATGGCACCACTGTGTTGTAGGCTCGCGCCAGACGCGTGATAGAGTCCAGGAGGATAACCACGTCGTGGCCGCACTCCACCATGCGCTTGGCTTTATCCAGTACAATGCTGGAAACCTTCACATGGCGCTCGGCCTGCTCGTCGAAGGTAGAGGCAATTACCTCTGCTTTTACGCTGCGGGCCATGTCCGTTACCTCTTCCGGGCGCTCGTCGATGAGCAGGATCATCAGGTATACTTCCGGGTGGTTCTCAGAAATAGCATTCGCTATCTCTTTCAGCAACACGGTTTTACCTGTCTTTGGCTGTGCCACAATCATACCGCGTTGGCCCTTACCGATTGGGGCAAACAGGTCCAGGATACGGGTGGAAAGCTGGCTTGGCTTGGTGGTCAGCTTCAGGCGCTCCTCCGGGAAAAGCGGCGTCAGGTGCTGGAACGGAATGCGGTCGCGGATCTCCTCCGTGGTGCGGCCGTTTACGGTTTCCACCTTCAGCAGTGCAAAATATTTCTCCCCTTCTTTCGGCGGACGGATCTGGCCTTTTACGGTATCACCCGTCTTCAGTCCGAAAAGTTTGATTTGTGAAGGAGAAACATAGATATCGTCCGGGGAGGCGAGGTAGTTGTAGTGCGTGGAACGCAGGAAGCCATAGCCATCCTGCATCAGTTCCAGTACCCCTTCATTCAGGATTATACCGTCGAACTCCTTGAAGTTGTTAGCGTTAGCTGCGTTCTGTTGCTGCTGTTGCTGTTGGTTGCTACGGCGCGTGTTATCGTTGCGCTCGCCACCTCGGTTATCAGCTTGATTATCTCTGTTATCGTTTCCGCGGTTGTCGTTGCGGTTCTCTCTTTCCCTTCTGTTGTCGGCGGGGCGAGCTTCGGTGCTACGGGCCTCAGGGCGGGCTTCGGCCGTGCGGGCTTCAGAGCGGTTTTCCTCTCTGTTGTCGCGGCGCACGCGCTCGCGGTGGTTTTGCGCCCCGTGGTCTTTTACGGGTGCCTCAGCAGGCACAGCCACAGGTGCTCTTTCCTCGCTGCGTGGGGCTACCTGTATGCGCTGGCGTCTTTCCTGCCTGGCGGGAGCCTCTGGCGCCTGTTCCTCCACCGCAATTGCAACTTCAGGGGTTTCTGTACTACCAGCAGATTCTTTTCGGGTTGCAGTATTGGACTTTCTGGAGGAGTTTTCGAGAGGGGTAACGGCTTGTTGATCGAGGATTTTATAGATAAGGTCTTGTTTGCTGAGTTTCTTAAAGTTTTTAACGCCCAGTTGCTCAGCAATTTCCTTGAGTTCTGAAAGAAGTCTATCTTTCAATTCTTCAATTTTGTACATAAATAATGGTATGGTAGTTAACTTAACTTGCCAGGTTTCGCAGTGCGCGAACAAAGCGAGAGATTTTCGTTTATTTCAGGAAAAAAGAATAGGTTGCGAAAGAGTCAGAAAGGCACGGGAATCAGAGCCTTCTTCAAATGCACCGCAATGTTATTGCAATGCTCGTTAATTAACAAATATTACCGTTTGTTTTAGATAAAAAGTTTCAATTTTTGTTTAAAAGATTTCGTAAAAGCCGCTAAATAGTTTAAAAGCGCTATTTTTGCGGTTATACATTATACTTTATTATGCTACAGCTATCAGTTTTAAGAGAGCAGACCGAGCAGGTGATTGCCGGGCTGAACAAGAAAAACTACAAAAACGCTGCCGAGGAGGTAGCCGCTCTGCTGGAGCTCGATCAGCAGCGACGCCAGGTTCAGAACGAGCACGATACACTTCAGAGCCGCGCCAATTCCCTCTCGAAAGAGATTGGTATGCTGATGAAGAACGGAGAGCGCGAGAAGGCCGAGGCCGCCAAAGCCGAAACCTCCGAACTGAAGCAGCAAACCAAAGCCTTAGCTGAGCAACTCTCGTCCCTGGAGGACCAGATTCAGAGCGCCCTGTACAAACTGCCTAACCTGCCGCACGAGAGCGTGCCTTTCGGCAAAAGCGCCGAGGACAACGAGGTGGTGCTGGAGCATGGCCAGATTCCGCAGCTGCACGAAGGCGCGCTGCCACACTGGGAGCTAATCCAGAAATACGACATCATTGATTTTGAGCTGGGCAACAAAGTATCCGGAGCCGGTTTTCCGTTTTACAAGAAGCAGGGAGCACGCTTACAGCGCGCGCTTATCAACTTCTTCCTCGACGAGGCCATCAAGGCCGGATACATGGAGGTGCAGCCACCGATTGTGGTAAATGAGGCGTCTGGCTATGGTACGGGCCAGTTGCCCGACAAGGACGGACAGATGTATCATGCCACGGCAGACAACCTGTACCTGATCCCAACAGCAGAGGTTCCCATCACAAACATGTACCGTGATGAAATTGTTCCGGTGGATCAGCTGCCTATCAAGAATACGGGCCATACGCCTTGTTTCCGTCGTGAGGCCGGTTCCTGGGGTGCTGACGTGCGCGGCCTGAACCGCCTGCACCAGTTCGATAAGGTGGAGATTGTGCAGGTAACGCTGCCGGAGAAATCGTACGAGGCGCTGGAGGAGATGAGCAGCTACATACAGGGGCTGTTGCAGAAACTGGAGCTGCCTTACCGCGTGCTGCGCCTGTGCGGCGGCGACATGGGCTTTACCTCCGCCCTTACCTACGACATGGAAGTATACTCTACCGCTCAGGGTCGCTGGCTAGAGGTAAGTTCTGCCTCTAACTTCGAGACCTACCAGGCCAACCGCCTGAAGCTGCGCTATAAAACCGAGTCGGGTAAAACGCAGCTGCTGCATACGTTGAACGGTAGCGCCCTGGCCCTGCCACGCATTGTAGCGGCTATACTGGAGAACAACCAAACGCCGGACGGCATCAACATGCCAAAGGTGCTGCACCCATACTTAGGGTTCGAGAAGATCTCTTAATTCTTAAACGCGGAGATGTGACGATGCTCCACGAATAAACGAAACGCCGCTGAAGTATAACTTCAGCGGCGTTTCTGCTTTCAAACAATTTCACTCCGATTCTTTTACTCTTCCCCGCCAAACTGCTCCAGATAAGCCTGGTACTGGTTCTTGAGTTTATACTTTTTGATCAGGATTTTGGGCTCGTCCATACCTTCAGGGGTTAGTTCCTGGCTTTGGAGCAACTGCTGCAGGGCCTCCGCTTCGTTTTCAGAGCCGTCTATACTTTGGTAAGCCTCCAGAAAGGCTGGCATCAGTTGCAGCTTGTTCTTTTTTATCGCTACGTAGCCCACCGACATCAGCTTCTCCAGCCCCTGCTCCACTTCCTTTCGCGTCAGCACGGTTCCGTCCTGCGCATCGGCCATAAGCAGAATCTCAGCCAACGGCGCGCTGCCATCTTCGTCAGATGCTAAAAGCATGGCATTTAATAGCTGCACATCTGATTCTTCCCATGTTAAATTATATTTAGGCATAATTTGTTATTCAATATTTATCCAGCCGTAGCCGGTGTCTTTTTTATAAATGATGCCTCCGCCACATGCTTCAGCTAGATGTAGAAAAATACCATCCGACTTTAACAGTACAGCATTTTGCAGATCTTCGCCTAGTATATCTCCTGTTTCTTCTTCGATCAGCGTTGGCGCAATTGTCTGTCCGGCCTCAACCTTTTCAAAAATCTCTATCCAATCCATGTTGCGCATGTCCTCAAACAAAGTACCTGCCCCGAATACGCTGTAGGACTTCTGTTCATCCTGAAACACGATCATCACCCCTTTCTCATCGGTAGCAGTGTTCACGATTAAAAAGGCTACATCCTCCTGTTTATCCCCGTCAAAATCACCTGAAAGAATATTTGGTTGCACCCAGTTACCAACCCTATACTTCTGGTTTAGACCCTGCGCCAGAAAAGCCTCCTCGGCCCAACCGGGCAATACTACAAAGGTTTGATCTTCTGGTGCTGTTTCCGTCGCCTCAGTAGCACTTCCTGTCTCCAAAACATCAGGCTCAGCTATACTTTGCTGTGCCTCGCTGCAGCCCTGCAGAAGTATAAAAGCAAGCAGGCAAGTATAAATTCTTCTCATTGGCCTTACATTCATACTTTCAGATCCTCAAACGAAATGTCGCGCATGCACTTAAAATGGCCTTTGGGGCACTTGCTGTAGCCGATTTTGGAGCAGGGGCGGCAGCTGAGGCCCTGCACTTCCAGCACTTTATACTTTGTGCGGAAGGGGTACATGCCGAACTCTGGGATAGTGTTGCCCCACACGCTGATGATGTCCTTCCGGAAAGCCGCCGCAATGTGCATCAGGCCCGTGTCGTGGCTTACTACCTGCGTGGCCTGCCGCACCAGGGAGGCCGAGCCGTTGAGGCTATACTTGCCGCAGGCGTTGTAAATCGTTGTTCGGTGTTCGGTGTTCGTTGTTTGCTTTTGGAAATATGATGCTATTTCCTCGCCGGTGGCGGCGTCTTCCTTGCCTCCCAAAAGTATAACCGGCTGCTGCAGGCGCTCACACAGCTCGATGATGCGCTCGGTGGGCAGGCGCTTGGTGTAATGCTGCGCGCCGATAGCGAAAGCCACATAGCCCTGCTGAAAGCCTTCCGGCAGAGTATGAACGCCTACCTCATCCTGGGCAGGAATAAAGTAATCCAGCCCGCCTCCGTCGTCTTTTACGCCCAATGCGGCAGCGGCATCGAGGTAGCGTTGCACAATATGCACGTCGGGCAGGCGGTTGAGCTTGAAGTTCACCATCAGCCACTTCTCGTAGTTGAGCTTGTTAAAGCTGCGGCTCGGCTTGCCCAGCCTTGTTTTGATGATGCGCGTGCGCAGGTTGTTGTGCAGATCCACCACGTAGTCGAAGTTCTCCGCCTTCAGCTCCTGCACCAGGTCGCTCAGCTTCTCCCCCAGCACATGCACCTTGTCCACATACGGGTTGTTGGCCAGTATACTCTGGAAGGCTTTTTTGGTGCAATAGTGTACCTCCGCCCCCGGCACCTGCTGCTTGATGCAGCGGATAACGGGCGTGGTCAGCACGATATCGCCGATGGAGGAAAAACGAAGTATGAGGATTTTTGGCATTTTATACTTTAGGAAAACGCGGCCGCAAGTTTTCAACTTGTGGCTATACTTGGGCTACCTGGTTTGCATACTTACCAGCACATGTGCTTTATGAAGCCGCTGGCTTCAGTGGAGTCAGAGACTCCACATCACTTTTTGGTCACGAATCTGAAGATTCGCGCCAGTAGAGGTTAAGATTGATTCTTTGCCCGCTACTTTATCTTCTCCTTCCGCTCCCTGAAATACTTCTCCACTTCCTCCAGCGACTTGGCGTTGAAGGTCATCTCCTTCGTGAGGCCTCCTTTTCTGCCAACCAGCACGCCGTACTTCATGTCGTCGTAGCCACTGGTGTGGTGGGCATCGGGGTTTATACTTAGCATCACGCCTTTTTCCAGTGCATACTGCACGTAACGCCAGTCCAGGTCCAGGCGCCAGGGGTTGGAATTTATCTCGATGATGACGTTGTTGGCGGCGCAGGCGTCGATCACCATTTTGTGGTTGATCGGGTAGCCCTCGCGGCGCAGCAGCAGGCGGCCGGTAGGGTGTCCCAGCATGGTGGTGTAAGGGTTCTCGATGGCCGTGATCAGGCGCGCGGTTGCCCTCTGCTCGTCCATGTTCAGCGTGCTGTGGATGCTGGCCACAATGAAGTCGAAGGTCCTGAGGATGTCTTCGTCGTAGTCCAACGAGCCGTCGCCCAGAATATCTGACTCAATGCCTTTGAAGATCCGGAACGGAGCCAGCCTCTTGTTCAGCTCATCTATTTCCTTCTGCTGGCGCAACACATCGCCCTCGCGCAGGCCACCAGCGTAGGCAGCTGTTTTGCTGTGGTCAGATATGCCCAGGTACTCGTAGCCCATGTCGCGGCAGTAGGTCGCCATCTGTTCCAAAGTATGCGCACCGTCGGAGTAGGTGCTGTGGTTGTGCAGAATGCCTTTCAGGTCGGAAAGCTCGAGCAGCTGGGGCAATTTGTTTTGCAGCGCCAGTTCCAGCTCGTTCGTGCCTTCGCGCAGCTCGGGCGCAACGTAGGCCATGCCCGCTGATTTGTAAATGTCTGCTTCCGAAGTATAGGCTTGCCCGCGCACAACCGTTAGCAGGTTGGTGCTGGCCGTAAACAGCTGCGCCAGGTGCTCCACGCTTGCAGAGGTCAGCAGCAACTCGTTGGCAAAGCGCTCTGTGGGTACCAACCGCACCTCCACCGGCATACCGGTTTCGGCCAGCCAGCCGCGCCAGGCAAACGGACCGGAGGCTTTTTCATCCTCCCGCAGCTCGACCATACGTTGCAGCGCCTCATGCGCCTTCACCGGGGCACCTGTGGCAAGTACAAACTGCAGCTGGGTGATGATCTCCATGCGGCGGCGCATCTCCCCCACCAGTTCTACCTGCGCCTCGTGCACAGCGGCTTTTATACTTTGCAGGAGGCCTTCAGCTACCAGTTCCGCCTCTGCATAGAGCAGTTTGCCACGGTTCTGCTGGGTAAAGAGCAGGGCCTGCTTGATGTTCTCCTGCGTTTTGGCGCCGAAGCCTTTCAGTTTGCTCACTTTATCCAGCTCGCAGGCCTCCAGCAGCTCTTCCACGGTCTCGGCACCGAGCTCTTTCCAGAGGTTGCGCACCTTTTTAGGGCCGATGCCTTTGATGCGCAGCATCTCCACCACCCCCGGCGGCGTTACCTGCAGCATCTGGTCCAGCTCGGCAAAAGTGCCTTTTTCGTTTATCTCCAGAATCTTGGCAGCAATGCCCTTGCCCACACCCTGTATGCCCTCCAGCTGCGCCTGCGTCAGCGTTTCCAGCGGTTCCTCTACCAGTTCCAAGGCCGCTACGGCGTTGGCGTAAGAGCGCACCTTAAACGGATTTTCGTCGTGGAGCTCCATGAGCTCGGCAGCCAGCTTAAACTGTTTTATGATCTTCTTGTTTTCCAAAGCCTGCGTCTTGTCGGTATGCTGCAAAGATAGCGAAAACCACCCGAACCATTGCTCCTCTCTTAGGCTCTCTGTAGCAGCTTCTTGTACTTAATTAAGATGCGGGGCAGGGAGAATAGTTGCCCTTCTATACTTCGATATACGCGCTAATTCTCTATCTTAGCATGTAACCAGACACGCATATTTATGAGAAATGCTTTTGTGTTTTGCCTGTTGTGCCTGCTTTTTATGGCTGTTACCTGCAAGCCAGACGACAAAGTGGTGGCCCAGCTGGCCGGTAAAGTATGGCTGCATTCCTTTGAGGAAGACGAGGAGGGCTTGTGGGTATACCGCCCCAATACTTATGACTTTCCGCCTTCCAGAGGGCGAACCGGCTTTAGTGCAGAAGCTGGCGGCGTATTTAAGCGCTACGAAATTGCCCCTGCCGACGGCCTGCAGGAGGAAACAGGCGAGTGGACGCACCTGAAAAAGAACCTGGTGGAGGTCCGCATGGCCGAGGGCAGCAACCCTCCGTTAGAGTACCGCATCGAGATTGTGTCGATCAGCGACAGCCTGCTGAAAGTAAAGCGGCTGGAATAAATTTTAAACGTTCGCTATACATTAGAAGTATAGTATATACTTAAGCGGGCATAGCCTGAGCGCTAATACAAGTTTATACTTTAAACTATGGATTACACCTCAAGATAAAAGAAAGCCTGATGCTCAGTTACGAAAAACTATCCAGATCAACCCGAACCAGAACCGCCTTGCTGCTGCTTTTGCTGTTCATGGTGCTTGCCGTAGTTGACCTGTTCATCAGCTTTTTCGGAGGTTTGGTGCTGGGCGTGCTGCTGGTGCAATTCGAGTGGGAGGCACACCGCTTCCTGAAACGCGCGGCAGGAAGCATCCCCAGGTTGTACCGCATGTTCACGGGCATCAGCAAGCAGTACCTTTCCCTGAGCCGCTACCACAAACTATTACTGAAGGCCGCCCTGCTGGCACTTGTTTTTATACTCATGCTATCGGGTGTGCTCCATACTTTTTGGGGCGGGCTGCTGAGCGGCATACTGCTGGTTCTTCTCACACACGATGTCCTGCGCTACCAGCAGCAACAAGGTAAATAAACCACACTAACCTTTTAACTTTCTAACTTTACAACTTTCTAACTTACATCACCCTTACCGTAATGCAACACTGGTTAGTTAAATCAGAACCTGAAACTTACTCCTGGGCCGACCTGGTAAAAGACGGCCGCACCATGTGGGACGGCGTGCGCAACTACCAGGCCCGCAACAACATGCAGCAGATGCAACCCGGCGACCTAGTGCTCTTCTACCACAGCGTATCCGAAAAAGCTATTGTGGGCATCGCCAAGGTAGATAAAGCCGCCTACCCCGACCCTACCGCCAAAGACGACAAAGGCAACTGGGTGGTGGTAGACCTGGTGCCCTTCCGCGATTTTAAAGATGCTGTAACACTGGAGCAGATAAAGAAAGATGAACGCCTGAAGGACATTGCCCTGCTGCGCCAGTCGCGCCTTTCGGTTATGCCGCTCAAGGCCGAGGAATTTGACGTACTACTGGCATTAGGGAACTAACCCGCAATTAGTCAGGGAATATAACAACGAATAGCAGCTTTTTGTAGTAAACATAAAAGCTGCTATTTTTATACTATTCCTCCAGAGTATAGGATTTACGCCCTGATGCTATGCGATACGTCCGCTACCTTCTCGCCCTGATGCTTCAGGTAACACTGTTGCCGCTGCTACTGGCCCAGCAGCAACCTACGCAACCGGTGCGGCTGGAGCTTCCCTTTAAACCGGCCGACGTAGACGTAGACCTTATCGCACTGCCCGACAGTAGCCTGCTGCTGTACCATAAAACAGCCAATCTTTGGAAAACAGAGGCCACCTTCCACTTCACCAAGTATAACGCCCAACTGGAGGAAGTATGGACGGACACCGCCAGCCTCGGCGCCGACTTCGACTACATGCGCTGCTACACGGTTTATCCCTACACGTATCTGGTGTTCGGTGGTGACAACCTGCGCGATTATACGTTCGTGCGCCTCAACTATAAAACAGGAGACATCTGGCACAAGAAATTCATTATCGAACAGCTGGACGATATCTATGAATTCGCCGTGCTGCAGGGCAACTTCTTTTTGATAGGCAACGATGTTAAAGAGGATAAGCCCCTGCTGCTTCACTTAAACCCAAAATCCGGTGAGGCCACGCCCCTGCCCTCCCTCATTGGCCAGGAGTCGTCTTTTTCAGACCTGCTGGCCGACCATGAGCAGAACCGGGTGGATGTGGTCATCTCTGAATCGAACGGGCGGGTATCGCGGCTGCAGGTAAAGAGCTTTGATGCCAACGGCAAGCTGCTGAATAATTATTTTATACTTCAGCGGGAGGATAAAAGCCTGCTGAATGCGGAGCTTAGCCCCGGCGACACCACCCGGAAAATGCTGGTAGGCACTTACGGCGCCCGCGACCTGCGCTTCTCGCAGGGCTTTTTCGTGAGGCCGATGGCTTCTAACCTGGAGGAGGGAAAGTTTTACAACCTGCTGCAACTCCGCAACTTCTTCAAGTACATGAGCCCACGCCGGGAGGAGCGCACCCGCCGCCGGGAGCAGGCCCGCATTCAGGCAGGCCGGAACCTTGGCCTCAACCACCGCCTCCTCCTCCACGACCTTATCTTAACGCCCACCGGCTACATTCTGGCTGCGGAGGCCTATGTGCCGCAGTACGGGGACGGCACAAGCCGTAATATTCGTTTCTCGCCGGCTTTTATTCCGCAGCGCACCGAGTATGGCTACAAGCGCAGCCACGCCATCGCCATGGGTTTCGACCACGACGGCACACTGCTCTGGGACAACGCCATGCCCCTGAACGGCATTACAACTACCTACCTCACGCACCTGCTCGAAGCGCAGCTTCTGGCGGACGGACGCCTGGTAATGGCCTACCCCGATAACAGCAAAATCGTGTACCAGCTGATGGATGAGGATACTTTTGTTGATGAGAAGACAGAGCTGGAGCTGCTGCCCTACGATGAGAGCGAGAAAATCCAGACAACGGAGTACCCCGGCCTCATCTCCTGGTACGGCAACAGTATGGCCGCCTTCGGCTTCCAGCGCATCAAGGCAAAGGGAGGAGACATCCGCCAAGTCTTCTATATCAACAAGATAACCTTTTAGCTGTTGCCTGTCAGACACAGGAATCTCAGCGCATAAAAAATACCTAGGATTATAAAACCAGGAACAGCTAAGGCGTACGCCACGCTAGTCTCCTAACTTTTTACCCCTTCAACTTTCTAACTTTTTAACTCTTTAACTTTCTAACTTTCTAACTCCCCCAATCCTTTCTATATTTGCATGTAATTATCACAGCCATGCAGAAAAGACTCATCGTAAGCCACCAATTGCTCGAGATCATGGTGATGCGCCTTTGCCACCAGCTAATCGAGAACCATGGCGACTTTTCCGATTCTGTGATCCTGGGCCTGCAGCCGCGCGGCAAGTTTGTGGCGCAGCGCATCCAAAGCACCCTGGCCAGCATCCTTGGCAAACAGGTACCCACCGGCCTCCTGGACACCACCTTCCACCGCGACGACTTCCGCCGCCGCGACACCCCGCTTACGGCCAATGCCACCGAGATAAATTTTGTGGTAGAGGACAAAAAAGTGATTCTGGTGGATGACGTGCTGTACACCGGCCGCTCGGTGCGCGCTGCCCTCGATGCCATGATTGCCTACGGCCGCCCCGCCAACGTGGAGCTGCTGGTGCTGGTAGACCGCCTTTACACGCGCCACCTGCCCATACAGCCTACTTATGTGGGCCGCAAGGTAAACTCGCTGTTGAGCCAGCGGGTACTGGTGGAGTGGAAAGGGCAGCAGGCTGAGGAAGATGCCATCTGGCTAATTACCAAAACCGACGAATAAATTTTCCCATACATGCAAGAGCTCAGCGTCCGGCACCTGTTAGGTATCAAAGAAATCACCCCTCAAGACATTCAGCTCATTTTTGAGACCGCTGATAACTTTAAAGACGTACTGAACAGGCCGATCAAGAAAGTGCCTTCGCTGCGCGATATTACCATCGCCAACGTATTTTTCGAGAACTCCACGCGCACGCGCCTCTCCTTCGAACTGGCCGAAAAGCGCCTCTCCGCCGATGTGATAAACTTCAGCAGCAGCGGCAGCTCGGTAAAGAAAGGCGAAACCCTGCTGGACACGGTCAACAACATCCTGGCCATGAAGGTGGACATGATCGTGATGCGCCACTCCAGCCCCGGCGCGCCGCACTTCCTGAGCAAGCACATCCCGGCCAACATTGTAAACGCCGGCGACGGCACCCACGAGCACCCCACCCAGGCACTGCTCGACTCCTTCTCTATCCGGGAGCGGTTGGGAGAAGTGGCGGGTAAAAAAGTAGTTATCATTGGGGATATCCTGCACTCGCGGGTGGCGCTATCCAACATTTTTGCCTTACAAAAGCAAGGTGCCGAGGTAATGGTCTGCGGCCCCATGACGCTGCTGCCCAAGTATATTCAGCAACTGGGCGTGAAGGTGGAAACCAACGTGCGTAAGGCGCTGGAGTGGTGCGATGTGGCTAACGTGCTGCGCATACAGCTGGAACGCCAGCAAATGAAGTATTTCCCGTCGTTGCGCGAGTATACGCTGTACTATGGAATCGATAAGAAACTGCTCGACAGCCTGAACAAGGAGATTGTGCTGATGCACCCGGGACCAATAAACCGTGGCGTGGAACTCAGCTCCGATGCCGCTGACTCGCATCACTCCATCATCCTGAACCAGGTGGAAAATGGTGTGGCCATCCGCATGGCAGTGTTATTCCTGCTGGCTCAGAAAGGGTAACAAAGTATAAAAAAGCATGTAACTCATATAGTATGAAGCCCGCTCTTTTAGGTAGAGCGGGCTTCATACTATAACTCCCCTTCGTTTGTCTCTGACAAGTGTAAGCTATACTTAGATCTTCGGAGGTATACTTCAATTATACTTTATACTTGCTTGGCTTGCTGTAGACTTCTCCGCTGGCGCGAGTTTACAACTCGTGCCTACTTATTAGGTTTTCAACCTAACTGGCTCGCAGGACCATACTTATACTTTGGCTATACTTTATACTTGCCTGCTTATACTCTCCTAGCCGCTGCTTCCTTCAACTTGACTCAAGCTATCCTTACTAGCTTCCGTTCCTCCTCCAGACTCACATACCTATAGTTCCACCTATACTTTGGCTCCCTCAAGGCCGGGAGGCCTCGCCTTCGGGCATCGCGCGGTGTACATTTCCTTTGCTACCCTTCGGTCGCAATGCCCTTAACGGGCACCAGAAATCTACAAGGCGCTCAACCCAAAGGCTGGGAACAGAATCGATAGCCGCTGTCTTTGCTACTGGAAAGTAAAGTATAAAATAGTAAGTATAGAACTGTCCCCTTGAGGACAAGTGAGAATGGGAGTTCGAAACTTGCGAGCGAAGCTCTGTAGGGGTGTAATGCTGGATTTATACTTTGCATAAAAGGTCACTACGAAGCTTATACTTCAGCCAAAGTAACTACAGGCTCCCCTCCTTAGATAAGGAGGGGGTAGGGGTGGTTGGACCCGGTGCTGCAAAAAATCCCTCTCCTATTTTTAGAAATGTAAAAGCTCCCCTTTGAAGCCAAGGGAATAGATGCTACCTGACAACTGCGTTGAGCACATAGAAATCAGTCTAAGAGCCATACTTTATACTTCAACCTAAAACAAAACGGCCGCAGGCGAATGCCTGCGGCCGTTTTGTTTTTCTAATTCGGATACGTTAATCCAAATCAAGTTGCATATCCGGCGTGTTCATTTCGAAGCCTACCCTTCTGTTCTGAGCACGCTCTTTCTCAGTTCTACGCTTAGACAGACGCTCGTTCACTTTTACAAGTGGCTGCGTTTCGCCATAGCCCTTCGTTACCAGTCGGTCTGGGTTCTGTACGCCCTGCTGAATCAGGTACTCCTTCACCGCCTCGGCTCTCTTCTCAGAAAGCGCTTGGTTGTACTCCTCAGAACCGATGTGGTCAGCGTGGCCTTTAATCAGCAGCACGTGTTCTGGATATTTCTGCAGCGCTACAGTGATGCTGTCGAGCAGTTGTTTGTAGCTATCCTGCACACGGGCTCTGTCGAACTCGAAGCGTACTTTCTCTTCGATCAGCTTCTTAGTAGCAGCGTCGATTTCAGGGCAACCGTTCTCTGTGCCTGGGCCAGGTGTGTTAGGGCAAGCATCCTCGTTATCTGGCACACCGTCACCGTCAGAGTCTACAGGGCAGCCATCTGGGCCAACCTGAACACCGGCAGGAGTATCAGGGCACTTATCCTGTGCATCAGCTACACCGTCGTTGTCAGAGTCAGGGCAACCGTTAGTAGCAGCAGTACCGGCCTCATCAGGGCACTGATCGTCTTTGTCGGCAATACCGTCACCGTCGCGGTCAGGGCAACCATTCAGGTTCGCCACGCCAGCCTCGTTAGGGCACTCATCCTGGTAATCAGGAACTCCGTCGCCGTCAGTATCAATAGGGCAACCGTTCTTGTCTACCTGCACGCCAGTTGGGGTGTCAGGGCACTTGTCACGTCTATCCGGCACACCGTCACCGTCAGTGTCTTTCGCTTTGCCAAGGTTAAAGCCCAGACCTACGTTGTGCATCAGGAAACGATCGTTATCGCCGGTGTCGTAGCCGTCGATTTTATCCTGTCCGATGATCATGTAGTTAGTCTCCACGAAGGCGCTAACCGCATCTGAGAAACGCAGGCGAATACCGGCGCCACCTCTACCAGCAAGGGTAAAGAACTTGTCGTCGTTGTGCACAGCAGGGCCAGCAGGAGGCGCCGTGGCATCGGTCTTAGCCCAGGCACCGCCACCCGCAATCTGCAGGTATGGGCCGATAAAGGCATCCTCTTTCAGGATGGTGCCATACATTTTAAGACGCAGGCCGAGCATAACGGTACCCATCTGCGCATCAAACTTACCACCTTCATACAGGCCTTTACCAGAATCCTCGGTGCTACCGTAGGTCAGGTGCAAGCCTGCGTCAAAAGAAGGGCTGATGTAGCGGTTCAGGGATATGCCTCCGCCCCACTCCAGGTCGCCAAATTTATCATCGCCTGTGATGTCGCCTTTATACTGCAAGGCGCTTCCGTATATCTGCAGGTTTGTTCGTTGGTCGCTGCTCTGCGCTATTGCGTCTGTTCCTGCTGCTACGAGCAAGGCCATAAGCGCGAAAGCAATTTTCTTAATTCTTGATAAATGTGTTTGCATGATTCTACAAAGTATATGTTGATATGAAGATACGTGCATGTTTGGATACGAGTTTTTTTTGTGCCAAAAAATTTGCACTCGTTCCCTAGGTCGGGTGCAGCCTACTAACATGCTTTTTCAAGGGGAGGAAATGTTCGCCCATAGGCACTCAATTGATTAGGTTGAACATAAACTACTGTATACCACTATTTAAATTGCACCTGTTTCGAGTCAGGCAGTTCGCACAGTTTCTGTTTTATACTTCAAACTGAAACGACAGAGCAAGGTTGTTTACTTCAATTTTTTTTGACTTAAGGCCCTTAATTTTTGTGTAAGCACAGTAAAAAAGGCCGTCAGCATACACTGACAGCCCTTATACTGCCAGTACAATCTAAAATGTTACCTGCCCTGCATCAGGCGCTCAATATCATCAGCCTCGATGGGGATATGCGCCATTAGGTCTTTCGGCCCATTGTGCGTCACCAGGATGTCGTTCTCCAGCCTTACACCAATGCCCTCCTCGCGGATGTAGATGCCCGGCTCGCAGGTAAACACCATGCCTTCCTCAAAGGGGCGGTACTTGTTGCCTACGTCGTGCACGTCCAGGCCCAGGTGGTGCGAGGTGCCGTGCATGAAGTATTTTTTGTACAGTGGTTTCTCGGGATCCTGATTGCGCACGTCGCTCTCGTTAAGCAGGCCCAGCTTAATCAGTTCGTTCTCCATCACCGTGCCCACAAATTGATGGTACTGGGCCAGCGTATTACCGGGCACCAGCATGCGGGTGGCTGTTTTCATCACCGTCAGCACGGCCTCGTATACTTCGCGCTGGCGTGGGGTGAACTTGCCGTTTACCGGCACGGTGCGCGTCAGGTCGGCGGCGTAGTTGGCGTACTCCGCCCCAAAGTCCATCAGCACCAGGTCGCCATCCTTGCACTCACGGTTGTTGTCGGTATAGTGCAGGATACAGGCGTTGATGCCGGAGGCGATGATTGACTCATAGGCCGCCCCCTTGGAGCGGTTGCGCAGAAATTCGTGGTAAATCTCTGCCTCAATCTCATACTCCATCACTCCTGGCTTTATAAAGCCCAGCAGCCTTCTGAAAGCTTTGTCGGTGATGTCGCAGGCCTGCTGAATCAGTTCTATCTCACGTTCTGACTTAATGGCCCGGAGCTGGTGCATGATGGGAGCGCTGCGCTCATACTTGTGCAGCGGGTATTGTTCCTTGACTTTTTTGATGAAGCGGGCATCGCGGGTTTCTACCTCTACCACGGCACGCAGGTGCTCGTTGGTGTTCAGGTAGAGGTGCTCGGCCTCAAAGGCCAGCGAGTGCAGCACCTGATCAAATTGGTGCGTCCAGTAAATAGTTTGGATACCCGAAACTTCGCGGGCCTGTTCTTTGGTGAGTTTGTAGCCCTCCCAGGTCAGGATATGGTCGTTGGTCTCGCGGATGAAGAGGATTTCCTTTAGGTGCTCTTCCCGGCAGTCGTGGAACAGGAGCAGGATGCTTTCTTCCTGGTCTACGCCGGAGAGGTAAAATAAATCGCTGTTCTGCCGGAAGGGCATCGTACCGTCGGCATTGGTGGGCATGATGTCGTTGGCGTGGAAGATAGCGATGGACGAGGGCTTGAGCTGCTTACAAAAGCTGTGGCGGTTGCGCACAAAAAGCTCCTGCCCTATCGGAAGGTATTTCATGTAGTTTTATTTAGTAGGGTTAAGCGCGTACTTTTTATACAACGAATATAGTATAAAACCACTGGGTGGGCAAAATTAGTATGTAGAGGGGTGAGAATTGAGCTTTATTCTGAGGCAAGATTTGCCTAATCTGCTTTTACCCAAATCCCTATACTTATACCCAACCCCACCAATACTTGCCAGCAGATGAAGAACAGAGCCGGGTCCTCTACAAGACCTGCCGAGGAGTTTATGCCAGGCAGGTATAACCTAAAGAACTGAGCAACGAACGGAGCGATACCTCCTAAAACCGCTGTTATTGCCAAACATGCTTTAAAGCTCCTTATGTTAAAGTATAAGCTATTGACCAAAAACAGGAGACCTGCCGACAAGGCTGAACCTAAAACTATTCCTAGCTGTGCATCTTTCACTATTTTTGTAAACGCAACCACAGCTAAAGCTGAAATGAAAAACACAGGCAGTGCCAACATCAGCCCCAATCCTAAAGCTTTTAATTTATTTACCCTTACTTGATCAAGATTAGTCAGAATAATGACTACAATAAAAAGGAATGGGCTATAAAGTGCAGCTTGATTGTTTTTATCAGTATAAAAAGCACAAACTACAGTGATAAGGCAGGCTATAATTGTAGCTAGTATTCTTAAAACTTTAGCCATCATGCCCACTCCCAAACTCTCTAACTCCCCAACTCTCTAACCCTCAACACCTCCAGCAACTGCTCATTCTTAATTTCGCGAGCGCACTTAAAATGGCCTTGCGGGCAGGCCTTGTGGCCGTGCAAACCGCAGGGGCGGCAGTAAAGCGGTTCCTCGCGCTCTACCACCTGGGCAAAATCGGCCAGCGGACCGAAGCCGAAGCGCGGCACCGTGGAGCAGTAGATGGCGCAGGTGGGGGCATTGAGCGCGGAGGCCAGATGCATCGGGCCGGAGTCATTTACATAGTTGAGCACCGCGTCGCGCATCAGGGCAGCAGATTGCAGCAGGTTCAGCTGTCCGCAGAGGTTCTCCACACGCTGGTTTATACTTTGGCTGATGATCTCTTCGCAGTGCTGCTTGTCGGCGGGTGAGCCGAGCAGGTATACTTTATACTTTGGGTCGAGGCTGTTGATTAGCTGCACCCACTGCTCCTGCGGGTATTGCTTGGTGAACCATACCGAGGTGGGCGCCATGCAGATAAACGGTTCCTGCTTCCACTGCTCTACTTTGGCAAAGTCGGCTTGGCTGGGGTACAGCTTTGGCTTGGCAGGCTTGGCGTTGGTTATACTTTGGATGAGCATGTTGTTGCGCTCCACCTCGTGGGTACCTGAGCGCACATCGTGCACATAACGCCGGGTAAACAGGCGCGAGAACGGGTTCTTCTCAAAACCCACTGTCTCCTTTGCCCCGGAAAATGCGGTCAGAAAGCCCGTGGCCCCGAAGCGCTGCACGTTTACCACCAAATCATACGTTTCGGCGCGGATTTGCGAGAGCAGCCGCAGCAGGCTTTTATACTTTCCCTCCTGCTTGTTCCAGATAAGCACCTGGCGCAGCAGCGGGTGGTCCTTCAGCAGTCCCTCGTTGCCTTTACGAAGCAGGAAGTCGAGTTGTGCCTCCGGGTAGTAAGTATGCAGCTTCTCCACCAGCGCCGTCGCCAACACTACGTCGCCCAGAAAAGCCGTTTGTATGATCAGTATTTTCTTCATGCTGCCGACAAAACTACGCGAAACGAGCTTTAGTTAAAAATGCAATATAAATCCGCAGCTTTTAACTTAATAATCTGAATATTTCACTAAATCTATCGTTAGCTGCTTGTGAATGCAGCGGCCATTACTTAAGTTGGCAAACTTAGCCTGCAAGAATATAACTTTATGAGTACACTTTTTCTCTCCTCCCCCTCTTTTAAAAGTATGAAATACCTGGTTCTGCTGGCCCTGCCCCTGCTGCTGGCCGGCTGTGGCACCTCGGCCTACATGCCCAATGTGCCCAATGTGCCGATGTTCACGCAGAAAGGAGAGCTAAGTGCCGGAGGCCACGTTACCCCAAAAGGGAACATCACCTTTAACACCGCCTATGCTGTGTCGGACCACTTTGCCGTGCTGCTGAACGGCTCCATGCTGAGCAGCGAGCGCCGCAAGCGCGACATACGCCACAACCTGCTGGAGGCTGCCGGCGGCTACTTCACCACCTTCGGGCCGGAGAACAACCGCATCCTGGAAATTTACGGCGGCTTTGGCGGCGGCAGCTCTGAGCGCACCGAGAAAAAGGAGGACAAGGAGACCGGCGAGATGACCTACGAGCGCCACGACGCCAACTTCAGCAAGTACTTTGTGCAGGTAAACTTCACCTCCAAGCGTAAAAGGTCGCTGCGGCTGCTCAACCGGGAGTTTCCGCTCAACTACGGCACGGCCCTGCGCGCCAGCTACCTCAACATGCACGACTATACTTTGAACAACGTCCCCGGCGAAACGGAGGACAATATTTTCCTGGAGCCGATCTTCTACACCCGCCTCACCCTGAACCCTGCCGTGCAGTTGCAGTACACCACCGGCACCACCATCGGCCTCAAGAACCGCGATGTGCTAACGGCAGCTTATTCCGTATTCTCGGCGGGCTTTGTAATTAATGTGGGGGGATTGCAGAAGGCGAGGTAGCGTTTGAAGTGGCCGTTTAGCGCAGTGCTCTATAAATTGGAATGGGCGGATGCAACCATCTTTCTATGCAATGGGTCATACCAGCACAAACCAACTCATAACCAACCACCTATCAAACGCTCCGTGTTCGCACTCCTATGCCTGCTCTTCCTGCTGACAAGCTGCGAGAAAAACGATGCTGATTTCCCTGAAGCGACCGAGACAGAAAACAGCCTGGTAGGCACTTGGGAGTTACGGTCCGTCACGAATGGTTGGGGAGGGGCAATCGAATACAAGCCTGGGAATGGCAATATTTACAGGTTCACCAAAGATACCTACGAGCGCATCACCGACGGCACCAAATACTCTGGTAAGTATATTCTGAAGGATGAGGTCTCCAAACTCACCAACATGCCTATCAAGCGCATTATCTTTTATGAAGCCCATACCACCCCAAATCTGGATGATGACTTTGGAGTGCTGCACGTAAAAGTTGAGAACAATATACTTATAATAGCGGCTGATGCTTATGATGCTGGCTCTTCTACCTATGCCCGGAAAGTCCGGTAACAAGCGTACTTGTCTTTTTCTTTTTTCCCCTATCTCTATGGTGAGCTTGTAGTCAACCTTCTATACTTTAAACTTTTCCTGGTACAAGCGTCTGCTTGCATCTTTCCCTCTTTCCTGGCGCAAGTCTTTAGACTTGTGTCCTACGATGGTGTTGGGTTTGTAACGCAACTGGCTCGCAGAGCCATACTTACTCTGGCTATACTTTATACTTGCTGATTTATACTTCCGCTAACGCGAGCTTGTAGCTCGTGTCCTTTTATACTTCATACTTTGATTTCATAGCCTCGGCTTACTTCCATTTGAAACAAGCTATCCTTATTAGCTGCCGTTCATCCTCTAGTTCCCACCAACGGCTCGTTGTATAGCATACTTTCTGCCCTCCCAGGCCGGGAGGCCTTGTTTTCCTGCTCAGCGCTATGTTCCCTCCTGCCCTCGTATCTCGGGCTGCCCTTAACGGGCACCGGATCTCACAAGGCGCTTCACAGAAAAACTGGGAATCAGTTCGATAGCCACGGCTAATGCTGTCATCTCGACCCTCTTGAGGCGAGAGCCGAAGAGAGCCAGCGTAGCTGTGAGAGATCTGTTTAGAGTTTCATAGATCTCTCGCGCTGCTCGAGATGACAAATAAGGGAGCAAGTATAGCTCCCTCCCCTGTTCTTAGGGGAGGGTTGGGGTAGGGTTGAACCTGTAGGGACAGGTCGCGACCTGTCCGCGCGAGAACTGTGGCAATGAAACTTATACTTCTGCCACAGCAATAACAGGCTCCCCTCCTTGGCTAAGGAGGGGTAGGGGTGGTTGGACCCGGAACAGCAAAATAATTCCCTCCCCTGCTCTTAAGCTAGAACACTATTCAACGGGTATAACTCAGCCTATCCTCTACAACACCAGCCCTACTTTCCCCAGCGCATTACATCCGCGATTCTCCGGAAAGTCCGGTTCTTTTTCCATACCTTTGCAGGCTAATTCAGAATTGAATGCTTGATTACCAAATATATACTTTACCCAACGGCATAAGGGTAGTACACAAACAGGTGCTGCACACCAAGATAGCCCACAGCGGCTTTGTGATGGACATTGGCAGCCGCGACGAATTGCCGCACGAGCAGGGGCTGGCCCACTTCTGGGAGCACATGGCTTTTAAGGGCACACAGAAACGCAAGTCGTTCTACATCCTCAACCGATTGGAGGCCGTGGGCGGCGAACTCAACGCCTATACCACCAAAGAGAAAATCTGCTTCTACAGCTCGGTGCTCGACAAGCACTTCGAGAAGTCGTTCGAGCTGCTCACCGATATCACCTTCCACTCTGTTTTCCCAGAGAGAGAAATTGAAAAGGAGCGCGGCGTGATTTTGGAGGAGATGTCGATGTACCTGGACACGCCCGAGGAGGCCATTGTGGACGAGTTCGATGCGGTGGTATTCGACGGCCATGCGCTGGGTAACAACATTCTGGGCACCAAGGAGAGCGTGTCTGGTTTTCAGAAGCAGGACTTCCTCAACTTCATCGGCCGCAACCTGAGCACCGACGCGTTGGTGTTCTGCTCGGTGAGCAACCTGCCTTTCGAGAAGGTGGTGAAGCTGGCCGATAAGTACCTGAGCGACATCCCAAGTATAAAAAAGCAGCGTGAGCGCGTGCCGTTTACGGGGTATCTGCCTAAAATCGTTACCCTGGAAAAGCCCATCTCGCAGGCGCATTGTGTGATTGGGTGCCCAGCCTACCCTCTTAGCGACGACCGCCGCATCCCGTTCTTCATGCTCAACAACCTGCTGGGCGGCCCGGGCATGAACTCGCGCCTGAACCTGGCGGTGCGCGAGAAACACGGCCTGGTGTACACCATCGACTCCAACTATGCCACCTACATCGATACCGGCCTGCTGTCCATCTACTTCGGCACCGAGAAAAAGCAGCTCAAGCGCACCACGGCCCTCGTGTTGAAGGAGCTGAAGAAGCTGCGCGAAAAGCCATTGGGCTCGCTGCAACTGCACACGGCCAAAGAGCAACTGATGGGACAACTGGCCATGGCCGAGGAAAGCAACATGGGGCTGATGATGATGCTGGGCAAAAGTATACTCGACCAGGATCGTGTGGAATCGCTGAACGAAATTTTCGACAAGATTAAAAGTATAACGGCCTCCGACCTGACCGACATCGCCAACGACGTGCTGCGCGAGGAGAACCTGAGCATCCTGAATTATGTACCTAATTAATGGTTACATTGCTGTATTGTTAAATGGTTAATCTATACAAACCAACAATTTAACCATCAACAATTTAACAATTTAAAACTATGGAGTTTATAGACGAGGAACTGCTGCATTACGCCGAGGACCATACTTCGCCGGAAAGTGAACTGCTGCACAAGATAAACCGCCAGACGCACCTGAGCGTGATGAAGCCGCGCATGCTGTCGGGGCACCTGCAGGGGCGTTTGCTGTCCATGTTTTCCAAAATGATACAGCCGCGCCAGATCCTGGAGATTGGCACCTACACCGGCTACTCGGCGCTGTGCATGGCTGAGGGGCTGCAGCCGGGCGGCACCCTGCATACCATCGACATCAACGAGGAGTTGGAGGAGCGCGTGCGGGGGTACTTTCAGGAGTCGGGCTATGATGAAAGTATAAAACTATACATTGGCAACGCACTGGAAATTGTGCCTACCCTGGATACGGAGTTCGATTTGGTGTTCATCGATGCTGACAAGATCAACTACGGCCGCTACTACGACATGGTGATTGACAAGGTGCGCCCCGGCGGCTACATCATTGCCGACAATGTGCTCTGGAGCGGCAAGGTACTGGAGAAGTTCCGCAAAAAGCTCGACGAGGACACCCAGGCCGTGATGGACTTTAACCAGCAGGTGCAGCAGGACGAGCGGGTGGAGAACATCCTCCTGCCTGTTCGCGACGGGCTGATGGTGGCCAGAAAAAAGTAAGGTATAACATCCAGTAAAGTATAAAGAGAGGTCCGCAGCCTCTCTTTTTTGTTTCCATTTTAGCTAACCTGCTATACTTCTGCAGCTTAGCTCCCGTCCATCCTGGCAAAGAAATATTTATACTTTCCGGCCCGAAAAAATAATGCAGGAACTTGGCCGCGCGTTTTAGAATACAAAGGTTTTTCCTTTAATTTTGCATTAACTATATTCTATGCTAAACACATTAAAATATAGTCATTTAACTATAGTTAACTCAACCGGAAGTAGAGCCCCCGTTTTATAATTAATCAAACTTAAGTACCCCTGTTATGAGGAGACCGCTTGCCACCCTGCTTGTCCTGCTGCTTTTGCCCCTTCTGGCGCTGGCGCAATCTGTTACCGTGCCCCATAATCTCTATTTCGCTGACATCCACCTGAAGCTCAACAACAGGGCCCAGGCCGAGATTCAGAAGAAGGTAGATGCCCTGCACCGCAGCAAGCTATACTTCCAGATGAAGGTGGACCTGGCAGACGCCTACTTCCCGATTATTGAGCGGGTGTTTAAGGAGGAAGGTGTTCCGGACGATTACAAGTACCTGGCCCTGCAGGAGAGCGGGCTGATTGGCGATGCCGTGTCTACTTCCAACGCCGTGGGTTACTGGCAGTTTAAGCGGGAGGCCGCACAGGATTTTAACCTGCGCATCAACAACGTGGTGGATGAGCGCCGCCATATTGTAGAGGCCAGCCGTGGCGCTGCCAAGTATTTTTTGCGCAGCAACAACCACTACGATAACTGGCTCAACTCCCTGCTCTCCTATTACCTGGGGTACTCAGGCGCCAAACCCTACACCAAGCCTTCCGACAAAGGTGCCCGGCAGATGGACATCACCGAGCGCACGAACGACTACATCCTGACCTTTCTGGCGCACAAGGTGGCCTACGATGCCTTTGTGGGCAAAGCCAATCCGCCAGCCGTGTCGCTGCAGGAGCACCGTGCCAAGCCTGGCCAAAGCCTTTCGGAAATCGCGCTGGCCACCAAAACCGATTACAGTGAGTTGGAGCGGTATAACAAGTGGCTGCTGGGCAACTCCATCCCATCAGACAAGGATTACTATGTGATGATACCTGTGCGCAACGGCAACGATGGAGGCCTGATGGCATCGGCCAAGGAAACTACCCAGCCTGCCCCGCGCCAGAGCAGCACCCGCAAGTCCTCAGCAGCCATGGTGAAGCGCAACAACCTGAACGCGCTGGTGGCTCGCCAGGGCGACACCAAGGATAAACTGGCACTCCAGGCCGGCATCTCCACCCGCCAGTTCCTGAAGTATAACGACATGCAAAGTTTCGACAAGATTGAGGAGGGCACGGCCTACTACATCGAGCCGAAGCGTATGAATGCCGATACAGAATACCACGTGGTGCAGCCCGGCGAAACCATGCAACTGATATCGCAGCACTACGGCGTACGCCTGAGCTACCTGCTGTTCAAGAACCGCATGAAGCGCAACGAGGTGCCAGTGCCGGGCCGTGTGCTGTGGCTGCAGAAGCGACGCCCTGCCCACACGCCGGTAGAGGTGCGCGATGTAAATAAAACAAATGTAGCCACGGCCTCTAAGGAGAAGTATGAGCCGGTTACCACTACGCCTACCCCTCGCAAAGAGAACTTCTTTACCCGCCTAGTTAGCAAGCTTAAGGGCGAGCCGCAGCCGGAGCGAAATGTAGTTGTACCTACAGAAGCAGTAGCCGAAGAAGAGGAATTTGAGGAAACAGTTGTGGTAGAAAGAGCACCGGACCCAGAGCCTGTCTCTACAAAGGCTCCAGCCGAAAAAAACACAAACCTGTACCCGGGTGCAGCTAAAACTGAAACTGCCCAGCCAGCCGCAAAAGAAGAGGAAACATACTTTGAAGAGGAGCCGGAATTAGAGCCAGCCCCAGCGGTAGAAGTCGATCCGTTTGTAACCGAGTCTGCCCCGGTTGAAGAAAGGGCTCCGGTTACGGCTGCACCAACGAAAGCTGCAGAACCTGTAAAAGAGCCAGCGCTGGCGATCCAACCGGCAGCTAACGCTACCACGCATATTGTGAAGCAGGGCGAAACACTTTGGGGCATCGCCAGGCTGTATGCTGTAAGTATAGACGAGCTGGTAGCCTGGAACAACCTGGGCGACGCGCCGCTGAAACTGGGGCAGGAGCTGTTGATTGCAGAGCCGCTGCAGCAGCCGGCCGCCTCTCCTTTTACCGAGGATGCCGCGGAGACACCGGCCACCATGCTCAGCACCGACAACGCTTACCACTCGGTAGCAGCAGGCGAGACGCTGTACCAGATCTCCAGAATGTATAACGTGTCGGTAGACCAGCTGCGCCAGTGGAACAGTCTGCAGGGCAGTGCCCTGAGTCTGGGCCAGGAACTGCGCGTGAAGGCTCCTGCCGCACCTTCCGCCAATACACCAGCTGCTACCGGCAATACCACGACTGCCAAGGGCACCATTTACCACACCGTAGCCGCCGGCGAGAGCATGTACCAGATCTCCCGCAAGTATGATGTAACCATCAAGGACATCATGGAGTGGAACAACAAGCCGGACTTCTCGGTAAGCGTGGGTGAGAAACTTGAGATTAGGAAGAAGTAGCCTCCTTGTTGGTTGATAGTATAAAGCAACTATCGACTACGAGCTCAATATAACTTAAAAGTATAAAGCCGGCCTAAAGGGTCGGCTTTATACTTTTAAACGTCCTTCGGTATCGGGTCTAACCACCCCTTGCCCCTCAGAGCTACGCCCGCTACCTTCGAACTCGCGTTCTCGGTAGTCTAAGGAGGGGAGTTTGTGATTACTTTGGCTGAAGTATAGGTTTTATAGTTACTGGTCTCGCGCGGACAGGTCACGACCTGTCCCTACAACTATAAACCCAGCCCTTGCCCCTCCGAGGAGGGGAATTGTCTGCACACGATTACATCCCCCTACCCCCTTCAAAGGGGGACTTGGTTCAATCTCCGTCAGCAGCGGCTATCGATTCTTGTCCCAGCCTTTGGGTTGAGCGCCTTCTAGATTTCTGGTTTCGCCTAAGCGAAATTGCGACGTTAGGAGCGAAGGAAATGTAGACAGCGCGATGCCCGAAGGCGAGGCCTCTCGGCCTTGAGAGCACCAAGGTCAGAGATGCAACAAGACGTTTGTGGGAACTAGAGGATGAACGGAGGCTACTAAGAATAGCTTGTGTCAAGTAGAAGGAAGCAATGGCTAGGAAAGTATAGCTAAAGTCTAAACTGGAGCCAAAGTATAAAGTATGGCTTTTCAAGCCAGTCAAGTTGCAAACTTGACCTCATTATAGGACACAAGTCTGAAGACTTGCGCCAGAAAAGAGGCAAAGGCACAAGCCGAACAAGCGGACGCTTGCGACAGATAAGTATAAAGTATAGATCAAGTATAAATCCTGCTAATCCTTTAATCCTGAAAATCCTGATTCAGACAAGGATGTCCGGAATACCGGAAGTATAACCTATAACAACCTCCAAACTACCGCTTCTCCTGCGCGGCAGTCAGGTTAGAGGCAGTTTGCAGGCCGGTGGCAATCTCAGGCAGAATGCCGAGCCGCTGGTAGATGGGCTGCACCATGCGCCGCAGCTTAGGGCGATAGATGGCAAAAGGGATAATGCTCAGCACACATAGAAAACCACAGCCCGCCAATGTATATCCCACCCCAATCTGCTCCGCCACCGAGCTGGCCAGCATACTACCAATCGGCGCCATTCCCATAAAAGCCGTCGAGTAAAAGCTCATCACGCGGCCACGCTTGTCATCGTCCACCAGGGTTTGCAGCAGCGTGTTGCAGGAGGCCATCGTAACAATCATTCCAAAGCCGGTGAACAACATGAGCGCCAGCGAGAGCAGCAGCATTTTAGAAAATGAGAACAGGATGAGTGCCACCCCGAAGATGGTCATGGTGGCGAGCAGCACCTTCCCCAGGCCCACCACCGACTTCCGCTGCGCCAAGAACAAAGCCCCGGTCAAGGCGCCAAGGCCGGAGGCGCCCATCAGATAGCCCAGCGTATTGGCGCCGCCGTGCAGAATATCGCGGGCAAAAACAGGTAGCAGCACCGTAAAGGGCATCCCGAACAAACTCAGCAGGGCCACAATGATGATTAGGGAGCGAATGGGTGCAAACCCGAAGGCATATTGAAACCCCTCCTGCAGCGATTTCCATACTTTGTGCTCCTGCTGCACCCGCTCAAAGGGCTTCAGGCGCATGAGCAGCAGCGAGGCCAGCACCGCAATATAACTCACCGCGTTAATCAGAATACACATGCCCTCTCCTACCGCAGCAATGAGCAAACCAGCAATGGTTGGCCCCACCAGGCGCGCCATGTTAAACAGCGAGGAGTTCAGCGCAATGGCATTACCTAGGTCCTCACGCCGCTCCACCATCTCCACCACGAACGACTGCCGCGTAGAAATATCAAAGCCGTTGATGATGCCCAGAAAAGCGCTCAGCGCCAGTATATGCCAGATTTCGATGGTATTGGTGAGCACCAGCGCCGCCAGCGTAGAAGCCTGCACCATGGAAAGCGTCTGCGTGACGAGCAGCACTTTGTGGCGGTTAAACTTATCGGCCAGCACCCCGGCGAACGGACCAAGTATAAACGAGGGAATTTGGCTGGAAAAGGTAACCGCCCCCAGCAGGAACACCGAGTCAGTCAGGCGGTACACCAGCCAGCTCAGGGCAATCTGCTGCATCCAGGTGCCAATCAGGGAGATGCCCTGTCCCACAAAAAACAATCTATAGTTACGCGAGCTCAAGGCCCGGAACATGCCACTCAATTTTGCTGCTGCTGTTGCCATAATTTATACTTCGCTGCGCGCCCTCCAGCACAAGTCTATCATACGAGAGGCCCAAGTTTAGGAGTTATACTTTGTGCGCGCCATACTTTTCTCAGAAAATTCATCCCCTGCTGAAGGGACAATATCTGGCCCACAATTGTTATGTAAGGCCGGCTTAGCGTTTGCGGGGCGGGCCTATTTTGTGTAATTTTAACATCCCGAAGATGGTCCGAAAGTAAGGTTTGTATTTTGCTTCGGAGCCATTGTTAATTCTTCATTCGTCATTCCTAATCCCGTATAAATGCCTGTTTTTTCGCATTTACATACCCATACGCAGTACTCGCTGCTCGACGGCCAGGCCAGCATCGGCGCGCTCATGAAAAAGGCGCAGGCCGATGGCATGCCCGCCGTTGCCATGACCGACCACGGAAACATGTTCGCCGCCTTCAACTTCGTGAACGAGGCCAACAAGTATAACGTGAAGCCGATTGTGGGCTGCGAGTTTTATTTGGTGGCCGACCGCCACCAGAAAACCTTCAGCAAGGAAGTAAGAGATAACCGTTACCACCAGCTGCTGCTCGCCAAAGACCAGGAAGGCTACCAGAACCTGGCCAAGCTGTGCTCTATGTCTTACATCGAGGGGATGTACAGCAAGTGGCCGCGCATCGACAAGGAGCTGCTGCTAAAGTATAACAAAGGCCTGATTGCCACCAGCTGCTGCATCGGCGCCGAGGTGCCGCAAGCCATACTTTGGAAAACCGAAGAGGAAGCCGAGGAGATATTTAAGTGGTGGCTCGATGTGTTCGGAGAGGATTATTACATCGAGATTCAGCGCCACGGCCTGATGAACATCGACGGCACCGGCAAAAGCCAGGAAGACATCAACCAGGTGCTGCTCAAGTGGGCCAAAAAGTATAACGTAAAGGTTATCTGCACCAACGATACGCACTACGTGGACCAGGAAGACTGGAACGCGCACGACATCCTGCTGTGCGTGAACACGGGCGAGGACCAAAGCACGCCGGTGGGCGACTTTACGACCAAATATTACCGTTTCCTGTCGGATGACCAGAAGGTGATTTACGATACGGTGGAGAATGTGCGTCAGAAGTATGGCCACCAGTCGAGCGTGCGACAGATGCTGAACCGCATTGACGAGGCCGGCCCCAAAACGCGCTTTGGCTTCCCCAACGACCAGTTCTACTTCAAGACGCAGGCCGAGATGAACGAGCTGTTCAAGGATGTGCCGGAGGCTGTGGACAACACCAACGAAATCGTTGACAAAATCACGCCGCCCAAGCTCAAGCGCGACATCCTGCTGCCTAACTTCCCGATTCCGCCGGAGCATGCCGGGCCTGATGCCTATCTGCGCCACCTGACTTACGAAGGAGCTAAGAAGCGCTACACCGACATCACCCCTGAAATTGAGGAACGACTGGACTATGAACTCCGCATTGTGGAGACGATGGGTTTTGCCGGTTACTTCCTCATCGTGCAGGACTTCATTAACCGTGGCCGCGACATGGGCGTGTTCGTGGGGCCTGGCCGTGGTTCGGCGGCAGGCTCGGCGGTAGCCTACTGCATCGGTATCACCAACATTGACCCGATTAAGTATAACCTGCTCTTCGAGCGATTCCTGAACCCGGAGCGTGTGTCGATGCCCGATATTGATATTGACTTTGACGACGTGAACCGCCAGCGCGTGATTGACTACGTGGTGGACAAGTATGGCAAAACGCAGGTGGCCCAGATTATCACCTTCGGTACCATGGCTGCCAAGTCGTCAATTAAAGACGTAGCGCGCTCCACGGCCCTGCCGCTTGCCGAAGCCAACGAGCTGGCCAAAATGGTACCCGATGCGCCGGGCACCACGCTGGCTAAGGCCTTTATGGAGAACCTGGAACTGGCCGCCATCCGCGAAGGCGACGACCACCGCGCTGCCGTACTCAAGCTAGCCGAGAAACTGGAAGGCTCGGTGCGTAACACCGGTATCCACGCGGCAGGCGTTATCATCGCCCCGGACGACATTACCAACTACATCCCGGTTTCCACTTCCAAGGACTCCGACCTGCTCGTAACCCAGTTTGACGGCAAGGTGATTGAGAGCGCGGGCATGCTGAAGATGGACTTTCTAGGCCTGAAAACCCTGACCATCATCAAAGATGCGCTGGAACTCATCAAAAAGAACCACGGGGTGGAGATTGACATCGACACCATTCCGATTGATGACGAAAAGACCTACCAACTCTACCAGCGCGGCGACACGATTGGCACGTTCCAGTTCGAGTCGGAGGGCATGCGCATGTACCTCAAGGACCTGCAGCCCACCAACATTGAAGACCTGATTGCCATGAACGCCCTCTACCGTCCGGGCCCGATGCAGTTCATCCCGAACTTCATTAACCGCAAGCACGGCCGGGAGGAAGTAGAATACCCGCACGAGCTGCTGGAGCCAATCCTCAACTACTCCTACGGTATCATGGTGTACCAGGAGCAGATTATGCAGACGGCCCAGATTCTGGCCGGTTACTCACTTGGGGGCGCCGACTTGCTGCGCCGCGCCATGGGTAAGAAGGACATGAAGAAAATGGCTGAGGAGCGTGAGAAGTTCATTGCCGGAGCCGCCGAAAAGCATAACATCCCGGCCAAGAAAGCCTCCGAGGTGTTCGACGTGATGGAGAAGTTTGCCCAGTACGGCTTCAACCGCTCCCACTCCGCTGCATACTCGGTTGTAGCCTACCAGACCGGTTACCTGAAGGCCCACTACCCGGCTGAGTACATGGCGGCCGTACTGACCAACAACATGAACGACATCAAAAAGGTGACGTTCTTTATCGAGGAAGCCCGCAAGCAAGGGGTTGCCGTATTGGGCCCGGACGTGAACGAATCTTTGCTGAAGTTCAACGTGAACGAGCAGGGCCAGATTCGTTTCGGTTTGGGCGCGATAAAAGGTACCGGCGAGGCGGCCGTGGAAGCTATCATCTCCGAGAGGGAAAAGAACGGCCTCTACCAGGATATTTTCGATTTTGCCAAGCGCGTGAACCTGCGTGCTGTGAATAAGAAGACCTTTGAAAGTATGGCCCTGGCTGGTTGTTTCGACTCCTGGGAGCTGTACCACCGTGCCCAGCTGATGGAGATTCCGGAAGGCGAAAGTATGAGCGTACTAGAGAAGGCCGTGCGTTACGGTAACAGCTACCAGGCAGAGCAGCAGGCCGCGCAGCAGTCGTTGTTTGGCGGCAGTGCCGCTGTGGCCGCTCCACTGCCCAAGATTCCGGATGTGCAGCCGTGGACGCAGGCCGAGATGCTGCGCCGCGAGAAAGAGGTAGTAGGTTTCTACATGTCAGGCCACCCGCTCGACCAGTTTAAGCTGGAGATTGATTCTTACTGCACCTGTCCGCTGGACAGAATTGAAGAGTATAAAAACCGCGACGTAAACGTGGCCGGCATGGTGACGGACGTGGTAATCCGCACCGCCAAAAACGGCAACCCGTTTGCGCTGTTCACCATCGAGGACTACGACACGTCGATGCAGATGGCGCTGTTCGGGGAGGATTATATGAAGTTCTCGCCTTACCTGAAGATGGGCTTATACTTGTTTATCCGGGGCAAGGTACAGCTGCGCTACAAATCCGAGGACCAGTGGGAGCTGAAGCCGCAGAACATCCAGTTGCTGGGCGATGTGATGGACAAGATGGCGCAGGGCGTACAGCTTAACATCAACCTGCAGCACTTCACGCCAAACCTGGCCGAAGCGCTGGAGAATGCCATTGTGGCCAGCGCCGGTCAGAAGCGCCTGGAGATTACACTGCACGTGCCGGAGGAGAAAATCGCCCTACCAACCTACTCGCGTAAGTATAGAATAGACCCGAAAGTGTTTTTGACCTCTATTAAGGATATGGGACTGGGCGAGTGTAAATTGATTTAAGATCAGGATTTACAGGATTATCGGATGAACGGGATTTTATACTTGTGAATCCTCCTAAGTATAGAAAGAGGCATACTTTGCAGTGTGCCTCTTTTTGTTTTCATACATACTTTTTGCTCATCCGCTGATACTGAAGGACTGCTTCAGGCAGAACCTTTGCTCATCCGGACATCCTTGTCCGGATGCACTCTGCCGGGGACATCCTTGTCCCCGTTCTGTAACCTTCGCGGACGTGGACGTCCGCAGCAGAGGGGTTTCGGACACAGATGTCCGAAACAGCAAACTAATGTATAAAGTATAAACCTGGCATGGGACTCAAAAACAGAATTGTACCCGGCGATTTATACTTTCTGACGATGACAGTAGTGGATTGGGTGGACATTTTTACCCGGCCGGTTTACAAGCACATCGTAGTGGATGCGCTCAGGTTTTGTCAGGAGAAAAAAGGCCTGAAGCTTTATGCGTGGGTACTGATGAGCAACCACCTGCATATGATCGCCGCTGCAGAGGAAGGCAAGAATTTATCTGACCTACTTCGGGACTTCAAGGGGTATACCAGCCGAAAAATTGTGGCTACGGTACAGGAGGAGCCGGAAAGCCGCAAGCAGTGGCTACTGCACCGATTCGAATTCAATGCCAAACTCAACCCTAAAGTAAGGCATTACAAAGTATGGCAGGAGGGCAACGAGGTGAAAGAGATTTACAGCAATGGCTTTTTAGATCAGAAGTTGGAGTACCTGCACCAGAACCCCGTGCGGGCAGAGTGGGTGAATGAGCCGCAGCATTACCGCTACAGTTCTGCCAGCAACTATGCCGATACGGGTGGGCTGCTTCAGGTAGAACTGCTGGAATAGACCGCAGATTTATACTTCCACTCCTCCATTTCTTGCCACCGCATCCTCCGAAACTTTTAGCAACAACACTTGTTTATACAAATATGGCAGTATCTTACAGGGCTTTATGCCGTAAGTATAACAAATGCTGCTCCCGGCTGTTCTTGCTTCCACAAAGCACGACAGCCTGTCAGGCTTCGTAAGTTTGGGCAGATCTTTGCCAAACCTGTAATTGTTACTATATTTATAACGCAGAATTTAACCAACAAAACGCTAAAGTTATGGCTAACAAAGCAATTGAAATCACAGACGCGAACTTTGATGAGATCATCAATTCAGATAAACCGGTGCTGGTAGACTTTTGGGCAGAGTGGTGCGGACCGTGCCGCATGGTAGGCCCGATCGTAGAGGAGCTGGCTGGCGAGTACGAAGGCAAAGCCGTTATCGGTAAGGTAGACGTAGACGCTAACCCGCAGACTTCTGCCAAGTTCGGCATCCGCAGCATCCCAACCCTGCTGGTGTTCAAAAACGGTGAGGTGGTAGACAAGCAAGTAGGCGCTGTGCCTAAAAACGTACTGGCTCAGAAACTGGACGCCCAGATGGCCTAAGCAGCCACTTAGTATGATATAAATAGAAAGCCCCTCCAGGAAATTGGAGGGGCTTTCTATTTATACTTATTTAACAGACACTTCCAGCCGCACCATCAGGTTCTGGTTAAACCTTTCTTCTTTCTTCTCGCTCGATTTTGCACGCTGATCCGCTTGGTCTACCTCTATCCAGACAGGCTCGTCTGTCATAAAGCGGTACACATAAAAGGGGCAGGTATCACACTCGTTTGTCATGCCCACATAGGGGCCACTGTCGTAGCGGCCGGCGTTGGGCCAACTCACAGCGGCAAACACCCCCTCCTCCGGAAGCGTCAGGTTATACTTCGAAATGTCGATCCAATGCCAATAGGTATTGTTTTTGGGCTTGAACGTGATGGGCTCCGGGAGTAGCGGCTTTCCTGGCCCTCCTGTGCTGTCTACAGCATATAGGTATACTTGCAGGCTGTTGGCTTTCCGGAAAAGGTCTAAGGCGGTGCGCTTATGGTAAATGTAAATGCCTACCTTATCTATAAAACCCTGACGCCCTTTGGCCGGAATATGAAAAGCCGTTTGGTAGTGCGGGTACTCCTTGCTGCCGCCGTGTCCGTAGTCTGCCTTCTTCTGCTTGGTGCCCAGTACCTCCTTGCGCAGGTCCGGCCTTACCACCACTTCCTTCAGCTTTACCTCATTCTGGGCATAGCCGCTTATACTTGCCAGCAACAACAACAGCAACAACCAGATAGAATTCGGTTTCATGTGGATTGCAAGATTTAGAGTTGCCCCAATAAAGCAGGTTTTATCATACTCACCAATTTCATTAACAACCTGAGCGGGATACTGTTTACGGCTCCTCCCCGCTTTTCAGGATGACGCTGATTTTCCCGCTCCGCTCTAAATACGCATACTTGATGCGGTCCACTCCGGCAGAGTTTCCGGAACTCCGGATAGCCTCTGTCAGGTCGTTTTCGGTAATGCTGTTCTCTTCCATGGCCTTCTTTTGCAGCTTCCCGTCCTTCACCAGCGTTCTGGGCGCGCCTTTTATAAACGAGCTCAGTCCGAAACCGGAATGAAACGTGAAGTAGGCCAAAAGCTTGTGCAGCATAACCAGCACAAAGGCCGCTACGATGGTAGGCACAAAGGGAGAGTTTCCTGTAATGGCCCGGCTAAGTATGGAGCCGTAAATGATGCCCAACACAATATCGAAAGCGGAGTTTTTACCGAAAATGCGGTGGTTGCCCATCCGGATAATGAGAAGGGCGGCAAAGAAAACCCCTACCGCCCTCGCAGACATTTGCCACCAGGTCAATGTCTCTTCCTCTATTCCGAATAGCAATGCAACATGCTCTCCCATACTTTAGAAAACGCGCCGTATGGGGAGCAGGTTATACTAGGATTAACTGGCGTCCTCGCAACTATAGAGGTTCTTATCCAGGGTTTTAATTACCTCAAACCCCTGCTCCACCTCTTTAATCTGGTGCTGCAGACGCGCGTTATACTCTTGCACCTTGTCCAGTTGCTGGTCTTTAAAATCTACTTTGGACAGTGAATCGAGCATTTTGATGGATTTGCCCAGTTCGGTGTTTCGCTCGTAAATGCGGCTGATGTACTGGTCCAGGTTATTGTTGGCGGAGGCGGTGGCCAGTTGCAGGTTGTTCTCGATGCAAACCTGGCGCTTCAGATACTTGAGCACTGTTGCATCGGCCTGCAGTTTCAGCTCATCCTTCTTCTGCAGGGCCTGCTTCAGCCGGAAGCCATCGTAGCGCTTGTTATACTCTGTCACGGCCTCGCGCACCTTCTCGCGGCAGCTAACGCATTTGCTGGCCCCCACTTTCTCCAGCAGCGCATTGCGTTGCGGTATAGTTTCGTCGTTGGCCTCTGAGCTAGTCAGCTTCTGCACGTCTTTCTGAAACACCTCGGTATACTGCAGTTCCTCCAATCGCTGCGTCAGGCGCACAATGGCCTCCCCTTCCACAGAGGCCGAGAGCACCTCTTTCTTCGGCAGTTCGATGGCATGCAGGCGGGTCAGGGCAGCCTCACGTTTCTCCGGCGTGTTCCACGACTTGGGATCGTTCTCCAGCTCGCGCAGGGTGTTTACCAGCAGCTTGCCATTTTTCAGGTTGTGGTCGGCCTCCAGGTATAAATCGGCATTGGTCAGGATGGACTCATACTCGGGGCGGAAGATGTTCTGGTACGTGCTGTTTTTGGCAAACTCCTTCTCGCGGGCATCGAAGATTCCCTTCAGGCGCTTGTACTCCTGCACGATGCTGAACAGATTCTTGGCATTGATGTCTGCGCTGTTGTTGCGGTAGTTCAGGCGGTAGGTATTCAGATTCTGCTTCATGTCGGCAAACGTGCGCAGGTACTCCACAAACAGCTTCTCCTGGCGGAATGTCTCGTCGTTAATCAGCTGCTTGTCGTAAGCTGTCTGAATCTTCAGCTTGCGCTTCTCTATCAGGTCCAGCGTTATCTCGTCGCCGGTCAGCACATCCATCTTGTAGAGGGACTTGTAGTTGGCCACGATCATGTAAGGGTAGTCCTTGTAATTGGTCATCTCCTCCAGCATGCGGCGGTCCAGTTTGTTGGGGTTCTTCTGCAGGTAATCGGCCAGTTTCACCGATTTGATGTCCACCTTCTTCACATCGTTTGGCACGAACACGTAGATGCGCACCGAGTGCAGGCGGGTGTCAAAGTCCTGCCCCTCGTAGAGGCGGATGGTGGAGCTGAACTTATACTCTTTGCGGTTGGCTCTGGAGTTAAGCAAGTTGCCAAACTCCCCCACCAGCGACAGTACCGCACCGCTTGGGGACGTGAGTTTGGAAATGGCCACCAGCTGGTTGGCCACCAGGTTAAACACCTGATCGCTTTGCCCATTCGTAATTGCCTTGGCGTTAATAACGGCGTCGATGCTGTTGCTGGCAGAGCCGAGCGGCATCTTATCGATGATGCGCACTACCTCCTGGTGGTCGCTTACCTGCGTTTTGTAGTTGCTCTTGTCCTGGTCAATGGCAAAGTTGTAGAGCGGGTACACGATGTCGTCGTTACCGAAAACCTTCATGTTCTTCAGCTGGGCCGTAATCATGAGGTACTCCAGCACGTTGCCATACTTCTCCTTGGGTTTGCGCGCGCCTGTCTCCAGCTCGTTCAGCACGCGGGTAAACCTGTTGCCGTTAAAGAGGTAAATGTCTGTGGAGAGGTACTGCCACTCATCCGAAAACTGAAAATCGTCGTTGTAACTATAGCCCAGGCGGGTCTCTATGTTGCGTTGCGCAAATGCTGCCTGCTGGCAAACCAGAAGTGTAATTAAGGCTAAAACTATTCTTCTCATAAAATTCGTTACTGCCAAGTGGGGTAGCTGTTGTTATGGCTCCCGCCGGATGAGCATACTTAACGCTAAAGGTTGAACATAAGTGCATTAAAATTGCTAATAATAACGCTATAATCATAAAATTAATATGAAAACAAAGTCCAAGGCCTGCGTGCTGTTGAGTTTTATACTTTGTACCGGTTTTTTATCGCTGGAAAGCGCCCTGGCACAATCGGCCACGGCCGTCGGACCGCAGGAGCGCACTACCAAACTTACTGAGGACGAGAAGGTAGAGCGCCTGATACAGCACGTGGCGAAAATGGAGGGAGCCACCTTTATCCGCAACGGCAGTGAGCATACCTGCCGTCAGGCCGCCGAGCACCTGGAGTCGAAGTGGGAAAAGCACCGCGATAGTGTTAAAACGGCCAGGGATTTTATAGCCGAACTCGCTTCCCGCTCGGGCCTGTCGGGCAAGGATTACCTTATCCGGTTCGCTGACGGCACCACCCGGACCACAAACGAGGTGCTGATGGCTGAGTTGGAGCTTTTGGAGCAGTAACAGGCGCAGAACGTTGCCTAGGCTGAGCACGTATGGCTTAGAATAATCCATATCCAACCTTCACATTCCTATACTTATGATACAGCTACTTGAGGGAGCCAAGGACGATCTGGTAGCCTTCCGGATTTCGGGCAGCGTCGATATCCACGACTATAACGTCATGCTGCCCCTGCTGCAGGAGCGCATTAACCAGCACGGCAAAATCCGGGTGTATGCTGAGGTGCAGGATGTGGAGGACTATTCGCTCCGGGCGCTGTGGCAAGACATAAAGTTCGACATCAGGCACGCCACCGACTTTAGCAAAGTAGCCGTGGTCGGGGATAGCCAGTGGATAGACTGGCTCACGGTAATGGCCAAGCCTTTTACCTCTGCCGAGGTGAAGTACTTCAGCTTCGCGCAGAAACAGCTGGCCTGGGATTGGATTATGGGCGATCAGGAAGTATAAGTATAGCTGCAGGGGCGCTGCAGTTGAGCTAATCTGTACGACTTATACTTTTATACTTTAACTATACTTTTATACTTGCCATATTTCCGCTGTTCCAGACATCCTTGTCCGAAACCACTTCTGCTGCGGATTTCCCACCCTGCGTACGTAAATTATACTTCTTGTACTTGCTGGTATATACTTCCATAGCCAACTCCTTCTGCACCTGGACACAAGCTATCCTTGCTAGCCACCGTTCATCCTATAGTTCGCAAATACGTCTCGTTTCACCTCCAACTTGGCTCCCTCCCAGGCCGGGAGGCCTCGTTTTCCCGCTCGGCGCTGTGTTCCCTCCTGCCTTCGCTGCGCTCCGGCTGCCCTAGACGGGCACCGGATCTCACAAGGCGCCTCCCAGAAAAACTGGGAAACAGAATCGATAGCCTCTGCCATCACTGTTATCTCGACCACTCTTGAGGCGGGAGCCGAAGAGAGCCAGCTTAGCTGTGAGAGATCTGAAGAGAATTTCAGATAGATTTCTCACTGCTTTCGAGATGACAGCGAAAAGGGCAAGTATAAATTCCCCTCCTCGGAGGGGCAAGGGGTGGGTTTATACTTGCAGGGACAGGTCGTGACCAGTCCGCGCTATGCTAGCAACAATAAAACTTATACTTCAGAAGTAGTAATAACAGGCTCCCCTCCTTAGACTACCTAGAACGCGAGTTCGAAGGTAGCGAGCGTAGCTCTGAGGGGTTAGGGGTGGTTAGACCCGATACTGCAATTATAACTCCCTCCCCTGTTCTTAGGGAAGGGGCAACCCCCACCTAGTCCTTATAAATCGCTACCTCAGCTTTGCCGTTTTTGATGTAGCCGCGGTACATGCCTGTGGAGTTGAATGGCATGGCGATGTTGCCTTTTCTGTCCAGCGCAATCACACCACCTTCACCGCCGCGTTCCACTAGCTTTTTCATCACCACTTCCTCTGCGGCTTTTTTAACGGAGTATTTCTTATACTCCATCATGGCGGCGATGTCGTGTGCTACCACTGAACGGATGAAGTATTCGCCGTGGCCTGTGGCAGACACGGCGCAGGTGTTGTTATCGGCATAAGTTCCGGCTCCGATAATGGGGGCATCGCCCACACGGCCAAAACGCTTGTTGGTCATGCCGCCGGTGGAGGTGCCGGCAGCCAGGTTGCCGTAGGCATCCAGGGCCACGGCGCCAACCGTGCCAAACTTGTTGCCTTCAATAAAGATGTTCTCGGTGCTGCTGGTGCCGCCATCGTGGTCGAGCTGGGTTTTCTCTTTGTCCTTTATCTTCTGCAATTGCTCGTAGCGCGTCTCGGTATGAAAGTAAGACGGGTCCACGATTTTCAGTCCGTTGATTTTGGCAAACTGCTCCGCGCCGCTGCCAATCATCATCACGTGCTCCGACTTCTCCATCACGGCGCGCGCCGCAGAAATAGGGTTCCTGATGGTGGTTACGCTGGCCACAGATCCGGCCTTCAGCGTTTTGCCGTCCATCACGGCGGCATCGAGCTCGTTTTTACCCTCGTTGGTAAACACTGCCCCTTTGCCGGCATTAAACAGCGGCGAGTCCTCCATCACATGAATGGCTGCTTCCACGGCGTCCATACTTGTGCCACCTTTTTTCAGGACAGCATAACCTGCCTGCAGGGCTTCGTTCAGCTTCTCGCGGTAGGCCTTCTCCTTCTCTGGCGTCATGTTCTGCCGGGTAATGGTGCCCGCGCCGCCGTGAATCACCAGCGTAATTTTGCTATAGTCGGGATTGCCCTGCGCCAGGCTGATGAAACCGGACAGCAAAAACAGGCACAGAAAGTATAAACTCTTTATCATGATAAGGTACAGGTGAGAGGTTTGGTTATAGTATGGCTAAGATAATGCTTTTTGATTTACACAAAATAAATTTGTAAATCTGTGCAATTACAGCAGAACTCATATATAGTATGGCCCAGTTATTGCTTGTTAAATTGAAGCAGAAAAGGAGGCTGACTCCTTCTTGCGTTTCGAGCTTAGCTTTAGGAGAAGTTAGCTGCAGGATGGCTATTTCATCAAAATTGCCTGGTATTATATCTCTCAGATAAACAGAAAGATACAGACCTCGCATTAAAAAATATAGCTAACATAAAATATTTTAAAGAATTTTGCGTTTTCGGCAGAAAGTACACCTAAAATATTGGTTTTAATATAGTTTTCTTAGTTTACTGACTTATCTTTTACCATATTTGCAAAGTATTCTCAAACATTATCCAAACAAATAACAATCACCCATGAAATCCAATTTCTTCAAAGCATCTCTTGCCCTGGTGATGTGCTCTACCATGATGGCATCTTGTGTGTCTTCTAAGAAGTACGAAGACCTGAAGGCAAGCAAAGAAGCGCAGGAGCGCGAACTGGCTGCCTCTAAAGCTAAAGCAGACGAGCTTGCAAACTCTCTTAGAGAGCGCGAGCAAAAACTTGCTGACATGGAGCGTGCCATGAACGAGCAGAACAAGATCCTCGACAATCTGAGAAACGAGGTGAACACTGCCCTGAAAGGCTTCAACGAGAGCGACCTGAGCGTAACTATCAAGGATGGCAAGGTTTACGTTTCTATGTCTGATAAGCTTTTGTTTGCAACTGGTAGCACTAAAGTTAACAACAACGGCAAGAAGGCTATCGACCAGTTGGTTGACGTGCTGAAGAAAAACCAGGAAGTTGGTGTGATGGTGGAAGGCCACACGGATGATGTTTCTGTAATGAGCGGCATGCGCTACCTGACAGACAACTGGGACCTGAGCGTGCTGCGTGCCACTGAGATCACCCGTCTGATGACAGACAAAGGCCTGTCTCCTGACAGAGTAACTCCTGCCGGCCGTTCTTACTACATGCCAGTTGACACAGGACGTACTGCTGAGGCGAAAGCTAAAAACCGTCGTACTGAGATCATCCTAACTCCGGATTTCTCTGAGATTTACAAAATCCTGGGCATCAAAGCCTAGTTTCGACTTTAAGTTGATATACAAAGCGCCGGCAGCTCCAAAGCTTCCGGCGCTTTCTTTTACCAATAAGTATAAAGTATAGCCAGAAGTAGTACTGAGGCCAGAGCAAAGTATAATCATTCGCCCCAATAACTAACAACTAACAACCAACAACTACCTCCTACCCTTCTTCGCCTCCGTCAGCGCCCTGAAAAGCTCATCGGCACGCTGGGAGCCAATAAGCAAAGGCTTACGGTTGTAAAAGTATAGCTTCACGCCCTCATTGCCCGACATGTTGTAGGCTTTGCCCTTAAAGCCCCACCTAATACCCCAGCCCCCGTAGTCGCCGATAGGATTGTAGACCACCTGCTCGTAATCGCGCACCAGGTGCAGCGGAATTTCCCTCGGCTTTACATGAAACGGCCAGAAACGCACCTGCACCACTCCCGGCCGCACCTCGGTGGTAAGCGACATACGGTAGAAAAAGTATGGCAGCCCCAGCCCCACCAGCACGAAAAGTATACTTAGCTGCACATCCGATACCGGCCTGTTGCCATACTGCCCGCCTAGCAGCACCTGGTACACAAAGCCTACCCAGAAGATAGAAGCCACGCCCAGCACCACCACCCACAGCCAGAACTGCCTGAAATGCTGTTGCTCCCGGTAAAGTATAACTTGGTCGTCTACCATTTTCTTAACAAAGGATTTCTTTGACATAAGACAAAGGACTTATAAGTTAAGGAAAAATCAACATCTTAAATAAAGAAAGCCGCCTGCAGATTAGTTTTGCAGGCGGCCTTTATTAGTGCAATCCTTTGTCAAATAGTCTTTTGTCCTTTGTCAAAGAAAGACTACCCAATGGCCTGCTCCAGGTCGGCAATCAGGTCCTCGGCGTCTTCTATACCCACACTCAGGCGAATCAGGGTATCGCTCAAGCCGCCTTTTATGCGCTCCTCACGCGGGATGCTGGCGTGCGTCATAGAGGCCGGGTGGCCGCACAGCGACTCCACGCCGCCCAACGACTCGGCCAAGGCAAACAGCTTCAGGTTCTCCAGCACGCGGGTCGCGTCGTCCAGGTTATCGCCTTTCAGCTCAAAGGATACCATGCCGCCAAAGTCACGCATCTGTTTTTGAGCCACCTCGTGGTTCGGATGCTCAGCAAAGCCAGGCCAGTATACATTGTTTACCTTCGGGTGATTCTTCAGGTATTCGGCCACTTGGCGACCGTTTTGGCAATGGCGCTCCATGCGCAGGTGCAGCGTCTTGAGGCCGCGCAGCACCAGGAAGCAGTCCTGAGGGCCGGGCGTAGCGCCACTGGCGTTTTGAATGAAGGCCAGTTGCTGGTGCAGGTCATCGTCTTTCACTATAAGGGCACCCATCACCACATCTGAGTGGCCGCCCATATACTTGGTCAGCGAGTGCATCACAATGTCAGCGCCCATATCTAGGGGTGTTTGCAGGTAGGGTGTGGCAAAGGTATTGTCGGCTACCAGCAGCAGGTTATGCTTCTTGCAGAGCTCACCGTAGGCCTTTATGTCGATGATGTTAAGCAGCGGGTTGGTGGGCGTCTCCACCCAAATCATCTTCGTGTTCTCGTTTACCAGTTTCTCCACATTGGCTACGTTCGCCATGTTGGTGAAGTGGAATTTAATGCCGTAGTTCTGGAAAATTTTGGTGAAGAGACGGTAGCTGCCGCCATATAGGTCGTTGGTGGAGATCACCTCATCGCCGGGCTTGAGCAGCTTCATGATAGCGTCTTCTGCTGCCATACCCGAGGAGAAGCACAGGCCGTGCTTGCCGTTCTCCAGCGCCGCCAGCGCGTTCTGCAGCTGCGTGCGGGTAGGGTTGTGCGTGCGGGAGTACTCGTAGCCTTTGTGGTCGCCAGGTGAGCGCTGCACGTAGGTAGACGTTTGGTAAATAGGCGTCATGATAGCGCCTGTGGATGGGTCTGGCTCCACGCCAGCATGTATAGCTTTCGTCCCGAATCTCATAGTGTATACTTTTAGTATCTGAAAACGTGTTATCTAGCTGCGTTGGCTCTGCAGTACTTAACCAACGGGCTTTCTTATTGTTGTAAGTTAGAAAATTACCAGTGAAGTATAAAAGAACGCCTCCCGCACCAGGTTATACTTTTAAAGCCGCCAAAATCTTTTGTCCTTTGTCCATCGTCTACATGCAGACAAAACAAAGTATACTTGCCCCATGAAATCACTCCCGCTGCTACGCACCTTTATACGCGAGAATGCCTCAACGTTTATCTCAATGCTATTGCTGGTGGTGGTGCCCGTGGTGGTAAGCTCTACGGCGGCGGTCGTGCTCTACAACTACGAAGGCCTGTTGCAGGACCTGTCGGCGTGGGAGATGCTGCTATACTTTGCCGTCATCTCCATAACAATGGCGCTGGCCCTGACGCCCACCACCTTTATAGCGCTCGTAAGCGGCTTTTTCCTGGGCTGGACAGGCTTCCCGGGCATTGTGGTCTCCTATGGCATTGCAGCCCTTATTGGCTACAGCATCGCCCGGCTAATAGACCACGGCAAGATGATGAGCTTCCTGAACCGCTTTGAGAACGCCCGCAACCTGATGCAGGAGCTACGGAGCGAAAGCTGGAGCCTTATCTTCCTGACGCGCATTTCGCCGGTGCTGCCTTTTGCCCTGATGAACTTTGTGCTCTCGCTGCTGCAGATAGACAAGCGTAAGTTTTTTCTGGCCAGCATTGTGGGCATGCTGCCACGCACGCTCTTTTTCTTTTGGGTAGGCACCCAGGCCCGCGATGTGGTGCAGGCTCTCCAGAACCCCGACAGCGGAAAAGGCGGCCAGATCCTGATGGTGGCCTTAATTGTGATTTCTATTGGTGGGCTTTACTTCCTGTTCGACAGGGCTTTAAAGCGCGCCCTGCGCAAAGCTGCCGCAAAAAACGAATAATTTTTCACTTGGGGTCTTGCGTATAAAGAAAAAACAGCGTTACTTTGCATCACAATAACGGAATGGTCTCGTAGCTCAACTGGATAGAGCATCTGACTACGAATCAGAAGGTTAGGGGTTCGACTCCCTTCGTGACCACCTCAAAATCAGCCACTTACGAGTAAAATCGCTAAGTGGCTTTTTTTATGTACATACAATTTGCATACATCTGTATGTTATTTCCGCTGCTGCAGATCCTGCTTCCGGCAATAGTTACCTACCTCATCCTCTAATCTGTAAATACCGGTTAACAATTAACCGACCGGCCTGCTCGGCTACAAAGCAGACTTAATCAACTATTTTGGCAGTTATTGAGGACTGACTACTATTAAACGGCAGCTCGTTAGTACTGCATTGCAGGAATAGGAGAAACTATAAAGTGGTTATTCTATCTGCATGTATGTACATTTTCTCTAAATGTATGCACAAAGGAACCCGAGGAATAACCACAGCTAGTCGGATAAGGTAGATCGGGGTAACAGACTTTTGCTCCCTCTTCTGCACCCTATAGCTTATAACATGGCCTAACTGGCTTAGAACAAAACTATTACAATCCTATGTAGATTGTAGGAAGACCACTGTCAAGCCATTATCGATGGAAGTGCAGGGCAGAATGTTTGGACATGATGTTTCTGAGCCATCTTTAGCCTTCTGGGCTGAAGAACTACTGATTAGCTAGAGCAACCCCTCCCAGTCTAGCTAAAAGCGTTTCAATTTGTTTCAAGCGCCCCCGCCCTTTATAAACAAGATTCTTACACCGAAGTGTCTAAATTTTGTTGGGATTTTCAGATAACTCTTCTAGTCTTTAACCCTCCGATCAGGACAAATCAAATGAAGAACGCCTGGAACCGAAGTGCGATTTTATTTAGATTCTTAACGAAGAATGACTCCTATTCCTCCGTATTGCTTACCAGCCAATCTGCCTCATCAACCGTATTGGAAACCTAGAGCAGATGTAGTATTTTTGCATTGTGAAAGTCTTAACTATCATATTAGCCTTGTTAGTCGTAATGCTCTCGGTTTCGCCTTGTTGCATCACCGACAACTGCGCCACTGAAGTTAAGACCGAGCAAGCCGACAGCCATGAAGATGAAGCCGATGTCTGTTCGCCCTTTTACAGTTGCTCGTCCTGTCTCGGTTTTACACTGACAGACTTTACAGCAAAGCCAGCTTCGCCTTCTACCCCGAGCCACAGCCTCTTTGCGGAGTTCAGGCAGGGATTCTTCCCTCAGTACTACCATTCCATCTGGCAGCCTCCGAGGCTAATCTAATGCCCATAGCCGTGACCTCGGTCACCTGATTGCGATGCATTCACTGTATCGTACTTAATCCTATTGTAGCATTAGATTAAACCAAATGAAGAAGTACATTCTTGTACTGCTCGGATTTCTGGGCAGCACGATGGCGTATAGCCAACATACACTGAAAGCTATCATCAAAGATAGCGAGACAAATCAACCGTTAATTGGAGCGACCGCTGCCGTTCAGGGAACAGCGTTAGGTGCCAGTGCCGATGCCTCAGGCGAACTTGAACTAAGCAACATACCCGAGGGAACGCAAGTAATCAGGTTCAGCTATATCGGGTATGAAGACAGGCTGGATACGCTTCGCTTTCCGCTTGCCCAGGCAACCCCGCTGGTGGTGCTGTTGGAGCCAGGCGGTGAAGAACTCGAAGAAGTAGTGGTCACCACCACCCGCAGCAGCCGCACAATAGAGAATATTCCGACACGGGTGGAAGCCATCACGCTGGAAGAACTTGGCGAGAAGGCGAACATGAAGCCAGGCGACATCCGCATGCTGCTCAGCGAAAGCACGGGCATCATGACACAGCAGACATCCGCTACCAGTGCCAATGCCAATATCCGTATCCAGGGCTTAGATGGTCGCTACACGCAGATACTGCAGGATGGTTTTCCCCTGTACTCGGGCTTTTCCAGCGGGCTGAGCATCATGCAGATTCCACCGCTCAATCTCTACCAGGTGGAGGTAATCAAGGGCAGTTCATCCACGCTGTACGGTGGCGGTGCGATAGCTGGTCTTGTTAACCTGATTACCAAAAAGCCGACCGAGGAAGGAGAACTGAGCTTTATGGCGAACGTTACCAGTGCGGGCGGGCTTGACCTGAGCGGTTTCTACGGCAAGAGGTTCGGGAAATTCGGGGTCACCGTGTTCGCTTCCAGAAACGCCAACCAAGCCTACGACCCTGCCGATATCGGCTTCTCCGCTATACCAGAGTTTGAGCGTTACACAGCAAACCCCACCCTCTACTATTATCCAAGCGACCGCACAACGCTTTCCTTGGGTGTTAACGCATCGAAGGAAGACCGCCTGGGAGGCGATATGCGCTTCATTGACAGAGAGGAAGGAGACTTCTACTTTGAGCAGAACAACACGGAACGCCTGTCCACGCAGTTTAACCTGGAACACCGCTTGTCAGAAAACTCGCTCCTGTCGGTAAAGAACAGCCTGAGTTTCTTCGACCGAGATATCGCAGTGCCTGGCTTTGACTTCGATGGAAAGCAAACCGCCAGCTTCAGCGAGGTAGCATACAACCTTGACAGAGAGAGAATGGATTGGGTGATAGGCGCAAACCTCTGGACAGACAACTTCTCCGAACGAAGTGCCGAAGCCGTTGGGGCAAGGGATTATGACAACACCATCGTTGGCGCTTTTGCCCAGAACACTTTTACCCCTGCGGAGTGGTTTGTGTTGGAATCGGGACTAAGAACCGACTATGTCACCCCATCACCAGCCAACAAGACCAAGGGGCTTTTTGTGCTGCCCAGGGTATCGGCTCTGTTCAAGCTAAGCGACCGCTTGACTTCCCGTATCGGGGGTGGCATGGGCTATAAGACACCGACCATCTTCACCCAGGAGGCAGAGGACATCACCTTCCGCAACATCCTTCCGCTCAACATCAGCCAGACAGAGGCAGAAACCTCCATAGGCGGTAACGCAGACATCAACTACAACACCTTCATCGGGGAGAACGTGACGTTCAGCATCAACCACATGTTCTTCTACACCTACCTGGACAACCCGCTTATCCTCACGCTGCGACCAGACAACCTGTATGAGTTTCGGAATGCCAGCGGCTACGTGGATACCAAAGGCGTGGAGACGAACATGAAGTTTGGCTATGAGTGGGCGAAGCTGTTCCTTGGCTATACCTACACCGATGCCAGACAACACTACAACGGAGAGGTGACCGACATGCCGCTTACACCCAAGCACAGGGTGAACACGGTGCTGATGCTGGAAAAGGAGGACAACTTCCGCATCGGGCTGGAAGCGTACTACTTCTCTCCGCAACGGTTGACTGATGGCAGCCGAGGGCGTGATTACTGGATAAACGGGGTGATGGTGGAGAAAATGTTCGAGCGGTTTTCCCTGTTCGTCAACTTCGAGAACATCTTCGACACCAGGCAGACCAGGTTCGGCAGTATCTACACGGGCAGCATGCGGAACCCCGATTTCAATGAGATTTACGCCCCGATGGATGGCAGGGTAATTAACGGAGGCATAAAACTGAACATTTTATAATTATTGACATGGAAAAATCAACTTTTAAAATACAACACATGGACTGCGCATCAGAAGAGAACATGGTGCGCATGAAGCTCGATGGCGTAACGGCAGTAAAAGGCTTGGACTTTGACTTGCAGAAGCGGGAGCTAACCGTTTTTCACGCAGGAGAACTTGATACCATAAATGCCCATATCAAAGAACTCGGCTTAGGCTCTTCGCTACTCTCAACCGAAAGCACAGAACAGGATGTAGTGGTCGAGGATGCGAAGGGGCAACGGAAGCTATTGTGGACTGTGCTTTTGATAAACTTCGGCTTCTTCGTTGTGGAAATGGCTACGGGATTCGTGTCGAAGTCGATGGGGCTTGTGGCGGATAGCCTGGACATGCTTGCCGATGCACTGGTCTACGGCTTGAGCCTGTTTGCAGTAGGCAGCACTGTCACCAGAAAGAAGAACATTGCCAAGGCAAGCGGGTACTTTCAGCTTACGTTGGCTGCGGTCGGATTTGTTGAGGTGGTTCGCAGGGTTGTCGGGGATGAACCGATGCCAGACTTCCGAACGATGATAGTCGTGTCGATTCTTGCCCTTATTGCCAATGCTTTCTGCCTGTACCTGCTGCAAAAGAGCAAAAGCAAGGAAGCCCACATGCAGGCAACGATGATTTTCACATCGAACGACATCATCATCAACGGAGGCGTGATTTTGGCTGGTTTGCTGGTGCTATTTACAGGCTCTGCTTTACCAGACTTAGTGGTAGGTGCTATCGTCTTTGTTGTCGTTATCAGGGGAGCGTTCAGGATTCTGAAGTTGGCGAAGTAGCCTTGATCTTTTCCTTTGGCTTGATATTGCAAACTAAAAAACAGCAATTAGGTATGTCATTGAGTGCCTCGATGAATGCATCATTCTACATTGCTATGATGAAACTTCGGTGATATAAAGAACTGTCTAAAGCAGTAAAACATGATTCAACCTGTTCTAGATTGCCACCAGAATCTCTGTGGAATCAAAAGTGGTATGAATTCGTAGGAATAGTTTTTACCTTTGCAGAAATGAAGTACCTGACTATTATATGGGCCATGATCATTCTCACCCTGGCGTGCCTTCCTTGCGCGGACAGCGGCACGGCCTATGCAGCAGGTTCGGCAACTTCCATTTCAGTAGATGACCTTCACAACGATGCCGGGCAAGAGGCTGACCTGTGTTCTCCTTTGTGTGAATGCAACTGCTGCGGCGGCATTTCACTATTTTTGTCAGTCGCCTTTGAGGCTTCCTCCCCAGAGCGGGTAGACATTGCTTACAGCAGCCCCTATCACGCGGAAGAGTTCTCTTCGCCTTTCTTCCCTTTCTGGCATCCGCCTAAAGCCTAGTTTTTAGTTTTCCCTTAGGAGTAGTATGCTTTTCCCGCTGCCAGGCACGCGGTTGATTTCGGCATGTACCTGCTCCTTTGTGTCCATTTGTGTACTAAAAACAGTAAAGGTGTTAGATAAAATCATTCATTTTTCTATCTACAATAAGCTCATCATCGGCATTTTAACGCTGGGGCTTATTGTATGGGGCGGCTATTCCCTGACGCAGCTGCCCATCGATGCCGTCCCGGACATCACCAACAACCAGGTACAGGTCATCACCTCCAGCCCTTCGCTGGCAGCCCAGGAAGTGGAGCGGCTCATCAGTTTTCCGGTCGAGCAGACCATGGCCACCATTCCCGATATCGAGGAAGTGCGCTCCATTTCCCGTTTCGGGCTCTCGGTGGTGACCATTGTGTTCAAAGAGAAGGTGGACGTCTACTGGGCCCGCCAGCAGGTGGCAGAGCGGCTCACGGAAGCTTCCGAAAACATACCGCCTGGCGTCGGCAGCCCCGAGATGGCGCCTATTTCCACTGGCCTGGGGGAGATTTACCAGTATGTGGTGCATGCCAAACCAGGCTACGAAGACAGGTACACGGCCATGGAGCTGCGCACCATTCAGGACTGGATCGTTCGCCGGCAGCTGCTGGGCACGCCCGGCGTGGCAGAAGTAAACAGCTTCGGCGGTTACCTGAAGCAATACGAGATTGCAATAAACCCCAACAGGTTGAAAGCGCACAACTTAAGCATTACGGATGTACTCACAGCCCTGGAACGCAACAACGGCAACACAGGCGGGGCCTACATCGACAAAAAACCGAATGCCTACTTTGTGCGCAGCGAAGGGCTTATCAAGAGCCTGGGGGAAGTAGAGAAGGTGGTGGTCAGCAACACCTCTGACGGCACGCCGGTCCTCATCTCGGATATTGCCCAGGTGCAGTTTGGCGCCGCCAACCGCTACGGCGCCCTGACCGATGCCCAAGGCGAAGCAGTAGGAGGCATTGTGATGCTGCTCAAGGGCGAAAACACCAACCAGGTGGTGGAGCGGGTAAAGGAGCGCATGGAGCAGATCCGAAAGACCCTGCCCGAAGGCGTGGCCGTGGAAGCCTTCCTGGACCGGAGCGAGCTGATCGGCAGAGCCATCAGCACGGTAGAGAAGAACCTGATCGAAGGAGCTCTGATCGTAATCTTTGTGCTCGTGCTCTTTTTGGGGAACCTGCGGGCCGGTTTGGTGGTGGCTTCCGTTATACCGCTGGCTATGCTGTTTGCCGTCATCATGATGCGCCTGTTTAATGTAACGGGTAACCTGATGAGCCTGGGGGCCATAGACTTCGGCATCATCGTGGACGGCGCCGTGATCATCGTGGAAGCCACCATGCACCACCTGGGTTTGCGTGGCGGCAACAGGCTCACCCAGGCCCAGATGGACGAAGAAGTATACGAGTCGGCCCGTAAGATCCGCACGTCGGCTGCTTTCGGTGAGATCATCATCCTGATCGTGTACCTGCCTATCCTGGTGCTGGTGGGGATAGAAGGAAAGATGTTCCGGCCGATGGCGCTGACGGTTTCCTTTGCCATTCTGGGTGCTTTTATCCTTTCCCTGACGTATGTGCCGATGATGTCGGCGCTGGTGCTGAGCAAGAACACGGCGCACAAGCGGAACTTCTCCGACAGGATGATGGACTTCTTCCAGCGCCTGTACAGTCCCGTCATCAAAGGAGCCTTACAGTTGAAAGCATTGGTGCTGCTGGTAGCCGTTGGCTTGTTTGCCCTGGCCCTGCTGCTCTTCTCGCGCATGGGCAGCGAGTTTATACCCACGCTGGACGAAGGCGATTTTGCCCTGGAGACCAGGCTGCTGACGGGCAGTTCCTTGTCCGAGACCGTCGAGAAAGTGACGCTGGCTTCCCGCATCCTGAAAGAACGGTTTCCGGAAGTAAAGGAAGTGATCAGCAAGATCGGGGCCGCCGAAATACCGACAGACCCGATGCCGATGGAGGCGGCGGACGTGACCATTATACTCAAAGACAAGGAGGAGTGGACCAGCGCCGACACGCGCGAAGAACTGGCCAGTAAGATGACCCAAGCCCTGGAAGCCATTCCCGGTGTCACCTTCGGCGTTTCCCAGCCCATACAACTGCGCTCAAACGAGCTTATTTCGGGGGTACGGCAGGATGTGGGCATCAAGATATTCGGGGAAGACCTGCAGGAACTGACGCGCCTTTCCCAGGAAGTGGGCCGTGTGGTGTCAACAGTAGAAGGGGCGGAAGACCTGTACGTGGAGCAGGTGTCAGGCCTGCCGCAGATCGTGGTGGACATTAACCGCGACCAGCTCGCCAAGTTTGGGCTGGATGTGGAAACGGTGAACCAGGTCATCAACTCCGCCTTTGCCGGGCAGAGCGCGGGCATGGTGTACGAGGGCGACCGCCGCTTTGAGCTGGTGGTCAGGCTTGCGCAGGAAGAGCGGCAAAGTATAGACGACGTGCGGCAGCTCTATGTCACAGCGCCCAGCGGGGTGCAGGTGCCGTTGGAGCAGCTGGCCAGCGTGCACTATCAACAGGGGCCGAACCAAATTCAGCGGGAAGACGCCCAGAGGCGCATCATCGTAGGCTTCAACGTGCGGGGCCGCGATATTGCCAGCGTGGTGGAAGAAGTACAGGATAAGCTTGACCGCGCGGTTCAGCTGCCAACCGGGTACTTTGTAACCTATGGTGGGCAGTTCGAGAACCTGGAGCAGGCCAACAAGCGGCTTTCGGTGGCCGTGCCTGCTGCCCTTGCCCTTATCTTTTTGCTGCTCTACTTTACCTTTAAGTCGGTACGGTTCTCGCTGCTCATCTTTACCGCCATCCCCTTCTCGGCCATTGGGGGCGTGCTGGCCCTGTGGGTGCGCGGCATGCCCTTCAGTATCTCCGCCGGGGTAGGTTTTATCGCTCTCTTCGGCGTGGCCGTGCTGAACGGCATCGTGCTCATTGCCGAGTTTAACAGGCAGCGGAAGGAATACCCCGACCTAAGCCTGCGCGATGTAGTGCTGGACGGTACATCGATACGTTTGCGCCCGGTGCTGATGACGGCTACCGTGGCTTCGCTGGGCTTTCTGCCGATGGCGCTCTCCACCACGGCAGGCGCGGAAGTACAGAAACCATTGGCTACCGTCGTGATCGGTGGCCTGATCACATCCACCCTGCTGACCCTGATCGTGCTGCCCGTACTGTATGTTTTATTAGAAGGTTATTACATGAAATATCAGCGTAAAAAAGCAAAGGGCGGGCTTTCGGCCGGGACGGCTTTTCTCTTCCTGCTGGCCGCTTTCACCGTGCTGTCGTTTGCCGCACCGCAGCAGGCAAAGGCGCAGCAAGGCGCAAAGGTGTACACGTTGCCCGAAGCGGTTTCCCAGGCACTTGACCGGAACCCAAGTGTAGGAGCTGCCAAGCTGGGTGTGAAAAGAACAGAGGCACTGAAAGGGGCAGCCTGGGATATGGAAAAAACCCAGGTGCAGTACACCACGGGCAAGCTTTCGACGGGTGCGTATGACAAGGAGATCTCCGTGTCCCAGTCGCTCCCGTTCCCCACGGTATACGCCCATCAGGCTAAGCTGGCGGAAGAGCTCACCCAGGTAAGCAGGCTCAACCTGTCACAGCGCGAGCGGGAAATAGTGCGGGATGTCAGGCTGAACTACTACGGCCTGGTGTACACCCTCTCGCAGCTGAGCTTGCTCCGTTACCAGGACAGCCTGTATGCGCAGTTCCTAAGAGCAGCCCAGGTCAGGCTGCGAACCGGGGAGACAAACCTGCTCGAAAGGGTAACAGCCGAGGCGCAGCTGTCGGAAGTGCGTAATAACGCCTTCCAGGTAGAGGCAGACAGGGCCATTTTCCAGGAGCGACTGCAGGCCGTTTTAGCGACAGATGCAGGTGTCGCTCCGGCAGACACCGTTCTGCAAAAGCTGCCATTCCCAACGGTTACCGAAGAGATGCTGGAGCAGCACCCACGCCTGCAGCTGGCACGGCAACAGGTAGAAGTGAGGCAGGCCGAGACAAAGGTGGAGCGGGCAAGGCTCCTGCCAGACCTGCAGGTGGGATACACCAACCGCACCTTAGGGGGCGCCCACGAAAGCGTCATTGCCGATGTGGAGCCGGCGCAGGAAGTATCGTTCGGTGTGGCCATACCCCTTTGGCCAAAACCGCAGCAACGGCGCATTCAAGCCGCCAAGCTGCAGGCCGACGCCGCCAACCTGGACCTGCAGCAAGCCCGCAATGAGCTGCTGGCAGATACCGAGGCGGCTCTGCAGCAGGGGTTAAAACTGCAAAGCAGCCTGGCCTATTATGAGGCAACCGCGCTGCCACAGGCGCAGCTCATCATCGAGCAGGCCACAAAAGCTTATCGGGTAGGGGAAATCAGTTACCAGGACTATGTGCTGAACCTGAACAGGGGCCTCCTCATCCGGACAAACTACCTGGAAACACTCCACGCCTACAACCGGGCCGTGATTGAGCTGCAGTTTCTTATCGAAAATCAAAACAACTAATCAATTTGAATCCATCCGAAATGAAAAGGATCAGCTATATAGTATATTTCATGGGACTATTCCTGTTTAGCGCCTGCGGCAACGAAGCAGAAACTGCTCAGGAGCCCGGGCACCGGGAAGAAGAAGCGCATGAAGAAGAGAGCCCGACAAGTGCCGAGCTAACGGAAGAACAGTACCAGGTGGCAGGCATTGCCTTAGGCAAGCCGCAGCTGCGCAACCTGAGCAACACCCTCACGCTCACTGGCAAGCTGGACCTGCCGCCGCAGAACATGGCTTCCGTAACGGCTCCGCTTGGCGGGTTCATCCGGAAAACCCAGGTGCTGGAAGGCACCTATGTTAAGAAAGGCGACCTATTGGCTACGATCGAGAACCCGGAATTTGTGACGCTGCAGGAAGACTACCTGAAAGAAAAGAACCGCCTGGATTACCTGGAACTGGAGTATAAGCGCCAGCAGGAACTGCACGCCGAGCAGGTATCCTCTGCCAAGACCTACCAGCAAACGGTGGCCGAGTACAGAAGTGTGCGGGCGCGGGTACAGGCCTTGGAGGAGCGGTTAGCCATCATCGGCATCACGAACGGCTCCCTTCGAAGCGGTAAAATCAGACGTATACTGCCGCTCCATGCGCCTTTAGAAGGCTATATCACCTATGTCAAGGCAGACGTGGGGCAGTATGTTGCCCCCACGGACGTGCTTTTCCGCATCGCCGATACCGAGCACCTGCACGTGGAGCTGACCGTGTTTGAAAAAGACCTGACCTCGCTCAGGAAAGGGCAAGTGGTGCGCTACGCTTTGCCTGGGGAAAGTGCCGCTCAGCGCGAAGCCACAATTTTCCTGATCGGTAAAGAGATCAGCCCGGAGCGCACCGTGCGGGTGCACGCCCACATGGAAGAGGAAGACAAGGACCTGGTGCCGGGCATGTACGTGCAGGCCCAGGTGGCGCTGGATGAAAAGCAGGTACTGGCCCTACCGGGGGCGGCGGTGGTGCAGGAAAACAACGCATCGTTTGTCTTTCTCTACACAGGCCAGGAGCAGGAAGGAGACGCCCTGATGAAGAAGTTTAGAATGGTACCCGTAGAGCGCGGGGTGGAGCAGGGGGGCTTTGTGCAGGTGGCGCTCCCAGCCAGCGTGGATACGGCTGCTGAAAATTTTGTAATAAAAGGTGCTTACTCGCTGCTTTCGAAGATGCGAAACGCTGATAATGAGGGCGGCCACGGCCATTAATTATAGAAATATGTTGAAAAATCTGGATAAACTACTGCAGGATAAAAACATACGTCCAACGGCCATGCGCCTGCTTGCACTAGAGTATATTTCTTCACAACAGACGGCTGTTAGCCTCAGCGACCTGGAGGCAGCTTTTCACCGTGCAGACCGCATCACCTTGTACCGTACCCTGAAAACCTTCGAGGAGAAGGGGCTGGTGCATAGCATCATGGATGGCACCGGATCGGTAAAGTATGCGCTCTGCGAAGAAGGCTGTGAATGCGCTCCGGAGGATATGCATGTGCATTTTTTTTGCAATAAATGCCAAGAAACAATTTGCCTGCCCAAGTCCCGCATCCCTAAAATCCCCCTGCCGGACAACTTTAAGCAGGAAGAAGTTAGCCTGGTGATCAAGGGGACCTGCGGCAGCTGCAGCTAAACAATGCAATGCAATTGCAGGCGGCTTGGCAGTACTTTTGTAAAAGAAAAAAGAGAAGGACCATGAAATTTAACTGGAGCATGCCCACACCTCTGCGGGCTTTTTACCGACAGGAGCTAACCTCTTATCGCATGCTATGGCAGCAGGGGCTTGCTGCTGAGGCATGGCGACATCTGGAGCGGGCGCACATTCTGGGGCAGCCTTACCCCATAGAGCACACTGCCGTACACTGGTATATGCTTTTGTTTGGTTTTAAAACCAAGAACGCTAAGGAGATAGTAGGGCAGTTTCCCCGCCTGCTGGTCGGGGGAGTGAAGTCATGGGCAGGGATGATACCGGTTGGAAACACCGGTGGTGCCAACGTGCCGCCGCTCCGGCCTATGCCGATTCCGGATGACTTGAAGCAGATCATCGAATCTGCACGATAACATTTAAAAGAATACGAACATGACAAAGCATATAGAGACAGCTAAAAACATAGAGGAAGATTTTAAGCCTCTTGAGATAACATCGCCCCGCACGGCGGAAGCTCCCGGCCCTAATGTGGGGGCCGAGTGCTGCTCAGTGGACGGAAAGACAAAGCAGGCAGGTGCCGTGGAGCACGAGCACGCCGAGGAGGAAGCCAAATCATCCTACATTCCCACAGCGCTTAGCCTTATCCTGCTATTGGGCGGCATCCTGCTGGACTACCTCGATATGCCTTGGTTTACGGGCTATGTGCGGCTGGTCGTGTACGGCATCGCCTACGTGCTGGTGGGCTGGCGCGTGGTGTGGCACGCCATAAGGAGCCTTCGGGGCAGTTTCTTCAACGAGTTCTTCTTGATGAGCATGGCCACGCTGGGGGCTTTTTACATCGGGGAATATGCCGAGGGCGTGGCCGTGATGCTCTTCTACGTGGTTGGAGAGCACTTTCAGGAAGCGGCCGTGTTGCGCTCCCGCCGCTCCATCAAGGCACTGATCGACAACCGGCCTGATGAAGTAGGGCTGGTGACTGAGAAGGGCATAATTAACGTGAAGGCCAAAGAAGTGCAGGTGGGCGACGTGGTGCAGGTAAAAGCCGGCGAAAAGGTAGCCCTGGACGGGGAATTGCTCTCCGATAGGTCCTCTTTCAACACGGCTGCTCTCACCGGTGAGTCGAAGCCTGACACGAAACTAAAGGGGGAGACGGTATTGGCCGGCATGATCAACCTGGATCGGGTGATAGAGCTTCGGGTAAGCTCTGCCTACGAGAACAGTGCCCTGTCAAAGATCCTGAAACTGGTGGAGGAGGCTGGCAGCCGGAAGGCCAAAACGCAGCAGTTCATCACCCGGTTCGCCAAAGTCTACACGCCCATCGTGTTCTTCCTGGCCGTGGGCCTGGTGTTCATCCCATACTTTTTCGTGGAAGCCTATGACTTCAACCAATGGCTGTACCGGGCCTTGATCTTCCTGGTGATCTCCTGCCCCTGCGCACTGGTGATTTCTATCCCGTTAGGCTACTTCGGAGGTATTGGGGCGGCCTCGCGCAATGGTTTGCTCTTTAAAGGCTCTAACTTTCTGGACCTGATGACGCAGGTGGATACGGTGGTCATGGACAAGACCGGCACTTTGACAGAGGGGGTGTTTAAGGTACAGCAAGTGGAGACGGTTTTGGATGACAAATCCTGGTTCCTGACGGCCGTGGCTGCGCTGGAGAGCAAGTCCACGCATCCAATCGCGCAGGCCATTATGGCCGAGGCAGGCCAGGCATATACACAACACCGTGTGGAGCAGGTGGAGGAGATATCCGGGCATGGGCTGAAAGGTAAGGTGGACGGCAAAGAACTGCTGGTGGGAAATACCAGGTTGCTGGAGAAGTTTCATGTTGCTTTTGACCCGAGCCTGAAGGAGATCGTGGAAACGATCGTGGTAGTAGCTGTGGACGGAACCTACGTCGGCTATATCACCATCGCCGACAAGGTCAAGGAGGATGCGCCGCTGGCTGTAAAAAGGATGCGGGAGCTAGGGGTAAAAAGGCTGGTGATGCTCTCCGGCGACAAGAACTCGATTGTGCAGAAAGTGGCGGGCGAACTGAAACTGGACGAGGCTCATGGGGGCCTGTTGCCACAGGATAAAGTCAGCAAGGTGGAAGAACTGAAAGCCGAAGGCAGAACAGTGGCCTTTGTAGGGGATGGGATCAATGACGCACCGGTGATCACCTTGGCAGACGTAGGCATGGCCATGGGTGGTTTAGGCTCCGATGCGGCCATAGAGACCGCTGATGTAGTTATCCAAACAGACCACCCTTCCAAAATCGCCACCGCCATTAACATCGGCAGCAAAACCAAGCAGGTGGTATGGCAGAACATTGCCCTGGCCTTTGGCGTGAAGGCCATCGTGCTCATCCTGGGTGCTGGCGGATTGGCCACGATGTGGGAGGCTGTGTTTGCTGATGTGGGCGTGGCTCTGCTGGCTATTCTGAACGCTGTTAGGATTCAGCGGATGACGTTCGAGTAGAAAACAGCAAAATTTGCTTTGAAGTAAAAGGGAGGCTTTAACAAGGCCTCCTTTCTTATTTAGGTAGCATTAATGAAAGCACAACTGCAAAACGGTTTAAACTGAATTGGCATTTCTATATAAACAAGACTCCTTGTCACTAAAAGATCGCTGTATCAAAATAAGTCTTCTCATTAACAGCAGCCTTGCAGCCGCTAAGAGAGGCAAACTGTAAAAGCCTTAAGGGTATCCCATAAAGCAGTAGCTTATCCTAATATACAACAAAGTTGTTTGAGAAGTCTTGTGTAACTCCATATACGAGTAAGTCCAAAATCAAAGCCTTCGATCCTTGGAAGCCTCTGCGGAATTACATATAATAAATTTTGCACCATAACCTGCTCCCTAAAGTTAAAAACATGGTGTAAGTAAAGTGGAGCTGTCAAAAATCTCTGGCTCCTAGCTTTTAGAGCATTGTATGCATCAAGGTAGGCTCGATACTAAGATATCATGAGCACTAATTGCCCTATCGTTCATCCCGTTCCACTTGCTGTGAATGTAGCTCTTAATTTCTGCGTAGGTGGCCTTGCCGTTCAAGGCACCAATAGCTTCGGCCACCACATTTGCCATACTGTAGGCCCTTCCATCCGAAGGTCTTATTGTCTTTATCTTCATATCAAGATAAGTACTATCTAAGGGAAGTAAAAAGAAAACAAATACATTAAATTTGGGGTATATAGTATATTAGTTATATCTGCCTGATAAACGGCAGTATAACGCTTTACTCTACATTGTTTTTCCCCAACCTTGGTTAATAATTAAGGCAAGCAATTCTGGAAATTGGAAAGCAGCAAAGGAAGCAATGAAAACTAGAATAGGTTTAACAGATTTTCTTACACTAGTAGAAGAAGAGGCATTCGATAGATTTGAAATTCTCGACTACATTGAAGAAGTCACAAACAACCATCAGCCATATAGGCTTAAAGCACTTCTGCACGAGGTTGACATCCATATTTGCGTACGCAGGGATGAGCTAGAGTCAGAATATTGGGACAAAATCGTTGAAGCGCTAAAACAATGCAGTCTGCAGGGGAAGGAACCTCCATACCAGGTCCTTTCCTTACCCGGTGATGAACCGAAAAAGATACTCGATAAGGACAGACTTTTAAATGGAGCTATCTCAATGGCACTATACCCTCTATATCAGCTTAAACAAGAAATTGTATCCATATTAAAAAATTCCTTGCCGAACGTAACTCCTAAGCAAGGTCAGGCGCTACAGGAACTACAAACGCAACAAATACTATCGCAGCAAGATCTAACACCCTCTTCAAATGGAGATTTCGGTTTTTATTACCACCTCACAGAGAACGGGAAAAAGGTGTATCCCATCGTGAAAGAGCTATACTCAAAAGTAAAATTAAAAAAAGAGTATGCTATTATGCTTGTTGTGTTAAATGAGCTAGGGTATTTAATGAACAAGCATTTTACCAATAAGGAGCAGCTAACTAATGCCCTAAGAACTACTTTTGGGAATATTATCGGTAGCAGACAGAACCTCTTTAACTATGTAGAAAGATACAGTGACGCGCCCGGACCGGCGGAACGTGAAGAAATTAAACGCCACAAACAAAGGTTACTCGATGCTATAAGCAATGCATCTCAATAATAATCTGCAAAAAATACGCAAGTAAAGCGCAAATAACACAGGGCACCTCCTTTATATATTTGCATTGGAACAAATGATAGAGGCGTATGATGGAGAATCCTTTTGCTATTATTGAGAAGCGCATAGACCGCATCGAGTCTATCCTGCTGGACATTCAAGAACGACTGGACAAAACCGATAGTACTCAGTCAACTGGAGATTTCTTAACAGTAGATGAGGCTGCCGCATACCTCAACATATCGAAGTCAGCCATCTATGAAAAAACCAGCTCCAGATCGATACCTCACATCAAGAAAGGCAAGCGGTTATACTTTGTCAAGCAAGAGCTGGCGGATTGGGTTAAAGCTGCACGTCAAAGGACCGTTGCTGAGATCGAGGCTGAACCAGCATCCATTATGGTTGTCAGCAAAAGCAGAAGAGCTTCATAAGACTCTAAGGGGCGCTTTATGAATGCCATGCCATATTCAAACAGGTAGTAAATCACTCTTCTAGTTACTACCTAACGGGCTTGATATGAACATTTGGCTCACGGCCCAGCCTCTCCCTAAAGCCCTGCAGTATAAGTTGTCGGATTGCCTCTGCATCTTGCAGCTGGCATATCACGCCGTCGTGCCTGGTGATGAAGACAAGCCCCAAGTCCAGCGCCCGGGGCACCAGGTACTCGACCATGACCGAGCTTTCCAGCCTTGTAATGGTGCGGTAGACGACAGCGTTGTCCTCGCGGTTAAGCCGCTCCACCTCCCCGAACACGGTGGGGAAGAACTCCCGGGCCACGCGGTACAGGGACCGGTGCTGATTGCTGGCGCTCAGGTTGCTCTTAGGCCTTTTGTTGAGGGACCTGAGCATTGCCTTCTTCACCAGCTCCTTGGTTCCCCCGTACCTTTCCTCCAGTTCCTCCACCTCCCCCACTCTCCCCTGCTTCATGAGCTCGCCCAGGCAGTAGTCGTAAAGAACCGTGTAGAGGTCCCCGCCGTTTGCCATCGCGTTGAAGCGCACTAGGTCCTGCCCCTTGTGCCCCTCCAGGGCCAGGTAAGCTCCGAAGATAAAGAAGTAGCAGGCCGACACGTCCACCTCCACCCAGTCCGGCTGCTCCGGCCTGTTGTCGACCCTGAGGAAGCGGCGCAGGCCGTTGCTCAGGCTGTTGAAGGGATGGTAGAGCCTGCCCTCCCCGTCGAGCTTGAGGTAGTCCCTCCGCCTCTGGTTATAGACCGGGTAAATCTCCCGGTAGAACTCCAGCGTCTCATATTCCCCCTGTCTCGCCAACAGGCTCTCCTCCGCCTCCTCGCTCAGCGACACTCGGCTGAGCACCTCCCGCCTGTAGCGGTGCAGGTAGTCCGGCACCTGCCCCACTTTGGCGGAAGTCAGTTTCCGGAGCAGGTGCGGGTCAGAGAGCTTCACCCTGGTGATAGAACGAGAGGAATGGAACACGCCTACAAGCCTGTAGCCCTTCGTGAAGGAGTCCCGCTTCCTCTCGGGCTGGCCCGTTGAGTACGCCTCGTTTACCTCAAGGACAGTGATCTGCTCCAGGAACCTCCTGATGCTGTAGTAGTGCGTGCTCCCCCCGTAGCGGGCGAGCTCGTCGCGGTGGATGTTGACAAACTCCCTCAGGCTTGACTTCTCCCGGAGCCGCTCCCCGTTTTCCCCCTTGGCGGGGAAAAGGCGCCTGGTGATGACGTACCAGATCAGGAACAGGGCCCTCTCCCTTAGCCGCTTCTCTACGGTGCGGCTCCACTTCCCACCGCCTTCTAATACGAGCTCCTTTAGCTTATTGAAGTCTCTGTCGACCCAGTCGATGACCTCCTGCGGAAGATAGATATACATAGCAAAGTCTTGATCCCTTTATACCTTTACGTCCCTTGCTTGCGCCCTTAGGGACACTGAAAAAGTGAACAGATATATGGTGGTGAGGAGGGAGTGGAGGGGTATATAATACAGTACATTAAGTACTGATAGAGTACGTAAGCGATTCCGTACGCAAAGGGCCACCTTACACACCAGGAAACGTACGGCACCACCCCCAAGCGCCACTCCGTCACCACAGGGCGCAGCGCGCCTGTTTGGCAGCACAATTTACGCCTATGTCCAAAAAGGCGCAAGAGACAGCGTCGCCACATTGAGCTGGCGCGCAGAAGGACAAGTCCGTCAATCAGGTACGGCAGTACTAGTAAAAAGCCTTTCAGGGCCGGTTTCCAGCCCTCTGGAGGGTCTTCTCCCTTAAGACATTATTTACTCCCACCCGGCACATGAAATCACTATATGCGCTCTTTTTGCGGCAGCCCTTTGACCTTTCAGGGCGCTCTGCCGTCGCTGGCCCTGCTTCCTTCCCGCACTTCCTGGTCCCCTGCTACGAAACCGTTTGCCCCAGCATCTCCCCTGACTGTAGGGAAGCGCCCCTAGCCCCTCTCCCCCACGCACCTGTAAAAAAATTTAACTCCCGCACTAACCTCCCGCACCCTTTTTTCCTATACTGTACCGAAAGGCAAGAGGAGTTTGGTTGGATTCGCTCAGCTTTAGGCTAAACATCCAACATGTTCATGTGTACCTGTCCGTAGTCTCTGTTCCGCATGAACATCACCCGTGGCTAGAAGCGCTCAGAGCCACAGCTGAGAACAAAGCGAAAGCGGCGAGCAAGGTGCGCAACAACCGACGGACGGCGCAACGATTCGCAAGCCCTGGGATTTTAGGTTGTTTGTCCCTGGGTGCGTGTGGAAACCTCAGAAATGTTTCCCCCGACAGTTCCCCCACCCCTAAGGGAGAACTGTGTGTGTATTCCTAGAAATGTCCCCCCTGTTATAGGGACGAAGAGGTACGTTGAAGGACGAAGAAGGACGTGATGTGACTGTAGTGGTGAGTATCGAGTGACGTTGACTTAGGCGAGGTGTACTTGAGAGCATTGTGGGTTTTGTAGCGTACGTGTGTCGGGTGTATTGGAGCTAAGTGGATGTGGTGTTGACGGTTGAGCACGGGCTTGTACTATAAGGATAAGAGCGAGAATAGACAACGCGAGATGGAGCGACTAGAAGCATGACGTGGAGTTGCGGGTAGATGTAGTGCGGTATGTAGGCAAGTGACCTGAGAAGGAAGAAGCGAGAGCGTGTAACGGAAGAACAGTAAAACTTTGTTGTAACCTTAAGTTTTGACGGAGATGAGAGCATTTTATTCGGTAAGAGAGTTTAGAGCAGAGCTAAAGAGCAGAGGAGTCGACGTGACGGACAAAGCGATCCGCCACTACATCGAGAGGGGCAGGTTGAAGGCGCAGAAGGACGTGCTCCGGCCGAGCCGCTGGCTCATCCCATCCTCCGAACTGGACAGGGTGGCCCCTCTGGCACAGCAGGCTGCGTGACCTAGCCTTGAAACCTTAAAAGCGGGCCTGTAATATATGCGCTCTAACGGCCCTCAACAGATACCCCCATCATTATTTTTTCAAGGGAGGGGGCACCTGCCCCTAGCCCCTCACTCTGTTTAACACATTGCATGTATAAGTAGCCACTGGGCAAGGTACTTGGAAATATACCCCTGCCACTTCATGATTTTGAACGCAGCTTGGCTTATTTGCGGGGTTAGCGAAAGTAACCTTCTTGCTCTACCATGATAGTCCTCCCGAAACCATAGCCCTCCATTGCGTCAAATAGAGAGCTATTCCCAGGCAGCCACATACCACCAAAGCTCACTTTAAGTTCTCTGCATTTTGGTTTCTTTAACCTATACACTCGTTCGTATCCTTCTATTTCTAAGGCTAATGAGTCGACGGAGAATGCACGAAGCACGGCTCTCATTTTATAAGTTAAGGAATCGCCCTTACTAAGGTAGTGCACCTCATAGTTATGACCTTTAGAAGTTGGGTTTTTAACTTCACTCCTTAGTAACTCCTCATCACAACGAAAAAACAAGTTGAAGAACAAGGACTTCTGAACTTGCTTGTCAATTGTTAATTTCGTCACATCCAAACTGTCATTTTTTAGAACAAGCTCGAATTCGAAAGGCTGGTCAACAGTAATTGTGTCTTGTAACCGGACTATTTTGGTTACAGTATAAAAATCATCCTGCTTCCCGCAGCTTGCTAAAACAAAGAGGGACAGGAAAAAAATCGTTCTTATCATTATTCATAAATATGTGTCACCGCTAACGTCAGTTTGTCTAAAAACCTCTGCTTGGTGCTTAGTTAAAGATAGTGATTTGAAGATATATTGTCCTAAGGGTGTGGCATTTTATTCGTTGGCCAAAGCTTGGCCACTGTGTTCTAAACATGGCATTTAGGGTCGACAACATGCCTAAAGAGGCTGCCCAGTAAGCCCGCAGCCGCTCTAGGCCAATAGTGTTGAAGATGCGGCGCAGGTTGTAGGCCACCAGCATCAGCCCCACGTCGGCCGAGGCCCGCTCTATCCCCTTCTTGGTGAGTACATAGCTATACCCCCACTGCCGCTTGATGGTGCCGAAGGGGTGCTCGACAATGGCCTGCCTGCGCCTGTAGAGCTCTGGATTGGCGGCAATGCGCTGCCGGTTCTCTTCAAAGAGCGGGGTGTAGGTGTTGCGTTCGATGAGCTTGCCGTTTTTGGCGGTCGTGCAGCGCGCCCGCGCCTCGCACGTCTTGCAGGCTTTGGTGCGGTACTGATAGAAGTGGGTCGGGTGAGAGCGGTTCAGGTTCTTGGTGTAGACATGCCCGTTGGTGGTGAGCGTGTGGCCTTCAGGGCAGGTGTAGGTGTTCGTTGTGCTGTCGTAGACAAAGTGCTCCAGGTTGTAGGCCGGGTCCGGGGCGCTCGCGGCTGGCGCCGGGATGGCCACCAGCGCTGTCACGCCCAGCTTTTGGGCCACTTCCAGCTCTGAACCCGTGTAGTAGCCCTTGTCGAAGAGCGCTGTGAAGGAGCTGTTGCCCACGATGCTCTTGGCCCTTCGGAGCATATTGCCCATGGCCTTGGTGTCATTATGGTTGGTGACCTGGTAATCAATCAACAGGCAGTACTTGGCGTCTACCGTAGCCTGCACGCTATAGGCCACCTCGGTGATGGTGTTGCGGATGATCATCTGCCGGCTCTCCGGGTCTGAAATCGAGACCTGGTCTTCCCCCGAGTCCTGGAGCTGCTGCAGGAGCTGGAGGTAATATTCCCTCCGCAAGGCGTGGCGGGCTATGGCATCTAAAAGGCACTCTACCTGGCTGGCCTCGCCTGTCTGCCCCAGGCCCAGCTGGCAGTCGGTGAGCCTGTCCTCGATGTAGGCCAGGTGGCGGGCGATCTTGCCCCGGTTGAAGTTGTTCTTCTTCGAGTTCTGGGCCCGGAGCTTGGTGGAGTCGCCGGCCAGCAGCTCCCCTCCGACCAGGTCAAAGTGGCGGGCCAGCTTCACGGTGGCGCGGAAGACGCGGGTGATGGCGCGGGCGTTGTTCTTGCGAAAATTGGCAATCGTGTTGTGGTCAGGCGCCAGCTGGCCCAGCAGCCACATCACTTCCAGGTTGCGGCCACACTCGCGCTCCAGGCACCGGGAGGAACGGATGCGGTTGAGGTAGCCGTAAACCAGCAGCTTGAGCAAAACAGTGGGATGGTAAGCCGGACGGCCGTTTTCGGGAAAATCGGTGCGGAAGCCTAATTTTTCAAGAGGAAGAGAGTCAACGAAGGCATCGATGAAGCGCACCTCGTTGTCCGGGGCAATGAGCTCCTCCAGAGAGGCCCCGCCACCGGGAGGCTCATCCCGGCTGTAGGCTTGTTTGAATTTCATAGCTAAGGCAGAGTAGTATCTTATGCTTTAGCCACTTAGCCAGCTGAAAGTTGCGAAATGCAGGAGATTATTAGACAGTCTGACGTGCTGGTGCAGCCGAAGACCGAAGCGTAGCGAGGGTTAAAGCTGCACTTTGTTATCTGTTGTACTGTTAATATCCGAGGGTGTCACACTTATTCAAAATTGGGTCTTCTACTGCATTTCTATAAAGCAGAAGTGCAGCTTCGATAAATTGGAAAAGCAAAGGGTAAGTGTCTCTTCGAGGTGAGACAGCATAAAGTTCATATTCAGGTCCACTTTCATGGCGGACCTTCACTTTTACTCGTGTTCCATCCAAGACAAACCTGCTCCTGTTGGTTTCATCAACATTTAAAATGCTTTCCCTTGATAAAGAATCACTGATGCAAAGCAAAAGGTGGTTTGAGGGAATGATTAAGCTGTCTTTTTCATAGCTTTTATACTTTTCGAAAATTTGGGATAGCCGCTTTTGCGCCTCCAAATCATTCATGAAGGCTTTTGTTAGTTCTTGGATTTCTAAGCTGTCCTGCTTCGTGGGTTGTAAGTCATTCTGCTTTCTTTTAGAATAAATAACCTTTGCTGTGTCTACACCTTTTGTGAGGTGAATCTTAAACTCTGACTGACTGGCCGATGCATTTGCCGTGATTTCGATTTGGTAACTCCCAGTAGTCTGCGAATAGGAATTTAAAGTTGTAAAAGGCAGCAGCAGAAGTAGAAGCAGGATTGTTTTCATATCTTAAATTTAGCTTGTATTGTTGCCAACGGGTTAGGCTAAACCTAGACATAGCTTGAGTTTAGCTGTGGTTGACTGTTGTTATTCTTCCTTCAACCATTGAAGTGCGGCCTGTACCTTAGAATCCTCGCGCAAGTCAGTAAAGTTGTCTCCTTCTATTATTTCTACATCTGGCTCTACATGATCAAAGTACACTCTGCCCTTTCTGTCCGTAATAAAGCCTGATGCTATTCCCAAATAGTGCTTCCCGATTCTAAATTCTGAATTGATAGTGGTAAAGCCGGCTGTCTTTTCTCCAATAAATATTGTTTTTTCCCTGCCCTTGAAGGCAACGGCTAGCATCTCGCCGGAACTAGCGGTGATTTGGCTGAGCAAAATCGCTATCTTAAGGTCTTTGTTGGGCTTACATCCGTTCTTGACTACTACCGCTTGTCGCCCTCCCTGGAGGAAAGCTCCTTTCCTGACTGACCATGCCGATTGAGGGGACCCATCCAGATTAGCTGAATAAGCTACCAGCTCGCTGCCAAACAACTGGTTTAGTCCACTGAACCCAGGATAGACGCTGCCTCCTTCATTCAGCCGTAAATCAATGACAATACCCTTCAGATCCTTAAGTTCGAGGCTGCAGAGGCTATCCTGGAGTTGCTGACACGTCCTCTGATCATAGTTACTTGTTCCTGGAACTGAAATGTAACCATAGCCGCTTTCCAGAATGACTGCCTTCACCTCGGGTTTACCAGCTTCGAGTGCCTTAAGCAAAGAGGGGCGTACTTTGAATTCAGAATTATTACCGTAGCGGATTCTCCTGCCATTAAAATAGAAGGCACCATGCGTATCTCCCATAGCCTGAAAAATAAGCTTCATCTTTCGGACGAAATCATCAGTTGACAGGATGGTATTGTTACGCTGTAATACTTCAGCCTCTAATGCCGTCCAGTCTACTCGTGAGCTATAGACTGAATACTGCTTTGCTTTTATGAGAACGTCTTGAAGGAGAGGTTGCAAATTCTCTGCGTTGCCTTCCCTTACCTGAGCATAGGAAAGCAATGAAACAAACATAAAAAATAGGGTGGCAATGGCTTTACGCATTTCTGTTAGTTTAATTAAAGGCAACGGACTGGTGCAGCTGATGGGTGAGGCGAAGCCGAACATAAAAGCTGCACGTGGTTGGTGGTTAGTTATTCTTTGAACCTGTACAAAGTGATTAGATTATCATCTATTTCTAGATACCCTTTCACTTCTTTGTTGTTGAAGAAGACTATGTATTGGTCATTCTTAGTCTTGATTACTTCTGGGTTATATGTCCAAATGCCTTCATTAGAAACTGTATCAATAGTCACAAATCTTTTGTTTTCAATCTTAGAAACAAACGTCCTTTTGAAATCAGTTATGATATGAAACAGGTCGCCTTGATAAGGAAAACTCGCAAGCGTCAGCACACCGACACTATCTATGAGTTGTATTGTTCCTTTCTTTGATTTTGATTGATTGTCACCAACATAGCGAACAATAGTCTTCCCTTTCTTTTGTCTGGGTTTAGGTAGTTCGAATATTTCCAAAGAGTCAGGGTTGCTAATCTCAAGCACTTGTGTGAAGCCACTTAAATGAGCGAGGGTGTTTGTTACTATGTATTTCCCGTCAAGTTTGTTTACAACAACAGGACAAGTTGCTTCAGAAGCGTATTCAATTCCTGTCTTTTTATTTTTGAACCAGATTGAGCCACCCCATTCTCCGCTACAAGTTTTCCTGACGGCATAGTTGTCGTCTTCGAATAGAAAAGCATTCTTTGTTGCTAAGTAACTTTCATGGACCTGTTTGAAATCTTTTGCAACAGTAGAATCTTTAATAACAAATAGGCTTCCTTGTTGAGCACTACAACTAATCGCCACTATCCAAAAAGATATTATTGAGAAAATCTTCTTCATCTATTATAAAAATACCACCAACTACCAGACATACGACAACCTACGCTTATCTGCACTTTGTATGTAATTGCTGCAGCGTGCCTTGGCGCTCAGTTGCTGGAAGGTTCGTGTAGAAGTGAGTGAAGCGTGCATGGCCATATATGGTAAAGCTAATATAAGAGTTTACTAGAGATTATCCAGTGGGCTGGTGATTTTATCCAAGCCGTGGGAGGTCATGCGGGATGTAGACCTCGGCGGTCTTGCTGCTTCGATAACCCAGCAGCACTTGGATGTAGCTCTAGGTCCGTCCCCTACTCCAGCAGGTGGGTAGCAAACGAGTGGCGCAGCGTGTGGGCGTGGCGGGCGCCTTCACCCCGACTTTCTCCTTGCTGGCCCGGAACACGCTGCAGAAGCTATCCACTGTGTACTCCCACCTGCCTGACTCTCGAAGAGCCACATCTTTGGCCTGTACTGCTTATAATAGGCACACAAGTTCTCCAGGAGCTTCTGCAAGAGCAGCGTGCTGAGATCTTTTCTGCCCTTCCCTTTTCAACAGCAAGTTCGTATGCATGCCTTTGAGACGATGGCTGTGAACAGGCTAAAAATTGGAACGGGCCAGTATTATACATAATACATACCATTACGGTTTTCAATGGGTACCCCAGTCATTATTCTCTTAAGAGAGGTATACCTGCTGGGTTACTGTAGCCTATACTTTCCTACCCGAGAAAGTAGGACCCATTGTAGCGCAAGCAGCAGTACTCTTCGCCCTATACTTTCCCAGGCGATGTTCATGTTTAGCACCATTCCTCACATGCCGCAGTAGTGAGACACTTCCGATCCTAATGGAGTTGAGCGTGACATACAATTCTATGAAAAGCCCTATATTGCCGAGGATTGCTCAGACACACTACCTGCTTACACCGCTATGCAACGAACTTCCTTCCTGGTCATCCTTTCCCTTAAAGCAGTCACCCTGTTGCTTCTGTTAAACTTCATCACTGGGTGCATTCCTTCCACCAGATATACCTCCTATATTGGAGGTTGCCCCACATCTCTGGCGTCAGGGGATAGCTTGCTGCTAGGTGAGGCGGCGGGCGTACCGGCTAATCAATCGTATGAACTATACCAGATGCTGGAGCCCCAACTCCGTGAGGCCGGGCTACAGCCAGCCTATGCTGTGGAGCAAGACATGGACCTACGTATGCACGGCATCAGGCCGGAGACAGCCACAGACGCAAGCAGCCTGGCCAAGATGGAGCAGATGGGCTATGCCTATTACCTGAGGTGGGCAGTAGGCAACCAGGCAGCGGGCTTAGGCTACACCTCGGTTAGTGCCGGGGAGAGGCAGGAAGTGCAGCAATTTGGCGGCAAGCTGGAAAGCGGCAACACCAAAGCCAGCGTTACCTTTGAGCTTTACTCCACCCAGACAAGGAAGCTGGTTTATACCCTCACCGCTACAACGGAAATGGCCGGCCTGACCGTGCCTAATAAAGACCAGGAGAACGGGCATAGGGGCAGCAGCTCCGTGAACGTGTCCACCATCAGCATGGCGGTGAGCAGAGCATCATTGAAGGACGTAAAGCGGCTTCTTGAGAATTGCAGTTGCTGTCACAAGTAGTTTCTTTACGACCTATCACCTATTCTTTTGGCTCTATTAAGCCCCGTTTAGACATACTCGACTTTCGGGTGAGGCCAAAGCAGCCTCTGTTGTCCCATGCAAGAGCACGCATCTTCACTAGGAATAACTGCCGCAAAGAGCTTTCAATTAGCTGAGCGACATGCTATATTTAGGTGAGCTATCAATGTATACCTTCCATTATACTACATGAAAACATTCACCTTCGAGCAGGTTCAGCAAATTCAGGATTTCCAGTTCTTGACAGACTCCCTTGGGTATTTTCTAGACACCAAGGGGCAACTATATAAGTTCTATGGGAGCAGCGTGACTCTCGTACAAACGCCCCCAGATTTTAAGGTCTCGCATTTCCATTTCATAGACGAAAGCCACGGTGCTGTCATCGGCAACGGAGGTGTCTTACAAAAGGAAGCAATCAACGCCTCGTTACTAGACATGGGGTTGCTGGCGATTATGGCGTTGCTGCTCATGCTGGGTAGCAGGCTCCATAAGACCAAGCAAAAACCCCTTGCCCTTGCAGCCTTTGCGATAGCCTTATCCCTGGCGGGCGTCTCCTGCAGTAACAGCTGGCAGGCATACAAGACGGCTGACCCAGACTCCGGGTATGTAACAGTAATCACCAGCAACCAGCTTGCCTCCAGCTCAGGATTCCACTCTTACTTGGCCAACAAAGGACAGACATCGTTCATCGCCATGACCGCAAACGAGGGCAAATCTTGGACTACCCACAAGGTGCCGACTAACTTCTATCTTACTGCCCTCACAGCCGTAGGGAAAAACTATGTGGTGGGCACCTTTGCCAACGAGCACACATCCAAAGAGCGCCCCTATCATGGGGACGGGAACATATATTTCTTTGGGAACGACTCCTCCTACTCCGCAAGCTTAGGCAAGAACACCGCCCTCGGCTCTCCTTTCTCCATCAATGTGCAGCGCGGGGTGAAAGGCTTTACCTATGCTCCAGGGGACTCGTTGCTGTATGTTTTCGGCAGCGAGACAGAGCCCCAGTTTCCTAAGGATGAAATCAGCACAACCCCTGGGAATATATACCGGATACCAACCAGCCTTCAGCCGGAATATAAAATAATCGACGTGCCTGATTCCCTAGTAGTGCAGTCCCTGTCCGTATCCATGTCCGGGGATCTGTGGGTAACGCTCGATGACAGGAGAAAGCGCGTGAACAAAGGCTACATAAGTTTTGTCTCCGTTGGCCGTAAAAGCATGCTCCGCTTCAAAGACGGGAGTTGGACCGGTGTAGAGTTCGGCGGTATCAGCAGTTTCAAACAGGTCGAATTTATCCCAGACACCAATGTGGGCTACGCGCTGGCGGAAACGGGGACACTGTTCAGGACAGTAAACGACGGGGAAGACTGGGAGCAAACAGGCTTGACTGATATAAGGAAAATTCGCTGCGGGAAAAACGTCATCACGCTGTTGAAGGGCACTAACCAATTAATACTACAAGCGCTTTAGTTTGAAAGGATGACACACTGGCGTATACTGGTCTTTGAGTCATTAGGTCATCCTTTCAAACTAAATAAAGCCCGACGTTATACATGCCATTACGGCTCTAATCGGGCACCCTGGCCATTATTTTCTCACGGGAGGACACGATCTCAACCAGCCATAAGGCATAGCGCATCTAATAGTAGAACACTCTACCTACCTGAGGAAAGCAAAGCCTACTTAGCTCCAAAGGCAGGCGTAAGTTTACATACCTATTTTAAAGTTCTTTAGGCTTACCTCGTGCTTTTCTCCTGCTGAAAGTTTTAGCAAGAGTTCTTTTCCCTGGTAGCTGAGGGTGGCGGTGCCCTCCTTGTCGGCTTTTATACTTGCCCGGTGCAGCTTGCCCTCCTTCCAGGCGATGTCTACGGTATAACCACCCCTGGCCCGCAGGCCTTTCACCTCACCGGACTGCCATACTTGCGGCAGCGCCGGCAGCAGCTCGATAGAGCCCGCCTGCGACTGCAGCAGCATCTCGGCCACGCCGGCCGTGGCGCCCATGTTGCCGTCGAGCTGGAAGGGCGGGTGGGCGTCAAGCAGATTGGAGTAGGAACCCGAGCCGCTCGTAAAGGACTCTCCGTTTATGTTTCCTCCGGCTGGCTTGATAACCATTTTGTAGAGCCTGTGCGCCCGGTCGCCGTCCTTCAGGCGCGCCCAGAAGTTTATCTTCCAGGCCAGCGACCAGCCGGTGCCCTCATCGCCCCGTGCCTCCAGGCTTACCTGGGCCGCCTTGGCCAGCGCAGGGGTTTCCAGCGGGGAGATCTGCCTGCCCGGGTGCAGGGCGAACAGGTGCGAGACGTGACGGTGCTTGTTAGCCGGGTCGTCCACATCCTCTTTCCACTCCTGCAGCTGGCCCCAGCTTCCAACCTGCGGCGGCAGGATTTTGTCGCGCACCTGCTGTGCCCGTTGGGCAAACGCTGCGTCTGTTCCTAATACCTCAGCCGCCTGGATGCAGTTGTTGAGCACGTCCCAGGCAATCTGGTGGTCCATGGACGCCCCGCCCGAAATACCGCCGTGCTCCGGTGAGTAAGAGGGCGAAGAAACCAGGTAGCCGCTGCTATCAGGAGTGAGGTAGTCTATCCAGAACAGGGCGGCCTCCTTCATCACCGGGTAGGCCTGCTTTTTCAGGTACCCGGCATCCTGGGTGTACTCATAGTGCTCCCACAGGTGCTGGGCCAGCCAGGCCGCCCCGCCCGGAAAGAAGCCCCAGGGTACTTCCCAGCCAGGCGCGGTATAGCCGTAGGCATTGTTCATGGTGTTCACGATCCAGCCCCGGGTGTTGAAGAAATCCTTGGCGCTTTGCCTGCCAGGCGCTACGAGCGCCTCGGTATAGTCCAGCAAGGGCACGTGGCACTCGGCCAGGTTGGTTACCTCGGCGGGCCAGTAGAGCATCTGCAGGTTGATGTTGGTGTGGTAGTCGGCGGCCCAGGGCGGGCTGGTGCTGTTGTTCCACTTGCCCTGCAGGTTCATGGGCATGGTGCCGGGGCGCGAGGCGGAAATCATCAGGTAGCGGCCATACTGAAAGTATAGCTCCTCCATCCCCCGGTCCTCTGCTCCGGCAAAATAATTTTGCTGCCGGATGTTGGTTGGCACCTCGTTATACTTGCTGCCCTCCAGGTGGAGGGCTACCCGGTTAAACAGGGAAGTATAATCGGTAGTGTGCTCTTTCAGCAGCGCGTTTATAGGTTGGCTTTTCACAGCCTCCAGCCGTTGGGAAACGATACGTTTGTAGTCGGTGCCTTTGTACGTGGGGTACTCCCAGCTATAGTCGGTGGCGGCGGTGTGAATGAGTTGTACCGATTTGGCATTGCTCACCTGCATGGCGCCGTTTTCATAGGTCACTTTTCCGTCGGTGACGAGGCGGTAGGCTGTCTCGAACGCCTGCTTGTTGTCCTTCACGTGCCCTCTGAAAGTATAAATGCCGTTCTCGAAGCGTTCCTCATCTTTTGGGTGAGGCGTTTTATAGGTGATGGTATACTTCTCGGGGCGGCTGGAGGTGAAGTGGTACACCATCACGCCTTTGGGATAGTTGCCAAAGTATAGGCGCTTATACTTTGTCTTGCCGATTCGATAGCTCACGCTGCCGGTGGCCGTGTTCAGGTCCAGCTCGCGGCGGTAGTTTTGCGGGGCTGCCTCGCCGTGGCCGAGCTTCACGTACAGGTCGCCCATGGTTTGCTGCGCACCGTAATCGCCCCACTCGGTGCTGCCCTCCAGCTTGGCCGGTGCGGTGCCCGTCAGGTGTTTTTGTACCACCTGATTGGCTTCTTTCAGTTTGCCTTCCGCAATTAGCTGCCTGATTTCGGGCAGGTACTTCCAGGCTTCGGGCTTATTGCCATAGTTATACTTTGGGTTCGAGTGCGGGCCACCCGACCAGAGCGTGCCTTCGGTAAACTGCAGCTGCTCCTCCCCCACGCCCCCGAAAAACATCACGCCCATGTAGCCGTTGCCAATCGGCAGGGCCTCCCGCATCCAGTCGGTGGCAGGCTGGTCGTACCACAGCTTCAGCGTCTTGTCCTGCGCCCGGGCCGGCAACAGCAGCAACAGAAAGTATGGCAGCAGGAGAAGCGTTCTTTTTAAGGAGGTCAGGTGATTTATCATTTAAAGGATATAGGTTAAATATAATAAGTGTCAGCCTTTAGTTGTCCCTATTCTACTTAGAAGTGTACAGACAGCAGGCTACCCTCCATACTGGTTCAATTTATACCTTGCCGGGCACAATTCTCCTTTGCATGAGATGACTGATGTCCCTGCAATGGCAGCACGTAAACCTTAGCCATGCTACTTTACTGTGGCTTTATATTTTCTTGAGGCGGAAAAGCTTCGTTTCATGCGGTTGCACGAGCCCCTTCCAACCCTTGCCTTTGCCTACAGTTTTATGCTCCCACAGGTCGCGCACCTCATACTTTCCATTCAGGCCCAGATTTGCCCAGTCGATGCTGTAGTTCTTTGCCGCATCACCCCGATTGAGAATGGCCACAGCCATATCACCATTCTGGAGCGGCTTTACGAACACATTCCAAGTATCATCCTTTACTTTTCTCTCCGCTTGTTTGCCCAGCGGGTCTTGGTTCACAGCTATCACCTCCTTATTCAGCAATATGCGCTTGGTAGCCTCGTTCATGTTACGCACGTCGTTTGTGGCCGTCAGCGGCGAGGCCATCACGCTCCAAAGGCTCATCTGGCTCTGGTACTGCATATCGTTCATGCCTACCCCGCCCAGGTCACCCGAGGGGCCTGGCTTGCCATAGAGCCCCACCACCAGCATATCGGCGTCATTCCAACGGCCCGGGCCGGCGTAAGCATGGAGGTCGGCATTAATGTCAACGATGTCAAGGATGCCGTAGCCTGCCTGATCTGGGTGCCTCTTATCCAAATTGCGCCACTTATCACGTACGTCGAAGGTAGAGCGCCACAATTGCCCGCCGGCATTGAGTGCCCAGTGCCAAGGTTGGAGTTGCCCCCACTCACATACCCCGAAGACGATGTCGCGTCCGCTCTTGCGCAGGGCTTCGCCCATCTTGGTATAGCGGGCCACTGCAATGGCAGAGTCCTTGGGGGCATAGCAGTAGTCATACTTGAGGTAGTCAATGCCCCAGGAGGCGAAGGTTTTAGCGTCCTGTTCCTCGAAGCCCAGGCTGCCGGTATAGCCTGCGCACGTCAGCTGAGCCGCATCAGAGTAGATACCCAGCTTAATACCTTTGCTGTGCACGTAATCGGCCAGGGCCTTGATGCCAGAGGGGAACTTCTTCGGGTCAGCGATGATGTTGTTGCGGTTGTCGCGGCCACCCTGCCAGCCGTCGTCAATGATAAGGTAATTATAGCCAGCCTCCACCATGCCAGAGGCCACCATCGCGTCAGCCATCTCCCGAAGGTCCTGCTCATGAATTTTGTCGGCAAAGAAGTTCCATGTCATCCAGCCCATGGGCGGTGTGGGTGCCAGACGCTTGCTTTCCACATCAAGGCTTTGTGCGAGAGCCGCAAAACAGGAGAAACAAAGGGTGAGTAAGGCGCTAAATATTCTAGCATGAAAAGACATATTAATTTTTAGCTGCATTATTATGTGCTTTAGAAATACGGTAAAGTTATGTGAAGCAAAATGCTCCCTCCCGTTTAGTCAATTTGTACTCCCAGGGAGGGAGCTATGCTTACTTGCCCATCAGCTCATGCTCCACCAGCCTGAACGTGCCGTCGGCATTGGTATACTGATAGTATAATTTAAAGGCTCTTCGCTCAGGATCATAAGTGCTTACTTTTCCTGGTGTTGGCTCCAGGTTAGACAATCCTGTGTCGCTCGTAGCCACTACTTTGACCGTGTTATCAGAATTTACAACAAGGTTTATACTTCCGAAGTCTCCGTTGGCATTGGCTGCGTGCACTTTAGAAGTGGTCGCGTCCACAGAAGACACATAGGTGTCAAAAGCCCAGGGGGATTCGGAGACAGGATTATCCGGCGCATCTGCTTTAGAGGCAAAATTATAGCGCTTCCCGGTAGAGGCGTAGGTCCCCTCATACTTGTTTATCACCGGCAGTGGGTCCACCTGGATTGTCCATACCCGCTTGTCGCCATTAGCTGCTATCACCTCATACTTCTGAGGCACCGTCAGGTCGGTCGGTTCCCCAAGCTTTGGAGTCCCGCTAACAGGCTTTACTTTGGCGGCTGTAGACACATCAAAGTACATCCACAGACGACGCTGGTCTACTTTCTGGCGCTCCTCGCTTGTAAAGGAACCGCTTGGCCCCGGAACTGTCAATTGCAAGTGAATAGTGCTGTTAGCCTCATCCACGGTCTTAGCGACGGTCAGTCGCTGATAAGCCACGACGGGTGCGTCTCCATAAGTCTTTCCGCCCTCGTACCGGTGCTCCACATACACATTGTCTATACTGTTGCCCTCCCAGCTAGGATAGGCCGGCAGGTCTTTCTCCAGACATGAGCTGAGTAAAGCGATAGCCAGGAACACCCCTAGCCTTACACCATTGTTTATTAGCTTTTTCATAAAGTCAGTTTTATAATGTTGAGCAACAACTACCAACCGGGGTTCTGTGGTCCAAAAGCAGCGTTCCTGTCCAGATAACTCTGCGCAATCGGCATTAGGTACCTTCTGGAGGGATCAAATATCCGCACGTTGTTGGCGCCAAAGAACGAGCCTTCTACAATAGAGTATGCTTTCCTGTTTTTGCTGATATCGATTACTCTCGGCACTTCGGTGAGCTCCGGAATAGTGCCTCCAGGCGCATTGCCGTGATTAGCTGCCCCGCCATATCTTCCCCAGCGCAGCAGGCTCCAGTAATAGTCGTTCTCCAGCGTCAGGTCTACCCTTCTCTCTCGCTTGTAGTCTTCCCATGCCTCGGCTATTGTAATAGCTGTGGAAGCAGGCAGTTTCCCATGCACCGTGCGTGTTTGGTTAAAGGCGGCCAAGGCATTGGTCAGATCTCCCTTCAGCAGGTAGGCTTCTGCCAGGTTCAGGTATACCCTGCCCAGACGAGTTATCACGTAGTGATAGTCTGTCGGAATGCCCACGTAAATTCTGGGGCTAACATTATTGTAGATTCCTTTGCGCCAATACATATTGCTTAAGCTCTGGTAATAGGCATACCCGTTCATTTTCAACCAGCGGCTGGCATTACCCTGAACCCCCATCGTCAGCGTCTCACCGTAAAACTGGGCAGAGGAATCACTGAGGATAGAGGCACTCCAGCGGGCATCACGCCCCATATTGGTCAATGTCCACACTGTTTCGGAGCTACCAGGCTTTATAACGCCACTTTGCACCGATGCCTCGCCATTTGCTTGTGGTATCAGACTTGTCGGAATGGAGGCCATTTCATCCACAGCCTCTTTATACTGTGAGGTCTGATCCCAGGGCAGCGCCAGGTTTGGATTGGCCTTATCTATCACTAAGTAGTCTTGGGCTAGGTTCTGCGTAGGCCCATGCTGCACCCAAGCTTCGAATATCCTGATTTGGGAATTCAGCAGCGGGCTGCCATTACCCCGCTTAATCTGGTCGTTGCTCATATTCGGCACCATGTTTTGCATCGGTGTATTATGAGAGGCAGTGTTAATTGCCTTGCGGTAGATGGCAAAGATTATCTCAGAAGAGTTGGGGTTGATATCATTGAACATAGACCCGTAATCGCTTTCCAGCGTATAGCCTCCCTCGTTTATCACTAAGTTAGCATACTGGATTGCCTTTTCCAGCAAAGGGTTGGATGCATCAATATTCGGAGCCTGCGGGTAGTTCTGGTACGCCAGCGCTTGGAGGCACACTTCTGAAAGCATGGCAGCTGCAGTATACTTGTTGGCTCTTCCTCTGTCTTTAGTGGCAGGCAAATCCTTCACTGCATCTTCCAAGTCCTTTATAATATGTTCATAAGACTCTGCCGGAGAACCGGTGCTTGGCAACATCATGTCATCATCAGGGCCCAGTACCCTGTCAATCCACACAATGCGGCCAATATTGCGAGCCACGGAGTAGTAAGACATGGCTCGCAGGAATTTGCCCTCGGCAATCAGCGCTTTCTTGTCTTCTTCAGAAATACCTGGTGACTTAGCCACTTTCGTAATGATCATGTTACAGCGCCTGATGGCACCCCAGTTGTTGAAGCCGTAATCGGCATTTCTGTCTACCCGCTCATTGAACACCGTGGCCGGTCCATTATACTCTCCGTCGAAAGCAAGCAGGTTGGTGGTGCGTGCATCCGTTGAGGGCCCTCCTGCCAAATTATTCATGATGCCATAGGTCGAGAAGATAAAGGTTTCTGCGTTGGCTTTGGTGCTCCACACCACATCCTCACTTATCTTATCAAATGGCTCCGTGTCCAGCGCTTTTTCACAGGATCCAACTGTAAGGGCTGTTGCCAGAAGCAGTGATATTCTGAATATTCTGATATTTTTCATCTGTAAATCCATTTAAGTTAGCTGAATCATTAAAACCCTACAGTTACCCCCAAAGCGAAGGTGCGCTGGATAGGATAGTCCTCGTTATTTTGGTTCGATTCAGGATCGATGAAATAATCCATACTTTTTGAGCTTGTGAGCAGGTTGGTGCCGGAAACAAACACACGCGCCTGCTTGAAGGGGGAAACTTTCAGGAGAGTGGATTTCAGGTCATACCCCACCTGCAGGTACTTCAGCCTCACAAAGCCGGAGCGGAGAATCCAGAAGTCGCTGCTGGTATAGTTGTTGTTCCCGTTTACACCCGCCGAGGACACCTGACGCGGATACAGGGCATCCGTATTATCCGGCCTCCAATAGTCTCGCTGAAAATCGTAAATAAGCATATTCTCTACGTTGCTTCCCTGAACCACCCCGCCTATATAGCGGTCTCTGTTACCTGTGCCCATTACAACGGCACTCAGGTTAAGGCCTCTGTAGCCCAGGTCAATAGTAGTACCAAAGTTCATGCGCGGGAAGCTGTTGCTGCCGATGCGTCTAAAGTCGCTTCCGTCAATCTTACCGTCTCCGTTCACATCCTCATACCTTAAATCACCGGCCACTACGTCAACCGAGCTGATACGCCGCGCGCCAGCAAGCAAGTCGCTGTTGTTCGTGTAGAAGCCTGAGCTGATATAGCCTGTGGTGAGGGCAGCCTGACTAATACCCGACTCCCGGGTATAGGGATTCTTAAGAGCGGCCTCATCCTCCCAGTAGGTTTTTTCCCACAACTGGTTAAAGTAAGTATAGTTCAGGCCCACCCTGTAAGTAAAGTTGCCCACGTTATCTGCCCATGCGATGTTAAACTCGGCACCTTCTCTCCTAAGAGCGGCGTCTGTATTATTGATAGGCGGTAAACCTATGCCGAGCGGAGCAGCATACCTGGTATCGGCACTGACATACCCAGTAGTTCGCATGTAGAAATAGTCAACTGAACCTGTCAGGCGGTTGTTCAGGCTGCCAAAGTCTAAACCTATATTCCTGCTCCGGATGCTAAACCAGGAAAAATTAGTGCTTGGCAATGTTCCTGGCTCCGAGGTGCCTTGCACCGGCTGGTCATTTATAACCCAGGCGTTGGCATTCACATTATAACCCGGCACATACTGGAAGGGTGCAATGCCATCTAATATACCTGTGAGGCCGTAAGAACCCCTGATTTTCAGGAAATCCAGGATATGGCTGTCTTTAAGTGAAGACATGAAGCTTTCTTCTGACAGTGCCCATCCACCGGAAACGGCGTAGAACGTGCCCCACTGCTTCGTGGCCGGCAGCAGGTCGTTGCCGTCGTAACGCAGGGTACCCTCCAGGAAATACTTAGACTTAAAATTATAACCTAAGCGCGTTAAAAAGCCTGCACGGGCATTTTCACTCTCCGAGCCGCTCGCAAGTTGATCCACCGTGGGGCCTGCCACAAACTGATCGAACTGGAGTTGGTACCGCTGGCGAGTGGCAGTAAGGGAACCGCTCTTGTTATAGGCTTGTTCGTAGCCCCCGGCAAAATCAATGTTATGGTCTCCGAAAGAATTATTGTAGGTGATAAAGCCCTGTAACAGCAGGGTGCTGCCATCACCTCGACCTGCCGTCAGACTAGGGGGATTACCTAGGATTGGCGTACGGCTGTTGAGGGCATAAGAAGGAGCCGTCGCGTTCCAGGATTTGCTCATCGAGTTCCACATATTGTAGTTACCCGTCGCTCTCAGGCCTAGTCCCTCCAGAAAAGGGGCTTCATACTCTAGCCCTAAAATACTGTTAAACACACGAGAGGTGTTTTTATGGTATCCTGAAAACGGGGAGAGTTCGACAGCCGGGTTGTCTGTCGTACCGTTGTACGGAAGTCCAAATTCGTTATATGCCAGCTGGGTAGAGCCCTTTTGCTGTATGTGCTGAAACAGTTGGCCATAGCCACCGGCAGTAGAGGAGTTCGGAACTGAATTGGTCTCAACAAAGCCATCTATACCTGTGGTGACCTTCAGGTGGATATTGTCAAAGTTTCCAACAGTATTCAGACGGTAGGTGATCCTGTCGTTGTAGTTGTTGTCTGTATTAAGGTTAGTACCCTGATGGTAGTAGGAGCCCGATGCATAGTAGGACAGCATTTTCCCTCCGGCTGAGAGCGATAGGTCGTGCCGCTGCTCCGGTGAATAATCTTTCAGGGCTATCCCTTGCCAGTCTGTATTTGGGTACTCAAATGGCCTGGACTGATCTCTGTAGTAACCCAGCTCTTCTTCAGATACAGGCACCTCCCTACCTTCTGCGCGGTACACCTCATTGATGGCCGCCAGATTTTCGTAGGAGCTCACCCTGTCCGGGAAAATTGTAGGCTGCGAATAGATCTGGTTGAAGGAATAGTTGATATTCAATTGGCCATCCTTACCTTTTTTGGTGGTCACCAGCACTACCCCGTTACCGCCCAATGCTCCATACAATGAGGTAGCGGCGGCATCCTTCAACACGGAATAAGATTCAATATCGTTGGGGTTCAGGTTCTGGAAGTCGTTTTGTGAACGAATAATATTATCAATCACATACAAGGGGGTGCCGCCACCCCTAATGGAGATACTGCTCTTGGAGCCAGGGGCACCGGTGGAAGAGGTAACAATCACCCCGTGCACCCGTCCAGCGATGGCATCGTTGACCGATTGGACAGGTATACTGGCAAGTTCCTCAACAGGGAGTGTGCTTACTGAGCTAGTTATTTTCTGCTTGCTTGTCGTGCCATACGCTACCACCACAACTTCCTCCAGCGCCCTGGCATCATCGACTAACGTCACGTCAATGCTGGCCCTGCTGTCGATGTCAACCTCCTGCGTCTGGTACCCGATGAAAGAGAAAACCAACGTGCCCTGCCCCTTTGGCACCCTGATAGAATACCTGCCCTCTACGTCAGTGGGAGAGGCGGTAGTAGTGCCTTTTAAAAGCACAGTTACACCCGGGAGGGCCACACCTTTCTTATCTGTCACGTGGCCTGTCACTGTCACCTGCTCCTGTGCGTTGCTGTTGCTGGCCGGAAGTGGCTTGGGTTGGATAGCCTGGCTACGAATGTGGATGTTGTTGTTGATGAGCCTGAACTCCAGGCCTGTTTGTGATGAAATTCGTTCCAGCACCTTGCTCAGGGGCTCTTTATAGACTCTGATAGTTATGTCGTTCTTGCCTGCCAGTTCCGCCTCGTCAAACGTAAACCGGAAGGGGGTCTGTGCTTCTACACGCTTGATAAATTCTAAAAGAGTAGATTTCTGTAAGGTTAAGGTGACTCTTTCACGCTGCATATCAGGTCCGGAGCTTGACGCATAGGAGGAAAAACTAAGACACCATACCGCGAGCAGCATAGATAAAGCTCTGGCCGGACTACCTTTTAGTAGGTAGTAAAGACTGTTTTCCATAAATTTGTGTGTTTGATTGTGAGAAGATTCCGATTAAGCAACAGCCTCCACAGGTTTAATTTGCGCCAACAGATTTTCTGGGAGGTATCTGCAGCCAGGCCTGCTTCAGGTCTGGCTGTATTTTATTCAAGCCCCATGTATATCCCCCTGTTATTGGTTTAACATAATCTTAACCTGATCGCCTGACCTGGTGTGTGTGAAGCCTTTCACAAAGCCAATGCCGTCCAATACACTTTCAAGCGTTTCCTGGTGGTACTCCCCCGTATAATTCCACGCGTCTACCTGTTCACCCTCGGTGTCCGCCTCGATGCGCACGCCATACCAGTTCTCCAGCTCCCTGATAACCTGATCCATGCTCGCCTTTCGGAAGGTGAGGACTCCTTCTTTCCAAGCCAAAACCTCACTCTTCTCGAATGGTGCCACAGCGTACTGCCCTGATGCCTTGTCGTAGGCCAGTTGCTGCCCCGGCGTTAGGTGAGACAACAACTGCTTGTGAGCCTGCCCATCCTGCTCCACTTTCACTAAGCCTGTCGCCAGTGCAACGGTGATGGTACCCTCATAAGAGCTATAATCTATGTTAAAGGAGGTTCCTAAGGCCTGCGTGGAGATGCCCCCAGTGCGGACAACGAAGGGCCTCAGGCTATCTTTGGCAACCTCAAAAAACGCCTCGCCCCTCAGGGTAATCTCACGAGATTCCTCTCCAAAATTCCGGGCAAAGGAGATGCTGCTTCCCGAATTCAGCTTTACTGTCGAGCCGTCGGCCAGGTATACTGTCTTCTTAACTCCAGGTGCTGCCTCTATCGTCTGGTAAACCACCTTGGCAGACCCTGCGCCGGAAGAAAAGAGTTTTAGTAGTCCAATCAGACATAGAGGCAGTAAAATGGCGGCTGCAACTTTTATCCAGAGCGGCATGTTGGCCGGTGGGCTGAGCTTGACAACATTCCCAGCTTCCATCTGTTCGTGCTCTTCCCCGATCTGCGCCCTTAACTTTCGAAAAACCTGACCCGCATCATGCCCAGGCACCTCTTCCGTCCGCTGGGCTGCCTCCTGCCAGATGGCGTTCAGTTCCTGCTCCTTGTGAAGATCCGGTTGCTGCTCCCCAAACCAATGCAGGACTTGCCGTACCTCTTTGTCTGAGCATTCCCCTTTATAGAACCGATCAAGTAGTCTGCTGTCCATTTCTTTGTATTAGGTTATACATATATATTACACTTAAGCCTGCCCTTGCACCACCTCCCTTCCGAAAATTAATTAAGGGCTCACTTTTGAGAAGTAGTTTTGACTCATTACATTTAGCCATGGCATTCCAATCTAAGCTGCAGCCGTTGCGCTTGGCTGTGCTTATGGAAGCCAAGTCTTGTCATCTCACCTTAGCATAGACTATTCACATGAAGCTGAAGGGCATCCACTGTCTGCCCGAGGCCATTGCGGCTCTCAGGGCAGGAGATATCGCTGTATTTGAAAAAATTTATGACCTTTTCGAGCCCAGACTCTTTGCATTTGCCATGCACCTTGTCGGACAAAAAGAAGAAGCAGAGGAAATAATACAGGAGGTTTTTCTCAAAATATGGGAGCGACGGAACCAGTTGGACCCGGAACAGAACTTTGAGGGTTATTTATTTAGCGTTGCCAAGAACATCGCCTATAATAAAGGCCGGCGCAGGGCCTATGAGTATGCCTTTGCCCAGTATTTTTCGGCTGTGGGCACGGAAAACAGGTGTTTTACGGAGGAAACAGTCGCTTACAGGGACTTGGAAAGATTACTCGAAGAGACCTATGCGGAATTGCCCCCTGTAAGAAGAAAGGTCTTTGTGCTCAGCCGCATGGAAGGAAAAAGCAACGGTGAGATTGCCCAGCTCCTCAACACCAGCATCAGCAATATCGATAACCACCTCCATAAAGCGTTGAAAGTCATCCGGGAAAAGCTCAGGATTAGCAACGCCCTATGAGCTTCTATGGTCAAGATTAAGAAACCCTTTCAACTGTCTCTTGTCACCTAAGCAACCTACTGATCTATTATCTGCGTTTAGAAAAACGGGCTATTATACTTTATGGCAACTTGGAATCTCTTGAAAGACAGGAGCAGTTGATGTAGGAAACAGGTAAAACGGCCTTGAAATAAGGTAATGATTTCAAAGAGTTTCCAATATTCGCTACGCAACTGAATTCACGCTCCTCTATTTAATAACTTGTATAGGGAAAGTTTATCTTTTAACGGCGCTTCCCATAACCCTCCCTCCTGCTCACTTGAAATTATATAGGTTATAGATTGTATTTACTTACAATAACTCGGGATATGTCAATACTAAGCAGAAATAGTATGGTTTGCAGTCCGCCTTAGAGAGGCCCCTAGGCAGGTACTCTGACATTGTTTTTAAGGAAAGGGTCGCTGCAAGGTGACCGTAGAGGATATTATCATACTGCTGGAGGCATTGTTGGAAGGAAGCAGTTGTCGCAAGAGTACCGCGATCCGGCTTAGAGTCTGAAAGGTGAAGAGGGGAAGTTCCATCACGGCTACTTGTTCGTCTCCGTGGCGGAATATCCTGCGTCCAACCCGTCTTAACCGGGCCGCTCTTATGGAACAGTTAAAAGCCTCTCTTGCGTTACACCCATAGGCAAGCGAAGCCAGACAGCGAGCAACGCTGTGGCTTCGCTTGCTGTCTTACGCATAGAGCAGTTCTTTACTGATAGGAAACCCTCTCAGGCAGTTCATTACCTGATCAGGGGAATGGTATGGCATGGCCTATTAACGCAGGTAGACAGCATGGAAAACAGCCAGCGGCGCCCTACGGCCTAGGTTCAGTGTCAGTGTGTCGCCGTGGAGGGTGTAGTTGTCGGTCAGCTCAAACACCTCCAGAAACTCCCCCTCCCGCTCCACTCCCGGGCAGTACATCATGGTTGTAGCCATCTTGGAGAAGCGGATGCGGTTTCCTTCGGAGAGGGTGTAAGTGCCGTTGATGACGTTGCAGCCGCCGTTTCCGCTTACCTTGTTGCCCGCTGTGTGGAGCACGAAGTGGGCCTCGGTTTGCTGGTTTTCTGCCATCGTAATGGGTTGCCCTCCCAGCTCCACCAGCTTCCAGCGCTTCTCGGTAATGGTGTTCTCCTGTTGGGTCATGTGCGAGGTTTGCTCAGTTTCGGAGCCATCTGTAGCGGCCTTGTTCGCATGCTTGCCCGTGTTGCACCCGCTCAGGGCCAGCGTAAAAAACGAGGCAAGGAAAAGGTATTTTTTCATAGTATATAGTTTTGTTTCGTGTTTCTAATGCGGCACAGGCCAGCCAGGGCAACGGTTATGCCACCCTGCTACACCTGTTTGCTCCTGCCCAGGATTTGCTTCAGCGAAATGTCCTTGGCATAGAACGTGACTCCGATGCCCAGCAAGAGTATCGCCCCGCCGACTATCATCCGCAGCGTGATCTGCTCGTCCAGGAACAGCCAGGCCAGGAAAGAGGCCAGCAGTGCTTGGCTGAGCAGGCTCAGCGAGACGCGGGTGGCGCGCATGTGCTGCGTGGCATAGCTCAAGAGCAGCCAGGCCACCAGCTGGCAGACTACCCCCTGCACCAGCAGAACCAGCCAGCCCATATCTGAAAAGCCGCTGAAAGGCTCATCGAGCAGGTAGGACACTACGCCTAGGAAAAGGGTGGAAGAGAGCAGGTTGACCGTCATGAACGAAAGGACTGGCATGCGTTCTAGCACGTGCTTACTCAGAAGGATATATACCGCGTAGAACACTCCCGACAGCACGCCAAGCATGAAGGCCATATCGAAGCGCAGCTCCAGGAAAAACTCAAACCCCACCAGCACCACCATTCCCAGCAGGGCAATCACCGTCCCGATCCAGAAGTTGCGTGAGGGCTTGCTCTCCAGAAACAAGAAGGAGCCCACGCCCACCCACACCGGTGCCAGGTTGGTGAGCAGCGTGGCCTGCGTAGCCGTGGACTGTTGGATGGCAATGTTCCAGACGGCCACATCCGAGGCGAAGAAAACACCTGACAGCAGTGCCAGCAGCAATACCGGGGTAGGCGGCATGAGGAATCGCCCGGTCAGCAGCACAAAGGGCAAAAGCAGCACGGCCGCAATAGCCATGCGGTAAAAGGCCGAAATCAGCCCCGGGGTGAGGTTGAGCTTTACCAGCACCGGGAAAACGGAGATGCAGATAATCCCGATCAGCAGGGCAAGGCGCGGCTTTGTCATGTGTTTAGGAGTAGAATAGAATTTTGTGCAAAAATATACAATTGCCCGCAGCCTTCCGGCTATGCTTCTGCTGCAGTATGGGCAAGTACAGCGGCTTTACGGCTGTACAGTAGCCTTTCCTTAGTAGAGACAGCGGTTTGCCAAGTATAGAGAAGCTAAAAGGTGAATCACGGAGGATAAGAGCTAAGTCATTGGCAGCGGAAGCTTATACTAAATAAGATATCGCTGCCATAGCCAAAGAGAGTATGGAACATTATTTCTTTACAAGAAAATATATGACAGACTAGGCATACAGCATTCAGTCTTATCCCATTGTTAAGCGTCGGGACTCATCCGCACAAGTAACAAATTCCCTAAAACGTTTAGAATGGCCCAATATTACACATGCCCTTACGGCCTTAAATGGGTATCCCGTCGTTTTTTTCTAAGAGAGGGGGGGGACCTGCAGCAAGGCGGTTCCTCCGAATCATGCTCTTAGTAGTTATTTGAAACGTGCTCTGGGACCAATCGTCCTTGAATAAAGAACCTCAAGGATTTGTCGTATAACAGGTGATTTAGGATATTTAGCTATGGAAATAAAACTGATCCGCAACGAAGACGATTACAAGGACGCGCTCAGGCAAATCAAATCGCTGTGGGACGCTGTGCCGGGCACACCTGACGGAGACAAACTGGAGATTCTATTCATGCTCGTCAACAGGTACGAGGAGGAGCATTCCCCCATCAATGAACCTGACCCAGTTGAGTACATCAAGGTCCGCATGGAGGAGCTGGGGCTCCGGCACGGGGACTTGGTGCCCTATATAGGCAGCAAGGAAAGCGTCACGGAGGTGCTTAATGGTAAACGCCCCCTTTCCCTGGAGATGATCCGCAACTTGCACTATGGGCTGGGCTTTTCCCTGGAGGCTCTCATCACCGCGCCTTCTGGACTAGGCTTGAATACTGAACCCCAGCCCCAACTTCTAAAGCCGGATGACCCTATCGCAATAAAGGGAATCGAGGTATTCGAGGACGAGGACGACTTTCAGAAGTGGCTCAACACCAAAAACAAATCCCTAGGGAATGTGAAACCTGTTGACTGGCTAGATACCCCCGAAAGAAGAAAGCAGATATTAAACCTGCTGGTGTGCATCGAGCACGGGATGTACTTCTGATAGCAACTGCCCTCCTCTCTCCCTGTGCTTATCTTATCTGGTCTTAACTGAAAGAGAGCAACTTCTTTCACATGTTAGCGCCTTCTTTACCCGCTGCACGGTGCTCACCCCCACTCCGCAGAGCTTGGCTGTCTCCCGGATGGACTGCCCCGCCTGGAGGTAGCGGACCACCTTCGGGTGCGACCTAACCAGATCTTTGGTGCTTCCCTGCGGCCTGCCCAGCACCTTTCCCTTGCGCCTGGCCTCCTCCAGCCCCGACTTCACCCGCTCGATCAACGTGATGCGCTCCATGCGCCCGATGTCGGCCAGGATGGTGAGCAGGAACTGCGCCATGGCGTTCACCGAACCGTCAGGGTTAAGTGTCTCTATACTGTAGTTCTTTACCACCACGCTGACTTGGAGCGCGTGCAGGGCTTCCATTGTAGCCAGCACCTGCGCCGTGTCACGACCGAGCCTGGTTACCTCGTGCACCAGTACCTTGTTGATCTTCCTGCTCTCTGCCAGCCTGAGCAGGCGCTGTATGCCCTTGCGCTCTGAGTTCTTTTTAGAACCTGAGACGGTCTCGGTGATAAGCTCTATGACCTTAAATTCCCTAGAGGCGGCATACTCCGTGAGCTCTGTCACCTGCCTGTCGTAGCTCTGGTCTGCCTTGGACACCCTGACCAATATAGCAACTCTGTTCATAGCTGTCATCTTGGTGTTGACGTGAGATGTTCTGGAGATGGGGCTAATATAGCAAAAGTATTCAAACATACTAGTGGTTATCTGAATACAGTTTTCTGAAACAAAGAACGGCCTCAGGAGAGCGTAAGTAAGGCGTATTTTCGGATACCTTTTTTTGAATACACTCCTGCCCTCTAAACAAAAGGCTGAAGGACTGGCGCCAGAGATTGCCATTCGAAAAGATTAAGCAGCTATTAAACACTCATAAGTGCCTCATTAAAGCTTGGATTAGAAGCTGATTAATCTTTCCAGGCACATGGTCCATTGCGCTCATGGAAAGTCGGAAGTATCAGTATGGCCTCCTGTTCGTGCCTGCCTGCAAGTGCTCTCAATATTGTTTCTTCTCAGTGCCTCTAAAGGCTCTTGTTGCTCTTAAAATCAGCTCTCTCCTGCATGCCCAATGGACGTATCCCTCCCCTTCCAACCAACTGCAACGTTCTAGGAAATTAATTTTAGGGATTTATTTACGTGGTGTATCAATGATTCTAAAGTATAAAGGTTTATTAATTAAAGATTAATTCATCCCATTTTTGATTTCCACTGGATTAACCTACTTGTAAGAAATTTATGAGAAATAAGTCCTTTCATTTTGGGGATGTTCAAAATACTTCTTTTACATTTGCAACTAAAATTCAGTTGCAAATGTAAACAGGAAGGAGTATATTAATGTCACGAAAAGACAAGTTGATAAGCCGGTTCTGCAGTTGCCCCTCAGATTTTACCTGGGCAGAGCTGGTCACACTATTGAATAGTTTGGGGTATGAGGAACATACAGGCGGCAAGACCGGTGGCAGTCGCAGAAGATTTTGGAACCAAACTACCGGCCATGTGATCAACCTTCACAAGCCACATCCGGATCCGATACTGAAGCGTTACCAAATCAGAGCAGTTATCGCTGAGTTGGGAATATGCTGATAGATAACTAAAGCGCGAAATATACAATAACGAAGAACACACAAGTAATAACCGTAAAAATGAGCAACACTATCAAGTACAAGGACTATATCGGCAGCGTCGAGTATAGCGCCGAGGACAGAGTGTTTTTTGGCAAGGTTGAGTTTATAAATGACCTGGTAACATTCGAAGGAACGACCGTAGAAGAACTGGAGGCAGCGTTCCAGGAAGCCGTAGAGGACTACCTGGAGATGTGCCGCGAAATCGGCAAGCAACCTGAGAAAGCTTTCAAGGGAACGTTCAACGTAAGAATGCAGCCAGAACTGCATAAACAAGCGGCGAGGGTCTCAATCGAGAAAGGTATGAACCTAAACCAACTAGTAGTCGAAGCTGTGAGCCAGTATGTGCAGCATGCTCACTAAGATTGTATAATCATTTATGGAGCCACCCCCAACCGGGTGGCTTCTTTATGTCCACAACGCCTATTTAATGAGTCGAGGGGTAATTTTATAGCTCTGCTCCTTCCGAGAAACCATCCCGCTCTTCCCGATGATGGCGTGTTAAGATTTCCTTGCAAAAAAGCTGCAAATAAATCGCAAATAATCCGGCTTGCCTCCTTATTAACTTTGTGTCGTACCAAATGAGAGAGGCGTATGACAAGCGAATTCTTAGCAGTTATCGGAAACCGTGTTAACCAGTTAACTATGAATAACTGGCCACAAGCAACAAACGACTTTCCAGCTACAGGCCAAGCAGATACTCATTGGTTTCCCCTAAGGCCGCTACTTTTGCTAAGACCAGCACAGGCTCCTCCCACTCCAACAAATTAACCAAAGGTCAAGCAACATCTATAAGCCGAGATTGAAGCTGAATAACTAATACCCATGAGCGTTTCAACTGCTAATGGCTGCCTGTGTCCCGCTCACAGGAACTGACTCCAATCGAGTATGAGTAATAAAAATTTACTATCAGACAAAGTCATTAATTTATCATTCACACAAAAGAAAGGAGGATAACATGAATGAACTTAATGTGCGCCAGGATGCTGTTAACGATTTTGAAATTAGTCTGAATAATTCATACGGTGAAATCCCATTTTGCCTAGTCGAAGAGGATATGGTAGAGGCTGATTTTATGGAGAGTAGATTTAAACATAAAAAAATCCGTGACTTCATAAAGAAAGAACATGTCAAGGAATTCATGCATGAGCTGAGTAGTGAAATATTAGGTCCAGCCTTGGTTAAGAGACACTGGGGCCCTGATTCTGAAACCTGGATGCACAAGATACTGGCTTTGAAGTATGCCGCATGGCTGAATCCAAGTTTTGAACTGTGGGTGTATAAGCAAGTAGAGAAACTATTATCGGCTGAACATAACCTTAAATGGGAAGACTTGGTCCTTCAGATTGAAGAATAGCTCTTTGCGTAGGCCAAGGGCAAGCAACATCCATATTCTTTAACCGGAGCTGAATCATCAGCGCTCGAGACTACTTCCATCAACTAGCAGGTGCCTGAAGTTGGTTACAGATAATGGAATTTGTTAATGGCTTAAAGCCAGTGTTTCACCTATCATTCACATAAAAAGAAAGGAGGAAAACATGAAAAGTCTTGCCGTAAAAGTATTTGATTCCAACAATATTGAGATTTACCCAGATGGTGATTCTAGAAGGCTTTTCCTTAACTTCAATAAAGAAAAGATGGTAAATGCCTCATTATTGGCATTCGAGTTTCCAGAAAAAAATATCAATGACTTCATCAAGGATAAACAAGTCATAGCATTCATGGAAAGGTTGGGCGAGGAAACAGGAAGACCTGTCTTAGTCAAAGAGTACTGGGGCTTCGAATATAGTATTTGGATGCATAGGGCATTAGCTTTTAAATTTGCAGCTTGGCTAACTCTAGACTTTGAACTATGGCTGTATGATGTTGCAGAGAATATGCTTTTAGCTGAAACTGACTATCCTGACACTGAGCCTTCAGAAGAAGGAAATAATAACCAGATTGACGACTGACTTTCAGTACAGAGTACTTAGGATAAATTTACCCAGGCGAACTTGTTCCCTTTGTGGGATGATTCGCCTGGGTATTTAAGTATCCGCAAAAAGCAATGTTCTGTAGCCTCTTTTGCTCTTTAGTAGTATTCAGGCTCATGACAGGTAAAATATCCCTATCTATTCTACCTCAGCTTCTTCCCTATCCTTTCTAAAAGCTGTTAGCTGAGCGGCAAAGTGCTTCTTAAGATCGCTCTCAAAGCTATCCAGATAGTTTTCGGTTGTTTTCATATCGCTGTGCCCGAGAGACTCCGATATAAGCTCCATTGAGGCGCCTGAACGTTTAAGTACAGTTGAGAAGGAATGGCGCGCGGTATAGGTAGACACGTTCTTTTCTATGCCTACTTCTGCAGCTATCCTCTTAATATACTTGTTTATGGCCTTGGTTGCGTATCGTACCTGAGCCAGCTCTTCCTCCGGAGATAGCCCTTTCTTCAGGATCGGGAAAATGTAACTATCGCTCTTAGCAGGTTTATTGCCCCAACGTTTAATGATTTGCTTCATCTCAGGGGTGAGTACAGCAACGATAGGTTTTATATTCTGCCTGTTCGTCCGTTCCGTCTTTGCCCTAACGAAGGTAATTTCGTCGCCTATGATATTCTCATACTTTAAGCGAGCCATGTCCTTTACATTGATACCGTTGCACAGGTAGGAGAAAAACCACAAGTCCCTTGCTTTGGCCTCTCCGTCATGCTTGGGCTCATAGGTAACGATCTTTTCAATGTCACTTAGAGTAAGCGCCTTTTTAACATTGCGGCTGGCCGGGATAGTGTATTTCCTTTTGCCAAAAGGGTACATTTCAGGATTAACCTCTCCAGATGCTATGGCGTCATTGAAGACGGCACGCAGGGGGCGTAGATATATACCGACGGTAGTCAAAGATTTACCAGATCCTACCATCCATTTCTCGTATGCCTGCAGGAAGGTTTTTGTAACCGAAGTGAACGGCAGGGGCTTATTTTTACAAAATTCAAGCAGAGATTTGTAGGAGCATTCGTAATTGCTTGCTGTTCCAGCCCGCCCCTCTTTTTTGATTTCAGCAATCTTGTATCGGTATGCGGCAAATACATCTCCCTTTTTATAATCTGTTACGTACCTGCTCTCGAAAGCTTCAAAGCTGAAGACAGGCAGCTTCTCGATCACCTCTAGTGCTGCGTGTTCTGCTTTGTCCAGGCTGATGCTAACTTCTTTGTAGCCGCCGCGAGCCTTGGGGTTGCGTATTTTCTCGAACTCAGCTAAGGTGTATCGATAGGGCTCCCCCCTCTCGTTAATAACCGGGTAGTACTTTTGCTTACGCTGGTAGGTGATCCTTAGCTTTACGGGATAGAGGCCATCACTATGTGATCTGCGTGTGTCAAGAATGATGGCAGTGGAGACTTTTTGCTTCATACTTTTCACCATTTGTTGTACATACGATGTACATACAATTTGCATACATTTCGCTAGAATGTCAAGAAACGACAGTTACTAACAAGAGTCAAAAACCGCCTCTACAGCTCAGAATCGAACATTTCGAAACATCTGGAATTTACTATATAGTACTTAGATAAAACTACGAATCAGAAGGTTAGGGGTTCGACTCCCTTCGTGACCACCGAAAAGCCTCTCAGAAGCATCTGAGAGGCTTCTTTATTTTACAGGGTACCAAATTAGACACTACTTGCTTGCCTCAGCATTAGCAACCCGGCTCCTGCTGTTATCTCTTGCACCTCAAAGCTTCCTGGTCCTGCTTAGCCAGGCGTTTGTATATCCCCCACTTGCCTTCTTGGCATTGTCTCCGCTGTAACCCCTCTCCCTTACAACCGTTACAAACTGAGGCAACAGGAAAAATAGCCCCAAGAGCTCCCCGGCCAGGCACTCAGCATGCCTGCCTTTTCCGTTAAGTATCGACCTTATGAATATCACGCATTTTGTTATAATTCCTAGTATTACGCAAAGAATCAGCACCCGTTTTCGCCTAACCCTGCTCATCAGTATACTTGCCTTACTGCCCATGGCCTCCTTCGCGCAGGAAGCTGAGCAGGATACAGTAGCAGCTGCACCAGCCTGGCCGGAGGACTCGCTGGGAAGGCGAACACCGCGCGGCACGGTTACCGGCTTCTTCAGCGCCGTGGCTGACCAGGACTATACAAAAGCTGCCTTCTACCTGAACCTCATCTCCCCTATCGACACCATTCAGGATGGCGCCGCTACGGCAAAAGCCCTGCAAAGGCTGCTGGACCAGAACAGCAGGTTCCTGCCACGCTCCTGGATAAGCAATGAACCAGATGGCCGCCTCGACGACGACCTGCCCCCTAACTTGGAACGGGTAGGCAGTGCCACGTTAGATAGCCTCAGGATTGACTTAATTCTGGAAAAGACTGAAGGTGCGGAAGGTGGCCCCATATGGCTCTTCTCTGCCGAGACAGTGCGCAAAATACCAGTGGCAGCCATTGGAACCGAAGCAACTGTTATAGAAAAAACGCTGCCCAATTTTCTGGAAGATAATAACCTGGGCGGCGTACCTGTTGGCCATTGGATAGGCATGCTGGTGATAGCCATCATCTCGTACCTGGCCGCCTGGGGGCTTACCGCGGCGCTTGCCTGGCTCATACATTATATCTGGCGCAAAACCCGGGAAGAGCCAACCTATGGCGTTATCAGGGCCTTCTCGCTACCCATCAGGCTATACTTAACTGCTGTTATTCTGGTCATGCTGAGCCAGCGCTTCGGCATCTCCATCGTGCTGCGGCAGCGTCTTAGTGAGTTTACAATCATTGTAGCTCTCGTTGCAGTACTCCTCCTACTGTGGCGCCTCGTGGATGCGATTGCCAACTTCAGCCGGCGGCGCCTTACCCACCGCAACAACATGGCGGGTATTTCCATCGTGCTGTTCCTGCGCCGTGCCGCCAAGGTTGCCCTGCTTGTAATAGGCACTATTGCTATACTTGATACGCTTGGTTTTGATGTGACGACAGGGCTTGCCGCACTTGGCATCGGTGGTATTGCGCTGGCGCTGGGAGCACAGAAAACGGTAGAGAACTTTGTCGGAAGCGTTACGCTCATTACCGATCAGCCTGTGCGGGTTGGTGACTTCTGCACCGTAGGCAACACCTCCGGCACAGTGGAACAGATCGGCATGCGTTCCACACGCATCCGCACTTCAGAGCGCACCATCGTCACGATTCCAAACGGGGATTTCTCTTCTCAGAAAATAGAGAACTTTGCCTTCCGTGACCGCTTTCTGTTTGCCCCCGCCCTCCGGTTGCGCTACGACACCTCCCCAGAGCAGATACAGGCGGTACTTAGCGCCCTACGCCAGATACTGGCCTCGCATGACAAAGTAGATAAGGGAAGTGCCCGGGTGCGCCTGACCGAGATCGGCACCGACTCCCTGAAGGTAGAGATCTTCACCTACATACTTACCAGCGATTTTAACGAGCAGCTGGAGATAAAGGAGTCGCTGCTGCTGCGCATGATGGAGGCTGTGAACACACAGGGCAAAGGCTTTGCGCTGCCGGCCCAGCAACTGCTGGTTACAGAAAATGGTAACGGTAAGGCAGATCACCGGAAAGACGTCAGTGACACCTCACCTGAAGTATAAACGACATAAGTTTACTGTGTACTCTGCCACTAAAATCGCATCCTAGCTACTATAAAGTATAGCGTATACTTGAAGTTTTTACTTTCCCATTTCTATTTTAAGGGGATGAACTCAAGACCTATACTTTCGTGGCTGGCAGGAGTGCTGCTGGCAGTAACGTTACAACCAGGAATAACCTTCGCCCAGGGCAGTGAGCGTGTAAAAGACCACAATACCAATGGCTGGTACATGTACTTCGGCGACCATAAGTTTGCAGAGAGGTGGGGAGTGCACACAGAACTGCAACTCCGGAGGCACAACACCCTTACAGACCCATTGCAACTGCTCCTTCGCACGGGCATTAATTACGACCTGGCCCCAAACGCCATGTTTACGCTGGGCTATGGCTTTATTGAGTCGCACCCGTACGGAGACTATCCCGCAGCAGGGAAATTTCCGGAGCACCGCCTTTACCAGCAACTGCAGCTAAAGGGCAACCTGGCCCGGCTTGGCCTCTCGCACCGCTACCGCCTGGAGCAGCGTTGGGTAAAGCAACCAACCACCTCCGACTATACTTACCTGAACCGTGCCCGCTACATGCTGAAGGCAACGCTGCCCCTGGCTGGCACTACCCTGGAGCCAAAGGAGTTTTTCCTGGCCGCATACGATGAGGTGTTTATGAACTTTGGCAAGCAGGTGAGGCAGAATATATTTGATCAGAATCGCGCCTATGGGGCTATTGGGTACAGGTTCAGCAATACCGCATCGCTGGAGCTAGGTTACCTGCATCAGCTGGTGCAAAAGGCCAACGGCATCGTATTCGAGCACAACCACACGCTGCAAGTCAGCTTTTTCCATACGCTAGACTTCTCGGGCAGGGAGTAAAATGCAAGCGCCGCAAAGGCATTGCTGCTTTTGCGGCGCTTGTTCAGGGCATGTTATACTTCCCACTTTGCTCAGGCTGCCAGTTCCTCATGCAGCTCAAACCGATCTCTAAAATTCAGGAGTTGCTGCAACTGCTCCTCCGGCAGGCCAAACTTAAGGTGATCCTGCCTTAACTCTTCCCATGAGCTAAAAAGCTTCCAGGTTTCGGATCTGCTATAAATAGAGGCTTCGCGCTCGGTTAAGGCCCGCTCAGAGAATGCCTGCAGCTCCACATCCTCCTCGCGCATAGGCACTGTCACCATGTCGGAGCAGCTGTTAAGCACCTCGATCACTTCTGCCTGACGCTCTTTGTTAGCCGGCAGATAGAAGTACCGCACCAGCGCGATTCTCGTTCGAGGGTTGGGCGAAAGCATCATAGTAAAACTAATTTTGCGCCGCAGCAGTGTTGGCTGCCTTGGCAAATTGCTGCACCAGGTGCAGTTGTGTAATTTATAAGCATAATCCCAATTCAGGGGCCCTTTTCCACCTGAGCGGAAAAGTCATGGAGGGTTAAATTTCTTATACTTTAATCAGGATACAGAGGTTTTGTATCGAATGCATTTACACGAAAAGGTACAAGAGTTCAGTTCAATTTTGCTATCCTGTGTTATGGCACCCCCCGCTAATGTTTGCGTGTTTGCAACTTTTGTAACTGGTATTTGTTAACTTTGCAGTGTATTAACCTTTAACGCTGATTTATTATGGCAATGTACCCTGAATATATGGTTGCCCCTATCCGTGAGGATCTTACCTCTGCCGGTTTTGCGCAACTGATGACTCCTGAGGAAGTAGAGCAGGCAGTTAAGTCTGAAGGCACTGTACTGCTGGCCGTGAACTCTGTGTGCGGCTGTGCAGCTTCTAAGGCACGTCCTGCCGTTAAAATGGCTGTGGCTGCCTCTGATAAAAAGCCTGCCAAGCTGGTTACCGTTTTTGCCGGCATGGAGCAGGAGGCAACTGCCAAGGCCCGCGAGTTTATGCTGCCTTACCCGCCGTCGTCTCCTTCTATCGCCCTGTTCAAGGATGGTGAGTTGGTGCACATGATCGAGCGCTACCACATCGAGGGCAACGATCTGAACCGCGTGGTGGAGAACCTGCAGGGCGCATTTGAGGCTTATTGCTAAGCTTCGCAAAGTATAAAAAGAGAGGGCCGGCAGATACATTCTGCCGGCCCTCTCTTTTTATACTTTCAACTGCAGTTTATACTTTACTGCACACGCTCCTTGCCTAAATCAAAGCCAATATCGCGGCGATAATAGCGCCCCTGCCAGGTAATAGCCTCTGCGGCTGCATTAGCCTTTGCCAGCGCCTCTTCCATGGTATCGCCCAGGGCAGTAACGGCAAACACGCGGCCGCCATTATTGAGCAGCTTTCCGTTTACCATAGAGGTACCGGCATGGAACACCATCACGTCCTTCGGCACATTCTCCAGCCCCGAGATCTCCTTGCCCTTCTCATAGCCTTCCGGGTAACCGCCAGAGGCAAGTATAACGGTAGTGGCCGTGCGCGGGTCAACCTCCAGTTGGTACTCCCCTAGCGTATGGTCGTGCAGGGCTTTGAACATCATGAACAGGTCTGACTGGATTCGCGGAAGTATAGCCTCTGTCTCCGGGTCTCCCAGGCGCACATTATACTCAATCACGTAAGGGTCTCCGTTCACGTTCATCAGGCCGATAAACAGGAAGCCCGAGTAGTCGAGCTGCTCCTCCTGCATACCTCGCAGCGTTGGCTCTATCACGCGCTCCTTCACCTTTTGCATGAATACCTCATCAGCAAACGGAACGGGAGAGATAGCGCCCATGCCGCCTGTGTTCAGACCGCTGTCGCCCTCGCCAATGCGCTTGTAGTCTTTGGCCTCCGGCAGCAGCACGTATTCTTTGCCATCGGTCAGTATAAATACCGACACCTCAATGCCTTGCAGGTACTCCTCAATCACCACTTTGCTTCCGGCATTGCCAAAGCGCTTGTTGCGCAGCATAGCGTCCAGCGCATCGAAGCCTTCTTCGTAGTCCTGCGCGATAATCACGCCCTTGCCTGCTGCCAGGCCATCGGCCTTTATCACTGCCGGGAAGCTTTGCTGCTTCAGGTACTCTACAGCCTCTTTGAACGTGTCCTCGGTAAAGGCCTGGTAGCGGGCGGTAGGGATGTTATACTTCTGCAGGAAAGCCTTGCAGTAGTCCTTGCTCCCCTCCAGCATGGCGGCGGCCTTTTTAGGACCTATCACCAGGATATGCTTCAGGTACTCCGACTGGGCAAAATAATCATGTATACCCTCCACCAGCGAGTTCTCAGGCCCCACCACCATCATCATGATGTTGAAGTCAGCGGCAAACTTGCCCAGTTCCTCAAAGTCGTGGATATCCACGGCGGCCGTAGTATGGAACTCAGCGGTTCCGGCATTGCCGGGCGCTACAAACACCTGGTCGCAAAACTCGCTCTGGCTCAGTTTCCAGGCGATGGCATGCTCACGGGCGCCAGACCCTATCACAAGTACGTTCATAAGTTAATCTCTTGTTGTTGATTGCTGTACTCTGAACTGCGAAGTTATGAATTTATACTTGCCCTCGCAGCACAAAGTATAGTTTTATACTTTCCGCTGTCTATACTTTGCGCGTCAGCCTTATACTTTACACCGGTGCCGGATTTTTAAGGGCAAAGCAACCCGACTGGCCCGAAAAGCCATACATTATACTTTGCCTATACTTTCCTTTTCCTGCTACTTATACTTTATTTTAAATAAAAAGACCGCTGTAGGTATACAACGGTCTTCATTTATACTTTATGCTGTAGAGCGATCAACAATTAGTTGGCATACTCGCTCAGGAACTTGATGCGCATCAGGCGCAGGTCCTCCTCGGTATAATCGTCGGTTCCGAGCTCCTTCACGGCCACGGCAATGTTGTCGGTGCTTGCCTGCATGAAGTACTCGTATATCTCCTCCTGGCGCTCGTGGTCCAGAATGTTATTGATATAGTAGTTCAGGTTCAGCTTGGTGCCTGAGTAGCAGATGTGCTCAATCTCTTCGATGAGCTCCTGCATGGTCAGATCCTTGGCGGCGGCAATCTCCTCCAGGTCCACCTTTTTGTCAATCTGCTGGATGATGTAGATCTTGATCTTCGACTTGTTTACCGTCGTCTTCACCACCACATCGGCAGCGGTTACAATGTCGTTCTCCTCCACATACTTGCCGATCATGTCCAGGAACGGCTTACCGAACTTCTGCACCTTGCCCATGCCCACGCCGGCAATATGCGCCAGTTCGTCGCGGGTAGTGGGGTAAACGGTGGCCATCTCCTTCAGCGACGGGTCCTGGAACAGCACGTAAGGCGGCAGTCCTTTCTCCTTAGCCAGCTTCTTGCGCAGGTTCTTGAGCATGTCGAACAGCACCTCGTCGTGGCCGGCAGCAGCCTGCGCCTCTTCCTTCTCCTCGTCCTCCTTCACTTCCTGGTCGTAATTATGGTCTTTGGTGAGCTGTACAGCGTGTGGTTTCTTGATAAACTCCTCCCCTTTCTGCGTCAGCTTTATCACCCCAAAGCTGTCAATATCCTTCTCCAGGAACTCCGACAGCAGGATCTGGCGCAGCACAGAGCTCCAGAACTGGGCGTCCTGCTCCTTGCCGGCGGCAAACACCTCCAGTTTGTCGTGGTCGTAGCTGGTAACGTATTGGTTGCGCAGGCCCGTGAGCACGTGCGTGATGTGGTCGATGCCAAAGCGCTCACCGGTTTGCTGCACGGCCTTCAGGGCTAGCAACACCTCGTTCTGCGCCTCAAAGCGCTCTTTCGGGTGCAAACAGTTATCGCAGAAACCGCAGTCCTTCTCAAAGGTCTCGCCGAAGTAGTGCAGCAGCTGCTTGCGGCGGCACACCGCCGAGTCGGCATAAGCAGCCATCTCCTGCAGCAGCAGCTTGGAGTTGTCGCGCTCGGTTACGGGCTTGTCCTTGTTAAACTTCTCCAGCTTCACGATGTCGTCGTAGCTGTAGAACATCACGCAGTCACCCTCCAGGCCATCGCGCCCGGCGCGGCCTGTTTCCTGATAGTAGCCCTCAATGGACTTTGGTGTATCGTAGTGGATCACAAAGCGCACATCGGGCTTGTCGATGCCCATGCCAAAGGCAATGGTCGCCACAATCACATCCGCCTCCTCGTTCAGGAAAGCGTCCTGGTTGGCCATGCGCACATTGGCGTCAAGGCCGGCATGGTACGGCAGTGCCTTCACGTCGTTCACGCGCAGCAGCTCAGCGATTTCCTCCACCTTCTTGCGGCTCAGGCAATACACAATCCCGCTCTTGCCCTTGTTCTTCTTGACGTACTGGATCAGCTGCTTCTTGGTATTGTGCTTGGGGCGCACCTCGTAATACAGGTTGGTGCGGTTAAACGACGACTTGAACACCGACGCCTCGTCCATCTGCAGGTTGCGCTGTATGTCGAGCTGCACCTTAGGCGTGGCCGTGGCCGTCAGGGCGATAATCGGCAGGTCGCCGATCTGGTCGATAATGCCACGGATGCGGCGGTACTCCGGGCGGAAGTCGTGGCCCCACTCCGAGATACAGTGGGCTTCGTCTATGGCAACAAAAGATATGTTAGAGGCACGCAGGAACTCCACCGTGTCCTCCTTGGTGAGCGACTCCGGCGCCACGTACAGCAGCTTCACCTCGCCGGCCAGCGTCTCCTTCTTCACCTTATTCATCTCCGACTTAGAGAGTGTGGAGTTCAGGAACTGCGCATTCACGCCGAAGGCGTTTAGCTGGTCCACCTGGTTCTTCATCAGCGCAATAAGCGGAGAGATAACGATGGCTGTGCCCGGCAGCGACAGAGCAGGTAGTTGATAACACAACGACTTGCCCGCACCTGTCGGCATAATCACGAAGGTGTTCTTGCCGTTGATAATGTTGTTTATTATCAGCTCCTGATTCCCTCTAAATTGATTATACCCAAAAACTTCTTTTAATTTGTTTTTGAGATTTACCTCTTGTTGAATAGACATGAAATCTTAAAAAAATAATTCTTGTTGCACGCACTCCTGAAAGGGTGCCCTAACACAAATTTAACTTGAATCTCCCTAATAATATAGCCCTTACCGCAAAAAAAGTATTAACCGCCGAAGCCGAGGCAATCGCCAGACTGGCGGATTTTATCGACGAAAGTTTTATTAATTGCGTTGAAGCCATTTTGCAGACCAGAGGTCGCGTTGTGGTGACGGGCATCGGTAAAAGCGCGAATATAGCCCAAAAAATCGTAGCAACCCTAAACTCCACCGGCACACCCGCTCTTTTCATGCACGCCGCCGACGCCATCCACGGTGATTTAGGCATGATTCAGCCGGAGGACTTCGTTATCTGCATCTCCAAAAGCGGCAACACGCCTGAAATTAAGGTACTTGTACCTTTGCTTAAGCGCAAAGGTTCCAGACTGGCAGCCCTTGTTAGCAGCACCGACTCTTACCTGGCACAGAGCGCTGATTTTATACTTAATGCCAACGTGGAGCGCGAGGCTTGCCCGCATAACCTGGCCCCCACCACCAGCACCACGGCGGCCCTTGCCCTGGGCGATGCGCTGGCCGTGAGCCTGCTGGAGGCACGCGGCTTTAGCAGTGCGGATTTTGCCACCCTGCACCCGGGCGGCTCGCTGGGCAAGCGCCTTTACCTGAAGGTGGAGGATATTTATACCCAAAACGAGGCGCCCTGCGTAAAGGAGAACGCCACGCTGCGGGAGGTTATTATTGAAATTTCGTCTAAGCGCCTGGGGGCCACGGCTGTCGTTAGCAACGACTCAGAGAAATTGGTGGGTATCATTACCGACGGGGACCTGCGCCGCATGCTGAACAAGTATGAAAAAGTAGAAGGACTCACGGCCGCCGACATCATGACGCCGTCTCCGCTTACCATAGAACCTGAAAACTATGCGGCCGAGGCCATGGCCAGAATGCAGGCAAAAAGTATAACGCAACTCATTGTCACAAAATCAGGTAAATTCGAGGGCTTTATCCACCTCCATGATTTACTAAAAGAAGGACTCGTATAACATGAACAACAACACCTATGTGGTGATTATGGCCGGCGGCATCGGAAGCCGCTTCTGGCCCTACAGCCGCACGAACTACCCCAAACAGTTCCATGACGTACTGGGCATCGGCCAAAGTATGCTACAGACCACCGTGCAGCGATTTGCAGGCATCTGCCCCCCCGAGAACCTCTTCGTGGTTACCAACCGCGACTACGAGGCGCTGGTGAAGGAGCAGCTCCCCGAATTCTCGGACAACCAGATTCTGCTGGAGCCCGTGGGGCGCAACACCGCCCCGTGCATCGCCTACGCCTCGTACAAAATCGCGCAGCTTAACCCCAAGGCCAACCTGGTGGTAACCCCGGCTGACCACGTGGTGCTGAAGCAGGATGTGTTTACGGAAGTGGTGAACGATGCACTGGCAGCCGCCGACAAAGACGATGTGCTGATAACGCTGGGCATTACCCCAAGCCGCCCCGATACGGGCTTTGGCTACATCCAGTACATCGACGATGAGCAGTCGAAGATAAAGAAGGTAAAAACCTTCACTGAGAAGCCCAACCTGGAGCTGGCCCAGATGTTCCTGGAGAGCGGCGACTTTGTCTGGAACTCGGGCATCTTTATCTGGAATGTGCAGAGCATCCTCAGGGCGTTCCACCAGTACCTGCCGGAGGTATCGGAAGTGTTTGAGGAGGGCATCAAAACGTACAACACCCCTCAGGAGCATAATTTCATTACCAGAGCCTACTCCCACTGCCGCAACATTTCCATTGACTACGGTATCATGGAGAAGGTGGACAACGTGTATGTGCTGCTGGCCGACATCGGCTGGTCTGACCTAGGCACGTGGAACTCGCTTTACACGATAAACGAGAAGGATGGGAACGGCAACGTGATAGACGGCAATGTGATGCTTTACGACACGACAGGCTGCATCGTTAAAACGCCTAAAAACCGCCTGGTGGTGCTACAGGGCATGCAGGACTTTATTGTGGCCGAGCATGACAACGTGCTCATGATCTGCAGACGAGAAGAGGAGCAGAAAGTGAAGGACTTTGTAGCCGACGCCAAATCCAGAAAGGACGGAGACTTTATCTAAGCTCAACTCGAAGTATAACTTGTAAAGTATAAAAGAGAAAGGGAAGCTGGCATCAAACCGGCTTCCCTTTCTCTTTTATACTTTGCTACAGCAGCTCTGAGTGAAGTATAAAATCCCTCATAAGCTCTTATACTTTGCGGATTACGCACTTCGTAGACTTTATACTTTGGGTAAGTATAAATTTATACTTTCTGCTGCTATACTTCTTATGCTGTCTGTGCTGCGCTTACATAGGCTCCAGCTTATTCAGGCTGGAGTACCCGCTGTCCTTGAGGCGCTGGCGCATAGCTTCGTAAAGTATAATGCCCGTAGCCACCGACACGTTCAGGGAACCGATTTGCCCCATCAGCGGAATGCGCAGCCTCACGTCGGCGCGCTTCAGGTACTCCGGCGAAATGCCGTCCTCCTCACTGCCCATCAGTATAGCCGTAGGGCCTACCATATCCACACCGAGGTCAGTTAGCAGGTGCTCTGTTTTCTCAGTACAGGCAACCACCTGAAAACCGTAGTCTTTCAGGTAATCGAGCGTTTCCTTCAGGTTTGGCTCGCGACACACTGGCACCAGGTTCAGGGCTCCGGCGGAGGTCTTCATGGCATCGGCATTTATCTGCGCCCCGCCCCGGCTTGGAATCACGATGGCATGCACGCCCATGCACTCTGCGTTACGGGCGATGGAGCCAAAGTTACGCACATCGGTTACGCGGTCCAGAATGAGCAGCAGCGGGTTTACGCCCTGCTCAAAAAGTGCCGTCACAATCTCGCTCAGCGGCTGGTACGTAATCGGGGAAATCAGGGCCACAGCCCCCTGGTGGTTCTTGCGCGTCAGGTTGTTGAGTTTCTCCACGGGCACTGTCACCACAGGTACCTCACGCCCTTTTGCCAGTTTTACAATCTCATCGGTGGTGGGATTCCGGGCGCCTCGCAGCAGGAAAATCTTCTCCAGTTCCTTTCCGGCCATCAGCGCCTCCAGTATGGGGCGCGAACCGAAAATCATTTCGCTCTTTTCTTCTTTCGGGCCTCTGGCAACTCCAAAGCGGTTGCCTACAAATTTGTCTTTCCTGCTCTCCATTTTGCAACAGAGCTGTACCAGCTTTCTTCGTACTCACGGCGCCGGACCAGCTCATAATAGTTTTTGGTAAATTTATTCTCTTTTTTGGTAAAAACGAACTTGATATAGGGAGAGGTCTCCGAGTCGCGGTAGATCCAGGTGATGTTGGGCCCCACCTGGCTGATGCTGCTCGGCCTTCCGTAAATAATGTAGATCATGCCACGGTCTGTGGCCCAGCCGGCCTTATGGGCGGTAAAGAGCTTGTTCGCCATCTCCACGCGCTTATAGTAGGTGCGGATCAGTTCCCTGGCCCGGCTCTCGTTGCCTCCCACCTCCAGCCAGAAGGCATCCACGGCCGCCTTGGGGTCCTGCGCCTTCATCAGCGACTCCCGCTCCTGCGCGGTGGTCAGGTAAATCAGCGGCGGGATGAGCTCGGCGGCTTGGGTAACGTAAGGGTACTTGCCCGGCAGCGCCAGTACTCCCCTTGCAAAGCTCGACTCCGGGTTGAACAAGTATAAGCCCTCCTGCGCAAGGCTCAGCGTATCGGACGTGGTAAGGGTATCTACGCCTACTGCAGCCAGTGTGCGCGGCACAGGAGGCTTGGTCATACTCATGGGTGGGGCCGCAGGCATGAAGTCCAGCTCATAGCGGCTTACGGGTATAATGCTGTCTGCGGCACTGTAGGAGCGCACCAGCAGCTTATCGGAGGTGGTGACGTAGTTCTGGTATAGCGGCTTGCCTGCGCTGGTGGTAAGGAGGTAGCCCTTTTGCATCATGGCGCGCTGAAGCGGCACCCTAAACTCCACCCCCATGCGCTCCTGGCTCGATAGCACCTCCCATAACTGCAGGTGAAGCACGTTTGGCTCCTGCACTACACGGCCCGGTAAAGAGAGTTTAATGTGCAGCTGCCCCTCTACATCGGTCAGCCTTCTGTCAGGCAGGTTTATCGAGTCCTCCAGGACCACGGCATCCCTGTCCGACAGGCCCGTTCTCACAGCATATTCATAGGAAGATGAGGCCTGCAGCACATCCAGCACCTGCCGCACATCCTCAAACTTGAGGAGCAGGTGCAGGCTGTCGTTACTTGCGTAGTAGCTGTGCTGCATGGTGATCTCTGGCATGGCCTGCTGCCTTACCTGGGCAGGTGCCGGGCTGGTGTAACTGCTGTAGCCGCTTCTGCCGCCGCAAGCACACAGCATGCAAAGCATGATAAAACACAAGTACCTCATCTTAAAGCAAGTATAAGTATGATTCTTTACAAAAGCCAAACCCGGACTGACAGAAGACAATCCGGGTTTTTGTACTGCTTATAGTTGAATTTTGTTTAGCGTCTCATGCGTTGCAAGTATAGCCTGAACTGCTGCTCCAGCTGCGCAGCCTTCTCTTCTTCGCCCAACTGCTGGGCAGCGCCAACCAGCTGCTGCATAATAATCATATTTACCTGTATCTCCTGCTCAAACAGAGGGCCTTCGGCAAAGTAATAATCCAGTGCCCGCTGCGACTCCTTCGCCATGAGATCCAGCAGCTCGGTAGCCTTCTCGTTCTCTCCGAGCGCATCGTAAATCGGGATGAACTGTGGCGTGTAGTAGTCGTAAGGCACCGTCTCCAGTGGCAGTACCTTAAAGCAATGATCCACTATCTCCTTGGCGCGCTCCTCGTTGCCGTCTTCCAGGTAGGCTACGGCCAAGGTGGCAAACTTATCCCTGGCGTTAGCCGAGAAGCGGTAGTAGTTCTCGTCGTAGAAGATGTCCTTGCGGTCAAAGTTGCGGAAGGAGAACTTCTTCATCAGGTTCTCATACATAACCTCCTTGTTCACATTGCCACCTTCTTCTTCCGTAGCCTTCACCGGCACCACGCGGTAAGCCAGGCCCTCCAGCTGGAAGAAGTCAGACAGGCCAATAAAGTCGGCGCTGTTCACGGTAGTAGAGAAGTAAATCGGGCGCTCCCAGTTGTTAGTAGCCAGCAGATCCAGTATCACCAGGTGCTTTTTCTCCAGCAGCGATTTGGTGATTGTCCACTGCATGCGGTCCACAATCTCATCCTCGCGGTCTGCCGACACGATGTCCATAGCGGCCACCTTCTCTTTGTCCACGTTGAGGAAGAAGTTGCGTGTTGGCATGGTGAGCAGGGTGCCGCTCGTGTACTGCGCCTGCAGGGCCGGGTGGTTTTGCTTTATCAGGTTGATGTACTGCTTCAGGTCGATGCCGGCAGCTACCTGCGGACGCTCCATGTAGGGCAGGAAGTCGTTGGTGCCCTGGCGATAGCTCTCCATTCCCAGCGTCAACGGCCACGGATCAGACTTGTAGGCCTGGTCCATCATCTGGTCGATGTACCAATCGGTGTTGAGGTAGCTGAGTACAGCCACGCGCACATCGGTACGGTAACCCTCTACCTCCTGGGCGTACCACAGCGGGAAGGTGTCGTTGTCGCCATTGGTGAAAAGTATAGCATTCGGCGCGCAGGAATCCAGCAGGTTCTTGGCCGAATCTACGGAGTGGTAGCGGTCAGAGCGGTCGTGGTCATCCCAGCCCTCGGCAGCCATAATGCCCGGCACCAGCAAGCCAATCACAGTTGCCAGCGCAGCACGGCTAGTGTGGCTCTTCAGCACCTTGCCCAGCAGCTCTGCCAGTCCCATTACCCCCAGGCCAATCCAGATACTGAAGGCATAGAACGAGCCGGCAAAAGTATAATCCCGCTCGCGCGGCTCCACCGGAGGCTGGTTGAGGTACAGGGCGATGGCCATACCCGTAAAGAAGAACAGCAGGCCGATGATAAAGGCATCCTTCTCATCTTTGCGCACATGGTAAATAAGCCCAATGATGCCCACTAGCAGCGGCAGCAGGTAAAAGCAGTTGCGGGCCTTGCTCTCCAGCACACGCGACGGCGCATTCGGGTCGTCCTTGCCAAACCACAGCACACCCGCATTCTGGATATCACTCTCGCGCCCTACGAAGTTCCACAGGAAGTAGCGCCAGTACATGAATCCAAGCTGGTAGTTAAAGAGGAAGCTCATGTTCTGGCCAAAGGTCGGCGTCTGGCCTTCCCGCAGATCAACCCACTTCTTATAGGCGGAGATATGCACGGGCTGGTCGCTGTAGATGCGCGGCAGGAGCACATTATCTTTGGAGGCGTAAACAGGCTCTATCTTTTTGCCGGCCACAATATACTTGTCTTTGCCCTTCACGTAGCGCGGTGCCCCTTCTTTCTGGTCCACTGGCTGGGCGTTATACTGCGGCCCAAACAGCAGCGGGCGGTCGCCGTACTGCTCACGCTTCAGGTACGACACGAAGGACATGATGTCGTCCGGGTCGTTTTCGTCAATGGTCGGCTCGTAAGACGAGCGGATCGGAATCATCAGGTAAGAAGAGTAGCCAATCAGCACGAACGTTAGGCTAAGCAGGGCCGTGTTAAGGATACGGTTGTTCTTCTTGATAGAGTACATGATGCCGTACACCAGCGCCCCCACAAACAGGATCAGGAAGAAAATGATACCGGAGCCGAACGGAAGCTTGAAGTCGTTTACAAAATGCACCTCGAACCAGCCAGCCACCGACGGCAGCCCCGGGATAACGCCCCAAAGAATGGCCACGACAATAACGGCACTGATGGCGAAGGCGATAACGCCTCCCCAGAAGCTTGGTTTGTATAAGCGGAAGTAGTAAATGAACGCCAGGGCCGGAATCGTTACCAGGTTCAGCAAGTGAGCACCAATAGAGAGGCCTACCAGGTAAGCAATCAGGATCAGCCACTTATCGGAGTGCGCCTCGCCTGCTTTGATTTCCCAACGCAGCATGGCCCAGAAAACAATGGCCGTGAAGAACGAGGACATCGCGTATACTTCTGCCTCTACCGCCGAGAACCAGGCCGAGTCGGAGAAAGTATAGGCAAGCGCTCCTACCACGCCGCTTCCCATGATCAGCCACACATTGCCTGCTGTTGGCTCCTGCCCCTGGTTTACGAGCACCTTGCGCGCCAGAATGGTAATTGTCCAGAAGAGGAACAGGGAGGTAAGGGAGCTACAGATGGCGGATAATAGGTTCACCCACCAGGCTACCTGGGTCGGGTCGGCGGCGAACATGGAGAACAGCCGGCCTACCAGGAGGTAAAACGGCGCCCCCGGAGGGTGTGGCACCAGCAGCTTGTAGGAACAGGCAATAAATTCGCCAGCATCCCAGTAACTGGCGGTTGGCTCCAGTGTAAGTACATACACGGCAGTGGCGATTAGGAACACGCCCCAGCCCACGAGGTTATTTACCTTCCGATAATCCGTCATAGTGTTTAGTGATTCAGCCCCGAAAATAATAAATTAATGTAAAGGGCTGGCTAATTTTAGAAGATTGTAATAAAAAAGCCGGCCCGAAGTGGCCGGCTTTCTGTTAAGCTGCTCCCGAAGGATTAAGTTATTTCTGCAGTACGAGTCGCTTTGTCTCCACGGTCTTGCCGTTTACCAGCAGGCTGTAGAAGTACACACCGGACGGCAGGCTAGACAAATCCAAATCGACGCGCGCTCTCTCGGACGGGGCTACCTCCTGCACGGCCAGCACCTTGCCTATGGTGTTGGAGATGCGGATTTTGTAGTTGTCGTTGCCGGGAAGCGTCAGCGCCAGCCTGGTAAAACCGCGCGATGGGTTTGGATAGGCGTTGATGGATGGCAGCGTTGACTTGATGTCATTGCCTGGGGCAAAAGCGGCCAAGGTAATGTTGGCATACATGCTCTTGCTCTGCTTTTTTTCTACCACATGGAACACCTGGCTCACTGCCGAAGCATATATTTTAGAGCAGGTATGGTCTTCCTTGTCCACAAAGTCAGGGCGGGCATTATTGGCAGAGACTGGCAGGCTGGCTGCCTTCTCAGGCATCAGCTTCCAGAGGGTGTTGCCGCCTTTATAGGTTGGAGTAACCCCCGCAAAGCTCACCAGGTGGGAGCTTACAAGGGTTGTCACTAATATCAGTTTAGTAAAAATTCTCATACAGTATCATCTTAGGAATTATAGTTTAGTCACTACAATTCCGATTTTTCAAATCAAAGATAGCCTAAAAAGCCAAATCTGTAAATTAAATTTAAAAAATATTTGTAAACGCTTTCCTTTCGGTTACAACAATTACACACGGGCCAGCTTTCACAAAAATTGTTCCTTTTTATACTTCAGGAACCTGTGTCAGCTCAAAAAAATATGAGGGGCACAAGGGAGGTGAAAGTATAAAGTATGAGAAGTATAAAAGCAGGAGGCAAAACCTCCCGTGCAGGCACAGTGGCGGCCGTTTTAGCCGAGCTTATATCACATGGGCAATTTCCTTCAGGTCGAAATACCGCAGCTCCTGCCCTATCTGCACGGCCAGCCTACCAGCCTCATCCACGCCCTGTATCTGCCCCTGCACCTGCTCGCTGCCAATTTTAAAAGGGTGCACTTCCTGGTAGCGGTACAAGCCCTGTAGGTACTCATACTTCAGGCGGGCGGTGTGGCCGCCGCGCAGCTGCAGGTAGCGCTTCTCCAGCAATTCGAGCAGGCGGACGGTTAATTTCTCCAGATCCAAAGTATGGCCGCATACGTTAGCCACAGAGGTTGCCGTTGAAGATGCAAAGTGCGTTTGGTTCACATTTAGGCCAATCCCGATGATACTGTGTTGCAAAGCCTGACTATTTACAGTGTTTTCTATCAGAATCCCGCCAAGTTTCTTATCTTCAAAAAATAAATCGTTCGGCCACTTAACACGTGCCTGCTGCAAGCCTTGCTCGAGCAACAGGTCGAGTACAGCCAGCGACACGGCCATGTTGAGGTAGAACTGCTGGCGCGCAGCCAGAAACGAGGGTGACAGAATTACAGAGAGGGTGATGTTCTGGCCCGGTTCCGCCTCCCAGGAGTTGCCCCGTTGCCCCCGCCCCTGCGTCTGCCGGTGCGTAACCACGGCACAGCCCTCTGTGGCTTCATTTTTGATAAGAAGCTGCTGAGCCTCTGAGTTAGTGGATGCACAGCTAGCGATAAAAAGCAGCTGTTGGCCTACAAACAGCGTATTAGGCAACATATAATTAGAGGAGAATTTAATACTTTTGTACATCAAATTTAAAGAGCACAAATGAAAGAAACCAAGGTTGAGGCTACTTCCGACATATTGGCAGAGCTGGTAGTGAAGGGCATGCAGGAGAAGAAAGCTTCCGATATTGTAGTGATGGACCTTAAATCACTTAAAAACGCTGTATCAGATTACTTCGTAATAGCATCCGCAAGCTCCGACACGCAACTTGATGCGATTGCCTCTTCCATAGAGGAAGAAATATACAAGGCGACTGGCCAGCATCCGTGGCAAACAGAGGGCCGCATTAACAAAGAGTGGGTGCTGCTGGATTATGTGGACGTAGTAGCACATGTTTTCCTGAAAGAGAAGCGAGAATTCTACGCGCTGGAGGAGCTTTGGGGCGACGCCAAGTTCAAGCACGTAGAGTCTGTCTAAAAACACATCGGGCGTGGCCTAAACTTTTGTAGCCACCCCCTTGTTACCCATACAATCGATATCTAACTATCAATGGCAGAAAAGAATAACAATAAAGGCAACAACAAGAAGAAAAAGCCTATCATCCCGAACACGCCTCCGCGCCCTACTATGCAGCTGTGGATGCTGGCCGTGCTGATACTGCTGATCTTCGGACTAACCTACCTAAACAAGAGCAACTCCTCCAGAGAAACCACCCAGCGCGACTTTGAGGAGATGCTGCTGAGCGGTGATGTGGACAAACTCACCATCGTAAACGGCAAGACCGTGGAAGTGTACCTGGACAGGGAGGCGCTTCAGAACGAAAAGTATAAAACCGAGCTAGGCGACCGTGGCCTGCTTACCATGGAGCAGGGTCCGCATTACCATTTTCAGGTAATTTCGGCTGAGTCTTTTAAAGAAGACCTGGACAAGCTGCAGGAGAACGTGCCGCGCGAGCAGCGCGTGCCGCTTACCCCGGAGACACGCACCGGCTTTGCTGACTTCTTCTTCCAGTGGGGCTTCCTGATCCTGCTGCTGTTTGGTTTCTGGTTCCTGATGCGCCGCGTAACATCCGGTGGCACAGGTGGACAGATCTTCAACATCGGCAAGTCTAAGGCTGCCCTTTTCGATGCTGAGAACAAGGTAAAGATCACGTTTAAGGATGTGGCCGGCCTGGAAGAAGCGAAGGAAGAGGTGCAGGAGATTGTGGAGTTTCTTAAGAACCCGTCTAAATTCACCATACTTGGTGGTAAGATACCAAAAGGCGCTTTGCTGGTAGGCCCTCCGGGAACCGGTAAAACCTTGTTGGCAAAGGCCGTAGCCGGCGAGGCCGACGTTCCGTTCTTCTCCCTGTCGGGTTCCGACTTCGTGGAGATGTTCGTGGGTGTGGGTGCTGCCCGTGTGCGTGACCTGTTCAAGCAGGCCAAGGCCAAAGCGCCTTGTATCATCTTTATCGACGAGATTGACGCTATTGGCCGCCACCGTAGCCGCGGTGCCACGCCAGGCGGTAACGACGAGCGCGAGAACACCCTCAACTCCCTGCTAGTGGAGATGGACGGTTTCGCCACCGACTCTGGCGTAATTATACTTGCCGCCACCAACCGACCTGATACCCTGGACTCTGCCCTGCTGCGCCCTGGCCGTTTCGACCGCCAGATCAGCATCGACAAGCCGGATATCAATGGACGTACCGAAATCTTTAACGTGCACCTTGGCCCGCTTACCCTTGCTCCGGACGTGGACGCAAAGAAACTGGCCGCCCAAACCCCTGGTTTTGCCGGTGCTGAGATTGCGAACGTGTGTAACGAGGCGGCCCTGATAGCTGCCCGCCGCAACAAAAAGGCGGTAGACCAGCAGGATTTCAACGACGCCGTGGACCGCGTAATTGGTGGTCTGGAGAAGAAGAACAAGATTATATCCCCTGAGGAGAAAAAGATTGTAGCCTACCACGAGGCAGGCCACGCCATTGCCGGCTGGTTCCTGGAACATGCCGATCCATTGGTAAAGGTAAGTATCGTGCCGCGCGGTGTAGCCGCACTTGGCTATGCGCAGTACCTGCCGAAAGAGCAGTTCCTGTATACCACCGAGCAGCTGATTGATGAGATGTGCATGGCCCTGGGTGGTCGCGCCGCGGAGGAGATCGTGTTTGGCAAAATCTCGACTGGTGCTTTGAGCGACCTGGAGCGTATCACCAAGATGGCCTACAGCATCGTGACGATGTATGGCATGAACCCGAAGATTGGCAACGTGTCGTTCTACGACTCCAAGCAGTCTGAGATGACGTTCAGCAAGCCATACTCTGAGGCCACTGCCCAGACCATCGACGAAGAGGTGCGCCTGCTGATAAAGGCTGCCTACGACCGTACCATAGCCTTACTTACTGATAAAAGCCGTGAGCTGGAGGTAGTGGCACAGGAGCTGCTGGAGAAAGAAATCCTATTCCAGAGCGACCTGGAGCGCCTGGTTGGCAAACGTCCGTTTGATACCCTGACTACCTATCAGGCCCATACGGCAGGCACCGACCGCAGCCAGACAAAGAGCGAGGTAGAGCAGCAGCACCCGGTAGAGTTTGGCCAGACAGAGCACCCGGAGCAAGAGCAGGGCAGCGTGCCAGGTACCCCTATCGGGAATAACGGCAGCCCTACTGCTGAACACGATAACGTAAACTCGAAAACAGCTTGATTTAAACAGGCATGTACGAAGCAAAATCGAAAGAAATTGTATTAAGAAGAGTGAGAGAGGCGCTGGCTAAGTCGGCGCCTTTTCTGCCTCCTACCCCAGACTTCTCCTCGCCGCTGCACCAGCAAGTACCGCTGGAGGATATGTCGATAGTCTTTGCGGAGAACTTCATCAAAAACGCGGGTGTGTTTGTGTACTGCGAGAACGAGGAGGATTTCTTTGACCAGCTCTATGTGTACAAGCAAGAGCAGCAGCTGCAGCACCTCTACGTATGGGAGCCCAACCTGCAAAAAGCCATTTACCAGGCAGGAATTGACTTTGTGGCCGATGAGGAAAACTTTGTGCCAGGGGCAGATGCCGGTCTTACCACCTGCGAGGCACTCATTACCCGCACCGGAAGTATACTGGTGAGCTCGGCCAACGCCGGCGGCCGCCGTTTGAGCGTCTACCCCACCACGCACCTGGTCATCGCCAAGGCCAGCCAGCTGGTTCCGGACATCAAAGATGGCCTGCAGCGCGTGCGCGACAAGTATAAAGAAAACTTCCCGTCTATGGTATCGCTGGTGAGTGGCCCCAGCCGCACCGCCGACATCGAGAAAACCCTTGTGATGGGCGCCCATGGCCCAAAGCAGCTAGTCTTATTCCTGATTGATGACCTTCCGCATTAACGAGTTAGCGCCAGGCAAAAAAGTATACTTCGCTTCTGATTTCCATTTGGGTGTGCCTGATGCCAAGAGCAGCCTGGCCCGCGAGAAGAAAATAGTGCGCTGGCTGGAGATGGCCAGACAGGACGCCGCCGCCATACTTTTGCTCGGCGATATCTTCGATTTCTGGTTTGAGTATAAACACGCCATCCCGAAGGGCTACGTGCGCCTGCAGGGTAAGCTGGCAGAGCTGACGGACGCTGGTCTACCAGTGCTGTTTTTCACGGGAAACCATGACATGTGGATGTTCGACTACTTTCCAAAGGAGCTCAACATTCCCATCATCCGGGAGCCCATCTCCACCCACATCGGCGGCAAGTCCTTTTACATTGGCCACGGCGATGGCCTCGGCCCCGGTGACCATACTTACAAAGTACTCAAGAAGGTGTTTGACAACAGGATGTGCCAGTGGCTCTTTGCCCGCATCCATCCCAACACCGGCATAGGAATTGCTAATGCATGGTCGAGACGGAGCCGCATCAGCAATGTGGAGAAAGACGAGAAGTTTTTTGGCGAGCGGGAGTGGCTGGTGCAGTATAGCCAGGAAGTGGAACAGCGGCAGCACCACGATTACTACGTGTTCGGCCACCGCCACCTGCCCCTGGAGATGCCCATCGGCGACAATGCTCTGTATGTGAACCTGGGTGAATGGGTAAACTTCTACACTTATGGTGTGTATGACGGAAATAAACTGGAACTGAAGACCTTTGAAGACTAGGAGAACTATACTTATACTTTGGCTGGCGCTGCTAACGCCACTGCTGGCGCAGGCGCAGGATACCCTGCTGGCGCCCATACTTTCCTTTAGCCATCGTATCAACATCAGTTCCCCCACCTCCATCTCCCAAGACCGCAACGGGAACATCTACCTACTGGACGAGCGGCAGAACCTGCTGCGCCTCAACCCGGCCGGTCAGCCTGTGGATACCTACTCCCCGCCCGCCCGTGGCCGCATCAGCAGCATCCACGCCTGGAACCCGATGAAGATTATGCTCTTTTATGAGGGAAGCCAGGAAATCACCTTGCTGGACCGCTTTCTGCGCCCCATCAGCACCACCGGCCTGCTGAACCTGCAGTACGAAGGCACTGCCAAAGTAGCTGCTCCCGCTGGTGACCTCGGTTACTGGCTCTTTGATGAAACAAGGCTGTCGCTAGGCAAGCTGGACCCCAGCACACGGCAGTTGTCCGTAGAAACCCCACTGAACCTGCTACTGAGCCAGGAGCAGTTTGATGTGCGCCAGCTGCGCGAGTACCAGAACCTGGTGTACCTGCTCGATTACAACAGCGGCATCCTTATCTTCGACAATCTGGGCAACTATAAAAAGAGGCTTCCCATTGACGGCTTACAACACATCGGCTTCCGCAACAACGAGTTATACTATGTAAAGGAGGGCAAGCTATACTTCCTCGACTTGTACTCCACGAAGGAGCGTGTGCTGGAGCTACCGCAGGAGCAGGCGTATACTTCTGCTTTGGCAGGCGACAAGCAATTGTTCCTGTTCACCAAGAACGCGGTGGACGTATACTTTCTGGAGTAACTTACTTTTCGCCGGAGAACACCTTCAGCCCCACCACACCGGCAATAATCAACAGGATGCAGATAATGCGGATAAAGTCGCGGGGCTCGTTGAGGAAGAAGATGCCCAAAATAGCCGTGCCTGCCGCCCCGATTCCGGTCCAGATGGCGTAGGCTGTTCCCAGCGGCAGCGTTTTCATGGCCTGGGCCAGCAGGATGAAGCTCAGGATCATCACCACGACGGTTACCACGCTCACGCCTATTTTGGTAAACCCCTCGCTATACTTCAGCCCGAAAGCCCAGCCAATCTCGCAAATGCCGGCCAGGATCAGGTAAAACCATGCCATGTTCATAGGTAATTCCTTTTTTAGTTAAGCCGCAAAGGTACGTAATTAACCCGTTTCTATACTTTCTCAGGGATAGGCATCAGCATTTCGTGCTGCTTTAGGAGCAGGTTTATGTCGCGGCCCTGCAGAAAAGAGATCATACTTTGGGCAGTGTCTTCAACGTTGATAAACATTAGCGATGGCGCTTCTACCTGCTGCATTGCCGCCCGCAGCAGCGCTGTGCCAATGCCTTTTCCGCGCCACTCCCGGCTTACGGCCAGTTGCGCCACCGCCCCATTCTTCCGGAAAACTGAGATGTAGCCAACCACTTCCCCGCTTGCGGCGCGGGCTTCCAGTGTTCTGTCCTGGTTTATACTTCTGTTCAGGGAGGCAATGCTGTTCTGCCAGGTCGGCTGAACGTCCCAAAAGCGAGAGAGGGCAGCAAAATCCGGTTGTGTCGCCTCAAGGATGTTGATCCCGGCAGGAGGAGAGGCTTCTTGAAGCAAGTCCTGTTTCAGCGCCCGGAAGCAGCTAAGGGTGCGGGTGATGTAAAAGCCAATTTTCTCATACGTTTTGAGCGCTGGCACATTTCCCTCAATCACCTCCAGCAGGCATTGCCTCACTCCTTTCTCACGCAACTTTGGCAGCAGGAAGGCATACATTTGCTGCGTCAGGCCCTGCCCTCTATACGTTGGCACCACGCCTGTGCCAGCATTGTATGCTGTTGGCATACCCTGCCAATCGCCTAAGGCCGTCAATATAAACCCCGCCATTTCCTCTCCGTCAAAGGCCGCCACGCAAAACTCCGGCACAATCCCCTCCCGCTCCACCTTGTCCCTCAACTGCTCCTCGCTCAGCTGCACCGGCACCACATAGTCGGCAAAAGCTTTCAGAAAAGTCGCGCGCACCTGCGGCAGGTCCTGCGGGGTAAGGAAGGAGAGGCGGAGGTTGGGCATATTATTTTTATACTAGTTATGATTAGATGTACAGCGGCAGAAGAAGAAAATGCCCATATGCTCTCATCTTAGTATGACTTCACTCTTATTGCCTTCACTAAACAACACTAACACTTCTCCAAAAGGCTGCTGGTAAATCATTTAAAGTGGAAGCATACTTTGCATCATACTTTGAAATTAAACTTGCGAACGAGTATACTTCCCTCCCACATAGCGAAGCATAAATGGCAACAGAACTGACAAATACATAAAACGTAAGCTCTTTCAATTCCACATTACCCGCCAAGAGTTCTAAACATACATCCTGTGGAATCTCAGTGATATTTATGCGACTTTCAAACGATTTAAATAGTTCATCATAAAACCGATACACACTTGGCTGTAAAAGCTGTTCAGGGTGATATTTAACCCAAAGCTCTGACACATTATTCTGTACTATCCGTTCTAGGCTTTCTTCCATTGCCGCTCTCATAGCCTCCTTTGATAATAAACCACTTTCCACACTAGCATCGAGCACTAGTATATGCTTGTATGGGTTACATTTTTCTGTATTATTAAAGGGCAAAGACAGCAGCTCTTTCCTAGGAAAAAACGGGAAAGAATAATCAGAAAGGCCATAAACTCTGGTATAACTGGAATCGAAGAATCGAATGGGGAAAGACAACCTCCCAAAGAAGTTTATCCATTTCAGTACATCATACCGCCAAGTTGACATTCCTGTAGGAAACAGTTCGTTATTAACTTTATCTAATGGCAGATACGATACAACGCCCTCTTCTATAAGGCTAAAACCAGAGCATTGCTTATGAGACATGAACAATCTAATAAAGTCCATGCTAGTTTGATGCGTGTATAGATGATAACTCTCTTCTTGCACCAGTTGTTGAATGAGCGAATCAAACTCTTGTAACTTCTTCCATCCCTTCCAGAACTTCTTCTCAACGGCAAACGAATTAACAGGCCGCTGCGTGAACTTAATATGGATTTGCTTTATAGGCAGGGTTGATATATTTGAAACAAAGCCTCTACCAAGCATAAATACACAGTCCTCAGAATTCAACTTGTTGAGGCCTATTACCTGAAGACTAGTTAAAAATGTAATATGACTATGAATATAGAATAAATGCTTCATTAGGGACTAGCAGCTTTCTTCTTCAAAATTATACCAGACACTACTCCAATAAGCCCCAAGACTGTACTTGTAACTATTTTGTAGTTTATACTAGAATCGGACATATAGTAAGCAAGTAACAAGGCAATAACTGTTAAAATAAACCAGAAAAAAGGATAAAAATTAACAGGAACAGATTGCCTGAACTCTTGAATAAAGTACCCGGCATATCCCATATACATAAAACATACAAATGTGGTGAACGCAGCTGCCTCATATCCAAACCATGGTATAAATACTAAATTAAGAACCACATTAGATAATCCCGCAACTAAAGAAATACGCCATAACTTACCAGTATACTCACGGAGCGTTAACCAATTGACAACCGCTAAATACATAGGCCGGAAGTTATAAGCCATTAAGATAATGATAGCCAGGGGGTAGGCCTGCTGTAAAACCACGTTTTGAATCAAGAGCTCAAAAATCTCTTTCATCCAAATACAAATGGCCGTAGTTGTTACTAAAAACAATATTTGTAAGGCGAAAGTTAAACGTCTAACTTGATAAGCCGCATCTATAGAGTTATTTTGAGCATATAGACTCATGTAAAACGGAGATGACGCTTGTACGATGGCCCCACTTACAGTCATATAGTAAGATCCGAAGTTTGAAGCTAAGTTATAATTCCCTATCTGCTTGATTGGCATACCTAACCAATTAAGCATTAATTTATCAGAAGTATCCAGCACAAAAAAGGAAAGTTGGTGTGGTACTACTGGCAAGGATATTCGTAACCAGCTTTTCCACTTATTGCGGTTCAGTTTTAGAATGGGCCATAACTCCTCCTTAAGATAAATGCTGTTGAAATTTATTGCGAAGCCAGTGAATGCTGCTATGAAACTAGCGTAAAACCACCCCATATAGCCTAGTTGCAAGAAGGCTATAGTATAAACATTAAAGCCAACGCTGACAACACCTACAATAAGTGAGCGCACTGCTACAGTAAGAGGCCGTTGAGAAAGTTGATAAAATAGATTGGTTTGTAATTCTGTTCCTGCAAATAACATTACAGGCAAACAGTTTAAGACAATTATCGCCCATTTGTTCTCCCCCGCCTCGTTAGGTATTCCTAGACACAAAACGGATGCAAGCGCCACACCAAACACAAACGACCAAACGCTCATTAATCCCCCTACCTGCCGCCATACCCATTTATACCTCGTCGGGTGCTTTACAAATGCATTTACCATCACTACACTCAGCCCCAGCGATTGCACCATCCCCAGTGCCGTTACATAAGCCGTTACCACACCCGCCACGCCGTAGTCGGTGGTGGTGAGGTAAGGGGTGATAATAGGTAGGGCCAGCACTCCGGCCACGCGCGGTAATTGCGCAGCCAGCCCGTAAATCGCCGCATGAGAGAGTAACTTCCGAAGCATCGGTTAAAATTATACTTTATTTTGCAGTGGGTAGCATTCTGAGACTTTTTTCGTAAATAGCTCCATTACTTTCGGGCGAACGCGGCACCATTGCCCGCGCAGCGTTGTTGCCATACTTGTACTTTTAGGAGGCACAAAAGCAAAAGCCTAAATTTTTAGTATATTTGTTGATTACTGATTTTGAAAACAAGAATTAGCCTAGCTATATAAAGGAGATACAATTGTGGGATGTAGTTCATGTTCTAGTGGCGGATGCAGCACCGGTTCCAAGCCGGGCGGCTGCAAAAGCAACGGCGGGTGCAGCACGGGAGGCTGTAACCGTTTAAACGTCTTCGACTGGCTCAGCGACATGGATATTCCAACGTCGTTTGAGGAGTTCGATATTGTAGAAATAAGATTCAAGGGAGGTCGGAAAGACTTCTTTCGTAATATAAACCGCCTGGACCTGACCACTGGCGACGCCGTGGTTGTGGATGTGCCCAACGGCCATCACATCGGCTTTGTGTCGCTGAAGGGTGAGCTCGTGCGCCTGCAGATGCTAAAAAAGAAAGTGGATAATAATGAGGAAATCCGCAGCATCTACCGCATCGCCACAGAGCGCGACATGGAGAAGTTTAACGAGGCCCGCGACCAGGAAGGCACCACCATGTACCGCAGCCGCGAAATTATTCAGCAGCTTGGGCTGAAGATGAAGCTCTCGGATGTAGAGTACCAGGCCGACAGAAGCAAGGCCACGTTCTACTACTCTGCCGATGACCGCGTAGACTTCCGCGACCTGATCAAGAAGCTGGCAGAAGAGTTCAAGATCCGCATCGAGATGCGCCAGATTAGCCTCCGCCACGAAGCGGGTCGTCTGGGCGGTATCGGCTCCTGCGGCCGCGAACTGTGCTGCTCTACCTGGCTTACGGATTTCAAAAGCGTTTCCACCACAGCGGCGCGTTACCAGAACCTCTCGCTCAACCCGAGCAAACTGAGCGGGCAGTGCGGGCGCCTGAAGTGCTGCCTCAACTATGAGCTGGAAACGTACATGGAGGCCCTGAAGGACATCCCGACCGTGAACCGCCCATTGCAGACACAGCAGGGAGACGCCATTCTTCAGAAAACTGACATCTTTAAACGCATGATGTGGTTTGGCTACAGGGGCGACAACAACTGGTATCCTGTGCCGGTAGAGCGCGTGCAGGAGATACTCGAGCAGAACGCGAAGGGCGTTGTGGTAGAGACCCTGTTGGTGGAGCCGGAAGAAGAGCCGAAGCAAAACGAGTTTGTGTCGCAGGTGGAGGGAAGCCTGGAACGCCTCGACGATAAGTTCAAGTCCAAGAAGAAGAAAAAGAAGAAAAAGAAAAAGCCGGCCAGCGCTGAGCAGGCACAGCCGCAGCAGGAGAAGGTAGCAGAGGCACAGCCGCCGAGAAAGGAAAGACAGGAGCGTCAGCAGGAGCAAGCGCCAGCCACGGGTGAGCAGCAGGAGCAGCGCTCGCGTCGCCAGCGCCCGCCGCGCAACCGCAACAAAAACAAAACGGCCCAGGAAGGCGGTGAGCCACGTGACAATGCGCCGGCGCCAAAAGAGCCACGCGAGCCCAGAGAGCGGCGCGAGAGGCGTGAGCCAAGAGCGGTGCCCCCGGCAGCTGAGGGTGCACCGGATGCAGGTGCCCAGCCACAGCAGGGTGGAGAGCAGAAGCCAAGGAGACGCTCACGCAAGCCTTTTAAAGGCAAAAAACAAGACCAAGGCAATAAACCACCACGCACTGATGCATAAAATAGTATGGATGTGGGCAGCAGCACTCGTGCTGCTGCTCTCCGCCTGCGACCCTGCCCGGGTATATGAGCAGAACATTGACTTGCCGCAAGGCAACTGGCAAATAGACAATGCGCCGGTTTTCGAGTTTGAGATAAAGGATACGACCCAAGTATACGATGTATACTTCAACGTGCGCTACAACCTGAAGTATGATTATTATAACCTATACTTAAGGCACCAGCTCTACGATCCCGATAGCGTACAGGTCTCCTCGAAACTGCATGAGGTGCTGCTGATGGACTCCAAGACGGGCAAACCGCTTGGCAACGGATCCAGCGATATCTATGACCTGCAGGCGCTTGCCCTCGATAACGTAAAGTTTCCTAAACAGGGCATATACAAGCTCCGCCTGACGCAGTACATGCGCCGCGACCCCCTGCCTAATATACTGGCAGTTGGCGTGCGCGTAGCCACCAGCTCAGAAGCCGAGTAAACACTCAAACAATAGCAACAATCGCCCCGGCGCCTATACTTGGCGACGCCGGGGCGATTGTGTTTTTATACCCTTCTTTATACTTACCACCCGCATCCCAATCACGTAAGAGATAGCATCGGCAACTTATAAGCGCCGAACAAAGTAATGCAAAAACACCTGCACTAAAGAACTCCTAACTCGGATGCAAAATACATTAATCATACTTGGGTTTGTTTTCTCCCTTTTTTCCTTTCTTCCCCTTATTTCGTCCCCACTCTGGTGGATACGTGTACTCGATTTCCCTAGACTGCATGTAGCTATTCTGCTCACGCTGGTACTGGTGGCCTATGTCGCCCAGTATGGCGTACAGGATATCGGTGATGGTCTGATGCTGCTGGTATGGGTGGTAGCCTTGGTCAACGAACTGCGCTTTATTATCCACTTTACGCCGATGGTAAAGGTGGAGGCGCTGCGTACTGAACACAAGATACCCGCCAATGCCTTCACGATGATGATCTCCAACGTGCGGATGGTGAACCGGGAATATGACAGGTTTCTAAAGCTTGTACAGGAAGTACACCCCGACATGCTGATTATGAACGAGCCTGACCAGGCCTGGCACGACCACGTGTGCAAAGTGCTCGACAAGCACTACCCCTACTCCATCAAAAAGCCGTTAGATAACACCTACGGCATGCTTTTCTGGAGCAAACTGAAACTGCACGAATCTGAAATCAGGTTTATGGTGGAGGACGACATTCCCTCGTTTTATACTTGCGTAGAGCTGCCCTCCGGCGATAAGTTTAGCCTGTTCACCGTGCACCCGCAGCCACCGCGCCTGATGCTGAACACCGAGACCCGCGAGGCAGAGCTGCTGCTGGTGGCCAAGCAGGCCAAGAAAGTCCCCTACCCTGCCGTGGTGGCCGGCGACCTGAACGACGTGGCTTGGTCTAATACGACGAAGCTGTTTAAGGAGATAAGTGGTTTGATAGACCCGCGCGTGGGCCGGGGCTTTTACAACACTTACAATGCCCACATTCCCATCTTCCGCTACCCCTTGGACCACGTGTTTTATGACCCGGCTTTCCGGCTGGTGAGTTTGCGGCGCCTGCCAGCGTTTGGCTCTGACCACTTTCCGATGCTTGTAACGCTAAACTACGAGCCGCACCGAGAGCACGAACAGGAGCACCCGCAAGCCGACCAGGAAGATAAGCAGGAGGCCAATGAGCTGATACAGGAAGGTTTGGAAAAAGGGGAAGAGCGCAACCAGGAAAAGCAAAACGGGAGCCGCGCCAAATAAAAAACCCGCCCAGGCTAACCTGAGCGGGCAAAAGACTTCTACAATGCCTTGCGGCTATTGACAGCTATACTTAGATTCTCTCTACGTTGATAGCGTTCAGACCTTTTTTACCATCTTTAAGCTCATAAGATACACGGTCGTTCTCACGAACCTCATGCGTCAGACCAGTCTGGTGCACGAAGATGTCCTGATTCGTCTCATCATCAACGATAAAACCGAAACCTTTTGATACGTTGAAGAATTTTACTTTACCTGTCTTCATTAGAATAAATAATTAATAAATATGAGCAAAGGTAAGTATAACTTCCGGATAAGTAACAAGCCTCGGTGTAAATAAACAACAAAAACATCATCAGGTACTTAGCTCTTCCCTACTCCTCCACTACTCCTACCAACCGTTTCAGCACAGTTATACTTTGCTTTGCCACTGATAGGCAGCGGCATTTGCCTTGCCTTTGCCGCGGCTAAAACCAGCTGCCTCAGAAAGAATACACATCGATATAGTAATAACCATGTGCCCTATGGTTCGTATAGCTAAAACGTTCTGTTACACTTGAAAACCGCTATTATCACGGAAACTTTAAGGGTAACGGCAACATAAATCCAGCGCCGGATTTTTACTCCCGACGGTGCTGGAGCAGTGCAAGACAGGGAGGAAAACAAACTTATTTAACGTCAACTATAAACTCTAGGAGATCAGAACTATGAAAGACACTGAGAAAAATCAGAGCACGGATCAGAATTCCAACCTGTCAGGCACCTCATCAAGCGGCAGCATGACACCAAGCTCTTCCAGCTCATCGGGCAGCTTGTCCGGTACATCGAGCGGCAGCTCCACTACAACAGGCAGCTCCAGCTCCACCCCTAAGAGCGGCAGCTCTTCCAGCAAGACAACCGGCTCAACCAGCAAGTCTTCTACCACAAAAGCCAAGTCTGGCTCCACCTCTAAAAAAGAAGGCAAGTCTACCAGCAGCACATCAGGTAAATCCGGCAGCTCTGATTCCATGTCAGGCAGCTCCGATACTTCATCAGACCGTAATAGAAACCTCTCCGACCAGGGCAACTACGGCTCTATGTCGAGCGGCTCTTCGCAGAACTTCCAGGGCTCCGGCCAGGGCAACCAGGACTGGAATAGCCAGAACCAGGGCCAAGGCCAGAACCAAAACTGGAACAGCGGCCAGCAAGGGTACGGCAGCCAGGGTGGCTATGGGTATGGGTCGCAGCACGGTAATTACGGAGGCCAGAGCGGCTACGGTTACCAAAGCGACTATGGCTCCCAGAGCAACTACGGTAGCCAGGGCTCCCAGGGCGGATACGGCTCGCAGGGCAACTATGGCTCCTCTCAGCAAGGAGGATGGGGCTCTCAGGGAGGCTATAACTATGGCAACCAGGGCGGCATGGAAGGAAACCGAATGCGCTCCCAAGACCAGCACTCCAGCGATATGTACGGCAGCCGCGGCGGCATGCAGGGCGGCTACCAGGACCGTGAAGGCGACATGCAGGGCGGCTACGGCGTAATGAACGACCAAGGCGGCATGGGCCGTTACAACCAGCAGAGCGGCATGGGCGGCTACGGCAGCCAGGGCCGTTACGGCTCGCAGGGCGGCTACGGCTCTTCCTCACAGGAGCGTGGCATGCAAGGCAGCCAGGGCATGGGCAGCGGTAGCTACGGCTCCGGTATGTCTGGCTCATCAGGCAGAAGCGGCGGCTACGGCCAGAGCAGCGGCCAGGGCCATCAGCAGAACTACGGCCAGGGCGACTATGGACAGCGCATGGGCTACGGACAGCAAAGCGGCTATGGCAGCCAAGGTGGCTATGGTTCCAGCTCAGGCATGTCGGGCAGAGGTAGCAGCAGCGGTATGCAGGGCGGCTACGGCGACAGAGACCGTTACGGCTCTATGGGCTATGGCTCCAGCAGAGGCATGAGCGAGTACGACAGAGACGACCGCGGCTCACAGCGCGGCTGGGATTCGCAGAGCTCTATGCAGGGCGGCTACGGCAGCCAGGGAGGTTATGGCTCCAGAGGCGGCTCCTATAACGATGAGTATCGCTCCGGCCGCTATGGCTCTCAGGGAAGCGACTACGGCCAGCAGGACTACGGCAGAGGCGGCAGCAGCTACGGCTCTTCTTCCTCTCACGGCAGATCCTCTTCCGACAGAGACAGAGGCGGCTACGGCGATAGCAACTATAGCAGCGGCATGAGCGGTGGCTATGGATATGGCTCAGGCAGTGGCATGCAGGGCGGCTACGGAGGCTCGTCAAGAAGCGGCATGGGCAGTGGCTCCAGCCATAGCGACTCCGGCCGTTACGGGCAGAGCGGCTACAGCTCTGGTGGGTATGGCCAGGGAGGCTATGGTGGCGATGAAAGCCGCTATGGGTCCATGGACAGCAGAACATCGTACTACAGCGATAACCGTGGCTCAAGCTCGCGCGAGAACTACCGTAACCAGGACGACTCTGACAGAGATCAGTTCCAGACACGCCGCAGCGACCGTTACCGTAACCTGGATGAATAGCATTTGCTAAACCATCATAAAAAAATCCCCTCCCGAAATTATCAGGAGGGGATTTTTGTTTTTGCCGTGCTGATGTTCCGCTAAATTATAGACCTTACACAAAGCAGTCCCGGTGGTCCTGCAGAAACTGGCGCATGGTGTGTGGCTTGCGGCCAACAAGTTTCTCCACCGTATCGGTGGTTTGGGTAAGTTTGCCTTCCTTTTGCAGCGTGTAAAGCTCCACCATGGCATTAGCCATAGTATCTGGCATGCCGGTGCCGGTCATCCCTTGCTTTATGGCGGCTTCCGTTAGGTCAATGTAGTCTACCTGCTTTCCGGTTACCTCGCTTAGCAGTTGCGCCACCTCGTAATTAGACAGCGCCTCCGGGCCGGTTATGTCATACGCTTTGCCTTCGTGCCCCTCGCCGGTTAGCACTTCTACTGCTACGGCGGCAATGTCGCGGGCGTCAACCAGACTCATCTTCCCATCACCAGAGGCACCATAAAACTTACCCTCTTCCTTTATACTTTCCGCGTTATAGTTCACGTAGTTTTGCATAAAGGAGATGGGCCGCAGGAAAGTATGGCTGATGCCGCTCTCCTCGATATACTGCTCCACCTCGTGGTGCCATTGGCCCAACTGCAGGCCGGGCTTGGCATCGGCCCCGATAACGGATAGCTTCACAATGTGCTTTACGCCTGCCTTCCTGGCTTCATCTATCAGCGTTTTGGCCATTTGTACCTGGTCCAGGGTGAATGGGGTGAGCAGGAACACTTTGTCCACGTGCGTAAAGGCGGCGTGCAGCGAACTAGGATCCTCAAAGTCCATCTCTACGATCTCCACACCCGGCAGGCGTTTCAGGTTCTCGCCTTTAATAATGGAGTGCACCCCTGCCCTCACCCGTATGTCGCCATCTAGCATGGAGAGTTGCTTTACCACCTCCCGTCCTACCGTGCCTGTAGCACCTGTTACTAATATTGTTATGTGCATAGTTTTATTCTGATGTAGTATACTCCTACTACGGCTGAAAACAGGTTGTTGATTGTTAAATGTTATCAGCCGGGTGTATTTATACTTTCTCCGGCAGCTTCATTTACTCAATGAGAGCCGGAACAACTTGCCGTTTTCGTTGGTGATGAGGAGCTGGTTGTTTGAAGTATAAAGGATGGCCTCGGCCTGTCCGGTTCTGCCGACCTTCAGGCAGTAGTGTTTGCCGCTGAGGTTGATGTTGCCGTTTTGCACTTCGAACAAGTATACTTTGCCGTAGCCAAGTATGGCAAACTGCCGCTGGTCCGGAGAGAGGGCAGCAGAGGTAGTCATGGCCTTGACGGGCAGCTGCTCCTGCAGCCTGGCCACAGCGGTGCCGGGCTCGGCGGGCAACGTATAAAGTTTGAGTTGCTTGTCTTTTCCCCGGCTCTTGGTGAAGAGGTAGAGCGAATCCTGATGATAAAAGAAGGCTTCCAGGTCAAAGTGCAGGTTGTTTTTGTACGGCGGAAAGGCGGCCTGATCCTCGAAGGAAAAGTATAAAGTGCCTTCCAGGGTATGGTTTTGCTTGCTGAGGATGTGGATTTGCAGGTCTTTCCGGCTATTCGCGTTGTTGCCAAATTCGCCGATGTATAAGTGTTCCTCGTTCTCGGCCAGCTCTTCCCAATCGCGGTTCCGCAACTCGAGCGGCAGCGTTTGCAGCAGTTCGCCACTCAGGTTAAACCGGTACAGTTCAGCCGGTGCGCCGCTGTCGCCGTGCGTCCAGAAGGTAGTGTCAGGGGCGTGAGCCAGGCCGGAGCTTTCCTGTATCCGGGCATCCAGCCGCGCTATTCGCTCCAGCTTATACTTATACTCCGGCTTCTCGAAACCGCCGCCGCGCCGGTCGGGCCCGCAGCCGCAAAAGAGGGTTTGTAGGTAGATGTAAGCGGTGAAGACTTTGTAGAGCAAGGCTTGGGAGTTAGAGAGTTAGAGGGTTTGGGAGTTAAAGAGTTCAGTTAGAAAGTTAGAAAGCCAGAAGGTTAAAAAGTTAGAAAGTTTGTACGGGTTAAAGTATGGAAAGTATAAAAGTATTCAGCTCCTGCGCAGCCGTCCGATTCTCTATTTAAAACATCTCCAGCGCAAGCGCCCACCCATGCAGGAAAGTATAGTTTAGCAGGCCTAACAGCTTTCTAACATTCTGCCCCCTTTCCAAGCAGCCCTGTTATTAATAACAATATCTGAATATTTACTTTCTTTGCAGCCTATAGTTCACCTAACGCTTTCTATGAGAATAAATTTACTTTGCCTGTTTCTTTTACCTCTTGCTTTTAACTCACTTGCACAAAATCCGCTTCAACGAACCATCTCGCTTAAGAGAGTTGGAAGCGACAGCCTCCACATTCCTTTTAACGCTAACTATCATCTGACAGAGGACAGTTGCGCCCTGATAACAAGGCAGGCGCGCTATAACATGCAGCAGCGTTTTTTCTACGGTAAATTTAAAGACATCAGCCGCCAGGACACAAGCTTGGTACTGGCAGAAGGCTTTTACAACGCTAACGGCCTAATACACGGAAGCTTTGTCTCTTACTACCTTAACGGCAAGCCGCAAGCCCGCGGCAGCTATAAAGAAGGGCAGCCCGACGGGGAGTGGCAGTTGTTTTACAACTCCGGCAATCCTAAGTTAACGTTTACGGCAGCAGACGGACGGCTTACCGTAAAAGAGGCCTGGAGTGAGGATGGCGCTAAAGTGGTAGACAACGGCACCGGAAACTACCAGGCACGCCAAGGCTTAATTATCTGGACAGGTAAGCTTCTAGAAGGCAAACCCGACGGCACTTGGGTAGCCACCTCGCATCTTGACAGGTCTAACAAAACGATGGCCACTGAGAAGTTTAAGGATGGCAAGTTTCTGAAAGGGACAGGCCCGCTCGGCAGCTATACCGACGCCTCCCGCATCGTATGGTTTGATAAAGCGATACTGCCTTTTCTAGCGGCCCAGGACATGCTTATTTCCTCAACTCCTTGCCATGTCCCAGCTCGCACGCAAATTGTGGGCGTTCAATATAAACACGGTCCGGATGGGTACAACGAAGAAATCAAAAAAGCTGTTGGTGCCTACCTACGCAATATTGACTTAAAGCCTTATGAGAACGAGCTTCACCTAGAAGGAGAGGTATCCGAAGAAGGAAAGCTGGTAAACTTCCGATACAAAATTGCTTTTAGCGATAAAATTGCAACCGGTTTGATGAGAGTTCTGGCCAAGCTGCCTGCGTTAGAACCGGCTCTTGCTGACGGCAAGCCCATCCGCCAAGGGTTTAAAATCTCGTTTAAGTTTTACGAAGGGGTATACAGTTTCAACTACCAGTTTCTCCCCATCAAGCTTACTCAACCCCAGGCTCTCTAACTCCCAAACGCTCTAACTCTATAACTTCCCCGGGTTTTTCCCAGAACTGGCGGCTGTAGATACGCTTGTAGGGCCAGTGGCGCTGGCGCAGCAGTAGCGGAATATCGGCGTGCGTGTGGCGAACCGAGAGGGCGCTAAAGTATAAATCATCGTCGGTGAGCACCACGCTTTGGTAGGTTGATTCCTTTACCACCGTCAGGTCGGCGAAGGGGACCTCGGGCTTCAGGTGCGGCACCTGTTGGGCGAGTATTTCCTTGAGCAGTGGCACGCGGGCAGGCATCCTTTCCTGCTTCGGTTCATACTCAAAATAGCGGCGGCTGACCTGCTGCGCATAGTGCAGGTAGTCTTTCAGGAGCTTTGGCCCGGCATGGGTGGTATGCTCTACCTGCAGCTGCTCTGCCCGGATGCTGCTGACGACCACTACCTGTTGCTTGGCGCGCGTCACGGCCACATTCAGGCGGTTCTCGCCCCCGCTCTGGTTCAGGCTGCCAAACTGCATCGCCATTTTGCCCTTATCGTCCGGCGCGTAGCCCACTGATAGGATGATTACTTCCTTTTCATCGCCCTGGATGTTCTCGATGTTTTTGACCAGCACCGAGGCAGGTATAGTTATACTTTGCTCCTGGGCTGCTTCCTCCAACAGGTCCTGCACCAGCATCTGCTGGTTGTAGTTGAAGGTAATCACGCCCAGTTCCTCCTGCCCGGCCTGCAGGTACTGCAGCACCAGTTCCACCACGCGCTGGGCCTCGGCCAGGTTCTGGTTGTCCTGCCACAGTCCGTGCACTTTCACAAAGGTGATGGCGGGCTGACGCGCGTTCGCGTCCTGCAATTCTGGTATGAGTTCCAGCTTGTTTTGGTAGAAGTAGCGGTTCGAGAACTCGATGAGCTCGGGGTAGCGGCTGCGGTAGTGCTGCGTGAGCATGGTCTGCGGCAAGTATAACCCGCACAGCTCCAGCAAGGATTCCGCCGACAGTTCCTCTACTTCGTCTTCTCCTTCGGCCCCGTTCCAGCGGGCGCGGTAGATGTCGGAAGGCTTGAGCTGCTGCGCATCGCCGGCCACTACCACCTGCTTGCCGCGCAGCATGGCCGGGATGCCGGTTTCGGCATAACACTGCGAGGCCTCGTCAAAAATCACCAGGTCGAAGCAGCGCTCCAGCGGCAGCACCGCCGACACGGTCTCGGGCGAGGCCAGCCAACAAGGCACTAAGTCCAGCATCTCTTCGGAGAACAGGGCAAACAGCTTACGCAGCGGGTAGAGGCTACGCTTCTTGCTCACCTGTGCGTGCAGGCGGCGGTAGGTCACCGGGTTACCGAGGCGGTTTAGCTCGATGTCCTTGTACGCCTGCTCCCGGAGCCGCGAGAGCACGATTTCCTGGCTCAGCTCCTGCTTTTGCTGCAAGAGTAGTTGCAGTTCTTCCTCCAGTCGCTCCAGTTCGCCATTGCTCGGCATGCGTAGTTCCGGGTGTTGCCCCTCTAGTTCGTGCAGCCAGGCCAGGTAGAGGCTATTGAGTAGCAGCGCCTCGCCTTCCTCCGCCGTTTTGATAGGTTGTTCCAGCAGCAGCTCGGCTACTTTTCGCTCTGGGCCGGTGAAGGAAGTCAGCAATGCATCAAAGGCCACCAGGGGCTCGAACACCTCCGGCAGCTCCAGCAGCAGGTCTTGTTTATACGTTTCGTCCTTTACGAGTCGTGAGATTTGCCCTTCTGTGAGCCATTGCAGCCACAATTTATACTTTGTTTCTGCCTCGTTTATACTTTGCGTAAGCGTCTGCAGGTGCTCGGGCAGCTGCACCAGACTCAACAGCTTTTCGTGCAGCACCTGCTCCTGGTGCAACTGGCGCAGCAGTTTGTGGGCCTGGATGGCGTCCTCCACCGCCTTCAGCTTTTGCAGTACCTCGCTGGGGTGTTGGGTAATCTTCAGGCCCAATTTTATGCGTTGGTTGATACCCTGCATCAACTCCACGGCTTGCTGGCGCAGCTCCAGGCGCCGCTGCAGTTCGCCTACGCCTGCCGCATCCAGCTCCAGTTTATACTTGGCCAGCGCCTTTTTCAGCAGCTGCTTCTCGGGGGCAAAGGCCCAGGTAAGGCGACCTAACAGCTGCTTTTGCTGCTCCTCATACTTGGCTACGGCAGATTTCACCGAAACTAAATCCTCGGTGGCAATGGCCGCGTCTGGGGCCGGACAAACCAGGTACAATTCCTTTAGTTGCAGCACCTGCTGCTGCAGTTCCTTTGGTTCTGCCTGTCGTTGCAGCAAAGGCCAAAGCGCCTGCTCTACCTCCTCCTGCGCCAGCAGCTCCTGCAGCCGGGTGACTTCGGCTAAGGCGGAAGTATAAGTCGGCAGCTCCTCCAGCGAGAACGGGTAGCCACTCAGGTCATTTATACTTCGCTGCAGCCTGGCATGCTCCTCCGGCAAGGACTCAATAACCTGCGCCAATTCCTGCCGCTCCTGGAAAGTATAGCTTTCCATGCTGCGGCGCTCTTTCCACACAAAGTCCTCCTTTTGCCAGGGGATGGCTTTTTGCAAATACTGGCGCAGGCGCGGCAGAAACTCCGTTACGGTCTCGGCAGTCAGGTTTTTAAAGTATGGGTTTAGCGGGATGTGCGGCTGTTGCAGGCTGCTGCGCAAGTATAACTCCTTGGGCGACCAGCCGCAGCGGCTCATGTTGAAGAGGGCGGTTTTAAAGGCTTGCAGCTTCTCCAGGTTTTTGTTGATGCCGCGGCTCACTTCCAGAAAGGTGCGGTCGGTGTAGATGCTGTTGAGCGCCAGGTTCTGCTTTTTATACTCTTCCAGACGGTCGATTTGCTCGCGCAGCTGGTTAAAAATCGCCTTGCGGTCGGCGTTGATGTCGTGCACAAGCGCGGCAAAAGCACCCAGCCCCTGCCGCGAGAGCCGCTGGTGCACGACATCAAGCGCGGCGCGTTTCTGGCTCACCACCAGCACCTTCTTGCCTCTGGCCGTAAAATCCGACACCAGGTTACAGATAAGCTGCGACTTGCCCGTGCCCGGCGGCCCCTGCACCACCACCGACTGCCCCTGCTTTACCGCCTGCAGCGCCGCCTCCTGCGCCGCATCCAGGGCAAAGGCCGTGAAGGTATGCTGCGCCTGCGTGCTCAGGGTTATACTTTCCTCAGGCATGCCGAACAGCTGCTCCATTTCCTGCAGCTCGCCCTGCTCCAGCAAGGTATCATAATCGGTCAGTAAATAGGAGGCTGCCTGCGGGAAGATGCCCAGCACCGCCTCCTGCTCCAGTTCCAGCTGCCCCGGTTTATACTCCGCCTCGTAATCGGCTTTTTTATAATCTGTAAAGCGCTTGAGTTTATCACCGAAGAACTCGCGGCCGGCGTTTATACTGAGCTGCTGCTCTTTCAGGAGCTCGTATACCTTGGTGCGGAACTCCAGCGGGTGCTGCGGCAGCGTGCTCAGGTCCAGTTCCAGCAGCTCCTCGGCCAGCGGCGTGCCCATGTAGTGCGCGTAGGCCAGCAGAAAGCTCTGGTTAAACTGCGGCGGCTGCGCCTCGTCGGGTTGCAGTTCCCACTCCTGCGCCGCGTTTACCTGCAGCTTTACCGGGAAAAACAGCAGCGGGCTCCGCACGGCCGTACCGTCCGAGAACTTGCCGTGCACAAAGGGCCAGCCCAAGTATAACTCGCGGCTGCCGCGCTCCTCAAAAATCATCTCGGCCTTGCGCTTGATAAACCGCAGGCGGCGACTCACCGCAGCTACGGGTGCGTGGCGGCTATCGGCGTAAGGACTCAGGGGGATTTTCTTTCTGCCACTCAGCAGCTTCTCCAGCACCTCAAAGGCAGGCTTGCCGTTAACGAAGTCCAGCGCCTCCACGTCCTGGTGCAGCTCCCGGTACAGGCGCAGCAAGACCAGGGCCCTGTTGCCGGAGCCGAGGTTGAGGAGTCTGCGTCTGTAGTGTTTGAGAATGTCTTTCATGAGGTACTGCCACGTAAACGAAAGAAGTCGGCGGAAAGTCTAAGCCAGCAAAGCAAGTTAGCAGGAAATAATGGGAGTTGGCATATAAAAACCGTGGCAAAAAGGTATCTTGCCTCCCCTTAATCAGTAACTTACATGCTTAGCTCTGTTTTATCCGCGATTATTTTTCTGCTGCTCCCCTTCCTGTTTCCCAGCAAACCCAAGCCGGTAAAAGACTACGATAAGCTGCTGCTGGTAAATGAGTACAAGTATAAAATCTACGAGGTCTTTTCCCTTATCCCGCTTTTCTTCATTACAGGCGTTATCTGTTACGTTTTCTACCTGTTGGGCAACGACGTGCAGGAAGTATACTTCCGGGGCCGGGAGGCAGATTTTGCCATCTACCCGCCGGCCTCTTTCTGGCTGGCGCCCGGCATGTGCTTTGGCATCGGCTTACTGATGCCGCCAATGGAGTTGCTCTACCGCCTGATGCTGAAGGAAGAGTACCCAGTATACCTGGAGTACACCAACCGCAAGTATGGCTTTGATGGATACAGGGTGGTGCGGTTTCTGGGCAGGGGCTGCCTGCTTGCCGGAATCATAGTATCCGTGCTGGGTCTGGGCTGGTACAAGGAAATCAAGGACGGCAAAATTATTATCGGTGATTTCGGCTCGCTCACACCACAGGCATACACGATGCAGCAAATTGAGTCTGTTACGCACTACAAGTATAAACGCAACTCTAAGGGCGAGGCAGTGGCAGAACCGCATTACAAAATCCGCTTCTCCGATGGCCGGGTATGGGACACGTCGCGCAATTTTCATGAGGTGAGCCAAGAGAAGTATGACGCCATTGTGGCGCACCTGCTCTCCCATACCGGCCTTGCGCTGGAGCGTCAGGAAACAGACGCAGCAGCGCAGTAGGCCGTTAGGTTTTAAGGCCGGTGATTTTTCGCCTGATACTGCCGATCCGTATTGGCGCTATGCAACATTTTTAGTAAGATGCAGTTCTTCTAAAAGTATAGCCAAATTCATTTATTACTGCTAAATCATACCTTTGCTCCATAAACCATCCAGAATGAAGATAAACTCACACCCGGTTATACTTCTGCTCCCGGTGCTGTTGTGCCTTGTGCTCTCGTCCTGCAACAGAGACAAACCCATCCCCCCTATTGCGCCCCTGGAGGGCTACACCACCACCAAGCAGTACCCCGGCAACGTGGGCGACGAAAGCCTGGATGACTGGAAAAAGGAGCTAAAGGACATTGAGGTGGTGCAGGTAAAATCCACGATGGATGGCAAGGTGGAGCCGGCGCTGTTCTACGAGTCGAAGTCTACCCGCAAGAAGCCATTGCTGGTGCTGCTGCACAGCTGGAGCAGCGGGTATTTACAAGTGCCCTCCATCCCGTTCGCGCTCTGGGCCGAGAAGTATGACTGGGCTTTTATCCAGCCTAACTACCGTGGGGTGTTCGAGCAGCCCGAGGCCATGGCCTCTGACGTAGCCATTCAGGATATTGTGGACGCCGTGGACTACGCCATGCAGCACGCCAACATCGACTCCTCGCGCGTGTACCTGGTGGGCTCCTCAGGCGGCGCCATGACAGCCCTGGTCACGGCCAGCCGTCACCCTGACATTTGGGCGGGCGTAGCGGCCTGGGTGCCGGTGTTCGACATCCCGGAGTGGTTTGAGTTTAACCTCTACTACCCGCACCGCAAGTATAACAGCCAGATTGTGGCGGCGCTGGGAGGCGAGCCCCTGCCCGGCACACCCGCCGAGGCCGAAGGCAAGCGCCGCAGCCCCAGCACCCAGATTCACCAGGCCAAGGAGGTGCCCATCTTTTTGGCCCACGGCATAAACGATTTGCTCGTGCCGCCGAGTCACTCCATCCGCGCCTTCAATATCTTAGCGGCTCCCTCCGATACCATCTCCAAGGCAGACATGGATTACATCGTGAAGGAGCAGGCCTTGCCGGAGAGCCTGCAGGGCCAGGCCGAAGAACCATACTTTGGCGCCTCAGACCCGGAGGTAGTCTTTAGCAGGCAATCCAATAACGTGAGGCTGGTGCTGTACGTGGGCGTGCACGACATGGCCTATAACTCGACCCTGCTCTGGCTCAACGACCAGCAGAAGCCACAGCCGCAGCCGGCCGTAACGCAGACCAGGTAAACCTTTGCACCGGTACATCAAGTATAAAGTTTACACATTTATACTTTAAACGATGCCCACTCAAGCCGATTCCCATCAGCCCAAACCCAAGTTTCCTACGGTAGACCAGGTATCCTCGGGCGGTGTGGCTTTTCGGACGGGTGAGGCGGGTGTGGAGGTGGCACTCATCTCGGTAGGGCAGCAGCAGCGCTGGCAGCTGCCCAAAGGCATTGTAGATACCGGCGAGGCGCCTGAGGCCACTGCGGTACGGGAGGTGCGCGAAGAAGCGGGCATAAACGCTGAACTCATCCAAAAGCTGGACACCATTGAATACTGGTATGTAGGAGACAAAGGCAAGCAGCGGGTGCGCTTCCATAAATTCGTGCACTTCTTCCTGCTGCGCTATACTTCCGGCGACATCAAAGACCATGACTGGGAGGTGAACGAGGCCCGCTGGGTGCCGCTGGACGAAGCCATACAGTTATTATCGTTTAAAACGGAACGGCAGGTGGTGGAGAAAGCAAAGGTCTTACTGGAAAGTATAACGTTGTAATTCGCGCACCAGCCTTTACTATAGCTCATTTTAATCAAGACGGAATGACAACAGCATCAAAAGAATCATCTGAAGAAAAATACCTGCACGGCTACTCGCCGGAGGAGCAGCAGCGCCTCTACAAGCAGGCCAGGTTTATGGAGAACAAGATTTACTCTGATATTGATTTTTCCACCGTTACCAAGCTGCTGGAGGTAGGCTGCGGCGTAGGGGCTCAGTCCGAAATCCTGCTCCGTCGCTTTCCGCACCTGCACCTGACGGGCATCGACTATTCGGAAAGGCAGATTACACAGGCGGGCAAGTTTCTCGCTACCATTCCGTATGCCACCGACAGGTATGAGCTGAAGCAGGAAAACGCCATGGACATGAGCTTCACCTCGCAGGCTGATTTTGACGGGGCTTTCCTGTGCTGGGTGCTGGAGCATATACCGGAGCCGGCCCGGGTGCTGTCGGAGGTGCGGCGCGTGCTGAAGCCGGGCAGTCCGGTTGTGATTACTGAGGTGCTTAACTCCAGCTTCTTCGTGGAGCCTTACTCGCCGAGCGTGCTGCAGTACTGGATGCGCTTCAACGATTTGCAGTACGACATGGGCGGCGACCCCTTTGTGGGCGCCAAGCTCGGAAACCTGCTGCAGTCGGTTGGCTACAAGCGCATCACCACCGAAACCAAAACCTACCACCTCGACAACCGCAACCCGGCCAAGCGCGCCGAGATGATCGCCTACTGGACGGAGCTGCTCCTAAGCGGCCTGCCGCAGCTGCTGGAAGCCGGTTACGTGGATGCAGAGGTGGCTGATAAGGTGAAAGAGGAGATGCAGGTGGTGGCGAAAAGCCCGAATGCGGTGTTTTTCTACACGTTTGTGCAGGCAAAGGCTTTTACGTCTTAAGTAGGGCAAATGGCTGTTGGGTAAAAGCCCCTCCCCTAAAACAGGAAGGGGCTTTTGTTTAAGTTAGAGATTAGGTTGTGATTGAGGGAGCGGTGGTTATACTTTTATACTTGCTGTTTTATACTTTATAGCTCCTGCTGGCGCAAGCATCAGCTTGTAACTTCTTATACTTCGGATTAACTTCCCTAGCCACCGCTTCCTGCAACCGGAGCCAAGCTATACTTTCAAACTACAGTTCATCCTCTAGTTCCCACCAATCTATTGTTTCATCTCAGACTTTGGTGCCCTTCTAGGCCGGGAGGCCTCGCCTTCGGTCATCGCGCGGTGTACATTTCCTTTGCTACCCTTCGGTCGCAATGCCCTTAGCGGGCACCAGAAATCTACAAGGCGCCCAACCCAAAGGCTGGGAAGCAGTTCGATAGCCACAGCCTTTGCTATGCAACAAGTATAGACTGTCCCCTTGAGGGGACTATAGGGGTGTAATCGTTAACAGAAACTCCCCTCCTTAGCCAAGGGGGGCAGGAGTGGTTGGACCCAGCACTGCTAGACATCTCTCCCCTGTTCTAACAAACCTGGGCAAAAGGTAAGGTTTTACACCTGTCTCTACAGAAAAGTGCTGATTAAACAGTTCTCTTTAGCAAAAATGAGGTAGCGCCGTAGTTATTGGCCTACGTTTAGTCGGAGAGCACGAGTATCACAAGGCACCTTACCTCAGAATAAACAGACATAGGCCCAGCCAAAAATTAAATACAATAAATAAAGCAATAAAACACTTATTACCAGCACTTTACAACCAAAAAGCTGCCGTATAATACACTGTAATCTTAGTGTTTCAGAATCTGTTGAGGTCTACTTGGAAGCACACCCCCAAGAGCAACATACTTCTACTCAATTTTGAACTTCTTCAAAGTTCCTATCCGCTCCGGATACCTGATGTGAGGACTTTAACCATCTCCGTCCCAGAAAGGAAGTTTAAGCATCTGGATACTTCCGCCGCTCTATAGACTTGATAGCTGTACCAGGCCGATTGTATTCCTCTCCTCTTCTTAATTCTATAGCTATGAAAAATTTTTATTTGGTTTCCCTCCTTCTCCTCTCCATCACTTTCATGTCATGTGATGACGATGATGAGTCAAACTCAATCCAACCAACAGACACGGAGCAACCGGAGTTAAACATTACGACTACTCTAGGCATTGATACTTTCCTGATAATTGAGAGCATCGAGTTAAAGATTAAAGTAGAAGACAATATGGGGATTAAGGATACACGGGTATACCTTGCCGATCCTGAAGGCACCAGAAGTATGGTCTTAGAGCGAACTGAACCTTATCTTCGCAATGCATTCAGGGAGTTGGATGTGAGCATTCCATTAGGTAAAGACTCCCCTACCGGAACCTACACAGTAATGGTGGAGGCCGTAGATCAGGCACAAAATATGGTAAAAGACTCAACCACGGTTACTGTGCACGCGTCTGCGCTGGGCCGATCCGAGTTTAGCCGGATTGTCTCCAACATAAATAATATAACCGTTCTGCATGCCATGGATTGGTTCGGTTATAATTTAATGGAAGGGATTCAGTTTAATGAGGCTGCGTTTAACCTCGGGTTCTTTCTTATAGCCAATACAAACCTTGTGGCAACTGAAAGGGACTTTGCCATTTCTCACACCGAATGGGAAAACTTCGTAACAGATTTCAATGTGGAAGGTGAGGATTGGGCAACATGGGATGCGGACAAGGACAACTTGCTGAACAATGTTGAGTTTGACCAGATGCTTAGCAAGCTAAACCTCTTCTCGGAATGGGATACAGACAAAAATGCCCTGATAAAAGGTGAGGAACTGGGAAGCGGCATATTCGACCATTGGGATAACAACCAAGACGGGTTGTTAACCAGATATGAGTATATGGATAAGTTCTATACCTACCTGGATCGCTGATGAACGGAGAGGGCCTTTAACGTCAAGGCTAAAGTGTAAGCCTTATACTCAAACTGTCGCTTCTGAGCCTTCTACAACGCCAGATAGGGCTTGATTTTCTCATACAGCTCCGCCGTTACCAGCTTCACCTGCCGCACGTCTTCCAGTTGCCCATACTTGCCGTGCTGCTCGCGGTAAGCCACGATGGCGCGAGCCACATTAGAGGAGATGTAGGGGTGGGTGCGCAGTTCATCGGCGGTGGAGGCGTTTATGCTTAGCTGCTGCAGCGTGTTGCTTTTCGGAACAAAAGTATACTTGTGAAGGCTATCCACCACCTCCGGCTGCAGGCCGTACACCTCGCGCAGCTGCTCCATGCTATGAAAGCCGCCCAGGCCATTTCGATACTTCACGATGCGGGCCGACAGTTTGCTGCCAATGCCCCAGATTTGCTTGAGCTGCGTAGTATCGGCGGTGTTGATGTTGAAGGGAGCAAGTATGAATTTCTCCCGCTTTTTGGTATGCCACTCCGGTTGCGGCGTGGGCCGCGAGGATGCCATACTTTCTGAGCGTTTATACTTAGAAGGGCGCTCTACGGGCAGCTCGATGTAGGGGTGCAGCCGCTGGAAAACAGAATCCGGCATGCCGTAGATGCGGCCCAGCTCGGCCTTATAGGTCAGGTCGCCTACTTTGCTGCGGTAATTGAGGATGCGCTGCGCCAGGTACTTCGGCAAGCCAAAGGCCTGCCACTCCTCCACGGTCAGTTGGTTAGGGTTAAAAGGCCGCAACGCCACCGTGGTCACTTTATACTTTGGATCGGGCTGGGCTGCCTCCAGCTGTGCCACCAGGCTATCAAGCAACTGGCGGTCCTGGGTAGAGGTAAACCCGGGCTCCGAAGTATACATCCTGCCTAAAAGAAAAGGTGCTGCCAAAAGCAGCACCAGTAAGGTGAGTAGCACCAGAAACGCATTTACCTCGCGCTGCGAAAAGCCAAAGTTCCTACGTATCCAGTGCTTTATGTTGTTCATCTATAGACGTTACGGTGTTGCCTGCCGGTCCGGGTCATCGTCGTTGTCGAGGTATGAGTCCGGTTCGGGTTTAGGCGGCGCATTGAGCACGCGCATGAAAAAGTATATCATTAAGCCGGTAACCAGTAGCATGGTTCCGAGCATCACAACAAGCGCAGATGTATTCATAGTTTCCTAAATTCTTCCTTCTCTAACTCTTTTTTTATACGCCATGTAAACCAAAGCCGCTATGCCCAGGAACACGGATATCAACAGTATACGCGAGGCGTTGACGAAGAACAGCGTTTCCTGCAGCTGCTCTATTATGGCCGGGTCGGTGGCCTCTGCCAGTTGGCGCTTCAGGCTGGAGTTCTTAATCTTGTTGATGATGGAGCTGTCGTCCAGCACCCAGTCACCGGAAAGTGCCTTGCCCCAGTCGCCACCTTTTGGTGTTACCAGCGAGCCAATGAACACCCATAGCAGCAGCACCGGCGTCACGAACTTAATAATAAACTTGTAGATATCCGGCACCTTGATATCGGCCCCGGAGTTAATCTCGCGCCAGCCTCTGTCCATACCGAATACCCAGGCAAACAGGATGGTCTCGACGAGGGCAAACACCACCAGCGACACCGTGCCGGCCCAGTAATCGTACTCGTCGAACACGCCGTAGTGGAAGAATAGCACTGTTGGCATCCCCAGTATCAAAACGATCAGGCCGAAAGACCAGGCAGCCGGCTTGCGCTTCCAGTTAAATTCATCCTGCAGGAAGCCGATCCAGGGCGTACCCATGGCCAGTGAGGAGGTGATACCTGCAAAGAACAGCAGGCCAAACCACATCACACCGGCAATGGCGCCCAGCACCTCGCCCCACTGCGTAAACAGGAACGGCAGTGTTTTGAAGGCCAGCCCCAGGCCGCCCTGCTGCACCAGCTCCTGCACGCGGTCGATGCCCAGGTAACCGATGGAGATCGGGATAAGGATAGAAGCACCCAGCACCACCTCCACGAACTCGTTCATCCAGCCAGCCGACATAGCGTTCAACGCAATATCATCTTTGGATCGCACGTAGGAGGCATAGCAATGGATGGTGCCCATCCCCACTGAAAGGGTGAAGAAGATTTGCCCGGCAGCTGCCAGCCAAACCGTAGGCGACCACAACTGGGTGTAGTCCGGCGTCCACAGGAAGTTGAGGCCTACAGCGCTATCGAACGAGGCGCCCGCCTCTCCGGCCTTGATGGTAAAGCCTTTGTAGGCCAGGAACATACCGAATACAATCAGCAAGGGCATGCCGATTTTAGCCACACGCTCCACACCTCCTGACAGGCCTTTGGACAGAATCCAGGTGTTGAGCAGCAGGCAGAGGATGTAGAAAACCACGGCCTCATAGGGTATGCCCAAAGTAGAGTCTCCGATGCTAACGTAAGTATCGAAGAAAGAAGCTACGCCTTCCTGGTCAAGGCCGTTGAATGTTCCAAGGATGGAGTGGAACACGTAAGAGAGCGTCCAGGACTCGAGGTAGCAGTAGTAAGCGGCCACCGCAATGTTAGTCCAGATACCGAACACGCCAATGTATTTCCAAAGGCGGTGTTTGCCCATGGTATCCACAATGTAAGGAGTGGAATGGTTTCCGAAGCGGCCCCCGAAGCGGCCCATCGACCACTCAATCCAGAGCAGCGGAATGCCCATCACCAAAAAACAGACCAGGTAAGGGATAATGAAGGCGCCACCGCCGTTCTGCACCGCCTGCACCGGGAAGCGCAGGAAATTACCGAGACCTACGGCATTACCGGCCATCGCCAGGATCAGACCGACGCGTGAGCCCCAGGATTCTTTGTTAGCACTCATAAAGTAAGGTAGAAGTGTTTAGTTAGTTTAGTTTGCTAAGGTGATAGTATTAAAAGTAAGGTGTTGTAAGGTTATCGTATCGGCTATGTTAATTGAATTTAAAGGCACAATATATATAAAGCTTCTGATAGTGCATAGAGAATCATATATATTTAAAGTGATGGCTGCCAGCCTGTAGGCCATGGGCAGACTGGCAGCCATCTACCAAGAGTACTGTGGTGTTAGTTAGCGGCCTGCTCAGCTACCATGCGAATGCCCTCCGCGAAAGTATGCGGACGATAGCCCAGCTCGGTTTCGGCTTTGCGGATGATAAAGCCGGTTCGGGCAGGGCGCTTGGCAGGCTGCGAGAAAGTACTGCCGTCAGCCTTCTCTATCAGGGATTTATCCAGGCTGAAGTAATCGGCTACCTGCAGGGCCATGTCGTAAGGGGTGAGCATCTCGGAGCCGGAGATGTGGAAGATGCCCTCGGCGTCTTTCTCGGCGGCCAGCCAGCAGCCCATGGCCAGATCCTCAGCCAGCGTTGGCGTTCGGAACTGGTCGGTTACCACCTTTATCACCTTGCCCGCCTGCAGGCTGTCGCGCACCCAAAGCACAATGTTGGTGCGGCCCTGGTCGTTCACGACGCCATACACCAGCACGGTGCGAAGTATAGCCCACTTGCAATTAGCCTGCTTCACGATCTCCTCGGCCATCAGCTTGGTCTCCCCGTAGAAGTTCACCGGTTTGCCTTCGGCTGTTTCGTCGTACGGGCCATTCTCCCCATCAAAGATAAAGTCGGTGCTTACGTGGATGAGGTGCACGTTATACTTTTCGCAGGCATTTACCAAGTACTGCACGGCATCGCGGTTCAGCAGCAGGGCACCCTCGCGGTCGTTCTCGCACTGGTCCACATTGGTCATGGCGGCGGTATGGATGATATGGGTGGGGCGAAACTCGCTTACCACCTGCTCTACCTGCTCCGGGTTGGTCACGTCCATACTCCGGAACGGCAGCGTGGGGTACAGTTCAGCCAGTTTGTTTTCGCCTCGGCTGGTGGCTAGCAGCTCGACATCCTGCTTTGGCAGCAGTAGTTCGGCCAGTTTCTGGCCCAGCAGCCCGTTAGAGCCTGTTATAAGTATGCGCTTCATGGGGTGTTATTTCTCCAGTGTCTGGGTGTTGTAGTTGTAGTTATACTTTTTGGCAATCTTTTTCTTCTTCATGTTCTCCACGGTCACTTTCATCCTGATATCGGAAAGCGGGCGATCGCGGCCGTCCGTGGGCTGCTCGGCAATCTTGTCGACTATATCCAGGCCATCCACCACCTGCCCGAACACGGTGTACACATCGTCCAGCATGGGGGTGCCGTTATGGTTCTCCACGATGTAAAACTGCGAGCCGCTGCTGGCGCGGGTAGGGTTTACGTGGTCTCCCTGCCGGGCAGCGGCCACGGCACCACGCACATGCTTATGGGCCGGCACAATCTCGGCAGGCACGGTATAGCCGGGATTGCCGGATCCGTCATTGCGCGGGTCGTCGTCTTTGGTGTTCGGGTCGCCGCCCTGTATCATAAAGCCATCTATGACCCTATGGAAGGTAGTGCCGTCGTAAAAGCCTTCTTTCGCCAGCTTCAGGAAGTTGGCCTTGTGTTGCGGCGTATCGTCGAAGAGCAGCAGTTTAATTTCTCCCTGCGGCGTGGAGATGGTTACCAGTTGGTCGTTGCCTTTGGGCTTTTGGGCCAGCACCGCCAGTGGCAGGGCAAGGGCCAAAAGCAGTGCGGCCGCTACGTTTTTGAGCATCCTCATACTTCTGTTTGGTTATACACTTTATGGTTTGCAGGCCGGTATCCTGACCAGCAGAATCTCAAATTTAAATCTTTTTAGCACTTGTTTATACTTTGTGCCGGTTTCTGTAGCCCTAGCGGCACATGGCAAGTATAGCACAGTATGTTCAACGGCTAAAACAGCACTTCTATATTGAATTATCTTAATTTTTTACTGAACTGACAGAGGCAATTTAGCCTGAAACTTTACATTGGCAGCAGAAAAAATTAAATTTAAGGGAAGCAACTAATCAACTAACTCACCTTAATGAAGAAATTCCCACTCGCTGCAGCGCTTAGTCTGGGGGCCTGTAGCAACCTTTTTGCCCAGACCAACACCATAACTGTAGACGAAAAAATAGACGCTGCCATTGGCCCGGCGGCACAGTTTATCTCTGATATTATTTTCTATGAGCTGCCGGTGGCAGGCTATGGCATCCCGCTGATACTGGTGTGGCTGCTGGCCGGAGCCCTGTTCTTTACCGTGTACCTTGGCTTCATCAACATCAGGGGCTTCCGGTATGCATTGGATATTGTGCGGGGCAAGTATAACCAGGCCGACGCTCCCGGCGAGGTTTCGCACTTCCAGGCGCTGACAGCCGCTGTGTCGGGCACGGTAGGCCTGGGTAACATTGCCGGCGTGGCCATTGCCATTTCCCTGGGCGGCCCCGGCGCCACGTTCTGGATGATTATGGCGGGTTTACTGGGCATGTCTACTAAATTCGTTTCCTGCACGCTGGGGGTAAAGTATAGAGACAACCACGCCGACGGCACCGTGTCCGGAGGGCCGATGCACTACCTGAACAAGGGTATGAAGGAGCGTGGCATGGCCGGGCTGGGTAAGTTCCTGGCCGCTTTTTTTGCCATCATGTGTATTGGCGGGGCTATCGGGGCTGGCAACATGTTCCAGATAAACCAGGCGACGCAGCAGTTTGTGGCCGTAACGGGCGGCGAGGCCGGCTCCTGGTTCGGACAAGGCAATGCCTGGATTTTTGGGTTGATTATGGCGGTGCTGGTGGGCTTGGTTATACTTGGCGGCATGAAGAGCATTGCCCGCGTAACCGAAAAAGTGGTGCCCCTGATGTGCGCCATTTACATCATAGCCGCCACCGTTGTGCTTATTTCTAACTTTAAACTCATTCCTGGCGCCTTTACCGCTATCTTTGAGGGGGCCTTCTCTACCTCAGCAGTAGGCGGTGGCTTGGTAGGCGTCATGATTCAGGGATTACGCCGCGGCATGTTCTCCAACGAGGCGGGTATCGGCTCGGCCTCCATCGCGCACTCAGCCGTTAAGACTAATGTACCTGTAACCGAAGGGTTTGTGGCCTCGCTGGAGCCGTTCATAGACACCGTCATCGTTTGCACCATGACAGCGCTGGTGATTGTGGTAACAGGAGCATACCAGCTGGATGCGGCTGGTGACGGCATTGCGCTCACCTCCACGGCCTTTGCTACCGTCATAGACTGGTTCCCAATTGTGCTGGCCGCCGCGGTTATACTTTTCGCCTTCTCCACCATGATTACCTGGTCTTACTACGGCCTCAAGTCCTGGACATACCTTTTCGGCAACACTAAAACCACCAACATCAGCTTTAAAGTAATTTTCTGCGCCTTTGTGGTGCTGGGTGCGCCCATGCAGCTGGGCAGCGTAGTGGCCTTTTCGGATGCCATGCTGTTTGCCATGAGCATCCCGAACATGGTGGGACTTTACATGATGGCCCCTACCGTAAAGCGCGAAATGCAGGATTTCCTGGCCTACGCCCGGTCTGATAACAATAAGCCACTTACCAAAGAGGCTGTAAAAACAGAGGCTGAGGCTACTAATGCTTAACAGCCCGAGCTGTACTGGTCATCGGCTAAAAGTAGGAAAGGGAGTACCTGCAGTGCTGGATCTGCACCTTCCCTAGGAACCAACTATTAGGACATAAGTCAATTGCTGCTTCAAGTTTGCAACTTGGAGCTTTTATGGGACCAGTTTTCAACTGGCGAAAGTATAAAATGCCAGCTATACGTACGCTCGCGAGCTAAGAATAGGCCTCATTGGTGCTCCAAGCCGGAATCCCAAAGTGTAAAAATGCCGCTGCTATACTGGTCTCCTAAGCGCAGGTCCTAAGAACATGGGGTAGGGAGTTCTGCAGTACCGGGTCCAACCACCCCCAACCCCTCCTTGTCTAAGGCGGGGAGCCTGTAGTTACTGGTGCTGAAGTATAAGTTTTATAGTTACTGGCATCTCGCAGACAGGTCGCGACCTGTCCCTACAAAGTATAAACCCACCCCTTGCCCCTCCCTAAAGGGGAATTTATGCTTACCGCACTCTTTGTCATCTCGAGCTGCGCGAGAGATCTATCGGGAATCTTATTTAGATCTCTCCCTATGGTCGAGATGACAGTAATGGCCGTAGCTATCGAACTTGTTCCCAGCCTTTGGGTTAAGCGCCTCGAGAGGTTCCGGTGACGAGTGTGAGCGAGGCATTGCGACGTCAGGAGCAAAGGAAGCGAAAGCAGCGCGATGCCCGAAGGCGAGGCCTCTCGGGCTTGAGAGCTCCAAAGCCAGAGATGAAACGAGACGCTTATGGGAACTAGAGGATGAACGGTAGCTAGAAAGGATAGCTTGTGTCAAGAGGAAGGAAGCGGCGGCTATGGAAGTATAAACCGGGAAGTATAATTTATGAGGACTTGGAAGCCCGCAGCAGCTTAAGTTCCGGACAAGGATGTTCGAAACAGCGGAATAGTCTGAGTTTAAAGTATAGCCAAAGCAAGTATGGCTCTGTGCCCACTCGGATTGCAAATCCGAGAACGTAGGAAGGCACGGGTTGCAAACCCGCGCCAGCGACAATAGTCTCTTTAAAGTATAAAAGCCGGTCTAACTGCGCGCTGCAGCCAAACCGGCTTTTTACTATCAGATTAAAGAAGTATACTTTCTCAGCAACGTGCCGGGTTAATTACTCCTCTCTCTCGGCTCTTATACTTTTCAGGATCTTATCCCCGCCCTGGCCCAGGATGATGTTGGCAAGTTGCTCACCCATTTTCTCCGCGTCTGCCGTGGGCCCTTCCAGCGTTTCCTGCAGCAGCGTTTGTCCATCCAGGCTCACGATACCACCGGTTATAGTCATACCATTCTCTGCAAGCCTTGCCAGGGTAAACGAAGGAATGCTGCAGCCACCCTCCATGGTACGCAGGAAAGCGCGCTCAGCCAGCAGGCAGATGTGGGTGTCCGGGTGGTCCAGGGCTTCTTTCAGCACTTTCTTCAGCTCAGGCTCCAGGTTTCTGGCGCACTCTATGTTCACGCTTCCTTGTCCGGCTGCGGGCACAAACGTGAGCTCCGGAAAGGTATACACCACCAGGTCGTCAAACCCTACGCGGTGCACACCGGCGTAGGCCAGCATCAGGGCGTCCATCCCCTGCTCCTCCAGCTTGCGCAGGCGCGTCTGCAGGTTCCCTCTCGACTCCACCGTGGTCACGTTCGGGTAGTACTGCTTCAGCAGGGCCTTGCGGCGTGTGGAGGAGGTACCAATCACGGCTTTACTATCGCGCTCCAGCTTGAAATCCGGGTTCAGGGAGAGCAGCACATCATTCACTTTCTCGCGCTCCATAAAAGCCAGCAGCTCCAGGTCGTCGGGGATGGTGGACTGCACGTCCTTGGCGCTGTGCACGGCAATCTCCACTTCGCCGTTGCGCAGCGCTATTTCCAGCTCTTCGGTAAAAACGCCCTTGGAGCCCAGCTTGTCCAGCGACTTATCCAGGATCTGGTCGCCCTTGGTGCTGAAGACCACAATCTCGGTTTTAAAGCCAACGGCCTGTAATTTTTCGGCGGCGGAGTTAGCCTGCCAAAGGGCCAGGACACTTCCCCGTGTGCCGATGCGTATGGTTCTGTCTGTTAGATTCTCTGCCATGTTATACTTTCTGTGAGGCTGCGCTTATACGTTATACTTCGCGCCTTGCCCCTGTTTATACTTCCCCTGCAGGGAAGCCTCTGTCTATACTTTCATGCGAAGTTAACCTTTATGCAGGTAACCGGCAATTTGCAGTGAGCTATCCACGAACACCATCTTCGGGTTGGCGTTCCGCTCGATGTGGTAATGCGCCTGGTTGAGCTCCTCGGAAAGCTCCCCGCCGTTGTTGCCCGTTATCACCTTGGAGAACTTCTGTACAAAGTCCAGCTCGGTGGGCGGCAGGAAGGCTATCAGCGAGGCGTCCACGCCATACAGCATGACCTTGCGCAGCAGGTTGAGGGCATAGAGGAGGAAGTTCTTCTGGTTCTCGCGGCCCATGGCCTGGAACTTATCGCTCATCTCCACCAGCTCGTTCACCTTGCGGCTGTAGCAGTGGCGCATCCACTCGGTAAAGAAGGTAAAATAGTCGCTGCTGATCTCACTGGTGAGCTTGGCGGCTGCGTTCAGGTTGCCCTCCGCCAGCTGCGCTATCTGGCCGGCGCGGGCATCATCGAGGTTATAGGTTTGCTGCAGGTGCTGCACCACCTCCTGCTCTGTGAAATGGCGCACCTGCAGGATCTGGGTGCGCGAGGTGATGGTGGCCAGCAGTTTCTCGGCTGCCTGCGCCACCAGCAGAAACAATGTCTGGGCCGGCGGCTCCTCCAGCAGCTTCAGCAGGGCGTTGGCCGCCGAGGGGTGCATCAGCTCGGGCAGCCAGATGACCACAATCTTGTAGTTGCCCTCAAAAGCCTTCAGCGATACCAGCTTTACGAGTTGGCGACTTTCGTCTTTGGAGATAATTCCTTGCTTGTTTTCCGCCCCGATGTGCTGCATCCACTCGTTCAGGCCCTGGTAGGGACTGGCAAGTATAAACTCGCGCCACTCGTTCATGAACCTGCTGCTCAGCGCATCCTTGCTCACAGACTTGGTGGCCGTTACCGGCATCACGAAGTTAAAGTCCGGGTGCACCAGTTTGTTCATCTTCACGCAGCTGCCGCATGTTCCACATGAATCATCCGCTTGCTTAGCTTCGCAGTTGATGTAGGTGGCGTAGGCCAGCGCCAGCGCCAGGTTGGCGCTTCCCTCCTGCCCCAGGAACAGCTGCGCATGAGCCACATGGTTCTGCTGCACCGATTTAAGCAGGAGCTGTTTCGTTTCCTGATGCCCTATGATCTGTGAAAACCGCACGTTTGGAGTTAAGCGTTATGAGTTGAGACTTAGTACAAAGATAAAAGACAAAGGACAAAAGACAGCATTGCCAGGCAACTCCTTTGTCTTTTGTCCTTTAATCTTATGTGTGGCAAGGAATGTTATACTTTACTCTTCCCAATCGCGGTACTGCTCGCCCTGCTCAAAAATGTGTTGAAAGATGGCTTGGTCTGTTTCGCTGAAATGCAGGTTCCGGCGGCACATGATTTTTTCGGCCAACTCGGTGGCTTTGGGTAATTTAAAGGTTACAAACCCATCGGCGCCGCCCCAGCTAAACGAGGGGATAAAGTGCGGCGGGAAACCAGCCCCAAAGATGTTGGCGCTCACGCCCACCACCGTGCCCGTGTTAAACATGGTGTTGATGCCGCACTTGCTGTGGTCGCCCATGATGAGGCCGCAGAACTGCTGCCCGGAGCCCTTCAGGGCGCCCGCCCGGTAGTTCCATACTTTCACCTCGGCGTAGTTGTTCTTCAGGTTGGAGGTATTGGTATCGGCACCGATGTTGATCCACTCGCCCAGCACCGAGTTGCCCAGGTAGCCCTCGTGGCCCTTGTTGGTATAGCCAAATATAACGGAGGCCGCCACCTCGCCGCCCACCTTGCAGAAAGGCCCGATGCTCACGTCGCCGCGCATTTTGCCGCCCACGTTCACGTTGCTCTCCTCGCCCAGCGAGAAAGGCCCCTTGATAATGGCACCCTCGTGCACCTGCGCGTTCTTGCCCAGGTAAATCGGCCCGTTCTCGGCATTCAGGATGGCGGCGCGTATCTTCACGCCTTCTTCTATAAAGATGTTCTCCTCGTTATAGACCATGGTGTACTTGTCGCCGACGGGCTGACTTTGGCGGCCTTCGGTCACCACTGCAAAATCGCTGCGGATCTGGTTGCCGTTCTGCAGGAAAATATCCCACACCTGGCGGATAACGGTGCAGCTGTCGTGCATCTTCCGGCTGGCGGGAGTATGAGCGGCTAGCTCGTCCGGCGTATCGAAAGCAGGCGCATCACTGTTGAAGGCAAGGAGCAGCTCCTGCTGGTACAATGCCTCACCCGGCTTCAGTTCCCGCACGGCCTGCACCAGCTCCGCATCCGGCAGCGCGGCGCCGTTGATGTACAGGTTCTGGCTACCGGTGCCGGTCTTTTTATACTTTGGCTGCAGGTAAGGCTGCGTCAGGAAAGCGACGGGACTGCCCAGGCGTTTTGCCCATTTCTCTGCGATGGTAAGTATACCCACGCGCACTCCGGCCACAGGTCTGGTAAAAGTCAGCGGCAGCAGGTCCTGCCGGATAATCGGGCCATCGAAAAGGATGATATTCATACTGCAAAAGTATAAGTTTTCTCCCAAAATACGGCACATTCGCCATCCTCCGCGGTAGTATTTCAGGATTAACTAGCAAGAATACGTTTAACGCCACGCGTGTACGTACAACAGCAGAGCCTCGCCCAAATAAAATTTAGGGAACGGCCAAAAGCAAAAAAGTCTCCCCGATAAGCATCAGGAAGACTTTTCTGTTGAAACGTTTTAACCGGAGTAGGCCGCTTATTTTTTCTTGTAGCGCGTGTTGAATTTCTCCACACGACCAGCGGTGTCCACGAAGATGTTCTTACCAGTGTAAAACGGGTGAGAAGCAGAAGAAACCTCTACTTTGATTACAGGATACTCTTTACCATCCTCCCAAGTGATTGTCTCGTCAGACGTCATTGTAGAACGTGTGAGGAATTTGAAATCACTTGTCATATCCTGGAAAACCACCTGTCTGTACTCTGGGTGAATGCCTTTTTTCATTATCGTAAACGTTATTTAACCTTAATTTCTGAATCGGACTGCAAATTTAACAAGATAATCTGAAAGTAAAACGCTATAGGCCAAATTATTTTATGCAGCAAGGCAAAAGCAGCGACCAATGCAATTATCTTTATAAATTTGCCCCGGCGGTAGGGTTGCCGCGCCATCAAAAGCCAGAACCAACATCCCATGACAGCACAACAAAAGCAGCAGAGCCTGATACTGGACCGCACACAGATAGAGCAAAAGGTAAAGCGCATTGCCTACGAGATTTACGAGCGCAACTTTGAGGAGCAGGAGTTGGTGCTGGCCGGCATTTACCCTAACGGCTATACCTTGGCCGAGCGCCTAGCCGAGCAGCTGCGCCAAATTTCACCTATTCAGCCGCAGCTGGTAAAAGTATCCCTCAACAAAGATTACCCGCTGGAGGAGCCGGTACAGCTAAGCCCAGAAAACTTGCCCCTGGAAGGCAAGACAGTGGTACTGGTGGATGATGTGCTAAATACCGGCAAGACACTGGCCTATACGCTGGATATTTTTCTCTCGCACAGCCCCAAGAAGGTGGAAGTAGCCACCCTGATAGACCGCCACCACCCGCTCTACCCGATTGCTGCCACATACACAGGCTACTCGCTGGCCACCACCCTGCGCGAGCGCGTACAGGTAGTGCTGCAGCCTGATGAGGTAGCCGCGTATTTGCTGTAAACCTCCCCTACCCCCTGCTAAGAACAGGAGGGGAATGACATTTTTGCCATTATTGATGTATCCTACCAATCCCTGAATACTATAAATCATAGTCCATGAAAAAACTCTGCTTTGCCACCAACAACCGCCACAAGCTAGCCGAGGTAAGCCAGATGCTGGAAGGCAAGTATGAGCTGCTGACCCTGCAGGACATTGGCTGTCACGAGGAGCTGGCAGAGGATCAGGACACGCTGGAGGGCAACTCGCACCAGAAGGCGGCCTATGTATGGGACAACTACCACGTGAGCTGCTTTGCCGACGACACCGGCCTGGAGGTGGAGGCGCTGAATGGGGCACCAGGTGTCTACTCGGCGCGCTATGCCGGCCCGCAGCGCTCCGATGCCGATAACATAAACAAGCTGCTGCAAAGCCTACAGGGGCAGGAGAACCGCCGCGCCCGCTTCCGCACCAGCATCACCCTCATCCTGGATGGCCAGCAGCACCAGTTTGAAGGCATCGTAACAGGAAGTATAGCTACTGAGTGGAAGGGCGACAAAGGCTTTGGTTACGACCCGGTTTTCATTCCGGAGGGCCACGACCGCACCTTTGCCCAGATGAGCGCCGAGGAGAAAAATGCCATTAGCCACCGTGGCCGCGCCACCCAGGAACTCGTGCGCTTCCTCAAGAGCCTGGAAGTATAAAAATACCCTCTGGGAGTAGCCAAATACTCGCTAAAGTCTTAATTTTGTGGCCTGAAACTAAAGCTTCCCATGCAAAAGCCATTCATCGTCGGGATTACAGGAGGCAGTGCTTCAGGAAAAACGACTTTTTTGAACAAACTGCTCGCCTCGTTTGCCCCTGAGAACATTTGCCTGATCTCGCAGGATAATTACTACAAGCCGCGCGAGCACCAGACGGCAGATATCAACGGGGTCATCAACTTCGACCTGCCCTCCTGCATCGACGACGAGGCCTACGCGCACGACATCCTGAAAGTGAGCCAGGGCGAAACCGTGTACCGCCAGGAGTATACTTTCAATAACCCGAACGTGGTGCCGCGCCAGCTGGAGTTCAGGCCCGCCCCAATTGTGGTGGTAGAGGGCATCTTCGTTTTCTACTTCGAGGAGATCGCCAAACTGCTGGACCTGAAAGTATACATCGACGCCAAGGAGTATATCAAGCTGCAGCGCCGCATCGTGCGCGACAAGGTGGAGCGCGGCTATGACCTGGACGATGTGCTGTACCGCTACACCCACCACGTGGCGCCCACCTATGAAAAGTATATTAAGCCGTATAAGAACGACGCAGACATCATCATCCCCAACAACGCCAACTTTGAGCGCGGGCTGGAGGTGATCACGACATACTTAAATGCCAAGATAAAAGCATGAGGAGCAAATTCGCGGTTATAGGGCTGGGCAGGTTTGGCCACTCGATTGCCATTACGCTGGCCGAGCGCGGCGCCGAGGTAATCGCCATCGACAATGACGAGGACCATGTGGAGTCCATCAAGGACCAGGTAGCCTACGCCGTTGCCCTGGACGCCACTGATATTCGTGCACTGGAGGCCCAGAACATACAGGACATGGACGCGGTGGTGGTAGCCATCGGCGAGGACTTTGAGGCCCTGCTGATTGCCACGGCCAACCTGCAGGAGCTCAAGGTGAAACGTGTTATTACGCGTGCCGCCAACAAGCAGCAGCGCCGCATTCTGGAGAAAATGGGCGTGCAGGAGATTCTCTCGCCGGAGGGCGAGGTAGGCAAAACGGTGGCCGAGCGGCTGCTGCAGCCAAACATCCGCACCTTCCTGCCCCTGCCCGACAACTACGAGATCGTGGAGATAAACGCGCCGCGTAACATTGCCAACCGCAGCGTAGCCAAAATATCCCTCCGCGAGAAGTATAACCTCAACTTAATTACCATAAAGCGCTTTTTTGAGGAGATACAGGACGGCAAACCCACCCAGGTGGAGCACATTATCGGGGTGCCCAAGGCCGACACCATCATCTACCCGTCAGACATTCTGCTGCTTATCGGCAAAAAGCAGGATGTGAAACGATTTATAGAAGTGAACCGCTAAAATTTCTTTTTTAACAGAAAAGATTTCATATTTGCGGTTATACATGCCAAAAGCCAGAAAAATATCCAGCTACCTGCAGCATCTGCTGATGTCTGCAACTCTGCTGTGGGCACTTATGCTCAACGGCCAGGAGGTGGTAGCCTACAGACCGGCCAATGGCACTGCAAAGCATACCAGCACTGGCGTAACAGCTGCCCATGGCGCTGAAAAATCCTACGTAAAGCAGAAAGTATCGCTGGAGGGCACGACCTCTTTTGTGGCCCTTAACCTGCAGCAGGACGTGGCCCCACTGCCACAGCAGCCTGAGTTTGCGCAGGCCGCCAACGAGCTGCTGCCGGCTTCCTACACGGCCGTGCCGCCCGGCGCCGGCTTTGTGACCCGTTTTTTCCCTGTTAGCATACAGCCCAACGCCCCGTAGGCTGCCCCCTCTCCTATTCCCTTTTCTCTGCCTTTCCCGGCTCATGTGCTGCTATATCCGGCACATAACGGAACGCACCTACCTGTATTACAGTTATCTAGTAGGATTTAGGAGAGAAGTATACTTTGTACCCAAATTCAATCAATTCATACTTTTACTTAAACAATGCGGAACAAATCGTTAATTATCGGTCTGACGGTGATCGTATCGGCGCTCTGCCTTTACTTTCTGTCATTCTCCTTTGTTGCCGGCAGCGTACAAAGCGATGCTGAAGCATACGCCACCGACGCGCAGGGCAACGTAGACCTCGCAAAGAAACAAACCTACCTCGACTCCATGTGGAAAGAGCCCGTGTTTATGGGCATGACTTACCAGGAGGTAAAAGAGAAGGAGCTTGGCCTTGGCCTTGACCTGAGAGGTGGTATGCACGTGGTACTGGAGGTATCGCCTGTAGAGATCATCAAGTCTATGTCTGGCAACAGCAAAGACCCTAACTTCCTGAAGGCGCTGGACCGTGCCCAGGAGCTGCAGCGTAACAGCCAGGAGAAATTCACGACGCTGTTTGCCCAGGCCTACCGCGAAATTGAGCCAAACGGCCGCCTGAGCCGCATCTTCTCTAACACTGCCAACCGTGGCAAAATCAGCTACGAGTCTTCAAACGAAGAGGTGGTTGACGTAATCCAGACAGAGGTGGACGCCGCGATTGAGCGTTCTTTCAACATCCTGCGTACCCGTATCGACCGCTTCGGTGTAACACAGCCAAACATTCAGCGCCTGAAAGGCACTGGCCGTATTCAAATTGAGCTTCCGGGTGTAGACAACCCAGACCGCGTGCGCAACCTGTTGCAGGGCATGGCTAACCTGGAGTTCTGGGAAGTATGGACACCACAGGAGTTTAACCCATACCTGATGCAAGTAGGCCAGCACCTGGATGAGCAGCAGCGCCTTGGCAAACTTAACCTGAACCTGCGCGGTGCCGCTAAAGCTACACCACAGGCTCCTGTTGCACAGGACTCAACCGACGACGTACTGGCACAAGCTGCTGCCGGCACCGACTCTGCAGCTGTTGCTGCCAATGCACAAACTGATTCAGCTGCCGCTCTGGCCTCCGCTGACACAGCTACCCTTGACCAGCAGGGAGGTGTTCTTACCTCACTGTTTACGTTAATGCCAGGCGGTATCGGAGCCAACGTGCGCGACACGGCCACTATCAACGAGCTATTCAGCAGACCGGATGTACGTGGCATGCTGCCAAACAACATGAAGTTCCTGTGGGGTGTGAAACCAATCGCCGGTGATGGCGGCCAGGAGTTTGTGGAGATGTACGCCATTAAGAGAGGACGTGACGGAAAGGCTCCTTTGAGCGGCGACGTGATCAACGACGCACGCCAGGACTTTGACCAGCACGGCCGCCCTGAAATCTCGATGACGATGAACCCTACAGGCGCCAGAAAATGGGCTCGCCTGACAGGTGACAACGTTGGCCGCCAGGTGGCCATCGTACTGGATAACTATGTATACTCTGCCCCTGTGGTACAGGGCGAGATTACAGGTGGCAACTCCTCTATCTCTGGTAACTTTACCATCGATGAGGCGCAAGACCTTGCCAACATCCTGAAGGCCGGTAAGATGCCAGCTCCTACCCGTATCGTGGAAGAAGCTATCGTAGGTCCGTCTCTGGGCCAGGAAGCCATCAACCAGGGCCTTATCTCTACAGTTGCCGGTCTGCTAATCGTGGTAATCTTTATGATTGCTTACTATGCACGCGGCGGCTTTATTGCTGACCTTGCCCTGCTTTTCAACATCTTCTTTATACTTGGTGTGCTGGCCCAGTTTGGTGCAGCGCTTACACTACCCGGTATTGCCGGTATTGTGCTTACACTGGGTATGGCCGTGGACGCGAACGTTCTGATCTTTGAACGTATGCGCGAGGAGGCAGCCAAGGGCAGAAGCATGCGCGAGATTATCGACGCGGGTTATGACAAAGCCTTCAGCTCTATCTTCGACGCGAACGTAACAACCTTCATTGTAGGCTTCATCCTGTACTTCTTCGGTTCAGGCCCAGTGAAAGGCTTCGCTATTACGCTGATGATCGGTATCGTTACCTCCTTCTTTACTTCGGTATTCATCTCCAGATTGCTCATCGAGCGAACCTTCAAAAAGGCTGGTAAGCTTTCCTTCTCCTCTTCCCTGGCGGATAAAATGTTCCGCAATGTGAAGTTTGATGTGATGAAGATCAAGAAGCCTGCTTACGCCTTCTCACTGACAGTGATTGCATTCGGCTTCATCGCCATGGCTATCAAAGGACCAAACCTTGGCATCGACTTTACAGGTGGCCGCTCTTATATAGTGGAGTTTGACCAGGCTGTACCAGCCTCAGACGTACGCGCATCGTTGTTGGATGATTTCCAGCAGGCAGGTACGGAGGTGAAAACCTTTGGCGCCTCTAACCGCGTGAAAGTGATTACGAGCTGGCACGCAGATGATGAAAGCACGGAGGCAGACCAGCAGGTAAGAACTGCGCTGGAGCAAGGCCTGCAGCAGTACTCCGAGCTTAACCCGCAGATTCTGAGCTCGTCTAAAGTTGGCGCCTCTATGGCCGACGATATTCAGAACACCGCGTTGATTGCAGTTTTACTTGCGCTGGCCGGCATCTTTATCTACGTGATGCTGCGATTCCGTAAGTGGCAGTTCTCGCTGGGTGGTGTGATAGCCCTCCTGCACGACGCGCTGATGATCCTGTCTGTGTTCGCCATCCTGCACCTGTTTGGTATCTCTTATGAAATGGACCAGGTGTTTATTGCAGCGGTACTGACAATTATAGGTTTCTCCATTAACGACACCGTGGTAATCTTCGACCGTATACGTGAGTACATGAGCGACAACCCGCGTGCCAGCATCAGAGATATTGTAAACCCTGCCCTGATTAGCACGTTCAGCCGTACCATCATCACCTCCCTGACCCTGTTCCTGGTGGTAGTGATTCTGTTCCTGTTCGGTGGAGAGGTACTCCGTGGCTTCTCGCTGGCAATGCTTATCGGTGTACTGGCCGGTACGTATTCGTCGCTGTTCATCGCTTCGCCGATTGTAGTGGATACAATCAGAGACGAGAATACAGCACAGCCTGTAGCTTCACAGCAGGTAGCTCAGAAAGTTCGCTAAGAGCACAGTATATAAAACAGGAAAGCCCGGGGCATTTGCTCCGGGCTTTCCTGTTTTATATAGATTTATGGTTCTCCTTGGAGGAATGAGCAGACAGATTTAATAGTATCGTCCCTTACTTTTCAATGCTACGGTCGCAGCCTTCTATCTAACGTAATTGGCTTTCACCTGAAGACCTCGCGGTGTTAGCAGGTCCCGCGTGGGTTTAGCGTTGGCTATACTATTCTGCTGTTCCGGACTTCCTCGTCCGGAATTCCTTCTGCTGCGGACATCCTTGTCCGCTCTTTGCAGTACCGGGCCCAACCACCCCTTGCCCCTCCTTGTCTAAGGAGGGGAATTATACTTACTACACTCTCTGTCATCTCGAGCACTCTTGAGGCAAGAGCCGAAAAGAGCCAACGTAGCTGTGAGAGAGCTATCCAGAATTCTCTCCAGATCTCTCCCGATGGTCGAGATGACAGCAGGAGCAGGGGCTATCGAACCTGTTCCCAGCCTTTGGGTTGAGCGCCTCGATAGATTCCGGTGCCGAGCGTGAGCGAGGCAGCCCGAGGCACGAGGGCAGGAAGCGAAAGCAGCGCGATGCCCGAAGGCGAGCCCTCTCGGGCTTGAGAGCTCCAAAGTATACTATGCAACAATAGCTTATGTAAGTCTATAGGATTAACGGTCGCTAGTAAGAATAGCTTGTGTCCCGCTACGGGAAGCGGCGGCTAAGAAAGTATAAACCGGCAAGTATAAAAGTATAGCCCAAGTATAAAGTATGGTTTTACAAGCCAGTTGGGTTGCAAACCCAACACCATAGTAGGCACAAGTTTTATACTCGCGCCAGCAGTTAAAGACTCAAACGGATGCCGGCGCCAGACAGATATAAAAAAGGAGCCAGCCCCATGAGAGGCTGGCTCCTTTTTTATACTTTATATTTTCAGAAGCTTAGAGCACTACACCGTCAGCCACTACTTCTTTTACCTCCGGTACCATGCGCTTCAGCAGGTTTTCGATACCGGCCTTCAGTGTTACCGTGGCAGATGGACAGCCGCTGCAGGAGCCCTGCAGGTGCACCGTCACCACACCCTCGTGGTAAGACTTGAAAGTGATGTTACCTCCATCCTGCTCCACAGCAGGGCGCACATAGTTCTCCAGCAGGTCGATCACCTTTTTAGAGATTTCTGCGTCCTCGGCTGATGCCTCGCCATGTACGGCAGTGCCGGCCGCCTGGGCCTTGGCAGCAGAGAAGCCTTCGTTAAAGACAGGACCACCTGCCTCTACATAAGACTTCAGGAACGTGCGCAGCTCCGGGATGATTTTTACCCACTCCAGTTCGGCGCTTTTAGTTACCGTAACGAAGTTGCTCGCAATAAACACACGTGAAACGTAGTCGAAGTTAAACAGCTCCTGTGCCAGCGGCGACTCCAGTGCGCTCTCCACGTTAGGGTAGTCTACGCTCTGGCCGTCAGGCAACAGCTGCACGTTCATCACAAACTTCATTGACTCCGGGTTGGGGTTAGCCTCTGCGTACACAGAAACCATTTTCTCTTTATTTTCTATCATAATTGTCGCTGTTTAGAACTAAAACCTGTAGATATACCATTAAGTTTCCAAAATTAGGCATAATTTGTGACAAGTGCACAGGCTTGCCACCCCCACCGCCACAGCGGCCATAAGGATGCCTTCTGCAAAGTATAACCTGTTCCTGACGCAGATGTTCCGGCATGCTGTTAGCCACTACTGAAGGCCTCGCTTGCCTTTGCGCCAGGGCTAACCTGGAGCAAACCGCATACTTTTCAAAGTATAAGAAATAGAATTACTCCTGCTGAACATGTAGCAAGCACAAGCACCACTGCACCTACTTTACCGCAAGGCCACTCCAACTGAAAAGTACAATTATCAACATAAGACTGCTTTTAGGCACAAAACCTGCTCTTAGGTGCCATAGCACATATATACCTTGGTTCTGAGAGTCTCTGATACTGCTCCATGAAAGTACGTTTAATTCATTTCAGACCATGGATTACTCCAGCTATTTTACTCAGATAATGTATCTTTGCATCGCAAGCAAACAATCTAAACAGAACCGACTTACACCATGTTGAACAACTTTATACTTCTGGCTCAGGCCCACGAAGCTTTACCTCTTTTCCTGATCATACCCTTTCTGCTTTTGATAGGTATGATCGCCGCTGGCCCGATTTTCTTTGGACATTTCTGGGAGCACAATTATAAAACCGTCGCTGTTGTTCTAGGCCTAACTGTGTTGGCTTATTACCTTTTTGCTCTGGGGGATGTGCACATGCCGATCCATACAGCGGCAGAGTATTTTACGTTTGCGTCCCTTCTCAGCTCGCTCTATATCGCTGCAGGGGGCATCTACCTCAATGTCAATGCCCGTGCCACACCGGCCATGAACGTGGCGCTAGTGGCCATTGGTGCTGTATTGGCGAACATTATCGGTACAACCGGTGCCTCATTGCTGCTGATTCGCCCTTTCGTCAGGCTTAACAACCACCGTATCAAGGCGTACCAGATTATCTTCTTCATCTTCATCGTGAGTAATGCGGGTGGTTTGCTTACCCCGCTCGGAGACCCGCCGTTGTTCATCGGTTTTATCAAGGGCGTTCCGTTCTTCTGGACACTGCAGCACCTGTTCACTCCGTGGCTGCTCTCTATTGCACTACTTTGCCTGCTGTTCTATTTTGTAGACAGCCGTAACAAGGAAACCGGGTTTACACCGAAGCCAGAGGTAGTTGCCAAAAACGACGAGAAGATGGAGTTCCACTTTGCCGGCAAACGCAACCTGTTTTGGCTGGCCATTATAGTGGGCGCCGTAGCCCTGGACCCAAACGTGGTGGAGGGCCTGCCGCATATCTACTATGACGGGGCCAAAATCTCTTTCCTGCGCGAGTTCATTCAGCTTTCTGCCGCATTCCTGGCTTACCGTAACTCGAATAAGTCGGCGCTGGCCGGAAACCAGTTCAACTTCCACCCTATTCTGGAAGTGGTGTTCCTGTTCTTCGGTATCTTCTTTACCATGATGCCGGCCCTGCAGCTGTCTGCCCAGATTGCTTCATCACCTCAGTATGCACAGTATATCACACCAAGCTTCCTGTACTGGACAACAGGTTCACTGTCCGGTTTCCTGGACAACGCACCAACCTACGCTAACTTCCTGTCGCTGGCTATGGCCAAGTATGACTTGTCTCAGGCGAACGTAGCGGATGTAAAAGCTTTTGCAGAAGGCACTTCTGCTGCTGGTTTAGATACGCTTATCAGTTTAGAAGCGATTTCGCTGGCATCGGTGCTGTTTGGAGCCTTTACCTACATTGGCAACGGTCCTAACTTTATGGTGAAGGCCATTGCCGAGAGCGCTGGTATCAAGATGCCATCCTTCTTTGGCTACGTGGTGCGTTACTCTATCCCGTTCCTGCTGCCTATCCTGGCGCTGGTATGGTTCCTGGTAGTGCACTTGAGGCTGTTTTAAGCAGTCGATAAAAGTATAAAAACCGCCGCCTCTGCATTGCAAGGGCGGCGGTTTTCGTTTTCAAAGGGTTCCTCTTTCCTGACGCAAGCACCCGCTTGTGCCTTCAATTCCCGCTACCGCGAATTTGAAACCCGAATGGATCGCAGAGCCATACTTTATACTTGCCAGCTTATACTTCCATGAGTCACTGCTTCCTGTAACTGGACACAAGCTATCCTTCCAAAACACCACTGTTCCTCTAGTTCCCACAAACCCACCTTTCCATAGCTAGCTTGGCTACCTCCCAGGCCGGGAGGCCTCGTTTTCCCGCTCGGCGCTGTGTTCCCTCCTGCCTTCGCTGCGCTCCGGCTGCCCTAGACGGGCACTGGATCTCACAAGGCGCCTCCCAGAAAAACTGGGTAATATTCGATAGCCTCTGCCATCACTGTCATCTCGACCACTCTTGAGGCGGGAGCCGAAGAGAGCCAGCTTAGCTGTGAGAGATCTGAAGAGAATTCCCGGTAGATCTCTCGCGCTGCTCGAGATGACAGAGAAAAGGGTAAGTATAAATTCCCCTCCTCGGAGGGGCTAGGGGTGGGTTTATACTTTGTAGGGACAGGTCGCGACCTGTCCGCGCGAGAACCGAGGCTACGAGATTTATACTTCAGCCAACGCAGCTACAGGCTCCCCTCCTGGGGGTAGGGGCCCTCGACAAGGCTAAGGAGGGGAAGGGGTGGTTGGACCCGGCGCCGCAACCAGACACTTGGGGACCTGCAGACACCACGAGCGTCTTCAAATTAAAACGAGAATGCGAGCTAAAAGCTCGTGAGCTTAGCTCGCAGGAGGAACAATAACTTAAAGTATAGAGTAAGCACCAAGTACTCAGGAAAATGAAATAATCCATCAGCATAATCGTTTTCCTATATAGTATAAAACTTTTTTATACTTTGCCGCTAACTCAACCCTTCCATGCGCTGCTATGAAAAACAAATCATCTCACTTTACAGCTTACCTTGTCGCTCTTTTGCTGCTTATACTTTGTCCGGAGCAAGCCATAGCGCAGCAGCAGGTGGTGCAGTTATCGGGGATGGTGTTGGATGAGGAGGGAACTACGGGCATGGCGGGTGTGGCTGTGTTTGTGCCGCAAACCAACAGAGGTACTAACACGAATTCCAAGGGCTTCTTTTCGCTGCCGGTGCTGCCTGGCGATAGCGTGGTAATAGCGGCGCTGGGCTACCAGAGGCAGTACTTCCTTATTCCGCATACTTTCTCCGGCACCAGCTACTCCACCTTAATTTACCTGCTCGAGAGCACTACCGCCCTGCCCACGGTAAATGTGATGCCCTGGGCTACGGAGCGGGAGCTACGCGAGGCTATTTCCAAAGTAAAGCTTCCTGAAGAGCCGAAACCGGAAGTGGACCTGGGCCCGCTGGAGCAGAAAGACCTGACCAAAATGACTGCAATGGACGCGGAGACAAATGCGAAGTATGGCCTGCAACAGGCGGGGCAGCAACAGCAGCGGCGCTACATGGTTCCCAGCGATGTGAAAGTGCTCGGCATAGGAATTGGCAGCAACTATAAAAAGAAGAAGGCCTCCCGTGGTGCTAAAAGCCGCAGGAAGGCCTCCCAGAAAGACGTGGCAGAATAGCCGGTTTATACTTTGTTCGCCCGCTGGCGCAGCAGGAAATCGGCAATAACCAGGGCGGCCATGGCGTCCACGATAGGCACGGCACGCGGCAACACGCAAGGGTCATGGCGGCCCTTGCCTTTCAGGGTAATTTCCTCGCCGGCATCGTTGATGGTGGTCTGGGGCTGCAGGATGGTGGCAACCGGCTTAAAGGCCACGTTAAAGTAGATGTCCTGCCCGTTGCTGATGCCGCCCTGTATGCCGCCGGAGTTGTTGGTGCGGGTACGCACGTTGCCCTGCTCGTCGGTATAGAACTCGTCGTTGTGCTCGGAGCCGCGCATTTTCACGCCCTCAAAGCCACTGCCATACTCAAATCCCTTCACGGCATTTATACTTAGCATGGCCTTGCCCAGCTCGGCGTGCAGCTTATCGAACACAGGCTCGCCCAAACCTGCTGGCACCCCTTGTATCACGCAGCTCACTACGCCACCAATGGTGTCCAGGGTATCACGGGCCTCCTCTATCAGGCCAATCATGCGGGCAGCGGTGGCGCCGTCGGGGCAACGCACTTTGTTGGAGTCAATCTGGCTCAGGTCCAGCTCCTGGTACGGCTTGCGCAACTTTATACTTCCCACCTGCGACACGTAGCTCTGCACCGAAATGCCGTAGTGCTGCAGCAGTTTAGCCGCCAGGGCACCTGCGGCCACGCGCGCCACTGTTTCGCGGGCTGAGCTGCGGCCACCGCCACGGTAATCGCGGGCGCCATACTTGGCTGTGTAAGTATAATCGGCGTGCGAAGGGCGGAAGGCATGCTCGATGTGGCTGTAGTCGTGGCTGTGCTGGTCTTTGTTGTTGACCACCAGGGCGATGGGCGTGCCCGTGGTTTTGCCTTCAAAGATACCTGAAAGGATGGTTACCCGGTCCTCCTCCTTGCGGGGCGTGGTGATGTCGGACTGGCCGGGGCGGCGGCGGTCCAGGGCGTGCTGAATTTCGTCCACACTGATCTCCAGACCAGCCGGGCACCCGTCCACAATCACACCAACAGCCGCGCCATGCGATTCGCCGAAGGTGGTTATCTTGAAAAGCTTTCCGTAAGAGTTGCTCATAGTTATCGTTTTATGAAAATGAAGGCCGACACCGCCAGCAGCACCAGCAGGATGATGTTGGTGTAGCGCTTTATCTGGTTGGCCAGATGCACGCTTACCAAGGTGTTGTCCTCGTTTTGGATGATGTTATAAAAAACCCCCAGGTCGCGCGACATAACCAGCGCATCGGTATCGGGGGCACCCGTAATCTGTACTTTAAGGGTGGGGCGCAAGGTATCGTAGGCGGCGGCGGTGGGGTTAAAGTATACCCACTCCATTTTGCGGCCCATGTCGTAGTTACCCGCCTCGCGGCCAATAAGCGTGAACAGGAAACGCTTGGTTCCCATCACGGTGCCTGCCCGCCGGGTGATATCCTGCTGCACATCGGGCGGGAAGAAGTCGAGCCCGGAAGGCGTCTCCGGCGATGGCGGCATGATGGCGGTTAAATTGCCCGTTCCCTCCACCTGAAATATATAGCGGAAGGTTTTACCCACCGGCACCACCTCCTGCGAGAGTTGCTCTTTGAGGCGGTAATCGCCCACGGGCACCACGTCGCGCAGCGGGTGTGGCGGCAGCTCTTTTACCTGCACCTCGCGCGGCCGGGAGAAGAAGGTCTTGTAGCCCTCCTGCCTGTCCTGGGTGAGCAGGGATGGATGCTTGGCCACTTTATACTTTATCATCTCGAGCCGGAGCTGCGGAAAAACCAGTGGCTTGGGCGTAATCGGGTAAAGCACGGCCTCGTAAAGCCTGAAGCGCAGGTAGGGCTCCCCTCGCACTGTGACGTGCTCCGGGGTAATCTCCGTGAAGTCAAACGTCTCCTCCCACACATGCGCCTGCTTGAGTTGCCGCAGGATGCCGTTCATCTGGTTGGCAAAGTCGTGGAAGTCCAGCAGGCGCTGATCCTGCTCGGCCAGGTAAAAGTATAGTATCACGTTCACGCCCTCCCCCACAAACACTTCATCCTTGTCCGTATAAATGGTCAGGAAGGCGTTATCGTCCTTGTCCACAAACTCGGCCTCCTGCTCGGGCTGTGGCTGCTCCTCTTCCGGCACAATCAAATCAGGAGGCAGGTTGGCATTCTGCGGCACGTCGGCCTGCATCTCCGTCACGGTTATCTCCATCCCCTCCGACTGCAGCGTCTGTCCGTTCACCTTCATCGTGAAAGGCTTTAATGTATAGGTGCCTTCTTCCAGGGCGGCGTAGTTCTGGGTAATGGTCAATATCGTGGTGGTGTTGCCGCCCGTGATGATGGTTTTGGTGGAGGAATAGCGGTTGCTTTTCTTGAATCCTTCTATTTCAGGGAAGGTGGTATTGCCCTGCAACTGCTGGTTGTGCAGCCTCACCGAAATGGTATAGTATTGATTTAGCGGCAGCGGGCTCTTACCCAACTCAATAGCAAGCTGCTGCGCCAGCGCGGGCACGAGCATCATGAGCCAAAGAAAAAGGGTAAGTACTACAACTCGCATGTTTGGGGCCGCTTTGCAACGGACTTGGTCTGAGGTATAAAAGCAAATTTAATACTTTTTCGCTAGCAGGCACGTTTCGTATGTAAAGCCTCTCCCAGTGTAGCAAGAAGCCGGGTCCTGTGTTAGCTAACGCAGCGGCTTGTGGCAAAAGTATGAAGGCGCTTTTGCCTGATTTTCCCTCTATACACGGATACCCCACATGGTTATACTTTTACAACAAATTACGGTTCGTTAACTATATAAAGTATAAATATAACGTGACATCCCAGCCTTACGAAAAGCTGGCCCGTATATAATCCCAAACCAGAAAATAGCTTACTATAATACCGAAATGCTGGAATATGTGAAAACAATCTTAGTGAAGGTTAGCTTCGATAAGATGTTGTTTGAAAAAGAACTGCGCAAGGCGTTCAGAGTACTCGTGAAAGAGGAAATTGAGCAACTAAAACAATGGTGCTACGACCAGTTCTCAGGTGTTTACCTGATCATCCTTAACCGTGTTTTTCTAAAGCACCAAAGCTAAAAACTACTCCTCTTCCGGGTTGCCGTGCACAAAGCGGATGTTGCGCACCAGGCCGTTGTAACCGGTGCGCTTAACGGCTGATTTTTTAAACAGCTGCGAGAACACTTCGTGTGTCAACTCCTGCCAATCGCTCGCCTTCAGCTCCTTTAGCTGGGGGTGCGGCGCAAAGGCGGGCTCGCTATGTGGTTTACTGAAGCGGTTCCAGGGACATACATCCTGGCAGATGTCACAGCCGAAGACCCAATTCCCGAATTTCCCGTTCATTTCCTGCGGCAGCTGGTCTTTCAGCTCGATGGTAAAGTAGGAGATGCATTTGCTACCGTCCACCACGTAGGGCTCCACGATGGCGTTGGTCGGGCAGGCGTCGAGGCAGCGGGTGCAGGAGCCGCAGTAGTCTTTAATGGGCCCGTCGTATTCCAGTTCCAGGTCGATGATGAGCTCTGCGATGAAGTAAAAGCTGCCCACTTGCGGCGTTATGAGGTTGGAGTTTTTACCGACCCAGCCCAGACCGCTCTTTTTAGCCCAGGCCTTGTCCAGCACCGGCGCCGAGTCTACGAAGCAGCGGCCGCCCACCTCCCCTATTTCCTCGTTGATGTAGCTGAGCAGCGTTTTGAGCTTGTCTTTGATGACAAAGTGGTAATCGGTGCCGTAGGCGTACTTCGAGATTTTGTAGGTATCCTCCTCCGGCTGCTGGTCTTCCTGGCTGGGGTAATAATTGAGCAGCAGCGACACCACCGACTTGGCCCCCTCCACGAGCAGGCGCGGGTCCAGGCGCTTGTCGAAGTGGTTCTCCATGTAGTGCATCTGCCCATGCATGTGCTGGTTAAGCCAGCGCTCCAGCCGCGGCGCCTCCTCCTCCAGAAAATCCGCCTTGGAAATGCCGCAGTACATAAAGCCCAGCTCACTGGCCTTCTGCTTAATCAGGTATGTATACTTCTCTTTGCTCAATTTATACTTGGCAGCCGCTTTATACTTGACGGCTATACTTTCTGAAGAACAAAGTTAGGGAGAAAAAGGTCCGGTTAGCAATTATTTGCTACAGCAAGGAAGTGAAGCCACTGTAAGCTACAATATGTAATATGTGTGGATAACTCACGGGAAAACTGTGGGTTACCTTACTTGCTATCATCTTATAGATTTGATTATGTTTGTTTTAAACTAACTTAATCAAAATGAAAGATTTAACACCCCAAGAACGACATGCCAAACTCGTAGCGTTCGCTAAAACTATTGGCGTAGACCTCCCTAAGCAAACAAAGGAGCTGTCAGGCTATAAGCCAGAAAACTTCTCTCTGATTACGGTTAATGCAGCTGTCGCTTTATTGGTAGATGCGCTACGATTGACAGGCGGCTCGGTTGGAGGGGGCAAAGACGAGTTTAACCTCTATTACCTGCTGCAGGCTTATATGCTGGACACACAGAAGCGTGACCGACTCAATCAACTCGTAAAGGAGATGCAATAATGATATGCTGAAGAAAAAAGAAAGAGTTCACTTTATTTTGCCTGGCTATTCCACGCTAAGTATGTATGGTAGCCACTTTAATTGGGAGTATGTTTCGGAAAAGAAAGTGGTGTATTTGCACATTAACCTGTCGGATAATCTGAAAGACTCTCAGAAGGCCTTAAATGACTATGCAGATTGTGAAGACTTGCTTAAAGCTAGGGGAAAGATAGGGCGTATCCAGATTAACTCCCGCAAAGTTGGTGAGATTCTGGAGTCAGGACTGACTAGTTCTAAGGAGTTTAATGTGCCGTTACAGATACGATTGAATTTTGGGCAGGTACAGGCTAACTACAACATCAAGGGAGGGAAACTAAGTGAGTTCGGTGTAGATGCACAAGTTACTTATGCAGACTAAGCCGAAGCTTGTCCGTATAGGCCTAAGGTAGTATAGAACATACATACTCTGAACATCTAGAGGAAGCTAACTTTGGCTTTACAAATCCTAGTCCCAATTGATGGAAACAGCGAAAGTCCCGTAAAGTACTACTTCTGGCTTCTCCTGAGAGACTTGTGCCAAAAACAGAAGCCGAGCTACAGAAAGAATTGTAGACAGCGTTAGTGAAAACAAAAAAAGCAGGCCATACAGCCTGCTTTTTCCCTTATATCACAAACAGTTATTACTCCGCCTGGTCGAACAGCCCGCCTGATACCACCTGTTGCGGCGGAACTTTACCCAGGTGCCTGTAGGCTGCCTCGGTTGCCTCACGGCCGCGGGCGGTACGCTTGATGTAGCCTTCCTGGATCAGGAACGGCTCGTATACTTCCTCGATGGTCTCGGCTTCCTCGCCGCAGGCCGTCGCGATGGTGGAAATGCCCACCGGGCCGCCTTTATACTTGTCGATGATGCAGGAAAGGATGCGCTTGTCCATGTCGTCGAGGCCGTTATGGTCCACGTCCAGGGCAGCAAGTGCAAAGCGCGCTATCTCCACATCAATGGTGCCGTCGCCTTTTACCTGGGCAAAGTCGCGGGTACGGCGCAGCAGGTTGTTGGCAATACGCGGCGTACCGCGGCTGCGGCGGGCAATCTCGAAGGCGGCATCGGCATGTATCGGCGCACCCAGCAAAGCCGACGAACGCTTCACAATAGAAGTAAGCAGCTCGGCATCGTAGTACTCCAGGCGCGAGTTAATGCTGAAACGGGCACGCAGCGGCGCCGTGAGCAAACCGGAACGCGTGGTGGCGCCAATCAGCGTGAACGGGTTCAGGCTAATCTGCACAGAGCGCGCGTTCGGACCAGAGTCGAGCATGATGTCGATTTTGTAGTCTTCCATGGCTGAGTACAAGTACTCCTCCACAATCGGGTTGAGGCGGTGGATCTCGTCGATGAAAAGCACATCGTTCGCATCCAGGTTCGTCAGCAAGCCCGCCAAATCGCTTGGTTTATCCAGCACCGGGCCGGAAGTCATTTTTATACCTGCGTCTAGCTCTGAGGCAATGATGTGCGAGAGCGTGGTTTTCCCCAGGCCCGGAGGTCCGTGCAGCAGCACGTGGTCCAGGGCCTCGCCACGGCGCTTGGCCGCCTGCACAAATATCTTCAGGTTCTCCACCACTTTGGCCTGGCCGGTAAAGTCGGCAAAGCTGAGCGGGCGGAGCGCCTTGTCTATATCGCGTTCGGCTGGCGTCATGTAGTCATTTCCGCCAGTGAGATAATCTTCCCTCATGTTATACTTTATACTTTAAATACAGGCTTATTTGCAGCACCTTATCCTAACAGCCAGCCTGTGTAATTGGCTCCATTTCTGCCTACTAATTTACGCATTTTTGCTAAATATTTTATACTATCAAAGTGTAAATCTAACCTCATTAGCAAAACATCTGATTCCTACTTAAACTCGTACCGGGAATGTACCTTTCGGTGCCCTAAGTTAAGCATCGCATGCACCAAAGTCATCAGAAAATTACCAGCCACGCTTTCTTCAGCCCCGGCGACGATTGTTTAAACGCCATCATCAGCGCCATGGACGAGGCGGAAAAGACGATAAAGATCTGCGTGTTCACCATCAGCGACGACCGCATTACGGAGGCTATTCTGCGGGCTTACCACCGTGGCATAAGTATAAAAATCATCACCGATAACCAGAAACTGCACGACACAGGCTCAGACATCCGGGAGCTGGCCGTAAAGGGGCTGAACGTGCGCATCGACAAAACGCGCAGCCACATGCATCACAAGTTCGCCATCTTCGACGAGGCCCGCGTACTGACCGGCAGCTACAACTGGACTCGCAGCGCCGCCCTGCACAACCACGAGAACATCCTCGTCACCGATAACTTCACCATCGTGCAGGACTACAGCCGCGAATTCGACCGCCTCTGGGAAAGTATGATGACGTACGTGCCGGGCAAAAAGTATAAAGACAGGTATGGGGAGGAGGAAGAGTAGGTTCTTTATACTTCCTCCAGCTTTTGCTGCAGCTCCTCAAGCTCCTGTATAATCGGCTCGTATGACTGGTCGTTGTGGCGCTTGGAGTAATACAGCGATATTGCCCCTACTGAAATCATAAAAGCATTCAGCATGATATGCATTACCAGGCGCAGTTTAATGTTTTCATTCCAGAATATGTCGAAGTATATCAGGTTGATACCCGCAAGTATAGCCACCATAAAAAATGGCGTTAGCCTCTGATTAGCTGTATTCAGATAATGGAGTTTCTTTAGTACCTGCTCCACGTATGCTTTACTGCTAAGGTTAACCTGTTTTTTCCATGGCATTGACTTAAACCAATGAAGCAGCCCCAAGGCAAAAGCAGCGCCGAGGGTAAGTCCCATGCCCACATCATACCAAATTGTGTTAGGGTTTAGCAATGGGCGAAGTATAAAAACAAAGGCAACAGCTGTCAAGCTTATTACTATAGCCACCAATAGGTTAGTACGCATTACTTTCCGCTGCAGCACTTTTACACGCACTAGTAAATCTGATTCTGCAGTTGCTCCTCCTGCTTTTGCTTCGGCAGCAGGCGCCTGCTGCGTTTGCCAGTTCTTTTGTATTTCCTCGAAGTTCATCTTTTGTCAGCTTTGTCAAGTTCTATTTCAGCACCTGCCTGCTGCTCCATGAGCAAGGCTAGCTTCTGTTTGACGCGGTTTATCTTCACCCCCACATGGCTCACCGTCAGTCCTAACACCTCTGCAATTTCTTTGTAAGAAACCTCTTCCAGTACCAGCGAAATAATGAGCCGGTCCTGTTTCTCGAGGCAACTGATGCAGTAGTGCAACTTCTGTAACAACACCTCCTGCTCCTGTTTATGAGCAGTTTCAGCAGAGGCATCGGGAAGTTCGCTTATGTGTTGCGGCAGCAATGGTGTATGCTTGTTCTGCTGCTTCCGGTAAAGTATAGCCGTGTTTAAGGCAATGCGGTAGAGCCAAGTACTTAGCTTCGCTTCGCCACGGAAAGTATGTAGGTGCAGCCATACTTTCACCAGCACCTCCTGGTAGAGGTCTTTGGCATCGTCAGGGTCGGCCAGGCAGGCACGGCAGATCCGGTATAGCTTATCACGGTTCTCCCGTACAATCTGCTCGAAGAATTTTTCCTTATCAGGCATCAACAAAACCCTTAAGTTGCCCTTGCGGAAGAGTATACGCCGACGCAATTATACTTTGCTGCACGCCTGGCAGCGGCTTGAGTTCGTAGTATTCCAGTTTCATGTCTAAGTTTGTTAAGGGTGATGGCTGGTTCCGGAGTCAGTGTATACTTTAGAGCAGGGATATTACCATTTATTACAGCCTGCGCCAAAATATTTTGAAACAGATATGTGTCTGCAGTTGGCAAGACGCTCGCGGGAGCTGCGAACACCGCAAGGACTACTAAAATAAAAAAGGCAGCCACTCCCGCGGCTGCCTTTTTATACTTAATAGCCCTCCCCTGTTTTTAGGGAGGGTTAGGAGGGATTCTACTTAAACGCTGGAATACCGGTGATATCCGCGCCTGTGATCAGCAGGTGGATGTCGTGGGTGCCTTCGTAGGTAATCACGGATTCGAGGTTCATCATGTGGCGCATGATAGGATACTCGCCGGTGATGCCCATGCCGCCGTGGATCTGACGTGCCTCGCGGGCGATGTGCAGGGCCATGTCCACGCTGTTGCGCTTGGCCATGGAGATCTGCTGCGTGGTGGCTTTGCCATCGTTCATCAGCGTGCCCAGGCGCCATACCATCAGCTGGGCCTTGGTTATCTCAGTCAGCATCTCAGCCAGTTTCTTCTGCGTGAGCTGGAAGCCACCGATTGGCTTATCGAACTGGATACGCTCCATGCTATACTTACGGGCCGACTCGTAGCAATCGATGGCAGCACCCAGGGCTCCCCAGGAGATTCCGTAGCGGGCCGAGTCGAGGCAGCCGAGCGGGCCGCGCAGGCCGTCCACGTTTGGCAGCAGGTTCTCTTTCGGCACCTTCACGTTGTCGAACACGAGCTCACCGGTGCAGCTGGCGCGCAGGCTCCACTTATTGTGGATTTCCGGCGTTGTAAAGCCTTCCATGCCGCGCTCCACGATCAGACCTTTGATGCGGCCTTCCTCGTTTTTAGCCCACACCACAGCCACCTGGCATTCGGGTGAGTTGGAGATCCACATTTTGGAGCCGTTGAGCAGGTAATGGTCGCCCATGTCCTTGATGTTGGTCACCATGCCGCCCGGGTTGGAACCGAAGTCGGGTTCGGTCAGGCCGAAGCAGCCGAGCCATTCGCCACTAGCCAGCTTGGGCAGGTATTTCTTGCGCTGCTCCTCGGAACCATACTTGTAGATGGGGTACATCACCAACGAGCCCTGCACCGAGGCCGTAGAGCGCATGCCGGAGTCGCCGCGCTCTATTTCCTGCATGATGATGCCGTAGCTGATGTAGTCGAGGCCACCGCCGCCATACTCGGTCGGGATGGTCGGGCCGAAAGCGCCCACTTCCCCGAACTTCCTCACAATCTCGGACGGGAAGTGCCCGTCCTGCGCCCACTTTTCAATGTAAGGGGAAATCTCGCGCTTCACGAAGTCGCGCATGGTCTGACGGATGAGCAGGTGCTCCTCCGTCAGCAGGTCGTCAATGTTATAGTAATCAGGGGCTCCTGATGATTCGTAAGCCATAGTTTTGTTTTAAGGTTAAAGCGTTAGGGTATTATGCAAAGTTAAAATTTTAAGTATAACCTGTATCAGGATTTGCAGGATTTTAGGATTGACTGGATTATCATGCTATACCGCAGGTTTGAGCGCAGCGGTAACTTGTGGTTTGGATTGATGCCGGTTTGTAACTGGTTTTCTGCGCGGGCAGAAAAGTATAGGTTGAAGGATGTATAGTTTAGGTCAAAGTATAAACCCTCGTTCCATAGCTACGGATGATGCAAGCCTTGCTTTTTCAAAGCAAAGCAAGTTGCAAACTTGCCTCATGCACAGCCACAAGTTACGCTGTCGCTAAACTTGCGGTAGGTCCTCTGTCTAATCCTGAGAATCCATCAATCTCAAAAATCCTAGTCAAAGAAAAAGCCCCACCGAACTGGCAGGGCTCCTTCTCTGAAAGTATGGTTTTTAGTTAAAACTTCACGCCCAGGGAAAGCAGGAAGTTACGGGTGGCTTGCGGGTAGTAGTAGTTGTAGTCGTAGCGGTTGCTATCGCCGGTGTACTGCTCGCTCCAGGTATAGCCGTTGGCCACATATTCCTTGTTAAAGAGGTTATTTACCAGCAGTGCCAGCTCCACTTCCCGCATAAACGAGGGCTTGAACGTATAGCGCAGGCGCAGGTCGGCCACCTGGTAGGCATCAATCTTACGCGCATCCGAGGCCGTGTTGTCGAGGTACTGCTTGCCTACGGTTTTGTAAAGTATAGCCGCCCGGAAGCCCCTTACCGGCTGCACCTCCAGCTTATGCGCCGAAACCACCGCCGGCGAGAAAGAGATGTCTGTCTCCTTGTAGTTGGTTTCCACGATATCCTCCACGTTGTAGTCGGCATCATACACATACAGGTGCTCGGTGTAGTTGCGAATCTTGTTTCGGCTGAACGTCACGTTGGAACTCAGCTCCAACACATCGTTAAAGTTGACCATACCCGCCAGTTCTACGCCTGCACGGTAGCTGTCTTTGATGTTGGTGCGCAGCGGCGAGCCTACGTCATTCAGTTGCCCGGTCAGCACGAGTTGGTTGTCGTAGTCCATGTAGTAGAGGTTGGCATCCAAAGTATAGCGCGTGGCTTGTGCATTGCCTCGCAGGCGATAACCAGCCTCCACGTTATACAGCGTTTCGGCTTTCGGGTTGGCGGCGCCTGCCTGCGTGTTCTGCGGCTTATCAGTAAAATCGGAACGGGTAGGCTCGCGGTTGCCCACGGCATAGGAGGCGTAGGCTGTCTGCCCCTCGGCTACCTGGAAGGTAACGCCAGCTTTCGGGTTCAGGAAGCTGAAGTCCACCTCCTGCGTCACGTCGCGGTTATCATCGTCCACGCCGTCTATGCTGTAGTCGATGGTGCGGTACTGCAGGTCTCCGAACACGCCCAGGCGCTCGGTGAGCTGGTAGTTTACCTTGGCAAAGATGTTAAAGTCCGTCTTCAGGGCCTTGTTGAAGTAGTAACGCTGCCCCAGCTCGCTGTCAGAAGCATAGCGGGCCCAGATTACCTCGCCAAAGTGGTCGCCGTCATACTTGTTCCAGGCGCCGCCCAAGGTAGCGTTCAGCTTACCGGCCACATCCGTATAGTTCAGGGCATAGGTAGCGCCGTAGAAATAGTTGTCGAGCCACTTCTGGCGAATCAGGTCGGAGCGGCTGATGGTGGTATCGCCCAGCACGACCGGCGCAATGCCGTAGTTGGCCAGCTTCTGGTTGTTCTTATACTGCTCGTAGTAGCCGCGGCCGCGGGTAAAGTGGAAGGCACCACCCAGGTTCAGGCGCGGCAGCAGGTCTTTGGAGTAGTGCAGCTGGTAGTGGTCCTGCTGGTAGTTATCCGTCTCGTTCTCGTAGGTAAAGCCGTTGTAGGTGCGGTCGGTCTTCAGCTTCTCCTCCGGCACGCCGTCCCAGGCCTGGTAGGTTTTCTCCCTTCCCGAGAAGGTCACGAATTTGAGCATGCCCGTTTTGCCATGATAACCCGCCGCCAGGTAGTAGGATTTCAGGTCGGAGAAAGCTCGGTCGATGTAGCCATCCGAGGACACTTTGGACAAACGCCCGTCGATGGTGAATTTATCGTTGAGCAGGCCCGAGCCAAAGGAAACCGAGTGGCGCCAGGTGTTGTAGGAGCCAAAGGAATTCACGGCCTCGGCATAAGCTTCGCGGTCCACACCGATGGTACGGATGTTCATACTTGCCCCGAAAGCGCCAGCGCCGTTGGTTGAAGTACCCACGCCGCGCTGCACCTGCACGTCCTCGATAGAAGAGGCCAGGTCGGGCATGTTCACAAAGAAAGTACCGTGGCTCTCGGAGTCATTTACCGGGATGCCGTTCACGGTCACGTTAATGCGCGTTATGTCGGAGCCCCGGATACGGATACCCGTGTAGCCCACGCCTGCGCCGGCATCAGAAGTCACCACCACCGAGGGCGTCTGCTCGAGCAGGTAAGGCAGGTCCTGGCCAAAGTTGCGCTCGGCAATCTCCTGCTTGGTTACGTTGGTAAACGTAGTGCCTGTTTTCTCGCTCGCCCGCGTGGCCGACACCACCACCTCGCCGGTTTGCAGGGCCTGCGGGCGCAGCGCCACCTGCACCGGCTCATTCTGCGGCAGGTTTATACTTGCTTGCCCCTGCTCGTAGCCAATGTAGGTTACTCTTAACGTATAAGCCCCGGCAGCAAGGCTTGGGAAAGAGAACTCTCCGCCGTTTCCGGTGGCGGTGGCCGTGTTAGACTCTACCAGTACTACTGTAGCACCGGGCAGACCTTTGCCTGTGGCGGCATCTGTTACACGCCCGTTCAGGGCATGCTGCGCCAGCAGTTGCAGTGGCAATAGCGCTACCGCCAATGCCATCAAAAAGCTTTTCATTTGATTGGAAAAAGAAAAATGGTGAAACATACAGGCATGCCAGGGGTAGGCATCCTGCCACTATTGTTTCCCGAACCTCTCCCTTCGCCGGCATTACCCGGATCAGGTTCAATGGGTATGATCTCAGCCCGTTGTATTGGGGCACCCCTGAGTACAGGCAAAGGTACGGCTCTTTCTGATCTAAACCAAAAATGGGTAGTTTATACTTTTATCCCGCCATAACACAAGCTTTACTTGCCTGCTAAATTTTGCCTCTGGCAGATAACCACTTAGCCCAAAAGTACGTTCTAAAGCATAATGAGGCACGATAGTTTTTACTGCTTATAAGTAAGACGTTTGCTGTGCAGAGAGATCAGCAGAAGTTGAAAAATAAAAAGTGAACCGCGATGATGATCAGCATATTGTACACAGTAGCACTGTTAACCATACTGGCATATTATGCCTTTTCTCCACGTACTAAATTCAACCGCCCCCCATCTACTGACAACGACGATGACGGAGGCGAGCCTTTAGGTGATGACCTGCCGGACCTGGATCTTCCTCCAGGCATTTCGCTTCCTGTAAACGACTTCGAGCCGAGGTATGACATCAGGAAGATAAACGTTCCGAAGTTTCCGGAACCATCCTTGCACTGAGTCCGCTGCAAGCAAAAAGCCCCGCCACGTTTAGCACATGGCGGGGCTTTTTGCTTGGGGAGTTTGGGAGTTACAGGAGTTTGGGAGTTGAGGAGTTAGAGAGTTGAGGAGTTAGAGAGTTGAGGAGTTGGGGAGTTGAGGAGTTGAGGAGTTGGGGAGTTAGAAGGTTTGGAAGTTGCCTGACCTAGGAACGTTTCATTCTTTTTTAGTGCTTTTAATTTTTTGTCATTCTGTAAGAAACCTGGTGGAAGGGAGGTTAAACCTGTTCAAAACGCTACCAAGATCCTTTTAGGATGACATAATGATGCGAATGAAACGGCACCGTACCCCGCCCCCTCATGACAGGTGAGGCAGTTAAGCACCAAGAATCTAATAACGAATAACTAACAACCCTACAGCACCGTGATGGTATAGGTGCGGGCGAAGCTCTGTTCTGGAGCTAACTGATTGATGCCTTCCTTCTCGGTGATGTCGCCGCTCTCACCTACCCTGCCGGCTATGCCGCACCAGGGCTCGATGCACACGTAGCGCGGGTATTCCGGCTTGCCCCAGATACCCAGGTACGGGAAGCCTTCAAACTCCATCTCCACGCGGCGCGGGTTCTTGTGGCTGCCCAGCACCACCTTCTCCGACTGCACTTCCTTAAACACCAGCGCATCTTTGTAGAAGTAACTGCTTTTCAGCGGCAACACGCGTTCCTGCTCCATGACGGATTCTGTGTCGCCGTTCTGCAGGCCGTCCTCGCTTAGCAGGTAGCGGTGCAGCGTTTCCTCCTTTTCAAACTCAATGAAGTAGTCCTCATACTTTTCGTTGGGGTAAAGGGGCACGTTAAAGCCCGGATGAGCACCAATGGAGAAGTATAAAGCCTGACCGCCGGTATTGGCCACGTGGTAGGTAACCGAGAGTTTGTTCCACTCCAATGTATAGGCCACCAGCAGCCTAAACTCAAAGGGGTACTGCTGCAGCGTCTCTTCATCCTCCGTCAGCTGGAAAACGAGTTTGTCGTGCTGCTCCTCCACCACTTCAAACTCCTTGCGGCGGGCAAAGCCGTGGCGCTTCATATCATACTGCTGCCCTTCGAAAGTATACTGCTGCCCCGGCAGCTCACCCACAATCGGGAAGAGGTTAGGCGCATGGCCCGTCCATACCTGCGGGTCGGCCTGCCAGATAAACTCCAGGTTATCGTCTTTCTTGATAAAGTGGTGCAGTTCGGCGCCCAGCGTGTCGATACCCACCTTATAGTTATCGTTCTCGAGGAAGTATAGCATGTTCTTTTGTTTAACGTTGATGTTGTTGCAGGAGCTGTTCCACGTGCTGCGTGGCCTGTTGCAGGCGCTCCTGATGTTGCCCGCTTATCTCCACGAAGGGCGTTTGCAGCGCCTCCAGCTCCCGCTTGTACCAGTCGTAGAAGAACTGGCGCAGGTGCGGGTGTTCGCGCTGCGGATCGGGCTCCCAGGGCAAATCAACGCCCATTAGCAGGCTAAGGTTATACTTTTGCTGCTGCAGTTCTTCCAGTATCCAGGCGGGGCAGTGGCCAAAGGCGTGCTCGCTCCAGATCTTAAGCACCAGCATGTCGGTATCGGCGAAAAGTATAGTATTGGCTTGCTCCTGCAGCTCGCGCTCCAGGGCCAGCTGCCCGCGGGCAATGTTTTCGATATCCTCCAAAGTATAGGGCCGGCCCAGGTTGCCAACGTAGGTGCGGGCATACTCGGGCACCCACACGGTATTGTACCGCGCCGCCAGCTGCCCGGCCAGCGTAGACTTGCCCGTAGACTCCGGTCCGGTAATGGCGATCTTGATCATGGGGCAAAGGTCGGGAAAAATAATGAGGTGCGGAGGTATGGCCTGTACCAAAACGAAAGGGTGTGGCTGTTAGAGCCGCACCCTTTTGTTAAACAGTAGATGTTCAGTTGTCTAGTTCTCTGAGAAGCTATAGTCGTAGAAGTTGTACACCTCCACTACTTTTGGTTTAGCATCTCCGTATTGTCGCAGAAAAACATATTTGGGGCGCTCATCCGGAGACTCATACCCCCACTTCATCCGGTTCTTAAACTTAAGTTCCTCGGGTAATTCCAGTTTACGTTGTTTCATGGTGCTGCCGCGTTAGTGGTTTCACAGACTACGCCCGCACAGGGGGTCGCAGCAAAGGTTGGATATGTACTTGTACGCTTTAATCACAAACAGGTAATTACACTGTTAAAGGATAAAGTATAACTATATAAACCACCTGCTGCCACTGCTATGTTCGCCTCCTGTTACAGTTACAAATAGCCAGTGCACACACCATGCCAGAGCGGGTTCCGCGGCGCGGTTCTTTAGCTTCAGGCCGGCTCCGACACGGGCTCCTGCTGCAGCCTGGCCCTCCGCTTCCACTCTACCAGACCGGCAAAGGCCATCACCAGAAGTACAAAGTAAAACACCGAAGAGAACACCAGGCCCTTTACGAAGTACAAGGGGATGGAGGCAATGTTCGTGGCAATCCACCAGTACCAGCTCTCCACTTTTTTGCGGGCCATCAACCACATGCCCGTGTAGGCGGTAGCGCTGGCAAAGCCATCAGCCCACGGAATCACGCCCTCATAGAAGGCTCCTTTTAGGTAGTGCAGGCAAGTATAAATGATGACGTACAGCACGCCGAAGAACAGCAGTTGCTGTCCCCACTGCCGCCTGTCGGAGAACGTGATGTGCAGCACATGCTCGTGCTGCTTGTTTTTTCTGGCCCACAGCACCCAGCCATACACGCTCAGGATGCTGTAGTAAACGTTCACGCTCGCCTCCCCGATGAGGTGGTACTTAAAACTAAGGTACACGTAAATGACCGTGCTGATGAGCCCAATGGGGTATACCAAAATGTCTTCCTTGCGGGAGTACCACACACTGACCACCCCAGCCACCACGGCCACATACTCCAGCAGCGAGGTTTGCTGCATGCCTGCCACAAACTGTGCCCACAACTCGTGCGCACTGCCGCCTGCGGCCGCCAGCAGAAGCGAATTTATACTTTGCCAGATTTCCATTGCCGCAATTTACATGTACAAAGGTGCACTTGTAAGCAAAAGCTTCTTTAATTTTGGACATGCGCGCAACCTGCCGCGGTTTGTGCCGCTAAAACTATACCTGCTATACCTATACTTACATGGATGAGATTACGGCAAAGGAACTGAGGGACCGCCTGGCCCACAACAGCAAGATACAGCTGGTGGATGTGCGCGAGCCGGAGGAGTTTGAGATATGCAACCTGGGTGGCGAGTTGATACCGATGGCCGAGCTGTCCAAGCAGGCCGGACGCATACGCCGTGACATACCCGTTGTGGTTATCTGTCACCACGGTTTCCGCAGCGCCCAGGCCATCAACTACCTTTCCCAACGCCTCGGCTACGACAACCTGCTCAACCTGAAGGGCGGCATCCACGCCTGGGCCACCCAGGTAGACCCGGACATGGCTACTTATTAGGGTTATGCTTTGGTTTATACTTCCGGCCCATACTTCATACTTGCCATGCATGTGCCGGCAATGTCTGCAAGTATAAATTGCCCGTTTTGACTTTTCTATACTTGCTGCTTCGCCTGAAGACGAAAAGCCTCAGGCATACTTTGGGGTGCCCGCGCATTTATGCCGACGAGGTACCGCCAGTATAAAAGCAAAGGAAAACCAGGCTTTCAACTAGCCTGGATAGCACCCGCGACCAAGGCTAACACTTTAATTTCCAATTATCGCTATACTTTTATAGACAAGCGGATATAAAAAATATCTACTGCACTTGCGTAAATATCTGCTTAGGATTCTGTAACTTTACGCGGCAAATAAGAACCCCTAACTTTATTTGCCATGATCTCCGATCAGTCTAAGATTTTATTTGAGGCGCTGACCTACGACGATGTGCTTCTTCTACCGGCCTACTCCGAGGTACTTCCCCACCAGACCGATACTTCCACCCAGTTAACCCGCAACATCCGCATCAACATTCCGCTTCTGTCGGCTGCCATGGACACGGTAACCGAGGCCGATTTGGCGATTGCGATGGCACAGGAAGGCGGCATCGGCATCATTCATAAAAACATGTCCATCAGAAAGCAGGCCGAGCAGGTGCGCAAGGTAAAGCGTTCGGAGAGCGGCATGATCATGGACCCAATCACTCTGAATGAGAAGGCCACGCTGGGCGACGCCGTGCAGATCATGACCGAGAACAAGATTGGCGGTATTCCGATCGTGAACGACGAAGGCCAGCTGACCGGCATCATCACCAACCGCGACCTGCGTTTCCAGAAAGACCTTACCCTGCCTGTTTCGGATGTGATGACGAGTGAGAACCTGATCACAGCCCAGAAAGGCACCGATCTGGCCAAGGCCGAGGATATCCTGCAGGAGTTCAAGATCGAGAAGCTGCCGGTGGTAGACGAGCACGGAAAACTGGCCGGCCTTATCACTTACAAAGACATCCTGAAGAAGAAAGACCGTCCCTTTGCCTGCAAAGACGAGTATGGCCGCCTGCGTGTAGGTGCCGCCGTTGGGGTAACCCCGGATGTACTGGACCGCGTGAAGGCACTGGTAGACGCTGGCGTAGACGTAATCAGCGTGGATACCGCCCACGGCCACTCTAAGGGGGTGCTGGAGGCAGTAAAGCGCATTAAAACCGAATTCCCGAACGTAGACCTGATTGCGGGCAACGTGGCCACTGCCGAGGGCGCCAGAGCGCTGGCCGATGCTGGTGCCGACGCGGTGAAGGTTGGCGTTGGCCCAGGAAGTATTTGTACGACCCGCGTTATTGCCGGTATCGGTGTGCCGCAGCTCTCTGCCGTAATGGAGGCAGTGAGAGGCCTGGAGGGCACTGGTGTTCCAGTTATTGCCGACGGTGGCATCAAGTTCTCCGGTGATATTGTGAAGGCGCTGGCGGGCGGTGCAAGCACGGCCATGATTGGCTCGCTGCTGGCTGGCACGGAAGAGGCCCCGGGCGAGATGATCATCTACGAAGGACGCAAGTATAAAACCTACCGTGGCATGGGCTCTGTAGAAGCGATGGAGGAAGGCTCCAAGGACCGCTACTTCCAGGGCGACGAGAAAGACTCCAAGAAGCTGGTGCCGGAAGGCATTGTGGGCCGCGTGGCTTACAAAGGCCTGGTGAGCGAAGTGATTTACCAGCTGGTGGGCGGCATCAGGGCCGGTATGGGCTACTGTGGCACGCCACGCATCGAGGATCTGCAGAAAGCCAAAATGGTGAAGATAACCGGCGCCGGCCTGCGCGAAAGCCATCCGCACGATGTGCAGATCATGCGCGAGGCTCCTAACTACAGCCGCTAACGTATAAAGAGTGTGGTGCCATACTTTTGTGTGGCAACATCCAGTAAAAAGTATAGCAGCCGGTGCCTGTGCGCCGGCTGCTATACTTTTTTACAAACATAAACAAAATGCTATATTTTACGTTCGATACAGGGGCAAAGGCAAACCTGCGCTTCCTGAATTACGTTATGCAAGTTGTTTTGCCCCACAGGGCAGGACATCCTTAGCCAAGATGTCGTTTTTTTAACTACCTTTCATGTTAAAAGCAGGCCGGGAAACTTCCTATTCTGCTGTGGCTAATCAAAAGACGGATACCCGTTTTATGCTGTATAAGAACAACGCAAAAACCTTACTGGCAACCACCACGGTAGTAAGCTGGCTCTTACTACTGGTGTATGTGCTGCTCACTGCCGAAAGCAAACAGGCAGGGAGCAACGCGCCCGGTTTTGCGTATCCGTTCATCAGCAACCTCCTGATTGTTATCTTCATCGTGTCGGTGTTCCTGTTTCAACGGCTGCACACCGAGATGCTCAAGGGCGTAGACTTTATCGGCTACCTCTGGAACCTCTTCTCCAAGGCGGGGGTGGCGGCTTACCTGAGCGTGGCGCTCTACCTGGTGTACCGGGTTTACATCAACTACATCGATGAGCAGTATACCTTGCTGCTGCACGTGGTGTATCAGATTAACTTTGGCTTGCTGGTGCTCTTCCTAGCCAAGGCCTTTTACATCTGGCGGCAGCTGCTGCTGCACCACAAAAACAAGTTTCTGCAGATAGCCTGGGATTGGTTTGAGCTGCTGCTGGGCGGCATCCTGCTCCTCACCCTGTTCAACTTCAAGTATACCAGCTACGTTTTCCTGCCGCTGCTGGCGCTGATGGGCTTCTACATCCTCTTTCTGTGCACCAACCTCAAGTGGGTGGCCTACCTTACCTTCAGCAACAAGAGCCGATCGCTGGTGCTGCTGGGTGCCATCCTGCTGAGCTGCTACATCTTCATCCGCTTCTTCTACAACATGGCCGATAACGAGCAGCTCACGGTGGATTATACCGACGTGGGATTCCTGCTGCTGGCCATGCTGTTTGTGGGGCTTTATACATTGGCGGCCTTCCTGGTGTCGTTGTTCAGCCTGCCCACCTCCAGCGTGTTCGAGCAGAAGAGCGAGGATTTGCTCAACTTCCAGCGCCTGAGCCTTTCCATCCAGCAGGGGCAGAGCGAGGCGCAGGTATACGACATGCTAGTGGACAGCACCATCAAGGCCTCGGATGCCAGCGCCGCCTGGTTCGAGGTAATCCGCAACAGCGATCCGCAGGTGACGCACCTGCTCAACATCACCGAGGCGCAGGTAAAAAGTATACGCCACCTGCTGCAGGCCTACAACATCCACAACATGGATTACATCAACAACAACTTGGGCCGCAACCCAGGCTTCCGGGGCTTAGGCCTGCCCTGGAAATCCATGGCCATACTTCCGATAAAATCCACCAAGCACCTTTCGGGGGTGCTATACTTGTTAAAGGACGTGGAGGGCGGGTTTGACCACGAAACCGTGAACGTGCTTCGCACCTTTACCAGCCAGACCACCCTCACCATCGAGAACCTGCGCCTGATTAGCGAGTCGCTGCAGAACGAGCGCTACAAGGAGGAGCTGAAGATTGCCACGCAGGTGCAGGAGAGTCTGAACCCCAAAACATTCCCCACCGATAGCTGGTTTGAGATAAGCACGCACTCGGTGGCCGCCAAAGAGGTAGGAGGCGACTTCTACGATTTCCTGCAGCTGAGCGAATCACGCATCGCCATCATCATCGGCGACGTATCAGGAAAGGGTATCTCGGCCGCTTTCCATATGGCGCAGATGAAGGGCATTTTTCATGGGCTGATGCAGCAGGACATGGCTCCGAGCGAGTTCATGAAGCAGGCCAACAGCGCCCTGAGCCGCTGCCTGGAGCGAACCTCTTTCATTACTTCTTCGCTATATATCATAGATTACCGTATGAAGGGCTTTATGTTCGCACGCGCGGGCCACTGCCATACGTTATACTATAACTCGATGATGGATGACGTGTTCTATTTCAAGACGGACGGTCTGGGGCTGGGCATCCTGCGCGACGACAAAGCCTATGCCGGGCACATCCGCGAGATGTACTACGACTACAACCCCGGTGACGTGATGGTAATATACACCGACGGCATTGTGGAGGCACGCAATTTGCAGAATGAAGAGTATGGCGAGGACAGGCTGCTGTACATGCTCAAGCAGACCTACCACCTGGAGGCCGACGACATTAAGTATGCCATCATCAACGATGTGAACGACTTTACCGGACCCGACAACGTTTATGACGACCAAACACTGCTCGTCATAAAGTTCAGGCCCACCCAACAAAACATATGACTAACCCGTAAAGTATGCCGATGAAAATTACACAAGAAATCAGAGACAACACCGTAATCCTTACCCTGGACGGTGAATTGGACGCAAGTTCCTCCGTAATATTGGACGAAGAGTTATCTGACCCGGAAATTATGAAATACACTATGGTTTTGGTTAATTGCCAGAACCTGAACTATATTTCATCAGCGGGCCTTGGGGTGTTCATCTCCCACTTGCAGCGTTTCGAAGATGCCCAGATCCGGCTAATCTTCTACAACATGCAGGATAAGGTGCGTAACGTGTTCGAGATACTTGGCCTTGACCTGCTCATGACCATCGTGTCCGATTACGAGGAAGCAAGAAGCATTGCCAATGAGTAACTCCATTCGGGTAAATTGTACTAAAAAAAACCTGAAGCTGATACGGGACTTCGTGACGGAGTATCTGCGCACACTTGCGCTCTCAGATATCCTCATGAACCAAATCGTATTGGCAGTGGATGAGATATGCGCTAACCTGATTATACACGCCAACCACGAGGACCCGAGCAAATACCTGACCCTGAAGGTACAAACCGTGAAAGACCAGGTGAAGTTTGAGATTTCCGACCAGGGCCGCGCCTTTGAGCAAAGCAACTACCGGGAGCCCAACATCCAGGAGCACATCCGGATGGGCAAAAAGGGCGGCGTGGGCATTGCCCTGGTCAACCGCATCATGGACAAGGTGGAGTTTGTGACGGACGGCACCCAAAACACCTGCCTGCTTTATAAGAAAATCAGATAAAGTCAGTTACATACTTTAACTGCCCTTCTTCCGTTATCGGGGAACAAATACTCCTGCAATTATATTAAGGATACAGTTTTTGATTTATCTGTCAGAAATTTTACCTAAAATTGCAATTCCTGGTCCCCCGGGCCGGCGAGAAAGATACTACTGATTTTACATCAACCTATGCGCAGCAACCACCTACTGGTAGCGGCAGCCGCCCTGGCCATTGCCGGCTGTACCGCCACTAAGAAGAACGACAGTAAAGAACCCGCAATCGCTACGCTTGGCAACCAGCCTATCTCCACTTCCGAGTTCCGCTATGTGTATGAGAAGAACAACGGCGGTAACGACGATGCCTATACCCGCGAAAGCGTAACAGACTACCTGAGCCTCTACACCAATTTCAAGCTGAAGGTAATCGAAGCCGAGAACCGCGGCCTGGACACGACCATGGCCTTCAGGCGGGAACTGGAGGGCTACAAGGAGCAGCTGGCGCAACCTTTCCTGACAGAGAAGAGCGTAACTAACCAGCTGGTGAAGGATGCCTATGAGCGCATGAAGCAGGAGGTGAACGCCTCGCATATCCTTATCTCCCTGGCCCCGGACGCCGCCCCTGAAGATACGCTGGCCGCCTACAACCGCGTGGTGGAGCTGCGGCAGCGCGCCCTCAAAGGCGAAGATTTCGGAAAGCTGGCACGGGAAAATTCCCAGGATCCATCAGCTGCTGAGAACAATGGCGAGCTAGGCTATTTTACAGCCCTGCAGATGGTGTACCCGTTCGAGGACGCGGCCTACAAAACCGCCGTTGGCGATATCTCCAAGCCCGTTCGCACGCGCTTTGGCTACCACCTGATTAAAGTAAACGACAAGCGTACTGCCCGCGGCGAGGCCAAGGTAGCCCACATCATGGTGCGCTCCACGCCAAACGCCCCTGCCGCCGACTCGCTGGCGGCCAAGCAGCGCACCGACGCTATCCACCGCCGCCTGCAGCGCGGGGAGCAGTGGGAGAAACTGGTTACTGAGTTCTCGGAGGATGCCAGCACTGCCCGCAACGGCGGCGAGCTGCCGTGGTTTGGCACCGGCCGCATGATCCCTGCCTTTGAGGAGGCTGCCTTTGGCCTGCAGAAGCCGGGCGACATCTCCAAGCCGGTTTACACGCCTTACGGCTGGCACATTATCAAGCTGATCGAAAAGCGTAGCCTGCCGGCCTTTGAGGATATGGAACAGCACCTGCGCAACAAGATAGCCAAAGACTCCCGCTCCGAGCTTAACAAGAGCGCCTTCCTGAAGCGTATCCGCCAGGAGAACAGCTTTACCGAGAACGCAGAGGTAAAGACTGCGGCGCTGGCTAAGGCTTCTGACGAATTGCTGCAGGGCACCTGGACCTATGACGAGAATGACAAGGCGCTGAAGCAAACGCTTTTCTCTATCCAGGGGAAAAACTACACTGTGGCTGATTTTTATACTTATGTAAAAGCCGAGCAGCGCCCGCGCACCAGCGGCACTGCCGCCCACACCATGAACCTGCTCTACGATAACTTTGCAGAGGAGTCCCTGCTGGAGTATGAGCGCAACAACCTCGAAAACAAGTATACCGACTACCGCATGCTGGTGCAGGAGTACCACGATGGCATTCTGCTGTTCCAGCTGATGGACGAGAAAGTATGGAGCAAGGCCATTGAGGACACTGCCGGGCTGCGCACCTTCTTTAACCAGAACCGTGAAAAGTATAAGTGGGGCGAGCGCGCTGATGCCGTGGTTATCAGTGCAGCCAACAAGGAGTTGCTGCAGCAGGCACAACAGCAACTGAATGCAGGTCGCTACCCCGTTTCCTTTGCCAGGCTGAGCGATGTGCTGTTTGCCCAGAACAAGGCAGAGCTTACGGCAGAGGGCAAAGCCGAGCTGGACAAACTGGCAAACCTGCTGGAGCAGAACCAAAGCCTGACGCTGGAAATTAACGGCCACACCGATGCCCGCGAAAACGCCAGTATAGCGGAGGCGCGCGCCAACGCTGCCAAAGCCTACCTGCAGCAGCAGGGAGTACCGGCCGCACAGATAACCAGCAAAAGCCTGGGCAAGAGCAAGCAGGCCGGACCCGACAACACCGAGACCGGCCGCCGCCGCAACCGCCGCACTTCCTTTGCCCTTTATACTTCGGAGCTGGCTGCCCTGGCCGAGAGCCTGAACAAGGACAACCCGCTGGCCGTGCAGATCACGGAGAAGAAGTTCCAGCGAGGCGACAACAAGGCGCTGGACGCCGTGGAGTGGAAGGAAGGCAGCTATACCTTGCAGCAGAACGGCCGCGAGTACTTCATTCTCATCAAAGACGTGCTGGCGCCTGCCCACAAGGAGCTGAGCGAGGTGCGTGGCCCGGTTATCTCCGATTACCAGAACTACCTGGAGGAGCAGTGGGTGCAGGAGCTGCGCAGCAAGTATCCGGTAAATATTAAAGCAGAAGAGGTAGAAAAGCTGGTGCGGAAGTAGGCCCTGGCCCTACGGCTAATTTGCCCTGCTTTTCGTGTATTTCAGAATAAAGAAGTAACTTGTGCGTTATTTCCCAGCATAAGTATAAATTAAAATAGATCCCTTGAAAAAGATACATCAGTTTGCCCTGTTGGCCTTTGCGGCACTTTGCCTCATCGTATCTTCTGCCCATGCCCAGGCTCCTGTGCAACAGGTGCAGGTGGATGGCATCATCGCGAAGGTAGACAACCACGTCATACTTCGCTCCGACCTGGAATTCGGCTACCTGCAGTACCTGGCCCAGTCGAAACAACAGCCCAGCGAAGATCTGAAGTGCCAGATCTTTACTTCCCTGCTGCAGGACAAACTCCTGCTGGCCCGCGCCGAGATTGACTCGATAACGGTGGAGGAAGTGATGGTGACGGGTGAGTTGGACGAGCGTATCAACTACCTGGCCAGCCAGGTGGGCGGCACCGAGCGCCTGGAGCAGTACTACAACAAAAGCCTGCGCCAGCTCAAAGACGAACTCCGCAAAACGGTTCGCGAGCAAATGGTAATGGAGCGTATGCAGCGCGAGATCACCAGCAAAGTATCGGTTACGCCCAAGGAGATTAAAAGGTATTTCAACAACATCCCGAAAGACAGCCTCCCTTACTTTTCTACAGAGGTGGAGATTGGCCAGATTGTGATCCACGCCGAAATTGGCCGTGAGCAGAAACAGGCGGCGCGCCAGCAACTGGAAGAACTTCGCAAGCGTATACTTGCCGGTGAAGATTTTGCCACACTGGCCAAGCAGTATTCTCAGGACCCGGGTTCTGCGCAGGACGGTGGCGAGCTGGGCTTCTTCAAGAAGAAGGAGCTGGTGCCGGAGTATGAGGCAGCCGCCCTTCGCCTGGAGCCGGGAGGCATCTCCAACGTTATCGAGTCGCAGTTCGGTTTTCACCTGATTCAGCTGATCGAGCGCCGCGGGCAGGAGTTTAACACCCGCCACATCCTGATAAAACCGGCCACCGCCACTGTGGACATTAACGCAGCGGTAACCGAGCTGGACAGCGTTCGTTCGCTTATAGTAAGCGATAGCCTTACGTTTGCACAGGCAGCCAAGGAGTACTCCGATGACACCAACACCAAGGATAACGGCGGCATGCTTACGAGCCGCGCCACCGGCACCACCTACATCCCGATGGACCAGGTGGACCCGGCTATCTTCTTTGTGATTGATACGCTGGAGGTGGGCGAAATATCTAAGCCGGTGTCCTTTACCACACCAGACGGCAAAGACGCGGCCCGCATACTTTACCTGAAGTCTAAAACGCCGCCGCACCTGGCTAACCTGACGGACGATTACCAGAAAATTGCCAACGCGGCCCTTGCCCAGAAGCGCAGCAGCGCCGTAAGCGATTGGTTTAAGAAGAACGTTAACACGGTATACATCGAAATAGACCCGCAGTACGAGGAATGCGGCGGGTTGGAGCATCTAACGCAATAACGAACCTATGAAGCAGTTCACCTCTGACAAAGAAGCAGCCGACGCCCTGCACTACTCTTACCGGGAGCTCACTTCCGAAATCTCGAAAGTGATTGTAGGTCAGGACGAAGTGGTAAGGTTAGTACTTACAGCTGTTTTTTGTCAGGGGCACTGCCTGTTGGTGGGCGTGCCGGGGCTGGCTAAAACGCTCCTCATCCAAACCATCGCCTCCACGCTCGACATGAGCTTTAACCGGGTGCAGTTCACGCCAGACCTGATGCCCTCCGACATCGTGGGTGCCGAAACGCTGGATAACGACCGCAATTTCCGGTTCGTGACAGGCCCTATCTTCGCCAACATTGTTTTGGCCGACGAGATAAACCGCACGCCGCCCAAAACCCAGGCTGCCCTGCTGGAGGCGATGCAGGAGCACGCTGTAACCGTAGCAGGACACCGATACCGCCTTCCAGAACCTTTCTTCGTGCTGGCCACACAAAACCCGATTGAGCAGGAAGGCACCTATCCCCTGCCTGAGGCCCAGCTCGACCGCTTCATGTTCAACATCACGCTGGGCTACCCTAGCTACGAGTCGGAGCTGCAGATTGTGAAGAACACCACCGGGGCTACCGTACATCAGCTCAACAGGATTCTGCACGCCGATGACATACTGGCCTTTCAGCAGCTCGTGCGCCGCGTGCCTGTGGCAGACAATGTGGTGGAGTATGCCGTGAAGCTGGTGCACCAGACCCGCCCGAACATGCCCATGGCTTCCAAGCAGGCAAACCAGTTTCTGGAGTGGGGAGCAGGCCCAAGGGCTTCGCAGCACCTGATCGTGGGGGCCAAGTGCAACGCCATCCTTAACGGCAAGTATAGCCCCGATATTGAGGATGTGCAGGAAGTGGCGCTGCCTATACTTCGCCACCGCATTGTGCGCAACTTTAAAGCCGAGGCCGAGGGAATCTCAGAAGAACAACTGATCCGGGAGCTGCTGTAGGCGCTCAAGTCCGCTTATGCAGTCCTTATATCAGACAAGGCCTTATTTCCGACAAGAATTTGAAATTTCTGATGGTAAGCTCAAAGTCTTACAAGAAGCTCCTTTTCTGAAGGAATCCATTGAAATACCTTTTGAAGAGATAGCGGGGAACAAGTTAATTCCCAGGGAAGAGTTTAACCGGAACCTGGTTACCTTTTCAACCTTACTGTTCGTTGTGCTCTGCGCCAAACTGTACTTTCAAATCTTTGGCGACAAACAAGACTACGGCGTAACACTGTTTGTATTGTGTTTGTTCTGCTTCTTCTCGTTTCTTGTCTATTTCACACGTAAAAAGTCTCTCGTTCTAGTTGCTTCTACTAAGCGCGTTGAATTCTTTGAGGAATCCCCTGACAAGGCAACTGTACATACTTTTATTCAAGAGCTACAGGCTCAATCAAAGAAGTACCTGCTGTATAAGTATGCTAAGATGGATGAGCGTATCCCGCTTGAAGAGCAATTAGAGCAGGTAAATTGGCTAAGAGACAGGAATGTCATTACGCCACAAGAACATCAGCAACTTGCTGCCCTGTACAGCAAAGAGTATAGTTTGAGCATTCCGGAAGCTGGTAAGGCGTAACCAAGAGAGCTGCAGAGGTTGGATGTAACCCAAATTAGTGTAATTTTGCGCCCATACTTATAGTTACATTTACTCGATACAAATATGGAAGCGGCTGCTTTATTCCTTCGCTTTAGAGATAACCTGAATAGCATCGCCAATGCGCTGAACAGCAAGCTGGAGATTCGCACCATGCCTTACAACGTCTCCATTCCGCTGGAGATAGACCTGCTGGCTGATGTGCTGCGCCTGCACGGGCTGGATTTTCAGTCAGGCACTCCTGGCTTGGCCCGCCTGTTTGATTTTCAGCAATGGTATCTGCAGCACCAGCAGCAGGCGGACGAGGTGATGCAACGCGTGCTGGAAGACAAGAAAGCATACATGAAAACGGCCACCGGCACCGTACTTCAAAAGGAGATGCTGTACCGCCGCCTGGAGTTCTTCAAAGAAACAGCCCACACGCTGGAGGTAATGATGATCCAGCAGAACCTGCATAGCCCAAAGCACTTCAACTACCCGTACCTGAACGCGTAGTAAGTATAAAGAAGTATAAATACGAAGCCACTCCCTAAAGTATAGGGAGTGGCTTCGTGCTATTACGTAGTCTATACTTTACTTGCGGATAGAAGTATGGCTTTCCTTGGAGTGCTTCAGCTTCAGCTGCCCATCAGGCTGCTCCTTCATACTTGCTGCGGCCATATCACCGGCCGGGCCTTTGGCGATGAGCGTACCACCATCCACCGGGAAGATGGCACCTGTTACATAAGAGGCCTCCTCCGAAGCCAGGAACAGGTATACGTTAGCCACCTCTTCCGGCGTGCCCCGGCGGCCCATCAGCGTGCCCTGCGTTACCATCTGCTCCATCTGCTTGTCCATTGGGCCGGTTTCCTTGTGCGTCCAGCCGGTATCAATAGGCCCAGGAGCTACAACGTTGCAGCGAACGCCTTTTTGCGCCTGCTCGGCTGCCAGTCCCTTGGCAAAGGCATGCATAAATCCTTTAGTGCCACCATACGGGGCGTTCTGTGCAATGCCGAGCGCCCCTGACTCAGAGCCCGCGCACACAATATTGCCCTTGGTTTTCTGCAGCTCCGGCAGCGCCGCCCTGCTCATCACAAAGGCCGTCCGGATGTTGTTTTTGAGCAGGTAATCAAATGCCTCCTCCGAGTAGTCGGAGAGCATGTTCACCTCCGGAAAGGTGCCTGCGTTGTTGATCAGGATATCGAGTTTACCATACTGCCTAACAGCCAGCTGCACGCAGCTCTCGGCGTTGGCCAGCAACGATAAATCGGCTGTGAACGGAATGGCGGTGCCTCCCTCCTCCTGTATTTCCCGTGCCACGTCCTCTACCGGGTCCTCCGGAAAACCGGCCACTATAACGCTTGCTCCCTCTCTGGCGAATTTCTTACAGATGGCCTCACCGATGCCTGCGCCACCGCCCGTCACGATGGCTACTTTTCCTTCAAGTCTGTTTCCCATTTGCTTTCATGTCATTTTAAGTGGTTCAAAATCAATTCATACTTTGTAACGGCAGAAGCACGCCAACTGTTGGATGCGCCTAAACTTGCCGTCATGGCAACACGTTTTACCTTAGTTAGCGTATGAGTGAGCAGAAACCTGACACTTTATCTTTGATGAGCTTTCTTTACAACGCACTCCCTGAAGACTTTGACGAGCACCTCGAGACCAAAAACCTGCTGCTGCGCCCTTACCAGGACGGAGACGAGCGCGACTTCATGCGCTTGCTGCAGGAGAGTATGGCGTACCTGAGCCCTGCTTTTCCGGGACGCCTGTCGCGGGTGCGTGTTCTGGATGATGCCCGCTCTCAGGTGCAGCAACTGCGCACCGACTGGGACAACCGCCGCACGTTTGAGTTTGGGGTATGGCAGAAGCAGGATAATCGTTACATCGGCGATATTGCCCTGAAGAATCTGGACCGCTCTGTACCCAAAGCCGAGGTAGGTTTATACTTTGATGGCTGGCCTGCCACCCGACAGCTAGCGCAGGAGGCCCTGGATGAGGTGATCCATTTTGCCTTCGGCCCCCTGGGCCTAAATAAAGTATACCTGCGTTGCACAACTGCCAACGAGAGCTACGGCTCTCTGGCCGAGAGCTGCGGATTTATGAAGGAAGGCGTGTTGCGCTGCGACCACCGCGGCGCCGACTCGGATGAGCTCCTGGACCTGACCTACTACGGCCTCACCCGCCAGGATTTTGAGAGCAAGCAGCAACAGCAGGCAGCAAATTCTACGGCGGTTGTATAGGTGTTTTAGGCTGCTATACCGGGTCCAACCACCCCTACCCCTCCTTGTCTAAGGAGGGGAGTTCTGTGATTACGATGGCTGAAGTATAAGTTTCGTAGTTGCTGTCCTTACGCGGACAGGTCGCGACCTGTCCCTACAACGTATAAACCCACCCCTAGCCCCTCCGAGGAGGGGAATTTCTGTTAACGATTAACACCCCTATAGTCCCCTCAAGGGGACAGTTTATACTTGTTGCATAGCAAAGGCAGTGGCTATCGAACCTATTCCCAGCCTTTGGGTTGAGCGCCTTGTAGATTTCTGGTGCCCGCTAAGGGCATTGCGACCGAAGGGTAGCAAAAGAAATGTACACCGCGCGATGCCCGAAGGCGAGGCCTCCCGGCCTGGGAGGGCACCAAGTAAGAGATGAAACGAGACGTTTGTGCGAACTAGAGGATGAACTGTAGCTAGCAAGGATAGCTTGTGTCAAGCAGAGGAAAGCGGTGGCTAAGAATCTATAGCAGCAAGTATAAAGTATAGCCAGAGTAAGTATGGCTTTCCAAGCCAGATGGGTTGTAAACCCAACATCATTAGTAGGCACGGGTTGCAAACCCGCACCAGCGACGGGGATGGAAGTGTAGCCTAGTATAAAATCCTGAAAATTCTGATTAAGACAAGTATAAAGTATAAACCTACTTCTACCTTATCAATGTCTTCAGACAGCTATACTTTATACTTAGCGCTTTGCCTTGGCCAGAAAAAAATCAGTATTAAAAGCCAGGTAGAAGCCGCTGGAGAACTCCAGTTTCGGGTTGTTGAAGTCCCAGAGAGGCTCCAGGCGCAGCGTTAGGTTCAGGTTTTCCACCAGCTCAATGTCTTTCATCAACCGAAGGATAAGCAACTCCCGATCCTCCTCCAGGTAATCAGGGTGCTTAAAAGTAGTAGAGGCCGATTGGTACAGCTTGCCGCCCAACTCACTGATGTAGCCATCGCCGCGCCAGTAGCTCAGCATCACATCCTGGTATTTTGTGTCAGCCCCGATGTTGAAGTATAACCCGTGGCCCTGCTCGTAAGGCAGCTGCAGCTCGTTCGAGAAATCCTTAAAGCCCACCACATAGTTTTTAGTATAAAGGCGGTGCAACACCCGGCGGCTATACTTCTTCTCCAGCTCCAGGCCTATGGCAGCATTGGCTACGGTGGTTAGCGGCAGTTCGGAAGCGTCTATCTGGCCACCCTTGTGCTGGGCCGTAAACTGCAGGGGCAGCGTTAAGTATAAACTGTCGGCCAGGTTGCCGCGTCCCTCCTGCCCCAGCAAAAGTATCGCCAACGCCGCGCCGCCGTTTACCTGCTCCTGGTCGTCCTCGCCGCGGTAGAGCATGTTCACCCAATCGGCCCAGGCATCTACGTGAAAGCGGTTGGTTTGTAGCTTGTACTGAATGCCGTTTTCCAGCCGGTTAAGTATAAGCCGCTCGAAATCATAGAGGGGTTCGATGTAGCCGTGGTTCAGGTTTCCCTCCAATGTGCCGAAGAGCAGCTGCCAGTTTTGCCGCTGCACTTTAATGGTAAAGGTCGGGAGGATGTCCTCGTAGCCGGACGCGCCGAAGTCTTTCCAGAGCAAGGCACCCGCTTCTATCACCAGGTTTTCGGTGGGTTGGTAGCTAAGCTTGGGGTTAAGCTGGTAGCCGAACAACGTATAGCCGTCGGCGATTTTGTTGAAGTACTCGTTGTTTTTCAGGAAACCCAGCGCCTGCACCTGCATCCTAATATTTTTAGCATTCTGCTCCCGTACCTGCACCTGCTGCATCAGCGCCCGGTTGTTTAGTTGCGCTCTGGCAAGGGGGCTTACAATCAACAAAATCAGCAGAAAAAAAACTTGTAGCAAGCGCATAAAAAAGCAGTGAGTATGGCACAAAAACAGGTGGAGCTATGTTATAATCAGACGGCAGCAATCAGCTAAAAAAATTAGCAAATTACTTACAAACTATTTTGAAGATTGGTGCCGATTTAGTAATTTCACCTTCAATATAAAGCTAATTAAGAAAACACACATGAGCGTAAGCAACGAAAAACTGAAGGCCCTGCAGCTGACCATGGACAAGCTCGACAAAACATACGGCAAAGGCACCGTTATGAAGCTGAGCGACAACAAGGTTGAGGACATTCCGGCCATCTCCACTGGTTCACTGGGCCTGGATATTGCGTTGGGTATCGGCGGTTTGCCACGCGGCCGTGTCGTAGAGATCTACGGTCCTGAATCTTCTGGTAAAACCACGCTTACTTTGCACTGCATTGCAGAAGCACAGAAAAAAGGCGGCCTGGCGGCATTTATCGACGCTGAGCACGCATTCGACAGAATATACGCCCAGAAACTGGGAATCGACACAGAAAACCTGCTGATTTCTCAGCCAGATAACGGGGAGCAGGCGCTCGAAATCGCCGACCACTTGATCCGCTCTGGTGCTATTGATATTATCGTAATTGACTCTGTGGCCGCCCTCGTGCCGAAAGGCGAACTGGAAGGCGACATGGGCGACAGCAAGATGGGTCTGCAGGCGCGCTTGATGTCTCAGGCGCTGCGTAAGCTGACCGGTACCATCAACAAAACAGGCTGTACCTGTATCTTCATCAACCAGCTGCGCGAGAAGATTGGTGTGATGTTCGGTAACCCAGAGACGACTACAGGTGGTAACGCCCTGAAGTTCTATGCTTCTGTGCGTCTGGATATCCGCCGTGTGGGCCAGATTAAGGAGAGCGCCGACAACATTACCGGTAACCGTACCCGCGTGAAGGTGGTGAAGAACAAGGTAGCCCCTCCTTTCAAAGTGGTGGAGTTCGACATCATGTATGGCGAAGGCATCTCTAAGGTAGGCGAGGTACTGGACCTGGGCGTAGAGCTGGGCATCGTGCAGAAGTCCGGTTCGTGGTTCTCCTATAACGGCGACAAGCTGGGCCAGGGCCGCGACGGCGTGAAGCAAATCCTGCAGGACAACCCGGAGCTGATGGAAGAGATCGAGAACAAGATCAGAGCCATCGTGAAAGGCGAGCCGGAGAAGGTTGCCGCCGCTCTGGACGACTCAGCCGCAGCTGCAGCCGCTGCCGAGTGAACTTTATTTCCCAACCTGAAGTAAAAAAAGGTGCTACCCCGGTAGCACCTTTTTTATTTAAAATCAGTTGAATAGCTAAAGGAGATTCTATAATTTAAGCCTTGGCAAATATTGGTACAGAACTTGATTATAGGTATGTATTGATACTGGAACCAAAAGGAAGGCACTTATGATGAAGAAGTTTTTCCCGGCACTCATTCTACTTACGATCGTACTTTTTGGCTTTGCCACCAAGGACCGTATGCGATCCCACCCCAACGAGAGCTTTAGCACCGGAGAGGTATTGAAGTATAAGGTGCACTACGGCCCTATTACGGCGGCAGAGGCTGTTATCGATATTTCACCGGAAATACACACCGTAAACGACCGCGCCTGTTACAAGGCCACGGTCTATGGCAGAACCAACAGCTCTTTCGATCTCTTTATTCGCGTGCGCGATACCTGGCAATCCTACATAGACACGGCTGCCATTGTGCCGCAGCGCTCGTTCCGCAACATTGAGGAAGGCAACTACCGCAAGCGCGAGACGGTGCATTTCGACCATTTCGCCAACAAGGCGCATGTAGAGAAAAAGAAGAAATCGAAGAAGGTAGAGAAGCAGACCTATAAGATAACCGATAACGTGCAGGACATCGTGAGCGGTTTTTACTACCTGCGCACCCTCGACTTTAACAAGATGCGCGTGGGCGATAAAGTAAACGTGCAGGGATTCTTCGATGAGGAGCACTTTAACATGGAGGTGGAGTTTAAAGGCCGTGAGGTGGTGAGCACCAAGGCGGGCAACATCAAAGCCATTAAACTGGTGCCGCGCATGCCGGAGAACAAAATGTTTAAAGGCGAGAACTCCATCACGGTATACCTGTCCGATGATAAAAACAAGATACCGGTACTAATACAGGCAGAGATGTTTGTAGGCTCGGTGAAGGTGAACCTCTACGATTATAAAAACCTGAAAAACGAGCTCTTGTTAGCCCGTAAATAAGTATAAAAGCCAGCCAACGCTGGCTTTTATACTTTACCATCGCACTGTATAAGATGTAAGGCGCTGAATGCTGGTCCGTTAGAAGTATGAACCAGCCCAAGGTTAAGGAAATGTTACCGGTAGGTTATACTTTTGTTACGTCATCCCTTCTTGCTACAAGGAATGGTATCTTTGCGTAGAGAGAACGGCAGCAGCCACTCGATACACAGCGCGTTGACCAGCGCAGGTGTAGCCAGACACATATAACCAAAGACTCTATACCGTGCAAACAGCATCGCATTACAAAGTTCTTGTAGTAGACGACGATTCAGACATCGTGGAACTGCTGCAGTATAACCTTACCCGCGAAGGATACGAGGTGAGCACTGCCGACAACGGGAAAAAGGCCGTGGAGATGGCCAAACAGGTAAAACCAGACATTATTCTGCTGGACGTGATGATGCCGGTGATGGATGGCATCACTGCCTGCCGCCAGTTGCGCGAGCAGGAGGAGTTCCGCCAGACGCACATCATCTTCCTGACTGCCCGCTCCGAGGAGTTCTCGGAAGTTGCCGCCTTCGAGGCCGGTGCCGATGACTTTATCACCAAGCCCATAAAACCCCGTGCCCTGCTTAGCCGCCTGGCAGCCTTTGCCCGCCGCGAGGCGCAGCTGGAGGGGCAGGACAAGGTAATCGAGGCAGGCGACCTGAAGATTGACCGCACCAGCTTTGCCGTTTACAAAGGCGAGGAGAAAATCACGCTGCCTAAGAAGGAGTTTGAGCTGCTGGCTTTCCTGGCCGCCACTCCCAACAAGGTATTCACGCGCGAGGAGCTGCTGAGCAACATCTGGGGCAACGACGTGTATGTGATTGCCCGCACGGTGGATGTGCATGTGCGCAAAGTGCGGGAGAAGGTGGGCGAAGGAAACATCAAGACCATAAAGGGTGTTGGCTATAAGTTTAACACCGACTAATACATGAACCTGAACTCGCGTACGCTTGCTCTCTTAACCTCACTGGCGGTAGCTCTTGTGCTTACCGCCTTTCTTGCTTTAGCCAGCTCGTTCTCCTCACAGGGCTTTGTGATAGCGCTGGTAATCGTGTTTATCTGCTGCTTCGTGCTGGTGCACTTCTCCTACGAGGCGCTGGTGTTTCGGGAGATAAAGCACATATACTCCAGCCTGGAGAAACTGAAGCGGCAGGATTTTAAGAAAGTGGAGAGCCGCTCTACCTTCGCCGCCGACCCGCTCAAGAAGATAAAGGACGAAATTTACCTGATAGCCGAGCGCAAGCAGCAGGAGATTGATGAGCTGAGGAGCCTGCAGATGATGCGCAGCGAGTTTCTGGCCGACGTGTCGCATGAGCTGAAAACACCTATTTTTGCCGCTCAGGGCTTTATCCATACCTTGCTGGATGGCGCTGTAGACGACCCGAATGTACGCGATAAGTTTCTGGAGAAGGCAGCCCGCAGCCTGGACGGCCTCGATGCGCTGGTGCAGGACCTGATCAGCATCTCGCAACTGGAAAAGGGCGTGGTGAAGATGGCCAAGCGCAACTTCGACGTAGCCCAGCTGGCGCGCGATGTAGCCGAGCAACTGGAACTGAAGGCGGTACAGCAGGAAATTACCATCCACGTGGAGGCCACCGAACCCGTCATGCTCTTTGCCGACCCGAACCGCATACGCCAGGTGTTCACCAACCTCATCGACAACGCCATCAAGTATGGCCGCAGGGGCGGTAACATCTGGGTCATGTTCGATGAGGGCAAGAAAAAGTATACCATCACGGTAAAAGACGACGGAAAGGGTATAGCCCAGGAGCATATCAACCGCATTTTTGAGCGCTTCTACCGCATCGACAAAAGCCGCACCCGCGACACCACCAGCACCGGCCTTGGCCTTTCCATCTGCAAGCACATCATTGAGGCGCACCGCTCGTTTATAGCCGTAAAAAGCGAGGTAGACAAAGGCACCACCCTTCGGTTTAAGCTTCTGAAGGCGAAGTAGGGTTTCGTTGTTCGTTATTAGTTATTTGTTATTGGTGCAGAAAGCTACTGCCCCTGCTGGTAGCACCCATGGTTATACTTTGCCAGAAGTATAGCGGCGCCACTAACAACGGGCAACGCTGGCAATCAACCAACCACTATTATCCGTATCTTTGCAGGATGCACGGCCGCAATAGGTGGCTGCGCCCGAACAAAGTATAAAACGCATGAAGTACCCGGTTTTTGAAGACCTGATAATATTTGAGAACGAGGATTACGTAGTGGTAAACAAGCCGCCGTTTCTGGCCACGCTGGAAGACCGCACGCCTAACACGACCAACCTGTTAAAGCTGGCCCGCCAGTATAACCCGGACCTGCAAGCCTGCCACCGTCTGGACAAGGACACCTCTGGTTGCCTGGTGCTGGCCAAGAACCCGGAGGCCTACCGCAACCTGGCCATGCAGTTCGAGTCGCGGGAAGTATACAAAGTATACCATGCCGTGGTGTGGGGCACGCACAAATTTGAGGATGAGCTCGTGAGCCGCGCCATTTTATCCAACGCCAAGGGGGTGGCCAAGCTATCGCCACAGGGTAAGCCCGCCGAGACATACTTTAACACCCTAGAGAATTATGCCCGCCATACCTTGGTAGAATGTCTCCCCGTGACTGGCCGCCTGCACCAGATACGCGTGCACCTGGCCTTCCTGAACGCCCCTATTGTAGGGGACTCGTTGTACGGAGGCGAGCAGGTATACCTGAGCAGCCTGAAGCGCGGTTTTAACTTGAAAAAGAACACAGAGGAGTTGCCCCTGATCAAGCGTTTTGCGCTGCACTCGTTCAACATTGGCTTTGTGCTACCCAACGGAGAGCCAGTTAAAATTGAGGCCCCATACCCGAAGGACTTCGGTGTGCTGGTAAAGCAGCTGCGCGCGCATTAGACTTAGACGATTTTTTTGACAAAGGACAATAGAAGTATGGCTGGCCTGCTTCTTTTGTCCTTTTATACTTTCTGCCGCAAGTTTATTGTGGCTAAGTATGGCAGCAGTTTGCAACTGCTTTGCTTTGGAAAAGCAAGGCTACGAAGGCTTTAGCTATACTTTAAAGCCTGCCGAAGTACAGACTGTTGATGAAAACACCAACAATGGCGGGAAGAAGTATGAATAGCCTGTTTCTTCTGTCCTTTATACTTCTATGCTTGCCCGAAGTATAAAACCCGCTTTTCGGAAGGATGAAGTTTCCCCGGTCCTTTGTCTTTTGTCATACTTTCCTTTGTCCGAGAGTCCTTTATAAAAATCTCAGCTCATTCGCAGCACAATCTTGCCGATGTTCTTGTTCTGCTCCATGTAGCGGTGCGCTTCAGCTGCGTCCTGCCAATCGTATACAGAGTCTATCACTGGCTTAAGTTTTCCCTCCTTAAACAGCGGCAGCGCAAAGCGGCTCAGGTCCTCGGTTAGTTGTATCTGGTAATCTTTGGACCTGGTGCGGAGCGTGGAGCCGATTACCTGCAGGCGCTTGCTCAGGATTTTACGCAGATCCACCTCTCCTACCTTACCGCCACCCAGGCTGGCAAGTATAACCAGCCGGCCATCCAGGCGCAGGCAGTCGAGGTTCTGGTTGAAGTATGGCCCGGCAATAAAGTCCACAATCACATCCACTCCCTCGCTGTTCGTGTAGGCCAGCACTTCATCCTCGAAAGGCACCTCTTTGTAGTTAATGGCTTTGTGGGCCCCCAGGTCAAGGCAGGCCTGTACTTTTTGCTCGGATGCCGTTACCAGCACCTCGGCCCTAAGCGCCCGCGCCAGTTGTATGGCTGCCGTGCCTACCCCGCTGGCACCAGCGTGGATCAGGGCGCGCTCCCCGGTTTGCAGCTTGCCCAGCCACACAAGCGCCTGCCACGCCGTCAGGAACACTTCGGGTATGGCAGCGGCCTCTTCCATACTTAAGTTATCCGGCACCGGCATCGCCATGGCCTCATCTATCACGGCATACTCGGCGTAACCGCCGCCGGGCAGCAGGCCAAACACCTTATCGCCTTTTTTATACTTGGTGCAGTTAATGCCTGCCTCCACCACCTCGCCGGCTACCTCCAGGCCAAGTATAGGGCTTGCTCCTTTGGGCGGCGGGTACTTGCCCTGCCGTTGGAGGGTATCGGCGCGGTTAAGGGCGGTAGCGTGCACTTTTACCAGCAGTTCATGCGGGTTGGGCAGCGGCTGCTCGTACTCTCCAAGTATGAGTTGCTCCGGCCCACCCGGCTGTTTTACAAGTATGGCTTTCATGGATGGCTTATTCTAATGTCAGGTTATAGGTCACGTTCTTAATAACTCTAAGCTACCGCTAAAGTTGCGGGCGCTTTCCGGGTTTCCATTTCACCCTCGCTTTCAGCATTTTATTCAGGATGTATTGCATATCAAATAAATAGCTTCTATCTTTGTGTCCATTTTCCAAGAACCGAAAGTTCAAAAGTCAAAATAAATAAATCGCTTACAACCACTAAAAATGGATCATTTAAGTTATAAGACCCTTACTGTCAATAAGAAGACAGCCAACAAAGGCTGGGTGATTATTGATGCAGGGCAAGGAAGCTTGGGTCGTGTGGCATCTGAGATTGCCAAGATCCTGAAAGGCAAGCATAAGCCTTCGTACACTCCTTTCGCTGACTGCGGCGACAACGTGATCGTAATCAACGCTGATGACACACGTTTCACAGGCCGTAAGTGGGATCAGAAGTACTACCTGACGCACACTGGTTACCCAGGCGGTCAGAAGAGGACTTCTCCACGTGAGCTTAAGGCTAAATCATCTACGCTGCTTGTAGAGCGCGCTGTTCGTGGCATGCTGCCTAAGAACAGACTGGGTCGCGAGCTGTTCCGTAATCTTCATGTTTTTGCAGGAAGCGAGCATCCATTTGCAGCTCAGCAGCCTAAAGAATTAACCCTCAACATCTAATTAATTAATGGAAGTTATCAATACATCTGGTAGAAGAAAAACCTCGGTGGCTCGTATCTACATGACGGCCGGGCAAGGGAATATCACTATTAACGGTAAAGATATCAAGGCATACTTCCCTAACGAAGTACTGCAGACGATTGTGAATCAGCCGTTTCAAACCTTAGAAGCTATTGGCAAGTACGATGTGGTTGCCAACCTAAAAGGTGGTGGTGTAAGCGGCCAGGCTGAAGCACTCAGACTTGCTATCTCTAAAGCACTGGTAGTAGAAAACGCCGAGAATAAGTCAGCCCTGAAGAAAGAGGGCTTCATCACGCGTGACCCACGCATGGTAGAGCGTAAGAAGTTCGGTAAGCGCAAAGCTCGTCGTTCATTCCAGTTCAGCAAACGTTAATATTAAAGGTGTATCAACAACATGGCAAGTACTAATTATAAAGAATTGCTTGAGGCAGGTGTTCACTTTGGCCACCTTACCCGCAAGTGGGACCCGAAGATGGCTCCGTACATCTTCATGGAGAAGAACGGTATCCACATCATTGACCTGAACAAAACGCTGGTTGCGCTGGATGAGGCTGCTGCCGCCATCAAGAACATCGCGAAGTCTGGTCGTAAAATCCTTTTTGTAGCTACTAAAAAGCAAGCGCAGGAAATCGTGGCAGATGAGGCTCGTCGCCTGAAGATGCCTTACGTAACCGAGCGTTGGCTGGGTGGTATGCTTACAAACTTCGCTACAGTGCGTAAGTCTCTGAAGAAAATGTCTACCATCGACAAAATGATGAAAGACCCAGAGCAGTCTAAGGCACTGGCTAAGCGTGAGAAGCTGATGCTGTCTCGCGAGCGTGAGAAACTGGACCGAGTACTGGGCGGTATCGCTGACCTGTCTCGCCTGCCAGCTGCTCTGTTCATCGTAGACGTGAAGCGTGAGCACATCGCGGTAAAAGAGGCTCAGAAACTGAACCTGCCAATCTTCGCTATCTGCGATACAAACTCTAACCCAGAGCTGGTAGACTTCCCAATCCCTGCCAACGACGACGCTTCTAAGTCTGTATCCCTGATCGTTTCGATCATCGGTAAGGCTATCGAAGAAGGTCTGTCTGAGCGCAAAGTGGACAAAGAAGAGACTGAGCGCAAGCGTTCTGAGGAAGAAGGCATTAAGGCGAAGCAGGAAGCTGACGAGCAATAATCCCTGATTTATATTGCACTATATCAAACTGAACATTGGGCACACTGCGCTTCAATGTTCAGTTTGTTTTAGGGGATTGGGAAGAGACAAAAGAAATTTTGACAGAGGACAAAAGACTTTATACTTCAAATCCTTTATACATAATTCTTAATTATTAATTCGTACTTCATAATTATATAATCATGGCTATTACAGCACAAGACGTTAACAAACTCCGCCAGGAAACCGGAGCTGGTATGATGGACTGCAAGAAGGCGCTTACTGAAGCTAACGGCGACTTTGAGGCAGCTAAAGATATTCTTCGTAAGCAAGGCCAGAAAATTGCCAGCAAGCGTGCTGACAATGCTACTTCTGAAGGTATCGTGCTGACGCACGTAAGCGAAGACGGCAAAAACGGTAAGGTGATTGCCCTGGCTTGCGAAACTGAGCCTGTTTCTAAAGTAGCTGACTTCCAGAACCTGGCTAAGGCTGCCCTGGAGACTGCTGTTTCTACAAACGCCGCTACTAAAGAAGAACTGCTGGCTGCTGCTCAGGCTGATGGCCGCTCACTGCAGGACCACATCACTGACCTGATGGGTAAAATCGGTGAGAAAATTGATGTTGTTTCTTACGAGACAGTTTCTGCTGAGCAAGTTGTTAACTACAACCACTCTAACGGCAAACTGGGTGTGCTGGTAGGCCTTGTAAACACTGGCGGTGCCAACGTAGAAGAGGTTGGTAAAGACGTGGCTATGCAGATTGCTGCCATGAACCCAATCGCAGTTGACAAAGACGGCGTTGATTCTGCTACTGTAGAGCGTGAAATCGAGGTTGGTAAAGAGCAGGCCCGTGCCGAAGGCAAGCCCGAGCAAATGCTGGAGAAGATTGCTATGGGTAAACTGAACAAGTTCTACAAAGACAACACCCTGCTGAACCAGGACTTCGTGAAAGACCCATCCCTGTCTGTTGCCAAAGTACTTGACAACACTAGCAAAGGCCTGACAGTTAGCGACTTCAAGCGTGTTGCTATCGCTTAATTGCTGCTGAAAGTATAAACAAAAAAGCCCGCCGAAAGGTGGGCTTTTTTGTTTTAGGGAATGTATTTGTACATGAGGTGAGCGAGGCACAACCGAAGACTGGCTTATGTGCTGGGTTAGCACTAGATTTTATTTGTACAGATTAGAATAGTCTTCATATGTCCTTAGCTGATGCGGAGCCAACTGCTGAGCCTTTTCTCTATCTTTTTCTGCTGCTACTCTTTTCCCAAGTATAAATTTGGCGGCACCTCTATCATAATAGGCACTGTATAAGTATTGAAAATCAGGCCCGGTATTGATTACCTTGCTATAGTCTTCGATTGCAAGTTCGTATTTATGCTGACTTAACCTGCTGTTAGCTCTCCTAAACAGAAACTCTACGTCATTTGGGTATGCTTCTAACGCATCAGTAAGCGTTTCTTCAATTGTAGAGTCACTATGGATATGGGTATAAGCCCAATACAGCTTTACATATACATTTCTGCCGCTATAACCTTTTTTTATTGCTCTTTCAAAGTAGTCTGCCGCTTGTCTCTTCCCCTGTACATCTATGACATCATTTCCTTCATCAGATTTTTCTACACCTAATTGATAAAGCGTTTCTGCAGGCGTGAAAAAGTAAGGGTCTGATAAAACGTATATAGCTGTTCCAAGTGCTGCAGCGGCTATTATAAATGAAATCAGCTTTTTCATTTTAATTTCTATACTTCTTCAATTTACTGCTAGCTAGTAGCTAAACGCACTCCCCTCACCCATTCCGCCTCATCGTGCTCACAAAAGCATCGCGCATGTCTACGAAGCGGTTCACGACGGCCTCAATGAAATCATCATCTATCAGGGCTTTGGCTCCTTCGTCGCCCATTACTTCGGTTTCCTCTATTTTATAAATTTGCTCCAGGTTGGCTTTCTCCAGTTTCAGGATATACTTGCCGTTGTAGGAATGCAGCGTGATTTTCACGTGCGGATTTGGTATGTCGGCTACTACTCTCATAGTTTAAAGGTATTGATTTGTGGTAAACTGGGTATAGTATAAATGTCTCTCTCACAAGACCGTTAATGTATCTAAAATAACAGACTTTGTCATTCTAGAAGAATATTGCTGGATAGGCGAAAAGCTATCACTTCTGGCTCACAAGATCCTTTCAGGATGACAGTTCGAAAAAAGCGCAGGCCTACTCAACCCCTCCAAAAGGAAAACTTAGAGTATAATCCTTTGTCCTTTGTCAGGCAACTAGGCTTCTTCTTCAATCTCGATGCCCATCAGCTGCATGAGTTTGCTCGCGTTAAAGCTGCGGCAGAGGCCGGACGTAAGCCTGTAATCGAACCGAATCTCGTTGCCGATGATGTCGCTGTTGAAGCTGTAGTTCTCTACGCTGCCCTGCAGTTCCTGTTCCATGGCGCCAAGCTCCAGGTCGTGGGTGGAGATGAGGCCCGAGGCATTACGTTTGTGCAGCTGCCGTATCAGCGACATGGCCCCGATGTGCCGATCGCGGGAGTTGGTGCCTTTCAGAATCTCATCTAGGAGGTAAAAGACCGGCTGCCCAAGCTCTGTCAGCTCCAGCAGCACACGCAGGCGCTTCAGCTCGGCGTAGAACGAGGAAGTGTTCTCGGCCAGGTTGTCGGCGGTGCGCATGGCCGTGTATACTTGCGCTGGCGTCACAGTCATACTTCTGGCGCAAACCGGGCCACCCATCAGCGCCAGCACCATGTTGATACCTACCGTGCGCAGAAAAGTCGTTTTACCCGACATATTCGAACCTGTGATGACAATCGTATGGCCTGTGCCCTGCATCTGAAAATCGTTGGCAACAGGCTTGACCGAGAAAATGAGCGGGTGCGCCAGCTCCGTGGCCTGGTACAGGAAAGGAACCTGACTCAGTTGCGGCACAGCAAAATGCGGGTGCGCATGCTGGAAGGCCGCCATACTGGCCAGCGCCTCAACCTCAGCCAGCACCTCCAGGCTATGCTCCAGTTGCTGCAGGTGCTGCTCCTTCCAACGTTCCAGGCGGTACATCCACACAAAGTCCCACATCAGCATCGCATTCAGGAAAAATGCCATCAGGGTGCTAAGCCGGTAAGAGAAAAAGTCGATGATGTTGGCGAGCTTGTTTATACTTTCGGATGACCGTGTGCCGGACTTTGTGAGCTCCTGGTGCAGCGCCTGCAGCAAAGGCGTATCGAACTGGTGCTGCTCTATGTGCTGCAGCTGTTTGGTATAACTGCGCATGGCTTCGTAAATGCCGATGCTCTTTTCGTAATACTCGTCGCGCTCTGCAGTAAACCGGTTAGCCAGCAGGTACTGCACCAGCAGCAACACCACTGCTATCCAGCCGCTAAGGCCATAGAACCAGCCGGCAATGGCCGCCAGCGTAAGTATAGGAAGTATAAACAACAGCGGTTTCAGCCAGCTGTGCTGCCGGAAAAAGGCTTTGTCCTTGAACCAACTTATAAACCCTGCCGCCGATTCAGCGTCGTGCTTGTAGTGCATGGGCAGGGCCACCAGTTCCTGGAGCCAATCCAGTTTATTGTCTGAGGCTAACTCGGCCACAGCCTCCTGCCGCTGCAGCACCTGCTGCGGGGCAGCCGCTTTGCGCAGCCAGCTGGCCAGTTTATACTTGCCAATGCTGGTAACAGAGCGGTTGAGCAGCTGGAACAGCGAGTTGTGCCCGAAAATATCGAGGTCGGAAGTATAGGGGTGATGGTCATCCACGAACTCCTGTCCGCTATCGAAGTTTTTCAGCTTCCCCTGCAGCCGCTCTACCTCCTGCTCGTTTACCTGCCGCAACAGGCGCAGCTGCTGGTGCCGGAAGTTGAGGCGGCTGTGCCAGCGCATCACAAGTATAAAAAGGGCGTAGAAGCCAAGTATGGCCAGCGTACCGGCAGTGGTATTACCTGCCCTAAAAAAATAGTAGGCCACAGCCACACCGGCCACAAACACCCCCACCCGCAGCCAGGATACGGCGCTGGAGGTGGAGGCCGCTTTCTTCTCCTGATCGCTAAAGGCCGAAGCCCTTTCTAAGTATAAACGCTCTCTGCTTTCGCTCACCATCTGTTTTTTTAGTCCTGTTTATACTTGTTAGTCAATCATGGCAATGCACTTCAGCTCAATGGCGATGGGCGTAGGCAGGCTGTTTACCTCCACGGTGGTACGGCAAGGCTGGTTATCTTTAAAGTACTCGGCGTAGAGGCGGTTGTAGGTGGCAAAGTCGTCCTTCATGTTCGTCAGAAACACGGTTACGTCTACCAAACTGTCCCAACTGGAGCCGGCGTCCTCGAGAATATAGCGCACGTTCTGAAACACAGACCGGCACTGGGCTTCTATATTGTAGCTCAGGACGTTACCCTGCTCGTCCAGCTCCACACCGGGTATCTTTGTAGTGCCGCGCTCCCGTGGCCCCACCCCCGACAGAAACAGCAGATTGCCCACACGCCGCGCGTGCGGATACAGCCCTACCGGCTCCGGGGCCTTGCTTGAGTTTAGTAGATCTTTATTAGTTGCCATAGCCAAATATACTTATTAATGAACAGGGATTCTATACCCAGCTGAAAACAGAAAGAGCCGGCAGTCGCCAGCTCTTTCCTTCACCTTAAACAAACTATTCTAACGTCTTGTGCTCTATTTAATAAACCTTACGTCCCCATACTTAGAGATGATGCTTACCTCTGCCTTGGGCGCGGTGTTGCCGTACTTGCCTTTATACTCTGCTGAGGTATAGTCCTTTTCAAGGGATGTGATAGTAATCAACGACTTATCCACGTTAAAGTTACCGAACTGTACATTCACATCGAAGTTGAAGGCTGAATCGTCGGCAAAGCGCAGGCTGAGCGGAGAAAAACCAGAGTTCAGGGAAACCTTACGCACGTTGTTGCTGATATTGTCTACATTAAAGGATCCATACTGCACCTTCATGTCGATGGCTTCCTGCAGGTTGCCAATGCTGAAGTCGCTGAACTTGGAGGAGCCCTGCAGGCCGCTCGCTTCGCCTACCTTCATGTTGCCATAGGCCACGCTGATGTTTCCGCCTTTTATATAGTTGCAGTCGCCAGAACCGTAGGCCAACTTAATAGTATTTCCCTGGTTAGTCAGCCTATCGCATTTCAGCGCGCCATACTTTACATCGATCTCCGCCTTGCCCTTCATAGAGGCCAGGTAAACATCCCCGAACTGGTTCTTAATGGAGATGGCATTTTCGGCAGGCATGTAGATGGTATAGTTTATCTCCAGGCTTTTGCTGTGCTTGCCGCTGATGTTCATCGGCTCCTTTTGGGTACGGAAAACATAGGCATTGCCCTCGCGGCTTTCCTGAATGTTCACGCTGTTGAGTATGGCCTGCGCCCTATCATCCGTGGCGGCGCGAGCAATCACATCCACCTTCACCCGCATTTCCTTTTTATCCCAGGTGTTTACATGCACCTTGCCCCACTGGTTATCAATCTTCAGGCCGTCGGCGCTGCTCACCTTAAAGGTTTTGTCGATAGTCTTGCGCTTCTCCGCATCGAAGGCCATGGCTTCCTCGGTGGCATGGTTGCCAGTCTGGTCCACGATGACGATGTTTTTCAGTTCAGCCAGCTCTGCCAAATCAGCTAAATCAGCCAGGTTAGATAAATCAGGTATGCTCTCCAGCGCAGCCAGCTGCGTTAGTTCAGCGAAGCTCTCCAGATCCAGGTCCTCCAGCACTTGCAGCCCCGACAGGTTCACCGTTACATCCGAACAGGGTGCCTGGTCTTTTGCCTGACCTGTGGCCAGCATTGGTGCCAGCAACAGCACCAGCATGAGGCGTAGATAATTATACATTTGAGGTATCATTTGTTTGTTGTTTTAGATTGGTCTCCTTGTTTATTTTCTGCAGGCGCTGCAGCACCTCCAGTTGGCGGTTCAGTACTCTAACCCGTATTCCCAGGTTCTGAACCATGGCGTTTACAATTTCTTCGGTATTAGGAGATGTGTAGAGTTGTTTTTTAAGGACGGTGTAGCTGCTGTCGAGACGGGCCAGTTCTTTATCTATTATCTGCTGTTCATCCAGGCCCAGCACTTTCATGTCATACTCGCTCAGCTCTGATTTTTTTTCCTCGATCTGGCTCACGTAGTACGCCTCTATCTCGGGCAGCTCGGGGGCAATGGCGCCCACCTCCGGCACTTCGGTAGTTATACTTTCTGAGGATGCGAGCGTGTAGGCCGATTCAGGTGTTTGCTGCTTCATCAGGAAGATGGTTAACCCGCAGCCCAGTAGCAGCACGATGGCCGCCGCCACACGCATAAAGAAGTAATCTGCGCTAAAGCTGGCACGGTCGCCGAAGGAGAATTTAATTACTTTAGCCTCTTTTTCGGGTGATTTCTGGGGCAGGTCCTGGCAGATTTGCTGCCATAGTTCCGTCCGGGGCTCAAAGACGTCGAACTCCTCGCGGTGGTCCTGTACAAATTTTTCTAGTCTATCTTTCATGGTAAAGCTCCGTCATACGTTTTTGTCTTAATTAAACCCTAAGCCACAAACTGAGGCTCTTTCATTATCTCGAGTAGCTTCTTGCGTGCCCGGCTGTACTGCGATTTAGAGGTGGATTCGGAGATACCCAGCACCTCCCCTATCTCGGCATGGTCGTAGCCTTCCAGCAAGTATAAACTCAACACTACACGGTAACCGTCGGGCAGCTTTTGGATGGCGCGGCGCACCTGCTCCACCTGCCACTCAGACTCGTCCTCATTCACTTCGTCTGCCACGTCAGCCACGGCGCGCTCATCCATCGGCACCAGCTCGGATCGGCGCTTGCGCACGGCATTAATGGCAGCATTGATGACAATCTTCTTCAGCCAACTGCCGAAGCTCGCCTCCGCTTTGTAGCTATGCAGGTTCTTGAAGGCACTTACAAAGGCCTCCTGCAGCACGTCCTCTGCCTCAGTGTAATCATTAGTGATGCGCATGCTCACGTTAAACATGGCCTTGGAGTAAAGCTTATACAATTCATACTGCGCGCGATGGTCTCCGCTAATGCAGCGTTGCACCACCCCCTGGTTCACATCCTGATAGCTAAGTTTCTCCAATGTTCTTACTACTTAACCGGTTTCGTCGCGCTTACTCCTTGTATTTATACTTCCATCCGCCTCTTACTAATCTCTGCACTAAAGACACGCCTGTCTATCCGAAGTTGCATATAGGTTACAAATATTTTCAGAAATTTTTCGTTAGGCGCCTTTATCCACACTATCCACACCCCTCTGTGGATAATGTTTAGACGCTGTTATCTACCTCATCCTCTTTTATTTATACTTTACGAAATAGTATAACACAGGAAGCGAATGCCTCCGTTATTACTTTTCTGCTCGCCACACAGCCAGTATAAACAAGGGTTTTCCACATATCCACATGCCAGGTATCCACAATTGTGGATAAGTAGGGTTTATACTTGGGTTGCTCAGGGAGATGGAAAGTATAAGTATGGGCAAGAGAGTAGCGAGCGGAAACAAGAGTGCGTAAGAAGTGTAAAGGCCTCGCCGCAGAGGAAGGATAAACACCTCAAACTTGAGTAATTTATACTTTACCCGACACAGCTATACTTTATGCACAAGTACAAACACGAAAACGCCGGCCCTTCGGTAGAGCCGGCGTTTTATACTTTGTCTGAGTCAGGATTCTCGGCTGCTGTAGCTCAAACTGAGAATCCTGGCAATCAATAAATCTTAAAAACCTAGTCCATGATATCGAACTTGATGCCCTGGGCCAGCGGCATCTCACGGCTGTAGTTGATGGTGTTCGTCTGGCGGCGCATGTAGATTCTCCAGGCGTCGGATCCGGACTCGCGGCCACCGCCCGTGTCTTTCTCCCCGCCAAAGGCACCGCCAATCTCGGCACCGGACGTACCGATGTTCACGTTGGCAATGCCGCAGTCAGAACCCCAGTGGCTCAGGAAAGCTTCTGTCTCCAGCAGGTTGGTAGAGAAAATGGACGATGACAGGCCCTGCTTCACGCCGTTCTGCAGCTCAATGGCGTTCTCCACGTCGCCGCTATACTTGATGAGGTACAGAATAGGGGCAAATGTCTCTTCCTGCACCATCTCGTAGTGGTTCTCTGCCTCTACAATGGCCGGCTTTACGTAAGTACCGGTTTCATAGCCCTCGCCGTTCAGAATTTCGCCACCGATAAGCAGCTTGCCTCCCTCCTGCTGTACTTTCTCTAAGGCAGCGGTAAAGGCATCCACTGCAGGCTTGTCAATCAGCGGCCCTACTAGCGTGGTGCTGTCCAACGGGTGGCCGATGGGCAGGTTGGCGTATACTTTCTGCAGGCGCTCTTTCAGCTGGTCATACACATTCTCATTCACAATAATGCGGCGGGTGGAGGTGCAGCGTTGGCCACAGGTACCCACGGCACCGAACACGATGGCACGCAGCGCCATTTCCAGGTCCGCGTGCTCTGTCACGATGATGGCGTTGTTACCGCCCAGTTCCAGCAGCGATTTACCCAGGCGGGCGCCCACCGCTTCGCCTACTTTCTTGCCCATGCGCGTAGAGCCCGTGGCCGATACCAGTGGCACCCGCGTGTCGTGGCTCATCAGGCTGCCAATCTCCGCATCCCCGATCACCAGGTTAAAGATACCTTCCGGCAATTCGTTTTCGGCCAGCACCTCTCTTAGAATATGCTGACAGGCCACTGCGGTAAGCGGGGTTTTCTCAGACGGCTTCCATACTACCACGTCGCCGCAAACGGCGGCCAGCATGGCGTTCCAGCTCCAAACCGCCACCGGGAAGTTGAAAGCTGAAATAACGCCCACGACGCCCAGCGGGTGGTACTGCTCGTACATGCGGTGCTGCGGGCGCTCGGAGTGCATGGTATAGCCGTGCAACTGGCGCGACAAGCCAACAGCAAAGTCGCAGATGTCGATCATCTCCTGCACCTCGCCAAGGCCTTCCTGCAGGATTTTGCCCATCTCGTAGCTTACCAATTTGCCCAAGTCCTCTTTGTGCTGGCGCAGCTTCTCTCCGATCTGGCGCACAATCTCGCCACGCTTGGGAGCCGGCACCTTGCGCCATACTTTAAAAGCCTCCTGCGCGGTTTTAATCACGTGGTCGTAATCCTCGGCAGTGGCCATGTTTACCGAGGCAATGGTGTTGCCGTCAGCCGGGGAGTTGATGGTGCGCGTGGTGCGCCCTTCGTGGCCGCCCCAGGCAAGGCCGGTGCTGTAGGCAGGGTTTACTTCTTTTATGCCAAGCTGGTGCAGTACATCCGATACTTCCTTTACCAGCGGGGCTGCGTCTATGGTTTGTTTCATGGTTTTATTCCTCTTATATCTTTTTATCAGGCTCTTATACAAAGCTAAAAAATAAAAAAGCTTCTGCAAGGCTGCAGAAGCTTTCTCTTTATAGGGTTACGGTTTCTTAACCTTTTCCGATTGGGTAGTAGGCTTTCAGGCCATCCGGATAAACACCTTCGATGTAAACCACGCCGCCTTCAAAGTTTTTCAGGTACTTCTCTACATCGGCCGGCTCGTTCACTTCATAGCGGTCGATGCGGGTGATGATAAAGCCGTCTTTCATACCGGTGTCACTGAACTTGCTGTCGGCCACACCTTTGATTTTGGCACCACCGGTAATACCCAGCTTGCTCATTTCCTGTCTGCTCACCGGCTCAAAAGTGGCTCCGTCAAACGTTACAGCTTTGGCGTTGCTGCGCTTCACCAGCTCAGTGCTGTTGTTCAGGTTCTTCAGCGTCACGTTGGTGTTTCTGTTCTTGCCATCACGCAGGTAAGAGATCTTTACCTTGTCGCCTGGGCGGTAGCGGGCAATCTGCTCCAGCAACTGCGACGACTTGGCCACCTTCACATCGTTCACAGCAGTAATCACGTCTCCGGCTTTCAGACCGGCTTCCTCGGCGCCGCTGCTTGCCTGTACTTCTGCAATGTATACCCCGTCCAGTGTCTTCAGACCTTTCTCTTTGGCAAACGTCGCGTCAATCTCCTGGATAGAAGCACCCAGCAAGGCACGCTGTACCTCGCCATACTTCAGCAAATCGTCCACCACCTTGCTCACAATAGAAGAAGGCACGGCGAAAGAATAACCGGCAAAAGAACCTGTCTGCGAAGCAATGGCTGTGTTGATACCCACCAGATCGCCGTTCAGGTTTACCAAGGCACCACCCGAGTTACCCGGGTTCACAGCGGCGTCCGTCTGAATGAACGACTCGATGCTCATATCGCGGTTGGCGCTCGTGCGCAGGATGTTGATGTTACGGCCTTTGGCGCTCACGATACCGGCCGTTACGGTCGAGGTCAGGTTCATGGGGTTACCCACGGCCAGCACCCACTCGCCTACCTGCAGCTCGTCTGAGTTGCCGTAGCGGATGGTGGGCAGGTTATCCGCGTTAACTTTTAGCAGGGCAATGTCAGTGGTCGGGTCGGCACCTACCAGCGTAGCTTCAAACTTACGCTTGTCGTCCATCACCACCTCAATTTTATCGGCTCTGTCGATAACGTGGTTGTTGGTAACGATATAGCCGTTAGAAGCTACAATCACGCCGGAGCCGGAGCCAATCTGCGGACTGCGCGGCACGCTTCTGCCAAACCCGTCGCCAAAGAACTCGCGCAGGAAAGGATCCATCGGGCTGCTATATCGCTCTGAAGAGCGCACGCTATACTCTGTCATCACGTGTACCACGGCAGGCGTGGAAACCTGCGCTGCCTTTATAAAATTCAGCCCTTCGGGCACTACCACATTGCTGCTGCGCATGTCGCTGGTATAGCGTACGGTGGGGTACTGTTGCTGATCGGTCTGTACTACTTTGTCGTCTTCCAACAGTTTGTAGCTGCCAACAGCCACACCGCCGCCTAACACGGCCGAAAGCGCAACGCCAAGTATAAACTGTTTCGTCTTCATATGTTGATTTTAAAACTTTACTATATATAAATTCTTTAATGCTATGCCTGCTGAAATGCTAACGTCATACTTGTATACGATAGTATACCCGCTACGCGCCAGCCATTTTCGCTACTACTCCTAATAAACAAAAAAGAGGCCAATTTTGCTGGCCTCTTTATTATGCTTATGTTAAGAAGTTTATTTTCCGGTGCCATTCTCTGCGATGGCTTTCTCCTTTTTCTCGGCTTTCACCTCTTTGGTGTTACCGGCTGCAATAGAAATCTGACGCTTCTTCGTCTTCTTCTCATCTTTCGGAACATCCACCAGCAAGATGCCATCGCGGAACTCAGCGGTAATCTTATCGGGGTTTACGTTGTCAGGCAGGAAGAAGCTTCTGCTAAAGGAGCCGTACTGCGTCTCCATCATATGGAAACGGCGGCCTTCCTCCTTCTTCTCCAGTCTGCGCTCACCGGTAATAGTCAGCTTGCCTTCCTGGAAATCAATCGTAATATCTTCTTTCTTCACGCCTGGCAACGCTACCTCAATCTCATAGCCGTGCTCTGTCTCGCAGGCATCTACGTGTGGCGTAAAACCAGAGAATGTTCTGGAGTTCACGGTGTCATTAAAGAACCTGTCCAGCATTGCGCTGAAAGTTGAGGGCATGCTATCCTGCATGCTGTTATACCTTGTCAGTGCCATAATATACCTCCTTTTTTAAGCTTCCTTATTTTCACTAACACTACAGTAAAATGTGTGCCAACAGAATATTCCTGTTGAAGAGTGAAATAATGTCATTATCGAAGCTAAGAAGAGGCTATAAAGGCTGACGATTTTTCAGTTAAACAACTGATTAGTAAGTAATACTGGCAGTTTCGGGAGTGCGGTTAATCGTGTACTTCAGCTCCAGGCCCACTACTGGTGTAATGCGGTTGCGCTTGGTCGTGTAGCCATCCTCCTGCAGTTGCCCCTGCTCGTTATACACAGGCGGCACCAGCACATAATAGTAATCTGTTTGCCGCATAAAGTATGGGTTCACGCGCAGCTTCTCCGTCACCTCATAATTCAGGCTCAGGCGCAGACGGGTGCGGTCGATGGTGCGTTCCTTGATGAGGCCGTCGTACGCTTTGCCCAGGTTGGAGCGCATCATGGCCTCGTAGTTTATACTTGGGGTGATGAACTTACTTCCCAGTGGCAGGCGCTTGCCCAGCTCGGCCGACAGCCTGAAGCGCCCGAAGCTGTCATAATCTTCCTGGTCCACATACTCGAAGAGCAGCTGCTTGTTAAAGTATAAACCCTTTACCTGACCGTTGTGGCGCAGAAACAGTGAATAAAACAGCGTCTTGGGATAATCCTCGGCAGCATAGCGAAGGATGGCCCCGCCGCGCCAGTGGTCAGACAGCATGTGCTCGTAGCCCAGGCTCAGCTCCACCCTTTCAAAATTGCTCCCTATCCCCGATTCCCGCAGGTCGTTGAAGCGGCTGTCGGTGTTGATGCGGTAGCCGTTGCGCAGGAACAGCAGCCCCTCCTCGCCCACGCCGTAACTTACCTGCAGCTCCGGCCAGATGGTGGTGGGGGCATTTACCTTGCTCTGCGCCTGCACGAGCGCCGGCAACAGCACCAGAAGTATACAGTATAGTTTTCTCATACGTGTCACGTTTTGTGGTTTATCCCTCCAACTCCTGCAGCGCTATCCAAGCCATCAGGCCTATACCTGTTTCCAGGGCCGTTTCATCTATGTCAAAAGTGGGAGTGTGCACGCCGGAGGTAATGCCGCGGGCTTCGTTGCGGGTGCCCAGGCGATAGAAGCAAGCCGGCACCTGCTGGGTATAATAGGCAAAATCCTCGGCTCCCATCCACAGGTCCAGATCCACCACGTTCTCGGCGCCTAAGTATACTTCTGCAGCCTTGCGGGCGATGCCGGTTACGGTTGGGTCGTTTTGCAGGAAAGGGTAACCAAACTTGATGTCGATGTCGCAGCTGCCGCCCATACTTTCGCAGAGGCTCTCGGCCAGCTTCCTGATTTTCTGGTGCGCCTCTTTGCGCCATACTTCGTTCATGGTCCGGAAGGTGCCTTCTATTTTTACCTCGTTGGGAATAACGTTGGTAGCGCCCTTGGCCTCCACCTTGCCAAACGAGAGCACCGTCGGCACCTTCGGGCTGGCGTGGCGGCTCACGATCTGCTGCAGCGCCACTAGCAGGTGGGCCGAGATAAGCACCGGGTCAACGTTCATCTCGGGCAGCGCGGCGTGGCCGCCCTTTCCCTTCACCGTGATATAGATCTCATCGGCGCTGGCCATGTACATGCCCGACTTGAACCCCACCTTGCCAGCTGGCAGCAGCGGGAACACGTGCTGGCCCACTATACTTTCCGGGGCCGGGTTCTGCAGCACGCCTTCTTTTATCATGATGGAGGCACCACCCGGAAACTTCTCCTCACCCGGCTGAAACACCAGCTTCACGGTTCCCTCAAACTCCCCGCGCAGTTCCTGTAGGATGCGCGCCGTGCCCAGCAGCGAGGCCGTGTGCACGTCGTGGCCGCAGGCATGCATCACGCCTTCGTTCTTTGATTTATACGCCACCTCGTTTGCCTCCAGAATAGGCAAGGCATCCATGTCTGCGCGCAGGGCAATCGTTTTCTTCTCCGGGTTCCGGCCTTTTACCAGGGCCACCAGGCCTGTGTTCGCCATACTTTCCGCCTCGATGCCATACTGCCCCAGCACCTGCTTTACATAGGCAGCAGTGTTATACTCCTCAAACGAGAGCTCAGGGTTAGCATGGATGTGGCGGCGCACCAGCACCGTATCGGGTGCATAGGCCTTGGCAAGAGCCTTAATTCTATCTAGGGTAGTGGACATAACTCTAATTGAAATACCGGCTGCTCTATACTCTGCGCCGGGGCTTACTAACAGTAAAACAAGGTAGCAATTTTATACTTTCCGGCATTAAAATAAAAAGCGTTGCAGCTACTTCGCCACAACGCTTCTACGGCTTTCTGTGCCTATGCTTTACTTCTTCCGGATGTTGATCTTATCGGGCACAATTTGCGCGTTCGGGATCAGGTCAGAGATTTTATTCAGCACCTGCTGGGCCTCCACCCGGTTGAAAAAGTCTCCAACCATCAGGCGGAAGTTCGGCTGCTGGTACGTAAGGTAATCCTGCACATCCGGCACCCGGGTAATGATGGCCTTGCGCAGGTCCATCACAGTCTGCCGCTGCGAGCCGTTGTAGGCCAGAATGCGGTAGCCCTGGGCATACTTGATGTTCTTGTTCACGCTGGCCACTGTGTCCATCAGCACGGCCACCTGCTCGTTGTTGTGGAGCGTTGGCTCTACACGCGCCAGCGGGGCATTCTCTGCGGTCTCATACCTTGGGCGGTACTGGCTCAGGTCGTCGAGCACCCTTTCGGACTTGCCTGTTCCAACTCTCGCCTCGCTGCCTACACGGCCGGTGCCTTTAGAGGGTGCACATGCAGTAACTACTGCCAGCAGCAAGACCAGCGAAAAACTCAGAAATCTATTCATGGGAAACTATTTGTATACTGGCCGAGCAGCCCAACCTATCGGCGCCGGCTTTAATTAATGCCTCTGCTTCGGCGGTGGTTCTGATGCCGCCGGAGGCTTTGATCTTCATTTTGCTGGGTAGCACGCGGCGCATCAGCTTGATGTGGTCTACGGTGGCTCCTTTGGCTGCAAAGCCTGTCGAGGTTTTAACGTAATCGGCGCCGGCGCTGGTACAAATGCTGCAGGCTTTTATAATTTCCTCCTCCGTCAGCAAGGCCGTTTCGATGATCACCTTCAGCTCGGCATCGCGCATGTGGCAGAACTTGGCCAGATCACTCAGCTCGTTTTCCACCTCCTTATACTTGCCGGACTTGAAAAGGGAAACGTTCATCACCACGTCTATTTCATTGGCGCCATCCTCAATGGCCTGGTGCGTCTCCAGAAATTTTACCTTGGGGTGCTGGTAGCCCAGCGGAAAGCCAATGACCGTGGCAATCTTTACCAAGGAACCCACGCCCAACCGCTCCTTGGCCTGCTGCACATAGCACGGCGGCACACACACGGCCGCAAAGCCGTAGCTTCGGGCCTCGTCGCAGAGTTGCAGCACCTGGCTGGCCGTAGCATCAGGGCGCAGCAGCGTATGGTCTATATAAGAGGCGATGTCTTCTCCTGCCATAGTGGTTGGATAAAAGACAAAGGACATAAGATGAAAGTATACTTTCTCCTACATCCTCTATCCTATTAATAAATAAGGTATAAAAAGCAGCCACTACTTATGCGTAGCGGCTGCCGTTCTTTAGTCTTCAATCAGTACGCAGCGGTTGTTCTGCAGGTCGTCTTCCACACTCTTATACTTTACGTCCTTCAGCACGCGGCCATCGTTGTACTGCACGCTTACGCGCTCGTTGCGGCCGGCAACTTTCTGGGAGTGGGCTGGCATGACCTTCTCCGCCTCCTGCGCTGGCGCGCTGGTGTGGCCTGTTTCATCCTCCAACGAGGAATGCACTTCCTGCTTCTGCTCTTTCAGCACCGGCGGCTTAGGGGCCATGGGTGGCCTTACCGGCTGCTGCACCTGCTGCGGAGCCTGCACTGGTATAAACGCACGGAACAGGAACTCGATTGTCTGCTCGTTTACTTTGCCGATCATGCGCTTGAACAGCTCAAACGACTCGAACTTGTAAATCAGCAGCGGGTCTTTCTGCTCGTACACGGCGTTCTGCACGCTCTGCTTCAGGTTGTCCATCTCGCGCAGGTGGTCGGTCCAGGCCTGGTCGATGGTGCCCAGCGTGATGATTTTCTCCATGGAACGCATCAGCTCCAGACCCTGCGTTTCGAAAGCCTTGGTCAGGTTGGCTACGGCAGCCAGCTGGCGCTTGCCATCGGTAAACGGCACGGCGATGTTCTCGATCATCGGCCCACGGTTGGCGTGGATATCGGCAATGATTGGGAAGGCCTGCGCAGCGATCTGCTTGTTGCGGTTCAGGTAGTGGCTCAGGGCCTCGTTGTACAGGCGCTCTGCCAGCTGGTTGGCATTACCAGACTTGAACTCATTGTCCGTAATGGCAGACTCGATACCGAATACGCGCAGCACGTGCAGCTGGAAGTTTTCGTAGTCGCTGGTGTTCTTGTAGCTCACGATCACGTCCTCGCTGATGTCGTAGATCATGTTCCAGATATCCAGCTCCAGGCGCTCGCCGTACAGGGCGTTTCTACGGCGCTTGTACACCACCTCACGCTGTGCGTTCATCACGTCGTCGTACTCCAGCAGGCGCTTACGCATGCCAAAGTTGTTCTCTTCCACCTTCTTCTGCGCACGCTCGATAGAGTTGGTAATCATCGAGTGCTGGATTACCTCGCCTTCCTCCAGGCCCATGCGGTCCATCAGGCGGGCAATACGGTCAGAGCCGAACAGGCGCATCAGGTTGTCTTCCAAGCTCACGAAGAACTGTGAAGATCCCGGGTCGCCCTGGCGGCCGGCACGACCACGCAGCTGGCGGTCTACGCGGCGGGACTCGTGGCGCTCTGTACCGATAATGGCCAGACCACCTGCAGCCTTTGACTCTGGCGTCAGCTTAATGTCGGTACCACGACCGGCCATGTTCGTGGCGATGGTTACCGTGCTCGGCTTACCGGCTTCGGCCACAATCTCGGCCTCTTTCTGGTGCAGCTTGGCGTTCAGTACCTGGTGCCTGATGTTGCGCAGCTTCAGCATGCGGCTCAGGAGTTCGGAGATTTCTACCGAAGTAGTACCTACCAGCACCGGACGTCCGGCCTCTGTCAACGCTACAATCTCGTCGGCCACGGCGTTATACTTCTCGCGCGTGGTTTTGTATACTTTGTCGTGCTCGTCTTTTCTGGCGATGGGGCGATTAGTTGGAATCACCACCACATCCAGTTTGTAGATGTCCCAGAACTCGCCTGCCTCTGTTTCGGCAGTACCCGTCATACCGGCAAGTTTGTGGTACATACGGAAGTAGTTCTGCAGCGTAACCGTGGCGTAAGTCTGTGTGGCATCCTCTACCTTCACGTTCTCCTTCGCCTCAATGGCCTGGTGCAAACCATCGGAGTAGCGGCGGCCTTCCATGATACGGCCTGTCTGCTCGTCTACGATCTTCACCTTGTTATCCGGCGTTACGATATACTCTGTGTCCTTCTCGAACAAAGTATAAGCCTTCAGCAACTGGTTGATAGTATGGATGCGCTTCGACTTCTCCTGGAAATCGGCGATCAGTTTCTCTTTGGCGTGCAGCTGCTCCTCATGCGAGAGCGCATTGTTATGCTCTATCTCGGCGATCTCAGTACCGATGTCAGGCATGATGAAGAAGTTCGGATCCTCGCCCTGGCCTGTAATCAGGTCGATACCGCGCTCAGTCAGCTCAATTTGGTTGTGCTTTTCGTCGATGGTAAAGTATAGCGGCTCGTCGGCTTCCGGCATCTGGCGGGAGTTATCCTGCAGATAGAAGTTCTCCGTTTTCTGCATGATAGCGCGGTTGCCTGTCTCGCTGAGGAACTTGATCAGCGGCTTGCTCTTAGGCAGGCCACGGTAAGCGCGGAACAGGGCCAGACCACCATCCTGGTTGTTTCCTTCCTTGATCAGGCGCTTGGCCTCTGTCAGGAAGTTCTGTACCACTTTACGCTGCGCCTCCACCAGCATGGCAATGCGTGGCTTCAGCTGGTAGAACTCGTGCTCATCACCGCGTGGCACCGGACCAGAAATGATCAGCGGCGTACGGGCATCGTCAATCAATACGGAGTCCACTTCGTCCACCATCGCATAGTGGTGCTTGCGCTGTACCAGATCCTGCGGTTCGCGAGCCATGTTGTCGCGCAGGTAGTCGAAGCCAAATTCATTGTTAGTACCGTACGTGATGTCAGCGCGGTAGGCATTGCGGCGGGCTTCAGAGTTTGGCTGGTGCTTGTCGATACAGTCAATCGTCAGGCCATGGAACTCAAAGAGAGGAGCCATCCATTCAGAGTCACGGCGGGCAAGGTAGTCGTTCACTGTTACCACGTGTACTCCGCGTCCCGAGAGGGCATTCAGGTAAGCCGGCAGCGTAGCCACCAGTGTTTTACCCTCACCTGTGGCCATCTCGGCAATTTTACCCTGGTGCAGCACGGCGCCACCAATTAACTGCACATCGTAGTGCAGCATGTCCCAGGTAATCTCGTTGCCGGCAGCCACCCATTTATTTGCCCAGGTCGCTTTGTCGCCTTCGATCTGCACGTTTGGCTTGCGGGCCGCAATCATGCGATCGTGCTCTGTGGCCGTTACCACCAGCTGACCGTTCTCCTTCCAGCGGCGGGCAGTTTCTTTTACAACGGCAAAACCTGTTGGTAGCACTTCCAGCAGCACTACTTCCAGGTCTTTGTTGCGCTGTTTCTCCAACTCGTCAATCTCCGAGAAGATATTCTCCTTCTGCACAATGTTCAGCTCTGTTTCTTCGGCTACGCGTTTGTGCAAAGCGGCAATCTTATCATCAATCGGCTTCAGGCGCTCGTTAATAATCCCCTTTATCTCAAAGGTCTTCTGACGAAGCTCATCATCCGTAATTGTATTTAGCTTGGCGTACTCCTGATTTGTCTTGGATACATAAGGTAGTACCTCCTTTATATCTCTGTCGGATTTGGTGCCGAATAGTTTCGCAACGGTTTTACCGAAAAAATCAAACATCTGTATATGTTGTTCTTAAATGAATTTTTCTGTTCGCAATATCGTCAAAAATAGCTGTTTTTCCGATATATCTTACATCGTGCACTAAAACAATACCAGAATAAGCACTGCCTTCTGCATCTGCCAAATTTACCGATGAAGCATAGTGCTACAACTATTTAGACTTTGAACGCCCAATAGGCTATGACATAATAGGTAACATGTGGCAGAGTGACAGAAGTTCGTTTTGGGGTGAGTTATACTTTTATACTTGCTGGTTTATACTTCAGCTATACTTCTATACTTCTCTGGCGCAAGCGTCTGCTTGTGCCTTCGTATACTTTGGCTATACTTTCATAGCCTCAGCTTCCTTCCACTTGAACTAGGCTATCCTTACTAGCTGCCGTTCATCCTCTAGAACCCACAAGTGCCTCATTGCATCTCTGACTTTCTGCCCTCCCAGGCCGGGAGGCCTCGCCTTCGGGCATCGCGCGGTGTACATTTCCTTTGCTACCCTTCGGTCGCAATGCCCTTGACGGGCACCGGATCTCACAAGGCGCTCAACCCAAAGGCTGGGAATCGTTTGATAGCCGCTGCTTTTTGTCATCTCGACCTTTGGGAGAGATCTGAAGAGAATTCAAAATAGGTCTGTCGCGCAGCTCGAGATGACAGGGAGAATGACAAGTATAAATTCCCCTCCTTGGAGGGGCTAGGGGTGGGTTTATACTTGCGCTGATAAAACAGAAACTACGAAGTCTACACTTAGCACCAGAAGTTACAGACTCCCCTCCTTGGCTAAGGAGGGGCCAGGGGTGGTTGGACCCGGTAACGCAGAAATTCTCCCAGTTCTTAGGGCTGGGTTAGGGTTTATACTTGCCACAGATAACCCGATGCAGCTACAGCCGCTTTCAAGCCCCAATCATCAGAAAACCTTCTGGAACTCCACGACATCCTCCCAGCCGTCAAGGGTGCGGAGCCACTCTTTCCTCACGCCTACTTGCTGGAAGCCGGCTTGGGTGAAAAGGTGGATGCTTGGCAGGTTAGTGGCGGTAACAGAGCAGTATACCTGGTGCAGCTGCAGTTTGCTTTGACAGTAACCAAGCAGCAGGTGCAGCGCTTCCCGGGCATGGCCGTTGCCGCGGTGCTCGGCGGTTACCACAATACCAATTCCCGCGCGCCGGTGCAGCGGGTCAAAATCGTATAGGTCTATAGCGCCGATGGCCTGCTGGCCGTGGTTGCAGATAACCAGGCGCAACTGCTTTACGGTGTAAATATCCTGGGCGGCATTTTCGAGGTAGGCCTCCAGCACAAACTTGGAGTATGGTGTAAGGGTGTTGCCCACGTGCCACACCGATGTATCATTTTCCAGCACGTACAGGAAATCCAGGTCGGTTGGCTCCAGGGCGCGGAGGTAGGTATTATCTGCTTTCAGAAACACGTCAATTATGCTTTATACATGCATCAAGGTATAAAAAAGAAAGACTCCCGACAATTTATACTTGCCGGAAGCCTTTCTTTATAGTTAGAACGACGGGTTAGTTCTTAATTATGATTTATACATTAACTGAGCCGGTAAATACCTGCTTTGCCGGCCCGATCAGGTAAATATACTTGAAGCTACCCTCACCGGTGCGCTCGAAGGCCACCTGCAGTTCGCCACCCAGCACTTTTACCTTTACCGGGCTCTGCATGCCCTCTAGGCCCGCCACCAGCGCAGCGGCTGTTACACCTGTTCCGCACGACAAGGTTTCGTCTTCCACGCCGCGCTCGTAGGTGCGCACAAATATCTCGTTCTCGCCAATCTTCTGCACAAAATTTACATTAGTGCCTACAGCTGCAAAACGGTCGTTGTAGCGAATGGCTCGGCCTTCTTCATACACATCCATCCCTTGCACGTCGTCTACAAAACGGATGTAGTGCGGAGAGCCGGTGTTGAGGTAGTAGTCGTTGCCAATTCGTTCCACTTGCTTCACGTCGTTCATCTTCAGTTGAATCAGGTCGCGCTCTACGCTGGCCTGGTGCTCGCCGTCGGCGGCCAGAAAGCAGGCCACGTCCTCAATCACGCCCAACTGGCGGGCAAAACGAACGGTGCAGCGCGCGCCGTTGCCGCACATGGAGCCCACACGACCGTCGGCGTTATAGTACACCATCTCGAAATCGTAGTCCGGATGGTCCTGCAAAAGTATAAGTCCGTCGGCACCCACGCCGGTGCGGCGGTCGCACAGGTGTTTTACCAACGCTTCGTTCTCGCCCGGGAAGGTCATTTTCCGGTTGTCGATCATCACGAAGTCATTACCAGTACCCTGGTATTTATAAAAACTGATTGCCATGTATCTGAAACAATAAAAACAGCAGGTTCGTGCACTTTTTATGGTGTGGCGGATAATGCGTAATTTTACCCCTTGCGGGCACCTCGCCTGAAATAAACGACAAAGATATGTATTCCTTTCTTACAACAGCAAACTGGCCTGATTATGAGCTGGTAGACAGCGGAAATTTCGAAAAACTGGAGCGGTTCGGCCAGTATTACGTGGCCAGGCCGGAGCCGCAGGCCATCTGGGACAAGCACCTGCCCGAGCAGGAATGGCAGCGCCTGGCGCAGGCCGTGTTTACCCGCGACAAAGGCAGCCAGGAAAAAGGCCAGTGGAAACTGAAAAAAGGAATGCCCGAGCAGTGGTTCATCAACTATACTTATAATGACCTAAAGCTGCGTTTCCGGCTGGGGCTGTCGTCGTTTAAGCACGTGGGTTTGTTTCCGGAGCAGGACGCGAACTGGAAGTTTATTTACGACACCACCCGCCAGTTAAAAACGCCCCAGCCAAAGGTGCTGAACATGTTTGCCTACACCGGAGCTGCCACCCTGGCCGCCAAAGCCGCTGGCGCCGACGTGACGCACCTAGACTCGATAAAGCAGGTGAACTTCTGGGCCCGCGACAACATGGAAGCCAGCAACTTGGACAACGTGCGCTGGATTGTGGAAGACGCCATGAAGTATGCCCGTCGCGAAGTAAAGCGTGGCAATACCTACAACGGCATCATCCTGGACCCGCCCAGCTACGGCCGCGGCCCGAACGGCGAAAAATGGCAACTGGAAGACGAGCTGAACGAGATGATAAAGCTTTGCCGCGAGATGCTGGACGGCACCGATTACTTCCTGCTAATAAACCTTTACTCGATGGGTTTCTCGGCCATGGTGCTCGACAACCTGATGCGCGGCACGTTCGGCGATAGGGTACAGAACGAGGAACTCGGCGAATTATACTTGCTGGATGGCGGCAACAGGAAGCTGCCACTGGGGACGTTCTTCAGGTTTACTTCGGTGGGGAGGTAAATAACTCAAAATTCAGCTAGAGCATGTATTCCTACCAGAAAGTCACTATATTCTGCAGCCATACTTTAACCTAACCTTCGTTCCATGAAAAAAGATTTGCTAGTCCTGCTACTGGTAGGATCGTTCTACTCTTGTACTAACAAGCAAATAGCAAGCACAAGTAACCAATCTGAACAGTCTCAAAACAGAGAAACTGAAAAAAGCCTGATTAGTGTTGTTAATAGAGAAATAAGCGAGGCCAACATTAATGACCAAGCAATCTTAATTCTGAATGGTCTTGAGATTGATAGGGAGGAATTGAAGTTGCTGAACCAACTAAAACCCGAGGATTTTATAGACATAACTGCTGTAAATAAGAATGCTGCAACCAAGATTTATGGTGAGAAAGGCAGTAATGGCGCAGTTATAATTACCCCATTTACAGATGAGTTACTAGGTATCAAATACTATTCTGGGCTTAATAATGAGCTAGTTGTGAATACCATCAACGAATTGAATAGTCAGGGTCTGATAAACAAAAATCCAATTCTAGTAGTTAATGGTGTTCCTTTGCGTGGAGAAGATATAGGAAATACGATCAATTCCCTTGCACAGGAGGATATTAGTAAGATAAGCTTACTCAAAAAGCAAACTGCATACAGCATTTATGGTATCAGAGCTATGAATGGAGTCATATTAATTGATGCTAAAAAATAAGTCAATCAGTATAGCTTTTTAATTGTCAATCATATGACCAACCGCCTCGCACTTATCGATATGGGCACCAACACCTTTCACCTGCTGGTAGTGGAGGTGGATGAACAGGCCCAACTAAGAGAGCTTTACAAAACCAAAGTACCGGTGCGTTTAGGGCAGGGCGGCATCAGCAACGGCAATATTGCACCTGAAGCTTATGAGCGGGCTCTGAAAACCCTGCGTCAGTTCCGAAAGACAATTGATGAGTTCGGAGCGAAAACGGTGCGGGCCATGGCTACCAGCATGGTGCGCAACGCTGCCAATGGTGACGATTTTATAAAGGACATCTACAAGCAAACTGACATACAGGTAGAGGTAATAGATGGAGCCCGCGAGGCTGAACTGATATACTACGGCGTACGCTTAACCGGTGTGTTGGACGAGCAGCCGGCCCTACTCATGGACATTGGCGGCGGCAGCGTGGAGTTTATACTTTGCAACAACCAGGAGATCTTCTGGAAACGCAGCTTCGAGATAGGAGCCCAGCGCCTGATGGACCAGTTCTTCACCGCCGACCCGATACCCGACGAAAGTATAGCCGCTGAAAAAAGCTATCTGAACGAGCGCCTGCAGCCCCTAACCGAGGCCGTGGCAAAGTATAAACCCACCGTCCTTGTAGGCTCCTCCGGCACCTTCGACACCCTCTGCGACATTGATGCCCTCCGCCACGGCGACACCTCGCGCCAGCAAAGCATACCACCCGCATCAGGTATAAGTATGGCTGATTACTATGCCATCCACGAAGAACTGCTCCGCAAGAACCACGACGAGCGCCTGGCGATACCCGGCATGTTGGAAATGCGCGTGGACATGATCGTGCTGGCAAGTATACTGGTAGATTTTGTGCTGCAAAAGTATAACCTCCAGGAAATCCGAACGTCATCTTACGCGCTGAAAGAAGGCGTGCTATATGAGATGCTGCAGAAGTAGAAATTGTCTGAATCAGGATTTGCAGGACTAGGGGATTAACAGGATTTCTGCAGAGCCGGGCCAAACCACCCCTGGCCCCTCCTTAGCTAAGGCGGGGAGCTTCCAGCAACAGATTACACCCCTGTAGTCCCCTCAAGGGGACAGTTTTACTTGTTGCATAGCAAAGGTAGTAGTTATCGAACTGCTTCTCACTTGCTGGTGCGGGTTTGCAACCCGTGCCTTGCTATGAAGTCGGATTTGTAATCCGACTGGGCCGGAGGCCCAACAATAGCCGGCCAAGAGTGTTGAGCTTGTGCCTAGCTGCAAAAAACAGCTCCGGAAGTATAACCTCCGGAGCTGTTTCATATTTTACCCTTTCGCCAGCCGCTTCCGCTCCTTCTCGTACGTTTTCCTCAGCTGCTTTAGCTCCGGGTTGTTCTGGCTATACTTTACAGACAGGATTTTAGCATCCTGCAACTGCTCCTGCCGCGTATCCTTTAGCGCCAGTTGCTGCCCCAGTTGTTGCTGTACTTTCCTCGTCTTGCCGGTGCGGTAGCCTTTTTCCAGCAACTGCGCCAGCAGCTGAATCGACGCCTGCTCCTCCCCTTCGTTCGCATAATACCCCACAACAGCAGCGGTAAATGCCTGCTTCGGGTGGTCCTTGGCAAAGTTGAAGAGCGAGATGTGGTCCAGACCGAATCTATTCACCTGTTGTGCCAGGTAGTACGTTCTGGCTTCCTCATACTTTAAGATAGCTGCGCTATAGTTGTTCCTGCTGATGAGGTGGCTGGCCTCTTCCAGCTTGCGCTGGTAAGCAGCCGCTACCGCAATGGCTGCCCTGCCATCCGTAGCCGTGAAGGTAGCAATGCCGCACTCCGGCATGCCCTCTGCCGATCTAATAGCCGCTTCATAAGCCTGGTCTGCTGCGATAAACTTTTTCTCCCGCACCAGCGCCTGCGCATTCTGGAAGTGCTTATCGTACTCTGCCTGGGTGTTGATGCACTCCTGGGTAAAAATGCGCTCACGCAGCAGGTTATACTTGCTCCGCACCTCCGCGTCCTGCACCAGCGCATACCGCTCCTGCATGGCCGTAGCCTCGGCGGCGGTTTGGCGGGCGTTGCTCAGCCTGTTCTGCATCGCCAGTTCATAGCCTTCTCCCAGCATCGCCAACAGTACCGGCTTGGCCGTACGCTGCGACAGCTGCCGCAGCTCCTGCACCGGCCGGAAAGGATACTGTTGCTCCAGCGTCAGCGCCTCCTCAAACTGGCCCAGGGCCGCGCGGTGGTTCTGCTGCGCCAGGTAGCGTTTGCCCTCATCGATATGGCCCAGGTAGTACTGAAACTTCACCTGGCTCAGCAGGTCGCCGGCTTCGGTGGCATTGTGCAGCACGTAATCATACTCCCGCTGGAAACCCAATGCCTCCCGCGCTACCCGCTCCGCTTCCTGCAAATCGTTGCGCGACAAGAGGCGTTTGCCGTTTTCCACCATACTTCGGTATACACCGCCAGCGGCCCGGGCCTCTCCATCATTCAGTGCCTGCATGTTGCAGCGCAGCCCGCCAATGGTGCTGCACAGGTCGCGGGCTTCGGCGTAAGCCTCCAGCGCAAAGCTATACTCGCCGCGGGTAGTAAAGCGGTTGCCTTCGGTGATGTGGGCCGCGTAGATATCGTGGGCCAGTGCCAGTGCCATTTGCTCGGTCTGTGGGTCCACACGCATGCGGGTCAGCACATCACGGGTGCGGTTGGCAGCCTCCCGGATGTAGCCGTTGCGCAAATCGATGCGGGCCAGCTGCACATGCGCCGGGGCAAAGCTGGGGTTGGCCTCTGCTGATTTGGCGAAGTATGTCTGGGCCACCGAGGCATTGCCATTGTTCAGCAGGCTCACGCCACGGTTGTAGAAGTGCTCGTGGATGGTGGCCAGTGTATAGTTCACGGCTTTTCGGCGCTCCTGCAACACCTGCTGCAGCTGATCCATTTTATACTTCAGACGCTGCGGGTCCTGCTGCTTCAGGTTAAGCTTTTCGGTGTAGTTCTCCTTTTTCAGCGATTCATACTGCTTCTCCAACTCGTGCAGTTTGCGGTCGTGCAGGGGCAGGCGGTCCAGGTCGTCCGGAAGTACCTGGGCAACCTCTTTCAGCGCCTGTTGCACCTTGCTGTCGGCGGCAAAGTATGCGCGCACCAGGCTAAGCTGATCACGCAGCTGCTGTACATCCACGGCCGTATACTCCACCTGCTCCTCCACCACCTGCAGCTTGTAGTTCTGGTTGGCGGCGGTGTCTGGTAGCTGCTCCTGCAGCAGCGCCACACCGTTTGGTTTTAGCGTCACGGTACGGTCGTATACTTGCACCACCTCATTTCTGGCGTTCAGCAGCTGCACTTTGGCTTTATACTTTTCCGGAAGCAGGGCATCCGCCAGGTCGAAGCCTTTGTAGTCGGTGCTGCCGCTCACCTGCACGTTGGTTACCTGCACCTTCAGCTGCAGCTTGTCGCCGGCATCGCTAATCTGCGCCTGCTGCTCAAAGCGAAGCGTAAACTCCGGCGTGCGGGGCGGCCTGCCGCTGCGGGTGGTTACTTGGTTCTCCTTGAGTATGTTGATGATGCTGTTGAGCTGCGCCTGACTGCCGCCGGAGCCGGTGCCATACTTCAGTAGGTACGCTTCGGCCGTTTTTTCCTCGAACAGCAGCTTGGTTTGTGCCTCGGCAGAAAATGTTACAAAGGCAATAGCGAATAGTAGTAGCGTTTTTTTCATAGTACAGGGGCTTTGCTTGCTGAGGCCAGGGCAAAGCTTGTTCCAGTTTTTCTTCTATCAACCCGTAAAGTATAAAAAAAATAAAATATTAGTGGTGAAGGGGCTGTTATTTATAGTATCGGTAAGATGCGCAGGTGCATAAAAAGTATAGGGCAAGGCATTGGTTTGATAATTTCTTAATTTGCCGTCCTTTAACAGAAGACGTTTAGATGTACTCATACAAACAACTTTTTGACTTTACGCAGGAGGTGTTCCTGCACATGGGCTGCCCGGCGGAGGATGCCGAGTTGGCTACCGAAGTACTGCTTGCTGCCGACCTGCGCGGTATTGATTCCCACGGCGTAGCCCGCCTGAGCGGGTATGTCAGGCTCTGGGAGGCCGGTCGTATCAACGCCAAGCCTAACATCCGCATCGTGCATGAAACGCCCAGCACCGCCACAGTGGACGGAGACGCCGGCCTGGGGCTGGTAGTAGCGCCGCGCGCCATGGAAATTGCTAAAAAGAAGGCTGAACAGGCAGGCACGGGATGGGTATCCGTGAAGAACTCGAACCACTTTGGTATTGCCGGCTACCACGCCATGATGGCCCTGGAAAAAGACATGATTGGTATCGCCATGACCAACGCCTCGCCGCTGGTGGCCCCTACCTTTTCAACAGACCGCATGCTGGGCACCAACCCTATCTCCGTGGCTGTGCCTGCCAACAGACAGCCTCCGTTTGTGGCCGACCTGGCTACGGCCGCTGCCGCCAACGGCAAGCTGGAGATACTGCAGCGAAAAGAGAAAAAGGCCCCGCTCGGTTGGATACAGACGAAAGACGGACAGGAGTCTACCAACCCGAATGAGCTGAAAGATGGCGGGGCGCTGCTGCCCCTTGGCTCCGACCGCGACCATGGAAGCCACAAAGGGTACGCCCTGGCAGCCGTGGTGGATATACTTTCAGCGGTGCTGTCGGGTGCTAACTATGGTCCATGGGTGCCGCCGTTCGTGGCCTTCCTGCCGGTGGCGGATAATTTGCCGGGCGAAGGCATCGGCCATTTTCTGGGTGCTCTGCGCGTAGATGCCTTCCGTCCTGCCGATGAGTTTAAGCAGCACATGGATAACTGGATTGAGACTTTCCGGAGCGCGCATGTGGTACCAGGCGAAGGTGCTGTGTTAATCCCCGGCGACCCGGAGCGTTTGATGGAAGAGATACGCATGATCCAGGGCATTCCGCTGCTGGAGCCTGTGGAGCGCGATCTGGAGACCCTGAGCCAGCGTTTCGGCATTAAACTGTAAAAGCAAAGTATGGCAGCGGCAAGGTTTTTCAGAAGTATAGGCTTAGTCTCGGGTAAGCGTAGCATGCTGATGCTGGTTGTCTCGTGGACGCTGAACCTGTTCTGGCTGGGGCTGAACTATTTTTGGCGGCTCGTCTCCGTGGAGGTGCTGCTGGCGATTCCGGTGCTCCTGCTACTCTACGCTCTGCTTGCTTTGGTAGCTTATGTCTATTGGGGTGTGCGGCAGGTGCAGGAAGAGGAGGCGCCCTATGCCAACGTAATGGTTGGGGCAATTGTGGCCGTTACGCTGCTATACTTTAATTTTAACCTGCTGCAGTATGTGCTGCAGGCGCTGGAGCCGTAGTAGCAACTATAGAAGTATAAAAAAGGCGCTGGCTAAAGTATAGCCAGCGCCTTTTTTATACTTGCCTCAGCTGTAAGTTCATACTTGCCCAGGCAGATTATACTTCTACTCGATTTTTTTGCCTGCCATGGCCTGCTTGATGGAGATCTGCATCACGCGCTCGGCAAAGGGGCTTGTCTGCTCCTCCAGCCTGTCTACGGCAGCGTAAATGGCGTCTTTGTCACCACCGGCAGCCAGCACATCCTTCAGCTGCTGCACGTTCTCGCGCGTCAGGTTAATTTCCTCCTCCGTCAGGTGCTGGCCGTTCTTCTCCAGAAAGCGCTCTACCTGGTATAGCATCTGCTCAGCCGTGGTGCGGGCCTCGATCTGCATGCGCGTGGCCACGTCTTCTTTGGCATGCGTGATGGAGTCCATCAGCATCTGCTCCACCTGCTGGTCGGTCAGGCCATACTGTGGCTTCACCTCCACCTCCTGCCGCACCCCGGAGCGCAGTTCAATGGCCTCTACTTTCAGGATGCCGTCGGCGTTAAGTATAAAGTTCACGTCCACCTTCGGGAAACCAGCCGGCATGGCCGGAATGCCTTTTAAGTCGAACTCGGCCAGCTTGCGGTTTTCCTTCACCACATCGCGCTCGCCCTGGTAAACCGATATCTTCATGTTTACCTGCCCGTCTACCGAGGTGGTATACTGGCGTCCGGCTTTGGTCGGAATTTTAGAGTTTCTGGGGATGATGGGGTCCATCAGGCCGCCCATAGTCTCAATGCCCAACGTGAGCGGTGTTACGTCCAGCAGCAAAATGTCCTTGCGGTTACCGGCAAGTATATCAGCCTGTATGGCAGCTCCCAAGGCTACCACCTCATCCGGGTTAAGGGAGTTATTGGCTGGCTTGCCAAAGAACGTAGACACCGCCTCGTACACCAACGGCACGCGAGTAGAGCCGCCCACCATGATCACGGCATCAATCTGCTCCGGCTGTAGCTTGGCATCGGCCATGGCTTGCTTGCAGCTCTCCATCGTGCGCGCCACAATGGGGGCAATGAGCTCCTCAAATTTATGCCTGGTAATACCGCATTCTATACTTTCTCCCACCTTGCTTACGTACAGCTGCTGCTGGCTCAGTGCCTTCTTCGCCTCCTCGGCCTTCAGGCGCAGCTCCTGCGACAGTTGCTTGTCCTGATGCACGGTGTCGGCTACCAGTTGGTTTTCCTGTATCCAGTAATTGATGATGGCGCGGTCGAAGTCGTCACCGCCCAGGTACGTGTCGCCGTGCGTGGAGAGTACCTCGAAGATGCCCTGGTGAATACTAAGTATGGAAATGTCGAAGGTGCCGCCGCCCAGGTCGTACACGGCCACTGTTTTCTCCTCATTCGGGTCTATGCCAATGCCGTATGCCAGGGCCGCCGCCGTAGGCTCGTTTACGATGCGCAGCACCTCCAGCCCCGCCAGTTTTCCGGCATCACGTGTAGCCTGTCGCTGCGAGTCGTTAAAGTAGGCCGGAACGGTGATAACAGCCCGGTTTACCGGGGTTTTCAGGGAATGCTCCGCACGCTCGCGCAGCTCCTTCAGAATTTCCGCCGACAGCTCTATCGGGGAGTAGAACTTATCCTTCGCCCGTATCTTCACCAACCCTTCAGAGTCGTCATCGATGATCTTGTACCCGTAGTAGTCCTTGTGCTCGCCCAGGTCCTTATACGACTTACCCAGCAGGCGCTTTACGGAGTAAAAAGTATTGGCCGGGTCTGTGGTCAGGTAATCCTTCGCCTCGGTGCCCACTATCGTCTCGCCCTGCTGCGTAAAGTGCACCACAGAGGGTACAATCGTTCCGCGGCCCTGGTCGTTAATCGCGATAGGCTTTTTATCTTCAGGATGGATGTAGGCCACCAAACTGTTGGTCGTGCCTAAATCTATGCCTACAATCACCTCTTCCTGCTGAAGGGATCCGGTAGAAAGGTTTATTGCAACTTTTGCCATAGTATCTGTATTTACGTGAGCCCGCCGCCAACCGGCAGCAGCGCTATACTACAAAGTTACAAATTATTTGGGCAGGGATTTGTTTCGGGAAGGGAGAGGTTGGTGGGGTTTATACTTTTGGATCTCTACGAGCACCCACTTTCCATCATACCTGAAATGATAGTGTGCTCGCCAATCATTTTCATTTACAACCAATGTTCTTTTAGACGAGGCTATTTCTTCATTTTCCCAATCATTATAAACAAAGAACCCTGTGCCTCTACCCTTTAACAAGTAAGGAACAGTATGCTCGTAATAATGGTTAACTGTGTCTGTTTCTAACTCTGATGTAAGGTAGAATTCGGGCAAGGGCAGGCGTATATGTTCTAACTGAAAGGCGGAATCTGACACAAAATGAAGTATGAAGCTTTCGAAATCAGCCTCCGATCTACTATTATTAACTTCTTTCTGTTCCAGCCTTTTTTCTAGTGCCGTAAAATACTGCCGCTGTTTTTTATCTACTGTCTCTTGCTGCTTAACTGCAAAGTTATAGCCAAATGCGATAGCCATAACAGGAAGTACAACAAAGGTTAGTAGTTGCTTTAACCAAGAAATCTCTCTGAAATTATTGAAAATGAGTATAGCAAAGTATACTGCTAAAAGATGCAGCGGCGTAAGTATGTAGATGTACATTCCTGCTGCAAAAGCGCCTCCTCCCCTGCCTGCCTCTATATCGAATATTGGTTTGAAAAAGCAGAGTGTGTAAAAGATATAGACTGCAACGTTACCCAGTACAATAACTTTAGCGACTCTACTGCTGCTCACTTTCTGAAGTATAAGTCCCCAAAGGAACATCGCCACAACAGTGAACAAGAACAAGTCCAATGGCCAGTTCATAAGGATTAGTTATACTTTGGAGAAGCTCTACTACCTCTTAACTATACTTCCTACTTCTCCTTTGGTACAATGATGAACACCTCCTCGTTGGGGCGCTTCATCAGGTACTTCTCACGGGCGAATTTCTCCAGCAGGGCCGGATTACCCATCAGCTCGCGACGGTCTTTCTCCACTTCGGCCATCTTTTCCAGGTAATGCTCCTTGTCACGCTCCAGGTCGCTTAGCTCCCGCCGCATTTGGTACTGTGTCACAAAGTCGTTGGAGTCGAAGAACAGCATCCACACCAAAAACAGAAATGAGGTAATAAAATAGAAGTTTCTGAAGATTTTAGGGACGCGCTGTATCATAGGTAAGAAGGTAGGGTATACTTACAAAAATAAGGCTGTGAGTTATATAACCCACAGCCTTACGAAATATATTTTCTCAAAGAGAGATTTTAGAATTTCTTGCCAGGATAGTATGCTATCTCGCCAAGCTCCTCCTCGATACGAAGCAGCTGGTTATACTTGGCCATACGGTCTGAACGGGAAGCCGAACCAGTTTTGATTTGGCCGGTGTTCAGAGCAACTGCCAGGTCAGCAATAGTGTTGTCCTCGGTCTCGCCTGAACGGTGGCTCATCACGCTCTTATAACCGTGGCGCATGCCCAAGTTAATAGCGTTGATGGTTTCGGTCAATGTACCAATCTGGTTCACCTTGATCAGGATAGAGTTTGCCACGCCTTGATCAATACCCTGCTGCAGACGCTCTACGTTTGTTACAAACAGGTCGTCGCCTACCAGCTGGCACTTGCTTCCTACCTTTTCGGTCAGTTCTTTCCAGCCTTTCCAGTCGTCCTCGGCCATACCGTCCTCAATAGAGATGATTGGGTATTTGTTAACCCACTCAGCCCAATAGCTTACCATGTCAGAAGAAGACAGCTTATCGCCTGTAGACTTCTTGAAGTGGTATTGGCCTGTAGAAGCATCGTAGAATTCAGAGCTGGCTGCATCCATGGCAATCATGAAGTCGTCGCCTGGCTTATAACCGGCAGCCTCGATAGCTTGTAGCACCACCTCAATGGCCTCTACGTTAGAGGCAATGTTAGGCGCAAAGCCGCCTTCGTCGCCTACGTTAGTAGAAAGGCCTTTTTTCTTCAGCACGTTCTTCAGGTGATGGAACACCTCAGAACCCATGCGAAGCGCCTCCGAGAAAGAAGGAGCACCCACTGGCATGATCATAAACTCCTGGAAGTCGATAGCGTTGTCGGCATGGCTACCGCCGTTCAGGATGTTCATCATCGGTACAGGCAGGGTATTGGCGTTCACGCCACCCACGTAACGGTAAAGCGGCAGGTTAAGCTCCTGTGCAGCGGCGCGCGCGATAGCCAGCGAAACACCAAGTATAGCATTAGCGCCCAGGTTTCCTTTGTTTGGTGTGCCGTCTAACTCGATCATGATCTTGTCGAGCAGGTTCTGGTCAAACACCGGGAAGCCTACAAGCTCTTCAGCTATCTTGTCGTTCACATTCTTCACGGCTTGCAGCACGCCTTTGCCCATGTACTTGGCTTTGTCTCCATCGCGAAGCTCCACAGCCTCATGAATACCGGTGGAGGCTCCGGAAGGCACGGCAGCACGGCCCATTATACCTGTTTCAGTCATTACATCCACCTCTACCGTGGGGTTGCCACGTGAGTCGAAGATCTGCCTGGCTTTAATGTCAGTGATTAAGCTCATTCGTTCTGTCTTTTTACAATAGTTATACTTTGTTTTTACTCTTCTCTAAAAGGGCCACAAACTCGTCAAACAAGTAGGTAGAGTCGTGCGGGCCTGGTGATGACTCCGGGTGATACTGTACGGAGAAAGCAGGCTTAGTTTTCATACGCATACCCTCTACGGTGTTGTCGTTTAGGTTAATGTGCGTAATCTCTACCTCCGGATGGCTTTTTAGCTGCTCCATATCCACCACAAAACCATGGTTCTGGCTTGTAATCTCGCTTCTTCCCGTCAGCAGGTTCTTCACCGGGTGGTTCAAGCCTCTATGGCCGTTATGCATCTTGTAAGTACCGATACCATTAGCCTGCGCCAGTAGCTGGTGCCCCATGCAAATGCCGAACATTGGCTTTTCTTTCTCCAGAATCTGCTTCACGCTGCTCACAGCTACCTGGGTAGCGGCAGGGTCGCCGGGGCCGTTGGAGATGAAGTACCCGTCCGGATTCCACTTCTCCATTTCCTCAAACGGGGTGTTGTAAGGGAATACTTTCACCTCACAGCCGCGCTGCATAAAGTTGTTGAGGCTATTGCGCTTCACGCCCAGGTCAAGTACAGCCACTCTATACTTTACATCTTCTGGCTTCAGCTCATATACTTCAGGCGTGCTCACTTTGGAGGACAATTCTAAGCCGGCCATGGATGGAACCTCAGCCAGGCGCTTGCGAAGCTCCTCGATGTCTGTAATCTCTGAAGACACGATGGCATTCATTGCCCCTTTGTCACGGATGTGGCGCACCAGCGCGCGCGTATCAATTTCGCAAATACCCACTACGCCAGCTTTCTCGAAGTACTCCTGTAGCGAGCTCTCAGCTGTTTTCCTGGAGAAGAAATGGGAAAAGTCTTTACAAACCAGTCCGCTGATCTGCACTTTGTCGGATTCTACCTCATTCGGTATAACTCCATAGTTGCCAACGTGCGAAACCGTGTTCACCACTAGTTGCCCATAGTATGATGGATCCGTAAAAATTTCCTGGTAACCAGTCATACCTGTGTTGAAACAAAGCTCTCCACCAGATGTACCGATCCGGCCGAGGCTTTTGCCTTTGAAAACGGTGCCATCTTCAAGTAATAGGATTGCTTCTGAGGAAGTATGTTTTTTCATTGCAAGAGATTTATTACAAACATAAAAAAGGGACACGACTAACGTCATGTCCCTTTAAAAATTATTTACATAAAGCGCTTATTTAGCATCTTTTGTATCTTCAGTTGCATCGTTAGACTCAGCAGCAGGAGTTTCAGGTGCCTCAGCGGCCGGTGCGGCCTCAGCTGCAGTTCCTTCAGCCTTCTTCTTACCGCCACGACGACGAGTCTTCTTGGCGCCAGCTGCTGCAGTACCAGTTGTAGTCAGCATATCCTCGTTGTAGTCTACCAGCTCGATTACACACATTTCTGCGTTGTCACCAAGTCTGTAGCCAGTCTTCAGGATTCTAGTATAACCACCTGGTCTGTTTGCAATTTTAACAGATACCTCATCAAAAAGTTCCTTTACAGACTCTTTGTTCTGAAGGTAGGCGAAAACCGTTCTTCTAGAGTGCGTAGTGTCGTTCTTTGACTTAGTCAGCAGGGGCTCCACATACTTACGAAGCGCTTTAGCTTTTGCTACTGTAGTAGAAACGCGCTTGTGCAGGATAAGGGATGATGCCAGGTTTGACAACATTGCCTTACGGTGTGAAGCTGTTCTTCCTAAGTGGTTAATTTTTTTACCGTGTCTCATTATTTTGAATTGTGCACGTGCATACCGTCGATCAACCTAAGCGGGATCGGGAATTATGCCGTAGGATTAATTAATTATTCTTCCTCTAATTTATACTTAGAAAGATCCATACCGAAAGTCAGACCTTTCTCCTGAACCAGGTTCTCCAGCTCTGTCAGAGACTTCTTACCAAAGTTTCTGAACTTCATCATATCCGCAATATCAAGCTGTACCAAATCACCAAGCGTTTTGATGTCTGCAGCTTTCAGGCAGTTGTAAGCACGGACTGAAAGGTCCATGTCCTGAAGTGGTGTCTTGAGAACTTTGCGCATGTGCAGCAGTTCTTCGTCTACCGCCTCCTCTTCTTCCGGCTTAGCCGTCTCAAACGTCATTGTGTTGTCTGAGAACAACATAAAGTGCTGGATTAGGATATTGGCGGCTCCCTTCAGAGCGTCTTCTGGATGTATAGAACCGTCTGTCTGTATGTCAAGAACTAGTTTCTCGTAGTCGGTCTTTTGCTCAACACGGGTGTTTTCAACACTATACTTAACGTTCTTGATAGGGGTGAAAATGGCATCGATGAAGATTTGTCCGAACACCTGATCAACTGGCTTATTCTCTTCAGCCGGTACGTAGCCACGTCCCTTCTGAATTGTCACTTCAAGCTCAAAGTTCACGCTTGGGTCCAGGTGGCAAATTACCAGCTCTGGATTAAGCACTTCGAAGCTAGAAGTAAACCTGTTTATATCTCCAGCCTTGAAAGTATCCTGACCACTGAAATTAACAGTGATTTTCTCATCTACCACTTCGCTCACTTTCTTTAAGCGAACCATTTTCAGGTTAAGGATAATATCAGATACGTCCTCAACCACTCCTTCAACAGACGAGAACTCATGCAGTACACCACCTATGCGAACGCTGGTTATAGCATATCCTTCCAAAGAAGAAAGAAGGATTCTTCGCAGAGCATTACCGATGGTTACCCCGTAACCTTTTTCAAGCGGCTTGAATTCAAATAAACCATGAAAGTCGTCGGCTTTTTCCATTACAACTTTCTCTGGCATTTGAAATGCTAATATTGACATACTTGCAGTGTTAAAGGTTATTAATTGATTATGCTGCTTACTTAGAGTAAAGCTCGACGATCAGCTGCTCCTGAATTTTCTCAGGAATCTGATCTCTTTGCGGAGTGGCAATGAATTTACCTGCCAATCCGTTAGCATCCCACTCTAACCAACCGAACTGACGTGCATTACGAACAGTCAGGCTTGAAGTAATAGCCTCAAGAGACTTAGACTTCTCACGTACAGACACAACATCACCAACCTTCAGGGTGTAAGAAGGGATATTCACAATCTCACCATTAACAAGGATGTGCTTGTGCAGAACCAGCTGACGGGCAGCTCTTCTGGTTGGGGCGATACCTAAGCGGTAAATTGTATTGTCTAATCTAGATTCAAGCAGCGCCAGGAGGTTTTCACCCGCAACGCCACCTTTTCTTTGTGCTTTATCAAACAGATTAGCAAACTGCTTTTCTAAAACACCATAGATATATTTCGCTTTTTGCTTCTCAGCAAGCTGAATTGCGTATTCAGACTGCTTCTTGCGGCGACCACGGCCATGCTGCCCTGGAGGGTAGCTTTTTTTCTTAAGTGCTTTACTTGGACCGAAGATCTCCTCGTTGAAACGTCTTGAGATTTTACTTTTAGGACCTGTATATCTTGCCATTACTTAATTATCTCTGTTAAGGAATTAAACTCTTCTGCGTTTTGGAGGACGGCATCCGTTATGAGGCAACGGCGTAACATCTTTGATGATGGTTACTTCGATACCCGTGTTTTGAACTGTACGGATGGCAGACTCTCTACCTGCACCTGGGCCTTTCACAAAAACTTCTGCTTTGCGCATACCAAGGTCATAAGCAACCTTTGCGCAGTCAGCAGCTGCCATTTGTGCAGCATAAGGAGTGTTCTTCTTGGACCCCTTAAAGCCCATCTTACCTGCAGAAGCCCAAGAGATAACTTGTCCTGCGTTATTGGTTACTGATATAATAATATTGTTGAAAGAAGCTTTGATGTGTACTTGGCCAGTAGCTTCAACAACTACAACACGCTTTTTAGCTTTATCTTTTCTTTTCTGAGCCATGATCTAGTGATTATTTAGATGCCTTCTTCTTGCCAGCAACTGTCTTACGCTTACCTTTTCTTGTACGGGAGTTGTTTTTCGTTCTCTGTCCGCGTACTGGCAGACCTTTACGATGTCTCAATCCACGGTAGCAACCAATGTCAAGAAGACGCTTAATGTGCAGTTGAACTTCGGATCTTAATACACCCTCCGTTTTAACTTCTGCAGCAATAACATTTCTAATTTCACCGGCCTCGTCCTCAGTCCAGTCTTTTACTTTTTTGTCAAGATCCACCCCGGCCTTTGTTAAGATTTGTTTGGAAAGGCTGCGACCGATACCGAAAATATAGGTCAGCGCGATCTCTCCTCTCTTGTTATCCGGAATATCTACTCCTGCTAATCTAGCCATAAAAATTAATTAACCTTGTCTTTGTTTATATCTTGGATTTTTCTTGTTGATCACATAAAGCTTCCCCTTGCGGCGGATAACTTTACATTCAGCACTTCTCTTTTTTACTGATGCTTTGACTTTCATTGGATTTATTTATATCGGTAAACAATTCTGCCTTTAGTAAGATCGTAAGGAGACATTTCGAGCTTTACTTTGTCACCAGGTAAAATCTTAATATAGTTCATGCGCATCTTACCTGAAATATGTGCGATAACCTGGTGTCCGTTTTCAAGTTCAACTCTGAACATTGCATTAGACAAGGCCTCTACAATAGTACCGTCTTGCTCTATGGATGACTGTTTTGCCATTTATGATCTTTTGATAGCCTCTTCTATATAATCAAATGTTGTTAATATCTCAGCTTTGTCCTTGCGCACCACAATAGTATGCTCGAAATGCGCTGAGGGTTTATTGTCTTTTGTGCGAATGGTCCATCCATCATCCTCCTGCACAATATGCCTGCTACCCAGATTTACCATAGGTTCAACGGCTATAACCAAACCATTCTGAAGTTTTACTCCTTGCCCTCTTCTACCATAGTTTGGCACCTCAGGTGCTTCATGCAGGTTTCGGCCAATACCATGTCCAACCAATTCACGAACTACAGTAAAACCGTTTTTTTCAGCATATTCCTGAACCGCAAAGCTTACATCACCAAGCCGGTTACCTGCTACAGCCTTTTCAAGAGCTAAATACAAAGACTCCTTTGTAACAGCTAAAAGCTTGTGCACTTCAGGCGAAACTTCACCTACAGCATGTGTGTATGCACAATCACTATGGAAACCATTCTTGTAAACTCCACAGTCAACAGAAATTATGTCTCCTTCGTTCAGAGTATAGTTACTAGGCATACCGTGCACAACCACAGAGTTGACAGAGATGCACAAGCTATAAGGGAAACCATTGTAATTCTTGAAAGAAGGTTTCCCCCCATTATCGCGAATAAACTCTTCAGCAACTTTGTCCAGCTGAAGAGTTGTAATACCGGGTTTTATAAGACGAGCAATTTCGCCATGTGCTTTGCTAAGAATCAAAGCACTCTGGCGAATTAGCTCAATATCTTCTTCAGTTTTGTATAAAATCATGGATTAAGAAACCATGGCAATATTCTCTGTTCTGCCTCTTAACTTACCTGATTTCATCATGCCATCGTAATGGCGCATCAGTAAGTAGCTTTCAACTTGCTTAAGAGTATCTAGTACTACACCAACCATGATTAGCAAAGAGGTTCCTCCAAAAAACTGAGAGAACTCCCTAGTTACACCAAATAGCATGGCGATAGCAGGGAATATAGCCACAAGTGCAAGGTAAATTGCCCCTGGTAAAGTTATCTTAGTTAAGATAGCATCAATATACTCAGAGGTAGCGCGTCCTGGTTTTACACCAGGGATAAAACCACCACTGCGCTTCAAATCGTCTGCTATCTGATTTGGGTTAACACTGATTGCAGTATAAAAGTATGTAAAAACAAGTATCAACAGACCAAATACGAGGTTATACTGCCAGGAAGTAAAGTCAGAAAATGTTGCACCAATGTAGTTCGCTGTCTCGCTGGTATCTGCCCAAATAGAGGCAAGCATGGATGGCAGGAACATCAAGGACTGTGCAAAGATAATTGGCATAACACCTGCCGCGTTTACCTTCAGAGGTATAAACTGTCGCTGACCACTATAAAGGGAACTAGCACCTACCTGCTTGGCATACTGTACAGGGATCCTTCTCACTGCTTGCGTCAGCATAACAACCGACATCACCACCAAGAACAATACAACAAGCTCAAAGATGAATAGAAGAGCTCCGTCTAGTTGCTTGGAAGTGGCTTCGAAGAGAATGGCACCTGGAAAACGGCTGATAATACCAATCATAATCAGCATTGAAATACCGTTTCCAATACCTTTGTCTGTAATCTTTTCACCAAGCCACATACAGAATACGGTTCCTGATGTAAGCACAATCATGGAGGTAATCGTGAACAAAGTTTGATTGATCACAATAGCCTCAGCATTGATCGTCGCTACAAACCCAACAGCCTGAGCAAGCGTAATCACAATAGTCAGAACGCGAGTGATCTGGTTGATTTTCTTTCTACCAGACTCACCCTCCTTCTGCATCTTTTGGAAATATGGAACGGCAATGGTTAAAAGTTGCAGTACGATAGAAGCCGATATGTAAGGCATGATACCCAGTGCAAAGATGGACGCATTGCTAAACGCACCACCTAAGAACGTATCCAGCAAACCGAAAATACCCTCAGTATTTGACTGCAGCTGACTAGGTTCAACGCCTGGTAAAACAACAAAAGAACCAAGTCTGAAAATTGCTATAAAGAAAAGAGTGTTGAAGATTCTAACCCTCAAGTCCTCAATAGCGAAAATGTTCTTTAACGTTGTTATAAACTTCTTCATACTTTCTACTGATTAAAGAGCAACTGTTTTACCGCCTGCGTTTTCTATTGATGATGTAGCAGTTACAGAGAAAGCATGAGCGTGTACTTCTACAGCCTTGTTCAACTCACCTCTGCCCAAAACCTTTACTTTATCATTCTTCTGAACCAAACCATGTGTTCTGAAGAAATCAAAATTAATTACTGTTTCGTTTGTAGACTCTGCCAGAGCCTGAATAACATCAAGGTTGATAGCTTTATACTCAACACGGTTGATGTTCTTAAAGCCATACTTAGGAACTCGTCTCTGAAGGGGCATCTGGCCACCTTCGAAACCAGCCTTCTGCGAATAGCCAGAGCGTGATTTTGCTCCTTTGTGTCCACGGGTAGAAGTACCACCTCTACCTGAACCAGGACCTCTACCTATTCTTTTTCTGGCTTTAACAGAACCTTCTGCAGGTTTTAAAGAATGTAAGTACATGATTATTGTTCTTTAACTTCTACCAAATTGTGGACTTTTCTTACCATACCAGCAATCTGAGGAGTATACTCAACAGATACTGATTTATTTATCTTACCCAGACCCAAAGCCTTGATTGTCAGCTTCTGGTTATTCGGTCTGTCGATAATGCTTTTAACCTGAGTTATAGTTACTTTAGCCATCTCGTTTATCCGTTGAATACTTTCTGTAAGTTAACTCCCCTTTGCTGAGCTACCGCCAAAGGATCTCTCATCTTAGAAAGCGCGTCAAAAGTAGCCTTAACAACGTTGTGTGGGTTAGAAGACCCTTTAGACTTGCAAAGAACGTCTTTAATGCCAGCACTCTCCAAAACGGCACGCATTGCACCACCGGCAATTACACCTGTACCTGCAGCCGCTGGTTTAACTAGTACAAAACCGCCGGAGAATTTACCTTCTTGAGCATGTGGCACAGTATTGTGATACAAAGGAACCTTCATCAGGTTTTTCTTAGCATCATCAATACCTTTAGCAATCGCGTCAGTAACTTCGTTAGCTTTGCCCAGGCCATAGCCCACAACGCCGTTTCCGTCACCTACTACCACGATAGCGGCGAAGCTAAATCTTCTACCACCTTTTACAACCTTGGCTACACGATTAATGGCAACTACTCTCTCTTTAAGCTCAATTTCGCTTGCCTTTACGCTACGTATATTATTCTTCAACATAATTTTTAGAATTTAAGGCCAGCTTCACGAGCGCCTTCTGCCAATGATTTTACTTTACCGTGATAAAGGTAACCGTTACGGTCGAATACCACCTGAGAAATACCTTTAGCAAGTGCTTGCTCAGCGATAGTAGCTCCTACTTTTCCTGCGGCTTCAACATTAGCTTTTGCATCATCAAATTTAACTGAAGAGGCAGCTGCCAGTGTCACACCAGTAGTATCATCAACTAATTGTGCATAGATAGCTTTGTTGCTACGAAACACAGTCAGTCTTGGCCTTTCAGCGGTACCAGAAATTTTATTTCTGATACCTCTCTTAATTCTTAGTCTTCTGCTTATCTTATTAGTAGACATGATGATGATTATTTAGATGCTGTCTTACCAGCTTTTCTTCTAACAACTTCTCCAACAAAGCGGATACCTTTACCTTTGTAAGGCTCAACTTTACGCAGAGACCTAATCTTAGCAGCAACCTGACCAAGAAGTTGCTTGTCGTTTGACTCCAGCGTTACAATCGGGTTTTTACCTTTCTCCGTAACAGCGGTAGCAGTTACTTCCTCTGGCAAACTCAAAAATATGTTGTGAGAGTAACCTAAAGAAAGCTCTAAAACTTTACCTTGAACAGTAGCTTTAAAACCCACACCAACAAGCTCTAGCTGCTCCTTATAACCTTGGCTAACACCAACAACCATATTGTTGATGAGCGATCTGTAAAGACCGTGCATTGCTTTATGACGCTTCTGCTCGGTTGGACGCTCAATAACAATAGTATTGTCGTCTTGCTTTACAAGGATGTCTTTATCAACAGCTGTAGAAAGCTCACCTTTAGGGCCTTTTACAGTAACAACATTATTATCACCGATGGTAACTTGTGTGTTGTTAGGCAGGGTGATTGGCAATTTTCCTATACGTGACATTGTCTATCCTCCTATTAATATACATAACATAACACCTCGCCACCTACGTTCAGTGACTTAGCCTCTTTATCTGTCATTACACCCTTAGATGTAGACAAAATGGCTACTCCAAGTCCGTTCAATACTCTTGGCATTGTTTCAGTGCCAGTGTATTTGCGCAGCCCTGGCTTACTTACCCTTTCCAGTTTCACAATAGCAGACTGCTTAGTGTTAGGGTTATATTTCAGAGCTATCTTAATCGTTCCTTGCACGCCAGAGTCATCAAATTTATAACTTTGGATATACCCTTTGTCGTACAATACTTTAGTGATCTCTTGTTTAATCTTGCTAGATGGTATCTCAACTATTCTGTGGTTAGCCTTGATGGCGTTACGCACCCTAGTTAAATAATCTGCTATTGGATCTGTGTTCATTATGAATGAATATAATAATGAATGCTTTATCTAAGCGAGGGGCAAAGATAATAATATCTTTTGAAAGATTCTTGCAGGGAATCCTAAAAAATTACCAGCTCGCTTTTGTTACACCAGGAATTTTACCAGCTGACGCTAACTCTCTGAAAGTAACACGAGAAATACCAAACTTTCTCATATACCCTCTTGGTCTTCCGGTTAGCTTGCAACGGTTATGAAGTCTAACAGGAGAGGCGTTACGAGGCAGTTTATCAAGTGCCTCGTAATCACCCTTAGCCTTTAACTCGGCTCTTTTTGCAGCATATTTAGCTACAAGTTTTTCTCTTTTAAGCTCTCTCGCTTTTACTGATTCTCTTGCCATGGTTATTTCTTGATATTGGCGAATGGCATACCGAATGCTTTAAGCAGCTCGTAGCTCTCTTCGTCAGTTTTAGCCGTTGTAACAAAAGTGATATCCATACCTGAAATAGCTTTGATCTTGTCAATGCTTATTTCTGGGAAGATGATCTGCTCCTTAACACCCATAGTGTAGTTTCCGCGGCCATCGAACCCTTTGTCACTAATCCCTCTAAAGTCACGTACACGTGGAAGTGCAATAGTTACGAGGCGATCAAGGAACTCATACATTCTCTCACCACGCAGAGTAACGCGGGCACCAATTGGCATTCCCTCACGAAGCTTGAAGTTTGAAACAGACTTCTTCGCGATTGTTGGAACAGCCTTTTGACCAGATATGATAGAAAGCTCTTCTACCCCAATATCAACCAGCTTCTTATCGGCTACAGCAGCACCAATACCTTTACTAATAGAGATCTTGGTGATCTTTGGCACCTGCATCACGTTCTTGTACTGGAACTTCTCTTTCAAGGCAGGCACTACCTCGTTATAATATTTCTCTTTTAATCTTGCAGTTGCCATGTTAGATTACCTCTCCTGTCTTTTTAGAATAACGCTCTGTTTTACCTTCGCTGTTTTTTCTCCTAGCAGTCTTAGTAGTTTCACCAGTCTTAGGGTCAACTACCATCACGTTGCTGGCATGAATAGGAGCTTCTACTTTCTTGATACCGCCTTGAGGATTTTGGGCGCTAGGCTTCTGGTGTTTTGTCACCAGGTTAAGGCCCTCAATCGTCACTTTCTGCTTATCTGTATCAACAGCTATGATGCGGCCTGATTTACCGCGCTCGTCACCGGCTATAACTTTTACTGTATCGCCAGTCTTTACATGAAGTTTTTTCTTATTCATTTTAATCTGAATTTGTAGTTATAGAACTTCAGGAGCTAACGAAACAATTTTCATGAATTGCTTTTCACGAAGTTCACGGGCTACCGGTCCGAAGATACGCGTACCGCGTGGTTCGTTGTTGGCATTCAGAAGAACAGCTGCATTATCGTCGAAACGAATGTACGAGCCGTCTTTTCTTCTAATCTCTTTCTTAGTTCTTACAATAACTGCTTTTGTAACAGTTCCTTTTTTAACGTTGCCAGAAGAAAGGGCAGACTTCACTGTAACAACAATTCTATCGCCAACAGAGGCATACTTCTTGCCAGTACCGCCTAACACACGGATGCAAAGTACTTCTTTTGCACCGCTGTTATCAGCCACATTTAGTCTAGATTCCTGCTGTATCATCTTACTTAGCCCTTTCTATAATTTCTACTAAACGCCATTTTTTGTTCTTGCTGAGCGGACGGGTCTCCTGAATACGCACTGTATCACCGATATTGCATTCATTCTTTTCGTCGTGAGCCATGAACTTGGTAGACTTGCTAACAAACTTACCGTACATAGGGTGCTTCATTTTGCTTTCCACCAGTACAGTAATAGACTTGTCCATTTTATTGCTAACAACCTTGCCGCTTCTTTCTTTTCTTAGGTTTCTCTCCATGATCTTGAATCAATATTAAGAGTTAGCTTCTATTTCACGACGACGAACCTCAGTGCTCAGTCTGGCAATTAGTCGCTTCGTCTCGCGGATCTTCATTGGGTTCTCCAGTGGAGATATAGCATGTGCAAAACGCATGTTTTGCAAGTTAGCCTTCTCAGTGTTAAGCCTCTCTTGCAGTTCCTCTGCAGACAAAGCCGTTATCTCTGAATTTTTCATTTTATTTCTCAACGTAATCTCTACGTACTACAAACTTTGTTTTTACTGGTAGTTTCTGAGCTGCAAGTCTCAATGACTCTTTTGCTACTTCCAGAGGCACACCATCTGATTCAAACATGATAGTGCCGGGCTTAACTACTGCTACCCAATATTCAGGAGAACCTTTACCCTTACCCATACGCACCTCAGCAGGCTTCTTCGTAACAGGCTTATCAGGGAAGATGCGGATCCAAACTTGGCCTTCACGTTTCATAGCTCTTGTCATAGCGATACGCGCAGCTTCAATTTGGCGTGAGGTGATCCAAGTTGACTCAAGTGATTTGATGGCAAAAGAACCAAACGCAATAGAACTGCCTCTATGAGCAAGCCCTTTCACGCGGCCTTTATGCATTTTTCTATATTTAGTCCTTCTAGGCTGTAACATTTTCTAAAACTTATAATGTTAACACTTAATTATTGACGACGCTTGCGCTTAGGAGCACCTTCGCCCTTCTTGTTGCGACGCTCACCGCCACCGCGTCTGTCACCAGAGGCTGCACCAGGTCCTTTAGTTTCAAGGCCAGCATTCGGAGTAAGGTCTTTCTTTCCGTAAACCTCACCTCTAAAAATCCAAACCTTAATACCTAGTTTGCCATACACTGTCTGTGCTTCTGAAAGTGCATAATCGATATCTGCACGCAAAGTATGAAGTGGAGTTCTTCCTTCTTTGTAGTGCTCAGTTCTAGCCATTTCAGCACCGCCTAAACGACCAGAAACCTGTACTTTTATACCTTCAGCACCTACACGTAGTGCAGAAGCAATAGCTTGCTTCATGGCACGACGGAAAGAGATACGGGCCTGCAACTGCTGAGCGATAGACTCGCCTACTAGTTTTGCATCAAGCTCTGGACGCTTAATCTCAAAGATATTGATTTGGATATCTTTGTTCGTAAGCTTCTTAAGCTCCTCCTTAATTTTATCTACTTCCTGTCCGCCTTTACCAATTACAACACCTGGTCTTGCCGTGTTGATTGTAATGGTAATACGCTTAAGTGTTCTTTCAATTATAATTTTAGAAATACCGCCTTTAGGAATTCGGGCAAGTATATATTTTCTAATTTTCTCGTCCTCGATCAGCTTCTCAGCGAAATCTTTGCCGCCATACCAGTTAGAATCCCAACCTTTGATAACACCTAGTCGAAAACCTATCGGATTAACTTTCTGTCCCATAATTCTTACTTGTTGGCTTTTTTAGATTTCTTAGACTGTTGCTCTAGCTGCTCCTCTGTCATGCTATCGATAACCAGTGTCACGTGATTAGAACGCTTACGAATTCTGTAACCACGTCCTTGAGGAGCAGGACGAAGACGCTTCAGCATTTTACCTTCATCAACAAAGATAGTCTTGATGTAAAGGTTTGCTTCTTCGATGCGAGCATCCTCATTTTTCTGCTGCCAGTTTGCTAAGGCTGAAAGAACAAGCTTCTCAACTTTGGCTGCACCAGCATTGGATTCGAACTTCAGAATACCAAGGGCTCTTGATACACTCTTTCCGCGTACCAGGTCCGCTACCATTCTCATCTTGCGAGGAGAGGTAGGAACATTTCTAAGTTTTGCTACTGCTTCCATTATTAACGCTTGCCTTTATCTTTCTTAGCAATGTGACCTCTAAAGTTTCTAGTTGGAGCGAATTCACCTAGTTTATGACCAACCATGTTCTCAGTTACATATACCGGGATGAACTTATTTCCATTATGAACTGCAAAAGTATGACCTACAAAATCAGGAGAAATCATAGATCGACGAGACCAGGTTTTGATAACAGACTTTTTGCCTGCCTCGTTCATTACAGTTACTTTCTTCTCGAGCCTAAAGTCAATATAAGGCCCTTTTTTTAATGATCTAGCCATTTACTATTTCTTCTTACCTCTATTAACTATAAGCTTTTCAGAATATTTATTCTTGTTTCTCGTCTTAAGGCCTTTAGCATACAAGCCTTTGCGTGAACGTGGGTGACCGCCGGAAGACTTACCTTCACCACCGCCCATTGGGTGATCTACAGGGTTCATAGCAACACCACGTACGCGAGGACGCTTACCTAACCATCTGTTACGGCCGGCTTTGCCAAGTCTCACGTTCATGTGCTCAGCGTTGGATACCGTACCTACAGTAGCTGCACAGTTAACAAGCACCATTCTCAGTTCACCAGAAGGAAGCTTGATAGTTGCATAACGTCCTTCACGGGCAACTAACTGTGCATAAGAACCTGCACTCCTTGCTAGTGTAGCACCAGCGCCTGGCTGCAGCTCAATATTGTGAATGATAGTACCTAGAGGAATTTCAGATAAAGGCAGGCAGTTTCCTACTTCCGGAGCTATACCAGGGCCTGAGTTAACTACAGTACCAACCTGTAGACCTGCAGGAGCAATGATATAAGCTTTCTCACCGTCAGCATACTGAAGAAGGGCAATACGAGCTGTCCTGTTTGGATCATACTCAATTGTCTTCACTGTAGCAGGAACACCATGCTTAGTACGCTTGAAGTCAACCAACCTGTACTTTCTCTTATGACCACCGCCTAAATAGCGCATAGTCATTTTTCCAGAATTGTTACGTCCACCAGATTTTGTAAGGGGTGCCAACAAAGATTTCTCAGGAGTAGATGAAGTGATTTCATCAAAAGCCGGGGCTACTCTGAATCTTTGACCTGGTGTTATCGGTCTTAACTTTTTTAAAGCCATTTTAACTTAATTATATGCCGCTATAAAAGTCTATTACTTCGCCCTCTTTCAGGGTTACAACTGCTTTCTTGATGAGAGAAGTACGGCCTGTTACAGCACCTGATTTGGTGTACTTTGTCTTCTTCTTTCCGATGGAGCGCATCGTAGACACTTTATCTACAGTCACACCATACATCTTCTCTACTGCCTTCTTGATCTCAACTTTATTGGCATTTCTCTCTACCTCAAAAGCATATTTACCAACCTCGTTCAAGGCAGCGTACTTTTCAGTAATAATTGGTCTTTTCAGAACGTTCATTATTTCGCGCTTAGGAGGTTTTCTAATTCATTTACTGATTGCTCAACAAGAAGGAGTTTTTCTGTGTTCAGCAGGTCATAAGTGTTTACATCTTTCACAGTAGACACTTTTACCTTTGGCAGGTTTCTTCCTGACAGAACGATGTTCTTGTCCACTGCTGGAAGCACCACCAGTGTTTTACCTGTTGACTGTAAGTTGTTCAGTATACCTCTGAACTCCTTCGCCTTAGGCGCCTCCATTGTAAAGGATTCCACTAGCGCCACACGGTTGTCGCGGGCCAGCAGCGAAAGAGCAGAAAGACGAGCAACACGCTTAAGCTTCTTGTTCAGCTTAAAGCTGTAGTTTCTTGGCTTTGGTCCGAATACACGGCCTCCACCTACAAACACTGGAGACTTCAAGCTACCTGCGCGGGCACCACCTGTACCTTTCTGCTTCTTGATTTTTTTAGTAGAGCCTGCAACCTCGTTACGCTCCTTTGACTTGTGCGTACCTTGTCTTTGGTTGGCCAGGTACTGCTTCACGTCAAGATACATGGCATGCTCATTTGGCTCAAGACCAAATATAGCATCAGAAAGAGTTACCTTTCTGCCTGTATCCTCACCTTTGATATTTAATACAGAGAGCTCCATTTTATTTCTCAATTAACACATAAGAATTTCTGGCACCAGGAACAGAGCCACTAACAACAATAAGGTTTTTCTCAGCCAGAACACGCAGTACAGTCAGGTTCTGAACCTTTACTCTTTTACCGCCCATTCTACCGGCCATTCGCATACCTTTGAATACTCTTGAAGGCCAAGAGCAGGCACCGATTGAACCAGGGTGTCTCGCCCTGTTGTGCTGACCGTGCGTCTGTCCTCCCACACCGGCAAAGTTGTGACGCTTCACTACGCCCTGGAAACCTTTACCCTTTGATGTGCCAACTACATCCACGAACTCACCTTCATCGAAAAGCGATGCATCTACAACATCACCCAAGTTGAAGGAAGCACCTTCCACATCAAACTCAGCTACTTTCTTCTTTGGAGCTGTGTTAGCTTTCTGATAATGTCCAGCTTCCGCTTTCGTCACTCTCTTCAGCTTTTTGTCGCCGTAGCCAAGCTGCACTGCAGCATAACCATCGTTCTCAACCGTCTTCACCTGAGTAACTACACACGGTCCTGCTTGAATAAGCGTCACTGGTGTGTATTTACCATCTGCTGTGAAGAGGCTTGTCATTCCGATTTTTTTACCGATAATTCCAGGCATTCAACTTTTTTTTAGAGATGGATACAATAATTCATTCTCCCCTATTTTTGCTAAGGGAGTGCAAAGTTAATAATTTTTTAAGCTTCTTTTCAAACTTTCTCTAAAATATTTATTCTCAAGCAGGTATAAAAAAAGAGGAGAACCGAGATTCTCCTCTTTTTATGTCAGTCTGTTGTTATCAAACTTTGATTTCAACATCAACACCACTTGGAAGCTCAAGCTTCATCAGCGCATCTACAGTTTTAGAGCTAGTGGAGTAGATATCTACCAGTCTCTTGTAAGTGCAAAGCTGAAACTGCTCACGCGATTTCTTGTTCACGTGTGGTGAGCGAAGTACTGTAAATTTATCCTTCTCAGTTGGAAGCGGAATTGGACCGCTTACGATGGCACCTGTAGCTTTTACAGCCTTTACAATTTTCTCAGAAGACTTATCTACCAAGTTGTGATCGTAAGACTTCAGTTTTATTCTTATTTTCTGATTCATTTCTATACTAATTATTTAGCTGCTGTTCCTTTTACTTTAGCAACGATAGCGTCCGCCAGGTTCTGAGGTACTTGCTCATAATGTGAGAAAGTAAGAGAGGCTGTAGCTCTACCTGAAGTGATTGTACGCAGGTCTGTTACATATCCAAACAGTTCGGATAATGGAACATCCGCTTTCACTACAGTTGCAGTGCCTTTTGTATCCATACCTTTCATGATACCTCTTCTTCTGTTCAAGTCACCTGTTACCGGACCTGTATATTCGTCAGGCGTAACAACGTCAACTGCCATGATTGGCTCAAGAAGTTTAGGAGCACACTGCTTGCCAGCTTCCTTGAATCCTTGACGGGCAGCTAATTCAAATGATAATGAATCGGAGTCAACATCGTGGAATGAACCGTGGAACAGACGCACCTTCATGGAGTCGATAGGGAAGCCTGCCAGGATACCGTTCTTCATAGCTTCTTCGAAACCTTTCTGAACAGCTGGAATGAATTCTTTTGGAATCACACCACCTACGATAGCATTCACGAACTCAAGGCCCTGCTTGCCATCCTCACGTGGTCCCATTTCGAATACGATGTCAGCGAACTTACCACGACCACCAGACTGCTTCTTAAATACCTCACGGTGCTCAACACTTTTCGTGATAGTCTCTTTGTAAGCAACCTGTGGAGCACCCTGGTTCAGCTCAACCTTGAATTCGCGCTTCATGCGGTCGATGATGATCTCCAGGTGAAGCTCACCCATACCACGAAGAATAGTCTGACCTGTTTCTTCGTCTGTATTAACCTGCAGCGTTGGGTCCTCCTCGATCAGTTTGGCAATTGCCATACCCATCTTATCAGCGTCAGCCTGTGATTTTGGCTCAATCGCATAGCCAATTACTGGCTCAGGGAACTCCATAGACTCAAGAACGATTTTTGCACTCTGGTCGCACAATGTGTCACCAGTCTTGATGTCTTTAAAGCCTACTACTGCTCCGATGTCACCAGCTTCCAGTCTCTCAATCTGGTTTTGCTTGTTGGCGTGCATCTGGAAAATACGGGAGATACGCTCCTTGTTGTTAGAACGCGTATTGAAAACGTATGAACCAGACTCAAGTACACCTGAGTAAGCTCTTACGAAGCACAGACGTCCTACATAAGGGTCTGTTGCAATCTTAAAGGCCAGACCCGCAAAAGGCTCATCTACACTTGGCTTGCGAGAAATTTCCTGATCTGTATCTGGGTTGATACCTTTGATGTTATCTCTATCCAAAGGTGAAGGAATCAATGCCATTACGTAGTCAAGCATTGTCTGCACACCTTTGTTTTTGAAGGAAGAACCGCAAAGCATTGGCACGATAGCCATGTCAATAGTAGCAGCGCGAAGAGCAGCCAGAATTTCATCTTCAGTGATGGAATTCGGATCCTCAAAGTACTTCTCCATCAGCGTTTCATCGTACTCTGCTACGGCTTCCAGAAGTTTCTCTCTGTATTCAGCAGCTTCCTCAACCATGTCATCTGGAATCGGAACTTCAGTAAAGGTCATGCCTTTATCGCTTTCATTCCAGATAATACCACGGTTATTTACCAGATCCACAACACCTCTGAAGTTATCCTCAGAACCAATTGGCAGCTGAAGCGCTACGGCATTGCTTCCCAGCATTTCTTTCACCTGCTTGCACACCCCTAAAAAGTCTGCACCGGAGCGGTCCATTTTGTTAACGAAACCGATACGTGCTACTTTATAGTTGTCAGCAAGGCGCCAGTTTGTTTCTGACTGAGGCTCCACACCATCCACTGCAGAGAAAAGAAACACAAGGCCATCCAGCACACGTAGAGAGCGGTTTACCTCTACGGTAAAGTCCACGTGACCTGGGGTGTCGATGATGTTGATGTGGTAGTTATTTCCTCTGTATGGCCAGTTTACTGTAACAGCAGCTGAAGTAATGGTGATACCACGCTCCTGCTCCTGCTCCATCCAGTCGGTTGTAGCGGAACCTTCGTGAGTCTCCCCTAACTTATGAGACTTACCTGTATAGTAAAGTATACGCTCTGTCGTCGTTGTTTTACCAGCGTCGATGTGCGCGGCAATACCAATGTTTCTTGTGTATTTTAGATCTCTTGCCATTGATTAGAATCTAAAGTGTGAGAATGCTTTGTTTGCTTCCGCCATTCTGTGCGTATCGTCTTTCTTCTTAACGGCAGCACCTTCACCCTTAGCAGCTGCGATGATCTCGCCTGCTAATCTGTCCTTCATTGTTTTCTCACCTCTTTTACGAGCGTATGATATCATCCATTTGATACCAAGAGATACTCTGCGGTCCGGACGAACCTCAGTCGGCACTTGGAAAGTAGCACCCCCTACCCTACGGCTCTTCACCTCAACACTTGGCATGATGTTATTCAATGCTTTCTTCCAGGTTTCGAGACCGTTTTCTTTAGTTCTTTGCTCTACTAGGTCTACAGCGTCATAGAAGATGCCATAAGCAACACTTTTCTTTCCGTCTACCATCAGGTAGTTCACGAAACGTGTTACTAATGTTTCTTTGTATTTAGGATCGGGAAGGAGAATTCTACTTTTCGGCTTTGCTTTTCTCATTGTATTATAACTCTAGGGATTATTTCTTTTTACCTTTACCCGCAGCTGCAGCAGCTTGTCCTGGCTTAGGTCTCTTGGCACCATACTTAGAGCGTGACTGCAGACGTCCGTTTACGCCAGCTGTGTCGAGTGCTCCACGTACAATGTGATAACGAACACCTGGAAGGTCTTTTACTCTACCACCTCTGATCAGCACGATAGAGTGCTCCTGCAGGTTGTGGCCTTCTCCCGGGATGTAGGCGTTAACTTCTTTACCGTTTGTCAGTCTTACCCTGGCAACCTTACGCATGGCAGAGTTAGGCTTCTTTGGCGTAGTAGTATATACTCTAGTACATACTCCACGACGCTGTGGGCATGAATCTAAGGCTGGAGACTTTGACTTGTACGTCAACTTTTCTCTGCCCTTTCTTACTAATTGCTGTATAGTAGGCATTTACTAGCTGTTATTTATAGATTTTCCAATTTAAATTTTGGTCTGCAAAGGTATAAAAATCACTTTGCAATATCAAAATTTTAATTCATTAATTCTCTGCATCTTAGGCCTCCCCCACTGTTCCTCCAAAGTTCATCGGGAAAGAAGGGGCTTCCTGTGATTGCTTTATTTCGCCAAAGCTCGCTTCAAATTTTTTTATATTATCCCCCAAAGCAGCCAATAATCTTTTGGCATGCTCTGGGGTAATAATAACTCTTGATTTGACTTTTGCTTTTGGCAGGCCAGGCATCAACCTTATAAAATCTATCACAAACTCGCTGCTGGAATGGGCTATCATAGCAAGATTGGCATACTCGCCTTCAGCTACCTCTTCCGTTAGCTCAATGTTTATTTGATTCTGTTTTTGCAACTGCTCTGCCATGGCTTAACTACCTGTTTTGAAGTTCCTGCTGCTTTGCCTTAGTTGTTGTCTTTTTAGACTCCACCAACGCCTCATATTCTTCCTTGCTTCCAACTATCAGGTTCTGATACTCTCTCAGACCTGTACCTGCCGGAATCAGGTGTCCTACAATCACGTTTTCTTTCAGGCCAAGCAATTCATCCGCCTTACCTCTGATAGCGGCTTCGCTCAGTACTTTAGTAGTTTCCTGGAACGAGGCAGCTGAAATAAAGCTTTGTGTACCCAACGATGCCTGTGTGATACCCTGCAGTGTTGGACGAGATACAGCTGGCTGTGCGTCACGTACAGTCACTAACTTCAGGTCACGGCGCTTCAGGCTTGAGTTTTCATCACGCAGTCTGCGTGGCGTTATAATCTGCCCTGGCTTCAGGTTCGTTGAGTCACCCGCATCCTCCACTACTTTCATGTCAATGATGTTATCATTTTCTTCCATGAAAGTAACTTTGTCTACTGTCTGGTGCTCCAGGAAGCTCGTATCACCTGGGTCAACTACCACTACTTTCTGCATCATCTGCCTCACGACTACCTCAATGTGTTTGTCGTTAATTTTTACACCTTGCAGACGATATACCTCCTGAATTTCATTCACCAGGTATTCTTGTACAGCACCAGGTCCCTGAATATTCAGGATATCTGTAGGCGTAATAGCACCATCTGATAATGGCATACCTGCACGAACAAAGTCATTGTCCTGTACCAGGATGTGCTTCGACAGCGGCACCATGTACTTCTTCTTCACACCGTCCTTAGACTCAATGAAGATTTCACGGTTACCACGCTTAACGCTTCCGTAGGTTACCACACCATCAATCTCAGACACTACAGCCGGGTTAGATGGGTTGCGGGCCTCGAAGAGTTCCGTAACTCGTGGAAGACCACCGGTAATGTCCCTTGTTTTACCAATTGCACGAGGAATTTTAGCCAGAATCTGACCAGCTTTAATTTTCTCGCCGTTCTCAACTGTTAAGTGAGCACCTACTGGGATGTTGTAGCCTTTTGAATCTCCGCTCTTAGGAGTAACAACAACAGCCGGGTTCTGTGTCTTATCTTTGGTATCGATAATCACCTTCTCACGGTATCCTGTCTGCTCATCTGACTCCTCACGATAGGTGATACCTTCAATGATTGACTCGTAAGATATCTCACCGTCAAATTCAGAAAGTATAACCGCGTTGTATGGATCCCAGTTACACAACGTAGTGCCTTTCTCTACAATCTGTCCTTCATTTACATGCAGGAATGAACCGTAAGGCACGTGGTTGCTGATGAGGAGTTTTCCTGTGTTCGGATCAACTACCTTCACCTCACCGGAACGGCCCATTACTACTTTCACAGGCTCGCCCTCGTTATTTACCGTATCAAGTGATCTTACATCTTCAAACTCAACTCTACCACCGAACTTGGCAAGTATAGTCGCGTCTACAGCAATGTTAGAGGCTGTACCACCTACGTGGAATGTACGGAGTGTCAGCTGTGTACCAGGCTCACCGATAGATTGCGCCGCAATTACACCAACAGCCTCACCCTTCTGCACCATGAATCCTGTTGCCAGGTTTCGGCCGTAGCACTTGGCACAGATACCACGCTTCGACTCACATGTCAGCACAGAGCGTATCTCAACGGATTCAATCGCAGTATTCTCTATTGAGCGTGCGATGTCCTCTGTAATCTCTGTTCCGGATTCTACTAACAGCTCGTTTGAGATAGGATCATACACATCGTGTACAGCTACCCTACCCAGGATACGTTCTGAGAGTGACTCTACAATATCTTCGTTGTCTTTCAGTGCACTTACTTCCAGACCTCGTAGTGTACCGCAGTCTTCCTCGTTCACGATTACGTCCTGTGATACGTCTACCAGACGACGTGTTAGATAACCCGCGTCGGCAGTTTTAAGGGCCGTATCCGCAAGACCTTTACGTGCACCGTGGGTAGAGATGAAGTACTCGATTACATCCAGACCTTCCTTAAAGTTTGAAAGGATTGGGTTTTCGATAATTTCACCAACTGAACCCTGCAGTGATTTCTGAGGCTTCGCCATCAGACCACGCATACCACCCAGCTGACGGATCTGCTCTCTCGAGCCACGAGCACCGGAGTGCATCATCATGTAGATGGAGTTGAAGCCCTGATCGTCATTCTCCAGACGGCGCATCAACGTTTCGGTAATTTGGTTGTTGATACGGGTCCAGATATCGATCACCTGGTTGTAACGCTCGTTGTCTGTAATCAGACCCATCGAGTAGTTCATCCATACAGCATCTACATCTTTCTTGGCCTGCTCAATAAGTTGCTCTTTCTCAACTGGAATGTTGATATCACCCAGACCCATTGACAGACCGCCTTTATAGGCAGACTGGAAACCCAGGGTTTTGATATCATCAAGGAACTGGGCGGTGCGGGCCATACCTGTTTCCTTGAACACTCTTGAGATTACTTGCTGAAGTTTCTTCTTGGTCAGCAGCTCATCCAGGTATCCAACTTCTTCAGGAACGAATTGGTTAAATAATACGCGACCGGCAACTGTTTCGATCAGTTTTGTCTCCAGCTCGTCTTTATCGTTCTTAACAGTAGCCCTTACCTTGATATAAGCATGTTTTGAAACCCTGCCTTCGTTGATTGCAATGATAACTTCTTCCGCAGAGTAGAAGCTCATACCTTCCCCGGCAATTTTTTCAGTCTCTGTGCTACGCTTACCTTTTGTTACATAGTATAGGCCAAGCACCATGTCCTGAGAAGGTACCGCGATTGGAGCACCGTTTGCAGGGTTCAGGATGTTGTGCGAAGCAAGCATCAGCATAGAGGCTTCCAGCACGGCAGCAGGTCCTAGTGGTACGTGCACCGCCATCTGGTCACCGTCAAAGTCGGCGTTGAATGCCGTACACACCAATGGATGTAGCTGAATGGCTTTACCTTCTATCAGTTTTGGCTGGAATGCCTGGATACCTAATCTGTGGAGCGTAGGGGCACGGTTCAGGAGCACTGGATGGCCTTTCAGCACGTTCTCCAGGATATCCCAAACAACAGGGTCCTTACGGTCTACTATTTTCTTAGCTGATTTTACAGTCTTTACTATACCTCTTTCTATCAGTTTGCGGATGATGAACGGCTTGAAGAGCTCAGCAGCCATGTTCTTAGGCAAACCGCACTCATGCAGCTTCAGTTCTGGACCAACCACAATTACCGAACGGCCGGAGTAGTCCACACGCTTACCAAGCAGGTTCTGGCGGAAACGTCCTTGCTTTCCTTTCAGCATGTCGGAAAGCGATTTCAGCGCACGGTTACCTTCTGCACGAACAGCGTTCACTTTACGTGAGTTGTCGAACAGAGAGTCTACCGCTTCCTGCAGCATACGCTTCTCGTTACGAAGGATAACTTCAGGAGCTTTGATCTCAATCAGTCGCTTCAGACGGTTGTTACGGATAATAACACGACGGTATAGGTCATTCAAATCCGACGTCGCAAAACGTCCGCCATCCAAAGGAACAAGAGGGCGAAGTTCTGGCGGAATAACAGGCACCATACGGATGATCATCCATTCTGGTCTGTTTTCAATTCTGGTAACAGCGTCACGGAAGGCCTCTACTACGCGCAGACGCTTCAGGGCCTCAGCCTTACGCTGCTGTGAGGTTTCATGCGCGGCAGCATGACGCAGTTCATAAGAAAGGTCATCCAGGTTGATACGCTCCAGCAACATCTGCAGGGCTTCAGCACCCATTTTCGCGATAAACTTGTTTGGATCGTTATTGTCCAGAATTTGGTTCTCGCGTGGCAGTTTATCCACCATGTCCAAGTACTCATCCTCTGTCAGGAAGTCAAGTGTGTTCACACCGTCTTCTGCAAGTATACCTGGCTGGATAACTACATATCTTTCATAATAGATAATCTGGTCAAGCTTCTTGGTTGGAAGCCCTAACAGGTAACCTATTTTGTTTGGAAGAGACTTAAAGTACCAGATATGGGCTACCGGAACAACCAGCTCGATGTGCCCCATGCGCTCGCGGCGCACTTTTTTCTCAGTCACCTCTACGCCGCAACGGTCGCAGATAATGCCTTTATATCTAATTCTTTTATACTTTCCGCAGTGGCATTCCCAATCCTTCACCGGGCCGAATATTCTCTCGCAGAACAGGCCGCCCATTTCAGGCTTATAGGTTCTATAGTTAATTGTCTCAGGCTTTGTTACCTCTCCATTAGAACGCTCCAGGATTGACTCTGGTGAAGCCAAGCTGATCGTAACTTTAGAGAAGTCCTGAGTTAGCTTTTTGTTTTTCGCAAATGCCATATTATTAGAATAATGTCGATACAATGAATATGCCTTACAGCTTAATCAGTATAAGTATGCATAGCGCCTTCGATTTTGCCGAGGCGCTATGCATTTATACTTTCTATTCCAGTGTAATCTCTAGGGCCAAGCCTCTTAACTCGTGAATTAATACGTTGAATGATTCCGGTATATTCGGCTTTGGCAACACATCGCCCTTCACGATTGCCTCGTAGGCTTTCGCTCGGCCGATCACATCGTCTGACTTCACTGTAAGAATCTCCTGCAGTACGTTAGAAGCTCCGAAGGCCTCCAGTGCCCACACCTCCATCTCACCAAAACGCTGGCCACCGAACTGGGCTTTACCACCCAGTGGCTGTTGTGTAATCAGCGAGTATGGTCCGATAGAACGGGCGTGCATCTTATCGTCTACCAAGTGACCCAGTTTCAGCATGTAGATAACACCTACTGTTACTGGCTGGTCGAATCTGTCGCCAGTCAAGCCATCATATAAGTAGGTACGTCCGAAGCGTGGCAAGCCAGCCTCAGCCAATTCTGCTGAAACCTGCTCTTCTGTAGCACCGTCGAAGATTGGAGTCGCATACTTGCGGCCCAATTTCAAGCCTGCCCAGCCTAATACAGTCTCATAGATCTGGCCAATGTTCATTCGCGATGGTACACCTAGTGGGTTCAGCACGATATCCATAGGTGTTCCGTCTTCCAGGAATGGCATATCCTCATCGCGTACGATACGAGCAACGATACCTTTGTTACCGTGACGGCCAGCCATCTTATCACCAACCTTCAGCTTACGCTTCTTGGCGATGTATACTTTGGCAAGCTGAACAATACCTGCTGGCAATTCGTCCCCAACCTCCAGCGTGAAACGCTCGCGCTTAAAGTGAGCGGAAACTATATTGCGACGCTTGTTATAGTTTTTAACAAGCTCTACCAGCATGTTGTTGGCGTTTTCGTCCGTCGTCCAGTTCTCCAGAATCAGATCTTTGAACATGTTCACCTCTTCCGGAACAGCGTAGTTGCTCTCGTCCTTATAGAGGTTTTTCTCCGGGAACAATGCTTCTGTAATGTTCTTACGGGAGAACTTCACTCCTTTCGAGAGAATCTCGTCACCGAACTTGTGACGTATGCCCTGAGAAGTTTTGCCCTCTAGCAGAGCAACCAGCTTATCTACCATCACATTTTTAATGGCAGTAAGCTCTCTGGCATACTTCACCTTAAGTTCTTCAACCTCTTTCTTGGACTTCGCACGCAGGTTCTTATCCTTCTTAGGACGAGAGAACAGCTTGGTTTCAATAACTACACCATTCAGTGAGGGCGGTGCTTTAAGCGAAGCGTCCTTCACATCTCCGGCTTTATCCCCAAAGATGGCACGCAGAAGTTTCTCCTCCGGTGTTGGGTCGGTTTCTCCTTTCGGTGTGATTTTACCGATCAAGATATCTCCTTCTTTTACCTCAGCACCAATTCTGATGATACCATTCTCATCCAGGTTGCGAACCGCCTCCTCACTTACGTTAGGAATTTCTGATGTCAACTCTTCTTCGCCACGCTTCGTCTCACGAACCTCCAGCTCGAACTCCTCTATGTGAATCGAAGTAAAGATATCGTCACGAACAACACGCTCAGAGATAACAATCGCGTCCTCGAAGTTATACCCTTGCCAAGGCATGAACGCTACTTGCATGTTGCGTCCGATGGCAAGCTCTCCATTATTGGTAGCATAGCCTTCGCACAGCGGCTGGCCTTTCGTCACACGCTCCCCTGTCTTAACAATAGGAGTCAGGTTGATACATGTATCCTGGTTTGTTCTTCTGAACTTAACCAGCTTGTAGGTAACATACTCTGCATCGAAGGAAACAAGTTTCTCTTCATCTGTCAGATCATATTTTACCACTATTTTATTCGCATCAACAAAGTCAATCACACCATCGCCTTCTGCTACTACAAGCGCTCTAGAGTCAATGGCAGCTCTGCCTTCCAGACCGGTACCTACAATCGGAGCTTCCGGCTTCAGCAGAGGAACAGCCTGACGTTGCATGTTCGACCCCATCAGGGCACGGTTAGCATCGTCATGCTCCAGGAATGGAATCAGAGAGGCTGCAACTGATACAATCTGGTTAGGCGCGATGTCCATGTAAGTGTATCTGGTTGGCTCCTCCACAGGGAAGTCACCTTCAAATCGGCCTTTCACTCTGTCATTTACGAAGTTACCATCGTCATCGATCAGTGCATTGGCCTGTGCAATGTAATGCGTATCTTCTTCTTCAGCCGTCAGGTACTCAACAGTACCATCTACCTGCACTTTACCTTCAATCACCTTACGGTAAGGTGTCTCGATGAAGCCCATGTGGTTAACGCGGGCATGCACGCAAAGCGATGATATCAGACCGATGTTCGGGCCTTCCGGTGTTTCGATGGTACACAGACGGCCATAGTGCGTGTAGTGAACGTCACGCACTTCGAAGCCGGCACGCTCTCTGGAAAGACCACCTGGTCCGAGAGCAGAAACGCGACGCTTGTGCGTTACTTCTGCCAGCGGGTTCGTCTGGTCCATGAACTGAGAAAGCTGGTTGGTACCGAAGAACGAGTTGATTACAGACGATAAGGTACGAGCGTTGATCAGATCAACTGGCTTGAAGTCCTCATTGTCGCGCACGTTCATACGCTCTTTGATGGTACGGGCCATACGAGCCAGACCAACTCCAAACTGCGCATATAACTGCTCTCCCACTGTTCTTACACGGCGGTTGCTTAGGTGGTCAATATCATCCACTACAGCCTTAGAGTTAATCAGACCAATCAGGTACTTCACGATCAGTACGATATCCTCATTTGTCAGAACCTTGGCATCCCAGTTTGTATCCAGGCCAAGTTTCTTATTAATTCTGTAGCGCCCTACCTCACCCAGATCGTAACGCTTGTCTGAGAAGAACAGCTTCTGAATAATGTCACGTGCCGTTTCCTCGTCCGGAGCTTCTGTGTTACGAAGCTGGCGATAGATTTGCTCAACCGCTTCTTTCTCAGAGTTAGAGTTATCCTTCTGCAGCGTGTTATAGATAATGGCGTAGTCTGCGATGTTGACGTTCTCGCGGTGCAGGATAATTGACTGCACGCCTGAGTCAAGTATAACATCTATATCATCCGGAGTGATTTCTGAGTCACGCTCCAGAAGCACTTCGTTACGATCGATTGAAACTACCTCGCCTGTATCTTCATCTACAAAGTCCTCTGTCCAGGTTCTGAGAACACGGGCAGCCAGCCTGCGGCCAATGGAATTTTTCAGCGTATTCTTATCTGCTGGCACCTCTTCTGATAAGCCAAACAAGTCAAGAATATCCTTATCTGTACCATAGCCAATTGCGCGAAGCAAGGTAGTTACCGGGAATTTCTTCTTACGGTCGATGTATGCATACATGACGTTGTTAACGTCTGTAGCAAACTCAACCCAAGATCCTTTGAAAGGAATAATTCTGGCAGAATAAAGTTTTGTACCGTTGGTGTGCTTGCTTTGCGCAAAGAACACGCCCGGAGAACGGTGCAACTGAGATACGATGACACGCTCAGCTCCATTGATCACAAAGGAGCCCTTTTCTGTCATGTATGGGATGTTGCCCAAGAATACCTCCTGCTCTATTGTTTCAAAATCTTCGTTATCTTCATCATTACAGATCAAGCGAAGTTTTGCTTTAAGCGGAACAGAGTAAGTTAGTCCTCTGTCGATGCATTCATCTACAGAATATTTTGGAGGGTCTATATGATAGTCGATAAACTCCAGTACGAAGTTTTCGCGTGAATCTGAGATAGGAAAGTTCTCGGCAAACACCTTAAACAGACCTTCTTGCGCCCTATTTTCAGCCGGAGTTTCCAGCTGAAAGAAATCCTGGAATGATTTCACCTGCACATCTAGGAAGTCAGGGTAGTCAATCACGGGCCTGATAGAGGCAAAATTGATTCTCTCTGTCGTCTTATTCTTAGCCAAAGCTTTGGAATTTTACGTTTATAATCAGTTTCAAGCACACAGAGTCCAAAACAGCTGTGGGCAAAAAAAAGATTCAATTACCTTGAATCTGTATACAAACAGGAAAAGACCTGACGAATTTGCCAGGTCTACCTGTTCTTGGTATGTTGATAAAGCGAGATTATTTTACCTCCACTTCAGCACCAGCTTCTTCTAGAGACTTCTTCAGTGAATCTGCTTCGTCTTTCGCTACACCTTCTTTCAGTGTTTTCGGAGCACCGTCAACCAGCTCTTTTGCCTCTTTCAGGCCAAGACCAGTAAGCTCTTTTACAAGCTTAACTACTGCTAGTTTCTGAGCACCAGCTGACTTAAGGATTACGTCAAAAGAAGTTTTCTCTTCTGCAGCAGCTCCTCCTTCAGCAGCACCACCACCAGCAACCATCACTGGAGCAGCAGCAGCAGGCTCAATGCCATACTCATCCTTAAGAATAGTAGCTAGTTCGTTAACTTCTTTAACAGTCAAGTTTACTAACTGCTCAGCGAATGCTTTCAAATCTGCCATTTTTATAGAAATTAAAAGTTACTTATTGATTACGTTTTTAAATTATTCTTTTTCTGATAATGTTTTCAAGATACCCGCTAGCTTACCGCCGCTGCTCTGAAGGGCAGAAACCACATTCTTAGCAGGCGACTGAAGAAGGCCGATAATTTCGCCAATAAGCTCATCCTTAGACTTAATCTCGGATAGCGTCTTAAGCTGCTCTTCGCCAATGAAAATACCACTGTCGATAAAAGCACCTTTCAGCAGAGGGAGCGTATTGCCTTTCTTTCTGAAGTCTTGGATCAGTTTTGCTGGTGCATTGCCTGACTCTTGCGAGAACAGGATACCGGAAGCGCCCTTTAAAACATCCTCAAGCGCAGAAGTATCAGCTTCTAAAGTATCTAGCGCTTTCTTGATAAGTGTATTTTTGTACACTTTATATTCGATACCACGATCGAATGCCATTCTTCTGAACGCGTTGATGCCAGCTACACTCATGGTAGATGCATCAGTAATATAGAAGTAGTTGGTGTTTGCTAACTTCTCGCTCAGGTCTTTAACAATTATCTCTTTTTCTTCCCTGGTCATTTTCTTAGATAGTTGCGTTCTTGTCAACGATTACCCCCGGGCTCATTGTGCTGGACAATGTGATGCTCTTGATGTAAGTGCCTTTAGCTGAGGATGGCTTCAGACGGTTCAGTGTCTGTATAACCTCATTTGCGTTTGCAGCAAGCTGCTCTGCAGTGAAGGAAACTTTACCAACGCTGGTGTGAATGATACCGGTTTTGTCAACTTTAAAGTCGATTTTACCCGCTTTTACCTCTCTTACAGCTTTTGCTACGTCCTGTGTAACGGTGCCCGACTTAGGGTTTGGCATCAGGTTACGAGGACCCAAGATTCTACCCAAACGACCTACTTTGGCCATAACTGCAGGCATAGTGATAATCACATCTACATCTGTCCAGCCCTTTTCGATTTTTTGGATATAGTCATCAAGACCTACGTAGTCAGCACCTGCATCCTTAGCTTCCTGCTCTTTATCAGGGGTAACCAACGCAAGCACCTTTACTTCTTTACCAGTTCCGTGAGGCAGTGTAACGATACCACGCACCATTTGGTCGGCTTTACGCGGGTCCACGCCTAAACGTACATCAATATCCACAGAGGCATCAAACTTTGTAAAGGTGATTTCCTTTACAACTGCGGCTGCATCTGTTAGAGAATACTCTTTCGTTAGATCGGCTTTGGCTAAAGCCGCTTTTCTATTTTTTGAAATTTTCGCCATTTTCCTTCAAATGTTATTCGCTCCACGGAGCTGTGCCAGAAACTGTAATACCCATGCTTCTTGCTGTACCTGCTACCATTTTCATGGCTGACTCCAGTTTGAAAGCATTCAGGTCAGGCATCTTCGTCTCGGCGATCTCTCTTACCTGATCCCATGTTACCGAACCCACCTTGTTACGGTTAGGCTCTTTGGATCCGCCTTTAACTTTAGCAGCATCCATCAGCATCACTGGAGCAGGAGGAGTCTTAACAACGAAGTCAAAAGACTTGTCTGCATACATTGTAATCAAAACTGGTAACACTTGGCCAGCCTTATCCTGTGTTCTAGCATTAAACTGCTTACAGAACTCCATGATGTTAAGACCTTTTGAACCAAGTGCAGGTCCAACCGGTGGCGATGGATTCGCTGCACCTCCCTTTATCTGAAGTTTCAGATAACCTTTAATTTCCTTTGCCATTAATATGTATTTACTAGGATTCTTTTTCTACTTGCATGTAGTTCAGCTCAACCGGTGTATTTCTTCCAAAGATTTTCACCATCACGTTGAGTTTCTTACGCTCTTCAAACACCTCTTCTACAGTGCCCGAGAAACCGCTGAACGGACCATCCATTACTTTCACAATCTCTCCTACCACAAATGGAGTATCCAGCACTTCCGCCTGCTCTTCTGCCTCATCCACAGTACCTAGTATTCTATTTACCTCGGATTGGCGAAGTGGAACTGGCTTCTTGCTTGGAGAGCCTTTCTCATCTGTTCCCAGGAAACCGATTACACCAGGAGTGCTGATGATAATGTGCTCGGCCTCACCATGGGAAAGATCCGCATGAACAAGAACATAACCTGGGAAAAAGCTACGCTCTCTGATTCTCTTCTTTCCGCCACGCATTTCGTACACTTTCTCTGCAGGGATTAGCACCTGAGGCACATAATCCTGAAGACCGTGGCGCATTATCTCGTTTTCAAGGTAAGACTTCGCTTTCTTCTCCTGCCCACTAACGGCGCGCACTACATACCACTTTAAATCAGCCATGCATCTCTAATTTAAAACTGGTTGTAAAACCACGACAATACAGTGTCGAACCCAAAGTCCATAACACCTACTATCAAGGCAAAAATCAAAGAACCGATCAACACCAACACTGAGCTATTTTGCAACTCCGCGTATGAAGGCCAGGAGACCTTGTTCTTCATCTCTTCTACAGTGTCGTTGATATAGGTTCTTATATTGCTCATGGCTTTGATTACCAGATAGTGAAAATTGCACGGGTGGAGAGACTCGAACTCCCAGCCAACGGTTTTGGAGACCGCTACTCTACCAATTGAGCTACACCCGTAAAAAAATGCACGCCAATTTTTTTATTGGAGTGCAAATTTATTCATAAGTTTTATGAAAACAAACCCGATCCTAAAAAAACTTTTAAGACCGGGTTTGCAACATAATATTAGTCAAGGATTTCAGTTACCTGACCGGCACCTACTGTTCTACCACCCTCACGGATAGCGAAACGAAGGCCTTTCTCCATTGCAACAGCGTTGATAAGGTTAACCTCGATAGTGATGTTATCACCTGGCATAACCATTTCTACACCTTCTGGCAGCATAATCTCGCCAGTTACGTCTGTGGTTCTGAAGTAGAACTGTGGACGGTATTTGTTGAAGAATGGAGTATGACGGCCACCTTCTTCTTTAGAAAGTACGTAAACCTCAGCTTTGAATTTAGTGTGAGGCTTAACTGAACCTGGCTTACAGATAACCATACCACGACGGATATCAGTTTTCTCGATACCACGCAGCAGCAGACCTACGTTGTCACCAGCTTCACCTCTGTCAAGGATTTTGCGGAACATCTCCACACCAGTAACTGTAGACTTCAGGTTCTCAGCACCCATACCCAGGATCTCAACTGGATCACCAGAGTTGATTACGCCACGCTCGATACGGCCAGTAGCAACAGTACCACGACCTGTGATAGAGAACACGTCCTCAACCGGCATCAGGAATGGAAGGTCTACCAGACGCTCTGGAAGTGGAATCCAGTTGTCAACAGCGTCCATCAGTTTCTCGATAGTAGCAACCCACTTCGGATCACCGTTCAGGCCACCAAGAGCTGAACCTTGGATAACTGGAATATTGTCACCGTCGAAGTCGTAGAAAGAAAGCAGCTCGCGGATTTCCATTTCAACCAGCTCAAGAAGCTCTGGATCATCCACCATGTCTACTTTGTTCATGAACACTACCAGCTGAGGTACACCTACCTGACGAGCAAGAAGGATGTGCTCACGAGTTTGTGGCATAGGACCATCTGTAGCAGCCACCACAAGGATAGCACCGTCCATCTGAGCAGCACCAGTAACCATGTTCTTCACATAGTCAGCGTGACCAGGGCAGTCAACGTGCGCGTAGTGACGATTCTCAGTAGCATACTCTACGTGAGATGTATTGATAGTAATACCTCTTTCTTTTTCTTCAGGAGCGTTGTCAATTGAAGAGAAGTCACGCATCTGAGCAAGACCTTTGTTTGCCAGCACTGTAGAAATAGCTGCCGTCAAAGTAGTTTTGCCGTGGTCAACGTGACCGATAGTACCGATATTTACGTGCGGTTTGGAACGGTCAAATGTTTCTTTAGCCATTGTATGATATTAAATTAAGGTTAAAACGTTTAAGTATCTGTCGCGCTTTTAATATTACACGTAACGGACTCTGAGCCAACGATGGGAATTGAACCCACGACCCCTTCCTTACCAAGGAAGTACTCTACCCCTGAGCTACGTCGGCTTATACTAGAGCTCATCAGAAAACAACATCCCTATTTACACTAAAAAGGAAGCTCATCTGCATGAATTTCCTCCTCCAGTCCTTGGTAATAAATATTTCCTGACAATAAAGAGCGGGAGACGAGGTTCGAACTCGCGGCCTATAGCTTGGAAGGCTATCGCTCTACCAACTGAGCTACTCCCGCTTTTTTGATTTAGAATGACAAACAACCGAACGACTGAATACATATTCACTTATCCAAACCTTCAGCTATTTACTCATTATCTTGTGGGGAGAGCAGGATTCGAACCTGCGAAGTCATTACAACAACGGAGTTACAGTCCGTCCCATTTGGCCGCTCTGGAATCTCCCCGAAACTAATTTCTACATTAAATCAGCAGAACTACCCTTAGATTTTCGCCGCTTTCGCCGCGCTGCTTGTTCTAAGGAGATGCAAAATTAAGCCCTTTTTGTTTCAAGTCAAATATTCGGACAAAAAAATGCGAAAAAATTTCTTCACCCCTACATGCCATACATTTGCAGCAGGCGCTCGTCTTTCTCGTTTGCCTTTATCTGCTGCATCAGGGTTTCTACCTCAGGCTTATCCGACATCACCATAAGTGTTTGATAAGCAGCTGCTCGCACATAATACAAGCGGTGGCTCTTGGCAAGCTCGCCCAAAAATGTGATCACCTCTGGGGTATTCGTCTCAGGATTGCTGGCCAGGTAAGCGCCAAAGCTCTGCAGCAAATAGTATAGCTGATTGTTGCTGGCCTTATGCAGCTTTTCCATAAACCAGTCATACTTCTCAGGTCCGGCCTGCACTGCATACACAGTTGCCAATGCTAAAGCTACCTCTTCGCTGTCCTCCTTCTCGAACTGCGTCATTTTCTGGCTGGCATCGCCAGCGCCTGTGCCGGCATAGGCCAGCAACGCAGCAGCAGCCACCTGGTACGAGCTGTCATTCATCGCCTGGTTATACAGGCTCTGGTACCTGGGTCCACCCCATCCTGCCAATGCAAGCAAGGCCTCGGCACGCACTGCGCTCTTCTTATCCTTTACCGCCATTTGCCTGATTAGTGGCTCCAGCGTCGAAACCTGGCCTTCTTTCAGGCGGCTAAGTATACCCAATGCCGTACTCCGCACCGACCAGTGTGCATCCTGCAAGGCTTCTTTATACATGCCTTGCACCTGCGCCCGGGCCGCCTGGTCTTGCAACTCTTGTAGCGCCTCCAGCTTCGACGCCAACTGCCCTGCGTGGCGGAACTGGAACAGCAGTTCGTCCTCGGTTTTCTCATGCTCTACTGTGGCCAGCAACTGCTGCTCTGCATCAAACAAGACCAGTTGCGGTTGTGTAGGCGCCTCAAACGAAAAAACCTGCTGGGCTTTGTCGATGACAACCGGGTGTACCTGCTTTTTACCGTCGGACCAGATAGCCACCTGCACCGGCAGGCGGTAGACGGGCATGTAGGTACTGTCCTGCACCTGCTGCACCTGTAGCTGTAACTGTCCTTTGCTGTAGCGCTGGGTTACAATCAGCTCCGGGTGGCCCGGCTTCATAAACCATTGGTCAAAGAACCACATCAAGTCCTGGCCGGTCACATCCTCAAAGGCCATACGCAGCTCGGCCACCTCCACGTCGCTATACTTGTTGCGCGTTAAGTATAAGTTGAGCGATGCCCACCAGGCCTCATCGCCCACAAGCTTGCGCAGCATGTGCAGCACCCTTCCTCCTTTGGCGTAGGAATGGCTGTCGAACATGTCTTCCCGGTCGTTGTAGTAATAGCGGATCAGCGGCTCCCGCTTCGTCTCTGCCTCATCCAGGTATTGCTCCAACTCCCCCAAGTGCAGGTAGGCTGCCTCGTCCGGGCCATACTTATACTCTGCCCACAAGTACTCAGAATAATTGGCAAAGGCCTCGTTCAGGGGCAGGTTGGCCCATGACTCTGTGGTGACCAGGTTGCCAAACCACTGGTGGAATAACTCGTGGGCAATGATACCGTCCCAGCTTTTATCCAGCAGTTCGCGTTCGTTCAGCTGCAGGTCCTCCATAAACGTGGAGGCCGAGGTGTTCTCCATTGCCCCGGAAACGAAGTCGCGCACCACTACCTGAGAATACTTCGCCCAAGGGTAATCTACTCCGAGCTTGGTGGTGAAGAACTCCAGCATCTCAGGCGTATTGCCGAAAATCTTCTTAGCGGTTTTCTCATAGGCTGGCTCCACATAGTAGTTCACCTCCAGTTCGCGCCAGCTGTCTTCTACCACGACATACTCGCCAATGGCCAGCATGGCCAGGTAGGGCGCGTGCGGCTCTTCCTGTTTCCAGTAGTCGGTTTTGGTACCATCGGCATTCTGGCGGGAGTATATGAATGTGCCATTGGAGAGCGTGGTGAACTCCGGGTCGATGGTGATGTAGATATCCTGCGTCATGCGCTCGTTCGGCGCGTCGATGGTGGGGAACCAGACGGAGTTTGCCTCTGTCTCGCCCTGCGTCCAGATTTGCCGGGGCTTGTTAGGCTCGGTGCCAAGCGGGTTGATAAAGTATAAACCCTTGTCGTCGGTGATGGCGTCGGAGCCGCTGGAGGCATACTCGTTTGGCTTGGCCGTGTAGTCAATTTCTAGTTTATACTTCTCGTCGCGGGTATACTCCTTGCCCAGGTCCACGGTAAGCTTCAGCCCATCGTACGTATGCTTCAGTTCCTTGCCATCATAGCCTTCCATCAGGTGCACACTGTGGATATCCATGCCTTTGGCGTCGAGCACCAGTTGGCGCTGAGGATAGAAGTATGGTTTCAGCGTGAGTTCGGCCAAGCCGTGCAGGTATTGTTTCTCCCAGTTAAAGCTGATGCGGAGGGTAGTGTGCAGCAGGTCGTGCTCGCGGGTGCGGGAAGGGTTAAAGCTGTGTTTCTTAGGCGCCCATACCGGCTCAGTACCTGCCGAGGGCGAGGCTTTGGCTGCAGCAGCGGCTTGAGGCTTTGTATCCAGTACAGGTTTGTTGATGTTGCAACCTCCGGCAAAGGCCATGGCAGCAGCAAGTCCAACTATACTCAGAAACCTATGGTTCATGGGCTGAAAGTTTTAAAATTTAAGGTCAAGTTCTAAAATACTCTGAGAAAACACTAACTTTAAGGTCGAAAACCACACGAAAAGAAGATGCTCCAGGTAAAAACCGGTAACGGCAAAACATGGCAGGTTGATATCCAGAAAGATACTATTCTTCTCAATAACTCACCTTTTGATTGGGATATTTCCCCCATCGGCCCCCATACGTTTCATATCATTAAAGGCGCGCGTTCCTTTACCGCGGAGGTGGTTTCGGCCAATTACCAGGACAAGACCTTCACGTTTAAGATAAACGGGGCCGTGCAGACGGTGAGCGTAAAAGACCGCTTTGACCTGCTGCTGGACCAGCTGGGCATGAGCAACGCCAACTCCCACAAAGTGAACGACGTAAAAGCGCCCATGCCAGGTCTTATACTTGAGGTGAAGGTGCAGCCGGGCCAGGAGGTGAAGAAAGGCGACCCAATCATGATCCTGGAGGCGATGAAGATGGAAAACATTCTGAAGTCGCCGGGGGACGGAGTAGTGAAGGAAGTGAAAGTGCAGGTGAGGCAGAATGTGGAGAAAAACCAAGTCCTGATCCTGTTTCAGTAAAGAAATTTATGTTAGCACAAGCGGCTGCCCCGGTGGCCGCTTTGTTGTGTATAACGAATCCATAACCTATACAGATAGTTTACCGTGAAGTATAAACGAATTTTGCTGAAGCTGAGTGGCGAGGCGCTGATGGGCGAACAGCAGTATGGCATCGACTCCAACAGGCTGCTGCAGTATGCCAAAGAGATTAGAGAAGTGACCGACCTGGGTGTAGAGGTGGCCGTGGTGATTGGCGGGGGCAACATCTTCCGGGGCGTGCAAGCCGAGCAAGTAGGCCTGGACCGCGTGCAGGGCGACTACATGGGTATGCTGGCAACTGTTATCAACAGCATGGCCCTGCAAAGTGCCCTGGAGAAGCTGGGGGTTTACACCCGCCTGCTCTCTGGCATCAACATCCAGCAAGTATGCGAGCCTTACATCCGCCGCCGCGCCGTACGTCACCTCGAGAAGGGCCGCGTAGTGATTTTTGGCGCCGGCACCGGCAACCCATACTTCACCACCGACTCTGCCGCATCCCTCAGGGCCATTGAGATAGAGGCAGACGTTGTATTGAAGGGTACCCGTGTGGATGGCATCTACTCTGCCGACCCAGAGAAAGACCCGAATGCCGTGTTCTACAGAAACATTTCGTTTAAAGATGTTTTTGAGAAGGGCCTGAACGTAATGGACATGACCGCCTTCACGCTTTGCAAAGAAAACGGACTGCCGATTATTGTGTTTGACATGAACACGCCCGGCAACCTGAAGCGCCTGATACAGGGCGAGGAAGTGGGCACCCTGGTAAGTATGGAGGACCTTGGCGAGACACTGAAGCAGACGGTAGACCAGATACAGCCCGCCCAAAAAACAGATAAAATTTAATTTTATTATTTTTGTCCTAAATTTTTTAGAACTCAATAAGTAAACCGATATGACGGAAGAAATTCAGTTTTACCTAAGCGAGGCAGAAGAGTCTATGCAGAAGGCAGTGCAGCACACTGGCCAGCAGCTATCCAAGATCAGAGCCGGCAAGGCATCTCCTGCCATGGTGGAGCACCTGCGTGTGGACTACTACGGCACCCCTACCCCTATTTCCCAGGTGGCAAACATTTCGGCAACAGATGCCCGTACACTGCTCATCAAGCCCTGGGAGAAAAACATGCTGGGCGAGATCAACAAAGCCATCAAGAACAGCGACCTGGGCCTGAACCCGCAGCAGGAAGCAGACGCCGTGCGCCTGAACATCCCGGCCCTGACGGAGGAGCGCCGCCGCGAACTGGTAAAGCAGGTGAAAAACGAAACGGAGTCCGGCAAAGTAGCCATCCGCAACATCCGTAAAGATGTGAACGACTCGCTGAGAAAGCTGCAGAAAGAAGGCACCGCCGAAGACGCTGTGCGTGACGCTGAAGGCCGCGTGCAGAAGCTGACAGATGCCTACATCGTAAAAATCGACGAGCTGCTCTCTAAGAAAGAGGCCGAGATTATGACGGTTTAATTGTGCGAATCACGTAACACGTATCAAGTATCACGACTACAAAAAAGAGGCCCCGCGATAGTTTCGCGGGGCCTCTTTTTTTATAGCTCAGCTTTAGATCCTGATGTAGTTCTTCGTGCTACGTGATTCGTAATTGCTACTGATACAACTTGTGCACCTGGATGTACTCTGCCACCACGTCGGGCACCATGTACTTTATACTTTTCTCCTCCCGGATGCACTGCCGGATAAAGGTAGCGGAAATATCCAGTATAGGCGCCTTGATAAAGGTTAAGCCGGGCATTTCAGGCAAGTCGGTGGTGACGGAGCCGGTGCGCGGGTACACGTATACTTTGTGATAGGCCAGGATGCTTTCGTAGTTCTTCCATTTCGGGAAGAGCGGCAGGTTGTCCTCCCCCATAATCAGCACAAACTCATAGCTGGGGTATTTTTCCTGCAGGTACGTCAGCGTGTCAATTGTATAGCTGGGCTTGGGCATGCTGAACTCGATGTTCGACACCCCCAGGTTTGGGTTATCCGCAATGGCCAGACTTACCATGTGCAGCCGGTCGAACTCGTGCAGCAGCGTGTTGCTGGGCTTAAACGGGTTCTGCGGCGACACCACCAGCCACACCGTGTCCAGGTCGGTGTTGGTGGCCATAAAGTTGGCAAGTATAAGGTGCCCGATGTGGATGGGATTAAAGGACCCAAACAGCAGCCCTACCTTCATACTATCGCAGGCTCAGACTTCAGGAAATCATTCACTAGTTTTTCGGCTTCGGCGCAGGCTTTCGGCAGGTCGTCGTTCACGATTACCTTATCGAACTTGTCCTCAAAGCTAAGCTCGAACTTGGCCTTAAACACGCGGCTGCTGATGCTCGAAGCCGAGTCGGTGTTGCGGGCAGTCAGGCGCTTGGCCAGCTCGTCAATGGAAGGCGGCTTTACGAACACCGCCAGTGCTCTCTCTTTGTAAAATTGCTTTATACTTAATCCTCCTTTAACATCTACGTCCAGTATTACATGCTTGCCGCTCTTCCAGATGCGCTCAATCTCAGACTTAAGCGTACCGTAAAAAGCGCCCTCATATACTTCCTCCCACTCCACAAACTCGTCGTTCTCGATTTTTTTCTTGAAATCCTCGGGGGTGATGAAGTAGTAGTCTTTGCCGTTTTCCTCGGAGCGGCCGCGCTTGTCGCGGGTGCAGGCCGAAATAGAGAAGCTCAGGTTAGGGTTTACGCCGAGCAGATGCTTTACAATAGTGGTTTTGCCGGCGCCGGACGGCGCCGAGAAGATAATAATCTTGCCTTGCATTAGGGGTTATAACGTTTCTTGGATTCTCGCTTTTATTGACTGCACCAGGCTATGTGGTACAATCACGCGCTTCAGGTGGCCAGATACCAGCCCTTTCAAGAGCTTTTGCTTCTGATGGTTCTCAAAGCAGCTGACGCACTCCTCGATGTGCTTGTTAAAGTATTGTTGCTCGTCTGTGGAGGCCTCCCCGTCTATCATCAGGTCCAACATGTCGGATACCCGCAAACATTCTTCCTCCCTGGTTGCGTCAGGCGTTTTCGGATACGCTTCTGTAAATTTAGATTCCATCTTTGCTCAAACTCTTTAAGTGTCTTTAACTGTTATATCCCATGCTTTTCGCATATTTTTCCAACTTCTCTTTCAAAGAGTTCCGGGCCCGGTGCAGCCTGGAGCGTACAGTGCCTATCGGGATGTCCAGTATCTTGGCCATCTCCTCGTAGGTAAAGCCTTCCAGGTCGCAAAGTATGATAACGGTTCTGAAGTCTACGGGAAGTGCGTTCAGGGCGCTGGCTACTTCATCCCCAATCAAGTCCTGCACACTTTCGGTGCGCATGTCGGTGGTGGTGGCCACCCCGCTCTCGCCTTCTACGTCGTCGGTGTTGTAATACCCCTCTACCTCGCTGTAATCTACCTTGGCGGGTTGCTTGCTCTTTTTCCGGAACTCGTTAATGAAAGAGTTCTTCAGGATTCGGAACAGCCATGCTTTTGCATTAGTTCCTTGCTCGAAATAGTCGAAAAAGCGATAAGCCTTCAGATATGTCTCCTGCACCAAATCGTTGGCGTCGTCTTCGTCTAAGGTGAGCCTGTAGGCAAAATTGTACAGGGGATCGAGCACGGGCAACAGCTCGGCCTCGAACCGTGCGTCCTTTTCCTCCTTACTCAGTTGTTTACCTGTTTGATCGCTCATCTACTTAAGTGGATTTTGTACCTTGTGAAGCCCTCCATCGCGCGTAAACGCAAATATAGGAATTTTAATTACATACCCTGCTTGCCGCCTTAGGGTTGCACCGGAGCGGGGCACAGGAACGGCACCTTTGCCCTATTGCACCAATGCAGGCAGAAAAAAGCCGGTATCGTTAGTGCTTTTACGTGTATACGTTTTATAAGATAGGGTTTGGGTACTATTTCCGTATAACTTCGCCGGGCTGCCTACTTTATACTACTTTTGTAGCCACAAACCCGCTACACAATAAATAAGCAAAGCACATGCGCGTACTACACCTTGTATCAGAGAAAACATGGAGAGGCGGCGAGCAGCAGGTGGCCTACCTGATAGCGGAACTGCAGCAACTGGGGGTAAGCAATTATGTGGCCTGCCGCAAAGGTTCTGCCTTCCATGAATATTGCCTGCGGCAACGCATCCCGCACGCGGCCCTGCCCTTTGCCAACGAGTTCGATGTGGTGACCGCGCTTCGTGTAAAAGCTTACTCCCGACAGCACAAACTGGAGCTGATGCATGTGCACAGCGGCCACGCCCACGCCATCAGCGTGCTGTCGCATGCGCTGGGCAATACCCTGCCCATTATACTTAGCAGGCGCGTTGATTTTCCGGTTAAGAACAACCTGCTCTCCCGCCTGAAGTACAATTACAAGGGTATCCAGCGCGTGGTGTGCGTGTCTGACAAGATCAAGGAGGTGGTGTCGCAGAGCCTGGATCGGCCGGAGCTTTGCATCACCGTGTACAGCGGCATAGACCTGAGCCGCTTTGCCGGTAGCGCCAAAACAGGCAAGCTGCACCGCGAGTTTAACCTACCGCCGGAAGCTCCGCTCATTGGCAACATATCGGCCATTGCCCCGCACAAGGACTATTATACTTTCATCGACACGGCCGAACTAGTGCTGCTGCAGCACCCTGAGGCCCGGTTCTTTATCATCGGCGATGGCCCGCTGCGCCAGGACATCGAATCCTACGCCCGCCACAAAAACCTGCAGGACCGGGTTATCTTCACCGGTTTCCGGAAAGACATACCTGAGAGTATGCCTGAACTGGATGTGATGCTGGTTACTTCTGAAACCGAAGGGCTGGGCACTACCATTCTGGACGCCTTTGCCTGCCGGGTGCCGGTAGTGGCCACTAGGGCCGGCGGCATTCCGGAAATTGTGCGGGATGGGGTTACAGGCCTGCTGGCGCCGGTAAAGGCCCCTGCCGAGCTGGCCCAAAAAGTACACGAGGTCCTCACCAACGAGCAGAAGCGGCAGCAGCTCATCGAAGGCGCCTCTAGGCTGCTGCAGGAGTTCTCCAAGCAAAACACGGCACGGCGCACGCTGGCCATTTACCAGGAAGTGCTCGGCAAAGTATAAAGTATAAAACCGGGTTATACTTCCCTCCGCTTCTGCTGCCTGTTGTGCATGTATAGCTTCAGGTATTTATAGTATACCGACTCGGCCGACGACACCGAGATGATGAACCCTTCCGGGCCATCGAGGAAGCCGCGCTTGAGAATATAAGCCCTGAAAAAGCGGAAAAGAGGCTTGAGAATGACCATGGGCAGCGACACCGTTTTCCCGTCGCGGATCAGCGCCTTGGACGAGGCATCGGTAAACTTGTTGATCTGCCCCAGGTGCTGCGTGACGGTATAGTAGGAATAGTGCAGCAGGTCGCCGCGCAGGTGCTGCAGGGTAGCCCCCTGGCTCAGGATAATTTTGTCATGCGGGTTCTCGCCGCCCCATACGGCCTTGCTGCGGTCGAACAGGCGGACTTTGGTATCGGGGTACCAGCCGGAGTGGTGGATCCACTTGCCGCAGTAGTTGGTGAGCCGGTTCATACTATAGGCGTCGGACTGCCAGTTGTTTTTTGCCGCCAGCACCGCCTGCTCCAACTCCGGCGAAAGGGCCTCATCCGCGTCCAGCGACAGCACATGCTGAAAAGTAGCCTGGGTTAAGGCGTAATTCTTCTGCTCGATGTGCCCTTCAAACGGATGCTCCATAAACCTGGCCCCGTAGCTCAGGCAAATCTCCCTGGTGCGGTCGGTGGAGTAAGAGTCCACCACCACTAGCTCATCTGCCACCTGCTTTACAGACTCCAGGCAACGGGCGATATTGCGCTCCTCGTTATAAGTGATGACAACAACAGAAAGTTTGACTGGCATAAGGCGACTTCAAAAAAATCGGTAATCTATACGTTTATGCTTTAGCCGGTTTGGCTACGGCAAATTTAACCCTCAAAGGTATTCTAAAATCCTGAGTTACGCCTCTTACACACTCAAACTATACCTTTTACAGGCAAACTTCCCCCTATCACCAATAAAATGTAACCCTTAAACCCATACTTTTCAGCCATTCCTGCGTAAGCAAATTTATACTATAACCCCCTTGCACTTGCACTTTGCAAAGACACAACTAGCACCGGGGCCTGTAAGTATGGAGACTGACCATGTACCTGAGACGTTTACTCTTTTTTCTGAGCCTGTTCGTGGCTTCTGCCGCCACCGCACAACAGTACAACATACGCAGCTGGACGCTGGAGCAGGGGCTGCCGCAGTCGCAGGTGATGGCCATACAGCAGGACAACAAGGGCTTTCTGTGGCTGGCTACGCGTGCCGGCCTCAGCCGCTTTAACGGCATCAACTTTCATACCTACACCAAAGACCATGGCCTGAGCAGCCACAACATCTCCACCCTGTTTATTGACAGCCGCCAGCGCCTCTGGATAGGCACCACCGATGCCGGGCTGCAGCTCTTCGACGGCACCGGCTTTGAGCGGTATGGGCCCGGCTACGGCCTGCGGGCGCAAGCCATTAACTGCATCTCCGAAGACAGGAAGGGCAACATCTGGCTGGCTACCAACGAGGGCATCTTTTACATCACCAGCACCCGGGTGGAAAAGTATAAAGCGCTGCCCGATGCTTTTTATACGGCTATTGCCCATACTGCCTCCGGCAATCTGTGGGCAGGAACGCAGCAGAACGGCGTCTACAAAGTATCTGCCGATAACCTGGTGTCGCATTACACTCCCGAAAGCAGCGCCCTGCCGCATCAGCATGTCACCACCATTACCACCGACAACGATGGCCATGTATGGATAGGCACGGCGCGAGGCCTGGCAAGAGCCAGCGACACCCTCAGCCCGGTGGAATTGCCCGGCAACCTGGACAGCAGCTATGTTACCTGCTTTACCCACGACAGCTACAACAACCTCTGGATAGGGCTGCAGCGCGACGGACTGCTAAAGTATGACGGGCAGAGCTTTTCCTACATCACGCGCCGCAGCGGCCTTCGCACGAGCCGTATCACCTCGCTGGCCACCGACGCCGAGGGCAACGTCTGGATCGGCACCAACGGCTACGGCGTGCAGCAGTACCGGGCTCCGTGGTTTGTGCACTTCTTCGACTTTGGCCACCTCACCGAACCCCGCATCACGGCCGTGGGGCAAGACCAGTCGGGCACGCTCTGGTTTGGGACAGATGAGGGCGAACTGGCGCGGATGCTGCCGCGGGGTCCGGAGTGGCAGACACCTACCCCATGGCCGCGCGGGGCGTCTATCTACCACTTTTTGCCAGCGGGCGAGGAGATGTGGGTAAGCACCAGCAATGGCATCTGGCGGCTGGGCAAGGGCAGCTCGAAAAGGTACGCTGTGGCCCAAGGACTGCCCTCCCCGGATGTATACCAGGGCGCAGTGGGCCCGGATGGCAAGTTATACTTTGCAACGGCCGGCGGCGTGGTCATGCTCTCGCAGGACTCGCTCAAACGCATTCCATTTGCCGGAGGCACCATCAAAGCGAGCACCATCTTCCGCGACAGCCAAAACAGACTATGGGTTGGCGCCGACCAGGGAGCCTTCCTGGTAGAGCAGGGGCAGCTGGTAAAGCCGCAGGAGCTCGCGCAACACCAGCTATCCGAAATCCGCTCTATAACAGAGGACAAAAACGGAAATTTATACTTTGCCGCCTTCAACACGGGGCTTCTGGTGCTGCAGGGCAGCCAGGCCAAACTCTATACTTCTGCAGAAGGGTTACCCAACGAGGCCATAAAAACACTGTATACAGACGATCAGGATAACCTGTGGATAGCCACCAACCGCGAGTTGCTAAAGGTCGATCTCCCCTTGCTGCACAAGCAAGGCCGCTTTAGCTACCGTACCTACACCAGCCCAAGCGGCTTCAGGGGTCAGGAAGTATGCGACAATGCCATATTGCAGACAGCAGACGGACACATATGGTTTGGCACCAACAAAGGCCTTACGCACTACCTGCCCCACCTGGACCGCCAGCGGCCGGCTTATCCCAAGCTGGTGCTGACAGAGGTCCTGCTGCACTCTACCCCCACTGACTGGGATGCGTTGGGCTATAAAGTAGACAGCCTGACCGGACTTCCCCGGAACCCGCGCCTGCCGTATACCCTCAACCACCTCTCTTTTAATTTTCACGGCATTTCGCTTTCAGACCCCGAGCAGGTAGAGTATAAGTATAGGCTCCGGGGCTTCGACGACACGTGGTCGCACGGCACGGAACGCTCTTACACCACCTTTGCCAACCTGCTGCCCGGTAAGTATACGTTTGAGTTGCTGGCCCGAAACACCGACGGCAACTGGACGCCCGAACCGCTCACCTATAGCTTCACCATCACCCCTCCCTTCTGGCGGCGCGAGTGGTTTATCGGGGTGCTGCTGCTGGTGCTGGCCGGGGCGGTGCTGAGTGTGGTGCGCCTGCGTGAGCGGAGCCTGGTAAAAATGAATTCACTGCTGGAGATGAAGGTGGACCACCGCACCCGCCTCTTGGAGCGCCAGAACCGGGAGAAGGAGATCCTGCTGCAGGAAATCCACCACCGCGTTAAAAACAACCTGCAGATCGTTATCAGCATGCTTAACCTGCAGGCCCGCCACGTGCAAGACCCCACCGCGCAGGAAGTGATGCAGGCACTGCGAAGCCGCGTGAGGTCCATGTCGCTGCTGCACGAGCGCCTCTACCGCCACGACGACCTGGAACAAATCAGCCTGGAGGAATACTTTTTGGAGATTTGCGAAAGCCTTTATGCCTCTTATGGCGTAAGTATGGATAGAGTTGAGCTTGAATTGGATATTCCTTACACAAAAGTAGACTTAGACGCGGCAATTACGTTAGGCCTTATTGTAAACGAGCTTGTATCCAACACCTTAAAATACGCTTTCCCGAACAATGCGCATGGGGTGCTACGCATTGAGTTAAAGAAGCACGACGACGTGCAATATACCCTGACTATCAGCGACAATGGGCGCGGCTTGCCGAAGGATTTCTTTGAGAAGCAGCAGAGTGGGCAGTCATTCGGGCTCAAGCTGGTGCAGTCGCTGAGCCGCAAACTGGAAGGCAATATTAGCTTTTACAACACTCATGGCACAAAATCAATATTTTATTTTGTTTTGCCATCATAATATTATTTTTTACGTATGCACCTAATGCTATGACAAAACCTAAAATCCTCATTTCGGAAGACGAGGTCATCATCGCAGAAGATCTAGCGGCAAGCCTGGAAGAATTAGGTTACGAAACGTGTGCGATAGACTCAGGGGAGGACACGATCGACATGATTCGGGAAACACAACCCGACCTGGTGCTGCTGGATATCAATCTGAAAGGCGATGCTGACGGAGTTAACATTGGTGCCCGCATCCGGGAGGAGTTCGGCATCCCGTTCATTTACCTTACGGCCTACGCTGACCCGGCCACGATTGACCGCGCCAAAAAAACGGAGCCGGATGGTTTTCTGGTCAAGCCTTTTGATGAAAAGAGCCTGCGCTCGGCCATCGAGATAGCCCTGTACAAGCACGACAGCAACCACAAAGACAACAGGCATAATAACGGCGCCAGCCTTAACCCAAAGGATAAGGAGGTGAACGCCGACTATATTTTTGTGAAGGTAAAGCACCGCATCATAAAGGTGCACTACAGCGATATTTTGTGGGTGGAGGCCTATGACAACTACTCCTTTATCGTGACTGCCGACCAGAAATACCTGGTAAGCTCCACCCTGAAGGACATGGAGAACAAGCTGCCGTCGCAGAACTTTGTGCGCGTGCACCGCTCCTACATCGCCAACCTGGACAAGATAGAGGCCCTGGAGGAAAACTCGGTGGTGTTCTCGAAAGGCGAGATTCCGATTGGCAAGTCTTACAAAAAGGCCCTGATGTCGCGGTTCAACATTATCTGACGTATAGCCATCGTTCACCGAAGCATACTAACTTAACGCTTCTGAAAAAACAAGAGGCCAGCGCTTTGCAGCGCTGGCCTCATTATACTTACAGCCGTACAGGCTTAGTATCTGTAGTACTCCGGCTTAAACGGACCTTCCACTGTCACGCCAATGTAGGCAGCCTGGTCAGGAGACAGCTCATCCAGCTCCACACCAATTTTACCTAAGTGCAGGCGAGCCACTTTCTCGTCCAGGTGCTTCGGCAAAGTATAAACCTTGTTCTCGTAAGCATCGGCGTTCGTCCAAAGCTCAATCTGGGCCAGGGTCTGGTTAGAGAAGGAGTTAGACATCACAAACGATGGGTGTCCGGTAGCGCAGCCTAGGTTCACCAGGCGGCCTTCTGCCAGCACGATAATGTCTTTTCCATCGATGTTGTACAGGTCTACCTGCGGCTTGATTTCGTCTTTAGTGTTGCCATAGCTGCTGTTCAGCCATGCCATGTCAATCTCGTTGTCGAAGTGGCCGATGTTACAAACGATGGCCTTATCTTTCATAGAGCGGAAGTGCTGCTCGGTGATGATGTCTTTGTTACCAGTAGCAGTAACTATGATATCGGCCTCTTTTACGGCATCAGCCATTCTTTTCACGGCAAAGCCATCCATGGCAGCCTGCAGCGCACAAATCGGGTCAATTTCAGTAACGATAACACGGGCACCGGCACCACGCAGAGAGGCAGCAGAACCTTTGCCCACGTCGCCATAACCAGCCACAACAGCCACCTTACCGGCCATCATCACGTCGGTGGCACGGCGAATCGCATCTACCAAAGACTCTTTACAGCCATACTTATTATCGAACTTAGACTTGGTAACGGAGTCGTTCACGTTGATAGCAGGCATTGGAAGTGTACCGTTCTTCACACGCTCGTAGAGGCGGTGCACACCAGTAGTTGTCTCTTCAGACAGCCCTTTGATACCGGAAGCCAGTTCCGGGTACTTGTCCAGCACCATGTTGGTCAGGTCGCCACCGTCGTCGAGGATCATGTTGAGCGGCTTGCGGTCTTCGCCGAAGAAAAGCGTCTGCTCGATGCACCAGTCAAACTCCTCAGCCGTCATGCCTTTCCAGGCATAAACCGAGATACCGGCAGCGGCAATGGCAGCAGCGGCGTGGTCCTGGGTAGAGAAAATGTTGCAGGAAGACCAGGTCACTTCAGCACCCAGCTCCACCAGCGTTTCAATAAGAACTGCCGTCTGGATGGTCATGTGCAAACAACCGGCAATGCGGGCACCAGCCAGGGGCTTGCTAGGGCCATACTCCTCACGGATAGCCATTAGGCCCGGCATCTCTGCCTCAGCCAGTTTAATTTCTTTGCGGCCCCACTCAGCCAGCGCTATATCTTTAACTTTATACTTCAGATACGTCTCAACCATTTTTTCTTCTTTTTTCTGATAAAACACAAAATTACGCAATTTGTTGCATTCCATCAAGATTAGCTGGTCTACTGCGACTAATAAGCAGTGAACACAAAAAAACAGCGCCCACCAAAGTATGGCGGGCGCTGCAGCTACGGGTAAAGGAGTTATTCTTCGTTCACGATAACCTGTGCCCCGAGTGTGTTGGTGTTACCCTCTGGTGGGCTCAGGAAGCCGCGGGCAAACACAGTGTAGATATCGCCGCTTCTCAGCTCCACGTTCGGGATGGTGAGCACTGCCGTAGTGCTACCGGCCGGACGAACCTCTAAAGTATAAGTACCCGCACTTACTGGCGTAAAAGGAGTGGCTGATTTAAAGGCTCTGTTGCTGAACAGCACCGGGCCGCCCTGCACGGCAATGTCAACGGCAGGCGCATCAGGAGAAAGGTGCACAAAACGCACATGCGACATACCGCTGGCCGGGTCGGTCAAGTCGTCTTCCAGTACCAGCGCTTCGATATTATCCAGTGTGTTGATGGCAAACACAGTATAATCTTTGTCGCGCTGCAGGTTAAGGTCCGCATTGATGACGGTGGTAGTGGTGCCCGCCGCATTTACCTTTATGTTCTGCGTGCCTGCCGGCAACTCCAGGTAACCTGTGTTGTTAGGGAAGGTAAGGGGAGAATTGTTCACTTTCACATCATTAACCAGCAAGTCTACACCTGGGGCATCCGGCGAAGCATGCACGACCATCACCTCCGCCTCCTCTACCAGGTCTACTCCGTCGTCATCGTCATCGCATCCTGCCAGGAACAAAGCAGGCACTGCTGCCACCATCGCCATTTTTTTCATCCAATACTTCATAGCTCATTCAGAAATTAAAGTTTAATAAATAATTCTTTCATACTTCCTTTAACTGCCGTTGCGATTATTTTGTTTAACAAATATGTAAAAACGTTAAACAAATTAGTATACCGCCTCTTTTTTTTAATCAATATCTTTGCAGCAGCCCATACAAAACCACCATGCGTACATTTACACCCGAGGAACAGGACTTTATACTTCGGCACCAGCAGCACGACGTAGCCCAGCTGATGCTGCAAGCCGGCCGCTACCCGCAGTTGCCGGTGCAGGAGCTGGTGCAGCAGATAAAGGCCCGCCAGAAAGCTGCCCAAAAGCTGCCTACCTGGGTGCAGCACCCGCAGGCGGTGTTCCCGGTGGCGCTGTCGGTGGAGCAGAGTTCTTCGGAGGAAACGGCGGCATATAAGGCCAGCCTGGTGAGTGGTAAATTACTGGTTGACCTGACCGGCGGCTTTGGAGTGGATAGTTTATACTTTGCCCGCAGCTTTGCGCAGGTGGTGCACGTGGAACAGAATCCGGAGCTGCAGGAGGTGGCCAAGTATAACTTCGGTTTGCTGGGCGCTACGAACATCCAAAGTATAAATGCCACGGCTGAGGACTTTCTGCAAACGATGGAAGGCAAGGCAGATGTTTTATACTTAGACCCCGCCCGCCGCGGCCATCACGAGCAGAAGCTGCACCTGCTGCAGGACTGCGAACCGGACGTGCTGCACCTGCTGCCGCTGCTCTTCCAGAAGGCCGACGCTATACTTTTGAAAACCTCGCCCATGCTCGACATTGAGCAGGCTCTGCAGGAACTGGCCCAGGTGGTGCAGGTGTGGGTGGTGGCGCTGCAGAACGAAGTGAAGGAGGTTTTATACTTGCTCCAGCCCGAAGCCCCCGCCCCTGCCGATGTGCCCCGCACGGCCGTGAACCTGCTGCCCAACGCCGCGCCGCAGTTGCTTACTTTCACCCGTGCTCAGGAGGAGGCTGCCAATCCCATTTATGCCGACCCGCTGGCATATGTGTATGAGCCGAACGCTGCCATCCTGAAGGCAGGGGTTTACCGTTTTCTGGGCCAGCACCTGCAGCTAAGCAAGCTGCACCCCAACAGCCACCTCTATACTTCGGCGCAGCTGCTGCCCCACTTCCCGGGCCGCAGCTTCAGGTGCCTTGACGTGAGCCGCTACAACAAAAAGGAACTGCTCAAACACTTGCCGGAGAAGAAAGCCAACATTACGGTGCGCAACTTCCCGGAGTCGGTGGCGGATATCCGCAGGAAGACTGGCATTAAAGAAGGCGGCCATACGTACCTTTTCTTCACCACCGACATGCACCAAAAGCCGGTCGTGCTCATCTGCGAGAAAGTATAACCCACGCAGCAAGCCAACACAAAGTATAAAAGTATAGCTGCGCTGCTTCAGCCCGTGCTTTTATACTTTGTCCCGTTTCCCGCACGCACCGCATGACCGGAAACTCTCATAGCAGACGGTGCCCTGGCGCCCACCAGAATTAACTCTCATAACGCCAGCGACATCCCCAACAGCCGCCCTTAAACTGACTCCAATAACAAAAGACGCACTCAGGAGTTGTAACATAACATACACAGCAAACTGCCGTACACCTCTAGAACGGCTATGGCTGTAAGGTTTTTATGTTTCACCAATAATCTTCTGAAAACGAATGAAAGACCAGAAAAAGAGAAGCTGGGAGTTCCACGGCTTTGCAAGCAACCCTGAAAAGTCATTTGAGGCAGGCAAAAAAGGCAACCGCCTGGCCATCGAAAACTCCATTAGGAACAGCAACAACAGCCCGAACAACCCAATGGCCGAAGACCGCACCGCCTCTAAAACCAGCAACCAGAACAAGCCTGCGCAGGGCAAGGGCTGGCAAAGTGTTAAAGCAGGCTCCAAAGAGGCTGGCCGCAAAAACGAGCCCACAGCCGAGGAATAGCCCGAATCACTTAACCTATGAAAACCATGAAGAATCAGGATAAAAACAAGCAGAGTGATCTAACTGACAAAAACAAAAGCGGCAAGAAAGACATCGGCAACAGCCTGGAACGCGATGTAACCAATAGCAAGCAAACCGGCAGAACGCCCCAAGCCCGCACTGACAACGAACAGGATAGCGAAAGCAACAAGCGCTAACTGCGTAGTTTGATATTTAGGCAAAACAGCCACAGCACTTTATGCTGTGGCTGTTTTGCGTTACGCTTCTCTGTAAATCTTCGTACTTTACCCGTATACTTCTGTAACTATGAAAAAGACGTTCCCGACGCTCCTGCTCCTGTGGCTGTGCTCGCTTTCGGCCCTTGCCCAGGCACCCTCCGAGAAGGTGGTGGGCTTTCTGCTGCACGCCCCCGGCCTGCCCGACACAGCGCAGGTATACATTACCGGCAATGCCCCTGAGCTGGGCAACTGGAGCCCTGGCAAAATACAGATGGAGCGTACGGGCCCCGATACCTGGCAGAAAGAGATAGTGCTGCTGGAGCCGATGCTGTTGGAGTATAAGTATACCTTGGGAAGCTGGGAACAGGAAGCCGCCGACAGTACCGGAAACCCGCTCCGCAATTTCACTGTGAAGGTGGAAAGCAGCCTGCAGGTAAAAAACAAGGTAACCAACTGGCGCAGCGGCGACAGCAAGGAGCTGGTGAAAGGCGGTGTTACCGGCGAACTGGTGTACCACGAAAAGGTGGGCAAGAGCACCCTCATCCCGCCACGCGACCTGGTGGTGTGGCTCCCTCCCAATTATGAAAAGGACAAGAAAAAGCATTACCCGGTACTTTACCTGCACGACGGCCAGAACCTCTTCGACCCCAATACCAGCTCCTTCGGTGTGGATTGGCGCGTGGATGAAACTGCCGACAGCCTCATCCGCCAGAAGGCCATAGAGCCGATTATTATTGTGGGAATCAACAACACTCCAGACCGTATGCAGGAATACACCCCCGGTGAGAAAGGATCCGCTTACGTGGATTATGTGGTAAACACGGTAAAGCCTTTTATCGACAGCACTTACCGTACCAGGCCGGGCGCAAAGTATACGGCCACCGGCGGCTCCTCGGCAGGCGGCACCATCGCCTTTATGCTGGCCTGGGAGCATCCGGAGGTTTTCTCCAAGGCCATCTGCATGTCGCCGGCCTTTAAGATTCAGCACATCGACTACGTGGACGACGTGCAGGCTTACAAGGGGAAAAAGAAGCCAGTATACTTTTACATCGATAACGGCGGTGTGGAACTGGAGGAGCAGCTGCAGCCAGGCATAGACGAGATGCTGCAAACCCTGAAGCAGAAAGGCTACCGCGAGGGCAAAGACTATACTTGGGTGAAGGACGAAAAAGCCAAGCACTTCGAGTCGGCGTGGGGCAAGCGCATGCCGCAGGCGCTGCAGCTGGTCTTCCCGGCAAAATAGACCGTGCCGCTTCTCCAAAATTTAGCATTCTCTTAACACGGGCAGTTTTCACGGTTGCCCATTATTCGTTAAATTGCTTTTCACTCCTGGCTGAAAAAAAGCTTCGGGATGTAACTAATGCGAAGGCAATGTTTGAGATCCGATACCTGCACGAAGCTCCCCAACACTTCGACACCGTAGCCGACTGGATTTACCGGCAGTGGTGGCAGAAGCCCGGCAACACCGCAGAGGTGGTGCGGGTGCCGCTGCGCGAGCACCTGCAGGCACAACCTCTGCCTGCTGCCTTTGTGGCGCTGGATGCCGAAAAGCCGATAGGCTCTGTGCTGCTGATAGAGAGCGATGGTGTGGATGCCCTGCCCGACCTGAAGCCCTGGCTGGCCGCCCTCTACGTGCTGCCAGCCTACCGCGGGCAAGGCGTGGGCAAGCAACTGGTGCAGGCCCTGGAGCTGCACGCCCTGCAGGCAGGCTTTACCGACCTGTACCTGGTCGCCACCGACAGGGTAAGCTTTTATTATGAGCTGGGCTGGCGCGTGTACACCAAACTGGTAGGCAAAAACGGAATTACCATCATGCACAAAAGTATGGCTTCCGCCTCTGCGTAGCGCCAACAGGAAGTATAAGACAGTCGTTTGTGCTGAAGTATAGTTTGTAGGATATAAAGCGTTATCTAAATCCTACTCATACTCTCTTTCTACTGTTTATCCATACAGGTTTATGCTGCAAAAAATCTTACGCACTGATGATGCCCGCACAACCATTCTAATCCGACTGATGGTGGGCGTCGTGTTTCTGTCGGAGGGAATCCAGAAGTTCCTGTTTCCGGACGTCCGCGGCGCGGGGCGCTTCGAGAAGATTGGCCTGCCCTCGCCCGAGTTCCTGGGCACTTTGGTGGGCTTTGTAGAAACTAACTGCGGCGCATTGCTTATACTTGGGTTCTTTACCCGCCTGGCCAGCATTCCGCTTATCATCATTATGTTGGTGGCCCTGGGCACGACCAAGCTGGAGATTCTGGCAAACGAGGGCCTTTGGGAAATGCTGCATGCCTTCCGCACAGACTGGGCGATGCTGCTGGGCAGTATTTTTCTGCTGATAAAGGGCGGCGGGTATGGGTCTGTGGATAGAAAACTGATGAATGAAAAATAACAACGGAGAGTTAAAGGAGGTTGGCAAACTATTCCTGAAACTCGGCACGATAGCGTTCGGGGGACCGGCCGCGCACATCGCCATGATGGAGGACGAAGTGGTGAAGAAGCTCAAATGGATGACGCACGAGCACTTCCTGGACCTGGTAGGCGCCACCAACCTTATCCCCGGCCCCAACTCCACCGAAATGACCATGCACTGCGGCCACGAGCGCGCCGGCTGGAAAGGCCTGGTAGTGGCGGGCGCAGCTTTTATACTTCCGGCAGTGCTGATTACGATGGTGTTTGCCTGGCTTTACAGCAAGTATGGACAACTGCCCCAGGTGGAACCTTACCTCTACGGCATCAAGCCTGCAGTTATTGCCATCATACTCTCCGCCTTGATCAGCCTCGGTCAGAAAGCGCTGAAAAGTACAGCGCTTTGGATTTTGGGCATCTTAACCGCTGCAGCTGCCCTGTTAGGAGTAAATGAAATTCTGGCGCTCTTTGGTTGCGGCTTTGCCGGGCTGCTGCTCTATCTTATCCGGAACCGCGCTACAACCGCCAATGGGTTCGCCCCGCTCCTACTCTTGCAGGCGCCGTTGCTGGCAGTTCAGAGCAGTAACTTCAAAATCTGGCTGAGCTTCCTAAAAGTAGGTGCCCTGCTCTATGGCAGCGGCTATGTGCTGTTTGCTTTTCTGGATGCGGAGTTGGTAGCCAAAGGCCTGCTAACGCGGCAGGAACTGATTGACGCCGTAGCCGTGGGGCAGTTTACGCCAGGGCCAGTGCTCTCTACCGCCACGTTTGTAGGTTGGCAGCTAAATGGTTTCTGGGGTGCGGTGGCCGCCACCGTGGGGATTTTCCTGCCTTCCTTTGTTTTTGTAGCTCTCCTGAACCCGCTCATCCCCAAACTGCGGAAGAGCAAAGCCATGTCCGCCTTTCTGGATGCTATCAACGTGGCCGCCGTCGCCGTTATACTTGCCGTTGCCGTTGAAATGAGCCGCGATACCCTCACCGATTGGCGCACTGTCCTCATTGCCGTTATCAGCTTTATCGTTGTCTTCAAGTTCAAGAAGCTGAATAGCGCCTTTATAGTGATTGGCGGGGCTGTGCTGGGGTATTTGCTGACGCTGGTGTAGATCCCGCCCCTGCCCCTCTTTGGCTAAGGAGGGGAGCTCTGTAGCTGCTGATGCTGAAGTATGAGTTGCATAGTCAAAGTATGAACACCCCTATAGTCCCCTCAAGGGGACACTCTTTGTACTACTAACTTTACACTTCTTTTTCCGATAGCAAAGGCTTGAGCCAAGAAGTATCAATCCCAGTCCTTGGGTTGAGCGCCTTCTAGATTTCCGGTGCCGCAGGCAGCCCGAGGTACGAGGGCAGGAAATGTAGACAGCGCGATGCCCAAGGGCGAGCCCTCTCGGGCTTGAGAGCACCCAAGCCAGAAATGCAACAAGACGTTTGTGGGAACTAGAGGATGAACGGCAGCTAGTAAGAACAGCTTGTATCCAGTTGCGGGAAGCAGCGGCTCAGGGAAGTATAGCCAAAGTATAAAACCTGGTTTTTCAAGCCAGTCAAGTTGCAAACTTGACCTCATAAAAGGACACAAGTCTGAAGATTTGCGCCATAAATTGCATCTCACTTCTTCCTACTCACCCACTTATTCCCCTTTAACCAAAACCGCCAGGGTAGCAAGGCATCCTCCCCGGCATAATCCACCCCGATGCGGGGACCGGCGGCTATACTTTCTGCTGGCAGTACCAGGCCTTTATCCTCCAGCCAAATGGTGTCACCCGTCAGGTCGGCGCCGTAGAGCTTTCTGTCTATCCCCAGGGCTATACTTAGCACACCCGGACCGGCTGTTAAGTTCGATTTTATACTCTCAAAGCCGCGGCGCAACAGCATTTCCTCTATCCCTACTTCCGGCTCAATGGCCCGCACCAGCACGGCATCGGCTTTGTCTTGCTCGTTGGTGATGATGTTGAACAGGTGGTATATGCCGTAGATGAGGTACACGTAAGCCACGCCGCCTTCGCTGTACATGATTTCGGTGCGGGCGGTGCGGCGGTTGAGGTGGGCGTGGCAGGCACGGTCGTTTTGCCCCGAGTAAGCCTCGGTCTCCACAATCATTCCGCCGGTCAACATACCATCTACACAAGTATAAAGGTACTTGCCCAGCAGCTCCTGCGCCAGTTGCACCACATCAGGCCGGGTATAGAATTCCTTCGGAAGCTTCAAGTTTAGTTATTCGTTGGTCGTTATTTGTTGTTGGGGTACGTGCTCTTAGGAGCAGAGTTAATCGCCATGATAAATGTTAACTGTTAAATGAAAAATGTTCCCTACCTTTGCCTTCAGATTGGTGGCCGTGAAACTATCGTTTTATGGCCTTAAAAGGGAAGCAGGTGTGAGTCCTGCGCTGTTCCCGCAACTGTCATCTTCTTAAAAAGGGTTAGCCAACACCTTAGCCACTGTGCCGCTCGCGCTGCATGGGAAGGCGCGCTAACTGAAGAGAGCCAGGAGACCTGCCAGTCCGACACTGATTTTGTCGTATGCTTTCGGGTAAAAAGCTGCACGGCCACCGCTATACTTTATCGCGTTTGCTGTTCCTGCCTTTGCCCCTCCTAGCATGCTTCGGGATGTAAGCACCGTTTGTTTTGGCTAGATTCTCATTTCTGAACGTATGGCTTGGCGCCTGCCTGAGCAGCGTGCCTGTCGCGGCGATGGCCCAGCAGGACACCACGCAGCACCAGTTGCGCACCGTGGAGGTGTTCGGCAAACCCGCCGAAGTATACGCCGCCGGTAGCCGCGTGGTGCAGCTGGACAGCGCCTTCCTCAGCACCTACAGCTCCGGCTCCCTGGCCGAGGCGCTGCAGGCACGCACGCCGCTATACTTTAAAACCTATGGAGCCAGCGGAAGTTCTACGGTAGCTTTCCGGGGCACCAATGCCTCCCAAACGGCCGTGCTTTGGAACGGACTCCACATCGCCTCTCCCACCTTGGGGCAGGCTGATTTCTCTGTCTTACCCCTGAGTGGCATCGGGGAGGTGGCGGTGCAGCATGGCTCAGCGGCGGCAACTTATGGCAGCGGAGCGATTGGTGGGGCGGTGCTGCTCAACTCTCCCAAGTATAACACCCAAGGTTTGGGGGGTGACGTGAAGTTGGAGACAGGTAGTTTTGGTCGCTACTTTGGCAGCGGCAGCCTGGGTTACGGCAGCAAGAACTTCAGCTATGCCCTCAGCGCCTACGGCCACCTGGCAGAGAACAGCTTCAAGTATAAAGACCTGAGCCGCTTTGGCACCCCGGAAGTACGGCAGGAGCACGCCCAGGTGCAGCAGCATGGGCTCACGCAGGACCTGAACTGGCACATCTCTCCGAGCACCGCGCTAAGCCTGCACGGCTGGTATACCTTCTCGGACCGGGAGTTGCAGCCGGCCATGGGCTCTGTGAATGCCAATGCCCGGCAGCTGGACAAAAGCCTGCGCCTGATGGCGGACCTGCAGCACCAGAGCCGGCTGGGGCAAACAGACGTGAAACTCGCTTACTTCAACGACCTGCTGCACTACACGGACAATAGCACCGACTCTGAAGCTAACGTGGAAACCTACCAGCTGCAGGCGGAGCAGACCTATACCTATGGCGAGCGCTGGAGCCTGCGCGGTGGCATCAATTTACAGCACTTTGTAGCAAGGAACGATGGCTATGCCAGCCAGCAGGAGGAAAGCCGCGCCTCCCTGTTCGCCCTTTTCCGCTACGACCCGGTGCAGCCCCTGCAACTTACCCTGAATTTGCGCCAGGCGCTGGTAGAAAACTATAATCCGCCGCTCACCCCTGCGCTTGGCTTTAACTGGAAGTTCTTCAACAGCAACCTACATCAGGTATCCCTGAAAGGCAATGCCAGCGGCAGTTACCGGGTGCCTACGCTCAACGACCGTTTCTGGGCGGGTGCCGGCAACCCTGACCTAAAGCCGGAGCAGGGTTGGAACTACGAACTGGGCCTGCGCCACGTGTTGGTGCAAGGCAACACTTTCCTGCTGGAAACGGAGGTTACCGGCTACTACATGCTTATCGACGACTGGATTCAGTGGGCCCCCAACCACACCGGCCTCTGGCGCCCGACCAACCTGCAGAAGGTGAAGAGCGAGGGCCTTGAACTTAGCACGACTGCAACCGCTACGCTTGGCGAACTCAAGCTCAGCTCCACGGCGGGCTATACTTATACTTCATCGGTGCAGGCCAAAGTATACGAGGGCAGCGGCAGCGACCAAGGCAAGCAATTAATGTATGTGCCGCGCCATAAGGGCCTATTGGCTGCAGAGGCCAAGTATAAAAATTGGAGCCTGCTGGGCAACCTGAACTACACCGGCCTGCGCTATACGTCCAACTCCGAAACCAGCCACCTCGACAGTTTTATGCTGCTGAACCTGGCCCTGAGCCGGAGGCTGCAGCTGGGGTCAAACACGCTGCTGCTCACGCTCCGATCCGACAACCTGACCAATGCCGCCTACCAGACCATGGCGTACCGCGCCATGCCGCCACGCGGTTATACTTTCAGCTTGCGCTTTATCATTCCATAAATCATACTTTAAAACCATAATGAAGAAACTCAATTTTTTCCGCAGCTTTCTCCTGGCTGCCACCCTTGCCCTAACCTCCGTGGGCTTTACCAGCTGCGACGACAACAACGACGGGCCAAGCGGTGTCTATGCTGAGGATGGGGTCTTTGTCCTGAATGAAGGAAACTTCGAGCATACCAATGCTTCTATTTCCTACTACAACAAGAGCACCCAGCAAGTGCAAAACAACATATTCAGCAAGGAGAACGCCGACCGTCCGCTTGGCGATGTAGTGCAGGACATGCACATCTATGATAATCGTGCGTTCTTGGTGGTGAACAACAGCAATAAGATTGAAGTGGTGAACGCTACCACCTTTAAATCGGTAGGGGTGATAGAAGGCCTGAGCGCTCCCCGCTACTTTGTGGCGCTCAACAACGAGAAAGGTTACGCCACCGAATGGCTGCCCCCAAATGCTGACTGGAGCTATAACAATGGCCGTGTTGCCGTTATCGACCTGAAAAACAATAAGGTCATCAAGACAATAGAAGTAGAAAAGCAGCCGGAGCAACTTCGTATAATTAACGGCAAGCTGTATGTCACCAACCAGGGCGGCAGCACGGTAACTGTTATCAATACAGCTACCGATGCCATAGAAACCAGCATTCCGGTTACCTATGGCTCCAACAGCCTGGCGCTGGACAAAAACAAAGTCCTGTGGGTGCTCAGCTCCGGCAACAAGGACTGGAACCTGCCTGAGTCAGAATACACAGCTGGCGCCTTGACTAAAATAAACCCTGCTGATAACTCCATTATAGGTACTATCACCTTTCCGGAAGTGACTGCCTCGGCCAGCAAGTTGCTCATCAACGGCAACAAGGATAGGCTATACTTTCTTTACAATGGAGGCGTGCACCAGCTAAGTATAGATGCCAGCGCGCTAAACACAACACCGTTAATCAACCGCACCTTTTATGGCTTAGGCGTAGATCCGGAAACGGGTAATATCTATGGAGGGGATGAGAACAATTGGTCTGGCGATGGTACGGTGTATGTGTACAGTCCGGAGGGCACGCAGCTCAGCAGCTTTAGAGCAAGCATCGGTCCGAACGGCTTCGTGTTCAACTAAAATCACTAGGCTTACAAAGTATAAAGCCAGGCTTACCCTTACCGGGACAGGCTGGCTCTATACTTTTATACTTTAAAACAGGCTACTACTGGTCATTCACGTCGTCGCGGTCGGTGCCATCGCTTTTTCCGTCGCCGGCATGCACGGCAGAACCTTTTTCGGTGCGCTCGTAGTGCTGCTCCATACTATCGCGCTCGGCTTCATTCTCGTCTTTAGCCTCACTGCCTACCATGCTTCCCTCGTCGTGGTGTTCGCTGTCTTCCACATTGGTATCACCAGGCTGGGTGCCTGTATCGCATGCCGAGAAGCCAAAAGTGGCCACGGCTGTCGCCATTAGCGCAAAAAAAGCAGTCCTTATCTTTCGTGTATTCATTATCCTGATTCCTTTCCGGTTAAACATACTTGCCAAGGGCCTTTATACTTTGCCCCGGCCTTAAACGTGTACGTTGCAGCGCATTTTAATGTTGAAAACCGCACCGGCAGGCAGCGTTGCCCGTACATGAGCACATAACCATACTTTTTACCCGCCATGGAAGAGCAAAAACCGAAGCAACCACCCCAAGAATCCACCAAAGACGACTCCTCTGACGTGGAGAAAGTACGACAGGACAAGCAGGGCCCACCGCCCGAGCCTGATCCGCAGGGCAGCCAGGCGGATGAGGAAGAGGACGAAGAAGCAGAAAAAGGCCACTCCTGATTTTTTAATCTCCTGGTCTGCCGCCTATCTTTGGGCCAACAGAAAGTATACTTATGGCAAAGCCCTTCCTGAAACCACACCTGCGCCGCAAGCTGCTGCTCATCGGCCTTATCAGCCTGCTGCTGGCCTCGGCGCTGGAGCTGTATGCCTTTGGCCTGAACTCAGACTTTCCGCTCCGGCTGTTGCGCAGCTTTTTTGTGCTGTTTCTGATGATTTCGTTAACGGTACTGGCCATTGTGCCGGGAGTGGGCAAGGCGGTGGATAAAGTACTAAAGTAGCCTGTTCGAAACCCTCTTTTACATTTATACTTCGTGCGGCCATTTGGCTCCAAAACACAAGCGCCCGTGCTATGGCACAGGCGCTTGTTAATTATAGGGGTTAGTTGGTACGGGTGCCAAAAAATTAGTTATAGTTGCCTGCTGCCAGGTGTGCAGCTGAGTCGAGCTGCAGCTGCATCATCCCCGTCTTAAAGACCTGCTTTTCATCCCCACCTGTTGTGTAAGCGCCTCTTCCTTCTGCTGCCTCCAGCGCGTGATACAAACAGCAATCAGCGTAAGCGACTGCCCTGGTCAATGGCTTCCTCTGGCTCTGCTGATGCTTTGCCACTGGGGTTTGCCGGCTTATTCTTTCCTGCCAGTTCATGGCAAGTATAGCCAGTATCAACAGCAGTATGGTCAGTACCATCTGCAGGCTCTTTTGTGTGCTCATCATGAAGGGTGTAGGCATAGTGGCAGCGCGTTATAAGTCCCTCAGCAACAATTTATTTTCTCAGAACAAATATAAAAGCCGGAATATTAAATACAAAATAAATTATATAAATTATTTTTAAAATATAATGATTAAATAATATTCGATATACCTTCTATGGCTTTATACTCCTGGGTGAACCACAATGCCCGCCTGCGCTGTTAACGCTGAAAGTGTGGGCTATTATCCATACTTTTGTGTTTTGGCTTATTAGCCGCCATTCTGTTATATTTTAAGCCCATTTATACTTTGGAGAAGAAGCCGACCATCCTGCTCATCACGCCGCCGCTCACGCAACTGAACACCCCCTACCCTGCCACCGCTTACCTGAAGGGTTTTTTAAAAGGCCGTGGCTACGAGGTGGTGCAGGCCGACATGGGCATTGAGCTGGTGCTGCGCATGTTCTCCCGCAAAGGGCTTCGGCGCATTTTTGAGGCCATTGAGCAGGGTAATTACGAGCTCTCCGACAACAGCCTGCGCATCCTGCACCTCAAGCGCGATTACCTGAACACCATCGAGCCGGTTATCCGCTTTCTGCAGAACAAGGACCACACACTGGCGCAGCAAATCAGCTACAGCCGCTTTCTGCCCGAGGCCTCGCGTTTCGACCAGGTGGAGGACATCGACTGGGCCTTTGGAAGTATGGGCATTACCGACAGGGCGCGTTACTTGGCTACTTTATACCTGGAGGACCTTGGCGATCTTATTAAAGAAACCATCTCGCCATACTTTGCCTTCAGCCGCTACGCCGAAAAACTGGCTTTGTCGGCCACCTCGTTCAACCCGCTGGAGGAGGCGTTGCAGGAGGCCCCAAGCCTCGTGGACCTTATGTTACTGGAGCTGCTGGAAGAGCACCTGCAGGCGGCTCAACCCGATGTGGTGGGTTTCTCGATCCCTTTCCCGGGCAACCTGTACGGCGGCCTGCGCATGGCAAAGTATATCAAAGAGAAAAACCCAAGTATAAGAACAGCGATGGGCGGCGGCTACCCTAATACGGAGCTGCGCAGCCTGCGCGAGCCGCGCCTGTTTAAGTATATCGATTTCGTGACGCTGGACGACGGCGAAGGCCCCTGGCTGAAACTTTTGGAGCACCTGCAGGGCGAGCGTGAGGCTGAAAAGCTGCAGCGCACGTTTATACTTGCCGGGGAGGAGGTGAGGTATGTGAACGGCTGCACCGACCCGGATATTCCGCATGCCGAGGTAGGCACGCCCGACTACAGCGACTTGCCCCTGCCCGATTACCTGTCGGTGATTGACGTGATAAACCCCATGCACCGCCTCTGGAGTGACGGCCGCTGGAACAAGCTTACCATCGCCCACGGCTGTTACTGGAAGCGCTGCTCCTTCTGTGACGTGACGCTGGACTATATTAACCGCTACGATGTGGCACCTGCCACCCTACTTGTAGACCGTGTGGAGCAGATCATCGCTCAGACCGGGCAAACAGGCTTCCATTTTGTAGACGAGGCCGCGCCGCCTGCCCCGCTCCGCGACATGGCCATCGAACTTATCCGTCGTGGTGTGAAAATCAGTTGGTGGGGAAACATCCGCTTCGAAAAAACCTTTACGCCGGACCTATGCCGCCTGCTGGCCGCCTCAGGCTGTATCGCCGTGTCGGGTGGCTTGGAAGTAGCCTCTGACCGCTTGCTGCAGCTCATGGCCAAGGGGGTAAGTATAGAGCAGGTGGCCCGCGTAACCGACAGCTTTACGCAGGCAGGCATCATGGTGCACGCCTACCTCATGTATGGCTTCCCGACGCAAACTGCTCAGGAAACCATCGATTCGCTGGAGGTGGTGCGGCAGCTGTTCGAGACCGGCGTGATTCAATCAGGTTACTGGCACCGCTTCAGCATGACGGCGCACAGCCCTATCGGCAAGGAGCCCGAGAAGTATGGGGTCGTAAAGGTGGGTCCGCCGGAAGGGGATTTCGCCAACAACGACCTGTGGCACGACGACCCGAGGGGCACCGATCACAGCATGTTTGGCGAAGGCCTGAGTAAGGCGCTCTACAACTACATGCACGGCATTGGCCTGGAGGAGCCGCTTTCATTCTGGTTTGACTTTAAGGTACCGCGCACGACCGAGAAGCCAAGCCTTATTGCTGAGGCCATCTCTGCCCCGCACCGCCCCGACAGCACCCGCCCCAACGCACGCGTGCTCTGGCTGGGCAACACACCAGCCGTCGACTTCACCATGATGGCCAAAAAAGGACAGACGATTGAGCGCTGCCTGCTTACCTTCTTCGAAAAGGGCGAGGATTTTCAGGTGAAGACCACCGCTACCATTGGCCAGTGGCTGTTTGAGGTACTGCAGAAAGCAACGCCGGATAACCCGGAGGCTATAACGCTAAAGCAACTGGAGGCCAGCTTCCCGGCCGAGGCACACCTGAGCTTTGCCGAATTCCTCAGCTCTCCGAGCTGGTTTGATTTGCGGGAGAAGGGGCTGTTGTTGCTGTAGGGGGATTAAAGGCGAAGCATGAGCTATTGCGGCACGCTGTTTTGTGCTGCCTGCATAGTAGACTTCATCCATTCGATGATCTGCGGGTATAGGTCTGCAACCCGCTCGCCTTTTTTCCTGTGTTTATACAAGCGCAGCAACTCCTCGTTAAACTCTCTAAATCTTATAAAGCCTCTCTTGGAGGCCATAATTTCAACCTGGCGCTCTATCACGCGCTCAAACACATCGGCGGGATACGTATCGTAAGCGTAGAGTGTGTAGACACCCCACGTCATGTACTCATTAAAGGTAAGGGGAAAGGAGTTGTAGCCGCCAATCACTTTCTCTGTCTTCCAGCTCCCGAGCTCCTGCATAGCTGCCTCTATCTGTTCTAAATATATGTCCGTTGTCGGATTTACGTAGCTGTGGTCAATTTCTGTAAAGATGATTCTGGTAGCGTAAGCTGACTTCTCCTGCTCAGAAAGGTCTTTCCATACTCCTTCCTCAAAGTTTGGAGCGCTCACGAACATGACCATCTGCTTCTTCTGTCCGTCCTTGCTCAGGTAATCCCTTTGGCTATGGGATCCTCCCGTAAGGGGGGAGAATACAACCAGCAGGGCCTGGTTCTGCACTTTGGGAAACTCGCGCTCCAGCCATTGCTTCATTCCAGCATAGTCACAGAGCTCATGGCTCCTGGCGATGAGAGACGCATAGTGGCTGCCGTGCTGGCTATAAAACTCTTCGAACCCGGTTTCCTGCACAAAAGAGTTAAACAAGCGTCTATTGCTGTGAAGCAGGAACAGCGGGTATGGTGCCACGTTGTAAATAAAGGGTATTCTATAGCGGCTCTTCTTAAGCAGTTTCCCGTCCTCTAATTTATAGTTTAGGGACTGTAGACTCGTTAATGTATTTACCTGACCGTAAGCACCAGCCTTCTTCAGCTTTCTGTCTAGTTTTAAGACGAGCGGGTGCGTTTTATGCATTCCAAAATGGCTGACCATTTCCTGATAGTAAGGAGTCGATTTATTTATCAGGTTCGGGTCCGACTGGTAGGTATCTGTAAGGCTTAGGGCTATTTGCATTGCCTCGTATACCTCTGGCACCTCCACCTGAGGCTCCTCTTTTAAAGCATTTTCATAGCTTTTCGAAATTGTTGGGACTGGTGCTTTGCAACTACCCAGTAAAAGTAGAACAACAACAGAGAAGGCTGTTAAGTAAGTTTTCATCAGCTTAGGTTAAACTATGCAAAAGTATAACTTCTTCAATATATAAATTCTCTGCTACTGTTGGTGCCATCCCCAACAATTTATACTTTTCAACTGGCTTCACTCGCCCGCGCAAACACTTTAATTGGGCACCTGCAGCAGCCTCACCTCCCGAATGACTGGGAGGCATCCTTTGACGTATCTGGAAAACTGTTATGCCCTGAACCTTGCCGCTATCCTAAAAAACCTAACCAAAGTCATCTCTGCAGGTAACCAAAATCATATTTCCTTAAGTGTTTGTGTAGCAATATTGTAAGACACAACACATCCAAATTTGAAGTATATGAAAAGAATCTTACCCATGGCCGTCGTCATAGCCGCAGGCGCTATGCTGGCCGCTTGTAATTCATCGGAGCAACAGGCCACTACCACAGAAGTGCAACATGAGGCCCCGGCCACCGCAGGTCAGTCGGCTGTGCAGGACGATGAATCGCAGAAGAACGTGGTGCAGGTAGCTGCCTCCTCCCCCGACCATACCACACTGGTGACAGCCGTGCAAAAGGCCGAACTGGTAGACGTACTTACCAATGCCGGGCCGTTTACGGTATTTGCACCAACCAACGAGGCCTTTGCACAACTGCCTGCCGGTACGGTAGAAGGCCTGCTGAAGCCTGAGAAACGCAGCGACCTCCGCAACATCCTGCAGTACCACGTGTACGTGGGCGTGTTGAATGCCGACAGCTTTGAGGATGGCCAGAGCCTGGGCCAGGTAAACGGTGGCCGCGTAACGATGGGCGTGAAAGATGGCAAGGTAACCGTGAACGGAGCAAACATCGTGGCTTCTATCCCTACGTCCAATGGCGTAATCCACGTGATTGACAAGGTGCTGTTGCCGCAATAAGTATAGCCAAAGGTCAAACCCTACAGGGGCATCCACCTCATACTTGCAAGTATGAGGTGGATGCCCCTGTTTTTTTAAGAAAATATTTTCCGGCCCATGCAACCTCTCCGGCAAATCCGGAATCTTATTATTGGAAGCCGGCAGAAAAGCTGCCAGCTTTCAGACTACTACCTACTACTACCAAATAAAACTATGATGAAAACCTGGCCCTGCCCCTGCGTCCCCACATTGCAGGGGCAGGAACACCAGATTACCCACCGTACCTAACCCTGCTCTATATACATGAAAAGCACCTACAGCCCAGGCCGCAGGTGCTTTTCTGTTTTTATACTTCAGGTTGGGTTTTATGGCTTTCATGTGATAGTGTAAACCCACCCCCACCCCTCCAAGGAGGGGAATCATATTTTACTTACAGGAAATCCTTTCTTAGAGGAGTTAATGGTAAGTTAATCACAACTTAGGTTTTATACTTTCTAACTTTTTAACTTTCTAACTCCAAAGACGCAAAGTATAGCGCCTCTGCAACTCTTAAACTCCTCAACTCTCTAACTCCCAAACCCGCTCAGTCTCTCTTGGTCTTGAGCAATTTGCGCAGTTCAGCCAGCTCGTCCCGATACTTGGCAGCCTGCAGGAAGTCCAGGTCTTTGGCGGCTGCCTCCATCTGCTTCTCGGTTTTCTTGATGAGCTTCTCGAGCTCTTCACGGCCCATCATCTGTATCACTGGCTCTGCCGCAATCGAGACTTCCTCCGGACCCGCGTACATCTTCACCTCTTTCTTGCGCATGTCGGCCACCGACGTCTGCTCAAAGATCTCGTCCTTCGACTTCAGCACCGTACGCGGCGTGATGCCATGCTCCTCGTTGTAGGCCATCTGCGTGGCACGGCGGCGGTTGGTCTCGTCCATCGCCCGCTGCATAGAGCCCGTGATACGGTCGGCATACATGATGACTTTGCCCTTTTCGTTTCGGGCGGCTCGGCCCATGGTCTGTATCAGCGAGCGCTGGTCGCGCAGGAAGCCTTCCTTATCGGCATCCAATATAGCCACCAGGCTTACCTCCGGCAGGTCCAGGCCCTCGCGCAGCAGGTTTACACCCACCAGCACGTCGATTTCCCCCAAGCGCAGCTCGCGCAGGATCTCCACACGGTCCAGGGCCTTTACCTCGGAGTGCAGGTATTTTACTTTTATGTTGAGTCGCTCCAGGTACTTGGTCAGTTCTTCGGACATGCGCTTGGTAAGCGTGGTCACCAGCACACGCGCCCCTTCTTTTACGCGCTCGTCAATCTCATCCAGCAAGTCGTCTACCTGGTTTGTGCTTGGGCGCACCTCTATTTCTGGGTCCAGCAGGCCGGTTGGGCGGATAATCTGCTCTACAATCACACCTTCGGATTTCTGTATCTCATAATCTCCGGGCGTGGCGCTCACAAACACCACCTGGTGCATCAGGCTCTCAAACTCGTTGAAGGTAAGCGGACGGTTGTCCATGGCAGCCGGCAAGCGGAAGCCATACTCTACCAGCGCCACCTTGCGCGAGCGGTCGCCGCCCCACATGGCACGCACCTGCGGCACGGTTACGTGGCTCTCGTCTATCACCATCAGAAAATCGTCCGGGAAGTAATCGAGCAGGCAGAATGGGCGCGCACCCGGCGCACGGCGGTCGAAGTAGCGGGAGTAGTTCTCAATGCCGGAGCAGTAGCCCAACTCGCGGATCATCTCCAGGTCGAACTCGGTACGCTCTTTGATGCGCTTGGCCTCTACCGGGCGATCCTCCTTTAGGAAATAGTCGTGCTGGGCCACCATATCGAACTGAATCTCCTTAATGGCCTGGTGCAACGTGTCCTTGCCGGTCACGAAAAGGTTGGCCGGGTACAGCGTTACCGCTTTTTCGTCCGAGAGCTTCTTACCTGAGACCGGATCGATGCGATGAATGGCCTCCAGCTCGTCGCCGAAGAAGTATAAGCGGTAGGCAAAATCCGCGTAGGCCGGAAAAATGTCCACCGTGTCGCCTTTCACCCGAAATGTTCCACGTGTGAACTCAGCCTCGGTGCGGCTATAGAGAATCTGCACAAACGTATAAAGCAGGTTGTTGCGGCTATAGCGCTGCCCTGGCGCCAAGTAAACCACGTTCTTGCCAAACTCCTCGGGGTTACCGATACCGTAGATGCACGACACCGACGCCACCACTACTATATCGCGGCGGCCCGAGAGCAAAGCCGAGGTAGTATGCAGGCGCAGCTTCTCAATCTCCTCGTTAATGGCCAGGTCTTTCTCGATGAACACATCCGAAGAAGCGATGTAAGCTTCCGGCTGGTAGTAGTCGTAGTAGGAGATGAAGTACTCGACGGCGTTATCAGGAAAGAATTGCTTAAACTCACCGTACAGCTGCGCGGCCAGCGTTTTGTTGTGACAAAGCACCAGCGTGGGCTTGCCGGTATTGGCAATTACGTTGGCCATGGTAAAGGTTTTACCCGTGCCCGTGGCACCCAGCAATACCTGTACAGGCTCACCTTTGTTTACACCTTCTGTAAGTTGAGCGATGGCCTTGGGCTGGTCGCCTGTCGGCTGAAACTCAGATGTCAGTTTAAAATCCATTTGTTGATTTTACGGATTAGTAAAGATAAACTATAACATGTAAACTATACCGTAAGTTTACCTTCTTGCCAATTTATACTTGCCATGGCACAGCGTGTTACGCCGCGCTTTGCACACGAAAAAAGCCTGTTGCAGAACAACAGGCTTAGTGTACTAAAATTACAGAAAATTCTTCTCCGGAAAGGGTTTACATGCTCCACGCCATCCACACAAAGTATAGCCAGGCTTTAGAGTATACCCTTTACCATACATAACTTCCAGTGAGCGGTTTAGGTTACGAGTTCCCATAAAAAAGGCAGCCCGAAATCTCTTCCGGGCTGCCTGTAACTATAATTTTTTTGGTAATTACTCGTTAGCTGTGGTTGGGTTAAGCTTCCACAGGTCGTCGAAGCGGGTAGCGCCACTGTTGCCAAGGCCGATGTACCCAAACTCTCCAACACCAAAACCAATGGCTCCCATGCGGATGCCTGCCTTGAAGTCACCCAATTTGGTCCACTGATCTGCCGCAGGGTCATACTTCCACACATCATTCAGGGGGGCACCGTTGTTACCTCCTACTACATAGCCAAAGTTATGGATGCTGAAGGTAGCTGCATACGTACGCCCGCTTGGGAAGGCCTGGTTCGGGCGGTCGTCGCTGGTCAACCCTTTCAGGGATTTCCACTGCCCGGTGGCAGGGTCAAACTCCATCAGGTCTGTCTGGTACAGGCTGTTGTTCTGACCTCCACCGATGTAGCCCTTGCCATTTACCGTGAAAGCAAAACCGTTCAATCGCTTGGCTCCTATCAGGCCAATCTGCTCCACCCAGGCGCCAGCGGCAGGGTCATACTTCCAGAAGTCTTTCTGATAGTTGCCATCAAAGCCTGCGCCTACATAACCCGCGTTCTCAAACGACAGAGCAACGGCGCCGTAGCGGCCAGTAGCCGGGTAGTCGGCTATCTGCGTCCATGTCTGGGCAACCGGATCATACTCATAAAAATCCTTAAGGTAGTTCACACCGTCGTAGCCGGTGCCCACGTAGCCTTTGCCAGCCGCCGAGAAAGCAACAGCGGCGCTGCGCGCATCTCCCGGAAAATCAGGGAGCCTTACCCAGTTGTTAATGGCAGGATCGTACATCCAGAAGTCTTTCAGGCGCTTAGTGCCGTCATAACCGGTGCCCACGTATACTTTGCCATCAATGGTAAACGAGACAGCGCTGTTACGGGCCACACCGGCAAAGTCCGATTGCTTTTGCCAGTTGCCCAGCGCCGGGGCATCGTCTTTGGTTTCCGTGTCGCAGGAGGAGAGCAGGCCCACCGATAGCAGCAGGGCCATCAGCATAAACAGGCGGGTGGATTTAAACTGTTTTTTCATAGTTGTAGGTTATTGGATAGTAGTATAGTAGATGCGGAGGCGTACACTTTTAATAGCAGAGTTTGGGGCACCCACCACCAGACGGCTCACACCACCCTGCACTTCAGCGGCAGTCGGGGCCAGGAACAGCGGCTTATCCAGTGTCCTTCCATCTTTCAGCCTGTTGATCAGGTACTCTGTAATCGAGAACTCATAACGGCCATCCGTAGCGGTTTCGCTGGACTTGATAAAGTTGGAGGTCAGCAACTGCGGACTTCTTGGATCAGGATACTCCATAGGGAGCGGCGAGTACTGCACATTGTTTCCAGCTGTTTGGTACAGCCCCATCGAGGCTGGCACTGGGAACGGGTAAGTGGTAGAAGCGCCTCTGAAAGGCTCTACAACCAGCGTGGCTTTGTTGATGAGTTCCGGACGCACAATCTCACGCAGCTTATCCAGGTGCGGAATGTCTATCCGGATAAAGAGACCCGTGCCACTCTGGGCTACAGCGATTTCACCGGCCTGGCTTGCTGGCAGCTCTTTAGCATTTTGAAGCCCTTCCAGCGGGGTGCCTGTATAGTCTCCCTCATACCGGTTATACTGCAGCGGCGCGTTTGCCAGCGGGAAATCCATTGTTTTTACCGTTCTGGCGCCTCCTGAGGCGGAAGGCTCAGAAAAGTATAGCCTCACAATGGCGCCCGAAGTAGGGAAGCCAATAACGGCGTTACCTGCAGTAGACGTAATGGCCAGTCCTTTGAAGTACGCCACAAAGTTAGCCACGTCCTTTATCTTCTCGTCGCCGGCCTTGTGCAGGTCGAACCACCTTTTGCCAAGATCATCGCTCATGTCAATGTTCAGGGTATCTTTCCGAACAGGCCTTGGCGCGAACGTATATGTAGCCAGCGGCTCTGGCTGCAGGGTTGCTTTGGTGGTATTGTAAAGGGCAGCGTTCTGGTAGAAGTATGAGTTAGGCTCCTCCTGCGGCACAGTGGGCGGCAGAGCGCGTGCCGTCAGTGCGGAGGTAAGCTCGTGTATGCTTAGCGTCAGGCTCTGCGTGGTGTCGCCGTAGTAATAGCCTGAAGTGGGCAAGTGCAGCTTTATGGAATCATAAGCCGCCTCTGCGTTGAGGGTTGGCAGCGCCGACGGCCCAACCTGAAAATAAGTGGAGGCGCGCAGGGTGCCGGTTTGCGGGGTAGTATACTGCCCCACAATCATACTTCCTCTGCCGGAGGTGGCGATTGAGTCTGCTTTTACAGTAGTCAGGTTTAGGGTAAGCGTGTCCACGAAGGTACCTGACACGTTATCCTCAACCAGCTCCAGGCCCAGTTCGTTCGGGTCCTCGCAAGAGGCCAGCAACAGCACAGCGCCCAGGCAGTAAAGCAGGTGATTAAACTTTTTCCTGAAAAGGGATTTTTTTGTAGGGAATTGCATATGAAAATGACCTTGAAAACAGGTTTTCCTCAAATGAGCAGAGGCGGCCTTTTTGTGCTTGCCTCACCTGGCCTTGAAGAGAAACATCGTGTAAAGATTCCTTTTGAAACCGTAGCCACGAGGCTACAATTAATTCAGCTTCAAATATAACACTAAATTTTTCTTCATCAGAAAGATATTACCTCCTGTAAACTGCAAACACAGCAGAATATTGTGCTGTAAAGCAGCGCTTGCCAGCCGCAGCGAAATCGCAACCTGTTGGGGAAACAAAAGGCCTGCCAAGCAGGCCTTCTGATTTTTCACCTTATTTAATCGATCACATTACACTTATTCACTTCACATTATTAACTGGCCCCGGGCTCGCTGCAAACACCTGCCACACGCACAGGTGGGTACAGCATCGCGTTGGCGGTGCAGCGTGGGCCGTCGGAGCCGTTCAGCTCCAGGCGCAGGCTCACCTTCTGACCGGGCTGCCTGTACTGCTCTGGCAGGTTGCTGGTCGTAACATAGCCGCCATGCAGCTGTCCTACATAGCTCCCGGCCTTGGTGGCCACATCCTCGGTGTCATCCTCCAGCTTAAGTATAAACCAGCCGGGTGCGCAGTCCTGGGCTACCACCTCTGCCATGGTGCAGGCCGGCACCGGCGCTGTTTTGTTGCAGCCCGATACCATCAGCGCAAGGCAAAGGTAAAGTAAGATGATGCAGCCGATGGTTTTCATATTGATACGTAGGGACGATGAGTACTTAGCTGCCTCTTTGCGGGAGGCAGTACTGATTCATAGCTCAGAATATGGCACTGATTGTTAGAGTATAGCCAGGATTAGAAGCACCAGCAGCAGGTACCACCCGTACAGGTTCTCTTGAGCCGCAAACAGGAGTAGTTCAAATATGTCCAGCAGTGGCTTCATAGGCGGCAGCTTTTATCCTTCTACAATATAATGACCCCTAAACAGCGTCGAGCGTTGCAGGCTCCCGAAGAAAATTATACTTACCTGCGGCCAGCGCCCAGCTCGTAATTTAGCGCCATGTTGATGCCAATGGTGTACGGCTTGCCTTGCGGTGCCTGGGCTTTGTCTGAGCCCGTAAGCAGCGTATCGAAGTATGCCCTGTACTCCGGACCGATGGCCACGGACAGGTTATTGGAGAGCCGCTTGCCCACACCGGCTGTCGCATTGCCGGACCATTGCAGTTTCCGGAACGGGGAGTTCTCATCGTTCAGGCCGTAGTCAATATCCTTTACCTCAGCCGAGGAAGCAATCACAGAGGTTTGCAGCAGAATATTGGCCGCCACGCCTCCTCCGGCGTACCAGAACCAGTCCTTGCCCAGATTGCCCTCGTATTGCGCCCCAACTGGCACGGTGAGGTGACGGTAACGGTAGGTGACATTAAATTCATCGGTTTTGGCCAGGCTGAGCGAGTCGGAGGCATAGTTGCTGCTGAGTGTCGGCACGAAAACGGTACTCTCCGCCGACGCCTTTCCCTGTCTTGAGCCTGGGTTGCGCCAGAACTGCTGCATCACGTAGCTCGACTTGGAACGGGCTGTACTTTGCATAAAGCCCAAACCGCCCAGCAGCTTCCATTTCTTCCCGACTCTCATACCTGCCTTCACCTCCACGCCGAACGAGAAGCCCGGCTCCATTTCCTGGTCATGCTCCTCGCGGGCCTCATCCATCAGGCGTGAAGATTGCTCCATGGCTGTAGACGGTGCAAGGGATGCAAAGCTGGTTACTGGCCCCATTGTTTGGGCGGGGGAACTAATGTTCTGCTCGAAATAACTAGGAGCGTAAGCCATGCCCAGCGACCACCTTCCTCCGGCGCTTGTGCCCTGCTCCGGTTCGGAAACCCCGACAGCTGCCAGCGCTTTGTTATCAGACTTATAAGTTTGCAGCACAGATTCCTGCTCTTTCCGAATTTGCTTCATGCGGCTGATCACGGCCTCGTTCAAGGCTCTAAAATCATCAGCAGGATTTGGTGCAGCCTCCGCGAAGCCTTGATTTCTACCTGAAGACACGAGGCCGCCAGTGGAGTTTGATCTGTCAAGAAAAGTGGCATTTATACTTCCTGCACTTATGGCGCGGCTCAGGTTTATACTTTGCCTGTTTCCGTTGTGCTGGCTTGTGGCGGTATACTTTCCTGCTGGCTGGCTGTACCAGGCTCCCGGCGCTGTTGTTTCTGCCTTAGCCATACTTTCAGGCTCTGTCGCTATTGTAGTTGCTTCTGCCACAGGGGCAGCAGAGGCGATTGGCCGCGATGCCGGTTTCTGGCGGGGCTGTTCTTCCTGCGGCCTTACAGCTGCCTGCATGGCGGCGGCAATGGCTTCGTCTGGGGCCGCGGTTTCTGCTGCCTTTTGGGTTGGCTCAACAGCGGCGATGCCCTGCATTTGAGGCTGTGCTCCGGCTACCGGACTGTCAGGTTGTCCGCCGAAGTAGTAGGCGGCAAATCCGCCCGCCACAAGCAGCAGGGTGATACAGGCAGCGGCCAGCTGCCTGTAAAACAACATCCCTCGTTTATATTGTCCGTTTTCCTGTACCGTCAGGCTATGGTCAATGCGTGCCCATAGGTCTGCTGACGGAGAGGCCTCAGCGTCCTGCAGGCGACGGCGAAACTCTTCCTCAAAGTTTCCTCGCTTATGGTTAGTTGCTGATGACATGTTCCTTAACTTTTTGCTCCTGCCGCAGCAGCATACCCTGTAGTATGGCCCTGGCTCGTGAGTATTGTGACTTAGAAGTTCCCTCTGAAATGCCCAGCATCTCCCCTATCTCCTTATGGTTGTAGCCCTCAATGGCGTACAGGTTAAACACCATACGGTAGCGGGGAGCCAGGCTCTGGATCATGCCCATCAGTTCGCTCATCGTGTAGCCGCTCAGGCTTACGTCTTCAGCGCTAATGTTGGCCACTTCCTCTGCTTCATGCGACACCGTCAGCAACTGCTTGCTGCGCAGGTGCTTCAGGGCGGTGTTTATCACGATGCGGCGGATCCAGAACTCAAGCGGACAATCCTTTTTAAAGCTGCCAATATGGTTGAACACCTTCACGAAGGCGTCCTGCATGATATCCTCAGCTTCAAAGGTGGTGGGGGCGTAACGCAGGCAGACAGCCATCATCTTCTTTGAGTATAGGTCATAGAGCAGACGCTGCATATCGCGCTTGCCTGCGATGCACCCCTCTATGAGTTTATCCTCGTCCGACTTTGGTTTTGTAAAAAGCTTCAAGCGCGCCTTGCTTACGTTTCCTTTTCTCTATGATTCCTGCCGCGCGGGTATGGTTGCAAGCAGGTTAAAATATTTTTCGGGGGCAGGCAAGCCCCTGACAGAGACCTGCTTTGCGGATCTAAAGATAGGAAAATCCTGCAGGAGCATCAGCAACGCCTGCTATGTTTATACCAGATTTTACCAAACAAAATACTATCCGGCACGCAGCAGGCAGATGTATACTTTAGCAAGTGCCGTAAAAAGTATAGGCACCTAAAAAAGTAAAGCCTCCCGGGGAGGGAGGCTCTCTTCTTTCGCAGCAAGCTTTTGTAGTGTTGTAAATCATCTTAAACCTCGCTCAAAAGATCTTTGGTGTCTTAGTAAGGCATTTTAATATAAAGCAGCTTGTAGCAAAGTATGGCTATTACCGTCAACAATAAAATCCAGGTATAACTGATGGCTCTTAACGCCAGTACAGATTCATTCATGTCCTCTATGGCGTTCAGCCTTGCCTCGTCCCACACTTTTTCGGGCAACAGCCTGTACGAAGCGGTCAGTCCCACTGCTACGATGACCACGTCATCCAGGTAACCGAAAACCGGCACCAGGTCGGGCAGCAGGTCCAGCGGGCTTACTGCATATACCAGGGATAAAGCCAAGAGCACTCTCACATACCACTTCACGCGCGCATCGCGATAAGCCAGGTACAACGCGTAAATTTCAGTATGGAATAGGTGTGCTTTTTGTTTAAGGGTGTATAAGTGCGTCATGCAGTAGGGTTTAAGTGCTTCACTACTTAAACGCATTTAACACAGGGTAAAGTTGCAGTGCAAGAGGCTTTTCTTGCATGCCTAGTAATTGTATAACAAAATATTATAAATTCCAAATATTCCAGGCAGCCTCTGCCTGCAGGTACAGCATGGGCAGCCCGTTAAGCACCTTGGCTCCCTTGCCGGCAGCATGCTGCAAAAACAGGGTCTGCTCCGGGTTATACACCAGGTCGTAGAAGTAATGTCGGCTCGTTATACTTTCGTATGGCAGCTCCGGCGCCTCCTGCACCTGCGGATACATGCCCAGTGGCGTGGTGTTGATGATGAGGTTATACTTTTGCAGCAGCTCCGGGGTAAGCTGGGCATAGCTTAGCTGCTCCTCCCCTGCTTGCCTGGAGACGCGCTTGTAGGGAATTTGCAGCGCATCCAGTGCGGCCCACACAGCTTTAGCGGCCCCGCCCGTGCCCAGTACCAAGGCCTGCCCCCGCTCCTGCTCCGGGTAAAATGCCTCCAGCGAGTCCCGGAATCCGATATAGTCGGTGTTGTAGCCTTTGGTGCGGCCACCGCTTATCTTAATGGTGTTCACTGCTCCGATTTTGGCGGCGGCTTCGTCGAGCTCATCCAGTAGCGGGATCACCTGCTCTTTGTAGGGCACCGTTACGTTCAGGCCCACCAGTTCGGGCTCCTGCGACAATAATTGCGGCAGTTCTGCTGCTGAGGACAGCTCGTACAATTCGTAGGCGGCATCCGTCACGCCCTCTCGCAGAAACTTCTCTGTAAAATATTTCTTGGAGAACGAGTGGCCAAGCTTTTTACCGATGAGACCGAACTTTCGCATAGCAGGGAGTTATACTTTGGTCGTGTTATCGTCTGTGTAATGGTCGATGAGGTACACGAACAGGAAGCCGAAGATGGCCAGCAGCACGCCGTAGAGCAAGTATGGCTCATGGCCGGTCAGGGCCTCGTAAGTACCCGGCAGCACATTTTCCTGCACCAGCGGTTTTACCTCGCCGTGGCGGTCGGTGTACGTCTCCAGGGTCTGCTTCCAGGGCCATACTTTGTTCAGGGATCCGATCATAAAGCCCGTCAGCAGCGCCACGGTTACGTTGTGGTAGTTCTTCAGCATCCAGTTAAGCACATGCGAGAAGAGCAGGATACCGGTAACACACCCCAGGCCGAAGGTAAGTATAATACTTATCCGGAGCTCTTTGAGCGCCAGCATAATAAATTCATACTTTGCCAGCAGCACCAGGATAAAGCTCCCGGAGATGCCGGGCAGAATCATGGCGCAGATGGCGATGGCGCCCGAAAGGAACACAAACCAGTAGGCATCCGGAGTTTGTGCGGGCGTGGCCACCGTAATGTAGTAAGCCAAGGCAACCCCCAGCAAACCGGCCAGCACCACCCCCAGGGTCCAGCGGGTGATCTTTTTGGCCACCACCACGGCAGAGGCCACAATCAGCCCAAAGAAAAAGGCCCACAGCATCTCGGAGTGAAATTCCAGCAAGTATAAAATCAGCCGGGAGAGTGAAACAATAGACAGGCCAATGCCCGCCAGCAGCACTACCAGGAAGTTGCCGTTGATGTGTTTCCAGAACCCGCTGATGTTGAAGCGCAGCAGGAGCTTCAGCGCCTCGCCATTGACGGAGCGGATGGAGCCCAGCAGCTCCTCGTAGATACCGGTGATAAAGGCAATGGTACCTCCCGAAACGCCCGGCACGACGTCGGCGGCGCCCATGCCTATGCCCTTCGAGAACAGCAGCAAATACTCTTTCAGCGATCTTCTTTCCATATATGTGCTAAAGCTATAGGTTGGTTGGCCTCTATAAAAAGAAATTGCCCGCACGGCCACACCGACGGGCAATTTATACTTTCATACTTATACTTTAGATCTGCAGACCGTTCTTTTCCATGTTCAGGAAATGGTCGAAGGTGTCGCCGCGCAGGCCCAGGCGGATGGTCTCCAGCGGAATAACCTCGCTCGGGGCGATGTTGCCCAGGTTCACGTTCGCGCCCAGCAGCTTGATAAACCATACTTGCTGCGCCTTCTGCGGGGCTTCCCACAGGATTTTCTCGAAAGGCACCTGCGTCAGGATTTCCTCTACCAGACCGCTGCGCACCTCACCGGTGGAACGGAACAAGCCAACGTTACCTCCCTCGCGGGCCTCGCCGATCACTTTCCAGGCGCCTGCCTCCAGCTCAGCCTTCATCAGCCTGATCCACATATAAGGAGGGATGATCTTCTCGGCATCCTTGGAGCCCACCTCCGACAGCACCGTTACCTGCTCCGACAGCTTGGCGATATACTCGCACTTTGCCTCATGCGGCATTTCCAGCGAGCCGTCCGATACCTCGGCAAAGGTCATTTCATACTTGTCCAGCACCCGGCGGTAATCGTCGAACTGGTTGCGTGCAATAAAGGCCTCAAACAAGGTGCCTCCAAAGTATGTGGGGATACCGGCAGCCCTGTACACTTCCAGCTTCCTTGTAAGGTTAGGCGTCACGTAGGACGTGGCCCAGCCCAGCTTTACAATATCAACATACTCTCCGGCTACCTCCAGGAAGTCCTCTACTTCCCGTATGCTCAGGCCTTTGTCCATGGCCATGGTAAAACCACGCTCACGCGGCTTTGCCTCGCGCTCCGGAATGCTTTTAAGGGTGTAATTCATCTGATTCTATTTGCGGTACTGATCAATTAATCGGGCCAATGCACGCTGCGACTCCAGCTCAGGGAAGAACTCGAACAGCAGCTTGTGCTTGTCGAAGTCCAAAATTAATGCATTTTCCAGATAATTGTATGCCTCGCGGTATTTTCCTGCAGAAAGCATGTAAGCGCAGGCTCTGTAATATAGCTCTGCCTCACGGGGTTGCAGCTCTATGGCGTTCAGAATAATGTCCGTGGCCTCTTCGAAATTACCCTGCTCGTAAAGTATAACCGACCAGTTCAGGTAGATATTCTTGTCGTCCGGGCGAATCTCGGCAGCGCGCTCATAGCTCTCCAGCGCCGATACCACATGGCCCACATGGTACTCCGCGCCAGCCAGGGCCACCCAATAGTCGGCGCTGTCGTCGTACAAGTCAACGGCCTTCTTAAAAAAGTGAATAGCCTCATACCACTTGCCCTGTGCATCCAGAATAACGCCAATGCCAAACCAGGCCTCGTCCATTTCCGGGTCCAGGTCCACCGACTTCTGGTAATAGCGCCGGGAAAGGTCCCACTGCCGCAGCTTCTCGTAGCACTCGCCGATGTTGCAGTAGATTTCCGCGTTTGGCTTGCCATGCTCTATCATGGCATTAAAGGCATCAATTGCCTTGCTATACTCGCCCGTAAACACCAGGGCATTGGCCATGTTGTTGTAGGCCGTAATAAAGTCGGGGCGAATGATGGTGGCGTAATCGTAGGCGCCTATGGCCTTGTCGTAGGCCCCCATCTTGTTGTACACGTTGCCCAGGTTAAACCAGGCCACATACGAGTACGGGTCGTCGTCCACGAACTTCTGGAAGAACGGCACATTCTCGCTCACAGTGTTGGTCACGTCCAGGCAGTAAAGTATTTCCTGCATGGCCGCCTCGTTCTCCAGGTTCAGCTCGATGCATTTTTTATAGTACTTCACAGCCGACGCCAGTTTCCCCCAGGTTTGGTAGGCAAGCGCTATGTTGAAATAGATATCATCGCGGTCATCGGCATAGGCCAGGGCCTTTTTAAAGTAGTCGATGGCATCGCGAAACTCGCCACGCTGGGTATAGATAATGCCCCGGGTCAGCTGCACGTCGGCATTCTCCGGATCCACCTCGGCCACTTTGTTGATTAGCTCCAGGGCCTCGTTAAAGCTGCCGGACATGGCCAGCAGTTGCGCCTTGTCTATCTGCAGGTCCATCGAGAAGGGATACTGCGTTAAAGCAGCATCGCAGGCAGCCAGGGCCTTTTTATACTCAAAGTTCGCAGTGTAGTGATCTATAATATACTCAAAATCAGTGAGGTCGAAAAACGCCGTCTCATTGCTACTGAGCGTGCGCTCGTAACGCTGAATGAGCTCTAGCTCCTCGCTGTGTTCGTCAAAGTCTTCTTTCATCTCCAGTATCCAACCAGCTGCTCTGGGCAGCTTTTTTCTTACTACATATTAACACTGCAAATAGTTTATTTGGCCGCCTGCAGTGCACCTTTGGCCATCATTCCCTGCAGCTCGTGGCACACCCAGCTCACTGACTTTGACACGGGCCTGAACTGCAGCCCGATTGCCTTCTGGATTTTATCGCTGTTGAAGAAATGGGTTTTGCGCGATACCCTTGCCGTGTCTTTTGTGATAAGGGGCCGACTGCCGGTCAGCCAGGCACGGGCGTGCTCCAGTCGCCACACCACCTCCGCCAGCGGGCCAGGCACTTTCACACCGGGGGCTTTCTTGCTGAAACAGCGCGCCACCATCTCAAAAAACGCTTTATAGCTTAGCCGCTCTGAGTTCAGGATAAACCTCTCTCCGGAGATACCCGAGAAGGTTAGCTGCAGCATGGCCTCCACCACATCCCGCACATCCACAAAATTCGCCTCCCCCGCGGTATAGAAGGGGCGCTCCCGGTATACATACCGGAACAGCTGCGTGCTGCTGCGGTTCCAGTCGGCCGGGCCAAGTATGATGGACGGGTTCACGATAACGGCATCCAGGCCTTCTGCCACGCCGCGCCATACTTCCAACTCCCCGAAGTACTTGGAGCTGGCATAGGCCGATGTCTTCTCGGCCGGATCCCACTTGGCCTTCTCTGTCAGGTTTTCTTTTTCTTTGGGCCGCCCGATAGCGGCAATGGAACTTACGTGGCACAGTTTTATACTTCCGGCCTCCAGGCAGGCATCCACTATGTTGGCGGTACCCTCTATGTTCACCTGTTTCAGCAGCTCCTCGTCCTGCGGCGCATACGATATCAGCCCCGCACTATGGAACACATACCTGACATCCACCAGCTCGGCCCGCAACAGGGCGGGGTCCAGTATGTCGCCCTCCACCCACTGCACCTGGTCTGCCCCGGCCACAGCTGGTACACTGCCGCGGTAAAGCGCCTTTACCTGGTACCCGCGCCGCAAAAGCTCCGGTATCAGAAAACTGCCGATGAGGCCACTGCCGCCCGTTACGAATACCATATGTTGATGTGGAAGTATAAAGTATAAAACAAGGTGATAATTATAGTTGCCTGTTCCGAAGCGGCAAGGCCAGGGCCTTTACAAGGTATTTTGAACTTAGCACCTTATGCAGAGTCGCAATATGCTTCAGCCCGTGCGTATCGGTACCCAGGAAGTCTACATACCCTTGCTCTATCAAACGCTCCGCTACATCCCTGGCGCCGGGAGAGTAATAGCCTGCCAGCGAGTTGAGGTTAGGCTGAAACAGCACCCCAAGCTCCCGCAACGCCACCAGCTCCTCGAACTTGCCATAGAAATAGGTATAGCGTTCCGGGTGCGCCAGCACAGGCTGGTACCCTTTGGAGCGCATCTTAAAGATGGTTTCCCGCAGGTTCAGGGGCTCATTCAGGAAAGATGTCTCAAACAGCAGGTAGTTTTTACCAAATGTGAGCAACTCCTCGTCGTTGTCCAGCTTGTCCAGCAGGCCCTCGTCCAGGTAATACTCTGCCGCACAGTCCAGCTCCATCTCAATTCCCGCCTCCTCCACGGCCTGCCGCAGCAGCTGCAGCTTCTCACGGATAATCTCGGGGGTGTTCTTGTAGAAGTCGCTCATGATGTGCGGCGTCATGATCAGCTTACGGTAGCCCAGCTCCTTCATGCCCCGCACCAGCTCCAGCGACTGTTCCAGGCTATCAGAACCATCGTCTATACCCGGAAGTATATGCGAATGCATGTCCGCGCCGAGCTCGCTAAGCGATACACCCAGCACAGGCTCACTTCCTCCAAACAGGTTCTTTATAAACTGTATCATCTTACCAACGTTGGCGCCTACGGCCCTGCTGCGGGTGCAGAACGGCAAACGAACTTCAAAATAACAGAAATAAAATTCACTGTCAAAATAAAGCAGCCATCACACAGGTGCCTCTTTTACATACGTTTAAATCTATATAGGTGATTGGTGCTTTGGGTGCAATTATATAGTTTTGTAAACATCGGATATTCTTATCCCGTTATACTTCCGACACATATCACCTTAACTACTTTCAACCCAAAACTATTACATGGAATTAAAAACGACTGAAAACCAGCGCATGATTGCGGACATGGTTCGCGACTTTGGCGCCAGGCACATCAAACCCAAGATGCGTGAGTGGGACGAGACCCAGGAATTCCCGGTGGATCTGTTCCGGCAACTGGGCGAGCTGGGGCTGATGGGCGTGCTTGTGCCAACCGAGTACGGCGGTTCAGGCTTTGGCTACCTGGAGTACGTGACAGCCATCGCAGAGCTGTCCAAAATCGACGGCTCTATCGGCCTTTCGATGGCAGCGCATAACTCCCTGTGCACCGGACACATCCTGGCGTTCGGTAACGAGGAGCAGAAAAGAAAATACCTGCCCAAGCTGGCCACCGGCGAATGGATCGGGGCCTGGGGCCTGACAGAACCCAACACCGGCTCGGATGCCGGCAACATGCGCACTGTGGCCGTACAGGACGGTGATCATTGGGTTATCAACGGAGCCAAGAATTTTATCACGCACGGTAAATCGGGCCAGGTGGCCGTCGTAATAGTGCGCACCGGTGAAGTTGGCGACTCACATGGCATGACCGCCTTCGTTATCGAAAAAGGCACCCCGGGCTTCAGCGCAGGCCGCAAGGAGGACAAACTGGGTATGCGTGCCTCCGAAACCACAGAGCTTATCTTCCAGGACTGCCGCGTGCATAAAGACCAGATCCTGGGCGAGGTTGGCGATGGCTTTGTACAGGCCATGAAAGTGCTGGACGGTGGCCGCATCTCCATCGCGGCGCTTTCGCTGGGCATTGCACAGGGTGCCCTAGAGGCCGCTGTAGCTTACTCCAAGGAGCGCCATCAGTTTAACAAACCCATCTCTAGCTTTCAGGGAATAGCCTTCAAACTGGCCGATATGGCCACAGACGTAGAAGCGGCCTCCCTGCTTACGTATCAGGCAGCTGACATGAAGAACCGCGGACTGAATGTGAACAAAGAGTCGGCGATGGCGAAGCTTTTTGCCTCAGAGGTGGCGGTACGCGTGGCAAATGAGGGGGTACAGATATTCGGCGGCTACGGCTTCACGAAGGATTACCCGGCAGAGAAGTACTACCGCGACGCCAAGCTATGCACCATTGGCGAGGGAACCAGCGAGATACAAAAGCTTGTTATTTCCAGAGCCATCCTGAAATAAAGAAGTGGCGCAAAAAAGCTGTATCGTTCTTTTGCGCCACTTTTTGGAAATAAAACATGGCTGGCTAATAAATATTTAGCGCTTGCATTGACTTAAGTATAATATTGTTTAAATTTGCGTCCCTAAATCCAAAGAGAAGCGAGGAAAAATATGATTATTGTAAACGTAAAAGATAACGAGTCTGTAGACCGTGCTCTGAAGAGATTCAAGAAGAAATTTGAGAGAACTGGTGTTTTGAAAGAACTGCGCTCAAGAGCGTATTTCGAGAAGCCTTCTGTTACCAAAAGAAAGCAGAAAGAAAGAGCTGTGTACAAGCAGCAGATGTTTGCTAACGAAAACTACTAGTATCTCTAACAAGATATACTATTTTTCCATACTTTAGTATACCTGGGTTATCTGACCAGGTATACTAAAGTATGGATTTGTTTTTCAAGTATTTACAGTACGAGAAGCGGTATAGCCCGCATACCCTTACCTCTTATCATACCGATCTGGGGCAGTTTGCCGATTACCTGAAAGAGGTATACCAGATCTCCGATGCCGCCGAGGCCGATCACACCATTATCCGTTCCTGGATACTGACCCTGGTGCAGAACAACATCAAGCCGCGTTCTATCAACCGGAAGATCGCCTGCCTCCGCTCCTACTACAAATTTTTGCTGGCGCAGGAACGCATCAAGGTAAACCCCATGCTGCGTATTAAGGCGCCCAAGGCCAGCAAGCGGCTACCCGCCTTTGTGCAGGAGGAGCCATTCAACAACCTACTCGACAGCTTTACATTTGAGGATACCTTCGAAGGACAGCGCGACAGGCTGATCCTGGAGTTTCTGTATGGCACCGGCATCCGCCTTGCCGAGCTTATCAACATCGAGGCCTCCGACATAAACCTAAGTGCTAAAACAGTACGTGTGCTGGGCAAGGGTAACAAGGAGCGCATCGTACCCCTGAACGACTCGCTCTTATTGGCGCTAGATGCCTACAAAACTGAGAAAAAGCATTTTTTAGGTGATAACAATTCGGTAAAATTGCTCGTTACCAATAAAGCACGGCCTCTTTACCCGAAGTTTGTGTATCGTGTCGTAAAAAAATATATCAGCTTGATTACCACATCCGAACACAATAGCCCGCATGTGCTGCGACACTCATTCGCCACTCACTTGCTCAATAAGGGAGCCGATCTTAACGCGATCAAAGATCTGCTTGGCCATGCCAGCCTGGCTGCTACCCAGGTGTACACGCACAATTCCATCGAGCAACTCAAATCAATTTTTGAGAAGGCTCACCCGAAAGCATAATTAAGTTTAACTTTTTAATTGTAAAGCATATGAAGCTACAGATGCATTCCATCCACTTCGAGGCAGACAAACAACTTACTGACTTTGTACAGCAGAAAGTGAACAAACTCGAAACATTCTATGATCGCATTGTGGAAGGCGAAGTGTTTCTTAAACATAACAACAAGGATGGCGTGGACAACAAGACCGTGGAGATCAAGTTGTTTGTGCCAGGCTCTACCCTATTCTCGCAGGAGGACGCCCCCTCGTTTGAAGCTGCCGCTGACGCTGCCGTTGAGGCGATGCGACGCCAGCTAAAGCGCTTTAAGCAAAAGCAAATGGCCCACCACTAAGATTTATACTTATCAGAAAGTATAAAAACAGCGGGGCCTGCTATTCTGTAGCAGGCCCCGCTGTTTTTATTACCAAATCAAGCCTTATTACAGGCCAAACTCAGCTTTTATCTTGTCTACATAATCCAGCTTCTCCCAGGTGAAGGTCTCAAACTCGCGCACCTCTTTCTGGCCGTTTACAAGTACTTCTACTTGCTTCGTGCCTGGTGTTCTGCCCATGTGGCCATAGGCAGCCGTCTCAGAGAAAATAGGGTTCTGCAAACCAAAGCGCTGGACAATGGCATAAGGGCGCATGTCAAAAAGCTTGTTTACCTTCTCGGCAATTTCGCCATCGCTCATAATGTTGCCGCTCGCGTCTTTTACTTTCGTAGAACCATACGTTGTAACATACAGACCCACTGGCTTGGCCACACCAATAGCATAAGCCACCTGCACCAACGCCTGGCTGGCTACACCGGCCGCAACCAAGTTTTTAGCGATATGGCGGGCAGCATATGCCGCAGATCGGTCTACTTTAGAAGAGTCCTTCCCGGAGAAAGCTCCTCCGCCGTGAGCACCTTTGCCCCCGTACGTGTCCACAATAATCTTACGTCCTGTCAGGCCAGTATCGCCGTGCGGTCCACCAATTACAAACTTGCCTGTCGGGTTGATGTGATAGATAATATCTGAGTTGAACAACTGCTGGATACGCTCAGGCAGCTGCTTCAGTACGCGCGGAATCAGAATGCTATCCACATCCTCTTTAATCCTTGCCAGCATCTGGCGCTCTGCCTCGTTTTTCGCCTCCGTACTATCGTTATCCGCCTTCACAAACTCATCGTGCTGGGTAGAGATAACAATGGTATCAATCTTCTCGGGCACGTGGTTATCGCTGTAGCGGATGGTAACCTGAGACTTTGCGTCTGGGCGCAGGTAGGTCATTTCTTTGCCTTCCTTGCGAATAGCAGCCAACTCCTGCAGCAGCAGGTGCGAAATGCTCAGCGCAAGCGGCATGTAATTGTTTGTCTCGTCTGTAGCATACCCGAACATCATGCCCTGGTCACCGGCACCCTGGTCTTCCGGGTTGGCGCGCTCAACGCCCTGGTTTATATCTGCAGACTGTTCGTGGATGGCCGAGATAACCCCACAGGCATCTGCATCAAACATATATTCTGACTTGGTATAGCCAATGCGTTTGATAACATCGCGGGCAACCTTCTGCACGTCCACGTAAGCCTCTGACTTCACTTCCCCGCTCAATACCACCAGGCCGGTAGTTACAAGCGTCTCACAGGCTACCTTAGACTGCGGGTCTTGCTTTAAGAATTCATCTAACAGCGCATCCGAAATCTGATCGGCCACTTTATCCGGGTGCCCTTCTGACACAGACTCAGATGTAAATAAATAAGGCATATTTTTCGATGGGTTTAGGTACAAAGTATAAACCGACTGCCCCCTTTGGCAGCGGGTACAAAGCTAAGATAAATCTGCCACACTTGAAACTGATTACAGGCACTCTACAGTGGCATGTAATGATTTATCAGCATAACGGTTACGCCCCATCTGAGCCTGCTTTGGCAGAGAGCAGCAAGCATAGCAACACAACCTTTGAAAACGCCCCCCGTTCATTTACTTCAAATTGTATTATTTGAAAGAATCTATATGAAACGCCTATTAACTATACTTTGCCTTTTAACTTTTCTGGCAGGGCAAGTACACGCCCAAGATGACTCCCCTTACAAGACTAGCTTCAAAGTGGATGCCCCCATTATAGTGGCCGGCATGGGCCTCAGTGCCTATGGCCTTAAGCTGATGCAGGATAAAAGCGGACTAAGCGAGGCTGAAATTATGGCACTGAGCAAGCGTGACGTAAACGGCTTTGATCGTTTTGCGGCCGGGTATGATTCGGAAAACGCCAAGAAAATCAGCGACTATCCATTTTACGCCTCGTTTGGTACTCCCTTTCTGATGCTCCTGAATGACAACGTTGGTAGCAAGGCTGGTCAGGTACTGGTACTTTATGTGGAGACGATGGCTGTGACAGGTGCATTCTTTACCATGACGAATGGTAGCGTAGAGCGCGAGCGCCCGCTAGTGTACAGCCCGGATGTCGACATTTCGGATAAGAATGACGCAAACGCCCGCAACTCCTTTTATGCCGGCCATACAGCTGCCACTGCCAGTGCCACTTTCTTTGCGGCCAAAATATTTCATGACTTCAACCCCGACTCCCCTGCCCGCCCCTATGTATGGGCTGCCGCGGCTGCAGTGCCTGCCGCTGTTGGCTACCTGCGCCTGAAGGCCGGAAAACACTTTTTAAGTGACAACCTGCTGGGCTATACCATGGGCGCAGCGGCCGGCATACTGGTGCCGCAGCTGCACAAGAAAACGAACAAGCGCAATATTAGCCTTATGCCTGTGTCGGGTAAATACTTTAACGGTGCTTTGATGACGTACACTTTTTAAGGCTACCGATCTAAACACAAAGGGCCGCCCAATGGGCGGCCCTTTGTTAAATCATCAAAATAGGATGCTTATGGGTTCTGCACCATGTTCGGATTAGCATCTATCTCACCCTGTGGAATCTGGTGAATAAACAGATCCGAGTTCGCTGGCGTAACACCTACTTTAGCAGTATGGTTACCTTCACGAACAAGTGGTTTCTGCAGACGTTTTATGTCGAACAGTCCGAATCCTTCTCCATAAAGCTCTTTTCTACGCTCTGTGTAGATTTCCTCCAGAAGAGCTTCTCCAGTGTTCACAGAAGGCAGTACTAAAGCAGTATCAGTATAGCGGTTGCGACGCAGCTCAAGCAGCAAGCCCTGTGCACCTACGAAATCGCCTAACTTAGCTTTAGCCTCAGCTTCTATTAACAGCATTTCCGCAGAACGCATCAGCACAATATGTCCGCCTAAGTCTACCAAGTCCTTAAATTTGGTGATGGTATAGCGGTCTGAGTTCCATACTTTCTCGCCTGCGTTGTTTGTTGTAAAGGCTTTCTCGTCTTCCTGGAACTCGCGGCGTGCATCATTTTTATCGAACAGCTCTACGAACTTATCATTTGCACGGAGGTTGTTGTAACCTCTGCGGGCATATACCCTGCTGCCAGTGCTGCTGATTGTATAGCGACCATCTATGAACGAATAGAAGGAAGCGTATGCGTTGTTCTGATCGGCAGACTGTGGCAGACCCCAAATCCACTCTCCATTACTGTAGTTATTGAAGCCTGCTTTGTATGTTGCTGCACTCATCAATGGATACCCTTCACGTGCTTTAGCTGCGTACTCTGCTGCTTTCTGCCACTCTCCCATCTCCAGGTACACACGAGCAAGTAAGCCCTGTGCTACATTCTTGTTAATGCGGCTCTTGCTAGGACGTGCCGTAGAAAGGCTCTGCTCAGCTTCTGTTAAGTCAGCTAATATCTGAGTGTATACCTGCTCAAGAGTAGCTCTCTCTTTTCCCTCAGTCTGTGGTGTAGCTGGGTCAAGCATAAGAGGTACGGCAGGGGCATTTCTGTCTTTTAGGTACGTATGCTGATAAACACGTGCCAGGTTGAAATAAGCGAATGCTCTAACCACCTTAGCCTCTCCCTCAAAAGATTTTATTTCACCTTCTGTGGCATCTGGCAGGTTCTTAGCATTGGCTATGATGTTATTGGCGTTAGTGATCAGGTTGTAAGCATGCCCCCACAGGATACGGGTACCGCGGTATGTGGCATTCTTATTATCAAGTTCATACTGAAACACGAACCAGTTGCTGTTAGCCATCACATCCTGTCCCATCACATCGAAGGTCATCATCAGAGCTGGAACACCATAGCTATCATGGCTTACTGCACCTTGGTTAACAGGGGCTTGACGCATTAAGCGGATAATACCTGTTAATGCTGCCTCCATTCCATCCTTCGTGCTGTATGCCTGATCATAGGATACGGCGTTGGAAGGAACTACCTCCAGGTAGTCTTTCTCGCATGCAGTTAAGCTTAGGGTTGCACCAAGCAGAGCTACAATATATTTCTTATTTATAATATTCATTATCTTCTACTTATAAAAATACTTACAGAGTTGCGCGCACACCTACAGAGAAAGTCTTTTGAGCAGGGAATCTGTTGTCTGTTATACCATCAATCGACTGCTCCGGATCCAAGCCTTTTGTCTTGAAGGCTGTCCACAGGTTGTCACCTTGTACAAAGATTCTGGCATTCTTCAAACCAACCTTGTCCTGAAGTGTCTTTGGCAATGTATAACCAAGCGTTACGTTACGCAGACGTAGATAAGAAGCATCCACAAGGAATCTTGATGACTGACCGTTAGAGTTCAGTTCCTGCACAGTACCTAATCTTGGCACGTCAGTTACATCACCTGGCTTCTGCCATCTGTTCAGGATGTCTGTGTGCCAGTTTGTACCGGCACGATCGCCTCCGTGCATCAAGCCACTGTAGTCTGTGTTAAGAATCTCTCCACCAATGCTGTAAGTAAAGAACACGCTTAGGTCAAAGTTTCTGTACTGTAGGTTGTTTGTAACACCACCTGTTACATCAGGCAGAGCAGTTCCTACATAGTAGCGAGTAGCGTCATCGTAATCAGAAGTAGTAGTTCTTATAGTGTTGCCATCCGCATCTTCAGCATCCATGTACCAAAGGCTACGACCAGTTTCTGGATCTACACCAGCAAAGTCACGCAGGTAGAAGTCGTAGATAGAGTGACCTACTTTAAGCTGCTTAGTACCTTGCATGATAGTTTCCTGAGGAAGCTTGGTCAACTCGTTCTTGTTATGAGCTGCGTTGGCGTTAATGCTCCAGAAGAAATTATCTGAATCAATAAGACGTGCATCCACATTTATCTCAACACCTCTGTTTCTCATAGTACCCAAGTTGTCGAATACTGATGTAAAACCGGTTGAAGGAGCAAGAGGCTTGTTGAAGAGCAGGTCTTTAGATGTTCTTTCGTAGTAGTCCAACGACACATCTACTCTGTCAAAGATGGTCGCATCAAGGCCAACGTTGAAGGCAGCCTGCTTCTCCCATGACAGGGCAGCATTTTCTAACTTAGAAAGAATGATACCTGGTGAAGACAGATCACTGTATCCCGTTTGGTATAAACCTCTGTAAGCATAGAAGTCAGCAGCACCTCCAGAAGTCAGCAGGCCTTCGTTACCAGACGTACCGTAGCTAGCACGTAGCTTGGCATCATTCACCCACGAAACAGCGCTCATGAAATCCTCTTGCGAGATTCTGTAAGAACCACCAACCGAGAAGAAGTTACCCCAACGGTTGTCAGCATGGAAGCGAGAAGAACCATCGCGACGGAAGGAAGCTGACAGGTAATACTTGTCCTGGAAGTTATAGTTCAACTGGCCAAGGAAGCTAAGCAGCGAACGTCTGTCTGACTGGCTATTCAGCGCGTTGATTGTTGAAGCATTATCAAGCTCAGTTAAGCCTGGTAGCGCCAGGAAGTTGGTCTTTTGACCATACAGGTAGTCATACTTATAGTTGAAAGCCTCGAAACCACCCAAAGCGTCAATTTGATGCTGTCCTAATGATTTGCTGTAGCTCAGGATGTGGTTGATGGTATACTCCACGAAAGAGCTTCTCCACTGTGTACCACGACCTCCTACACCAGCGCCATCGCCGTAGTTCGGGTTGTAGAACGTAAAGTCCTTAGTGTTGTCTCCTGTAAGAGCAAATGTAGTTTTATACCTCAGGTTCAATGGAAGTTCAACCTCACCGAAGGTGTTCAGGCTCCAGGTAAGTACGTTGCGCTTCAGCATGTCCAGTTCTGTAGTACCAACAGGGTTGCTGTTACCACCGTACGGACGGCTTGTGTTAAAGTCAAACTCAAATGGGTTGGTTACAAAAGTACCATCCGCATTTCTTCTTCTGTAGATTGGGTAAACAGAAGAAATGTTTCTACCCCAAGAAACTACGTTACGGAAAGAGGTACCGCCAGTAGTAGGGCTGTTCTGATCTGTATTTGCGATCAATGCATTTACACCGAATCTGATTTTGTCGGTAACCTGAGAAGCTACACGAAGACGGCCAGTATAACGCTTGAATCCTGAGGTAATGAACGCACCCTCTTGGTTCAGGTAGTTACCGGAGAAATAGTAGTTCGTTTTATCGTTACCTCCCTGGATACCGAAGTCATACTCCTGACGAGTAGCATTTCTGTAAAGAGCGTCTCTCCAATCATCCTCCCAAGCAGGAGTAAGGCCTGACTTTATTTTGCCATCCAGTCCAACTGGCTCAGGATCGCTAAATGGGTTATACTGCTGTCCGTTAGCTGCGCCTGCAATACGCCCAACCACACTCTTTGTAGCATACTCCTCCGGAGAGGCAAACTTACCTTCCCACTTCGTACGGTCTGTGGCAGCATCATTTCGCAGCGCCTCCCAAGTCAGTTCATAATACTGGTTTGGATTAACTGTTTTGTAGTCTTTTACTGCAAAGTCAGATACACCAAATGTAGCACCGAAAGTGATAGTAGGCTCCTGAGGTGCTTTACCCCCTTTAGTTGTAATTACAACTACACCGTTAGCGGCACGAGAGCCGTAAAGAGCTGCTGCACTAGCGTCTTTCAGAACCGTCATAGACTCGATGTCGTTCGGGTTAATTGCGTTCAGGTCACCTGAATAAGGGGCGCCATCAACCACATAAAGCGGTGTAGAAGACGAAGCAACTGAACCGATACCACGGATACGGATTTGGCCTGTAGAACCAGGCTGACCGCTTGTCTGCACTACCTGTACACCTGGTGTTAAACCACCCAGTGCTTTAGTAACGTCGTTTGCCTGAATCTTCTCGATGGCTTCTGCTTTGATAGCTGAAGCTGAACCGGTAAAAGACTTTTCGTCAGCTGTACCGTAAGCAACAACAATTACTTCGGACAGGGCTTTGGTATCAGTGCCCAGCTTTACGTTAACCGTGCTTCTTCCGGAGATAGCTACTTCTTGAGTTTCGTAACCGATGTAGCGGAACACCAAGGTAGTTCCGTTTGCAGGCACGCTCACACTATAGTCCCCCTCTACACCTGTGGTTGCACCAACAGTTGTGCCTTTTACAATGACAGCAACACCTGGCAATGGTTGTCCATTGCTGGCGTCGGTCACCTTACCCGTTACAGTTTGGCTTTGCGCCCACGCTTGGTTCACAAGCGTAAGAAGCATCACCAAACTAAATAATAGAACTTTTCTCATAAAGTTAGATTAGATTGATTGGTAAAATAGTTTATGGTTGTTTCTCAAATATAGGTCGATGTTGCAACACTTCCCATAGCCATTTAAAAAAAACATCCCGAAAACTTAACCTAACCTTAATTTTGACGTAAAAAGCAAGTTTGTTGCATATTCAATCTGCTGTAGATAAACCACTTACCACACCCTAGCGATCAGTTTGTCATTTTTCTCATATCGTTAAAAAAAAGTGGTTCAGAGAAAATATGTAGCCGTTTCGCTATAGAAAATCTCTGTTATAACTCCTTTTAAGCTTGGGGCTTACCTACATCCTGTATTAGGCGAGTAATTATACTTTTTATGTATACTGAAAAGTATATGTAACACGTTATCACTTGATGGTAATACAAAAAAGGCGCGTCAGACTTATGCCTGACGCGCCTTTTTTACAAACCTAAAAGAGTGTTATTTTTCCCCTTTCAGATTCTGCTCAAACAGCTTATAAATACGCTTATACTCATCCGTCCAGCTGGCTGGCTCCGTGAAGCCATGGTCTTCTACCGGGTACACGGCCAGCTCCCAGTTGTCTTTGCCCAGCTCTATCAAACGCTGCGACAGCCGCACCACATCCTGGAAGTGCACGTTTGTATCCACCATACCATGGCAAATCAACAGCGCGCCTTTCAAGCCTTCCGCATAGTAGATTGGGGAGCTCTTGGCATAAGCCGTGCTATCGGTGTAGGGCGTGTTGAGGATATTGGAAGTATAACCGTGGTTGTAGTGCGCCCAGTCGGTCACGGAGCGGAGCGCGGCACCGGCGGCAAACACATCCGGCTCCGTGAACATGGCCATCAGGGTGATGAAGCCACCGTAGGAGCCGCCATAGATACCGATGCGTTTCGGGTCCACGTTATACTTCTCCACTAGGTGCTTGGCCCCGTCCACGTGGTCGCTCAGGTCTTTGCCGCCCATGAACTGGTAGATGCCCGTGCGCACATCGCGGCCATAGCCGGCGCTGCCACGGTAGTCGATATCCATCACGGTATAGCCCTGGTCGGCCAGGAAGTTATGGAACATGTACTCGCGGAAGTAAGAGCTCCACCACTTGTGCGCGTTCTGCAGGTAACCGGCACCATGCACAAAAATCACGGCCGGACCGTTCTGCACCGCATTTTCCGGACGATACAGGCGGGCGTATACATCCACGCCATCTTCCGCTTTAAAGGTGATCACCTCTGGTTCGCGCCAGTCGTATGACTTGAACTCATCAGTCAGGGAACTGGTGATTTGCTTGGGCTTAGCGCCTTTCTTGTTGTCCATCACAAACAGCTCCCAGGGCTTGTTGCTGTAAGAGTAGCGGATGGCCAGCTTCTTCTCGTCCGGCGACAGCTCTACCTCGTGCGCTCCGGTCATGCTGGTCAGCTGCACCATCTCGCCGCCATTTACCGGCATGCGGTAGAAGTGCTTTTCGCCCGGATGTACTTTGTTAGCCGTGAAGTAGAAGTGCTTTTTATCGTTGGATAGGCGCACGTCCGACACCTCATACTTGCCGCTGGTCAGGGCTTTTTTCTGGCCGGTGTTCACGTTTACGGCATACAGGTGCGAGTAGCCGCTCTCTTCCGAATGGAACCACACACGCTCGTTGTCCGGCATCCAGCCGATGGCACCAGGGCCATAGCTAATGCCCGGGCCATTAATCCAGGCCTCGTCGCGCTGGCGGTCCAGCACGGTGAGCTTCGAAGTGGCCGGGTCCAGCTTCAGGATCCAGCGGTCTTTGTTGTCGGCGGAGCGGGCCACCACTACGGCGTGTTTGCCATTGTCGGACCAGTAGGTGCCATAGATGGCTGCGGCACGCGGCTCCGGCTTTTTGGTTTTGCTGTCGGCGGCAGAGGTAGACGCGCTGGCCTTTGCCTCCTGCTGCAGCAGGTAAGCCGGCTGGTCGTAGATGCCTTCCACGTCGTTCATCAGCACGGCATAGGCACTGTCGCGCTGCGTGTCGTACACAAAGAACTCGTACGTGCTTTGGGCATCGCCTACCTTGGTGCGGGTGTTGATGTCCTCGGTGTAACCGGAGGCAGTTACGAAATCCGGTACAATGGCCACTTTGGCGTTCTTCGGACGCGTGATCAACTGGTAGGTGATAAAACGCTCGTTCGGCCCCAGCACCACGCTACTCACGATCTTATCCTCTATGTAAATCTCTTTCGGGCGGGCCGGCGCGTCCAGTTTCTGCTGCTTCTCGGCGGCTTCCTTGTCTTCCTTGCGGTCACGCACAATCTGGAGCAGGGTCAGCTGCTGCTCCTTCAGCCAGTCGCGCTGCGGGTTCTTGCCTTCCTCTGCCGGCTTGCGGCCTTTCCTGAAATCGGTGAGCTGCGCTGTCTGACCTGTGCCGATGCTCCAGGAAAAGAGGTTGCTGTCCTTGGTATACACCACCTTCTGCTCGTTGTGGCTGAAGGCCGGGTTGCTCTCGCGCTCCACGGTGTTGGTTACCTGCTGCGATTTGCCGGTTTTTACATCATACAGGAAGATGTCGCCGTTCTGCTCGTATACTTTCTTGGTTCGGGCGCGGTTATACACCCCGCGTTGGGCCGGCAGGCTGCGGCGCTCCCGGGCACTTACCTTCTGCAGGTTTCGGCCGTCGGCGCTCACGCTGTAGAGCGAGTCTTTGCGGTTGCCCTCGGGGTTCCAGTCGAAGTAAATTTTCTTGCCGTCTTCAGACCAGAACACGTTGCTTGGAGAGGTGCCGATCCACTTCGGGTCGCGCATGATTTTCTCCACGCTCAGTTCCAGCTTACTGTTTTGCGCCTGTAGCTCGGCGCTGCCGATTAGCAGCAAAGCCATAAACGCCACGGCCTTTTGTTTCAGTTGCATGCTCACTGTTTAGGTTATAAAGATTAGATTAGGATTTGGTTTAGGTTCTATTTCCAAAATAAAGTATAAACAGAGAAGTTAACAAAAAACCGCCTCCAGTAACTGGTACCTCCAGCCGGTTTTATACTTTTTCTGCGGGCAAAGTATAGGCAGTGAAGTATAAACAGGTAAGCTATACTTTGCTAAGCCCGATTTATACTTAGGAACCACTTGATGTTTGTGGTAGCGACATCAGATACTTTTGCAGCGTGTTCTTAGCAGCAAGGGCTAAAGTATCCGAAGCATTAAAAGTATAAACAGCAAAGTATAAACGCGTCCTTTATACTTTGAAATCTATACTTGCCACCGAAGCGGGCTATACTTTAGGATTTCTTCTTTTTGGCAAAGTCCATGCTGGGGTGCTGCTCCTCGTGCGGCGTTATACTTTGGTAGAAGCTGGCAAAGCGCAGCAGCTCGGCCTCCCCGAAAAGTTTGCCCATAAACGTAATGGTGGTCGGCATGCCGTTTTTCTGAAAGCCGTTTGGCACCACCACGCACGGATGGCCCGTCAGGTTCGTTACCATGAGGTTCGTGCTGGCAAAGGAGGGGCTGATGTACACGTCTACGTCTCGGAGCTTCTCCTCCATCTGCTGCACGAGCAAGGTGCGCACGCGCTGCGCCTGCAAATACTCCACGGCAGGTATAAAGCGGGCCGTGCGGAAGATGTTGGGCCACGCGTTTTTATGCTGCGCCACCAACAGGCTGTCGCGGCCGCTGCGGGTAAGATCATCAAAAGCGGCAGCTCCTTCTACCGAAATAGTCAGCAGCAGGTCGCTGACCGGCAGGTCAGGCAGGGAGAGCGGCACTAGCTCTACGCCAGCCTTACGCAGCGCCTCCAGTGTTGCCTGGTCGTTTTCCTGAAAGCCATACTTCTTGGCAAAGTCATCCTTGAGGTAACCCGCGCGCAGCTTCTTCGGGTTTATACTCGCCGTATAGTTAAAGGGCGCGTCGTACACCGATTGGTCTTTCCCGTCGGGGCCATAGATGGCGTTGAACACAATGGCGCAGTCCTCGGCAGAGCGGGCAATCGGCCCGATTTTATCCATCGACCAGCTCAGGGCCATCGCCCCGTGGCGGCTCACGCGGCCGTAGGTAGGCCGGAGCCCCGTGGTTCCGCAGGCCGTGGATGGCGAAACAATAGAGCCTAAGGTCTCGGTGCCGATGGCATAGGGCAACAAACCGGCTGCCACCGCCGCTGCCGAACCCGCCGAGGAACCACTGGAGCCTTTGCTCACATCCCACGGAGAACGGGTTTTGCCGCCATACCATACATCGCCCATAGCCAGGGCACCCAGCGTTAGTTTGGCCACCAGCACCCCGCCGGCCTCCTGCAGGCGCTGCACCACTGTGGCATCCTCGTCAATTAATTGGTCTTTGTAAGGCATGGCGCCCCAGGTGGTTTTATACGTGCGTGTGGAGAGCAAATCCTTCACCCCAAACGGGATGCCGTGCAGCATGCCTTTATACTTACCGGCTTTGATTTCCCGGTCGGCCTGGCGGGCCTGCTGCAACGCCAGCTCTTCGGTCAGGGTGGTCACGCATTCCAGCGCTGGGCCATACTTTTTCAGGCGGTCGATGTAGAATTTGGTGAGCTCCTCGGAAGTGATCTGCTGGGTGCGCACCAGCTCGGCCAGCTGCGGGATAGTATAAAATGCCAGCTCCTCGCGCTTTCTGGGCAACTTTACGTTTTGCGGCCGCTCCACCTCAAAAGCCGATTCACCAGCCGGGAAAGTATATCCTACCGGAATGGGATTGAACATCAGGGCAGGCGGAACGCTGTTGGGCAGGTTTTGCTGGCGCAGCACCTCGTAGCTCTTCCGAAAGTCCTCCAGCTCCGAAACAGTGGAGTCGAGCTGAGCCTCCGTAAAGTTCAGGCCAATAAGCTTCTGTGCCTCCTGCAGCACATTCACCGTAATTGCATTATCTGCCACTCTGGCCACAAAAGCCCCTGACATAAAGCAGGCGACGCCAAGCAAGGCTATGGTTCTGTTTTTCATGCTGCTAGAATTTGAGTTTCCGAATATAAAGGTTTTGGAACATAAAAAGGCAGATTTCTGCAGCCTGAGTTTCCTGCCCTTTTCCAGTGAATACCGACAAGACTAATACGACGCTTATCACCACTTAAATTATGTAAAAGTTATACTTTGCCTTACCCCTGAAATTAATTGCCTAAAAGTGTTAGTTTGCAACAGCAAAAACCAAAGAACCTATGAACAAACGATTACACCTGCTGCTGGCGCTATTGCTGGTGCTAACACAATTAATGCCCGCACTCGCCAACGGTGGAAAGGAGGATAATGCGCTCCTCTGGAAAATCACGGGCAAGGGCCTGAAAAAGCCGTCTTACCTGTATGGCACCATACACGCGGTGTGTCCCGACAAAATGGTGATTTCGGAGACGCTGCAGAAAGCGCTCGGGCAGACGGAGCAATTATCGCTGGAGCTGGATATGGACGACCCGGACATGATGTCCCAATTCATGATGCTGTCCACCCTGCCGGAGGGGCAATCCCTGAAGGCCATGTTCACTAAGGAGGAGTATGAGGCGGTGGGAGCACTTTTTAAGAGCACTTATGGGGCAGACCTGCAGTTTGTGGATAACCTCAAACCCTTTGTACTCTACTCCATGCTGATACCGGTACTTACTGAGTGCACCCCTGAGTCGTATGAGCAGAAGCTGATGAACCTGGCGCACAGCCAGCAGAAGGAGGTGCTGGGTATAGAGTCCGTGCAGGAGCAAATGGCCGTGGTAGATGAGCTGCCCAACAAGTTTTATGTGGACATGGTTACCCGCACAGCAACCAACCTGGCCAAATCCAGGGCCGAGTACAGCGAAATGGTGGATTTATACTTTGCCCAGGACTTAAAGGGCCTGCAGGAACTCATGCAGCGTGACTACTCGAAAGAAGAATACAGGAGGTTCAACGAGGCGTTCCTGGTTAAGCGCAACCGAAACTGGATACCGGTGATGGAGCGCATGGCGAAGGACAAACCCACCTTTTTTGCCGTTGGCGCGGCACACTTGTCAGGTGAGGAGGGCGTTGTGGCGCTGCTGCGCAAGCAGGGCTACAAAGTGGAGCCCGTTCAGAAATAAGGTTTAACCTAAAACTCAAAAGCGGCCAGATGCTATAACACGTACCTGGCCGCTTTTTTTATGTCTTTCCTCTACTTAAGGTATAACAGAGCCTACTACCGCCCGTAGCGCATCATGGCTACTACCTGGTCAGCCTCCTTCACGTTATACTCGTAAGCCAGCCGCTTGTGGTTTACCAGGTCGATGATGGTGCCGATGAAGCAGAGCCCGCCGGTAAAGAAGTATAGCAGCCCCATACCAATCTGCCCGGTCAGGAAGCGCTGGATGCCGGCCACGCCAAAGAATCCGATTAGCGTGGTGATCAGCAACAGCATGGGCTCGCGCCGGCGGGAGCGGTAAATACTGGCGAACTGGCGCGCCTCATCTTCGGTCATGGGCTGCACCAGGGTCTGCACATAACCCATTTCATCCGGTTCGAGGTCCGGCATCAGGTGGAGTATACTTGCCATATAGTTTTATTTTGATGGTTTTAACTCAAACATAACGGTAATGAAAGTACAGCAGCCTGCCGCAGCGCCATAGCAGCAACAGTACTGCCGGAACAGTGAGCGGATGCGCCTCCCACGATGCGCGCCACTCGCCCCGGGCCAGAAACGCAATGCCATGCCCCAGCCCACAGCCTGGACAACCGCTCTCCAGCACCCAGCTGAACGGGCAAAGACTCAGCAGATGATCGCCCCTGGGATCCATGAGCGCCAGCAGCGTAAGCCCTACAAGCCATAGCAGCGCCTCCAGTGGCACCTTTCCAATCGTTTGCTGCATCCTGCTTCGCATAAAGTAGCGTTTAAGCGGATTGAATGTAGTATAATTTTCTGATAATCAAAACACAGCCTCGGGATATTTGGCCTAATCAGAAGGAGTAGGGGCAAAAAAAAAGCTCCACAGAATGGAGCTTTTTTAAGCTTACTATATGACGTTCACAGTTATTCTTGACCTGAATCGGCGGCACCGCCTTTCTCATTCATTCTTACAACACCTTCCTGACCTTCTGCATTGGTCATGGTGATTTCGTAAACCACCTCAGCGTTGGCAGCGCCCTCCTCTGGAGTTACCTTGTAGATTTCACCTACAGTCCAGTCTTTGTATACATCGCTTTTCAGAGCGTTCTTCACAGCCTCCGGCAAATTATCCTGAGTTACTAACTCACGGTTACCTTGGGCTTGCTCTGTCTGCTGTTGCTGCTGGCCTTGGTTCTGGCCCTGCGTCTGCGCAACGGCATCCAACGATGCAAAACCTAACAATCCTACTGCTGCTATTATGAATGTTGTTTTCATGTTCTATTGTAGTGTGGTTCAAAATCGTACTCGGCAGGTATAGTGACAGAATCGTGCCAAACTCATAACAAAGCCTATAGCGCTGATTTTTAGCCTTTAGAAGCCATAGCATAAAATCACAGGTTGTAGAATAAGCCTTGCACACTGTGCTGCAATTCCCCAATGTGTGGAAGTATTCTACACCCCGCCTTCCGGCTAACTTGGTTTGAAAAATAATTCTACCGCAATAACAAGCTACCACGGCTTAACAAAAGCCCCTCCCTGAAGTATAACAACAAAAAGCATTTACTTCAGATACCATGGAATGTAACGTAGGAATTGTGGAGCAGAAAGCGCGCGTGCTGGCTGGCCTGGCGCTGATCGGAATCGGGGCTTACTATGACTCTAAACCGCTGGCGGCCGCCGGACTGATACCTATACTTACCGGCATGCTGCGCTGGTGCCCGCTGAACGCGGCCCTCGGGTACAACGGGTGCGGGCATGAGGAGCGGCAGCATGGCCAATACTAACCCATCAGGCCTGACGCACCCCATGCTGGTGTACGACGGCGACTGTAGTTTCTGTAAGTATTGGGTAAACAGGTGGCGCCGCAAAACCGGTAATAAGGTGAAGTATACTCCTTTCCAGGAGCTACCAGAGGAGTTCCGCGGCACCACGCATGCCCAGTTCCGAAAGTCGGTGTACCTGTTTACAAAGTATGGGCAGCGGCTGCACGGCGCTGAGGCCGTGGCTGCCCTGCTGCACCTGAGTGGCCATAGCACCTGGAACTGGCTGTACCACCGCCTGCCGCTGGCCGGCAAAGTGGCTGAGGTTGGCTACCGGCTCGTGGCAGACAACCGTGACTTTTTCTTCAAGCTCACGAAGCTCGTCTTCAGAGACAATTCCCGGTAACCCGCCCACATATGCGCAGAGTTATACTTTACATCGCCACCAGCCTCGATGGCTACATAGCCCGGCCGAACGGCGACACCAGTTGGCTGCATGACGAAAGGTATAGTCTGGAGGGCGAGGACTTCGGATATGGCGCCCTGCTGCAAAGTATAGATACCACCCTGATGGGCTACAAGACCTACCAGGTTATACTTGGCTTCGACATGCCTTTCCCCTACCCCGACAAGGTAAACTACGTGCTTAGCCGCAGCCCCCATGCCGACGCAGCCCATGTGCAGTTTGTGCAGGAGGATGCTACCGTCTTTGTTCGGAACCTAAAGCGGCAGCAGGGAAAGAACATCTGGCTGATTGGCGGAGGGCAGGTAAACACGCTCCTGCTAAAGGCGGGCCTGATAGATGAATTCATCATCACCTATGTACCCGTTATACTTGGGGACGGCATCCCCCTGTTTGCCCAAGGCACCCCGGAGAAACAGCTGCACGTGCTGGAGAGCAAGAGCTTCCGGAATGGCTTTGTGCAACTGTGGATGCAGCCTTAAATGAAAACAGCCGCCCCACGCGCATCGGCGTGGCGGCGGCTGCTCCCCCATAATTGCATAAGTAGTAGTTAATCGGCGGATGGTGTTAAACCGCGTTTGTGGTGCTAGGTCTTTCGTCCAGAGAGCAGCTTGGGTAAATGGGTTCCACCTCTGCGTTGTGCTCTTTTTCCAACCTATGCTTGCGCAGTACGCGCTCCTCGTCCAACAGCCCTTGCTCAAGGGCGGCAGTAAATTCGTGGGTGAAGCCAAGGCTATTGCTTACAGTGTTCAAGCTGTAGTTCCATGTGTCGGAAATTGCCCCTGTAGAAGTTCTTGTGTGTCGTCTCATCTCACGCTCCTTTCTTGCTAAATAAAACTTTGAACCGGGCAAATACCTTTAAACTTATTAAAGACTATTTACAATTTATTATACGAAAGTTACTGTAATTAGTAAAGCCAAACAGTTTATTTTAATACAATTTTTTTAAAACTTAGCAAAAGGTACGAGCAACCAGCAAAAGCTGCCACAGCACCATACAAGCATGTTTTAAACGAACACTTGTTAGCAAACACCGACCAAACGCCCTTTATTATCTACAAAAAGGCAGAACTTATCGGTGCAAAAACAAGAGGCCGGCGCAACTCATACTTGCACCGGCCCCGGCAATGGCAAAAGCGCCTGCTTATTTTTTCTTTTTTGCCTTGGCTTTTGCCTTCTTACTTTTGGCTGCCTTGGCTTTCTGCTCTCCCTCCTCAGCCTCTTTCAGCAGGGCCTTCCAGTCATACTTGGCATCTGCGCTGAAGTCCAGCGTGGCTTCGTAGTCATCCTTCTCCACTTCCAGCACTTTGATATCCTTAGTTAGATACTGCTGTATCTCCTCCAGTATGGGTCTTTCCTCCAAGGCGCAGAAACTAACGGCAATGCCCTTTTCGGTACCACGGCCGGTCCGGCCCACGCGGTGCACGTAGTTCTCCGGTTGCTCGGGCAGGTCATAGTTCACCACATACTCCACGCCGGGTATGTCTATGCCGCGCGCGCTCACGTCGGTTGCAATCAGCAGTTTCACCTCGCCTTTTTTAAACCGGCGCATAACCTCCAGGCGGTCTTGCTGCTCCTTGCCACCGTGTATGCTTTCTGCCTTTATCCCCACGCGGTCCATGGCTGCCACCACACGCTCGGCGCGCACCTTGGTGCGCACAAAGGCCAGAATCTTCTTCTCCGGGTTCTCCTTCACCACACGCTCCAGGAAAAAGCGCTTGTCGTCCATCTCCACAAACATTACCGAGTGGTCTACGTTTTTCGACACCGGGTCTTTGGGCGAGATTTGGATGCGCACCGGCTTGTTCACCAGCGAGTAGGCCAGCTCCTTTATCTTCTCGTTGATGGTGGCCGAGAAGAACAGCGTCTGGCGCTTGCGGGGCAGCTTGCTGGTAAGCTGGCGGATATCGTGGATAAAGCCCAGGTCCAGCATGTGGTCTGCCTCATCCAGTATCAGAACCTCCACGCGGTGCAGGTGCAAGTGCCCCTGGCTTACCAGGTCGAACAGGCGGCCCGGCGTGGCCACCAGCACATCAATGCCCTCTTCCAACTTCGCGATCTGCGGCCCCTGCTCCACGCCGCCAAACACGCAAAAGGTCTTCACGCGGGTTCCGCGGCCAATCTCGTTAAATACTTCGGTTATCTGCAGGGCAAGCTCCCGGGTTGGCACCATCACCACACACTTGATGCCATCGCCGCGCTTGCGGTTTTTGCTAAACTGCAGCCTGTCGAGCACCGGAATAGCGAAAGCAGCCGTTTTGCCTGTACCCGTTTGGGCAATGGCCAGCACATCCTCCCCTTTCATGATGGGCGGGATGGCCTTAAACTGAATGTCAGTCGGTCTTTTAAAGCCCAGCTTGCTCAGGCTTTTCTTTATCTCGTCGGAAATGCGGTAATCTTCAAACTTCATGGTGTAGCGGTGTTATACTTTGCCTTGCCTATACGTACGGCATAAGCAAGGTGCAAAGGTAGAGCTTATTCTTGATTGTTGAGCGGTTGTCAGTCGCAACAGAGGGTGGTATTGTCGGCCTGGGCTTTGGCCTCGCCCTGTAAACCGTAAAAAAAATCAGGCGCTAGGCTAAACTTTTTTGATAGTAATACTATTACAAATAAAAGCTTTCGTTACATTTTTAGAGCAGTTGCTCGTGGGAAGTATAACCAAAGACGCGCACTGTATACTTTATATATGGCAACCAGTATCCAGATAAACCTGAAACATCGATCGTACCTGCGGGAGCCCGAAGGCACCGAGCTTGGCCGAAAGATTATTGCCGAAAGTATAAGGCTGCTGGATGTGCTGGGCTACGAGGGCTTCACGTTTAAGAAGCTGGCGGCCGAAATGGGCTCCACGGAGGCCTCCATTTACCGCTACTTCGAGAACAAGCACAAACTGCTGGTATACCTGGCATCCTGGTACTGGGCCTGGCTGCACTACCTGGTCACCCTACAGACACGGAACATTGCCGACCCGCGCAAGCGCCTGAGCCGGGCCATTGAGGTGATTGCCAGAGCCGGTGAGGCCGATGACCCTACGGTACTGCACATTGATGAGCGTGCTCTGCACCGGGTAGTAGTGGCAGAAGCCTCCAAAGTATACCACACCAAAGAAGTGGACGCCGAGAACAAGGAAGGTTATTTCCTGGAGATGAAGCATTTGTGCCAACGCCTGGCCCAGATCGTGCTGGAGATAAACCCGGACTATCCTTACCCGCACGCCCTGATGAGCACCGTGCTTGAGGCGGCGCACCAGCAACTATTTTTTGCGCAGCACCTGCCCTCGCTCACAAACGTCCGCTCCGAGAAGTACACAGAAACAGTGGCCTTCCTGAAACAGTTGGTTTTTGCGGCAGTAGACAACTCCTAATCCCCTTACCTCCGGAATTAAATGGATGCTAATTCAACGAACAAGAAACTGCCGCCTACCAAGCGCTTCCTGCAACTGCTGTCTATAGAGCGCCGGGAGATTCTGTACATGTACGTGTATGCCATCGCCGCGGGCCTCATCACCCTGATGGTTCCTTTAGGCATACAAAGCATCATCGGCTTCGTGTCGAGCGGGCAGGTGACCACCTCGGTAGTCGTGCTGATAAGCCTGATTGTGCTGGCCCTGCTGATTGTGGGCGGGTTACAGGTCATGCAACTCTGGCTGGTGGAGTTCATCCAGCAGCGCCTGTTTGCGCGAACGGCCTCCGAGTTTGCCTACCGCATCCCCCGCTTCCAGCCGGAGGCCCTGCTACAGTATAACCCACCGGAGCTCATGAACCGCTTCTTTGATGTGGTAACGCTGCAGAAGGGCCTGGCCAAGATTCTGGTGGACTTCTCCACGGCGGTGATACAGATCGTGTTTGGCCTCCTCCTGCTGTCGCTCTACCACCCATACTTTATTTTCCTGGGCCTGATCCTGTTCATCGTGCTGATTCTGATCATCTGGCTTACGGGGGGCAAGGGCATCGATACAAGTATAAAAGAGTCCACATACAAGTATAAGATGGTGGCCTGGCTCGAGGAAATGGCCCGCTCCATGAGCACCTTTAAGCTGGTAGGACACACTAACCTGCCCATGGACCGCACCAACAGCTATGTAAAGAACTACCTTAAGGTGCGCCGGGAGCACTTTAAAGTGCTCATGACGCAGTACTATAGCTTTGTGGGCTTTAAGACCTTTATTACGGGTGGCCTGCTGGTGCTGGGCTGTATCCTGGTGGTGCAGCAGGAAATCAACATCGGCCAGTTCGTGGCCTCTGAGATCATCATCATCATGATCATGAACGCGGTGGAGAAGGTGATCATGAAACTGGACACAGTGTATGATGTGATGACGAGCCTGGACAAGCTCGGGCTGGTGAGCGATCTGCCGGTTGAGGAGTTTAAAGGGATTAAGCTCGATGAGTTGCCCCTGAACGGAGGGCTGAGCATACATGCCCGTAACCTAGGCTATAGGTTCCTGGATACCAAAAAAGTAGCACTGGAGGGACTTAACTTCACCATACAACCCTCTGAGCGTGTTTGCCTGGCAGGCTTCAACAGCTCCGGGAAAAGCACCCTGATCAGCATTATACTTGGGCTGCTGCCGTCCTACGAGGGAAGTCTATCCTTTAACGGTATCTCCATGCACGACCTTCACAAGGGCAACCTGCGCAGCCTGACCGGCGACAACATCGGTAAGGAGCAGGTGTTTGACGGAACGCTGTTGGAGAACATTACGCTGGGCCGCGACCTGCCCATACAGGACGTGCTCTGGGCGGTAGAGATTACAGGCCTGGCGCCTTTTGTGCACACAACGCCGGGCGGCTTGCAGGCCAGCCTCACGGGCGGCAGCATGCGCCTGCCAGGCACCATCGCGCGTAAGATAGTGATGGCCCGCAGCCTGGTGCGGCGCCCTAAGCTCCTGATTGTCGACAATTACTGGGCAGGGCTGGAGAAGAAGGAGCGGCTGGAGTTCCTGCGCCTGCTCACCGCCCCACAGTTCGACTGGACCATAATCATCGTATCGAACGACAAAGACATCATGCGCCTGTGCGACCGCACACTCCTGCTACAAAACGGGCAGTTGGCTGCCGACGGACACTACGAAGAGATAAAGCACCTGGAAGTAATGCAGGAACTAATAGACGTAACCGGCTAAAGTATGGCTTCAGAGCTAAACAAGATGGATAACACAGATCACGAGCTGGAGGTAATGGCGGAGGTGCAGACGCCGCGCCTGGGCCGCACCCTTACGTACTGGCTCGGCGGCATCTTCCTGATTATTATCCTTTCGCTGTTCCTCCCCTGGACGCAGAACATCCGCTCGCAGGGAACGCTTACGGCACTAACCCCACAGGACAGGCCCCAAACCATAGAGGCAACCATTGCAGGCCGCATCGAGCAGTGGCACGTGATGGAGGGGGCTTACGTGAAGAAGGGCGACACTATTGCCAGCTTGTCGGAGGTGAAGGAAAAGTACATGGACCCGGACCTGCTCGTGCGCCTGGAGGAGCAGGTGCAGGCCAAAGAGGGAGCCATGGAAGCCAACCTGGCCAAGGAGAGGGCCATGCAGGAGCAGATAAAGGCACTGCGCGAGGGCCTGAGCTTTAGCCTGCAGAAGGCGCGTAACAAGGTGGGCCAAACACGCCTGAAGCTGCAAAGCGACAGCATGGAGGTGGTGGCGCAGCGTACTGAGCTGACTATAGCCGAGGCCCAGTTTGAGCGCCAGGAGAACCTGTATAAGCAGGGCCTGAAGTCGCTGACGGAGCTGGAGCAGCGCCGCCTGAAGCTACAGGAAGCGCAAGCCAAGCTGCTCTCGCTCATTAATAAGTATGAGGCCGCACAGGCCGAACTGCAGAACGCCCGCACCGAGCTAAACTCGCTGCAGGCAGAGTATGGCGATAAGGTTGCCAAGGCCGAGGCCGAACTCAGCGCCACCCGCTCTTACACATTTGCCACGCAGGCAGACATGGCCAAGCTACAGAATGAGCTCAGCAGCACCCGCATCCGCAGCCAGTACTACCAAATTGTGGCGCCCCAGGATGGCTATGTGGTACAAACCTTGAAAGCGGGTATCGGTGAGACAATTAAGGAAGGTGAGGCGCTGGCTACCATCATGCCGCGCGACCCGCAGCTGGCCGCGGAACTGTACATCGATGCCCTGGACCTGCCGCTCATTAAACCCGGCGATGAGGTGCGCCTGCAGTTTGAGGGGTGGCCCACCATCGTCTTCTCAGGTTGGCCAGGAGCTACCTTTGGCACCTTTGGGGGCCGGGTGGCTGTAATAGACAACACCGGCACCAACGGCCGCTACCGCATGCTGGTAGTGCCGGATTCCGATGAGGCGTCCTGGCCTGAGCCGCTCCGTGTAGGTTCGGGGGTATACGGTTGGGCGATGCTGAAAAAGGTGCCGATCTGGTATGAGATCTGGCGCCAGCTCAACAACTTCCCACCTGACTATACTGAAACCCAGGGAGCCCCTGCAGCCACTGGAAAAAAGACTTCTGACGTCTCTCAAAAGGAATAACCTTCGCATGCGCATCCTTTACACCATCCTTGTAGCCCTTACTGCCTTGTTTATACTTGGCACAAGCCGTGCTGCTGCGCAGATGCCGGACTCCGCGCAGCAGGTGCTCACGCTGCAGGAGTTTCACCAGCTCATCCTGCTGCACCACCCGGTAGCCTCGCAGGCGGCGCTGCTGACGGAGCAGGCACGCCAGGAGCTGCGCATTGCCCGGGGCGCCCTCGATCCGGTTATCTCCAGCAAAGTATACCGCAAGGAGTTTGGGGGCAAAGAATACTACAACCTCTGGAGCAACACGCTGCAGGTACCGCTGTGGTTTGGCCCGGAGCTGAAGGCGGGCTTCGACAAGAACACAGGCTCCAACCTGAATCCCATGGATTATACTCCCTCCGAGGGGTTGAGCTCTGTAGGGATTTCGGTGCCGCTGGGCCAGGGCTTGTTTATAGACGAGCGTCGCGCCACCATACGGCAGGCCCGCTTAATGCAGGAAATTGCCGAGGCAGAGCGCATTAAACTCATCAACAAGCTACTGCTGCAGGCTACCAAAGACTATTGGGACTGGCTTTTATACTTCCGGCAGGTACAGCTTTACGAGGAGGCAGTCGAGCTGGCTGACTTCAGGCTGAAGGCGGTGCGCGCCCGCGTGCAGGAAGGCGACCTGGCCGCCATAGACACCGTGGAGGCGCTGACAGAGGTACAGGCACGGCAGGTGCTGCTACAGGAGGCCCTGCTGGGCTATAACAACGCCCGCCTGCTAGTGGCCACCCACCTGTGGGCCGAGGATGAAACGCCGCTGGAGCTGCAGGATCAAACCATACCCGCTCTTACCGGCAGCGAGATCGCGTCGCTGTCGCAGAGCGACCTGCAGCAGCTGCTAGAGACAGCAAAAGCCAACCACCCCGACCTGCGCAAGCTCAGCCTGAAAGGCCAGCAGTTACAACTGGACCGGCGCGTAGCCGCCGACAAGCTCAAGCCCAAGCTAAATGCAGAGTATAACCTGCTGCAAAGCGACTTTTACATGAGGCCCGAGGCCATAGACCGCAGCTTTATAGGAGAGAACTACAAACTGGGCCTCAGTTTTAGCCTGCCCCTGTTCCTGCGGCAGGAGCGCGGCAAGCTGCAGCTTACCAAGGCCAAACAGCAGGCCAATGCCCTGGAGCTAACCCAAACCGCCCGGGAGGTGGAGAATAGCATACTGGCCGCTTACAACGAGTGGCTGGCCCTGGAGGAGCAGATCAGGCTGCAGGAGCAAATGGTGGCAAACGCTAACACCCTGCGCAACGGCGAAGTAACCCGCTTTCAGAGCGGCGAAAGCTCGCTGTTTCTGGTGAACTCCCGCGAGATGAAGCTGATGGAGGCGCAGGCAAAGCTTTATACGTTACGGGCAAAGTATGCCAAGGCCCGCACCTTCCTCTACTGGTCTGCCGGAAGTATAGAAATGGAATAAGCTGGTTGCTACATTCATATAGCCTCTGTTTCTCAGGAGCGCATACTTAGGAACAGAGGTTCACTTTTTCATACCCCTCTACTGGGAGCGGTTTCTTTTAGCTTCCCTAATTGTATAAAAAGACGAATATATCCCTACTTTTGCAGCCGCGCACGACCCTACTACTCCACATGAAAACAGACCACTTCCGCTCCATAGGCAACCCCCCCATCCCCTCTGCCAGCTGCAATTTTTTATCTTTTATACTTTAACGTTCATGAAACAACTTTACACCCTCACGCTGGTGTTGCTGCTAAGCTGTGCCTCGGCTTTCGCACAGGACAACGCCAAAATCAAGGACATCCGGGAACTGCTCCACCTGACCAAGGCCGGGGAACTCGGCATGCAGGCCATCAAAACAAGTATGGAATCCATGCGCAGAACAAATACATCGGTTCCGGCAGAGTTGTGGGACGAGTTTGAAAAAGCCTTCACGGCTGAGGATCTTGTCAACCTGAACATCCCGATATACGACAAGCACTACACGCACCAGGATATCCAAGACATGATTGCCCTGTACAAAACCCCTCTCGGGCAGAAGATGTTGGAAAAAACACCTTTGGTTATGCAGGAGTCGATGCTGAAGGGGCAGCAGTACGGTCAGGAAGTTGCCATGCGTATCATCCAGAAAATGCAGGCAGAAGGAAAACTACCTAAAAACTAAGCTACCAAGCCGGTAAAACCTATAAGAAGCAACAGGCGCCATCCCTATAATTTAGGAGGTGGCGCCTGTTGCATTTATAACCATACTTTTGGTTACCCTTTCCGGCCAAACCACTGCTGCACGGTGCTGGCAAGCCCGGCAAAGTCGCTGCCGCCGGAGCCGTACGTGTCGTAGGCGAATTTGAGGATGATGCCGGTAACCACCACCAGGAACAGCACCCGCACAAAGCCCACTCCACGCTTGAGCGCCGTGCGGGTGCCCAATTGCGAGCCGATGATGCTGCAAACAGCCATAGGCACGGCCACCTCGTAGAGCACATGCCCGTTCCAGGCAAAGTAGAGCAACGCCGAGAGGTTAGTGGCCACGTTCACCACCTTGGCCGCCGCTGAGGCCGCCAGAAAGTTAAACCCGAACAGGCCGATAAAGATGAAGATGAGGAAGCTGCCTGTGCCGGGCCCGAAAAAGCCGTCGTAAAAGCCGATGGCAGCGCCAACCAGCAAACCATACAGCCGCTCTTTCGATTCGGTGAGTTTGGGCGCGTGCAGCGACCCGAAATCCTTTTTGATGAACGTATAAACGGCCACCAGCACCAACAGCACCAGGATAAGCGGCTTGAGCAGGCTGGCATCGAGGTGGCTCAGGGCACGGGCGCCCAGGAAAGAGCACACAAAAGCCGCCGCGGCCGCCGGAAGTATGGCCAGGTAGTTAATCTGGACGCTGCGCACATACTTTACCATCGCCGCCGTAGTGCCTGCAATGCCCGCAAACTTGCCGGTGCCGAACACCGTGGGCAGCGGCACTCCGGGCAAAAACACCAACAGGGCTGGCACCTGTATCAGCCCGCCCCCTCCTACCACCGAATCTATGAAACCCGCCATAAAGGCAAACAGGCACAGGTAAATAATCTCTTCCACAGAAAGTATAAAGTATAAAAAAGCGGCACAAGATACGGCACGGCAACCTGAGCCCAAGCACCTGTCCTCCTATTTTTATTTTATCGCTTTACACTTTAGCAAAGGGCACTTCTTAGGCAAAAACGCTGTTTAACTTCTGCAAAACAGAAAGGCATCACCCGTGATAAAAAAACTCTTTATTTATACTTTGCTGCTCGGCACCCTGCTGGGCCATGCTTCCTGCGACAAGGAAGCCTCGGCCGCTGCCCCGGTAGCCGAAGAACAGCCTACCGCGCCGCCGGTAGCTGAAGACCTGTATGTGTCGTCGGAGTTGCTGCTGAGCGTACCGAAGGAAATGCTGCAGCAGTTGGTTGCAAAGCAGGGCTTTGGCAGCTATGGCCACGAGATAAAGTATGGCGTGTCGGTTTTCAGGCTGATTTACACCACAACTTACCAGGGCCAGCCCATCCACGCCTCCGGACTGGTGTGCCTGCCGCAGAACATGAGCACGCCCGCCCCTGTCATCAGCGCCCAGCACGGCACTATTTTCACCGAGAAGGATGCTCCCTCTAACTTTGAGGGGTTGTCTGGTTTTGAGCTCTTTGCCTCGGCCGGCTACATCACGCTAATTCCGGATTACATCGGGTTTGGGGCCTCCAAGAACGTCTTCCACCCCTACTACGACCAGAAGCACTCAGGTCTGGCAGTTGTTGACCTGATCAAGGCGGCCAAAACGCTTTATGAGAAGGAAAAAGTGGTGGCAGACGACAAGCTCTTCCTAGTAGGCTATTCGGAGGGTGGCTACGTGACCTTGGCTGCACAGAAAGAGATTGAAACCAACCCGGAGCACGGGCTGCAGGTAACGGCCTCGGCGGCAGGCGCGGGAGGCTACGATCTGGTGGAGATGCTCAGCGGCATTAAAACCGGGCAAACATACCCTTACCCGGCCTACCTGGCGTATGTGCTGCAGTCCTATAACCGCACCAATAAGTGGGACAGGCCACTTTCAGAGTTCTTTCAGGAGCCTTACGCCAGCAGGCTGCCCTCCTTGTTCGACGGCAGCAAGAGCGGCAGCGCCATTAACCGCGAGCTCACCACCGATCCCAAAAAGCTTTTTAACCCCGAGTTCTTTGCCGACCTGCAGCAGGACGGGGAGGAACAGGCCCTGAAGCAGGCGCTCCGGGCCAATAGTTTCTATGATTGGGTGCCGCAAAGCCCTACCCGCCTCTACCATGGCACTACCGACAACATTGTGCCGATCAGCAACTCCCGCGCCACTTACGAGCGCTTTAAGGCGCGCGGCGCCAAACAGCTGGAGTTTATCCCGCTGGAAGGCAAAGGCCATGGTTCTGCGCTTGCCCCCATGCTGCAATCGCTGGTGCCCTGGCTGCAAGGATTTGAATAGCACCTACAGCTAGCACGCCAGCGCACGTGCATACTTAAAGTATAGAAAGGCAAACAGCCAGCCCCAATAGGAACCGGCTGTTCTACCTTCAACACAAACAGGTATTTTTAGTCTCTTGGAATCACAAAGCGCTGACCGGGACGAATCAGGTCCGGGTTGTCACCGATTGTGGCTTTGTTGGCATTATAAATCTTGGTCCAGGCGTTGGCATCGCCGTAATGCTTCTTGGCAATCTTAGAAAGAGAGTCGCCGCTCTGCACGGTATACACGTCCTGGCCCGGCCCGGCATCAGTGGTTTTGTTCATGCCACCCTGCCCAAAGAAGCCGCCCTGGTTCGGTTGGCCTGGTTGGGTGCCCGGTTGCGTCTGCATGTTCTTCGAAGACGGCGCATTAGGCGATGGCTTGGCGGGCTCCTTCTTTCCCTTCTTAAAAAAATCTGACAGTCCCATATTTATTGTCTTTTTAAATCAAACTTGTTTTCACGGCAATGGCTGTTGGCAACCATTTGTGCATAAAATAAGATACGCCGTATCAGCCACTTAGTTGTGCCATACTTTGCAACGACAATCCAAAACAGGACGTAAGCAACAGTCAGAACAAATGATAACTAAGAAACTATGGAAACAATAAGAAAAAGTTGGCAAGGCCTGCTGGCAGTGCTGCTGGCCATACTGATAACAAGCTGCGGCGGAAACAAAGAGGAAGTAGGATCGGAGAGTATGATTGCCGGCACCAGCAGCAAAACATGGGTAGCCGATAAGGAGCGCAACGCCTCCGGCGACAAGGAGAAACTATCAGACGCGGAGAAGGACCAAACCATGCAGTTTTATGCGGATGGCCGTTTTGCGCTGGGCGCAGGATCGGCGCTGCAAACCGGCACCTGGACGTTTGACCAGGCCGCCAAGCGCCTGACGCTGCAGTTTGAGGGCGCTGACATGTCGGAGAACTTCGAGGTGATGAAGCTCGACGACGATGAACTGGACCTGAGAGCCCCGGATGGTACTGTGATGGAAATGGAGCTGAAGAAATAACTTTTCAGCACCTTCTAAAGTATAGAAATACGGTTTCGATTACAGCGGCAGCCTGCGCACAGCGGGCTGCCGCTTTTATTTTGCCCGGAGCAGCGGGCGCATAGAGAGTAGCCCCAGCAGCGGCCCCACTGCCAGTAGTATAAACACGCCCCGCAACGGCATCACCGTAAGCAGGTAACCCGTTAGCTGTATGCTGATAATTGTAATAGCGAAACCGATGGAAGTGACCACCGTGAGTGCCGTACCCACCAGTTGTGGCGGCGCGGCGCGGGCCGTAAGCGCAGAAAACTGCGGTGAGTCGCCGGCCACCACCACGCCCCAGAACAGCAGGAAGGGCAACAGCAGTTGGGGTAACTGCAGCACCCACACGCTTGCCACGCAGCACAGCCCCGACAAGAGCAACTGCACAAAGGCCACCCTCCCGCTTCCCCAGCGCTGCGAGAGGTAACCGCCCGCCACACAGCCCACAGCCCCGGCCGCTATCACCAAAAAGCTAAACACCGACAGTTGCCCCGGTGCCCACTCCGGATAGGCATAGGCAAGTATAACCGGCACAAAGGCCCACAAAGTATAGAGCTCCCACATGTGCCCAAAATAACCGAGCGCGGCCGCCCGCAGCTCCCCTACCCGGAATACCCGTAGCATATTGCCCACCTCAAAACGGGCTCCCTTGCCCATGTAGGGTCCGTTTGGCACGAGCAGGTACATCGCCAAGCCTCCGGCAGCAGCAAGTATACTTATTGCCAGCAGCATCGTCTGCCAGGGCAGCGACGCCCCCAGCCCCCGCAACAAGTATGGAAAGGCAGTGCCTAGCACCAGGGCGCCCACCAGGTAACCGATGGCTTTGCCTAGCCCGCCACTGTACCAGCTGGCCGCAATTCTCATCCCCACGGGGTAAATGCCCGCCAGTAAAAAGCCGGTCAGGCCACGCAACAGCAGCACGCCGGTTATACTTGTGGCGCCTGCCAGCAGCACATTCGCCAGCGCCCCCAGCAGTGAGCACAGCAGGAACAGCAAACGTGGCGACACCCTATCAGCCAGGGAAAAGAAGGCAAAGCAGAGCGTGCCAAGTATAAATCCCAGCTGCACGGAGGAAGTTAGCAGGCCGAGCGCCTCTCCCTTTAGCCCCAGCGATGCCTGCAGCTCTGGCAGCACTGCGTTTCCGGCAAACCACAGCGATGTGCCCGCAAACTGCGAGAGCACAATGACGGGTAGTATGCGGGCAGGTGCTGGTGCCACGATGGCTGAGTTGGTCATGGAGGTGGGCGTCTTTAAAGTATAAAGGTACGCCCGGTTGGTTTTGAATGTATGCCTGGGCATCAGATTCCTTAACTTTTTACCCAAAGATTGTCTCAGCGAATTTCTCCAGGGCTTTGCGGGTTTCGTAGGTTCGCTCAAACATGCCCATGTGGCCGGTCTTCTCCAGGAAGTAGACCATACTGTTGCCCGGCAGGTGGCACTGTTCCAGCGCCTTGTCCATTGGCACGGCGCCATCCTCCTTACCAAAGATGAACAGCACCGGATACTTTGCCTCGCGCAGCACCTGGGCACGGTCGGGGCGGTCGCGCATGGCGGCCAGGGCCCCGGTTATACTTTCTTTAGGCGTGGCTTTGCCGATGTTTTTCATCAGCTCTATTTCCTGCTGCAGCCGCGCGCGGTTCCCCTCATAAAAGAGCGGCTCTGTGAAGGGGTTAATGAAGTTGTCCACGCCGTGGCGCTCCACAAAATCTATACTTTTGTTGCGTTGCTCTTTCTTCTCATCGGTATCCGGCAGGGCAGAGGAGTGGAAAAGGCAGAGGCCGCGGAGCAGGTGGCCATACTTTTCGGCAAAGGCCATCCCCACATAGCCACCCATCGAGTGGCCTACCAAGAGGCAGCTTTTTATACTTAGCTCGTCCAGCTGCCGCTTCACTTCGTCGGCCATACTTTCCATACTATAGCTGCCGGAGTTTGGGGTGTTGTCGCCGAAGCCGGGCAGGTCCAGGGCCAGGATTCTGAACTTCTGCTGCAGCGGCTGGGTAAACTCAGCCCATACTTCTTTGCTCTCGCAGAAGCCGTGCAGGAAAACCAGCGCATCGCCGGAGCCGTGGTCGGTGTAGGTGTTTGTCATGAGATCAGGATTTACAGGATAGCAAAGTTAATGGATACGAAACTTCTGCGGTACCGGGTCCAACCACCCCTACCCCTCCTTATCCAAGGAGGGGAGCTTTTTATACTTGTTTCTCTGTCTTCCGTTTAGTAAAATGCCTTTATTCGTAACGATAGCACAACTTCGTAATGATGGCGCATCATAACCGTAAATACCTGAAGGATAACCGTAAAGCATTGCGTAGCAATTTAACTCCTGCTGAAGCCGAATTATGGAAATATCTCAAAGGGGGCAGCATGGAAGGTCGGAAATTTAGACGACAACATAGTGTCGGAAATTATATGCTCGATTTCTACTGCCCGTCGGAGTATTTAGCTGTTGAATTAGATGGTCAGGTGCATTATCATGCTGCAGCCGAGTACGCAGATCGTGAAAAGGATTTATACTTGAACAACTTAAATATTCAGGTTATTCGCTTTGAGAATAAGGACGTGTTTGAAAACTTAGAAGCTATACTACAGGAAATCCGCAGCAACTTTAGGAAGTAGAAAACTCCCCTCCTTGGCTAAGGAGGGGTTAGGGGTGGTTGGACCCGGTATGACAATTGAGCTAATTCCCTAATCCTGTAAATCCTGATTCAGACAAAAAAAGCCCCGCAGCTTTTACACTGCGGGGCTTGCTCTGGATTCTTACTGTTATACTTCAGTTCATACTTTCACCGGCACACCTGCCAGCTCGCGCACGGTATTCTCGATGTCGATTGGGGCGAAGCCTGCCTCGTGCTGCAGCTCCAGCTGGGAGCCGTGCTCGAAGATTCTGTCCGGAATTCCCAGGCGCTTTACCTGCGAGGTATAGCCGTTGTCGACCATAAACTCGAGCACCGCGCTTCCGAAACCGCCCTGCAGGCAGCCGTCTTCTACGGTTATCACTTTCTCATACTTCGAGAAAATGTGGTGCAGCAGCTCCTCGTCCAGCGGCTTGGCAAAGCGCATGTCGTAGTGGCCTGGGTGGATGCCGTCGTGCGCCAGCTTCTGGCAAACCTCCACGGCGTAGTTGCCCACGTGCCCGAAAGTAAGTATGGCCACTTCCTCGCCTTCCTGGATGGTGCGGCCTTTGCCTACCTGTATAGGCGCTAGCGGCGTGCGCCAGTTCGGCATCACACCCTCGCCACGGGGGTAGCGGATCGTGAACGGACCCATGTTCTCCTGCGAGGCCGTGTACATCAGGTTGCGCAGCTCCTGCTCGTTCATCGGCGCCGATACTACCATGTTCGGGATGCAGCGCATGTAGGCTACGTCGTAGGCACCGTGGTGCGTTGGGCCGTCGGCACCGGCAAAACCGGCACGGTCGAGGCAGAAAACAACGTTCAGGTTCTGCAGGCACACATCGTGCACCACCTGGTCGTAGCCGCGCTGCATAAACGAGCTGTAGATGTTGCAAAACGGCACCAGTCCCTGCGTCGCCAGGCCGGCAGAGAAGGTAACAGCGTGCTGCTCAGCAATGCCCACGTCAAAAGCGCGGTCCGGCATGGCCTTCATCATAATGTTCAGCGAACAGCCCGATGGCATGGCAGGCGTAATGCCCATGATTTTGGGGTTCTGCTCGGCCAGCTCCACCAACGTATGGCCAAACACGTCCTGGTACTTGGGTGGCTGCGGAGTGTCGTAATGCTTTTTGTAGATTTCGCCGGTGATTTTATCGAAGGTGCCCGGGGCGTGCCACTTGGTTTGCTCTTTCTCGGCCAGGGCGAAGCCTTTGCCTTTGGTGGTGAGCACGTGCAGGATCTTCGGACCCGGGATATGCTTCAGGTCTTCCATCACCGACACCAGGTGGTTTATGTCATGCCCGTCGATTGGGCCGAAGTAGCGGAAGTTAAGCCCCTCAAACAGGTTGCTCTGCTTCAGAATGGCTGCCTTCACGCCGCTCTCAATCTTAGAGACGATGGTGCGGGCGTCCGGACCAAACTTGCTGATCTTGCCCAGTATCTTCCACACCTCGTCGCGCATCTTGTTGTAGGTGCGGGAGGTGGTGATGTCAGTCAAATATTCTTTCAGCGCGCCCACGTTCGGGTCGATGCTCATGCAGTTATCGTTGAGCACCACCAGCAGGTTGGCATTGGCTACGCCGCCGTGGTTCAGGGCCTCGAAGGCCATGCCGCCTGTCATGGCGCCGTCGCCGATAACGGCAATGTGCTGGCGCTTTTCCTCACCCTTATACTTGGAGGCCACGGCCATACCCAGCGCCGCCGAGATAGACGTGCTGGAGTGGCCTACGCCAAAGGTATCGTACTCGCTTTCCTTGCGCTTCGGAAAACCGGAGATGCCGCCATACTTGCGGTTGGTATGGAACACATCGCGGCGCCCCGTCAGGATTTTATGCCCGTAAGCCTGGTGCCCCACATCCCATACCAGCTGGTCGTAAGGCGTGTTAAACACATAGTGTAAGGCTGTTGTAAGCTCCACCACCCCAAGGCTGGCGCCAAAGTGGCCGCCGTGGATCGATACTACATCGATGATATACTGCCTCAGCTCCTGAGTTACCTGCAGCAACTGCTCCGGCTTCAGATTTCGCAGATCGGCAGGCGAGTTGATGGAGGCAAGCAGCTCTCCGGGTTTGATTATCATATAGTTATCCTTATAGGCCACTAACAAAAAACACGGGCAAATGTTTAAAAAGCACAAATGCCGCACTCTTTACCAAAGCGCAAAGTTAAAAATAAAAAGACACTGGCTGCCACTTTATGTGGCAAAACAAGTGTACGAGTCTTATAGATAAAGGTATCTGCATATACATATAAAAGCGCATTCGCTGAAGCCACCTTACCTGCCTATGCCACTATAACTTAATATATTGCAGTATACAGGCGTGTAATTAAATTGTTGTACCTTTTGCCTCGGCCCTTTCAGGCAGAACAGCAGAATGGGCGTATACAATCCACTGAAAATGTTTATTTTTGCCATCTGCGCAGCCAAACGCGCCCAAAATGAGTTGATAAGGTGAGTTTCGAGATTAGATTACCGTTGTTTGAGGGTCCGTTCGACCTGCTGCTCTTTTTTATTGAGCGCGATGAGCTCGACATACACGACATCCCGATCTTTCAGATCACGAATGAGTTTATGGGTTACCTGCAGGAGCTGGAGCAGCTGAACCTGGAGGTGGCCAGCGACTTTATACTTACCGCCGCCACACTCATGCGTATCAAGGCCAAGATGCTGCTGCCGCGCGTGGAGAAGGACGAGGAAGGCAACGAGATAGACCCGCGCCAGGAACTGGTGCAGCACCTGCTGGAGTACAAGAAGTATAAAAGCGCGGTGCCGGAGCTGTCGGAGATGGAGGACCAGCGCCTGGCGCAGGAAAACCGCGGCAACATACACCAGGAGCTGCAGCAGATCGCCAATGCCAACCATTTTGAGTATGAGCTGCAGGACCTGAGCCTCTACAAGATCATGCGCGTGTTCGAAAAAGTGATGACGCGCTACGAGGAAGAGCAGAACAGACCCAAGCACACCGTTATCCAGTACCCGTATACGATTGAGGGGCAGCGCGACATTATTATGCGTATGGTAAAGCAGCGCGACCGCGTTACGTTTTCAAGTCTGATAGAGGAGTTTCCGGATAAGATCGGTATGATCTTTAACTTCCTGGCCATACTGGACATGCTGCAACTCAACCAGATCGGCATCGAGGTGGGCGAGGGCTTTAACGATTTTATCATCACCGTGGCCGAAGGGCAGGCAGCCCAGGTAACACAACTACTCGTAGAGCAAGCGTAAAACTACTGTTTAAGGAGCCCCGCGCCCCTGCATTCTTCCATCGCGTGCCCGGCTTGGCAAAACACGATCTATTAAGTGAGCCGGGTAGACCATGATGATTTTAAATGGATCAGAACCAAAAAACCATAGTAAAGAGCTTTAGCCCGATCAAGATACTGGTGCCTGTCGTGCTGGGGCTTGGGGCTACGGCCTGGCTCTTCATCAAAGACGATAAAATTGGGGAGCTGAAGGGGATTGCCGAGGCCAACATCTGGTGGTTAGTGGCGGCCCTGCTGGTGCTGCTTATCCGCGACCTTGGCTATATCTACCGGATCCGCGCCCTCACCGATAAATTCCTGACCTGGCGTAACAGCCTGGATGTGATCATGCTCTGGGAATTTGCCTCTGCCGTTACCCCCTCGGTAGTGGGCGGCACCACGGTGGCGACCATCATCCTCAACAAGGAAGGCATCCCGCTGGGCAAATCGCTGGCCTACGTGATGCTCACAGCCGTGCTGGACAACATGTTCTTTATCCTGGCCGCCCCGATTGCCCTCCTGGCAACGCAGGGGGAAGTGTTCCCGACCTTTAACCTGGACCCTTCGGATGTGGACAAGCTGAAAATGGCCTTTTACATCAGCTACTCCCTCATCGCGATCTATACTTTCATCATGATCTACGCGCTGTTTGTGCGCCCGCGCGCCTTTAAGTGGTTGCTGCTTAAGATCACCTCCTACAGCTTCCTGCGCAAATGGCGCGTAAACGCGTTTCAGCACGGCAATGAGATCGTTTGGGCCTCGGAACAGCTTAAAGGGAAGAACTTCGGTTACTGGGCCAGCGCCATCCTTTCCACCATTTTTGTGTGGGTAGCGCGCTACTTCCTGCTCAACTGCCTTATTGCCGCCTTTGTGGATGTCACTTTCAGCGAGCACATGCTCATCATCTCCCGCAACCTCATTTTCTGGATTGTAATGCTGATCGCCATTACGCCGGGCGGCGCCGGTATCGTGGAGATGGCTTTCCCTAGCTTCTTCGGGCTGTTTTTAGGTGGCTTTTCCAGCGTGGTGGTGGTGCTCTACCGCCTCATCACCTACTACCCGTACCTGGTACTGGGTTCTATCTTCCTGCCCAAGTGGATAGCCAAAGTGTTCGGCAACAAAGCGCAGGAAGAGGAGGCGCTGGCCCCCGAAATGAACCGCTAACGCCAGGCAGTTGGGTTGCAGATAGCCGGTATACTTCAAGTTCCAACACTTACCCTACCTTTGCGGTTGAAGCATAAAGTATAGCCATGAAAGTTATCGTTGTAGGGGGAGGTATTGGTGGTTTGTGCGCAGCCATTGCGTTGCAGCAGGCCGGATTTGAAGCGGAAGTATACGAGGCGGCCGCGGAGCTGAAGCCAGTTGGCGCCGGGGTGGGGCTTGCCGCCAACGCCATGCAAGGCCTGCAGCGCCTGGGTGTGGCCGACGAGGTGGTCGCCAGAGGCAGGCAACTAGAGGCCCTCACCATCTTCGACGAGCGCGGAGGCATCATCAGCAACATGGATACTCGGCCGCTCAGCCGCAAGTATGGCATCAACAACTTCGTGATTCACCGCCCCGACCTGCACGACGCGCTGGCCCAGCGCCTGCAGCCAGGCACATTATACTTAAACAAGCGCTGCCAAAGTATAAAACAACGAGATAACCAGGTACAGGTATACTTTACCGACGGCACCACCGCCACGGCCGATCTCCTCATTGCCGCCGATGGCATCAACTCTGCCATACGGCAACAGATCCTGCCCCAGAGCACGCCCCGCTATGCCGGTTATACTTGCTGGCGCGGGGTGATAGAGAATCCGGGGGTGAAGATAAACGAAATGATTTCGGCAGAAACCTGGGCACCGCAGGGAAGGGTGGGCATCGCGCCCCTCAAAGGCGGCAAAGTATACTGGTATGCCTGCATCAACGCGCCGCAAAACAGCGAGCAGATGCGCCGGACGCGGCCCACCGACCTGGCAGCACATTTCGCCAACCTCCCTCCTGCCGTACCCGCTATATTGGGCGCAACGCCTCCCGGGCAGCTTATATGGGGCGACATTGCCGACCTGAAACCCCTGAAGCGTTTTGCCTACGGCCGGGTGCTGCTGCTGGGCGATGCCGCGCATGCCACCTCGCCCAACATGGGCCAGGGTGCTTGCCAGGCCATTGAGGACGCCGTGGTGCTGGGGCAGTGCCTGCAGCAGGAGAAAAGTATAGAAGCGGCCCTGGCAAAGTATGAGCAGCGACGGTTGGCCCGCACCGCCAAGGTAATCCGCCTCTCGCGGCTGCTGGGGGCGGTGTCGCAGTGGGAGAACCCGGTGCTGCGCGGCCTCCGCAAGCTGACTTTTGGGGCCATGCCAACAGCAGCCACCCAAAGCCAGATGGAGTGGCTCTATCAGGTTGATTTTTAGCGGGCTATACTTGGGGTATACTTCAGGCCGCCGCTCTGCCCTATGCGGAACGGGAATTTATGTGTAAATTCAACCATTCATAGTGCTCAAACTCATACTTCAAATTTATCCTTCATGCTTAGATACACACTGCTTTTCGCCTTCGCGCTGCTGCTTTTTGGCTGCTCCGGCTCTAACCAGGAGCTTAACCAGAAACTGAGAGCCGCTGTAACCGAGGGCGAGGCTGGTGCAGAAGGGTATAAAACCATCCGGATGGCCGAGCTGACAGATTTTGACTGGGACGTGATGTACTACTTCCAGCCGAACGAAGACAAGAAAGCCATCAGCGACGTGATCGGGTTTAAGTGGGAAGGTGCCGAAGTGCCCGAAAACCACCGTCGCCTGCTGTTTGTGAAGGATGGGGAGGTAGCCTCGTATGTGGACTACTACTACAACGATTTCCCGCTTTTTGTGTACGGCTGCGGCGATGACAAGTGGATCTATCCTAAAAGTCGCGCTACCTTTGCCAGCTTTAAGTACTGCAGCGGAAACCAGGAAGTATACGCCTTTATCCCCGAGCCCTGTGTGGATAACATCCGGCTGCTGATGGATAACCCCTGCCCCGAAGGCGAGGCAGCCACCGCAGAATAACACAAAAGCCGGCTACTGACCGGCTTTTTTAGTTTAGGAACTTAAGTCGCTTACTGCCTGGCTGAAGTGTAAACCCACCCCAGCCCCTCCAAGGAGGGGAATCATACTGTACTTGCTGGAATTCCCCTCTTGTGGACTACCGAGAACGGGAGTTCAAAGGTAGCGAGCACAGCTCTGAGGGGTGGGTTAATCGCAATTTAGGATTAGGAGTAATTGGCGTGCTGCGGGTGCAGCTTCCAGTAGATCATCTCGTCGTCCCGTACCACCTCCTGCATACCCAGTTTTTCCAACAGACGAATGGAGGCAGCGTTTTCCAGGAGACAGTTTGCCGTGACGCATTTTACCTGCGGCTGCCGGAAAGCCCACGCCACCAGCGCCCGGGCCGTTTCTAGTCCGTAACCGCGCTGCTGTTCCTGCTCGATGATGGAGTAGCCGATATCCACAACACCCTCTTTGTTTGGAGCCCCTTTAAAGCCGGCATCGCCTATCACCGTGGCGTTGTGTTTGAGCACGATCATCCACGACTCAAAGCCGGTTGGTTCCGGTAGCTGCTCCAGCCGTTTAATGACGCGGGGCAGGGTGTCCATACTTTCCTGGTCGGGCCAGATACGGGTAGGCTGCAGACCAATCTCAGCAAGTATACCGGTGTTGCCAGCCCGAATCGCCCGCGCTATTTCTAAGGTATACGGAATAAGTATAAGCCTTTTGGTATGGATGGGCGGTACGGGCATGGGGCAGTTTTAGCTTATGCTCAGCTGAATGAGCGGCGCCTCATAAAGAAGATAACCGGCCCCACAACTGGCAACAGCAGTGTGCCGAGCATCCAGGCCAACGTATAGGGCGCATTCAGTCTGCTGCTAAGCAGGATCATGGCCCAGGCAGTCATGAACAAAACCATGTGAAGCAGCATGAACATCTGCCAGATAATCATGCTAACTGGTGCGGAGACAAGTTCCATTTACGGTTGAGTTAAGTTTGCTATCCGAAGATGAGTATTCTTAATACAAGCTTAAGTATAAGCGTTTTTCCCTGATTTTAAAAGTATGGACTTGTAAAGCAGAAGGGTGACGCTATTTACAGTTTGGAAAGGCTATCCGTGGAAGTATAAGTATGGTTTTTGGACGAGGTATAAAGCCCGCTGTTTCGGATTCGTAATCCGGGACTTTTAAACGCGGATTTGCAATCCGCATAATTGCCTTTTGCTGCAATAGCGCTACTCCACGCACCCAAGGTCGATAATAAATTCTCTCTCCATCGTATGATGAATTACTTTAGCCGCCAAGCTCCCGTTCTGCTTTACAATAGAATCTCCTTCACTCACATAATGATACAGCCCGCTTTTATCGTTTGAAAGGATTAACCGGTATGTTCTTGTTCGACTGCGTGCGCTATCTACTATTTCTAACGTTTTATAATTGTGATTTTTGCTGTTTAAAAACTTTCTGCTTACAACGCTGCCCCAATATTCCATTCGCACTGCTTCCTCATCATTGCACAAGCTGTAGTTGGTTATCCTTTCATCATTCGCTATTATCAACTCGACTGTGATATAGCCTATTGCTCCCAAAGCTATCCAGATGATTACTCCTCGTTTTCTTAGCCAGTTCATGAAATTGACTCTTTATGCTGCAGGGTAAGATAATACTAAACTTGCGGTTTGAGAAGTTGCTTTTTAGGGGAGCTAATATCAGTTGTTGGTTCTATATCATAGATTAGAACAGACGTTATTGGCATGGCGAACGGTCAGCCGCCATTTACCATCCTTTTTCATCCAAATGTTGGTATACCTGCGCTGTATCCTTCTTTCGGCGTTGGGGGCGCCCTTCGCTGGCACAACAACTTCACTGCCCATAACCACCACCATATCATCAAAAAACAGGAACGTTTCCGGAGTCCGCTCGAAGGCTGTATACCGGATTACCCCCTGCTTTATCAGGTCAAGCAACTCTTGCTTCTCTTTCACGATTCGGTTAGTAGGGTGATTCACGGTCACCTCATCGTCCATCAAGCTATCCAAAGCCAAGGCATCACCCTTGAATATGGCCGTGGCATGCGCTTGGTCCAACATCTTGATTTCCACTTGCAATGCCGTGTTTGGGTCGGGCTGTTGCGCAAGTGCCTGACTAAGAAACAGGAAAGTTAAAATGAAAAGTATAGCGTATCTCATAGCAGCGCCTATTTATAGACTGTACGAGCTTCTCCATCTTTAAGTGGAGGTAATAAAAAACTCGCCGCTAACTCTCGCTATCTATATCTTAGTTGAAGGAATTAATCTTTTATCCCGCTTTTCCGGTACGGGGTTTAAAAGTTCTCAAACCAATCTTTTTTGATTTTTACCTTTTCCACCAACTCCACTTCAACCCCTAAACGAAGTTCTTTTAGCTTATCGGCAAATTCATTCCCATCTATTAAGTCAATAGGTGGTGCGCCATCCCTGTTTGCTTCTTTTTTAGCCTCTCTTGTAAAGTTGCCGGTTGTGAGTATAAGCCCTTTGTCGGCTCTGCCAATCATGGCTCCTCTAAAATCCCTTACCACGCTTGAACCAACACTCCCTTGGTATCTTTTGGCCTGAAAGACTACATGAAAGGAAAGTACTCCGCCAAGCCGGATGAGCCCTTGACCGTCTATACCTCCATCATTGGAACGCTGCGTAACCTCCACATTTAAGAAACCGAGTTCACGTAAAAGCCTTTGGCAAAGCCGCTCAAACTTCTCTGGAGAAATCTTTTTGACCGCCTCAATCAACTCTTCCTGCCAAGAGAACTCTATCAACTCTTCGCTTGCGCTCTCTAAGTCTAAAGGCGATGGCTTCTCCTTCACCTGTCGCTCTTCTTTGTCGAGTTTTACTACGGCTCTTTTAACCTGATTTTTATCGACAACTGATATGGCTTTGCCTTTTTCAGTTAATGCCCATACTCCTTTTGAAGAGTTTTCCAGCAAACCGTACCTTTTCAGGTAGTTTCTTGCCCACGCCAGCCGATACGATAGTTTTGTAGTGCTTTCTCTGTGTATATCATTTGCCTCCTCTTCAGAAAGCTGCAGGATTTCACTGACCTGCTCCTCTATCTCTCTCACAGAGCCTGAGCCTCCAAGATTTTTAAGAGCTTTTAATGCAGGATTAAACAGGTCGTCATATTTATACTTGAAGATTTCGCTCATGATGAAATTGAAGGATTAAGTATGGCAGCACATAAATATATGATATTTATTATAGAATTTATTTTCTCGCTGCTGGCATCCCTATTTGTTAAGCTCAGCACAAACAAAAAATGGGGACCCGGAAGTCCCCATCCATTAGCAAATATTTTTAATCGCCCTTACCTATCCTTCAACTCTAGCTTCATCATGATGTCGGTTTGCTCGTCATCGCCTAGTTTGAAGATGTGCTTGTCGAAGGCAACGAAGCCGTTCTTTTTATAAAAACGGATGGCTCTGAGGTTTTCTTCCCAGACGCCCAGCCAGACATAGTCAGCCTTTGCCTGCCTTGCCACTTGCAGAGCCTTGTCGTAGAGCAGCTGCCCGACACGTTTGCCGTGGTATGCCTTCAGCACATAAATCCGCTCAATCTCAACGGCTTTGTCGTCTTGCAGCTCTGTCTGCGACTCGCCAAAATTCAGCTTTAAGTACCCGATGACAGAATTACCGAGCATCGCAAAATAGAACGCTGAACCTGGGTTGCGGAGCTCGGCAGCCAGTTTTTCCAAGGAAAGCTCCTCTTCCAAGTACTTCGCCATGTTCTCCTCTGTATTGTTTGCCGAAAACGTTTCAGAAAAGGTTTGCCTGCTGATAGCCTGCAGTTGGGTAAGGTCGTTGAGGGTCGCCTCTACTATACTTATGTTATCCATACTTTTAGAAACTTTCTTGAACGAAAATGGGGACCCGGAAGTCCCCATCAGTTCGCTCTCGGACCAGGAAGTCCGGAAGAGCAATTATAGTTTTAAACTATTCTTTTGTCCTTTGTCAAAAAGTCTTTTGTCAACCAAACTTACACCAGTTCGTGCTTCACCAGGTACTCGGCAATCTGCACGGCATTTGTCGCAGCGCCTTTGCGCAGGTTATCCGCCACAATCCACATGTTCACGGTGCGCGGCTGTGTTTCGTCGAGGCGTACGCGCCCTACGAGTACTTCGTCTTTGCCGTGTGCGTCTTTTGGCATTGGGTAAACAAGGTTCTTCACATCGTCTACTATCTTCACGCCTTCGGTCTGGTTCAGGATGCGGTATACTTCGTCCAGCGTAAAGTCCTTCTCAAACTCCACGTTCACCGACTCGGAGTGGCCGCCCATTACCGGGATGCGCACCGCTGTGGCTGTCACGCGGATAGAGTCGTCGCCCATGATTTTCTTCGTTTCCAGGATCATCTTCATCTCCTCTTTGGTATAGCCGTTGTCCTGGAACACATCGATGTGCGGCAGCACGTTCAAATCAATCGGGTAAGGGTAGGCCTTCTCGCCTTCCTTGCCGGCGCGTTCGTTCATCAGTTGCTCCACCGCCTTCACGCCCGTACCGGTTACCGACTGGTAGGTGCTCACCACAATGCGCTTGGCTTTTAGCTCTTCGTGCAACTTGTTCAGGGCCACCACCATCTGAATGGTCGAGCAGTTCGGGTTGGCTATAATCTTATCTTCTTTCGTCAGCTCTTTGGCGTTAATCTCGGGCACCACCAGCTTTTTGGTCGGGTCCATGCGCCAGGCTGAGGAGTTGTCCACCACCACGGTGCCTACTTCGGCAAATTTCGGGGCCCACTCGGTAGAGGTGCTGCCGCCTGCAGAGAAAATGGCAATGTGCGGAGCAGCCGCAATCGCGTCCTGCATCCCGATAACCTTTATCTGTTTACCCTTAAACTCCATCTGTTTACCAACAGACCTCTCAGAAGCAACCAACATCAACTCTGTTACCGGGAAGTCACGCTCCGCCAGTACTTTCAAAATCTCGCCGCCTACCAATCCGGTGGCGCCTACTACTGCTACTTTCATTGTTTAGGGTATATAATTAATGGTTTAATTTTTTGATTGTTAAATGGTTGGATTGTTGATTGTTTAGTGCATGAATTCACTCCTTCACTTCTTCAGAGGTGATTCTTTAACTCCTAAACACTCTAACTCCCCAACTCTCTAACTTCTCCAGCCGCCTCCCGTAATAGTTCTAAAATTTAGAAAGCGGCTGCGTTATCACTTGACTCACAGTGTTTTCAAAGCCTGTGAGCGTTTTTAAACTTTGGGCGTGTCCTTTCGCTTACGCGAGCAGGCCGGGCTTTCGCCTCTACTCCTCGCTCACGCTGCGGGGTGCCGGCTCTATCCCTCACGCAATCGCAATTTCGGAAGTTTTCAGCACAATTCAGGCATGAAACAAACTTTACCACAATCGTTTGCGCAGAAAATTAACTCCTTAATCGCAGCTTTTGCAAGCAAAAGCTTCCGCTACGCATCTATTTCCAGCAGGAAATTCCTACGCCATACTTACCTGGAAAGTATAAAGCCAGCATATAAGTCGGACTTGGCAGGTGTTTTTATACTTCTGCTGCTCCCGTTTTTGGCCGCCGCCCAGCTGCAGGAAACCTTCTCCGACGGCAATTTCACCCACAACCCTACCTGGAGCGGCGATGCAGGCAGTTTTACCATCAACCCACAAAACCAGCTACAGTCCGCCGGGCCGGCGGTAACCGGCACCATCCTGCAGCTCACCACGCCCTCGCAGGCGGCCGTGGGCACCACATGGGAATTCTGGGCCAACCTGCGGCTGGCCACCTCCGCCAGCAATTACACCGATGTGTACCTGATTTCCGATAAGCAGGACCTGAAAGCCCCTGACGTGAACGGCTACTTTGTGCGCATCGGCAACACCGCCGACGAGGTGAGCCTCTACCGCAAAGACGCCGGCAAGGCCGCGGTCATGCTCATCAACGGCCAGGACAAAACCGTGGCCACCAGCAACAATGTGGTGCGTGTGCGGGTAACCCGAAGTATACATCATGAATGGGAGCTAAGCATAGACGTTAGCGGCACCGGCCAAAGCTACATGAGCCAGGGCACCGCCACCGATGCCACGCATAAGCGCTCCTTATACTTTGGGGTGCTGCTGCGCTATACTTCGGCCAACAGCCAGCGCTTTTATTTCGACGATTTCAGTATCACCGACACGCAGCCGCCGGTGCTGGAAGAGCTACAAACGGTAAATCCGCAGGAACTTATACTTCGCTTCAATGAGCCGCTGCAGCCAGAGCAGGCGCAACGTATCACGAACTATACCTTAAATGGAAGTATAAACCCCATCGTGGCGGAGTTCACCGGGGAAGCCACCGTGCGCCTGGTGTTCGGGCAAAGCTTCAGCACGGGCACCAACGAGCTGCGTATTAACAACCTGCAGGACCTCTACGGCAACAGCCTCGCGACGCCCATACTTTCCAGCTTCAGCTTTATTCCTCCGGCCGTGCTGCCTGGCTACAACGAGCTGCTCATTACCGAAATCATGGCTGATGAAAATCCTGCCGTTGGCCTGCCGGCCCAAGAGTATATCGAGCTGTACAACCCCACCAGCAAGGTGCTGCGGCTGCAGGGCATCCGCTATTCCGATGCTACCTCCACGGCCATACTTCCGGATGTGCAGCTGTTGCCCAAAGAGTATGCGGTAGTCGTGCCCAACAGCCAGGTGCAGCAGTTTAGCCAGTTCGGCAAAGTAATCGGCATCAGCAATTTCCCGAGCCTGAACAACTCCGGCGAGCTATTGCAACTGCGCCAACCCAATGGCAGTCTGATATATGCTGTGAACTATGCCGACACCTGGTACAAAGACAACGCCAAGCGCGAAGGCGGCTGGAGCCTGGAAATGATAGACGTCACCAACCCCTGCGCCGGCATCGAGAACTGGACAGCCTCCACGGACCCACGCGGCGGCACGCCGGCACAGCCTAACGCCGCGGCTACCTTCAACCCCGACAACACGCCGCCTATACTTCTTGATGCCATCACCACCTCGCCAGACAGGGTTATACTTCGCTTCAACGAGCGCCTCGACAGCACACAAGCGGCAAGTATAACCCACTACAGCATCAGCCCAAGTATAAACATAGCCAGTGTGCAGGTGCAAGGCCCGCTGTTCACTGAGGTTATACTTATACTTGCATCCCCGCTGCAGGAGCGGCAGCTCTATACCCTTACCGCCCAAAGTATAACCGATTGCGCAGGCAACCGCAGTCAGCCCTTAACCGCTACGTTTGCCCTGCCTTCAGCCCCTGCCCCCGGTGATGTGGTCATCAACGAGATTCTCTTCAACCCACGGCCCGGCGGCGTAGATTTCGTGGAGCTGGTAAACCGCAGCGACAAGTACATCAACCTGAAGGGCTGGCAACTGGCCAACGTCAGCAACGACTCGGTCAGCAACCTCCGAAGTATAACCGCCGCCCCTTACGTGCTGGCGCCGGGGCAATACGTAGTACTCACCTCCAACCCTGAGAACATCACAGCCAACTATCCCGCCTCCCGTGAGGAAACCCTTTTGCGCATGAGCAGCCTGCCCAGCTACCCCGACGATGCCGGCACCGTGGTGGTGGTGCAATCTGATGGCAAAGTGGCAGATAGGTTCAGCTATGAGGAACGGATGCACTTTGAACTGCTGGATGATGTGAATGGCATTTCGCTGGAGCGGGTGCGGCTGGAGGGACCGAGCACAGCCAGCAACTTCCACTCGGCGGCTACTACAGTTTTTGCCACGCCAGGATATAAGAATTCGCAATCGCAGGTGGGGGTGCAGGCACAGCGGGTGTTCGAAATCTCGCCCAAGGTTTTCTCCCCGGACGGCGACGGCTACGAAGATTTTGCCACCATCAATTACCGCACCGACAAAACCGGTTTGGTGGCCAACATCACCGTCTTTGATGCCCAAGGCCGTGAGATACGTAAGCTAGTGCGCAACGAGTTGCTGGAGGCAAACGGCTTTTTCCGCTGGGACGGCCTGCGCGAGGACGGTGCTAAGGCCAACATCGGCTATTATATCTTCTACATCGAACTGTTTGGGCTAAACGGGGAGAAGAGCGAGTTTAGGGAGAAAGTAGTGGTTGGAGGAAGATTTTAAGGTGATAACCTTAAGCTGGCGCAAGCGCCCGTTTGTGCCTTTAGTGGTGATTCTCCTCGCTGGCGCGGGTTTGCAACCCGTGCCTTTCTATTTTCTCGGATTTGCAATCCGAGTGGCTTGGAAAGCCATACTTTATACTTCGGCTATGCTAGCTGATTTATACTTTCGCTGGCGCGAGCTTGTAGCTCGTGCCTTTTTATACTTTGAGTTATTCTTTCATAGCCGCCGCTTCCCGCAACCTGAACCAAGCTATTCTTGCTAGCAGCCGTTCTTCCTCTAGCCCCACGAACCCATTGTTGCACTTCATACTTTGGTGCCCTCCCAGGCCGGGAGGCCTCGCCTTCGGGCATCGCGCGGTGTGCCTGAAGCTGCCTCCGCTCTGCTCCGGCTGCCGCATACGCGGCACCGCAACATGCACAAGGCGCTCAACCCAAAGGCTGGGAACAAGTTCGATAGCCACATCCTTAGCTATGCAACAAGTATAAACTGTCCCCTTGAGGGGCCATAGGGGTGTTAATCGTTAACAGAAATTCCCCGCCTTAGACAAGGAGGGGCTAGGGGTGGTTGGAACCAACGTTGCATACACCCCAAGCCTACCGAACGAAAAAAGCCCACCAGGCATGACACCTGGCGGGCTTTTAATCAATAAGTATACTTTAAAAAGCTTAGAAGCGCTCGTCGGCAGCGAAGAAGAAGTCGCCTTCAATCTGCGCGTTCTCGTCAGAGTCGGAGCCGTGGATGGCGTTTGCCTCGATAGACTTGGCATATACCTTACGGATAGTACCTTCCTCCGCCTGGGCAGGGTTAGTGGCGCCGATCAGCTTGCGGAAATCCTCCACTGCGTTGTCCTTCTCCAGGATCATCGCCACGATAGGGCCAGAAGACATATACTTAACCAGGTCGCCGTAGAACGGACGCTCCTTGTGCACCTCATAAAACTTGCCTGCGCGCTCCTCAGACAGCTTTGTCTTTTTCATCGCCACAATACGGAAGCCGCCTTCCTCGATCATTTTGGTAATGCCGCCAATATGGTTTTCTGCTACCGCATCAGGCTTAATCATGGTGAATGTGATGTTTCCGGCCATGTTCTCTTTTACTTTATCGTTTAAAATCTCTACTTTTAGCCTGCAAAAATAGTGGATTTTGGCCAATATTGGTATACTTTTCCGCTATCTTTCATTCATGCGCCGCCTTGTGCCGTGGCCGTGCTGCGGCACAGGCAACCACACCTACTGTTGCGTAAGACATAATTTATTCGGAAATTCGCGCCTTATATCCTTATCAGTCAGAGGATTTATACTTACCCTATGCATGATATTAATGCTCTGAAAGAGCTTCTGAAAGAGCCTAAAGAGGTGCTAATCACCACACACCACAAGCCCGATGCGGATGCATTAGGCTCTTCGCTAGGCCTGGCTGGCTATCTTAAAAAGAAAGGACACCACGTTACCGTTATCACCCCGTCTGACTATCCCAACTTCCTGAACTGGATGCACGGCAACAGTGAGGTGATAGTATATTCTGAGCACAACGACGCGCTGGTGCAGCGCCTTATCCAGGAGTCTCAGATGATTTTCTGTCTGGATTTCAACACCCTCTCGCGCATTAACGAGATGGGCGAGTACATCCGGCAAGCCTCAGGCACGAAGGTGCTGGTAGACCACCACCTGCAGCCGGAGAACTTTGCAGACCTGAGCTTCTCCAACACAAGCGCCGCCGCCACCGCCGAAATTGTGTATGACATGATAAAGGCTATGGGCGACGCCGACCTGATTGACACAGAGATTGGCGAGTGCCTCTATGCCGGCATCATGACCGACACGGGCTCTTTCCGCCACCCCAGTACCTCCAAAAACGTGCACCTGATCATAGCAGACCTGCTGCAGATCGGGGTCGAGACCTCTAAAATCCACCGCCTGATTTATGACAGCTCCTCGGAGTTGCGCCTGCGCTTCCTGGGGTATGCCCTGAAAGAAAAGCTGGTGGTGCTGCCTGAGTATAGAACGGCTTACTTTGCCATCACAGCAGACGAGCTGAAGGCCTATGACTCCAAAACCGGTGATACAGAGGGCCTTGTAAACTACGCACTCTCTATCGAAGGCATCGTTTTTGCAGCGCTCATCATCGACCGCACGCAGGCGGTGAAGATGTCGTTTCGCTCGGTGGGCGATTTCTCGGTGAATGATTTTGCCCGGGAGCACTTTAACGGGGGCGGCCACAAAAACGCAGCTGGCGGCATGTCCATAGACACGCTGGAGAATACCGTAGCCAGGTTCGAGAGCCTGCTGCCGCTTTACAAAGATCAGTTGCAGCACGCCACAGACAAATAAAAAACCTTAATCCATACTATACTAGATGCTATCTAAAACCAAATTCATGCTGCCGGTTCTGGCCGGAGCACTCCTGTTGCAGAGCTGCAACAAAGACAACAACGAGTTTCATACCACGGCCGATGGCCTGGAGTATAGAATTTACGAGCAAACCGGCAAAGGCAAGTATAAAGAAAGAGGCGAGATCTCAGCCGCAGACTCCCTGGGCGCCAAAGAAGGGCAGTTTATCGCTCTCCACTGGCAGATCCTGAACGCTGATGACTCTGTTTTTGTAGACACCCGCAACAACCCGCCCCACCTGCCGATGGTTATCCCGTTCATGCAGCCCATGATGAAGGGCGGCCTGGAGGATGCCGTGATGATGCTGGCCGCCGGCGACAGCGGCGTGTTCAGAATGAACGCCGACACCGTGTTTACGCAACTTTTCAGAAGCCCGCTTCCGGAGCACATCAAGCCGGGAACCGACGTGACCTTCCGCATCAAGAACGAGCGCATCATGAACCGCGCCGAGGCCGACACTTACCAGCAGGAGCTGATGCAGCGCTACATGGAGGAGTCTAAGGTGCGTGCCGAGAAGCAGATAAAAGTAGACGACGAGAAGATACAGCAGTACATCAAGGATCAGAAGCTTGGTGAGGCTCAGAAAACGGAGTCTGGCGTGTACTACATCGTAACTGAGCAGGGCAAAGGCGAGAAGCCAGCCGCCGGCGATATTGTAGCTGTGCACTACAAAGGCACCCGCCTGGATGGCAAGCAGTTCGACTCTTCTTACGACAACCCAATGTCTGGTGGTGAGCCTATCCGTTTCCCGATTGGCCAGCAGCAGGTAATCAAAGGGTGGGACGATGCCATTCCGCAACTGAACAAAGGTTCCAAGGCCATCCTGCTGATCCCGTCGCCGCTGGCTTACGGTGAGCAGGCTCCAAGCCCGGACATCCCTGCCAACAGCATCCTGCGCTTCGACGTGGAGTTGGTTGACATTCAGAAACAAGCAAACCAGTAAGTCTAACTTATGATTTCAGCATTAAAAGGCAACAGGAGCCGCCTGCTACAGGCGCTTCTGGTGCTTTTCGTAATACTTGGCTTTGCCGCCTGCAAAAAGGACGACAACACGCCACAGCGCGAGAAAGACGACAAGAAGCTTCAGGAGTACTTCAAAGCCAACGGCATTGACCCTGCCACCTTGGTAAAGCGTAACTCAGGTTTATACTACCAGCTGCTGCAGGAGGGAACCGGCGACAAGATTTTCCCTGGCGACAAGGTATCCGTGCACTACACGGGCACTTTCCTAGATGGCGAAAAGTTCGACTCCAGCCACGATAGAAACGAGCCCCTCGTGTTCACAATTGGCTATGGCGAAGTTATAGCCGGATGGGATGAAGGCCTGACACTGATGCGTGTGGGCGAAAAAGCTAAGCTATTTGTGCCTTCTCATTTAGGATATGGTCCAAGAGGCAGAGGTACTGTTCCGGGCAACACACCTCTCATTTTTGAGGTAGAAGTGCTAGAGGTTCTGCCGTAAGTATACTTGAACAACAGCAACTGAAAAGCCGCCGGGGTCTATACTCCCCGGCGGCTTTTTTTATACTTCCGAATTCACAATTTATACTTCAGGAGGATGGTTATACTTCAGCATTTATACTTTCACTCCTCCGCTTTCCATACTTTTATACTTTATAACCGAGGTAACGATTAACCCACCCCTAACCCCTCCCAGGAGGGGAATTTCAAAAGTAGAATTCGATTCTCCTGCCAGTAACAGGGCATTTTATACTTTTCTTTTGTCATCCTGAAAGGATCTTGGTAGCAAGTTGCAGAGGCTTAGCCTCCCTTCTACCAGGTTTCTTCACAGAATGACAAGTGATTTTAAACTCTTTGTGGGTAGAATGAAAAGCGCCCCTTATTGATTAGGCTGATATGACTTGCCCACAAGATCCTTTCAGGATGACAGGTTAATGTATATTAAATCCGCCTTTTCATCTCCGCTCGCTGTACTTTATAACTCAAGTTACGGTTTGCTACTACGATAAAAGTGCAAACCCACCCCTAACCCCTCCCAAGAGGGGATTAATTACCTAAAAAAATTCCCCTCCTTGGAGGGGCAGGGGTGGGTTAATCGCAAGGTTGGGTTTTATATTTAAACGCCTTTTGTCCTTTGTCCAAAATTCTTTTGTCCTGATGCGTTATACGTTTGTCCTGATGCGCTACACCCCCTACTCCGCCAGCACTTCCGAAAGTATGGCCAGGGAGTTGATTTCGCCGAGCCGGTCCACGTGCAGCTGGTAGTAGCGGATGAGGATGTCGAGCAGCTCGCGGCGGACGCGGCCGTTGGGAATGGAGGTATGGTCGGGCTCCTGCAGCAGCTCGTCGAAATACTTTTCGTGCACCTGCACGGCCATTACGGTAGGCGCTGAAGTGGCCGCCTGCGCATTGGGCGAAAACACGACCTGCTCCACAATTTCCGTTCCCGAGCTTGGTCCGAAACCCAAATGGTAGCTCAGCTGCAGCAGAAACACGAGGTGGAAGTTCTCAAACCCGCTCTCCATCTCGTCAAACGTGGTGATGGCCGTGTAGAGAAAATGGAACAGCGGCAGGTTCTCCTCCTCCTCCTTCACCGTGCGCGCCACCACTTCTGACAGGAACAGCACGATGCTGCTCTTGCGGATATCGAACGGAATGGACACAAAGGAATAGGAGGTTCTGTACTCGGAAATGCGCGACAGGCCGCCCCGGTGCGAAGTATAGACCACCATCTCCAGCAGCGTGAACGGCTGAAACAAGGCCACGCGGGAGCCATTGCCCTTCTTGCGCACGCCATTCACCACGTAAGACTGCACGCCCAGCGCCTCAGTATAGATTTTGGTGATGATGGACGTCTCCCTATACTTGATGTTGCTGAGAACGATCCCCCTTGTCTTGACTAACATTTACTCCAGTACGGCTATTTTACTTATACAGGTTTGCTCGCCATTGCTGCCCAGAACCAGGTATACCCCGGCCTTCACGCGGTTTCCGTTGTAGTCGCGGGCGTTCCAGGCGAAGGTGCCGCCTGTAGCTTTGCCTTTATACACCAGCGTGCCCGCCACATCGGTAATACGCACGTCGGCATTGTTTGGCAAGCCCGAGACGCCTACTTCTCCGGTAAAATCCGGACGGACCGGGTTGGGGAACACCATGGCGCAATCGGGTTTTCCTTCGGTCAGGGTGGCGTTGGAGCGGAAAGAGGCCACGCCGGCATCGGTGGCCACAAACACCTCCCCCGATTGGTGCTCCACTCCTACGGCGTATACTTTGTCAGAGGGCAGTGGGCTGTTTTGGGTGGTGAAGTGGTGAAGCTGCGCATCGCCATCGGGACTGAACAGCCAGAGGCCGTTATCGGTGCCAACCCATTTGCGGTTGGCACCGTCCACGGCGATACTTCTGACGATTTGCCCATCCAGCAGCGGGCGACCGTCTATAATAGGTATGCGCGCATCGTAGCGACCGGACTCAAAAACCAAGGCGGTGTTGTAGAAAATGCCGATGCCGCTGACCGTGCCCACCCAGATGTCGCCGTTGAAGTCTTTGGCCATGCTATACACCGCGCCGCTTGGCAGGCCACCATTCCCCTCGCCCACGCCCAGCGTTCGGGTACGGTACTGCTGCTCGTCGAACACCACCAGGCCACTGCGGCTATTGCCCCTCCTGGCAATGGAGAGCCACTTCTGCCCATAGTCGTCGAGCACAAGAGCGGTCAGGTTACTGGCATCAGCCAGGTTGTTTAACGTATAGGATTGCCAGCTACCGTCGGGACTGAGCCGGTGCAGGCCGGGCGCACCGGATTGCTGACTCGGGTTCACTACCCACACGTTTCCCTCGTAATCCACGGCCACATCGGTGACGCGCACCTGGTCTGTGCCAGCTGTCGGCAGCAGCGGGCTGTTTGCCTGGTTATAAAGTATGGCTTTCTCCGGTCCCTCCCACTCTATCAGGCCGCTGCCGTAGCTGGCCAGGTAGAGTTTGTTAGTGGTAAGGTTGAGCATCACGCTGGCCAGGTCCTGACCGGTTACAAAAGAAGGCTGCGGGTAAAGCGCGCGGTTAAAGCTCTGCCACGCACCGTTGCTGTAAGTATAAAAGCCGTTCCAGTTTTGGAGTGGCTCATAACTTTCGGTATAGCCGCCGCTCACCACGTATACCTTGCCGCCATACGTATAAATCCGGAAGCCATCGCTGGCGTAGGGGCCACCGGGCGCAAAGGCTGCAGCTTCAGAACTGCTAAGGTTCAGCTTGACTAAACCCTTTGCTTGGTCGGCCAGCCACACTTCGCCGCCTGCGGTTGCCACTGCCTCCTGTGGCTGCGGTGCTAAAGTATGATGCAACGTATAAACCTGCCCGCTAGCATCCAGCACCTTCACTCCTTCCGCAGAAACGATACTTAGGTAAGCCTCTGAGGCATTTATACTTTTAACCTCAGTCCCGGAAGCCAGCGTGGTTGCGCTCCAGTTGCCGCCGCCGCTCCAAGTATAAACACCGCTCGTGGTACCCGCATACAGTTTTCCCTGGAAAGCCACTAAACCTGTAATAGCCGCATTCTCAGGCAAGCCGCTACTCTCGTTTCGCCAGCTCCGGAAATCCTGCAGGTTGGTGCCCGAAAGGGGCGCGGAAAGAACACCCAGGCTGGTAGCCAGGTAAATCTTATCTCCAAGTATGGCGACGTCAGTGGCGTTTATACTTTCGCCGTTAGGGCCCAGGCTGCTGTAGGTTTCCTTTACCTCGCGCTTTTCCAGGTCCAGCACCACCACCCCGAAGCTCGTGGCCAGGTAAGCCAGCTGGTTAAAAGTATAAATGCGGTTGATTTTCTTCTCGCCGGCAATACTCTTACGGAAGATGTCGGTGATGGCGTGGAGGCGGTTGCCTTGCAGCAAGTCTACCTTGGTGTTGTGGTAGGCGATAACAAGCGTGCTGGCGCCCGTGCTGAAGGCAATGTCGCTGATTTGCTGCTCGCTCAGGCCATCTACTTTCGAGATGGTTTCGGTGGTATTGAACTCGGTGTCGTAGTAAAAAAGCCCACGCTCAGCAGCCAGGTATACTTTGTCGCCAGCCACGGCCACGGCTTTGCCCTGGTGGTAAGGCACATGCACCTGCCAGCCTCCAATTGGCACCTGGCTCTGCGCCTGCGCCATACTGCACCACCACGCCATCAGCAGGCATTGCAAAGTATAAGCAAGTATGAATTTCCGGGTAGTGGGCATCTCGACAAGGGACAAAAGACTCTGTGAACCTAAGCTACGCGTGTTTCTATCCGCCAAGCAACTCTCCCTACCGCGAGTTTTCAACTCGTGGTACCCTACATAAGCAGGCTTTCAGCCTGCGTGATACAAGGCCATACTTTCGCCAGTTGAAAACTCGCGGCAGGTATTTAGCACTGGGCAATACCGGCATGTATACTTACGGAACTATCAATCAGTTATTTCTTCTGCTTCATGCCCTCTGTAAAACAGTGGCGGCAGCGGGCCTCGTAAGAGTCGGTTTCGCCCAGCAGCACCTGTTTCTCGTCGGCCACGTTACGGAACGAATAATTGGCAATGTCGCCGCACTGCACGCACACGGCGTGTACTTTGGTAACATACTCCGCCACCGCCATCAGGGCCGGCATCGGGCCAAACGGCTTGCCCAGGTAATCCATATCCAGGCCGGCGGCAATGACGCGCACCCCGCTGTTGGCCAGCTTCACGCATACTTCGGCCAGGCCGTCGTCGAAGAACTGCGCCTCGTCTATGCCCACCACATCGCAGCTACCGCCCAGCAGCAGCATATCCTGGGCAAAGTCAATGGGTGTGGAGCGGATGGCGTTGGCGTCATGCGACACCACATCCTCCTCATGGTAACGCTTGTCTATGGAAGGCTTAAAAATCTCGATCTTCTGCTTGGCAATCTTGGCGCGGTTCAACCTCCTGATCAGTTCCTCCGTCTTACCCGAGAACATCGACCCGCAGATCACCTCAATCCAACCCTTTCTGTTAACATGGCTTTTGTTGCCTACGCGCGGTTCAATAAACATGCGTTAATATGCTGGTATGGTAATTTTTGAATGAGTGATGGAGCAAATGAGTGAATCAGTATTTCCAGGATATGATGCGCAGGATTGAAACTCTATAACTCTCAAACTCTATAACTCTCAAACTCTATAACTTTCTAATTCCTAAACTTTCTAACTGCTATACTTCATGTGCGGCAGCTTTGTCTGCTCCGGCACCTTCCCGGTAATTTCGCCGCCTGTCAAAGTACACTGGCAGGTTAATCGTTCGTTATCCTTTAGGCGGCCTCTGTCGCGGTAGCGGATTTCGGCAGCCGTAAGCGGCCCAGTATGCTCCATTCCCTGCAAAACAATGATGCGGCAGGTAGTGCAGCGGCCCTTTGCCCCGCAAGCGTGCATCCAGTCGGTGCCGGCAGCCTGAAGCGCCTTCAGCAGCGTTTGCCCTTCGGTCACCGTTACCTCCAGGTTCGCCAGGTTTTGCACCTTTAACTTCGGCATAATTTTATAACTTTACAGGAGAAAGCGACAGCAATGGAAGACAAATATAATCAATTACACCTGGAACGGTACAGCAAAGAGCTGGCAAATCTGCTCTGCGACCGTCATTTTGCATCTCACGATACCCTGAACGGTCCTCAACTGATTAGTTTTACGCCCATCAAGCAGGTAAACCTGTTTGTAATAAAGGAGTTACTGCTGAAGTGGCACCACGAGATGGCCAACCTGCGCAGCCCGTACTTCGATTATGAGCACGAGGAGGTGAAAGAGGCCCTGGTGAACTTCATGAACGTGCTCTCGCGCAAGATCCTGATGAAGCGCGACGCCTTTGAGCCGCTGCTGCAAAAGGCCATCTACGACACCTTTCTGGTAGTGCTGGCACCGGTGGCTACCTTCGAGGAGAAGTTTTTGCGCATACAGGAGGAGATTACCCTGCCCAAGCTGCAGGAGAACCTGAAGTATATCGATATTGACAAGGGCCTTTTTGCAGGTTTTGTAGATACGCTCTCGCCAAGCAGCCGCGACCGCGAGTACATCCTGAGCCGCTTTAAGCTCTATGTAAACGCCAATCAGGGACTGCGCACGCCACTGCACCAATTGGTGGAGCAGTTCGACGCATTGCTGCCTGTTACCGAGGCCGAGATAAAGGAGCAGGCACAGCCAAAGTCCGCGCCATCGTTCCTGGACAGGCCTGCAGCCACTGCCAAGCCAGCCCCTGCTGCCCCGGTGCAGGAGAAGGACGTGGTAGCCCCGATACATACGGCCCAACGCGAGGCAGCTGCCCCTGTGGCACGCCCTGCCATGTATAAAGAGGAAGACGACGAGTTAGAAGAGGTAGCAGCCAACGTGCGCCCGACCCTGAACGATAACTTCCGCAAAGCCGCCGCTCCGTCGTCGCTGGCCACCGCGCACAGCAACCGCAAGATAGACTCGCTGAAGAACTCAATCTCCATCAACCAGCGCTTCAGCTTCATCAACGAGCTCTTCGACGGCGATAACCTGACGTACTACCAGACCATCCAAACATTGGACAATTTCACGGATGCGGACTCGGCGATGCAGTACATTACCGGCACCCTGGCCAGCAAGTATGACTGGAGCAGGAAGCAGGAACACGTGGCCAAGCTAATGAAGCTGGTTGAAAGAAAGTTTGCCTGATAAACGCCGGCATGAAGCTTAAAAGAGGAGCCGCTACTGGGTAGCGGCTCCTCTTTTTTATGGCTTTTTTATCCGGTTTGGCCGGCATTATCATACTTCCGGGCGGCGCTGTACTGATATTTTAGGCAACATGGCTAAATGTACAGTCGTAGGCATTGCAAATAAAGGCACGAAGTACTAATTATGCACTTTGCATTGCGCCAGGCTTCTGGAATTGCACTGAACTGCCTGATGGGAGCGGCAAAAAGTTTACCACGACCTGACACAAAGACTGTTTTAACCCGTAACAACTAAAAAGCAACCTGATTATCACCATGAGAGACGATTTTGACTACGAGGACGATTTCGCCTACAACGATTTCGACGATGAGGAGGAGGATGACTTCGGAATGACGTTTGAGGAGGATTTGTACCTGATGATACGGGAAAAACTCCGCGACACCATTCAGGAGTACAAGGGACAATACCCGGCTCTGAAAAAACTGGAGAGCGCCGTGAGCTCGTTTAAGGTGAACGCCAAAAATACGGACGACTCTAAATTCTACCCGCTGGCGGCCAAGCTTCTGAGCGAGCACATCAAGCCCCTAACGGAGGACTCGGAAGAGATCCAGGAAATCTACGACAACATGCAAACCGATATTTCTCGCTTCAAAAACCAGCGCGCGCATGGGTATGAGGGTGAGTTTTACCTGACAGATTAATCTGTTTACGAAAATATGCAGGGCAGCCTGAGCCGGATGGAACGGTTCAGGCTGCTTTTTTATTATATATAGATATATCTACTCACCTGACATTCTATATATATACTTCTACTAGCCAGCCACTTATATAAATCCTTTTGCTAATTATCCGTATAATAGTGCAAAATAAAGCATTGAGAAAATAATAAATTATATATTTGTGGCATTATATTGATGCAACCCTTTACAGGTTTTAGGAATCTTAAAGATACCGAACCGTAAAAATGAAAGCTGTGATACATTCATTATTTCGCTCCTTATTTACCATTAACAAACTTAATACTCCGGCCCGAATGGCGACAACGAAGCTACTAACTGGAGAGCAGTACCTTATTCAGACTGTGGATAAGCGCATAGCCCTCACAACTCACCGACTGATTCAGCGGCAGCACCCGCTGTCGTGGCGCAGCAGCAAAGCTGTTATGCTGGAGGACATTGCAGCCTGGGAAGTAAAACCCACAGGCTCGCAGGTGTACCTTGGCCTTAGCGTGCTCACAGCCTTGCTGGTATACTTTAACGAGTCCTTTTTCCTGCTTAGCGGCTTCTTCATCTCCCTCTTCTTCATGACACGCAGCCAAAAGGTGCATGTGCTAACCACACAGGGCCACAGCATGGTGCTGCCGCTTGATGTAGAGCAAAAACATATAAACAGCCTGATTGAGATGGTAAAGCAGGCACAGCAAAACCGCCTTAAAAAACTGGGTATTCAGAAACCTGTATACAACAAAACCAAGGCAGTGGCAGCTGTAGAAGGCGCCATGGCAGCTGCCTGACGTTCCCAACCATACATGCGAAAGCACAAAAAAGGCAGCCTGAGAGCTGCCCTTTTTGTTTTAGCCCTGCAGGCAATAATCTGGAACCACATCCGTATTATCGCTATATTTAGGCGCTAAACCGTCTATATTTCAGACAGGCGTCGGAGCTTTTACATACATATCCGGATAACGTGAACGCATATCAACTAAAAATAAAGCAGGTTTTCAGCGAGGTGGGCAAGGTGGTGGTCGGCCAGTCGTACATGGTAAACCGCCTGCTGATTGGCCTGTTTACCGGGGGCCACATCCTGCTGGAGGGCGTGCCCGGTCTGGCCAAAACACTTACCATCAACTCGCTCTCCAAGGCACTGCACCTCGATTTCCAGCGCATACAGTTCACCCCAGACCTGCTGCCCTCCGACCTGATAGGCACGATGATCTATAACCAGAACGCCTCGGTGTTTGAGGTAAAGAAAGGCCCTATCTTCGCCAACCTTATACTTGCCGATGAGGTGAACCGCTCTCCGGCCAAGGTGCAGTCGGCGCTGCTGGAGGCCATGCAGGAGAAGCAGGTTACCATCGGCGAAACCACTTACAAGCTGGACCTGCCTTTTCTGGTGCTGGCTACCCAGAACCCGGTGGAGCACGAGGGTACTTACCCGCTGCCCGAGGCACAGGTAGACCGCTTTATGATGAAAGTATACATCGACTACCCCAAGAAGGAGGACGAGCTGGAAATCATGCGCCGCATGGCCAACATGAGCTTTACCGGCTCGGTAGCCAAGGTACTTTCCAGAGAGGACGTGTTTGCCATCCGCAACGAGATTAACAATGTACAGATCTCCGAGACGCTGGAGAAGTATATTATCGAGCTGGTGTTTGCCTCCCGCCGCCCGTTGGAGTATGACCTGGTAGAGTTCGCGCCCTACATCCAGTTCGGGGTGTCGCCGCGGGCAAGTATAGCCCTTAACCGCGCCGCCAAAGCCGTGGCCTACTTCGACGACCGTGACTACGTGCTGCCCGAGGACATCAAAGAAGTGGCCTACGACGTGATGAACCACCGCCTTATACTTAACTACGAGGCCGAGGCCGACGGCATCCGCACCAAAGACTTTATCGAATCTATCCTTCGGAAGGTACCTATCAGCTAAAGCCTTCTAAACGTTATAGAGTATACCCACGTACCAGAAACTCCCGCTACACATGGCTGTAGCGGGAGTTTTTGACTTTGTTTCTGAGAAACTATGTGGAAAGGTCTTTTAAAACTATACTTCCTAAGGAGGCTTTTAGGCGGCGGGCGCGGTGACAGCGGTGGCAGAGGAGGTGGCTGTGGTTGCCTTGGCTTTGTCGTGCTGCTGGTTATACTTGCCGTAGTCTTCCTGCTCTTCCGCTCCTAAGCAACAGGCCACAGCAAGTATAAAAATAGACCCGCCCTGCTGGCGGGTCTATTGGCGCAGTGTGGGAGACTAAGCCACACCACTCTTGATGGCGCAGTAGATCTCACCCATCATGCGCAATCAGTTTCTTTGTTAAGGCAGGATTCATGCAACAAAACTATCCCGGCAATATTAGCTGTAGATTATTGCAGCATTACTGTTTTGTTAAAATCCACCCGACAGTCGTTTCCTGCCTCTGCAAGAGCGATTCATCTCCCCTACTCTGGCCAAAACCTGACCATATAGCAATAAGACTCTATACTTCAGTGCCTTACATCCAAACATTAGCCTTTATTAATAGAAGCTTAACCACCTATTAATATTGAGGTAATACGGCCCCTCTACTTTTGTCGCATCAATCAGACTACAATACAATGCGACAGAATCTCACCACAGTTCTATTTTTCCTGCTATCGGCTTTTCTTTCGGTGCATGCGCAGACGGGCAGCATACAGGGAGCCATCAAAGACGCCAGCAACGGCGAGGAGTTGATTGGCGCTATCATCAGGGTGCAGGACACGGGGATGGGGGCACCTTCGGATGCCTTCGGTAATTTCCGCATCGACAACGTGAAGGAGGGCTCTTATACTTTAGAAGTGAACAGCCTCTCATACACGCCCAAAACGATTGCCAATGTTACTGTAACGGCAGGCAAAACCACAACGCTCGATATCAGGCTGGAGCAAAACACAGCGCAGCTGGCGGAGGTAACCATCACGGCCAAAGGAAATAGGGAAACGGAGCAAATCTTACTCTTAGACCAGAAAAAAGCCGTTATAGCCACCCAGGCTATCGGCGCACAGGAACTCTCCCGGAAAGGCGTTAGCGATGCCGAAGGCGCCGTTGCCAAGATCTCGGGCGTTTCAAAGCGCGACGGCGTGAAGAACGTGTTCGTCCGCGGATTAGGTGACCGCTACAACACGACCACTCTCAACGGGTTTGCCATCCCCTCTGAAGACCCCGAATTCAAGAACATCTCCCTCGATTTCTTCACAAGCGATATGATTCAGTCGGTTGATGTGAACAAGGTATTCTCCGCATCGATGAATGGTGATGTGGGGGGCGCGCTGATTAACATCAACTCCAAAGAACTGGTTGATGACCATGCGTTTCAAATCGGCGTTTCAACCGGGATAAACAGCCAGGTGCCAGGCAGTAACTTTTATGTGCCCGATGGCCTGAGCAAATTCGGCTATGCCACCGCATCAGGCAACCCTAAGAATGGAAACGGGCAGCAATTCCTGAACAATTACTCCTTTAATAACTCGCTTGACCCGGCACAGAAAAACCCCTTGTTAAACGGCGGCATCTCTTTTTCCGGCGGCAAAAGGTTCCTGGACAAGCACCGCTTTTTTGTGATGGGCTCAATGGATAACAAGTACCATTACCAGGAGGGCGTTACCCGATTGATTACAGCGACCAATCCTGAAAACCCTTTCCGCGATTTTGACTACCAGCAATCCACCCGAAGCGCTTCCCATATGTTAGCGGGTAATCTAGAGATTAACCTGAACAACAGCCAACTACGCTACAACTCCCTGTACCTGCACACAGCTACCGCCGCAGCAGCAGGCTTCTACGGCAAGGAGACAGAACAATTCCAGGTAGCCGAGGACCACAACTCAGAAGGGTACACCAGGCGCCTGCAGGTGAACGACAATACGGCTTTTATAAACCAACTCATCTGGGACGGCAATTTATCGGATAGGATAACCTACAACGTAGGGGCTGCGGTAAACCATGTCATCGGCCAGGAGCCTGACCGCCGAATCATCATGTTCCCATCCATCGGAGACGGCATGGTACAATTGGGCGTGGGAGAAGGAAGAAACCAACGCTTCAACAGTAAAATAACAGAAACCGCTGTCCTGCCTAAAGTTAACCTGCAATACGCGCTTTCGACAGACCCGGCAAAACTATCTTACCTGGAAGTCGGCTACGATAGCCGGATTAGCTCCAAAAACTTCTCGGCCCCCATTTACAACCTTATCTGGGCTGACGGGCAGAGTACGCTCCCTACTTTCCGACTGGATGACATCCGCCTCGACCCATACTTTAACCAGGAGAGCTTAGCAAACGGCGACTTTAGAGTAGAGCACTTCAATGACACCTACGATGTGGAACGAAACAACCACGGCGCCTATGTGGATGTGGTGCATCAGGTCGGAACCAAACTTACCCTGAATGCAGGATTAAGGGCAGATGACATTTACACGAAGATTAACTATAAAGTTAACCGTGGCGCTGATGTCGGGTCTAACACGATTGATGAGTTCTTTCTATCGCCCAGCCTTAACGTCAAATACGAGCTCAACGATAAAAACCATCTAAGAACAGGCATCAGCCGCACCTATACCCTGCCGCAGGATAAGGAAATATCGCCTTTCATTTACCTGGGCATTGACGGAAACGAGAATGGTAACCCAAACCTGGAAGTATCCACCAACTACAACTTCGACCTGAAATGGGACTACTACCCATCAGCGGACGAGCAAATCTCGGTGAATGCCTTTTACAAGCATATCCTCAATCCCATCGCAAGGGTAGACCAGGGCAACTCGGCCGGCCTAAGAACCTATGATAACGTGTCGGACCATGCCGTGGCCACCGGTGTGGAGGTAGAGGTTAGAAAATCGCTGATGAATCTTGCCGAGAAGCATCGTCTGAATGCCGGCCTGAATGCCTCCTACATCCACACGAGAGTAAACCTGGACCCAACCTTCTTTGTGCAGAACACCTCCTCTACTCTGGAAGGAGCCGCCCCCTACATCCTCAACGCGGACCTGACTTACAACCTGCTCACCGACAGAAATGTTAGCGTAACATCAGCACTGGTCCTCAACTACCTGAGCGACAAAGTGCACACCATCGGCACACGTGGCTTCAACAACCTGATTGAGGAAAGCATCACCACCCTGGACTTTGTGACCGCCGTAGGCCTGAACGAGCACCTCAAACTCAATCTGAAAGCCAAAAACCTGTTGAACCCGGCCTACAGACTTACCCGAGAAGGCGCCGGCGCCGATACAGCTCCTCAGACCGTGGTTATCCGCAGCTATAAGCGAGGTGTTCAGTTCGACTTCGGCGTGACCTACCAGTTTTAACAATTAGTTAATAATCCGTTCACATTCAGTTGATTTCTCATTACTAACATTGTATAAACAATCAAAAAAATGAAAAAGACAATCCTTTACCTATTGATGATTCCGCTGGGGCTATTTTCCTGCAAAGAGGACGATGATTCGACACCAGCACCAGTTGTAAACAATGAACTAAGCGGTGACATCTCCACCGAAGTAACACTTGACCCGAACATCGAATACAAATTAACAGGGTCATTGCTTGTAGTGGATGGCGGTAAACTCCGTATTCCGGCAGGCACGGTTATCAAAGCCGAGAAGGGCTTCAACAAGTATATTCTGGTGGAGCAAGGTGGTCAAATCTTTGTGAACGGTACGGCCGACAAGCCGGTTAAAATAACATCTGCGGCGGCTAGCCCTGCGCAGGGCGACTGGGGTGGCTTGATTATTAACGGTAAGGCAAAACTTTCCGGCCCGGCTGGCAAAGTGACTACCAGCACCACAGAAATTAACCCGGCCGTTATTTACGGCGGCGATAATAACAACGACAACTCCGGCTCAATCGAATACCTTATCCTGGAGTATACCGGCGCAAAGTCTTCCGCTGATATCGAGCACAATGGTCTGACGCTGAATGCCGTGGGAAGCGGCACTAAAATCGAGAACGTTTACATACCGTATGGTGCTGATGACGCGATAGAGTTCTTCGGTGGCTCGGTAAATGTGAAGAACCTGTTGGTAGTGGATTCTGATGACGACATGTTCGACGTGACGCAGGGCTGGTCAGGCACGCTGGATAACGCCTATGGTGTTTGGAAGGCCGGCTATACCAGCACAGAGTCTGACCCAAGAGGCGCTGAGCTGGACGGCAACCTGGATGGCAACACTCCTGGCGACGTGAACCAGTCTGACTTCATCTTCAAGAACATCACGATTGCAAACGAGTCTACATTTGAGATGCAGGATGCGGTGAAGGTGCGCAGAGGCGCTAAGGCCCATATCACCAACCTCCTTATCAAAGGCGGCTCCGCCACAGACCTGATTGACCTGACAGACGGCAAAGGAAATGGAAATGCCGGTACTGTTATCGAGTATCACCATACCGGTGTAACGGTGAAAGGCCAGGAAGTGAAAAATCCTGACAGGGCCGACATCAAAGCCAACAATGCAAACACAGGCGCTGATACCTCCGTGTTCGGCTGGACTGGCTACAAATTCTAAACAGAATTTAAAACTATACTGGAGGCTGTTACAGATGGATATTTGTGACAGCTTTTTTTTGCGTGAGGGGATGAGAGAGGTTTATACTTTATAGCTGAAGGTGGCACGCATCGCGTTTTTATACTTTGCAGTAACTAAAAATAAAAGGCAACATTTGTTAACACTTTCTTAACATGAGCATAACGCATGAATAACATTGGCGTCCAACCTTTGTGGCGTTGAAAATAATTCAGTATTCTAAAGCTTTAAAAGGCTTTTCATATTCAACGGCTGCCTTCCTGCAGCGAGTAGACTCCGCGGCAGGAACAGACTAAGGCAGTAAGCAAAACTATTCTCACCCAAGAAATGAAAGTAACGACAGTAACGCGTGCTATCCTGGCGGCAGGACTAGCCACAGGCTTTTTTATCTCGAAAGAAGCGAAAGCACAGACTTCGGACTCTACCGCACAGCGCACGTCGGTGATGGTGCAGCAGCCAGCCCCTGCCGCGGTGCAGGAAGCACCTAAAAAGAAGGCTTGGTACGACATCATCTCTATCAGAGGCTACGCCCAAATCAGGTACAACCGCTTGCTCGAAACCAACCCCAACCTAAAATGCGACCAGTGCGACAGATCTTTAGGCGAAAATGGCGGCTTATTTATTAGGCGCGCCCGCCTGGTCTTCAGCGGCAATGTAACCGACCGTATCTCCTTTTATATACAGCCAGATCTGGCTTCTTCCGTCAGCTCTACCTCGCTTAACTTCCTGCAACTGCGCGATGCCTACTTTGATGTAGCGATGGACCAGAAGAAGGAATACAGGGTACGCCTTGGCCAGAGCAAGATCCCGTACGGCTTTGAGAACCTGCAGTCGAGCAGCAACCGCCTTACCCTGGATCGAAACGATGCCCTTAACAGCGCCATTGCCAACGAGCGCGACCTGGGTGTGTTCTTCTACTACGCGCCACAGGAAATCAGGGGGCGTTTTGATGAGCTGACCAGCTCTGGCCTGAAAGGGAGCGGAGACTATGGCATGTTGGGTATTGGTGTATTTAACGGACAAACCGCCAACAAACCCGAAGCCAACGACAACCTTCATGCTGTTGCCAGGCTAACCTATCCTTTTAAACTAACCAATGGCCGGTTTATAGAAACAGGCATACAGGCCTACTCCGGCAAGTATACGGTTACGCCTGACATGGTAACTTCTGGGGTTGCTGTTGACAAGAGCTACACAGACCAGCGCGTGGCGGCATCGCTTGTAGTATATCCGCAGCCGCTGGGCTTCCAGGCTGAGTATAATATTGGCAAGGGCCCTGAGTATGACCCTGCGGCAAACGCTATTGTAGAGAAGTCGCTGCATGGCGGCTACGCACAGGCCATGTACAGGCTTGAGGCAGGCGACCAAGTTATTATGCCGTTTGTAAAGGCGCAATACTACGATGGGGGCAAAAAGCACGAAAAAGACGCGCCCGGCTACCTGGTGTATGAAACAGAGATTGGTGCAGAATGGCTCATCAACAAGAGCCTGGAGTTTACTGCCCTCTACTCCATCGGCGACAGAACGGTGCGCAATGCAGCCAACCCGGATAACAACCAGCATGGCAACCGGCTGAGACTGCAGGCACAGTTTAATTTCTAACTCCTTCTTCGCAGATACGGCATACCCTTTGGCTGCAAGGCCAGAGGGTATGTTTTTTTATACTTCAATTTATAGGTTGCACCACCCTCCCCAGCCGCCTCCCAACCTCTCGCAGCCAGGTAAAAGTCCTTGTTAGCAGGACTTAACATTAAGTTAACATTGAGGTAACTACCAGGTAATATAACACGCGTTACTTTGCAGCGTAGATTGCAAAAAGTTATAGCTGCAGCCTGACTAACTGCAGGTAGTTTGCAAAGAACATATGGCCTGACTAACCATATAGAAGTATAAAGGTTAATTCTCACCTAACCCTTTGACTCGTGAACAGACGCTTTAAAAGAGCCGGATGGGCGCTCTTCTTTTTTATACTTGTGACCCATGCTACGCAAGGACAAAGTATAAATGACTCCAAATTTGGCAAGGGCCTACAGTTTGTAGCCGCCGACTCTTCCTTCGCCCTCAAGTTCAGTACCCGCTTTCAGCTACTCTACCAGGGCATCCAGAACCCTGCCACCGACAACTGGGACGACCGACTCCTTATTCGCAGGGCCCGCCTGAAGTTTGAAGGCTTTGCCTACTCCCCTAAGCTCACCTATAAAATCGAGGTCGGGCTGAGCAACAGCGACATCGGCAGCGACATTCCCGACAAGACTAACAACGCCGATAACGTTATCCTGGACGCAGTAGCCCGATGGAACTTTGCGCCGGGACTGGAACTGTGGGCAGGCCAGACCAAACTTCCCGGAAACCGCGAGCGGGTTGTATCCTCCCAGAAAATGCAGTTCGTGGACCGCAGCCTCCTTAACTCACAGCTTAACCTCGACCGCGATGTGGGCCTGCAGCTGCACCACCAGCACCAGGTGGGCGGCATGGTGCTGCGCGAGACTGGCGCCATCAGCATGGGCGAAGGCCGTGACATCACAGTGAATAATGCCGGAGGTTACGCCTACACCGCCCGGGTAGAATTGCTTCCCTTCGGCGAGTTTAAGGGCGGTGGCGATTACGTGGGCGGAGACCTGGAGCGGGAGCCGACACCGAAGCTAGCGCTGGCTGCCTCCTACGATTTTAACGATAATGCTTCCAGGGCAAGAGGCCAACTAGGAGACTTCCTGACGGAACAGCGTGACCTGAGCACAGTATTCGTGGACGCCATGTTCAAGTACAGGGGCTTCTCCTCCATGGCGGAGTATGCCAACCGGAGCGCGCAAGATGGCCCTGTAGTGCTAAGAGACGAAAGCGGCGCCGTGGAGGAGACTTTTGTAACGGGTAATGCCTTCAACATTCAGGCGGGTTACCTGCTGCCATCCAACTGGGAGGTGGCCGGACGCTACACCACCTTCAACCCGGAGAATGAAACCGGCATCAGCGCGCAGGAGCAGTACACATTGGGGGTATCGAAGTATATCGTGGGCCACAGCCTGAAGGTGCAAAGCGATGTGACGCTGCAGGATCAGCCGGGCAGGGACAATACCTACCAGTTCCGGCTGCAGATGGAGTTAGCGCTGTAAGAAGGGAAAAGCTTTATAATTTCTTAACACGCTAAATTATCAAAATCCGTCAGTTCTGTGTCACTTCGCACCCTAAAAGGCCCCTTAGCTGCGGCAGGCGCGGCTCCCAAAACTACTTACCTGACACACAAGTATAATCTGGAGTGTCAGCGCGTATTAGACATCTAAAAACCAACACTATAACCAACAGCTTATGTTAAAATTTAAGCTTACCAACCTAAACGCTGCAGCCATACTGGTGGGTACCTCCATGCTGTTTAGCGCCTGTGGCGGCAACCAGGAAAACACTGGCGACTCAGATCTTTCGGGCAGCGTGCAGATAGACGGCTCTTCTACAGTTTACCCGGTTACGGAGGCCGTGGCAGAGGAATACCGCGCTGAGGCTCCGAATGTACGAGTAACAGTGGGCGTATCCGGCTCAGGCAGCGGCTTTAAGAAATTGGTGAGAGGCGACGTAGACGTTGCCAATGCCTCCCGATCCATCCACGCCGATGAGGCCAAAACCGCGGAGCAGAATGGCCTGTCTTATGTAGAGCTGACCGTGGCGTATGATGGCCTGACGGTGGTGGTGCACCCGGAGAACGATTGGGTGAAGGAAATTACGGTGGAGGAGCTGAAAAAAATATGGGAGCCATCCGCACAGGGCAAGATTACCCGCTGGAACCAGATCCGCCCGGAGTGGCCTGACCAGGAACTGCACTTGTACGGACCTGGCGTGGAGTCTGGCACTTATGACTACTTTACAGAGGCTATTGTAGGGGAAGCCCGCGCCAGCCGCGGCGACTTTACGGCCAGCGAAGACGATAACGTGCTGGTGCAGGGCGTTTCTACCGATAAGTATGCGCTGGGCTTCTTCGGGCTTGCCTACTATGAAGAGAACAAGAGCAAGCTGAAGGCTGTAGCCGTGGACGATGGCGATGACAGCAACGGAAAAGGCGCCATTGTAGCCTCTCTGGAGACAGTGAAAGACGGTTCTTACGCACCGCTATCGCGCCCGCTGTTCATCTATGTGCAGTCCAAAGCCGTGGAGCGCCCGGAGGTGGTGGACTTTGTAAACTTCTACCTCGACGCAGCCGGTGAACTGGCCCAGGAGATTGGCTACATTCCGCTTCCGGACAACCTGTATGACGAGCAGCGACAGAAGTTTGAGCAGTTCGTTTCCGGCAAGGGAGCAGCCACCGCTAAGCAGCAGTAAACCTATACTTTAAAAACATTGCCCGGGTGTGGTTGGGGAAAACCACCATGCCCGGGCTACTTAAAATAAACAGCACCTTGAGAGTAACGGAGAAAATTATCGAGGGCCTGTTGTGGTTATCCGCCCTAATCACGATTCTTGTTACCATAGGCATTATCTGGGTACTGCTTTCAGAGTCCATCGGCTTCTTTAAAGAGGTATCCATTGTGGAGTTCCTGACAGAGAAAGAATGGACCCCGCTTTTTGCCAACAAAAAGTTTGGCATCATGCCGCTGGTAGCAGGCACCTTGCTTACCACCCTTATCGCCATCGCTGTGGCTTTGCCTATCGGCCTTACCATCGCCATTTACCTGAACGAGTACGCGCATGCCCGCATGAAGCAGATCGTGAAGCCGATGCTGGAGGTACTGGCCACCATACCAACGGTAGTGTACGGCTTCTTTGCCTTAACTGTGGTAACCCCTTTTCTGCAGCAGTTCATACCTGGCCTCGCGGGCTTCAACGCCCTGTCAGCCGGTATCGTCATGGGCATCATGATCATCCCGATGATTTCCTCCCTCAGCGAGGATGCCATCAGCTCCGTGCCGCGCTCGCTGCGGGAGGCTGCTTATGGGATGGGCTCTACCAGGCTGCAAACCTCCTTTGGGGTAATGGTTCCGGCTGCCTCCTCGGGTATTATAGTGTCGGTTATACTTGCTATTTCCAGGGCTGTGGGCGAAACCATGATCGTGGCCGTGGCCGCCGGCCAGCAACCGCGCCTCACCATGAACCCGCTCGTGCCCATCGAGACAATCACCACTTACATTGTGCAGGTAAGTATGGGCGACGTGCCGCAGGGCTCGCTGGAGTATAAAACCATTTTCGCGGCAGGCATTACGCTATTCGTCTTCACCTTCGCGCTGAACAACCTCAGCTTCTGGATTAAAAAGAAATATCAGGAAAAGTATGACTAACTCTGAACTTAACAGGTTAAAGGATAAAGCCTTCCAGGTTTTCGGTATCTTCTGTACCTTTATAGGGTTGGTGGTGCTGGCCATCTTCCTGATCGACATCGTAGTGGAGGGAGCCAAGCGCCTGGACTGGGATTTCCTGACGAGCCTGCCGTCGCGCAGGGCCAGCAAAGCCGGTATCATGACGGCCTGGGTAGGCACCCTCTGGATTCTGGTGTTAACCACGCTGATTGCCCTGCCCCTGGGCGTAGCCGCCGGGGTTTACCTGGAGGAGTATGGCAAGAAAGGCAGATGGGCCAATTTTCTGGAGATAAACATTGCCAACCTGGCCGGTGTTCCCTCTATAATCTATGGTTTGCTGGGCCTGGAGATTTTTGTGCGGCAGATGAGGCTGGGAAGCAGCCTGCTGGCCGGTGCGCTCACACTTTCGCTGCTTATACTTCCGATCATCATCGTAACAACCCGCGAGGCGATTAAGGCAGTGCCGCGCAGCATCCGCGACGGCTCTTATGCCCTGGGCGCGTCTAAGTGGCAAACGGTGTGGAACCAGGTACTGCCCGCCTCTTTCGGCAGCATCCTGACAGGCATCATCCTGGCCTTATCCAGGGCTGTGGGCGAAACAGCGCCGCTGATTGTGATTGGAGCCTTGGCTTACGTGCCGTTTACGCCAAGCTCTCCGCTGGATGAGTTTACCGTGCTGCCGATCCAGATCTTTAACTGGACCTCCAGACCGCAGGAGGCATTTTTGACAAACGCCGCCGCCGCAATTATTGTACTGCTGCTGCTCACTTTCCTGCTCAATGGCATTGCAGTATACCTGCGCAACAGGCAACAGCGCAAGGTAAAATGGTAAGGCAGGGGCTTATTTATACTTCCTTTTGAACATGAGCAAAAAACATAACAAGTTGGAGGCTAAAAACCTCAACGCCTACTACGGGGATTTCCATGCGCTGAAGAACATCAACATCGCCATGGATGAGAAGAATGTGACTGCCTTTATCGGCCCGTCGGGTTGTGGTAAATCTACGTTCCTGCGCACGCTAAACCGCATGAACGACTACATCGAGGGCTTTAGGGTAGAGGGCGATATTCTGCTGGACGGTCGCGACATCTACGCCAAGGACGTGCGCGTGGACGAGTTGCGCAAGGAAGTGGGTATGGTGTTCCAGAAGCCCAACCCCTTCCCGAAAAGCATTTTCGAAAACGTGGTTTACGGCCTTAAGATACAGGGCATCAAGAAGAAGTCAATACTAGAGGAAGCGGCCGAGCAGTCGCTGCGCCAGGCGGCCCTTTGGGAAGAGGTAAAGGACAAGCTCGACAAGTCGGCGCTGGCTTTGTCCGGGGGGCAGCAGCAGCGCCTGTGCATCGCCCGCGCGCTGGCCATCTCGCCCTCGGTGCTGCTGATGGACGAGCCTGCCTCAGCCCTGGACCCTATCTCCACGGCTAAGATCGAGGAGCTGATTTACGAGCTGAAAAACGACTATACCATCGTGATTGTGACGCACAACATGCAACAGGCCGGGCGCGTAAGCGATTATACCGCGTTCTTTTACATGGGCGAGCTGGTAGAGTACAACAAAACAAAATCGATGTTTACAAGTCCGAAAAACGAACGCACCCAGAATTACATTACGGGGCGCTTTGGTTGATTGGACATGCCTTTCCTTTTGTACCTGACAAACCTCATCCGCAAAAAAAGACATAGATGAACCAATTAGATATCGAGTTAAACCGCATCAAAACCAAGCTCATGGAAATGTGGGACTTGGTGGAGTACCAACTGCAGGCCGGTCGCGAAGCCATGCTGACAGCCAATAAAGAGTTGGCCGAGCAGGTAGTGAAACGCGACCGCAAGGTTAACCAGTTCGATATTAAGATAGACCGCATGTGCGAGAACTTTCTGGCGCTGTACACACCCGTGGCTGTGGACCTGCGCCTGGTGCTGGCTATACTTAAAATCAACTCGAACCTGGAGCGCATCGGCGATACGGTGGAGGGCGTGGCCCACTTCGTGGCAAAACTCGACGCTCCTTTTAACCTCGATCTTCTGGAGCAGACAAAGGTGGTGCATATGTATGATGAGGCTGAGAAAATGTTTGCCAATTGCCGTGTAGCCTTCATTAACAACGACACTGATCTTGCCAAGCAGGTGATCAAGCACGACAAGACCCTGAACAAAATCTACCGCAAATCGGACAAGATCATGACCCAGTATATGACTGCAAAGCCGGACATGATAGCGGAGGCGCTGGCTATACTTTCCATCATCAAGAAGATTGAGCGGGTAGGCGACCAGGTAACCAACATTGCCGAGGAAATCATCTTCTACCGCGACGCCAAAGTAGTCAAGCACAAGTCAGACAAGAAAAAGAAGAAGAAAGAGCAGTAACGCCAAGCCCCGGATAGCGCCCTCAGTTGTCCGGCAAAGTATAAAGTATAGTATGAGAGCATGAGCCACTGCGGCCCGTGCTTTTTTGCTTATGGCGGGTAATAAGGCGAGCTATACTTCTGGTAAAGGCTCAGGCGAACAAGATGAAAAGCTGGCCAAAGTATAAAGTAAGCCGGGAAGCAGCGTGGTTAACTTCCCAACTTTCTAATTTTTTAACGCTCCAACTCCTCAACTTCCAAACTCTCTAACTCAGATTACTTTCCCAACGATTTGTGCCTTACCTTTGTGGCAAAATAAAAGGAACGTGCTGTTTAAAGAGATTTTATACCTGATCCGCAAGGACCTGGTGCTGGAGTGGCGGCAGAAGTATGCCCTTAACGGGATGCTGCTGTATGTGGGCAGTGTGGTGTTTGTCTGCTACCTCAGCTTCGGCATGCGCTCAAACATTCTGGTGGCTCCGGTCTGGAACGCCATGCTCTGGATCATCCTGCTGTTTGTGTCGGTAAACGCCATTGCCAAGAGCTTTATGCAGGAGAACCGCGGGCGGCTGCTATACTTTTACTCCATAGTCAGCCCGCAGGGGATCATCCTGGCCAAGATCATCTACAATACCCTGCTGATGCTGCTGCTGGCCATCATCTGCTTCGTGTTTTATGGTTTTGTGCTGGGCAACCCGGTGGAGGATGTACCGATGTTCCTGCTCTCCATCCTGTTGGGTGCCGTGGGTTTCTCCACCTCGCTCACCATGATCTCGAGCATCGCCAGCAAGGCAGCCAACAGCAGCACCCTGATGGCCGTGCTCAGCTTTCCGGTTATCGTGCCGATGCTGCTGATGCTGATAAAGATGTCTAAAAACGCCATGGACGGCCTCGACCGTAGCGCCAGCTTCGACGAACTGCTTACTCTGCTCGCTATAAACATGATTGTAATCACTGTTTCTTACATCTTATTCCCGTACCTTTGGCGTTCGTAAAGGTATAGGAGCGAAAAGCGGGTGTTCTAAGCGGAAAAAGTGCTGCGTTAAGCTCGTAAACAGAGACAAAACAGAACGAATTAGAAGCTTTAAGTGTCTTTAGAAAAGCAGGCAACGCGCCCCGGAGACCTGCATACTTTGATTTGACATGAAGAAAAATTGGTGGAAAGTGCTGGCGGTTGTGCTACTGGTTTATACAGTAGTGGTCGGCATGCTGCATGAGGTTCCGAGACTGGCCATCCTAAACGAGACTATCCGTAACCTATACTTTCACGTGCCGATGTGGTTCGGCATGATCCTTATCCTGCTTATCTCGGTTATATACTCCATCAAGTACCTCCGCAAGCCTAGTATCGAGAACGATGTGATCGCCAGCGAGGCTGCCAAGGTGGGCATCCTGTTTGGTGTGCTGGGCATCATTACAGGCATGGAGTGGGCCAAGTTTACCTGGGGCGAGTACTGGAGCAACGACCCGAAGCAGAACGCATCTGCCATTGGCCTGCTGATATACTTTGCCTACCTGGTGCTGCGCAGCTCCTTTAACGAGCAACAGCAGCGCGCCCGCATCAGCGCCGTTTACAATATCTTCGCCTTTGCGGCGCTTATCCCGCTTCTGTTTATACTTCCGCGCCTGACCGACTCGCTGCACCCCGGCAACGGAGGCAACCCCGGCTTTAACGCCTACGACCTCGACAGCCGCCTGCGCATGGTGTTTTACCCTGCCGTGATGGGCTGGACGCTGCTGGGCATCTGGGTAGTAAACGTAAAATCAAGACTGGAAATACTGAGACAACGCTTATATGAAACTGTTTAAGATACTGGCCCTCTCGTGCTTTATACTTGTGGCAGCCGCCGGACTACAACCTGCACAGGCACAACCCGGACAAATGTCGGAGGTGGAGTTTTCTTCGGCCCCGCAGACACAGATAGAGATGGCCGACACCCTGCGCCAGGACGGCAAGATATACGTAGTAGTAGTAGTGCTGCTAACGGTGCTGGTGGGTACCATCGCTTACCTGGTTACGATTGACCGCAAGGTGAGCCGCCTGGAGAAGCAGCTGAAAGACGACCTGGTAAACAAATAAACCGGCTTACCGGCCAAAAATAGTTTTAGCACGGTGGATTTAAAACATGCCAGCGTGTGTTAGCCAAACAGAAAAAGAGCTCCTATATACTTTTACAAAGATGAAAAAGACACACATCATCGGGATTATGGTAATTGCCGTGGCAATTGTTATCATCATGTCTTCGGTAGGCGACGCCAGCACCTACGTTTCTTTTGGCGAGGCTATTGAGCGCGCCGACGATGGCGACATGACCAAGGTACACGTGGTGGGCCGCCTTAAGAAGGACGATCAGGGCCATATTGTGGGGATGAACTATGACCCGCTGGTAGACCCGAACTACTTCTCGTTTATGCTCGTGGACACAAACCGCTACGAGCAGAAGGTGGTCTATTTTAACCCTAAACCGCAGGACTTCGAGCGCTCAGAGCAAGTGGTGATAACAGGCAACATGCAAAACGACGTGTTCGTGGCCGACAAAATCCTGCTCAAGTGCCCATCCAAGTATGTGGAAACCGAAATAAAGGACGGTAAAACGGCAAGCCTTTAAAATATAGTTAGAAAGTTAAAAGGTTAGAGAGTTAGAAAGTGCTACTCTTTAATCTTTTAACTTTCTAACCTTCAAACTTTTTAACTTTCTAACTCATCAAGATGATTAACACGCTGATTGGGGATATTGGCCATACTGGTGTGATTGTGGCTTTCGTGGCGGCTATCGTATCCTCTTACGCATACTTTATGGCGTCCCGCACAAAGGTGGAGCTTTCCGGCGACGACAGCTGGCGCAAGCTGGGCCGCTGGTCATTTTATGTGCATAGTGCCGCCGTAATGGTGATTATTTTTACGCTGTTCAACATCATCTACGAACATCGTTATGAGTACTACTATGCCTGGAGCCACTCTTCCAACCACCTGCCTGTGCACTACATGGTGTCCAGCTTCTGGGAGGGCCAGGAGGGTTCTTTCCTCCTCTGGATTTTCTGGCATGTGGTGATCGGCCTGGTGCTGATATACAGCAGCAGCAAGAAGAAAGTATGGGAGGCGCCAGTAATGGGCATGTTCTCCTTTGTGCAGCTCTTCCTTACCTCCATGATTCTGGGTGTGGTGATTGGTGACCTGAAAATCGGTTCTTCTCCCTTTATCCTGATGCGCGACTTTATGCCGGATACCCCGGTGTTTGCCATGGACCCCAACTTTGTGCCTGCCGACGGAACGGGACTTAACCCACTGCTGCAGAACATTTGGATGGTGATCCACCCTCCTACCCTGTTCCTTGGCTTTGCCGCTACACTGGTGCCTTTTGCTTTTGCCATGGGCGGCCTGTGGAAAGGTAAGTACTCGGAGTGGATTAAGCCGGCCCTACCTTGGGCACACTTTGCGGCCGTATCGCTGGGCATGGGTATTATGATGGGTGCCTACTGGGCTTACGAAACCCTGAACTTCGGTGGCTACTGGAACTGGGACCCTGTTGAGAACGCTGTATATATTCCGTGGCTGGTGCTGGTGGGCGCTATCCATACCATGATTGCCTACAACCGTGGCAAGTCAGGCCTGAAGGCTTCCTTTATCCTCCTGATTGCCTCGTTCATACTTATACTTTACGCGACTTTCCTTACCCGAAGCGGTATTCTGGGTAACGCCTCCGTGCACTCTTTCACGGACCTAGGCTTATCCGGGCAGCTCTTTACCTACCTGGCAGCCTTCGCCGTGTTGTCTGTGGCCCTGCTGATTTACCGTTGGAAAAACATCCCGACGACAGAGAAGGAACTGACTACGTATAGCGGCGAATTCTGGGTGTTTATAGGCGCCATCGTGCTCTGCCTTGCCGCCTTCCAGGTACTGTTTACTACCTCCATTCCGGTTTATAATTCCTTCTTAGGCTTTATCGGGATTGAGTCTAACGCAGCTCTGCCAGCCGACCAGATCGCGCACTACACCAAGTTCCAGCTGTGGGCTGGCGTAGCGATAGCCGTGCTTACAGGCGTGGGCCAGCTGCTGTGGTGGCGCAAGGGCGAGAAGGGCACTTTTGTAGATGCCATCACCCTGCCAGGTATGCTGACGCTGCTGTTTGCCAGCTTGGTTATTGTGCTCTCAAAGATGGGCATGCTGCACGAAACCATGGATAACCCTAAGTTTATCATACTTCTGGTTGCCTCCCTGTTTGCCGTGTTTGCTAACCTGAGCATCATCCTGAGCCTGCTGCACAAGAAAGTAACGCTTTCCGGCGGAGCGGTGGCACACATGGGCATCGCCCTGATGCTACTGGGCATCCTGTTCTCCTCCGGCTACGATAACATCGTTTCGCAGAACACTTCCGGCCTGGTATACTCCCGTGAGTTCCCGGATGAAATTAACCGTGACAACGTGCTGCTGTGGCGCAACACGCCTACCGACATGGACAAGTATACCGTGAGCTACCATGGCCAGTTCCAGGAGGTAATCGGTGTGCCAGGCTATGTGAACCGCGAGCTGCTGTGGCCTACTGCCGACCCTTATACCTCCATTGCTCGTGGGCAAATCAAGGTAGGCGACAAGATATACTTTGAAGCAGGCGACACACTGGAAATGTACTCTCCGGAAAACACGTTCTACGAGGTGCAATACAAAGAGCGCGAGGGCGACAAGGTGTTTACGCTTTACCCGCGTGCTCAAGTAAACCCGAACATGGGACTGCTGGCCTCTCCGGACATCAAGCACTTCGCCAACAAGGACCTTTACACCCACGTTTCCTCTATTCCGGACCCGAACGAGGAGAAGGATTGGGGTGAGCTGCAGGAGTATGACCTTGCCATCGGCGATACCATTATCCTGAACGACTACATCGCTGTGTTTAACGGCATCGAACGCGTGCCGCAAGTGCCGGGCGTATCCATGGCAGAAGGCGACGTGGCAGTGCAGGCAGACCTGAAAATCTACGGCGAGCGCAAAGAATACCACGCACACCCTGTTATGCTGGTAAAGAACGAGATGGTAGGCCGTATCCCAGAAGAAGTTGCGGACCTTGGCCTGCGCCTCACGTTCCTGAGCATCGACACGGAGAACGACAAGTTTAAAATTGGCGTGAATGCCTCACAGAAGGACTACATCATCCTGAAGGCAGTAGAGAAGCCATTTGTGAACCTGCTTTGGATTGGCACCCTTGTGATGACCGTTGGTTTTGTGATGGCCATTGTGCGCCGAAAAGAAGGCAAGAGCACGGCTAAATCCAAAACCAAGGCCAGACCCACTGTGCCACAGGAAACAAGACGACAGGCGGCATAAAGCAACCTGCTAACTTACAGAAAAGCCTTTGCCACAGCGGCAAAGGCTTTTTTATTACGCCCCAACAGGCGTAAATTGCCGAGACAGCAAAGTATAAACGTATGAACGTAGCGATAATTGGGGCCGGGAATGTGGGCTGGCATCTGGCGCAGGCGCTGCAGGCAGCAGGCCATACTATCACGGGTGTTTACAGCCGTACCGCCGCTGCGCGCGAAGAGCTGGCAGCACAGTTGAAGTCAGCCCAGCCGCTCAATTCACTAGACCTGCAAAGTATAACTGCTGATGTGGTGGTGATAGCCGTGCCCGATGCCGCAATTGCCGCAGTGGCAACAGCGCTTCAGGTAAGGCCAAGAACGGTGGTGGCGCATACGTCGGGCTCGCAGCCACTGAGTATACTTGCTGCCGTGCAGGGCGCACAAACAGGCGTGTTTTATCCGCTGCAGACCTTCTCCAAAGCCAAGCCCGTTGATTTTAAGCAGGTGCCTATACTTTTGGAAGCCACAGACCAGGCGGCACTGCAACGGCTGCAGGAACTTGCCACAAGTATAAGCCATACCGTGGAGGTAGTGCCGTCGGGGGCGCGCAAGCACCTGCACCTGTCGGCGGTGTTTGCCTGCAACTTTACCAACCACCTGCTGGGCATCAGCCAGCAACTGCTGCAGGAGGCCAATCTGCCCCAGCACCTGCTGCAGCCACTCATCCAGGAAACAATTGCCAAAGCCATGCAGCACAACCCGTATACCGTGCAGACCGGCCCCGCTATCCGCCGCGACCAAAACGTGATAGAAGAGCACCTGCACATGCTGCAGCAGCACCCCCGCCTGCAGGAGCTCTACCGGCTGCTGACGCAAAGTATACAGGCCGCTCCGGAGGGGAGATAACCATTTGTGCCTAATTCTGTTAGATAAAGGCAACGCATAAGCCCGCGCCTATACTTTGATTCGGCAGGCTGGCTTTGTAACTTTGCACTTTATCATAAAGACACCGACATGAAAGTTGTAAATATAACGTTTAAGTTTGCTGATGGCTCACCGGATGAAACGCATCCGGCCGTGGAAGGCGAATCGGTATTGGATGTGGCCCTCAACAACAACATTAAACTGCAGCACAACTGCGGCGGCGTGTGCGGCTGCAGCACCTGCCATGTGTACGTGGAGGCGGGCATGGATGACCTTCCCGAGATTTCGGACAAAGAAGAGGATTACATTGACCGCGCCGTAGACCCGCGCATCAACTCACGCCTGGGCTGCCAGTGCGTGGTGCAGGGCAACGAGGATATTATAGTAACCATACCGGAGCAGGATTTCCTGGGCCACTAATTCATTTGTTATTTAACAACTCCCAGTAAGTGTTAGATGACAAATGTTAATTGATAACTGATAATTGATAACTGAAAACATGAGCTACGAGCCACCTATACACTGGAACGATTACGAGGACATCGCGATGGCGCTTTACGAGAAGTTCGGTGATGACTTCAACGAGTCTAAGATTTACCGCATCCGCTTCACCGACCTGCTGGAGTGGGTACTGTCGCTGCCAAACTTTGCCGGCACGCGCGAGCAGGCCAACGAAGGGCACCTGGAGCAGATCCAGGCGGCCTGGGTTTACGAGTGGCGCGACAACCAGGACTAAATCTTACCTGCGCTGGCAAGTATAAATTCAGAAAATTCTATACTTTTAAAGGCTCTTTCCCGGGAAGGAGCCTTTTGCTTTTCTATACTTTATTAACGCTTTTTTTCACAGTCTATACTTATGTCTATCACCCAAACAGACCTCACCAGCATTAACACCTTTGTTTTTGATGTGGACGGCGTACTGACCGACGGGCTGCTCTACTGCTTTGCCGACGGCGAGCAGGTGCGCGCCTTTAACATCAAGGACGGGTTTGCCATCAAGCACGCCATCAGCCAGGGCTACCGGGTAGCCATTATCTCGGGCAAAAACGAGCCGGGGGTGCGCCGCCGCCTGGAGCAATTGGGCATTGAGGATATTTTCCTGGGGATAGATGACAAGGTGGAGGCACTGGAGGACTACCTATACATGCAGGGTATAAATCCGGCCACCGCCGCCTACATGGGCGATGACATGCCTGATTACGAGGTGATGCAGCGCTGCGGCCTGCGCGCCTGCCCTGCCGATGCCGCTGACGACATACAGGCCATCGCCACTTTCATAGCATCTAAGGACGGAGGCAAAGGTGCCGTGCGTGAGCTAATAGAAACGGTGATGAAAGCGCAGGACAGTTGGTAAACAAAAACTACTTATACTTTTCTAGAAATAAATTGAATATTTTTTTTATCCCCTATTGTATATATAGAAATTAATTTTTAGATTACCAGCAGTTTAATTACCATCAACAGTTCAAATTTTATGAAGACAGGAAAAGTAAAATTCTTTATCGAGTCCAAAGGTTTCGGTTTTATCACTGAGGACGGAACAAACGAGGACTTCTTTGTGCATGTTACCGGCTTAAACGGTCTGCAGATTCAGCAGAACGACCGCGTTGAGTTTGACACGGTAGAAGGCAAAAAAGGAGTTAATGCTGTAAATGTGAGGAAGTTTTAAGACAAACATACTTTACAAGCACTGGAAAAGCCCCTGAGTCAGGGGCTTTTTTATTGCCCGGTAGCTTCTGTGTCGTATTTTTACAAAGTACAAAACGCCATACTTCTGCAAACACACCCGTGAAATCCATCCTGACGCTTATACGAGCCCGCAACCTGGTGATGATTGTGCTGTCCCAAGCCTTGGTGCAAGCTTGCCTGCTAGCCCATGGGCAGGACTGGCGGCGCCTGCTGGATGGCGGCTTCTGGGTGCTGGAGCTGTCCACGGTGTGCATTGCGGCGGCCGGCTACATCATCAACGACTACTACGATGTGAAGATAGACGCCATCAACAAGCCAGACCGGCTGTTGGTGGGCCGCCACATCCGCAGGCGCAGGGCTATGTTCGCCCACCTTATACTTTCGGGCATAGGGGTGCTGCTGGGCCTGCTGCTTTCCATACCGGTTGCCCTGATAAACATAGGCGCGGTGCTGCTGCTTTGGGGCTACTCAGCAAGGCTCAAGAAACTGATACTCGCCGGCAACGTGGTGATTGCTCTGCTGTCGGCTTCCATGCTGCTGGTAGTGGCTGTTTATGCCGATGAACTGAACCGCATCACGATGGGCTATGCCCTCTTCGCCTTCCTTATTTCGCTTATCCGGGAGATTATAAAGGACATCGAGGACATGAAGGGCGACGCCTCCTTTGAATGCCGCACCCTACCCATAGTGGTGGGCATGCGCGGGGCCAAACTGGTGCTGTACCCGCTCCTGGCTGTTTTTCAGGCTTTCCTGCTCGTGGTTATACTGCATGAGGCCTCCGGGTTGGTATTCGACGCCTATATGGTGGTGCTGGTGCTGCTGCCAAGCGTGTGGCTGGTCATAAAACTGGTGCGCGCCGACCGTAAGCGCGATTTCTCTTACCTGAGCAACCTCAATAAATTTATCATGCTTACGGGCATACTTTCCATGCTGCTCCTCTAGCAGATTTATAAGCATGCCTTTAACCACCTGCTATACTTTCAAAAATCAGGTTCGGCCGGGCTACAAAGTATAAAAGCCCGGGTACTGGCCCGGGCTTTTCATTAAACCAATAGAGTAAAAGGGTTATTTTACTATCAGGCGGCTGGAGGCGACATCGTTCTCGGCCATCACTTTAACAAAGTAAGTGCCGCGGGCATACTGCTGTGTGTTAATCTCCACAGTTCCGTTTGCGTTGCTCAGCTCCAGTACCTTACGGCCCAGCATGTCCATCACGGCTACGTTGGCGTTGCGTATCTTGCCCAGGCTCAACTTCACAGTGCCCGTCGAAACAGTTGGGTAAACGGCCACGCGCGAATCGCCGATCATGTCATCTATGCTAGCCACGGTACCGGCCGTCACTGTCTCAGTTACAGTGGCCAGCACAACATTGTCTTCGCGGCGCAGGATCAGGTCGTACTTGTAAATGCCTGGTGCGGAGAAGTTGATCTTAAAATACTCTTTGTAGGAAGTAGGCAGCGGCTCCCCTCCTTCCGGGCCAATCACGGCCACGCCATCGGTAAAGGAAACCTGGGTGTAAACGGCCTCATCCTCGTTGGCTGCATCGCGGTTGGAGTTGTAGTGCAGTGTGAAGTTGTTGCTTTGCGCCGGGTTGTGCAGTTTAATTTCCAGATTGGTCTTATCGCCCTGGCGGTCGAAAGAGTTAATGTGCACCTGCCACTGGACGTCGGAGCCTATCACCAGGTTACCTTGCTCGGAGATAACATCTAGTGTGCCGTTGACAGTAGCTTCCTTGGTTTGCGCATTGCTAACGCCTGTTGCCAGTACAAACGCGAAAACAGCAGCAGCAATGTGTAGAGCTTTTTTCATTGTAAGAAAATTTAACATTTTAACGTGATATATAACAATAAAAACTTATACTTAAGTATTTCGATACATACGACAAAGACTTGTTTTGGCTCCATTTTTTTGAATCTTTTTTACTATATAATATTTTTCGATATTTTTGGATTGTTTCTTTTCCGAGGTACTACCAGCTATATTTGAAATCGAAAGGAGTGGAATATCAATATAATGGACAAAGCACAAGCGCTTCTAGAGGAGTATGGTTTGCGCAAGACCGGCTGTCGGCTGGATGTTTTGCAGCAGTTTCTGGAGAATGATTTTGCACTATCGCACGCCGACCTGGAGAAGCTCCTGGACAGCAACTATGATCGCGTGACCATCTACCGAACATTGTACTCCTTTGAGGAAAAAGGACTTGTGCATAGTATAAACGATGTGAACGGCGCCGTAAAGTTTGCCCTGTGCAAGAACGACAACTGCAGCCAGCACAAGCACGAGGACAACCACATTCACTTTAACTGCGTTGCCTGCGGACAGACGTTTTGCCTGAACGACGTGGATATTCCGAGCCTGACGCTGCCTGACGGCTACACCGCCAAACGGCTGCACTTCTCGGCGGAGGGAGTGTGCAAAGGCTGCCACCAGGAAGCTTAATTTGCACTAGTACAAAGTATAAAACCAGCTACCATGAACCACCAGCTACCAGACCATGCCGCCGCGTTCCGCCAGCTGGTAACCTCACCGGTTAAGTTCCGCCTGTTCCTGATTACAAGGCTGCCCATGGCTTACCTGGCTGGCCTGCGCGTTGCCTCCCTTACACCGGAGCGTGCGTCGGTTACCATCAAGTATAAGTATCTTAACCAAAACCCTTTCCGCTCCATTTACTTTGCCTGCCTGAGCATGGCCGCCGAGCTTTCAACGGGTGCCCTGTGCATGATGTATGTGTACAAGGCAAGCCCTGCCGTATCCATGCTGGTGGTGCACATGCAGGCTACCTTCACCAAGAAGGCAACAGGCAAGATTACCTTTACCTGCCATGACGGGCAGCAGATACAGGAGGCCATTGCGCGCACAAAAGCCACCGGCGAGGGCGTAACGGTAACAGCCATAAGTATAGGCGTAGATGAGGCCGGCGACCAGGTGGCCGAGTTCCGATTTACCTGGTCGTTGAAAGCGAAGAGGCAAGTATAGCTTTATACTTGCAGCTGCCATTACCGCACAGTTCTCCCGTAGAAATAAACATATCCCTACCCATGAAAGACTACAAGAAGTACTACATTATACCTGCCGAGCCCGCGTTAGTATATGCTGCCCTAACCAACCCGCTCACCATACAAGCCTGGACCGGTGAAGAAGCCGAGATGAGCGTAGAGCCGGGGTCGGAGTTTTCACTGTGGGAAGGCAGCATTGTGGGCAAGAACCTGGAATTTGAGGAGGGCAAAAAGATTGTGCAACAGTGGTACTTTGGCGAACAGGCAGAACCTTCCATCGTTACCATCAAACTGCACCCGCATAAATTGGGCACCTCCGCCGAACTGCGCCACTCCAATATTCCCGACGAGGCTTACGAGGACATCACCGAAGGCTGGGATCACGCCTACTTCGCGGCGCTGATAGATTTTTATGAGGGGGAGGAGTAGAATTGAATCTCTGGCACCTGCAGTGTAAGCTCCAACCACCCCTGCCCCTCCTTGGCTAAGGCGGGGAGCTTGTCATTACTTTGGCTGAAGTATAAGTTTCATAGCCTCCGTTCTCACGCGGACAGGGCACAACCTGTCCCTACAAGTATAAGCCCATCCCCTACCCCCTCCCAAGAGGGGAATTATTCTTCATACATTCTCTGTCATCTCGAGCAGGGCAAGAGATCTACCGGGAATTCTATTTAGATCTCTCCCAAAGGTCGAGATGACATCATTAGCCGTGGCTATCGAACCTTATCCCAGCCTTTGGGTGGAGCGCCTTGTGGATGTTGCGGTGCCCGAAGGCGAGGCCTCCCGGCCTGGGAGGGCAGAAAGCGTAGATGCAACGATAGGTTCGTAATTCTATAGGGTGAACGGCAACTAGAAAGGATAGCTTGGTTCAAAAGGAAGGAAGCAGTGGCTAGAAAGGATAGCTTGTATCCAGTTGCAGGAAGGAGCGGCTATGAAAGTATAAGCTGGTAAGACAAGTATGAATCAGCAGTTATTAAAGTATAGCCAAAGTATAAAAAGGCACAAGCGGACACATGCGCCATAGAAAGTATAAAGTATAAGCCGGCAAGTATAAAAGCATAAGCCACAGGAAATAAAGGCTAACCTATACTTTTACACAAACCCATTTACTTCTCAAACCAAAACCCACTATATTTGCAGTTTAATTCAAGTCCGTACTTTTGGAACCAAAGGATAAAAAAAATATAGTCATTTTTGCTTCGGGGTCTGGGAGCAACGCGCAGCGCCTGCTGGAGCATTTCGAGCACCACCCTGCCATACGTGTGGCCGCCCTGTTCTCTAACAATCCGAAAGCGTATGCCCTGAAACGAGCCGAGACGTTCCATGTCCCGGCTTTTTTGTTTACCCGCGACGAGTTTTACAACACCGACAAAGTGCTGGAGCAGGTACAGCAATTCAACCCAGATCTAATTGTGCTGGCCGGCTTTCTGTGGCTGGTGCCCAACAATCTGCTGCGGGCTTTCCCGAACCGCATCATCAACATACACCCTGCCCTGCTGCCAAAGTATGGCGGCAAAGGCATGCACGGCATTAACGTGCACACGGCTGTGCTGCAAGCCCAGGAGCCGGAATCGGGCATCACCATCCACTACATCAACGAGGAGTACGATAAGGGTGAGTTTATACTTCAGGAGCGCTGCCCGGTGCAAGCCACCGATACTCCTGAGGAACTGGCCGCCCGCGTGCTGCAACTGGAGCATAAGCATCTGCCCGAGGTGGTGGAGAGGCTATTGCTGACGCAGGAACAAGTATAGAAATCAATCATCAACCCAATACTCAATCTCATGCAATCCGTTAAGATAAAATCCGCATTAATTTCGGTTTACTATAAAGACCGCCTGGAACCACTGGTGGAGCTGCTGAAGCAACACGGTGTAACCATCTACTCCACCGGCGGCACCCAGACCTTTCTGGAGGAGCAGGGCGCTCAGGTAGTAGCCGTAGAGGACCTCACCGATTACCCTTCCATCTTCGGGGGGCGCGTTAAAACGCTGCACCCTAAAGTGTTTGGGGGCATCCTGCACCGCCGCGATAACCAGAGCGACCTGTCGGAGCGCGAAAAGTATGAAATTCCGCCGATAGACCTGGTGGTGGTAGACCTTTACCCCTTCGAAGAAACCGTAGCCTCCGGTGCCTCAGAAGCGGATGTGATCGAGAAAATCGACATTGGCGGTATCTCCCTGATCCGGGCGGCGGCCAAGAATTTCAAGGATGTGCTGATCGTCTCTTCCCGCGAGCAATATGACGAGGTGGTGGAGCTGCTGCAGGCCAAGGATGGCGCCACGGACTTGGAAGACCGCAAGCGCTTTGCTGCCAAGGCCTTCAACGTATCGTCGCACTACGACACGCATATTTTCAACTACATGAACGCCGACAACGAGAATCAGGCCTTTAAGCAGAGCGTGCAGCACAGCATGCCGCTGCGCTACGGCGAGAACCCGCACCAGAAAGGCACATTCTATGGCAAGCTGGAAGACTTGTTCGAGCAGCTGAACGGCAAGCAGCTTTCTTATAACAACCTGGTAGACGTGGACGCTGCCGTGGCCCTGGCCGCTGAGTTCGAGGAGCCAGTGGTAGCTATCCTCAAGCACACGAACGCCTGCGGTTGCGCCATTGGCGACACGATAAAAGAGGCCTACCTGAGCGCGCTTTCCTCGGATCCGGTTTCTGCTTTTGGCGGGGTGATTATCGCGAACAGAACCATAGACCTGCCTGCTGCCGAGGAACTGAACAAGCTCTTCTTTGAAGTACTGATTGCCCCGGAATTTGACGCAGATGCCTTGGACCTGCTGAAGACCAAGAAAAACCGCATCCTGCTGAAGCAGAAGCCAGTGGAGCTGCCAACCAAGCAATTTAAGACGCTTCTGAACGGAGTGATTGAGCAGGACAAGGACCTGGCCACCGAGACAGAGGCTGACTTTAAAACCGCTACCAAGCGCCAGCCAACTGCCGAGGAGAAAAAGGCCTTAGTGTTCGCTGCCAAAGTATGCAAGCACACCAAATCCAATACCATCGTGCTGGCTACAGATAAAATGATGTTCTCCAGCGGCGTGGGCCAGACCTCGCGCGTGGATGCCCTGCGCCAGGCCATCGAGAAAGCCCAGAGTTTTGGCTTTGACGTGAGCAAAACCGCGATGGCCTCCGATGCCTTCTTCCCTTTCCCGGACTGCGTGGAGATTGCAGACAAAGCAGGCGTTAAAGCGGTAGTGCAGCCAGGCGGATCCATCAAAGACCAGGACTCCATCGACTACTGCGACGCCCACGGCATGGCTATGGTTATGACGGGTGTGCGCCACTTCAAGCACTAATTCCCTCGCTTCTAATAGCACTTTTCACATAAAAGTCCCTGCCGCCGCTAAGGCCAGGGACTTTATTATTTCCAGCCAGACCTCAATTTTAGCCCACACGCGGCGTTAGCTAGGCATTCAGTGGCCTGTTAAACAAATTTCAGGTATAAATAAATATTTATTCAAGTAACAGTGGATAACTTGCACTACTAATTACACTGAAATTCGCTAATTTTGCCGCAAGTTTCTGACTAGAAATATTGTATATTGAAAATATAACAGGCGGGCGCACGCCTCTCAAACTTCACCATGGGACTATTTAACTTTCTGACCAGCGATATAGCCATAGACCTGGGTACCGCCAATACCCTCATTATCCATAACGATAAGATTGTAGTTGACGAGCCTTCTATCATCGCCGTGGACCGCACAACCGGCAAAGTGCTGGCCATTGGCCGCCAGGCGATGCAGATGCACGAAAAAACGCACGAAAACATCAAAACCATTCGTCCGCTGAAAGACGGGGTAATCGCTGACTTCCACGCGGCTGAGGAAATGATCCGCGGCATGATCAAGATGATCGACACGGGCCGCCGTCTGTTTCAGCCCTCGCACCGCATGGTGATTTGTATTCCTTCGGGCATTACCGAGGTGGAGAAGCGTGCCGTACGCGACTCTGCACAGCATGCCGGAGCCAAGGAAGTATGGATGATCCAGGAGCCCATGGCCGCAGCCATCGGTATCGGCATCGACGTGGAGCAGCCGATTGGCTCTATGATTGTGGATATCGGGGGTGGTACCACCGAAATTGCCGTGGTAGCTCTTTCCGGCATTGTTTGCGACCAGTCTATCCGCATCGCCGGCGACGTGTTTACCAAAGACATTCTGGACTACATGCGCCGCCAGCACAACCTGCTGATCGGGGAGCGCTCCGCTGAGAAAATCAAGATTGAGGTAGGTGCCGCGCTGACAGAACTGGAGAACCCACCAGCCGACTACGAGATCCGTGGCCGCGACCTGATGACGGGTATTCCGAAGGTTATCAAAGTTACCTACCAGGAGATTGCCATCGCGCTGGATAAGTCTGTTTCCAAGATAGAGGAGGCCGTGCTGAAGGCACTGGAGATTGCGCCACCGGAACTTTCCGCCGACATTTACGACAACGGCATACACCTGACAGGCGGTGGCGCCCTGCTCAGAGGCTTCGACAAGCGCCTGGCCGCCAAAACCAAGCTCCCGATACACATCGCCGAAGACCCGCTCAGAGCGGTAGTGCGCGGTACGGGTGCCGCCATCAAAAACATCGAAGGATTTAAGAATGTCCTGCTAACCTAACAGGGCCGAATGCGGAATCTATTTGCATTTATTTACCGGTTCCGTGCGTTCCTCGTGTTCCTGTTGCTGGAGGCGTTGTGCGTGTTCCTGATCGTGCGTTACAACACGTACCAGGGCGCAGCTTTCTTTAACTCGGCCACCAGGTATGTGGGGCAGGTGCTGGAGTTCCAGAGCGGTATTACAGACTACTTTAGCCTGGCCACCGTTAACGAGTCGCTGGCCAGCGAGAACGCGGCCCTGCGCCAGGAGCTGATGCAGTACCGTTTGGCGGCCTTAACAGACAGCACTGCCAGCCTGGACACCACCTACTTTGTCGCTACCGACAGCAGTATGGCCTATCCGTACCACCTGATGGCCGGGCGCGTGATCAACAACTCAGTGCGCCGCATGAACAACTACCTGACCATCTCGAAAGGTACTGCCGACGGGGTACAGCCAGGCATGGGCGTTATTGCGCCGGAGGGCGTGGTAGGCCGTGTAAAAACCGTATCAAAGCACTACGCCACCGTTACTTCGCTGCTGCACTCGCAGATGCTGGTTTCTGCCAAGCTGGAGAAGGACAACACGTTTGGCACCATCAAGTGGCAAGGCGGCGACTACCGATCTGCGCTGCTCGACTACATCCCGCTGCACGTGAAGCCGGAAGTGGGCGACACAATTGTCACGAGTGGCTTTAACACGGTATTCCCTGAGGGGATTATGGTGGGCACCATCAGTTCTGTAGAGCAGGAACCCGACAAGAGCTTCTACACGATAGGCGTGCAGCTGAGCGTTGACTTTGCGCAGCTCTCTTTCGTGTACGTGGTGGAGAACACCTACCGACCTGAACAAGATAGCTTAGAACAAAACGCAGGCATCATTACCGATGAACAATAGCTTTGGAGCATCCCATATTGTACAATTTTTTTTACTGGTAGCGCTTCAGGTTCTGCTCATGGATAACCTGGTGCTTTACAGTATGGGCTTCTGTTTTATCTATGTTGCCTTTTTGCTATATTTACCTCTGAGTATCAATAGAGTATGGCTGCTTTTCCTGGGTTTTATAGTTGGTTTCACAGTTGACATCTTCTATGATACCATGGGCATACATGCCGCTGCCAGCGTGCTGCTGGCCTTTTTAAGGCCCCACGTTTTGAACCTTCTCACACCGCACGATGGTTACGACAGCAGCGACGAGGTAAACATACATGTGATGGGCACACGCTGGTTTCTGACGTACGCCTTCACGCTGATACTGCTTCACCATGCGGCTGTTTTTTTCCTGGAAACAATCAATTTCCAGACAGCTCTGTACACCTTGGCGAAGACTATACTCAGCACAATTTTTACGGGCATCGTGGTGGTTATAATACAACTTCTGTTCTTCTCACCTAAGCGAGAGCGAATAGATTACCGATGAATTACTTAGAAAACAGAAAATACGTTATTCAGGGCATCTTCCTGCTGGTGGGCATTATCTACATCATCAGGCTTTTTTACATACAGGTAGTGGACAGCAGCTACAAGCAGGCTGCCGAGACCAACGCCATTAAGCCCATCATCCAATATCCTTTCCGGGGGCTGATTTACGACCGGAACGGCAAGCTGCTGGTGCAGAATACCCCCGTGTATGACCTGATGGTGATACCCAAGGACGTAAAGAACCTGGACACGCTGCGCCTGGCCAAACTCGTAAACCTGCCGCTGGAGGACGTGCGGGAGCGCCTGAAAAAAGCCCGCGCCTTTTCTTCCGTCCAGCCCTCCCCTTTCTATCAGAAACTAAGCACGCAGGAATTCGCTTATATCCAGAACAACCTCATTGATTTTCCCGGCTTCCACATCAACGCCCGTACGGCACGCGGATACCCGCACCAGAGCCTGGCGCACGCGCTAGGCTATATTGCAGAGATAAGCCCAAGGCAGTTGGAGGATAGCACCTACAAAGGCTACCGCCCCGGCGACTACATTGGCAAGAGCGGCATTGAGCTGGAGTACGAGAAATACCTGATGGGACAGCGCGGCGTAAAGTATAAAATGGTGAACGTGCGTGGCGTGGAGAAAGGCTCCTTCCGCGACGGGGCCTTCGATACGCTGGCCGTGGCCGGGGAGAACCTGGTAAGTACCATTGACCTGGACCTGCAGGCCTACGGCGAGTACCTGATGAACGGCGCTAAAGGCAGTATCGTGGCCATAGAGCCCGCCACCGGCGAGGTGCTGGCTTATGTATCGGCACCATTCTACGACCCCAACCTGTTTACCGGCAAAGACTACGGTAAGAACTACATGGAGCTGCTGCAGGACTCGAACAAGACCATGTTTAACCGCCCCATCATGGCCGACCAGAACCCGCCAGGCTCTGTTTTTAAGCTGACGCAGGCCCTGATTGCCTTACAGGAAGGGGTTATTACGCCTAATACCACCTACGCCTGTAACAGGTCGCTGGTAAACTGCCACAACCACCCTTCTCCACTTAACCTGTACGGGGCGGTGCAGCACTCCTGCAACCCGTGGTTTTACCAGGCTTACCGCTTGCTGATTAACCAGGGAAAATCGAAAAACACCTTTACAGACACGGCCCTTGGCCTGAAGGAGTGGCGGGAGCAGGTGCTATCTTTCGGCTTTGGGCAGCAATTGGGCATTGATATACCGGGCGAGAAGAGAGGCATCGTCGCCTCCACCGACCTCTACGACCGCGTGTACGGCAAAAACCGCTGGAAGTACTCCACTATCTACTCACTGAGTATAGGCCAGGGCGAGCTGGGAGTAACACCGCTGCAGATGGCCAATTTTGCGGCTATCATTGCCAACAGGGGCTATTATGTTACGCCGCACATTATTCGCTCCATTGGCGACGAGGGCAAGCCCCTGAAGGAATACCGGGAGAAACATTATACTTCTGTAGACCCAAAGCACTTCGAGCCGATAGTGGAGGGCATGGCGGAGGTAGTGCGAGCCGGTACCGGCCGCCGTGCCAACCTGCAGAAGTCTGGTATAGAGGTATGCGGCAAAACCAGTACAGCCCAAAACCCTCAGGGCCCTGACCACGCTGTGTTTATAGCCTTCGCGCCAAAGGTTAATCCTAAAATCGCTATCGCGGTGTACGTGGAGCACGGAAAGTGGGGCGGACAGTCGGCGGCCCCTATCGCAGGCCTGATGATAGAGCAGTACCTGACTGACACAGTGACGATAAAAGAACAAGAGAAGTGGGTGCTCAGCAGAAAGTACCTCGACATCAGATCCAAATAGAAGTATGGAGAAAGTACTTGGACAAAAGTTAGCAAGCCCTACGCCCCGCATCAGCAGCAGCCGCCGCAGCTACGGGTCCATATTCCCGCACCTGGACTGGCTGACCATACTGACATACTTTGTGCTGGTGGCCTTGGGCTGGATGAATATCTACGCGGCGGTTTACAGCCCTGACAACGTAGTTAACATCCTGAGCTTCGACATTAATTCGGGCAAGCAGCTGGTTTGGATAGGCGCCTCTTTCCTGCTGATTATGGTGCTGCTGGTGGTGGACTACAAAGTATACGAGCACCTTGCTTATCCTATTTACGGCTTTATCATACTGCTGCTGCTCATAACACTGGTAGTAGCCAAGCCTATTGCCGGCTCCCGCTCCTGGCTGGACCTGGGGGCAGGAATACGCTTACAGCCCGCTGAGCTGGCCAAATTTGCCACAGCCCTGGCCGCATCGCGGTTCCTGGGAAGTATAAACCTGCGCCAGCAGAACTTCAGGGACCAAATGATTCTGGCGGCCATTACCTTCATTCCTCCCATTATCATCGTGCTGCAGAACGAAACGGGCTCTGCCCTGGTGTTTGCTGCCTTTATACTTGCTTATTTCCGGGAAGGCATGTCACCGCTTATACTTATAATCGGCGGGGCGGCGGCGGCTATTTTTATACTTACCCTGCTGGTTCCGCAATTATACCTGATTGCCGGCATCACCATACTCATGGCCCTGGCCACCTGGCTGGATTACCGCCTGCTACGCCGTTTCAAAATCATGATTGCCCTCTGGATGGTCGTAGTGGGTATGATTTTTAGTGTGGACTTCTTTGTGAACAATGTACTGCAGCCGCACCAGCAGAACCGTATCAAGGCTCTCATTAACCCCGAGGCAGACCCGCTGGGCTATGGCTGGAACGTGACGCAGTCGAAAATTGCCATCGGCTCCGGGGGCTTCTGGGGAAAGGGCTTTCTGGAGGGTACCCAAACCAAGTTCGACTTCGTGCCGGAACAAAGCACCGACTTCATCTTCTGCACTATCGGCGAAGAGCACGGCTGGGTAGGCAGCTCTATCCTAATCGCGCTATTCCTGCTGCTGCTTGTCCGGATCGTAAACATTGCAGAACGGCAGAAGTCAGTGTTTGCGCGCACTTACGGCTACTGCGTGGCCTCTATCATCTTCTTCCACTTCCTGGTCAACATCGGCATGACGATAGGCCTGGCGCCGGTGGTGGGCATCCCGCTGCCTTTCTTCAGCTACGGCGGTTCCTCGCTCTGGTCGTTCACCATACTGCTGTTTATACTCATCGCCATAGACGCCAACAGGGCCAAGGATCTGGCGAGGTAGATTTGGAGTAAGTTTTACACTTAAGAGGCGCCTCTTATACTTTAAAGTATGGGAGGCGTTTTTTGTGGGGTTAAAGTATAATAGAAGGAGGATTTTGAATTACTGCCATAAAAGCAAAAAGGCTGCTAGTTGAGTGCTAGCAGCCTTTTTTGTTGTTATAGTACCAGGAGCGGGAATCGAACCCGCACGGCCTTGCGGCCACAAGATTTTAAGTCTTGCGTGTCTACCTATTCCACCATCCCGGCAACCTTCAGGCTAATCCCGAAGAAGTGACTTTAAAAAACAAAGACGTTGTTCACCACAACGTCTTCTCTTTGCTTTCCGTGAGCGGGAAACGGGATTCGAACCCGCGGCCTCGACCTTGGCAAGGTCGCGCTCTACCAACTGAGCTATTCCCGCTTTTTTGTTTTTCCTAAACCGCCGTAGTGATTTAGTGATGCAAAGATAGAGACAAAATCTGACTTGTCAATAGCTGCTGTAAAAAAAATCATCCTCTTTATACTTCTACACTGATAATCAGGCAGAAATTTTTCAGACTTCTTTAGAAGCAGCCGTGCAGCCAGCCGCTCCACGCCCTCACTTCTGTAAAGTTATACTTCCGGTACCGGAAAACAAGCGGATTTATACTTTAAAAGTATACTCTAGCGGCTACAGCAAGTATAGTTCTCCGACAGTATAGTTCACACTCCCCTCCTCAAAGGCAAAAGGCTAAAACGTTCTTTTTTGTCATCCTGAAAGGATCTTGTTAAAGAGGGCCCCTACCCCCGCCAGTAGCGATAGCTTAACCTCCCTTCCACCAAGATTCTTAACAGAATGACAGGGAATTTATAGCTGCATTTTCTAAAATGAAACAGCCCTACCTTCTCAGGAGAACTTTTCCTTCTACCGCGCTCCTGCCTTTTGCTTGTCCTGCAGCAGCAGTTTTAGCTCGTTTAGCTTCAGCAACGCCTCCACGGGCGTGATGGTGTTGATGTCCAGCTGCTCCATCAGCTCCTTTACGCGCTCGAGTTGCGGGTCGTGCAGCTCGAACATGCTGAGCTGGTAATTGCTCTTCGGCGCCGACTTCATTTTCTGCTGCGGGGACTGCTCCGATACTTTTTCCTTCTCCAGGTGATGCATAATCTCGTCGGCGCGCAGCACCACGCTGTTGGGCATGCCGGCCATCTGCGCCACATGGATACCAAAGCTGTGCTCACTGCCGCCAGGCACCAGCTTGCGCATAAACAAAATCTTACCACCCGCCTCGCGAACTGACACGTTGAAATTCTTCACGCGGGGTAGCTCCTCGGCCAACTGGTTCAGCTCGTGGTAGTGCGTGGCAAAAAGCGTCTTGGCTTTATACTTGGGGTGGTTATGCAGATGTTCCACAATGGCCCAGGCAATCGAGATACCGTCGTAGGTGCTCGTGCCACGGCCAATCTCATCCATCAGCACCAGGCTGCGGTCTGATAGGTTGTTGAGAATGCTGGCTGTCTCGGTCATCTCCACCATAAACGTAGACTCGCCTTTCGAGAGGTTATCCGACGCGCCCACACGGGTGAAGATTTTATCGATGATGCCGATTTTAGCGGCTTCTGCGGGCACAAAGGAGCCAATCTGCGCCATCAGCACGATGAGGGCAGTCTGGCGCAGCAGCGCGCTCTTACCGGCCATGTTCGGACCCGTGATGATAATCACCTGCTGCTCCTCGTTGTCCAGGAAGATATCGTTCGGCACGTAGGTCTCGCCCAGGGGCAGTTGCTTCTCAATAACCGGGTGGCGGCCCTTCCTGATGTCGAGCACATGACTCTCGCTCACCTCCGGCTTCACGTAGTTGCTGGCCAGGGCTATACTGGCAAAAGCGCTCAGGCAGTCGATGACGCCGATGACCTTGGCATTTTGCTGTACCTGCGCCACATAGTCCAGCGCCTGCAGCACCAGCTCGTTAAACAGGCTGTACTCGATAGTATAAATGCGTTCCTCGGCGTTCAGAATCTTCTCCTCGTAAGTTTTGAGCTCCTCGGTGATGTAGCGCTCGGCATTCACCAGCGTCTGCTTGCGTATCCAGGAGCCTGGCACTTTGTCTTTATGCGCGTTGCTTACCTCCAGGTAATAGCCAAATACCTTGTTGTAGGCAATTTTAAGCGAGCTGATGCCCGTGTTCTTGATTTCGCGCTGCTGCACCTGCGCCAGGTAGTCCTTGCCCGAGAAGGCGATGGCACGCAGCTCGTCGAGCTCTGCGTTCACGCCCTCGTTTATCATGTTGCCCTGGTTGGTGAGCATCGGCGGCTCAGGCTTAAGGATGTTGCGGATTTCCTCGCGCAGGCCATCACAGGGAGCCAGCTGCGCCGCCAGTTTCTGCAGGGCCGGAATATCGCTTAAGGCCAGTAATTTCTGAATCGGGAGGATGGCTTCCAGGGCCTTGGCCAGCTGCACCAGTTCGCGCGGGTTCACGCGGCGCACGGCCACCTTCGAGATGAGGCGCTCCAGGTCGTTTATACTTTTCAGGTGCACGATTAGCTCGTCCAGCAGCTCGCGGTGTTTGGTCAGGGCCTCTACCGTATCCAGGCGGCGACGGATTTGGGCCACGTCCTTGAGCGGCAGCACCACCCACTTTTTCAGCAGGCGGGCTCCCATCGGCGTTACGGTTTGGTCGAGTACCTGTATCAGCGGCACGCCCTCGGGGTGCTGCGGGTAGAGCAGTTCCAGGTTGCGCACCGTGAAGCGGTCGAGCCAGACGTACTTGTCCTCCTCCAGGCGAGAGATGGTGGCGATGTGGCTAATCTCGTGGTGCTGCGTTTCGGAGAGGTAATGCAGGATAGCGCCGGCCGAGATAATCGCCTCGTGCATGCCCTCGATACCAAAACCTTTAAGGGAGGCAGTGCCAAACTGCCGTGTCAGCGACTCGTAGGCGAAATCATACTTGAACACCCACTCCTCAAGGGCATAATAGCGGAAGTCAGGGCCGTAGCGATCGGTAAAGGTTTCCTTTTCGCGTTTGCAGAAAAGCACCTCGGCCGGGGCCAGGCTCTGCAGCAGTTTGCCAATGTAGCTTTTATCCCCCTGGGCGGTGATGAACTCGCCGGTCGAGATATCCAGGAAGGAGATACCCGTTTCAGTTTTACCGAAATGCACGGCCGCCAGGTAGTTGTTGCTGCGGCGCTCGAGCACCTGGTCGTTAAACGACACCCCCGGCGTTACGAGCTCGGTTACGCCGCGCTTCACGATGCCCTTTACCGTCTTCGGGTCTTCGAGCTGGTCGCAGATGGCCACACGCTCGCCGGCACGCACCAGCTTGGGCAGGTAGGTGTCCAGAGCGTGATGCGGAAAACCGGCCAGCTCCGTTTCGGAGGCCGAGCCGTTGCCGCGCTTAGTCAGTACGATGTCCAGAATTTTACTTGCCTTGATGGCGTCCTCGCCGAAGGTTTCGTAAAAGTCCCCTACCCTGAACAGCAGCAGCGCCCCCGGATGCTTCGCCTTAATGGCGTTGTATTGCTTCATCAGCGGCGTTACCGTGCCTTTGTCTCCTCCTTTCATACTTCCTCTATGGTTAAATGGCTGCATGGTTAAATTGTTAACGCTGCAGCTGATTTTATACTTTGTTATGGATGGACTTAACCCACCCCTGAGAGCTACGCTCGTTAGCTCAAAACTCGCGTTTTGGCTAGTCCAGAGGAGGGGAATTTATACTTTGCTTTCGGACTTCCTTATCTGAAAGCTATATGCTGTTCCGGATTTGTAATCCGGAACTTTGTTACCTGCGGATTTGCAATCCGCTTTCATGTCCGTAGCCGCTGTCTTTGCTATTGCGGATTGCAAATCCGCAATAGCAAAGACAGCGTGCTTATACTTTGTACCCTATTTATACTTTATACTTCCTCCATCAATTTAACCATACAGCCATTTAACAATTTAACTGTGGTTTGACTTTTGCCCAAAACCGCCGGACCTTTGCGGCAGCGCTGGAAACAAAAGGTCTTGTGTCTTATGTCTAATATCTGGCGTCTAAAAACATGCGCAAACTTTCGATGGACGACCTCAACCGCGACTCGGTTGAAGAATTCAAAAATAAGAAAAAAATACCGTTAGTCTTGGTGCTGGATAATGTGCGCAGCCTCAACAACGTGGGCTCCGTTTTCCGCACCGCCGATGCCTTTATGGCCGAAAAAGTATACCTCTGCGGCATCACGGGCAAGCCTCCCCACCGTGATATTGAGAAAACCGCCCTGGGCGCCACCGAGTCGGTGGAATGGGAGCACGTGCCGGATACCCTGGAGCAGGTAAAAGAGCTAAAGGCGCAGGGTTATCAGATTGGTTCGGTGGAGCAGGCGGAAAGAAGTATAAAGCTGAACGAGTTCAGGCCGGAGCCGGGGCAAAAGTATGCACTGGTGCTGGGCAACGAGGTGTTTGGCGTGGAGCAGGAGGTCATCAACCATTCAGATTTTGTGCTGGAGATTCCGCAGTTTGGCACCAAGCACTCGCTCAACATCTCGGTGGCCACCGGCGTGGTGGTGTGGGATTTTCTGAGCAAAACGCTGTCACAGCAAGTATAAAACCGCCGTAAAGTATAAAACACCGGAGCACTGGCCACGGCTGGTGCTCTTTTTTTGCCTTATACTGAGCCATCAGTTGCCCTACTCCCGGAGCCGTGCACGTTTTTTCGCAGAAAAATTTGCACCGGCTTTAAACTTTCACCCGCCTTTTTTGTCGCACTATATACAAACGGAGCCTTCACCCGCCGCTCCGCTGGCTGCCTTTTATACTTTCGCGGATTTTATAAGAACTATGATGAAGACATACTTTCGGCTTATACTTTACTTCTTGTTTATACTTTCGCCGGTGGTGCTTTCGGCACAAAACCAGACTATTGGCAAGGTGAGCGGCAAGCTCCTGGATGCCGGCTCAGGCAAACCCATCGGCTTTGCCAACGTGGTGCTCCTCACGCTGCCCGACTCCAGCCTCGTCACCGGCGCCACCACCGACATAGAAGGTGTGTTTATACTTGAAAGAGTCCCCTCCGGCCGCTTTGTCCTGCGGGCCTCCATGGTGGGCTACCCGAACAAGTATGCAAGCGTCAACCTTACCGCCGACAAGCCGGAAGCTGCCCTGGGCAATATCAGCCTAAAGGCCTCTGCCACCCAGCTGGGCGAAGTAGAGGTGGTGGCGCAGCGGCAGTTGGTGGACTTTGAGCTGGACAAGCGGGTGGTAAACGTGAGCCAGGACCTGAACGCGCAGAGCGGCACGGTGGCGGAGGTGATGCAAAACCTGCCTTCGGTGGAGGTGGACATAGACGGCAACGTGAGCATGCGCGGCAGTTCTAACGTCACCATCCTGATAGACGGCAAACGCTCGGCCCTTTCCGAAATTCCACTGGACCAGATTCCGGCTAACATGATTGAGAGCATCGAGCTCATCACCAACCCTTCCTCTAAGTATAACCCGGAGGGCACCTCGGGTATCATCAACTTGGTGCTTAAAAAAGAGAAGAAACCCGGCTTCAATGGCTCGGCCTCCATCACGGCCGGCACCTACGACAACTACAATACCTCGCTCAACCTGAACTACCGCTACAACAAGTGGTCGCTAAATACGGGGTATGATTTCAGGCAGCGCACACGGCCCGGCACGCAGAAGAACAATACTACCAACTTCTACCTCAACGACGCCGGGCAGATAGACAGCACCAGCTACCGCCTGCAGGAGGGCGAGCGCAACAGCACCGACCTCTCCCATAACTTCCGGCTGGGCGCAGACTATTACCTCACGCCCAAGCATACCTTGTCGGCCTCGGCGCTGTACCGTTTCGGGGAGGACGAGAGCACCAACAACATCCGCTACCGCTTCCTGGACGAGAACCGCCTGCTGCAGAGCACCCGCACCCGCGACGCCCGCGAGGTGGAGGACGAACGCGCCCTGGACCTGACCCTGGGCTACCGCCAGACCTTCGACCGCAAAGGCCAGGAACTGACAGCCGATGTGGTCTACAATGCTAACGTGGATGACGAAGTGGCGCTTTTTGATGAAAGGCGGATTGGCGCCGAAACCTCCACGGAACTACAGGAAACGCTGGTAGACGACAAGAACTATGAGTTTGTAACCAAGGCCGATTACGTGCATCCTTTCTCGGAGAACAGCCGGCTGGAAGCAGGTTTCCGGACTTCGTTTGAGCGCCTGGATGAGGATTCCCGTTTCTTTAACCAGAACGTGGAAACAAGTCAGATGGAGTATGACACCACCCGCAGCAACCATTTCGTGTTCGACCAGCAGGTATATTCCCTGTACACCAACTACAGCAATAAGTATAAAAGTATAACCTACCAGGTAGGCGTGCGGGCCGAGCACACCATTACCAAGTCTGACCTGCGCAATACCGACGACACCTATAAGAACAACTACTTCAGTCTTTTCCCTACGCTGTTCATCACCAATGATTTTGATGAGGACAACAAACTACAGTTCAGCTACAGCCGTCGCATCAACAGGCCGCGCAGCCGCTTCCTGAACCCGTTTGTGGACCAATCCGACAGGTATAACCTTTCCTACGGCAACCCTAAGTTGGACCCGGAGTTTGTGAACTCGCTGGAGTTGAGCTACCTGCGCTATTGGGGACAAGCCTCGTTTAACGCCACTGTTTTTTACCGCCACACCACCGACGGCATAGAACGCTTCCGGCAAGCGACGACCATTGACATAAACGGCGTGGAAGAACCGGGTACGCAAACCACCTTCATCAACCTGTCGGATAACCGGTCCTATGGCCTGGAGCTGGGCACCAATTACCCTATCACCAAGTGGTGGCGTCTGAATGCGAGCTGGTCGGGTTTCCGGACAGAGTTGAGCACTGTGCAAAACGATACCGAGCTGAGCAACACCCAACTGAGCTGGAGCGCCAAACTCAACTCCAACATGACCGTGTGGAAAGACCTGGACATACAGCTTTCTGGCTTCTACCGCGCGCCCAGCAACGACATTCAGGGGCGTATGGAGCAGATGTTCAGCGCCGACCTGGGCATGAAAAAGGATGTGCTCAAGAAGAAAGGCACGGTTTCGCTGCGTGTGTCGGATTTGTTTAATACGCGCCGCTTCGATTTCCTGAGCTACGGGCCGGAGTTCCGTTCTGAAATCCAGAACCGCCGCCAGAGCCGCATCCTGTACCTGGGCTTCACCTACCGCCTCAACAGCGACGACAGTGACCGCCGTAACCGCCGCAACGAGCAGAACGGCGGCGGGGAGGAGGATGAGTTTTAGGTGCCGCCGGGTCCAACCACCCCTGGCCCCTCCTTGGCTAAGGAGGGGAATCTGTAATTGCTTTAGCTAAAGTATAAGTTGCATAGCCAAAGTATAAACACCCCTATGGTCCCCTCAAGGGGACAATCTATAATTACCCACTAGCGCGAGAGAGCTATCGGGAATTCTAATCAGATCTCTCCCGAAGGTCAAGATGACAGCAAGGCAGCGGCTATCGAATTGATTCCCAGCCTTTGGGTTGAGCGCCTCGAGAGGTTCCGGCGACGAGCGCAAGCGAGGCAGCCCGAGGCACGAGGGCAGGAAGCGAAAGCAGCGCGATGCCCGAAGGCGAGGCCTCCCGGCCTAGGAGGGCATCAAAGCTAGAGATGAAACAGTAGCCTATGTAAGTCTGGAGGATGAACGGCAGCTAGTATGGATAGCTTGTGTCAAGTTGCAGGAGGCAGCGGCTAGGAAAGTATAAGCCGGCAAGTATAGAAGTATAGCCAAAGTACAAGTATGACTATTCAAGCCAGTTGGGTTACAAACCCAACATCATCGTAGGCACGGGTTGCAAACTCGCGCCAGCGAGAGGATACTAGGGAAGAGCAAAGGCACAAGCGGACGCTTGCGCCAGTGGGAAGTAAACCAAAGTATCCTATACTTCCTCCTTCAACACCAACTCCATTTTAATATCCGCCCGCTCGTAAATGCTTGGCGGCATCGGCACCTCCACGAAGCCCAGGCGCTGGTACAGGTTCAGGGCAGGTAGCAGGCGGCGGTTCGACACCAGGAATATTTTATGAGCACCTGCGCGACGGGCCCTGTCTATGGCAGCTTCGCCCAGCATTTTGCCAATTTTCATGCCCTGCATCTTAGGGGCCACCGCCATCTTCGCCAACTCAAACACGCCCTCACTGTCTTTAATTAAAGCACAGGTACCTACCGGCTCCCCGTTAAAGAGCGCCATCAAAACATGCCCGCCTTTGTTGATGATGTAGCCCTGCGGGTCGCTGAGGGATTGGTTGTCGGCCTCCTCCATCACAAAGTGCGTCGAGATCCACTCGTGGTTGAGGTCGTAGAAAGCCTGCGCGTAGAACAGGTTGAAATCAACAATCTGTATTGCGGAAGGAGTATTATAGTGCTGTGCCATGGTATGCTAAACGTGTATGCTGCAAAGTTACGGAATTGCCCCAATCACCGCAGATTATACTTTATACCTCTGATTACAGTATACTAGGCTGCAAATTCCCAAAGTATGGAAAGCGACCTCTCTATTATCCCGCTGTGGCTGCAACTGGCGTATACTGCCTTTTTACTGGTACTAGTGCCGGTCTATTGGAAAAAGTATGGCCCGGGCAATTTTCTGTGGTTCTCCGATATCGCCTTGTTCTCGGTGGGCATCGTGCTCTGGACCGGCAATAAATTGCTGCTAAGTATGATGGCCGTGGGCGTGCTGGCGCTGGAGCTAATCTGGAACCTGGACTACTTCGGCAGGCTGCTGACGGGGCACCAGTTGCTGGGCCTAAGCGCTTATATGTTCGACGAGAGCAAAAGTCTCTTCCTGCGCGGGCTTTCGCTGTTCCATGTAGTGCTGCCTGTACTGGTAATATGGCTTCTGCTGGAGTGGGGCTACGAGCCGGAGGCGCTGTACTGGCAAACAGCCCTGGCCTGGGTGGTGCTGCCGCTCACCTACTTCCTCACAGACCCGAAAGAGAACATCAATTGGGTGTTCGGTCCGGGCAACGAGCCACAACATAAAATTCCGGCCCGCTTATACTTTGCTATGATGATGCTCATCTTTCCAATAGGCGTGTACCTCCCCTCCCACTTCCTGCTGCAGCGGCTCTTCAACTGACTTTATAAAGTATAAAAGCTATACTTCTACGGGATCAGGTTGCCCCGTAACTCACCGTTGGGGTGGGTGGTGCTGTGGATGTTCACGTACCAGCGGCCGGCTTTCAGGTCATCCTCCTCGGCCTGGGTTAGGGGCCTGGTAGAGCCGGAGATGGTGCCGCTGGAGCCTTGGTTAAATCCCTCCTCAATGTTAATTACAGGCGGTGCGCTGGAGTCACGGTCGGCCGGGCCGTGGAAGTGCATGGCCGTGGTGGCATCGGCAGGGTTCCCTAACTGCCAGGAGATGGTATAGCTCAGCGTATTGTTCAGCTCATTAAACACGACATCCATTTCCCCGGCACCTGTCGTTACCACTCCCGGACGCTCGTTTGAGCCGAGCAGCGCTACATCGTTAAACTCTATCTCATCATCCAGCTGCGTGTTGTCTTCGTCATCGTCGCAGGCGGCCAGCAGGCCGCTTAGCAGCAGCGCCACGCACATGACGTAGTTTTTATACTTGTTTTCCATAGCTCCTGAAGTTTAGTTCTATACTTTAATCTTACTACGTTGTTTACCAGTTGTTATAGCAAACCGGTTACTATTCCGTAAGCCCCGGAAAGTATAGCTCCAACAGCATCACCCGAAAAGCGGGGCACAAAAAAAAGCGGGCTCAAAAAGCCCGCTCTCTCCCCTTGAACAAACAACAAACAAATTCTTTTAAGTTAGATTTGCACCGTATTGGCTTCCGGCACTTTCACTTTTTCGTTTTTCTGCAGCCCCGACACCACCTCTATGTTGATGCCGTCGGAGATGCCGGTTTTGATCTTGCGCTTCTCAAACCGCTGCGGCGCCGTCTCTACCTCCACGTAAGGTTGCTCTTTCTCAAACTTGAGCATGCTTTCCTTTATCGCCAGTGTTTTGTCGCGCTTGTCGAGCACGATGTCGGCGTTGGCGCTGTAGCCGGCGCGTATAAAATCATTTTCATCCAGCAGCACCCGCGCCCGTATCGGGAACTTGATGGAGCCTTCCTCATCCACGCCTTTCGGGGCGATGAACTCCAGCTTGGCGTTAAACACGCGGCCCTCGATGGCCCCGATGGTCAGCAGCAGGTCCATGTTCTCTTTCAGCTTGCCCACCTCCGACTCATCAATCTTACCCTCGAAAATAAGGCTGCGCATATCGGCTACCGAGGCAATGGTGGTGCCTTCGTTAAAGTTGTTGCGCTCGATGATGGAGGAACCCACTTTCACCGGCACATCTAGCAGCATGCCATCGATGGTGGAGTATACCTGGTTGGACTGCTGCTGCCCGCGCTTGCGCGAGGAGCCTTCGCGCACCAGTTGCAGGTTACTTTCAGCGGCAGAAAGTGCCTCCCGCTTCAGGTTAAAGTCAGCTTTATACTTTCTAAACTCCTGCTCCGGGATCACCTTGTCGGCATACAGCTGCTCGTACCGCTTCAGCTCCCGCTCGGCCTCCTCGAAGTTCAGTCTGGCCGTCTGCAGCTGCGTTTCGGCATTGTTCACGCTTACCATGTTGGGCACAATGCGGATTTTGGCCAGCAGCTGCCCTTTCTTCACCAGTTCGCCGGCCTCTACGTACAGCTCCTCCACAATCCCCGATACCTGCGACTTTATCTCCACTTCCTTGCGCGGCACGATGGCGCCCGTGGCCACCGTTTTCTTCACGATATCGGTCTCAAAGGGTGCCTCGGTCTTATACACCACAGGGTCAGTGTTAGCCTTATTGTAGAAGTAATAGCCTAGCCAGCCCGAAAGGCCCAGGAAAATCAGGATGAATACGCCTAACAATACCTTTTTCATAGCGTTGTCAATTATCAATTACCAGTTATCATTTATCAGTTTTGATGCCCCTTGTGGTTCTTATACTTGAGAAGAGCATTTTGCCCAATTCATCAGCATCCGCAAACAGGCTTTGGTGCTGTCTCTCGTCTATATAGCCTGTATCCTTGAGCAAGTCTGTCCAATACTTCGTTTCCAGGCATTCTTTGTAAGCAATGGAAAGTTTAGAGGAGAACTCCGCATCCGAGATTGCGCCATTGGCCTCTGCCACATTCGCGCCAATGGATGTACCGCTACGCAGCAACTGCTTGGCAAGTATAAACTCCCGTTTTTCCTGCCCCAGGTACTGGTAAGCTCTTACCACCCTGATTGCAAAAGCATATGCTTTGTTGTAAAGTACATTCTCCTTCATGTGTAGTATGATTGTTAATTGTTAAATGGTTATTGTTAACTGAATTACTCGTCTTTTAGCGCCACTACCGGGTTCACCCGGGCGGCTTTGGTGGCAGGAATCAGGCCGGCCAGCGCGCCGGTTACCACCAGCAGCACAGTAGCTGTCAGGGCAATGCCGGGATTTACTTCCGGGATGCCGAAGAAGCCCGCCTGCACGTCGTTTTTCCGCATCACATACTCTATCAGCGCGATGATGCCCGTGCCAGCCAGCAGGCCCACATAACCCGCCAACCCGGTTATCACGATGGATTCCTGGATGATCAGGCTGATGATGGAAAGCGGCGTGGCCCCGAGGGCCTTGCGTATACCTATCTCCTTGGTGCGCTCCTTTACCACAATCAGCATGATATTGCCTACCCCAATGATGCCTGCCACGATAGTGCCTATACTTACCAGCCAGCTAAAACCGGCGATACCTGCAAACAGCCCCTGCACTTCCTGAAACTCCTTCTCCACGTTGGCCGAGCCAAAGGCTTTCAGGTCGGTGGGGGCTACGCGGTGGCGCTGCATCAGCAGGGTTTTGGTCTTCTCCTCTATCACGGCGGCGGGCACACCTGGCTTGGGTACCATGGCCATAAAGCCCACTTTGTTTACCTGGTTATAAGTTTGCTGCAGGGCCGTGAGCGGGATGTAGATCACTTTGGCGTCTTCCACCACGTCCTCGCCCTTGCCCACCGGCTCAAAAGTGCCCACTACCTGAAAGTAACTACCTTTGATGCTGATATACTTGCCAATCAGGTTTTTCTCGTTAGGGAAGAGCACCTCCAGCACGCGCGGCCCCACTACGGCCACCTTGCGCTTCTCCTGCATGTCGATTTCGTTGATGAAACGGCCGGTTTTTACCTTCATCGGCTTTACAGACAGCATATCGGGCGTTTCGCCGTTTACCGTGAAGGCAGAGCTCTTGTCTTTGTAGTTGACCGAAAAATCGCCCCAGAGCTGGCTGCTGGGTGCCACCACGCCTACTTCCGGTATACTTGCCCGGATGGCTGCCACGTCGTCGTTCGTCAGCTGAATGGTGCGGCCGGCGTTCATGCCCATGTAAGGCACGCTGGTGCGCTGCGTCCAGACAAACACAGCGTTCTTGGCGATGTTGAACTCGCTGGTAATGCCGTTCTCCAGACCCTTGCCCGCTCCCAGCAACACCACCAGCATGAAGATGCCCCAGAACACGCCAAAAGCCGTTAGTGCCGTACGCAGCTTGTGCTTCTTGACGGTGTTATAGATCTCGGTCCATTTATCGATATCGATCATAGCTTTTCAGTTTTGAATGAGCGAATGAGTGGATGCGTGATTGAGTGAATGTTTTATTGTTAAATGATTAAATTGTTAATTATTGGTTGTTGATGCTTCTATACTTCCTGAATCCTTTTGAGGCGGAGGCACTGGTACACGAAGTATAAATTCACCCAATCACTCATCCACTCATTCGCTCATTCACAATTAATACTTTAATCCGCCCTAAGCGCCTCGATGGGTTTGATATGGGCAGCCCGCAAGGCCGGCATCAGTCCGGCGATGGCTCCCGAAACCACCAGCACCACCGTGGCCGACAGGGCTACCCGCAGGTCTACCTCCGGACTGGCAAAAAACGGCAGCTCCGCTCCCGACGACACCAGCATGTGCTCTATCAGCGCCAGGATCATGGTGCCAAACAGCAGCCCCAGGTACCCGGAGAAAGCCGTTATCACCACCGACTCCTGCAGTATCAGGCTCACGATGGAAAGCGGTGTCGCCCCCAGCGCCTTGCGCACCCCAATCTCCCGGGTACGCTCCTTCACAATGATCAGCATGATATTGCTCACGCCTACAATACCAGCTATCAGGGTGCCGATGCCCACAATCCAGACGAAGATGCGGATGCCATTGAACAAGCCCTGCACCTTCAGGTACTCGGCCTCGGTATTCTCCACCCCGATGGCCATGTCGTCTGTTTCGGCAAACTTGTGGCGCTGGGCCAGCAGGGTGCGCAGTTTGTCTTCCATCTCCTTGGCCGGCACGCCGTCCTGGGCCGTCAGCAGCATCAGCTGCACCTGGTTGGGTTGGTTAAAGGCCGTTTGCAGTGTAGAGAACGGGATGTAGGCGCGCTCCTCGCGGCGGCCGCTGTTGTTGCCGCGCACCTTAAAAGTGCCCACCACCTTAAAGTGGATGCCCCGGATGTTCACGTACTCGCCAATGGGATTTTGCTCCTTAAAAAGCACCTGCGCCACCTGCTCTCCCAGCACAATCACCTTGCGCTTCTCCCGCTCATCGAGCTCGTTGAGGATGCGGCCGCGGAAAGCGCGTTCCCCGTTTATCTCCATAAAGTCCGGGGCGGCGCCAAACACCTGGTAAGAGCCGTTCTGGTCTTTGTAGTTGATCGTGTATTCGCCCCAGATGCGGTTGCGCGGCGCCATCAGGTTCAGCTCCATTAGTTCGCGTTCGATGGCATCCAGGTCTTGGTTGGTAAACTTTATCTCGCGCCCGGGCTTCATGCCTTTGTGCGCCACGGCGGTTTTGCCGCTCCACACAAAAATGCTGTTTTTGGCCCCATCGCCAAAGCGGTTCACCACGCCCTTTTCCAGCCCTTTGCCCACGCCCAGTAGCAGCACCAGCATGAAGATGCCCCAGAACACGCCAAAAGCCGTGAGGAAGGTGCGCAGCTTGTTTTTGCGCATCGTGCCCAGTATCTCCTGCCATTTATCTATGTCAAACATTAGGCTGATTGTTAAATTGTTGATTGTTGGGGTTAGGACGGAATTCAGCTGGCTATCACGCCTGCCGCTGTTGCTTCTGCCGCTTCCTGCACGCCGTGATCGTCGTTCACGATCAGGCCGTCCTTCAGCCGGATGATGCGATGTGTCTGCGCTGCGATGTCGTTCTCGTGCGTTACGATTACCACCGTCATGCCCTTGCGGTTCACTTCTTTAAAGATGTCCATCACTTCATAGGAAGTTTGGGAATCCAGAGCACCGGTCGGCTCGTCGGCAAGTATAAGTTTGGGTTGGGAGATAAGCGCCCGCGCAATGGCCACCCGCTGCCGCTGCCCACCCGACATTTCGTTGGGCGAGTGCTCGGCCCACTCCTTCAGGCCCACCATCTCCAGGTACTGCAGCGCCAGCTTGTTGCGCTCCCGGCGCCCCACCTTCTGGTAGTAGAGCGGCAGGGCCACGTTCTCCATCGCGTTTTTAAAAGAGAGCAGGTTAAACGACTGGAAAACAAAGCCCAGGAAGCGGTTGCGGTAATAAGCTGCCTTGGCCGCGCTAAGATGTTTTATGGTGGTGCCCGCCAGCGTGTAGTTGCCCCGGTCGTAATCGTCGAGGATGCCCAGGATGTTGAGCAGCGTAGACTTACCCGAGCCCGAGGCGCCCATAATAGACACAAACTCCCCTTCCTGAATCTGCAGGTCGATGCCTTTGAGTACATGCAGTTTGTTTTGCCCTACGGCGTAGTATTTGTGGATGTCCTTGAGCTGTATCATAGGCAATGGCTTAAGCTGTACTTCTTCCTAAGGTTTACGGTAGTAGGCTATACAAGGTACCGATAATTCAAATAAATTATAAATTACTTTATACTTACAACGCTTATTTATCGACTTATCACATATCCATATCTACCAACTTGGTTAAGCGCAGGCAGCACAGGGGTAAGCGGATAAGGGTGATAAGGGAGCGCAGGCAAAAAGCCGGTGCAATGGCTTTATAGAGTAAAGATGCAGCAGGTAGCTTCTTGGTTGCCTGGCCTTTAAAAAAAGTAAACGCCCCACCGGTTCAGCGGAGCTAGGCCTGTAGTCTTGCCATACTAACCTGCCAGTTTTCTCCTCCCGATAAGGTAATAGAGCACAAGGCCCAAAAGCGAAATGTTTGCCATGGGGCGCTTGGTTAAAATCATTGAATATAGGGATTACACTATAATTAACCAAACACCGCACAAACCCAGTACTATCCTATAGTTATCCCGCTACAACGTATGATGATGGAGCAGCCGTTGCCCGAACCTATCCTGTTTCACCCGCTCAAGCACCACCTGGGCTTCCTGAAAGATTTCGCTGCCCAAAGTATAGCGTGGCCGGAGCCGGAGCTAATAAGGACTTTTAAACGCATTGGCGGCTCGCAGTTGGATTTGTACATCGGTCCGCTCTCGCCGCTGCAGATTGCCGGGGAGGTGATTTTATACTTGCAGCAGCAATGCCTGCTTATGCCCGAAGAATACCAAAGCTATCTGGGCGCTGGTGGTTACCGCCTCTGCTCCCTCTCCGACGGCTCTGCCTGGACGTTGCGCTGGGGGGTGCATGCCGGAAGGCACGTGCACCTGCACCCGGGCCGCTACTCGCTGCACACGCTGCGGGTAAAGGCCAACCACCTCAAAACTGCGCTTGCCGTAGCTATAGCAAGTATAAAGTATAACCAGCCTGTAACCCTGCCCCTGCTGAACCAGGTGCGGGCCGGGTGGCTGGCGTTGCCGCCAGTGCCAGGTTATACTTCGGAGGAGGGCCTTGGCAAGGTGCTGGAGCTAGTGCTGAACAAAGTTTAAACTAACAGCGCCACCCCGTTAATGAGGTGGCGCTGCCCGCACAAGTGTTATATCGTTACCGGTTCATGCTTTGCAGCGAGCCCAGTGTTACTTTCTGGTCGTTCAACTGCGTGTACTTAAAGTCGTTACCTCCCCTGAAGCTGGCACCCTTTATGTTAAAGTCGCCGGCTACTTTGGTATACTTAAAATTGGCGGTGCCATCGAACAGGGCTTTTTCGAAATTGGCACCACGCGCAAACTTGGTATACTTGTAATTGGCCTCGCCCTTGTAAGTGGCGCCGGCAAAGCTGGCCCGCTCCGGGAACTCCACATACTTAAAGTTAGCCTCGCCGCCAAAGCGCACGTTGCTGAAGTTCACGCTCCTATCAAACTCAGCGTACTTGAAGTTGGCCTCCTCAGCAAAGCGGCTGCTCATAAACGAAACATCGCCTTCGAACTCGCTATACTTAAAAGCGGCTTTCTGCTTAAAGGAGCAACTCTCGAACAGGACCTCTTTCTCGAAGTTTGTATTGTATACCTCGCTGGTCTTCTTCTTCAGGTTTACCCGCAGCTGCTCCACATTATCCGGGTTAAAGTATGCCAGCACATCGCCCGTAAAAGTGCAGTTTACAAAGCTAACCGGAGCCGTAACCGTGCTTACATACTTCTTGGTGCTATACTTGTCCTCGCCCCCTTCCACCAGTTTCATGTTGCTCAGCTTCGTCATGTCCAGGTCGCCCACTACTTCTACATTCTTATAGCGAACAGCCTCGCCCCGATTCATCTTGGCGATGATTTCGGAGGCATTTACTTTGGTCTGCGCCATACTTAGCAGCGGCAGAAACAATAGCAGGAATAGCGTTTGTACGTGTTTTCTCATAGTAGTGAAGGATAATGTTTTGTGTGTCTGGATATAAAGATGGAGAAAGTATGGCAGAGGTTGCCTGGGTGGTGAAATATTTATACTTCATTTGCTGACCTGTCTTCTAAACACAAAAAGCGCCACCCTTTGCAAGGCGGCGCTTTTATACTTCGCACTTCTATACGTTGCTTAAATGTGCAGCGCGCGGTTATCGGTGGCTGCCAGGCAAGCCTCTTTAAGGGCCTCGGTATAGGTTGGGTGCGCGTGGCTCATACGGGCAACATCCTCTGCCGAGGCACGGAACTCCATCGCTACTACCGCCTCTGCAATCATATCCGCAGCGCGGGGGCCTATCATGTGCACACCCAGAATCTCGTCGGTGTTCTTATCGGCCAGCACCTTCACAAAGCCATCCGTATCCATAGACGCCTTGGCACGGCCAGACGCTTTGAACGGGAACGAACCGGATTTGTAGGCACGGCCCTGCTCTTTCAGCTGCTCCTCGGTGGAGCCTACGCCGGCCACTTCCGGCCAAGTATACACCACACCAGGTATCAGGTTATAGTTGATGTGCGGCTTCTGGCCAACGATCTGCTCTGCTACCAGCACGCCTTCTTCCTCGGCTTTGTGGGCCAGCATCGCGCCACGCACCACGTCGCCAATCGCGTAGATGCCCGGCACGTTTGTTTCCAGATGGTCGTTTACGGCAATCATGCCACGCTCGCCCATCTGCACACCGGCGTTCTCCAGTCCCAGTCCTTCGGTGTATGGTTTGCGGCCTACCGATACCAGCACGTAGTCGCCTTCAAAGGTTACCACCTCGCCTTTTGGATTCTCAGCGGTTACTTTTACAACCTCGCCCTCGTTCGTAGCACCCGTTACCTTGTGGCTCATGAAGAACTCAAACTTAAGCGACTTTTTCAGCACGCGCTGCAGCTCTTTGCCCAGGGCACGGTCCATGGTCGGGATGATGGCATCCATGTACTCAATCACCTGTACTTTAGTGCCCAAACGGGCATATACAGAGCCAAGCTCCAGGCCAATCACGCCGCCCCCGATCACGATCAGGTTTTTAGGAACCTCTGTGAGCGATAAAGCCTCGGTAGATGTGATGATGCGCTTCTTATCGATAGGCAGGAACGGCAGCGTCGTTGGCTTAGAACCTGTTGCAATGATCGTTTTGTCGGTTTCGATCTGCTGCTCCTTGCCTTCTGCGTCTGTTATCTTGATTGTGTTTTTGTTCACGAAAGAGCCCAGGCCGTAGTAGGTATCGATCTTGTTTTTCTTCATCAGGAACGCGATGCCGTCGTTGTTCGACTTCACGACACCTGCCTTGCGCTGAATCATCTGCCCGATATTTACCTGCAGGTTTTCCAGCTCGATGCCGTGCTCTGTAAAAGTATGCGCTGCGTTGTGGAAGTGCTCTGAAGAGTCCAGAAGCGCTTTTGATGGGATACAGCCCACATTCAGGCAAGTGCCGCCCAGCACGTTATACTTCTCTATGATAGCGGTTTTCAGGCCAAGTTGCGCGCAACGTATCGCTGCCACGTAGCCTCCAGGGCCAGAACCGATTACGGTAACGTCGTATTTCACGTCTTAAATAGTTAAGAGTTAAAAGTTATGAGTTAAGAGTTGTTTCTTTTTGATGTAAGAATGATACTGCTTAACATCTTTTGCAACTCTACGCAATCCCTGTTTATACTTTCAAAGGCTGCGGTTTCTATTAATTCAACGGCATGAAGCAATCGTAGCCAATAGCTGGTTTCCCGTGCCTCTTTCAAGGCGATGTGTAGCTTATGTATGAAGTCGGATTTGGATTGAGCCGCAACAGCTTCTTCTGTATTAGCACCTATAGATGTACCGCTTCTTACCAGTTGCTTGGCAAGTATAAACTCCTGCTTGTGGTCTTTCAAGTACATGTATAGTCTTACAACCCTTATTGCAAACTGAAATGACTTCTGCGCTACAATGCTATCAGCCATGGTTATATATAGTTAAAAGTTTAGAGTTATGAGTTAAAAGTGGATTACGAAGATTTTATACTTTTATCCGAAACCACTCTTAACTCATAACTTTTAACTCTTAACTGCGCTTGTTGTGTAGGCGGCGTTAGACGCCAAGCAATAAGCGCATCGGATCTTCCAGCAGTTCCTTCACACGTACCAGGAAGCTTACCGACTCACGGCCATCGATGATGCGGTGGTCGTAAGAAAGGGCTAGGTACATCATCGGGCGGATCTCTACTTGGCCGTTAACGGCTACCGGGCGCTGCACGATGTTGTGCATACCAAGTATAGCCGACTGCGGCGCGTTGATGATAGGCGTAGACATCATGGAGCCGAACACACCACCGTTGGTGATGGTGAAGGTACCGCCTGTCATCTCCTCGATAGAAAGCTTGCCGTCACGGGCTTTTTTGGCCAGGCGCACCACTTCCTTCTCAATGCCGTCCAGCGACAGACCTTCCGCGTTGCGGATAACCGGCACCACCAGGCCCTTTGGAGAAGAAACGGCGATCGACACATCTACAAAATCATTAAAGACAATGTCGTTGCCATCGATCTGGGCGTTTACTGCCGGCCACTCCTGCAGCGCTACAGTACAAGCCTTCGTGAAGAACGACATAAAGCCCAGGCCAACGTCATGCTTCTCTTTGAACTTGTCTTTATACTTGGCGCGGATGTCCATAATAGGCTTCATGTCTACCTCGTTGAAGGTGGTGAGCATGGCCGTTTCGTTTTTCACCGTTACCAGTCGGCGGGCAACTGTTTTGCGCAGGGAGCTCATCTTCTCGCGGCGCTGGTTGCGGTCGCCGGTAGCGGCAGGCGCCTCGCTGGCGGCCGCTTGCTTAGGAGCAGCCGCAGCCGGTTTGGCAGCAGCTTTCTGCGCGTTCTGGGCATCCTCCTTCGTAATGCGACCGCCACGGCCAGAGCCCTGAACATCGGCAGGGTTTATACCTTTTTCAGCAAGGATTTTTCCGGCAGCCGGCGATGGAGTGCCGGAAGCGTATGTCTGCGCACCTGACGGAGCTGAAGCAGACTGGGCAGCCACGTGCTGTGTAGCGGCCTCCTGCTTGGCATTTGCCTGAGCATTAGCCTGAACCTGGCCTGCACCCGGTACGATGCGGCAAAGCAAGCCACCAATTTCTACCGTGTCGCCCTGCTGCGCCACGATTTGCAGGGTGCCGGCTGCCTCGGCTGGCAGCTCAAAGGTAGCCTTGTCAGACTCCAGTTCGGCAATAACTTCGTCCATCTCTACATGGTCGCCATCCTTTTTCAGCCAGCTGGCAATGGTTACCTCCGTGATGGACTCGCCTACGGTTGGCACTTTCATTTCCACGGTCTCGCCGGCGCCGCCTGTGGTGGCAGCGGGCGCAGCCCCTTGCGCCGCCGCTGGTGCAGCAGCTTGCTCAGCAGCAGGAGCCGATGGAGCGGATGCCGCAGCACCGTCCTGATCGATCTGGCAGATGACACCTCCTACTTCGATGGTGTCGCCTTCCTGTGCTACAATGCGTAAAATGCCTGCGGCTTCGGCTGGCAGTTCGAATGTGGCTTTGTCAGACTCGAGTTCCGCAATCACCTCATCCATCTCCACGCGGTCGCCGTCATTTTTTAGCCACTTGGCTATCGTTACCTCGGTGATGGACTCACCTACGGCAGGCACTTTAACTTCTAAGCTCATATTTTATCAGAATTATGAATTACAAATTTTGAATTACGAGTGATTAATGATTAATGACGAATGAGAAATGAATAATAAACTCACACACTCCACCCACCATCAATCATTAATCATTACTCATTATTAATTAGATAGCGAAAGCGCGCTCGATTAGCTCCTGCTGCTCTTTGGCGTGCACTTTCAGGTAACCGGTTGCCGGCGATGCACTGGCCTTACGAGCCACTACATCTTCCACGCCATGGCGCATGATGCGCAGGATGTACGTCCAGGCGCCCATGTTCTCCGGCTCTTCCTGCACCCAGTATACTTTCGCGTTTTTATACTTGCTCAGTTCGGCCTCCAGCTGCACCTTAGGGAACGGCGCCAGCTGCTCCAGGCGGATGATGGCCACATCCTGGCGGTTGTTCTTCTGCTGCTCTTCCATCAGGTCGAAGTATACTTTACCGGAGCACAGCAACACTTTCGTTACCGCCTCAGCCGAAGCATACGCATCACCTATTACTTCTCTGAAACCACCAGAGGTGAAGTCCTCCACCGGAGAAACAACAGCCGGGTGGCGCAGCAACGACTTAGGCGACATGTTGATAGCAGGCTTGCGGAATGGCAGGGCCAGCTGACGGCGCATGAAGTGGAATAGGTTGGCAGGTGTGGTGATGTAGGTCACAAACATGTTGTTCTCGGCTGCCAGCTGCAGGAAGCGCTCAGGACGGGCGTTGGAGTGCTCCGGTCCCTGGCCCTCGTAGCCATGCGGCAAGAGCATCACCAGTCCGTTCATACGCTGCCACTTAGACTCTGTGGAAGAGATAAACTGGTCAATCATCACCTGGGCACCGTTGGCAAAGTCACCGAACTGGGCTTCCCAGATTACGAGTGCGTTCGGGTTGGCCATCGCATAGCCAAACTCAAACCCAAGCACGCCATACTCCGAAAGCAGCGAGTTGTAGATCTCAAACGAAGCCTGCTCCTCGCTCATGTGGTTCAGGCTGTTGTAAGGCGCACTGGTGTTCGCGTCGCGCAGCACGGCATGGCGGTGCGAGAAGGTACCTCGCTGCACGTCCTGGCCGGAGAAACGAACGATTTTGCCTTCCAGCAGCACAGAGCCGTAAGCCAGTAACTCACCGGCGGCCCAGTTCAGCTGCTTGGTCTCGAAGAACATCTCCTTACGCTCCTTCAGCAGCTTCTCGATCTGCTTGAGCGGCTTAAAGCCTTGCGGCAATGTAGTAAGCGCTCTGCCCACGGTTTCTACCACCTCAGCAGATACTCCTGTCTCCGGAGACTGGTCGAAGTCTTCTGGCTTGGAACGACGCAGGCTCTGCCACTCCTTCTCCAGCACCTGGTAGTTGTATGGCAGCGGCTTTTGCTTCACCATGTCCAGACGGTCCTGCAGCAGGTTGCGGAACTCCTTGTCCATGCTCTGGGCCAGTTCTGCGTCTACCTCTCCGCGGGTGATCAACTGCTTGTTGTATACTTCGCGCGGGTTAGGGTGCTTCGAGATGATGTTGTACAGCTGCGGCTGCGTAAACTTCGGCTCATCAGACTCGTTGTGGCCATGGCGGCGGTAGCACACCATGTCGATGAAGATATCGTTGTTGTAGCGCTGGCGGTACTCCATGGCCATGCGCATGGCAAATACCACAGCCTCCGGATCGTCGCCGTTTACGTGCAGCACCGGCGCATCAATTATCTTAGCTACATCCGTGCTGTAGATAGACGAGCGGGCGTCTTCAAAGTCCGTCGTAAAACCAACCTGGTTGTTGATCACGAAGTGGATGGTGCCGCCGGTGTCATAACCACGCAGGTTTGCCATCTGGGTCACTTCGTAAACGATGCCCTGGCCAGCCACAGCAGCGTCGCCGTGTATCAGGATTGGCAACACCTTGTCGGGGTCTTTGCCATACATGCAGTCAATTTTGGCACGCACGAAGCCTTCTACCACCGGGTTTACCGCCTCCAGGTGCGATGGGTTCGGGGCCAGCTTCAGGTTTACCTTCTTGCCTGACGGTGTTTCCACCTCAGAAGAGAAGCCCATGTGGTATTTCACGTCGCCATCACCCATCGTCAGGTCCGGCACGGCAGTTCCCTCAAACTCAGAGAAAATCTGCTCATAGGTTTTGCCCATGATGTTGGCCAGCACGTTCAGGCGGCCGCGGTGCGCCATGCCTATGACCACTTCCTCCACGCCAAGCTCGGAGGCTTTGTCAATAGCGGCATCCAGGGCAGGGATGGTTGTTTCGCCACCCTCCAGCGAGAAGCGCTTCTGGCCCAGGAACTTCGTATGCAGGAAGTTCTCAAACACCACCGCCTCGTTTAGCTTGGAGAGGATGCGTTTTTTATACTCGATACCCGGATTAAAATTCAGGGAGTCGCGCTCAATCTTCTGCTTAAACCAGTCCAGCATCTCCGGGTCGCGGATGTACATGTACTCAAAGCCGATGGAGCCGGTATAGATTTTCTTCAGGGCCGCCTCAATATCGCGCAGCGTAGCCGGCCCGATACCGATGATTTCCCCTACCTGGAACACAGTATCCAGGTCGGCGTCTGTCAGTCCGAAGTCGGAAAGGTCAAGCCTTGCCTTACGGTCTTTGCGGGGCCTCACCGGGTTGGTGTTGGAGCGCAGGTGGCCGCGCGTGCGGTAGGCGTGGATCAGGTTGCGAACGGCAACCTCTTTCTCAGATTCACCGGCGGCAACTGCACCTTTTGCAGGGGCGGCAGCAAGGCCTTCGGCAGCTTCATGGCCGTTTTCACCATAGGCTGTTGAAAACTCATAGCCCTCGAAAAATTTGCGCCATCCAAAATCAACCGATTCCGGATCCTGCTGATAAGACTTGTACAGCCCCTCGATGTAATCGCCATGCGCGTTGGCGATGTAAGTATATTTATCCATAGTATAGAACTACTGCATGTGTTACCGGCAAAGTTAGAGGTATTCTCGAAAAATCAAATAACATGGATTCGCATTAGCAAATATGCCTAGTCTTCAATACAAAAACCTCTAATAGCATACCCTATTTATGCTGTTGCGGTTACTTGTATACTAGGGTTTAACTCATAATTACTAAGTATGTTTAAAGTAGGTGGCCCTACACCAGCAGTCTGTGGATATACTTGGATCTGATGGACAGAGGTTGATACGGCTGTAAAGGCTCAGTTTTATACTTTAATCGCTGGCTTTCCTCTATTTATATTTTTAGTGTAGCAAGCTGAAGTATAACAGCTGTGCCAGGATCATATTATGAGCCTCATCGCGCCAAGCATAAAAGTTCAACTATAATATGGATAAGTTATAGTTACTTATAGGCCGTCTGTTTCCTGTTACTACGGTAAATATAGCTGCACCTTTATAGCAGTAAAGTAGTTCATGCTGCAATAACCTTCTGCTTACGGGCACGAGGCCGGTCAACAATGCAGACATTATCGGTCCTATAACCTGAGGGAAATATGTATAGCTATCTGCTGGAAGAACTATCGAAGGCAATCGGGGCAAGGCTCCTGGTAAGCTTCGAATATGAGGGGGAGTCCCATGTGGTGGAGCCGCATTTGCTGGGGCAGAATAAGCAGAACGAGTCGTGCTTGCTTGCGTGGCGCCTGACCAGGGCCGGGCAGCAGCAGGGGTGGCGATGTTATCTGCTGAGCGACATGCAGCACGCAAAGCTTCTTGATGAGCGATTCAACAAAAAGCGCCCTGGCTACGACCCTTACGACAACACCATGACTCGTATTTACTACCGTATCTGATACAGACTTTCCCGCGTACGCCTCTCCAAGTTATGAAGACCGCCTGCTGACAGGCCGAGTAATGTTATCTGGAAGTATAAAACTAAGTTAAAATCATTGGTGTTATGCCTGTGCATCAACTGGTGTAGCATTGCTAAAGAAAAGAAAGTACAGGAAACCCCAGGCTCCCCTTACAGCACAGGAAAGGGTGAGCCGCTATATGCGGGGAAACAAGTCCAGGAACACACTGCCTGAGCTAAGGCTCCGGAAAGCACTTTGGGCCGCTGGCCTACGCGGCTACCGGGTGCACTGGCCAAAGGCGCCGGGCAAGCCAGATATCTGCTACCCCTCCCGCCGCCTGGCTATTTTTGTGCATGGGTGCTTCTGGCACCGCTGCCCTTACTGCTTGCCCGCCCTCCCCAAAACCAACACCGTTTTCTGGCAAAGTAAGTTCAAGGCAAACCTGGCCCGCGATGCAAAGTATAAGCACATGTACCGCGAAGCAGGTTGGCAGCGCCTGGTGGTTTGGGAGTGCCAGCTAAAGCAGGGCCAGCAAAGTATAGTCGCCCTGATCCGCGAGCTGCACAGCGGCGTGCCCGCCAGTTGGGAATTAGCGGCTTGAGAAGTATAAACCAATAGAAAGTATAGAATTTTCTTTAACTTCAGGGGACACTAATCTATACTTTCACTATGAAGAGACATATCCCGATCCTGGGCCTTCTCGGGCTGCTGGCCATGGGCTGTAACGAGAGCTCGAGGCAGGTGAGTGAAGCGGAACAGGAAGCCGCCACCGCCGACAGCACCAACCTGCAACCTGCGCTGCAAAGCATCACCGCTGAGAGCCTGCTGGCCCATACCACCACCCTTTCCTCTGATGCATTCGAAGGCCGTGCTCCCGGCTCTGTAGGGGAGGATTCCACGGTAGCGTACCTGACCCGCCACTTTAAGCAGCTGGGCCTGCAGCCCGGCAACCCCGACGGCACCTATGTGCAGAATGTACCCATGTTCGGCTACACCCCTAGCCCGAAGGCCACTATTACGGCTAATGGCAAAAATATCCCGCTCAGTTTCCCGAATGACTACGTAGCCCTTACCCGCCGCTATGTGGAGAGCGTGGACTTGAACAACTCTGACATGGTGTTCGTGGGTTATGGGGTGGTGGCTCCGGAGTATGGCTGGGACGACTATAAAGGCCTGGATGTGAAAGGCAAAACCATTGTAATGCTGGTAAACGACCCGCCTGTGGAAGACCCGCAAACCCCTGGGCAGCTGGATAGCACCATGTTTGGCGGCAAAGCCATGACCTACTATGGCCGCTGGACCTATAAGTATGAAATAGCCGCAGAGAAAGGCGCCGCTGCTGCCATCATCATCCACGAAACCGGCCCGGCAGGATATCCTTACGAGGTCATCTCCGGCAGCCACAGCCGCGAAGGGGTCGAGATCATCACCCCCGATAAAAACATGAACCGCGCTGAGGTGGAGGCCTGGATAACAGAGCCGAAGGCCCGTGAGCTGTTCACCGTCCTGGGCAATAATTTCGATGCGCTGAAGGAAGCAGCCAAGAAGAAAGACTTCAAACCGGTTCCGCTGAAGGCCACCGCCAGCTTTAACATCAAAAACAAGCTACGTGAGGTGCAATCGCAGAACGTGATAGCCAAGCTGGAGGGCTCTGACCCGAAACTGAAGGATGAGTATGTGATCTACACTGCGCACTGGGACCACCTTGGCAAAGACCCTAACCTGCAGGGCGACCAGATTTATAACGGCGCGCAGGATAACGCTACAGGTACCGCTGCCCTGCTCGAGCTGGCGAAGGCGTTCAGCCAAATGAAAACCAAGCCTAAGCGTTCTATACTTTTCCTAGCGGTGACAGCTGAGGAGAAGGGCCTCTTGGGTTCTAAATACTATGCCAGCAGCAATCCGCTGTACCCACTGGCGAAAACGGTTGCCGTTATCAACATGGATGTGCTGAACGCCTATGGCCCAACTGAAGATGTAGTGGTGGTTGGCTTTGGCAACTCTACCCTGGAGGATGTGCTCGCAGAAGAGGCCAAATCCCAGAACCGCCGCATTGTGCCGGAAGCTAATCCAGAGGTTGGCTCTTTCTACCGCTCTGACCACTTTGAGTTTGCCAAGCAAGGCGTGCCTGCGCTGTATGCCAGCTCTGGCGTGATAGCCCGCAACCAGCCGGCGGATTACGTGAAAAAATGGAAGGAGAATTATACTACCAACGATTACCACAAACCTTCTGACGAGGTGCGCGATGACTGGAACCTGGAAGGTGCGGTAGAAGACCTGCAACTATTCCTGCGTGTGGGCTACCGTGTGGCAAACACAGAAGCCTTCCCTGAGTGGAAAGAGGGCACTGAGTTTAAGGCTAAGCGCGAAGAAACTCTTTCCAGGGCAGCTTCCTCTAACTAAGCCTCAGAACACTATTATACTTTCTAGCCCGCTGCCTGTAGCAGCGGGCTTATTTTTTGCTGCGTCCTGTCGTCTTATACTTTCTACCGTAGTTCACCACTGCCGTAACGCAATCAGTGCAGTTAAACATATCATCAATAAAGTTATATTTACACTTGTGATGTGCATTTCCTATAGCAGCCATCCACTCTGTTTTCATGTCTATTAACCCACTAATCTGAGCCGTCTACTTTAAAATAGTCTACTTTATACTTTGTATAGGGTTACTTGCTTTTGCCTTTCGTATTAATAAGTACAAAATCAACGATGTAATGATTATGAAAAAGATATTGAAATTCGCTTTTGCCGCCTTTGCAGTTGTTGCTTTTACGGCATGCGGCACCGACAATAATACTACAACAGAGTCAGACACAGTTGAGACTACGGACGAAACTGTGGATACTGATATGGATATGGATGAGGACACCACCATTGTTGTAGAAGACACTACCGTTAACGACGGGGTGGCTGACGAGATCAAGGAAGAGCAGCCTCCTGTTCAGCAATAACACATAAAGTATAAAGGTATGAAAAAGCCCCTGCCCCACGGTAGGGGCTTTTTTTGTGCCCCGCCACAATGGCTTGCATGCCTAAAAAGAAACCTGCAGTAAAGTATAATGTGCCTTAACCTTCCTATATTTAGGAATGGAAAATACAACGCTGATTTTTGATGGCGTAACCATAAAACTGATTGAGCAACAGGAGCAGTTGGCGGAGGTGGTAAACCTGCTCAGCCAGAATAAAGAGCTTGCCCTGGATCTGGAGTTTGATCAGAATAGGTTCACCTATGGGTTTAATCTCTGCCTTGTCCAGATTGCCGATGAAAACGGTGTCTGCTATATCATTGATCCGTTTGCCGTGCAGAACCTGCAGCCGCTATTCGAGCTGTTCGGGAACAAGGACATCACTAAGATCATCCATCACTCCAACAACGACATCCTGCTGCTGGATAAAATGGGGTGCCGTATTCAGAACGTGATGGACACCGATGTGGCGGCAAAAATACTCAACTATGAGCGCTCATCGCTGGCTACGGTTCTAAAGGAGGAGTTTCAGATTGACATCGATAAGTCGCAACAGTCCAGCAACTGGAACAAGCGCCCTTTATCAGAGGCGCAGCTGCAGTATGCCGCTATCGATGTTATCTACCTGCACCGTATCAAAGCGAAGCTGCTAAACGAGATAGAGCAGTTAGGCCGCCTGCACTGGCTACAGGAAGAGAATGAGTTGTTGGAGTCGCTCACCTACTCTGAGCCTGAGAACCCACACCTGAGGTTACGCAACGCCAACCGGCTCAACTACTACCAACAGTACATTCTTAAAAACCTGTATACTTTCAGGGAACAGATGGGCAAGCAGTTTAATAAGCCGGCCCCTTTCGTTATCTCCAATGATGCGCTAGTCGAATTAGCCAATAACCCGAATACTGATATTCATGAGTGGCTGAATCATACCCGTGGTATACATGGAGGGTTGAAGCGGCCCCGGAATGAAAAACTGCTGAGGGATACCATCAAGGACGCCCAGAAAGAGGCAAAAGCCAACCACATCAGCCACGATTACCCGGAAAGCCGCTGGCAGCGACCGCTGCGCACTCCGGAAACCGAGCAACGCCGGGATGACCTGATTGCTGTTCAAAAGCGAGTTGTGGAAAAGTATGGTGAGTATGCAGCTCGTCTTATCATTACCCAAAGTGTTATCAATGACTATAGCTTTACCGGCGAGTTAAGATGCACAAAGAGGTACGCCACTGCTATTTTGCTGCAAACAGCACAGGAGGTGGGCGTAGGTCTGCCACCCCCAAGACTTGAATAGTTACATTCTAAATAAACCAATTTTCTTTACTTATGAGCGAGTTCAGGACTGAGCACGACTTTTTGGGAGAGATGGAAATCCCGAACGAAGTATACTACGGCATTCAAACAGCACGTGCCCTAGACAACTTCCATATTACAGGCATCCCTATTTCCATGGAGCCACTTCTGATTAAGGCTTTTGGCTATGTTAAAAAAGCCGCTGCCCTGGCAAACCGCGACTGCGGCGTACTTCAGCCTGAAATTGCTGACGCTATCTGCAAAGCCTGCGATAAACTGATAGCCGGAGAATATCTAGATCAATTTGTTACTGATATGATTCAGGGCGGCGCAGGAACCTCTGTTAACATGAATGCTAACGAGGTTATAGCTAACATCGCTCTGGAGATTCTTGGCCATAAGAAAGGGGACTACCAGTATGTGCACCCTAACAACCACGTAAACTTCTCTCAGTCTACTAATGATGCCTATCCTACCGCTTTCCGTCTGGCACTATATCGTAAAATTGAAAACTTTATAGAGAGCCTGGAGGCTCTGCAGGCTGCCTTTGCACAGAAGGGAGAGGAGTTCAAGAATGTGCTCAAAATGGGCCGCACCCAACTGCAGGATGCCGTACCTATGACGCTGGGTGCAGAGTTCAAAGGCTTTTCCACTACCATCAAAGAGGATATACAGCGCCTGAACGAGGCAAAAGCACTTATCTGCGAAATTAACATGGGCGCAACGGCCATCGGTACGTCGATAAATGCGCCCGAGGGTTATCCTCAAATCGTAACAGAGCACCTACGCACTATTACCGGAATTCCTGTTGTCCTTGCCGAAGACCTGATAGAGGCAACTTGTGACACCGGTGCCTATGTCCAGGTATCTGGCGTCCTGAAGCGTTCGGCTATCAAGATATCCAAAATTTGTAATGACCTCCGGTTGCTTTCTTCTGGCCCAAGAGCAGGTATAAATGAAATTAACCTGCCACGCATGCAGCCAGGCTCCTCTATCATGCCAGGCAAGGTAAACCCGGTAATTCCAGAGGTGGTAAACCAAACTGCCCACTATGTTATCGGATGTGACATAACAGTAACAATGGCTGCTGAAGCAGGGCAACTTCAACTAAACGTAATGGAGCCGGTGATTGCCTTTAGCCTCTTCAGCTCTTTCACTTATATGGAGAATGCCTGCTACACGCTTACCAACAAATGCGTGACAGGTATAACTGCGAACGAAGAGATATGTGCTAACATGGTTATGAACAGCATAGGCATCGTTACGTCTCTGAATCCTATCCTTGGTTACGAAGAAGCCTCCTCGATTGCTAAGGAAGCCTTAGCTACAGGTAAATCCATACACCAGATTACAGTGGTAGAGCGTAAGCTTATAACGCAGCAAAAATGGGAGGAGATTTTCTCCATTGAGAACCTGATCAACCCGAAGTTCATCAACAGCTAGAGAGCTTTACATAATACGGGGTACTAGCTCCCTGTCTTAGGAGTATCATAAGAAGAAAGAGCGCCTTGAGGATATTAGGGCGCTCTTTCTTTTTATAGATGAAGGTTACTTTCCTTTTAGGTGAGTCCAACACAAATTAGACTCAGCATCTTATTTTATTAGCATCACCAGTAATTAAGTATCTGCTAACTTTATGATAGGAATCCTCTTCTTCCCCCCTTCCCCGGGTGAGTGTAAAGCAGTTCATGGGGAGCATGATTATGGAGGAGCCATGCTACTGACTTTGCTCCGATAGTATTTACAGGAGGTTTCTATGGTAGAAACATTAGCGATAGGGCTTTACCCTTCCGCAGGGGCACAAAAAAAGGGGCAGCGGACGTTTGTCTGCTGCCCCTTGTGTGTTGGGGTTGGCGGCCACCTACTCTCCCGGGGGTGAACCCAGTACCATCGGCGCTCCCGGGCTTAACGGCTCTGTTCGG
>NZ_FOOT01000012.1 GCF_900113285.1 Pontibacter chinhatensis
CTTCGCCTCATCCCCTGCCCCGCTCCTGCTGAACGGGAGGGCAAAAGTAGAAAACCTTTCCCGAAACGCAAACGCCCCGCCTAAAAAAAGATGGCACAACAGCGGAAATAGCTCAAGGTCAGGGGGAAAGTTTTCAAGGAGCCCGCCCCTTTCTCTCTTCCCTATTTCTCCCGGACGCTTAAGGGTAACATAAAGGGGGCATGATTAAGTTCATCATGCCCCCTTTTTTCTGGAAATATTTTTTAAACTATGCGTTTCTCGGCTTTTTATAGAGCGGCACGGTGCTGCACGGCTCTCCATACATAACGCTGGATGCCACCGGAACTAGCTTTCGCATGATCTCCACATAAGCATAAGCAGGTACCGGTGCGCTTCCACATCCTTTTACCACCACCTTCGCATCGCGGTATTCCTCCATATCAATTTTGGCTATCGCCTCCAGGAAGAGCGCCTGCTCCAGCGCCTCCAGGTTGCCGAACACATAGTAGTTGGCGTAATTCTGCAGTTTTGTGGCCAGCAACATATACGCCCAGGTCGGCACGATGGCATCCACTGAGCAGATGATAGCCACGTTCTTACCTTCGTACTGCGACCAGTCATGATCTTTGACGAAGGCACGGAAATCCTTCTCGCGCAGGATCAGTCCCTGAAACAGGTTATCCTTAATATCATACACTACCCGCTCTCCCGGATGAATCAGCTCTTCCAGGTTTAGGGTTACCAGCGCACTTTGCGCCACTCGGTTTATGATCTCTTCTGACATGGTTATACCTCCTAATTATTTTGCGCCCTTGCCCGGGCTTGTTATATAAACATCCTTCAGGTAGAAGGGTTCATAATACGCTACATCCTCAAAGGCCTGCTGTTTATACTTTGGCAGCGCCAACGCTCCTATGGTTTTGGCATTCGGGAGCACGCCTTCTATAAACAAGGCATTGGCCTCAGTGTTTACTATACTTTTATACTTAGCAGCGCCGCTTCCGAAGAAGATGATTGGTTGCTTCTCCAGCCTTGCCCTAAAAGTCTGCTCATCCAGCACCACCGGTGCTATCGGCTCCACCTCCTGCAGCTCATGCGTGAGCAGGCAAGTATAAACCTCCATCCGGCGCGCATCCAGCATGGGGCAGAACAAGTAACGCTCCGGGTTCGGCGTCATACCTATAACTTGTGCCGCCAAGCCATATAAGGTCGAAACCTCCAGCAGCGGTATGTTGAGCGAGAAGCACAAACCTTTGGCCGTGGATGTTCCGATACGCAGGCCTGTATAAGAACCAGGTCCGCCGGATACCGCTACTGCGCTTAGATCCTGCAAAGTATACCCGCAATTTTCGACCAGCTGCGCCACCATGACGGTGATGTGGGAAGAGTGCGACTTCTCTATCTGCAGCTCAGAGGCCCCCAGCAACTGCTGATCTTTATATAATGCGATGGAGCAGACAGTGGTAGAGGTTTCGAGCGCGAGCAACAGCGGCATGGGCAAGTATAGTTATAGTATGAAAGATACCACAAAATTACGTTACACTGGTAAAGCTTCCAAAAGTATAGCTTATGTATAGCAAAAGAGGGAAGCACTGCTGCGCCTCCCTCCCCTGCTTGTGTTTTTATACTTTTATTTAATTAGCCTTCAGGTATGATTTATACTTTACAGGATCCTTCAGCACCTGCACAGCTGCCAGGATATCCGGGTCATCATCAAAAGAAGACTCGATATAACCTTTCTGCAGGTAATAGCGGGAGGCTATCTCCGACTCCAGCATCTCCTGAATCTCGGCGCGGAAACGCATCAGGTCGTTGGCCTTGTTGTGCGATACTTTCTTACGGATGGCCGCTAACTCAGCTTGTATATCATCATAGTGCTTCCCTTCCTTCGCTTTTGAAGCCAGATCCTCCAGCTCACTCTCGATAGCAGTTGTGTAGGAGAGGTCTTTATCATCCAGGTAGGCTACAAACTTTTTATACTCTGCATCAGTCAGCTTAAACTCTGTGGCTGCCGGAATGCTGGGGTGCTCCAGTTTATACTTGTTCGCATAGTCGAAGAAATAGCCTTTGGCAGCTATGGTCCGGATTATTTCGGAGAAGTTCGGTTGTTCTACCTCTACATCAGGGCTAACACCACCACCATCGTATACCACACGGCCGGCTGCTGTTTTAAAAGCCGCGCGCAGCGAATCAGGTATCATCGCTACACTGCCGTCCTCGTTGCGGTGGGCATAGTCGATGGCCTGGATGCAGCGGCCACTTGGGATATAATATTTAGCTGTGGTTACTTTAAGTTGGGAGTTGTAAGACAGCGGGCGCGTCACCTGCACCAGGCCTTTGCCAAAAGTGCGCTCTCCTACCAGCACGGCGCGGTCATAGTCCTGCATCACGCCGGCCACAATCTCGGAAGCCGACGCGCTTCGTGAGCTGGTCAGCACCACCAGCGGCATCTCCAGGTCCAGCGGCTCATCCAGGGCTTTGTAGGTTTTGTTCCACTCCTCCACCTTACCCTTGGTACTTACGATGTCTTTGCCCTTCTCCACAAAAATGTTTGAGATGTTCACAGCCTCATGCAGCAAACCGCCCGGGTTGTCGCGCAGGTCCAGCACAATTTTCTGGGCGCCTTTCTCCTTCAGCTTCTGCACCGCCATCTTTACCTCCTTGCCTGCATCCACAGTAAAGCCTGAAAGTTGCAGGTAGCCGATCTCGCCATCCAGCATGCCGTAGTAAGGCACGTTTTCTACCATGATATTCTCGCGCAGCAGGTCCAGGGTCTTGGACTTGTTCTGCCCATAGCTGCGGATCTCCAGCTTAACGGAGGTGTTGGCCTGCCCTTTCAGCAACTTGCTCACCTCTTCGGTAGACTTACCCCGCACATCCACGCCATTTACTTTCAGGATTTCGTCGCCGATAGCCAGGCCTGCTTTGTGCGCCGGAGAGTTCTCGTAGGGCATCTGCACCACCACTTTCCCGTCGCGGCTACCGATAACGGCACCAATACCGCCATACTGCCCAGTGGTCATGGTGCGGAAATCCTCAATATCATCCTCCGGAATATAGTTAGTATAGGGGTCGAGCGACTTGAGCATGGCATCAATGCCCGTACGCATCATCTGCGCAGGCGGCACGTCATCCACATAGTACGTGTTTACCTCTTTGAAAAGGGTCGCAAAAACATCCAGGTTTTTGGCTATTTCAAAGTATCGCTCGGAATCTGTTTTAAAGGAAAAGAGGCCAAGGGCGAAAACGCCGATGAAAAGGCCGGTTATAGTTTTCTTATGCATAATGTCAGGCTATAGGAGACGCAGGTAAGTCTATTTACTTACAAAACGCGCCAAACCTGAAATTAGTTTTTTCTGGATAGAGTGGAAAGATTTTTTTTCCTTCCCGATATAAAGGATGCCCAGCAGGCGGGGAGCCTGGTCGGGTTGTTGGATGATAATGTGCTTGTTTAAGCGATACGCCTCACGCATCTGCCGCTTCAGCAGGTTACGGTCTACGGCGCGCTTAAAGTAGCGTTTTGAAACGGAGAGGAGCACCTGGGTTTGCCCAGGCGGCAGGTCCTGCGGCGTGTAGTACACAAACCGCAGCGGATACAAATTAAAAGAAGAACCCTTGGCGAAAAGCAGCGAGATAAGCCGCTTCTGGCACAAGCGTTCTTCTTTTGAAAATGTATAGTTTAAAGGCTGGCCGGCTGGCTCATTGGTAGCAGCTGTATTCATTAGCGGCTATGCAATAGCGAAGCCTATTCCTGCATCAGGAATTAAGCTGCCTTGTGTCTTTTGTCGCTAGAAACGGTCAGTCTCTTTCTGCCTTTGGCTCTTCTGCTGGCCAATACTCTTCTACCGTTAGCGGTTTCCATTCTAGATCTGAAACCGTGCTTGTTTCTTCTTTTTCTCTGAGAAGGCTGGAATGTTCTTTTCATCGTCTGCCAATGGTTTTATTATGGCCTGCAAAATTAGTAAACCTTTAATGAATCGCAAAGTCTGGTTCATAAATTTTAAAAAAAGATGCTACAGCGCTGTGTTTTGGTGTTGAGAGAACTGGTATTCAGGTAGGCGTGGCCGGATCGGTTTTATACTTTGGCTATGCTTTATACTTAAGTTATACATTACTCTCTGGTGCAAGCGTCCGTTTGTGCCTCCTATAGCCTTGTCGCTGGCGCGAGTTTGTAGCTCGTACCTACTATGGTGTTGGGTTTGTAACCCAACTGGCTCGCAGAGCCATACTTATACTTTTGCTGTACTTTCTATACTTGCCGATTTATACTTTATACGTCTCTGGCGCAAGCGTCCGCTTGTGCCGCTTTTAGCTATCGCTTCCCGCAGCTTGACACAAGCTATTCTTACCAGCTTCCGTTCATCCTATAGTTCCCACAAACCTAAAGTTGCATCTCTGACTATGGAGCTCTCAAGCCCGAGAGGGCTCACCTTCGGGCATCGCGCGGCGTGCCTGAAGCTGCCTCCGCGCTGCTCCGGCTGCCTCACTTCGTTCGGCACCGCAACATCCACAAGGCGCTCAACCCAAAGGCTGGGAACAGATTCGATAGCTGCTGCTAATGCAACTTGAACAGAACTCCCCTCCTTGGCTAAGGAGGGATGGTTGGACCCGGCACTGCAAAAGCTATTCCACTCCTTTCCAATAATAACTTCCGACTTTTCAATCCACGTACATAGCTTTGCAAAACGAACGTATAACCTGACGCATCATGATACATTATCGCCTCTCCTTTCAGAACCCGCTAACGCACTTTGTGGATATCACTATCACGATAATAGGTAACCAGCAGCAGGAGCTATACTTGCAACTGCCCGCCTGGCGCCCTGGGCGGTATGAGTTGCAGCAGTTTGCCCAAAAGTTGCGGGCCGTGACAGCCTCTGCCGACGGAGAAGGTATCACCATCGAGAAAGTGACCAAGGACCGTTGGCTGGTGCAGGCCGGAGATGCCTCGGAGGTACAAATCCGCTACAGCTTTTTTGCGCGCCAGATGGATGCCGGTGGCTCGTGGCTGGATGAGGAGCAGCTTTACCTCAACCCGATTAACTGCCTGATGGCGGTAGAAGGGCGCGAACAAGAGGAATGCCAGCTAGAACTGCAGCTGCCGGAAGAGTGGCAGATTGCCTGCGGGCTGCCCGAAGTGGAGAAGCATACGTTGCAGGCGGCAACCTTTGACGAGCTGGTGGACAGTCCTTTTATTGCGAGCGACAGCCTGAAGCGGGAAACGTTTGAGGTAAGCGGTTATACTTTCCACGTCTGGATACAGGGCGACTGCCAGCCGGACTGGGCGAAAATAAAGCAGGACTTTATCGGGTTTACAAAAGAGCAGTTAGAAGTGTTCGGCGATTTTCCGGTAAAAGAGTACCATTACCTGAACCAGATTCTGCCTTACCGCTATTACCACGGCGTGGAGCACAGCCACTCTACCGTCATCACGCTGGGGCCAGGCGAGCTGCTTATGTCGCCGGCCTTGTACAAAGAGTTTGTGGGCGTGAGTTCGCACGAGCTCTTCCATACCTGGAACATCAAGAAAATACGCCCTGCCGAGATGCTGCCGTACAACTTCGCGCAGGAGAATTACTTCAAGACAGGTTATGTAGCCGAAGGCATCACTACCTACTACGGCGATTACATGCTGGCGCGCAGCGGCTTCTTTACTGCTGAGGCATACTTTGAAGAACTCAACACCACCCTGCAGCGCTACTTCGCCGACTACAGCCGCCATAACCTCTCCGTTGCAGACTCCTCCTTCGATTTGTGGCTGGACGGCTACAAGCCGGGCATCCCCGACCGCAAGGTATCCATCTACATCAAAGGCGCCCTCACCGCCCTGCTCCTGGACCTGCAGCTACGCCAAGCTACCGGTAACAGCGCAAGTATGGATGTGGTGATGAGGGAGCTATGGGAGCGTTTCGGCAAAAAGAACATCGGCTACTTGGAGCAGGACTACGCTAACCTAGTAGAGGAAGTGGCAGCACAGTCGTTTCAGCCATACTTTGACAGGTACATCCACGGCACTGAACCTATTGAACATGCCCTGGACGAAGCCCTGCGCTATGTAGGCTGCACCCTGGCCGAACACCAGAACCCGCTTATTTATGAGAGCAAGTATGGCTTTAAGGTTTCTTCTGAGGGAAGTATAAAAGTAACTGCCATTGCCCCAGGCTCACCGGCCAGTGAGCTTTTAAGTATAGACGATGAACTGGTGGCCCTGAACGGACGCAAACTGGAGAACAACCTGCAACAGCTGCTGGCGCTGGAGCCACAGGAAATGGAGCTAACCTTGTTCCGGGAGAAGCAGCTGCGCGTGGTAAGGCTGGAACCCAACGGCCAAAGCTACTACAGCAAGTATACGGTGCAGAAACGGCAGGACGCGACGGCGGAAGAAATGGAGAACTTCAGATTGTGGCTGAAGCAGGCGTTTTAAGATGCATAATGCTTTACCCACCTCTACCCCTCTCAAGAGGGGAATTATCCGTAGGCGACTACATCTCACTTGCTGGCGCGGGTTTGCAACCTGTGTCTCATTATAATGTCAGATTTGCAATCCAACTGGGTCAGAGGTTCAACGATAGCCGGTCACGAGTGTGGACGCTCGCGCCATAATGAGCCGGTTTACCAAAACATAAGAACCTACCTCTGGGGAGAATATGTTTTTGCTACCTGCTGCCAAGAACCTTTCAGGATGATAAAATAAAAAAGTATGATCGCCCCAGCCACCTCTGCAGGCATATGATATGATTTATACTTGCATTGATTGCCCTCTAGTTAAAAAGCAGCTTAGCATAGAACGAGGGCTGACGGAGGCGCTCGCGCAGGTCTAGGTCGTTGAACATGCAGGAGATGGTCTCGGCCAGGGCTTGGTTCTTACTTGCCTTGCTGGCCACTTTATCGAAAAGCCAGGGATAGTTTAGCAGCTTTTGCATCTGGCGGCTTAGCCGGAGCTCTTTCCAGAGGCGATTATAAACGGCTTTATCGTAGCCCTGCATGAATTGGGCAGAGAAATCCTGCTGCTGCAGGCACTTTTCCGCTTGTGCTGCCGCCCACCTGCCGCTTATCATGCCGTTGCTGATGCCTTCGCCGGTAAAAGGGTCTATCAACGCGCCGGCATCGCCCAGGAGCATGTAGTTGTCGCCAGAGAGGGTGCGCTTTCTGGAGCCGAGCGGCAATCCGAAGCCCCGTATCTCATCTACCAGTTCGGCTTTGGCAAAGCGGCGCTGCAGTTCGGGATGCTCCGCTATCATGCGCAGCATTTCCTTTTTCAGGTTCACTTTTTTGCGGCTCACAGCGCTACTCAGCATACCCACCCCCACGTTGGCATGGCCACCCGGCAAGGGGAATATCCAGAAGTAACCCGGCAGAAAATCTTTGAAGAAGTGCAGCTCTATAAACCCATCGGCATCCATCCCTTCCACGCCTTTGTAGTAGGCGCGCAGGCCCGCGCAGTAGTGTTCCGGCTCCTGCTCCAGCCCTGCCACATGCCGCGAAAAACCCGATTGCGCCCCGTTGGCCACCAGCAGCAGCTTCGCCTGCACCAGCGGCTTGCCAAGTTTATCCGAAAGTATAAATCCGCCTCTCGGTACGCGCTCATACTTGGTAATTTCCAGGTTTTCCCGCAGTTCGATTTCCGGCCGCTGCCGCACCTGCTGCACCAAAAAATCATCAAAATGAATACGTTTGGAAATGTACCCGGCTGGTGTGTCCTTTTCAGGTTGGTAGTTATACTTGAAGGGCACGCTCAGCTTATGCCCGCCCGGCGAGATAAAGTGGATACCCCACGAAGGCAGTGCCTCCTGCAACTCGCCCAACTGCTGTGGCAAACCTGGCGAAATACGACGCAGCTCGTTGACCACTTTGCCGCTCAACGCATCGCCGCATACTTTGTCGCGCGGAAAGACGGCCTTATCGAGCAGAAGCGACGGGATGTCTTTGTTGGCCAGGTGAAGGGCGGCAGTGGCTCCGGCAGGGCCTGCGCCAAGTATACAGATGTCGGTTTGGTGCATGGGAAAGTATAAGGTCTGCTAAAGATAGTAGAAGCAGCCAACCGGCACAAACCGGACACAAAAAAGGGAAGCCCTGTTACAGGACTTCCCCTTCCTTAGTTTTTCATAGTCTATTTTGCTTGGAAAGGCGCCTTACTTTTTATCGTATGGCGTGTTGTTACCGCCCTTTGCCAGGTTGCGGTTCGGGTTCTGCACTTTAGTATCGTCTTTGTTCAGTGCGCTGCGCACCGGGTTTTTCTCAATGTTGCCCATCAGTTTATTTGGGTCTTCCTGATTTGGATTGTTCTTCTTCAGCTCATCCAACGTCTTCTTATTCTCATTCTTGATGCTCATAGCTTGTTTTTCTCTTAGTGTATGGTATAGTTTACCGCATCGGACTATACTTTGTTGCACTTAGCTGCTGCGCCTTTAAGCTAAGAAGCCACCTGCAGGCTTTTTAAGAGCATTAAAATTGTACTATATCTAAAAAGAAAAAGGGAAGCCGAAGCTTCCCTTTTATACTTTATACTTGGTTATACTTACTGCAGCACCGTGTCAAACGCCACCAGGTTCACGAACTGCTGCACACGGGCGTCAATCTCTTCCTGCGAAAGGTTTTTGAGGCGCTCTGTACCGAATTTTTCCACGCAGAACGAGGCCATGGCCGAGCCATAAATTACGGCGCGCTTCATGCTCTCGAAGCTGATGTCTTTTGTGCTGGCCAGGTAACCGATGAAGCCACCCGCAAACGTGTCGCCAGCTCCGGTTGGGTCAAACACTTCTTCCAGCGGAAGGGCTGGCGCAAAAAACACTTTCTCCTCGTGGAACAACAGGGCGCCGTGTTCGCCTTTTTTGATGATGAGGAACTTAGGCCCCATCGCCATGATTTTTTTGGCCGCTTTCACCAATGAGTAGTCGCCGCTGAGTTGGCGCGCCTCCTCGTCGTTAATCGACAGCACATCTACCAGTTTCAGGGTTTCCTTCAGGTCGTCCAGGGCAATGTCCATCCAGAAGTTCATGGTGTCCATCACAATGAGTTTAGGACGGCTGCTGAGGCGCTCGATTACGGTTTTCTGCACCTGCGGCGCCAGGTTGCCCAGCATCAGGTACTCGCAGCCCTGGTAGCTGTCGGGGATAATCGGGTCGAAATCGCCCAGCACGTTGAGCTCGGTGGCCAGCGTTTCGCGGCTGTTCATGTCGTTGAAGTAGCGGCCCGACCAGAAGAAGGATTTCTCGTTCTCCTTTACCTGCACGCCTTCGGTGCTGATGTTACGCTCGTGCATCAGGGCGATGTGGTCCTGGTCAAAGTCACCTCCCACTACCGACACCACGTTTACCGGCTTTACAAAGTATGACGACGACAGAGAAATATAAGTGGCCGCACCACCCACGATCTTATCTGTTTTTCCGAAGGGAGTCTCCAGCGCATCAAACGCCATCGAACCTACTACTACTAAGCTCATATTTTTAATTGTTGATTGTTACACAGTTTAATTGCTGAATAGCTGCCTCCACAAAAGTACTTATTACTAAAAATTTAGCAGCTCAGCCACTTCGCAATTTGTCTAAATAAAAAAAGCCCTTGAAGGTTCGCTTCAAGGGCTTGGGGTGGAAGATGGGGCTCGAACCCACGACCCCCAGAATCACAATCTGGTGCTCTAACCAACTGAGCTACAACCACCGTGTCTCGTTTGAGTGTGCAAATATACATAGCATTTCAGACAATGCAATACTCTGCGCGCATTTTTTAGCTCAAAAAAGAGCTCAGAAACGCAAAAAGCTATAAATCAGAAGTATATTTTTTATGAATATGTATCTGATTCTATACTCTCGCTCGCCTCTGGCGAGTGTGGGTATCATGTGGCGTCCCGCCACGCTAAGAATAGTTGCTGTACTTTTACCATAGCGGCCAGAGGCCGCCGGACAGCTCACACCAGAGAATAATGTTTTATCTATAACCGGGCCGGAGGCCCAACTATAGTCCGGCACGAGCGAGGACGCTCGCGCCATACTTTTTTACCTGCTAAGCTTCGTACCGCACCACGGGCAGTAATTAATCACAACCATGGTAGCGCTGCCATCGTGCACCGGGATGCCGTATAGTCCTTCATCCCACTTGTTGATGATGACGTCCGGGTCGTCATACTTTATATCGCCGTCTTCGTCCAAGCTCTGGTATACTTTGTCGGCCAGCATCAGGCAGCAGTAGTTTTCGTAGTCGAAGCCGTTGGCCTTTAGCTTTTCGGCGGTGGCCCAGTTGTAGCAGGCCTCATCCTCGTGGATGGCATCTACATACGCCTCATATTCCTCCGAAGCAGTTACCTCCTCCGGCAGCTCCTTCCCGAAAAAGCGGGCGTGCAGTTTTTTAAACTTCTCCAGTTCCATACTTGCTACCGGTCGAACAGCATTCGTTCGCCTTTCTTGCTCTCGTCAAACTCACCATTGGCAAAGGCCAGGTGGCCGGAAACCAGCGTGTGGGTAATACTGGAGCTAAACGTGTGCCCCTCGAACGGCGACCAGCCGCATTTATAGTAGGTGTTCTCTTTGGTTACGGTGTAAGGCTTGTTCAGGTCTACCAGCACCAGGTCAGCCCAGTAGCCTTCGCGGATGTAGCCACGCTCGCGCACGTTGAACAGGATGGCCGGTGCATGCGCCATCTTCTCCACCACCTTCTCCAACATCAGCTTGCCCTGCTTTACAAACTCAAGCATCATCTGCAGCGAGTGCTGCACAAGCGGCACCCCGGATGGCGCCTGTTTATACTTGCCCTGCTTCTCTTCCCACAGGTGCGGGGCATGGTCGGTGGCAATCACGTCGAGCTTATCCTCCAGCAGCCCTTTCAGCAACCCTGCTTTGTGGCGCGCCTCTTTTACAGCCGGGTTACACTTTATCTGGGTGCCATAGGTATCGTAATCTTCCTTATCGAACCACAGGTGATGCACGCATACTTCGGCGGTGATGCGCTTCTCTTTCAGCGGAATGTCGTTGCGGAACAGCTTCAGCTCCTCTTCCGTGGAAATATGCAGAATGTGCAGGCGGGTGTTATACTTCTCGGCCAGCTTCACGGCCAGGAAAGACGACTTAAAGCAAGCGGCCTCGTTGCGGATTTCCGGATGGCACTTCACCGGGATGTCCTCTCCGTACTTAGCCTCATACAGCGCCATGTTGTCGCGGATGGTTTGCTCGTCCTCGCAATGCACTGCAATCGGCAGTTTGGCCCTGGAGAAAATCTGCTCCAGCGTCTGCTCGTTATCCACCAGCATGTTACCTGTAGAGGAGCCCATGAAGATTTTAATGCCGCAAACGGTGTTGGGATTGGTGAGCAGCACCTCGGCCAGGTTGTCGTTGGTGGCTCCCATGTAAAAGGAATAGTTGGCCAGCGAGGTCTCCGCCGCAATTTTATACTTATCCTCCAGCAGCTCCTGCGTCACGGTATTAGGCACCGTGTTGGGCATCTCCATAAACGAAGTGGTACCACCAGCCACAGCCGCCCGGGCCTCCGTTTCGATGTTTGCCTTGTGCGTCAGGCCGGGCTCACGGAAGTGCACCTGGTCGTCGATAACGCCGGGCAGCAAGTATAAACCGGTGGCGTCGATGGTTTGGTCGGCGTCGGCACTTATACTTTGGCCAATCTGCGCGATGCGGCCGTTCTGCACCAGCACATCGGCCGTGGTTATACTTCCTTCGTTTACGAGTTGAGCGTTCTTGATGAGGATAGATTTCATACTTGCTAAGATACGTGTTAGGCAAAATTAACACATTATCTTAGTTTCCGGCAGAAATCCTATTGGTTTGTGGGCTATTCCGGCTGCATCAGCTTGCCAATGAAAAGTATGGCGTTGGAAGATTTCTCCCGGATAAGGAAAACAAACGGCCTGTCGATGCGGATGGAAGAAGGGATGGAAGTAAGTACCATGCCAACAGATGTTGCAGCAGCCGCCTCAGTACCTTCCTCGTTCACCTCCACAAAGGTTTTATGCATTACTTCGGATATCGCCAAGCCTGCCTGCCCCTCCAGCATTCTGCTAAAGTCTGCCTGCGGGCTAAAGGCAATGCCCATCCCCTGCTGCTCCAGCATCTGGTTTAGCTTTTTGCCATACTCCAGCTTAAACTTTGGCATGTGCAGCTCCAGCTTCGAGGTATCCGCGGCGGATAACCAACTGTTCAGGTTTGCGTCACTCAGCTCCTCTACCACCTGCTGCACCGTGCGATCTGCCTTTGGCATCACGATCGTCATGCTATACTGCTGGTTTCCGTAAGGCAGATCTATTACTTCTTTTGTCTGGTCCTGAAAGTATAAATACTTGCCATTCTTCATTGTCATGAAGTCATGGGTGATGGTGTTGCCGTCTTCTTTGCGGAACGGCCCGGGCTTCGTCAGCTTTTTATCGAATGGGTAGGTCCAGGTGCCTTTAAAGTAAATCGCATTAACCAGAAACAGCACATGCCGCGGAGTTACCTCCTCCACAATTTTCTCAATCTTGCCGTTGGTGTTGCTTTTAACCCAGCTATTTATCTGGTCTTTGGCGGTTGGCGAGGCAAAATCCAGGCCTTTCACCGTGGCGTTAAAGTATGTTTTGTTTGTTTCTGCGAACGGGGCCTGCAGTTTAAAGTCATTTCTATGCCAAAGCGAGTTGGCTGAGGTAAAAACCACTTTCTTATCCACTCCCTTCAGCAGCGCGTCCAGTTCTTTGTAAGATTTGTTGATGTCTTCGTCCGAGTTCAGCTGAAAGCCCAAGGTTTCCCGCATCGCCTCTTTGGTAGCGCCATTGGCCCCGTTGTAGGTCATGGTTAAGGCCATACTTATACTTAGCGGCGAGATAAACACGTTGTCCTGCTCTTCCTCGCTGAGCTGGGCAAAGGCGCGAAAGGCGAAGTCGTTGGAGCTTTCCACAGTCTTCTGCTCCTGCACCGTCAGGGCACGTACGTTGGGCGTATTGTCCGCGACTTCGTCTTGCTGGCAACCAGAGAATAGTGTGGCTGCCGCGGTGGCTATACTTAACAGGAGCATGTTCTTGTTCATGACAGTGGCGTTATGGGCAACGTATAAGTCCTTTTCCCAATGACCCTTATGGCCGGCAAAGGGTTGCAAAAGCTTAGGAAGTATGCCTACGAGAAGTAGCTGCTACTGATGGAGGTGTCTCGCACATACAGCACAGACACCAAGTTCATTTACTTCTAATGGGCCATAGTATTGCCTGATATGCTCTGCTAAAAAGCCCGGATAAACTTTCTGAGGGAGTTCGGGCTTATACCCTATCGTCTGACATAAAATATATTGATTTAGCCACTTCTTTACTTCGGGATACTGCTTCGTATACAATTCTCTGTCTCTTCCCTTCATTAATACAGGCTTTTATAGTCAAGTTAAATTCTCCAGATCATCCAAATCCCGCCTGCGCCCACTACTCTCCTTGTTCTTACGAAGATCTTTCAAACTGATAAAACTTACTGGTATACCTTCATCCTCTAGCACTACTTTATTAGGATAGCATTCTTCAAATTTTACACCATCAATACTTGTAAGCACATCTATCCTGAGGGGAGGGTAACCTAACTGAATAATATTTTCTTTGGTGAGAAAGTCTTTCTCTGTTAAACCGAAGCTGCCAAACCCAAATTCCTGCATTACCTCTACCATTGTGTTAGCAGTTTCTTCATCAGGACTTATCCATACATCCAGATCACCAGTGTACCTGGGGTGCCCGTGTATACCAACTGCATAACCACCCACTATCAGATACTTAACCTTATGCTTGTTTAATAATTCTACAAACTCTCTGAAGTCTTGGCTCAACATCTTTCTTTATGAATTTTATGTATTGGCTGCGAAGTAATTCAATAGCTGCCAAGCGCTCTTGTGGCGATTTGGACTGCCAGTACGCATAATCCGACTGTTGATCTTTAAGGCCTATTTTTCTAACAACTTTTTCCATACTTCATATCAGTATCAGCAACAATATACGCATTTTACCGGTCGGCTTTACACCAGCTACACTTCCCTCCCGCAAAAATCCCGTACCTTTGCATTAAAACACCAAGTATAAAGTATAACCATGGCAGAAGAAGCGGAGAAAGAAATCACCACGTTCGAGGATTTTAAACTGAACAGGCAGTTGCTGAATGCCATTGAAGAAGCTGGCTACGAGAAACCAACACCCATACAGTTAAAGGCAATCCCGGTGATAATGGGCGGCCACGACGTGATGGGCATTGCCCAAACCGGCACCGGCAAAACGGCGGCTTTCCTGTTGCCTATCCTGATGAAGGTGAAGTATGCACAGGGCATAAACCCGCGCGCCATTATACTGGCCCCTACCCGCGAGTTGGCCATGCAGATAGAGGAGCACATCACACTCCTTGGCAAGTATACCGACATCCGCCACACAGCCATCTACGGCGGTTTGGGCCCGAAAACGCAGATTGAGACAATAAACAAGGGCATTGACATCCTGGTAGCCACACCAAAGCGCCTGATGGAGCTGTACCTGAAAGGCGAGCTGGTACTGAAGGAAGTAAAAACATTGGTGCTGGACGAGGCCGATAAAATGATGGACATGGGCTTTATGCCCCAAATCCGCCAGATGCTGGAAGTAATCCCGCGCAAGCGCCAGAACCTGCTCTTTTCGGCTACGATGCACCCGAAGGTAGTGGAACTGTCGGAGGAGTTTCTGGAGTTCCCGACCCGCATAGAGGTTACGCCGCAGGCCACGCCCGTAGAAACCGTGAGCCAGACCTTGTACCAGGTGCCGAACCTGCGCACCAAAATCGCGCTGCTCGAGCACATCATCCAGGATGAGGAGGTGTTTAACCGCGTCATCATCTTTACCAGAAGCAAGAAAAATGCGGAGGATGTGGCCAAATTCCTGGAGCGAAAAGAGTATGGCGAGGTACGGGCCATACACGGCAACAAAGGACAGAACACACGCATCAACTCCATGGAGGCCTTTAAAGGCGGCGATGTGCGCTTTCTGGTAGCTACGGATGTGGCATCAAGAGGGATTGACGTAAGTATGGTGAGCCATGTGATCAACTTTGATGTACCGTTTGTGTACGAAGATTACGTGCACCGCATCGGCAGAACCGGTCGCGCTGAAAACGAAGGGGCAGCAATCACATTTGCCAACCCGGCCGAGATGTACCATATCCGCAAGATTGAAAAACTCATACGGATGCAGATACCGGAGCAGCCGATGCCGCCGGAGGTAAAAATCCATGAAATAACCTTTGAGGAGCAGCAGGCCATCGCCCGCGACATTGACCACCAGAAGCGCCTGGAGAACCCTGACTTTAAAGGTGCTTTCCATGAGAAGCAAAGCAAGCATAAGTCTAATTTCGAGAAGGGCAAAAAGAAAGGCGACCCGAAGAACTCTGGCTGGCAGAAGACTAAGAAAAAAGGCGGCCGCAGGAAGTAACGATGTTTTTGAGGGACTCTATTCGGCTACTGACTGAGGGGTGCGCCTCTTCCCGCTTATGGCGCAAGTCTTCAGACTTGTGTCTTACTATGGTGTTGGGTTTGTAACCCAACTGGCTTGAAAAGCCATATATATACTTCGGCTGTGCTTTTATACTTTGGCTATACTTTTATTCTTGCTGATTTATACTTTATACTTCCTCTGGCGCAAGCGTCCGATTGTGCCTTTTTCTACTTTGGCTATACTTCCATAGCCTCGGCTTACTTCCATTTGAAACAAGCTATCCTTATTAGCTGCCGTTCATCCTCTAGTTTCCACATACCTATCGTTTCATTTCCTACTTTCTGCCCTCCCAGGCCGGGAGGCCTCGTTTTCCTGCTCGGCGCTGTGTTCCCTCCTTGCCTCGCTGCCGCTCAGCATGCCCTTGACGGGCACCGGATCTCACAAGGCGCCTCACAGAAAAACTGGGAATCTTTCGATAGCCTCCGCTATTACAACTGTCCCCTTGAGGGGAGCATAGGGGTGTAATCGTCTGCTGGGACATGAGGTGGTTCAAATCTGATTGCTCCAGTCATTGCTGTCATCTCGAACTTGGGGAGAGATCTGGTTAGAATTCCCGATAGATCTCTCACAGCTACGCTGGCTCTCTTCGGCTCTCGCCTCAAGAGTACTCGAGATGACAGAGAAAGTGGCAAGTATAAACTGTCCCCTTGAGGACAAGTGAGACGAGAATCGAAACTTGCGACCAAAGGTACATAGGGGGATGTAATCGCCCGCAGTGAATTCCCCTCCTCGGAGGGGCTAGGGGTGGGTTTATACTTGTAGGTAAAAGTCGCGACCTGTCCACGCGAGAACCAAGGCTATGAAACTTATACTTCAGCAGTGGCAATAACAGACTCCCCGCCTTAGACTACCGAGAACGCGAGTTCGAAGGTAGCGAGCGCAGCTCTGAGGGGGAAGGGGTGGTTGGACCCGGCACTATTTAACCCCCACGCCTCACAGCTTGATATGTAATAGCAAGTGCTCAGCCATATGGCCGAACTCAAACACCATCAGGTTTAAGACAGAGCTCCAGAAAATGGAACTCCAGAGCATGTGCAGAAAGATATTTTTGCGCGGGGCTCCGAATAGCGCTACTACCAGCGTGCCGAAGATAGGAGTAAAGATAACGGGGGTCAGAAAAGCTACGCCCGGAACGCCAAAATGCTGCCACACCCGTATGATTCGGCGGGTCCGCTTGCTGAATACCGGCTTTTGCTTTGCCCGTCTGCGTTGCGAAATCCATTTGGCCACCGCCTTGCCAATGGTAGAGAAGATGGTAACACTTGTCATCATGCCGGCCACCGTCAGCAACACGGTTTCAGGGTAAGATAAGCCGAGCGAAACACCTGTCAGCGGCCCCCCAATGAACTTCACCATACTCATCAGGTACACCGAAAGGTACTTTAATACTTCCACAAACACCACAGGGCTCAGTAACAAGGGTAAACTGTTTCAGGTCGCATGAAAAGGGCAACTATGCTTTATACGTTTCCGGCTAAAATAAATGCACCGGCGCAACAGAAAGTATGGGCAGTTTATACTTTGGGGCCAAAGGCCAGGTCGCCGGCATCGCCGAGGCCGGGCACGATGTAGGCTTTTTCGTTAAGGTGGTCGTCCAGCGCCCCCAACCAGATATGCGCTTCCGGCACCTGCTCCTGCACGTAGGCCAGCCCCTCGGGGGCGGCAATAGCCGCGGCAAAATGCACCTGCAGCGGCTTGCCGTGGCGCAGCATGCCCTTGTACGATTTCACCAGCGAGCGGCCGGTGGCCAACATGGGATCCGCCAGGATCAGGATCTTATCGTGCAGGTCGGTGGAGGCCAGGTACTCCATGTTGATCTGAAGCGCTGTGTGCTCCTCTTCCACCCTGTAAGCGCCTACAAAAGTGCTGTAGGCCTTGTCAAAATAGTTGAGCATGCCGTTATACAGCGGCAAGCCCGCCCGCAGGATAGTGGCCAGCACCGGCTGCTCGGCCAGCAGAAGCGTCTTTGTCTCGGCCAGCGGCGTGGTAACAGTTACTTCCTGGTAGGGCAGCGTTTTGGAAATCTCGTAGGCCAGCAGTTCTCCCAGCCGCTCCAGGTTGCGGCGGAAGCGCAGGCTGTCGCCATGCACCTGCACGTCGCGCAGCTCAGCTACAAAATGGTTCGCCAGTGAAGGGGTTTGGGTCAGGATATGTACATTTTTATTCTCCATGATAGCTGCCAAAGTATGAACGGGTTTCATCCCAAAGATACACAAGGACGCGCCTTACACCAATCCGAAAGGTATATTTCGCACCCTTCTCCTCCTAACATCTTACACACCGCATACGTACATGCCGCCCTGATGCGTTCTGTCAGGGCCCTGCCAAGTATAAATTCAGCCTTCGGGGCAGCGGAATCAGCCTTAAAAACAGTACATTCGCATTTAATAATAGTGATATAGCCACAAACCACTTATACATGAAACGCATACTTGGTGCTTTTGCCCTCTCGCTTGCCGCTTTTGCCGCGCAGGCGCAGGACGTCTACATGCCCTACGACCGCGACACCTATCACTTAATAGACCGCTACCAGATAAAGTTTGGCAAGCAGGTGCCGGAGATGCACACCGCCGTTCGCGCGTACGGCCGCGCCGAGGTTGCCGAGCTGGCCGAGATCAGCGCCCGCAACGCTGTAACCCGGGCTGACGAGTTTAACGCCGCTTACCTGCTCAACGACAACTGGAACTACACCGACCAGGCGCAGAACGAGAGCCGCAAACCTTTCCTTACCCATTTCTACCGCAACGTGTCGGACCTCTACCATGTGGATACCGAGGACTTTGTGCTGCGCGTAAACCCGGTGATTCATTTTGAGGTGGGCGTGGATAACGAGTCGGATGGGGTGCGCTACGTGAACACGCGCGGTGCCCAGATAGAGGGAAGTATAGACGACCGGTTTGGCTTTTACTTTTTTGTGGGCGAAAACCAGGCCCGCTACCCCGAGTACGTGAACCGCCGCATCCGGCGCGATGGCGTGGTGCCGCACGAGGGTTTTTGGAAGGATTTTAAGAAGGATGGGGCCGATTACATCACGGCACGTGGCTATATGAACTATGCCCTGAGCAAGCACGTGGAGGTGCAGTTGGGCCACGACCGCCACTTTATCGGCGACGGCTACCGCTCGCTCATTTACTCCGACTATGCCCCGCCGGCCTTCTTCCTCAAGCTCAACACTAAAGTATGGAAGCTGCACTACATGAACCTCTTCCAGGAGCTGATTCCGGTGTTTAACCGCCGCGATGAGCTCTACCCTAAAAAGTACATGGCCATGCACCGCCTGGGCGTGAACATTACCGACAACTTTAACTTCGGCCTTTACGAACAAGTGATCTTTGCGCGCGGCAAGGGCCGTTTCGAGCTGCAGTACCTTAACCCGATCATCTTCTACCGCAGTGTGGAGCACGGCCTGGGCAGCCCCGACAACATGCTGCTGGGCGGAGACTTCCGCTGGAACCTCTGGAACCGCCTGCAGCTGTACGGCCAGGTGGCGCTGGATGAGTTTGTGCTCGATGAGGTGAAAGGCGGCAACGGCTGGTGGGGCAATAAGTTCGGTGGCCAGTTCGGAGCCAAGTACATCGACGCCTTCGGGATTCCGAACCTGGACCTGCAGGGCGAGGTGAATGCCATCCGCCCATATACTTACCAGTATGAGGATGAATTCTCTAACTTCCAGCACTACCGCCAGCCACTGGCGCACCCCATGGGAGCCAACCTGGTGGAACTGGTAGGCATCGTACGGTACCAGCCCATCCCGCGCCTGCACCTGACGGCCAAAGCCATTGCTACAAAGTATGGCCAGGATGTAGTTTCTGCTACTGATACCCTGAACTACGGCAACAACGTGCTTCTCTCCTACCTCGACCGCGTGTCTACTTACGGTAACGAGATTGGGCAGGGCGTTAAAACTAACCAGGTGCACGCCGACCTGACGGCCTCGTTCCAGGTGCGCCACAACCTGTTTGTGGACCTGAAGCAGGTGGTGCGCCGCGTGAAGGCAGAAGGTGAGGCTCCGGACTACAACACGTCCTTTACCTCCTTTGCCCTCCGCTGGAATATCCCGCAACGGCTACACGAGTTTTAACCTTCTTCCGCCCCTTCCTAAAAACAGGAGGGGGCTTTTTTATACTTCTCCTTTCACTGGCGCCGGCATCTGACCGGTGCCGACGGTGTGTGCGAGTCTCCAGACTCGCTTATACCTACGTAGCTGCTTAGAAGCTACCACCTATTAATCAGCTCCGTCAAAACTTCCGCTTTACATTTATCACTCCGTTCTATTTCAGTATCTTTGCAACGGCTGGGCGAAATCACACCGCAATAGCCAAAGTATAAACAACTTAACCCATGATTTGTGGCTGCCACAGCGTAGCCATACGTATTGCCGGAGGGCAGAGAAGGCTTGTGCAGAAGAAGCATCCGGCAACCCCAACCATACCATGAAGACCTACCTTCGCATACTACAGTTTGCCAAACCCTACAGCCGGTTTGTGCCGCTCTACACCCTTTATACTTTCCTGGGCATCATTTTCGGCCTGTTCAACTTCACCCTGCTCATTCCGTTACTGGACGTGCTTTTCGGTAAAGTTGGCAACGACGAGGTAATGGCCATGGTCGCCACCAAGCCGGTGTTCGCGCTCAACCTGGAGTTCTTCAAGGACTTTTTTTACTACCATTTCGGTCATGTTATCCTGGAGCAGGGGCGCCAGGGGGCTTTGATGTTCGTCTGTATCATCATCATCGTATCAGTGTTTCTGGCTAACCTGTTCCGCTACCTGGCCTTCCGGATTGTGGGAGCGCTGCGGGCGCACGTGGTGCGCAACATGCGCCGGACTGTGTACGAGCGCGTAACCGAGCTGCACCTGGGCTACTTTAGCAACGAGCGCAAGGGCGACTTGATGACGCGCCTGACCGTGGACATACAGGAAGTGGAAAGCTCCGTAGTGAGCACGCTGACGGTGGTCATTCGCGAGCCGGTTTCCATCATTGCCTTTTTTATACTTCTCTTTAACATGTCGGTAGAGCTAACGCTGTTCTCGCTTATACTTCTGCCGCTATCCGGCGGTATCATTGCGGGCATCTCCAAGCGACTGAAGCGCAAGGCCAAGGAAGGACAGAACTCGCTCAGTTTTATACTTACCATCATCGATGAGACCCTGAGCGGCATGCGCGTGATCAAGGCCTTCAATGCCGAGCCGTTTATACTTGGCAAGTTCCACGATCAGAACAACCGTTACGCCCGCATCCAGTGCTCCATTGCCAACAAGCGCGATCTAGCCTCCCCGCTATCGGAGTTCCTAGGCGTGTCGGTGGTGGCGGGGCTGCTGCTCTACGGCGGCACAATGGTACTTAATAATGAGTCAGAGCTTGGGGCCAGTGAGTTTATCACCTACATCATCCTGTTCTCGCAGGTGCTGGTGCCGGCTAAGGCCATGTCAGCGGCCTTCAGCAACATCCAGCGCGGCCTGGTGTCCGGCGACCGGGTGCTGCAGGTGGTGGATACGGAGCCGCAGATCAAAAACAAGGCTAACGCCAAGGTGCTGCCCGCCTTCAGACATGAGATAGAGTTCAGGGATGTAGCCTTCGCCTACGGCGACAAGCCGGTGCTGCAGGACATCAACTTCAGTATACAGAAAGGCAAGACCGTGGCCCTGGTAGGCCCATCGGGTGGCGGCAAATCTACGCTGGCCGACCTGGTGCCGCGCTTCTACGACCCCACCAGCGGCGCCATCCTCATCGACGGCCACGACATCCGCGACTATACCATGGAGTCGGTGCGGGCGCAGATGGGGGTAGTGACGCAGGAGTCTATCCTTTTCAACGATACGATTTTCAACAATATCGCCTTTAACAAGACGGATGCCACGGAAGAGGAAGTAATCGCCGCCGCTAAAATCGCCAACGCGCATGAGTTTATCATCAATGCCGAGAACGGCTACCAGACTATGATTGGCGACAGGGGCAGCAAATTATCAGGCGGACAGCGCCAGCGTTTAAGCATCGCCCGGGCCATCCTACAAAATCCGCCGATACTCATACTGGACGAGGCTACCTCGGCGCTGGACACGGAATCGGAGAAGCTGGTGCAGGAGGCTTTGACTAACCTGATGAAGAACCGTACCTCCATCGTAATTGCGCATAGGTTAAGTACCATTCAGCATGCCGATGAAATACTGGTGCTGCAGCAGGGCAGAATTGTAGAAAGAGGCAACCACGAAGAACTGCTGGAGCACTCCGGTTTGTACGCCAAACTAACGCAAATGCAGCTAACGGTTTAACCGGATTTTGTACTTCAGAAGTATAGCCACTGCCTAAAACATAATCTTACAACTATATAGTATTTGTAAATAATATTTTTTTGTTAATTTTAGCCAAACAGTTGTTGTACGCAAATCGCTCAAGAAGCATGAAAGCTCTGAAAGCACTTCTCGATGTACTTGTGTTTGGTTATATCATCTTCACGGTACTGCTCCTGGCGGGGGCTATAGACGAAACGGCTATCTTAAATACAAATGCGGAGGATGAAGTCCTCACGCTCTACAAAGGGCTGGTAGCCATAGGCGGCGTGATTATGCTGGCGCGAGTGGTGATGAGCAGCGTTTACGTGGCCGACCTGAAGCACGAGCAGTACCGCGCCGAGCTTAAAATCAACAACCTGAAAGCCTCCCTCTACGAGAGCCGCCAGGCGTTCCGCAGCAACAGCTACAAAGAAGTGTACGCCGAGGAGCGGCAGGCAGAGGTGGCGTAACATACCCACATGACAGCTACTACCATACTTGCAGAACTGACGCAGGCACAGGACGTGCTTAATGCGTTTCTGTCTGATGCGGCTAACATCGCATCCATTGAACAGGCCGCCGAAACGATGGCCGCCTCTATCCAAAACGGAGGTAAAATAATCAGCTGCGGCAACGGCGGCTCCATGTGCGATGCCATGCACTTTGCCGAAGAGCTCTCCGGCCGCTACCGCAACGACCGCCGCGCCCTACCGGCCCTCTCCATCTCCGACCCCAGCCACATGAGCTGCGTGGGCAACGACTACGGCTACGAGTACGTGTTCTCCCGTTACCTGGAGGCGCTGGGCAACCAGGGCGACGTGCTGCTGGCCATCAGCACCAGCGGCAACTCGGGCAACGTGCTGCGCGCTGCTGAAACCGCCAAAGCCAAAGGCATGAAAGTGGTTGGCCTGACCGGCAAGGACGGTGGCAAGCTGGCCCCGCTCTGCGACGTGGAGATACGCGTGCCGCACTTTGGCTACGCCGACCGCGTGCAGGAAATCCATATCAAGGTCATCCACATCTTTATACTTTTGCTGGAGCAGAAGCTGGTGTAACTCACCTCCAAGTATAAACCAAAGTATAAATCCGGGTGGCAGCGCAGTTTCTACCACCCGGATTTATACTTTTAACCTGCCCTGGGCATTCTAAACACAGAAAACTCGTACGTAGTAAGTATAAATTTATACTCTGCCGGATGAAACACACGCTATACCTTATACTTGCGCTGGCCGCCTTTCTCGCCTCCTGCCAAAGCCAGGAAAACAGCAGGCAAACCGAGCCGGACACCATACCCGCAGATACCACGGCTGCACAACCACCCAAGCCTCCCGCCCCGGACTCGACTTACCTCATCGTTCCAGGCGAAAGTATAGGCAAGGTGAAGGTGGGGATGTATGGCGAGGCACTGGCGCGTATACTTGGCGAGCCCGACAGCAGCGACGCCGCGATGGGCAAGGCACTCTACTTCTGGGAAGGCGAACAGCCGGCGCATTATGTGTCGGTGTTTACGGTAACCGATTTCGGAGGCCAGGTAGAGAAGCCGGTGGTGCAGCAGGTACAGATCACCTCGCCGCGGTTCCTGACAAAAGACAGCATTGGCACGGGCAAGCCCCTCTCCGAGATCCGGCAGAAGTATGGCCCGCTCCGGCCACTGGCTTATTTCCAGAACGCGCAGCAGCAACAGGTGTATATTTTCGACAACCAGGCCCAGGGCATCGCCTTTGAGGTAACGCTGCCCGACAGCCTGTGCTCTGCCATCACGGTGCATCCCAAAGGCGAGGATATGGCCGACATCTACCTGCCCCTGCACCCGGACATGACCCGAATTAAGTAATTTTGCCACAGGCCATACTTTTAAAAGTATAACTCGGAATCAATTAGGTGCCAGCGTTGTTCCGCATCAAAAAAAATCCCGAGAACCTATACTTCCAACTGAAAGCAAACATGCTGATTAAGACCTTTGGCAGCGCCGTGCAGGGCGTCAATGCCTACACCATTACCGTAGAGGTTAGCGTTAGCCCCGGCACCAAATACTTCCTGGTAGGCCTGCCCGACAACGCCGTGAAGGAGAGCGAGCAGCGCATCGAGTCGGCCCTGAAGCACTTTGGCTACAAAATACCGCGCCAGAAGATTGTCATCAACCTGGCTCCCGCCGATATCCGCAAGGAAGGCTCCTCCTACGACCTCACGCTGGCTATGGGCATCCTGGCCGCCTCCGGCCAAATTTCCGCCGACAAGGTTTCGCAATACATGATCATGGGAGAGCTGTCGCTGGACGGTTCGCTGCGGCCGATAAAAGGAGTGCTGCCCATTGCCATACAAGCCCGCAAAGAGGGCTTCAAAGGCTTTATACTTCCGGCCCAGAACGCGCAGGAGGCCGCTATCGTGAACAACCTGGATGTAATCGGGGTGAACAACATACTGGAGGCCATAGAGTTTCTGGATGGTGCGCGCGAGATTGAGCCTCTGGTGATAAACACCCGCGAGCTTTTCGGCAACACCGCCGACCAGTACGCTGCTGATTTCTCGGATGTGCAGGGACAGGAAAATATTAAGCGTGCCCTGGAGATTGCCGCTGCCGGAGGCCACAACCTGATTATGATTGGCCCGCCGGGAGCCGGTAAGACCATGCTGGCCAAGCGGCTGCCGTCCATACTGCCACCTCTTTCAATGCATGAGGCACTGGAGACGACTAAGATACACTCGGTAGCGGGCAAACTGGGCGAGGCCGCCTCACTCTTGACCACACGCCCCTATCGCTCCCCGCACCACACCATTTCGGATGTGGCCCTGGTGGGAGGCGGCGGCGTGCCGCAGCCCGGCGAGATTTCGCTCTCGCATAACGGGGTGCTGTTCCTGGATGAGTTGCCCGAGTTTAAGCGCACGGTGCTGGAGGTGATGCGCCAGCCGCTGGAGGAACGCCGCGTGACCATTTCCCGCGCCAGGACCACCATCGATTTCCCCGCTAATTTTATGCTGGTGGCCAGCATGAACCCGTGCCCCTGCGGCTACTACAACCACCCTGAGAAAGAATGCGTGTGCGGCCCCGGTGTGGTGCAACGATACTTAAACAAGGTAAGCGGCCCGCTGCTGGACCGCATCGACCTGCACGTGGAGGTGACCCCTGTTACGTTTGACGAGATGACTGCTACGCGTAAGGCTGAGGACAGCGCCTCCGTGCGGGAACGTGTGATGAAGGCACGCGACGTGCAAACGGATCGCTTTAAGGACGTGCCGCAAATCCACTCCAACGCCATGATGCCCTCGCAAATGGTGAAGGAAGTATGCCAGATAAACGAAGCCGGGCGCACGCTGCTGAAGACGGCCATGGAGCGCCTGGGCCTCTCGGCCCGCGCCTACGACCGCATCCTGAAAGTGAGCCGCACTATTGCCGACCTGGCAGGCAGCGAAGAGATAAAAATTGAACATTTAGCAGAGGCTATTCAGTACCGCAGCCTCGACCGCGAAGGCTGGGCAGGCTAACAACAGCACAGCAAATAAACCTGTTTAACAATAACTTAACAAAAGCAGCAACCATACCCGGTTGCTGCTTTTTGTTTACCTTATTCATACTTTATACTCCCTAAATTGTACTCCTGCATCGCCAAGTTTATACTTTGAGCCTATACTTTTCCGCGAACCTTGCGTAATACCATACGACTGTTAGCCACGAACCTGATAGGCGCTGACAAGAACAGAAGTTTTTTACCAATGAAGAAAAGCTATGAAACAAACCTTATTAATCTTTGCACTCTTGCTGGCAACCGTTTTTGCCGCCGATGCCCAAAGTATAGGTGTGCGGGCAGGTGTTAACTACAGCGGTTTTTCGGGCGATGACTCGTTCGCCAGCGACAGGATGTTCCGCTTCCATGCCGGCCTAACCTCCAAGTTCTTCCTAACCACCGATGAGTTCTTCGCCATACAGCCCGAGTTGCTGTTCTCCCTGAAGGGGGCGGAGTCGGATGACGACGACTTTAAGGTGAAGGTGAGCTACATCGATGTGCCGGTGCTGGCCCACATTAATGCGGGACCAATTTACTTCGAGGCAGGTCCGCAGGTATCCTTCCGGGTAGGGGGCGATATCGAACTGAACGGCACCAACATACAGGATGACCTCGACGACTTTAAGCGGACTAGTTTAGGATACGCTGCAGGTGTGGGCTTTGCCGCCGGCGCCTCGGGGCTTACCGTGGGCGTGCGCTATAACGGCGATATCTCCAAACTTTACGACAACGATAACATCTCCGACGCCCGCAACAGCGTATTCATGCTCACGCTGGCTTATACTTTGCCTGGCCGGTAAGATTGCCTTTAGTATGAAATAAAACTATCGAAAAACTAAAAGTTCGGCTAAGCGCCGAACTTTTTTTTGCCCCTATGCCACCTCCCTGTGCATAGTGCCCACACATATTTTCAGATACTATATACCATAAGGCTATACTTTGGCCTGCTTGTTGATATCTGCTAGATACCCGGAACAGGAGAACCTGAAGGCCGCTGGCGCACCGTCCGCCGAAGTCTTGTAGGAAAGGCTGCTCCAGGACAATTTATTAACCACAGAGTATGTGGCCCCGGGTGCCGCATACGTTAACCTATAAAAGTATGAAGAAGCTATTATTATCATTAACCATCGCGCTGGCATCATTTACGGTGGCGCAGGCCCAGTCTGGGCTGGGTGTTCGGGGAGGCGCTAATTTCTCCAACCTTTCCGGCGACCTGAAAGACGAGTCGAGGTATGAGAACAAGGTGGGCTTCCATGGCGGCCTTACCTACAACATACCGGTAGTGGGCGACTTCTTCTCGATACAGCCAGAGCTTTTATACTCTAACAAAGGCTTTAAGTATGAGGACACCGAGGTAACACTGCCGGTGGGAGGCACCTTCCGCCGGGAGGGCAACATGAACTACAACTACCTCGAGCTGCCGGTGCTGGCCCGCATCAAAGCCGGCCCCATCTATTTTGAGGCTGGTCCGCAGGCCTCTTACCTACTCAGCGTGAACAACAATATCAAGGAGTACATGAACGGGGACCGCACCAGCTCCGCCACCACCGAAATCAGCAAAGGCGACATCAAGGACTTTGAGCTTGGTTACGCTGCCGGTATAGGTATTACTAGCGGCATGCTGAGCGTGGGCGTGCGCTACAACGGCAGTGTCACCGATTTTATGGATAAGTCCTCCACTGAGTTTTTTGATGATGAGAACTTCACCGACGCCCGTCACTCCACTATCATGCTGACGCTTGGCCTGAACTTCTCGGCCTCCAGATAAGAATTTTCTTTTCCTGTAATGCCTAAGCCAGCCCTTGCCATTTTGGTAGGGCTGGCTTTTTTGCTTCTCAACCTATTCTCATTGGCAGCAGTATCATTAAACTATACACACAATCCCTGCCTGCTATGAGAAAGACGCTATTACTACTGCTGTTTATACTTGTGCCGGCACTGCTGGCGCAGGCGCAATACGCCCGCCTGGGCGCCAAGGTGGGCGGCAACCTGTCCCGGGTACAGGGCTCCGACGGCTCCTCCAGCCTCACAAACAACCTGGCAGGGTTTAATGGCGGGCTTATACTTAGCTATGAGTTTGTCTCGCGGCTGGCCCTGCAGGCAGAGCTGCAGTACGAGCAGAAGGGCTTTGTTTACGACAACTACCCCATCAGCACGAACGAGGTACTCACTGATGACCACCGGCTACACTATCTGACGCTGCCCCTGATGCTAAAACTGCAGAAAGGGGGCTTGTTTGTGGAAGGCGGCCCCTACGTGGGCTACCTGGTGGGCGAGTCTACGCAGGTGAAGCGCGTAGACAGCCAAAGCGCCGGCAGCGACAACCCTGTTATACTTGGAAACTATTCCTTACACCTAACGGATTTTGAGCGCTGGGACTATGGTTATACGGTCGGCATTGGTTTGGAACTGGACAACGGGTTCTTCGTGAGCCTGCACAACATGGGCGGCCTTACCTCCTTCTCCAAAGCCCTGGACCAGAAGAACTTTGGCTTCAAGCTAAGTATAGGTTACCTGCTGCGCCCACCCTCAGTAGACGAAATGATGCTCTGAAAAACCAAAGGCCCGGTTGCAGTAGCAACCGGGCCTTTTTATACTTTATACTTTAAGATTACTTCTTCAGCTCTGCAAAATACTTGTAGAACAAAGGTATCGTTTCGATGCCCTTCATGAAGTTAAAGAGGCCGTAGCTCTCGTTTGGTGAGTGGATGGCATCCGAGTCCAAGCCAAAGCCCATCAGCACCGAATCCAGCCCCAACTCTGACTTGAACATGGCCACAATCGGAATGGAGCCACCGCTACGCACCGGAATGGGCTTCACCCCAAAGGTCTCCTCATAAGCCTTAGCAGCTGCCTGGTAGGCCGGAGAATCGGTAGGCGTTACCACTGGCTCGCCTCCGTGGTGCGGCTTCACTTCCACCTTCACGCTCTTAGGCGCTATACTTTCAAAGTGCTTCTTAAACTTCTCAGTAATCTCCTCTGAGGTCTGGTTAGGCACCAGGCGCATCGAGATTTTAGCATAGGCCTTGGAAGGAATCACCGTTTTGGCGCCCTCACCGGTATAGCCACCCCAGATACCGTTCACATCCAGCGTCGGGCGGATGGAGTTGCGCTCCATGGTTACGTAGCCGGCCTCACCGTGTACATCGCCCAGGTTCAGCGCTTTTTTATACTTCTCCAGGTCAAACGGGGCGCGGGCCATGTCGGCACGCTCCTCCTGGCTCAGCTCCTGCACGTTGTCGTAGAAACCGGGTATGGTGATGTGGTTGTTCTCGTCGTGCAGCGAGGCAATCATCTGGCACAGTATGTTGATGGGGTTCGCCACGGCGCCGCCGTACAGGCCGGAGTGCAGGTCACGGTTCGGGCCGGTCACCTCTACCTCCAGGTAGCTCAGGCCGCGCAGGCCGGTGGTAATGGATGGCGTGTCGTTGGCCAGCATACCGGTGTCGGAGATCAGGATCACGTCCCCCTGCAGGCGGTCTTTGTGCTCGCGCACAAAAGCGCCCAAGTTCACGGAGCCCACTTCCTCCTCGCCCTCAATCATGAACTTAACGTTGCAGGCCAGCGTGCCGGTTTTCACCATCGTCTCGAACGCCTTTACGTGCATGTACATCTGGCCCTTGTCGTCGCAGGCGCCGCGCGCGTATATCTTGCCATCTTTTATCACGGGCTCAAACGGAGGCGAGGTCCACAGCTCATACGGGTCGGCAGGCTGCACATCGTAGTGGCCGTAAACCAGCACGGTCGGCAGGTTGGGATCAACCAGCTTCTCGCCGTACACCACCGGGTTACCGGCAGTCTCCACCAGCTCCACGTTATCGGCACCGGCCTCTATCAGGCGCGCCTTCAGGTATTCGGCATTGCGCATGACATCGGCCTTAAACTTAGGGTCGGCACTAACCGATGGGATGCGCAGCATGTCGAGCAGTTCGTCTACAAAACGATCTTTGTTATCGTTGATATATTGGTTAAGCATAGCGTTTGGGTTTACTCAGTAAGGGATAAAGATACAAAAAAAAGCCACCCCTTACAGGCGGGGCGGCTTTTCTCATACTTTTATACGTGCTATACTTTAGCGTTTGCGGCCGAGTTTGATGTTGGCCTTGCTTTCCTCTCCGGCGATGAGGCGGTTGATGTTCTTGCGGTGCGTGAGCACCACCACCGCGAAAAGTATAAACCCGAAGATAATGAGAATCGGGTTTTCGGGGCGGAAGCGGGGCACCAGCAACAGCAGCATCGGGAAGGCCAGTGCCGCAATCATGGAGCCCAGCGAAACATACTTTGACGTGAAGAGCACCACCACGAAAATGGCAATGCACACCAGCGCCACCACCGGCTCGATGGCCAGCATCATGCCCAGCAAGGTAGCCACTCCTTTGCCGCCCTTAAAGCGCTCGTACACCGGGAAGATATGACCCAACACGCCGATGGCACCATAAGCCAACTGGTAAAAGATCAGGTTATCAGGCTCGATGGCATTAAAAATCACCAGAAAGCCGGCCAGCGAGGTAGCCGTCCAACCCTTAAAAATATCAAGCAGCATTACGATGGTACCGGGCTTTTTGCCCAGCACCCGGAAGGTATTGGTGGCACCGGAGTTGCCGCTGCCATGTTGCCGGATATCGATGCCATAGTATGCCTTGCCTATCCACACAGCCGAGCATATAGAGCCGACGAGGTAGGCCACGATGGCAAACGCAACTATTACTACTATTTCCATACAATTCAGATTACAACCAGGGGCTTGCTACTGCCATAAAGCACCGATTTGCAGGCGCAGGTGCATAAAAAGGCGCAAAACAAGCCCAAATATAGGTAAATCTTGATTTCCTAACTAATAATTAAGCGCCGCATTAACCTATACGCTCCGCTCATGCCTCCTGGTTATATCAGAAGGCTCCCTCCCCTTCTTCCTCCTGCTTCTTTTTCTTCTTCCGGCTCTTCTTGTCATCGTCTTCCGAGATGAAGTCGAAGTTACCTGTAGGCTGGCTTACAACCTGCTCAGTGGCGGTTTTGAAGCCAGGCTGCCCACCCAGGTACATGTTCTGGAAGTGGTTGATGAACTCGCTTTTCTCCATCGTCAGGCCCTCGTATATGCCGAAGCTGGCCGAGGAGCCGCGGTTGCCCTTGGACTTGCCGCGTATTGCCTTGTTAAACTTGTCGTCAGACGATACCATGGTCAGGCCATTCTCGAAGAAGCTGAAGTAGTACCAGGTATACTGGTCGGCCTGCAAGTATAAATTCACCACCGGGTCGCCGTGCATGTCCTGCTTCATCTCCAGGTAACCGTTCATGCGCGCGTTGATGTCCTCCTTCATGCTGCTGGCCACCCCGAGGCCGCCCACGCTGTACCAGGCTTTCTGGTCGTTAGACCAACGCAGGTTCACGTCAGAGAGTATCAGGCTTCGCTCCAGTTTTTTAGATAGTTTCGGCAGCGGCACGTACTCCACCACCGACAGCTCTTTATACTTGCGTGCATCGCGGTCTCCCACAAATTCCCCTATCTGGTAGAGCAGGGCATCATCCACCTTGCTGATGGCGGGTGCCCCGGCGGCATTGCCGCGCAAGTTGCCTGCCATGGCGCCAAGGGCGGCTCCCGGCACATCCATGTCAAAAGCCAGAAGGGTATGCAGGCTGTAGCGGCTGCTGTCCACGTTGGCGTCGCCGCTGCCGGAGGCCGTGATGTTAAATCCTTTCTTCGGCTTCACCAGGTTAAGCTTGCCCTCAAAATGCACGGTGTTCGATGCCTCGTTGTAGCGCAGCACGTTGCCTTCATAGGCATTGCCATAGGCCCTTGCCTCGCGCCCCATTTTAAACTCCCCACTTTCCTTGTCATACGAGAGCAGCCCATCCACCGTGAAAAGGTCCAGGTCCTCTTCCGCCTGCTTCCTGGACACAAAAGTATTGTAGAGTGTACCAGAGCCAGCGCTTACGTGCAAGCCCGTATGCAGCGGCAAGCCATCAGCGGCCTTCGGCTTCAGGATCGGGATGCGCACGTTGTTCGGGTCGAGGGTGTCTTTCTTGTATGGGAACCAGTCGGAGTCTTCCGGATTTCCGGTGAAGTTCAGCTTTACCTCGCCGTTAAAATCCATGTTCTGGTTAGAGGCATGCAGCACAGCCTTGCCGCGGTACATGATTCTTGGGAAGATGTAGAACGGTGCGGTTCCTTCCTCCACGCTGGCTGTGGCATACGTATAAATCGGCTTCTTTTTCTGCTGCGGGTTGCCGTACACAAAGTCTCCGAAGTGCAGCTTAAACGAGTCGCCGGCGGCATTGTAGTAATCGCGCATGGCATCGCCCCGCATTTCGTATCGCGACAGCACATCGATATTGCCGGCGTATAGTTTGTGGTGCTGCTGCACGGAGTCGGTAAGTACCTGGGCATTGCGCAGGGTGCGGATGCTCGCCCCGGCCTGCACGGCCACCTTGCCGCTGTCCGGCACCACGTACGAGTCGGCTACAGCAATGTAAGGCACCCCAGAGGCGTGCAGTGTGTTATCCTGCAGGCTGAACTCGCCGCCCTCGGCCATAAACCGCAGTCCTTCCTGGTCGGGGTGCTGGGAGTAGAACCAGTTTTTGCCGCCGTTCTCATCCGCTTTCAGGTTTACCTTTTTCTGGTTCATGTCCCAGCGGGCGCTACTCATGGAGGTTTTATACTGTGTTTTCGGGAACTCCATACTGGCCGCTCCCTTCTGCTCACTCGCAAAGTCCACAAAGCCGGTGGTCATGTCGTAGGTAAAGGCCACATCCTGCGCCTTAATGGCTGGGCGCCCCTCCACGTCCGACTTCACAAGCATCTGGGCATTGTTGCCGCTGAAACTGCGCTGGTCGAACCTGAACTTATCGGTCGTAACGTTGGCGTTTGCATTGTCCAGTACGCCGGTGCCGTACAAACCGCCCGGCGACATCTTGGCCACTCCCTTGAAAGTATAGCCTTCCTTGTACATGTTCATCGGCTCCTCCGCGGTTTGCAGGTACATGGTATCCGCCTGAGGCTGCCAGTTCATGTTAAAGCCTTTGAGCGAGGCAGCCGGGTAAGCAATGCCGTTTACCGTCGTTTCGCTGATGGTTACTTCTGTGCCGCCCTCTGCTACGGCTCCATTTTTGTAGAACGTATACTCAGGGGCATGGAGCGTTGCAGCCAGGTAGGTTAACTTACCGCGGCTCTGGATACCCGCCGAGCTCAGCATGATTGTATCGTAAACCATCCCTTTACCACCGTAGGTCTCCAATCCCTTGGCCGACGGCTGATAATAGAAACCCATGGTCTCATCGGGCATCAACTGCAGCTTTGCCTTGATGGGCGGGAAAATCCCTCCGGAGTGGAAAGTGCCGTCGAAGGCTACTTTGTGGTTTCCTGAACTGAGGCTGTCGAGCTTAAACGGAGGCATGTCGAAGTATACAGTGCTGTCGTAGGCCCCTCCTGCCACCTCGGGGCGCGAGAAAGCCATCTGCGCACCGGCCACCGCATCGAACTTGGGGTACTCCGCCATAAACTTTTCCCCCGATTTGTTATCCGGTTTGTTGATATACAGCTTGCCCGACGAGCTACTGGTCATCACCTGCTCCCTGGCTTTATTGTTTTTGGCCCTGCGGTTGTCGGTCACCAGGGCGATGGTGTCCAGCTTGGTCAGGTCGATGGAGAACTCATCGTAGTTAAACCGGAACTCCGTGCCGCGCAGGGCCAACCGGCTGGCGTATACTTGTCCGTCAAATTCGATGTCGCGGTTCTTGAGCACGTGGATTTCCTGGCGGCGGGGCAGAATGTATACACTGGCCGTGTCGTTGTTAAACGTGATTTTGTTTACCCCGCGCACCGTCAGCTTGTTATTCTCCAGGTTCAGGGTGGCGTTGCGTCCGGAGGGCACCACCGACTTTATCACAATATGGTCGTAGTCGTTCTTGTCACGCGAGGCCCCAACGTAGTGCCAGGCCTTGTTTTTCAGCTCCACAAAGCCGGAGGCAGGGTCGTAGTCCAGGTAGCCCTGGTAGGCCATGTTCTGGGCCGCCTCCCGCACGGCCTTCTCATCCAGGCGGGTGGCGCGGGCCACGTCAGCAGTATAAAAAGTGCTGGACTTCACTTTGGCCCCGTAGCCTACCAGCACCTGCAGCGGGTGGAAAGGCGCGATGCCCACTAGTTGCTGGTAACGCACATTGGAGTAATATTCCGTGGACTCCAGCTGCACCGGTATCAGTGTCTTGGTGTTCAGGATGGAGAACTCGATTTCCGGCTGATTCAGGTTCCAGTGCAGGCGCTCCGCCGTCACCTCCAGGTTGTGGTAGGAGTCGTAAAGCGGGGTGCGGGCGTAAGGACCTTTGTCTTTCGTCAGGGTCAGGTCCTGGTTTACGCGGGAGTAGCGCAGCTGCATGCCCGGGTGCGTGAGCGAGTCTTGCCCCATGTACACGGACACGGAGGCACGGCTAGCCACCACCACCGAGTCCTCGAAGGTATAGTTGCGGGCCATGGTGCGGAATTTCCGCTGCCCCTGCCTCGACACCACCAGCTGCGACAGGCTGCCATCCAGCGGGCGGCTGCCAATCATGTCGCCGCTGAGCGAGAAGCCGCCGGTATAGGCAATGTCGCCTCCCAGGCTGCTCAGCCGGGCATCGTTGGTGAAGGAGGTAAACTTTGGATAAGGGTAACTGCCGGTTTTGCGCTTGCTGCTTATCCACTCCAGGGCGCCATCCACAGGCGCTGCCAGCACCGCATTATAAGTTACTTTGGTATCAGGAGCCTTGAAACCGGCAAAGCTGGTGTTAAAGCTATACTTGTTGAACTCGGCTTTGGCCGGCTCTCCTTTTACCTTCCAGTTAAACTCGCCTCCCTCGCCCACAAACATGTTCTGGGCAAGCATCAGCTGGCCCGAGGTGTTCTGTATAGCGGCAGAGTCCCAGGGCGTGACGAACACGAGTGCCACCTTCTCCAGCTTCAGCACAGGCCCCGATACTTTGGGCATAGCTGGCACAAACATGCGCTTTATACTTTCCTTCTGCTTCTGGGCGTTCTTCTGCTTCTCCTCTTTCTTAGGCTTTGGCGCTACCGTTCCCCAACCGTCATCATCCCAGGTATCCTCACTTGCGGCCGGCTCATCGTCCCAGGACACGCTTCCCCAGGCATCGGCGTCCCCCGCCTGCTCCTCTACCGCCTTGCTGGCCCCTTCGTAGGCAAAACTGAAGCTGCCCCCGGAGGTACGCAGGCTATAGTAGGAGTTCTGAAACAACTTATTCTGATCCATGAACAGGCTGAGCGTGCGCAGGAACTGCTCCAGCTGTTTCACGTCTTCCTGCTGTGCTGCCTTTGCCGTTACCTCCAGCAGGTTATCCAGCTGGGCCGGGCGCAGGTTCTGCTTCTTGACACCGGCAGTTAGCATGGTAAAGAAGTCGGAGAAGTGTGGGCTGGTGCGCATGCGTTTGCGGTACATGCGCTGCGCGATTTCCACCACCTCTTTCTGCTGTTTGGAGGAAAGCTTTCCGCTGCTCCATACTTCCTCCAGGTCGGCAGAAAGTGCCTCAGCGTTCTCAACCTTTCCCGCCAGTAGCATCGCTTTCGCATCTGCCACAAACTTGTCTGGCTCGGCAGAAAGTTTTACCTGCTGCGCCTGCGCCGTCAGAACCGTAAAAAACAGGATAAGGGGTAAAAGTTGTTTCATAAAGGTAGCGGTTGGGTGATTGGATGGTAATTTATACTTCTGGATGCGTAGGCTAGGCCTTGAAAATGGCAGAAACCCAGTTGTTCTTGACCCGGTGAGAGCCATAGGTCAGGCCCAGTTCCTCGCATCGTTGCTGTATCATGGGCAGATCTTCGGTATAGAAGCCGCTCAGCAGCAGGTAGCCGCCTGGCTTCAGCACTGCCTTGTAAGCCGGCATATCTTCGAGCAAAACGTTGCGGTTGATGTTGGCCAGGATGATATCGTATGGTTCATCACCTGCGATGGTCTCGGCACCGCCCAGGCGTACGTCTATACTGGCGTAACCGTTTAGTTCGGCGTTTTCGCGGGCGTTTTCCACGGTCCAGTCCTCTATCTCCACCGCCACAATCTCTGTAGCGCCCAGCTCGCCGGCCATGATGGCAAGTATACCGGTGCCGCAGCCCATGTCCAGCACGCGCTTGCCCTGGTGGTCCAGCGTGAGCTGGTTCTCAATCATAAGCGTGGTGGTTTCGTGGTGGCCCGTGCCAAACGACATTTTCGGGTTTATCACGATATCATACTTTGCCTCGGCTGGTTTCTCGTGAAACGAGGCGCGCACCGACACCTGACCGCCGATGAACAGCGGCTCGAAGTTCCGCTCCCACTCCTCGTTCCAGTTCTGGCGCTCGATTTTCTGCACCGTGTACTCCACCTGCACAAAATCAGCGTAGCGGGCCAGTACTTCCTCCAGATCCTGCTGGCTATACTTGTCCTCCTCCACATAGGCACTAAAGCCGTCCTCCGTCTCTACAAAGGCATCGAAGCCCAGCTCTGCGAGCTCGGCAGTGAGTATATCCGCAAAATCAGCGTTTACTTTTAAGGTTACTTCTAAAAAATCCATGGTAAAAATTAATCTCGACAAGTGGCAAAAGAGCGTACATCGGTAAAATGCACGGTAAAATCGGCCTGGTGGCGCTGGTCAGTTACATAGAGCACGTGGCTGGCGAAAGCCTTGGTGGGCGTCACGAACCACACGGCAGGCGCGTCGGCAAAAAGCTTGTTGCTCTCACGGTACACGACCATGTCGGCAAAGGCTTCCTGCTCGCCCAAATACACCACATGCGAGGCGGTGTTTTTATACAGCGGGTTACGCTCCAGGTAAACGGCCCCGTACACCTGGCAATGGTTGCGGGCTGCCTCTGCCGCAGGAGCAGCACCCAGGTAAGGTAGCAGCGAAATCCAGAGCGTCAACAGTAACTGCATAATATTAATTTGTTAAAATATAGGCAAGATACAAAAAAAGGTCGCTCGTCCAGCAGACCAGCGACCTTTTTAACAATTTCCTATTGTATTTTAAATGGATTTAATCACATCCGTAAAATCCCTTGATTTAAGCGATGCGCCACCGATCAAACCGCCATCTACATCGGCCTGAGAGAATAGTTCTTTGGCGTTGCCCGGGTTGCAGCTGCCGCCATAAAGTATAGAGGCGTTGTAGGCTGCCTCGGCATCGAACATGCGGGCCAGTTGCTCCCGGATATACTCGTGCATTTCCTGTGCCTGCTGGCTGCTGGCCGTACGGCCGGTGCCAATGGCCCAAATTGGCTCATAGGCAATCACCACCTGGTCAAACTCCTCGTTGCTGAGGTAAGAAAGGCTGTCGTGCAGCTGCTTGCCCACATAGTCGAAGTGGCGGTCGGCGTCGCGCTCCTCCAGCGGCTCTCCGCAGCAGAAGATTGGTTTCATGCCGTGGGCAATGGTGGCTTTCATTTTCTGGTACAACGTTTGGGCGTCCTCGTGGTGGTACATGCGGCGCTCGCTATGGCCGATGATCACATACTCCACGCCTACCGACTTAAGCATGGCAGCCGATACTTCGCCGGTGTAGGCGCCGCTCTCGTGCTCGCTCACGTCCTGCGCGGCCAGGTGCATTTTGTCGTTGCCCTGCACCAGCTTGCCTACGCTCTGCAGAAACGGAAACGGAGGGGCCACTACCACGGTCACCTCGCTGTTCACCTCGTCCCGCACCATGTTGTCGATCTCCGATACCAGCGAGAGCGCCTCTTCGGCTGTTTTATTCATTTTCCAGTTGCCTGCAACAATCTTCTTTCTCATGTTTTATACTTTGTATTGATGATTTTATACTTGGCTTGTTCCGAAGCTTTACGGCAAGATAGGAAAAAATGGTGTACCTGATATTTATACTTTGCCGGAGTATTTAAGTAGTTCTATACTTGCTGGTTTATACTTCGCTATACTTTATACTTTGCCTATACGTCTATGCTTATCTGGCGAAAGCGTCCGCTTGTGTCGTTACTCTTTAGCTATACTTTCCTAGCCTCGGCTTCCCACAGCTGGAAACAAGCTATCCTTTCTAGTTACCGCTCATCCTCCAGACTTACATACCTATCGTTGCATCTATATTTGGCTCCCTCAAGGCCGGGAGGCCTCGCCTTCGGGCATCGCGCTGTGTTCCCTCCTTGTCTCGCTAGCGCTCAGCATGCCCTTGACGGGCACCGGATCTCACAAGGCGCTCAACTCAAAGGCTGGGAACAGATTCGATAGCCACGGCCCTTGCTGTCATCTCGACCCTCTTGAGGCGGGAGCCGAAGAGAGCCAGCGTAGCTGTGAGAGATCTGAAGAGAATTCCGGATAGCTCTCTCGCCCTGCTCGAGATGACAGGTGGAGCGGCAAGTATAAACTGTCCCCTTGAGGACAAGTGAGAGTACGAGTTCGAAGCTTGCGAGCAAAGCTCAAGTGGGGTGTAATCGTCTGTTAGGTTTATACTGTGTAGGGACAGGTCGCGACCTGTCCGCGCGAGAACTGCAACTACAAAGCTTATACTTCAGCACCAGTAATCACAGACTCCCCTCCTTGGCTAAGGAGGGGTAAGGGGTGGTTGGACCCGGTATTGCACATAGCCCCCCTCGCCTGTTTTTAGGGAAGGGCGGTGGGGTTTATACTTGGCTAGAGGCAATCTAGCCTGGCACCGCAAACGATAAAGCCGCTGCATGTATACTTGCAGCGGCTTTATACTTATACTTTATACTTCGCCTACAGCTTATCCTTCAGGAACCGAGCCGTATGGTTGTCCTCCAGCTTCGCCATTTCCTCTGGGGTACCTTCGAACAACAGGTGGCCGCCATTTAAACCTCCTTCCGGACCAAGGTCGATGATCCAGTCGGCGGACTTGATGATATCCATGTTGTGCTCGATGATAACGACGGTGTTGCCATTCTCAATCAGAGCATTGATGGAGGTAAGAAGCCTGCTGATGTCGTGGAAGTGCAGGCCAGTGCTTGGCTCGTCGAAGATAAACAGGATGTTCTCGTGGTGCGGCTGTATGCCCTTGGTCAGGAAGGAGGCCAGCTTTACGCGCTGCGCCTCGCCACCCGACAGCGTGTTGCTCGATTGACCTAGTCGGATATAACCCAGCCCCACATCGTTCAGCGGCCGCAGCTTTTCGATAATCTTCGGCTGATCGGCAAAAAAGCCAATACTATCGGCGATGGTCATATCCAGCACCTCGGAGATACTCTTGTCCTTATACTTGATATCGAGCACGTCCTGCTTAAAACGCTGGCCATGGCAGCTGTCGCAGGTCAGGTAGATGTCGGCCATAAACTGCATCTCGATCTTCACCTGTCCCTCGCCCTGGCATACTTCGCAGCGGCCGCCCTCGATGTTAAACGAGAAGTGCGACGGCTTGAACCCACGCGCTTTTGCTAGCGGCTGATCGGCGTACAGGGTACGGATAGCGTCGTAAGCCTTCACGTAGGTTACAGGGTTGGAGCGCGACGACTTGCCGATCGGGTTCTGGTCCACAAACTCCACGTGCTCAATCTTACCGTAGTCGCCGGCCAGCTTGTCGAATTTGCCGGTAGCCTCTGCGGTAGCGCCGTGCAGCTTCTGCATGGCCGGAGCCAGGATTTTCTTGATCAGTGTCGATTTACCGGAGCCGCTTACGCCTGTCACCACCGTCATCACATCCAGCGGAATCTTCACGTTCAGGTTTTTGAGGTTGTTCTCGCGCGCCCCAATAATCTGAATGGCATTGCGCCACTTGCGCCGCTGCGTGGGAACGGGCACCTCCATGCGGCCACTCAGGTACCTGGAAGTATAGGTATCTGCCTTTCTAGTCAGCTCGTCCAGCGTTCCCTGAAACATCAGGTTACCACCACCAGAGCCGGCCTCCGGGCCAATATCAATTAACTGGTCAGCCGCGCGCATCATCTCCTCCTCGTGCTCCACCACAATTACCGTGTTGCCCAGTTGCTGCAGCGAGCGCAGCACGCCAATCAGTTGCTCGGAGTCTTTAGGATGCAGGCCAATGCTTGGCTCGTCCAGGATGTACATGGAGCCCACCAGGGCGCTGCCCAGCGAGGTAGCCAGGTTGATGCGCTGGCTCTCGCCGCCGGAAAGGGTGTTGGAAAGCCGGTTGAGCGTCAGATACCCGAGGCCCACGCGCTCCAGATAGCCCAGGCGGTTGGTGACCTCCGTTACCAGGCGCTCAGCCACGTTCTGCTCGTGCTCTGTCAGCTGCAGGTTCTGGAAGAATGGCAGCACCTGCGTAATCGGCATCAGCACCAGGTCAGTTATACTTTTGCCGCCCACTTTCACGTAGCTGGCATCCTTGCGCAGGCGCGAGCCTTTGCAGTCGGGGCAGGTAGTGCGGCCGCGGTAGCGCGACAGCATCACGCGGTACTGTACCTTGTGCGTTTGCGACTGAATCTCCTTAAAGAAAGCGTTGAGGCCGGAGAAGTACTTATTGCCGGTCCACAGCAGTTCCTGCTCCGCCTCCGTCAGCTCGTTATAGGGCCGGTGAATCGGAAAATCGAAGCGAATGCCGTTTTTGAGCAGCGGCTGCAGCCACTCGCTCATCTTATCGGTGCGCCACGGGGCAATGGCCCCCTCGTACACCGTCAGGCTTTTATCGGGAATTACTAGGTCCGGGTCAATGCCGAGCACGCTACCGAAGCCCTCACAGGTCTGGCAGGCGCCGTAGGGGTTGTTGAAGCTGAAGAAGTTGACCGACGGCTCCTCGAACGTCATTCCGTCCAGCTCAAACCTGTTGGAGAAAACACGCTCCTCGCCGTCGCCATACTTTACGCGGCACTCGCCGTGGCCCTCAAAGAAGGCTGTCTGCACCGAGTCGGCAATCCGGAACTGCAGGTCCTCGTCGGATTTGTAGATCACGGCACGGTCCACGAGAATGTATACTTCCTTGCCCAGGTTTGGCTTCTTCTCCTCCAGCAGCTCCTCTATAAAGTATACCTGCCCGTTGGCGTAGATGCGCGAGTAGCCTTTCTGCAGCAGCAGGTCCAGCTCCTTGCCCAGGCTGCGCTCCTTGTGCTGGTGCAGCGGCGCCAGAATCATCACGCGGGCCTCATCCTCTAAAGAGAAGATAAAGTCCACCACGTCGGTAACGGTGTCTTTCTGCACCACCTCCCCGGAGATGGGCGAATAGGTTTTGCCGATGCGGGCGTAGAGCAGCTTCAGGTAATCGTAAATCTCGGTGCTGGTGCCTACCGTGGAGCGGTTGTTTTTTATACTTACCTTCTGCTCGATGGCGATGGCCGGGCTGATGCCACGGATATAGTCCACGTCCGGCTTGTCCATACGGCCCAGGAACTGGCGCGCGTAAGAACTCAGGCTCTCCACGTACATGCGCTGCCCCTCTGCATAGAGCGTGTCAAACGCCAGCGACGACTTGCCGGAGCCGGAAAGGCCGGTAATGACGATGAACTTGTTGCGGGGCAGCGCCACACTCAGGTTTTTGAGGTTGTGCACCCGCGCGCCTTTAATAATGATGTGCTGACGGGCATCGAGCTCGTCCAGTTTATCTTTGGTTATGTTTACCATACATTAGATAGCCTCTGCAGCAAGTATAAGTAGCCGTTGCTGAGGCTGTTTTAAGCTAATTTTCAATCTGTAAAGATACGAATAGATAACCGCTTTTTGAAGGCCTTTGTTGCAGTTGGTGCTCAGGCAGCTTATACTTTATATCCCTTTTTGTTAGTGGCTTCTCCTGTAATTAGTGCAATACCAGGTCTGATGCCTCCTTGCGTGGATTCACAAAAAAAATCAGGGCTTTCACTAAAATATAACACAAGGGCTACTCATACCCTCCCCGCGCTCGTAAATACCATAACAACCACACCGAGTAGTGCTCTGCTGCTCACCCTTCAGTAGTACCACTGTACCCACTTCCTGGGTATGCCTTCTGTTGATACTTACTTCTGAACCAAAACATACCCTATTATGAAAAATATCTACACGCTGCTGAAGTTGTGCGTAATTACTTCTTTTGCGCTACTGCTGCCTCAGGGCAAAGCACTGGCGCAATTTCCAAATCCACCTGTCTTCGAAGATGCTGTTTGTGCGTTAGACACTACTTTTCTATTCTTATCTTATGAGGCTGTTTCAGAAGACGAGGCCGACCCGGAAAATCTGACAGTTGTACTAAACGTTGTTGTGCCGGAGCCAAATCCAGCTGGCATAGATGCGCTAACGTTCTTAGCGCCTGGCCCGGGGGCCATTCTTGTCACTTATACCCTTGATGAATTAATAGAAGACCCATTCGTAGAGCTTGTAGTAGATAGGGAGGTGTTTTTGACCACACCGGATGTAATTGTTACAGCCATCGATTATGTTCCATTAATTGGTACAATAATTATTCCGTGGCCGCTCTACATTATAGACTTCCAGGCCCGTTTAGACACTGACGACCCCTGCCTGCCCATCACCCCGCTGCCTGTAGAGCTATCCCGGTTTGAAGGAAAGGCAACCCAGAGCGGCATCAGCCTGGAGTGGGAAACAGCCAGTGAAATCAATAACAGCCACTTCGAGATTGAACGCAGCGCCGATGGCAGCGCCTTCGAGCAACTCGGCAGCGTAGCCGGCCACAGCAACTCGGTGGCAACTATAGAGTACAGCTACCTGGACAAGCACCCCAACCCCGGCACCAACTACTACCGCCTGCGGCAGGTAGACTTCGACGGAAAGTATGAGTACAGCAACGTGATAGCCGTAACAGCCCCTGAGACTACGCAGGCGCTGCAGGTGCAGGTAGTGCCCAACCCCTGCCTCAATGGCGATTGCCAGCTGCGCATCGCTACTGCCACGGCAGGCCAGCCGGTGCGGGTGCAGCTGAAGGACCTGTCGGGAAGGGTGGTGTTTGAGCAAAGTATGCAGCACGATGGCGAGCCCCTGCAGCTAACACAAGCGCAACTGCAGCGGCTGCGCGGGGTGTTTATACTTTCGGCTGTAGCCGGACAGGAGGTAGTGCGGCAGCGGGTGGTGCTGGAGTAAAGTATAAACTGACTTTTTCTGCGCCTCAAGGCACAACCCACCCCCACCCCTGAAACGTATGGTTGGTTACTGTTAAACCAATCTTAAAAGCATCGTTTTACTATGGGAAAAGGAGATAAGAAGAGCCGGAGAGGCAAGATAGCCAAGGGCACCTTTGGCAAGAGACGCGCGCGCAAGCACTACAACCTGAAAATGAAGCCCGCCAATAAGGATAATGCCTCTTAAGTAAAGTAAACGCTACACAGGTTCGCCCTGCCGCCGGAACTACTCCCGCGGCAGGGCGAACCTGCTTTTATACTTGCCATGCTGCTATTTTTCTGCTGAAACCGCCGTACCACCTCTGTATTAGGCATATCCAAAATTCTTACTAAAAACAGGCCCGATTATGCAACTATGGTTTCTGAAAAAAGTATAAACATTTACCTATTTTCAGTTCCGGGCTTTGCTCCCCGAAGGCGCCTCTGGCCAGCAAAAAAAGCCCACAGAAACAACCGCACGACCTACCTGTTGTAAGAATGGCTCGTGCCTGGAATTTGTAAAGTATAATTTCTCGAGCTAACGCTTGGCTGCAAGGCAAACGCCTTCAGTACAGTAAGACGTTTATTAACCCATTTAAAACTTAACTAACACCAATCCATGCAAGTACTGGACATCAAACAATTGCTAGAAAACATTGAGCGGCAGGTGTACCAGCAGGAAATCACGACTGACGACGCAGTAACGAAACTAATCAACGCTGAAATTGCCAAGGCCATCAACCTGAAGTATAAAAAGGAGAACGAGGCCGAGGAAGATATGCTGAAAAACGTTTCCTGCACCACCCTGGAGTGTTACCTGGAACACCTGAAGGCTGTGGAGGCTAAACTCCGCAAGCCCTGCGATATCTCGGCCCAATGCAAACCCTTAGAGGAGCGCGAGATCAACCGCCGCCTGTTGCTTATCCTGAACCGCCTGAAAGGCTACAGCAGAAAATAGCAACCGGCACCTGTCATTTTTAAAGACTATCCTTCGCAAGATTCCTCAGCTCTTTCGAAGGATTTTTTATTTCCGGCCCTTTCTTTCCCCTCTCGCTGCCATACATGATGCATGTCATTTTTTTGCAGCAGCACACCTGCTATACTTGCAGGATAGCCCTACTACACGGCAACTAAACAACAACATACTTAACGGCTAAAGGCAATTAGCCCTGCATTTACTGCCGGTCTGCCACAGGAGGGCGCTGCTAAAGTAACAACGATGAAGAGAGACATAGAGACTGAGGAAGACGTAAAACTGCTCGTTGACACCTTTTACGCCCACGTAAACGAGGATGGGTTATTGGCGCCTGTATTTAATGACGTGGCAAAGGTAAACTGGCAGCACCACCTGCCGGTGATGTATAACTTCTGGAGCTCGCTGCTTTTCGGAAGTATGGCCTACAAAGGCCAGCCTTTCCCGAAGCACACGCGCCTGCCCATCAAACAGGAGCACTTCGGGCGCTGGGTTATACTTTTTACCCAAACCATTGAAGAGCTTTTTGAGGGCGTAAAGGCGGAGGAGGCCAAGTATAAAGCCAAAAGTATAGCCCGCATTTTCCAGATGCGCATGGGCCTGCTCAGCATCCTGGACCAGGAGCCCGAGATGCAATAGCGTTGCATAGCACAAATTTTAAGGCAGTGGCTCCGGCTTACTGCCTTTTGTTTTTATACTTATTCTGCATCCGTATTTTATGGTATAGTTGCGGCGCTTTTGCCGAAGGTAAATTCAACTGTTAAGTCTGCGAAGCAGAGGCTCATTCCCACAATAATTGTCACTTTCTGCTCCGCTACCTGCGCCAGCTGCATGCACTATCGCCCCGCCAGGTTTTTTCTTCTATTTTGTAAGCCTCACACATCCAACAAATTGCACTTTAAAAGATAGCATTTTTCTATATGTGGGAAACAAAATTTAACACATCGCATTATAACTTTCATTTTACTTACGTATATACAACTTTACAAGTCTGAAGCGCAACGTTTTAGGGGATTGGCAAGTATAAGGGCCACTTCTTTTTTTGTCTATTACCGGCATCAAAGCTTGCACATCCAAAAGGCGTTCTATATATTTGATTTACATTTCTGAAAAAAACTGTTTAAAACAAGTAAACGCGACAATATGATATAAAGCTCTACGTTAACTTAATGTAGCTTTAAGATGAATACAACTACCCAGATGAGCGACTCAGCATTAGTATCGCTCTACATCGCAGGTAATGAAGGTGCGTTTGAACAGCTTGTAAACAGGCACAAAAACAAAGTCTACACAACTATTTTATTGATCGTAAAGGACTCGTACACGGCCGAGGACCTCATGCAGGATGCGTTTATCAAGGCCATCCATACCATGAAGGGCGGACGCTATAACGAGGAAGGCAAGTTCTCTTCCTGGATCTGCCGCATTGCACATAACCTGGCAATAGACCATTTCCGTAAAGAGAAGAGAAGCCCGGTGATCACGCTGGAAGACGGCAGCAACGTGTTCAACACCATGTCTTTTGCGGAGGACTCTATCGAGTCCCGCCAGATAAAGGAGGACACACACGCCCGATTGCGCGAACTAATCCAAACGCTGCCACAGGCGCAGCGGGAAGTGCTCATGATGCGTCATTATGCAGAAATGAGCTTCCAGGAAATCGCCGACGCTACCGGTGTGAGCATCAACACTGCCCTGGGGCGCATGCGCTATGCGCTGATAAACCTCAGGAAAAAGATGCTGAAAAGTAATATTGCGTATGATACAAACCTCTACACAGAATGAACTGATCCAGTATGTTTATGATGAGTTGGCCGACGACGCCTGCGCACAGCTGGAATCAGCGTTTTTGCAAGACTCAGAGCTAGCCGAGGGCTGCTCCGACCTGCTTATGCTCCAGAACCTGCTTGACGGTGCCCTGAAATCACCCAATGAGCGCGCGGTACAAAACATATTAAATTACTCAAAAAGCTTAAGTTTGCAGTCCTAACCAGATTGCAAACTTTTTTTATGCTTAAGAAGGAACGTTACAAGCTCCTGATAGAGTACTTTACCCAACACTTTCCGGAGCCGGAGACAGAACTGGCCTACAGTAACCCGTACGAGCTGATACTGGCAGTGGTGCTTAGCGCCCAGTGCACAGACAAGCGCGTGAACATGGTAACACCTGCCCTTTTTGAGGCTTACCCTACGGCAGAGGCACTCGCCATGGCTACGCCCGAGGATGTTTTTCCGCTGATCAAGAGTATTTCTTACCCCAACAACAAGGCAAAGCATCTGGCCGGTTTGGGCAAGATGCTGGTGGAGCAATTTAACGGGGAAGTACCCAGCACAGTGGAGGAACTGGTAAAGCTGCCAGGCGTGGGCCGTAAGACCGCCAACGTGATTGTGTCTGTTATCTGGAACCAGCCGGCTATGGCGGTGGATACGCACGTGTTCCGTGTGAGCAAGCGCCTGGGCCTGGTAACCAAAACCGCTAAAACGCCGCTGGAGGTGGAAAAGCAACTGGTGGCAAACATCCCGCAGGAGCTTATCTCCAAAGCGCACCACTGGCTTATACTTCATGGCCGCTACATCTGCCTGGCCCGCCGGCCCAAGTGCGAGGAGTGCCCCCTTACCCATTTCTGCGCCTTCTTTCAGAAGAACTTCCCTAACATCCCCGATGATCCGGAGAATAAGCTAGGCGGGGTGTAAGCGTGGAAGTATAAAGTATAAATCATGAGCGGCATGGGGTAGTATCCTGTAGTTTATACTTTGGTAAGTACGGAGCAATAGTCGTTTACACTTTATTGTCATCCTGAGAGGATCTTGTGGGTAGCCACATAAGCTTAAATTCTAGCAGGTTCTTTCAGCATGAGACTATTCTTTTATACTTCAATCTGGCACTATCCCCATACTTTATACTTGCTAAAACCGGAAGAGGGTATTTCTGCTCTCGCTCCTTGCCTTGCCGCCAAAGTTGCGGATATCGTAGATGAAAGTGACCATGCCGTAACGGGTTAGTGCTGTTGCCCGCACATCCTCTATCATGTTCTCGCGGATAAAGCGGTTGGCGCTGATGTTCTGGTCCAGCAGGTCGAATACCGATAGCTTCAATTGTGCCCGGTCATCCTTCAGGAACAGGAAGGTAACGGCGGCAGTAAGCCTGCTGTAACTGTCCTGCAAGCCAGGCACGGCATCCGAAGTGTGCCACTGCTCCAGGTACGCCTCCCACACCACGCGCTTCGGCACCCGAAGTACCAGGCGGCTAGTGGCAGCTCTGAACAGAGTATTATAACTATCGAATACATCTTCCTCATAGCGGCTGCGATTCATGCTCACCCGCAACGTCTGGTAAAACTCAAGCTTGTCGTTCAGGTTTATCCCCGCGTTTACCGAAGGATTAAAATTGACGATTTGCCCATAGCTCCGCACCCCGTTCAGGATGATCAGCATTTTACGGTAGCCCCCGCCAGCCGATGCTCCCAGCGAAAACCGCCTGCCTGAATCATACTTAAATTCCTTTGATACCCTTGCCATTCCGTTCACCTGCCAGTTCCCATCGGTGTTGACAGGCCGGGAAGTCTGCACCCCGTCAGGCCCGATTGTCCGCTCTCTGGTAATATCATCCCGGTTTATACTTCCGTAGGCAAAGAGGTTGTAGTTGAGCGACTTGTTGAAATCATACTTATAGAAATTTAAGTTAAAAGTATGGGAGACAGTAGGTGCCAGAGCCGGATCCCCATACCGGATAAACAGCGGGTTAGCGTTATCTACCACAGGCTGGATATCTGCAGCTCCCGGCTCACGTAGCGCGGATGAGTAGCTTAAGTTCAGTTCTTTCCAGCGCACGCGCAGCGATGGGAAGGCATAGAGGTAGTCCTGCAGAATGGGTTTTCCTTCCCGGAAGGCGGTCTTGATATTGAGCGACATAAACTCCACTGCGGGCTCCATTGTTAGCTTTCCCTTTTTCCAGTTGAGGCCTGTGGTTACATAGTTTCGCCAGCCTTTCCGATCGAAAAGCGTGGAAAAATCATCCAGCAGCACATCATAATCGTTGTTTTCCGGATCATAGGCGTAGGTGCTTACGGCGTTATCTTCTTTAAAATAGTGAGAGTTCAGCCTGATAACGGCACCCAGGTTCTTTGAAAGCGGCTCGATGTAAGCAAGGGTATTGCGGACGCCCAGATTGTCCCTGCCTTCGTTCCGGAGCTGGTTAAGCTCCGCTGTTTGAGGCTGTGGCTCAAAAAAGCGGTTGAGGGCCAGGTTATACTTGTCCTGAAGTGTGGTGCCGTACTTATAGGTGCCAAATAAACTAAACACCCGACCCTTCTTAGCGAAGAGGCGGCTTAAGGAATATGTGCCGGCAAAGCTGTCCGTGTCACCCTCTAAACGCTCGTTATTATTTCCCTCATTTATCATTCTGCCGGTATTCCGGTAGGTATTGGTCAACTCCTTCTGTCTTGCAGTGCTTTGGCCGAGCAATATGCTTGGTCTGAAGTAAAATTCCGTAAGGGAGTCCAGCTTCCACTCCAGCTTACCCCCTATCTGGTGCTTATGGCTCCTGCTGTTCTGGTCCCGGCTGCGGCGTGTGATTAGGGTATCGCGCCCTAACGATTGCCTGGCATCTACATGTTGGCTTACCTCTTCGTCTATGCCTCCGTAGAAGTATTGCAGGTTCAGTTTGATGCCGTTTTTGGTGACCGTATTAAAGTTTGCACCTCCGCCGGATGACTGCTGCACCCCTTCCCCCATTCCGCCAAAGGAGACTCCGTTCAGCTCATAACCGCTGCCCGACATGGCAACGCTGTTCATCCCGCTCCGGTCAAACCCTCCTATCTTTCTCATATCGCCCATGCCAAAGCCCGGCCGGTTCAGGTTGTTAGAGTAACCCAGCAGGCTTAGCTGTGTGGTATCGCGGAAAGTGTTTATCAGGCCGCCGCCTTCATACCGGTTGTCGGTGCCGATACCCCCATATACTTTGCCGAACATGCCCTTTTTGACTCCTTTTTTGAAGGTGAGGTTTACCACCTGCGGGATTTCGTTCTCGGGCAAGTATGGGTCCCGTCGCACTACCTCTGGGTCATTCATCACCTGTACTTTCTCAATTACATCGGCCGGTAGGTTGCGGCTGGCAATAGTGGGGTCACTGCCGAAGAACTCTTTCCCATCCACCAGTATCTTGTGCACCGTTTTTCCATTCACACTAATGTTACCCGCCGCGTCCACCGCTACCCCCGGCAGCTTTTTCAGCAGGTCCTCTACCAATGCGGTGGGCAGTGTCTTAAAAGAGGAGGCGTTAAACTCCAGCGTATCATTCCTCACCAGCACCGGCGGCGTTTCGGCCACCACCAGCACCTCGCTCAGCAGCTCGGAGCTTGGTTCCATCTTTAGCTCGCCCAGGTCCAGCACGGGCTGCTCCGCCGAAAGTATAAACTCCTTGCGGTATACTTTAAAGCCCATCATCGTAATCACTGCCCTAAGCTCCCGGCCAAAGGGCAGCCCCGACACTCTGAATACGCCTTTCTCATCGCTCATCCGAAACGTGACCATCGCTGTGTCGCTGGCAGTATAAACCGCTACTGCGGCATAGGGCAGCGCTTCTTTCGTTTCCGCGTCCAGGAGTATGCCCTTTAGCTCGCCTTTCTGGCTTTGGGAGAAGGAGTGCTCTGGGTACAGCACGAGCAGCAGCAACGTGAAAATCAGGAGGAGTTTCATAGGCAGTGCTTGTCAGGTAGAAGGGGTAACTGCTTGCCTGCACGGGAAATTCAGTAGAATTTAGAGAGCAAACAGGACATGTGCTTTTACAATATAAGTAAAAGCTAATATAAAGCACCGCAAAATGTAATCTTTTGAAAGCTAGACACAATTACAAGCGAGTAAGGGCACTGCAAGTATGGACGCAGGAACAACAGCCTTAGCGAAAGAACAAAAAAAGAGGCAAGCTTAACCGGCTTGCCTCTTTTACTGGATATACTTCTTAGGACTGCGACCTGTCTCTCTCATGGTAGCCGCGTTTGCCCTTTCCGCCTTTCTCGTGGTGTCTGGCTTTCATTTGCTCGCGTTTCTGCGCCTGCATCTCCTCATACTTGGCGTACTGCTTCTTGTTGAGGATATCTTTCAGCTCTTCGTTGTGGCGCTGGTGGGCTGCCATCATCTCGTTACGCATGGCCTCACGAGACTCGGCGCTTTTCCTGTCGCCTTTCCTAAAATCGCCCCGCTTCGATTCACGCTCTTTCGCTTCTTTCAGGTATAGCGCCTCCACCTTCCGGGCCTGCGACTTGTTAAGGTCCAGCTCTTTGGTCATGCGTTCCGCCCTCAGCTTTGCCCTTTCCTCAGGAGATTTTCGCTTGCGATCGTCTTTGTATTTTTTAACCCGTACTTCCTGCCGCTGCATTTCAGGGCCTTGTGCTACTGCGGGTGCCACAGCGCTTCCTGCTACCAGCACACTTAATGCCAGCATCAATATGTTCTTTCTCATCTTCTTCTGCTTTTATGGGATTGGATAGATTAACAGCAAAGCCCGGGCCCGGTGTGTTTGCTACCTCTACATTACCAAATGCTGTGCCACTTTCTGTAGAACAGCAGCAGCGAAAATTCAAAAATTCATAATCAACTGATTATAAGCAGGTAAAACAGAAGAGTCTAGTAATACTGAACAGCGTCCTTCACCGCCTTCTCCAGCACCTCCTCTACCTGCAGTACCAGTTGCTGGCGATCGAAGAGTTGGCGGGCTATGGAAGCGCCGTTGGCTGAGGCAGTTTGCAGTTGCTGCGGATCAGCCAGCACTTCGCGCAGTGTCTGCGCAAGTAGCTCCGGTTGCTCGGCAGGCGAGTACCAGCCACAGCCATACTTTTCTACAAAGGCTTTGGTCCAGCCGGGGTTGGTGACGATAACAGGCGTGCCGCAGGCAAGGCTGTCGTAGAACTTGGCGGGCGAATTGCTGGCCAGTACCGGCAGGTCGTTAAAAGGCACTAAAGAAACATCGGCCAGCTTAAAGAGCCTGAACACATCGGGGCGTGGCTGTGGCGACAGTAACAGCAGGTTAGGCGTCTGCGCAGCCAGCTCCTTAAGTTGTGGCTCATAGTACCCGTTGCCTGTAAACATGAACGTTATACTTGGGTCTGAGGCCATATTTTGGATCGTCTGCATGAGCGTGGGCATGCTGTTGGCCCGCCCGAAGGTGCCGGCATAAAGCACCACCCGCTTTCCGTGCAGGTTATACTTTTGCCGCAGCTGTTCCACCTCCTGCTCCTGCACAGCATCTACTAAATCCAGGTCGGTGCCATTGTAGTTGGTTGTGATTTTCTCCTTCGGGATGCCCAAGCTGGCTACGTACGCCGTCATGTCCGGGGAAAGGGTGATAATGTGGCTGGCGCTCTCGTAAAGGCTTTGCTCCATGGTATAGAGGCGCTGCTGCAGCCAGCTGTTCTGCACCGCCCCCATCTGTATCGGGAAGCTTGGCCAAAGATCCTGCACCTCAAAAACCCACGGCACACCGCGCAACCTGGACACCTGCGCCGCCACCCAAGGCGTGCTGAGCGGGGTAGACACTGCCCATAGCACATCAGGCTTCTGCAGCTGCATGGTTTTCTTAAAGGCGCTCCCCGCAAATCCGGCAAAGGCTTTGAGGCGCTTGCGCACCCCCATTTTGTTCGAGTATGGCGCCAGGCACTCATGCAGCTCCACTCCCTCCGGCACCCAGAAATGATTGTAGGTTACCCTGGTCTTCCTCCAGCCATCGCTTGTTACCAGGCTTAGCTTATGCCTGTGCACCAGCTCCTGCATAAACGTGTAGTGGCGGCACGTAGCAGGGCAGTCCGGGTTGTGGTGGTGCTGGTTCAGGAGGGCAATGTGCATTCTTGATTGTTAAATTGTTGCTTCGCTAAATTGTTGAAACGCTATCTAAGTAGATTCTCCGCACAGTCAACAACTCAGCCACGTAACCGCTAAAGCTACCGCCTTCTTTCCGGTTTATACTTTGATTCCTCGAAAATCTTGCGGTAGTCCGTCTCTGCCATTAGTTCCGGCAAGATTACCTTAGGGTTACGCTCCATGTATTTGCGTACAATCTGCCAGCCAACCCATGTTCCAATACGACCGGGGGCAGTAGCGTCTATTTCAGGGGTGTTAGGGCGCTCGCCAATGTATTTGTTCACCACAAAAGGCGTTTTCTCGAACAGCAGTTCCTTCTCCACAAAATGCGCCCAGATGCGGCCTTCGTTGTAGTTTACATCCGCTATCTGCTTATCGGTGTAGGAAATGATGGAAGAGTCCGGCACGCACGGCAGCACCGACTTTACGAAATAATAGGCTTTCCCCATCCCAATCATTTCCGAAAGCAGGTTACGATCCTTAAAGTTGGTTCTGTTAAAGCGGTTGGAGAGCAGCAGCATGGCCGCCGGCACCATCTTCTCCGGCTCATAGCGCTTCAGGATATACTCGTAAGCCTGCGGGCGGTATTTTGCCTTTTCCCCGATAAAGTAATCGATGCCGAACACGATCAGGCTGTCTGACACGTATAAGTCGTTGCCCAGCGTGCCCAAACCCGTCACAAAGGTCTTCACCTGCGGCGCCCTGAAATCGGGGTAGTTATACTTTATCACCCGGAAAGCATCCGCCAGCAGCTGCTCTTCCTGCTGCATGTCGCCGAAGGTTTGCATGGCCTGCTGTGCCAGCGAGTCCAGCTCCGGGTTGGTGGCCAGGCCATGCAGCGGGTTTATGAAGGCAGAGTCGGAAGGGTACTCGCTTCGCTGCAGGTACTGCTCTGCAAAGTATGGATGGGCCTGGATAAAGCCTGCCATCTGGGCCTTTGTTTTGGCCTCGAAGAATGGTTTTTCCAGCCGCTCAATCTGCACATCCATCGGGATTTGCGCTATCTCCTTGGGTAGCTCGCAACCCTTTTTGCCGCAGCCAAAGGCAAACACAAGTATGGCAAGTATAAGTAATCTGTAATACATTGTTTTTGTATCTTTACGCAAAAATAGGGGTTACTTTGTAATAGGGTAACGTAAAGTATAATAAAAGCTAAGCTAATGAAGAAAATCACACTGTTAATGCTGTTTTTGTGCGTTGGGTTCACATCGATGGCACAGGTTGAGATTGGCCTGCAGCTCTCGCCTACTATTTCTGGCAACCGCTTTGTGGCCGAGGACAGGTATAACCTGGAGAAGGAGAACAACAAGCTGCGCCTTGGCGTGGGCGTGGTAGTAGATTACTTCTTTGCCCAGAACTATGCTTTCAGCACCGGTTTGATGTACCGCAGCAAGGGCTCCGAGATTTCTTACAACTACACCCGTGAGCTTGGCGACGGTTCCACAGAGCGCATCAGCGGCAAGGACGACATCTCCATACAGTATATCCAGCTCCCGATAACGCTGAAGCTCTTTACCAACGAGGTGGCCCCAGGCACGATTTTATACTTCCAGGTGGGTGGCGCGCTTAATACCAAGGTTGCCGCACAGGTAAACAACAAAAAGGTAATAGACGGGAATAAGGTAATCAAGCGCTTCAACATTTTCGAGACGGATGCCATACTTGGCGGCGGCGTGGAGTTTGAGCTGGGCCAGAGCACGAAAATCTTCGGGGGCCTCACCTACCACCGCGGCCTGACCAATATCGACGACCATTACAAGAAGAAGCTCAGCGACAAGAACATCTCCGTGAAAAACAACGGTGTGTCGGTTGACTTTGGCCTGAAGTTCTAGCCTGCCATACTTTACCTAAAATACAAAAAAGCCGCTGCTATTTACTAGCAGCGGCTTTTTTGTGCCCGTAAGCCAAGGCTTACTCTTCATCTTTGTCCTGCACGCCGTTCATATCATTGAAGGCGGAGCGTAGTTCTATTTCTTCACCCCTGCTGTCCATCACTTTAAACTCCATGATGCCCAGGGAAGTATCTTTGATCAGGCTTACCCACCTGAAGTACTTAAAGAACCATTTCACCTGCCGTGAGAACAAGCCTTTGGTATAGTAGGCATGCACGAACGGGTGTAGGTATATTTCCAGACTCTTATGGTTGTGGCTTGTCAGCAGGTCGTCTACCGCTGCGTCAATTTCGTCTGTTACCAGTATACTGGCAGATGTTTTACCGGTGCCGCCGCAGGTAGGGCAAACCTCACCGGTTACAATGTTTTGCTCGGGCCTCACGCGCTGTCTGGTGATCTGCATCAGGCCGAATTTCGAGATTGGAAGGATGGTGGACTTGGAGCGGTCGCGCTTCATTTCCTCCTTCACCACCTCGTATACTTTCTGGCGGTTTTCGGGCGACTTCATATCGATGAAGTCCACTACAATGATACCACCTATATCCCGGAGGCGCAGCTGACGGGCCACTTCTTTGGCGGCCATCATGTTTACGTGCAGTGCGGTTGCCTCCTGATCGGTTTCGGTATTGGATTTGTTCCCACTGTTCACATCGATTACATGCAGCGCCTCGGTGTGCTCTATCACCAGGTATCCGCCCCCTGGTATCGTCACGGTTTTGCCGAAAGCAGCCTTTAGCTGTTTCTCGATGTGGAAGTGTTCAAAGGTCTTGGTTTTGCCAGTATAGTGCTTCAGGATCTTAACCCTTTCCGGCGCTATACTTTGCACATAGGCTTTGATCTCATCATAGAGCTGGGTGTTATCCACCACTATGTTGTCAAAGCTCTCGTTTAGTAAATCCCTCAAGATGGAGGAAGAACGATTGAGCTCGCCAATGATCTTGTCGTTTGGCTTCGCTATTCTGAGGGTTTTAAAGCCCTCTTCCCAATTTGCTAACATGTTGCGCAGGTCTCTGTCGAGCTCTGCCACATCGCGGCCTTCTGCCACTGTACGTATAATCACACCGAAGTTCTCCGGCTTGATACTCGTGATCAGGCGTTTCAGTCGGGTGCGTTCCTCCTTACTGACAATTTTCTTGGATACGCTTACCGTGTTTGAGAACGGTACGAGCACCAGGTAACGGCCGGCAAGAGAAAGCTCACAGGATAAGCGTGGTCCTTTGGTTGAGATAGGCTCTTTTACGATCTGCACCAACAGCTGCTGCCCTTTTTTGAGCACATCAGCTATTTTGCCGAGTTTGTCTATCTCAGGCTCAAACTTTGCCTGGTTTAGCTTGGGTGTTGCGTTCTTCTGTGTTTGCGCCGCTTTTACATACTTGTTCAGTGTTTTGATGTTGGCTCCCAGGTCATGGTAGTGCAGAAATGCATCCTTCTGGTAACCGATATCAATAAAAGCGGCGTTCAGTCCAGGCATTACCTTTTTTACAGTGCCCAGAAAAATATCACCTACAATGTAGTCCGTGTCTTTCGACTCGAAGTGATATTCAACTAATCGTTTGTCCTGTAAAAGCGCAATGCGATCCCCATCCTGAGTAGAATTGATGATTAGCTCGTTGCTCAATTTCTCTCAAATGGTTATGTTGGATGTATAAGACCAAAGCCCACTTTAACTTGCGTAAAGTGGGCCCTCTTGAACGCGGAAGAAATTACTTCTTCTTATGTCTGTTTTTTCTCAGGCGCTTCTTTCTCTTGTGCGTAGCGATTTTATGTCTTTTTCTTTTCTTTCCGCAAGGCATATTCTTGTAGGTTTGGTTTTATAAATGATTTCTTCAGTTACTTTTAAAGCATTTACTGCAGTCTGGCCAGGTACTCGTCCACAGAGGTATTCAAAGCTGGGTCGTTGCTCATGCCTTTCACCTTGTTAAACAGCTCCTTGGCTCTTTCAGTTTCGCCCGTCTCAGCCAACGACACCGCCAGGTAGAAGGTTCCTTCCACGTGTTTCGGGTTAACCGACACCAGCTTCTCGAAATGGCCCACCGCCTTGTCGTACTGGTTAGACTGTATGGACAGGATGCCCAGGTTGAACAAAGCCTTCTGGTTATTCGGATCCGCCACAATCACCTCGCGCAGCATGGTGATACCCTGCATTGGGTTAGAAGTGGCAATGTAGGTCATGGCCACATTTGTTTTGGCGTCGTTGTCCGAAGGGTTGTTCTTCAGCACCTGCTCATACATGTTGCGGGCCTTGGCTCCCAGCTCGCTGGCGCGCTCCTGAGTGGCGGCAAAGGTAAAAGCCTCATAGTAGGCGTCTCCGGCTCTCTTGAAGCTTTTCTCACCTCCACGGGCGTTGGCAGCAATTTCGTAGTAGTACCCAGCGCTGTCATACCTGGCAGCGTTGGAGTAGGCTTCGGCAAGCTCCACAGCCACCAGGCTACGTGTCTGCTCGTCGGTAGCTTTGTTATACTTAGAACGCGCAGTTGTCAGCGCCATCAGTTGCTCTGGTGTGGCAACCCTGTGTGCTTTAACTGCATCTTCACCGGCCCCGTGGTCGTGGCCATCGTCTTCTGAGTGGCCCTCCGGTAAACCGCTGCTTTCTTCAGTTTTGGCTAAGTTATCCTGATCTTCGTTGTTAACAACAACCTTAGGCAAAAAGAATAAAACGGCCACCAGAGCGATGGCTACAACAACTATCAATACCTGAGACCGTTTCATTCTTTTTACGCTACGTTAATATGTTACTGAAAATAAAGTTCGTTCAGCAAAGATACAAAAAATTAAGAATGCGCTAGCTCCTGAATCTTTTTGCTGTTCTTGATCTTCTGGATAAAGGTCTTAGACGGCTTGAAGCTTGGAATAAAATGCTCGTCGATGATGATAGATGTGTTTTTAGAAATGTTACGAGCTACTTTCTTCGCACGCTTCTTATTCACAAAGCTACCAAAACCTCTCACATAGATGTTGTTACCATCAGCCATAGAGTCCTTCACAACCTTGAAGAAAGCCTCGATTGTAGACTGAACATCTGCCTTATCAATCCCTGTCTTATCAGCAATCTCTGATATTACTTCTGCTTTAGTCACTTTCTTAAATTTTTAGAATATTAATAATATGTTAACTTTCTAATCTTTGGAAAATCAGGCGGTTCCGCAGAACGATGAAATTCGGGGCACAAAGGTAGTTTTACTTTTCGAATTGCAAAAGATTTAGCGCTAAATTATTAACTATTAACCTCCTGCCTCCTATAAAGCTGCCCTTCGATTCTACAACTTGCCTGCCGCATTCACCCTTCCCTAACGCGCCTTAACTGTTTATATTTTAACGTCTGCCACTTACCTTGCGCCTGCCCAAAGAGCAAACAATACCTTACGCTGTTTGTTTTGCAGAACCTAAACTGTACAATTTATGCAACCCGCTCCAAACCCTTCTTTCGCGCCGACTCTAACTAACTGGTACAGCAGGCACAAACGTTCCCTGCCCTGGCGCGACACGAAAAATCCATACTTTATCTGGCTCTCCGAAGTGATTCTGCAGCAGACGCGGGTAGCGCAGGGATTACCCTACTATGAGCGCTTTGTGGCCGCCTACCCTACCGTACACGATTTGGCCGCCGCCCCGCAGGATGAGGTGCTGCGGCTGTGGCAGGGACTTGGTTATTACTCCCGGGCTCGCAACATGCACCACACGGCCCAGTTAGTAGTGGAAAAGCACGGTGGCCGGTTTCCGGACAAGTATGAGGAGTTGCTGAAGCTGAAGGGCGTGGGGAGCTACACGGCGGCGGCCATTGCGGCCTTTGCCTTTCAGGAGCGGGTGGCGGTGCTGGACGGCAACGTGTTCCGGGTGTTGGCGCGCGTATTTGGCATTACGGAGGATATTGCGGCCCCTGCGTCGCGGAAGGTGTTCCAGAAACTGGCCGATGAACTGGTGCCTGCCCAGGAGCCCGATACCTACAACCAGGCCATTATGGAGTTTGGAGCCATACAATGTACTCCGCTCATGCCTGATTGCATGTTCTGCCCGCTGCAGCAAAGCTGTTTTGCCTTTAACCACGGCATGGTGCAGGAGCTGCCGGTAAAATCAAAGGCCAAGGCGGCGCGGCCGCGTTTTTTCCACTACATCGTGTTCGAGCTCAACGGCACCTACTACCTCCGTAAGCGGCTTGAGGGCGACATCTGGCAGGGGCTTTATGATTTTTACCTCTACGAGAGCGAGAACAAAGACCTGCCCATGGAGCAGCTGCTGCGCGAGCTGCAGGAGGCGGGCATTCCGGTGCAGGCGGCCCTGCTGCAGCCACCGGCAAAAGATTACAAACATATCCTGAGCCACCAGAAAATAACGGCGCGTTTTTACCGTATAAAACTCAAGGATTCGCTAAAAGATGAGGTGCTCCAGGAAACAAGATTAGCCGCTTATAACGTTGGAGAAATAGATGCTTTGCCGAAGCCAGTTTTAATCAATAGTTATTTGCAGGATGCTAAGATTTTAGTATATTTATAGGCTGAAACTTTTCTTTAAACAAAAGCATTAAGAGGTTCAGTAAAAGCCATATTTGCCTCCAGCTTGGTTGCTGGAGTAGCCCAATTCAATTTAATATTTAGACAAAAAAAGACATGGCAAGTGTAAACAAAGTAATTTTGATCGGAAATCTGGGCAAAGACCCTGAAGTACGTCATTTAGAAGGTGGCGTGGCCGTTGCCCGCTTCCCAATTGCAACCTCTGAAACGTTTAAAGACAAGAACGGGCAGAGACAGGAGCGCACCGAGTGGCATAACATCGTGGTATGGCGAGGCCTTGCCGAAGTAGCAGAGAAATACCTGCGTAAAGGCAACTCTGTTTTTATCGAAGGCAAAATCCGCACCAACAGCTATCAGGATAAAGAAGGCGTGCAGCGCTACAACACCGAAATCGTGGCCGACAACATGACCATGCTTGGTGGCCGCGGTGGCGATAATAACGGAGGCGGCGACTACCAGGGCTCTTCCGCTGCTGCAAGCGGCGGGAATTACAGCGGTGGCGCCACAGCCAACAAGGGCGGCAGCCCGGCCGGCGGCTTCCAGAGCGACGAGCCGGACGACTTGCCGTTCTAACCTATGTTTAACTAAACAAAACAATCTTGGAAAGTACAGATTCCGGAGACCCCCTGAGTTACAGCTTACTCCAACTTTTACAGAGTTCTTTAACTCAACTCAGGATTGAATACCTGGTTGCCATTTCAGGCGGCCTGATCTTATTGCTGCTCTCGGCCCTGACCTCAGGTGCCGAGGCAGCATTTTTCTCTCTTTCGGAGCAGGAACTAGAGCAGTGCAAAACAAGCAAGCACCCCGCTGAGCAACGTGTGTACCGCCTCCTGCAGGACCCGCGCAAGCTTCTTACCACCATACTTATACTTAACAATGGCATCAATGTAGCCATCATCACGCTGTTTGCCTACGTGGCCTGGCAGGTGTTCGGCACCATGACCTTATCGGCCGGCTCGCTGGCAGTATGCCTGCTGTTTGCTACTTTCTTCCTGGTTTTTTGCGGGGAGGTGCTGCCGAAAGTATACGTGCAGCGGCACCGCATGCCGCTGGCCCGAAGTATGGCAAGTGTGCTCGACAGGCTGCAGTTCCTTATCCAGCCTTTCTCATGGCTCCTTATCTCTATCAATGAGCTTGTGGAGCGCAAGTATATGCTCCGGGGGTATACGCATACCATTGAGGAGCTGCACCATAGCCTGGATGTGGCCCTGACTAAAGCGGATACCTCGCCGGAGGAGCGCAAGATCCTGCGCGGGGTGGTAAACTTCGGGTCTATCTCGGTAAAACAGATCATGCGCCCGCGCATCGATATTGTAGCCTTTAATACCTCCATGACCTTTCCGGAACTGATGCCGGAAATAGTAAAATGGGGCTACTCACGCGTACCGGTATATTCCGAAAGCACCGACCACATAGAAGGCATCCTTTACGTGAAGGACCTGTTGCCGCACCTGGGCAAGGGCCCGGACTTTGACTGGCAGCAGCTGGTGCGTCCTCCGTTTTTTGTGCCGGAGAACAGGCGCATTGCCGATCTTTTCCAGGATTTCAAGGAAAAGCATGTGCACATGGCCATCGTGATAAATGAGTATGGCGCCACAGTTGGCCTGCTTACCCTGGAGGACATTGTGGAGGAGATTGTGGGAGAGATCAACGATGAGTTTGACGACGATGATGATATCATTTACTCCCAACTCGACGAAAATACCTTTATCTTTGACGGCAAGACCTCGCTGCACGATTTCTGTAAGATAACAGAAGTTCCCTTCGATGCCTTTGACGAGGTAAAGGGCGCAAACGAGACAGTGGCCGGCCTGATGCTCACCTTATTCTCCGGGATTCCGAGGGCTGGGGAGGCAACAGCCTATGGCCGTTTCCACTTTACGGTAGAGTCGGCGGACACGAAGCGCGTAAAAAGAGTAAAGATAAATGTCGCAAGCAAGAAAGAGCAGTATCATAAAGTTGGGTAGCCTGAAGGCATTTATGTGGGCGGCCCTGGCCGCTGGTATAGTAGCCTGCAGCGGCACGGAGTATACCCCAAAACCGAAAGGCTATAACCGCATCGATCTGCCCTCCCATACTTACCAGCAACTGCGGGAAGCGCACCCTTATACGTTCGAGTACTCCAAGCACGCCAAAATCCGCCCGGACTCTTCCGGGATAGCCGAGCCACATTGGATCAACATCATCTATCCCAGCCTGGGCGCCAACGTGCAACTAACTTACAAGAAGCTGGAGAACGATGATAAGAAGCTGAACGACCTAGTGGAGGATGCCCGCAAACTTACCTCCAAGCACCAGATAAAGGCTTACGCTATCGAGGAGGCAGAAATTAAAACGCCTTCCGGTGATATAGCCTCTGTGTTTGAGCTGGAGGGCGAGGTTCCCAGCCAGTTCCAGTTTTACGTAACCGACTCAACAGACAACTTCCTGCGCGGCGCTTTATACTTCCGCACCGCCACCCAAAACGACTCCCTCGCCCCAGTAATTGAGTTTGTAAAGAAGGATATCATTCATTTGCTGAATACGCTGGAGTGGAAGGAGATGTAGGTGTTTATTTGATAGGATAGAAAGTATAAAAGCCGTTGCAAGTATACATGCAGCGGCTTTTTGTTTGTAGTACCGGCTCCAACCACCCCTGGCCCCTCCTTGTCTAAGGCGGGGAATTTGTAGTTACTGGTGCCAAAGTATAAGCACCGTAGCATCAGTTCTTGCGCGGACAGGCTGCGCCCTGTCCCTACAAAGTATAAACCCACCCCAGCCCCTCCCAAGAGGGGAATTATACTTACTCCTTCCCCTATCATCTCGAACACTCTTGAGGCGAGAGCCGAAGAGAGCCAGCGTAGCTGTGAGAGATCTATCTGAAATTCTAACCAGATCTCTCCCAAAGGTCGAGATGACAAAAAAGTGGCTATCGACTTTATCCCAACCTTTGGGTTGAGCGCCTCGAGAGGTTCCGGTGACGAACGTCAGTGAGGCAGCCCGAGGCACGAGGGCAGGAAGCGAAAGCAGCGCGATGCCCGAAGGCGAGGCCTCCCGGCCTGGGAGGGAGCCAAGTAGGAAATGAAACGAGCCGCTGGTGGGAACTAGAGGATGAACGGAGGCTAGCAAGTATAGCCTATGTCAAGTTGCGGGAAGCAGTGGCTCAAGGAAGGCACAAGCGGACGCTTGCGTCAGATAAGTTAGAGTACAGCCCAAGTATTAAATCCTGCTAATCCTTTAATCCTGAAAATCCTGATCCAGACTAACAATAAAGTATAAAGCCCCTCAGCATTTACACCTGTCGGGGCTTTTGCTTATTTTTGTACTTTATACTTGCCATACATTCACCCGATAGCAAGCCAATGACTGTGAGCAATTTCTTCAACACCAAAATAGAATTCCTGAAAGGCGTGGGCCCCATGCGGGCGGAGCTGTTGCAGAAAGAACTCAGCATCTTCACCTATGGCGACCTAATCCAGCACTACCCTTTCCGCTACCTCGACCGCACCCAGTTCTACAAAGTTTCGGAACTAGACGAGAGCATGCCCTACGTGCAGGTGCGTGGCCGCATCCGGGGAAAAGAAGTAATTGGCGAAGGCCGTAAGCAGCGGCTGGCCGCTACGCTGGTAGATGAAAACGGCGACCAACTGGAGCTGGTGTGGTTTAAGGGCGTGAAGTGGATGGAGAAAACGCTGAAGAACCATACCGACTACATCGTGTTTGGCAAGCCGACCGAGTTCAACGGCAGGTTCAGCATGGCCCATCCGGAGCTGGAGGAACTGGCCGAAGAGAAGCAAACGACCTCTTTCCTGCAGCCGGTCTACAACACCACCGAAAAGCTCAAAGCCCACCGCATCGATAGCAAGGTGCTCGCCAAGATGATGGAGCATTTACTGAAGGTGGCCCTGCCGCAGGTGCAGGAGTCGCTGTCGCCGGAGCTGATTGATACTTATAAGCTGATGGACAAGCGCAGTGCTTATACCAACATCCACTTCCCGGAGACGGTGGAGAAGTATAACGCGGCTAAGTTCAGGCTGAAGTTTGAGGAGCTTTTTTACATACAGCTGCGCCTGTTCCGCCAGAAGGTGGTGCGCAAAGCTGACCTAAAGGGGCAGGTGTTTAACCAGGTGCCCACCCTCAACGAGTTCTACAAAAACCACATGACCTTCGATTTGACCAACGCGCAGAAGCGAGTGGTGAAGGAAATCTATGCGGACCTGACGGCGGGCAAACAGATGAACCGCCTGCTGCAGGGCGACGTGGGCTCGGGCAAGACCATCGTGGCCTTCATCACCATGCTCATTGCCGCAGACAACGGGGCGCAATCGGTGCTGATGGCGCCTACCGAGATCTTGGCCGACCAGCATTACGTGGGCCTGAAAGCCTTTGCCGACCGCCTGGGCATTAACCTGGGCAAACTGACCGGCTCTACCAAGGCCAGTGAGCGAAAGGTACTGCACGAGCAGCTGCGCTCCGGCGACATGAAGATGATTGTGGGCACGCATGCGCTGCTGGAGGACGTGGTGCAGTTCCAGAACCTGGGCCTGTGCATCGTGGACGAGCAGCACCGCTTTGGCGTGGAGCAGCGCTCCAAACTGTGGCGCAAAAACCCGCGCATCATCCCGCACGTGCTCGTGATGACAGCCACTCCTATCCCCCGCACCCTGGCCATGACCTTGTACGGCGACCTGGATGTATCAGTGATTGACGAGCTGCCAGCCGGTCGAAAAGAGATTGTAACCGTCCATCGTTTCGACTCGCACCGCCTGCGCGTGTTTCAGTTTGTGCGCGACCAGATAAAGCTGGGCCGCCAGGTATACATCGTGTACCCGCTCATCGAGGAGTCGGAGCAGATGGAGAACTACAAGGACCTGATGGACGGCTATGAAAGTATAAAACGCGCTTTCCCGGAGTACCAGGTAAGTATGGTGCACGGCAAACTGAAGCCGCAGGACAAGGACTACGAGATGCAGCGCTTCGTAAAGAATGAAACGCAGATTATGGTAGCCACCACCGTAATCGAGGTGGGTGTGAACGTGCCGAATGCTTCTGTGATGATTATTGAAAGTGCCGAGCGGTTCGGCTTGTCGCAGTTGCACCAGTTGCGCGGTCGCGTGGGCCGGGGTGCCGAGCAAAGCTACTGCATCCTGATGACGGGCTACAAGCTGAGCAAAGACAGCAAAACCCGCCTTGAAACGATGGTGCGCACCAACAACGGCTTCGAGATTGCCGACATCGACCTGAAACTGCGTGGCCCGGGCGATTTAATGGGAACCCAGCAGAGCGGCGTGCTCGACCTGCTCATCGCCGACCTCTCCAAGGACGCGCCTATACTTCAGGAGGCCCGCGCCGCCGCCCAACGCGTGCTGCACCAGGACCCGCAACTAGAAAAGCCCGAAAACGCCAACATCCGGCGTCATATCCAATCGCTGAGCGCCAATACAATCAATTGGAGCAGAATCAGCTGAGTTTGAAAGTTAAAAAGTTAGAAGGTTAGAAAGTTAGGCCCTTTTATACTTTGGTTCCACGCGAAACAATAGGTAAAAGGTAATATTGCAGCTGTTTATACTTTGTGTGAGCGAAGAGCAGTGTATTAGGAAGCACAGTTACGCTTATCCGGCTGCCATAGACTGTAGGCATGTAATAATTACTAACAAACGTGGTTGTAACTAACTAATTGTGTTCTATGATAGAACTTTAAAGAACTACGAACTGCACGCAATAAAAGTGACTTGGTATAATCTGATATTCTTCCACGTATTTAAGCGCTACTATAAAAACGGTAGGCATAAAAATGACATCCCTTGGTTGACTGCTTCTGGAATAGTGGGGGTGTCGAGTCTACTGTATCTGTTTATTATTACTGCCTTGACTTACTTTCTTGTCAATGGAGAAATGCCAGAATTTGATGGAAAGTATTCTCTTCTTTTCTGCACTTCTTTTGTAGCACTTAATTGGATGTGGTTTACCGGTGGGAATAGATACTTGGAGATATATAACGGTTTTAAAGACAAGTATACAGAGGATAAGTTAACTGAGGCCTTATCATGGTCTTATGTCTTTGGTGCTTATATTGTATTTATTGTCGTGATTATTACTTTGAAGATGTAAATAGGCGGTGGGGCAGGATTCAGGAAATAGGGGAATAGAAAAATTAAAAACACCGAAACGCCAACAAAGCACATGTATAAGGCTGCGGCTACGCCTTGCTCACCTCATGTACAAGCAGTTGCCAGTAACTCGTGATTAAGAATGAGAAAGAGATACAATACATTAATCTTTATTGGAATTCTGCTGCTTACAAGTTATGTGCTTTACCCTGATTCTTTTCCTCCGCGAACTCCTATAAAAGTAGTAAGACTTGTGAGCGGTCTTAAAATCTCAGAAGGTATAAAGTTTGAGATGCTGCAAGACGACTGGGCGCTTAACGGAGATGGTACAACACATGTCAAAGCAAAACTTACAGACAAGCAGCTAAGTGACATTTTGAAGCAAGCATCCGAACAAAAATATCATGCTTTGCCTATTCTGGAGAAATCTTATGAACTCTTCATACCAGAAGCAATCGCTGATGCGGAGAATGGGTATTACCAACTTAAAATAGATGATGATGACCCGAGAGACTATACTCTTACTATCATTGACTCGGATAAAAAAGAAATGACGGTATACATCTGGTTCATGTAAGATGAGAAATGAAGCCGTTAAAAGGGTATAACCTCAACCTTGCTTCCCACCGTGCTTCAACCACACGAGCGCAACGCCCGCAACAAACACCCCACACCTCCGTTTCAACCTTATTACAAACTAATTCACCCGTGAAAAAGCAGTTTACTCTTTCGCTTATACTTCTGTGCCTGCTCTGCCTGCCGCAGGCTATACTTGCCCAATCCAGAATCAGGGCAGTGGTAGATTTTAACTACCAACCCAATCCCGAGGCTGACCATTACAACCAGCGCCTGCCGCACAAATCCATACCAGTGGGGCAGAACGAGTTTATACTTTTAAACCGCCAGGGCGATGGCAAGTATACTGTGGAGAAGTATAACGCAGACCTGAAAAAGCTTTGGGCGGCGGAGATACCCATGGCAGCGGGCGAGGAAGTGGATAAGTTTACGGCCGGACAGGAGGCGGCACTAGTAGTAACGCACCGGCAGAATGGTCAAAACCAGCTACTCCACGCCCACCGCATCAACTTAAAAACGGGCAAAGCGGAGCAGCCGGTACAGCTGCTGGAGGCTCCGGCCAAAGGCCGCAGGGCGGGCGTGGCGGTGTCTGCCGACGGTACGCAGGTGCTGGCCTACCGCTTCCATACCGATAACAGCTTCCAGATACAAAGCATCAGCGGCACGCTCTACAACGGCAGCCTGCAAAAGCAGCAAGACGTGAAGTATGACCTGAGCGATTTGCGCGGCATCCTGACGGCCGACATACAGGTAGGTAACGGCGGCGAGCAGTACGTGAACCTGATTTCAGACCAGATGAACCGCCTGAGCGTGCGGCAGTACAAGCCGGGTAGCAGAGAGGTTAGGGTAATGTCGGTGCTGGTGGGCGGCGTGTTTGGTGGCCAGAAAGTATACATCCGCGACACGCGCTTCGAGCTGATGCCGAACGGACAAATGTATGGCGCCGTGCTGACGGCCAACGAGAAAAGCGGTGGCTACTATAGCCTGAAGGCCGTGCAGTATGACTTCGAGAACGAGGACATGCGCTTTGCCGAGGAGTACATGTTCACGCCGGAATATGTGCAGAAGGTAAACGCGCTGGATAAGACGAACAAGAGCAACACCTTGCAGGACATCTACCTGACTGACCTGATTCTGACGCCGGAGCGGCAGCTGCTTATACTTGCCGAAAAGAAGTATACCGAGGGCGGCGAGGGCGCGCCATACTTTGCCAAAGAGCTGCACCTGTTCGCCTACGACGAGTACATGACCTTTGACTGGAACTCGGTGCTGATGAAGCAGCAGCAGGCCCCGGCCTCCGAAGGTTTTACCAGCATTTCCTACAGCTCCTACCTTAGCGGCAACACGCTTAGCCTGCTCACGCTGGAGGAGCTTGACGGAAAGTATGATTTATACTTGCGCCAGCTAAATACCAACAACGGCAGCGCCACCGCCCCACAAGGCCTTCGCCTTAATATCCCGAACGATAAAAAGCTGGCTTATGTAAAGGATTATACCACCTGGCTGGCTGGCAAGGACATTGTGACGGTGCTGCGGGGCGGCAAGAAAGCCGACAAGCTTCAGCTCACCCGCATCGAGATACGGTAGTTACAGCTTTAACTGCTGCAGAAAGCGGGTCCGGAGCGACTCGCTTTCCTGTTTTTTGCGCATGCGCCGGGTAAAGGAAGTAAGCTGCAGCAGCATGTGCGAAAAGCCCACGTAGTTCACGATATCCACATACATCTTAAACTCCTTGCGGGAGCCGTCCAGCACGCCCAGCTTATCCACTTTATAGGTGTTCATGGCCGACCAGGGCATCCAGCGAACTACTTTTTTGTGGCGCAGCATGTAGCGGTTGATGGCCACCTCCAGCTGGTAGCTCTTCAGCTTTTGGTTCAGCACCTGCCTTAAATCGGCTGTTTTCAGGATACGCTCGCCGGACAAAAGCACGTCGCTGCGGTACCACTTTACAAACCAGGGCGAGTTGATGCGGCGCAGGATAATCATATCCACAGAAGTATACTTCCGATATGCTTCCAGGGCAGCTTCCAACTCATACCTCCGCAAGTCCTGCAGGTCAGCATCCATCATCAGCAGGGTCTCATACTTTACCTGCCGGAGTCCTTGCCGGATGGCCTCGGTTTTACCCACGTTCTGCGGCAGCCGTACTACCTCCACCCTTGGCCAGTTATGCTGTATGTAATCGGCGGTACCGTCTTCTGAGCCATCATCCACGCAAATTACCTGGGCAATATGCTTTGTACCCATCATGATGCGCAGCACCTGTCCGATGCGCTCCCGTTCGTTATAGCAAGGTATAAGGCAAGTCACCTTCATAGTTCTGTTTTGTACCAAGTTGCTGTTTCTCTAATACGTAAAATGCCTGCGACTACTACTGCCTCAAGTATAAAATTGATGCACTGATTTGCATTTTATACTTTGATACATGCTCATTTTGACACGAAAAAAGGCTGCTACCTATGGTAACAGCCTTTCCCTAACTATAAATGGTCAGAAATTAATATACATACTCGTTTGCCTCTACCAGGGCGGCAGCAATGCGGCGGCGCGCTTCTTTGGTATTGTACAGGTCTTTTTTGGTGAAGCGTTTCAGGCCCATGAACAGCAGGCGCTGCTCATCTCCTTCGGCCATCGCGGCTATGGCGTCTTTACCGGCCATAAAAGCCGTATCCACTGCATCGTTTACCGTTACACGTACGATATCGATTTGGTTGGCTACAGCCTCCTCGCCTTTCTGGCTTACCAGTTTCTCTACGCGCAGCAGCGTTGATTCCGCCACGTAAGTCTTAATGGCCATGTCGGCGATGTTCATCAGGATTTCCTGCTCCTTGGCCAACGAGTTCATGTACTTCTGCACCGCCGTGCCGGCTACCATCAGAATGGCCTTCTTCAGGTTGCGGATGGCCTTGTGCTCTGCCGTAAACAGTCCCTCCTCTTCCTCACTGAAGTCCGGAATAGCCATCAGCTCCTGCTGCACCGCCTGGGCCGGGCCCATCAGGTCGAGTTCGCCCTTCATCGCCTTCTTCAGGATCATATCCACGGTGAGCATGCGGTTGATCTCGTTGGTGCCCTCAAAAATGCGGTTGATACGGGAGTCGCGGTAGGCACGGTCCATCGGGTAGTCGGCCGAGAAGCCGTAGCCGCCGTAGATCTGCACGCCTTCGTCTACCACGTAGTCCAGCACCTCGGAGCCTTCCACTTTCAGCATGGCGGCCTCTACGGCAAACTCGCGGGCAGCACCCAGCAGTGCCTCGTTCTCGTTCGCGCCACCGCTCAGCAACTCCTGCTCTTTGTGATAAATGTCCATACCAGCGCGGTACAGAGCTGACTCTATACCATAAATGCGGATAGCCTGCTCTGCCAGTTTGTGGCGGATAGCACCGAACTTAGCAATAGGCAGCTTGAACTGGTGACGCTCGTTGGCATACTTCACCGACAGGTCTGCTACTTTCTTAGCAGCACCCAGTGTGGCGGCGCCCAACTTAATACGGCCGATGTTGAGGATGTTAAAGGCAATCAGGTGGCCTTTGCCAATTTCGCCCAGCACGTTCTCTTTCGGCACCTCGCAGTCTGTCAGGAACACCTGGCGGGTGGAGGAGCCTTTGATACCCATCTTGTGCTCTTCGTTGCCCAGGCTCAGGCCCGGGTAATTTTTCTCCACAATAAAGCCTGTAAACTTGTCGCCGTCTACCTGCGCAAACACGATGAACACATCAGCAAAGCCCGCGTTGGTAATCCACATCTTCTGGCCGTTGAGGATGTAGTGCGTGCCTGCCTCGTTCAGCACAGCTTTGGTTTTGGCCGCCAGCGCGTCAGAACCAGAGCCCGGCTCCGTTAAGCAGTAGGCTGACGTCCACTCGCCGCTCACCAGCTTGGGGATATACTTGTTCTTCTGCTCCTCGGTACCAAAGTATAAAATGGGCAGGGTACCGATACCCGTGTGCGCCGCAAAGGCTACCGGGAACGAGTGCCCGCCGCCTACCGACTCAGTCACCAGCAGCGAGGTGTTGAAGTCCATGTCCAGGCCGCCGTACTGCTCCGGCATCGAAACGGCGAACAGTCCCAGTTCCCCGGCCTTCTTCATCAGGCCCTCCATCAGGCCCTCTTCGTGGTTGTCCAGCCTGTCCAGCAGCGGGTATACTTCCTCGCGCACAAAGTCCAGACAGGTCTGGGCCATCATACGCTGCTCTTCGTTAAATTCCTCCGGAATAAACACATCCTGCGGGTTGGTCTCCTTTATCAGGAATTCTCCTCCTTTTATAGTTGCGGTTTTAGTTTCCATGGTTTTTAGTTTTTTGATTTTGTGACAAAGGACAAAAGACTTTTATCCCTTAATATTTAATCATTTAGTCGACTTTGCAGATTACTAATCTTCTTCTCCAGACTGTGGAGCAACTTGAGCAAATGATTGAGACTATCTTCGGACAAGTAGCCAAATTCTTTCGCCAATATTAACTGTGTTTCTACTTCATAGGCTGAGCCTAATGCTATAGCCAGAAAATTTCGAAAGTCTTTGTTAGTGCTTCGAGCTGAGCCTTCGGCAATATTTGAAGCGATGGAAACGACAGCACGATTAACTTGACTTGTCAATCCATACTTTTCAAATTCAGGGAACTGTCTGGAGTGAAAATATACTTCTTTCGCAACAGCTATGGCTTCCTGCCATACTCTCAGTTCCCTGAAGTTATGCTTCATCTTTTGTCCTTTGTCAAATAGTCTTATGTCAAGCTACTTTAGTAGCTCAAACACGCCTGCCACGCCCTGGCCGCCGCCTACGCAGGCAGTCACCATGCCATACTTGCCGCCGGTGCGGCGCAGGTCGCTGAAGAGCTGCACACTCAGCTTGGCGCCGGAGCAACCCAGCGGGTGACCGAGCGCGATGGCACCACCGTTGATGTTTAGTTTATCCGGATCAAAGTCCAGGTGGCGCATCACGGCGATAGACTGCGCGGCAAAGGCCTCGTTCATCTCAATCAAGTCGATGTCGTTGAGGCTTAGGCCGGCCATTTTCAGCGCTTTCGGCACGGCGGCAATCGGGCCCATACCCATAATACGCGGGTCTACCCCACCCGTACCGTAGCTTACCAGGCGCGCAATCGGCTCCAGGTTCAGCTCTTTTACCATGCGCTCGCTCATCACAATCACAAAGGCGGCTCCGTCGGATGTCTGGGAGGAGTTACCGGCTGTTACCGTACCGCCTGCGGCAAACACGGGCTTCAGGCGGGCCAAAGCCTCCATCGATGTATCGGCGCGTGGGCCTTCGTCGGTGTCTACCACAAACGAGCGGGTCTTCTTTTTGCCATTTTCGTCCACGTAGGTTTCTTCCACGGTTACCGGCACGATCTGGTCTTTGAAGTAGCCGTTTTGGATGGCATTAATGGCCCGTTGGTGCGACTTAAAGGCAAACGCATCCTGGTCTTCACGTGAAACATTGTAATCGGCAGCCACCGCCTCGGCCGTCAAGCCCATGCTCAAATACCAATCCGGGTTCTTCTGGGCAATCTTGTAGTTGGGTACCGTTTTCCAGCCCGCTGTTGGCACCAGCGACATCGATTCGGTACCACCCGCCACGATACAGTCGGCCATGCCTGCCTGAATGCGGTTGGCAGCAATGGCGATTGTCTCCAGGCCGGAGCCACAGTAACGGTTTACTGTCATGCCGCTTACCGACATCGGCAGCGCCAGAAGCGAAATCATACGGCCGATCTGCAGGCCCTGCTCCGCCTCCGGCACCGCGTTGCCCACAATCAGGTCGTCCACGCGCTCGGGGTCTAGGGCTGGCACAGCGGCCATGAGGTGTTTGATGACATCAGCAGCCAGGTCATCAGGTCTGGTGAACCGGAATCCGCCACGGTTGGCCTTGCCCACGGCGCTACGGTATCCGGCTACGATATATGCATTGTTCATATCTCTGAATTGCTAAATTGTTAAATGGCTGATTCTTGATTTCTCTTTCATCAAGAGCTTAATCATTAGTCATTACCCATTAGTCATTAATTTCTCAGCGGCTTACCAGTTGTCAGGATGCTCTGGATGCGCTCCAGCGTTTTGCGCTCGCCCGTCAGCGACAGGAAGGCTTCGCGCTCCAGGTCCAGCAGGTACTGCTCGCTCACCTCGGTTGGGGCAGACAAATCGCCGCCGCACATCACGTAAGCAAGTTTCTGCGAAATCTTCAGGTCGTGCTCCGACATGTAGCGGCCCGTGTACATGGCGTTGGCCCCAGTCAGGAACATACCCAGGGCACCGCGCCCTTGCACCTTGATGTTGGTGCGCGGTACCGGCTTGGTATAGCCACTCTCCGCCAGAAGTATGGCCTGTGCCTTGGCATCGGCAATCTGGCGATTGCTGTTAATGGAAATACCATCACTTGGGCGCATGTAGCCTAAGTCAATAGCCTCTTTGGCCGAGGTAGACACTTTGGCCATACCGATGTTGAGGAACACGTTTTTCAAGTCGTTCAGCTCAATGTCGCCGTCAGCGTACATATCAGCCGCGCGCAGCGTCATCTCCTTGGTACCGCCACCGCCTGGTATCAGGCCCACACCAAACTCCACCAGACCCATATAAGTCTCGGCGGCCGCCTGGATGTGGTCCACGTGCAGGTTCAGCTCGCAGCCGCCGCCCAGCGTCAGGCCATGCGGCGCGCCCACTACCGGGATAGCCGAGTAGCGCATGCGCATCATCGTGTTCTGGAACTGGCGGATGATCATGTTCAGTTCATCGTAATCCTGATCCAGGGCGTACATGTAGATTAGCCCCACGTTGGCGCCAGCAGAGAAATTAGCGCCCTGGTTACCCACTACCATCCCGCGGAAATCTTTCTCGGCCAGCTCGATGCCCTTGTTAAGCGCTTGGATCACATCGCCGCCCATGGTGTTCATCTTGGTGTGGAACTCCACGTTCAGGATACCGTCGCCCAGGTCCGTTATAGTGGCGCCGGTGTTCTTCCAGATAACCTTGTTCTCGCGCAGGTTATTCAGGATGATGAAGTTCTCGGCGCCTGGTATGGCTTTATACTCCTTGCTCTGGATATCGTAGTAGCGGCGCTGGCCGTTCTCCACAATGTAGAAGGACTCTTTGCCACGCTCCAGCATCTCCTCTACCCAACGGGCAGGTTGGTAGCCGTTCTCGAGCATGCGCTGCACGCCTTCGCGGGCACCAATGGCATCCCAGTACTCAAACGGACCAAGCTCCCAGCCAAAGCCGGCACGCATGGCATCGTCTATTCTGTACAGCTCGTCGGAGATCTCCGGGATGCGGTTGCTCACGTACTGGAACAGGCCGTAGAGCGACTCGTTGAAGAATTGCGCGGCTTTGTCGGACTGGCCGGAGAAGGCTTTCACACGCTTCTTCAGGTCTTCGATTGGCTTGAGTACTTCCAGGCTCTGGAATCTGGCTTTTTGCTTCGGCCCATACTCCAACGTGTTCAGGTCCAGCGTCAGGATCTCGGTTTTGCCGCTAGCGTCCTTTGTTTTCTTATAGAAGCCCTGGCCGGTCTTATCACCCAGCCATTTGTTCTCTACCATCTTCTGCAGGTAGTCCGGCAGCCTGAAGAGCTCCCTGGACTCATCGTTCTCGCCGGTCTGGTACAAGCCGTTGGCTACGTTTGCCAGGGTATCCAGGCCCACCACATCCAGCGTGCGGAAGGTGGCTGACTTTGGACGGCCGATGATCGGGCCGGAGATACGGTCCACCTCGTCCACGTTCAGGCCAAGCTTGTTCATCACCTGCAAGCCCTGCATGATGGCGTAGATGCCCACGCGGTTAGCAATAAAGGCCGGCGTGTCTTTAGCCAATACCGTGGTCTTACCCAAGTATAAATCGCCGTAGTGCATCAGGAAGTCTACCACGGCCGGGTCGGTTTCCGGTGTCGGGATGATCTCCAGAAGCTTCAGGTAGCGTGGCGGGTTGAAGAAGTGGGTGCCGCAGAAGTGTTTTTTAAAATCGTCGGAGCGGCCCTCCAGCATCAGGTGTATCGGAATGCCCGAGGTGTTGGATGTGATGAGCGTGCCCGGCTTGCGGTGCAGCTCCACCTGGTCGTACACCAGTTTCTTTATCTTCAGGTTCTCCACCACCACCTCAATGGTCCAGTCGGCGGTGGCGATGTCCTTCATGTTATCCTCAAAGTTGCCTGTCTGTATCAGGCGCGCGTCTGCCTTGCGGTAAATCGGCGAGGGGTTAGATTTCAGGGCTGCTTCCAGCGAGCTGTTCACGATGCGGTTGCGCACCTGCTTGCTTTCCAGCGTCAGGCCTTTCTTTTCCTCGTCCGGCGTCAGCTCTTTCGGTACGATGTCGAGCAGCAGCACCTGCACCCCGATGTTGGCGAAGTGGCAGGCGATACGCGAGCCCATCACCCCGGAGCCAAGCACGGCTACCTTTTTAATAATTCTTTTCATAGAATAGCGATAGTTGTCTATGGGTTAAAGATTTCCTTGTTTTCGATCATACTTTGGATGCGGCCGCATACTTTCAAAAACACATCCAGCTCTTCCTGCGGCACCTGCTCGCGCACCTTGTGGTTAAACTGCTTCACAGTCTGGCGCGACACCTCCTTCTTCTCCAGTCCCTTCTCTGTTAAAAAGATGCGCACCAGGCGCTTGTCGTTCGGGTCGGATACTTTGTAGATAAGGTTTTTCTCTTCCATACTCTTGAGGATGCGGGTGAGGCTGCGCGCCTCCAGCCCCAGCAGAGGGGCTATTTTGGTGGCAGGCGTGCCCTGCTCCTGATCAATGTTGAGCAGCACGAACCCGATGGAGGTGGTGATATCGTTCTTCACGGCCTCCACATTATACATACGGGAGATGGCGTGCCAACATACTTTAAAATTATAGTCTACTGTTTCTTCCGGCTTCATCGTCATACATGGTGTATACCAAATATAAATAAATTTGTTATGCAAGCATACCTTTTTAACAAAAAATTAATTTGCTCTCAGACACGCAGCACCTGAGCTTATGTTACAATCTGCAAAAGAATAGTTATACTTTATACTAACTGCTGCGCGTGGTTATAGTTTCAGGGAAGTATGAAAGGGCCTCCCTTATTTCCCTTTTGTCATCCTGAAGGGGTTTTGGTAGCGGGTAATGTAGGTTTAACTTGCCTCCGGCAATTGTGGGGATTCGCAGACAGCCTCCCCGCTTGTTACATGCCAAGTATGAAAGTATCGTCATTAATGGCCAGAGGCCGCAGGGTAGGGCACACTCGCCAGAGGCGAGCGAGGGTATGAGGTGTGGGAAAGCCACTTCTATATGAGGAAGGGCCTTGGAAGTTTATAGACTGTCGAGCAAGGCCTGACTTGGCGTAAAATTAGGCGGAGGGAGTATAACATCTTTAGCAGTACTAAAATGATGGTTCTTATTAGGCACAAACTCTTGTCCTTCAACAATGGTCAGCAACTCCAATATCCCTTCCCATACTTTAGAATCCAGCGCACCTTTCATCCGGACTTCTCCATTATACATGGTAAATAGTATAGAGAAGTAGGATGCATGCTCCTCATCAGGTTGTACCGACTTTAAGGTGTTAAAATCTGTCACATCAAGTATAGCATACACCTTGCTCATCTGTAAAGAGTCTAACTTACCCGTATAGTTAGCCTTTATTGGGCAACAGTACCGCTCCCTCAAACGGTAGTAGAATGTGCCGTCCTTGAGTATCTCTACATCTTTATCAAATTCAGTATTGCGAAAGCCTTGCATGATAGAAAACGTAATTTTCTCAAAGTGACTGTCTTTTTCTTTCTCCGCATCTTTTAATTCCTCAACTACAGCTACACTCTGTTGCCCTTGGCATGAGAGACAGGTGACTGTAGACTTCCCTGAACTTCGGCCATTGTAAAGTTACAAAAACCTATAACTTTATAATGCAATGAAAAAGACACGCTTCACAGAATCACAGATCA
>NZ_FOOT01000001.1 GCF_900113285.1 Pontibacter chinhatensis
TCTTTTTTTTCATCTTATGTAAGAGTTAAGTGTGAATTAAAAGGTAGCTCTTATCCGCTGCTTTTTAAAACCCTTTACCAAAGGTTTAGTGCAACAAAGTTCAGCCTTTATGCTCGGCTTTGCCTCGCTCATCGGCTGCACTAACTCCGTTATGTGCAATTGGGATTAATAAATGAGAATATACAACTACCTATTCTATAAGTCTTACCAACTGGCAATCAAGTCAAGGAACTTCGATGATATGCCAGTATTAGGTGGTATAGTATTTTTAGTGCTATGCCTAATGTTCAACCTCTTTACTGTTATGCTCACTTTAGAAGGGCTTGGACTAATGGAAATCAATTTAGATGAAAAGTATAAGTATCTCTTTTCATTAGCTTTGGTGTTAATTGTTCTGTTTTATTATCTCCAAGGCAATAGGTATGAAAGAATAATTGAACATTATCATAAAATGGAAATCAGGCAGGGAACCGGCCTACACCCTATACTGGTAATTGCTCTCTACTATACTTCAAGCTTTGTTTTACTATTGATAGCTGGATTATTCAAAAATGGTGACTGGATTTTCAGCAAATAAAAGTTTGAAAAGAAATAACAAAAGCACATAATATAGTTCAGCCAGCAGGTTTATAACTTACACTGTTCCTATGACAATTGAGAAAAAAATTAGAAAAGCTCAAACCAACACGGCACAGGCACCACTCTGTTACACCTCGTTCGCAGCCTTATATACAAGCACCGTTAGAGTAAATTATTTGAGTATAAGCTCATCAACGCAGGAAGTACTTTAAAACCGAAGGGAGCGCATAAGGTATGGTAAGAGGGGGGCATAGGGAATAAGTACTAACCTCCACTTACCTGTATGCTCTCTGTTCACCCCTGAAAGCTGAAGTATAAATTATACTACCGTGAACTACACCAATAGCTATGGAAAACATTGTCATACTTGAATTTCCCTCCAACCTGGGCCTGCGGGAGCCAATTCCGGGGCAGGAGCCCGGTGTTAGGAAGTTGCCAACTTGGTTGCGGCGGCACGGCTTTCACCAATTGATAGACCCGGCAGAGGTCGTGTCGCTTGAAGCGCCGCCCTATCGCATGGAGCGTGACGAGGAATCCAAAGTACTGAATGCAGATGCGCTTATTCAGTATGCGAAAGAGCAAGCCTCCGTGCTGACGCGTGTTTTATCAGAAGGGAATTTCGCCCTTATACTTGGTGGTGACTGCAGTATACTGCTAGGGGCCGCCCTGGCCTTGAAAAGCCGCGGTAACTATGCCTTGTTTTACTTGGATGGCCATACTGATTTTATGGGGCCTGAACTTTCTGAGACAGGAGGTTTGGGAGGCATGGCTGCGGCAGTCGCCGCCGGAGTAGGGCACGAGAAACTGGTCAACATCAACGGGCAGAGGCCTTATATACAGGAAAAGTATGTGTGGTGCGTTGGCAACCGGGAGTATGATGCGGAGTATGAGCGCTCCATCATTGACGCTGAGGCAAAGTATGTGAGCTTGACCATGCTCCGGAAAGAAGGAATCAGCCGCTGCGTGAATTCCTTTCTTGAAATGGTTGAAAGGGAAAACCTGGATGGATTCTGGCTGCATATTGACGTAGATGTGTTGGACGACGAGCTCATGCCTGCCGTGGATAGCAGAACGCCCGGAGGTCTAGGTTATGACGAGTTCAACCAACTAGTAACCATGCTCTTATCCAGCCCGAAAGCAGCGGGAGTAGAGATTACCATATTGGACCCGGATCTAGACAATTCGGGGAAATACACCAAGGAATTCGTGCGGCACTTTACCCATACTTTCCTTGAGGCGCGGAAGAACCTTCGGCAGGGCAGCGCGTGATACGAGCTACAGGCTACCTAACTCCTGGGCAATCTTCTTGTTCCACCGTTCCTGAGCCGCCTGGTCGAGCCCGTGGCGGGTTTCAGCGTCGTACTGGTCCTGCAGCTGGTTCATCTCCCGGTACGACTCAATAAAGTGGTATTGGATGATGCTGTTGTAGTCCACCACAGATAGTATCTCCGGCGTAATTTTTTTCTTAAAGCGCTCGGCCACCAATTTTACCAAGTCAAAGTGCCTTTGCTCGTGGTTCAGGCTGTAGGCGTTGCGCGCGTCGGGCTTTACCCAGGAGGAGCTTTGCAGCACGTATACTTTCATGTCGAGGTATAGCTGCAGCTCCCCGTTTACTACCTCGCTGCGGCCTTCGTAAGCGAAGCTGGGGAAAACGGCGGCTGCAAATTTGCTTGGCTTAGAGGGGCTGCCGGTAAAGTCGCCCCAATTAAGCGGGCGGCTGGGGGAGTAAAAGACAGTGTCGGAGGGAGCGCTGGCCGCGTAATCCGAAAAAATGACTTTTATACTTTTGGCCAGCCGTGGGTTAGAGCTGGCATTCTCTTCCATCCACTTGTTAAAGTATGCCAGCGCTCCCGTCAGTGATTGGCGAAGGGCAGGTTCTATCGCCTCCTCCTGGCCGGCCGGCCTGTTGTAGCGAACGCCTCCTTTATACTCTGTTAAGGGGATAATTTCGCCGTTTCCCTGCATTTCGAACTTCATGGCCGTTACCGCCTGCCCCTGCACACGGCCACCTGCTGCTGGCGATTCCTTTAGCTCAAACTCCTTCAGGGTAATGATGATGGGGCGCAGCTTTTTATTTGCCGGAATGCCTTTGCCTATGAACTGCTGCACGGCCTGAAGGCCTCCCCCTTGCAGGTCTACGGGCACAGCGGCGGTTGCCATGGCCTTGCCTGGGACGGGAGCAGGTATGATATGGGCTACGGCAGCCTTGTTCGGGCGCTCATCCACCACTTGGGCCACAAAAAACTCCTTTGGCGTAAACCCGAGCGCTTCTGTCTTCAGCACAATAGGGGTAATACCAGTATCCGCCGGCAAGATGGCGGACATCATGCTAACCAGCAGCAGGAGGATGAGCCCCCAAAGGGCGACTTGCTTCACAAACCTGGTGCTGCGATGCGCCTTGCGGCCATTTTTATTAAAGAAACTCATGGAAGTATAAACTAAACCAGCCAATGGCTGTACCTTAAAAACGGTTTTCCCGGCTGTGTGGTATAAAACACCCCTGAAGGCAATTGAGTTCTGCTTTTCTGCTACCATAAGTACAGGTTTATACTTTATGTTTAAGACAGAGGCCTTAAATTTGTAGAAGCGGCCCTGCAAGTATAAATTGCCTGTTTACCCGCTATACTTACATTACCATGTCCCATACACCCGAAGGCATTTTAGAGCAGCTCAAGCAACGGCAGTTTGCCCCTGTATACTTTCTGCAGGGCGAAGAGGCGTATTACATCGATACCATTGCCGGTTACATTGAGGCGCATGCCTTGCAGGAGCACGAGAAAGGCTTTAACCAGGTGGTGCTTTACGGCAAAGACGTGGATGTGTCGCAGGTGCTGTTGCAGGCCAAGCGCTTCCCGATGATGTCGGACCGCTCGGTGGTAATAGTGAAGGAAGCCCAAAGTATCGTGGATATTGAGAAAGAGGAAGGGATGAGGCAGCTAGAGGCTTACCTGCAAAACCCGCTGCCCTCTACCATACTTGTCTTCTGTTACAAGCACAAGTCGCTGGACGGGCGCAAGTCGCTGGCAAAGGCGGTGCAGAAGCACGCCGTGCTGCTTACCACCAAAAAGCTCTACGAAAACCAGGTACCCGCCTGGATCAACAGCTACCTCCGGAGCAAGGGCATGAAGGCCACGCAGCAGGCCGTGCAGCTCCTTGCCGAGTATATCGGCTCTGACCTGTCCAGGCTGGCAAATGAAATCGACAAGCTGCTGATAAACCTCAGGCCGGGCGCCACCGTGGATGAAGGATTGGTGCAGGAGAACGTAGGTATCAGCAAGGAATACAACATCTTCGAGCTGCAGGCGGCCCTCATCGCGCGCGACCCGCTGAAGGCTAACCGCATCATCCATTATTTTGAGGCGAACCCGAAGAACAACCCGCTCATCCCGAACCTGACGATGCTGTTTACCTTCTTCACCAAAATTCTGGTGCTGCATGCTCAGGCCGACAAGTCGGAGGGAGGGCTGAAGAAAAGCCTGGGCAACCAGGCCTGGAAGGTGAAGGATTACATGCAGGCCATGCGGGTATACCCCCTGCCACGCTGCGTAGATATCATCCACTTCATCCGGGTGGCCGACCTGCAGGTGAAAGGTATAACCGGGGGCGATGTGAGTGAGGCCGATATCCTGCGCGAGCTGGTTTTCAAGATCCTGCACCCGGTACCGCGGGCGATGGCCTCCTAAGGGTTATTTTTCCACAGATACAATAAAAGGCTTATACTGGCCATTGTTATAGAGATCTGGCTAATCCTGAGCGGTTATACTTTTAAAAAATACAAAGGCCGTTGTGGCTTTCTAAAAATTACTAACTTTGAGTGAGGTAGTATGAGCGGCGGCAACCCATCGCTTTTTTATACTTTCTTTTCAATCAGACATTAACGAGCTGCCCTTTGGGGCGAATGAGCAAAAATGAAGATAGGTTACAAAATAGCACTTGCATCGGTACTGGCTGGCGGTTCCCATGTGGTGGTGGCGCAGCACACGCAGGCCTTCACCTCCGAGGAGCGGTTCTTTCATGAAGGCGTAGAACTTTTTGACAGGGCCAAGTATGGCGCGGCACAGGAGGCGTTTAAAAAGTATATCGAGCTGATTGGGGATGATGCCAAAACAGCTGATGCGCAGTATTACTACGCCCTGAGCGGTCTGTACCTGTTGCACCCGGACGCTGAGCAGCTGGTGCTAAATTTTGTGCGCAAGTACCCGACTCACCCGAAAACAGCGCTGGCTAACTACGAGCTGGGCTTGTATTACTTCGAGCAGAAAAATTACAAGCAGGCTGTGGAACTGCTGAAAGATGCGCCGCTGCACCTGCTCAGCATCAAGCAGACCAAAGAGCTGGAGTTTAAGCTGGGTTATTCCTACTTCGCTACCAAGGACTTCGACAACGCCAAGATCTGGTTCGACAAGAACAAGACAACCGGTTTCCGGGAGGACGAGCATCGTTTTGCCTTTGCCTCTAACTACTATGCCGGCTATATCTCGTACCGCAAAGGCGACTATGCCGCGGCCAAGGAAGATTTGAAGATTGCCGAGAAGAACGAGGCCTATGCCCGTATCGTGCCTTACATGATCACCGAGATCCTCTACAAGGAGAACGATGTGTACGAGGTGATACGCTATGGCGAGGCAGCACTGGCCCAGAAGCCGGAAGTGCAGCAGCGCGATGAGATAGCTCTGCTCGTGGGGGATGCTTACTACCAGCGCGCCGAGTATAAAACAGCGGAGAAATACTTCAGCGAGTATGCCAAGGGCAAGCGCTCTCTGGATCCGGTGGTACAGTATAAAATTGCCTATACCGACTATAAGAACAATAACTACAAAAACGCCATTGCTAACTTCAAAACAGTGGCGCTTAAGAAAGACTCGCTGGGGCAGAATGCAGCCTACTACCTGGGCCTGAGCTACCTGCGTGATAACAACAAACAGTTTGCCCTTACCGCTTTTGACCAGGCCCGTAAAAACGACCAGGATAAAGCAGTTACGGAGGCAGCTACCCTCAAGTATGCACAGGTAAACTTCGACCTGGGTAATTTCCGTGAGGTAATCAACTCACTTTCTGATTTCTCTGCCAAGTATCCTAAGTCAGAAGAGGCAGAGGAGGCCGACCGCCTGCTAAGCGAATCATACTTTGGCTCTAACGACTATGCCGCCGCCATCCGCCACATCGAGGCAATGGACAAGAAAAGCTGGCGCATACTGCAGACCTACCAGCGGGTAACGTACTATCACGGCGTTAACTTGTTTAACGACAGCAAATTCCCGCAGGCGGTGGCCATGCTCGATAAGTCGCTCCAGTATCCTTATGACAAGGAGGTGACAGCGGCCAGCCATTTCGTGAAGGGTGAAGCCTATTCCATTGGGCAGCGCTACAACGATGCTATCAACAGCTACGCTGCCGTATTCCGCACAGCCCCTAACGCTAAAGAGGATTACTACATCAAATCCCGCTACGGTATAGGCTATGCTTACTTTAACACGAAGGAGTATGACAAGGCCCTAACCCACTTTAAGGCCTTCCTGGACAATGTGCAGCCAAGTAACCCGAACTACAACGATGCGACGGTGCGCCTGGCGGACACCTACTATGTAAACAAGAATTACAACGAGGCGCTGCGCCTGTACGAGCGTGTTATTTCCAGCAGCTCCCCTGACCGTGACTATGCCCTCTTCCAGAAAGGCGTAGTGCTCAGCATCCAGAATCAGAGCGGGCGTGCCAAGGACGCGTTGCTGGAGCTGATGAACTCCTACAAGACTTCACGCTACCGCGACGATGCCATGTACCAGTACGCCATCATCGACTTTGAGTCAGGCAACTACCAGGCAGCAGTGCAGGGCTTTTCAAGAGTGATAAACGAGATGCCGGACAGCAGACTGGTACCAAACGCCCTGCAGAAGCGTGGCCTTGCCTACTCTAACCTGCGCCGCAACGACCTGGCCATTGCCGACCAGCAACGTGTACTCGACGAGTTCCCGGATTCGAGGGTAGCCAGCGGTGCGCTTTATAGTTTGCAGGAGGTGCTGGGGCAGGAGAACCGCAGCAGCGAGTTCGACAAGTATGTGGAGCGCTACAAGTCTGCTAACCCAGAAAGCAATGCGCTGGAAAGTATAGAGTTTGAGGCTGCTAAGACGTTATACTTCAACCAAAACTACAAGGAGGCAGCCGCCAAATTAGAGAACTACATCAACACGTATCCGAAGAGCAGCTTTATACCGGACGCACGTTATTACCTGGCCGATTCCTACCTGCGCAGCGAGAGAAAGCAGGAGGGTGTGAAGGTGATGAAGCAGGTGGTACAGGAGAACCGCTCCGAGTTCACGAACCGCGCCATCCAGCGCGTGGCTGACATGGAGTTTGAGGTAGGCAACTATCCGGAGGCTATCAAATACTATAGCCGCCTGCGCGATGTAGCCACCAACCGCCGCGAGCAGCAGACCGCTCTTCTTGGCCTGATGCAGAGCTACTACAATACGAAGGACTTTGCCGCAACCAAGCGTGTGGCCGGTGAGCTGATCAGCCAGGGCAATGCCTCACTGAACGCTTACAACTCGGCGTTGCTGCACCGGGCGAAAGCCACGTTGGCACAGGGCAACATGAGCCAGGCCCTCACAGAGCTGCGCGAAACCACCGCTTCAGCTACTGACATACACGGCGCGGAGGCACATTACCTCATCTCTGAGACCATGTACAAGCAGAAGCAGTATCAGCCAGCACTGGATCATGCCTTTGAGTTCAGCAATAAATTTGGCAACTACGACTACTGGCTGGGCAAGACCTTCCTGCTGATTGCCGACATTTACACGGTTCAGAAGGAGATGTTCCAGGCACGTGCCACGCTCAACTCTATCATTGAGAATGCGCCAAATCAGGAAATTGTGGCGGAGGCGAAGCAGAAGCTGGCCAAGCTCGAAGGCAACGGCAGCCAGGGTGTGCAGCCGCAGAATCTGCAGCAAAATAAAAAGGACACTATTATCCTGGAGCCGGTAGATACGAGCAGCGAACCAGTAGACACGACCGGTTGGCAGAACTAAGCAGCGTTTTATTTAGAAGAGAAAGATCACCATGAGAAATAAATTGAGATTAGCATCACTTGCCATTGTGCTGAGCGTAGGGTACAGCTATCTGAATACAGCGCAGGCGCAGACCCAGCAAGGATGGTCGGAGGGAGGCAAGCTTCAGGACGCCGAAGTGGTTGTGGAGAAGGACCGCGTGATTGAACTGCCCCAGGCTGCCCGTAATTACGAGAAGTTCCGCATTAACCCGCCACAGGTAGGCGAGCGCAATGTTCGTTACCGCTTTTCTGATTACCGCCTGCCGGACCAGAATGTGGATCTGCAGATGAAGGTGCTGACCATTAAACAGGATGAGCTCAACAAGCTGTATGGCAACTACCTGAAGGCCGGTATTGGGAATTACGGCACCCTTTACCTGAAGGGCTACTTCCACAACAAACGCAGCAAGGATGCCAGCATCGGGGCAAATTTCAGCCATGTAGCTTCAGCAAAAGGTCCGGTGGATAAGTCTAACTCTGCTGCCAGCCAGTCAGATATCAGTCTGCACGGCGAGCGCTACCTGCAGGGGCTTACCATTGGCGGCGATTTGAAGTATGGCCGCGAAAAGCGCCACTTCTACGGCTACGAGCCAGTGGAAGGTGTGGAGGTGGACAAAGATACCATCAAGCAGGTGTTTAACCGCATCCACGCACAGGGCTTCTTCCACAACCAGAATTCCAACGCTCCTTTCCTTTACAGAACCAACGCCCGCTTCCGCTACATCAACGACAGGTATGACATGAGCGAGAGCAATTTTGCCGTTGACTTCAGAAGCGAGTATGGCATCGACGATGTATCGGCCTTTAAGGTGGATGCAGACCTGTCCCTGCTCTCGCACAAGGATTCAACAGACGTGAGCCGTGGCCTATTTAAGCTCAACGCGGCCTATGAGCGTCAGTTTGATGTGGTGCGCCTGACCATTGGCGCCAAGGTAGCCTACACCGGCGATGAGGTGAACGATGCCCGCCAGTTTAATGTGTACCCAATGGTGCGTGTTGGCTTAGAGCCGATAAAGGGTAACTTGTTGTTATACGCGGGGATAGGCGGCGACCTTGAAAGAACCACTTTATATGACCTGACGCAGGAGAACCCGTTCCTGGCTCCGAACGTGCAGGTAGCCGACGTGAACAAAGGACTGGAGATTTACGGTGGTTTGCAGGCCAATATTGCCAATTATGTGCACATTAACGGCCGCGTAGCCTACCAAAACTTCCGCAACCTATACTTCTACAACAACTCTGCGGTAGACCCGTCTAAGTTTGAGCTGGTGTATGACGACGGCGTGACAAATGTTTTGAATATTTTTGCAGAGGCTTCTTTCAATTATTCGGATGAGGTGAGGCTTGGATTAAAAGCTGATTATAATAGCTATAACACAGCCAGCCTGGAGCAACCCTTCCACCGTCCGGAGCTGATAACGAGCGTTTACGGCACCTACAACTTCTACGACAAGATTCTCTTTAATACAGAACTTTATTATATTGGTGATTCGTTTGGCCGTATCACCCGTGCAGACGGGACCACTGAGTTGAGAAAATCGGACTCTATCGTGGACCTGAACCTGAAGGGTGACTACAGATTCACCAATAACTTCACGGTGTTCCTGATGGCCAACAATTTGTTTGGGAAAAAGTATGAGCGCTTTGTAAATTACCCGAACAAAAGTATAAACCTGATAGGAGGCATAACTTACTCATTCTAAACATAGCGTATGGTTGAGAAGCACATCAAGTCACTGCTCTATGAGCACGACTGCGTCATCATTCCGGATTTTGGCGGACTGATTACCCGGTACGTGCCTGCCCGAATCAATTCGACAAAGCACACGCTCTCACCGCCTTCTAAAAAAATAGCTTTCAACGAGAAGCTTGTGCTCAACGATGGCCTGCTCATCAGCACCATTGCGCACCACAACCGGATCTCCAAGGAGGAGGCGCAGCAGCGTGTGGCTGCTTTTGTGCATCAGGCCAAAAATAACCTGCAAGCCCAAAACAGGTTTGAGCTCAGCGATATCGGCATCTTCCGGTATAACCCTGAGCGCCGGCTGGTATTTGAGCACACGGAGACTGATAACATGCTTGAGGACAGCTTTGGTTTGCCCGAGATCTCTGCCAGGCCTGTTAGAAAGTCAGAAGAGCCTGCCGTGCTTCGCACCTTAATTAAAGAGCGCCAAAAGGAACTTGAAGAGGAGAAACAACCGTTACGCAGACGCATTAAGCGGGCTTATAATGTTGCAGCGGGGCTGGCACTGGTGGGGCTGTGTGCTTCTGCCGTATATTTCCTCTCGCTGCAGGCCGACTATAATCTGAGCAGCCTCAATCCGGTTTTCTTCTTAAAATCGACGGAACACACGGCTCGTGAGATCGATGAACAGGAATTCTTTGCTGCCGAAATGGCCGGTGTAGAAGCCGAACAATCGACGCAGGAATCGCCTGAGACTGCTTCCGCTGACGCTGAAGGTATGACTTTAAGCAATGAGCCGGAATCTGCTGTAGCTGAGCCTGGTGATGTAGTTGTTGAAGAGCCAGCACCAGCAGCGGAGGTAGAAGAGGCGGCTCCGGCGCATATAATTTATACGACAGACGGACGTTCTTATATCATCTCCGGGGGCTACGCCCGTCTGGAGAATGCAGAGCAATACAGAAGCGCACTGCTGGAGCAAGGACACAAGGAAGTGTTTATACTTTTACCTCAGCCTGGCAGCAGGCTTTTCCGCGTGTCGCTGGCTGACTTTGACACGGCAGATGAGGCGCAGAATGCACTAAATACTTACAGAAAACAATTCGGAGAAACACTTTGGGTACTTAACAATTAACATGACATCACTCTTATTACAAATCACGACCACGGCAGATGCCGACACTACAGTAGCACTGGCAGAGGGGACTGAAGCTGCTGCAGAAACATCCGTTTCTCTATTGGATTTGGCAATGAACGGCGGATGGGCCATGATCCCGCTCGCGCTCCTGTCTCTGGTAGGCATTTACATTTTTGTGGAGCGTTACCTGACGCTTAAAAAGGCCGCCAAAAACCCGGAGGGCTTTAACGACCGCATTAAAAGCATGGTGTTGGCCGGCGACATCAACGGTGCAAAAATGCTGTGTGCCCAGACCAACACCCCTGTTTCCAGAATGATCTCCAAGGGAATTACCCGTATCGGACACCCGCTGAAAAACATCGAGACATCGATCGAAAACCAGGGTAAGATTGAAATCAGCCTTTTGGAGAAAAACCTGGCTGCCTTGGCGACAGTAGCTGGTGCTGCTCCGATGCTGGGCTTCTTGGGTACGGTAACAGGTATGATTGGCGCCTTTATCGCTATCGCACAGGCAGAAGGCTCTGTGAGCCCAAAGCTGCTCTCCAGCGGTATCTATGAGGCCATGGTAACAACAGCAACTGGCTTGATTATTGGTCTGCCAGCCTATGTGGGTTACAACTACCTGGTGTCTAAGATCGACAGCATTGTTCACTCCATGGAATACTCCTCTATCGAGTTCCTTGATCTATTACAAGAACCACAGCTTTAAGAATGAATATACGTTCTAAAAACAGGATAAATGCAGAGTTCAGCATGTCGTCTATGACCGACATCATCTTCCTGTTGCTGATTTTTTTCATGCTGACATCTAACTTCGTGACACCTTCGGGCTTGCCGGTTAGCTTGCCAAGCAGCAAGACCTCCGATATTGTGATGCAGAAAATCAGCATTACCATCTCTGAGGACCTGAGATACTACCTGAACGACAAAGAGATTTCGCCGGAAGAGGTAGAGCCCCAGCTGACTGCCTTGTTGCGCGACGCAGGAACAGAGCAGGGAGCTGTGGTGTTGCACGTAGACAAGAGCGTACCGGTGGAGCACCTGGCAAGGGTGGCTGGTATCGCCAAAAACCTTAATGCAAGTGTAACGCTGGCCACTGTGCCAAACGAATAAGGAACCAGACTATGTCAATTGCCCTTTCGAAGGAAGAAGAAAAGAATAAGCGCATTGCAGCCGGTGTCAGCATCGGGGTGCATGTGCTTATCCTGCTTTTTCTGATATACATGTTGGCCTGGCGTGCGCCAGACCCACCCGCCCCGGAGCATGGCATTGAGCTGAACTTCGGTACGGATGCAGTGGGCAGCGGCGACATACAGACCAAGGCTACTCCAAATGAGTCGAAGAATGTAGAGGACAGCAAGCCTGCCCCAACGCAGCCTGAACCGGAACCAGAGCCACAACCGGAGCCTGTATCGAAGCCTACACCTCCGGCAGCACCCGTAGAAACCCCGAAGGTAGTAACCACCACGGCACCTGAGCCGGTTGCTGTGAAGGAAGAGGCGAAGCCAGTTCCGAAGCCGCAGCCTAAAAAGGAAGAAGTGAAAAAGCCGGATCCGAAGCCGGAGCAGCCGAAGGAGGAGCCCAAGAAAGAACCAGAAAAGCCACGTTCCCTTTACCCGGGTCAGCCAACTACAAGCACTGGCACTGGTAAAAGTGGTACTTCCGATGCTGCCACCGGCAACAACAACGGTGATGACACCGGAAAAGTGGGCGACAAGGGTAGTCCGGACGGCGATGTGAATGCGAAGGCGCTTTACGGCAAGGCCGGAGGCGGAGCAGGTGGATCCCTGGATATGCCTGGCTGGCGCTACGACATCGAGCCCAAGCGCGACCCATACAGCAACGAAACCGGTATTATTCGTTTCAGAATCAAAATTGACGCAGACGGTAACCTGATAAATGTGGAGCGTGTTGAAAGCACCGTTTCGCCTCAGGTAGAGCGATGGTACCGGGATCAGCTATACAAGACCACCTTTAGCCGAACCGGCTCAGGTATGGCCACATCAGGAGCAACCGGTATCGTAACATTCCGCATTACAGCGCGCTAATTTTATACTTTCTTATTGATGACCTATCAAGAGTGTCTTGATTATCTATACCAGCAATTGCCGATGTACCAACGCATCGGCAATGCTGCTTTTAAGAAGAGCCTCGACAACATTGTTGCCCTATGCGAGGCGATGGGACAGCCGCAGCACCAGTTCAAAAGCATTCATGTAGCCGGTACCAACGGCAAGGGCAGCAGTTCGCACATGCTGGCTGCGGTGCTGCAGGAGGCCGGCTACAAAACCGGACTTTATACTTCGCCGCATCTGAAATCCTTTACCGAACGCGTACGCGTCGACGGGCAGGAGCTTCCACAGAGCTACCTTATAAGTTTTGTTGAGCAGTATAAACCGCTTTTCGAAAGTATAAAGCCTTCGTTTTTTGAGATGACGGTGGCCCTGGCATTTAAATACTTTGCCGAGGAGCAGGTGGACGTGGCCGTAATAGAGGTGGGCTTAGGCGGCCGTCTGGACTCCACCAATATCATCACACCGGAAGTATCGCTTATCACCAACATTAGTTTCGACCACCAGAGTATGCTGGGCGATACTATTGGGGCCATTGCCGCAGAGAAGGCCGGCATCATCAAACCCCAGGTGCCTGCTGTTGTAAGCATCCGGCAGCCGGAGGCGGAGGAGGTGTTTATAGCCAAAGCCGCTGAGGTGGGAGCTCTTTTATACTTTGCCCAGGACCAGTATACTTTGGAAGTTACGGAAAACACGCTGCAGCGGCAGATGTTTCAGGTGTTCCGCGAGGGTGATTTATACTTGCAAAACCTGGAGCTGGACCTGGCCGGAGGTTATCAGAAGTATAACTTGCCAGGGGTGCTACAGGTGCTGGAGGTGCTGCAAGAGCAGAAAGGCTATACTATACCGGAGGCTGCCATACGCAAGGGCTTAGCCCATGCCAAAAGTATAACCGGCCTGAAAGGGCGCTGGCAGGTGCTGCAGCAATCCCCGCTCACGATCTGCGACACAGGACACAACGAAGACGGTATCCGGCAGATACTGCTGGGGCTGGAGCAGCTGCATTCAAAGCAGGTGCACCTGGTTTTCGGGGCCGTGAACGATAAAGATGTGACGAAAATCCTGCAAATGCTGCCGGCAAAGTATAAATACTACTTTTGCCAGGCTAACATCCCACGCGCCTTGCCAGTGCAGGAACTGGTGCAACAGGCTGAAACAGTGGGTTTAATAGGGGAGGCTTACCAGACAGTGGCCGAGGCCATTGCGGCAGCAAAGGCAAATGCGGCTCCGGATGAGGTTATTTTTATCGGAGGTAGTACCTTTGTGGTCGCTGAAATTGACGAACTATAGGAATGGGAAGATCTAAACTGGCAAAATTTGCCGCTATTGCTGAGCGTGAGAATGTTATAGAACCAGGTGACGAGCGCTATGGACAACTGATTGGGAAGTGGCGTGAGCAGCATTTTGAGAATGATAATCCGCTTGTGCTGGAGATTGGCTGTGGCCGCGGGGAATATACGGTAGGGATGGCGCGCCTGTTCCCGGAGAAAAATTTTATCGGCTTAGATATTAAAGGTGCCCGCCTCTGGAAAGGTAGTACCCTGGCTGAAGAGGAGGAGCTGGAAAACGTGACCTTCCTGCGAACGTTCATTGAGAATTTAGCCGACAACTTTGCTGAGAATGAAGTAGACGAAGTATGGATTACCTTCCCGGACCCGCGTCCCCGCGACCGTGACGAGAAGAAACGCCTTACCTCGCCCCGCTTCCTGGATCTGTATGAGCGCATCATTAAGCCCGGCGGCATCATTCATCTTAAAACCGATAACCTGGGCCTGTACGAGTATACATTGGAGGTGCTGCAGGAACGCAAAGTAAAGGACCTGATTCATACTTCAGACCTCTACAACTCAGACCTGCAGGAGCATACCATGGGCATCTACACCACCTACGAGAGACGTTACCTGGCTGACGGCATTCCTATCAAATACCTACAGTACAAGGTGAGTTAGAGAGTTTAAGAGTTTAGGAGTTTAGGAGTTGGGGAATTAGAGAGTTTGGGAGTTAGAGGGTTGATACTCTTGAAAGTATAAATCAGCTAAGTCAAAAGTATAGTTGGCTCTACTTTGAAAAAAAATGAATCGGCCTGACGAGTTTATACTTCGTCAGGCCGATTCGCTTTATAGATTAGAAGATGTGGTAAGTTGACTCTCTAATTCTTAAACTCTCTAACTCCCAAGCTCCTTCTACGCTTCCTCTATTTCCTCGAAGATCTCGGCTAGTTCGTCGTAGTCTTTCAGGCCGGGCTTGATTTCGTGGCCACCGATAAGGACGATGCCTGTTGGTTTGATGGTTTTCAATACCTGATGAACGTTGGACTTGTCTACTCCAAATCCTAGGTAGATCCTGAACTTCTTGGCAAGCGACGCCAGAAAACGCGTGTTTGTCTCGTCAATCGTGTCAAAGTCGTCGGAGCAGATGATGAAGGAGTGCACGTAGGGGCTGTAAAGCTCCATTGTCTCGTGCAGTTCGCTTTCCACGGTATCTTTATTGATAACCACCTTCTGTATCACCGGGCGGTTGATTTCCTCTATCTCATCAATCAGGTAGGGCAGGTCCAGTTGGATCAGGTCCAGGTTAAACTCATCAGCCAGCTCGTTTATCACGTCCGGCCTGGCGCGGAGGAACTCCCCGGCGGTCTGCACACCGGCCACCCAGCCCATGATCTCCTTCAGCGTTTGCGGCTGCACATGTTTCGGGTCGTCGAGTTTGAGGTTGAAGCCAATAATATCTACACCCATGCCAGCGCAGTATCTTGCGTCGCTTAGGTTGTTTACGCCGTTCACTATCACAGAAGTACGTAGGGCCATGGTAATTTTGCTTTAAGTTATATATTCAGTTTATGCACAAATATCTTTAGCCCAAAGTAAAAGCGATTTTCCTTTACAGCCAACCTTTTTCCACTATTTATACTTATTGCGCCGGCTGCCCCTATAAAATAGAACCTGAAACTTTATAACTGTGTTGTTGTTGCTATATTTGTATCAAAATGCTAAATTTTAAATCGAAAGTTACTAAATAAATGAGTACAAAAGGAAGGGTTCTTGTGGCCATGAGCGGCGGCATCGATAGTTCGGTGGCGGCTGTTATGCTGCATGAGCAAGGCTATGAGGTAGTGGGGATGACCATGAAGACCTGGGATTACGCCTCCAGCGGAGCCAGCAAGAAAGAAACTGGCTGCTGCTCGCTCGACTCCATCAACGATGCCCGAAATATTGCCGTTCAACTTGGTTTCCCGCACTACATAATCGATATCCGTGAAGAGTTTGGCGACTATGTGATCAATCATTTTACGGATGAGTACCTGGCTGGGCGAACGCCAAACCCGTGCGTGCTCTGCAATACGCACATTAAGTGGGATGCCCTGTTGCGTCGCGCCGACCAGTTGGGCTGTGATTTTATAGCCACGGGCCACTACGCCAACCTGCGTCAGGAAAACGGACGTTACATTATTTCCAAAGGCCTGGATGAAAGTAAAGACCAGTCGTATGCGCTGTGGGGCATTTCGCAGGAGAGCCTGAGCCGCACAATCTTCCCATTGGGAGGCCTGCATAAAACTGAGATCCGGGAAATGGCCCGTGAGCGTGGTTTTACCGAGCTGGTAAACAAGCCAGAGTCCTATGAGATCTGCTTCATCCCGGACAACGACTACCGTGGCTTCCTGAAGCGCCGCGTAGAGGGGCTGGAGGAGCGCGTGGCCGGTGGTGAGTTTGTGCTCGAAGACGGTACCGTAGTTGGCAAGCACGAGGGCTACCCGTTCTATACGATTGGGCAGCGTAAGGGCTTAGGCATTGCTTTAGGTTTTCCGGCCTATGTAACACGCATTGAGAAAGATACAAACCGTGTGGTGCTTGGAAACTATGAGGAACTGGCTAAAAATGCCATGACGGTTGGCAAGCTGAACATGCTCAAGTATGAAAACCTGATCGGGCAGCCAATTCCAACAGTTACGAAAGTGCGTTACAACGACCCGGGTACAGAGGCCATCATTGAGCAGGAGGGCGACAAGATGAAAGTACACTTCCTGCACGGGGTACACGCCATCGCGCCAGGGCAGGCTGCAGTATTCTACGAAGGCAACGACGTAGTGGGCGGCGGCTGGATTGAGACAAATTACAACTCAGCATATAACCTGAACGTGTTGCAATAATGAGAAGAGCCCTGCTGCTTTTGGTGGTTGCGCTGGCTGGCCTGGTGGCCGCCTGCGAGGACAAGTACAAGGATCCCGATCCGAAGATAATGGGCTACGACTACTTTCCGCTGGAAGTGGGGCAGTACCGTGTCTATGATGTGATGGATATCCGTTTTATGAGCGATGTAGGGGATACCAGCCGTTTCCAGCTTCGCGAGCGGGTAGATACCACCTTTGTCGACCAAACCGGCAAGCTCAACTATAAGATCATCCGCTCCGTTCGTGCAAACGAAAACATGAACTGGATAGATGACTCTGTGATGGTGGTAACCAAGTCGGACGCCATGGTCATGCTGACCAAGAACAACACCAAGTATGTGAAGATGGTGTTTCCGGTGAAGGAAGGGCAGACGTGGTTGGGAGATGCCTATAATAACAATACAGGCGAAGACTATAAACCCGATCCAAACACCAACAAAAGAGCTGAGTATTACCTGACCAAGGAAGATTATACGTTCGAGAACGTAGGCAAGCCTTACACTGTGAATGGTAATACCTTTAGCAACACAGCAACTGTCATTCAGGGTACGCCTATCGAAACCTGGATTGGGCTCAATGACCGCAAGGAAGTATATGCTGAGGGAGTGGGTATGGTTTACAGGCTCTTTACCAGGATTGTTTACTGTAATGCCTCAGAGTCGAAGGACTGTACGTATGGCATTGGCTACAGACTCCACGGCCATGAGCGGCACGAGAAACTAATCGACCACGGAAAGGAATAAGGTATGCGTTTGCTGCTCCTCTTTACCTGCCTGCTGCTGTACCTGCCCGTAAAGGCGCAGGACACTGGTAACGCAGCTAGAGAGGAGCAGAAACGTTTAATATACTTCGCCGATAAGGCAGACACCCCCTTTACTACTTCAGAACCACTGCAATTCCTGTCGCCAAAAGCGGTGGAGCGGCGCAAACGTCAGAACATCACTGTTACGCCGCGCGATCTTCCGGTAAACCCTGCCTATGTGGCCGCGCTTCAAGAAGCTAGCGCTACGGTATGGTATACTTCCCGGTGGTTTAACGCGGCTGTCGTGCAGTGCACCGACGAGCAGTTGCAGGCGCTGGAAGAGCTCCCGTTCGTGCTCCGTACGCAATCCCTGAACCGCGTGGCGTCTCCGACCGGTACATCAACCCAAGGGACCGCACTTCAAAGCATAGCAGCAGCTAGCACTACCTCTAACGCTCCTTACTGGCCCGCCCTTAACCCGTCAGACTATGGCCCTGCATTCCATCAGGCTGATATGCTTGGTGTTGACGAACTGCATGCCGATGGTTACACAGGGGCCGGAATGACCATTGCCGTGCTGGATGCCGGTTTCCCGGGAGTGCCAACGATAGCGGCCTTTGCCCACCTTTTTGAGCGAAACCAGCTGGCGGGCACTTTTGATTTTGTGAGGAAGCAGGAAGATGTGTTTACTGCCGATGCGCATGGCACAGCGGTACTTTCTACCATGGCTGCTTATGCCCCGGGGAGTATGGTGGGTACGGCCTATGGCGCCAATTACCTCTTGCTTCGTACCGAGGATGCCGCCACAGAGCATAACATAGAGGAAATTAACTGGCTGCTGGCCGCAGAATTTGCCGACAGTGCTGGGGCTGATGTCATTAATTCTTCACTGGGCTATACTTTGTTCGATGCCCCTTCCCAAAGCTATACGTACCAGGACATGGACGGCAACACCTCCCTTATTAGCAAGGCCGCTGACTTTGCTGCCGCTACGGGGATGCTGGTGGTGACAAGCGCTGGCAACGAAGGAAACAAAAGCTGGCAGTACGTTTCTGCTCCCGCCGATGCCGACTCGGTGCTGGCCGTGGGTGCTGTAGACTCGCTGGGTGTAAAGGCCGCTTTCAGCTCCTTTGGTCCTACGGCTGACGGGCGGATTAAGCCGGATGTGGCGGCCATGGGACAGGCGGTATACTTTATACTCCCAAACGGATCGCTTGCGCGGGGCAACGGCACTTCTTTTTCAGGCCCTATTGTGGCTGGCTTTGCCGCCACTGTGTGGCAAGCCAATCCTTTCAGAACAAACATGGAGCTGATTGAGCTTCTAAGGCAGAGTGGGAGCAACGCTACTAACCCGGACAACAGCATCGGCTATGGCATCCCGAACTACAGGCGCACCCTTACTGCCTCTCCCGGAGCAGCTACAGGAGAGGAGCTATACATCACAAACCCGGTACGACAGGATCCGGTTATACTTTACCTGGGCCAGGATTGGCTGCAGCAAGCCATAGAAGTGCAGGTGTTGGATGCCACGGGCAAGCAAATGTTCCGCCAAAGTATAGTGCTGGCACAAAAGGAGCAGCCGCTAAAACTAGAGCCGCAGCACCTGGGAAACGGCCTGTACCTGTGCCGCATCCGGTCGGGTAATAGAGTAGCTACCCTCAGGTTTGTGAAACTGTAGAAGCCCTGATGGTAACTCAAAACCCAACTATGAGAGCAAGCGCTACCCACGTCACCTTGGTCTTAGGATTTATACTTTTCACCGCCGTACCAGGCCTTTGCCAGGTCAAGCCCTATCTTACCGCCCGGGTTGATACTACGAAACAGGAGGTAAAGGCTGTGTACGAACTCATCGGGAATTACCTAAACGCACAACCTGACAGCCTCTACCACAACCCCTATTGGAATAAGGAAGAAGTAGACTTTTACTACGGCCAACATCAGGAACATTTTGATCAGGCTGCTCCCCACCTGTTCTTTGGCCTGAATAGCAAACAGCTTTTCAGCTACTTTAAGCCTACCGTTTTAAGTATAGAGCCTGTGGGGGAGAAGTATGTTGCCAGGATTCTGCTGGCGACCGACAAACTGGAGCCGTGGATGGTAACGAATAAAATGAACCCGCCTTTTATACTTCGCTACTATGCGGCTAAAGATGAAGCAGGGGATTGGAAACTGGAGAATGCCTGGGCTAATGAGCTGAAGAAGTGGAAACAGCAACAAACGAAATGGATCACCTTCCATTTTCCACCGACTTTTGAGTTTAACCAGGAGCGGGCGGAGAAGGCAGATGCCTTTGTGGAGTCTTTTGTCAGGACGCTGAACATCCCCGATGCCAAACCATTTGATTTTTATGTGATGAACTCGGAAGAGGAGCTAGGCAGGCTCTTCAACCTGGACTATTGGCTGGCTTACCAAACTGGCTTTGCCAGAGCAAAGTATAACCGCATCTTTTCCGCGCATGGAGCCGAGGATAACCTGCATGAGTTCGTACATATCCTCTATCATCCAGTTAAAAATCACTTTTTGGGAGAGGGCATCGCCACATACTTCGGAGGTGTTGACGGACATACCCCTTACCAGGAAACGTTAAGAGAAGTATCCAGAGACATCTACAGGAACCATCCCGAGGTCACTTTCAAAAACCTTTACGATGGCAGCTTCCGGTATGCCGGCAACCAGAGCCCACGCTATGTAGCCGGCGCCGTAGTGTACCAGTTGGTGCACGAGAAAAAAGGAGTAAAAGGCTTCCGGGAAGTAGAGGAGAGCGACAACACCTACGAGTCGCTTATTAAAACCATGGCGAAGGTGATGCGGATGAAAGAAAGCAAAGTGGAACCGTATTTAACGGATTACATCCGGACGTATCATCTAAAGGAAACGTCTGCACTTTAACATCATGCACTGGAGAACGTATGCACTTGCTGCGACTGATGCACGATAAGAATGAAGTAAAAAGGAGAGCGCGGCTAGCAAAGATTTGCGTAAGTACCGACGTTGCTCCCAAATATCAATTATAAATTTACCTTTGCAGGTATGAGACCACTAATTGCCCCTTCTGTACTAGCCTCTGATTTTGCCAACCTGCAGTCGGAGGTAGAGATGCTCAACAACAGCCAGGCCGATTGGCTGCACATCGACATCATGGACGGCCGTTTTGTGCCTAATATTTCCTTTGGTTTTCCGGTTTTGGAGGCTATTAAACGCTACGCGCAGAAACCGCTGGATGTGCACCTGATGATTGTGGAGCCGGAACTGTATATTGAGCGGTTCCGGGAGGCGGGCGCGGACACCATTTCGGTGCATGTAGAGGCCTGCACGCACCTGCACCGCACCCTGCAGCAGATTAAAGCCACCGGGGCAAAGGCAGGTATCGCCGTAAACCCGCATACTTCCGTGCACTTGCTGGAAGATGTTATAGCCGATGCCGACCTGGTTTGCCTGATGTCGGTAAATCCGGGGTTTGGCGGGCAGAAGTTTATCGAGAACACATACCGCAAAATTGAGGCACTCAAGAACCTGATCATCCAGCGCAACTCACAGGCACTGATTGAGATTGACGGTGGCGTGAACCAGCACAACACACCGCTGCTGCTGGAGAAGGGCGCCGATGTTCTGGTGGCCGGCAGTTTTGTCTTCTCTGCCGAAGACCCAGCCCAAACCATCGCCGATCTAAAATCCTCTAAATAATAAACCGCTGCAGATGCTGAAATATTTACTGGGATGGTGGTGTATACTTTTGCCCTTTGGTGTTTTGGCACAGCAGGCTACCTTATCCGGCAGGGTGCTGAACCAGCAGCAGGAGCCACTAGAGTCGGCTATGGTAGCCCTGAAGGGAACTTCAACGGGTACCCGGACGAATGCAGCAGGAGCGTTTAAGTTAATAGTGCCGGCAGGTACGGAGTGGACGCTTGTGGTGCGCCACCTGGGGTATAAAGCGCTGGAACAAAAGTTTATACTCCAGCCTGGTGAAAGTCGTGATTTAAGCTTTATACTTGAGCCAGACCCGCAGCAGTTGCAAACGGTGGATGTGCAGGGCAAAGCTGAAGAGAGTCGCGAGCAGGTGAGTGTGATTACCTTGGACCCGCGCGATGTGGAGCACCTGCCGTCCACCTTCGGCGACTTTAACAAAGTGCTGGTCACGCTGCCGGGTGTGTCGAGCAACAACGAGCTTTCCAGCACCTACTCGGTGCGCGGGGGCAACTACGACGAGAACCTGGTCTACGTCAACAACATCGAGATTTACAGGCCCTTTCTTATTTCCTCGGCGCAGCAGGAGGGACTTTCCTTTGTAAACCCGGATTTGGTTGGTAACATCGAGTTTTCCTCGGGTGGCTGGCAACCAAAGTATGGCGACAAGCTTTCTTCGGTGCTGAACATCAAGTATAAACAGCCCTCAGAATTTGGCGCTACGGTTAGCGGCGGCCTTACCGGAGGAGCGCTGCACCTGGAGTCGGCTTCCAAAAATAAAAAAGTTTCCTACCTGTTTGGCGCCCGCCACAAAAACGGGCAATACATTCTGAAGGGGCTGCAGACAGAGGGAAAGTATAACCCCATCTTTACAGACGCGCAGGCCTATGTGCACTTCGACCTGACCAAAGACACCCTGAACCGTGGCCGCACCACCCTGGGTATATTGACCAGCTACGCCAACAACGACTTCCGGGTGGAGCCCGAAACGCAGGCAACTACGTTTGGCACCCGCAACACGCCGCTGCGCCTGCTCATAGCCTTCGATGGGCAGGAGCGGATGGAGTACGCTACCTACCAGGCCGGCCTAAACCTGACGCACCGTTTCACAGCATTTTATACTTCTGAGCTTATACTTTCGGGGGTGCACTCGCGGGAGCGGGAGTTCCGGGACGTGGAGGCCGGCTACCGCCTGTGCGATGTGGACACCAACGGCGACGGCATTGGCGACTGCCTGCAGGAGCGCGGGGTGGGGAGCTCCTTCAACCATGCCCGCAATACCCTGCTGGCCCGGATATTGGCAGCGGAGCTTCGCAATACCTGGCAGGCAAGTCCGCGCAGCAATGTGCAGTTCGGTCTGAAGGTAGGTTCTGAGCGCATCGAAGACCAACTGCAGGAGTATGGCTTCACGGACTCGGCCGATTACGTAACGCAGGATTATTACCTGCGCTCCCAACTGGATCTTAACACCCTGCGCTATAGCGGCTACCTGCAGCATACCATCGCCCTGGACTCGCTGAGAACCTTTACCTATGGGATGCGCGCCACGTACTGGGATTTTACAGGGGAGTTGAATATCTCGCCGCGCGTGCAGTATTCCTTTATTACCCGTCGCAACCCCAACCTTTCCTTTAAAACTGCACTGGGTTTATACTATCAACCACCGTTTTACCGCGAGCTGCGCGACTTTAATGGGGTTATCAACCCGGACCTGAAGGCACAGCGATCGGTACACGCCATCGTGGGCAGCGATTATCTTTTCCAGGCCTGGGGGCGCGACTTTAAACTTGCCACGGAGGCTTATTACAAGTGGATGACCAACGTGATTCCGTATGACCTGGATAACGTGCGGCTGCGTTACTATGCCCGCAACAACGCCAAGGCCTATGCCGCCGGCTTCGACGTGCGGGTGAACGGGGAGTTTATACCGGGGGCTGAGTCGTGGTTGAGCCTGGGGCTGCTGACAACGAAAGAGAATGTGGAGGGTGACTCAATTTCAGTTCACAATGCGCAGGGCGAGAAAATCGGCATGCGGGAGCAGGGCTTCCTCCGACGGCCCACAGATCAGTTAGTGAACTTCTCCTTGTTTTTCCAGGACCACCTGCCCGACAACCCTACGGTGCGCATGTACCTGAACCTGGTGTATGGCAGTGGCTTACCTTTTGGCCCGCCGCGCCAACCGGAGTATAGAAGTGCCTTTGATGGCCGCTCTTATAAGCGCATCGACATTGGTTTTTCGAAAGTACTTGTGGTAGAAGGGGATGTGGTGAAGCGGAAAAAGCTGGGGCTGGAGAGCCTTTGGATAGGGTTGGAGGTGCTCAATTTAATTGATGCCAAAAACTGGATGTCGTACAACTACGTGAGCGACGTGAACGACATAACATATGCCGTACCCAACTACCTCACCGGTCGCCGCCTGAACGTCAGGTTCGTGGCCAAGTTCTAAGTATAAAAAGTGAGGGGAGGCCAATTTTCGGCCTCCCCTCACTTTTCTAAGTATAAATAATCTCTAGCGTCTTTTCTTCCACTCGCTGTACGCGGTTTCTATTTGCTTGGCATACGTCTGGTAACTCTCCGGTTCTGCCCCTCCAAGTTCCATCGCCTTTGCTGAAAGTGTGGCCGCCATCTGGTACTCGTTGTTATAAGCATACAGCTTTGCCTTAATCCAGTTGTTGTAGAAGTTTTCCTTAATCGCGATAGACTTGTTAATCCACTCCAAGGCCTTTTGATGATGCTCTTTGCGAGGCAGCATGTACTCTGCGCATTGTGCCCAGGTATACCAATCGTCGCTGGCGGCGGTGGAAAGGGCGTAATTAATATTCTCCAGCGCCTTCTTCTCAACATCTGTCTCTATGCTCAGGCTGATTTTGGTATTCTCCCAGGCCAGGTTCAGCTTTGCTTTATTCATGTTGATGTCGGAGAAGGAGAAGTGCATGGTCTCCACAAACTCAGTTGTCTTGGATGGCTTCACCTCTAAATATGCCACATCATCCAGTTCATTATAACCTTCCAGACCCCAAAGGGTGGTATCACGGTTTAGTACCACATGCCATACAGAATCATTTTGAGGGATGATGAAGAAGGAGTAGGTGCCTGCCGGTACGCGCTCGTTGTTCAGAAACAGCTCATCCTCAAAGCTTATCAAGGTGGCCTCGTTGGCACCAGCCCGCCACATTTGCCCATAAGGTACAAGCCCTCCGAAGACCTGCCTGCCCCGCACGCTTGGCGCATGGTAGTTCACTGTAACATCGGTTAGCCCAATTGTCTGGCGCAGGTAAGCTGCAGGACTGGCCTGCGGCAGTTTTACCTGCGCAAAGGCGCTGCTCTGTGCAAACAGGAAAGCTATCGTTAACAAGAAAAAGCAAAGTATGGGTCTCTTCATGGTAGTCTAAGAATGGGTTGCACGTATTTCCCCTAACCGAAAAAACTATGCCAATACAGTCGGCCTGTACCAATAAATTCGGATGCAAAGCTAGTAAAGTTTACAGGATCAGCCTCTACTTTTTGCTTCTGCCTAAGAGCATAGAACTATGCAAGAAGCATATGCTCAACTAAACCATGTGTAAACTTTGCAAAATTAAAAAATATATCTGATAAATGTAACTTTATAAACTTGTAAAAGTATAGGATTGTGGGTTATTGAGTCTGGTTATATAAAAACTAGGAAATTTTCAACAGCCTCCTCGCATAGCAAAGGCCTAAGCATAGAAACTTATAAGACAAAGTAGTTCTGGACACGCTCAAACGATGAAGGAGCGTGCTGGCAATTTTGCATACAAGATAGAAACCTAACAACCCTTTATATGAATCTGAAACCTTTACACCTGTACTTTTTTGTGGGGCAAAGTGTGATGAGGCGCATGTTCCTTATCATGGCGCTCCTTTTTCTGGCGCTGCCACCCTTGTTGGCGCAGACGGTAACTTCTGATAAGGATGATTATGCACCTGGCGAGGTCGCAATCATTACCGGTTCAGGATGGATAAATGATGAATATGTAGATGTACATTTTGAGGAAGAACCTGAGTATGATCATTCCCATGAACATCATGGTACATCAGTAGATGCAGATGGGAATTGGAAGATAGAGTTTGAGATATTAGAAAGACACTTAGGAGTAACTTTTACTGTGATTGCAGTTGGTCAACAGAGCGGTGCGAGGGCTGAAACGTCCTTTACAGATGCGCAGCCTACAGAAATTGTTTTATCGTCGAGCAACAACCCTTCTTTAGCCGGTGAGAATGTAAACATTACAGCTGTTGTTAGAAGAGCTCCTAATGGTAATAACAATGTAGCCGGACAGTTACAATTCTACTTAAACGGAGTAGCACATGGAAATGCTCTAGCAATCTCGAATAACAATAATACAAAGTCTATAACTATTAATGCTCTTTCTGCAGGTGAGCATAAGATAAGGGCAGAGTTTGTAGGTACAAATAATGATAGGCCCAATGGTTATATGAATAGTGAATCAACCATTTCCCAAAAAATCATTAAAAAATTTGCTACCATAAGCCTGCAAGATATAGAATACACCTACAATGGTGGACAAAAACATGCAACAGCTGTTACTAATCCGGCAGATTTAGAAGGCGTAAGTATTACTTATAATGGCTCAACTATAGCGCCAACAGATGCAGGTGAATATGATGTGATTGCTACATTAAACAATCCTCTTTACGAAGCTGAAGCCGTAAATGGGAAAATGATTATCTCCAAGGCCAATCAGGCGATTAGCTGGACAAACCCTCAGAGCATCGTCTTTGGCACAGCGCTGTCAGCAACACAGCTTAATGCAGCCTTAACTGCCGGAGAAGGAAGTTTAACTTATAGCCCGGCTGCAGGAAATATACTCGGCGTAGGCTCCCATACTTTGAGAGTCAAAGCAGCCGCAACTACAAACTACAATGCTGCCGAAGCTATTGTCATACTTCAGGTAGAAAAGGCCACGCCTACGCTCACCTTAACAATAGGAGAACCACATACCTATGACGGAACGCCTAAACATATTGCTGGCGTAGAACTTAGAGGTGTGCTGGAAAATGAAAACATTGGAACCGCCACCGTTACCTATAGTAAAGATGGTGCCCCGGTAACTTCTCCGGTTGATGCTGGTGAGTATTTAGTTATAGCTTCCTTTACAGGGAATGATAATTACCTTCCACGTCAGGCAACTGGTACCCTCACCATTACCCCTCGTCCTGTTTCAGTGGCTGCCAACGCCCTCTCGAAAGTATACGGCGAGGCTGATCCTACGCTAACTTATACCATTACTGCTGGCACTGTCGTGAATGGCGACAGTTTCTCCGGAAGCCTCGAAAGAGAGTCAGGGGAAAACGTTCGCGGGTATGCGATTAACAAAGGCACACTCAGTCTCGGCAGCAACTATAGCCTGTCTTTCGAAGGCGCTCAGTTCACCATCAACCCGAAGCAGGTTACTGCCCGGATCTCAGCAGAAGATAAAGTATACGACGGTTCAGAACAGGCCACTGCGAGCGGCTACATTGCAGCAAGCGAACTAGTTGGAAGCGACCAATTGGAAGTAATGGTCCAAAACGCTGCTTTCTCAGACAAAAATGCAGGGCCAGGGAAAACGGTAACTGCTGATGTTTCTATCACGCACGGCAACTATACCCTCAGCAATGCCACCGCTTCCACTACTGCCAACATCACGGCTAAACCCATTGTGGGTACCTTTACAGCTGCTAGCAAAGTATACGACGGCACTACAGCGGCAACTGTAACTGACCTGGCACTGGTGGGCATTATAGCAGGAGATGATATTCGACTAACCGGGGGAGAGGCGAGATTTGCGGATAAAAACGCAAACTCTGGCAAGACTGTAACGCTGGCAGGTGCGGCTCTTTCTGGTAAAGATAAGAATAACTATACTTTGACAAATGTTGAGCAAGCCTTAGCGGATATTACGAAGCGGCCGGCTTCAGTAACACCAAAGGCCGTTACGAAAGTATACGGCACCCGAGATCCCGTTTTGACTGGTACATTAGAAGGCTTCGTTGAAACTGATGAAATTACAGCAGAATTTTTCCGTCCATTAAGCGAGTGGGTGGGCAAGATTGACATTTTGGTCACGCTGCATCCAGAAGAAGCACTGAGCAACTATGACATTACCTATAACGAGGCTTTTCTGGAAATTACCCCGGCCGAGCTGGTTGTAACTGCTCATAACGCCAGCAGAAAGTATGGTGATGCCAACCCTGAGTTCACGGGCAGCGTGTCTGGCATCGTAGGAGAGGATGAGATTGAGATAAGCTATACTTCTGTAGCGAAGCCAGAAAGCGTTATTGGCAGTTATGCGATAACTCCTGTGTTGTCGGGTGCGTTGCTGGTAAACTACACCGTATTAGCTACTGATGGCATCCTGACCATTGGAAAGGCTCCTTTAAGTCTGCAGGTAAACGACAAGACGAGAAAGTATGGCGAGGAAAACCCTGCGTTTGACGGAACGCTTACCGGTTTGAAGAACAGTGACCCCATCACGCCAAGCTACAGCACAACAGCCGGCGCAGGCACAAATGTAGGTGAATATGCGATAATGGGTTCGCTTCTGGATCCTAAAGGAAAGCTTGATAACTACGATGTAAGTATAACCGATGGTGTTTTAAATATCCTGCCTGCTGAAGCAGAGATATATCTGAGTGACCTGTCGACAGTATACAACGGACAGCCGCAGGGTGTAACGGTAACCACTGTGCCCGAAGGACTGGCCGTGAACATTACCTACAACGCAGAGGCCGTTGCTCCCACAAAAGCCGACTCCTATACTGTAGTGGCAAAGTTGGCCAACAGCAACTATACAGCACCGGACGCCAAGGGTGAGTTCGTCATCGCGCAGAAGGAGCTAACAGCTGATTTGAGCAATTCTGGCAAAGTATACGATGGCACCACAGACGCTCCGGGCACTTCGGCTACGCTTATGGGTGTTGTTTCTGGTGATGATGTAACGGCCCTTGTATCTGCTGCTGCCTTTAGCAGTCCTAATGCGGGAGAGCGGACAGTTAGCGCTACCGTTACCCTGCAGGGTGCCGATGCAGCCAACTACGTGCTGAAGCAAGTAAACCCAGCCACTTCCAACATCAGCAGGGCGCCACTGATTATCACCGCCCCAAGTATGAGCAAGTACTGCGGCCAAGTAGACCCATTAACAGGTTACACTTGCACGGTGACAGGCGCCGTAAACCAGGAGCAAATCCTGACAAGCTATACGATTGCAGGTACCGAGGTAATCCCTGCCTCAGAAGACGCCAAACTGGTGAACTACAATGTAGCACTTGTTAAGGGCACGCTGACCATCAACGGCCTCTCACTCGATGCCAGCTCTGCCAGCACACCACGTAGTGTGAATGAGGATGTTATCATAAACATCTCTGTAAAAGACGGTGAAACAGCAATTGATGGAGTAAATGTTGAGCTTGTTATGGAGGCAGGCGGGGAAACCCGTAGATTCACAAAAAGCAGTGAAAATGGTGTTGCGACATTTACTTTGGGCAAACAGGTGGCGAAAGTGTATTCCGTTCAGGCCGTGGCAGGCGGAAGCGCATGCGCAGCCTCTCAGGTAGTATACCTGCCCATTTACGACCCGGATGGTGGTTTTGTAACTGGCGGCGGCTGGATAAACTCTCCTAAAGACGCGCTCGCCGCTGATCTTAATGCTACCGGAAAAGCGAATTTCGGCTTTGTGGCCAAGTATAAAAAGGGCAAAAACGAAGTGGATGGCAACACCGAGTTCCAGTTCCAGAATGGTAACATCAACTTTAAGAGCTCATCCCATACGGCTGCCACGCTCGTCATTTCCGGCGCCAAAGCTACTTACAAGGGCAAGGGCTTCATCAACGGCGGCGGCATGGAGTATGACTTCATGGTGGTGGCCACAGACGGCGACATCAACGGCGGCGGAGGCTACGACAAGTTCCGCATTAAAATCTGGAACGGAGGCGATGTAGTGTATGATAACGCCCGAGGCGCGGCAGAAAACGCGGAACTGGGTGATGCGGCCAAACTCGGAGGCGGTTCCATCGTGATTCATGAGAACAAGTCACTGAATGGCGGCTCCGGTTCCAAGAAATTGGCAGCCATTGTTACACCGGAGCAGCTTTCTGCCAGCTTCCTCAACTACCCGAACCCCTACACCGACAGAACTACCATCACGTTCTCCGTGGAGAAAGACGAGCAGTTTGCCCTGGAGGTGTACGATGTGAAAGGAGCCCGCGTGCGGAAGACCGAGGAAGGTGTGGCAGAGGCCGGAAAAGTATACGAGTTTGAGTTCTCTGCGAATTCGCTGCCGGAAGGCGTATACTTTGCCAGGCTCACCACTTCGTCAGGCGTAAAAACGATTAAAATGGTGCTGAAAAAGTAACAGCCCTTGCATATCCATTATTTCAATTATAGCCGGCTGCACAATGTAGCCGGCTATACTTTTTTATACTATGGCTGGAGGCGAAGTAGACAATAAGTAAATTGCCTGACCTATACTTTGATTACCGAGCCGCACCAAACAAAAAAATAATTTAGCCTTAATTATACTTCAAGCATCACTTTACGCTCTTCCTTATCTGTTTGAATGTGATACTTCTAAGGCCTATTGCTTTAAGAAGTATAAATCTATATAAAAAAGCAGTATGCTTTCCGTTCACTAAAAATTGGCAACCAATTATTTTAAGGAGGGTATAGTATGCATGTCGCCATTCTGAGGGGAAGTGGCGAGGGTATTTAGCCAAAGTACTGAAGTATAATTTATTATGATTATTTGTAGGTTTATTTTGCAAAAGCTTATCAGGTTAATTGCAGAGTAGGGGACGAAGCATTGCCTGAAAGTCTAAACAACAGCACAACAACATTTCCGGCACGTTATAAAATTAGCCGGGACTTCTTTTTTAATTTCAGACAAAATACATTTACTTTGTGCTGAAACATGAGCATGGTATATACATATAGCACCACTTCTACCTGGACAACGCCCGTTGCTCCGGCTGCTCATGTACATTTCCACCATTTCCATCATTCCTCGTAAGAGGAATCCATACTACCATATTGCCCCCGACGGGCGTTGCCCGTATTATACTTTGCCAGCAGCAGGGTATATAGCCTTATTTTCTACATCATACCTTTGATACCATAATGCTACGAATAGCAATCCAAAAGTCGGGTAGGCTGAGCGAGGAGTCGCTGAACCTAATCCGCGAGTGCGGTATTTCCTTTATCTATAGCTCCCTCAAACTCAAAACAGAGTGCACTAACTTTCCGCTGGAGATTCTTTTCCTCCGCGACGATGATATACCCGGCTATGTGGCCGACGGTGTGGCCGATATTGGTATCGTAGGCGAGAACGTGCTAGTGGAGGAAGGAAAAGCAGCGCTGACCGTGGAGCGACTTGGCTTCTCCAAGTGCCGCCTTTCCCTGGCAGTACCACGGGGTTCTGAATACGAGTCGGTGCAGGACCTGAACGGCAAAAACATCGCCACTTCTTATCCCAACCTGTTGCAGGCCTTCCTGGATGCCCGGGGCGTGCAGGCGCATATTCATACTATTAGCGGGTCCGTGGAGATAGCACCAAGTATAGGCCTGGCTGATGCCATCTGTGATATTGTGAGCTCGGGCAGCACCCTGATCAGTAACGGACTAAGGGAAGTGGAGCGCGTGTTTAAGTCGGAAGCTGTGCTGATTGCCAACCCGGAGCTGCCGCAGGAAAAGCAGGAGATACTCGATAAACTCCTGTTCCGGATTCATGCCGTGCAGCGCGCCAGTCGCGCCAAGTATATTCTGCTCAACTCTCCGAACGATAAAATTGCTGAGATAAGCAGGCTGCTTCCAAGTATAAAAGCGCCTACCGTGCTGCCCTTGGCGGAAGAGGGATGGAGTTCGCTGCACTCGGTAGTGAACGAGGATGATTTCTGGGAGATTATCGAGAAGATAAAGGCAGCCGGGGCACAGGGCATTCTGGTTGTTCCGATTGAAAAAATGATAGTATAAAGCCATGCGCAAATTCATAAACCCAAGCCCGGACATATGGGCAGAGCTGGTAAAGCGCCCGACCAAGAACCTGGAAGAACTGGAGCCCGGCATCCTGCAAACGTTTCAGCTGGTGCAGGAGCAGGGCGACGCGGCCTTGCTACAGCTGGCCCAAAAGTATGACGGGGTGCAACTGCAAAGTCTGCTGGCCTCGGAAGTGGAAATCGCGGAAGCAGAAGCTAAAGTGCCGCAGGAACTGAAAGAGGCTATTCTGCAGGCCTACAGCAATATTCAACTTTTTCATACGCAACAGGCGGAGCCCGTGCGGCAGGTAGAAACCATGAATGGGGTGAACTGCTGGCGCAAGAGCGTAGCCATTGATAAGGTTGGTTTATACATACCCGGAGGTACTGCGCCGCTGTTCTCTACTTTGCTGATGCTAGGGGTGCCGGCCCGCATTGCCGGATGCCGGGAAATCATCCTTTGCACGCCGCCCGCCAAAGACGGCAGCATCCATCCGGCTATACTATATACCGCCTCTTTGCTGGGCATCACCCACATCGTAAAAGCCGGAGGCGCGCAAGCGGTAGCTGCCATGGCCTTTGGCACGGAGAGTGTGCCTGCGGTGTATAAAATTTTTGGCCCCGGAAATCAATATGTCACAGTAGCCAAGCAATTGGTCAGCAAAACTGGTGTTGCCATTGACCTGCCAGCCGGACCTTCTGAGGTGCTTGTGATGGCCGATGAGAGTGCAAACCCGGCTTTCGTGGCCGCCGACCTGCTCTCGCAAGCCGAGCACGGCGACGACTCACAGGTGGTGCTGCTGACAACCTCGGAAGAAATACTGCAACAGGTGGAGCAGGAGTTGGAAGTACAGCTGAACGTGCTGCCGCGCAGGGAGTTTGCCGCAAAAGCCCTGGAAAACAGCCTGGGCGTGGTGCTTAACAGCCGCCAAAGTATGCTTAACTTCTCGAACCTGTACGCCCCGGAGCACCTTATACTTTCCGTAGCTGATTTTGAGGAACTGATGGAGGGGATTACGAACACTGGCTCTGTTTTCTTGGGCCATTACAGCCCGGAATCTGCTGGGGACTATGCCTCCGGTACCAACCATACTTTGCCGACCAATGGGTACGCCCGCGCTTACAGCGGCGTATCGCTGGACAGCTTCGTGAAGAAAATCACCTTCCAGTATATTACGCGCGAGGGGCTGCAAAATATTGGCAAAACCATCGAAACCATGGCCGAGGCCGAAGGGCTGGAGGCGCACAAAAATGCCGTAAGTATCCGACTTAAAGAACTAGACCGTGTTTAACCTGAACGATATCATTCGTCCGAATGTGCTGAAGATGAAAGCCTACTCTTCGGCCCGCGACGAATTTAAAGGCAGCGCCAGCATTTTTCTGGATGCCAACGAAAATAACCTCGGCAGCCTGGCCGGCGAAAAGTATAACCGCTATCCCGACCCGCACCAAAAGAAACTGAAGGCGCGCATTGCCGAAATCAAAGGCGTGCAGCCGGAGCAGATTTTCCTGGGCAACGGTTCGGATGAGGCCATCGACCTGCTGTTCCGGATGGTGTGCCGCCCCGGGCAGGACAGCATGCTGCACCTGCCGCCCACCTATGGTATGTATGAAGTATCGGCTAACCTGAACGAGGTGGCGCTGCAGGCCGTGCAACTGACCGAGGAGTACCAGATTCCGGTGGAGGAGGTGCTGCTTAACGTAAAGCCCACCACCAAAATCATCTTCATCTGCTCGCCCAATAACCCCACCGGCAACCTGATAGAACCCGAAAGTATAGAGGACATCCTGCGCGCCTTTAACGGGTTGGTGGTAGTAGACGAAGCCTACATCGACTTTGCCGACGCCCGCAGCTGGGCTTCCCGCCTGCAGGAGTTCCCGAACCTGGTGGTGCTGCAGACTTTCTCCAAAGCCTGGGGCATGGCCGGACTCAGGTTAGGGCTTGCCTTTGCCTCTCAGGAGATTATCGCTGTTTTGGATAAAATAAAGCCGCCATACAACATCAACGAAGCCACGCAGGAGCTGGCGCTGCAGGCCCTGGAGCGTGGCGAGGCGCTGAAAGACATGGTCGAAGAGATTGTACAGGAGCGCGAACTGCTGCTGGAAGCCTTGCCCGATCTGCCTTCCGTTGAGCATGTTTACGCCTCTGATGCTAACTTTATACTTGTTAAAGTAATAGATCCAAATGTGGTGTATAACTACCTTTTAGATAAAGGCATTGTGGTACGTAACCGCTCCTCATTGCCAGGCTGCGAAGGCTGCCTGCGCATCTCCGTCGGTACGCTGGAAGAGAACCAACGCCTGTTGCAGGCAATAGCTGAGTTTGAGACGAAAGATTAAAGAGGCAATTAGCACTGTCCACAAAGTATAACTTATAGCCTTTTGTCCTATATCGAAACACTCTTTGCCAAACCATAAAATGAAAAAAGCACTTTTTATAGATCGTGACGGCACCATACTGGTGGAGCCGCCTACTGATTACCAGGTGGATTCCTTCGAGAAGTTTGCCTTTATCCCGAAGTCCATCACCAACCTGGCCCGCATTTACCGGGAAATGGACTATGAGTTTGTGATGGTGACCAACCAGGATGGCCTTGGTACCGACTCTTACCCGGAGCATACCTTTTGGCCCTATCAGAACAAGATGCTCGAGATCCTGGAGAGCGAAGGCATCAAGTTCGATGAAATCCTCATCGACCGCAGCTTTGAGCACGAGGGGCTGGAGACACGTAAGCCCGGCATCGGGATGATGAAAAACTACCTGGCCGGGGAGTATGACCTGGCTAATAGCTACGTAATCGGCGACAGGCAGACGGATGTAAAGCTGGCTCAGAACCTGGGGGCACAAGCCATCTTCATCGGGGAAGCTTCTGCCGACGGGGCAGCCTTGAGCACCACCAATTGGGATGAGATTTATACTTTCCTGAAGCAACAGCGCACTGGTCGCACGGCCCGCGTCCGCCGCAGTACCTCCGAAACAGATATCCAAGTGGACCTGAACCTGGATGGTACCGGGAAGTCAAACATCCAGACAGGCATCGGCTTCTTCGACCACATGCTGGAGCAGGTGGCCAGGCACGGCAAAGTGGACTTAACCATACAGGTAAAAGGCGACCTGCACATCGACGAGCACCACACCATCGAAGATACCGGACTTGCCTTAGGGGAGGCTTTCCTGCAGGCGCTGGGCGATAAGCGGGGCATCAGCCGCTATGGCTTTTTTATACTTCCCATGGATGAGGCCCTGGCGCAGGTAGCCATCGACTTCAGCGGTCGCCCCTGGACGGTATGGCAGGCGGAGTTTAAACGCGAGAAAGTAGGGGGTATGCCCACGGAAATGTTCTTCCACTTCTTCAAGTCCTTCTCCGATACGGCCAGAGCCAACCTGAACATCAAGGTGGAGGGAGACAACGAGCACCATAAGATTGAGGCTATCTTCAAAGGATTTGCCCGCGCCATCCGCATGGCCGTGGAGCGCAACCTGCAAGACACTTCTATCCCCAGCACCAAAGGCACTTTGTAGTCAGAAAGTATAAAACAGAAAGAGGGCGCTACCATTCAGTAGCGCCCTCTTTCTGTTTTATACTTTGTCGTGCATTATACATGCGAGCGGAGCCAGTCTTTGGCGGGCTCAATGTCCTCAAAAGCTTGTATGTAGCTGGGGTAGTCGGCCAATTTCACGGCCTTATCCGCCGAAAGGCGGCTGAGCACACTGGGCGAGTACACCCAGGCAAAGAGTTTCAGGCCCTGCCGCTCCATCTCCGGAAACCACTCCTCAGCCAACCACCTCGAGGCAGCAGACCATTGGCCCTCCACCTGGGTATTATCGTTCAGAATCCGGAAGCAGGCGTGCTCTCTCATCAACTCGAGTATTCTGTTACAGCCCGTTACTACCGAATCGTAGTTCTGATAGCCTCTCCAGTTGACATAAAGCCACTCCTCCATCTGATTAAACTCGATGGCGATGGTATTATCTCGATATAGAAGTTGGGTGCGGGTTCGTCTCATAAAATTGCCAGCTTTACGGAAGGGCTACAAAGTAAACACTGCAAAGGCAGGAATTCAAGCAAAAGTATATTTCCTTTCTTCAGCCAGAGAGGGCAGCTGCCACGTAAATCACTAGTGGAAAGCTGCCATAAAAACGTGCATGTGCGCTTGTACTTCGCCACCTATTTTTGCAAATGTAGAAGATAATCAATAATTTAGGATTTTAGCTTTTTTAAAGGCTGATTATTTTTCTCATTAAGCATGCCCGCGCCTGGTAAGCTTCTGTTACCATAGCGCCCGAGCCATCATGAAGTATTTTATTTTCCTCCTTACCTTTTTATTTTCCTTTAAAGCATATTCCGGGCCGGATAGCACTGCTGTGAAACCTCGCTATGCCGTGGCAGAAAAACTGGCTACTGCCGTTCGCTTTAAAACGATTTCTGCCTTAGAGCCCGAAGATTTCAAATACGAGGAGTTTACCAACTTGCACGCCTACCTGGCTGATGCTTTTCCGCTGGCGCATGAGCGGCTGCAGGTGGAGGTGATAAACAACTACAGCCTGCTATTTACCTGGCAGGGACAGAACTCCGCCTTAAAACCGGTGCTGTTTATGGCGCACATGGATGTGGTGCCCGTAGAAGCCGCCTCGGAGGAGGACTGGCTGGAGGAACCTTTTGCCGGCGTGGTGAAGGATGGCTTCGTGTGGGGCCGCGGAACTATGGACGACAAGTATAGAGTGGTGACGATGCTGGAAGCGGTAGAGCGGCTTCTGGAGCAGGGCTATGAGCCGGAACGGACATTATACCTGGCTTTTGGGCACGATGAGGAAATCGGCGGCGACGAAGGGGCTGGGAAAATAAGCGAGCACCTGCAGCAACTGGGGGTGCAACTGGAAGCCGTATTTGACGAGGGACTGGCCGTGGCCGAAGACGTTATCCCTGGTATTAAGGAGCCCCTGGCTTTGGTGGGCACCGCTGCTAAAGGTAGTTTGAACCTGCTGCTCACTGTAAAAGGGGAGGGCGGGCATTCCTCCGCGCCACCTTCCGAAACGCCCATCGGTATACTGAGCCGCGCCATCAGCCGCCTGCACCAGAACCCCTTCAAGCCAAGGCTCACCTCCACCACCCGAGAATCAATGGAAATTCTAACTGAGCGGATGGGTGGCAAGTATAAATTTGCGATGCGGCACTATGGGCTGTTTAAGAAAAAGATACTCAAGAAACTGGCAGAAGACCAAGCCACGGATGTGCTGATTCGCACGAAACTGGTGCCCACCATTATTGCCGGGGGCGAGAAAAACAACGTGCTGCCCCGGCAGGCAACCGCTGTACTCAACGTTCGCATCCTCAATGGAGAGACCGACCAAACCGTGATAGACTATGTGCGAAAGGTGATAAAGGATGAGCGGGTAGAAATCTCCCAATATGGTGTGTACACGCCCTCTTCCCCCGAAACGCCAACCGATACCTGGGTGTACGATGCCTTGAAAAGCACCATCCTGCATACGTTCCCGGATGCGCTGGTGGTGCCTGCGCTCTTCCCCGGCGCTACAGATGCCAGGCACTACAGCAATCTAACCTCCAATATTTTTAGGTTTGCGCCACAGGTCGTGAACCGGGAGTCTGCCCAGCTGGTCCATAATGTGAATGAGCGGATAGGAATGGATGTGCTGGAGAAAAGTATAGGCTTTTATACTACTCTTGTGCTAAACACCTGTGGCAGTGCTGAGATAGAGCACTTAGCTGACTTGGAAGATGCCTTCTATGGTATAATCTCGGAGTGAGCCCGGAAAATTAATTTAAGGGAAGGTTTGTTTTTTCCGCTTTAGCTTCTACATTTGCAAGTGTAGGGTAAGCGAAAAACGATTTCCCATATATTCAGAAAAAGACACAATGATTCAAAATCTTCATACGGCATGGTGGTGGCACGTTACAAAAAGTATCGTGGACAGCCATTCTATGCCGAATATGAAGTAACATATAAAAGCATTAATCCAAGGGTATAAAAGGCCTGCTGTTCACGAGAATGGCAGGCTTTTTTGTTTTCTATCACCTTAAAGCAACATGAGTAAGTATAAACTAACCACCACACACAAGCAATTACTGGCCGACACGCTGACGCCGGTGAGCGTGTACCTGAAGCTGCGCGACAAGTTTCCCAACAGCATTCTGCTCGAAAGCTCGGATTACCACGGGGCAGAGAACAGCTTCTCCTACATCTGCTGCAACCCCATGGCAAGTATAAAAGCCGAGCAGGAGGTGCTGACAGAAACCTTCCCGGATGGAACGGTGAGAACCACTGCCATTACCAAAGAAACTGATGTACCGGGTTTGCTGGCAGCTTTTTCAAAGAGCTTTGAGGTGGAGGAGAACAAGCAGTTTAACTTCATCCACAACGGCCTGTTTGGCTATATGAGCTACGATGCAGTGCGCTACTACGAGGACATAGCCATCACCAAGAAAGAAGGGCGCGCCGGCATTCCGGATTTATACTACGCCGTGTACCGCCACATTATCGCCATCAACCACTTCACTAACCAGGCCTATATTTTTGCGCACAACTACAACCAGGGCGATGACGATGGCATTGCGCAGCTGGAAGCGATTCTGAACAGCCGCAACATCCCGAGTTTTACCTTCAAAACCACCGGCCAGGAGGAGCATAACATTTCGGGGCAGGAGTTTCTGCAGAACATTGCCAAAGCCAAGGAGCATTGCTTCCGGGGCGATGTGTTTCAACTGGTTTTATCACGACGTTTTGCCCAAGGGTTCCAAGGGGATGAGTTTAACGTGTACCGCGCCCTGCGCTCTATCAATCCGTCGCCTTACCTATTTTACTTCGACTACGGCAGCTTCAAGATTTTCGGCTCTTCGCCGGAGGCGCAGCTGGTGATAAAAGACCAGAAGGCGAGCATTTACCCGATTGCCGGCACGTTCCGCAGAACCGGCGACGATGCCGCCGATGCCGCGCTGGCGGAGAAACTGCTGGCCGACCCCAAGGAAAACGCCGAGCACGTGATGCTGGTAGACCTGGCCCGCAACGACTTGAGCCGCAACGGCCACAGCGTGGAGGTAGAGACTTTCCGCGAGATTCAGTTCTACTCGCACGTGATTCACCTGGTGTCTAAAGTAACGGGCACGCTGCACAACCAGGAAGATGCGCTGAAAATGGTGGCCAGTACTTTTCCGGCCGGCACACTCTCCGGGGCACCTAAGCACAAAGCCATGCAGCTCATCGACAGGTATGAAACCACTAACCGTAACTTCTACGGCGGCTGCATCGGCTTCCTCGACTTCAACGGCAACTTCAACAGCGCCATCATGATTCGCTCGTTTCTGAGCAAAGACTACAGGTTATACTTCCAGGCAGGTGCCGGCATTGTGGCGGCCTCTGACCCGGAGAGCGAACTTCAGGAGGTAGACAATAAACTGATGGCGCTGCGCCGCGCCCTGGAACTGGCCCAAAACATCAACTAACATGAACGTACTCGTAATCGACAACTACGACTCCTTTACCTTTAACCTGGTGCACTTGCTGCAGGAACTAGGGGCCACTGTTACCGTGCGCCGCAACGACAAAACCACGCTCGAAGAGGTAGGCCAATTTGACAAAATCATGCTTTCGCCGGGTCCGGGTATTCCGGACGAGGCGGGGCTGCTGAAAGAAATCATCCGCACTTATGGTTCGAGTAAAGACCTGCTTGGCGTGTGTCTCGGCCATCAAGCCATAGGCGAAGTATACGGCGGTAAGTTGTTTAACAGCAACGATGTATGGCACGGAGTAGCCACACCGGTGCAGGTGATTTGTGAGGAAGATCCGCTTTTTGACGGGCTGCCTAAAGAGTTCGAAACTGGCCGCTACCACTCTTGGTTGGTAGAGCAGGAATTGCCCGAGTGCCTAGTCGCCACAGCCGTGGACGAGCAAGGTCGCATCATGGCGCTGCGCCACAGAGAGCACAAAGTACGCGGTGTGCAGTTCCACCCCGAGTCAGTGCTGACCAAGCATGGCCGGGAGATGATTAAGAACTGGTTAGAGAGTTAAGAGTTGAGAGTTAAAAGTTAAGAGTCGTGATACTTGATACTAAGAAAAGAAATGAAAGAAATACTAAACCACTTATTCGAACATAAAACCCTGACCAAGGAGCAGGCGCGGGAGGTGCTGGCCGATATTACCAAAGGCAAGTATAACCAGAGCCAGGTGTCCTGCTTCCTGACCGTGTTTATGATGCGCAGCATAACGGTGGAGGAACTCGAAGGCTTCCGCGACGCGCTGCTGGAGCTCTGCCACCGCGTGAATTTGGATGCCTACAACCCGATTGATCTGTGCGGCACGGGCGGCGACGGAAAGGATACCTTTAATATTTCCACGCTATCGTCCTTTGTGGTAGCGGCTAATGGCGTGGCGGTGGCCAAGCACGGCAACTATGGCGTGTCTTCGTCGTGTGGCTCTTCGAACGTGCTGGAGGCGCTGGGCATTAAGTTTACGACCGATACAGATGCCCTGGAACGCAGTATCGAAAAGTATAACATCTGCTTTTTGCACGCGCCGCTGTTCCACCCGGCCATGAAAGGGGTGGGAGCCATCCGGAAAGACTTGGGCGTAAAGACGTTCTTTAACATACTCGGCCCGATGGTGAACCCGGCCTTCCCGAAGCGCCAGCTGGTGGGCGTGTATAGCCTGGAACTGGCCCGCATGTACAGCTACCTGTACCAGCAAACCGACACCCGCTATACTATTCTGCACAGCCTCGATGGCTACGATGAAGTTTCGCTGACCAGCCCCTTCAAAGTAATTTCCGACAGCAAAGAGGCTTTGCTAGACCCGGCTGCGCTTGGTTTGCCTACTTTAATGCAAGAGCAAATTAAAGGGGGCGGAAGTATCGCATCGGCTGCCGATATCTTTCTGAAGGTACTGAAAGGAGAGGGCACCGAGGCCCAGACTGCCGTCGTGTCGGCCAACGCAGCGATGGCCTTGCAATGCGCGCGTCCGGAACTGGCGCTGCAGGAAGCGGTAAGTATAGCCAAAGAAACACTTGAATCAGGTAAGGCTTACCAGTTATTTAACAGCCTGGTAAACGACCAGAAACTGGTGGAGGCCTAGTTAATTTCCAAACCTCCATATCTCCAAATTCTCAAATCAGAATATCATGAACATACTCGAACAAATCATCTCCACCAAGTATAAAGAAGTAGCCGAACGCAAGGAACTTTACCCGGTAAAGCTGCTGGAGAAGAGTTTATACTTTGAGACCCCTTGCATTTCGCTGGAGCGTTACCTGTTGCGCGCTGACAAGAGCGGTATTATTGCCGAAATCAAGCGCAAGTCTCCTTCCAAAGGCGATATCAACCCCTATGTGTCGGTGGAGCGCACGTCAGTTAGCTACATGCAGGCGGGCGCCTCGGCACTGTCGGTGCTGACGGATGGTCCATACTTTGGCGGCAAAAATGAGGACCTGATGACGGCCCGTAAGTTTAACTATTGCCCCATTTTGCGCAAGGATTTCACGGTGGATGAATACCAGATTGTGGAGTCCAAATCGATTGGGGCCGATGCTATACTTTTAATTGCCGCTGCGCTGGAGCCTGCCCGCCTAAAGCAACTGGCCGCTTTTGCCCGCTCGCTGGGCCTGGAAGTGCTGCTGGAAGTGCACAACCTGGAAGAGTTGCAGCAAACGCTTTGCGACGAGGTAACCGTGGTGGGCGTGAACAACCGCAACCTGAAAGACTTCGTGACAGACGTGAATACCTCGCTGGAACTGGCTAACCATATCCCGAGCGGCATCACCAAAATCTCGGAGAGCGGTATCAGCAAGCCTGAAACCCTGGTTACACTTAGACAGGCAGGCTACAACGGCTTCCTGATTGGAGAGACGTTTATGCAGAACAGCCGTCCGGGTCAATCGGCTGCTGCCTTCATCAAAGAGTTTAAGCAGCTGCTGGCGCAACGGGAGGTATCGGCATGAAAATAAAAGTATGCGGCATGCGCGATCCGGAGAATATCCGTCAGGTGGCGGCGCTCACGCCCGATTACATGGGCTTTATCTTCTACGAGGGCTCTAAACGCTATGCGGAAGGACACATTTCGCCGGAGTTGCTGGCAGAGCTGCCGCAAAGTATAAAAAAGACCGGTGTGTTCGTGAATGCTCCTTTTGAAAGTATAAAAGCTGCCGTGGAGAAGTATAAACTCGATGCGGTGCAGCTGCACGGAAAGGAGTCGCCAAGAGCATGTGCTGAGGTAAAGGGCTTAGGCGTGGAGGTAATCAAGGTTTTTTCGGTGGATGACCGCTTTGCTTTCGAGAACACGCTACTTCATGAATCCTGCGCCGACTACTTTCTGTTCGACACCAAAGGGCAGGAGTACGGCGGCAACGGCATCCCCTTCGACTGGGAGTTGCTCAAAGGCTATCTCTCCCCAAAGCCATACTTCCTGAGCGGCGGTCTGAACCTAGAGAATGTGAAATACCTCGATAAAGTACGCCCTCAGCCTTACGCCATCGATGTAAACAGCGGTTTTGAGCAGGAGCCAGGGCTGAAGAAGGTGGAGGAGCTGAAGCTGCTCTTTGAGCAAGTGAAGAGTTGAAAGTTAAAAGTTATAAGTAATAGTATAAAACATGAACGCGATGAGTTATAGGGCTAGAGTTTGAGTTCATAAAACTCATAACTCATAACTCTTAACTCTTAACTAAAGAGCAATGAGCTATCACGTTAACGAAAAAGGTTTTTACGGCAAGTTCGGCGGAGCCTACATCCCCGAGATGCTGTACCCCAATGTGGAGGAGCTGCGGCAGAACTACTTGCGCATCATACAGGAGCCGGACTTTCAGCAGGAGCTGCAGGCGCTGCTAAAGGATTATGTAGGTCGGCCTTCGCCTTTATACTTTGCCCCGCGCCTTTCCGAAAAGTATAACACCAAAGTATACCTCAAGCGCGAGGATCTCAACCATACCGGTGCCCACAAAATTAATAACACCATCGGGCAGGTGTTGTTGGCCAAGCGCTTAGGCAAAAAGCGCATCATTGCCGAGACCGGAGCCGGGCAGCATGGGGTGGCGACGGCTACCGTTTGCGCGCTGATGGGCCTGGAGTGCATCGTGTATATGGGCGAGGTGGATATCGAGCGGCAGGCGCCGAACGTGGCCCGCATGAAAATGCTGGGCGCACAGGTAGTAGCAGCCACCAGTGGAAGCAAGACTTTAAAAGATGCCACCAACGAGGCTATCCGTGATTGGATTAACAACCCAGAGGATACTTACTATATCATTGGTTCTGTAGTAGGGCCTCACCCGTACCCGGACATGGTCGCCCGTTTCCAGGCGGTGATTTCGGAGGAGATAAGGGTGCAGCTGCTGGAAAAAGAAGGCACCGAGTTACCAACCTATGTGGTGGCCTGCGTGGGCGGCGGCAGCAATGCGGCGGGTGCTTTTTACCACTACCTCGATGAGCCTGAAGTACAGTTGGTAGCCGTAGAGGCAGCCGGCAAAGGCATTCATTCCGGCGAGTCGGCGGCGACCTCTATACTTGGCAAAGACGGTATCATTCACGGGAGCCGCACCTTGCTCATGCAGACTGAGGACGGGCAGATCACAGAGCCATACTCTATTTCCGCCGGCTTGGATTACCCGGGTGTTGGTCCGCTGCACGCACATCTGTTTGAAAGTGGCCGCGCCCGTTTCGAGAACGCCACCGACGAAGAGGCCCTGCAGGCTGTGCTGGAGCTAACCCGTCTGGAAGGCATTATCCCAGCACTGGAGAGTGCGCACGCGCTGGCGGTGCTGGAGCGACTGCAGGCCAAGCCCGACGATATCGTGGTAATAAACCTCTCCGGTCGCGGCGACAAAGACTTATCTACTTACCTAAAGCATTTTCACTTCGATGAGCAATAGACTTAAGCGCCTGTTTGCACAGAAGCCAAAGGGCTTACTTTCGGTATACTTTACAGCGGGCTTCCCGAACCTGAACGATACCGAGACCATCATCCTGGAGCTGGAGAAAAACGGCGTGGACCTGCTGGAGATTGGCATGCCTTTCTCCGACCCATTGGCTGATGGGCCTACGATACAGGCCAGTAGCACCGTCGCCTTAAAGAATGGCATGACCATTCCGAAACTTTTCGAGCAACTGCAGGACATCCGCCAGAAAACGCAGATTCCGCTGGTACTGATGGGCTACCTGAACCCGGTGATGCAGTACGGCGTGGAGCGGTTTTGCCAGAAAGCCGCTGAGGTAGGTGTAGACGGCATCATCCTGCCCGACCTGCCTCTGCAGCAGTATGTGGAGGAGTATAAGGAGCTGTTCGAAAAGTATAACCTGAGCAAAATTTTCCTAATCACGCCCCAAACGCCGGAGGCCCGCATCCGTGAAATCGACAGCCTCAGCAACGGCTTTATTTACATGGTGTCGTCGGCCTCTACCACGGGCAAAACAGTGGGCTTGGCTGAGCAGAGCCAGGCATACTTTCAGCGTGTGTCGGAAATGAAGCTGCAAAACCCGGGCGTTATCGGCTTCGGCATCCACGACAAGGATACTTTTGAGGCTGCCTGTACGCATGCCAGCGGCGCCATAATCGGCAGTGCTTTTGTGAAGGCGCTGCATCGGGAGGGAAGCCTCCCGGAGAACATCAAATCATTCATCCAAAGCATCAAAAACTAACATGATCATACAACTGCAGCAAGGGATTCCGGCGGAACTGAAGGAGAATATTCTGAAGCAGGTACAGGAAATCGGCTACAAAGCCAATGAAGTCGTTACGCAGCAGGCGCACTACCTGGTGGCCATCGGAAAAAAGGAGTTCGATATTCGCCAGATCGGGCAGCTGCCGGGCGTGGCCGATATTCACCGGGTGTCGGAAGAGTATAAACTTATCTCCCGCAGGTGGCGCGTGGAGCCAACCCGCATCGATTTAGGTGACGGGGTGATGGTGGGCGAAGGCAACTTCAGCATTATGGCCGGGCCGTGCTCTATCGAAGGCGAAGAGCAGGTGGAGCGTGTGGTGGCGCACCTGGTGGAGAATAATGTGAAAATCATGCGGGGCGGGGTGTTTAAGCCGCGCAGTTCACCCTATGCCTTCCGGGGTCTGGGGATTGACGGCCTGAAAATGTTCCACCGCATTTGTCGCGAAAACGGTATCAAGATCATCACGGAAGTGATGCAGGTGTCGCAGATCGAGGAGATGATCGATTATGTGGATGTGTTCCAGGTGGGCGCGCGCAACAGCCAGAACTTTAATCTGTTAGATGCCTTGGGAGAGGCGCAGAAGCCAGTACTCTTGAAGCGCGGCATCTCGGGAACGCTGGAAGAATTGCTGCAGGCGGCGGAATACATCTTCTCCAACGGCAACGAGAAAATCATGCTTTGCGAGCGCGGCATCCGCGGCTACGAAAAAGCCTACCGTAACATACTGGATTTAAATGCGGTGCCGGTACTGAAGGAGAAAACACATCTGCCCGTAATTGTAGACCCGTCGCACGGCATCGGCCTGCGCGACTACGTAGCAAGTATGGCGTTGGCCTCGGTAATGGCCGGGGCAGACGGCGTAATTTACGAAACGCATTATACCCCGGAAAAGGCTTTCTCGGATGGGCAGCAAACCCTGAATTTTCAGGAGTCGGAGCGTTTGATTAAGCGGATGCGTCAGGCTTATGAACTGCGGGAGAGTTTTTAGTTCGTTAATCGTTGATCGGGTTTATGGCGCGAGCGTCCTCGCTCGTGTCCGGGTATAGCTTGGGCCTCTGGCCCAGCCGGATTACAAATCCGGTTTTATAGTAAGGTTCGGATTGCAAATCCGAACCAGCAAAATCAATATAGTGGTTGTATAAAAGCCCGGTACATTATCTGCACCGGGCTTTTATACTTTAGTTTACTTCTTTGTTCAGCGTCTCGTCTAACCAGTTGAAGAACTCACGCTGCCACACAATGGCGTTTTGCGGCTGTAGTACCCAGTGGTTCTCGTCTGGCAAGTATACCAGGCGGCTCTTGATGCCTTTCAGCTGCGCCAGTTGGTAAGCCTGCAGGCCTTGCTCAATCGGCACACGGTAGTCCTTGCCACCCTGGAAGATAAGGATTGGCGTGTCCCACTTATTGGCATATTCGCTTGGGTTGAAATCCTTGTAGCTCTGCGGTGACTTAGTGTCCCAGTATGGTCCTTTCAGCTCGTTGTTGGCGAAGAACATTTCCTCTGTAGTGCCATACCAGCTGCGCATGTCGAACAGGCCGTTATGGGAGATAAAGGTCTTGAAGCGTCCTTCGTGCACGCCTGCCAGCATAAATACCGAGTAGCCACCGTAGCTGGCGCCAATCGCACCCAGGCGGTCTTTGTCTACATAAGGCTCGTTAGCTACATCATCAATGGCAGACAGGTAATCGCGGATCGGTTGGCCACCCCAGTCGCCGCTGATCTGGCGGTTCCACTCTTCGCCATGGCCCGGCATGCCGCGACGGTTAGGCGCTACCACAATGTAGCCCTGTGCCGCGATCAGTTGCAGGTTCCAGCGATAAGAATAAAACTGTGTAAGGGCTGACTGCGGACCGCCCTGGCAGTATAGCAGGGTAGGGTATTTCTTGTTCGGGTCGAAGTCCGGCGGATATACTACCCACGAGAGTAGGTCTTTGCCGTCAGTTGCTTTTGTTACGCGCGACTCTACTTTGCTCTTCGCCAGTTTCGAGAATACTTCGTCATTTACCTTGGTGAGCTGCGTCAGCTTGCCCGATTTTGGCTCCAGGCGGTACAGCTCCGGGGCGTGGTTCATGTCGTTGCGCGACACGATAAGCTCCTTGCCGGCCTGACCTACAATGCCGTTTACGTCGAACTGGCCTTTGGTAACCTGTCTTATACTTTTGGCGGAGAACTTGTCCAGGTTCTTCGGAAGGGCAATTTCGTATACTTGTATCGTGCCTTTGGTAGGAGCTACAAACCAGATCTTGCTGCCGTCGTTGCTCCACTCAAAGGAGTTTATGGTCTCGTCCCAGTCTTTGGTCAGGCTATACTTTTTGCCGGATTTGGTGTCGAGCACGATCAGCTCATTCTGGTCGGCTTCGTTGCCTTCCTCATCCATCTGCAACCAGGCCAGTTTAGATCCATCCGCGCTAAAGACAGGATGCGTGTCGTAGCCCTTGTTATCCTCAGTCAGATTTGTGGTTTTGCCGCTGGCGATATCGTAGCGATAAATGTCGGTGTTGGTGCTCACAGCGTACTCCTTGCCATACTTTTTCTTGCTCACGTAAAGTATAGCTTTGCTGTCCGGGCTCCAGATAACATCTTCCTTGCCGCCAAAAGGCATCTGCGGAGTGTCATACGGTTCTCCCTCCATGATGTCTACAGGAGTGCCTACTTTGCCATCGTTGTAAGTCGCGAAGAAAACGTGCTGAAACTTACCATCTTCCCAGGTGTCCCAATGGCGGTAATTCAGGTCATCGTACACGTAAGCATTCGCCTTTTTCAGGTCTGGGTGCTTATCCGAGCTGTGCATTTCTTTGATAAGCACTTCGCGGGAGAAGAGCAGGTGCTTGCCGTCAGGGGAGAAGCGCACGTTGCTCAGGCCGCCTTCCACGTTGGTAAGCTGCTTTGGTTCGCCTTTGCCACCTGTCAGCTGCCACAGCTGGCCTTTGTGCAGGTACACAATATTGCCGCTAGCCTTGTCAATATGTACTACGCTCTCGCCGCCTTTGGTTGAGGTCAGCTGCGTTGCCTGTCCGCCTGTCACAGGAATCGCGTAGAGGTTGCGCTCGCTGCTGTTTTCTTCCACATTCGGGTAGCTCACGCCATAGATCACGGATTTTCCGTCAGGAGTTATCGTTTCAGCAGAAACCCGGCCCAGTTTCCAGAGCAGTTCGGGTGTCATGCGCTGCTGTGCCTGCGCAAAGCTTACGGCAAACACACCAGCCAGTAAAAGTGTCTTTTTCATACTTCAAATTTAAGCCAATTGCTGATATTCTGAAATGAAGTATGATGGATGTGGCCAGAAGAAATAGCGATTGTTTTGTGGTTTTATACTTTGCAGCCCTTATATTTGCATCTATGAAAGGCACCATGGCTCATATGCACCATCATCATGCACGAAGCAAAAGTTTCGGAGCCGATAGCCTATGGATTTGCCAGTAGTATAAAACTATACATATTCAAAAGCCTGACTCCGATAAGAGTCAGGCTTTTTTGTTTTCAGCCAAACAAAATGTGATGTTTTTAGACTATATATTTTTTGAGCTGATAAAGTATTCAGTAAAGAATAAAGGAAAGGGCTATAGTTATACTTTACGCCTTGTATACTTCGTGCTCTTTCTCAATTTCATGACGGTATATTTATGTGTTGAACAAGTAATGAAGCGCTTCAACTATAAATTATTTGATGAGGAGCTTTATGCTTTTCTGCTAACCATGGCATTTTCAGGTATTTATACTTTTAGTGCTCATTTAAGGAGAGAACAAATTATCAATAAGCATGATAATGATACTTTTAGTGGATTCACTTTTAATGTGTTATATACCGTTTTCACGCTTATCAGCTTCCTTATTATAATATCAGTCGATAAGTAAATATATAGGACAAATAACATATTTTAAAGCTATACTACTTTATTCATGATCTCTAACTCATAACTAACTAAATGAACCTGGTTATAGTTGATTATAAGGCCGGTAATGTGCAGTCGGTGCAGTTTGCGCTGGAGCGGCTGGGCGTGCAGGCCACGCTCAGCGCGGATGCTGAAACCATTAAGGCCGCCGATAAGGTGATTTTTCCGGGGGTAGGGCAGGCGGCCTCGGCCATGGCGCAGCTGAAGGCCCGAAACCTGGACAAGCTTTTGCCTACATTGGAGCAGCCGTTTTTTGGGGTTTGCCTGGGCATGCAGCTGCTTTGCCAGCACTCCGAAGAGGGCGATACCGACCTGCTCAACATCATTCCCCTGCCGGTAAAACATTTCGAGACCGACCTGAAAGTGCCGCACATGGGCTGGAACCAGCTGGAGCAGCTGACTTCGCCGTTGTTCGAGGGGCTGGAGGAGCAAGACTACGTCTACTACGTGCACAGCTACTATGTGCCGGTGAGCGAATACACCATTGCCCAAACCTCGTACCCGGCGCCCTTTTCGGCTGCCTTACAGTATAAAAACTTCTACGCCGCGCAGTTTCACCCCGAGAAGAGCGGGCCTGCCGGTTCACAAATCCTGAAAAACTTCCTTGCCTTATGATGGAGATTATCCCTGCCATAGACATAATTGGCGGACAGTGTGTGCGTCTGACTGAAGGCGATTTTGCGCAGCAAACCACCTACGATAGCAACCCGCTGGAGGTAGCCAAACGCTTCGAAGCCAGTGGCATCAAGCGGCTGCACCTGGTAGACTTGGACGGCGCCCGTGCGAAGAAGCCCGTAAACGTGGCTGTGCTGGAACGTATAGCTGCCAACACAAACCTGACCATTGACTTTGGCGGTGGCCTGCAGTCGGATGAAGCGGTGAAGCAGGCCTTTGATGCGGGGGCAGCGCAAATTACTGCCGGAAGTATCGCCGTGCGCGAGCCGGAAACGGTAAAGAGCTGGCTTCTAAAGTATGGTCCGGAGAAAATCATCATCGGGGCAGATTTTAAGGGCACCAACATCGCCATCTCCGCCTGGACCGAGGAGAGTAAATACCCGCTGCAGGATTTTATTTCCGGCTACGTGCAGACAGGGGCAAAGCTGTTTATTTGTACTGACGTGAGCAAGGACGGTAAATTGCAGGGCCCATCACTCAACACTTACCGCCACCTGAAGCTTACCTTGCCTGAAGCCGGTATTATTGCCAGTGGCGGCGTCACGACTGTAGACGACCTGGAGCAGCTGCAGGAAATCGGCGTAAAAGGAGCCATCATTGGCAAAGCCATTTATGAGGGTACTATTGCCTTAAAAGATTTAGTGCGATTCTTATGTTAACTAAACGAATCATTCCCTGCCTGGACATTAAAGATGGCCGCACTGTAAAAGGGGTACAGTTCGAGAATATCCGCGACGCCGGCGACCCGGTGGAACTGGCCAAGTGGTATGCCGAGCAAGGGGCCGACGAGTTGGTGTTCCTCGACATCACTGCCACCAATGAAGGCCGCAAAACCTTTGCCCAACTGGTGCGCGACATTGCCCGTCACATCGACATTCCGTTTACTGTGGGGGGTGGCATTAGCTCGGTGGCCGATGTGGAGGTGCTGTTGCAGAACGGCGCCGACAAGGTTTCGGTGAACTCCTCGGCGATTAAAAACCCGCAGCTAGTGGAAGAACTGGCCACGCACTTTGGCAGCCAATGCGTGACTGTGGCGATTGATACCAAGTATAAAGAGGAGACCGGCTGGAAAGTATACACCCGCGCCGGCACCATTGAAACCGAGCATCAAACGGTGGATTGGGCAAAGCAGGTAGTGGAGTTAGGGGCCGGCGAGCTGTTGCTGACAAGTATGAACAATGATGGTACCAAGGCGGGTTTTGCGCTGGATATTACCAGCGAGGTAGCCCAGGCCGTATCCGTTCCGGTGATTGCCTCAGGCGGTGCCGGAAGTATGGAGCACTTTGCCGATGCCTTCCTGAAAGCCCATGCCGATGCAGCGCTGGCCGCCAGCCTGTTTCACTTCCGCGAGCTGGCCATCCCAGACCTGAAGAATTACCTGAAAGCGCAGGGCGTGGCCGTGCGGATTTAATTTTGGACCAGGATTTTCAGGATTAGAAAGGATTAACTGGATTTATATTTATTCTGACGCCGGAATCTTTTCGGTGACTACGGGTGGGGGTGAGTCTCCAGACTCACTTTTTAGAAGTATAAAAGCGAGTCTGGAGACTCGCACGCACGAAGCGTCACCGGCTGGATGCCGGCGCCAGGTATTTATACTTATACTTCATAAACTTTCTAACTCTCTAACTTTTTAACTCTCTAACTATGTTAGATTTCGATAAAGCCGGCGGTCTGTTACCCGCCGTGATACAGGATAATACTACTGGCCAGGTGCTGATGCTGGGCTATATGAACCAGGAGGCGCTGGACAAGACAAGGCAGCAGGGGCTGGTGACGTTTTTCTCCCGCTCCAAAAACCGCCTCTGGACCAAGGGCGAAACATCCGGAAACACCCTACAGGTGGTCAGTATAGCCGGAGACTGCGATAACGATTCGCTGCTCATCAAAGTTAATCCGAATGGCCCGACCTGCCATACCGGTAGCACCAGCTGCTTTGGAGAGGAGGAAGCTGCCACTCGCATAAAGGCCATTCAGTTTATCGCGCAGCTGGAACAGGTGATTCAGGAGCGTAAGGCCAGCCCGGCGGAGGGCTCTTATACGAACTTCCTGTTTGAGAAGGGCGTGAACAAAATAGCCCAGAAAGTAGGGGAGGAAGCTGTAGAAACCGTTATTGACGCTGTAGCCGGAAAGCTGGATACGATGAAGGGCGAGGCGGCTGACTTGATTTACCACTTGCTCGTATTGCTGGCGGCAACCGGTTTAGAGCTTAAAGATGTGGTAGCAGTACTGCAGGAGCGCCACCAGAAGTAGCCGTTTAGCCTGGCATTCAACCTGCCGGCGGTTTTATACTTCCGGCAGGTTTATACCTTGTTTTGAGTAACAAAGTCGCGGATGGCATCTGCTACTTCGCCGCCGCGCTCCTCCTGCACAAAATGGCCAGCTTTATACCTGATGGTTTTGGATTCTGGGAACGCCTGCTGCCATTTGTCCAGGAAATGTACAGGCAGTAGTTTGTCTTTTTCGCCCCACAGGAACAGCTTGTTTATACTTTTCAGCTTATCGCGCTGCTGCCACAGCTCGTTGAAGTATGGATTCGAGTCATGCAGGGCTTTGGCAAAGGCCCAGGTTCCCAAGCGGCGGGAAGCAGAGGAGAGCGGCTTTTGGTAATGCAACTTGATGTCCTTGGTCAGGTGTTTGCCCTCGTGGTAGCCCTGCCGCAGCAATACATTAGCCGAGAACCCTAGCTGCAAGTATAAAAACCGGCCAATACTACCGGCCATAAACCGACTTACCTTCATAACCCTTGCTTCCTCTTCCAGGCTCCACATCCAGGTGTTCAGGATAACGAGGTTTCTTACATTCTCCGGGTGGCGCAATGCATAGCGTAACCCTATCGGTCCGCCGAAATCGTGCACGACCAGCGTGATGTTCTTCAGCTGCAAGTGGTTTATAAGCTTTTCCAGGTTATCGGCGTGTGCCTCTGGTGTATAAGCAAAGTCAGCCGGCTTATCAGAAAGCCCAAATCCCAGATGGTCCGGCGCGATGCAACGGAAATTCCGGCTTAAAGCCTTTATTTGCTGTCGCCACAAAAATGACCAGGTGGGCGTGCCATGGACAAACACGATTGGTTCCCCGGTCCCTTCATCCACATAATGCATTGTGCTGCCGCTAACTTCAAAAGGATGGGGTGCGAAAGGATAGAGCAAACGGTCGAGCCACTTCGGAGATTTCATATTTTTGCGTTTCTGTGGATGAGCAAATAAGTATAAATATAGACGAAACTTATAATACGATCACAAAAGGTAGCCGGCGGACCAGCAAAATTATACCTGGGTTTATACTTTGGCAAAGGAGTATACAAAGCGCTCCGGTAAAAATTCACGTATGGTAGTCTAAATCATACTTCCGCATGTACGACATCCGCACCGAAAAATCTCCCAAGGTAAATAAATGGCTTAAAGTGGCCGCTTGGGTAACAGGAGCAGCGCTTATACTTTTTGTAGGATTATTCTTTTTCACCATCTGGCTGGAACAGAAGGTAGAGCGTATGGTGACTGAACAATCTAAGGGAGTCTATAAACTGCAACTGCATGGGCTGAAGTTATCCCCCTTTCTGGGAAATTTAGCCGCGGACAGTGTGCTCCTGCAACCCGATTATACTAAATGGAAGGAGCTGAGCCAGCAGGGGCAGGAGGTGCCCCGGGTACTGCTCGACCTGCGCACCGGTCCGGTATATCTCCGCGACCTAAGTCATATAAAGGCCCTTTTTGAGCGGCAGGTGCAGCTGGCGGAGCTGGAAGTGCAGAAGCCTGTTTTGCTGTTGTCGGTGATGCGGCCTGATACCACTACCTCTCATCTGGCCTTGCACGAAACGGCTAAAGGCTTTTTAAAGGGGCTGGCCATCGGGAACATCAAAGTACAGCAGGCGAGTATGTTTTACCGCCGCGGAGCAACAACCGACACCCTTTCCTCTGTACGCGACTTCCAGCTTGCTGTAGATGATTTCAGGTTGGATAGCGCTTCTTTTGCGGCAAAAGACAGGGCCTACTATGCGAGAAGGCACAAACTGACTGCTGCTAACTCGCACCTGCTGCTCTCCGACGAACTCTATAAGCTTAGCACGGATTCACTCCACATCGATACACAATCCGGGGAGGTGGGGCTGCAACAGGTTAAGATTACGCCGCTGGCTGAACCCGCAGCTATGGCACGCGCCAAAGGGGAGGCCGTGACACACCAGGAGGCAGCGGCGGAACTTCTAACACTAAGAGGAGTTGATTTTGGGGAACACTCCCGCACCAATAAAGTACATATCAAGCATGCGTTGCTGCAAACTCCCACGCTGACTGCCTTTAAAGACAAGCAGAACTTCCGGGACAAGGGCACCAAAAAACTACCGCATGAGATGGCGCAAAGTATAAAAACCCCGTTCCGGATAGACTCTATAGAAGTAAGGAGCGGGTACATCCGCTACGCGGAACTGGTGCCAGAGGCTGAGGAGCGGGGCCATATCGCCTTTCACCATATCAATGCACTGATTACAAACCTGTCTAATATGCCAGAGCAGGTAACAATTAAGGAACCTGCGGTTATTCAGGCTAAAACCAGGGTGATGGACCGTGCGGATCTGGATGTAACCATTCGCTTGCCGCTGCTGCACGATGCGGGTTACCACACGATTGAGGGCACCATTGGAGAGACAAACCTGCAGCTATTGAATCCGATCCTGATTCCCACGTCGTTTGTGAAGCTGGAAAGCGGGCAGGTGAGGAGCGGTAATTTTAGGGCTGAGTTGAGTCAGGCGGCTGCTAACGGAAGTATGACGCTTATTTACAACAATTTAAAGGTAGAGCTATTAAGCAAAGATGCAGATAAAGACCAGAGCTTTGGGAAGAAAGTACTCTCTAAGTTGGCCAACAAAGTGGCTATAAAGGAGAGCAACCCAAGCAAAGGGGAAGAGCCGCGCGTCGGCGAGATTTCTGTTTCCCGGGATCCACAGAAGTCGGTTTTTAACTATTGGAAAGAGTGCCTGAGCAGCGGGTTTTTGTCGAGTATGGGGTTGGATGGTATGGCTGAGAAATAGCTTTAAGTATAAAAGTATATTACTCTATCACGTGGCGGGGTATATTCAGCGGCAGGCGCGTGAGTAACTCATAGTTCAGCTGCGTGCTAAGCTCCCCAAATGAGGCCACGGTTATACTTTCCTCACCCTGTTTGCCCAGCAGCACCACCTCGTCGTCTTTCCCCACATCCGGTATGTCCGTTACGTCTACCATCATCACGTTCATGTTCACGGTGCCTACTACGGCTGCGCGTGTGCCCTTTACCAATACCTGCCCCTGGTTGCTGAGGGAACGGCTGTAGCCCCAGGCATACCCCACGGGCACGATGGCTAAAACCATATCGCGCGGCGCCTGAAACGAGGTGCCGTAGCCAATATACTCACCCTTAGGCACGCTTTTAAGGCTCATGATGCGGCTTTTCCAGTTAACGAGGCGCTGCAGCGGGTCTTTTTTTCCCTCCTGCTGGCTGATGTACCGGCTATAGGTTTCGGGGCTGGGCCAGAGACCATACTGCATGATGCCCACGCGCACCATGTCCATGCGGGTATCGGGATAGGAGATCATGGCGGCAGAGCAAGCCGTGTGGCGCTGGTTGGGCAGGTGCCCGGCCTGCTGCAAACGTGCTACCTGCCGGTTATACTTTTGCAGCTGCCGCAACACCCGCTCATGGTTCTGCATGCTTTCTGCGCCGGCAAAGTGGGTGCAGATGCCTTGTAATTCCAGCTCGGTTCGGTGGCTGGCGAGGAATGTTTCTGCGCGAGCCAGCGCGGCTTTGTCGAAACCGGTGCGGTACATGCCGGTTTCCAGCTCGAGGTGTATTTTGGCGCGTTTCCTCAGTTTTCTGGCCCTAGCCGCGGCTTCCTGCAGCCTATCCAGCTCAAACACAAAAAATTCCATGTCGTGACGGATGGCCCACTCCAACTCAGGGTTGTCCAAGTAGCCCATAATCAGGATAGTGGAGGGCCGGGGGATGGATTTGAGCAGGCGGTCGGCCTCATCCGCACTAAAGACAGAGAAATGATTGATGCCACAGGCCTGCGCCAGCGGGGTAAACTGCTCGATGCCATGGCCGTAGGCGTTCCCTTTCACCACTGATGACAGCAGAACGTCAGGGCCAATTTCGCTTCGGATGAAATCGATGTTGTTTTGAAGTGCTGATTTACTTATTTCGATGTAAGAGCTATGCAGCATAGGTTTTTATGGCTGGATGATCTGCCTCACAATTTGGTAGAACATGGTGGCTCCGGTTGGAATTAACTCATCCGGGAAGTTATAGTTGGCGTGGTGCAGCTGCGGCTGCGTCGTTCCAGCCCCGAGTCCGAAGAGGGCGCCTTTATACTTCCCTGTAAAATGCCCGAAATCCTCCGACCATCTGAAAGGCTGTGCCGTTTCCTGCACGTCTAGCCCCAGTTCTTCAGCGGCCTGTCGTACCAGTTCCAAAGCCGATCCATCATTTACGGTAGCCGGAAACTCTTCTACAAAGTTGATTTTATACTTCAGATTATACTTTTGGGAGATACGCTGCACTTGCTCCTCTGTTAGGGTTTTCAGCTTTTGCAGATCAGCGCTGAGGTAGGAGCGGAGGGTAGCCATCACCGTGCCGTAGCCAGGGTTAGTACCGAAGGCCACTTCTCCCAGCCGCGCGTGCACTACTGTCAGGAGCGTGAGGTCTTCAAAATGCGTTTTCTGACGGATAAGGTCGTTAAATGAAAGTATAATTTCGGCCATGGCCTCACCAGGGTTTAACCCGTTCTCCGGCTCTGCGGCGTGGGAGGGGTATCCCTGCAATTCCACGATCATCCCTGTGGAGGCCGAAGCAAATACCTGCTCCCGCACTACTACCTGGTGCAGCGGCCAGCCGGGTAGGTTGTGCAAGGCAAAAACGAAATCCGGCTGCAGGGCCAGTAACCGTTCATCCTGCAGCACGTCCCGGGCGCCGGCGCCCGTTTCCTCAGCCGGCTGAAAGAGCAGCAACACGCGTCCTCTGGCCGGTTTATACTTGTGCAGCAAACTAGCCAATCCTAAAAGTATAGCCATGTGCCCATCGTGCCCGCAGAGGTGCGCCACATCTTTAACCGCCGAAGTATAAGCCAAGTCCGGATTGTCCTCTGAGATGGGCAGGGCGTCTAGTTCAGACCTGAAAAGTATGGTTGGACCGTTCTCCGGTGCATCGCCCTCAAAAACTGCGACAAGGCCTGTGCCGCCCAGCTGTGTCAGTATGTTAGTGGGCTTGTACTGCTGCAGCTGTTCCAGGATTCGTGCTGCGGTAGCTTCCTCAGCGCCGGAAAGCTCAGGGTAGCGGTGAAGTGTCTGGCGAAATGCAGTCAGAGAACTCAGGTCGGGGAGGGTAGATGTTTCCATATTGGTATCATTTCAGGACAAGGAAGTTACTAAAACTTAGCCACACACAGCTTTACGTTGCTCGGTAAATTAAAAAGCCGTCAGTTGCTGGCACGACGGCTTTTAATTATAACGTAACCAACGCAAGTAATTATCTACTTTCAACGCAAACAGGGCATTTTGAGCAACTTCTGAAAACTACTCTCCCGCCAGCGAATCCTGTAGCTGAACCAGCACCCGGTTCAGAATATCTGTCAGGCAGTTGATATCTACTTTAATGGCCTCCACGTTCTCCTGCTTTTTCGCGTTTTCCTCTATCCGGCGCACCACTTCCTTCGCGCTTGCTATACGCAGCGTGTCGATGGTAGACTTTATCTTGTGCGCCGCCGCGCTAACCCCCTGCCAATCAGATCTGTCTCGGCATTGGCGCATATCTTGCAAGGTGACGGGCACTGTCTCGATAAACAGCAGCTTTGTGCGTTTGATAAACGCTTTGTTGCCGCGTGCTATTTTCTCCAGCACCGCCAGATCGTAGAGCTGTACAGGATTTATACTTTCTGAAGTAGCTGGAGTTTCTGGCTCAGGAGTAGTAGCTGGTTTATTGTTTCGGATCAGCGCCTCAATCTTCCGGAACAACTTGGCCTCCTCAAAAGGCTTTGAAATATAGTCATCCATGCCTGAGGCAAGATACTTCTCCGAGTCGCCCTTAATGGCGTTGGCCGTCATGGCAATAATCGGCGTATGGGCTTTGACGGGGTCCTCTAACTTCCGAATGGCTTCCGTAGCGTCTGTTCCGCTCAGCTCCGGCATCTGGATGTCCATCAGGATGATGTCATACCGGTTCTTTTCCACCAGTTCTAGCGCGTCCATCCCGTTGTAAGCTACGGTCACCTCAGCACCCCATCCCTCCAGGATAGACTTGGCAAGAAAAACGTTTACCTCATTATCCTCGGCCAGTAACACCTGTATAGGCCCCAGGCTCTTGTAATCGATATTGTCTTCGCGTACCTCCTGGTATACTTCTTTCGACTTAGGGTAGGTAAGCACAAATTTAAAGGTGCTTCCCTTGCCTTCTTTACTCTCCACCCAAATGCGGCCGTTCTGCATCTCGATGAGCGTTTTGGAGATACTCAGGCCGAGGCCGGTCCCCCCATACTTTCTGGTGGTGCTGGAGTAGGCCTGGCTGAAGCCCTCGAAGATGTATTCCATTTTAGAAGGCGGAATGCCGATGCCGGTATCCGCTACAGCAAACTCTACTGTAATATTGTCTTCAGTCTCATCCAGCACCTGGCAGGAGAGGGTCACGCTGCCTTCCTGGGTAAACTTAATGGCGTTGCTCAGCAGGTTCAGGAGCACCTGGTTCAGGCGATACGGATCTCCTATTACAATAGGAGGATGCTGGTCGTCAGGTTTATACGCATAGGCAATTTCTTTCTCCTCTGCCTTGTAGATGAAGTTTTTAAAGGCCATCTGCACAGTATCGCACAGACTAAACGGAATCTGTTCCAGCTCCATTTTGCCGGACTCTATCTTGGCAATGTCCAGGATGTCGTTAATGATAACCAGCAGGTTGTCTGCCGACTGCGTGATAATATCCAGGTAGTTTTGTTGCTCGTCCGTCAGCTGCGTTTTCTTCAGCAAGCCAGCCATACCCAAAATGCCATTCATCGGGGTGCGGATTTCGTGGCTCATGTTGGCCAGGAAGTTCTCTTTCACGCGCGCCGACTCCTCTGCCGCTTCCTTGGCCTTTTTCAGTTCCCGCTCCGTGCGGAGTCGGTCGGTGATGTCCTGCGCAATTCCGATAACGTAGGGAGGCTGGTTGGGCTCCTCTACTTTATAGTTTTTGTAGTACAGGTGGCGGATATCTTTTTCCTTGCTCAGGAGCGGGAGAATGCCATCTACCAGTTTAGCCTGACTGATTGCTCTCAGATAATCTTTGTAGACGTTGCTGCTGTCCCTTGAAATGAACTCAGCTAAATTGTGTCCTACCATCTCCTCGGTGGTATAGCCCAGCATTTGCAGCAAGTATGGGTTTACCGACTGTATATTCCCTTCCAGATCGTGGGTGCAGATAAAAGCCGGGCTGTAGTTGATCAGGTCGCGGTACCTTTTTTCGCTGCTCCTAAGGGCCTCGTTAGCTGCGCGACGCTGGGTGATGTTGCGTATCGATGACTGTAGCTTCACCGGATTTCCAGCTTCATCCAGGATAGGCCGCACATTGCTCTCCACCCAAAGCTCGTTGCCATCGTGGCGTAAGAGCCGGTGCTGCAGGGTGATGTACTGCTTGTGCTTCAGGGCCTCATAGCAGACTTGCTCTTTCAGGTGCTCCAGGTCATCGGGGTGCACCACCTCGTGCAGTTGCAGCTGCAGTATTTCCTCCTGGGTATACCCCAGAATTTCCTCCACCGCCTTGGAAACATAGATGTAGCTGCCATCCAGGTGGTGCAGGCTCACCATGTCTTTTGAGTTTTCGGATAGTAGCCGGTGCAGTTCCTCGCTCTCCTGCAGGCGTCTGTCCGCCAGGCGCTGCTCGGTTACGTTGTTGGAAACGCCCAGCATGTTTACGCTTCCATCGCTGGTGATAAGGGGCTTTTTCACGGTGTTAAACCACTGCGGATCCCCGTCCGGCTGGCTATAGCACTCCTGTAGCCTTACTTCTTTCAGCTCCTGAACAACACGCAGGTCTGATTCCAGGTAAAGTTCGGCCTCCTCTCTGTACGGATGAAAGTCGGTTATTTTCTTGCCTATCAGTTCTTCCAGCGGCTTATTAAACAGTCGGGCATACTCCTGGTTGGCCATCACAATCCTGCCCTCTGCATCTTTTACATAAATAAGGCTGGAGCTTGTGTTAAGAACCTGCCGGATCAACTCGTTTTTCTCTTTTATCTCCAGCGCTGCCTTTTTCTCCTCGGTTAGCTCGCGCACAATCGTGAGCACCTCGTTGTCATTATACTTCAGGATTCGACCTTCGTAATAATGCAGCCCGTCCGGGAATTCAAGTTCGTAGTCTATACTTTCATGATGGCCGGTTTCGATCACCTTCTGAACAAGCGACACATATCTTTCAGCCAGGACCTTTGGCAAGAGCTCTGAAACGTGGCTGCCAATCACCTTGTGTTTTGGAAACAGTAAACGTTCCTGACGCTCGTTCTGCATCCCCTGGTAGCGGCCATCTTTGTCGATGATGAGCATCAGGTCTGGGATAGCGGCAAGTATGGCACTGTTTTTTTTCTCGCTGGCCAGCATTTGTTCCTGGGCCTGGCGCAGCTCCGTGATATTCATGCCATGCCCGATGATTAGCTCCACGTCGCCCTGCTGGTTTAGGACGGGGTTCAGTCTGCGGATGTGGTAGGATTCTTCACCTTCCCGGGTCTGCATTTTTTCCTCAAACTCCGAGTACTGCTTTTTCTCGAGCACGCTTCGGAGGGCTTCGGAGCGGCGTTTCATACGTTCCGCCGGAATGTTGCGGAAGCGGCTGTAATCTTCGTTCGTTTTGCCGATTAGCCAATGCCGCATTTCCTTGTCCATGACGGCTGCCGGGTTCACAAAGAGGTACTCCAGGCGGTTGTTGTAAACAGCTATGTCGGAGGGGATGTGGTTGAGGATAGCTTCGTAAAAATCCTTCTGGTGTTGCAGCTCAAGGCTTTGTTGCCGGATCTGCGTGACATCCTCTGCCGAGCCGATAACAAGTTTTACCTGCCCGTTTTCTTTGCGCTTGTACACACTCTCGCGGCAGAAAAGGTTTCTTACGCTTCGGTCCTTCTTATGCACCAGGTACTCTACTTCCAGCACTTCGCCATCACGAGCGCCCAGCATTCGCTGTGTGTGCTCCTTTATCCTATGCTGGTGCTCAGGAACAACAATATGTTTGAATATCTGCCCCTCCATCTCGGCTATATCCATGACGCTATAGCCAAGTGCCGACATGATCTGCTCGTTTATGTAAATGCAGCTATTCCCCTCCATCTGATAGATATAAACGATGTTAGGAATAGTGTGGGCGATGTTCCGGAGGAGGCTTTGGCTTTCCAGCAGGGCTGATTCTGCCTTGCGTCTCTCCGTAAAATCGGTCATGTACAGGTTGAAGTATCCTCTTTTGGCAACCGGATAGAAAAGTACGTGGTAGTAGCGGCCGGAAATGCAGATATCAAAAGAGGCAGACCTGTTACTGTGTCTCTTCTCCACCCGCCGGATGTGCATCAGCAATAATCGGCGGAGGCCATGCAGCCGCTGCCTGATCACGCCATACATGAAATCCTGCGCAGCCAGGTTGGCCGAAAGAATTTCTCCTGTAAAGCTCAGTCGTAATACCGGGCTGGGATACTCGTCCTGCACCTCGGCATGCAGTTTTTGCCACTCAGGTTCCCCAGCGGCGGCCTGGTCTGGGTAAAGTATGCGGTCACGGCCCTCAGGTTGCAGCTGCTGCTTTAGCTGCGCAATCTCAGACTGCTGGCTTTGCAAAAGTGCTTCGGCAGCCTTCCGGGCCTTTTTTTCCTCCTCTAACTGCCTCAGCAGCTCCTCATATTGTACCATATACAGGGGATAGTTGCCTAACCGAAGAGTGACGGCAGGCTATCATGCTTAGTAAGCTATACTTTGTATACTTTACTATTTTGTGGCAAAAGTAGCAGTACTTTACTGGATAAAGTATGACAAAGCGCAGGTTTTATACTTTGACTATTTAGATACTAGTTCCTTGTTTTGGAGCATCCGGTAAATGGTGGATTTGCCGACGTCCAGCTTCTCTGCCACCAGCAGCACATTATGGTCATACTTGTTCAGGAAGCGCTGGATGATTTCGGTAGTGTACTCGCGCAGTGTTCGCTCCTTAGCCAGGAAATCGACCTCTCTGTTGCTGACCGTCAGGTTAATGTCGTGCGGCATGATAATATTGTCGTCAGCCATCACGACGGCCAGTTCCACCAAGGCCTTCAGCTCACGCACGTTTCCGGGGTAAGCGTGGGAGAGGAGTTTTTCCTGCGCCTCCGTGGAAAGTGTCATTTTGCCGAGGCCGTTCTCTTTGGCAAAGGCATCCATAAAGTGCTTGGCCAACACCAGTATATCAGGGCCGCGCTCTCGCAGCGGAGGGAGGTGAATGGGCAGGCCCAGCAAACGGTAATAAAGGTCTTCGCGGAAATTGCCCTTCTTTACTTCCTCCGCCAGGTCTTTGTGGGTGGCTACAATGATACGGGTGTTTACGGGCACCACGCTGTTCCCGCCCACGCGCGTTATTTCCTTTTCCTGCAGCACCCGCAGCAGCTTAGCTTGTAGGCTAATGTCCAGTTCGCCAATTTCATCGAGGAAGATGGTGCCTTTGTTGGCTTCTTCAAACTTGCCCAACCTGCGTGCTATTGCCCCGGTAAATGCGCCTTTTTCATGCCCGAAAAGCTCACTCTCGATAAGTTCGCGCGGGATGGCGGCTACGTTCACGGTCACATAAGGCGATTTCTTTTTTGCGCTGTTGTAGTGTATGGCTTTGGCCACCAGCTCCTTGCCGGTGCCGGTTTCGCCGCTGATGGAAACGGTGATGTTGGTTTTGGCCGCTTTTCCCATCATCGTGAACACCCGCTTCATGGCATCGCTGTTGCCGATGATGAAGTTGCTGAAATCATACTTCTGCCCGATCTCCTCCCGCAACTGGTCAATCTCTTCGCGCAGCGATACGTTTTCACGGATTTTATTGATAGTATTCCAAAGGCGCTCCGGGGTATCCTCGTCTTTTACAATATAATCGTAGGCCCCTTTTTTAAGCAGGTCTACTGCGGTGGCCACGTCGTTCTGCCCGGAGATGATGATGACCTGCGTATCGGGGCTCTGCTCTTTTATCTTGCTCAACACCTCGGCCCCGTTCTTATCGGGCAGCGAGTAGTCGAGTGTTAATACATTCGGGCGCTCGTAGAGGCTGCCAAGGCAATCTTTAGCGGAATGAAATTTCTTAAGTTCGTAATCAGGGTTCAGGGATAGATGATATTCCAGCAGTTCGCTGTACCACACATCATCATCAAGTATAAAGATCTTAAAAGAGCTGTTTTTCATGTAGCAATCAGGTAGTAGCAGGGTACCCGTTTATAAAGATAGCGTGTTGCAATTAGGTTGAAATAATACAACAGACACTTAATCTCTGGTATGGGTGATTTTTGCGCTAAGTAATTGAAATTAACGCGCTTTTGCAAAACAGTAAACTCTTTTTTGAGGATGATATAGGGCCAATGGTAGGCTTTATACTTTCAAGAAAGATTATATTATAAACTAGGTTATATTCACCTGCTGATGGGTGTACATCACGAGCGCCTTCTTAGGAATAGAACTAAGAAGGCGCTCGTGCAGGGATTACCTTTTTTGCCTATGACCTGATAGGCTGGTATTTAGCCCGCAAAAACATAAACACGCCGTAAAAGATAAGCCCGAGGGCCACGGCGCCAAGTATAAATGAGCCATAGGAGGAGTTCTCGAGCAGCGCAAAGGCATCGCTGTTGCCGCCTGCCTCTGAGGCCCTTGATTTGAGGGCGGCTTGCAGTAAGAGGTAGCCAATGAGAAGCCATACTATACCACGGGCCATGTAGCCCAACTTGCCCGCCCGGATGAGCAGGAGCTCTGCCTCGTGCTGCACCCGGCTGGTGTGGACCTCCTTTTTATACTTCTCAGAGAAGCCGTAATAGATTTGGTAAATCCCCGCTGCTATGGTTCCTACGGCAACAATGCCCACCAGCCACTGCCCAAACGGTTGCTCCAGGAGCTTGGCAGTCAGGGTTTCCCGGGAGTCTGTGCCTCCGCCACTGCTGTCGCCAAGCACCATGCGCGCGGCCAGAAAGGCAAACCCGCCATATACCAAGCCGCTAAAAGCATACCGCAAGCGCCTGGCTATGCCTTTGGCATCAGAGCCTTTGTCCTCGGTGTCCTTGATGGCCTGTATAAAACGCCAGATAGCGTAGCACAGCAGTCCAACCGCCGTTAGCCCCAGCAGCACATCGCCGGCAGGCAAGTCCTGTATGGTTCTCAGAACCCCGGAACGCTTTGTATCATCGGTCGACTGCCCGCCGATTTCGAAAGCAGCCATAAAGGCCAGAAGTCCTATCAGGCTATATACTACCCCTTTGGCAGTTAGGCCAAATCGGGCAAAGTTCTCCACCCACTGCGGCGGCGGGCTGGGAACATAAGAAGTAAGATCTGTCATAAGTTTTGTCCATAGTTTATACTCCCGTACACGGATTTGTACTGTTCATGGTTGCTGGCGCTTCCCATACTTTAACGGGTGGCTGGGATCATCTCAAACTAAAGTCGGAACAGTGCAGTATGTGGAACAATGAGGCATTGCATGTCCATCGGTCTTACATGTATACTTTTTATTATATTTGTACATGTACCCGGGCTGGGCTCCTAAGTGAGCTATAGCCTTTGCTTTTATACTTTGAACACTATGAAAAACCTGCTTTCGTCTATACTTGCCTGTCTTTTTATACTTGGAGCTGCAACGCTAACTTCCTGTGTCACAACTTCCGCCTCGTTGGGGGCTAAAGCTATCAAAGCGCCTTATGCGTCAAGTTTGCGCAATGCCAAAACCTTTGCCTGGTACCAGCCCAGCCCGGCAGCCCAGCCGGAGTACCTGAAAGGTTATAAACCGGCTCTGCATGACCATTTGGTGAAGGCGGTGGAGAAGGAGTTGCAGGATCGCGGCTATACGAAGGTGGAGAAAAATCCAGATGTGCTGGTGGCTTACGACGTCAGCGTGTCGGTGCCGGAAGAGAAGGATAAGGCTGAAAACTTCGCATCAGGGTTTGGCTACGGATACGCCTATATGAGCGGTTTTCGCTATACGTATGGCCATGCCGATATGCCCGGCTACCGTAGCGTGGATCTTTTCAAGGAGGGAACCCTGATCATTGATTTGATAAACCCCAGATCGAACATGCTGCTATGGCGCGGATGGGCAGAGGGCGCCATCAACTTTAACGCCGGAGCAGGAGCCGTGGGCAAAAAGGTGGAGGAGGTGTTGGAGCAGTTATAGAGTATAGGGAAAGTATAAATTAGGCTTTGAGAGCGGCTGTATTACCGCTCTCCGTTCCACTCAGCGTAGAACTGATTGAGAAAATCCACCATGTACTGATGCCGTTGCGCGGCCATTTGCCTGGCAGTTTCGGTGTGCATGCGGTCTTTGAGTAGCAGCAGTTTTTCGTAGAAGTGGTTGATGGTAGGGGCAGTGCTGCTTTTATACGCCTCAAAGCTGTCGTGCAGAACAGGTTTTATACTTGGGTTATACATCTCCCGGTTTTTGTGACCCCCGTAGGCAAAAGCACGGGCAATGCCCATGGCCCCGATGGCGTCCAATCGGTCAGCATCCTGCACTACTTTTCCTTCCAGCGTGGGCATATCCGAAGAGGTGCCAGCTCCTTTAAAGGAAAGGTCCCTGATAATGCTGCACACGTGCTCGATGGTTTTCTCCTCTACCTGCTGCTGCTCCAGCCACTCCCGCGCCAGGCGTGGCCCAACGGTTTCGTCCCCGTTGTGAAATTTATGGTCGCCGATGTCGTGCAACAGCGCGGCCAGATCCACGACAAATAAGTCAGCGTTTTCTTTTTTAGCGATCGTTCTGGCGTTGTTACATACTCTAAGCACATGCCACCAGTCGTGCCCCGAGCCTTCGCCGGATAGTTTCTTTTGTACGTACTCCTCCGTTGCTGCTACAATGGAAACAGAATTCATGCTCTTTTATACTTTGTCCGCCTCAAAGCTACAGAAAATCCTTTTGGGAGCATCGAAGAAAAATCAGGCCAAGGCAGGTTCAGGCGTTTTATCGGTCAAAGTATAAACCGGCAGCTGTTCCTCCAGCACATCAGCCCACGTGGTTAAATACAGAACCACATCATTGCGAAGGTTATGCTTCAGGAGCCTGCGGTGTTGTGGCAAACGTGCTGTAACCAGAGGTTGGGAGAGAGCCTCCAGGTGCGCCAGCTCTTCGCGCGTAAAGCCCATGTCCAGCATCTGATCTATGATTTCGTCCATCGGGAGGCAGCTATGCGGGCAGTAGTCCCGGAGTTGTTCCCGCCAGTCGCCGTAGCGCCACATGGCAGCACCGTGTATCTGGCCTTTTGTATATTGGGTGATGGTTTGGGCCAGGTGGCCGCAGTTGCAGCTTCCCATGTGCCCCCATTCATACGTTGCGCCACCTGCCAGCCTTGCAGCAGTCTCACGCAATGCCCTGATAAGTCTGTAAGAGCCCCTTGCCATAGTTTCGATAGTTAAAAAGTATAGAATGGATTTTCAGGAACACGGCTTTTATAAGCGGTTCTGTCTTTGTTCCTTTGTAATATATCCGTCAGAATTTGCTAAATGTTTACCCCACAGCAGAAATTAAAGCTCAAAATCTCCAAGTTGGAAGCTTTTGTTAAAAAATTTTCCTTTGCATTTGCCACGGTAGGTGCTTTGTTATGCCTATTCCCCAAGGGAGCCTCGGCTCAGATTCTGAATATTGAGCGCTCCCGTGTAGATCGCGATTCTGCCGGTTATTTTACGGGGAAGGGAGGGCTAAGCTTTTCGATGTTTAACCGGAACGCTGGCAAGGATAACCCAAACAACTACCTGCAACTGACCTTCAATGGCGATGTAGCCTACATTGCTGAAAAGCATAGCTACCTATTGCTTAACTACTATAATTACCTGCTGGTTAACTATGATTCCAAAGAACTTCGCAATACAGTTGCCAGCACCGGTTACTCCCATTTCAGGGTAAACTTTATGCGCAAGAAAAGGCTTTCCTATGAGGCTTTTACCCAGGTACAGGCGGACAAGGCCAGGGGGCTGGAGCTGCGGACATTGGCAGGTGGGGGCGTCCGCTACCGGTTGCTTTCCGGGGACGACGGCAGTGTATACTTCGGCACGGGCCTGATGCATGAACACGAGGAATGGGAGAATCCGGACATGGAGCAGCAGCTCATTGTGTCCGACCTGTTTAAATCGACAAACTATCTAAGCGGAAAATTAAAGCTTAATGAGCAGGTAAGTACAGAAGGCATTGCTTACTATCAGGTGGGGCACGACAAAACCATAGACAGGTTTAGAAACAGGATAAGCGGAGATATTTCCCTGCAGGTGAAGCTCACGAATGTGTTTTCGTTCAAGACAAATTTCAACTGCGTGTATGAAGATAAGCCTATAGTACCAGTCACTAGGTTCGTTTATTCCATTTCAAACGGCATTCAGGTGCAGTTCTAAGGGGAAACGATAAATATAAATAGACAAAAAACTGCAAGCGGAAACAATAATTTCATAATTTTACCATTTCAGACATTACTATACCTAGAGATTAAATAGCCATTTGGCTTATTTACGAAGTGAGGAATCATAATCCAATGCGCAAAACCCTTATCGCATGGTGGTTCGTTGTAGGATTGGCTCTTTTTGCCTCCTGCGTTCCACAAAAAAAGCTCCTGCTGCTGCAAGAGAACCCTGAAGTGAAAGACCAGGGCAAAGCAGATGAGCTTCTGAAAACATTTGATTTAAAGAAGCCTGTTTATACCCTTAGAACAGGCGATGTCCTTTCCCTTAGAGTACAGTCCACCACTCCACAGGAGTACGACTTCTTGAGTGCTGGTACTACCACTTTTGGCGCAACCGATCCGGTTTTAGACGGCTACACCATTGACGAGGCCGGAGACATTTTGCTACCTGTTGTGGGCAAGATCCGTTTAGGTGGTCTTACTATGCCCGAAGCCAGAGGGGTTGTAACAGAGGCGCTAAAACCTTACCTGGCCAACCCGACCGTTAATTTGCGCCTGCTAACTTTCCGCTATACAATTGTGGGAGAGGTAGGAAATCAGGGGCAGTTTACCACCTATCAGGACAATATTAATGTGGTGGAGGCCATCGCCAATGCCGGCGGCCTAGGCAGCTATGCGAACCGCGGAAAAATTAAACTGATACGCTACGAAGAGGGCCAGGCTAAAATATATGCTTTCAGCCTATTGGATGAGAACACCCTAGCGATGAACAACTTCTACCTCAAACCAGATGATATGATTGTGGTAGATCCGCTGCCTGCCAAGTTCTTCCGGGAGAACGTATTGGGTACCTTCTCACTTGGCTTCGGTTTAATTGCATCCGTTGTACTTCTCTATACTAGACTTTCAAGATAACATATAAGTTGGAATCTACATTCAATCCCGAAGAAAACAGCTTCATAGATTTTAAGGCACTTTTAAACTCCGCCATTTCCAAATGGTATCTGTTTGTCATTGGTGCTGTTATCGCCCTTTCAGCAGCCTGGTTGCTGAACCGGTATACTGTCCCACAGTATGAGGTGTCTTCTTCTGTCATGTTTTCTGGGGATCCTACAAAAGGTGCCTCCGCAGCAGCATTACTCTATGGAACAGAGCTGTTTAAAGGCGCTCAAGGGCTTACTAATGAGTCGATACTTTTAAAGACAAAGTCGTTGGCTCGCCAGACATTAGATAAACTGGACTTCCGTGTCAGCTATTATGTGAAAGGCAATGTGCTGATGTTGGAGGCCTATAAGGGGGAAGCACCTATTCAGGTAACCTTCGATACGACTGCAGCCGCTATTCCCTACAGCGTCATGTTTAAGGTAAGCCTGCAGGATGGGCAGGGGTATAGTTTATCAACTGAAAACCTGAAGTGGAATGACAAGGTAGCAGATAAGTCTTTCAAGTTTGGGCAGTCTTACCTGATCGATGATTTTGCTTTTTCCATTGAGTTATTGAAGCCAGAGGCCTTTAACGGGAATGAGGTCATGTTCTCCATTAACAACCTGGATGATCTTGCCCGAAGGTATGCGTCCAACCTTGCTGTAAAGCCTTATGGTGGCGATGCCTCGGCTCTCGTACTAACCGTAGCTGGCTCTACACCAAAGAAGGATATAGATTACTTGAATGCTCATATGGAGACCTACAGGCAGAATAACCTGGATATAAAAAACTCCAAGGCGGTAGGTACCCTTAGTTTTATTGACCTTCAACTGCAGCAGATTAGTGATTCGTTATACTTCATCGAATCCCGACTGGAGGACTTTAAAAGACGCACAGCGGCAATGGACCTAAGTGCTGCCGGTGCAAAAGTTGCTGGCGAGTTGCAGTCGCTTGAGCAACGGAAGGCAGAGATGCTGTTAACCTCCCGCTATTATGACTACCTCTCCACGTACCTTAGCAAAGAGAACCCTGAAGAAGTTATCCAGGCTCCTGCAACATTGGGCGTTAGCGATCCAGTATTAAATGCTTTGGTTTCGCAATTAGTTTCCATACAAACAGAACTAAGTGTGGCCTCAACTGGCCAGGGGCAGGATAATCCGGGCATTAAATTAAAGCGGCAGCAGCTAAATGAGGTAAGGGCTTCTTTACTCGAGAACCTTAACAGCCTGAAGGATGCAAACCAGATAGCATTGAGAAATCTGGACCAGCGTATAAATACTGCGGCAGCCGAGCTGCAAAAATTGCCTTCTTCAGAAAGACAGCTGATCAACATCCAAAGACTTTATAGCCTGAGTGAAAACCTCTACGTGTTCTTGATGGAGAAGCGTGCTGAGGCCGGAATTGCCAAAGCTGCCAACACCTCGGACGTAACCATTCTTAGAGAGGCCTCTATCACTAACCAGACTGCACCGCTGCCGCTCCGGAATTACGGGATAGCCCTGGCCATTGGACTCGGCCTGCCCTTTGCCCTTATTTTTGTGAAGGAGCTGATGAACAATAAGATTCATACTGTGGAGGATATCGGCAAGTATACCGAGCTACCGCTACTTGGTCTTGTGGGGCATAACAAAAAAGAGGAGAGCCTGCTGGCTAACCTCAGCCCGAAATCTGCACTGGCAGAGGCATTCCGAACTGTCAGGTCCAACCTGAGATACATGACTGGGGTTAATGACGCAACTGCAGACGGCGGAAAGATCATTGTTATCACCTCCTCAATCAGCGGCGAGGGTAAAACCTTCTCTGCTAAAAACCTTGCTTATATTATCTCTATATCAGGGGAGAGGACTCTGCTGGTGAACGCAGATATGCGCAAGCCAAATAACAACACGGATCTGGGTGTGGCGAGCAGCCTTGGACTCAGTAACTACCTTGCGGGGCATGCGACATTGGATGATGTCATCAACACAACTATTCAGGAACACCTGCATGTATTGCCATCGGGCGATATACCGCCTAACCCGTCGGAGTTATTGCTAAGCGGCCGAATGACTGATTTGGTCGCAGAACTGAAGCGTCGCTACGACTATATCATCATGGACACCCCGCCTGTTGGTATACTTTCTGACGGACTGGAACTGATGCAGATTGCGGATGCCAACGTGTTCATGGTGCGGCAGGATTACACTATCCGCGACTTCCTGAAGAATGTGCAGCTACAGTATGAGTCAGGTAAAATTCGTAACACAGCTATACTTTTCAACGACGTCAATTACAAGAAGTTGAACTACGGCTACGGCTACGGGTATGGGTATGGCTACGGGTATTATGCCGAGGATAACGAAACAAAGTCTTGGTGGAAACGAATAAGGGGGTAATTGCCTTATTTCGCTTTTAACTTTCGTGTAATACTTTATGCATAAAGACTCTAAAATTTACGTGGCGGGCCATAGAGGGATGGTTGGCTCTGCCATCGTACGTTCCCTTCAGAATGAGGGATTCACCAATATCATCACCCGCACATCCCAAGAACTTGATCTCAGAAACCAAGGTGCTGTAGAGCACTTTTTTGAAGAAGAAGGGCCGGAGTATGTCTTCCTGGCGGCTGCCAAGGTGGGCGGCATTCACGCTAACAACACCTACCGCGCCGACTTTCTGTATGATAACCTGATGATAGAGGCTAACATCATACATGCCGCCTATAAGCATAAGGTGCAGAAACTGATGTTCCTCGGTTCCTCCTGTATTTATCCTAAAATGGCCCCTCAGCCCTTGAAAGAGGACTACTTGTTGACTGGGCCGCTGGAACCGACAAACGAGCCTTACGCTATTGCTAAAATCACCGGTATCAAACTTTGTGAGTCATATAGGGACCAGTATGGTTGTAACTTTATCAGCGTTATGCCTACTAACTTGTATGGCTACAACGATAACTACGACCTGAATAACTCCCACGTGCTCCCAGCCTTAATCCGGAAGTTCCATGAGGCGAAGGAATCTGGAGCTCCTACCGTAACAGTATGGGGAACTGGTAGTCCGCGCCGTGAGTTCCTTTTCGCCGATGACCTGGCCCAAGCCTGCCTGTTTTTGATGGATCAATATGATGGTCGGGAGCTGGTTAATATTGGCACTGGGGAGGATATTACTATCAAGGACCTGGCGTTGCTGGTAAAAAAGGTAACAGGGTATGAAGGGGAAATTGTGTTTGACACTTCCAAGCCGGACGGCACCCCACGAAAACTGATGGATGTCTCCAAACTGCATTCACTTGGTTTTAAACACTCTACAAACCTGGAAGAAGGAATTGCGTTGGCATACGCAGATTTTAAAAACAAATTTGTAGAAGTATAGTATATATACCCGTTTACTGAAATCTATACTTATTACGAACCCTTTACAGATGAAAACTGCCCTTATTACCGGAGTGACCGGCCAGGACGGAGCGTACCTGGCAGAGTTGCTTCTCAGCAAAGGATATAAAGTGCACGGCATCAAGCGCCGTAGCTCCAGCTTCAACACAGACAGGATCGATCACTTATACCAGGACCCGCACGAAAAGAACATCAACTTTAAGCTGCACTACGGCGACCTGACTGACTCCACAAACCTGATCCGTATTATACAGGAAACGCAGCCAGATGAGATTTATAACCTGGCGGCCATGAGCCACGTGAAGGTGAGCTTCGACACACCTGAGTATACAGCCAACGCTGATGGATTAGGCACGCTGCGCATACTGGAGGCAATCCGTATACTCGGCCTTACTAAGAAAACAAAGGTATACCAGGCTTCTACCTCTGAACTTTATGGCCTGGTGCAGGCTGTACCGCAGTCTGAGACGACGCCATTTTACCCTCGCTCGCCATATGCAGTAGCTAAACTTTACGGCTATTGGATTACGGTGAACTACCGTGAGGCTTACGGCATGTTTGCCTGCAACGGCATCCTGTTTAACCACGAGTCGCCACTCAGAGGCGAAACGTTCGTGACAAGAAAAATCACCCGCGCAGCTGCCCGTATTGGACTGGGCCTTCAGGAAAAGCTATACTTAGGTAACCTGGATGCCAAGCGCGACTGGGGCCATGCTAAAGATTATGTAGAGGCAATGTGGCGCATCCTGCAGCAGGACGAGCCGGAGGACTACGTAATTGCGACGGGTGTAACTACTACCGTGCGCGACTTCGTGAAGATGGCTTTTGGAGAGCTTGGAATTGTGATTGAGTTCAGAGGCGAAGGAGTAGAGGAGAGAGGTTACGTAGCCGCCTGCAACAACCCCGATTACCAGGTGGAAGTTGGCAAAGAGGTAGTGTGCGTTGATCCGAACTACTTCCGTCCGACCGAGGTGGACCTGCTGATAGGGGATGCCACCAAGGCCAAGGAGAAACTTGGCTGGACTCCAAAGTATGACTTGCCAGCTCTGGTGAAAGACATGATGGACTCGGATATTGAGCTGTTCAAGCGTGACAGCTACCTGGTAGAAGGGGGACATAAAGTGTACAACTACCACGAGCTTCAATAACAAAGTATAACGTATACTTTTAAAGTATAAAAAAGCCGGTTGCAAACAGCAGCTGGCTTTTTTTATGGCAGAAGTATAGGCACAAAAAAAGAGCTTATACTTTAAGTATAAGCTCTTTTAAAGGAGCGGTCTGGACGGGACTCGAACCCGCGACCTCCGCCGTGACAGGGCGGCATTCTAACCAACTGAACTACCAGACCAATGTTTTTATGATGCAGTGCCTTTTGCTGCTGCTTTGCGTCTACCGCAGTTATTAAGCTGCGGTCTGGACGGGACTCGAACCCGCGACCTCCGCCGTGACAGGGCGGCATTCTAACCAACTGAACTACCAGACCAATGTTTTTATGATGCAGTGCCTTTTGCTGCTGCTTTGCGTCTACCGCAGTTATTAAGCTGCGGTCTGGACGGGACTCGAACCCGCGACCTCCGCCGTGACAGGGCGGCATTCTAACCAACTGAACTACCAGACCTAATGTTTTTCCTTAACTGTGACTGTTAAAGTGATGCAAAGGTATGTTCTCGGATTCAATTGTGCAAATGCTTAGCATCATTTTGGAGCTATATTTTGAACCATTTTAGCGAACAGCTTCATTTACAGCCCAATTATTTTAAAGGGCAAGTATAAATTTACGGTTCTACTGCGTTCATTGGCAGAAAATCTTAAATTTGTAACGCTAAACACAGCTACGAAACTATGCTTTTAGATTTTGAACAGCCTATAGCTGCACTGGAGGGCAAACTGCAGGAGATGAAAAAACTGGCCGAGGAGAGTCAGGTAGATGTTTCCGAGGCGGTTAAGGCGCTCGAAGAGAAAATCAAGACACTTAAGAAAGAGACTTACGCTAACCTTACACGCTGGCAGCGTGTTCAGCTTTCCCGTCATCCCGACAGACCCTATACGTTAGACTACATTCACGGCATCACCGAGAAGTTTGTTGAGCTGCACGGCGACCGCACTGTAAGCGACGACAAGGCCATGGTTGGTGGTTTTGGCGAGCTGGATGGCCGTAGCGTGATGTTCATCGGTCAGCAGAAGGGCCGCAACACCAAGCAGCGCCAGATGCGCAACTTTGGTATGGCTAACCCAGAGGGGTACCGAAAGGCACTGCGCCTGATGAAAATGGCTGAGAAGTTTAACAAGCCTATCGTTACCTTCATCGACACACCGGGCGCATTTCCAGGGCTGGAGGCAGAGGAGCGCGGACAGGGTGAGGCAATTGCCCGAAATCTGAAGGAGATGTTCATGCTGAAAGTTCCTGTTATCTGCGTCATTATTGGCGAGGGAGCCTCAGGCGGTGCGCTTGGCATTGCTATTGGCGATCGTGTGATGATGCTGGAGAATACCTGGTACTCGGTTATTTCTCCGGAATCCTGCTCGTCTATACTTTGGCGCAGCTGGAACTACAAAGAGCAGGCAGCTGAGGCGCTTAAGCTAACGGCTTCAGACATGCTCAAGCACAAGCTTATTGATGGCATCATCAAAGAGCCGCTCGGGGGCGCACACCTGGACCCGAACAAGATGATGACAACCCTTAAAAAGGAAGTTATCAGATTACTGGACGAGCTCGGAACCATGGACCCGGAGGAACGTATCATGGAGCGTATCGAGAAGTTCTCTAACATGGGCGTTGTGCTGGAGGCATAAATTCAGCATAAATACCTACACTTATAAGGATGAATTAGAGGCGGGAGCACCAGTGCTACGCTCTAATTCATTTTTATTTATAGCCTGTCAGAAGTATAAACCCTAACCCAACCACACAGCAAAATGAAACTACACGTTATCGACACAGGATTTTTTAAACTGGATGGCGGTGCTATGTTCGGCGTAGTACCCAAAACGCTTTGGCAAAGGACCAATCCCGCTGATGAGAACAACCTGTGCACGTGGGCCATGCGCTGTTTATTGATTGAGGACGGTGACAGGCTGATACTGATTGACAATGGGATAGGGGATAAGCAGGACGCGAAGTTCTTTAGCCATTATTACCTGCATGGGGATGACACGCTTCTGGGTTCTCTTAAGGCAGCTGGCTTCTCCCCGGAGGACGTGACGGACATGTTCCTGACGCACCTGCACTTCGACCATTGCGGAGGCGGGGTAAAGTATAAAAACAGTAACGGGGGGCTTGAGCTCGTCTTTCCCAATGCTACTTATTGGTCTAACGCTGACCACTGGAAATGGGCGACAGAACCGAACCCAAGGGAGAAAGCTTCCTTCCTGAGAGAAAACATATATCCCATGCAGGAGAGCGGCCAGCTGAAATTTATTGACCCTGCGGCGCCTTCTCCTTTCCCGCAGTTCGATATCTTCTTTGCCGACGGCCACACCGATAAAATGATGGTGCCTATACTTAAGTATAAGGGCCGGAAACTGGCGTATATGGCTGATTTGCTCCCATCGGTTGGCCACATTCCGCTGCCTTATGTGATGGGTTATGACACCAGACCGCTGCTTACCTTGGATGAGAAAGCACGTTTCCTGAACCAGGCAGCAGACGAGGAGATGGTGCTGTTTTTGGAGCATGATGCGGTAAACGAGTGCTGCTCTGTGCAACACACCGAGAAAGGCGTGCGCGTGAGAGAGACATTTAGTCTTTCAGAAGTATAACATGCGGGTGGGGCTTGCGTTATCTGGGGGCGGGGCAAGAGGTATCGCGCACCTGGGTGTTTTAAAGGCGCTGGATGAGCAGGGGGTGAAGGTCAGTATGATTTCTGGTGTCAGCTCTGGGGCAATTGCAGGCGTGCTGTATGCCTACGGGTATGCTCCTGACGAAATCCTGAAGCTGATCAAAGAGCTTAGCGTTTTCCATGTGATGCGGCCGGTGTTCGGGAAGCGGGGCTTGCTGCACCTGGAAGAGGTGGAGAAGCTTTTCAACAAGTACCTGGGCCCGCAGCTGCGATTCGAAGACCTGAAAATTCCGGTGGTGGTGAGCGCAACAGAAATGAATGAGGGCGTAACAGCCTATTTTTCTTCCGGGAATGTAATCAAACCTTTGCTGGCTTCTTCTGCCGTGCCCATACTTTATCAGCCCGTTTTGTTTGAGGGCAAGACCTTGAATGATGGGGGACTGCTCAACAACCTGCCTATCGAGCCGCTGCATAATAACTGCGACGTGAAGATTGCCGTACACGTGAACCCTGTAAACCACCAGGCGCAGATTACCTCGCTAACTGGCATGATAGAGCGCACCGTCATGCTGGCCATCAACAACAACGTGAAACTCCGGTTGAATAAATGCGATTTGTTTCTGGAGCCGAAGGAGCTGAAATCTTACCGTTTAACGAGTTTCCGCAAAGCAGACGAGATATTTGATGTGGGCTACCGGTACGCTATGCACATGGAGCGGTACATCAGGCAGCATGTCAACAAATAGCTGCAACATTTTAATAAATAAATATTAAATATTGTATATTTTTTTGTCTTTATAACGTAGAATTGTGCTGAAGGAATGGGCAAAATAAACATGAAATCACTAAGGCTTATACTTTTATTGATAATGTTTCCGGCGGTTGTAATGGCGCAGGAGAACAAGAGCTTTATGTGGAAGGCGAAAGTAAAGCATGGCTCTATACTGATAGGAGGCAACATGGATGCCTCGATTCAGAAGACCACGCGGGAACTCAACCTACCCCTGGGGCCGGAAGAGGGAACGAATATACTAGCCAACCTCAACTTTAAGGGCGGGTATTTCCCTTTACACGACTTTGCCATAGGGGTAGACATTGGGCTGAGCCACGACAGCTACATTGTATCAGTGGAAGGGGCCAAGCAGAGTTTCAGGCAGACGTACCTGCTGGCAGGGCCCTTTACGCGCTATTACCTGGATAATGGCGTGTTTGGGGAGCTCAACTTGAAAGGCGGCCTGTTGTCGCTATCCTCAGGGGGTAGTAAAACAAACATTGCCCAAGGGGCACTAGGTGTTGGGTATGCCCTGTTTGTAAATGAGAAAATATCCGTGGAGCCGATGCTATCTTTCCGGTATACCCGCGAGTGGAGAGGCGACAACGCAAACACATCCTTCGGACCGGTGCTGGGAGTAGGGGTACAGGCATACCTGTGGCGCAAAACTTCGCATACTATTAAAGAGTCGTTGTAAAAAAGCGCAGAAGTGCGTATCTATACATTCTATTTAACCTATAAAGTAGGCTGGTTTTTACCTAGCCTACTTTTTTACTTTACACCCTTAACAATTCATGGTCGGAAAGTTTATTTCGAAGCTGATTTTTAAAGTAGCGGGATGGAGATTAGAAGGCAATCTTACTCCTGAGAACCGACGCTGTGTGATGGTAGCGGCCCCACATACTAGCAATTGGGACTTTATCTATGCCCGCGCCGCCTTTTACCTGATGGGAGCACCTATCAAGTATACCATTAAGAAGGAGTTCATGAAGTTTCCCTTTGGGCCGCTACTGAAGGCGATGGGCGCCATACCGATTGACAGGGCCAGGAACACACGCATGGTAGACGCCATGATTAAAATGTTCGAGGAGAACCCGGGGGACATCTGTGTAATGGTGACGCCGGAGGGAACCCGAAAATACCAGCCGCGTTGGCGCAGGGGTTTTTATTATGTTGCCCAAGGCGCTAATGTGCCTATTGTGCTCGGATATCTCGATTATGCCAAAAAGGAGGCTGGCATCGGGCCCACCATTATTCCTACGGGTGACATAGAGGCTGACATGGAGAAAATCCTGGCTTTCTATCGCACCAAGACGGGTAAGTTTCCGGAGCAGGGGGTAAGGTAAGCCTTACGAAGCTCAATTTATACTTTTGCATTTAACAAGGAGAGCCGCTATACGTTAGCGGCTCTTCTTGTTTTTATACTTGTGTTCTGGTGCTAGGCAATCTGGCGCAAATCCACAGGGATTACCCTGGAGATGCCTGCTTCAATCATGGTGATGCCGTACATCACGTCGGTTGAGGACATGGTGCGCTTGTTGTGCGTTACCACGATGAACTGCGACTCGTTCGAGAACTTGCGGATGATGTTGTTAAACTTGTCGATGTTGGCGTCGTCCAGCGGCGCGTCCACCTCATCGAAGATACAAAACGGCGCTGGCTTGAGTAGGTAGATGGCAAACAGCAGCGAGATGGCTGTTAGCGTTTTCTCCCCGCCCGACAGCTGGTTGATCGTGAGCGGACGCTTGCCTTTTGGCTGGGCCATGATCTCTATCTTTGCCTCCAGCGGATTTTTCGGGTCGGAGATAACCAGGTCGCAGTTGTCTTCCTCGGTGAAGAGGCTGCGGAACACGTGCTTGAAGTTATCCTTAATCTGGTTGAACGAGTCCATGAACTTCTCCTTAGCCACCGTGTCAATCTCGTTGATAGTGTCAATCAGCGCGTTTTTGGCGTTAACCAGATCATTGCGCTGCTCGGTGATGAATTTTTCACGCTCCTCAATCTCGGCGTAGGCTTCGGCAGCCATGGCGTTTACCGGCCCCATCTTGTCAAGCTGCGATCTGACGCTGGCAATGTGCTGGCTCAGTTCGTCGTTCGATAACGGGATCAGCAGGTCTTCCTCCGGCAGTGGGCTCGCGAAATCCTCGTCTGAAATGTTAAACTCGGCAGCCAGGCGCTCTTTAATCGCCACCAGCTTCAGTTGGGTGTCGTTTTTGGCCTGTTGCATGCGCATCAGCAGTTCATCAGAGTTCTGGCGCTTGCGCTGCATCTCGCGTATACTTTTCTCTTTCTCGTCCAGGTCGCCGCGCAGGGAGAAGTATTCCTTCTCTATCTCCTCCAACTCCTCGGCATAGGCCTGGCGGGCTTCGTTCATACTTTCCACCACCTGCTGGTTTTCAAGTATAAATCCCTCTGCCTCTGATATTTCCTGTTCCGATTTAACCAGTTCCTGCTTCAGCCCTTCAATACGCTCCAGGTTTGTCTCCACCGACTTCTGCTTGTAGCTGATTTCCTGCTGCAAACTGGCAAAACGGTTCTTGAGCTGGTGGAACTGGATGTTTTCCTGGTTATAGCGGCCCGAGATAACGGCAATCTGTTCCTGCTGGCGCTCCAGGTTGGCAGCATGCACGGCAATTTCCTCCTCCAGGCGCTGCAGATCCCGCTGGTCCGCCTCGGCCTGCGGCGATACTTCCATACTTTGCTCGCGCAGTTCCAGCAGGCGCTCTTGCAGCTCATCACGCTTCTGATCAAAATTGCGGATGTTCTGCTGGTGTTGCTCGTGCCGGATGCGCACCGTAAGCAAATCCTGCTGCAACTTACTAACTTCTTTTTCCAGCGCTTTTATAGTTTCCCGCTCCGACTCATTTCGGTAGTTCTGCAGGATCTGGTGCTGCGTGTTGATGCGGCCCTGCAATACCTCTACCTGCTCTTGTAGCTCAGCGACCTCTTCGGCCAGTTTCTCCAGGTTTTGCTTACGGCCCAGACGGTTTCCATCGAATACACCCACTGAACCGCCTGTCAGACTTAATGGCTTACGGATAGCACTGCCGTCTTTGAGGATGATGGTTTTATACTCGTGTCCATAAAGCTCCTCCTCCGCGTCGTCGGTGATGTAGACGTTGCGGAGCATATACTTGAGCAGGGTGCTATACTTTTTGTCTGCCGAAACCAGTTCGTAGGCGGCTTGCAGGTTGCCCTCGCTGAAGGTGGCCGTCGGCTCCAGATCTTCAATTTCCGAAAATATAATAAAGTTGGCGCGACCCTTATTTTCGGTCTTCAAAAGGGCAACTGCGTCCACCGCGTCCTGCAGTTCATCCACTACGAAGTAGTTCATGTACTGCTCCAGGTAACTTTCAATAAGGCCTTTATACTCAGGCTTACAGACAAGTATATCGGATAGGAGCGGGGCAGGTTTGCTCCAGCTGTCGGCCTTGCTCAGGAACTTAATCGCTTCCGGGAATCCCTCCATGTTCTCCACCAGCGACTTGGTCAGGTTATACTGGTTTTGCTTGGAGTCTAGGGTACGGTTTTGCTCTACGAGCTCGCCTTTTAGCTCTTCAATGTTAGCCTCGGTGGTTTCTATACTTTGCTGCAGCGTTTCCTCTTTGGCCTGCAGGCGCACCAGCTCAGAAGTGCGCTCCTCCAGGACCTGTTGGGCTTCCTGCAACTGCTCCTGCAGCACGCGACCATCCTCGTCGGCGGTTAGTTGCTGCTGTTGCAAGCGTTCGAGCTCCTGGTTGATGTTCTGTATCTGTACCTGGCTAATCTCAAGCGATTTGCTCAGTTGGTATACTTCGTTCTGCTTGGCTTTCTGCTGCTGCACCAGTTCCTGGTAAACTTCCTGCATACTTGCTTTCTGCTCGTTGGCCTCCTGCAGCTGCTCTTTCATGGCAGCTACCTGCTCTTCCGCCTCGGCAAAGTTGTCTTGTACGGCCGCCAGTTCGTCGCGCAGCTCCAGTATACTTTCCTGGGTGTGCTCTACGTTAGCCGTGTCCTGGCTGATTTGCTGGCGCAGCTGCTGCATGCGCTCCTTCAGGTAAGTGCTACGCTCTGACCTGAGTTTGATGTCGTTTTCGAGCTGGCGCAGCTTGGCCGTCTGCACCTGCATGGTACGCTGCATCTCGGCCAGCCTTTCCTGCGTCTCGTTCAGCTCCTCCTTCTGTCCGGCGATAGCCTCTTCGGCCTCTGTTACGACGGCGATATAGTTCTCCTTCAGCGAGGCTTCCTGCTGCACATCCTGCTCCAGTCGCTCCAGCGTTTGCTGGTACTGGGCAATGTTGCGGCGGGCAAACTCCAGGCTGTGCTTCTTGTAGTCGTCCTTCAGGTTAAAATACTTAACGGCCTGCTTTGCCTGTCGTTCCAGCGTCTTCATGTTCTTGTCGATTTCGTGCAGCAGGTCCTCCACGCGTTCCAGGTCAGCATCAGTCTCCTCAAGTTTCTTCAGCGTTTGCTTTTTGCGCACCCGGAACTTGGAAATACCGGCAGCCTCTTCAAACAGCAGGCGGCGAGAGTTTTCCTTGTCGTTCAGGATCTCGTCCACCATTTTCAGCTCGATGATGGCGTAGCTGTCGGAACCGATACCCGTATCAAGGAAAAGCTCGTTGATGTCTTTCAGGCGGCAGGTTACTCCGTTCAGCATATACTCACTCTCGCCGGTGCGGTAGTATTTACGCGTCACTGTTACCTGCGAGTACTCTGTCGGAAGGATGCCTTTGTTGTTGTCGAAAGTGATAGACACCTCGGCCATCTGCACGGGCTTGCGGGTTTTGGAGCCGTTAAAAATTACGTTCTCCATCTTATCGGAGCGGAGGTTACGTGTTCTCTGCTCACCCAGCACCCAGCGTATGGCATCCACAATGTTGGACTTGCCACAGCCATTGGGCCCCACAATGCCGGTAATCCCGTTGTCGAAGTTGATGACGACGCGGTCGCCAAAACTCTTGAACCCTTTGATTTCTAATCTTGAAACTTGCATTCGCGTATTGCGGAAACTCTATGATCTTATCTTCAAAAATAAGACGAATTTTCAATAGAACATCTCTTGCAAAGGTATAATTAATGGTTATATGGGGTAGAGGCACCCATTTATTTTGCTATATTTGGATAAGAACCGGTGACTATGGAAGATCTTCAGATAATCATTTATATACTGGCAGCCGTGGCCTACTTTATCATCACGCAGTGGCGCAAGGCGTTTAGTGGCGGGGATGAGGACGTGGACGTGGAACCCAGAAGGCCGCGACCGCAGCAGCAACCGCCCAAGCCCGTAACCTCGTTTGAGGACATCCTCCGGGAGTTACAACCTAAGTTAGACCAGGCAAACCGGCAGGGGCAGGAGGTAGTGCAGCAGACAAAAGAGCGCACACGAGAGATTGTACAGACTGCGCCTGCTATGGTGCCGGCCGAAGCCCCAGCCAGAAAGTATAAAAACTATGATGAGGTAGCTCCTAAAGCGTTATCCTGGGAGAAGCGTGCAGAAGCGATTGAAGCAGCCAAACAATCGAAGTTGCGCGAGCAGAAAAGTATAAGGGAAGCAGAGCCTGCCCGTGTTACACGGACCAACCGTTACAAAGAGATGCTGCGAAACCCCGCCTCGGCGCGTGATGCCGTTATACTTTCAGAGATCTTCAACAGAAGGTATAGTTAGTTAAGTATGAATTCTGAAGGAGTGATTTTACCCTGCACGGGTGGTTAATTTCTCTCTTTGCAGCAGGATATGCAGTGCCTTAAAATTTATACTTTCAGGTACATGTGCTGACATCCGATGGTTTTCATCTTACTAAAGTCTAACTGCGTGACTTATTATGCTTTAACCTATTTTAGTTATACTTAGTCTCAGGCTACTCTCAACATTCCTAACCTACTCCTGCGTTAGCGCGAAGGTAAGTATGTTGGCCCCCATGCGTAAAGCCTGCTGCCGGATTGGCTCCGGGTCATTGTGTACTTCCTGGTCTTCCCAGCCGTTGCCAAGGTCGGTCTCATACGTGTAGAAGCACACCAGGCGCCCCTCGTAAATAATGCCAAAGCCCTGTGGAGGCTTGTTGTCATGCTCGTGCACTTTTGGCAACCCTCTGGGGAAGTTATACTTTTGCTTGTAGATGGGGTGTTCAAAGGGAAGTTCTACCAACTCCAGTTCCGGGAACACTTTCTTCATCTCCTTGCGGATGTACTTATCAAGGCCATAGTTATCGTCAATGTGCAGGAAGCCACCGCCGATAAGGTAATTTCGCAGGTTGCGTGCCTCCGCCTCCGAGAAAACGACGTTGCCGTGCCCGGTCATGTGCACGAAAGGGTAGGAGAACAGCTCCGGGCTTCCTACTTCCACCACATCTTCCTGTGCAGCAATGTTCATGTTTAAATTCTGGTTGCAGTAGCGGATCAGGTTAGGGAGCGAGGTTTTGTTGGCATACCAGTCGCCGCCGCCGTTATACTTGAGCTTGGCAATCTTAAAGCCGTAGTTTTGTGCAAAGGCTGGCGAAAGGGCTGTTGCAAGTATAAAAAACAGGAGCAGGAAGCTTTTCATAGGCGGATGTACTGGTTCATACTTTATAACGGTGCGTAAATATCATGTAGTACGCTCAGGGTATGGCAAGCTACCAGGGCGGCCGTCTCCGTGCGCAGCCTGCTCTGGCCAAGGGTTACGGGCTTTATACCCACCGCATAGGCTGCCTTAATTTCCTCTGTCGAGAAGTCTCCCTCTGGGCCGATCATGATGCAGTGCGGCAATCCGTGCTTGTAGTAATCCTTTATACTTTTGGTAGCATCATCCTCCAGATGAGCAATAAAAGTGTTCTCAGGTACAGCTTTCTGAATGAAACGATCAAAGGGAGTCAGGTCATTCAGCAGCGGTAGGTAGCCTTTCTTTGATTGCTTCATCGCGCTCACGGCAATCTTCTCAAGCCGGTCAAGGCGTAGGCTGCGGCGCTCGGAGTGCTCACAAAGCAGAAACGTTATCTCACTAATTCCAATCTCTACTGCTTTCTCCACAAACCACTCCATGCGGTCCAGGTTTTTGGTAGGGGCCACCGCTATGTGAGACACGTACGGCAGCTTGCCATACTCCATTTGCTTGTCAATGATCTGGAGTTGGCAGCGTTTCTGGTGTGCATCCTGTATGATAGCCGTATACATCCCACCAAAGCCGTCTATTAAGTACACCGTATCGCCATGGTTCAGCCGCAGCACCCGCGTGCAATGCTTTGACTCTTCCTCGCTTAAAGTATAGATTTCGCCTTGGATGTCAGGTGTGTAGAACAGGTGCACGGTTTTATATTGTAGCGGTAGATGATTATTATTGTACTTACTATACAAATATATGCTTCCTCGGGATAAAAAGTTTTCTTTTGAAGGCTTTATACTGTAATCCCGGCTCTTCCACACACCTCAACTGACTGTATAGGATTTAATAAAAACCATCTTTTCAGAGTATTCTACAGTGAAAATGGAGCGATTTCCAGATGGAGTAATCCTGTGGCTCTCTTTAAATCAAGAGGCCCCTCTGCAGGAAGCAGAGAGGCCTCTTTAAAGTAAAATATTTACCCGCTTAAGCAGTTACTTCCACGTTCGGAGCGCCTGCCAGTATCTCATCACTGGCAAAATCAGCGAATTTCTGGAAATTCTTCACGAATTTAGAAGCAAGGTCGGTTGCCTTGGCATCGTACTCTTCCTTGTTTGCCCAGGTGTTGCGCGGGTTGAGCACTTCCTCCGGAACATTAGGGCAGGAAACAGGCATTTCAACGCCAAATACAGGATGCTTCGTGTATTCTACCTGGTTGAGTTCTCCGTTCAGGGCTGCCGTGATCATGGCGCGGGTGTAGCCCAGCTTCATACGGCTTCCTACTCCGTAAGGTCCGCCCGTCCAACCGGTGTTGACCAGCCACACGTTCACATTGTTCTCTTCCATTTTCTTGCCCAGCATTTCGGCATACTTGGTAGGGTGCAGTGGCAGGAAAGCTGCTCCAAAGCAGGCGGAGAAGGTTGTTTGCGGCTCCGTAATACCCACTTCGGTACCGGCAACTTTTGCAGTATAGCCCGAAATGAAGTGGTACATGGCCTGACTCGCGTTCAGTTTGGAGATAGGAGGCAGCACCCCGAAAGCATCCGCAGTCAGGAAGAAGATATTTTTTGGAATATCAGCTCTCGAAGGCTCAATCGCATTATCGATGAAGTTGATAGGGTAGGCCGTGCGCGTATTCTCTGTAACAGTTTTGTTCGTGTAATCAACGGTACGGGTGCCTGGGAAGAAGCGGGTATTCTCCACAATAGACCCGAATCGGATAGCGTCCCAGATCTGCGGCTCTTTCTCGCGGGTCAGGTCGATAACCTTGGCATAGCAGCCACCTTCAAAGTTAAACACGCTGTCTTCTGTCCAGCCGTGCTCGTCGTCGCCGATAAGGCCACGGTTCGGATCTGCCGAGAGCGTCGTCTTACCAGTACCGGAAAGCCCGAAGAAAATGGCTGTGTCGCCATCTGCGCCAATGTTTGCGGAGCAGTGCATCGAAAGGGTGTTTTTCTCGTGAGGAAGGATGTAGTTAAGCACTCCGAAAATGCCTTTCTTCATTTCGCCGGCGTAGCCCGTGCCTCCCAGCAGGATCATATTTTTAGTAAAGTTGATGATCGCAAAGTTGCTTTGGCGGGTGCCGTCTTCAGCCGGGTCAGCCTCAAACTCTGGGGCACAGATGATGGTGAAATCCGGAGAATGGTTTTCAAGCTCTTCTTGCGACAAACGCAGGAACATGTTGTTGCAGAAGAGGTTGTGCCAGGCCTGGGTATTCACGATACGCAGGTTGAGGCGGTAGTCCGGGTGAGCACCGGCATAGGCATCGCGAACATACAGCTTCTTGTCCTTCAGGAAGTCCACCATCTTGGCATGAAGCTTATCAAACTTCTCCGGGTCGAATGGTATGTTGATGTCCCCCCACCAAACAGAGTCCTCTGTTTTGGCGTCTTTTACGATAAAGCGGTCTTTGGGCGAGCGGCCGGTAAACTTACCGGTATCGCACATTAACGCGCCATTGTCAGTAAGCACACCTTCGCCATTTTTGATGGCCTCCTCCACCAACTCAGCAGGGGTTAGGTTCCAGAGCACTTCCCTGGCCTCCTTAATGCCGATATTCTCGAGACCTACTGTGTTAGTTTTATCTCCAGATTGTTTCATTGAAAATTATGGGTTTGATTAAAATGATAGGTTTTTCGCAACTATTACACAAAAATATAAAAAATAGTATATCCAAAAACTAGATATGATTTTAATATAATACGATATACCCGGCGGTTTATAAAACGTAAAATATTTGGCTGTTTGACCCTAACCTGATATATTTACCTTCTTTGTAAGCGGGCTTATACTTACATAAACTAACAATCAACTAATCTAAATCTATGTCTTTAACAGAACACACTGCTACCGATGTGATTACGGAGCACAGTGCCCCGATTGGTGCAGATCCGACAGGACCCGAAATGTTCGGTCACCCAAAGGGGCTTTTTTACCTCTTTTTCGCAGAACTCTGGGAGCGCTTCAGCTTTTATGGCATGCGCGCGCTGCTGGTTCTCTATATGGTAAACGAGTTGCTTTATAGCGACAATGTAGCTATCGGTATTTACGCAGCTTACGGAGCCTTAGTTTATGCCACTCCTGTTCTGGGAGGCATGATTGCTGATAAACTGCTGGGCTATCGTAAGGCCATTATGCTGGGTGCTGTTCTGATGGCGCTTGGTCACTTTGCCCTGGCTATCGAACATCCTATCTTCTTCTACGGCGCGCTAGCGCTTATTATCGTTGGTAACGGCTTTTTTAAACCAAATATTTCTACCCTTGTAGGCTCCCTTTACAAGCAGGGCGACAAGAGAAGAGACGCCGGTTTTACCATCTTCTACATGGGTATTAACATAGGAGCCATGCTGGCGCCGCTTATCTGTGGTTACCTGGGCCACGAGTATGGCTGGCATTACGGTTTCGGCGCTGCCGGTATTGGTATGTTAATCGGACTGATCATGTTCTGGAACGGCACCAGAAGCGGTGTGTTTGGTCAGAACGGTTTGCCACCTAGCCAGGAAGTGCTTAATGAAAAAGTGGCTGGGGTAACAAGAGGTGCATGGGTTTCCATACTCTCAGTTGTGTCGCTGCCAATCTTCGCCATTCTCCTGTTTAACGGAACAATGGATATCCCTGGTCTGGGTCAGGTGTCGCTTGATGGTAGTTTGATAGACATTATTATGTACTACATCCTGCTGCCAGTTATAGCCATTGTGCTCTTCTATAACCTGGTTAAGGTGGATAAGGTAGAGCGGGAAAGGCTAATTGTGGTAATCCTGCTGACGTTCTTCATTACCGTGTTCTGGTCGTTCTTCGAGCAGGCCGGCTCCTCTCTCACGCTTTTCGCTGAGCGTAACGTTAACCTGACGTTCCTGAACGCGGCACAAACGAACTCCATCAACCCGTTCTTCATCGTGCTTTTTGCGCTTCCGTTTTCGGCCATGTGGCTGTTTTTCTCTAAGATGCGCATGAACCCGTTCACGCCTGTGAAGTTTGCCTTAGGTATAGCGCAGCTGGGTTTGGGTTTCATGATTTTTGCCTGGAGCGCCAATTATGCTGATGCCGATGGTAGAGTGTCTATTTGGTTCCTGATTCTAGGTTACATGTTTATCACAACAGGTGAGCTTTTCGTTTCCCCTGTAGGCCTTTCAAAAGTAACGGAGCTTTCTCCAGTTAAGATTGTATCATTCATCATGGGTATCTGGTTCCTGTCTTCTTCATTTGCCCACCACATTGCGGGCATTATCGCCAAGCTTACTTCTGTAAGCGGCAGCGGAGATGGAGAAGTAGGAGGCATGGATTCGCTGTTAGTGTATACTAGCGTGTTTGAGCAGATTGGCTATGTGGCCTTCGGATTTGCCTTACTGGCACTCCTGCTCACCCCGATCATGAGAAAGTGGATGCACGGCATTCATTAATCCATACTTTATCTCCTAACTTGGAAATAGTAGTGAGATGAATAATTTTGATTTATACTTTTTCAAGGCCCCTGATGTATTTCGTCAGGGGCTTTTTTTATCATTTATTTTATACTTAGTGGGGCAGCGTAGAACCATTAAGACACTGTTTGGTGTTTTGCCGAGGTAACAACTTTTAATTTCTATACTTTTAGCCATGTTATTTACTGTAAAGCCTCTTGGGGCTCTGCTGTCGTTGCTGTTTATACTTTGCCTAGCTGGTTGCACAACCGAAAAAGCAGTTAGCCCAAAAATTGAGGAAAAGCCTGCCGTTGTACATACCATCAAAAAAGGGTCGCATTACTCGGATAAGAACGCGGTGAAGCAGGTAAACGCAACTGCGCTCCGCTTCGAAGTAACATTTGACAGCTCGGCCGTTTATACTTCCGCAAAGCCTAACAACCAAGCCGACATCAACAAGCTTTATGGGTTCTCAGACTGCAGCACCAGCCACCAGGTGAACAGTGCGCGCTTTGGCTGGCGATGGCACAACAACAGGCTGGAAGTGCTGGCCTATACTTACCTGAACAAGAAGTGGGATTATAAACTGCTGGGTGCAGTGCCGCTGGGACAGCCGGTTCCGCTGGAGCTGCGTGTGGAAGAGGACAAGTATGTTTTTGTGATGTATGGGCAACAGGTAGCGATGCCACGCGCCTGCACCGGTACAGCAGAGGGTTATCAGCTTTACCCATACTTTGGCGGCGACGAAACAGCCCCGCATGATATCACCATCAGTATTAAGGAGCTGCAATAGCCGCTTTTATACTTTCAAAGTATGGTAAAAAGCAAAAGGCCTAAGCGATGAGCTTAGGCCTTTTTTATACTTAAAGCGCGGGGGCTGATTACATCATGCCGCCCATGCCACCCATGCCACCTGGCATAGCTGGAGCAGCACCTTCCTCAGCAGGCTCTTCAGAAACTACACACTCGGTAGTAAGCAGAAGACCAGCGATAGAGGCTGCGTTCTCCAAGGCAAGACGCGTAACTTTAGTTGGGTCGATGATACCGGCCGCGAACATGTTCTCATACTTGTCGGTGCGGGCGTTGTAACCGTAGTCACCTTTACCCTCGCGTACAGCCTGAACAACTACAGAACCTTCGCCACCAGCGTTAGCCACGATAGTTCTCAGAGGAGCCTCAATAGCCGTTCTGATGATCTGAATACCTGTTTTCTGGTCAGCGTTCTCAACTTCCAGGCTCTCCAGGGCATCAATAGCGCGGATTAGGGCAACGCCACCGCCAGCTACGATACCTTCCTCAACAGCAGCACGTGTTGCATGCAGGGCATCGTCTACGCGGTCTTTCTTCTCCTTCATCTCTACCTCAGTAGAAGCACCGATGTACAGGATAGCTACACCACCGGAAAGCTTGGCAAGGCGCTCCTGCAGTTTCTCTCTGTCGTAGTCAGATGTAGTTGTCTCCATCTGGGCTTTGATCTGGTTGATGCGAGCCGTGATATCGTCTTTTGTACCGGCACCGTTCACGATGGTGGTGTTGTCTTTGTCGATGATCACTTTCTCTGCTTGGCCCAGGTAATCCAGGGTAGCGTTCTCTAGCTTGTAGCCGCGCTCCTCAGAGATTACAGTACCGCCAGTCAGGATAGCAATGTCCTCCAGCATGGCTTTTCTTCTGTCGCCGAAGCCAGGGGCTTTCACGGCAGCGATTTTCAGGGAACCGCGCAGTTTGTTAACCACCAGTGTGGCAAGCGCCTCGCCGTCTACATCCTCCGCAACAATTACCAGGCCTTTGCCAGTCTGAACTACTTGCTCCAGTACAGGAAGCAGCTCCTTCATGGTAGACACTTTCTTGTCGTAGATCAGGATGAACGGGTTGTCGAAGTCAGCTTCCATTTTCTCCGCATTCGTCACGAAGTATGGAGACAGGTAACCGCGGTCAAACTGCATACCTTCCACAGTTTTAACCTCAGTTTCAGTTCCTTTGGCCTCTTCAACGGTAATTACCCCGTCTTTACCAACTTTGTCCATCGCATCAGCGATCATTTTACCGATCTCAGCGTCGTTGTTGGCAGAGATAGTACCCACCTGAGAGATCTCAGAAGAGTTCTCGATTTTCTTTGACTGTGAACGCAGGTTCTCTACTACAGCCTCAACAGCCTTGTCGATACCACGCTTCAGGTCCATTGGGTTGGCACCTGCAGCCACGTTCTTAATACCGGCAGTGTAAATTGCCTGCGCCAGTACGGTAGCGGTAGTAGTACCGTCACCAGCCTGATCAGCTGTTTTAGAGGCAACCTCTTTCACCAGCTGCGCGCCCATGTTCTCGATAGCGTCTTTCAGCTCGATTTCCTTTGCAACAGAAACACCGTCCTTGGTGATGGTAGGGGCACCGAATTTCTTGTCGATGATAACGTTTCTGCCTTTAGGGCCCAGGGTTACTTTAACAGCGTTAGCCAGTTTATCTACACCAGACTTAATTTTGGTGCGTGCATCGGCATCGAATGTGATGTTTTTAGCCATATCTTTATTTTTTATGGATTAGGTTTAAGTTTGGGTTGATTAGAGAACAGCCAGGATGTCAGACTCGCGCATGATCAGGTAATCATTGCCATCGATGGATATCTCCGTACCGGCATACTTGCCGTACAACACGGTATCGCCAACGTTAACCTGTGGCTTCATCAGGGCACCTTGCTCTGATACTTTGCCTTCACCAACGGCTACCACCTCTCCACGCTGAGGTTTCTCTTTAGCAGTGTCAGGAATAATGATACCAGACTTAGTCTTTTCTTCTGCTGCAGCAGGAGCCACAATCACTCTGTCTGCTAATGGTTTGATGTTGATCGACATAGTTTTTGGTTATTTAGTTATGTTATGTTGTTATGAATCTACAATAACTACCGGTGTATTATCATTTCCTGTGCCAATGCAGCAAAGCTGCCATTTTAAGCCAATTTTTCAGTCTCTAACGCCCGTTTCCCTGTCAGGTTTGTCATTTTCTGCCACTACCAGGAACTTTTTTGTAATTCTGTCAGACTGCGGCAGGAGGGGAGCAAATAAAAAAGCCGGCTCTTGGCAGAACCGGCTTTTCACCCTATGGGCTATATGTCTTTACTCGGCAGCGGTGTCAATCATCGTTGGGATTTCACCGGCACCTGGTATGGCAGCAGTCGTGTCAGTGGCAGCACCTGGCAGCGCTCCCGGGGCAGCCGGTAACTGGGACTGGCGGGCACGCTCCTCGTTAACGCTTCTTACGGCTCCACTTCCAGAGCTACCCAGCATATGCGTAGCTAAAGTAAGTACCACAAGGCCGATTGCAAAGCCCCATGTCAGTTTCTCGAGCAGGTCGCCGGTGCGTTTTACGCCCATTAGCTGGCTGGTGCTACCGCCAAACTGGCTTGAGAGGCCGCCTCCCTTAGGGTTCTGAGCAAGTACAACCAATACAAGCAGCACGCAGATAAAGATAATGATACTAATAAGGGCGATATACATGTTAGCTTATGTTTTGTAATTTTTCGATCTGTTCGGCAAAGTAACTCTTTTTTTCCGGATATTTCAAAATGAGTTGCTCATATATTTTGATGGCTTTCTTCGCCTTTCCCTGCTTTACAAAGATGTTGGCAAGGCTCTCGGAGGCGATTCCCCGCTTTATTTTGGTGCTTTTCAGCGACAAGTCTTCCTGGGGCTCGGGCTTTAGCTTAATGTTATTAAGCGTTTTAAGGCGCGGGCTGATTTTCAGGAACTGGTCAATGATGTCCTGCTGCTCGTGCAGGGCAGGCGTGCGGTCGTCTTCCACCTTTAAGAGACCATGCACCTTGCTGTACTCAAGTATAAGCTCTGGGTGGAAAGCAGCAGGCCGCTCGCGCACAAACTCATTTTCTTCTTTCAACACCAGCACCTCGCCCGTCCGGCTCGACGACATCCAGTATCCCAGCACATCCTGCTGGTACATCATGTCTATCTCATCGAAGGCATACTTTACCTCAGCTTCTTCAGGCTCCGGGCTTATTGCCTCCGGCTCCGCATGGGGCAGGGTAGGAACAGCCTCCTCTTCGGCGTCTTCTATACTATAATAAGTGCTTGCTGCTGCAGCGGCCTCTTTTGCGATGATGCTAGCCAGGTCATCAGCAGGTTGGGGTACCGGTGTGTCCTCTTCCTGCTGCGGCTCAATAACCTCTTGCTGAATTGTCTGCTGCGGCAGCTCGGCTACTGGCAAGTTCGGTGCTGGGTCTACATCGGGCTTTTGGGCCAGCAGGTCGGTGAAGGAGGGGCTCAGGCTCTTTATGGTAAGCAGCAGGGCAAGCTCGGAGTCAAGCTTTTCCATAGGCTGCTCCAGAATGGCCTTGTCAGCCGGGAAGGAGCTTTTTATACTTTCCTCTTCGGTCTCCTCCAGAACTATGGCATCTTCAACTTCCTCTTCCTTATTTATACTTGCCAGTGGTGCCTCAGCTATACTTTCAGTAGTTGCTACTTCTGCCTGCACAGGATCAACTTCTTCCGGTTCAGCAAGCGACTCCGAAAGTATAACTTCTTCTACAATAGCGATGTTATGTTCTTCAGGTTCATCTGCTACTGCAGGTGCAGTAGGTGCTTCGGGAAGTTCCTCGACTTGTGCTATGTACTGATCTTCCACTGCGGCCTCATCAAACTGCGGCTCGGCTACCGGTGAAGTATAAATGATGCGCTTGAGCAGTTGGCGGTTAGTGGCATAGGCAGAGGCCCTGCGCAGGCGCTGCGTGGAGAGCATGCTTCCCTTGTCGTAGGCTGACTTGGCCAGCAGCAGGTGCGCCGTCTGGCAGTAGGGGAAGGTAGCCGCCACCTTCTCCAGTTCTTCCGTCTGTTGGTCGGAGATGCTGGAGGCCTGCTTGATCAGTTGTAAAAATGCCGATTTATTCATACTTGCTTAGGTTCCGGAAAAAACGGCATTACCAATCTGCCACGGTTTTGTTGAAAACATCTACCACCAACTGCTCCGTCAGCTGTTCTATCTGCGCCGTCGAAAGCTGGGTGACGTCCACGTTCTGCGGGAAGTCCTGCGAAATGGTAAATGTTCTCTCAAAATCCTTCTCTGGCTGCTTCACGTTGGCATATCTTATCTGAATGCCCAGCGTTAAGCGGTTAAGAGAGGCAATGTCTTGCTGCCCGTCGCGCTGAATGGCGGCCGGAGAGTAGGTAAAGCTAACAATCTGACCAGCTAATTGCAAGTCTCCCTCGCTCTGCACAATCGTTAAGTTGGTGTTGCGGCGGAAATAATCCTTCATGTTGTCGGTCACTACCTGCGTCAGGTTAGAAGGCCCTTCTCCGGTACTGTTCTCAATGTTCTGAATGGACATTGTCCTGATATCCGGAGAGAGGTTGGTGCCGGTAAAAGAATAGATGCCGCAGCCACTGCTACTTATAAACAGCAGCAACAGCAATATCTGGCCTAAAAAGCGGGAATTAATCTTCGATGTCATACTGCTTTAATTTGCGGTAAAGGGTGCGCTCCGATATGCCCAGGTCCTGGGCGGCATACTTGCGCTTGTTATTGTGCTTTTTCAGCGCCTTTAAAATCAGCTCGCGCTCCTTGTCTTCCAAAGAAAGGCTTTCTTCCTCGGTTTCGTGCGGAATATCCTCCACCTTTTCCTCCTCATACTCCCGCGTCGGGCTTTGCTTGATGGGCAGGTACAGCGGCTCGCTTTGCACAGGCTCGGGTTTGTAGGAACGCCCGTTAAACTGCGGCTGCTCCATGTTCTCAAACAAGTGACTGTGCTCGCGCAGCAGGTCTTCATCGTTTGGCTGATGGGCCAGCATGTTAAAAACAAGCTTCTTAAGTTCAGATACATCGCGGCGCATGTCGAAGAGCACCTTGTAGAGCAGATCACGCTCGGAGAAAGCCCCCTCGCCAGAACCCTCTTTCTGCTGGATCACGGCCAGCGAGGAGCTGGTCTCCTTGGGCAGGTAGCGGCGCAGGGTATCGGCATTTACCAAGCGTTCAAACTCCAGCACCGAAATCTGCTCGACAATATTCTTCAGCTGGCGGATGTTGCCGGGCCAGCGGTAGGCCTGCAGTTCCTGCACCGCCTCCGGGGTGAGCTGGATGGGCTGCATTTTATACTTCTCAGAGAAGTCGGCGGCAAACTTGCGGAAGAGCAGATGTATGTCGTCCCCGCGGTCGCGGAGGGAGGGCACCGTAATCGGCACCGTGTTCAGTCGGTAGTACAGGTCTTCGCGGAACTCGCCCTTCTCCACCGCCTTCAGCAGGTTCACGTTCGTGGCTGCCACCACGCGCACATCGGTTTTCTGTACTTTGGAGGATCCAACTTTAATGAATTCGCCGTTTTCCAGCACGCGCAGCAGGCGCGACTGCGTGCCCAGCGGCATTTCCCCGATCTCGTCGAGGAAAATAGTGCCGCCGTCAGTCACCTCGAAATAACCCTTGCGGGTATCGTGCGCACCGGTAAAAGAGCCCTTTTCGTGACCGAACAATTCGGAGTCGATGGTACCCTCAGGGATGGCGCCGCAGTTGATGGCAATAAACTGGCCATGCTTGCGTGGGCTCAACTGGTGGATAATCTTGGAGAAGGACTCCTTGCCGCTGCCGCTCTCGCCGGTGATAAGCACCGTCATATCGGTAGGGGCAACCTGCGCGGCCACCTGGATGGCATAATTCAGCAGGGGCGAGTTGCCGATGATGCCGAATCGTTGTTTTATACTTTGAATATCGATATTGCGCATGTTTTAGATTTGAAGATTAGACTTTTTGGAAATTTGAAGATGAGGTGTTGTGAAGACTTTTATTTTTAAATCCTCACATTTCCAAATCTCCAAATCTAATCTACCGCCTCGCCAAACAGGGTGCCTACCGAACAGTCGTTCACAAACACGTTCACGTAATCACCTTTCTTGTAGTGCTTTTTCGGGAAGATAACCACCTTGTTTTGGTCGTTGCGGCCACTCAGGAACTCGTCAGATTTTTTAGAGAAGTTCTCTACCAGCACCTTGTGCACCTTGCCTACGTCGCGCTTGTTGCGGTTGTGCGACGTTTCGCGCTGCTTGTCGATGATTTCCTGCAGGCGGCGTTTTTTTACCTCCAACGGTACGTCATCCTCCAGTTTACGCGCTGCCAGCGTGCCGGGGCGCTCAGAGTAGAAGAACATGTAGGAGTAATCGTACTGCACGTAGTCCATGAGCGAGAGCGTGTCCTGGTGCTCTTCCTCAGTTTCGGAGCAGAAGCCCGCAATCATATCCGAGGAGATACCGCAGTCTTCACCCAATATGCGGCGGATGGCGTCCACGCGGTTAATATACCAATCGCGGTCGTAGGTACGGTTCATAAGCTCCAGCACTCGAGAGTTTCCGCTCTGAGCCGGCAGGTGGATGTATTTGCAGATGTTGTCATACTTTTTCATCGTATACAACACCTCGTCGGTAATGTCTTTCGGGTGGGAGGTGGAGAAGCGCACGCGCAGATCTGGCGATACCAAAGCCACCTTTTCCAGCAGCTGGGCAAAATTTACATTTTCGGAGCCGTCTTCAGAGGCCCATTTATAGGAGTCCACGTTCTGGCCCAGCAGCGTCACTTCCTTATAGCCCTGCGCTACCAATGCTTCTGCCTCTCGCACAATCGAGTGGGCGTCGCGGGAGCGTTCACGGCCTCGGGTAAACGGCACCACGCAGAAAGAGCACATGTTATCGCAGCCGCGCATAATCGAGATGAAAGCGCTCACGCCATTGCTGTTCAGGCGAATCGGGTTGATGTCGGCATATGTTTCCTCGCGCGACAGGAGTACGTTCACGGCTTTTTGACCGCCATCCACATGGTTCACCAGGTTCGGCAGGTCGCGGTAAGCGTCCGGGCCTACTACCAGGTCCACGATTTTCTCCTCTTCCAGCAATGATTTTTTGAGGCGCTCGGCCATACAGCCAAGTATGCCCACCATCATTTCCGGCTTTTTCTTCTTATAGTAGTTTATCTGGCCCAAACGGTTGCGCACCGTCTGCTCCGCCTTCTCGCGGATGGAGCAGGTGTTCAGAAACACCAGGTCGGCCTGCTCGATGTCGGAAGTCGTATCGAAACCCTGATCAAACATAATCGACGACACAATCTCACTGTCGGAGAAGTTCATCTGGCAGCCGTAGCTCTCGATGTATAGTTTGCGGCTTTTACCTGTGTTTGTTTCCTCGGTTACTTTGGTATCGCAGGAGTTGGCAGCGGCTGCGGCCTGCTCCGGTGTGCGGTTATCTATAAAGTCTAAATCTACTATTGGCTCCATAATACGTTAGTATAGCTGCAAATATACTATAATGAATTCAAAAACGTGACAGAATGGCAGAGAAGAAGTGATTAGTAATTGATAATGAAGGATGAATAATGAGAAATGAACTGATATGGAAGGAGAATCCCAGCTTCTGGCTGTCTAAATTGGCCTGCTCATCGACTTCTTAACCTTCCCGGCACATCAGCACTTATTAATCATTACTCATTATTGATTATTCATTAGAGAGCACCTTGAACATGGCTTTTGCCTTCAGCAGGCACTCTTCATACTCCAATTCCGGATCAGAGTCGTAGGTGATGGCGCTTCCCACCATAAAACTGAGGTAGCCGTTACTGGCGTTGTACTGTATACTTCGGATCACCACATTAAAATCGCAATCGCCGTTGGGTTTGATGTAGCCAAAGGCACCGGAGTACAGCCCGCGTCTGGAGTCTTCTAATTCCTCAATCAGTTGCATGGCGCTGATTTTAGGGGCTCCGGTCATACTTCCCATCGGAAAGGCACCCCTTAAGGCGTCCACCAAGTCCTTCTCTGGCTTCAGCTCGCCTGCCACCGTCGAAATCATCTGCCAGACCTGCTGAAAGCCATAAATCCCGAACATTTCTTCCACGTGCACGGTTCCGGTGGCGCAGGAGCGGCTTAAATCGTTACGGACCAGGTCCACGATCATCATGTTTTCGGCCAGTTCCTTTTCGTCGTGCCGGAGCCGGTGCTTTAGCTGTAGATCTTCCTCCGATGTGTTGCCCCGGCGAATGGTGCCCTTAATTGGCTGCGATATCAGCTTCTGCCCTTCTTTTTTGAGAAAGCGTTCCGGCGAGGCACAAAGGAGGTACTTGTCGTGCAGCTTCAGGTAACCAGAAAAAGGAGTGGGGGAAGCGGCGTTCAGGGCCAAATAAAGCACCAAAGGTTGCAGTCGCACCTGCTCGGCAAAGAACTCCATGCAGTAGTTCAGCTCATATACATCACCCTCTAAAATATGCTCCTGTACCCGTTTCACCTGTGCTACATACTGCTCCCTGGAAACCCGCTGCTGCAGTTTTATACTTTGTGGTGCAGCCGGTTTGGGCGTAGGAGTGGCAAGTATGTTGTCAAGTATAAAAGATGAATTATTGTCTAAAGTATAGATACTTATACTTGTTGATTTAAAGTATAAGTATACTTTCGGGGCAAAGAAAGCCAGCAGGGGAAAGCCAAGTCCATCCGGGTTGTGGCTGCTGAGGCGCTCGGTCTGGTTTTTAAGGTCGTAGCTCAGGAAGCCGCACAGCAGCGGGTGTTGCGCTTCCAGGAGCCGGCGCAGCTCCTCAAAAGCGTTTTCCTGCTGCAGCGGAAGTATGTCTCCGCCAGAAACAGCCAGGACTTCTTCAAAGCCTTGGTGAGGGTAGGCGATGCCGTTGGAAGTATAGTACGCCGCCAGTGGATGCGCATCAGCCCAAGCCAGCGCCTTCAGCCGGAACTCCGCCACTGGTACCGGTAAATCAGTGAGCCTTATGTCTATTTTATACTTCATGAACCTTGCATGGCCGCCAGTGCCAGTTTTGCTTTGGCGTCGACACTGTTTTTATACTCGTGGTTTTTATAACTGATTGCCTGCTTAAAGTATAGCCTGGCTTTTTGTGGTTGATGTAGCTCCTTGTAAATATAACCTGCCTGCAGGGCAGCGCTCGGGGCAAAGTATAAATCGGTGCCCTGGCACAGTTCGATGGCTCTCTTATATAGCGGAAGCGCCTGCTGCAGCGAGTCGGTGCCGTGGTAGATGCGGGCCTTGCGGTAAAAATACTCCGCCTGCACAGCCGCCGGTGTGGCCGGAGTAAGTTTTAACCGCTGCAGGGCCTGCAGCGCCTCCGGGAAGTACCCGCCATCGGAGTGGAGACGGGCCTGCATCAGCGGCTTTACCAGGGCCTCCTGTTTTTGGGCGTACTTGGCTGCATAGCGGTCTTCTTCAGTGTCTTCAATGCCTACTTCAGCTATTTGCTTAAAATGCCACTGTGCCTGTGGCTTATGATTGCTTAGTGCATAAGCCAGGTATAGCTTATAGTTGACCGATTTAAGGTAGTGCTGCCCCTGATGCAGCTTCAGAAACTTGCGGTTCTCCTGGATAGAGGCGTCAAAATCGGCGCGATACAAGTATAAATCGGCAGCCATGTGGTGCAGGTACGGGAAGGTAAGGTAAGCGCTCCCATGCGGACGGTGCAGGTATACTTGCAGAGCTTGCTCGCTGGCCTGTGTTTTCTTGAGCAGGTGCATGGCCACGAACTGAAACAACAGGTTGTCGGAATCTTTCTTAGCCAAGGCGGTTGCCTGCCGAACGGCCTGCTCCCGTTTCTCCGGATCAGTCAGGTGAAGTATAACGGCATGCAGCAACCGGGCCTCCTGGTAAAATGGGTTGTCGCTGGAGGAGGCTGCTTTTAAATTAGCCACTCCCTGATTTATACTTCCCTTCAGGCCGATGATGTTCAGGAACCATTTATACTTGTCCGGCACAGACCCGATGAGCACCTGCAATACCCCCAGGTTCTTTTTGTTGGCGATGAAGTCCGGGTACTGCTGTTCGTTCTGGCGGTACTGCAGGTAAGCTCTCCGGATATCCCATGCAGCAGATAACCTGTTTCCGAATAGTAGTTTAGACATGCCAAGCTGAAGTCTTACTTCTGCCAGGGCATAGTCGCGCCATACTTCCTTTGGCAGGTCTGCCAGTTTCTCTAGTCGTGCTTCCTGTGCCGCCAGCAGTGGCGCATACTTTCTCTGATCCTGCTGCACGCAAAGCTCCAGGAAGTCGGCGTAGTTGGCCAGCAGCAGGGTAGTGGCATTGTTTTGCGCCTGCTGCTCTAGTTGTGTTTGGGCCTGGGCAACCTGCAGCCTCAGCAGTTGCTGGTAAATGGCATTGTGCTGGGGGGAGATAGTCGGGGAGGCGAACAAGGTATGGCTCAGGAGCCAGAGGGCCGGCAACAAAAAAAAAGGATGGGGTTTAGCCATCCTCTTTCGGTTTGTTGTATGCAAGCGATATTCGCTCAAGATAGATACAAATTAATAAGCACGCAGCTCCACGCCAGCCAGAATACGACCGCAGTGCTCGCAAACGATGATTTTCTTCTGAGCCGCAATGTCAGCCTGTCGCTGAGGCGGCACGGTGTTAAAGCAACCTCCGCAGGCGTCACGCTTCACGGCTACCACGGCCAGGCCGTTGCGCACGTTCTTGCGGATACGGCTGTAGGCGCTTAAAAGGCGATCTTCTACCACAGAGGCTGCCTCCTGACGCTCTTCCTCCAGTTTTTTCTCCTCCTCCTGGCTCTCCGCTACAATCTGCTCCAGCTCCTTCTGCTTGTTCTCCAGGTCTTTGCGGCGCTCTTCCAGGCGGTGCTTTGTTTCTTCTATTTCAGAGTTTTTCTGCTCTATCTGGTAGTGGGCTTCCTTTATCTTCTTCTCCGAGATCTGGATTTCCAGTTTCTGAAGCTCAATTTCTTTTGTGATGGCGTCGTACTCACGGTTGTTGCGTACGTTCTGCTGCTGGTCCTCGTACTTGCGGATAAGGCCTTCAGAATCTTTGATAGCCTGACGGCGCTGCGCGATGGCATCGTTCAGGGCAGCTACCTCATCATCAAACTTACGAACCCTCACCTCATAGCCTTCAATTTCGTCTTCCAGGTCCTGAACCTCTTCAGGCAGGTCTCCTCTGACTCTTTTAATTTCATCAAGCTGCGAATCGATGCTTTGAAGCTTGGATAACGCTTCCAGTTTGCTGGCTACAGTACTTTCCATGTATTAAAAAGTGTATCTGACGGGGTTAGTGTTTACTTGCGATATTAAGACTGCAAAATTAGTAAAACTTTTTGAAATAGCGTCATAAAATATCTCCTTTGTATATACCTCGCTTTCGTAGTGGCCAATGTCTGCAATCATCAATTTCCCCTCGGCATCGAAGAATTCGTGGTATTTTACATCTCCGGTTACGAGCGCATCAGCCCCTTGTCGCAGGGCGTCTTTTATCAGGAAACTTCCGGCACCGCCGCAAACGGCCACACGCTTCACTTTTTTGCTCCCGATGGAAGTATAACGCAGTCCCTGTAGCCCCATTTTCTCCTTCAGGTAAGCCAGAAACTCCTGCTCTGTCAGCTCCCTTTCCAGTTCCCCAATCATGCCAATGCCCACTTCCTGGTTCTGGTTCTCCAGGTTATAAAGGTAATGGGCCACTTCCTCGTAAGGGTGTGCCTGCTTTAGTGCCGCCATGATTTTACCCTGCAGCACGGCCGGAAACAAAAGCTCAAGTCGGTCTTCCTGCACCTGTTCCGGCATGTTGGCACCGCCTATCGTGGGGTTTGCCTGCTCCGAAGGCGTAAAGCGGCCGGTGCCGGTAACGCTGAAGCTGCATTCACTATACTCCCCGATGTTCCCGGCGCCAGCCGCATGCAGGGCGGCCAGCACCTCTTCCGTATGCTCTGCGGGCACAAAAGTTACCAGTTGCATGAGTGTGTTGGGCTTATTAACCAGTATCCGCTGCTGCTGCAAGCCAAGTTTATCAGCAATTTTGGTGTTCACCCCGTTTAGCACGTTGTCCAGGTTGGTGTGGCTGGCATAAATGGCGATGTTGTTTTGAATAGCCTTGATGATGGTGCGCTCCACGTAGCTGCGGCCTGTCAGTTGCTTTAATCCTTTAAAGATAATCGGGTGATGGGCCACCACCAGGTTACAGCCGTTCTCGATGGCCTCTTCCAGTACAGCCTCCGTGCAGTCCAGCGTTACCAGCACGCCCGTAACTTCTGCGTTGGCGTCTCCAGTCTGCAGACCGGCATTGTCGTAGCTTTCCTGGTAGCGGAGCGGGGCCAGTTGCTCCAAAAGTGCGGTTACCTCGTGTATCTTTGCCATAGTTTTTCTCTTTCGTTGTACCCTTCGGCTCGTTAAAATTAACGTAAATTGCACGCGTTACAAAACCATGCACAAATATCTGCACATACCACTCTGGCCTTTCGCGCAGCTGTACGGGGGCATTATGCGGCTCCGCAACCTGGCGTACGACAAGGGAGTGCGCCCGTCGCGGCGGTTCGGCCTACCTGTTATCGCTGTCGGAAACCTGACCGTGGGGGGCACGGGCAAGACCCCGCACGTAGAGTACCTGCTGCGCCTGCTGCACCAGTACAAAGTAGCCACACTAAGCCGGGGCTACAAGCGAAAGAGCAAAGGGTTTATACTTGCCGATGATACGGTGACGGCCTCGATACTGGGAGATGAGCCCTTTCAATACCACCTTGACTTTAAAGGCGTTGCTGTGGCTGTGTGCGAGGATCGCGTGAAGGGGGTAGAGCAGCTGCAGCAGCAGGTGCCGGAGCTGCAGGTAGTGGTGCTGGACGATGCCATGCAACACCGGCCGGTAGCACCCTCGCTGAACCTGCTGATAACGGATTTCAACCGGCCTTTCTACAGGGACCATGTGCTTCCTGCCGGCAGGCTACGTGAGCCAAGAACGGGGGCAAAGCGTGCCGATGCTGTTATTGTTAGCAAGTGCCCGGCGGAATTAGGGCAGCGGGAGCGTGAGGAGATAGCGCAACAGGTGACGCAGTATACCACTGCAGGCACTCCTGTCTTTTTCTCTACATTTACCTACGGAGCACCTGTGGCGGTGGGGTCTGGCGCAAAGCCGGGGCAGAAGGTGTTGCTGCTGACGGGCATTGCCAATGCGGAGCCACTTAAAAAATACCTGAGCGGCCAGGGCTATACGTTGCTGCGGCATATCGCGTACCCTGACCATCACCCGTATACTTCCAAAGACCTGCAGGACCTGGAGGAACTGCTGCAGCAGGAGGATTATAGAGGAGCCGCAGTACTGACCACCAGAAAGGACGCTGTGAAGCTGACGGATGATGGTTTGGAAGCCATTACTAGGCAATTGCCCATCTTTTTTGTGCCGATTGAGGTACAATTCCTGGCAGACGGTGATATGTTTGACAAGCTGGTGCTGGGGCACGTAAAACAGCTGTTACCAGCCTAAGGCTGCAGATTTACATTATTATTTCACTATTTTTGAGACGTGAAGAGAAAACTATCCGCCTTTATACTTTTAGTGCTGGGCCTACTGCTGGTAAACACTGTCAGCTTTGCCCAAATCATCGATGATACCACTAAGATGCTTTACGGGCCTAAAACGGTTCTGAGGTTCTATGAGCAGGATGTGCTGATGGGGCGTTATGAGGCGGTGCCCATCGATACGTCGCTGAATAATCACAACAACGAGCGCTACTGGTATAACGACACGGCTTTCTACCAGCACCTGGGCAATATCGGCACGGCAGCTACTCCCATCTTTTTTCAGATGCCGGAGAAAATTGGTGTACGGTTGGGCAAAAACATCTTTGACCGCTATGCCTATGATCCTCACAAAACACTATATTACAACACCCGCTCACCCTACACGCATTTAAAGTATGTGCAGGGCGGGCGCGGCGAAACAGTGTTTGAGGCCCTGCATACGCGCAACATCAACCCCAACTGGAACTTTGGCGTCGCTTACCAAATTTTATCCGCCAACCAGCAAATAGGCCCCGCCTCGCGCAACAGGCAACTCCGCGACTTTCTGGACAACCAGTCTGTGAAAGTTTTTACGCACTACCGCTCCACGAACGAGAAGTATGATCTCTTCTTCAACTTTACGACCATGAAAGTGGAGCAGGTAGAAACAGGGGGCGTGGACACGACCTTGGTTGGGGGCAGGGGTAGAGGCGAACTGGAGCAGTTTGAGGAAGCACCCGTCTACCTGAACCAGGCCCTGAACAACGAAGCGAGAAACAACTTCCACCTGACGCACATTTACCGTCTCGCCCAGGAAAACCTGAAAGTATACCACACCTTTGATTTCGGCCGCCAGAAGAACGAGTATGTTGACGACGCCTTGCCTAGACGTCTGGTTGACTCGGCTGCATACCTTTACCCAAGTATTGTATTTGACACCACCCGCACCCGCGATGCGACGAATTACAGGGAGCTGGAGAACACCTTTGGATTAACAGGCAATAATAAGCTCTCGTCTTATAAAGCATATGTAAAGTTACGAAATGCAAGCCTTAAGTATAGCGCTATTCAGCAGGTTCCCGCTTCGCTTTTGCCAGATTCGGTGCAGGCTGGAACGGTATACCGGGAGGTAGTTCCAGGGGATGAATTTAAAACAGACGGTAACTTTACTCAGGTATTTATAGGTGGGGATATCAGGCTATTCTATAAGGAACTGGCGGAGTTGACGGGCAGCGCAGAGTACCAATTGGCCGGTGATTACCGCATCAAGGGTATGGCCAGGATAGGGGGAGTTTATGGCTCACTTGAGCGTGTAAATTATTCACCCTCACGAGTGCAGCGTTTCATGCTGAGCAACCACTTTGTGTGGAGGGATACGGAAGGCAAAATTGAGACTAAGGACTGGGCCAATATTGCGGTAAACCGTATCGGGGCAGGTCTTCATCAGAAAATCGGTAAACGCCAGTACCTGAAGCTGGATGGCCATTTTACAGATTTAAGGCGCTGGATTTACTTTAACGAGAATGTTATACCCAAACAGGATGAAGACGACCAGCGATTTTGGGGTATCAGCCTGGCGCATAAGATCAACTTTGGCCCGCTATACTTTGATAATTACGTTGTCTATACCAACACCGACGAAGCCAAGTATATCCGGACACCGGATTGGCTGGTGGAGTCGAAGTTATACTTGCAGGGGCCTCTGTTTAAGAACGCCTTGTTTGTGCAACTGGGTGTGCAGGGTACCTATATGTCGGAGTACTATGGCTATGGCTACATGCCGGTTATTCAGCAATTCTATGTGCAGGATAACTTTGCCGTGCAGGGCTACCCGGTGGCAGAGGCTTTCCTCAACGCCGACATCAAAACGGTAAACGTGTTCCTGAAAATGAGCCACATCAACCAAGGCTTAACTGAGCCAGTATACTTCCTGACGCCGTTATACCCTGGCCTGCGCCGCAGCTTTACCTTTGGGGTAACATGGAGGTTCTTTGATTAATATTGGCAACTTGTTAATTGGCTGAACTGCTGCAGGTGGATTAAGAGTCTCAGAAGTGTAAGGAAGAGTTGAACACGCAGCCACCTCACATTATACTTCTAGAAGAGCATTTCTAATATTCACTCATTCACTCACCCTCTCATTCAAAATTAATTACCCATGTCCACGACACAACCAACCAAAACCATACTTCGGCTGGAGCTGCCTACCGACCCGCGCTGGGTAAATATCGCCGAGAAGAACATTGAGGAAATCCTGGTAGACCATGCTTACTGTGAGCAGAAAGCGGCTACGTCTGGTATCTCGCTGATTGTGAAGTACCCCGACAAGGAGCGCCTGGTAGACGAGATGACGGAACTGGTGGCCGAGGAGTGGAGCCATTTTGAGCGCGTTATGGAACAACTGAAGAAGCGCGGCTATAAACTGGGCCGTAACAGACCCGACGAATACGTAGTGGAACTGGCTAAGCACATCCGCAAAGGTGGCAAGCGCGAGCGGCAGCTCATGGATCACTTGCTGGTAAACGCCCTGATCGAGGCCCGCAGCTGCGAGCGCTTTAAACTGCTTTGGAAAAATATCCAGGACGAGGAGCTGCAGAAATTCTATTACGAGCTGATGGTGTCAGAGGCAGGGCACTATGTGAGCTTCGTGAAGCTGGCCAAGGAATACATGCCCGCTGACGAAGTAGACGCCCGCCTGAAGGAATTGCTGGCCATAGAAGCCGATATCATTCGCAGCCTGGAGCCCCGCCCGGACAGGATGCACTAAGTATAGTTAAAAGTTAAGAGTTTATAATTGTATGCTAGACTCTTAACTTTTAACTCATAACTCAAAACTATAACTCACGTTTTCTGCTTCTTCTTTTTGGCTGCCGGGAACAGGATGTTGTTCAGGATGAGACGGTAGCCGGGCGAGTTAGGGTGCAGGGCCAGGTCTGTGGGCTCTTCGCCTACCAGGTGCTGATAATCCTCCGGGTCGTGTCCGCCATAGAAGGTCCAGGTGCCGCGGCCGTAGGTGCCGTGCATGTAACGTATCTCGCCCAGTTCCTTGTTCTCACCCATTACCACCACCTCCGGCTTCACCAGGCTGTTTCGGAAGGCAGTCGTCTGACCCATAAAGCCTTTGATGGTTTTGGCGTGGTTCTGGGTCAGCATCGTCGGAATAGGGTCCCACTTGGCGGAGAAGGTAAAGAGCTGAAAAAAATCGTTGGCCTCCGTTACCGGCCGCTCCTGCGGCTGCATGTCGATGTCAGAGTACTCGTACTCCAGCGGGTTGCGCGAAATCCGGAAGTTCTGAAACGCAAAAGTCTGGCTGAAGTCCAGCTTCTCCTGCGCATTCGGGTCGGCGGCATCGCCATCAAACATCGCCTCAACAATGTCCACCCCTTCGGCGGCCAGGGCAATGTCATAGGTGTCGGTGGCCGAGCACATGGCAAACAGGAAACCCCCGCCCGCGGTAAACTCCTTTATCTTCTTTACCACCCCTAACTTTAGCTGAGACACCTTGGCAAAGCCCAGCTCAGCGGCAGATTCCTCCGACTCGCGTTGCTGTTCCTGGTACCAGGGGTAGTGGCGGTAGCTGGCGTAGAACTTGCCGTACTGCCCGGTAAAGTCCTCGTGGTGCAGGTGCAGCCAATCATACTTTGGCAGGGCGCCCTCTATAATCTCCTTGTCGTAAATAATATCATAGGGAATCTCGGCATAGGTCAGAACCAGTGTTACGGCATCATCCCAGGGCATTTTAGACTTCGGCGTATACACCGCCACTTTCGGTACCTTCTCCAGCTTCATGATGTCCATGTTGGCTTCCGGGTTGCCGATTTCGCTGAGCACGCCGTTATACTGTGCGTCCGAGATAACGGTATAGCTCACGCCGCGCACAATCAGCTCATTCTCCAGCTGCGGCATGTGATTAAAGGCAAAACTGCCCCCCCGGTAGTTCAGCAGCCAATCCACAGGGATGTTTTGCTCCAGTACCCAGTACGCCATACCATAAGACTTCAGGTGATCCTTCTGCGTCTCATCCATCGGAATCAGGATGGTGCTGGCCCAACCCGGCAGGCAGAAGGTGAGGAGGCAAAGTAGAAGTGCGGTGGTACGGAAAAACATCTGTTTGGTCTTTAAAAAGTCAATAACTGTATAAAAGTGGTTCTTTTTTCAGAAAATGCAACTAACTTAGAAGCAGCGTGCCGATTTTTATACTTAACGTAAAAGAAAACAAAAGCGCACATCTTTTCAACCCATGAACCTAGCCGAAAACATTTTAGAGGGCCTCCGGGCAATCCAGAGTAACTTGCTGCGCACCATCCTGACGGGGCTAATCATCTCCATTGGCATCATGTCGTTGGTGGGTATACTTACGGCGGTGGACGGGATGAAGCAGTCGCTAACACAGACATTCTCTAACCTGGGTGCCAACGCGTTTGACATCCGCAGGAAAGGGATGGATAACCGTGGAAGCCAGGGAGGCCGCACAGAGCGGGTATACCCTAATATTACCTACGAGCAGGCTACCCAGTATAAGCGCATGATGGAGGGGGACGCGCGCGTGAGCCTCTCGGCCTTTATTTCGGGGGCCACCGTGGTGAAAAGCCAGACGGAGAAAACTAACCCCAACATCAGTGTGGTGGGTGTTGACGAAAACTACATGCTCAACAACAACCTGAACCTGGCCAAAGGACGTGATTTCTCAGTTTTTGAGCAGGAGCAGGGCATTAATGTGGCCGTGGTAGGGGATGAAATAGCCACAACACTATTTAAAGACAAAGACGCAATAGGCGAGTACATCACCTTTCTGGGGCGCAGGTTTAAAATTGTAGGGCAGATAGAGAAAAAGGGGAGCAGCATGGGCGGCGGCAGCGACAGACGCATACTAATTCCGCTCGAGACTGGTCGGCAAATTCCCCGCAACGGCAACGCCCTGCTTAACTTCGATATCAAGACAGCTATCTATAGAGCAGATGAGCTGAACTATGTGATGGGGGAGGCGACAGGCAAAATGCGCAGTATACGGCAGGATGGCCTAGGGCAGGAGGATTCCTTTGAGATTCGCCGTTCCGATTCGCTGGTGCAAAGTCTGGATGAGATCTCTGGTTACCTGAAGCTGGGTGGCGGTGTGATTGGTTTTATTACCCTGCTGGGTGCCTCTGTGGGCCTGATGAACATTATGATGGTTTCGGTAAACGAGCGCACCCGCGAAATTGGTGTTCGCAAGGCACTTGGTGCCACCTCTTTCCAGATTCGCCAGCAGTTCCTGATTGAGGCGATTGTGATCTGTGTACTAGGTGGCCTGGTGGGGATATTACTCGGTATACTGATGGGCAACGGCATCGCATCCCTGATTGCCGAAGGCTCCGGCTTTTTCGTGCCCTGGCTATGGGTTATCACTGGCCTCACAATCTGCGTGCTGGTTGGGGTAGTATCCGGGTATTACCCGGCTTACAAAGCTTCCAAACTTGATCCGATTGAGTCGTTGCGCTACGAGTAACGACCAGGAGCAGCCAAACAAGAAGAGACGCACACACTGCGTCTCTTCTTGTTTGGACCCTTTTTATACTTTTAAAGTAGAACTCGTCGAGATACGGCTATTTTCCCGCTGCTCCCTGCCATTGAGCCAGCAACTCATCCAGGCCTTCCATGGCCATGGTCAGACCCTCTTTGAAGCCCATTTGGATGGTGGTTTCCAATTGTGCCAGGTCATCGAACGTAATGATATTCTTTACTAATGTTACATTGCCGTTGCCAGTGAAAGTCACTTCCCATCTCGATTGGGGCAATTCTTCGTTGATGTTGCCTTCTGCGTCTGCAAAAGCGTCCTCTACGGTAAAACCTTTATGGGGCTGAATGCGCTTATAGTTAGCCAAAGCCCAGTGCTCTTCTCCTTCTGGCCCGACCATGGCATAATGCCACGAGCCGCCTTCCCTGAAGTCCATCGTTTTGGTTTTTGCCTTCCATGGCTTGGGCGCCCACCACTGGTCAAGAAGCTCACTTTTGGTGTAGGCATCCCACACGAGCGCAAACTCTGCTGCAAATTCTCTTTTTACGGTAATTGTTTTGCTTTCCTTATCTACAGAAAAGTCAAATGCTAAGGCTTCTTTCATTGTTTATTTTGTTTTAAAGTGGATAACACATTGTCGAGCTCCTGGAAGCGGCCTTCCCATATCTTCCTGAACTGCTCCAGCCACTGATCCACCTCTTTCATTTTGCTTGCTTCGAGATGGTAGTATACTTCTCTTCCCTGTTGCTCTTGCTTTACCAACTGGCACTCGGTCAGTATCTGAAGGTGCTTTGACACAGCTTGTCTGCTGCTATTAAAATGCGCGGCGATGGCATTGGGTGTCATCGCCTGCACCGCTATAAGCCCGATAATGGCTCTTCGGGTAGGATCTGCTATGGCCTGAAATACGTCTCGCCTCATATAGTATAATACGCAACTGAATGGTTGCAAGTTATGTGCAGCTAATAGGTTGCGCAATATTTTTTTATATTTTCTTCTGAAGAAGTATAGCTTAGGCAAAATCGGCCTGCTAGTGTAGTGGGGGCTTCTATCTTTTATACTGGCAGTATGAACTGCAAAAGCTGAATTCTTACCTTTTTGAAGTATAAATCAAAGTATAAAATGCTGAAGGAGGCCGGAGTTGAGCTGTGATGGCTCAGATGGAGCATGTATAAACAGAAACAAAAAAGCCTGCAGCATTTAAGCTACAGGCTTTATCATAGTTGCTTCAGGAAAGCTATTTCTTCTTTTCTGCTTCTTTCTTCTTGTCGGCTTCGGCCTTCTCAGACTCATACGTCTTATTCAGGGCATCCACCACTTCTTTGGTTACGTCCAGGGTAGAGTCGCCGTATAGGATGGCGCTGTTGCCACGCTGGTAAGTAAGTACCATTTTATAACCTTGCTCGGTACTCAGTTGCTTCAGATACTCTTCTACACGGTCGTAAATTTTATTCATCTCCTCAGACTCCTCTGTCATCAGCTCGTTGCCGGAGCTCTGCTGTAGTGCCTGTAGTTGCTGCTGCTTTTGCATCAGGCGCTGCTCGGTGGCCTGAGCCTGTTGCTGCGTCATGGTAGGGGCGTTCTGCTGGAAGCGCTGTACTTCTTTTTGGAAGGACTCGGCCTGGGTGCGCAGGTCTTTTTCCTTCTGCTCGGCCTTCTTCTGCAGGCGGCTACGCACATCCTTAAAGTATTCGTAGTTAGCCAGCAGCGAATCAGAGTTTACGTAAACGATATCCGGGTTGGCGGCTGTGGTTGTCTCAGTGGCAGGTGATGCAGCAGTTGGGGTGCTGTCCTTCTGGTTGCAGGCTACCATCATGGCAGAGGCAGCAGCCAGACCTAATGTCATTTTTAAAAGTTTCACGCTTTAGCTTAATTTTTAGTTGGAATATTTCGCAGCCTAAATATAAATGATTTCTGAGGCAAAAACCTAATGCCGGAGCACCTCCTGGTAAGTTTCCTCAGCTTCCATCAGCCCCTGAGCGTTAATGTTGGTCAGGCGCACGTGCTTCATTTCGTTCACCAGCACAGGGTCATACTTGGCTACCACACGCACGTAATTCTCCGTCCAGCCTTCCATTTGCCCGTCCTTCACATCGTCCTCAAACAGCACCGTAAACTCGCGGCCAATATTCTGCTCGTAGAAGTGGCGCTTTTTCTTCTCAGAAAGTATGCGGAGCATGTCGGCACGGCGGTTGCGGTCTTTTATACTTACCTTGCCCTCCATTTCCGGGGCCAAGGTGTTCTCGCGCTCAGAGTATGGGAACACGTGCAGGTAGCTCACATCCAGGCCGTTGATGAAGTTATAGGTCTCCAGGAAATCCTCCTCCGTCTCGCCCGGAAAACCCACAATCACGTCCACACCAATGCAGCAATGAGGCATCAGCGATTTAATTTTAGCTACACGGTCGGCATACAGCTCGCGGAGGTAGCGGCGGCGCATGAGCTTCAGGATTTTGTTGGAGCCTGACTGCAGCGGGATATGGAAGTGCGGCATGAAGCGGCGGCTGCCGGCCACAAACTCAATCACCTCGTCTTTCAGCAGGTTTGGCTCGATAGAGGAGATGCGGAAACGTTCAATGCCTTCCACCTTGTCCAGCTCCTGAATCAGCTCGTAGAACGTCTCCACGCGTTTGCCGTCCTGCAGGCCAAAGTCGCCGGTGTTCACGCCGGTCAGCACAATTTCCTTCACTCCCGACTCCGCAATCTCGTTTGCCGACCTCACGACGTTTTCTATACTATCGGAGCGGCTGTTGCCACGCGCCAGCGGAATGGTGCAGAAGGTGCAGGAGTAGTCGCATCCGTCCTGTACTTTCAGAAAAGTGCGGGTGCGGTCGCCGAAAGAGTAGGAGTTATGGAAAGTGTTAGCCTCCGATATCGGGCTAGCAAAAATTTCCGCCTTGTCTTTCTTCTCGAAGGTTTCCAGGATATCTACCAGCTGAAATTTCTCGGCGGCACCCAGCACGGCATCCACCCCCGGAATCTCAGAGATTTCCTTCGGCTTAAGCTGCGCGTAGCATCCGAGGATGGCGATAAAGGCATTAGTGGAGTGCTTCTGCGCCTCCTTCACAATCTTGCGGCACTTCTTGTCGGCGTTATCGGTTACCGAGCAGGTATTGATAACGTAAATATCCGGCGCATCGGTAAACTCCACTTTCTCGAACCCGCGCTCCTGGAAAATGCGCCCGATTGTGCTGGTTTCGGAGTAGTTAAGCTTACAACCTAAAGTATAAAAGGCAACTTTCTTCTTCATAATCAGGGGGCAAAGGTACGAAATAAATTTTTAGATGTGCGGATCAGAGAATCGAAATGAGCGCTGTTACAAAGTATAAACGAAGTATAGCTGGGGCTATACTTCAGCCAAGTCCATCAGCACTTTACCTGCATTCCGATCTCCTGAACAACACTACTTTCTAACAAAATCCTCAAACGAAGCCTGCATGTAAGCCTGCCCTTGCTTTAATTGTTCCTCTGTTACGCCTTCTTCCTTTATAATAGGTTGTTTGGCCACGTTGTCGTAGGTGAGCACGCCGTTGGGGGTGATGTAGCCAAAGCCATCGTTGAAGACATAAAAGGCAAAAGGGGAGGCTGTAGGCGACAGCAGGTTGCGGCTCCAGGTAAACTGCTGGTGCGGCAACTGTAGCTGCGCCAGTAAGGTAGCGGCAATATCAGCCTGGCTGCCGATAGCGTCGATGGTGATGCCTCCCTTAGCCAAGGCGCCCCCCGTAAGTATAAACGGAATCTTGAACTTGGAAGGAACGTGATTTGGGTCGTTGCCCGGCAGGCGGTGGCCATGGTCGGCGGCCAGCACCACAAGCGTGTTTTGCCACCAATCCTGCTGCTTGGCCTCTTCTATAAACTTGCCCAGCGCCCAGTCGGTATAGTATACGCTGTTGCGGAACTGCGCCTCCTCGTCCGTGCCCGGAAACTTGGCCGGTATTGGAATCTCGAAGGGCTCGTGGCTGCTCAAAGTATAAACAGTGCAGAAAAAGGGCTGCTTTTCCGACTTTAGATCCCGCTGCACGCGCGCAAACAGCACATGGTCGTGGGTGCCCCACTTGGAGTTATAGGTGCTCGGGTCAAAGTCATACTTGTCGATCAGCCTTTTGTAGCCGCCGTTGCGCAAGTACGACTTGATGTTGGCAAACTCCAACTCACCGCCATAATAGTAGCTGGTGCTGTAGCCCTGCTCCTGTAAAACCTGGCTTAGCTGGGGTAGTTTTTCCGTTTTCTGCGGATACTTAATAATAGAAGTGGTCGTCTGCACCGGGTAGCCGCTCAGTAGGGCCACCATCCCTTTTTCGCTGCGGTCGCCGGAGGCGTAGATGTTGGTAAAATTAATCCCCTCAGCAGCTAGCTTGTCCAGGTTTGGCGTTACGCCCTTCTCGCCGCCCAGGCTTCCTACAAACTTGGCGGTATAGCTTTCCAGGATGATGAAAAGTACATTCGGTTGCTGTACCCGCAAAAGGTTTTCAGACGAATCCGTGGCGGCAGCAGTATACAGCGCCTGCACCAGCTCCGCGGCCTCTTCCTCAGGCATATATTGATAGGGGTTACTGCCCGACTTTTCATACTTGAGCAGGGCGTGCATCAGGTTCCAGGGCATGTTGATGCCGGCGTGGTTGGCAAAAGGCTTCTCCGAGAAGTATACCACGCTCTGGTTTATCGGGATCTGCTGCCACCCGCCGCGCAGCGGGAGCACCAGCAGGGCAGCGAAAAGCAGCGAAAAGCCGGCCAGCACCCATGGCTTGGCATCTGGTTTATACTTTGCCAGGTCGATGAAACGGCGGAAGAAAAGTATAAATACTGTAGCGACGGCAAAAGTCACGATGAAAAGTATAAACAGGGGAGCGGCAGCAGCGGAGGCAGCCATTTCGGCCGGGGAGCTCAGGTACTGCAGCGGCGAGGCATCCAGCCGGAACCCCCAGTGGTTGTATAACTCCAAATCCACCGTAAGCAGGGTAGACAGCAGTACCAGTAATATAGTGGTGTAGTAGCGGATAATCTTTGCTACCGGCAGGCGCTTCCACAGGCTGGAAAGCAGCAGGAGCAGGAATGGCACTATACTTATATAAGCAGCAAAGGAGGCATCCATCCGCAGACCGTACATAAAAGTATAAAGCACTTCCGAGGAGCTTAGGTCGGCGCTGCGGTCGAGGTGGTATACCAGGAAGATGGCTCTGGCCACTATAAAGTAAAGTATCCAGAACAGAAAGTATAAGGGTTGGTAGAAGATACGGCGTTTCACGACACAAATATAGCCTATAACTCTGCAGCAGTCTACAAGAGTTTCCGGAATGCACTTATTTATGCGAAAGTATAGAGGGTTGGTTTTTAATAGGGGGATTAGGTGAATGTTAGGTGTTTGTTATAAAGGGGGTATGTAAAAGAAGGGGGTGTTGGAGGTTAAGTCAAAAAAAATTGCAGGTACCCCCTAAAAAAATAGAGGGTATATAATTTGGTTTTGAATTTTGTGCTTAAATTTGGAGCAGATTTAAAACCCAAACCCACACGCCCATGGCAACCATCCGTATCAAAGCGCTGGAGCAGGCTAACCAGCACAAACCAGGAGAGGTAAAACTGCCTTCTCACATCATCTCGGACTTTTTCGGCGAAAACGTATTTGGCAACGGTGCCCTGCGTTCTACCATGTCCTCGGAGAACTACAAGCGCCTGCAGCGCACCATCGAGGCAGGAGAGCGGGTAGACCGTGAACTGGCCGATGCTGTGGCTGCGGCCATGAAAACCTGGGCCATCAGTAAAGGAGCTACCCACTACACACACTGGTTTCAGCCACTAAATGGCGCCACTGCCGAGAAGCACGACTCCTTTTTCGATCTTTCCGGCGATGGTGAGGCCATTGAAACCTTTAAAGGCAGTGCACTGGTGCAACAGGAGCCCGACGCTTCTTCATTCCCAAGCGGCGGCATCCGTAATACCTTCGAGGCCCGTGGGTACAGCGCCTGGGACCCGTCTTCCCCCGCCTTCCTGATTGAGAACGCCGGATCCAAGACCCTTTGTATCCCGACCATTTTCGTTTCTTACACCGGTGAGGCCCTTGACTATAAAACGCCGCTTCTTAAGTCGCTGAAGCTGCTCAATGATTCGGCTGTTCCGGTTTGCCAGTACTTCGACAAGGATGTGGTGAAGGTAAACACTACGCTGGGTATAGAGCAGGAGTACTTCCTAGTAGACAAGGCGCTGTACGAGGCGCGCCCGGACCTTGTAATTACAGGCCGCACTATTTTTGGCCATGCGCCGGCAAAAGGCCAGCAGCTGGAGGATCATTACTTCGGCAGCATCCCAAGCCGCGTACACGCGTTCATGGTTGATTTCGAGCGTTCGGCCCTGCGCCTGGGCATTCCGCTGAGAACGCGCCACAACGAGGTGGCCCCCAACCAGTATGAGTGCGCCCCAACCTTCGAAGATGCCAACCTGGCCGTTGACCACAACCAGCTGCTGATGGATATTATGGGTCGTGTGGCGGAGCGCCATAACTTTAAGGTGTTGTTGCACGAGAAGCCTTTTAAAGGCGTAAATGGCAGCGGCAAGCACAACAACTGGGCAATGAGCACCAACACTGGTGTCAATCTGCTGAGCCCGGGCAAGAAGCCGAAGGAAAACCTGCAATTCCTGACTTTCTTCATCAATACCATCATGGCCGTGCATAAGCACGCCGACCTGCTGCGCGCCAGCATTGCCTCAGCCAGCAACGACCACCGTTTGGGTGCCAACGAGGCGCCTCCGGCCATCATGTCGGTTTTCATCGGGCAGCAACTTTCTGCGGTACTCGACGAGTTTGAGCGCACGTCAAAGATTCCAATTGAGAAAGGCGACAACATGTACCTGAAGCTGGGCATCGACCGGATTCCGGAGGTATTGCGCGACAACACCGACCGCAACCGTACTTCTCCGTTCGCCTTCACAGGCAATAAGTTTGAGTTCCGTGCCGTAGGCTCTTCTGCCAACTCCTCTTCACCGGTTACGGCTCTGAACACCATCGTGGCCGATCAGCTGCAGGAGTTCCGCAAGTCGGTGGATGAGCTGATCGAAAGCGGCATGAAGAAAGAACTGGCCATCATTCAGATACTGCGTGAGTACGTGGCTGCTTCCCAAAACATCATTTTTGAAGGCAACGGTTACTCCAAAGAATGGGAAGAAGAAGCCGCCCTTCGCGGACTTTCCAACATCAAGTCGACCCCGCGAGCGCTGGATGTATTTGAGAGGGAAGAAGTGAAGGAGGTTTTCAGCAAGCACGGTATTTACACCGAACTGGAGCTGGAGGCACGCCATGAAATTCTCCTGGAAGAATATGTGAAGAAGATCCAGATCGAATCACGCATTATGGGTGACCTGGCCATGAACCACGTGGTACCAACGGCCATTGCCTACCAGAACAAGCTGATCCAGAACGTGCGCGGCCTGAAGGAACTTGGCCTGGAGGATGAGTACACCGAAAGCACCATCCAGGGAATCAAGAAAATGTCCGGCTATATCACAGCTATTCAGAAAAACGTGCGCGACATGGTGAACGCCCGTAAGGTGGCCAACAAGATTGAGGATGCCCGTGAGCGTGCGATCATGTACAACGAAGAGGTGCTAAGCTACTTCGAGCCTATCCGCTACGCTGTAGACAAGCTGGAGCTGATGGTAGACGACAACGATTGGCCGCTGGTAAAATACCGCGAGCTGCTGTTCCGCCACTAAGTCTATACTTTATAATGAAGAAAGGCACCCGCACCGGGTGCCTTTTTTATTTTCTGATGCGCCTGAGCAGCTCGCCGGCCACTTGCGCAAGTATTACCGGAAGCAGCACCATGGCCAGGCCAACCGCAATAATCTTGCGCAAACCCAGCCGCATGATTAGTTTCCCCACTACCCGGTCACGGAGCTCGTGGTAGAGGAATTGTCCGGCTCGTGTCATGGGCTTGCCCCGAAGCACCTCCTGCACCTCACGCCAGTTGCCGCGCTCCAGCTGCCGGCGCAGAAACTGAAGCACGGTGTCTTTGGTGAGGTAGTAGGCCTGGCCAACCTGCTCTTGCCGCAGCCGGCCCCAGTGCTGCAGCTGCTGCAGCCTATGGGATGTGTTTCGGGGGATGAACTGGTGCATGTAAATCATGGTTTTAACGTTTTCTTTTTTGTACGTAAATCAGGCAGCATCGGGGAGGAGGCTGTTATTCTATACTTCTGCTGGTTCAGCTATACTTTAAAGCTTCCCTTTAGCAGGAGGATGCCCGGAAAATTCCGTATTTTGCCGATTGAACAAAGCAGACGATACATTAGTTAGAGACATATGGAGTGTCAACTTGATCGCACAGATAAAACTTACTGCCCTAGCCTGGTAGCGTATAAGCGCCGCAGAACGCGCGTTGTGAATATTGGAGGAGTACCTGTGGGGGGCGATTACCCTATCCGGGTGCAGTCGATGACCACCGTTGACACCATGGACACCCTGGGCTCTGTGGAGCAGTGCATCCGCATGATAGAGGCTGGCTGTGAGTATATCCGCATCACGGCCCCAAGTATAAAAGAGGCCGAAAACCTGCAAAACATCAAGGAGGAGCTCCGCAAACGTGGCTATAACGTGCCGCTTATAGCCGACATCCATTTCACGCCAAACGCTGCCGAGGTGGCCGCCCGAATTGTAGAGAAGGTGCGCGTAAACCCCGGTAATTATGCTGATAAGAAGAAATTTCAGGTAATTGAGTACGACGATGCCTCGTACCAGGCCGAGCTGGACCGGATCCGGGAGCGCTTTGTGCCGCTGGTGCGCATCTGCAAGGAGCACGGCACGGCCATGCGCATCGGCACCAACCACGGCTCACTGTCAGACCGTATCCTGAGCCGCTATGGCGACACTCCGCTGGGTATGGTGGAGAGCGCGCTGGAGTTTATCCGCATCTGCGAGGATGAGGGTTTCTACGATATTGTGATTTCGATGAAAGCCTCCAACACGCAGGTGATGGTACAGGCGTACCGTTTGCTGGTGCGGAAACTGGACGAGGAGGGGCTGCAGCCCTATCCGCTGCACCTGGGCGTGACAGAGGCCGGAGAGGCAGAGGACGGACGCATCAAGTCGGCGGTTGGTATCGGCACTTTGCTGGAGGACGGTTTGGGCGATACCGTGCGCGTGTCGCTGACGGAGGCGCCGGAGGCAGAGGCACCGGTAGCGCAGGCGCTGATAGACCGCTATACGCACCGTGCTGAAAAGGCACAGCCCATCAAACCTATCTGCCATAACCTGATCGATCCGTTCCAGTACCGCCGCCGCGAGACGGTGGAGGTGGAGAACCTGGGCGGGCTGAACGTGCCGCGCGTGGTAGCCGACCTGAGCCGACTAACGGATGTAAAGTATGCCGACCTAAAAGCCGTCGGGCACCTGTACTCCATGCTACTCGACAAGTTCAACATGAACGACCTGGGGGCCGACTATATTTATACCGGCGACAACCCTGTCACTTTTATGCTGCCCAACGGCCTGAAGGAAATAGTGAATTACACCGCCTGGCAGCAGGCAGAACACCAGGAGGACCGGCATCCGCTCTTGACCCCGGAAGTATACTTGAGCGAGGCTAGTAGGCACAGCAAGCTGAATTTTATACTTGCCTCCGTGCATGATTTGACGCCGGGGCTGATGGATGCACTGAAGAAAGACAATACCGCCGTGCTGGTGCTGCACACGCAGAACGAGCACGCCATGCCGGAGTTGCGCAAGTGCTTTATCCGCCTGATGAATAACGGGGTGCAAACGCCCTGCATCGTGAAGCGGGAGTATGGCCAGCTGACACCAGACCAGGTGCAGCTGTACGCTGCCACCGATGTAGGTGGTTTGCTTATCGATGGATTGGGCGACGGCATCCTGCTGAGCACCGAGCTGCTGCCCGTACAGGAGAAGCAGGACGAGCTGCAGACCATCGATACCCTGAACAAGCTGAGCTTCGGTATCTTGCAGGCGGCCCGTACCCGTATGAGTAAGACGGAGTACATCAGCTGCCCAAGCTGTGGCCGCACCCTGTTCGACCTACAGGAAACTACCGCCATGATTCGCAAACGCACCGATCACCTGAAAGGCGTGAAAATCGGCATCATGGGCTGTATTGTTAACGGGCCGGGCGAGATGGCAGACGCCGACTATGGTTACGTAGGCGTGGGCAAAGACAAGATTGCGCTCTACCGCGGGCAAACGGTGGTGAAAAAATCAGTGCCAGCCGAGCGAGCCGTAGATGAGCTGATTGAGCTGATTCGTGAAGATAACCGCTGGATAGAGCCTGTTAAGCTGGAGGAGGAAGTATAAATCCTCTTTAACGGCACATCTGAGCGCTAAGAAATTAGGGGGAGTATATGGCAAAAGCAGCGCTTTATACTTCCTCAACACACCAAACACCATGTTTTATGAAAAAGGGACTTTTTGACCTGACGGAGGTGGCTACTTATTTTTTCCGAAAGAAGGACCCCAACCGCAAATCCAACTTCAACCTGCGCACGATGCATACCATCAATAAAATATCTATCCTGATGTTTTTGGCAGGTGTCATTTACTTCATCATCAAGCACATCTAAGAATAAAACGAGTATAAAAGCCGTGCCTGCAAGAGGGGGGAGGATGCGAAGGAGGTAGGCAGCGGAATTATCGGAGGGAAAACATTGGTGTAATCACATCAATGTTATAATATTAATTGCCTAGCTATCAATACGATGTTAGCTATATAACGTTGTTGTGGTTAATTTATTGTGTTAAAAGTTCATCAATTGTTTTTTTTTTCTTATAATTGGTAAACTCACCTTAACACAACCATGAACCTTAACGAACAACTAAGCATTACAACTTTCCGGAATGACTGGCAGAAAGCCAGTATGAGCCTGTTGTACACGTATGGCTTTTTAAACAATGGGTATGAGAACTTCTTCAAAAAGTTCTCGCTGACAAGCCAGCAGTACAATGCCCTGCGTATTCTGAGAGGGCAGTACCCCACACCTGTCTCCACTTCCTTCCTGCGCGAGAAGATGCTCGACAAAATGTCTGATGCTTCGCGCCTGGTAAGCCGCCTGAACGCCAAGGGCTTTGTAACAGTAGCGCAAAACCCGGCCGACAAGCGCCTGGTAAACATTGTGATCTCGGATAAAGGCCTGGAAATTCTGGATGCAATTGACATTGACTTATACCAACTGGACGGCCTGTTGCAAGGTCTGACCGAGCAGGAGGCCGGCGTTCTGGTGGACCTGCTGCAGAAAGTACGCGACTCTATTATGACAGCTGAAGAGAGATTGGCTGCCTATGAAACCTTAACAGCATAACCACCCTACATTACTAACCTTACACCTTAAAACAAACTAGAGTTGACCAGAGAGGCCACGGCATCTTTCGTCAACTCTTTTTTTGTTAGATGCTTTTGCTGATAAGCAGCTTCGGTGGAAAATGAAGAAGCCGCCCTAGCTACATCAGCTAGGGCGGCTTCTTGATAAAAGTTAGTTGGTATAATGGGGACTCTTTATACTACCACGTTAATGATTTTGTTAGACACGATAATTATTTTCTTTGGTGCTTTTCCATCAAAAAACTTGGTAACCTGCTCTTCGGCCAATACAGCCTTCTCTATTTCCTCACGTGGCGTGTCTAAAGCGAAGGTAAGCTTGGCGCGCATCTTGCCATTCACCGACACGGGGTACTCGAAGGTGTTCTCCACCAGGTACTCTTCCTTCCACTGCGGGAAAGGGGCGTAGCTTATACTTTCTTTATGGCCCAACTGCTCCCAAAGCTCCTCAGTAATGTGCGGCGCGTAAGGAGAGAGGATAACCGTGAGTGGCTCCAGGATAGCGCGCTTGTGGCACTTGAGCTGGCTCAGCTCGTTCACGCAAATCATGAAGGTAGATACGGAGGTGTTAAACGAGAAGCGCTCGATGTCTTCCTCTACTTTCTTGATTGTCTTGTGCAGCGACTTCAGCTCCTCAGCCGTTGGCTCCTCGTCGGTTACCTGCAGGTTGCCTTCCTTGTCGAAGAACAGCTTCCAGTACTTTTTCAGGAACTTGTGCACGCCGTCCATGCCGTTGGTGTTCCAAGGCTTGAACTGCTCCAGCGGGCCCAGGAACATTTCGTACATGCGCAGTGTGTCGGCCCCCTGGCGATCTACGATGTCGTCCGGGTTCACCACGTTATACTTCGACTTCGACATTTTCTCGATCTCCACACCGCAGATATACTTGTCGTCCTCCAGTATAAACGCAGCATCGACGTTTTCTGGTCGCCATTTCTTGAAGGCTTCCAGGTCCAGCACGTCGTTCTCCACGATGTTCACGTCCACGTGCAGCGGGGTAACCTCATACTGCTCTTTCAAGCCAAAGGAGACATACTTGTTCGAGTCCTTGATGCGGTACACAAAGTTCGATCGGCCCTGGATCATCCCCTGGTTGATGAGCTTTTTGAACGGTTCCTGCTCTACTACCAGGCCCAGATCGAACATGAACTTGTTCCAGAAGCGCGAGTAAAGCAGGTGACCGGTGGCGTGCTCCGAGCCGCCAATGTATAGATCCACACTTCTCCAGTACTCCACTTTATCTTTCGCTGCAAAGGCAGCGTCGTTTTGGGGATCCATGTAGCGGTACCAGTACCAGCTGCTGCCCGCCCAACCCGGCATGGTGCTCAGCTCATACTCGTACTGTCCGTTATACTTCCAATCCACCGCGCGGCCGAGTGGCGGCTCACCGGTTTCGGTTGGCAGGTAAGCGTCGATCTTAGGCAGCTCCAGCGGCAAGTCCTCTTCTTTAAGCAGGTGCGGCACGCCGTCTTTGAAGTATACCGGCACCGGCTCGCCCCAATAGCGCTGGCGGCTGAACACGGCGTCGCGCATGCGGTACTGCGTGCGGCCTTTGCCCACGCCCAGTTCCTCAGCTTTGGCGATACCTGCGTTGATGGCTTCTTTCACGTCCAGCCCGTTCAGGAAACCGGAGTTGATGATTATTCCTTCTTTGGCGGCATAGGCTTCTTCTTCCAGGTTTCCGCCTGCTACCACTTCTCTAATAGGCAGGTTGAAATGTTTGGCAAACGCATAGTCGCGGCTATCGTGGCCCGGAACGGCCATCACAGCGCCAGTGCCATACCCTGCCAGCACATAGTCTGCTGTCCAAATCGGCACGCGCTCGTTGGAAATTGGATTGATGGCGTAGGCACCGGTGAACACACCGCTCACAGTTTTCACGTCGGTCATGCGCTCACGCTCCGAGCGATTCTTGGCCACGTTCACATAGCTCTCCACCTGCTCACGCTGATCATCTGTGGTAATCTGGGCCACCAGGTCGTGCTCCGGTGCCAGTACCACAAAAGTCGCCCCGAAAATCGTATCGATGCGGGTGGTGAATACTTTGATCTTTTCTTCGATGCCTTCTACTGCAAAATCCAGCTCAGCCCCTACGGATTTCCCGATCCAGTTGCGCTGCATTTCTTTAATGGGCTCCGGCCAGTCAATTTCCTCCAGACCTTGCAGCAGGCGCTCGGCGTAAGCCGTGATGCGCATCATCCACTGGCGCATTTTCTTGCGCTCTACGGGATAGCCGCCACGCTCTGACACGCCGCCTACCACTTCGTCGTTGGCCAGCACCGTTCCCAAGGCAGGGCACCAGTTCACTACCGCTTCAGCTACATAAGTCAATCTATACTTTAAAAGCATCTCGGACTTCTGCTGCTCATTGAACCTGGCCCAATCCTCAGAAGAGAAAGCCGGGGTATCTTCGTCGCAGGCGGCGTTTACTTTCTCGTTTCCGCTTTGCTCAAACACACGCACCAAGGCATCGATCGGCTCAGCCTTGTCGGTGCTATAGTTGTAGTAGCTGTTGAAAAGCTGCATGAAGATCCACTGCGTCCACTTGTAGTAGCTGGGGTCTGAAGTACGCACCTCACGCTGCCAATCGAACGAGAAGCCGATATTCTTGAGTTGCTCCACGTAGCGGGCGATGTTCTGCTCGGTGGTGATAGCCGGGTGCTGCCCGGTTTGGATGGCATACTGCTCGGCAGGCAGACCGAAGGAGTCGAAGCCCATCGGGTGCAGCACGTTGAAACCTTTGAGGCGCTTGTAGCGGCTCACGATGTCAGAGGCAATATAGCCGAGCGGGTGACCAACATGCAAACCGGCGCCGGACGGATACGGGAACATGTCCAGAGCATAGTACTTGGGCTTATCGTCACTTTCTTTGGCTTTAAACGTCTGGTTTTCTTCCCAGTAGCGTTGCCATTTCTTCTCAATCTGATTGAAATTATACTCTGACATAGTTTATCGTGTATTCGCTTGTTCCTAGTTTAGCTGCTAAGATAATTGTTAATTGTTGGATTGTTAAATTGCTGCAGGGCTAAAATGTGAAAGCTGGCAGTTATGGGGCTATTTTGTAGGGCTTGAGTACTAGCGATTCTTTACTTCAACCTAGACTTCTTTTCAGAACAGATGACCTGTCCCTGCAATGTATAAACCCACCCCTGACCCCTCCTTGGAGGGGAATTATCAGCAGGCGATTATCATCCCCCTGCCCCCTTCAAAGGGGGACTTGTCTGTAGGCGATTACACCCCTCTTGAGCTTTGCTCGCAAGTTTCGAACTCCTGTTCTCACTTGTCCTTAAGGGGACAGTCTATACTTGTTGCATAGTAAAAGCTGTGGCTATCGAATGATTTCCAGCCTTTGGGTTGAGCGCCTCGAGAGGTTCCGGTGACGAGTGTGAGCGAGGCAGCCCGAGGCACGAGGGCAGGAAGCGAAAGCAGCGCGATGCCCGAAGGCGAGCCCTCTCGGGCTTGAGAGCTCCAATGCCGGAGATGCAACAGTAGCTTATGTGAATCTGGAGGATGAACGGCAGCTAGCAAGGATAGCTTGGTTCCGGTTGCGGGAAGCGTTGGCTATAGAAGTATAAGCCAGCAAAGTATAAAAGTATAGCCGAAGTATAAGGTATGGCTCTGCGAGCCAGTTGGATTGCAAACCCAACATCATAGGTAGGCACGAGTTGCAAATTCGCGACAGAGGGGCTATAGTAAACCATGGTAAACAGCTACCATCAAACCACTTTACAGCCATTCCCAACGTAAAACCAAGTATAAATCCTGCAAAAAGCTACCTTTGCGCCATGGAAAATAAGAAACACGACCTCCTAGATGTCATCCACCTGATTTATGTGATGGACCCGATGTGCTCCTGGTGCTATGGGTTCGCGCCGGTTATCAAGCAACTGGTGGCTGAGAACGAGGACAAAATGCAGTTTAAACTCGTGATGGGCGGGCTGCGGCCGGGCACGGAAAACCCCCTGGAAGAGCAGATGAAGGAGGGAATCAAACAGCACTGGCAGGACGTGGAGAAGATAACGGAACAGCCTTTCGATTACGATTTCTTTGACCGTGACGACTTTGTGTATGACACAGAGCCTGCCTGTCGTGCCGTGGTGACGGTGCGCTATCTAAAGCCTGAGCAGGAGCTGAAGATGGCGGAGGCCGTGCAAAGCGCTTTTTATGCCAAGAACAACGATGTTACCCGGCCGGAGGTGCTGGCCAGCATCGCCACCTCGCTCGGTTTAGAAGAAGAGGAGTTTCTGGAGAAGTTTAACTCCGAGGAGATGCAGGAGAAAACGAAGCAGGATTTTACCATCGCCCGGCACTTGCAGGCAACGGCCTTCCCGAGCTTATACTTGCTCAACGGCACCAGCATCCACCTCATTAACCGTGGTTACCGTCCTTACGATGGTATGAAAGCCCACCTGGAGCGGGTGCTGCGGGAGCTTGCCCCGGATCAGAACCCTTTAGGCGACTAAGTTGGTATATAGTACCGTTAAGGCTCTATCTTTCAGCTTATGCGTCATCATCACGATCCGTTCGGTATTTGCCAGATTACCAAAAAGAGGTTGCCGCTACACCTCCTGGTTCCTGGCAAAGCCATCCGGCCGGGCCTGCTCAAACTTATAATAGCCGATTACCCGGAATTTGATGAGACCAAGCCTGTTGCCTCCCATGTTTTAGCCAAGTACCGCAAACTATACCTGGAGCAAATGCTGCTGCAGGAATTGGGCGAGCTGACGGAACTGGAGGAAGAAGTTGTAAAAAGCATCAACCAGCAGGAGCTTCTGTCGAGCAACGTGGAGGAAGAGCTGGAGGAACATATTGGTCTGGGCGACCGCGCGGCAGATAAGATCGCCAGCTTTGGGGGCAGCTGGAAGTTTATCCTGCTATTTTTCTCGTTCCTGCTGCTATGGATGGCCGTGAACGTATACCTGCTGGTAAGCAGGCCCTTCGATCCTTATCCGTTTATACTTCTAAACCTGATTTTGTCGTGCCTGGCGGCCATTCAGGCGCCCATTATCATGATGAGCCAGAACAGGCAGGAAGCCAAAGACCGCCTGCGCTCAGAGCACGACTACAAAATCAATCTGAAGGCGGAGCTGGAAATACGCCTGCTGCACGAAAAGCTTGACCACCTGCTGATGCACCAGAACCAGCACCTGGTGGAGATACAGCAGCTGCAGCTGGACATGCTGGAGGACATTATGGAGCACCTCAAGAAGCACAACCATAAATAAATTTTTCTTTGCTACGTCTTTTTTGGCCTGCCACCGTCTCCTGATTAAAAACTAAGCATATGGAGGTGTTTAAAGCATTTGTTTTCGGGTTGACCTTGGCGGTGGCAGTTGGCCCTATCGCCCTTCTCATCCTTAACCGTGGCCTTACCCTGGGGCTCAAGAGCGGGCTGTCCAGTGGCCTGGGCGCGGCCTTGGCCGATTTTACCTATGGCCTTGTTGCCTTTACAATTGGCTCTGTGATAGTAAACTATCTCAACCTGAACGCGCATCTCTTCGAGCTGATAACCTCAGCCGTGCTCGTTGTGTTCGGGCTTTGGATGTTACGCGGCAGCCTAAAGGCAACAAAAGATCCGCAACTGGAGCAGTCCGGAGGCAAGAAGCGAAACGGTGTTGGGTTCCTGCTCTCGACGTACCTGCTGACGGTGGTAAACCCATTGACCATTGTCGCTTTTGTCGGGTTTTCGGGGCAGCTGATTTCTCCGGTTAGCGGGGCCGGTCACATATTTATACTTGCTTTGGCAGTCTTTGCCGGAAGTGTTCTGGTTCAGTTCGCATTCGCCCTTTTCGGGGCCACACTGGGCCGTTTCCTGAAAAACCGGCGGTTGGTGCGCCTGCTAAACATGGGCAGCAGCATCTGTATTATACTTTTCGGCTTGGCAGGGATGCTTTAGAAAGGGCGTTTTGCTAAGGTAGCCTGCAGCGGGTCCGCGCCGCCCCAGGTGCCTGCGCTGCCAATTGGTTGGAAGCGGGCGAAAAGCTCTTCGCTGTACCAGTTCTCAGCGCGGGTGCGGCGCATCACCTCCCGGTGCATCGGGCTTTTGTACGCATAAGCCTTCATCGCCTCCTCCGACTCCCACACGCTAAAAGTCGCCTGCCTCACCAGGGGCAGTTCTCCAAGTCCAATGGAGCAAAGCAGGCCGTCTGCCGCATCCAGGGCACGGCTTGCCTGGGGTACAAAGCGCCAGAAGGAGGGAAGGGCACGCCAGTTTATACTTGCGCGCGTGAGCACGGCTATAGGCCTACCCGTATACTTTTCTGCCAGCGTAGGGGCGAAGGGTTCCTGCCCGTCCCACTGCCCATGCGATTGGAAAGGCAGCAGCTTCACGGTCCATACTTCATCAACATGGGCTTTATACTCCTGCATCAGGGGTGACTCCTGCAGGAAAGCGTCGGCTGCTGCTTCGTTTTCCCAGGTGCACAGCAGGCCATACCTTCTGAAATTGGGTTTCATGCTGAAGCCTTTGCCATGCCCGCTTCCCAGCAGTTTGAAAAACCGCAGCCCTTGTACCTGTTGCAGCTTAGGGCCGGAGGTGCCCATCTGTGCCAGTCCCCAGCGGATGTGCCCGCTCTGGATGCCGAAAAGGGTGAGGGTGGTGAGTCGAGGTGCGGAGGTTTGCATTTGCATGCCGGGTTTATACTTTAGGGAGAGGCTTAGGTCCAAAAAAACACCTGCCGTTACCAAGGTAAGGCAGGTGCTGCAGAGAGATGCAATCTTTATCCAAATTATAGATTTATTTTCTTGTTTTCGCCGCCTTTGGCAGGTTCGCCGGTGATGGCGGCTTTGGCCATGCCTATCAGAGTCACCATGGTATTGCTTGGCGTGTCCCAATACTCGGCTTTCTCTATCTTCACGCGGATAAGGCCAATGTTTTTGTCTTCTTTGCCGTCCGGGAACCAGGCTTTCAGGTCGGGGCTCCACAGCTGGTCAATTTTTTGCTGGTCGCGCAGCACCTGCGCTCTGCCCGATACCGAAACGTAGAGGTTGTCATCGGGGTTGGCATAGCTCAGGTTTACATGGGCATCGTGATCTATCTCGTGCGATTTGCCGGATTCATAGCCGGTAAAGAACCAAAGGTTGCCATCTGTTTCTGACTGCTGGGTCTTCATGGGGCGGCTGCGCAGGGTGCCGTCATCGTCCACGGTGGTCATCATGGCAATTTTCACATCCTTGATTCTCGATATTAGTTTGTCCAGGTTTTCCTTCGTATTTGGATCGTTATTCATAGCTTTATCTTTTTCTGTTGAGTACGGGGCACCGCAAGCAAGGGTTTATACTTTGCTGCCGGGCCTGATCCGCTGAAACCTTAGGAGCCGTAGCAGGTTTATACTTTTAACTTTAGTTGCAACACCCTTGAACTACCTTGCACATATCTACCTTTCGGGCACCGACGACGAGCTGCTGCTGGGCAATTTTATGGCGGACGCCGTGAAAGGCAAAAGGGCCGATCTCTACGCGCCCGGGGTGGCCAAAGGCATTTACCTGCACCGCCTCATTGATACCTACACCGACACGCACCCGGTGGTGGCCAAAACCAAGGCCAGGCTCCGGCCAAAGTATAGAAAGTTTGCGCCGGTGGTGGCCGATATGTACTACGACCATTTTCTGGCCCGCAACTTTGAGCAGTATGCACGCGAGCCACTACATGAGTTTGTGCAGCGTTCCTATACCTTAATTGGCAGGCATTACGAGCTACTACCGCAGCGGGTGCAGCACCTGTTTACCTACATGCGCCGCGACAACTGGCTGGTATCGTATGCCGAGCTGCAGGGGATTGGGCAGGCACTGGTGGGCATGAGCCGCCGCACTTCCTTTGCCTCAGGTATGGAGACGGCTGCTCAGGAACTGGAGGCACAGTACGATCTATACCTGGCGGACTTCGAGGTTTTCTTTCCGGATCTGGAACGGTATGTAAGGGAGGTAAAAGAGAAGCTGTAACGAGTGGTGGGAAGAGGGCAAACCTTTTAGGGACTTATACTTATACTTTGTAAAGTATAAAATCCTATCCCCATTCCTATGAAACAAACCGACTTTTACTTCCGCCACAACCGCAGAGAATTCCTGAAAGATTTTTCACTGGCCCTCGGGGTGACAAGCCTGGGGCTGCCGCTTGTCTCTTTCGCTTCCGGCTGCCAACCCAAAGGAGAAGAGAAACAGGAGCAATCCGCACAAGGCACCGCCCAAAATAAGAAGCTAGGCATTGCCTTAGTAGGCTTGGGCTCATATGCGACCCATCAGCTGGCACCGGCCCTGCAGGAAACCGAGCACTGCTACCTGGCCGGCATCGTGACAGGCACCCCCTCCAAGGCCAAAGAGTGGAAGCGCAAGTATAAGATCCCCGACAAGAATATCTACACCTACGACACCTACGACCAGATAGCCGACAACCCGGACATCGACATCATCTACATTGTACTGCCCAACGGCATGCACGCCGAGTATACGGTACGAGGTGCCAAGGCCAAAAAGCATATCATTTCGGAGAAGCCCATGGCCACCTCTGCAGCCGATTGTCAGCGTATGCTCGATGCCTGCCGGGAGCATAACGTGAAGCTATCGATTGGGTATCGCCTGCACTTTGAGCCGCACAACCAGCGGGTGATGGAGCTGGGCCAGCAGCAGGTGTATGGGCCTGTAAAGGAAGTAGAAGCTGCCGACAGTTTTGTGTTTACGGGCAATCCCAATGCCTGGCGGCTCGATAAAAAGCTGGCGGGGGGAGGGCCGCTGATGGACCTGGGCATTTACTGTGTGCAGGGTGCAATTTATACGTTGGGACAATCACCGGTAGCCATCACCGCAAAGTTTGGCCAGGTAACTAGGCCCGATTACTTTGATGAGGTGGAGCAGTCCATCAGCTGGGAGATGGAGTTTCCGAATGGCGCAGTGGCCAAGTGCCGCAGCAGCTACAACGATAACGAAGGCTTACTGTCTGGAAAAGCGGAGAAAGGCTGGTGGAAGCTGGACCCGGCCTACAGTTATTCGGGCATAAAGGGAGAGACGAGTGAGGGAACTATGGACCTGCCCCAGGTAAACCAGCAGGCGCGGCAGATGGACGATTTTGCCCGGTGCGTGAAAGAAAACAAGGAAACCCGCGTGCCCGGCGAGATGGGTTTACGGGATGTGAAGATTCTAGAGGCTATTTATGAGGCCGCCAGAACGGGCAAACGGGTGGAGGTAAAAGTATAAGTTATTGGGCGTAGCAGCGTTCTTTCCAAATTGACAGAATTATTCCTTCTTTGGCAGGCTTAATAAGCTCAAACCTTATTGTTTGTGAATGGTAAACAGTTATAAATAGCGATATCCAGACTCTCCCCTTGAGGGGAGCTAGAGGGGTGTTAGCGTTTAATATATGACCTATCAGACAGCTTTACACCCCTATGGTTCCCTCAAGGGGACAATTCTGTAGGAGGTTCAGTTCTGCCTCTTCAGAGGGGAATGAGGAATCTACAAGAGAATCCCGCTGAAAGCAGTCAATACTTAATAGAAACTCAATAAAAACGGCGCGGCAGAAATAATCCACCGCGCCGTTTATACTTTAGAATGTATACCTCTTAGTGATGCACACCGCCTTCGCCGTGTACGTGGCCATGAGCTAGTTCGTCTGCCGTGGCTTCACGCACTTTCTCCACCTTGCCTTTGAAGTATAGCTCTTTGCCAGCCAGCGGGTGGTTAAAGTCCATCTTTACAGTATCGGCAGTCACCTCTACCACACGGCCCTGCAGCTGGTTGCCTTCTGCGTCTGTCATCGGGATGTAGTTGCCAATCTCCAGCATATCCTCTGGCACGGCGCCTTCTACCTCGAAAGCGGCCTTCGGCAGGTCCACGATAGCCTCAGCATCCTGGCTGCCGTAACCTTCCTCAGCGTCCAGCTTAAAGTCAAAAGTATCACCGGCAGACAGACCGTCCAGCTTCTCCTCGAACTGCTCCGGCAGACCGCTCATGCCGAAAATAAACACCATCGGGTGCTCGTTGTCGGCGGTTTCAATCAGGCTAGGTTCGCCCTGCTCGTTCATGATGCGCAGTTCATAGGTGAGCGTGACTACTCTGTTTTTTTCAATTTTCATCTTGTGTTGCTTTGTTCTGATTTCAGAAAGGTATGGATTTATATGCATACCTCTAAACGATATACAATGTTTTACGCCATCAGTTCCTGCAGCTCCCAGGCACTACGGTAGGCATTTATACTTTCAACGTATTGGAGGAAAGCGGCATAAAACGGGTGCTGGCTCAGCGTGGCGCTGTCGCCTACGATTACCATTTTTTTCTTGGCCCGTGTCATGGCCACATTCATGCGGCGGATGTCTCCCAGGAAGCCTATTTCGCCCTGGTCGTTGCTTCGCGTCATACTGATGTAGATGATGTCGCGCTCCTGCCCCTGGAAACTATCCACCGTGCCAACCGACAGATGGCGCCGCTGGCGTAGCTCGTGCAGATGCGGCATGTGCTCCACGCGGTCCTCAAGGTAATTAATCTGGGCGCGGTAAGGGGCGATAACGCCGATGCGCAGGTGCTCCACTTCCTCGTCGGCATGGCTGTAGTCTTTGAGCAGGTGCGCCAGGTGGTTAAGGAGCAGGTTGGCCTCATCGGGATTGGCAGAGCTGGTACTCTCCGGCGTCTCCACCTCGTTGTAGCCGCATCCGGCGGTATCCACAAACTCCACCGCCAGGCCCGGCGCAAAGTGAGCGTTATACTCGTGCAAATCGCTGCTGTGCACGCTCTCGTGGGCCATCAGCTCACCTTTGTAAAATTGCTGGTTGGAGAACTCCATGATGTGGTGGTGCATGCGATACTGCGTTTTCAGCATCACCGACACGTCCTGCTGCCGCTCGATGCATTTCTCGAAAAGCGTTTTGCCCAGGCCTTTCTGCTCGGCCTCAAACGACTTGACAGTAGGAGGGAGCTGGCAGTGGTCGCCGGCCAGCACCACACGCTTGGCGCGGGAAATCGGAATCCAGCAGGCAGGCTCCAGGGCCTGTGCCGCCTCGTCTATAAACACGGTGTCGTACTCCAGGTGACGGATGGCTTTGTTGGCCGCGCCCACCAGCGTACAGGTAATCACCTGCACGTTGTTGAGCAGGTCTTCGGTGATGTACTCCTCCACACGGTCGGCCTCGTCGAGCAGGCGCTTGCTTTCGGCCCGGAAGAACTGGCGCTGCATCCGCTCTTCATGCCCGAACTTGCGTTTAAACTGCCCGGCCATTCGCTTATACTCTTCGGCTGTCCTGCGATAGTCTTTCAGGCTTTTGAAGGAGCGGTGCTCCATTATCTGGGCGTCCAGCGTATGCTCCAGCAGCACATCTGACACGCGAGATGGGTTGCCGATACGGATGACATTGACGCCTTCGTTGGCCAGCTTTTCGGTCAGCAAATCCACAGCCGTGTTGGAAGGGGCCGTTACGAGCAGGCGCTTCTGTGTCTCCAGGGTTTTAAGAATCGCCTGTACCAGCGTGGTGGTTTTGCCCGTGCCGGGAGGTCCGTGGATGATGGCCACGTCCTTTGCCTGCACGATTTTGCGCACCGCCTCATTTTGCGAGGGGTTCAGGGCCGGAATTTCCTTCATGGTGGCCTCCGTGAAACGGGCGGGCACATCACCCAGCAGGATGTCGCGCAGCTCCGCGAGCCGGGTTTTGTAGGCCTCCATCACCTTCTTCATGGCGATTTCCATCTCGCGGTAGCTCATCTCATCGAAGGTCAGGTCGATGCCCAGGCGGCCGTCCTCCACCCAATCGGGCAGGTCTTCCTTGTTAGTGGCCAGCTGTACTTTGTTGCGCTTCAGACCCACAATCACGCCGTTTATACTTTGGCGCTCACCGGAGTTGCTGAAAAGGGCGGCGGTTTTACCCACCTGGAACAGGTGCAGCTGGTCGCGGTCCTTGGTGCGCTCCAACTCCACGACCACCTTGTTGCCAAAGCCAAGCTCTTCTTTTGCAATCGTTACCGGATACCAGCAAAAGCCCATTTCCTTGCGCTCGGCAATGGTGCTCTTCAGGCTTTTGATTTTATACTGCTGGCGGTCCTCTTCCTGTTCTATTTTAAGCAGTTCCTGTACCTGCTTGAGTTCAAATAATATTTCGCTCATGTATATCAATAAGAAAGGCTGGTCGTGTAGCTCCAGCCTTTATACTTTTAAATAAGTGGTTGCAGGTTTATACTTTCCGCCTGCTTTAATACTTTCTCTGTCGCGTTAGTATAACAAAAACCGCACCGGATAAGATTCATACTTGCCGGGGCAAAGTATAAAACTATACTTTCTTCTTTTTGCGGGCTTTGGAGCTGGCCTTGTTCAGGCGCACATGCAGGAACACAGCATACATGAGCAGGATAAAGGCACCCACGGCCAGCACGCTGATTACCTTGTCTTTGCCATACTTAACGTCGTATCCGGCCTGCACCTGCGTCTTTAAATCGGCCAGTTCTTTGTCTTTCTTGCGGAGTGTGCTTTCCAGCGTCTTCACCTCGCTTTTCAGGCTGCTAACCTGCTTTTCGAAATTGCGCTGGTCTTCCAGGGTGAGCTTGCCTTCGCGCTTGGTCTGCACGGCTGTTTTAGCATACTCGCGCAGGCTGCTCTCCTTAACGGCTGCCACCAGCTCAGAGTCCAGGTTGATGATTTTTTTGAGGGTTTCGATGATGTTGAGCAGGTCCTTCTTAGATTGCGTGCCCCAGAAACTGCTGTTCTGCTGCCGCAGGTACTGGTACTCCAAGATCAGCTGCTCCCGCTCGCTCATCAGCCGCGACAATTTATCTTCCTGCTGTACTTCTGTCTGCGCCTGCGCCCCCGCCACCAGGAGGCAAAGCATGATAACGGCAAAAAACTTCTTCATCTTCTCACTTCTATACTTATCCCACAAATTACACGCAAATATGGTCAAGGTTATTGGATTAGGCCTAATTAATTTTTTTGTAAAGCGCAGAAAGTATGGCGGTCAGGGGCTTGCGGAAGTATAGGAGAATGGGTTTATACTTTGTTGGAAAATGGCCGTATCGCTGTTTGGAATTAATGGCTATATTTAAGCTTCCACAAAAAGACTTTTCGCACCATGAAACAATATTTAGACCTGATGCAGCACATCCTGGACAACGGGGTGAAGAAAGAGGACCGTACCGGCACCGGCACCCTGAGCGTGTTCGGCTACCAGATGCGCTTCGATTTGCAGCAGGGCTTCCCGCTCGTAACGACTAAAAAAGTACACCTGCGCTCCATCATCCACGAGCTGCTCTGGTTTCTGAAAGGCGACACCAACATCCAATACCTTAAAGAGAACGGGGTGAGCATCTGGGATGAATGGGCCGACGAGAACGGCAACCTGGGGCCGGTATACGGCTCGCAGTGGCGTAACTGGCCCACGCCCGACGGCCGCCACATCGACCAGATTACGCAGGTAGTCAACCAACTCAAAAACAACCCCGACTCGCGCCGCATCATTGTAAGCGCCTGGAACGTGGCCGAAATTGAAAACATGAAGCTGCCGCCCTGCCACGCCTTTTTCCAGTTTTACGTGGCCGAAGGGAAGCTCTCCTGCCAGCTCTACCAGCGCTCTGCCGACGTTTTCCTGGGCGTGCCGTTTAACATCGCCTCCTATGCGTTGCTGGTGCTCATGATGGCGCAGGTAACCGGTCTGGAGCCGGGCGAGTTTATCTGGACGGGCGGCGACACGCACCTCTACCTCAACCACCTGGAGCAGGCGCAGCTGCAACTAAGCCGTGAGCCGCGCGAGCTGCCCCAGATGAAGCTTAACCCGGATGTGAAAGACATCTTCGACTTTACGTATGAGGACTTTGAGCTGGTAAACTACAACCCGCATCCGGGTATCAAGGCGCCTGTGGCCGTGTGATGGTTTTTGGTTGAGAGATTATACTTTCTAACTCCATATCGCGATAAGCGTATGTTAGAAAGTATAAAATTTATACTATGAAACTAAAAACCATACTTTTCCTGGCCTTTTTGCTTGTCCTTGCGCAGGTACAGGCGCAGCAGCTGGCCAAACCGGATACGCTTAAAACCAACGGTGGCCCACTGGTGATTCAGCCCATTACGCATGGCACCCTGGCGCTGACGTATAAGGCCAAAACGATTTACGTGGACCCATACGGTGGGGCAGAACTTTTTAAAGGCCTTCCCAAGCCAGACCTGATCCTGATCACCGACATCCACCCGGACCACTTGGATACAACCACATTGGCTGCCCTGAACACGGAGAAAGTACGAATGGTGGTGCCGCGCGCGGTGGCCGAGCAGATGCCGGAGAAGTATAAAAAGCAGTTGGTGGTGCTGGACAATGGCGGGCAGAGCACGCAGCAAGGCATTGGCATTTTGGCCATGCCCATGTATAACCTCCCTGACACGGCGGATGCGCGCCACCCGAAGGGCAGGGGCAACGGCTATGTGTTGCAAGTGGGCGATAAGCGCGTGTACATCTCAGGCGATACGGAGGGCATCCCTGAAATGCGCCGCCTGCAGAACATCGACGTGGCCTTTGTATGTATGAATTTGCCCTATACCATGGATGTGGACCAGGCCGCCGACGCCGTGCTGGAATTCAAACCGAAGATGGTGTACCCCTACCACTTCCGGGGCGAAAATGGCTTTAGCGATGTCGAGAAGTTTAAGCAGCTGGTAAACGCCAAGGACAAAAACATCGAGGTGCGCCTGAAAGAGTGGTACCCGAAAAAATAAGTTATACTTTAAAAGCAAAAGCCTGAAGCGGAAACTTCAGGCTTTTGCTTTTAAACTTTAGAGGATAAGCTTACGGGTTAGTCGACCAGATGCCGGCCTCCTTCACAAACACGCGGCGGTTTAGCTTGAGCTGGGCGATGATAAGCTCGGCGAAGTCCTCGGCCTGCATCACACGGTCCGGGTTGCCGTCGGTTAGTTTCAGGTCGATGGCCATGTCGGTGGCCACGGTGCTCGGGGTAAGGGTGCTCACGCGGATGTTGTGCTTGCGCACCTCCTGCATCAGCGACTCCGACATGCCGATGAGCCCGAACTTGGACGCGCTGTAGGCGCTGGTTACGGGAGCGCCTTTCTGGCCGGCGGTGGAGGAGATGTTCACGATGTCGCCGGTCTGGCGCTCGATCATCTCCGGCAGCACGGCACGCGTAACATAGTATGGGCCCAGCAGGTTTACCTTAATGATTCTTTCCCATTTCTCCGGCTCCAGCTCCAGAAACTTGCCAAAAGCGCCCACACCGGCGTTGTTAATCAGGATATCGATGGCGCCTAGTTGTGCACGGGCCTCTTCTACGGCTTTGTTTACCGCGTTTATATCGGTTACATCAGCGGTTACAACAGCAGCTTTTACGCCCTTTGCCTTCACCTCCTCGGCCACTTGCTCTAGTTGTGCGGTGGTGCGGGCCATCAGCGCCACGTTTACGCCTTCCGCAGCCAGTGCTATCGCAATTGCCCGGCCGATGCCTTTTCCGGCACCAGTTACCAGGGCGTTCTTACCTTTCAATGATTCCATATGCTTTTATTAGATGTTTGTCGCTACAAATATACTTCAAGATGGGCAGCAATGTTAGTTATAGCGCAAAAGAAAGGGGCGAAAATCTAAGCGAGCCCCTTATACTTACCCTGCAGCTGGATGCGGAAAGCAGCCTTTTCTTTAACAAGCAGCGGCGATTATACTTTCCCAAAGAGCGAAATTTCCTGGAGGCGCACCTGACCCTGTTCCACCACCTGCCGCCGCAGCACCGGGAGGAAATCGAGCAGGAGATAACAGCGTTATGCCAGAAACAGGAATCTATACTTTTACAAGTGGCGGAGGTGCGGCTAATCGGGAGGGGAGTGGCCTACAAGCTGGAGAGCGAAGTCTTGCAACGGCTGCACCGGCATTTGCAGCTGAAATGGCAGCCCTGGCTCACGCCGCAGGACAGGCAAAAGCTGTGGCCGCACGTTACGGTGCAGAACAAGGTAACGCCAGCCCAGGCAAAGGAGCTGCATCAACACCTGAGCGCCACTTTTGCGCCTTTTACCGCCACCGGTGTGGGGCTGCAGCTATGGGCCTACCAGGGCGGCCCCTGGCAATGGCTCGGCAGCTATCCGTTTCAGCAATCAGATTTGTAAACCGTTTCGCAGTTCTTCCATAAAGTGTGCCTGCTGGGGTAGATCCCGGCCATTTATACTTGCCACGGCCCTGATGCCGGTGACGTTGGCAGCAAAAATAGCATCGGCTAAGTATAACTCCTCCGGATTGTGCTGCACTTGCTGCACGGCTATACTTCTGCCACTGCACCAAGCCAGAATGTTGCGGCGCAAAATACCGTTCACGCAGCCAGTAGACAGTTCAGGAGTATAGAGCACACCCTCTTTCAACCAGAAAATATTGGAGGAAATCAACTCGGCCACCTTGCCCTGCGGACTGAGGAGCAGCATGTCGTCATGCTCTTGTTTTTCGAGTCCGGCCATCACATAGAGCGGCGCGTTAGGACCTTTAAAATGGGAGAGCGAAGTATAGGAGGTACGCACATGTTGGCAGATGCCCAGGCGAAGCGGCTTGTCTGCCGCAGGAGAGGTAGGAGCAGCGGTGGCCAGCCAATTTACCTGGCTGGTTTGCGGGGTATAAAGCCCGGCACCCGCACGCCATACTTTCAGCTTGAGCCTGCCGTAATTTGCTGCTCCTTGCTGCCGTACGAGCTCTAGTAATTTCGCTTCCAATTCCCCGGAATAAAAACAGGAGGGAAGTTCCAATTGCAGCGCCTGAGCGGCCTCCCAGATGCGCTCCAGGTGGCTGTGCCACAAGCGGATACGCCCGTCCTGCAGGATGGCAGTCTCAAAAAAACCGTCGTTATACTGAAAAGCCCGGTCGTGGAGCGGCAGGCGCAGCTCGCTTTCGGGCAGCTGCTGGTTGTTGTAAAGTATAAACAAGTGCCTGTTGCGTTGGTTAAGGTATAAAAATAAGGTAAAGCTGCCATACTTCCGCGGGGCATTCCTAAAAACCGACCCGCCTTGAAAGCGTACTATAAAGTATAAGTTCCCTCTATGATTACCAGAAGTATACTCTTTTACGTGGTCTGGCTTTTCGGCCTGGCCTCCTGCTCTGAATACAGCGCCTCTGAACGCCTGATGATGACCGGCAGCGAAGCGCCCGCAGAACAGGAAGCAGACACCGTTGGCTTGCCGAGCGCTGTATTTGCCGGCGGTTGTTTCTGGTGCACTGAGGCCTATTTTGAGCGTTTGCAGGGCGTGACAGCGGTTATATCCGGTTATTCCGGTGGCAAGCAGAAAAAGCCGACATACGAACAGGTTAGCTCCGGCCTCACCGACCACGCGGAGGCAGTAGAAGTGTTCTATAACCCGCGCAAGATAACCTACCAAGAGCTACTGGAGGTGTTCTTTGCCACCCACGACCCTACCACCCTCAACCGTCAGGGCCCGGACGTAGGCAAGCAATACCGCTCCATTGTCTTTTATAAAACGCCGGAAGAGCAGAAACAGGCAATGGCGTACATCCGGCAGCTGGAGGAGGCAGGTGCTTATAAAAACCCTATCGTAACGAAGGTACAGCCTTTCCAGAAATTCTGGCCAGCCGAGTCATACCACCAGGATTATTACCGCCGCAACCCCGACGACCCCTATGTAGTTTCGGTGGCTATGCCGAAGGTAACCAAGTTTGAAGACAACTTCCGCGACAAGCTGAAGCCGGAGTATGTAGAATAGGGTATCCGCTATACCTATTTTGCCTGATGCACGTAGTTAAGTCAGAATTTATTGTCCACTATATCATAAAACTATGGGATTTATAATTGATTTACTCGTGAGCGCCGGCGTGATATTGCTGCTGTCGTACCTTCTACCCAGCGTGCATGTAAAAAGCTTCGGTACAGCCCTATGGGTGGCTTTCCTGATTGGTCTTTTCAATGCTACCATTGGCTGGATACTGGGAGGCATCCTCAACCTGGTGTCCTTCTTCCTGATTGAGGCCATCGTGAGCATCATCGTGACGGCGCTTATGATCAAGCTCGTTGATAAACTGGTCGGCAATTTTAAGGTGGATGGTTTCCTGCCAGCCATCATTATCGCCATTGCCACGGCGCTGGCCCTTTACTTAGTGGGCATGGCCCGCGGCGAGGATGAGGATTACGCCCTGAAGTACCACAATGATCAACCTAAGATAGAGTATGTGGCGCAAGCTTAACTGTAAAGTATAAAGTACAAAGTATAAAGGCCTGTGCTGCTTACTGCGGCACAGGCCTTTATTTTCCCCATCCATCTATACTATAACTGCTGCAACTGCTCCATTTCCTCGGGCGTGAAGATCCGGGAGCGAATGTGAAAACGCACGCCCAGCGGAATCTCCAGCGAGAAACTCGAGCCGCGGCCGGGAATCACATCCAGCGTGAGCTGCGTGTGTTTCCAATATTCATACTGATCCCGGGCGATGTAGAACTTGCAGCCGTGCACCTCGCCGAGTAGCACGTCGCTCTCACCCACCTTAAATTCGCCTTCCTCAAAGCACATGGGCTGCGAGCCGTCGCAGCAGCCTCCGCTCTGGTGAAACATCAGCGGGCCATACTTTTCACGCAGCTGATCTATCACCGCCTCGGCAGCCTCGGTCACTTTCACACGCTCCACTTTTTCCATACTTTCTGCTTTAAAAAAGTATAGCCCCACCAGCTTGGAACCGGCAGGGCTATACTCTCTATCCATTAAAAGAAGCCCAGCTTGTTCTTGTTGTAAGAAATAAGCATGTTCTTGGTCTGGCGGTAGTGGTTGAGCATCATCTTGTGTGTCTCGCGGCCAAAACCCGACTTCTTGTAGCCCCCAAACGGTGCATGCGCCGGATAAGCATGGTAGCAGTTTACCCACACACGGCCTGCCTGTATGGCGCGCGGCACCTGGTAAATCTCATGCGCATCGCGGGTCCAGAGGCCGGCACCTAGCCCGTAGAGCGTGTCGTTGGCTATCGAAATAGCCTCTTCCGCGGTCTTGAACGTAGTGGCCGATACCACCGGTCCAAAAATTTCTTCCTGGAACACGCGCATTTTGTTATGGCCCTTAAAGATGGTCGGCTCGATGTAGTAACCGTTCTCCAGGCCGTTGTTGAGCCTGGCCACGCCACCGCCTACCAGCACCTCCGCACCTTCCTGCTTGCCGATGTCCATGTAGGAGAGGATCTTCTCGAATTGGTCGTTGGAGGCCTGGGCGCCCATGGTGGTGTCTTCGGAAAGCGGGTTACCCACCTTGATGGCCTTCGTACGCTCTACCACGCGCTCCATAAAGCGGTCGAAGATGCTCTCATGGATTATCAGACGGGAAGGGCAGGTGCAGATCTCGCCCTGGTTGAGGGCAAACATCACGGCGCCTTCCACGCATTTATCGAAGAATTCATCGTCGGCCTGGGCAATGCTGGGCATGAAAATGTTCGGAGACTTGCCGCCTAGCTCCATCGTTACCGGGACCAGGTTTTCGGAGGCGTATTGCATGATCAGGCGACCCGTGGTGGTTTCGCCGGTAAAGGCCACTTTGGCTACGCGCGGCGAGGAGGCCAGCGGCTTACCCGCCTCTGGTCCGAAGCCGGTAACCACGTTCAGCACGCCCGGGGGCAGGATGTCCTGGATTAGCTCCATCAGCACCATAATGCTGGTCGGTGTCTGCTCGGCAGGCTTCAGCACCACGCAGCAGCCGGCGGCCAGGGCGGGGGCCATCTTCCAGGTGGCCATCAGCAGCGGGAAGTTCCAGGGAATAATCTGCCCAACCACTCCGATGGGTTCCTGCAGGTTTATACTTACGGTGTGCTCGTCCAGCTCGGACATGGTGCTTTCATCGGCACGAATCACACCGGCAAAATAGCGGAAATGGTCGATGGCCAGCGGAATATCGGCAGCGCGGGTCTCACGGATGGCCTTGCCGTTGTCCACGGTTTCCACACGGGCCAGCATTTCCAGGTTGCGCTCCATGCGGTCGGCAATGTCGAGCAGGATTTTGCTGCGGGTACCCGCCGAGGTTCTGGACCAGGAAGGGAAGGCGCGGTGCGCGGCATCCAGGGCACGGTCGATATCTTCTTTGGTGCCGCGGGCGGCTTTGGTAAAGGGCTTGCCGTCGATAGGGGAGATGTTGTTGAAGTACTCGCCGTTGGCCGGGGCCACCCATTCGCCGCCAATAAAATGCTCATACTTTTCTTTGAACTGCGGCCGCTCCAGTACGGCAGACTGTTCCTGTGGCATTGCTACTGAATCCATAGGTTATAGTTTTTTTGGTTAAAGAACGATACCCCAAGGTCAGCTTTTCCCTTATTTCTTTCTCAACTTATCGTCTCATTCTATCTTCTTATCGTATCATGTTAAGTATAAATTTTTAGATTTTGCTTATGCCCATCAAGTATAACCTGCAGCCAGTGGCCCTGCGCGAGGAGCGCTCCCTGTTTACCTTGGTTGAAAACAGGTCGGTGTATAGTATGGATTCCTGTGAGCTGAACGTGTTTGAGACGCACCAGCAAGCTAAGAATGTGCAGCTGCAGTTTGATGATTGGGTGCTGACCAGCATGCTGCGCGGCAAAAAAATCATGCACCTCTCGGACCGCCCAGGGTTTGACTACCTGCCCGGCGAATCGGTAATTTTGCCGCCGAGCGAAGTGATGAAGATTGATTTTCCGGAGGCCGATAGGGAAACGCCGACACAGTGCCTGGCCCTGGCTATCTCTGCTGAGCAAATTAATGATACCATCGGACTGTTGAATGAGCGGCATACCAAGGCAGAGGCGGGGGAGGAGTGGCACATCAGCCAGGAGCACTTGCACCTGGCCAACAACCTGGAGCTGGCCGACATCATTAACCGCCTTATCCGCCTAGGGCTGCACGAGCAAAGTCGCGAAAAAGATATTTTAGTGAACCTTGCCCTGCAGGAATTACTGGTGAGATTGATGCAGACGCAGGCGCGGGCATTTTTTGAGCAGAACTACAAACGGCTGGCCAGCAGCAACCGCTTCGGCTACATTATTCAGTATATAAAGGAGAACATCACCTCCAAGATTGATGCTGACAAACTGAGCGAGAAAGCCTGCATGAGCCGCGCCAACTTTTTCCGGAAATTCAAAGAGGAGCTAGGCTTTACGCCTGCCGACTATATCCTGAAAGAGCGCATCCGGCTGGCCAAAACGTACCTGCAGAACCCGCTAAACTCCGTGACCCAGGCCTGCTACATGGCCGGTTTCCAGAATCTCAATTACTTTATCCGGGCCTTTAAAAAGGAAGTCGGCCTGACGCCTAAGGCATTTCAGTTGAGTTTTTTGAATTGAGGGAAAGTATAGATGTATACTTATTTGCGAATGGCTTCTTGCCTAAAAAAAACTGCTGTTCCGAGTGCAGCTGAGTTTTTTAGGCCTTATTATGCATATGCTTTTTCCTTTCGTCAATCATTTTCACTTTGACAAAGAACCATGGAACAGGCTCAAAGCCGTTTTCTTCGTCATTCATATACTCAACCAACTGCTCCCAATTATCTTCGCTAGCAATTAATCCATACTGGTTGATTTCAATGTTGAATTTTTGAATCAATTCATCTGCAAGGTCATGGCAATAAAAGGTATGGAAGTCTCCACTTAGTTCTATCCCAATAAGGTCGTATCCAATCTCAACTTCTGATTCATCAGTTACTTCGGGAGCATTTCTGTTTAGATTCTCCCAAAGCCCGATTGCTCCTATACCTTTCTCTTCAATCTTAAATTCTTCTAACAAGTCATTCTTTTCTGTTTCTGGAAAGTTGATGCTAAGAACCAGATAGTCTTGAACGTTGCTGAAAAATTTGTTTTTGTATTCCCTTAGTACTTCGTAATCGGAGAAGGTGTTTAGCCAACCTATTTTCTTTTCATCAAACTTCCTTTCAGCCCAAGTTTGAATATCTGTGATTTGAGTGTCGGTCAGGTTAAACTCCTTTTTGGCTTCCTTTAGACTATCGCTACTATTGACAACGCTCCACGTTATTGACCAGCTGTCGAAATAGAAGTCATTTATGCACGTACTACATGTGTAAATGCTGGTGTCCTTTAAGGAGCCGTAGTCTGCCTTATACAGTTTGATAAAATAATATGCTCCCAGATAATACTTCATAAATTGAGCTTATGCATAGCTTGTAAATATTGGAGCATTTAACAAAAGATGTTTTAAGTATAATCTAAACAAAGTCAGGTAGTTGTCAGCAGCTGCTTCGCAATCTTACCTAGCTATACTTCACCCTGCGCTTCTCCGCGCTGCTCTGCATGGCCAGCTCAATGATGCGGATGGTGTTGCGTGCCTGCTCGGGCTTTACTACCAACTCCTCCTGGCCCAGGATGGCTTTGTATATATTCTGGTAAAGGCCGGTATAGTCGCCGGGCTCGCTGGTGAGTCTGCCTTTGTAGTGAAGGCCCTGTACGGTGGTGTGCAGCGTGCCCCATAGGTTTTCCGGTTCCACGCCCCAGTCTGGGGTATTGGCGGGAAAGCGGCTGGCTTTCAGGTTTTCTTCCTGCACATCCATACCATACTTTACAAAGGAGCCTTCGGTGCCATGAAGTATAAAATGCGGCCCCTGTTCACGCACCAACATACCAGCTTTCAGAATCGCTTTCATACCTTCAAAGTAGAGCGCCACCTCAAAATAATCCGGCACCTGCGAGTGCTCACGCTGCACCTGCACGTCGGCGTATACTTCCAGCGGCTCTCCGAACAAGTATAAAGCCTGGTCGATGAGGTGGGCGCCGAGGTCGTACAGGATGCCGGCCCCGGGCAATGGCTCCTCTTTCCAGGAGTTGGGCTTAAGCTCGTGGCGGTAGCGGTCGAAGTGCGCTTCATACTCCACCAGCCTGCCCAGTAGCCCGGCCTGCACCACTTTCTGCACCGTTTTAAAGTCGGAGTCCCAACGGCGGTTCTGGTACACGGTCAGTACTTTCTGCTTTTCCTTTGCCAGCGCAATTAATTCTTCGGCTTCGGCGCTGGTGATGGTAAAAGGCTTGTCGACCAGCACGTGCTTGCCGGCCTGCAGCGCGGCTTTGGCCAGGGGATAATGCGTGGGATTGGCCGTGGCAATCACCACCAGGTCTATACTTGCATCGCTGAAGATATCCTCCTCGCTTGGAACGACCTCAGCCTCCGGGAAACGGGTGCGGGCCAGGGCTATACTTTCTTCGCGGTTGGCTTTTATCTTTTTCAGGTGGAGGCCCGGCACGTTCGAAATAAATGGCGCGTGAAAAGTTCTTCCGGCCATTCCAAAGCCCAGCAGGCCAACGTTTATCGATTGATTCATATGGTTTCTGGTTCAATTTTAGCGAAGCCCCGGCAGAAGCAAGCCAAAGGCATGTGTTCCTTCAGACGCCACTAAGGCATCCGCGTAAACTATAGCTGTTCTTTTAAAGGAAAACTAAGTTTCACCCACAAGATACTAAACTACGAATGAAAAAAAGAAAGCTAGGAAAACAAGGACTGGAAGTTTCGGCGCTGGGGCTGGGCTGCATGGGCATGTCTGACTTTTACTCGAACCGCGATGACACCGAATCCATTGCCACCATTCACCTGGCGCTGGAACTAGGCGTAAATTTTCTGGACACTGCCGATATGTATGGGGTGGGTGCCAACGAAGAACTGGTGGGCAAAGCCATTGCCGACAGGCGCGACCAGGTGATTATTGCCACGAAATTCGGCAATGTGCGCGGCAAAGACGGCAGTTTTAAGGGCATCAACGGAAAGCCGGAGTATGTGAAGCAGGCCTGCGAAGCCAGCCTCAAGCGCTTAGGCGTAGACTATATTGATTTATACTATCAGCACCGGGTAGATAAAAATACGCCCATCGAAGACACGGTGGGCGCAATGGCTGAACTGGTAAAAGAAGGCAAGGTGCGCTACCTGGGGCTCTCCGAAGCCGGAGTAGAAACAATCAGGCGCGCGCATAAAGTACACCCGATCACGGCCCTGCAAACAGAATACTCGCTCTGGAGCCGCGATGTGGAGGACGAAATACTGCCCGCCTGCCGCGAACTGGGCATTGGCTTTGTGCCCTACAGTCCCTTGGGAAGGGGTTTTCTGACGGGGCAGATTAAGCAGTTTGAAGACCTGGCCGAAGACGATTACCGGCGCCAGTCGCCGCGTTTCCAGGGCGAGAACTTCCAGAAGAATCTGGACCTGGTGAAGAAGATAGAGGAGCTGGCAGAGTACAAAGGCTGCACCCCGTCGCAGTTGGCGCTGGCCTGGCTGCTGGCGCAAGGGGAGGACCTGGTGCCGATACCAGGCACCAAGCGAAGAAAATACCTTGAAGAAAATGTAAAGGCACTGGACGTATCGCTCACGCAGGAGGAGCTGCAGCAGATTGATGCTATCGCCCCGAAAGGGGCAGCCTCCGGTGGCAGGTACCACGACGCGCAGATGGCAAATGTAAACGTGTAACCCGTGTGTTTTTATATTAAGCCCCGCGTCATAAGTATGGCTATGGCCCGGGGCTTAGCTTACTTCCTTTTGGGTCGGAGTAGGTTCGAGTAGTTCTTCTTGCTCTGCTGCCGGTCGTTCTGTTTCCGATACAATGCGGCGCAGGTCGGTGAGGATGCTGCCCATGTCCTGCAGTACAGGCAGCGAAGTAATGTTGGTGAGCGTTTCCAGGCTGCGGGCTTGTTCCTGCCTTGCTAATTGGATGGCCTCGTTTAATCTGTCCGTTTTCCTCTCCGAAGGATTAATAATTGTCTCGCCGAACGCGTCGATGCAGTCGGCCGTGGCCTGCAGGCTTTGTATCAGCTGTTCTCGCCCGGTGTAATCGGTTAGGAAAGACGTGTTCAGCTGCAGGTCGGCCAGGCTTCTGCGGATACCCCGGATTTGAATCATGATGCTGTGGAGCAGCCGGATGTCAGTCGCCAGGCGGCTTAGCTTTTCGCGTTTGTGGGTGAGCAGGGGGTTATACTTCAGGCTTTGCTCGGCCAGTTCCAGCGATTTGCGGCTCTCCATTGCCATTTTGGTGAGCGCTTCCACTTCGGAGCGGCCTGTTTTCCTGCGGCCATTCGTGTCTACCAGCAGGGCAGTGAGTCCTCTCAGAGTGGCAGCAGCCTGCTTGCTGTATGTCATCATACTTTTCTCCACATCCGGGAGGGCATCCTGCGGAATAATCAGGGCATTGATGAGGACAGCTATAGCAGAGCCCAGTATGGTTTCAATGATTCGCTCGTAGGCATACCCGGACTTTGCCTCACCAAACGCCAGCACCAAAAGCGAGCTAATCGCCACCTGCGAAATAATCTGCGGGTTCATCCGGAAGGCTTTGGCAATCCCCATCCCTATAAGGATGATCAAGAAAATGGAAATGGCGCTGACCTGAAACCAATGCCCCAGGAGCATGCTCAAGAGCACGCCGCCAATAATACCGATGATACGCTGCGTCGCCTTGTTAACCGAATCGGCCACGGTAACCTGAACCGTGATAATGGCCGCTACCGCCGCAAAGTAAGGGTACTCGGAGTGCAGCAGGCTGGAGGCTATAAACCAGGAAAGTGCCGCGGCAAAGGCCGTTTTTACGATCTGCAGCGTCAGCCCAAGTTTGCCAAGTATTTCTAAAACCCTTTTCACAGGAGTTAATACTTATACTTTGGCGTTAGGTTAGGCTTCAGAAAATTGGTGACATAAAGATTCTCTGTGAATACCAGTAGTTATTGTATTTGAAAGGCACCATTTTTTGCAGTCTATAGAGGTAAGCTATGCCCCTGATAAAAGTATGTTTCAGAATACGAGATTGTTATTTTAGTAGAAATCAACTTTTATTCCAGATCGGTAAACAAGATAGCGTCCAATTCTACTGAAGTTATTGTCAGGACTCCAACGGTCTACAAACCAATACCTGTCTTTTAAATGTGCCTCTACTATCCATCGGGAACCATCCATTCCAAAGCTATCCTCAGATGGTGCCATACTCCAGTAGCCAGTTTCTTGCAGCAGGTTTTCGAAGGTATCCCAATCATGTAAAGAAAGCTTTATTGTTTCATCCATCACTATGTTTCCTCTAAATTTTGTACTGCTGAGCACGGAATCAGTAAATACATGTTGGTTAGAAGCAGAGTCAAAATAAGTATACATCTCATTTCCTAAATGAGGATAGCGCTCCAACATTTTTATGTGTAGCCACACATTATCACCTTTCCTATGCATTGTAAAAGTTACTGGAGGATTGAAAGATCTAAACCAAGTAAAGCGGTACTGATTGTGCCCTAAATAGTAATTGTATAACACTTTTTCCTGCAGCGCAAACATAACTACTGAGTTCATGCTGTTCAGAAATGTATCGATTTCTGTAAATACCTTTTTACTGTCCACATTAATATAATAAGGAAAGTATGGTGTAACAGAATCTTGCGGTATACCATTTATGTCTGATATGGCAGGGGCTTCAGGATAAATCTGCAGTTTTGAAGCTTGATGTTGGCAGGAAATAAGGCATAAGATGCTTAGAATTACAGTTAAGATGTTAATCTTCATAGGTTCTAATTGATATAGTTTAACCTACCTGGCACAAATTTCCCTATAAGCGCACCACTGGCATACGTCCAGGTCGCGTGTTTTCTGGATAGGATCCTCCGGGTCCAGCATGCGGCGCACGAAGTCTCCCAGCAGCTCTTCCGAAGCCGCTACAAAGTCCTTCGGCGTGGCACCGTCTTCTTCCATAAAGTTAAACTCCGAGGAAAGCACGCCCGGCTCCAGGTTTCGGAAAGAGATAATGCCAGACTTCGGGGCTATACTTAGCGGTGAGATATGGCCGGCGTTGCGAAGTATAGTTTCCGGTTGCTCCTCCAGCACCCGCTTCAGCACGTACTCGTAGAGCCACAGCTGACGCGCTTTGCCATACTTAGGGTCGGTGAGGAAATGCAGTTCCACATCCTCTGGCTTTACGCGTAGCTGGTTTTGCTCCACTTTGCCGGTTTTATAGTCAATCACGCGCAGTTCATGGCCGGTCAAATCGATGCGGTCGGCTTTGCCGGCGATGCGCACGTTTACTATTTCTTCGCCTACCTGCACCGGAAGTATGGTCGCCAGCGTGTCCTCGAGGCGCAGCACGTACAGCGGCAACTCTTCGGATTCCTTGAGCTTTTGCAGGTATTTTTCCAGTACCTCCACAGCCACCTTGTAAAGCAGGTAGTTCATGCCGCGCTCCGGCTTGGCGCCCCGCGTTACCTTTCCGAACTCCGCTTTTACCTTCTCCGGCAACGCCTGCAGCATCAGCTCCACGTGTTCAGCAAGTATAGGCGAGCCGCTTTGCGCGTGAGGCCGGAAGAAATCCTCCAGCACCTGGTGCACGATGGTACCGAATTGGTCGGCGCCAAGTTGTTCCTCCACCTCGTCCATCTCCTGCATTTTAGCAATGCGGGTAAAGTAGTACTGCAGCGAGCAGTTGATGTACATGTTCAGGTGCGAAGGGTAGAGGCCTTGCTCCAGCTCCTTCCGCAGCTGGGCAAGGGTCTCCGGCGACTTGGGCACCACAATGTCCTCCTCATACTGCCGCATTACCTGTTGTTCTACCGCCGCAATCATATCCCGGAAAATGATTTTGGGGTTGCGCAGCGCCAAATCGTTCTGGAGCTGAAGTATAAACCGGCTCTTTTCGCCCGAACCGTAGGTGTCGGAGGGCAGCACGTAGAGTAGGTTGATTTTCTTGGCGCGCTGCAGCAGGCGGTAAAAGTTGTAGGCCATGGCGCCTTCGGTTTCGGCATAGGTCGGCAGCCCGAACTCGCGCAGCACGTCATAGGGCATCAGGCTCTCCTGCCGCTTAGGCGCCGGCAGCACGTTCTCATTCACCGAAAGTATAATGAGGTTCTCAAAGTCGAGAGCGCGTGTTTCGAGCATACCCATGATCTGCACTTCGGAGATGGGCTCGCCGCTAAAAGGCAGGCGTGTTTGACCAATCAGCTCGTAGAGGAACTTGCGGAAGCTGCGAACCGATATCTTATGCTCGCGGCAATCGAATATCGTATCCAGGCGCTTGACCAAAGTATAAAAGATGTACAGGTACTCCGTCTCGATGCTGTTACGGCCGTGCGTGTATACCTGGCGCAGCAGCTCGATGAGGTCGTATAGGGCCACGATGATGTCGTCGCAGTCGCGCCAGGTGCGGAAAAGCGTTTCGAAGAGCGGGTGATGCTGGCTCAGGTCAATGAGTTCCTGCGCCGTAATAAGCACCCGGTTTTCCTGCACCATTTTGTCCAGCACCTGCTGTATCATACCGTGGTAGCGGGCCTGCTCCGGGTCATCATTCAGGGATAGCTCATACCGGCGGATGAAAGGGTGGGTGAGCAGCTTGGTGACGCTCAGGTGGTGGTACTGGTATACTTTGTAGCCCGAGCTCTGCAGCTGCGTGACGCCCGTCAGGTGCACCTCGAAAAGCAAATCAATGAGGTTAAAAAGGGGTGTGCCCCGGAAACTGAGGCCCATGGTCACGTTATAGGTCGGCACATCCTCCGGAATGGAGTGCAGCACCGGCAGCAGCAGTGTTTCATCGGGCAGCACGATGGCGGTTTGGGCATGCGGGTTTTGCTCGCGAATCTCCTGCAGCAGTTGCCCGGCCAGCTTGCCCTGCATACTGGCATTGGCCACCCCAATCACGTTGATTTCCTTCTCATCAGTAAGCAGCAGGTTCTGCTGCCAGCGCCATTCCGGCAAATTCCAGGTGCTTTTATACTTGCGCAGGAAACTTCCGGCGCGGTTGCTCAGGCCCTGCTCATCCATGTAAAAATCATCGGTATCGAACAGCACTTCTGCCTTCTCGTGTTTGAGCAGCGTGCGGATAATCTTTTCCTCGGAGCGGGTGAGGCTGTTGAGGCCGATGAAGATGAATTGGTGGCACTCACTTTCCTTGGCAATCCGCTCGATGTCTTTGGCCACTTTTCGGAAGGCCATACCCGTATAGGCCTGCTTGTTCTCCAGCAGGCGCTTTTGCAGGTTGTGGTATGTCTTCTCGATATTATCCCAGAGGCTGAAATACTTTTTAAGGGTAGGAGAGAGCTCTTTGCCCAGAAACTTCGGGTCCCAACGCTCCAGCGCCTTCGCCTCGCCCAGGTACTCGAACAGCTTCTTCGTATCCACCAGGTTCTGGTCGATGCGGCTGAAATCCTCCAATAAGGTACCTGCCCAGGTCACGAAGTTGTCGAAGTCGAGCTTGGGGTCCTGCTCGCGCATCAGGTCAAAGAGCTCCAGTTGCAGGTTTATCGGCTCCAGCACCTCGGTTTTGGAGAGGCTGCGGATAAAGTCCTCCATTGCATACACCTCCGGCGACCAGATTGGCTCCGGCGAGGCCTGAGCCAGCGCAGTTTTAAAGAAAAAGCTCGCACGACGCGACGGCAGTACAATGCACAGGTCGCTGATATGCTCTTTATACTTCTCGTAAACGTATTTGGCCGTTAGCTCCAGAAAGGTCGGACTAGGATTCATGGGATATAAGGATGAATAGGATAAGGTAATTTGGGATATCCTCTTTTGACATTCAGAAAGGATCTTGGTTGATTGAGCTGAGGCCTTCGCTGCTTGCCCACAAGATCCTTTCTGGATGACAACATGTATTTAAAAAGCTCTTCGTGTTTCTGGCGCAAGCCTCCGCATGTGCGCCTGTTAAGTATGGCTTATCTAATGGATGGAAGTATGCCTGTGTCCCTTTGGCTCATCCGGCAGCAGAAACGGGTTGTAGGCTATTTCCCACAGGTTGTCATCCGGGTCAGAAATGTAACTGCTGTAGCCGCCCCAGAAAACTTTCTCCGGGCGCTTTAACACCGTAGCACCTTTCTCCTCCAGCTCTGCTACTAGCTCATCTACTTCCTGCTCCGAACGCACATTGTAAGCCAGCGAGAACTTTTTAAAGCCGCTGCCTTCCGGAGACACGCCTGCATCGTCAGCCAGGGATTCCTGCGGAAAAAGGGCCAGCTGCATGCCGTTCAACTGAAAGAAGACAATGCCTTCTGAGTCTTTCTCTATCGGCTGCCAGCCGAATACGTTCTGGTAAAATTCCCTGGCGCGTTGCAGGTTTCGCACCCCTAAGGTGATAAGTGTTAATCGTTGTTCCATATTCTGGTAAATCTATTGCCTTCAATATCGGTGGTCCAACCACCCCTAACCCCTCCTTATCTAAGGCGGGGAACATTTACTACTTTTTCTTCTGCGTTACTTCTAATACAGATTTGGTTATTTATAGACATCCAACTGCTCTGCTACCTTCAATATCCTTGCATTCAAAACATCAAACTCCCCTCCTTTGACAAGGAGGGGCAGGGGGTGGTTGGACAACAACTACAACTCCAGCCCCAACTGCTCTGCCTTCTTGCCGCCGTACTGCCACTCCAGCACCTGTTCGGTTTCGAAGTAATAGAGCACGCATTTCACCTGCTGATACCCCAGTTGCCGGAAGCGTACGGCGTAGTGGTCGAGTTTATACTTGTGCTCCGGCTCGGGTGGCGGCGTTTTGAACTCCATCAACACCACGGCCTCGCCGTCGAACACAATGCGGTCGGGTTTGTAGAGGTAGGCGCGGGCGTCGAGCACTTCCTTCTCATGCTCCACTACCACCTGATTGGTGAAGTAGCGGCCAAGCTTCGGGTGGTTGAGCACCTGCTTCAGCTTCTGTTTCAGCTCCGGTTTTTCGCGCTCGCTGATGATGCCTTCGTAGACCATTTGGCGCAGCACCTTGTCCAGTTCCGGGGCAAAGGCGATACGGGCCAGGGCGTAGTGTAGCTTGCGGTTCTGCTGGCGCTGCACGGTCTGCGTCTCAAAGTCGAACACGTTGTTGGCGTGCTGCTTTATCTTCAGGCGCTGCTCCCAGTCGGCGGAGGTTAGGTGCTCCAGGAAGTAGGCTTTCTCGTCTGTGGGACGATGGTTTATACTTTGCGGCCTGCCTTGCGCCAGTTGGTAGCAGTGCTGGCCGAATGCCCACATTTCTTTATACACCAGGTAGCGGTACAGGATATGGCTTACGTTTTTAGCCTGGCCGTCCAGCTTGGGTGCTTTGCGTTCCTCCAGCAGGTCCTTGGCATTGCCGATCAGGTATAACCTGTCAATAGGGCGGGTGAGGGCCACGTAGAGCATGTTCAGGTTCTCGATAAAGGTTTTCTCTAGCTCGGTGCTGTACTGCTTGGCTAGGGTAGTATTCTCCAGTTTAGAACTTATGTTAACTGCCACGCTGCGCAATTTGCCCGTCACGCTTACCTCCTCGGGCAAAGCGCTCCACATCAGCGAACCGCGCTTCGGCTCCGTGCTCCAGTCGGCAAACGGGATGATGACGATCGGGTAGGCCAGGCCTTTGGACTTGTGGATGCTAGTAATCGTAACGGCGTCGCGGTCTTTGGGGGTATTTATACTTAGTTTTTCCTTCTGCACATCCCAGTAAGCCAGGAAGTTGTTGAGGTTGTTGCTGTGCTTGAGACTATACTCCAGCACCAGGTCCAGGAAGCGGAAGAGGTACTCGCTTTCGTTGTTCTTGCCCAGCAAATCAAAAATGCGGATCAGCTTCTCCGTCAGCTCATAGATGGAAAGGTTGCCTGTTTCGCGCTCCTGCACCTCAAAACCGAACACGCGCAGCTGGTCGAAAAACGATTGGTTTTCCTTGTCGTTGGCTATGTCGGCAATGGTTTTGGTCATCTCTACATCCGGGATCACACCCAGCGATACTTTGCAGACCAGGTACAAGGCCTCTGATTTAGCCAGCGAGTCGTTGGGGCGGTTGAAGACCCGGAACATGGCAATGATCAGGTTGATTACTTCGGCAAACTGCAGCGAGAGCGAGTCCTGGGAGATGATATCATACTTGCGCTCCTTGAGGAACTTGGCAATAAGCTTGCTCTTCTGGTTGGTACGGCAAAGTATGGCGATGTCTTTCAACGTATAGCCTTCCGCCAAGGCCTGCTGCACCAGCTGCAGCACCATGTTCAGCGTGCTTTCATCGTAGGTCAGCAGCTCTTTGTGCTGATAGCCATCATACAATTCCACTGTGCGCTCACAGTTGTTTAGGTTATACTTATAGTTCAGGTCATCATCGTGGGTGAACATGATCTGGATATGGCCGCCGCTCTTGTCGCTCCCGGTGGGCACCTGCTGCGTAAAGTCCTTGTCGTAGATGGAGGTGAACATGCCGAACTCCGGATGCCCCTGGCTGATGAAGGTGAAGAGCTCGTTGTTGAAGTCGATGATCTCAGAGCGGCTGCGGAAGTTCACGCTCAGGTTTTGCGGTTGCAGCGCCTGGTCCACCGACTCGTAACGCTCGCGAATCAGCGGGCCGTGGCGGCGGTTTTCGTAGAGCTGGCGCGTGGAGTTTTTATACAGGTGCAGAATCTGTTCCATCTCGCCGCCACGCCAGCGGTAGATCGCTTGTTTGGCATCGCCCACCACCATGCTGAAATGACCCGAGGCCAGGGCATTGTCCACCAGCGGCAAGAGGTTGTTCCACTGCAGCACCGAGGTGTCCTGAAACTCATCAATCAGAATATGCCGGTACTTCTCGCCTAGCCGCTCGTAAATAAAGGGCACCGGCTCTTTGAGCACGATGTCGATGATACGCTTGTTAAATTCCGAAATGTGTACTGTATTCTTGTCGAGTTTGATTTCCTGCAGGCACTTCTCCAGCTCGTTCAGCAGCGATACTTTATAGAGATGCGGCACCACCTGCTGCACCAGCGTAAAGGTGGCGGCATACTGGGCCTTTATACTTTCAATGTGGTAGTATAAATCGGTAAGCGGCTGCTTTATACTTTCGATTTGGGCCTTGGCGTAAGCAGAGGCCTTGCCGGCATACCACTTGTCATCTTCTATAGTCTGGCGGGCGTAGTTGTTGCCATAGTTTAGGTCCACCGATCTGAGCCAAGTGTTAAAGTAGGACCAGATGCCCCGGTTGCCCTGGTAGAGGTCGGCAGGGGAGACGTCGGCCTTTTCGAAGAGTTGCATGGCCTGCTGCGCCGCCTCCTGCACCGTCTCGGCCACCTGCTGCTGCACCAGGAATAGCTGCTCGCGCACTTCCTTAAAGTCTTCCAGGCTCAGCTGTTGCAAGTCGCTGATAGCCTCGTATACTTGCTCGTTGAGCAGGTTGCGGGCAAAATCCATCAGGTCGTCGGGTAGCAGCGTCCAGCTCTTACCTTCCCGGGCTTTCTCCAGCGCGTATTGCTCCAGCGTCTGCGAGAGCAGGTCGTCTTTGGAGTCCGTCACCTTGTCGAGCAGCAGCGACACGGCCGTGCTCAGGAGGGTGTTGGAGTCCAGGTCCACCTCAAAGTTCTGCGGAATGTTCAGCTCGCGGGTAAAGGCCTGCACAATCTTGTTCACGAAACTGTCGATGGTGCTGACGCTGAAGTCGGAGTAATTGTAGAGAATCTGGCGGAAAAGGGTGGCCGCGCGGCGGCGTACTTCCTCCAGGTCATATTGCTCCTCCGGGTAATCTGCCTGCAATTCCTCCGTTATCTGGCGCAGCAGGCTTTCACTTTTCTGCCACTCCTTCTCCGAAAGCGTGGCATCATTGAAATTACGCAAAGCTCCCAGGATGCGCTCCTTCATCTCAGCGGCCGCGTCGTTGGTGAAGGTAATGGCCAGAATGCCGCGGTAATAATCCGGGTCTGCCGTGTGCAGGGCCAGCTTCAGGTATTCCTTCGTCAGGTTATAGGTTTTGCCCGAGCCGGCAGAGGAAGAGTATATCTTGAAAACAGATGGCATGGCGTTGTATCTATACTTTAAAGATACAGTTTTACCTGCTCATCAATCAAGTGTTTGGCTAAAAATATTAGCAAAAATTACATAAGTATAACTGCTACAAAAGTATAGCAGCCTCTGCCAGTTGCGCGACAGAGGCTGCTATACTTTTCTTTAGCAGGCGAGATTAAGCTACGTATACCAGCTCGCCCTTTGGTTCCTGTGCAATAGGAGCGAAGTCTTTTACACACACATGGTACATGATGCGCGCCATGGAGAGCGAGTAGTCTGTTATCAGGCAGTGTTGTTGCTCGGCGCTCATCAGCACCTTGCCGTTTCCAAAGCTGAACTTGTTCAGCTCAATCACCTCATCAAAATTCTGGCGGAGTGTTTTCAGCGCCTTGAACGAAGGCTCGTTGTAGTAGAGCGGGATAACTTGGCACACGGCATAACTGCCCTTCTTGCGCTCCTGCGCAATCATTTTGCAAAGGTCCTCCACATTGGTGCGGTCCACATCCGACAGGATGACATAGAAGACATTGCGCTTGTCTGCTGTCATGGCCTTGGCGGGCACACTGCCGAGCAGCATGTTCCGGCTGATTTTGGTTCCTTTTGTGAACGTGTCATCCTTGAGGATTTTGTTGTGAATTTTAAAGGCCAGCGCTCCAGACGCAATAAGGTTGAAATCCTTGCCTTTAGAGGAGATTTTGGAAAAGTGCAACATAGTAAAAAGCTTAAGGGATTAGGGATGTTTATTATATCTTTTTTCATGCTGCATGCAGATAGGGCATACGCCTTCCACATGACGCAATAGTGAATACTCTGTTATGGTTACCAGTAGTAATAGCCTGCAAAAGTTTTTGCTAGTAGTGCAATAGGAGAACGCGTGCATAGCGCATGTGAATACGCGATAGCTAAAAGTTTTTCTTTATATGTTTCTATTACGCAGGTTTGTCAAAAGAAATTCCAGCTAAACCTTATATAATGGCGAATAGGGCTTTTCTGTTAGTAAATATAGGTATTTAACGTGCGACTCTTTTAGTTGTTGACTTATTTGGATAAATTTTTATAAATAAGGCGTAATTTAAGCAGAAAATTTAAGTATACATATCTTTTTTATAAATACTAGCGAAAGTACTGATTTTTAATCTGTTATTTGTACAGATCTGTCCTATACAAGCTTATACTTATTTTGGAGGGGCTTTGAAGATTTGATTAGTTTTTATCAGGGATATGTTGTAACTTTGCGCCCGATTTGGAACAGTCTGCGTTCTTGGATAACTGGTTACTACACTGTTGGCTACTTAGTTGTTTTTATTTTGTCGTTCTCTTAAGTAAGGGAAATTCGGTATAGACAGGCTGCCTCCAGAAGTACAGTTATAACATATTAGATGAACAAAATCAGATTTGACGAGCTTCCGCTTTCGCAGGAAGTACAGCGTGCTATCGCTGACATGGGCTTTGAAGAAGCCTCTCCCATCCAACAAGAAGCCATTCCGGTTGTTTTAGAAGGAAAAGACATCATTGGCCAGGCCCAGACAGGCACTGGTAAAACGGCCGCTTTCGGTATCCCTACTGTTGAGACGATCGACCCATACAACCGTAGCGTACAGGCGCTTATACTTTGCCCAACGCGCGAGCTGGCCATCCAGGTGTCCGGCGAGATTCAGAAACTGGCCAAGTATAAGCAGAACATCAGCGTGGTGCCTATTTACGGTGGCCAGAGCTACGACCGTCAGCTGCGCGCCCTGAAGCAAGGGGTGCAGATTGTTATCGGTACGCCGGGCCGTGTGATGGACCACATCAACCGCGGCACCCTGGTGCTCGACGACGTGAAGAAGATCATCCTGGACGAGGCCGACGAAATGCTTGACATGGGCTTCCGCGAGGACATTGAGTACGTGCTGGAGCGCATCCCCGAGGAAAGACAGACCATCTTCTTCTCGGCCACGATGTCCAAGCCGATCATGGAGCTGACCAAGCGCTACCAAACCGACCCTGTGCTGGTAAAGGTGGTACGCCAGGAGCTTACAGTAACCAACATCGACCAATCTTACTTTGAGGTGCGTAACAGCGCCAAGCAGGAAGTGTTGTCGCGTCTGCTGGACATGTACAACATGAAGTCGGTGATTATTTTCTGTAACACCAAACGCATGGTGGACGACCTGGTAGCAGGCCTGCAGGCGCGCGGCTACTTTGCCGAAGGACTGCACGGTGACCTGAACCAGAACCAGCGTACCACGGTGATGAATAAATTCCGAAACGGCACCCTCGAGGTACTGGTGGCAACTGACGTGGCTGCCCGCGGACTGGATGTGGAGAACGTGGAGGCTGTATTCAACTACGACCTGCCGCAGGACGAAGAATCTTACGTACACCGCATTGGCCGTACCGGCCGCGCCGGTAAATCCGGTAAGGCGTTTTCGTTTGTGGGCGGCCGCTCCGACGGCTACAAACTGAAGGACATCATGCGCTACACCAAGGCCAAGATTGTACTGCAGCAGGTGCCGTCGCTGGAGGACGTGAACGAAATCCGCACCAACATTTTCTTCGACAAGGTGAAGGAAGTGCTGGATAAAGGGCACCTGGCCAAGCACGTGGCGCGCATCGAACGCTTTGTGAACGAAACTGAAGGCTTTACCCCGCTTGATGTGGCTGCCGCGCTGCTGAAAATGAGCATGAAGGAGCAGAAAGTGAAGGAGAAGGGCGCTGAGGCTGAGAAAGAACTGTCTGCCACGAAAGAAGGCATGGACCGTCTGTTTATCACCATTGGCAAGAAAGACCGCGTGCACCCGCGCGACCTCATCGACCTGCTGGCCCAGAACTCCAGCATCCCGGAAGGCCGCGTAGGCGACATCGACCTTTACGACAAGTTCAGCTTTGTTGAAGTGCCGAGCGAGTATACCGCAGAGATTGTGGAGAACATCGGACGCGTTGAGTACGATGGCCGTATGGTGATCATCGAGAAGTCGCAGAAGAAAGGCTCCGGCCCGAAAGAAGGCCGTGGCGATAAGGAAGACTTTGGCTTTGGCGGCGGCGGTGACCGCGACAGAGACAGGGGCGCCCGCAGAAGTGGCGGCTTCCGCGACGGCGGTGGTTTCCGCGGAGGTGACCGCGACAGAGGCGGTTTCAGAGACAGACGCAGTGGCGGAGATCGTGACCGTGGCGGTGACAGAAGAAGCGGCGGAGGTTTCAGAAAAAGAAGATTTTAATCTTATTTATTCCTGAAACACTGCAATTTGTTCTGCGTAAATATGAATGTAATCAGCGCAAGAAGTTTAAACTTCCGAGCTTGAAGAAAAAGCCGGCCGAAAAGCCGGCTTTTTTGATGCAAAAATTTTAGGAACCATAACCTTTCTCTCGGGTGCCCGTTAAAGAGGGTATCATAAAAAGGTTGGAAGATTAAGCTGACTGTTTAAACAGTTAGATAAGACAAGGGTAATATCAGACGGATGTTACCCTTGTTCTTTTTTAAGGCCAGTGGGTGAGGTTATACTTTATGCTTTTTATACTTGCCCTGAAGTATTCATAATCGCGCCCTCCGGGCATGTGCCACACGGCCCGCACCACGGTAGGTATCTTAAAACCACCCAGCAACCTGTACCTGTCCAGCAAGGCTGACCACTCCCAGTTCTGATAGCTTTTCCCGTCTGTAGAATAGTATCTGTCCCTTGTTCTGAACGAGGTTATTTCACCCCGGCTGTTAAATTGGAATGCTCCACCCACTGTTATGCCAGCATCTGTTATACTTGCTCCAACTTGTCCGGGGCCCAATGCTTGCCAGGTGGTGTGCTGCTGAAAGAAAAGGCCGGGGAGCAGGGGAGCCTCTGCCAGAAAAGTAACGAGCGCCGCCTGGTTCATTTTAGGCCCGCGGGCATTGCTGATGGTCAGGCCTGCCAGCTTTATGAGCATATTGCCCTGGCCATGCTGGTACTTGTCTCTGGCCCCAAACGGAAGCAAGCCATACATGTTTGCCTGCATCAGGGCGATCCGGGTAGCGGGAGCCATTGCGTTAAACTGCACGCAGCTCAGGTTCATCCAATTCGCGTCAGGCTTTAGTTTTATCTGGGCATTGTCATACTCCACGAAGAAATTGCGGATGCGGTGCTTGTCCAGGTATCCGCAGGAAGAGAGGTAGTCCTGAACCGCTACGGGCAGGGGAGCAAGCGCTTCACGTGTGACCATTTCCTGCCCATGCTGCGGGCTATACTGGGCGAGCGCCTGCCGTACCTCTGTTTTGAATAGACTTTTGAGCGACATGGAACGAGGGAAGTATACTTATTCAACTATAGGAAACCGTACTGCCGGAAATTAAAAAAGAGCCCCGAAAGGCTCTTTTATACTTCACAGAAATCATTGCCTATTCTCTTGCGGCGTCACGCAGCGCGCGAATGTGATCGTGCGCATGTTTTACGTCGCGGTACTGCTGCTCTACAATCTTTTTCAGATCGGCAGGCAGGTCCTTTTGCAGCGCCTCTTCGTACGCCTTGACAGCATAGTCTTCGCCACGCTCGCACTCTTCCAGTACACGTACGCGGTCTTTCGAGGTCAATGCTGATTTCAGATCTATCCAGGCACGGTGCAGGGTGCCCTCAATGGAGCTCGACTCATCGTCGGTGTGGCCCAGGCGGTGCATTTGGTCCTGCAGTTCGGTAATCATGCTGTCGCGCTGCACGGCATACTTCAGGAAGAGGTCCTTCAGGTCCTGGTCTTCGATATCCTCCGAAGCGGTTTTATAGCCCTTGGCTCCATCTTTACAGCGCTCTATCAGGTGGTGCACAGTGGACTTTAGCTCTTTATTAATTTCCATAGTTTTATCAGTTTTGTTCTAATATGCATTCATACTGATATGGCTGTGCTTTGGTTTCCAAAAACCTGATCTGCCGTTGTTTATGCCATGGCTTTTCCGGCCAAGTAGCCTGTTGTCCAGGCGGCCTGGAAGTTGAAGCCACCCGTGATGCCGTCTATGTCCAGTACCTCACCGGCAAAGTATAAACCGGGCTGTAGGCGGCTTTCCATCGTTTTCATGTTTACCTCTTTCAGGTCGATTCCTCCGCAGGTAACAAACTCCTCTTTAAAAGTGGTTTTACCGTTTACCGCCACGGGCATCCTAAGCAGCGCCTCGACCAGTTTGTTTGTGTTTTTGGCTGGCAGTTCTGCCCACCGCACCTCTTCCGGCACCTCAGCCAGTTGCGCAAGCCCCTGCCATAGCCGCTGCGGCAGCCCGAAGAGCGGGTTGCTGCTCACGATTTTCTTGGGATGGGCTTGCCTGAAGGCTTGCAGCTCCTGCCGCAGGCTCTCCTCCGTTTGCCCGGGCACCCACTGGATGAGGGCCGTGAAGATATACTTTTGATCATAGAACAACCGGGCTCCCCAGGCCGAGAGCTTGAGCACGGCAGGGCCTGAATAGCCCCAATGGGTGATAAGCAGCGGGCCTTCATACTCTAGTTTTTGCCCGGCAATACGCACCCGCGCCTGCGGCACCGCCACGCCCTGCAGCTCTTTTAGCGGAGAACTTGGTACATTGAATGTAAAAAGGGATGGAACAGGCTCCTGAATGGCGTGCCCCAACTGCCGCAGCCAATCATAGCCCTGGCTTTTGGGGTTACCGCCGGTACTCACCAGCACTTTGTCTGCTTTTATACTTTCGCCACCGGCCAGCTGAAGTATGAAATGCTGGTTTCCATCCTGCTGCACAGGTAAAATGCTTTCCACACTGGCGCCGGTTCTAATCTGTACACCTGCCCGCCTGGCCTGTTGCAGCAGACACTCTATAATCGTTTCTGAGCTATCTGTGATGGGAAACATGCGGCCATCTGCCTCGGCCTTTAGTTTGACGCCACGCTGCGCAAACCAGTCCACCGTTTCGCGGGCGCCGAACTGCTTGAAAGCCTCCTTCAGCTGCTTGGCGCCGCGCGGGTAGTGCTGGGCAAACACAGCAGGAGTGAAGCAGTGGTGGGTAACATTGCAGCGGCCTCCCCCGGAAACACGCACCTTGGCCAGTAGCTTACTCGTTTTCTCCAGCAGCAATACCCTGGTCTTTGGGTTGGCCTCTGCACAGGTGATGGCGGCAAAGAAACCGGCGGCACCACCGCCAATAATGGCTATCTGCATTAATCTCTTGTTAATTTTAGTTGTTGATTGCTGCTATTTTCTTGCTCTTGATTGAGAAAAGGGCGGAAATACTGCTGCCATTTTTGGTTATACTTTAACCATTAAGCAATGCAACCATTCAACCACAAAGCTACGAAAAGAATGCCATTGGGTCGGGGTGGATGAAGGTGTAGGAAAGATCGTCCTTTAGCTTTTGGCTGCTGATGAGCTTGAACTTTGTCTCCACCATGTCCTTAAACTGCGGTGGCGTAAGCCCCAGCAAAAGGGCGGCCGAAGTATAAAGTTCTTTCCGGAGCGGGTGCAGGTCGGAACAAGCGTTGTATATAGCGCCCCATTTTTCCTGCTCTATGATGCGGTAAAGTATGCTGACGCAATCCTCCAGGTGGATGAGGTTTACCGGCGCGTCGCCGTCCGGCACATCCGTTTTCCCTGCCAGCCAACGCCCCGGGTGCCGGGTGCCACCTACCAGTCCGCCAAAGCGCACGACTGACGTAACCCAATCCTCGCGGTCCTGGAACATTCTCTCGGCCTTCAACAGGGTGTTTCCAGGCTCCAGCTCGTCTGTAAAAGCAATGTCCTCTTCTGTTACCACGCGGTTCAGGTCCTGGTACACGGAGGTGGAGGAAACGAACAACAGGCGGCTAACCGGCGAGCTGAGCAAGGCCTTCAGGAGCAGCTGCATCTGGTTCATATAAGCTTCCCCGCCATCCGAGCGCAGGTGCGGCGGGATGTTCAGTACAAGCACGTCTGTTTCCAGGAAATTCTCCAGGGCGTCGCGATCCAGCTGTTCCTCATTTGCCAGGTTAAGCAAGTATGGCTGTATGCCTTTTTCAAGCATCACCTCTATTTTGTCTGGCGAGGTGGTAGAGCCCTTCACCGAATATCCGTGCCGTAACAGTTGCTCTGCCAGCGGCATCCCAAGCCAGCCGCAGCCCATGATGCTAATCCTTCTTTTATCCTCCATTATACTTTTAGAATGTATACTGCTACAACATTACAAAGGCCACTTGGTTATTAGTGGCATAAATACCTGCTTAAACCGCCACAAAGTAAAGTATAAATGAGGTACGATGTAGCCATTATCGGATCAGGTTTTGGATCGCTGACGGCCGCGGCCCTGCTGGCCAAGTATGGGCTACGGGTTTGTGTGCTGGAGCAGGCCAAATATCCCGGCGGCTGTGCGACGTCTTACCTCCGGAAGGGCCACTGGTTCGAGACCGGAGCCACCACGCTTGTAGGGCTAGATGAGCATATGCCCCTGCGCTACCTGCTGGACCAGACAGGCGTCAAGGTGCCGGTGCAGGTGCTGGAAACACCCATGCAGGTGCACCTGCCCGATGCCCAGTTGCTTACCCGCTATGGCAACCTGGAGCAGTGGATAGCCGAGGCGGAGCGGGTGTTTGGAAAGTATAAACAGCGCGAGTTTTGGGAGCACTGCTACAGCATCAGCCAGGAAGTATGGCGCACCTCCCTGCGCCAGCGCAGCTTTCCTTTCTCCAACACAAAGGACCTGCTGCTGTCGGGCATGCGGGTAACCCCTGGCCAGCTCAAATTGCTGCCCGGTGCGTTTCGGACGATGGAGCAGGTGCTGCAAAAGTATGGGTTGCACCAGAACGAGCTTTTCACCCGGTTCGTAGACGAGCAGCTGCTGATAACGGCGCAGAACTATCTGCCGGAAGTGAATGAGCTTTTCGGAGCCACAGCGCTGTGCTATACTTTGTATTCCAATTATTACGTGACGGGCGGCCTGATAAACCTGGTAAAGCCGGTGGAGCAGTTTATACTTGCCAAAGGAGCCACTCTAAAGTATGGACACGAGGTACAGGAAGTAAGAACCTTGCCGGAAGGCTACCGGCTGAAGACAAGCAAAGAAGAGGTGGAGAGTCGCTTCGTTATTTCCGGCATCCCGCTGAACAATACGGCGCAGCTTTTTCAAGAGGAGAAAATCAAACGTAGCCTGAAGCCATACTTGCTGGGGTCCGACAGGCTGAACGGGGCCTTTACTATGGCGTTGGTGCTGCGGGCCGAGGAGGCCAATGAGGTACTGCACCACCAGGTGCACCTGCCGCAGCCCCTGCCACAGACGGGCAGCAAAAGTATCTTCATCAGCTTCAGCCACCCCTCCGACAGGCTAAAGGCACCGGACGGAACCGTTGTGGCAAGTATAAGCACGCACCTGCATCATCCGCAGGCGCACCTGATTGAGGATAAAGCGGCATTAGAGCAGGCGATTGTACAGGAACTTGGGAGGCGTGGCCTGGTGCGACCCGAAAGTATACTTTCAGTGCAGTCAGCCACGCCTGGGGGCTGGATCTTCTGGACCAAGCGAGCTTTCGGGGCGGTGGGTGGCTACCCGCAGTACCGTAAGATAAAACCCTGGCAAATGAAGGACGCGCGCCTCGACCACCGCGGTGCTTACCTCTGCGGCGATACTGTGTACCCCGGCCAGGGAATACCGGGCGTCTGCCTGAGCGGCATCATCGCAGCGAATAAATTATTGCAGGATCACTTTTAGCTTTCGTCCTGCTCGTCAATCGAGGCCTCGTCCAACACCACCATACTTTTATAGCCCGCATAAGTTCCGTCTTCCGCTCTGCCAAGTATGTAGGCCTCTGTTCCTATTTGAGTGATGGTGTATACTTTTACATCTTGCAACAGGCGCTGCAGGGTGCCAAACAGTTGCTGGGTCGCCGAATCAGGCCCTTTCCGGGCATCTGAGGTAACACCCTGCAACAGCTGCATAAATCCTTCCAGGTCATATGTTCTCACGGCCATGCCTGAGGGCTTGCCAGCGTGCTCCACCACGTCCTCCGTTGTCAGCGGCCGCCCCTGCTCCGTTTCCAGGTACACAAACTCCAACGGCGCTTCTATTTCACTGCGCAGCAGAATCCCGTCTGCAGCCTGCGTCAATTCCTTCTGTAGTTGTTCCTTGCTCATCTACTTTAATATTTGCTGAAAGTATACGTATGAGTTCAGGGGCTATACTTATATTTAGAGAGATTTGGTTACGTATAGCCGCTTAATCTTAAACGCGAGACCCATGATAAAAGCTGAACCCATGCTAAAGGAGGGCGCCCTGAAGGGCAAAACCATTATTGTGACAGGCGGTGGAACCGGCCTCGGCCGCTCCATGGTGAAATATTTTCTGGAGTTGGGCGCCAACGCCGTAATCTGTAGCCGCAAGCTGGAGGTGCTGGAGCAAGCTGCCAAAGAGCTGGAAGCGGAAACCGGAGGCGCCGTACTGCCCATCGCCTGCGATGTGCGCAAGTATAATGAGATTGAGGCGATGCTGCAGGCCACGCTGGAGCGGTTTGGTAGGGTTGATGTGCTGGTAAACAACGCTGCAGGCAACTTCGTGAGTCCCACCGAGCGCCTGAGCCATAAGGCCTTCGACGTGATCACCGACATCGTGCTGAAAGGCAGCTACAACTGCACCCTGGCCCTTGGCAAGCATTGGATAGACCAGAAGCAGGAGGGAACTATCCTCAACATTGTCACCACTTACGCCTGGACGGGCTCCGGCTACGTGGTGCCCTCTGCCTGCGCCAAGGCCGGTGTACTGGCCATGACGCGCTCCCTGGCCGCCGAGTGGGCCAAGTATGGCATCCGCTCCAATGCCATTGCTCCGGGGCCGTTCCCAACCGAGGGCGCCTGGACACGCCTGTTCCCCAAGCAGCTGGCCGACAAACTGGATCTGGTAAACCGCATTCCGGTGGGGCGTTTTGGGGAGCATCAGGAGCTAGCCAACCTGGCAGCTTATCTGGTATCAGACTATGCCTCTTTTGTAAACGGGGAGGTAGTAACAATAGACGGAGGAGAGTGGCTCTACGGTGCCGGCGAGTTCAACGGCTTCGACCAGATACCGCAGGAGATGTGGGACGTGGTGGAGAAGCAGGTTCGTGGAAAAGCGCAGTAACACCGTGTTCAAAGTATAAAAAGACAGGCGAAGTATGGCATCAGATATACTTCGCCTGTTTGCTTTAAAATACATGCAGCCTTGCCGTTGAAGCCGTGTTATGATACAACGTGGGGAAAGTATACTTTTAATTAGTTACGGCTGGAGATCCAAAATTACTCTGTTTATACTTTAAGAACTCAAGTTCTTCTCTACAATTTTGGTAAAGGTGTAAACCCACCCCTAACCCCTCCCAAGAGGGGAGTTCCTCCAGCTGTATTATGATTCCCCTCTTGGAGCAGCGCCATATCCTTCTTTTGATTTTGTCATCTTGAAAGGATCTTGGTAGCGAGTTGTGTAGGCTTTACCTCCCTTCTACCAAGTTTCTTCACAAAATGACAAGTAGGTTTAAAGCATAGTGAGTAGCATAAATGACTTTGCTCACATGATGGGTAGGTTCTAAGTAACCTGTGTTATTATACTTTTGAAATAGAGCTTGCCTAATACCTTACCTACTTTGGCTGACAGCATCATACCCAAGTATAGAACGTCTTGCAGAAAGTATAAAAAACAGCCCCGGCTTCTAAAGCCGGGGCTGTTTGCTGTATCAGCGATTTAAAAATCGTCCTGATTTATGGGTTTACATAAGCCGGGTCGCCGTCCTCATTTTCGTCGGGTTGGCTGTTGCCTTTGGCGCGGAGTTCTTCCAGGCCTTTTTTACCATAGGCAACCCTGGTGATAACCACGTAAAGCACCGGCACCACAAATATGGCCAGGAAAGTCGCGGCCAACATACCGCCAATTACCACCCATCCAATCGTCTGGCGCGATACGGCACCTGCACCGGAGGCCATCGCCAGCGGCGTCACACCAAGTATAAAGGCCAGCGAGGTCATGATGATAGGGCGCAGACGAAGCTTTACCGCCTCGATGGTCGCCTCAATCAACTCCATGCCCCGGTCCACACGCTCTTTGGCAAATTCCACAATCAGAATGGCGTTTTTAGCAGCCAGACCAATCAGTGTAATCATACCTACCTGGGCGTAGACGTTGTTGTCCAGCTTTGGCAGGAGCGTGAGGGCAAGGATGGCACCGAACATTCCCAGCGGAATGGCGAAAAGGATGGAGAACGGCACCGACCAACTCTCGTAAAGGGCCGCCAGCAAGAGCAACACGAGTACAATAGAAAGGGCAAAGATGTAGATGGTCGTGCTTCCGGCTGCCTGCTCCTCACGGCTCAGACCCGTAAATTCATACCCATATCCGGCTGGCAGCACCTGTGCCGCCACTTCTTCCAGGGCCTCCAGCGCCTGACCGGAGCTATAGCCCGGAGCCGCACTACCGTTAATGTCCACGGAGCGGAACAGGTTGTAGTGCGAAATCACGGCGGCTCTTTCCTCCACCTCAGCTGTTACGAGGGCGCTCAGTGGCACCGACTGGCCTTGGCGGTTCATTACGTAGTACTGCTTCAGGTTGTCGATATCCATACGGTAAGCCGTATCGGCCTGTGCTACTACACGGAAGTTTCGGCCGTAGCGGGTGAAGTCGTTCACGTAGCGGCTACCCATGTAGGTAGAAAGTGTAGAATATACATCGGCCACGTTCACGCCCAGTTTCTTAGCCTTCTCGCGGTCAACCACCACGTGGTAGCCCGGGGTTCTGGTGTTAAAGAAGCTGTAGGCCATAGCAATTTCCGGACGGGCATTGGCTGCTGCCAGGAACTGACCCATTACCTGCTCCAATTCCTGCGTAGAACCTGCCTGGCGCTGCTGCAGCACAAAGGTAAAACCACCTGAGGCACCCAGACCAGGAATAGCCGGCGGAGCCACCACAAGCACGTTAGCTTCCTTAATGCCTGCAAACTTCTGTTGCAGTGTGGCCATTACGCCCTGTAGCTTGTCCTCCTCATTTTTTCTTTCTGCCCAAGGCTTCAGCTGCATGAAGAAGGTACCACTGTTCGATTTGAAGGAGAAGTTAATGGCGTTCAGGCCGGAAATGGCAGTATAGTTTTGCACCGCCGGCACAGTAGACATAATCTCACCCATCTCGTCCAGAATAGCCTCTGTTCTGGCCTTAGAGGCACCTTCCGGCAACTCTACAGACACAAAAAGTCGACCCTCATCTTCAGTCGGGATAAAGCCCGACGGCTTGGTCATGAACATAACGGTTGTACCCGCATAAAGCAGGATCAGCAGGATCAGCACCATTGGCGCTGCTTTAATGCTTCGGCGCACGCCCATCGAGTAAGACTCCGTCGTGCGGGCAAACCAGTTGTTGAAACGGTAGAAGAACTTGTTAATGCCTTTGGAATCCTTTCTTACGTTCATCGGCTTCAGCATAAGCGAGCAGAGTGCCGGTGTAAGGGTAAGGGCCACAAAGGCAGAGATAAGTACCGAGATGGCGATGGTGATGGCAAACTGCTGGTACAAGCGTCCCACAATGCCCGGGATAAAGCCCACCGGAATAAACACAGCCGCAAGTATAAGGGCAATGGCAATTACCGGAGCCGTAATCTCTTTCATCGCTTTTCGCGTGGCTTCCCGTGCCGATAGCCCCTCATGGTCTATGTGGTGCTGCACCGCTTCCACCACCACAATGGCGTCGTCCACGACAATACCGATGGAGAGTACGAAACCAAAGAGCGTCAGCGTGTTGATGGTAAAATCAAGCGGAATGAAGAACAAGAAGGTACCGATAATAGATACCGGAATAGCCAGAATCGGAATCAGGGTAGCACGCCAGCTCTGCAGGAACAGGAATACCACCAGGATTACAAGTATAAGCGCCTCCACCAGGGTCATTACTACCTCGTTAATAGAGGCCTCTACCACCGACACAGACTCAAACGATACGATGTAGTCCAGGTCGGCTGGGAAGGAGCGTTTTAAATCATCCAGCGCAGCATAAATGCCGTCCGCTGTTTCAAGTGCGTTACTTCCAGGTGCCTGGTAGATAAGCATCATGGTTGCTGGGTTACCGTTTACCTTGGAGCCCCTGTTATAGTCGAAGCGACCGAACTCAATGCGCGCCACATCGCGCAGGTATACCAGCGAGCCCGTCGCCGGGTTGGTTCGCACCACGATGTTGCCGAACTCCTCCTGCGTCTGCAGGCGGCCTGTAACCGTGATAGGGTACTGGAACGACTGATCACCGTATTGCGGGGCAGAGCCAACGGTACCGGCACCCACCTGCAGGTTTTGCTCCTGAATGGCAGCGATTACCTCGTTGGCACCCATGCCGTACTGCGCCAGCTTGTCAGGCTGCAGCCAGAGGCGCATACTGAAGTCCTGGCCGATGGCGAAAATGTCACCCACGCCCTTCACACGCATCAAGGCATCCCGGATGTAGATGTTAGTGTAGTTATCCAGGAACTCCACGCTATGCGTCCGATTAGGGGAGTAGATACCGGCCACCATCATGATACTCGGGTTACGCTTACGCACCGTTACCCCCAGGCGACGTACGTCCTCCGGCAGCGCGGGCTCCGCGATACTGGCCCGGTTCTGCACGTCCAGGGTGGCAATGTCGATGTCGGTGCCAACCTCGAAGGTTACCGTCAAGCTCAACATACCGTTGGTGTTGGTGGAGGTAATGTAAGCCATGCCCGGCGAGCCGTTGATCTGCGTCTCCAGCGGGGTGGCAATGATCTGCTCGATTGTCTGGGCATCAGCGCCCGTGTACGTAGCCGATACAGCCACCGTAGGAGGGGAGATGTCCGGATACTGCGTGACAGGCAAATTCATCATGGCCAGCGTACCCACCAACACGATCACAATCGAGATCACCATGGCGGTAACGGGCCGTCTTATAAAAACATCTGATATCATCTTACTATGCTAAATCTCCTCTAAGTTGATAGAAATTATTTCTGGCCTGAGGCCTGCGGCTGTTGCTGCTGCTGGTCGCCGACCTGCACTTTAGCACCATGGCGCAGGCGCTGCACACCTTCCGTCACAATCTGCTGGCCTTCTTTCAGGCCCTCGCGTACCACAATGTCACGCTTAAACCTGGTGCCAAGCTGTACCGTTTGCTGCACCACGGAGTCGCCCTGTACCACGTACACAAAGAATTCGCCCAGTTGCTCAGTCACGGCCTTAAACGGAATCACCAGCTGATCGCCAATATCCTGATTCAGCACATTCATCGTTACGGTCATGCCTGGGATCAGCCGCTCTTCCGGGTTAGGGAACTGTATTCTAACGGTGGTAGTACCAGACTGACGACCGATAGCGCGGTCGATGGCCAGGAGCTTGCCGTTGTGCGGGTAAACCTCCCCGTTGTTCAGGGTGATGGTAAACAGGGAGTCCGGCTGATTGCCCTGGCGGAGCGCGTTAAAGCGGCCCAACTCCTGCTCGTTGATGACAAAGTCAACAGAGATGGGATCAGTGGAGGAGATGGTGTTCAGCAGTGGCTGGCCGGGAGAAACCTGCGCTCCCACGCGCACCTGCGAAATACCGATCGTGCCATCAAAGGGCGCGTTTATTACAGAGTATCCCAAATCAGTGGAAACGCTGCGCACCTGCGCCTGCGCCGAGGCTACCTGTGCCTTGGCGGTCTGCACCTCGGTGCGGGCATAATCGAGCTGCTGCTTGGCGATCGCATCGCGCTCTGCCAGGCGCTCGTAGCGCTCGAGGTCTTTCTGCACCCGGGCCAGGTTCGCCTGCGCGCTTGCCACGTTGGCCTGCGCCTGCTGGTAAGATGCCTGGTACTTGTTGCGGTCTATCTCGTAAAGTTTCTGTCCTTTTTTGACACGCTGGCCATCCTGTACATAGATATCTGTGATATAACCTGAAACCTGCGGACGAAGCTCCACCTCCTGCAGGGCCGTAACCGTGCCGGGGTAAGTGTCTTTGCCTGTTACGCTTTGCTCCGTAACCTTGTAGGTATTCACAGGAACAGCCATGGCGGCTGGGTTCATCTGCTGGCCTGCCTGATCACCACCGCACGACATAAGTATAGTTGGGCTGATGATGGCTGCCGCCAGCCATACGCATTTGCTCTTCATTCTCTTTTTCACTGATTTATGGATTGATATCTATGTTTCCTAAAGCTCTCTGGTAGTCCAGCTTGCTGGCCAGCAGGTTATACAGGGCGTTGTAGTAGTTAATCTGGGTAGCGCGCAATTCGCTTTCAGCCACCACCAGGTCTACGTAAGCTTTCACGCCCTCATCGTACTGCAGTTTAATGATGTCGTACACCTCCTGGGCTATTTCCAGGTTGCTCTGCAGCGTGCGCCAGTCGGTATAGTCGGCCTTGTAATTGGCAAGTGCGGCCTGATACTCGGTGTTGATTGCCTTGCGGGTATCTTCGATGGCTACGTCCAGGCGCTCTTCCTGTAGCTGGGCAATGCGCACGTTCTGCACCCTGCGCATACCCTGGAAGATAGGCAGGGAAACACGCAAACCAACCACAGAGGTAGGGTAAGCCTTGTTGTAAAGATCTTCCAGGCCAGCGCTGCTGTAGTACTGGGAGTTATAGTTGATAAAGGCAGACACCGTTGGCAGGTAGCTCCACTTGTTGTAGGCCGTGTTCAGCTCCAGCAGCTGGCGCTGTGTCTGCAGTTGCTGCAGTTCTATCCTGTTGGCAAACTCCATCACCGTAGCCGTATCCACCAGCACCGTCTGCTCCATCAACTCGTAATCATACACCAAGTCCAGATCGCTCTCTATCGGATAACCCATCAGCTGCTTCAGGTACGCTGTTTTGGCTTTAATGCCCTCCTGGGTACGCTTGATGTCGCTGCGGATGTTGGCCAGCGTAATGGCGGCACGCTGGTAGTCTGTCTTGTCTACCAGGCCCACCTCATAGCGGCTGCGGGCATCGTTGTACTGCTTTTCCTGGCGTACCAGGTTCACATTCAGAATGCGGTACTGCTCCTGCGTAAGCAGCACGTCATAAAACGCCTTGCTTACCTCTACCACCGTGTTTATTTTGGTGTTGGTGATCTGCTGGTCAAGCTGCAGCCTGGAAAAGCGGGCGGCCTTGGAGGCCAGCAGCAGGTCGCTGTTAAACAGGTTCTGGTTTGCCTCGAACAGGAGGTTGGAGTTATAGCGCTGCGCCGAGGTTACTATCTGGTCGCCTACCGGAAACTGCTGTGGCTTGATGTTGTAGGAGCCCCCGAAGCTGGCGCTTATCTGCGGGTACCAGCCCGACAGGTTAGCCCTGATCTCGCGTTCGCCGATGGCCTCGTTCAGCAGGACGTTCTCTACGGCGGCCCCGTTCTCGAGCGCGTAGTCCACACACTGCTCCAGGGTAAGGCTGGTAGCGGCAGGGGAGGTGCCTCCCTGCGCCCATGCCAGCGCGGGACTAAGCAGGCAGCCCAGTAGCAATGGTTTTAGTTTGGTGATAAATTTCATGTAGGTAGTCAATATACTTTTGGTGTTGGGAATAAACTGTGGGGAATGGAGGAGCCCTGTGCTAGTTAGGCTTTCCACGGAAGCATTCATTCTCTTTTCTCATAGTTAAGCGTCATTTGGGTTGTACACTTTAGTGTCATAGGTATTGTTGATTTGTGATTTATACTTTGCAGGCCACGCTTTGTGCCCTCATCCCGTCCCACAGAATCTGAGGTATCTGTTTCAGCTCGCCTTCCTCCAGCACCAGGTGGCCGGCGGAGTACATTTTAACGGTAGAGATGATGTTGGCATGGGCAAGGGTTCCCAGTATTTTCGGGCTTAGGGGCTTTAGGTGGCCTTCCCGGATACCCCGCTCAAAGAAACCGAACAGATACTTATGGAACTCGCTCCTGTTGGCTTCATTCACACAGGTGTTGTAAGGGGAGTTCACAAACTGCTCAAAGAACATCAGCACATTCGGGTTTTGGCTGTAATATTCGTAGAGGCCATACCAGATGCGAAAAAAGCACTTATGGTAAGGCACGCTTGCAGCGTCCTCGCTCTTTAACACGGCAATGATCTGGTCCCGGATATAGTAGAAGAGCTCGATAATGAGGTCTTGCTTGCTTTCGAAGTAATGGTAGATAGTGCCTGCCGCCACGCCCGCCCGCTTGGCAACCAGGCTCATGGGGGTGCCATGGAATCCTTTTTCCCGTACCAGCTCCAGCGTACTTTCAAAAATGGCTTTTTTCTTATCGGCTATAGGCTCCATGCGGCACTAGTGTATTGAACATTCATTCGGTTTGCAAAAATAGAGAGACAGTGGCAGCGAACAAAAATTTATACTTTAACAAAGGATTAAATGCTGCTACAAGTATGTTAAACCGGCTACCCAGGCGCAGGTTTAAAAAAAGTTAAGATTGTTTTTCCAGCAGGCGCTCCAGCCAGAAAATCAGGAAAAGGGCCACCAGGTTAACTCCTACAAACTTTTGGCCCAGGTCAGAACCGGCGCTAAAATGAAAGGAGGAGAGGGCGAGCCTGAACTTAAAAATCCACCCCCCGACCATGTCTACCCCCACACCGATACGCAGGCCCGCCACGTACTGGAAGGCCCAGGCCCCAATACTGAAGTATACCACCTGCAACACCTGGTTCACGAGCGATAGCCGGAGCCCTTTTCTGGGGTTGCGGAAAAGCATGCGCCCGCAAAGGATAGAGAAAATGTACAGCAGACCGGCCAGTATACTAAAGCGAAGCACCTCCTGGGTTACGGTGACCTCCCCGCCAAACATGACCAGCACTAAAAGGGCTATACCAATAACTCCACCCAGTATCTGGTAGATGGCAATGGCTTTGATCTGGTTATTTCTACTCAAAGGGCTCAGAGACTAAAAGTTATGTGCAACTACATTTATTGTAGCTACAAAAGTCTGACAAAAGTAAAGAAAATATGCTTTTGAAGCAGGGGAATGCTTGTATTATTTGACGAATAGCGGCAGAAGCAAGACGAATAGAGAACTGATTAATATAAAAGGCAGGTACGCCGTACCTGCCTTTTATACCTGAATCAACTCGTTTAAATCGGGGGAGGAAGTGTACTTAACCGCCGTTTGCGCGGAAGACGCGCAGAAAGTTCTCACCGAGTATTTTCTTTACATCGGCCTCGCTGTAGCCACGGGCCAGCAGGCCTTTTGTTACGTTAGGAAAATCCTGCACACCGTCCAGCTCTTTGGGAGCGGAGGTAATACCGTCAAAATCAGAGCCGATGCCCACATACTCAACGCCCACCAGCTTGACAATATGGTCCAGGTGGTTGAGCAGCACATCAAGGTCCGGGCGGATGGCCAGGAACTCGTCGGAGTATTTTTTCTCCATGTAGCCGGCAATATTGGAACTGGACCAACCCTGCGCGCGGAGGGAGTCGAACTCGGGTTTATACTTGTCCCGGAAGTCTTTCTCGCGCTTGCTGTAGCCGGGGTCGAGGAAGCCGGAGTAGAAATTGAGGTGAATCACGCCGCCGTTCTTTGCCACAGCCTTTATCTGCTTGTCCGTCAGGTTACGGGACACCGGGTTTATACTGTGCACGCAACTGTGCGATACAAGTACGGGTTTGGAGGTGGTCGCCATCACATCCCAGAAGGTTTTCTCCCCCACATGGCTCAGGTCCACGATCATGCCCATCTCATTCATGCGCTTTACTACCTGCTTGCCAATCCCTTTCAGGCCGCGCTTAGACTTTGGCAATTTACCTGAGGTCTCGTCGGCGGCAGAGGAAGCCCAGGGAGTGGAGTTGTTCCAGGTGAGGGTGAGGTAGCGCGTACCACGGTTGTAAAGCTGCTCCAGTTTCTGCAGGTCGTTGTCGATCATGTGGCCGCCTTCCACACCAATCAATGCCGCCATCTTGCCTTCCCGCACGGCCTGTTCTATCCCGGCCACGTCGGTGGCCAGCAACAGCTTATCCGGGTTTCGCCTCACGATGGCCTCCAGGGAGTCTATCTGCTGGTTGGCATAGGCAAAATTGCCCGTCTCATCGCTCCACACCGAGAAGAACTGTGCATCCACGCCACCCTCTTTAAAGCGGGCCAGGTCCGAGTGCGTGCGGCCGCGAAGGTCTTGGCTGATGTCCATGCCTTCCATCACCGAGATGAGCACATCGTTGTGGGTGTCGATCAGGATGGCTTCCTGGTGTACTTGCCTGTAGTCCTGCGCGGCGAGCGTATGGCTGCCGAGTGCAAGGCCCAGTGCGGCGCTGATACTCAGGTACAGTTGCTTCTTTCTCATATGGGGGAGCGTGTGGTTTATACTTCCGGCTGGCCTTTGCCAGATTTCTATCCTTTAAATATAAGGTTTCCGGAATAATTTACCTAAGTCTGGCAACAAGGCTTTGCCAAAGTATAGAAAGTATAAGTAGGGACTTATGAATTCCTTGCAAGTATAAAACCACCCCTAACCCCTCCAAGGAGGGGAATAAATTAAGCTTTTGCCTGAAAATAGATTTGTTAAACGCAGCCCTGGCTGGAAAGTATAAACTGGGCCGATTTTTCCAGCACTAGTTCCGGAGCCTCGCGGTGCGGGGTGTGGGCGATGCCCGGAAGTATAAGTTGTTGCACCGGCCCCTGCGCCTGCTGCACCACTGCCTCTACCTGGGCCAGTGTGCCATACTCATCTTTTTCACCCTGGATGATAAGCGCCGGGCAAAGTATAGACGGCAGGAAATGCTCAATGTTCCAGCTACGAAAATCACTGGAAAGCCAAGTGTCGGTCCAGGCGGGGAAAACGGCCTCCGTTTTAGCGCCGTGGTATTTTTGCAGCTTCTGCGGCAGGTCGGTTGTCTGGTACGCTTCCACGGCCGCCCTGATGCCTGCCAGCGTTTCTTCCTCCACAAACACGTGTGCTCCTTCGGTGATGATGGCTTTGATCCTGGATTTATACTTTGCTGCGGCCATCAGGGCAATGCTGCCGCCATCGGAGTGGCCAATAAGTATAGCCTGGGATATCTGCAGCTTCTCCAAAAGCCTTTCCAGCACATCCGCCTCCTGCTCCAGGTAGTCCAGCCCGCGGTTTATACTTTCAAAAGGGGAGGACTGGCCGTATCCCTGCCGGTCGTAGATGAGGGCGGTGCAACCGGTAGCCTGTGCCAACTTCTCCGGGATATCGCGCCATAACTTAATGCAGCCCAGTGAGTCGTGCAGAAAGACCAGCACGGGCTTACTGTCTGTCGCTGCTTTGGGGTATACCCATTTCAGGCAGAGCTCGGCATCATCTACAAGTATAAATTCTTCTTTTGTAAGGATGGGAGAGAAGGTCATGCAAAGTATAAATCCGTTAACAAACCTGTGAAGATAGCACAGGCAGGTGCCAATACAAAAAATCCCCACCCGTAGCGACAGGTGGGGATTTTATACGTTATACTTTCTAAAACCTAGGCCTCAACCTCGGCTTTTTCTTTTTTCTTCTTTTTCTTCAGCTCTTTCTCCAGCTTCTTTTTTTCTTTCTTGGAGAGCTCTTTTTCGGGTTGCTGTTGTTTTCGGGCATCCACCTGCGGCAAGCCGGAAGTATCGTCGGTTACCAGCGTCATTTCCTCAACCAGGTGACCGGCGCCGGCAAACTTGTCCACGATAAAGAGCATGTAGCGCACGTCCACGGAGATATTGCGCACCTGGTCCGGGTTGTAAACGATGTCGCTCATGGTGCCTTCCCAGTTACGGTCGAAGTTGGTGCCGATCAGCTGGCCATTGGCGTTAATAATCGGGGAGCCCGAGTTACCGCCCGTGGTATGGTTAGAGGCGATAAAGCACACCGGCATCTGCCCGTTTACGCCATAGCGGCCGTAGTCCTTTTTCTCATACAGCTCACGCAGCTTGGCCGGAATAGCGTAATCTTCGGCTACACCCGAGGCGGCTTTCTCCATCACGCCTTCCAGGGTGGTGTAGTAAGTATAAATCACGCCGTCCACCGGTTTGTAGGGCTCCACTTTGCCGTAGGCCACGCGTAGGGTAGAGTTGGCATCCGGGTAGAAGTTCTTGTCGCTCTGCATCTGGCGCAGTCCGGCCACATACTTGCGGTAAAGCAGGTTCAGGTTATCATTCACCGAGGTATACGTCGGCATCACGTTCGCGCTGTAGTAATCTGCCACGGAGCTGGCCAGCACAAAGGCCGGGTCATTTTTGATGGCATCCTTGCCTTGTCTGGCCTCAGCCAGCAGCTTCTTCACGCCTGCCTCAGAAACAAAGGCTGATTTGGCAAACACGTCCTCGGCATACTTGGTGAAGTCGCCTTTATACTTGCTGCGCACCATGCTGAAGATCTCCGGGTGCAGCTTTGGGTCGATGTTTTTATAGTATAACTCCAGCAGGGCGGCAAACACTTTCTTGTCGGATGGGGCGTGGTAGTCTTTAAAATAGCTGGCTGCATAGGTTTCCAGCTTCGTTACCTGCGCATTGATGTCGCTCTGCGGAGCCTTCTTGGCCAGCAAGGCCTGCAGGGTGGTAAAGTTGTTGGCTAGCTTCACAATCTCCACGCCAAAGGCTGCCTCGTTAATATAGTCACGGGAGATGGTGGTGCCGTCGAGTGCCTTGTAGTTCTTCTCGAAATCGGCCAGCAGGCTGCCATACTCTTGCTGGCGCGCCGGGTCGGCGGCCACCCACTGGGCAAACTGCTGCTCCAACTTTTGCTTATTCTCAATGGCGTTGGCCTTGCGGATGCCGCGGTTCTCGCCGATCCACTTTTTCCAGGCGTTGGCGATGCTGGCATACTTGGCCGCATACTTGATACGCACCTCGTCCGAAGCCTTCATGTCCTTGTCCAGGATGTTGAGCTTTGTTTCGCGGATGTTGATCTTGTGCGGGTTGGATACCTCGTAGATCTCGCGCACCGCCTGTGAAGTAAGGTACTCGTTCGTGCGACCCGGGAAACCAAACACCATGGTAAAATCGTTTTCCTGGATGCCGCTCAGCGAGATAGGCAGGTGGTGCTTCGGCTTGTACGGCTTGTTCTCCGGCGAGTACTCGGCCGGCTCGTTGTTCGGGCCAGCGTAGATGCGAAACAGCGCAAAGTCGCCGGTATGGCGTGGCCACATCCAGTTATCCGTATCGCCACCAAATTTACCTATAGAGGACGGCGGAGCACCTACCAGGCGGATGTCCTTGAAGGTTTCGGTGATGTACATGTAGTACTCGTTGCCGTAGAAGAACGGGCGAATCACGGCGTTGTAGTGCGTGCCCACGGTAGCGACTCTGCCTACTTTGGAGATGTTGCGCTGCACGATGGCCTCGCGCTCAGCCTCGTTTTTAGCGATCTCCGTACCGGCCAGGATCTGCTTCGTCACATCCTCCATGCGTACGATGAAGGTGGCGGTAAGGCCCGGGTTGGGCAGCTCCTGCTCGCGGTTCATGGCCCAGAAACCATCGGTCAGGTAATCGTTTTCTACGGAGGAGTGCTGCTGAATCTGGCCGTAGCCGCAGTGGTGGTTGGTGAGCAACAGGCCCTCCGGCGAGATCATCTCCCCGGTACAGAAGCCACCGAACGAAACAATGGCGTCTTTCAGGCTCGACTGGTTGACGCTGTAGATGTCCTCCGCCGTGAGCTTCATGCCCTTGTCCTGCATCTGCGCCTCGTTCAATTGCTTGAGCAGCATGGGCAGCCACATGCCTTCGTCGGGAACGGCCGTGGATACGCCAACGCTCAGCAAAGCAGCCGCAAAAAAGGATAATATGCGTTTACTGATCATGTGTAAGTAGATTGATTGTTGTATTTAAGTGCCTAAAGTTAGCCATTTTTTACCTCTGATGGAGGAGTTTTAAAGGCTTACCAGGGCTAAATTGCACTGTAGGAGATAATGTGACAGCCCCGAAAGCGGGAAATCTTCTAATCCCTACTAAAAAAACAAGGGGCACCTGGCCTGAAGCCAGGGTGCCCCCGTAACAAAAGCGTGTAATCAGCGCTTTACGTTATATTTTTAAGATGCCGCTATCAGAAGCGCCCGATGTTCTCGTAGCTGGTTTGCACCTCCCACTCGCGGTACTTGGTAATCTCTTTGCTGAATGCATCCACAAACCATGCCATTAGGCTAATATCGTCCATCAAACCAAACACAGGTATAAAATCGGGGATAATGTCGAGCGGGGTCACCAGGTAGAGCAGTACTGCCACCCCAATCAGCATTGATTTTCTCGAGATGTCGCGGTAATCGCCCCGCATGTAGGCCCTTACCATCCGCATAAAGGTCATCATCACCTCCCGTAGTTGCAGGAATCCATTTTCTGGCCTGTTTACATCCACCAGCTTATTGTAGGCCGTCGTCAGCAGCAACCCTATCTTCATGGGTTTGGAAAGTAATGCCCCGGCTTTGCCTGTAAACCTCCTGAAAATGGGGTTTTGGGAATACTTGTACCCTTTCTGTATCCAATCTTGCAGCATATAGCATTTCCTATTTAATATCTATCAATATCAATACGTACGCCAACACAGGGAGTTAAGGGAGTGGGGGAGTTTAGGAGTTAGGGAGTTGGGGAGTTAGAAAGTTAAAAATCATGAGGTATACTTTCCAGCTTTCTAAATATAAAGGCAGGTTATATATCTTTCAATTCCCAAATTCTCTAGCTCTCCGTTTCCACAACTCCTAAACTCTCTAACTCTCTAACTCCTAAACTCTCTAACTCCCAAACTCTCTAACTCCCTCAACTTTCTAACTCCTACAGCAATTCATTTGCCAGATTTGCCAGCTCGGAGCGCTCGCCTTTTAAAAGGGTAATGTGGGCGTAGAGCGGGTGGTTGCGGGCACGGTCGATGAGGTAGGAAAGGCCGTTACTCTGCGAGTCAAGGTAAGGCGTGTCGATTTGATAAATATCCCCGGTGAAGATGATTTTAGTGTTTTCGCCCGCCCGGGAGATGATCGTCTTTACCTCGTGCGGCGTCAGGTTCTGGGCCTCATCCACGATAAAGATGATGTTCGACAGGCTACGGCCCCGGATGTAGGCCAGCGGGGTGATGACCAGTTTCTCCAGCTCCACCATCTCGCGCAGGCGCTGGTATTCCTTGCTGGTTTCCGGGTATTGGTTTTGGATATACTTCAGGTTGTCCCAGAGCGGCTCCATGTAGGGGTTCAACTTGGACTTGATATCACCGGGCAGGTAGCCGATGTCCTTGTTGCTGAGCGGCACTACCGGACGGGCCAAGTAAATCTGCTTGTACTCGCGGCGTTGCTCCAGCGCGCTGGCCAGTGCCAGCAGGGTCTTGCCCGTACCGGCCACACCCTGTACACTTACCAGTTTTATCTGCGGGTGGGTGAGGGCATGTAGCGCGAAAGCCTGCTCGGCGTTGCGTGGCTTCACACCGTACGCGGTAATCTTATCCACCCGCTCCAGGCGCTTCTCGGTTCTGTTGTAAAAGCCCAGCACCGAGTTTTTAAAGCTCTTCAGCACAAAATAGTGGTTGTCTTCGGGCTCCTGCTGCAGCACCTTGTCCATGTCGCAGAAGCCATGCTCGTAGAGCTCGTTTACTGCCTCTGCAGAGATATCCTCCAGGGTGTCGCTGCCGGTATAAAGGCCTGCCACATCCTGGATTTTGCCGGTCTCATAATCCTCTGAAATGATGTTTAAGGCGCGGGCTTTCAGGCGCAGGTTGATGTCCTTGGTAACCAGCACCACTTTTTTATCCGGCGTTTGCTGCTGCAAGCCAAGCGCTGAGTTGAGGATGTGGTGGTCGTTTTTGTCGCCGAAGGTATGGATGGCATCCACGCCGGAGACGGTGTTGTTCATGAGCACCTTAAAGTTGCCTTTATGGCGACCGTTCAGCGGAATCCAGTCCTGTAGTTTGTGCTCGGCCGAGAGCTTGTCGATGAAGCGGATAAACTCCCTGGCCTCAAAGTTCTTGATGTCGTTTCCTTTCTTGAAGTTGTCCAGCTCCTCCAGCACCGTGATGGGGATGGCCACGTCGTGCTCTTTAAAGTTTTGAACGGCGCTGTGGTCGTAAAGTATGACGGAGGTGTCCAGGACGAAGATTTTCTTGTCGTCTGTCTCTGCGGCTTTGGTTTTGGAAGTGTTTGCTTTTGTACGGGTTTTGCTGCCTTGGTTTTTAGGGGTGCTAATAGATTTAACGGCAGCGGCACTGGTTTCGGTTGTTGCTTTGGGCATAAGCGTGTGGTTAGGGTGAAACCTGATTTTAAGTATGTCTGCGAGGCGCTGCCGATGGGCAGCTATATAGTTGTTTACGATTTATTCGCCTGCCCGGCCGAACTTCCGGAGCGCAAGAGAGGAGATTTTTATAGTTGCTCAGGCTTTGCCAATCTATAGACTTGTTAGCTAACACTTTATACTTGCTTCTAAAGTATAACTAAAAATTTAGTTATACGTAAAATTTTTTATACTTTAGCCTGCAATCATATCTCAAAACCTCAGGATCATGGCAAATATTCGGGTTTCTATACTTTGTTTAGGCATGCTGTTGCTGTTCCTGCCAACGGGAGCAGCAGGTCAGGAGAAGAAGCGGCCCAAGCAAGAGGCGTTGCAGCAGAGGCTCGCCTTCTGGAAAAACAACCGCTTTGATAAGGAGGGGCGCTACCATGGGCGCTGGAAAGTATACTTGGGAGATGACAAAAAGCTGATACGGAACGGCCGCTTCCGGCATGGGGCAGAGGTAGGCAAGTGGAAATACTACTACCTGAGCGGCACGCTGTACATGCTCGAGAAGTATAACCGCCGCGACAACAGCATTCAGGTTAGCAAGTACTATGAAAACGGAAGCCTTGCCCGCACCGGGACGGCCCGCATCATCCGCAGCACGTTGAAAGACCACTACTACTGGTTCGGGGAGTGGCAGGTGTACGACGAGCAGGGCGCTTTCTCCCACACCGAAACCTATAAAGAGGGCAACCTGGTGAGCAGCACTAAAAAATAGAAGTATAGCCAGCTAAGTATAAAGCTGCGGAAATCAGCTTTACACCAGCGTGTAGTAGTCCTCTTTTTCCTTGTCGTGGAGGAGCAGGTAGCCGTGTATCACCAGCTTGACCAGGGTGCGGTAAGCGCGCCGCTCCGACAAGTTGGCCAGCTTCATGAACTGGCGAAGCGTGACGCGCTGGTGCAGGCGCAGGTATTCCAATACGGCTTCTTCGTGGCGGTTCAGGGGGAGGGGCTCAAACTGCTCAGGTTCCTGCTGCAGCACCTTGTCAACCATTTTGCTTGTCTGCACGCTGGTGTCTTTTACCCGCACGTAGCCGCGCCAGTCGTCTTCTTTTAGCTTGGCGAAGTGCGGTTTGTGAGCGCTCTCCGGAATCGTCACTTTCAGCACCACCTTACCGCTATCCTGCTCCATCTCCTCATACAGCAACTGCACCGGCGGGTCGCAGTAAAAATCGGCGGCCAGTTGCAACGTATGCTTCTCCTCTTCCGGGTCTACACCAGTTACATAGCCGTTGTCCTTCACACCCACCAGGATAACGCCACCGCGCGTGTTAGCAAAGGAAACCATGGTCCGAGCAATTTTCTCTGGCTTCGTCACGCGTTGCTTAAAGTCTACGCTGTCGTTTTCGCCTTCCCAGATCAGGCGTTGCAGTTCGTCCATAGTTGTAGGAGGGATTTAGATAATAAACTTAAAAGAAAAGCTATTGTTGCAGTGAAAACGGGCGATTCTATGGTCAGAGAAGTATAATTTGGAATGTGTACGAAACTGATATAAACAAAAAGCGAGCCGAAAAGGCTCGCTTTCAATGTTATACAAATAAGAGTTTGCCTTAGAAAGGCAGATCGTTGTCTGCGTCGCTGCTGTAGAAGGACGGGGCGTCCTGCTGCGGGGCACCCATGCCGGCACCGCCGTCAAAACCGTTAGACGCTGGCTCCATTCTCCAGGCCTGCAGGTTGGTGAAGTACATGGTCTGTCCGTTTTTAGTGAAGGGCTTGCCGGTCAGGTTGAAGGTAACTTTCACCTCGTCGCCGTTCTTATAAGAGTCCAGCAGGCTGCACTTGTCCTGCGTGAGTTGGAACTTCACGTACTGTGTGTAAGAGCCATCCGGAATCTCCAGAACAAACTCGCGCTTTCTGAACTTGTCGCTGATCTGTTGCTCTTCAAATACTTCGTACAGCTTACCTTGGATATCAAAAGACATAGTAATTAGGTTATTTTGTGTGTTGTCAATACAGACAAAGATAACTAAAATCCTGCTTATTTAGGTCCATTTCCCGGCATCAAATGTATAAAAAAGTATACCCGTAAACGCTGCCCGAACGGGTGAGGCTAAAAAGGCGTACAGGGTAGCAAACAAAGTATAAACTGACAAACAATGCATAAAACAGCGATTGCCATACATGGCGGGGCGGGCACCATCACCCAGGCAAACTTATCTCCAGAGCAAGACAAAGCCTACCGTGCCGCCCTGAAAAAAGCAGTGGAGGCGGGGCACCAGGTGCTGGAGCGAGGCGGCTCGGCACTGGATGCGGTAGAACTGGCCGTGGTGCACCTGGAGGACTCACCTTTGTTTAATGCCGGGCGCGGGTCTGTTTTTACGAAGGAGGGCAAACACGAGATGGATGCTTCCATTATGTGCGGAAAAACATTGGAGGCAGGTGCCCTGGCCGGCGTGCGAAGTATAAAAAACCCGGTGAAGCTGGCAAGGGCCATTATGGAGCACTCCGACCACGTGATGCTGAGCGGCTACGGGGCAGAGGAATTCGCGCTCTCCTACGGGTTGGAGTTTGCCCCCGAAGCCTATTTCTTCGACAGGTATAGGTATGAGCAGTGGAGCGAGGTGCGCGATTCGGATATTTTTATGCTGGACCACACCGCGCAGCGGGATGAGAAATTCGGGACGGTAGGGGCAGTGGCGGTGGATCAAGAGGGCAATGTGGCCTCTGCAACTTCTACGGGTGGCATGACGAACAAGCGCTACAACCGCATCGGTGATACGCCCATTATCGGGTCGGGAACCTATGCCAATAACCACACCTGCGCCATTTCCTGCACCGGCCACGGCGAGTTCTTTATCCGGGCGGTGGTGGCCTACGACGTGTCCTGCTTAATGGAGTATAAAGGTTATACCCTGCAAAAAGCCTGTGAGGAAGTAGTGCTTAAAAAACTGGTCAAATTCGGGGGAGAGGGAGGCCTGATAGCCGTGACCCCATCCGCAGAGGTAGCCCTGGTGTTTAACTCCGAAGGCATGTACCGCGCCAGCAAAAGCGCCGGCGAAGAGACGCTGGTGGCCATTTACAAAGAGTAGATTTTTATACTTTATTTATTGGCTAACAGCTCCCCAAGCTCTTTGAAGTGGGAGATGGCGTGGGTGGCGTGCGTGGTGTGGTTGCCGTTTTTGCTGTAAAGCACGGTAGTCAGGCCAAGCTCTTTCCCAGCCTTTATTTCCGACTGCGGGTCATCGCCCACTACCCATACTTCTGACGCAGATAAAGTATAACGCTCCAGTATACTTTTAAATACATCCTTCTTTGTCTGCTTTGTCTTGCTGGGATCTACGATGTGGATTTCCTCAAAGTCCTTTTCCAGGCTAAGTTGGTCTACTTTACTTTGCTGCATTTTGGTGTAGCCTGTTGTTACCAGAAACTTCTGATGCGGCATCTTGCGCAGGTGGGCGTAATCCTCAAAGGGAGGGAATTCCTTCTCGTAGGTCAGGTTTCGCAAAACGCTGTCCACCTTTTCCTCCAGCGACTTGCTGAACTTATACTTCGCCGCCACCTTCTGGAAAGGGATGCGCATCATGTCCTGCTTAATGTCCTCCAGTTCTCCTTCATAGTCCGAGCTGTTCTGCAGCACATCGAAAACAGGCTTGAATAACTCCTCGCCAATAGATGGCACAGGATAAATGGTATTGTCCAGGTCCAGGATCAGGGCTTTAACGCTCATACTTTATACTTTCTGGTAAATAGTTTTTGTATCTCCCAATACCTCTAGGGAGGGAAATATTATCTGCTTCTAAGAATGAGAGGCTATACTTTGTGGTTAACTTCCTGCAGACGGGTTTCCCAGTAGGCTTCCTTGCTTTTATAGAAGGTGCGGGAATTAATGTCATACAGGTTGCCTTTGGCCAATACGTGCATCAGCATGTGGTCGATGGCTACCGGGCGGCCTGGCTCTACCTCCTGTATGTTGGTATATCTCACCTCATGTCCATCGGCAATCACCACCAGGTTAGAGCCAATCGTTTCGATCTTGTGGCCCTCGGTTATCAGCACGCCCGTGTCTTCGCCCAGGCCAATCCCGATGGTTTTAGGATGTGTTACGACTGCCTCCATCAAGCGTCCGAAACGGCCCCGGATAACAAAGTGGGTGTCAATGATCACGCCGTCGATGAGGTTGAGGCCATGGCCCATTTTAACCGCTCCGCGCAGCAGTGATTCTGTCGCGCTGCCGCCCTTTATCATGTGCTTCGACATGGCCATAGCGCCTGCGCTGGTGCCGGCATACACAAAATCCTCATTCTGGTAGCGGTCTTTCAGCGTGTCCAATATTTCAGTGCCCAGGAACATGCGTGTGATGCGCGACTGGTCGCCGCCGCTGAACATGATGCCGTCGCAGTCGCGCACGCGGCGCAGGTACTCCGGCTTCTGCGCATCGTCCTCGTTGCGGATGTGCATCAGGTGCACGTTCTCTGCGCCCAAGATGCCGAAAGCGCTAATGTAACGTTCGCCCACTTCCTCCGGAATCATGGAGGCGGTGGTAACTACTTCTATATGAGGTTTTTTTGCCGGGATTTCTTTCAGAAAACGCTTCAATATGCCCAGCTCAAAAAAGTCGAGGTAGTATTTCTTCTTTGATTTTGGGTTTGGGTAAGAACCTTTATCCTCGTTACCGCCAATCGCAATCAGTTTTCCTTTTGGTTTCTCCACGGGTGTCGTTTTCTCTGTTTTAATTCTTGCCTATAAAGCTGCGCTGCGCAGGGCGAGCACACAATATGATTACAGTATTCAGCCAAAATCGTTTCATTCCGGGCAAAAGTATGGGCAAAGGGGCAGGGCTAGTGGGAGAAAGAGCTAAGGTTTATAAAGTTCATATATATGATTAATCATATTAAAAGGTTTGTTACTGAGAAATAAAATGTGTTTGCGAATAAAAAGTGATATTGGTAAACCCACCCGACATGAGCCCGTATAGTAGGTCTAAACAAGCAAAAAGCTTATTTAACAAACGCGTAACCTTTCCAAGCTATGAAACTAAACAATTTACAGGATCTCCTGATCCACGAACTCAAAGACATCTATAACGCCGAGCAGCAAATCACCAAAGCGCTGCCTAAGATGATCAAGGCGACTTCCTCAACACAATTAAAGAGTGCCTTTGAGGAGCACCTGATGGTTACTGAAAAGCAAATAGAGCGTCTCGATAAAGTGTTCGAGATGATGGGAGAGAAGTCGTCCGGGGAGAAGTGCAAGGCCATGGAGGGAATTATTCGCGAGGCCGAAACGATGTTGAGCGAGCGGGCCGATAGCAGTGTGATGGATGCCGCCCTTATTGCCTCAGCCCAGCGCGTGGAGCACTACGAAATTGCCGCCTACGGCACGGTTTGCACGTATGCCAAGCAGCTCGGCATGACTGATGTGCTGGACCTGCTGCATAAAACACTGGAAGAAGAGAAAATGACCGATGAGAAGCTTACCATGATTGCGGAGAAATCTATCAATCTGAAAGCTCAGTAAGAAACCAAAGATACGTAGGAAGGCTCTGTACCTTCACCTGGCTCCACCAAGCAGGTCAGAAGGTCACAGAGCTTTCCGTTTTAACAGACATAATAAAAAGGGGCTGCCATACTTTGGCAGCCCCTTTTAGTTTTAAGGTGAGCGGTAATTACTTCAGCATGTCGTCCAGGGTGACGGTGGCTACAGCGTGGTAGTTCGGGCGGGCTTTGGCATAAATGGCCAGGGCTTTTTTCTTGCCTTCCGGCGTGGCTGCCAGCGCCTTGTAAATAGGCACCAGGAACTTTCGTCGGCCCACATTCGTCAGGAACGTTTCCAGCGCTTTGTCGGCGGTCGTATACTTGTTGTTGATGGCATGGATGAACCAGGCGGCCAGCACCTCGGAGTTACCGGAGTTGGTAAAGTTAAAGGCCTTGTCCAAATCAGCCATCTGCTGCTGGCTCATGCCGGCAGGCAGCATGCGGATAAAGTGCAGCCATTCGTGGCTCGACCAGTCCTTTGTGTTAAGCTGTGCGGCGGGCGTGCCGTTCTGCCAGCTTTGGAAAGCCTCCTCTACTTTGGCAAAGCGGGTGCTGGTAGGAGCCTCAAACCCTTCCGGTAATCCCGGAGAGAAAATCCAGCCTTCTACGTTAATCTGCTTGGCCAGCTGCTCATCACCCTTTATCAGCTCGGTGCGCAGGAAGTTAAGGAATTTGTCGGTGTCGGTGCTTTGGAAAGCAAACGTATTGAAGTAACTGTTCAGGAACGCGTCGAACTTCTCACGACCTACTGCCTTCTCGATGTTCTGAAGGAAGAAATTCCCTTTTTCGTAGGCAATGTCTGTCAACCCTTCGTCCGGGTCGCGGCCTTCCAGGTCCAGCTTCAGGCGGGTGTCTTGGCTGGTTGCCCCCAGGTCGCTGATGGTGTTTTGCAGGTCCTGGTAGCCCAGCACATTCAGCATGTCGGCGTAGTCCTTGCCATATACTTCCTCCATGATGCGGCGCTCAAAGTATACAGTAAACCCCTCGTTCAGCCAGAAGTCGTCCCAGGTGGCGTTGGTCACCAGGTTGCCGCTCCAGCTATGCGCCAGCTCATGCGCAATCAGGCTTGTCAGGGAGCGGTCTTTGGCCAGCACGGTAGGCGTCACAAAAGTCAGGCGCGGGTTCTCCATCCCCCCGAACGGGAAAGAAGGCGGCAGCACCAGCAGGTCGTAGCGGTCCCATCTATACTTGCCGTACAGTTTTTCGGCGGCCACCAGCATCTTGTCCATCTCGGCAAACTCGTAGGTCGCGGCTTTAATGGTGGCAGGCTCGGCGTAAATACCTGTCTGCGGCCCAATCTTCTCAAACACCAAATCGCCCACCGAAAGCGCCATCAGGTAAGACGGGATTGGCTGCTTCATCTCAAAAGTATAAACGCCTTCCGCGTTCTTCTCCACCGGATTCTCGGCGCTCATCACGGCCAGCAACTCTTTTGGCACTTTCACCTTGGCGCTGTACGTAATGCGTACACCGGGGCTGTCCTGGATCGGAATCCAGGTGCGGGCAAGTATGGCCTGGGACTGCGTGAACAGGAACGGGTATTTTTTACCGGCTGTTTGCTGCGGGTTGAGCCACTGCAGGGCGGCTGCATCCGGGGAGGTTTTATACTTGATGGTTACCTTCCTGGTGTCCGGCTTAATGGTCACCGTTAAAGGGCGGCCCAGGTACTGCTGCTCCTCACCCAGCTCAAACGCTGTCTCCTCCTGGTTATCACCCAGGTATACTTTCTCTACCTGCAGGCCACGCGTGTCAAACACCATCTTGTCGGTGCCGGTCTTGTTTTCGATCAGGTAAGAGGCGGTACCGCTCAGCACCTTCTCGTTAAAGTTAACGTCGATGTCCAGGTCCAGGTGGGTAGCCACGGCTTCAGCCGGTTTGGCGAAGCTGTGCACGTCGTTCGGCGTTTGCTGCGTAGCATTCTGCGCTGCGGTCATAGTATCTGTTTCGTTAGTGGTGCTGGAGGAACAAGAGGCTAAGTATACGCTTCCCGCCAGGCCGAGCCCTAGTAAACAACGGTGGTAATATTTCATGGGTTTTGTTGCGATAATTTTTGGGTAAGATAGCTAATCCGCGCGAATACTTAAAACCGGTACCTGCGCTGGGTAAGGAACAGCGGGCTCCGGGAAGTATAAACCCACAGCCGGGGTTAGCCCCGGTATTGTATCATGAAAGTATAAAGTATAGCCTACCGAAGGCCAGAAAACATTTTGCCGGATTTTGAAGTACTAAAAGGTAAAATGCATCTGTAACCTTACTCAGCATCTTTAGCATTGCACTAAAATTATATTCTTCCAAAAGTATAAATCATCCTGACGGTTGCAGTGATAAAGTATGGCTGAGCAGTAAAATAGACAAAATGAGCCCTTATACAATAAGACATATCATGCTGGCGGCACTAACCCTGCTGCTGTTCGGCTTAATGGCCGGATGTAACCAGAAAGACTCTGGCGACAAAAAATCAGGCGGGATAGCCGACCTGTTTAAGAAAGATAAGCTGCCGCAGGCCACCACCGACAGCCTCTTTGTGAAAAGCTACCTGGCCAAACGTCCCGAGTTTAAAGAGCAAGAGGAACTGATGTATCAGTTCTACGGCGAACGCAACTACAAGCTTGCCTGGTTTAAGGAGAATGAGCTGGTGCCGCAGGTAGATAAATTCCTGGGCGTGATAGACTCCTCTTACGCCGAGGGCCTGGACCCCAAGCGCTACAAGCTGGTGAACTTCAACGAGCTGTTTAAGAAATATGAAGCGCTGGACGCCAAAGACTCTACCCGCCTGCAGCTGCAGCAGGAAATAGACGTGGCCCTGACGGCTTCCTACTTTAACTACGCCTCCGATTTTTACCGCGGCCGCGTAGACCCTACCTCAGACAACAGCGTGAACTGGGAAGTAAAGAAAAACAAAATAAAGCTGCACAAGGCTTTGCAAACCATCCTGGAGGAGCGCGAGAGCACGTACCCCTACTATGAATTTGAGGCGCTGCATGCCGGCTACATCCGGTTGCGCGATGTTCTGCAGGAGTACCGGGCGCTGCAGCAGAAGGGTGGTTGGCCTAAAGTAGAGCTCGGCGGCAAAAAATCCCTGCAGAAGGGCGATAGCGCCCAAGCTGTCGCGGTGCTGCGCAAACGGCTGAACCCTAACCAAACCATCGATCCGAAAGACAAACGCTACTGGCACTTTGATGAGAAGCTGGAGGCGCAGGTAAAGAAATTCCAGCAGCTGCATGGCCTCAAAGAAGATGGCGTGGTAGGTGGCGGTACCTTGGCCACCATGAACGTGCCCATCGAGGACCGCATCGAGCAGATCATGATAAACATGGAGCGCTGGCGCTGGATTCCGAAGCGCATGGTGCCGAAAAGCCTGGACCAGAAGTACATCTGGGTAAACATCCCGGAGTATAAACTCTACATTTACGAGGACCCTGACAACGACCCGGAGGCGGAGCGGGATTACAAGGAAGTGATGAGCATGCGCGTGGTAGTGGGCAAAACCATGAACGCGACGCCGATTTTCAGCGAGAAGATGGAATATGTAGTGCTGGCCCCGTACTGGAACGTGCCCAACAGTATTGTGGAGCGCGAGATAAAGCCCAAGATGCTCAACAACCCTGACTGGCTCGAGACCCAGAACATGGAGATCGTAACCAAGGAGCGCAACCCCAAACCGGTCTCGGCTTATGACATTGACTGGGAGAGCGTGACCGAGAAGAACTTTCAGTACATGGTGCGCCAGAAGCCGGGCCCTAAGAACTCACTTGGAAGTATGAAATTCCTGTTTCCCAACGAGCACGCCATTTACCTGCACGACACCCCGGCTAACGCCCTCTTCAGCCAGACGGAGCGTAACTTCAGTCACGGCTGCGTGCGCCTCGAAAAGCCCATGGAACTGGCCAAGTATGTGTTGCGGGACATGCCGGAGTGGGATGAGCAAAGTATAGAAGATACCATTAATGGGGGCGAGGAGAAATGGATCACCCTGCCGAAGAAGATACAAGTATACCTGGTATACTTTACCAGCTGGGTAGACGCCGAGGGCAATGTGCACTTCAGAGAGGACCTTTACGGCCACGACAAAGCCCTGAAGAAAGAATACTTTGGATAAGGAATCGGGGTGGCATGCAAGCGACCCACAGCAGTTAAGTTTATGAAAAAGCTATTGTTAAGCATCTTACCCTTGATGCTTATACTTTGGAGTTGCGGCCCGCAGGAGAAGGAAGCCGATTCCGAGGTTTTCACTACCCTGAAAGACACGGCAACCGCTTCCAGCGCCCCGTTGGTAGAGGAGAAGGACACCACCAAACAAGAGGTACAGGAACTGGAGCTACACGCCCTCGGCAACACGCTGGAGGAAATAAAGTATGGCCAGGATACGCTCCGGGTGAAAACCGGCGCTCTGGTAAAGCTAAAGTTTGTGAATGAGGGCATTGATATGCCCATGGTGCACAACGTGGTGTTTACCGCCCCAGGAAAGTATAAACAAGTGGCTCTGGCCGGGGCAAGTATAGGAGCCTCAGGCAACTACGTGCCCGAAAGCGAGGCCGTGATTGCCGCTTCTCCGATAGCCCTGCCCGGGCAAACGGTGGAGCTGGAGTTTACCGCTCCCACCACGCCAGGCATGTATGATTTCGTGTGTACTTACCCCGGTCATTGGAGCAAAATGCATGGCGTGCTGGAGGTAAAGTAGTATAAATGAGGGCTGTCGAACGTAATCTTTGGAAAGCTTGTTACCGGGAGTAGAGTTTATGGCAGTAAATTGCCTAATTTTGCACCCAACATACTTTTCCCTCACATGAAGTTCACACCACCGGATTGCCAACAATGTTTGAGCAGAAAGAATTCGCTGCTGGGCTGTTGCCATGGGCAGGAACTCGAGGATTTATCTGCCAGCAAGTCAAGCTGCCTGTATAAAAAAGGGCAGGTTATCTTTAGCGAGGGCTCAAAGCCTTCGGGCCTGCACTGCGTGCATTCCGGCAAGGTTAAGGTGTGCAAAATGGGCAGCGACGGCAAAGAGCAGATCATACGCCTGGCTAAACCGGGTGACGTGGTCGGTTACCGCGCCCTGATGGCTGACTCCAACTATTCTGCGTCTGCGGTGGCGCTGGATGATGCCGTGGTGTGCTTTGTGCCGAAATCCCAGTTCATGGACCTGATTCATGAGAACATGGATTTCTCGAACGGCCTGATGAAGCTGCTCTCTAAAGCCCTTGGCGAAGCCGAGGAGCGCATGACCCAGATGGCCTATAAGCCGGTGCGCGAGCGCCTGGCCGAGGCGCTGCTGCTGCTCCAGAAAACATACCAGCAAGGGGAGGGACAGGTAAACTTTACCATCTCCATTTCACGCGAGGATCTGGCAGCCATTGTCGGCACCGCGAAGGAAACTACCATCCGGCTCCTGTCAGAGTTTAAGGAAGAGCAAATCATCAGCACGAAAGGCAGCAGCATCACCATCCTCAACCCGGATAGGCTTTACAGTATTTGCCACCTCTACGATTAAAAGGATAGCCGGATCGGCATCATGAAGTATATAGAACGCAAAAGGCCGACTGCAGAACAGTCGGCCTTTTTGCGTTCGCATGGTCTATACGATACGCCAACACCATGTATACTTAACTAACTAAACACTAAACTAATCCTCTCTAAGTCGGCTTTGCGCCAAAGCTGTGTCAGAAGTACGGCACCTCAACAGTTCACTCTCGACCTCTTTCACAGCTTTGGACTTTTGTAGCTCCTTGTCTCACCTTAAACTACTGCAGCAAAGCATTTTTCTATAGCTAACCAGGCATTCGCTTTTTGGGCTGACCTTGTTAATTCTACAGTAGCAAAAGTCCGGGTTTTATATGGCCTGTGCACTGACAAGGATCAACTTCGAAGCTGATTATTGTCATCATTTGCGCAGGGGGCGGCATCTACCTTTGCAGAAACCATAAAAACCGACAATTGAGATGGAAGCCGCACTCCAAACCAATGTTCAGACCTGTTACCATTGCGGGGACTCCTGCGTGGAAGAAACGATTCTAGCGCATGATAAGACGTTTTGCTGCGATGGCTGTAAGACCGTTTATGAGCTTTTAGAAGAGAACAACCTCTGCAACTACTATAACCTGGAAGAGAACCCTGGCATTACCGGTAAAAAGCCGGTGGCAGAAGCCCGTTTTGCCTATCTGGATGATGCCGGCGTGGAAGCCCAGCTGATCAACTTCAAGAGCGATAACATTGCCAAAATCACGTTTTACATTCCGCAGATGCACTGCAGTTCGTGTATCTGGCTGCTGGAAAACTTGTTTAAGCTTAACCCGGGCATCTCGGAGACAACTGTAAACTTCCTGCGCAAAGAAGTATCGCTAACCTATTTCCCGCAGAAAACGACCCTCCGAGAGGTGGTGACCCTGCTGGCCCGCATTGGGTATGAGCCGGAAATCACACTAGCCAACACCGACGGTAAGAAAACCAGCAAGCCCAGCCGCACCATTATCTATAAGTTAGGCATTGCGGGTTTCGCCTTTGGCAACGTCATGCTGCTGGCCTTCCCAGACTACGTGGACTTTACCCAGGGACTGCAGCGTACGTTCGGCTCCTTCTTTGGCTACCTGAGCATTCTCTTGTCGATACCGGTGTTTTTCTACAGTGCCCGTGGCTTCTTCACATCGGCCTGGGAAGGCATCAAACAGCGCATGGTCAACATCGACCTGCCTATTTCCACCGGTCTGCTGGCGCTTTTCTTGGTCTCTATCTTCGACATCGTCACAGCGCGTGGCCCCGGCTACCTCGACTCGTTTACAGGCCTGGTGTTTTTCATGCTGATTGGTAAATATTTCCAGCAGCGCACCTTTGATAGTCTTTCGTTTGATCGCGATTATACTTCCTACTTCCCGGTTTCGATTACCGTGCTTAAGGAGAATGGCGAAGAGTCTTCCACGGCTGTACGAAACCTGAAGGTGGGCGACCGCATCCGTATTCGTAACCAGGAGCTTATACCTGCCGATGCGATGCTGCTGCACGGCCGTGCCATGATAGACTATAGCTTTGTATCTGGAGAGTCGGAGCCAGTGGAGAAGGTAGTGGGCGAAGTCATTTATGCCGGTGGCCGTCAGATAGGAGAGAGCATCGAACTGGAAGTTGTGAAAGAGGTATCGCAAGGCTACCTGACCCAGCTCTGGAACGATACGGTCTTCTCGAAAGACGAAAAGCAGAACCTGCATACCTACTCCAACATCGCGGGTAAGTGGTTTATCATTGTGACCATGATGGTAGCGGCCGGCGCGCTTATTTACTGGGTGCCACGAGATATGGACATGGCCATGCGCGCCTTTACCTCGGTGCTTATCATTGCCTGCCCCTGTGCACTGTCGCTGGCAACACCCTTTGTGCACGGGCACACCATGCGGGTGTTTGGACGCAACAAATTCTACCTCAAGAATACTGGGGTAGTAGAGCGCCTGGCTAAGATAGACACCGTTGTGTTCGACAAAACTGGCACCCTGACCGAGCCGAGCGAAGCAGAGCTTACTTATACCGGAAAACAACTCTCAGAGGCAGAGCAGCGAGCGGTGCTGTCTGTGATGCGCCACTCCACGCACCCGCTCAGCCAGCGCATCAGCGAGCAGTTAAAAGGCACCTCATCTCCGGTAACCGGCTTCCAGGAATTTGCTGGCAAGGGTCTGGTTGGCGAGGTGAACGGCATGCTGGTACGGGTCGGCTCTGCAGCATACTTAGGGGTGCCAGCTGAGAAACAAAAAGACACGCTCAAGACAACAGTGTATGTTTCTATCGATGGCAAGGTACTAGGCTACTATACTTTCTACAACGTGTACCGTGAAGGGGTGCAGCAAGTATTGCAGGAGCTGGGCGATAAAAAGATTGCCGTACTCTCTGGAGATAACGACCACGAAGAAGCCCGCCTGAGAGAGCTGCTTGGAAAGGAGGCCGAACTAAGCTTTAACCAATCGCCGGTGCAGAAGCTGGAGTACATTCAGCAACTGAAAGCCCGGGAAAACCGCCAGGTACTAATGGTGGGGGACGGTCTGAACGATGCGGGCGCTCTGAAGCAAAGCGACGCAGGTATTGCCCTGAGCAACAGCGTCACCAACTTCTCGCCTTCCTGCGACGCCATTTTAGATGCCAGTGCGTTCGACAGGCTGGGAACTTTCCTCAACTTCTCCAAAACGACCATGACCCTCATCCTATTGACCTTCGCGGTTTCGCTGGTATACAACGTGATAGGGTTAACGATGGCGGTTATGGGCCTATTCACTCCCATTGTGTCTGCCATTCTGATGCCGATAAGCACGCTCAGCGTGATGACCTTCGCCACACTCTCGGTGAAGTATGCTGCCAGAAAAGCTGGATTGTAATGATTAATGAATAATCAGTAGTGACTCTTCCAATCTTGGTCTTTCATCACTCTCAACTCATAACTCTTAATTCTCAACTAACATGTATATTATATTCTTAATGATAGCTATAAGCGTCACGGTAGCCGCCTGTTTCCTGGGCGCCTTTCTCTGGGCAGTTCGTTCCGGCCAGTACGACGATGATTATACGCCCGCCGTACGCATGCTTTTCGAGAACGACACGGAGCAGCAGGATACCAAGCAGCAGAAAAAGGGAAGCAAGCTTTACCCTGAAGCTAAAACCTGAGAACCCATTCACCCTAAGTCAAAATCATACTTTCCGCCTGCTGCTTTACTAACCCACAGGCTGGCCGGAAGTGCTGTACCCAAGAGTTAAAGGCTTGCAGAGGCACGGGCATGCTTCAGGTATAGTACCACAAGTAGAATTTATACTATGGTCTGTGTGCATGTGGCTTACTGACAGAAGTATATAGTTAAAACCTAAAGTATGAGTTAAGGGCAGGTTGTGCTGGCTATAGTTCGCGCAACTGATATCAATCACCTGCTAAAGTGACTTACATCATCTTTTAAAAAGGCATTCCTGCCCAATTTTGAATCCTGAAATAACACAGTAATCTGATCTCTTACCTTTCTGTCAGGCAGCACACTGTGACTTCATAGAGTACAATAATTAACTAGGACACAAACAATTAAACAAAACGGAGGACACCGCACATGTCAACTAATGCAGCTGAAGTCTTGGAAAATGCGCCCGACCGGGTTGTGCCGAAAGGCAAGGACCGGGGCGTGACCGACACGTTCTTTTATGACAATAAGATCGTTCGGGATTTTGGTATCGCCACCGTGTTCTGGGGCGTAGCCGGTATGCTGATAGGCGTCATCATCGCCTTCCAGCTGGCTAACCCAGACATGAACATGGGCACCCAGTATACCACCTTTGGCCGGGTTAGGCCGCTGCACACTAACGCCGTTATTTTCGCGTTTGTGGGCAACGCCATTTTTATGGGTGTTTACTACTCGCTGCAGCGACTTTGTAAGGCCCGCATGTATTCAGACCTCCTCAGCAAGATTCACTTCTGGGGCTGGCAGCTGATTATTGTGGCCGCCGTTATTACCCTGCCGCTGGGTATAACCTCCTCTAAAGAGTATGCCGAGCTGGAGTGGCCTATTGATATTGCTATTACCCTTATCTGGGTAGTGTTTGGCTGGAACATGTTCGGCACTATTTCCAAACGCCGCGAAAAGCACATGTACGTAGCCATCTGGTTCTACATCGCTACCTTCTTAACAGTAGCCGTACTGCACATCGTAAACTCCTACGCGCTGCCGGTTGATTTCTTTAAAAGCTACTCTGGCTACGCCGGGGTGCAGGATGCGCTGGTGCAGTGGTGGTATGGCCACAACGCAGTGGCGTTCTTCCTGACCACGCCGTTCCTGGGCCTGATGTACTACTTCCTGCCTAAAGCAGCTAACCGCCCGGTATACTCTTACCGCCTGTCCATCATTCACTTCTGGTCCCTGATCTTTATTTACATCTGGGCCGGGCCGCACCACTTGCTTTATACTTCGCTGCCTGACTGGGCGCAGTCGCTGGGTGTGGTATTCTCAGTGATGCTGATTGCTCCGAGCTGGGGTGGTATGATTAACGGCCTCTTGACACTGCGCGGTGCCTGGGATAAGGTGCGCGAGGAGCCGGTGCTTAAGTTCATGGTGGTGGCTATCACTGCCTACGGTATGGCTACCTTCGAGGGCCCGATGCTGTCGCTGAAGAACGTAAACGCCATTGCCCACTTTACTGACTGGATTGTAGCACACGTGCACGTGGGTGCCCTGGGTTGGAACGGTTTCCTGACCTTTGCCATACTTTACTGGCTGTTCCCACGCATCTATAAAACGGAGCTATACTCTAAGAAGCTGGCCAACACCCACTTCTGGCTTGGCACGCTGGGCATCCTGTTCTACGCCATTCCGATGTACTGGGCCGGCTTTACACAAGGCCTGATGTGGAAACAGTTCACTGCTGAAGGTACGCTTCAGTACTCTAACTTCCTGGAGACCGTGCTGCAGATTGTGCCAATGTACTACCTGCGCGGTATCGGTGGTATCCTTTACCTGAGTGGTGTATTTCTGATGGTATACAACCTGTACAAAACGGCTAAGTCTGGCAGCTTGGTAGCCAACGAAAGAACCGAGGCTCCTGTGATAGTGGTGTCTGTATCTAAAAACGCCGGTCACTGGCACTCCTGGATTGAGAAGCGCCCAACACAGATGGCTATCTGGGCAACCGTTGCCATCCTGATTGGCGGTCTGGTAGAGTTCATCCCTGCCTTCGTGATTAAATCCAACGTGCCGACGATTGAGAGCGTGAAGCCTTATACTTCGCTGGAGTTGCAGGGGCGTGACCTGTACATCAAAGAGGGTTGCGTGAACTGCCACACACAGATGGTACGTCCGTTCCGTTCCGAGACAGAGCGATACGGAGAGTATTCGAAAGCGGGCGAGTTCGTGTATGACCACAACTTCCTGTGGGGTTCCAAGCGAACCGGTCCGGACCTTCACCGCGTGGGTGGCAAGTACCCGCACAGCTGGCACTACCACCACATGATGGACCCAACTTCCATGTCGCCAGGCTCTATTATGCCAGCTTACCCCTGGTTGTTCGAGCAAGACATCGACCTAAGCTCAACAGAAGCCAAGCTGAAAACCCTGCAAAAGCTGGGCGTGCCTTACGAGGATGAGTACATCGCCAATGCTAACCAGGAGCTGATGGCACAAGCCACCGGAATTACGGAGCAACTGGCAAAAGAGGGCATCGAGGTGAAACCAGAGGCCGAGATTGTGGCCCTGATTGCTTACCTGCAGCGCCTGGGTACCGACATTAAGGTGAAAGAAGTAACGGAGTAGTAAACCTGACAAAGGACTGAGTGACAAAAGACAAAAGAGAAAATTCTCTGGTCTTTTGTCCTCTGTCCCAAGGTCGCAAATTCTAAAGAAATGTATAAGAACGTTTTGCAAGCCATAGAAGGCATCGAAATATACCCGATTATCTCGTTTGTCATCTTCTTCCTGTTCTTTCTGGGCTTGATTCTATATGTCATCCTGATGGACAAGAAGTACGTGCAAACCATGAGCAGCCTTGCCTGTACCGACGAAAACGAAGACACCACCACTGAATACGCAAGACAATGATCGCTGTAAAGAAATTACTTGGTAAAGGCAGTCTGGGCCTCGCAGCCGGGCTGCTGCTGATGGGGGCGACAAACGCCCAGGCACAGGACGCCGTGGCAGGAAAGGCCGTGTTTGACGCGAACTGCGCCGTGTGCCACAGCATTGATGCAGACGTGGTTGGTCCGGCACTGAGGGATGTGCATGAGCGCAGGGGCGATGAGTGGTTGGCCAAGTTCATCTCCAACTCGCAGGAGATGGTACAGGCCGGCGATAAGGATGCGGTAGCGGTGTTTGAGAAGTTCAACAAGATGCCGATGCCTGCCTTCAACACCTCGCTTTCTGAGGGGGATATCAGCAACGTAATTGCCTATATAAAAGAGGCAAGTGCTGCTCCAGTTGCAGCAGCTGTTGAAGAGCCAGCTGCTGCCGATGCCGCTGCTCCTGCTGTAGCCGCTGAGCCGGCCGAAGTAGCTTTCCTGGACCTGCCTCCGGTGCTGCTGTTCACCTTCGCGCTGTCCGCTGCCATTATTGTGCTGATGGTGCTGGTGGTGGTGCTCTTGTTCCGCCTCTTCATCCCGATGCTGGGCAACTCGATTTATGATGAAGACTTCCGCAGCTCCTTCGCAGGCCGTGTGCTGTTCCTGCTGCGCGGCGATGCGACGGTTGTGACGGGTAAAGCCAAGGACCACATCCACTCAGACCACGACTTCGACGGCATTCAGGAGTATGACAACGACCTGCCTCCATGGTGGAAAGCCCTGTTCTATGTAACCATCGTGTTTGCGGTGGGCTACATGCTGCACTACCACGTGTTTAAGACCGGCGCGCTGCAGACCGAAGAGTATGAAATGGAAATGCAGCAGGCCGCATTGCTTGCCGCCAAAAATGCGGAAGATCCTAATGCTGTAACCAACTACGAGGTGCTGACAGACGCTGCGGCCCTGGAGTCTGGCAAGAGCATCTACACGGCAAACTGTGCTGCCTGCCACGGGGCGGAGGGCCAGGGTACGGTAGGGCCAAACCTGACAGACGAGTACTGGTTGCACGGTGGCGATGTGAACGACATCTTCAAGACGGTTAAGTTTGGTGTGCCGTCCAAAGGCATGGTGCCATGGCAGGGTAAACTCACCAAGGACCAGATGCTGGAAGTGTCCAGCTACATCCTGAGTCTGCAGGGAACCAACCCGGCAAATGCCAAAGAGCCGCAGGGCGAAAAGATGTAATCATTGCAGATGCTAAAGTATAAGTATGGCAGGCCTTTCTCCGGAAAGCGCCTGCCATACTTATTTACACCTGTCTACTGATGATAATCACCTGGCTTTATGACATAAGTCATCTTTTAAGATAGGCGGAATTTGGAATTTTGTGGAGTCAGCAACATGCTCTTTCAGCATCTGATTTTCAGACTTTTTAACCTTTATACAGGCAGGAATAATATCCGCACAAATTACCACTGCCATGGCAATTAAAGCAAAACCTACCGATGAGTTTCGGGACCACATCTCTACTGTGGATGAAGAGGGTAAACGCATTTGGGTGTACCCTAAAAAGCCGAAAGGCAAACTATACAACTACCGCAAGTATGTAAGCTACCTGCTGCTGGCGCTGCTGTTTGCAGGGCCGTTTATCAAAATAAACGGGCTGCCGCTGCTCATGCTTAATGTGGTGGAGCGCAAGTTCGTTATTTTCGGGGTGCTGTTCTGGCCGCAGGATTTCTTCATTCTGGTGCTGGCTTTCCTCACGCTTGTTGTCTTTATCATACTTTTCACGGTGGTGTACGGCCGCGTGTTCTGCGGATGGGTCTGCCCCCAGACCATCTTCATGGAAATGGTCTTCCGCCGCATAGAGTATGCCATCGAAGGAGACTATACCAAGCAGCGCGCGCTGGATAAAATGCCTTGGAACGCGGAAAAGATTCTCAAAAAGGGCTCCAAAATCAGCATTTTTCTGCTGATATCCTTCCTCATCTCCAACCTGTTTCTGGCCTATATTATCGGGGTAGACGAGCTTAAAAAAGTAATTCTGGATGGGCCGCTGGAGCATAAGGCCGGGTTTGGTGCCCTGCTGCTGTTTACCGGGGTGTTTTTCTGGGTGTTTGCCTGGTTCCGGGAGCAGGTGTGTACCATCGTTTGTCCGTACGGCCGACTGCAGGGAGTAATGCAGGACAAAAAAACCGTGGTGGTGGCTTACGACTATACCCGTGGCGAGCCGCGCGGCAAGTTGCGCAAAAACCAGGAGCGCACCGAGGGCGATTGCATCGATTGTAACCAGTGCGTGCAGGTTTGTCCTACGGGCATCGACATCCGCAACGGGGCGCAGCAATTGGAGTGCATCAACTGCACGGCCTGCATCGACGCCTGCAACGACATCATGCGCATGATCGACAAGCCGGAAGGGCTGATACGCTACGAATCGGAGGAGGCGCTGGAGACGGGTAAGAAGTGGACTTTCTTTACAAACCGCGTGATGGGCTATACGGCTGTGCTGGCTATACTTCTCACGGCGCTTACTACGCTGCTGCTCACCCGCGACGAGGCTGAGGCGACCATTCTTCGTACGCCGGGGCAACTGTACCAGAAAGCAGAGAACGGTCAGATCAAGAACCTTTACAACATCTCCGTGATCAACAAAACAAACCACGAGATGCCGCTTACCCTGAAGCTGCTGGACAAGGAGGGCACCATTAAGGTGGTGGGCAACACGCTTATACTTCCGGCACAGGGTATTGTAGAGGGGGTATTCTTTGCCGAGATAGCCCAAAAGGAGTTGAAGGGCATGAACTCAGAGATAGAGATTGGGGTGTTTAACGGCGAGGAGCTGATTACCTCTACCGATACCAAGTTTCTCGGGCCGGCCAACTAAGAAATTATAAAACCCTCTTAAAGGGATACAGAAAGTATAAACAAACATCGAGATGAAAACCGCACAAAAAAATAATAGCTTTACCCTTTGGCCCTACATGATTGTGGTGTGCATGGTGAGTTTCATGGGCTACATAGCGCACTTCGTGTACCAGGCCATGAACCAGGATGTAGACCTGGTAAGCAAGGATTACTACGCGCAGGAAATTAAGTACCAGGACCAGATTGAGCGCGTACGGCGTACGCAGGCGCTGGGTGATGTGATGCTCAACTACAAAGCCGGGGACGAGGCCATACTTTTGCAGATGCCGGCTACGTACCAGGATATGAACCTGAGCGGCACCATTACGCTGTTTCGCCCTTCTGACGACAAGCTGGACAAGCAATTACCGCTGCAGCTGGGCCGCGACCACAGCCAGCTATTGGAGGTAGCAGACCTGGAGAGCGGGCTCTGGAAGGTGCGCGTTAGCTTCAGCGCCAACAACGAGGATTATTACACCGAGAAAACGATACAAATTAAGTAGCCATGATCTGGGCTGGTTTTCTCTTCGGACTTTTAGGCAGTTTCCATTGCGTCGGGATGTGCGGCCCGATAGCCATGGCCTTACCATTTGGCAGGAGCAGCGGCTGGCGCTATTATGCTGGCCGGCTCCTGTACAATGGGGGGCGCTTGGTAACCTACGCTTTGCTAGGCGCGCTGGCAGGTGCCTTTGGGCAATCGCTGCAGTTGGCGGGGCTACAGCAGGTAGTCTCCATCATTTCAGGATTGCTCATACTTTTCTTTCTGGTTGCCCCAGCCGCCTTTAAGGGCAGGGCAGGGGCCATGCTGGGCACCGACAAAGCCGTGGTTTGGGTGCGACGTAAGCTCGGCTACTATTTTGGGCGCGACAACCTAGGCGCGCTCTTTATGGTAGGGTCGCTGAACGGGCTGCTGCCATGCGGCTTTGTGTACATCGCGCTGGCCGGCGCCATCAGCGCACCGGGCATACCTGGTGCTATGCTGTACATGGCCTTATTCGGTCTGGGTACTTTCCCGCTTATGTTTCTTGTCTCGCTCTCGGGCAAATTTATCAGCCTAAAGTTAAGGGGTACCTTTAACAGAATAGTGCCTTACGTGGGCATGGCCTTAGCCATACTTTTTATCGTGCGTGGATTAGGGTTGGGCATCCCATACCTGAGCCCCAAGGTAGTGCAGACAACGGGGCATACTACAGAGATGAGCTGTTGCACCAAGCCAGGCACGACCGCGCAAAAATGACAAAAGTCACTTTTGCGGCTGACATTGCTCAGCACCTGCAATATTAAGTTGGCGTAATTTTACCACAGGTAATTTATTCCGGGCTTAAAAAAGAACACGTCAAGAACTATGAAGCAACTACTGGTACCTGTACAGTTTGATGATGCGAGCGGGAAGCTAGTTTCCTATGCCGGATCGCTGGCCAAGGCAATGGGAGCGGAACTGGTGCTGCTCTACAACACCGGCACCACTACGCTGACCTTCACGCAGCAGAGCCGCGCCATACAGGCGCTTCGCACGTTTGCTGATCACCACTTAAACAGGTATAACCAGACGTGTTTCAAGCAGTTTGAGTGTCTAGTAAAGCCTGGGATGCTGCACGAAAGTATAAAAAGCGTGGTGCAGGATTATGCAGTGGACATGGTGCTGATGCACGCCCTGCCGGTAGCGGAGCACAAGCAGGCAGACAATGACCACGCTGCTGCCATCATGCACCTGGTGGATGTGCCTGTGATGGTTCTGCCCGAGGGCAAAGACTACCAAAAGCTGATGCACCTGGTCTTCGCAACAGACTTTACCGACCGCGACCCCAAGGTACTGCAGCGCATCCTGGCCTTTGCCACGCAGGCTAAAGCAAAACTCATGCTGGTACAAGTTTATACTTTGGCAGATAAACCGCAGCTCAGCATTATGAACCAGGCCATGCGGGAAGTAGAGGCGCTGCTCAACAGCAAGAAGGTAAGCGTAAGGCTGCTGGAGGAAGAGGACGTGCTGGAAGGCATCAGCGACTTTGCAGAAAGGGAGGGAGCCGATATGCTGCTAATGGCGACCCAGGACAATTACCTGATGCAGCGCCTTTTCAGCAACAATTACCTCAAAACTAAAGCGTACCATACACAAATTCCGTTGCTCACCTTTAGGCAGGTAAAACGCAAGCCCTGCTTCGGATGCTGCGCCAACTGCAAAAGCAAAACCAAGCAAGAGGCAACTCCGGGTTTAGTGACTTTGGACGATTTTAAAGTATAAATGTAGGTAGCTATCTGCAAGTAGTTGTGTGTCTTCGCTTATAAGGAAATGCTGAAGAGAGCGATTGAAGAAGGAAAGCTACAGGTACAACAGCGCTGCTCAAGAGCGGGTACCTGCCTGTACAGAGCGGGTCAACCAACGGAGCGCTTTTACCTGCTGCTTGAGGGAGTGGCAACGTTAAGTATACCAAACCTGCCGCACGACACGCTCGTAGCGCAGGGGAATTTAATAGGAATTCAGGATCTGCTGAAAGAGGAGCACAGCCACACGGCTATACTTGCCGAAGACGCCAAATTTGTCGAGATACCGAAGCAGGAGCTGTTGAGAGCCATCCAAACCATGGCGCCCTTGCGGTTGTACCTGATGAGGCTCATGAGCAAACAGCAACACCTGAGCCCGCTGGCATATGAATAATTAATGGCGATTGATTATACCCTGAAGCAGCCGCATCAGCTTGTCTGGTGTGGCTGCTTCTTTTTTATGCCAGTTGAGAGACAAAGTATTCAAAACCTGCTCTTTATGTCAGCACTGCAGCGTCGTTTTCGCTGCTATTGCTTAACTTAAACTAGGTGCCCTGGCTATTTTTTTTATTTTTGTAGCTCCTACACCACCCAAGTATGCTGCTACAATCCCTAAAAAGACTGCTGAATAACGTGCTGAACATCCAGCACGAAACCGACGAAGAAGGAACTATACGTGAGATAAACGATAAAATTCCGATTAGGGGCAATAACACCTGGATGCTGATCTGTTCCGCTGTGCTTGCCTCCATCGGGCTTGATACCGGCTCAGGCGCTGTCATAATCGGAGCCATGCTTGTCTCCCCGCTGATGTCGCCCATACTGGGTGTAGGGTTAGCGGTAGGCATCAACGACCGCGAAATGCTCATCGATTCGGTCAAGAACCTGGCCCTGGCTGCTGCCGCAGGGCTGGTGGTTAGCTTTTTATACTTCAGTGTCACACCGCTTGGGGAGCCAACCAATGAACTGCTGGCCCGCACCACCCCCACCTTGTTGGATGTGGGCGTAGCGTTTTTCGGGGGAGTAGCCGGCATCGTGTCTATTTCCCGCTCCGACAAGTCAAACGCCATTCCGGGGGTAGCCATTGCCACAGCGTTGATGCCTCCGCTTTGTACGGCGGGCTTCGGACTGGCCGTTGGCCGCTACGACTACTTTCTTGGCGGCTTCTACCTGTTCTTCATCAACGCGGTGTTCATCAGCCTGGCCACCTACATGATTGTCAAGTACCTGCATTTCCATACCAAGGCTTATGTAGACGCAGTCAAGCAAAAACGTGTGGCACAGGCCATGGCCGTGGTCTTAATTATTGTAGTGTTGCCAAGCGTATACTTCCTGTATAACATCTACACCGAAATCAAGACAAAAAAGCAGATTGAGCAGCTGGTAATAAATGATTTCACCAAGCGAAACAACGAGATAATCAAGTGGGAGATGCAGACGGAGGACTCGTTAAAGTATGTGAAGATTTACAGCGTAGGCAAGCAGGTAGATGAAAAGTTGGTTAAGCAGTATGACGCGGTACTTGCTGAAAATGACCTCAAAGATTACCGGGTAAAACTCGTTCAACTGGATATATCGCCGGAAGAGGTCCAGAAAATAGCCTATGACGTTACCAACAACGTGACACAGGATTTCCTGAAAGCCCTTGAACTGCAGAAGCTGCAGGAGCAGCGCGCTGACAGTATACGTAGGCAGCAGCAGTTGGACTTGCGCCTTGCCGCCGATCGCGAGCTAAAGCAGCTGTTCCCGGAGATACAAAATGTGCAGCTAGGGGACATGATCAGCACGACAAACCCGGCCAAGCCTGATACCGTTGCGCTGGTGATGATTGACTGGAGACAGCAGGAGCCATCCGTGCCGGAGAAAGCCGGGCAGGGTAAAAAGGCTGCTCTGAAGCCACCAAAGCCGAAGCTGCAGCCCCACCAGATTCAGGAGTATGAAGGCCGCATCAGAGGCTACTTAAGCCAAAGATTACAGCGCGACTCGGTGCATGTTATCTCGAGTATGTAGTTTGATAATAGCATTTTATACTTTGTAGTTCAACTTATACTTTAAGCAAGTATAGGTGACCTTGTAGCTTTGCCGCTAGCCAGCCGTATACCATTTGGTTAAATCCTGATTAGCCAATGGTTGCGTTTAGCGAGCGAAGAAAAAAACTTTACCGGATTATTTTTGAAGCTGATACGCCGGCAGGCAAAGCCTTTGACGTTGCCTTGCTCATACTCATTATTTCAAGTGTCGTTGTCGTTTCCCTCGAAAGCATCGTCTCGGTGCGCCGCAACTACCTGCAGCTCTTCCTCGTCCTGGAGTGGGCCTTTACCATTATCTTTACAATAGAATATTTCCTCCGCATTTACAGCACCCCAAGGCCTGTAAAGTATATCTTCTCCTTTTTCGGGCTAGTCGACCTGCTGGCCATCCTCCCGACCTACCTGAGCCTGTTTATACTTGGCTCACAGTATTTGCTGGTGGTGCGGGTGCTCCGTTTGCTGCGTATCGCCCGTATTTTTAAGCTGACCCAGTTCATTAACGAGGGGCAGGTACTAACCAGGGCCCTCAGGGCGAGCGCCACCAAAATAGCCGTGTTCCTGGGCACAGTGTCGTTGCTGGTGGTGATAATCGGTTCGCTGATGTATGTGATAGAGGGGCGTGAAAATGGGTTTACCAGCATCCCCAAGAGCATTTACTGGACCATCGTCACCCTTACCACCGTTGGGTACGGTGATATTGCCCCGCAAACCACACTTGGCCAGTTTGTGGCTAGCTTGGTAATGATTATGGGCTATGGCATCATTGCGGTGCCAACAGGTATTGTAACCGTAGAAATGTCGCGCTCCGACAGAGCCAATCTGACGCAACAGGTTTGCCCCAACTGCCATGCCGAAGGGCATCAGGCCGATGCGGCCTACTGCTACAAATGCGGTTACAAGTTTTCGGAATTAGCCTGAGCTATACTTTGGAGGCCCGTTTTACAAGTATAAAAGTATGGAATGGCCATAATTTTATACTTGTAAAACGGGCCTCGGACTCAGGCGTGGAAGTAGGCGTAGCGGTCTATTACCCTGAAGTATACCAGCGATGCCAGATAAGCCAGCAGCGAGCCCAGCAGTGCCCCCAGCAACACGTCCGAAGGATAATGCACACCCAGGTAAATGCGGCTATAAGTCACTATCACAGCCCATGTTACCAGCAGCACCTTAAAGATAAGGTAACGGTGGGGGAGCACCATGCTGAAGAAAACCGCCAGCGCAAAAGTGTTGGCCGCATGCGAGGAAATAAACCCGAACTTGCCGCCGCAGTTGCGCACGATGTTTATGACGTCGGCGAGAGCCGGGTCGTGGCAGGGGCGCAGGCGCATAAAGTATGGCTTCATGATGCCGGAGGCAACAAAGTCGGCCAGGCCGATAGATATGATCACCAGCAGGATCATGGCTATACTTTTCCGTTTGTAGCGCCACACCAGGTAGCCGATGAGTCCCAGGTAAAACGGAATCCATACGTACTTATCCGACATGAACACCATGATGGTGTCCCAGATCGGGCTGTGCATGCCGTTGAGGGAAATAAACAGTTCCCTGTCCAGCTGCTTGAGCGTTTCGAGCATTATTTTCCGGCGTTAATCCAGTCGATGTCTTTCTTGAGCAGGTTAAGCGTCTGCTCTTCCGGGCTGCCCGGCTCTGCCTTAAAGTTATATACCCAGGAGGCATGCGTCGGCAAGCTCATCAGGATAGACTCTATGCGGCCTTTGGTCAGCAATCCGAACTTGGTGCCGCGGTCGTACACCAGGTTAAACTCCACGTAGCGGCCCCGGCGGATGAGCTGCCACTGCTTCTCGCGCTCACCGTAAGGCAGGTCGCGGTTTTGGTTGATGATGGAAGTATAAAACGGGATGAAAGCATAGGCCACGTCGCGCACAAAGGCAAAGCGCTCTTCCATGCTGATTTCCCCGGTGGCCATCAAACGGTCGAAGAAGATGCCGCCCACGCCGCGTGTCTCGTCGCGGTGCTCGTTGTAGAAATAGTCATCGGCCCATTTCTTGAACTCGGGGTAGTAGCTGGGATGGTGCTTGTCGCAAACTGCCTTCATCTGCTCATGAAACTCCCGCGCCTGCCGCTCGTCCACGTAAATGGGGGTCATGTCGATACCGCCGCCAAACCAGGCCTGCCCGTTACCGGCCTCAAAGTAGCGCACGTTCATGTGCGAGATGGGCACCATGGGGCTGTGCGGGTGCATCACCACCGATACCCCGGTGGCAAAGTAGTTGGGGTCGGGCATCTGCAGGGCCTTCAGGAACTGAGGCGACAGTTCTCCGCTAACGGCCGAGAAGTTCACGCCGCCTTTCTCGAGCACATTCCCGTGCTCAATCACCCTGGAAACACCGCCACCGCCGCCTTCGTGCTCCCACGCATCGGCACTGAAAACAGCGCCACCGTCACAGGTTTCGAGGGCCTGGCAAAGGTCTGCCTGAAACTGGCGCATGAACGCCTCAACTTTTTCTCTGAACATAGTCTTAGACAAAAGATAATTAGACAAAAGACAAAGGACATCAGTTTTAGAGATGCCTTCCGCCTAAATCAGCCTATACTTTGCTAACACAGGTAAAAACCGAAGCCTTTTAAAGTATAGGCCAGGTCTCCCAACCTATACCTTTGCTGGCAAGTATAGCTATGCAAAAGTACCTAATCTGACTGGTCTACCCAACTTTACTTAAACAGGGAAAAATTGTATATTCGGGCAAACCTAATCCGAACTATGTCTAAAGAAACACTGGAAGCCACTAAACTAGATCTGGAATTACTAAGAAGGGCTTACCTACTCATGAACACTGCCAAAACCATGGCAGAGACTTACGAAGAGAACAGGGCTATTTGCAGCAAGTATGTGCACAGCACCTCCCGCGGACACGAGGCCATCCAACTGGCAGCCGCCCTGCAACTCAAACCTTACGACTACGCCGCGCTCTATTACCGCGACGACTCCATGTTGCTGGGGATGGGCCTGCAGCCCTATGAACTCATGCTGCAGCTCATGGCCAAGGCCGATGACCCTTTCTCGGGTGGCCGCACTTACTACGGGCACCCGTCACTAAGGCGGGAAGGCTTTCCCACGATTCCGCACCAAAGCTCAGCCACCGGCATGCAAGCCATTCCGGCTACCGGCATGGCGCAGGGCATCGCTTACCTGGAAGGGCAGGGGCTGCTGAAAGGAGAGGAGAAACCCATCGTGCTTTGCTCCTTGGGAGATGGTTCCGTAACAGAGGGCGAAGTAGCCGAAGCCTTTCAAATGGCCGTGCTCAAGGGGCTGCCCATCGTGTACCTGGTGCAGGACAACGACTGGGGCATTTCGGCCACGGGTAAGGAGATGCGTGCCATGGATGCCTTTGAATATGCCGCTGGCTTTAAGGGCATGGAGCGCCTGCGCGTGAACGGCTCCGACTTTGAAGAATCTTACGAAGGGATGCGCGTAGCAATGGAGTATGCCCGCCAGGTGCGCCGCCCTATACTAGTGCACGCTAAAGTACCGCTTTTAGGCCACCATACTTCCGGTGTGCGCCGCGAGTGGTACCGGGGCGATAACCTGCAGCAACACACCGTGGACGACCCCATCCCGAAGCTCCGCGAAGTGCTGCTGAATGCCGGCCTGGAGGTGGACGAAGTGAAGCTGCTGGAGCAGGAGGCCCGAAATACCGTTGCCAGAGATTACGAGAAAGCGCTTAACGCACCCAACCCGGATCCGGAGCAGTACGACACACACGAGTTTGCCCCAACGCCCATTACCGAAGAAAAAGGGGAACGTAGCCCGGCCGGTGCTGAGAAAGTGATCATGGTGGATGCCGCCTTGCACGCGGTTGATGATATCCTGCGCACGTATCCGGAAGCGCTGTTCTACGGGCAGGACGTAGGCGGTGAACTGGGCGGCGTTTTCCGGGAGGCAGCCATGCTGGCCAAAAAGTATGGGGATGCCCGCGTCTTCAATACCCCGATTCAGGAAGCGTACATAGTTGGCTCAACAGCTGGCATGTCTGCTGTGGGTGCTAAAGCGATAGTGGAGATACAGTTTGCCGATTATATCTGGCCTGGCATCAACCAATTAGTAGAGGAACTGTCGAAGAGCTGTTACCTGAGCAAGGGCAAATTCCCGATCCAATCCCTTATCCGGGTACCGATTGGTGCCTACGGCGGGGGCGGACCTTACCACTCCGGAAGTATAGAATCTACGCTGCTTAACATCAGAGGTATAAAGGTGGTGTACCCGAGCAACGCAGCCGATATGAAAGGCCTCATGAAAGCCGCCTTCCTGGACCCCAACCCGGTAGTGATGCTGGAGCACAAAGGCCTGTACTGGTCTAAGGTGCCGGGAACGGAAGATGCTAAAACTGTAGAGCCGGACGAGCACTACATTCTGCCACTGGGCAAGGCAAACATTGTGCAGGAGGCCAGTGCGGAGCAGAAGCGGCTGGGTAACAGCATGACCGTCATCACCTATGGCATGGGCGTATACTGGGCCAAAACAGCCTCCAAACGGTTTCCAGGCAGCGTAGAGATTGTGGACCTGCGCACGCTTAACCCGCTCGATTATGAAACGGTACGCGCTTCGGTAGAGCGCCACGGCAAGGCGCTGGTGCTCACAGAGGAGCCGCTCATGAATTCCTTTGCTGAGTCGCTGGCCGGGCGTTTGTCTAAGGATTGCTTTAAGAAGCTGGATGCGCCAATTTATACTTTAGGAGCTGCCAACCTGCCAGCCGTGCCGCTTAACGTGGAGCTGGAAAAAAGAATGCTGCCAAACCCTGATAAAGTAGCTGCCAAAATGGAAGAGCTGCTTAACTACTAAGTATAAAGATTGGCAAACTATAAAAAGTATAGATTTATACTTACTGCCATAGAATGCTTAAGCCCTGCTATATAAATGGCAGGGCTTTTTTTTATGAAAACAGAAAGCGAGTCTGGAGACTCGCGGTACAAGGTGCGGCACCGGTTGGATACCGGCGCCAGTATATGGGGAAGGTCTCTTGATGATAGTGGTTTCAAAATCACTAAAATTTGTGTAGTAACCCTAATCAGTGGTCTTAGAAAGGATATCCGATACCAATCTGCAGGGTGCTTTGGCTGTTGCGGCTCCTGGAGAAGAAATCGGTGATGTTAAACCGGGGTAGCACGAAGCGGTCTTCTTTCCACTGGGCCGGGTCGTATACTTTGGTGGCGAAGTCGAAACGAAGTATAAGCACCGATAGATCGAAGCGTAGTCCGAAGCCAGTGCCTACGGCCAGCTCCTTGTAGAAACGGTTGAACTGAAAATCGGCGCCGGGGCGGGTCACGTTCGGCTCCAGCAACCAAACGTTGCCCGCATCCACAAAAAAGGCGCCGTTGATAAAGCTAAACATGTTAAAGCGATACTCCACGTTTGCCTCCAGCAACACCTCGCCGGGTTGCTCCATGTTGTAATCACGTTCAATCCTCAAGTTTCCTTCCTCATCCTCAAACGTCCGCAGGGCTGCGTAAGAGCCAAGCCCCAGGCGGCGCGACTGCCAGGCCCGGACGCTGGAGGCCCCACCAGCAAATAGAAACTTGTCGTATGGCAGGGTGTTGCCACTCAGGATAGGCGAGGCCACCCCTGCGTTGATGCGGTACACAAAATAGCGCTGGCCGCCTAGTGGAATGTAGCGCCTGTAGTCCGGGTTAATGCGGGCATACTGATAAGTGCGCAGGTTGTTGATGTTCAGGTTGAGCCCCAACTCCTTGGTTAAACCACCAACCTCGATCATCGTCCGGAAAAAGTGCGCGTTGCGTGTCTGGGTGAAGTCGTTGGTATTGTAGATAAAGTTCATCCCTACAAACGAGATAATACCGTCGTCGAAGCTGCCCAGCAGCGAGCGGCTGCCGGTGGCGTTGCTTTCCAGCATGCTCCGGAAGGTTAAATCCTTTATGTCGCCCTGCACAATGTTAAAGTTTACGGGCGAGAAGATGAACTGCATCACCGGTGGCTGCATCGGGTTGCGCGAGCGCTGCCAGATGTAATCCAGTCCCAGCTCATAAGTAGAGCGCACGTATTCCTGGCGGTCCTCGCTGTTGTAGCCGGTATAAAAGCGCGTGCGCGGGCTAAAATCGGAGAGCAGGTTTTTGTTGGTAAAGGGCAAAAGTATAACCGGGAAGGAGAGGGAGGCGTTGGCGCCAAACTCCTTGATCATCACAGCCTGGTCGGGGTCTGAGATGTTGGCCTGGTACTCAATACCGCCCCTGATTCCGAAGTCCAGGTTCTCTGCGCCGCCAAAAACATTGCGCACGCGCAGCGTAAGGCTGGAGAAAGGCCCCGGCCGCTTTTCGGTAAAGTTCATACCCAGCTCCGCCGTTTCCTGAAACTTCTTCGCGGGCAGGGCATTTACCAGCGCAATTAATTCATAGGTTGAATCGGTTGGAGCTTGTAACTTATTGTAGAAGACGTTATTGAACTGAAAGGCATCCAGATCGGCCAGCTTGCGCTGGGTGGTAAGCGTGCGGAACTGGCTGTAGCGCTGGCCCGGGTAAATGTCCACTTTCTTGTCCAGGATCACCGGGTTATACTTGTGGGTGTAGGCGATATACTTCACGCCGTTATATACCACCGTGTCACGCGGGATACCGAAGCGGTCTGCATCGGTTTTAAAGTATACATCCTTGATCGTATATACTTTGTGGGTAGAGTCGTTTTCCGGGCTGTTGATGATGGTTTTCACGCGTGCCGCATTCTCGGCCCAGCTGGTGTCTACCTCAAACTCAATGTAGGCGCGTGCAAAGTCGTAGTAGCCACGGTTTTTAAGCATGTCGTAGAGCCGGTCGCGCTCCTGCGTGATCAGGTCCTCGTCGTAGACGTCGTTAAGCTTCAGTAGGGAGCGTGGCTCGTTGCGCTGCACAATCTCCAGTATGCGCGGATCCCGAATGTCGTAGCTCAGCTCCGAGTAACGATAAGGCTGCTTCTCCTCGATGTTGATGTCCACGAAGAGCAATTTATCCCGCTTCGTCTGAAGAGTGTAGTTTGCCTGGTGGTTAAAGTAGCCTTTGGAGTTGAGGTAAATACCGATCTGATCCATGGTCTCCTCCAGGCGAAGCGAGTCAAAAATGGCCGGCGGCTCGCCCAGCTGCATCACAAAGTTGCCTTCCTGCAGCTTGTTCTCCAGTCGCTCGATGCGGTTGCTATACTTTTCGCGCAGCTTGTTAATTTTTACCGTATCCGTGCCTGCTTCCTCGATTTTCGTCTTGCGCCGGGCTTCCTGCTTCTGGATGCGTGCCTGAATATTTTGCGGGTCGTAAAACTTTTTACCGAAATTATAGAGCGCCAGATAGGGGGTGGATCGGAGCACCATACGGTTGGGCTGCTGCTGGTAAAGGTTCTCAATGGCAGCCGGATCCACCGTTTTCAGGCCCTTCGGGTCCATACGTACAAGCAGCTTCTCGTTCTCGCCCAGTTGCTTTGTCGGGATGCAGGCATGTAGCAGCAGCATTGCAAAACTCAGGGCAGCTATGTATACTCGTGATCTCAAACGTTTCCTTTAGCTATGTTGTCGAAAGCAGTTGTAAAGTATATCAAATCATTGCAAGTAAAAAAATACCGCAACCAACACCAAGCCTTTGTGGTGGAGGGAGCCAAAAGTATACTTGAACTGCTCCAATCCGATTTCCGGCTGCAGCACCTTTTTGTTACCGAAGACTTCCTCAGGGAGCACGCCGCTATACTTGGCCAGGGCCTGACCTATGAGGTGGTGAAAGAGGAAGAGCTGGTGAAAGCCGGCACCTTTGCCAGCAACAACGCGGGACTCGCCGTGGCAAGTATGCGCCAGCTGCCGCCGCTCCAGCTTAAACCCTCCGACCTGGCCATTGCCCTAGACGATATCCGCGATCCCGGCAACCTGGGCACCATCATCCGCATTGCCGATTGGTACGGCATTGAGCATGTGGTGTGTTCAGAAAACTGCGCCGATTTTTATAACCCCAAAGTTATTTCGGCCACCATGGGCTCTTTTACCCGCGTAAAGGTGCACTACCTGGACCTGCCCACTTGGCTGCAGCAGCTGGGCGGCAAGTATAAAATCTATGGGGCTGCCCTTAACGGCGAAAACCTGCACCAGCTACAGCTCAAACCGGAGGGTATTGTGGTGCTGGGCAACGAGGCCAACGGCATCCGGCCGGAAGTGGCGCAGCAGGTAAATCAGCTGATCAAGATCCCGGCCTTTGGCAAGGCGGAGTCACTGAACGTGGCCACCGCCACGGCCATCATCATCGACAATTTCCGCCGCCACGGTTAAAACAAAGAAGGAGCCTCCGGGGGCTCCTTCTTTGCTCTCACCTTAATTTTTATACGTTATACTTTAGTAGAACAGGCGGACACCAAAGCTGATCACGTTGGTTTGTGGGCCGCGGTTGTCCTTGAACAGGTCGTTCATGTTATACTTGGCGAACAGGTCCACGCCTCCGTAGCCAAGCACACCTTCCACGCCATACTGAAAATCACTCAGGTTAAAGCTGTCGCGGGTCTTGTCTTTCTCGGTCTTGCCGTCCTCCTTATACTTTAGCTTGGTGTGCGCGCCCAAGCGGTAGCCTACAAACGGACCTGCACCTATCTTCAAGCCTTCTTTGCCATTGTTGCGCTTAAACTCCAGGGTTGCCATCAGCGGCAGGTTCACAGAGGAATGCGTCAGTTTCGACTTTTCATAGCTGCGCTCCGGGTCCAGGGTGAAGAAGGTTGTTCTGTCAATTTCCTGTAGCACGATGTCATCCTCGAACATGTAGTTGTTGAAGGCAAACTCCAGGCCTGACACCAGGTGGAAAGGGCTCTTCTGGCCACCAATCTGCGACTTAAGGCGGAAGTTCAGGCTGACGTAGCGGGAGCCCCACGGCCTGAGGTCTGCCACATCGCTGCCCTGGTCGGTGAAGGTATTAAAGCCAAGGTCCATATCAAAGCCGGTGCGGGTAGCCTTATAGGTTTCCATTTTATGCTCCTTGCGCAGGCTGTCGCGCTCGTGCCTGGAGGGCACATCCACGTTGACGCGGGTATTGCCATCGCTTTCCTCCACATCCACCTTAATCTTGAAGTGTTTATTTACCACCACTTCGTGCGTTTCCTTATGCGTTTTGCCGGTTTGCGGGTCCTGCTCCTGCACCGTAATGGTTACCTGCTCGCCCTGGCCGCCTTGCTGCTCGGATTTGTTGAAGGTCACGGTCATTTCTCTGGACTCCTGGTTGGAGTTCTCCATCTGGTCCACGCGCTCCACATACTTGGTCAGTTCGCGCATCAGCGAGTCGAGGCTGTAGTTCTGGAAAGCCTGCAGCTGCTGTATGTTCTCCAGGTGCAGGATCATGGTGGCGCCGTTGGCCATTTTCACCACAATGGTGTCCTGTTCAGCTGAATTTAGCCTGTCTTTAAGGGTAGTGCCGCCTTTGGCAGACACACCGGTAGCGGCAGCCATGCAAATGGCCATTACGAGTAGTAGTATCCGTTTCATGTCTTTGGATTTAGAGGTTGATCACTTTTGAGATTTTCTGTTTGCCGATCTGCGTTTCGAGCGCCACCCGGTCGGCCCGGATGCCCAGTTCTTCCAGCTCCACCCCCTGGCCGGAGGCAAGGTTGCGCACCTGTTTGAAGATGTTCTTGGCCAGCGCCTTCTTGTCGCCACGGCTTTCCTGCCCGCCTTCCACCGGCATTTCAGTCTGGGCGGCTACCGCGCGCTTGATGATGATCTCCACTGGCTCGGCATTCAGGTTGGCACTGGCAGGATGTGTTACAGGTGCCTCTGGGGTAATGTTTGCTGCGATGGCCGTCTGCACATCTGTCTTAGAAGCTTCAATTGCTGGATCCATAGTTTTGCGCTGCTCCGGAGTGGCTTTGGTCGTCACCTTAGCCATTGTTCCTTTGCTGGCAGGCTTCTTTGTAAGGGTAGATGCAGATGCTATTGGAGTGGTTGCCTGGGAGGCAGAAATTTTTTCAGCTTCTACCGCATTTTCCTCGGCGGGCTCCTGCTGGGCCATCATACCTTCAGCCGGATCGCTTTCTGGCACCGGAAGAAGTATGGGTTCTGCAGCTGGGTTGGTTTCCGGCAGTTGGTTGTCATACTTGGTGAGGGTGCCGCTGATTTCCGGTGTGCCGGTGTTGATGTTGTAGAACACTACGCCCACGGCCAGCAGCAGCGATAAGGTGGCTGCCACAGCGGAGTAAATCCACATGAAGCGCTGCTTGCCTTCACTTTTCTGTTCCGCCTCAGGTGTCAGTATCACAAGGGGTTTTTCATGGCCTTCCTCCATGCGCTCCTGCAGGCGGGCCCACAGGTCGGCCGGGGGCGTAGGAGAGGAGTTGCCGAGGCGCTCCTTAAATAATTTGTCTATCTCTTCTGGTTTCATGTCTTTTCCTCCTTCAATTTTCAGGCTACAGCTTCCTGGCCCTCCAGGCGGCGTTGCAGCATGGTACGGGCCTTGCTCAACTGCGACTTGGAAGTGCCTTCGGTAATTCCGAGCATATCAGCTATTTCCTTATGTGAGTATCCTTCTATGGCATAAAGGTTAAAAACAGCCCTGTAACCGGCCGGCAAAGTCCGGAGCAGCTCCAGCAATTCGCCCTCTGCCAGGTCGTGGTCGGCACTGGTGGGGTTGGCCACCTGTATGTAGCTGTCCTCTATGGCAATATGCAGGGGCTCCTTCTTGCGCAGAAAAGCCAGCGACTCGTTTACCATGATGCGGCGTACCCAGCCTTCAAAACTACCTTTGCCCTCAAAGCGGTCTATGTGCTGGTAGATTTTCATAAACCCGTTCAGCAGTGCTTCTTCGGCATCCATCTGGTTTTTAAGGTAACGCAGGCACACGCCGTACATCTGCGAAGCAAAGCGCTCGTACAGGAGCTTCTGCGCCTTCCCGTCTGCCTGCTGGCATCCTGCTATCAGTTCTGCTTCTGTCACGCCTGGTAAAAGTTTAGTCTATATGCCTGGTTTTTATCTGTTCCGAGCCTTCGTTGCTCTTTACCCTCTAGATGCACACCTGGTGAAGGAGGTTGCCTGGGGAAGTATAAATTTTATTCTTTTTTTCTAACCACCCAAGATGCCTACTATAAATAGTTGAACATCAACTATAAAAAATTACACGCAATGTTTAGAATGCGTCTGAATGAGGGACAAGGTATGGATATATGATATGTGCGTTGTAACTTTACATTTATGAGGATTGCCACCCTTTTCATGTCGTTGCTGTTGCTTTGGATGTCCTGGCTGCCTTGTACCGATATGGTGCCGGACCAGCATGAGCATGCGCACCAGGTGGTGGACCCGACCCAGACGACTGGGGAAAGTCCCTTTCACGAGGACACCTGTCCGGTGTTCTGCTCCTGTGGCTGCTGCGCCACACTGATTGTCACGAACGATTTTACCCAGCTGGTTTTCAGGTTTTTTGTAGAGCCGCAGAGCCAGCCTGTGCAACTGCAGGAGCAACAGGTAAAAAAAGTTGCTTTTGTGTGGTGGCACCCGCCACGGCTAGTAGTTTAATTCACCCGCTTATCCGGTAAAGTATAAAGCAGGTTTATACTTTGTGCCTGCCGCCAATTGCGGCTGGCTTATACCTTGCGCCGGTCTTTTACATTTCGAATTAAACTAAACCTCATGTTTCAGAAGATAATTAGTTTCTCCATCCATAACAAACTGGTGGTGGGGCTGATGGTGCTGGCGTTGGTGGTGGTGGGCATCTACAACCTCACCAAACTGCCCGTAGACGCCGTTCCCGACATCACCAACAACCAGGTGCAGGTGGTTACCTCTTCGCCTACACTGGCCGCTCAGGAAGTGGAGCGCTTTATAACCACCCCCATTGAAATAGCCTTGGCCAACACCCCCGACGTGATTGAAATGCGCTCAGTGTCGCGCTTTGGCCTCTCTGTCATTACCGTTGTCTTCGACGACGACGTGGACATTTACCTGGCCCGCCAGCTCATTAAAGAGCGCCTCGATATGGCCGTGGAAGAGATTCCACCGGGCGTGGGCAAGCCGGAAATGGCTCCGGTTAGTACCGGCCTGGGCGAGATTTATCAGTACACCATCCACCAGAAACCCAACAGCCCGAAAGATTATACCCCGATGGAACTGCGCACCATCCAGGACTGGATAGTGCGCCGGCAGTTGCTGAGCACGCCCGGCGTGGCCGACGTGAGCAGCTTCGGTGGATTTATGAAAGAGTATGAAGTGGCCCTGCATCCAGACCGCCTGCGCAGCTTTAACCTGACGGTGCCGGACGTGCTGGAAGCCATTGGCACCAATAACGAAAACACCGGCGCCGCCTACATCGAGAAAAATAACAGCGCCTTCTTTATCCGTGGCCTGGGCATGGTGAACGAGCTCGAGGACATAGGGCAGATTGTAATAAACAACCGCAGCGGCGTGCCGGTACTGGTAAACGATGTGGCGGAAGTGAAGTATGGCCACCCGGTGCGCTACGGCGCCCTTACCCGTAACAACGAGGGGGAAGTAGTGGGCGGCATTGTGCTCATGTACAAGGATGCCAACTCCTCACAGGTGATAAAGGACGTGCAGCAGCGCGTGGCGGAGATACAGAACTCCCTGCCGGAAGGGCTTGTGATTGACGCCTACCTCGACCGTAGTGAACTGGTGGAGCGAGCCGTGAACACGGTAACCAAAAACCTGATCGAGGGCGGTCTTATTGTGGTATTCGTACTGGTGCTGCTGCTCGGTAACCTGCGGGCTGGCCTGGTGGTAGCCTCGGTTATCCCGCTGTCCATGCTGTTTGCCATCACCATGATGAACTTGTTTGGGGTGTCGGGTAACCTGATGAGCTTGGGCGCTATCGACTTTGGTCTGATTGTAGACGGTTCGGTGATCATTGTGGAATCGGTGCTGCACTTTATCGTCAGCAAAAACGCCAACCTGCCGCTCCGAAGGCTCACCCAGAAAGAAATGGACCTGGAAGTAGAAAGCGCCGCCTCAAAGATCATGAACTCTGCAGCTTTCGGCATGCTCATCATCCTGATTGTTTACCTGCCTATTATGGCGCTGGTGGGCATCGAAGGAAAAATGTTTAAGCCAATGGCGCAGACGGTGAGCTTTGCCATTTTGGGTGCTTTTATACTTTCGCTGACATACGTGCCGATGATCTCGACATTGGCCCTGAGCAAAAAGACGAAACACAAGCGCAACATCTCCGACCGCATCATGGAGAAGATTATGGCTGCCTACCAGCCGGTTATCCGTTTCGCGCTGCGCAGCAAGGCTGTCATACTTGGCACAGCTGTCGGTTTGCTGGCCATCAGTTTGGTGGTGTTCAGCCGCATGGGCGGAGAGTTCATCCCGCAGCTCGACGAAGGTGACTTTGCCATGGACCTGCGCCTGGTGCCGGGCGCTTCGCTGGAACAGACGATCCAAACCACCCTAAAAGCCAGCGAGATATTGCAGAAAAACTTCCCGGAGGTGAAAGAGGTGATCGGTAAGATCGGTACAGCCGAAATCCCGACGGACCCGATGCCGATTGAAGCTGCCGACGTGATGATCTTGCTCAAGGACCGCGACGAGTGGACGAGTGCCAGCACCCGTGAAGAGCTGGCTGCTAAGATGGACTCGGCGCTGCAGGTGCTTCCGGGAGTAAACTATGGCTTCCAACAGCCGATACAGCTGCGCTTTAACGAACTGATAACCGGTGCCCGCCAGGATGTGGCCGTGAAGATATACGGTGAGGACCTGGATAAACTAAGTGAACTGGCTGCCGATGCCGAGCGATTGATTCGTCCGGTGCGTGGGGCGCAGGATATGTTTGTGGAAGAGGTGACGGGACTGCCGCAGATTGTGGTGGACCTGAAACGTGAAAAGCTGGCACAGTATGGCCTGCACGTGCAGGACGTGAACCGCGTGCTGCGCACTGCTTTTGCCGGAGAGGCTGCCGGTTCGGTTTACGAAGGCGACCGCCGCTTTGACGTGGTAGTGCGCCTGCAGCAGGATTACCGACGGAACCTGAACGACATTGAAGATTTGTTTGTGCCGCTTCCGAATGGCGGGCAGGTGCCGCTGCTACAAGTAGCCGACATCCGCTACGAAAACGGCCCGATGCAGATATCCCGCGAAGAAGGGCAGCGCCGCATTGTGGTTGGTTTCAACGTCCGCGACCGCGATGTGGAATCGATAGTGGAAGAGGTAAGGCTGAAACTGGAGCAGGAGCTGAAGCTTCCGGCCGGTTACTATATTACCTATGGTGGTCAGTTCGAAAACCTGATCAACGCCAAGCAGCGCCTGCAGATAGCCGTGCCGGCCGCACTACTGCTCATCCTGGTGCTGCTGTACTTTACCTTCCACTCCGTGAAGCAAAGCCTGCTGATTTTTACGGCCATTCCGTTGGCAGCTATCGGGGGCATCTTTGCACTCTGGCTCCGTGACATGCCGTTCAGTATCTCGGCGGGGGTAGGCTTTATCGCCCTCTTTGGGGTGGCTGTACTCAACGGTATTGTGCTCATCGGCTACCTGAACCAGCTTAAAAAGGAAGGCTGGGACAATGTATATGAACGGGTGATAGAGGGCACGACGGTGCGCCTGCGTCCGGTACTGATGACGGCATCGGTGGCGGCACTGGGCTTCCTGCCGATGGCCCTGTCCACCTCGGCAGGTGCGGAGGTACAGAAGCCGCTGGCCACCGTGGTGATTGGCGGCCTGGTAACCTCTACCTTGCTAACGCTCGTGGTGCTGCCGGTGCTGTATTACATCTTTACATCCCGCGAAGAGAGAAAACTGAAGCCGGTGAAAGTGCACCCGGTAGTGGCGTTGTTGCTAGGCATTGGTTTATACTTTGGAAGCACCTTTACAGTGCAGGCACAGCAGGCGCCACAGCAACTGGACCTGCAGGGGGCGCTGCAGTATGCCCGCGAAAATAACCCGTCGCTGCAGGCCGCCCAGTTGCAGACAGCCCAGCAAAAAGCCCTGAAAGGTGCAGCGTTTGATCTGCCCAAAACCAGCCTGAACTATAAGCGCGGCCAGATCAGCACAGCCGAAAGAGATGAAGAAATTACCATCTCCCAACAGTTTGCCTTTCCAACCGTTTACGGGCGGCAGGCGAAGCTAGCGGATGCCCATGCAAGTCAGGCAGAAGTACGGCAACGGATCACGGAGCGACAGGTGCTGCGCGATGTGAAGCTGGCATTTGAGCAGTGGCAGCACATCCAGAGCAGAACACAGCTTTTACAGGCCCAGGACTCCCTCTTTGCCAATTTTGAGCGTGCCGCCCGAGTACGCGAGAAAGCCGGCGAGACGGGCGCTTTGGAACGAGCCACCGCAGAAGCCAGAAGGCTTGGGCTGCAGGCCGAACTGGCGCAGGCCAATGCCGACGCCAGGATAGCGGAGAACAGGCTGGTGCAGCTGCTGCATGCCCCGAAAGGAGCGGTGCAGTTTATCGTTACGCCGCAGCAAAAGCATAGTTCTGTGGTGTTAGCCGACACAGCTGCCGCGCAAGTATGGCTGCAACTGCTGCAAAGCGAAGTTCAGGTGGCCAGGCAACAGACGAAACTAGAGAAAGCCCGCCTGCTGCCGGATTTCAGTATCGGCTATTTCAACCAGACTTTTATCGGTGAGAGCCCCGCGCGTGACCCTGGTTTGGTATACGGCAACTCTGACCGTTTTACGGGCGTGGAAGCAGGCATTTCGGTGCCGTTGTGGTTTGGTGCCCAGAAGTCTAAAATCAGTGCTGCCCGCCTGAACGAACAGGCCGTGCAGAAACAGGCCGACGCCCAGGAAAAGCAACTGGAGACAGATCTGCAGAACGCGTTTCAGGAGCTGCAAAAGCAGGCGCAGCAACTACAGTACTACGAGCAGGGAGCACTGCAGCAGGCAAACCAACTGGAAAAGGCTGCCAACCTGAGCTTCAGGCTCGGGGAAGTGGACTACGTGGAGTTTGTGCAAGCCATGGACCAGGCCTATACCTTGCGACTGCAATACCTGAACGCGCTGCTGCACTATAACCAGAGCATCATTAACCTACAGTTTTTAACCGGAGAAGAATAACATGACACGATATATTGTACCGGCTGCCCTTGCCGCTATACTTTTAACCACTGGCTGCTCATCAGAGCAAGGGGAGCCTGCCACCCAAACAGAAGCTGCAGAAGCAGCACCTGCCGCTGCAGCAGCGCCAGACCTGGTGAATTTCTCGAAAGAGATGCAGCAGGTAAGTAAACTGGAGGTTGGCCCGCTGCAGGAGCGAAGCCTGTCCTCCAGAGTTCCTGCAAAAGGACAGCTCTCGCTGCCGCCGCAGGGCTTGGCCAGTGTGAGTCCGCTGGTAGGCGGCATGGTGCGCAGCATCCATGTGATTGAAGGGGATTTTGTGCAGAAAGGCAAAGTGCTGGCGACCATCGAGAACCCGGACCTGCTCAATATGCAGGAGTCCTACCTGTCGACGAGCAGCCAGCTAAGTATGGCCCGGCAGGAGCTGGAGCGGCAGCAAATGCTGGCCGACGAGCAGGTGGGCGCCCTGAAGCGCTACCAACAGGCGGGTGCTGAGGTGAAGGTGCTGCAGGCAAAGCTCAACTCCCTGAGAGAGCAGCTGCAAACCCTGGGCATCTCACCGAAAAGCGTTGAGAATGGCCGCATTACCCGCACCCTGAACCTGACAGCGCCTATCTCAGGCTATGTGCAAACAGTGAGGGCAAACCTGGGCAGCTACGCCGAGCCGAACCAGCCCATCCTGCAGATCATCGACGATAGCCATTTGCACCTGGACCTGAACGTTTTTGAGAAAGACTTCTCGAAGCTGGAAAAGGGACAGCGGGTGGTTTTCACCTTGCCAAACGTTTCTAACCAGGAAGTAGAGGCAGAAGTCTTTGCTATCGGTAAATCCTTTGAGGGAGAGATGCGCGCCGTGCCGGTGCACGCCGAGATCAAGAACAACAAAAACAAGGGCTTGCTGCCGGGCATGTACATCAACGGGTTTATCCTGACTGGCAAACACCAGGCGCTCTCAGTACCGGAGGAAGCCATTGTGCTGTATCAAAGCAAGCCGTACATCTTCCAGCAGGTGGATGAGGCTACCTTTAAAATGATACCGGTAGAGACTGGCGTAACAGAAAGCGGTTTTACGGAGGTAAAATTATTGGGCGAACTGCCCAAAGACGCACAGGTGGTGCAGAAAGGCGCTTCGTTTATACTTTCCGAGAAGCTCAAGTTTGAGGTGCCGGAAGAATAATTTAAAAGTATAAAACCCTAGAAAAGCAGAAACGGCTCCCGAATATATCAGGAGCCGTTTCTTGTTTCTGAAAATAAATTTTCAACTTTTAGCCATACATAATAACGGGAGTGGGTATATAAGGTTACAATACGGCTAAAAATTTCTAAAATATTTTTTGAGAGCCGGTTTATACTTCGGATGCGGCCGCCTGCTCCTGCAGCATAGGTCCCAGTATAGCCCATACATTTTTTGCCAGTATATGCTGGCCCTCTGCCGTAGGGTGGATGCCGTCTTCCTGGTTGAGGTCAGCCACGCCGCCTACACCTTCCAGCAGGAAAGGCACCAGCGCTACATTTTCCTCCTCGGCAATGCGGGTAAATACCTGCCGGAATTCCTCCGTATACTTTTGGCCCATGCTGGGTGGCATCTGCATGCCTGTCAACACCACCCGCACATCCGGGTTGCTGGCGCGTACTTTCTCAATGATAGCTTTCAGGTTAGCGTACGTCTCGTTAGTAGAAATACCTCTCAGTCCGTCATTGGCACCCAGCTCTAGCACAAATACATCCACCTGCTGTTTTTTTAGCAGCCAGTCGATGCGGCTCTTGCCACCGGCGGTGGTCTCACCACTCAGCCCGGCGTTTACGGCTTTGTACGGCAGTTCCAGGGAATCAATTTTCTGCTGGATAAGAGCCGGGAAGGCTTCTTCCGTACCCTCCAACCCATAGCCGGCGGTCAGGCTGTTGCCAAAGAAAAGGATGGTTTTTGTTTCGGTGGCGGCAGTTGCTTTTTGCCTGCTTCCGGACGTGGTGCCAGTGGTTTGCTCTGCTACAGTTTGGTCAGATGTCTGGGCATCGCCGCAGCCGTGGAGGACAGTGATGGCGGCCATGCCCACTGCTATTATTTTATTCCTTATCGTCATCGGGTAAAATTTTTCTAAATTTATACTTTGCCAAAGGCTAAACCTATAACGTAGGCAAAGAGTTATTTTGTTCGGAAAGGAAAAGACAGCATTAAACGAAGCGGTTTTCCTTTTTTATCGTCCATTAAAAGCTTATAAAAATCTGTGTCGACCATACTTGAGATCAAAGACCTGAAGAAGACCTACGACAGCGGCGACCGCCACCTGACGGTACTGCAAGGTATAAATTTTTCCTTAGAGGCAGGGGACGTGTGCTCCATTGTAGGCCCCTCCGGAAGTGGCAAAACCACTTTGCTGGGCCTCTGCGCCGGCCTGGACAGGGCTTCCTCCGGCTCGGTTATACTGAACGGGATTCCGCTGGACAACCTCTCCGAGGATGAACGGGCGCAGGTGCGCAACCAGTACGTGGGCTTTATCTTTCAGAACTTTCAGCTCATACCGACCCTGACAGCGCTGGAGAACGTGATGGTGCCGATGGAGCTGCGCGGAGAACGGAACGTGCAGCAGCAGGCCATGGACCTGCTGGCCCGCGTGGGCCTGGCCGAGCGGGCTGACCATTACCCAACACAGCTGTCGGGCGGGGAGCAGCAGCGCGTGTCGCTGGCCCGGGCTTTTTCAAACAAGCCCGCCATACTTTTTGCCGATGAGCCCACAGGCAACCTGGACGAAGAAACCGGGGATCGCGTAGAGAAACTGCTCTTTGACCTGAACCGCGAAGCCGGCACCACGCTGGTGCTGGTGACTCACGACCTGGACCTGGCCGCGAAAACCGATCGCATCATCCGAATTAAGGGCGGAACGGTGGTATCAGACCAGTTGACAGCAGTAGTGAGCAATGAGTAATTGACAATGACTAATGATTAATGAGGAATTAGTAATGACTAAGAAGTCGTGAGGAATCATTGACCATTGATTATTCATTACTCATTCTTAATTACTAATTCCCCCAATCTCTCATTCAAAATTAGTAACCACGTGTCTGATAACTCTGAATTTATACCTGGCAAGCGACCGCTAAATGTGCGCTGGCTCCTGAAAATGGCCTGGCGCGACAGCCGGCGGAACCGGGGCAGGCTGGCCTTGTTTATCTCCTCCATTATACTTGGGATAGCGGCGCTGGTGGCCATCAACTCCTTTGCCGATAACCTGCGCGCCGATATCGACAAGCAGGCCAAATCGCTGATTGGAGCGGATCTGGTTATCGCGGCCAACAAGGAAATTGAAGCCAGCCAGCAGCAACTCCTCGATTCCATCGCCATCGGGGGCGACCGCTCCGACGAGGTGCGCTTTGTCTCGATGGTGCAGTTCAAGTCCTCCGGCGGCACCCGACTGGTGCAGGTGCGGGCGCTGGAGAAGGGTGGTTTCCCATACTACGGTGCTATCGAAACTGAGCCCAAAGAGGCCAGCCATACGTTCCGGGAGGGGGGACGAAAGGCACTGGTAGACCATACTTTGCTGCTGCAGTATAACTCCAAGCCCGGCGACTCAATTCAGGTGGGGAATATGACCTTTGAGATTGCCGGCGCTCTGCACAAAATTCCCGGCCAAACGGCTATGACTGCCACTGTTGCCCCTGCTGTATACATTCCGCGCCATCACCTGGAGGGAACCGGGCTGGTGCAACGCGGCAGCCGCGTGAGCTATTACCACTACTATAAACTGCCTGAGACTACAGACCCGGATAAACTGGTGAAGCGCCTGGAAAAGCGCCTGGATGAAGCCGGCTTTGGCTATGACACCATCGAGAGCCGCAAGGAGAGCACCGGAAAATCCTATGAAGACCTGGCCAGTTTCCTGGCTTTGGTAGGTTTTGTGGCCTTGCTACTGGGTTGCGTGGGCGTGGCAAGCGCCGTGCATGTGTACATCCGCGAGAAACTGGCTACCATTGGCGTACTGCGCTGCCTGGGCGTGAGCGGCAGCCAGGCTTTCCTCATTTACCTGTTTCAGGTAGTGGCCATGGGCCTGATTGGCTCTGTGATCGGAGCTTTACTGGGTAGCCTGATACAGCTATACTTGCCGGAGCTGTTTAGAACCTTCTTGCCGGTGGATGTAACGGTGGCCGTGTCCTGGGGGGCGGTGCTACAAGGTATTGGGATTGGTGTTATCGTGGCCGTGCTGTTTGCGCTGCTGCCGCTGCTTACCATTCGCAAAGTTTCCCCGCTCATCACGCTTAGAGCTGGTATAGAGCATGTGTCGAAGCAACCCGACAAACTGCGCTGGGGCGTATACTTTCTGATAGTGGCCTTTATCTTCCTGTTCTCATACTTTCAGTTGGGTACCTGGCTCCGGGCTCTGGCTTTTACGGGAGGCGTGCTGCTCGGCTTTGTGGTCCTGGCGCTGATTGCCAGGCTGATGATGTGGCTTGTGAAGCGCTTCTTCCCGGTGCATTGGGGCTACGTGTGGCGACAGAGCCTAGCTAACCTGTACCGGCCAAACAACCAGACGCTGCTGCTCACCGTGTCTATTGGACTGGGCACAGCGCTGATCGCCACGCTTTTCCTGATGCAGCGCATCCTGCTGAGCGAGGTTGCCTTTGCCGCGAGTGAAAACCAACCGAACATGGTGCTTTTCGACATCCAGAACGCACAGAAGGAGGAGGTGACGGCGCTCACAAAACAAGAGGGCCTGCCTGTGCTGCAGTCGGTGCCGGTGGTAACCATGCGCCTGGAGGAGGTCAACGGCCTGACCGGGGCCGACGTGCGTGCCGACACGACGCTGGGTATTTCGGAAAGGGCGTTTACGCGGGAGTTCCGGGTGACCTATCGCGATTCCTTGATCAGTTCTGAGAAGACAGTAGAGGGTACCTGGCAGGGTGTTGCCACTGCGGAGGATGAGGTTATACCCGTCTCATTAGATGAGCGCTACGCAGAGCGGCTTAAAGCAGGGCTTGGAGACACGCTCGTGTTTAACGTGCAGGGCGCCAGAATTCCAACAGTCATCACCCACCTGCGCGAAATCGAGTGGAACCGGGTGCAGACAAACTTTACTATACTTTTCCCGAAGGGGGTGCTGGAGGAGGCGCCGCAGTTTCATGTGCTGATGACGCGTACCGACACGGACGAACAGGCCGCCAAGTTCCAGCAGACGCTGGTACGGCAGTTCCCGAACGTATCGGCCATCGACCTGGGCCTGATTCTGGAGACGCTCGAAGATATCTTGAGCAAGATTTCCTTTGTCATCCGCTTTATGGCCCTGTTCAGCATCACCACGGGTTTGCTGGTGCTGATTGGCTCTATTAACAACAGCAAGTACCAGCGGGTGCAGGAAAGTGTGCTGCTCAGAACCCTGGGCGCAAGCCGGAAGCAGATCCTGGGCATCAACGCCTTCGAGTACCTGCTGTTGGGTGCTCTGGCCGCCGGGACCGGCGTTATACTTGCTGTTGGTGCCAGTTGGGCGCTGGCCGTGTTTAGCTTTGAGGTTGCCTTTGTGCCGGACCTGACGCCGCTGCTGCCCGTGTTTTTGGGCATTACCATACTTACCGTGTTCATCGGCATGCTCAACAGCCGCAGCATCCTGAGCCGTCCGCCCCTGGAGGTGCTGCGCCGCGAGGCTGCCTAAACTTTTCGAATCAGGTATAACCAAAAAATGCCTGTGCTTGTACAAGAAGAATCATGGTACCAACACAGGCATTTATACTTTATAATTTGAGCTATGAAAACGAATAACAAAGAGAACAGCGGCAAGACCGTACTGATAACAGGGGCATCCAACGGCTTCGGGATGGAGTTTGCCAGGTTGTTTGCTAAGGATGGCTTTAACCTGATCCTGGTGGCGCGCAGTACCGAGCGCATGCGCAAACTAGGCTATTCCTTGCAGGAGCAGCACCAACTCGAGCATGTGTGCATCATCACTTCAGACCTAACCCGGCCTGAGGCGCCCCGCGAAGTATACGAGGAGGTGAAAGAGGCCGGACTACAGGTAGATATCCTGGTCAATAATGCCGGAGCGGGAGTACATGGCATGTTCTTCGACACAGACCTGGAGCGGGAGAAGGCCATCATTCAACTTAACGTGACCACTCCTGTGGAGCTGACGAAGCTGTTCCTGAAGGAGATGAAGCAGCGGAACTCCGGCAAAATACTGAACCTGGCCTCGGTGGTATCTTTTATGCCCTCGCCGCTGATGGCCGTGTATGGTGCCTCCAAGGCGTTTATACTTTCCTTTTCAGAGGCACTGTCGAATGAGTTAAAAGACACTGAAATTACGGTAACGGCGCTTTGTCCAGGCGCGAGCAACACCATGTTCTTCCGCAGGGCAGGGGCCGCCCACACGCGCGCGGCTAACGGAAGCCTGTCGGAGCCGGAGGAAGTGGCCAGAGAAGGTTATGAGGCCCTGATGAAAGGAGAGACACGCGTGGTATCCGGACTTGCCAACAAGCTACAGACCGCCAGTACCAACTTCCTGCCGGATGCAGCCCTGGCCGCAACCATGCGCTACCAGATGGAGGAGCCCAATCTGGAGGACGTCTCATCCTACGAACCAGAACCACCAATTGCTGCAGAAACCACGGCCCCAAGCAATACAACGGCTTCAGAGCCGCGCGATCAGGAGCCGCCGGCGATACATAATCCGTAAGAGGTATAAAAACAAAGCAGGGACCTTTATGCAAGATCCCTGCTTATTTAGAACATAGACAACAAATGCCATCTGCTCTTTTTCAGTTTATACGCCGCCTTTTAAGGCAGGTTTCATACTTTAAGTATAAAATTGGTTAGTAGCTATCGGTGGCCAGCATCACCAGGGTGCAGTGGTGGAGCGTTTCAATATTGGCCTCTTTTGCCTTCTTTTCGAGCTCTGGGTTTTCCGTGCCCGGGTTAAAGATAATGCGTTTTGGCTTGAGGTTGAGGATATAATCATACCAAACAGGTTGGTTGCGCGGCCCCACGTAGAGCGTTACAGTGTCTACCTCCTCAATCGGCTGCGCTTTATCTGTAACGATGGACAAGCCGCCTACTTCTGCCTTTTTTATGCCTACAGGCACTACCTCATGCCCATGCCGCTGCAACTTGTGCACTGCTTTGTAAGCATAGCGGTCTGGGTTGTCGGAAGCCCCTAATACAACTGTCTTTTTCATTTATAGGAAAATCAGGTTCTACAAATATCTACTGTCTTGTACTATGCTCCTGATACGAAGGTTAGCACATCAGGCATTTTCACAAAGTATAAAAAGGAACAAAGCCTTTATATAAAGCAGCTTATGGTGCTATATTTTACACTTTGATGGAAGTATAAAATTATACCACACCGGCCCTTACGGCTGCTTTTTCAGCGCATCTTTCACCGTCCATCGCCGCCGATACAATGCCCCCGGCATAACCGGCTCCTTCGGCACATGGGTACAATCCCTTCACCTGCACATGCTCCAGAGTATCCCGGTCGCGGGGGATGCGGACAGGGGAGGAGGTGCGGCTCTCAACGCCCACAATCTGCGCTTCGTTAGTTAGGTAGCCACGCATTTTATTGCCAAAGGCCTTAAATCCCTCCCGCAGCCTGAAGGCCATATCGTCAGAGAAAAGGTCGTTCATATCCACCGAAACCAAGCCCGGCTGATAAGACGTCTCAAGTAGCTCCTGGCTTACCTTGCGGTTCACAAAGTCCTTGAGCAGCTGTGCAGGTGCGGCTTGCGTGCCACCAGCCATGGCGCATGCCTTTTGCTCGAGCGCCTGCTGCATATGCAGTCCGGCCAGCGGGCCATACTTCTCCAGCTCCATGTCCTCCAGCTCAATGGCTACCACGATGCCTGAATTGGAGAAGCGCGAGTCGCGGCGGCTCGGCGACATGCCGTTGACCACCACCTCGCCGGGAGCGGTGGCCGAGGGCACAATAAAACCGCCAGGGCACATGCAGAACGAGAAAATACCGCGCTGCTTACCCTTGTAGAACGTTTGCTGCACCAGTGAATAGGAGGAAGCCGGCAAGTATGGCCCGCGGTCTTCGCACTTATACTGGATGCTGTCTATCAGTTGCTGCTGGTGCTCTACGCGCACGCCCATGGCAAATGGCTTGGCCTCTATGGTGATGCCTTTATGGTGCAGCAGCTCAAAAATGTCGCGGGCGCTGTGGCCGGTGGCAAGTATAACCGACTCGCCTAGGTATTCCTGCCCATCCTGCGTCACCACACCGCGCATCTCGCCTCGATCTAGTATAAAATCGGTCACGCGCTTATCAAAGAGTACTTCGCCGCCGGCTTGTCGCACCGACTCACGCAGGGCTTCTATAATTTTGGGCAGTTTGTTCGTGCCAATGTGTGGGTGGGCATCGAAAAGGATATCGGGGGTGGCGCCGTGCTGCACAAAAATCTGCAGAATGCGCTGCAGGTCGCCGCGTTTTTTGGAGCGGGTATACAGCTTACCGTCGGAGTAAGTACCGGCACCGCCCTCCCCGAAACAGTAATTAGAGTCCGGGTTCACCACGTGATCTTTGTTGATGGCTGCCAAATCGCGGCGGCGGCTTCTTACATCCTTGCCGCGCTCCAGCACCACGGGTTTCAGGCCCAGCTCGATGCAACGCAAGGCGGCAAAAAGTCCGGCAGGACCGGCTCCCACAATCACCACACGCTTGGCAAGGGAAACATCTGGGTAGTTATACTTTGGGGAGAGGACATCGGTTGGGGGATTGTCCAGGTATACATCGGCACGAACACGTACCAGTACCTGGCGGCCGCGCGCATCGATGGAGCGCTTGACGCGATGGAGGAATTTGACCTCCTCGGGCTGCACTTTCGCGCTTTTCAGAATCTCCGTTTCTAATTGCTGGGCATCAAAAGCCAGCTCTGGCGGAAGCACCAGGTCCAGTTCTTTCTTTCTCATGGGTAGTTAGTAAGGTAGTTAACCTTAAAGTCGTTATGCGTTGATTCGTTAATCTTTATCGGAAAGGTAAGCAGTTAATTTGTCCTCCAGTCAGGTATGTAACATTTGAGGGGTGCTGCAAATTCACTCCGGAGGTATAAATTCTGAAGTATAAGTATAAGTATAAGTATAAGTATAGCGGCTTAAGCTTCACAGGTTATGTAAGTTCTGTAAAGTCAACCAACAACTAATAACTATAAACTAACAACTCATATATCTCCGTTCAGCACCTTGTCCACCCAGCCTTTGCCCCACTCGGTTGTTTCCTGCTCGCTCCACAGCTCAGGGTAGAAGATGCGTTTCTGGAAACGCGGCGGCAGGTACTTTTGCCAGTTGGTGCCACCAGTGGCGGCTATCACGTCCGGGTCGCGCTGCAGGTAGCGCACAGCGGACTTGTAGTGCATCAGCGGCCAGTTGACGTTTACGTTGCTGTCCAGGTCGCGCATGGCTTGCTTTAGCTTCGGGTTCTGCTGTTCTTCTTCGGGCAGGCGCTTGTACACACTCCACACGTTTTTGTCGGTATACTCCTTGGCAAAGCTGATGAGCTGGGCGGTATACTTTTCCTCGAACTGGATCAGGGTCAGTGTCTTGGCGCCGGAGGCCACCTCAGTGGCGCCTTCCTTCCAGTAAATGCAGCCAATCATTTCTTCCTGTGTGCTCTCCAGGCCCAGCACCGCACGCTTGGCCTTATCCACCAGGTTACGCAGGTCCGTGGAGGCGATTTCAATCAGGCGGTACTGCACCGACTGAAACCCGCTGGCCGGCATCAGCGCCATCCGGAATTGCAGGAACTGCTTCGGGTCCATGCCATCCACCATCACATCAAAGGAGTTGATCAGGTTGTCAAAGTAGCGGTTGATGCGTATCAAGCGCTTCTTCAATACCTCCCCCGTAATTCCTTTGTCCTCACCAATTTGACTGTACTCCTCCAGGCAGAGCTTAAAGTATAGCTCCGTTATCTGGTGGTACATGATGAAGATCTTTTCATCCGGAATGTTGGTGCGCGGGTTCTGCAGGCTCAGCAGCGTATCCAGGTGAATATAATCCCAGTAGGAGAGGAAGGAAGTATGGTAGAGGCCCTCCAGGTAGGCCGCCAGGTCCTGCCCGAGCGGCACGTATTTTTCTTCCAGCCGCTTTAGCTGCTCCAGCACTTCGGGTTTGAACGTATGCTCCATCGGTTTGCTGTAATGGTGAGGTGATTTGCGCAAAAATAATAAAACATTGACAGGCCGCGCGGCCACGGAATACAATAAAGCACTATTTTATCGTACGGAGCTAATCCACAGCTCGTTGGATGTTGGCCCATACCCAACTGACACAACCGCTTCATAGGGGTCGGGTGGGTTTTTGTAGATAGAAACCTAAAGTTTGTAGAAATAAACCTAAATTCAACCACAAAAAGCGCAAAGCTTGCGCGAAATTACTAAATTTGGTTTTTACGATATTGAGGTATGGCTGAGAAGAGCAGTGTTTTTGATATGATTGGACCGGTGATGATCGGACCTTCCAGCTCACACACGGCTGGGGTAGTGCGGATTGCCAGGGCTGCCATCCGAATTCTGGGAGCACAGCCGGAGGAGGCGATTATTACTTTCTACAACTCGTTTGCCCGCACCTACGAGGGCCATGGCAGCGACCGGGCCATTATTGCCGGCTTGCTGGATTTTAAAACTGACGATAAGCGCATCAAGGAAGCATTTGACCACGCCAAGGAGCGCGGCCTGAAGTATACGTTCCGCTCTATCGGAAACGCCTCTACGATGCATCCCAACACGATAAAGCTCAACCTGAAGGCCGGCGACCGCGAGGTGGAGGTAGTGGGGCAGAGCCGTGGGGGTGGTGTCATTATTATTTCTGAGGTGGATGGATTCAATTCCAACTTCTCGGCTACGCTGCACACGCTCATTATTGATGCCGCCGACGTGAAGGGAAGTATAGCTTTCATTGCCTCGGTGCTGGCCCACGACGACTGCAACATTGCGACAATGAACGTTTCCAGGAAGGGCAAGCATGACCGGGCGCGGCAGTTCATCGAAATGGACTCAGGTATAAAGCCTATCACGCTGGAGTACCTGAAACAGCTGAGCTGGGTGCATCACGTGACTTACATTCCGAACATCGACCTGTAAAAAAGTATAGTTTATAGTATAACTATGAGAAAAACATCCAAAACCCTGCTGTTGGCTTTGGGCATATCCCTGGCAGGCACCTCAGCGGCATGGGCCCAGCAAGACCCGAGCGGGGACGGTGTGTGGTCGCTGCTGGAAGCAGTGGAATACGCCAAAGTAAACAACCTGCAGGTGCGCCAGAGCGGCCTAAACCGCAAAATAAACGAGATTGACTACCGCCAGTCGCAGTTCAACCGTTTTCCTATACTTAATGGTAACGGAAGCTACTACTTCAACACAGGTTCCTTCCAGGACCCGGTAACTTTCTCGGTGCAGAACCAGGAAGCCCAGACGGCTAACCTCTCGGCAAGCGCCTCGGTGCCCCTTTTCCAGGGCTTTAGTCTGACAAACCAGGTGAAGCAGAACAAACTGGAGCTGGAGGCCAGCCATCAGGATGTGCTTTCCGCCCAGAACGACATCACCATTCAGGTGGTGACTTCTTACCTGAACATCCTCTTTGCCGACGAACTGATCAAAACCTCAGAGTTACAGCGCGAGGCAACTACACAGCAGCTGGAGCGCACCCGCAAATTGTTCGAAGCAGGTAGCGTGGCCGAAAACTCTGTGCTGGATCTGGAGTCGCAGCTGGCTACAGACGAGCTGAACGTGATAAACGCCGTGAACCAGCGCGACATTGCCCGCCTGAACCTGATGCAGCTGCTGAACGTGCAGGCACACGATGATTTTGCAATTGAAATACCCGAGCTGCCTGAGCCTGACGAAGATCCTACCATTCTGGAGGGGCCGCAAGTATATGACGCCGCTGTGCAAACATTGCCAGCCATTAAAGCGGCTGACCTGCGGGTAAGAAGCTCTGAAAAGGGCGTGGATGTGGCCAGAGGAGCTTATTTCCCAAGACTAAGCTTTGGGGCGGGCATCAGCTCCAGGTACAACAACACGGCACAGTTCGCTATCGCGGAAAACTTTATCTTTGTGCCTCAGGATTTATACCTGAATCAGGAGGGAACCAACAAGCAAACTGTTTATTTCCGGCAGCGCAGCCTGCTGTACGACGACTACTCCTTCACTGACCAGATGAAGGACAACGTGGGCAAGCAGTTTGGCTTTAACCTGTCTATTCCGATTTTCAACGGATTCCAGGCACGCAACAACGTGCAGCGAGCCATTGTGTCGCAAGAGAATGCCAGCCTGAATGCCGATATTGCCCGCAATAACCTGCGTCAGACCATTGAGCAGGCCCAGGTGGATGCTGTGGCGGCCCGGCGCAAGTATATCGCGGCCAAGGAGCAGGTGCGCGCAACGGAGCGTAACGTCCGTAACGCTGAGCTGAGGCTGAACTCCGGCATCATCAACTCCGTGGAGTATGTGATTGTAGCCAACACGTTTCGCGGTGCGCAGTCCGAGCTGCTGCAGTCCAAGTATGAATACATCTTTAAACTAAAGGTTCTGGACTTTTACCAGGGTAAAGACATATCTTTCTAAACAACTATGGCGAAGAAAAAATCGAAGCTGATCCCAATCCTTATCGGCGTACTTGGCTTGCTTATCATCTCTTTAATTGTTGCCAAAAAAGCCGGCTGGATTGGCAAAGATGAAGGCATTGAAGTGGTGCTGGCAGAGGCAAAGCCCGCTGACATTGTAGAGAAAGTCAGTGCATCTGGTAAAGTGCAGCCTGAAACGGAGGTAAAAATCAGCCCGGATGTGTCTGGTGAGATAATTGAGCTTAATGTGGAGGAAGGCGACTCAGTGGTGAAAGGCCAGCTGTTGCTCCGTATCCGCCCCGACAACTACCAGTCTATGGTGGATGCGCAGCAGGCGATGGTAAACACCCAGCGCGCCAACCTGGCCCAGGCAAAGGCCCGGGTAACGCAGGCAGAGGCTAACTTTGTGCAGATAGAGCAAAACTACAAGCGCAACCAGCCGCTTTTTGAGCAGAAAGTGATCTCTCAGGCGGAGTGGCAGCAAATAGAGTCTAATTTCCTGGCAACGAAGGCAGAAGTGGAGTCGGCCCGCCAAAGCGTAAGAGCGGCAGAGTATAACGTGCAGAATGCGCTTGCCTCCCTGAAAGATGCCCGCGAGAACCTGAACAAAACTACGATTTACGCCCCTGTAAGCGGCACCGTTTCCAAGCTGAACGTGGAGCGTGGGGAGCGTGTGGTAGGAACCTCCCAGATGGCGGGTACCGAAATCATGCGCATTGCCAACCTCAACAACATGGAGGTACGCGTAAACGTGAATGAAAACGACATTATCCGGGTAACGCTGGGCGACTCGGTGGAAGTGGAGGTAGACTCTTATGCCAGCCGCGACGAGAAATTCAAGGGCGTAGTGACTGCTATCGCCAACACCGCAAAAGACGCCACCACCCTGGAGGCCGTAACGGAGTTTGAGGTACGTATCCGCCTGCTGAACGAGTCTTACGAGCACCTGCGTGGTGCTACCGTGCGTCCTTTCCGCCCGGGCATGACCGCCTCTGTGGATATTTTAACGGAGCGCAAGCCTAACGTGCTTTCTGTACCGCTTTCTGCCGTTACCACCCGTTCTGCTAAGCCAGAGGGTGACAAAGAAAAGGAATCCGAAGAGGAAGGAGCAGAGCAGAATGGCCAGCAAAACCAGCAGGCGCAACAGCAGAAAACAACGGCAGCCGCTCAGGTAGACGAAGTGGTGTTTGTATATGACGAGGCAAACAACACCGTGAAAACCGTTAAAGTTAAAACCGGCATCAGCGACTTTGAAAACATCGAGATACTGAGCGGGATAGAGAAAGGGCAGAAAGTAGTAGCCGGTCCGTTCCGGGCAGTCTCCAAAACGTTGGAGAATGGCTCTAAAGTGGCGGTAAAGGATGAAAAATCGCTCAACAAGCAGGCGCTTGTCGCCGAGTCAAAATAAGTAACAATCTTGGAGAAAATAGCAGTACTGGGAGGAGGAAGCTGGGCTACAGCGCTCGTTAAAATCCTCTCAGAGAATAAATCACAAGTAAACTGGTGGATGCGCAACGGAAACGATGTGCAGCACCTGACTAAATTCAGACACAACCCGCGCTACCTAAGCCAGGTGTCTTTTGACCTTGATTATGTAGAGCCATCCACGGACATACGGGCAGTTGTCGCCTCGTCTGATTGGGTGATACTAGCCGTGCCGGCAGCCTTTGTGCAGCAAGCCCTGGCCGATCTGCCGGAGGATGCCTTTTCGGGAAAAGTGGTGGCTTCGGCTATCAAAGGTATGATCCCGAAGGAGAACGTACTGATTACCGATTATGTGAAGAGCAGGTATGGCGTGGAGGACGAGAACCTGCTGGTTATCGCGGGACCATGCCATGCTGAGGAAGTGGCGCTGGAAAAGCAATCCTACCTTACGATTGGCTCCCATAACCTGGCCACTGCCGACCGTTTCTGCGAGTTGCTCCGCAACCGCTATGTAAAGGCCAATCCGCTCGATGACCTGGATGGAATAGAGTACTGCGCCGTGATGAAAAACATCATTGCATTGGCTTGCGGCATTGCCCGTGGCCAAAACTATGGCGACAATTTTCAGGCGGTGCTGGTGTCCAACGCCATGTTCGAGATCGAGCGGTTCCTGGATGCAATAATGCCGCTCCACCGCGCCCTGACCGGCTCTGCCTACCTCGGGGACCTGCTTGTAACGGCATACTCCCAGTTCAGCCGGAACCGAACCTTCGGCAACATGATTGGAAGGGGCTACACCGTAAAATCGGCCCAGGTGGAGATGAACATGGTGGCGGAGGGCTATTACGCGGTGCAAAGCATCTACGAACTGAACAAAAAACTAAAAGTGGATATGCCCATCACCAGGGCGGTATACCACATCCTCTATGAGCGGATATCACCGGCAGTAGAGTTTGAAATACTGAAAGACAAGTTTAAATAAGGCCAATTCGCCAAAACAAAGGGCACACCTGCAAACGGGTGTGCCTTTTTTATACTTTCAAATCCTGGAGTGCCGCAGGATGTTGTCGCTCAGGGCGCGGTACACGGCCATGCTCGTAATAGCCACCGACACGCATACGCTGTAGATGCTGGATAGCAGCAAAAAGTCCAGGAAGGGAATGGCGTACAACCGCAGGGCATCCAACAGTATAACCAGGATTGCCGCCATGGACAGACCCGACAGGGAGAACATAAAGGCGCGGTTAAACGTTTTGGAGGGAAGCTTATCAATCAACGTTTGGCTTTTGAGGTGCCAGTGCAACGGCAGCACACGGCCGCTTCGGAGCGCCTTTCGGGTGATTTTGGTCGCTATCCAGCCTACCACAAACCCAATGGACATCGTGAAGGCAAATAAATAAGTGGCGATGTTATGATGCCCCCAAAGTGACAGTATGCTTTCGGGCAGCCATAGCAGCAGCGCCAGCACCATGTTTAAGCCAAAGGCCAGGAATGCCATTATACTTTGTAGCAGGATCAGGAACTTATAGTTTAGACTCAGCTGCATGCGTTTAATTTCTTATGATACACAAGGTTATACTTTAACAGTCACAAAAAGGATTTGACTCAAGGTTTAATCACTTCCCAGGGGGCGCATCTGCATAACCCATCTCCCAAGAAGCAGCACTTACAGCAGATAGATGTGGTGAAGGGAATCGCTATAGTGGCGGTGCTGCTGCTGCACTCCTTCACCCGCAAGGAGTTGGAGAACAGCTTTGCCGTCTACCACATCTGGCAGGCCGTCCCACTGTTTTTGGTGGTGATGGGGCTGAACCAGGGGCTTTCCGTGCAAAACAAACCGCAGCACCTGCAGCACCTCTACAACCGGAAATACTTTACCAAAAAGGCTGCACGCATCCTGGTGCCCTTCATACTTGTTTTTATACTTTCGATAGTGGTTGGTTTGCTGTGGGAGTGGCTCAAGGGTGAGGAGGTTCTTGAGTTTAACGGCTATACCTGGCTGGGGGTGTTGCCTGTAACCGGCCGTGGCAACTATTTTATCACGATGTTGCTGCAGTCTATACTTCTGCTGCCCCTGATAGGCTATGGCTTCAGGCACTGGCCCAAAAGTACATTTGGTGTGCTGGTGCTGCTGGAGGTTCTGTTTCAACTGTGGGCTGCGAACCTGCCATACTTTAAAGAGGATGGTTACCTGTATGATGCGGCTTTTCCGCGCTATTTTTCGGCCATTGCCCTTGGGCTTTGGTTATCCACGCTGGTATGGAAGCCCCTGAAGCGGGGCGATGTGCTACTGGTGCTGCTACTGGGTTTGGTCGGAGCTGTTTGTTTATACTTTCTCCAGTATGAGCGGCTGCCCCTGAAGGGCTACATCAGTCCGGAGTGGCGAACACAGCAGGTGCTTACATTTGGCTACGCTGCTTTGCTGGTGTGGCTGGCCCTGAAATTGCTGCCCAACTTTACTAATTTCATCCCGGTGCGCCTGCTGGCCGAACTGGGAAAAGCCTCATACCATATTTTTCTGGTGCAGGTAGTTTACTTCGGCCTTGCGCAGCAGGAGCTGCCAGTTTTAGCCAATATACTTGTTCCGGTTGCTATCGGCTACCTGTTTTACAAGTATGAGCCTGCGCTTTTGTTCGGATCCTAAAGAAGCTGAAGTACATCTGAAATGCAAACTTAAATTCCGCCTATGTCCGCTAACAAGATGATAGAGGTAGTTTGTGCGATTGTGGAGCAGCACGGTCGTGTTTTGCTAACGCAGCGCAGCGAGCAAATGCGGGAGTCAATGCTGTGGGAGTTTCCGGGAGGTAAACTGGAAGCCGGCGAAACGGAGCACCAGGGACTTGTGAGGGAAATCAAGGAGGAGTTAGGCATTGATGTTCAACCTTACCACAGGCTCGATCCTGTGCAGCATCCGTACCCCAACCACACTATCGTGCTTATTCCTTACCTGAGCCACTATAACGGGGGCGTGATCAGTTTGCTGGAGCACAGGGCCTATCGTTGGGCAACACCAGACGAATTGGCTGATTTTAACTGGTGCCCTGCCGATGTTCTCATTGTAGAGGCCTACCTTGAATTGGTGAAAAACAGAGGGTAAGTATACTTTCTAAAGCGCGTTTTCCCGTACCTTTGCCTATGCAATACCCAAAACCATTTACTGACCGCATGCAGCGCATGCTCGGGGAGGAGGAGTTTTCAATCTTCCTGGAAGCGCTGCAGCAGGCCCCGCCTGTAAGCGTGCGTATCAACAAAGCCAAGGCAGCGCCAGCTCCCGGCCTGCAACCTGTGCCCTGGACGGAGACAGGCTTTTACCTCCCTGAACGCCCCCTGTTCACCCTCGATCCAGCCCTTCATGCCGGTGCTTATTATGTGCAGGAAGCTAGTTCCATGTTCGTGGAGCAGGCCCTGCGACAGGCCGTAAACCTGAGCGAGCCCTTGCACGTGCTGGACCTTTGCGGCGCCCCCGGCGGCAAGTCCACGCACCTGGCCAGCCTGCTTTCTCCTCAGAGTTTGCTCGTTTCCAACGAAGTAATCCGCAGCAGGGCCTCTATACTTGCCGAAAACATAGCCAAGTGGGGCAGTGGCAATGTACTGGTTACCAGCAACGACCCCCGCGACTTTAGCAGACTTAACGACTTTTTTGATGTGATGGTGGTGGACGCTCCCTGCAGTGGCGAAGGCATGTTCCGGAAGGATGCGCATGCCATGGAAGAGTGGTCGGAGGAAAACGTAAACCTGTGTGCCCAGCGCCAGCAGCGTATTCTGATGGATGTGTGGGATGCTTTGAAGCCCGGAGGGGTATTAATCTACAGCACCTGTACCTGGAACGAGCAGGAGAACGAGCAAAATATAGCCTGGCTGGCCGAGCAGGAGGGCGCAGAAAGTATAAAACTGCAACTACAACCGGAGTGGGGCGTTGTACCAGCCCAACTGGAAGGCGTGGAAGGCTATCGCTTTTACCCCCATCGTGTGCAGGGAGAGGGCTTCTTTATAGCGGTCGTGCGAAAAGCAGGCGAGGAGCAGCCACTGCATGGCAAGAGCAAAAAGAAAAAGTATAAACTAAGTATAGCGGGCAAAAAAGAGCAGGCTCTGGTGGGAGACTGGCTGCAGCAGCCCGGGCAGTACACGTTTGTGCAGCACGGGGAAAAAATCTCTGCCATCCCCGAAAACCTCTTTGAAGCTGCCGATGAAGTATACCAGCACCTGTACGTGGTCTACGCCGGCACTGAACTGGCCGAAATCTATGGCAAAAAGCTGAAGCCGTTGCAGGGGCTGGCACTTTCCCAGTATCTGGACAGGTCGGTTTTTACAACAGCAGAATTGGATTTGGAGCAGGCGCTGCGGTACCTGAAAAAAGAAGACACTTGCCTCGGCACCAGCGGCAACGACTGGCTGCTGCTGGAGTACAAAGGCCTTCCACTAGGCTGGGCCAAGCAAATCGGCAACCGCATCAACAACTATTACCCCAAGGAATGGCGCATCCGGATGGAACTGCCGGCAGAACTCCCATCCGGTAGTTTTGTAATTGGTTAAAGCGATAGATATAGACGAAATATTTATAGTTTTTCTACTGAGGCAAGTATAAAAAAAACTCTCCGCCGTGCCTGGCAGCTTTAGCCAGCACGGCGGAGAGTATAAGTTTAGCATTAACTTAGTGAGTGGACGACCGATCTTACTCCACAAACAGCACCAGTCCTTTCAGGTACTCGCCTTCCGGATGAAATATGGAAATGGGGTGGTCAGCCGGTTGGGGGAGGTGGTGCATGACCTTGATGTTACGCCCCGCCTCGATGGCAGCGGCCATCACGGTGCTGCTGAACAAGTACTTATCCACCACCTGCGAGCAGGAGAACGTGAAAAGGATACCACCGGGCTTTATCTTCTTCATGGCCTCCGCATTTAATCGCTTGTAGCCCATCAGCGCGTTGTGGCGCACGTTCTGGCTCTTGGCAAACGCGGGCGGGTCCAGCACGATCACATCATACTTGTCCTCTTTCCCTTTCAGGAATTCGAAAGTGTCTACGGCAAAGGCTTCGTGCTTTGCCGGTGCCTGGCTCAGCTCCCCATTTTTGATCGTCAGGTCAATGGCCTTTTTCGATACGTCTACAGAGTGAACTTCTTGGGCGCCGGCATTCAGGGCGTACACCGAGAAGCCGCCCGTATAGCAGAACGTGTTCAGCACCGACTTACCCTTCACGTAGCGCGCGAGCAGGTCGCGGTTATCGCGCTGATCTATGAAGAAGCCCGTCTTCTGGCCGGTTTCCCAGTCGATGTAAAACTGATTGCCGTTTTCCGTTACCACCACGCCTCCTTCCGACTGGCCAAAAAGGTAACCGTTCTGCGCCTGTACCGCCGCCTTGGCTGGCAACGACTCTGCACTTTTGTCGTAAACAGCGCGCAGTTTGTCGCCGTAGATTTCCTGCAGCGCCTGCGCCACAAACTCCCGCACGTTGTACATGCCCACCGAGTGCGTCTGCACCACGGCCGTGTCTTTGTAAAAGTCCACGATAAGCCCCGGTACGCCATCGCCTTCGGCATACACCAGGCGGTATACATTGGTGGTCGGATTATTGGTCAGGCCCAGGCGCTGGCGGAAATCGTAGGCTTGCTGCACTTTGCTTTTCCAGAAAGTATAATCCGGTTCTACCTGCTCAAAAGAGAAGATGCGCACGGCAATAGAGCCCGGGGCATGGTGGCCCATACCCAGAAACTCGCGCTTGCTGGAGTAAACTTCTACCACGTCTCCTTCAGCCGGCTCGGCATCGGCTTTCTTAATGGCGCCGGAGAAAACCCAAGGGTGCTGACGCTTGAGAGAGTGCTCTTTCCCGGGCGCCAGGTATAATTTAATAAAAGACATTCAGTTGATGTTCGGTTGCTTTTTTATTGACAGATGCTTGTAAATGGCATTAGCCGGATAATTCGTTCCCTTCAGAAGAAAAAATCTGGCGTTAGAAAGGAGATCGGGGCGATCTCCCGCTGCGGTCAATAAAAGTAGTGGGCGTACCGAAACATCAATTCTTAGGTGGTATGATTTTTGGCGGCGAAAGTGCCTGGCAAGTCTTTATAGTGTCACGATCCCAAGTTCCTCCAGCGTGGCATACAGCTTTTGCACCGGCAGGCCCACCACGTTAAAGTAGGAGCCTTCAATGCGCTCAATCCCCACCATCCCAATCCACTCCTGAATACCGTAGGCACCGGCCTTATCGTAGGGCTTGTAGTGGGTGATGTAGTGGGTAACCTCTGCCTCTGTCAGCTGTTTGAAGTATACTTTTGTGGTGTCGTGGAAAACGGTTTTCTGCTCTTTGGTAAGGATGCACACGCCGGTAATCACCTCATGGTGCGTGCCCGACAGCGACAGCAGCATTTCCTTTGCCTCTTCAAAGTCAGCGGGCTTGTTTAGCACGCGGTCCCCAAGGCAAACAATCGTGTCTGCCGTTATCAGTGCTTCATCCGTAATGTCGGCAGTATAGGCGTCGGCTTTGTGAGCGGCTAGGTACTCGGCTATCTCCTCCCGTTTCAGGTGCTCCGGAAAGTCCTCGTTCACCTCCTTTACCAACACCTCATACTTGAGGCCCAGGCTGGAGAGCAGCTCTTTGCGGCGTGGCGAGTTAGAGGCAAGCAGCAGCGGCCGTTGTAAATTCATCTTCTTTGATGGAGCTAAATAAAAATCCGCAGATAACTTTTGGGTAGAAGAATGTCGATTTCTGGGGCATCACAGCACCGCTGTTGCACACGCGCTTTACCTGCTCCATCGAGATTTCGTTTGTGATCAGAGCCAGGTGCGCCTCGCCCTTGTCCACCTTCCGGATGCAGGCCGTGAAGTTGCGCTCGTAGCTAAGTCCTTTGTAATCGCGCTGTTCCTGGCGGAAGATGCCCAGTATTTTCTCAAATATAAAGTAGTGCATCACCGTCAGGTCCAGCTGCTTTACCTCTTCCGGAAAGTTCCAGTCGATGAGCTGGTGCACCTCCGGCTTTAGGCGGAGCTTGTAGGCGTTGCCGTTCAAGTATAAGCCGAAGGCCCAAAGCTTGCCGACTATTACCTCGTTCAGCTCATAGGGGTCTTCCTTAGGCAGGATGATGAAATATTCTTTCAATCGCTCCAGGAACTCTTCGTCCGGCATGGGCAGGCTTTTGAGCAGGCGGTGCGTGGGCAGGATGCGCAGGTCGTCGTGCTCGGAGTTAGTCAGGTACATCAGGTGGTAGTTGTAGGGCTCCAAGCCTGTGTGGTCAGAATGCTGCGCCATCATTTTACGTCGGTAAAACAGGGAGCCTTCGTAGCGGTGGTGCCCATCGGCCAGCAGAATCTTTTTATCGGCCAGCGTCTGCAAAAACAGCTTTATCACCTCATGGTCGTGTATCACGGCCAGCACATCGCGCACCCCCTGGTAATCCTCCGTTTCATAGATAGGCGTGCGGATGCTCTCGTCCATGTAGGGCTCCAGCACATACTCCGGATCGGTGTAAAGGCCATGGGTAGGGCTTACGTTCAGAAGCGTCTCCTCCAGTAGCTCGATGCGGTCGTTTACAGCGCTGGGGATGGTGTTCTCGTGGCGCAGCAGCACCTTCTCGTGCCAGTCGTAAGCCTTGATGTTGCAGATGAAGCCTTTGCGCACAAACTCCTTGTCGTTGCCCGGTAAGCGGAAATACTGGTAATACACATAGATGCCGGGCAACCCATCCTGAAGTATGATGCCTTTTTCTTTCCACTCCTGCAGCAGTCTGGCCGCATCCTGGGCAGCATGTTCACCTCGCGGTACGGAAAGGTGTATGCTGTTGAGTGGATCCTGGTAGAGCGCCTCCCGCTGCTTGTCCGACACCACGTCGAAGAGCGGAGAGGTAAGCTGCTCTATACTTGTACTCAGGTTATCGTTATAGCGCCAGGCGCGAAGGGGTAGTATTTCAGCCATGTTTAGTGTTGCAAAGTATAAATGAGCCCTGAAAGAGCAATAAGAATTCCCCTATCAAGGGGCCAGGCGCTTTACCTGCCAGATGCCGTTCTCCAGCTCGTAGGCAATACGGTCGTGCAGGCGACTTGGCCGGCCCTGCCAAAACTCTACGTAATCCGGCTCCAGCCGAAATCCGCCCCAGTGCTCCGGCCGTGGCACCAGTTCTGTGCCGGCAAACTCCTCGGCAAGTTCCATTTCGCGCTGCTCCAGCACCTGCCTCGAGGGAATAACCTGGCTCTGTGGCGACACCCAGGCGCCGATCTGGCTCCCTCTGGGGCGACTGTGAAAGTATGCGTCAGACTCTTGCGGGCTAACCCTCCCAACCTTACCCTCTATGCGTACCTGCCTTTCCAGGGCCGGCCAGAAGAAGGTGAGGGAGGCATAAGGGTGCTGATCCAGCTCCTGGCCCTTGCGGCTGTTATAGTTCGTGTAAAAGCTGAAGCCCTGTGCATCAACACCCTTCAGCAGCACCACCCGGGCAGAGGGTTTGCCTGCTGCATTTACCGTAGACAGTACCAGCGCCGTAGGCTCCTCGGCCTGCGCCTCGATAGCCTCCTGAAGCCATACTTTAAACTGCTCTATAGGGTGACCGGCAACGGAATCCTCGGTGAGGGCGTGCTTCCTGTAGTTTACCCGAATGTCTGCGATGTTGTGTGTTAATGCCATACTGCTTGATTTGCCCAAAATTATAAAAATATACGTTGGGGCTAAACTAATTACGAAGGCTTTCCGGCTTTTGGGCTCCGGATAATACAGTAAGCAAATGTAAATGAGCAAACTGTAAAGCGCCGAACACAGTATAGCCACAAAAATAAAGAGCACCAGTGCCTTCTGTTACTATATTTTACCATTTGCGTAAGACAAAGAAGATGGTTATTTTTATATGAAAATTTGTAATATAGAAGGCTGTTGTGCTGTCTAGTGTACTAGAACCTACTAAACGCGACGAAAGAATGATGGCAGATAGCAAAACGATAAAACCAAGAAGTGGCAGTATTCTGATCTCTGAGCCATACCTGGGTGACCCGAATTTCGAGCGCAGCGTGATCCTGCTGTGCAGCCATGAAGAGGAGGGATCTTTCGGCTTGGTGCTAAACAGGCCTTCGAATCTGCACCTGTCGGATGTGCTGGATGTATTTGAGGACGACTTTGACATGGTGCTGGGAGTCGGCGGACCTGTACAGTATAACACCCTGCACTACATACACCGCTTGGCGGATTTGCCGCAGGCAGTAAAGCTGAACGAAAACCTGTACTGGGGCGGTGATTTTGAGGTGCTGCGCACTATGATAGACACGGGTCAGGTGGCCAAGGAGGATATCCGGTTTTTCCTGGGTTACTCCGGCTGGACGCCCGGCCAACTGCAGGAAGAGGTAGATAAAAATGTTTGGATAGTGAACAACAATGCTGCAAATAAATTATTTACTTTGGATACCGAAACCCTCTGGCGAAGCATTCTGCGCCAAATGGGTGGTAAGTTTAAGGTGCTGAGCAACTATCCCGACGACCCGCGCCTGAACTAACCCTTTTACGTTGTACCTAACAAGCTAGACATGACAACTGATAAAGAGCATATGGACACCACCGGAGCTGAGGCTAACAAGCCAGAGAACAAGGCAACAGCCGATGATCAAAACCAGGTTACGCCAAAGCAGGAACCTGCCACAGAGGAAACCACTGCCGAGGCAGGGCCGGAGGTACCGAAGGAGGAGCAGCCTGAGGTAAAACCAGAATTGGCAACGGACGAGGAGGAAGCCTCTACCGAGCAGATAACAGAAACCTTTGCCGAGGCCAATACCAACGTCACCGAGCCGGCAGCGCAGCCTACTGACACAACGGACGCTGCCACTGCTACGCCTGATCATCACGATGAGGAGGAGTATGAGGAGGATGACCATACCGACTATAGCCAACTCACGCAGGAAGAGCTGCGCCAGCGCCTGTTTGCTGCGCTTAAAAGCCCAGATGCACTCCGCAAGTATAAAACCATAAGCGAGCTTCAGAGTCAGTATGAGCTAAAGTTTCAGGCTGAAAGGCACGATGCGCTGGATAAGTTTAAGGAAGAGGGCGGCACGGAAGAAGATTTCGACTACCATACTTCCAAGGAGCACCAGGACCTGGAGAAAATGCTGGCAGCTTACCGCGAGTCGCGCTACCAGCACCGCCAAACTCAGGAAGAGCAGCGCCAGCGTAACTTGGAGCGCAAGAAAGAGCTACTGGGCAGGCTTCGGGAGTTGGTGGAGTCGGCGGAAACACGTAACAGTGGCGACGAGCTGAAGAAGCTGCAAAGCGAGTGGAAGTCCATTGGCCCGGTACCCGCCGGGGAGGCGCAGGAACTGTGGGACTCATACCACGCGCTGCTAGACATTTTCTACAACAACCGCAGCATGTTCTTCGAGCTGAAGGAACTTGACCGCAGGAGAAACCTGGAGGCCAAGTTACAGCTGATTGAGCGCGCGCAGGCGCTGCAGCAGGAGCCAAGTATAAACAAAGCCCTGCAGGAACTGCGCCACCTGCACGAGGAGTGGAAAATCATCGGCCCGGTGCCAAACGACCAGCGCGACCAGATTTGGGAGCAGTTCACGCTGGCCTCGGAGAAAGTGCATGAGCGCAGACGTGCCTACCACGAGGAGCGGTCGGTGCGTGAGCAGCAGAGCCTGGTGGTAAAGCGCGGTCTGCTGGAGCGCCTGCAGGAGTTCGCTAACTTTAACACCGACCGCATCAACGAGTGGCGCGATAAAACGGATGAAATACAGAAACTCAAAGAGGAGTGGGACAAAGCCGGACTGGTGCCCAAAGAAAATGCCGAAGAGGTAAACAAAGCCTTCTGGGGTAACTATAAAGCCTTCTTCCAACACAAGAACCAGTTCTTTAAAGCGCTGGACGAGCAGAAAATGCATAACCTGCAATTAAAGACGCAGTTATGCGAGGAAGCTGAAAGCCTGAAGGACAGCACCGACTGGGCCTCCACGAAGGAAAAACTTATTCAGCTGCAAAAGAAATGGAAGACGATAGGTCGCGTACCGGATAAATACTCCGACAAGATATGGCAGCGCTTCCGTTCGGCCTGTAACGAGTTCTTCGACCGCAAGCAGGCGCAGGAACAGCACAAGGCCGCTGAACTGGAAAAACTTTCTGCTGAGAAAATGGCTATCTGCGATAAGGTGGCCGATAAGCTTTCGCAGCCGAGCGCTACCGGATCAGTAGAGGAGTTCCAGAGCCTGGTGGAGCAATGGCGGGAGACCGACAAAGACAACAGGCGCACCAGCCCGAAAGCGGAGGACAAATTTATACAGCTGATGGAGCGCTACCTTGAGCGCGTGCCGGAGCTTAGCCTGGACGAGCGGACCGATATGCTGGTGAAGCTGCAGGTAGAGCGCATCAAGCACAGCCCGGATGCCAGCCAGAAGCTGTACCAGCGCGAGAACACGCTCCGCCGCGAGATTTCCCAGCTGCAGAACGACATCCAGACGCTGCGAACCAACATCGAGTTCTTTGCCCGCTCGAAGAATGCCGACAAGCTGCGCGAGGAGTATGAAGGCCGCATTGCCGATGCCCAAAAACGCATCGCGCACCTGCAGCATCAACTGGATGCGTACAGAGGCTAAATTTTTTTCTCCTGACTCTCAATTTTTTAGAGAGGGTCAGGAGAAAAAAGTGAAGCGGGTATTTGCAGAATTAAATCTAAGCTATACCTTTGCATCGCTTTAACACAATAAAGCAACACAAAAAGAGTAAGCCTCCTTAGCTCAGCTGGTAGAGCAACTGACTTGTAATCAGTAGGTCGCTGGTTCGATCCCGGCAGGGGGCTCTTTTTTAGATTTGCAGATTAACTAATGTGCAGATTTGAAAATTAAATTTGGAGCCTGAGGTTGAATGCCTCATTTCAGATTTACCACCTTCAAATTAGTGCATGCCTCCTTAGCTCAGCTGGTAGAGCAACTGACTTGTAATCAGTAGGTCGCTGGTTCGATCCCGGCAGGGGGCTCAAAAACGGAAAAGCCCTCAGAGAAATCTGAGGGCTTTTTTCATGTTTATACTTTTTGCTTTCCCATACTTTATCCGGCGCCTTTAGTCCAGGCAGTTTTTCTTTTTTACGCGGATAATGGTTTATTTAGCACTTCCTTTTTAACGCATACTATGAAACTGATAGAGGTAAACACGCCCGAGCTTGCCCAGGAGTTCCTGATGCTGCAGGTGCGGATGTATAAAAACGACCCTAACTATATTCGCCCGCTGGACAAGGACGTTCATAACGTTTTTGACCCTGCCAAGAACAAACTGCTCCGCGACGGAGAGGCGATCCGCTGGATACTGCAGGACGAGAAAGGCAAATCTGTAGGCCGTGTGGCCGCTTTCATCAATAAACGCACTGCCAAAGCTGCAGAGCAGCCCACAGGGGGCATGGGCTTCTTCGACTGCATCAACGACCAGGAAGCTGCCAACATGCTGCTCGACGCCTGCCGCGAATGGCTAAAGGAGCGCGGCATGGAAGCCATGGATGGCCCGATTAACTTTGGGGAGCGCGATAAGTGGTGGGGGGTGCTGCTGGATGGCTTTTACGAGCCGACGTATTGCATGCCCTATAACTTCCCCTACTATCAGCAGTTGTTGGAGAACTATGGTTTCCAGCTATACTTTAAGCAGTACACGTACTACCGCAAAATAGACGAAGAGATTCCGGAGAAGTACCGGGCTAAGGCCGAGCGCGTGCTGGCCGATGAGAACTACCACTTCCGTCACCTCGACAAAAAGCAACTTGGCAGGTTTACGAACGACTTCCGGGAAGTATACAACAAGGGTTGGGCCAAGCACGAGGGCGTGAAGGCTATGACTGAGGCCCAGGCTGCCGCCATTATGAGGCAGCTGAAGCCTATCCTGGACGAGCGCATCATGTGGTTCGCCTACTACAACAATGAGCCGGTGGGCTTTTTTATCGCTATCCCGGAACTGAACCAGCTCTTCAAGTATAACAACGGCAAGCTGGATTTATGGGGCAAGCTAAAGTTCCTGTTCAACCGCTGGAGGGGCGCCTGCAAAACCATGTACGGCATCGTGTTTGGCATCACCCCGGAGCACCAGGGCAAGGGCGTGGAGGCCGCTATGATCGTGTCTGCCGGCAAAGTGGTTATCGGAAACCCGAGAATCCCTTACTACGACCTGCAGATGAACTGGATCGGCGACTTTAACCCCAAGATGATGCGCCTGGTAGAGCAAATCGGTGGCAGGATTTATAAAACGCACGCCACTTACCGCTACCTCTTCGATAGAAACAAAGAGTTTGTGCGCGCCAAGATTATGCACTAAACAAGTACAGCACGAGCCCCGGTAAAGTATAAGCCGGGGCTCGTCGCTTTAACGCAAGCTGCGCAGATCCAAATCGGTGTTGAATTTAGGTTTCGATACCTCTTCCCATTCCCAGCCCAGGTACTGAAGCATCGCAAGCAAAAGTTTCCGGCGCTTGGCGACTTCCTCCGGCAGCTTCTCCTCCTGCAGCTGTAGCGGAACCCCAGCCTCCTTTAGCTGCTTCAAGTCCAGGTGCGGTTTATCTGGGTCTTCCGGTGTTGGCGTGATGGCGGTAAGCGACTCTAAGAACGTGGTGATGGCGTGGCGCACCGGCACCAGCGACTGGTCTGATGGCCGTTTTTCCTTGGGCACATACAAAAGCAGGATGGTAAGGGCCTCATCTAAAGCGACCAGGTTTAGCAACAGCGCTACCGATCTATCAGCGTGGTAAAAGTAATGCAGCAGCGGATAGGCTAAGTGCAGCTGTCCCTGCTTTGCCACTGGCTGGGCCAATCCACTTAGGTGCTGCTCAAGGCTTTTAAAATCTTCTCCATTCCAGCTGTTTAGCAGCATCTGTTGCGGACTATCGCCTATAGCAGCAATGTCTATACTCAACGACCTGCGCTCGGTTGTAGCCGAAAGGATAGGCACCATATAGGTGATTGCCGTGGTGATGAGCACGAGCCCCGTAAAAGAAATGAAAGCCGTCAGAATTCGCCAGGTTTGGGTGCCTCCCTTAAAATCGCCGTTGCCCAGCGTGGAGAGGGTGTATCCTGTAAAGTATATCCTGTCCCAGCTATCGGCCGGAACCTCTGTGGTGCTATCCACCACGGCTTTTGCGTCAGAAAGATACAGCAGCGTATAGCCCGCCCATAGCAGAAGCAACCAACTAAGAATGGTGCTCATGATGATGACAATGCCTGCCCCACGAAATGCCTTGCGGGTTTTCAGAAGGTTGCTTGCGCCGAGGAACAGCCGCCATAGGAACGAAGATAGGGAATTGCTCACCGGTCCCGCGCCACGCGGCGCAAAAGTGGTGTACAGTAAATCATAAATCCCTAAGCCGATAATTAAGATACCCAGAACCAGGTAAAGCGTTTCACTCATAAAGTATGAAGCTCTGTTTTGCCTTGGCAGCAAGCCAGCTTGTTTATACCTTTACAGGATGGGCCTGGTTGCAAAAACCACCCAGACAGCAAAGGCATAACTTTACAGGTTGGGAGTTGTTGTAAGAGCAGTTTTGAGCAATTCTCATATTATCTCAGATGGATTCTTTAACACAGATAGTTTTAGGTGCTTCGGTGGGCGAGGCAGTAGCGGGCAGGAAACTGGGCAACAAGGCGCTGCTGTGGGGAGCCATTGCTGGCACCATTCCGGATTTGGACGTGCTCCTGAACCCGTGGCTCGACACGGTGCAGCAACTGAGTTTTCACAGGGCCGCCACGCACTCCTTCCTTTTTGCGCTTGTCATTTCGCCTATACTTGGCTGGCTGCTGCATCGGCTCTATAAAAACCAACCGGCCACCATGCGCGACTGGACGCTGCTGTTTTTCCTGGGCTTTGTAACGCACGCCCTCCTCGACAGCTGCACCACCTGGGGCACCCAACTGTTCTGGCCCTTCTCCAACTATGGCGTGGCCTTCTACAACATCTTTGTGGTGGATCCCCTGTACACGATGCCTTTCCTGGCGCTTGTGCTTTTAGCAGCCTTCCACAACCGCCTGAGCCCAAGGCGCCGCTACCTTAACAATGCCGCCCTTGCCATTAGCTCGCTATACCTGGTGTGGTCTTTTATCGCAAAGGGCGCGGCCAACAACGTGTTCGAGCAAAGTATGGCTGCGCAAGGCGTGCCTTATACTTCCTACATCAGCAAGCCGACACCCATGAACACCGTTTTCTGGTCGGTGACAGCCAAAGGAGAGGACGGTTTTTACAATGGATTTTACTCGTTGTTGGATGAAGACAAGCAGGTAAAGTATGATTTTGAACCTCAGAACGCAGCACTGCTGGATCCGCTGCGCGGGCACCCGAAACTGGAACGCCTGCTAGAGATAACCAAAGGCTACTATACCGTGGAGCAGGACGACAACGGCGCCATACTTATCAACGACCTACGGTTCGGCAAGTTTGACGGTTGGCAGGAGAGTGGCGGCGGCTACGTGTTCGTTTACAAAGTATGGAAGGATGCGGACGGGAAGCTATGGTTTGAGGAGGTGAACAACAGGCCAAAGGTCGATCAGCAGTACCTTCAGACATACTGGAACCGCATCTTGGGCAGGTTCGTCTAAGCAGGTGCAGTTATACTTTGTCAAATCTTTCTGGTTTATACATAACATCTTTAAAGCATAACGAAAATGGCTAATAGCAGATGGGGATTGCACGGCAAAAAAGCCGTGGTTACCGGTGGATCCAAGGGCATTGGTGAGGCTACGGTAAAAGAGCTGCTGGCGCTCGGCGCCGAGGTACTTGCCGTGGCCCGCAAGCAGGAAGCGCTGGATAGTATGAAAGAGCAATTCCCCCAGGGGCTTTATACGTTGGCGGCGGATGTGAGCGAGCCAGCGGGCCGCGAGGCGGTGGCAGCCTGGGTGCAGCAGGAGTGGGGCAAGCTGGACATTCTGGTGAACAATGCCGGCACCAACATCCGCAAACCCACGGCAGACTATACATCCGAAGAGTATGACTTCATCATGCAAACCAACCTGCGGTCGGCATTTGAGCTGAACAGGCTGCTCTACCCACTGCTGCAGCAGTCGGAGCAGGGCAATATTGTGCACGTCACCTCGGTGGCCGGGCTAGTGCACGTGCGTACTGGCAGCATCTACGGTATGACGAAGGCCGCCCTGACGCAACTGACCCGCAACCTGGCCGCGGAATGGGCAAAAGACGGCATACGCGTTAATGCAGTGGCGCCCTGGTACATCAGCACACCGCTGGCGCAAACCGTGCTGCAGAACCCCGAGTTCTACAACAACGTCATCAGCCGCACGCCTCTGCAAACAATCGGAAAACCAGAGGATGTAGCCGGGGCGGTTGCCTTTCTTTGCATGCCTGCGGCGGCCTATATTACCGGCCAAACCATAGCCGTGGACGGAGGCCTCACAGTGAACGGTTTTCACCCGCTCTAAGGGTGTTTTTTAAGGCCTGAACAGGCGCTAATTAAGTGGCAGAATACTGTTTAATGTCAGCAAAAATGCTTATTTTTGTATGATATGGATTTGCGTGCGCGGCAAGTATGGCTGGCGCTCCTAATTTGAAACCATGACACATAAAAAACCACTCTTCATCCTTAGCCTCGCGCTACTCTCTGCCTCTTTAGTTTCCTGTAAACCAGCTTGTCCTATTGGCCCTTGCCAGGTGCGCATGGAGCACATCCACGGCGACACCGAGTACCGCGGCCAGCCTATCTGGAAAAAGCAGAATCCCAGGGTGGGAGAGAAGATGGACAAGGTTTCTCAGGAGAAACAGCACGTAGGACGCTCCAAAGCCAAAAATAAGGAATAAGCTATATAGGCAGTGAGGCCAATTTTGCCTAACTTGCCTTTTCTTACATACCATTTAATTTTACACCTTTTAACATGCAAGAAGGCGAAAGAATAATACCGATTAACATTGAGGACGAAATGCGCGGTGCGTATATCGACTACTCAATGTCAGTTATCATTTCAAGAGCCTTACCCGATGTTCGGGACGGATTAAAGCCTGTGCACCGTCGCGTGCTCTACGGAATGTCTGAACTGGGGGTATCCTACAACAAGCCGTATAAGAAATCTGCCCGTATCGTAGGAGAGGTGCTGGGTAAATACCACCCGCACGGCGACTCATCCGTTTACGACACCATGGTGCGTATGGCCCAGGACTGGTCCTTGCGCTACCCACTGGTAGATGGCCAGGGTAACTATGGTTCCATTGACGGCGACTCGCCGGCAGCCATGCGTTACACCGAGGCGCGCCTGAAGCGTATTGCCGACGAACTCTTGGCTGACCTGGAGAAGAACACGGTAGACTTTGTGCCGAACTTCGACGACTCGTTGAAAGAGCCGAGCGTGATGCCAGCCAAGTTCCCGAACCTGCTGGTGAACGGCACATCGGGTATTGCGGTAGGTATGGCCACCAATATGGCCCCTCACAACCTCACTGAAGTTATAAATGGCATCATCGCCTACATCGATAATAACGACATCACCATTGCCGAGCTGATGCAGTATATCACCGCACCTGACTTCCCGACGGGCGGTATTATCCACGGGTACGATGGAGTGAAAGCTGCCTTCGAAACAGGCCGTGGACGCGTGCTGATGCGTGGCCGTGCCATATTTGAGACAACCCCAAGCGGTAAGGAGCAGATCATCGTTACTGAGATCCCTTACATGGTGAACAAAGCTTCGCTGATAGAGAAGACAGCCGCGCTTGTAAACGAGAAAAAGATAGAGGGCATTTCCGACCTGCGCGATGAGTCTGACCGCGAGGGCTTGCGCATTGTGTATGACCTGAAGCGCGATGCCATTCCGAACGTGGTGCTGAACAACCTCTACAAGTATACAGCCCTGCAGTCGTCTTTCGGGGTGAACAACGTGGCCCTGGTAAAAGGTCGCCCGATGACCCTGAACCTGAAGGACCTGATCAAGCACTTCGTAGACCACAGGCACGAGGTAGTTGTCCGCAGAACGCAGTATGAGCTGGATGAGGCCAGGAAACGCGCCCATATCCTGGAAGGCTTACTGATTGCGCTTGACAACCTGGACGAGGTAATCAACCTGATCCGCTCTTCGCGTGACCCTGAAATTGCCAGAACTGGTTTGATGGAGCGCTTTGCCCTGTCAGAAATACAGGCTCGTGCGATACTTGACATGCGTCTGCAGCGCCTTACCGGCCTGGAGCGTGACAAAATCCAGCAGGAGTACCAGGAGATCATGAAGCTGATCGATTACCTGACTTCTGTGCTTAACGACGAAGGTCTCCGTATGCAGATCATCAAGGACGAGCTTACCGAGATAAAAGATCGTTATGGTGATGTGCGTCGTACGAGCATTGAGGCCAGCACAGGCGACATCTCCTACGAAGACATGATCCCGGAGGAGAACATGGTAATCACCATCTCCCATGAAGGCTACATCAAACGCACTTCGCTGAGTGAGTACCGCAGCCAGAGCCGTGGCGGCGTGGGCTCCAGAGGGGTGGCCGCTTCCAAGGAGAGCGATTTCACTGAGCACCTGTTCATTGCCAATACGCACCACCACATGCTGTTCTTTACAGAATTCGGGCGCGTATTCTGGCTTAAAGTATATGAGATTCCGGAAGGAGGGAAGACAACCAAAGGACGGGCTATTCAGAACCTTATCCAGATAGAGAAGGATGATAGCGTTCGCGCCGTACTGAATGTACACGACCTTAAAAACCAGGATTACGTACTCAACCACAACCTGGTCTTCATCACAGAGCAAGGCACTATCAAGAAGACCGTTCTGGAAGCATATTCACGCCCAAGAACCAACGGTATCAACGCCATCTCCATTAACGAGGGCGACCGCCTGCTGGACGTGCAGCTGACAACAGGTAACAGCGAGATTGTGATCGCGCTGGAGTCGGGTAGGGCCATTCGCTTTAACGAGTCGCATGTGCGCCCAATGGGCCGTCCGGCGGCGGGTGTGCGTGCCGTAACCCTGGCCGGACCTGACGACAAGGTAGTTGGTATGGTTTGTGTAGAGAATGAGAGCACGAACCTGCTGGTGGTGTCGGAGCATGGCTACGGCAAGCGCTCACCGCTGGAAGAGTATCGCATTACCAACCGTGGTGGTAAAGGTGTTAAGACACTGAACATCACCGATAAAACGGGTAAACTCGTTGCGATAAAAGGCGTAACGGATACAGACGACCTGATGATCATCAACAGGTCTGGTATCACGATTCGCCTCCACGTGAATGAGCTGCGCGTAATGGGCCGTGCCACACAAGGGGTGCGCCTGATTAAGCTAATGGAAGGAGATCAGATCTCATCGGTGGCAAAAGTGGAAGTGGAGCCGGAGGAAGATGTTGAAGAAATGGTGCTGGAGCAGTCTGAGCTTGCGCCTGATGATTCGCTGCAGCCGGACACCATGATAGACCCTGAAACCACTGACGAAGTATAAACCAGTACTTACGGCTTATTTCTCAAGTATAAATACATTTAAGCAAACAACACAAACCATTATCTACGTATGAAAAAAGTTCTTTTGACAGCCTTAGTAGCCGGTACCATTTCGGTTGCAAGCGCCCAGAACTCGGCTGTGAACAGTGCAGTCCTGAACCATAAGAATGGTACGCTTGACAAGGCACTGGCTGACATCGAGAAGGCGACAGAGCATAAAAAAACAAAAGACAAAGCTAAAACATGGTTCTACCGTGGTGTTATCTACCAAGACATGATCGGCAACCCGATTTATGGCAAGTTGACGGATGAGAACACACCAATGGTAATCCTGGAGTCTTTTGACAAAACGGTGGAGCTGGATGGCCAGAATGGCGAGTTTGCCAAGCAGGTACCAGAGCGCAAGCAAATGCTGTACGGTCAGGTGCTGAACCAGGCGGTTGAATTTCACAACAACCAGGATTGGGCCAATGCCATTGAAAAGTATGAACTGGCACACAAAATCAGCCCGGAGGATACTACGGCCGTGCTTTATGCAGCCTATGCTTCAACCGCTGACAACAAGTATGACCAGGCTATCGGCTTCTACGATGAGCTCCTGAAAATGGGCCACAAAACAGAGGACGTGTACAAAGCCAAAGTACAGCTGCAGCAGGCAACTGAAGCGAGCGATGACGCAGTAATGGCAACGCTGGCTGATGGCCTGAAAGCGCACCCGAACAGTGTGTACCTGATGCAGGAAGAGCTGAAGTACTACCTGAAGAACGACCGTGCTGATGAGGCGCTTGCCAGACTTGACAACGCTATCGCCGCGGATCCTAAAAACGCCAGCCTTTACGCTGTAAAAGGCAACCTGCTGGAGCGCAAGAAGGATTTGGAAGGTGCAACACAGGTTTACAAAAAAGCCATCGAGATTGATCCTAACAACTTCGACGCTTACTACAACTTGGGTGTGATGGAGTACAACAAAGGCGCTGAGGTAAACAACAAGGCTGCCAAGATGGACTACAGAACATACCAGAAACAAGGAAAGGCTTTAGAGGCTACTGCTAAGAAGCATTATCAGGAAGCGTTGCCATACTTTGAGAAAGCGCACCAGATTCAGCCGGAAGACAAATCTACTATCCAGAACCTGGTAAACATTTATACTCGTTTAGGTCGTAAAGCCGACGCTGAGAAACTGTCTGCTAAGCTTAACTAAGAAGTTGATTTAACGAATTAGAGAAGGAGAGGCTGTCAAGCTTCTCCTTTTTTGTTTTTAATGGGCTTTACGAGCATGCTTAACCTTGAAAGTGGTGTATGAGGTAGGGCAGAAGCCACCTCAGATGTACCTCGCCAGCTATAGTTAGTTATTGAAATCAAAGCCCTTTATTGCGGGAGCAACAAAGGGCTTTTTTCTATTTTAAACTTTTAAGATGCCAGCCTAATGCTTAACACCTAAACTTGGAGCGGTTAATAGTAGCTCGTGTACCTTATGTATTCTTTCAATTCTTTTCTCTTCATGGCGTCAGGGTTAAAAGTATACTTTAAGTAATCGTGGTAAGTATAACCAGAAGCTTTTACCCATTGCGAATTACTTAACTTCAACGTAGACAAGTCCTTATTCTTCAATAGGTTATTTTTCATTTTCTCCAGGTGTCCGTCCTGTGCATTAATGGATTCTATAGTGGCTGGCCCATACACTATCCAACTTGCATCAAGTATTTTTCTGTCTGAAGAATGGAACGTAAACGCATAGTGCGTGGGCTTTTCTGCACCGGTACTTACCTTAATATCTTTCAAGCCATTATTTGCTACCGTATAATCTGGCTTTTTGATAAATGAGAGATCCGATGGCAATTCCTGGAGGAACTTGTAATAAAAATATTCGTTTTGGTCTTTATCCTTAAATGAGGCAGTTAACTCATAGTCCTCAAATAAGCCAGCAGGGTACATTATATCATCCGTAATCGGATTTATCAGAAGCGGGCTGGTCTTTGCCTTAATAGTGTTGTATACCTGCAGTGGGTTCAGGAAATTGCCTTTGGTGCGATGGCCCATCAGGTTGAAGAAAGTTAGGTCTAGTCCCTGTGGTTTTACGAAATTATGCCTTGTAAGCTCTCCAGCTTCTGCAAAATCAACCACAGCATTATCTGTTTCAACTTCTGCGTAGATATACTTTCCTAAATCAAAGAGCAGTAACAACGTCTGAGTAGAAGGCACTATTCTATTGTACTGGATAGCAATATCTCTGGAAGCACTCGAAGTACCTGCGCTGAGAATGCCCGCTTTGGTTGACATGAAGCCAAAGCCCCCAAAGTTTTTGGGGAGATTGGTAAACCTCATGTTGCTTGGTACTTCAGAATCGACCTGGTAGTAGTTTTTAGTATACTCCAGACTTTCATTGATTATCCAATTGTTAGGATTAACCTGCAGGAAAGTTCTAATCAAGTAGTACTCAGGCTGAAGGTTGGAACTGTTGCGTGTAATGGTTGACACGTTAAACTTGTCATCTTCAGAAGCAACCTGAAGCGAATGCTTGGCAGAAGCAGCCAAGAGCGTATCAAGCAAGACCGTGCCGTCAACCTTAGAGACGATTAACTCAAACTGTGAAGTAGTTTCAAAGGCCGGTGTGAAGCTTAACTCGAAGTTCACCTTTGGAGTCTCTTTCGGTGGAGTTGAGGAATCAGGCTGAGGTGCTTTATCTTTTTCGCAACTCCACAAGGAAAAGGATAGAAGGGACAATAATAGTAACTGTCGTTTCATACAAATAAAGTTTGAGTTCAATAGCTATTCAATATATAGATTTTACGACTATATATGGTATGATGCGGGTATATCTATTTACTATTTAACATAATATAAATTATAAGACTTATAATGTACGATGAAAATCATCTATTTTAAGTGTCACTCATAATGTACTTTATGTTAAATAGAAAAACATATTTCAGAAGATGGACAATTGTCGCAGCTACCGAATAACAACAAACCGGGAACGGCAAATCTGCAACTAATCGAATTGCTGCACCGTTCAAAACAAATATATAACATCCTTATATAGGCTTCTATTAAGGAGGAATTTCAGACTAAGGAACTATGAAAAAATATATGTTTAGTGCAGCAATGGCTGGTGTGCTGTTGCTGTTTAATTTCTGTGCCACCAACCCCGTCACCGGCAAAAAGGACATTGTGCTGATGTCTGAGGAACAGGAAATTGCCTTGGGTGCGCAGTCCGATCCGGCTGTACTGGCTCAATTTGGGTTGTATGAGGACAAAGCGCTGCAACAGTTTATCCAGCAAAAAGGCCAGGCCATGGCGGCTGTCTCGCATAGGCCCAACTTAAAGTATGAGTTTAAGGTGGTGGACTCCCCCGTGATTAACGCCTTTGCCTTGCCGGGTGGTTATGTATACTTTACGCGGGGCATTATGGCGCACTTCAACAACGAGGCGCAGTTTGCCGGTGTACTTGGGCATGAGATCGGCCACATTACAGCGCGCCACTCGGTGCAGCAGCAATCCAAGAGCACCTTGGCCCAGCTAGGCCTTATTACCGGTATGATTATCTCGCCTGAACTTGCGCAGATGGGCAATGAACTCTCCCAGGGTCTTGGCTTGCTTTTCCTCAAGTTTGGGCGCGACGATGAGCGCGAGTCTGATGAGCTTGGTGTTGAGTATTCGTCTAAAATTGGCTACGACGCCTCTCAGATGGCCGATTTTTTTCAGACGCTGCAGCGGCAGCAGGAAAGCAGCGGCCAGATGATACCGGACTTTCTCTCCACGCACCCTAACCCCGCTGACCGCTATGCCACCGTTCACAAGCTGGCCGAGGACTGGAAGAAAAAGGAAAACCTGACAAACGCCAAAGTTGGCCGCGATAGCTACCTGAAATTGATTGACGGTATTGTGTATGGTGAAGATCCCCGGCAAGGTTTCGTAGAGAACAGTGTGTTCTATCACCCGGAACTCAAGTTTAAATTCCCGGTGCCTTCGGGCTGGGCGTATCAAAACTCCCCACAGGTTTTCCAGATGGCCCCTCAGGATGGCAGTGCAATGATGAACCTGATGCTTGTGCCTGGCGATAACCTGGAAGCAGCCGCTCAAACATTGCTCAAGAACTTTAACCTGGAGCCAGTTGAGTCAAAGAGTGTTACAGTGAATGGGCTGCCCGCTATTGCTGTGGTAGCTGATCAGAAACAGGAACAACAGGTAATCCGCACCCTGACTTATATTATCCGCTATGGCAACTATAATTATAGCCTCATGGGTATTACCACTGCCAACAACTTCAATAATTACTTTCAGACATTCTCCAACACCATGCAGAATTTCGCCGAGCTCACCGAGCCTGACAAACTAAACCGTAAGCCGGAGCGCATTCGCATTATTACTGTGCCACAGAGCGCAACCTTGTCGCAGGTGCTGCAGAACAACAACATTAAACAGGACCGCCTGGAAGAATTCGCTGTCCTGAACGGCATGCAGCTTTCCGATCGCGTGGAAAAAGGGACGTTGCTGAAGGTGGTGTCTCAGTGATAAACTCCTCTTTCTTATACTTTCAAGGCCTCCTGATGGGAGGCCTTTTTTACGACTGGCTTGCCCCTCTCCTATGCATGCATTTCAGCTGCCTAACGCGCTTTACTTAAGGTTTCTGTGTGTTTATTTTTAAAAAAGTATAAATTTATAGTTTCATAGCTTTCAGAGCTACGGCAAGTATAATTTTTCCACTGCCAGTTCGTAAGAGATTATGAACGCCAAAAACTTTAGAAGCCTTGCGAAAACTATTACTGTTTATCACCCTTTTTCTTCTCTCCTCTCCCCTTTTCAGCCAAAGTCACACGGAGGTGGTTGCCGAAGCAGGCGATGGTATTTACCTGTTGCTGCGGCGCCACGGCCTGGAGCCTTCGGAGCATCTGAACTCGTTTCTGGAGTTGAACCAGGATAATTTGGGATCGAACAATAGCCTTTATGCCGGCAGAACTTACTTACTACCGACAGCTTCTGCTGGAGGTGCCGCTTCCGAGGCAACGCCTGCTGCTGCTAAGGCTGCCCCGGCAGTGCTCGTGGAGCCCCTCTTTGGCAAGAACTATGAGCGCGTTGAGGTAAAGGATAACCAATTGCAGGGAGCCGTTTTTTACTTGGTCACTGGCCACAGCGGCCCTGATCCGGGGGCTATCGGAAAGTATGGCCCCTATATGCTTAGTGAAGACGAGTATGCTTATGATGTGACCATTCGTCTGGCTCGCCGCCTCATGGAGCATGGCGCAACCGCTTACATGATCATTCAGGACCCGGATGATGGGATTCGCGATGAGCCAATCCTGAAGATGGATACAGATGAAGTTGGTTATTTTGGGAATCCTATCCCGTATGGGCAGAAGGAACGCCTGCGCAGCCGGGTTGCCGATATAAACCGACTGGCTGCCCGTCATAAAGGAGCGCATCAGCGCATGATCTCGGTGCATATTGATAGCCGCAGCCAGGGTCAGAACATCGATGTGTTTTTTTACCACCACGAAAACAGTTCAGACGGCAAGGCACTGGCGCAGCGCATTCATGAGGTCTTCACCTCTAAGTATAACCGGCACCAGCCCAACCGCGATTATTTTGGTACTGTTACGCCACGCAGCAGTTTGTACGTGATAAAGTATAGCCATCCTCCTACTGTGTTTGTGGAGCTTGGCAACATCAAAAACGACAAAGACCAACGGCGCTTCGTGATACCCAACAACAGGCAGGCATTGGCAAACTGGCTGTGCGAGGGCATTATGGCCGACTATAAAGCCAGCAGGCAAGCGAACTGATACAGAAAGGAGCACAACAGTGCTCCTTTTTTATTGCCTGAGGCTGCTCAGTAAGCTATTGCGGCACTTGTCATAACCTTAGGTAAACATCCCCGTTTAAAGTGGCTGTATTGTACTATAAGTATAGCTTAGTTTCCTGAATATTGCTATACAGCTATACAGCAAAAGTTTTTATTTCACTTATTTTAATTAATCCAAGCTATGAAGAAGTTGAATTGGTTGTTCCTGCTGTGCCTGAGTTTTGCATTTGTAGCCTGCGACGACGATGATGAGGATGTAAACTTGGACATTACGGCGCCAACCATCACCATTAGCTCCCCTACCGAAAACGCGGTTTATGCCCCAGGCGATGAAGTGGTGTTCAGAGCTAACGTTACAGATGATCAGGGCCTGGAGAACATCAAGGTTTTTGTAACTAATCCCACTGGCAGCACCAGCGAGATCGAAGATGACGACATCAGCGATTTCCTGAACGATAACCGCCAGAAGAGCCTCGACCTGAACGTGTCGCTGCCGGCCGATGCACCGGAGGGAGCCTACATTATGACGGTTGAGGCCACCGACGAGCAAGGTAACACGGCAGAGGAGTCGGTGACCATTAGCGTTGCCCTCCCCTAACAGGAAGGTATTATTTTAAACGCCTTCTATACTTAAAAACGACCGGTCCTGCATTGTAGGACCGGTCGTTTTCATTTGCACCATAACCCCATTCCTATCCCATCGTAACGCCTAACACTAAAGTTGCTGCTTGTACTATCTCTGAAAACAAACATCATATGCCTACTACCATCCCTCACGAGTCCACGTTAGACGATGCGATAAGCCTGATAAGCGAAGGATATCCCTACATCAAAAACCGTCTGGAAAAGTATAACTCCAACATTTTCGAGACACGCCTGCTCGGTGAAAAGGCCGTTTGTATACATGGCAAAGATGCGGCCCAGCTCTTCTACGACAATACCTTGTTTTGGCGCAAAAACGTGGTGCCTAAGCGGGTGCAGCAGACGTTGATGGGTAAAAATGGCGTGCAGATGTTGGATGATAAGGCGCATTACCACCGCAAGGCGTTGTTTATGTCCTTTATGTCGCGGGACAGGATAGAGGAGTTGATGCGGCTGCTGATGCGCTACTGGCGTGCCTATGCCCGCAAGTGGGAGAAGATGGACCGCGTGATATTGCTGGATGAGGCAAGTGAGATTTTCTGCCTGGCCGCCTGCCACTGGGCTGGCGTGCCGTTGAAGCCCAGTGAGGTAAGGCAGCGCGCCGAAGAGTATATGGCCATGATCTACGGATTTGGCGGCATCACGACCCGCTACTGGAGAGGCGTACAGGCCCGAAAGCGATCTGAAAGCTGGAACGAGCAGATTATAAACGATATCCGGAGCGGAAAACTTCATGTTCCGGAAAGTTCTGCAGCCTACCAGATTGCCTGGTTCCGGGATTTGGACGGAGAACTCCTGAGCACTGAGGTAGCAGCTGTGGAGCTGATGAATGTGGTGCGCCCTATCGTTGCTATCGCCACGTATGTAGCCTATTCTGCCTTGGCCCTGCACCAGCACCCCGAGCAGGAGCACAAGCTTAACACGCGCGGCGAGGAGTATCTGCAGCATTTTGTGCAGGAAGTGCGGCGCATGTATCCTTTCACGCCATTACTGGGCGCGCGGCCCCGCCACGAGTTTGAATGGAGTGGCTATACTTTTAAGGAAGGCACTCTGGTGCTGCTCGATGTGTACGGTTTGCTGCATGATCCGGAGATTTGGCCCCAGCCTGAGGAATTTAAGCCAGACAGGTTTAAGGATTGGAGCGGCAGCCCCTTTGATTTTATACCCCAGGGAGGCGGCGAATTTGACACCAACCACCGCTGTGCCGGCGAGTGGATAACCATTGAGGCCATGAAAGCCTCCCTGAAATTCCTGACCCGGGAGCTGCACTACATCGTGCCGCCCCAGAACCTGCGCGTGGATATCAGCAAGATGCCAACCAAACCTGCAAGCGGATTTGTAATAGCGGAAGTGAAGTATGTGGGCCTGAAAGTATAAGCAGCTAACAGGTTTCAGAAATTGCAGCCGCACCCTCATCTGCCTTGCGCAGAGTGGTCTTATACTACTGAGTCCGTAGCAGCTTTATACTTCAGCTGCAAGTATAAAACTGCATAGCCCTGCTAAAAACAAAAGTGCAATTACTGTAATTTATCAATTTAAACAACTTGCCACCTAAAGTTAAATTGTTGCTGATACACAATTCTTTATACTCAAATCTACCAACTTAGTACGGCCGACCTCGTTAAATTAAGTACCATTATAGTTTAAAATGGTGCAAATACTATGTTACACTTTCACGAAGAAGGCTATGAAAAAAGTATCTCTACTCATCGCATTTATTACCTTTTTAAGTTTTAGCGCCAGGGCTCAAGTTACAGAAGAAATTCAGGACAGGGCACCGCAAACATCAGCTCCGGTAGCCTATGATGCCATACAGGAGGGCAACTGGATAATCGGCGCTACCCTCGGCAATGTGGGTTTCAATTTCAAATCTGATTTCTTTTCCTTAAACATTAACCCACGCGCCGGCTACTTCATCAGCGACAATGCAGCCATCGGTACGGAAGTGCAGCTGGGGCTGGATATCTACGACGGAGGCGAGACTTTCCGCTACGGCCTGACGCCGTTTATACGTTACTACTTTCCTGAAGGCGCTTCAGCCACGGGCCGTTGGTTTGGTGAGGGCGTGGTAGGTATTGGCGGTAGCTCGGAAGAAGATAGCGAAGGTGACTCTGTTTTCTCGGGCGTGTGGGGCCTACGGGCAGGCTATGCGCACTTTATTGCGCAGCACGTAGCCCTGGAGGCTATACTTGGTTATACCCGTACCAGCGCCGATATTTCTGTCGGTAACGGCGAGTCCGGCCTGAACCTGGCCCTGGGCCTGCAGATATACTTACCCGGCGGCAGATAAGAGTTGTTAACCTGCTAAAAGTATAAGAGCCGCTAATTGCTTAGCGGCTCTTTGTTTATTTCTGTTTCAGAACTTGTTTCGAGATGTTGTCATCTCCATCTATCTTATGGCTATACTTTAACCCAAGCAGCTTGGCTACAATGTCATATACCTGCACGTTGCTGAACGAGCTTGTCTTTACGCCTTCCTTAAAGTCCGGACCCCATGCATAAAACACAGTGTGCATTTCCTTTACAGCCTGCGGGTCGTAGCCGTGCGTGCCAGGAGATGGCTTGCGGCTGGAGAAATGAAATACCTTCGGCGCATCGGTCAGCAGCAAAATATCTCCTACGCGTTTATACTTATCGGCTTTCTTACCATAGTGCAGGTGCTTGGGCAGGTTGCCTTTGGTGTATACCTGGTAAGCTCCGTTCGCCTCCCTTTTCAGCTTTTTATAGGTTGGCTTGATGGCTTTTTTGTCTTTGGCGTGAAGCTCTACTACCATGCCGCCACCCGATACCAGAAATTTAGCCGTGTCTACGGCCGCAGGCAGCGGCAAGGTGTTTTCCTGGTCTATCTGTATCATGCCGTGGTCAGACACAAACAGGTAGTTCACCGGCAGACCTGTAGCGGCCACGGCTTCGGTCAGTTGTCTCAGGCGCTCATCCAAATCCTTTACAGCCTGTGCCGTCTCTGGGGCATCCGGACCAAACCGGTGGCCGGCGTGGTCCACTTCCGGAAGGTAGAACGTTATCAGGTGCGGCCGCTGCTCTTCCGGCAGGTTCAGCCATTTTACCACGGTTTTTACACGCTCTTCAAAAGGGATGCCTTCGTTATACTTGAACCAATAGGTGGGGCGGGTATTCTGAACCGGCGCCTCGGATCCTACCCAATAGTAGCTTGCCGAAAGCATCTGGTTTTGCTCGGCCAGCACCCAAAGCGGCACGCCTCCGTACCAGTGGGCGTCCTCCACCTGCTTTCTGTCGCGCATGGAGTAGTGCTCCTGCCGCTGCGGGTCGTAAAAATAGTTGTTGATGAGCCCGTGCGTTGCCGGATACATGCCTGTTACCAATGTATAATGGTTGGGGAAGGTCTTGCTCGGGAATGATGGCACCAGCGACTCAGCCTGCACCCCCTGCTCGCGAAGCTCCTTCAGGTAGGTGGCGTTATACTTATCGGTGTAGTCGTAGCGGTAGCCATCGGCAGAAATCATGATGACATAGGGCTTCTGCATTTGCTCGGGGCTGTTCCGGCGTCCCGGCTCCACATGTTGGGCGGTGTCTACCTGCGCCCAGGCCTGCCCCGACAGCAACAGGGCAAGCATAAACAGGGTGATGCGTTTCATGCTGCAAAGGTAAGCCGAAGCCGCAAACAAAGTATAGCCCTTTTGTTATTTCACCGTTAAATAAAGTGTCTCAACGTATACCGCCATTTTCCTTATAGTTGTATTGCTTTTTATCTATATTGTTGATGCGTGTCAGCTTTTATTTACAAGCAGCTGTTTACCTTTAAGCCCATACATCCACCAATTTTAGCTAAGTATGATTCCAGAAACTGAACCGATACAATTGCAATTCTTGGGTGGCGCAGGCACCGTAACTGGGTCCAAAATACTTATCCGCACACAGCGCCACCGGGTACTGATTGACTGCGGCATGTTTCAAGGCCTGAAGCAGCTGCGTCTCCTGAACTGGGAAAAGCTTCCGGTGGATGTGGAACAGCTCGACGCGGTTATACTTACCCACGGCCACCTCGACCACTGCGGCTACCTGCCGGTGCTGGTGAAAAACGGTTATTCCGGCCCCATTCATGCCACCACCCCTACCCGCGATGTGGCTGATGTTATCCTCCGCGACAGTGCCCGCATACAGGAGGAGGACGCCACGCAGGCCAACAAGTATGGGTACACCAAGCACCGTCCTGCCCGGCCCCTTTACACGGAAGAGGACGTAGACCGCACCATGCCGCTTTTTGAAGTGCACAGCGCGGGCGAATGGGTGATACTGAACGAAGACTTCAAGTTCTGTTTCCGCAATAGCGGCCATATACTTGGCTCGGCCATCGTGGAGCTGAAGTGCCAGGGGCGTAAGTTTGTGTTCTCCGGGGACTTGGGGCGCCGGAAGCCGTTGTTGATGGACCCGCCCGCCCTGCTGCGCGACGCTGATTTTCTTGTGCTGGAGTCTACCTACGGCGACAGGCAGCACAGTCAGATTTCGGCGTATGAAGAAATGGCGGAGGTCGTGAACCATACCTATGAGAAAGGCGGCGTGCTGGTGATACCGAGCTTTGCCGTAGAGCGCGCCCAGGAACTGCTGCTAATTCTCAATACGCTGCGCGAGGAGAAAAGCATCCCTCCCATCTCCATTTACCTCGATACGCCAATGGGCATCGACGTAACCGAGCTATACCTGCACCACCGCGACTGGCACAGCCTTTCCGACAGCGAGTGCGAAACCATGATGCGCGATGTGAACGTAGTGCGCCAGTTTGAGCAGAGCCTGCGTGTGCTGGACAAAAAAGGACCTAAGATTGTGATTGCGGGCAGCGGCATGGTTACTGGAGGCCGTGTGCTTTATTACCTGGAAAGGCTGCTTGGCAATAAGCAGAACACCATCCTTTTAGTTGGGTTCCAGGCACCCGGTACCCGTGGCAACCTGCTTCGTTCCGGCTCAGACGAGCTCAAGATTCACGGCAATTATTATAAAGTCTTGGCCGAGGTAAGGCAAATCGGTTCCCTTTCAGCCCACGCCGATCAGAGTGAGCTGATGTGGTGGCTGAGCCATTTTAAGGAAGCGCCCTTTCAAACTTTCCTGAACCACGGCGAAGCGCAAGCCAGCGAGGCCCTGCGCCTTAAAATTACGGATGAGCTCAACTGGCCAGTGACCATCGCACAAATGGGGGTGACGTATGAGTTGTAAGGGTGGTTAGGCTGTTCCGGGCATTTTTGTCCGGAATCCATCATACTTAGAGTTCCGAGCCTGAGTAAGTCATACTTTTATACAACCCCATTATTTCTGGCGCAAGTCTTCAGACTTGTGTCCTATGATGGTGTCGAGTTTGCAACTTGACTGGCTTTAAAAGCCATACTTTATACTTTGGCTATACTTTTATACTTCCCCATTTATACTTTGGGTCTATACTTTCTAGCCGCTGCTTCCTTTCACTTGAACCAAGCTATCCTTATTAGCTGCCGTTCATCCTCCAGACTTACATGAGCTAATGTTGCATCTATACTTTGGAGCTCTCAAGCCCGAGAGGGCTCGCCTTCGGGCATCGCGCTGTCTACATTTCCTTTGCTCCTGACGTCGCAATTTCGCTGAAGCGAAACCGCAAATCTAGAAGGCGCTCAACCCAAAGGCTGGGAACAGTTTCGGTAGCCACGGCCATTGCTGTCATCTCGACCATCGGGAGAGATCTGGTAGGAATTCCCGATAGATCTCTTGCCCTGCTCGAGATGACAGAGAGAGTAGCAAGTATAACTGTCCCCTTGAGTACAAGCGAGAACAGGAGTTTCGAAGCTTGCGAGCAAAGCTCTATTGGGGTGTTTACAGTTGTGAACATTCATAAACAAGCTGTTTTATGGCGCGAGCGTCCACACTCGTAACGAGCTATAATTTGGGCCTCCGCCCCAGTCGGATTACAAATCCGACCTCACTAAAAAGGCACGGGTTGCAAACCCGCGCCAGCAAATGGTTGGGTGTGCAGGTTTATACTTTGTAGGGGCAGTAACTACGAAACTTATACTTCAGCACGAGTAATAACAGGCTCCCCGCCTTAAACAAGGAGGGGCAAGGGGTGGTTGCACCCGGCACTTCATGAACTTATCAGCACCATTCTCAAGGAAAAGAGTACCCAACACTGCTCCACCTACTCCTTCACAAACAGCCGCTTATCAAACTCAAAGAGAACGGAGTCGAGTACCTTGACCTGGTGGAAATCGGGGTGACGGGGGTTGAGGAGGTAATTATAGGTACCTTGTACTGTGGCGGAGGGCACTTTCAGCACCAGATGCGCTGCTTCCTGCACAAAGTCATCTCCCAGCTCCTGCGTGCTATTGGCGTGCGGAAAGGATTTCCAGTCGTGGGGTAGTTCTGTTTCTGGGAGCTCTTTTATACTTGCGGAGTCTGGAATCTCGATTCGGACAAGGTAATAGTCTTTGGGGACAATGCCCAGTGGCATGTGCACGGCCACTTCAACGGTGCAAAGGGCGATGGATTCGCTGGTATAAAGGATGGCGGTGCCTTTGCTGTTCCAGCGGCCCCCTGCTATCTCGGCTCCTCTTCCCGAGAGGTCGTTACGGTAAAGGCCGCGGCTGAGGCGGTACACGATCATGCCAGCACGCCATGTTCTATGCGGGTGAGTTCATCGCGCAGCAGGCCGATACCAAAAGTGCTGTCGAGGAGTTCTTTTGGCTTGAGCCCGCCCAGGGCGACATTTTTTGCCTCCAGCCAGGCGTCAAAGTTGGCCTTGTCGCCAAATACCTCGATGCCCTTGTTGTAGATGAGCGTTATTTCAAGGATCTTTTCGGAGTGCAGCGGGTCGAAGGTGCGCTTTTCTTTTTTGTAGCGCTGGAACGTACGCTCCGAAAGATGCAAAAAATGAGACCACTCGCTCAGGCTGAAGGGAATCATGTCGGCAATCTTCTGGAACAGGCTATACTTGATGCCCTCGCGCACCGTGCTGATGAGCATGAACACATCTTTGTCGTCTATCAACCTGTAACTCAGGTTGCTGTCTAAAGGTAAGGCTTGTCCCATGGCGTTCATCGTTTATACTTTCAAATATACGAAACTTGTCGATAATTAAACGTCAGTTGTCGCAAATTAATTTCCTGCATACTCAATTGAGATCTAAAAAGCCCCAGCCTGCACTAAAGCGACTGCTGTGGCGTTAGATAACAGAACCAGGAAAGTATAAAATGCGACATTGGATAGCTGCGGCAGGAACACTGCTGATAGGCATGAGCAGCTGTAATATGCAAAACGCCGTGACCGAGGCGCCGCAGCCGCAGCGCCCGCGCCTCACCATGCAGGAGGTTATCCCGCCCATGGCGCCGGCCACGCAGCAGGCGGTAGCTGCCCAGAACAGTTTTCTGAAAAAGAGCGAAGAGACATTTAAGTCACGCCAGCTGGGCAGCCAGTATTACGTGGCGCAGGCTAAGCGCAAGTTCAACGAAGAGCAGCTCGACTCGGCGATGGTATACTTTAACCGCGCCTGGCTGCTGGACCGCAACAACGCGGAAGTATACTGGGGTTACGGGCTGGTGTACGGGCAGCAGCAGGCGTATGACAAAGCGCTTTACATTCTGTACCGTGCCCTGGATAAAGACAAAACCAACCCGCGCCTGCTCACCGACATTGCCACCACCCACCTTTCCCGGTTCTACAAGTATAGCACGGTAGATGATCTGCAGCAGAGCAAAAAACTACTGGAGCAGGCGCTGAAGCATACGCCTGAGAATGCGGCAGACGTGTACTACAAGCTGGCCATCAACAGCTATTACCTGTATGAGTTTGGTACGGCCTGGGAGTACCTGCACCGCAGCATCCGCCACGATCAGAGCAAGGAGGACCAGACGTTTATCTCGGCGCTATTGGAGCAGGAAAAGGACCCGGAGGGGATTTACGTGGCCCAAAGCAAACAGTAACTTGCAAGTATAGCCTGGCTGTGTTACTTTTATAGGGTAGTAAAATAGGCAGCTGCTGCCAAAGCAGCTCACCCCGAAAGTATAAAACAGCATATATGAAAAGAATCCTTTTAGCCATTGTAGCCCTTTTTATCGCCACGGCCTCAGGCTTTGCGCAGGAGCAGGCAGCCCCATTAAGCCCACGGGTGTTGCCGATGTTCGGTGAGAAACAGAAAACCGAGGCCGAGCAGAAGCAGGACGAGAAATTCCTGACCAGTAGCGACAAGAATTTCACTGACCGCCGCGAGGCCAGCAAGTTTTTCATGGAGCGCGGCTGGGAGTACCTGAACGAGGGACAGGTAGACACGGCCATGTACCGCTTTAACCTGGCCTGGCTCCTGAACCCTGACAACAAGGATACTTATTGGGCCTTTGGACTGGTAACCTCTGCCCGTGGCGATAACCAAACCGCTATCCGCATGTATGAGAAGGCGCTGACCTATGACGGCAAAAACGCACTGCTGCTCTCTGATGCTGCTGCTGCTTACCTGGCCGTTTACCAGGAGAAGAAAAAGAAGAAAGACCTGAAGAAAGCCTCCGGCTACCTGGCTGCCGCCACAGCCGCAGACCCCAATAATGCTTACGCACTGTATAACATCTCTAAAGTAAAGTATCAGGAGAAGAAGTATAAGGAGGCCTGGGACTACCTGCACAAGAGCCGCTCTATTGATATGTCGTCCATAGACTATGCGTACATCCTGGAGCTTTCCGAGAAAATGCCCGACCCGCAGGGTTTCTTCAATGCCACCGATGCGGCAGCCAACACCGGACAATAGAAAAGTATAAAGAAGTCCCCGGCCCACATAGCCGGGGATTTTTATTTTGTCCCACCTGAAAAATCCGCAAGATTCGGGTTGAAAGTATAGCGTTGATTTAGCTAATTGCTAGCATGAACCATTACGAAACAGTAGCGAAAGCATTGGCTTATATCCGGCAGCATGCGCTGCAGCAACCGTCCCTGGACGAGGTGGCCGATTACGTGCACCTGAGCCCGCAGCACTTCCAGCGGGTATTCAGCGAGTGGGCCGGCGTTAGCCCGAAGAAGTTTCTGCAGTACCTCTCGCTGCAGCACGCCAAAAGTATACTTGCCCAAAGTGCCACGCTGCAGGAGGCAACCTTCGAAACAGGCCTCTCCGGCAGCAGCCGCCTCCACGATTTGTTTGTAAGTATAGAGGGCATTACGCCGGGACAATTTAAAAGTATGGGAGAGCAGCTGCAGTTAAAGTATAGCTTCGGCTCCTGCCAGTTTGGGCAATACCTGGTGGCCTCTACGGATAAAGGAATCTGCTACCTCCACTTTTACCAGCACCCGGAGCAGGCCCTGCAGGAACTCCGGCAAGCCTGGCCAAAGGCAAACCTGGTGGAGGAGCAGACAAGCATGCACGGGCATGTAAGCGCCTTTTTCAGCAATGCGCTCACACAGGAAAGCGGCAAAATCAAACTCCACCTGAGCGGCACGCCTTTTCAGCTAAAAGTATGGGAAGCCCTGCTGCGCATCCCCGAGGGGCGGCTTTGCTCCTACGCCAGCCTGGCCAAAAGTATAAATCAGTCCACTGCCAGCCGGGCCGTGGGCACGGCGATTGGCAGTAACCCCATCGCTTTCCTAATTCCTTGCCACCGGGTCATCAAAAGCGTGGGCGGCATTGGAGAGTACCGCTGGGGCTCTGAGCGCAAAATGGCCATGATTGGCTGGGAGGCAGCGGCCACCAAAGCCGGGGAGCAGAGCCAGTCGCAATACGAACTCAATTTCCTGAGCAGTTAAAGGTTTTTTACTATATTTGCTTACACCCTATTATAACGTTTAGCTAAAGGAAATGAGAAAACATCTATTCAAAGCCTCTGTCCTACTGCTTGCCGGTAGTTTATCGCTTTCCTCGTGCGTGGTTTCTAAAAAGAAATATGACGACCTGATGGCCCGTAAAAATGCACTCGAGGTGGATAAGGCTGGTCTGCAAAAAGAAAAATCATCGCTGGAGAAAGATAAATCGAGCCTGGAGGCAGCTAAGGCAAGCCTGGAGGAAGAGCGCGCCAAACTGGAGCAGGAAAAACGGGAGTATGAGCAGAGCCTGGCCAAAGCCCTGAAAGAGGGAAAATCACTGAGCGAGACCCTGAACATGAGCAAATCGCAGGTGGAGCGCCTGAACGCTGACCTGAAAGCCCGTGAGGCAAGGCTGGCCGAGCTGCAGCGCATTCTGGATGAGAAAGATGCCGCCGTGGCCAACCTGCGCAACCGCGTGAGCAATGCCCTGCTTGGCTTCAACGATAAAGACCTGACCGTAGAGGTACGCAACGGCAAAGTATACGTGTCGCTTGCAGAGCAATTGCTGTTCAACTCCGGCTCTACCAAAGTAGACCCGAAAGGCGTGGATGCCCTGCGCAAGCTGGCTGCCGTGCTCAAAGAGCAGCAGGATGTGAACGTGGTGGTAGAAGGACATACCGACGATGTGCCGATAGCCAGAGGTACGGTAGGCATGCAGGACAACTGGGACCTGAGTGTGCTGCGCGCCACGGAGATTACGCGCATCCTGGCCAATGCCGGCGTGGACCCAACCCGCGTGACGCCATCAGGCCGCTCGAAGTACGTGCCATTGGATGAGGCCAAGACCAAAGAAGCCCGCCAGAAAAATCGCCGTACCGAGATCATCCTGACGCCGAAACTCGATGAGCTGTTCCAGATTCTGGAGACAACCTAAGCAGCAGTATACTTAAAGTATAAGAAGACAGCCAGCCCCTTTGCAAAGGAGCTGGCTGTTTTGTTTTAACGTGTGCCGTGTCTGGTTCCAGGTATACTTTGGATACAAACAAAGCAGCAATTTTATAACTCAAGTTGCGATTAACACACCCCTAACCCCTCCCAAGAGGGGAATTATACTACACAATCAGGAATCTCCCTCTTGGGAGGGGCGGGTTTACACCTTCCCATTAAACTAATTGCAACTTGAGTTTTATACTTGTTGTTTGATATCTGGCCCGAAAGGGCGGTGATTTATACTTCTGATGGTGTATAATAGAAAGGTTTTTTGAAGTATAGCCTACGCCACACTGCCCCCTGCCCCGGAAAGTCCCGTTTTTGGTAGCACCCGTTGCAGCAGCGGCAGCAGCATAAAGTATAGCGCCACCCCTGTCGGCACCGAGAGCATGGCCCATGCCGCGATACCGGCCAGGTTTGCCATCCAGAGGCTGTTGATCGCATCCAGCCAGTCGGCCTTAAACATGGCCTGCATCTCGGCCAGTGTCAGGCGTAGCTCTCCTAATCCAAAGAAGGAAATGCCCAGCCGGATAAACGGAATAGCCAGCAGCAGTTGCAGGGGCTGCACCAGGTAGCTCACCAAGACTGTGGCCGCAATATTCAGGCGGAAACGCGCTGCCACGGCCGTGCTCAGCAAGGTGGTAACCCCAAGGGCGGGAATGATGCCGATAACGCTGCCCACCGCCACGGTCGCGGCCAAGGTGCGCGGGGTCATCCCCTGCCGAAGCAGGTTCGATACCGGCATCACGAGCCTCCGTTTCAGAAAGGTGGATATGACTTGCAATACAGCCATTGGCAGAACAGCAGTTAACGTTTTTTAGTGGAAAATGAGTGGTAATGATGATTGCGGAAAGCTCCCTCAGGAAGATCTTCTGCAGGTGCTCTTTATACGCATCCGACTACAAAAGTAACCTGCTGATCTGCCATTTGTTTTAAGTTTTGCAGTAAGTATAAATACTTATTCCCATCTCTCCTGAAAACGCTGCCCCGCCCGGGGAATCAACATTAAAAATATTTAATAGAGTGGATTAAACCAGCCGGCTATATCGGTGTCTAAACCTGCAAGACTTACTATATAACATTCACACCATTTCATGAAGAGGCTTTTTACCACCTTGTTAATGCTTGTAGCTGTACTGCAGGCATTTGCTCAGGCAACCACCGTAACGGGCGTCGTGCAGAGCAACAGTGACAAAACCCCATTGCCTGGTGCCAATGTCGTACTTACCCGCACCTCCGACGCCGCTAAATCCGTGACTGCCACCGATGGCGAAGGACGCTTCCGGTTCGACCGCGTGGCGCAGGGACAGTATACGTTGGAAATCAACTACATCGGCTTTGAAAACTTTACAAGAAACTTTCAGGTAGCCGGCAACCCGGTAAACCTGGGCCAGCTCATGTTGCGCGATGCGGCCACGGGCCTGCAGGAAGTGCAGATCATCGGCCGGGCACCGCTGGGCGAGCAGAAAGGCGATACCGCCCAGTTTAATGCCAAAGCGTTCAAAACGGCCCCTGACGCCAGCGCCGAGGAACTGGTAACGAAAATGCCGGGCGTAACCGTGGAGAACGGCCGCGTGCAGGCGCAGGGCGAGGACGTGCAGCAGGTGATGATCGACGGAAAGCGCTACGTAGGCGAAGATGTGAATTCTGCTATCCGTAACCTGTCGGCTGACATGGTGGAGAGCGTGCAGGTGTTCGACGCGCAAAGCGACCGCGCCGCCTTCAGCGGATTTGACGATGGCAACCGTGTGAAGACCCTGAACTTTGTGACCCGGAAAGACAAGCGAGAAGGCTATATGGGCAAGGCGTCGGCTGGCTACGGCACCGACGAGCGCTACATGCTGGGTGCCGTGGTGAACTACTTCAACGGCGACAGACGCCTGACCGTAACCGGGCTCACGAATAACATCAACATGTTCGATTTCTCAATCGGTGAGACTCCGGGTGGCGGTATGCGTGGCCGGAGAGGCTGGGGCGGCGGCTCCCCGAACGGCGTCATCAACACGAACACCCTTGGCCTGAACTACAATGACATTTGGGGCAAAAGGATACAGGTGAGCGGTAACTACAACTACTCTAACCGCGACGTGATCAACAACCAGTACCGCTTCCGCGACTTTGTGAACAGCGATACCACTTATACTGAAAACAGCCTGAACCAGGAACTGACCGACGCGCACCGCTTTAACTTCAGGTTGCAGTATAACATCAACGAGAACAACCGCCTGTTGGTAAGGCCAAGCCTGACGGTGCAGCGAAACGAGTCGCTGACAGGTCGTAATGCCAGCAACATCCTTAACGCGGAGACTCTGACTAACTCTTTGAACTCGGACAACTCTGAGACCAACAGCATTAACTTCGGTAACAATATTTTATACTCCCACCGTTTCGGCAACTCAGGCAGAATCCTGACAGCTGAATTTGACACGCGTTACAACACTTCCAACGGAGAAGGCTACCAGCTGGAGAATACCTCCAACTTCCTGAACCCAGAGCGCGACGTAACGCGCAACCAGTTCATCGATTCGGAGCGTAACAACTTCTCCTGGTCTGGTAACCTGGATTACTCGCAGCGCCTGGGCGAAAACTCACGCCTGCAGCTGGAGTACAACATCAGCAACCGCACCAACGACTCCGACCGCAGAACCTTTGACATGGTGGAGGGCGAAGGCTACAACAGCTTTAACATGCCGCTAAGCAACACGTTCACCAGCGACTACGTTGCGCAGCGCTTTGGCCCAAGCTACCAGTACAGAACTGATAAGGCTAGCTTCCAGTTGAATGCCCGCTACCAGCTGGCTACCCTGCGCGGCGAGAGCGAGTTCCCGCAGCAGCAGCCCCTGAAGCGCGACTTTAACAACGTGCTTCCGTCGGCCGAGTATGAGTATAAGTTCTCGCAGTCGAAAAACATCCGCGTGAACTTCAGCACCTCTACCCGCGAACCGTCGGTGGAGCAGCTGCAGAACGTGCTCAACATCTCTAACCCGCTGCAGCCACGCATAGGCAACCCAGCGTTGGAGCAGGAGTATGAGAACAGACTGTTTATGCGCTTCCGTACATTCAACGCGGAGACGAACAGGGTGTTCTTCATGGGCCTTTTCGGTACCATGACACAGGATTACATCACCAACAGTATTTATACCCGAGACGTACCGTTTGACCTGCCGGAGGATTACTCTTACCGCCCTGGCGCCCGTTTCTCCCGTCCGGAGAACCTGGACGGCTACTGGAGCGTGCGGACGTTCTTTAATTACGGCCAGCCATTAAACTTCATCAGCACCAACTTTAACCTAAACGGTTCAGTTGGCTACTCCAGAACACCGGGTATGATTGACGAAGAGCTCAACTACGCCAACAACACCAACTTCAGGCTAGGCGTGAACCTGAGCAGCAACATCAGCGAGAAAGTGGACTTCAACATCTCGACCACAGGTAGCTATAACATGGTAGACAACACGCTGCGCACTACCCAGAACAACGACTTTTACACCCACAGCACGAACCTGCGCCTGAATACGATTTTCTGGAAAGGCCTGGTATACCGCACCGAGCTGAACCACCAGTACAACGGCGGCCTTTCTGCCGGGGTGGACAAGAGCTATGTGCTCTGGAACATGAGCCTGGGCAAGAAGATTTTCAAGAACCAGCAGGGTGAGGTTAGCCTGAGCGTAAACGATTTGCTGAAGCAGAACGTGAGCATTCAGCGTAACGTAGCCGCCGATTACATCGAGGACGTGCAGTCTACGGTGCTGCAGCGCTACTTTATGGTGACTTTTACCTACAACCTGCGCAAGTTCATTAGCGGCAGTGCCCCGGACATGAATGAAAACCGTGGCCCGGGTAACTGGGGCGGCAGACCTGGCGGACGATAATCCGCAACCAATACTTGTAGTTTAGTTAGTAGAGCCCGGGCCAGTTGGTCCGGGCTTTTTGTTTGCCCACGGATTTTCCCGGGACCGTAAGTATAAATTAAAATTTAATTATAGCTTTAGCCTGTAAAAGTATAAACCACCAACACACGCCATGCCTCTTCAGGAATCCTTTTTCCGGTTTGACTGGTTTGCAGCCATCCTGCTGGTGGGTGTGGTGCAGGGCTTTTTCCTGAGCCTGCTGTTTCTGGCCAGGCGGCCGCACCGGCAGCCGTACCATCATTTGCTGCTGGCCGCGTTGGCCTTCACGTTCGGGGCACTGGTGCTGGAGGTTTTCCTTTGCTACAGCGGCCTGATGTTCCGGGTGCTGCCCCTGGTGGATTTCTCGGAGCCGGCCAATTTTGCCATCGGCCCTCTCACCTACCTGCTTTTCCGCAGCCTGAACGGCAACAACTGGACGCGCAGGCAATGGCTGCATTTTATACCTTTCGGGCTATACTTGCTCTACCATGTGCTGTTTTACGTCCAGACGGAGGCAGTAAAGTATAACGCCTACATCAGCGCATACTTTCCGGATTGGGAGTACCTTCCGGTGACCATTACACTCGACTGGGACCCACTGCTCCTGACCAGGTATGTCAATGAGCTCACCATACTGCACGTCGTTATCTACATCGGTCTTTGCTTCCGGCTTCTCAGAAAGCAGCGTCCTGCCGGCGATGCGCCGAATCCATACTTTTACTCTTGGGCCAAATTTCTGCTATACTTTTTCGTGGCCTCCCTGCTCATGATACTTTTCGTGAAGCTAACTTACGAGCGTGACCTGGGCGACCACCTGCTGGCTGTTTTCCTGGTGCTCCAGCTTTTCTTTGCCAGTTTTAAAATCATTACCGATTCGGCTTTCTTCCAGCCGGTGGTGCAGGTAAAGTATGAAAAGTCGGCCTTGAGCGAAGAGGCAAAGCAGGATTTGCTGCAGAGACTGAAGGCGGCTGAGCAGGAAAAGTTTTACACCCAGCCATCGGCCTCACTCCCAAACCTGGCCAAGCAGCTGCGCACCTCGCCGCATTACCTCTCCCAGAGCCTGAACGAGCGACTGGGCAAGAGTTTTTTTGAGTACCTGGCCGAGCTGCGCATCCAAGAGGCCAAAGCCATCCTCTCAGACCCGGCCCAGCAGCACCTGAAGGTGGAGGAAGTGGCCGAGCAGGTAGGCTACCTGTCAAAGTCGGCTTTCAGCGCGGCTTTTAAAAAGCAGACGGGGCAGACACCGGGCGAGTACCGGAAAAAGGCCATTCTGAGTTAGTTGGAGTACTTCCCTATAAAGTAGCACCTCGCACTTACAGGGAGATTCTTCCATTTGTGGCCTCCATCACTAGGTTTGCTCAAAACCTACTGCTATGGAAAAATCAGATAAAATCAGACGTTACGAGTTCGACTGGCTGCGGGTGCTGGCCTTTTCGCTGCTCATCTTTTACCACACCGGCATGTTCTTCGTGAGCTGGGAGTGGCACGTTAAAAATCCCGAGATCAGCGAGGCGCTGGAGCGGCCGATGCTGTTTATGAACCAGTGGCGCATGTCGCTCATCTTCCTTGTTTCGGGAGTGGGCGTATACTTTGCGATGGGCTACCGCAGCGCCGGCACCTTTGCCAAAGACAGGCTGAAGCGGATTTTCGTGCCGCTGCTGGTGGGCATGCTGCTTATCGTGCCGCCGCAGGTATACTTTGAGCGCGTGGTGCAGGGCACGGCCTCCGATTACCTGAGCTTCTACCCTTCTGTTTTTGCGCTGGAGCCTTACCCGGAGGGCAACTTTAGCTGGCACCACCTGTGGTACCTGGCCTACATTTTCTGCTACAGCCTTTTGCTCTTACCCCTGCTCATGTACCTACGCCGCACAAGTATAAACGGGGCAAGTATAAAAGGTTGGATGCTGCTGGCCCTGCCGGCCATTTGGCTAAGCATAGGCGGCATCCTTCTAAACCAACGCTTCCCGGCTACCAACGCCCTCATCGACGACTGGGCCAATCACTTTCTTTACATTTCGGTTTTCCTGATTGGCTTTATGCTGATGAAGCTGCCGCAGCTGCAGGACAAGGTAAGACGGCTGCGCTGGCACAGCCTGAGTATGGCCATCACCACCGTTACCATACTTTATACTTTCTATTGGTTTGAGGATGTCGATTTGAATGGCGCAGCGCTGGACGTATACTATGTCATCCGGCAGAGCAACCGTTGGTTCTGGCTTATGGCTATCCTGGGCTTTGCCATGCAGCACCTCAACCGCAAGCATAAGTACCTGGCGCAGGCCAACGAAATGGTCTACCCTTTCTACATCCTGCACCAAACGGTTATCGTGGCACTGGCGTTTTACCTGCTGGAGGCAGACTGGAGCGTTGGCGCTAAGTTTACTTTCATCAGCCTGAGCACTTTTATACTTTGTTTTCTGCTGGTGCGCTACGTGGTTATGCCCCTCAACTGGCTCAGAGTGCCGTTTGGGCTGAAACCGGTGCAGAAGCGCAACGTTGCAGCGCCAAAGGCAACGGCTCCAGAGATGATGGTAGCTGTGACGGGAAAGCAAAGTTAATTTAGCGCAACCGCACCTTTCGAAGGCGGAAAGCTTTCTGGCGGGCTGGGATGCTGTAGAGCACCAGTCCGCCCATCACCAGCAGCATGCCCATGTTAGCCAGCGGTCCTGGCCAGGCAATGCCCAGAAGTATAATCTCGCCCACCAGCGTAGCAATGATCTCGATGGATTGGGTAGCTTCCACGGCGGCCAGAGCTGCGGAATTGTGGCGTACCATGTTCATGGCCACGAAGAATAGAACGCCGCCGATAACCCCGGAGCTCAGCGCGATGACCAGCGTACCGGTTACTTGCGACCCTCCGGGTAGCCCGGCCTCGCTGTAGCCGTAGATCATAAGGCAAAGCTGCACGGGCAGACTGCCGATGGCCATCCCTGCCACGCGCTGCATGGCGTTCAACTTCTGGCTTTCCTCTTCGGTGTGAAGCAGCACCTTGCGGTTGGCCAGCGGCCACAGCGCAGCCCCAATCAGCACCAGCACCACGCAAATCCAGAGGTCTTGCTGGGAGTAACTGCCATTGCGCTGGCTCCACTGCATCAGGGCAATGCCGGCAAGTATGAGCACCGACAGCAGCAGCGCCCGTACTGGGATGCGCCCGCGGGCATCCTTGTAAATGAGCGGGGAAAGTAAGATGCCGGCCACAATGGTAAACTGGAACACGCCAGCTACCAGCCAGCCCGGACCAAAAAAGGCAGCAGAGGTAAGGAAAATGTACACAATCCCGAAAGCCAGTCCGCCCCAGCCCACCCACACCCACAGGTTTTGGCGCATGACGTGCAGGAGCGGCTTCAGCCTGCCTTGGGCCATCAGTAGGGGGACCAAAAGTATAGCCAGAAAGGTAGTGCGTAGGGCTACCGTCCAGGCCCAGTGGCCGCCTTCCGCCGATATATAGCTGTTGACCGTGTAGGTAGAGCTGAAAAACACACAGGCCAGCGAGCCAATGGCAATCGCTTTTAAATTATTATTCTGGTTCATAGCCGTCATCTCCTGAATTTGCAAATGTACGGCCAGGGCCAGCTCAGGTCATGGCATTATCAGCCTCGTCTATGGTACTTTTGGAACCAGCCTGTTGCTGACGCAGCTGCAGGGGGGGAATGCCGGTCATCCGGCGGAAGAAGCGCACAAAGTAAGAGGCATCCTCAAAACCCAGCCTGTAGGCGATTTCCTTCACCGACAGCGTGCTGAAGTATAGCAGTCGCTTGCTCTCGATCAGCAGCCTGTTGTGCAGCATGTCAGCTACCGTCACACCCAGTGATTGCCTGCAGATGTTGTTTAAGTGTTTGGGTGTAATGCCAATGCGTTCAGCGTAGTAGGAAACAGGGAGATGCTCCTTAAAATGCTGCTCCACCAACGTGCTCAACTGAAAGATACGTTCACTGTACCGGCCGGGTGTGAGCTGAGCAATCTGCAGGTGCGCCTCGCGGAGCAGGTACCGGAGCAAGGTATACAGCAGGCGCGAGAGAATGGTATAATCCGGAACTGGCATCTCCAACTCCTGCTCCATCAGTTGCACCAGTTGCTCGAAGGTTTTCTGTAAATGCGGCGGCAGGTCGAGGTACGGGTGCTGGTAGGCGGCCCCGAAAAGCACCAGCACCTCATGCGCCGTCAGGCCCGTGGTTTGCAACAGGCTCTCCCGGAAAGCCACAATCTTGCCTTGCTCCTGCCGGGCCACCCGTTGGTGCGCCTGCCCCGGCCCCAACAGAAATACCCGGCCAGCAACCATCTCGTAGCGCCTGAAATCAATCAGGTTGTCGCCTCCCCTGGTTTCCTGCACATAGATAAGCTGGTAGGCGTTGTGCCGGTGGGGCACGGCTGAAAGCTCGCTGGCAAAATCCTGAAGGGGCCACACGGCCAGCTCCTGCGTTTGCAGCAGTTCCTGTATGGGCAAGGGCTCAGGCTTCGGCTTTTTCATGAGGAAAGTATAAACCGGCTGCAAGGTAAGTATAAAAGCTGCCCTTTATACGTTGCCAGCGCCGATTTATACTTTGGCCGCTGCTGCCTACAGCCTTCCCTCCTCTTCGCCGGTGCCGGTTCTGCGGTTGCGGGCGGTCTTTACCTTGTTGCTGCCGAACTTGTAGTTAAATGTCAGGTTCAGGCGGCGGCTCTCCCACTGGTTTTGCCAGTACATGTCCACGTTGCTGTACTTGAGGACGGCTCTGGAACGGCTGGTGTCGAATACGTCCCGCAACTTCAGGCCCAGGCTGGCTTTCCCATCCATAAAGCTTTTCTGAACTCCAAGGTCTAGCTGGTAGTTGGCCTTTGTCTGGTACAGGCCCTGCACCGACGGCGACATGTAATAGGCGGAAAGCTGCAGTTTATACTCTTTGGGCAGATTAAAATTCTCCTCGGCGCTAACCGACCAGCTGAAGCGGGAGATGTCATAAGCCGAACCCTGCAAAGGCGATGAAACGGTGTTGTAAGATCCTTCCAGTTGCAGTGTCGTCGTCCACCAGGCAGTTATGGGTAGCGTGCCGCCGCTGCTGGCGCTCAGGTACGTCGCTTTGCTCAGGTTCTCGGGCCGGCTGATGCTTACTTTGGTCTCATCGTTCTGACGGATCACATCTGTTACAAAGTTGTTTGACTCGATATAGCTCAGGCTTAGCAACTGGAAGCTCTTGTAGTTGTAGTTAAACTGCAGTGAGTTAGTGAAAGAAGCCTCCAGAAAAGGGTTGCCCTGCATCGCCGTGTAGGGGTCCGCGTAGAAGGTGAACGGGTTCAGACTGCGGTAAGAAGGGCGGCTGATGCGGCGGCTGTAGGAGGCCGAAAACTGGTTATGCTCGTTGGCGCTGTAGCTTATAAACACGCTCGGGAAAAATTTCAGGTAACCCAGGTCCACAGGTTCGCCGGTGGTGGCTGAATGGCCCTCCGCCGAGGTTTGCTCAGCCCGCATCCCGGCTTTCATACTTAGCTTATCACTGAACTTGCGGCTCAGGCTCAGGTAGGCGGCATGTATGGTTTCGGCATAGGCGAAGCTGTTGGTGCGGCTCGTGTCGTTCACCCATCCCTGCTCCTGCTGCGCTTCAAACCGGATGTCGCTGTCGTTGCTGACGCGGCTGGTTTTTAAACCCGCTTCTGCCTTGTAGCCTTTCCCGAACGGATGCACGTAATCAACTTTTAAGGCTTTTATACTTGCCGCTGCCGTGCTATAGCTGCGCAGCTGCAAAGGTGCCTGCGTCGCCTCGCCGGAAGCAGAGAAGAAGTTGTTCGTAAACTGTTCATCGGCATAGCTGCTGTAGTTTACAAAGTCGGCATCCATGGACAAACTGCGGCCGGTACTGTCGATGTCGAATTTATAGTTCAGGTTGAGGCTATAGTTGTCGGTGCTCGATACCTTGGGGTTGTGCATGCGCATGCTTCCGAAAGCTGTGCCGGTGGCGTCGTAGTTGGTTGAGTTGCTGGTGGTAAGCGTGTTCTCCGGTGAGGCGTATCCCTTCGCCATCACGCCCACCGTGTGTTTTTTGCTGATGAAGTAGTCGGCGCCTGCTGTCAGGTTATAGCTGTTGGTAACCGGGTGCCAGTAGTTTACCTGGTTGTAGAGGCTATCGTTAATGTTGCGCTTTAATGTAAGGCGGTTAAAAGAGTTATAATGACCGGCATTCAGGCGGGTGTACAAGCTCACTTTGCCGGTGTTATAGTTCAGGTTGAGGCCGCCCCATACTTTCTCATACTTGCCATAGCCTACGCCCAGGTTCGCTGAGCCGTTCATGCCCAGGGTTTCGTCCCGCTTTAATTTGATGTTGATGATACCGGCCGTACCGGCGGCGTCGAACGAAGCGGGTGGGTTGGCCATCAGCTCTACTTTGCTAACTGCCGAGGCTGGCAACGACTTCAGGTAGCGCTGCAACTCCTCCCCGCTCATGTAGGTCATTTTGCCGTTAATCATCACCTGCACGCTGCCGCTTCCCCTGTAGATAATGTTGTCGTCCTTATCCAGTCTGACGCCCGGCGCATACTTGAGTACCTCCAGGGCGTTGTCGCCGGCCGTGTTCAGCTGCTCCACGTTCAGCACCACGCGGTCTGCCTCCTGCTCCAGCAGCGGCTTCTGGCCTTTCACCACCACTTCCTGCAGCGCGTTGGTTTTTTCCTGCATGGCTATACCTGGCACCTGCACCGGCTGCTGCCCTACCTCAATGACCTTAGTGGTGGCCGGGGCAAAACCCACCAGCAGGGCCTTTATCGTATACTTGCCCGGTTTTACCTGCGCAAATGTATAAACCCCTGCACCATCCGTCATCTCCGAGACCACAACCGCTGAATCAGGCAGCTGCAGCAACACCACCGACACATAGTCCAGCGGCTTTTGCGTGGCAGCGTTCGTTACGGCTCCTTTTACGGTAGCAGCAGACTGTGCCCAGGCAGTTACCGCACAAAAGTATAAAGCTATAGTTAGTGCTATACCTCTGAGCGTCTTTTGCCCTTTGTCTTTTGTCGAGGTAGTAGATGTGTATTTCATGGCTCGGTTAGTTGTTTTGTAGATGATGAGCCAAAGGTGCAGCACAGCTACAAGCATATAAATTATACTATCCGAACAGGCCGGAATATTATCCGAAGCCAAGACTTCAGCCTTTGCCGGGTTAAGACCCAAAAGCCGGGGTTTAGATAATAAAACTCCGGGGTCGGGATAAAAAAAGTGCAGGAGGTTTAACTTATTTCTAGCTTTAGAACATGAATGCACTGCAAAAAAAGATAGGGCTGCACCTGCTGGGCTGGACGCTTTACATTGGGTATAGTTTCTTAGGCTACTTTCTATACCACTGGAGGTTCGAGGTACTGTTGCTGACCATGTCGCAGCACGTGCTGCATGTGATAGAGTTCTACCTCTGCTACTTCCTTGTGTTCCCGCTATGGATGAAATACAGGCAATGGTGGGTGCTGGGGCTGGGCATTGTAGGCGTGATGTTTACCTACATCGCCATGCGTTATACCATAGAGGAAGTTATGTTCAAGGCACTGTTCGGGTTCAGTAACTATACAACCATTACGCTCTCCTATTATTTCTTTGACAACCTGTATTGGGCAATGCCGGGCATCTTTTTGGGGGCTGTGGTGTGGGCACTGGAGGCTACGCTACAAAAGGAGCGCGAGAACCGCAGCTTGAAACAGGAAAAAGTACAGGCAGAGCTGGCCTTCCTGAAAACGCAGATAAACCCGCACTTTCTCTACAACAGCTTAAACTATTTATACTCCCTGGCTTATCCGGTTTCAGACAAGCTGGCTGATGCGATTATCAGGCTCTCCGACCTGATGCGCTACATGCTGCACGAGAGCAAGGACGGCAAGGTAGAACTGCAGAAGGAAGTGGACTACCTGCACAATTACCTCGAGATCTACCGCCTGCGCTTTGAGGACAATTTCTTTGTGAACTTCAACATCCAGGGCCTTGTAAACGGGCAGCGGGTGCCCTCGCTGGTGCTGATACCGTTTGTGGAGAATGCGCTGAAGCACGGGGTGGTGGACGATGCCTCCGCCCCGGTCACGATAAATTTGCTGCTCGAAAACAATAGTTTATACTTTGACGTGAGCAACCGCATCAACAAAAACCAAAAAGACCAGACCACCGGTATCGGCCTGCCTAACATCCGCCGAAGGCTGGAGCTGATTTACCCCGGCAAGTACAGCCTGGACGTGCAGGGGGATGGGCAGCAGTTTAAAACAATGCTCAAGCTGCAGGAAGTCTGATCAGGATTTACAGGGTTTGAGGATGAACAGGATTTTTTCAGAGCATTTCTGAAGAATATCAGGAATATTGGCTTTAACTTAACTATATTAAACCTGATTTAGACAGCACTCCTAAACTCACAAACGCTCCAACTCCTAAACTCTCTAACTCACAAACTTAATATGATCCGCTGCATTGCCGTTGACGACGAAGCCTACGCTGCCAATATCATTGCTGACTACATCAGCAAAATCCCTTTCCTGGAGCTGGTGGGCAAGACCACAAGCCCGATAGAGGCCATTAACTGGGTACAGGATGGTAAAGTGGACCTGGTTTTTCTGGATATACAGATGCCGGAGCTGACGGGGATACAGTTTCTGAAAATATGTGGCAGCAAGTGCAAAGTTATACTGACCACCGCTTACCCGGAGTATGCCCTGGAAGGCTACGAGCACGACGTGATCGATTACCTGCTGAAGCCCATTCCCTTCGACCGTTTTTATAGAGCGGTTACAAAAGCGCAAAGTATACTTAAGGCACCCAAGCAGCCTGAGCAACCCGCTTTTCCACCACAGGAAAACACACCATCCGCTACGGCACCCACACCTGATTATATGTTTGTAAAGGGTGAGAGCAAAAACAAGTTCTTAAAGGTAGCCTACAGCGACATCCTGTATGTGGAAGGCCTCAAGAATTATGTTTCGCTGTACCTGCCGGGGCAGCGGTTGGTAACCTACCAGTCGTTAACCGACCTGACGGAGCAGCTGCCGCAGCCGCCTTTCTACCGCGTGCACCGCTCTTACATCATTTCTATTGACAAAGTGAGTATGGTGGACGGCAACATCGTCTATATTGCTGATAAGGAGATCCCGGTTGGGGAAACGTACCGCGACGGCTTTTTTAGCATGATCCGCGAAAAGAGCAGGCTGTAACTTAGCTCCGCATGTTAAACACCCGCTTTATCTTGTCGAAGGTAAGGGCGTGTTCTTCTGTTCCTTCCGTGCCCAGCATATACGACCAGGCCTCTAACCGGGGCGTATAGTCGCAGTATACTTTAAACATGCCCAGGTACGGCACGGCCAGAAACATCCCAGGCAAGCCCCAGATCATCCCGCCCACAATAATACTGAGAATCGTAAACATCGGGTTAATGTTCACCTTGCTGCCCGTAATGTTGGGCGTCAGGATGTTGTTCTCGGTAAACTGAATCACCAGGAAAAACAGCACCACCATCAGGGCCTTATTCGGATCGCCCTGCACCAACAAAGTATAAAGTAGTGGCACAGCGCCACCTATCAGCGTGCCAAAGTATGGAATGAAGTTGATGAAGGCTGAGATGATACCCAATAGCAAGGCATACTCCACCCCTATCAGGTACAGCCCAGCTGTGTTGAGCACGCAAAGTATAAGTATAACGCTGACTACGCCGGCCATGTAGTGTTTTGTGACATGGGAGATTTGGTCTATCACTTGCCTGGCCTTGCCATGCTTGACAGGAGGCAGCTGGCGGTAAATAAAATTCTCGAACTTGTTGCGGTAGTACAGCGCCAGGAAAATGTAAACCGGCATCAACCCAAACTTGGCTATGGTGCCTGTGGTGGCCATCAATATCTCGCGCAGAAAATTGCCGCTGAGCTCCAGACCGCTGCTCACCTGTGTCTGCAGCCAGTGCTCGTCGTCGGGGTCGCTTTCGCCAAAACGCCGGTCTATACTTTGCTGCAGCCTGTCCAGGTTCTTCATCGCCTCCTCCTGCAGACTCGGGAAGTCCCCCAGAAAGCCGATAAGCTGCCGGTATAGCAGTACCAATGCCCCGATAAAAATAGCCATCGCTGCGATTACTGTAATAAAGTTGGCCAGAATGCGCGGCAGTCCTCTTTCCTCCAGCCACTTCTCTACCGGGTATAAGAGGTACGCAAAAAGTATGGACATGAAAATCGGGTACAGGAACTCCCTGGCTACTATCAGCACGTAGAGGAACAGTATGCCGAAAAGTAGCACGAACGTATAGTACCGCAATCTAACACCTGGTTCTCTTGTCATACCCCCTCATACTCTGTTTGGGGTTGTTTTTGTTCTGTTGGGGAGAATTTAGATGTATGGAACATAATAGAGCTGCGTAGCTTTAATTGCCGTACATTTGCCTTTCCCGTAAAAACAGCCATGGTGACTTTTGAGCAACTTAAACTGAATGCGGCACTCCTGAAGAGCCTGGATGCCCTGAATTATACTTCGCCTACTCCGGTGCAGGCACAAGCCATACCCTTGCTGTTGCAGGGGCACGATGTGGCCGCTCAGGCCGAAACGGGCAGCGGGAAGACGGCGGCTTTCGGCTTGCCGCTGCTGCAAAGTATAAACCCCGGGCTACAGCAGGTGCAGGCGCTGGTGGTGGTACCGACCCGCGAGCTGGCCGTGCAGGTGCGGCAGGAGCTCAAGTTGTATGCCCGCTTTATGCCTAACCTGAAAATCAGTGCTTTTTACGGAGGGCACTCTTTCCGGCTGGAGGAGGATTCGCTGGCGCACCCGCCCCAGGTGCTGGTAGGTACCCCCGGCCGCCTCACCGATCACCTCAGCCGCAGAACCTTAGATTTGAGCAATGTGGCACAAGTGGTACTGGATGAAGCGGATAAGTTGTTGGAGATGGGTTTTGAGGAAGAGCTGGATGATCTTTTAAAAGCCCTTCCACGCAAGCGGCAGACGATACTTTTCTCGGCCACCATGGAGGAAGATGTAAAGGAACTCATCGCCAATTCCCTGCAGGACCCCAGGTTTGTGCAGGCTTCCGCTACTGCCGTACCAGACCGCATTGCATACTATGGCTTGAAGGTACAGGACGAGCAGAAACCACAGGCCCTGGTGCGGTTGCTGCAAAGTATAAACCCGGCCGGCACGGTGGTTTTCGTAAATGCTCGCCTCACTACCACGGAGGTGGCGCAGCACCTGCAGGAGTATGGCTTCCAGGCACGCGCGCTGCACGGCAAGCTGGAGCAAAGCGACCGCGACAAAACCATGACGCTGTTCCGTAACGGCACCGCTTCCATACTTGTCGCCACCGACCTGGCCGCGCGTGGCCTGGACATGGACGTGGTGCAGCAGATTATTCATTACGAACTGCCCCAGCACCAGGACGCCTACCAGCACCGCAGTGGCCGCACGGGCCGGGCAGGCAAGTCGGGCACCGTTTATACTTTGCTCAACTCCCGCGAAATGCAGAAACTGGAGCAGTGGCCGGACGTGCAGGTAAACGAGTGGCTGGATTTGACAGAGCTTGCCGCCGCAGACACCGCTGCTCCTGTGGAGACTCCAGCCCTCACGACGCTGCACATCAGCGGTGGCCGCAAAGACAAGCTCAGCCCACGCGATATTGTGGGTGCTTTGATAGCCGAAGTTGGTTTGAAAGCCTCTGAGATTGGCAAGATAGAGATTCAGGATCGCCATAGCTTTGTAGCCATTCCCGAAGAGGCCGCCAGCGCTGCCGTGCGCAAGCTCAGTGCCGCCAGGATTAAGGGCAAACGGTACAAGATAAGTTTTGTGCGGTAGACAGAGGATGGCTTCAATAACATTATTCTTTATACTTTTTGCCATACTTCCTGCTTCCTTTTTCGCTGGCGCGAGCTTGTAGCTCGTGTCCATTTATACTTGAGCTATACTTTATACTCCTCTGGCGCAAGCGTCCGCTTGTTCGGCTTTTGCCTCTACCTCTTACATGGCGCAAGTCTTCAGACTTGTGTCCTATAATGAGGTCAAGTTTGTAACTTGATTGGCTTGAAAAGCCATACTTATACTTTGGCTATACTTTTATACTTGAGCTATACTTCCCTAGCTCCTGCTTCACGCAACCGGAACCAAGCTATCCTTACTAGCTGCCGTTCATCCTCTAGTTCCCAACAACCTATCGTTTCATCTCCTGCTTGGCTCCCTCCTAGGCCGGGAGGCCTCGTTTTCCCGCTCAGCGCTGGGAGCTTTTCCTGCCCTTGTGCCTCGGGCTACCTCACTGTCGCTCGTCACCAGAAAAACTCGCATAGGCGCCTCCCAGAAAAACTGGAAATCATTCGATAGCTACTTGCTATGCAACATGAACCAAACTGTCCCCTTGAGGGGACCACAGGGGTGTAATCGTCTGCGGACAATTCCCCTCCTTGGAGGGGTTGGGGTGGGTTTATGCCTTGATTATTGCACTTATACTTCAACCAAAGTAACTAAAGACTCCCCTCCTTAGCTAAGGAGGGGCCAGGGGTGGTTGGACCCGGTTCCATTACGTCTACTTATCAAAAAATGACCTCGGTACCCTTACGCGTTATCCCATCACCATCTCATTTTCTTAAAACTAATTTCATTAGCAAAACCATTGGTAGCCATGCTAAAATATTTTACCTTTACCCCATGGAGATCTTAATCGGTATAGCAGCATTTCTGGCAGGATTGGTGATGGCCTTCCTGATGTTGAAGGGGAAGCTGAACGCGTTGCAACAAACAGCCAACCAGGCGGCTGTGACGCAGGGGGTGCTGGAAGGCCAGGCCAGGGAAAAGGCGCGGGAACTGGAGCAGCTTAAGTTGCAGTTTCGGGAGGCCCAGACCGAAACCCTTGACCTGACCAATGCGCTTACGAAGGCGGAAACCGATTACGAGCACCTGAAATCTCGCTTGCAGGAACAGGGCCGCGAACTGGAGCAACTCCGGGAGAAGTTCCTGCAGCAGTTCCAGAGCATCTCCAACCAAGTGCTCATGACCAACGCTGAGCATTTTAACAAAGCCTCTTCTGAGAACCTGGAACGCGTGCTAGCCCCCCTGAAGGAGCGCATCAAAGAGTTTGAAGTAAAAGTGGAGCAGACCTACGAGAAAACCTTAAAGGACAGTGTGTCGCTGAAAGAGCAAATAACACAGCTGGCTGCGCTGAATCAGCAGATGAGCCAGGATGCCATCAACCTGACGAAGGCACTGAAGGGCGAAAGCAAAACGCAGGGCAACTGGGGCGAGTACCTCCTGGAGAGCTTGCTGGAGAAATCCGGCTTGCGAAAAGGAGTGCATTACGAGCGCGAGGAAGTACGGCTGAACGACGAGAAGCAAGTATACCGCCCGGATGTGATTGTAAGATTGCCTGAGGGCAAACACCTCATCATCGACTCCAAGATGTCGTTGGTAGCCTATGAGGCTTTTTGCAGCTGTGAGGATGAACACCAGTCGGAAGTATACCTGCGCGGCCACATCAACTCGGTCCGCACCCACTTCTCCGACCTGAGCCGCAAGAGCTACCACCGGCTTAATGGCATCAACTCCCCGGATTTTGTGCTTATGTACATTCCCATAGAGCCGGCTTTTAACCTGGCCGTGCAGCACGACCACGACCTGTTTACCGATGCCTTCGATAAGAACATTGTGTTGGTAACGACCTCCACCCTGCTGGCCACACTCCGTACGGTGGCCGGCGTGTGGCGACAGGAAGACCAGAAGCGCAACGTGCTGAAGATTGCCGAGGAAAGCGGCAAGCTCTACGACAAGTTTGTGAATTTTGTGGAGGACCTTAAAATGATTGGCCGGCACCTGGAGAGCAGCCAAACCTCTTATAATGCCGCCATGAACAAACTCACAGAAGGCCGCGGCAACTTAATCCGACGGGTAGAAATCTTACGGGAATTGGGAGCTAAAACCAGCAAGACGCTTGACGAGCACCTGCTGCAGGAGGCGCAGTTGCCGGAGGAGGCGGAACAGGAATAGCAAAGTATAAAAAGCAGCAGGGTGCGTTGTAATTAGCGCACCCTGCTGCTTTTATACTTTTACAAACTACTTACAATTCGGAGCGCCAGTAATTTCAAAGGTTCTGTCCACCGCAAAATTAGCGTCGGTGGCTGCCTCTATTCCCCTCACTATGCCCGAAACAGTTACTCTGTAAGAACCATTCTCCAGGTTAAGCTTCAGAGGTTCGATCAGCCTTAAAACTGCCGCCTCTGCCTCCGGGTTTTTGCTGCCAAAGCCCGGCGTGTTAAGTTGCAATACCTGGCTCATGGTCATGCCTTCTTGCAAAATATCCAGCGTATTGCCTGCTTTACCAGCGTTAGTGATGTAAGGAAGCATGTACAGGTAAGGGTTTTCTTCGCCAGTGGCTATGGCATAGTCTTCTGCAGCGATGGGGAAAACAATTTCCTCTGAGGTTGCTTCATTCACTACCTTCACCGTCAGGTCCACCACTCTGTCGGCAGAAATAGCAAAGTTATACTTGGTGCCCTTATTGCTGTTGATGACAACGGCCTGGCTGGCAAGGTCAAAATTGATGCTGACCTCACGCGGTCCGCTTCCTTCAGTCGAGGAAGGTACAAAGTCCCAGGCGGTGCCGGCTTCAACCATACCGTTGCCAACAGGTACTGCCGAGTTTTTACCCGTTAAAGTTCCTCCGTAAAAGAAAGCACATTTGTTTTCAGAAGAATTGACAGAACTGGTAATGTGGCCGTTATTTGAACCAGTAAAATACGTTTTGGCAACTGCAGCGTTATACCTCCACTCACCGCCTTCTACTACAATTACATCCGGGGCATCGATGTTGATCATCACAGACTGGGCCGTCTGGGCAGATTTGGAATTACCCGCTTTGGCATCTTGTATGGCAGAAGTGGCAAAGCCATCCTGCTCCATGTCTTTTTCGCATCCTCCCAGCAAAAATGCGGAGGCGAACATGGCCGAAATTAAAACGGAACTGCGGAAATACTTTTTCATATAGTTTATAAGGGTTAGGTTTTAATTCTAAAGCAAGGGTAAGCAAGAGCATTACAAAGTATAGGGCACTCCGAGTCTTCAACAGCGCACCTCAGCACGGCTGAGGTATACCTGTCTGCCAAACGCACTCTGGCTATACTTCAAATAAATGTGTGAATCGAACAAATATACGTATCAATTATTATATAGATACATATTAATCTTTATTTATTTTTAAAACGCACAGCGGTGCTGTGCTTGCTCCTATTGTTATGGCTATACTGCAATAAGGCATCACAGAAAATCATCCCTGTTGTTGGATGTTCGGTACCCGGTTACTTATATTTATCCTTTGCTTATCCTGCAAAATCACACCTCAACAAAACACCCATGAAAAAACTAATCTTTACCGGCCTTACTGCGGCGGTGCTTCTCTCCTCCTGTTCCAGCCAGAAAACGGAGACAGCCGGGACAGAGCAATCTGCAGCACTGACCGAAGTACAGCAGGAGGCGCAGGCCTTTTTGGATCAGTATTCCAAGAAGTACCAGGAGCTCTATACCAATTCTGCTGAGGCAGAGTGGAATTCAAATACCAAAATAGTAGAGGGAGACACCACCAACGCCGCTGCCACACGCCGTGCCAACGAGGCCTTCGCTGCCTTTACGGGGAGCGAGGAAAACATCGGAATGGCGCGCACCATGCTGGAGAAAAAAGACCAGCTAACGCCCCTGCAGGTACAGCAGTTTGAGGCCATACTTTTTGCGGCCGCTAACAACCCGCAGATCATTCCGGATGTGGTAAGGGCGCGTATTAAGGCCGAGACCGAGCAGACTGAAAAGCTCTATGGTTTCGACTACCGCCTTTCCGGTAAATCTGTTAGCACCAACGACATCGACAATATTCTGAAAACAGAGAAGAATGTTAAAAAGCGACTGGATGCATGGAACGCCAGCAAGGAAGTGGGACCTGGCCTGCGCGAGGGGCTGCTGAACCTGCGCGAGCTGCGCAACAAAACGGTGCAAAGCCTCGGCTACGACGATTACTTTACCTACCAGGCCTCCGACTACGACATGACGCGGGAGGAAATGATGGAGCTGATGCAGCAGATAAACGAAGAGCTGCGCCCGCTTTACCGTGAGCTGCATACCTACGCCCGTTATGAGCTTGCCAAAAAGTATGGCGCAATGGAGGTGCCTGATTACTTGCCGGCGCACTGGGTGCCAAACCGCTGGGGCCAGGACTGGAGCTCGATGGTGGAGGTAGCAGGCATTGACCTGGACGCGGCGCTTAAGCCTAAAGGTGCCGAGTGGCAGGTGAAGCAGGCGGAGCGCTTTTATACCAGCATGGGTTTTCCGGAATTGCCGCAATCATTTTATACCAAATCGAGCCTCTACCCGCTGCCGCCAAATGCGGGGTATAAGAAAAATAACCACGCCTCGGCCTGGCACATGGACCTGGACAAGGATGTGCGCTGCCTGATGAGCGTGGAGCCCAACGCTGAATGGTATGAGACAACCCACCACGAACTGGGCCATATCTACTATTACATGACCTATACCAACCCGGACGTGCCACTGCTGCTGCGCGGCGGTGCTAACCGTGCCTACCATGAGGCGGTCGGTTCTTTGCTGGGGCTGGCGGCTATGCAAAAGCCGTTTCTGGCGGAGCTGGATCTGATAGATGAAAACGTGCAGACCGACGAGGTGCAGGCCCTGCTGAAAGAGGCGCTGAACTATGTGGTGTTTATACCTTTCTCTTCGGGGGTGATGAGCGAGTGGGAACATGACTTTTATGCCAAAAACCTGCCGGCAGACCAGCTGAACAAGCGTTGGTGGGAGTTGACCAAAAAGTATCAGGGCATCGTGCCGCCAACTAACCGCGGCGAGAACTACCTTGATGCAGCCACCAAAACGCACATCAACGACGATGCGGCGCAGTACTATGATTATGCTATGAGCTATGTCATCCTGTTCCAGCTGCACGACCACATCGCTAAAAACATCCTGAAGCAGGACCCGCACGTTACCAATTACTACGGCAGCAAAGAGGTGGGCAACTTCCTCCGCGACATCATGTACCCGGGCGCCTCGGCTGACTGGCGCCAAATGCTGAAAGAGACGACTGGCGAAGAGCTAAGCGCCCGCGCCATGGTAGCTTATTTCCAGCCGCTGATGGATTACCTGAAAGAGCAGAACAAAGGCAGAAAGTATACTTTGTAGGACCTAACAGTTCTATACTCTCAAATCTAAAAGCCGCAGCAGGAATTCCTGTTGCGGCTTTTGCTTTTAAAACTAGAGTGGACAGCTATTAAAGCCTGACAAGCTCTACCCTTCTGTTTTGGGTCTTTCCCTCTTCGGTGCTGTTGTCGGCAATAGGGTTTTCCTGGCCGAATCCCTTTGATGTTAAACGCTCCTGCGCTATCCCGGCTTTTGCTATTACCTCTTTTACGGAGGAGGCTCTGCTTTCAGACAGTTTTTGGTTATGCTCCTTGCTGCCTGCGTTATCAGTATAGCCGTTAATCGCGATGTTTAGCTCTGGAGCCTCTTTCAGGGCCTTTACAATTTCGCTTACAACTTCCATTCCATCAGGCTTTAAACTAGCTTTATCAGTATCAAAGTTGATATGCAGAACAGACTTCCCTTTCGCCAGCAGGTCATCTTTTATCTTATCTGAGGTAACCTTTGTAATAGTTTGCTCGAAAGGTTTTTCCTGTACTATCTGGATGGAGGTGGAGTTCGGCATTCCCTTACCAAGTGCGATGTAGATATTGCCGTCGTTTCTTCGGATGACATAGGTGGCTATTGGATTGTTCCAGATATCAATACTGCCATTGTCTCCGGCGTAGGTGCACAGTTCCTTGTAGGATTCTTTTCGATCTCCCTCTAACTTTCCTTCAAAAACTTTTACGCCGCCGGCCTTTAGAATGGCTTCCTCGAAACTTTTGTTCAGGAAACGCCCGCTTACCTTTGTTTCGCTTTTCCTGTCGGGATGTACGTGCGCTCTAAACGTTTTCCCCTCTACTTCATAAACACGATCAGGAGTAACAAAAACGATAAAATCAAAATCGCTCGGTTTAGCATTATTGATGTATTCCGCACCTGCAGGAGCTGTGAAGAACGGGAAATCACCCAAATCTTCTGAAGAAACGGGAATCGAACTAATATCAAAGGCAGCAGGCTTCACTGAAACCTCTTCCACCGCATGATTTTCTTCAGGGGCGCTAACGGCCGCTTGCTGGGAAGCCTGAGTGCTTTCACTTTTGTCACTGCTACAGGAAAACAACAATGGGATTGATAAGAGTGTGATAAACGTTTTTTTCATTCTTGTTTTAGTTTGGTGTATATAGTCTGTTAGTAGTCTAAAACCCTGTGTGAGGCTGATTCAGCACTCAGGTAGATTAGAAGGAAGTATGAGTTATTAGGTTTTACTACTTTCTCCTGACCACCTCTGAGGTTGCTTACAAGGTTCTGTTCAGTAGCAGCGAGCCCGGGTCTCTTCATACTTTTGATGCCTGGGTTAGTCGTTTAAGGAGTTGATGCCTTGTTCCTTTAGTTTTTCAAGATGGGCTTTCATGGCATTAACCTGCTCCATCGGATGTCCTTGCCAAACGGTTACTTCGCCTACTACTCTGAACGGATGCGTTGAACGATATGATTTGGTAGGGTTGCCTGGGAATTTCTTGTCGGTCAGGTCGGGGTCATCTTCTATTTCTCCGGTTGGCTCTACCAGGTAAATCCTTTCATGCCCCGGGCCGGATGCCAGCTCAGCTCCCCAAATGGCAGCATCCAGTGTAGCGGTCAGGAAAATGTACCTGGCGTTTTTCTGTCGTCCATAATTTGAGTTGAACCCAATCTCGATGAGGTCACCGACTTTAAGGTCTGCCTTTGTCCCGTGAAAGTACGTTTGAGCAAAGGGTGTCGCAGCTGGTGTGCTTGGTTGTTGTTTGGGGTTTTGCTCCATCTCAAAGCACTTAGTGAGGTTGAAAATTGTCAACGGAAGATTTTAAGGCTATAGTTATTTGGTAGCAGAAAATCCTGTTTATACTTCAACTACAGCCTGCGCTTCTTTGGCAAATCTATTCACTCTTGGCTGAATAAACCAGATACAGAATGGCCAGAAGATTATCACAAAGAAAAGCCCAATATATTCTCCTAATCTTGCTTCCCTATTCAGTTCGATTGGTTTCAAGACTTTTGCTGGAAATGCAACCGTATGTAAGAAGGCAAAGAAGATTTAAAGGCCAGGAAGAGCGTAGATGCCGGTAAACTTCACTTCATTAGATTCTGTAAGTATGGCTATTGCTATAGTTGTAGCTATAGACAGGAAAGCGTTTATGATAACCAGGTTATAGTTTAATTCAACTTTCCTTGGCAGGTAGTTATACAGGTAATGGTTATAAGCAATGAAAATAGAGAAGAAAAGTACTGCACTTATGATGATGAATCCATCATTTACTGCCGGGTAACCTTCAATCGTGGTATTGCCTACCAACATGGAAAATAATAAGATTAGAAAAACTTGCCAGTAATTAAGTTGTAAAATTCTACTCATCTATGTTTTTGTTTATTGTCAAAGTATAGCAAATGAGCAAGAATGGCCAAAGTCAGAATTATGTATATGGTTGATCAATGTAATTTTATTCTTTTCCTCCACCAGCAAAGGAAATAAACTCATCTCGTTTACCTGAGTGATCAATAAATTGCCAGTTCTCAAATTGGCTACTATCTGCCACTATATCCAAAGTATATTCATTACCAAAATTTATTTTAATGTCGAAAGGAGGGAGTTCATAGGTTATTTCTACTATTACCCCACCTATAACTTGCTCTAATCTTTTACCTGACTCTGGGTTGTCGTGATAAAGAGAAAAGTCTCCTTGTCCTACATGTATAAACTTTTTTTGCTTTAAGAGTCGCCAACTACATTCTACCATTATGCAAGCTTCATCTCCAAAGATGAAAATTGGGTGTTTCCCTTTTGAGTCTTGCCAGTTTATATTTGTAAGGGTTAATCCGTAATAGGATTTAAAAGAAATTTCTTTCATTATGAATTTTGGCTAGCTTCTTGATTTACAACAACCTACGCTTATATGTATCAAGTACGGAGTTATAAACTTACAGCTATAACAAGCCTAAATTTCCCTACTCATTATACAGATATTGATAACATCCCTGCTTCGCTAATATAGTTTATTTCGCATATTTATTAGTAGGAATGGCAAATAATTAACAAGATCAACAACTATAACCTACAGTCTGTCAGGTAAATATATAGCGAATTAAAACCTATTTATACTTTGTTTGCAGCAGCCCTTCTGCCTGTGAAGGTGAAGACACCCCTATCCCTATTGCCTTGAAAGTATAAGTGCCATACCGTAACTTTAGTAGCTGTAACACATATAAATAGCTGTTTACCATTTCAAGTATAAACCGAATGCCATGAAGAAGAAACTGGTGGTGCTAACAGGCGCGGGTATCAGTGCAGAGAGCGGAATCGCTACCTTCCGCGACGCCAACGGCCTCTGGGAAGGACATGATGTGATGGAGGTCGCCTCGCCACAGGGCTGGCAAAAGAATCAGGAGCTGGTGCTTGACTTTTATAACCAGCGGCGGAAAAACGCGCACACGGTAAAGCCGAACGCGGCGCATGAGGCCCTGGCCGATCTGGAGAAAGACTTCGACGTGCTTATCATCACCCAAAACGTGGACGACCTGCACGAGCGCGCCGGTTCTACCAACATCATCCACCTGCACGGGAAGCTTTTCGAAAGCCGCAGCACCCTCGACCCTAGCTTGGTGTACCCGATTGAAGGTTGGGAACTGAAAAAGGGTGATAAGTGCGAGCGCGGGTCCCAGCTGAGGCCAAATATTGTCTGGTTTGGAGAGCCGGTGCCCATGATGGAAAAAGCAATTGAGGAAACCCTGCAGGCTGATATTTTTCTGGTAGTTGGCACCTCCCTGGTGGTATACCCGGCTGCTGGTTTGGTGGATTACGTAGACGAAGGCGTTCCGATATTTGTGGTAGACCCTAATCTGCCTTATATGCGTGCACGACCAAACCTGCATCGTTATGAGGAGAAAGCCAGCACGGGCATGCAGAAAATTGCTGCCTTACTGCGTGAGAAGTATACATGAAAGAAGTCTAATGATTTTTTTAGCCCTGCCAGTTTAGCACTAGCAGGGCTTTTTTGTGCAACAGCATATTGAGAAGTATTAAATTTATTTTTTAGACAAATCTAAAAGTATATTTTTGCGTTTCAAATTATAGCTTTTAAAGATCCTAGACTATGAGAAACGCACTACTCCTGTTATTCCTGATCCTAGCCTCCACTGCTCATGCCCAAACCGGCGCTATCACTGGTCAAGTATCGGTGAATGAGAGGCCTGTCCCCTATGCCGCTGTTATGCTGGTAAACACCAGGTATGGCACCTCAACTGATTTGGAAGGAAAGTATAAGTTGGAGAACATACCTGTCGGAACCTATGACCTTGTAGTCTCAGCCATAGGATACCGTAAGGTGCAACGCGCTGTGGAGATTTCAGACGTAACTCCGCTTACGCTGGATATTACTTTGCAGCCGGCAGATGCCACGCTGAATGAGGTGGTGGTAACAGGCACGCGCACGGAGCGCAGGAGGTTGGAAAGTCCTGTTGCCGTGAATGTGCTCGACAGCCGTACTTTTAACCTGACGCAATCTAATACACTGGCCGAAGGACTCTGCTTTCAGCCGGGACTGCGCATGGAAACTGATTGCCAGACCTGCAACTACACCCAGCTGCGCATGAACGGCTTAGGGGGCTCCTACTCGCAGATTCTGGTGAACAGTCGCCCGATTTTTACTTCGCTTATGAGCTTGTATGGGCTGGAACAGATACCTGCCAATATGATTGACCGGGTGGAGGTGGTGCGGGGAGGCGGCTCGGTGCTCTATGGATCCAGCGCCATTGCAGGTACGGTAAATATCATCACCAAAGAGCCGAAGGAAAGCACCTATACCCTTTCCACCAATTCCTCACTTACAGACGGCACCGTCTGGGACCACTTTCTCAACGCGAATGTAAATGCCGTGAACGAGGAGCAAAACGTCGGTGTATCCTTCTTTGCCTCCCACCGCGACCGGGAGGACTACGATGCCAACGGAGATGGTTTTTCGGAATTGTCGCAGCTCAAGAATAACTCCTTTGGCTTTAATGCCTTCTTCAAACCTACAGAACGCGATGAGGTTGATGTTAACGGCTGGAGCATCTACGAAGAGCGGAAAGGTGGCAACAAGCTGGACAAACCTGCCGACCAGGCGGACCAGGCAGAGTATCGACTGCACAATATCCTGGTAGGCGGGTTTAGCTGGGATCGTCGGCTGAGTGACCGTTCTTCCTTCAGTGTCTACGGCTCGGGGCAGAACACCAAACGCACGCACTACACCGGCATAGAGCAATCGGACGGATGGGGTGAAACCAAAAGCAATACGCTGCAGGGAGGACTTCAGTATAATTATACTTCCCCTGACTTTATGGGAGGCAGCAATACCTTTACAACAGGTATCGAGCACCAGTACGATGACACCTTTGATGCGATTGAGGCCTATAACTATCGTATCGACCAGGAGAACAACCTGACGGGTTTATACTTACAAAGCGACTGGGAGGTAAGTCCTGCCCTGACCATACTTTCCGGGGTGCGGGCAAACAAACACAACAGGATCAGGAACATCATTTTAACACCCCGTCTGAGCGCCCTTTACAAAATCGGTAGCACCACGCAGCTGCGCGCTTCCTATGCCCGTGGCTTTAAAGCGCCTCAGGCTTTCGAGACAGACCTGCATATCGCCTTCGCCGGAGGTGGCATTTCCCTGATACAACTCGACCCAGAGCTAAGAGAGGAAACCTCCAACGCCTTTAACGCCTCGCTGGATTTTAACAAACCGAGTGAGCATATGATCTATGGCTTTACGGTGGATGCTTTCTACACCCGCCTGCATGATGCGTTTATACTGGAGGAAATCGGCACCGATGCGCTTGGCAACCAGCAACTCCTCCGCCGAAACGGGAGCCATTCTACGGTAAAGGGCATTACGCTGGAAGGTCGCCTCAACTATGACCAGAAATTCCAACTGGAATCTGGCCTTACTTTGCAACACTCTACCTTTGATGCGCCTGTGGCCTGGTCTTCGGAACTAGAAGGCACCCGTGACTATCTCCGCACCCCAAATGTGTATGGCTACTATGTACTCACGCTACTGCCGCAAAGCCGCTTCACCACTGCCTTTAGCGGTGTGCTGACAGGTCCGATGCAGGTGCCGCACTTCGGCGGAGCGCCCGGCGTGGTGGAAGACGAACTTTATACTTCCCCCACCTTCTTTGAAAACAACCTGAAACTGGCCTACCGCTTCACTATTCGAAGTATAAAGCAAGACCTGCAGCTAAGCGCGGGCGTGCAGAACATGTTCAACGCCTACCAGAAAGACTTCGACACAGGCCCCTTCCGCGACAGCAACTATGTGTATGGCCCAGCCCGGCCACGCACCTTCTACTTTGGGCTGAAGTTTGGGTTGATGTAAGCTGAAAGATGGCGGCTATGGACTACCACGCGCTGAAAGCTCGCGGGAGACGAGGTAGGGTATACTTGTGTCCTAATGGCAGGCTTCTGAAGCAGGTGATTTATACTCTAGTTTACCTATATTATAAAACTCTCGTACTGTGTGGAGTAATAACCACCCGTATAGCATATGGCCTTTTTCAAAGACAGAATTCTGGCTACACATGATACCTGGAGCCTTACCATCTTGCGCATCTTTCTCGGGCTGATAATGTGGCCGCACGGGGCTCAGAAACTGTTGGGCTGGTTTGGGGGCGCCGGACCGGCCGCCTTTATGCAGTCTTTCGAGAAAGTATCCGGATTGCCCGGTTGGCTGGGCTGGTTCGTGATCATCATTGAAGCCGTGGGCGCCATCTGCCTGATTCTCGGCTTTTGGGTGCGCCTGTGGGGGCTCGCCTTCATCGGCCTTTTTGTGGGGATTATACTTGCTATACACCTGCCCTACGGTTTCTTCATGAATTGGGGCGGCAATCAGGCCGGTGAGGGGTACGAATACCACCTGCTGGTAATCGGTATGGCCTGGGCGCTCGCAGTTGGCGGTGCCGGCAAACTCAGCATCGATCAGACCATGGCTAACCAGGAAAGAAGGTTTTGAGAGTTAAAAAGTTAGAGAGTTTGGGAGTTTTAGAAGTATAAAATCAACCAAAATCTAACACCTAATTACCAACCACTAAACTTTTCCCAGAAGCCTGGCCACGTACTTGCCGATGATGTCGAACTCCAGGTTAACGGTGGTGCCGGGCTTTACAGTGTGCAGGTTGGTGTGCTCGAAAGTATAAGGGATGATGGCTACCGAAAAGTGGTCTTCCTGCGAGTTTACTACCGTCAGGCTGATGCCGTTCACGCAAATAGAGCCTTTCTCCACGGTTACATTGCCTTTGCTGGCATCATAGCGGAAGGTAAAGAGCCAACTGCCGTTTTCGTCACGCACTTCCTTGCACACCGCCGTCTGGTCCACGTGGCCCTGCACCACGTGCCCGTCAAAGCGGCCGTTGGCTTGCATGCAGCGCTCCAGGTTCACCGCATCCCCTATTTGCAGCTCGTTCAGGTTTGTTTTCTTCAGCGTCTCGTCAATAGCCGTTACCGTGTACGCATCCCCGTTTATACTTACCACCGTCAGGCAGACGCCGTTGTGCGCCACACTTTGGTCTATCTTTAGCTCGTTGGTAAAAGGACTGGTCAGGGTAAAATGCTTGTTGGTGTTCTCCTGCCGGATATCGGTTAAGCGCCCTAGCGCCTCTATGATGCCAGTAAACATAGTCTCGGGTTGAAATATGAAAGTAAAAACCGTGCCTTTGCTTAAGCAAGTGCGCGGGCGTTTTGTTTAAGCAAAATTAGCAGGATTCTTGCTATGCCGGGATGCTAAGGCAAATTAAAAGCGAGAAAAAGGCAGAATACCAGGATTAATTGCCCCCGGATGCTTATTTTCGCAAACCTCCCCTCCCCAGGGGCAGTAAAGTTACAGTAAGGACCTCACAGTTTTAAAGATCATGCAAACCGACACGTACAGGCACAAAGGCATGCGCCGGGCTTTGGTAAAACAACTGCGCGACAAAGGCATCCGCGATGCGCGCGTGCTGGCTGCCATCGAAACTGTACCGCGTCATTTCTTTTTCGACAAAGCTTTTCTGGAGCAGGCCTACCAGGACAAGGCCTTCCCGATTGGCGAGGGGCAAACCATTTCCCAGCCCTATACCGTGGCTTTCCAGTCAGAGCTGCTGCGCCTCAGACCAACTGACAAAGTGCTGGAGATTGGCACCGGTTCGGGCTACCAGTGCACCGTGCTGCTGCAGATTACGCCTAACGTGTATACCATAGAGTATAATCGCCCGCTCTACGAGAAGGCCCGCCTGTTCTTCCGCAAGCATAACCTAAAACCTCATACCTTTCATGGCGATGGCTCCCAGGGCCTGCCTGCTTATGCCCCGTATGATAAAATTATCGTGACAGCCGGTGCGCCCATCGTGCCGAAAGAGCTGTTGCGCCAGCTAAGTATAGGCGGTATACTGGTGATTCCGGTTGGCGACGAGAAATCGCAGAAGATGCTGCGCATTACGCGCGTGGAGGAAAACGAATTTACTAAGGAAGAGTTCAGCGACTTCAAGTTCGTGCCTCTGTTGGGGCGTTCCGGTTGGAGCGGCGCAGAATAGCCAATCCGAAGTATAATTTTATCCTTTGCGGCAGGCAGCGTATCTTTGCGCCGATCATACAACAATCTGGAATGCGTAAACAAAAGAAAGTATCTGATTCCTATGTCATCATGACGGAGCTGGTGCTCCCTAACGACACCAACACCCTGCACAACCTGATGGGTGGCCGCATGATGCATTGGATGGACATTGTATCGGCCATTGCGGCGCAGAAGCACTCAAACCGCATTGTGGTAACGGCCTCTGTCGACAATGTTTCGTTTGCTGAAAGTATAAAACTGGGCAATGTGGTGACGCTCGAAGCCAAAGTTACCCGTGCCTTTAACTCCTCTATGGAGGTGCACATCGTAGTGTACGCCGAGGATATCCCGAGTGGCAAGAAAGCCATGTCCAACCAGGCCTTCTTCACCTTTGTGGCGGTAGACCAGCTGGGCAACCCAATCGACGTGCCGGAGGCTATTCCGGAAACAGAGGAAGAGATCAGGCTTTACAACGATGCCTTGCGTCGTCGCCAACTGCGCCTGGTGCTGGCCGGCCGCATGAAGCCACGCGAGGCAACCGAGCTTCGTTCCCTTTTTGACATCAAAGAAGACGAGAAAGAATAGGTATAGATGACTAAGCTACAGGCCGATATCAGCCACGAGTTTTTGAAGAACTTTATTACTGAAACCATTTATGTGGTGGAGGGAGATATGGCTGCGCCTGTACCCGAAACAGTTCCGGAGGAAGTGGACGCCACTTCCCCGGCTACCGTAGCTGCCCCCACCCCAACCATAGCTCCTGAGCCTGCTCCTGCCAAGCAGGGTGTGCACGAACTGCCCCGGATTCCGAAGAAAGAGCCGGTCGCTGAGCCGAAAAAGTATAAAGTTACCGGCCAGAACGGGAAAGGCGTGGTGGTTCTGGTGACGCTGCCTGAAAACGAGTTTGTACAGCTGACGCAGTTGCAGTTCCTGCAGAAGATTCTGGCGTCCATTGGCCTTCAGCCAACGGATGTGGCTTACGTGAACAATGTTTCAGGTGAGATCGCCCTGTTTGAGGACTTGCAAAAACAGCTACAGGTTAACTATATTATCAGCTTTGCCAGCCGTATTGAGACTTCGCTCCCGCACGAGCGCTTTACACTTTACAATCCGGTAACCGTTGGCAACGTGCCGGTAGTATTCTCGCAGGCGCTGAACATGCTGGAGAATAACGTGGAGCATAAGAAACTGCTGTGGGGGGCCTTGCAAAAGGCTTTTGGCTTGGTATAGCAAGTATAAATTAGGGGTCAAAATCTCTAAGGTAAAAGTATAAAAAGAGCGGCCTCCCTAAACAGGAGGCCGCTCTTTTTATACTTGGTTTATACTTGTTAGGCTTAGTTCTGCCCCAGGAGTAACGACTCCAGTTTTTGCTCCAGTTCTTCGCCACGCAGGCCCTTGGCCACAATTCTTCCTTCCGGATCTAGCAGCACTGTTTGCGGGATAGCCGTTACGTTGTACAGTCCGGCAGCAGCGCTCTCCCATCCTTTCAGGTCGGATACCTGCGGCCAGGTTAGTTTGTCTTTCTCAATAGCAGCCAGCCACTTCTCCTCCGACTGGTCCAGCGAAACGCCGAAGATTTCAAAACCCTTGCCTTTGTCTTTCAGCTTGTTGTACATGCGCACCACGTTGGGGTTCTCCTTGCGGCACGGTCCGCACCAGCTAGCCCAGAAGTCGATCAGCACATACTTGCCACGCAGCGAAGAGAGTGATTTTGTAGTTCCGTCAGGACTTGGCAGAGTGATCTCAGGAGCTACCTGGCCCACAGCAGTGCTGCGGTGCGGCTGCAGGCGCTCGTTTACCAAGGTGGTATACTTTGAGTTCGGGATATGCTGGTTGTAGAGCGTAGCCATACTATCGGCAAAGGCAAAATCATTTACCGGATCTATCAAACTGGCAGTACCGAATGCGGATACTACTGATTTCGGGTGCTTTGCCAGGAAGTCCTTAATCTGGTTTTGCAGCCTGAAGTACTCGCTTCTGAGGCGTTCTGCTTCTTCATTATTGCCCTCTTGCATAGCCTTTGCGAAATCCTGCTCCAACCCTGCCTGCTGCTGACGAGTGTCGTTCACCAGCTTATTCAGCTCCAGAAACAGCTTCGACTCTTCCGAACCTTCCACCTTGGCGGTTCCGTTCAGGTCGCTGGCGTCGGCCTCTACTTCAATCTTGCCCTCTTCTACTACCAGCATCACCCCGTTTTGCTGATCCAGCGCGATGCGGTAAAAGGTCGGTTCCTGTACTTTACCTGTAAAGGAAAAGGTGCCTTCGGCACTCAGTTCGGCTGTGTCGCGGGGTTCGAAGCTACGCTCGCCCAGCTCAAAAAGGTAAATCTGACCAGGGGTTGCGTTGCTGAGCTTGCCCTGGATAGTATAGCTGTTCTCGCCGTTGGTGGCAGGTTTGTTACCTTGGCAGCTTGCAAGTATGGCAGCAGCGGAGGCCGCAACTACAATCGACTTTAGGTTCTTATGCAGCATGTCTATGCGTTTAGTTTCTCTCTTAATATCTGGTTGGTCACTTTCGGATCGGCCTTGCCTTTGGTTTTCTTCATGATTTCGCCCATAAACATGCCAATCAGCGACTGTTTGCCAGCCTTGTATTCCGCTACCTTGGCCGGGTTCTCATCCAGCACTTCCTGCACTAGCTGCCCTAACTCGTCAGAGTTTGACTCCTGCAGCAGGTTTTGCTCCTCGGCCACGCGCTGAGCGGTGTACTCCGGATGCTCCAGCATGAATGGGAAGATCTTCTTGGCCGCCACCGAATGGCTCACCTTGTTCTCATCTACTAAAGCAATTACCTGAGCGATTTGTTCCGGCTGCAACGGGAAGTCCTTGATGTGCAGCTGCAGCTCGTTGAGGTATGACTTTACCGGACCCATTACCCAGTTAGAGGCAGCCTTGTAGTTCTGCGTATGCTTGGCGAGCTCCTCAAAGTATAAAGCTACCTCCTTGGCGTCTGTCAATACGGCTGCATCATACTCCGGCAGACCCAACTTCTCTACAAAGTTCTTGTAAAGCTCCTGTGGCAGGCTCGGCATCGCAGCTTTCACAGACTCGAGCCACACCTGCTCGATGATCAATGGCGGCAGATCCGGCTCCGGGAAGTAGCGGTAATCGTTCAGTGTTTCCTTCGAGCGCATGGCTGTGGTGGTTCCGGTATTGGCATCGAAGTTGCGGGTTTCGCCTTCTACCTTGCCGCCATTCTCCAGCACCATGATCTGACGCTCGATCTCGTGCTCAATCGCGCGCTGCACGTTGCGGAAGGAGTTCATGTTCTTCACCTCCACCTTTGTGCCCCACAACGAGGAGCCTTTCAGCATCACCGAAATATTAGCGTCGCAGCGCAGGGAGCCCTCCTCCATGTTGCCGTCGCAAATTTCCAGGTACTTCACCAGGCGCTTGATCTCGGTCAGGTAATTGTAGGCTTCCTCAGAGTCGCGGATATCCGGCTCCGACACGATCTCTATCAAAGGTACACCGGCACGGTTAAAATCCACCAGCGTTTCCACCTCTCCGGGCAAGTGCATCGATTTACCGGCATCTTCCTCCATGTGAATGCGTGTGATACCTATTTTCTTTTCGTTACCCTCCGCATCCTTTATCAGGATATGACCATGCGTACAGATTGGTGTTTTGTCCTGCGTGATCTGGTAGCCTTTTGGAAGGTCCGGGTAGAAGTAGTTCTTACGGGCATACACGTTATGCCTGGTGATCTCGCTGTTGGTGGCTAGCCCCATTTTCACAGCCATCTCCACCACACGCTTGTTCACGCGCGGCAACGTACCTGGGTGACCCAGCGTGATTGCGCTCAGGTTGGTGTTGGGTAGCATGCCATACTCTGTTGAGTCGGAGGAGTAGGCTTTGCTTTCAGTGAGCAGCTGTGCGTGTACCTCTAATCCAATAATGGCTTGATATTTATCTCTTATCGCTTTATCCATTTGTTTAATGATTAATGACGAATGAATAATGAGTAATCTTTTTCGACTCTCATTAATCATTCCTCATTATGAATTCATCATTACTACTTATCTGTATTTCTTATAATTAATGATTAGTGAGGAATGACTAATTTATCACTCCACATCATTAATTATTCATTATTCATTAATAATTGCTTTGATAAGTTCTACCGCCTTGGCAGGTACTGCGTTCAGGCCAGATACGTCTTTACCACCCGCTGTGGCGTAGAACGGCTGTCCACCGCCGCCACCTTTGATTTCCTTGGCTAGTTCACGAACCAGTTGGCTGGCGTTCAGGTTTTTCTCCTGCACCAGGTTATCCGACAGCATCACGGCAATCTGCGGCTTGCCATCAATCTCGGCGGCAAGTATTAGTACCAAGTTCTCCACTACCTGACGCATGTCAAAGGCCAGCTTCTTGAGGTAATCAGCAGAGCTCAGGTCCACGCGCTCGGTAATAAGGTTGATGCCATTCAGCTGCTGCGCTTTCTGCGCCAGCGTTTCTTTCAGGTTGCCCAGCTGCTTCAGCTCATAAGCTTCCAGCTGCTTCTGCAGGGCTTTCAGGTCTTCCTGCATTTTCTGCACTGCGCCTGATACGTTGCTCTGCGTGTTCAGTACCTCGCGCACTGCGTTCAGCTCATTCAGTTGCTGCTGCATGTGCTCTTCTGCTGCTTCTGCTGTGATAGCCTCAATACGGCGCACCCCAGCGGCTACCGAGCTTTCGGAGATGATTTTAAAGTAGCCGATGTTGCCGGTGTTGTGCACGTGCGTACCGCCGCAAAGCTCCACTGAGTAATCGCTGCCGAAAGTAATCACGCGTACAAAGTCGCCATACTTCTCGCCGAACAGAGCGGTAGCACCCATGTTTTTCGCCTCGTCAATCGGCACGTTGCGACGCTCATCCAACGGAATGGCCTGGCGCACGCGCTCGTTCACGATGTGCTCTATCTGACGCAGTTCAGCGTCCTCTACTTTGGCAAAGTGCGAGAAGTCGAAGCGCAGGATTTTTTCGTTTACCAAAGAGCCGCGCTGCTGCACGTGGTCACCTAACACTTTTCTTAAAGCAGAGTGCAGCAAGTGCGTAGCTGAGTGGTTCTTACGAATCAGGTTACGGCGCTCCGCATCGATCTCAGACCGGAAGCCAGCTTCTACGTTTTGCGGTAGTTTGCTGGTAATATGAAGTATAAGATCGTTCTCTTTCTTCGTGTCCAGTACCTCCACACGCTCGCCATCAGCTACCAGGTAGCCCACGTCGCCTACCTGGCCGCCGCTCTCGGCATAGAATGGCGTTTTGTCCAGCACCAGGTGATACTCGCTTTTGTTTTTGGCTTTTACCTGGCGGTAGCGCACAATGTGCGAGTCGGTCGTGTCGCAATCGTAGCCCACAAACTCGTTTACCACGTCCGGCTGCAGGATAACCCAATCGCTTTGCTCGGTGGCAGAGGCGTTGCGGGAGCGGTTTTTCTGCTGCTCCATCTCTTTGCCAAAACCCTGCTCATCCACTTTCAGGCCTTTTTCACGGGCAATCAGGGCGGTCAGGTCCAGCGGGAAGCCGAAGGTATCGTACAGTTCAAAGGCGGTTTTGCCGTCGATGGTATTGTTGTTCTGCTTGAAAGTATCCTCCAGCGCGTCCAGTCGCTTCAGGCCGTTCTCCAGCGTGCGCAGGAAGGCGTTCTCCTCTTCCTCAATCACGCGCTGCACAAAGCCCAGCTGTTGCTTCAGTTCCGGGAACACATGCGCTGTCTGCTCGGCCAATACCTCTGTCAGTTTATAGAGGAACGGCTTTTTGAAATCCAGGAAAGTAAACCCGTAACGTACGGCGCGGCGCAGGATACGGCGAATTACGTAACCCGCCTTGTTATTAGACGGCAGCTGTCCGTCGGAAATAGTAAAGGAGATGGCACGGATATGGTCGGCGATTACGCGGATGGCAACGTCGGTTTTCTCATCTTGGCCATAGGTTACGCCAGCCTCGTTGGCCACGTACTGGATCAGCGGCTGAAACACATCGGTGTCGTAGTTCGACTGCTTGCCCTGGATGGCCATGCACAGGCGCTCGAAGCCCATTCCGGTATCCACGTGCTGTGCAGGCAGCTTTACCAGCGAAGTATCCGCCAAACGGTTGAACTCCATGAATACGTTGTTCCAGATCTCCACCACCTGCGGGTGGTCGGCGTTTACCAGCGTCTTGCCGTCTACCTTGGCTCGCTCTTCATCAGAGCGAAGATCCACGTGGATTTCTGAGCATGGTCCGCAGGGGCCGGTATCGCCCATCTCCCAGAAGTTATCCTTTTTGTTGCCCATCAGGATACGGTCCTCGGCAATCATGGTCTTCCAGATATCATAGGCTTCCTGGTCCATCGGCAGGTTCTCCGCCGCATCGCCTTGGAAAACGGAAACGTATAGCCTGTCTTTTGGCAGTTGGTATACTTCTGTCAGCAACTCCCACGACCACTGCAGCGCCTCTTTCTTAAAGTAGTCGCCAAACGACCAGTTGCCCAGCATCTCGAACATGGTGTGGTGGTAGGTATCGTAGCCTACCTCTTCCAAGTCGTTGTGCTTGCCACTCACACGAAGGCACTTCTGCGTATCGGCCACACGCTTGTAGGGTGCGGGTTTGTTGCCCAGGAAGTAGTCTTTAAATGGCGCCATGCCCGAGTTAATAAACATCAGGGTTGGGTCATCCTTCACCACGATAGGCGCAGAAGGCACAATCTGGTGTTGTTTGGAGGCAAAGAAGTCCAGGAACTTTTGTCTAATCTCAGCTGAGTTCATGTATGAGTGTTAAGCCTTTAGATACTAAGTGCTATACTTGTTGTTTAAGAGAGAAAAATATCTAATTTTTGCCAATCGGTAACGCTATACTTCTAGCGCGTGCCGGATAGCACATTAGAGGCAAAAGTAGCATTTTTAGCCGGAAACAGTAACATTTCGCCCTAAAATTAGCTTCTCGCACCTCCCCAAACAAGCCATTATTATGCCGTACAAGGAAAAAGAGATAGAGAAACAGTATTATACCATCGGCGAAGTAGCCACCATGTTCGATGTAGCCCCCTCCCTGATCCGCTTTTGGGAGACAGAATTTGAGCAAATCCGCCCAAAAAAGAACAAGAAAGGCAACCGCCAGTACACGCCCAAAGACATTGAGACGCTGCGCACCATTTATCACCTGGTAAAAGAGCGCGGCTATACGATACAAGGTGCCCGGGAGGTGATGAAAAACAAACCCGTGCAGGCAAAGGACAAGATGGAGATCATTGAGTCGCTGGAGAAGGTGAAGGCATTTTTGCAGGGCATTAAGGACCAACTGAATACCAAAGCCTAAAAGCTTCGTAGTTCTTTACCTATGGTGGAAGAACATAACATTTACGAAGTAGCCATTACCCGCTTGCCCGGCGTGGGCGCACAGCTGACGCGCCTACTGGTGAGTTATTGCGGCTCGCCCAAGGCGGTGTTCGAAGCGCCGCTCGCCAAATTGCAGAAGGTGCCGGGCGTCGGACCAAAGCTTCTCCAAAGTATAAAAGACAATGCGCGGACTACGCTGCTGCAGGCTGAAGAATGGGTGAAACGGGCGGAGGAGCTGGAGGTACAACTGCTGTTTTATACTTCGCCTAAGTTCCCCGACAGGCTCAAGCAAATCCCCGATGCGCCGACGCTGCTATACTTCCGGGGCAACGCCAACCTCAACCAGCGCCGCATCATCAGCATGGTAGGCACCAGGCAGATAACAACCTATGGCCAAACAGTAACCGAGCGCATTGTCGAGGAATTAAAGCCTTACAACGTAACAATCGTCAGCGGGCTGGCCTATGGCGTCGATATTGTGGCGCACCGGGCGGCGCTGCAGGCGGGCTTACCCACCGTGGGTGTGATGGCCAGCGGTCCAGAAACAGTCTACCCGGCCGTGCACCGCAAGTATGCCGACCGGATGCTGACGCAGGGCGGTCTTTTGACCGAGAACCCTTTTGGCACCAGACCGGACGCCCCGCGCTTTCCGGCCCGCAACCGCATTATCGCTGGCATGAGCGACTGTACCATTGTGGTGGAAGCGGCCATGAAAAGCGGCACCCTCATCACCGCCGATATTGCCCACAGCTACGACAAGGAAGTAATGGCTGTACCGGGCAACATCACCTCCCCTGTCTCGGAAGGCACCAACCACCTGATCAAATCGCTCAAAGCCGTGGCTTATACTTCGGTGCAAGACCTGGTGGAGCTGCTGAACTGGGATCTGCAGGATGAAGCAGCCTCTCGTAAGTCCTCCAAAATCTCTTTTGATCCGGCTGAGTTTAATAAAGATGAACTGAAGGTACTGCAGGTGCTGCAACAAACCCGGGAAGAGCACATGGATAACCTCAGCTGGAAAGCGCAAGTGCCGATAAGCCTCTTAGCCTCGGTGCTTTTGGGGCTGGAGTTTAAAGGGGTGGTAAAAGCGCTGCCTGGGAAAAGGTTTATACTTCTGTAGGTTCGCTACAAGTTGAACGTTCATCGTTATTCGCGTAGCAGGGTTAGGCAGCAATTAAAAAAAATGTAAAGTATAGATTTGAACAGCCAGAGGCCGTCTTATACCGCACACTCGCCAGAGGCGAGCGAGAAGAATGGATTAATTTAACTAGCAACCACCCTTCAACTTGTGGTACACCTGCTCGTACTGCGGCACGGACACACCATACTTTTGGGCTTCCCGCACCACATAGCCAGTCAGGTTCTCCAGTTCCGTATCTTTTCCTTGGGCGAAATCGCGCTCCATTGAGGAGGTGACACCCCGCTGCATCCGCTCCACTACCGCCAGGTTTCGTTTGATAATATCGTCTGGTAATGGAATACCCTTGGCATGAGCCACCTGCACCAGTTCCTGCATCAGCTGCTGCAGTTGCGCTGCCAGCTCTGGTTGCTCCACAATCTGGCCCATGGTCTGGTGCGTGAGCGAAGTAAGGCTGGCTACCGGCGAGATGAACGAAAACTTCTCCCATACTTTGCTTTTCACCTCCTGTCCGTAATGTTCGTGGTTTATCCCGGCCTCGTCGAAAAGGGTGCTGATCCGCTGCAGCGTTTGTTCGGGGAGTTCCGGGTTGCCCCAGATTAGGCGGTTATACTGGCCCTGCACCTGTACTACGCCGGGTTCTTTTATACTGGCGATGATGTACACACAACCCCACAGCACCTGTGCCTCCGGAAACCGTTGCTGCAGGTAGGCTATACTTTCCGCGCCGTTAAGTAAAGGAAGTATAACAGTTTCAGGACCGATGTTTGGCGCCATTTGTTCGGCCACCTGCTGCAAACTGTAGCTCTTCACGCAGAACAGGACAAGGTCGAAATGTCCGATGTGGGCTGTTTCATCCGTTACCATACTTGGCCGAACCACCAGCTCCTCCCCATCCAAGGCCAATTTCAGCCCTTGTTGTGCTATTAGCTCTTTGTGTTTGCCTCGTGCTATAAAAACAACCTCATGGTTCTCATCTTTGGCAAAGCGGTTGGCCAGCAAGCCACCGTAGTAGCCTCCCACGCCGCCAATGCCCACTACGGCGATTCTATACTTTTTCATGGATTTAATAGGTTCCGTGTTTGCGGTCTGCAATAACTTTCTCGAAGTCCCATTCTACGCGCTCCTGAAACGGCTGCCGGCGCACTTCGCAGTTTTCTTTGGCGCAGATGGCGCAGGATGGCATGATACAGGGATCGGTATGTATAAAGAGTTCGATGCTCGGGTCAATTTGCTCGCGTACTACCTCGGCTACCGCCTCCACCTCGTCATGGGCCTCCTGCACGTTCAGGTACCAAGGCACGGTTAAGTGACAATCGATGTGCAACGTGGAGCCATACTTAATGACGCGGAGGTTGTGAATGTCGATCCAGTTCTCGCGGCGGTTCTCGTTGAGCACCCGCACGATACGCTGCAAAAGCTCATAGTCTGCTTCATCCATAATGCCGGCAATGGAGGAGCGCAGAATGCGGTAGCCGGTATACCCGATAATCAAGCCGAAAATGATGGCCACCACGCTGTCCAGCCAAACTATTCCCGTAAGGTAGATCAAAAGCAGCCCGATGAGGATACCTGCGGTGGAATAGGCGTCAGATTTGAGGTGTTTGCCACCGGCCGCCAGCACTAGCGAGTTGTTTTGAAGGCCTCGCCGCTCAGTTACAAAACCAACCGCGTAGTTAACCAGCCCAGCCGCTGCGGTAAGTATAATACCCACATCCAACTGCTGCAATGGCACCGGGTTTATGAGGTTGGCAATAGATTTGAAGATGATGGCGCCTCCGGCCACCAGTATAAGTGAACCTTCCAGTGTGGCAGCCACAAACTCAATCTTTCCGTGGCCGTAGGGATGGTTCTCGTCGCGGGGGCGGGCTGAGAGAAACAGGCTGTAGAGCGAAAAAGCCCCTGCCACCACGTTGATGATAGACTCCAGGGCATCTGTTAAAATGGCGTTGGAGTTGGTAAGCACGAACGCGGTGAACTTGGTTACCAGCAACAGCACGCCCACCAACACCACAAATAACTGTAGCCGGATGTTCTCGCTCAGGCTATTGAATTTAGCTCTCAAACTATGCTTTATCGTTCAGGGAAAACTAGCTGCGGCAACCTCTGCCTGTGGTAAAGATACAAAGACAGGCCGCAATTGCCTAACCGTCAGCAGCGGTTTAAAGTTGCCTGAGGCCTTAGTTATCGAGCGTGTCGCTGAGGTCCAGCCAATTCGGGTTCACCGACTCGATAAGGTAGATGGCATGGTCGAGGCTGTCGCGCGTGAGCTGTTCCTGGCGGTGGAGGGCATCGCTTTCCGCGCTGTAATGCTCATAATACACCAGCCTGGCCGTCTTGCTTTCCACTCCGGGCACAGCCTGGGTATGGGTGAGCTTATACAAGTCTCCCGCTACCCCTATTTCCACGTTCTCGTGGGTTTGGTCGCCAAAGATATAGACAAAGTAATGTGGCTCTCCTTGCATCATTTCACACCTCCTTTTACGGATTACATATACGTGGCACCGGCTGCTGCGTTTAGGCCTGTGGCTAGTTTGCGCGAATTAATTCTGGTAAGGTTTTAACATGTTTTTGTTATACTTTATACTTCCTGGCATCAGCTGCGTAAGTATAGATTCGTACAACGTGCCCTGTCTGATTTTGCCTATGGAAATCCTTAGAAAAAACTACGTAACGATAAGCCTGCATCGTCCGGAGAGCCTGCTGGAAGTGAATTGGCTACGCCAGCCGTCGGATAAGGAGTTTAAGCAGGCCTATAAATTTAGCCTGGAGGTTGCCGCGCAGGAGCAGCTGCGGTATTACCTGTCGGATAACTCGATGGGTATAAATCTGGCGATGGCCCTGCAGCATTGGGTATCGGCTTTAGGAAAGGACATTATAGGAAGCCTTAACCTGGATCGCTATGCCCGGGTTATTCCGTCTGATGCCTTTCAGGAAATTGTGTCGTATAAAATGTTTGAGTTCCTGAGCCAGCAGCAACAGACTTCGCTGGAGTTCCGGGTGTTTTATAACAAAGCGGAGGCCATGAGGTGGCTGCAGCACGGCACACGTCAATTTGCTTAAACTACAACTTACAGCCATGCCCCTGAACCCTAAGCTAGAGAAGCTATTAGCGAAAGCATACGAGCCGAACCACCGCCACAATCAGAAGTATGGAGGCAAGGATATTACCTTTATTACAAATGACTTGGGCGAGCCCGTTACGCTGTTTATCGGGAAACGAAACGAAGACGGAAGTATAGCAGGCGAGCGTTACGTGCGCACCATCGTGCGCCAGCCGCAGGGCAGCGATATCCTGAAAAGCCATTGGGAGCTAAAGGGAAAAGTCAGCCGCAGTTAACTCCTACAGTTCCTCCAGGTCGAAGTCTTTGCCCCGGCCATACTTTAGCAGGTCGTGGAGCAGGAAGGTATCCAGCGTGAGCAGGTCTTTCACGCGGTATTCGTTGTCAGTGGGCATCTCCAGCACCTGAAACTCAAAGGTTTCGCCGTGGTTGGTAAGTTTATACTTTTTGCCTTTTCGTAAATTATCAATCGAGATTGCCATACCCTGCCCTGTCTGCTGTTAGCGTGAGGGACAAATATACGAGGCCTAGCCGCAAATTAACCTAAATTTAGTTTATACTTTGTTGAATTTATACTTTTAGGCGTGCTCCCGCAACCGCTGCTTATAGTATCAGAAAGTATAAAATTTGGGAGTATAGAAGTATAAAATCGGGGGTCCTACGGATTTATACTTTCAGCCTCCCATAACGCAAGGTTTGCCTATCTTTGCCTAAAAAGGAAGTATAGGTGCTAGAAATAATTTATGAGGATGCGCAGTATGTGGCCATCAATAAGCCAAACGGTTTGCTGGTGCACCGCACGCGCATTGCCGAGGAAAAGAAGGAGTTTGCCCTGCAGCTGCTACGCGACCAGCTAGGATACCACGTATTTACGGTACATCGCCTCGATCGCGGAACCTCAGGGGTGCTGCTTTTCGCCAAGTCGCCGGAGGCAGCTGCGCCCATTGTGCAGGCTTTTGAGGCCCGGGAGCCGGATAAAACATACTTCGCCATCGCGCGCGGCTATACGCCCGAGGCTGGAACCATAGACAACCCCATCCGCCCCGACAAAGACCACCAGCACAGGGAGCCGCAGGATGCGGTAACGCATTACGACCGCCTGGCCACTGTAGAGCTGCCCATACCGGTGGGGCGCTATCAGACTTCGCGCTATAGCTTGGTAAAGATAAAGCCTGAAACAGGCCGCATGCACCAGATTCGCAAGCATTTTGCGCACCTGCGCCACTACATCATCGGCGACAAGCGCCACGGTGACTGGCGCCACAACAAGATGTTCCTGGAAGAATTGGATAGCCCTTTCCTGCTGCTGCACGCCGCCGAGCTCCGCTTCGTACATCCGTTTACGGGGGCGGATACTAGTATAAAATCACAGCTACCGCTAAACATGCTGCGCTTGTGCCGGCAGTTTGGGTGGGAAGGTGTGCTGGCCGAGCAGGAAGCCCTGCCGCAGCCGTTGCCGGAGATTACGCTTTGTTAAGGAAACGGCGCACCATTTCGAGCTGTGTTCGCGCCACCACCTCGCTCTTGGCGTCCGCATTCAACATGGTGAGCATATAGGCCATCGGCGACAGACGCCAATCCTGCACCACCTCCCCGTTGCGGGATCGGTAAACCGGTTTGAAATTTTCATGCAGGGGCACGTGCATGCAGCTGCATACTTCAGATGCCCGCCGGATGGCATGGCTTAACTCATCCATACTTTCGCAGCCTTGCTGTTGCAGCAGGTCTGAGGCATAGCAGGTCAGCTCCTTCTCGGCGAGGCTCTCCAGAAAATTCTCCAGTGGTGCGTAGGTGCGCGTTTGTTCAATGGTTACTAACATGGCAACGTTGGCTATAGGTCCGCAAACAATCAGAATGCCCGCGCCTTGCTCAGTTCCCGGAGTCGCTCCAGCAAGTCGCGCTCCTCTGCACTGAGGCTGGTGGGCAGCTTTACCTCTATCTTTACGTAAAGATCGCCGTGTTGGCTGGCATGGCCGTAATGGGGCATCCCTTTCCCGCGCAGGCGCAGTGTTTTGCCGTTCTGGGTTCCGGCCGGAATTTTCAGCCGCACCAGGCCACTCATGGTGGGCACCTGGGCCTCGCCGCCCAGTATGGCAGTGTACATGTCCACGGGTAAGGTGGTGGTCAGGTCGTCTCCGCTGCGCTCAAAATGCGGGTCGGGTAGTACGCGCACGTTGATGTATAAGTCCCCTGCCGTGCCTCCGCCTGGTGCCGGTGCTCCCTTGCCCTTGATGCGCAGCACCTGTCCGTCCGAAACGCCGGGCTTTGTGGTGATGCGCAGCTGCTGCTCGTTTACATTTAAAAGGCGGCTAGTTCCGGCATAAGCCTCCTGCAGGCTTATCTCCATATCGGCCTGGTAGTCCTGGCCTTTTGCGGGCCTATGCCCCCCAAAGCCTCCACGCGACCCGCCCCCAAAAAACTGCTCAAAGAAATCGGAGAAGCCGCTGCCACCTCCACCACTGCCAAAGATATCGCTGAAGTCGCCTTGATAGCCGCGGAACCCACCGCCGGGTTGACCGCCGTAGTACTGGCCACCTGCCCCGCCCTGCTGAAACTGCCGCCAGTTTGCTCCCAGCTGGTCGTACTGCTTGCGCTTCTCCTCATCGCCCAGCACCTCATAAGCCTCGCTCACGTCCTTAAACTTCTCCTCCGCCTCTTTGTCGCCTTTGTTTTTGTCCGGGTGATATTTCTTGGCTAAAGCACGGTAGGCCTTCTTTATCTCTGCCTGCGGTGCTTTCTTGTCAACGCCCAAGATTTTATAATAGTCCTTGTAATCCATACTTCTCAGAGTTTCTATTTCATACGTTTCTCACTAAGGCAGTTGTTTTCCGGCAGTTCCCTGAACAGAAAGCTATACTTGTATGATAGTTAAAGTCATACTTATAGCCTGCTCCGGAACCGGCAGAACGAAAGAAGCACCGTTCTCACGGTGCTTCTCCTATTGTTGCTATACTAACAAATCTCGTTAGATCGTGTCCGTTACTACCAAGAGTGCGTGTATAATACCAGGTATAAAGAACAGGAGCGTCAGGATGATGTTGATCCAGAACGAAGTACCGATGCCATCGTGCAGGAATACAGCCAGCGGCGGAAGTATAACTGCCAGGATGATCTCTACTACGGAGGTACGTGAGCCACTCTGGCGCATCATCTCCTTCACTTCTTTCTTCAGCTCTTTCTTCTCGGCCTTGGTCATGTCCGCCAGGCGCTCTTTGGCAAGGGCTAGTGCCTCGGCCTCAACAGAGGTCATCTCGCGCTCTTCCAGTTTCACTTCTTCCTTAACGGCTGGTGCTTTTACCACAGCTGCAGATTTGCGTGGGGCCACAGCAGGCTCGGCTTTAACACTTGCTTCCAGCACAGGCTCTGCAGCAGGTGCAGTGGTTTCCGTTTCAGTAGCCATGGCCATTGCCAGGGATGGGGTAAGGTCTTCCACTTCCTCCACCTGAGGGGCTGGTTTGGCTTTTACAGGAGTGTTATAGGCCTCTGGTTTGGCCGGCGAAAATTTATAGTATTCTGTTGAGTTACAGGAGAAGAGGAATTGCCCTAGTGCCAGTACCACAACTAAATGAAGTAGATTCTTAATTCTCATAGTTTTTCCTTAAAGTTAAAAGTATGTATGCTGTTAATGAAACCTACACGTGCACAGGGAGTTGCTGCACCTGTAGGCAGATGCTAGTTTAAATACTACAAATGAAGATATTTTGTTTTCCTAATACACAAATTTAATCATTATCTCCATTCGTTTTATACTTTGCCTGCACTAGCTTCAGGCTTTGTTTTACGGATCGCTGCAGCTGCTTCCACTTTTCCCCGCCCTCCAGCGGGAACTTCTGGTTCACCTCCAGTTCGATACCAATGTACTGCCGGTCAGTAAATTTACGGCGTAAGTAAGTCGGAAAGCCATCGGAAACCCCTAAGTAGGGGTAGTTAAACCGCACCACCAGCTCAGGCTGCTGCTCGCGGAAGGCCTCTTTCCAGTCGCGGCAAAAATTACGCTCTCCCACCCGCTTCGGATCGTAGAGCAAGCCGATGTCCGCCTGCCGTTCCTCCCCGTCCAGCACGGGCGTAAAGCTGTGCACGGAGACATGGAGCACCTGGTGCCCCACCATCACCAGATCATGTATCAGCTCCTCCACGCGCTCCCGGTACGGATGGTAATGCTCCTTCAGGATCTTTTCCTGTTCCGGCTGGGGCAGCTTCCTGGTTATTTCCGAGAAGAGGTTCCGGTGGTGCAACGAGCGGTTCAGCTCCACGAGTAACCTTGAGGTAGTAGCGTAAAATGTTTTATCAGCTAAATCGGTTAAGTTTTCTAACAGCTCCTGTGCGCCTATGTCATATCCTCTGTGCGATTGCAGGAGTTCTCTCGCATCGGTAAACAATCCTGCGTGTGCCGGCGGAATCTCGTTGCCGCCGTGCTCGCAGGTAATAAGGGTTTTCAGCATGGTTCATTTTGTAAAAATACGCCCCCTTTCTGCAGGCATACCGCCAACTGCTGGTATACTTCCCGGATCTTCTCTTCCGTGGGCGCAGTGCCCAGGGCCGTCAGAATCCGCTTGGAAAGGTTGCCACGGGAAACAATAATATTTAAAGCGTTTGCCACCTCCGGCTGCTCATCCAGCGAGATAACGTCCTGCACCAGGTGCTTCCACAGCTCCCCTACAGTGCAATCCTCACTACAGTCGTAGCCAAAAAGGCGGATGTAATCCTTATCGGCAAGTATGGCCTCCTGGCCTTTGGCAATTACTTCTAAAAGTATAGCCGAGAGACGGTCTTCGTGCCAGGACTTGAGCTCCTGCAGCGGCACCCAACGCTCCGCGATCAGCGCCTGTAAGACCATTACAATGGCCTGAAGTATAGCTAAGTCGGCCAAGGGGCTTTCCTGAATGTCCAGCAGGCGCACTTCGATGGTGTTGCGCTCGAAGCGGGCTATGGCACCACGAGAGTTAAGGAACTCCTCCTGCAGCGTGCCGTCCGGGTCGTAGGGAGCCACTTCGCGGTACATGGGCTGCAGCACCTGCTGCTCATAAGCTGCATAGGAAAACACTGCCTCGGGCACCACCTTGCCTGTTATGCTGGGGATTTTCTGCTGGTTCTTCCGGTATACTTCCAGGCGCGTGTCCGTAAGGCCGGTTATGGCCCCATCCAGAATAGGCGTGGAGGCGCTGAGGGCCGGCATGATGGGCAACAGCACCCGAATGGCTGCGTGCAACTTCTCGAACTCGGCGTCATCGTAGAAAGGTAGGTTCAGGTGCGTGCTCTGCAGGTTAGCCCAGCCATGGCCCCGGCAATCGAAAATGCGGTTATAGGCCTCGTATACGGCATTATGCTCGTGCGGCCACAGCTTTGTTTCTGTAAAAGGGTTCATGAGCGGATGCGCCCCGGTGGGCAGCAGCATGGCATTATACTTGGAAAGCATGCTGTTGATCTTCTGCACATGCTTCTGAAACTTCTCCTGCAGGTTCACCAGGCTTTTCACCGGTCCCTGCGTCTTTAGCTCCACCACGTGCAGCACCAGCTCGTTGCTCCAGGCGATATCCCCGAACTCCACATCCGAAAGATATTCTCCCACCTCGTCGTAAATCAACTTATCGGTAATGGGCAGCACCTGCAGCGTGTCGTGCTGCACGATCATGTACTCCAGCTCCACCCCAAATCCCTCGAAGAGGTGCAGCGGCTTTTTCGGTTTATCCATCGGTTCTGCCATTTCCGTTTTTGTGGTTGTCGATGCGTTGCTTTATAGATTTGATGATGGACGCGTAAAGCTCCTTTTTAAGGATTTTGTCCTCTACCCCGGCGTCTATACTTGGGTTGTCGTTTACTTCGATCACGTAGGCTTTCCCGTCGATTTCCTTCAAATCTACCCCGTAGAGGCCGTTGCCGATCAGGTTGGCTGCTTTCAGGGCTGTGTGGAGCACATGAAAAGGCACCTGCTCAAACGGGATTACCTCGCCGTCCCCTTCCTCGTCCTGCTTTCGTTTGCCGTTCCAGTTATAGATCTGCCAGTGCCCTTTGGCCATGTAGTACTTGCAGGCATAGAGCGGCTGCTTGTCCAGCACGCCAATGCGCCAGTCAAACTCGGTGGGGGTATACTCCTGCCCGATGATAAGCTCGGAGGTCTCCAGCATTTTATCGAGTTCCTGCTGCAGCTCCTCCCCGTCCTTGGCCTTCACCACACCTTGCGAAAAAGAGCTGTCAGGCAGCTTCAGCACGCAGGGCAATCCCAGCTCCTTCACCACCTCCTGCCGGTTATCCTTGTGGATGATCATCGTTTTGGGAACAGGAACCTTGGCTTTTGCCAGCAGCTCGGCCAGGTATACTTTGTTCGTGCACCGAAGTATGGAAACCGGATCATCGATCACCACCAACCCATCGGCATAGGCCTTGCGGGCAAAGCGGTAGGTATGGTGGTTCACGGCAGTTGTCTCCCGGATAAAGAGCGCATCGAACTCGGGCAGACGGCGGTAATCATCTTTGGTGATGAGCTCAGTGTAAAAGCCCTGGCACTCGGCGGCCTCCACAAAATGCTGAATGGCCTTCTCGTTCGAGGGCGGCGCTTTCTCCTGCGGGTCCACCAGGATGGCCAAATCGTAAGCCTTGCGGTTGATGCGGGCACCTGAGAAGCGCTGGCGGGCAAAGTATGACTTGGCAAAGTTCTTAAGGTACTTGCGGTGATCCTCCTGCACATCATTAATAGGCACCTGCGAGATGCTTTGCAGCACCCAATTGTCTTTGTACACAAACTGCGCGCGCAGCAATGGCGCCTGGAAGTGGTCGTGCAAAGCCTTGCACAGCTTTTCATACTTCTGCGCCAGGTTCTGCCCAAAGTATATACTCAGGGTAAAGCTCGTTGATTTGAGCCCTGCCAGGCTTTTCTGGATCAGGTCCTCCATTTCTACGGTGATGGCCCGCACGATGGTCGGGCTCTTGAGATCCTGCATCGTGGTAACGCTTGGGATGGGCTTGTGGCCCCGCGCCTCGGCCAGCAGCGACACATAGTAGCCGGCACTCTGGTAGCGGTGCGAGCGGCACAGGTTAAAGATACGCGCGCTGCGGATGTCGGTGTAAGTAGGGTTGGTAAGGTATGTCTGGGCGTCGACCACCTCTGTATCCTCAATCGCCTCCTCCCAATCTTTGGGGTAGTCGACAATAATTATTTTTCGCATGGTTTAATCTTCGAGCGGTTCATAGTGTGCCGGCAGTATGGCCAGCAGGTTAGCGTCGTAAGTGGCCATTCCCAGCATAATGGAATTGACCAGGTGGGTGCCTTTTACTTCGTAATAGTTGTCGCCAAAGTATGGGTTCTCGCGGTAGGGGTCGGCCACTACAATACTTTTCTGATCCTCCCCGAAACCGCACAGCACCACAAAATGCCCCATCGGGTAGCCCTGCACGTCGTCATAAACAGAGTTTCCGTGCTCATCGGCATACTCGCGGGAGCTTTGGTAGAGGTAGGTGGCACTCAGGCCCGTCAGGAGCGGGATGTCGGCGTCAAAGTATTTCTTTAGCAGCTGCTTGTTAAGGTCCCGGCAGCGCAACTCGCCGCCCAGCCGCAGAAACTCAATGTAGGCCTGCGTGGCCCGGTGCAGTTTGGGGCTCTTTTTATACTTTAGCTGCTCCTCCAGTTTCAGAATAACCTCTTCGTTGGTCAACCCGATCCAGGTGGGGTCAAACACGAACATGTTGTAAGTATAAATCCGGGCCCGGTAGCCGCGCTTAAGTGCATGGCAGGCCAATAATACCTCCAGCGTCCCCCCCTCATCCAGCGACGGCACCTCCTTGATGACATCGCTGAGCGAAATTGGATCTTTAAAATACCGGTAAACCGCATGCAGGCTGGTTGGGCCGCAGGTCGAGTCGTCGGGTTGTGTGTGGATTTTTATCGGGATCACTGAATATTCATCTGCCTTAGAATGGTACAACAACGTGTTGTTATACGCTGCAGCAGGCAAAAGTTTTAATACATAAGCAAGATATTTCGTGCTAAAGTTTAGCTGTCCGGAATCAATCTAAAGGAAACGAAGTTGGGAAAACAGGGAGAAATGATTACCTTAAATTGCACAAGTATCTGATACTATGAGTTGGAGCTTCAGAATAGGAAACCGAAACCGCATTGCACTGGCGCTTAGCTTTGTTTTCCTGATCATCATGGCCGCAAATTGGTTTGTGAGCTATAGCATGACCAAGGTGAGCGGGCAATTTAAATCAGTATATGCTGACAGGCTGGTGCCGGCGCTGGACATCTCGACGATGCAGGAGCGCTACTACCAGAATCGCCTGCTGCTGGAGGAGCATTTGCTGGCCACCACTGCAGCGGAAGAGCAGCGCATTTTGCAGGAGATGGGCGAGAACGAGGCAGACCTGGACTCCCTGCTACAGAAGTTCCGGGCCACCTACCTGACCACGCAGGAGAACAGTGACCTGCAGGATTACCTACAGGCCGGGAAAGATTACGCCAAGACCCAGCAAGCTATACTTGAAGTGAGCCAGTCCGGCGACAAACCGGCAGCCTTGGCTATGTTCCGCCAGGAAGGCATGGCTTCGTTCCAGGAACTGCTGAAGCCCCTGCATGCGCTAAGCCAGCTTCAGGAGAAGGTGGGGCATGAGTTGTATGAGGACGCCGAACGGCAGATGACGTCGCTGAAGGTGCTCTCTTACCTGGTGATTGCTATGGCCGTTATACTTGCCTTACTGGTGGGTACGCTGCTGCAGTCTTCCAGAAAGATAAATAATATTAAGCCACAGAAGTATCATCTGAATTAACTAAAGGATGGGGCGGCGGTAAAAAGCATGTAGCCGGAAGTATAAAAGCCATTAAGCATAACTTTAGGAAAGTATGCTTAATGGCTTTACTTATACTGAGATGCAGTAGTTCTTATTCAGCTGTCAGTTTAGCATAAGCCTGCTGCACACGCTCAAAGTTAAAGGCCTGTAGCAACTGGTTCATCTGCTCAGCAACCTTATCGTTGCAAAGGTTACCGATGCTGCCTTCGTGGGTATGGATGGCTTCGGCCGGGGCCTCAAACGTGCCCGCTTCTATACTTTCTCCCACCGCTTTGTAGGCATCCCGGAACGGCATGCCCTGCAGCACCAGCTCGTTCACAGCATCCACGCTGAAGAGGTATTTATACTTCTCGTCCTTCAAAATTTCTTCCTTCACCAGCAATTGCTCGGCCATGTAAGCCATCATCTGCAGACAGCTCTTTAGCTCCTGGAAGGCCGGGAACAAGCTCTCTTTGAGCAACTGCATTTCGCGGTGGTAGCCGGAAGGCAGGTTGATGAGCAGCATGCTGATGTCGGTGGGCAGGGCCTGCAGCTTGTTGCATTTGCCACGCAGCAGCTCGAACACATCCGGGTTCTTTTTGTGCGGCATGATGCTGGAGCCGGTTGTCAGGTGGTCGGGCAGCGTCACAAAGCCAAAGTTCTGACTCATGTACAGGCACAGGTCCATGCTCATGCGGGCTAAGGTTGCCGCCACTGCTGCCAGGGCCACCGCCACGGTGCGCTCTGTTTTGCCACGGCCCATTTGGGCATACACCACGTTGTAGTTCATACTTTCAAAACCCAGCAAATCGGTCGTCAGCTGGCGATTGAGCGGGAAAGACGAACCGTAGCCGGCAGCGGAGCCCAGCGGGTTTTTATCCGCAATTTTATAGGCAGCCAGCAGCAGCTGCATGTCATCTACCAAACTCTCGGCATAGGCGCCAAACCACAGGCCAAACGAAGAGGGCATAGCCACCTGCAGGTGCGTGTAGCCTGGCAGCAGTACGTGTTTATACTTCTCGCTTTGGGCCTGCAGCACTTCAAATAAGCCCTGCACCTCCTGCACCACCTCCTGCAACTGGTGGCGGAAGTATAACTTGAGGTCTACCAGCACCTGGTCGTTACGCGAGCGGCCGCTGTGTACCTTTTTGCCCGCCTCTCCCACTCTTCTGGTCAGCTCCAACTCCACCTGAGAGTGGATGTCCTCCACCCCTGGCTCAATGGCAAAATCACCGGCCTCTATACTTTTGTAGATGTTTTTCAGCTCTGCCTGCAGCACCTGTAATTCCTCGGCCGTAAGCAAGCCTATACTTTGCAGCATCTGCGTGTGCGCCAAGGAGCCCAGCACGTCAAAGCGCGCCAGTTCCATATCCAGTTCTGCATCGCGGCCAACGGTGAATTTTTCTATCTCAGCAGCTACAGCCGTATTCTTTTGCCAGAGTTTCATGTTTTAATTTTGATTGAGTGAATGAGTGGATGAGTGAATTGGGGCAGATTTACACTTTGTCAACGATAACGTTCTCCAGCAGCTCAATGTAGAGCCTAATGCCTTCCTCTATCTCGTGGAGGTAGATGTACTCGTCGGCCATATGCGAGCGACCGGAGAAGCCTGGTCCCATTTTAAGCGACGGAATAGGCAGCAAGGCTTGGTCAGAGGTCGTAGGCGAACCATAGGTCCTTCGGCCCATGTTGATGCCTGCTTGCACGAGCGGATGCTCCAGTGGGATGCTGGAAGGCCTTAGGCGCATAGAGCGCGGCTTTACCTCTGCTTTTACGTTTTGCTGTATCGTTTCCAACACTTCCTCCATCGTATAGGCATCGGTCAGGCGCACGTCTACGGTAAAGGAGCAGGTATCGGGTACGACGTTGTGCTGTGTGCCGGCCTGTACAACCGTAACGCTCATCTTTACCGGGCCCAGGTGCTCAGATACCTTCGGGAACGTATAGCTTTGAAACCACTGGATATCCGGCAGCGCCTCGTAAATGGCATTGATGCCTTCTTCCCGGGCGGCGTGTCCGGCTTTGCCGCGGGCTGTGCAGTCAAGCACCATCAGTCCTTTCTCGGCAACAGCAAGGTGCATTTCAGTAGGTTCGCCCACTATGGCTACCTCCAGCTCGCCCAGTTGTGGAAGTATACTTTCAATGCCGTTTCGCCCGCTGATTTCCTCCTCTGCGGTGGCTGCCATTACCAGGTTATACTTCAGGTCCTGCCGCTCATAAAAGTATAAAAACGTCGCTATCAGCGACACCAGGCAGCCACCGGCATCGTTGCTCCCCAGACCAAAAAGTTTGCCGTCTTCTATACTTGCCTCAAACGGATTACGGGTATAGCCGGCGTTGGGCTTTACCGTGTCGTGGTGCGAGTTGAGGAGCAGCGTAGGCAACTCCGGCTTATAGTGCTTATTGAAGGCCCATACGTTATGTTGCTGCTGATGAACTTCTTCTACCCCGTTTGTTTTTAGAAAATCTACCAGCAACGCGGCTGTTTTATCTTCCTCTTTGCTTAAAGAAGGGGTCTGGATGAGTTGCTGCAGCAGCTCCACAGCTTGTATGTATAATTCCTGCTGCTCCATTAGTTCAGGCTGATGGTCGTGCCGCTGTAGTGGGCTGTGTTTATACTTGTCAAAGCCTCGGCCTCACAAATTAATACCTGCGCCACCCCCTGCTGCAGCGCGGCAAAGGCATTGTCCAGTTTCGGAATCATGCCGGCATTTACTACGCCTTCCTCCTTCAGCGTTTTATACTTTTCTGTATGGATGTGGGAGATAACAGAGGTGTCATCCTCGGCATTTTGCAGCACGCCTTTTTTCTCGAAACAGTACACTAACTGCACCTTATACTTTGGTGCCAGCGCCGTGGCCAGTACCGAGGCAATGGTATCGGCATTGGTGTTGAGCATGTTGCCTTGCGTGTCGTGCGTGAGTGGCGCGAAGACAGGCGTAAGCCTAGCCTCTACAATCGCCTCCAGCGCAGTCACATTTATACTTTCCGGACCAGCCACATCACCCACAAATCCATAATCCACCGTTTTGACAGGCCTCTTGGTAGCCGGCATGATGTTGCCATCCGCGCCGGTAAGACCAATGGCGTTGCAGCCAAGCGCCTGCAGTTTAGCCACCACCTGCTTGTTCACCAATCCGCCATACACCATGGTTACCAATTCCAACGTTTCAGCATCCGTAATGCGGCGACCCTCCACCATTTTTGGGGTAATACCTAACCGCTGGCCAAAGGCAGAAGCAATTTTGCCCCCACCATGCACCAGTAGTTTCGGTCCCGGCAATTGGGCAAAATCACTTAAAAACGACTGCAGACGCTCCGGATTATCCAGGATGTTGCCGCCTATTTTTACTATAATCATTTGATCTGTGACAAAGGACAATTTGACAAAGGACAAAGGACGGATGAAGATGACAAAAGAACTTGTGACAAAGAATAAAAGACAGCCATTTAGATTAGATTGATTGGTCTTTTGTCACAAGTTCCTTTGTCATTTGTCAATTACATCGCTTCTAGCATGCGCTTGAGCACGGCTTGGGCAGCGTAGGTGCGGTTATTGGCTTGCTCCAGCACCAGTGAGTTCGGTCCGTCCAGTATTTCGTCGCTCAGCTCCACGTTGCGGCGCACCGGCAGGCAGTGCATCACCTTGGCGTTGTTGGTCGCCTGCAGCTTCTCGTTAGTCAGCATCCAGCCCTCCCCGTCCGTCAGCACTTTGCCGTACTCTGTGTAGCTCGACCAGTTCTTCACGTACACGAAATCCGCGCCCTGCAACGCCTCCTGCTGGTCCATCGTCACCGTGGCGTTTTTGGTGAACTCCTCAGCCAGCTCGTAGCCTTCCGGATGCGTAATCACCAGCTCCACGTCGGCCTGGCCCATCCACTCGGCAAAGGAATTGGCAACGCATTGCGGGATTGGCTTGATGTGCGGCGCCCAGCTCAGCACTACTTTCGGGCGCTTGCCAGCAACGGCGTTTTCTTTAATCGTCAGCAAGTCTGCCAGGCTTTGCAGCGGGTGGCGCGTAGCCGACTCCAGGCTCACGATTGGCTTTTTAGTGTACTGGATAAACTGGTTTAGCAGTTCCTCGTTGTAGTCCTCGTCGCGGTTCTGCAGCTTCGGGAACGAACGGATGCCGATGATATCGCAGTACTGGCCCATTACGGCCGCAGCCTCTTTGATGTGCTCCACTGTGGTGCCGTTCATGATGGCGCCCTCCTGCGTCTCCAGTGCCCAACCTTCTTTATCCAGGTTCATCACAATCACGTTCATGCCCAGGTTCTGGCCGGCTTTCTGCGTGCTCAGGCGCGTGCGCAGGCTCGGGTTCAGAAAAATCAACCCCAGCGTCTTGTTCTCGCCGAGGGTTTTATACTTGTAAGGATTCGCTTTCAGGTGCTGCGCCTCCTGTACCAGTTGGTTTAGGTCGGCTACATCGTGCACAGAAGTATATTTTTTCATTAGATAGATTGCGGTTCAGTTTGGTAAAGGATGGCCTCGAAAGCCTGCAGGAATTTCTCTACTTCGCGGGCGCCAATGCACAGCGGCGGCAACAGGCGCAGCGTGTTTTTGTCGGATGAGGAACCTGTAAAGATCTGGTACTCCTCCAGCAGCTGCTTGCGGATCGGGGCGCATGGTTTATCCAACTCCACCCCAATCATCAGCCCCTGGCCACGTACGTCCTTCACGCCTGGCAACTGGCGCAGGGCGTTCATCAGGCGCTGCCCTATTTGCTGGGCATTCTCCGTCAGGTTTTCCTCCTTTATCACCTCCAACACGGCTAGGGCCGCGGCACAAGCCAGGTAGTTTCCGCCAAAGGTGGTGCCCAACATGCCATGGCGGGACTCTATATCCGGATGTATCAACACACCAGCTACCGGGAAACCATTGCCCATGCCCTTGGCCATCGTAATCAGGTGGGGCTTTATGTCGGCATGCTGATGGGCAAAGAACTTGCCCGAGCGGCCGTAGCCAGACTGCACCTCGTCAAGTATAAGCAGGGCACCCACTTTCTCACAGCCAGCGGCCAGCGTTTTCAGGAAAGCAGGTCCCGGCAACTGAACGCCGCCTACTCCTTGAATTCCTTCCACGATCACAGCGGCCAGATCTGAGCCATGTTCCTGTAGCGCCTGGGCAAAGGCAGCTACATCGTTCAGAGGCAGAAATATGATGTTATCCGTTTGGTTGATGGGCGCCTGAATTTTGGTGTCATCGGTGGCAGCCACGGCAGCTGAGGTACGGCCATGGAAGGCGCCCTTGAAGGCGATGACTTTTTTGCGGCCTGTTTGGAAAGAAGCCAGCTTCAGGGCATTCTCGTTTGCCTCGGCACCCGAGTTGCACAGAAAAAGGCTGTAGTCTTCATAGCCGCTCAGTTCACCCAGTTTATCAGCAAGTTCCTGCTGCATGGGCATCTGAACCGAGTTGGAGTAAAAGCCGATATCGTATAGCTGGCGCGCGATGCGCTTCACATAATGGGGATGGCTATGACCGATGGAGATAACGGCATGACCGCCGTACAGGTCGAGGTAGCGCTTGCCTTTGTCGTCCCAAACGTAGGCACCCTGGGCACGAACGGGCGTGATATCAAAGAGCGGATAAACATCGAAAAGATTCATGCTGTAAGGTATGGTTTAGAGGTAGGAGGTTAAACAATAAAGGAAATACTCGACGTACATAGCTGAATTGCTAAATGGTTGTAATGTTAAATTGGTGTCCGTTGCCCGAATTGGACAACGAACAATGCATAACGATTAACGAAATCAGAAAGCTGATGCTTTCAGTCTCAGTCCGGCCTGCTCGTCCAGCCCGAACATCAGGTTCATGTTCTGCACGGCCTGGCCCGAAGCGCCTTTTAGCAGGTTATCAATCAGGCTGGTGATGACCAGATACTCACCCTGCTTTTGCACGTGCAGCAGGCATTTGTTTGTATTCACTACCTGCTTCAGGTCCGGTGTGCTTTTGCTGATGCTCACAAACGGGTGTCCGTCGTAATAGTTGGCAAATAATGCCTCCGCCTCTGCCTGATCCAGGTTACAGCGGGTGTAGCTGGTGCACAGGATGCCCCGGGTAAACGGCCCGCGGTAGGGCACGAAGTTTATACTTGGCAGTTCGCTTGGCTGGATGCCCAGCAGCGTGCGGCGAATCTCGTGCATGTGCTGGTGGTTGAGAACTTTATAGTTGGAGATGTTGCCGCTGCGCCAGCTGTAGTGCGAGGTGGCGCTCAAACTCTGCCCAGCACCGGTACTACCCGTAATGCCGCTTACCTGCACCTCTTCTGTCAGTAGGTTCTGCTCGGCCAGGGGCAGGAGCGCCAGCTGAATGGCGGTAGCAAAGCAACCCGGGTTGGCTATGTTCTGCGCCTCCTGGATGGCATTGCGCTGTAGTTCCGGCAAGCCGTATATAAAGTCTCTCCCACAACCACTTACAATATTTTCCTTAAAGCTTTCATTCCAACGAAAATCCTGGCTCAGGTCGATGATTTTTATACTTGTCGGCAGCTGTGCATCCTCTAAGAATTTCTTCGCAGCTCCGTGCCCTACGCACAGAAACAACACATCCACGTCCTGCTGCAGCGCGTCGGTAAAGTATAAATCCGTATCGCCAAGCAGGTCGCTGTGGGTGTCGTACACGGGTTTGCCGGCCTGGCTGTTACTGTGTACAAAGGCTATCTCTACGTTTGGGTGGTTGAGGAGCAGGCGCAGCAGCTCGCCGCCGGTATACCCTGCGCCGCCCACAATGCCTGCTTTTATACTTAGTCCGCCCATTCTGCTGTGTTGTTTACCGTATGATACATCTTGGTCTGGTTGCCGAAAATCTTGGCAAAGCCCTTCACGTCGTCAGACGTCCAGGCGCGGTTCATTTCGCCGTAGCTGCCGAACTTGTCGCTCATCAGATCGTGCGCGCTCTCGATGCCCTGTACCTGGAAGTGGTACGGCGCCAGTTGCACAAACACTTTGCCCGTTACGTTCTGCTGCGTGCTCTCCAGGAAAGCCTCGATGTCGCGCATCGTCGGGTCGAGCAGTTGGCCCTCATGCAGCCAGTTGCCGTACCAGGCCGAAAGCTGGTCTTTCCAGTACAGCTGCCACTTGGTCAGCACGTGCTTCTCCAGCAGGTGGTGCGCCTTGATGATGACCATCGGTGCAGCTGCCTCGAAGCCCACACGGCCCTTGATGCCGATGATGGTATCGCCTACGTGGATGTCGCGGCCAATGGCAAAGGGCGCGGCCAGCTCCTGCAGATGCTGGATGGCCTGTACCGGATGCTCAAATATTTGCTCGTTTATGCCTTTCAGTTCGCCTTTCTCAAAGTATAAAGTCACGTGCTCCGGCTCAGTTTTGCTTAGCTGCGTAGGGTACGCCTCTTCGGGCAGCGGGAGGTGCGAAGTCAAGGTTTCCTTGCCACCTACCGATGTTCCCCAGATGCCTTTGTTGATAGAGTACTGCGCCTTCTGAAAGTCCATCTCCACGCCGTGCTCTTTCAGGTAGGTGATCTCTTCCTCGCGCGAAAGGCGCTTGTCGCGGATCGGGGTGATGATCTCCACCTCCGGGATCAGGGCCTGGAACACCATGTCGAAACGAACCTGGTCGTTGCCGGCGCCGGTGCTGCCGTGTGCCACGTAATCGGCTCCTACGGCTTTGGCGTGGTTCGCAATAGCAATGGCCTGTGTTACGCGCTCAGCGCTCACGCTCAGCGGGTAGGTGTTGTTCTTCAGGATATTACCGAAAACCAGGTAGCGGATGCAGCTGTTGTAGAAGTGCTCCGTCTCGTTCAGGTGGGTGTGTTGTTTTACGCCCATCGCATAGGCCCTGCGCTCTATCTCCTTCAGTTCTTCTTCCGAAAAACCGCCTGTGTCTACAATGGCTGAGTATACTTCCAGGCCGAGCTCCTGTGCTAGGTAAATGGCGCAGTAAGAGGTGTCGAGGCCGCCGCTAAAGGCTAAAACTACTTTCTTCATGTTCTTTTTTATACTTGCTGATGATGCGAATTATACTTTTACACGATTCATTTCGGGTGTATTGCACCCAGGCTGCTGGCCCGGCTTCTGACGGTGGCGCAGCCAGCGCTCGTTCACGCTGCTCTGTTTCGGTGCGGGCTGCTTCTCCACCACCGGAAGGGCAATATAGTCCTTTTCCTTGGTAGGGTCGTAGAGCATGGCCGTGCAGAGGCAGTTTGTGCGGTTCTTGCTTTGCAGGATTTCGAAGTTTACGCAGCTGCGGCAGCCTTTCCAGAACTCCTCGTCATCAGTTAATTCTGAGTAAGTTACCGGCGTGTAGCCCAGGCTGGAGTTAATGCGCATTACCGCCAAAGCCGTAGTCAGGCCAAAAATTTTGGCGTCAGGATATTTGGTGCGCGACAGCTCGAAAATCTTCTGCTTAATCCGGCGCGCCAGCCCGCTCTTGCGCAGCTCCGGCGACACGATAAGGCCTGAGTTTGCCACATACTTGCCATGGCCCCAGGTCTCGATGTAGCAGAACCCAGCCCAGGTACCATCAGGGTGCAGCGCGATGACGGCCTTGCCTTCCAGCATTTTCTGGGCAATATAGTCCGGGGAGCGTTTGGCAATACCGGTTCCGCGTGCCTTAGCCGAAGACTCCATCTCGTTACAGATCTGCAACGCATAGATAATATGTTGCCCTTGGGCAACCGTCACGATGAATTCAGGTTGGTCCATTGTCAGAAAAGTATAGCAGTGCTAAAGCACGGCTAAAATCAGCTTTAAAAATTTACCGGAAAAAGTATGAATGCAGCGAAACAGCAGCACAGGCCAAGGCCGGACAGCTATCAATCGTATTGCAATAAATAAATGGGTGGAAGATGACTACCGCATAGGAAGTCAGAAAAGCTGCAGGCTACCGCCTGTAACGGACCGCTGGAATAGAAGTCCTCAAAACTACCCTCGGTGAAAGGGTAGAAAAAGCCGCACACTCCGTGGCTGGTGTATGTTTTACCATGCAAGATGATAAAAGCGCCTTTTTTTTCATTTTAGTTGTCTAAAGAAAAAATGGGTTTTTGTGTTATACCCTTGTTTGCAACACAAAGGTTTCGCAATAGAAATGTATTTTGCAACATATTAATTCATTCTGTTTAATAAATTATGCGATTTGACGGTAAAATTATACTCGGGGCTTCCTCAAGTTCAAATCCCGACAGTAGTTATACCTAACCAAGCCAAAAGTAACCCGAATTTAGTAACTTGCGTGCCTTTGGGCCTCTCCGTTGGTGGGGCGCATTTATACTTTCTTGGCATGAAAAACCTCTCGATCAGAGTTATCATCGGCATCCTTTTTTCCGTGGTCGGCCTGGTGTCCCTGTTTTTTTCAAGCGACGCCCTGATGGCGGCTATCTGGCTCAGCTTTGGCAACGGGCTTATACTTTCTGACCTGCGCCTGACGGGCGTGGATGAGCAGGGAAATCAATTTGTAAAGCCCATTCCCCGGGTGCGGACCTATGTGGCCATTATGCTCATTGTGTTTGCGGTACTGTTGCTCTTGCTGCAGATCTTCATGGACACGCAACAGGTGGGAGGCGGCGCGGCACAGTAAGCCTAAATTTTGCTCTGCAGCACCACATTTACATCGATTATCTCTTTGGCGCGCTTCAGGCGGAGCCGCAATTTACTTCCTGGCCTGCTATCGAGCATGTTCAGGAGCTCCTGCAACTGCAGCTCGGTGCAGTTTCTGCCATTGATGTAAAGCAATTGGTCGCCGGGTTGCATGCCTACCAACTTGGCCGGTGAGTCGTCGACCACGTTGGAGATAGTATAGAAATTGATGCCGGGCAGTGGCGTGCTCACTTCAAAGCCTGCCATGTTGTAGTTGAAAGGCTCCTTAAACTTCCGGTTCGGGATAAGAGTCAGCTTCTGGTGCGGATAGTCGAAGATAACTGTGAAGCGCTTAAGAATCTCAGATCCCAGGTTTCCGTTGCGGCCCGCGATGTTCAGGGCATGCTTTACGGCCTGCTCGTCTGGGTAGTTAGCGGTGAGGTTTTCAATGTTATACTTGCCCAGCCTGAAACCGGGCAATCTTCCTATTTTACCATTTATGTCGCCGCCCAGGCCCCTGCCCAGGTAGGCCTCCATAACCTTCGGCGGCAAGGACAGGCGCTCATTCGTAGGCAGATACAGCGAGAGGCTGTGGCTGGCGCCAGTGTCCACTATCAGCTTTACATCAAGCGAGTCGCCGTTGTGCTGGCGGACAGAGCCGTACAGGTAAGGTTTTGAGTCTTCAATGTGCAGTGCGTACTCTTCTGCCTTACGCTTCTTTCGGACCTTATAATCAGGTTTATACAGTGTTATGGTTTGCGTGCTATAGTTTATCTTCACTATAAAATTCTTGAAGATATCGTAGCCGATGATGCCGTGCACCGGCATGCCCATTCTCATTGATAGGTCGAAAACTTCTTCCAACAGTACGTATACTGTCAGGTTTTCGCCCGCCACGCCGGGCATGGAGATGGTATTGCCCACACTGTGCAGAGCCTCGATAGTATACCCCTCTCCCAGACCCCGTATCTTTATCCGGCTGGTTTGCTGCAAATCAAGCGAATCATCAAAGTGCAAATGCGTGATCAGCACGTTCTGCACCCCCGAGTCAAGTATAAAGTTCAAGCTCTGCGAGTTGTTTACCCGGACCGGCAGCACAATCAGGTTATGGACTAGCTTGAAAGGGAGGATAATTTTATTGCGCCCTGAAGTCAGGTAAACCGTATCGGATGGCTGCGGCAGCTGCGCCCATACCTGTAAAGTGCTTAAGAGCATAAGCAGGAAAGCACAGGTAATGGCTCTATAACCGGCTACTCTCATAACTATAAACTTGACAGGTAAAACAGGAAACTAGCGCACCTTGTAGTTATACGTTCACCCTGCCTTCCCGGATTGCGTTACTCCTTGAAATATAAGGTGTTGCAACAATAACTACCAGCAACAGAGCATCCCTCATTAAAAAGCTATTCTACACCTTATAAGGACGTCCTAAAGGGATGTTTTCGACATGGCGCTAAATTGAACTGAGCAAATAAAGTATGGCTAACGTCCTATACGGATTGGAGGAAGGCCTTATCTCTTATTTGCGTGGCATTTGCACAAAATCCATGGTGGAATAATATACATTTTACGCTATCAAGGCCGTTTTATGCGTTTTTACGTGATTTTGCCCCCAAAAAGTCTTACCTTAAAGTATAACGTTTCTGCAAACACCTCAACAAACTTAGACTTTTCTAATAGATGCACTACATCGACCTGTCTATTTTCGTGCTTTACATGTTGGCCATGCTGGGGGTCGGGTTTTATTTCCTGAAAAAGAACAAGGGTGCCGAAGATTATTATGTGGGTGGCCGCAGCATGAGCAGTAGCCACATTGGGCTATCGGTGGTAGCAACCGATGTGGGCGGAGGCTTCTCGATAGGCTTGGGTGGGCTTGGCTTCGCCATGGGGCTTTCGGGCTCCTGGATGCTGTTTACCGGCCTGCTGGGTGCCTGGCTGGCAGCGGTTTTCCTTATCCCAAAAGTAAAAAGCAACCCAGCCTTTGCGAGCTTTCTCACCTTTCCGCAGATCTTCGGGCACTACTTTAACGCGCGGGTGGCGCTGCTGGCCGGTATAATTTCGGCGATTGGATACACCGGTTTCACCAGCTCACAGATTCTGGCGGGGGCCAAGCTGGCCAGCGGCACCTTCGTCAACCTCGACCTGAACACAGCCCTGCTGATCATGGGGGTTATTGCCGTGGTGTATACCGTCATGGGCGGACTGAAAGCTGTGATATACACCGACACCATCCAGTGGGCTGTTCTGATGGGGGGACTAATTTTTATCGGCATCCCGGTCTCCTTTCTGGCTGTAGGTGGGCTAGACACGCTAAATTTTGCAAAAATCTTGAACCCTGCCTACTTGTCAGAGCAGGGTGGCAGAAGTATAGCCGCCATCCGCAGCACCTTGCCGGCAGAATTTCTGAGCCTGACAAACATTACCTGGCAGCAGGTCGTGAACTGGAGCATTACCATCATCCCGATCTGGTTTGTGGGCATGACCTTGTACCAGCGCATCTATGCCTGCCGGGATGAGAGAACGGCCAAACGCGCCTGGTTTATAGCCGGCTTCTTCGAATGGCCGCTGATGGCTTTTATGGGCGTGAGTTTGGGCATATTGGCCCGGGTGGCGGCCGAGCAGGGCATGTTCGAGGCATTGGGTGCCGGGGGCGTGGTAGATCCTGAGACAGGGCTGCCCATGCTGCTGCGAACGGTGCTGCCGGTGGGTATGATGGGCCTGATGCTATCCGCCTATTTCTCCGCCATTCTCTCCACGGCCGACAGCTGCCTGATGGCCTCTTCCGGAAATATTGTGACGGATGTTTTGAGCCATTTTTTCAGGATTGACCCTGACTCGCCTAAAACCCTGCGCCTCTCGCAGGTAGTCACGCTGCTGGTGGGCATCTTTGCCCTCTGGCTGGCTACCACCATGACCAACGTGCTCGACCTGATGCTCTACTCCTACGCCTTTATGGTGTCGGGGCTGTTTGTGCCGGTGCTGGGGGCGCTGTTCTGGAAGCGGCGCAGCAACGTGGCCGCCTTCTGGGCCATGCTGATGGGCGGTTTGGTTACTGTTATACTTCAGGTAAACATCTTAGCGGGCCCTGTGCCGGATGCTGATATCACTGCCCTGGCCCACACGTTACGCTCCTACTTTCCGGCAGAAGCAAATCAGACAGGGTTGAATTTGAGCGAACTAGAGCTGCGCAACCTGGTAGACCAGACACTTTCCGCCAACAGCATCGTACATATCTCGTGGCTAGACCTGACGTTTACCCTGCCCTTTAACCTGGATCCGAACCTATTTGGCCTCTTGGCCTCCCTGACCCTTTATATTGCGTTAACATTTTTATACCCTAACAACACGAAGCAAGAAACATGGAAGACAACAACGGCATCAGTTACCACCGCTATACCCCAGGAAATGACGCAGAACTGAACCGCGATGCGGTATTGGATTTCCTGTTTGAGCACCTGGATGAGTATGGCGACAAGCGGGAGGATATTGCCAAGTGCATGGCCTATGCCTTGGCGGAGGAAGCAGGAAAAGGCGGCGCCGTGTTTGTGGCCCTGGAAAACAGCGACGTGGTTGGCGCCCTTATCTTGAACAATACCGGCATGAGCGGCTATATACCGGAAAACATCCTGGTGTACGTGGCCGTGCACGGCAGCACGCGTGGCAAGGGCGTGGGCAAAAAACTGGTGCAGCTGGCCATAGAGCATACGCCTGGCAGCATTGCGCTGCACGTAGAGCCGCAGAACCCGGCGCGCCACCTGTACGAAAAGCTGGGCTTCACAAATAAATACCTGGAATATAGATTAACGAAATAGTATGGCAGTTTTAAAACTGTATAGAGACAAACTAAAGCACAATTACAATCACCTGGACAACGTTTTCCGGGAACACGGCATTGACTGGGGCGTGGTGACCAAACTGCTTTGCGGGCAAGAGATTTTCCTGAAGGAGATACTAGGCCTGGGCGTAAAAGAAGTACACGACTCGCGGGTAACGAATCTGAAGGTTATCAAAAGTATGGCCCCCGATGTGCAGACGGTTTACATCAAGCCGGCACCAAAGCAAAGTATACCCGATATTATCAGGTATGCAGACGTAAGCTTTCAAACGGAGCTCGACATCATCAGGCTTTTATCTGAGGAGGCGGAAAAGCAGCACAAGCTGCACAAGATCATCATCATGATTGAGATGGGGGATCTGCGCGAGGGGGTGTTGGGCGATGATCTGGTGGATTTCTATTCTAAGGTATTTGAGTTGCCCAATATCTCTGTTATCGGGTTGGGAGCTAATTTTAACTGCCTGCACGGCGTGATGCCTACCCAGGACAAGCTCATTCAGCTGAGCCTTTACAAGCAGATTATCGAGGCGAAGTTCGACCGTCAGATTCCCTGGGTGTCGGGCGGTACGTCGGTTACGATTCCCTTGCTTTTCAACCACCTGATGCCAAAGGGTATCAACCATTTCCGTATTGGAGAAGCCTTGTTTTTTGGCCTGAACCTTTTCACCAACGAGACCTTCGAGAACATGCACAACGATGTGTTTGAGCTTTATACCGAGATTATTGAACTAACAGAGAAACCGATGCTACCAAGCGGCGTGCTGGCCGAGAACCCCAGTGGCGAGAGCTTTGAAGTAGATGAAAGCCTGTATGGCAAAACCTCGCACCGGGCCATTCTGGATGTGGGCCTGCTCGATATAAACCCCAGGTTCCTCATCCCCAAGGAAGAAGATGTGAGCGTGATTGGGGCCAGCTCGGATATGCTCATCGTGGAGTTGGGCGACAACGCACAGAACTATAAAGTAGGCGATGTGCTGCGCTTTAACCTGCGCTACATGGGGGCCTTAAGCGTGCTGAACTCCCGCTATATCGGGAAGGAGGTTGTGTAAGCCGGAAAGCAGTTTTATACTTTACAGCACCTTGTTTTATACTTCCCAAAAGTGATATGCGAGGTATGTAACATAGTCCAAAACATAAACGCCCTGCCTCCTATATAGAAGCAGGGCGTTGTTTATACTTTAAAACTTAAACTATTCAGAAAGCAGGGCATCCAGGAAGCCCAAGTCCTCATCGCGCTTCTTGAAGACCAGTAGCGGAATATCGAGGTCGTAACGCAGAATTTTTTCGGTTACGCTTCCCAGCACAAACAAGGCGGCGGCCGACATACCCTTGGCCCCTATCACCAGCAGGTCGGCGCGGTGGCGTTTGGCCTCCACTACCACCAGTTCCCCGATGTCGTCGTCATCCTCCTGGCGCACCAGCGAAAGCGAGGCACGCTCACTTAATTGCGGGAAGCGCTCCATCAGCTTTTTATACTTCTCCTCGGCAAAGCCGCGCATGCGCTCATCAAACTCCTCGTAAGACATGCCCAGCGTACGGTAACCCGACGGCACCTGGTAAGCATGCAGGCATGTTACGCGGATATCCGGCTTCTGCTCGGCCACCTGTAGCACCCGCTCCAGCGCCATGGTACTGTAATCAGAAAAGTCCACGCTTACGACCACGTTGCGCAGCTTCGGCTCAATATTTTCCGGCACGAAAAGAACGCTCCTGCGACTTGTGCGCAGTACCTTTTGGGCAAGCACGGCCGTGCCACGCAGGCGGAGCTTGCGCCCCATCAACAGCAGGTCAATTTCTTTTACCTTGGCCCAATGCAGCAGCTCCTTCAGCGGAGTCCCCTCCTCCACCAACGCTTCCACAAAAGTGTCGGGCAGGTCCTGGAAGGCAGGCCCCACCTTGTTCATAATCATCTCCCGTATACCTTCATCAACCGAAAGGCCCGTTCGCTCCAGGCTCTTTACCAGTTCAGCAGGTACCTCCAGGCTCTTCTCTACATGTATGAAGTAGACATTCTGAATGTGCAGCTCACGACAGAGGAAAGCTGCATATGCCACCATTGAGTCATCCATGGCAGTGAGGTCCAGCCCCACCATCAATCGGTTGATCGTATTCATAGTAGTCTTTCTTTAGGTTAGTTCTTAGGAAAAATGATTTAAAACAGCTTAGAGGGCCATCTATCCGTAACAAAAGTACTGCGGTCAGGTAAGTAAGGTTGTTTCTTAGTCAATATGCAAATATATATATAGAAAACGTAATTATATGCTCTACAGTCTGCTTTCAGGCATCCTTCTGGCCGCCCTGGCACCGCAGTTACAGCGGGTGCTGGGGCGCTATCTGGTGGTGCCGATGGTGGCGTTACCCCTGCTGCTTTTTATATACTACTGTTTTTTTGTTCCGGAGGTGCTACAGGGGCAGGCGGTAGTACAAACTTATACCTGGGTACCGGAGCTGGGCATCAACCTGCAGTTCCGGCTCGATGGGCTGAGCCTGCTTTTCGCCCTGCTCATTTCCTTCTTTGGAATTTTGGTGATGCTCTATGCCAGCGCCTACCTGGAGGGAGATCCGCTGCTGGGCCGCTTCTACCTGTACCTGACGCTGTTTATGGTAGCCATGCTGGGCGTGGTTACCTCGGATAATATTTTCGGATTGTTTGTGTTCTGGGAGCTCACCAGCATTAGTTCCTATCTGCTTATCGGGTATAAGCAGGTTGACAAAGAAGCCAGGGTAGCCGCATGGCAGGCGCTGCTAGTTACCGGGCTGGGCGGGGTAGCACTGATGGCCGGCCTGCTGCTGCTAGCCATGGCCACGGGCAGTTATACGTTCAGCGGTATGCTGGGGCAGCAGGAGGTGGTACTGCAACATACCTTTTACCTTCCGGCCGTGCTGCTGATACTGCTCGCCTGCTTTACCAAATCAGCTCAGTTCCCCTTTCATTTCTGGCTGCCCAACGCCATGGCCGCCCCTACGCCCGTCAGCGCCTACCTGCACTCAGCCACCATGGTAAAGGCGGGGATTTTTTTGCTGGCCAGGCTAACGCCCATCCTTTCCGGCAGCGAATTCTGGCACCTCTCGCTGATGCTGGCCGGCGGCCTTACGGCCATTATCGGGGCCATACTGGCCCTGCAGCACAACGACCTGAAAGCCATACTTGCTTATACCACCATCAGTGCCCTAGGCCTGCTGGTCACCATGCTCGGCATTGGCTCCGACTATGCCCTAAAGGCCATGCTGGTGTTCCTGCTTTCCCACGCCCTCTATAAGGGGACACTTTTTCTGGTGGCGGGCACAATTGACCACAGCGCCGGCACCCGCGACCTTACTAAACTGCACTACCTGGGCAAGCAGATGAAGTATAGCGGTACCGCCGCCACGCTGGCCTCCTTATCCATGGCCGGGGTTGTCCCCTTCCTGGGCTTTGTCGGGAAGGAAATGCTCTATGAAGCGTCCCTTGAAAACTACATCATGCTGGGCATCACCCTCCTGACGGGCACCGCTTTCGCAGCCGTGGGGATTTTGATGAGCTATCGTATTTTCTGGCGTCGGGGCGAGGAAAAAACGCAGTTCGACCACCACCCTGACCTGCGTTTATACTTGCCGCCGCTGGTGCTGGCAACTGGTGGGCTGTTGCTGGGCCTGCTGGTAAGCGTGGTGCCGGCTAACCTGTTGCAAGCAGCTGTCAGGGCTGTTTCCGGAAACCCGGAGATGGAGCTGAAGCTGGCCCTCTGGCATGGTTTTACCCCGGTGCTGGGGCTGAGCCTGCTGACGCTGCTGCTGGGTTTGCTGGCTTACCTCTTCCTTCCCTCGCTGCGGAACAAGGTTACCGCCATACACCCGCTTTACCGCTTTGGGCCCAATGCCCTTTACCACAAGCTGTTTGAGCTGTTCCTGCACGGATCTACCACGTTTATACTTTGGCTGCAGAACGGGCATCTGCGCAGCTACGTGATGTACATCATGATCTTTTTCTGCGGCCTGCTCTTCTTTACCCTGTGGCGCGACACCCCGGGGCTGGATATACAGGAAAGGATTTATCAGTTGCATGAGGTAAGGCTATATGAGCTGGTGATATTCTTCCTGGTGATCTCGGCCCTGGTGTTCCTGATGGGCACCCGATCCCGGCTTACCTCCATTGTGGTGATGGGTCTGATTGGCTACTCCGGCGCCCTGTTCTACATTCTCTTTGGAGCGCCGGACGTGGCAGCCACCCAGTTCCTTATCGAAACGCTGACGGTGGTGATCTTCGTATTGCTCATGCACAAGCTGCCGGCCTTCATCTACCTCTCACACCAGTTCAGGAAGTATAAGTTTATAGCCATTGCCGTGCTCTTTGGTGGCTTGATGACCTACGTGATGCTACTGGTGCAGCAGCAGGCAGTCGACTCAGAGTTGCGGGAGTATTTTGGGAAGGCAAGCTATGTGGAGGCGCACGGACGCAACATCGTGAACGTGATACTGGTAGATTTCAGGGGCCTGGATACCCTGGGCGAGATTACGGTGCTGGCTGTGGCGGCACTGGGTATCTTCTCGCTGCTGCGCCTTAACCCTGAGAAAGGAGATAAACCATGAGAACCATTATTTTCGCTACCGCCATACGCTACCTGACGCCCTTGTTCCTTATCTTCTCCCTCTACATCCTTTTGCGAGGACACAACCACCCCGGCGGCGGGTTTATCGGGGGGCTGATTGGGTCTATCGCCTTCGTGTTTCATGTGCTGGCGCACGGTTCAGACAGGACTGTAAACGCATACTTTCGCGTGAAGCTTTACAGCAAAGGAAAACCTGATGATGACACTCCCCCTGAGCACATGTGGCGCCTGCTGAGCGCGAACACCTGGAACCGGCTCCCCAACTATCCCCAACCGGAGTGGCGCTACCACATTGTCCGCCTCAGACCCGCCTATGTCATGGCCATCGGGCTGTTTTTGGCAGCCTCCAGCGGCCTTTTGGGGTTGTTTCAGGGTATGCCTTTCATGACATCGTGGTGGATGGAGGCCGAGATACCTATTATTGGTGCGCTGGGCACTCCCTTGCTTTTTGATGCTGGCGTGTACCTGCTAGTGTTGGGAATGGTGCTGAAAATGATATTCACAATGTCTAAAGAATAAGAAAATGGAAACCCTGCTGCCGCTCATGGTCGGAACGCTGTTTGCTGTGGGCATGTACTTTATACTTCACCGCCACCTGTTTAAGGTAATACTAGGACTTATACTCTTCGGGCTGGCTACCAACCTGTTTTTATTTGTTATAGGCGGCCTGACGCGCGGCGGCAGTGCCATCATCAGCGGCGAACAACAGGTGGCCACAGAACCCTACGCCGACCCCGTTCCGCAGGCCCTGCTGCTCACGGCCATTGTAATCGGCTTTGGTATTCAGGCCTTCTCCATCGTCCTCATCCGCAGGGTATACATGACCTTTAAATCCAACAACGTGGACGATTTAAACAAGGAGAACGAACATCACTAGATTACGCCAAACATAACCTGCAGCATCCGTACCCGGTATAGCTGCGTTTACGCAACAGAAATATCACGCTGAACCTTACTATATGCCATCAGATTTACTGCTCGTTTTGCCTTTACTACTTCCACTTTACGGGGCGCTGCTCTGCCTTGCCTTCTGGCAGCGGGAACAGTGGCAGACTGTGATGGCAGGCATTTTTCAGGTGGCGTGGCTGGTGGCTGGCATGATTCTACTGCAGCGGGTGCTTGAGGCAGAGGTTATTTCCACCCAGGTCGGCAACTGGCCTGCCCCTTTTGGCATTACCCTGGCGGCGGATGTGCTCAGCGCGCTTATACTTGTAACAGCCGGTGTCATAGGGTTGGCCGTTTACCTGTTCTCGCTGCAGGGGCTGGACATTACCCGCAGGCGGTTTGGCTATTACCCGCTTTTGCTCCTGCTGCAGATGGGGGTGGCCGGCGTTTGCCTTACCGGTGATTTGTTTAACCTGTACGTTTGGTTTGAGTTGCTCCTGATCTGCTGCTTTGCGCTGCTGAGCCTGGGGGGCACCAAGGGACAGCTGGAGGGTACGCTCAAGTATGTGACCATCAATTTTCTGGCGTCGGGGCTGCTGCTAACGGGCATCGGCATTATGTATAGCCTGTACGGCTCGCTAAACCTGGCGGAGTTGGCTATGCTGGTGCGACAGCCGGAGCATCCCAACCTGCCCTTGCTCAGCATGGTCAGCGTATTCTTCCTGGCAGGCTTTGGCATCAAGGCTGCTATTTTCCCCTTGTTCTTCTGGCTGCCTGCCTCCTATCACACGCCGCCGGTTGCCATCTCGGCCTTTATTGCCGGGCTGCTCACCAAGGTCGGGATTTATACCTTGATACGCCTGTTCACGCTCCTGTTCATTTCCGACCTGGGGTTCATGCTGCCGCTGATGGTTGTGCTAGCGGCCCTTACCATGTTGATTGGGGTGATAGGGGCTGCCGCCCAAACTGATTTCAAGAAGATTCTTTCCTTCCATATTATCAGCCAGATCGGGTACATGCTGATGGGGCTGGCGATTTACACGCCCCTGGCCCTGGCGGGCAGCGTGTTCTTTATTGTGCACAACATCCTGGTAAAAACGAATCTGTTTTTGATAAGCGGCATCGTGGCGCAGCGCTACCGTACCTCCTCCCTCAAAAGGTTGGGCGGTGTGTACCTGCAGCAACCCATGCTGTCGGTGCTGTTCATTTTATCGGCGCTTAGCCTGGCCGGAACACCGCCAAGCTCGGGATTTTGGGGGAAGCTGATGCTGGCGCGGGCGGGCCTGGAGGCCGGCGAGTATGTGCTGGTGGGTGTTTCGCTTTTTGTGAGTATCATCACCCTCTTCTCCATGACTAAGATCTGGAACGAGGTTTTCTGGAAACCAAGGCCTGTGTCCGTACGAAAGGGAAGCTTGGTGACGCCGGTAAACCCGCTGCGGCTGTGGCAATTATACTTGCCCGTAACCATGTTGCTGGGGGTTATTCTTCTGATCGGGGTGTATGCCCGGCCGCTTGTCAGGATCTCGGAGCAGGCAGCCGAACGCCTCCTGCACATCGAACCGTATACAGATACGGTATTATCCAACAAGGCTGTTAAATAGACCAACTGTATGAGGTTACTTCTGATTCACGCCATTATGGCCGCTTTCTTGACCTACTTTGCCTTTCAGCATGCTATTACTGGAGGCATGCCCTATACCGCTATCAGCGCCACCCTTCTATTTGCGGCGGTAATGTTTATACTTTGGCTGAGCACATACTTCTACCGGCGCACCTACTTCCATAAACTGCCCAAGCTGCTGTATTTTATACTTTTCTTCATCAAGGAGCTTCTTGTCGCTAACCTTAAAATCGCTTACGACATCATTACCCCGCACTTCCGGATACAGCCTACGGTAATGGCCTATCCCTTAACCGCTAAGACGGACCTGGAAATCTCGTTGCTTGCCAACCTGCTTGGCCTAACCCCCGGTACCTTAAGTATCGACGTGAGTGAAGATCGCTCCACCCTTTTCGTGCACACGCTGTACCTCAAGCATGGGGATGTGCAACACCTGAAGCAGCACATAAAAAACGGATACGAACGACGCATTTTGGAACTGACCGCATGAGTATATTTCAGATAACTTTAATTGTGGGGATTGTGATGCAGAGCGTGTGCCTGCTGCTCACCGCCATCCGCTTTGCCATAGGCCCTACCCTGCCTGACCGCGTCACAGCCTTCGATTTGTTTGTGGCCAACGTTATCGGCATCATCGTCATCTTCACAGAGCTTACCAACAATGAGGACTTTATAGATGTAGCCATGATCCTGTCGCTGTTCGGGTTTTTGGGCTCCATCTCCTTTGCCTATTACATCATGAGGATAACCAAGTAGCTTATGGAAACAAGTATAGATTGGGAACTGGTACGGGAAATTATAAGCTGTGTATTTATACTGGCGGGGGCCTGCTTTATGCTGATTGCCTCTATTGGACTGCTTCGCTTTCCGGATTTTTACATCCGCATGTCGGCCATCACCAAGGGCTCTACGCTAGGCTTAGGTCTTATCCTGATGGGCATGGCCATATACTTTAACCAGCCTGGCGTATTGCTGAAGGTGCTGGCCATTATTACCTTCACCTATGTTACAGCACCTGTGGCAGCCCATGTTATCGGACGCACGGCGGTGCAGAACGGTATTGCTTTTTGGGGGAAGACAAACCTGGAGGAGTTTAAAGGATACCTGATGAAGCACAGGCTGGAGCGGCACACCAACCAAGACAGGTATACGGAGGAAGTGCCCCCCGCTATGATGGAGAAGGATGGTGGTGCTGGTGATGCTGCTGGTAAAGTATAAACGGCCTCACCGACTCGGCATAGGTGTGGTGCGACTCCACAGAGGTGATTATGTGGTCAGGATACGTTAGGGCTGTTAGCCGGCCGCCAAATACGCAGCCCGTGTCTATGTTAATGGTATTGTTGCGCCAGCGCGGCTCTTGTACCGGCGTGTGGCCATATACTACGATGGCCTTCCCGCAGTATTCAGCAGCCCAGTCGAGGCGAATTGGCAGGCCCTTCTCGTCCAGCTCGCCGGTTGTTGGCCCGTAGAGGCACAGTTCGCGCACTCCCTTGGAATTACGGCCGTGCAGCCTTTCCTCCAAGCCGGCGTGAGCCACCACCAGCCGCGCCTCGTCCAGGATAACGTGGTGCGGCAGCTTGCTCAGAAAAACCTTTACACGCTCCCGGAATGCGTCGTCGTAGCGTTCCATCTGGGCTTTGGTAAGCTCCAGCCCGTGCCGCACCTGCACGTTGCGCCCCAGCAGCAAGCGCAGCAGCTTGTCGTCGTGGTTGCCCGACACACAGTAGGCAATCCCCTGCTCCACCATGTCCATCACCAGGCGCAGCACCTCCGGCGAGTTAGGGCCGCGGTCCACCAGGTCGCCTACAAATACAGCCTTGGCACCTGCAGGCGGCACCACCTCATACTTTGCCTCGCTTTTGTTAAATTGCACGTTGTAGCCAAGCAGCCGCAGCAGTTCCTGTAGCTCGTCGAAACAGCCGTGCACATCCCCGATTACATGGAATGGCCCGTGCTCCTGTGGAAGCTCCAGATTATAAAAAGGATGATCTACCCGTTTTCCCATACATTACTTTTTCGTTCCCTATCAATTGTCTGCACCTATATTAACAGCTAAAGCCTGCTCCGGGTTAGGCTGCTACGCAACATTTTTCAAAAAGTAGGCGATAAAAAGAGTGCAAAAAATAATTGTGCTCATTTCCAGCTCTATCTACTTTTGTAAATTAAACTGTCACCAACATCTGGCTCCTCCCTACTAATGCCAACACCTTACAGAAAAACCAAGATACCACTCCTGTGGCTGCGCCGCCGTACTTCCGACCGGGAATTCATGCTTATCTCGAGCGTGTTGGTGGGCCTTACGGCTGGTTTGGCGGCAGTTATCCTCAAATCGCTGGTGCACTACATTCAGGTGATGCTGGCCTACGGCAACCGCCTGCTCAGCCAGCCCTACTGGCTGGTGGTGTTTCCGATGGTGGGCATACTGCTTACGGTCTTAATTGTCCGGTATTTCTTCAAGGGGAGCATCGGCCGGGGCACGGCGAATGTGCTGTTTACCATCTCTCAGAAATCGAGCATGCTGGAGCGGCACAAAATGTACTCGCATGTGCTCACCAGCGCCATCACGGCGGGTTTTGGGGGCTCGGCCGGTCTGGAGTCGCCGATTGTTGTCACAGGCTCTGCCATCGGCTCCAACTATGGCCGCGACTATCACCTCAACTACCGCGATCGCACCCTGATGCTCGCCTCCGGTGCCGCTGCGGGTATTGCCGCCGTATTTAACGCGCCCATTGCCGGGGTGCTGTTCGCCATCGAGGTCCTGCTGACTGATATCAGCATCTCTGCCTTTATCCCGCTTATTATCTCTGCTGTGGTGGGAGCGCTCTGCTCGAAGATTATTCTGGAGGAGGATATCCTGTTCAACATTAGCAAAACCGAGTTTTTTGCAGCGGAGCACGTGCCTTTTTATGTATTGCTGGGCATACTTTGCGGCATGGTGTCGGTGTACTATACCCGAATGGCCCTACGCGTCGAGGACCTGTTTGAAGAGTATAAAACCTCCTTTTTGAAGCGCGCCCTGATAGGCGGTGCGCTGCTGGGCCTGCTCATCATGCTTTTTCCGCCATTTTTCGGGGAAGGATATGATGCCATCAGGGTGCTGGAGCGTGGGGAGGCGGAGCAACTGCTGCAGGAAAGCTGGCTAGCGTTTTTCGGCACGAACGAGTGGCTTATACTTTGCTTTGTGGGGGCGCTGGCGCTGGTAAAGGTAGTAGCGACAACCATTACCATTGCTTCCGGTGGTAATGGGGGAAATTTTGCACCCTCCATGTTTGTGGGGGCCAGCACCGGTTTTTTCTTTTCACGCCTTCTCAACATGCTCAACCTGGGAAACCTGCCTACCGGCAGCTTCGCGATGGTGGGCATGGCCGGTATCCTGAGTGGGGTGATGCATGCGCCGCTCACAGCAGTTTTCCTCATAGCAGAGATTACCGGCGGCTACACGCTGATGATACCCTTGATGCTAGTAGCGGCTACTTCGTTTGCGCTGGTAAAGTACTTTGAGCCCTACTCTCTTGATACGAAAAAGCTGGCCCAAAAAGGCCACCTGCTCACCCACAACAAGGACAAAACCATCCTGCGCATCATGAAAATCCGGCACCTGATCGAGACAGAGTTTCAGCCGGTATCGCCGGAGGCCACACTGGGAGAGTTTGTGGATGTGATTGCCCATTCGCGCCGCAACCTGTTTCCGGTGGTAACGGCAGAAGGTAAGCTGGACGGCGTTATACTTTTGGAGAACGTGCGCGAGATCATGTTCAAGACCGAAAAGTATGACAAGGTGAAAGTGAAGGAGCTGATGATAAAGCCCCCTGCCATTGTGCAGTACGACGACAGCATGGCCGATGTTATGAAGAAGTTCGACGAGTCGGGTGCCTGGAACCTGCCTGTACTGGAGGGCGATCTATACTTGGGCTTTGTCTCTAAGTCTAGCATCTTTACCAAGTACCGCAAGCTGCTTATCAAGACAACGAACGTGAGCTGATATTGAAGTAAATGAGTGAGTTCTGAATGAGTGGATGAGTGAATGATGGATAAATAGTCTAATTTATACTTAGGGCTGTTTCTTAAACTCCCTACAGTCAGCATCTTTAACGGGATAGCTAAAGTATAAAACATTCACTCATCCACTCATTCTCTCATTCAACATGCCCGCCACAGCTCCCCATGGCGGATCTGCAGCGGCGAGGGGATGTTGTTGTGGTAAAGCTGCCCTGTGCCGAGGCCCTGTGGCAAGGTAATGTCATACTGTGCCGTAAACTGCGCAATGGCATTCAGGCCGATATTCGATTCCAGCGCTGAAGTCATCCACCAGCCTATCTGGCGTGCCTCCGCCATGCTTATCCATTCTGAACTAGCTGACAGCCCGCCGACCAATGTTGGTTTCAGGATGATGTACTGCGGTTTTATACTTTCCAGCAGCTCGTCCTTTGCCTCTGGTTCCTGCACACCGATCAGCTCCTCATCCAAAGCGATGGGCACGGGCGTATAGGCGCACAGCTGCGCCATTTCCTGCCCCTGCCCCTGCCGGATGGGCTGCTCGATGGAGTGCAGCTCATACTTTGCCAGGCGCTCCAGTTTTTTGTAAGCCTCCTGTGGCGTGAAAGCCCCGTTGGCGTCCACCCGCACCGTCAGCTGATCGGCACCGGCCACCTCGCGTATACGTTGCAGGATCTCCAACTCAGTTTTAAAGTCCAGGCTGCCGATCTTGAGCTTCAGGCATGTATAGCCGTCATTGAGTTTCTGCTCAATCTGCTGCTGCATAAACGCCCGGTCGCCCATCCACACCAGCCCATTTATCGGAATGCCCTTTTCGCCACGGCTAAAGGCATTGTCATAGATCAGCCCGCTGCCGCCGTTCTCCAGGTCCAGCAAAGCCGTTTCCAGGGCAAAGCGCAGCGAGGACCACTCCTGCAACCCTAGCTCCTGCGGCAGCTCCGCGTCTGTACTAAGCTCCACTTGCCGGTTGTTGACCAGCTCTACCACCTGCCGTATTTTATGCTCCAGATCCGGGCGGTAGTCTATGCTCAGGCCTGCCAGCGGAGCGCACTCTCCGCGCCCGTATACTTCAGGAGTGGCTGTGTCCCACACGTTTACAAAGTATACTTTATGCTCGGAGATGGCGCCGCGGCTGGTGCGGGCATCAAACTTAAACTGCAGCGTATGTGGGGTATAGCTTAGCTGGAGGCTCATAAATATGGAACTGTTTTTATGCAAGATAAACCATTCTTACGGGAATTGCCGTAGAAGTAGCGCCCATGTGATGGCGGAAAAAGCGCCATTTTACGTACACAGCCTTAGAAAGCCATACTTACCTCAGCCCTAACCCTATTATAAATGAGCATTCAAACCACCTCCGCCGCGCCAGCCTTACTGGAGCGCTTTAACCAGATCCGGAAACGCACCGAGATTATCTGCAACCCCCTGGAGCCCGAGGATACGGTGGTACAGCCCATTGTGGATGTGAGCCCGCCCAAGTGGCACATGGCGCATACCAGCTGGTTTTTCGAGGCACTTATCCTGAAGCCATACTTGCCCGGATACGAGGTTTTTCACCCGCAATACGCCTACCTGTTCAACTCTTACTACAACAGCTTGGGTAGCCGCGTGTTGCGTCACCAGCGCAGCACCCTCACGCGCCCGCCGCTGCGCGATGTGCTGGCCTACCGCAAGTATGTGGACGAGCATGTAAACAGGCTATTGCAGGAGCTCCCGGCAAAGGACCTGGAACAGTTCCGACCCGTGCTGGAATTAGGGCTGCAGCACGAGCAGCAGCACCAGGAGCTGCTTATCACCGACATCAAGTATATAATGGGCACTAACCCCATGCTTCCGGCTTACCAGCCGCAGGCAGCACGCAAGAAGCAAAGTATCGCCACTCCTGCCCGATTCATGGAGGTGCCGGGTGGGAAGTATAACATCGGTTACCAGGGTTCTGGTTTTTGCTTTGACAATGAGTTGGGGGTGCACGAAGTGCAGCTGGAGGATTTTGAGATCATGAACCGGCTGGTGACCAACGGTGAATACCTGGAGTTTATGCAGGATGGCGGCTACGGCGATTTCAGGCACTGGCTGGACGAGGGCTTCACCCTGGTAAAGGAACAGCACCTGGAGGCACCGCTGTACTGGGTGAAGCAGGACGAGGAATGGCATCGCTTTACCCTGCACGGCCTGGAGAAAGTAGACCTGAACGAGCCGGTCTGCCACCTGAGTTTTTATGAGGCGGATGCCTTTGCCAACTGGTCGGGCAGGCGCCTGCTTACCGAGTATGAATGGGAGGCGGCCAGCCAGGCATACCCGCCACAGCAAGGCAACTTTGTGGAGAGCGGCTTGCTGGAGCCTGCCGCCGCAGACCCGGCCAAAGAGGGTGTGCAGCAACTTTTCGGCGATTTGTGGGAATGGACCTACAGTGCCTACCACCCCTATCCTGGCTTCTCAAAAGCTCCCGGCCCAATCGGGGAGTATAACGGCAAATTCATGATCAACCAGATGGTGCTCCGTGGTGGCTCCTGTGCCACTCCTGAAAGCCATATCCGTACCACTTACCGTAATTTCTTTCACCCTGACAAGCGCTGGCAGTACACCGGTATCCGGCTAGCCACTAAAAAATAAGTATGCAGATAAACACCCCCACAGTACCCATGATCGACTTAAGCCGCGCCCAGGAAAGCTCCTCCCATACCAGCACCTTTGCCCGGGACGTGGCTGAAGGACTCAGTACAAAGTATAAAACGCTCCCCTCCCGCTACTTCTACGACGGCACCGGCAGCCGGCTTTTTCAGCAGATTATGGACTTGACTGAGTATTACCTGACCCGTAGCGAGCTGGAGGTACTCACGCAGAACAAGGAAAGTATGGCCACCCAGTTTTCCCAAGGCGGCTCCTTCCACCTGATTGATCTGGGTGCCGGGGATGCGCTAAAGACAAAACTGTTGTTGCAGGAGCTAACGACACAGCAGCGCAGCTTTGATTATGTGCCGGTGGATATCTCGAAGGATGCCATGCTGGAGCTGTCGGAAAGCCTGCAGCAGGAACTGCCCCAACTGAAGGTAGAAGCCGTGGTAGGCGAGTATTTTCAGGCGCTTGAATGGCTGCAGGAGAACAAGGATGGGCGCAAAGTCGTGCTGTTCCTGGGCTCCAACATCGGTAATTTTGAGGCAGCAGAAAGTATAACGTTCCTCCAAAGTATTCGCAGCTACCTGCATGCAGGCGACCAGCTGCTGATGGGCGTGGACCTGCGCAAGGACCCGGGAATTATACTTAATGCCTATAACGACGAGGCCGGTATCACGGCAGCCTTTAACCTCAATTTGCTGCACCGCATCAACCGGGAGCTGGGCGCAGATTTTAACGTGGACCAGTTTTGCCATCATGCCATTTATAACCCCCAGGAAGGCGTGATGCGCAGCTTTCTGGTAAGCAAACAGGCGCAGGATGTGCATATTTCCGAGGCGGGCTTAACGGTTCATTTTGATGCCTGGGAAGCCATTCATACCGAAAACTCCTACAAGTACAGCATCCCGCAGGTAGAGGGGCTGGGCCGGCAATGCGGCTTTGCCGTGGACACCGTTTTCTATGACAAGCAGAAAGGCTTTGCTGACGTGCTGTTCAGCGTAGCATAGAAATTAATACTTTTAAAGGCGCCAAGTTCTACAACTCCTAAACTCCCAAACTGAAACCATGGAGGTTATCTCGCTTGCCGAAGGAAGCAGTTACTTCAGAAGCCCGGAGTCGGCTACCGCTGCTGCCATCGCTGCGCTGCAAAACGACAAGACAAAGTATGGCCCCACCGAAGGCACACTTCCGTTGCGGCGTGCCATCATCCAAAAGTATAGAGCCGATGGGATTGAGCTACAGCCCGAGCAGGTTCTCATAACACCCGGTGCCAAGCAGGCGCTTTACAACCTGTTTACTACGCTGCTTAAGGAAGACGATGAAGTAGTGGTGCCTACCCCAGCCTGGTTTGGCTTTCATGAGTTGCTGAAGTATAGCCCGGCTAAAGGCATCGCACTACCCACTAGCCTCTCGGACGGGTATAAACTGACACCTGAAATGCTACGCGGCACCCTCACCAGCCGCACCCGTATCCTGCTGCTCACTAACCCAGGCAACCCCACAGGCCGTATCTATACGGAAGAGGAGCTTGAAGCGCTTCTGGAGGTAGTAAACGATTTCCCGAACCTATACCTTATTTCCGATGAAATATATGACCTTGTTACTTACGGCAGGCCTTTTACTTCTATCCTTTCCTGCCAGGGGGCGAAAGCGGCAAGAACAATCGTCGTAAACGGTTTCTCCAAATCCTTTGCCATGTCGGGCTGGCGGCTCGGGTTTATACTTGGCCCTGCAGATTTGGTAAGGCGCTGCACGGAATTTCAGCGAGCTACTTTGTCGGGGGTGAGCCTGTTTGCGCAGGACGCCGCCGAGGCCGTACTAATGGCGCGCGAGCAGGAACTGCCACCCATGCAACAGGTATTGGCAAAGAACCGGGAGTTCATGCAGAAAGGGCTGGAAGTCATCCCGCACGTGCCTTACTACCTGCCCGACGGGGCTTATTACTTTTTCCCGGACCTGAGCCACTACCTTAACCGGACAAGCATTACTGGTGAGCAACTGAAGACCACCGCCGATCTATGCCGCTACCTGCGCAACTGTTATAACCTCGAGCTTGCTCCTGGCGATTCTTTCGGTGCACCGGGCCACGTGCGCATGTCGTTTGCCGTAGAAACCCACCGCCTGCAGGACGCCATGCAGCGCCTGCGACAGGGGCTTATACTTTTAACCGAGGACTGAGAATAGTGGATATGCATTCTCTTATTTTCATACTTCCTCCTGCCTAGTCAACTATAAAATCGCATAAAGCCAAGTAAGGCTGCTGACTTACTACTTATCAGGCACGCGATAAAGCATTTAGCTATGCTGGTTACAGTTATACTTTTGCCTATACTTCACTTTCATCAGTGCCATCAGAAATAACCTGCGTTTTACAGTTATTTCAGCTAATTTTGCGGCCTTATTACCTTTTCGCCGCATGAACCTCTCCGAATACAAGGACCATTTCTCCCGGAATTTCACACTTGCCTACCCAGTGGTGCTCAGCCAGCTAGGGCATATTTTGGTTAGTGTGTTTGATAGCCTGATGGTAGGGCAGACGGGTACCACGCCCCTGGCCGCTGCCTCCCTGGGAAACAGTATCTTCACGATTACGATGGTGTTCGGGCTGGGCGTGTCCTACAGCATCACGCCCCTGATTGCGGCTGCCGATGGACGCCGCAATTATACCCGCATTTCGCTCCTGCTGCTCAACGGGCTTGTTTCAAATGTGCTGCTGGGCATTTTGCTTTTCATCGCTGGCTACTTTCTTTCGCCTTACATCACCATCCTGAACCAACCCACCGACGTGGTAGAGCTGGCCATTCCCTATATCAATGTCCTGTTCTTGTCGATGGTGCCGCTGATGATTTTTCAGGCATTCCGGCAGTTTGCTGAGGGGCTCTCGTTTACAAAGCAGGCCATGTACATTTCCATACTTGCCAATGCCCTTAATGTGCTGCTCAACTACATTCTCATCTTTGGCAAGCTGGGTTTTGAGCCGATGGGGCTGCTGGGTGCCGGCTGGGCTACGCTTATTTCCCGGGTGGTGATGGCCCTGGCTATGGCTGCCTGGGTGTTGTACGCCAAGCGTTTCGAGATTTTCCGGCGCTTTCTGCGCCTCCGGCACCTTTCCTTCGTGCATATGTACCGCATGTTTAGGCTGGGCCTGCCCATCTCCCTGCAGATGATTTTTGAGATGGGCGCCTTCAGCTTTTCGGCGGTAATGATCGGCTGGCTGGGCGCCACTGAGCTGGCCGCGCACCAGATTGCCATTAACGTGGCTTCCGTGACTTACATGATGGCCAGTGGTATCGCCGCGGCAGCCACCATCCGTGTTAGCAACCAGAAAGGGCTTGGCAACTACAGCGCCATGCGTATCGCCGGCTTCAGCAACCTGGCTATGGGCACGCTGTTTATGCTGGGAAGCGCTCTGCTGATGGTGCTCCTGAACCGCTTTATCCCGATGTTGTATATCGATGATCCGGAGGTAATCCAGATCGCCTCCGGGCTTCTAATCATTGCGGCCCTTTTCCAGATTTCGGATGGCGTGCAGGTGGTGGGGCTTGGAGCTCTGCGCGGGCTGGAGGACGTACGAATCCCCGGGCTCATCTCGTTACTGGCTTACTGGGTGGTGGGACTACCGGTGGGATACGTGCTTTGTTTTAAGGCCGGGTTTGGGGTAAACGGGATATGGATGGGCCTTTTAATCGGGCTTTCTATCGCCGCTATCTTGCTCACTATCAGGTTTAAAGCGCTCAGCGCGCGCCTGGCACTCAGGTAAAGTACAAATTTGGGGCACTTTTTAATCCGGTGGTCTGTTGCCACAGCAGTAACAGTATCAACTTTTAGCCAAAGCCTACATGTTTACCTTTACCCTGTTCCTGTCGTTCTGGGCCAGAGTAATGCTGCCTCTTCTCCAACCCGAAGCAGGGGCTGCAGTCCTGCCATTTACAAATATTCTACTGTATTCTCCTATAGAAAGTACTACTAATGAGCAGATCACCTGGTCTGTTGACAGAAGGCTTACGTGGGATGACTTCAAAGCCGCACCTGATGACGCAAACCCGCATCATGCCCTTACGGCAGCCAATTTAGCAGTGAATGCCAGTTGTAAGAAGAATCAGTTTACCTATACCGTAACCTGCGTTTTTTTGCCGCAGCAATCGTGGTCTAAACGGAAAGGGTCTGACAAACTGCTTGCCCATGAGCAGCTGCATTTCGACCTGACTGAGGTGCATGCCCGTCAGCTGCGGCACGATCTGCAACAGGTAAACTGCTCTAACCATAAGGTAAAACTGAGCCAGGTGGTGAACGCCGCCTTTAAGCGCTGGAAGGAAGAGCAGAACCGCTTCGACGAGGCCTCCCGCCACGGGTTGGATAAAGAGGAGCAGGAAGTATGGGCCAATAGTATAGCTGCCCGCCTTAAAAAATTAGAGGCCTACCAGTAGCTTTACTGGCAGGCCTCTATTTGTTAGTATAAATGCTCGTTATTCCTGGTTAACCTTTCCTAGGTCTGCAGTGGAGGGACCAGTGATTACCTTACCGAACGGATCGAAGCGTGAACCGTGGCATGGGCAGTCCCAGGAGCTTTCTACGGTATTCCAACTCACCACACAGCCCATGTGCGGGCATACAGCGGAGCATTGGTGCCGCACCCCGTCCTGATCACAGTATACAGCAATTTTCTGAGCCCCTTTGCGCATGATGCTGCCAGTGCCCGGCAGTACCTGCATCGGGTCATCCACCTCGCCGGGAGTGACATAGTCTTTGAACTGCGCCGCTACGTTCAGGTTTTCTTTCAGGTACTCTCCCACCGACTTAAGCGGTGAACGGGACGGGTCGTAAAGTTTAGCCCATGGGTTGGGGCGCTCCATGATTAGATCTGTTATCAGCATACCGGCAATGGTGCCGTGCGTCATGCCGTGGCCGGAGTCGCCGGTGGCAATGTACACATTGTCCTCATCCCCCGGGTTGCGGCCAATATAGGCCAAACCATCCACCGGCTCGTACACCTGCCCGGACCAAACGTATTGTACCTGCCCTGCCATCGGGAACTTCTGGCGGGTCCAGTCCTCGAGTTTGCGGAAGCTCTCTGCCGGGTTATGGTTTTGCCCCGTTTTGTGATCCTCTCCCCCAACAATCAAAATGTCATTGGCTGCATCGCCTACCGTGTCTTTCTGCAGGCGCACGTAGTGGTACGGGTCTTTCATGTCCCAGTACAGGGCATCCGGAACAGTATCCTTGGGCACCTGCACCCCTATGGCATAGGTGCGGTAAGGCGCCTGCTTTGTATGGATGGTTATTCTGTCATTTACAGGCGTGTTGGTGGCCACCACCAGGTGATTGGCAGAAACAGAGCGGTTATGGGTAGTAACCACAGTTGCCACGGCCCCAGATTTAAATTCCTTCACGTGGGCTCCGGTAAAGATTCTGCCCCCGTTCTCCATGATGGCCTTTGCCAGGCCTGCCAGGTACTTCATGATGTGGAAACGGCCCTGGTTAGGGTAATGCAGGCACGGGAAAGTACTAAGCGTGTCTACGGGACTGTGTTTGCGCATGATCACGTCCTGCCACCCGATTTGCTGCAAGGCCTCCAGCTCCTGGCCCAGTTTCTCCGCCTCATCCGGCGTGGTGGCAATCAGGTAGCCGTCCACGCGGGTAAAGTCGCAGTCGATGTCTTCCTGCCCCACAATCTCCTCAATCTTGTCGATGGCTTGGCCATGGCTTTGGCAGGCAAGGCGCGCCCCCTCTTTTCCGAAGAGCTTTACGAGGTTATAAAACTGCTCATCCAGTGCATTGGACAGGTGCGCCGTGGTGCGGCTGCTCTCCCCGCCGCCAATATTCTTCGACTCCAGCACCACTACTTTTCGCCCCTCCTTCGATAACAAATAGGCTGTAGTTAATCCTGCTATACCTGCTCCCACGATGCATACATCGCAGGTGATGTTCTCGTTCAAGGCCTCAGTGGGAGGAAGCTGCACCTGATCCACCCACACCGACTTTGTGGCTCCGGATTCTTTTTTCATAGTTTCTTTTTGTACAAATGGGTTTGTTGGCATTACCGGGGGCGCTGCCAGATGCTTAGGAGTACGATGCGGCGGGGCTTATGTTGCTGCTAGGCTTGTGGAGGGTTTTTCTTGGGGTTGTAGAGGTTCTTATAGAAGCATTAACGGCGTCAGGTTTGGAAAGACACGATACGAATCCTTATCTTATGCCCCCAGAACTTATACTTAAAGAGCATGCACACTCCCGAACACGCCATGGAGCAGATATCCTGGCAGGAATTTGAGAAAACTGATATACGGGTAGGTACTATCATCGCCGCTGAGGAATTTCCGGAGGCGCGCCGGCCAGCCTACAAGGTACAGGTAGACCTGGGCCCGCTGGGCATCAGGAAATCAAGCGCGCAGATAACGAAGCATTACACGCCCGGCGAACTCGTGGGAAAGCAGGTGCTGTGCGTGGTGAACCTGGGCAGGAAGCAAATAGGCAGCTTTATGTCGGAGGTGTTGGTTACTGGCTTTGCAGATGAGAACGGGGATATTGTGCTGGCACAGCCGGCGGGCCAGGTGCCGAATGGCAGCAAACTTTTCTAGCTTACTCTTGCACCCTTAACCCCTTTTTATTGCCTTGTGGCCTCACTTCCTGCGGGCGGCCTGCCTCTGCCTGGGCTTTGGCTTCGCGGGCGCTTAGGGTGTCTACAACAATTTCGTATAGCGCATCCATTTGGGGCAGGTTGTTCAGGTAGTAGTTGTAGGTTTCCTTAAACTGCTGCTGCGTAACATTATAGTGCTGCAGTATTTTCTCCTGCTCTTTGTTAAAAGCCATTAAGGCGGTATCGGTGTAGGCGATGTTGGTCTCTATGACGGCTTCCCGGGTGTGAATATCAGCCAGGATACGCACCATTTTGTCCCGCGGAACCAGATCCTTGGGAGTATCGCTGCTCTGGCTCTGGCAGCTGAGCAGGCAAAGGCAAGAAAGTATGCAGAAAAGTCGTTTCACGGGTGCATATTACGAGTTTATCGCTTAATTTTAAAATCAGACTGCAGCTTACCCTCACATGAAAGAGCTTGTAAAGAAGCTAAGAAAGTACGAGATACGTATCCGCAAGGCGATTAACACGCAAATGCATGGTGATTTCCATTCTGTATTTAAAGGTACAGGGTTGGAATTTGACGATGTGCGCGCCTACCAGTACGGGGATGACGTGCGCAGTATCGACTGGAACGTTTCGGCGAAGGGGCTTGGTACTTATGTGAAAACCTACCGGGAGGAGAAAGAGCAGTCTGTATTCCTGATGCTGGACGTGAGCGCCTCGCAGCGCATCGGCACCGGGGAGCAGCAGAAACTGGATGTGGGCAAAGAAATCTGCGGGGTACTGGGCCTCTCGGCAGCGCGGCAGCATAGCCAGATTGGTATTATCTGCTTCTCTGATAAAAAGGAAAAGTATCTTAAGCCAGCCAAGGGCATACAGCAGGCCTATGCCATTATTAAGGCGCTGAGTGAGCTGGAGCCTAAGTCGAACAAAACAAACCTGGCCGCAGGCATCAAATTGACACTCGACATTATCAAGCGCCGCAGTATTATTCTCTTGCTTTCCGACTTTATAGACACCGCTTACGAGAAAGAGCTGAGCATGCTGGCCCGCCACCACGACCTGATTGTGCTGCACCTGCGTGACGTGCGGGAGCAACAGCTGCCGCCGATGGGCATCATCCCCATACTTGATAAAGAAACAGGCCGTACCTTGTGGCTGAACACTTCTGGCGAGGAGTTCAGAAAGCGCTACCTGGCCCAGTACCAGGAAAACCAGGAGCAACTGGTGCGTATCTGCCAAAAGTACCAGGCCAATTATCTTGCCATCAATACCAACGAAGATTACGTGCCTCAATTGGTTAACCTGTTCAGGCTCCGTAACAAGTCTATCAAGAAAAGTGCGTAAGCTAGCTATACTTATACTTCTGTGCCTGGGGCAGCTGGTAGCGCAGGGGCAGCAATTGCTTACCCCACAGGGCGGCTTCAGCCAGGATACCGTACACCTGGGCGAGCTGGTGCAGTACACGCTGGTGCACCGCCACCCGGATTCCCTGGAGGTAGTGCTGCCTGCTGCGAATTATAACTTTGCGCCTTTTGAGCTGGTGGATAACACCTACTACCCTACCCGTACCCGCAACGGCATTAGTACCGACAGCGCCGTGTATACTTTACGCACCTTTGAGACCGACTCAGTGCAGCAACTGGCGCTGCCGGTTTACCTGCTGCGCGAGCGCGACACGGTGACCTACTTTGCCGAGGCCAGTAACATTTACCTGCAGCAGCTGGTTAAGGTAGTGCGGGAGCCACTGCCGATAAAGGCTGACACCGAACTTATAGTGGTCGGGGAGAAATTCAACTGGCCGCTGATGCTGCTCTGGGTAACGACCATCCTGGCGCTCTCAGCGCTTATCTGGCTTATCTTTGGGCAATCGATCAAGCGCCGCTACAAGCTGTACCGTCTCCGTAAGGACCATCTATACTATACTTCGCGCTTTAACTCACACAAAGACCGCTTCCAGAAATCGGGGGTGCAGTCGAGTCTGGAGAAGGCCGTGACGCTCTGGAAAAACTACCTGACGAAGCTGGAGCGCAGCGCCATCAACTCTTTCACCACCAAGGAGATTGTAGAGTTCTACAACAACGATGAGGAGATAAACACTGCCCTGCGCATTTGCGACAAGGCTATCTACGGCAACCTGCAGGCCGAGTATGAAGGCGAGACGAACCTTGCCCTGGGCATGCTGCGCCGCTTCTCCATACAGCGCTATAAATTACACCGCGAACTAATCCGAAATGCTAGAGATAACGCCTGACATGTGGGATTGGCTGAGCCTGGAGTGGTTCGAGCTGAGCACCTTCCGCTCCTACGACTGGGTTTATCCGCTGGCTCTGTACGCGCTTCCGGTCATTCCGCTGTTGTTTATACTTAAATCTATACTTCGGCGCAATACACGGCTCAAGCTGGACATGGCCCTGTTTCAGGGGCGCAGCGGCTGGCAGTGGAGCAGCCTGTTGCGGTTTGTGCCAAGGATGGTGCTGATGCTGTTTACCATGCTGGTGCTGGTGGCGCTAGCAAGGCCGCAGCGCGTCAGCGAGCAACTGGAGCTCACCTCGGAGGGCATCGATATTGTGGTGGTGCTGGATGTGTCGGGTTCCATGGAGCTGCAGGACATTAAGCCGACCCGCCTGGAGGCAGCTAAGGAGGTAGCCCTGAACTTTATTGACGGCCGTGTGCAGGACCGAATCGGGATGGTGGTCTTTGCCGGCGACGCGTACTCACTCGCCCCGCTTACGACCGATTACGACCTGCTGCGGGAAAGTATAAACTCCATCCGCTACGGCATCATTCAGAACGACGGAACTGCTATTGGCAGCGCGCTGGCTGTCGCCATTAACCGCATGCGCGACTCTTCGTCTAAAAGCAAGGTGATTATCCTGATAAGCGACGGCGAAAACACAGCCGGCAGCCTGGACCCTGAACTGGCGGCGCAGCTGGCCTATGGGTACGGCATAAAACTTTATACTATCGGGATTGGTAAAGATGGCCAGGTGGCCTACGACCGTGACGGTACCGGGCAATTACTTTACGTGGAGACGCAGATGGATGAGACAAGCCTGCGCCAGATCGCCAGCATTGGCGAAGGCCAGTTTTTCCGGGCCGACTCCCGCGATGCCTTGCAGCAGATTTTCCAGCATATAAACAAGCTGGAGAAAACAGAAATCATAGAGAGCCGCTTCCGTGACACGCAGGATTACTACCAGGTATACCTGAAGTGGGCACTGGTGCTCCTGCTCTTCTGGATGCTGCTCAAAAACACCTTTATAGCCAACGTGCTGGAAGACTGAGGGAGTTTGAAAGTTAGAGAGTTTAGGAGTTAGAAACTTAGAAAGTTAAGGAGAGTTAGAGGGCTTATTCACTCATTCACTCATTCAAAATTATACGATAGAACTATGAGCATTAAGGACAACATTTTATACTTTGACGAGCAGCTTCGCGACACATCTTGCCGCCTGGTGGCTGTCACCAAAACGCACCCTGTTGAGAAGATTAAGGAGGCTTACGATGCGGGGCACCGGTTGTTTGGCGAAAACCGGGTGCAGGAACTGGTGGAGAAGTATGCCCTGCTGCCCCACGACATTGCCTGGCACCTGATTGGGCACCTGCAGACAAATAAAGTAAAGTATATCGCCGAGTTTATCGATACCATTCAATCGGTGGATAGCCTCAAGTTGCTGGTGGAGATTAACAGACGTGCCGAGATGTATGGCCGCACGCTGCCCATCAACTGCATGCTGCAGATTGCCATCGCCGACGAGGAAACAAAGTATGGCATGTCCTGCGAAGAAGCCGAGGCGCTGCTGCAGTCGGAGGAATACCGGCAGATGAACTACATCCGCATTACCGGCGTGATGGGCATTGCCACCAACACTGACAACGAGCAGCAGCTGCGAGAAGAGTTCCGCCAGCTGCGCGGCTGCTTCGATTACCTGAAGGCAAAGTTCTTCCGGGCCAACGACGACTTCAAGGAAATCTCCATGGGCATGACTTCCGACTGGCAACTGGCGCTGGAGGAAGGCAGCACCATCATCCGGGTAGGAAGCGGCATTTTCGGCCAGCGGGATTACAGTAACACGAGTCGCTAAACGATTGCTGGCAGAGGGTAAGTTGGGTGACAAAGTATAGATTTATACCTCCCATACTTTTTCTAAAGTATAAATCAAATACAGGTTGTGGTTTTATACTATGAACTAGTTTTATACTTTAGCACAAGCGTTAAGAAATTGTAAAGTATAGCCGGAGAGTTTTCATTTCGGGAAAATTAAGCCCATTTTGTTCGAAAAAACGTAGAACGATGCACGCTATACTTTACTATCCGCTTGCCGCACTATTGCTCTTAACCGCTTGTACTTCCGGGAAGATGAACCACGAGCCTGTTGCCGCTACCAATCCTCCGCTGCCAGCCTTTGATTTGGAAGGCCACCGGGGTGCACGCGGGCTATTGCCAGAAAACACGGTACCGGCCATGCTGAAGGCGTTGGAACTCGGAGTCACCACCCTGGAAATGGATGCACACATCAGCCAGGACGGCCAGGTTTTTCTCTCCCACGACCCCTACATGAACCGGGAGCATGAGCTTCTGCCCTCAGGCGAGGAAATTCCGGAGGCGGACGCTAAAAAGTATGTGCATTACCAGATGCCCTATAGCCAGATACGCACTTTCGATGTGGGCTCCAAGCACTACAGCAAGTTTCCGGAGCAGCAGTTGATGAAAACCTACAAGCCCCTGCTTTCGGAGGTGATTGACTCTGCTCATGCTTACATCAAAGCGCACGGGCTGCCGCAGGTGCTTTACAACATCGAAACCAAGTCGAAGCCCAGCGGCGATGGAAAGTACCACCCGGCACCAGAAGAATTTGTAGACCGGCTGATGGCTGTGGTGGATGCGAAAAACATCCGTCCTTACGTCATCATTCAATCTTTTGACCCGCGTACCCTGCAGGTGCTGCACCGCAAACACCCGGACGTGAAAACCTCGTTGCTGGTAGAAAACCTGAAAGGGCTGGATCATAATCTAACTCAGTTGGGCTTCACACCAAATATCTATAGCCCCAACTATAAACTCGTGACGCCCGCTCTCGTAGAGGCTACGCATAAGCTTGGCATGAAACTGGTGCCCTGGACCGTAAACGACCTGCAGGCCATGCAGCGGCTGAAACAGATGGGCGTGGATGGCATCATTTCAGATTACCCAAACCTGTTTCAGGAGCTATAGACAAGTCGGGCGTTTTTTTATACTTTGAAATCAAAACTAAACCATAAACCCAGAAACGTATGACACAGCATGCCACAAACATCGAGCAACGGTACCAGGACTTCATAAAGCATGTGGTGGATACCGAAGAAGTATGGGGACTAACGCAGGAGGACACCTGGGCCACCTCCACTTCAGCAGAGTATGAGGACACCGAAGTCATCCTGTTCTGGTCTAAAAAAGAAGGTGCCACCGCCTGTGCCGAGGACGAATGGGCAAGCTACACAGCTGAGGCTATCTCCCTAGTGGAGTTTCTGGAGAACTGGTGCGTGGGCATGTATGGCGATGAACTGCTGGTGGGTGCAGACTGGGGCAAGGACTTATCGGGCAAGGAAGCAGAGCCCCTGGTGTTGGCCCTGGATGTGGTAGCACAGCTGAAAGCCAAAGGCAAGACGCTGCAGTTTACGCAGTACGACAGCCAGGAAGAGTTTGAGGAGCAGCTGATTGAGGCGCTGGAGGCCGAGTAAAGTATAAACGGGCTGCTTTTTACGTTTTCCTGTCGTACTTTTGGGGTATACCTGCGCAGCTTGCAGGCCCACTTAAACCACCATTACCGTGACGCAGAAAACCATACTTTTGCTTGCCAGTGCCTTTGGTGCCCTCACCGTGGCCATTGGCGCTTTCGGAGCCCATGCCCTTGCCCCTTTGCTTCAGGCCAATAACCGTATCGACACGTTTGAGACGGCTGTAAAATACCAGATGTACCACACACTGGCCCTGCTGGCAGTAGGCTTGCTGCTTTTTAACGTGCAGCAACCAGCCCTGCAAACAGCGGCCTGGTGCTTTTTCCTGGGCATCCTGATTTTCTCCGGCTCACTGTACGTACTCTGCCTGACAGGCGTCACCTGGCTGGGGGCCATCACCCCCATCGGCGGCACCTTTTTCATCGTAGGCTGGGGCGCCCTTTTCTATGCCGTGCTGAAGGCGCTGTAGAAGTATAAAGTAGGAATTAGAATAGGGTAAAGTATTGATTTTATACTTGGCCTTGCTTGTTTATATGGGTTTGTGAAACTGAAAAGCGTAGGATTTCACCCTGCATTAACAGCACGAGCATCTGATATGTAAGGCGAAACCAAGTATAAGCTACGCAGCCTTCCATGACACCAACTGATGCCAGCGGCTTTGGGGTTGCGGTGGTGAAGCCGAGATGGTATGGCAGGCAGAGGTAGTATTTAGCACGGGGTCCATAAGTCTATTCTAATCAACTTTCCGTCCTGGAACATGAGTATCCATTGCCTATCGGAAAGTTCTTTAGAGGGAGGCAAATTAATTGCGTCAGTTTCTTTGCCATATATGTTATAATACCCATTGCCGATGCCTTTGACTGCGTTTGGGAAGTGCTTTTTGACTTCTATCAACGTGGTGGCATGGTCTAGTTTCAAGGCTCCACTCTGCAGAAACACGCTTTGGTCCTGACTGAAGTTGATGTGCATGAAATCCAGCGAGTCCCCGAACTGCTCGAATTCCACTCCTCCAAAATAGGCATTTTTTGATTCATCACTTCTGTAGCCTGAGGAGCAGGTACTACTCCAATCTATGCTTACCACGCTGTCCGCCTTTCCTAAAAGTCCCTCTATGCTCTGCACAGATGCTGTCAGGGGGAGTTTGCCGTTGACGCGTATGCTGCTCCAATCAAGGTATTCCTCATTCTCCCCTGTTGGAGCGGATTGGCCGATAGTGTTCGATATCCCTAACTGCTTCTCTACCTCAGCATTGGGTGAATCGCAGCTAAGAAGAATTATCAGGGGTATTATTAGTAGAAGTTTGGTTTTCATACTTTCAGTTTGTGTCTACGGATTGGCTATGGCGTGTTGATGGACTAAAGTACTAGTGTCTTAATATTCTATACTTCTAATATAAAACGTTTCTATAGAAGAACAAGCGGATGCACTATAGGAGTTTACCTACTATTAACTCCTTACTAGGCAGCCGGCACAGCAGCGGCCACCTATACTTCAATCTATCAATAAAAAACAAAAGGCCACCCTTTTCAGGATGGCCTTTTATACTTTAGAAAGCAGCTAAAGATTAGTTCTTAGCGGCGCTTGCGTTGCTTTTCTCCTTGATATTGGCTACGATGTAGATATACTTGGCACCGTCTGCGGCGTTGGAGTGCACTACAATCGCTTTCTTCTGCTGGCCCAGTCTGCCGGCGCTGTTATACTTGGCTGTGATGAAGCCAGTTTTGCCGGGCATGATAGGCTCTTTCGTCCAGGCTGGGGTAGTGCAACCGCAGGTAACGTCCACGCGCTCCAGCACGAGCGGCTGTGTACCGGTGTTTTTAAACTGGAACGTATGCTCCACCACATCTCCCTGCGTAATGTCACCGAAATTATGCTCCATTTCATTGAAAGTCAGGGCCGGACCGTTAGTAGCCTGTTCCTGTGGGGCTGTAGCCTTTGGTTTCTCCTGAGCCACGGCGCCACCCATCACCAGCGCAGCGAAGGCAAAAGAAAGGATAATTTTTTTCATCTTGTGTAGAGGGTTAAGGTTATATATTATACTCTATATACGTTCTGCAGCAAAAACGATGCAAAATAAGATTTCTTTTGTCAGTCAACTAATAAATGCTCGTTAAAGTTCAGCAAATAAAGCTCTTCTGAAGAGCGCGTAAGAGCCGTGTAGAGCCAGCGGGCGAACTCCTCGTTCACCATGTCTTCTCTTAAAAATCCCTGGTCCACAAAAACGGCCTGCCACTGCCCGCCCTGCGCTTTGTGACAAGTAAGTGCGTAGGCAAATTTTACCTGCAAAGCGTTCAGGTAGGGGTTCTTCTTCAGTTCTTTGTAGCGCTCTTTCTTGGTCTTGATATCGAGATAATCCTGCAGCACCTCTTCGTAGAGCTTCTTGTTCTGGTCGGCGGGCAGCGCCGGGGAGTCGCTATAGAGCGTGTCCATCAAAATTTTCACCTCCTCTTCATGAGCGTCCGGATAATCCACAAAGCGGATGCGGATATCTGCAAAACGGAAGCCGTACATCTCCTCATAGCGGATAATCTTGGTTACCTCTACAAAATCACCGTTGGCCATAAAGCCGATGTCGGAGTCTTTGGGCAGCCAGAAATAGTTGTTGCGCACAATCATCAGGTAATCCCCTACGCCCAGTTCGTCCTCGGCAAAGAAAATCCGGCGGCGTATGTGCTGGTTGTAGAGGTTGGCGTTTTTGTTGGAACGGCAGATAACGATGGTATTCTCAATGCCGAACTTATCGTATGCGTAGCGCAGGCCGTCTTCCAGCTTCTCACCTGTCATGCGGTAGATATCGCGCCAGCCTTTGGTAAAAAGCTTAATCTCCAGCTTCTCCTGCTGCATGCGGTCGCGCAGCTGGGTGGCGTTCATGAGAATACCCGATGCCTCAGCCTGACGCATCACCTGGCGCAGCTCTATCCCCTGCACATGGCAACGGAAATTCTGCTTAAGGTAATCTGCATTCAAGGAAGGGCTAAGGGTTTGCCCCACCGGCGGCAGCTGGGCTGTGTCCCCAATCAGCAGGAGCTTGTTGTTTTTCTTGTCAAACACATACTGCAGCAAATCCTGCAACAGCCCATTCTCGCCAAAGCCACTTTCATCCGAAATCATCGAGGCCTCGTCCACAATGTAAATCGTGCTATCCGACTTGTTCGGCTGCCGGGTAAAGGAGAGTCCCTCAGAGAAGGGGTTGGAGGTTTGGCGGTAAATCTTTTTATGGATGGTGAAGGCAGGTCTGCCGCTGTAACTGGCCATTACCTTTGCCGCACGACCCGTGGGAGCCAGCAGAACATACTTATAGCCAAAGGTATTCAGGATCTTCACCAACGAGGTAACAACCGTGGTTTTACCTGTACCGGCATATCCTTTCAGCAGGAACACCTGCCGCTCGCTGGTTTTGTCCAATATAAACGTTTCGAGCTGCGAAAAGAGGCTCGCCTGGTCCTGGGTGGGTTCAAACGGAAAACTGCTTCGTAAGGCTTCTACCGGGCGCATCTTGTAAGTTAAAGAGTTTAGGAGTTTGGGAGTTAGAGAGTTGGGAAGTATAAGTATAGATTCCTGGCGCCGGCATCTGGCCGGTGACACACAGTGTATGCGAGTCTCCAGACTCGCTTATATAATTTCTATACTTAGGAAACATTACTACCGGTAGTATCCTCCATCGACTCTCTTTTGATTGAAAGTAATTAGAAAGTATACATGTTTTGCAAGTATGAATGCATAACAAAATCAAGTAGTAAAAGGGTCAGAAGAAGTATAATCTATACTTCTGAGAAAGTATAAGTATAACTCCTAAATTCTCTAACTCTCTAACTCTTTAACTCTCCCTATGTCTTCCGGCGTGACGGTGGCCATGCTGGTGCTGGCTTTGGCGATGAGCAGCGGTGGCTCCTCCCCTTTCACAGAGTATACTTCAGCCTCGCAGAAATTGATTTTGCGACCCTGTTTCAGCACATAGCCTTTGGCCAACAGTTTATCACCAAGTCCCGGATGGAAGTAGGAAACCTTGATTTCAGCTGTTACTACGTGGTGGTCTTTTGGTACCAGGCTCACGGCGGCAAAGCCCGCCACGATGTCGGCCAGCGTGGCAATTAGGCCGCCATGCGCAAAACCTTTGTGCTGCCGGTGATGTTGCTCCAGCTTAAGTTCGCCTTCTATCCTGCCTTCTTCTATCTTTGTCACGTTAAAGCCCATGAGCTTCATAAATCCCTGTCGCTCGAGCTTTTCACGTATGTCCGCTTCGTAATCCGGATTGTACGTTTTGATCATACTGTAAATTTACGACCTAATTAACCGCAAACCAACCATGTCAGACCTTAATCCGGATGCCGCCGCTTATGCCGGCAAACTGCGCGTGCGCGTGTGCGGCATCTGTCTGCAGGATAACAAACTGTTGCTGGTGCGCCACAGCCATACGTTGGGCAACTCCGCTTTCTGGGCACCACCGGGTGGCGGCCTGCACTATGGCGAAACAATGCAGGCGTGCCTGCGCCGGGAGTTTGAGGAAGAGACCGGGCTAAAGGTGTCAGTGGGCCGCTTCCTGTTTGTGAATGAATTTCTGCAGCCGCCCCTGCACGCCGTGGAGTTCTTTTTTGAAGTAAAACCCGTGGGTGGAACCTTGATGACGGGCACTGATCCGGAGTCTGCGGCAGATAGGCAACTGATACAGGAAGTGCAGTGGCTCACCATCAGGGAGATACAACGTCTTCCCACAACCGATAGGCACCGCACGCTGCAGCACCTGCTCTCGCTGGATGACCTGTTGGGTCTGCCGCATAATTTCATGGCATAGCGCTGTCGCCGCTGCCTTTTGCCATATTTTTTCTATACTTGCAGCAGGGTGCTACGCCCGCCAACGCTTACACACGACGACAGGATACCTTGGATACCATCAACACACATTACCGGCTTTCGCACCAAATAGAGGACCAGGCATTTTCGCTGCAGCAGGCAGACCAGTGCAACCTGTACATGGCACTGAGCCAGAAGGCGATACGGTTTGCCGTTTTTAACAGCGAGCGCAACAAGTTTGTCGTGTTAGAGGATTATGAGCTGATCACGGTGTTCTCGCCGATGCAGGTGGGGGAACAGCTGCGCCTCATCGCACAGGAAAACCCGCTGTTGAGACAGCGCTGGAACCTGGTTCGGGTTAGCGTCAGTAACCAGCACTTCACACTGGTGCCGGAAACGCTCTACGATCCTTCCCACCAGCAGGACTACCTGCGGCTGCACTCTGACTTTAACCCGCAGCAGGACACGGTGCTGAGCTACCGCCACAGCGGCCTGGAAGCGATGAATATTTTTGCCCTGGACGGCAGCACCTACAAGGCTTTGCAGGAAATTTTCCCGGAAACAAACTTGCAGGTGGTGCACTTAACCAGTTCCCTTATCCGAAGTATACTGCACCAAGTACCGCGAGCCAACCAGCGCAGCATGTATGCTTTTGTGGAGCGAAATTATGTGAGTCTGTTGGTGGTGGGGCCTGCCGGCCTTGAGTTTTGCAACATCTTCCACTACGTCAGCCCGGAGGATTTTATTTACTACATCATCTTCATCATGCAGGAGCAGAAGATGGATCCGGAGCAGGAAACCATAACGGTATGGGGCGACATCACCCATGACTCTACCCTGTTCAATATTCTGCAACGCTACATCCGCCAGGTGCGTTTGGGAAAAAGACCTGCAGATATAGACTATAGCTATAAATTCAACGACCTGTTTGAGCACCGTTACTTTGAGCTATACAGCCTGCACTTGTGTGAGTGAGGAGTTGCGAATAAGTGACTGAGTGAATTGATTTGTCGTGTACACGGATGTTCACTCAAATTCCACATATAGGGCCTCTATAAACATCCAGCGCTTTACCTAAAGCCTCTTAAAGTATAGAAAAGGGGAAAGCCCAGCGTATAACAGTAACAGCAAAGTAAAAACAAGTATAAAGTATAAGTCACTCATTCAAAATTAGATCATGAAACGCATCGCCCTTTTCCCCGGATCTTTTGACCCTTTTACCAACGGCCATTACGATGTGGTGCTGCGTGGCGCGAACTTGTTTGATGAGGTGGTGGTGGCCATAGGCAATAACAGCAGCAAGCAGCGCTATATTCCGGTAGACAGGATGTTTGAGGTGATGACGCGCTTATTCGAGGGGCAGCCAAATATCCGCGTCACCACGTTTAAGGGGCTCACGGCGGAGTACGCTAGGGAGATTGGGGCGCAGTTTCTGCTGCGCGGGCTACGTAACACCACTGACTTTGAATATGAAAACACGATCGCCCAGGCCAACCGGCACGTTAACCACGACCTGGAAAGCGTTTTCCTGATTACTTCCCCGCACCTTGCCGCCATCAGCTCCTCCATTATCCGGGAGATTCACCGGTTTGGCGGCAACGTGGATGAATTTATACCTTTCCGGTTTTCAGAGATTGCAGATAGTGTCGGATAACGAAAGCGATGGAAGTATAGGCTTTAGGCAGCACATCGAGTACTTCTTCCGGCGTCATCCAGCGCACCTCCTCAATAAACTCCTCTGCCTGTGGTTTGATAAGGCTGTCGTCGGTGCACTCCATTAGAAACCAACTGGTTTTCTTAAGGATTTTCTTGCCTTTGAAAGCGTAGGAATGCCAGGTTTTGGGCAACTTCTCGAGCACTTCTACCTTAATATTGCACTCTTCCTCTACCTCGCGCACGGCGCCTTCCCGCACTTTTTCCTTCTTCTCCAGCTTTCCTTTCGGCAGGTCCCATACGCCCAGGCGGTAGATCATCAGAATCTTTCCGTCCTTAATCACCAACCCACCGGCAGCTCTCACAATCTTGAACTGATCTTTCAGGTGGTCTATCAACCTTTTCTTTTTCTCGGCCACAAGGGTCAGCGAGTTCAGCTTTTTTAGCTTCTTTACTTCCATCAGGCGCACAAGCCTATCGATGAGTAGCGGATCCGCCTCTTTGATAAGCACATCCCCTACTAAATCCTTGGAGGTGAAATGATCGGTGGCTTTCAGGATAAGGTCATACTCGTGTTTGTATACCCTATCAGAGGCTTTCTTTAGGATAAGCGGAATATCGTTGATAAAAACGTTCATTCAGTTGGAGCTACGGAAGAAGCAAAGTTTATACAAAACAAGAAATAAATCGGCTCAATCAAAACAGCAAACCTAAAAAAGGAAGATAATTTCTGTAAATTCGGCCATGGATTCTATGACAACAGCACATCAGGTGGCCTCGTTCCTTCTGGAGACGCAGGCGGTTAAATTAAGTCCGGAGCAGCCGTTTAAGTGGAGCAGCGGCTGGAACTCCCCTATCTATTGCGACAACCGCGTAACGCTTTCTTTCCCCTACATCCGCAGCTACATCAAGCAGCAACTGGCCGAACTGGTAAAAGCGCATTACCCAGAGGCGGAGGCTATTGCCGGTGTGGCCACAGCAGGTATTGCCCAGGGAGCACTGGTGGCGGACCTACTGGAGATGCCTTTCCTGTACGTGCGCCCCGAGCCTAAAAAGCATGGAATGGGCAACCAGATAGAGGGACGTCTGCTGGAAGGCCAGAAAGTGGTGATGATTGAGGACCTGATCTCAACGGGAGGAAGTTCTTTAAAAGCGGCTGAGGCGGTGAAAGCGGCAGGTGGAGAGGTACTGGGTATGGCTGCCATCTTTACATACGGTTTTACCACAGCCGATGAAAACTTCCAGAAAGCTGGCTTGCCCCTGTATTGCCTGAGTAACTATAACGCGCTGGTGGAAGCTGCCGCCGCGCAAGGGTATATTCCGGAGTCTGCCATGGGGACGCTGGCCGAGTGGCGCCAGTCGCCACATACCTGGGGCATATAATTGATAACGAATGATGACTAATGAGTAATAGAATCAATTACTCATTAGTCACACCCCCATTAATGATTACTCATTAGTCATTAAAGGATCTGCATTTCGATGCGACGGTTCAGTCGGCGGTTTTCGTCGGAGGTGTTGGGTTTTACAGGCTTTGTTTCGCCGTAGCCTTTGTAGCGGATGCGGTCTTTGCCGATGCCGTTTCCGGCCAAATAGTCTACCACAGATTTTGCGCGTCGCTCTGACAGCACCTGGTTGGCCTTGTCCGACCCCACATCATCCGTGTGCCCCGATATCTCTATCTTCACCTGCGGGTTCTGCTGCATAAAGGCAATCAGCTTATTTAGCTCTGTCTTCGATTTCTTCTCCAGGGCATACTTTCCCGTGTCAAAAAACAGGTTGTTGAGCACCATGGCTGCCCCGGCCTTAATCGGATCCAGGTACACATCCAGCGCCACCGGCGACAGTGCTTTGGAAGAAGTATAATCAAAACTGAGGCTGTTCATCAGGTACTTTGGCGCTGATACGTACAACGCATACTGCTTACCCTGGGTCAGCACCACCGTGTACTCGCCTGTTACTTTATCGGAGCTTACCTGTTGCACCAATGAGTCAGCTATCACGTCGTATAGCTGCACTTGCGCGGCCAGCGGTTTTTTGGAGGCTGCATCAAACACACGCCCCTGCGCATAAGTGCTGTTCACGCGGCTGCGCCATTCGGCAGGAACATCAAAGGTAAAGATCTGTATACTTGGCGCACCGCCATCGGTGCTCGTCTGTCTGGAGTAATAGCCTATCTCACTGTCGGGAGTAATGAAGAGCGATCCTTCGTCGGCATGGGTGTTAAGCGGATAACCCAGGTTTTGTGGGGCACTCCACTTGCCGTTCGCTTGCTTTTCTGCCTTAAACACATCCAGTCCGCCCATACCCATATGCCCATCGCTTACAAAGTATAAGGTAGTGCCACTCATGTGGATGGATGGCGCCATGTCGCGGCCGGTGGAGTTAATTTCCTTTCCCAGGTTAACGGGCTTGGTCCAGGTGCCGTCGTCGTTGCGGTTGGTAACCCAGATATCCTCCTTGCCAACCCCGCCTCCGCGTGTGGAGGAAAAGTATAACGTACGCCCGTCCGCCGAAAGGCTTGGCTGCGAATCCCAGGCTTTGGAGTTAACGATATTGCCCATGTTCTGGGGTTTGCTCCATTCACTGCCCGTCCGGAAGGAAATGTATAAATCACAGTCACCCTGAGTGTCGGGACGGTTACAGGAGGTAAAAACGAGCGTTCTGCCATCTCCGGAAATAGTCGCGGCACCCTCGTTGGCCGGAGTGTTGATGTTCGGGGAAATGGATGTCGGGGCTTGCCAGGTGCCATCTTTATACTCACTCACGTAGATGTTCTCGTCGTGGTCGGGCCGGCCGCTTTCGCGGGCAGTATAGATGAAGAGGCGTTGGTCGGCGGTGGTATAGGGGAAATACTGGAGCCCAAAGCGGTTCAGGGTGCCGGGCAACTGCTGTGGAGTGAACGGCACAGGCTTCTGCATCGCCTCCAGGGCAAAACTGGCTGTCTTAAGTTGTTGCCTGGCGCGGTCTACCTGCCGGGCATGGGTAACGCCGGTTTTCAGGAATGTCTCGTACCACTCTTTTGCTGCGCCGTACTCCCCTTTCTCAAAGTATAATTCGGCCAGGTCGAAGTAGTTATTTGCCTGTCCTTTAGAGAAAGGAAGCAACTTCAAGCCTTTCTGCATGTACTCGAAGGCCGCTGGCTTGTTGCCCATGATGCGGTGCAAACCGGCTGCCCGCAGATAAGCCTCTGCAAACTGCGGATCACGCGCTATCGCCTGGTCAAACGCCTCCAGGGCGCGGTTAAAGTCACGTGCGCGGGCGTACTCTTCTGCTTTCTCATATAAACGCTCTGCCTTGGCCGAGGTGGTGCTAAGCTTGTGAGTTTGTGCCAGGCTGAGGGAGGCAGAACCGAACACCAGGAAAAAGGCAAGGAGCAGCTGTTTATACTTCATGTGGAGTTATGGAATATCCATGTACTTGTGCGTCTGTAACGACACGCGCCATTTCGGGTTGTTTTTAACGTATTCCACGATCAGAGGCGTCATCTCAGCTGCTTTGCTCCACTCCGGCTGCAGGTATAACCTGCAGTGCTCCCCTACACTGGCTGCGTGCTCTTCGGCCCACTTAAAATCGCTTTTGTTAAAGATAATTACTTTTAGCTCATGCGCAAAAGGATACACGGACGGATCAGGCTGCTTGAATTTTTTAGGCGAAAGGCATATCCAATCCCAGCTGCCACTGATGGGGTAAGCACCGGAAGTTTCGATATAGGTTTTGATGCCGCGCGCCTGCAGCTGCTCCGTCAGCGGGCCCAGGTTGTAGAGCAGCGGCTCCCCACCGGTTATCACCACGGCTTTGCCAGGGTAAGCGGCAGCTGTTTCCACAATCGCTTCGATGGGCGTGAGCGGGTGCGCCTCTGCATCCCAGCTTTCTTTCACGTCGCACCAATGGCAGCCCACATCGCAGCCACCTAAACGGATAAAGTATGCGGCCGTGCCGGTGTTGCCACCCTCTCCCTGTATCGTATAAAAAGCCTCCATCAGGGGCAGTTCGCTACCATCCTTCGGAACCTGGTGTATAGAGGCTGTTTTGATGACGTTTAATTCTTCCAATGCTGTAAAATCTAAAGCCATACTTTTAAACTTTGAAGTATGGCACTCATACTTGCCGCCCTAATAATAAACCGTAAGACAGGCGGAACTTACAAAGTTAGCTAAAAATGCAACAAGGTTTGCAGTCCATGTGTTCCTTGCTCCACAGAAGGGGGTTTTTATACTTTTATACTTTCGGTGGGCACCTGAAAAGTATAAACCTCACCGCATCCTGTTCGGGCACGGTGAGGTTTATACTTAAAGCAGCTTTATACTTAGCCGTATACTTCTTTCTTAGAAGCTCGGAGCGTGTTCATCATCAGCATGGCAATGGTGAGCGGGCCTACGCCACCCGGAACCGGTGTGATGTAGCTGCACTTCGGCGCCACGCTGTCAAAATCCACGTCGCCTCTTAAACGGAAACCGGATTTGCGGCTAGCGTCCGGCACTCGCGTAGTGCCCACGTCAATCACTACGGCGCCTTCACGCACCATATCAGCGGTGATTAAGCCCGGCTGACCAACGGCCACAATGATGATATCCGCTTGGCGGGTGTGGTAAGCTAGGTCTGTCGTATGGCGGTGGCAAAGCGTAACGGTGCAGTTACCCGGATAAGCCGATTTCGACATCAGGATGCTCATGGGCGTTCCGACGATGTTGCTGCGGCCAATCACCACGCAATGTTTGCCTTTGGTCTCTATCTCATAGCGCATCAGCAGCTGCAGAATACCGGCGGGTGTGGCGGGCAGGTAAGCAGGTAAGCCGGCCACCATGCGGCCCACGTTGGTCGGGTGGAAACCGTCCACGTCCTTCTTCGGGTCAATGGCCTCAATTACCTTTTCCGTATCGATGTGCCTTGGCAGCGGCAGCTGCACGATAAAGCCGTCTACTTCCTCATCCTCATTCAGCTCCTTTATCTTGTTCAGCAACTCTTCTTCGGTAACGGTGTCCTCGTAACGGATAAGGCTGGAGCCAAAGCCAATGCGCTCGCAGGTGGCCACTTTATTCGTGACATAGGTAATGGAGCCGCCGTCGTTACCCACCAGCACTGCGGCCAGGTGTGGCACTTTGCCTCCTTTTGCTTTTATCGCAGCTACCTCAGCTGCGATTTCGTTTTGAATGGCTTCGGATGTTTTTTTACCGTCGAGCAGGGTCATGATATTAATTGAGAGTTATGAATTAAGCGTTAATGTCAATATATGAGTCGTTGATCAAGTCTTCTTCATCAATCTGTAGTAGCTCTTTGTAATGCTCGCATTGCTGTTTGAGCACTTCCACCCCTAGGGAACCGTCCAGATCTATGGCTTCAATTTCGATAAAATGCCCACGCCCCTCCAGGTGATCGATATGAAACTTTACATTGCCGAGAAAGAAGATTTTCCGAAGCTTTCTGACCTGAGCGAGTACTTTTTTGCCACCACAAACCTGCGCTACTGTTGCGGCGCCGGGATTCTTCAGGTAGAGCAATACTTCGGTCTGATGCATACTTCCACTTTTTTCTCTATTGTAGTGGATCAGCACGTTTTCAATGTTGCCCTGCCGGTGCTTGAGCCTGCCACAATCTGCCTCAAAATACGTGTCTGTTTGCACATCCAAACCCACGTAATCCGCTTTGTGCTCCAACAATATACTTTCCGCTTCGGCAGGATCCGGGCAAAGAGCTTTTATGGTGATGTCAGCGTACAAAGCGTCTGTATTTTATTTTGACAAAGGGCAAAAGACCAAGTGACAAAGGTTGAATTATAAGTGTAATGTCTTGTGTCCTTTGTCAAAAACTCATTTGTAAGGCAAATTAAAGCCACAAGCCCCGGCATGCAGGGGCACGCCGGGGCTTGTTTATACTTTAGTCGAGTTTGAGCACAGCTAAGAAGGCCTCTTGCGGAATCTCCACGTTGCCTACCTGGCGCATGCGTTTCTTACCTTTTTTCTGTTTCTCCAGGAGTTTACGCTTACGCGAGATGTCACCGCCGTAGCACTTGGCCAGTACGTTCTTGCGCATGGCTTTTACAGTCTCGCGGGCGATGATTTTTTGCCCGATAGCGGCCTGAATGGCGATCTCGAACATCTGGCGCGGCAACAGTTCACGCAACTTTTCGCAGAGGCGCTTGCCCCAGTCGTAAGCTTTGTCGCGGTGCACAATGGCGCTCAGCGCGTCCACTTTCTCGCCGTTCAGCATGATGTCCAGTTTCACCATGTTGGACTGGCGGAAGCCGATCAGCTCGTAGTCCAGGGAGGCATAGCCACGGGAAATGGTCTTGAGCTTATCGAAGAAGTCGAACACGATCTCAGCCAGCGGCATCTCGAAGGTCATCTCCACGCGGTCGCTGGTCAGGTAGGTCTGGTTCTTCAGGATACCGCGCTTGTCCATGCAAAGCGTGATGATCGGCCCCACAAACTCCGCCTTGGAAATGATTTGGGCCTTGATGAACGGCTCTTCGATGTGGTCGATGTAGTTTGGATCCGGCATCTCCGACGGCGCGTTTACCTTCACCATTTTATCTTTGGTCGTATAGGCATGGAACTGTACCGACGGTACCGTGGTGATCACGGTCATGTCGAACTCGCGCTCCAGGCGCTCCTGCACGATTTCCATGTGCAGCATGCCCAGGAAGCCGCAACGGAAACCGAAACCAAGCGCCGCCGACGTCTCCGGCTCCCACACCAGCGAGGCGTCGTTGAGCTGCAGCTTCTCCATCGAGGCGCGCAGTTCTTCGTACTCGCTTGTCTCTACCGGGTAAATACCGGCAAATACCATCGGCTTCACGTCCTCAAAACCCTGAATGCCCTGCGCCGGACGGTCCACGTGCGTGATGGTATCCCCTACTTTTACCTCCTTGGCGTTCTTGATGCCCGAGATCAGGTAGCCCACATTGCCCGTTGACATTTCCTGGCGAGGCTCCTGGTTCAGCTTCAGCACCCCGATTTCGTCGGCCTCATAGGTTTTGCCCGTGTTGATGAACTTCACCTTATCGCCTTTCTTCAGCGTGCCGTTAAAAATGCGGAAGTATACTTCGATGCCTCTGTAGGAGTTAAACACCGAGTCGAAGATCAGTGCCTGAAGCGGTGCCGTCGGATCACCTTTCGGAGCCGGTATGCGCTCGCAAATCGCAGCCAGGATGTCTTCTATGCCTATTCCTGCCTTACCGGAGGCATGGATGATGTCTTCGCGGTCGCAGCCAATTAGTTCGATGATCTGGTCAGACACTTCCTCCGGCATGGCGTGCGGCAGGTCGATCTTGTTCAGGACCGGGATAATTTCCAGGTCGTTGCCAATCGCTAAGTATAAGTTGGAGATGGTCTGGGCCTCAATCCCCTGGGAGGAATCCACAATCAGCAGCGCGCCCTCGCAGGCAGCAATAGAGCGGGAAACCTCGTAAGAGAAGTCCACGTGACCCGGTGTGTCGATCAGGTTCAGTACATAGTCCTCGCCCTTGTAATGGTAGTTCATCTGGATGGCGTGGCTCTTGATGGTAATGCCGCGCTCACGCTCCAGGTCCATGTTATCGAGCAGCTGGTTTTGCATTTCACGCTCTGCCACCGTAGAGGTAAACTCCAGCAGGCGGTCGGCCAGGGTACTCTTACCATGGTCGATGTGGGCGATGATGCAGAAATTGCGAATGTTCTTCATATAGTATCAATACGGAAAACAAAGTTAAGAAGAAACATTGTTTGTTGCTGCTTTCAGTATCAAGAATTATCGTTTAAACCCACATTCAGGCACTTCTGCCTGAAAATGGGCCAGGTTCTAAGCGTTCCAGCGTATAAAAGGCAGTATGAGAGGAGAGATTTATGGAGAGCTACAAAAAGAATGATACAGCCCCGGACCACTCCGGCGGGATGACCCAGGTGGTAGAGCGGAATATAAAGGCACTTCTGGAGCGTAAAAAGCAAGAAGAACAAAAACGTTCTGCCGAAAACCGTATTGCCGACAGCATCACAGCGTTTGTGGGTAGTATGCCCTTTGTGTACATCCACATCGTGTTTTTCGGGGTCTGGATACTCTGGAACACCGGGCTGCTGGGCCTGAAGCCCTTCGACCCGTCGTTGGTGGTGCTGGCCATGGAGGCCTCCGTGGAGGCTATTTTCCTTTCCACATTTGTCTTGATCAGTCAGAACCGCATGTCGGCACAGGCGGATAAACGCGCCGAGCTGGACCTGCAGATTAGCCTGCTGACAGAGCACGAGGTAACCCATTTGATTAAAATGGTGCGGGCGATAGCGCAGAAAATGGAGATAGAGGAATCGGAAAATCCTGAAATCAATGAGTTGGAGAAGAACGTGGCGCCTGAGAAAGTGATGGATAGCATGGAAGAGAACGCGGAAAAAATCGACAAAGGCCATGTTACAGACTAAACCTATAGGATATGAGCCGCTGGTTTATACTTTAAGGTGGCTGTTGATACGAGGTAAGTACCGTAAACCATAGCATGAATTTTCCTATATTCGCATCAAATCTGGAAAAAACCTATTAAAACAAGTATGTCCATTACCAAAGTAGAACCATACAAGCCCGTCAACCATATCCGTATCGTTACGGCTGCCTCGCTTTTCGATGGCCACGACGCGTCAATAAACATCATGCGCCGCATCATACAGGCTTCCGGAGCCGAGGTAATTCACCTGGGCCACAACCGCTCGGTGCAGGAAATCGTGGATTGTGCCATACAGGAGGATGCCCAGGCCATTGCGATCACCTCTTATCAGGGCGGCCACCTGGAGTATTTCAAGTACATGTACGACCTGCTCAACGAGCGCGGCTGCGGCCATATCCGCGTTTTCGGCGGCGGTGGCGGTGTTATACTTCCGACTGAGATAGAAGAACTGCACGAGTATGGCATTGCCAGAATATATTCTCCGGACGACGGACGCGCGATGGGCTTGCAGGGCATGATCAACGACATGCTGCAGAAATGCGACTTCCCGACGGGCAACAACCTGAACGGCGAGGTAAAGCACCTGAAAGACAAAGACCCCAAGGCAATTGCCAAGCTCATCTCAGCTGCCGAAAACTTTCCGGAAGAAGCCAAATCCATACTTAACGAAGTAAAAGAGCAGGCCAAGGAAGTTAAAACTCCTGTACTGGGTATCACCGGTACGGGTGGTGCCGGTAAATCGTCGCTGGTGGATGAGCTGGTGCGCCGTTTCCTGCTGGACTTCCCGGAAAAGAAAATTGCCATCATTTCCGTGGACCCATCGAAGCGCAAAACAGGTGGCGCCCTGCTGGGTGATAGAATCCGAATGAACTCCATCTCCAACGAGCGGGTGTACATGCGCTCTCTGGCTACGCGCCAAAGCAACCTGGCTCTGAGTAAGTATGTGCAGGATGCCGTGGACATTATAAAGGCGGCGAACTTCGACCTTATTATACTTGAAACTTCTGGTATCGGCCAGTCGGACACCGAAATCATCGAGCACTCGGACATGAGCCTGTATGTGATGACGCCGGAGTATGGTGCCGCCACGCAGCTCGAGAAGATCGATATGCTCGACTTTGCCGATGTGATTGCCTTGAATAAGTTCGACAAGCGGGGCGCACTCGATGCCCTGCGCGACGTGAAGAAGCAGTACAAGCGCAACCACCAGCTCTGGGAGGTAAACGACGAGGACATCCCGGTTTTCGGAACCATCGCCTCGCAGTTTAACGACCCAGGTATGAACCGCCTCTACCGGGCGGTGATGGCAAAAATCACAGAAAAAACGGGGGTGGAGTTCGCTTCCAACCTGCATACCTCGCAGGAGATGTCGGAGAAAGTATACATCATCCCTCCTGCCCGCACCCGCTACCTGTCCGAGATTTCCGAAACCATCCGCAACTACGACAAGTGGAGCAAAGACCAGGCAGAAATAGCGCAGAAACTATACGGCATCAAGAAGTCTATTGAGGCTGTCCAAAGTATAGAAATTGCGGACAAAGATCGCCTGGTAAAGCAGTTGGAGCAGGCGTATGCCGAGGTGGAGCTGAGCCTGGACGGACAGAACAAAAAGATCCTGGAGAACTGGAAGGACAAAGTACAAGCCTATAAGAATGAGTTCTACGTGTTCAAGGTACGCGACAAGGAGCTGAAGATAAAAACCCATACCGAATCGCTCTCGCACCTGCAGATCCCGAAAGTGGCTACGCCAAAGTATGAAGCCTGGGGAGATTTGCTCAAGTGGAACCTGCAGGAGAACGTACCGGGCGAGTTCCCTTACACGGCCGGCGTATTCCCGTTCAAGCGCGAGGGCGAAGACCCCACCCGTATGTTTGCCGGCGAAGGCGGACCGGAGCGTACGAACCGTCGTTTCCACTACGTGAGCTTGGGCATGCCAGCAAAGCGTTTATCTACGGCCTTTGACTCGGTAACCCTTTACGGCGAAGACCCGGACTACAGACCAGACATCTACGGCAAGATTGGTAACTCGGGTGTGAGCATCTGCTGCCTGGATGATGCCAAGAAACTATACTCCGGCTTTAACCTGGCCGACCCGATGACGTCTGTTTCGATGACCATCAACGGCCCGGCGGCCATACTTACCGGCTTCTTCATGAACGCCGCTATCGACCAGCAGTGCGAGTTATATATCAAAGAGCATGGCCTGGAGGCGGAAGTAAACCAGAAAATAGACGCTATCTATCAGGAGAAAGGCGTGGAGCGTCCGCGCTACCAGGGCGAGCTGCCACAAGGTAATGACAGGCTGGGTCTGATGCTGCTGGGCGTGACTGGTGACCAGGTGCTGCCGGCTGAAGTATACGAGCCAATCAAGGCCCGAACATTAGCAGCTGTTCGTGGTACCGTTCAGGCCGATATCCTGAAAGAAGACCAGGCACAAAACACCTGTATCTTCTCCACCGAGTTCTCGCTGCGTTTGATGGGTGACGTGCAGCAGTACTTCATCAACAAGAACGTTCGTAACTTCTACTCAGTGTCTATCTCAGGTTACCACATTGCAGAGGCGGGCGCCAACCCTATCTCGCAGCTGGCCTTCACGCTGGCCAACGGTTTTACCTTTGTGGAGTACTACGTGAGCCGCGGCATGGACATCAACAAGTTTGCACCTAACCTGAGCTTCTTCTTCTCCAACGGCATCGATCCGGAGTATGCGGTGATCGGCCGCGTGGCACGCCGCATCTGGGCCAAGGCGATGAAGCACAAGTATGGCGCAGACGCCCGTTCGCAGATGCTCAAGTACCATATCCAGACGTCTGGCCGTTCACTGCACGCCCAGGAGATTGACTTTAACGACATCCGCACCACGCTGCAGGCGCTTTACGCGATTTACGATAATTGTAACTCGCTGCACACGAACGCGTACGACGAGGCCATCACCACACCAACCGAAGCTTCTGTACGCCGTGCGATGGCGATCCAGCTAATCATCAACCGTGAGCTGGGACTTGCCAAGAACGAGAACCCGCTGCAGGGCTCCTTTATCATTGAAGAGCTGACGGACCTGGTGGAAGAGGCTGTACTGGCTGAGTTCGATAGAATCACGGAGCGTGGCGGCGTACTGGGTGCCATGGAAACGATGTACCAGCGCGGCAAGATCCAGGAAGAGAGTTTATACTACGAGACGCTGAAGCATACCGGCGAGTACCCGATAATCGGTGTGAATACCTTCCTGTCTTCACAGGGCTCTCCTACGGTTATCCCGCAGGAGGTTATCCGTGCTACGGAGGAAGAGAAACAGTATCAGATAGCCATGCTGCAGTCGCTGCACCAGCGCAATGCCGATAAGTCGGCGGAGATGCTGAAGCGCATCCAGCAGGTGGCCATCAACAACGGCAACATTTTCGAGGAGATGATGGAGACGGTGAAATACTGCTCGCTCGGCCAGATAACGAATGCGCTGTTTGAGGTAGGCGGACAGTACCGTAGAAACATGTAAGTTATGCTTTAAAGTATAAACTAGAAGTATAAAATAGAGAGCCGGGCCACGTGTCCGGCTTTTCTTTTAAATAGGGTTAGTCAATACATTAACCTTCTTTTAGCCCGTTGTCGTAAGTATAAATCTGTAACCACAAAGCATACTATGAACCAGTCAAAAGAAACTCCCCTACTGTTTTTGCTCGGAACAGCGCTACTGATAGGTGCGGCTGCTTACCTGCTCATCAGCTGTCAGTTCGACGAGGAGGATTTTGAGTTTGATACCTATGATGAAGACAGTGAGGATTACCTTTAAAAAAAGGCGCCCACTGCACACAGATGGTGCAGTGGGCGCCTTTCCCATAAAAGTCTGGTTATAGGGTATAATCGCCCGTGGCCTCTGGCTGGAACGTTACTTTTACCACTTTATACTTGATAGTGCCCGATGGTACGGGCCACTCTACCACATCCCCTTCTTTGCAGCCAATAATGGCCGTGCCTACAGGCGCGAACACAGAAATCTTACGGGAGTTGATGTCGGCGTCTTTCGGGTAGACAAGCGTCATCTCCAGCTCTCTGCCACCTTGCAGGTCCTGTAGCAGCACGCGGGAATTCATCGTGACTACGTTTGCAGGTATCTCCTCAGATGGTACACGTACAGCGCGTTTTAGTTCCTCTCCGAGTTTGCCGATGTTGGCAGGTACTCCGTTGCTTTGTCTCTGAATCTGAATCAGGTCTACAAGACGCTTATAGTCTTGTTCAGTTAGATAAATTGTGTTGTTCATATCAGTTGAGTACATAGTTTCTGCTGATGTCAGTATGTGTGCTGTTCTTAGAGAAGTATAACTCCTTAAAGCTCATGTTTCTGCCGTGCTCCACTCGCCTGAAAATCTTATCAGGAGAAATTCGACCAAGGCTGTCGAAACCACACGCTTCCATCACCTCTATAGTTGATTTAATGGTATTTCCATGGAAATTAGCCACCCGCACACGTTTGTCTGCCACATCAAGGCCCTGGTATAAGTTCTTGTCTTGTGTGGCTATACCCACAGGACAACGCCCAGAGTCGCAGTGCAAGGCCTGAATGCAGCCCAGCGCGAACATCATGCCGCGCGCACTGTAACAGATATCCGCACCCAACGATACCGCCTTAATAATATCTACCCCCGTAATAATCTTACCTGCCGCAACCAGCTTTATTTCCTCGCGAAGGCCATACTTGCGCAGGATTGTCTGAGCGAATGCCAGCGCATCGTACAAAGGCATACCTAAACTGTCGGTAAATTCCAGCGGGGCTGCACCGGTACCTCCTTCTGCACCGTCAATCGTAATAAAGTCCGGATAGATGCGGTTGTGCATCATCTCCTGGCAAAGACGCTCGAACTCCTGTTTGTTGCCTATACAAAGCTTAATGCCTATGGGCTTGCCCCCTGACAGAACACGCAGCTTCTCGATGAACAACAACATGGTAAACTGGTCGCTAAAAGCTGAGTGCCCCGGAGGGGATGCTACTGTAGTATACGGTTCTACCTTACGAATAGCAGCAATTTCCGGGGTGTTCTTTGCCCCAGGCAGAATACCGCCATGGCCAGGCTTGGCACCCTGAGAGAGCTTTATCTCCACCATCTTGATGTGTGGATGGGCCACCTGCTCTTGGAACAGGCTCTCGTCAAAATTACCGTTTTTGTCGCGACATCCAAAATAACCGGTACCTATCTGCCAAATAAGGTCGCCGCCCCCTTCAATATGGTAGGGGCTCACGCCGCCTTCGCCTGTATTATGCGCAAACTTACCCAGTTTGGCTCCGGCGCTCAGCGCCGTGATAGCCGTCTTGCTAAGTGAGCCGTAACTCATGGCCGAGATATTGTAAATACTGGCGCTATAGGGTTGCTTGCAACGGCTGCTACCCACCGTTACGCGCAGGTCATTGGCTTTTACATGAACCGGGAACATAGTGTGGGCTATCCACTCATACCCTACCTCCAGGCTGTTACTGTGCATCCCGAAAGGTACGGTTTCACGCACGTTCTTGGCACGTTGGTAAACAATAGACCGCTGGCGGCGGCTAAATGGCTTGCCGTCCGTGTCCGACTCAAAAAAGTATTGGCGGAACTCGGGGCGAATGCTCTCGAAAAAGTAACGCAGGTAGCCCAGCAGCGGGTAATTGCGCAGCAGCGAGTGCTTTGCCTGACGAATATTATATAAGAAAACCAGATGCAGCGGCACTATTAACAACAATAGCCATAGCATCTGCCTGTCGAAAACAGATAGAAAAAGCGCTACAAGATAAGCTCCTGTAAAGGCATACGTAAACGTGCGCCTGACGCTAATAGAAGTTGCCATAAAAATTTTAGGATAGGAAAAAGTTATAGTTTTGATCAGGTAAATCAGCGAAGTTGTTCATCCAGAATTACGCTCTGTGGGTGCAGAAGGCAATTCTGGAAAAATCAGCTGAAATCTTTAGGAGCGGTGTAGAAATAGAGACAGTAGCCATTGAGTTTATCACACAGCGCCATGTGGTGCGATGCCGACACCATTCCAGCGCCGGCATTGCGGTTTAAATTAAGGGTGATATGTGGCACAGGTGGCTGCATGGTACATTTTCAACTGCAAAGTTATGCGAATCTTTTTGATAAAAGCCAGCTAACCTACAGCATATATTTACGCGAACGAAGGCAGGATATATCACCCGCCTCTTTCCGCTATATTAACGAGAGTTAATATCTTAAAAGTTATATTCCAAATTTAAGGCAGATTTTATGCAAACCTTCCTTAAATCTATAACAAATAAGCAACCAAAACGCTTATTTTAGGGGTAACTTTCATTGTTGAAACCCGTTTGAAAGGGCATAAGTTCAACCCTTTACCCGACACCGTTATGAAGCAGTTAGCCTCAATTTCGTCCATGCTCCTGGTAGGTACCTCTATAGCGTTCTTTCTGAAAAGTTGGCTTAATCATCCAGACCTGAGAATAGACCTCGAAGACGAGGATTACCATATGTATTTATAAAATATCTGAGGAGAAACAAAGAGGCTACTTCATACTTCAGGAGTAGCCTCTTTGTTCATGCTACCTATAGCATCATGCTTTGGCAAAGGGCTGAAAAATGGTAGCTTTGCCATACTTATACTTTCATACTAAACCGCACCCTTGGTGCATAAACTATTACGAATGGATTTAAAAGAAAAGATCAGCTACATCATTGGCCGCGACATGGCCACCAACCTGAAAAAGCAAGGCATTGAGGTGGAGGCCGACGCATTTCTGAAAGGCCTTAAAGATGTACAGGCTGGCAACCCATCTTCGCTATCGCAGCAGGAAGTGCAGGAGGCCATGATGGCCCTGCAGCAGGAGATGGCGCAGAAGCAGAACGCAGCAGGAGCTGCCAACAAAAAAGCGGGTGAGGATTTTTTGGCTGAAAATAAAGGAAAAGAAGGCGTACAAACACTGCCAAGCGGACTGCAATACATGGTTATTAAAGAAGGTACAGGCAAGTCTCCTTCTGCCTCTGACACAGTAACCACCCACTACCACGGCACCCTCATCGACGGCACTACCTTCGACTCTTCCTATGACCGCGGACAGCCCGCTACGTTCCCGGTAAACGGCGTAATTGCTGGTTGGACAGAGGCGCTGCAGAAAATGAAGGAAGGCGCTAAGTGGAGGCTGTTTATCCCCTCAGAGCTGGCGTACGGTGCGCAGGGCGCGGGCGATGCGATTGCCCCTCACTCTACGCTGATTTTCGATGTGGAGCTTCTGCAGGTAAAATAAAGTATAGCTTACCTTATAATTAAAAGCCCGGGCTGTAGAACTACAGCCCGGGCTTTTAATTTATACATTTTATACTTTCCTGAGTGTTCAGGAGCCTGTCTTGAGCAGGTACATCTCGTTTAACCAGCGCTGTGCCTCCTGCGGGTACATAAAGTGGTGCATCACCATTAAGTTACCCTGCTGTATCAATTCATCCCCTGTCAACTCACTTACCAGGTCGTGCATCAGGAAAACAGGAAGCACAACCCCCACAAAAATATCATCCCCCACCAGCTGCAGCGCCTCCGGAAATACCTGCTCAAAAATCCAGCGCTGGTCGTCTCGGCGGATGGTGCTGCGCTTTTGCAGATCAAGTAACCACTTTACAGGCCTGAATCTGCGCACCTGCTCCAGAATTAGCTCATACCCACTCCTGAGTTCTTCCGAACTGATACTCCCCTCCCACTGAATCAGCAGCGTTTCATCGGAGCTATGATAGCACACCAAAAGCTTCTCTGTTCTGGCGAGTTCCTGCACTTCTTCTCCTGGTATAAAAATTCGGTTACCGTTACCCACTTTTCGATCCATGTATGTGTTGGCTGATGCATTAGGAAGAGCTTGTATGTAGAAGCTGGGATACAACAAGCTATGACTTAACATGGGTAAAGTTGTCTCTTTTTTATTTAAAAAGCAACCAATTTATATTCATTTAATATTATATATAATTAAACAAAACAACTTCTTTTTACAAGCCCCTCATATTCAGCTTCTCCTGTCTCAAGGTTTTTTCCCCTGATCTGCGTAAAACGAACAAATACCCGGAATAGACGTTCATAAACCATCTAACCATCATCCTATAAAAATCTAACGTATGGCAAGTACATCCAACGTAGGCAAACAATTTTTAGACAGTGTCCATCAGTATTTCGACCACGCTGCCAGCTTCACAAAGCTTCCTTCCGGTATTTTAGCCCAGATAAAGGCAACCAACAGCGTGTACAAAGTATCCTTCCCGGTTGAAATCGACGGCAATATTGAAGTGATTGAAGGTATACGTGTGCAGCACAGCCACCACAAGCTCCCCTCTAAAGGCGGCATCCGCTTTAGCATGCAGGTAGATGAAGACGAGGTGAAGGCACTGGCTGCGCTCATGACGTTTAAGTGCGCTGTGGTTGACGTGCCGTTCGGGGGCGCCAAGGGTGGCGTGAAGATAAACCCCAGAACCAGCTCCGTCAAAACACTGGAGAAAGTTACCCGCCGCTACGCTGCCGAACTCATTAAGAAGAACCTGATTGGCCCAGGCATGGACGTGCCTGCCCCCGACTATGGCACCGGTAGCCGTGAGATGGCCTGGATTGCCGATACCTACCAGGCTTTAAAGTATGGCGAAACAAATGCGCTGGGCTGCGTGACAGGCAAGCCGGTTGGTCAGGGAGGAATCAGGGGGCGTGCCGAGGCAACGGGGCTGGGAATTTACTACGGCATACGCGAGCTGCTGGCAGATACGGAAATGCTGCAGAACACTGGCTTGAGTGGCAATACGATGGAAGGCAAACGCATCATTGTGCAGGGGCTAGGGAATGTGGGCTACCATGCCGCCTACTTCTGCCAACAGGATGGCGCCGTGATTATAGGTATTGCAGAACGCGAAGGCGGCATCTACAACGACAACGGTATTGACGTGCAGGAAGCTTTTAAGCACCGCAGCGAAAATGGATCCATCCTCAACTTCAAAGACTGCAGGAATTATGAGAATTCAGAGGAAATGCTGGAGCTGGAGTGCGACATTCTGTTGCCAGCCGCTCTGGAGAACGTAATACACAGCGGAAATGCCGGCAGGATAAAAGCCAAAATCATAGCCGAAGGGGCAAACGGCCCTGTGACAAGGGAAGCGGAGGAGATTTTGCTTAAGAACAACGTTGTCCTCCTCCCCGACCTGTACCTGAATGCCGGGGGCGTTACGGTGTCCTACTTTGAGTGGCTGAAGAACCTGTCGAATGTGCGTTTTGGGCGTATGGGCAAACGCGCCGAAGAAGCCAGCTACCGCCGGCTCGTGAACGCGATTGAGACGAGCTCCGGAAAAAGCCTGACATCAAAAGAACGGGCCTTTTTAACGCAAGGGGCAGACGAAATCAGCCTGGTACGCTCAGGTCTGGAAGACACGATGATAAACGCCTACCATGAAATCCGGGATGTGATGATGCAGAAGAAAACGCAGGGCTTACGCACGGCCGCTTTCATAACGGCAATCGAGAAGGTAGGGGTAAGTTATGAGCTACTGGGAATTTTCCCGTGATGCAAGCACAGTAGAACCGCTGAGAAGGCCGGTATGGGGTGCAAGAAGTGCCTCATCCTGGCCTTTTCTTATATCAGAAAGCCACTGCAGCGCTTCCTGAAGCTTGGTAAAATAATTGAACTGGATGAAGTGCTGCTGCGGCAGCAAGGCAGGCACCTGGTAATTGGTGACAAGCGCCTTAAAGTGCTCATTATTGAAGACAACGGCGGCAAAAATTTCCCCTTGAATGCAGTCGTATACTTTAGGGTAAAACTCCTGGCTAAGCCACTCCTCCTGGTCCCGGTCGAGGGAACCTATCAGGGTTTGGTCGGTGCAGAAGTAGTAGGTCTGCCGGTTGCTGCATACGTACGCTAACGCGCGCAGGTAAGTATCCATCAGCTGACCTGTGTCCGGCTTGCGGAGCCACTGAATCAGCAGCACACTATCTTTTTGCCGGAAAGTGATGATTGCGCTTGTCGTCTGGTGTATCACCATAAACAGTTTAAACTTTGCGTATTAGCATTTCGAAATATACTTAACATTATATTAACAAACAAGCCCAGTCAACACAAAATAGTTAGAGGAAATTACTGCCTAATAGACACTTACAGCACTCTTAATATCAATCTTGATGTTCTAAGTACAATTCAAAAAACCAGCATTTTTTAGACTTAAGAGCTGTTGCCTTATAATGAGAAGCTCTGTAGTTATACTTTCTTTGCATACTTCTGGCATTAGCTTGGTTTTCCGAAATGCTATACTTACCAGGAAAGTATAGCAAAAAGTAAAGGCCGAAGTATAAACCCCGGCCTCTGCTGAAATTGTAAGTATACTTTAAATTAACTGTTGCTCAGGTTTAACCACTCCCTGAAAATCTTATCCTGCAGCGGCGTCGGGCTATCTACGCGTACAAACTGATATCGCACGCTTGTATCCTGAATGAGTTTGACCTGCAGTGTCTGCAGCTTTCCATCGCGGGATATAAGCACTTCGGCAATATCGCCTATGTTCATACTTCCGATCCGAAGCTCCAGGTCGTCTCCGGCACGGTAACCATTCAGGGCGATGATTTCATCGTTCACGTTCAAACCTCCGTCCCAGGCACTGCTGCCCCTGGAAACACCGCGAACTATCAGTTTACCGCCAGACATGGCCGTGGTAGCGCCCCAGTTAATGGCGACAGTCCCTTTGTTGGTATCAACTAACTGAAGACCTGCGGCTTCAAAATACTTGTTGTAGTCCGGCGTTTCTGTTCCGTAGACATACTTATTGAAGAAGTCATCCAGCTTGCGGCCAGCAATGCGCTCCACAGCCTCTTTAAACTCAGCCTCTTTGTATCCGCGGTTCAGCTTCTTGTAATACCGGTCATACATGTAGCGCATCACATCGTCCAGGCTCTTCTGCCCTTGTGTGGCGGCCATAATCTCCATGTTCAGCAGGCTTCCCAGCACCCCTCCTTTTGTATAGTAGGATACTTCTGCGTTATTCGAGTTTTCGTTGCGGCGGTAGTACTTAATCCATGCGTCGAAGCTCGACTCGGCTACCGACTGTATCTTGTTACCCGGCGTGTTCTCCACTGAGTTTATACTTCCGGCATGTATGCCCAGGTACCTTTCGGGTGAGTAGAACCCTGCGCGGCGCACCAGCAAGTCATCGTAGTAGCTTGTAATACCCTCAGACACCCACAGCTGGCGCGTATAGTTCTCGTTGTTATAATCGAAAGGGCCGAGTGGATCGGGACGGAGGCGCTTCACATTCCAGAGGTGGAAGTACTCGTGTGCCACCAGTGCCAGAAAGCCGTGGTAGCTGCTCTCGGTGCCGTAGTTCCAGCGCGAGGTTTGCAGTGTGGTAGAGTTAAGGTGCTCCAGGCCGCCGCCGCCACGCTCCAGGTTGTGCACGATGAATACGTACCTCTCCACAGGCAGCTCTCCCATCAGCTTAACAGCCTCCTCGATTACCTTCGTCATGTCGGCAATCAGCTTTTCAGGCTCATAGTTGCCTCCGCCGTACATGGCCAGTTCATGCGGAACCCCGGCGGCTGTAAACTCATACACCTCGTGCGTGCCGATTTCTATCGGAGAGTCAGCCAGGATATCATAGTTCGGGAAAGTATAAGTAAACTTGCCAACGCTCTTCAGCCCAGTAGAGACTTTATCCCAACCAATGAAGGGCTTTACCACAAGCGTTCCCTGCTGCTTCTCATAGCCCTCCGGATACATAAACATGCTGGTGCCATTCACGTAGCCATGGCTGGCGTCGAGGAAGCTGGTGCGCACACTCATTTCGAAGGCATACACGTTATACCTGGCCCGCACCATACTAGCTTTGTTACTGTACACGCGCCATGTGTTCTTATCTATTTTCTCGCTGCGCAAGGCTTTGCCGTTGCCGTCGGTAGCTGCAAAGCCCTCCACATTTTTAGGGAACTCGCGAACCAGGTACGACCCGGGTGCCCAGACAGGCATGGAAAAGTCAATGTAGTTTTTTCGTGCGCCGCTCAGTTCTGCCTCCACCTGAAAGTAGTGCGTATGCGGTTCCGGCATGGAGAGGGTATAGCGCAGCTCTGCCGCCAGGGCTTTAAAGCTGCTTCCTAAGCTAAGGAATAAAACAATTAAGAGAGAAAGTTTAACAGGATGTTGTTTGAGCATATTGGTGTCAGGCATGATTTTGAATGAACAGGCATTTTACGATAAATAGCCTTTTTTTCAAAATAGCCTTGCAAACATCCAGCTGTGAAGAGGCAAACTAGGCCAGATGAGGAGCCTTTGTATTAAGCCAGTTGTCTGCCTCTTCCAAATCAAAGAAGTTCTTCATGATAATGACTTCGTTATAGCTTCTTAAGCCATACTTTCCTGCTTCATGAAGCAGCAGGTTATAGCATTTCTCAGATAATACCATGGCCACATAATTACCTGCACCAAGCTTTGCCATAATACTCGGAAAGAAGTACCGGTGAAGCCACTCCTCTTCCTTCTCATCCAATTCTCCAATCTCACGCAGATCCAGAAGCCACAACTTTATGTGGTGTTTCTCGGCACATTCCAACGCTGCCATCAGCCCCTCCCTAAACTCACTGGATACTAACGCACTAAGGCATGTCATGTAAAGCTTTTTAAGTGCCCCATCGCAGTCTATCACCAAAGAGTTTGCTTTGTAAAGTCTCATTCTGATAAGTATAAATCGGCACGTCAAAGTTAGTAAATTATAATTAAATACAACTATTATTATAATTGACTGCTATACTTATAGGGTTCATACTTTGTAGAGGTGCATTTTTTGCGTCCTAACGAAGAAACTTTGAGGGTAGAACTTTTAGCTGCGGCCTTTATGTTTCTGTAAGTAACAGTGTTAAAGCTTAACATCATGAAAGGCTTGAGGTAAAACTGGCATGGTGTTTTCTTAGTTACTGGTACGCATCAACAAATAACCGCTATGAAAAAAACTGTTTTGATCCTGCTCTCCCCGGTAGTACTGCTCATTCTTCTTCTGGTATTTGTACCCCAGCATTTTGTCCATTCCGGTTCTGAGGGAAGAGTTGACTATAGCCAACCAATAGTGCTAACCACTGCATCTGTTGAAACCCCACCTGTTGCTGAGACAGAAGAAGCAGAAACAGCACCGCGCTTGATAGATTATGCCCTCACCCTGATGGGCACCCCATATGTATGGGCAGGCGAGACGCCTGAAGGCTTCGATTGCTCCGGCTTTATCACGCACGTATATGATGAGTTTGACGTAAAGCTTCCCCATTCTTCCCGCATGCAGGCAGAGGAAGGTGCGCAGGTATCCCGCAGCGAGGCACAACCCGGCGACTTGGTAATTTTTACTGGCACTAATCCGCAGGTACGGGAGCCAGGCCATGTGGGCATCGTTATCTCACAGCCCGGCGACACCATTGAGTTCGTGCACTCTTCATCCAATGGAGGCGTTAAAATAAGCCAGGTGGAGGGAAGTGGCTATGAAGGACGCTTTCTGCAGGTGCGCCGTGTACTGTAGGCAAGTATAACTCTTAAGGGTTTTCACGTACAACCATGCAAACAGGGGCACAGTGCCTCTGTTGAAGTATAACTCTGTGAGTATGGTACATCCTTATGTAGTTAATTTCCTTAATGCACTGGTTCTTATAACAGCCGGGCTAATTTTATACTTTCATGATCCGGCCAGGCCCCCTTCTGCCCTGATGGCGACTTTCTTTGGTGTTTTGCTGCTGGCCTGTACGTACCACCTGCGCAAGCACAACCGCTTTGTATCACATACCGTTACGGCGCTTACGTTGCTGACCGGCTTGCTTATGCTGTGGCAGATAGACCCTGAATTATTCTCCTGGAACCTGCATTATACCCTCCTGTTGCTGATGGCCCTGTGTTGCTTTATTGCCGCTGCCTTTTATGTTGGATCTTTTATACAAGAAAGACGCCTGCGCAACAACAGCATCTATAAAGATGACCTTTAGAAGTTTGAGAGTTGAGGAGTTAGAGAGTTTAGGCGTTAAAAGATTGAGTATGGAGTGCATACTTTTCTACTCCATCAAATGATAGACTCTTTACTGACTGGTATAAATTCTTGCTGGTGTAAACTTCAGCCAATGTCAGCTGTTGGACTTGAAAGCCATAAAAAAAGAAACACCTGATGTAGCCCGTCAAGTTACACCAGGTGTTTCAGAATCCTTCAATTTCTCAGTAAGCGGTGCCCTGTTTTTCAGTTTACCATCTCTTAAGAAGACCAAAGGTAAATCGCTATCTGCGTAAGCAGTAGCTCGTACTGCTTACTAAGCCAGTTCACCTTTTACGTGAACATTATTACCTTGGCTTACTAAGACGACCGATGGATTAGACATAGCACCTCCTTTCTCTTTAGTCCGACATAAACCTCTAGCCGCCGCTGCGCTACGTGAGCCAGTTTTGGCTGGAAGGCCGTGGCACTCGCCACTCACTTGCATATAAAGATAAAAAAACGATTAAAAGTTCACAATGTTAGGCTTAGAACTTTAGTCATTGTGGTTCACCTGTACCATTGCCCTTAGCAGGTGCACTACAACCGTCTGACAGACAATCCTATGGGAAGCCTGTGCCTGTCCTAGATTAGGCAATTAAATTTTTCAAAATCTACCAAAACACCCGCCTATTTTTTCTAATCCACAGAAGCATCAGGATAGATAATTTTTGCTATATTACATTGCAAACGAACAAACAAATCCGAATTAAATGAAAAAGCACCTCCTAACCCTGGTAATGCTCCTGTTCCTCAGCTCCGCCGCGTGGGCACAGAGCCTGTCGCCTATCGGTATCTGGACAAATGAAGAAGGAAAGGCGAAGTTTGAGATCTACAAATGTGGGGACAAGCTGTGTGGCAAGATCGTGTCGCTGAAAGAGCCGCTGCGCAATGGAAAACCAAAGCTGGACGAGAACAACCCTGATAAAAAATTGCGCACTAAACCCCTGATCGGGCTCCCTTTCATGAAAGGTTTTGAGTATGATGGGGATAATAAATGGGATGAGGGTACTATCTACGACCCGGAAAGCGGCAAGACCTATAGCTGCTACATGAAAATGGTGAGCAAAGACAAGATGGAGGTAAAAGGCTACATCGGCATTTCACTTATCGGCCGAACCCAACACTGGACGCGCGTAGAGTAACATAAAAAGTATAAAAAGCAAAAGGGTTAGCTAGGCAGCTAACCCTTTTTATTAACCCTTTACCAGCCTTTTAACTGCAAAAAGGCGTTGGAGGTTTTCGATGTTTGCGTAAAAATTAGTACAATCTAGAATACCTGCAATATTTTATAGGTTTTATCTCTAAAGCTAAAGGTTTCTCCCGCTGTTTTCCCCATCATAGCCTTAAATACAGGCGACATACCAGAAATGGCATAGTACGACTCCCCATCCAGCTTTATCTCACCCAGGCTCACGCCAATAAAGTAGTTCTGCAGCTCGGTAATCACCACAGCACCTAACGATACATCCTGGTTGGCCTTAGTGGCGTTTATGCGGCGCAGCACACTCTGCACGGTAATCAGTTCGTCCAACTGGCGCGCATACATGTCGCGCTGGATCTGGCAGTTTTCCCGGAACGACTCAAATTTATCCTCCATAGATCCCTGGTGGTCGTTCGCACTCTCCTGTGCCTCATCCATCGCGTCCTTCGCAGCCTTAATCTGCGCGTTCAGCAGCTTGTTACTCTCCTGTAGCAGCCGCTTCTTAGTTTCAAGTTCTTGTGTCAGTATTTCCATTGGGTTTCTGGGTTTACAGCAGATGGTTACCCCATACGGTAGAGGGCCAGGCAGCACCATACCACTGTCCGTTAATCGTTAATTAAGGCATTTTATTGTTACAATAGCGTATCAGTTTCCGGTTTTCTACAAAACCAGTCAGAGGTGGCAGACAAAAAACTATTTATGCTGATCTATGTTTATGAGATAAAATATTCAGATGCCATTTAACGATTTTTTTAAGCGTTTGTTGGGTCGCGGAAAGAAATTGATTCGGTGTAGCGCCACTGAGCGCTCAGCCCGGTTTCAGGCAAGCTACCGGAACTGGCTCCAGCACCAGACATACCTTTCCTGGACGGGGCCATTTTTTACAGCCTACCATTACGAGAAGGCCGGCTTGCCTACGCCTTTCCAGGTGGAGCTGCTTTGCTCCGACAGCCTTAAGGGAGTTGTTCTTTTCTATGACGAACGTATTGGGGCCGACAATTTCACCTTTCTGTTTGAGCTCCTGAAGGACCGCGTCCAACAACAGGGCTATACTTTGCGGAGCGGCAACAAGCTGGAGTGCAAGGAGCAACATATAGAGAAGCTGCTGCTTGTGCCACTACCCGAGGACGTACCGGGTACCAACCTCTGCAACCAGCGCTACGGCAACGTCCTGCTGGACTACATGCATGTACACCATAAACCTGATTATATCCGGCTTGTCGTGAACACTTACCAGGATCCCCTTTTTTCGCGGCCATCTTCTTTTGAGGAGCTATTGGAGAAGGTACTGAGGCCAGAGGAAGAGCGGCAAAAATAAAAACAGGGGGCAAAGCAACAGCATAAGGCAGGCGCAAGTATACTATTCTGATAACAAGTATAAATATTTGTTATAACAGATAATATACAAGCTGGAATCATACCATACCACAAGCCAGGCCTATGCAGCGATGTCTACTCCCTCTCCTGCTTTTCCTATTATGCGCCGTCGCCTTCCCAGCCCGGGCCACGCATATTGTGGGTGGTGAATTCGAACTGCAGCACCTCAGTGGGTACAACTATAAGCTCAGCTTAAATTTATACTTTGATGTGGTGAATGGAAGTGTCGGGGCCAGAGACGGCTATGTTTCGGTGAACTTCTTCAGCAAAACAACCAACCGCAATGTCGGCCGCGTCACCCTTAACCTTGCCTCCAGCGCGCGCGTGCCCTACACCAATATTGATTGCACCGTTGGCGAGTTGGTGACGGATAAGATCATCTATAACTCTAACGTATACCTCGACCCCAGCATCTTTAACGAACCAGGCGGGTACTACATTACCTGGGAGCGCTGCTGCCGTAACCGCACCATCAATAACATAGTACGTCCGGAGGATGCCGCCCAGGTGTTTTATATGGAGATGCCACCTGTCGTAAAAAACGGTGTATTCTTCCAGAATTCATCTCCTATCCTTTTCCCGCCGCTCAGCGACTATGCCTGTGTGGGTGAGATGTTTTACTTCGAGTTCAACGGCACAGACCCTGATGGCGACTCGCTGGTATATGATATGGTCACGCCGCTGAATGGCTACACCAACGCTAACCTGCCGGCTTATTATAATCTAAACACCTTTCCGCCAGTTTACTTTAACAACCCTATGCCCTCGCCCTACCCTACTATAGCATGGCAGGCGGGCTACAACACCACCAACCAGATTCCGGGGGCACCGGCCATCAACATTGAGGCTACTACCGGCATGCTGACGATGCGCCCGGCACAAAAGGGGCTTTACGTGTTTGGGGTGCGGGTGCAGGAGTACCGGAATGGGGTGAAGCTGGGCGAGGTGCGGCGTGATTTTCAGGTGCTCGTGCTGGACTGCCCGCGTAACCAAACCCCCAATGTGGTTGTGCAGCAGCAAGGTCAGCGAAGCCTGTACAAAGAGGGGCAGGTGCTGCGTATCAGCGCTAGCGACACCGAGCGCTGCCTCAACATCAAATTCACTGACCCGGACCTAAGCGAGTATGTGGAATTGCGGGCCCGACCCATCAACTTCCCGGCATCGAGCTATACTTTCAATGGCACTACCAAAGGCATTATCAACCAGGGAACCGCGCAAGACACGCTGAGCGCCACGGTCTGCTTTACAGACTGCTTCAACACGGAGGGGAAAGTATACCAGATGGAGTTTATCGTAAAAGACGATGGGTGCAGCCTTCCCCGCCAGGACACGGTGCGCGTGAGCTTTGTGATTGACCCGCTTCCCGACGCGCCTCCTGCTGTATCGCTCTCCACCAACCGGCGCGTGTTCGAGGTAGAGCAGGGCGATGTGCTGAACTTTGATGTACTGGGGATTGACCCGGATAAGGACGAGGTATTTCTAACTGCCGAAGGCGTCGATTTTGATCTGGGCTCGCAGCAAATAAGCTTTACCCCCGGAAGCGGCATCGGGCAGGTATCCTCCCCCTTCTCCTGGGAAATAAACTGCGAAACACTAAAAAAGGAAAGTTATACTTTGGATTTTGTCGTCAGAAGCAGTGTTTGTGAGCAGGAGCTGATCCGTAAGGAAACAATTGAGGTCAGGCCCCGATCCAACAACAACCAGCCAACCCTTACCTCGGATCAACAAGAAAACACCATCGAGCTAGAAGTCGGCCAGCCTTTTACGGCAAACCTGCTTGGCAAAGACGTCGATCTAGACATGCTCGCCCTGTCGGCAAGTATAGAGGGGTTTACGTTGGAGCAGTTCGGCATGCTGTTTAACAGTAATGGAGGTGCCGGAACGGCCGATGGCGTTTTTACCTGGACGCCCACCTGCGAGGCTTTCCAGAACAACAACCTGCGCGTGAAGTTTATACTTAACGAGGACGCCTGCGACGCATCCCCGGATAAGGAGCTGACGCTGGAATTTGTGATAAAAGCGCCTAACACGCCTCCCACACTCACCTCCGACCAGGCGGCTGCCGTTTATAGCCTGAAGCTGAACGATGCTTTTGAAGCCAACCTGGATGGGCTGGACCTGGACCTGAACAACCTGGTGCTATCGGCTGAGGGAGATGGCTTTAACCTGACAGACTATGGCATGCAGTTCACCGCCACCGGCGGGACGGGTGAAGCCAAGGGGAAATTTACCTGGGTAGCCAATTGCCCGGCTGCCCTACAGGAAGTAGTACGGGTACATTTTATACTTCAGGAGGACGCCTGCGATCCAAATCCGCAGCGCCTGACGATGGAATTCCATGTGGAGGCGCCTAAGATTGGGGATTATGTACCGCCCAATATCTTTACCCCGAATGGCGACGGCAAAAACGACTTCTTCTACATTCCGAACCTGCCGCCGGAGTTCTGCACCGCTACCTTCAGCAGTATAAAGATTTACAACCGTTGGGGCAAGGAAGTGTTTCGCAGCCAGGACAGCGGCTTCAGGTGGGATGGTTACGGGGTGAACGACGGCGTCTACTTTTACGTGCTCGACTACGGCACCACTACCTACAAGGGCAGCGTGACGGTTGTGCGCTAAAGTATAAAAATTGGCTATCCCCCGCCTCATTTATACTTTACAGGTATTAATGTTTACTTTAAAAGAGCGCCCTGAATGCTTTATACTTCAGGACATAAAGAGAAGCACCAGGTACAAGCCCAGCCACAGAAAATCGAGGAAATGCCAGTAGCTTCGGAGCATGGTGAGCTGCAGCCGTCGGAACGGGTCGCGGATAAAAACCAGGCTGCGCACAGCGTCGCTGTTCACATAAATCGTTTTAAACACCATGAACGACAGGAAAATGATACCTCCTGTCAGGTGCAGGATATGAAGGGCCGAGATAAGGTAAAGGTACGTGCCTGAGGATTTTCCGGAGAAGTAGACCCCGCTTCGGCTCATCTCGTTCCAGCCAATAAACTGTGCGCCGATAAAGAGCAGGCCCAGTGCCAGGGTAATGCCCAGGTAGCGGGCCATTTTCTTTAGCTTCTCCTGCTTGTAGAGCCGCGGCACCCTGGAGATAGTATAACTGCTGAAGAGAAGAATAACGGTGCTGACACTAAAAAACTTGGGCAACTCGAACTGCGCCTGCGGAAAACCTCCCGTGCGCGCAAAGGCAACTACCAGCACAAAGAACAGCACGCCAATCCCCACCATGCTCAGGTACAGCAACATCCGGATAGGATGCATCCTGTCAATCCGCTTGAAGCCTGACCGCTGCTTATGGTTTACCTGATTTTTCTTATCCTGATTCATCCTGTGCTCCTTTTTCCTGTGCTCAGAAAGCAGGCCCTGCTCCTCTGCCTGTTGCACACACTACATGTAGTAATTTATACTTTCACTCCCATGTTATAGTTTTGGAAAAACCGTATAATTTGGTCGTAGCGGGCCTTTTCTATAACAACTCCCTCGCTTTTTATTTGTTGTACTGATTTCCGCAGGAAAAGTATGGTATTACCAGCCACCCTTGCCAGGCAGTTTGCGTTAGTACAGGTATTCATTCACCTATCAACGAGACTCTATGACGATAAAACTACGACTTCTGTATCTGCTGTTATTGCCCCTATTCTGCTTTACGACGGAGGCTAACGCCCAGCGAAACCGGTCTCCCTACACCGGCAGCAACCGGATACTGCTGACGCTGGACGGAAGCGATGCCCGCTACGAATTCATGTCGGACCAGGTGCTGGTGCGCTATAACCGTGAATTGCAACAACTCGAATGTATCCTGCCGGTCGAAACACTGCTTCCCCTGCAGGATTCCATCCCCCGGAATATGGCGTACGAGGTGCTGTACGGCGCCCGCTACCCGCAGCTCTTCATCACGATGGCTGCCCCCGTGCAGCAGATAAACGCGGGGAACCTGAGCCCGGAAACAGTGCCGAGAAAAGTGGAAGTACGGCTGCAGAACACGACCCGGAACCTGCAGGTGCCAGTCACATTCTCACCGGAGAGTACCTCTTTATACTTTACGGCCACCCTCGACCTGCAAATGGAAGACTTCCAGGCCTCGCTCCCTGTCGCCTACCTCCCGCTGCTCACAGGCCGGTTCACCATTACCATTGACCGCGCGCGTTGGGTTGAGCTGACGTCCAGGTAGCCTATCCTGATTGATTATTAATCACTTAACAAAGTATACTTACAGTAATATATTACCCATATATCCCGGATTATGCACATTATTTGATGCTATTTGCCTATATGGCACTTATCCCTATATTTGTAACTCCATCAACATAAACCCCTTCCATGAAAAAAGCTACGCTAGTATTTTTCCTTGCCGCAGCCACCTTTGCCTGCAGCCAGTCAACCACCGATACGGAGACCGCCACAGAGGCAACCACTGCAGAAGCCGGCGCTACTTATGGTGCCCCGTTTGCGGAAGAAAATGTGATACCCGTGTCAGCCCTAGAAGCCACATTGGCCGATAAGGACTCGGTGCAAGCCACCGTGGCTGCCGAAATAGAGAAAAGCTGCCAGAAAAAAGGGTGCTGGATGGACGTGAAGCTGGACGATGGCTCTCAAATGAAAGTAACGTTCCGGGATTACGGGTTCTTTGTGCCCACCACAAACCTGGAAGGCCGCCAAATAGTGTTTACCGGTACAGCCAAGAAAGAAGTAGTTTCCGTGGATGACCTTCGCCACTTCGCCGAGGACGCCGGAAAATCAGAAGAGGAGATTGCCGCCATCACCGAGCCGCGCGAGGAGCTGCGCTTTGTGGCAGATGGTGTGATTTTTAAGTAATACCGGATTTATACTTCAGCAGGCTACCGGAGACAGTAGCCTGCTTTGTTTTTAACAAGTAGCCAAGTATGCCAGACCTATACCAGCTATGGCTCCGCCTTACTTCCGGTTATACTCCTGATTGCGAGCTTCAGGAAGAGCTGTGGCAGGAGTTGGTGCAGCTTTATACTTCCCCAGGCCGGCACTACCATACATTATCCCATCTCCAAAAGCTGTTTCAGCTCACTTTGGAGCAGCTGCCCCATATAGCGCAGCCCCGCGCTTTTCAGTTTGCCATTTTCTACCACGATGCAATTTACGACCCTACCCGCCAGGATAACGAGGCGCAAAGTGCAGCGCTTGCAAGTACAAGGCTGCCAGAAATAGGCGTGCCTGCTGCTGAAGTAGAACTCGTTTCGCAACTGATTCTGGCCACCAGGGAGCATCTACCACAACCCTTGCCCGACGCCAACCTCCTGCTTGATTTTGACCTGGCCATACTTGGCGCTTCCTGGGAGCAGTACCAAAAGTATAGCCAGCAGATACGGGAAGAGTACCGTATGTACCCGGACGCTACTAACCGGCTGGGGCGCAAGCAGGTGCTGCAGCATTTCCTGTCGCGGGAGCACATTTACCACACGCCGCTCATGCGCGGGCAGCTGGAGCAGCAGGCCCGGCAAAACCTAAAACAAGAAATGCGCATGTTGGAGGGATAAAAGTATTCTTTGCGGGCTATGTAAGTATAAATGTACGCCACTTCCTAAGCTTTATACTTATGCACCGGTACAAACACTGTATACTGTTCCTGTTCCTCGGCCTGCTGCAGCTAAACGCCTTTGCGCAGGCACAAAAACTCCGGGTAGAGCCCGCCTTCTGGTGGGCAGGTATGAAAGACCCGAGCCTCCAACTCATGCTCCATGGGGCCAATATCAGCGCCCTGACGCCTGTCATCAAACATGAGGGGGTAATACTTAAAGATGTTGTGAAGGTTAAAAGCCCTAACTACCTGTTCCTGACGCTGGACATGAGCAAGGCAAAGCCAGGTAAGTTTGCCCTTCAGCTGAAGCAGGGCAACAAAACCGTGCACCGTTATACCTATGAGGTAAAGCAACGGGAGCCTAACTCCGCCAACCGGCAGGGCTTTAACACCTCGGACGTTATCTACCTTATCACGCCTGACCGCTTCGCCAACGGCGACACCAAGAACGATAACGTGAAGGGCATGACAGAGCAGATTAATCGCTACGATAAAAGCGGCCGCCACGGCGGAGACATCGCCGGAATTATCCAGCACCTCGATTATATCAAGGACATGGGCTTTACGGCGCTCTGGATAAACCCGCTGCTGGAAAACAACCAGACCAAAACCTCCTACCACGGCTACTCCACCACCGACTACTACCAGGTGGACCCGCGTTTTGGTAGCAACGAACAGTATGTAGAACTATCGAAACTGGCCAAGCAGCAAGGTATAAAACTAGTGATGGACATGATCCTCAACCACATCGGCTCCGAGCACTGGTGGATGAAGGACCTGCCCACAGACGATTGGCTTAACTATCAGCATACGTACAAGGAAACCAACCACCGCCGCGAGGCGATTCAGGATCCTTATGCCGCAGCATACGACCGCGACCTATTCAACGACGGTTGGTTTGTGCCCAGCATGCCCGACCTGAACCAGCGCAACGGATTGCTGGCCACCTACCTGATCCAGAACACCCTCTGGTGGATTGAGTACGCGGACCTGGGCGGCATCCGGATGGATACTTACTCCTACCCCGATCCGGCCTTCATGAGCGAGTGGACACGCCGTGTGATGGAAGAATATCCGAACTTTAACGTGGTGGGCGAAGAGTGGTCGCTGAACCCGGCCATTGTGGCTTACTGGCAACGGGGAAAGCAAAACCCGAACGGCTATACTTCGTACCTGCCCAGCCTTATGGACTTCCCGATACAGGCGGCTTTAACCACCGCCCTGCGCGACGATGAGAGCGGTTGGGATACCGGCTGGCTGCACCTCTACAATGTGCTGGCCACGGATTTCCTCTACGCCGACCCGCAAAACCTGGTGGTCTTCCCCGATAACCACGACATGGACCGCATCTACACGCAACTGAACCAGGACGCTGCCCTGACCAAACTGGCGCTGGCTTACATACTCACCACGCGTGGCATCCCGCAGATCTACTACGGCACCGAAATTCTCATGCATAATGATCAGCCCGGCGACCACGGCATCATCCGCACGGATTTTCAGGGGGGCTGGCCCGGCGACAAAGTGAACGCCTTCACGGGGCAAGGGCTCACCAAAGAGCAGCTGGATATGCAGCAATTCACCAAAAGGCTTCTGAACTGGCGCAAAACGTCGGGGGCCGTGCACCAAGGCAAGCTGACGCACTACGCTCCTTACAAGGGGGTGTATGTATACTTCCGGGAGCAGGGCGATGAGAAGGTGATGGTCATCCTGAACAAGAACGAAAAGCCTTACGAGCTGGAGCTGGCGAAATTCGCACCCCAACTGAAAAGTATAAAACAGGGAACAGACGTACTTACCGGCCAGACCTACAACCTGGGCCAGCCGAAAGTAAGCCTTCCCCCTAAGGCACCGCTGATTTTGGAGCTTAAATAACTTAGAAAGGTCAGCACCCGGTTTGCATTCCGGGTGCTGTTTTTTTATACTTGTTCCATTCAGCTTTCTGAACAAAGTATAAATTATAGTTATTTACCTTATCTATGACAGATTTTCTCCAGCAAGTATACTTCCACAACACTGTACAGTCTTACCTCATTGTAGTAGCTATCGTTTTGATTAGCTTCACTTTTATCGGCTTTTTCAGAAAGCGCGTGTTAACCAGGGCTGCCAAACTAACCGCGCGGACCAAATCTAACCTGGACAGTCACCTCGTTGAAAGCATAGACCGTTTTGGGGTGCCGGCCCTGTACATCTTTGCTCTATACTCTGCCCTAAATTACCTGCTACTCCCGCCCAAACTCGATAGGGTACTCCAGGTGGCGTTGATAGTCGCTTGTACCTTTCTGGCCATTCGCATTGTTTCCACTACGCTTATCCTGCTGCTGCGCTCGTACATAGGCAAGCAAGAGCATGGCGAGGAGAAGGTGAAGCAACTGGGCGGGGTTATACTTGTCCTGAACGTGACCATCTGGGGACTGGGCCTGCTTACGCTGCTTGACAATTTGGGCTATAATGTCACGACCATCGTCGCGGGCCTTGGCATCGGGGGTATTGCCGTGGCCTTGGCAGCCCAAAATATCCTCGGCGACCTTTTCAACTACTTTGTTATCTTTTTTGACCGCCCTTTTGAGGTAGGGGATTTTATTGTGCTCGATGACAAGTCGGGGGTGGTAGACAAAATCGGTGTTAAAACGACGCGCATCAAAAGCCTGTCGGGAGAGCAGCTGGTGGTAGCCAACTCAGATTTGACCAACTCCCGCATTCACAACTACAAGCAGATGCAGCAGCGACGCGTGGTGTTTAAGCTTGGCGTTGTCTACCAGGCCACTTACGAGCAGCTGGAACTGATACCGGGGCTGCTGCGCCAAATTGTGGAGGAACAGGACATGGTGCGTTTTGACCGCGCCCACTTTACATCGTACGGCGACTCCAGCCTGGACTTTGAGGTCGTTTACTACGTGCTGTCGTCGAACTACAACGATTACATGGACATACAGCAGCGGATTAACCTGCGCATCTTCAAAGAATTCCAGGAACTCAACATTGACTTTGCCTACCCTACCCGCACGTTGTTTGTGGTAAATGAGCATCAGGAAAAGCAGGTGCAACCAGTTGCATAGCCCGACGCCAAGTATAATGAAAAACGGGGCAGCGATTTTTCGCTGCCCCGTTTCTTTTAGGAAAGTATAGCCTTACAGACTAGCCTCATACTTCAGGATAACGCCTTTCCCTGTTTTGCTTCCTTCGCTGGAGATGTATACTTCGCCGTTGTTGCCAAAGGCAAGTCCTTCGGCCTGGCGCAGCTGCTCCTTATCCAGGTTGGCAGACTTGTTGATGCGGCCATCTTTTTCCAGCACCATAATGCGGTTGTTCACCGCATCCAGCAGGTAATACTCGCCCGTTTGCGGGTGTATCTCCAAAGAAGAGGGCTGCAGCACATCGTATCCATCCTTCACCTTCTTTTTGCCAGGTACAGGCTGCTTCAGCACTTCCTGGTCTAAGGCGATGCGGATAACGGGCTCCGGGTTCATTTTACCGGTGCTGAGGTTCAGCTCGTAAATGCCCTTGTTTTCACCCAAGGCTTTATCGTGACCTTTGCAGGCAATCAGCAAACGGTTGTTCGCCTTGTCGAGGGCAAGCCCCTCGGTATCCTGACTAGCAGAAAGTACAGACTTGTGCGTTTTCACCTGCGGCTTTTTGCTCTTAAAGTCGCTTACTTCAAACACGGTCCCGTCGCTGCGGAGTACGTAAGCTTTGTTTCCGTCGATTGCCAGCCCCTCATAGTCTCCGGGCTCTCCGAAAGGATGCTCTTCCTCCAGCTTGTTGGTTTTCAGGTTAAAGACAAAGATGCTTCCCTTCTCATCCTGCACACAGGCCATGCGACCATCGGCCAGCAAGGCAATACTGGAAACCTCCCGCAGCTCGGCCGGCAACTCCCAGGAGGAAACCGGGTTGGCAAATGCATTGGCATTTTCCGCCGCCGGCAGCAGCGCCCCCACTACCGATGCCTGGAGGAACTCCGGACCGGCTGATGCTACCGGGGCGCCTTGTTGGGCAAGCAATTTCCCGCTTTGGTCAAAAAGCAGCTCTACTTCGCCTTTCCGGCTCTCCAGTTCCACTTCGTACTTCAGTGTCTCGCCTGTTTTTACCAGGCTGGCCTCATCTATGGTGAAGTCGGCAAAATGCTCCTGCACATACTTCATCACCTCCTGGGGTAAAGCAGTGGTATTGATTTCCTCTTCTACCTTCAACAATTCCCCTGTAGCACTGAACAGCACTTTTCGCTCACGCCCGCCCAGGTCAAACTCCACCTCAAACCCTTCGGGCTCCTCTTCCCAATCGGAATTTTTCACATCCGGGTAAAGGGAAGCGAACTGCGTCATCACCGCCTCCGGCACTTCAACTTTCTCCCACAGCTCACTTATTTCCCCTCTGATGTCAGCTATTTCCTCATTCATCTCGCTGCACGAGGTGGCTCCCCACATAACGGTCACCCCCAGCAGCATATTCAACAAAAACTTCCTATTCATATACTTAAGTGTTAATATTCTACCTGTTTATACAAGTATACTTTCGGAATCTGAAGACAATCTGAAGGAAGGGCTGTGGCGGAGGCTATTTTGTAAAATAAATGCAGAGGCTGTGCTCGCCATCCTTAAAGTTATACTTTGGAAGGAGCCCGTAGAGGTCGCAGATTTTTTTAACGAGCGCCAGACCAATGCCCAGGGAGCCCACCGCATCATCGCCGGTGCGGAAGCGACCAAATAGCTTTTCCGGTTGGTCCTGGGGAGCTTCACCAGTGTTGCGGATGCAGAGCTTCTGCCGGTTGAGCAGTACTTTTATACTTCCGCCAGGATGGTTGTGCTTGATGGCGTTGTTGAGCAGGTTTTGCAGCAGCACGTCTGTTAGGCCGCTGTTCATCTGCACGTATACTTCCTCCATCTGTTCCACTTCCAGCTCCAGCCCCCGCATGCTGATGATTTCCTGCAGGTGCGTGAGTTGCTCCTGCAGCAGCCGGTGCAGCGGCACCTGCTCCTCGGCGGTGAACTCGCGGTTCTCGATGCGGGTGAGCAGGATGAGCGACTTATTCAGGCGGGCCAGGCGGTTCAGGGCGCCATACATGTCCGACAGCATCTGGGCCTGCTCCTCGGTCAGGTTCTCGGATTGCATGAACAGCTCTATTTTGCTATTCACGATGGCCAGCGGCGTCTGTATCTCATGCGACACGTTCTCGGTAAACTCCTTCAGGTTGAGAAAATCGCTGTGAATTTTGCCGGTCATACTTTGCAGCACCTGGTTAAGCTCCTCAAACTCGGTGGTCGAGCTTTCCTTCAGCGTGAGCGGCTGGTGGTGGCTCAGGCGGTATTCCTTAATCCTGGCGAGTGTGTCGTAAAAGTGGCGCCATGTATACTTGTTGGTGTAGTAGTTGACAAACACCAGCCCGATGAGCAAAAGTAAAAAGATCCAGATCATGGCCAGCACCGTGCTTTCCGTCAGGTCGTCAAAGTCCATCAACGACTTGAAGATCGTGTACTCGTACGGTTTGCCCTGCCGGTAAGCCGTAAAGGTGAGCTTGCGGAACGGGATGTCTTCCTCATCGTAGGTGCTGTAGATGAGTGTGTCCGACAGGTGCTCCATCACCAGGTTCTCCGGGTCGGCCTCGCGCACGTGTATGGCCTCCGAGATGCCCGAGGTAACGTTAGGGAGGCGGTCGTGCTTTTGGATGTAAGCGATGATGTTCTCCTTATCGGTGAAGAGCTGATCGTCCACCTCATCGTAAATCTCCTCGCGCAGCGACAGGTAAAACACCGTACCGCCCACCGCAAACACCACCAGCGATACCAGCAGATAGTATAAACTGGTTTTGGTCAGTACTCTCATGGGCTCGTGAATTTATAGCCCAGGCCGTACACCGTCTGGATGTAGTCCTGGCCGCCGGCCTCTATGATCTTGCGCCGCAGGTTTTTGATGTGGGTGTATACAAAGTCGAGCGAGTCGAGCATCTCGATGTGGTCGCCCCAGAGGTACTCGGCAATCGACTCCTTGGTGAGCACGCGGTTGCGGTTAGAGACAAAGTATAGCAGCAGTTCATACTCCTTGCGGGTGAGCGTGAGTTGCTTGCCGGCTACGGAAGCCTCGGCCGCATCGGGCTGTACTTCCACTTCCCCCACGCGCAGCACCTTCTGGCCATTAAAATTGCGCCGCCGCAGCACCGACTTCACCCGCGCATTGAGCTCCGAGAGGTGGAAAGGCTTGGTCAGGTAATCGTCGGCGCCTACCTCCAGCCCCGTGATTTTATCGTCCAGCGCATTTTTTGCAGAGATAATAATGATGCCGGTATCGGCGTTATTCTCTTTGAGCGAGCGTACGATGTTGAGTCCGTTGCCGCCAGGCAAGGTCAGATCTACCACCACACAGGCGTAGGTGTGCGAGGCAGTTTTGAGCAGGGCGCTGGAATAATCAGTGGCGGCATCGCAAGTATAGCCCTCCTGCTTCAGGTACGCCACAATCGAATCCTTCAGGGCGATTTCGTCTTCTATTACTAATACTTTCATAGTTTTCTTCAGAAACGGTAATTTAGGCAAGAAGTCTGAAGGAAATCTGAACAGCGGGCGTAAAAAAACCCGCCATACTTTCGGCGGGCTTCAACAAGTACACATTGAAGTTTATATTTTGCTTAGCGCAGCACTTTCTCCGTGGTCACCGGAACGGGGTAAAATCGCTTTCGCAGCCACTGGGCCACGTTTACCAAAAGTATAAGCACCGGCACCTCCACCAGCGGTCCCACCACCCCGACAAAGGCTTGGCCCGAGTGAATGCCGAACACGCCGATGGCCACCGCAATGGCCAGCTCAAAGTTGTTTCCGGCTGCCGTAAACGAGATGGCTGCATTCTGGGCATAATCGGCACCCACCAGCTTGCCGGCAAAAAAACTCAGGAGAAACATCACTGAAAAGTAGATGACCAGTGGCACGGCTAGCAGCAGCACGTCAAATGGAATGCTGACAATGGTGTTGCCCTTCAGGCTGAACATCACCACGATGGTAAAGAGCAGCGCAACCAAAGTAATGGGGCTGATGGCAGGGAGGAATTTCTGCTGGTACCACGCCTCGCCCTTTAAATTTTTCAGCACAAGACGAGAAATCAGCCCCGCGGCAAACGGAATGCCCAGGTAAATGGCCACACTTTCGGCCACCTCACCCATACCAATGCTAACCACCTCCCCTTCGATGCCAAAGTAAGGCGGCAGCACCGTGATGAAAACATAGGCAAAGAGGCTGTAGAAGAGCACCTGGAAAATACTGTTGAATGCCACCAGGCCGGCGGCGTACTCCCGGTCTCCCTCGGCCAACTCGTTCCAGACAATGACCATGGCAATGCAGCGGGCCAGCCCTATCAGAATCAGACCGGCCATGTATTCGGGGTAGTCGCGAAGGAAGAGGATAGCCAGCAGGAACATGAGCACCGGCCCCACCACCCAGTTGAGCACCAGCGATACCGACAGCACCCTGAAGTTGCGGAAAACTTTGCCCAGTTGCTCGTAGCGCACTTTGGCCAGCGGCGGGTACATCATCAGAATGAGGCCCAGGGCGATGGGCACGTTGGTAGTACCGTGCTGGAAGGAATTGATGAAGCCCTCCATGCCGGGTACAAAATACCCCAGCCCTACGCCCAGGCCCATTGCCAGGAAAATCCAAAGGGTCAGATAGCGGTCCAGAAAGGAAAGGCGCTGCCGTTTATAAGTAGGGTTACAGATTGTCATTTTATAGAGAGTTATACTTTAAGTAAAGAAGTATAAGTAACAATCATTTATACTTTAATACGCCTTTCGGAGCATGTCCGCAAACGCATTGGGCAAGGGGCTTTCCTCCACCGCGCTTGCTGCCTGCTCCACATCGTACGGTACGCGCACAAACTGCACATTTATACTTTCGGCCACGGCAGCGGAGCTGTTTTCGTTCAGTTCCAGCAGCACGTAGCAGGCACGCGGGTCTCCATCTTTGGGCTTGCCCACCGAGCCCAGGTTAATGGCGTGTTTATGCTTACCATCCGAAGGTAAAATTCGGTGATACGGTTTATGTGTGTGACCAAAGAGCATGATGTCGGCCCCGGCGTCCTCCATGATGCGCAGCAGGCTGCTTTCCGGACGGTCCTCGAACAGGTACTCGTTAATCTTGCGCGGGCTGCCATGCACCATCAAAACCCGCAGCTTCTCTCCTTCCTTCGGTTGAAAATCCACCCGGAGGTGGCGCGGCAGCTCGCGCAGGTATTTACGGTTCTCAGGGCTGATAATTTGGTTGGTGTAGGTAATGGACTGGCTGCCGCGGGTTTTGTCTTCCTCGGATTTGTAGGCGCAGCCGCAATCACCGCTGTTGAGGCCCACGCCCTCGTCGTAATTCCCGGCGATGGTGGGGATACGGTGCCTTCGGATGAGTTCGACTACCTCGTTGGCCCATACGTTATACCCAACCAGGTCGCCAAGGCAGTATACCATGTCAGGTTGTTGCTTTTCCAGGTCCTGCAGCACCGCCTCCAGGGCAGGCAGGTTGGCGTGGATATCGCTAAAGAAAGCTATCTTCATCTGTTAGTGTTGGTTTACCTGAAAGGCTAAAAGCATCAGCAGGAAAACAAGTTATACTTTCCCTACGGATGCTTTTTATACTTTCTGCTTAGCAGCAGCCACTGCCGGGTGTACAGGCCTGTCCCTCGAAATCTGTCATGATGCTGATGTCCGTGAGCTGCACTTTCGGCTTCTGCTCCTGGGCTGGCGGCATGCAGCAGGCGCTGGCGTCGGCGCTTTCGTAGTGCGGGTCGTTAAACTCGGCATCCTCGTGGAAGTAGTACACCTCCCACTGCACTCCGTCCGGGTCCTCCACCCAGAACTTGTCCTGCACGGCGTAGCAGCAGGCTGTGCCGATTTCCTCCTTCATCACCAGGCCTTTGGCCCTGGCTACCTCCAGGCGCTGCTCCAGCTCCTGCTTTGTCTCCACCTGAAAACCCATGTGGCCGAAGTGGGCCTGCACGCGCTCCGGGTTCTCCACAAAAGAAATGATGAGCGAAGGTTGCTCCAGCACATACTTGGCATAGTTGGGCTTTACCTTCACAGGCTCCTGGCCGAAAAAGGAAGTATAAAACTGGGTGATTTTCTGGATATCGGACACGTAAAGGCTCACGTGCATGCGCGGAAAAAGGGGTGTATTCATCGGTTTATACTTTTAGCGGTTGAATAGTTATGTTAACAACAGGTATCGGTGCAGCAGCTGCTTTTAATGGCTGCCAGCATACCTTCCAGCAGTTGCCTGGCCTTATCATATGTTTCCTGGTCGATGCAGTAGCAGACGGTGAGGCCGTCAATCTCTCCTTTTATCAATCCAGCATTTTTGAGTTCAGTCAGGTGCTGCGACACGGTGGTGCGGCTCAGCGGCAGGGCGCTGGAAATATCGCCGGAGATACAGGTCTTGGCCTCGGCCAGGTGCTGCAGAATGGCAATGCGCGCCGGGTGCGAGAGTACCTTGGCAATGCGGGCTACCTCCTGCTGCTCAGGGCTAAACGCGGTGGCTTTGGTGTAAGTCATGTGCTTTATGAAGTATGACGTAAACATACGACATGGTGTTATAAGGAGCAAGATTTTTTTTGTTTTTTATAAATCTACAAAGTATAAAAACCTGATTTTATAGGCAGGAGCTGCGCCGCTAGTTGCTAAAAAAGTATAAATCTATTCTTTAAGAAAGTATGGTTTGGGGAGGAAAAGCGCATAAAAAAAGCCGCGACTCCTGCCGCGGCCTTTTCTCAGATGGAAATTTAATACAATGTACAGCTCCTTATACGGTAAGGTTGCAAAATATGTACGTTTTACCTGTTATACCCTCCAAAATAGCCATAGTAGCCCTGATTTGACTGGTCGTGCCGGCCGTGACGGTCATTGCCAAACTCCCGGAACTCGTCCTGGTTGCCATAGGAGGCATCGTGGCGGTAGCCATGGTTTCCGCGGCTGTCGAAGTCGCGGTACATGTCCCCTTCCTCCGGATTGTCGTAGTTGGGGTTATAGCCGGTGTTGTAGCGGTAGTGCCTCGGCTGCCCGCCGTAGGGGCCTTCCGCGTACGGGAAGCGCTCTACCATGTCAAGGTCGTTTTCGGCGCCACGGGGCAGGCCGTAGTCTGCTGAGCGCGGCATGTCAGTATAATTCGAAATGTCGTACATCTCGTTGTAGTAATCCTCGCGGGTTCCGGCTTCCCCTCCCCTGCGGCCATACTCCTGGCTGTGCTGTTGGCGGAAATGCCGTCGCGGCTCATGCCCTGTGTCGCCTGAGTGGGCGTACTCCCGGCCATGGCGGCGCCAATAGCCTTGGTCTCCATACCCCTCCTGGTGGTACTGGCGACTAAAGTTGCCGTAATGCATATCTCTATCGTCTCTCATATTTCTTAAAGTATAAGCGACACCTTTTGAGCCGGTGCCGCTTTGGTTATACATGTTATGCTTTTGTTCAGGAATTAGCGCCGGTCTCGATCGCGCATGTAGCGCTCTCGGTCACTGTTACTTCCCCGCTCTTGCCGGTTATCTTGCTGGCTGTAGTGGCTGCCCTCGCCATAGTGCTCGGTACCCGGTGTATAGTTACGGCCGCTGAAGCCGCCGCTGTAGTCGTTGTCGTAGTTGGGGTTGCCCTGCTCGTAGCGGCGATAGGATTCATAATCTCCCCGCTGCCCGCGCGCCCAGCTGCCGCTGTTGTCGCCACGGCGCACATCATGCCCAAAGCGCTCATCAGCCATACCTGAGCGGTAGCCGGTCTGGCCCTGGCGGCGGAGATCGCTGTAGTCGCGGTCGGAGTAATCGGCCTGCGGCTCGTTGTGGCGACCGGAGTTATGGTCGTCTCTTGGCACGTAGGTCATACCGTAGGGGTTGTCGTCGCTACGGCTGTCTCGCGTATAGTCCTGGCCGCTGTACTGCGCCCCTCCGGCCTGAAAGCGGCCCTGCCGGTACATCTGCCACTGGTCCTCGTTGCTGTTAAAGCTGGTGTTGTCGCCGAACTGGCTGGCCCGGTTAGTGCCGTAGCCCCTGTTAAATTGCGTATCCACGGTGTAGTTTCCCCTATCGGAGTTTTGCCCGTGATGGTGCGTGTGCAGCCACTGTGCGTCCGGATCCTCGCGGTACTCTTCCTGTCTTCTGAAGTTCTCTCTTCTGTCGTCTCTCATAGCTTGTTTCTTTAAAGATTGATGGTACAATACTACCTGGTTCTACGGCGGGCATGCGGCACAAGGTTAGGAAAGCGTTAAACCCAAGCCTCTGGCATCCGTTAAAAAGTGTACATAAACCAAATTTGAATGACTATGGAATCAAACTATTGGAACCGGGACAGAGACAGGTATGAGCGACGTGGCGATGACGAGCGCCGCCGCGCGGATGAAGACAGCTACCGTGGCGCCTACCGGCTGGATAACACCAGCGACCACCGCAACGTGTCGACCTGGGACTGGGGAAGCGACCGTGAAAGGGGCCGCCGCGAGAATGACTATAACCGGAATTACAACCAGGATTATAACCGCAACTACAACCAGGACTATAACACTCCTAGCCGGGACACCAACCGCAACCGTGGCTACGACCATGATAACTATAACACCGACAGCCGTTACTACCGTGATGAGCAGGACAGCCGCTACCGCAGCAGCAACAACAGCAACTGGGATGAGCAGCGACGCTCTTCCAGCGGCGGGTATGGTAACGATGCCCATCGGGAGCACCGCAGCGTGCATGACCGCATCGAGAGTCGCGGCAGAGGGGTGCTGAGCAATTTTGACGCGAACTATGGCCCGGATAACTATGGCCAGGGAGGTGGGGCTAATTATGGTAACGAAGCGGGCTCGCTGAGCTATGGTTACGACGGCTCCAGTAACTACGACCCGGACTGGAACAGACATTACAATCCTTTAACCGGACGGCTTAGCGGTGATCGCCGCAGTTACCACGGGAACTACACCAGTCGCCACCCCGAGCGCGGGCAAGGGGACCGTGAGGACCGGTACTAAGGCCGCACTAAAACTTTGTAAAACCTTAATTGATTAAACAAGATGAATACGAACGATAGAAAGAAAGACAAGCTTAACAAAGAGGACGTAAACAAGACGATGAACGAAGGCAATAAAGTGCCGAACATCAACCCCACCGGGCAGCGTAAAAACGTCGACAACAAAGACATGATGAAAGGCAACGTGGGCGGTGCCCCGTCTCAGAAGAGTGGAAGCCGTGGCAGCTCCGATATACAGGACGGCGGCAACGACATGGGCAGCAGCGCCGGAAGCCACTAACCTTGAAAGTATAAAAACAGCGATAGCCATCCTCCATAGGGTGGCTATCGCTGTTTCAGAAGTATGCTAGTAAAGTAAATTCAGGCTATTGCAGTTCTTCCTGCTCCATGTACTCCCACATGGCGTCTTCGCTGGCACCGGTTCTGGCCGCGTAAATCAGCATGGTGGTGTATACCCCAATCAGCAGGAAGCTGAGCGGAATAGAGAACACGAACGAAACGATCAAGGTTTTTACCGGGTCCGGCTTGGATCTCATTTTGGTAGAAGCATACCAAAAAAATAATACATTAAAAATACCGGAAAATGCAATTAGGTTGATGATGTCTAGCATTGGCTAAAAGTTAGATTGATGTTGTTGCTGTGTAAAAGAATTTCATAAGCTCTTTTTCAGTTTCAGCCCTGTTTTAAACTTGATTAACTAACTGTCGTCGGTAGTGTTAATGGTTCCGGCTCCCCTATGCCGAATGCGCTTGATGCAATTTAGAAGACAGTTTATTAAAATACAAGCCCAACCCAGATAAATTTTATGATATTATAACATCGAATTAGATAACATTATTACTATATATAAAAAACTTTATCTACATAAACTGACAATATAATATCGTATAAATTAACTAGTTATGGCTATATAAGGCTTTCCAGGGTTACAAAAGTTTCCTAATTGCACAAAAACGTTACCTTATCTCTACCTGCTTCTGCTTCTCGCGGCCTAAGAAAGTCGGAAAGTACATTAACGAGGCTTTTGCCGGGTTCAGGCTAAACTTGCCCCTGAACCGGGGCTGCAGCATGATGCTGTAAGTATAGGTCCCTTGCTTTAATGAATCGCTGAAGATAACTGTTTTGTGGCGGAAGTACTCGCGGTGTACCTCCCCCTTCCCAAGCCGCCCTTTGTCTGCATAGGAGCAGCCAGCCGGCACCGGTACTTCAAGCATCACGAAGTCCGCATCGGCTTTTGCTGTCAGCTCCACGACCAGCTCTACCGGTTTGCCTGCCTCCAGTACAGCCTCGTCGCCTATACCCTTAAAGTATGTCTTCACCACGAAATCCTTTTGCACCTGCCCTGGCTCCTGCACCCAGTTAGTTTGGTGAGCTGTAAAGTATAGAGGCTGGGTACCTGACTTCTTCACCTCGAGCGGCAAAGTGGGAACATAGGTAGTATCGAAGGGAAATGAGTTTATACTTGCCTGCAGCGCCCCGGCAAGCTCTATCCTGGTTTGCTGCGGCTTAGGGCTATCTTTGAGCAAGTCAGGTAAGAGCGTTTCCAGTACCCTGGCCGACTCGTAGGTGTTTCGCCAGTGGCCGCTGCGCCGTTCGTTGAGTAGCCAGCTCTGTATCTGCTTCAGCTCTTTTTCGTGGCCACCGGCCTTGCTTAGGATTTGGTAGGCCAACAGGGTCTGGCTGATACTGTTATCAAACAAGGTATACTTTGGCTCACCCCAGTATAAACTGCCCGTGGTGGTATGGCGCTTATACTTTTGCAGCGTATCGAGTTGTACGGGCAAGTTAAGCTGCTGGCGCAGCAGGGTGAGGCGCAACTGCTCCTCCAGGGAAATAGCTGGTTGCTTCTCCAACTCCGCAACATACTTGCTGTAGTCAACTTTGGCCTGTAAAGTATAAAGTGTTTCTAGGGCACGTACTTTACCCTTTTCCTCCGCTTTCTCCAGTTGGTATACCAGGTCATCTACCAAAGCCTGCTCTTTGAAAGCAACCGTGTAACCGGCGGCTTTCGCCTGCACTATTGCCTCGCTCACGTGCTGGCTAATCCAAAGATAAGGTTGGCCCCGTTCCCACCAACTCCACTGCCCGTTCTCGAGCTGCGTTTTCTCCAGGTGCTTGATAAGTTTCTTGTTGTCGCGCTCATGCCTGAACTCCTCTCCGAGCAATTTCCGGATGTTCTTTTCTAACAGGAGCGCCTTTAGTTTGGAGGCAGCCTGCTCGTTGCACCAGTATTCATACTTGTGCAGGTGGTCAATCTCATCAAGCATCACCTGCAACAGTCCGCCCTGCACCTGCAGTCGCACCGGACCTTTAGTCGGATCAAACTCCAGGTTTAGGGTAGTATCACCGTGAAGCTGGAAAAACTGCCCTGTAGTCTCGGCCACACCTTTGGGGTATACTTTAACGTGGCGCCGTTCGCCATCCTCAAATCCGTTTGGCTGTTGGATCGCAAACAGCACCTCCACCGAATCCTGACCCGAAGCCGGCGCCGTTATGGTGATTGAATCGGTAGTGGAGCGGTTCAGGCTGATCTGTTGCTCCCGCATCAGTTGCCCTTCCACCTCAAAGCGGGAGTGGATTTGGGTGGTGTCCGGAAGGTAGTTGAGTGCTTTCCCGATAACCTGTGCCTTGTCGCCTGCCACCAGGAAACGTGGCAGGTCGAGCGTGCCCATCACGGCTTTAAAAGACCTGATAGTACGACGCAGCACGCCGCTACGCTTCTTGTAGTCCATGGCCAGCACATGAGTGTTCCAACTCGTCATATCACCCGGAAAAACAACATTGAAAGCCGCCTTGCCTTGCGCATCGGTGATGAGGCGTGGCTGCCAGAACGCGTAATCGGAGAAGCTGCCCCGAATGCCACCGGAACTGCCGCCCTGCTGGATTGAAGGCTCGCTCCCTTTCCTGGTCGTGATAACCACCACGCCTCCTGCACCGGCACTACCATACAAAGCCATGGCCTCCTCCCCGCGGAGCACGTTTATGGAGAGGATGTCATCCGGGTTGATATCCGACTGCTTGCCGCTAAAAGGAAGCCCGTCCACTAAGAGTAACGGCTCTGTGCCCTCCACAGAAGAGATGCCTCTTACCTGTAGGTTTGCGCCGTTAATCTGAACGCCGGCTACACTTCCATAAAGTTTACTGGAAACATCCGCATCTAGCAACGGAGCTGTATACTTTCCTGCATTGGATGTTGCAATACCGAAAGCCACTACTTCCTGTAACTGCTGTACGTCCTCCTCCAGCTCCACGTCCATTCGGTTGTTGCCGAGTATGGGCAGTTCCTGCGAAGTATAGCCGATAAACCGCACCACCAGGATGCCATCCGCAGGAACAGACAAAGTATAACTCCCATTCACATCTGTGTTTGTCCCCACTTGTGTCCCCTTCACAGTCACGGCCGCACCGGGAAGCGCATTTCCTTCTTTATCTGTCACGCGTCCGTAAACAATATGGGTATAATCCCCTTGAAAGTATACCCTGGTAGCCGGAGCTGTTACCGTGGCTTGCTCTGGGAGTGGGTTCGGGTGTAATAACCGCTCACGCTGCAGGCGCCGCTGCAGTTCTTGCTCAGCCAGTTGGCTATACTTGTCCGCTGCCCTTACCTCCTGTATACTTAGGTGCAGGACAGTTTGTCCGTTTGGTTTTACCTCTACCGGCCTGCGCACATAGCTTCCGCTCTCTAATAATACTATCAGCTCATGCTCTCCTGCTGGCAGCTTGTTCAGTTGCTGCGTCAAGCCGCTGTAGCACCTGGCGCTATCCATACTTTCAGCAGGGCGGTATAGTATCAATTGCGTTGGGTGCACGCGCAGCGCTGTGTCCATGCTCCAGCGAATAAGACCATGTTTTTCATCAGGATGGTGAAAGTCATTTTTAGTATAAATGCGGCTGAGATAATACTGCTGTAGCTGCGCTTCATACTGTTGCTGCAGCGCCTTCTCCGTATGGGCCTGATCAAAAAGCGGGATTTCGCTTGTCGTCAGGCGTTTGTTTAGTAGCCATACTTTCTCAGGCAGCACTACAGACTCCCGCATTTTAAGCAGTCCGTGCTCAAAGGTGAGTTGGTAGTCAGGCTCAGCTATAAAACTGGTGGTAAAGCCGCCCAGGCGGTTAAACAGCACCGTATCAGGCAGGAATGGACCTGCTAAGATACGCCCCTGGTTCTGGCCGCCATACCACTGTCCCCTGCGGTTCTCCCAGCTGTAGTGCGGCAGTACCTGTACCCGGCTGCCCTGTTTCAGGTAAGCGACATCCTTGTTGAAGTTCCGGTTTATGCTGAAGAGGTACCGGTTCAGGTTATTTCGCTCCTGCCCCTGCATCAACTGGGGCCGCGGTGTGGCTACACCCCATACTTTAGTAGGGTCAATACTTAGGGTGAGCTTGTGGTACGGCCTGAGGTATACTTTGTCCAAGGTGATGAGCTGCTGCGCGGTGCGAAGCTTGATGGTATGATACCCTGAGTCAGCGGGAAACGCATAATTCGGCACCTCATCTGTACCCGAGAAATACACCGGCACCTCATCCACAAAGATAACGTGCACTGGCTGCACCCTCCCGGAGTCTACCACAAATGGGGCAAACTGGGTGAGGCTGTCATGGCTAAGCGCGTACTCCTGGAACAAGCCTGTCTCCGGGTACAGGAAATAGTAAAAGGCCAGGCTGTCGAGCCCCATCTGCTTGTTCCAGCGCTGCCAGTCCAGCGGAGTGCTGCTTTCAGTTTGAAGCTCGGTAAGTTTAAGCCGCGCCAGCCTTTTTCTGCCCTTGTACCGGTCAAAGCTGTGGACGTTGGGCGCTGTACTTTCTTTGAATTTCGAACTGGTGGCGTAGGCGGTCAGGTCAACGTCCGGCACGGGCTTGCCGGTGGCGTCTGCTACAGACACGACCATACCCACTTGCTGGCCTGGGTAGACTACCTGCGGCGCCTCCAAATCCAGGTGGAACCGGCGCTGCAGGTATGGCGCTGTGTCTTCCTGGTCCATCACCTCTCCGGCCCATACATAATGCACCGACACAAAGTATGGCGCATCACCGGTGACAGGTAGGTTGATAAGTTGCGCACGGTCCTGTGCCTGTCCGCTGGCTACTAACTTGTTCTGCCGGTACACAAAGTACCAATAAGGCAGTCTACGTGGGTTCTGGAACGCTACAAAAAGGCTGTCTGTATTCCGGTTGGCCTGCACCGCCAGCAAATCGTCCCGGTGCTGCAACTCCAGGCGCTCCACCTGATCCTGCCACCTTAGCTCATACTTGCGCACGTAGGGATTCAGCGCTACCTTGGCGGGCAGATCAAGCGTCACGTCCTCTAATCGTTTCCCGTCTGCGGCATAAGCTGAAAGTATGGCATTGGGTTGCGGGAGCAGTGTGTCTCCTTCCAGGTAGCTAAGGCGCACGCTATCCTGCAGCAGCTCCAGTGAAAGCCTGCCCTGCCGGTGCCGGTACTGGCCCTCTACCTCCTTCGTCACGCGTTCATTGCTGCTGTTAAGGAAGCTGGCCACCACCCGGTATCCCATGGCTGCCTCCGGGAAGATGTGGTTGGGCAGCGCTACTGTTGTCTCTCCGGAGGGCTCTAGTTCCTGCTGGTGTACCCAGAGGGTATCTGGTACAAAAACCTGCGGTCGCTCTACCTGTTGTACCTCTCCGCTAAGTATAAGTACCTCCACCCGGGCATCCAGCAGGTTCAGCCCATTGGCGTCGGTGCCGCGCAGGTGAAGTTTGTTTTCCTGGCCCAGGTAATGCGTGGCGTGTGCCAGGCGGATGGTGTACTCGGTGTCGTTCAGTTCATAATCCTCGTAGCGGAAGCGTTGCGAAAGCAGTACATCGCTATACTTCTTTGGCTCCATGAAATACAGCGCATGGTGCTGATCGAGTGGCAGGTTCAGGCTGTCGTGCAGGACCAACTCTCCGCTAAAGGCCCCGGGGCGGTAAGGAGTTAAGGGCTGTATTTGCTTATACTTTCCCGCTGTGTTGAGTTGTAGCCAGGCATTACGCCGGTAGGGTCGGCCATTTTTCTTTAAAATAAGGGCTTTAAACTTAACTGTGTCGCCGGGCTGGTATTTGGGTTTGTTAGTAGCTACATAACCGGTATACTTTTCATTGTTGTAGTTCCTGTAGTAGTCATCAAAAACAGACGCCACACTTCTAACCCAGCCACTTGGTTGATACTTTATACTATGAACGACATCCTGCACTGGCTTCCAGAGATAGTAAACCGGCCGGGTATAAGGCAATCGCCTGAAAGAAAACGAGCCTTTGCCCGTGTTTGTCACATACTCGTAACCAACAAACCCACCATACTGAACTTCCAGCAGTCCATTCTTTTTATACTTTGGAAGCCGGTAGGTCTGTGTGGCAGCATCGAAAGGGACTTTTCTGCCACCCACCTTCACCTGAGCACCTGTTAGCACCTGCCCCAGCGAATCGTGCAGCAGCACCACTAGGTCCTGTTCGTTTGGCAGGAGCTTTACCGTGTAAGGATTTATACTTTTCAGCTCATACGCCAGGTCGGGGCCGGAGGCGTAGGCAAAAAGGTAGTGTCCGTGCGGAAGCTGCTTTGAGTAGGCTGTATAGGCGGCATAGGAATCATATAAAGTATGAAAGAATTTTTCATCCACCACACCCGCACCTTTCTGGTAGAACCGTTTCACCTCATCAGCTGACAGACGGTAAACATAAGTATAGGGGCTCCGCTGGAGGCTTTTGGCCAGCCTGCTTTGGGCCACAGCAGAGCCTGCAAAGGCGAGCCAGCAGAGAAATAGCAGCTTAAGTTTGTGAGGCATAGGGCAGTATCTTATTCCTAAATATACTTGAAAAGCTATACTTTACCAGATGCCTCTTTCACTTTACTGCCTTGCACCGGGTAATATTTCCTTCAGGTTCTGTGCAAATCCATATATTTGTTGTTAGTGCCCTTTCCGGGTGCTGCCAATAAAGTATACATTCAACTCTTATCTGATGGAAACAACGGACACCCCCCGCGCCAGGATTATCGAGGCAGCCAAGGATATGTTCTTTACGCAGGGTTACAGCAAGGTATTGATGTCTGACCTGGCCAAGCACCTCGGGATGAGCAAGAAGACCTTGTACCAGTATTTCTCGGGCAAGGAGGAATTGCTGAACGTGATTATCCGCCAGTACGGGCAGGAGATTCAGCGGGAGGTGGAACGCATGCTGACAGATGATAACCTGCCTTTTCCGGAGAAAGCCGGCCGTATCTTCAGCTTTGTAGGCACTAAGCTCCATTACATTAACCCGGAATTTGTGCTGGACATCAAAAGACACGCCCCTTCCGCCTGGCAGCATCTGCAGAAACATAAAACTGAGGCTGCTTTTCTGCGCTTCAACACGCTGCTGGACGAAGGCTACCGAAAAGGCTATATTCGTGAACATGTGAACCGCACCATGGCTGTGCTGCTTTATGCCAGCGCCCTGGAAACCATTCTGAATCCCGATTTTACAGAGCAGGTGCCCCAGAAGCTGATGCAGGAGCTGCCCAAAGCCCCCGGCGAGGTGTTCGAAGGCCTCGTCCATATTATCTTTAGCGGAATACTTGACGGCACAAAGTAAAGAGAAACAACTGCGCCAGGTTTATGGTTTGCTACCTGTTTTGACTGCTGCTCTGTTATACTTATTCCAATCATTACTTAACCATATGCTATCAAAAAAAACGCCGCTGCAAGCTTTTTGCAACGGCGTTTGTCTTATACTTTAAAGTTCTTACAGGCTAAGGGTCAGAATCTCCTTCACATCCTGAATCTGAATGTCCGCGCGCTCCCCCAAATCCTTCACACCACGCTCCTCAAACCTGCGGATGATGGTGTCGATGGTGTCACGGCCAACCTCGTAATCCGACAAGCGCGTTTTAATTCCCAACGATTCGAAGAAATCAACAGTGGCCTGTATGGTTGCTTCCAGGCGCTCATTTTCTGAGCCAGAGGCAACGCCCCATACCCGCTCGCCATACTGCAGCAGCTTTTCCTTTTTGGTTTCGCTCTTGTAGCGCAGCAGGGCCGGAAACACGATGGCCAGGGTGCGTGCATGGTCGATGCCGTGCAGGGCGGTGAGTTCGTGGCTAATGTAGTGGGTGGCCCAATCCGTAGGCACCCCTACCCGGATAACTCCGTTCAGCGCCATGGTAGCGGCCCACATAAAGTTAGCCATGGTATCATAGTCCTGCGGGTTTTGCACCGCCTTAGGGCCTTCTTCTTTCAGTGTTAAAAGTATAGCTTCTGCCATCCTGTCCTGTAAGGGCGCATTCACAGGGTAGGTCAGGTACTGCTCCAGCACATGCGAGAAAGCATCGACCACCCCGTTGCTGATTTGCCTGGCAGGAAGTGTAAACGTAGTCTCCGGATCCAGCACCGAGAATTTAGGAAACGTGAACGGGCTGCCGAAGGAGAACTTCTCTCGGGTGGAGACGCGGGTAACCACAGCGCCCGAGTTCATCTCGGAGCCGGTAGCCGGCAAAGTAAGCACCGTGCCGAAAGGAGTTGCCCTGGTAACTGGCTCCCGTTTGGCCAAGATATTCCAGGGATCCTCTCCCTCGTACTCCATGGCAGCCACGATAAACTTGGTACCGTCGATAACAGAACCGCCGCCCACGGCCAGGAAAAAGCTTACCTGCTTCTCTTTGGCCAATTCTACGGCTTTCATCAGGGTCTCGTAGTGCGGATTCGGCTCAATTCCCCCAAATTCACTTACCTCAAAACCTTGCAGTGCCGCCATCACCTGGTCATACACGCCATTCTTTTTGATGCTTCCTCCGCCATACGTTACCATGACACGGGCACCGGCCGGTATCTCTTTTGTAATGTTGCTAATTTGACCTTTGCCAAAAAGTATCTTAACCGGGTTATAAAACGTGAAATTATTCATTCTTCTTTATTTATACTTATCTGGTAATCAACCAACTGATGTTCATCAGACTCCTCAAGAACCAAAGAGGCTGCTAGTTCACCTGGCTCTGCTTATCCTTCCTGATCTGGAACCTTTACAAGTTGCTTGCCGGTGTTCTGACCGCTAAACAGTCCTAAAAATGCCGTTGGAATGTTATCAAAACCCTCCGTGATGGTTTCCAGATACTGTAGCTTTCCCTCCTGCACCCATTTTGCCAAATCTTCGGCTGCGGACTCAAAATCAGCGGCGTAGTCACTTACAATAAATCCTTTCATCATGGCTTTTCTCTTTAACAGGATAGGCTCCACCCGCATACCAGTTGGAACGGAAGTGCTGTTGTAATAGGCAATTTGCCCGCAGATGGCAATACGGGAAAATTCATTCAAGTTGAGGTATACTGCGTCAGATATCTCGCCTCCCACATTATCAAAATATACATCCACCCCGTCCGGACACGCCTCTTTCATGGCCGCCTTCATGTCTGTAGCCGTTTTGTAGTTGATGGTTTCATCAAAGCCCAGTTCCTGCTTCAGGTAACTGGTTTTATCGTCCGAGCCTGCAATGCCCACCACGCGACACCCTTTTAGCTTGGCTATTTGCCCTACCACCGTGCCCACCGCACCCGCGGCACCGGATACAACGACCGTCTCTCCGGCTTTAGGCTCACAAATGCGAAGCAGCCCAAAATATGCCGTAAGTCCTGGCATACCCAATATCCCCAGGTGGTAGCTAAGCGGCGCTATGTCCGAATTAATCTTCCCAAGGCCGTTACCATGTTGGACAATATACTGCTGCCACGGAAGGTTGCCCAGTACCACAGTCCCTTTGGGAAACTGCCCAGATTTGCTCTCCACCACCTCTGCCACAATGCCACCTGAAATAGGCTCACCCACCTTGTAAGGGGCCACATACGAATCCGCATCGCTCATGCGACCACGCATATAGGGATCTACGGAAACGTACAAAGACTTTAATAAAACCTGCCCCTCCTGCAATGCTGGCACCTCCCTTTCTTCGAATTTAAAATTATCAGGTGTTGGCGTGCCCTGCGGACGGCTCGCCAGGAGTATCATCTTATTCTTCATTTTTTCAAACGTTAGGTGTCCTTTCAGATACACCTCAACCAGCTAGCGGGTTGTTTGTTTTCAGGAACAGGTATAAAGTATAAAAGGGGAAGCAGCCTCTTGTAAGCTACTTCCCCTTTTATAAAAACTAATTGTGCTGTTTAATTAAATCAGATCGAAGAGGTTTCTTACCCCTACATGCCGCTCCTTGGTGAAGCCTTCGCCGTAGGTCGTTCCGATAGCATGGCCGAACTCTTTTGCCCGCGCCTCAATAAACTCGAGAAACTCTGGGGATGAGATATAGGTGTTGGGCGAGGTATCGTCCGGGTTATAGAATTGCGATCTAAAAGCACGGATAGCCTCCAGCTTTTTCTCCCAGTATGGGGTCACATCCACAATAAAATCAGGGGTAATCATGCGGTCCTGGATGTAGTGATACACCGCCTTAGGCCGCCATGCTTCCCGATCTCCCGGAGTTTTGATCATCTTAAGGCCTGATTTAAAGCAAGACTCTGATAAGAGGGCTGCCCCTCTGCCATGGTCCGGGTGCCTGTCGTGTATGGCATTGGCTATCACCACCTCTGGTTTATACTTTCGGATAGCCTCTATCACCTTCAGCTGGTGCTCCCGGTCATTTTGGAAAAAACCGTCGTCAAATCCCAGGTTGTCGCGCACCACAACCCCCATTACTTCGGCTGCGTCGCGGGCCTCCTGCAAGCGCATCTCCGCGGTACCGCGGGTACCCAGCTGCCCCTCCGTCAGGTCTACAATCCCAACTTTATAGCCTGCCTGTACATGGGCTACCAGCGTGCCGGCGCAGCCAAGTTCCACATCATCGGGGTGGGAGGCAAAAGCAAGTATATCTAATTTCATGTTACTGATTTTTATCTCACGCGTAGCGATCTGCCTACACGCAAGGTTGTACGAGTACTGATGCCATTCAGGCGAGTCAGCTGGCTAACAGATACGCCGTATCGCTTGGCAATACCGGACAGCGTGTCGCCACCGCGCACCTTGTGGTAAACGGCGCGCCTGCCACCACTGCTAACGCCACTTTTTGAACGGTTGGCATAGTTGAATACAGCCGACGTAATCTGGTAACTGTCTCCTTTGAGCAGGTAATCCGGGAAATCATAGATGTTCTCCGGATCCAGCGGGTTTCCCTGGTAGCGCACTTCATAGTGCAGGTGTGGCCCGGAGCTGCGGCCGGTGCTGCCCCCTAAACCAATCACCTCCCCTGCTTTCACAAAATCACCGGTTTTAGCAATGGTCCGGCTCATGTGGCCGTACAGGGTTTCGAGGCCGTTGTAGTGGCGTAGCACAATGTAATTGCCGTAGCCGCCACCGTCCCACTTGTTGATGCGCACCACCCCGTCGAAAGCAGCGTAGATAGAGTCGCCTGTGTCAAGGTCTATATCGGTGCCATAGTGCCACCTGCCGCTTCTGGGTCCAAACTTGCTCGTAATGGGCGTTTTCTCCAGCGGCATGTTATACTCTCGGTTCTGGGCGGGGTCGTATAACTTGATATCCACAGTATCCTTCATCTGACGGCTATCCATGCGATATGGGTTAATGTTTTGCGTGTCCCAAATCGCATAGTAACCGGCAATCCGGATCCAGGTAGAGTCAATCAACACTTCCTCAGAAACCTCCACGATATGCTGCTCGCCCAGGTCCAGCTCCGAGGTATCCTCGCTAACGATGGAGAGCTCTTTCTTGGGGTTGAAATAAATCGACTGATCGGCGTCTGAGTCCTCATCCGGGAAATCCTCATACTTGATGAGGATCGTAGTGTCCGGGCGCACGTACTGAATCTTGGGGGTCTTGACCTTAAACAGGTCCTTCACCTTGCCCTGGGCCATGGCTCCGCCCATGCTGCTTAGCAGGCAAAGAGCGACCAGTACAAAAAATAGAGGAGCTTTGTTCTTCAACATTTGCATCAGAGATTGGCTGTGCTGCCTTCCCACAGCACGTCATTCGCTAAAATAAACTGCAGCACAGCCATTTTATTGTAGTACAATCCGGGCAGCTTTATACTTTAAATACTGCCGCTGTTGTGTATTTGCATTGAAAGATTAGTGCAATCCTCTGGCAGCCAGGTAACGCTCTGCATCCAGGGCAGCCATACAGCCAGAACCAGCGGCAGTTACTGCCTGGCGGTACGTAAAGTCCTGCACGTCGCCACAGGCAAACACGCCATCTATATTGGTTTTGCTTGTACCCGGAATGGTACGGATATAGCCGTTTTCATCCAGGTTTAGGTACTCTCTGAAAATCTCTGAGTTTGGCTGGTGGCCAATTGCCACAAAGAAACCCTTTACCGGAATCTCGCGCGTTTCGTCGGTAAGTACATTTTTCACGCGCACTGCTTCTACAGCGTTTTCGCCCAGTACTTCATCCGTCACCGTGTTCCAAAGGATTTCGATGTTTTTAGTGCGTTTCACCCGCTCCTGCATAATGGTTGAGGCACGCATTTCGCCGCGGCGCACAATCATGTATACTTTGCTGCAAAGGTTCGACAGGTAGGTAGCTTCTTCTGCTGCCGTGTCACCTGCCCCTACAATGGCCACTTCCTGCCCACGGTAAAAGAAGCCGTCGCAAACGGCGCAGGCAGACACGCCACTGCCGTTCAGGCGCGACTCAGACTCCAGGCCCAGCCATTTAGCCGAGGCACCTGTGGAGATAATCACTGTATCTGCCTCAATCGTTTTCTGGTCGTCGATAACAACCTTGTGCGGCTGCGAAGAAAAATCAACGGCGGTAGCAATGCCATAGCGCACATCGGTGCCGAACCTCTCAGCCTGCTTTTTGAAGTCCTCCATCATCTGCGGACCCATCACTCCTTCCGGGTAGCCTGGGTAGTTCTCTACGTCATTGGTAATCGTTAGCTGGCCGCCTGGCTGCAGGCCCTGGTACAAGACTGGATTAAGCCCGGCTCTGGAGGCATAGATAGCCGCTGTATATCCGGCTGGCCCTGAACCTATGATAAGGCACTTTACTTTTTCTATTTCCATCACTGTTTTACGTCTGAGTAAATTTGGTTGCAAGTATACAAAATTTCTGTGCCTTTGGCCTTATATGCCCGGCGAAATGGTATACTATACTACAGTATAAACAAGAGCCCCGGCTTTTGGCCGGGGCTCTTTTCATCTTTTTCTGCTACTAGCCCAAGTATGGCTTTAATGCTTTGCTCCTCGAAGTATGGCGAAGTCTGCGGATGGCTTTTTCCTTGATCTGCCGTACACGCTCGCGTGTCAGGTTAAATTTCTCACCTATCTCCTCCAGCGTCAGCGAGTGCTCGCCGTTAAGCCCGAAGTATAAAGTGATCACGTCAGCTTCACGCTTGGTCAGCGTAGAAAGAGCACGCTGTACTTCCTTGCGCAACGAGTCGTTCATCAGCCCCATGTCCGGAGACTCTTCGTCTTCGTTCTCGAGTACGTCCAGCAGGCGGTTTTCCTCACCTTGTACAAAGGGAGCGTCTACAGATACGTGGCGACCGGAAATCTTCAGGGTGTCTACAACTTCTGCAGTGGTAAGTTCCAGTACTTCTGCAATTTCTTCAGGCGATGGCTCACGCTCAAACTTCTGCTCGAGCTCTGAGAATGATTTAGAGATTTTGTTTAGCGAACCTACACGGTTCAGGGGAAGGCGCACAATACGCGACTGCTCGGCCAAAGCCTGCAGAATCGACTGGCGGATCCACCAAACGGCGTAAGAGATAAACTTAAAGCCCCTGGTTTCGTCGAATCGTTTGGCGGCTTTAATCAAGCCCAGGTTTCCCTCATTAATCAGATCCCCCAGCGAAAGGCCTTGGTTCTGATACTGCTTCGCCACCGATACCACAAATCGCAAGTTGGCCTTGGTTAATTTCTCAAGTGCAAACTGATCTCCTTCTTTAATTCTCTGTGCCAGCGACACCTCTTCGTCCGGAGTAAGCAAATCTACTTTACCAATCTCCTGCAGGTATTTGTCCAGTGACTGGCTTTCGCGGTTCGTTATCTGTTTGCTTATCTTGAGTTGTCTCATCAGAGTATGTTATTATGCAAATAATGTAAAAACTTTTGGTCTAGGCTCGGTGAGGTAACATTAGAAAATCGCGCAAAGTTCTTACATCTTGAGAATAAAATCAAGATGCTCTCCCCTTGGCGATGAAATAGAAAAACTCTTGGTGCCCTGTGAGCCATACAGCCAGGCACCAAGAGTTATACTTTAACAGGTGTTACTGGTTCCCTTCTGCACCCGGCTTTGGCAGGATTGCCTTGCGGGACAGCTTGAATTTACCTGTCTTTTTGTCTATGTCGATAAGCTTCACTTTTACTTCTTCACCTATCTCCAGCACACCTTCCATCGTCTCAAGGCGCTCGTGCTTGATCTCAGAAATGTGCAACAGGCCGTCCTTGCCTTGCATAAACTCTACAAAGGCACCATAAGGCTGTATTGACTTCACTTTACCGATGTAAACTTCTCCAATCTCTGGCTGAGCCGTAATGGCACGAATCTTCGCGATAGCGGAGTTCATCGAGTCCTGGTCCGTTGCGAAAATGTTCACATGGCCTTTCTCGTTCTTCTCTTCGATGATGATCGTAGCACCGGTGTCCTTCTGGATCTGCTGTATCACTTTACCGCCTGGTCCAATCACAGCACCGATAAACTCCTTGTCTATCACCATGTTGAAGGAACGTGGTGTATGCGGCTTGTAATCCGGGTTAGGGGCAGAAATGGTTTTATCCATCTCGTTCAGGATGTGCAGACGACCTGCCTGAGCCTGCTCCAGCGCTTGGCTCATCACCTCATAGGAAAGACCCTGAATCTTGATGTCCATCTGGCAGGCAGTGATACCATTCTTGGTACCAGCCACTTTAAAGTCCATGTCACCTAGGTGGTCTTCGTCGCCAAGAATATCTGACAACACGGCAAATTTACCTGTTTTTGTATCTGTGATGAGTCCCATCGCGATACCGGAAACTGAACCTGACACCGGCACACCGGCATCCATCAGAGCCAGGCTACCGGCACAAACCGTCGCCATGGAAGAGGAACCGTTAGACTCCAAAATGTCAGAAACGATACGGATAGTATACGGGTTCTCAGACTCCGGCGGAAGCACTTTTTTCAAGGCACGCAGGGCCAGGTTACCATGACCAATCTCGCGACGGCCCGGACCTCTGTTTGGTCTTACCTCACCGGTAGAGAAAGCCGGGAAGTTGTAGTGCAGCAGGAATTTGTTTGTCCCGGATACCATAGCGCTGTCGATCATCTGCTCATCCAGCTTGGTACCCAGTGTAACAGTCGTTAAAGACTGCGTTTCGCCACGTGTAAAGATTGCCGAACCGTGTGTGGCTGGCAGGTAGTTAACCTCTGACCAGATAGCGCGAATCTCATCCAGACGACGGCCGTCCAGACGAACGCGCTCATCCAGGATCATATTGCGAACCGCCTCTTTCTCCACGTCGTGGTAATATACTTTGATCAGGTTCTCGTCGTAGCCGTGCTCCTCGCCCAGAGAGGCGATGAACTCATCACGCACAGACTTGAACCCCTCAGAACGTTCTTGCTTGTTGGCGCTGCCACGCTTGGCAATGGCATAGGCCTTGTCGTAAGTGGCTTCCCATACTTTTTTGCGTAGGTCTTCGTCGTGCGTTTCGTGCACGTACTCGCGCTTCACAGTTTTGCCTACCATTTCGGCAAGTTCCAACTGTGCCTGGCAGTGTGACTTAATAGCTTCGTGGGCGAACTGAATGGCCTCCAGCATTTCTGCCTCGGATACCTCGTTCATCTCGCCTTCCACCATTACCACGCTGTCGATAGAGGCACCAACCATCAGGTCGATATCGGCGCGCTGCAGATCGCTCACACGCGGGTTAATCACCAACTGGCCGTCGATGCGGGCCACGCGCACCTCAGAGATAGGGCCGTTGAAAGGAATGTCTGATACTGCCAGGGCGGCAGAGGCAGCCAATGCGGCCAGCGCATCAGGCATTACCTCCGTGTCAGCAGAGATCAGGTTTATCGTCATTTGCGTTTCGGCATGGTAATCATCCGGGAACAGCGGGCGCAGCACGCGGTCTACCAGGCGCGAAACCAGTACTTCATAATCCGATAGCCTCGCCTCTCTTCTCAGGAAGCCTCCAGGAATTTTGCCCGAAGAGGCAAATTTCTCCTGATAGTCTACAGAGAGTGGCAGGAAGTCCACCCCTTCGCGGGCTTCCTTGTTAGAGACAACAGCTGCCAGCAGCATGGTGTTACCCATTTTTACTACTACAGATCCGTCTGCCTGCTTGGCTAACTTACCAGTTTCAATCGTTATCTCCCGGCCATCCGGAAGAAAAATAGTTTTACTAATTGCGTTGTAGGACATCTTCTATATCGTTTTCATCAAAAAGACAGCATCACCCATTGCGATACTGTCGGGCACTGGCAATTAAGAGGAAGGGAAGGGAGTGCCTTAAAAAAGATTAGGGAATCCCTGTTTTGAATTCCCTAACACAATAAGCTTATTTACGGATACCCAGCTCGCTGATTACAGCTCTGTATCTTTCAATGTCATTTTTCTGGAGATAGTTAAGAAGTCTTCTTCTCTTACCTACCAGTTTCAGAAGACCCAGACGAGTGCTAAAGTCTTTTTTGTGAGTCTTCAGGTGCTCGGTCAGGTCAGTGATACGAGTTGTGAAGAGGGCGATTTGTGCCTCAGGAGAACCCGTGTCTGTCTTAGACTTGTTGAAACCGTGCTTTTCGAAAATCTCTTGTTTCGCTTCAGTGGTTAATCTCATTGCGTAAAAATATCAATTCTGTTTTATCTTGATAAGCTTGCTATACAAGCCACAAAGGTAAAGAATTTTCTTTTACAAGAAAAACTTTTACCAATTGTTTATATAGTGTTTTTACAGTTTATTCCGGCGCAGGCGGGCCATCATCTTCCGCCAGAAGTCCAGCTCCAGCAAACTGGAGTCGTTGCGGGCCTGGTAGAGAAAGAAAAGACCCACCGGTAAAAGTATGAGGTTGGCCGCCCACATGCCCGTTCCTACAGGCACCAGGCCCTCACGCGCCCACTTTTCACCAAGTATAGAGAGTACGTACATGGTGATGAAGAAGACGATGGAAATAACTACCGGCACGCCAAGGCCCCCCTTTTTAATGATGGCCCCAAGCGGCGCACCGATCAGAAACATGATAATGATGGAAGCCGACTGGGTATACTTTCGCCAGATCTCCACTTCATAGTTATTGGCTTCGCGAATCGAGTTGCGCACACGCTCCACATAGCTTGAGGTGAAACTCTTGATGTTGCGGGCCTTGTTGGTGGCCAGCGCCAGCACGTCCGGCGTGATGGCAGGCAGTTCCTTCTCCACTTTCTGCCCCACCAGGCGAACCCCGTTTTTCACCTGACCGGTATCAGCCTTGAAGTACATGTAGAAAGGGTCCACGTTCGGGGCGTAAAGCTCCTGCTCGCGGCGACTGTATCTTTGCAGGGAGTCGGTCACCACGTTCAACTCGCTGATGTTTTTCATCATCTTGTTGTCCGAGAAAAGCTCCTCGCGCGTGCGGTCGAAGTTAAAGGAGGCCATGCTCAGCATGAGCTTGCTCTTCTGGAACTCCTGCCGCACAAACTGCTCGCTGGAATTGCGGTACGAAGAGTTGTTTTGGTCTACATACGTGTTGCCGTTGAAAAGCTCCAGCACCAGGTAGGCATCATTGTAATCCATGTACATCTCGCCCGAGTCGGCAAGTATAACGGTGGTGTTGTTGCCTCCCTTGGTATGGTCGTAAATCATTACATCCCGCAGGGACTGGCCGTCATTGAACTTCTCATTCACCTTTATGCTATAGCCGGGGATACCGTTGTAGAAAGCCCCTTCCTTGAAGTTCATGGCAGGCTTTTTCTGGCGGATGTCCCACAGCAGGCTGTAAGCTTTCAGGTTAGCCTTCGGCACGACGTAGTTGTTAAAGAAAAAGGCGCCTACGGTAATCAACCCTACCACCAGCAGCACGGGGCTAAGGATGCGGGTGAGGGCAATCCCGGACGTCTTGATGGCAGTCAGCTCATGGTGCTCGCCCAGCGACCCAAACGTCATGAGGGAGGAAAGCAGCACCGCCAACGGCAGGGCCACCGGTGCCATGTTAATGCTGAAGTAAAAAAGGAGCTCGCCAAACACCTCCGTCCCCAGATCCTTGCCAACCAGTTCGTCAAGGTACTTTAGCATGTACTGGGTGAGCAGAATGAACTCTACCACAGCGAAGGTTAGCAAAAATGGGCCAAAGAATTCCCGGAGTATTAGCTTATCAAGTTTCTTCATGCGCAAACGTAAGGCGCCGGCAACAAGCACCAGCGCTTTAAAACATGCTTGTAGCAAGCAATTACCGTGCAAAGATACGCTTTACTCCAGCAATCCCTGCTACCCTCCTACTATTTCGCGCAGATTTTGCAGTAAATTATCCCACAATTCCTCCATTTCCTCCTCACTTTCCTCATTTGAGTAGTCCACCACCTTTAGGAACTGCTCCTGCGTCAGCTCGCTGGACTCGATATGGAAGTCAATGTAGGGGGCATCAGGTGTGTGTCGCTTGTCTTCTGTCAGGAAAAGGAAGCGCACGGACTTGTTTGTGCGGTGACCCGTCATCTCGGCATAGTGGTTGCGACCATCCCAAACAAAGTTGAACACATTGTCCCCTTCCACTTTGGCGGCATCGCAAAACCACTGCGACAGGCCAGAGGGAGTACTAAGGTATGGGTAAAGCAACTTAGCAGATGCGTTTATTGGGTACTCCCGCACAAATTTCAACTTCGTGTCTTTCGTCATATGGGTATCATAAGTGTCTGAGTAAGTATAGTATTAATTCTTCAGAAAATATATATCTGCAAACTAAAATATTTTTTTTCTGCAGAGATGCTTGGTTATTTAAAAGCTAACCCTTTATATTTGCACCACAATTCGGCGGGGTAGCTCAGATGGTTAGAGCGTAGGATTCATAACCCTAAGGTCGGCAGTTCGATTCTGCTCCCCGCTACCAAGACCGAAAAGGCCCGTGAGTTTATACTTCACGGGCCTTTTTTTATGCCTTTCTGCCAAGGTTGGCAACGATACCTGCCGAAGTGAGCTTTTACTGCTGCTGGCCCTGCTGCTGGCGTACCTTCCTCTAAATTACCGCTCCCACAATAAGCTAAGGAAAGCTCCGGCTACTACTTGCTATACTTTTGAAAAAGCGAAAGCCATGCTTCCCCAAGCATGGCTTTCGTTAGACGTTGTTGGCGACACTTCACCGCCATGATAGTCTGCTTAAATTATCTGCGTCCCTGGTCCTTCAGGAAAGTAGGTTTATGAATGGGCGCATCTCTGTGGCTCGCATAAGCCGGGCAGTAAGTTTTCTGGCAGGAAGCAAAAAATGCGGCTACAAATACAAGCAGCATAAAACTGAGTAAATTTCTTTTCATAAAGGGTGTCGCGTTTGTTGTGTGTTTATTGTGAACTTTAGTATAGTAACAAAGGGCTATGGGACTGCTAAACCATATTTTATAGTGCAAATATATAAAGAATAAAATCAATAGAAATAGGTATGTTTAAATATTAAGATAACATAATACAAAGTGCAAATTAAACCTCGCCCTAAAACCTGTTATCTCTATGTTAGATTGCTTTAGTTATATAAAAAATTTATTGTATCCTGCATCCAAAACCACACTTTTCAAGCTCGTTAGCCTAAAGCAATGGAAATGAACATGGTTCGGTAGCGTCCATATCCTGTAAAGCTAAGTTGCGTAGATACCATACTATACAAAAAACGCGCATAAGCGACAGCAACATGAAACATGACCAGAAAAGCCTGTGGTGGCAGTCAGGGGTAATATACCAGGTTTACCCCCGCTCCTTTCAGGACTCAAATAACGACGGCGTAGGAGATCTGCGCGGCATCATCAGCCGGCTGGATTATTTAGAATGGCTGGGAATCACCGCCATCTGGGTGTCCCCTATCTACCCTTCCCCCATGGCCGACTTCGGCTATGATATCTCTGATTACTGCGGCGTCCACCCGCTATTCGGCACCATGCAGGATTTTGACGAGCTACTGGAGGAAGTGCACCGCCGTGACATGAAACTTATACTTGACCTTGTGCCCAACCATACCTCCAACAAGCATCCGTGGTTCGAGGAATCCCGTTCCTCCCGCGACAACCCCAAGCGGGATTGGTATATCTGGCAGGACGCAAAAGAAGACGGGTCAGAGCCCAACAATTGGCTCAGTGTATTCGGAGGCAGTGCCTGGGAGTGGGACGAAAATACAGGCCAATACTATTACCACGCCTTCCTGAAGGAACAACCGGACCTGAACTGGCGCAACCCGGAGGTGCAGGAGGCCATGTTCGATGTGATGCGTTTCTGGCTGGACAAAGGAGTAGACGGCTTCCGGGTGGATGTGATGTGGCATATGATCAAGGATAAGAACCTACGTGACAACCCCATCAACCCTGACTACAAAACGCATCAGGCTACCTATGAGCAACTAACCCCCTCCTACTCTACCGATCAGCCCGAGGTGCACGACATAGTGGCTAAGATGCGGCGTGTGACTGATGAATATGCGGAGCGTGTGTTGATTGGGGAGATTTACCTGCCTGTGCACCGTCTGGTCGCCTACTACGGGCACGAAAACAGTGGCACCCACCTGCCTTTCAATTTCACGCTCATCAACATGGATTGGAATGCTCGCAGCATCAGCACATTGGTAGATGAGTATGAGGGCGCCCTGCCGGAGAGCGGATGGCCAAACTGGGTGATCGGCAACCACGACCAGCCGCGCATTACCAGCCGCATCGGGTGGGCCCAGTCGAAAGTTGCCGCCATGATGCTCCTGACACTTCGCGGAACGCCTACTTTATACTATGGCGACGAAATAGGCATGCGGGATGTGCCCATACCGCCAGACAAAGTGCAGGACCCACAGGGGCTTAACATGCCCGACAAAGACCTGAGCCGCGATCCGGCCCGCACGCCCATGCAGTGGGACGACAGCCGGAACGCCGGGTTTTCTGAGGCTGAGCCGTGGCTCCCGCTAGCTGACAGCTATAAGCGGGTGAACGTGGCGGCTCAGCGAGAGGATGCGTTCTCCATGCTGACGTACTACCGCCGCCTGTTGCAGCTGCGTCAACAGGAACCAGCCCTGCATATTGGCGATTATGCTCCTGTGGTAACCAAAGGGCCGCTGATGGCCTTCGTGCGAAAGGCGGAGGACAAGCAATTTTTGATTGTACTTAACCTGAGCCATAAGCCCTGCATCCTGCGGCAGGAGCATACCCACTACAAAGGCAAAATAGTGCTCGCTACCCTGCCTGAGCGCGAAGGACAGGAAGTAGAAGGCAACATCAGCATGTATGGCGATGAGGGCATAGTTGTGGAGCTTTTCTAACTTATCCTGAGCAATGGATGCCATAACTAAACCCGTGGGGGCTTTTTACCAGACCGACAGCTCCTGCCACTTTTGTGTGTGGGCACCCGAGAAAGAAAGTATGATGCTCCGCCTTGTGCAGCCAGTGGAGCGTGAACTTAAGATGAAGAAGGATGCCTGGGGCTATTTTACCGCTGAGGTCGCAGAGGTGGCGCCAGGTGCCTTATACTTCCTCAACCCGGATAACGAGGGAGACTTCCCTGACCCGGCCTCGTTTAACCAGCCTGAGGGAGTGCACGGCCCCTCGCAGGTGGTCGACCATACTTTTAATTGGACGGATGGGTCCTGGGAAGGGGTGCCCAGGCAGGAGCTAATTATCTACGAACTGCATGTGGGCACCTTCACGCCGGAGGGCACCTTTGAGGCGATTATCCCGCGCCTACCCGAGCTTAAAGAAACGGGTATCAATGCACTGGAGATCATGCCGGTGGCTCAGTTCCCGGGCAACCGCAACTGGGGCTATGACGGTGTGTTTCCCTTTGCCGTACAAAACACCTACGGCGGGCCTGAAGGACTAAAGAAACTGGTCAACGCCTGCCATGCACACGGCATAGGTGTTTTGCTGGACGTGGTGTACAACCACCTGGGCCCTGAGGGGAATTACCTAGAGAAATTTGGTCCATACTTTACCGACAAGTATAAAACGCCCTGGGGAAAGGCCATTAACTACGACGGTGCCTACTCCGACGGCGTACGCTCCTACATTTCCGATAACCCTGTCTACTGGTTCAGGCATTTTCATATAGACGGTCTGCGGCTCGATGCCATCCATACCATCTTCGACCAAAGCGCCGAGACTATCTGGGAGTTAATAAATTCCAAAATAGCGCAGGCAATAGAAGAACTGCAGCGGCCCTTCTTCCTGATTGCTGAAAGCGATCTGAACAGCCCACGTGTGGTGCAGGAGGCTTTATCTGGGGGATTCGGCTTTTCCATGCAGTGGCTCGACGATTTTCACCATGCCCTGTATGTGCTGCTGGATGAGAAAGGCAGGCCGCTTTACGAGGACTTCGGAAAAATGGAGCAGCTGGCAAAAGCTTACACGGACGGTTTTGTGCACAGCGGTGAGTATGTCAGGTTCCGGAAAAAAACTTTCGGGGCCTCCTCCTCCCACCTTCCAGGCGATCAGTTTGTTGCCTTCGTTCAGAACCACGATCAGGTGGGCAACCGCGTGAGCGGCGAACGGTTAAGTGTGCTGGTCGACTTTGAGCGCCTGAAACTTGCCGCTGCCGCCCTGCTGCTTTCCCCTTATATCCCGATGCTGTTTATGGGAGAAGAGTATGGCGAGGAAGCACCCTTTTTATACTTTGTAAGCCACTCCGATAAGGATTTGATAAGAGCAGTGCGGGAAGGGCGGAAAAAGGAGTTTGAGGATTTTAAATGGGAAAAAGAACCACCTGATCCGCAGCGGGAGCAGACTTTTGAGCAATCTAAGCTGAACTGGGACAAGCGGCAGAAGGGCAAAAACGGCCAGCTGCTGCAGTGGCACCAGAACCTTATCAGCCTGCGCAGAAATAGGATTGCTCTTCAAAATTATAGCAAAGAAAGCATAAAGGCGCAGCCGCTGGGGCAGCAAGGGTTTATACTATCCCGGCACAGCAAGAACAAGGAACAGCAGTTGCTCTGCCTGTTTAATTTGTCTGACGACGAGATAAAGTATAGCCCTGCCGCGACTCCCGAGAAGTACAAACTTGTACTTAATTCTAAAGACGAGAGATGGGTGCAGCAGAAGGAGAAAGCATATCAGGTCCCCACTCATTTAGCAGCCGGCGAAACGCTATACCTTCCTCCGGTCAGCGTGCTGGTGTTTGCTTGTGGTTAAAGTATAAGTATAAAATTAGCGGCCGGTAAAGTATAGCCTTTCCCTAAAATAAGTGCGCCTGCTTGTATGTTTATGCAACACACAAGCAGGCGCGGGGGACATTTATTAGATTCAAAGGGATGGATACTCTGCATGCGACTATCGGAGCCGCGATGGCTCACCTATACTTCAGTAGCTCCTGAGTTATACTTGCCCCTGAACTTAAAGAAAGGTGCAGGCCCACCAGCTTAATTGAGTTCCTCAATCGGCTTTACCACCTTTAGCCTTGTATTGGAAAAAGGCAAATCTACCACAGACACAGCAGGCCTTAAAATGAAACGCATACTGGCAAGTTGCTGCACCAGGTGCTTATACAGCACCGTCATCAACATGAGCACACCCGCAAGCTCCAGACTTTCCTCCACTGTAGTAATAAGTCCGTATGTGAAGTTGTTTTCTCCATAAGCATCTGAATAATAGCCTCCAAACAACTCAACACCTAAAGCTCCGCTTACATATACCACGCCGGCCAGCATCAAACCATTCCGCATCCTGGCACTTAGGGAAAACAGAAAAGGAAGGTAGTATAGGCCAAGTCCCAGTACCAGCAAGCCTCCCACTATTACCCAGGAAAAGTAAAAGATACCAGTGAGCTGAAAATTCTCACGCAGCGGGTAAATAAGCATCTCATGTACCCCAGCCGACTCATCCATGCTCATGTACAGAAAAATACCGGAAAGCAGTCGCCAGTGCCAAACGTGCTTATCCTGCTGCTTACGCTTCAACTCAGCCACAGCAAACAGCAGCACCGACGAAAGTAAAAGTATAAAGGAAGAAAAATAGGTGGGAATATTACGTTCCATGTCCAGCTCAAACTGAGGGATAATCCCCCAGGCGTTGGGATGGTCGGTAAAGTGCTTGCAGTAGATGGCAATGGTATTCAGAATGACCAGCACAACCGCCGCTTTGTAGAGCCATCTTAAGTATTTTTTTCCATCAAAGTTGATGTTCAGCCCCTCGGCTTCATTCTGCTGTAATTGAATGGGGGGAAGGTTAAAATCTTGTATATTTTTTCTCATAGTACCATTGTTATAGCGGAATATATGGTATGTGTATATACAGATTTAATCAAAAGGTTACAATTTCTTAAGACTTTGTTAATATTTATACATAACTATATTAATACAAAATAAAACTGCCTCCAGGCAGAAAAGTAGCCTGGAGGCAGTTTAAAGTGCGAAATAAGCTGATTTCTAATCCGCAATTTTTGTCTCAATTTCTTCTGCTTGCAGCATTAGACTCTCCCACTCATCCTGCTTTTTATCCAATTTTAGCTTTATACTTTCAAAGTCCTGGGTAGCCTGCTGCAATTTGGCAATATCACCAAAAACCTGTGGGTCAGCCAGCTGTTTTTCCTGCACGGCCAGCTCCTGCTCCAGTTGCTGCACCTCCTTTTCCACCTCACTCACCCGTCTGTTTAACTGCTTCAACTGGTTGGTCAGCTGAGTTAGCTCGCTCTTCTCCCGCGGCTGTTTCTCAGGCTTGGCTACAGGTTCGGCAGCTATCTCTTTCTTTACCTCCCGCTCGCGCTTCTCCTGCCAGGCCTCATACTCATGGTAAGTGCCCGGGTATTCTTTAAGCTGGAAATCCTCTATGTACCAGATTTTAGTTGCCACATTCTCTACAAAGTAGCGGTCGTGGGAGATAACCACAAACGTACCCTCATACTGCTGTAGTGCCTGTATCAGGATGTTGACCGACTGCATGTCCAGGTGGTTGGTGGGCTCGTCGAGCATGAGGAAGTTAGCCTCAGAAATCAGGGTTTTAGCGAGCGCCACACGGCTTTTCTCGCCTCCCGATAGTACCTTGATTTTCTTGTACACCTCATCCCCCGTAAAAAGGAAGGAACCAAGTATGGTGCGCAGTTCTACTTCCGTCTTGCCAGACCCTGCCTGCTGCAGCTCCGTCAGCATGTCGTTCTCGATGTTGAGGGCCTCCAGCTGGTGCTGGGCATAGAACGAAAGTATAACGTTGTGCCCCAGCTCGCGCTTGCCTTTGATAGGCTCGGTGCCGGCTATGATGCGCAGCAGCGTAGATTTACCCTTGCCGTTGGCCCCTATCAGCGCCACCTTATCGCCCCGCTCAATGTGCACGTTGGTATCCCGGAAAATGACCTTCTCGCCGAAGGCTTTGCTCATGTGCTCCAGGCGCAGGATATGGCGACCAGGCTGCACGTTAAACCTGAAGCTAAAGTTTACTTTAGCTGCCTCAGGAGCCACTTCCTCAATGCGATCCATGCGGTCCAGCATTTTCTGGCGGCTTTGTGCCTGCTTGGCTTTAGTCGCCTTGGCTTTGAAGCGCTCGATGAAGCGCTCCGCCTGCCTTATCTGTGCCTGCTGGTTTTCATAGGCACCTTTTTGTATCTCATTTCGGAGGGCTTTTTCCTCCACATAAAAGCTGTAATTGCCCGGATACAAGTTCAGCTTGCCGCCCGATACCTCTACTGTAGTATTGGTGGTGCGGTCCAGGAACTCGCGGTCGTGCGAGACAATCACCACAGCACCTTCGTAACGCTCCAGGTAGGCCTCCAGCCATTTAATAGAGGGAAGATCGAGGTGGTTGGTAGGTTCGTCGAGCAAGAGCAGCGATGGCTTTTGCAAGAGGATCTTAGCCAGCATCACGCGCATGCGCCAGCCACCCGAGAAGGACGCCAGGGGCTGCTGCAGCTCCGCCGTGGAAAAACCAAGGCCCTCCAGTATCGCCTCGGCCTCGGCCTGCATGGTGTAGCCGCCGAGGGCCTCAAAGCGCTCCTGCAACTGCGCCAGTTTATCCACCAGATCGTCGTGGAAATTGTTCTCGAACTCCACCAACACCTTGTCTATCTCCGCCTGCAGGTGCAGCGCCTCGCCAAACGCCTGCATCGCCACCGAAAGTATACTTTCGTGGGTTTCGTAGCTCAGCAAGTCCTGGTTCAGGAAACCAGTGGTGGTATCCCGGCTCATCTGGATACTGCCACTGTCCGGGGTGTACTCCCCCACTATCAGGCGCAGCAGCGTGGACTTGCCTGTTCCGTTCAGTCCTATCAGGCCGATTTTATCCTTGGGCTTGATGTGCAGGCTGGCATCCTCGTACATGGGGCGGCTGCCAAAATGGAAACTCAGGTTGTTAATGGAAATCATGCGATCCGGTATACTTTAAGCAGCAAAGGTACTTATTTTTAGCTGTCAGATGAAAACAACGTGGCCTCTTAAATGGTGCAAAGCAGGCGCAGCAGCCTCTAAAACGGACCTGATAACAGAAAAATAAAAGCCATGCAGTTGAGATAAAGCATAACATCCTATATATTTGCTGTTTAAAATACATAAGTGCGGCCCCCTGGTTGCCTCTGTTTTGTTCAGCTGTAGTGGCTGAAGTATAAATAAGGCAACCGGTAAACTATAACGCAACCCTATCGTTTATATAGTTTATGTGCTTTTTACTGCCTGCGCAGGCGGCACTTGTACTGGTAAAGAAAGCTTAACTATATGATCGCGATTGCTTCGCTTCTTGACAGGCAGGCTTCGGAGCGCGTATCCGAGCTTACGGAACTGCTGGAGAAGAAATTCGGCTTAAGTGGCGTCAAGGCAACTCCTTACCCGCACCTGACGCTGCTTACAGCGGAGGTAGCAGATATGGAAGAGCTGAAACAATACCTGGAGGCAACCTGCTTCGAGGCGCAAAACTTTACCGTGCGTACCACCGGCCTGGGTATATTCCCTGGCGAGCACCCCGTTATTTACATCCCGGTGCTGCGCACTACCCCGCTGAACCAACTGCACGGCCGCCTGCACCGCGACATCTCCGAGATGAGCACTGAAATGGGCGTTTACTACAACGCTAACATGTGGCTGCCCCATATTACCCTCGCCCTGGGCGATACCACCCCCGAGTTGCTCGGACCGGTCCTCTCCTACCTTTGCCGCTACAATTTTAACTGGGAAATAACGCTGGACAACCTCGTTATCCTGCAGAAGTGCGGCGATTATTTCCTGAAGGATGAAGAATTCAGGTTTGGTAGACCCGAACTTTCATTCAAAGCGTAATTCATCCTGCTGAAAGTGCACACAGGAAGTCTATCGGAATATTTTTCTGCAGCTTATACTTTAAAAGTACAATACCTCAATCCGTAGATCTTTTCTTTTGAAATCATACTTGCAAAGTATAGATTCTGGATTCTTAATGCCTTTTCTCTGCTTAAATAGGCACTTTTAGCAGCTGCTGCTGCCTCCTCCACCTCACATTACTACTTCGCTGCTTCTTCATAAACCCCAATTTTAATCTTATTTTAAGGTTAAAGCAGGTTTAAAATATCCAACTCTGTCTATTTCGACGCCGTAAGCCTTGAAAGCAACTGACAGATTGTCCACTACAGTTGGCTGACCGGCTGCCGGTACCACACCTGGCACAGAAAAATCAAGTAAACCTGTAATCAACTTTTTTAACTATGAAAGGCAAACAGAATCCAGAGGAGAACCTGCCAAACAATGCCCGTAGCGTTGACGAGAACAGCAAGAACCGGCAACTGGACGAATTCAGAAGAGACAACTCGGAGCAGTACCTGACGACAGAACAAGGCGTGCGTATCGGAAACACTGACGATTCGCTGAAAGCAGGCTCCAGGGGGCCGACCCTTCTGGAGGATTTCCACTTTCGGGAGAAGATGACCCATTTCGATCACGAGTCGATGCCGGAGCGGGTGGTGCATGCCAGGGGCTCCGGGGCGCACGGCTACTTTCAGCCCTACGACGACTCGCTGAAACAATTCACGAAGGCAAAGTTCCTGACCAACCCCGACAGCAAAACACCAGTTTTTGTGCGCTTTTCGACCGTGGTTGGCTCCCGAGGCTCTTCCGACACGGTGCGTGATGTGCGTGGTTTTGCCACAAAGTTCTATACTGAAGAAGGAACCTATGATCTGGTAGGCAACAATATTCCTGTATTTTTTATCCAGGATTCCAACAAGTTCCCGGATTTGGTGCACGCCATCAAGCCCATGCCCGACAGTGAAATACCACAGGCCACCGCTGCCCACGACACCTTCTGGGATTTTGCCTCGCTCATGCCGGAAACTACCCATATGATCATGTGGATACTTTCAGATAGAGCCATCCCGCGTAGCTTCCGGATGATGGACGGCTTTGGCGTGCATACGTTCCGGTTTGTAAATGAGGCAGGCAAAGGCACCTTTGTGAAGTTTCACTGGAAGCCAAAGTTGGGGGTGCACTCGCTGGTTTGGGACGAGTCTCAGAAGCTGGGCGGCAAAGACCCGGACTGGCTACGCCGGGACCTCTGGGAGGCCATCGAGCAGGGTGACTATCCGCAGTTTGAACTATGCGTGCAGCTGGTGCCGGAGGAAGACGAGTTCAAGTATGACTTCGACCTGCTGGACGCGACCAAGATTATACCTGAGGAGCTGGTGCCACTGCAACCGGTGGGACTGATGACTCTGAACCGCAACCCGGACAACTTCTTTGCCGAGACTGAGCAGGTGGCGTTCCATCCAGGCAACCTGGTTCCCGGCATCGACGTAACAAACGACCCCCTGCTGCAAGGCCGCCTCTTCTCTTACGTAGACACGCAATTGAACCGCTTCGGCAGCGCCAATTTCACGGAACTTCCCATTAACCGTCCGGTTGTGCCGGTGAACAACAACCAGGGAGCCGGTTTCATGCGCTATACTATCGACAAGGGCAAGGTGAACTACTGGCCCAACTCGCTGGGCGGTGGCTCCCCTAAAATGGCCCCTGAAAGCGAGGGAGCTTATGTGCACTATACCGAAAAAGTGGAGGGCTATAAGATTCGCGCCCGCAGCGCCAGCTTTAAGGACCACTACAGCCAGGCTACCCTTTTCTGGAATTCCATGACCGAGGTGGAGAAGGATCACATTGTAAGTGCGGCACACTTCGAGTTGGGTAAAGTAGAAACCAAGGAGATAAGAGAGCGCATGGTTGGCCATTTCTCTAAAGTATCGATGGAGTTGGCCAGGCGTGTGGCCGCAGGCATAGGCGTGCAGGTACCGGAGAACTTTGAACAGGAATCCACCGCGCACTACGAGGAAAACGCTGCCAGCAAGGCCATCAGCAAAGGCAAATCAGTCACAGACTCCCCTGCTGTAAGCATGGAGCGCAGTGACAAAGTAGAGTCAGCTGCCTCCAGAAGGGTGGCCATACTTATCTCAGATGGTTTTGACTGCAACGAGCTAACCCAGGTAAAACAGGCCCTGACGGATGCCGGAGCGCACGTAAAGATTATCTCAAAGTACTTGGGAACCTGCAAGGCCAGCAATGGCAAGGAGGTGCTGGTGGATATGAACCACGTGACGAGCGGCTCCGTTATGTTCGACGCTATTTACATACCGGATGGCAGGACAAGTATAGAAGCCATGTTGAAAGAGGGAGATGCCCTGCACTTCGTAAGCGAGGCCTTTAAGCACTGCAAGCCAATTGCCACCTCCGGGGAGGGCATCAGGCTGCTGGAGCGGGCTTTTGTGCTGGGTGTGACCTTTGCCGAGAAAACCTCCCGCGATGTGGTTAGCCACAAAGGCATTATCACGGCTGGCAATGATGCCGATGCCGATGACTTTGCCGAGAAGTTTATTGCGGCTATCAAAAAACACCGCCACTGGGAACGCCTGGAAAAGGACATGGTACCTGCCTAAAGTATACTGGCTTTAAAACTAAAAGCGGCTGCAGGTTTATACTTGCAGCCGCTTTTAGTTTTATACTTTAGCAAAAGTATAGCTTACATGTCCAGCACCAGGGCGAAGATAAGTGGCGCCACAATCGTCGCATCCGACTCAATCATAAACTTAGGCGTGTCTTTGCCCAGCTTGCCCCAGGTGATTTTCTCGTTTGGCACCGCGCCAGAGTATGATCCGTAGCTCGTCGTAGAGTCAGAGATCTGCGCGAAGTAGCCCCAAAGCGGAACACCATCACGCTGCAAATCCTGGTGCAGCATCGGCACCACGCAGATTGGGAAGTCACCGGCAATACCGCCGCCAATCTGGAAGAAACCAATAGTAGATTCTTCTTTAGCTGTCTCCGTATACCAGTCGGCCAGTTCGATCATGTACTGAATACCGGTTTTCACAGTGTGAACGTTCTTCACGTCGCCGCTGATAACGTGGCTGGCGTAGATGTTACCTAACGTAGAGTCTTCCCATCCCGGGCAAATGATTGGCAGGTTTTTCTTAGCCGCCTCCAGCATCCAGCTGTTTTTCGGGTCGATCTGGTAATATTGCTCCAGGTCGCCGCTCAGCAGGATCTGGTAGAAGAACTCATGCGGGAAGTATGACTTGCCTTCCTGATCAGCTTTCACCCAGTACTTCAGCACGGTGTGCTCCAGGCGACGCATCGCCTCTTCCTCTGGAATACAGGTATCGGTTACGCGGTTGAGGTGGCGGCTCAGCAGCTCTTCCTCGTCAGCGGCAGAAAGCTCGCGGTAATGCGGCACGCGCTCGTAAAAGTCGTGGGCTACTAGGTTGAAGATATCCTCCTCCAGGTTAGCACCGGTGCACGAGATGGCGTGAATTTTATCCTGACGGATCATCTCAGCCAGGATGATACCCAATTCAGCCGTGGACATGGCACCGGCCAACGTCACCAGCATCTTACCGCCATTGTTCAGGTGTGTCTTATAACCTTCGGCAGCATCCACCAGGGAGGCTGCGTTAAAATGCTTGTAATGTTTCTTTACGAATTCTGATACATTCATTTTTCTCTGTTTTATACTTTATACTGATTCGTGTGTATACTCTTACTTTACGGTCAGAGTTAGATTCGCCAACTCGCGGCAAAGATAAGCTTTAAAATCAATTGCACTCCCTTTACCTGGAAACCAGCTTCAGGCCAATGATGGAGCCGATGAGCAGGCAGATGAAAAAAAGTCGCCAGGCATCAGCAGGCTCCTTATACAGGAACACGCCTACCAGCACAGTGCCCACCGCGCCAATACCCGTCCAGACGGCATAGGCCGTGCCCATCGGTATACTTTGAATAGCCTTGTTGAGGAGGTAGAAGCTGGCCGAAATGCAGAGGAAAAACCCCAGCGACCACTTGAGGTTAGAGAAGTTGTTGGACAGCTTGAGGCAGGTGGTAAACCCAATCTCAAACATGCCAGCGATAATGAGGTATATCCAGCCCATGTTTTTCCTTTTTTGCAAAGGTCCGCACTATGGGCCGGAAGAAATTTAACAAATGTTAAAAAATCAGCGCACCTCGGCCCGGATGCGGCTCAGGGTTACCTGCGTTACACCCAGATAAGAGGCTATCTGGTTCAGCTGCACCCGCTGCAGCAGCTCCGGGTTGTTCTGCAGCAAGGCCTGGTAGCGCTCGGTGGCCGACTGAAACTGGAAGGCCATGAAGCGCTCTTCAGTTTTAATCAGTTCATACTCTGCCAGCTTTCGTCCCCAGTTGGCTAGCTCAATGTTAGTCTGATAGAGTTCCTGCAGGCTGCCCAAGTTAACGGCCTGCACCACGGAGCGCTCCAGCAGCTCAATCGTTTCATAGCCGGGTTTGTTGGCCACGTAGTTGTAGTAAGATAGAATCAGATCGCCCTCTGCCCCAAACCAGAAGGTAACTTCCTGGCCGTTGCGGTAACAGAAGGCGCGTGCGATACCCTGCTCTAAAAAGTACACTTTCTTACTTATCTCGCCCTCCCGGAAAAGAATATGCCCTTTGGGCAGCTCCTGCCGCTGCATAAGCGAGGTTAGCTGCCCAAAAGACTTCTCGGAGAGCGGGTATAGCTGCCGGATGGACTGTTCGATGGTTTGCACGCTACCCTTGTTTACTTATGGCTTACTTGGCCGGCTTCTCGATGATGAGGTTGTGGTTGGTGTAGATACAGATATCAGCTGCGATATTTAGTGCCTCGCGCACCATTTCCTCAGCCGACAGGTGCGGCGCGTGTTTCTTTAATGCCAAAGCGGCAGCATGGGCATACATACTTCCCGAGCCGATGGCAGCAATCTGGTTGTCGGGCTCCAGCACGTCGCCGGTACCGGAAATAATAAGCAGTTCGTCTTTGTTAGCTACTACCATCATAGCCTCCAGCTTACGCAGGTACTGGTCCTTACGCCAGTCCTTGGCCAACTCGATGGCGGCGCGCTTCATGTTCTGCTGGTAGGCGTTGAGCTTCTCCTCGAAACGCTCCAGCAAAGTAAAAGCGTCGGCTGTGGAGCCGGCAAAGCCTGTTACAATTTTACCATCCAGCAATTTACGTATTTTCTTCACGTTGCTTTTGGCAATGTGCTTGTCCATCGTAGCCTGTCCGTCGGCGCCTAAGGCCACCTCGCCGTTGTGGTAGATGCCACACACGGTGGTTGATCTTATCTTCGTCATTCGTTTTATACTTGGTTATCTGTTGATGTACGGGCAAGCCGCCTTGCAAAGTATAGCGCACCCGTTGTAAAACTACGGCAACAGCAAAGAAAAAGCCAGAAGGCAGCGATATGTCAGATTGGCGGAAGGAGCCGGTAGAGTTTAGGAGTTAGAAAATTTAGGAGTTGTAGAGACGCAATACCTTGCGTCTCTAGAGTTAGAAAGTTAGAAGGTTAAAAAGTTAGAGAGTTGACGACTCGTGTATTTATACTTTTACTTAATCAAAACTCAAGCAACTAAAATCGAAGAGACTACAACTTCCGCTTGTTCTCTTGGCCTTCCAGGATGTCGTTTATACTTAGGGCGGCCGTGATGAGGCCCAGATGGGTGAAGGCTTGTGGGAAGTTACCGAGGTGGTCGCCCTTTAAACCCAGCATCTCAGCATATAAGCCCAGGTGGTTGGCATACCCTAGCATCTTTTCAAAGTATAGCCGCGCCTTATCAATCTGCCCCGACTTTGCCAGGCACTCCACATACCAGAAGGTACACATAGAGAAAGTCCCCTCTCCGCCTGCCAGGCCATCAAACCCTTCCTCCGTGCGGTAACGAAATACAAGTGAGTCTGATACCAGCCTATCCTCGATGCGCTTCAGCGTAGAAAGCCAACGCGGGTCTTTGGGACTGATGAAACGCACCATGGGCATGAGGAGTGTGGCTGCATCCACGGTGTCGGCTCCTTTGTACTGCACAAAGCACTGAAGCTCCTCGTTCCAGAATTCATGGTGTATCGAGAAAAAGATACTATCCCGCTCCTCTGTCCATCTGTTCGGGAGCGGATAAGAGTGGTTTTTTGCTATTCTTATCGCCCTGTCAATGGCTACCCAACACATTAACCGGGAGTAGAGAAAATGCTTCTTGCCGCCGCGCACCTCCCATATGCCCTCATCTTTCCGGTGCCAGTTGTCGCATACCCAATCCACCTGCCGCCGCAAATCGTTCCAGAAATCCCAGGAAATGGGGGCGCCATACTTGTCGTACAAGTATACAGAGTCCAGCAGTTCGCCGTAGATGTCGAGCTGTATCTGGTCGTGGGCGCCATTGCCAATGCGTACGGGACTGGAGCCCCTGTATCCCTCCAGATGGGGCAGCTCTATTTCCTCCAGTTCCAGTTTTCCCTCCAGCGTATACATCAGTCGCAAATATCCGGCATCTTTAAGGTCATCGCACTGCCGGTCCACCCAGTTCACAAACTCCTTCGCCTCCTGCTTATAGCCCAGCCTGAGCAGGGCGAATACTGTAAAAGAAGCATCCCTGATCCAGGTATAACGGTAATCCCAGTTGCGCACCCCTCCCAGCTCCTCGGGCAGACCAAAGGTTGGTGCGGCCACCATAGAGCCATACTTGTGTGAGATCATCAGCTTAAGCACCAGGGCCGAGCGGTGGATAATTTCCATCCAGCGTCCTTTATAAGTACAGTTGGCTATCCATTCCTTCCAGTAATCGATAGTGGCATAAAGGTTACACGTCACAAAAGCCTCCATGTCATAGGCTGGGGGTGTGTCGCAAGTAAAGTGCTCTAGTATAAAATCTGCTTTTTGCCCGGTAGTCAGGGTGAATGTAGCAGTGGCATCTCCATTATCAATTTCAATCGGCACCGTGCTTTTTAAGCGGATAACCATGCCGTCGGGCCCGTTACTGGTGAACATAATCTGATTCTCATTCACCTGACTTACCGTGTGGGTGGACTGGGCATAGTTAAAACGCGGGCCGCAGTGCATTCTGAAGGTCATATCCCCGTGCACACAGGCTACTCTTCTGATAAGCTCGCTGCCATGGCCCAGGTCTTCCACCGGCATAAAGTCGGTGATTTCACCAATACCCTCGTCCGACAGAAAGCGGGTCAGCAGCACATTTGTATCGGGCAGGTAAAGCTGTTTGTGCTTCATACCATCGTGGGCGGGACTGATGGAGAAGCTGCCCCCCTTTTCTGCATCTAAAAGCGAGGCAAAAATAGAGGGTGAATCAAAATGCGGGAAGCACATGAAGTCGATGGTGCCGTTGAGCCCCACCAGCGCCACCGTGTTCAGGTCACCGATAATGCCGTGGTCCTCGATGGGTAAGTATTTGTTGTTGTTTTCGCTCATAGAGTATGGTACTGAGAAGTGGAGGTAATTCCTACGGAGCTTTTTACGCCATAGTTTGAAGCCATTCCTTAGCCTTGGCAGCTAACAGCAATCATACTATATCTATAGTAGGAGCGCTCTACCATACATCTAAGCAACTCCCCAGGCCCGGGCGGCAGACTAAACCCGCTTACTTTTCGGCAAATCGGTAGAAATCGTACTTGAATATTAGGAAAGATATACCTATGACGGCAGGTAAACTGTTCAGGAAATGTCAGGATAATCAAATAAATCCAGTACCTTTGTAGCCCATAAAGTTTAACCTAACTTATGGCTACGAAATATATTTTTGTTACCGGCGGTGTAACATCCTCCCTTGGTAAAGGCATTATTTCCGCGTCTCTTGCTAAGTTGCTGCAGGCAAGAGGCTTTTCTGTAACAATCCAAAAATTTGACCCCTACATCAACATTGACCCGGGAACACTTAACCCCTATGAGCATGGCGAATGCTATGTAACGGAGGATGGTGCTGAAACCGACCTGGACCTGGGCCATTATGAGCGTTTCCTGAACGTGCCTACTTCGCAGGCAAACAACGTGACCACCGGCCGCATCTACCACCACGTGATTACGCAGGAGCGTGAGGGCGCTTACCTGGGCAAGACCGTGCAGGTGGTGCCGCACATCACCGATGAGATCAAGCGCCGCATGCTGCTGCTGGGCCAGACCGGGGAGTTCGACATTGTGATAACAGAAATTGGTGGCTGTGTGGGGGATATTGAGTCGTTGCCATTTATTGAGGCCGTACGCCAGCTGCGCTGGGATTTGGGCGTGCACGAGTCATGCGTCATCCACCTGACCCTGGTGCCCTACCTGAAAGCTGCCGGCGAGCTGAAAACAAAACCAACCCAGCATTCGGTGCGCGACCTTTCAGAGGCCGGTGTGCAGCCGGATATTCTCGTTTGCCGCACAGAGCACCCTATACCAAGTGACGTTCGCAAGAAGATCGCCCTTTTCTGTAACGTGAATCAGAACTCAGTTATTGAGTCGATCGATGCCGAAACGATTTACGACGTGCCGCTGCTGATGCGCAAGGAGAAGCTGGACGAGCGCGTGATAGCGAAACTGAAGCTGCCGCACCGTGCCGACCCGAACCTGGACACCTGGAAGGAGTTCCTGGGCCGCCTGAAGAACCCTACCAGTGAGGTAAATATTGCACTGGTTGGCAAGTATGTAGAACTGCCTGACGCGTATAAGTCTATTATAGAGGCCTTTGTACATGCAGGATCTGCCAACGAGTGCAAGGTTAATATCAAGTGGTTCCAGTCGGAGACTATATCCGACGAGAACGTGGCCAGCCTGCTGCAAAGTATGGATGCCGTGCTGGTAGCCCCTGGCTTTGGCGAGCGTGGCTTTAAAGGAAAGCTGGAGGCAATCCGCTTCGTGCGCGAGAGAAACATTCCGTTCCTGGGCATCTGCCTGGGCATGCAGTGCGCCGCCGTGGAGTTTGCCCGCAACGTGCTGAAACTGGACGGAGCCGCCTCTACGGAGATGGACCCTGAAACGCCGCACCCGGTTATCGACATGATGGAGGACCAGAAAGAAATTACCCAAATGGGCGGCACAATGCGCCTGGGTGCCTATACTTGTGAACTAAAAAAGGGATCCAGGGCTTATGCTATTTACGGTAAGTCTAAAATTTCGGAGCGCCACCGCCACCGTTATGAGTTTAACAACAAGTACCTTCCGGCATTTGAGGAAGCAGGCATGGTAGCCACAGGTATAAACCCGGACACAGGCCTTGTGGAGGTGATTGAGCTGCAGAACCACCAGTGGTTTGTGGCGGCGCAATACCACCCGGAACTGAAAAGCACCGTGCTGAACCCGCACCCGCTCTTTGTAAAGTTTGTGAAGGCGGCCATCAACCATGCTAAAACTAAATAAGCGCAATACACACAACACAACAAAGTAAATGGACAGAAATCAAGCGATTGGCTTTGGACTGATTGCCATACTGCTGCTGGCTTACTCGTTCTTCTTCGGGAGCACGGAGCCTACGCAGCAAACGGTGCAGGAGACGGCCAAAGTAGAGCAGTTGCAACCCACTACTGCCCCGGCAGAGGCTGACTCGCTGGTGCAGGCCCGCAGAACTGCGGCATTGGGCGTTTTTGGCGCAGCCGGAACCGGTGAGGAAAGCACTACCACCCTGGAGAATAACAACATCCGCGTTACCTTTAACACCAAGGGCGGACAGGTGGAAGAAGTTCTGCTAAAGAACTATAAGACGTATCAGGGAGAGCCGCTCATACTTTTTGACAGCGAGAGCAGCACCACAGACATCGCCTTTACCTCTAACGAAGGCAAGAGAGTACAGCTTTCTGACCTATACTTTACCCCCTCCGAGGTGCAGGAAGTAGCGGCAGAGGATAAAAAAGGCAAGACAATCACGTTCCGCGCCAACATCGGCAACGGGCAGTCCATAGACCAGGTGTATACCCTTTATGACGATAACTTCATGCTGGGTTACAAGCTTAACTTTAATGGCCTGGCGCAGCAGGTATCTGGTGAGAACCTCACTTTTACCTGGAAAGACGACCTGAAGCAATTGGAGCGCGACCTGCAGCACAACCGCAGCAAGTCTACCATCAACTTCGCGACAGTAGAAGACGGGTACGACTACCTTTCTATCTCAGAGAGTAAGGAGACTATATCCCTAAACGAGCCTGTGAAGTGGGTGGCTAACAAACAGAACTTCTTTACGGCAGGCATCATTGCCGGTAGCCAGTTCTCCGCTGCACGACTGACTTCTTCAGTAGATCCGGCCGATACGACCATTGTGAAGACACTGGCCTCTGAAATTCTGATTCCTGCCAAGGACGTGGTGAGCGGAAACGGCGGCGAGTTCATGTTCTACTTCGGCCCGAACGACTACAAGATCCTCAAGCATATCGGCTACGACTTCGATAAGAACCTGGATCTGGGCTGGGGCATTTTCTCCTATGTTAACAAGTGGCTCATCATCCCGGCCTTCGACTTCCTGGAGAACTACATCGGCAACTATGGCATCATCATCATCCTGCTGGTGCTCTACATTAAGACCATCCTCTTCCCGCTTACCTACAAGTCATACTTGTCGATGGCGAAGATGAAGGTGCTGAAGCCGGAAATTGACGCCATCAAGGAGCGCAACGAAGGCGACATGCAGAAGACGCAGATGGAGACGATGAAGCTTTACCAGGAGATGGGCGTAAACCCGCTGAGTGGTTGTATCCCGATGCTGCTGCAGATCCCGATCCTGTTTGCGATGTTCAACTTCTTCCCGAACTCAATCGAACTGCGCCAGGAGGCTTTCCTATGGGCCGACGACCTTTCGACCTACGACGTATTTGCCCGCCTGCCGTTTACCATACCGTTTTATGGCAGCCACGTAAGTATGTTTACCTTACTGATGACTGCATCTACCATACTTTATACCTGGTCTAACAACCAGATAAACACCATGCAGGGGCCGATGAAGTTCTACAGCTACCTGATGCCTGTTATCTTCATGTTCGTGCTGAACTCCTTCCCTGCTGGTCTCTCGTTCTACTACTTCGTTTCTAACATCGTAACATTCGGCCAGCAGGCTGGTATCCGTTACTTTGTGGATGAGACCAAGATCAGAACCAGGCTGGAGGAGAACAAGGACAAGCGCAAGGAGAAAAAAGCAAAGGGCGGTCCATCGTTTACCGAGCGTATGCAGGAGGCGATGCGCCAGGCGCAGGAGCGTGAGCAGCAAAAACGCAACAAAGCCAAGAAATAGGGTTTATACTTTAGCTATTAGAAAAGCCTCTCCTCGAACAGGAGAGGCTTTTTTTATACTTGCACTTCCGTCGCACCAGTCTTCTGATTACGAGTTATACTTTGTAGGATACCATTGCTTAAGCAGTATACTTGCAGTACCTTTTAGCCGTATGTTGGTAATAATTCTAAAGTATGAAAAGAATAGGTTATTCAGTTGGCATTAAGACTTTTCTGATAGTAGCTCTTACAGGGGGTATAGTACTCTCATTTTGGGCAGTTTTATCCTATTTAGAAGAAGGTGCGCTTTACCTACTAGTAGCTATCGTGCTGCCACTATTCCTATTTTGTACCCTAGGTTTATGGTATACTTTTAAATTCAGATTAATTATAACCGACGATTATATAGAGCGTCAGGGTCTTCTTAAACCTACAAAACTCTACTTTGAGAAGATAAGACAAGTTTGCCTATATGAAAATGTAATGATTCTTAAAGGCGGAGGTGCCAAGATTAGAATAACCTCTGACTTACAAGACCAAAGAGAGGTCATGAGTCATTTGATACAAGTTCTAAGCGGTTATTCAAACATTAAAATGAGAGGTACTATAAAGGCTACTGAGATAGCCAATACTGAAAACCATAGTTTATAGAATTATACTCAAAGAGAGGGAAAAACAAAAATCTATATTGCCTTCACGTATATATGCTATACTTGGCTGCGCCCAGCACATCATCTACACCTGTCTGTATTCTATATATGAAGACAATTGCAAATCACCTAGCCACCTGCCTCTGCCTGCTAAGCGTAGGCCTTTTCACCGCTTGTAAGGGTGGCCAGGAGGAAGAGAAAGGGCTCGCAGCCACACACCCTGAGCTGGCGAAAGAACTGGCCAAAGACTCCCTCCACGTGCCCTACAACGACCCTACCGATAAGGAACTGTATAACCGCTACCTCATCACTACGGAGCAATACCTGAACAGCAAGAACTACGCGGTGGGTGACATGTACCGGGGCAAGCTGGCACCGCTGGATGAAGCTAGCCACAGCGATGCCGCTACCTACCGCACCATGCTGCGCAAGGGGCTGGAGGAAGGTGTAAACTTTGCCGGGAAGTATACCGTGGTCAGCATTGGCTGCGGCACCAGTTGCCAGCAGCACTTTGTGGTAGACCGCGAAACAGGCAAGGTGCTGGATAAGGTGCAGAGCAGCACCGGCGCCAAGTATAGCAAAGACAGTCGCCTGCTGGTGGTAAACCCACCCGACTCTGCCGTTAACTACCAGGAGTGCCGCTATTGCACCCCCGCGTACTATGAGTTCGTAGACGGGAAATTTCGTAAGCTGGAACAGGGCACGCCATGAAGTATAAACAAAGTATAAACCTGCTCTTACTTGGCCTTGTCCTGTTGCTGGCAAGCGGCTGCGCCCGTGGCAACGCTAACCAAAGTATAATTCACGCGCAGGGTAGAGATGCAGCACCGCCACAGAAGCTGCTGCTGTTTCAGAAAACACCCTGCTACGGCACCTGCCCCGCATACAACGCCACCTTCTACAGCGATGGCACCATTCATTATGAGGGTTTTCGCTACGTGCCTGTCACGGATACGATTACCCTGCAGCTTTCCGAAAAGCAGTTGCAGCAAGTTAAAGAGATGCTCCAAAAGCTTGACTATACTTCGCTAAAGGATACCTACTTATCCCCTTACACCGACCTTCCCTCCTCCTACCTAACTTTTTATGAAAACGATCGGGAAGTAAAGCGCATCAAACACCAGCAGGATGGACCGGAAGCGCTGCAGGGAACAATAACTTACCTCCATAAGCTCGTTATGGAGGTACTGGAAGCGAAATAGAAGTTGTGGCAACAACATACTATTGCTTATCTTGCGCCTCCAAATATCACTTTAGCAAGTATGATGCATCATTTTTTCGGCACACTGCTGCTCCTGTCCCTGCTGTTCAGCGCCTTACCTGCCGAATCACAGCAGGCAGCAGCCATCATCCCGAAGCCGCAGCAGGTAAGTCCCTTACAAGAAAGAGCCGTGCGGCTGAACAGCAAGAGCCATATTTACTACCAGGCTCCTTTTGCCAGCCAGGCCGCTTACCTGCAAGGGCTCATCAAGGCCCAAACCGGCTTAACCTTGCCGCTGCAGCAGATAACATCCAACACCGGTTCGCTTGAGGGCATCATTCTGTTACAGGATGCCGCCGCGGTCCAGCGCCCTGAGATGTACATCCTGCACTCCGGAAACAAAGCCATTACCATCAAAGCACAGGATGTTAATGGCATCGTGTATGGCTCGCAAACCTTGCTCCAACTGCTGCCGCTTGAAAACCGCAGGGGATTGCGGGTGGAGCCGGTGGAGATCATCGATTATCCGCAGTACGCCTACCGTGGAATGCACCTGGACGTGAGCCGCCACATATTCCCGCTGGACTTCATCAAGAAGTATATCGACTACCTGGCCTTCCACAAATTCAATACCTTCCACTGGCACCTGTCTGACGACCAGGGCTGGCGCATTGAAATAAAGAGCTATCCTAAACTGAACTCCGTTGGCTCCTGGCGCGAGGCTACCCTCATTGGCCACTTTAAGGACCAGCCCGCCCGCTACGACTCTACCCGCTATGGCGGCTATTATACTCAGGACCAGATCCGGGAGGTGATTGCCTACGCCACGCAGCGCGGCATCACCATCGTACCTGAGATAGACATTCCCGGCCACAGCCGCGCCACCATCGCCGCCTACCCTGAGTTCAGCACGCACCCAGACACAACCTGGAACGTGGCTACTACCTGGGGCATGTACAACCGCCAGAACAACGTGCTGGCCCCGCACCCCGAAACGTTCCAGTTCCTGAAGACCGTTTTCCACGAGGTAGCTGACCTATTCCCTTCACCCTATATCCATATCGGGGGGGATGAGTGCAGCAAAATGTGGTGGAAGGCAAGCCCACAGGCACAGGAGTTCATACAGGCAAATAACCTGAAGGACGAAAAGGGGCTGCAGACATACTTCGTGGAACAAGTATCAGAATACCTGGCACAGAAAAACAAAAAGGTGATTGGCTGGCATGAGATCCTGGAAGGAGACCTGGACTCCTCTACCATCGTGATGAACTGGGCGGATGCCAAAACCGGCGCGGCGGCAGCCATGCGCAAGCACCCTGTCATCATGACACCCGGCAAGCCTTTATACTTTGACCATTACCAAACTAAGAATCCGAACGACAGCCTGGCCATCCACGGCTACAATCCGCTGGATGCGGTATACAACTTTAGCCCGATGCCGGACGAACTGCAAGGCAAACCGGAGGCAAGGTACATCATGGGAGCCCAGGCCAATCTATGGACAGAGTACATCAGCTCTCCTGCCAAGGTAGAATATATGGTGTTTCCAAGGATGACGGCGCTGAGCGAAGTGCTCTGGTCAGATCCCAGGCAAAAAGACTTTGAGGATTTCAAGCGCAGGCTTGAGCAGACGGTTATCCCTAGATTTAAGCGTTGGGGCACCGCCTATTGCACCGAGTATGCCGACTGGACGATACACAACCAGTAGAAGAATTGTAAGAAAGTATAAAGCGCCGGAAGCACTTGCCTCCGGCGCTTTTTTTATGCCCTCGCTATATTTTGCCCGGCCAGCCTACCAGTAACGTTAACCATAGCATAAGCCAGACTCACTAAAAAAGTATAAAAAAGTTAAACCGCTAAAGTAAAGGCTGCTGATAAATTTTTACCAACTCCTGAGGTACGCCCGCGTAGGAGACAGAAGGCCGAACAACAATAATTGGCTTAAAAAACCTATATTTTAATATGGTTTTACATCATGAAAAAGAATAAAACAGAAGAAAAAATACTAAAGTCAGAGTTTGAGCAGCGCTTCCAGGAAGCTACAACTAGCGGCAGGGCTCCTCTTCCAGAAGAGACAGCGACACGGCATGAGGAGGAGGTGATACCGGTGGTGGAAGAGCAGGTGCAGATCGGGAAAAGAGAAGTGGAAGCGGCCAAGGTACATGTGGTAAAGCAGGTGCGTGAGGAGCTGAAGGACGTCGATATCCCGTCGATGCACGAAGAGGTGGAAGTGGAGCGCGTGGCTATCAACCAGATTGTAGAGGAAGCCCCTCCTCCTGTTCGCTACGAGGGCGACAAAATGATCGTCTCGGTGCTGAAGGAAGAGGTGGTGGTGCAGAAGAAACTGGTATTGGTAGAGGAACTGCACATCACCAAAAAGCAGGTAGAAACGCACCGCACAGAAAAAATGCCGCTCCGCAAGGAAGAGGTGACCATCGAAAGGGTTAAAACCCACCCACACAACACGAAACGGGCCTGACGAAAGGCTTGCATCGGTTTTTATGTTACATCAAATTAATTTTAAGCTATGAAACAACAGACAGTAGTTGGAATTTTCGATTATGGCGTTGATGCGCAAATGGCTGCGCAACAACTGGAGAAAGCAGGTATTCCGAACAGTAAAATAGATATATCGGTGCATGGCGCCCGCGACAGGACCAGTGCCAGCACCCAGCAGCCCCCTCAAAGCAGCGATAGCAGTGGCCGCGTGGGCAACTTCTTTAACTCCCTGCTAGGGAACCGCAACGAGTCGGCAATGTACTCAGAGGCTGCCCGCAATGGTTCTGTGGTAACAGTTCATACGTCCTCCGAAGAGGAATCCAGGAGAGTATGCGACATCCTTGACAAAGCAGGTGCCATCGACGTGAACGAGCGGGCGTCATCGCAGCAGCGGGGCATGTCCTCCTCCAGCAAAGGCAACTGGACAGGTTCTACCGCATCCATCCCGGTAGTGGAGGAGAACCTGAACGTGGGTAAGCGCGAAGTAGAGACAGGTGGCGTGAGAATCCGGAGCCGCATTATCGAAAGGCCTGTGGAAGAAAACCTGCGCCTGCGCGAGGAACACGTGAATGTGGAGCGACGACCGGTGAACCGCCCGGCTAATGAGCGTGACCTGGAAGCATTTAAGGAAGGTGAAAAAACCATTACGGAGCGCGCCGAGATACCTGTGGTAAACAAAGAGGCGCGTGTGGTAGAGGAAGTGCGGCTGAACAAAGAAACCACTGAGCACACTGAGCGGATTCATGACACAGTCCGCAAGCAGGATGTAGAGGTGGACAAGCTTAATCCCCGCAACGAGGCAGGTACTCCACCAAACCCTCACAACAAACCAGATACTCAAAACCCACGCAACCGTCCGGACACCCCGGCAACGGACAAAGACATCGACAGACCATAAGAAAACTAAAGTATAAAGTATAACATATAGCGCTGACTGCCTGTGCAGTTGGCGCTATTCTTTTGTAGTTATACTTCAGAAGATAGTAGCCTTGGTGCTGCATAGTATAAAACCTATGCTTCAAGCATTTAATAACCCAGAATTTTATACTTTGAGAGTGGCTCCGAATACCTGTAAAAGAAGTATAATACAAGCAGGAGGCCCCTTTCAAAGGGCTTTTTAGATGTGGATAAATAAACGCTGCAGGCACTGTTTTGCATCAGCTAAAAATGGGTAAAAAGTGTATCTTTGTGGAAGATTGAGTTACCTTGCGTAAGTATAGAAAAGCTAAATCAAATAAAATTATGAAAATAACGTACTACGGCCAGTCCTGTTTCCTGTTCGAAATTGGTGAGAACCGCGTGTTGTTCGACCCGTTCATCTCCCCCAACGAGTTAGCATCCAGCATCAACGTAGACGATATTAAGGCAGACTTTATCCTGCTCTCGCACGGCCACCAGGACCACGTGCACGACGCGGAGCAGATCGCTAAAAATAACAATGCCACCATTGTAGCCAATTTCGAGATCACGACCTGGTACGGCAACAAAGGCATCGAGAACGTGCACCCGATGAATACCGGCGGCAAAGTAACCCTGCCATTCGGTACGGTGAAGATGGTGAACGCCATCCACTCCAGCTCCCTGCCAGATGGCTCCTATGGCGGCACAGCGGCTGGTTTTGTGGTGGAAACAGAAAATAAAACCTTCTACTACGCCGGCGATACGGCCCTCGCCTACGACATGAAGCTCATTCCGGAGCAATTTGACGTGGATTTTGCGCTTATGCCTATCGGCGATAACTTTACCATGGACATCCACGATGCCATGATCGCTGCCGATTTTGTGCAGGTGGAGAAAGTTATCGGCATGCATTACGACACTTTCCCCTACATCGCCATTGACAAGGAGGAAGTGATGGAAGTGGCGAAGCTGGCAGACAAGGAACTTATTCTATTGGAGATAGGTCAAACAATTGAACTATAAAGTATAGTATGGGAAAAATTATTGCGGTTGCCAACCAGAAAGGCGGCGTAGGCAAAACTACTACAGCCATTAACCTTGCAGCAAGCCTGGCAGCCCTGGAATATAAAACACTTCTGGTGGATGCCGACCCGCAGGCCAACGCCACCTCGGGCTTGGGTTTCGACCCGGCCACCATCACCAGCAGCATCTACGAGTGCATGGTGGAGGATGTGAAGGCGGAGGACATTGTGCTGCAGACAGCAAACATTGAGTTTCTGGACCTGATCCCTTCCCACATTGACCTGGTAGGCGCTGAGGTGGAGATGATCAACATGCCCAACCGCGAGGAGAAGATGCGCGAGGCGTTGAAGGACCTGAAGCAGAAGTATGATTACATCATCATCGACTGCTCCCCTTCCTTAGGCCTTATCACAGTAAACTCCCTGACTGCAGCTGACTCGGTGGTGATACCGGTGCAGTGCGAGTACTTTGCGCTCGAGGGCCTGGGCAAGCTCCTGAACACAATCAAGATCATCCAGTCGCGCCTGAACACGGAGCTGGCCATCGAGGGCATCCTGCTGACGATGTACGACGTGCGCCTGCGCCTGAGCAACCAGGTTGTGGAAGAGGTGAAAACCCACTTTCAGCAAATGGTATTCGATACCATCATCCCCCGTAACGTGAAATTGAGCGAGTCGCCGAGCTTTGGCCTGCCTGCCCTGCTACACGACGCCGACAGCAAGGGAGCCCTGAGCTACCTGAACCTGGCACGCGAGATAGCGGAGAAAAACAGCGTAGCGCTGGCGAAATAACTTTTAGGAGAGTACATGTCTGATAACAAAAATTCTGCAGCGAAACGTAAAGGCGGCCTTGGCCGGGGCCTGGGTTCTCTTCTGGAGGGCAACAAGTATACCGGCAAAACTGAGTCATCCACTTTAAACGACGTTAATACCATCGCAGATATAGCCATTGACCAAATACAGACTAACCCCTTCCAGCCCCGCACGCACTTCGATCAGGCGGCACTGGAAGAGTTGGCAGAGTCTATCAAAGTACAGGGCATCATCCAGCCCATCACGGTAAGGCAGCTTGGCCCCAACAGCTACCAGCTTATTTCCGGGGAGCGCCGCTACCAAGCGTCCAAGATTGCGGGCTTAACCGTCATCCCCGCTTATATCCGTAAGGCCGACGACCAGCAGATGCTGGAGATGGCCCTGATCGAGAACATTCAGCGCGAAAACCTGAATGCCATCGAGATTGCCCTCTCCTATCAGCGCCTGCTCACTGAGTGCAGCCTGAAGCAGGAAGAGCTGGGCGAACGCGTGGGCAAGAAGCGCACAACAGTGACTAACTACCTGCGCCTGCTCAAGCTTCCACCGGACATCCAGATTGCCCTCCGCGACAACGTGATCACCATGGGCCATGCCCGTGCCCTGATCAATATCGACACCATCGAGCAGCAGCTGGATGTGTTTAAGGAAGTGGTGGCCAAGGAACTGTCGGTGCGCAAGGTGGAGGAACTGGTGCGCAACCTGCAGAATGCCAAGAAAAAGCCGGACCCGCAGCAACAACTGCAGTTCAACAAGTACGAGGATGAACTGAAGACGGTAGAGCGCAAGCTTGCCTCCCAGTTTGGCACCAAGATACAGGTAAAGGCCAACAACGACGGTAAAGGCGAGATTAAAATCCCGTTTGTATCGGTGGACGAGCTCAACCGTATACTGGAACTACTTAACTACTAAGGCGCATGAGGCTGAAAGTTGGTGCGGCAGTTTGGCTGCTGGGCATGGTGTTATACTTTGCCCCGGCTCACACACACGGGCAGGTCATCACAACCGGCCCTGACTCTGTGGTGGTGCCTGTGGCCCCTGTTGATACGGCTGAAGCGGAAAAGAGAGGCTTCTTCCTAAGTACCTGGGACAGACCTGCCAAGGCGGCACTTTTCTCTGCCATCGTTCCCGGTGGCGGCCAGATTTACAACAGGGCCTACTGGAAGCTCCCGATCGTATACGGCACCGGCGCGGTGCTCACTTACTTCCTCATCGATAACAACACGAAGTTCCAGGACTACAAGAAGGCCTACATTCAACGCGTGGACGGCGACCCCAACACCACGGACAAGTATGCCAACGATCCTAATTTCCCGTCACTCAACGCGAGCCGTGGAACAGAGGCCGAGAGCAATCTCAAGTACCGCAGCGACTACTACCGCCGCAACCGCGACCTGACGGTTATACTTTCGGTGGCAGCTTACTCACTCCAGATTGCCGAGGCCTATGTGCATGCCCACCTGCGGGAGTTTGACGTGGGCGAAGAACTGGCGCTGCGCGTGCAGCCAAACCTGTTACACCTGCAAGCACGACCTGGCAATTTTACGCCTGGGTTGTCTCTTACTTTATATACCCGATCCAGCAAATGAACATCCTATTGATAGGCTATGGCAAGATGGGCAAAACCATCGAGCAGACTGCCCTTGCCAAAGGCCACCAAATCATTGGTAAAATTACTCACGAGAACACCAACGAGCTTCAAAACTACAACGCGAACAATACCGACGTAGCCATCGAGTTCACACACCCCGAGTCCGCTTTCGCCAACATCAGCTACTGCCTGCAAAACGGCATCCCGGTGGTATCTGGCTCTACTGGCTGGCTGGATAGGTATGAGGAAGCCAAAAGGCTTTGTGCCGAGAACCAGGGGGCATTCTTTTACGCCTCCAACTTTAGCGTGGGGGTAAACCTCTTCTTTCATTTTAACGAGTACATTGCCAGCAAAATGAAGGATTACAAGGAATACAGCGTGGCTATTCGTGAGGTACACCACCTGCAGAAGGTAGACAAACCGAGCGGAACGGGAATAACCACAGCAGAAGGCATATTGGCCAGCTATAAAGATTTAAGCGGCTGGGTGAGCGATAATCCGGAAGAAAAAACTAAATTAAACATTGCTTCTGAGCGGGAGCCTGACGTGGTGGGCACCCACATCGTCACCTACAGCTCCGAAGTAGATAAAATTGAATTAGGGCACATTGCCCATACCCGTGCCGGGTTTGCCGAGGGCGCCGTGATGGCCGCCTCCTGGCTGCAGGGCCGCCAGGGCGTTTACGGCATGAGAGACATGCTGAACCTGTAACCATACCTTAGCAGATGAACGTTAAATTTTGGGAGAAGAAGCCCGAAACAAAGGAACCTAAGAAAAAGAAGAGCTTTGCCCGCGAGTGGGGCGATGCCATACTTTTTGCTGTCATCGCAGCCAGTTTAATACGCTGGGCCACGTTTGAGGCTTACACCATCCCTACCCCGTCCATGGAGAAATCCCTGCTGGTGGGGGATTTCCTGTTTGTGAGCAAGCTGCACTACGGCCCGCGCACCCCCATGACGCCGCTGCAGGTGCCGCTCACGCACCAGACCATCTGGGGAACCAACATTCCCTCCTACTCCAAGGCCATTCAGCTGCCATCTTACCGCCTGCCCGGTTTTTCGGAGGTGAAACGCAACGACGTGGTGGTGTTTAACTACCCGCCGGAGGATGAACATCCGGCTGACCTGCGCACCAACTACATCAAACGCGCCATCGGCCTGCCCGGGGATTCGCTGGAGATACGGGATACGCAAGTATACATCAACGGCAAGGCGATTGAGAACCCTGAAGAGATGCAGTTTAAGTACATCATCATCCCGACGATGCAGCTTTCCCAGAAATTCTTCCAGGACCGCGACATTCGTTTAAGCGAGGTACAGTTGCTGGACAATGGCTATGTGCTGGACATGACACCGGCGATGGCGGATGAAATTTCCAAGCTCGACATAGTGAAGGAGGTCCTCCCTTACAAAGCGAGCCCAGGAGAAGCGGAGGCAGGCGTCTTCCCGTACGTACCAAGCAAGCTGAAGTGGAACAGGGATTTCTACGGACCGATTTACGTTCCTAAGGAAGGGGTTACTGTGGCCATCACTCCGGAGTCGCTGCCGTTCTACGAGCGTGTCATCAAAGAGTACGAGCACAACGAGAATGTGGAAACCCGTGACGAGAAACTGTTTATTGATGGACAGGAAGTGACGCAGTATACCTTTAAGCAGGACTATTACTTCATGATGGGCGACAACCGCCATAACTCCCTCGACTCACGCTACTGGGGCTACGTACCTGCCGACCACGTGGTGGGCAAGGCCGTAATGATCTGGATGTCTACCAACCCGGAAGGCACCGGGTTTAGTAAAATCCGCTGGAACCGGATTTTCAACATCATCAAATAAGAAATTATACTCTAAAATACTATGACAGAGGCCAGCTATCTAGCTGGCCTCTGTCATAGTATGGGAAATATAGGCAGCTTAAAAATTAGCTGTTTTGGAATCAGGGAGAAAGTATGATTTCCTTAAACTTTTAAAGCGAATACCCATATACGTTAATACATGACTACACTTTTACTCTTCTAACCTTATGAAAAATCTAAAACACTTATTTTTCCTGCTGGCTGCCATTTGTGTAGTGTCGCTAAGCAGCTGCAAAGATGACGACGATGACGTATCTCCGAATGTATCGCTGCTCACAAACGGCGAATGGACTGGTAGTGCAGTATTTATAAACGGGGATGATCTTACCGCAGAATTCGAAGCGGAGTACGGAATAGATCTTACCCGCTATACTTCCAAATTCGAAAGGGATGGGAAATACGTAGACAAATATGCAGGCACTACTATGGTAGAAGGTGCATGGGAGTTTGAAAACGGCGAAAGAATTATAATCTTTGATAAGGGCACCTCAACAGAATACACAGTTGTCATCTCAAAGTTGGATGAGGACGAACTGTTTTATATGCAGGGCGCTGCCGAATTCAGGTTTATCAAAAAGAAATAAAACAGCTGCGGCTCCCTTGCTTGGGAGCCGCAGCTGTTTTATTTCTACTTTACTTCAGCACCGCTAGTGTAGCGCCGTCACCACCGCGCTCTTCGACCTCGTTGCCGAGGCTGGCCACTTCCGGCACCGAGTACAGGTAGTCGCGCACCACCTGGCGCAGCACACCGTTGCCCCGGCCGTGGATGATCTTGATTTCCGGGATGCCCAGCATGATGGCTTCGTCTGTGAAGTTCATCACCCTGGTCAGCGCGTCTTCGGCATACTCACCCCGTATGTCCAGCGTGCTGGCAAAGTCGGCCATGCGCTGCGTCATGTTCATGCCGCGGCTAAAGCCACCATCGCCGCTTTCCATCCGGGCTTTTTTCTGCTTGGCTACCTGCCCCTCTACCCGCTCCAGGTTATCTACCTTTACAATGGTCTTGAGGCCGCCAAACAGCACCTCGGCAGTTTTGCCTTTTATACTTACTACCTGTCCTACTGAGTCCTGCCCTACCAGCGCCACGTTGTCGCCTTCTTTTATACTTCCGTTAGCGATGCGCTTGTGTGCAGGACGTGGCTCTTCTTTGCGCACCTCCTGGGCAAATTCCTCCAGCTCACGGCGGGCCTCCTTGGTTTTCTCCTTCTCGGCCTGGCTCTGCTTTATCTGCTGAATTGTGGATTCGATCTTCTGGTTGGCATCTTTCAGGAGCAGCTTAGCCTTGCCTTTGGCCTCGCGCATAATTTCCTGCTTGCTGTCTTCCAGGAAGTTTTTCAGGTCGCTGTAGTCTTTCACCTGGCGCTTGAGCTTTTCTTCCAGCTTGGTGGCCTCACGCACTTTCTTCTCCAGTTCCTGCTTCTCAGTCTCCAGTTCCTCCAGCAGGCGATCGTAGCGGATTTTATCTCTGCCGACCAGCTTACTGGCCCTGTCGATGATGTGCTTTGGAAGACCGATCTTCTGGGCAATCTCTATGGCAAACGAAGAACCCGGTTTCCCGATCTCCAGCTGATAGAGCGGCTGCAGGTGTTTGTGGTCGTAGCGCATAGCTCCGTTCACGATGCCCGGTGTGCGCTCGGCATAGTTTTTCAGGTTGGTATAGTGCGTCGTGATGACGCCGTACACATTGCTGTCATTGAGCGTTTGCAGCACGGCCTCGGCAATGGCTCCACCAAGTATAGGCTCTGTGCCCGTACCAAACTCGTCTATCAGCACCAGGCTTCGCTTATCGGCCACGGTCACGAATTTCTTCATGTTGGTCAGGTGCGAGCTGTAGGTACTCAGGTCGTTCTCTATCGACTGCTCATCGCCTATGTCAATGAAAATGTCATGGAAGATGCCCGCCTCAGAACCGTCCGCAGCCGGAATCAGCATACCGCACTGCAGCATGTACTGCACCAGGCCCACCGTTTTCAGGCTCACCGATTTACCACCGGCGTTCGGACCTGAAATCAACAGGATGCGCTGATCGCGGTTCAACTCCAGATCCATCGGCACGGTAGGCTTGCCCAACTGCTTGTGCGACAAGTATAAAAGCGGGTGAAACGCCTGCTTCCAATCTATCAGCGGATACTTGTGCAGCTTAGGTTTGGTAGCCTCAATGCGGCGCGCAAAGGCAGCCTTAGCCCGGATGAAGTCGAGCAGGCCCAGGTACTGGTACGCTTTGCGCAGCTCCGGAATGTGGTGGCGCAGTGTGTTGGTCAGCGCCGTCAGGATACGGATAAGCTCGCGGTGGTAAGCGTTTTCCAGATCCTTGATGTCGTTATTCAGTTCAAAAATGGACTCCGGCTCAATATAAACTGTCTGGCCCGTGTTGGACTCGTCGTGAATCAGGCCTTTGATGCGGCGCTTGTGCTCGGCAATCACCGGTATCACCAAACGGCCGCCACGGATGGTTGGCTCCACGTCGGAAGGTGTCCAACCCTCGTTTTTGGCATGCTTGAGGATAGAACTGATTGTTTTACGAAGGATGGCCTGCTGCGCAATCAGATCGCGCTTGAGGCGCTGCAGCTCCGGCGTGGCGTCATCGCGCACAGCGCCCGAGTCGTCCACCACTTTATCCAGTGCAGCCAACAGCGAGCGCTCCACCATGATGTTGGCACCCAGTGCTTTCAGGGCTTCAAAGGTTCCCTCCTCCGTTTCGGAGATAAAGCGCAGCGAGTCGCGTATCGTGCGCAGCGACATCTTGATCTCGAAAAACTGGGATACGTCCAGGAACGAGCCTTCTATGGCTGCCCGGTCGAGGTAGGCAGTAGGGTCATAGTAGTGCTGCAGCGGAATCTCAGCGTCCGACTCCAGCAGTTGTTTAAATTCGTCGGTTTGTTGCAGCAGCCTGTCCACCAGGTCGTGGCGGTTCAGGAATGCCATGCGGCTCACGAAGTTACGGCCAAGCGGGCTCAGGCAAAGCTCTGAGAGCATCTCGCGTACTTGCGCAAACCCAATTTTTATTTCAAAGTTTTCTGGATAGATCAATGCTTATCTTTTAATTTACTGCAAAATTAGCATTTTATAACAAGTACAAACCGGTGTTTCGTTCGTTTTAATATCCTTATCTATTAGCAAGTATCAGGTATCTAGACAAAAGACTTTCTTGACATAAGACAAAGGACTTTTTAACAAGACACATTGGGCGGAAAGCACGGCGCCCATACTTTCTAACTTTTAAACTTTCTAACTTCTACACTCCCATGGTTCTTGACAAACTTGCCAACGCATCACGCTATTATACTTTGCACCCCCTCTTTGAGCAGGCCTTCGCCTACCTGCGCGACACCGACCTGGCCGCCGTAGCAACGGGAGTGCACGAAATAGAAGGCCGCAACCTGTTTGCCATCATCTCCGATGGGCCGGGCTTTTCAGAAGAGGCTTACAAGCTGGAAGTACACCGCAAGTACATCGACATACAGTACATCATCTCCGGCACCGACCGCATGGGCTGGAAGGACCTGGCACACTGCGCTGCCCCCAACGACCCTTACCAGGACGAGCGCGACGCCGCCTTCTTCCCCGATAGAACCAACAGCTGGTTTGAAGTGCCAGCCGGTTCCTTTACCATTTTCTTCCCGGACGATGCGCATGCGGCTATGGTGACCGGTGAGCGCTTGGTGCGCAAGGTGGTGCTGAAGATTTCGGTAAGTCCTAAAGTATAAAACAGCGATAAGGCTATCTCCGGCGCTTGTACTTATTTTTTATACTTTCTTCTGGAGCAAATAAGGGCTGTAAATGCCGCCAACATTAAGCCGGCAAAACCAGTAAATTACTGCTCTTGATTGTAGCCTCTCCTTTCCATGACAAACCTTAGAGAATTTCTGCAGCTCGTCTGGTCTGCCATCAAGGGCAAGGAGCAGGATTACACCACGCTTAGCATCCAGAACAGCATCATTCTGCTGGCCATCCCCATGATTCTGGAGATGCTCATGGAATCTCTTTTTGCCATCGTGGACATCTTCTATGTAGGCCGGCTTGGGGCAAATGCATTAGCCATCGTGGGGCTGACCGAATCTATCCTGATGATCATTTATGCCGTGGGCATGGGCATTAGCATTGCCGCCACCGCTCTGGTGTCGAGGCGGATTGGGGAGAAAAAGTATAGGGAGGCCGGAAGTATAACGTTCCAGCTGATCGTGACGGGCATCGTGCTGGCCCTGCTGATGGGCGGCATCGCCACCTTCTTCGCCGGCGATTTACTATCCTTAATGGGGGCCGCGCCCGAGCTGGTGGCAGAGGGGGTGACGTACGCGCAGGTGATCTTTGCCGGTAACGTGGCCATTCTGCTCCTCTTCCTGATAAACGGCGCTTTCCGTGGCGCAGGCTTGCCTCACCTGGCTATGCGTACGCTCTGGCTGGCAAACGGCATCAACATTGTCCTGGATCCGCTCCTCATTTTCGGCATTGGCAGCATTGAGGGCCTCGGGTTGGCTGGGGCAGCCTGGGCCACCACCATTGGCCGAAGCCTGGGTGTGGTGTACCAGCTCTACCACCTCTTCAACGGCAAGCACGTGCTGAAAATCACGGGGGATAACCTGGTGATCAGCCTTAAAATGATTCTCCGCATCCTGAAGCTCTCCTCCGGCGGTGTGGGCCAGTACCTGATCGACTCAGCCAGCTGGATCTTTTTAACGAGGCTAATGGCAGAGTTTGGCAGCAATGCTTTGGCCGGGTATACCATTGCCTTCCGCGTGATTACCTTTACCCTACTCCCTGCCTGGGGACTATCTTCTGCAGCCGCAACGCTGGTGGGGCAAAACCTGGGGGCCCGCAAAGCGATAAGAGCCGAGCTCGCCGTATGGCTTACTGCCCGCTACAACATGGTGTTCATGGCCGTTATCACGCTCCTGTTCTTACTCTTTGGCAAACACGTTTCCAGTTTCTTTACCAGGGAGGCCGAGGTAATCGGCATTGCCACAGATGCCCTGCAAATCATCACGTTGGGTTATATTTTCTTTGGGCTGGGCATGGTGATGGTACAAGCCTTTAACGGGGCTGGCGATACCCGCACGCCTGCTTTCATCAACATCTTTGTGCTGTGGGTTATTGAGATTCCGCTTGCTTATTTGATGGCTGTTTACCTGGGCTTTGCGGCCACAGGCGTCTTTATCGTCATTGCCTTCTGCCATTCGTTGCATGCCCTCGTTAGCTGGTGGCTATTCCGGCGCGGTACCTGGAAGCGTGTGAAAGTATAAACTGCCAAATAAACACTAGAAGTATACTTTTTTAGCAATCACCAGCGTCTTCCCCTTCAGAATAGCGATACTTTTTCTATACTTGCCGGAGCAATTGCTAACTGCTACTCCTATGCTCCAAATCATTAGAACCGACTCTAGTAATCCTGACTTCCGGCTGCTGGTTTCCCTGCTCGACCAGGACCTGGCGGTGCGCGATGGGGCGGAACATGCTTTCTATGCGCAGTATAACAAACTCGATAAGATACAACAGGTGGTAGTGGCTTGCCAGGAAGGTATGGCAGTGGGCTGCGGGGCTATCAAAGCCTACGAATCGGGCGTTGCAGAGGTCAAACGTATGTATGTGCGGGAGGAGCTGCGGGGACAAGGAATTGCCAAAAAGGTGCTGCAGGAACTGGAGCGATGGGCAGCTGAGCTGGGTTATACTTCCTGCATCCTGGAGTCGGGTAAAAAGCAGCCGGAAGCCATCAGCCTCTACCAAAAATGCGGCTACACGCTCATCCCGAACTATGGGCAATACAAGGGTGTAGCGAACAGCGTGTGCATGCAGAAACAGCTGGCCAAAGTATAGGCATAAAACAAACCCTGCTAACTTTGGGTTACCAAAGGCAAACAAAGCGGAGGTCTCCGCAGAGAACAAGTATAAATGAAGTATACCCCACCTGAAATAAGGACCGTTGATGTGACGCGGTACATCACCCCGCTGCGTGAAGGCGGCTCGCTGCCGGCCATTGTGGAGGCGGATGATGAGTTTATGTACGTGCTCAAGTTCCGGGGAGCCGGGCAGGGTATAAAGGTGCTGATTGCCGAACTGATTGTAGGCGAAATTGCCCGCGCCTTGGGCTTCCGTGTACCCGAAATCGTATTTGCCACACTGGATAAGGCTTTCGGGCGCACCGAGCCGGACGAGGAAATACAGGATCTGCTGCGTGCCAGCGAGGGCTTGAACCTGGCTTTGCACTACCTTTCCGGCGCCATCACCTTCGACCCGGTGGTGACGACCCTGGATGCGACACTTGCCTCCCAAATAGTATGGCTCGACAGCCTGGTGATGAACGTGGACCGCACCGCCCGCAACACCAACATGCTTATGTGGAAGAAAGAACTATGGCTGATTGACCATGGCGCGGCCTTATACTTCCATCACTCCTGGAACAACTGGGAAGAGCAGGCCAAGCGCCCTTTCCCCCAGATAAAAGACCATGTACTGCTGCCACTGGCCACAGAACTGGAGGCTGTAAATGCTGAATTCAACACCATACTTTCACCTGGGCGCATAAAGGCCATACTTTCAGCCATTCCCGATAGCTGGCTTACAGGCGTGGAGTCGCCTTTTGAAACCGCTGAGGAGCACCGCCAGGCCTATGCCCGGTTATTAGAGACACGTCTCGCCCATTCAGAAACCTTCGTAAAAGGAGCCGACCATGCAAGAAAAGCACTTATTTGAGTACGCAGTGATTCGGGTGGTGCCCAGGGTGGAGCGGGAGGAGTTTCTGAATGTCGGTGTGATTCTTTTCTGCTCCTCCAAGGGTTTTCTGCAAACCAGGTATGCCCTCGACGAAAGCCGCCTAAAAGCCTTTTCAAGCTGCATCGATTTACAGGAGCTGCACCAGCGTTTGGGTGCCTTTGAGAAAGTATGCGCCGGCCGCAAAGAGGGTGGCCCCATCGGGCAATTGGGTACAGCTTCCCGCTTCCGCTGGCTTACCGCCAACCGCAGCACCATCGTGCAAACTTCGCAAGTACATCCAGGTCTGTGCGCCAATCCCCAGGAGACGCTGGATAGGCTGTTTGAGCAGCTGGTGCTGTAGCAGTTTATGTTTTTCTAACTTGCAGGGGCTGGCATCCATGTCTACTACTTTGTCTTTCTATTCTTCAACCTATAAAACAAGTTTATGAGATCAACTTTACTTTTAGTACTATTCTTTTTAATCACCGTCTCAGCTGCTTCTGCCCAGAAGATAGACACGACAAAGAGGCCACCCGCTGCCAAAGTAGAGGAGGCCAAAAAAATTGCCACCACCATCTTTGATGATCTGAAGCACAAGCGCCATGATAAAGTTGCGGATTTTATGGTAGAGAGCCTCGGCAAGAGCTGGGATTCCTCCACCCGGATCAAAAACAAAAATGATTACCGCGGTAAGATGGAGATTATTAGCGTAAGTCCTCCGAGTGGTGTTTACGGCGCGCTTGGCGGATACGACCTGATAGAGGAAGCCTATCTGCCAGGCAGCGACAGGTACTTCCGTCATACTTATATTACGTACCACGAAGGCAGTAAATTAGTATGGGAGCTGCGTTTTTACATCAATACAAAGCAGGAACTTACACTGGATTACATTGGATGGAGCGAGAAAAACCCATTTGAATACCTAAGCACATCTGATATGCTGGTACCGCGCTACTTCAACAATTACTAAAATACTTCCTCCAAAAAGCCCTGCCGGACAAATGCATGACGCATCTTTCAGGCAGGGCTTTTTTTATTAATCGTTGATTGAAAGGCAAACGGCAATAGGAATACCTTCTTTGTAAATCTTACTCCACTACTTTATAATTGCAGGTTGGGCCCGCATAGTAGGTGATCCGTTCTTCGGCCATCAGTTCCTGAATAATCTTGTCAGTATACTCCTTGCTGAAGCCCAGGCTTTTCCCTAAATCAATTTCGTCTTCCTTTCCTTTGTTTTGGCGCAGTGCCTCCAGGTATTTTTCTTTGTCTTTTTCCATTTTCTATTGAGCGTTTCTTCCGGTTATACTTCCCTGGGCGGCAGAAGTTGAAGCAATCTTTCAATAGAAAATTGTTATCTCCCCTTCTGCAGACCCACTTCGCCGGTGTTCAGCAATTTTCTTTTAAAGAAGTCAGCCGTGGCCGCGTTTACTTTCACGGCATTGGCAAAGCGCATCCAGTGGTGGGTATCGTCCACCAGCACCAGCGTTTCGAACGGTACACCTTTATCTTCCAGGCGGCGCACCAGGTCCATGCTGTCGCGGAAATCCACGTTACGGTCGTCGTCGGCATGGATGATAAGCACGGGCGAGGTCCAGTTAGCTACCCAGGCGGCCGGTGAAGACTTCCACATAACCTCCACGGCCTGCTCGGCGTCGGGCGCCTTTTCGTAGCGGTCCGGGTAGAGGATACGGGCAATGCCTCCGTAAGTCAAATCACTCATGCCATGGATGTTTACGCCTGCGGCAAACAGATCGGAGTTATGTGCCAGGGCCAGCCCAGTAAGGTAACCACCATAGGAACCGCCATAAACCCCAATGCGCTTGGCGTCCACCTGCGGCTGAGCGGCCAGCCACTTGCCTGCCGCGCGGATGTCTTTATACTCCGAGGCCCCTGATTCGCCGCTGTTTTCGCGGTGCTGGAAATCATACCCGTAGCCAATGCCCAGCCTGTAGTTTACCGACAGCACCACAAAGCCCATGCTGGCCAGGTATTGGTTCATGGCATACACATTATTATAGTAGTCGGAGTAGTGCCAGCCCAGCAGCATCTGCCGCGAAGGCCCGCCATGCACGTACACAATCGCCGGTTTATTGCGCCCGCCCCCTTTCGGCTCGAACAGCTGCCCGTGCAGCAGCACGCCATCCTCTGCCTTAAACGTGACCTGCTTGGGCACTACCAGTTTCTGCTGCGGATAGTCTGCGGGGAGTAAATCATCGGCCAGGAGCTTGATTTTGGCTTTGCGCTTGAAGTCCATTACGGAAGGCAGGGGCGGGCGCTGGGCAGTCGCGCTCAACAAGGCCAGTGTTCGTCCATCCCCTGTCAGCACTGGCATCATCTCGATGCCATCTCCCGTGGTGAGCACCTCCGTGTCGGCTTTGTCTACAGGCACGCGCGCTACGTGGCGGCGGTCTATATCCTCTTTATCTGGCCCGGTGTTGGCGCTAAATACGAGCCATTTCCGGTCGTGGCTTAGCTTGACATGCTCCACGGCAAACTGGCCCGGGGTAAGCAACAGCGGTTTTCCTCCCTCAGCAGGAATGGAGTACAGATGCGGCCAGCCGTCTTCATACGAAACATATACAATTCGGTCTCCTGCCCCCCAGTGCAGGTTAAAGCTTCCGTTCGTCCGCGGGATGGAGCCACGCAGGGTCTGCGGTGCTTTCCATACTTGTTTGGCTTCACCAGATGCTACGTCGGCCACCCAGATGCTCCAGGGCCGGTGCTGCCACGTCAGGAGCGGCTGCGGCGCGCCTCCCGTGCCTTGCGTGCGCACAAAAGCCAGCCGCTTGCCGTCCGGGGACCAGCGCGGGGAACGGTCGCTGGCCAGAGCGGGCGCTACCCATTGGATGGGCATTTCAGGATTAGTGTAAATGCCGATAAAGGCATGGCCCTGGCGGTTGGCCACAAAGGCCAGCTGCGCCCCATCCGGCGACCATACCAGCGAGCCCACGTTGCCGCGGGTTACGAAGAGAGGCTGCGCAGGCGCTGATCCATCCAATGGTGCCAGCCATACTTGCCCCTTAAAAGTATAGGCTACCTCTCTGTTATTTGGAGAGATAACAGGGTAACCGCCCTCTCCTATCCGCACCGGCTCGCCGCCGCTAAACGGTACACGCCATACTTCCACTTTTGGAGGAATCGGCAGGCTTTCGGGGTTTACAGTCTCGTGCTCATCCCAGATAGAGCCATGCTCACCGCCACGCACATACACCACCCACTGCCCATCATTCGAAACAGACAAACTTGTGATTTCCTGGCCATCATCCTTCAGGTAGTTAGTAAGCCTCCTATACTTAAAATCCGGCCCTTCTGCCACATACACATTGCGGCGCCCCTGTTCATTAAATGCCCAAACCATTCTGGAGCCTTCAGCCGCCGTGGTCAACTCCGTCGGGAAAGGGTGGCTCATGACAGACTCTATGGAGAAACTTTGAGCTGCTGCACCAGGAGAAGCCCCAAACATCAGGTATACAGCAAAGTACAGGTAGAGGCCCGGAAGTATAGATTTCATCATCGTTTTCGCCTTTTAAGAGGATTATATGCTTAACCACAGCTAAATATATCAATATCTATGAAACTTTATTGAAGACATCAACTATAATACCCTATAATCATTACAAGTATAAAGTATAAGTTTTTGATATACCTGTCTGAAGAAGCAGCTATGGCAAGGCTATACTATTCTCTACTTCGCTCCCTTTACCACCTACTCATGGCAAGGTGATATTTCCTTCCATGGGACCTTCACAGCTTCTGTGTCTGCTTTATAAATCACACTAATAAATATTCCTATGAGAAACAGTTTTACCCTTCTTGTATTGCTGCTGATGTGCTGCTGGGTACCCGCGTTAGCCCAGGAGAACACCGTGAGCGGCAGGGTTACAGGAGCCGACGAGGGCATGCCCTTGCCCGGCGTAAGTGTAACCGTGAAAGGCACCACCATCGGCACTACCACCGACGCCGATGGCAGGTTCACGCTTAATGTACCCAGTGATGAGTCCATACTGGAGTTCCGTTTCCTTGGCTACAGGATTCAGGAAATCCGAGTGGGGAACCAGCGCCAGGTTAACGTGGTCATGGCCACCGATACCCAGCAACTGGATGAGGTGGTGGTAACGGCGCTGGGCATTACTCGCGAGAAAAAAGCCCTGGGCTATGCCGCACAGGAAGTACGGTCAGAGGAACTGGTACAAAACCGCCAGCCCAACGTGCTCAATGCCATGCAGGGCAAGGTGGCGGGGGTTACCATCTCAAGCACTGGCGGCGCGCCGGGACAGGGTGCCAACATCCAGATACGCGGTATCAACTCCATCGACCCCAACCGGCCTAACCAGCCGCTCTTCGTTATTGATGGGATTCAGGTGAACAACTCCACCTCCACTTTTGGTGAGGGCGCCGAACTGCGCGGCATGAGCAACCGCCTCGCCGACCTCAACCCCGATGACATTGAAAGTATAAACATCCTGCGTGGCGGCGCGGCGACAGCGCTTTACGGGCTTCGGGGAGCCAACGGCGTGGTCGTTATCACCACCAAATCCGGGAAGAAGGGAGAGATGCGCGTGAACTTTACGAGCACTGCCGGCTGGGAGGAAGTTAACAAATTTCCGAAGATACAGGACACGTATACCCAAGGCTATACTGGCGTATACGATCCGACCAGCTTCTGGCCTTCCTGGGGACCCACCTGGCAGGAGGCACGGCAAATAGACCCAACCCACCCGGAAGGCATCTACAATCACTTTGAGGATGCCTATGAAACAGGAAGCCAATTCCGCAACACGCTCACCTTCTCGGGAGGAACCGATGCCATCACCTTCTCGTCCTCACTTTCTCGCCTGGACCATGAGGGTGTGTTGCCCTTCACCGATTACCAGAATACCTCAGCCCGCCTGAACACCGATGTGAAGCTGAGCGAGAAGTTCAGCACGGGCGGTAACTTTAACTATATCCGCTCCGGAGGCAAGCGCTACAACGCTGACCGCTTTAACGAAATGCTTAGCTATTGGTCGCCGCGCTGGGATGTGCGGGACTACGTGAAGCCCGATGGCACCATGCAGTCTTATGGCAACGACAATCCGATTTACGCCGCCTCCACCAACCAGTTCGAAGACGATGTAAGCCGTTTTATCGGAGGGTTAAACTTTAGCTACAAGCCGCTTAGCTGGCTCGACTTCAATTACCGCATCGGCCTGGACACCTATACCGACGACCGCACACGCACGGCTCCAGGTCCCAGAAACGTTCCGGACGAGCGGCTGCTGGATGACAACGGTCAGGGTTTTGTGCATGAGTATACTACCAAATTCAGGTCCATAAACTCCACTTTCATCACCTCTTTGAACAAGTCATTCGGAGACAAATTTAACGCTACGCTGCGTTTGGGCCACGAACTCTACGACGAGCACATCAAGAGCTTCGGCGTGCAGGGCGAAGAGCTGTCAGTGTTCGACTATTTCAAACTCTCCAATGCCAGGTTCCTCTCTTCTTCGGAGAACGAGAGCGAGTATAGGCTGATGGGTATTTTCGGGGAGGCCTCGTTTGACTACGGCGATTTCCTGTTCCTGACGCTGACAGGCAGAAACGACATTACCTCTACCCTGTCCAAGTCTAAGCGCTCCTTCTTTTACCCCTCGGCAAGTATAAGTTACATTGCCTCAGAGCACCTGGAGCTGCCGGATTTCATCAACCAGACAAAGGTAAGGCTCTCTTACGCTCAGATAGGCAAAGATGCGTCTCCTTACTCTATCTCCTCCGGTTACGCCCCTTACACCAACCTACCGACAGGTTATACCGGGGTGACGCGCGCTGCCTTGTTAGGCAATCCTGGTCTTAAGCCAGAATTCACGAATACCTTTGAAGCTGGTCTGGAGATGTCGTTCCTGGATAACCGCATCGGGTTTGACTTTACCTATTATTACTCCCTTAGCAAAGACCAGATCCTTAACATAGATGTGGCCAGCACCACCGGCTTTGTGCGGGCAGCCATTAACGCCGGGGAGATGCGCAACAAAGGCGTTGAGATTGTGCTGAACGCTACACCCGTGCGCACTACTAACTTTAACTGGGATTCCAAGCTTATCTTCTCGGCCAACAGAAACAAGATCCTGAGCCTTCCGGAGGGGCTGGAGGAAGTAACCTATGCCTCTCAGTTTGGCTATGTGGGCTCCACGGTGACCATGAAACTGATTGAAGGGCAGCCGTATGGCAACATCTACGGCTCGCACTGGCAGCGTTATTATGGTCCGGGACAGGAGGAAGACCCACTCTTTATCGACGAGTCGCGCCCCATCGTGATTGGTGCAGATGGCTTCCCGGTAAGGGCGCCCTTATCCAGCCAGAAACTCCTGGGCAACTCACAACCTGATTGGATCGGCGGCTTCACGAATACCTTCACCTACAAGGGACTTAGCCTGACCGCCTTGCTCGATGCCCGTGTGGGCCTGGAGAAATATAACCAGATGGACAACTTCTTCGCCGCCTTTGGTATAGCCGAATACACCGAGAACCGCAACCAAACGCGCGTGTTTGAAGGGGTGCTGTCTGACGGCACACCCAACACCAAGGAAGTATGGCTGGGCCAGGGCACTGGTCCGGATGGCGTGAACTACGGCGACGGCTACTACCGCCGCTTCTACCGGGGCGTGTCGGAGAATTTCGTGGAGGATGCCTCCTGGGTGCGCTTGCGCTCCCTGACGCTGCGCTACAGCCTGCCGCAACGCTGGTTCGAGAACATCTTCATCCGCAATGCCGCTTTATCCTTTACCGGCAACAACCTGTGGCTGTCCACCGACTATAAAGGATTTGACCCGGAAACGAGCTTCTCGCCTAGCGGCAGCAACGTGGATGGCTTCTCAGGCTTTACTTATCCTGCCGTGCGCAGCTACCTGTTCACCTTAAACATTGGCCTTTAACTAATACAGATATGAAAAAGATCTTCCGATATATACTCGCCTTTGCCATCATGGGGGCAGTAGCAGGCCTGCAGGGCTGCGAAGATTATTTTGACAAGGAGGATAACCCGAACCTGGTTCCCAATCCGCCTTTGCCCACCCTCCTGACCACCACCACGCACAAAACCGGCATGAACAGCTACATGGTGAGCAACATCACCTCCTACTTTGTGCAGTACCTGGCCAGTCCCTCGGCGGGCGGTTCTTCAGACACTTACCAGATCACCGATTATACCGGCACCTGGGATGCGCTCTACTGGGCCATGGCCGATATTTACGACATGCGCCAGCTGGCCATGGAGCAGGGAGCAACGGAGTATGTGGGGGTGGCCGATGTCCTGATGGCCTATCATTTGGCATTGGTAAACGATATGTGGGGAGACGCGCCCTATTCAGAGGCCTTTGCCAACATCACCCTAACCCCTGCTTTTGATGACGAAGCAAACCTTTATGATGTGACTACACAGCTGCTGGACGAGGCGATTGTAGAGCTGCAAAAACCTGAATCTTCGGTGCGGTTACTTGCTACCAGCGATGTGATACACGAAGGCAACGTGGCGAATTGGGTAAAGACTGCCTATGCCTTAAAGGCCAGGCAACTGAACAAGCTCAGCGGCACCTCTTCCTACAACCCCCAGGCAGTGCTGGAGGCAGTAGACAACTCCTATACTTCTAACGCGGACAACGCCGAGATGGGAGTTTTCCAGACGCGTAACCCCTGGGCAGCCGTGGCACTGAGTAATGCGGGCAACCTGTTGGGCGGCTGGCTCTCCGAGCAACTGATACAGCACCTGGACGGCACCTCGTACGGCGTGTTTGACCCGCGCCTGGAGCAGCTAACAGACACAACCGTTAACGGCAACTATGTGGGCACCCCTAACGGCACCGGCAACGTTGGCCCCGCCAACAACACGGTGAAGGATGAGAATTATATCTCCCGCAACTCCCCGCTTACCGGGGACGAATCGCCGCTGATTATCGTGTCCTATCCGGAGGTGAAGCTGATTGAGGCGGAGGCTGCTTTCAGGGCTGGCCAGCTGGACAGGGCTTTTGCAGCATACCGCGAAGCTATCCGCGCAAGTATGGAGCTGCTGGAGGTGGCTCAGGCAGATGCTGAAGCGTATTTGAGCAGCGCTGCCGTGGCCCAAAGCGCTTCTGAACTTTCGCTCGACAGGATTTTCCAGGAGAAGTATGTGGTAACCTACCTGAACCCGGAAGCCTGGAACGACGCCCGCCGCTATGACTACCAGTATGCCAACTTTACCTTACCTGCGGGTGCTGCTTTGCCAACCTTTATCCGGCGGGTAGCCTATCCTTCCGGTGAGGCATCCAAGAACCCAAACACGCCGGACGTAACCGACCTCTCCTTAACGCTTTGGTGGGATCAATAGAAAAGCAAAAGTATAAAGTATAAAAGGCGGGCCGCTGTATGTGTTACAGCGGCCCGCCTTTTATACTTTAAAACCTCAGTTACGATTAGGCCACCCCGCCCCTCCAAGGAAGCAGGGCTATCTCACTCCCCACTTGCTGGCGCGGGTTTGCAACCCGTGCTTTGTTATGAGGTCGGATTTGTAATCCGACTGGGTCGGAGGCCAAAACGATAGCTCGTCACGAGCGTGGACGCTCGCGCCAAAAGAAGTAAGCTGATCAGAATGTAACATCCCTGCTTCCTCGGGAGGAAGCATTTTACAGGTGTCAAAAGTCGCATCTGGGAAGCGAGGGAATCTGGATTTACTCCTCGGCCCCTAACAGCATCCCCAACCTAGATTTTATACTTATACTTACTCAAATTCCTAAACACTTTCATCCATATACCAAGTATAGACTGATGTCCTCTTCTGCTCATTTACCTGAGCGTTTATACTTCGGAACTAAGGTTGAGAATATACTTATCAGGAGGTGGCCTCGATTACCTTTCGGCTTTGCAGCGGCGGTGCTGGCGGAAGACCGGTAACCTGCAGAATCTCCTGCTCATCCAGTGTTTCGCGTTCCAGCAAGGCATGCGCCAGCGCATCCAGTTCTTTCCGAAACTTTACCAGCAGGCGCTGCGCTTCTTTGTGGGCTTCGTTGATGATGCGCAGTACCTCTTCATCTACCGCCTTGGCCGTTGCCTCACTGAATGGTTTGGCTCCCTGGTAACCACTGCTGCCTCCCAGAAACTGGTTCTGACGCGGTGCCAGTTGTACCATGCCCAGCTTGTCGTTCATGCCCCAGCGGGTAACCATGGAACGGGCCAGGTTGGTCGCCTGTTCAATATCGTTCTCGGCGCCAGTGGTGCGGTTGCCGTACACAATCTCTTCCGCCGATCGTCCGCCTAAGATACCGATGATCTTGCCGCGCAAATATTCTTCAGAGTAATTGTAGCGGTCACTGTCAGGGCGCTGGTAGGTGACACCGAGCGCCTGGCCCCGCGGCACAATGGTTACGCGGTTTACCGGGTCTGCGCCGGGTACCACCAGGCCTAATATGGCATGCCCGCCTTCGTGGTAAGCAATCCGCTCCCGGTCATCGAAGCTCAGGAGCAGCGGGCGTTCCGGGCCGAGCACAATCTTCTCCAGGGCATCAAAAAAGTCTTTGGAGGTCACTACATCCTGATTTCGGCGCGCTGCCAGCAGCGCCGCTTCGTTCACCAGGTTCCGTATGTCAGCTCCTGAAAAGCCGGGCGTAGCTGCGGCGATTTCATCCAGCTGCACCTCTGGTGCCAGCGGAACATTACGCGTGTGCACCTTCAAAATCTCCTCCCGCCCGTTCTTGTCCGGCAAATTAACCACCACGCGCCTGTCGAAGCGCCCGGGCCTGAGCAAAGCCTTGTCGAGCACATCGGGTTGGTTGGTTGCCGCCAGCACAATCACACCCTCCTTGCTGTCAAAGCCGTCCATTTCAGTGAGAATCTGGTTCAGGGTCTGTTCCTGCTCGCTGGCGCCGCCCACAGCTTGCTGCCCGCGGGCGCGGCCTATCGAGTCCAACTCATCTATAAAAATAATAGCCGGTGCATGCTCCCGCGCCTGCTTAAAGAGGTCGCGCACCCTGGCGGCACCTACCCCCACAATCATCTCCACAAATTCCGACGCGCTCATGGAGAAGAATGGTACTCCCGCCTCGCCTGCCACGGCGCGCGCCAGCAGGGTTTTACCGGTGCCGGGCGAGCCAATCAGCAAAACGCCCTTGGGAGCGGCGCCACCCAGGCGGGTATACTTTTTAGGGTCTTTCAGGAAGTCCACGATTTCCACCAGCTCGTTTTCCGCTTCATCAATGCCGGCTACATCATCGAACGTAACCCGTTTCTGTGTGTCCTTGTCGAAGCGTTTGGCTCCGCTTTTTCCTATGCCCATGAAGCCCCCCATGCCCATGCCTGCCTGGCTTTTAGCCCGTCTGTACATCCAGATGTAAAAGCCGATGATGATTAAGGCCGGGCCGAAGAGGGAGAGAAAGGACAGCAGGGGGTTGGGCGCTTCCTGGATTGGCTCCGCCCGTATCTCCACCCCATGCTCAATCAATAATTCCTCTAGGCCTGGATCGACAAAAGAAGGCACGATGGTAGCGAAGTGTGTGACCGGCACCGCCTCAATTTTCGCAGTGCTGTCCGCATCCTGGGGCCTGTAGGTTACCTCCCGGATAAACTGCCCTGAGATCAGATCACCCTTGGTATAAATCGCCTTTACATTGTTCTTGGCTACTTCATCTTTAAAGAGGGTGTAAGGCACCTTAACCGGCTCGCCTGCACCGGGGAAAAAAGACTTCGCGATAAAATAATTGAGCAAGAGCAGGCCTAAAAACCAGAGCCACGTTCTGCTGGGGGGCATGGGATTTTTCTTGTTGGCATTGGCAGGCGCATTGCCGGTGGATGGAGGAGTTTTGCTTCCTGTTTGTTGTGCAGGTGTGTTCATACTTCAACTCTTAAGCTCTTGCCAGATTGCTGCTGTGCCTCCAAGCTTTTGGAGTAGCGTAGCTTATACTTTAAAAACGTTGTACCTCCGCCTAAACTTTTCATGTCGCACAGCCGGCCTATGTAGCTATAAGCCAAAGCAATAGGCATACTTCCATGTACGGCCTTAACCCCATCCGGTTTGCGTATACTGAAGCCAAGGCTTGCTTTTAGATGGCCCTTGGGGCTACCGTTCCTTGACCAGACTCAGCCTACGATCTTGCAAAACATCAGAACTTCTCCTCCACTCCCAGGCCGAACAGGGCGTAGTCATACTTTACGGGGTCGGTGGGGTCAAAAGCGCGCAGGTGGGCTGTTAGTTCCTCGGCCGTATCCCAATCCATCCCCTTTCGCGTGATGAGCCCCAGGCGGCGGGCTACCCGCTCCACGTGCACATCGCAGGGACACACCAGCTCGCTCATGGGTATATTCTTCCAGATGCCAAAGTCCACACCGCCGTTGTCCTGGCGCACCATCCAGCGCAGGTACATGTTCAGCCGCTTGCAGGCCGATTTGCGGGCGGGGGTGGCAATGTGCTTGCGGGTGCGCTGCGGGGCATCCTCCAGGCTGAACACCAGGTTATGAAAGTATACGAGCCTGTCCCGTTGGGTAGGCAACTCACAATGCTCCCCGGTGAAGGCCGTCTCCAGGCTCTCGTGCTGGCTGTAGTACCACCGGAAAAAATGCAGCAAGTATAAAAGATCAGTATCGTTGAAGGTGCGGTGCTTGAAGCCGAGCAGCCGCTGCAGATCCTGCTCCTGGTGATGAAGTATAAAATCGTGCGGCGCGTTGTCCATCAGATCCATCAGCTTTATGCAATTATTGATGATGGTCTTGCGCTGGCCCCAGGCTAGTATGGCTGCAAAAAAACCGCTAATCTCAATGTCCTGTTTTTTGGAGAAACGGTGCGGAATAGAAACCGGGTCGTTAGGGATAAAATTGGGCTGGTTATACTTCTCCACCCGATCATCGAGCAGCGCTTTAACGGAGGCAAGATCCGGGTGTACCATGGCAGATTTATACTTTAAAGGATGTTTAAGTTGGGGGACAAAGCTACAGGAATCAAACTGACACGGCAAAACTTCCCTTCCAAAGCCCAGGTACACGCCCTCTTCATTTAACGCTTTTATACCACCGGCTGTAGAAACATTGCAAAAATACCGCTATAATTGTAGTTTCGACGAGGTTTACTACCAGTAACAACAACAGCATAGGCGTCGGCAAGTATAGCCGGCCTGCAAACAAACTTAACATGCCAACCAAAAAACTCCTCACTGCCCAACACGCCTGGGCCATTGCCATTGTACTTGCCGGTATCATACTTCTTATCGGAGAGATCATCAACGAGCGCTTCTGGATGCACGACCTGGAAGTATACTATAGAACGGCTGCCCGGATGCTGCAGGGTGAAGAAATCTACCGCATCGCATCGGACGGGCACTATGTTTACAAGTACTCTCCCACTGCGGGCCTGTACTTTATCCCGCTGACGCTTTTGCCTTTCTCAGCCGCTAAGATCTTCTTCTGGCTTTTATTGCTGTTCCTTACGGTAGCCGTGCTGCAGGTGCTGTTTCAAATGGCAGCCCATGATGATACTTACCCTAGCGCTAAACAGAAGAACACCGTGCTGCTGCTTGCTTTTCTGGCAGTGGGCGCGCATGTGCACCGCGAGTGGCACCTGGGGCAGGTTAACTTTGTGCTGCTGGCACTCTACGTACTCCTGCTGGTGTGCTGGCGAAGGGAGCAGCATGTGGCAGTAGGAGCCATACTGGCCGCCAGTTTGTTTATCAAGCCCTTCGGGCTCATTTTCCTGCCTTACCTGGTGCTCAGGAAAAATTTCAGTGCCCTGCTGGCAACAGCTATAACAGTAGTGTTGCTGGGCTTGCTGCCGTTTGTTCTGTACCCATCCCCAGAGGCATTTACCGGTTTGTATAACGGCTGGTTTCAGGAGCTGCTCATAGAACTGGGCGCCAAGCAGGACCTGTTGCAAAGCGGCAATCATACTATTTTCTCTGTACTGGCGCGCTATACCCCACTGCAGTTTATACTTACCACCGAGGCTGCCATTAAAGTATACCAGATCAGCTTACTGGCGCTCATCGGTCTCTATATCCTATACTTTGTAAGGGCCGGCGCAGGGCTACGGCAGCGCACCATCTACGATGTGGCGGTACTCGTTGCCTTTATCCCGTTGTTTGCCGTCACCAGCCTGAATGCTTTCCTGTTCACGCTGCCCTGCATGGTGCTTCTGCTCTACCACTTTGCAGGGCTCCCTAATGTAGCGAAGGTACTAACGGTGACAGGCTGCGTGCTGGTGGGCATAAACATCAGGGACCTGATGGGCGGTGAACTGTACCGTTTTCTGGAGTCCATTTCCATTTATACTTTCGGGACCATGGCGCTGCTGGCTGCTTTAACCATGCTGCGCCTGAAGCAGGCAAGGCAACAAAACCAGACGCCACACGAGCCACAACGCAACAAGATCTTGCAAGAGCAGGTTAGCAAAGTGTAACAGAGGTGATTAGCGTTTGAACGAATATCTTTTTTAACGATGTTTTCAGCAGAATGCGTAATTTTGTTTTGCAAGACAGCAAAATCAGATATAGTTTTACCCTCTTATTAAGAAGACATTAAGTTTAATTCATATGGCAACCACAGCTGATATTAAGAACGGTCTCGTGATTGAATATAACAACGACCTGTACCAGGTAGTTGATTTTCAGCACGTAAAGCCAGGCAAAGGCCCTGCGTTTGTAAGAACAAGACTTAGAAACGTACGCTCGGGCAAAATGCTTGACAACACTTTCTCTGCCGGTCATAAAATAACGACGGCCCGTGTAGAACAACGCCCGCACCAGTTCATTTTCAAGGACGACATGGGCTACAACTTTATGGACCTGAACACATTTGAGCAGGTGGCCCTGCCAGAGGAAATGGTGCCTTTCGCCGACCTGATGAAGGAAGGCCAGGAGGTAACTATCCTGTTCCATGCGGAGACAGAGACGCCGCTTACCTGCGAGATTCCGCCGTTTGTGGAGCTGACCATTACCTACACGGAGCCAGGCCTTAAAGGTGACACGGCCACCAACGCTTCTAAACCAGCTATCGTGGAGACAGGTGCCACCATCCAGGTGCCGCTGTTTATTGGCCAGGATGAAAAAATTAAAGTAGACACTCGTACGTACTCATACGCTGAAAGAGTTAAATAACTAAGATGAAAGCTAAAGAAATCCAGGACCTTATCGACTTTATCGCCAAATCCGGCCTGAATAAAGTTAACATTGAAACAGAAGAATTTAAGATCTCGGTTAAGCGCGATCCAGACCAGAAGGTAACGTACGTAAAGGGTGCTGAGCATGCCGCACATGCTGCGCCAGCTCCGGCTGCTGCCCCTCAGGCTGCTCCGGCCCCAGCTCCTGCTGCCGCCCCGGCTCCTGCCGCTGCCCCAGCCGCCTCCGACGATAGCAAGTATGTAGCCATCAAGGCACCTATGATCGGAACGTTCTACCGCGCCTCAAGCCCTGAAACTCCGGTGTTTGTGAACGTAGGCGACGAGGTTAAAAAAGGTCAGGTGATCTGCATCATCGAGGCCATGAAACTGTTCAACGAGATCGAGTCTGAGGTATCAGGCAAAGTTGTGAAGGTGCTGGTAGACAACGCCTCTCCTGTAGAGTACGACCAGCCGCTGTTCCTGGTAGATCCTAGCTAAACTATCAATTTGAAAGTTTGAAGATGTGACCGTGAGGAAGTGGAGATGCTTGTACAAAGGCTCCGCTTCCTCATTTTAACACGTAGAATTTCCACATTTCCAAATCTTCAAATCCCCTAATCTGGACTTATGTTTAAAAAGATACTCATCGCCAACCGTGGCGAAATTGCCCTACGTATTATCCGTACCTGTAAGGAAATGGGCGTTAAAACGGTGGCCGTATACTCTACTGCCGATAAGGAAAGCCTGCACGTGCGATTTGCTGATGAGGCAGTATGCATTGGCCCTCCTCCAAGCGCTCAGTCGTACCTGAACATCCCGAACATCATTGCCGCCGCAGAAATAACCAATGCCGACGCCATTCACCCGGGTTACGGCTTCCTTTCAGAGAATGCGGAGTTCTCCCGTATCTGTGCTGAGAACGGCATCAAGTTTATCGGTGCCACGCCGGATATGATCAACGCCATGGGCGACAAGTCTTCTGCCAAGGATACCATGAAGAAGGCCGGCGTGCCGACTATTCCGGGCTCTGAGGGCCTGCTGAAAAACGTGGAGGAAGGCATCAAGCTTGCCAAAAAGATAAAGTACCCGGTTATTATCAAAGCAACTGCCGGTGGTGGTGGCCGCGGCATGCGCATCATCAAAAACGAATCTGAGTTCGAGAAAGCCTGGAACGACGCCCGCACGGAAGCCAAGGCAGCCTTCGGGAACGATGGCCTGTACCTGGAGAAGTTTGTGGAGGAGCCGCGCCACATCGAAATTCAACTTATCGGTGACCAGTACGGCAACGTGGCGCACCTCTCGGAGCGCGATTGCTCCATTCAGCGCCGCCACCAGAAGCTTGTAGAGGAAACCCCTTCCCCTTTCATCACCGACGAGTTGCGTGATGCCATGGGACAGGCAGCTATTGCCGGTGCCAAAGCCATCAATTACGAGGGAGTGGGCACGATCGAGTTCCTGGTAGACAAAAACCGCGACTTCTACTTCATGGAGATGAACACCCGTATTCAGGTGGAGCACCCAATTACCGAAGAGGTAATTGACTACGACCTGATTAAGGAGCAGATAAAGGTAGCCGCCGGCGAGAAAATCACGGGTAAAAACTACTACCCGAAGATGCACGCCATTGAGTGCCGTATCAATGCCGAGGATCCGAAGAACGGTTTCCGCCCGAGCCCAGGCAAAATCACGACGCTGCACCTGCCAGGTGGCCACGGCGTTCGCATCGACTCGCACGTATACTCCGGCTACACCATTCCGCCAAACTACGACTCTATGATCGCCAAGCTGATCGTAAGCGCACAGACGCGTGAGGAAGCTTTGGTGAAGATGAAGCGCGCCCTAAGTGAGTTCGTCATAGAAGGCATCAAGACCACCATTCCTTTCCACCTGAAACTGATGGATGACAAGGGCTTCAAGGAAGGTGACTTCACGACCAAGTACCTGGAGGATTTTGACTTCGACGCGCTGGATTAATTATCCCGCACTAAGTATAAAAAATACAGAGACCCCGGCTTTCGAGCTGGGGTTTTTTATTATACCTTCCGCTCCTGAAAGACAATTTATACTTCCCAAAAACATACTATGAAAAAGGCGATACGCTTGCTATACGTTGTGTTGGCTGCCGCGCAGGTGAGCTGTACCTCGGTGCTGTTTGTAGACACCACCATGCCCGCCGCAGTACCGGTGGCGCAGGAGCTGTGGAAGGTGGCAGTCATCAACCGGTATAACCCGCAGCTGCAGGAGTTTAATCAGGCAAAAAAGACGGCAGTTTTTGAGGCCGGCGCTAACCATGCCTTTCTAGGGGCCATTGATGCCATTCTGGAAGACGATACCTACGACCTGGTGCTTACGGACTCCATCAACTACAGAACCCCGGTTATTAACGGCAAATTAAGCCCGGAGCAAGTGCAGGATGTATACTTTCGACAACCCCACCACCTGCTGCTCGCCCTGGAGCATTTCGACACCTACTTCCACCAAGAAACCGTGCGGGAGCAGGACGAGGACGGCGATGTGTCTAAAACGGCTTACTATACCTTGGCGGTTGCCTCCACCTGGGCGTTGTACGACAGCACCGGTCAGCAGCTGGACAGGTTTATACTTATACAGGAGGCGCCCTACCAGTCGCGGGGGGTGATAAGCGGCCTACTGGCCATTGGCCCCGCGATGGCAAACGCAGGCCCGGCTGTAAACGATCTGGCTTGGCACACGGGCAACCGCTACTGGAGCCGCCTTTCGCCGCAGCCGGTTGCCTATGCCCGCCCCTATTACTCGGCCAAAGGCTTTGGTGCAGCGGCCGCCGCCATGGCTGTCCAGGACTGGCAGAAGGCCATCAGCCTGCTGGAGCCCTTGGCAGGCAGCAGCAACCGCAAAGAAGCCGCGCGTGCCGCCTATAACCTGGCGGTGGTGTATGAGGCTATGGGCAGTGTGGAGCAGGCCCGGCATTGGGCATCCGAAGCCAGAGAGCGCAAGGAAAAACTCTCCCTTGCCCTATTGCCTGAGTTAGGAAACTATCGATAAACTTACTATACATAAGAAAGCCTGCCGGTTATACTTTCACCGGCAGGCTTTTTATACTTTCAGAAGCTGGATTACTTCGTGTAAATCATCACAACGCCATTCTTTGCCTTTGCTCCATACTTCTGCACCATTTTGTCGCTGTCTTTAACCACACTCACTGCCTTTATACTTTCCGGTGAGAGTTTTTTTACCTCCTGCAGGCTGGTCTCTTTATCATTCAACAAGTACACCGCATCCTGAGGAAGATTCTCGGCAGCCTTTACCATCTCCCCAGCCGATACAGACGCATCCACCCTGGCACCCTTACCCGTTGAACGAGTTCCATCACCTTTTTTCAGGGTGATGTTGATCACCCCCTTCACTCCTTTCTCGTTCACCTTTTCCAAGGCCTTCTCTCCTTTCAGCACATCCACTTTATCAATCTGGTTCGGGTCGATGTTTTTTATACTTTCTGCCGGGGTGCGCTTGCCATCTACAAAGTATACGATGCTGTCGGGCAATGCTTTGGAAGCAGGCTGTTCTAAAACGTTAGTGCTATTAACTGCTGCAGGCAGGGGCACTTCGGCTTTGGAAGTGGTAACTACCAAGGCCATCGCCAGGAGGCCCGGGAAAAGCAGCAGGTACTTTAACTTCTGCAGCGAACTGGATTCTTGCTTGTTCATCATCATAATTCTGGTTTTTATATGGTTGAAGTTAAAACTCATGACCAGGCCACTGCCCTGAGGCTGACGCCCCACCTGCACCAGGCTGTATTGGTACGATCTTCGGTCGAGACCCTGACGCAACACCTGCCCATCGGCCAGGAACTCCAGGTTCTGGCGCATGTCGCGCTGCAGCCACCACGCTATCGGGTTAAACCAGCAAAGTATAGCGGCTAGTTGGCCCAATAGCACATCCAGGGTATGGAACTGCCCCACGTGTGCCTGCTCGTGCAGCAGCAAGGCCCGCAGCTCTTCTGGTGAATGCAGCCTCGGGTTAAGGTAAATCGTGCGCCAAAACGAGAAAGGTCCCGCCTCTTCGCGCAGCTCCCGGTACGCCTGCCCCTCCCACGCTGCCACTACCGATGAAGTATGGAGGCGCCAGAGCGAGCACAGCTGAAGTATAAATCTGGCCGCCAGCACAGCGACCACAGACAGGTAAGTTATCAGAACCCAGTGCCAGTAGCTTGGGGCCGCCTCCTGCACGGGAGCAGCATGCGCCGCAGGCCAGTCAGGCAGCAGGATGGTGAGGCCGGTGTGGAGTTGCGCCGGCTTCGCGTAAAACCAGGAAATGTCCAGTAGCGGTAAAAAACCTGCCAGGGCCAGCGCAGCCAGCAGGAAAAAGCGGTTGTAGCTATAGAAGGTCAGTTGGCGCAGCAACAAGCGGTAGGCTATAAAGAACAGCAGCAGCACCAGGTTGGCCTTGAGCAGGTAAAGTATAACGGGCGGCATATCAGTCCTCCTTTCCTTTCTCGATCATGCGGATGATCTCCTTTAGTTCCTCGGCGCTGATCTGCTGTTCCTTGGCAAAGAAAGACACCACCTCCTTATAAGAGTTGCGAAAGTAGCTGCCCACAAAGCTGCGCATAAACTCCTTCCGGTACTCTTCTGCCTTTACCAGGGGGGTGTAGCGGTAGGAGTTGCCTAATTTTTCACCCAGCACAAATCCCTTGCGCTCCAGGTTCTTTACCGTAGAGGCCAGCGTAGTATAAGGCGGCTTGGGCTCGGGCAGTTGCTCCAGCACATCTTTTATAAAGCCGCCACCTAATTGCCACAGCACCTGCATGGCCTCCTCTTCGGGTTGGGTTAATCGCTCCATACTAATTACGAACTTTTCGTAAGTATACGATTATTTCGTAATTAGTTGCAAGAAAAAAAATTATTTCTTTTTAAAATAAAAAAACTGCCATCGGGAAACGGCAGTTTATACTTGTAGTTAATATGGAGTCGGCTACTTCAGCAGCCATTTTAGCGCCTCCTGGGGGTCTGTAAAGTTCTTCACATCAAACCTGGTCACGCCCAGCGCCTCCGCCCTGGTCACAACCGATTCCAGCGCCAGCCTGGGGAACAGGTTCTGGGGCAGCACCCTGGCCACCATCTTAACACTTGTCTGAGAGAGCAGCCCATAGAATTTGGAAGCCATCCACTCTTTTGCCTCCGGTGAGAGAGTGCCCAGAAGCCGGGCATCGGCAATAACCTTTTCTGCCTGCGTATCGCGCAGCGCTTCGTAGAGCCTGGTGCCGCCGGCAATCAGCTCCTCCGTATTCACAGGCCGCTGCCATACGGAGCTTAACAGACTCTTATCTTTATCGACTTCTATCTTGTAGAAGCTAAGGCCATACGCTGTTATAAGTGCCATGGTATATCGAAGAGGAAAATGAAAGTATAAACAATGGTCACTTCAAAGGCAGAACGTTCCGGATAAGCGGCGCTGCTCCACGTTACTTCACAGAGGAGGATTCCGCTTCCATCAGCTGCTCCAGCTCTGCATACCATGCCTCGCCATACTTGCGAATCAGCGGCTCCTTGAGGAACTGGTAAACCCGCACGCCCAAATCCTGGCCAAAGCTGCAGGCGGCACTGCAGATGCCCCAGCGGTCATAGTTCAGGGCCTCAAACCCGTCATACTTTGTAATCCGGATGGGGTACAGGTGGCACGATATCGGTTTTTTCCAGCTAATCTTGCCATCGTAGTAAGCTTGTTCGATGGCGCACTTCAGCGTGTTGTTCTCGTCGTAGATCGCATAGGCGCACTCGCGGTTACCAATGGTGGGGGTTGAGAAATCGCCCTCCCAGTCTTTGATGTACAGCCCCTGCTCCTCTACCGCCTTCACGCCCGCCTCCGACATGTAAGGCTTCACGTGCTCGTAGCTTTCCTTCAGAATATCCAGCTCGTCTTCCTCCAGCGGAGCGCCCAGGTCGCCTTCTACGCAGCAGGCTCCTTTACACTTCTCCAGGTTGCACACAAAAAACTGGTCGCGCACGTCGTCGCTGATAACGGTATTCTGAAGGACTATCATTTTTTATAAGATGCATAAGGGCGGACATAGTGGTAACCTCACCGCCTGATAATGGAAAGACAAAGGTAACTATAAATAAGTTTAAACGGGAGGCCAAATAAGGCCGGTAGAAACAAAAGGGAGGCACATTTTAGGCGCCTCCCATACTTTATACTTATACTTTGAACCGTGTTTACTTCTGCAGTTTCTGGCGCGAGCCAGCGGCCAGCAGTATGTTCTCCACGTTCTGGTGCTTGGTGTAGTCAATGGCAGCCATGCCTGCGTTGTCGGTGATGGTTACATCGGCGCCGGCCTGCAGCAGGGCAAGTATAATCTCAAAGTTGGCGTCAATTTTACAGGCCATCATTAGCGGGGTTTTGCCCTCGTTGTTGGTCACGTTCGGGTCAGCGCCGGACTGCAGCAGCTTCTCCAGTTCCATGATGCCAATGTGCTGCCCAATGGTGGCAGTAAGCGCCTGTGCCAGCGCCGTGTTGCCTTCCTTGTCCTTGATGTTGGGATTAGCCCCGTTAGCCAGCAACGTGTCCAGCAACTGCACCTGCTCCAGCTCATAGTACTCAGACCGGATGCGCGAGCTGCCCACCACATAATGCAGGGCTGTTTTCCCGTTCAAATCCTGGGCATTGATGTCAGCACCCTTGCGGAGCAGCAGGCTGGCTGCCTTCAGACGCGCCTCCGGCTCATACTCTACGCCGTAATCTTCCAGCAGCATCGGCAGGTAGAGGGCGTGCATCAGGGGCGTGCGCCGCTGCAGGTTGGTTTCGTAGTCGTCGGGCTGGGCCTGGGTGTCCGGGTTGCCGCCAGCGGCCAGCGCCCGCTCCAGCATCTGCGGGTCACGGTTAATGGCCGCAATCACCACCTTCTGGTCAGGCGTTTGGTTGATGTAGAGCAATTGGTCGTAAGCGTTCACGCTGCCCTTCTCCACGGCTTCGCGGTACAGGGTGCGGGCCTTGTCTATTTCCACCTGGCCCAGGGTGCCTTCCTCCAACAATAGTGCCATGGTATACATCGCCTCGCGTTCGCCGGCCTCTACGCCTTTCTGCAACCAATATACCGCCTTTTCATTGTCTTTGGCCACGCCCTCCCCGTTCAGGTAAAGGTTGGCCAGCGAAGTATAGGCCACCACATCGCCTACCTGTGCCGCGCGGAGCAGGTAATTGGCCGCCAGTGAATAGTTCCGCATTTCGCCGTAGCCTGTATAGTACATGCTACCCAGTATGCGGTTACAGAAGGCGTCGCCGTCCACGGCCTTCTCCCGGATAACGATGGCAGCCGTGCGCATGCGCTGCAGGAACTGCTGCTTGTCATCATCGCTGCGCAGGGTCATCAGCTCCGCCTTGCCTAGGTTGCCGAGCACGCTTCCGCTGTCCAGCGCCATGGTATAATAATAGTCAGCCGAGTCGCGGTTGGCTGCAAAATATTTCTCCGGGTCATGAATCTGCTTCACGGTGTCAATCTCCACGGAATCATACTTCAGCTCGCGGTACTGGTGCATACGACCCAAAAAGTAGTTGGCGTCATGCTCGCCCTGTGCGGCGGCGGCTCTAAACTTTTCCTGGGCTTTCTGGAAGTTAAGCGAAGTATAATAGTGCATGGCCTCGTCCATGGCCGGAGTGCGCCACACGCGCCGGATAACCGGAGGAGGCGTAGCCGTTTTAGCCGCTACCGCCGTTTTGCCCTGGGCAGAGGCAGGCTTGGTGGCAGTAGTAGCGGGCTTGGCCGCGCCCGCACCGGCGGGTTTTGTCTGCGCTACACCCAGGTGGCTGAAGCTAGCCAACAGGCCTAGCATCAATAGCTTTTTCATGGCTGGCAAACGGTATGTATTTTTGGAAAGGTCTATCAAAGTATGTAAAATAACAGCGGGTTTGCTATACAAAAGTATAACGCTACCGGCTCTTTATCAAAAATGCGACCAAATCTCCCACGGAACTAGCTTTATACTTGCCCCACCCCTAAACGCTTTCGCTCCAAAAGGTGTTCCTACTACAGCCACTCTATACTTTCCCAGAGGGTGGCCATAAGTTGCCGGGTGCGGTTCTGAAAAAGGAATTGTATTCGTAACTTGCAAAGACTTTAAGCACGCGGAAGAGAAGAAATGGATTACATAAGCTTACTGAATGAGTCGCAGCGCGCGGCTGTATTACACACCGAAGGCCCTGCCATGATCATCGCGGGTGCCGGCTCCGGTAAAACCAGGGTACTGACCTACCGGATCGCCCACCTGATAAGCATCGGCGTTGACCCGTTCAATATTCTGGCCCTGACCTTTACCAACAAGGCTGCCAAGGAAATGCGCCACCGTATTGAGAAGGTGATCGGCAACGAGGCTAAAAACATCTGGATGGGCACTTTCCACTCGGTGTTCTCGCGCATACTTCGTGCCGAGGCCGATAAGATTGGCTATCCTAAAAGCTTCACGATTTACGATACCGACGATTCCCGGACGCTCATTCGCAATATTGTGAAGGAGATGAACCTGGACGACAAACTATACAAGCCAAATGTGGTGCTGGGACGCATCTCCTCAGCCAAAAACAAGCTAATCTCGCACAAGCAGTACCTCAACGACCCGGTTATACAGGCAGACGACGAGGCGGCCATGCGCCCCAAGATTGGTAAAATTTACGAGCAGTACCAGAACCGCTGCTTCAGGGCCGGCGCCATGGACTTCGACGACCTGCTTTTCCAGACCAACGTGCTTTTCCGCGACCACCCGGATGCGCTGAACAAATACCAGAATATCTTTAAGTTTGTGATGGTAGACGAGTATCAGGATACGAACTACTCGCAGTACCTGATTACGCGCAAGCTAGCTGCCCAGAACCGCAACATCGTGGTGGTAGGCGACGATGCGCAGTCCATCTACGCTTTCCGTGGGGCCGATATCCAGAACATCCTCAACTTCGAGCGCGACTACCCGGAGCTGGAAGTGTTTAAGCTGGAGCAGAACTACCGATCCACCAAGAACATCGTACACGCGGCCAACTCTGTTATCAAAAACAACACGGCACAGTTGCGCAAGGATGTGTTTACAGATAACGAGCAGGGTCCGCTGATTGAGGTGATGAAGGCCAACTCCGATAACGAGGAGGGCAAGCTGGTGGCCACCAGCATTTTTGAGGAGAAGATGAACAATCACCTCTCCTATAACGACTTCGCCATACTTTACCGCACCAACGCCCAGTCGCGTGCCATGGAAGAGGCGCTGCGCCGCATGAACATCAAGTATAAAATTGTGGGCGGCCTCTCCTTCTACCAGCGCAAAGAGATCAAGGACCTGATTGCCTACCTGCGCCTGACGGTAAACCCGAACGATGAGCAGGCATTAAGGCGCGTTATAAACTACCCAAAACGAGGCATCGGCGAGACAACCGAGCAGAAGCTGTTTGTGGTAGCCAACGACACAAACCACAGCGTGTGGGAAGTGGTGCAGAACGCCACCGAGTTTTTAGGCAACCGCGTGGGCACGGCTATCGAGAACTTCTCCATCATGATCCGCGACTTTGCCCGTATTGCCGAAAATACCGACGCCTTTGAGGTAGCCAAGCACATCGCCAAGCACTCGGGCATTGTAGACGAGCTTTACCAGGACAAAACCGTGGAGGGCCTGGCGCGTTATGAGAACATACAGGAGCTGTTGAACGCGATAAAAGAGTATGTGGACGACCCGGAGAAGGAAGACAAAAGCCTCTCTGCCTTCCTGCAGGACATTGCCCTGGTAACCGATGCTGACACAAAAGACACCGACGACGGCGAATTTGTGACCCTGATGACCATCCACTCTGCCAAAGGCCTGGAGTTTAAGCATGTGTTTATCGTAGGCATGGAAGAGAACCTCTTCCCAAGCCAGATGATGCTCAATTCCCGCGCTGACCTGGAGGAGGAGCGCCGCCTGTTTTACGTGGCCATCACCCGTGCTGAGAAAAAATTATACTTAACCTACGCCACCAGCCGTTATCAATGGGGCAACCTGAGGGCCTGCGAGAAGAGCCGCTTCCTGGACGAAATTGACCCGAAGTACCTCAACTTTAAGTATGGCGAGACCCACACAGGCACCGGCAACGTATTTGATCGCGTGCTGGAGCGCAAGAGCAGCATCAGCAGCTTGGTGCAGCCACAGGCGCGCAAGCAGGCCGCCAGCAACTATACCGCACCTGCCGATTTTAAACCCAGCGATACCTCTAACCTGGCCGCAGGCATGAAAGTAGAGCACCCTAAATTCGGTTTCGGCGTAGTAACCAAAATGGACACGCAAGGCAACAGCACCAAGGCCATCATCAACTTTGAGGAAGTGGGCGAAAAGACCCTGCTCCTAAGCTTTGCCAAGCTACGCATACATGGGTAATTGTGAATGAGTGCGTATTATTTCAGTATACTGCATTCAAGGTTTACTGAAAGCTGCGATTTATCTTTTTTGCTATCGGGCAAGGTAGGTAGAAGAGAATTCACTCAGTCACGCAATCACTCATTCAAAACTGATTATTATTCCCTAATTTTGAATTTATATATAGAGATAAATGGAAGCGAGTACCACATTTAAACAAGAGCTTTTGCTGCGGGAGTATGGCCGCAACGTACAGGACCTGGTCAACTACATCACCAGGCTGGAGGACCGCAAAGAGCGCACGCGCCTGTCGCAGCTGCTCATTAACCTGATGGCCAAGCTAAACCCACAGTTGCGCGACACCCAGGACTACCAGCAGAAACTCTGGAACCACCTGTTTGTGATGTCCGGCTCTACCCTGGATGTGGACTCCCCCTACCCGCTGAGCGCGATGGAGTATCTGAACGATAAGCCACAACCCATGGATTATCCATTCGACACGCCAAGGTATAAGCACTATGGCCAGAATGTGGAGTTGCTCATAAAGCGAGCTACTGAGCTTACAGACCCACGCGAGCGCGATGCAGCCATCATCTCCATCGGCAAACTGATGAAGACGCTTTACAAGTCTTACAACAAGGACAACATCACCGATGACGTCATCCTGGGCGATATCCGAGAAATCTCCAACGGCAAGCTGGACATGGACCTGGCTTACATCGAGAGCAACAACCTGTTTGAGTCTAACCCCAAGCAGCAGGACAGCAGCCACCAACAGCAGCGCTCGCAAAACCAGGGCCCCCGAAACAAAAAAACTAACCGTTCCTCTAATCAAAGAAATAAGTAATACATGGCTTCTTTTGAAGTAATTGGCGGCAACAAACTCAGAGGCGAAATCTATCCGCAGGGCGCGAAAAACGAGGCGCTGCAGATACTTTGCGCCGTGTTGCTTACCGCAGAACCTGTTGTCATTTCGAATGTGCCCGACATCCGGGACGTAAATAAACTCATCGAGCTGCTGCGCGATTTGGGCGTGAAGGTGGAGCGCAACTCCCCCGACACCTATACTTTCCAGGCTGATGAAATTAACCTGGACTACCTGAACACTGACCAGTTTGTGGACCAGGGACGTGCCATCCGCGGCTCGGTGATGATTGTTGGCCCGCTGCTGGCCCGCTTCGGTGAGGCTAAAATGCCCAAGCCAGGGGGCGATAAAATTGGTCGCCGCCGACTGGACACGCACTTTATCGGCTTGGAGAAGCTGGGTGCAAAATTTAACTATGACACACCGGACGTATTCTACAGCGCCACAGCGGAGCGCCTGAAAGGGGCCTACATGCTATTGGACGAGGCATCCGTAACGGGCACTGCCAACATCCTGATGGCTGCCGTGCTGGCCGAGGGCACTACCACCATTTATAACGCCGCCTGCGAGCCTTACGTGCAGCAGCTGAGCCGCATGCTTAACCGCATGGGTGCAAAGATCAGCGGCATCGGCTCTAACCTGTTGGTTGTGGAGGGCGTGGAGAAGCTGGGTGGCACGGAGCACCGCATGCTGCCGGACATGATCGAGATTGGCTCGTTTATAGGTATGGCCGCCATGACAGGCTCTGAAATCACCATCAAAGACTGCCAGATTCCAGAGTTGGGCCTGATACCCGATACTTTCATGCGGTTGGGCATCAAGATGGAATTCCGTGGCGATGACATTTTTATTCCGGAGCAGGACCGCTACGAGGTGGATACCTACATCGACGGAAGCATCCTGAATATTTCAGACCATACCTGGCCGGGCCTGACTCCGGACCTGCTGAGCGTGGCGCTGGTAGTGGCCACGCAAGCCAAAGGCACGGTGCTAATTCACCAGAAGATGTTTGAAAGCCGCCTGTTTTTCGTGGACAAGCTCATCGATATGGGTGCGCAGATTATACTTTGCGACCCGCACCGCGCTACTGTTATCGGTCAGAACAAGCAAATTCCGCTGCGTGGCATCCGCATGACCTCTCCTGACATCCGTGCTGGTGTAGCCCTGCTCATCGCAGCCCTTTCCGCCGAAGGCACCAGCATCATCGACAACGTAGAGCAAATCGACCGCGGCTACCAAAACATTGATGGCCGTTTGAACGCCCTCGGTGCGCAGATCAGAAGAATTTAAAAGTATAGCATTATACCGTATAAACAGCAAGAGCAGCTCGGTTGGGCTGCTCTTGCTGTTTGTATACTTTGTACTTTTGTTAAGTGACTTATCATTGCAAAGCCTAAGTGTAATCACGTCTTTGTAAGCTTAGCTTAGTGTTCAACTATAACACCAATGAAAATGGACAATACAAGAAATAGAAAATATGCTTTCCCTGCCTGATATGTCCACTCATGGTATTTAGATACATTTCTCTTCTTATAATTCCTGTATGCTATTACTCCCATCACTATTGGCCCTAAAGTAAATAGATAGAAAGGACCAAGCGAAGCCATAGCAGACCATTCCCAAAAGATTGTTGTCAGGATAATGAGTAAGAGCCCACCATACGTAGCAAAAGTCAAAAAAAGGTCAATGATTGGCGGGTCTTCTACGTTTTCTATTTTTATTTTCTGTAAAAGCCTTAAATAGAAAATCAGCCCGATCATGGGTGTGACAAGATGAATGGCCAGGAAAACAATCAAACTGCTTTTCATCACCTCAATTCGTTCCCAGCACCCTTACAGCAACTCCTGCACCTTCTCCGGCGGGCGGCCCAGCACGGCTTTGTTATCCTTCACCACGATGGGCCGCTCGATTAGCACCGGGTTCTCTACCATGGCCTGTATCCACTCCTCATCGGTGAGCTCTCTACCTTTATACTTTTCCTTGTAGATGGCCTCGCCTTTGCGAAGCAGCTGTTCTGGCTTCATGTTCAGCTTCTGCAGAATGTCGCGTAGTTCGCTGGCCGTGGGCGGTGTCTTGAGGTATTCCACTACCTCTACCTCCTGCCCTGCCTGGTTAATGAGTTCCAAGGTTTGGCGGCTTTTGCTGCAACGGGTGTTATGGTAAATCTTCAGCATATCATTTAGAATTAGGAAGTATGAAGATACGATTTCTAAAGTATAGCGCCACGAAAGTATAGCGCAACATCACAGGAAATTAGTAATTTGGCGCGAAATTTTTACACAACGCTATAACTATGAAAAAACACCTGATTACCGGCGGCGGCATCCTGCTGCTTTGCCTGTCCCTTTTCTCCAGCTTGGGCTTTGCCCTGGCTCCCAAGCCAACGTATAAAAACGGCACCGAAGTAGTAAAAGCCATGTATAAGCGCTGGCAGGGCAAGTGGTATCCTAATTTCCAGTTTGAGCAGCGCGCCATTTTTTACGAAAACGGCCAGGTAACCAAAGAGGAAGTATGGCAGGAGATCTACAGCCAGCCCGGGCTACTGCACATCCGTTTCGATGGTTTTGAGAGTGGCAACGGAGTCATCTTTGCCCAGGATTCGGTCTATCGCTTCCAGGAGAACCAACTGGCTGGCAAAATGCCGCAGATACACCCGCTTGTGTTGCTCTCCTTTGATGTCTACTTCCTGAAGCCGGAGGAAACCATCTCGAAGTTGAACCAGCTCAATATCGACCTAAACAAAGTATACGAAACCGACTGGCAAGGCCGCAAAGCCATTGTGGTGGGCGCCAATAACCCTGCCGATAGCAGCAGCAGCCAGTTTTGGATAGACAAGGAGCGGCTGTATGTGCTGCGGGTACTTACCAACAGCAAGGGCAGCACCCGCGATGTGGAGATTAACAACTATCAGATGCTGGAAGACTACTGGGTGGCGACCGAAATCATTTTCAAAACAAACGGAGAAACCACCCTGCGCGAGGAGTACTTTAACATGAGCTTCCCGAAGAGCACTGACAAAAGCTGGTTTGACCCCAAAAACTTTAGCAGCACCCGCTGGCAATAAAAAAAGAAGCCGCTGAAACCCATATCAGCGGCTTTATTAGTGCAACAGAGGTTACACTTTGTCAGAAAACTGCAGTCCAGAAGCTTGCAGCTTAATCAATCTGGAATTAAAAACTAATCAAAACTATTTCCTTTATTTTGATGCCTGACGCTATTGAATCAGGGCATAAACATCTGGTTTTCGAATTTTAATACGCCGGGCAAAGTATAAACCATGCTTCCCTGCTGTGTGAAAGGTGCCGGTTACCTCTTTTCAGGTTAACTTTGCCTTATATTCAATTACTAAATAGCGCTATTTCTTCCTGCTGCAAAAACTATTTTTAGGGGTTCATACTATTTCTAAATATAGTTTACTTCTTTGTAATTAATTGATATTCACCATAATACATATAACTCATTTACAATGGCAAACGCTTCTCAGGATACAGTATTTCAGTTGATAAAATCGCTGGCCCGCTCAGAGAAGCGTCATTTCAGGCTTTTTGCCACCCGCCAGGGCTCTAACAGCGACATAAAGTTCCTGCAGCTCTTCGATGCGCTGGAAAGCATGGCAGTGTATGACGAGGAACGTGTGCTGCGCCTGGTGCCGGGGATAAAGAAGGTGCAGCTAGCCAATCAGAAGGCCAACCTGTACAAGCAGCTGCTGGCCAGCCTCAGGCTGTACCATGCCAACCAGAACGCCGATATTCAACTGCACGAGCAACTGGACTACGCCCGGGTGCTATATAACAAAGGCCTCTACCAGCAAAGCCTTAAAATGCTGGAAAAGGTAAAGGCCGTGGCCCGGCAAAGCGCGCACCTGCACGTGGCGCTCACTGCCCATACTTTTGAGAAGCAGATTGAGCAGCAGTACATTACCCGTAGCCTGGAAGGGCGTGCCGAAGTGCTGACCGAGGAAACCAGCGACCTGCTCGGCCACCTGGGCAGGCTACACCACAACTCCGACCTAGCCCTGCGCCTTTACGGCCTCTACATTAAAATGGGCCACGCCCGCACCCCGGAGGAATGCCATCAGCTAAAGACTTTCTTTAAGGCCAACGTGCCTGCGCTTGATTTGAAGCAGGCCAGCTTCGCTGAAAAGCTCAGCTATTACCAAGCGCATGTGTGGTACCATTACATCCTGCAGGACTTCAAAGCCTGTTACCGCTATGCACAAAAGTGGGTGGACCTGTTTGACGAGGAGCCGCTAATGAAGCAGCAGCAAACCACTAATTACATCAAGGGACTCCATAACCTATTGCTGGCGCTCTACAACACCCTGTATTACAGCAAATTTATGGAAGCCCTGGTGAAGTTGGAGGACTTTGCGGCTGACACTACCCGGCGCAGCAACCCGAACATCGAGATGCTGCTTTTCCTCTACATCTACACCAACCGGATAAACGCCTTCTTTATGGAGGGACGCTTTACCGAAGGACTTAAGATTGTGCCGGAGATAAGGCGTAATCTGAATGTCTTTCAGCAGCAACTGGACCCACACCGCCAGTTGGTGTTTTATTACAAAATTGCCTGTCTATACTTTGGCAGTGGCGACTACACCAGTTGCATTTTATACTTGCAGAAAATCATCAAGTATAAAGATGTAACCCTGCGGGAGGATATACAGTGTTTTGCCCGCATCCTGAACCTGGTAGCGCATTACGAGGCTGGAAAAGACGAACTGCTGGATTACCAGGTAAAGTCTGTTTTCCATTTCCTGGGCAAGATGAACGACCGCCAGCCGATGCAGGTAGCCATCTTCGACTTCCTTCGAACCTTGCCCGATATAGAGCCGCACGGGCTAAAAGCGGCCTTTGCAGACCTAAAGGAGAAGCTGCTGCAAATTTCAAACAACCCGCTCTACCGCCGCCCCTTCCTATACTTTGACATCATCTCCTGGCTCGACAGCAAGATAAAAAACCAGTCGGTGCAGGAAGTGATGCAGCAGAAGTTTAAGACGATGAAGTAGAGTTTGTCAACTGATCTTGCAAGTTGTGGTGCCAGATCCAACCACCCCTACCCATCCTTGGCTAAGGAGGGGAGCCTGTTTTTACTGTAGCTGAAGTATAAGCTTAGTAGTTGAGGCTATTGCGCGGACAGTAAACCCACCCCAGCCCCTCCCGAGAGGTGAATTATACTTACTCCTTCCTCTGTCATCTCGAGCAGCGCGAGAGATCTATCCGGAATGTTAAACAGATCTCTCCCGATGGTCGAGATGACAGCAAAAGCAGTGGCTATCGAGTAATTCCCAGCCTTTGGGTTGAGCGCCTTGTGAGATCCGGTGCCCGTTAAGGGTATGCTGAGCGAAGCGAGGCAAGGAGGGAACACAGCGTGATGCTCGAAGGCGAGGCCTCCCGGCCTGGGAGGGCAGAAAGCAGGAGGTGAAACTGTAGCTCATGTAAGCCTGGACGATGAACGGTAGCCAGTAAAAATAGCCTGGTTCTGATTGCGAGAGGCAGCGGCTAAGAAAGTATAGTCTAAGTATAAATCAGCAAGTATAGAAGTATAGCCAAAGTATAAAGTATGGCTTACGCAGACTTTAAAGTCCACAGCAGTTTTAGCTCTGGACAAGGATGGCCGGAACAGCTATTTACGAATGTAACCGAAGTATAAAAGGCACAAGCTGCAAGCTCGCGCCAGCGGCCGGACTGCAATTCTACGTCCAGAAAGTATAGTTATAGCAACGCTAAATATATCTTACCAATCAATAGGCTTTTTACCGTGCTGCTCCAGATAAGCGTTGGCTTTGCTAAAGTGGCGGCTACCGAAAAAACCACGGTCAGCGGCAAAGGGCGACGGGTGTGCTGCCTTTAGCACCAGGTGCTTTCGTTCATCAATAAAAGCGCCCTTCTTTTGCGCGTAGGCTCCCCAAAGCATAAACACCACATGCTCTTTCTGGTCGTTCACTTTTTTTACCACGGCATCCGTAAACTCCTCCCAGCCTTTGCGCTGGTGCGAGCCAGCATTACCGGCACGTACGGTAAGCGTCGCATTCAGCAGCAGCACCCCTTGCTTGGCCCATCGCTCCAGGTTTCCGGTAGGCGGCAGGTCTTTTCCTAAATCACTCTTAATTTCTTTAAATATATTGAGCAGGGAAGGCGGTATGCGCACCTCATCGCTCACGGAGAAGGCCAATCCGTTGGCTTGTTTTGGTCCGTGATAAGGGTCCTGGCCTAAAATTACGACCTCCACCTTATCAAAAGGGCACATTTCAAAAGCATTAAAGATCTGGTTGCCTGGCGGATAAACTTTTTGGGCGGTGTATTCGTCTTTTACAAATGAAACCAGTTCCTTAAAGTATGGTTTTTCAAATTCATCTTGTAAGACTTTTTGCCAGCTTTCTTCTATCTTTACATGCATGGGTTAGTTTGGCTTGATGGGTTAGATTAACAGAAGCTACAGCACGCGCGGCAGCCGGATTGGTTTCTAAGTATACAAAAAACTCTGGAACATGGATACAAAAACAACGGAAGGTGTAAAAATTACGGTTACCACCAACTACTTACCGGACTACTCGAGCCCGGTACAGCAGCACTTTGTTTTTGCCTACAGGATAAAAATAGAGAACCGCAGCGAATTTACCGTAAAACTGCTGCGCCGCCATTGGTATATCCATGACTCTACAGGCCAGATGCGCGAGGTGGAAGGCGAAGGCGTTGTTGGGCAGCAGCCTACCCTGGAGCCAGGGGAAATACACGAGTATGTATCGGGGTGCAACCTGAAGACGGGCATTGGCAAAATGCGTGGCACCTACCTGATGGAGCGCCTCGTGGATGGCCGCCACTTCGATGTGACGATTCCTGAGTTTACGCTGGTAGTGCCCTACAAATTGAACTAGCCCTGCAGGCCAAAGGCTCTCCTATACTTTAAAAGTATAGCGGGCCTCTACCTCTCCCCTACTTTTAGCCCTTGTGACACACCTTCGATTAGCCGCTGATTACCTTTTGTACCGGACACGTGCCTTCAAGCTGCATGGCGTCCACTCCCCCTTCATCTTCGACCTGTACCACAGCGTGCTGCACCATAGCGGCCATTTCCGGGCATACGACACGGTTGAAGCGCTGCGCCACCAACTGCTGCGCGACGAACGGGAACTGCAGGTAACCGACTTCGGCGCCGGATCCAGAAGTATAAACCAGAAGTCCCGGAAGATAAAGGATATCGCCCGCACTTCGGCAAAGCCTGCCAAGTATGGGCAACTGCTCTTCCGGCTCGTCAACCAACTGCAACCCAACACCATACTGGAGTTAGGCACTTCACTGGGGCTAACGACCTCTTACCTGGCGGAGGCACGCAAGAATGGACAGATTTATACTTTTGAGGGGTGCCCTAACATTGCACGCACAGCCCGGGAGAACTTTAAAAAGCAGGGCTACCGCAACATCCGGGTTATAGAAGGCAACCTGGACAGCACCCTAGACAAGCAACTACAGCAGCTGGGAAGTATAGATTTCGCCTTTCTGGACGGCAACCACCGCTACGAACCAACCCTGCGTTACTTTGAAAGCTGCCTGCAGAAGTGCCATGAAAACACCGTGCTGGTGCTGGATGATATTTACTGGTCTGTGGAGATGAAGCAGGCCTGGCAGGAGATAAAACACCACCCGCAGGTGCGCCAGACAGTGGATTTATACTTTGTAGGGCTGGTTTTCTTCCGGCCGCAGCAGCCCAAGGAGGATTTTACTTTATACTTTTGACAAAGGACTTGGTGACAAAAGACAAAGGACTAAAGAGTTACCGAAATTAGTCTTTAGTCCTTTATCAAATGGTCTTTTGTCTAGAAGCTTTAGCTGATAGCCTGGCGGATGCGCACCAGTTTCTGCAGCAGCGCCTCCAGTTGGTCCAGCGGGAGCATGTTGGCTCCGTCGGACTTGGCTATACTTGGCTGCGGGTGCGTTTCGATGAAGAGACCGTCTGCACCAATGGCAATGGCCGCCTTGGCAATTGTTTCGATCAAGGCTGGCTTGCCGCCCGTTACACCGGAGCTTTGGTTTGGCTGCTGCAGCGAGTGCGTCACGTCCATTACTACCGGGGCGCCTGATGCCTGCATGGCCGGGATGTTGCGGAAATCCACCACCAGGTCAGAGTAGCCAAAGCTGTTACCGCGGTCTGTAAGTATAACTTTCTCATTCCCTGACTCACGCACCTTGTCCACGGCAAAGCGCATCGCCTCCCCGGACAGAAACTGACCCTTCTTGATATTTACCACCTTGCCCGTGTTTGCGGCAGCTACCAGCAGGTCGGTTTGGCGGCAAAGGAAAGCTGGGATCTGCAGCACATCCACGTACTCCGCGGCCATGGCAGCCTCACCGCTTTCATGGATGTCGGTTACGGTAGGCACGTCAAACTCCTTCCCTACTTTCTCCAGAATGCGCAGCGCCTTCTCATCCCCGATGCCGCAGAAAGAGTCGAGGCGGGAGCGATTGGCCTTGCGGTAAGAGCCCTTAAAGATCCACGGAATCTGCAGCTTGTCAGTAATTACCTTGATGCGCTCTGCAATATCCAGAGCCATTTCCTCTCCTTCAATGGCACAAGGGCCAGCCATCAGGAAGAAATTGCCACTGTCTGTATACTTTAGTTTTGGTATTTCGAACATAGTTTGTTTGCTTTTATACTTGCCTTACCGGCTCTGCAAAGGTAATAAGAGTTAGAAAGTTAAAAAGTTAGAAAATTAGAAAGTTAAATATAACTCCTTACGAAGTCGGCCTCAGAAACCTTTATTTAAAACACTACTTGCCCCCTGCTGAACAAACTATTAGCAACATAATCTAACCATCACTTTATAACCTTCTAACTTTTTAACTTTCTAACTTTTTAACTTTCTAACTTCAATGCTTTCAGCTCTATAAACAGTTCTTTCCCCTGCCGCGGGGGGATGGAGTTATAGGCCGTTTCGAAATGGATAAACTCGAAGTATGACGCAAAGTAAGATACGTACTCTTCGCGGGTACCTCCAAAGGGCGGGCCTTCTTTCTCAAAAACGGTGTTGAACAAGAGTCCCATCAGCGTACCGTTTGGCTGAAGCAGTTCCGCGCACTTGCGGGCATAGGCGGCGCGTAGCGTTGGATCAAGGGCGCAGAAGAAGGTTTGCTCCACTATCAGGTCGTAAATGCCTTGCAAGGAGAAAAAGTCCTGGTGCAGCAGGTGGCTCTCCGGAAAGGTTGGGTTGCGGTGCAGCAGGTTATGCAAAGGCTCTGCAGCCACATCAGCTACGTATACTTCTGTGAAACCGTTTTTGTGCAAATACTCAGCCTCATAGGCGTTTCCGCAGCCCGGAATCAAAATACGCAGCGCTTTGTTCTCTAGCTGGTCAAAATATTGTTTCAGGGGCGGCGTTATACTGCCAACATCCCAGCCTGTCTGGTTTTGCTGGTAGCGCTGCTGCCAGTACGATGCATTAAAATCTCGGTTCATCTTGCTTCTATTATAGAATCTAATTTATATATTTGACGCTTGCACTGCTACCAAATAGTGCTAAACTTTAACACAAAGTATAACATCGGGTAACCAAAATTTTAAATATGTCTACAAACACTCCTGAGAACCGCAGTAACCGTAAACTGTTAATCAGTGGCCTCCTGGTGGTGCTTATCAGCATCAATGGTATCCTTATTTACATGAATTACCAGAAAGCGGAGAAAACCGAGGAACAGGCCGAGATCATTAAGGTAAAGGACGTTGAGCTGGAAAACCAGATTAAGATTTACGAGGCGCTGAAAGCTGACTTTGAGCGGCAGAGCCAGGAGCTAAGCGCAATGGGCCTGGCCAACGACTCGCTGGAGGCGCAGATTGCCACCATTAACTCCGACCTGCAGGAACTGCGTGGTTTCAGAAAACGTAGCTACAGTCTGGCTGACCAGCGCCGTTTCCGCGACAGAGCCTCCGCCTTCGAGAAGCAGCTGCAGGAGAAAGATCAGGAAATAGCCCGTCTGAAGGAAGACAACGAGGTGCTGTTCACGGAGAACACCGACCTGAAAACGACGCAAACGCGCCTTTCGGACAGCCTGACTACGATGCGATCCACCAACGCTGAGCTGAACCAGCAGGTAAGACTTGCCTCCAGGCTTGAGACGCAGCGCATCAACGTAAACATCATTAACCAGCGCGGTAAAGAGAAAGACGATGCTGACAATGAGTACAGAGCCAAGCAGGTTGATAAAATCCGCATAGATTTTAAACTGGCGAAAAATGACGTGGCCAAGCAAGAGCCTAAAACAGTTTACATGCGCATGATTGAGCCAGACGGTGCCGCCCTCTATAACCTGACAACAGGCTCGGGTATGTTCCAAATTGATGGCGAAGACATGTACTACACAGCCAAGCGCGATTTCGTGTTTGATAATACACAGCAGGAACTGAGCTTTACCTACAATAAAAATGCTGAGTACAAGAAAGGCCAGCACACAGTAGAGCTTTACACAGATGGCTTCCTGATTGGAAAGACCACTTTCGTTTTGAAGTAAGAACATTTTCCTTATCCAAAGTATAAAGCCCCTGCTCTACCGGCAGGGGCTTTATACTTTTCAGGCAGTCTGATAAGCGGCTCACTCGGAGGCCATACTACTAGTATGCTATACTTGATTATAGAACAATAAAAAAAGCCCTTACCTGGGGCAGGGGCTTTAGTCCATCGTTCACATTTATTTCTATATAAATATCTTTGAGTCTCTTTTGCGGTACTTATACTTGATTAACGGCATAAAGGCTGCATTATTCTACAAAAACTTTTCTATCCTGAATAACCTTGAAACTCTCCACCATTTTCACCGATTCATGCACATCCTCTGTGAAAATAGCCACCATGGACCCAGGCTCCGCGTTCTCCAGCGCAAAGGCGATGGCCCGCATCTCGTTTGGAATTTGCTTCACTGGTTTGCTAGGATCTACATCGGCAATGCCTCTTAAAAGCGGCTCCAGGATCTCCTCCGGCTTACGGCCACGCAAATCACTGTCAAGGCGTACTATCACCTCATCAAAGATCTCAGCAGACACACGGCCTATCTGGTAAAAATCCTCCTCGCGCCTGTCGCCAACTGCGGCCACCACACCCACTTTCTTGGATACCTCCAGGGCGTTCATATACTCCCCGATGGCTTTGAGGCCACCCACGTTGTGGGCATAATCCACCAGCACCTCAAAAGTCGGGAACTTAAACAGGTTCATGCGGCCCGGTGTCTTGTTAGGCGAAGGAATGAACGTGCGCAGCGATGTCTTGATATCCTCTATGTCAAAGTGCGAGATATAGCCGGCTAAAACGGCAGCCAGGATATTCTCGATGTTAAACCTTGCCTTGCCTCCAAAGGTTAGCGGCACATCGGCCACCCGATCAATCCGGATCTTATAGCTGTTCTTGAAGATGGAAATAAAGCCATTCTCAAAAACTGCCGCCAACCCGCCTTTGGCAATATGCTTCAGAATGCGTGGGTTGTTCTCGTCCATGCTGAAGAAGGCTACTTTACTGCTCACTTCCTCAGCCATGGCATACACCAGGTCGTCATCGGCGTTAAGTATGGCGTATCCGTCCTTGCTCACACTCTTTGCTACCACTGCCTTCAGTTGGGCCAGTTCTTCCAACGTATGAATATCTCCCAAACCAAGGTGATCAGAGCTAACGTTGGTCACAATGCCGATATCGCACTGATCGAAACCTAAGCCTGAGCGCAGCAAACCACCACGGGCACACTCCAGTACCGCAAAGTTCACGGTTGGGTCTTTCAGCACAAACTGGGCGCTGTAAGAACCCGTGGTATCGCCTTTCTCCAGCAACTTATCCTGAATGTAGATACCCTCGGTTGTAGTATAACCTACCTGGTAGCCTATGTGTTTTACCATGTGCGCGATCAGGCGGGTGGTGGTGGTTTTACCATTGGTGCCCGTAACAGCGATAATCGGGATGCGGGCGGGCGCATGGCGTGGGAAAAGCATGTCCATGACCGGTTCCGCTACGTTTCGGGGCAGGCCGTAGGTAGGCGAAATGTGCATCCGGAAGCCAGGAGCCGCGTTCACCTCCAACACAGCGCCACGCGCCTCATTCAGTGGTATAGCGATATCGGTAGTCATCACGTCAATTCCGCAGATGTCCAGCCCTATTAATCCCGCTATGCGCTCGGCCATGAGCACGTTGTAGGGATCTACCAGATCAGTTACGTCAGTTGCCGTGCCCCCTGTACTGATGTTGGCTGTGCTCTTCAGGTACAGCACCTCCCCTGCCGGCAGCACCGACGTAGTAGTAAGGTTTAGCTGCTTGAGCAAGTTCTGGGTATGCTTGTCCAGGTTTATCCTGGTAAGCGCCTTCTCATGGCCAATGCCGCGCCTCGGGTCTTTGTTCTCGCGTTCTATCAGCTGCTTAATTGTGGAGGTGCCATCGCCGGTAACCATTGCCGGGGTACGCTTGGCAGCTGCCACAAACTTGCCGTTTATCACCAGCAACCGGAAGTCAAAGCCCTGGATGTACTGCTCCACCATTACCCACTGCGAGTACTTTTTTGCTTCCTGAAAACCCTTCAGCGCATCCTTAAGGTTCGTGATATTGATGGTGGCCCCTTTCCCGTGGTTTCCGTCCAAGGGTTTGGTAACAACTGGGAAGCCAAGCCAGTCGATGGCCTTCTTCAGCTCTTCAGCCGTGCTTATGGTTCGTCCCTTCGGCACCGGTATGCCCGCCTCGTACAGTATATCCTTGGTGGCCTTCTTGTCTCCGGCTATCTCTACGGCAAAGCAGGCCGTGCCCGAAGTCATGGTGGCCTGTATACGCTTCTGGTTTACACCATAGCCCAGCTGTATGAGCGAATGGCGGTTGAGGCGGATATAGGGTATGCCGCGGCTTTTCGCCTCCGATACTATGGAGTAGGTACTAGGGCCAAAGTACTCATCCTCACGGATGTCGTGCAGGCGCGTGATATCCTCATTCAGGTTATACTTCTCGCCTTTTGCCAGAGCATTTGTGATGCGTACGGCAGCATAGGCCGCATACTCTCCAGCCCGCTCCTCCTGGTACGAGAACACGACTGTCATCTGTCCCTCTTCCCGTGCCGGATAGCAACGTCCGTAGCCACTTTCCATACCTGCCATTGTTTGCAGTTCCAGTGCCACATGCTGCACCACGTGCCCAAAGGTGGTACCATCCTCCACTGACTTGAAAAATCCGCCCTCAACGCCTTCTGTAGCGCGGTGAAGCTGCATATCAGGGAAGATCTTTCTCAACCGGGATAGAAGTTGCGGATAGTCTTTTGTTGACTCATGGCTTAGCTCCTCCAGAGCCAACTTGATAACAATAAGCTTGGGGTGTTTTACTGACCAATAGTTTGGCCCGCGCATGATGCGCAAATCGATGATTTTCATTCGTTTTCTCGCTGATTAAGCTATGCGTTTAGGCGTGCACAGGGTATGCTCTTTCGATTATTATACTTCCATACTTGTCCGGGCATTTGCTGGGTTCTCATGCCGTTATTTATCTGTGCAATTTTTAAAATATCAGGTTATGCTTAATAGAGTGCTGAATTCAATGATTGCGGGCTTTAGCAGTTCTAAACCACTATATGCCCGTGGTAGCCTTAGCTAAGCTCATTACGGATTTCGATGCTAAAAGATTAAGCCCGTTGCAGAAAATATTAGAAAGAAAAACGGAGGAGTACAGGCCGTTGAAAGGGCTTTACTTAGGTCCGAGAGGCTGAAAACAAAAAACCCTGCCAGTGTTGACAGGGTTTTGAGGTAACGAGCGGATTCGAACCGCTGTAGCAGCTTTTGCAGAGCTGAGCCTAGCCACTCGGCCACGTTACCGTGTTGCTTGATTGGAGTGCAAATATACTCAGAGAAGTATACTTGTCAAACTTTAACGGACTATTTTTTGCTGTTTTGAGCACTTGCCCATGTTATACTTTGATGCTCAAATTGTTGTGAAACTATATTTTTATAATAGAATTTAGGAGTTACATACCGGTTCGCGTATATCTTGGGGTGTTTTTGTAGGTTCTCCTGTTCAGCAAAGAAAGTTTGTTTAGGGAGTGAAATTCCACTCTCTTAAACTCAAGAATGCTCCGTTGGCAAAATAGCTTTTCTACGCCCGCAGGATCTTCTCTATCTTTCTGCCTTTAGCCAATTCGTCTACCAGCCTGTCCAGATACCTTACTTGTTGTGTTAATGGATTTTCAATGTCTTCTACCCGATAACCGCAGATTGTTCCTGTAATGAGGTGAGCGTTCGGGTTTAACCTTGCATTTTGGAAGAACGTTTCAAAAGTTACTTTTTCATCTATCAGATTCTGTAGCTTGTTTTCTTCATACCCTGTCAACCACTCAATCACTTGTTGTAATTCCTCTTTCGTCCTACCCTTTTTCTCCACCTTTGCCAAATAGTGAGGGTACACCGAGGCAAAAGTCATTTTTGCTATCCGTTCGTTATGGTCGGGTGTTATTTTCATATCCTTTCCATGAGAATTGTTTTTTTCAGCATTGTTTTTTGTAGCCTTTGCTTCTAACGGTCTTGTGCTATAATGTGGACGAGGCGGCGCAGAAGTCTAAATTATGCACTTTGCTATAGGAAGATATCTTATCCAGAAACTGCTTCTTCCTTTTCTTATTTAAACCGAAGAAGAAAGGAAGCCGACCAGTACCTGTTCCTTTATGCTTTACATTTATATACACCTTTTTGTAATCAACCACAAAAACTACGCTTTGAACAATTGCTCCCCATCTTCGAATGTCTGCATGTACAACATTTTTTGACGTACAAGTAAAGCTCCATCCAAGCTCTTGTAAAGATTTCTCGACCAGTTTCAGATTATCCTTCTCTCCTTGTTGAGTGTTGATGGTGAAAAACTCATTTTCAGTCCAAAGTGAGTAAACAGCATAATATAGAACACCACTTGCAAGAATGAATAGAAAGATTGCCATTGGTGAATTAGCATTAGTTCTATTCATTTCAGTTGCTGTAGCTAACCAGGAAAAGAAGAATATACTAAGCCCAGCAGTGTTCTCCCACCAATCGCTTTTAGGCTACAACCTCTTAAATTGCTCTCTCTCCACCTACTTCTTTGATTTTATTTACTTATAACGTGCTCGTGCAGCCGAAGCCCGAAGCATAGCGAGGGTTAAGGTTGAACTTTGTTCTGGGCTGTGGTTCTTAGTTAATGTTCATTTTTAGCCTGACATAATCCCCAACTTGGAGCATGAAGTATCCCGAAGCTATTACATAAGCCAGTGAAACTATGGCGTAGAACAAAATCATTCCATTATTTGAGTTGATACTTAATATCCAGTTTGCTCTACATTTTTTAAAGTATGTAAAATAGCCAAGTATGAAAATTATAATAGCAAGGGTTAAACTTGGATAGAGTGGGAGGTTTATCTCAAAGTACTTAACGGCAACAAAACTTAAAATAGAATACACATTAATGCCATGAAATAAGAAGGTTATAAAAAAGGAATGCTCTCTCGGACCAACACCTTCTCTTTCTGTTCCAAACGAATAAATGGTTTTATCCAGGATGTGATACCAACCTAAGAAAAGAGCATCCAAAAGGTTAAACCTTCTTTTTATAATCATCTTATAAGTCTTCAATTTTTAATTGTCATTACCCACAACGGACTTGGCCAAAGGCGGCGTAGCTGGCTTATGGGTGTGGTTACCAGTTTTTGTTCTTTAGTTTTTCTTAAAGCTGAGATTCAGTTAGAGATTCTTTAAAGAAGTATAGCTCAGTCGAAAATTCTTGGTTTGGTTTTGTAATCACTCCTTGTTCGACTAATTCTTTAAATTCTTTTTCAAGCTTTCCTTCGTCCAGATACTTTCCATATTTGCTCGACTGGTTTTCAATAAACCCTTTCAATCGCCAAAGGTCAAACCCATCATGTCTTGGTTCAGGAAGGTATGCAAAATCAAAATCCACAATCTTATCTGCAAAATGAGCAGCCAAGCCTATACCATGAAAGGCGTAGAATTTCAAGCCCCGTTCTTTCAGTTCACCTGTTTGTTCATATAATCCGTTGCGCCAGCCATGTATGATATTCGATACCTGAAACGCATCCTTAATGATATTCACTGCTTTGTCTGCTGTTTTTTGGTAATCTTTGATGACATCAATAAGGGATGGATTCATAATTCAAATTACCTATAACTACCAGCTAAACGAAAATCTACGCTTATCTGCACTATGTATGCAGGTATCGTACTCTCTAACCTGAGCTGATAACACTAAAACCAGCCTCAAGTACCTTTCCTGCAGCATAACAGATTATAAATTACTCACATAAAGTATAAAAACAAAAAAGCCCCGGATTGCTCCGGGGCCTTCTTGTTGTATAACAAGCTCAAAGATTAATTAAGCATTGTTCTCCTCGTCAGAAGCTTCGCCTTCGTTAGAGTCTTTTGCTTTTTTAGCAGCAGCAGCTTCTAACTTCTTAACACCAGCTTCTTTCTCGTTCTCCAGCATCTGCTCTTTCAGGGCGGACAGTGCATCCAGGTCGCCAAGTGTAGACTTGTTCTCGGCCTCTTTCTGTACTTTAGGAGCTTTATCTTTTTTCTCGCCAGCTGGAGCAGCTTTCTTAGTAGCTCTTGCAGTTCTTGCAGCATCTACTTCAGAGTGCGTGGCTGTGTGAGAAAGAATGATCTTACGGTCATCCTTAGAGAACTCAGTTACCTTGAACTCAAGGCTCTCGCCTGCCTCTACCTGAGAACCGTCTTCTTTCTGAAGTCCTTTAGGGAAAGAGAAACCTTCGATGCCGTAAGGCAGCTCCAGTGTAGCGCCTCTGTCTGACTTCTCAAGTACAGTAGCTTTGTGAACTGAACCTACATTGAATACAGACTCAAATGTATCCCATGGGTTCTCCTCCAGCTGCTTGTGACCCAGGGCCAGTCTTCTGTTAGCTACGTCCAGCTCCAGAACAACTACGTCCAGGTTCTCACCAACTTTCACGAACTCAGATGGGTGCTTGATCTTCTTCGTCCAGCTCAGGTCAGATACGTGTACCAGGCCGTCTACACCTTCTTCCAGCTCCAGGAACAGACCGAAGTTCGTCAGGTTACGAACGATGCCAGTGTGCTTGGTGCCAACGGCATACTTCGTGATAACGTCTTCTTTCGTCCATGGATCTTCAGTAAGCTGCTTAATGCCCAGAGACATCTTACGCTCTTCGCGGTCCAGTGTCAGCACAACTGCCTCAACCTCGTCGCCTTGCTTGATGAAGTCCTGTGGGTTGCGCAGGTGCTGTGACCAGCTCATTTCAGAAACGTGGATCAGACCCTCAACGCCTGGCATCAGCTCCAGGAACGCACCGTAGTCAGCCACGTTTACGATTTTACCTTTAACGCGAGAACCAACCTCAATCTCAGCAGGAAGTGCATCCCACGGATGTGGAGTAAGCTGCTTCATGCCCAAGGAGATACGCTTCTTGTCTTCATCAAAGTCAAGAACAACGATCTGTACTTTCTGGTCAAGCTGCAATACTTCCTCTGGGTGGTTGATACGTCCCCAAGAAATATCTGTGATGTGAAGCAGACCGTCTACGCCACCAAGGTCGATGAACACACCGAAGTTTGTCATGTTCTTGATTACGCCTTCCAGAACCTGACCTTTTTCCAGGTTGTTCAGGATAGCGGCACGCTGCTGCTCCAGGTCTTTCTCGATAAGCACTTTGTGAGATACTACCACGTTGTCGAATGCGGCGTTGATCTTCACAACTTTTACTTCCATTTTCTTGCCTACAAACACGTCGAAGTCGCGGATTGGCTTCACGTCGATTTGTGAACCTGGCAAGAAGGCCTCCACACCATGGATATCCATGATAAGACCACCTTTAGTTCTTCTCTTAACGATACCCTCCAGAACGTTGTCGTTCTCAAGCGCGTCGTAGATACGAGCCCAGGCGCTAACGATTTTGGCTTTCTTGCGAGACAAGATAAGCTGACCGTTCGGGTCTTCCTGGTCTTCGATGAATACTTCTACCTGGTCGCCAGGCTTCAGGTCAGGCATGTCTCTGAATTCAGAAACCGGCACCAGACCGTCTGATTTGAAACCGATGTTCAGGATCACGTCACGATCAGTGATACCTACCACGGTTCCGGTAACAACCTCCTGCTCCTGTACGGTAGTCAGGGTGTCGTCATACATTTTTTCCATTTCGGCTTTTTCTTCCTTGCTGTAGCCGGCGCCGAAACCCTGAGACTCAAACTTGTCCCAGTCGAAATTTTCTGGAGAATTACTCATATTGCTTTTGCTGCTCTGGTATAGCCACCGGCTTAGAGCAATGGGCCGGTTTGGTTTAGTGTAACATACTCAGGCACAGCACCTGAGGCCATTCAACCGAATGAACCGCAAAAGTAAGTATAAAATTCGGGAAATACTACAAGAAGCTACTATAGTAATACACTTTAAGTGAGTTGCATGAGAAAATAAGTAAGCTTAGTTAAGAACTTAGTAGCCGGGGAATAATGGTTTATACTTTCGGATGCCGATTTATACTTGCTTGGATCAAGATTTACAGGATGCATGGATGAGCAGGATTTTATACTTGCCCATATGTAATTATATATCGCTGCTATACTTTACATACCCCCGCTGGCGCGAGTTTGCAACCCGTGCCTATCATGATGTTTGGTTTGTAACCCAACTGGCTTGAAAAGCCATACTTTATACTATACTTCGGCTATACTTGCTGGTTTATACTTTCGCTAGCGCGAGCTTGTGGCTCGTGTCTTTTTATACTTGGGCTATACTTTCCTAGCCGCCGCTTCCCGCAACTTGAACCAAGCTATCCTTACTAGCTGCCGTTCATCCTCTAGTTCCCACATACCTATTGTTGCATCTCTGGCTTTCTGCCCTCCCAGGCCGGGAGGCCTCGCCTTGGGGGTAGGGGCCCTCGATAAGGGCATCGCGCTGCTTTCGCTTCCTGCCCTCGGGCTGCCTTGCAGGCACCGGAACCTCTCGAGGCGCTCAACCCAAAGGCTGGGAAACAGTTCGATAGCTTCTGCCCCTGCTGTCATCTCGACCTTTGGGAGAGATCTATTTTAAATTCCACTCAATTCTCTCGCTGCTCGAGATGACACTGAAATGCTCGAGATGACACTGAAAGTAATAAGTATAATTCCCCTCCTCTGGACTAGCTAAAACGGGAGTTTTGAGCTAGCGAGCGCAGCTCTGAGGGGTGGGTTTATACTTTGCAGGGCGAGGTCGTGACCTGAACACACGATACCAGCAGCTACAAAGCTTATACTTTGGAAATGGCAGTTACAGACTCCCCGCCTTAGCCAAGGAGGGGTTAGGGGTGGTTGGGCCCGGTACTGCAAGTAGAAATGCACCGAATTTGAGCTACACTTCACTTAACATAATCTAAGCACCCTATCCCTTCTGAAGCATGCAACATAAGCAACTCCAAAGACTGGAAGACAAGAAAGGTACTCTTCTCGGTACTTAGGAAATATAAAGAACAACTGATTTAAACTTCTGGAGCCTAAAGTAGCATTCTCTATACTTTACTATTTTAAATCTTAGACAAAAACTAAAGCAATAGCCTCATTGTAGGCAGATTATTAACCAGTTACACAATGGCAGCTAAAGATATTAGCAACCATATAGTACAGTTAATAGGCCGCTCCCAGGTAAGTTTCCCAGTCATAGTTACCGGGGCTGAGGTGTTGCTGCAGAAAGGTTCGCAGCGAGGGACGGGTAGGTTTGCTGAGCAACTTCAGGCCGGCTTCTTCAGGGGTGCGGTCGCCCTTGCGGGAGTTACAGCGGGAGCAGGCAGTTACCAGGTTCTGCCACTTAGACTCCCCTCCCCTGGAACGCGGCAAAAGGTGGTCCAGCGTCAGGTGCTTGGATGAGCCGCAGTACTGGCAGGTAAAGTTATCGCGCCGCATAACATTATGGCGATTCAGGGCTATGCCGAAATAAGGTACCCGCACGTAGCGCTGCAGCCGGATGATAGAGGGAACGGGATAGGCTACTGTTACAGTATGCAGAAAGTTTCCATCTGATTTGGTGATGACCTCCGCTTTGCATAGGAAAACCAGCAAAAAGGCCCGCTGTACCGAGCATACAGCAATGGCACTGTAGTCTTGGTTAAGGATGAGTACTTTGTCTTTCATAACCGATTTCTGCTTTTTCGCCCACTCTTTTACGGATTTCGCCGGAAACCTGTAACACAAGGCGCAAAGAAATCGGCCGCGAATTAAAAATGAATGCGCTTGATAATGCGAAGGTTATGAGAGTAACGCTTGCGTTCTGCGTTGTAGATGCCATTATGATCGAGGGTGTCGATCCGCACTTCGCCGTGAGCGTGCATGATCTGCTGCCCCTCCAACACCAACCCCACATGTGTAATACGCCCCTCCGGGTTAGAAAAGTAGGCCAGATCTCCGGGCTGGGCCTGCGTTACAAAGTGCACCTCCTCGCCGTGGCTCACCTGCTGGTAGGCATCGCGGGGCAGTTGGTAGCCGCAAATACCAAATACCAGCTGTGTAAATCCAGAGCAGTCAATCCCGAAAATAGACTTTCCACCCCACAAATAGGGCGCCTTCAAAAAATTGTTTGCTACTTTAAGTAGTTGGGCAGCCGTCGCAGTAGAAGAAGGATTGGAAGCCCTGCCCGTGTACTGGTACCGCTCCTCGCCAACCCGTATACTCATGCCATCAAAGAAGGGCAGGTAACAGCCTATGCCTACCGGGATGCGCACATCAGCGTTGCTTACCATCTGCACCAGGTCCATGGCGCGTGGGTGTTGGGTGCTGCACCACTCTTTGTAATAGTCTGCGGATACGGGCGCATGCTGCTTCGCATCTATCCAACCACGGTAGCCGTCGGCGGCCAGTTGCAGCTGCAGCCAGTTACCATCGCGCCCCACCACCTCATAGCACTCCCCAAAGGTTAGCTGCGTCACAATTTCAGCTTTGTCAGATGTCTCGGCGCGCATGGGCACCACACTCAGCATACCTATTCCGTAGTCCACAATAGTTTAATTTTGAATGAGTGAATGAGTGATTGAATGAATTTTAAGTGAGCAAAAGAGAGATTGTATCAGTGTGTGTAAAGTATGGCGGAAGTATAAATCTATACTTTTTGGCCTTAAAAAGGCTTTAGAACAAATATACAGCTATTCACACATTCACTCAATCGCTCATTCAAAATTCCTAATATCCGCTGCGCTCCATGTCGCGCTTTACATCTTTGGCTTTGATGTCTTCCCGCTTGTCGTACAACTTCTTACCACGGGCCAGCGCAACCTCTACTTTAGCGAAGCCACGGTCGTTTATGTAAACACGTGTCGGGATGATAGTTACCCCCTGCTCCTCGGCTCCGCGCTCCAGTTTGCGCAGCTCGTTCTTGTTGAGCAGTAGCTTGCGGGTACGCATGGGCTCGTGGTTGTAGTGGGTTCCTTCGGTATAGGTGGAGATGTGCACGTTGTGCAGCCACAGCTCGCCGCGCGTAAACACGCAATAACCATCCTGCATGTTCACCTTACCTTCGCGTATCGATTTGATCTCGGTACCCATCAGCATGATGCCAGCAGTATACTTCTCGAGGAACTGATACTCGAACGAGGCTTTGCGGTTAACGATGTTAACGTGTTTCTTTATTCTGTCTTTCTCTTTCGCCATTTATACTTGCTTCGGCGCCAAAATTTTCGCCAGTTTTTCTTTTTTCAAAATTTTCTGACCGGTTTCTCCTTCGGCCACCAGTCTGTCTCCCACTTTTGCCGTGTAGCTGCAAATTACCTCATTCCCTTCATACTTTTCGAGCGTGGCCACAATCACCACATCCTCTCCTTCAAAGGCAGGTGCTTTATGGTTGATAGTTAAGCAGGTACCTACCCCCTCTTCATCCTCTGCTTTCAGCTCCAGCACAAACAAGCGGCCCGCCCACTCGGCAGCCTGCGCCAGCGAAAAGGTAGAGCAAACCGCATGCACCAGGCCATCATCAAAACGGGCAAAGTCTGCCGCTGTTACATGCTTTACATACGTTCGGGTGTCGCCGGGTTTGATCATCGTTATTCGTTGTTCGTTATTAGTTGTTAGAATCAGGACTTACAGGATAAAAGTATTAGCAGGATAATCAGGTTAAATACCGCTACTTCGTCCGCTGCTATCTTGACTTTCTAAATCCCAAACTTTCTAACTCTCTAACTCCAAAACTCTCTAACTTTAAAACCTCAGTCTCGGATCGGGGCTTACGTACTGGGTGGCGAAGTCGCCTTTAAGGTACTGGTAGTGAGCCGCTATGGCAATCATACCTGCATTATCGGTGCAGTACTGAAACGCGGGGATATACACATTCCAGTTATGCTTTACTGCATACTCTTGCAGCGTTCTGCGCAGACCGGAATTAGCCGACACACCACCGGCAATGGCTATCTCACGAATGCCTAAATCCCTGGAGGCCTGCTTCAGTTTCTTGAGCAGGGTTTTAATAAGCGTTTTCTGCACGCTAGCACAAATATCCGCCAGGTTGTCCTGCACAAAATCGGGGTTCTCTTTCGTTTTATCTCTGAGGAAGTATAAAACCGAAGTTTTAATGCCGCTGAACGAGAAGTTATACTCGGGCATGTTGCCTACCGGAAACTCAAAGGCATTCGGGTTACCCTGTGCGGCCATTTTGTCGAGCATCGGACCGCCCGGGTACGGAAGGCCCAGCATCTTGGCTGTCTTGTCGAAGGCCTCTCCCACGGCATCATCGGTGGTTTGCCCGATAATCTCCATATCCAGGTGGTCTTTTACAAGCACAATCTGGGTATGGCCACCGCTCACGGTCAGGCAAAGGAAGGGGAACTGCGGCTTGGGATCATCAATAAAATGGGCCAGAATGTGCGCCTGCATGTGGTTTACCTCAATTAAAGGGATACCCAGACCCAGCGCAAACGACTTGGCAAAGGAGCAACCCACGAGCAGCGCGCCCAAAAGCCCTGGCCCGCGCGTGAAGGCAACTGCATTTAGCTCACTTTTTGCTACATTTGCCGTAAGCAAGGCCTGAGAAACCACCGGTATAATGTTCTGCTGATGGGCTCTGGAAGCCAGCTCAGGAACCACACCGCCATACTGCTCGTGCACGGCCTGTGTGTTTACGATATTCGACAACACCTTGCCCCCACGGATAACCGCGGCGGAGGTCTCGTCGCAGGAAGATTCTATCGCTAGTATTGTAGGTTCTATCATCTTTGGAAAAAGAACAGTCAATAAATTACTTCAAAGTTATAGGAAAAGCTATTCTAAAAATAGTTTTGGGGCTGTTCCTGTTCCTTTTCCTGGTTTTTGCGGCAGTTTTCGTTGCCATACGGCTTCCCGGCGTGCAGACCCGGGTGGCCCAGGAAGTGGCGGCCTACCTCTCCAAGGCCACCAAGCACGAAGTAAGCGTGGGCCGCATAGACATTGAGTTTTTCAGTAACGTGGTGCTGGAGCAACTGCAGGTAAAAGACAACCACGAGCAGGAGCTTTTCTACGTGGGCCGTGCCGTGGCCAATATTGACGCCTTCTCCATCTTCAATCCAAACAACCTAAGTATAGGCACTCTCGAGCTGCAGGAGCCGCGGGCCAACCTGGTAAAGTATGAGGGCGCAGACAGCCTGAACCTGACCTCCTTCATCAAGGCCATGCAGGATTTGTTTGTAAAAGACACCACCAAAGCATCCAAGCCATTCCAGTTCGAACTGGGCGAGCTGGTTATCCAAAACGGCAGCTTCACCTACGACGACTTCAACTTCCCCCGTGCCGAGTACGGTATGGATTACCGCCACCTGGCCATCACTAACCTGAACGGTAGGTTTGATGAGATCCAGCTGGAGGATACGCTTAAGGTGCGTGTGACCGGCCTGCAGGCACTGGAGAAAAACTCTGGAACTAACCTGCACAACCTGGACACGCGCATGACCTACGCCTCCACCTTTTGGGAGTGGGACGCGCTTGATTTGCAGGTAAACGAAAGTAACCTGCAGAACCACGTCCGCTTCGACTATAGCACTTTCGGTAACTTCTCAGAGTTTATTGACAGTGTGCGGATGACGGCCGATTTGGAGAACAGCAAAGTATACGCACAAGACATTGCAGTATTTGCACCCCAGTTGAAAGACTATGATGAGGTGCTGCAGGTAAACTCATTGAGTCTAAGGGGCTACGTCAGGGATTTTGCGGCTACGGACGTGGATTTGAAGTATGGCCGCAACACGCATATTGTTGGCAGCATCAACGCCGACGGCCTGCCCAACTTTAAGGAGACCTTTGCCAACCTACGCCTGAAGTCCTCCACCATCAGCGCTGAGGACCTGAAACAGTTTCTGCCGCAGGAGGCCTATCAGATGGCCTCTCGTCTGGGCACTGTGCGGCTAGAGGGGCGCTTCCTGGGCTTCTACAACGACTTTGTGGCCAACGGGGAGTTCGGCACAGCCCTGGGCAACCTGCGATCCGATATCAACCTTAAAATAGATGACAACACCCGCACCCCCTCCTACAGCGGCTTTGTCACCACCAACGGCTTTAACCTCGGCCGTTTACTGGCCGCAGAAGACCAAATTAGCACCATCTCCATGAGCGGCCGCCTGCAGGGCTCCGGCTTTACCCTTAAATCAGCCAATGTAAAGGCCAACGTAGACATCCGGCAAATACAGCTCCTGGGCTATAACTATCAAAACATCAAAGCTGATGGCGTACTGCAGCAGCAGGTGTTCACAGGCGATGTCTCCATCAACGACCCGAACCTGATGTTTACGGCGAGCGGAAAAGTAAACCTTGCCGAGCGACAGAAGGCTTTTAACATGGTGGCGGACCTGGAACGCGTGAACCTGCAGGCACTGCAACTGACGCAGGAGCCTTTTCTGATCAGCGCTCAGGCTAACCTAAATTTCAAAGGGCTAAGATTAGACGACTTTGAAGGTACCGCCCGCCTGGATAGCGCCTCCGTCCGCTACAACGGCAACAGCCTTTCCCTGGATTCCATACTTGTTTCCTCCGAGATAAGTGCGGGGCAGCGATCCCTTGATTTATACTCTAACCTGCTGGATTTAAAAGTAGACGGCAACTTCAATTATACTACCCTGATAGAAGACCTGAAAACCCTGGTGCAGGAGTATAAACTTAACTTTGAGAGCAACGATGCAGCCACTGCCGCTTATTATGGCCGCAAGCAGCGGAGCACCGCCAGCGAATATGCGGTAAACTATAGCCTGAACCTGAAGAAGGCGAACCCCATACTGGATCTGTTCCTGCCAGCGCTAACTATCTCCGACAGCTCTCATGTAGAGGGCTCCTTCCGACACGATGCCACCGCCATACTTGAGCTCTATGCCGCCATTGACACGATCGTATATGACAGTTATACTTTGTATGGCAACAACGTCGAGCTGAATACTTCTAAAATGCTGGACAACCCGGATGTGCTGGCCGCGGCCCTCTTCACATCCGAGCGGCAGGAAGTACCAGGTGCAGGAGCCACTCAGAATTTCTTTGTGGAAGGCATCTGGAGCGAGCGCACCATACAGTTTGCCACCAGCGTGCGTCAGCCCCAGCAGCAGAACCGCGCCCTTATCACCGGCGACCTCAACTTTCTTCAGAACCAGATCCAGATCGTCTTTGACCAGTCGGACATCACCCTGCAGCAGAACGTCTGGGCTTTTGTGCCCGGTAACACCATTTATATAGCCGAGGCCGGCAAAAAACTGCTATTCGAGAACTTTGCCCTCACCAACCAGAACCAGGTCATCAGCGCCAATGGCGAGCTATCGCGTAGTCCGAACAGCCGCTTGGTACTGAACGTGGAGAATTTTAAGCTAGGAAACCTGAACCCGCTCCTACCCATGAAGCTGGCTGGCGTGGTATCGGCTGAGCTCACGGCACAAGATTTTTACGGAGAGGGTGCCATCAATGCAGCCATGCAGGTTGATTCTTTCTTCCTGGACAACGTGTTTATCGGGGATGTGGTGGGCAGCACCGACTGGACACGCGCCAAGCAAAGGGCCTCGGTGGACGTAGGTATTCAGCGCAACGCTAAAAAAGTGCTCTCGCTCACTGGCTTCTATAACCCGCAGGTGGAGGAAGACCAGCTCGACTTGCTGGCTGTCCTCGACCAGGCGAACCTGAAGCTGGTGGAGCCCGTGCTGACCGGGCTTTTCTCCAACCTGAACGGCGACATGGAGGGCCGTATCCGCATCCTGGGCAACCTGGACTACCCGGTGCTGAAGGGCTCGGTGATGGTTACAGGCGGGCAGTTCACCTTTAATTACCTCAACACCACCTACCGCTTCTCCGATCGCATTTACTTTGGCCCGAACAGCATCAGCTTCCGTAACGCGCAGTTGCAGGACCTGTTCGGCAACAAGGCCACGGTTACCGGGGGTATTGCCCACGACGGGTTCCGGAACATGGTAATAGACCTGGACGCGCGCTACCGCAACTTTATGGTGCTGAACACCACCGAGGCCCAGAACGAGCTGTTTTACGGAACTGCCTTTGCTACCGGCTCGGCCAGCGTGCTGGGCCCTACCACTAACCTGCAGGTACGTGTAAATGCCCGCAGCGACGCTAACACCCGCATCGTGCTGCCGCTCGATTACCAGACCGATGTCTCCAGGAAAGACTTTATCCGCTTTGTAAACAACAACCCAGAGGTGAGCACCGGCGTGAAGGTAGAGGCTGAAACCCGCAACGTGGACCTGTCCGGCATCAACCTGGACTTTAATTTGGATGTAACCGACAACGCATACTTCGAGATTATCATCGACCGCACCACTGGGGACGTGATCCGGGGCTCTGGTAACGGCGATATCCAGATGACCATCGACACACGCGGCGACTTTAACATGTATGGCACCTTCGAGATTACCCAGGGCGCTTATAACCTCAACCTGCTCGAAGGCCTGCTCACGCGCGAATTCCGGGTAGTGCCGGGTGGCACCATCACCTGGAACGGCGACCCAACTGCCGGCGTGTTGGATATGCGCGCCAATTATACACAGATGGCTTCATTCAGCCAACTTGTCGAAGGGGATTATTCAGGGCGTTATCCAGTGACCGCCCAGATAGACCTACGTGGCCCCTTGCTCACCCCGCAGATTCAACTCGGTCTCAGTTTCGACCAGTTGCCGCAGGAAGTGCAGTCCTCTCCCCTCCTATACCCTATCATCAACTCTATTAAGAGCGATGAGAGTGAGCTGAACCGCCAGGTGTTTAGTTTACTGGTATTGCAGCGTCTCTCCCCACAGGGAACTCTGGCATTTGATGGCGGCGTTGGAGCAGGCGCCGTGGGTGGAAGTCTGGGAAGCCTCCTCTCCGGACAGCTGAACAACTTTTTCAACAACCTCGATACGAACCTGGAAGTAGACATAGGCTTGGGAAGCTTGGGAACGGATGCCCTGGCGGCCCTCCAGGTACGCCTGAGCTATACTTTCTTTCAAGGGCGTTTGCGTGTGACCAGCGAAACCGGTTTTGGAACCACTCGCAATAATAACACGAGAGACTCGGGCACATACGTAGGTGATTGGATGCTTGATTACTACATTTCACAAACCGGTGAGCTACGGGCGCGCCTGGAATATAGCTCCACCCCTAATCTTTTTACCAGACGCATCACCCAAAGCCAAAGTATAAGCTTGCTGCACACCAAACGCTTTGATAACCTGCGCGACCTGTTCCGCAGTGAGAAAAAGGCCCGGCGCCAGCAACGCCTTGAAATGGAGCGGGACCGGATTATACTTGACTCTGACCCGCGACTGGAATTATAGTATAGCATCTAATTTTAGCCGCTTTGTGCCCTACGCTGCACATTTGTGAAATATATTTCTAATTTTGTGAGCAAGGCAAGCGCTATGGCAACGAAAGTAAAGCACATTAAAAAGAAGAAACTGGGTAACTACCCGCACCTGATGGTGGTGTTCAGCATTACGCTGGCCCTCTTTGTAATCGGTGTGTTCGGGTTGCTGCTCATCCACGCGGAGAAGCTGTCCCAACGGGTAAAGGAAAGTATAGAAATGCAGGTATACCTGGACCGCGACCTGACGGAGGTGCAGCGGGTAAGGCTGCAAAAAGCCTTTGCCGCCAAAGAATACATCGCCTTCCAGAACGACACGGCGCAGGTGCGTTACATTTCCAAGGAAGAAGGAGCCAAGGCGTTTCTGGATGAAACCGGCGAAGACTTTATGGCCTTTCTAGGCGATAACCCCCTGCGCGATGCTTACGTGCTGCGTATCGATGCCAACCACTCCAGCTCCGCCATGCTTAAAAGTATAAAATCAGACCTGGAGGAGATTGAGGGTGTGTATGAGGTGCAGTACGTGGAGAGCCTGATTGAGTCCATTAACCAGAACATCCGCAAGATCAGCATCATACTGCTGGGTTTTGCTGCTATACTTGTGCTGGTGGTTATTATCCTGATAAACAACACCATCAAGCTGGCACTCTACTCGCAGCGTTTCTTGATACGCAGCATGCAACTGGTTGGCGCCACCTCATTCTTCATACAGCGTCCCTTCCTGAAGCGCGCGGCCTGGCAAGGCATGGCAAGTGGTATTCTGGCTTCTGTGCTAATCTTCGGCCTGATGCACTATGCCTATAACGAAATCACTGAACTGCAGCTGCTCCGCAACGATGAACAAACCTACATCCTGATGGGTGCGCTGGTGATACTGGGTATGATTATTGGCTTTATGAGCTCTTACCGTGCCGTGCGCAAGTACTTGGGTATGTCTTTAGACGAACTATACTAATATAATGGAGGATAAGAAAAACAACCTCGCCTTTGGCAAGAAGAACTATGTGCTGATGCTGGCAGGAATTGCCGTTCTGGCACTTGGTTTCTTTATCATGACCCTGGACAAGGAGCAGTATGGCCTTGGCTTCCTGGGTATCACGCTGGGCCCGCTGGTAGTGCTAGCCGGTTTCGCTATTGAATTTTTCGCCATCATGGCAAAGGATAAAACCAAAGAATAAATGAGTGTTTGGCAGGCTATTATTTTAGCCATCGTTGAAGGACTAACCGAGTTCTTACCTATTTCCTCTACAGGACACATGATTATCGCCTCCAGCCTAATGGGCATTAACGAGTTGCCGATAACAAAGATTTTTACCGTAAACATACAGTTTGGAGCTATCCTGTCGGTAGTGGTGCTTTACTGGCGCCGTTTCCTGCAGAGCACCGATTTTTATTTTAAATTGCTGATTGCCTTTGTGCCGGCGGCTTTGTTGGGCTTTCTCTTCAACGACATCATTGACAGCATGCTGGAGAGCGTTCTGATAACAGCCATTATGCTGCTGGTGGGCGGCGTGGTACTGCTGTTTGTAGACAAATGGTTCCGCCACGCTAACAGCGAGAAAGTAACCTACAAGAATGCTTTTTTGATAGGCCTGGCACAATGTCTGGCCATGATTCCGGGCGTTTCCAGGTCGGCGGCCTCTATTGTGGGCGGCCTGGCCCAGGGCGTAGACAGAAAAACGGCAGCGGAGTTTTCCTTTTTCCTGGCCGTGCCCACCATGCTGGCGGCTGGCACCTACAAACTTCTGACTGACCTGCTAGGCTTGGAAATCTCTGACCTTTTGAGCTTTGACCTCGTTAAAATACAGAACAGCTTCAAAGTTATTACCTCAGATGACCTGCAGCTCTTGCTGGTTGGTAATTTTGTGGCCTTTATCGTAGCTATGATCGCCATCAGGTTCTTTATCAGCTTCCTGACAAAGTATGGCTTTAAGCTATTTGGCTACTACAGAATTGCACTGGGAATTGCCCTGCTGGCCTTATTGGCTATGGGTGTGGATTTAAGAGTATAAACTATGCAATACGACTTTGCCGCCGGCGAAATACTGCTCATTAACAAACCACTCGGCTGGACTTCCTTCGATGTGGTGAAGAAGGTGCGGAACACTATCCGCGAGAAGAAGGTAGGGCATGCCGGTACACTGGATCCGCTCGCTACAGGGCTGCTTATACTTTGCACCGGCAAGTTTACCAAGCGCATCGACGAAATCCAGGGACAGGAGAAAGAGTACACCGGCATCATTCGTCTCGGGGAAACCACCCCCTCCTACGACAGGGAGACCGAAGTGATAGAGACATGTGCGTTCGATCACCTCTCTGAAGAAAGTATAAAAGAGGCTGCTAAGGACTTTGTTGGCACCATTGAGCAGGTGCCGCCTATTTACTCGGCCGTACAGATAGATGGGAAGCGCGCTTATACATTGGCTCGCAAAGGCAAAGACGTTGAGCTGAAGTCGCGTACAGTAACGATACACGCCTTCGACATTATTAGTATAGATGGGCCGGAGGTCGCGTTCAGGGTTGTTTGCAGCAAAGGTACCTACATTCGCAGTCTGGCACACGATCTGGGCCAGAAATTAGGCGTGGGCGCCCACCTTTCCAAGCTCGAGCGCACCCGCATCGGGGAATATAAACTCGAGAAGGCCCTGACAATAGAAGACATCGTAGCGATTCGAAAAAAGCAGCTGGAGGAAGCGAATGGAAGTAATTCGTAGTATTGCTGATTTCCCTGAGTTGAGCCACGCTGTTGTTACCAGCGGCACTTTTGACGGTGTGCACGTGGGCCACCAGAAAATTCTGCGCAGGGTAATGGAGCGCGCGCGCCAGAGCAACGGGCAGAGCGTGGTGATTACCTTCTGGCCGCACCCGCGGCTGGTGCTCTTCCCGGAGGACAATAACCTTCGTTTGCTCTCTACCATTGAAGAGCGCATCGAGCAACTCCGCAGCTTCGGCATCGATTACCTGCTCATCATCCCCTTTACAAAGGAATTCTCCCGCACCTCCTCCCGCAGCTTCATCACCGATATACTGGTACGCGCCATCAATACCAAGGTGCTCGTCATCGGCTACGACCACCGCTTCGGCAAGAATCGCGAAGGCAGCTTTGAGCACCTGAAAGCGCGCTCGGAGCAATATGGCTTTGAGGTGGAGGAAATTCCAAGACAGGATGTGGATGATGTGGGCGTTAGCTCTACCAAGATCAGAAAAGCACTGGAGATCGGTGATATAGAGACGGCCAACAGCTACCTGGGGCGTCCATATAGCCTGACTTCTGTGGTGGAGCAAGGCGATAAAATTGGCCGCACCATAGGCTTTCCAACCGCAAACCTGGCACTCCCCCCTACTCACAAACTTATACCCGGAGATGGCGTTTATGCTGTGTGGGCTACCGTTAAAGGCCAACGCTACCCAGCCATGATGAATATCGGCCTCAGGCCCACCGTAGATGGCAGGAAATTAAGGCTCGAAGTGCACCTTCTTGATTTCCAAGGCGACTTATACGGCAAGGAGATGACGGTGCATTTTGTAGAACAACTGCGCAAAGAACGTAAGTTCGAAAGCCTGGACTCCTTAAGGCAACAGCTCGAGAAGGATAAACAGGCAACGGCACATGTGTTGGAAAGCAGGTAAGTTAAGAGCAAGAACAACTAGAGAAAGCGGCTATACATGTAGTCGCTTTTTTTGTGAATTACCGGTTCCAGCGTATATGTATGGAATTAACTCATGCTCTGGCCGACATATACTTTGGAAAAGAGAAGGAGGTGTAATGCGAGGGATGTTTTCTGTGAAATCACAGCTATACCACTTAATAATCACAACCTATTCAGGCAAATAACGAAGAGTATATTTAGGTATTGGCTTTTTTATATATAAATTAAAGCTGGGTAGAAAACTACAAAAAACTATGATCAACAAAACTGTTAAAAACGCACAGGAGGCACTGCGGGGCGTTGAGGACGGCATGACTTTGATGCTTGGCGGCTTTGGGCTTTGCGGCATACCTGAAAATGCCATTCGGGAGCTGCTGCGCCTGGGTGTAAAGGAACTCACCTGTATTTCTAACAACGCCGGCGTAGACGACTTTGGCATTGGCCTGCTGCTACAACAGCGACAGGTAAGAAAAATGATTGCGAGTTATGTAGGCGAAAATGCGGAGTTTGAGCGGCAACTACTTAGCGGCGAACTGGAGGTAGAGCTGATTCCGCAGGGTACGCTGGCAGAGCGGATTAGAGCCGGCGGAGCCGGTATCCCAGCGTTCTTTACACCTGCCGGGTTTGGTACTGAAGTTGGCGAAGGCAAGGAAAGCCGCGAGTTTAATGGCAAAATGTACCTGCTGGAGGAGTGGCTCAAAGCCGACTTCTCCTTTGTAAAAGCCTGGAAGGGTGATACCGCCGGGAATCTTATCTACAAAGGAACTGCCCGCAACTTTAATCCTATGATGGCCGCAGCCGGTAAGATAACAGTAGCAGAGGTAGAGGAACTTGTGCCTGCCGGTGCACTTGACCCAAACATGATCCATACCCCCGGCATTTTTGTGCAGCGCATCTTCCAGGGCGAGGGGTATGAAAAAAGAATAGAACAGCGAACTGTAAGAACTGCTTAACCCTGAACAAAATGGCTTTAGATAAACACGGAATAGCGAAGCGTATAGCAAAGGAGCTCAGAAACGGCATGTATGTGAACCTGGGCATCGGCATCCCTACTTTGGTAGCCAACTACATACCAAAGGGTATAGAAGTGGTGCTGCAGTCAGAAAATGGTTTGTTGGGGATGGGCCCCTTCCCTACCGAAGATGAAGTGGACGCTGATTTAATTAACGCGGGCAAACAGACGATAACCACACTGCCGGGCTCTTCCATCTTCAGTTCAGCCGAGAGTTTTGGCATGATACGGGGCGGGCACGTGGACCTGACCATACTGGGCGCCATGGAGGTATCCGAAACCGGAGATATCGCCAACTGGAAAATACCGGGCAAAATGGTGAAAGGTATGGGTGGCGCGATGGACTTGGTGGCCTCGGCAAAGAACATCATTGTGGCCATGCAGCATACCGCCCGCGACGGCTCCTCCAAACTACTGAAAGAGTGCTCCCTACCTATTACCGGACTTAACTGCGTGAAAAAAATCGTGACGGATCTGGCTGTGCTTGAGGTAGTGGAAGAAGGCTTTAAGTTACTGGAGAGGGCTCCTGGCGTAACGGTTGAGGAGATAAAGGCCGCTACGGAAGGCAATCTGCTTATTGAGGGCGAAATACCGGAGATAGAAGTATAAACAGCTGCCTCCACACGATCTAAAACAGAGAAGCGCAGCCATAAACTGCGCTTCTCTGTTTATTTTTGTATAGTTATACTTTCAGTCACTCGTGCAAGAAATAAATCAAAAGTATAACAAGCACACGTATATAGCTACAAGTATAAATAAGGATTAACATATAATGAGCGAAAGAGAAGAGTTAAGCTTTGAACATAGATTGCTGCTGCGTCAGCTGGAGCTGAAGGATTACAAGGAAGTAAAAGAGATAATGGAGATCGTTTACTCCAGCATCGACGGCGCCTGGACCCGCAAAGAATTTTCAAACCTGCTGAAGAAGTTTCCGGAAGGCCAAATATGCATAGAGGATAATGGCAAAGTAGTGGCTGCTGCTTTAAGTATCATAGTAGATTACGATGAGTATGGCGACAAGCACACCTACGAACAGATAATAGACAAGGGCTCCTTCAAGACCCATGACCCGGAAGGCGACACGCTCTATGGTATTGACGTTTTCGTGCACCCGGACTACCGCAACCTGCGCCTCGGACGCCGTCTGTATGACGCCCGCAAAGAAATCTGCGAGAAACTGAACCTGCGCGGCATTATTGCCGGCGGCCGAATTCCTGGCTATAAAGACTACGCCAACAAGCTTACGCCTGCCAAGTACATTGAGATGGTGCGCAACAAGGAACTCTCAGACCCGGTACTCTCCTTCCAGCTGAGCAACGACTTTCACGTGCGCCGCATCCTGAAAGGTTATTTGCCAGATGATAAAGATTCCAGGGCCTATGCCACCCTGCTGGAGTGGATTAACGTGTACTATGAGGAGCAGGAGAAGAACAAACTCATCGGCGGTAAGAAGACGGTTGTGCGCATTGGGATTGTGCAGTGGCAGATGCGGGCCATCAAAGACATTGATGATTTCATGCAGCAGGTAGAGTTCTTCGTGGACACGGTTAGCTCCTACAAGTCAGATATCGTGATGTTCCCGGAGTTCTTTAATGCGCCCCTCATGGCCCTCTCAAACGAGGACACTCCTTCGGAGGCTATCCGAAGTATGGCTGAGTACACAGAGGAAATTCGTGAGCGTATGATTCACCTTGCCCTGTCCTACAACATCAACATCATTGCGGGCAGTATGCCGGAGTATTACGATAACAAGCTCTATAACGTAAGCTACCTCTGTCGCCGCGACGGCACCTATGACTCACAGTATAAGCTACACGTCACGCCCGATGAGTCGCATTATTGGGGTATGCGTGGCGGCCACAAGCTCAAAATTTTTGACACCGATATTGGCAAAATCGGCATCCTGATCTGCTACGACGTAGAGTTTCCGGAACTGGCCCGCATGTTGTCTGACATGGACATGAAGATCCTGTTTGTGCCCTTCTGGACCGATACCAAAAACGCCTACCTGCGTGTACGCCTCTGCGCCCAAGCCCGTGCCATCGAAAACGAATGCTATGTAGCCATTACCGGCAGCGTAGGCAACCTGCCAAAAGTGGAGAACATGGACATCCAGTATTCCCAATCCGCGGTCTTCTCCCCTTCCGACTTTGCCTTCCCGCACGACGCAGTGGTAGCCGAAGCCACCCCGAATACGGAGATGACCCTGATCGCCGACCTGGACCTCGACCTGCTCAAAGACCTGAACACAGCCGGCAGCGTCCGCAATCTGAAAGACCGCCGCAGGGATCTGTATAACCTGAGTTGGGTGATGCGGAAAGATGAGTAGTGTTAAGAGTTAAGTATAAACAGTAAGCCCCGCAGCAAATATTTGCTGCGGGGCTTACTGTTTATACTTAACGTTCTTACTATACTTTTACGCTATTTTTCCTTTTCTCAAGATTTACAGCAACGATAGTTCCAATTATAAAAGCAATACCTCCTCCAATCAAAAGGTATAACGACAATTTTGGCCCAGTTGGCTTTAAACGAGGTGCAAAGCCATTCACAATCTGGATATTATCAAGCTGCTCTAAACTAGCCTCTAACTCTACCTGCTTCTGGTACATCGTTATACTTTCTTTGAACAAGTTCGCTGGGTCAAGGGGCTCGCCATATACAAATCCGTTAACTGGTCCCCGAGGAGTAGCCGCTGAAGTTTTTACGCTATCAAGTGCAGCAATTTCACCTTTGAGCCTGTTAATCATACTCTCCACCTCGCGCTGCTTTATCGATTTCTGTTTAGAAAAATATCTGTTATTCTCCAGGTAGTTAGCAAGTGCCACCTCCATCGTCGGGAATAAGACATTATTGTATAAGGAGAGCTCAATCTCAAACGGAGAGCCGGTAAGTACACTATCCTCTGCTATTCTATTTTCATCTAGATTTGAGAAGCTCATCTCTTTTATTTGCCTGGCTGCATCAATATTGATATCTAGATCTTCTGCGACGGCTTCATAGTTGCCTTCCCCAACCATTACAGAAAGCCTTTGAAGCTGATTATCAACGAACTGGTTCCTTATTTCTGCAAGCACCAGTGTCATGGAGGATGTGTAGTATGGCTTAGCTAAGGAGAATAGTGCGAACGCTAACCCAAGGCCTATGGCTATCAGAGAAAAGATTAATAAAAATCGCTTGTAAATTATTCTGAAAACAGAGTTTACTCCACGTTGTACCTTTCCGATAAGTTCTCCCAGGTATCTAAAAACTACCATTAAATCAATCTCATCAGGCGAGTTGCGCATTGGTTTGTTCTCTTGTTCACTAATATGTGGCATAATTTAAAATTTGGGCAAATATACAAGGTAAGTTTAAATGGCACAGATGAAACAGAATTACTTTTATTAATTTAACTATATTTGCGCTCTAATATTGAACAGCCAACACCGACTCACAAACGTAAATAGAGTGATTCTTACTACTCTACCTACTACTACATGAAGACAACAATTCCCCACAGCTCCCGAAAGGGTATGAGCAACAATCTGTTTTTATGAGACAGCACCACTACGAAACAGATGCACTTCCTATAAACTCTACCAAATCGAAAGTTTGTTTAATTTAGTTTGTCCGACACCTTTTTACTTAATTGGTCGAATGGTGTCCATTATGCATTAACTTAAGCACCATCCTTTAAATTGAAGCTAGTAGAACGAATCAAGAAGCCTCTGAGCAGCGCGGGTGTAAAAAAATATGCACATAATACGGGATGGCTTTTTGCTGAGCAAATGCTTCGGATGGCAGCTGGTTTTTTGGTGGGCCTTTGGGTGGCAAGGTACCTTGGTCCCGATCAGTTCGGTATCTATAATTACGTTATAGCTTTTACCTCCATTTTTGCAGGTCTGGCAAAACTAGGGATGGACGAGATTTTAGTTAGGGACCTAGTGAATGACCCGGAAAAGGAAGCTGTGTACCTGGGAACAGCATTTTGGCTCAAATTAGCCGGTGCTATCCTAACCATTGCATTAATTACTTTCATAAGCATTATTTCCTCTGATGATTACCTCACTGTCTTCTATATACTGATCATATCTGCCGGTATTATATTTCAGAGCTTTGAGGTGCTGGACTTTTATTTCCGATCCAAGGTGCTTACGAAGTATGTTTCAATAAGCAAACTTATTCAACTGCTGGTCTCCTCTCTTCTTAAAGTATATTTTGTCGTAACAGGCGCTGAGCTTTTTTGGTTTGTGCTCATTGCGTTGATAGATCAGATTTCGCTTGCTTTATCGTTATACCTCAATTTTTATAATAGAAAAATCAAGCTGGGCCTTAAGGACTATAACTTTTTCAAATACTTCGATAAGTCTGTCGCAAATAGATTATTACATGATGGATGGCCTATGATTCTTAGTAGCCTTGCTGTGATGATTTATCTGAGGATTGACCAGGTGATGATCAAAAATATGGTAGGCGAACATGTAGTAGGCATTTATGCGGCCGGTGTCCGAATAAGCGAATTATTCTTTTTCATACCTGTCATTATATGCTCTTCTCTGTTTCCTGCAATCCTCAACGCAAAAAGAACAGAGCAACAATTATTTAACAAGAGGTTGCAGCAGCTCTATACATTTCTGACTTGGATAGCAATTCTCATTACGATTCCTGTTGCTTTTTTAAGTGACTGGATAGTATATGTATTATATGGGGAGCAGTTTGCTGAGGCTGGAAATATTCTAATGATTTCAATCTGGGCGAGTATTTTTGTTTTCCAGGGTACAGCAAGAGGATATTGGTTGGTTGCCGAAAATCTGCAGAAGTATAGTTTGATCTTCACATCTCTGGCTACGTTAGTGAACGTGTTGCTTAATATAATCCTCATACCCCAGTATGGAGGTATAGGGGCTGCATGGGCAACCCTAATATCATACAGTAGCTCTGCTATTCTATTTCCCATCCTGTTCAAAAGGACAAGAAATAGTACCATACAGCTGTTGAAATCATTTATATTAGCAAGAGCTTAATTTATTAAGTTATATACTTCTGTTAACCAGCTAGGCCCTTAACATCATCGCTCAACATAACAACTAATCTTACTCCTTATATTGCTCATGCTTACTTAACCTCGGTATAAATGGCTAAAACAATTTTAAAGGCTTTCAATACACTAACAGATTATAAGGTTTCTAAAGCCTTGTTGTCTTTAAAATTTGAGGGTTACCTTCTCGACACAGGCTGGCTTAATTCATATAGGTCTCAAATGCCGGTTGATCTGGAGCAAAAGCCTTTGCCCTGGGTAACATATCCATTTATTGATTTCATAATTGGAAGATTACACAAGGACATGAGAATATTTGAGTATGGCTCTGGAAATTCGACCCTATTCTATGCAGAGCGTGTGCATGAAGTGCATGCTGTAGAACACAACATGGACTGGTACAGCAAAATCAGTATACGCCTCCCTGCTAATGCAAAGCTCTACTACAAAGAACTAATCCGGGATGGTGAATACGCCAGATTTGCGACTAGTTTAAATACTCAATTCGATGTTATAGTAGTTGATGGTAGAGATCGGGTAAATTGTTGCTTTCAATCATTGAAGGCATTACGTGATGGCGGCGTCATAGTGTTAGATGATTCCGAGAGAGAAGAGTATAAGCCAGGAATAGACTTTCTGAAAGACAAGGGGTTCAGGGAAATCCCATTCTGGGGTATGGCTCCGGGCCTGAACTTGCGTAAATGCACCACCATATTTTATAAAAACGATAACTGTTTAGGGATATAGAACCCTGCTTGTATATGAGTTTGGCTCCTATAGTTTTATTTGTTTACAACCGTCCCATACATACCCAAAAGACGGTCGAGGCCTTGCTTCAGAATGAACTCAGCGCCGACAGCGATCTATACATATACGCCGATGGGGCTAAAAATAGTGCTGCCATAAATGGTGTGCAGCAAGTCAGGAAGTTTATCCGAAGCATCAGGGGCTTTAAATCAATACATATCATTGAAAGTGATAAGAATCTTGGTCTTGCCGAATCTGTGATCAGGGGAGTGACGGAGGTTGTGCATAAATATGGAAAAGTCATAGTAATGGAAGATGACTTAGTGACCTCTCCCTATTTTCTCACTTACATGAACAAGTGCCTGAGTGTCTATGAGGAAGATGAGCAGGTAATCTCTATTCACGCCTATACTTATCCGATTGAACTAAGTGGTATGAAGACCTTTTTTCTGAAAGGGGCAGACTGCTGGGGCTGGGCGACGTGGAAAAGAGGATGGGAACAGTTTGAAAGAGACGGGCAAAAACTTCTTGATCAGATAAAAGATCAGAACCTTAGTAGGGAGTTTAACTTCAACAACTCCTACCCCTATACTCAAATGTTGCAGAAACAGATAAATGGGGAGAACGATTCCTGGGCAATACGGTGGTATGCTTCTGCATTCTTAAAAAATAGATATACCTTGTACCCTTCGAAGTCTCTGGTCATGAATATTGGTCTGGACTCAAGTGGCACACACTCTGACAGCACGGGTAATTATAACGATGAAGAACTGTCAGAAGAAACCTTTGCCCATATTGAAAAAATAGAGGTTGAAGAAAATACCGAAGCCAGAAAGTCTTTTGAAGCTTTTTTCAGAAAAAACGCAAAAGTAGGGTTGAAACAAAGACTCATTAATTTCCTAACACGATGAACAAACTTAAAAAATTTGTTCCCCCTATCTTATTAGATTTTAAGAACAAGCTGTTTCCATCAAAGTATGGTTGGTTTGGTGATTATAGCAGTTGGCAGGAAGCACAGAAGGACTGTGTCGGTTATCATGATGAAGAGATTATACTAAAGGTAAAGGACGCTGTTCTGAAAGTAAAGAATGGCGAAGCTGTTTTCGAAAGAGACTCTGTAATCTTCGATACCGTTGAGTACTCCTGGCCGACTTTAGCAGCACTGAACTGGATTGCAGCCCAAAATTCAGGCATACTCAAAATCATAGATTTCGGCGGCTCGCTAGGTAGCTCCTATTATCAAAACCGAAAATTTCTGCGTCAGTTGAGCAGTGTTGAGTGGAATATCATAGAACAAAAGCAGTTTGTGGAGGTAGGTCAGCAACTATTTCAGGATAATGAGCTCAGGTTTTACGAAGATATTGCAGCCTGTTATACAAACACCCTTCCACAGGCTGTTTTATTTTCATCTGTGCTGCAGTATCTGGAGGAGCCCTACAAGCTGTTGGCCCAATTCTTCGAGAGAAATATAGAATACATTGTTGTGGACCTGACTGGGTTTACCCCCAACAATGAAGCCAGCAAAATTACAGTTCAACGTGTAAACCCTGCGATCTACAAGGCAAGCTACCCCTCCTGGATTTTTAATAAAAAAGAGTTTTTAGCTGTATTTGCGGCTAACTCCTATGAGTTAATAGAAAACTTTAAATCTGATATTACCTTATCCTACCAAGGGAAGATAATCAATTACCAAGGCTTTATTTTCAGGAGAAAACCTGTCTTATAAACTGTATCCATGTTAAATTTCTGTACCCTATTTGATTCGAAGTTCCTTCCTTACGGGCTTAATTTGCACAGCTCGCTCATGCAGCATGCCAAGAGCTTCCACCTGTATGTTTTTGCTTTCGACGCTAAATGCTATGAGATACTGACACAACTGAACCTAGCACATACCACAGTTATTTCACTGTCAGATTTTGAAGACGAAGAGCTTTTGGCGGTAAAGCCTACCAGAACACGAGGTGAATACTGCTGGACATGCACCCCATCTACTATACTATACTGCATCAAGACCTTCGGTCTTGAAAACTGCACCTACATTGACTCGGACATTTACTTTTATGATGACCCAGCCCATTTGCTGGGTGAGATGGGCGAAAATGAAATACTCCTGACCCTACACAGGTATACTCCAAAGTATGACGAGACTCACCTGAGCGGAAAGTTCTGTGTTCAGTTCATGACATTTAAAAATAAGCCGGAAAGCATGGCTGCTCTGCACTGGTGGCGGGGTGCCTGCCTGGACTGGTGCTACAATCGAGTAGAAGACGGTAAGTTCGGGGACCAGAAGTATTTGGATGACTGGGAAACCAGGTTTGAAAAAGTGCATGTACTGCAAAATCCAGCCGGTGGAGTTGCTCCTTGGAACGTGCAACAGTACAGGATTGAAAATAAAGGCTCAGAGAAATACGCAACTTTTGAGGGGCAGGAGTACAGACTGAACTTTTACCACTTCCATGGGCTTAGGTTTCTGTCTGACAGCAAGTTGAACCTATGCGAATACAACCTCCCCAAAAAAATTGTAGACCTTTTATACGGCCCTTACATAGCACTTTACCTGCAGCACTATAAAATGTTAAAGAAACTTGATAGCCGTTTAGATTTGTGGTTACCGGCAAGCAAAGGATTGTCCACCTTCAAAAAGAATACCTTGAACTTCCTAAAAGGAAAGTATAACATTCACCCCATTAATAAATTCATCAAAGCATGGCCAAACTAATTGATTTAAAAACCTTTACTGATAAAAGAGGAAATCTTACTGTTATTGAAAAATCTATCCCATTCGACATTAAGCGGATATTTTACATTTACGGTGTGGATGAGTCAAGAAGAGGGGGCCACAGACATCACAAGACCATACAAGCTGCTATTTGTATCCAGGGCTCCTGCCACATTTACAACGACAATGGCTCAGAGCAACAGGAATTTGTCCTTGATAAGCCAGAAAAGTGCCTTATTTTGGAGCCGGAAGACTGGCATGAAATGTTCAATTTCACGGATGACGCAATCCTAATGGTATTGGCATCAGAGTATTATGACCATAAGGACTATATATTCGACAGGTACTAATGATTGATTACGAAAACCTATATTGGCTGAACAAGCCTTTTTTCGAAGATTACAAACAGGGTTTTGAAGAAACCCTGAACAGTGGCTGGTATGTACTGGGTAAAAACGTAAGCGACTTCGAAAAGGAGTTTGCCAACTATTGTAGCGTTAAGCACTGCCTGGGCGTTGCCAATGGCTTGGATGCACTTATTCTTTCCCTCAAGGCTTTCGACTTTCCAAAAAACAAGGAGGTGTTAGTTCCCTCTAACACTTACATCGCTACTATACTTGCCATCCTGCATGCTGGCCTTAAGCCTGTGTTGGTGGAGCCTGACATCAGGACCTATAATATTGACCCTGAGAAGATAGAAGAAAAAATCACAAAAGATACGGTAGCTATCATGGTGGTGCATTTGTATGGCAAGTGCTGCCGGATGGACCAGATCATGGAGTTAGCTATAGCTCATAACTTGAAAGTAGTAGAAGATTGCGCCCAGGCGCATGGAGCTACTCAGCATGGGAAAATGGCAGGCAGTTTCGGGGACTTTGGGGCGTTCAGCTTTTATCCTACTAAAAATTTAGGTGCGCTCGGGGATGCTGGTGCTGTTACTACAGCTTCCGAAGAACTGGCAGAAGAAGTCCGTGCGCTCAGAAATTACGGTTCCCGTGTTAAGTATGTAAATGACTACATAGGCTATAACTCCAGATTGGATGAAGTGCAGGCGGGATTTCTGAGCAAGAAACTTAAGCGCCTGGATGAAATCAATGCGCATAAAAGACGACTGGCCAACGTGTATCTCGGTCAACTGAACGATAAGGTGATTAAACCTGTTGTAGAAACCGGCTACTTTGACGTGTACCATATTTTCAATATCAGAACACCTAAAAGAGACCTGCTTAAAGAATACCTGCTGGAGCGAGGTATAAAAACTGAAATCCACTACCCTATCCCTCCGCATCAACAGAAAGGTCTGGCAGGTGTGTTTGACGGAAACTACCCAATTTCGGAGGAAATCCACGCCACCACATTAAGTCTTCCGATTTCTTTCTTTCATACCGAAGAAGATGTTGCGCATGTATCAGAAGCAATCAATTCTTTTGTTAGCAAACATCTTTAGCTACTGAGTATACTTTAAAGCCATTTACCTCTGGTATACATCGTAATATATACCAGAGGTAAATGGCTTTAAAGTAGATAATATGCCGCCATTCCGTTTTCGTTGATGGAATGTCATAAATTTGTACCTCGAAATCCAGAATTATTATTTCGTTTTAGATGAAAGTTGTCCATGTAGTTGAGTGTTTTGCGGCTGGCACAGCACATTTCATTAATTTGCTGACACAGTATACTTCCTGCGAGCATGTTGTCATTCATGGAGAAAGGGCAGATGAAACCAGTGCCGAAACAGTAAAAGCTAAGTTCCCGCAAGGAGTTAAGTTCATTCACTGGCACCATGCACAAAGGGAGATTAAACCCGGACAGGACGTAAAAGCTCTGACAGAACTCATCAGAATTTTAAAGGAAATACCTAGGATTGATGTGGTACACCTGCACTCTTCCAAGGCAGGTTTTCTGGGCAGGGCAGCTTGTTTCCTTTTAGGTATAAAGCAGGTTATCTATACACCCAATGGAGCCCCTTTTGCCCGGGCCGATGTTTCTCCAAAAAAGAAATCGCTCTATATTCTGCTGGAGAAGCTGGCCAATAAGCTATCTGGACAAGTAGTTTGCTGCTCTCCCTCCGAAGCACTCAGCTACGAATCGATAGGCATCAGGACTTCGTTTATTAACAATGGCACCGTGCTCCCTGCCATACCGGCACCAAAGACTCTAGTTGAGCCCGGAGAACCATTTACGATTGTTACCTGTGGACGGATTACGGAACAGAAGAACCCTACCCTTTTCAACCAGATAGCTAGTTCGTTCATCCATCAACAAGAAGTGAAGTTTGTCTGGATTGGTGAAGGAGAAAGGGAACAAAGGTCTGTTTTAAACGCAGCAAACATCAGCATCACGGGTTGGCTTCCTAAAGAGGAAGTGGAAAAGACTGTCAGTGCTGCCGACCTTTACCTCTCTACCTCCTTGTGGGAAGGGCTGCCCTTCTCTGTTCTTGAAGCGCTTAGTTTAGGGAAGTGCCTGCTGCTGTCGGATTGCGTCGGGAACAAAGATTTGGTAAAAAACGACTACAACGGATTCAGCTTTATTAGCGCAGAAGAGGCTGTTAGCAAAATTAAGTGGCTGATGCAGAATAGAGAAACCCTACACCAAATGGAAAAAAATTCACGGGAGTGGAGTGAAAAGGTGTATGACATAAAGGTTGTATCCCGCCAGTACCAGCAGCTGTACGCCGAGATTGCTGGTAAAAGCATTGTTCAACACCTGCAAGCGCTCTAGCATCTTAACAAACCATTCCTTAATTACCATGGCTCATACGTTAGAAGGAGGTTATCGTCTAAACCACACAAACACAGGAACACGAGATGGCATCTTGGTTTCAGTTATCACTGTTGTTTTTAATGGTGAAAAGTACTTGGAACAGACCATTCAAAGTGTTCTTTCACAGAGCTATCAGAATATAGAATACATTATAGTGGATGGCGGTTCTACGGATGGCACACTAGATATTATCCGGAAGTATGACAGCCAGCTAGCCTACTGGAAAAGCGAACCCGACAAGGGCATTAGCGATGCTTTTAATAAAGGTATCGCCTTGGCAACCGGAGACCTGATAGGTATATTGAATGCCGATGACTGGTATGAACCTGAGGCTGTAGCACGAATGGTTGCCCAATATGAGCCGGGAAGTGTTCTGCATGGCAACAAGCAATACTGGAACGAGGATGGCAGCAAGGCTCACCAGGCAAGGCCTAACCTCGACATCTTACCACTCGAGATGAGCCTGAACCACCCTACTGTTTTTGTAAGCAAGAGCCTTTACGAGAAGCATGGCGTTTTTGACCTTAACTATAAACTGGCGATGGACTACCATTTGCTGCTTCGCTTGTACAATGCCGGCGCAAAATTTATTCATGTAGACCATATTATTGCTAACATGAGATTGGGTGGCGTGTCTGCAAACATTGTCGGTTGCTACCGGGAAGTACTACGGGCAAAGAATGAGGTGTTCGGCAACAAGGTTAGCCATCGTGCCTACTACTGCTGGACCATTCTGCGGTACAAGACCTCCCAGGCATTAAGCAATACTCCACTGGCCTTCATCAACACATTTTACCGGACACGCATATCTCCAATAAAGAAGCAGTATTAGTTACCTGGTGCATTATTTTCCTATTTTTACGTTTTACCCGCAGCTTGAGCCTGTATAAAGCACTAACAGCTGGCCTTTAAATAAAATGCGACTTACGGTTAACTGCTTCAGTTTATTCTTGTTCCTGTTTTTCTTATTCCTGAACCTGCAGACGCTTACGCTGACAGGCTTTATGGTAGTAGAGGAATCGTCGGTAAAATTTTACCATTTCTTTTCGCTTTTATTTATTCCTTGCCTGTTTTTACGATCGGAAAACAAGCTTCTTAAAGTACCGGCTTATATTTTTGAATACTTCGCAGGTATAACTGTTATCTCTATCCTGCTTTTTCTGGTTTACCCTTTCAACCGACTCATAATAAACCACCTGTTCGCGTTTTACGCTTTCATCATAGGATACTATATAGCAGGTGCTGTTCCCCGAGAGCAAATCATGAATGTGTTGCAGAAAGCGGCATTGCTTGTGTTCATCATCATCGTGGGTAAACTTTTATTTCATATTCCGGAAATAAAGCGGTTCATGAAAGCGCCTGACGGACATCCGGACATCTATACCCTTTATGGAGGCGGTACTAACTTGGAAGCAACCTGGTTGGGGCTTAATACAGCTCTCTTCAGTAACCGGAAAAGACTCTTCTACCTGCTGCTTGTTGTGACGCTGACTGTAAGCGTTATTTATGCATCAAGGGTTGGTGTTGTTATTGCTTTTCTGGTTGCAGGCTTTAAGTTTATTTCGGCAACCACCTCCAGGCAGGAAAGACGAGCAATTATTACGCTTGGGTTGCTTTCGCTGTTGGCCTTTGTCTTTTTCATTGATTTGGATAACCTGGCTGAGAAAGTATACGCCCTGCAACGCTTCGCTGAGTTTGGAGACAGCTCCGATAAGGGTATGGCTGGAAGGTTTGCTATGTGGCGTTACTACGGAACAGCATTGTGGGAAAGTAAATTATTAGGCTATGGCGCTGGTAACGGCATTTATGCGGTTGAGTCTGTTTCAGGTATCGACTATATAGAAGATAACCTGCACAACCTATATATGCAACTTCTGATTGAGTTTGGCTTTATTGGCCTATTCTTATACTTGATCACCGTTTATAACATCAGCATCAAGGCGCTTAAATCCCGACTAAGTAATCCTATTGCCATTATCCTTTTGGTATACTTTATAGCTTCTCTTATTCAATTCAGAGGAACTGACGCGCTTATTTGGCTTTACATGGGTATTTTTCTGGCAATAGAATCAAATAAAGTAAAACTGGCTGCGCATGACCAATGATATTGTCGTTCTAATACCACATTATAATAACCCTGAAGGCCTGCAAAGATCCTTGGCTTCTATTGCTTTTCCTTCCCCAATCGATGTACTTATAGTAGATGATGGCAGCCGAACAAAGCCTGATGAACAGAAGCTTCGCCAGTTGTTCCAGCACGAACTTCGTCTTACCTTCCTGTATAACAAGGTAAATGAGGGTATAGAAGACACATTGAATAATGGTTTAAGGTATATTCAGAGTCAGATGCAGTGCCAGTACATCGCGCGGCTGGACTGTGGTGACACTTGCTCACCTACCCGGTTTATGAAGCAGAAGCAGCACCTTGACGTTCACCCTGATGTCTACCTCATTGGATCTTGGGTGGATTTTGTAGATGAGCAAGGTAAAAAGGTCTATACGTACAAGGCTCCAGCCGAGCATCAAGCCATCATACGGAATATGTACCTTAAGTGCAGCTTCATTCATCCGTCAGTTATGTTCCGGACAGCGGCCATAGACGAAATAGGTTTATATCCTACGCACTATAAGGCGGCCGAAGATTATGCTTTTTTCTTCCGTTTTGTTAGAAAGTTTAACACTTACATTATTCCCGAAGTTCTGACATTCTGTGAAGTGAATGACAAAGGCATATCTTATACAAAGCGAAGGACACAGCTAAAAAGCAAAATCCAAATCCTATTAGACAACAAGACGGCTTCCCCCTTTTTCCTATTAGGCCTAGCCAGAAATTTTGTCCTAAGTGCACTACCTTATAGTATTGTGGCAAAAGCAAAAGCTATTCTGCTCAAATGAAAACTTTCCTTACCCGTGCTGTTCCCCCGAAGCAGGACCTCATTCAAAAGGCATATTTCATCAGTCTGCTGTTGTTGAGTGTCTCCATTTTCTCGCCTAAACTGGCGCCAACAAATTTGGCTGTTATGGTGCTCGGCCTTGTTTGGGTTGTGGATGGAAAGTTTGTAGACAAGTACAAACGTCTAAAAAAAAATCCGGTAGCGCTCGCTTTCAAGGCTCTCTTTGTGTTATACTTCATCGGCGTGTTCTATACCGATGAAACTCAAATGGGTTTTAAAAGCTTAGAAACGAAAGCCCCACTGTTGCTTTTCCCCCTTATCCTGGGCTCTGCCTCTATTGAGCGGGAATATCTGCGCAAAACCTTGCTCACCTTTGCTTATGTATGCGCGGGTCTTAGCTTGGTCGCCTTGATTTACCAGAGTTTTGTAGTGCTGGAGAAGAATGATTTTAACTATTTTTTCAGCGATGGCCTAGTGTCAATTATGGATAAAAGGGCTGTCTTCTATGCGATGTATGTAGTTTTCTCCATTCTTATCCTGGTAGATGATTTATGGAAAAATCTGGGCAAGAGCAGTTCAAAGAAGAAAGTTTTAACCATATCCACCATCATATTCCTGCTGCTGTTTCTGTTTTTGCTAGCCACCAGGGCCTCACTAGCAATAGTGTTGGTTATGCTGGTAACGAGCTTGGTGGTGGTCGGTATAAGGTATGGCAAGTTGAAGTATGCACTGCCTATCGTAGCCGCCCTGATGGTATTTCTGATGGGGCTTGCAGTGTTATTCCCCCAAACAGTAGCCCGGTTCAAGAGCCTGCGCAACATTAGTTACGACTTCACCAACACCGAAGGTACCTATCATTTTTCCGGGGAAGACAGCGATTCAAAATGGAACGGCGTAAACTTGCGACTGGCCAAATGGGTGTGTGCCATTGACGTGATAAGTGAAAACCCCTTGGGTGTGGGTACCGGTGATGTAAAAAATGAAATGGTAGAAGCCTACAAAAAACGTAATTTCGCCTATGCGGCTGAAAATCGTTTTGATCCCCATAACCAATACCTGGATACAGCAGTCGCAATTGGTATATCTGGCTTAATTGTTCTGCTATTTTGCTACTTTTATGCTTTATTTGAAGCAATAAGAAGAAAATCCTGGCTTACAAGTATGTTTCTTATACTTGTGATAACTTGTTCGATAACCGAATCTACCCTATCAAGTGCTCAAGGTATTATATTTATTAGCTTTATGTTATTCATACTTTTAAGCAGAGTTACCACAAGAAATTTAATTTAGGTCTAAATCCTTACAAAATCAGCTTCGAAACTTTCCCAAAGCATGTCCGGCCGCTACTCAAAATACATTAAACTGATACATATAATTGGTGATGTAGGAGCCATTTTATTGTCTGTTAGTATAGCCTGGCTAAGTGTATCAAATAGCCTGGATAAAACAACTTTCATCTTTTTTCTTCTCTCCTTAACAGGTTGGTTTGTATGTACCATACTATTAGGAACCTACAAGATACACCGGGTTACCCGAAGGATAAGGGTTTTATTTATCGCCTTAAAAACGATAGTCTTATATATCTTACTAATTGAGGCGGTTCTAAATATACTTAACTACCAGTACATTCCCCGAGAGGCGCTACTACTTAGCTACTTACTTCTAACCTGTTGTGTGATTGGCTGGCGCATTGCAGTAACCACTGCTTTAAGAGTCTACAGGTCAAGGGGTTATAACCTGCGAAAAGTTGTAATACTTGGCCATAATGAGATGGCGGTAGAGCTGCAGCATTTTTTTAAAGACCACCCCGAGTTTGGCTACAAGTTCTTAGGCTTCTTTAGCGATAACGGAAAGCTTAAGAAGGATGGCGTTATGGGCACTATCTCAAGTATAGAGGAGTTTGTGCTCCAAAACGAAGTAGACGAAATTTATTGCTGCCCGGATGAGCTGAATAGAAATGAATTAAAGCAGTTACTCAACTTTGCCGACGATCATTTGGTCAGAATCAAATTTCTGCCGGAGCCGAACAGCTATACTTACCAACGATTCAAGGTTGACTTTTATGATGTGTTGCCGGTGTTGATGGTGCGTAACATCCCCTTAGACGATGCGGTTAACAAGTTTGTCAAAAGGGCCTTCGATATCTTCTTCTCGCTTTTTGTGATTGTATTTATACTTTCGTGGCTGTTGCCGCTCGTAGCCATTGCCATTAAAATTGACTCGAGAGGACCCATATTTTTCAAGCAAATCAGGTCGGGTATAGGAAACAAGAACTTTGAGTGCTACAAGCTCAGAAGCATGTATGTGAACAAGGATGCAAACAAGCTGCTGGCCAAAAGAGGAGATTCCAGGATTACGCGTGTCGGGGCGTTCATCCGGAAGACGAGTATAGATGAGCTACCACAGTTCTTCAACGTGTTCCTGGGTCATATGTCCATTGTGGGGCCGCGGCCGCACATGCTGAAACTTGGCGAGGAATATGCGCAGGTAGCAGACAAGTACATGGTGCGCCATTTCATCAAGCCTGGCATTACAGGTCTTTCGCAGGTGCGTGGTTACCGTGGGGACACCACCTACTCCTACCAGATCAGAGGTCGTGTGAAGCTCGACATCTTTTACCTGGAGAACTGGTCTTTCTGGCTGGACATGAAGATCATCTTCTACACGGTTTACAACGTCATCCGGGGCGATAAGGCTGCTTTTTAAAGTATAGAAAAGCTGTTTTTATACTTCTGCCACCTTAGCTAACGGATCCTTCCCACCTTTGCTCCACTTTTAGTAACTTCGCCGGCAAACCTGCAAGAGCATGAGCAAAGAGAAACCAACCATACCGAAAGGAACACGAGATTTTGGCCCTGCCGTGGTGGCCAAGCGTAGCTATATTTTCAGCGTCATCCGGCGCACCTTCGAAAAGTATGGCTACCTGCCACTCGAAACGCCTGCCATGGAGCAACTGTCGGTGCTGACGGGCAAGTATGGCGATGAGGGCGACCAGCTTATATTCAAGATCCTGAACTCCGGCGACTTCCTGGCCAAAACCAATTCAGAGGATATTGCGCAGGGTTACAAGCACCTGACGCGTAAAATTTCAGAAAAAGCCCTGCGCTACGACCTGACGGTGCCCTTCGCCCGTTTCGTGGTGATGAACCGCAACGAGATCACCTTCCCTTTCAAGCGTTACCAGATCCAGCCCGTTTGGCGCGCCGACCGTCCACAGAAGGGCCGCTACCGCGAGTTCTATCAGTGTGACGCCGACGTGGTGGGCACCAACTCCCTGCTTTGTGAGGCTGAGATCGTGCAAATGATCAACGGAGCCTTAACAGATCTAGGGCTCACGGATTTCACCATCAAGATTAACCACCGCGGCGTGCTGGCTGGCATAGCCGAGGCTATCGGAGAGAAAGGCCGCGAGGGCGAAATCTGCGTGGCGATTGATAAGCTGGATAAAATTGGCCGCGAGGGCGTGCGCAAAGAACTGCAGGAAAGGGGCATTGCCGAGAAAGCGGTTAACCAACTGGAACCGCTTTACGACCTGAGCGGCAGCAACGAAGAGAAACTGGAGCAACTACAAAATATGCTTGGTAAAACTGCTGAGGGCGAGCGCGGACTGAATGACCTACGCCAGGTATGGACTTACCTGCAGGGGCTGCAAAGCAAGGCACTTTCAGCCGAGAACGCCTCGGGTGAGCCGCGCCTGATGCTGGACGTAACTCTGGCCCGGGGCCTCTCCTACTACACCGGCTGTATTTTCGAGGTGAAGGTAAATAACGTGAGCATGGGCAGCATCAGCGGAGGCGGTCGCTACGATAACCTGACGGGCATGTTTGGGTTGCCAGGCGTGTCGGGGGTGGGCTTCTCCTTTGGCGTAGACCGTATATATGATGTGATGGAGGAGTTGCAGCTTTTCCCGGAGAGCAGCCAGCAGAGCACCACCGCGCTGATTGTGCAGTTTGACAAAGAATCTGAAATGTACGCCCTGCCTGTGTTGCAGCAACTGCGCGATGCCGGCATCAGCGCTGAGTTATACCCCGAAGCAGCCAAGCTGAAGAAGCAGATGGGCTACGCGGATCAAAAAAGCATCCCTTATGTGATCTTGATTGGTTCTGAGGAAATGGCCACCGGCAAACTGAAGCTCCGTGACATGAAACAGGGAGAACAGCAGGACCTGACCGTGGAGGAAATCATCGCAAAATTGAAGTAAGTATGGCCCAGGTACACCATATCTCCAGCCAGCACCTGACACTGGAGCGCATCGGCACCATCCTTCGCGACAAGTATACATTAGCCCTGTCAGAGGAGGCAGAAGAGCGGATTGTGCGCTGCTTTGAGTATCTGCAGCAGAAAATCACCAACACGCACCAGAGCATCTATGGCATCAATACCGGCTTTGGCTCGCTGTATGATAAAAAGATCTCCCCTGCCGATTTGGAGCAACTGCAGCGCAACCTGATGATGTCGCACGCCTGCGGCACCGGCGAGGAAGTGCCGGAGGAGGTGGTGAAACTGATGCTGCTCCTGAAAGTGCAGTCGCTTGCCTACGGACATAGCGGCGTGCAGCTGCAAACGGTAAAGCGCCTGATTGACTTTTATAACCGCGAAGTATACCCGGTGGTGTACCAGCAGGGTTCGCTCGGCGCCAGCGGTGATTTGGCCCCACTGGCGCACCTGTGCCTGCCCCTGCTTGGCCTGGGCGAAGTATACTTCCAGGGCATGAAGATAGAAAGCCGCCATGTGCTGGAGATGTTCGGTTGGGAACCAATAAAGCTGAAGGCAAAGGAAGGCCTCGCCCTTCTGAACGGAACGCAGTTTATGAGCGCGTATGGCGTGTACAATCTACTCCAGGCTAAACGTCTATCCGCACAGGCCGATGTGGTGAGTGCGCTGTCGCTGGATGCCTTTGACGGGCGCATTGAGCCGTTTAACCAGCTCATCCATCAGGTGCGGCCGCATAAAGGCCAGTTGGAAACGGCCACCACCATGCGCGATCTGCTGGCCGGTAGCCAACTTACTAAGCAAGAGAAGCAGCATGTGCAGGACCCTTACTCCTTCCGCTGCATTCCGCAGGTGCATGGGGCGAGCAAAGATGCAATCCATTACGTGGAGCAGGTTTTTCTAACCGAGATTAACGCTGTAACCGATAACCCGAACATTTTCCCGGACGAGGATGAAATCATCTCAGGAGGCAACTTCCACGGGCAGCCACTAGCCTTGGCGCTCGATTTCCTGGCGATTGCCGTGGCCGAGCTAGGCAGCATCTCCGAGCGTAGAACCTACCAGCTCATTTCTGGCCAGCGGGGCTTGCCAGCGTTCCTGGTGGCGGAGCCTGGCCTGAACTCCGGCTTTATGATTGCGCAGTACAGTGCGGCCTCTATCGTTAGCCAGAGCAAGCAGCTGTGCACGCCTTCGTCGGTGGACACCATCCCGTCCTCACACAACCAGGAGGACCACGTGAGCATGGGCGCCAACGCTGCCACCAAGGCGTATCAGGTGATGCACAACACCGAGCGGGTATTGGCCATCGAGCTGATGAATGCGGCGCAGGCCCTTGAATTCCGCAGGCCCCTGCAAAGCTCAGCGCCACTGGAGAAGCTGGTGCAGGCATACCGGGAGCAGGTGCCGTTTGTCTCTACAGACCGGGTGCTGCATTACGACATACAGCAAAGCATCCGTTTCCTGAGGGCTTATACTTTGTAAACCATCTTTTTAAAGTATAAAAAGCCTTTGCCAGCACAGCGGCAGAGGCTTTTTCTTTTAGAAGAGGCTATACTTTTCTGCCCTATTTTTAGTAGTTTGAACGTAGAGGTACTAGAAAATGAACCGCTTGAGATACCTGCTGACCATATGCTTTATACTTTGGGCCGCCGCTGCCTGGGCGCAGGATGACAGGTGTATTGCCGCGCTGGATGCCGCCGGGAATGAGCTGCAGGTGCTGTGCGTGGGGCAGGAAGTTACCATCAAGGACTGCTACGACAAGGCAGATGACGACAAGGAGTACTATGTGTTCGATTACAAAGGAGGGGCAATCCCATCGCCTTCCACCACTAACAAGAAGCACACCTATACAGCACCTGGCCGGTATAAAGTCCTTCAAATCGCCAACTATGGCAGCAACACTTCTACCGATACTATATCCAAGGTGTTTGAGGTAAAGGCCGTGCCGGAGCCGGTTTTCACTTTCCAAAGCTGCGCCAACGGAGCCGTTTCTTTTTCTGTTTCCAACCCGGAGTATGATGTGTATACTTACGACTTCGGCGATGGCCAGACACAGGAGACAGATGGCAAAACTACCATTACCCATACTTATTCTTCGCAAGGGAGCTTTACCGTCACACTGACTGGCAGATATAAGGGCAATGCCTGCAGCAACGCCAGCAGCCAAACTGTCTCCACCCTACCCTTACTTGACGAAGAGAACCCCACCCAGCTTGTGAAAGTCTCTGTGCTGGAACAAAGCGCCAATGGAAGTATACAACTGGAGCTGGCGGGTCTCGTGCCGGGCTATAGTTATACCGTGGAGCAGTTTACAGGCGACGTTCGCCAGCCATATATCCAGATTGGAGAGATTCAGGGTTTTAGCAGTAGCACCCTTACGCAAACAATTCAGAACGTCAACACGACCGATGGCACCTGGTACCTGGTACGCCCCGTGGATGCCTGCGGCAAGGTTTTCATCAACTCCAACATCGTGAGTGGCATTTCGCTGAATGTGCAGCCAGCTGAAGAGCAGGTGGAGCTGAACTGGGAATTCTCCCCTGACTTTCAAAGCTTCGAAGTATACCGAAACGGCACGCTGCTGCAGACGTTACGGGGTAATGCCACCTCGTTCACCGACACAGAGGTTACCTGCGGCCAGACCTACAGCTATTACGTAGTGGGCACGGGAACCGACCCGCAAGGAGACCGCTATACTTCTGTTTCCGCCACGCTGGATGCAGAAATTATCTCTACCGTGGTGCCAGCTGCGCCATTCTTGCTTTCCAGCTATAACCTGAGCAATCAGGTAGAACTGACGGTGCAGCTGCCGGATGGACAGCAGGCAAGCGCTGTGGTTATCGAGCGAAGTATAAACGGCGCCCAGTACCAGCAGCTCACGCAATCGCAGCAGACAAGTATACTGGATGAAAGTATAAACCGGCAGCCGGCTTGCTACCGCGCCACCTTCACCAATATCTGCGGCATCACCGCCCCTGTCAGCAATATTTCCTGCCCCGTTCTGCTTAGTGCCGAGCAGCAAACCGATGGAAGTATTGCGCTGAACTGGTCGGACTACGCTGGCTTCCCCGATGGCGTGGGGAAGTATACCGTTGAGCTGTTGGATGAGAACGCTACGGTGGTGGCCAGCTATCCTGCCACCAGCCAAAGCTTTACCGACCAAACCAGAAGCGACGAGCTACCGGTGCTCCGCTACCGCATCCGCGCTACCTCCCAAAACGGCAGAGGCATCTCTTTCTCCAACCTCGTGGAGATAGAGCAAAGTGCGCTGGCCTATATCCCAAGCGCTTTTACCCCAAATGGAGATGGCCTGAATGATGTTTTCGAGATAAAGGGCAAGTTCTTTACCGGTTATACGCTGCAGGTCTACAACCGCTCCGGCAATGTGGTGTACGAGGGCACGGAGGCCGATGCGGCCTGGGATGGAACCCAGAACGGGCGCGAATTGCCGGCCGGCGCCTATGCCTACATCCTTACGCTAAAGACCAGCTTCGGTACAACCAAGCAGCGGACCGGCACGATTACGCTCTTGCGGTGAGCATTCGGCCGGAGGTAAAAAATAGTGCGTATATTTGTCAATAGATTGGCTGATGAAGCGTTAGCCGCATACACGCAATAAAAGAAAAACTATGTTTGATATGATGGGCATGATGGGCAAGATTAAGGAAGCCCAGGCCAAAATTAAAGAAGCACAGGAAAAGCTAAAAGACGTTACCGTTACCGCTGAGTCGGGTGCCGGTTTGGTAAAAGCCACTGTGAACGGACACCGCCAGCTCCTAAAGATTGAAATAGACGAGTCCATCCTGAACGTGAATGACCGCGAAATGGTGAACGACTTGGTAGTGGCTGCCGTGAACAATGCCATGCTGACCGCCGGAGAGCGCGCGCAGGAAGAAATGCGCAAACATACAGAAGGCCTTATCCCGAACATTCCCGGATTAGACCTAGGCAGCTTTGGACTATAAAACACCGCACACGGCCGTTGTCATCCTAAACTGGAACGGCCTGAAACATTTACAACAGTTCCTGCCATCGGTGGTGGCTAACAGCGGCAATGCGGAAATCATTGTGGCTGACAACGCCTCCAGCGATGGCTCCATTCCTTTCCTGCAGGAGCACTACCCACAGGTGCGCCTCATCCTGCTGTCCGAAAACTTTGGTTTTTGCGAGGGTTACAACAAGGCGCTGCAGCAGGTAGACGCCCAATACTATGTGCTCCTGAACTCTGACGTGGAGGTACCACCGGGCTGGACGGAGCCAATTATCGCCCTGATGGAGCAGGACCAAACTATAGCCGTGTGCCAGCCCAAGATTCTGGCGCAGCAGCACCCGGGCTATTTTGAGTACGCCGGGGCCGGAGGCGGCATGCTGGACGCCTTGGCTTACCCCTATTGCCGTGGGCGTCTGTTCGAAACGCTGGAGGAGGATAAAGGCCAATACGACGATGTACAGGAGGTGTTCTGGGCAACCGGCGCCTGCATGTTCGTGCGGGCCGAGGCCTACCATAAACTTGGCGGGTTGGAGCCGGCTTTCTTTGCCCACATGGAGGAGATTGACTTCTGTTGGCGTGCCAAAAACGCAGGATATAAAGTGATGTACAATGGCCACAGCCGCGTGTACCACGTAGGCGGTGGCACACTGCACAAGTCAAACCCTCGCAAGACTTACCTAAACTTCCGGAACGGGCTGGCGCTGCTATTTAAGAATATCCCTACGCGGGAACTGGTAATGGCTATGTTAATCAGGATATTGCTCGATTGGGTGGCTGCCCTGCGCATGGTGATTGCCGGACAGACAAAGGACGCCAAAGCGGTATTGGATGCTCACGCTGACCTGCTGCGGAACCGCACCTATTGGCGGCGGCAACGAAAAGAGCAGCAGCCAAAGGGCAATTTCCCGTACATCAGCGGCGTTTACAAAGGCAGTATCGTATGGCAGTATTTTATCCGGCAAAAGCGGACGGTACGGGAGTTATAAGTCCCAGACAGTGCTGCGTTCGCGGCGAAGGTGCTTGCTTACATTCATCCAGAAGGCCAGCATCAGGTAAAGGATAACGGGCGACCCCATGGTGAGAAAGGAAACATAGATGAACGTGAGACGGATGCTACTGGAGGCAAAGCCCAGCTTCTCTCCAAGCATCGTGCAAACGCCAAAAGCCTGCGATTCTATAAAGTATTGAAGCCGTTTCATGTACATCTTTTTAAAGTTCTAAATTATACTTTATTCCTTAAACATCAAAATTAAACAACGCGCCGGAAAGTATAACCTTAACGTAAAAACACAGTTTGTGGTGTACCCTACATGTACGGCAAGCGAAAAAAACAGGACATGCAACAGTACAAAAAAAACAAAAACTACCTCCTGCTCCTCACCCTCGGCCTTAGCATCGGCAGCACCGGCTGCACGCTGCAGCGCATGGTAAAAACAGCCGAAAAGGACCAGCAGGTAACGGTAGTGCCCTCCCCCCTGACGACCAACGGAGAAAGTGTGAACTTCGAGCTGAAGGCACAGGTTCCGGAAAAACTCATCCGTGAGAAAGAAGTGTACAAATTGGATGTATACTACGAGTATGGCAAGGAGCAGAAGCGCGAAAACGTAGGCACCTATAGGTTTGAGGTGGGTGAGTTTCTTTATGAGGACAGAAAGCCCACCATCACCCGCCAACTCTCCTTTCCGTACGCTCCCGAAAAAACCAGTGGCCGTCTGATGGTGCAGGGCCGCGCCATTGCGCTCAAGGACAATGATGTAGAGTATACCAAGGCGAAGCAGGTGGCCGTCGGACTCAATACCACTCCCCTGCTGCTGGTGCGCAGCAACAGCTTCTCGTTCTCGGATAACAAGTATGCCGAGGCATCCGACAGCACCGGGCAAATAGTGTTCTACTTTGAGAGCGGCCAAACCAAGCTCGACGACTTGTCGGATGAGAAGTTGAAGGTGCTGGACCAGTATGCGATGGATAACGTGCCAGCGCAAAGTATAAAAATAACCGGCATGCGCTCGCCCGGCGAGAAAGGCAGCAACCTGGCCCAGAAACGCGCCCAAACCCTGGAGCAGCAGTATCGCCAAAAAGTAAAGCTGCTGGACTACAACGGTAAAAAGATACAGGTTACGACTGAAGTAGCAGACAATGTAACGGAAGTCCTGCTGGAGAAACTAGAGACCACCGCCTTGCCAAAGGAGCAAAAGCAGCAGGTACTGACTATACTTCAGGGGGAGCAGAGCGAGCAGGAAAAGCTGCAAGCCCTGGAAAAGACAGAGGCGTTTGCGTACCTGCAAAAGTATGTGTACCCCAGCCTGCAGACGGTGAAAATGGAGTTCAGCTATAACCGCAGCCGCAGACCGGACTATGAGCTATACTTACAGGCCCAGCGCATTGCCAAAGGTGAGGCAAGTGCCGACCAGCTAACGGAGGATGAGTTACAGCATGCCGCTACCCTTACGCCACTGCTGGCCGAGAAACGTAAGCTGTATGAGGCTGCCGTGAAAACCACCGACAAGTGGCCGGCTTACTATAACCTGGGCGTGGTATACTACGAAATGGCGCAAAAAGACTATCGTCCTGCCGCTAAAAAAGAGCTGCTGGAGAAGGCGGTGCATAACCTGACCTTTGCCGGCTACCGCAACCCCACACCGAAAGTATACTATGGCTTGGCCAGTGCTTACCACCAGTTGGGCAAGTATAACGAGGCGCTCGAGTACTACAACTACGCCCTTACCCTGGGTGGCGAGGAGGAGATGCAGCAGGCCCTGTTTGCCGACAAGGCCGCTCTGGAAATCGAGACCGGCCGCTACGACGAGGCCATCGCCAGCCTGCGCTACGCCGGCGACACGTATCAAACTAATATGAACCTTGGGCTGAGTTACCTGTTAAAGGAGAACTATGAGGGAGCAAAGGACTTCTACCTGAAGGCCCTGGAGCAAAAGCAAAACGATGCGCTGGCCTACTATAGCCTGGCCATACTTGGCGCCCGCAGCCAGGACGAGGAGATGCTGGAGAATGCCCTGCGCCGCGCCGTTAACGCCGACAAGGCCTTCACGCAGAAAGCGATAAACGACGTGGAGTTTGAGGCATACCGCGACAAGCCAGCCTACAAAGATGCGCTAATCCGTTAGTAGGGCTGGCAAAAACAGGTGGTTGCCTTGTTTATTCATAGAGTTATCTTAATTTTACAAGCTGAACCGAGATTATAACATCTGAAATGCGAAGTATACAGTTTAGAGAAGCCCTCCGCGAAGCGATGTCGGAGGAAATGCGCCGCGACGAGCGTGTGTTTCTGATGGGCGAAGAAGTAGCCGAGTACAACGGAGCCTACAAAGTGAGCCAGGGCATGCTGGACGAGTTCGGCCCGAAGCGTGTGATTGACACTCCGATTGCAGAACTTGGCTTTGCCGGTATCGGCGTTGGTGCTGCCATGAACGGCCTGCGCCCTATCATTGAGTTCATGACCTTCAACTTCTCGTTGGTGGCCATCGACCAGGTGATCAACTCTGCTGCCAAAATGATGTCTATGTCAGGTGGCCAGTACGGTGCGCCAATGGTGTTCCGTGGTCCAACCGGTAGCGCCGGCATGCTGTCTTCCCAGCACTCGCAGAACTTCGAGAACTGGTATGCCAACACGCCCGGTTTGAAGGTAGTGGTTCCATCCAACCCTTATGATGCCAAAGGCCTGCTGAAGTCCGCTATCCGCGACAACGACCCGGTAATCTTCATGGAGTCTGAGCAGATGTATGGCGACAAAGGCGAGGTTCCGGAGGAGGAGTACCTGATTCCGATCGGCGTGGCCGATATCAAGCGCGAAGGCTCTGACGTAACCATCGTTTCTTTCGGTAAGATGATGAAAGTAGCCCTGGCTGCTGCCGAAGAACTGGCGAAAGACGGTATCAATGCCGAGGTAATCGACCTGCGCACTGTTCGTCCAATCGACTACAAAACACTGGTGGAGTCTGTGAAGAAGACCAACCGCATGGTAGTAGTAGAAGAGGCATGGCCATTGGCTTCTATCTCTGCCGAGCTGGCTTACCACATCCAGAGCAATGCCTTTGATTACATGGATGCTCCTGTGAAACGCGTTACCTGCCGCGACGTGCCGCTTCCTTATGCCCCTACGCTTATCGAGGCGTCACTGCCTAACGTAGCGCGTACCATCGAGGCGGTTAAATCAGTAATGTACACGAAAGCATAAGTATAGACTTACAGCTTTGAAAGTATAAAAAGCGGCGGAGCTCTTGGGTTTCGCCGCTTTTGTTTTTAGGGCTAGTCAAGAAAAGAGCTGGTACTACTTTATACTTGGTATAGCAGATACGATACCGGGTCCAACCACCCCTACCCCTCCTTGTCTAAGGCGGGGAGCTCTGTTGTTACTGATGCTGAAGTATAAGTTTTATAGCCGCTGTCTGTGCAAAGTATTAATCTGGCAGGCGATTACACCCCTATATGAGCTTTGCTCGCAAGCATCGAACTCACGTTCTCACTTGTCCTCAAGGGGACAGTTTCTGTATTACTTTTTTATACTTTACTTTCCAGTAGCAGAAGCTATGGCTATCGAACCTATCCCAGCCTTTGGGTTGAGCGCCTCGAGAGGTTCCGGTGCCGAGCTGGAGGCGAGGCAGCCCGAGGCACGAGGGCAGGAAGCGAAAGCAGCGCGATGCTCGAAGGCGAGCCCTCTCGGGCTTGAGAGCTCCAAAGCAAGATATGAAACAAGTCGCTTGTGGGAACTAGAGGATGAACGGCAGCTAGTAAGGATAGCTTGTGTCAAGCTGCGGGAAGCAGCGGCTAAGAAAGTATAAACTGGCAATCCGAAGTATAAAACAAGTAAAAGTACAGCCGCCTAAGAAGCAAGTCATCTCAAACAAACAAAACCCGGAATAAGCCCTATCTTTGCCCCTGATGCGCCAAAGGTTTACACTATACTTCCTGCTACTTCTCCTAACGCTGCCCCGGCTCAGCATGACACAGGCCCCAGTCGATACGGTGGCTGTAAATAACAAAAGGCTCCTGGTGCTTGGCTCTACGTTCGCCGTTGGCTATACGTCCATGCTGATATCGCTGAACAAGGCGTGGTATAAAGAAGAGCGCACAGGTTTTCATTGGTTCAACGATAACCACGAATGGAAACAGCTGGACAAGGCAGGGCATTTCTGGAGCGCCTTCCATCAGAGCCGTGCGGGAATTGATATGCTGCGTTGGGCAGGTGTTCCGGAGAAGAAAGCCATACTTTATGGGGGCCTTACTGGTATTATACTGCAAACCCCCATCGAGGTATTTGATGGGTATCAGGAAGATTATGGTGCTTCGGTGGGCGACCTGGTGGCCAACACCGTTGGGTCTGCGGCTGTAGTGGCGCAGGAACTGGCCTGGCAGGATGTTCGCATTATGCCTAAATTCTCCTTCCATACTACCCGTTATGCCGAGATGCGCCCCAATGTGCTCGGCAGCAGCCTGGCAGAGCAAGCCCTGAAAGATTATAACGGGCAAACCTACTGGCTCTCGGTGGATGTGAGTGCCTTTCTGAAAGAAGAGAGCAGGTACCCCAAATGGCTGAACATCGCCGTGGGCTATGGTGCCCAGCAAATGGTTTATAATGACCCGGAAGCGAACAAAGCAGCCGGCCTGGACCACTACCGCCAGTATTACCTCAGCCCTGACCTAAACCTGATGCACTTTAAAAGCCGCAGCAAAGTATGGAACACCGCTCTCTACGTACTGAGCATTATTAAAATTCCCGCGCCCACACTGGAATATAACCGCAAAAATGGCCTAAAAATGCACGCTCTATACTTTTAAGTTGACGTGAAGCCTCCTACTTTTACAGAGAAACCGCAGGCGTACACATCAAACAAAGTATAAACTATGAAAACTTCCTACTTAGACTCTGCCATCAAGCGCTTTGAATACTATAAAACGTTAGGCGATAAAACCTTTAGCCAACTAACCGAGGAGCAGCTTTTCTGGCAGCCCAGCTCTGAAAGCAACAGCATTGCTACGCTGGTAAAGCACCTCTGGGGCAACATGCTCTCCCGCTGGACCGATTTTCTGACGACCGACGGAGAAAAAACCTGGCGCAACCGGGACGCCGAGTTCGAAAATGATATCAAAAGCCGGGAAGAACTGCTCTTGAAGTGGAACGAGGGCTGGACTTGTTTCCTCAACGCACTCCACACCATCACAGATGAAGACCTGGACAGGGAGATTTTTATCCGCAGCGAGTCCCACACCGTGCTAGATGCCATCAACAGGCAACTGGCACACTATTCCTACCACATTGGGCAGATAGTGTACATTGGTAAGCTCTTACGTAATGAGGAGTGGAAAACCCTTTCTATACCCAAGGGCAAGTCTTCGGAATTCAACGCAGAGAAGGCAAACGAGGCAGGCAGGAATCCATAATCGGTTATTGCCTGTTTCCAAAGTATAAATAACATCGATAGAACTAAAACAAAGTATAAAATGAACGTAGGAGACCGCGTGCGTCTGATGTCTGGCCGTGAGGAAGGCATTATCACGCGCATTTTAGATAACAACCTGGTAGAGGTAGCCATTGATAACGACTTTACCATCCCTGTAGCCAGGCGCGAAGTGGTGGTGATTGCGGCCGAGGAGCAAAAGTATATGCGCCAGGACGAGACTGCCATACAACCAAGCAAACGTAAAGAGCCAGTTGCCCCGGTGCTGGCCGCGCAGGGCATTTACCTGGCGCTGGTGCATCAGTCGGAGGAACTGCTGGCGGTAACGGTGGTAAACAACTCGGATTATGATGTGCTATTTACCAGCGGCGAAGAGCGCGAAAGCAAGTACCGTGGCCTGCAAAACGATAAACTCGCCCCAAAAGGCACCCGCGTAATCACGCATTACCACCTGAAAGAGTTTGAAAAGTGGCCCAGCCTTATTATTCAATTCATACAGCACCGCAACGGCAGCCCCACCCTCTTCGAGCCGGTGGTAAAACGCGTGCAGTTTAAGGCCAGCTCCTTCTACAAGAGCAAGCGTACCGCACCGGTGCTGAACAAAGAAGCTTACCTGTTCCAGCTCGACCAGAAGCCTGTTTCCGTGAACCCGGACAAGATAAAGGAGCAACTGGCTGAGGCCGTGGAGAAGAGCGAGAACTATAAACTCACAGCTCCCGAGCATGAGGTAGACCTGCACATCGAGAAGCTGGTAGAGGACCACAGCGGCATGAGCAACAGCGCCATCATCAAAATACAGCTGGAGCGTTTCCAGGATGCGTTAGACAGAGCCATGGCCACCAACATGCATGAGATTGTGTTCATCCACGGCGCTGGCAACGGCGTGCTGCGCAAGGAACTACAGAAAATCCTCAGCCGCACCCCCGGCATCAAGTACTTCGAGGACGCCCGCAAAGAAAAATTCGGCTACGGCGCCACACTGGTGAGACTGAAGTAAGTTAGAGAGTTAGAAGGTTAAAAAGTCAGAAAGTCGTGAATGCTCGTTCTATATTTCAACTTTCTAACCTTCTAACTTTTTAACTCTCTAACTACCTCGAACCTCCAGTTCGAGTTTTATGTTATCTTTGCGCTGAACAAAGTATCAACGGTGAGCCGTCTTATCGCTGCCCTTTTTGAGGGGAGAGGAAAGTCCGGGCAACGCAGAGCATCCTACTTCCTAACAGGAAGGGTCTGTTTTGGAGACGAAACGGATACAGCCAGTGCCACAGAAAATTACCGCCAGCCTTGTGCTGGTAAGGGTGAAAAGGTGCGGTAAGAGCGCACCAGCGGCTGGGTGACCTGTCCGGCTGGGTAAACCTTAGGAGTTGAAAGACCAAATAGGCCGGCAGCGCCTCGTTTCGGCGGGGCTAAGGGCTGCTCGTCCGATGTCGGTGGGTAGGTCGATGGAGCCTGTGCGCGAGTGCAGGCCTAGATAAATGATAAGACGCACGCCTCCGGGCGTAGCGACAGAACCCGGCTTACAGGCTCATCGTTGATGTTTTGTTTTCCTGTCTTTTGAGAGCATTTATACTTGCCTGGCGCAGGCTTTCTCGCTTTCTTTTACTTCTTGACTCTTTTCGCCTGAGCCTTCATATTGATAAATTTTCCTTAAACGGCAGGGGCCATGCTTATTCTTTTGTCATCCTGAAAGGATCTTGTAGGCAGGAGGTGAAGCTGAGGCTACTGAGAAGTACATGCTCCATAGTTACCTTAGTCCAACGACCCCTAGCCCCTCCTTAGCTAAGGCGGGGAGCCTGTGATTACTTTGGCCAAAGTATAAGTTTCGTAGTTGAGGCTATTGCGCGGACAGGTCACGACCTGTCCCTACAAAGTAAACCCACCCCTAGCCCCTCCGAGGAGGGGATCTGTCTGCAGGCGATTAACACCCTTGAAGTCCCCTCAAGGGAACAGTCTATACTTGTTGGATTGCCAAAGGCAGAAGCTATCGAATCTGTTCCCAGTTTTTCTGGGAGGCGCCGGGGGTAGGGGCCCCCTTCTGCAAGTTTTTCCGGTGCCCGGAGGGCATTGCGACGTCAGGAGCAAAGGAAAAGCTCCCAGCGCCGAGCGGGAAAACGAGGCCTCCCGGCCTAGGAGGGCACCAAAGCCTGAGATGCAACTGTAGATGCGTGGGGCTGGAGGATAAGCAGTGGCTAGCAAGGAAAGCTTGGTTCCAGTTGCAGGAAGCGGCGCCTATGAAAGTATAAGTCAGCGAAAATGAAGTATAAAAGGCACGGGCTACAAGCCCGCGCCAGCGAAGGTATAAATCAGCAAGTATAGCCAAAGTATAAAAAGGCACAGGCGGACAATTGCTCCAGCTAATAGCACAAGTATAAAACTCTGCATCGCTGAGAAATCCTCCTTATCCTCTCCTCCCGCCAATCCTCATTCAGACAAATTTCCTATTTTTACAGGAAGTATAAATCACGAGAGATGGCAAACACACAAGACCCGGCCCTGGAAATACAGGAGCTGACGCAGAAGATAAATCACCTGAATTACCAATACTACCAGAATAGCATCTCCGAAGTGTCAGACTTCGAGTTTGACCAGTTGCTCAAGCGCCTGGAAGAGCTGGAGGAACGTTTTCCGGAGTATAAACTGCCGCATTCCCCTACCCAGCGTGTGGGCGGCACCATCACCAAAACCTTCGAAACCGTTTACCACCGCTGGCCAATGCTCTCGCTCAGCAACACCTACTCCGAGGATGAGCTGCGCGAGTTCGACAAGCGCGTACGCAAAGCCATAGGCGATGACGTCGAGTATGTGTGTGAGCAGAAGTTTGATGGCGTGGCCATAAGCCTGACTTACGAAAACGGCAGACTGGTGCAGGGCGCCACCCGCGGCGACGGCACACGTGGCGATAATATCACAGCGAACGTGCGCACCATCCGCGACATTCCGCTGCAGGCACACGGCAAAGACTACCCGGAACTGTTTGAAGTGCGTGGCGAGGTGTTTATGCCGTTCCAGGTATTTCAGCAGCTCAATGCCGAGCGCGAAGAGACGGGCGAGCAGCTCCTGGCCAACCCCAGAAATGCCACCTCCGGCACCCTCAAGTTGCAGGACTCGTCAGTAGTGGCCAGCCGCAAGCTAGGCTGCTTCTCCTACGGCATGCTGGCCAATAACCTACCTTTCGACACGCACTCCGAGAGTCTGCAAGCCATCCAGAAATGGGGGTTTAAAGTATCTGATACCTGGCGCAAATGCAACGGCATTGAAGATGTATTGGCTTACATCAACGAGTGGGAAAAAAGACGATTCGAGCTGCCGATTGCTACCGATGGCGTGGTGGTGAAAGTGAACAGCTATGCCCTGCAGGAGGAACTGGGCTATACTGCCAAGAGTCCGCGCTGGGCGATTGCCTATAAGTATGCTGCCGAGAACTCCGCTACCAGGCTGCTGGGCATGCAGTACCAGGTAGGCCGCACGGGAGCCGTGACTCCGGTTGCCCTCTTGGAGCCAGTTCAATTGGCTGGTACGGTGGTAAAGCGCGCCTCCGTGCACAACGCCAACGAAATTCAGCGCCTGGACCTGCGCCTGGGCGATACCGTTTTTGTAGAGAAGGGTGGCGAGATTATCCCAAAAATCACGGGGGTTGATTTTGCCCAGCGCCCTGCCGACAGCCAACCCATCCTCTACCCTACCCACTGCCCTGCCTGCGACTCCGAGCTGGTGCGCGCCGAGGGCGAGGCGCAGTTCTACTGCCCGAACGAGAAAGGCTGTGAGCCGCAGATACTGGCCAAGTTGGAGCACTTCATCTCCCGCAAGGCCATGAACGTGGATGAGCTGGGCCCCAGAACCTTGGAGCAGCTTTACCGTGCTGGCTATGTGCGCAACGTGGCCGACCTTTACGACATTACTTTCGAACAACTGGTGCCGCTGGAGCGCATGGGCGAGAAATCGGCTAACAACATCCTCAACAGCCTACAGAAGTCGAAGGAGACGCCGTATGACCGCGTACTATTTGCCCTGGGCATCCGCTTTGTGGGTAGCACCGTGGCCAAAAAGATAGCCGAAGAGTTGCCGGACCTGGAGGCTTTGCGTGGCGCAACTTACGAAGAACTGATTGCCATCAACGAAATCGGTGATCGAATCGCTCATTCTATCCTTTCCTATTTCCAGGAGCCAGACCATATAGAGCTCTTAGAGCGCCTGAAAGCAGCCGGGCTTAAGTTCAAGTCTGAGAGAACTGCCCCGGATATTCAGAGTGACCGGCTGGAAGGTTCTACCTTTGTGATATCCGGCGTGTTCGAGAGCGTGAGCCGGGAGGAGTTGCAGCAACTGATTATTAGCCATGGTGGCAAAGTCGTGAGTTCTATCTCCAAAAAACTTTCCTACCTGGTGGCCGGCGACAAAATGGGCCCCTCCAAGCTGGAGAAGGCAGAGAAACTGGGCATCAAGATTTTATCAGAAGAGGAATTTCTAGGGATGATCAGATAGTATAAAAAAAGCGGCACCGGGAAACCCAGTGCCGCTTTTCCTCAAACAAACAACAAAACAAGATACTTCAGGAAATACGCTTACGGGAAACATCAAAATAGCCAAGTATAAACACCAGTAAGCCAGTACCTAAGCTCAGTAAGACCTCCTGCCCAAACACGTTCTGCAGCGAAGTTTCATTCGGGAAATCCTTGATAGCCATGAACGGGTAAGCAAACGGATAGTAGTGTATATGCTCCCACCGGAGTGCCACCATCAACGTGATAATGCCCACAATTCCCACGCCCATACTTAGGGCAAAGCTGCTCCACCGAATGCTGAGCCAAAACTGCAGGGCAATGATGACAAACGTTGCCAGGAACAGCTTCAGCACCGAGATATAAACCGGTAAAAGGCCAGTCATAACCTCAAAACCTAAGTCCGGGCGCACCACCGACAGGAAAAGGCCGGCAGCCAGGTAGGCCACTACAAACACCACATTGCTCAGCAGCACCAGCCCCAGCACCGTCGTTGCCTTTGCAGTATAAATAGTACTTTTAGGCAAGGGCAAGGCATACAAATGCTTCCAGCCATTGGCCCTGTGCTCTATGCCATTGGTCAGGCTGGTGAGCAGCGCAATGTAAATGGGCATTAGCAGCAAGGCATACACTCCAAAGTTCTGTGCCGCGAACCGGTGCCAGGGGTTAATTCCTTCGGTTACAAAATGCTGCCCTTTCGACCAGAAAACAAGCACATTCATACTTACTAGGGCACAGGGAGCCAGTATGGCAAGCCAAAGGGCGAAAGTGTTTTTGAGCTTTAGCGTTTCGGCGCTCAGGCTGCTGCGGTAGTAGGTGGCGGCGTTCATGGCTTCAGGACTGGTGTAGACTCTGACATGGGAACAGTGGCCGAGTCGCGGTTGGTAATGTTTAAAAAGAGCTCTTCCAGGTTTTGCGTGTGGGTACTGAGGCGGTATACTTCCAATCCATTCACGATTAGGAAGCGGTTGATTTTAGCCACCTGCTGCCTGTCCTGCACCTGCACTGCCAGCACATCGTCCTGCTGGGGCAAGAGCTGGTACGCGTGGTCGGTGAGTAACTTGTGCGCAATAGCGTTGTTGCTGGTCTCCAGTTGCAGTACGTTGCTCTGAAAAGTGCCCTGGTAGAGCTGCTGCAAACTACCCTGGTACAAGGTGGTTCCCTTGTCGATAATCGCCACTTCGGTAGCGCATTTCTCAATCTCGGAAAGCAAATGGCTTGAAAGGAAGATGGTTTTTCCAAAGTCCCGGTTCAGGCGCACAATCAGCTCCCGCACCTCCCGGATACCGCTTGGGTCCAGGCCATTGGTGGGCTCGTCCAGCACCAGCAGTTCAGGCTCAGACAGCAGGGCCAGCGCGATGCCGAGGCGCTGGCTCATGCCCAGCGAGTACTCCTTTGTTTTGCGGGGCGCATCTTTAGTAAGGCCAACAATCTGCAGCACTTCGGCGATACGGCTCTGGGGCGCCTGCACCATGCGGCGGTGCATTTCCAGGTTGTCGTAACCGGAGAGGTGGCGGTAAAGCGTGGGCATCTCGATAAGCGAGCCGGTGCGGCGCAGGATGTCGAGGCGGTGTTCGGTAAGGTCCTGCCCATGCACCCGTACCTGCCCCTTGGGCACAGGCAGAAGACCGAGCAAAATGCGAATGGTGGTGGATTTTCCGGCACCGTTTGGTCCCAGAAAGCCGAAAATAGCCCCTTTCGGTACCCTTAACTCCAGATCATGCAGTACCTGATGCTTTCCGAAGCTGTAACTCAGGCCATGGGTTTCAATGATAAATGGATTCATAGTTTTATTTTAGTAGCATGGCCGTAAAGGATGTAATTATTTCAGCATCAAAAAAATAGATTATACTAACACCTAAAATGCCTAGACCAATGAGAATGAGGGGTGTTAGTCTTTTAAAACAGAACTTTAATCCGGATGTGGGCCTGATTGGTATATTGACGTGTGGGGGCATCGCGTAAATAGCATACTTTCACTATCTTTAAAGTATAGAAAGCCGGGAACGCAAGTATAAGGCATGCTTTGCTGCCCGGCTGTTTGCGACACATGAGCCTGAAAACTTTGCCAAAACCGAATGTAGTGTTGCCGGAAGTGGCCGTGAAAAAAAGCTATACGGTGGCCATACATGTAGCCGCCTGGGCGCTGTTTGGTGCCTGGGTGTTTTACTTTCTGTATGGCAACAGCGCCCTCTCTTTTGCCAAGGTGCTGGATGTGCTGGTGGGCCTGCTCATCAACATCTTCATTTTCTACTTCAACTGGTATGTGCTCATCTCCCGCTACTTAGCGCGCAACCGCATCCTGCTCTACATTGCCGCAGTGCTTACCACCCTGGTAGCCATTGCCATCGTGCGCGCCCCGCTCGACTTCTATCTGTTCCGGGAGTTTAACCGCGAGATGACGCAGCTCTACAGCAGCGAGCGCATTCTGCAGTATATTATGGGTGGACTGGTGCTGGTTTTCATCTCCTCCGCCCTAAAGGTAACAGGCAACTATATCCGCAACGAGCGCCGCAACAAGGAGCTCGAAACGCAGAAGCTGACAGCCGAGTTGGCCTTCCTTAAGTCGCAGGTGAATCCGCATTTCCTGTTCAACACGCTCAACAACATCTACTCACTTGCCTACCAGCAGCACCCCGAAACGCCGGACGCCATCATGAAGCTCTCGCTGCTGATGCGCTACATGCTGTATGAGAGCAACGACGCCCTGGTGAGCCTGGAGAAAGAGGTGGACCACATCCATAATTTCATAGCTTTGCAGAAGCTGCGCCTGCGGGAGCAGACAAGTATCAGGTTTAACATTGAGGGCGACCTGAAGGGCAAGCAGATAGCACCCATGCTGCTGATGACGCTGGTGGAGAACGCCTTTAAGCATGGCTTGGTGAGCAAGAACGAAATCGGGATAATTCTGAACCTGGTGGTGAGGGAGGATTCGCTGCTGTTCAGCACCATTAACAACACCAGCCAGCACAAGAAGCGGGACTTTGGGGGCATCGGTCTCGAAAATCTCAAACGCCGCCTTAACCTGCTCTATGACAAGCAGCACGACCTGACTTTTGAGGAAAAAGAGGGCACCTTTTACGCCACACTGAAACTATACTTCAAGCCTATAAACCAGATAAAACTATGACCATCCGCTGCCTTGCCGTAGACGACGAACCGCTGGCCCTCGACATCATCGAAAGCTACATCAGTAAACTGCCTTACCTGAAACTGGTAAAAACCTGCTCCAGCGCCACCGAGGCCATGCAGGTGTTGCGGGAAGAGCAGATTGACCTGATGTTTCTCGACATCGAGATGCCGGAGCTAACAGGTATCCAGTTCCTGAACATACTGAAAAACCAGCCGCTCATCATCTTCACCACCGCCTACCCCGATTACGCGTTGGAAGGCTTTAACCAGGATGCTGTGGACTACCTGCTCAAGCCCATTCCCTTCGATCGTTTTCTGAAGGCCGTAACCAAGGCGCAGGAAAGGCTGCAGCGTGTGCCCGCCAAAACCGCCGAGGCAGCCCCCTCCCCAGCGCCAGCCGCACAGGAGCACGACTTTATGTTCGTGAAGGCCGACTACAAGACCATTCGCGTGGATTTTAGAGACATCCTCTGGATAGAAGGATTGAAGGACTACATCATCATCCAAACCAAAGAACAGAAGATCATCACGTTGCTCTCCATGAGCAAGATGATGGAGAAACTTCCGGAGTCCAAATTCCTGCGTGTGCACCGCTCTTTCATCGTGTCCCTGCAAAAAATCGACAGCATCGAAAAGAGCCGCATCCGCATCGGCAACAAGGAAATTCCGATAGGCGAAGTATACAAAGATACTTTCCTCAAGTGGGTAGAAGAAAACAACATACAGTAGGGAGTTGGGGAGTTGTAGATACGCAATACCTTGCGTATCTAGAGTTAGAAAGTTAGAGAGTTAGAAAGTTGAGGAATAGTAGAGAGGCCATACGTTGCGTCTTTGCAGGCTAATAAACCGCGCTTTCAGGATTGTAATCGGAAAGTATAAACCTGCTCTTTTTGCACCCTATACTTTGCTGACTGTACAAATCTTGAGATACCTGACACGATACTTGCAGTTACGGCTACATAATCAGATCTTCGCGTTATAAAGGCATTCTATGATTCAGGATAAATTAAGAGGAACAGGTGTGGCGCTGGTTACGCCTTTTACAAAAGAACAGGAAGTAGACTACGACGCCCTGCCCAAGCTGCTGGATTTCGTGCTGGATGGTGGCGTGGATTACCTGGTGATCAACGGTACCACGGGTGAGTCGGTAACAACGACAGCTGAGGAGCGGGCTACTATCCTGCAGAAGATTAAAGCGCACGTAAGCGGACGGGTACCGCTGGTATACGGTATTGGCGGCAACAACACGCAGCAGGTTATCTCTACCATCAAGCAAACCGATTTAGAAGGCATCACAGCCATACTTTCTGTTAGCCCATACTATAACAAACCATCGCAGCAGGGCATTTACCAGCATTTTGTGCAGGTAGCCGATGCCGCACCGGTGCCGGTTATACTTTACAACGTGCCGGGCCGCACGGGTAGCAACATGGCAGGTGAGACGACGGTAAAGCTGGCCTCGCATGAAAATATAGTGGCCATCAAGGAGGCTTCTGGCAATCTGGAGCAGTGCATGTACATTGCCAAACACAAGCCGGAGGATTTCCTGCTTATAAGCGGCGACGATCTTTTGACCGTTCCTATGACGAGCTTTGGTGCGGTGGGCGTCATTTCCGTGCTGGCAAACGCCTTCCCGGGCAAGTTCAGCAACATGGTACGCCTGGCCCTGGACGGCAACTACAAAGATGCTTCCGAGCTGCTGCTTAACTTTGTGGACATCAACCCGCTGATGTATGAGGAGAGCAACCCGGTTGGAGTAAAGGCCGTGCTGGAGCGTTTTGGGGTTTGCACCTCGCAGGTAAGACTACCTCTTGTAGAGGCCTCTGCCGGACTAAAGGACAGGTTATTTAAATTGCTCTAACCCGCATTTTAAGCATAGAAAGTATAAAGGCAGCCAAAGTTGGCTGCCTTTTTTATGTGCTTCGCTTTATCTATAAGAATACTTTATGTGCCACCCACCACCGAAGGAAACAGCATGAAACCCAATTCTTATTCCGGGCAGTTATAGGTATAAGTTCTCTTCTCCACGCGGCCTCCGGCGTAAGTTATCACGGCAGATTTCGGGAAACCCCGTTTATTGGTCTCGTAAGTGGCTTTGTAGGCTATATCTTTTGCTACGGTATCATTTGCTACGGCATTAAATTCGGTGATAGCGTTCAAGCTGGGGTAATTAATACCTGGCCTGCGGTGCAGGTACACCGGTACCGCAGAGAGTGGCGTAAAGATGCTGTCATTCTGTACAATTTTTGCCGTGTAAAGCGTGGCGCGGTTACTTCCTCTTACTGTCACTGTAACCGTACTATCCCGCACGTAGGTCTGTGTAATGCCCCCATTGTCCTGCTCAGTATTGTTCAGGTACAGGTAATCCGTAGCAGATGTGAGGCGGCCAAGGTTATCGTAGGATGCCTTGAAAGAGGCGAGGCGATGTATAACATCCAAGCCGGGCACCCGCTGCAACACCACGTATCTAGAGAGCCGCCCCTGCGGATTATAGCTGTAGTCTGTGTAGGAAACCTCCTCCCCTTCCGGTGTGAGCAGGCGCTCCATCGCCAGCTTTCCGCCCGACGTATACGTATAAGTCCGCACCTCTGTCAGCACCTCCCCGTTCAGGTGATCTGTTTGGACAACCTGATTCTGCTCGTTGTAAGTATAGCGGATGGTAGAGGTCGTGTCGCCGGCTTCATTGGAGATCGTTTGCTCCGTTAGATAACACAAGTCTTGCGGCCCCGCATTCGGTCTTGTGACAGGGGTTGGCTCGTCGTCGGTGGCGCAGGCCCCCAGCAGCAACAGTCCCAGCAAGGGCGCAAGCAGTCTTTTCTTCATACGTGTCATCCTAATAATATACGAAGATACGGTTTCAGTCGCTTTTATACTATGCCGTATCCTAACGAAACTTTGTGCTGCAGAAAGTATAAACCGACATTTATACTTTTAAAGCTCATATGCTCCTTCGGATTTGTAATCCGCAGCGGCAGAAGCTACAGCTAACGGCATAAAGGCGGATTACAAATCCGCTTCTAATAAAGCTCCGGATTGCAAATCCGGAGCAGCAGAAATGTAGCGTTCACGCCCGCACTACGGTTAATCTATACTTCGTCAGTGTAGCGATCTTTAATGTCTACGTTGGCAATCTCGGCGAGCAGTCCGGCAATGTTTTGGGCGGCGGCTTCTAAAAAAGCTTTGCCTTTCTCGGCGGTGGCTGCTTTGGGGTTGCCTACGCCCGTGTCTTCCGTTACCATAGACCAGATTCGCTCAGACCATGCCCAACCCTCGCGTATGCCTTTGATGCGCGACTTACGTTCCTTGCCCTCTCCGGCTTCCTCCAGCGGCAGCACCAGGTCAGGGCGCAGGTGCAGCAGCAGGCTCGTTTCCATCTCATCGGCATGGTCGCCGGGAACGTCGAAGAACTTCTTGCGGTCGGCGGCCTGTATCCAGAAACAGCTTACCAGGAACATCTCGGGGTAGCGCAGGCCCAGTTCGCGCAGCATCGGCTTGAAGTCGTTGCCGCCGTGGCTGTTGAGCACCAGCAGCTTCTTAATGCCCTGACGGTTCAGCACGGCCACAATATCGTCCAGTATGGCCAGCTGGGTGCTGGGATTCAGGTTGATGTCCAGCTTGATATCTGCCTGTCCGGTATTCACGCCAAATGGAATAGCGGGCAGCACCATCACCTTAGTGCCGTTCTCCCAGGCTATTTTGGCGGAGGCAGCGGCAATGGCTTCGGCCTCTATCACATCGGTGGCGTAAGGCAGGTGGTAATTATGGGCCTCGGTGGCTCCCCATGGCAAAACAGCCAGGTCCACATGCTGATCTTTCAGGGCCTTCCAGTTTGTTTCGGCAAGAATGTATGGTCTCATGATACGATTTTATACTTTGGTTAACATCGCCCGCACGGGCATGAGGGCATGAGGTCCTAAGATAATAAAAACATACAGGGGGCGCTTTATATTGTATTGCTAATTTTACTAATTTAACCCCGCAGAAAAAGGTACAGAAGAACACAAGCCCTATCGCACATGATCTTACATCATAACGGACTGATAAAGCTTGAGTATAGCCCTGCAACAGATATCCTGCAGGTAAATTACCCCGATTTGTACAGCTACCAGCTGACGGAGGTGCGCCACAGCCTCTCTATTATGGTGGAAACTATCCGCAACTACGACGTAAAGCGCTTGCTACTCGACGCCAGCGTTACCAGCATTCACATCACAGATGAGGAGAATAGCGAGCTAAACCTTAACCTGGCCCGGGAGCTCTCCAAAACACGCCTGCAAAAGGTGGCCCGCATTCACCCGCTCAGCCCGCTGCGTGAAAGTATAGCCCAGAAAAACATCGAGAAGATCTTCCACTCGGGCATAGTGCCTTATGAGCTCAAAACGTTCAGCCACCGGACGGAGGCGCTGAGCTGGCTCCTGAACTGAACTCCCCGCAACTATAGACCTGAAAGTTTAAAAGAAATGACGAATGTCAGTTCTTCGTGATTATTTTATCCAGACTTTTGCGGGGTTATGCAGGCATCTACCCCAAACAAAGCGATAATTTACTGGCTCCTGAGCGGGGCAATCTTGATACTGGCCATGGTGGTTATCGGTGGCATTACGCGCCTCACCGGGTCCGGCCTCTCCATCGTGGAGTGGAACCTGATAGGGGGCACGCTGCCCCCCCTTTCGCACGAAGCCTGGCAAGTTGCTTTTGAGAAGTATAAACAGTTTCCGGAGTACCAGAAGCTGAACAAAGGCATGACGCTGGAGGGGTTTAAAGCAATCTTTTTCTGGGAGTACCTGCACCGGCTGCTGGGCCGCCTGATAGGTATGGTGTTTATTGTGCCTTTCCTGTACTTCCTGCTCACGAAAAAGTTAACAAGCTGGCTGTTCCGCAGGCTGCTTATTATACTTGCCCTGGGCATGGCGCAGGGACTGATGGGTTGGGTGATGGTAAAAAGCGGACTCGTAGATAACCCGCACGTAAGCCACTTCCGGCTGGCGGCCCACCTTACACTGGCCCTAGCGCTTATAGGGCTTATCCTCTGGACTGTAGCCGACCTTGTCACGACCCGCAGACAAGGCACACGCAGGAGCAGCCTCTACCGCCCAGCCTTGCTGGTGCTGGGGCTTATCCTGGTGCAGATCATCCTAGGGGCTTTTGTAGCTGGCCTCAAGGCCGGTTTCTCCTATAACACCTATCCGCTTATGGAGGGCGAGATCTTTCCGGCACACCTGCACGGCCACCTGGGCAGCCTGCTGCAGGTGCTGGAGAACGGTGTGGCGATGCAGTTTGCCCATCGCTGGACTGCTATATTGGTGCTGCTAGCTGTAGGCTGGCTCTGGTATCGCGCGCGCTACACGGTGCTGTTGCCGGATGCTCAAACGCTGTTATCGGTACTGTTGCTGGTTTGCCTGCTACAGGTGGCGCTGGGCATTGTTACGCTGGTGAAGGCGGTGCCGGTAAGCCTGGGCGTGCTGCATCAGGTGGTGGCCGTGGTGCTTTTTTCGGCGGCCCTGCTCCTACTGCACCAGTTGCGCCACTGCACGTCACGCTAGGGCTTTCACAGCAAGTTTATACTTTCAACAACCAGTTCATTTATCCGGCTCAATTATTACAACAGCCTCACAACCAGCCGCCCGAGCAGGAAGTATGTATAGGTTATACTTCCCTGGCTATGACACAAAACGAACAATTACGGCAGCACCTGGTAAAGCTCCTGCGCGGCGGGCAAGCCTACCGCCCCATGAACGAATTACTGGATGGCCTCACACTGCAGGAGGCCGGAAAGAAAGTACAAGGGCTGCCCTATACTATCTGGCAGCAACTGGAGCACCTGCGCTTTACCCAGCATGATATCCTGGACTTCAGCCGCAACCCAAGCTACCAGGAACCCACCTGGCCCGACGACTACTGGCCAGCAAAGGAGGCTCCCGAAAGTGAAGAGCAGCTTCAGCAAAGTATAGAAGCCATCACCCACAACTTGGAGGAGATGATACAGCTGGTGCAGGACGCTTGCAATGCTCTGTTCGAGCCTTTTGCGCATGGGCAAGGGCAAACACTGCTGCGCGAAGCCATGCTTGTAGCCGAGCACAACGCTTATCACCTGGGTCAGATAACTTTGCTACGCAGGCTGCTGGGCACCTTGAAGTAAGACAAGTATAAGGATTTGCTGTAGAACCACTTTACAGGGTTGAGTTACAACGAAAAACTTACCCTCCCTGCATCAGAGAAAGCACATTGTCCCTACTCAGTCATCTTGGTAGCTGGAAACAGATATTTGGTCGTGCAGTACGTCTCTCACTCGCTGCTACTGAAGTATGGTGCAATACTGTTTTGCATATTACCTACAAGGCTGATTTATACAAGTATACCTTTTATACTGTTACTCTCGTAAAACTAAGTATAAGTTACAGCGGGCAAACAGCCTGGTTTGTACTTATACATGTTTTATTAAATAAACTAACTATGAAAAAGATAATGCTGGCAGGTATAGTAGCCATGGCATCTATGAGCCTGGTAGCCTGCGATAGAACCGATAGAACAACCAGCATGGAGGCTGACGAAGATAACAAAGTAGTGGTAGACCGTGACTCTGTACCTACAGAGTATGAAGTAACCGAAACCGTGGTAGAGTACGATACCACTACCAAGAAAAAAACAGTTGATGCTGATGACGCCAAGCACGACAACAAAAAAGATCGTGATAAGAACAGAGATAACTAAGTTTTAAGTTACTATACTCCAACCAAAAGCGCCTGCTCAGACAAAGAGCAGGCGCTTTTGGTTGGGCTTTACAGCGCAGATGATACTCCCATCAAAATCTTCCCATCCTATTATTACTGTATAAAATTTTGCCGCGCCAGGTCCAACCACCCCTACCCCTCCTTAGCCAAGGAGGGGAGCCTGTTATTACTGTGGCTGAAGTATAAATTTCATAGTTGCTGGTATAGGGTGGACAAGTCACGACCTGTCCCTACAAAGTATAAATTCTGCAAACGATTACACCCTGTAATCCCCTCAAAGGGACAGTTTGTACTTACTACTCTCCCTGTCATCTCGAGTACTCTTGAGGCGAGAGCCGAAGAGAGCCAGCGTAGCTGAGAGAGATCTGGGTAGAATCCTAAAGAGATCTCTCCCAAAGGTCGAGATGACAGCATGGGCGGGAGCTATCGACCTTATCCCAGCCTTTGGGTTGAGCGCCTCGAGAGGTTCCGGTGCCTGAAAGGCAGCCCGAGGCACGAGGGCAGGAAGCGAAAGCAGCGCGATGCCCGAAGGCGAGGCCGCCCGGCCTTGAGGGAGCCAAGTATAGATGCAACGTTAGGTTTGTGGGAACTAGAGGATGAACCGCAGCTAGCAAGGATAGCTTGCCTCCAATTGCAGGAAGCAGTGGCTACGAAAGTATAGTCAAAGTAAAGGATGGCTTTTCGAGCAAGTCAGTAGTCTTGAATGTCGCCTTTACCACTGTCATAAAACAAAAAAAGCGCCTGCTCTTTGTGTGAGCAGGCGCTTGTTGAGTGGCTATACTTAGCTTACTTCGAAGCAATATGGCGCAGCGAGTCACGGATCTCGGTGAGCAGCACCTCCTCTTTGGTTGGGGCTGGCGGCACAGCCGGAGCCGCTGCTTTCTGGCGTTTCAAGCTGTTAATGCCTTTTACAAGCAGGAAGATGACGAAGGCCAGGATGAGGAAATTGAGGAGCACCGTGATAAAATTACCGTAGGCAAACACGGCTCCTAGTTTGCGGGCCTCTTCCAAGGCAAGTCCGGTAGGTACTTCGCCGGAAAGGGGCACATAAAGGTTAGAGAAATCCATGTTGCCAACGGCCTTGCCCACTACAGGCATAACTAAATCGTTTACAACAGAATTTACAATACCTGTGAAGGCACCGCCAATGATGATACCAATGGCAAGGTCCATCACGTTTCCGCGCATGGCAAACTCCTTAAATTCTTTCATCATTCCCATAAAGGTCGCTTTTTGAAGTGATTGATATAATTGGGTGCACACTGCTAAGAGCCTGGTTACGAAGGCTCTTTTATAAGTTTAATATAGCAATATACAATTTTTAGTTTTTGCAATTCAGCAATCAGCAAAAAAATAACACGCCCTGCTGAAGCCGCCAACTACCCTGTGCGGAAACAATGCGCCTTGATTAGAATATCACAAATAGATGGCTTTCGCTGAAGAATGCGGCATGCTCACGGGAAATCGAGTGGTTTTATGACGGATATCATTTTACATACAACTGTTTATCAACAACTTGTATGTACATCCAAAAAACCTAACCTGAAAAGCATGACACAAAAAGCTGTAGCGGAAGTTCTGGGCCTGGAAATGCACCCGGCAGAGGCTAAAAAGATGTTCCGGAACATATATGTGCACCTGCTGCAGAATGATACGCGTGGGCTGATGCAAACGCTGAATTACCGGGATACGCTAGCTAGCGCTAGTCGAAAAAAGGAGCAATACGAAGTGTTTAAGTTTATGCTCGGGCTGTTGCTGCACCAAAATCCCAAAGAGCTGGAGAGGCTTTGCCCGGTGCACCAGCACCTCACGCATTCCCAAAGCTGTCCCCTTCGGCATCGGCAATGTACTCTTATTTAATTTGGATGTATGGCTATGCCTGATCAGGCAGCCAGCAGCCAGTTAAGGGCATCGTTCTTTTGTGTGAAGTCGCGGAGATCGAAGGGCAGGCGCAGTTGGATGGTGATGTCGGTGGAGCTGCGGCCGCCTAAAGGCTGAAAAAGCTCGGGGGCCAGCACACTAGCAATACGTGAAACATTGCTATGACGCAGCAGCTTTTCAGTGCGATTGGCTACCCAAACCTGATCCTCCAGGCAAGGCACAATCATACGGCTGTAATCGGCAAGTACAAGTTCAACGTTATTGTCTAAGATAAACTGGCAAACATAAAGGCTGTATTGCCGGAGCGTGTCGCAGGGCACCACGCCGCGCCACTCTGAACACACCAGTTTATCATCAGCATAGTATCGCAGCGAAAAATGCTGCTCCTGGAGAGCGGTGTGGTATTGGCGATCACTGAGTACGGTGGCTGGCATAGTTATTTGTTTAAACCTATTTACGCAACCAGCTCATACTTGATGTATTTTATGTATATTTTTTATAACTATTCTTCTTATTTTACACCAACATCCATTTTTACTACGTAAACGTCCAATATTTTAACCCGAAAGTCGCTTTATTCAGGCGTAGCAGACGTAGCGGGTATATAAATGTGCCAAACTATAGGTCAATTTTTCTCGACTCTCCCCTGTTTATACTTATACGATTTGCTTAAAATTTCTACTAGCATATTATAATGGTTGTACTTCAGATTCTTGATACTGTCTGGAGCACACGACAAAACATAGAATTCCTACAGCCTCAGCAAATAGAAGTATAAAATTTAACCAGAAGAAAGCTCCCTTCAGAATAAACTGGGCGGTCAAAGAAGCGGTTCAGCGGATCTGGCTACTCATCGCCGCTGTACAGGACGTAACAAGCGCCAACTACAACAGGCGTTACATCGCATTTATCTCATCTATCAGTCGGTCTTTGGCTTCGCGCCTTATTTCGTTTTCTAAACTCAGCGTGTCAATACGTGCTTTGGTAGAGTCGAAGTCGAATCCCATATGATTTTTAAATTCCTCTTTCGCAATATCCTTGGCAACATCGGTCAGCCTTCCCTGGGCTTGCTCGCACGATGTAAAAATTGCCAATCCGATAACTGCTAAAAATAACTTTCTCATGGTGTGGTTCAGGGTGAAGGGTGGTTACTCCAGTGTTATAACTTCAGAGCTGTTGTTTTAGTGTATGGTCACAGCAAAACCTGTTTCCGGCTCATATGTTTTCAGCATCTCATAAAAATTTCAAAATCAGAATTAAGTTGAGAGGGGTGAGTTACTATACTTTATACTTGCCGGTTTATACTTTATACTTCTCTGGCGCAAGCGACTGCTTGTGCCGCGAGTAGCCACTGCTTCCTTCCAAATGAACCAAGCTATCCTTATTAGCTGCCGTTCATCCTCTAGTTCCCACAAATGTCTCGCTTCATCTCCTACTTGGCTCCCTCCTAGGCCGGGAGGCCTCGCCTTCGGGCATCGCGCGGTGTACATTTCCTGCCCTCGTGCCTCGGGCTGCCCTGCGGGACCGGAAATTACAAGGCGCTCAACCCAAAGGCTGGGGTAGGTTCGATAGCCGCTGCTTTTTGTCATCTCGACCTTCGGGAGAGATCTGAAGAGAATTCCGGATAGATCTCTCACTTCGTTCGAGATGACAGTGAAATCAGAAAGTATAATTCCCCTCCTCGGTGGGGCTAGGGTGGGTTCATACTTTGTAGGTATAGGTCGGGACCTGTCCGCGAGAGCTGATACTATGAAAATTATACTTCAGCCAATGCAGTCACAGGCTCCCCGCCTTAGACTGCCGAGAATGGGAGTTCGAAGATAGCAAGCGTTGCCCTGTGGGGCCACGGGTGGTTGGATCCGGCACTAAAATGTTCCCCTCTCCTGTTTTTAGGGGAAAACTGGGGGTGTGGACCCGGCAAAGCAATATTCATATCCCGAGCAAGCATTCGCCACCAATCCCAAGAAAACAAGTAACTTGCAACACCGAAAAAAGGTAAAATCTACGAACTCTTTAACTCTCTAACTCACCAACTCTCAAAATTTCTAACATGCTCAAAATCGGCCTTCTCTCCGACACCCACTCCTATCTCGACGATCAAATCATGCGCCTACTATCAGACCGTGACGAGATATGGCATGCCGGTGATTTTGGAAGTATGGAAGTATCAGATAGGCTGCAGGAGCTGGCGCCGCTGCGGGGCGTGTACGGTAATATAGACGATGCTGCCCTCCGGCAGGTGCACCCTAAGGTGAACCGGTTTGTGGCAGAGGGGCTGGACGTGATGATGACGCATATCGGAGGCTACCCCGGCAAGTACCACCCCGATGTGCGCCAAAGTATAAAGCTCAACCCGCCGCAGCTCTATATCACCGGCCACTCGCACATCCTCAAGATCATGACCGACAAGAGCCTTAATAACCTGCTACACATCAACCCGGGCGCGGCGGGAAGGCATGGCTTTCATAAAATCCGGACCATGGTGCGTTTCAACATCTCCGAAGGCAAGGTGCAGGACCTGCAAGTGCTAGAGCTAGGCAATCGGGCATAAAAAAAGTGTGTCTGCGCAGGCAAACACACTTGATGTCTTGTTTAGTAAGCCGCCGCCATTCGCTCTAAACAGCAGCGGCAGCAGATGGACTTACTTTCGCGAAAATAAGGGACTACTCGGCAGCGGTTTCTTCAGCAGCAGGCGTGCTCTTTTTTGGAGCCTCACCGAATTGCTCTTTCAGCGCGTCTACGTCTACGTTCTTGATAACAGGCGTCAGCAGCAGTTGCTTGATCTTAGCTACTTTGTTGTTAGCTCTTGCCTTATTCTTGCGATCTTTTCTTTTTAGTCTAGTAACTCCCATCGTTGCAATGTTTTTATTTGAGGGGCAAAAGTAAGTTATTATTTTTACAAAATAAAATTTTTTCAGAAAGCATATTCATGACTCAGAAGATAGATCTCCGCTCCGACACCGTAACCAGGCCAACCCCAGCCATGTTGCAGGCCATGTTTGCCGCCCCTGTTGGCGACGATGTGTACGGCGAGGACCCGACAGTGAACGCCCTGGAAGAGAAAGCCGCCGTCATGTTTGGCATGGAGGCCGGCCTCTTCTGCCCGTCCGGCACCATGACTAATCAGATTGCCATCAAAGTGCACACCGCCCCGCTCACAGAGGTTATCTGCGACATTACAGCGCACATCCACCAGTACGAGGGCGGGGGCATTGCCTTCAACTCAGGAGCCTCCACAGCCCTGGTGCATGGCGAGCGCGGTAAAATGACACCGCAGCAGGTAGAGGCCAATATCCGCCCACTCGACAACATCCACTTCCCCGAGACAAGGCTGGTGGCTCTGGAGAACAGCTGCAACAAAGGCGGCGGCTCGTTTTATACTTTACAGGAGATTGCCGCCATATCCGAAGTATGCAAGCGCCATAACCTTGCCCTACACCTGGATGGTGCCCGTGTATTCAACGCCCTGGCCGCCTCCGGCGACTCGGCTCAGGACTACGGCTTATACTTTGACAGCATTTCCGTGTGCCTCTCCAAGGGACTTGGTGCCCCGGTAGGCTCCGTCCTGCTCGGCTCCCGCGAGTTTATCAAAAGAGCCAGAAGAGTGCGCAAGGTGTTTGGCGGAGGCATGCGACAGGCCGGCTATCTGGCTGCGGCCTGCATCTACGCGCTGGACAACCACATCGAGCGCCTACACGAAGACCACCGCAGGGCTAAAGAACTGGAGCAGGTGCTGCTGCAGAGCAGCTATGTGGAGAGCGTAATGCCTGTGGAAACAAACATTGTAATCTTTAAGCTAAACGAACGCATGCAGGATGCTGCCTTTGTGCAGGCCCTGGCCAAGCAAAACATACTTGCCTCGAGCTTCGGTCCGCAGATGATCCGTTTTGTAACCCACCTGGATATCACCGAAGAGATGCACCAGCACCTGCTGCAGGTGCTACAGGCGCTGAACCAGGAGAAGGTAGAGGCGTAGTCTGCTACCACTAGCGATATCTGTCTGTTGAAAGGGACCATTGGTGGTGCGATCACCATAAATGAGTAACACCCCTATGGTCCCCTCAAGGGGACCGCTCCCCTGTGTATTTTGCCTCTTGGCAGCTTCTCCTTTGTCATATCGTCACTCATCCTAATACCATAACTATGAACCTCTCCCATCCTTCTCCTGAAATTCTGGCTGCTTTTGCCGCTGATCCGATTATTTGTGAGATCATCCGTAACGGGCGGCCCCTGCCCTCCTCCAGGTCTGAGGATGTATACTTCAAGCTGCTTGGATCTATTGTGTCGCAGCAGCTGAGCACGAAGGTGGCGGCGGTAATTTTCAAACGTTTTCAGGAGCTGTTTCCGGGGGAATACCCTCACCCGGAGCTGGTGCTGGCTGCAACCGATGAGATGCTGCGCAGTGCCGGGCTTTCGTTTCAGAAGATTGGGTACATCCGCAATGTGGCCACTTTTGCAGCGGCAGGAAACCTGGAGCACGCCGCCATCAACGCCATTGAAGATGAAGAACTGATCCTGCACCTGACACAGATAAAAGGCGTCGGCCGCTGGACCGTGGAAATGCTGCTGATGTTTGCCCTGGAGCGCCCCGATGTTTTTCCTGTGGATGATTTGGGTATACAAAACGCCATGAAGCGACATTATGGACTCGATACCTCCGGCAAGGGCAAGGCCCTGCGCCAACAGATGCAGCAGATAGCCGAAAACTGGCGCCCCTACCGCACCATCGCCAGCAAATACCTCTGGCAGTCGCTTGACAACATGCCGAAATAGCCGGAAAGTATAAATTAGCTGATCTTTTACCTCAGTTTGACAGGTGCATTTTACACTTTTTGTCATCCTGAAAGGATCTTGGTAGCAAGTAGTAAAAGCTTCACCTTCGGGGGTAGAGGCCCTCACTTCCTACCAGGTTTCTTAGCAGAAGAGAACGTCCTTGCTCAGTTTGTGGGTTAGGTTTATACTTTTGGAGACAAAACCGCGCCATAAAATCAAGTATAAAATCACGCTGCTGCCGCTTTCTTCTCCTTTTCTTTCGCCACGCGCTGCAGCATCTTCAGTACCAGCTCCTCAGTTCCGGAAAGGTACTTCGACTTAGGTTTGGTAGCGTCATGGCGCTTGAGGTAGTTAATCAGCCGGTCCTCGCGGAACAGGTTGACCACCTCCGGGTGAATGTAATACTTGCTGCAAACCGTGGGGGTATTGCCAAGTCCTTTCGCCACTTCCTTAATGGCCTCTTTGATAGCTTTCTCCTTCTCCAACTCCGGCTGCTCGTCCAGTACGTCTTCCAGGCACTCGACCATACGCACGGTGCCACCCCAAGTCCGGAAGTCTTTGGCCGAGAAATCATGCTCCGTTGCCTCACGCAGGTACTCGTTCACGTCTCCCGACTCCAGCGTCTGCCGTTCGCCGTTCTCGTCGTAATACTGGAAAAGGTCATAGCCCGGAATGTCTCTGCACTTTTTCACCAGGCGCGCCAGTCGCCGGTCTTTCAGATCCACCTCCTGTGCCACCCCCTTCTTCCCTACAAAGGAAAACCGGATGCTGCTGCCCTCTACTTTCACATGCTTATCGCGCAGGGTGGTGAGGCCGTAGGAGTTGTTCGATTTGGCGTAGCTGCGGTTGCCAACCCGTATCAGCGCGTTGTCCATGATGGTGAGCACAAGGGCTGTTACCTTTCGCCGGTCCAGGTGCCGCGAGTTGATATCTTCCTGCAGGCGCTGGCGCAGTTTAGGCAAGGCATACCCAAACTCGATCATGCGCCCGAACTTGGTGAGGCTGCGTGCCTGCTGCCACTGCGGGTGGTAAATGTACTGCTTACGGCCCTTGGTGTCACGTCCGGTTGCCTGCAGGTGCCCTTTCGGTTGTTTGCAGATCCATACTTCGGTCCATGCCGGAGGGATAACGAGTGCCTGCAGCCTTGCCAGCACCTTCTCATCGGTCACTTTCTCGCCTTTTTCATCCAGGAAGTAAAAACCTTTTCCAGCCTTTTTGCGGGTGAAGCCCGGCTTCTCATCAGAGGTATAGCGCAAACCGGCCCAGGCAGCAGATTTACCCGGGTCAGCATATAATTCGTGGATTTCCTTCTTCGTCATCGTCAGAGGCCTCTATACTTTCCCGCCCCAGGCATTCATACTTTAGTTTGATGCAAAAGTTGTGTGAGGGATTTAATAAGAAGAGCTCGCGGAGTTGGAGGTACTGCGATCTTTTGGTTGCAGCTCCGGGTCCAACCACCCCTTGCCCCTCCTTGTCTAAGGCGGGGAACTCTGTAATTACTTTGGCTGAAGTATAAGTGCTATAGCCTCAGTTGTTGCGCGGAAAGGTCGCGACCTGTCCCTAAAAAGTATAAACCCACCCCTAGCCCCTCCCAAGAGGGGAATTGTTTGCAGCCGATTAACATCCCCCTGCCCCCTTCAAAGGGGGACTTGGTTCAGGCTTCGTCAGCCGTAGCGTAGCTATCGAACCTATCCCAGCCTTTGGGTTGAGCGCCTCGAGAGGTTCCGGTGACGAGCGGCAGCGAGGCATTGCGACGTCAGGAGCAAAGGAAATGTAGACAGCGCGATGCCCGAAGGCGAGGCCTCCCGGCCTGGGAGGGAGCCAAGCAGGATATGAAACGATAGGTTTGTGGGAACTAGAGGATGAACAGTGGCTAGAAAGGATAGCTTGTGTCAAGTTGCAGGAAGCAGCGGCTAGGAAAGCATAAAACAAAGTATAAAGTCACTAGCAAACGTTTGCGCCAAGGAAGTTTAAAGTATAGTCAAAGAATAAAGTATACCTTACACGGACAAGGATATGCAGAACGATTCGAAAGTATAAACGAGCGAGCTCACTATAACTTTTAAACTATCCCAATCTCCCGTATCTTTACACCCGACACCTATACCTGAAGCGCACCATGCACAAGAACATATCGTACCTGTACGCCTTCTTCGGATTCTTCTTAATGGGCTGCGGCGTGGTGGCTGTGGACCTTGCCGGTGAGCAGGCAAACACAGCACTGATAACTGGTGTGGCAGGTGGCCTGATTGGACTCACTGCCGGCCACTTCCTGAACCGGGGCAAGCGCTGGGGCTTTATGCTGGGCACCGCCGAAGCGGGTCTGCTGACACTGCTGCTGGGCTGGCGTGCCGCCACCTACTTTATCCGGTTGCTGGGCATGGTGCAGGAGTCACAAGGTTCCGACGCTACCGAAACAGCCGGAATGGCCTTTCTCTTAACAACGGCCATGTTGGTGATTTCGCTGTTAACTCTTACCGTTTCCATCATGTTCTCCAAGCAGGTGTTGAGCGAGACAAAATAGCCATTCGTATATATTATTTTTAGTATTCGTCTGTTGTTCGCTATATTGTTTACTATATCAAACCCAAACACTATAGCACATGATGAACAAGACCGTGCTGAGCATTCTACTTACCACCAGTGTGGTGGGCATAGCGGAGGCTCAAACAAAGCTCGTTGAGAAAGTAACCCGCAAGGGCGATGAGCTGGCAATCCCATACTCGAAGTATAAACTCCCCAACGGCCTGACGCTGATTATCCATGAGGACCACTCTGACCCGGTAGTGCATGTGGATGTGACCTATCACGTGGGCTCTGCCCGTGAGGAAATCGGCAAATCAGGCTTCGCGCACTTTTTTGAGCACATGATGTTCCAGGGCTCCGACAACGTGGCCGACGAAGAGCACTTCAAGATAGTTTCCGAATCAGGAGGTACGCTGAACGGTACCACCAACCGCGACCGCACCAATTATTTCCAGACACTGCCTAACAACCAACTGGAGACGGCCCTGTGGCTGGAGGCGGACCGCATGGGCTTCCTGCTGGATGCTGTAACACAGGAGAAGTTTGAGGTGCAGCGCGAAACGGTGAAAAACGAGCGCGGTCAACGCGTAGACAACCAGCCTTATGGACTATCCGGCGAAATGGTGGGCAAGACGCTCTACCCTTACGGCCACCCCTACTCCTGGTCGGTAATCGGCTATATCGAGGACCTGAACCGCGTAAACGTGAACGACCTGAAGAACTTCTTCCTGCGCTGGTACGGGCCTAACAACGCTACCCTTACCGTGGGCGGTGACGTGAAACCGGAGGAGGTAGTGAAACTGGTGGAGAAGTACTTCGGCTCCATCCCGGCAGGGCCTGCCGTGGAAGACATGAAACCACAGGTAGCCAAGCTGGACAAAGACCGCTACGTGAGCTACGAGGACAACATCCGTTTCCCGATGCTGCGCATGACGTTCCCGGCACCCGAGTCTGGCCATAAAGATGAGCCGGCGCTGGACGTACTGGCCGAGATACTGGGCCAGGGCAAGTCCTCTATCCTCTATAAGAACTTTGTAAAAGAGCAGAAAGCCATTCAGGCTTCCGCATTCAATTCCAGCTCGGAGCTAGCCGGTGAGTTCACCTTTACCGTAATGGCTTATCCGAACACGTCGCTGGAGCAGACCGAGCAGATGCTGCGTGCTTCCATCGCAGAGTTCGAGAAAAGAGGCGTAACCGACGAAGACCTGCAGCGCTTCAAGGCCCAGGCTGAGTCGAACCTGGTGAACCGCATGGCCAGCGTGAGCGGCAAAGTATCGCAGCTGGCATACTACGAAACCTTCCGCAACAACCCCAACTACCTGCAGGAGGAGATCAAGCGCATCCAGTCCATCACCAAGGAGGATGTGCAGCGCGTGTACAACCAGTACATCAAAGGCAAGCCGTCTGTTATTCTGAGCGTCGTACCGAAAGGCAAGGCCGAGCTGATTGCCAAAGCCGACAACTACACCGTAACCCAAGACGGTTATAAGCCAGGGCCAGACGAGTATAGCGGCTTGAAGTATACCAAAGCCGTAGATACCTTCGACCGCAGCAAGCGCCCGGGCTCCGGAGAGAACCCAGTGGTGGCGGTGCCGGACTATTACACGGGCAAGTTTAAGAATGGCCTGAAGATGATTGGTACTTATACCAACGAGATCCCGACCGTTACGCTGCAGCTTTCCCTTAAAGGCGGCCACCGCCTGGCCGCCAACGATCCATCAAAAGCGGGCCTGGCTTCCCTGACAGCGGAAATGCTGAACGAGGACACCCAGAACTATACTTCCGAAGAGTTCAGCAACGAGCTCGATAAGCTGGGTAGCTCTATCCGCATCAGCGCGGGCAGCAACGAAACGTACGTAACCGTGCAGGCGCTGAAGAAGAACCTGGATAAAACCTTGGTTCTGCTGGAGGAGCGCCTGTTCAGGCCTAAGTTTGCCCAAGATGATTTTGAGCGTCTGAAAAAGCAGCGTTTAGAAGGCATCGCCAACCAGGCCACTCAGCCAACAGCCATTGCCAACAACGTGTACGGCAAGCTCCTGTATGGCGAGGGCAATGTGATGGCCATTCCTACTTCCGGCACGGTGGAAACCGTTTCCAACATCACGCTGGAGGATGTGAAGAAGTTCTACAACGACTACTACTCTCCTACTGTAGCGCAGCTGGTAGTAGTGGGTGATATCACGGAAAAAGAACTGACCGGTAAGCTGAACTTCCTCAAAAAATGGAAGAAGAAGAACGTACAGATCCCTGCTGACGTGAAAGCGCCATCTATCGAGAAGACGCGCATTTACCTGGTTGATAAGCCTGACGCCGCACAGTCGGAGATCCGCATCGGGTACATGGCTCTGCCATTCGATGCCACCGGCGACTACTACAAGTTGGGCCTGATGAACTACAACCTGGGCGGAGCCTTCAACAGCCGCATCAACCTGAACCTGCGCGAGGACAAAGGTTATACTTATGGTGCCCGTTCCGGCTTCAGCGGCAGCAAGTATGCAGGGCCTTTTACAGCTTCTGCGGGCGTGCGCGCCGATGCTACAGCGGAGTCCGTAACCGAATTCATGAAAGAGATAACCGGTTTCCACAAAAACGGCATCACTGCTGAGGAACTGCAATTCATGAAAAACTCCATCGGCCAGGCCGATGCCCGCCAGTATGAAACGCCGTTCCAGAAGGCCGGCTTCCTGGGCCGCATCTTGGAGTATGAGCTGAATAAGGACTACGTGAAGAAGCAGACCGACATCCTGAACAGCATCACCAAGCAGGAAATTGACGCGCTGGCGACCAAGCACCTGCCCGTGAACAACATGCACATTGTGGTGGTGGGTGACAAAAAATCGGTGCTTCCGAAACTACAGGCCCTGAATTACGAAATCGTGGAACTGGACACAGATGGCAACCCGATTGCCAGCTCGTCCGTAAAATAAACCACATACTACACTAAAGAGAGCCCCTGCTAAAAACAGGGGCTTTTTTTGTGCCATCCTATACTCCTGATGTAATACCTAAATCGCCCAAGTATAATTTACCTGCCCTACACAAGCTTTTTGGCCATATATTTGCCACCGTTTATACTTGGTTGCCCGCGCAGGGCGTTGCACCAGGTAGTTACAGTACACTTAAAAGCATACATGAAGAAGTTACTTTACGCATCGTTTACATGCCTGGCGCTTGCAGGCATGCTCACCCTCAGCAGCTGTGAAAGCAATGATGGGGTTATCTTTTCGATTGAGAATGACATCAGCCTGGGGCAGCAGGTAGCCCATGAGGTAGACTCTACCTACCGCGCGCAAGGCAAGCTGCTGGAGCGCAACAGCTCCAACTCCAACACGCAGAAAGCTTACCAGCACCTCGACCGCATCGTGAACCGCATCCTCACCTCAGGCGAGGTAAAGTATAAAGAGCAGTTTCCCTGGACGGTGAAAATCATCAAGGATGACGAAACACTCAATGCCTTTGCAGCCCCCGGCGGACAGATCTACGTTTTCACAGGGCTTATCAAATACCTGAATGATGAAGACCACCTGGCCGGTGTGCTGGCCCACGAGATTGCCCACGCCGACAAGCGCCACAGCGTGAAGCAGCTGCAGCGCCAGTACGGTATTTCACTTTTGCTGTCGGTGGCGCTGGGAAACAACGCCAGCACGCTGAAGCAGATTGCGGCGCAGCTGAGCGGCTCTTTGGCAGGTCTGAAATTCAGCCGTGATGCCGAGAACGAAGCCGACGTTACCTCAGTGGCTTACCTTGGCGGCTCGCGGCACTACGCCTGCGACGGTGCGGCCGGCTTCTTTATAAAGATGGAGCAGGAGTCGCAGCAAGGGGGCACGCCGGAGTTTCTGAGCACCCACCCCAGCCCGGACAACCGCATCCAGAACATCCAGAAAACTGCCCAGGATAGGGGTTGCAGCACTTCCTCCGCCCCCGACAGCGACTTGGCCGGGTTGAAAAGCGCCCTAGGCCTTTAAGTCGGAAATCTATAACTTACCAGAAGCCTGCCCCCTAGGGCGGGCTTTTGTGTTTAAGGGGGCTGATGTAGCCCCATCACCCGCAACTACGTTATAGCAGAAAAAGTATAAACCCGACCAGAGCTATACTATGAAAAAGATAAAGAAACGCATCACAGAAACGATACTGAAGGGAGAGGAGAAGCTGGACCTGCTCACCTTTCAGCTAAAGAACAAGCTCAAACTGAACCGGCCCCTGCAGATTGTTACCTACCGCAGCTACGGCACGCCCGAGCGACTTTACGTGAAGGGCCGCGTGCTAGTGAACAAGGGAATCCGGCAATCGGAGGAAACCGACACCACCTGGGAGAACCTGCTGAACATGTACCGCCGCTTTGAGAGCGATGAGATACCCAACGCGCGGGTACAACTGTGCCTGCAAAACCAGCTGCACGAGATTACCACCGATGTTGAGGGCTACTTCGTGCTGAACCTCAAGCCCGAGATACCGCTGCAACTGGAGGACATCTGGCATCCGATTGACGTTAAACTTATTGATGCGCCGGTGCACAGCTTTGAGCCCGGCATCACTGAGACCGCTTATGTGCTGGTGCCGCCGCCGGATGCAGAGTATGGCATCATCTCCGACATAGATGACACGATTGTGCGCACCGGTGCCACCAGCCTGCTGCAAACCGGCCGCAACGTGCTCCTTAACAATGCCCACTCCCGCATCCCTTTTCATGGGGTATCACAGTTCTACAAAACACTGCAGCTGGGCCGCAACGGCAAGCGCAACAACCCTTTCTTCTACGTGAGCAGCAGCCCCTGGAACAACTATGATCTGCTCTACCACTTCCTGGAGCTGAACGAGATACCGCAGGGTCCGCTCCTGCTCCGCGACTTTGGGATTGACGAAACCAAGCTGGGCCACTCCGACCACATGAGCCACAAGTATAAGGAGATCGAGAACATCCTCATCACTTACCCGCACCTGGATTTTATACTTATCGGGGACAGCGGTCAGCAGGACGCGCCTATCTACCAAGAGGTGGTGAAGAACCACCCGGGCCGCATCATGGCCATCTACATCCGCGATGTGAACATAGCCAAGCGCACGCAGGCAGTGACCAAAATTGCCGACGAACTGAAGGCCAGTGGCGAGGTGGAGCTGGTGCTGGTGAAGGATACTGCCGCTGCGGCCGCACATGCTGCCGAAAAAGGATTTATACTGACCGAGGAGGTGCAGGAAGTAGAGAAAGAGGCAGAACTGGACGAGGAAAACGATACCGAATAAGAAGCATAAATTACCTGCATACTAGCGCCCGGCTCCCATAAAATACACCTGGGGCCGGGCGCTTTTTATACTTCCGGAAAGTATAAACCTAACTAAAAGTATGCTTGCAGCCGTACAAGGCACCAAATACTTTACCACATACTATTTGCCTATGCACCCTACCATGACCCAAGAACTCTGGTATAAGAATGCCATCATCTATAGCCTGGACCTGGAGACATTTATGGACTACAACGGCGACGGTGTAGGCGACTTTCAGGGGTTGGCCCGCCGCCTGGATTACCTGCATGCCCTAGGCGTGGACACGCTCTGGCTGGCACCGTTTCAACCCACACCCAACCAGGACAACGGATATGACATCAAGGATTACTACGGAGTGGATCCGCGGCACGGCTCCTCGGGCAACTTTGTGGAGTTCATGCACCAGGCCAACAAGCGAGGCATGAAGGTGATCATCGATTTAGTGGCTAACCATACTTCCATCGAGCACCCCTGGTTTCAGGATGCACGCAGCAGCAAAGACGCCAAGCACCGCGACTGGTACGTGTGGTCAGAGGAAAAACCAGAAGACTGGGACGAGGGCATGGTATTTCCGGGCGTGCAGAAATCCACCTGGACTTATGACAATAAAGCAAAGGCCTACTACCACCACCGCTTCTATAAATTTCAGCCGGACCTGAACATGGATAACCCGGAGGTACGCGCCGAGATAAATCGGATCATAGGCTTCTGGCTGGAGTTGGGTGTAGCCGGATTCCGGGTGGATGCCGTGCCGTTTATGCTCGAGTCGCACCAGGGTGGCAAGCAGAATCCAAAGTATAACTTTGACTACCTGCGTGATTTGCGTCGTTTTCTGCAGTGGCGCAAGGGCGATGCCGTGCTGCTGGGTGAGGCCAATGTGTTGCCCAAAGAGAGCAAGGAATACTTCGGCTATGAGGGCAGCGGCATTCACCTCATGTTTAATTTCTACGTGAACCAGTACATGTTCTATGCCCTGGCCACCGCCGATATTGAGCCGCTGAAAGAGGCATTGGAGGCTACCCGCATCACCTTCCCCACCTCGCAATGGGCGCACTTTCTGCGCAACCACGACGAGCTGGATTTGGGCCGCCTTACCGAGGAGCAGCGCCAGAGAGTGTTTGACAGGTTTGGGCCGGAGGAGCACATGCAGCTCTACCACCGGGGCATTCGCCGGCGCCTCTCCCCTATGCTCGGCAACCGGCAGCAGACTGAGTTAGCCTACAGTCTGATGTTCTCCCTGCCGGGCACGCCCGTTATCCGATACGGCGATGAGATTGGGATGGGAGACAACCTGGAGTTGAAGGAACGCGACGCCGTGCGCACCCCCATGCAATGGTCGGGCGACAAGCAGGCAGGTTTTTCGGAGGCTGACAAACTGGTGCATCCTGTCATTGAGGAAGGCCCATACGCTTACCATCATGTCAATGTAGAGACGCAGCGCCGCACCCCCGACTCCCTGCTGAATTGGATGACGACCATGATCCGGCTGCGCCACGAATGCACAGAAATAGGTTGGGGCGATTGGAAGCTCCTGGAAACAGGAAACAAGTATATACTGGGCATGCACTACAGCTGGCAGGATAGCTCTTTACTTATTTTCCATAACTTTGATGAAAAGGCGCATGAGGCAATACTGGACCAGAAGGAGCACAAAGAACACCGCCTGATAGACCTGATGAGAAACGTAGAGAGCCATGCCGATGAAAAGGGCAGGCACTGCATCACCCTGGAGGCTTATGGCTACCGCTGGTTCCGCACAGCCGACCTGAGCCACCTTCTGCAGAAAGGGTAAGCTGAAGCAAAGTATAAACTAGCAGGCCAAGCAACAGACAAACTATGAGCAGAGCATTTGTAAAGGAAGACGACGCCGGAGAACCGCCTATTGTGCCACCACGCGCTGCGCTGCCTCCCGGCGTAACCAATTATGTGACCCCAACCGGGCTAGAGCTGCTACGGACAGAGCTAACTGAACTAGAGGCAGCCCGCACAAAAGCTGAAGGCAACCGCGAAGACGAGGCAAACCGCACCCGGCAACTAACCATCCTGAATGCCCAAATCAGTGCTCTGACTGAGCGACTGGCAAGTGCCCGCGTGATAGATCCGGCCAATCAGCCCGATGGGGAGGTCAGGTTTGGCGCAACCGTAACGCTGAAAACAATCAAAGGTCCAAAGCCAGGAATGGTGCGTACATTCACCATCGTAGGGGTGGACGAGGCCGATGTGGCAGCAGGCAAAATAGCGTTCGTAGCCCCAATTGCCAAGGCGGTCATAGGTACCAAGGCTGGCGAAACAGCAACCCTGAAACTAGGAAGGAATGAGGAGCTCGTGGAGGTGGTGCGGGTTGTTTATTAACAGGGGTTATGTTCTGCTGATTGCAAGCGCTTTTATACTTTGAGACCGCGCCACTCCCCCCTCATTCCTGCACACGCTGTTCCGGACATCCTTGTCCGGACCTAATCCTGTTGCGGACTTCCAAGTCCGCGTAAATTATGCTTCCATACTTGCCGGCTTATACTTTCATCGCAATCCCACCGCTGGCGCGGGCTTGTAACTCGTGCCTACCTATGATGTTGGGTTTGCAACCCAACTGGCTTGGGAAGCCATACTTTTATACTTTGGCTATACTTCTATACTTGCCGTTTTGTACTTCCTTGAGTTACTGCTTCCTGCAGCCGGAGCCAAGCTACCCTTATTAGCCACCGTTCATCCTCTAGTTCCCACCAACCTATTGTTCCATCTCTGACATCGGAGCCCTCAAGGCCGGGAGGCCTCGTCTTGGGGGTAGGGGCCCTCGATAAGGGCATCGCGCTGTGTTCCCTCCTTGCCTCGCTCGTGCTCGGCATGCCCTTGACGGGCACCGGATCTCACAAGGCGCTCAACCCAAAGGCTGGGATAAGGTCGATAGCCACGGCCTTTGCTATGCAACAAGTTTAAACTGTCCCCTTGAGGGGACTACAGGGGTGTAAAGCCAGTGGTAAAATTTTTCGCTAAAAGTAAACACCCCTATGGTCCCCTCAAGGGGACAGTTTCTGTAGAATTTAACAGTCAAAGTTCCCCTTAGAAGGGGGCGGGGGGTGATAATCGACTGCTAGGTTTATACAGGTAGGGACAGGCCGCGACCTGTCCGTGTGAGGACTTAGTTATGAAACTTATACTTCAGCAAACGTAGTGACAGGCTCCCCGCCTTAGACAAGGAAGGGCTAGGGGTGGTTGAACCCGGTATTGCAGAAACCCTACGTTCAGGAGATGAACATTCGATGCTTGTCAGCGCAAAATTAAGGCCACGGGCACAAGTATAAACCCAGCGTCCAGCCACTATAGCACTACAACGACTCAGCTCGAATGATCGGCAATGACTCTCCAGCCTTCGGGGAATTTCCGGAAGATAACAGAGAAGTGGCCCTCCAAATCACCCTTCTCGGCATCACGCTGCAGGTGCCATTTTCCTACCACCAGCATCGTCTCCGGCGATAATTGGCGAAACTCCTTCAGGTCGAAGGCGAGCTTGCCCATGGCCGACACATCGGGATAGCCGCGTTTGTAGTTGTCCAGGGTTTGCTGCCAGCCGTAAGTTAGGCCCCGCGAGCCGATAAACAGCAGCGAATCGGATTTCCAGTAGCCTTGCATGTAGCATTCCAGGTCGCCGGCGCTCCAGCAGGCGGCCTGCTCCTCCAGTACTTGGCGCACCGCTGCTGCATCGATATCCTGGGTAGTGGCAACCTCTGTACGCTGGCTTGGCTGGCAGGCACTTATACTTAGCATGCCCAGGGCCAGCAGGGTGTAAAGCTTATTTTTCATCTTTTGCGGGTAAAATTTCCAGGATATAGGTGGTGCCCCCTAGGCGGCCCATCGCACGGGCAATCCAGACACGGCGTGACAAAACGTAACCTGATGGCCTTCTGGCGGAGTACTTCACCGGGTTGGGCAGTACGGCTGCCAGCAACGACGCCTCCCAGCGACCAACCTCGCTGGCCGGCTTTTTAAAGTATGCCTGTGAGGCCGCCTCCACCCCAAAAACGCCATCTCCCATCTCGGCAATGTTCAGGTATACTTCCAGGATGCGCTGCTTACCCCACAGCACCTCGATTAATACGGTAAAATATGCCTCCACAGCCTTACGCAGGTAGCTGCGCCCATGCCAGAGAAAAACGTTCTTGGCCACCTGCTGGCTGATAGTACTGCCGCCGCGTACCTTTCCCCCCTTTTGGTTTCGCTCAAAGGCATCCGAGATGGCATCAAAATCGAACCCATTGTGTTCCAGAAACTTCTGATCCTCGGAAGCGACCACGGCCAGCGGCAACTGCGGCGACATCTCCTCCAGTGATACGAATTTATACTTTATACTTGGGTCGTCTTTGCCGGTAGTTCCCGCCTCACCGCGGCGCTTGAGCATGTGCAAGGTGGCCGGCGGCGCTACCCAGCGGTACACCAGCACCCACGCCACGCTTATCAGGAAAAGGCTGAGTATGAGTTTCACGAAAAGCAGCTTCAGCTGCCGAAGCCCCAGTCTGTTTTTAGCCATTCAGGTGCAAAATTTAATGCCCGCAAAGGTAAGGAGTTTGCCATATTTTCCTACTCCCGCCAACGTAAGCCGGGCCTGGCGCGTAGGCTAAGATCAGATACCCATCGAATTCCGAGCCATCAAGAATAAAATCACTACCTATGTCCGACACGAAGTACCTGCCGATGTTTCCGCTCAATATCGTCGTTTTCCCGAATGAAAAACTCAACCTGCACATATTTGAACCCCGTTACAAGCAGCTTGTGCTCGATTGCGTGGAGAATGAAAAGACCTTCGGCATCCCTACCTACATCCAGGGCGGCGTGGGCGTGTACGGCACGGAGGTGGAGATTCTGAACATCGAGAAAAAGTATGACAACGGAGAAATGGACATCCGCACCAGGGGGCTTCATATCTTCAAGATCCGTAACTTTGACAAAATGGCACCGGGTAGGCTGTATGCCGGTGGCGAGGTGGAGATGCTGCAGAACGGCACCGAGGAAGACATAGTAACCAAGGTAAAAATAAGGGAACTGCTCGAGCAGCTGTATGAAACCCTGGGGCTGGGAAATTTATACCTGGAGCTACCGGAGGACTTCACCAGTTACGACATTGGGCACCAGTTGGGCCTAAACCTGGAGCAGGAGTACGCGCTGCTGCAGCTGGACAGCGAAGCAGACCGGCAGGAGCTGATACTGCTTCACCTGCAGCACATCATGCCCCTGCTGCTCGAAACCGAAAAGCTGAAGGAGCGGGTGCGGCTGAACGGGCACTTTAAAAACCTGACGCCTCCAAATTTTTAGATTACCTGCGCTGTTTATACTTTATGCTGGTATACTTTCTAATCATAGTTCCGGTACTGGCGCTTTCGTTTATGGCCTTCAGCTATTGGCAGGAACGGGCATACAGGCGCAAGCCTTTTTACAGGCTGTCGGACGTGGGTTGGCAGCGGCATGTCCCGCCTCCGGACGCGGAACTGCTGCACTCCGTGGCGTTGCTGGGCGATATTGGCGCTGTTGCGACCGACGGTACCGACCCGGTAATGCGCATGGTGCAGCATTGGCAGCAGCAGGCGGGCGAAAAGGGAACGATGGTCTTCCTGGGCGACAACATCTACCCCATCGGCTTGCCTGAGGTGGGCAACCGCCACCGCGACACCGCCGAAGCAAGGCTCAATACGCTGCTCCAAAGTATAAAAAGCTATCCCGGCCAGGGCATTTTCCTAGGCGGCAACCACGACTGGCTGAAAGGGCGCGAGGGTGGCCATGAGCAGCTGCTGCGCCAGGAGCGGTATGTGCTGGAGCACCTGCAACAGCCCAACAGCTACCTCCCCCCCAACGGTTGCCCGGGCCCCTCCTGCCTGCAGCTGGCCGAAGGGTTGCTCTTGGTAGTGATTAACACGCAGTGGTTTGTGCAGCGTGGGTTTAAGCCGCTTGGCAGCAAGTATGGCTGCCCCTACTCCGATATCGAAGAGTTTTTCCTGAGCCTGAACAAGCTACTTAAGCGCAATACCCACCAGCGGGTGCTCATCGTGGGGCATCACCCATTGTACAGCAACGCCCTGCACGGAGGCAAGTTTACCATCAAGCAGCACCTGTTTCCGCTCACGGCCCTGCACAAGCGCTTCCTGATTCCGCTTCCCATTTTTGGCTCGGTGTACCCCTTTTACCGGAAGATGTTCGGCGCTTACGAGGACATGTCGCACCGCAAGTATAAAAAGATGCGCAAGCGCCTGCTCCGCATCTTTCATAAGTTCGACAACCTGATTTACGTGGGGGGCCACGACCACAACCTGCAGCATTTCGAGGTGCAGGGAAACCACTACATCGTGAGCGGCTCGGGCAGCAAACTGGCCTTCGTGAAAAAAGGAGGCCGGGCCACCTTCGCGGTAGAGGCGCTGGGCTATTTTGTAATCAACTACTACAGCAACGGGCAGGTATGGATGGAATGCCGTATTACGTCAGACACTTCGGAAACTGGTCTGCTAGTGTTCCGAAAGCGAGTATAAAAGTATAAATGACCGGGGAAATATCTACGCTACGCGCATACCCAGTTTTTATACTCTCAGTTCCAATCTTCTGAAGTATAAAGCCATACTTTAAAGTATAGAACATACCGGCTTATACTTTGCTACCTGTTTTCAGGCCTTCCTATTGGTTTGTGTCAGGTATAGGAAGTATAACCTTAAGGCTTTTGGCGTGCATCTCCACCTCTATCTTTTCTGCGGCTTCTACCGGCTCCCCGTCGATGTGCATCACTTCCTGGTCCAGGTTATAGATGGTGGCGCGCCTGCACTGTATAATTTTGGTATACACGCTGCTGTCGATGCTGTCGGTATACAGCTTGTAAAGTATGCCCAAACTCGCAGCCTTCGGGAAAGGCTCTATGAGGCAAATCTCAAACCGGCCATCGTTTAGCACCCCATCCGGGTTAATGCTGGCGTTGGAGCCCCAGGCATTGGCGTTGGCCACAGTTACCATAAAAGCCTTCCCCTCAAAATTTCCGTTTTCAGTCTCTATCTTGTATGATTTAGGCTCGTAGCCAAGGTATTCTTGTAAGGCAATCCAGACGTAGGAACCTGGGCCACGGGTATCGCCTTCGCAAAAACGCTCCACTACCAGCGCATTGAAGCCTAAATCGCTCAGGTGGATGGAAGGCATGCCGTTGAGGGTGATGGTATCGATGTTGCGCACCACGTGCGAATGGATAAGCTCGAGTGCCTCCTCGGTATCCTGCGGGATATCCAGATCTTTGGAGAGGCCGTTGCCGGAGCCAAGAGGGATGATGCCAAGTGGGGTGCCGGTACCAATCAGCAGGGCTCCCACGAGGCTGACGGTGCCATCGCCGCCAACCGCAAAGACCCCGTCATACTTGTTTTCCCCGAGCTGCTTTTTCAGGTTTTCGGCGTCATTCTCTCCGGTGGTGGTATAAATTTCATATCTTATCCCATGCTCCTGGCAAATGGCTTGGATATCCTCTTTCAGGTCGTCCTTCTCGATGTCTCCTGCGATAGGGTTTAGCACGAAAAGCAGGTTATGGAGCTTCTGTTCGTCCTTTTTCATATAGTTTGCTGCTATACATTTTGCCTCTGTTAAGGCTTGTTGGTTAAGGGAAGTTATGGGGGCTTACTTGACAAGGTTATCCGGCACCCCGTTCGGGTACTCCTGCTGTATGGCCTCCTCTATCCGGGCAATCCGGTTGCCGGGGTTCGGGTGCGTCTGCATGAACTCCGGCCCTCCGCTAGCACCGCCACTGGCTTCCTGCAGAATCTCCATCACCCGCTTCATAGAATTGGGATCGTAGCCGGCTGCGCCCGTTAGCTGCACTGCCAGCGCATCCGACTCGAGCTCATCCTCGCGGCCATATCGCATGTTCATCAGTTGCCCTACCATGGCAGCCACCACCGCGCCCGACCTGCTGGAGGGGTTGTCCGGGTCATACATGGCAATAGCTGCTGCGCCTGTCAGTCCTTGGGTCAGTTTTGCTTTGGCCAGTTGCTGTGCCGAGTGCCGCGCCACCACATGCCCTATCTCGTGCCCCAGCACCCCGGCCAGTTGCCCTTCCGACTCCAAACGCCGCAGCAGTCCCGCAGTGATAAAGATCTGCCCGCCGGGCAGGGCAAAGGCATTCACGGTCTGCTCATCGGCCAGCAGGTGGAAGTCGAATTTATAAGGTGTATCTCGTACGCGGGTATTTTGCACAAGGCGCTGACCGATGGCTTTTACCTCCTGTGCCGCCTGCTGGTCCGGATGCAGACCGCCGTACTGCTCGGCCATCTGGGGTGCTGCCTGCAGACCAAGGGCAATTTCCTGCTCCACGGTCATGTCCACGCGCTGCTCCTCGCCTGTAAACTCATTTTCCTCCGAGCTGCACCAGTATGTCACCAACGACACCGCCGCAATCAGCAGGGCTACTATAAATTTTATGATCGCTTTCATTTTATACTTTTTTGTTCTGTTGCCCTAAAAGGCAAGTGTTGAGTGAACGTGCCTTGGCAGGTACTGGTTGCTGCCATCCGGCCTGTTCCTAGAGCCGTTTCACAGGTCCTGTAATTATACGTTTCTGTGGGATTGAGAGCGAGGCGGGCACGTAAATATTAGGCACTTTGTATACTTTATGTAACCAGACTCGTAGAAAAGTTTGCCTGCAGTATAAAGCGGCAGGCAAAGTTAAACTAACCATTAGAACCATGAACCAGAAACGTACTTTTGGCACCATCCTGACCGTACTAGGCATAGTGGGTATCATTTGGGGAGCCTATGCTTTCCTGATGGGTGGCGACGGTGCTGCGGTTGGCAAGTATACTTCCGCCGTACCCTTTGTGGTGGGCTTGATCTTCTTTTTTGCCGGGATCAACCTGATCAAAACCACAAAAGACGAAGCATAACGCAGCAACCAATAAGCACAAAAAAGCCCCCTGCCAGGAAAGCTGACAGGGGGCTTCTATATTGATGGGATTTATACTTACTATTAGCTGTTCAGCACGTCTGTTAAAGTCTGTGCGGCAAAGTATTCTATAGCCTTGCTGTTGTCTAGGAAACGTGAAGTATACGTTGCATCCTTGCCATGGATGTACAGCACGGACTGGTCCTTAATGGTCTCAATCACCTGCTTAGACACTTCTGTTGGAACGGCAGGACAACCAAGGCTACGACCCAACCGGCCATTCTGCTTTACAAAGGCCTCAGTGGCGTAGTCTGCGCCATGCACCACAATGGCCCGCTCCATGGCTTTGTGGTTAAAGCCCTCGTCCATGCCCTGCAGGCGCAGCGAAAGGCCGTGCTTGCCGTAATAGGTAGCGTCTGTTATGTAAAAGCCTAGGCTGCTCTTGTTAGAGCCATACTCGTTGGAGAACTGCGTGGCAGTATTCTGGCCTGTATTGCGCCCATGGGCCACCAGCGTGTTAAACAGGACCTTCTTGTTATTCAGGTCAATTATCCAGAGGCGCTTCTGGGTGCTTGACTTAGTGAAGTCCACCACAGAAAGTATGGATTTCTCCGGGGCGACCATCTGTAGCCGCTTGAAGTTCTGGAAGCCCACCACGGCCTTCTCAAACACATCGTAGGAAAGGCCTTTTTGTGCCAGGCTGGCAGCGTCGTATAATTCCTTTACATGATTATTGAAAGCTACTTCCATGGCTGCGGCAGCAGCGCCCTCAGCCCCGCCGTGAGCTAACAGCGCATCTGCCCTGGCCTCCAAGGCTGCGGGGTTGGCTGCGGCCGGCTCCGGTGCAGAGGCAGGCGAGTTGAAAGAAAGAAGTCCCAGGGTGATTGCAGTCAGAAACACTCTTACCATAGTATTAGATTAAGCTTACTGTTTTTAGAGTTCGGTAAAACAACATGCTCAATTGCACAAATTGTTCCGGCCGCTCCCAAACTATACAGAGAAAACTATAGTTAAATTACATGATTTTTCTGAATTGTGCAATACCCCAGGCGTTTACTGCAAAAACGTGTAGCTCCTGTGCAGTGGCACCAAACAAAAGAAGCGGAACGGTGTTTTTTTCGGGTTACCTTTGCTTCGCAGCATAACTTGCTGCAACTTTATACCAACAAGCAATGCCATGTCGAAACGTATTATAGCCACACACCTGCTGGGCCTGCTGCTTTTGGGAGCCTGTTCTGTGCCCGATACCCTGAAAGACTTTGATAGTGATAGCTGGAAAAGCGACCGCAACGGCTGCGAGAACAAGCGCGCCGAGCTGGTAGATGATTTTGAACTGATAAGAAAGGAGCTTTACGGCAAGAAAGAGTATGTGGTGCGCAACCTGCTGGGCAAGCCAGACAGCGAAGAGCTAATGGAACGCAGCCAGCGCATTTACTTCTATTACATAGAGCCAGGCGACCAATGCCAGCAAACCGATCAGCGCCGTACGCAAATGTCGGAGGCGAACCGCGTGCAGGTGCGCCTTAACTCGGTGGGCAAAGTATCCGAAGTGACCTACTACCGACCCGTAGTAGCAGAAACAACGAAGGCCGAGTAATCACCCGGCCTTCGTTTTATACTTATTCCTCATGCTCTGTAATCAGATGGGCATCTAGCCTGCCCTCCAGCTTCTGGTATTTCAGCAGCTGTTGTGCCGTCAGCACACTTCTCAGGTTCTCGTCGTTCTGGCGCTGTACGCTTCTGAACTCCCTGGCCCGTGAGAGCGCGTCATGAGCGAAGCTCGCCTCCACCTGCTGCAGTTGCTGGTAGCGGCTCTTGTTTAGCTTATCTACCATCAGGTACTGCTCCTCTGTCAAGCTTAACTCCTGCTTCATTTCCATACTTGCCATGGCAGGTCCGTCCAGCTCCATCGACAGCACTACTATATCCAGTCCGTCATCAGCAGAGCCTAGACGCTGGGCATAACCGGCCGTTCCCATCAGCACCATAACAAGTATAAGTAAAGATTTTTTCATTGGGTTTTGATACGTGTTAGTAGTTAAAGTTCTTTTTAGCTGTCTTAAACGTACAATTCTGATGCAAGTTAGTAAAAAATCTAAATATTATACTTTTAAATTATTTTTTTTAACATTTATCACATTTAGGACAAAATATTACTTGTCTTAGCCTATCTAAAACCTCTTTACTAAATACATTCCGCTTTTTGTAACCCTACTGCCTGCCCCGTGTATATCTAATATAAGCACTTTGAGTTATAGTACTTTTTTAAACAGGTGCTACTAATTTTTAATTATTATACAGGGATTAATTATACTTATTTGATATGAGAACCAGGTTTTACAATCCCAGCAAACTGGAGGTCAACTTTGCAAGGGCAATAAAGGACCTAACCCAACAGCTGGAGAAGAAATTGGACGAAGGCGAGAAAGTAATCAACACGGAATCTATACACAACACTGATAACCCGATGGTTATCTTTAAGCTACAGGACAAGGAAGGTGACTTGCACGAAGTGGTGGTACAATTTATACAGCGGCCAGACAACTTAGTGAAACAGGAATAACCAACAATAAATGCCGGAGCGCCAGCTAAAGTATAGCTGGCGCTCCGGCATTTATAAATAACATATCATAAAGCTGCTATGGCGCCCCCGGCACTTTGTATTGTCGCTGCTTAAACCACTGCATGGCAATAAACGAGATCATCAGCCCCGAGATAACACCCTCCAGCAGCAGCACCGAAAAGATTACGACGCCGGGCGTAGATTCTATGCGCTCCCCAAAATATCTCTCAGCAGAGAGCACTTCCACTAGGTCCTGTCCTGCCGTCTTAATGTAAACGACCATAAAGGCGGAGAACACCACCGAAGCTACAACAGATGTTATAATGCCGGTGGCCAGCCCCTTAAAGTACGAGATGTTTCCCGATACCATCTTTTTGTAGCCTCTGATGGCCAACACCACGCCTACTGCCAGAATGAGTCCGTTTAGAAAGCGCAGTTCAACAATATGCACCAGCCCGACCAGCTTCATCAGAAAGAAATAGGCAAAGAGTGCCACTGCGGTAAGCAGGCCATACTTCAGGCCAATCTTCTCCATAGTTAGTAAAGTAAGGTTCTAGGGTTTAATCGCTATAAGTAAGGTAATACAGCAGTTCTGCTAAACCTGATTTGGCATGGTATGCTCCGGGCTCTTAAACCATTGCATGGCAATAAAGCCGATGATAAAGCCTGGCCAGGTACCATGCGCGATGGTTATCCAGAACATGGCCAGCACCGACAGTCCTGCCGGGAACAGGGCGCTTGCCTGCATCATCTCCAGGTACGAGCTGTCGAACACGGTAACGTAAAGGACCAGGAATAGGGCCAGAATCAACGAGGAAACAAAGGCCGTTACTACGCCAATACCCAGCCCGTCGAAGTACCGGATAAAGCCACGGTTGATACGTTTGAACTTGGATATCGCCACAACAATACCAATGATTAGAAAGATGCCGCTCAGGTAAGAAAGCTCCACAATTTCTGTAAGTCCGATAATTCGCATTATCAGGAAGAACACAATGTGCGCCACCCCTACCAGCAAGCCATACTTTATCCCAATATTCTGGAAAGAAACTTTATTAGTAGAAGCCATGTCTTATCTTATTTGTTGTTAATGATCTATTTGTTAAAATGAACAGTTCCAACGGTGCCTTGGTTAGAACTAAGACTCCCTCCGGCATGTTATCAAACCAGCGGGGCCGTGTCCATCAATATTATTGAAATTATATACTAAAGATTGCACCCGAGCGTTGTGCTCCGGGCATGATTTTTTAACCAGAGAAGCCGGAAGCTACTGGCTATAAGCTACCTGCACCGCTTTTTAAACTTACACTGTCTACGCTGCTACGGCATAAATGGGCCCACAAAAGCACATTTTTATTTCGTAGCTTTGCAGGCAAGTCAAACATCATACTTATACTTTATTATGATTAGTACCAGCAATGTCAGCCTGTCGTACGGCAAGCGCACATTATTTGAGGATGTATCCATTAAGTTCACGCCCGGCAACTGCTACGGCCTTATCGGGGCCAACGGTGCGGGTAAGTCAACTTTCCTGAAGATATTAGCCGGCGACATAGATCCGAACACCGGCACGGTGGAGATTCCGGCCAATGCCCGCCTGGCGGTGTTGCGGCAGGACCACTTCGCGTACGACGAATACCCTGCCCTGCAAACGGTAATCATGGGCCACAAGCGTCTCTGGAGCATTATGGAGGAGAAGGATGCCATCTATGCCAAGCCTGACTTTAACGAGGAAGACGGCATTCGCGCTGCTGAGCTGGAAGGCGAATTTGCTGACCTGGAGGGTTGGAACGCAGAGTATGAGGCGGCAGAACTGCTGAGCGGTCTGGGCATTACAGAAAACCTGCACCACAACCTGATGAAGGACCTGAGCGGTAGTGAAAAGGTGCGTGTGCTGTTGGCGCAGGCCCTGTTCGGCAACCCGGATATCCTGCTCCTGGACGAGCCTACCAACCACCTGGATGCCGAGTCAATCATGTGGCTGGAGAACTTCCTGGATAACTTTCAGAACACCGTGATTGTGGTATCCCACGACCGCCACTTCCTGGATGCGGTGTGTACGCATGTGGCTGATATTGACTTTGGTAAGATCAAGATGTTTGCAGGTAACTACAGCTTCTGGTACCAGTCTAGCCAGCTGGCGCTCAAGCAGCGCTCGGATGCCAACAAGAAAACCGAGGACAAGCGTAAGGAACTGGAGGAGTTTATCCGTCGCTTTAGCGCCAACGCCTCTAAATCGAAGCAGGCTACCTCCCGTGCCAAGTTGCTGGAGAAACTTACCGTGGAGGACATTCAGCCATCGTCCCGTAAATACCCCTATATCGCCTTTAAACCGGAGCGCGAGGCCGGCAACCAGATCCTGAACGTAGAGAACCTGAGCAAGGCTATTGATGGCCAGCCTGTCTTTACCGACATCAGCTTTATGGTGGACAAGGGTGACAAGATTGCCGTAATAGGCCGCAACGATATTGCCGCTTCTACCTTCTTTAAAATCCTGTTTGACGAAGAGAAAGCAGACACAGGCGAGTTTAAGTGGGGCACGACCATTACTGCCTCTTTCTTTCCGAAAGACAACCAGGAGTTCTTTGACACCAACCTGAACCTGGTGGATTGGCTGCGTCAGTTCTCGGTGGAGAAAGACGAGAGCTTTATCCGCGGCTTCCTGGGCCGCATGCTGTTCTCCGGCGAGGAATCGCTGAAGAAGGCAAACGTGCTGTCGGGTGGTGAGAAGGTGCGCTGCATGTTCTCCAGAATGATGCTGCAGTCCGGAAACGTGCTGGTTTTTGACGAGCCGACCAACCACCTGGATCTGGAGTCTATCCAGGCGCTGAACAATGCCCTGCGCGATTTTGACGGCACCATCCTGTTCTCATCGCATGACCTGCAGTTCGTGGACACCATTGCCAACCGCATTATTGAGCTTACACCAAACGGCATTATCGATAAGCGCATGACCTATGAGGAGTACCTGTCGGATGAGGCGATTAAGGAACTGCGCAAGAAAATGTATGCCACAGCCGTAGTATAAGTATATAGTTCCATCTAAATACTGAAAGAACCTATGCTGAAGCCATCGCGCCTCTGTACTCCTCTGTTACTGTTGTTCGGGTTGCTGCTTGGCACCGAAGCGCTTGCCCAGGTGCCGGACACCACCTACCGTAAACCGGAACTTCCCACCGGCCCACCGGCCCCCGTGGAGCAGCCACGGCCACAACCCCGTGTTGTAGAGCGGCCGCAGCCTGAACCTACGGTTGTTAAGGAGCAGGTGGCGGAAGAGCCAGAAGAGCAACTGCGGTTTATCGATAAGTTATACTTTGGCGGCAGTTTTGGCCTTCAGTTTGGCACATATACGAATATCTCCCTGCTGCCCACCATCAGCTACGCCATTACGCCACGGTTCTTTGCAGGCGTGGGAGGCGTATACCATTACCAGAGCGGAGGAGGCTTTAACATGCACCACTACGGGGGGCGCGGCATTCTGCAACTGGAGATGTTTGATGTAGGAAGCGGCACTGTGCTGGCCCACGGGGAAGTGGAAACGCTAAGTATAGCGGTTCCCTTCTACGATGTGTATGGCAGGCGGCGTACCGACCGCTCGGCATTAAGTATTCCGTTGGTGGGCCTGGGGTACAGGCAGCGCATCTCCGGCAAGGGCTCCTTCGATTTGCTGGTGCTCTACAACGGGAACGGCGATCCGATAAACCCTTACAATAACCCGGTGATACGTGCAGGATTTAACTTCCCTTTTACCAGTCGCTAAGTATAAGTATAAAGTATAAAAGCAAAAAGGGCTGCCGTGAAAACGGCAGCCCTTCTGTTTTAAAGAGTACGCTATCATCCCCGTATTAGGCGAAGCAGTACCACTATAATGGCGATTACAAGCAGGATGTGTATCAGACCACCCACAGCATCAGGGAATCCCAGGAAACCAATCAGCCAGATGATCACGAGCACTACAGCTATAATATAAAGTAAATTTCCCATAGTTTTGTCGGTTAAATAGTGTTCGAGTTGTTTTTATCTTTTTAACGTAAATGCACGCTGTTGGTTAGGCACTGCGTATCAGGCGCAACAGCACCGCAATTACAGCTAATACCAGCAACACGTGTATGATTCCGCCTACGGCATCAGGGAAGCCCAGGAATCCGATAAGCCAGAAAATCACCAGCACTACGGCGATGATATAAAGTAAATTTCCCATAGTTGTATCTTTATTTTTCAGCCTTAGAGCCGCAGTTGCAAACCAGCACCCGCCGGGCTCATAGGTATTGTGTTTTTAATTTTTAGCTTTTACGGTGCTTCTTTACAAAGGATTTATATTATGCAATAATTTTCTATTCCAATAGGTAGTTTTATCTATATACATCTAGTTATGATACTTTATAAAACATAAGGTTTACAACCCATTATAGCACCTATAAGCCGCTACCTCAGGCACTCGCTCCAACTGTTGCTTCCTCGTGACTTCCATTTATGCAGGGTAAACCCAAGAAAGGGAGTGCCAACTGGTTTATATGAGTATTCAAAGAATTCCTCCTCAAAAAACTTGGGATAAGTATAAACTTGTTAGCTTTGTATGGATTAAAAACTGACTAACTATACTTTATACTTATGAAGAAAGTAGCCGTAATTGGGTCGGGCACAATGGGCAACGGAATAGCCCACGTGTTTGCGCAGCATGGTTTTATAGTTTCCTTAATTGATATATCGGAGGATGCCCTCGGGAAAGCCATCGGCACCATCTCGAAAAACCTGGACCGCATCATCGCCAAAGGCAACCTGACTGAGGAGCAGAAAGAGCAGACGCTGGCAAACATCAGCACTTTTACTTCTATGCAGGAAGGTGTTAAGGACGTGGATCTGGTAGTAGAGGCTGCCACCGAGAATGCAGACCTGAAACTAAAGATCTTCCGCGACCTGGACAGCCTCACGAAACCTGAAGCCATCCTTGCCTCCAATACCTCCTCTATCTCTATCACCAAAATCGCCTCTGTTACCAACCGCCCCGACAAGGTGATTGGCATGCACTTCATGAACCCGGTTCCGGTTATGAAGCTGGTGGAAGTGATACGTGGCTACTCTACCTCCGACGAGGTGACAAGGCAGATTGTCGAGCTGTCCAAGCAACTGGGTAAAGTGCCTGCTGAGGCCAACGACTACCCTGGCTTTGTGGCCAACCGTATTCTGATGCCTATGATCAACGAGGCCATTTACAGTCTCTACGAAGGTGTGGCCGGCGTGGAAGAGATCGACACAATTATGAAGCTGGGTATGGCGCACCCGATGGGCCCGTTGCAACTGGCCGACTTTATCGGGCTGGATGTTTGCCTGTCTATACTTCACGTGCTGCACGATGGCTTTGGCAACCCTAAGTATGCGCCTTGCCCGCTGCTGGTAAATATGGTGCAGGCCGGACATAAGGGAGTAAAATCCGGACAGGGCTTCTATAGCTGGACACACGGCACCAAGGAGTTGGTAGTAGCTGACAGGTTTAAGAAACACTAACCTATACTTATATATGAGTCAGGAGCAGAACAATGTGGTTGGCTGGTTTGAGATACCAGTAACAGATATGCCGCGTGCTATAAAGTTCTACAACGCCGTGTTTGGCTATGCGCTGGAGAGCCAGCAGTTTGGCGACGAAGAGATGGCTTGGTTCCCATGGGTGGAGAATGGCCAAGGCGCGTCAGGATCGCTGGTGAAGCACGAGCAGCTTTACCAACCCTCAGCACAGGGCACGATTGTATACTTCTCCTCCCCTTCCGGTGACTTGGTTAATGAGCTGAACAAAGTAGAAACAGCAGGCGGTAAAGTGCTGCAGCAGAAAACCCTCATCACCGAAAAGATAGGTTACATGTGCCTGCTGCTGGACTCTGAAGGCAATCGTATCGCTATCCACTCCCGAAAATAAGCGTTATATATCGCCCACTAGCATAAAAGCCGCTGCGGTTCCGTAGCGGCTTTTGTGATCCTGCCCCTATACCTTGCCCGTAGCTGGCATTTTTCTGCAGACTCAGCTGTTCGTGGTGCTATATAAACTGCAGTAAATGGCCCTTTCCGCATGCCGAACGTGCATTTTTAACAATACTATTATTTTTTAAGACACCATCTGTTATATTTCTTGAATTACTTCTCCTGCTTGATGGACCTAAAAAGTGCAATTACAGCTCTAGTAATAAAGCAGTTACGTCCCAAATAGTACCAAGCTCTGTACTACGCTCCCATTGTCCTGCTTCTTCCTCCCAGAATTTCCAATACAATTTCGATTAGAACTGCGCTATAATTAGAATAAGTACATAACAACTTGTTATACTGCTGAACGTATTGTAATAATCGAAAATCATCTTTGACAATACTAATATCAATACAATTAATGACGAACCGATTGCCCTATACTAGCTAACTATTTCAACACACCCTAAAATTCTTGCAATGAAACTTAGAAATGCATTTGCCTACATTTTAGCAGCCATATTTATAAGCCAGCTTGCATCCTGCACCAACACGAAAAATGCTATTTACTTTAGTAACATTAGCGAAGCTGAGTTTAACGCCTCCAGTGAGAACCTGGAACCCGTCATCCAGAACAACGACCTGCTGAGCATCTCGGTCACCAGCCTTAACCCGGAGGCGTCCCAGATTTTCAACGTCAATAGCTCTACCGACTTCAGGGGTGCCACAGCCTCCAGCACCGTCGCACCGGCCACCGGATACCTGGTAGACCAGAGTGGGTATATTCAGTTTCCGCTAATTGGCAATATTAAGGCCCAGGGGCTAACCAAGAAAGCCCTGAAGGAAAATATCGAGAAAGAGTTAGCTAGTCGCAGACTGCTCCTGGAGCCAAGCGTCGACATCAGGTATCTGAACTATAAAGTCTCGATACTCGGAGAGGTGGCGCGCCCCTCTGTGCTCACGGTACCGAATGAGAAAATAACACTTCTGGAGGCAGTCGGCCTTGCAGGAGACCTGACAATTTATGCAAACCGCCATAATGTGCTATTGATTAGAGAGGAGGAAGGCAAGAAGAAGCTTATCAGATTAGACCTAACATCGGATGACCTGTTCACCTCGCCATATTACCACCTCAAGTCCAATGACATTATTTATGTGGAGCCGAACAAGAACAAAATAGCGGCGTCCGGGGCTGCCCGGCAGTGGCTTCCGCTTGTTCTGAGCTCCCTTACGCTAGTTGTTGTCAGCATCGATCGTTTAGCAAGATAATTAAAGTGGGTATGGACAAAAACAAAACAAACTCAGAAGATAACCTGGCAGTAGCACTGCTGTACAAGTTCTTACCATTTTGGCCGTTGTTCCTCGTTTTGCTGTTGCTGGGAATGGCTGGCGCCTGGGCCTATATAAAATATTATACTATCCCTTCTTATGCAGTCACTGCCTCGCTGCTGATTAAGGATGAGGAGAAGGGCGTGAATGCCTCTAAGATAATGGAATCGATAGATGCATTCAGCACCAACAAGACAGTGGAAAACGAACTGAATGTGTTACGCTCCAGCGCGCTAATGTCTCAGGTGGTGCATAAGCTTAAGCTGTATGCACCCATCTATGAGGAGGACAGGTTCAAGTCCATTCCCGCTTATAATACCTCACCCATTACCATTTCACTTAAGTCACCGGAGACTGCCGTAGAGTATCCTGCGGTATACTTCACATATGATCAGGCTACCCAAAAGGTGCAAATAGACGGCAAGGAATACCCGCTCAGCACATGGGTTGTTACTCCTTACGGCGAGATGCTGTTTGAAAAGAACCTCTTACAGAATGGCAGTGCTCAACATCCGCTGTTCTTCTCCATCAATAACCCCAAAGCAGTTGCCAAGCAGCTCATCAGCAGGATTTATGTAGAATCACCCGGAAAGGCATCGAGTGTCGTAAACCTATATATCGAGGACAATGTACCTGAAAGAGGCGAGGACATCCTAAACGCCTTGATTGACGCCTATCTGCAAGCCGCACAAGTAGACAGGAATGCCTTGGTGTCGCAGACACTGGCCTTTGTGGAGGATCGCATCCAACTCATCGAAAAGGAACTGAAGGTGCTGGAGGAGCAGATTGTAAAGTATAGAGCCTCTAACGGAGCGGTTAACTTGAACGAGCAAGGAAAACTATACTTGCAGAGTGTGGACTTTAACGACCGCAGGATGAATGAAATTAACCTGCAGTTAGCTGTTTTAGATAACGTTGAAAAATATGTGTTGTCGAAGGAGGAAAATATAGGTATTGTTCCATCTACCCTGGGTGTGAGCGACCCGGTGCTTTCACAATTACTGCAGAAGTTATATGAAGCTGAGATACAATATCAGCAGCTTAAGAAAACCACTGCTGAAAATAACCCGCTGCTCATCTCGTTGCGGGAGGAGATAGATAACATGCGCCCTGGGGTACTGGAAAATATCAGAAACCAGCGTAGCAACCTGTTGGCAAGCCGCGACAAAGTCGCCTCCACTTCCTCCCAGTACAGCCATGTGCTGCAAGGTATACCACAGAAAGAGCGCGAGTTACTGGAGATAAGCAGGCAGCAGGCCATCAAGAACAACGCTTATAGCTTCCTGCTTCAGAAACGCGAGGAGACAGTGCTATCTTATGCGCCGTCCGCGGAGGATGTGAAGGTGGTGGACCGTGCAGAGGCCTCGAGAGGCCCTGTAAGCCCAAGACCACTCTACATATACCTAACCTCAGTGGTATTAGCGCTGGGGGCAGGCATAGCCCTGGTGACCGGTAAGGAGCTGCTCAACAGCAAGGTGTTGTTCAGGTCCGAAATAGAAAACTGCACGAACGCTCCCATTGTGGCAGAACTATCTGCGGCAAAGTATAAAGGCAAGAAAACGCTGCTGGGTCCGGACGATGTTGCCCAGGTAGAGCAGTTCCGGCAGATGAGGGTAACCATGGGATTATATGGCAGGACCTTCACCAGGAAGAAAATTATGGTTACATCAAGTATACCGGGGGAAGGCAAAAGCTTTGTCAGCAGCAACCTGGCCATCAGCCTTGCCTCCTCTTCTAAGAAGGTAGTCCTGGTAGATTTTGACCTGCGAAACCCCAACACCTCTGTCCTGTTCGAGAAGGCGAATGAGCCAGGTATAATTGAGTACCTGATGGATAATGCCCAGCCAGGAGAAATCATAAAGCCGTCGCCTTACCAGAACTTAAGTATACTTCCTGCAGGCATCAACATCGGGGACCATACCGAGTTGCTGCTCAACGGCAAGATAGAAGAGTTGTTCAAGATCCTGGAAGAGTCATTCGACTACGTGATCATCGACACTCCTCCGCTAGACCTGGTTTCGGACGCCTATCTACTCTCTGAGTTCTGTGATATTACCTTACTGATTATAAGGCATGCCTACACCCCCAAGAGCCTGGTACTGCGCCTGACGCAGGACAACAAGCTCAAGCAATTAAACAATGTGGCCATCGTGTTTAACGGAGTGAAGCCTAGGGGCTTCGTGAAGGGACAGTATGGCTATGGCTATGGCTATGGCTACGAGAGTAAGTATGGTAACAAAAGCTATAAACCAAGAGGTATTGCTGTAAACTCTTAACATTAACAAGCCGCAGGCTACTGCATCCACCCTCACATAATGCAATTTAAGAGCAGCTGTTGGTTCTTCCGATAAGGTGCTTTCATATCCCAAAACCTTCGTTCCCGGTTACCCAATGTGACTGAGGTAGGCGAAGCCTTATACAAAATGAATTCCCGCTACTTAAAAAACCCTCAGAAGATGACTCAAAACTGGTACGCCGTCTATACAAAGCCACGCTGGGAGAAGAAGGTCGCACAGACTTTAACACAGCATGGCATTCAGGCCTATTGTCCAATTAACAGGGTCGTGAGGCAGTGGAGCGACAGAAAGAAAATCATTCATGCCCCGCTATTTACCTCCTATGTTTTTGTGCGGATCACAGAAAAGCAAATTGCCGATGCCAAAAAGGTGGAAGGCGTGATAAACCTGGTGTACTGGCTCGGAAAGCCGGCCATTATTAGGGATGAGGAGATTGAAATCATCAGGCAGTTTCTAGCCGGATACGAGAATGTGCAGCTGGAAAAAGCGCAGTTCCGGGTAAACGATAAAGTCAAAATGACTTCAGGCCTGCTCTCAGATAAAGAGGGAACTGTAGTGGCCGTGAAGAACAATACAGTTAAGGTGGCGCTACCCTCTCTCCACTATATCATGTTTGCCGAGGTTGAAAAATCTGATGTCGCTAAGGTAAGCAGCATCCAAGCCTGACGCTAGTAAAGTATAATTTCCATTTAATTTATTCTGGGTATGAAAGTTCTTGTTACAGGTACTGCAGGCTTTGTTGGTTTTCATTTGGCTGAGAACCTGCTCCGCCGGGGAGAAGAAGTGGTGGGCGTTGACAACATCAACAGTTACTATGATGCCAGCTTAAAGTACGCCAGGCTACAGGAAAGTGGTATTGCAGAAGATCTTGTAGCGTGGAACAAGGAAGTAACCAGCGTCAAGTTCCCTAATTATAGGTTTATCAGGATGAACCTGGAGGATAAGGACAGCCTGCTGGCCTTGTGCGAGCGGGAAGGGTTTGAGGTAATCGTGCACCTTGCCGCCCAGGCAGGCGTTCGCTACTCGATTACCAACCCCGATGCCTATGCCCAGTCCAACCTTATCAGCTTTCTGAACGTGCTGGAAGCCAGCCGGTATTGCCAGGTAAAACACCTGGTGTACGCCAGCTCGTCAAGCGTGTATGGGCTGAACGGAACCATGCCTTTCTCTGTAAAGCACTGTGTCGACCACCCAGTGTCCTTGTATGCAGCCAGTAAAAAGGCAAATGAGCTGATGGCCCATACCTACAGCCACCTTTACAGAATCCCGACTTCCGGCCTGAGGTTCTTCACAGTGTATGGCCCCTGGGGGCGTCCCGATATGGCATACTTCCTCTTTACCGAAGCCATCTGCAACGGCAAGCCGATTCAGGTCTTCAACAAGGGCAAGATGAAGCGTGACTTCACCTACATCGATGATATTGTGGAGGGAATCGTGAATGTGATGTATAAGCCAGCTGAACCAGACGTTAGCTGGAACCCCAAACGGCCGGACCCCTCCCACTCCACGGCACCTTACTGCATCTATAACATTGGCAACAACAAACCTGTGGAGCTGATGCAGTTCATCCGTGAAATTGAGGCTTGTGTAGGGAAAGAGGCTATCCTGGAAATGAAGGAGATGCAGGCAGGCGATGTGACTGCCACCTGGGCCAACATAGACGAGCTGATGCAGCACTTCAACTATAAGCCGGCCACTAGCCTTCAGGCGGGGCTACGGAAATTTACCGACTGGTACAAACAATATTATGCCGTGCAAGTAGAACCAGCCGCTGTAAGCGGGTGAGTTCAGGTTTGAACCTGGAACCAAATCATACCGCGATTTACTAGCCTAAAAGGCGAGCGGTCCTACATGTACCTATTACGTTTCTTGCATTGGAAAGAGAAGTTCTACCCTCTCCCACTCTTAAGAAGAAAGAAAATCTTAAGCAGCGGGCATACCTTAATTCCCTCACCAGCATACTGGACTTTGGTGCTACCCAGCTAACCGGTTTCATAGTCAGTCCTTTCATTGTAGGCACCCTGGGCAGCTCCATGTATGGCATCTGGCAGATGCTTGGACAAATGACGGGCTACGCGAAAATAGCCGATACCAGGGCAACACAGGTGCTGAAGTGGACAGTTGCCAAGAAAAAAGATATAGCAGACGAAGAGGAACTGCGCAGCGATGTAACAAGTGCCTTCATCATCACTATGTTTATCGTCCCGCTTGTGCTCATCGTGGGTGCCGTCTTGTCCTGGTACGCCCCGGTGATAACCAAAGCGGAGGAGGCCTATTACAACCTTATCCGGATTACCTGTTCGCTCCTTATCCTCTCCCTGGTCATCACTAAGCTTTTTGATCTGTATGAGTCTGTGTTGAGGGGTATGAACCTGTCTTTCAAGCGGATGGGGCTCCGGGCCGCCATAGTAGTTGTAGGTGGCGGATTAAAGGTGCTGGTGCTTACGCTGGGCTATGGGTTAATAGGACTGTCGGCTGTTCAGGTGCTGCTCACGCTGGTGCTCGGCATCTCATACTATGTGGTTGTAAGAAATAACATCAGCTGGTTTGGGTTTGGCCGCACAAGCTATGCAAAAATAAAAGGCTTCAGTAAGGTTAGTGGCTGGTACCTGGCCGATACCGGTGCCAACCTGTTGCTCGGAAACAGCGATAAAATTCTGCTGGGCATTGTAGCCGGCCCGGTGGTGGTGACATACTACACGCTCACACAGTTCCTGCCCATTGCCCTGCAAGGCTTGATCAACCGCGTGGTGATGGGCATTATACCCGGGGTGGGCAAGTTGTTAGGGCTGGAGGAGTATGATAAAGTCAGAAAGGTCACGGCTAACATCAACAACATCACTTTCCTGCTAACGACTGCCTCCGGTGTTGCCATTATTCTGCTGAACCAATCCTTCCTGAACATCTGGGTTGGAGAAGGCTTGTATGCTGGCACCATTGCCAACTTGCTGATTATGGTGATGATCATGCAGGATACCTTTATCAAGCACGACTCCTACATCATCAGTGCCACGCTGGACTTAAAACATAAGGTGCTGCTTACTTTGGTAGCCGGTGTGGCTTTTCTACTGATTGGGTACTTTATGGCAGATAAATTTGGCATCATTGGCCTATGCATAAGTATGATAGTGGGCAAGTTTATACTTTATGTCGGCCAGCAGCGGATACTTTACCAAAAGTTGCACTACGCCTCTAAGGCAGGAAACATATCAAACCTGCGCCCACTGATTGTTGCACTGGTTTTGCTGGCAGGGGCAAGCTACTTGGCTTCGTTCTTAAAGCCTTTAGGCCTGCTGCAAATGGCCGCCCTGGCACCTATTGCATTCATGGTTCCGTTCTGCATTTTCTTTTGGATAGGAATGCAGCAACAGGAAAGAAACGAACTTGTGGAGCTTGTATCTGCCATAAAGTTCCTGAAGACTGAATAGCGTCCTATGAAAATCTTATTTGTTGCCCCACGCTTCCACACCAACCAGTATGAGTTAGTAAAAACACTTCAGGACCACCACCACCAGGTATACTTTCATGTCAGCTACCTGGGCCCAACTGAAGATTATAGTCTGCTAACCCCGACTAATTTCCGGCAAAGCAAAGTATCTGTCGCGATAGAGAACATATTGACCAAAAGAATTATCAGAAGACCCTACTATTTCTACTTCCCGAATATACGCGAATACTGGTTAGGGTTTAAGAGGCTCAGACCTGAGCTAGTCATCATCCGTGATCCTTACACGCTGTTTTCGATAATAGCCGCCTTCTGCGCCTATTTTCTCGGTGTCAAAACTATTTTCTACACACAGGAGGATCTCTACCGAAAGCGAACCCTATTTACCCATTTAAAGCAACAACTCACCATCCAGTTTTTTAAAGCTGCCTGGATTACGCCCATAGTAGAAAGCCCACGAAGTAACTCCAGAACTTTAAAGTATATGTATTACTTCCCGCTGCCTATTCCACTGCCGCCTATAGATGAGGTGCATAAACAAGCTCCTATTCCGGTGCCCGCCTTACTGATGGTTGGCAAATACCATCAGAGCAGGAAAATGCACCTGTTGCTTTTGGAGGCTGCACACAGGCTGAGGTCTAGATTTAATTTTCGTTTGACCATGGTGGGAGAATGCATTAATGCAGAGCAACAGCGCAAGTATAAAATACTGGAAGATAAGGTAGAACAACTCGGCATTGGCGATCGGGTAAGCTTGAAGGCTAATGTGCCTTACCATGAAATGAGCGCACTTTACACCAGTCACCATGTGTTTGTTCTGCCCTCAATAAATGAGCCCTACAGCATTTCCGTGCTGGAGGCCTTGGCTTATGGCCTTCCGGTTATCTGCACAGACTCCTGCGGTTCAAAGGTGCATATCAAAGACGGGTGGAATGGCTACATTGTGAAAGCAGCCTCCCTGGATGCACTTGCAAATGGCATCGCTGAAATTATCTCAGACGATGAGAAAATAAGCGAAATGAGTGGGAATGCCCTGGCCTATGTGCAGGAGAACTTATCCGGTGATGTATGCTACAAGCGGCTTCGGGAAATTATGGCCGATCGCTTTGCCACTGATATTGAAGCACCTGCACTAGCCCGCTAACCGGGTGAAGAAAATTTAGAAATAACTTAACAAGCAAAACCATGGCTCCTTTTTTCCTGCTGTTAGAACTTTTAAGTTATGCTTTCATCGTCTATCTGTTTCTGAAGAAGAAAGACCTGGCTATACTTTACCTGCCTGTGGTTTTCTTCACACGCAGTGTCATTGACCCTGTCTTGCCTGCAATCACGTTCTACTTCTCCATGACAGCCCTGGTGTTCTCCTTCGTTTTCCGGAACCCCTATTACTTTAAGCAGAATGTACCGGCGTTTCTATTGTTTTTATACTTTCTGGTGTTGCTGCCCCGGTCAACAAACCTGGAGTTCATACGCCCCTATGTGTTCTCCGTGCTATGGCTATTTACGTTGGTGCCGATGATCAGCACCATCTACCAGAAACACTCAAGAGAGGAGATCTTTTATGAGCTGAAGAACGCGGCCCTGCTCATACTTATACTTTTCATCGCCAACGTGGTCGTCTCCACCCTCAAGGGCTTCTCGCCAACGGAGATGTATGGCATCACGACCGGGATCCTGTATGGGAACGTTTATGCAGCGGGCTTCAACATCCTGACTTACTGCATCTTTGTAGTTGCGCTGAGCTCCATCCACCATAGAAGCTTCTTCAATCTTGTTGTTTTGGTAACTGCGGTTTCCTTCCTGCTGCTTAGCCTGCGGCGCTCGGTTATTGGCATGAGCTTTTTAGGTGTTGCCATTGCTTACTTTACACTCCTCACAAGGGAGAAAGCAAAGATGTTTGTGCTGGCAGGCGTTCTGATTTTTACCATCGGCACTGTTCTATATTCCGCCACCGACCTGGCAGACAGCTTTAAAGAACGGTATGAGTTAAGAAAACTGGACGAGCGGGAGTTAGAAGAAGAGTCGCGGTTTCTGGAATACGAGCTCCTGTACAAGGACATGTTCGTTTATTATGACTACAGCCCGCTAATAGGCTACGAACCCTTTAACAGTTGGGGAAACTATGGCAGAGGAGCGCTCGAAGACAGAAGCCTTCATGGAGACTTAACCAGCATTACCCACTCCAGCGGTTTAATTGGGCTCTGCCTTTACCTTTTAATGGTCTTTACGGCCTTCAGGAGCGCCTGGAGAGCAGCAGAGACACGCACAGACCTGCTCATCATCCTGTTCAGCGCCATTTCATTTGCAGCTTACACACTAACGGGACGCTATACCGAGATAGGCTCTATGATGATGCTATACCTTGTGCTGTTGTTGCCCCTTTCTAACAACGATAAGGAGACGGACGAGGAGGAGGTGGAGGAAGAACAGGAGGACTTGCCAGCCATCAGCAATGCGTTAACTACCCATGTTTACTAATATTATTTTGCTTAACCCAAAAGCCTGAACACCTATGCTGGCTGCACACCTAACACAGGGCTTACAGTTATCAACTTATCTATTGGAGCGCCTGCAGCAAAAGAAAATAATATTTGCTCACTGGAAGGGCAACGTACACCTGCTCGAGTCGCTGGAGGGCAAAACGGATATTGAGCTTTTGCTAAGGCCAAAAGACCGGGAGGACTTTGAAGCAACAATGGCTGAACTGAACTTCAAGAAAGCGGAAAGTGCGCCCTGGAACAGGTATCCAAAGGTGGAGGACTGGCTTGGGTTTGATGAGGAAACCGGGGCGCTTCTACACCTGCATACCCATTACGCCCTGATTGTCTCCACCTCCTATGGCGATTATGTGCCTTTACCCTGGGAGGAGCAGTTCTTCAACCACCTCACCACTGATGAGGCGACCGGCTGGCCCATACCTGAACCTGCCATGGAGAGCCTTATACTTCTGATTCGCCTTCAGATAAAGGGGCAAAACCCAGCGTATAAACTCCACGAGGTGCACCAGGAAAAAAAGCAGGAGCTCCTGGTTCTCTTAAGCAAAACGGAGGCAGACAGGTTTGCCGCATGCTGTGCCGCATTGCAGCTCCAAGCCCCTGTAGATGTGGCAGAAAGAATCAGCCTTATACTTACAAAGGAAAGATTGGGAGATATAATGGCGCTGTCTGATTTCATATACAGGCAGCTACCGGAAAGTATAAAAAGCGCAGCTTCCCATCACTCTCCAAGGGCGCTGTACTACAAATACTACCTCAAGACGTTAAAACATTACAAACCTCTCGTAAAGCCAATCAGGTTAAAAAAGCGTGTGGAAACCGGGGGCCGCGTGATTGCTTTGGTGGGCAGCGACGGTTCCGGCAAAAGCACGCTGAGCCAGGATATAACCTCTTGGCTTACCTATAAAATAGACACCCACTACTTTTACATGGGAAAGCTACCCTTCATCAAAAGCTACCAAACACGGCTCTTTTCCTATACAGACTTGCTTGGCTCCAGAAACCTACTGGCCAGAGTCTCAAAAAAGCTTATCGGGAATTTGTATCACATCCTGATCATCAGACAAAAAGCAGGTATGCTGAAACAGGCAAGGGAGCTTAGAAACGGGGGAAGCATTGCTATCTGCGACCGTTACCCACAACAGGAAGTATTCGGTTATAACGACGGGCCGAGGCTGCAGGACACGCCGCAAAGTACGTTTGCCCGCCTGGAAATGAAGTACTTTGAACAGGCCTTGCAAACAGGTGCCGACATCATCTTCAGGCTAATCGTTTCTCCGGAAACTGCGCACCAGCGAAAGCCGGAGCATAACTTTGAGGATATCCGGCGGAAGTGTGAAAGTATAAAAAGCATGCGCTTCCAATCGGCCTCACCGGTTACAGTGGTAGACGTTGATGCGGATGCCCCCTACGAGGAGGTGCTGCTCCAGCTAAAGCGGCACATATGGCGAAGGCTCTAGCGCCATCAATATTGCTAAAAAACTGCTATATAAGTATAAATCAGGCTAACACAAGCACCAAACAAACGTATAACTTTATATAGTTATAATTAAAGATAATCCAGGCTTAGCAGTTCTGGCGATGTTGAACAGTGAGTACCACCTAAAGCGAGATGCCCCCAAAAATAATTGAAATTATCGGCCCGCCCGGTATCGGCAAAACAGCTATCTACCAGTCCTTATGCGATATATGGGAGCCAGGCTGTAATTGGATTTTCCCGGAGGCGCTTCTGGAGCCTGAGCAGCCGTCCATTGCTGATTTGAATGAGTACCTCCTGCATTATGGTAGAAAGCTTTTCAGAAGAAAAACTGGAAGGACTATCCCGATGGATTATGGCCTTCGGTTTGTGGCCAACCATCCCGAATTGGCCGACTTCTTCTGGAACCTCCTCTCCGACAACAGGGTGTATAACTACCAGGATATAGACAAACGCTTCAGGGCGGCATACTTGCTTTTCCGCGACTTCTGCCGATACCAGGCAGTGCTGGAGAGCAACTGCCCCAAGCCCTGCCTCATCAATGAAGGACTTTTACAGAAGTCGTTTTTCATACACGATGACGAGGAGTATGTGTCGAAATTGGTATCCACATACTTGGCACTGTTGCCGCTGCCGCACGCCATACTTTTTATCGATACAGACAACAGGAACACTATTTTTAGCCGCCTTAAGTCAAGGAAAAAGGTGATAGCCTCCCATCTGGGAAAGGATGACGGAGAAATTCTGGTAGACATAGGCAGGTGGCAAAATCTGCTGCAGATTCTTGTGGAGCAAGCACAGAACTATAACGTTTTTGTTGCCAGGATTGATGGAGAAAAGCCCATCAAAGAAAATATATTCTATATAAACAGCCTTTTAAACAGCCTAAGGCCAGCACCCTAGTTTTAAGGAAGACGGGGTTGTAGACCCGCTACGGAGTCGCTAAAGTTTGAAAGATGCCATACGTTATGTAAATCAACACACGCAAATTTAAGCCCTTGTTTAGCGTTATAATCCCGCTCTTTAATAAAGAGATAACGGTAGCAGACACACTAACCTCTGTTCTAAACCAAACGTTCCGTGATTTTGAAGTTATCATCCTGAATGACGGGTCTACAGACAGCAGCCTCCAGATTGCTGCGTCTTTTAAGGATGACAGGATCCGGATTTATTCCCAACAGAACCTCGGAGTGTCTGCAGCCAGAAACAATGCGATAAAAAAAGCGACCCGCAATTACCTGGCCTTCCTGGATGCAGACGACATCTGGGATCCTGGTTATCTGAAGGAGATGACGAAGCTGATCAGAAAGTATAAAGAATGCGCCGCTTTTACCTGTGCCTACAGAACCATCACCCAAAACAGGACTTCTATTAAATGCGATGGGCTACCGGAAGGAGTCATCGGGGATTTCTTCGAAGAAAGGACCCGGAACCATATCATGCGCACCTCAGCGGTGGTGGTCCATCGATCGGTTATGGAAGCCCTCAAGGGATTCCCGGTTGGGATGGTGGGAGGCGAGGATGATTATACCTTTGCGCAAATAGCCATAAAGTATAAAATCGCCTTTACGCCAAAAGTGCTGGTTGTCTATGACAACAGGAACAGCACCTATCTCCAGCGCATGGGAAAGCCGGACTCCTGCCACGAATCCTGGCTGGATCTGTATGAGCCTGGGAATTACTACAAAAACGAGTTTGTGGCCCTAAAGGCCCTGACGGCGGGTATCCGCTATGCTTACGGTTCTCCTCAACGGAAGAGCCTCGAAATAGAGAAGAAGACAAAATACACGACTATGTACAAGCGGAAGTGGCGGCAACTGTACGTCCTCAACAGGCTCCCATACTTCCTTATCCCGCTACTCCGCCAGCTGATTCCAGCCTATAAAAGCAGTAAATCAGAGTTTGCCAAGGCTAGTAAGTCGCTGGTGCACAGAGTTGTGATGCAGCTGGTCTGAACGGAGCTGCAAGAAAGTATAAATCATTACCCGCTGAAGAATGGCTGCTGCGCTGAAAGCGGAAAATAGCTTATTGAGAATACCATTATGGCCAGATTTCTATTCTATGATGATCAGTTAATTAATATTCTACAGCAACATGAAAAGCCTTCGGGGGGTGCAGCTGTGCAGACGTTTAGCTGGATTAGGGGATTAACTAAGGTGGGGCAGGATGTTTTTATACTTACTGGTGCCGATAAAAATGCCATACTAAAAGAAGAGTGCAGAGACTACAAAATCATTCCGCTGTACGACAACAACAAAGGCGTAAGGTGGCTGCGGTGGGGCTATTACCGCCTGCCCTACCTCTATAGCAAGGTAAAGCAGGTGAAGCCCGACTACCTCTATCAAAGTGTGCCCGGCTGGGCCTCGTTTCTGATGGGTTCTGTCTGCTATCTACTTAACATAAAATACCTACTCCGAATCTCTAACGACAACCTGCTGGATGAGCGTATCAATAGACAGCACTCAGGGTTCAAGCGCTTCTTTCTGGAAATGGGTATAAAAATGGCTTACTGCGTTTTATGCCAGAATGAGTACCAGCTGAGCCAGGTTAAAAAGAAGTACCCGCAGAAGCAGGCACTTAAAATCCCCAACCCCATTTACCTGAGCCACTCCCCTTACACTGATACTACTCAAGACAGAAGCTACATCGCCTGGGTAGGTCTGTTCCAGTACCAGAAAAACCTGAAGCTCCTATATGAAATTGCAAGTACGCTAACAGATGAACAATTTAAAGTAGCTGGCAAGGAGCTTTATGGAAATGACGCGGACACGAAGCTATACTTAGCAAAGCTGAAGGAGCTGCCCAATGTCGAGTTTGTCGGGTTTCTGAGCAGGGACGAAATTCCATCTTTTCTGGCAAAGGCCAAATACCTGCTAAACACGTCACACTATGAGGGCTTCAGCAACACATTTCTGGAGGCCATGACTGTGGGTACGCCAATCATCAGCAGCGACAAGGTAAACCCGGATGGCTTTATCTCAAATAATAACCTGGGCATTGTATATAAGGATCTGCAGGACCTGGTACAGCATTACCGCGCAGTCTCCGCAGAAAAGTACAGCCAGATGTCGGCTAACGCCCTTGGCTATGTTGTAGAGCACCACGACCACGAGGCGCTCGCGAACAGGCTACTATACTTTCTGGAAAAGCGTGAAAAGGTAGCTGTGACTTGAAGTATAAAATCAGCTGCGTACTCCTCCTTCAAACCCATGACCCTATTTCTTCATAATGCTTCATCGGTATACTCTAGTATGGAATTTCCTTTTAATAAAGATAGAATCAGAGTTTTATTCTTCATTGGTAACCTTCAAACTGGCGGCAAGGAGAGACGACTTTTAGAACTATTAAATTATCTCAAAAGCCAAGGCAGGTATGAGATGCTGCTGCTCATGACGAAAGAGGATATTTTTTATCCTGAGTTTTATAACTTGGGCATTCCCTATAAAGTCATTGGCCAGCCCAGGTATACTGTCTTTTCAAGTTTCTTCAAAGTATGCAAGCAGTTTAAACCCCATGTTATTCATACCTGGGGTCGCATGCAAACGCTTTACTCTCTGCCAACAGCCTTATTGCAAAGTATACCAATCATCAATAACCAGATAACCTCTGCCCCACCCAACTTTAATCTTTGGTCCTGGGAGGGTTTAGTAGATAAGCTGAACTTCCATTTTTCCGATTTTATACTTTCCAACTCAGCTGCAGGTATAGACTCGTTTAAGCCTCCGCTCCATAAAAGCCAGGTTATTTATAATGGTGTAAGTATGAGTCGCTTTGAAAACCTGACGGATGCCTTGCTGGTAAAACAAAAGTATAATATCACTACCCCCTACACCGTCGTGATGAGCGCCTCCTTCTCCCCTAACAAGGACTATGGCCTCTTTTACCGGATCGCCGATCACATTACCCAACTTCGCGATGATATAACCTTTATTGGAGTGGGACAGAGCCATGATGACCTGAACTTTAACAGGTACCGGGAAATGATCAAAAACAAGCCGCTTATCAAGCTGCCGGGAAGGATAGACGATGTGGAGGCGCTCGTGAGCGCGAGTGATATCGGCGTATTATTCTCTCCGAACGGAGAAGGAATTTCAAACTCCATTATTGAATACATGGCCCTATCAAAGCCTGTCATCGCCAATGACACAGGCGGAAACAAAGAGCTTGTACGCCACAATGAAAACGGCTACTTAGTAAAAGACCTGCCGCATACAGGCATTGCCCAAATCATCCTGGACCTTATTGATAACCCTGATAAGCGGAAAAAGCTTGGAGACAGAAGCAGGGAAATTATAGTCGACAACTTTTCCATCAGCAAAATGGGAGAGTCGTTCGAGCGCATTTACGGCGAGGTAGTGGGGCACGCACCCAGTTTCCAAAACGCCACCCCCAAGCTAGAGTCAAACACCATCGTCTAATCCAGCCAAAGTATGAATGTACTTTTCGTTAGCCGCTCTAAAACGGGCAAGCCCCACCCTTTTGTAGAAGAACAGGCAGCGGCACTGGAGAGCACTGGCGGCATCCGCATCCAGCACTACCTGGTGAGAAGCAGTGGATTGGTAGGCTACATCAAAGCTGCCTGTCGCTTGTATAAGCTCCTCAAACGTACCCCTGTTGATCTTATACATGCACATTATGGCCTGTCTGGGCTCACGGCTGTTCTAAACAAAGTTATATTTGGTAACCGCTTCAAGGTCATCATCACCTACCACGGCAGCGACATTAACAAAGCATCAGAGCGGTGGCTGTCCTTACTGGCATCCAGGCTGGCAGACTTCAACATTCTGGTTTCCGTTAAAATGCTTCGGTACTTTAACCACAATCGTGCTGTTATACCTTGTGGCATAAACACAGACGTAGCACTAACGCACAGAAGTGAAACCCGCGCTTCCTACGGCTGGGGTGAAAATGACTTTGTTATACTTTTTGCCTCCAGGTTTAATATAAGTGTAAAAGATCCGGAGTTTGCCTTTCAGGTGATGGAAACCTTTAGGGCCTCAACCACTAAGTCGGTAAAATTTATTGAGTTGAAAGGCTACAGCCGGGATCAGGTTACCCAACTGATGCAGGCGGCAGATGCACTTCTGATGTGCAGCAAAACGGAAGGAAGTCCGCAAGTGATAAAGGAGGCCATCGTGAATGGCCTGCCCGTTATCTCAAACGATGTGGGCGATGTAAGGGTAATTTGCAGGCACGTAGATCATTGCTACATTCTTCCTAAACGTGTAGAAGACTATGTGGAGCGCCTTCACTTCCTCAGCAACACCTATCCGCGGATCCAGAACAGGGAGCCGGTTATAGCAGAATACAGTAACCAGCATATCGCTGAAAAAATTTTAGGCATTTACCAGCGCGTGCTATACAAGCCGGTTCATACCTAACGCGCGGATTGCTTCAGCATTTACAACAGTCCATACTTATACTTCCGGATGCATTGCGCTGTGACAGTACAGGCATGTATCTCAGGCCTTTCACAAATACAGGTTATCTATCTCCTGATGGATACCTCTCCACAAGTATCAGGTCATACTATAAGATTTACTATATGAAAAAGCTGTTCGGGTACAACCTCTACCTTCAGGATAGGGCGACCTTAATACAAGAACTAAAGCACAACATAGCGCTTGGGCAGACAAGTACGGTTATCTCCTTGAACACCTTAAAGCTGTACCAGGGCTCCAGGAGCAAATATCTGGCGTCATTATTTCAGTCCGGCACCCACATTATTCCAGATGGCCAGTCCATTGCCCTGGCCGAGTACCTGGTGCATGGCAACAGAATCTCAGCCATTTCCGGCGCTGAGCTGATGGTAGAGCTAATTAAGGAGTCGGCCCGCTGCGGCTATAAGATCTTCTTCCTCGGCTCGCCACGGGAGCTGCTCGACCGGGTGAGCGCTAAGATTGAAAAGGACTACCCGCAACTGAAAGACAAAGTGGCATTTCAGGATGGCTATTATGATGTAGCGCATGAGGGAGAGGTTGTAAGCAAGATCGCTGACTTCGAACCGGATTTTCTCTTCGTAGCCTTCGGCTCACCCAGAAAAGAGGAATTTATCATCAAATACCATAGCAGGCTCAATGCTAAGGTAATTATGGGTGTGGGCGGAAGCTATGAATACTTTGTAGGCGATGTGAAACTGGATCCGCTCACCAAAAAATTAGGCCTCAGGTGGTTGGTAAGAACGCTGCAGGACCCCGCACGGCTTGCCAAAAGGTACGCTGTGTGTAACTCCTACTTCCTGTATGCCCTGATACGGGAGATGCTCTATAGCCGCAGAAGAAGTGCTTATTAAGCGAGGCACTGTTTATACTTTTCTTTAGAAAACGTCAGGATTCTTCACTCTTTTTCCTAACAGCATGAAAATTACGATAGTAGCCGGAGCAAGGCCTAATTTCATGAAAATCGCCCCGATCATAAAGGCCATCGAGCAAGTACAGCAAACCGGCAAAGACATTAGTTACCGTTTGGTGCATACAGGTCAGCACTACGACAAGAAAATGTCGGAGAGCTTTTTTGAAGAGCTGAACATCCCTGCTCCCGAGGTGAATCTGGAGGCTGGCGGCGGCACACAGGCAGAGCAAACCGCCGCGATTATGGTACGCTTCGAGAAGGAACTTCAGCAAAACCGGCCGGACGTGGTGATAGTGGTGGGAGACGTTACCTCTACCATGGCCTGCTCTATCACAGCCAAAAAGCTTGGGGTAGATGTAGCGCACGTGGAGGGAGGTATACGCTCAGGCGACATGACAATGCCCGAAGAAATCAACCGTATTGTAACAGACAGTATCAGTGACCATTTTTTTACGACATCGCAAACTGCCAACGAGAACCTGCTAAAAAGCGGTGTTGAGCCGGATAGGATACACTTTGTGGGTAATACGATGATAGATACCCTGCTCTCTAATATCGGGAGATTGAAGGATCCGGAGATTACGGTTAGGGGAGCCAGGCTAGAGGCACAATCATACTTTACCCTGACCCTACACCGGCCCGCCAATGTGGATGAACAAAGCAAGCTTCGTTCGATGATGAACGCCATCATCGAAGGCACCGATAAATACCCTATAATTTTCCCGGTGCACCCACGGACAGCCAGATACCTGGAGGAACTAAGTATTACGGATGAGCGCCTTCACTTCGTGGAGCCCTTATCCTACCTGCAGTTCAACTACCTGGTAAAGCACTCCAAAGGCGTTATCACCGATTCGGGTGGGATAACTGAGGAAACCACCGTGATGGGCGTACCTTGCCTCACACTCAGAGATAATACAGAACGACCTGAAACAGTTACCATTGGCACAAATGAGTTGATCGGAACGAATCCCTCCTACCTGAAGCCTTACCTGGACAAGCTCCTGAAAGGTGAATGGAAGAAAGGCGGTGTCCCCCCGCTGTGGGATGGCAAGGCATCAGAGCGAATTGTTCAGAAGCTGGTACAACTATATGCTTAGAAGAAGTATAAAAGGCAAGCAACTACCGATTTGAAAGCTCGGACCTTCTAAGTTGAAATAGAATAAAAAAAGCTCAAGATGTAATCTTGAGCTTTTTTTATGTCTCGTCCCGAAGTACAAAAGCTTCTAACTCATGAAGGTGGTTTATACTTATGGCAGAGAGCTGAATTTTATACTTTAAGGAAGTATAAAATTCAGCTCTACATTAAACTCCGAGGTGTATAATATTTAGCTTTCAGCTAAAAAGCACTGTGATGCGTCTTGGTACCGAAAATGGTCATAAAGACTATCTTTAAATCAAGAGCAAAGGACCAGTTCTCCATATACCAGATATCATGCAGCGTGCGCTGGCTTTTCTGCTCTTTTGTGTCGGTTGGTCCACGCCAGCCGTTAACCTGCGCCCACCCTGTTATACCGGGTTTGTAGTAGTGCCGGATCATGTACTTGTCCTCTGTTTCCTGTAGCTGCCTGTTCAGGAAACTGCGGTGCGGTCTCGGCCCAACCACGCTCATCTCCCCTAGCAGCACATTCAGGAACTGTGGCAGTTCATCCAGGCTATACTTTCTCATGATCTGGCCAAGACGGGTTATGCGGGGGTCATTTTTTTGCGTAGACATCACGCCTGCAAACACATCATCGCACACCGTCATTGTCCTGAACTTAAAGACTCTGAAAGATTTACCTCCTTTGCCTATCCTGGCCGGGCAGTAAAAAATAGGCCCCGGTGAATCCAGCTTTATCAGAATCGCGAGTACCAGAAACAACGGCAGCAGGGCTAACAGAGCAAACGTGGAGAAGGTGATATCAAACATGCTCTTAGCAAAGGAGGCGTAGGTATTATCCAAAGGCAGCTGCCTTACATGCACGGCCTCTAAGTGGCCATAGCGTTTGGTGCGGTAGTGGCTTCCGAATAAATTCTGGTAATCCGGTACATACTTAACCCGTACCCCATAATGGTCTGCCACCGAGAGTATCTGGCGAACCTTTTTGGAGGGTTTAACAGGAATGGCTATTACAATTTCATCTACGGTGTTGTTCTGCAGGTAATCATGTATACCCTCCACGCTGCCCACCACCTTTTCCTGACTAACCAGGCACTCCTCTTCCTCCTTGAGTTTGATAAATCCCTTCACGCTGTTGCCGCACACTTCCTCCTCCACATGCTTTGCCAGATTCCCAACGCCAGCAATTAAAGTATGGCTACCTGATGTTGTGCTTGATTTAATCTGATTGATTATCCCCCCCACAATAAAGTTTAGCGGGATACCCAGAATCGGAAAGCCAAGTGCAAAGGCCGCAAACACCTTCTTGTCTGAAAAAATCTTCGTCAGAAACTCGGGGTGCAGGTAGTAAAGCATGCTTGTAAGGCACAGCAATACCAGGTATGATTTGATAAAGTTAGTAAGCCTGGGGATATGGCGGGACTCTGACAGCCCGATAGATGACTTAGTTCTTGTATAGCCTATCAGCACCCACAGCAGGAACACATTAATGATAATGAGCCAGTGTGTTTCTACGAAAGTTACTAATTCTGCTACACTAAAAAGTATCAGAATAGTAAGTACAAAGGTTAGTATGTCTTTTTCCCAGGAAGCTGCCGAAGAGTTGTGTCTAGCTCTTATCATAGTATTGCACTTAATTACAAACCTTTAAATTTTTCCTATACTCGTCGCACGCTTTTAAAGGACGTTGAAACCAGCGCTATAATCAGTTATCTGGGCTTATAGAGGAGGGTGAAGCATAATACGTCCTGCCTTCTAATCTGATTAATCATAAGTTCAGTGGAGTAATATAAGGTAGGATCGGCTTTACTTTAGAACAAGCGGCTACCATCAGCTTCTAGCCATTTAGGCCTGATGAGCTGAATTATCCCAACACTAATATATGTCCTGTATATCCGACTTTGTATAAATAAAATATTACATATTCCTAAATCAAATTAAAATAAAACAATTAATCTTACTCACACTCCTTGTACGTTGCAATAATAGAGAAGGATAATATTAGATATTTATAAATTTCACTAAAAATACTTTTAAATTAGGTTTCAATCTATTACCTACTTTATCTATATTTTATGCAATTTGGGTTAATAAATCGTTTTTGGGGGTAGATGAACAATCCTTGGCAGTAAAAGTGCAAACAAGACTTTATTGTGAGATAAAAAGCTTACTTAAGCGGCCCAAAAATTGAATTAAATATTTATAAAATTATTTCTTGTCCTAACTTAGAATCCCTCCAAGTCTTAATACACCTTATGTTATAGAACATAATGTGAGTCTCTTTGCTCATATATGAGGCTAAAAAATGTTACAACTTGTAATGAGATTTTTCTGAAGTTAATTGAACAGAAAGTGTAGCAGAATCCTTACCACTGACCAAGGCATAGACAGGCTTCGGATTTTCCTGCTGCAATTGCTTGGCAACGGCGCGCAAATATGCAGCAAGCCCTTCTTTTGCCGAAGCATGGTAGTAAGTTAGCTCAAGTATAGAACCATCAGCAACCTGCTCCTGGCATGCCACCTTCAAGGTAGCCGGAGGTATACCAACCCACCCGCAAGCGAGCAGCATGCCCTTATCACTCCAGGTATAGCAGCGCTCTCCTGCCTCCAGGCGCCTCATGGAAGACTCCAGAAACTCCCATCGTGTTAGGTCGGCATCTGGCACATAGTCTAAGAGGTCTTTCAGGCTACAGTATTGTATCGCTATACTTGTGTCTTGCTGCATGCCGGGTTCTGAAACAAGTATGAGTTGACCTTGGTTAGCCCCATTATCTGCAACGGGATTCAGTTTACTTATGCCAGCCCTGCCTTGTAGTTGCATAAACCTCTTCTTGAGTTTTCTGAGGGTTTCGTGCCTCACTCCAACAGCCATCGCTCCCTGCATAAGTTGCTGCCTCATGGCCAATGTAAGTCCCCTGATAACTTTGGAGTAGCCTCCGACAATGTCAAGTTGGTGCGCTGTTCCGTAGTCTGTGGCAAGTATATTTTTATAGGGATCAGCTCCGGGCGTAAGATCAAAAACAGATATCCCTTCCTTTGCCAGCAGCTGTCCTAAAAGCAAGAAGTGAAGTATGCCAGGAGAGTGTTTTGCAAAGGTGGGGCAGTGGGTATTCAGGCCCTGTAAGTGCACCCACCCCTTGCCCGTAACCCCGGCATTGGAGGCTATTACTTTTTCATCAACGGTTAACAAGGTAGTATGCAACAGGTCTCTCTCAAACAAGAGCGTCAGGAATTGTTTTCGCAGGCTGTCTGTGCGGAAAAGTGTCCTGTTGAACATGGCACCCTTCCGAAAGTCATACTGCAGCGTCAACTCGTCAATAACCTCCCTGAAACGCTCAGGTGAATTTACCCGCTCGAAAGTAAGCTCCCCAAGCCTTTTCAGACGGTTCATCTTTTCCCTTCTGTTCTTTTTCCGAAGCTCTGCACTTAACTTTTCCTCGTCTATGACCATTAACGGTTGCTTCACGCTGCGCACCAGGCTATGCCTTCTCCAATAGGAATTCCGGTTTGTCCAGTTCAGGTTAGCGCCATCTGGCACGTACTTTAACCGGATATTACTGCCAGGAAATTGCTCCATTAACTCCTGCATGGCGCTGCTCACGAACTCCTCCTCTTCTTCAGGCCTGGAGATCCATACCTGGTACTCTGCCTGCTCAGCGCCTGCACCCACAATCAGCCTTTGCCCATCCACTGCCAGGGCAAGCACGCCAGCGAGCCTTCCCTCCCGGTTATAGCTAATAATAAGTATGGGCTTATAGACTTCTTTGTATACTTCATACCAGGTAGCTACATAGGTGTAGCTCTGAAAGGCAGTACCCCAGGGGCAAGCCTCATATAAGGCTTCCCATTCCTGCCTGAAATCATCCTCCTGCAGCAGGTCGTTTACCTCCTCCCCTACCAGCACTTCCAATTTAGCCCTTCCACCAGAGCTAATACGCTTTGTTTTAACACCCAAAGTTGTAAACCGGAACATAGACTTGTGCATTTAGTGCTGCTTGTGATGAAGCTTTAGTTAGAATTATATAATAGGGTACTTACCTTATCAGTTTTGCCAGGCTAGTTTGAGACATTATCAAGATATATCGTGCCATGGCCATTATCCACAAAATACACTGGAGTGCCTCTCTGCTGCCGGACAAGACGTGCAGCCTCAATCAGAAAAGCAGGCACCATTCTCTTAATCGCTTTGCAATAGTACGTAAGCTCCAGCACTGACGACCCTTTGGGAAGAGCCTGCTTTAAGGATACCGTTTCTGAACTGCTAAGCCAGGCGCATGCCTGCAGTTGCCCATCATCGCACCAGGTATAGCAGCACTTTCCTGTCTCTAAGCTGCGCATGGCCGCCTCCAGGAACTCCCATCGAGTCAGATCATGCTTCGTTGGCTTGTATGCCAGCAGGTGCTTTAAATCGTTTTCCTGAACCTGTATACTTCCGTCTGCATAACGCAATTCTGCAGGCGTTCCAACTGATGGTTTCTTTTCCGATGATCGCAGCCGAAACAATGTAGCCATAGCGTGGCGCGGATTTATAGCTGACTTCAGTCTTGCCTTTAACAGGTAAGCTTTTTTCCTGATTGCCAGCTCAACGCTCATTGGCCTTTTACCTGCTTGCACCAACCTGTTGTACAAATGCCTTCTGATACGCCTTTTGGCTCCGCTTATGGTACTTCCCGGAATTACCATTTCATATACCTGATCATGGTCCGTGGCTAAGCGCTCTTTGTAGGCGTCACCTCCGGGCGTGAGATCAAACACCTCAACGCCGCTATCGGCCAGCTGTTTACCCAACATAATGAAATGCACAAAGCCCGGCGAGTAGTAATTTGCCTGGTAAGGAGTATGCGTGTTTATCCCGCCCAAGTGCACCCATCCTTTGCCGGCCACAGCAACAATCGCCGCCATTAACTCCTCGTTCACTTTAAGCACGGATACATGCAAGAGCTTCTTCTCGAAAATGGCTAATAAAAACTCAGTCTTAGGGGGATTATCTGAAAACTGATTCTTATTAAACATCGCCCCCTGCCTAAAATCATACTGGACAACGAGTTCTGGCAGAATCTTTTCGAAGTAGCTCTTATCTGTAACGACCTCAAAGCTGAGGTTTCCGAGGCGCCTTAAACGATTCACTTTATTTTTGAACTCAGGCTTCTTAAACAGCTTTGGAAATTCAGGAGACCCCATGGCCATCAAAGGTCTTTGAACCGCCTGCAGCACAACCTTGTTTCGCCAATAAGGGTCTGCCTCTGCCCAGTTCAAGGGAGTTGCCGGCGGCAGGTATCTAAAATGGATATCGCAGCCCGGATACTTACGGATTATACTTCTAAGGGCCGCCTTGATAAACGCTTCACCGTACTCCGCATCCGAAAGCCAGCATTGATACTCCGCATCGTATTGGCCGGCTCCTACAATTCGGCCAGCTTTTAGTAAATCTTCGTGATCATCTACGCTGGTTCTTGGCAAGGCCATAGCCAGCACCCCAACCAGGTGCCCTTCATGAGTGGCTGTTACAAGTATGGGCAGGTACTCTTCCTTAAACACTTTATACCAGGTCTCCACAAAAACACGGCTTTGAAATACCGTGCACCATGCGCATGCTTCATAGAGCAGGTCCCATTCTGCTTTAAATGCTGGCTCCAAGAGTAGACTATATACCCGCTCACCAACATGTAATTCTGTCTTCAAAGAGGCTTCCTCTTTTACCCCCTTGTAGTGTTCTCTGTCTTCTTCATTCTTAATTACCGTTTTCATAGTGTAGAACTTAAGCGTGCCTACGTATCGGAGCAAAGTATAAAAGTATGCGGCTGCGTTAAACTACGGCAGCAAACTGGGTCGGCAGGGAAGCGCTGCATTCGCGCACAGCCCGCACAATTCTTAGCATGTCACGTTCGGTTAGCTCCTGGTGGACCGGCAGTGCCAGTACCCGTTCACGGAGGAATCGGCTGCGGGGAAAGTCTTCTACAGGCAGGGAAGGATGCGGATTGATCCAGAAGAGCAAGCCCAGAATTCCCCGGCGCCGCAGCCTTGACAGAAACTGCTGTGCATCCTGTACCTCCAGCGGAAAGGCAAAGGGGCAGGCGCCTTCCGGCAGGTACGCAAACTGCCTTGGCACCATATCAGACAGGTGCTCAAGTAGGAACTCATAGTTTCTTCTCCGCTTCCGTGCCGTGTCCTGGCAAAGAAGTTTGGGCAACAACTTGCTGCTCATAACAGAGGGCGGCGTATCCGGGTTGCCCATGTCAAACTCCGCATGTGGCCTGTCGTTAGTTCGTTTCCACCAGGAAATTGCCGGCTTTACAAGGGAATGAAAAAAGCCTACCTCCCCTCTTCTGGTGGCAATCCAGTTCAAATGCCTTTTTACCATGCGCCAGTACCCGGACTCGGCACGTAACTGCGGCGGCTGTGGCGGCTTAATGGACACCACCGCCCCCCCATCTGGTATGCCGTAAGTTTTGTACAAACAGAATACTGCCATGTGCCCAAAGGCGCCTACCGGCGTATCATCCTTTGTGGTTAGAAAGGCCTGTGCTGCATCTTCAATCAATAAAAGATTTCTATCATCACACCATTTTCGCCAGAAAGCGCCATCCTGCGGAAAGCCTAGGTAATGGATCAGGTACAAAGCCTTTACGGTTTCATCCAGGAGCGGCAGCAATGTAACCTCATCCGGTTCTAAGGCATCATTAATCTCGTAGTACTTCACAGTTAACCCCGCCAGTACAAGCGCTTCCACTTCGGAGCCATGGTGATAGGCTGGTACAAGCACGGTATCTCCGGAACCTAGTTCCAGCGCCTTGCACGCGCTCCAAATGGCCTGTCGTGCACGGGAGAAAATCCTGCAGCTCTCCTGGTTCAAAGGAAAAGGGAGCCAGGCGCTACCTTCTTTGAGATGTATACTTGGGGGGAGTGTGGGCCATATGGCAAATCTGGGAACAATAACAGAGGAGAACTTCTTCATACCTTACCTCAAAACCAACTAACAATCTATTAACTAAGGGAGAACCCATCATCTATTACTATTTTTACCAGCAGCAATCGATTATCAGGCCTATCAGGCACTGCTAGCAGTATTACTGAAAGGCTACATCTTTAGTGGCCACAGGCGTAGTGCCAATATCTGTGGGTATTCTTCTTTTCTTCCGGAGAGGAGCTCTAAATCGCTGCATCGCCGCTTGCCATACACCTGTCATCCTGCACATATTTTCCGCAAAAGAGGCACCTTCTAAAAACCCAAGGCGGGGCAGTAAGTACCTATGTTGTGTATCCAACACCCTGATGGGCTTGGGCTCACAGGTAAAGGCAATACTGTAGTCCAGTCCCTCCAAAGCCTGCACTTCGCGGCCACTGAAATTTCCGTTCGGGTAAGTAAAGTAAGAGATTAGTTTCCCGGTCCAGCTCTCTAAAGTCCTTTTGGAATGCCGTAGCTCAAAGTACACCTGGTCGTCCTCACAGTTGGTAAGTATAGGGTGTGAGTGGGTGTGTCCACCTATTGTTATATACTTCGATCTGGACAGTCTCTGGACCTGCCCCACGGTCATTGCCTCTCTGGGAAGATGAATGGTTCTTTTATACTCCTCCAGCTTAAGCAAACGTTCCTCATTGGGAAGATCTTTCAGCGCCTGTACGGCAGGAGGAGAAAGTCCGGCTTTTTTTGCCGCTTCAAGGTACGACCACCAGTAAGCTCCATCCTGCACTGGCTGTGTAGAGACAAAGATGGCTACCGGCACTTTGTATGCTTCCGCCGTTTCTACTATATTTTTCTCATTTGCTTGCCAGCCATCGTCTACTGTGATAATAGCACCTCCTTTTGGAAAGTCAGAACGCTTATGAACAATACGCTCTAGGTCGGCTATACTTAGAAAGTTAAGCCCTTGCTTCTGCAGCCACTGAACGCTCGATTCAAACTCTTTTCTGGTAGGGTTGTGGAAGTATACAGACAGTATCTGCTCCCCTTTTAAAGTGCGGTTCAGTGCTTTTCTCACATAGCCCAACCGGATCAGGATACATGCCAACAGCCACCCCGATATGTTCCTTAACGTCAACTTCATTAGTAAAGCATTAGATAAAGTGGTTCCTGCTTCTAATAATGGGCTGATGCCGGTTATTAGAAGTCAATTAGCTTCGTTACTAGTTAAGAGGAGGTTATACTTGATTCTATAATCAAATATTATCTTTTATTTATACCATATACTATTACTAACATCTAAAGGTTCTGCGTTTCGTGGCAAAATGTTGAGCACTTCTAGCATTAATTTATCACGTAGATTTTGGCAGGAATACAACCCGAATCAATATAGTCCATACTTACTCTTCAAGCGATGGTACCGGTGTTTGGTGGCTAATCTCACGTTATCGATAAAGTATACCCGCTCTTCCGTATCTGTCGTGCGGCTGTGGTTCCAATCATCCTTATAGAGGCCGACTTTCCATCGTGGATACCCAAATTTTGCATACATCGTTGGTCCTTCGTACCGTAGTGCGTTGTCCTCATTCAGCCAGACTTCTACTACTCCATCCTCCCCTGCTGAATGAATGATGTGTATGGTAATGGCGTGCCATCTGTCTTTTTCCAGATCTCCTAGCACATAGCGCTGGTGCTTTCGCCCCTCGCCGCCTATCAGCATCTTAAACTGATCATCCTCCGTTACCAGAAGCAGGGCCGGGCTCCCCGAGCCTTTTCCCTGGTGCCACTGGCTTATGTGATCATAGCTTGAGTCTCTTTTATACTTGCCGGAGGGAAAGTAAGCGGCAAAGGAATACCAGCCTTCCCGCACCTTTGTCTCCTCCGGAAACAGAAACTCGGCCCTGGTCCCCCCACTAGCTTCCGGATCTGTGTTCCTTAACTCAAACCGCCCGGACTTACTTCCTTCAAAAACGGGGGAATCTACTACCTTAAATCCATAGGCGGTGGCAGCCTGTAGCTTAGCTCCCTGAAAGTATGATTCCCCTTCAAACGTTTCCTCAACAAGAAGCTCTGGATTGCCATAGTCCGCTAGTGCCATGAAAAGGCCTAGTGCCCCATATATAAAAAAGGAGTAAAGGATGAGCTGCAGCTTTGCGACCATAGGATAGATTGGCAGGTATCAACTTTTTACACTTATAATACTACGCGCTATTTATCATTCTGTTAGTTTGCCAGCTAGGTTTAGATAGGAATAAGAAAAGGGCACAGGTAATACCTGTGCCCTTTTGCTTCATTATTTATACTTAGAAGCAGTAGATAAACTGCACTAAGCAAAAATTTCTGTATTTAAAATCCTTACTTCTGGATTGTGAATTTGATAGTTACTGGAGTTCCGGCCTGGCCATTTGTGTAAGGAGTAGCCTTTAGGGTATAAGTACCAGTAGCCGGTGGGTTCCAGTTGCCGTAGTAGAAGTTACCATTGCCGTCGTCGCCGTGCAGGGCAAACGGAGCACCTTTGTCAGTGTAGGTCTTGCTCTGGGCGCCGCTCAACTCAAACTTCACATTCTCTACAGAAGAAGCAGTGTTAGCCTGGATGTTCAGCTTGGTGTAAGCCAGTGAGCTAAGCTTAATCACAGAACCATCAGCGATTGACTGCACACCCTTCTCAGTATGAGAGTCGATCAGGGTGAAGCCAGTGATATCAGAGCTAGTTGATGGCAGAGCCGTCTCGTTGCTTCCGGAAGTAGAACCGCCATTTTCTGGAGTGATGTGCTCACCAGTGTTTACGATTGTAAAGGTAACAGATACCGGAGTTCCAGCCTGGCCGTTCTTATAAGGAGTGGCCTTCAGCGTGTAAGTACCGGCTGCAGGTGGGTTCCAGTTGCCGTAGTAGAAGTTGCCTTTTCCGTCGTCGCCGTGCAGGGCAAACGGAGCCGCATTATCAGTAAACGTTTTGCTCTGGGCACCGCTCAGTTCAAACTTCACGCTCTCCACAGAAGAAGACGTGTTGGCCTGAACATTCAGCTTAGTGTACTCCAGTTGGCTAAGGCTGATTTGGGCACCGTTTGTGATTGGCATTACACCTTTCTCATAGTGAGAGTCAATCAGGGTAAAACCTGAAATGTCGGCACTGGATGATGGAGCAGAAGTACCAGCGTCAGGAGAGCTTGGCTCTGATGGGCTTGGAGCTGGCTCTGTAACGGAACCTGATCCTGAACCTGAACCAGAAGACATCTCGCTAAGTGAGGCCTTGCTGTTGCCCAGCTTTACGTTGTCGATGTACCACACTCTCTTCTTCGTGTTAGTAGTCTCGCTTCCGTTCCAGTCCCACTTGTAGATACCTACTTTCCAGCGAGGAAGCTCATATCCTGACTTAATCGTAGCACCTGATCTAGACGCCACTTTCTTGTCGTTCAACCATACTTCAATCAAACCGTCAGATCCTCCTGAGTGTACCATATGGATCACAAACTTGTGCCATACGTTCTTCGTCATTTTACCAAGTGGCAGGCGGGCCTCACCCACGTGCATGATAAATTCGCCGTTCTCAACTACCAGTACCGTGTGCGGGGAACCTGATCCACCACCTTGGTGCCACTGCGTGATGATGTCTCTGCTTTTCTCGTCAGCGTAATCAGAAGATGGGAAGTAACCGGCAAATGAATACCAGCCCTCTTTGGCTCTTGTATCTTCAGGGAAAAGGAATTCGGTTCTTGTTCCGCCGCTAGCCTCAGCGTCAGTGTCTCTCAGTTCGAAACGACCAGCTTTTGAGCCTTCAAAGGCCGGGTTGGATACCACGCTAAAGCCATAGTTGGTGCTTGATTGGTGCTTGATACCGCTAAAGCCGTTTCCGCTTTCGAAAGTCTCGTTGAAAATCAGGTTTGCAGAGGTTGCTAAATCAGTGGCTTCTGTGCCAAGTTCAGCGGTTGGTGTCATGTCTTCCAGTTCTTCTTTCTCGCATGACATAGTGATTGTGCCCACAAGTAGGGGCATAAGGATGTACTTGAATCTTGAATTCATATTTTTTGGCTAAAAGTATGTTGGCTAAAAGGTGAAATTTTTGTCTGATGCTATAGAAACCTATTGTATTTATCCTAATTTATATTGAGTTCTATAGCGACTTGGTTTTAAATTTTAATTGTAGATTTAATATTAAATAAAACTAATATTCGCAAATCTAAAGGTTTCTTCATAGGCAATTCAACTCACTAAAATTCAACATCATACCCATTATCAAGTTAAACAGCAGAAACACATGTTTTTGGATATTTTCCTTCACTTGACTTCGACAAAGATAAACGGGCTGGTTTCAGATTTAAAAGCCGTTTACCAATTTTACCCTAAAAAACCTTATAAATAACCACAACTTCTTTTTAAGTTTATAATTTCTACACCCTGTGGAATTAAATTATTTATATTAATGCTAAAATACTTTACAACTAATATTATTGTAATTCCGGGGATGATTGAGCATTATGCTGATTTATATAGCTTTAAGCAGTTTCTAATAAATACAATACCCACCCTCGCTCGCGTGAAGCCCAGGATACTAAATCAGCTATTCTTAAATACAGCAATTTACAGGGCATAAGGCTGATAAGCTATGGCACGGATAAGTACAACACACACCCAAACAACTAATTATCAATCATTTACATAAACAAAATGTTACTTATAGAGTAAGGTGTGAGGTGAAAGATAGGAGCGGCAAGCACTACTCAAGATGTTAAGAACGCTTCTGAAACTAACGACCGGTGATACAGCTTGAATGGGAGTGCTAATGGTGAGATAACCAGCCGTTTTTAAAGTAGCAATAACAAAATTTAGCTGCGTTGCAAGTACCCAATGGAACTACTGATTGAGGGCTTTGCTCTTGTTATACCGCGCTATAGCACATTTTGTATTTTTTTTTAGTACAATAGCTATATAAATTATAAATACCCCGTATAAGCTTCTGTAACTGGCGACCTAACCACGCCAGCAACTGTCTAATGCCTAAAGAAATCTGTGTCCATTTGTTAGATCAAAAGTAGCTCTATGAAGAACTTTACTCATCTCCTTCTTCTTTCTTTCCTCTGGGCAATTTATGCTCAAGCCAGCGCGCAGGATAACCAGAGCCCGGTTTTCACCTTTAACTCCAGCTGGAAGTACCTTGACAATGGCTCTAACCAGGGACAGGCATGGCGGGCTGTAGCTTTTGATGATGGGAGCTGGAAAAGCGGAAACGGCAAATTTGGATACGGAATAACCGACGCGGCTACGGTAGTAAGTTATGGTCCAAAATCATCTCCGAAATACATTACCACCTACTTTAGAAAGAGCTTTACCCTTGCAGACTTGTCAGCATATACCTCATTTACAGCCAGAGTGAAACGAGACGATGGTGTGGTGGTGTACCTGAATGGCAAGGAAGTATACAGGGATAACATGCCGACAGGTGATATCACCTATCAAACTCTGGCACTGGCAGGCGCTGCGGATGACGGGAAAGAAGCAAAGGCTTTCGCCATACCTGCCTCCTACTTCCAGACTGGCAACAACGTACTAGCCGTAGAGGTGCATCAGTCAAAGGCATCTTCTTCAGACCTGGCTTTCGACCTGGAACTGGTAGGCAACACACAAGCCGTGCAGCAATATACTCTGGACATAGCTGTGAGTGGAAGCGGGGTCGTTACCAAGAGCCCTGACCTTGCCTCCTATAATAGCGGAAGCACCGTCACGCTAACTGCAGTGCCAGCCCAAGGGTTTGTATTCTCTGGTTGGAGTGGCGATGCAACCGGAACAGCAGTTCCTTTAACAGTTACCATGGATGCCAATAAGTCTATAAGAGCTAACTTTACCCCCTCTTCGGGCCTGCAGCAGGTAACAAGTTTCACGCTCATAAACTCATCCAACGAACAGGATATACAAGCCCTTACCGAAGGAACTGTAATAGGCCTTTCATCCTTACCGTCGACCAAACTTAATATCAGGGCAAACACCTCTCCGGCAACCGTTGGCAGCGTGAAGTTTGAGCTGAGCGGGGCACAGACACAAAACTATACTGACAATGGTGCACCTTATGCCCTGCACGGCGATGACGGCAAAGGCAATTACTACTATGGCAGCTGGAACCCGCCAGCCACCGGCACTTATACTTTAAAGGCAACCCCTTACTCGGGAAGCAAAGGGACAGGTGATGCAGGCACCCCCTTGACCATTACGTTCACCATCGCTGCAGAAGCAGCGCCGCAATCAGATCAGACGCCGCCAGTGGTAACAAGTATAAGTCGCCACATACCGGTAAGCAGTACTACCAGTGCCACTTCCGTTACCTACCGTGTTCTCTTTTCAGAAAAAGTCAGCGGCGTGGATGCTTCAGACTTTACAACTTCCATTGTGTCGGGTAACCTGACAGCGACCGTGTCTGCAGTTGTTGCGGCCAGTTCAGATGGGGTGGCATATGACGTGACAGTCGGCCCCATAGGAGGAACAGGTACGTTTAGGCTGGACCTGAAGAGCAGCGGCACAGGCATTGCAGATGGAGCCGGAAATGCCATAGCCACTGGCTTTACCACCGGAGAAACGTACCAGATACAACCCGAGCCGGATTCAGGCAAGGAGGGCTTTATTTCCATCACTCCATTAAGCTCTTTCCCTATACATACAAGCCTGGGCGATCAGCCTCAATCTAAAGTATGGAAGCACGACGGCAAGTGGTGGGCGGTGCTACCTACAACGGGCGAGGGTACGCATATCTGGAGACTAGACGGAACGACCTGGACAAAAGCACTGACTATCTCGGAGAGCGCTTTCACAAGAGCAGACTGTAAAGTATCCGGCAACATGGTGCATATCGTCTTGTTCAGAGGCGCAGCACTGCCCTCTTTGCTGGTTTCGGTAGAGTATGCCCCAGCCGCTGGCAATTATACCATGTGGTCTCAGCGAAACACTGCCGTAACAATCCCTCTGGATGCAGGCGTTAAAACCGTGACCCTCGACATAGACGGAACAGGCAGGATGTGGCTTGCCTCCAACGGAGACAGGAATGCGAACGTGAGGTGGAGTGATGCTCCTTACAGCACCTGGAGTACGCCAATAGCGGTAGCCAACGGCCTTACAGATGACGACATCTGCGCTGTGGTTTACCTTCCTGCATTAAAGAAGATCGGATTGCTGTGGTCAAATCAAAACACTAAGCGGTTTGGCTTCAGAACCCATGCTGATGGAGCTGCGCCTACCGAATGGTCTGCTGATGAAGTTCCAGCCTCTCAGTCGGCTATAGAGAGCGGCGATGGCATGGCGGACGATCACCTAAATATGGCAGTAGCCTCTGACGGCACCCTATACTGTGCTGTTAAGACAGGGTACAGAACCGGGCTACCACTGATCTCTTTATTAGTCAGACGGCCAACGGGTGCCTGGGACGATCTCTACGAAGTATCGAAAGCCGGAAACCGTCCTATTGTCATTCTAAATGAAACAATAGGCAAAGTAAAGGTTATTTATGCTGCTCCAAGCGCCGGAGGCATCCTCTATAAGGAATCCTCCACTTCCAGCATCAAATTTGGGTCTGAACTCTCGCTTATTAAGGAAAGCAGCGACTATGCCACCAGCAGCAAAGAAAACTATACTTCTGAGATAGTGATTTTTTCCTCCACCGGCAAGCAGGCATACTCTGTACTGGCCACAGATGTAGCCTCCGTGGTCACTTCTTCACCGGAACAGGCAGTTACGGAGCAAAACGGCTACAGGCTGTCAGTTTATCCAAACCCAATGCAGGACAAGGCTAAGTTGAGCTTTACAATGCCTGAAAGCGGCTCTTATACTATAGCCATCTATGACGCGAATGGTTCTTTGGTAGAGGCAGTTAAGCATGGGCAGGGCATCCGCCACGAAGAGGTCACCATGGAAGTGGAGCTGACCAACCGTTCGAGCGGACTCTACTTTATTAAGCTTCTCACGCCTTCCGGCTCCAGTACACAAAAGGTCATCCTGAAAAAGTAAGGAGCCTTGACGTAACTGCAGACGGAGCATACTTTGTGCAACATACTTACCCTGATTCTACTTTTATAGCCCTTAAAGTTTGGACACAGGTATCACCATTATAATTTGTACCTATAACGGAGCTCCGCGGCTACCGGAGACGTTGCGGCACATCGCCTGTCAGCAGGTAAAGCCGGACGTGGCTTGGGAAGTTCTGGTCGTAGACAATGCCTCCTCCGACGGCTCAGCTGAGCTTGCAGCCACAACATGGCGCAAGCTCAGCTGCCCTGCCCCGCTCAAGGTGCTGCACCAGCCTCAGAAAGGCCTGACCTATGCCCGGGAGCTAGCCATGCAGGAGGCAGCCTACGAGTTTGTCTTGTTCTGTGATGATGATAACTGGTTGTCGCCGGGGTATGTGGACCTTGCCTATGACTTGATGCAGGAAAATCCGGGTATAGGCGTACTGGGCGGATTTGGGGAGCTGGTGTTTGAGCAGGAGCCGCCAGGTTGGATGCACTATCTCACTGGGCTGGCCAGTGGCCCACAGGCTGTAACCTCCGGTAAAACGCAGTATAATGCCGTCTACGGCGCTGGCTGTATCATGCGCAAAGCTGTGTTTGAGAAATTAAGGAAAGCCGGTTTCCATCCGCTCTTGTCTGATAGAAGAGGGAAAAAGCTCAGCGCAGGCGGAGACTATGAGTTATGCTATGCCGCCGCCCTGGCGGGGTATGAAATCTGGTACGACGAAAGGCTGCGGTTCAAACACTTTATTCCGCAGCAACGCATCTCGGCAGCCTATTACGACCGCCTGATGAAGGAAGGCGCCGAAAGCCTCGCGGTACTAATCCCCTACCGGCTAAGGGTTAATCAGAACTGCAAAGACGCGCTATACTTCAACATCCACCTCCTGAAAGTAGTCATCTTCTATTTTAGAGGCTTGGTGATGCTCTTGCTAACCAAAACAACCTCGGCTTTCCGGAAAAAGGAGACCACCTACCTTAAGCTGAAACTCCTCTCCTTCGTGTACAAACTTTACGCTCTGAGAAACTATACTTCCATGAAGCAGAACTTCAGGAAAGTACTGGACCTGGAGAGAAGGTTAAATAGTAGCAGGCTTTTATAAGTCCTTTTACAGGTTATGATTGATTGCACCAGCGGCACAGCTACAGATGCACTGTCTGCCTAAAGATTAACACCAAAAAATGCTTCCCTATATAGTAAAAACAGGATTATAGTCGCAACCTTGTCTCAAACACAAATATTCCTTTGTTAAGTAAAACTTTTTTTCGTCTAAACCATATAATATCATTATAATTCCTAATTACACATTCCCATATTACTAATCGTGCAACGCTCGAAGCTAAGAGGCATAGCTTATACTTTGGCACATCAAAGTATAACCGGCAATTAAAAAGGTTTGAAAGTTTGGCAGAAAAAACCCTACTCTTATGATCAGAATTTTTACAGTTATAAGCCTTTTACTGGTATCTCACATCTTCGCCGCAGCGCAGGAGTCGACAGGCTTTCTGCAAGTGAACGAGCTTAAGCCCTTGTCTGCCACTAAAGACACAGGCGAGACACCGCAATCCAAAGTATGGTCCTACGCTGGCGCTTACTGGGCCATACTGCCCGATGCCTCAGGCACGCACGTTTGGAAGCTTAACGGGGATACCTGGGTAAAGCAACTTAAAATCTCAGACACACTTTTTAAGGCCGACTGTAAGGTAGTCGACAACCAGGTGCACGTGCTGCTCTTCAGAGGGCGGGACATCATCAGCATGGTTTCGCTGGAATATGCCTCGGGCTCCTATAAGTTCTGGTCAAAGCGGCCGGAGAAAGTAGACATAAACATAGGGAAAGACGCCTTTACGGCAACCATTGAGGTGGATAGCAAAGGCAGAATGTGGCTTGCCTCTGATGCAGCGTCCAGTGTTGATGTGCGCTGGAGCGACGCGCCTTATACTACCTGGAGCGAGCCGGTAAGGCTGGCAGAAGGCTTGACGAACGACGACATCTGCTCTATTGTGGCGCTATCGGGCAAAATTGGCGTCATGTGGACGGACGTAACCAAGAAGCGCTACGGGTTTAAGGTTCACACGGATGATGCCGATCCCGCTTCCTGGTCAGAGGACGAGGTTCCCTCATCACAGTCCGCCCTGGAAGTAGGTGGCGGCATGGTAGGCAATACCTTGAACCTTGTCTCTGCCAGCGATGGCACCTTGTATGCCGCCATCAAAACAAGCTTCAACACGGCGGGGCACCCCCGGTTGGCCCTGCTAATTAGGCGCCCCTCCGGTAGTTGGGACGATCTATACCCGGTGTCTTCAAGCGGTGACAGGCCCATTGTGATTCTAAACGAGAAAGCCAGAAAAATCAGGGTTGTTTACAACACCTCCATGGCAAACAACAATGATATTGTGTACAAGGAGTCGCCATCCAGCGATATATCCTTTACTCCGGAAACGCTCCTATTCAAAGGTCCTTACACAGATGCGACCAGCGCAAAAGATAAGTTTGACCAAGGCGTGGTCATATTGGCTTCCAACGGCACACAAACGGCGGGCGTGATAGCTTTTGATGAACTTCCGGAAGAGGAATGCTGTGACTGGGCGCTCTACCCCAACCCCTTCAACGACACAACCTCCCTCTATTTTGCCACGCAGGGAGACGGCAGGTATCACCTCACCATTTACAGCAGCGCAGGCGAAAAGATAACCTCCCTGTCTGGTGATGCAAGAGCCGGTGAAATGAACCGGATTGAGATCCTTGGGGAGCGCTTCGCATCGGGCTTATACATGGTAAAGCTACAGACGGAAGAAAAATCGAGGGTGTTTAAGGTGATACTGAATAAGTAATCGCCCTGAATTAAATAAAAAAAGCCTCTCTCCTGCCAGCATCAGCAAGAGAGAGGCTTTTATACTTACCAAGTATAAAACCTACACCGCCACCGCGTGATCGCGCAGCACGTCGTTGAGCGAAGTCTTCAGGTCGGTGCTTTCCTTGCGCTGCCCAATGATGAGGGCACACGGCACCTGGAACTCACCAGCCGGGAACTTCTTGGTATACGACCCAGGAATTACCACCGAACGCGGCGGCACGTAACCCTTGTACTCCTTCGGCTCGGAGCCCGTCACGTCGATGATCTTGGAGCTGCCTGTAATAGTCACGCCAGCGCCTATCACCGCTTCCTTGCCGATGCGGCAGCCTTCTACCAGTATACTTCTGGATCCGATAAAGGCGCCATCCTCTACAATAACAGGGGCAGCTTGTACTGGCTCCAGCACACCGCCTAGGCCCACGCCACCACTCAGGTGCACATTTTTACCCACTTGCGCGCAGCTTCCTACTGTTGCCCAGGTATCTACCATGGTGCCAGAGTCCACATAAGCGCCAATGTTCACGTACGACGGCATCATGATCACGCCACTGGCCAAGAAAGCACCATAGCGCGCCACGGCATGAGGCACCACACGCACGCCCAGCTGCTCGTAGTTACGCTTCAGCGCAATTTTATCATGAAACTCAAAAGGTCCAACCTCTATCGTTTTCATTTGCTGGATAGGGAAGTATAGCAACACCGCCTTCTTTACCCATTCGTTCACGGTCCACTCCTGCCCTGACGGTTCGGCCACACGCAGCACACCTTTGTCCAGGTCCTCAATAACTGAGCGGATTGCCTCTACTGTGGCAGATTCTTTCAGCAGTTCACGGTTGTCCCATGCCTGCTCTATAATTTGTCTTAGCTCCATTTCGAAATATGCTTGTTACCCAATATTGCGTAAAAGTAAGTATTTTTGATGGATGTCTGAAACCAGAGTTCTCCTAGCCTCGCTGCTAAAGCCAGTTAACGACACGCGCATGTACGAAAAACTGGGCCTGTCGCTAAGCAAGCTGCCAGAAACTAAAATTCACATAGTTGGTTTCCAGGCACCCGTTCCTGCTGACGCTCCTGAAAATGTATACTTTCACCCGGCATTCCAGTTTCGGCGACTAAGTATAATCCGGTTCCGGGCACAGCAAAAGTATGCGCAACTGCTACACGAGCTAAGGCCGAACCTGATTATCGCCTGCACCCACGAGCTGCTGCTGGCCAGCCAGCGCTACTGCCAGAAGTATGGCGCAAAGCTCATTTACGATGTGCAGGAAAATTATACGTTGAACCTGACCACCCAGCAAAACTACCCTCCCCTGCTGCGCCAGCTGCTGGCCTTGGGCGTGGCGCGGGCCGAAAAGAAGGCTGCCGAAAGTGTAGCGCACTTCCTGCTGGCCGAAGAAAGTTATGCGCACGAGCTTGAGTTTTTAGCTGCGGGGAAGTATACGGTCATCGGCAACAAGTATAAACCGGCGCCCCATTATACTTTGCCGGCCACCCCGGTGCAACTGGCACAGCAGCCGCTGCGCCTGCTTTACTCCGGCACCATTGCCGAGATTTACGGTATTTTTGAGGCGGTAAGTATGGCCGAGCAACTGCATCAGTTAGATCCTTCTACTACTCTTACCATCATCGGCTACAGCGCGCGCAGCCATACCTTGGAGCAGCTACAGGAGCGGATAAAAAGCAAGGCCTACATCAGGCTGATTGGCGGAGACAAACTGGTGCCGCATCAGCAGATCCTGGAAAGTATAAAAGAGAGCAACCTGGGACTGCTGCCCTACCGGCCGCACCCCAGCACCGAGCGCTGCATCCCCACCAAGCTTTACGAGTACATGGCCTATGCCCTGCCGGTGCTGGTGCAGCAAAACCCACTGTGGCAAAGTAAAACAGAGGCGGCTAGGGCAGGCTTATCCATCGATTTTAAGCAGGTAAGTCCGGAGCAGCTATTGGCACGTATACGACAACAGCCTTTTTATACTTCCGGAATTCCGCCACATATCTTTTGGGAGGAAGAGGAGGTAAAACTGCTGCAGATAGTTAAAAAGACCTTAATTCAGGACCCCAAAGTATAAATTTTATTTTTAGACGAATCTAAATCTCAAAAATAGCAGTATATTTGTAACTAAACAGAACCTCATCATGCGTAACTCAAGAATTGCAGGCGTTGGTCACTACGTACCAGAAAATGTGGTAACAAACAAGGACCTGGAAAAGCTGATGGACACCTCGGACGAGTGGATACGCGAGCGCACCGGCATTTTGGAGCGCCGCTACTTCCAGGAGGGCAAGGACACCACCGCCAACATGGGTGCCGCCGCTGCACGCAAAGCTCTGGAAATGGCCGATCTCCAACCCGGGGATATTGACATGATTGTTTTCGCCACGCTTAGCCCAGACTATGTGTTCCCCGGCTCCGGTGTGTTGCTGCAGCGCGAGCTGGGCCTGAAGGAAATACCCGCCCTGGATGTGCGCAACCAATGCTCGGGCTTTATCTATGCCTTGTCCGTAGGGGACCAGTTCATCAAAACGGGCATGTATAACAATGTGCTGGTGGTGGGCTCTGAGATTCACTCTTCAGGCCTCGACTTCTCTACACGCGGCCGTGGAGTATCGGTGATTTTTGGTGATGGTGCCGGCGCAGTGGTACTGGTACCATCCGAGAGCAACGACAGAGGTATCCTTTCCACGCACCTGCACGCGGACGGAGAATTTGCCGAGGAACTGGCCGTGCTTGACCCGGGCAGCAACAAGAAAGAGCGCCTCACCCACGAGATGATCGACTCGGGCTCGATTTACCCGCACATGAACGGCAACATGGTATTTAAGCACGCCGTGACCCGTTTCCCGGAGGTAATTGAGGAGGCCCTGAACAAGAACGGCTACAAACCGGAGGATATTGATTTGCTGGTGCCGCACCAGGCCAACCTGCGCATCACCTCCTACATACAGCAAAAGATGGGCTTGCCGGCTGAGAAGGTAATGAGCAACATCCAAAAGTATGGCAATACCACGGCGGCCTCGGTGCCTATCGCTCTGAGTGAAGCCTACCAAGAAGGCCGCATTAAAGAAGGAGACCTGGTATGCCTGGCAGCTTTTGGCAGCGGCTTTACCTGGGGCTCTGCCCTGATTCGCTGGTAAGTATAATTCTGAATCTTGAATGAGTGGATGCGTGAATTATAAGTTTGCACATTCACTCATCCACTCATTCGCTCATTCACCCATTTGCACCATGTCCCATAGTTACACGGAAGAGAACTACATAAAGGCCATTTACAAGCTCTCGGCTAACGGTACGCAGGAAGTAAACACTAATGCCATTGCCGAAGTGCTGGAGACCAAAGCGGCTTCGGTAACCGACATGCTCCGCAAGCTGAGCGCCAAAGATATTGTCAACTACAAAAAGTATAAAGGCGTGTCGCTTACCCCGCAGGGCGAGCGCGTGGCCCTGCAAATCATCCGCAAGCACCGGCTATGGGAGACGTTCCTGGTGGAGAAACTAAAGTTTAATTGGGATGAGGTGCACGAGGTAGCCGAGGAACTCGAGCACATCTCCTCTACCCTGCTCACCAACCGCCTCGACGAGTTTCTGGGCTTCCCCAAATTCGATCCGCACGGCGATCCTATCCCATCCGAAACCGGCGAGATGAAGCAGAAAAAGCAACGGCTCCTTGCTGAGATGGGCGTGAACGATGCCGGTATAGTAGTGGGCGTAAACGACTCGCAGCCGCTCTTCCTGCAGTACCTTGATAAGATGGGCATCGCGCTTGGCACAAGTATAAAAGTAATCGACAAGATACCCTACGACAACTCCCTGGAGATACACCTGGAGGACAGCAAAAGCCTGCTCATCTCCAGCGAAGTATCCCGAAACATCTTTATTTCCGCTTAATCAGGCACTACAGAAACTATGAAAACCCTATATTCTCTGGCTATACTGCTCTTCACCCTGCTGGCCAGCGCCTGTACCCAAACCGACAACAGAGGCACGATGGCCGAAGGCCAGCGCATGAAAGTACTCACCACCACTAGCATCCTTAAAGACGCCGTGGCCAACATTGCCGGCGACGCGGCCGAGGTGGAATCGGTGATGGGCAGCGGCGTGGACCCGCACCTCTACAAAGCCACCCAAGGCGACCTGCAGAAAATGATGGACGCGGACATGATTGTGTACAACGGTTTATACCTGGAAGGTAAGATGGGCGAGGTATTGGAGAAGCTCAGCCGGCAGAAAACAGTGGTTACGGCCACGGCAAGTATACCGAAGGACAAACTCAGGGCCTCCGCGCAGTATGCCAACAGCAACGACCCGCACGTGTGGTTTGATGTGCAGCTCTGGCAGGAAGTAGTCAAACACGTCAGCCAGCAGATGCAGGAAAAAGACCCGGCCAACGCCGAAGTATACAAACAGAACACCCAAGCGTACCTGCAGGAGTTGGACGAGCTGAACCAGTGGGTGGCGCAGCAAATCCAGACCATACCGGAGCAGCAGCGCATCCTGATTACCGCACACGATGCCTTTGGCTATTTTGGGGATGCTTATAGTATAAAAGTGCGCGGGTTGCAGGGCATTTCTACGGTGTCGGAGTTTGGCTTGCTGGACGTTTCCTCGCTGGTGAAGTATATCGTGGAGAATAAAATAAAGGCTGTGTTTGTGGAGTCGTCAGTGTCTCCGAAAGCCATTGAGGCAGTGGTGGTAGGATGCCGCGAAAGAGGCCATGAAGTAGAAATTGGCGGCACCCTATACTCCGACGCTTTGGGAGAGGATGGAACGCCGGAAGGCACCTACACGGGCATGGTGCGGCACAACGTCACCACCATAGTATCAGCCTTAAGGTAAAAGTATAAACTTTATGATTATACAAGTAGAGAACCCGGTAGTTGAAGTGCACGACCTGACGGTAAGCTATGACCGCAAGCCTGTGCTGTGGGGCATCGACCTAACCTTGCCTGCCGGCTCGCTGGTAGGCGTTATCGGTCCGAACGGTGCCGGAAAATCGACCCTGATAAAGGCCATGATGGACCTGCTGCCAGCTGGCAGTGGCTACGTAAGAATATTTGATAAACCGATTGCCGAGGTACGCAACCGCATCAGCTATGTGCCCCAGCGCGAGTCGGTGGACTGGGATTTTCCGGCCTCGGTTTTTGATGTGGTGCTGATGGGCAGCTACGGCAAACTGGGGCTGTTTAAGCGGCCGCGCCAGGCCGACAAAGACGCCGCCATGGACGCGCTGCAGAAAGTCGGGATGCAAAGCTTTGCCAACCGCCAGATTTCCCAACTGTCCGGGGGGCAGCAGCAGCGTGTGTTCCTGGCCCGCGCCCTGGCTCAGAACGCCGACATCTACTTTATGGATGAGCCTTTCGCCGGGGTAGACATCGCCACGGAGACAGCCATCATCGAGCTACTGCGCACTATGCGCGAGCAAGGCAAAACCGTTATTGTCGTGCACCACGACCTGCAGTCGGCCACGGAGTATTTTGACTGGGTAGTGCTGCTGAACATGCGCCTGGTTGCCTCCGGCCCTGCAGACCAGGTGCTAACGCAGCAACTGCTGGAGCAAACTTACGGTGGCAAGCTAACCGTGCTCACCAAAGTAGGCGAACTGCTGCGCAAGCAGGAGTTTCCGGCACGGGAAAGCTGAGGAAGTTTAGGAGTTTAGGAGTTAGAGAGTTTGGGAGTTAGAAAGTTAGAAGGTTGGGAAGTTTTGGAGTTAGAGAGTATAGGAGTACGTCTGACAAAATCTAAACAGTTAAACAATCAGCCATTTAGCAATCGAACAATTTAACCATTCAGCTATTAAAAGCATGCGCGAGTTTATAGAGTTCTTTTCTTTTGCTGACGCCAACATACGCTTCGTAACGGTGGGCTCTGTGCTGCTGGCTACCAGTTCGGCAGTGGTGGGCTGCTTTACGCTGCTGCGAAAGCGGGCGCTGGTGGGCGATGCGGTGGCGCATGCGGTATTGCCCGGCGTTTGTCTGGCATTTATGCTCTCGGGTACCAAGAACCCGTTTATACTTTTGCTGGGCGCCTTCGTCACCGGCTGGCTGTCGCTTATCACGATAGATTTTATTACTTCCCGCTCCCGCATCAAAGAAGACACCGCGATAGCACTGGTGCTCTCGGTTTTCTTCGGCATCGGTATACTTTTGCTCACGGCCATACAACATTCGGGCAACGCCGCACAGAGTGGCCTGGATAAGTTCCTGTTCGGGAAGGCGGCTTCCCTGGTGGGCGAAGATTTGATTGCCTTTAGCTTGGTGGCGGTGCTGCTGCTAGTCACTACCATCCTATTTTATAAGGAGCTGGCCATGCTCTGCTTCGATAAGGCTTATGCTAAAACCATCGGCTACCCGGTGCGGGCGCTGGAGTTGCTCCTGACTACCCTTACCGTTTTTGCGGTGGTGGTAGGCATACAGGCGGTTGGGGTGGTGCTGATGGCGGCCATGCTCATTACACCGGCTGCTGCCGCCCGCTTCTGGACCGATAAACTGAGCCTGATGTTGGTGCTGGCCGCGTTGATAGGCGCTTTCTCGGGAGTATCCGGGGCCTATGTATCGTACACAGCGCCTGCCATGCCTACCGGGCCTTGGATTGTACTGATTGTTTCGATGATTGCCATACTTTCTTTTGCCTTCGCGCCCGGCAAAGGATGGGTGTCACGGTTGCTGCGGCAGCGCCGCAACAAAACGCTTATACTCGAAGAAAACCTGCTGAAGCTCCTCTACCACCTGGGCGAAGAGAAGCAGGACTTTCACTTGCCACACTCACTACAACAGATTTTAGAGAAAAGGGCGATTCCTAAAAAACAGGTTAGCGCGGGCCTGAGCAAGCTCAGAAAGCAGGGTTACATCGAAAAGACGCCCGCAGGCTGGCAACTCACCCTGCAGGGGCAGCGGCGCGGGGAGCGTGTGGTACGGCTGCACCGCCTCTGGGAGCTATACCTTACCCAATACCTGCAGCTTGCCTCCGACCATGTGCACGAGGATGCCGAAACCATTGAACATATCATTACCCCGGAACTGGAGCAACGCCTGATGGAAGAGCTGGACTATCCCGTGCTTGACCCGCATAGTGCCAGGATACCCTGAGGGGAGTTAGAGAGTTAGAAAGTTTAGGAGTTGGAGAGTTAAAAATCTCACAACAAACAATCAACCATTTAACAAGTAGAAACCGTGAACGCCTTTTGGATCATACTTACCGGATCGCTGGTAGCCACTTGCTGTAGCCTGCTGGGTTGCTACCTTATCCTGCGCCGCATGGCCATGGTGGGCGACGCGATTTCGCACGCCGTGCTGCCGGGCATCGTGATTGCCTTTCTGCTAACTGGGTCAAGGGATTCTGTGCCGATGTTGATCGGAGCTGGTTTACTGGGCGTCTTAACCACGTTCCTGATTGAGTTCTTTCACCGCTACGCGCGCGTGCAGGCCGATGCCTCCATTGGCGTTACCTTCACCTGGCTCTTTGCGATTGGTATCATCCTAATTTCTGTGTATGCCGGTCAGGTAGACCTGGACCAGGACTGCGTGTTATATGGCGAGATAGCTTATGTGCCGCTGGATCTCTGGATTACGGAAGGTGGCCTGAACCTGGGTCCCCGCACCGTCTGGACACTTGCCGTAGTTACCATGCTGATTATACTTTACATCGTGCTGGGGTATAAAGAACTCTTCCTAACCACCTTCGATCCGGCCTATGCGGCAGCCATCGGCATCTCTACTTCGGTATGGTACTACTCCCTCATGACGGCTGTTTCCATTACCACCGTGGCCTCTTTTGAGTCGGTGGGGGCGATACTGGTGGTGGCTTTTCTGGTAGCACCCGCCGCCACGGCGTACCTGCTGACGGATAATTTCAAGACGATGCTGCTACTCTCGGTTGTGGCTGGTATACTTGCCTCCATAGCAGGTTATTACCTGGCTGTCTGGATAGATGGTTCCATAGCCGGGGCCATTGCCACAGTCACAGGTATTGAGTTTATGCTGGCCTTCCTGTTCTCCCCTACCCGGGGTATACTTGTCAGAAAAAAGCAACTACAGCCGGTGCAGCATTAAGCAGGAATTTATACTTTGCCGCTCCTGTTAATCACCCGGTACATAATTATAAAGTATGAAATACAACCTCGCTATACTTCCTATACTTGCCCTGGCACTTTTTAGCGGCTGCAAGGGCAATACACCCGTCGCTGAAACTGCAACTACCATTCCCGCGCTGCTGACCTCATATCAGCCGGCCTCCGAAAAGGCAGCCAAAATACAGTGGCTAACGATAGAACAGGCCGCCGCACGCATGGAAAAAGAGCCGCGTAAAATTGTAATCGATGTGTATACCGACTGGTGCGGCTGGTGCAGGAAAATGGACAAGGAAACCTTTACCGACCCGAAGGTGGTGGAGCTGGTGAACAAGCATTACTATGCCGTAAAGCTGAACGCGGAGGGAAAAGACCCCATCACGCTTAGAGGGCAAACGTTCAAGTATAAAGGCGAGTACCGATCGCACGAGCTGGCGGTGGCGCTGCTGCAGGGGCAGATGAGCTTCCCCACTACCGTGTACCTGGACGAGAAGATGAATATGCTGGCTCCTGTGCCCGGCTACCTCAACGCCAAAACCTTTTCCAAAATCCTTAGCTACTTCGGCGAGAACCACCACCAGTCGATGAACTTCCAGGAGTACGAAAAGAAGAACTAGGATCTCTAAGATTAAGGGATTTTAGGAGCAAATAATAAGGTTCAGGAAAGTATAAAGTATAACTCCGGGTATTATGCTCTCGCTCGCCTCTGGCGAGTGTGCGGTATCAATGTGGCGTCCTGCCACGCTATACAAGCATAGTTACGCAACAAGTATAAAACGTAGGCTGAAGTATAATGTATAAATGCCGCTTGGTTTAGGCGAACGCTTTTGAGTCTGATGTAAGTATAGAAGTATGATTTCGGGCTTCTCCAAAGTATAGATCCGGGGTATTGGAAAGTATAGCAAAGTATAAAAAGTATGATTTTAGGCATCCCGGAAGTATAAGCTGCAGGATTTGACCGAATGGAAAGTATGGCCTACCTCATCCACCGAAACCTCTCCCCTGCTAATCCCGGTTAAAAAGCGTAAATTTGCGAAGCGTTTAACGTAGACTTACCTTGATTCAACTTAACAACACCGACACCATTGTAGCTGTGGCTACTGCCTCAGGCACCGGCGCCATTGCCGTTATCCGCCTGTCCGGCCCCGAAGCCATTACTATTACCAATTCCGTTTTCAAGGGCAAAGACCTCACCAAACAGGCCAGCCATACCATCCACTTCGGCACCATCCGCGACAATGAGAAAGTGCTGGATGAGGTGCTGGTATCGCTGTTTGTGGCCCCGCATTCCTATACCAAAGAGAACGTGGTGGAGATCTCCTGCCATGGCTCTGATTACATTGTGCAGCAGATCATGCAGTTGCTGCTAAAGCAGGGTGCACGCCTTGCCAACGCCGGGGAGTTTACCAAGCGCGCCTTTCTCAACGGTCAGTTTGACCTGGCACAGGCCGAGGCCGTGGCCGACTTAATCGCCTCTGATTCCGCCCTTTCGCATGATGTAGCCATGAAGCAGATGCGCGGCGGATTTTCGCAGGAGATCAAGCGCCTGCGCGCCGAACTGGTGCATTTCGCCTCCATGATAGAACTGGAGCTGGACTTTGGCGAAGAAGACGTGGAGTTTGCCGACCGGGATCAGCTGCGCTCGCTTATAGGTAACATCCAAAGTATAATCCGGGAACTGCTGATGTCGTTTGAGTTGGGCAATGTGATTAAAAACGGGGTGCCTACCGTGATAGTCGGGAAGCCTAATGCGGGTAAGTCCACGCTGCTGAACAAGCTGCTGAACGAGGAAAAAGCCATCGTTTCGGATGTGCCGGGCACCACGCGCGATTTTATTGAAGACGAGATAAGTATAGCCGGGATCACCTTCCGCTTTATTGATACGGCCGGCCTGCGCGAGACAACGGATAAAGTAGAGGCTATTGGCGTAGAGCGTACCATGCAGAAGCTCAGCCAGTCCTCGCTCATCATCTACCTGTTTGATATAACAGAAGAAACGCCGGCCAAAGTGCAGGCCGAACTGGAAAGACTCAACCCCAACAACCTTCCTCTGGTAGCCGTGGCCAACAAGATAGACCAGGCCTCGCCCGAAAAGCTGGCTGCTTTTGTAACTATGGAAGGCCTGGTACAGATTTCTGCCGCTGAGGGCGCCCACTTGGAGGACCTGAAACAGGCGCTGGTGGAAAAGGTAAACCTGGGCAAACTGGATACCCAAAGCCAAACCATCGTAACGAACCTGCGCCACGTAGACAGCCTGAACAAAACCTACGCCGCCCTGGACGATGTGCTCAACGGCTTAGGCCTGGGCATAAGCGGTGACCTGGTGGCTGCAGATATCCGCCGGGCACTGTATAGCTTAGGCCAGATCACAGGTGAGATCACAACGGATGACTTGTTAGATAACATCTTTACAAAGTTCTGCATCGGCAAATAAACCACCCAAACCAGTACATAACAAATAACTAGCAAAAGCCCCTAAACTGTTGATTTAGGGGCTTTTTTAAGTCAAAATGTATCTCCACTTCGAAGAAAGTACGTCCCTCATCTTTTCGGAAACTAGGTGAAGGGATCCATTGTTTTCCAGCACCCTCTTAATGGCAGGAATGTGTTCTGGTTTTGTTGCTGATTCATGGGGAGTTACAATGAAGAAAGTACTGAACTTTTCGTCTTTATCATTTTAATTCCAACACCCACATTTGCATAGCCGGTATGGTGGCTTTCTCCGAGACATTTAATTTATCGTTGCTGATGATATTGGTTGCCTCCGAGAAGGTACTTGTTCTTTCAGCGTACTTCTTAAAATCCACCTCATGGGCTTTGCTGTCCGTATTCATCACGCACATTATAGTTTGGTCGTCGTCGTAGCGAAAGTATACATATACACCGTCAACCGGAACATAATGCATCATTTTTCCTGTCTTTATAGCTGAAGAGTTTTTCCTGAAGTTGCCTAGCTTCCTGACCAGGTCCTGAACTTCGCCTTCATCCTTTGTTAACCCTTTTCCGGTGAAAGCATTTTTAGCGTCGCCACTCCATCCCCCCGGAAAATCTTTTCTCACCAGCCCATCATATGGGTTTGTAAAGCCCTTCATCAATACTTCTGAACCATAGTATAACTGTGGAATGCCACGGTAGGTAAGCAGCCATTGGAATCCCATCTTTTGCTTCTCCACATTCTCGCCTACTACCGAGAAAAACCTGGGCTCATCATGGTTATCCAGAAGCAATACATTTTGCATGGGGTTCTTATTCAGGAAATCATTGCTGGCAGTATTGTAGAGCTTATTTACGCCGTTTGTCCAATTGATTGGTTCTGTAAGCGCAGGTATAATGCCATAATAAAGGCACTGAAAGTCCACGGATGCCTGCAGGTTACTTTTATAAGGTAAGTCCAGATTATTCGCATTAAAGTATGCCTGGTTGGCTGTTCCGAACACCCGGGTTTCACCGAACATGGTGATGTTAGGATATTCATCCATAATAGCTTTGTTGCATCGGTTGGCAAACTCAAGGTCACTGTAAGTATAAGTATCAATCCGGATGCCGTCAATGCCAAATTCCTGTATATACCAGATCATGTTCTGAATAATAAAGTTAGCCATGAACGGGTTGTCATGGTTGATGTCAGGCATACCGTTATCAAACCAGCCATCACTCATTCTTTTTTTATCAGATGGGGCAGCATATGGGTCGAACAGGGTCTGTTCCCTGTAAGTAGTCTGGGTAAAGGTTGGCCAGCGGTGCATCCAGTCTTGTGCCGGTGGGTCCAGTTCTAAAAAGTGCTGCAAACCGGTGTGGTTATATACCGCATCCATGATCAGCTTCATCCCATTTTTGTGCAGGGCATCGCTCAGTTCCTTATACTTGGCAGCTCCACCCAGGCGCGGGTCTATTTTATAATGGTTGGTAATAGCATAACCATGCTCCGTTCTGTCGGGGCGGTCGTTTTCCAGGACAGGCAGCAGCCACAAGGTCGATACACCCAGGCTTTTGAAGTAATCGATATGATTAATTATACCCTGAAAATCTCCGCCATGTCTGTGATAAATAGAATCCCTGTTCAAAGACTGGTCGCGCATGCCGGCTACTCGGTCGTTGGAGGTATCGCCGTTGCTGAACCTGTCTGTTATCAATAGGTTGATAAAATCGGATGAAGTAACTCCCTGAGCATACGTAGTGCCATTGCCCTCCCGCTTTGGATCCAGTTGCCACTTTATCTTTTGTGTCTTCCCCTTTCCCTTCAGTTCTATACTTACAACGCCTGGTTTGGCTGTAGGTGCAATGGAAATATCAACAGCTACATACCTGGCATTTTCGAACTGGTGGGTTTTCAGGATGGTAATGCCCGGATGAGAAATACTTACTTTTTTACTTGCCAGTTCATCATCTGTACTTCGGAGTAGCAACTGGATCTGGTTCATCTTCATGCCTGTCCACCAGTTGGTCGGGTATACTTCCGTTGCAGCCTGCGTGCTTACTGAAGATATCCCAAAAACAAGCAGAAGAAGTAATAGCAATACCTTCCTTTTTTTCATATAGGGTTGATTTTTAGCCTTTAAAATGGATATCAATATAATTTTGATTTCAAAAACTTAAAATTATCCTATACATAAATCAGGTTTTCCGATGCAAACAACATAGCAGCCCGATTTACCCAACTTCTACTAAAGTATTCTTTGCTAAAAAGTGATTTAAATAAGATGAAAGTCGTTATTTTTATATTCATCACCTGACTCAAAACCACCTATGCCCCAGCTAATGACAGAGATTTTTACGCCTACCGGGGCCGCTAAACGCAACATGTACATCGTATATTGGGCAGGGTATATAATGCTGTTCAGTTTTGTGCAAGGCTTTGCTTCCAGGGATATTCTGACCTCGTTTTACAATGAGCTGTTCAGTCTTCTTCCAAAAGTAATTTTTGTTCTGCTTGTAGTGGAGTGGCAGATGGATGCCATGTTCTTTAAAAACCAAATAGCAAGGTTTCTTATTATTTATACTTGTCTCCTGTTAGTTTTTGCTTTTATTCTTAGGCTGATCGACAACCACATTATCTTAAGCTATTTCCTGACTTTTTGGACAAAAGAACCCTTACTAAGCACAGCTCCATACTTGTACAATGTAATTAAACTGCAGTTTGTGGTAACAGTACCTTTTTCCATTAAGCTTTTTTACTATTGGGCCCAAGAGAAGAACAAAGCGCAGGCTATTCAGGCAGAAAAATTGGAGGCTGAGTTAAATTCCCTGCGTAACCAGTTTCATCCTCATTTTATGTTCAATGTACTGAACAGCCTTTATTCCAGAATACTGGCCAAGTCTGATGATGCAGCCGAGATGCTGCTTCAAATTTCTTCGCTGCTGCGTTTTTCGGTGTATGAGGCAAATGACAAAACGATAGCGCTTGACAAAGAAATCCGGTACATCAGCAACTACATTGCGTTGCAGCAGATGCGTTTCGATAACCGACTTGAACTGAGCTTTACAGTAACAGGTAAAGCTGAAAACAGTATGATAGGGCCTTTCCTGATGCTGCCATTCATTGAAAACAGTTTAAAGCACTGCCTGAACGATGAACGGGAAAACGGTTGGATTAACATTTACATCTCTATAAAAGAGGACTGGCTTACCTTAAAAGTAGAAAACAGTATCCCACAAAAAAAGGCTAATGCCAACGCGCTAGAAGGACAAAGTGGATTTGGAATTGTGAATGTAAAAAAACGTCTTGCGCTTTTATACCCTGAAAATCATTATCTGCAAGTCTCCGAAAAGGAGGACAGTTATTTTATCTCCTTAAAAATAAAACTATATGCAGCCGCCTGAAGACATTAACTGCATCATCGTAGAGGATGAATCACCGGCAGCCACAGTACTACAAATGCACATCGCTCAGTTCCCGTTTCTCAAATTAAAGGGAACTTTCAGCAGTAGTACAAAAGCACTGTCAGTTCTTAATTCAGAACAGATTGACCTTGTCTTTTTAGACATTAATTTACCTGGTATGCCGGGAAACCGGTTTGCCTCTACAATCAAGGCTACCACAGGCATTATCTTCACGACAGCTTATAGCAAATATGCTGTTCAGGGCTTCGAGTTAAATGCAGTGGATTACCTCCTGAAACCTATCCCATTCGAACGGTTTTCCAAAGCTATAAACCGTTACCTGACCCTTTACAAACATAGTGGCGCTATTTTACCAACGGTTGATAAAACTGATACAAAGCCATTTGTTTTCGTTAAATGTGACCGTAAAACGGTGAAGGTTTTCCTGAATGATATTCTATACCTAGAGGCGCAACGGAACTGTTTGCTAATCTTTACTGAACATGAGATATACCGATCTTACCTGGCCATTTCAGAAATGGAAGAAAAATTACCAGATACTTTATTTTTACGGGTGCACCGATCGTTTATTATCGCTTTAAATAAAGTAAAGGCTTATAACAGTAGCTATGTGGTAATACAGGACAAACAAATTCCCATCGGAAGGATGTACAGTGATGTTTTTAATAGTACTTTGAGGGCAAATGTAAAATAAGCTGGTTCATGTCACCTTATGCTCAATAAACCTTTGCTGTGTAGGAGAACTTATTGTTCTACGTATCCAGACAAATCTCCTAAGCCATTAAATCTTTGTGGAAATGTGTCGATAATTCGATCCTTTGATCTACTACAACCAAATAATGCCGCTCCAGGAAAACCAGAGCGGCATTTTTGGTTCGGTAACATAACCTATATTCGCAGACCTGTTATTTCTAATTCCTGTAAACCCGTGTATAGGTCATTAGAAATCTTGCCTTTGCCATTATAATCGATAGAATAGAATCAACTACTGCAAAAGGGAATGCGCATGCACTTGGTTACCCGTCCCGTTGCATTACATTATCTTCAAGCCGTACGTCAATCATCAGCTTGTTAGGGTCAATGCCTCCGCTTCCGGGCTTTCGCGGAACGGTCACTTTTATAAACTGCTCGCCGGACCGGATGCGGTGCATCCGCAGGTAGAGTGGCTCGTTCAGCCCCTTGCCCTCCTCATAGAGACCAACTTCCAACCAGTCATTCATCGGTATGTCCTGTTCGTTGCCTGCACTGTCCACTACCACCTTCTGAGCCTGCACCTTCAGGGTTACCAGCCAGTTGCCCGCTTTCGTTTCCTCTACCTCGAATTGTTCTGTTTTGAGGCGCCAATATGTATTCTCCTTAAACAGGTCGGTTAACAGATAATCTAAGGAGTCGGGGGTTACCTGATATAGCTCCTCGTAGAGATCCAGCGTAGTCGGCAAGAGTAGTTCTCCTGATGTGCAACGTTGGAGCAAGCTCCGAAGTGCACCATTGACCTTATCTTTCCCGATATACTTACTTAGGGCATACAAAGCGAGCCCCCCTTTTTTATAATATAAAAACTCCTCGTTTGCCTGAAGCAGGGAAGCAGAGACCAGTGATCGGGGCATAGCGTAAGAGGAATGCAGATAGTTCACGTATTGCCGCAAGTGACTGTCCCCATACTTCTTTTCCAGCACCTGCATGCCGGCGTATACTGAAAGGCTCTCGATCAGTACACCGGCTCCTTCAACGTAGGCCGGTGTTAATCTGGCCAAGCCCCACCACTGGTGCGCCATTTCATGCGCCATTATATAATAGGGAAGGTCGAAGCCACCGGGACTGTCATCAGGGTTCAAAAGGGCATACTGCTCTCCAAAGTATACGATGCCCGCATCTGCACTTGCTCCTCCCCCAGGACCGGCACTCTCTACCAGCGTAAAGAATTCAAAAGGGTAAGGGCCAAATTGTTCGGTATAGTAGTCCAGTGAAGCTTTTACGCTCCGGAGCATGCGTTCTATGTTTTGATTATGGTCGGGATGAGAATAGACCCTGATCGCAACATCATTCCATTTGCACTCCGTCACCTTATAATTAGCCGACAGGATGGCGTACTCACTACCAATAGGAGCATTTGTTTTGTAGTGGAAGTAACGACGGCCATCATTTGCCCAGGCTTTATGCAGAACACCCGGCGCAACGGCTATTTCATTCATAGCGGTGCCTACAATGGCTTCAAAGGTCGTTTGATCTGTACTGAAAGGCTTTTTACGTGCATCCAGATCATAGAGAGAAGGTAATGCGGGGCGCGCTGCAAGCTGATGCTTTTTTCTGTTGTAGGCGTCATTGATTTCCCTGTAGCGTTGGTAGCCAATGGCAGGGAGCAGGTCGTAATTTGTAAAGAAGGTACCGTTCTCCACCACCAAGGGCTTTGTGGCGCTGTGACGAAAACCAACCTGTTTATAGTGCACTACAAAGTCTACCTGTAGCGAATCTCCCGGCAGCAGTGGCTCTTTCAGTGCATAAATGCGATAACCGAACTTTCTGTCTATCAGTACCTCTGCGACTGGCCGAATGAAGCTTACTTCACCTAATTCAGCTCCCGGTTCGCTTCCTAAATGTATGGAGTCTATGGCTACTGTGCTCCTATTCACAAGTGTATACGCTCCCCGGATTTTGACTTCCTGTTGGTCCGGGTAAAGTTCAACCTGCAGCTTTGTAGCCGTAAGTTGGGGTTGGGTGACATTTCTGTACTGGCCGTAGCGCCGTTCGTATTCAGCCTTCCATTCTATGATGTCAGCGTCCCTTGTGTACTCGTTCAGCACATTGGTATTATAGAAGATGAAGCTCCCTGTAGTAAAAACAAGCCCTGTTCCGATCATGGTCACCCAGGCAGTTGGGCGCGTGATGCGTCGCTGCGCTAACCGAAGACGGTGTTTCAGATTTTGCTCCTTTCCCCGTACCCAAAGCAGCCTTCCCCCCACGATAAGCAGTAAGGCCCAGGCAGTCCAGTATAGTTTAAACCACAGCCACGGCCCAAGTGTAGGTCCGAAACCACGCATATCGGTGTACCACCATCCCGGATCCGCTCCAAAGATGAGCATACTGTGCTCCACACCGAACTTGGAGGGGAAGGCTATAAAGCTGAAAACAAGGAGTGCCACCAGGTAACCAATGTGTTTTTGATTCACCACAACGTGTGCTACCAGGGCAAGCAGGGCAAAGAGCACGTAGTCTACGAGTTGAAGCCCTAAGAGAGTCTTTAAGTATAGGTCCATCTCAAATGTATCGTAGCCCAGGATTAACTGCATCCCTATGCCGCAGGCCATGAGCAGTACCAGCCAGACAAGGATGATGAGTCCCAGGCCCATGAACTTGCCCGTGAAAAGGACCCAATCCGGTACCGGTGCTGCATCAGCCACATCACCCAAGCCTGCATCCCGCTCACGCCACACAAGCTCGCCCGCGAAATACATGATGAGCAGCGGGATTACAACCCAGGGAGAAGAGACGTTGCCTACAGGAGCGGCCAGGTAGCCGATCACCTGCTGGGTGGTCGGGAGCAGCGGAATCCCATTCTCTGTCATAATGCTGAAGCCAAACACAGCAGAGGCCAGGGCAATGGCGCCCACCAGCGTAAATCCTACAGGATTCCTGGCTACCATCCCAAAAGATGCTCTCGTCATCGTAAGAAGCTGCCAGAGCTGGGTGGCAAAGCCGAAGCTGCGCTGAACATGAGGAACAGTAATCGTGTCTGCTCCGGACACCACTACTTCAGCAAATGTTTCGGCCTGTGGTTTCGGCCGCTTTTCAAAGCGACTCCACCAGCTGTTTGTTACGGGATTAGTAAAACTGAAGCGGCGGAAAGTAAGCCATAGCACCCCTGTAGCAGCACCAAGCCACAAAATGCGGTTCAGAAGAAACATTCCTTCCAGCGCAATCAATCGTGTATTCTTATCTGGTGCCGTCCATGTTTGCATTTCGCTGCCTATAAGTCCTGCAACGCCTATCGGATCGAGCAATTCTACCAGGTCCCAGTTCCCAAGGAGCTTTGCCGCTGACATGGCAATCAGCTGAGGGAAAATGGCTAGCAGCAGGCTGGCCAGATAACTTGTCATTACCTTCCGGCTAAGCGCCGCGAACGTGAACTGCAAAGCTGTTGTTACAAAGACTGTCGGTAAGGCAATCAGGAAATATACATTCAGGTATACCGATGGCCTGAAAGGCAACAGTTCTCCATGCTCCGTACCTGGCAGGTAAAAGGAGAGGAGTATACCTACCGGCAAAGAAAGTATCAGCAGTGCATTTACCGCAAAGGCTGCCAGAAATTTGCCGCACAGGTAGTCACGCTTCGAAACAGGGGTGGTATAGATAAGGTGATGTATACGTTCCTGCACGTCACGGGCTGCCGCCTTGCCAGCGATGGATGCACCCATCAAAAGCCAGAGAAGGATGCCAATAGCGGTAAGGGCCGTAATAAGGAAAGTATTGTTAGGGTAGACGCCGTCGCCGGGGGTGACAACCTGGCTCATACCAAAAGTTAAGGCAAGCAGAACAGCTACACAGAGCCAGGTGGAGATGCGCCCTAGCTGGTAGACGAACTCAAAGCGAAAGATCTTCCAGCGTATCATACCCGTACCCCTTCTACCTGTGCTCGATTACATCCTGCCATGGTTGTGAAGTAGACATCTTCCAGGTCTGGCTGCACTAGTTCAAAGCCGTTGCCAGGATCTCCTTCGCTGTAAACATGTATCACCGTTCGACCGCCTAGCAGTTTGGTAGAGATTACCTGATGCTCCCGCTCCAAACTCGGCAGCGCCCTTTTCTCAGCAACACAGCGCCAGATCATCCCCTGCAGTTCCTTCACTGCTTTCAATGGCTCGGCTTCCTGCAGTATCCGCCCTTTGTTGATGATGGCCATGTGTGTGCACAGTTCCGAGACATCCTCCACGATGTGGGTAGAGAGAATTACCACGCTGTTTTCCCCCAGCTCGCTCAACAGGTTGAGAAAGCGTACCCGCTCGGTCGGGTCCAGGCCTGCCGTAGGTTCATCCACGATGAGCAGCTTCGGATTTCCCAGCAAGGCTACTGCTACCCCGAAGCGCTGCCGCATCCCCCCGGAAAAGCCGCCGAGCTTTTGCCTCCGTACATCCCAAAGATTGGTTTGTTTCAGCAGGACAGCTACCACTTTTCTTCTGGAAGCCCGGCTGGTGATGCCTTTGAGCACGGCGAAATAATCCAGTAGGTCTTCCGCCCTCGCCCCGGGGTAGACTCCAAACTCCTGTGGCAGGTACCCCAGCATCTGGCGCACCTCTTCTTTATGTTTCAAGACATCGATTCCCTCCAGGAATATCTGGCCATTGTCAGGCTCCTGCAGTGTTGCCAGCGTGCGCATGAGGGTAGATTTGCCCGCCCCGTTGGGCCCCAGTAGGCCGTACATGCCTGTGGGAATATCCAGCGAAACATTACGTAGTGCCTGCACACCGTTTGCATAGGTCTTAGAGACATTGCGAATAGACAGGCTGATTTGCTGATTTTCCATAGTTCTGATTTGTTAGTGAGCTTTTCATTAGAAAAGCGAAGCCACTTTACAGATGCTTCCCTTTCATTTTCTAATAAAGGAAACAGCATGGGATGGGAAGGCAAAAAGCAATATGCTACTGACGTAAAGTAATCTACAAAGGGCTGCTATGCTTCCGCCAAAGCACTGGCAGAGGCAACAGGAGGTTTCGTAGATGGAGACAGGGCTATGGCCGAGTAGGTGATAAGGGAGTGAGCGGATAAAATATCTTTGTATAATGAATAGAATTAAGAAGGTATTTACGCTGATCCACATCGGTCTCTGGATTCTGTTTGGCCTGCTGGTAGCCCTCCAGCTAAGTCAGGATAGCTCCAACTGGTTTCGCTTAACTGTTGGGTTCATTCTGCCATGCCTGTATGTTTTTTACAGCCATTTTTTTCTCCTGACCCGCTTTTCAGGTAAAAGAAAGCGCGGTGCTTACTTAAGCCAGCTAGTAGCTATTATCTTCACCGGGCCTCTCCTGTTTCAGCTGACGCATTACAACAAACAGGATAACTGGAACCCTAACCTCGGCTACTATGCCATGGCCCTCGTGACCATTGTGCCGATTTTTCTTATTCTTAGCTGGCTTGCCAGGGTAACAGAGAACCTCGTGCTGAATACCATCAAGAAAGAGCAGCTGGAAAAACAAGCAGTCCAGGCCGAGTTGCATTATCTGAAATCACAGATCAACCCGCACTTTCTTTTTAATACGCTCAACAACATCCATACACTGGTATACAAACAGGCGCCCGCAGCACCGGAGGCCGTTTTGCGTCTGGCTTCTTTAATGCGCTACATGATCTATGAATCCAATGCACCCACGGTACCGCTTTCCAGGGAGATGAAGTACCTGCAGGATTATGTGGGCTTACAGCAGCTCCGGTATAAGAAAAGCCCGGTTGTGGACCTGGCTATTGAGGGAGACACAGTTTCCTGCCAAATTGCCCCCTTGTTATTCATTCACCTGATGGAGAACGCCTACAAACACAGTCCTGCACGACTGGAACCGGGTGATATCAAGGTGCACGTCACCATAAAAGAGAGCACTCTCATCTTCCGTATTCAGAACCCGGTCAGTAAAAGCCCGGCGAATACGCTGGAAGAACCTGGCGGTATAGGCCTGCCAAACGTCCGGAAAAGACTGACTTTGCTGTATCCGGGCAAACACAACCTGGAAATCAGCAACTTGGATGAAATATTTACAGTAACTTTAAAGATTAACGGTCTGCCATTAAAGGTTCATGAAGGAGAAACTCACTTGCTATATAATTGATGACGAGCATCTGGCGCAGGAAATACTGGAAGAGTATATAGCGAAAGTCCCTTTCCTGGATCTGAAAGGCACCTTTATGAGCCCCCTGGAAGCGGCGGCACAACTGAATGAAGACAAGCCGAACCTGCTTTTCCTGGACATCAACATGCCGGATCTGGACGGGCTTAGCTTTATACCGATGCTGAACCCCAAGCCGATGATCATCCTGACAACAGCCTATGAACAGTATGCCCTGAAAGCCTTTGAACTGGAAGTAAAAGATTATCTGGTGAAGCCTTTTTCTTTCGAAAGGTTCTACAAAGGTGTGCTGCGGCTGTACCAGGAACAAAGCCCCCTGCATCAGCCTGAAAAGAAAGAAACGAAAGCAGCGTCAAATCATGAGCAGGATTACCTCTTCCTGAAGGTAGGCCATCGCATTCAGAAGATAGCGACCCGTGATATAATATTTGTGGAAGGCATGAAAGACTACCTGCGCATCCATACAGCCAGGGAGAAAATCATGACGCTCCTGAACTTTGCGAAACTGGAAGAGCTGCTGCCTGCCCCAGATTTTGCCCGTGTGCACCGCTCCTACCTGGTGGCCATAGATAAGATAGACCACATAGAGAAGAACAGGATCAGAATTGCAGATCAGATCATCCCGATCAGTGATACCTACAGTGATAGCTTTTACAAAAAATTAAGAGGCTTGACTTAAATACGAACAGATAGGACGTAACACCTATAATGAGCTGCGCAATGCCTGGTTTAAGGGCTCCTCTTCCCCAAAGGATATCACCTATATCAGTCGCGGCGCCAACACGGTCTGCCTGCTGGAGGGCTTAATGGAGTTCCTCTCGCTCCTCGAGCTTCGGCTCCGCCTCCAAGCCTGCACCAGCGTTCATATCCTCAACTCCCTGCCCAACTAAACAAGAGCTCGAACATGCTTGGCCAGCATAGGCGGGTACACTTTTTTCTAGACAGTGATACGGCTGGCAGAATGGCGAGAAAGCGGCTGCTCCGATCACTGCCGGGACCTCTCCTCCCACTACCAAAACTACAAGGTTGTGAAAGACTCAACACGGCCAGCTTCTCTTATAGTCAGTCAGCGGTAAAGACAGCGAAATTGCGTTCTATACTTTAAAGTTACGTTATGAAATTTGTGCTGACCGCCCTTTGCAGGGCGCTACTACAGCGCATGCCCTTTACTTAGCTCAGCTTGGCCCCTACGCGCTGCAGCAGGGCTTTCGTTTTCAGGATACCCTCTTTTTCCGGAAGGCTCTCCCCCTCGTACTCGATGCCGATGTATCCGGTGTAGCCGGCGTCTTTCACAATCCGGAGCATTCTAGTGTAGTCGATGTCCAGGCAATTGCCTTTGGCGTCAAAGTCGAAGGCTTTGGCGCTGACGCCGGCGGCAAAGGGCATCAGAGTGGCCACACCTTTGTAGGGGTCGTACTCCTCCAGGCATTTGCCTCCCCAGAAGCCGGGTCCCTCGCGGCGAAGGCACCAGTTAGTAAAATCCGGCAAGGAGCCAATGTAGGGCTTGTCTATCTGCCGTAGCACGTCGGCCAGCCACTCGGCATCCGACGACAGGCCGCCGTGGTTTTCGGTGACCAGCTGCAGGCCAATCTGGTGGCAGTACTCGCCCAGCCGCCCCAGCCCGTCTACGACCGCGTTTTTTACCTCCTGCTTGCTGCCGGCGCCAAAGGCGTTTACCCTAATCATGCTGCAACCCAGAAACCTGGCGGCATCGGCCCAGCGGCTATGCACCTCCACGGCTTTCAGGCGCTTGCTCTGGTCAGCATCACCCAGGTCGCTTACCTCGTCAATCATGATCATGTGGTTCACCACACCATGGTCCTGGCTGCGGGTCAGGAGCTGGCGCAGGTACTGCTGGTCGGTTACTTTGTCTCTGAAGAACTGGTTGACGTATTCCACCGCTTCTATCTGGTATACTTCGCGGGCCAGCCTCGGGAAGTCCAGCGTGTCTATTTCCTTGTTGAACAGCGACTTGTGCAGCGACCACTGCGCGAGAGAAATCTTAAAGAAAAGCTTTTTAGCAGGCTGTGCGGCAAAGACATCAGGACCTAAAAGGGAAACTCCGGCCAGGCCCGCGGCGGCACTGCCCAGCTGCTGCAGAAACCTGCGACGATCTGTTGACATTGGTTATAGTTTAAGGTGAGAGATGCAGTAGGAAACGTACATTAAATTAAGCCAATATTCCCGAAAAAGCAAGCGAAACCGCCACTCCAGCGGCATGTTTTATACTTCTGCTGCGCTTCCCCATCTCTTACAAGTCTTCTGCCAAAGCCACCTTCGTTGAAGTTTAGGAATTCGCGGATGAAGTGGTTAACCTCGTGTAACAGGGAATAATTGTAACAGCACGGCATGCTGGGGCTGTGTGGGCGGCACATAGCTATCCAAGCTTCTGCTTACGGCTGGGCCTAACGGCGTACAGCTTCTCTATTTGCTAATCTATGGTAAGGGAAGCAAAGCAGGATTGAAGGGTTAAGAGGTAAAAGTTAATTTATGCTGGACACCCTTCTTTTAAAGGTTTATCCGTTAGGGACTTTAATCCAAACAAGACTCACTCAACATCATTAAGTTAATTTCTATAAAACTTTGATGTCTGGATTGACCCTCTTCAAAATATTTGACTTTACATCACATATTTGACTTTACATCACGAAAAATGAGACCCAGAATACAGACACTTAAGCTGATAAATATTACCTAATGTTTCAAATCAATCCATGGACAGCCTTTTTCACCACACCAGCTGCAATTATGAAGTACCTCTTAGAGTAAGGAGTCCCCAGCAGTTGGATGTACGCTTCATTTAGTGATCTCTGTTTTAACTGGGTTATCTTGCCTTTTCATCCACTTCACAGCCTCATACCAAATCACAGAAACAAACCCAGCGACTACGGCCAGTAGCAACTGCGCTCCAGTTAAGGAAACAAACCCAAAAAAGCGCGCTAAAGGATCTGCGTATAGTAACAGGCCCGACAACGCGGTGGTTACGCTAATAATCAGCAGCACCAGGTTGTTTTTATACTTTATGGTGGTGAGCACCGAATAGTAGAAAGAGCGGTTGACCAGGGTCAGAAAAATATTAGCCGAGATCAGCACGGTAAAGACCATGGTACGGGTCAGGGCATCGTTATACCCTTGCTGCACGGCGAATTGGTAAATGGATAAAGACCCTGCCGTGATTACCAGGCCCTGTACGATGCTGGTGGTTAGCTCGCGCCAGTTGAAAAAGGTCTGGGAGAATTTGCGGGGCCGCTGCACCATGATGTTTTTCTCGATTGGCTCGTTCTCGTAGATGATGGAACAGGTCGGCCCCATGATCAGCTCAAAATAGATGATGTGTGCCGGGGAGAATATATTGGGGAATTTCCAGCCCAGCACCAGAGGGATAAACACTGTCAGGATGATTGGGATGTGGATGGAGATGATGTACTGAATGGCTTTTTTGAGGTTGGCATAGATCTTCCGGCCCATGGCCACGGCGTCCACCATCTTGCCCAGATCATCTTCCAGTAAAATGAGCGAGGCAGCCTGCTTGGCTATTTCAGCCCCCTTCCGGCCCATGGCAATGCCGATGTGGGCTGCCTTCAGAGCTGGCCCGTCGTTCACACCGTCCCCTGTCATGGCCACCACCTGCTCTTTTGCTTTCAGGGCATTGATGATGCGGAGTTTGGCCTCCGGGAACATCCTTGTAAAAACCTTGGTATCCATTACCCGCTCTGGCAACTCCGCTTCGGGTATGTTAACCAGCTCATCTCCTGACATACTTTTGTCGTAGCCCCGGAAACCGACCTGACGGGCAATGGCGGCGGTTGTGGCGGCATTGTCCCCGGTGACTATCTTTACCTCTATCCCAGCCGCGTAGAAGGCTTCGAACACCTCCTGTATACCCTGCTTGGGCGGGTCGTAAAACGCGACGAGGCCCTTGAAGACAAACGGCAGTTCCTGTTGCGTGTCCGGGAATTGGCTCCCTTCCCAGGTTGCCTCCGCCACACCCAGCACACGATAGCCTTCTCCTGCCAGTTCACGCATCACACCCTCCACCTCCGCCTTCTCATCGGCCGAGAGGCCTTCCAGAGCAAAATATGCTTCCGGTGCTCCCTTCGATGCCACCACGCGCCTGCCCTGGCTGTCTTCGAATACATGGGTCATCATAGGGGGCTTCCCCCCTAGCGGGTACTCGTGCACCATCTTATAGCGGGATCTTTCATCTGCTGCCGCCAACTGCTTGTAAGCCTCGTGCAGCGACAGTTCCATGGGGTCGAACGGAATTGGCTCGCTGGCCCACATAGCCACCCGGATAAGCTCCTTATCATGCTCGTCCAGTTCCTCCTGCAGGCGGGAAAGCCGGTGGGAGGCAAGCGCGAAAACCCGGTCCAGGTGCATCCGGTTCTCCGTGATAGTACCGGTCTTGTCGGTACAGATAACGGTGGCGCTGCCCAGGGTCTCCACCGTCTTCATTTGCTTCACCACAATCCCGAGCCGCATCAGGCGCCAGGCGCCCAGGGCCATAAAGGTGGTGAAGGCCACCGGGATTTCTTCCGGCAGGATACTCATGGCTAGGGTTAAGGACTTGAGCAAGCTGTCGAGCATGTTGTAGGAATGGAAGAAGTTGATCGCCCATACGATAACCAGCACCACCGCCCCCAGCAGCACCATTTTCCGGACAAAGCTACTGATCTGCAGCTCCAGCGGTGTCACCTCCTCCGCTATAATTTCCATACTCTTGCCAATCCTGCCCAGCTTCGTGTCGTTGCCAATGGCGGTTATCGTGGCAATGGCCAGACCGCTGGCTACAGTGGTACCCTGATAAACATAGTGGTCTTCCTGGTGCTGGTCCTTAAACACAGCCAATGACTCCCCTGTCAGGATCGACTCGTTCACCGAGAAATCGTTCGCTTGCACGATACTGCCGTCTGCCGCAATCAAGCCCCCTTCCTCCACCATCAGGCTGTCGCCTACCACCAGTTCCTCGCTCTTGATTTCCTCCACCCTCCCGTTGCGGATTACCTTGCAGTTGGGCTGTGTGAAGCTGCGCAGTTTTTCCAATGCACTTCGGCTTCTGGAGTCCTGGTACAGGGATATGGCGGCTACCATCAAAATAGCAGCGGCAAGAAATATGCTGTTGCCGATGTCGCCGCTTATCCAGTAAATCAGGGAGGCGACCAGCAGCAAGATCACCATCGGCTCCTCCCCCAATCGCTTGATAGCTGCCCAAAACGCATTATCCCTGCGTTCCTCCAGCCGGTTTAGTCCATACTTTTCCCTTGACGCGAGAACCTGGTCTGTGCTCAGCCCCTGAATATGAATGGTGTGTTCCGGCGTTTTTACGTCAGCCATGAGAAGGAGAGTTAAACTATACTTTCGCTGCAGCAGACAGGCACTATTGGCCATCATAGTGAAAGAGCTGCTTACTTTTTTACAACCTCTTACGAATATGCGCTATCAAATGCCGCAAGGCTGCAGTAGTTGAATACCTTATCAAGGTAATAAGCCCGTCTGCATTTGGCAGCTACCCGGGTGCTGGTAAGCCTACATATTTCAGATTACTGGTAGTCCAAGTATGGGGCATCGGCTTCGTTTACGGTGTATACGCTCGCGCTCATAATCCGGGAATGGCAGCTATCCCAGCAGCGGTACAGAAGCAAATCAGGCATCATCAGAAGTATACACAAGCTGTCAGTCAGTCGGTAATTGCTCCATGCCGCTTACTGGTGCTTCGGCTTCGATTATATTCCTGGAAAGTATGTACAGGTGATATTCCTTGTCCTTCACATCATCCATGTACTGGTACTGGCCGACAAAGTATAAACAAGTGCCCGAATCAGGAAGCACTGTCTGTGGTAAAGGCGAAAGCGAAAAGATAGCAGCGGGCAATGCTACCGGAAGCTGCAGGTATCCGTTTGAGATTTTGAGTGTATCCACCGTTTTGCCAACTTCCCAAACATTTTCAGGGCGCATTCCATCTATGGCATAAAACTTCATTGATTTTAATTCGGCCCGATTCCTCACCTCCTCCAGTTCGGGCACACCTTCCCTTTTACCGCTCAGCGCCTTCATTTCCAGGTAATACGGCATCACGAAAACATACCCCAAGGCATTGAGCAAGGCAGCCGCAACCACTAAACAAGTAACGTGATGACTTCTTGTTAGTACCAGAATTGCTATTCCGAGAAGCAAAAACAACAATGTCACGGCGACCTGCTGTCCTTCCGCCTCACCCCGCAAAGTATAAGACATGAAGAACGTGTAGATGGGTACGGCAAAGGCTATCAGGGCAAAGAGGTATCCGCTTGTCACCAGAATTGCTTTTTCCCACCTGGAAAACCATTTCTCAGAAAAAACAGAATTCAGGTAGCGCAGGTAATGCGCTGTAAGCAGCGCCATAGGTATAAGCAGAGGCAGCAAGTAGCGCTCCTTTTTTTCTGGTAGTATGGATAACAGAAGCAGGGTGAGGAGAATCCAGGAGAGGAGGAACCGGTAATTCCCATACCTGGCCACCCTGCGGCTTGCATAGGGCACAACCATGGCTGCTATAACAAAAGGCGTCCATATGCCGGATTGTGCGAAAAAGCCCCAGTAGTACCAGACTGGCTTGACATGCCGGTTTACCCAGGCAATGCTTTCCTGGGAAACAGTATGGCTCAGCCCTCCAGGTTCCATAAGGTAGACATACATCGGCCAGGAGAAACCGACAAGCACACATACGACCAGCGTCAGCAGCAGTCCGCTTCGTTTTTTCCGCACAGCCTGCAGCGGGAAAGCAAAACCGTAAGCCAGCATGAAGGGCAACAACAGGGCAAAGAATGCCACCGGTCCCTTACTAAGGTAGGAACAGCCCAAAAGTATACCGCTCGCAGCAAACAAACCGAATGAGGTTCCGGACTTTTGAACGGCCGATACCAACAGCCATATAGCGCCCAACATAAAGCTATGGCAGTAAATATCCCAGGTAGCCTGCCGACCGGTATTGATGAACAGAAAAGAAGAGGCAAGCACCAAAGCGGCAAGAAACGGCACAAGACGGTCGGCGGAAAGCAGCCGAGCAAGAAAAAAAAGGAAAAAGACAGTGAGGCTGGCCATTACCGAGGAAGGGAATCTCAAAGCGGCAAGGTTCTCCATATTTCCGGCTCCTAAACCAGCCAGCGTCGTAATCCAGGTAGGTAGCGGCGGCTTTGCTAAACGCACATGTCCATTCATGGTGGGAATAAGCCATGCATTGTTCTGCGTTATCTCCCTGGCTGTAATAAAATTGCGGGCTTCCATGATACTGGGAGCCGCCATGCCCAGGTGCAGGAAAAAAGTAAGTATGACAATAAAACCAAGGAGCGCCAGCTGCACTCTGGTTTTAAGGAATAGTGTTGTACCCTCCACTTTAACCGCCAAAACTGTCTATTTATACTTTACATCGCCATAGTTACTCTCTCTTCTCATACTCCTTTAACCCCCTACTCGGTGTGCCTTCCGCTTCCTGAGCGGTACCAAAGAATGTACACCATATGGGCAACTTCTCTCCGTAGTAGAACTCAGAACCAATTGCTACGCCAGCTCCCCAATTAAGCCTTTATGCCTGCTATACTTTATTACAATCTCGAGATAATAGAACACAGGCATTTTAGAATATGACTTTTGTCATTTACAATTTACTTTTACTCTCGTACATTTATTTTGTTCATCAACAACAGATGGGCAAAACAAAGCCGGGAAATATATAGCATGTACTTGAAGATGCCGGGGTCATGTACCCTGGTTACTTACAGCCCGGTAACCCCATAGCACGGCAAAGCCTGCAACTTCTTCGGCTGCTTCAACGCCAGCATCCTTCTGAAAGGAGGAGTGGCAGCTGACTACTGGTCCGGCTAAAAACCGGCCCTACAACTGACGGTTTTTCAACCCCTCACCAAAGGCACACAAAGGCCCTTCCTATAAAAGCACTGTCATGGACTTAACTCACATTCACCTGCTGCTGAATCATTTTCCAATTGTCGGTACCCTGATCGGCGCGGGCGTCATGCTGTGGGGCATGGCGCTAAATCAGAAAACAATAAAAGCAGTAGCGGCTATCATCATCGTAGCCACGACGATTATGGCCGTACCAGTATACCTGACCGGGGAACCTGCCGAAGAGCGCGTTGAAAATGTTACAGGCATATCGGAGAGCGCCATGGAAGAACACGAAGAAGCTGCTGAGTTAGCGATCTCGCTGATGGCCGCTGCGGGTATAGCCTCCCTGGCTGCTTTGCTGCTGCAGTACCGCTCCTCTTCCAGGGTACCCTTTGGTTTAGCTACTATCCTCACATTAGTGGCATTTGCAGCCATGGCGCGCGTCGGGTACTTAGGTGGCCAGATCAGGCACACGGAGTTAAGTGGCAGCCAGCCCCTGAGCCAGCAAGTGAACAGCAGCGAGAGCGACGATGATTAAGCTTACCAGCGATGCTGAACAGAATCATATCATTCTCCATACAGAACAAGCTCATCATAGGGCTTTTCGTGATTGGGCTGATCGTGATGGGCGTTTACAACCTCACGCGGCTGCCCATCGATGCAGTGCCCGATATTACCAACAACCAGGTGCAGGTGATCACGGTGGCGCCTTCGCTGGGTGCCCCGGATATCGAGCGTCTGGTCACGTTCCCTGTAGAGCAGGCTAACAGCAACATTCCGGGTATAAAAGAGATCCGCAGCTTCTCCCGCTTCGGCCTTTCGCTGGTAACCATTGTGTTTGAGGACGGGGTAGATGTGTACTGGGCCAGGCAACAGGTGGCAGAGCGGCTGCAGGCCGTGCAGCAGCAGATACCGGCAGGCGTGGGCACCCCCGAGTTAGGGCCCGTCACCACCGGCCTGGGGGAAATATACCAGTATGTGGTGCGGCCCGAAAAGGGTTACGAGGGCAAGTATGACGCCATGGAACTGCGCACCATTCAGGACTGGATTGTGCGGCGGCAGTTGCTGGGGGTGCCCGGCGTGGCGGATGTGAGCAGCTTTGGCGGCTATCTGAAGCAGTATGAAATTGCCATCGATCCCTCCCGGCTCAAATCCTATGGCCTGACCATCTCGGACGTTTTTACGGCGCTGGAAAATAACAACCAGAACACCGGCGGCTCCTACATCGACAAAGGCGAAGCCGTGCTCTTTATCCGTAGCGAGGGCCTGTTGGGAAGTATAGAAGATATCAAAAGTATAGCCGTGAAAAACACGGAGAGTGGCACGCCCCTCTACCTGCGCGATGTGGCGGAGGTAGGCTATGGCCATGCCAACCGCTTCGGCGCCATGACCTACAACGACCAGGGTGAGGTGGCCGGTGCCGTCGTGATGATGCTGAAAGGCGCCAACAGCAACGAAGTTATCAAAAACGTAAAAGCCCGCATCGACCAAATCAGCGAATCCCTGCCCGAGGGTGTGGTCATTGAACCGTTCCTGGACAGGACCAAGATGGTGAACAACGCCATCAGCACGGTGGAGAAAAACCTGCTGGAGGGCGCCCTGATCGTGGTTTTTGTACTGGTCCTGTTCCTGGGAAACTTACGCGCCGGCCTCATCGTGGCCTCCGTTATTCCGCTCGCCATGCTCTTTGCCGTCACCATGATGAACACCTTTGGCGTGAGCGGCAACCTGATGAGCCTGGGTGCGCTGGACTTCGGCCTAATCGTAGACGGTGCCGTGATCATCGTGGAGTCAGTGCTCCATACGTTTCATTCCAACAAGCGCTTCGCCACGGCCACCCGCCTCACTCAGTCCGAGATGGACGATACGGTGCAGCATTCGGCCAGCCGGATGATGAACAGCGCCGTCTTTGGGCAGATCATCATCCTGATCGTGTACCTGCCCATCATGGCGCTGGTGGGTATAGAGGGTAAGATGTTCCGCCCCATGGCGCAAACCGTTTCCTTCGCCCTGATTGGTGCCGGCATTCTCTCGCTGACCTACGTGCCGATGATGAGCGCGCTTTTCCTGAGCAAGCAAATCAGCCACAAACCTTCTTTCTCTGATAGGATCATGGCCAGGATAGAGCATTTTTACCAGAAGCAACTGCGCCGAGTGATCGAGTTTCCTAAGACGATCATTGCCGGGGCAGTTATACTTTTCATCACGGCGGTACTGTTGCTCATGTCGCTGGGTGGTGAGTTTATACCTGCGCTGGAAGAAGGCGACTTTGCCGTGGACACCCGCGTGCTGACGGGCAGCAACCTCAATACGACCATCCGCTCGACCCAGCAGGCGGCCGGTATCCTGCTGGATAGATTCCCGGAGGTGGAGAAGGTGGTGACCAAGATTGGTTCCGGCGAGATACCGACCGACCCGATGCCTATTGAAGCCAGCGACATGATGGTTATCCTGAAGCCGAAAGCTGAATGGACCTCGGCTACCTCCTTTGACGAAATGGCCGAGAAAATGGGACATGCCCTGCAGGATGTGCCTGGTATAACGGCCGGCTTCCAGTACCCGGTGCAGATGCGCTTTAACGAACTGATGACGGGCGCCCGCCAGGATGTGGTCTGCAAGATATTCGGGGAGGACCTGGACACACTAGCCCGTTATGCCGGCCGTTTGGGCGAACTAGTTAACACGGTGGAAGGGGCCACCGACCTTTATGTGGAGACAGTTACCGGCATGCCGCAGATTGTGATCAAGTATAACCATGCCGGTATTGCACAGCACGGCTCCAATATCGCCGACATCAACCGGACCGTAAATGCCGCTTTTGCCGGTGTCAGCAGCGGTCTGGTGTTTGAGGGGGAGCGGCGCTTCGACCTGGCCGTGCGCCTGCAGGGTGAACTGCGGCAGAACCTGCGCGATGTGCAAAACCTGCTCGTCCCCACACCATCCGGGCAACAGGTGCCGCTATACTTGCTGGCGGATGTACAGCTGCAGGAAGGTCCTTTCCAGATACAGCGCGAGGACGCCAAACGCCGCATTATGGTTGGCTTCAACGTGCGGGGCCGCGACGTGCAAAGCATCGTAGATGAGTTGCAGCAAAAAGTAGCGCAACAGATAAGTTTCCCGCCCGGCTATTACGTGGTATACGGCGGCGAATTTGAAAACCTGAAAGCCGCCCGTGACCGTCTGACAGTGGCTGTACCTATCTCGCTGGCGCTGATTTTCCTGCTGCTATACTTTGCTTTCCACTCCGTGCGCTACGGCCTGCTCATTTACTCGGCGATCCCGCTATCAGCCATCGGCGGTATTTTTGCCCTGTGGCTTCGAGGCATGCCCTTTAGTATCTCGGCGGGGGTAGGTTTTATTGCGTTGTTTGGCGTGGCCGTACTCAACGGAATCGTGATGGTGGCTGAGTTTAACCGCTTGCGGTTGGCCGGAGGCCTCAGCCTGCAGGAGATTGTGCTGGAAGGCACCAAAACGCGCCTGCGCCCGGTGCTGATGACAGCAAGCGTGGCCAGCATGGGCTTTCTGCCGATGGCCTTGAGCATGGGGGCCGGGGCCGAAGTACAGCGCCCGCTGGCCACAGTGGTGATTGGCGGTTTGATTGTCGCCACACTGCTTACCCTGTTCGTGCTGCCCTCGCTTTACATCCTTTTTGAGAAGGCGGCACACCATGACAAACCAGTGAACAAGCCGGTCGCGACCAGTGTCAGCGTCATGCTCCTCCTGTTGCTTCCGAACCTGGCGGTAGCCCAGCAGCCCATTACGCTGGAACAGGCGATTGCCAAGTCACTCCATCAGAATATCACCCTGCAGAACGAGCGGCTGCAGGCAGTTTCGCAGCAGAAGCTTCAGGGGACCGCCTGGGACATTCCGCAAACGACGGTAGCCGGGGAATACGGGCAGTTCAACACAGCTTACAACGATACCCGCTTCAGCGTGGTGCAGAGCATCGATTTCCCAACGGTATACAAACAGCAAAAGCAGCTGCTCAGGCGCCAGTGGCAGCAGCGCGTGCTGCAGGCAGACCTCACCGCGTTTGAACTGCAATGGCAGGTGACGCGGGTATACTACGACATGCTCTATGCCCGCGAAAAGCAAAAGCTGCTGGTCCGCACGGACAGCCTGTACGCCATCTTCCTGCGCAACGCCGAGCTTCGCTTTGAAAAAGGGGCCAGCAACATCCTGGAGAAAAACACGGCCCAAACGCAGCGCGGGCAGGTAAGTATACAACTCAAGCAGCTGCAACAGGAAATGGCCGGCCTTCAGCAGCAGTTTCAGTTGCTGCTCCAAACAGACACGATGTACATTCCGGCTGCACATCCGCTGAAAATGACTTTACCTGCCACCGATGATACGGCAGTATTGGACGCACACCCATACCTGAAGCTGTTACAGCAACAGCAGGAAGTAAGTCAGGCACAGACCAAAGTGGAACAAGCCAAGCTCCTGCCCGGGCTGCAGGTAGGCTACAGCAACCAAAGTATCAAAGGACTGCAGACTGTGGATGGGGTAGAGCGAAACTATACCTCCTCGGATCGTTTTTCTGCCGTGCAGGTTGGTGTGGGGCTTCCGCTGTTTTTTGGTGCGCAGAAGTCCCGGATACAGGCCGCCCGGGTGCAGGAGCAAGTTAGTCGCAACAGCTACCAGGCCGGCAAGCTAAGTATGGAAACGCAACTGCGAAAGGCGCTGGAACAATACCAACTGGCCCTGGAAAACCTCTCCTACTTCGAACAGACGGCCCTGCCCAATGCTGCGTCTATCCTCTCAACAGCCGACGAGCAATTCCGGGGTGGTGAGATTGACTACCTGGAGTGGGTGCTGCTGACTAATCAGGCCATCACCCTGCAGACCAACTACCTCGACGCCGTCAGAAACTACAACCTGAGTATACTTGAAATCAACGCCTTAACCCGAAGCTGGTAATGCCATGAAAAAAACATTTCATATTTATCTTATGGTCCTACTTAGTTTGCTGGCAGGCTGCGGCACGGACCGGCCGGTCGAATCAACCGCCGGTGAAAAGCCGCAGGAGGCAAACTTGGTACAGCTCACCCCGGCACAACGCAAAAACGCCAGGCTGGAGACAGGCAAGCCGGAGCAAAAAATCATCTCAACGGTACTGCAGGTAAACGGCGTGATGGAAGCACCTCCACAAAACGCCATCTCCGTTAGCGTTCCACTGGGCGGATACCTTAAAAAGACCACCCTGCTCCCCGGCATGCACCTGAAAAAGGGGCAGCTGATGGCCGAACTCGAAGACCAGGCCTACATTGAGCTGCAGCAGGACTACCTGACAGCCAAAGCCCGCTTGGCGTACCTGGAGCAGGAATATGCCCGTCAGCGCGACCTCAACCAAAGCAAAGCCACCAGCGACAAAGTATACCAGCAAACCCAGGCCGACTATGAAAGCCAGCGGGTGTTGCTGCAAGCGCTGGCCGAAAAGTTGCGCATGACAGGCATCAACCCCAACCGGCTAACAGAAAGTACCCTCACCCGCACCATGCGCCTCTACTCCCCTGTCGACGGCTACGTTACAAAAGTGAATGTGAACATCGGCAAGTATGTCGTGCCGACGGACGTGTTGTTTGAGCTAGTGGACCCGCGCGACCTGCACCTGATGCTCACCGTGTTCGAGAAGGACCTGGATAAACTGGACATCGGGCAGCAAGTGCTGGCACACCGAGCTAATCAGCCGGAGAAAAAGTATAAGGCCAAAATCATTTACATCGGCAAAGATGTCACCGGCGACCGGGCGGTGGAAGTGCATTGTCATCTGGAGAAGGAAGACCCGTCGTTGGTGCCTGGCATGTTCATGAATGCGGAAATAGAGGTTCAGAGCAAGGAGGCTTATACTTTGCCCGACGAGGCCATTGTGCGCTACGGCAACAAGCAGTACGTTTTCGCGGTGCGGGATAGCAGCATTTACGAAATGGTAGAAGCTCAGACCGGCAATTCGGAACACGGCTATACGGCCCTGCTGCCGAGCGCAACCCTGCACCCTGAAAGCCAGACTTACGTCACCAGCGGGGCTTATGCTTTGCTTATGAAGCTGAAAAACAAAGAGGAAGAGTAAAGGTCCTCTACTTAACATCATCGATATTCTATGGCTGCAACAGACATACTTCCAGATAAAAAATATACTGCCAGTCTGCAAACAGAGGTAGATGCTGCTTTTCTGTACGAACGTATCGCGGCGGCGGAAGAGGTGCCGGCCATTGCCAGCATGTTCCGGGAACTGGGTGCCATTGAGCACGAGCACGTCACGAAGATGGAAGCTGGCCTGCGCAGCAAAGGGATAGCCATCGCCTTGCCTCCGCCCTCCTGGCGCGCCCGTATGCTGGACCGTATCGGTAAGGTTTTCGGGTATGGCTATGTGATTGGCGTGCTGCTGGATACCGAGAAAAGCATTACCAACGCGCAACTGACGCAAAAAGAGAAAAGCCACATCCCCATTTCCGGGGACGAAGCGAACCACGTGAAAATCCTGCAGACGCTGCTCAATAACAAGAGCAAGGTCACCGGCGAGCATCTCTCCCGCATCGAAGGCAAGCACCGCACCATTGGCGGGAACGCGCTGCGTGCTGCTGTGCTGGGCGCCAACGATGGGCTGGTCTCCAACATGAGCCTGGTAATGGGGGTGGCCGGTGCTACCGAAGGGCAAAGCGGCGTGCTCTTGGCAGGTATGGCCGGTCTGCTGGCCGGGGCGCTCTCGATGGCCCTGGGCGAGTGGATTTCGGTGAAGAGCTCGCAGGAACTGTATGAACGGCAGATGGCACTCGAAATGCTCGAAATTGAAACGAATCCGGAAGGCGAAAAGCGCGAACTGGCCCTAATTTACATGGCCAAAGGTATACCTGAAGCACAGGCGCATCAAATGGCGGACGCTGCCATACAGGACACCGAGCACGCCCATGAAATACTGGTGAAGGAGGAACTGGGCATAAACGCCGAGGAACTGAAAGGCTCTGCCTGGGAAGCGGCCATTGCTTCGTTTATCCTGTTCGCTATCGGAGCCATCCTGCCGGTAATTCCCTTTTTCTATACTTCCGGTTACGCGGCTATCTTCCAAAGCTTGGGGTTCAGTGCGGCCGGCTTGTTTGTGATTGGGGCTGCCATTACGCTTTTTACTGGCAAAAGCATCTGGTTCTCGGGTTTCCGGCAGGTGCTTTTTGGGCTGGCCGCAGCGGCTATCACCTTTGGTATCGGTAAACTGCTTGGCGTGAGCATTGCCGGATAGCTAGCAGATGAAAGGGCTTCAGCGAATCATACTGCACCTGGTGGCCCTGCTCACGGTCAAGTTCCTGCTGATCAGCCTGCTGTTTGTGGTCAGCCTGCTGGTACTCTTCCACCTCATCCATGATGTATTCGCTGACCGGGACACCGGTTTTGATGCCATGCTATTTACCTTTACAGACAGTATCGCCTCCCCTGCCATGACGCGCGCGATGCATGTCTTTTCCTTTCTGGGCTCCGCCCGATATTTGGTCATCATGCCGGCCATACTTGCCTTGCTGTTCTCCCTTTACCGGGACATGCGCTGGAACGGGCTTCGGGTCCTTATCATTACCTTTACCACTTCCATGTTAAACGAGTTCCTGAAACACTATTATGAGCGCCCCAGACCCGAATTTGCTCCCTGGGAAATAATGGGCTTCAGCTTTCCGAGCGGCCATACCATGAACGGGGGTGTTTTTCATGGCCTGCTTCTTTACATCATTTGGACTACCGTGAAGAACAAAACCTGGCGTTGGGTGCTGTCGGTGTTCCTCACTCTGGCTGTAATATTGGTAGGCTTTAGCCGCATTTACCTTCATAAACATTATGCCACAGACGTTGCGGCGGGTTATCTGGCAGGTATCCTGTGGTTGATTTTATCTTTGTTCCTGATGAGTCGGCTTGAGCACTTTTATGTAAGCAAGTATAAAATGCAGGCAAACAGCAAAGCAGTGACGACAGCTAAAAAACAAGCGTAGCACTCACACTTCCTGATTGTATACCCGGTTGTGGCATAATCAGCAACCGCCGCTGCTTGTGAATCCTCCTCTGCAGCCTGGCCATGTCGTAGAGGTAATTAGCCCCTTTCGCCGACAGGTAGCCTACCACGGCGCCCGCCATCACGTCTGTCGTCCAGTGGGCATTATCATGGATGCGGGACAGCCCCACCAAGGTAGCGACTCCGTAAGCTAAAGGCGGTACGCACCTGTGTTCTGGCCCATATACGGCCGCAACAGAAGTAGCCACAGCAAAAGCTGTGGCCGTGTGCGCAGAGGGAAGCGACGTATGGGCTGAGGCATGAACAGGCCCATCAAAGTAGTGGTTTTCCCCTGTGTCGCTGGGCCTGTAGCGGTGAAACTGGTTCTTAAGGGTACCAGTCACGCCGGCGCTGATAAGTATACTTCCTAATGAGAGCAGACCGGCTTTTTGCAGCTTTTCATCCTTTAAAAGCACCCCTCCGGCAAAGGCGGCACCGGCAAGGGGTGCCATATACCCCTGTTTCCCCAGTGGCTGCACAACAGAAGACAACGCGTCAGAAGTAGGTGTGCGATGGCTTTGGGTATACTGTTGCAAAGGTTCATCGCCCCAGGCAAAGGTTGCCACCCAGATACCCGCTCCCGCCACCAGCACAGCGGCTCCTTTGGCCACCGGCGAAAGCACCGTCCTTCTTCTGGTTGCAATTGCTGCTGCGACGGGAAGCCCCATACCTGCATTTGAAAAATAAGCAGCAGTGGTGTCTGGTTGCGGGGGTAATACCTGCGCCTGTAGCTTAACAGAGGTAAAAAAGAAGTATAAAATCAACAGGGAAACTGAATGGCAGACCTTATGGCGAACGTGAGGTGGTTTCATAAAAATACCTATCTACCGGGCAGCGTGAAATTCAAATCCGTGCTGATGATAAAGGCCCTGAGCCCATCGCTGCGCCAGTAATTGGCCAGGCGTACTTCGATGCCTTTTAAATGCGCCCTGTTCTTCGAGAAAGGCAATCCGACATTTCCAATACCGGTTAAAGGAGAATAACGAATACCCAAACCAGCCTTGTGGCTACTCAAACCGGACAGGTCGTAGTCGGAGGTATAGAGCTCCTGGCTCAGACTGTGCTCCTGGAAGGGGGCAAAGTAATCGGCCGCGCTCTGGTTATGGAAGCGGTAAAAGGGGTAAAAGGAGAAGAAAGGCCCGAACTTAATGGGTGTCTCCACTTCCACGGTGTTTGCCGTTACCCCCCAGTTGTCGCTGTAGAAACGGTAGAAGAAACGGGTGGTCAGGTAATCGTTCACATAGTAGTTCACCCGCAGGCCTACCGGGTACTTCAGGCGCTGGTCTGGCAATTGCTCCACCCGTGGCAACTCCTGCTCCCGGAAGTATACCCGGTGGAACGGCGTGGACAGCAACCCGGACTGGTACACGATATCCGCCGACAGCGAAGCCTGCATTTTCTGGGTCAGCACCTGCGACAAGGTGGCCGAGAGGGTATAGGATTGCCGCTTGTCGGTATTCACCAACTCTCCGTTGCCACGGAGCTCCTGCGGGTAGATAAGTTTCCAGGTATCAAAGAAAGCCATTCCTCCCAGGCTGAATTCCCGGTTCCCGTCCCGCGACTCTTTCGCCCAGGTGGCCCCCAACGAGAAAGACTGGTAATCATACTCTGTGGAGGCGCCCAGCGTCAGGCTTTTGGTAACCCGGGAGAGGCTGTTACGCCTGCTGATGCCCACGTTCAGGTGGGTGCGCAGGTCTGATTTTGAGGCGGAGGACACGTTAAAGTCAATGTTGTCGGTAGAGGCCGAAGAGTAAAAATCCATCCCGAAGTGCACGTTCAGGTTGGTCACCGTGTCCAGCGGCACATTCACAATCACAACCGGTGACACATCAGTCAGCTGCTCTGTGCCGACGCCTCCCGTAACCGGGGAGTGGTCGCCGTCCTGGCTATAGTAGCTGCCCAGTATATTCACCTCGGTGTCCTCCAGCTTACGAACCCGACGTGCCGGTGCAGAAGTTGCAGGCGATTGCGCTACGGCTGAAGAAGCCAGCGTGCAGGCCACCATCAGCCCGATATACCTTAGTTGCATCCGCACCCCCCTCCCACTTTACCACCATTCGCGCCGGAGGCACCTTCCCGGTACGATTGAAAATTCGTTTCGAACACCTCCAGCTTGCGGGCACTCAGTCTCATCTCCTCCTCGTTGAGGTAGGTTTTCTGGTATGGCTTCACGACCTCGCAACTGCTGAGCAGGCCCGGAAAAAAGGTAATACCCAAAAGTATGAGCGTTTTTATATTCCTCATGCCGGTTAAAGTTTAGAAGTTTTCACGGCAGCTGCCGTTTTTGGAGCCTGCGGCTTGCTCTTGTAGTAATGCAGGTGCAGGTTATCGGAGGTTACTATCTCGTTCTTGTCGGTGATCAGGAGGCACTCCACCCCGTTAAGCTGGTTGATAAGGTATAGCCCTTCCTGACGGCCCAGTATCATGGTTGCCGTTGCCAGGGCATCGGCCAGTTCCGCATCGGGGCAAATGATGGTCACACTCTTCAGGCCAGTAGCAGGGTAACCCGTGCGGGGGTCGATGATGTGGCTGTAGCGTTTGCCGTCTATCTCGGCGTATTTTTCATAGCTACCCGAAGTGACTACGGCAGTTTCGTTGGCGGTGAGCCAGGAAAACACTTTGTCCTTTTCGGCAGGGTCGGCAATGCCGATGTACCAGGCCTGCCCGTCCGCCTGCCTGCCCCAGGTTATCAGGTCGCCGGCTGCATTTACGACGCCGCCCCGGATGCCCATGCCCCGCATCACATCACGTGCCCGGTTGGCAGCATAGCCCTTTCCGATGGCGCCAAAGCCGATCTTCATTCCTTTTTCTGTCAGGTATACGCTGTGGGTTTCGGGTATAAGTTGTATCTTTTTGTAGCCTATGTGGCGGACCGAATTGGCCACCGCTTCCGGTGCGGGCATTTCTTTCATCGAGCCGTCGAACTTCCATACTTTGTCAGCCGCCGCCCAACTGATGTCAAAAGCCCCTCCCGTCAGTTCTGAAATGCGGAGGCTGCGGCGGATGAGTTCATACAACTCCTCGTCCACCGGTACGGGCATCCCCCCGGCGCTCCGGTTGATGGCGCTGGTTTGTGAGGTAGGCTCCCATTCCGAGATGAGGGCCTCAATGCGCTGTATTTCTTTTATACCCGCCTCTATGGCCTTGTTTGCCAGCGCCTCATCCTCCGACACCGCCACCAGCTCAAAGCGCGTGCCCATCAGCAAAAGCACCTTCTTCTCCGTCTTCAGGTCCTGCGCCTGCACACCACTGATCGCCAGGAACAGCAGCAGCATTGATAAATGGATTGTTTTTGCCATAAGAAGTACAACCGCTCAGAAAGCGGCCGGCTTGGTTATTTTTGATGCAGTAGCTGCTCGAGATGGGCTATGTACTTTTCTGGTCCGCCGGGCTGGTAGCCTGTTTTTGCCAGCACCTGCCCTTTTTCGTCTGTCAGCACCACCAGCGGAAAAACGCCTTCCTTGTTATAGCGGCTGGCCATTTGCTCGTTATACTTGGCCTGCTCCGCCGGGAGCATGTTTTTCTTAAACCGGGGAAAGTCCAGCTCCAGCAGCACGAAGTGGTCGTGGGCATAGTCCCGGAACTCCGGGGAATCCCATACTTCCCTGCGCAGCAGGATGCAGGGCTTGCACCAGTCGGAGCCGGCAAACACCATTAAGATAGGCTTATGCTCCAGCGCAGCCTGTTTGGCCGCTGCTTCATAATTATGCTGCCAGGTTGTTTTGTCCGGTTTGGTTTGAGCTTTAGCGTTAAAAGTGAGCGGGAGAAGCACCCACAGCAAAGCGAGGGAAAGGAGACGTTTCATAGACACCAAGTTAATTTTAGCATAGTTAGCCAGTCCTACGGCAGGTACAAGCGAACTATAAAATCAAGGTGTAGAGATTAGTGCCTCATTAAGGAAAGTATGCGGTGCTTTGTATGGTTTAAACGTTGGTGTTCCTGCTGCTGTTGTGTTCAATCGCAATTCTTTTTTTCCTGATTTTTAAGGATGTACCTCATAGCATTACCAACTGTTCCTGAAGCAGTTTCACAATCGCGATCAGGTATTAAAAGGCGGGGTTTAAGGGAAAGCCTGGGACAGGTAAACAGCGCCTTCCATTCATACTTCAGGAAGTATAAAAACCACAAACAGTAGCCGGAGTTTGGTAGTGCCGAGACTTAGCGGTACAGGGTTTCGCAAGGGCAGATATCCAGATGGCATAGAGGTCTGGTTCCCTGGCTCGCCACCAGTACGTCTGATTTACTGTATGCTGCACTCCTATAAAACACCTCAAGTAGAAGTATAAATACAAGTATAAAGGTGTTAACCAAAGTATAAGTATAAAAGTGGTGGCCAAAGTATAAATCAGGAAGTATAAAGTATAAAGAGGAAGGTCTAAAGTATAACAGCCAGAGGCCATGAACTGCGTGCCCGTGGCATCACCATGGCTTATAATAAATTCAATCTGTTTGTTGATGATATCAAGACATAGTATAATCCTGTGAAAGTTAGACTCCTCAGCCGCACGGTCTGGGTGCTGGCGCTGGTTAGTCTCTTTGCCGACATTGCCAGCGAAATGCTCTACCCCATCATGCCCGTGTACCTGAGGAGTATTGGCTTTTCGGTTCTACTCATAGGTGTGCTGGAGGGCGTGGCACAGGCTACAGCCGGTCTGAGCAAAGGCTACTTCGGCCGCCTCTCAGACCGTACCGGACAGCGGCTCCCCTTCATCCGGTGGGGTTATCTGCTGGCAGCTGTGTCCAAACCCATGCTGGCGCTCTCCCCCCTGCCGCTCTGGGTATTCGGTTCCCGCACCCTCGACCGCTTCGGCAAGGGCCTGCGCACCGGGGCCCGCGACGCGCTGCTCTCCGACGAAGCAACTCCCCAGACCAAAGGACGCGTGTTTGGCTTCCATAGGGCCATGGATACGCTGGGCGCATGCATCGGGCCCGGCATTGCCTTGCTGTACCTCTACCTGCAACCGGGAAAGTATACGCCGCTGTTTTACATGGCTTTTGTACCGGGGCTGGCTTCGGTGCTGCTAATCTACCTGCTGCGGGAAAAGCGCAGGCCTGCTAAGGTCAGCCCTAGGGGCAGTAAGTATAACTTCCTGGACTTTCTGAGTTACTGGCGGGAAAGTCCGGCTGCTTACAGGCGCCTGCTGGTAGGCCTGCTGCTGTTTGCGCTGTTCAACAGCAGTGATTTTTTCCTGCTCCTCCGCATGAAAGAGGCGGGGTTAGATGATACTTATGTTATCGGCCTGTACATCTTCTATAACCTGGTGTATGCCCTCTCCTCTTTTCCGATGGGCATCGCAGCCGATAAATGGGGACTCAAACCAATATACCTGATGGGTTTGGGCCTGTTTGCGGCTGTCTACTTGGGGATGGCGCTGACGCTGCGAATGGAAGTATACCTGGTGCTCATCCTTGCTTATGGGCTTTTTGCGGCAGCTACCGAGGGCGTATCCAAGGCCTGGATCACGAACATCTGCGCACCCCGGGATACCGCCACCGCCATTGGTACCTATACCGCTTTCGAAAGTATAGCCACGCTGGGCGCTTCTGCCCTGGCCGGCCTACTCTGGCAATTGTACGGACCCGCGACCACTTTTGCCGCTTCAGGTATACTTGCCATACTTGTAGTGGTGTACCTGGCCTTCTCCGTTAAGTCCCCGGTTACCCAGAGCAGCAGTAGTTAAGGGCTATTTGTTCCACTTGCCGTGAAGTATAGTTACCATACTTTGCTAATGCAGCAGTAAGCCTGTCGCAACGTAAAAGTGGGCTGCTATGTCAGCCGTACATTTATTTTTACTTCGGGAGCATTGTTTAGTTTATTTTTCAACCGTATGAAATAGAACTGCAAGTATCTGCATTAATGCTTCACAACAACTTGCCATGCATACTCCCAGGGGAACAATAATCGCCATAGGTGGCAACGTGGACAAGGGCACATACCCCATGCCGACCATTCCTAGCCTGAGAAGTAAAATCAACTTCTTTCAGCAGGGTATTCTGGAGCGGATTCACCTTGAACTTTATGGCACCGAGTCCAGGCTGGAGGTGGTGACTACGGCCTCGCTCATACCCGAGGAGATGGGAGCTGCCTACGTCCATGCGTTTCATCTGCTCGACAGCCACAACGTTGGCCTGTTGCACATCCGCACCCGCGAGGAGGCCGACAGACCGGAGAACCTTGCACGTCTGCGGGAGGCACACGGCGTCCTGTTCACGGGCGGGGACCAGAGCAGGATAGCGGCGGCCTTCCTGCACACAAAGGCACTGGCCCTGCTTCAGGAGCGTTATGATCAGGAAGCCAGGTTCCTGATTTCGGGCACCAGCGCGGGGGCCATGGCGCTCTGCAGCATGATGATCAGAAGTGCCGAGCACCGGCGCATCCTGGCAAAAGGGACAGTACGGCTGGCTGAGGGCCTTTCCCTGCTACCCAATATGATCATCGACACCCACTTTATAAACCGTCGCCGTATCCCGCGCCTCATCGAGTCAATAGCCGCTTACCCAGACCGTATCGGCATCGGCCTGGGTGAGGACACGGGTGTGCTGATCAGGAACGGGAATGTGATTGAGACTATCGGTTCAGGGCTTGTCATCCTCATGGATGGGCGGCAGCTGTATGAGAACAACTTCCCGGCCATTCCTAATGGCGAACAGCTATGCCTGGAGCACCTGCTCCTGCATGTGCTGCCCAAAGGAAAAAGCTATCGGGTACGCTCCGGCAAGTTTGTGAAAGAGCAAGGGCAGGCAAGCTAAATGGAGAGAATCCAGATAATTAAAGAGCCTAACATACAGTCTAATTTTAGAGGCAACAGTATATAAGATTGGTTAACTAAATAAGCATGGCCTGGACACGCCATGTTAATTCCTGAGCACTGATTTCTTCCAAACCTTAAACCAACCCTCCGGCTTGCTTAAGGTTACCTACACATAGTGTTGCCCGCTTTCCTGCGGTTTATTTTCTGCCAGTTTAAATATCTCTCCCAGGGTGTAGGTATGCACGCCCGCCTGTGCTGTGAGACCTGCGTTCACCATGGCCTGCGCCACTACCTTATCCTCATAAGGCCTGTACTTGCCCGCCAGCCCTACCCTGTCGAGCAGGTGCAGCACCTTGTAAGCAGCTACCTCGCCGAAGCGGCTTTCTTGGCGCTGCCCGTGCAGCAGGCCGGGTTGCAGTATATTGATGCTCTGGAAATCAAGCTTCTTAACTGCCTCCTCCAACCCGCCTTTCATACGGGAGTAGAAGATCATGGAGTCGGGGTTGGCCCCTGAGGAGGAGACAAGCACATAAGCTGGCACTCCGTTTTGGGCGGCTGCCTCTGCAAACTTAAACTGGTAATAGTAATCAACCCTGTACTGCTGGTTCTGACCGCCGGCCTGCTTTAAAGTAGTGCCGAGTGTAGAGAAGAGCACATCCCCCTTCACCAGGTGCTGCCATTCCTCCGGTGCATCAAAATTAATAAGATGCTCTTCTAGCTTGGTATCAGCTATGCCCAGGGTTCGCCTTCCAAAAACGATTACTTTTTGAAAGCGGCTGTCAGCCAGCAGCAGCTGTACGAGCTGTTTTCCTACTAAACCAGTTGCGCCAATTACGAGTGCTGTTTTCATAGTATGTATTTTTCAAGTGACAAGTAGTACCGCCTTATACGCGTGCCTGGCTTTCAGGCTGTGTCAGCTACCCGATAGCCTTACTCAGTCCGGACGCAGAAGACGACTTATGGAAAAGACAAGACATACTCAAGGAACAACAAACCTTCTCAGCGTTTAGGTGTAACGCCATGGCTGGCGTATTCTGCTAGGAAGGATATACATGAAAAAGATTGCTATAGGGAGAAGCGAAATCTTGGTGGGTAGTGCTTTGAAGTAGTGCATGCAGATACTTTCTGAAACTTAGAGAGCGAAGCTTATACTTACTATATTTTCAAAAAATAACCGTTACGCTACAGCAAAAGTGCTTTGCTTCTTGTTGTTTTATGGAGAAGAAGCTAAGCACCATTAGCCTGCTTCAAAGAAGTATACAGAGGAGTTTGCACCATGTATGAGCTTTTAGGAAAATATATAAGCAGCAGGGCAAGTATAGCTGCGTCTGATTTAGAACAGATTTATACTTACTTCAGCCCTGTTAGCACGAAGCGTAACGAGCACCTGCTCCTTAGCGGAGAGGTCTGTCAGCATTACTATTTTGTAAATAAGGGTTGCATCAGAATCTACACCATCCATGAAGGCGGCCGGGACACAAGCAGGTTCTTTGCCTTCGAGGGAGGCTTTGGCACCGCCCTGCCTAGCTTTATAGAACAGGTGCCAGCGGCTGAGTACATGCAAACCATTGAGCGGTCCGAACTGCTCAGAATACGCAGAGCGGACTTTCTGCATTTAGCAGAGACCATACCTGCTTTTGGTTTTATCTACCGGCAGATTCTGGAGCAGGGCTTCATCATGGCTCAGAAAAGAATTTACGGATTTCAGGGCTTCGACGCATTGGAGAAAGTAAAATGGGTTATAAGGCATCAGCCCGATTTCTTGCTGCGCGTTTCGAATAAAATGGCCGCTTCTTACCTGGGCATCTCCCCTTCCACGCTAAGCCGCACCAAGGCAAAGCTCTGAAAACGTTGCCCTGCGTCAACGTTTCTCAGCCTGGGTGCCTCTACCTTTGCGCTAAAGCAAAACTATACAACTATGAGGCACTTAATCCTGACATTCCTGCTTAGCTTGGCTGTCTCCGTGGCTTTCTCACAGGCGCATACCCATCAGTTATCTAGCCACATTCTTGATGTTTCTACCGGTCGTCCTGCGGCAGGCGTGCCAGTAAAGCTGGAAAAACTGAATGAGAAGAACGGAAAATGGACACTAGTGGAGGAGAAAAAGACAGACAGCAAAGGCCGCATCAAGGATTTTCTCGACTACAAAAAAACGGAGACAGGAGTTTACAGGCTCACCTTCCTGGTAGCCGACTATTTTAAACAGCAAAACACGGAAACGTTTTATCCCTTCATCGAAGTGGTGTTTCAAATCAAGGACGGAGAGCACTATCACGTTCCGATTACCCTCTCCCCCTACGGCTACTCCACCTACAGAGGCAACTAGCGCCTAGCTTTACCGGAGGCGGCTGTATACTGCTCATAGATTTTACACTGTACCAAGCTGACAAGTACCTCTTGCCCCTTGGAGCTGCTCTAATGCAGTTCTAGGGTCGTTTATACATTTAATTTTTTCAACTATGTTCGTTAGACAATTCTTTATCCTGTTGATGTTCTCCGTTGCTACCCTTTCTGCCTCCTGCCAGGAGAACAAAGACAAGGAGGCAGATGGCCAGAACCCCATTGATAACAGACTTTTGGGCAAATGGGACGTGATATCCAAAACAGACTCAGAAGAAGTGAGAGGCGTAGAGAAAGAGACAGACCGCGACATTTATCAGCCTGGCGAGAAGACTTACGAATTTACTGCTGAGAATAAGCTTATCATAACAGATGGCTTTGGGCGCCACCAAACCACACTACCAATATGGATGCTGGAAGGAGAGCTGTATATAGGACAGTTCCACACCGATAAAGAGCCCTATGCTTTGTCGTTTACAGAAAATAGGCTCACAATGGTGAAAAGGGAAGAAGAGCGGAAAGATGGTGAAGTGATTGTGCAGCAGGAAGTGGTAGTGCTGAAGCGGCACCTGTAGCACGCCATTTCATAGTTCGTGTGCGGTGGATTCGGAAGGAGAGGTATAACAATGCCTCCCGCTAGCTGTTAGCTTTCCTCCGGCCCGCTTGTCAACACAAGGATTTGGAATCTCCGTATGCTTTGTGTAGCTAACCGAAAGCCGTAACTTATACTTACTCCTGTGCACGAGAAAGACCATTTCCCCATACTTGGAATACAAGAGTTTCAGCCGGACCTGCAAGCGGAAGCGAACTTGCAGTACCACGAACTCTGCGGGGAAATGCGCATCGAAAAGCCCCACAAGCACGACTTCTTTATTTTGCTTTTGGTAGAGAAAGGAGGTGGCATCCACACCATCGACTTTCAGGAGTATCCCGTAAGCGAGCACCAGCTGCACCTGTTGCTTCCGGGCCAGGTGCACCGTTGGGAACTAGACGAAACCACTCAAGCCTACCAACTGATGATCAGCCGGCCCTTGTTTGAGACCTTCTCAGCCTCCCTGGAGTTTTCGTTTATACTTTACCAGAAGTACCCCGTGCTCAACCTTTCCGAGGAGGCCCTCCGGCAACTACGGTATGAATTCCACACTATCCGCGACGAACTACGCAAAAAGCCCCTGCACTGGAGCATTCTGAACCTGCGGTGCCAGTTGGTGGCCCAGCTTATCAGCCGTGAGGCCGAAAATAAGTATGAGGACCTGATAGCCTACCGTGCCGCCCCTGCCCTGCTGAAATACCACAAGCTGGTGGACCTATACTTTAAAGATCACAAGACAGTGGCCTTCTATGCCGACCAGCTGCATATTACAGCCAACTACCTGAACATACTTTGCAAAAAGCACCTGCAGGTCCCGGCCATGTACCTCATCCAGAACCGCATCACCCTGGAGGCCAAGCGACTCCTGCTGGCTTCTGAGATGACGGTGAAAGAAATCGCCTTCGAGCTCGGCTTCAGCGACCTGGCTTATTTTTCTAATTTCTTTAAAGCTCAGACTGGTATCTCACCCCGGGCCTTCCGAGGCCAGTTATAAAATTCACAAGTTTTGGCAGTAATCCTGCATCTGCTTAAAGTATAACCGGGGCTACCTTTGCAAGTATAAAATCAAGAAGTATGGCACCACAACTTATCACGCGAAAAGACTTTATCATTAACTCCACCATGCTGCTAGCCGGTAGCGGCCTGATGGGATGCAACAGTATACTTGCCGCCGGTCAACCAGTAGCCTCTGAACAGAGCGAAGAACCTGCCAATGGTAAGAATCTGTTGCTCAAAAACGTCAGGCTCGAGACCAGTTTTGTGTACGAGGAGGGGGAAGTTACCGGCACCAAAACTGAGTTGTTTACCTTGGAGTTGAGCGAGGGGAAAGTTAAGGCCATACTGCCCAACAACCCAGGTGCCAGGGCTATCGACGCCCAGGGGCATTTGCTACTCCCCGCCTTCAAGGACATGCACATCCACCTGGACAAGACATTTTACGGTGGTCCGTGGCAGGCGCGCCGCAAGTCAAACCGAACTGTGCAGGACATGATTGCCTACGAGCAGCGGGTGCTGCCGGAGATGCTCAAGACCTCTACCGAGCGGGCCGAAAAGCTCATCGAGCTGTTGCAATCGAAGGGATCAAACTTTGCCAGGAGCCACGTCAATATCGAGCCCACCTCCAAACTCGACTCCCTGAAAAACCTGCAGCAGGCCCTGGAGAACAAAAAGGATAGCTTTGGCGCAGAGTTAGTGGCCTTTCCGCAGCACGGCATCTTCCGTTCCAACTCCCAAACGTTGATGAAAGAAGCAGCTATGATGGGCATCGACTACATTGGCGGTTTGGACCCACACGCCATCGACGGGGACGTGGAGAAAAGTATGGATTTTGTGGTGCAACTGGCACTCGACTATAACAAAGGAATTGACATACACCTGCACGAGGGCGGCGAGCCCGGGTTACGCACCGTAGAGTACCTGATCGCCCGGGTAAATGAAAATCCGATCCTCAAGGGCAAATCCTTCATCAGTCACGCCTTTGTGCTAGCCAGGCTCGAAAAGCCTAAACAGGAGGAGGTAGCCGAGAAGCTGGCCGCTGCCCAGGTGGGCATCATCTCCACCATACCTTTCGGAAGTATGGTGATGCCCATCCCGACACTGTACAAGTATGGCGTGGACGTGCGCACTGGTAACGACTCCATCATCGACCATTGGAACACCTTCGGCTCGGGCAGCGTGCTGCAGAAAGCCAACCTGATGGCGCAGCTATACGGCTACTCGACCGAATTCGAACTCTCCCGCTGCCTGAAACTGGCTACGCACAACATGCTGCCGCTAAGCGACAAAGGAGAGCGCCAATGGCCGCAAGTTGGCGACACAGCCGATATGGTGTTGGTAGATGCCAGCTGCTCGGCAGAAGCCGTATCCCGTATCTCCCCTGTTACCTCACTGATTCATCAAGGAAAAATCGTTTACCAGAGCTTTGCAGTATGAACACTTTCTTTTTGATGCTTTCCCTTTTTCTTTTTACCGCTTGCCAATCAGAAAACACCATGCATACTCAAACCGCACAGGATAATGTTGTTAAAGCCGTCGCAAACCGAAAGCTGGACAAGGTATCTACAGCCTTGGCTAACGGTGCCAATGTCAATGCCACAGATCACCAGAAAAGGTCCCTCCTGCTGCTGGCCACCCATAACAACGACCTTAAAATGGCGGAGCTGCTGGTGGCGTACGGCGCAGATGTAAACCAACAGGATGTTATCAAGGACAGTCCATTCCTGTATGCCGGGGCTGCCGGGCATACTTCTTTGGTGAAATTATACTTGGAACATGGTGCCCGCTTTGATGTGTTTAACCGCTACAACGGCAGCGCCTTGATCCCGGCCTGCGAACGGGGCCACCTGGAAGTAGTAAAGCTGCTGGCCAATACCGAAGGCTTCCCAATCGACCACGTTAACCGCCTGGGCTGGACAGCCCTGATGGAGGCCGTCGTGCTGGGAGACGGCAGCAAAACCTACGTAGAGGTAGTACAGATGCTGGTTGACGCCGGCTGCGATATCACTATTCCTGATAAAGATGGCGTGACAGCGCTGCAGCATGCCCGCGAGCGAGGCTATACTGAGATTGCGAACTTGCTAGAAAAGGCAAGTAACCGCTAGTCTAGTTATACTTTGGATTATCAGCAGAACAGGCCTGAAAGGGTTCGGCTGCGCTTTCCGGGGGAGTAGATGTTCTGCAGGAAGTATAAAAATAACTATCTCTTCATGCAGAATGTAAGTTCGCCTATAAAGCTATTTCAGGAAAGAGGAATATATACACGAAATATACTTCCAACGCCCTCCTCACTGCTTACTTCTATTTTTCCACCGGCATTGTCTATGATGCGCTTCACCATATACAACCCTACGCCCGATCCTTCAACATGATCATGAAAACGCCTGAACATAGTGAAAAGCCTTGCCTGCTGCTTGGAGCCAATACCCAGCCCATTATCCTGTACCTGCACCAGTAGATAGTCTTGTTTTATTTCACAGCTTACAGTAACTCTTGGTTCTTTTGCAGGGTGTCTGTATTTGATGGCGTTTGAGAGGAGGTTATAGATAATGCTGCGCAGGTTTTTTTCTGAGAAGGAAGCTGTGGTGCAATCGCCCACGGCTATTTCTATCTGAGTACCTGTTTTTTCAATCAGCTTATCCAGGTCAAGCACAACCTCACTCACAACATCTGCTATGCTCACGGTGGCAAGCGTTTCCCTGTTATCTTTCTGCAGTTTCGTGATTTCTGTCAGGCTGGATATCGTTTTCTTAAAGCGGCCAATTGCTCCCCTAATCATGTTGATAATGGTACTAACCTCTTTTTGATCCAGGCTTTCTGCAGGTAACTCCACAAGCAGCTCTTCAACCAGCATCTCAATGTTGGAAATAGGGGCTTTCAGATCGTGCGACGCTGTATAGATAAAATTATCAAGGTCGTTGTTGGTCTGCATCAGTCTCTGATTAGCTTTAGCCAATTTCTCTGCCATGGCCTTTGCTTCCTGCTCTCTTCTCTCCAGAGCCATCCGAGACTCCACCTGTTCCGTTACGTCTGAGATAAGCGCGTAAAACCCAGCCACCTCGCCATCGCGCACATCCGGCACAAAGCTAGTGTTAGTATACCTTACCCCGCTTGGATAAGGCATAGCTGTCTCGTAATTAACTTGTTCCCCAGCCAGTGCCCGTTTTATATATGCTTTTGCCTTATCATATGCTTTTACTCCTACCACCTCCAATGCTGTCTTATCGAGCACGTCCTCTACTTTCATGTTGAACCAGCTCTCATATGCCCGGTTAGCGAACTTATACTTTTCCTCCTTGTTAAGATAGGAAATAAGTACAGGCAGGGAGTCTGTTACCAACCGTAGCTGCTGAGCACTGCTTTCAATAGTCTTGCGTACCTCCACCTGGTTCGTCACCTCATGGGCAAACACCAATATACCGTCGACTTTGCCTTCCCCATTATGGCGTGGTTGGTAGGTAAAGGACCAGTATATTTGCTCCAGCGGTCCTCCTTCATGCCTTGCCAGCATCAGGGGCAATTCTCCGGCAACATAGGTCTCCCCTGCTTGGTACACCATCTTAAGGATTTCTGGAATCGTGGAGTTTTCCAGCTCCGGTAGTGCCTCCAGCAAGGGCTTTCCTAGTAATTCTCTGCCTGGGAAAATTTTCTGGTACACAGGGTTTACCAGTTGGTATATATGGTCAGGCCCATCCAGGATACAGATAGCAGAGGGGGCCTGCATAAACAGGCTTTCTAACTGTTGCTTTTTGTTGAGCGCATCTGCCTGTGCTACTCGTAATTCCTTCGTTCTGTCCTCCACCCTTTCCTCCAGCTTCCGATTGAGGTCCTGTAGCGCGCTGGCGGTTTTCTCTACCTGTCTCCGGGCTACGAGAAACTCTGTCACATCCAGTGCAAAGATGAGGATACCTGTAACTTTGCCATCAGCATCGTAAAGTGCCTGGTAAATAAAGTTCCAGTAAATTTCTTCTAAGGGCTGGTCTTTATAGCGGGCCACCGGGATGAGAACTTCCTTTCCCTCAAATGTTTCCCCTGTGTTATAGACGTTGTGGATGATGTCATACACCACCTGGTTTCTAAGCTCTGGCAAGGCATCAAACAAGGGCAAACCAACTAACTCTCTACCAGGGAAAAGCTGTTGGTACGCATTGTTAAGTACACTGTACGTAAACGCAGGGCCTTCGAGCATAGCGAAGGCAGCAGGTGCCTGTTCCAGCAAACGCTCCAACCGAATTCGCTGCTGTTCAGCTTGCGCCAGGGCTTGTCTTTCCCTCTCTTTGCTCTCATTTAGCTGCTCTCTGGCCTTTACTTCATCTGAAATATTTGTGGTTTCATGTATGATGTATATAACATTGCCGTTTTCAGCTATAACAGGTGTGTTGGTAGTGCACCAGAACCGCTCCAAAAAAATTCCTGACCTCTCCGGATCAGGTATGTCGTATCGGAAGGATTTGATCTGGTGCGGCTTACCAGTAGCAAAGACCTGCTCCAAGGATCTTCTTAATTTAGATGTAGCTGACGAGTCATGATTTTCAGGGTTCTCAGGAAAAACATCAAAGATACTCTTCCCCACAATGCTTTCCCGCTCGGTCATGCATTCCCGAAGATATGCATCCGTAGCTCCTATGATGTTCCACTCAGGTGAGAGAAGGAGCTGTAAGGCTGCTTGTGCTTCAAACACCTTTTGAAAAGGTACTGGCTGAAATGGATTATTTTCGGATGCGGCGGGAAATGATTTATTGATCATTAATAGGTCATAAAAGGTTGACTATATACGCTGCTAACACGCATGGGTTAGTAGTAAATCGACAAGTGATTAGGCATAAAATCTGATTTACCAGGCAGCATCCGATTCCAATAAGCTGTGTAACAGCTGAAAAGGCTTACTCACAGTTTTGTATTAATTCAAAGTAAGCTATACTTCCCATCTAAGGTGCCTGATAATTAAATGACCTGCCTTATGGAAACAGAAAAAGTATGACCAGCGGCCATCAAAGCTGAGTTTGGCTAAAGCTTGTGAGTGATTTAATAGGAAGGGCACCAAGTATAAAGGGCTTGACTAATATGCTTCAGGTTTGTCTTTTCCTGCGGGAAGGCCTGACCTTATACTTTACTCCAGTTCTACCAGATGGTCTCTTAGGAGCAAAATCACAGATCTTTATTTGACGCGGGGAATGAGAATAGCTTGGAAGATTAGAGGATTAAAGGCCGTTGGTCGCCTCCACGCTGCCCCAACGGTTGATGAGCGTGTCTTTCAACCCCGAGATAACGCTGTTGAACTCCTCCCCCATTGCCACGGATGCCTCCTCTTTTTCTTCCATTGCTGCCACATTGCTTTCCAGCAGGCTTCTGCCCCTTTCGATGGTGCTCAGTAGTCTGCCGGCATGCAGTAGCTCCACAGTCATTCGTATTCTATGATTACTGGACCTGTAGGATTTCAGATCCTGGGAGACAAGTGCATTTTGGAGTTCGAGCTTTGCAATCTCAAAATTGCGAATTGTCATTCTGACTAGTTCTTCCAAATCCTTTTCGTCCCCTTCCAGCATTTCCTCAAGGGTAGTCAATGTAAAGGCAGGCGCATCTGGTTCAGTAGGTGGTTCTAAGTGCCAAGAGGATTCGAAACCAGGTGACTCCTCCGTACCTGCAGGCTCCAGCGCATCTTGAGCAGCGTTGAGACTATGGAAGGTTATTTTAGCCCGTAGCTCCATGGGGTTGAATGGCTTGCTGATGAAGTCATCGATGCCTGCGGCCTCCATCTGTTCTTTAAAATCGTACCTGGCAGAGGCTGAAAGGGCAATAATAGGCAGCTGCCTGTACTTCTCCTCTCTAAGACCTCTTATCTTCGATGTGGCCTCATAGCCATCCATGTGCGGCATCTGCAGGTCCATTAACACCAGGTTGTAATCATGGCGCATCACATGCTCCACCGCTTCTATGCCATCCTTTGCCACATCGTACTCCACGCCCCACCGTTGAAGATACCTGGATACAACCAACACGTTAACAGGGTTGTCCTCCACCAGTAAGAGCTTCACGCCTCGAATAAAGTCTTCTGATTCGTTTGTCAACTCGTCAGGTGTAGCATTCTGTTCCGGTGCAAGTTTGAGCCGAAGGTTGAAGAAAAACGTAGTGCCTCTCTCCTCCTCGCTCTCAACAGAGAGTTTACTCCCGTACAAGGATAGCAACTTCTGGCTGATAGTCAGGCCAAGGCCTGTTCCCCCATACTTCAGGTTTACGTCATAACTGGCCTGGGTGAACTCTTCAAACACCTTCTCTAACTTGTCGGGCGGAATGCCTATACCGGTGTCCTCCACCTGGAAGTGAATGGAAGCTTCCTCATTTGTCAGATCCTGTACTTGTAATTTTAGAGCGACATACCCCTCCTCGGTAAACTTAATGGCGTTGCCAAGCAGGTTTGTGAGGATCTGACCGACTTTAACCGGGTCCCCCAATACCTGCTCCGGCAGTCTCTCATCCAGTTCCACCTTCATGGCAAGCCCTTTCTCCTCAGCCGTAATGCTGACGGAGTATACAAGAGAATAAACCAACTCACGCAGGCTCATTGGCCTCTCGATAAGTTCTACCCGGCCCGCCTCAATCTTGCTGTAATCCAGGATGTCGTTGATGAGGTGGAAGAGGCTATCGGCCGATAGCTTAAGGGCTCTGAAGTACTCTTTGTGTTCTTTTGAGTGGTCTGTTGCCTGCAGCAGGTTTGCAATGCTTACTATGGCATTCAGAGGCGTTCGGATTTCGTGGCTGACCGTGGAGAGGAACTCAGCCTTTACCTTGGCCGCTTCTTCCGCCTCTTTCCTGGCCCTGAGCAGTTCCTGCTCATACTTCTTGCGGTCTGTGATGTTGAAGACGGTGGTACGGTTTAGCAACGGTTTGCCATCATCGCCCACAATCTGGATGGTATTAACGAGCACCGGCAACCGTTGCCCCTGCTTTTCTTTCAGATCAAAGTTTATTTCGCTAACAGAACCCTGCATCTGGAGCAGTGGGCCATAGTGTGTTTCGTAATACAGCTTGCCGCCAACAGGCAACAGGTCCTGAAACTTTTTACGATGCAAGAGCTCCTCTGCTTCGTAACCGAGCCAACGCAGCAATGTCTTGTTTACTTTGACGATAGTGCCGTTCGGCAGTGTAGAGAGATAACCACACGGAGCATTCTCATAAAGATCCTCTGCGCTTTCCTCTATCAGAACGCTAAACTCCGCTCTTTTCTCCCCATTTTCTCCAGTCATGTTTTATCTGTTACGTTCCAAGAACGTCTTCATCGCTGCTATGGTTTCTTCTGGTGCGCTCAGGTTCGGGCAGTGGCCGGTAGCATCTAATAGGATGAACTCACTATCTGCAATCTGCTCGTGCACATACTTTCCCACCTCCATTGGCGCAATCACGTCCTCTGAACACTGCAGAATAAGCGATTTTGTCTTGAGCTTCTGTAAGTCTGAGCGGTTATCAGACAGGAAGGTGGTGTGGGCAAAATGCTTGGCAATCTCAGGGTTGGTTCTGCAGAAGCTGTTCGTTAGTTCCTCTCCCAGTTCAGGCCTGCCCGGGTTGCCCATAATCACGGGAGCCATGGCTGCAGACCAACCCAGGTAGTTGCTGTCCAGCGACTCCAGCAGTTCGTCGATATCCTCTCTAGAGAAACCACCTATATACCCCTCATCATTGATATAGCAAGGGGAAGGGCCGATCATTACCAGTTTTTCAAACCGGTTAGGTTCCTTTACGGCGGCTAGTGCTCCTATCATCGCACTTACGGAGTGCCCGACAAAAATAGCGTTCTCTAAGTCCAGCGCCTTGCATATGGCCAGCACATCATCTGCGTACCCGTGCAATGTGCCATACTTTACTTTGTTATAGGCAGTGGCATCAGATTTACCGTTGCCCACATGGTCAAAAAGCACAATCTTATACTCATCCTCGAAGGCAGGGGTGATAAAGCGCCACATGTTCTGATCACAGCCATAGCCATGGGCAAAGACCATCGCCTTCTCGCCTTTTCCACTTACCTGTACATTGTTTCTCTTAAGAACATCCATCTTGTAATTATGAAAAGTTGTAAAAGGAAAGAATTGCTTAATATTCAAATATAACGGATTATTCTCACTTTTTTAGCCTGCCAGTGCAATTAGATACAAGTCTATTTCAGAACCGGTCCGAAGTATAGGATTATAACCTTCTATTTAAGAAAGGTTTGCTTTGCCACAGGTGACGCAACATATTGAAGTAAAAGCTTGGGAGAAAGAAAATTACAATTTCTGCGGCACTTCAATGATGGTAGCAGTGGCCTATTTGGTATCACCCGATATACCTCCACATATTATGCTACAGGCGGCAGTCAGCTATTCATCATCACTTTTATACCCTTCACACCGTGAGCATCTACTGAAACAAAATAAAGCAAAATTTGAGCTTCCTTAAATGCAATTATTCACATATAAAACGTACACATTTCAAGTAAGCAATTGTATCCCAGCAGCTTCCATGACTTCTGTTCCACTACCAGAAGCTTCTCTTTGCTACGCATGCTTTATTTAATTGTACAATCTTAAACCTACCACGCACATGAAAACAAAACTACTTTACTGCCTTTGGCTATTCTTGTTAACCTTAAGTATGAAAGCAGAGGCGCAGCAGCCCGTTGAGGAATGGATCAGAACATATGATAGTTCCGGACCAACGGGAGACAAACCTGGATATACTCAAACTATCGTTACAGACAATGAAGGCAATAGCTATGTCAGTGGCACCGCCACCAACAACAATACATACGAAAGTAAAGTTGTGACTTTTAAGCTTTCTCCGACAGGGGAAGAACTATGGGTACAGGAATACGCAAAAGGATCTTTTAGTGAAACTAGAGGCATTGTGGTAGATAATAAAGGCGGCGTATATGTGGCTACTGGCGATGCGATAGTCCGTTACGACACACAAACTGGTGCAGAAAGTTGGGATAACGCTACAGGTATTCGCGCTACAGACATCGCTGTCGACAACCAAGGGAGCGTCTACATCACCGGCAATACCTCCATCAGTACAGAGAGCCCCAATTATGCTACCATCCGTTATGATGCCACTACCGGAAATGAGATTTGGTCCAGTACCTACAACGGGGAGAACGATGACACGGACTTTGCGACAGCCATTGCCGTTGATAACCAGGGCGGCGTTTATGTGACCGGTGTAAGCTACACGGGAGATTTTGGCGCCGATTACGTCACTGTTCGCTATGATGCTGCTACCGGCAAACAGGACTGGGTGAGCCGCTACAGCATGGGGGGCTTCTTCGGGGAGCCGTTCATCGATGCCGATAACCAGGGCAGCGTCTTTATAACCGGTACCACCTACAATGGCACGACGGGGTATGATATCGCCACTGTCCGCTACAGTGCTACCACCGGAGAACAGTTGTGGGCCAGCCAGCACAATAATGCCGATAACGGCTACGACTGGGCAACCGCTATTGCCGTCGACAACCAAGGGAGCGTGTATGTTACTGGGTATAGCGGCAGCACCTACAACAATTCAGATTTCACCACTATCAGGTATGATGTTGCCACCGGAGAGCAGAAATGGCTTCGTTACTATAATAAAGAGGACAATAGTCGGGATCAGCCTGCGGGCATCGCCGTAGATAACCAAGGAGGCATTTTTGTTACCGGTACCAGCCAAACCGGGGAAACCACCCACGTATTTACCACCATTCGCTATGAGGCAGACACAGGTAATCTAAAATGGGTCAGTTCTTACGGAGAAAAAGACGAAGGCTGGGCTGAGGCAAGGGGCATTGCCATCGATAATAAAGGAGGCGTGTTTGTGACCGGGTTCTACCCTGCCAGAGAAACAGGCCCCGACATTGTGGTTATCCGCTATGAAGCTACTACCGGCGAAAAAGATTGGGAGCAGCGGTATAATGGCTTTGGAAGTCAAAGCGACTATGGAATTGCTGTTGCCGTAGATGCTGCCGGGAATGCTTATGTAACCGGCACGAATGACAACCACAACTACAACGTAGGTAAAGCCGACTTTGTCACCATCAAGTATTCCCCTACAGGAGAGGCGCTTTGGGTCAGTGTATATGATAGAGGCTTCAATAGTCATGTAAGCGGCATCGCCGTTGATGACGAAGGAGGTGTTTTTGTGACGGGAAGCAGCGATGGGGACTACGTCACTATCCGCTACGACGCCTCTACCGGCAACACGGATTGGGAGAAACGCTATAACGGGGAGTACAACGGCTGGGATAATGCTGCAGGACTAGCTCTAGACGGGAAAGGAGGCCTCTACGTAACTGGTAGTAGCGAAACAGGGGAAAACACCTCTACTTACGTTACCATCCGCTACGATGCAGCAACCGGGCAGCAGCAATGGGTCTCATCCTTCCATGGAGAAAGCAATAACGACAATCTTGCAGAAGCCATTGCGGTTGACAGCACAGGGGGCGTCTATGTGACGGGAAATAGCGCAGGCGACTACCTTACCGTCCGTTACGACGCAGCTACAGGCACGCAGGCATGGGCCAGAACCTTCAACGGGGAGGCCGATGGACAGGAATGGGTTTCAGACATTGCTGTCGATAATCAGGGAAGTGTCTACGTTATTGGCTACAGCAGAGGCATCCATACTTATGCGGATTATGCAACGGTAAGCTATGATGCGGCAACCGGGCAGCAGCAATGGGTGAGCCGGTATGATGCCGGCAGGGATGGCTATGATTACCCAGCAGCCATAGCGGTCGACAATCACGGCGGCGTATACGTTACCGGGCGCAGCCAAAGTATAGGGGGCGAAGAAGTGGATTTTGCGTATGATGTTATCACCGTCGGTTACGAAGCTGCCACTGGAGAGCAGAAATGGGTTGCCCGGTATGATGGTAATGGCTTAGATTTTGCAACCGCCATTGCTGTGGACAACGCAGGGGGCGTCTATGTGACCGGCCACAGCGAAACATCTTCGGGAGGAGCGTTTAACACGATAAAGTATAAGGCTGAAGACGGCACCCAGGTATGGGCTATCCAGACAGAAGAAGGTGAGATAGATGACACTGCCAGGGACCTGGCCTTAGACACTGAAGGCAATGTCTTCGTTACCGGCTACAGCTTCCGTCCAGGAACTGGGGCTGACATCCTCACCGTCAAATACAGCCAGGGCCAATGCGCAGTACTGGCTGATGCGGCCATCCAGGGCAGTACAACAGCTGCCGTGAACACCGGAAATGCTATTTACACCCTCACCGGCTCCAACGCCACCAGTTATACCTGGCGCATCACCGGCTCCAGCGGCAATGACTACACAGGCTTCACCGGACAGGGCACTTCCTCCATCTCGGTTGACTGGCCCGCTACGCCAGATGTGTACAAACTGAGTATCAGCTACAGCTCCGGCGCGGGCTGCCCTGCCCAAGACACTACGATCTATGTGCATGTATTCAACCCGCAGGCTGGCTTTGTCACCGGCAGCGGCTGGCTCACCACACCTGCCAACCCGGATTTTGAACTCATGCAAGCCAGCAGCAGGGTTCAATGGGCCCTGGTGGCAAAGTATAAACCTAAAACGGAAGACGTAGCGCAAGGCTCACTGATGCTCCTGCTGGAAAGCGGACCAGCTATTTTTCACAGCACTAACGTAGAGGATGGGTCGCTGGTCATCACCGGTAACCAGGCTTTCTACCGCGGCCAGGGCACCCTCTCCTACATAAGTGGCTCAGGGGGCATGACCACCGACCCGCGCAAATTTGCCTACCTTGTCTCGGCTACCGACGGAAATTTCCAAGGGGCCAAAGCAGAGGACCGGCTGCGCATCCTGATTTGGGAGCTGAAGGCTGATGGCACCCGCGGTGCGGGGGTCTATGATAATCAGCCTGCCTGCTCCACAAACTTAGATGAGAACGCATCGGCCTGCGCAGCTATCGGCGGCGGCAATATCACCATCCATACACCGAACATGAAGACCCGCAGGGAGAGCGCTGTTCTTGCACTGGAGGAAGCACATTCTGCGAGCGAATTTGTGGCCTACCCCACTGCCTTCAGTGAGCGCACTACCTTGGCCTTTACCGCTGACCAGGACACAGAGTACAGTCTGGAACTCTACGACTTAAAGGGGGCGCTGGTGAGACGAATCGCCAATGGTAAGGCGCAGGTAGGCCACCGCTACGAGCATGAGGTGAGTGCGGAGGACCTGCAAAAAGGCCTTTATGTTGCCCGTTTGGCTGCAGGAAAAAAAGTTCAGACTGTCAAGATAGTCGTAGAGCGGTAGAGCAGTCGCTGCTATCAAGCTAGAAACACTTTAGAGCCTACCGCTGGTGTTCAGCGGTAGGCTCTCTTTTGAGTATACATATCAACAAAAGCTCTAATCAGGCAGGACGCCCATAGTCCTAATCAGCATTGACCTGTAAAGTATCTGTTTGTATTGCCACTAGAGACTACTCTAAAAGCTGGCTCAGTTCTTCACTACTTTACCTGAGTTAGCATATCTTCCAGAAGTCATTTTAAGCTGCTAAGTTTTATAAATCTTTCAGGCTATACTTTTTCATACATAATCATACCAATTTTGCTATATTCCCTCTGATTATGTGCGACTACCTGTTTGGTGCTATTGCGTACATAGCAGATAGGAAGCCTGCCTTAAAAAGCACTGATAAACGCTTGCCCTACTTCTACCCTTACTATGAAATTAACACAAGTCCGCTCCACCCCGCTTTATTACCTGTATCGATTCGGCTTATTCCTGTTTATTCTTTGCCTGGCGGCGTGCCGCAGCAACAGCGACGAACTGCGGCTGCAAAGTAAAAACTTCGAACAGGAAATTGCCCGGGAGCAGAACCTGGTGTTTACCTTTGATAAAGATTTAGTGGGCGACTCGCTACTGAACAGATGGGACACGATTCCCTACCTGACCATCACGCCCAAGGTGGCCGGCAAGTATAAATGGACAGCTCCGAACGAACTGGTTTTCTCGCCGGACAAGTCCTTTGCCCCTACCACTGACTACAAGGCTGAACTGACCGAAAACCTGCTCCGGCACGCCGCCACCAAGTATAAAATCCCTGCCGGACAAGGCTTCACTTTCCATACCCCTTACCTCCGGCTGCAACAGGTGAAAAGCTATTGGGTAGCCAACGAGAACAGTCCGAACCAGCTGGAGGCCAGCCTACAGCTCGACTTTAACTATCCGGTGCTTTTTCAGGAGCTTCGGGAGCATTTAAAAGTATATGCCGGCACCAAAGAACTGCCCGTAGAGCTGACCAGCGGCAACCGCGACAACATCACGATAAGGGTAAAGAATGTGGAGGGGCAACAGGACAAGGAAATTCCGCTGCGTCTAAGTATAGCCAAGGGCCTGAGCGTGGCCGGCAGTACCAACCAGTCCGACCAGACCATCCAGCGGGATGTGTTGCTACCCAGCCGCCAGCGCATGATGGTAGCAGAAGTGCTTACGGCTTTAGAAGAAGGGCAGGAGCGCATTTACATCCTCACCACACAACCTGTTACCAACAGCAACATTGGCAACTTAATTGAAGTGAGTCCAAGACGGGAGTATACCGTGGAGCGCCTGCAGAATGGCCTGGTGCTGAAAGGAAATTTCAACCAGAGCAGCACCTATACCCTCACCCTATCGGGCGACCTGATGGGGATGGAGGGCAAACCGATGGGCCGGCCTTACCGGCATAGCGTGACCTTTGCCAGCGCACAACCCGGCATCAGTTTCGCCAGCGGCAAGAGCATTTACCTCAGCAGCCAGGGGGCACGGAATCTCGCCCTAAACTTGAACCAGGTGCCGCGCATTAAGGTAAGCATCAGCAAAGTATACGAAAACAACATTTTGCACTACCTGCGCGAGGGCAAAATGTACGACGGCTATTACGACGAGGAGACCGAGGAATACTATTCCAGTTCCTACTACGACGTGAACGAGAACAACGGCAACACGCTTTTCGAGCGCGAGTACAGCACCGAAAGCCTGCGCAAGCAGGGCAGTTCCTACCTGCTCAACCTTAACCTGAACGACCTTGATTTCGACAGCCAGTTCAAGGGTTTGTACGTCATCACCGTGGCCAGCACCGACAAAAACTGGCTGAAGGATTCCAGAATCGTATCGGTGTCGGACATCGGTCTGATTGCCAAACAGGGCAAAAATGAAGTGGTCGTGTTTGCCAATTCCATCCGGGAGGCGACGACTATGGAAGGTGTGGAGATTCGCTTCATCAGCACGAACAACCAAGTGGTGCACCTAGCCACGACGGATAAGGACGGGGTCGCCCGGTTCAGCAACATAAGCCAGGCAGCGCCGGACTTCAAGATGGGGATGATTACGGCCCGCAAAGGTGATGATTTTAACTACATGCCTTACAGCCAGACGCAGGTAAACACCTCCCGTTTCGAGGTGGGTGGCAAGCGGCTGAACGACCTGAATTATGACGCCTTTATTTACGGTGACCGCGACCTCTACCGTCCCGGCGACACAATTCACGTCAACACCGTGGTGCGTACGCCGGACTGGAAAACGGTGGCCGGATTGCCTGTTAAAGTGAAGCTGCTCTTGCCCAACGGCAAAGAGTACCGCAGCACCAAAGGCAAACTGAACAAGCAGGGCGCCAGCGAGACCAGTTTTATTCTGAATGGAGCGGCCGTGACAGGCACCTATACCTTGGAAGTATATTCGGGCAACGATGTGTTGCTGAGCGCCAAAAAAATCGGTGTGGAAGAGTTTATGCCCGACCGCCTGAAGGTGACAGCTACGCTGAACAAAAGCACTTATAACGCCGGCGAGAAGCTGGTGCTGAATCTGACAGCCCAAAACCTCTTCGGTCCGCCCGCTGCCAAACGCAACTACGAGGCCCAGCTAAGCCTGAAAAAGAAGACCTTCGAAGCCAAACGCTACGCCGACTATACCTTCGACATCCATACCTCCGGTTCCATCAACATCCAGACCAGCACCCGCCAGGGAGAAACCGATGCGCAGGGCAAAGGACAGGAAGTGTTTGAACTGGAGAATTTCCAGGACATCGGTCTGCTGGACGGTTCACTTTATACTACGGTGTTTGATGAAAGCGGTCGCCCGGTTAACCGCCTCAGCAAGTTTGATGTAAGCACGCAGCAGGCCTTCTTCGGCATCAAAAATTTTGATGATTACGTGAGCACCCGCCGTGCGATGAACATCCCACTGATTGCCCTGGACCGTAACGGCTCGCCTGTTTCCACCACCGCCCGCGTGCAGCTGGTGCGCTATACCTACGAGTCGGTGATAGAGCGCTACAGCGACGAGTATAACTATAAATCGCAGCGCAAAGAGAACGTTATCAGCAGCCAAACTTTAGCCATACCTGCCACCGGCGCTACGTTCAATTTCACGCCAGTATCGTCTGGCGAGTATGAAATAAGGGTGATGCGCCCGGGCGCCTACAACTACGTGGCGCAGGAATTCTACGCCTACGGTTGGGGCGACACCGAAAGTACTTCCTTTGCCGTGAACACAGAAGGCGAAGTGGACATCTCGCTGGACAAAGAAAAGTATGAAGTAGGCGAGCAGGCCAAGGTGCTGTTTAAGTCTCCGTTTGCCGGAAAGATTCTAGTAACAGTGGAGCAGAACAATGTGCTCAGCTACTATTACCTCAAAACCGACAAGAAAGCCGCTTCGCTCACCTTGCCTATCAAAGACGAGCACCTGCCCACGGCCTACATCACGGCCATCGCGCTGCGCCAGGTAAAGGACAACCAGATGCCGCTGACCATCGCCCGAGGTTTCAAGCCTTTGACCGTTACCAAAAAGAGTACGAAATTGGACGTGGCCATACTTGCCCCGGAGGCTTCCCGCTCCAGCCGCGTACAGCAGGTGAAGGTTAAAACCGCCCCGAATGCGGAAGTGACGCTGGCCGTGGTAGATGAAGGCATCCTGCAGATAAAGGATTACCAGACACCTGACCCGCATGGATTCTTTTACCAGAAGCGCGCGCTGGAGGTGACCGGCTATGACCTCTACCCCTACCTGTTTCCCGAGATAGGCAACCGTTCCAGCACGGGCGGCGACGGCTACGACCTGGCCAAGCGCATCAATCCGCTTACCAACAAGCGGGTAAAACTGGTGTCGCTGTGGAGTGGGCAGTTAAAGTCAAACAGCAACGGCGAGGCAACAGTAAACGTGCGTATACCTGAGTTTTCGGGAGCGGTGCGCCTCATGGCCGTGGCTTACAAGGACAATGCTTTTGGCTCTTCTGAAAAGATGATGCGCGTGTCGGACCCGGTTGTGGTTAGCACAGCGCTCCCTCGCTTCGTGAGTCCACGCGATACGATTCTGGTGCCGGTAACCCTGAGCAATACCACCGCCAACAAAGCCACAGCCGCCAGCACCATCACGGTGACAGGTCCCTTGCGTGTAGTGGGCGAAATCAAGAAATCAGCAAGTATAAATCCGAATGCGGAAGCGCAGGTTACTTATAAACTCGTAGCAACACCAGCTATTGGACAAGCAACAGTAAAGGTCGCGGTGAATGCGCTGAACGAGCAATTTGTGAGTAATACCGATATCACCGTTCGCCCTATCGCCCCGCTAACCAAAGTAACGGAGGCTGGAAGTATAAAAGACGGCGCCACGGCCGACATCAAACTGGCCAACGACTTCATCCCTTCTTCGGTATCGGCCAAGCTGGTGATAAGCCGCTCACCCTTGGCGCAGTTTACGGATGATATTACCTTCCTCTTGCGCTATCCGCACGGTTGCCTGGAACAGACGACCTCCACCGCTTTTCCGCTTTTATACTATACCGATTTGGCCCGCTCCCTGAACCAGGACCAGAAAGGCCGCACGTTTAACCCGAACTACCTGGTGCAGGAGGCCATCACCAAAATTGAGCTGATGCAGCAGTACGACGGTGGCTTTACCTACTGGCCGGGCGCTACCTACACTGACTGGTGGAGCAGCACCTACGCCACGCACTTCTTGCTCGAGGCCAAAAAGGCTGGCTACCCGGTTACGCAGGAGGTGCTGGACAAGGCCTTGCGCTACCTGCAGCAAAAAGTAAAAGGCAAGGCCCTGGAAGAATACCGCTACTACGACGCCAAGCGCCAGGTGCAGAGCAAGTACATTGCCGCCCGCGAAACGACTTACTCGCTGTATGTGCTCAGCATCGCCGGTCAGGTGGACTGGTCTACCATGAACTACTATAAGGCCAAGCCGGAACTGCTGTCGCTGGATGCGCGCTACCTGCTGGCCAGCACCTATGCCCTGAACGGCAGTCGCGAGAGCTTTAACCAGATTCTGCCCCGCTCCTTCTTCGGCGAAACCTCGGTACGCGCCCTGGGCGGCAGCTTCTACTCTCCGCTCCGCGACATGGCGATTTCGCTGAACAGCTTAATAGAAGCGGACCTGGACAACCCGCAGATTGGCACCATGGCGCGGCATTTATCAGATGAACTGCGCTCCAAGCGCTGGTACAACACCCAAGAACGGGCCTTTGCGCTGATGGCGTTGGGCAAGCTGTCGAGCCAGAACCAGGGCAACCAAACCGCGCAGGTATACCAGAACGGTAAGCAAATCGGCACTTTCACCGGCAAGGACCTGACCTTAACGAGCAACATCGGCAGCGGCCCTATCAGCATTCGCGGCAAGGGCAACGGCAGCCTGTATTATTTCTGGGAACTGGAAGGCATTAGTCAGAGTGGCGATGTAAAGCGCGAAGACAACTACCTGAAAGTGCGCAAAACCTTCTTCGACCGAAATGGCAAAGAAATTACCGACAACACCTTTAAGCAGAATGATTTGGTAATCGTGCGGGTAGAGCTGCAATCGCAGGATGGCCGAAGTATACCCAACGTGGCCATCACCGACATGCTGCCAGCCGGCTTTGAGATAGAAAACCCACGCCTGATGACTGCCCGCGAGTTTAGCTGGCTGGAGGCTCAAAAACCCGCCACACCAGATTACATCGACATCCGTGATGACAGAATCAATCTTTACGCCACCGCAAAACCGGAGCAGCAGTACTTCTTCTACCTAGTGCGTGCCGTCTCGAAAGGTGATTTTCAGTTAGGCCCGATTGGGGCGGATGCCATGTATAATGCGGAGTACCATAGTTACTCGGGGGGAGGCGTTGTGAGAGTTAAGTGAGTTTAGGGGTTTAGGAGTTAGAGAGTTTAGGAATGGATTCGTAGGGACAGGTCGCGACCTGTCCGAATCGTGCACGATTGACACACCCCTGCCCCTCTCGAGAGGGGAATCTCTGCCTCTAACTATTTACAGGTAAAAGCATTGTAGCATATGAACCTCTGGCAGATATAGCAAGACAAACTTACACTTAAACTCTGAAACAGATAGCGGTGCCAGGCGCGCCAAAATATTACCCCTGCTCTTTCGGATTTGTAATCCGAAAGTAGGTTAACAGCGGATTTGCAATCCGCAACCGCAAAGGCAGTAGCTACTGGTGGAGCGGCGGATTACAAATCCGCACTTCCCAAAGCTCCGGATTGCAAATCCGGAGCAGCGTAGCAGAAGTCCTTAGGAAAACAGCAATTAAAACCTACATGCCAACACAAAAGCCAAAGTATAACCCAAGCCAGCGGCTGCTAAGGTATAGCAAGCCCTGTCTCAGGTATACTTTATACATTGGGTTGATGCTTTGCCTTGCCTTTGCCATTCTCAACCACCTCTACCCACTTAAAATAAATATTTCCTACTCCCCCGTCATCACGGCTTCCGATGGCAGCATTATTAATGCCTTTTTGAGCCGGGACGATAAGTGGCGGATGCAGTTGGAGCCAGATGAACTGAGCCCTGTTCTGAAGAAGGCGGTGCTGCTGAAAGAGGATAAGTACTTTTACTACCACCCGGGCATTAACCCCTTTGCCATTGCCAGAGCTTTTGCGAACAACGTCTTTCAAAATAAAAAAACCTCCGGTGCCTCGACCATTACCATGCAGGTGGCCCGGCTGCTTTACCCGCAGCAGCGCACCTATGCCAACAAGCTAACTGAAATGTTCCGGGCGATGCAATTGGAGTGGCATTACAGCAAAGACGAAATCCTGCAGCTATACCTGAACCTGGTGCCTTTCGGTGGTAACATTGAAGGCGTCAAGGCAGCCTCTGTTTTATACTTCCAGCAGTCGCCGAGGCAACTAAGTTTGGCGCAGGCGGTGACGCTGACGGTTATACCTAACAAGCCCTCTTCGCTGCGGATTGGCGAGCAGAACGAGCGGATTGTGGCGTTTCGGAATAAATGGTTGAAATACTACCAGGAGCAAGGGGCATTTCCGGCTGCAGAGATTGAGGATGCTTTACTGGAGCCATTGGAAGCACGCAGGCAGGAAGCACCCAAAGTAGCGCCGCATTTTGCCTACCGCATGTACCGCAAGTATAAAAACCAGTCCACTATTAAAACCACGCTGAACCGGCAGGTGCAGGAGAAAGTGGAGCAGCTGGCCTACAACTACATGCAACGGCTGCGCTACCAAAACATTCACAACGCGGCCGTACTGGTCCTCAACAACCAAACCGGGGCGGTAGAGGCCTACCTGGGTTCTGCGGATTTCAATGATTTTGCGCACCACGGACAGGTCGACGGTGTGCGGGCCATTCGCTCGCCGGGCAGCACCCTGAAGCCGTTTCTTTATGCTACCGCTTTTGATAAAGGTATACTTACGCCGAAAACCGTCATCACGGATGTGCCCGTGGATTATGCCGGGTATCGCCCGCAAAACTTCTTCGGCAACTACAACGGCAAAGTCACGATAGAACATGCGCTTGCCACTTCGTTCAACGTGCCCGCCGTGAAAGTGCTCGACCAACTCGGGGTTTATACTTTTGTGCAGAAGCTGAAGCAGGCAGAGTTTTCGCAGATGAAGCAGATGGGTAACCAGCTTGGTCTCTCGCTGATTTTGGGGGGATGCGATGTAAAGCTGGAGGAGCTGACCTTGCTGTACGCCGCCTTTGCCAACCAGGGCAGGTATAGCTCTATCCGCTGGCTGCAGCACGACACAACGCAAACGGAAACGCAGCTGCTTTCACCCGCATCAGCCTATATGGTGAGTCAGATTCTGACGCAGCTCACGCGCCCCGACTTGCCGCACAACGCACATAACAGCCCGAACCTGCCCAAGATTGCCTGGAAAACCGGCACCTCCTATGGCCGCAAGGACGCCTGGAGCATCGGCTACAACAAGAAGTATACAGTAGGGGTCTGGGTCGGCAATTTCTCCGGCGAGGGCGTACCAGAACTCAACGGCACCGACTCAGCCACGCCCCTGCTCTTCGACATCTTCAACAGCATCGACTATAATTCCTCTGACGGGTGGTTCCAACAGCCCAAAGGCATTGGTTTAAGAGTGGTGTGCACCGAAAGCGGTAGCCCGGCCAACAGCTTCTGCAAAAACCAGGTGCTCGATACGTTTATACCCGGCATCTCCTACACGCAAAAGTGCAGCCATTTGAAGAGGATTGCCGTTTCCGTCGATAAAAAGTATAGCTATTGCACCAGTTGCCAGCCGGCGACAGGCTTTGTGCAGCAACTCTACCCCAACCACGCGCCGGAGCTGCTCACGTTTTACGATGCTGAGCGGATACCCTACCAACAGATTCCGGCGCACAACCCCACTTGCAGCCGCATCTTTAAAGAACATGCCCCGGTTATCGCGTCTCCGGCTTCCGGCATGGAGTATATTCTGGAACGGGAAGAACGCCAGCAACTGATGCTGCACAGCAACACCCACAACGAGGTGAAGCAGGTATACTGGTATATCAACGATAAATTCCTGCGCGCCACTGCCGCCAACGAGAAGATGTTTTTTGAGCCACAGAGGCCCGGCAAGTATAAAATCTCCTGTACCGATGACCAGGGCCGGAATACGGATAGCTATATCACAGTCAGCTTTCTGTAAAGTATAAGGACATCGATTTTTATACTTTGTCCGTGCGTGCTATTTCCCCTAAACACACCACAAATGAAACTACTCCCACCCTAGTTATCTACTTCCCGCAAGGCGGGGCGGGTATCTTGGCTGTCGCGCTTTTCATAGGCTACCCGGAATGCAGATAGATCCGGCTTATACTTGCGCTCCCTTGCCAGTTCGTGCTGGTAAATAACCTGCCCCAGGCTGTGGAGGAAAGGATAGCCCAGGGTGTCGTAGTCATACTTGCCATCGTTTATCACGCCATCGCTGTTCACATACACCGTGGCCGATAGCATGTACTCCACCTGGTTCTCAAAATCAACCACATACGACACATCCGTCATAAAGCCATAGGACCAGCCCACCTTGTTGAACACCCGAACCTGCTCCGGCATACGGTGCGTGCTGTCCCGGAAAAAGAACTTGACGTAGCTGTCGTAAAAAGCCGCCGTGTCATACTTTGGGTAGGGCGTCTCGGAAGGATATTGCGACAGGTAGCGGTACAGGAAGTTGTAATCATCCTGCGTGAGGTTAAACCGTTGCTTTTTGGGCACCGACGCCGGGAACATCACCGACTGCAGTAGCTGCTGCATATCCTCCAGCGGCATATTATTATGTATCGTAAAATCGAAAGGGCCGTTCACCAGGCTGTCGTTGCTGTCGAAGTGGGCTTTTCCTAACTTTATTTCCTTGCTAAAGTCGATGGGGTTTGGGTTGTATGCGGCTGGCTGGCTATACCTGGTTGTGCCGTCGGGGTTTAAAAAGCGGACGGGGTTGGTATGGCGGTTCTGCTCCGTAGTAAAGCCCATGAACTGCCGCACAATGCGGGAATCCTTGTAGCCTTTGCGACGAAGGTTTTCGTTTATCTCCTGCTGGCCCACGAACTGATAGAGCCGGTTGTACGGATCGTTCTCACTGATCAGCAAGGCCCGCTTGATGAGGTGCGCAATGGACGGCATCCCGTTCTCGGAGGAGGCATCCTCGTAAAGCGGCCGCTGCCCCACATAACTGCTATCGAACACCACAGGCGTATACTTGTCAATGCCTGCTTTGCGGAGCGTATTCAGTTTCTCCAGCGCCATAAAAGCCAGGGGCATCTTCACCATGGAGGCCGGGTTAAAGTATAAATCCGGATCGTAGTTGAAGTAATGATTTCGGAAAGAGGGCTTGTTGCGCTTATCCCGGTTAATCTCGGTGTAGATGATTTGCACGCGGTAGGCTTCCGGGTTGCTGAGCAGCTTGTTCACGTTGTGGTTGCCCGCGCTGGTGAGAATCTCCCGTAGGTGCTTATCTGTTTTTCGCTGAGACATAGCCGGTTGAAGTACGCACGTTAGCAGTGTGAGGAGAAGTATAATTCTTGCCATAGGATGAGGTTTCGGTAAGCGCCATCAAGGTATTTTTCTGAAATATATTGCTTTCTATAGATACGGCAAAGCTCCTGGGTTCCTTCATCGTAACTTATCATATTTCGCCCATACTTTCACCTCGCTCCTCCCGGACGCGTATTGTCCTTAACCAAACACACCATTTTTTTCCGGAAGTATAAAAGGCATCGCTGATGATTTACAAGCTACTGGTCGTGCTCACGTATTTTATACTTTACGTAACCTTGCTGCCGCTCTGGAGGCACACGGCCTGGTGGGTGCGTGGCCTGGATTTCCCGCGCTTTCAGTTCATGCTGCTGGCCTTTTTCCTGCTCTTGGCCGACCTGTTTTTCCTCGATTTCGCCCACTTTAGTTCCTGGCTGATGGCTGGCTCGGCGCTCGGCTGCTTCTGCTTTCAGTTTGGCTGGATATTGCCCTACACCAGGCTTTTTCCCATGGAGGTGAAACCGGCGCGGAACCGGTACGAGGCCAACAGCATCCGCGTGCTTACGGCCAATGTACTGATGACAAACCGCAACGCCGAAAGTCTGATAGCTTTGGTTAAAAAGTTTGAGCCGGATGTGCTGGTAACGCTGGAGACAGACCTGTGGTGGGAAGAAAAACTGCGCGTGCTGGAAGAGGAGTACAAGTATAGTATAAAATGCCCCTTGGACAACCGCTACGGCATGCACGTTTACTCCAGGCTTCCGATGGAAGATACGGCCATACAATTTCTGGTAGAGCCGGATGTGCCCTCTATGCACGCGCTGGTAGAATTGAGATCGAATGTAAAAGTTCGCTTCCATTTTATGCACCCGGCCCCGCCCAGCCCCACCGAAAACCCGGCCTCCTCAGAGCGCGACGCCGAACTGCTGGTGGTGGGCAAGAGCGTGGCCGACGAAACGGACCCTATCATCATCACCGGCGATTTGAATGATGTGGCCTGGTCTGCCACCACACGGCTTTTCCGGAAAATCAGCGGCCTGCTGGACCCACGCATCGGGCGGGGCATGTTCAATACCTTCCATGCCGGCATTTTCTTTGCGCGCTGGCCGCTAGACCACCTTTTTCACAGCGAGCACTTTACCCTGGCCCATATCGAGCGGCTCCCATACTTTGGCTCCGACCACTTCCCGATGCTGGTCGAGCTGGTGTATGACGTGGCGCATGGGGCAGAGCAGGAAGGCCTGCAGGCGGACGAGGAAGATCACAGTTGGGCAGAAGCGAAAATGGACGTGCATGAGGTGGAGGAGTCGCATGTGCACGAGCCAGGGAAGTAAGTTGCTAACTCCAGTGCATTTACCTGTCCATCGCAAGAAATGGAGCAGCAAAATCCGGGGCAGATTAGTATCTTACAACATCCTTACTCTAAAGCAAGAAACGATGATCAAAACAACCGGGTGGAGGTTCTTTCTCCTGACATTTATACTTTTATCCGCTGCCACCAGCAGCTACGGCCAGGCAGCGAAGGCCGAGGCAGAAATCAGGAGCATCATGCAGCAGTATGACGTGGTGGGCCTTTCGGTGGCCGTTGTGCAAAAAGAAGACATCGTCTACGCTAATTCCTTTGGGCTGAAGGACCTGGAAACCAGAACGCCGCTCAGCAACAGCGACATCTTCCGGATTGCCTCTATCTCCAAGTCGTTCACCGCCACGGCCCTGCAGCAGCTGGCAGAGGCCGGTAAATTATCGCTGGAGGATGATGTAAGTAATTTACTTGGATTTAAAGTAAGGAACCCCAGATACCCGGAGCAGGTCATTACCTTGAAAATGCTGCTTTCCCATACGTCCAGCATCAACGACAGCCAGGGCTACTTCACACTCGATTCCATCAACCCAGCCAAAAACCCGGAGTGGGAGAAATGCTACAACAGCTACGCGCCAGGCACGGATTACCAGTACTGCAACCTCAATTTTAACATGGCCGGCACCATACTTGAAAAAGTATCAGGTGAGCGGTTTGACCAGTACGTAAAGCACCACATCCTGGACCCGCTGGGCCTGTACGGTGGGTACAATGTTGACTCGTTGGACGGCAGCCGCTTCACCACGCTCTACGCCTATAATGCCGACTCGAACAGCTTCTCCCCCTCCCCATCGGCCTATGCCCCGCGCCGGGAGGCCATCCGGAGCTATGTGATGGGCCAGAGCACTCCGATATTCTCCCCTACCGGCGGCATGAAAATCTCCGCCACTGATCTGGCCAAGTACATGGCCATGCATATGAACAAGGGCGAGTATAAAGATACGCGCATCATCTCTAAAAAGAGCGCCAGGCAGATGCAAAAGGAAATTGCCAGCAACGGCTACGGCCTGGCCCTAACCACCGCAAAGGACCTGATACCAGGCAAGAAACTGAAAGGGCACACCGGCTCGGCCTACGGCCTCTATAGCGCGATGTTTTTTGATCCGAAACAGAAGTATGGCTTTGTGGTGATCACCAACGGATGCAGCGCCCCGGACAGCGATGAGTATAACAAGGCCCTGGCCGCCACCATCAACAGCCTTTACCGGCATTTGATTGATAAATAACTGATGTAGCCTTCGACTCAGGTTGTATTCAGAAGTGCCTTGCCTATACTTTAAAAACTGGCGTTATGCTCAACCTACTCCCACGAGCAGGGACAATTCATACTTTTCACTTTGTCATCCTGAAAGGATCTTGGTAGCCAGTAGTAAAGGCTTAACCTCCCTTCTACCAAGTTTCTCAACAGAATGACAAGTTGTAAAAGGCCCTGTGAGTAGAGTGCCCCAGCGCTGCCCCTCCTGGCAGTGTTGTTTTTACGCTTTTACCGAGAACAGCAAATCGTGCCTTGGGTATAAAATTAAATGCCCCGGGATTCATCACCAGTGCACAGCATACTTTGTGATGCTCTGCAAAAAGATGAAGCCTAGGGCTCTTTACATACTTCCGGCAGGTATTTATACATTCCAAACCAAAGGTACCAGCTAGAAAGTATAAATGCCGCTTAAGCAGAGTTCCGCTCGGCGTTGATGATACCGAAGGAGCAGCGCACAACCAGCTTTTCGTATACTTTTTTTGCCTCTGTGGCCTGCTGTTCCTCCAGCTCCCTTATTTTGGCCAGGGCAAACTGCTGTATCGTGATAAGTGGCAGCTCGATGCGCTGGCGCATGTTTATCGAGAGCATGTCGAGGGGCTTATCGGCCATGAGCGTGTCGGCCCCGGCCAGTAGCAACACATACTTTCTGGTACGCTCATACTCTTCATAGATCTGCTTCCAGAGCGGCCCGTAGGTTGGATGCTCGGCCAGATAGGCGGTAACCGGGAAAAAGCACTTTTTCATAGCCATTTCGCAGTTATCGAGCAAGGTTTTAAAGTATAGCGAACTCCTGTACAGCTGCTGCACTCTGGGCCAATCGCCTCGCTCGTGCAGCGCTTCCAGGGCCTTGCCCACTCCGTAGTAACCGGGCAGGTTCTGCTTCAGCTGGCTCCAGGACCCCACATAGGGCACAGCACGCAGGTCATCCAGGTTCAGCTTACCGGATTTGCGCTTGGAAGGGCGACTGCCGATGTTGGCCTCGCCGTAGTAGCGCAGCGGGCTCACATAGTTCAGGTACTCCAGGAAAACCGGGTGGTTCTTCAGTTCAACATAGGCTTCATAGCTTACCTCGGAGAGTTCCTGCAGCAGCTGGTCATCTTCCTGAGAAAGGGTAAGTTGCTTGCGACTGAACAAGGTGTTGCTGATACCCGCGTGCAGCAGCTGCTCCAGGTTAAACTGTGCCGCATCCACCGAACCAAAGTTAGAGCTGACCGTCTGCCCCTGTATCGTCAACTGAATTTCTTTATTGGCGATATTGCTGCCCAGTGAGGCATAGAACTGCTGTGTTTTTCCGCCACCGCGTGCAGGTGGACCTCCCCTGCCATCAAAGAAGACAACCTCTACACCATAGTCGCGGCTAACTTTCGTCAGGTCTTCCTTGGCTTTGTAGATACTCCAGTTGGCCATTAGATAACCGCCGTCCTTGGTACCGTCCGAGAAGCCAAGCATAATCGTCTGGACATTGCCGCGCCGCTCGAGGTGGCTCCTGTAGGCCGGCTGCTCATACAGTTCCCGCATCACATCGCCGGCATTCCGCAGGTCCGTGATGGTTTCAAAGAGCGGCACGATGTCCACCCGTATCTCCTCTGCCTGCCAGCCGGTGAGTCGGAACAGCCCATATACTTCCAACACGTTCAGCGCGTTGGTGCAGTGGCTGATAATGTAGCGGTGGCATCCCTCCTCCCCGTTACGCTCCTGAATGGTACGCATCACATCCACTGTCTGCAGCGTGTCCTGCAACAGATCCTCGTCAGCGAATATGTCTGTCTTTATACTTTCACTAATGGCTAGCAGGGCGCTTATTTTTTCCTGCTCCGGAAGGTCCGCATAGTCCGCAGGCAGCAGCTTGGTGCGCGCTGCCACTTGCTCGTACAAGTGAGCGTGTACGGATGAGTCCTGCCGGATATCCAGGGAAGCAAAGAACAAACCGAAAAGCTCCACCTTGTGAATGAGCGCCTCCACCAAGCTCAGGAACAGGCTGTTGTGCTCCTCAAGCAGCAATTGCCGGATTTGTACAAGCGGCTCCAGTATGGCTTCCTGCTTCAAATCGAGTTTGTAGCCGGGCACAAACAGGTTGTTGTACAGCTTGGCTTCCAGATCCTTTACAATGTCCTCCACTCCTTTAAACGTCAGCCTTCTGCGGAGTTGGCGCACATCGCGGTAGTAGGCCCTTATGACAGAACTGCGCAGCGCGTCGGCTACCTGCAGCGTGGTATCAGCCTTCACAAAAGGGTTCCCGTCCCGGTCCCCGCCCGGCCAGAAGCCCATCCGTATGAGCTTCATGCCTGGCTGCATGGCCTCCGGAAACTGGGCTGTTAGGTAAGAAATGATGTTGCCGGCGGCGCGGTAAAAAACGTTTTCCAGGAACCACACCAGGCTGACGGCTTCCTCATAGGGCGTGGGTTTCTCCTTTTTGAAGAAAGGCGTTTTGCCCAGTTGCCGCAGGTAAGAATGCGCCAGAGAGGTGTTGTCGCTCGCCAGGGCCTGCGACAAGTCGTTGATGATACCCAGCACATTGCTCGGGTAGAACTGCGTGGGGTGCGCTGTGAGTACCAGGCGCACGGCAAAGTCCTGCAACTTTTGCGCCAGCTGCTGCTGGGCATGCTCCTGCTGCACTGTGGCGCTCAACTGCTTCAGCGTGCCTAGGCCATGCAGGTCGTGGGTGTTTCGGAACGCCGCTTCTTCCAGCGCATCGAAAAGCACTACTTGCCGCTCTGCGTACTGCACGAACCGGAAAAGCAGGTCGTTTTGCTCCTGCTCTGTGCGGTAGCTGGTATACTGCTCAAAAAAGCTGCGGATAATTTCCTGGGGGCTCTGTTGCCGCTGAAACCCCTCTTCGCAATGCAGCACCAGCAACGACAGCAGCACGCCTGTTTTCTCGACCCGGTGAAAGGGCAATGAGGAGAATAGGCTGTTATACATTTCGTAACGCGTACCCACCAGGATGTTGAAAGCGTCCAGGCTGGCATCGGCGCGCAAAGTTCGGGGAGTGGTCATAGGCTTAAAGTTTGGTAAGTCCTTAGCCTAAATTAACTCAAAAAATTCGGAGTTTTTGCAACGCCGCCTGCATAACCTGTAAATGAAAGTATAAATGAGTGATTGAAACGGGTGGATGAAGCTTTCAGAACAGCCGCATCTATACTTGTGAAACCACCATACTTTGGCAACCTATACTTGCGGTATGGCAGCCAGGGAAAGTATAAAGTCGAGTGCCGGCCATTTATACTTTGGAAGAATCTATAGCCACTTACTCAGCAGGGTCTTTAGTTCTCTGGGCGTAAATGGCTTGCATAAGTGATCATTCATACCAGCCTCCAGGCTTCTAGCAATATCCTCTTTATAAGCACTGGCAGAGAAAGCAATAATGGGGCAGGTGATATGGGCACGCCTCAGTTTGCTTGTAGCTTCCAAGCCATCCATCTCCGGCATCTGGATATCCATAAAAATTAGATCGAACGCATCTGCCAACGCAAGTTGCACCGCTTCTGCCCCGCTTTCAGCCGTTGTTACCTGCGCGCCGAAATTTTCCAGTACATCCTGCATCAAGAACACGTTTATCGGATTGTCGTCCACCACAAGCACCTTGGTTGGTTTGCTAAACGTGAAACTGACATCGAACTCCTCCTCCGGCTCCATGGCATCGGCAGGCAGTTTCCCGACGCTAATGGTAAACCAGAAGGTAGCTCCCGTGGCTGCTCCGGCAGGAGGGCTGACTACACCCATCTCGCCCTGCATCAGACGCACGAGTTTTTTGCAGATGGCCAGCCCCAGGCCAAAGCCGCCAAACTTACGCGACACAGCCTGGTCGGACTGTGTGAATGAGTCGAAAATCAGTTCCTGCTTGTCAGCAGGTATGCCTACGCCCGTGTCCGTTACCGCAAATTTCAAGGTAATGGATTCGTTCTCACTTGTAGCCGCATCCAGCGCAGCGTGCATGGTTATACTTCCCGACTCGGTAAACTTAATGGCGTTGCTGACGAGGTTGATGAGCACCTGGTTGATGCGCGTCGGGTCGCCCGCCACGACACGCGGAATGGCCTCATCAAAAGTATAGGCAAAGGACAAGCCCTTGCCTCTGGCCAGTTGCTTGTAAGGCTCCAGGTGTGAGGCAATCGCCTCCCGGATATCAAAGGCAATGGTTTCAACTTCTATCTTGTCCTGTTCAATACGGTGCAGGTCCAGAATGTCGTTGAGCAGTTTGGACAAGTTGCTGCCCGAGGTCTTGATTAAAGTGGCGTACTGCTTCTGCGTTTCGTTCAGCGGGGTGTCGATCAGCAGGTTGGTAAAGCCGAGGATACCGTTCAAAGGCGTACGGATCTCGTGACTCATGCTGGAAAGGAAATTGCTTTTTGCCTCATTTGCGGCCTCTGCCCTTTCTTTTGCCTCCTGCAGCTCCAGCTCTTTTTGCTTTATCTCGGTTATATCCTTGGCAATAATCAGGATGCCGCTGTGTTCCTGCCCGTTGTTTCTAAGAAAAGAAAAAGAGCACGATACCGGGATAGCCCCTTTGTTTTTGGAGGTGATGTAGAGCTCTACGTTCAGCAGTTTTCCTTTTTCCTCAAACTTTCTGATTTCCGCGGTTAGTTTCTCGCGGTCATCCTGCCGGAAAAGCGTGTCGAGGGGCAAACCGATGAGGTCAGCCTCCCTGAAGCCAGTCGCTTCCTCAAAGGCCTCGTTTACATTGCGTATGGTGAAATCGTTGTTGAGAATCAGCAGCATGTCCACCACGCCCTGGTAGATGCTCTGCATAAAGTCCCTGGATACGGTAGAGTTCTGAAGCTCCTGCCCCAGCATGTTGATGCCCGAGATAACCGCATCCAACTCATCCCCCGTTTCAGACACATCCAGTTGATAGCCGAAATTACCATTGGCAACCTCGGCTATCAGTGTCATTATCTCTTCTATTCTCACCTTCAGGACTTTCACTAGGCTATACTTAAATGGCGTTAAGGCGTTTATGCGGCTGCCTACTCTCTTTCTACTGCAAAGGTAGCCCCTATCATTTCCATTGCAAAATTGTCTTTTGCCTGGTAATACCCCACTTTGGGGTAAGGTGTTGCTCCTACTTTCTTTTTCTCCATAGTAGCCGAAATTCCGAAGTTAATTTTTTTGCAACCTAGCCCATTCGCCCGTTTGATAACCTGATAGAGCGTCTGCCGGTAAACGTTGTACTCCAGCAGGTATTCATAGTCCATGCCTATCAGCATGAAGCTGTATACCTGTGCCGCATTGAGGTGGCAGAAAGCCACGGAAACAGGCTTCCGGTGCATCGAGTGCTCCTCTTTGAAGTAAAGGACAATAAATTCCCAGGAGTCATCTTCATTCAGCAGGTGAAAGAGCCTGTCGGGGAAAAGGAAGTTGTTGATAGCAAAGTTGTTGCTCTTCACATTCCTGAACAGGCTCATGGCGTACTGCAGTTCTTCTTCTGTGAGGCGGCTCTTCACCTGCACATCGTAGAAATGCTCATACCGTTTGATTTTCTGCACAAAGTTCTCCCTGCCCTTTTTGGAGAGCGTCTGTCGGAACTCCTGTTCTGTTTTCCAGCCCAGGTTCTCCACCACGCATGATTCCGGCAGGTCCATTTTAACGAAGTCCTGCTCTACCATAAATTCATCCATCTCCGGGTCACCGGCTGCCAGGTCGCGCAACATGATACTGCTGGCGCCTTCCCGCTCCTGCTCTTTGTACAATTCTGCCAAAAACGTCTTAAGAGCTTCTTTCCAATAAGGACTTTCCCTGTCCAGGTACAAGTGATCGCCCTCTGTGAACAGGCTGCCCAGCACAATGCCTGTTGAGGTGAGGTAATATGGGTTCGCCTCACGTTCCCGCTCGATCATCCTGGAGATGGACGCCTGCGAGAACATATCCTCCTTCACCAATCCAACCATGGCAAAGGTCATCAAAACAGTCTCTCCCTTCGGATCCTCAATAACATAATACCGGAAGCCCCAGTTGCTCTCCTTCTCAGCGTTATTCCTGAACGACTCTTCCAGGAACTTCATGCCATTCCAGTCGAACATGCCCCTGTTGCCCAGGTAGCTGTTCCAGGTCACACGGTCTATCGCTTCGATGGAAGTATAACGATGAAGCGATAGCTTGTTAGCTGCTGCAGGAGTGGCCGGTGCAGCCGCAGCAGCCAGCACCGGCATTTTAAAGGCTTTCCGGATATTTTCCTGCGTTTGCCCGGTGGCAGCCATTGCCATATCAAAATGAAGCTTTAGTTTGCGCACCAGCTCTTCAATGTCCTCATAAGAATTGCTCAGGGAAATTGTAATGCGCACGCCAATGTTTTTGGCCGGCACAGCCGGGAAAGTAGCCAAGTTTACGTAGATGCCGTCGCTCAGCAAAGCCTGAACCAGGTGGTTGCCCATATCCATGGTGCCGGTACCGATATAGAAGATCGGGCTCTCGCATTCGTGCACCAGCGGCAGGTCCGTTTTCCGGAGCAGTTGGTTGAAGTAAGCGATTCTGCGCTGCAGTTCTTGCTGCAGCGTATATATTTCCTCGCTCAGGTGAATGCGGGCAGAGGCAATGGCAGCCCCAAGGGTGGCCGGCTCAATCTGCACCGAAAAAGTAAGCGGGCCACCGAAGTTGCTCACCTTATCATACCACTCCCTGTTGGGGAAAAGGGACAGGCCACCGCAGGCCCCGAAAGCCTTTCCAAGGTTCGCCGTCAGAATCATCTTGCGGTAAAGGCCGTCCGGCATCTGGCTCATGGCATAGCCAGTGCCGTTTTTACCTGCCCAACTCATGCCGTGCGCATCGTCAACGTACAGGTAGAGCTGCTCATACTTTTCAGCCAGGGCAATCATCTCTTTTATGGGTGCAAAGTCACCGTACATAGAATACACACTGTCTGCCATGTACCAGATGCGCTCGTACTTGCCTTTCTGCTTTTTAATGCGGTCCTCGAGCATCTCCAGGTTGTTATGGCGTACCATCTCCACAGTCACGCCCTGGCCCAGCATTTTCTTGACGGCCTCCTGCACACTGGCATGCACCTGGTGGTCGAGTATAACCAGGTCAGACTGCCGGATAATACTTGGGATGGTGGTAAGGTGGGCAAGCGTACAGTTTTTTGAAATGACGGCCGGCACCTGGTACAGCTGCTCGATGAGCTCCTCCAATTCGCGGTAAAGCGGGTTGGAAACATACGTACGCGACATGGGAAACTGGGTACCAAATCGTTCAATGGCCTCGATAGCGCCACGTTTTACAGCGGGGTGGTGCTCCAGGCCCAGGTAGCCGCAGGTGCCAAAATGAAGATTTTTTTTGCCATGCAACGTCAGATGCCCCCCTGTAAGCTGCTGATCTTCTGCGTGCAGGTGAATTATCCCCTTCTTTTTAGAAACAGTCAGCACCGCGTCTACCGTATCTATGATGTTGTTGTGTCTTATTTTTGCCACCTAATTTGAGTATTTTTGCATTTCTAATGATGAACAACTGAACCGTCAAATGATTCAAGGCTGAATGGCAAATTTCGAGAAGAATCCTAACATCAGATCTACGGAACACTTAGAACTTTTTGTGGAGGGTGGGATTTTACACTGCATTTACAAGGAGGTAGACATGGTGGACCTGGAATATGCCCAAGCCTGTGTAAGTGAGCGTCTGGCGTTTATCGACGGGAAAGCCTACCCCAGCCTTTTTGACATTACCCGCATCAAGCAGTCCACAAAAGAAGCCAGGGACTTTATGGCTAACGAAGGAAATGATCTCGTCTCTGCCAGCGCTATCCTGATTGGCTCGCCGATGTTGAAAATGACGGCTAACTTCTACATCATGGTAAACAAGCCAAAAAATCCAACACGCATGTTCACCGACCGAAAAAGCGCGCTGGAATGGCTGTCACAGTTTAGTGCCTGATTGTATCATTCCCCTGACAGCGGCTTTCCTTTTATGTCTTTTAGGATTTAGCTTAGTCCGTTTCATACTTTGTAAGCCCGTTTTAGTGCCGTCTCCAACCACCCCCTACCCCTCCTTGGCTAAGGCGGGGAGTCTGTAGTAGCTTTGGCTAAAGTATAAGTTGAATAGCCACGGTTCTCGCGCGGACAGGTCGCGACCTGTCCCTACAACGTATAAACCCACCCCAGCCCCTCCGAGGAGGGGAATTGTCTGCTAACGATTACATCCCCCTACCCCCTTCAAAGGGGGACTTTGGCTGAAGTTGCATCAGTTGATGCTATCGAATGCTTCCCAGCCTTTGGGTTGAGCGCCTTCTAGATTTCCGGTGCCCGTCCAGGGCATTGCGACGTCAGGAGCAAAGGAAATGTAGACAGCGCGATGCCCTTATCGAGGGCCCCTACCCCCAAGGCGAGGCCTCCCGGCCTAGGAGGGAGCCAAACTGGAGATGAAACACTAGCTCATGTTAGGCTGGAGGATGAGCTGTGGTTTGGAAGTATAGCTTCGTTCAAGTGGATTGTAGCGACGGCTATGAAAGTATAACCGGCAAGTATATATTGGGAAGTATAATAAGTATAGCCGAAGTGTGAGTATGGCTTTTCAAGCCAGTTGGGTTGCAAACCCAACATCATAGTGAGGCACGGGTTACAAACCCGCGCCAGCGAGAGGAATGGAAGTATAGCAATCAAAGTATAATTGCTGCTACTATTACTCCCTAAATCGGATTTAGAGCAAAGGCTGCCCCTAAAAGCGCAGGAAAGCCTTTTTGCAGGCAGAAGGAAGCGAGTATGAACTGCTAATTCAGGAAAACCTTACCCAAAGTGGAGGCAAGCGCAACTACGCCGTAAATTATCAAAAACCACCTGAAGAGCTTTTTACGTCCGACCGTGTTCCTGAGCCACGGGTATAACAGAAAGTATAAGCATCCCAGTACGATGAACAGCAATGCCAGGGACCTTAACATGCACTTATTATTTATGAGTTAAAAAACGCGGGGCAGAAAGCAATCCAAGAGGCCTTTATACTTACCCCTGCTGCTCCTGTTGAAGCAACCAAGCACTGGCTGTGCCTAATGCCTAAGCCTTGCAAGTAAGGCATAGCAAATTAAATTTCCTATCTGTTGCCGCTAGCAGTTGGCGAATCTGAATTTTAGGCTAAACTTTGCAAACTTTTTAGAGTTAACTGTAGCATGATGGATTTTATACTCCTCCTGGTGGGCTTTGTAGCCTTGATATTTGGTGCCAATAAGCTTGTGGATGGCGCCTCAAGCCTCGCCGTCAGGCTTGGTATCCCTAACATCGTTATCGGTCTTACGATTGTGGCTTTCGGCACCTCGGCACCTGAAATGGTCGTGAACGTGTTTGCCTCTTTGAGCGGCAACACAGACATGGTACTCGGCAACGTACTGGGCAGCAACATCTTTAACGTACTTGGCATCCTAGGTATCTCTGCCCTTATTTATCCGCTCACCGTTAAATCCAACACTACCTGGCTGGAGGTTCCGCTTAGCTTGCTGGCGGCGGTGGCGGTGCTGGTACTGGCCAACGACGCGTTCCTGGACGAGGCAAGCGCAGACACCATCTCCAGAACCGATGGCATTGTGCTGCTGCTTTTCTTTTCTATTTTCCTGGTTTATAACATCACACTGGCCGTTGGTGGCACGAATGAGGAAGAGACGCCAGCTACGCAGTATACGGTGCTAAAGTCAAGTTTATACTTGGTGCTGGGCCTGGCAGGCCTTATTATAGGGGGCCGGCTCATCGTGACGAGTGCCGTGAACCTGGCGCAGCTGCTGGGACTGTCTGAGCGCGTTATCAGCCTGACCATCGTGTCTATCGGCACCTCGCTGCCGGAGCTGGCCACTTCGGTGGTGGCGGTACGCAAACGCAACGTAGACATTGCCATAGGCAACGTGGTAGGCTCCAACATCTTCAACATCTTCTTTATACTTGGCGTCTCCACTGTTATCACGCCATTGCCTGTGCACGCAGGCTCCATCACAGATATCTCGGTGAACATCCTGACGAGCCTGCTACTGTTTGTCTTTATCTTTACTGGGAAGGGAAGGCAGGTGGTGCGCTGGGAAGGTGCCGTGCTGCTGTTGGGGTACGTAGCCTACCTGACCTGGCTTCTTATACAACAGTAGCAGCTTTTTAATCCGGAACAATTAAACAATGTTGTTCTGCCATTAGCAGAAGCAGCCTATACTCCCGATATAACCTTCATCGGGAGTATAGGCTGCTTCTTATCGCTGTTAATAAAAAAAGGAGCTCCTTTTAAGGGAGCTCCACACACACATCCTGAATCCTCAGAAAGCTTACATCCTGCACCAGCCGCGCCTACAATGTGCGTTGCAGCACGCCCCGGCTATCATGTTACACTATCCGGATCCTATGAAGTAACTTTAAAAACGGTTCTTATACTTACCCGGAGCCCAGCTGTCTTCAGGGCAAAGCCCCTCACCTGGCGTACTCAAAATTACGCCCCTGCCTTTCTGGGAATCCGGCTGGCCGGGCCTTCGTAGCGGATGAAAAAGTTGATCCAGATGACTCTGGATAGCCGGAAAATAATGGGTAGTAAACCTACCATCAACACCACTATCACACCTATCATCATGCCCATGGTTACCTCCCCCACAAAGTGGTGTAACAAAAAGAGGAGAACCAGGAAAATGCCCACATTGAAGGCGAAGCTCACATACATGGCTCCGTAGTAAAAACCTGGCTCCGGCTCATAGGTCTGCCCGCATTTTGGGCAGTTTTTGTGCATGTCTGCAAACTTGGTAGTGTACAAAGTGCCCGAGGGGAACATAGCTCCCTCACGACAACGCGGACATTTTGCAGTGACAATACTGTATAGTAAAGAGTTTCCCTCGCTCATGGCCAATAACCTTGATTAGTGATACAACAAAGATACAACAACTAAAGAGCATAAGCTCGGCATAAAAATGATTAAATGCTGTACTTTTATGCCCAGTTATACCTTAGTAACAAGTACAGCGCATGAACTGTTGCTAAAACCCGTGGCAAGCCTGAAGCAAACATGCAGAAAGAACATTTACCGATATACCAGATTCAGGATTTTGAGGCCCTCAGCCAGAAGGAACGGTATTTCTATTTCAGTTCTTTTGCCACCCACCTGCAGGAGCACCAGTTCATCCGGGAGCCCCACAAGCACGATTTTTACATCATCATGATGGTAACCAAAGGCACGGGTGTCCATACCATCGATTTCAGGGAATATGAGGTAAAGCCAGGAACGGTATTTTTCATGACGCCGGGGCAGGTGCACAGCTGGGATCTGTCAGCCGATGCGGACGGCTATGTCATCTTCTTTACGCATGGGTTCTACTCGCGGCAGTACCCTGACAGGGTGCTCTATGACTACCCGTTTTTCAATGCCCTGCTCTCCACCCCTGTGCTAAGCCTTTCAGACGTTGATGAGGAAGTACTGCGGCCTGTCCTGCTACGGCTGGAGCACGAGTATGAAGGCGACAAACCCATGCGAGGCGTCATGCTTAGCCGGTACCTGGATATCCTCATGATTGAGCTGACGCGCCTTTTCCAGCCATCCGAAAGTATAGCCGGAAGCACCGGAAGGGATCAAACGCTGCTTCAAAACCTGGAGCGGCTCATCGACCTGCACTACAAAGCGCATCAGCCGGTGGCCTTTTACGCAGAGCACCTGCATGTAACCCCCAAGCACCTGAACGAAGTCTGCAAGAAAAAACTCGGCAAAACCACCAAGGAGCTGATCCAGCACCGGCTTTTGCTGGAGGCGCAGCGGCTACTGGTGCACGCCGACTTAACCAGCTCTCAGATAGCGTCAAAGTTGGGCTATCTCGACAACGCCTATTTTTTCCGTTTCTTTAAGAAGCAACTTGGCTGCACGCCCGAGCAGTTCAGGGCCATGAACCAATAGTTCGAGAACTTACAAGCGTGGCAAAGTATAAAATCAGCACCTGCGTGACCAAAGTCACAGACTAGGGCGAGTATTAACCGGACCTTTGTACTGTTATCAGAGCAACGTATTAGCTGTAACTATATGCTGTTGCTGGTTCTAACAATACACCATTCATCAACCAACTTAAATCTATGCTTGAGTTTCTGAGTCAACCTTGGCCCTGGTATGTATCGGGTATAGTGATAGCACTAGTTATGGTGCTGCTGCTCTTCTTCGGGAAATCGTTTGGCTTCTCGTCTAACCTGCGGGTGATTTGTGCGGCCTGTGGTGCAGGAAAGTATGCCAGCCTCTTCGATTTTGACTGGCGCGCCCAAACCTGGAACCTGCTTTTCCTGGTGGGAGCCATCATCGGCGGCTTCATCAGCTCCGAGTTTCTATCAGACGGTGAGGCCGTGCGCATCTCGCAGGCAACCATACAGGACCTGCGCCAGCTCGGTATTGCTGCGCCGAAGGGGCTGCAGCCGGAGGAAATCTTTACTTTAGAGTCTGTACTGAGTGTGAGGGGATTTCTGATACTGCTACTGGGCGGTTTTATGATCGGTTTCGGGTCGCGCTACGCCGGGGGCTGCACCTCGGGCCACGCCATCAGCGGGCTCTCTAACCTGCAGCTGCCCTCGCTCATCGCTGTGGTCGGTTTCTTTATTGGGGGCCTGATTACCACCTGGCTGCTGCTACCACTTATTTTTTAATGAATAATTTGTAATGAGTAATGAATAATTCAATTCTGATTTAGCTATTCATTTCTTATTGGAAATTAATCGTTCGTCTTTAATCCCAAGAAATTAAAATACCGTGAAAGGAATAAAATTTATACTTACCGGCATCCTGTTCGGCATCGTGATGAGTAAGTCGGAGGCCATATCGTGGTTCCGCATCCAGGAGATGTTCCGCTTCCAGTCGTTCCACATGTATGGCATCATCGGTACAGCCGTGGTGCTGGGCGTTATCATCACTTACCTGATTAAGAAGTATAAGCTACGCGATTACCAGGGCAATCCTATTGTGTTTGCGCCGAAAGAAAAATCCGTTTCGCGCTATTTGTTCGGGGGCATTATCTTCGGGTTGGGCTGGGCATTGGCCGGTGCGTGTCCGGGGCCGCTGTTCGTGAACCTTGGCCACGGCTACTGGGCTTTCCTGCTGGTGATCTTCGGTGCAGTAGCCGGCACTTTTACCTACGGCCTTATCAAAGAGAAGCTTCCGCATTAAGAACCACATAGGCTAAAAGTAGAATACTCCGTGAAAGCCGCCTGCAGAGATGCAGGCGGCTTTCTGGTTTTCAGACGAAGTATAAAATTGTGCTTTCTTATACTTGTTACCTCTTTTTCTATTGCTCTTGCAAATAAGCGTTTAATAGCACCTTTTTAATCGTGCTTAATAAGTGATTCATAAAGGACAGCTTGTAAAAGCATCATCCTCCAAAGTACAAATTGCTGTGTTAACCGGCTCCTGCCCTACCCACACTTCTCTCCTGACATCATTGTATCCCCGCTTGTTCGCGTTCCGGTTCACCATGCCGCCCGGACCTTGCCTGACGGCACGTGTACTTTATAACATAGTATGTGTATGCCAGCCTGCGGTTGGTGTAATACCAAATTCTTAATGCATCTACCTGCGTACTTTCCTCATATCAATCATTTAAAACCTTAAAACTTAACCTTTATGAGAGCAAGTCGCTTACTCCCCCTGGCTGCATTAGCCGCCATTTTTACATTCTCCTCGTGCCAAGAAGAGGAACAAGTCGTTTCCAATGACGAAATCTCACAACTAACCCTGGACCAAATCAGTGAGTTGGGCTTTAACACCCAGCAGGTAGAACGTATTGCTGAGGGCTACCTGGTTGAGGGTGACATCATCCTGACAGAGGAAAACCTGAGGGGCTCTGCTGAGGCAAAAGCGCTTCGCGTTGGCGAAGAGGAGCAGTACCGCACCTCCAACCTGGTGAATGTTGGCACAAGCCGTACGATCAACGTCGCCATCAGTTCCAGCCTTCCTTCATCCTACGTAACGGCGCTGGATGAGGCGATTCGCCGCTTTAACGCCGAGAACCTGCGCATCAAGTTCCGCCGCGTGTCCTCAGGGTATAACATCCTGGTGTCGAAAGCACCAAGCGGCTCCTCTTACCTGGCCTCTGCCGGCTTCCCTTCCGGTGGCAATCCCTACAACTCAATCAGGGTGAACTCTGATTACCTGGGCAGTAACCCCGGCACAAGCTACTTGGCAACTATCCTGGCGCACGAGATTGGCCATACCATCGGCTTCCGCCATACGGATTATATGAACAGAAGCTATAGCTGCGGCGGCGCGTACTACAACGAGGGAGCCTCTACAGTAGGTGCTATCCATATTCCGGGCACACCGACAGGTGCCGACCCTAACTCCTGGATGCTTGCCTGTATCGGCACCGGCCAGAACAGACCTTTCAACTCTAACGACAGAACCGCGCTCAACTACCTGTACTAATCTGTACTTAGGAACTAATCAAGCATACATCACATCACACCCCGCCCTGCTGGCTACCGGCATGGGCGGGGTGTTATTTTTGTGTAAGAGGTTTCAGGGATGTTCTGGCTGTTCAAACAGCAGGACTTTTGTAATACCGGGTCCAACCACCCCTTGCCCCTCCTTGGCTAAGGCGGGGAATCTGTAATTACGTAAGTTGAAGTATAAGTTTTGTAGCCTCAGTTCTCGTGCGGACAGGTCGCGACCTGTCCCTTCAAAGTATAAACCCACCCCTAGCCCCTCCCAAGAGGGGAATTATTCTTGCTGCTTTCTCTGTCATCTCGAGTACTCTTGAGGCGAGAGCCGAAAAGAGCCAGCGAAGCTGTGAGAGATCGACTTGGAATCCTATCCAGATCTCTCCCATTGGTCGAGATGACAGTAGTGGCAGCGGCTATCGAATGATTCCCAGCCTTTGGGTTGAGCGCCTTCTAGATTTCTGGTTTCGCTTCAGCGAAATTGCGACCGAAGGGCAGCAAAGGAAATGTAGACAGCGCGATGCCCGAAGGCGAGGCCTCCCGGCCTAGGAGGGAGCCAAGTAGGAGATGAAACGAGTCGCTTGTGTGAACTAAAGGATGAACGATGGCTTGAAAAGTATAGCTTGTGTCAAGTGGAAGGAAGCAGCGACTAGGGAAGTATAAACCAGCAAGTATAATGCGTACGGACTCGGAAGTCCGCAGTAGCCCAGGTTCCAAACAAGGATGTCCGAAGCAGCGGCTATGAAAGTATAAAGTATAGGCTGGCAAGTATAAAAGTATAGCCGGAGTTAAAAATATGGCTCTGCGGGCCAGTTGGGTTAAAAAGCCGCGCCAGCGAAAGGGACATCTGAGCCAAGTAAGTATAGCCAAACTATACTTCTGCCATACTTACCGTACCTGCACTCTCTCCACCAGCAAATCACCTTTTTCAGTTCGCACACGAATCAGGTATAAACCTGCCTGCAGTTGCAGGGTAGAAATCTCCTTTACCATCCCCTCCCGGGTGCCCCGGTACAGCAGCCTGCCCAGCTTATCGACTAACTCCACCTGCGCTGTTTCGCTGCTGAGGGCAATAAAGAGCGGCTGACCGGCCTCCACGGGGTTCGGGTAAACCAGCATTTGCCCGGCGCCAGTATGCACCACTTCCTCGGGCTGGCTGTAGAAAGTCAAACCACTCGCTGTCGTCAGTTTTACCCTGTACACGTTCTTACCAGATCCAGGGGATGAGTCCTCAAGTTTAAAATCCTGCGCGTTCACCGGACTTACGGACTTGAGCGGACGGAATGAGCCATCATCGAGCCGCTCTAGCGTAAGGGAAGCTAACTGGTGAGTAGAAGACAGCTGCAGTTCGAGCACCACCTGATCTGTAACATAACTGGTGGCCAGGAAACTGGCAACGTAACAAGCCGCGCCCTCCTCCTCATAGTTCACCGAGATACTTTTCATCCCGGTTTTGCCCGCCACAACGGGGGCAACTGCCAGATAACCCGGACTCAGCGCCTGCAGCTGTTCCTCGCCGAGTACCAGCAGCGTGTCCGACAGCAGCGCCAGCGGCTCCAGGTAAGCTTCGCCCAGTTTGTATACCTGATACTGCGTGTCGGCAGAAAGCTGCGGCCAGTGTACCATGACCTGACCCGGGCAGGCATACCCAATCGTCAGAGGCAGCGGCTTGCTCAGTAGAAACGTGTCCGACTCCAGCACCTCCCCTGCCATACTTAAGCGCACCTGTACTTCGGCCACTGTGTCCGGCGCCTGCCAGTCATAGCCAAAAGTTGTGGCGTCCACTCCTTCGGCAATCAGCTGCCATACATCGTTCCCGGCTATGCGGTACTCCAGGCGTGCGTTGCCCTGCTGCATGCCTTGCCAGCGAATGCGGTTTACCTGACCCGCAATCAGGCTGCTTCCCGCTACAGGGTACTTCCATTCCGCGTCTGTTTCGAAAGTATAAACCAGGGCAAAAGGCTGACGCCCGCTAAGCACCCGGTGTCCCTGCACCTGCAGTTCATACACGCCGGCCTTTGGGGAGGCCAGTGTCACCTGCTCCACGTTATTGATACGGTCTTTGCCGCGCCTGGCCGGTTGCCGCAGCGAATCGGGGTACGCGTAAGCGCTCAGCACCCACGGCTCCCACACCTGCCCGGTGGCAGCTTGGCGCAGGCTCAGATCCAGATCGTGGATAAGGGCCTGCTCTTCTCCGGCCTCAGCTGCCGGGTCGTGCCACACCAGGGTGGCTTTGAGGCGGCGCACACCAGCAGGCACCGAAATGCGGAAAGTTAGCTCCTGCCCCTGCGCTATATTTTCAGTGATGTATTGCCTGTTCCTGGTGGTGCGGATGGCGCTCAGGGCGTTGGCGTTTCCGAAGCCGGCCTCAAAATCCACCTCCGGCCTGCCCACATCGTCTGCGCTATTGATGAGAATGGCCTTAACAAGAGAGGCTGGCGGCAGTTGCGACTCGTGCTGTTCCCTATAAGCTTGCTGCACCAGTAGTGCAATGCCCGAGACAACTGCCGCAGCCTCTGATGTTCCTCCCTTTCCGTAGGCTGTCAGTTCTGGTTTCACCCGGCCATCGTAGGCCGGGCCCTTCGAACTTCTGGCTCCTATACTTCCATCCGGGTCTAAAGCTCCTACGCTCAGGGAGTTTTTTGATTGCTTGAATTGCCCTGTCAGGTTGGCAAAACCAGGAATACCGGCATACTTGCCTGTCGCGCCTGCCTCGCCCCCGCTGTTGCCGGAGGAGAACACGTGCAGTAGCTGAGGCGCCTCGATAACCTGCGCATCATAGGCCTGTGCCTCCAGCCCATAATAATTCTCCACCCCCACGCCATAGGAATGGTTTTGCACGCTCACCCCTGCCTGAAGCAACTGTGCGGTCGGGTCCGGCAAGAGCTCTTCCATACTGGAGGAAGTTAGTTTAGCGCCGGGTGCTACGCCAAGTCCCAAAGGGCCTGAATTGCCTGCCCCCGCTATGTAGGTAGCCATGGTGGTAGCGTGTGGCGAGTATCCGTCCGAGGCTTCCGCAGCAGCGATCGTACGGCCTCTCAGGTCCAGGTCGGCCGGGTCGAAGGGACGCTCCTTTACCGAAGCCACCAGCCCTTGGCCCATCAGCTGCGGGTACTGGCTATGGACGGCAGGAATATGGTTGGCCGACAAATCCGCATTGCGCAGCTCGGCTTCCTCAGTGGGTTGCCTGTTTCCCTGGTCTATGTACTTTACAGCCGGACAGGCGGCAAGCTCACGAAGCTGGGCAGCATTTAAGCCTGATATCAGCAGCAACTGCGGCGTCCTGGGCTCTGCGTATACTTTGGCGCTGATGTTATACTTTCGCAGGCATTCCTCCAAAGCCTCTCTGCTGGTTACCTGCAACCTGTAAGTAGTTGGCCGGTCGCTGCCAGTTGTGAGTGCCGGTGCTAGCCTGGACCTGACCTGCGGGGTTTGCCCCTGCACGCCCAAGGTTACCAACGTGAGACAGGCGAGCAAAACGCCCTTCCAACTTGCGTTGATGCGCCACTTACGGAGCCTCTTATGCATCATAGGTTTGCCATTCTAAATCAGAAGTATGCGACAAGTATGGGCAGAAGCGCCTATTAATACTTTCCTGCCCGCTCCATACCACTAATAGATTGATATTACGTATTGCCCGCATCCCCAAACAGAATATTACACCAACTCCCCCTTCCGCCTGACAAACTTGCTAGACTTTACCAAGCGATGCATCCGCGCTGCTGCCTCTTTTCTGAGGCCCAATTACGCGCTAATTAACATCATCCAAGACTTGCTGCGCCACAAATCAGTTAGCTGCGTATAGGACTGATGCCCGGCACAGATTTGCTGGCTACTACTTGCACTATACTTTATTTTTTGTACTTTATGACCGGAACTCAGCTACACAGACACCCGAACAAGAAGCATTTAGGATGTTATATATATATCGCTTTTATACTTCGGATATACCTGTTTCTGGAGTTCCAGAATCTCTTAACGCAGCAGTTAGGTCTTAGAACAGAACACCGGTTCAGGCCATACTTTTCGCTGTTTAACAGAGGGCTGAATACACCCTGAGCAAGGGTACTGCACCACTTAACCTACAACACCATGAGCCTACAGAAAACCTATCGCTGTATGGTAATCGACGACGAGAACCATGCTATTGAAGTACTCTCCGATTACATTGCCGACACCCCGCGGCTGCAGCTCGTTAAAACCTTCCAGGACCCTGTTGCGGCCCTGATGGATGAGGAGGAGCAGTATGATTTCGTGTTTCTGGACATTGACATGCCCCGCCTTTCAGGGCTGGATCTGGCCAGATCGTTGCGGGACAAAACCCGGTTTCTGGTTTTCACGACAGCCCACCAGAAGTATGCTCTGGATGCCTTCGATGTTCAGGCCGACCATTTCCTGCTCAAGCCCATCAGCATGAAAAAATTCGCCCTGACAGTGGACCTCCTGCTGAAAAATATAGAGCGCAATGCCGCCTCAGCCCCGCCTGCCGAGCAAACCTTTTTTATCAAAAGCGACCAGAAGCACAAACTCATCAAGGTAAACCTGCAGGAACTGATTTGTGTGGAGGGGCTGAAAAACTATGTGCTGCTGCATACGCTGGGGCAGCGCCACATTGCTTACCTGACGATGAAAGAAGTGGAGGATGCACTTTATACTTTCGGGGGATTTATGCGGGTGCACAAGTCCTATATTGTAGCCAAAAGCCATATTGAACGGGTGGAGAGCCGCTCTATATGGCTTCGTAATAACCTGGAGGTTCCCATCGGAGATACCTACAGGCCGGGATTTCAGGAGTATCTTTCAGATAAAATCCTGGTAACCGGCAGGTAAGCCGGTTACCAGGATCTAATTATTTTTTCGCCGTAACCTGTCCCGTGGCGGCCAGGAAAGTAGAGGTAATGGTGACAGTAGTAGGGTCTGTGCTGATGGCGCGCCCGGCAGCTTCCTTGCCTGAGAATCTGAACAGAGTGCGCTTGCTTACAACGAGTTTAGAGTTTCGATTAGTTGCCATAGGTTTTTTCTTTATAAGTTATAACTATTCAATTATACTCTACTGAATTTTACACCAACCACCCCATACCCAGGACAAACGGCTTATGGTGCAAGATCATATAATCGGCTTTGCCAGAAAGTATAAAGGCCACCTCGTTACGTGGGCTTTATTTATACTTTATGAAATATCGCTGGTCTCTGCCCTGAATGGCAGGTTTAACTCCTTCTGGGATTATTTGGGCCACTATGCCTTGCACATCAGCCTCTTTTACTGCCACGCCTGCCTGGTGCTGCCCCTGGCAAAAAAGAAAACGGCCCTTTGGCTTATCCCCCTGCTGGTTGTTTGTGAGATAGCAACCTATGCTGCCCTTACCTACCTGCTGGAACTGTGGCTTACGCAATACATGCAGGTTGTGTTAACACGTCCACTAACTTCTGATTTCCACTACTGGCTCAGGGCGATTTGGCGGGCGGTATACTTTATAGGATTTGCCACGGGCTACTTTTTCCTGCGCAACTACCTGCAGGAACTGAAGCGGGCCGAGGAGGCGGCCAAGCAACACCTGCTGCACATCATCGAAAAGCAGAAGCTGCAACACGAGCTGGTTAGGTCTCAGAACGCTTTCCTGAAGGCGCAGATCAACCCGCATTTTCTGTTCAACACCCTGAACTATGTGTATAACAGCGTCCGGAAAACCTCTTCGGAAGCGGCGGAGGCCATTATGTCCTTGTCGCAGATGATGCGCTACGCTTTGCAGAATGAGAACGAGCTGCAGGAATCGGACCTGCTAGAGGAAATCGAGCACCTGGAGCACCTGATCAATATCCATCAGATCAGACACAACAACAGGCTGCAGGTAAACTTATGCTACGGCGATAACCTGGCCGGCGTGCGGTTTATCCCGCTGGTGCTTATCACGCTGGCAGAGAATATTTTTAAGCACGGAAACCTGGCCAAGGAGGAGGATGCGGCGCAGGTAAAAATAAATCTGGAGAACGGGGTGCTTTGTATCACGACGAGGAACCTCATAAACCAGAACCAGGCAGGGGGCCACGGCATCGGGCTCGACAACCTGCAGCGGCGACTCGCGCACGCCTACGGCGAGCGGGCCTCTTTTGCAGCCTACGCTACTCCGGACGGCCACTTTATTACCGAAACCAGGGTAACGGCCCCCAACAACATTGCCCCCGCCGCGCATATTACGCAGGCAGCGGTGATAGTATAAAAGTATAGGAAAGGCTCAGGCAGTGGAGCGCGCCCGGGCAGATCGGCAGTACTTCCAGTAGCAGAAATAAATCACCAGTTCCTGCTGCCTGCTCCGGTCCGAAAGCAGGCGGTTGAGGTGCATGTGCATCAGGTCGGAGGCCAGCTGCTGACGCCTCTGAAACGGAAGCTTTTCTGCCAGCTTTGCCATCATCTGTAGCGCCTCCCGGTGGGCTTTTCGCTGTTTTTTGAGTGGTGGGCTATACTTTATACCATCATCAGAAAGTATACCCGGCACCTGGCTAAGCTCCCTGTATGTTGCGGCCAGGCTCAGGCGCAGCGCTTTTGTGGCCCCAAACTCCTGGTAGAAAGTATGGTAGAGCTGCTCCAGCAGCGTTTCCTTCTCTCCTGCAGAAAAACCAAATGCCTCCAGCACCTCCTCTAAACCGAGGAAGGCCATGTGGTAGAATGCGTATTCCTCCTCGCCAAACGGAACCTGGCGCAGATACTCCCCCACCCAACGGCTGTTAGCCCAGAACACCTGCTCCGCGGTCTCTATCAGCTCCGGCCCGTACCGTTCCAATTCCTGCTCATACACGGCCAACTGCACATCCTGCAGCAGCCCCTGCCGCAACGAGCCACTTAACTTTCTGCTTACCTGCTCCATCACCTGACCTGCCCCTGAAAGAACTTTAAGCCGCAGGCGCAGGTGATAGTCCGGGTCGCGATAGCGCACAAAATACCATTGCGTGACAGCACCCGCTTGCTGCAGTTTGTGGCAAAGCGGCAGAAGCGTGTGGGCAAGTAACTGGTTGGCCCGGGAGGGATGACAGTAGATTTTAAAGTATAACCACTCCTCGCCGGGGGCAAAGGTTCGCTTTTGTGATTTACGCTTTGATGCTGAGAGTATGGGCAGTGGCTGCGCCTGATAAACGGTGCGCTCCTGATACACCGCCGTGATGAACTGGTGCACGTAGGGCTGGCCTACGGCATCCGTAACCAGTTGATTTTCTGCCGCGGTGAACGGAAACTCCCGTACCTGCACGCTAGTCTTACCTTTTATACTTTCCAGGAGTAGGCATAAATTAGCCTCACGCTCCAGGTCAAACACGAGTTGCTGATCGTTTTGGGTAAGGGCTACGTGGCGTGGCCAATGCATACTTTCGGCTAGTTGCTTCAACCGGAGAAGCGAGCTTCCCTCCCCCTTTTCAAAAATAGCCGCCAGCTGCTTTTCCTGCAGATGCCAGCAAGCCAGGTGCAGAATAGATTGCTTGTAGCGTACCCGCGGGTAATAGGTTAAGCCGGGAAAGAAGTGGCTCAGTTCGAGTGTGAAGTTGCTCCGCAGCCCCTGGTATTGCAAATCGCAGAGGAAGCGGAAAACGGCCAGGTCGTCGCGGAAATAGTTGTAGGCGGAGCCAAGGCGCGGCACCACCTCTTTCCGCAAGCGCTCCGACCACAGCACGATGCGCCCCGCCTCCACCATAACCCAAAGCTCGGATAACTGCACCTGTTTCTCTACAGGATGTGCCGAGGGCACGAGTACCGGAATCTCATAGCTGCGCACGGCCTCGCGCCGATCGATGTTAGCGGTGTGTGCGTTGTTGTAATAGCCGATCTCAGCGAAGATTACTCCTGGGTTATACTTCTCCTCTGCCGCTGCAATGTCCCGGGCCATACTTCTGACGCCGTCGTGAAGCGGGGTAAAACGCCCCAGCAGGGTCGTGGCGCTGATACCGCCCGCCTGCTCCAGGTACACCTCCTCCCCCATGGGCCTGAACACGACCGAAAAACTGGGTGGCAGCAAGGCCTCCTCCGCCGCAGGCAATTGCTCCAAATCATCCCCGGAAAGTATAAGCTCATTTGGGAAAGCTCCGGCGGATTGCCATTTTTCCAGTAGCAGGCGGTGGGCAGGCGTCCAGTTAAGGGACTGTGTTGTCGTGGGTGGTTCCTCCAATTTTATACTTTCCAGCAGCCGGGGCGCCTGGTGCCGTACTGCAAGATCTTCGTAGCCTACACCCAGTTCCGGGTCCAGCGCAGTAAGCAACGGCACAGCCCTTTGGTCGAACTTTTTGCTGAAGGCGTTGGCAAACGCACGAAGTCCCGTGGGCTCGGGCGCAGGCACCAGGCGCTGCAGACAGTCGAGCGCCTCAGCCAGTTTTGCCTGATAAGCAGTCTCCAGCGTGCCCTGCACCGTGTTCTCCAACGTAGCCTGGAGGTCATTTTCCGGGGAAATAGCCAAGTCAGCTAACGCCTCCTGCGGCAGTTCTTCGAATAAAGCTGACTCGGAAACTTGGGTGACCTGCCCAGCTTTTTTTAGCCCGCTCAGCAGACATCCAATCTGCTCTACCCTGGGACTTGCTATACTTTGCGCCTTGCTTTCCTCCAGCAGCCCGGACAAGCTATCGGCACCCGTCACACGCATGCCGCTAAGCGGTACCAGCACCTGCTCCGATTGCAGCTGCTCTACGTAAAGAGCAGCCTCGGCTTCCTCCACATCCGCCAGTTTCACCACCTCCCCTATTAACTGCTGGCAGGTGTAGCCATCGGAGCAAACACGCAGTAGCCGCTCCAGTATACGTCCGCCTTGTAGGTTGTCGATGGAGAATTCCCGTTTGCTGCCCGTGGCATCCTCCTGAAAGCGGATATACCGGTACCCTCCCGGCACCTTGTAGAGCGAAGGGTTTGGCCGGAACCGCTGAGCGGGAGCCAGTTCGTTAGCCAACAGCTCCGCTGCCAGCCGCTTAGAGCAGGAAAAAGTTAGGGAAAGATGCGCCCTACTCTTCTCCTGCTGAAGTATAAGTGGTTCAGGAGTGCCCCAGCTACACAAGGCGAAACCAGAGAAAAGTCCGAACGGGGTTGGCCGGAAACACATCCTGTTCAGGTACTTCTGCAAGCTCGCTTTCACTTTTGGAGCCAGCGCCTCGTAGGTAAAGTTGCTGCCCTCCACCACCTGGTACAGCGCCGGACTAGCCAAACGCAAAGCGGCCCGAAAGTATGGATTTAAGAGCAGCGTAGGCAGTGATTCCGGATGATAGGAAGTATAGGAAAGTGCAGGGGTGCGCAGCAGCAGGCCAGGGTGAAATCTGAATGTAGCCATCAGTACGGGTTAGGGTCTTGCCCTAAGTTATCACTTTACCGGGATTTATACTACAGCCGAAGTTGCCCCCTGCAGGCTCTATGGAATTGATAACTGCTTATCATCTCTCAAGCTTCTAACTTAAGTATAAATACTCGCGGCTTCTCCACAAGTATGCCCACAAAAAAGCGGGAGGGGAAATCTATACTTTCCCTCCCGCTTCCTGTGTAGTTGATACTTTGCGACTAGGCGTTTGCCTCCGCCACGCGCTCCGCTCCTGCCGCTTCCTGCTGGTAAGCGTAATTCACCATCCACTGGATGCCGAATTTATCAGTTACCATCCCGAAGTAATCGCCCCAGAAGGCCTTTTCCAGCGGCATCACCACCTGCCCTCCTTCCGCCAGTGCGGCGAACAGCTTATCAGCCTCTTCCTCGCTTTCAGGGCTCAGCGATAGCGAAATATTGTTTCCTACCTTAAAATCAGCTCCCGCACAGTCAGCTCCGGCGCATTCCAGCACATCGGTGCCCATCAGGATGTTGTTTTTGCCGAGAGGCAAGGCAATGTGCATAATCTTGGATTTGTCTGCCTCGGGCATGTTCTCACAACCCGGAGTGTCGCCGAAACGCATCAGGCCGAGAAACTCGCCTCCGAAAACGGATTTGTAAAAGTTGAACGCCTCTTCGGTGTTGCCCTTAAAGTTGAGATAAGGATTGATGGTAATCATAGTTTCTAGTTATTTAAGATGGTTATACTTTATACTTTATACTTTATACTTTATACTTTATACTTTGTTAAGATAAGTTTCCAACTGGTCGAAGGTGCCGGTTAGCCCCTGACGCAGGCTGTCAAAGGCCTGCTCAAAGGTTACCTGCTCGGCCACAGTTGCATTTTCAAGTATACTTTTAGAAGTGAGGGTGGTCCTGCCGTTTTCCTCCTCCAGCGTCACGATGTTGAGGATTTGAAGTGGCCAGTCCGCGCTGAACGGCGCGCGCACCACCTTGCCCTCCTCATCCGAAAAAGCCGACACATACACGATTCTCTCCGGCTCCGCCAACTCGCGATAATCGAAACGGCCCCACATCAGGCTACCGTCGGGCAACTGCAGGTTGTAATGGAAGTAACCACCCGGACGGGCGTCCAGCTTAACGATTTGCAGGGGAATCCCTTTTGGCCCCCACCATTGTGCCAGTTGGTCTTCCTCCGTCCAGGCTTTGAAAACGGTTTCCCGGTCTGCCTCGAAGGTGCGGGAAAGTATAAGTGCGCGTGCAGTGGCAGCTTCAGTAGCCTCAAATGCTTTTTCCATGGTGCTATTTTTATGTTAAATATTTAAACAGTTTTCTCTGCCAGGCCTTCGGCCAGTTGCTTCAGTTTTTGCAGCGCCTTGTCCCAGGCCTGCGACATCTGCTCGTAGTACTCCTCCCCCATTTCAGAGGAAGTATCGAGCCGGGTGCTGCCGTTCTCTTCCGTCAGCACGTAGGATTCCCGGCTGCCCTTCACCTGCCTGGCCTCTTCGCTTTCGTAATCTTCCTTGCCCTCGCGCACCATGCCTTCAAACTCCACGGTTACCGTTTTATAAGGCTCTTTCTCCACCACTCTCCCAACAATGCCACTGCCGCTCTTGTCTGTGAAAACGGCCTTGCTACCCAACTCCCAGTCTGTCTCTACCTTTGAGCCCTCGCTGAACGGAGCTGTCCATTCCTGGTAATACTTATCCTGCATCATCGCCTCCCAAACCTGCTCTTTAGGGGCATTGATGGTGATGGTTTTTCTGATGGTTCTGTTTTTCATAGTCGTAAATTTTAGTATGTTTACTCTCTTAGTTATCAACTGATTGCTGCTTTCCATACTTACCGGCAGCAATACAAACTTAGGTGAAAAGGATGTCTTAAAACGAGTGCTTTTACGCCAATAAAAGGGGTTGATTACGACAAAATACTGACCTGAAAAAACTATGAAAAACATCGCTATACTTGTGCCCAAGGGAGCTATACTTGGCAGCATCGAAGGACCGCGCCAGGTGCTCAGCGAGGTGAACAAATTCCTGCAAAACACAGGCAAACCTGCTCTGTTCCGGATACAATTGGTGGGGCTGACCGAGCAGGTAAAGGTGGCCGGCGGGCTCTACACCGTCTATACTGATGCGCTGCTTTCCGACGCTGAAAAACCGGACCTGATTATCATTCCTGCACTAGACGGAGACCTTGCCGCGGCCATGGAGCTGAACCGCGACTTTATCCCTTGGATTGTGGAGCAGCACAGGGCGGGCGCCGAAGTGGGCAGCCTTTGCGTAGGCGCCTTTTTGCTAGCTTCAACCGGTCTTCTGGATGGTCGCCAGTGCGCCACTCACTGGATGGCGGCGAACCATTTCCGCAGGATGTTCCCCGAGGTGCAGCTGGTGCAGGACCGCATCATCACCGACGAGCAGGGGCTCTACTCCAGCGGCGGGGCCTTCTCCTACCTCAACCTTATCCTTTACCTGATTGAGAAGTATGCGGGCCGCGATGTGGCCGTGTTCATGTCCAAGGCTTTCCAGATAGATATCGACCGGCGCAGCCAGTCTCCCTTCACCATTTTCAGCGGACAGAAAGAGCACGAGGATGAGCCGATAAAAGCTGCTCAAGAGTACATCGAGAAAAACTTCCAGGAGAAGATTACGGTGGACACCCTGGCCGACAGGCTGGCCCTGAGTCGCCGCAACCTGGAGCGCCGCTTCAAAAAAGCCACCGGCAACTCCATCATCGAGTACATGCAGCGGGTAAAAATAGAGGCGGCCAAAATGAGCCTGGAAACCTCGAAGGAGAACGTGAACGAGGTGATGTACCAGGTGGGCTACACGGATGTAAAGGCCTTCCGGAGCGTGTTTAAGCGCATCACAGGGCTCTCGCCAGTGCAGTACCGCAGCCGGTATCAGCGGGTGATGCCGGTGTAAAGCAGGTTTCAACTTTCTTTTATACTTTGGTTGTAGAAAATTTAAAGCAATGAAGGGGAAAAAAGATAAGGTTGGGTCTATATCATTATTCATGCTGGCGGTAGTTTTAATCATCTGGGGCATCATGATGATTGTATATAACCTAGTAGCAGTTGGTGTTAATAGTAGGACCCTATCCCCATCAGGCTTTGGTGGAGAATTGTTGATATTGCTAGGCTTAATACTCTTAGTTGTTGCATATTACAGCTTGTCTCCTTTTAGTAAAATAAGGCAGTTTCTCGAAGGTGACTTGAAGAATAGGAATAAGAAAAAGGGCAACTAGAAGCACTGAAAGAAATAACAATACTGCTTCTGATTGATTGGCAGCTTGAGCTAAAAAACTTCCTGCCAAATTAGATACTATTTATCTGATGAAACTGATTAGACCTAAAATCGGTGAAGCCTTGAAGATTGAGAAAATGATAAAGTACTAATGCACGCTGTAGCTACCATTAAACATAAAGTCTTTTTAGTAAGTGATTCGAAAATTAAACTGGCAAGTATTTACAGAGCAGGAGAGGAATAAGGCCATTGAAGACTTGAAAGGTAAAATCTCGAGCCATGGCGGGTATATTGTAAATTCTACTTTTTTCTCAGACTTGGCCATTAGCCTCACAATTGAAATCGAAGAAAATGATATCCTCAAACTGTACGCATCAATACAAGAATCCATGACAATTTCAGAGTCAGGATTTGACAACTTGAATGTTAACGCTGGTAATGAATGGTGGATATTTTTAAACGTTACGTTTCGTCAGGGCAAAGGAGATTTAAAAATTGATGTGCCGAATGTGCCAGGATAGAACTTAAAATAGTCTACACCAACTCCTATAAGCTATTGCACACAGCTACATAATGGAACCCTCTGGGATTAATTGAGATAACGTGAAACCAATTACAGAAAGAACGATAGACAAAAGCGTTGTAGATGAATTGCTCATTTTGATTCCGGCAGGAGCTGTTGAAATGAGAGATGATCGAATCAAAAAGGTATGGGAGGTCGAGATTGAGTCATTTCACTTATCTAAATTCCCGGTTACGCAAGAGCTCTATGGAGCTGTGATGAATGAAAATCCCGCTACTTTTGAAGGTAGCAATCTCCCTGTTGAGACAGTGTCGTGGATTGAGGCTATCACTTTTTGCAACAGGCTATCGGAGCAGATGGGAAGAACCCTATGCTATACTATTGACTTCGAGACAAAAGAAGTCGCATTTGATTCGGATGCAGATGGATTCCGGTTGCCTACGGAGGCAGAGTGGCAGTATGCCTGCCAGACAGGAAAAAAGAACATCAGGTACGGGGAGTTAGATGCCATAGCTTGGTATAAAGACAATTCGCAAAACCAAACGCAGGAAGTCGGGAAAAAGCAGCCCAACGAATGGGGGCTCTACGATATGCTGGGGAACGTTTGGGAGTGGTGTACCGACATTTATGACGAAAGCGTCTATGGGTCCTACCGGGTTTTCCGGGGTGGCGGTTGGAGTGATGCGGAAAGAAGCGTTATGGCGACAACCAGAAGACGTAGTCATCCTTTCTCCTTTAAAATTGACGATTTAGGATTCAGAATAGCGACGAATGTAATGAAGTAACTTATGATTAACCCACCCCTAACCCCTCCAAGGAGGGGAATTTCTGCAAGTGTAGTATTATTCCCCTCCTTGGAGGGGGCAGGGGTGGGTTTACACTTCCACCATATTAGTATATCGCAATTAGTATATCGCAACTTAAACTCAGTAGGTAAACGACAGGCATACCTAGGTTCGATTTGGACAGACAGCAAAACACGCTGAGTAACACCAAGCTAAACACAAACCCCAAACTATGAAAAACGAAAACTTAAGCCGCTTCGACCGCATTGTAGCCATACTAATTCACTTGCAGTCGGGGCGTGTGGTAAAGGCGCAGGATCTGGCTGAGCGTTTTGAGGTGAGCCTGCGCACCGTGTACCGCGATATCCGCTCGCTGGAAGCTGCCGGGGTGCCGATTACGGGCGAGGCAGGCGTGGGTTATTCACTCGTAGACGGGTATCGCCTGCCGCCGGTTATGTTTACGCAGGAGGAAGCCGCCAGCTTTGTGGCCGCCGAGAAGCTCATGCAAAAGTTCAGCGACAAAGCGCTCAGCTCCCACTACGAATCGGCCATGTATAAGGTGAAGTCGGTGCTGAAGGGCAGCGCCAAAGACCAGGTGGCCGCGCTGGAGTCGCAGATTTGGGTGGAGACCTCGCTGGAGCTGTTTAACGAGCGCACCCCCGACGCGCTGAACGTGCTGCTCAGCAGCATTGCCGAGAAAAAACAGGTGACGCTGCAGTACCGTACTCCCTACAACGACGAACTAACGGACCGTATCATAGAGCCAATAGGCCTGTTTAACGAGAACAACTACTGGTACGTGATGGCCTACTGCCTCCTGCGCCACGATTACCGGCAGTTCCGCACCGACCGGATGCAGGGTATCCGACTCACCTCCACCCCTTTCACCAAAGATCACGGCCCTTTGCAGAACTACCGCAAAGCAGCGCCTACGGCACCTGGCACAGAGGTCACAATTCGGGTAGACAAGGAAGCCGCCCGTTACATCCGGTCCGGGAGCAAGTACTACGGGTTGGTATCGGAAAGTATAGTGGGTGATAAAGTGGAGATGACCTTTCTGGCCAATGATATGCAGGATGGCATGCCACGCTGGTACATGATGTTCGCGGATTGCGCCGAGATAGTAGGCCCAGAGAGCTTCCGGGACCGGGTAAGCGAACTGCTTGAAAAAGCCCGGGTGAACCTGGAGGCTGGAGTACAAAGCTATACTTAATCCTCCAGCTCTTCACACCAAAACCCTGCTCGCTCTAGGTGGCGGATAACGGTGGCTGCCTGCAGCGTGGTAGCTTCGACCCGGAGAATGCGGTCGCAATCCTCCAGGTCGAAGTTCCAGGTTTCGCCGTGGCCCATCAAACCATCCAGCGTGGGGCGAAGCAGGCGCGCTGCCAGGCTCGTGTTCACGGATGTTTTAAAGACCAAAACGTTTTTCATCTTAGGTCTCCGTTTATCTATCCCAAAAGGCTGGAGGCTCAATGCCCAAGGCCCTCAGGTACACATAACCCTGTCCCCGATGGTGGATCTCATTATCGATGAAGTATAGAATGGTGCACCACACCACGTTATCATACTTCCCGAAGGTCAGAATGCGTTCGCGGAATCTTTCCTCCGGAACCTGGGCCCAATACGTGTTGATCTCCTCCGTGCTCTGATCCCAAAGCGCCAGGATACGCTCTTTTGAAGTAGCCTCCTTGATCTCCTCATTCAACTCCTCAATTTGTCCAGTAGCTACCTGCTTCATACCCGGAGCAGCAATGGCTAAAAGCTCCTGCGCCATGGCTGCAAAGGAGCGCATACCGCCGATAGAATACTCAAAAAGCTCCTTCTCCGGAAAGGCTTCGATTACCCGGCGGGTGAGGCTTCGGTGGCCTTGCCAGTGCTCCAGCAGTTCAGTTGGTGTGATAACGCTAGCGGTTTGGGGGGTTGCAACTGCATTTTCCATACGTTCTTGTTTTTTTAAGGTGTAACTTTTATTTACTACAAAGCTATACCCACCCAGTGACAGCCCTTTGTCAGCAGAGTTCAGAATTTTTCGACATTATTTTACTTATGCTGAAAATTATACTTCTGTGTCTTTGCAAACCAGATTTACCACTACCGAACGCCACACTTCCATCAGCTACAAAAAGCAACAGCCCGGCAAGTATAAACTTACCGGGCTGCTTACAATGGCAAAATAGTTAACCTTAATTCTAAATCACCGTGCTCATGCCAAGCTGCACATTCTCTTTGTGCAGGCCTTCCAGTACGCCACCCATCACGCAAGAGGCGACAAAAGTACCCACCTGCTCAGTTGAGTAAGACATGATTGGAGAGGCTAAATCCTGCGTTACGATTTTCTTGTCGAGGGCTTCCTCCACGGCGTAGCGCACCAGGTTGGCCTCCTGCAGCAGCCCAAAGTGCTCCAGCATCATGGCTGCGGAAAGTATCGTGGCAATCGGGTTAGCAATATTCTTGCCCTTGGCCTGCGGATAGGAACCATGGATCGGCTCAAACAAAGCTACCGCATCACCTACAGAAGAGGAAGGCAGTAATCCCAGCGAGCCCGCAATCACAGAGGCTTCGTCCGAAAGGATGTCCCCGAACATGTTCTCCGTTAGGATCACGTCAAACTGTTTTGGATTAAGGATCAGCTGCATCGCTGCGTTGTCCACGAATAGGTAATCCACCTTCACGTCCGGGTACGATGGGCTGAGTTCCTGCACTACCTCCCGCCACAAACGCGAGGTTTCCAGCACATTGGCCTTGTCCACGAGCGTTAGCTTTCCGCGACGGTTCTGCGCCGCTTTAAAAGCCAGGTGCGCGATGCGCGAAATCTCAAAGCGGCTGTACGTACAGTTGTCATAGGCGCCATCCTCAGTGCGGCCCTTCTCCCCGAAGTAGATACCTCCGGTCAGCTCGCGGAAGAAAATCATGTCAGCCCCGGCAATGCGGTCGTTCTTCAGCGGAGAGTGCGGAATCAGCATTTCATAGGCCGTTACCGGACGGATATTGGCATACAAGCCCAGCGACTTGCGCAGGCGCAGCAAGCCCTGCTCCGGTCTTACCTTCGCAGCCGGATTGTTGTCATACTTTGGATCGCCGATGGCTCCCAGGAGCACGGCATCCGCCTCAAAACAAGCCTGCAGCGTTTCTTCGGGCAGCGGATCACCTGTGGCGTCGATGGCACAGGCGCCCATCAGCTGGTGGTCAAACGTAAAAGTATGGCCGAATCTATCGCCTATGGCATTCAGCACTTTAATGGCTTCCTGGCATACTTCCGGACCTATTCCGTCCCCGGCCAGCACTGCTATTTTCTTAGTTAATATACCCATACTCTCTTTGTTTCGTAAGTCTCAATCGCCTCTTTCTGGCTTACTAAAAAATCAATGTCGTCGTACCCGTTCAGCAGGCACTCCTTTTTATAAGGATCAATCTCAAACGGGATGCTCTCTTCCCAAACCGGCACATGCAGCTGCTGGGCAGGAAGGTCCACGATAAGCTCTGTCTCCGGATCTTTCTCAATCTGCTCGAACAGGCGCGCCAGCACCTCATCAGACACCTGCACAGGCAGCAGGCCGTTGTTCAGGGCATTGCCACGGAAGATGTCGGCAAAGTAACTGGAGATCACGGTGCGGAAGCCGGCATCGGACAGCGCCCAGGCAGCGTGCTCGCGGCTGGAGCCGCAGCCAAAGTTCTTGCCTGCCACCAACACCTGGCCTTGGTAGCGCGGGTTGTTCAGCACAAAATCAGCCTTCGGCGTGCCGTCGCCATTGTAGCGCCAGTCGCGGAACAGGTTCTCGCCAAAACCCTCCCTGGAGGTGGCCTTCAGGAAACGGGCAGGTATAATCTGGTCTGTATCTATGTTTTCGATCGGCAGCGGCACGGCTGACGTTCGGAGTATCTCAAACTTTTCCATTTCCTTAGAGGTATTCAGTTACGTCTACAATCTTTCCTTCCACGGCAGATGCCGCCGCCACCAGTGGGCTCGCAAGCAAAGTGCGTGACCCAGGTCCCTGGCGCCCCTCAAAGTTTCGGTTCGAGGTAGACACGCAGTAGGCCCCTGCCGGAATCTTGTCTTCGTTCATGGCCAGACAAGCACTGCAGCCCGGCTCGCGCAGCTCAAAACCCGCCTCGGCCAGTATCTTGTCGAGCCCTTCGGCGATTGCCTGCTGCTCTACCTGCTTGGAGCCTGGTACTATAATGGCCTCCACGTGGCTGGCCTTCTTTTTGCCCTGCACGTAATTGGCCACCATGCGGATATCCTCGATACGGGAGTTGGTGCAGCTGCCGATGAACACGTAATCCACCTGCTTGCCCAGCAGCGACTCGCCCGCCTGGAAGCCCATGTACTGCAGCGACTTCTCGAAGCTCACCTGCTCACTGGCCTTTACTTGGGAAGGCACATTTGCATTCAGGGCAATGCCCATGCCCGGATTGGTGCCGTAGGTGATCATCGGGGTGATAGAAGCGGCGTTGAAAGTATACTCCATCTCAAAGGTGGCGTCCTCATCAGAGTATAAAGTTTGCCAGTAAGCTATTGCTTCTTCCCAACGCTCGCCCTGTGGCGCAAACGGACGGCCTTTCAGGTAGGCAAAGGTGGTTTCGTCCGGGGCAATCATACCACCGCGAGCGCCCATCTCGATGCTCATGTTACAAACCGTCATGCGGCCTTCCATACTTAGGGAGCGAATGGCGCTTCCTGCATACTCCACGAAGTAGCCGGTGGCCCCTCCTGTTCCGAGGGCAGCGATCACATAGAGGATAAGGTCTTTGGCGGTAACACCTGGCTTCAAATCCCCTTCTACAGTGATGCGCATGCGCTTGGGGCGCGAGAGCAGCAAACACTGTGAAGCCATCACCTGCGCCACCTGGCTCGTGCCGATGCCGAAGGCAATCGTGCCGAAAGCGCCGTGCGTGGAAGTATGGCTGTCGCCGCATACGATGGTCATGCCGGGCTGGGTGATGCCCAACTCCGGACCAATCACGTGCACGATGCCCTGGTACGGGTGGCCCAAGCCGTAGAGTTCTACGCCATACTTGGCGCAGTTCTCCGTCAGCTTATCCACCTGCGAGCGCGACAGCGGCTCCTCGATAGGCAGGTGCTGGTTTTTGGTAGGTACGTTATGGTCGGCGGTAGCCACAATCTGCTCCTTGCGGAACAGCGGCAAGTTGCGCTTCTCGAGTTCCTCAAACGCCTGCGGGCTGGTTACCTCGTGTATCAGGTGCTTGTCGATGTAAAATACATCCTGACCTCCTGCAATGGTTCGCACGACGTGTGCATCCCAAATCTTGTCAAATAAGGTCTTTCCCATCTTATCCTGCCGTAACAAGGTTTTGCTTTTCTACCAACACATGCAGGTCGCTATCGCCTACTTCTTTCTTCTCGTCTGCTACCTGCAGGAACACACCGTAAGCTTTATCCAATGTCTCCTTATCGAAGTTATAGCCCAGCTTCTGGAAGCGGTAGGCCAAAGCTGCGCGGCCGGAGCGGGCCGTGAGCACAATGGAGGAGCTGTCTACTCCCACATCCTTTGGATCAATGATCTCATATGTTTCGCGGTGCTTGATTACCCCGTCCTGGTGGATGCCGCTGGAGTGCGAGAAGGCGTTGGAGCCCACGATGGCCTTGTTCGGCTGTACCGGCATGCGCATCATGTGCGATACCAACGCCGAGGTTTCGGTAAGCAGTTTGCTGTTCACGCCGGTCATCAGGTTCAGGTATGGGTGTTGGCGCAGGATCATCACGACTTCTTCCAAAGCGGTGTTTCCTGCGCGCTCCCCTACCCCATTAATGGTACACTCTATCTGGCGGGCGCCGTTGACAACGCCGGCTATAGAGTTGGCCGTGGCAAGGCCAAGGTCGTTATGGCAGTGTGTGGAGAGGCATACATTCTCGATGCCCTTCACGTTCTCATACAGGTATTTGATCTTGGCCCCATACTCCTCTGGCAGGCAGTACCCAGTCGTATCAGGGATATTCAGCACAGTAGCACCTGCCTTAACAGCTGCCTCGCAGACTCTGGCCAGGAACTCGTTGTCGGTGCGACCGGCATCTTCGGCATAGAACTCTACGTCCTCCACAAAGCTTTTGGCCAGCTTCACCGCTTCCACAGCGCGGGCAATAACTTCTTCGCGGGAGGTGCGCAGCTTATACTGCACGTGCAGGTCAGAAGTGCCAATGCCGGTATGGATTCTCGGACGAACAGCCCCTTTCAGGGCTTCCGCTGCCGTACGAATGTCGCCTTCCACAGCTCTGGAGAGTCCACAAACGGTTGCCTCCTTTGTCTGAAGGGCTATTGCTCTAACCGCCTCAAAGTCGCCGGGGCTGGAGATTGGGAAGCCGGCCTCGATCACATCCACGCCCAGCAGCTCCAGTTGCCTGGCGATAACAAGCTTCTCATTTGTGTTCAATTTACAGCCGGGTACCTGCTCCCCGTCACGCAAGGTGGTATCAAATATTTGTATTTTCTCTGCTGACATCCTTTATTTGGTCTTTTACAGTTATGGTACTGCTCTAAATATCCCGGAGAATCTGCAGCAAGGGAAACCAAATTTCCAAAACGCTACTATTTCTATAGGTAGAGCCCTTAAACACAACATGCTGTAAGTCAACAAAATAACGTTTACACTTCTACCATGGCTAATTTGAGTTCCGATCCTGTTTTCCAGCTCGTTAAGTCGCTTACCCGCTCCGAGAAGCGGCATTTCCGCCTGTTCACCAAGCGGCAGGGCACTAACGAAGGCTTAAAATTTCTGCAGCTTTTCGATGTGCTCGATAGACTGTCGGATTACGAGGAAGAGCGGATACTGGAGCAAATGCCGGAGCTGAAAAAAGTGCAGCTGCCCAACCTGAAAGCAAACCTGTACAAGCAGCTGCTCTCCAGCCTGCGCCTTTACCATGCTAACCAGAACCTGGACATACAGTTGCTGGAGCAGTTGGGCCATGCCCGCGTGCTCTATAACAAAGGGCTCTACCGCCAATGCCTGAAGCTGCTGGACAAAGTGAAGACTGCCGCCAAGCAGGCAGAGTTGCAGCACATAGCCCTCGCCGCCATCGATTTTGAGAAGCAGATAGAGTCGCAGTTTATCACCCGAAGCCTGAGCGGCCGCGCCGACTCCCTGTCGGAAGAGGCAACCGAGCTGGCCATGCATGTGTCGCGGGCACACGAGCTTTCGAACCTGGCACTGCGCCTCTACGGGGTATACATACAGGCGGGTCACGCCAAGACGCAGGAAGACTATGCCCACTTCGAGGCCTATTTCCGGGAGAACCTGCCCGACATTGATATCGCTTCGGCCAGCTTCATGGAGAAGCTATACTATTACCAGGCGCATGTATGGTACCATTACCTGGGCCAGGACTTCAAAGCCTGCTACCGCTTTGCGCAAAAGTGGGTAAACTTGTTTGAAGACAACCCAGAGATGAAGAACATCCAGTCCTCACTCTATATCAAAGGATTGCATAACCTGCTGGCCGCGCTGTTTAACCTGCAGTACTACTCCCGCTTTGAGCAGGTGCTGCAGGAACTGGAGCAGTTTGCAGAGGACGAGGACAGAAGACACACGCCAAACACCGAGGCGCAGCTGTTTCTCTACGGCTATACCAACCGGATTAATGCCTTCTTCATGCGGGGCGATTTTGAGGGCGGCGTAGTATGGCTGCCCAACCTGCTCAAAAAGCTGGAGCAGTTCCAGCAGCAACTCGACCCGCACCGGCAGCTTATCTTCTACTTTAAAATAGCCAGTTTATACTTTGGCAGCGGCGATAACGAGACAGCCATCCGCTACCTGAACAAGATCATCAACTACCAGGACACCAGCCTGCGCGTAGACATCCAGTGCTTTGCCCGAATTCTGCGGTTGATTGCCTACTACGAGGCCGGGGACGATTACGAGCTGGAGCTGCAGATTCGCTCTGTATACCGTTTCCTGGGCAAAATGAACGACCAGCACGAGATGCAGGTGGAGATTTTCAGGTTCTTGCGCAGGCTGGGAAGTATACCGCCCCATGAGCTAAAGCATGCCTTTGTTGACCTGAAAGAGAAGCTTACGGTTATTGCGGAAAACCCTTTCCAGCGCCGCCCTTTCCTTTACCTGGACATCATCTCCTGGCTGGAAAGCAAGATTGAAAACATCCCGGTGCAGGAGATTATCCGCCGGAAGTTCAGCCAGCTGAAGTAGGTGGAATAAAGTATAACCCAGTTGCCCAAAGCAAAAAAGCGGTGCAAGCCTTCCCCTGCACCGCTTTTTTAATTCCGGATTTATACTTTCTGCAAAGTATAAAATTGTTACTTCGTTGTGCTGCGCTCAATTTCGCGCAGGTTCTCCATTTTCTTGTTGCGCAGGAAGCCGTTGATGTCCTCGAAGTGCTCCCGCACGCGCTTGTTGCCAAACTCAAACACCTTGGTAGCCAACCCATCCAGAAAATCCCTGTCGTGCGAAACCAGGATGATGGTTCCGTCAAAGGCTTTCAGGGCGTCTTTCAGGATTCCCTTCGTTTTGAGGTCCAGGTGGTTGGTAGGTTCGTCCAGTATGAGCAGGTTAACCGGCTGTAGCAGCAGCTTGATCATGGCCAGGCGCGTTTTCTCACCGCCAGACAGCACCTTTACTTTCTTCTCAATTGTGTCGCCGCTGAACATGAAGGCGCCCAGCAGGTCTTTTACCTTCGTACGGACATCCCCTACGGCAATCTCATCAATCGTCTGGAAAATGGTTAGGCTCTCGTCCAGCAGCGAAGCCTGGTTCTGGGCGAAGTAGCCAATCATGCTGTTATGGCCCAACTGCAGCTTTCCGTCAAAGTCAATCTCGCCCATAATCGCTTTCACCAGCGTGGACTTACCCTCACCGTTCTTGCCCACAAAGGCTATTTTCTCGCCACGGTTGATGGTCAGGGACACATCCTGGAAAACGGTGTGGTCGCCATACTTCTTGGTAAGCCCTTCTACAATAACAGGGTAGTTACCGGAGCGCGGGGCAGGCGGGAATTTGAGGTTTAGTGCTGAAGTATCCACCTCATCCACCTCAATAATTTCCATCTTCTCCAGCATCTTCACCCGCGACTGTACCTGCAGGGTTTTAGAGTAAGTGCCCTTAAAACGCTCGATGAAAGCCGTGATTTCGGCAATCTCTTTCTGCTGGTCGTCGTACTGCTTCTGCTGCTGCTCGCGTCGCTCCTGGCGCAGCTGCAGGTATTGGCTGTAGTTTACCTTGTAATCGTAGATGCGGCCCATTGTCACCTCGATGGTGCGGTTGGTGATGTTGTCCACGAAGGCCTTGTCGTGCGAAATCACCATTACGGCCTTGGCGTTGTTCACCAAAAACTCCTCCAGCCACTGAATCGACTCAATATCGAGGTGGTTAGTAGGCTCGTCGAGTAGAATCAGGTCGGGTTGCTGCAGCAGGATTTTAGCCAGTTCGATGCGCATGCGCCAGCCACCGCTGAACTCGTTGGTCGGGCGCGTAAAATCCTCGCGCGTAAAACCGAGGCCTTTTAATGTTTTCTCAACCTCCGCATCGTAGTTTATCTCCTCCACCGAGTAATACTTCTCGCTCAGCTCCGATACCTGCTCGATGATGGCGTAATATTCATCCGACTCGTAGTCGGTGCGCGTCTCCAGTTCTTTGTTCAGAAACTCCATCTGCTTCTTCATCTCCAGTATTCTGGCAAAGGCTTTGGAAGCCTCCTCAAACACGGTGCAATCGTCGTCGGTGAGCAGGTGCTGCGGCAGGTAGGCGATTACGGCATCTTTCGGGGCCGACACTTTACCCCGGGTAGGCTTGTTTACACCGGCAATGATTTTCAACAAGGTGGATTTACCGGCTCCGTTCTTCCCCATCAGGGCAATCCGGTCGTTCTCGTTGATGTTAAAGGTTACGTTACTGAAAAGGGCTGCCCCGTTAAACTCTACTGCAACCGCGTCTACTGAAATCATACAATCAATTTTAGGGCTGCAAAGATACAAGATATTTCTGCGTATGCCTCAGAACTTTACCCGAAGTATCCAGTGCTTTATACTTTTCTACCCTTTCCAACACCAGCTTTATTGATTCTGCATGATTCCTTTCATCCAGCTATCCAGCATCTCCACCAGCTCCGGGTTAAAATTATCGCGCACGTAGGCCTCAAAACCCCCGTTTTGCTGCAGCCGCATCAGGTCCTGCTTGGTTCCAACTTTGATGAAGCCATGGTCGGTATCGGGAAGGAACTGATAGGCAGCTGAGCCCGGACGCATGGTGTTGAGCGCATTTACCAGCAGCTGCGAGTTATGCGGGCTGATGGAAGGCAGGTCTGCCCCGCCATAGATAATCAGCACGTTTGTATCGGCATCGCGCCAGGTTTTGTGATAGGGCACGTTCTGTATTTCCTGCATAAAGCGATAATGGCGCCCGAAGACATGCCCCTTTCCATCGTACTCGAAGCTTTGCTCCAGGTGCTGTTTATACTTCGGATCCTGCGCCAGATCTTCCGCCGATTTCTTGCCGACGAGCAATTCGTATGTCAGCGGGCCCAACACCAGCATGTCCTCGTCAATCCGCACCGGGTCAAACCCTATCTCGGCACGCTGCTCCCGGAACACGTCCAGCATGTACTCATACCAGGGTTTACCGGCCACGCCATACCCGATGATGCCTTTCACCTTTGTATCGGCAGCGATAACAGGCGCTGTGTTGGCGCCGAGCGAGTGGCCGAATAGGAACACGTTGCCCGTATCCACGAAGTCATAGGTCTGTAGCTTTTTAAGGGCAACCGAGAAGGCAGCCAGTTCTTCTTCGTAGCCAATCTCGGTGCATGGTGCACTGCCCTGGCTGTCCCCCGCGCCGGGCTTGTCCATTTTGAAAACCGCATAACCTTTGGCCACCAGGCCATCCATCAACCGGCGCTGCGGGTCGTGCGGGGGCAGGTTATCGATGGAGCTACAGCCGTAGCCCTGCAGGAAGAAAACCGTGGGGTATTTGCCCTTACCTTTTGGCTTCTTTGCTATCAGGCGGGCGTAGCCGTGGTCTGTCTTCACTTCATCATAGAGCACCTCAGCAGCTGCATCCTCCTCGCGTGGCATTTCCTTCACCTTCCCTTTCAGCGTCAGTCGCTTCTTGTTCCGGATAACGCCAACCGTAACAGGCGCAGCAGTGGAGAAAGTACGGGCCTTGGCCACCACATCATTTGCCGTCCGGACAGCTTCCTTGTTGATGCTGACTATGACATCGTTTGGCTGAAGCTTGAGCGCGGCTGCCGTGCTGTTGGGAATAATGGCTACCACCATGGCTCCTGCGCCGTCCCCGAGCTGATTCACCGCTGCCAGGGAGTCAGAGACTGGCGCAATTTGCACCCCCAGAAAAGGGCGGCGCTTCAGGTGCTGGGCCTGTGCCGGAAAGGCCAGGGAACAGGCAAAAAAGACGAGAACTGAAAGTATACTTTTGCTCATAGTTTAAATTGGTCAGGTTAAGCTATTCAAGACTAAGTTTATGTATGCGCAGGAGCTGGAAAAATAATTTTCAAGTATAACGTATCGTTCAGAAATTATTTTTAGATTAACTAATAATATTTTGCACTATACTGCGCAATAATCGTATAGTGCTATATTTAATGCTGAAACCTAATCCTAACCAATTGTTCCTATGCAATTTATCCCTAACCTATTCCATCCGACTAAGCGGCGACTGATACCGCTGGTATTTGGTGCGGCTGTTCTGGCGGCTTCCTGCAGCCAGAAAACAACGGCGCCCACCGCTAGTACCACCGAAGGTGCCGAGGCTGTTGATACGACCGAGGTGGCTACCGCCGCTCCAACCTATCAGGTGCCGGTAGATTACTACAAGCTGGACAATGGCCTGAAAGTGGTGCTCTCGCCTGACAAGACGGCTCCTGTCGTAACGGTGGCGGTGTACTACAACATCGGTTTCCGGATTGAGCCCAAGGACCGCACCGGCTTTGCCCACCTGTTCGAGCACATGATGTTCCAAGGATCGGAGAACCTGGGTAAGATGGAGTTCATCCAACTGGTGCAGAAGAACGGCGGCATCCTGAACGGCAGCACGCGCTTTGACTACACCAACTACTTCGAGATTGTGCCGGCGCACAAGCTGGAGACCATGCTCTGGGCAGAAGCGGACCGCATGAAGGGCCTCAACATTACGCAGGAAAACCTGACTAACCAGCAGGGTGTGGTGAAGAACGAGGTGAAGGTGAACGTGCTCAACCAGCCCTATGGCGGTTTTCCGTGGCTCGACATGCCGCAGTATGCCAACAAGAACTGGTACAACGCCCACAACTTCTATGGCGACCTGAAAGACCTGGATGCTGCCAACCTGGAGGACGTGCAGTCGTTCTTTAAAACCTTTTACTCGCCCAACAATGCATCCCTGGTGATAGTCGGGGATTTTGAGCCGGAGCAGGCCAAACAGTGGGTGCAGCAGTACTTCGGGCAGATTCCATCCTCTACCCTGCCCGCACCGGTAGACCTGACCGAGCCGCGCCAGGAGAAAGAGCAGCGCTTTACCAAGGACGACAAGCTGGCCAACAAGCCGGCCCTGGCCTTTGCCTACCACATGCCGGAGCGCAACACACCTGAGTATTATGCCATGGGCCTGCTGGACCAGATACTACTGCAGGGCAACGACAGCCGCTTGTACCAGGCCCTGGTGCAGGAGAAAGGCTATACGGGCTCGGTTACCGGTGGCATAAACGCCTACCTGGGCAACATGTTTAACTACAACGGCCCTATGCTGTGGATGGGCAACCTGGTGTACGACAAAGATGTTTCGGCCGACTCTATCCTCACGGTGCTGGACCAGGAGGTGGCAAGGCTGCAGCAGGAAGGCATTAGCCAGGAACAGCTTGACCTGGCTATGGTAAAAGTCCGCTCCTCCCTCTACGACCAGTTGAGCGAACTCTACGGGTTTGGCAAGGCAGACCTGCTGGCAAGCTTCGCCCTGTTTGACGATAACCCGGCCCGCATCAACGAGCTGGAGGCGGAGTTCCGGAAAGTAACGCCCGAGGTGATTCAGCGAACCATCAAGGAATACCTGCGACCCACTAACCGCACCATACTTGTCATCAACCCACAGGCCCAAATCTAGAACATCATGAAAAATATACTTACGATATCGCTAAGCGTGCTGCTGGCCATGAGCGCCAGTATAGCCGTGGCACAGAAACAGACTCCACCGGAAGGCGGACAGCCCAAGAACTTTACCCTGCCTGCCAAGGAAGAATTTAAACTGCCCAATGGCCTGGAGGCGACCATGGTGCCCTATGGGGAACTACCGAAGGTGACCATAAACCTGGTAGTGCAGACCGGCAACGTACATGAGCAGGCCAACGAGAACGGACTGGCAGACATCACCGGTCACCTGATGCAGGAAGGCACCACCACCCGCAGCGCCACGCAGATAGCGGAAGAAGTGGCGCGCATGGGCGGCTCTCTGAACATCAGCATCGGTGCCAACCAAACCATCATTTATGCGGATGCGCTTTCGGAGTATGGACCGGAGCTGGTAGCACTCATGGCGGACTTGCTGCAGAACCCATCCTTTCCGGAGTCGGAATTGGAGCGGGTGAAGAACGATTTTAAGCGGCAGATGAACCTGGCCCGCGCGCAACCGGGCATGCAGGCGCAAATCAGGTTCACCAAAGCCCTGTACGGCGACCACCCCTATGGCCGCGACCTGCCTACCGACAAGGAGATAGACGCCTATACCTTGGAACAGGTGCGAAACTTCTACCAGAATCAGTTCGGAGCGAAGCGCACCAATGTGTATGTAGCCGGCAGGTTCGATGAAAGTGCCATGAAAGAGGCTATTACTTCTTCGCTCCGCGGCTGGCGCGAGGGACCTGCACGTGAGATTCAGCTGGCCAAACCAGTTACGAAAAGCGATATGATTGTGGTGGACCGACCCGGTGCTCCGCAGTCCACCCTCGTTATCGGTTTGCCTGTAGTTCCCCCTTCCCATCCCGATTACATGGCGCTCCGTGTTACCAATTCGCTGCTGGGTGGCTCTTTTGGCTCCCGGATCACCCGCAACATTCGCGAAGACAAAGGTTATACCTACTCGCCCTACAGTTCCATCTCGGCCAGGTATAAGGTGGGTGACTGGTACCAGCAAGCCGATGTGACGACTGAGCATACCGGAAACTCGCTTAAAGAGATCGTGTATGAAATTGACAGGCTGCGTAAAGAGCCACCAACCGAGGAAGAACTGAAAGGCATTCAGAATTATGAGGCCGGGCTTTTTGTGTTGCGCAACTCCACTCCATCGGGTATCATCAGCCAGCTCAACTTCCTCGACCTGCACGACCTGCCCGAAACGTTCCTGACCAACCAGGTAGAGAACATACATGCCGTGACGCCCCAGAAAGTACAAGAAATCGCCAAAACCTACATGCGCCCGAAAGAAATGACGCTGGTAGTGGTGGGTGATAAAAAAGTGATTGACAAGCAGCTGAAGAAGTTTCAGGACGACCTGAAGAAGATGCCTGCCGTGCAGTAAGTTTGTTTATACTTTCCAAATAATGCCAGTCCCCGGGAGTTTCTTCCGGGGACTGGCATTATTCTTTTATACTTTGTTTGGGGGGGCGCATACCCTTCGTGAGATTCTAGGAGAGGGACTTTTAGGTAAAGTATAAGTTGCCATAAGCGCTTTGCTCAAAATATACTATTGGAGTTTTGTAATTACCGGGCCCAACCACTCCTGCCCCTCCTTATCCAAGGCGGGGAGCCTGTGACTGCTGTTGTTAAAGTATAAGCTCCGTAGCAAACGGTATTGGGAGTTACACCCCTATGGTCCCCTCAAGGGGACAGTCTGTATTCGTTCCATAGCAAAGGCTGTAGCTATCGAACCTGTTCCCAGCCTTTGGGTTGAGCGCCTTCTAGATTTCCGGTGCCGCTGTGGCGGCATTGCGACGTAGGAGCAAAGGAAATGTAGACAGCGCGATGCCCGAAGGCGAGGCCTCCCGGCCTTGAGGGAGCCAAGTAAGAGATGAAACAATAGCTTATGTAAGTCTGGAGGATGAACGGGGGCTAGAAAGTATAGCTTGTGTCAGTTGAGGGAAGCGGCGGCTATGAAAGTATAAACCGACAAGTATAGCCGAAGTATAAGTATGGCTTTTCAAGCCAGTTGGGTTACAAACCCAACATCATAGGTAGGCACGAGTTGCAAACTCGCGCCAGCGGGATGAGAAGCGGCGGGTATAAAGTATAAACAGAAGTTGCGGTAACAGTTCTTCCATACTTGAGGTAACTGCTACCGCACCTTCCACCTATCAATCTATACTTTAAACCCGGAGTTATACTTTCTCCAGCACCACGGCATACCCCTGCCCTACGCCTACACACATGGTAGCCAGGGCATAACGCTTATTGGTTCGCTGCAGAGAAAGAGCTGCACTGTGTACAATACGAGTGCCCGACATGCCGAGTGGGTGGCCGAGGGCAATGGCGCCACCATTTACGTTCACGCGCGGGTCCTCGTCCTCCAGACCTAAGGCACGGGTGCAGGCGAGGCTTTGGGCGGCGAAGGCCTCGTTCAACTCGATTATGTCCATGTCGTCCAGGCTGAGCCCTGCTCTTTCCAGCGCCTTTTGTGTGGCTGGTACCGGGCCGATGCCCATGATGCGCGGCTCCACTCCTACCACTGCCGAACTTACGATGCGGGCCAAGGGCTTAAGGCCATACTTCTCTACCGCTTCCCCGGACACCACATAGGCAGCTGCGGCACCATCATTCAAACCCGAGGCATTGCCGGCAGTAACAGTACCATCAGCCTTAAAAGCCGGACGCAATTTTGCCAAGGTTTCTACCGTGGTGTTGGGGCGGATAAACTCGTCTTCCGATACCACTACCGGATCGCCTTTGCGCTGGGGTATCGTTACAGGCATAATCTCCTCGGCCAGGATGCCGTTCTGCTGCGCCTGCGCTGCCTTGCGCTGCGAGTGGTAGGCAAACTTATCCTGGTCCTCACGGGAAATTTCATACTTCTCGGCCAGGTTTTCAGCGGTATTGCCCATGGGGTCCACGCCGTACATTTCTTTCATCTTCGGGTTGACGAAGCGCCAGCCGAAACTTGAATCATGCATCTGGGAATCGGTGCCGAAGGCTTTGCTCGGCTTGGAAACGACCAGCGGGCCACGCGTCATGTGCTCCACGCCGCCCGCGATAAATACCTCCCCGTCACCGGCTTTAATGGCACGCGCCGCGTTGATGATTGCGGACATGCCCGATGCGCAAAGGCGGTTAACCGTTTCGCCAGGCACGGAGGTTGGTAGCCCGGCCAGCAGCAACGCCATCCGGGCCACGTTGCGGTTGTCCTCGCCAGCCTGGTTGTGGCAGCCAAGTATAACGTCGTCCACTGCGTCCTGCGGGATGCCGGGGTTACGGCTTACTAGTTCCCGGATGACCATGGCCGCCAGGTCGTCGGTGCGCACGGGGGAAAGTTTACCGCCAAAGCTTCCGATCGGAGTTCTTATTCCATCTATGATATAGGCTTCTTTGCTCATACTTATACTTTTATACTTTGTCGCGGCAGCCATACTTGCTGGCGGCTACCCTAATCTCTCTTCAAAATGGGCCGATGTTTTAGTCCGCACTTCTTCCAGCGTAGCACCCGGCATCAGCTCCGTTAGCGTCAGCTGCCCGTCAATAAATCGGAACACGGCCAGATCGGTGACGATCATATCCACAGCCTTGAGCGCTGTAAGCGGCAGCTTACAGTCAGGTACTACTTTGGCAGAACCATCTTTGTTCGTGTGGGTCATGGTGATGATGAGCGTTTTGGCTCCGGAGGCCAGGTCCATGGCGCCGCCAACACCCAGCAGCGGTTGGCCCGGCACCGCCCAGTTGGCCAGGTTGGCTTTCTCATCCACCTCCAGACCGCCCATAATGGCCACATCCACGTGCCTGCCGCGGATCATGGCAAACGAGTCGGCACTATCGAAGTAGCTGGCACCCGGCAGGGCTGTTACCGGAATTTTACCGGCATTCACCGGATAATCCATCGCGCCTCCCCCGTCAGTTGGGGTTGGCCCGACGCCCAGCATCCCGTTCTCGGTGTGCATCACAATGCCATCTGCCGGCGTGATCAAATCCGCTACCAATGTCGGGATGCCGATGCCCAGGTTTACCACATCCCCTTTTTTAAGTTCCTTTAGAGCCCGGCGCGCCATGTGCATGCGTTTCTCATCCACTTTCTTAGACGAGGCCACCGATGCCGAGGACCCCAAGTCTTCCAAGGTTAGTTTGGCTTCTACGAGGTAATCCACAAAAGAGCCCGGCGTGTGCACGTGCTCCGGCGCTATCTCACCTACCGGCACAATTTCCTCCACTTCGACTATCACCAGGTCGGCGGCCGTGGCCATGGCACGGTTAAAGTTCTGCTCCGTCATGCGGTACGTGAGGTTACCGGCAGTATCAGCCCGCCAGGCACGGATAAAGGCCACATTTCCCCGGATGCCCTCAATAAACACCTGCTCTTTGCCTTGTATCACCTTTGTTTCGCGCCCTTTGGCGAGCTCTGTTCCGGCAGAGGTTGGAGTAAAAAAGCCGCCAATGCCTGCGCCACCTGCGCGGATGGCCTCGGCCAGCGTTCCCTGTGGCAGGAGCTCATACTCTACCTTGCCTTCCTGGGCAGCCTTTACGGCCTCCGGGTTGCTGGTAAAGAACGAACCGATCATCTTCTTGATCTGTCCGTTGCGCAGCAGCTTGCCGCCACCGATGCCGGCTTCGCCTACGTTGTTGCCAATAAAGGTCAGGTCTTTGGTGTTAGTTTCGGCCAGCGCGTGCATCAGGTGCACCGGGTTGCCTGTCATGCCAAAGCCGCCCTGCAGTAGTATATCGCCATCCTTTACCAAAGCAACGGCTTCTTCAAGGCTAATTTGTGGTACCGATTTCATATGTTCTAATTCTTTTGTAGAAGACTTAATCTTTTTGGAGGAAGTGCAGCATACTTTCAGCAAAGGCCTGAGGCAGCTCCACGGCGGAAAGGTGGTTGGCATCGAGCGTCACGTGGCGCCCTTGCGGCAAGCGTCTAACTATAAAGTCCCCGTCGGCAGGCGTGGTCACTTCGTCCTGCTGGCCACTGATGACGAGCACCGGCACCTGCAGGCGCTGCAGCTTGTCCCTGAAGTCAGCATCGCGTACAGCGGCGCAGCAGGACGTATAGCCCTGCACCGAATTCCGTGCGAACTTTTCCAGAATAGCAGCCACTACTTCAGGATGCTGCTCGCGAAATGCTGGCGTAAACCAGCGCTGCGCCGTACCGTCCAGTATACTTTCCAGGCCATGCTCCCTCACCTGTTTGATGCGGGAATTCCACCCTTCTTCGGTGCCGATCTTGGCAGCCGTGTTGGCCAGCACAATCTTTTTAAAGCGCTCCGTAGCATGAATGCCCAGCCACTGCCCAATCAGCCCGCCCATGGACAGGCCGCAGAAGTATACTTTACCTAGCCCCAGGTGGTCCAGCAATTCCACCACATCCTGCCCCAACTCCGCTATACTAACCGTGTCTGCCTGAATAGTGCTTTGCCCGTGGCCGCGCGTGTCGTAGCGAAGAATGTTGTACTGCGGACGAAGTATGGGATCCAGTTCATCCCACATCGTGTGGTCCGTTCCCAGGGAGTTGGAGAACACGATCGTATCTTCTTTCCCGGCATCCAGAAAAGTATAAAAGCAGGTATGGTTCGTTAGCTTAACAGTTGGCATAAGGCAGGTAAGTGTTCTGTAGTGATGATGCTGGCGCGCGCAGCTGGCAATGTGATACTTGGTGAACAACCGGAAGTATGGCTGCCATTTGCCATACTTCCGGTTGCTTGCTTGATGTTAGCGCGGACCGTGGGTTCTCTCAATTTCTGCGTCAAACACGCCTTCCTTCTCCTTATGCACTTCAAAATCGAAGTTGATAGAGGCAAAAGGCTCGTCGATGCCGAATTTTTCTTTGGCCTCAGACTCGGAGTAGCGGGTAATGTGTGGCACCAGGTCTTCGCGGGTGGCAAAGGCAAAGTCGTCCCAAATCAGCGGATCACCCTCGATGTTTATCTGTGTGGTAAGCTTGCGGTGGCCGGGCGCTGTTACAAAGAAATGTATGTGGGCCGGACGGCTGCCGTGGCGACCGAGGGCTTGCAGCATCTGATCGGTGCTCCCGCCCGGAGGGCAGCTATAGCCTACCGGCAAAAAGCTCTTGAATTTATACTTTCCTTCTGAATCAGTGATGATGCTGCGGCGCAGGTTGTAAGGAGGCTGGGAGGTATCGAAAATAGAGTACATACCTTTGAGGTTACAGTGCCATACTTCAACTTTGGCATTCGGAATAGGCGTGCCGTCCTGGTCTTTCACCTGGCCCTGCATGTACAGTCTTTCAGCACCTATTTCTGGCTCTGTCTCCAGCTCTGCATACCCTACCGACTCCGGAGCGCCCGGTACGTAAAGCGGCCCTTCGATGGTGCGGGGCGTGCCGCCGGTGATGCCTGCTTTCGCCTCGGCCTCGTCCATGCGCAGGTCCAGGAAGTGCTCCAGGCCGATACCGGCCGCCACCAGGCCCCACTCGTTGCTTCTGCCGGTGTTTGTCATCCAGTCCACGGCATGCCAGATTTCCTCTGGCTGTATATCCAGGTCTTCAATGGCGTAAAACAGGTCGCGGGTCAGGCGGTTCACGATTTCCTTCACACGGGCAGAGCCCTTGCTTGGATCCTCAGTGGACGTGATTCTTTCTATAACGGCATCGATTTGACTTCTTTCCATGGTCGTAAAGTTTTATAGATTATAGTTCGATTTGTTTTAAGGTGGTTAGTGGGCTTCCTCCTCGTTTTTGATGGAAGAGTAATGCTGGCAAAGGGCGGTTACCTCCACCTGCATGAAAGGGTACAGCGGGAGCGACATCAGGATGTCGTGCAACTCGCCGGCGCTGTCTACATTAAAGATGCTGATGTTGGCATACTGGCCGGCTATGCGCCAGATATGTGTCCATTTGCCTTGCCGCTGCAGTTCCTGCGAAAGGTTTTTTTCCTTGGCTTTCAATTCATCCACATAGGCCTTGTCCAGGTCCAGGGGGATGTTAACGGTCATGTGCACGTGAAATAGCATGGCTTATTTTCGTTTATACTTTTCTACTTGGTTTAGATCCAGTTCAATGCCCAGGCCCGGTCCCTGCGGTAGCTCCATCCCCCCGTTGGCATAGGTGATTCTTTTTTTCACGATGTCGTCGGTGAGCAGGAGCGGGCCGAAGAGCTCGGTGCCCCAGTCCAGGTCTGAGAGGGTGCTGAAAAGGTGGGCTGAGGCAAGGGTGCCGATGGTGCCTTCCAGCATGGTGCCGCCGTAGAGGCTGATGCCAGCGCCCCGGGCAATGGCCGCCTGCCGTTGGGTGTTGGTCAGGCCGCCGGCTTTGGAGATTTTGAGGGCAAACACGCTGCCGCCACCAATTTTGGCCAATTTAAAGGCATCGGATACCGTGGCGACGGCTTCGTCGGCCATAATAGGTACGCGGAAATAACGGGTCAGGCGGGCCAGCCCGTCGAAGTTCGTTTTCACGATCGGCTGTTCGATAAGATCCACGCCGGCCTCCTGAAGTTTGGCAATACCTTGTTTGGCCGCGCTTTCGGTCCAGGCTTGGTTTACATCCACCGTTACCTTCACATCGGCTCCCACAGCCTGTTTGATGGCAGCCACATGGGCGATGTCCACGCTGGGGTCTTTCCGGCCGATTTTAAGCTTGAACGTACGGTGGCGGCCGTTGGCCAGCAGGTCGTGGGCTTCCTGTATGTCTTTGTCGGTGTCGCCGCTGGCCAGGGTCCAAAGTACGGGCAGGGTATTGGTGACAGCCCCTCCCAAGAGATCGGATACCGGCACGCCCAGGCGCTTGCCCTGCGCGTCGAGCAGGGCGGTTTCGATGGCGGACTTGGCGAAATTATTGCCCTGTACCTGGTGCTCCAGTTCGGCCATTACCGCATTTATGCTGGTGGCCGGCTTGCCTACCAGCAGTGGAGCCAGGTAGGTGCCGATGGTAAACTTCATTCCCTCCGGAAACTCGTTCCCGTAGCTCAGGCCACCAATGGTAGTAGCCTCGCCAATCCCCTCTATGCCGTCGCTGCAAAACAGGCGCACAATCACCATGGTCTGGTTGCGCATCACAGCCATCGACAGGTGGTGCGGCCTGATGGTAGGCAGGTCTACAATAAGGGTTTCTATCCGCTCAATCCTCGCTTCTCTCATAGTATAACAATACGGGATAATCATTTAATAGTAAGCGCCTTAACTCATTAAGGGAGTAAGCACTCACTGATATAAACAAATTTACCCGATCTTGTCTCTAGGGAGTAGGACTTTCTATTTAATAGTATGACAAATCGAACATTTTCAGGGGAAAAAGCACCTAAGTGTGCTTCACGCCGATTTGCTTCCGGAAGGCCATGGGTGTCAGGCCGGTTCTTTTCTTGAAGAGCCTGGTAAAGTATGCCGGGTCATCAAAACCCAGCGCAAAGCATACTTCCGACACGGATTTTTCCACATCTGCCAAAGCTAGCTGCGCTTCGGTAATAAAGTAATCAATCAGGATGTCTTTGGGAGATTTTCCGGCTATACTTCGGCACACCCGGCTGAGGTGACCGGCGGAGATATGGAGTTGGCAGGCATACGCCTCTACCCCTTTTTTGTAGGAATGCTCTTCTTTGATGAGCTGCTGGAACCTGCGGAAGTATATCTTGCTCACATTGTCAGCCCCCATTACCTGCTTTCCGCTTCCGATGGAGAGGCGGAAGAGCTGCACCAGCAACTGCCCCACCAGGTAGTGCAGCATCAGCAATCGCCCCGGGTTCTGCTGGTTATACTCCTGCACGCACTTCTGAATAGTATGGCGTACTGCCATGGCTTCCGGGAAGTCTGATGATAGCGTGAACAGGTAAATGTTATCGAGGGTATAGACCACCTCCGCCTCCCGCTGCAGCATATGCTCCAGCACGGTGTCAGACAAGCTGATGATCCACCCGGATACCTCGCCCTGGTGCAAAAAGCCGTGTTCGTAGTTCTTGGGAACCGTGATGAGGGCAGGTCCCTCAATGGTGGTTTCCGCGGCGGCATGGTAAAGGACGGTAGTCCCCTGCTCCACCAAAAATATCTGGAAGAGGTTATTATGCGCGTGCAGCTTTACCTGCCCATCGTACTGCCTGCCAATCTCTCCAAAGGGGTGCACGTTAATCAATCCTTTCGCAAACTCGATGGAGTTGGTGCCATAGAGGCCCTTGTAGAAACGCTTGTCCGGCATGGCTCGGGGTGTTGGGTGGCAGAAATAAGACAGATTATTTAAAGCTAGAAAACCAGCAAAAGGATGCTTTGTTTCTAACTTTCTCGCTGGCCTTATAAAGTATAACTACCCCGAAAAAGTATAGAAGTGCCGTACATGCTTTGCCTCAGCGCCTGGTTCTGTAGGTGCGCACCGGGTAGAGGCGGTAATCCTCCAGACTCAGCACATAGGGCGTGCCATGCCAGTGCAGTACCGGCAGCATCTCCGCCGGATGCTTGCTATCGTGGGTGGGCACGTATACCATGGCGTTGCCCGCATAGGTAAGGTGGTCAATGCCCAAGCGGGAACTGATGTAATTCACAAAGGCCTCCTTTTCCTCCGGCGTCGAGGTAAACCCAATCTCACTCGTGGTAAGCCCATCCGAAAGATCCTCCCGCAAGTATACTATCGTGGCGTAGGTGTTGATGGCGATCTCAGGCAGGGCCAGTCGCGGCACTTCAATCTTCGCCTCGGCAATGGCTTGGTAAGCCCGCTGGCTTGTTTCCCGGTTCACGGTGCGGGCAGCCTTCACCTCCTTGTGCTCGCTGCGGAACGGGCCAAACACCACTGTCCGGCCCAACACCCCACCCGGCTTACTAACCGGCTGCGGCGCCCGCCTCGGCGGCTGTGACATCACATGCTCCTTCGCTTCCTGCTGGGCATCCAGAATGGCCGTGTAGGTGCTTAGAAAATGGTCAGTATGCTGTACATGAAAAAGCTCCAGTTCATTCACTCTGCCGCGCGACACTAAATAGGCATGGATGCGCCTGGTCTTCTCGATAACTAGCTTAAACTGCGCAGCATGGGGGGTGTGCCTATACCTGGCATAGAGGTCCTCCAGCGCCATCAGCCGCTGTTCCGACTCGCGGAGGTAAGGCATACTTCCCGTATCTGTGCTTTCGGGGCTACCGACTACTTTCCTGTTGCCGGTTTGTCCGTTCAGCCCGAAAAGAGCGCGCAGTATTTTTTTCATTTATGAAGGATCTTTTTCAGGTGCTGCGTTTCAATTTCTACCTGTACGGCATCGGCAGCTTTTAGCTCCTCCATGTAAAAGTCGAGCTTGTGCAAGTATAAATCCAGCAACTCCTCCTGCTCCCCTGTCAGGAGCTTATCAGGTGTTTGCTTTTTATCTTTCTCCGCAGCCATTATTCTGTTTCAATCTTTTTAGTCTTGCTGCTGAACGAGCCAATGATCTTGTTGTTGAGTTCTTCCTGTACCGCAGCCAGTTCTTTTACCGCTTCCAGGCGTTTGCGGCTTCCCTCCTCCGATATCTTTACCACGGCATCAAGGGTCTCCACCATGTCGCGGTTCACTTTTTTGAGCGTCTCCACATCCACAATGCCGCGCTCGTTTTCCTTGGAAGCGTTTACCACGTTAGTTTTGAGCAATTGCGAGTTCTTGAGCAGCATCTCGTTGGTGGTATCGGTTACCTTTTTCTGAATTTCCAGGGCCTTGCGCTGTTTCTCCAGCCCCAGGGCAATGGCCACCTGCTGGCGCCACACCGGGATGACAGTTACGATCGAGTTCTGAATCTTCTGGGCCAGCACATCGTTCGTAGTCTGTATCATACGGATCTGCGGCATGGACTGCGTGGCGATGGTGTGGGAGAGGGTCAGGTCGTGCACCTTCTTCTCAAGCCTGTCCTTAAAGGCGATCAGGTCGCTGAGGCGCTGCACCACCAGCTCATCCTGGTTGCTGCTCTCTACCTCGCCCTGTAACTTCGGAATCAGCTCGTTTTCAATCTCCTCTATCTTCATTTTGCCGGCAGCAATTACCGCGCGCACCTCGTGTATGTACTCCACGGCCTGCTTGAACATCACTTCCAGGCTGGTCGAGTCTTTAAGTATACTTTGGCGCGTTTTCTCCAGCTTTATTACCACATCGTCCACATTCTCAGAGATGGAATTGTACTGGATGGCCAGCTTTTTAGAGCGGTCTTCTATTTTTTTGCCAAACGGTAGCCTGGACAGGAAACTGCGCTTCTCCCCCTCGTCGATCTTGATCATGTTGATTTGGGTGAGCAGCTCGTTAATGGCTGTACCGGCATCGCCGGAGTCTTTCGCCTTCACCTTTGCCAGCAACTCGTTGGAGTAATGCCCGAGCTTGCGTTGTGTCTCCACCCCAAAATTGGTGAGGCTCTCGGGTTTCTCCGGGTCGATAGTCTTAGAAAGATCTGCGGCGCGCTGCTGTAGCAGCTCCTTGTTTTCGGTGATGGTGATATCTGTGTTATTTTCCATGGTTTTATTTAGCCAACGTTATTTTTACCCAGGGCGTCCAGTGTGTGCAGGCTTTTGCGGGCCTTGTCCTGGCGCTCCGTCGTTTCGTACCATTCAATATCGGATAATGGCAGATAATCTCCTAATAATTCGCGCACTTCCCGCATCAGGGCCTCTCCTTTTTTTGTACGGAACGAGGGGTTCTTGTAATAAGCGCTCAGGTATTCCACCTTCACCATACCAGCCTGCGTTATGGCAAGCTCCTTTACCTCCACTACCAGCTCCGATTGCTCGTTATGGTCTGACACGACGGTCCGGTAGACGCCCTGATGCCCTTCCTGCAGCACAGCCTGGCTGGCCTCCCGTGCCTGCTGAATAGCTTTGCGCAGGCTGAGGTTGGGTTTTAAGTAATGACCATACATATAGCCCAGTACTGCCCCTATAACGAATATCCAAAAGAGTAGCATATATGATTGTACTTTTTAGCTGATGTTTGCGTGTATACTTTTTTATACGGCGATTAAGGTTGGGTAGATGATGCGCTTCAACCGCCTCCCGCCACTGCTAAGAACAGGAACAAATCCTGAAAGTTCTAATGGCTGTGCCAGGTTTTTGTGATGTTGTGTAGATGTTACAGATCCCCAGCCCTCCCCTAAGAGCCACAATTCCATTGCTGCTTCAAGTTTTCAACATGGAGCTATTATGTGGCCAGTTTTCAACTGGCGGAACTTTAAAATGATTGCCATACGTACGCTCGCGAATTATAGGCCCTATTTGTATTCCAGGTTGGAAACCTAAAGTATAGAAATGCCGCTGCTATACTTGTTTACTAAGTGTAGCCCAAGAGGGCAGGAAGTTTTGCAGTACCGGGCCCAACCACCCCTACCCCTCCTTAGCCAAGGAGGGGAGTCTGTAGTTACTGAGGTTGAAGTATAAGCGCTGTAGCTGCTGTCCCTACAAAGTATAAACCCACCCCTAGCCCCTCCGAGGAGGGGAATTATACTTGCTCCTTCTCCTGTCATCTTGAGCGGTGAGAGAACTACCCGGGATTCTACACAGATCTCTCCCAAAGGTCGAGATGACAGCAAAGGCAGGGGCTATCGAAAGATTCCCAGCCTTTGGGTTGAGCGCCTTCTAGATTTCCGGTTTCGCCACAGCGAAATTGCGACGCAGGAGCAAAGGAAATGTAGACAGCGCGATGCCCGAAGGCGAGGCCTCCCGGCCTAGGAGGGAGCCAAGTTAGAGATGCAACTTTAGGCTCGTAAATCTGGAGGATGAACAGTAACTAACAAGAATACCTTAGTCCAAACAGAAGGAAGCAGGGGCTATGAAAATATAAACTAGCAAAGTATAAAAGTATAGCCAAAGTATAAAAGCATAGCTAACGCCGTTCTGAAGCTATACAGCCACCTCATTCCTGACAAGACTCATTCCTAACTAATTTGTACCTTTGCCCTACAAACCGGAAACAAAACCACGCCGGCAGCAACAAGCCTTTCGCCTTCATGACCCGCTTTATACTCTACACCCTTAGCTTTTTCATACTTTTGGCTACCGTAGCCGGCTGCTCCTTTCTACGGCTATCTCCTCAGTTTGGGGCCGAGGCAAAGGGTGCGCGCCTGGAAAAGATGCAGCAGTCGCCGAACTACGCAGAGGGTGTGTTCCAAAACCCTGTGCCTACCAACATGGACATCGGCTTTAAGGGATACCTCAAGCTGTTACACACGCGGATCTTTGGAGAGACAGTCGAGCAACTACCAGACCGCCCCATCCCCTACCTGCCTGTAAAAGCTGCCCATACCAAGACGACACAGGATACAGCTACCGTGGTCACCTGGCTGGGGCATTCTTCCTTTATCGTGGAGATAGACGGCAAACGCCTGCTGCTGGACCCCATGCTAGGCGATATCGCCTCCCCGCTGTCTTTTATGGGTCCAGAAAGGTTTGCTCCCTTACCCATCACTGCCGCGGAGATGCCCGCCATAGATGCTGTCCTTATTTCTCATGACCACTACGACCACCTCGATTATGGCTCGATACAAGCGCTCAACGAGAAAACCGGTCATTTTTATGTAGCACTGGGCGTGGGCGCCCACCTGGAGCGTTGGGGTGTGCCGGCTGATAAGATAACGGAAATGGATTGGTGGCAGGAGGCAAGCTGGCAGGGGCTCACCTTTGCAGCGACGCCTTCCCGGCACTTCTCCGGCCGCGGTCTTACTGACAGGATGAAAACTCTCTGGACCTCCTGGGTTATTATGGGTAAGGAGGACAGGATTTTCTTTAGCGGCGACACGGGCTATTTCCCGGGCTTTTCGGAAATCGGCGAAAAGTATGGCCCCTTCGATATTACCTTGCTTGAGTGCGGGCAGTACAACGAGCTCTGGCAGAGCATCCACATGATGCCCGAGCAAACGGTGCAGGCCCACCTCGACCTGAAGGGCAAGCTGCTCATGCCCATCCACTGGGGAGCCTTCTCCCTGGCCATGCACAGCTGGACCGACCCCATCGAACGCGTTACCAAAGAGGCGGCAGCACGACAGGTGCCCATCACCACGCCCCTAATAGGAGAACCGGTTATCCTGAATGGTTCTGCTCCGAAAACCGCCTGGTGGCGTCCTTAATCAAACCAGGCATCATCCAACATTATCCAGGCGAGGGCTGCCGGAAGCTTTGATAGCCACCAGCAGCCCTCGCCCCTATAAAAGTACGTATCACCCAACTCTTAGCCGCATTCATACTTAATTTCAGACCGTCGCTACTAATTTCCTCGGGCACGCATTTCTCTTGCAGACAGAATTACGTATAGAAATATACATCTTCATTGTCATCCTCCCTTTTAGGCGACCAACTATGGCACATACTTCCTGACGGCGATGCCAGGCCTCTATATCCTGAAACTATGAAAATCCTAGAACTTAAGATAATGCGTGGCCCAAACTACTGGTCCATTAAGCATCCGAAAATCATTGTGCTCAAGCTGGACCTGGAGGACCTGCAAAACACCCACACCGACGAGATACCGAACCTGGCACAGAGGCTCCTTAGGCTGTTCCCGGGCTTGCACAAGCACCGCTCCTATGTGGGCACAGAAGGCGGCTTTGTACGGCTGCTGAATGAAGGCACCTCCCTGAGCAAGGTAGTACAGCATATCGCCCTGGAACTACAAACAGTAGCTGGCATGGACAGTGGCTATGGCAGACGCTACGCCACCGATCAGCCCGGAGTGGATATTGTCGTGTTTTCGTACCAGCAGGAGCGGGCGGGCGAATATGCCGCCCACGCAGCCGTGCGCATTACCGAGGCTTTGGTGCGCGGTGAGCGGGTAAGTGTGGTACAGGACGTGGCCAGGCTCCACCAGATACGGGAGGACGAGTATTTTGGCCCTTCCACCGAGGCCATTGTACGCGAAGCGGTGAACCGCAACATCCCCTACATCCAGAACAAGGAGATGGGACTTATCCAACTGGGCTTCGGCGTACACCAAAAGCGCATTCAGGCGGCCATGACCAGCAATACCTCCTGCTTTGCCGTGGAAAATGCAGGCGACAAAAACCAGACAAAGCTCATTCTGGAAGAGGCAGGTATACCTGTGCCGTTGGGCAGGATTGTTAAAACATCCCGCGAGCTGGAGCATGCTATTGACGAGCTGGATTATCCCATAGTAACCAAACCCCTGTACGGCAACCAGGGTAAAGGCGCCAGTATAAACCTGCATACCTGGAAGGAAGCGTTGAAAGGTTTTACCGAGGCACAGCGCTTTTCAGAGGAGGTGATGGTAGAGCAGTTTATTCAGGGCTATGACTACAGGCTATTGGTGATAGACGGTAAGTTTACGGCCGCCGCCAGACGAACGCCCGCTCTGGTGGTGGGTGATGGCAAATCCACCATCCGGCAATTGATAAACCAGGTAAACAAAGACCCGCGCCGTGGGGTTGGCCATGAGAAAGCCCTCACCCATATCAAGGTGGATAAAATCACCAGGGGCATTCTGCGCGAGCGCGGACTTACCCTGCAGGCCGTGCTGCCGGCCGGTGAGGTACTGCACCTGAAAACGACCGCCAACCTGAGCACCGGCGGCACCGCCACCGATGTGACGGACCTGGTGCACCCCTACAACGTGCTGATGGCGGAGCGCATCGCCGGTATCATAGGCCTGGACATCTGCGGCATAGACGTCATAGCCTCCGACATTGCTATCCCGCTACCGGAGGCTCGCGGGGCCGTGATAGAAGTCAATGCCGCCCCTGGACTGCGCATGCACATCTCCCCTACCGAAGGCTTGCCGCGAAATGTGGCCGAGCCGATCATCAACATGCTGTTCCCGTTTGGCTGTCCGTCGCGCATCCCGATCGTGGCCATAACAGGCACCAACGGCAAAACCACTACGACACGCCTCTCGGCACACATCCTCAACTTTAAGGGCCATAAAGTGGGCTATACCACCACCGACGGCATCTACATACAGGGCAAACGGGTAGTAAAGGGCGACACGACCGGCGCCTATAGCAGCGAGTTCGTGCTAAAAGACCCCACCGTGAACTATGCCGTGCTGGAGTGCGCGCGCGGGGGAATGTTGCGTACCGGACTGGCTTTCAGGCAGTGCGACATCGGTGTTGTGATGAACGTGTCGGAAGATCATTTGGGCTTGGGTGACATCCATACCGTGGAAGATATGGCGCGTGTGAAAGCCGTTATCCCGAAAATCGTATGCTCGCAGGGCTATGCCGTTCTGAATGCTGATGACGAACTGGTTTACGAGATGAGTCATGGCTTGCGCTGCAAAATCGCCTTGTTCAGCCTTGACGAGGAAAACCCGCGCATTATGGCGCACATTGCCAAGGGCGGGCTGGCTGCCGTGTACGAGGCAGGTTTTATCTCCATTTTTAAAAACACCTACAAGATAAGGGTGGATCGGGTGGCCGACATACCGCTCACCTTTGGAGGCAAGGCCAAATTCAACATCTATAATGTGCTGGCAGCCACTCTGGTCGCGTACATTTCGCACTTGGAAATAAACGAAATCCGGACTGCCCTGCGCACCTTTATCCCCTCACCGGAAACCACTCCGGGACGTATGAACCTGTTCAGGCTGCCTAAGGCGGAGGTGCTTATTGACTATGCCCACAACATTGCTAGCATGCAGGCTATCAGCGATTTTATCAAGCACACAGATGCTTCCCCTAAGATTGGGATTATTGCAGGCATCGGCGACCGCCGCGACGAGGATGTGAAGCAGGTGGGCAGGCTAGCTGCCGAGGTATTCGACGAGATCATCATCCGGCAGGACAAGGACCTGCGTGGCCGCAACGGCGAAGAAATAAACCACTTGCTTAAAGAAGGCATTTACATGGTGAAGCCGGAACTGGAGCCGAAGGAAATTAACCAGGAAACCCGTGCCCTGGCCTATGCCCTGGAGTATGCGCCGGAAGGTTCCTTCATTGCGCTCTTCTCTGAGGACATACCTGAGGCTGTGAAGCTGGTGGAGAATTTCAGGGTAATCCAGCACCGGGAAGCTAAGAGCGAGCAGTAACGGCAGGGAATCAGAAGGACCATGTAAGCAAATAAAAAAAGCCAGCCCCACCCAAAGGGTGAGGCTGGCAGGTTCTATCGTTTATACTTGATTTTTAGTTACCCGATGGGAAACGCAGCCCCAGCGTCAGCATAAATACTGAGTGGCGGGCGTTTGTCAGGTCCCCCTCAAAGTTCACGTCCTCTTTCACGAAGTCGGAGAAGGCGCCGTTGTAGCGGATGCCCAGGCTGATGCCGTTGCTGGCTTTAAAGCCAAGACCTGCCGCGTAACCTACCTCAAACTCCGAAAGGCCGTCTTTGCTCTTGGCATCTTTCTCGCTGGAGATGCGGGTGCCGTCGCCGTCATAAAGTTCGGTTTTGTTGTTCACGCTCAGCAGGTAGCTCAGCTGCGGGCCAAACTCAAAGTATAGCGGACCGGCATTGAAGTGGCCCAGCACCGGCAGTTCCAGGTAGTTGTAGTCTACGCTGCCCTCACGTCTTCTTTTCTGCAACAGCAGGTTCGTATACTCCTCGCTGTTGTTTTTGAAGCCTTTTCTGGAGTATAACAGTTCCGGCTGAATGGAGAAGAAATCCTCCACTACCGGGAAGTTCACGGTAAGACCTCCGTGAAAGCCCACCTTGTTCTCGAATCTGTCTTCGTTTTTCAGGTCGCCGGACAGGTTGCTGAGGTTAGCACCGCCCCTTACGCCCAATGTTGCCTGCGCCTGCGCAGCGGTAAATGTGCCAAAAGCCAGGGCTGCTGCAAAGAAAAACTTCTTCATCATAATGATAAGTATGTTAGTTTGGTAGTAAACGGGCAATATACGTGCCTTCTTATATAGCCGGTTGCTATGTAATATTTAATAATAAATCGTCGGCGCACCTAGCAGCACCAGTAAGTAACAGACTTTCAGGTCGCTACTAACATCCAATAAAGTACACATCGGTAAAGTGCTAAAAAACTTCTTCGATTGGGGTAACATTTCCCTGAAAAAATGAAGCAGTAAAAGTATAAGCATGCTTCACTGTTAAGCGAGAGAAAGTATAAACCGGTGCATTATCCATGCTTTAAAATTAAGCTGCTGTCCCACCCTACAGCGGCACGTATCAGTACAATTCCCTACCTTTGGCCATGGATTTTATTTCTATTGATTTTGAGACGGCCACGCCGCAACGCGATAGCCCCTGTGAGATAGGTTTGACGGTGGTCCGGGACAGGCAGATTGTAGAAACGCGCTCTTGGCTAATCAAGCCTTTGTACTATCCGCACTTCAACCCCTTTAATGTGGCCGTGCATGGCATCAGACCAGCCGATGTGAAAGACCAGCCGGACTTCCGGGAGTTGTGGCCGGTGCTGCAACCCTACCTGGAGGGGCAGTTCCTGATAGCCCATAATGCCAGCTTTGACATGAGCGTGCTGCGCAAAACACTGGCTACTTACAACATCCCCTTGCCCGAAGCCAGCTATGCCTGCAGCCTCAAGTTCTCCAAGAACATCTGGAAAGGCATGAGCAAGTATGACCTGAAAACACTCTGCAACATGCACCACATCAACTTCCTGCACCACCGGGCAGCATCAGACGCCGATGCCTGCGCGCGGTTATCTATTAAAGCCTTGGAACAGACCGGCACAACCACAGAAGTAGAGTTCGCTGATAAAATGGGCAGCAAGATAGGCCGTTTATAGCTATGTGACTTTAGAGGCGTTCCTGATTTTCAAAAATTAATTTTATATTTACTATATGATTTATATCATTCATGGATTTTTTGAAAATCACAGTAACAACAGGTTTATCCGTTAATGCCTGGCTCAGACCTTCTCTCCCACTTCCAGAACATCAACACCTGGAAAAGCAAGGGCACGCGTGCGCCGCACAAGCCCTTGCTAATACTTATGGCCTTGGGAGAAATGCAAAGAGGCAACACCGGCTTTATACCTTATACTTCTATTGAGCCTAAGCTAAAGGATCTCCTAATTGACTTTGGACCTTACCGAAAGAGTTATCACCCCAACTTCCCATTCACAAAGCTTGCTAACGATGGGCTTTGGCAGTTTAATAAACCTGACTTGCTAAACACCAGGCAGGACTACAGTTCGAAGTTCCTTCGCGACCATGACTTGCAGGGGAAGTTTCCGGACGAAGTTGCCCAGCAGCTGAAGCAAAATCCGGACTTATTAAGAAGTGTGGCGGAAAATATACTGGAGCAAAACTTTCCGGAGACACTGCACCAGGACATACTGGATGCTGTTGGACTAGATATCTCAGTTACTCCTGCAACTCAACTCATAAAGCGTACCCGTAAACGCGACCCGCTCTTCCGGGAAAGCATTCTGAGGGCATACGAGTACCAGTGCGCTGTTTGTGGTTTTAGTGTTAGGCTGCGGCACCAGCTGTTGGCCCTAGAGGCTGCGCACATTATGTGGCACCAGGCTGGAGGCCCTGATGTCGAAGTGAACGGACTGGCCCTCTGCGCAACCCATCATAAGTTGTTCGATATGGGAGCCTTTACGGTAACAGAAGAACTAAAAATGCTGGTGTCGGACGAAGTAAACGGTATTGGTGCGCAGGATTGGCTAATCCGGCATGATGGGAAATCTATCAAACCGCCGCAAAAGAAAGCCTTTTATCCCAACCCCGAGTATACTGCCTGGCATGTGAACGAGGTGTTTAAAGGAGGCTACAGAGATTCGTAAGTTTATACTTTCTATACTTACAATCTATACTTTAAAGCTCTTCTATACAATCCCGTTCCCTCTCTAAACCTCCATTCTAAGTGCAGCTTAGGTACATTAGAAAATAAAGTACAGTGGCAGTAGTCTATGTCAGGCAATGCTGAAACTGAGCTGCATCCGGAGTTAAGTACTTCTTCACGCAAATAATTAATTTCAACCTAACCTATTTTTAAAGTATGAGCGCAGAAAACAAACTCCCCTACTCAGCCAAATTCCGTGTTGGCGAAGAAGTAACTGTAAACGGATCATATACTTTAGAAGGAAGAAAAGTAACCTTCGGAGCCCTGGGTGTAGTACGGAAAATAAAACATACTCCCAAAAGGGGCTGGCGCTTTGTGGTAGAGCTGCATAACGGGGAGCAAAAATGGTTTTATCAGAAATCAGTGCAGAAGTATAAACCGAAGTTTGTGATTAGTTCTATACTTTAGCGGCACATATATACTTTATTTAAATCATACTTAAGCATGACCCAACTCCCCCATTATACTTCCATCGCCAGTGTGGCTTTTAACGATTACCTGGACAACCGGATAGAACTGGACGATCTGATTGCACGACTGCGGGAGATTGAGCTGCAGGTGATGCACGACGATGAGGCAGAAGAGGAAACGGGGAAAGTGCTGTGGTTCCGTTTCTTTAACGGCGACCCATTCCAAACCACCATCAGCGACATCGAAAACGACCTGAGCGACCCAACTCACCCCAGTGCACGCATCCTGTTGCAGGGCATCGCCCTGGGCCTCGACTCCAACGAGCTAGAAGTACATTACTCCTGGACAGGCTTTACGGAAAGTTGAGAAATTTTTCCGGGATGGCCTGAGCCACAAGCAAAGCATCCGAAAATAGTGTACCTTTCGGTAAACCATTAACCCTAAACTTATGGCAAAGTCTAAAGACGCGAAAAAGGAAGTTAAAAAGAAGCCGGCTAAAACCGACAAGGAAAAGAAAGCCGCTAAGCTGGAAAAGAAGAAGAACAGCTACGACTAAGCATCTCTGGGCGCCTTGCTGCAAGGTATGGCGCTGGCATACATAAGGCAGCAGCAAATGTTTTTGCTGCTGCTTTTTTTTGTGGGTGGCTGTATTTGGAGGACCGTATAATACTTCATTACTCTGTGTCCAACCACCCCTACCCCTCAGAGCTACGCTCGCTACCTTCGAACTCGCGTTCTCGGTAGTCTAAGGAGGGGAGCCTGTTGTTACTTTGGCTGAAGTATAAGCTAGGTAGCTTTAGCCTTTGCGCGGACAGGTCGCGACCTGTCCCTACAAAGTATAAACCCACCCCCAGCCCCTCCGAGGAGGGGAATAATACTTGCCCCTCTTCTTGTCATCTCGAGTACTCTTGAGGCGAGAGCCGAAAAGAGCCAGCGTAGCTGTGAGAGATCTATCGGGAATTCCACCATCCAGATCTCTCCCGATGGTCGAGATGACAGCAGTGGCCGTGGCTATCGAATGCTTCCCAGCCTTTGGGTTGAGCGCCTTCTAGATTTCCGGTGCCGCTTCAGCGGCATTGCGACCGAAGGGTAGCAAAGGAAATGTAGACAGCGCGATGCCCGAAGGCGAGGCCTCCCGGCCTGGGAGGGAGCCAAGTAGGAGATGAAACAATAGCTTAAGTAAGCCTGGAGGAGGAACGGTAGCCAGTAAGAACAGCTTAGTTCAAGTAGAAAGGAAGCAGTGGCTCGGGAAAGTATAAACTGGAAAGTATAAAGTATAGCCGAAGTATAAGTATGACTTACTCGAGCAAGAAACTCCTCTTGTTTTAAGAGAAACTGAAGAAACTACCGGTGCTGCTCATACTTACCAGCCGCCAGCACTTCCTGCAACTGCCTTACTTCCGCATCTGTCAGCGGCTCGGCTTGGGCAGCCAAAAGTGCGTCTTCCAGTTGCTGCTCCGTGCGGATGCCGAGCACGGCAGAGGTAACCGATGGGTGATGCAACACGAACCGGACAGCCGTTTCAGAGGCCCTCCTGGTTTTGCCGGCCACAACCTTGACGGCCTCGGCGGCCTGCTGTACTTCCTCCAAAGTATAAGTTAGGTAGGATTTGGCAGGTTTATCGGCCAGCAGTCCCTGTGCCATACTTCCGCGTGCCAGCACCCCAATCTGATGCTGCTGCAGTAGTTCCAGCACCTCCTCTTCGGGGCGGCGGTCCAGCAAGCTGTACTGCAGCATGACGCTAGCTATATTGGAGCGACTCACATACTCCCGAATTACGTTTGGCCTGATGGACGAGATGCCGTAATGCCGGATCTTGCCCTGCTCCTTCAGCTGCTCAAAGGCCTCTATGGTTTCATCGATAGGGTCATCAATAGTGCCGCCGTGCAGTTGATAGAGATCGATATAATCGGTTTGCAGTCGCTTCAGGCTCTCCTCCACCGCCTGCAGGATGTAGGCTTTGCTCGGGTTCCAGTCCCAGCCGCTGCCATCGGGGCGCCATTGGTTACCTACTTTGGTGGCCAGAACTACCTTTTCGCGCATCCCCTTAAAAGCCCTGCCCACTACACTTTCATTCTGCCCCTTGTCGTAAAGATCGGCGGTGTCAAAAAAATTGATGCCCTTGTCCAGCGCTTGGTGCAGCATTTTTATACTTTCCTCCTCATCCCCCTGCAGCGACATGCAGCCAAAGCTAACCTCACTAATATTTAAGTCTGATTTTCCGAGTTGTTTATACTTCATACCCTTGGTTTGATGATTTGCTAAAGTATACATAACTGGTAAAAGTATAGATGGTTGCCAGCGAAGAAGCAGAAAGTGTGCTCACAGCGCTTTGAAACTGGGAGTTGAAGTCAACAATCCCGTGTAGGAAGAGAATTTGGAAAGGTTGATTTCGCTCTAGCATGTAAGACCTTTTGGTAAACTCGCTAGTGACCGGCTTTTTTGGGCCTCCGCCCCAGTCGGATTATAAATCCGACCTCATAACAAGGCACGTGTTGCAAACCCGCGCCAGCAAGAACCTTTCAGAAATGATAAAATGAATTAGCCTGCACTTGGCAAGAAGAGGTTACTTCACCTCAATATTTGTCTCGTTAATGCCCAACTTGTTCTTGGAGTGCAGCTCCACCGGGAAGCCCCACAGGTAACGGATGTGTTCCAGCGTTTCCTTGGCACTTTTAGTATCCAGGCGGCGGTCCTTCTGGATGTAATGGGTCAGGTATAGTTTGCTGGTGCGGTGCAGGTCTACTTTGGTTACCTGGATGTTGGGCACCAGCGAGGCGCGGTCGTACTGGTTGCTTAGGTGCTCGCGCACCCGGCGGTAGCCACGCTCATTGTGGATAGCTCCGATCTCATACTCCTCCTCGTGCTCGTTATCTATGATCATGAACAGGCGCATGTCACGGATTACCTTGGGCGAGAGGTACTGCAGTATAAAGCTGTCGTCGCGGAAGTTTTCCATCACGTAATGCACTTGCTGCAGCCAGTCCTTACCAATCAGGTCAGGGAACCACTGCTTGTCCTCTGCGGTAGGGTTTTGGCAGATGCGCTTAATGTCCATGAAAATATTGAAGCCCAGCGTGTAGGGATTTAGACCGGAGTAAAACTTGCTGTTATACTCCGGTTGGTAGAGCACGCCGCTGTGGCTCTTGAGGAATTCCAGCATAAAGCCATCGTTCAGGTAGCCCTCCTCAAACATCTTGTTGATGATGTGGTAATGCGAAAAGGTGGCAAAGCCCTCGTTCATCACCTTGGTAGCCCCCTGCGGGTAAAAATACTGCGCCACCTTGCGCACAATCCGGATGATCTCACGCTTCCACTGCGGCAGGGCGGGTGCATACTTCTCTATAAAGTATAAAATGTTCTCCTCCGGCTCCTTCGGGAATTTGTGCTCGTCGCTGCTGTTGGTTTCCGGCACCTCGGACTGGGCAGGAAGCGTGCGCCACAGCTCGTTATAGTTCTCGCGTTTTATCAGGGTGAGCTTTTTCAGGCGCTCATTTTCCTGCAGGGCCGATACCTTCGAAGGCTTTTTATACTTGTCTACCCCGTGGTACATCAGCGCATGGGCCGCATCCAGCACGCGCTCCACTTCCTCCTCGCCATACTCTTCCTCGCATTTTAGAATATACTCCCGCGCAAAAGCCATATAGTCTACAATCGAGTCGGCCGAGGTCCAGTCGAGAAACATGTAGTTGTTGGCAAAGAAAGCATTATGTCCTTGGCAGGCATGTGCAATCACGAGCAGCATCATACAGGTAGAGTTGTTCTCCATGTTGTAGCTGATGCAGGGGTTGGAGTTGATCACCAGCTCGTACGAAAGCCCCATGCGGCCTTTAGTGTAGTTGTTCTGGTTCAGCACGAAGTCCTTGCCAAACTTCCAGTGCGGGTACGAAGTGGGCAGACCGGTCAGGGCGTAGGCATCCAGCATCTGCTCCGAGGTGACAATCTCTATCTGATTGGGGTAAGTCTTCAGCTTCAGGTACTCCTTCCCTATCCTGCTGATAACCCCATCCGCAGCTTCCAGTGTCTGATAATCCCAGTTGGGGTTACAGAACATCGCCTTATATTTATCTTTATCTGTCATTTTCAGGGTGTTTATGCGTGTTATGTAGTACGACGCCTGCAGGTTTTTCTTAGACAAAGGACTGTTTGATAAAGGACAAAAGACCTGAGTCTTTATCAATTCTTAAGATTCAGCCATCGTGTAAGTATGGGCGGTCCACAACTGGCTTTTTTTACCACATTTATACTTTCACCTACTGCTGCTCCGGATTTGCAATCCGGAACCACATACTATAAGGATTTGTAATCCAATTTTCTGCCTGTAGCCACCGCCATTGTGAAGCGGATTACAAATCAGCGGGCCATATACTTTCGGATTGCGGATCCGAAAGAGCGGTAGTTTGTGATTGCAGGACGAGTTACAAGCTCGCACTAGCAGTAATATGTGCTCTGTCCTTTGTCACAAAGTCCTTTGTCAAATAGTCAGGAAACTGCTTCGCTCCGCTTCCGGAACAGCCCTTGAAACACGGGCCAGATCTCGTATGGCTCATACACATGCCTGATGGAGAAGTCCTCGTCGTTGCTGATGCGTTTGTAGGCTTGCCACAGGTCGCTTTCGCGGTCTTTGTTGCTGATCTCGATATAGGCCATGTATTGCACTGCCGGAAGTATGGTTTCCAGCACCAGGTTCTTACACTCCAGCGCATCCTGTTTCGACCACACGTCGCCGTCCGAGGCCTGGCAGCAGTACACGTTCCAGCTCTCGTCGTAGCGCTCGCGCCTGATCCTGTCCATTAGTTTCAGCGATGGGGCCACCACCGTACCGCCGCTCTCGCGCGAGTTGAAGAACTCCTCCTCGTTGACTTCCTTGGCCTCGGTGTGGTGCCGGATAAAGACCAGCTCCACGTTTTTATACTGCCGCGTCAGGAAGAGGTAGAGCAGCGTGAAAAAGCGTTTGGCGATGTCCTTCTCGTGGTAGCCCATTGAGGCCGACACGTCCATGATGCAGAACATGACAGCCGATGTTATCGGCACAGGCACGCGCTCAAAGTTATTGTAGCGCAGGTCGATGTCTTCAAAAAAAGGAACGGTAGCGGCCTGCTTCCTGACTTTCTCTAACTCCAGTTCCAGTGCCTCCCGCTCCGTTTTTTTCCTGGTTTTGGCCAACTGTTCCTCCAGCGTCTTCAGCTTCTTTTCGAACACGCCCCGCAGGGCCAGCTGTCGCCCCAGCGATTGCTGGTAACTGGTTTTGATGTTGAGCCGGGAAGGCACGCTGTCGCGGGTATAGCCGGCGCGGCGCATCGAGAAGCTCTCGGTGCTCTCCATCAGCTTCTTCACCATATTGGGCAGGGCCAGGTCATCAAAAAAGTACTTCAGAAACTCCTCTCGGGAAAGGACCACCGTAAATTCGTCCTCCGTTACCTCGGGGCTATTGGAGCCCTTGCCTTTGCCACTTCCAGAGCCGCTTTTAGGCTTTGGCACGCGGTCGCCCTCGCTGTAGCGGTCGTTGCCGGGCTGCACAATGTACTTCTTGCCGGTTTTAGGGTCGTGGTGGAAATGCGGCTCGTCCAGCCCCCGGACCGGCACCTTTACGCTGCCTCCGGTTTTGCTGTCGGTTATACTTTCCTGGCCCATGATGTCCGGTATGGCCCGCTTAATCTGGTTCTCCACCCGCTTCAGGAACTTCTGCCGGTTGCCCGTAGACTTCCCCTTATCGTTCTTGCGTCTGTCGATGATGTGGGACATGGGAGTTTGGGAGTTAAAGGGTTTAGGAGTTAGAGAGTCTAAGAAATTTGGAGCTAATCGAGTTCTGACTCTTCCCTCCTAAACTCCCCAACTCTCTAACTTATTTAGGCCATCGTTTTGCGTACGCGCATGAACCAGTCTACCAGGATGCGGATCTGCTTGTCGGTATAGCCGCGCTCGCGCATGCGGCGGGTGAAGTCGCGGTGCTTCTTCTCGTCTTCCTCGTTCGTTTTCACGTTGAAGGAAACCACCGGCAGCAGATCTTCGGTGTTTGTGAAGATCTTCTTCTCAATCACGTTCTTGATCTTCTCATAGGAATCCCAGCGTGGGCTTTGCCCGCCGTGGTTGGCTTTGTAGCGCAAGAAGAAGTTTGTCACCTCGGATCGGAAGTCTTTCGGGTTGGCAATGCCGGCCGGCTTCTCTATCTTTTCCAGTTCCTCGTTCAGGATGCTTCTGTCGAAGATCTCGCCCGAGTCCGGATCGCGGTAATCGTTGTTCTGCATCCAATGGTCGGCGTAAATCACATACTTCTCAAAGATGTTCTGGCCATACGAGCTGTATGACTCGATATAAGCCTTCTGTATCTCATCCGAAATAAACTCGGCATACCTGCTGGCCAGCACCGATTTTATCAGGTGCAGGTACTTGGTCTCGGTTTCCGGCGGAAGCATCATCTTGATCACCTCCTGCTCCAGCACATACAGCAGGTGTACCGGGTTGGCGGCAATCTCCTCGCTGTCGAAGTTGAAGACTTTGGAGAGGATCTTGAAGGCAAAGCGGGTCGAAATGCCTTGCATGCCTTCGTTTATACCGGCATCGTCGCGGTACTCCTGTATGGATTTGGCGTTGGGGTCGGTTTCGCGCAGCGTTTCGCCGTTGTACACGCGCATCTTGGAGTATATGCTCGAGTTCTCCGGCTCTTTTAACCGCGACATCACCGAAAACTCGGCCAGCAGCTCAATGGTTTTGGGAGCGCAAGGCGCGTCACGAAGCGAGCTTTCGCGGATGAGCTTTTCGTAGATCTTAATCTCCTCGCTTACGCGCAGCACATAAGGCACCTGCACCTTGTATATACGGTCCAGGAAGGCCTCGTTCTTTTTATCGTTCAGGAATTTAGCCCACTCCGACTCGTTAGAGTGCGCCAGGATAATGCCATCGAAGGGAATGGCGCCAATGGGCTCGGTGCCTTTGTAGTTTTTCTCCTGGGTGGCGGTGAGCAGCGGGTTCAGCACCTTTATCGGCGCCTTAAACATCTCCACAAACTCCAGCAAGCCCTGGTTGGCCAGGCACAGGCCACCGGTATAAGAGTAGGCATCCGGGTCGCTCTGCTGGTACTCGGCCAACTTGCGGATGTCCACCTTACCTACCAGTGTAGAAATGTCCTGGTTGTTTTCGTCGCCTGGCTCTGTTTTGGAAATTGCGACTTGCTCCTGAATGGAGGGGTACAACCGAATCACCTTGAAGCGGTTCACATCGCCATCGAACTCGCGCAGGCGTTTAGAGGCCCAAGGGCTCATGCAGCTGGGCACATAACGGGAAGGAATGCCATACTCACTTTCCAACTCGTCTGTATAGTCGGCAAACAGGCCCAGCGGACTCTCGAACACGGGACTGACTTCCTCGCCGGCCTTCAGCACATAAATAGGGTTTTGCTGCATCAGGTGCTTGAGCTTCTCAGCCAGCGAGCTCTTGCCACCACCCACGGGTCCCATCAGGTAGAGGATCTGCTTCTTCTCCTCCAGCCCCTGCGCCGAGTGGCGGAAGTAAGAAACAATCTGCTCGATGGTGCTCTCCATGCCATAAAAATCCCGGAAGGCAGGGTAAATCTTTATCTTCTTGTTCGAGAAGATGCGGCTGAGCACCGGGTCCTGCCGGGTATCCAGAATTTCAGGCTCCCCGATGGCATCCAGAATCCGCTCTGCGGGCTTGGCATACATTGTCGGGTCCTGTTTACACTCCTCGAGATAGGCAGCTACTGTCATCTCATTCAGGGAGGCGCTGTAATTCGTTTTAATCTTTTCTAAAATGTTCATATCGGGTGTTTCTTACATGTCAGAATCATTTCCATCAAGATTACAGAGCAGCACCTTTGAGAGTGGCTAAAGTTCCGAAGCGCTGCTAAGCAAATAATCTGAGCATAACTGTAGGTCTTTTTTATAAGCTGATTTCCAAACGAATGAGAGGCAGCCCGTGCCTTCTATGTTAAGAAGCATCCCTTAAGCGGGACTTGTTACCCTGATGATAAAGCAGCTATGGCCTTACATACCATCTGCTACACCGTTAGCCTATACTTTACAGCCAAACAGCACCCAACTGACGCCTTATGCCTTATGTTACAGACTACAGGGACCTGCTCCCCGTCACCTGCCGCTCCCTGAGGAAGAGCCTGCATTTATTGCCTTACGGGTGGCAATAGTGACTACCTTAGAAACATCGCTTTTCTGCTTTAGATTCAAAAAGGTTTATATTTTATACTATTAAGGTTATAAAAAGTATACCTCCTTGCTAAAAATTTTTGCCACCATCAGGAAAATAGTGCCTGTTTAGGTACAAATACCAGTATGCACAACTAAGACTTGGGCTGAAGTTTATAGGCTAATTTGTATATTGGGCCTCGCGAAGGCGCGTTGTAGCAAGGAAAGTTAAATTTCCGAAAGTATAACCTCAGCCTTTGCAGCCACGCCAACACAAACAACAACAGATATGAGCCAGTTAGTAATTAGCACCCTCGACGAACTTACCAAGTATGAGGGCACCGAAATGGGCGTTTCGGATTACCATACCATTACGCAGGAGCAGATACAGAAATTTGCCGATGCCACCCTGGATCACCAATGGATTCACCTGGATGCAGAGCGGGCCAAAACTGAGTCGCCGTTTGGGGCTACGATTGCCCACGGTTACCTGACCGTTTCGCTGCTGCCTTACCTGTGGTCGCAGATTACCTCCATCCAGAACCTGAAGATGCAGGTGAACTACGAGATCGAGAGCCTGCGCTTTAACCAGGCGGTTGTGGTAAACGACCGCGTGCGCCTGCGCGCCAAGCTGCTGTCGGTAAAGAACCTGCGCGGCATTGCCAAAGCCCGGCTGGAGGTAACGCTGGAGATTGAGAACAGCAGGAAGCCCGCCTTCACAGGCATCATCACCTTCCTGTACCACTTTAACGACTAAGGACCGCCCCTGCTGCAGCAGCGCTATACTTTTAAATCCGGTTCCTATGCTAAAACCAGAAGACCTCCCCATCTACCGCAAAGGAGAAGAGATTTTCCACCTCACCACTTCTATTGTGGGGCTGATACCGGAAGACAATGCGCTGCTGCAGCACCTGCGGGAGATAATGCTGACCGACGCCGCCATGCTGACCGTTAAGGTAGCCAGTGCGGTGGGCGCAGACATTTACGACATGCAGATGGAGAGCGCAGTGCTTATCCGAAAGGCTGCCCGCGACCTGCTCACCAACTGCACGGCCCTGAAGATGTATGGTTTTGAGGAATCCACCTACCTGCCCCTGCTGCGCAACGCCATCGAGGAATACAGGGTGCTGTTTGTAGCGTGGGTTGCCACCTTCGACCCCTGGAACTACTTCTGGGACGATTGGGGCCTGTTTAACCCTCCGGGCGCTACAAAAGAGGATAACCTGTAGACTTTTTTTCCAAGATACTTCTCTCTTATTCGGTTAAGTATTGCCCAGGATGTGGGGCAGTATACTTTCTTACACCCGACTTCCACCTTCCTCCGTAAAAGCAGGGTTTGTAAAGAACTGCTTTATACTTTTGCAGCTCCTGAACTTACGCAAAGTATAAAACCCCTGCCATGACGCCTGCCCCTACTTCTGCCCCCGCCCCTCAGCTTACCCGTACTACCCTCTGGCTGATGACCATTGCCTCCGGTATGGTGGTTGCCAACAACTACTACAACCAGCCGCTGCTGGTAAAAATGGCGGATACTTTTCAGGTGTCGGAGGCGAGCGCGGGGATGGTAGCCATGCTGGCACAGGTGGGATACGCTATTGGCCTGCTCTTCATCATTCCGCTGGGCGATATGCTGCGCCGCAAGCGGCTTATCCTGATAGATTTTGTGCTGATTGTGCTCTCGCTGCTGCTGGCGGCCTTCTCAACCAACATTTATACGCTGATGGCAGCCAGCCTGCTGATCGGCGCCACCTGCGTGGTGCCGCAGTTGTTTGTGCCCATGGCCGCGCACCTGGCCAGGCCGGAGGAACGCGGCAAAGCTGTGGGTACCGTCATGAGTGGCCTGTTGGTGGGTATCCTTTTCTCGCGCACGCTCAGCGGCTTTGTGGGTGAGCACCTGGGCTGGCGGGCCATGTACCTGATCGCTGCCGGGTTAATGGTACTGTTATGGCTGGCCCTATACTTTCTGCTGCCGGAGATACAGCCCCAGTTTAAAGGAAACTATAAAAGTTTGATGAAGTCGTTGGTGCACTTGTTCCGCACAGAGCCTCTGCTCAGGCTGGCCTCGGCGCGAGGGGCGCTGTCCTTTGCCTGCTTCGGCGGTTTCTGGACCACGCTCGTCTTTCTGTTGGAGGGCCCGCCTTTCTTTGCCGGCAGTGACGTAGCCGGTGCCTTCGGGCTGGTGGGTGCGGGAGGAGCCATCATGGCCTCCGTTATGGGCCGCCTCAGCGACAGGTTCGATACCCGTTCTGTGCAGATAGTAACGCTGGCTATGCTCGTGGTGTCTTACCTAGTCTTCGGCTTCTCGGGCCAGAGCATGATTGGCCTGGTGGTAGGCGTTATACTGCTGGACCTGGGCCTGCAGGGTTCTCACATCTCTAACCAAACCCAGATTTTTGCCCTTCACCCGGAGGCGCGCAACCGCCTGAACACCGTTTACATGTTTACCTACTTTATCGGCGGGGCCACCGGAACCATCCTCGCTACCCAGGCCTGGCAAGTATGGCGCTGGAACGGCGTGGTAGCTGTAGGCCTTATTTTCTCTGCGCTGGCGCTGGCTGTGCATATGGTATTTTCTCGAAGGAGGAGCAAATCATAATAATGACTTTGCAGCGCGGGAGAAAGTAGTACCGGGTCCAACCACCCCTGCCCCTCCTTGCCTAAGGCGGGGAGTCCGTTGTTACTCTGGCTGAAGTATAAGTACTGTAGCGACAGTTCTCGCGTGGACAGGTCGCGACCTGTCCCTACAAAGTATAAACCTGCCCCTCCGAGGAAGGGAATTTTCTGTTAACGATTTACACCCCTATGAGCGTTGCTCGCAAGCTTCGAACTCCCGTTCTCAATTGTGCTGAAGGGGACAGTTTATACTTACCCTTTCTCTGTCATCTCGAGTACTCTTGAGGCGAGAGCCGAAAAGAGCCAGCCTAGCTGTGAGAGAACTATCAGTGAATTCTAACCAGTTCTCTCCCAAAGGTCGAGATGACAGTATTGGCCGTAGCTATCGAATGCTTCCCAGCCTTTGGGTTGAGCGCCTTCTAGATTTCCGGTGCCGCAGGCAGCCCGAGGCACGAGGGCAGGAAATGTACACCGCGCGATGCCCTGATCGAGGGCCCCTACCCCCAAGGCGAGGCCTCCCGGCCTGGGAGGGCAGAAAGCAAGAGGTGCAACTATAGGTATGTGGGGCTGGAGGATGAACGAAGGCTAGTAAGTATAGCTTGTGTCAAGTTGCAGGAGGCAGTAACTAGGAAAGTATAGCCCAAGTATAAAAGTCCAGCAAGTATAAAAGTATAGCAGAAGCAAGTATGGCTTTTCAAGCCACTCGGATTGCAAATCCGAGAAGATAGGAAGGCACAGGTTGCAAACCCGCGCCAGCAATAGGGGATTACGGAGCAGTTAGAAGTATAAAAGTGTAGCCAACCTATAAACTATGGCTTTTCAAGCCAGCCGGGTTACAAACCCGACACCACTGTAGGACACAAGTCTGAAGACTTGCGCCAGGAAAGGTGAAGTATAAAGTATAACTTAGCCGGCTGCAAAAGGTATACTATAAAACCCAAGCACGCACACTATGATGGAAAACCCAAACCTGGAGAACTGGGACGAGGAACGCTATAAAGAACTCAACACCTACTTCCGCATCAAAATCGAGCTCATGCTGCGCACTAACCCGCACTTAGTGGCACAGCAGCAGGAAAACACCACCATGCACCTGCAGCAGCTGGTAAACGAGTTGAGCGAAGAAGATAAGGAGCGCTGGGAAGAGTTTATGCGGCTGGACAAGCAGAAAATGGAGCTCGACATCTGGAACCACCTGCACGGCAAGGGAACCCGCTTCCGCCCCGGCATCGGCTTTACCAAATCCGACGACGACACCACCTGGTAGGCCTATCCTTCAAAGCTATACTTGGCATCGCTCCAGAAGGCATCGAGGGCGATGATGCGGGGCTTCAGAAAAGAGATAAGCGCCGGCCAGTCTTCTTTGTCGAACACGTTTACCGGAGCAATCTCCTTGTAGATGCGGCTCACCACGCGCCCCGTACTGTCCGAGGCATGCAGCACCCACTCCCACTCCTCGCCCAGCGTTTCGTGCAGCATGGTCTTATGCTCCTCAAACTGCTCAAACACCAGCTGCTGCAACTCCGTGTCCGGGTGCGTCAGCTCGATGGCAATGTAGCCGCGCTTGTTGTCAGCATTCATCCGGAAGTATACATCCTTAACCCCGGTTTTATAGTTGAGCCAGTTCACCTTCCAGCCCTCCGCCGAAAGCTGCGGTGAGAGGTACTGGCCGAAGGTGGTCCAGAACTGCTGCCTTAACTGGGATGCCTGCTCGCGGGTATACATGCTGCAAAAATAGCGGATTCTATACTTTAAAACTACCTTCGGCTGGTATGCTTTCCAGTACCCTTCCAACCTCACTTTAGCAATCTCTCCGTATACGACTACTCGTAAAACAGCAAGTATGGAGACTTGCGATCTATGGCTTCTGCTACAGAAGGCGGGACAGTTTTGCCTGGTTATCCGTAGAAGCAAAGTATAGGAACGAGCAACAGCTAAATCAGTCTCTTCTAACGGTTATTACTCTATAGAAATCAGACCACTAAGTAGCAACGTCGGCAAGCTTGATTTAACAAAGATAGGAGCCTAATCGGGCCATCTCATAGACCGGAAATGTAAGCTGCACGCCTTGTTGTTTTAAATAAACTGAACGGGGTACCAGCAAGAGGGCTTAAATGCAGCCCAAGTAGGTAAACTAACGTATTCCCAAAAGTGAACAGCGGCAAAATAAGCTTAATCTATAGATTTAGCTCATTGCACTTATACTTCTGGTTACAAGCCACAAATATCCATTTAGGTAAATTTATACTTGAAGTATAAATTAATTAGGATGTGGCAAGGACTTTACTTTTTACGTTTGCATTCCGAAACATTCTGCCCTTTTATCGTTTATGATGTTAGCAACGTTCCACGCCTATATTAAAACATTGCTAAAAGGAGATATAAAGCCGTTGGTTCGTTTCATTTTAGAACAATTTTGTCTAATTTCGCTGTACATTAAAAGACACTACTACGCAATAAAAAGCTAATACACATGTCAGAATTTGCTGAAATAATTTTAGATGGTAAATCCTACCAGCTACCTGTTGTAGAGGGCACAGAAAATGAGAAAGCGGTTGACATTTCTGCGCTGCGCGCTCAATCAGGTTACGTTACCCTGGATTCAGGATATAAAAACACAGGCGCTACCACCAGTGCCATCACTTTCCTCGACGGGGAGCAAGGCATTCTGCACTACCGTGGTTATCCGATAGAGCAACTGGCCGAGAAGTCGAACTTTATAGAGGTGGCCTACCTGCTGATCTACGGTTCCCTGCCAACCCAGCAAGAGCTAAACGACTTCAGCAACAAGATCAGGCTGCACACGCTCGTAAACGAGGACATGCGCAAGATCCTGGACGGTTTCCCGTCTGCGGCGCACCCGATGGGCATCCTGTCGGCTTTGATCAGCTCGCTTACGGCGTTCTACCCAGAGTCGCTTAACCCGAACCAGACGAAAGAGGAGGTGGACCTTTCCATCATCCGCCTGATGGCAAAACTGCCAACTATCGCTGCCTGGTCTTACAAGAACTCCATCGGTCACCCGGTAAACTACCCTAAGAACAAGCTCGACTACTGCTCAAACTTCCTCCACATGATGTTCGCCTATCCAACTGAGGAGTATGAGTTGAACCCAGTGGTAGTGGACGCGCTGAACAAACTGCTGATCCTGCACGCCGACCACGAGCAGAACTGCTCTACTTCAACCGTGCGTCTGGTAGGCTCAGCCAACGCCAGCCTGTACTCGTCTGTGTCGGCCGGTATCAGCGCCCTGTGGGGACCGCTGCACGGAGGTGCCAACCAGGCTGTGATTGAGATGCTGGAGGCCATTAAAGCAGACGGTGGCGACTCGAAGAAGTTCATCGCTAAAGCAAAAGACAAGGATGATCCGTTCCGCCTGATGGGCTTCGGACACCGCGTGTACAAAAACTTCGACCCACGCGCCAGAATCATCAAGAAAGCCGCTGACGAAGTGCTGACCGCCCTGGGCATCAACGACCCTGTACTGGACATCGCGAAGGAACTGGAAGAGGCTGCCCTGAACGATCCATACTTCGTGGAGCGCAAGCTTTACCCGAACGTGGACTTCTACTCCGGCATCATCTACCGTGCCCTGGGCATCCCAACCGACATGTTTACGGTGATGTTCGCCCTGGGCCGTCTACCAGGCTGGATTGCACAGTGGAAAGAAATGCGCGAGAACAAAGAGCCAATCGGCCGTCCGCGTCAGATCTACACCGGCGCTACCAAGCGCGACTACGTAGCCGTAGAGAACCGCTAATCCGGTTTAAAGTATAAAACAGAAAAGGCTGGCCTTCGGGTCGGCCTTTTTCTTTTGCCCTTCCCCTGCAATGACCGGCGTCATTTTATACTCTTTACCTCGGCGCTACCTTGCGCGTATACTTATACTATAGTTTTATACTTTCATGACGAAGATCAGGCTCACCAGGCTTTTCACGTTTGAGACGGCGCACGCCCTTCTGCACTACGACGGTCCCTGCCGCCGCATTCACGGCCACTCCTACAAGCTGGAGGTTACGGTTATCGGCACGCCCCTGGTGGAGGAAGAGCACCCCAAGAACGGCATGGTGATGGACTTCGGGGATTTGAAGCAGTTGGTGCAGGAGCACATTGTGCAACCCTTCGACCATGCCTTGGTGCTGGCACAGGAAAGCCCGCAGGACTTGCTGGAGCAGCTGCGCAAGTATGACCATAAACTAGTACTTACCCCCTACCAGCCCACCTGCGAAAACATGCTCATCGACTTTCAGCACCGCCTGCAGCAGCGCCTGCCAGGCCATGTGCAGCTGCACCACCTCAAGCTCTGGGAAACGCAGAACTCCTTTGCCGAGTGGTACGCGGAGGATAACCGGTAAACAGTACGATTTATACTTTGGCAGCGGCCTTTATACTTCAGAAAGTATAAAGGCCGCTGTTTTTGCTGGCAGGCATTCACCAACTCCTGCAAGTATATTTTAACCGCTGCCCTAGCTTAAAGAGGTATATATTTAAATCAAAATGTATACCTTTAGCCCCTGTTACTGAACCACCTATACTTCATCACCACCGTTCACTTTTAGCCTATGAGAACAACTTTACTTGCTCTAATTTTTCTGTGTATTTCTGTTTCTGCTGCCCTTGCGCAAGACTACAAGCTCGGTTACGTCATCGGGAACACTGTTTCCTTTCCCTACGATATCACCGTTGGCCCAGACAATAAATTATACCTTGCCGATGATTACAGCACACGCGTTTTCAGCCTCTCCGGCACTATGCTGGACGAGTACCATCTGACCGGTCGCTACCATGACTCGAACTCGCACATGGCAACCAGCCTGGACAGCGAGGGAAACATGTACACCATCAGCTTTGGCAGCCGCATCCAGAAGATTAGTCCTGACAACGAGATACTACTCAGCTTTGGAGAAGAAGGCAGCTTACCCGGCCAACTAAATGATCCCAAAGCCTTAGTCGTAACCAAAGACGGCACCATCATCATAGCTGACACAGAAAACCACCGTATTCAAAAGTTCGATCAGCAGGGAAATCTGCTTTCCGTGATTGGGAGTTTTGGAGAGCTGCCCGGGCAATTCAACTTGCCAAACAGCCTTGCCCTCGATAAGGAAGAGAACCTGTACGTAACCGACCCCTATAATGCCCGCATTCAGATATTTGATAAGACCGGCAAACTCCTCACGTATTTCGGTAGTGGCTGGGCAATTTATCCTGATGATATCGCCTTAGATGCGGAAGGGTATGTCTATATAACCGAGCTTTCTTCCCATCAGGTTATTAAGTTTGATACTACCGGGTACTGGCATATGAACTTCGGGTCTGAAGGAACCGGGAACGGTCAGTTTACCGGCTCTAGTATGAGCCTGACTTTGGACGCGGAAGGAAACATATATGTAGCCGACAGGGGTAATGATAGCCGTGTTCAAAAGTTTTCTCCGGAAGGCGAGTTCCTGTTAGATTTCGGCAATTTCAGAAGCAGAAGCGCCGATAAACTGTACCCCTATGCCATCAAGTCGGACCAAGTGGGGAATTACTATGTTGCGTTCAGCAATGGTATCATCCAGAAGTATGACACGGAAGGAAACTTATTGTTCGCCTTTGGAGGCAAGGGCACGGACAACGGAAAGTTTACAAGCCAGATTACAAGTATGGAAATAGATCAGGCAGGTAACCTTTACGTGCTTTCGAAGGAGACTGCGGGCAGCGTTCAAAAGTTCACGCCAAACGGTGTGTTTATCTCCAGGTTTGCGCCTGCTTCCAGCACTGGCACAGCGAGCCCAACAGCCTTAGCCAACCCAATATACCTTAAACTGGACCCGCAGGGTAATACCTATGTCTCTGATGACATCTATCTATACCAGTTTAGCCCTGATGGGAAGCTTGTAAAAAGACAATCCTATGTCAACAATGAAACCGGTGCACCTATTAGTTTTAAGGAAGGCGTGTTTAACAGCCGGCTTAAGTTCAGTATAGATAAAGAAGGGGTGCTTTACATTTTACTTGTCCGGAAATCTAAAAAGTTTACGCTGAATGGCGAGTTCCTAGGAGACTTTGTGCCACCAAACGCTTATCCGGACGGGTTTACGGCCTATGATATGGATTTTGACGGGCAAAACAACATGTACCTTTCCAACTGGGGGCACATTTACAAGTATGATGCCCATACAAAAGCCCTGGTGGGAAGTTCAAGGAACTACTCCTATATCTTCCACATTCTCCAAAATTCTTTTTCGGTAAACAAGTTGGGTTCCCGTATCCTCGTATTAAGCCCGAACAATACAGTAGCAAGCTTTACGAACAACAAGCCAATTACCCTGCCCGACACGAACAATATAACCGGTACTGTATATCACGACAAGAACAATAACTGCACGTTCGACGAGAACGACAGCCCACTTTCGGGGATTTTAGTCGAGGCCACCCCTGGGCCTTACTATTCGTTTTCGGACAATAACGGCAATTATTCACTACCCGTTGGCTCCGGAGCCTATCAGGTAAAGCAAATCTTGCCAGCAAAAGAGGCTACTAAAAAAATCGTTGCCTGCCAGGACGAAGCCGTACAAGTAACTTTCTCATCGCTTGGGCAGACCCAAACGCTTCACCATGGCAACCAGGTCACCCTCTCCCCTCACCTCTCCGTCAGCGTCTCCTCCGACCGCCGCCGGCGCTGCTTCGAGAGCACGACCACCGTGCGTTACCTAAATTCCGGATTTGCCACGGCCCCCGATGCCAAAGTATACTTGCAACTGCCTTCCGAGGTAGAGTTGCTCTCCGCGGATAAAGCTTATATACGCCTTTCTGACGGGACCTATGAATTCGCTGTCGGCGACCTGGCGGCCGGGCAGCAGGGCACCATCACCATCACAGACATCGTGACCTGCGGCGATGAGAGCGTGCGCGGCCGCACCGTCTGCACCCGCGCCTGGATCACGCCATCGAACAACGCGCCCGCCCAACCCACGCCAACGGTTACCATCACGGGCCGCTGCGACTCCCAGACAGGGATGATCCGCTTTGTGATCAGAAACTCGGGCAAGGCTGCTATGGATAAACACGAGCTGTTCCGCAAGTACAGGGATGGCAGGCTGGCCTCCGTGGAGCAGTTCCAGCTGGCTGCCGGCGACAGCATGGTGCTCTGGGTGCCTTCCATGGGCTATACCTGGCGCCTGGAGGCGGACCAGCCGGAAGGCAACGGTGACAATAAAACAGCTAGTGTCACGATGGAGGCCTGTACCGACGCCACTTCGTCATCTGTCAGCTCCGGCCTGGTCAACCTGATGCCAACAGACGACGAGGAGGCCGAGGTGTCGGAAGAGTGCCTGCTTATCACCGACTCCTTCGACCCGAACGACAAGCTGGTAACGCCGGTTGGAAGGACAGAAGAAAACTATACGCCCACCAACACGGCGCTCAAGTATAAAATCCGCTTCCAGAACACGGGAACCGACGTGGCCTACCGCGTGGTGGTCGTGGACACGCTCTCCGAGCACCTGGACCTGAGCACGCTGCAGCTGGGGGCTGCGTCGCACACGCATCGCTTTGAGGTGAGCGGCAAGGGCCGGCCCGTACTTACCTGGACCTTCGACAACATCATGCTGCCCGACTCCACGGCCGATGAACCCGGCAGCCACGGCTACATCCAGTTCAGCATCAAACCAAAAGCAGACCTGCCCGAGAAGACCGCTGTGGAGAACTTTGCCAACATTTTCTTCGACTTTAACTCCCCTGTCCGCACCAACGTTACCCTCAACCGCATCTACGACATGCCGCCCGTGGTGGACGAGGCAGTGCGGGTGCACCTGGAGGATGTGCTGGCCACGCCATCCATAGCAGCCTTTGAACCTGCTGCGGGTAAAGTGGGCGCAGAAGTCACCATCACGGGCAAACGCTTTGCCTCCACCCCCACCGACAACAAAGTATACCTGAACGGCACAGCTGCTACCGTGGTCAGCGCCACGGGCTCAGAACTGCGCATACTCGTGCCTGCAGGCGCTGCGACAGGGGCCCTGAAAGTTATTACCCCGGACGGCGGTGTAACTGCCTCAGAAGCCTTTGAAGTATACCAGCCGCCTGTGCTTAACTCCTACAGCCCGGCGGAGGGCATGGTGGGAAATATAATTAACCTGCACGGGCTGCACGTGCTGCCAGAACTGATAGAGGCTGTAAAACTCGGCGACCTTGATTGCGAGATTGTCCACCACCAGGACAACACCGTGTCCGTGCAGGTGCCTGCCGGAGCCGTGACAGGCCCCTTCTCCATCCGCACCAAAGGGGGCGAGACGGAGAACATCACCCCTTTTACCGTCTGGTACAGGCCTGCCATCAGCAGCCTGAGCCAGGAGAGCGGCATCGTGGGGGACACGTTCACCATCACGGGCGAGAACTTTACCGCTGACAAAGCCCGGATTCTTGTGCATTTCGGGCTGGTGAAGGCGCAGGTGCTGGAGGCAAGCCCCGGGCACCTGGTAGTGCAGGTGCCGGAGCAGGCCGACTCTAATGTACTGGTGGTGGAGACACCGGGCGGCCCGGCCTTTGCCACGTTCGAGGTGATTCCGGGGCCGAGGTTCTCAGCCATGCAGCCGGCAAAGGGAAGCGTAGGCACAGTGGTGGAGATCAGCGGACAGCACTTCGGGGTAAGAGGGCTGCAGGATAAAATAGCCTTTAACGGGCAGGAAGCGCTGGTGCTGGAAGCCTCCGGCGACAGGTATAAGGTCAGGGTGCCACGCGGTGCCACCACAGGCAAGGTACAGATAACGGGCTATGGCGGTAAGGCGCACAGCTCTGCAGACTTTGTGGTGGAAGACCTGACGCTGGCCGAGGCTGTCATCATCTCCCCGAACCCAAGCAACGGCAGCTTCACACTGGACCTGAACCGCGCTGATTTTGATGTGCAGCAGCTGCAGGTATACAATAGCCTGGGACAGCTAGTGCTAGAGCAACGTGTAGCTACACCTCGGCCAGACATGTTGCACGTGCGTCTACCCAAATCACAGGCTGGTATTTACCTGGTGCACCTGCACACCAACCACGGCCTGTTTACTTACAAACTGTACGTGCGTTAGCCGATACTGCAGCATACAATAATTCAAAGGGCCGGTATAACTACCGGCCTTTTGATTTATTATAAGTTTACTACTGCAGCAGATACCCCTGCTCTTTCCAGCGCATGCGGTAGGCGTTCATGGCCGTCTCGCCCAGCTTGGTGACGAGGCGGTAGTTGACCACGGCCCCTATCGGAGCGCCTATCACCGGAATCAGCTGCGCCATTTTAGCCAGGTCGATGTAATCGCGGTACTCCTGCTGCAGGCTACGCCAGTCGAAGGCATTGATATCCTCCGGCAAGAGCTCTTTTTGTGTCTCCCAGTCGGCCAGGTGGCGGTAGACGTTGCGGCGGTGCTGCTGGGAGCTAAAGGCAAGTTCGAAGATGTGCAGCAGGTACACCCGCTCGCGGTAATCCCGCACGTCGTAGCCATAGCTGGCGGCAATATCGTAGAGGAGCTTTAGTTTGAGGCTTAGCAGCAGCGGGAAATCGACCAGGCCTAGGAAAATGCCGCCCGCACCGGTTACGCCTCCTTCGGCCGCAGCCGCCTGCTGGTAGTACTTTATCTGCCCACGCACTTGTGCCTCCCGAACCTCCAGGGGTGCCTGCTCCAGCGGCTTCTGCGAGATATACTCCGCCCCAAACAATACGCCCCGGATCATCTGCTTCATGGCCGCTGTAATGGCTCGATGCACTTTCTCCGGTATATAGCTGTTTATCTTCACCTGTGTCTTATGAGCCAGATCGTTGAAGAAGGAGGGTTCGCGCTGCACTTCGTACTGCCACCGCCGCAGCTCATACATAGCCTGTGTTTCGTAGGGAGAAGGCATGGGAGTTGGTGAGGTTAGAGAGTTTAGGAGTTAGAAAGTTAAAAAGTTTGGGAGTTGTAGAGACGCAACACTTTGCGTCTTTTTAGTCATTCGTTATACTTTGTATCTACGATATCGGGTACTAAGCGGGATAAAGTATAAAAGCCGGCAAATGCCGGCTTTTATACTTTATACTTCTAATTTTCTTGCTTTACAGGGATTTGCTCAGTTTGCTGCTGTTGCTCCTGGGCTTTCTCGGCAGCTTTGCGCTGCTCTTTTTCCCTTTTCCTGAAGAAGCCGCGCAGCAGGAAATTACTTTGCATGGCCTCCATGTTCTCGTCCAGCTTCTCGGTGCTGGTTTCCAGGTTTTGCATGGTGCTCTGCAGCTGACGGGCAAACTCAGGGTCGTTCAGCAACACACCTACGGCATTATTGTCGTTGTTAACCTTGGAGCTTGCCTGCTCCAGGTTCTGCACCATCTGGGTAGCCGACTGCGTGGCTTTCTCCAGTTCTGTCATGGATTGCTGCAGCCTGCTAAAGACAACAGTATCTGTCAGCAGTTCGTCGGCCAGGCCACCGTTTGTGTTCAGCTTCCGGCTAAAGCGGCTCAGCTCCTGCGACGCGCGGGAGGCGTTGCGGGAGGTATTCTCCAGGCTGGCCACCATGTTCCTGAAATCCTTTGCCAGTGTAGTGTCGGTCAGCAACGTTCCTACAGTACCCTCTCCACGCACCAGCTTTTCACTTATCAAGCTAAAGTTACCTGTAATGGTTGCCAGGTTCTCGTTGTTCTGCTGCAGCTTTTTCATGATGTCGTCGGTGTTCATGCCGGGCTCGGCAGCAAGAATAGCCCCATCCTGCACGGCAGGTCTTGAAGGTGTGCCGCCAATTATCTCGATGATCCTGTTGCCAATAAGGCTTTCCGAACTTACACGGGCCCTGGAGTCCTGGCGGATATACTTCTGGGCTTCCTGCTCGATGTTCATCACTACCTTCACCTGCGCCTCGCCAAAAAGCTCAATCCCTTTCACGGTGCCGATCTTCACGCCGGAGAACCATACGTTATTGCCCACCTTCAGGCCTTCCACATCATCAAACACCGTACTTACGGTGATGCTCTCTATAAACCGTTTCTGCTGGCCACCAAGTGTCAGGATACCGATCACGAAAATCACGATGGCTATCAGGACAAAGATGCCCACCATGATGGAACGTTTATTTTCTGTCATTTTTATACTTTAGTTAACAAAGTTGTAGTCGTAAAACATTTTCACCCGCTCATCATCCGAGTTAAACACCTCCTCAAAGGTGCCCTGCCGCTGAAACTGCCCGTCCAGCAGCATCACCACGCGGTCGCCTACGGCACGGGCGCAGGTAAGGTCGTGGGTGATGATAATGGAAGAGGTATTGAAACGCTCCTGCACATCGTTTATCAGCGCGTTGATCTCGATACAGGTGATTGGATCCAGGCCGGCAGTGGGCTCATCGTAGAGCATGATCTCCGGCTTAAGTATAAGCGTGCGGGCAATACCGATGCGTTTGCGCTGGCCACCGGAAAGCTCAGACGGCATCTGGTTGATGGCTTGCAGCAGCCCTACACCGTCCAGCACGAAATGTATCCTGCGGTCGCGCTCCGCCTTGGTGAGCGACTTGGAGTTGCGGACAAGCGGGAACTCCAGGTTCTCATACACAGTCATACTATCATACAAGGCACTGTTCTGAAACGAGAACCCCACCTTCAGGCGCAACTGCTCCAGCTCTTTGGTCGACAGCTTATCCACCTCCTGGCCCAGCACCTTTACCATCCCCTCATCAGGGGTAAGCAAACCGGAAATAATCTTAATCAGAACAGACTTGCCCGTTCCGGAGCGGCCCAGCACCACCAGGTTTTCGCCCTGGTACAGGTCCAGATCCACGCCCTTCAGTACCTCGAAATCATCAAAGGCCTTTTTAAGCCCCTTAATTTCGATTACCTTATTATCGTAAATTATGTTTGGATTGATCTTCTTCATACTTCCCGCTTACATAGCCCGGAACAGGTTGATTATCTGCAACGACAATAATTCCTCGATAAAAACAAGGAACATGGCCGTTACCACCGATGAGTTGGCTGCCTTGCCCACGCCCTCGGTTCCTTTAGACGAATAATACCCCTTGTAGCAGCCTACCATGCCTATCGTGAAACCGAAAATAAAGGTCTTGATGATGGAGGAGAAGATATCGAGGAAGGAAATGGCCTCAAAAACCTGTGTGATGTAGGTGGTAAAGCTTGTCAGCTCATTCTGGTTCACGTTGAGGTAGGCCCCCATCAGGGAAACAAAAACGGTGTAGATCATCAGTGCCGGCACCATAAAGGTAGTAGCCAGCACACGCGTCACCACCAGGTAGTTAAAGGGGTTGGTAGCCGATACCTCCATGGCATCAATCTGCTCGGTTACGCGCATCGACCCAAGCTCTGCTCCGATAGCAGACCCCACCCGGCCGGCGGCGATAATGGCCGTTACCAGCGGGGCCAGTGCCCGCACAATGGCAATAGAAACCAGCGAGGGCAGCCAGGAGGTAGCCCCAAATTCAGAAAGGGACGGCCTGGACTGGTTGGTAAATACAATACCGATGATGAAGCCAGTGAGTGAGATAAGCGGCAAAGACCGGACACCTACCTCATAGCATTGGCGCACCACCTCCTTAAACTCGTAAGGTGGCACAAACACCTCTTTAAAAAACCGGACGTGGAAAGCATAAATCTTGTACAGCTCCAGAAAAATGCGGTCTATACGCCGTGATACAAAGTAATTACGCTTTCTGCCGGTTCCGGCATTATTATCTTTTAACTCCATTAAGGTCTGTATCCAGTATGTATCTTAAGCCCCTCGGGCTGCTAACGAGCAGCTAAATTAAGTATTTTTACTATGTAGGGAATGGTAAAACCCGATATTCTTCGATTTTAGCTATTCCTATACGCCATTTATCCCAAACTGTGTTTTTAATGAACTTGTTTATGATTATAAATTATTTTCCAGCATGCATTACGCTGGGCTGCCTGCTTTAAGCAGCCAGCGCGCGTACTTACCCGTACACGGGAAAAACAAAGTATAAAACTATGGAAACAACATATAAAGCACTTGCAATGGGTGCCCTGGCAGGCATGCGCAGCCTATCGGCTCCGGCATTATTAAGCAGGGCCTTGCTGGATAAACACAACAACAGCTTATCGGGTACACCTTTCGAGTTTCTGCAGCACAGGTATGTGGCCAACACGCTTACCGGGCTCGCCGCCACCGAACTGCTGGGCGACAAGCTGCCCATGGCCCCGGATCGGACAATAGCACCTTCCCTGCTGATGCGGGCAGCCTCAGGAGCAGCAGTTGGTGCCGTGGTATACGCTGGCCGCCATAAAAGTATAGCGGAGGGGGCCGCGCTGGGTGCGGTGGCAGCTGTGGCAGCCACATATGCCAGTTTTTACCTGCGCAAGTTCCTCTGCAAGAAAACCGACATAGCCGACCCTATTATCGGAGCTTTGGAAGATGCGCTTGTGGTAGCCAGCGGCCTGAAGGCTGCCAAGGCGTAAGCCGCTCTATACTTTATACTTAAAAACTGCTGTTGCCCCCATACGTATGTCAAACACCTGCAGCAGCGTTAGATTTGGTGTAAATGTATAACGGCCGCCTTGACTGGAGGCTGCGAAATAGCTATACTTAACCTGATTTTAAAAGAAGACTATATGCCCAAAATTCTGATCATAGACGACGAAAGGGCCATCCGAAGCACCCTGAAGGAGATCCTGGAGTTCGAGAACTATAACGTGGACGAAGCTGAAGACGGCGAGAAAGGCCTGCAACTGCTCGGCAAGTCCAAGTATGACGTGGTACTCTGCGACATTAAAATGCCTGGTATGGACGGTATCGAGGTGCTGGAGAAAGCCATGGAGATGACGCCCGACACACCCTTTATCATGGTGTCGGCCCATGGCACGATTGACACGGCTGTGGAGGCCACCAAAAAAGGCGCCTACGACTTTCTGCAGAAACCACCGGATCTGAACCGCCTGCTGGTGACCGTACGCAACGCCCTCGACAAATCGAACCTAGTAACAGAGACAAAAATCCTCAAAAAGAAGATCTCTAAAACTTACGAGATGGTGGGCGCCTCCCCTGCCCTCACCCGCGTGAAGCAAGCAATTGAAAAGGTAGCGCCCACCGATGCCCGCGTGCTGATTACGGGCCCGAACGGGTCGGGCAAGGAGTTGGTGGCGCGCGCCATTCATGAGCACAGTAACCGCTCCCACGGTCCGCTGATTGAGGTAAACTGCGCCGCCATCCCCAGTGAACTGATCGAGAGTGAACTGTTCGGACACGAGAAAGGCTCTTTTACCTCGGCGGTAAAGCAGCGCATTGGCAAGTTTGAGCAGGCCAACGGCGGCACATTGTTCCTGGATGAGGTCGGCGACATGAGTTTATCGGCTCAGGCCAAGGTGCTGCGTGCCCTGCAGGAGCATAAAATCACCCGCGTAGGCGGCGACAAGGACATTCAGGTGGATGTGCGCGTAGTGGCGGCTACCAACAAGAACCTGCTGGAGGAGATCGAGGCCCGCAACTTCCGCGAGGACCTGTACCACCGCCTGGGAGTCATCCTGATCCACGTGCCCCCGCTGAACGAGCGGCGCGAGGACATCCCGGACCTGGTGCAGAAGTTCCTCAACGACATCGCCAACGACTACGGCAACAAACCAAAGGCCATCACACCGGAGGCCTTGCAGTATCTGCAGGAACTCGACTGGCGCGGCAACGTGCGCGAGTTGCGCAACGTGGTAGAGCGCCTGGTGATTATGAGTGGTCCGGAAATAACAGCGGAAGACGCCAAGGCTTATGCCAGGCCAGTAGTTGCGTAGCGTTATTTAAGTATGAATGTTAAAAAAGCCCCGACAATGTGTTGCCGGGGCTTTTTTGTACTTGGCTGGGGAGATTTATAGCTGGAAAAGAGCTTTGGCTGAAGTATAGGCTGCATGAAGAAGACTTATTTTCCTGTGCCTACTTAATAGTTTTATGCTTTGCTGTTCCATCCTTTTTGGCTCGGAAGATTTTTGCAGTAAGCACACTTGCTAACATTTTTGTAAGACTGGGTCCAACCACCCCTACCCCTCCTTGGCTAAGGCGGGGAGTCTGTGATTACTATTCTCAAGGTATGAGTTCCATAGTCGCGGACATCGTGCGGACATGTCGCGACCTGTCCCTACAAGTGTCCCCCGCCCCTCCGAGGAGGGGAATTATGGGTATCCCCTGCCCCTTCAAGGGAGAACTTCGGCTGTTAAGTTTTACAGAAGCTGTCCCCTTGAGGGGACCATAGGGGTGTTTACTTTTAGCAAAAACTTTTACCACTGGCTTTACACCCCTGTAGTCCCCTCAAGGGGACAGTCTATACTTGTTGCATAGTAGCGGGCTATTGGATTGATTCCCAGCCTTTGGGTGGAGCGTCTCGAGAGGTTCCGGTGCCGCCTTTGCGACGTCAGGAGCAAAGGAAGCGAAAGCAGCGCGATGCCCGAAGGCGAGGCCTCCCGGCCTAGGAGGGCACCAAAGCAGGAGGTGCAACTGTAGGTTTGTGTGAACTAGAGGAGTAACGGGAGCTAGTAAGGATAGCTTGTGTCCAGTTGTAGTAAGCAGCGGCTACGAAAGTATAAACCGGCAAGTATAAACAGAAAAATATAAAGTATAGCCGAAGTATAAAGTATGGCTTTTCAAGCCAGTTGGGTTACAAACCCAACATCATAGTAGGCACGGGTTGCAAACCCGCACCAGCAATTGGAGATGATGATATCAAGTATAGCCAAAGTATAACCCCGCAGGTAAATGTACACTTGCGGTAAGCAACACCTACTTCCGCTTCAGCATACAGCAGTTCTTATACTTTTCGCCGCTGCCACACGGGCAAGGCTCGTTGCGGCCGAGGCGCTTGCCGTTCGGGTTTAGCAGCTCCCTGAAATTGATGCGGAAGCGGCGTTTCGGGTTTTGCTGAAAGATTTGCGTGAGTAGCTCATACAGCCGCGGGTGCTTCTCAGCCAGCTGGCCTGGTTTTTCGAAAAAGTATTCTGTAACTACGGCAAAGAACTCGGCCTCGCTGGTGGCACCGTAATTGTCTATATCCGATTTGCCCTGGCGGATCTTCTGAATTTTGCGGTACATCAGTTCCTGCCATGGCTGCACCAGTTCCTCCGGCAGGTAGGCGGCGGGCGTGCCGTCTATCTCGCCATCGGCCTGGTCAAGCATGTGCGCAAACTCGTGGATGCCCACATTCTTGCGGTCAGCCATGTCCCGGAAGCCTTGCTCCAGGGCCGGCTTGGAGAGGGTAACGTAGTGGTCGTTCTGAAAAGGATTTACGCGGCCCAGCACCTCACTAACAACCTCGCTTTTCTCATCTTTATACCTTTGTATACTTCCCGGAAACACCAGCACCTCGCCCAGGTTGCGGTACTCCCAATCGCGGAAGCCGAATATGGGGATGATGGCGCTGGCGGCAACCAACACTTTCGTCAGGTCGTCAATCTCCACATCGATACCCGTGATGCGCTTTTCTGAGAGGAAAAGCTGAACCATTTTTTCAAAGCGCTGCTTCTCCTCGTCGGACTTCAAAGTATGGTAAAAGCCTACGCGGTTTTGCAGGATGTTTCGCCACTCCACCGGAAACGCTGTTGCCAGCACCTTCCTACGGTGCCGTTTGCTCCGGGTGGCCCAGCGGTAAAAAACGAACCCAACCACGGCCACGAAAAGTATGAAGGCAAGATATCCCATGGGTGCAGTTTATACTTTATACTTAGCTCACGAGCAGGTTACAGCCCCGGATATCGGAGTTGTCGAAGCGGCCCAGCACCTCGAAGCTACCGTCCGGGTGCAATCGGCCGATGTCCTTTGTCTCGATAAAAGCACAGGAATCTACGTTGGCCAGATCTACGACGTTTATGCCGCCGCTGCTGCGGGTGCTGTTGCTCATGTCGAAGGGGTCGTTGAGGTCGCGGAGCAGGATGCGCATGGTATAGCCGGGCCAGAAAATACCCTTGCCTTTGGAGTAGCCCTGTGAGAGCAACTCCGTCATGCCATACTCAGAGTGGATGGAAGGCACGTTAAGACCCTTCGTAAGCTGGGCATGCAGCTCCTCCCGAATCATCTCGCGACGGCGCCCCTTCATGCCACCGGTTTCCATCACGGTGACGCCTGCAAAATCCTCCTGCCCTTTCAGCTCCTCCGCCAAATCCAGCAGCGCATAAGACACGCCCATCAGCAGCACCTTTTTGCCTTTTGTCTTGGCCTGCCGCAGCGCCTGCAGCAGTTGGGCATGGTTACGCAGGTAAAAGCCTTCCTCCTCCTGCCCGGTCCGTTTTATAAAATGGTCTACCATGGCCACCAGCGAGGAACCGCCCTGCTCCAGGTAAGAGGGCAGTAAAGCCAGCACCACATAGTCCTGCAACGGACCGTAAAAGCTTTCGAAGATGCGTTCTGAAACCCGGTGGTACAGCTCCAGGCTGGAGACAAGATGGCGGCTACGCGCCTGCAGGGTGGTGCCGCTGCTGTAGAAAACGGTCTCAGGTGTGAAGGTACCGGTCACCACTTCCTGCTCTTTAAAGAACTCAATCGGCAGAAACGGAATCTGCTCCAGCGCCTGTACCTCCTCCGGGTTTACGTGCAGGTTTTGCAGGTAATTTTTGTAGATAAGGTTGTGCTGCGCCTGGAAACGGAACAGCGCCAAAGCCGTAGAAAGAAAGTCGAACGGTTGCGGCTGAGTCAATAAACTGGCGTGCTGGGTCTTAAATTCCATTGAATACAACAATTGCTATATTTCCTGCGTTTGATTTAGTAAATTTAGCTTCATTTTCTGATACTCCACATGAAATACATGCTAAAGTATAGCCTCCTGCTGCTGGTGTTGGCATTTGCCCTGAGCAGCTGCCGCGAAGAACCGAACTACAGCGACATACCTGCCATTACGTTCGACAGGGTGGAACAGTATACTTATACTAAGAACCGGGTGGTTTTCGATTCGCTGGTGGTAGTGGTGGATTATCAGGATGGCGACGGCGACCTAGGCCTGAGCCGCGGCGATAACGGCTCGCAAACCGGCCCCGACTTTGAACCTCCATTCAACCCCGGCTCCCAATACTTCGATAACTTCATCGTAAACCTACAGGTGAAGCGTGGCAATACCTACGAGCCTAGCTTTGTCAACTTCAACGGCCGTTTCCCGAGGCTGTCCGGCGACGAAAAGCCGGAGGCGCTGGAGGGCGAGATCCGCTACACCATTACCAGCTTCACCACCGAAAGCTACCCCTTCCGCGACACCGTCCGCTTCGAGGTCTTCATCTACGATCGCGCCCTGAACAAGAGCAACGTGGTATACTCCGACGATATAATCCTGTACCAGGGGCAATAGCTTTTCAGGCTAACCTACTACGCACATAGTGCAGATATGCGTATGTTTTCGTGTAGCTGGGAGTTGTGGGGCATTAAAGGAGATGAAGTAAAAGGATAATGGACAATAAAAAAGTAGATAGCTATATCTTTTATACTTCATTTGCACTGTTTATTATTTCTCTGACACAGGAGTCATATTGTACCAATCAATGTGGTGACTCTTTAGCAGTTTTCCTTGTAGGCGGGCTTGGAGTTCTCTTTGAAATCGGAGCCTTAACGGACAAGTATCTTGACATCAAAACGATTGGTGAAGTAGACTATGCAATTGGCGCAACCTTCAGCTGGTTGGCTAATCCAGCTTTGCTCATCGCCTGGCTGACTTATAAGGAGAGTAGAACTACTTCCCACGTATTCTCTATACTTTCTCTTGCATTAATGTTATCATTTTTAATGTTTGATGAAGTTATTGATAATGAAGCAGGTCATTACAATAAGATTGTAGGCTATCAAGCAGGTTACTGGCTTTGGTTAAGCTCATCTGCGGTATTAGCAGCAGGGGCTTTATTGAGAAGAAGAATAACGTACCATAACAAAGTGTAGCAGTACGGCTTGCTGACGCTTCGCCATTCTGCTACACGCGAAACGTTAACGAAAGTGAAAATTATAGAATGAAGGGATTCACCTTATCAATCTTTACCATACTATCGGTACTCTATTGTCTTCGCTTCGGCTACATCTGGACAGCCTATGGGCATGGGGGACAACTAATGGGAATATCCTTCGCTCTGATTCTAATCGTCTTAACAATATGGTTTATGTCAGCGAAGGATGAAATAAGAAAAGAGAAGGTATACTATGGGACTCTCTTTTATTTCTTGGCATTGGCACTATTCAGCATAACTGTAGAAATAATCAGAAGCACTAACCCTAATCACTTTGAGCTACTTTATGTAGAGCCAGAAGGTATAGTAAACAAGATTTTCATGGCATTTGCAGCAGCTGGAGCAATAGCAACATTTCTTAAGTTTCGGCAAATAAAAAAACAGGAAGCTGTACTGTAGAATCATATAGGCCAAGAGAAAATAAATGTTTCACAGAATACAACCTAAACCACACCAAGTCGTGCATTAGCCCAGCACATTACTACCAACCTCAACCTTACCTATACTACTGTACAGTTTACCAACAGCTTATCCATCAACGATTAAATAAAACAGTATGAAAAACCTCCATACATTCTTCGTTATCGGAGCAGTAGGAATGATTGTAACCTCTCTCCTGCATATGTTTCTGGCTTTAGGATTGTCGGTCACTTCCGCACATACAGCTTTTTACACTATCTATCCAACCTTCGCGGCTTTTCTTGCAATTGGATTTGGCCTGACCCTGAAAACCAAAAAGAAGGGCAAACGAGCTGAAAGAGGGATAACAAAGGCTTCTCGTAGGCCATTTCTGAAACCTAGCCTTACGAACACAGGAGTCGCGCAGCTTATTTATGAACCTGCCCAACTTTCAAGCCCCATTTATACTTTGTGGCTGAGGCATCTGACAGTTAGCAACACCTATCCTTATACTTCCTACGTTTCCTAAGTTATACTTTAGAAGCCACTCTAAGCCAGCAACTTACGTAAGAGACTACCATGGAAAAAACGATGGAGATCTTAGTCAAAAACGAGGAGACGAGGTTGTATACCGTGGCCTACCCCAACCCGGGAAAGGAAACCGTAATCCTGCTGCATGGCGGACCCGGCGTGCCTGATGGGCTGGGCCCAGTGGCCGAGTTTCTGCAACCCCATTTCCAGGTGCTCACTTTTCACCAGCGCGGCACCCTGAGCTCTCCCTGCTACAACAGCAACTACTCCATCGCCGCCCTCCTATCTGACATTGATAAAGTAGCAGAGCGGTTCAAGGCAGAGCGATTCCATTTGCTGGGCCACTCCTGGGGCGGTCTCTATGCCCAGTTGTACGCTTACCAAAATGCCCACCGCATCCTGAGCCTGTTCCTCTGCAGCCCCGCCTCCGGCACTGGCAAGCAATGGGCCCAGATGATGAAAGAGGCAGCCCACTACAATAAAAACAAATGTGCCGGCAACGAGTGGATGAACATGGTGAAAGATGCCATACTTGGTTTCCTGGGCAAAGACGAGGCCTACGAGAGGCTATTCACGCAGTTCTGTAACAATTGCAACAAAGGCTACAACGTCAGCACACCTATTCCTGTAATGGTAGACCACATCAGCGCCAAAGCCGTTAACCGCACCCGCCGGGCCATACTTAAAGAGCCGGAGCAGGACCCCATGATAGACCAGGGATTTCCGTTTACCATCACCTACGGAGATGACGACATCTACGGCGAGAGCAAAAAGTATGTGCAGGAGCGCTACCCCTATGCCAATTACCCGACTATAGCCCGGAGCAGCCACTTCCCCTGGCTCCAGAACGAACAAGACTTTTACCGCATCCTTTCAACTCATTTTGGCCTGTTGCCACAGTAAAACTATACTTTGAGGATACTTGCTTTCTGAGAAAAAAAACGCCCGGTTTACCTTTTTGCGCCTGTTCCCGTACTTAGCTGGAAACCCTTAACCAAACGCGCGTATGACTTTCTACTCAACCCACCCCGAAGATATTTTCCTGGATGCTGCCCGCAAAGGCGATGTTGCGTACCTGAAGCAAGCAATCGCATCGGGTATGAACGTGGAGGCCCGCGACGCACGCGGCTACACGGCCCTGATACTGGCCGCCTACAACGGCAACCTGGAAGCGGTAAAAGTACTGCTGGAGGCCGGTGCCGACGTAAATGCCGCTGATGCAGGCGGGAACACGGCCCTGATGGGAGTTAGCTTTAAAGGCTATGATGAAATTGCAAGGATGCTGATCTCCAAAGATGCCAACCTGAACCTGCAGACCGGCAATGGCGGCACGGCCCTGATGTTCGCCTCTTTGTTTGGCCGAAACGTGCTCGTGAAAACTTTGCTGGATAGCGGAGCCGATGCCACCCTGCGCGACATACGCGGCCTTACCGCCTTCGACCTGGCCATTCAGCAGGGCAACGAGGAAGCGCTGAAGCTTTTTCAGGAACACGCCAAACAACTGCGTGAAAACACAGAAGCCAGGCCTACTGAATAAAGTATAACCTGGCTTCTTAGGCAAGTATGTAAGTATAATTTTAGGCTTCCTGTTTCTCCAGTTGAAACAGCGTGCTCAGCCCATTAAGTAATTCTTCGGATTCGCCGCGCATGCAGGCAGCCTTCAGTTCTATGGCGGGCAGCTTCACGATTTTGTTCAGCATACTTTTGGTGATGGCCTCAACAGCCGCTCTCTCCGCCTCGCCCAGGTTTTTGAGGTAGCGGGCCAGTTCCTGCTGGCGTATTTCCTCCAGGCGGCTCTTAAACTGCTGCAGCGCCGGCGACATGGCCATTTCCTTGGTCCAGGTCTGGAATTCTGCCATCGCGTCCACCACAATCTCTTTAACCGAAGGAATGGAGGCAATGCGCCTTTCCAGAGCAGCGGTAGAGCGGTTGCGGATGTTGTCGATGTTGATCACACGCACGCCCTCCAGCGTTTCCAGCGCTGCGTCTATACTTCGCGGCATGGACAGATCGATAAAGAACTTCGCCTTGCCTGCTTCGTGGTTTTGCAGGGCGCTTTTACTGATGAAGAAACAATCGCCTGGAACGGAAGAAACCACCACGTCAGCCTTCTGCACCTCTTCCCATACTTGCTCCCAGTAAACGGCAGTGGCCTCTGTTTTCTGGGCCAGTTCCAGCGCCTTATGGTGCGTTCTGTTAGCGATAACCACATTGCGGATAGAAGACTTGCGGAAGTTGTCGCACACGTCGGCACCTATCTCTCCTACCCCAATCATGAGCACGCGCGGGTTTTCCATCCCTCTGGTTAGTTCCTCTACCAGCTCTACGGTGGCATAAGATACAGAGGCAGCCCCGTCGCGGAAAGCGGTTTCGTTTACCACCTGCTTGTTGGCGGCGAAGATGGTGTGCATCAGGCGGTGCAGAAACGGTCCGGCCATGTTGGCATCCGCTGCCCACTGGTAGGCTTTCTTCACCTGGTTCATAATCTGCATATCGCCCACCACCTGTGACTCCAGGCCCAGCGCCACATAAAACAGGTGCTGTACAGCCTCCTCGTGGCCGCTTATACTTTTAAAGTATGGCGACACATCCTTTGTGGCAATAAAGCCCTTCTCTATAGCGATAAGTTTTATCAGCTCTTTGGAGAGATCCTTCTCTGAAGCATAATACACTTCAGTGCGGTTGCAGGTAGAGAGCACCAGCACATCGCGGGCATCGGTAAACTCGCCAATCTTGTCGAGCAGGTTCTTACAGGCTATTTCATTAAGCGATACTGCCTCGCGTACGGCAATGGGAGCTACTTTATAAGATAGTGTAAGGGCCCTGAATGTTTGCTGCATGGTGTCGTGTCTCATTATTAACGTTGCAAATTTCTACAATCCGTCCGTTCAACAACATGACATTTGTCAACCTATCAGGCGTTTTATGTCAGTTTAAAGTATAAGATGCTGGTTTTATACTTTGGTTACAGTTTTAGTCGGTTTTGTATGCTTGTTTAGATCAGGATTCTTACGCTGAATGGGATTTTATACTTTGGCTATACTTTATACTTGCCATTTTGTACTTTCCTGAGCCGCCGCTTCTCATAACTTGAACCAAGCTATCTTTACTAGCTGCCGTTCATCCTATAGTTCCCACAAATGCCTCGTTGCACCTCCAACTTGGCTCCCTCCCAGGCCGGGAGGCCTCCCCTTCGGGCATCGCGCTGTCTACATTTCCTTTGCTACCCTTCGGTCGCAATTTCGCTGAAGCGAAACCGGAAATCTAGAAGGCGCTCCACCCGAAGGCTGGGATAGAATCGATAGCCGCTACCTCTGCTGTCATCTCGAATGAAATGAGAGATCTGAATAGAATTCGGGATAGATCTCTCACTGAGTTCGAGATGACGATAGAAGTAGCAAGTATAAGCTGTCCCCTCGAGGACAAGTGAGAACGGGAGTTCGAAACTTGCGAGCTTCGCTCAATAGGGGTGTAATCGCCTACTGGGTTTATACTTTGTAGGGACAGGTCGCGACCTGTCCGCGCGAGAATGGCAGCAACGAAGCTTATACTTCAGCCAAAGTAAAGACAGACTCCCCTCCTTGGATAAGGAGGGGCAGGGGTGGTTGGACCCGGTACTACAGAAATCCTGCTTATCCACAAATCCTGTAAATCCTGATACAGAATAAGTATAAAGTATAGCCAACGCCAGACACTCGCGGGACCTGCGGACACCGCGAGGCCTTCAACTTTAAGCGAGTATACAAGCTCGAAAATTGTGTACAGTTTAAAGCAAAGGGCGGGACCCAAAACGCTCTAAAAACAAACAGAGACGCATTCCATTGCGTCTCTGTTTGCTGTATGAAAATCGTGCAGAATCCTAATTCCGCATACGCTCCAGCTTCGTCTGGTTCAGGATGGTGATGCGGCTGCCCTGGCTGTCTATCAGTTTTTCGTCTTTGAAGTCGGCAAGGGTGCGGATAACGGTCTCCTTAGAGGCGCCCACGATGCTGGCCAGGTCGTCGCGGGAGATGGTGATCTGCTGCACGCTGCCCTGCTCGCGCTGGTACTGCTTCTCTACAAGCAGCAGCGCCTCGGCCACGCGCTTGCGCACCGAGTTATAGGCCAGCTTCAGCAGGCGTTCCTCCCGGTCGGCCAGGTTGTCGGATAGGATTTTGATGAACTTGGCAGCCACATCGCGGTTGCGGTGCAGGAGCGAGAAGAAATCGTCTTTCGGAATTACGTATACTTCGGAATCCTCCAGGGCCATGGCCGACTCGCGGTAGTTGGTTTCCTCCAGCAGATCCAGGTAGCCTATAAACTCGCCTTCCTTGTAAAGGTGGGTGATGTACTCCCTGCCCTCCTCGTTAGATTTAAAGGTTTTGATGCGGCCTTTGTTGAGCAGGAAGAGCGAGTTGGGCCTGTTGCCTTCCATAAACAGGTATTGCTTTTTCTTAAGTATAGAAGTGCGCCGCTCAGAGGAAATAAGTTTCTCCAGCTCCTCATAGCCTTTGGCTTCCTCTATAAACTCCTCCATGCCTTCTGCCGTCTTCCGGAAGTTGGTCTTCAGGATGTCGTTCTTCTTCAGGCGCATTTCAATTGCGTCCAGCAACTCTACATCATCGAAGGGCTTGGTCAGGTAATCGTCGGCGCCCAGGTTCATGCCCTTGCGGAAGTCCTCTTTCTCTGTTTTAGCCGTCAGGAAAATGAATGGGATACTGGCCGTGGCGGGTTCTTTGCTGAGCAGGTGCAGCACACCATAGCCATCGAGCTGCGGCATCATGATATCACAGATAATCAGGTCGGGCTGTTCTTTCCGGGCCAGGTCTACGCCTACTCTGCCGTTCTCGGCCTGCAGTACGTTGTAGTTAGCCAGTTCCAGAATTTCAGCCGTGTTCTCCCTGATTTCAGGGTTGTCTTCTATCAATAAGATCTTTCTCATGCTTCAGCAATGTTTGGAAATGTGATGGTGAATGTGGTACCCTTGTCAAGCTCGCTTTCATAGGTAAGCGTCCCGCTCAGTATCTCTACATACTTTTTAACGATATTCAGGCCCAGCCCCGTTCCCTGAATATTGGTCACGTTCTGGGCGCGGAAAAATGGCGTGAAGAGGTGCGCCTGGTCGGCTTTCGGAATACCAATACCCTCGTCCCGTACCTTTACCGTAAGCGTATCGTCGTTCAGGGTCGTCTCCAGGAAAACCGTTTTGCCTTCGGCAGAGTACTTGCTGCCATTGGAGAGCAGGTTTAAAAATATGTTCTTGAGCAGCTGCTTGTCTATGGTTACGGTGTCCTTAGAGCCGCTGTGGTGGTAGGCTATGTGCTGGCCTTTTTTCAGGTAGCCGTTCATCTCCTCCACTGTTTCGAGGGTAAAGGGCTCCAGGTGAAAGGTGCTTGGCACGTTGTAGATACGGCCTTCCTCAATGCGGCTGATGGAGAGGAAGTCGTTGAGGATAGTGGTGAGATTGCTCACCGCTGACTTTATCCTGTCCACGTGCTTTTGCCTTTTCTCGTCTTCCTGCTCGGTTTTATACTTGCTCAGCAGCGAGGCCGACGACAGTACCGTACTCAGTGGCGTGCGGAACTCGTGCGAGGCAATGGTCACGAACCGTGACTTGAGTTCGTTCAGCTCCCGCTCCTTCTGCAGTGCCTTCTGTATCTCATGCTGGGCCTCCTCCAGGCTGCGGTTGGTATACTCCAGTTCCTTGATAGCCTCCGCCAGTTCCTGCGTGCGTTCCTCCACGCGCTGCTCCAACTCCTCGTTCAGCTTCTGTATTTCGGCCAGGCTTTTGGCGTGCTCCAGGCTATAACGTATGGATCGCTCCAGGTCAAAGGGGTTGAAAGTGCCTTTTACCAGGCAATCCATCGCCCCGACCCGCATGGCCCGCTCATCCGTTTCGCGGTCGCTTTGGCCGGTCAGAAGTATAAAAGGGGCTTTGGAACCTTCCTCCACCGCTTTCTCAATCAGCTCCAGGCCGTTGTGGGCTCCCAGGAAAAAATCCACCAGGTATACATCATACTTCTCCTGCCGTATCAGTTCCAGCGCCTCATCAAACGAGGAGGTCCAGGCGAGCTGGTAAAGACGGCCGGGAATGTCGTCCATTATATCACGGGTGATGATATAATCGTCCTCGTCGTCATCAACCAGCAGTACTTTGATTTTATCAGGCATAGTTTGAGTTAGAGAGTTGGGGAGTTAGAGAGTTTAGGAGTTTGGGAAGTAAGGGTTTTTGAAACATAGAATATGTTTACCAGCTGAGCCGCGAATTCAACTCAAACTATACCTCTTAAACTCTTAAACTCCTAAACTTCTTAGGGTTTTGGCAATTCAACAATTTCGAACCAGTACTTGCTCAGGGTTCGCATCACGTCTACCAGCGAGGCAAAGGTTACGGGTTTGGTAATGAAGGAGCTCACGCCCAAGTCGTAGGTGCGGAGGATGTCTTCCTCGGCCTTGGAGGTGGTGAGCACCACCACCGGAATCACCCGCAGGCGCTCGTCGGACTTTATTTCCTTCAGCGCCTCGCGCCCGTCTTTTTTGGGCATGTTCAGGTCCAGCAGAATCAGCCCCGGAGTAGGGTACTGCTCTTTGTCGGCATACTTTCCGCGGTTGTGCAGGTAATCCAGCAGGTCTTCCCCGTTTTCTACAAACTGCACCTGGTTCTTCAGGCGGCTCTCATCGAGTGCCTCTTTAACCAGCATGCGGTCTTCTGCGTCGTCGTCAGCAATAAGTATCACTATAGTTCTTCTGTTATTTGGAATCATAACTAGTTATTGAAGTGCTTCTTCGCTAAGGTTATAATAAACGTGGTCCCCTCTCCAGGCTTGCTGCGGGCGGTAATATCGCCCCCGTGCCGGATGGCAATTTTACGGCAAATGGCCAGCCCTATGCCGGAGCCCTCATACTTTTGCCCCTCCAGGCGCTGGAAAATATTGAAGATGCGGTCCAGGTACTTCTCGTCGAAACCAATGCCGTTGTCCTGAATCCGGATCTCCACCAGCTCATCGCCAGGTGTAGAGGTTAAACGCTCCTTTAGCTGCAGGTCGCGGGAGCTGATGTGTATCTGCGGCGCCTGGCCTTCCTTCCGGAACTTAATGGCGTTGCTAATCAGGTTTTGGAACAGCTGGCGCATCTGGGTAGGGTCGGCATCGATGAAGGGCAGCGGCGTGTGCTCTATGCTGGCCTTGGTGTTTTCGATCATGATTTCCAGGTCGGAGAGCACCTCGCGCAGCACCTGCTCCAGGTCCACCTGCACATAAGGCTTGGCTTTAGAGGTAACCCTGGAGAAGTCCAGCAGGTCGTTGATCAGGTTCTGCATGCGCATGGCTGCGTTCAGCATCCGGTCCACGTAATCCTTGCCCTGGTCGCTTAGCTTTTCGTATTCCTTCGTCTTCAGCCTGTCGCCGAAGGCCTGTATTTTACGGAGCGGCTCCTGCAGGTCATGCGACGAGACATAGGCAAAATCCTGCAGCTCGCGGTTGCTGCGTTCCAGCTCGGCAGCGTAGCGGCGCAGGCGTTCCTCACTCAGCTTCTGCTGCGTTATGTCGTGGATAAAACCGGTGTATACTTTGCGGTCGGTTAGCTGCACCTCGCTTATACTTAGGTAAAGCGGAAAAACGATGCCGTTCTTCTTGAGGCCCGATACTTCGCGGCCGATGCCGATGATGCGCCTTTCGCCGGTCTCGTGGTAGTGCTGCATGTAGTTGTCGTGCAGGCTGCGGTCCGGCTCGGGCATCAGCATGTTTATCTTCTGCCCAATCAGCTCGCGCTCCTCGTACTGGAAGAGCTTGGCGGCAGCCGGGTTCACCATCTCAATTACCCCCCGTGTATCAATGGTGATGATGCCGTCCACCGCTGTTTGGATGATGGAGTTGATGCGGCTCTCGCTCTCGCGCAGGGCAGCCTCGGTTTTCTTCAGGGCGGTGATGTCGTGCACGATGCCGGTGAAGATGATGCGGTCCTCAAGCTTTACCTCAGCAATGCTCAGGAAGAAGGGGAACAGCTTGCCGGTCTTTTTCTTGCCCAGCACTTCGCGCCCTTTCCCGATTATCTGTCCCACGCCGGTACGCATGTAGCGGGTAATGTAGCCATCGTGCAGGCTGTGGTCGGGCTCGGGCATTAGCATACTCACGTTTCTGCCAATCATCTCCTCCGGCTCATAGCCAAAGATGCGGGCCGCTGCCGGGTTCGCACTCTCCATTATACCGCGTGTGTCTATGGTAATGATACCATCCACGGCGGTTTCGATAATGGCCTTCAGCCTGCTCCTGCTTTCTAAGCTATGGTCCTTCTGATGCTGTTTTTCTTCCAAAGGGGTGTGTTTTTACTCTAAAGATAAAGACAAATGCGACATCCTGCAAAAGCGCATACATTAATAAATATACATATAAAATGACGTATGTCATTCATGCTGCTGACGCTACTCATTTAAGCCTGCACGGCATGTGCCTACCTTGTGAAACCGTTTTCCCGATGCCTTGGGGCCTGCTTTTGCACATGCCTGCCACGGCGTTTATACTTTGGCCAAGCAGGAAAACACTTAAACATACGATAATTCTTCATTTTATACTTAGTTCTACTCAACCACCATGGTTCAAACTTCTCCGCACACATTTCACATCCCCGTAATGGGACTTGCTTTCTCCATTGACACTGCGCTTAAGGTAGCCCGCTATGGCATATCCTCTGTTGCCTCACTCAGCGACGATGCCCTGCTGGAATACACCCGCGAGCATTACAGCAAGCTCTACAACAGGCCATACTTGCCTATCACCCAGAAAGAGGAGGATTACAGGGCCCGCCGTGTGGAGGCTTTTCTGAACCTGGCAGAGGAGCTGGTGGCACAGCAGGTGGAGGAGCTTCGCCAGCAGGAGTTCGGTGCCGACACAGAGCTTGATAAGTACTTTACCCTGCTGCCCGATGCCTCTCCGCTAAAGGCGACCTATGAGCAGATGCTGCAAACCGAAGATGCGCAGCAGAAAGAAGCGCTGCAGCAGCAGCTCCGCAGCGCTGTGGTACCCGGAAGTATAGATGTGAACATCATGACGAAGCTGGACCGCGTGAACTACAGCAAAAACGGGGAGCCGCTGCCGCAGGAGTATACCGATGCACTGGCCGCCCTGCGTGGGTTTGCCAAAAGCACCGTCAGGTCGTCCATTGTGTTCTCGGCGGGTATGAACATGCGCCTCTATGGGTATTTGGAGCAGTTTTCCTGCTTTTTGCCGGATGCAGCCGGCAATTTCCGGAAGAAAGTGATAATTAAGGTCAGCGACTACCGCTCGGCAATGGTGCAGGGCAAGATACTGGCCAAGAAAGGCGTCTGGGTATCGGAGTTCCGGATCGAGTCGGGGCTGAACTGCGGCGGCCACGCCTTTGCCACCGACGGCTACCTGCTCGGCCCCATCCTGGAGGAGTTCAGGCAGAGCCGCGAGGCCCTGCGCGAGGAGCTTTACAGCCTCTTCAGCTCGGCCCTAGCCTCCAGGGGAATCCACGTTCCTGCTACCATTCCGGCGCAGCGCCTGACCGTGCAGGGCGGCATCGGCACGGCAGAGGAAGACGCCTTCTTAAGGCAACACTATGGGGTGGACGCCACCGGTTGGGGAACACCGTTCCTGCTGGTGCCCGAGGCGACCACGGTGGATGAGCCAACGCTGCAGCAACTGGTAAAGGCCACCTCAGATGATTTGTACCTAAGCCCTATTTCGCCACTCGGCGTGCCCTTTAACGCCATGCGTGGCACCTCCAGCGAGCAGCAGAAATTAGACCGCATAGACCGCGGCAAGCCCGGCAGCCCATGCGAGAAAAAGCACCTGGTTTCTAACACCGAGTTCACGGCTGAGCCCATTTGCACGGCCTCCCGCAAGTACCAACGCCGCAAGCTGGAGCAGCTGAAGTCGCAGCAACTGGCGCCCGAAGTATACCAGGCCGAAGAAGCCAAGGTACTGGCCAAAGAATGCCTCTGCGATGGCCTGGCCACCTCGGCCCTGCTGCTCTTCAACATGACCAAAAAGGCTGCGACGAAGGCAGTCACCATCTGCCCTGGCCCGAACCTGGCATACTTCTCGGGTATCTTTAAGCTGCACGAAATGGTGGGCCACATCTACGGCCGGTTTAACGCGCTGAACCACACCTACCGCCCGCACATGTTCATCAACGAGCTGGCGATGTATGTAGACTACTGGACAAAGAAGAAGGAAGAGCAGCTGGAAGAGCTGACGGACAAGCAACTGAAGTACCTGCAAACCTTCCGCGATAACCTGCTGCAAGGCATCAGCTACTACAAACAGCTCATTCCGGCCATGCTTAAAGATCAGTTGGAAAAGCAAGCCATCATGCTCGACGAACTGCTGGCGGTCGAGGACCAACTCCAGTTTCAGAAACTGGAGAAAGCGGTGGCCGTTTAGCGCCCTGCAAAGTATAAAGGCCGGTGAGAACCGGCCTTTATACTTCTTATACTTGTATTACTGAGGCTGCTGCAGCACCACTACCGAGCGGGCCGCTACCTCCAGGGTTTTGCTGTAGACAAACTCCTCTCCCTGCTCATCCATTGTTCCGGTGGCCGTGTCAATCACCTTGCGCCAGGTTTCGCCGTACTTCTTGGGCGGCAGTTTATACTTCAGCGGCTCATGGTGCGCGTTGAAAATGACATAGAAACTGTCATCGGTTATTAGCTCGCCCTTGGGACCTCTGGAGTGCAGGCCCTTGCCGTTCAGGTACACTCCCAGCGACTTGGCAAAGTCGTGGCTCCAGTTCTCCTCCGTCATTTCGCGGCCCTCTGGCAGAAACCAGGCAATATCCTTCAGGTCGTTGCCTTTAATCGGCCTGCCCTGAAACCAGCCACGACGGTTAAACACCGGGTGCTTCCTGCTGAAACGGATCAGGCGCTTGGTAAAGTCCAGCAATTCCTTGTCGGCCTCCTGCCAATTAAGCCATGAGATTTCGTTATCCTGGCAATAGGCATTGTTGTTGCCCTGCTGACTGCGGCTCAACTCGTCGCCGGCCACCAGCATCGGCACCCCCTGCGACAGGAATAAAGTAGTGAGAAAGTTGCGTTTCTGCTGCGCCCGCAGCGCCTGCACCTCCGGCTCATCCGTCGGCCCTTCCGCGCCGCAGTTCCAGGACCGGTTGTGGCTCTCGCCGTCGTTGTTATCCTCCCCGTTAGCCTCGTTGTGCTTCTCGTTATAGGCCACCAGGTCGTGCAGGGTAAAGCCATCGTGGGCAGTAATAAAATTGATGCTTGCCGTCGGTCGGCGGTTGTCGTTCTTATACAGGTCGGAGCTGCCCGTAAAGCGCTCCGCAAACTCGGCCAACATGCTGTCGGCCCCACGCCAGTAATCGCGGATGCAGTCGCGGTACTTGCCGTTCCACTCGGCCCAGTCCTGCGGAAACTCCCCTACCTGGTAGCCGCCCTCGCCAATGTCCCAGGGTTCAGCAATCAGCTTTACCTGCGAGATTACCGGATCCTGGTGGATGATGTCGAAGAAGGCGCTCAGACGGTCCACCTCATGCAGTTCGCGGGCCAGAGTGGCTGCCAGGTCAAAGCGGAAGCCGTCCACCCGCATCTCCAGAATCCAGTAGCGCAGGCTGTCCATGATCAGGCGCAGCACGTTGGGCAGGTTGGCATTCAGCGTGTTGCCCGTGCCGGTATAATCCATGTAGTAGCGCTTGTCCTCCGTCAGGCGGTAGTACGCCGCATTGTCAATACCCCGGAAAGAGAGCGTCGGCCCCATCTGGTTCCCTTCTGCTGTGTGGTTATACACCACGTCCAGAATCACCTCGATGCCTGCCTTGTGCAGTTCCTTCACCATCTGCTTAAACTCCACCACCTGCTCGCCGTGGGTGCTACTGCTGGAGTAGCGCACATCAGGGGCAAAATAGCCAATCGTGTTATAGCCCCAGTAGTTTGAGAGCCCTTTCTCTACCAGGTGCCTGTCGTTGATGAAGTGGTGCACCGGCATCAGTTCCACCGCTGTTATACCTAAATCCTTCAGGTACTGAATCGTTACCGGGTGTGCCAGTGCCGCGTAAGTGCCCCTGATTTCCTCCGGTATGTCGGGGTGCAGCTGGGTAAAGCCTTTTACATGTGTCTCGTAAATGATAGACTTATGGTACGGGATGCGGGGCTTTTTATCACTCTCCCAGTCGAAGGCCGTGTCTATCACCACGGATTTAGGGATATAGGGCGCGCTGTCTGTTTTGCTGAAGCTCAGATCCTCCTCCGCATGCCCCAGCTCATATCCAAAAAGCGAGTCGTGCCACTCAATGGTGCGCGAGATGGCTTTGGCGTACGGGTCGAGCAGAACCTTGTTGGGGTTAAACCGGTGGCCATTCTGCGGCTCATACGGCCCATGCACACGGTACCCGTAAAGTTGGCCAGGCTTCAGGTCAGGCAGGTACACATGCCAGATGTTGTGGGTTCGCTCCGGCACCTCCAGACGGGCAACTTCAGATTCGTCCTTGTCAAAGAGACAGAGCTCTACTTTAGTGGCATTCTCTGAATAAAGTGCAAAGTTCACGCCCTCACCATCCCAGGTGGCGCCCAGCGGGAACGGCCTGCCGGGGTAACTTTTTATATCCATAAATTATCAGTGGTTAGTAGGTGGTGATGCTGCAGGTTATAAAAGCACGGAAATGAGTAGCTATACTTTTCAGCGGCATCATCTGTAATTTGTACAACGGTTATACTTTAACCACTGGAATTTGTTTGCGGATTTATACTTTGGGAGATTGGTGGCAAGTACAATTGTTATTAGTATGGTTTTTACTTTGGTAGTGTATTGAACGAGGGGTTTCAGGATGGGAAGCGCGAACTTTAAATGACACCTATACTTGCTGGTTATACTTCCATAGCCGTCGCTTCCTGCAAATGGACACAAGCTATTCTTACTAGCGACCGTTCCACCTCTAGTTCGCACAAACGTCTCGTTGCACCTCCTGCTTTCTGCCCTCCCAGGCCGGGAGGCCTCGCCTTCGGGCATCGCGCGGTGTTCCCTCCTTGCCTCGCTCGCGCTCGGCATGCCCTTGACGGGCACCGGATCTCACAAGGCGCTCAACCCAAAGGCTGGGAATAGAATCGATAGCTACGGCCCCTGCTGTCATTTCGACCACACTTGAGGCGAGAGCCGAAGAGAGCCAGCGTAGCTGTGAGAGATCTAACTAGAAGTTCAAATAGATCTCTTGCGCAGCCCGATATGACAAGGAAAGTATGAAGTATAAACTGCCCCCTTGAGGACAAGTGAGAACGGGAATTCTTTATTTGCGAGAAGCACTCAACAGAAAGTTCCTTTTCATTTTGTCATCCTGAAAGGATCTTGTGGGCCAGTTGCATAGGCTTAATCTCTAGTATGAAGCGGTCCTCTTTTTCAACCAGTTTTCTCAACAAAGGCAACTATCGTTATACTTCTAATAACGTTAGTTCCTACTCAACTGAGAATTCTTGTTAACAACATCCCCTAATATGACAGGGGAATCACAAGCAGCTACTTATACTTTGTATTTAACATAACAAACCAACTACAACCTATCCACATCGAGCTCTTTTATTTCCCGTTTGTAGGCAGGCGGAAGGATAAGCTCTTTCAGAAGGCGGTCGCCGTTGAATGCCCTGCTTAGTTTGTAGGCCACCAGCACGGGTTTAAGGATGGGCACACGCCAGAGGTTCAGCTGTCTACGCACCAGTTCGGGCACTACCAGCACCTGCGCCTGCAACAGCAGCCAGTAGCGCAGGTTACCCAGGTGCGTCCTGTACTGGCGGTACAGATCAGAAGTATACTTACTCCGTTGCAGGTTCTGCTGCAGGTGCTCTTCCCTAGCTTTAAGCCACGCCGGGTAGGTTTCCGGCAGGCCTTTTATGCCCATGCGGGTACCTACACGGTTAAATACCTCAAACACCTCGGCCTTTTGAGCTGTTGTCAAGCGGCGCTCCAGCAGTTCATAAGCCCGGATAGAATAATCAATGAGCATAAAAAGGACGTCCCGGTAGGCCCAGTCGGGTATGGAGTAGCCGCGCTTGGCCTCCACCCCGGCATGGATAGCGGCCATGCCGTCGATGGCGCGGTGGGCACCGGCCTCATCCGAGAAAACAATGCGGCGGGCGTAGCCAACCGTGGAGAAAAGCCTGCCCAGCGGATCGGCGGGAAGGCGGCCGGTAAAGTATAGCCAGTCCACTGCCTTGTTGAGGGCGAACTCTGCGGAGGCCCCGGCAAATATGAAAAGAATGGTATCGCTCTTGCCCCAGATTTGGCGCACCACCGAGTTTGGCTGCACGAAATGCTTCATACCTGCCTAACAAGACCAAAGTATAAATCGTGCTCTGTAGCGGTGGCCAAAGTATAACTTATAGCAGCACTTCCCGCACATGCTTTAGCTCCTCCTCGTTGTCAATCATCACCATCAGTTTGTCGTAGGGTTCCAGCACGGTGGCTCCATTGGGCGTCACGAATTTACCTCCCCTGTCGATGAGGACGATAAGCGAATTTCTGGGCATCTGCAACTGTACCAGCGACTTCCCGACACCCGAGGCTCCCGGGCCTAACTGCAACTCCACCAGTTCGTTTTTGGCGTTATAGCCCAGTTCCTCCCCCAGTTGCAGGCGCTTTGGTGCATTGTCCTCCTCACTCAGCCCCAGCCATTCGGCTACCACTTTCAGGGTGGTGCCCTGCAACATTACCGATATCAGCACGATGAAGAACACGATGTTAAAAATCATCCCCGCCTGCTCCACGCCGGCCAGCATGGGGTACGTGGCGAACAGAATGGGCACCGCGCCGCGCAAACCTACCCAGGAAATGTAAATCTGCTCCCTGAGGGATACTTTGAAAAAGATAAGGCTGATAAACACACTAATAGGCCTGGCAACGAATATTAGGAAGACGGAGATAAGCACCCCTACCCCCAGCACCGGCATCACCTCCGATGGGAACACGAGCAGGCCCAATGTGAGGAACATCAGGATTTGCATGAGCCAGGCCACGCCATCGTAAAAGCGGGTGAGGCTGCGCTTGTGTATAAAGTTCTTGTTGCCAAGTATAACTCCTGCCGTATACACGGCCAAAAACCCATTGCCGCTAATAAACGCCGTAAATGCGTAGGTAAACAGCACCATGGCCAGCGTCAGGGCCGGGTAGAGCCCTTCCTGTTCCAGGCTGATGCGGTTGATGACCCAGGCCATGATGTAACCCATCGCCACGCCCATGAGCGCACCAATGCTCATCTGCATAAAAAACATGGGCACCAGGTTGATAAGCGCGGTGCCAGGGTTGGTGAGCAGAAACGTGAAGCTGATGGTGAGGAAATAGGCCATCGGGTCGTTACTGCCCGACTCCAGTTCCAGCGTGGGCCTGAGGTTGTGCTTCAGGCCGATATTGCGGGAGCGAAGGATGGAGAAAACAGCAGCAGCATCGGTGGAGGAAACAATGGACCCGAGCAGCAAACCCTCCAGTAGCGTAAAACCTAGCAGGTAAGAGGCAAATATACCCAGTAGCAAGGCTGTGATTAATACCCCAAAGGTAGACAGCACGATTCCCCGCCACAGCACAGGCTTGGTACTCTGCCATTTCGTGTCAAGCCCTCCCGAGTACAGGATTAGAACCAAGGCAATGGTTCCCAGCGACTGCGCCGTCTGTACATCGTCGAAGTATATCCCGCCTAAGCCCTCAGACCCGGCCAGTATGCCCACACCCAGAAAGAGCACCAGCGCCGGAATGCCCAGCCTGCCCAGGCTCTTACTTACCAGTATGCTCAGAAACAGCAGAATGGCAACAGCAAAGAGGATGTCTTCAACGGTAAAACTCATACATGGCTTTTATACTTTTAGGATTTACATCACTCTTGCACTATGAGTTTAAAAAAATTTGCACGGCACCACCTTTTAAGATGAATGCACAGAACCTAAACTGCGGCAAAGATGATTCCCTAATAATATTTGTGATCGGTGACGGGCTGAGAAAGCATACCGGCACTGGAGGATACTGCAAATATAGTGGTTTCTGCTTTCTCGTATTTAGCTTTCTGCCACTGTGGCGCAAAATTTGCAAGCCACCTGTAAATGCACCAAAAACTGTACTTTTGCGTTTTAACCGGGCACAGCAGTAGCAGCTGCCACAGCGAAACAGCACGTTAGACTCCACATGAGGGCAAGGCTCAGACAGATACTTAAATTCATTATTACCAAGGTTATGGCGCCCTTTGTGCGCCTGGTTCACGGCGAACTTTCCGCTTTCTGGAAGAGCCAGAAACCTAAATTCACCCGCACTTACTGGCAACAAAAGGCAGCGGAATGGCGCCAGGGCAAAGGCCGGTTCCTGCTCCGCACCTTCCTCAAACTTTCCCTGGTGGGGGTGCTCCTGCTGACGATCTTTTACTTTGCCGTGTACTCCGGCTTTCTGGGGGGCATGCCTTCCACAAAAGAGCTGAAATCAGTTCGTAACAATACCGCCTCCGAAGTATACTCGGCCGATGGGGTGCTGCTGGGCCGATACTACATCCAGGATCGCACCAATGTAAAGTATGCGAACATCGCCCCTGCCGCCATTGAGGCGCTTATCGCCACCGAGGACGCCCGCTTCTACGAGCACAGCGGGGTGGATGCCCGCAGCCTGGCGCGTGTGTTCATAAAAACCCTGCTGCTGCAGAACGAAAGCTCCGGGGGCGGTAGTACCTTAAGCCAGCAGCTGGCCAAGAACCTGTACCCGCGCCGCAAGTATGGCTTCTGGGACATGCCGGTTAACAAGCTGCGCGAGATGATCATTGCCCGCAAATTGGAGAGCATCTACTCGAAAGAAGAATTGCTGGAGCTGTACCTGAACACCGTGCCCATGGGGGGCAACCTTTACGGCATCGAACGCTCCTCCCGCCGCTTTTTCAGCACTTCCGCCGACTCCCTTAAAGTAGAGGAGGCCGCCGTGCTGATTGGCATGTTGAAAGCCACCACCACCTACAACCCCCGCCTGGACCCGGAGCGCTCTAAGGTACGCCGCAACGTGGTGCTGGGCCAGATGGCCAAGTATAACTACCTCACTTCCGCCCAGGCTGACTCGCTGAAGCAGCTGCCCCTGAAGCTAAAGTATAACGTTACCTCCCACAACGACGGCATTGCGCCATACTTTAGGGAGCACCTGCGCAAGGAGCTGGAAGTATGGGCCGCGGGCAAGCGGAAACCAAACGGGGAGCCATACAACCTCTACAAAGACGGCCTGAAGATTTATACTACCATTGATGCCGGCATGCAGCGCCACGCCGAGGCCTCCGTGCGAAGGCACATGACGCAGCTGCAGAAGCAGTTCGACGCACACTGGCGCGGGCGCAATCCCTGGGGCCGCAACTCTGATGTGATACAGGTAGCCATGCAGCGCTCAGACAGGTATCGAAAAATGAAGGAGGCCGGGAAATCGGAGGCGGATATTCAGGAAGCTTTCCGGCAGCCGGTGCCCATGCAGGTGTATGCCTGGGGCGGAAACAGCAGGAAGGACATGAGCCCCCTGGACTCGCTGGCCTACTACTCTCGCTTTCTCAACACCGGCCTGTTCTCTGTAGAGCCGCATTCCGGTTACGTACGGGCATGGGTTGGCGGCATTAACCACCACGTCTTTAAGTATGACCACGTAAAAGCGAAGCGGCAGGTGGGCTCCACCTTTAAGCCGATCGTATATGCCGCCGCCCTCGAGCAGGGCCTTAAACCATGCGACTACTTCCCCAACGAACGCACCACCTACCCCGAGTATGACAACTGGTCGCCAAGGAACGCCAATGAGCAGTATGGAGGTGAGTATAGTATGAAAGGTGCCCTGGCCCACTCTGTGAACACCATATCGGCGCAGCTGATCATGAAGGCGGGTGTGGGCAGAACGGTAGCCATGGCCCACCGCCTCGGCATCGAGTCCAAGCTGCCGGAGGTGCCTTCGTTGGCTTTGGGAACGGCCGATCTGTCGCTGATGGAGATGGTGACGGCCTATGCCACGTTTGCGAACCGGGGCATGCAGGTGGAGCCGGTGTACATTACCCGCATAGAAGACCGCGAAGGCCGCGTATTGCGGGAGCACCGTGATGGCGAGGGTGCCAAACGGGTGATTTCGGAGGAAACGGCTGCCGTGATGCTGCACCTGATGAAGGGTGTGGTGGAAGAAGGCAGTGCCGTAAGACTCCGCTCCGGCTACGGACTAAAAATGGACATTGCCGGTAAAACGGGCACCTCCCAAAACCACGCAGACGGTTGGTTCATTGGCATTACGCCCCAACTGGTAACGGGTGTTTGGGTTGGCGGCGAGAGCCCCGAGGTGCGCTTCCGGACGCTGGATTTGGGCCAGGGTGCCCGCACCGCTTTGCCTATCTGGGGAGAGTACATCCGCCGCGTAGCCATAGACCCGGCCTACAAGGGCTACTACAACAGCCGCTTCGAGCCACTGCCACCCCGGTTGCTGGAAGCCCTCACCTGCGACTCGTTCCGGGCCGAGCCACCAAAGGAGAACTTCCTGGAGCGCTTGTTTGACAACGTGGGCAGGAAAGCCGCCCAAAGCTATGAGGAGTGGAAAGAGAACTGGAAGGAGCGCCGCAAGCAGCAAAGAGAAGAGCGTAAACGAAGAAGGGACAATTAAGCCCCTTCTTCCTGAAAATCTTCGCTTTTGTTTAAGGAGCTGAATTGCTCCAGAAGCTCGGCTGGCAGCGTGGTAAGCTTGCGTTTGTGCAGGTCCATCCAGGCGCCATCTACGTTTACCACGGCTGCCTTTACCCCATCAGCCCTAAATATTTCGTGGCGGATAGACCAGCGGGAGGCATCGGGGCGGCTTTTGGTAAGTTCTACCGTCACTGTTAGTTGCTCGTTCAGGCCCACCTCGCGCAGGTAGATCAATTCTTCCCTGAAAAGTATAGGCCCGATGTGCAGGTGTTTAAAGGCTCTCATGTCCATCCCCAGTCGCTCCAGCACCACGATACGGGCCTGGGCAGCAAAATCAGCGTAAGCGGAGTGGCGCATGTGCATGTTGGCATCCAGGTGAGACCACATCACCGTGCCTTCGTATTTGTTGTTCATCGTTTTCGTGTTTTTCTCAAAGCTACAACATTTAAACCGTAATTGGGTTTTGGGTTTCCGGCAACCACTTACCAAAGATGACGGTTATGGCACTTGTTTGATCAGCAGCAAGAAGTATGGTACCTCCCTCCTGCCAGGACGCCTGCAGTATAACAACACCTACAAGTGCCGGTAAAATCAGATGTTGGCTTGCCGCAACCGGCTCCTTTGCAAAGTTTCCGCGCAAAACTCCCCGGCATGCGCCGCCTTTCCGCATAAATTTTGTTGTTTTGCAGAGAATTTAACACAACACATAACATCTCCATGAAAAAAATATCGGGCATTTTCTTCCTGTGCCTGCTGCTGTGCGGCCAGGCCTTCGCCTGGGGGCAGAACGGTCACCGCGCCGTCGGGCAGGTAGCCGAGCATCACCTGAGCAAGAAAGCCAGGAAGAAAATAATGAACCTGCTGGACCACAACTCACTGGCAGAGGTATCGGTCTGGATGGACGATATCAAGAGCGACAAGGCTTACGACCACACCCACGACTGGCACTGGGTAACCATTCAGGACGGGCAAACCTATGAGCAGGCAGAGAAGAACCCAAATGGCGACATCCTGGGCAAGATTGAGGAAATCACCAAAACGCTGAAGGCCGGTAACCTGGACAAGGCGAAAGAACAGGAGCTGCTGAAGTTTCTGGTGCACCTGGTAGGCGACATCCACCAGCCGCTGCACGTGGGCGGTGGCGACGACCAGGGCGGTAATGCCGTGAAAGTGCAGTGGTTTTACCAGCCATCCAACCTGCACCGCGTATGGGATACCGACATGATAGAAAGCAAAAATCTGAGCTTCACGGAAATCGTGCGTTTCCTGGACGAGCCGGGTAAGGAGCAGGTAAAGCAGTGGCAGGCATCCACGGTAAGAGATTGGGCCTATGAGTCGATGAAGTACCGGCCACAGGTGTACAACCTGCCGGAGGACAAGAAGCTGGGCTACCGCTACGCCTACGAGAACTACAGCCTGGTTGAGCAGCGCCTGCTGCAGGCCGGCATCCGTTTGGCGGGTCTTCTGAACGAAATCTACGGCTAAACCGTAACTTATACTTTTCCGCAGCCACAGCACTTTTAACCGAGTGCTGTGGCTGTTTGCTTTTAAGGGAATTATACTTCTTACAGATTATACTTTCGCTCTCGTCCGGCAAGTGTGCGCTATCCCACGGTATCCGGCCACAGGATTTATACTTTATACTTCAGCAGTCTATACTTTATACTTTTAACGTGCAGAAAGCCGGCAGCAAGGGTTGGCTTGAAAAACGGAATGGCATGAATGGAGTATCTATACTTTGCTAAGTATAAGCACCTGTTATACAGCCTCCTGATTATCAGTTTTATCTTACGGCAAGTTCCCGTAATTTTGCCCTCTTCATTTTAGGAAAATCTTAATCCAACACCGAGAACGCATGGAGTCATTCTTCCAACTGAAGCGCAACAACACCAACATCAAAACAGAGGTTATTGCCGGCATCTCCTCTTTTCTGGCCACCGCCTACATCATTGTGGTAAACCCTACCATATTGGCGCAGGCGGGCATGCCTTTCTCCGGTGTGCTCACGGCTACAGTGCTGGTGGCGTTTTTCAGCAGCCTGATGATGGGCCTGTACGCCCGCAACCCCGTGCTGGTGGCGCCCGGCATGGGCCTGAATGCCTTCTTCACTTTCTCGGCGGTGCTGGGCATGGGCATTAGCTGGCAGGTGGCGCTGGGAGCGGTTTTCTGGTCGGGCATTGTGTTCCTCATCCTCTCGGTCTTTAACATACGCACCCTCATCGTGCGGGCCATCCCGCGGCCGCTGCGCTTTGCCATTGCCGCCGGTATCGGCCTGTTCATCACCCTTGTCGGGCTCATCAATGCCGAGTTCATCGTCGCCAATCCAGCGACGGTTATTGGGGTGGGCGACATGACACCCGCGCTGCTCACTTTTCTGGCTGGCTTGCTGGTAACCTCCCTCATGGTGGTGCACAACGTGAAAGGCGGCATTTTGCTGGGCATTTTATTTACCACGCTGGCTGCCTACCCGCTGGGCCGCTGGTGGGCGACCGATTTAGACCCAATCATCAACTGGCAGGGCGTACTCTCCTCTCCCGACTTCAGCCTGCTCCTGCAACTGGACCTGGTTAACTCCTTTCAACTGGCGATCGTGCCCGTAATCTTTGCCTTCGTCTTTACGGATATGTTTGACAGCATCTCTACGTTTGTAGGGCTGGCAGAGGCGGCAGATTTGATGGATGAGCACGGGGAGCCGCGCAACATCCAGCGCTCGCTAACGACCGATGCCGTGGCCACCACCCTGGCTGGGCTTGTCGGCTCGAGCCCCGGAACGGCCTATGTAGAGTCGGCGGTGGGGATTGAGGCCGGAGGCCGCACCGGTTTAACCGCGGTGGTAGGCGGTATGCTGTTCCTGCCTTTCCTGTTTCTGGCCCCGCTCCTTTCCATGATTCCGGCTATTGCCACAGCCCCTGCCCTGGTGCTGGTAGGTGCCTTTATGGTGCGTCCCATCATCAAGATAGACTGGTATAAAATGGACGAGGCTATTCCGGCTTTTCTGGCCATGGCGCTCATACCCTTCACCTACTCCATTACCCAGGGCATTATTTGGGGCTTCCTGAGCTGGACAGCCCTGAAAGTAGCGACCGGCAAGCGAAAAGAGGTAAGCCTGGCCCTCTGGATCATCGACTTCTTCGCCATACTTGCCCTGCTGCTATAGCACCTCCTCCACCAGATCCTGCCCGGAAGTGTGGAATCTTTCCACAGACTGAACTTGCTTTTAGCATATTTGTGTTGGAAGTACTGTTGAGTTACCGGAATTTTTAGTAATCTTAAACCATATTTAAATCGCAGCAGGATCAGGCATACTGGCTACAGGACTAAAAAAGATATAATTCTTTTGCTTCACTGCGCTTTCCGCCTGCCGCAGCAATACAACTTTTAGTACAAACCAAATAATTAAATTATGAAGGCACTCTTTTTCTCCCTAGCCCTCGTATGTTCTGCTACATTGGTACAAGCGCAGGGTAATGCAGCAGAAAAAGCACCTGCTCCCAACGCAAAACTGGAGAAACAATACGAGAATCTTAAATCCAGCTCCAACACCTGGCAAGGCTACAAGGTCGTTAAGATCACCACGCTGGAGTCGTTCTGGAAAACCGTGCAGGAAACCGTTTCTGCCAAGGACAAAAAGTTAGACAATTTCGAGGCAGAGGCCGATGCCAAGCTGCAGGAGGCGCGCAAAGACGTGGCTGCACAGGAGCAGCAACTGAAGGCGATGCAGGAAGAAGTGAAGAAGAAAGAGGCTGAGATTCAGCAGAGCATGCACGACATCACCCATATTTCGGTATTGGGTATCGACCTGCCAAAGCAGTTTTACGTGCTGCTCAACAGTGGCATCATTATAGGCCTGCTGATTGCCTTGGGTGTGATGGCGGTGCAGCATAAAAGCAGCAGAGCTGTTGCCAACGAGAAGCGCAGAGCTTATGATGAGATGGAACTGGAGCTGACTGAGTACAAGAAGAGTGCCCGTGAGCGCGAGCTGAAAATTAAGCGTGAGCTGCAGACGGAGCTGAACCGTGTGGAAGAGCTGAAGCAACAACTGGCCTCGGTGAAGAAGCAGCCGCAGCTGTAAACACACTATTCATAGTATAAACGTATAGCCCCGGCAGCTTTGAAAAACTGCCGGGGCTATACGTTTATACTTGAGTTATACATTTATACTTTTTCCAGCGCAAGCAGAGGCTTGTGACTTTATACTTTAGTCGCTGTCTACGCTGGCGCGAGTTTGTAACTCGTGCCTACTATAGTGTTGGGTTTGTAACCCAACTGGCTTGAAAAGCCATACTTTATACTTTGCCTATACTTGGCGGTTTATACTTCCATAGTCGCTGCCTCCTTCGACTTGAAGCTAGCTATCCTTGCTAGCGGCCGTTCACCCTCCAGACTTACTTAAGCTACAGTTGCATCTAAACTTTCTGCCCTCCTAGGCCGGGAGGCCTCGCCTTCGGGCATCGCGCTGTCTACATTTCCTTTGCTACCCTTCGGTCGCAATGCCGCTAAGGCGGCACCGGAAATCTAGAAGGCGCTCAACCCAAAGGCTGGGAATCATTCGATAGCTGCTGCCTTGCTGTCAGCTCGACCACCGGGAGAGATCTGGCTAGAATTCCCTATAGTTCTCTCGTTCTGCTCGAGAAGACAGGGAAAACAGCAAGTAGAAATTCCCCTCCTCTGGACTAGCCAAAACGGGAGTTTTGAGCTAGCGAGCGCAGCTCTTAAGGGTGGGTTTGTACTTTGTAGGGACAGTTAACGATCTGTCCGCGCGAGAACCTCAACTATGAAACCTATACTTCAGCCAAAGCAATTCAAGACTCCCCTCCTTGGACAAGGAGGGGCTAGGGGTGGTTGGACCCGGCACTGCAAAAATTCTCTACAACTTTCTCACAGAGAACCTTCCACCCCCCTACACCTCTATATCCCCATGCGTATAGTGGTGGTAATCCTTGAGCACGATTTGCAGAAAATCCCACTCCGAAAGCTCGCCCTGCTGTATGCCAGTTACCTCCTGCACCTGTTTGACCATCTTCTCCAGCAGCTCATAGTTGTTATACTTCTGGGCCTTGAACAGGAGTTTCCGGATAAGCGCCACATCTTTGTCGGTGAGCAGGTGCACCTCCGGGAAGCGGATCTGATACCCTGCTTCCGATTCTACCGTAACCGCTTCTGCCCGCTTGATAGCGCGGGTACGGATAACGCAGGTGCCGGCCGCCATATCGCCGAGGCGCTGGCCTTTGTTACTGACAGCCACCATAATAAGCGCAATCAGGCCTTGTGAGGCGAACGTATCCACCAGCCGGAAAAGCCAGCGCAAGAGGTAATCGCCAATGGTCGGGGCCTCCCCTGTCAGCTTCACTACTTTTATATCGCGGGCCATTTTGCCAACGCTCTGCCCATTCAGGAAAATCTCACACAACAGGTGGTAGAACATCAGCGGTAGCGTCAGCACAATAGAAAAAATCGGTCCCTGACTCATGTTGGTTGTCGTGAACACAATGCCGCACATCATCAGCCACAAAAAGTAAACGGCCAGGTCAATCATATGCGCCACCACACGGTCTCCTGCACTGGCCAGGGGGTACTCTACCTCCACGTTTTGTGTAGTCCGGATTTTAACGGTATTCATCCTCAGTAAAATAAGCTTGTTTTCATTTTCTTTTTACATCACAATATACATATATTTGGTAGAGATTAAAACACAGTTCCTGTGCGCGAAGCTGCCTTTATCCGCAAAAACAAACTTAAGTGGAAGTCATACGAAACCCAGCCGGCCTCCAGCCCTGATGCGCTGGCCGATAGGTTTATTGAGTTGACCGACGATCTGGCCTATGCCCGCACTTTCTACCCTGAGTCCGATACCACCGCTTACCTGAACGGCCTGACCGGCCGTACCCACCAGGCCATTTACCGGAACAAGAAAGAGAAAAGCAACCGTATTGCCCGTTTCTGGAAGTATGAGCTCCCCTATCTTTTCCGGCAGCACCACCGGCAGCTGTTTTACGCTTTTCTGGCTTTTGCTGTAGCCTGTGGTTTGGGGGCGCTGTCGGCCGCCATGGACGATACCTTTGTGCGCCTTATCCTGGGTGACCACTACGTGAACATGACGCTGGAGAACATCCGCAAGGGCGACCCGATGGCGGTTTACAAAAGCAGTGGCGAGGCAGAAATGTTCCTCTTCATCACTATCAACAACATCCGGGTATCCTTTCTGGCTTTTGTGATGGGCGTGTTCTTCTCCATCGGCACCTTTTGGGTGCTTTTTCAGAATGGCGTGATGCTGGGGGCCTTTCAGTACTTCTTCTACAAACAAGGCCTGCTGGTTACCTCCATGCTTACCATCTGGATACACGGTACCCTGGAAATTGCGGCCATCGTGATTGCGGGCTGTGCCGGGATTGTGATGGGCAACAGCCTGCTTTTCCCGAAGACCTACTCCCGCATGCACGCCTTTAAGCAAGGCGCCCGCCGGGGACTTAAAATCGTGATGGGGCTGGTGCCGGTGTTCATCACAGCCGGGTTTCTGGAAGGTTTTGTGACGCGCCACACCAGTATGCCGCTGGCCCTGAGCCTGTTTATCATACTTTCCTCTGCCGCCTTTATACTCTATTACTTTATACTATACCCACGTTCACTGCACAAGAAACATGTACCAAACCAGCCAGAAAATTAACTTAAGAGAAGAAAGGGATTTCGGCGAGAAACTGAACGCCACCTTCACCTTTATCAAGCAAAACTTTAAACCTTTATCTAAAAGCATCCTGCTGTATGTGTCGCCGGTGGCCATTCTGGCGGGTATTTTCTCAGGTATCTACCAATCACGGTTATTCCAGCAAATTAGCGATGGTACCTACAGCAGTGCCGGTGAGTTTGCCGTTTTTAACCAGCTTACCTCGCTCAACCAAGTCGTCTCCATGTTCTTTGCGGTGCTGGCCTACGTGGTGGTGGCGCTTACTATCTACGGATTTATGGCAGTTTATATGGATGAGGAGGGCGAGGTGAGGCCAGCTGCAGTGTGGGAGCACATCAAACGGAATATTGTACAGGCTACTTACTCCAGCATTGTCATCGGTGTGATCTGCATTTTGAGCATCTTCTTGTTTGGCCTGGGCATTTACCTGATGGTGGTGCTGTCGCTGTTCCTGGCTGTGATGGTGCGCGAGGAAACTGGCTTTGTGGAGACGATTGAGCGCTGCTTTTACCTGATCAAAGGCAACTGGTGGGCTACCTTGGGGCTGATGATTGTAGCGGGCATTATACAGACTGTGATTAGCTGGCTGGCGGCTATTCCGCTTGGCGCCGTGATGATTCTGCGCGGCCTGTTGGTGCCCGGTGCGGAGAGCGATGCGCTGCTGATCATTTCGAATACCATCACGACCCTGCTCACCACCTTTACTTACTGCATCTCTGTGCTGGCCATTGGCTTTCAGTATTTTAACCTGGTGGAGGAGAAAGACGGCGTGGGCCTGATGGAACAGGTAGAGCTTATCGGCAAAACCAACACGAATACCACGGCCAATGAGGGCGAGTTTTAGGCATACGTCTACGTTTATACTTATACTTTGCCTGCTGCTCGGTTTTGGCACCATCGCCCGCGCCCAGCAGCCAGACAGCGTCCCTAACGCTGCCAAGCCTGTAGTAGTCCGCCCCTTCGACACTGAAAAGGTGGAGAAGCTGCGCACGGATGAAGATTTCCAATACTACGAAGCCATACCGGAAGGAGAAAGCCTGTGGGAACGCCTCAAGCGCCGTTTTCAGAACTGGCTGCGCGAGGCGCTCTACGAGGGCCGGGCCAGCGGCCTGTGGGAAGCGCTGCTTTACACAGCCATTGCAGCTGCCATTGTCTTTATCGTGATAAAAATACAGAAGGTGGATACCGGCGGTCTGTTTGGGCGCAGGGCCGGAAGTATGGCCACGCCTTACGATGTGTTTGAGGAAAACATCCATGAGATGGACATGAAAGCGCTGATAGCCGAGGCGGTGGGAGAGCGAAACTACCGCAAGGCAGTGCGCCTGCACTACCTCCAGAGCCTGAAGTTCCTCACCAACACGGGCCTGATTGACTGGAAACCGGGCAAAACCAACCGCTCCTACATCCACGAAATCCCGAACCAGCAGGTACGCCGCGAGTTTGAGCAACTTACGGGGATGTTTGAGTATGTGTGGTACGGCGGCGCGGCGCTCAGCGACGAGCTTTATACCTCGGCCCGCGAAGAGTTTAGCCAATTCAATCACCTGGTTCAGCAGCGCGCATGAAAGGCTACCGCAGATATATCGCCCTGATCGGCCTGCTCTTCGTAGCGCTGGTGCTGCTGGAGTACTTCCGCCCCAAGCCGGTGGACTGGTCACAGACCTTCTCGCGGGAAGACAAGATCCCCTACGGCACTTACGCCTTGTATGAGCTGCTTCCGGACCTGTTCCCGGGTCAGCCGGTGCAATTGGTGCGGGAGCCAGCCTACAACGTGCTGCAGGACTCTACCCTGAACGGGAATTATGTGTTTATCACGAAATACTTCGAGGCTGATAGCCTGGACACCAACCTGCTGCTCGACTTTGTGCAACGGGGCAACCAGGTATTCATTGCAGCCGATGAGTTCAGCACTTACCTGCGGGATACACTGCATTTCAGCACCGTTTACCTCAACACCACCAACCCGGACTCCACTGACTTTTCCTTTACGAGTCAGTCAGATAGGCAAGTTTATACTTTCCCGCCAAACAGCTACATGCGCGTTCTTCGGGTGGAAGAGCAACATGACCACGAGGCGCTGGGCAGGAACAAAGCGGGGCAGCTGACTTTCATGCGAGTGCCATTTGGGGAGGGATATTTTTACATCAACACGGTACCTCTGGCGTTCAGCAATTACCAGCTCCTGACGCTAAACCAGAGCGGCTATGCCGCCACGGCCCTCTCCCACCTGCCGGTGCAGCCCGTTATCTGGGACGATTACCAGAACCTGGGCCGCGAGGAGGATCAGTCGGTTTTCCGGGTGCTGATGCAACACGAGCCGCTTACCTGGGCTTATTACCTTAGTCTGATTGGGTTGGTGTTGTTCCTTCTGTTCAAGAGCAAGCGCACCCAGCGCATTATCCCGGTCATGGAGCCGCCGCGCAACACCACCCTCGACTTTGTGAAAGCTATCGGCAGTTTATACTTTAACCACGGCAGTCACAAGAATATCGCCGAGAAGAAAATTGCTTATTTTCTGGAGCACCTGCGCCTGCACTACCACCTGGCCACCCATACGTTGGACGAGGAGCTGCGTGAGCGTGTGAAGGTTAAATCCGGAGCAGACGCAGCACTGGTAGATCAGATTTTCGGCCTCATCCAAAGTATACACCAGAGCAGCGCCCTCAGCGACCAAACCCTGCTGATGCTCAACACTTATTTAGAAGACTTTTACAGCCAAACTTCCATACGGCCCAAGGCCAATGTATAGCTTATGCAAGAAGACGTACTCATCACCACACAGGAAAACAAAACCGATTATAGCGCCCTGCGCGCCGCCACTGAAAGTATAAAACAGGAGCTTCGCCAAATCATTGTGGGTCAGGAGCGGCTCGTGGAGACGCTGTTGGTGGCCCTACTCGCCGATGGCCATGTGCTTATCGAAGGGGTACCGGGTATTGCCAAAACTCTGACCGCCAAGCTATTGGCACGCACCGTGGCCGTTGACTTCAGCCGCATCCAATTCACCCCGGACCTGATGCCATCGGATGTGCTTGGCACTTCGGTTTTCCACCCGGGCACCGCCTCATTTGAGTATAAACAAGGGCCTATTTTCGCCAACATCGTGCTGATTGACGAGATAAACCGGGCCCCAGCTAAAACGCAGGCCTCCTTGTTTGAGGTGATGGAGGAGCAGCACGTGACGCACGACGGCAAAGTATACCCGCTGGCCGCGCCCTTTATCGTGCTGGCCACCCAGAACCCGATTGAGCAGGAAGGTACCTACCGCCTGCCCGAGGCCCAGCTCGACCGCTTCATGTTCAAGGTATTGGTAGATTACCCGAGCCTGGAGGAGGAAGTGGCGATACTGGAGCTGCAGCACAAAGGCCCGCAGCTGAAAAAGGAGCTCGACCAGGTCCAAGCGGTGCTGTCGGCAGAGCAGCTGCTGGCGCTGCGGCAGGCCGTGCAGGCCGTGCACTTGGATAAAAAACTACTTGAGTACATGGCCCAAATCGTGGCGGAGACTCGGGTGAGCAAGTCCTTATACTTGGGAGCCTCGCCGCGCGCCTCCATTGCTTTGCTCAATAGCACTAAGGCCCTGGCTGCCCTGCGTGGCCGTGGCTTCGTGACGCCGGAGGATGTGCAGGAACTAGCGCCTGTGGTGCTGCGCCACCGCATCCTGCTCACGCCGGAGCGCGAGATGGAAGGCATTACGCCAGACGAGGTGATTAAACAGATTGTTCAGAAAATAGAAGTGCCGCGCTAGTGCAGTTTATCCGCAGTTTATACTTCACCAACCGCTTTTACCTGAGCCTGGCCAGCCTGGCATGCCTTTTCGTGCTCACCTTTTTCGTGCCCTTGCTACTGGTGCTGGCCAAGGTGGCCGTTGCCGTATTGGTGCTGCTGACGTTGGTAGATTTGCTGCTGCTGTACCGGAATAAAGCAGGGGTGCATGCCAGCCGAAGCATGCAGGAAAAGCTCTCCAACGGCAGCGACAACGACGTGTACCTGTACCTGGAGAACAAGTATGGCTTTACCCTGCACACCGAGGTGATTGACGAGCTGCCCTTCCAGTTCCAGAAGCGCGACAGTCTGTTCAAAGCCATTGTTCCGGAAGGCCGCACGCACATCATCCATTATACGCTGCGGCCCACCAAACGCGGTAGCTACAGCTTCGGGGCCATCAACGTGTTTGCCATGAGCGTGCTGCAACTGGTAAAACGCCGCTATAAGTTTGCCCAAGACCAGGAGGTGCCGGTTTACCCGTCCTTCATCCAGATGCGGCAGTACGAGCTGCTCACCATCTCCAACAGGCTCCACGAATTTGGTCTGAAGAAAATACGCCGGATTGGGCAGAGCACGGAGTTTGAGCAGATTCGTCCCTATGTGGCCGGCGACGACCAGCGCACGATTAACTGGAAAGCCACCGCACGCCGGGCAGAGCTGATGGTAAACAGCTACCAGGACGAGAAATCGCAGCAGGTATATTGCCTCATTGACAAGGGCCGCGTAATGCAGATGCCGTTTGAGGGGCTGAGCCTACTGGACTATGCCATCAATGCCTCGCTCGTCATCTCCAACATTGCCCTTAAAAAGGAGGACAAGGCAGGTATCATCACCTTCTCCGACAAAATCAGTAACATCCTGCCAGCCCAGCGAAAAGCCGACCAGCTGCGTCGCATTCTGGAGGTGCTCTACAACCAGAAAACGTTATACCAGGAAACAGATTACGAGCGACTTTACGGCACTATCCGCCGTACTTTAAAACAGCGCAGCCTGCTCCTGCTCTTCACCAACTTTGAGACCCTGAACAGTGCTCAGCGCCAGCTGCCTTACCTGCGCGCTTTGGCCAGGCACCATCTGCTCGTCGTTATTTTCTTTGAGAACAGCGAGCTGCACAGCCTGCTGCACCAGCCCGCTACCACAACCGAGGAAGTATACACCAAAGCCATTGCGGAAAAGTTTACCCACGACAAACGGCAGGTGGTAAAGGAGTTGCAGCAGCACGGCATCCATGCTATCCTCACTCTACCCAAAGACCTTACGGTAAATACCATTAACAAGTACCTTGAACTGAAGGCACGGGGACTGCTATAAAAAAAGGAGACAAAACTTGTCTCCTTTTTTTGTGTAAGGTTAGTAAAGTTAGAGTAGTGTGCGTTAAGGTGAGAGTAAAGTTTTTTCGATATCGTTCAGTTTGGTTTATACATTATATTTCTTGTTTATTCTGGCGCAAGTCTTCAAGCTTGTGTTCCATTGCTGGCGGGGGGGTGCAACCCGTGCCTTCTCTAGTGTTGGGTTTGTAACCCAACTGGCTTGAAAAGCCATACTTTATACTTTGGTTATACTCTTTTAGCCACTGCTTCCCGCTTACTGAACCAAGCTATCCTATCTAGCTTCCGTTCATCCTCTAGTTCCCACAAACGCCTCGTTGCACCTCCAACTTGGCTCCCTCAAGGCCGGGAGGCCTCGCCTTCGGGCATCGCGCTGTGTTCCCTCCTTGCCTCGCTTTCGCTCTGCATGCCCTTGACGGGCACCGGATCTCACAAGGCGCTCAACCCAAAGGCTGGGATAAGGTCGATAGCTCCTGCCCTTACTGTCATCTCGACCTTTGGGAGAGATCTGGATAGAATTCCGGATAGAGCTCTCACAGCTTCGCTGGCTCTTTTCGGCTCTCGCCTCAAGAGTACTCGAGATGACAGGGAACGATGTAAGTATAAACTGTCCCCTTGAGGACAAGTGATAACGCGAGTTCGAAACTTGCGAGCAACGCTCAATAGGGGTGTTAAAACAGCAGCTATGAAACTCATACTTCAGCTGAAGTAACTACAGACTCCCCGCCTTAGACAAGGAGGGGATAAAGGGGTGGTTGGACCCGGCTCTGCAAAGCCCCCTCTCCAACCATTCCAAACTCTCTGAAGGAACAACTACCCTCCTGCACTTACACCGCCACCGCTTGTTCTGCTGCTGGCTGCTTATCTAAATACTTATCCACGAAAGGCAAATAAATGGCCAGAAGGCTGAACAGCAGCAACAGGTACAGGTACCAGGCATTCGCCCACAGGTCCAGGAAGTTCAGCTGCCCGTTCGTAAAGCTAACCAGCAGCAGGATCTGTGCGCCGAAAGGCAACAGGCCCTGCACCACGCAGGAGGCAATGTCTAACAGGGCAGCGGTTTTGCGCTTGTCGATGCTATACTTCCGGCTGATTTCTTTCACCACCGGGCCAGTCACGACGATGGAAACCGTGTTATTGGCAATAGCGGAGTTGGTGCCTCCTACCAGCGAGAGAATACCCACTTGCGCAGATCGCATTCCATTTGCAGCCTTGCTCACCTTTTGCAGCAGAAACGTAATACCTCCTGCCTCGCTCACCATTTGCGCCAGCCCACCTGTCAGCATCGAGAGCAGAAAAATCTCCGTCATGCCTGTAAAACCTTCGTACACGCTCTTGCCGAAGGCCAGCACTTCCAGTTGTCCCTGCCACAGTCCTACGGCTCCGGATGCGAGGGTTCCTAGTACAAGCACGACAAACACATTTATGCCGGAAACAGCCAGTATGATAACAAGCAGGTAAGGAGCAATTTGCCAGAAACTCGCTGCCTGAAGCGCAGGGAGCTGCGCCTCCACCGCGCCTGTCGTATTCCAGCCCGTTAGTAGCAACAGGAATATGGTTACCAGGGCAGCAGGACCGGCAATCAGGATGTTGACCCTGAACTTATCGCGCATGCTGCACTCCTGCGTTTGCGTGGCAGCGATGGTTGTATCCGAGATAAAGGAAAGGTTGTCGCCAAACATAGCACCGCCCAACAGCACCCCCAGCAGCAAAGGCATGGAGGTATGGCTCTGCTCCGCCAGCCCCACCACGATGGGTCCCAGGGCCACGATGGCTCCCACAGAGGTACCCGTAGCGGTGGACAAAAAGGCCGCCAGCAGAAACACACCCAGCGCCAGGTACTGCACCGGCAGCACGCTCAGGCCCAGGTTTACCGTGGCATCCACGCCTCCCACCGCCTTTGTTACCGAGGCAAAAGCACCGGCCAGCAAGTAGATGAGGCACATGGTAACGATTTTAGAATCGCCGCAGCCACGTATCAGGGCGGCCACCTTGGCCTCTGAGGAACCCCTAAGTATAAAGAAGGCGGAGATAATACCCAGTGTTACGGCCACCGGTGCCGGCAGCGCATAAAAGTCATTTAAGAGTATACCAGCACCTAAAAACGTCAGTACAAACACCAGGAAAGGTATGAGCGCCCAGCCGCCGGTTTTCTGAATATGTTGCATATGTAGTGTGGAGCTACAAACAGGCATGGACACCTATAGCGTTAGGTACGCACGCGGCAGTTACTCCGGGAAGTTTAAAAAGAAAGTATAAATTGAATGATGATGCCTGAACCGGCAAGGTGTCGGCGCTTATGGCCTGATCAGCAGCAACAACAGCACAGCACCTGTTTAGGCGCAGTTACGGCAGTATAGGCACGGAAAATGGTAGCGAGAAGCTGGTGTAGTAGGTGCATGTAAATAAATTTATAGGTCCCAAACTGGGCAGGTGTTAGCACCTTTACGGCGAGGCCGTGGTTGCTAGAGGTTCTCAGAGCCTGCTCTCTCCCCTCTTCTTTATAAATCTTGCATAAAGATGCTGCAAAGGTAAAGCCGGCAAAGTGACAAAATCAAATTCCACCCAATTTTCATCTAAAGTTTATACTTAACTACCCCTTTAGTTCAGTGTCGAAATTTGCATCTGATGGTAAATTCGCTCAAGTTTATACTTTGAACAACCTATACTTTCTTAACCTGCATGAAGTATACTTCTACTGCCCTTTTATCCCTGCTGCTGGCAGGCGCCGGCCTTTTCAGCTGCACGCCCAACCCTTATGCCAGCACCAACCGTTCACACAAAAAACAACTGAAGGCCTATGCCAAGGAACTGCGCACAGTACCGGCCATCAATCCAAAGGAATCTACCCTGCAGTTGGGCGATTACTGGGTGGGAACTACTAACTTTAACATGCGCAAGGCTAATTACGTGGTCATCCACCACACGGCGCAGAACTCCACGGACCATACCCTGCGGACCTTCACGCTGCCCAGAACCAGCGTAAGCGCCCATTACGTGATTGGCCGCGACGGCAAGGTGTTCCACATGCTGCACGACAACCTGCGTGCCTGGCATGGAGGCAACAGCCGCTGGGGCAACAACACCGACCTGAACTCCTGTTCTATCGGCATTGAGCTGGACAACAACGGCACTGAGCCCTTTTCGGATGAACAGATAAACAGCCTGCTGGAGGTGCTGGCCATGCTAAAGGAGAAGCACAAGATTCCGGCTGAAAACTTTATCGGTCACTCCGATATTGCTCCGGTGCGCAAGGTAGACCCCAACCAGACCTTTCCGTGGAAGAAACTGTCCGAGCATGGCTTTGGCCTGTGGTACGATGAGGACGTGGTGAAAGATTACCTGCAACCAGCCGCCCCTATCACCGTCCTCGACAGCACCGGCACCCAGCCAGCGCTCATCCTGCAACCCCTCGATTCAGTGCTGACTATTCCGCCGCACTTCAACCCGAAGGAAGCGCTCCGTATCATCGGCTACGACACCCGCGATTTGCCGGCCGCTATTCGGGCCTTCAAGCTGCACTTCATCCAGGATGAGGTAAATATGGAGCTCACCGACCGCGACAAAGCTGTACTTTACAACCTGTACCAGAAGTATTTGTAGGATAAATTAGGCTTAAACTCAACCTACAGAGAGGCCATAAACAAATGGCCCCGGCAGGAGAACCTTTCTCCCACCGGGGCCGATTTTTATACTTTATACTTGAGTCGGGTTAAATTTTATACTTCAGTTAGATAATTCTCTAGCTATAAAGACGCAAGGTATTGCGTCTCTACAACTTTCTAACTCCCAAACTCTTTAATTCCTAAACTCTCAAACTCTCTACGCCAGTATATTCCAGACGTACTGCAGCATGAGCCCGCAGAGGTAGCCGCCGTAAGTACCTACCGCATAACCCAGCACCGCCAGCAGAACGCCCACCGGGGCCAGGTATCGGTTGAAAGCCGCTGCCACAATTGGCGCAGAGGCTGCCCCACCGATATTGGCCTGACTGCCCACGGCTACGTAGAAGAACGGCGCTTTGATGATGCGCGCCACCACCAGCATAATCAGCACGTGGAAAGAAATCCAGAAGGCTCCGACTAAAAACAGTTTCGGGTTATCCAGCACTGCGCCAAGGTCCATGCTCATGCCGATGGTAGCCACCAGGAAGTACAGGAACACCGAACCGAAACGCGAGGCACCGTAGCTCTCCAGGTTACGGGCTTTGGTAAAGGAAAGTATAAGTCCGGCTGTCGTGGCGATAATCACAAGCCAGAAGAAGCCGCTGGTGATGGAGTAAGTGGCCAGCTCCGGGTAATTCTCTGCAAAGTATGGCGCAATGATGTCGGCCAGTAAATGCGAGATGCCTGTAAAACCGAAGGCCACCCCCAGCAGTACGATGGTCGTAGAAGTCGTCGGAAGCATGCTTTTCCCTTCCTGCAAGCCCTCCAGGCGCGCTTCCAGTTCTTTAATCGGACGGCTGTCGGCACCAAGTATCCTGTCGATTTTCTCAGGTTTCTGCGAGAAGTACAGCAACACCCCCATCCATACGTTGGCTACCAGCACGTCCACGGCAATCATTTGCCCAAAGGCATCCTTGCTGGCCCCAAACACCTCCAGCATGGCTGCCTGGTTAGCGCCACCGCCAATCCAGCTTCCGGAGATGGTAGACAAGCCTTTCCATACTTCGTCGCCACTGGTATAGAGGATGTCTGGAAACACCGAGCCCACCAGAAACAAGGCCAGCGGACCGCCAAACATTACCCCCAGCGTACCGGCAAAAAACATAATCACAGCCTTGCTGCCCAGCATCCGCAGCGACTTAAAATCGATGCTGAGGGTAAGCAGGATAAGCGAGGCAGGCAGGAAGTAGCGTGAGGCCACGTGGTATAACTGCGAGGCATCCCCGGAAATGATATTGAACGTGTTGAACAGGGCAGGGATGAAGTAACAAAGCAGCAGCGATGGTACCACCCGGTAAAATTTCATCCAGAAGCGGTTGGTACTGGTAGAGGTGTGGAATACAAAGGCCAGGATAAAGAGCAAAAGGCCCAGCACTACGGCATCGTTGGTAAGCAGCGGTGCGTTAGTTTCAGTCATGAGGTTGGTAGTAGTGTTAAGTTGTTAAGGGTGATGCTTGTTGCGGAAATCTTCGTGCTACGTCGTAACACATGATCCGAAGCTTTAAAGTTAGAATTACTACCGCCCAATGCCAACACTTGGCGCCGATTTAATACCGCTTTTCCTATACTTTGCTGCTTTCCGCAAGGGTAAGTATGGCCTAAAGCAAGTTTATACTTGGTGATTTCCTAAATTTAGAGCAGAACAGAAGTATAGCCCTGAAAAACAAATGCCTGCTATGTTACAAAACACCCTCGACGCCCTACTGGCCCGCCACTTTACTGCCAACACCCCCGGAGCAGTCCTGCTGGTGGCCAAAGGAAAAGAGGTGATATACTTGGGAAGCCGGGGCCTTGCCAACCTCCAAACCGTCGCAGCCATCACCCCGGATACTACCTTCCGGCTGGCTTCGGTATCCAAGCAGTTCACAGCCATGTGCGTGCATCTGCTCGCGCAGCAAGGGCATCTGCAACTCACCGACAGGCTTAGTTTATACTTTCCGGAGCTAAGACACTTGGAAGGAGTTCGGTTGCTGCACCTACTCAACCATACTTCGGGCCTTCCCGATTTTGAGGAGCACATTCCCGAAAGCCAGCAAGCGCAGCTAACCGACGAGGACGTGCTGCAGCTTACCGCGCAACAGCAGGCTCTTCTCTTCCCCTCAGGCTCCCAATACCGTTACAGCAACACCGCTTACGTGCTGCTGGGGCTCCTGGCAGAACGCGTCTCAGGGAAAAACTATGCCAATGTGCTGCAGGAGTACATTTTTAAGCCACTCGAAATGCAGCATTCTATGCTTTACAGGGTAGATGCACTCATTCCGAACCGAGCCATGGGCTACCGACAGGCTAACAATGGCGACTTTATACTTTCAGACCAGAACATCGGCACTGCCACCCGTGGCGACGGCTGCATCTATACTTCGGCTTTGGATTACCTTAAGTGGTGGCAAGCTTTAGAGAGCAATTTCTTATTTAACATAACTAATCAACTCAAAACAACCACCTCAAGTATAGATGATGCAAAGGGATGGAAGTATAGCATGGGCTGGTTTGTATCTGACCTCGGAAACGGCAAGTATGAATACTGCCACAGCGGCGACACGTCGGGTTTTACCAATTTGGTACTTTGGCAGCCGGAACACGACACCCTGGTGGCCTGTTTCTCCAACACAGCCCAAAACCATACTTTCCTGGGCGAGCTGCTGCAGGAGTTAAAGTCGTTTACAGAGTATAGCCCCAAATCTGAGTTAGTATACCATCTACAGGAACTGACGCGATAAACTGCTCAGTTTATACTTACTGTAGCCTGAAAACAAAAGAGGCGCATACATGATGCGCCTCTTTGAAGTATAAGATGCTGTGCCTACTATTGGTATAAAGCCGTTTTGCGCAAGTCAACTACCACATCCTCGGGGGCGATGCGCTTGGCGCGGAGGAAACGCTTCAGCTCCGGCTCATCGAAGTTCTCGGCCTGTGGGTTCATGCTGCTGATGCGCACACGGCCAGCAGAGTGAATGAACTCCTGGTTACCGCCAATCCACATGCCCACGTGTACCACACGCTCCGGCTTGCCGTCCTTGGCCGGTGAACCAAAGAAAAGTAAATCGCCAGGCTGCAGCTTATCCCAGCCGTTGGAGGTATCTACCAAATCGCCCACATGCACCTGCTGCGAGGCGTCGCGTGGCAGCACCAGGCCATTCATGAAGTATACCGTTTTGGTAAAGCCACTGCAATCCACACCTTTAAAGGAAGTGCCGCCCCATAGGTAAGGCAGGCCCATCAATTGCTTACTGGTGTTCACCAGGTTCTCCCCTGTCGGCTTGCGGCTGGCTACCCACTCGTCGTACTTGGCAGACTCAGCGGCCGGGATAAAACCTTTTCTTCCATCGGGGAAGGTAACGGCATAAAAATCTCCTTGCTTCTCGTTCAAGGCCACCACATCGCCATACACCATATCCGATACGGTGCCGGCATTAGCGCTGGCAGTGGCATAGGCAAAGCCATAGGGCTTGGTGTAAAGCAATTTCGGGCTCTTCTGCCAGTTCTCAAAGCTGCCCTTGTCCATCAGGCTCACGCCCGCTGCATCCACCCACGAGAGGTATTTGTCCGGGGTCTGCACCAGGTACCAGCCACGCTGTTTCTTCAGCACGTTCACCGGTGTGCCCATGGTAGCCTGTGTTGCCAGTTCGGCCGGGTGCTTGGGCTCCGAGCGCAGGTTGGCAACCGAAATGGTGATAACGCCATACGTTTTGCCCTCCAGTTCTGCATCGGGCAGCACCTGGATACTATCCACGAAAGCGATGTTTTCTGCTTTTAATTTACCCAGCAGTTCCTGCTTGGCTTCGGGCATGTTGGTTTCGCCGGCCAGTACGTTGCCGCGCTGCTCAATTTTGAACAGGGCCACGCGCTTATCAGGGGCAAACTCCTGTCGTACCGCCTCAATGTGCTCCTCCATGGCACCGTCGGCCGAGGTAGCGGTCTCCTTTCCTGGCGTGCAAGCGGCCGCTAGCAACCCTAGGGCAAGTATAAAATAATGCTTCTTCATCATGATGTTTAAGTTCTCTGTCGCTTTAAGGGCTACAGCTAAGGTGACTGACTAGTATTCAGAGTAAAGTTAAGTATCTGCGTTACAATTACTTCTTATTTAAAGACATTATCCGGGTAAAATTGGTTTACTGCCTCAGCCAGTCGCTGCAAATCCGCAGCAGTATGCAGACTGTTCAGGATAACCCGAACAATGGGCGGGCTCTCGGCCGTTGGGTAGCGGAAGTTGGAAATCAGGATGCGGTGGCGATGCAGGTGCTCGGCTATACTTTCCATGCCGGTACTGAACACCGGATAATCCGGGATAAAGCTGAACAGCTCCTGAGGCTTTTTCAGCAATCCTGTAAAAGTATGAATGTTCTGCTGCAACCGCTGCCTGGCTTCCGCTATGATTTCACCGGCCTGCAAGTAGGCAAACAGGTAAGCCGGAATCGCCGGTGACGCTCCCCCAAAGTATGGACTGCTTTTCACTTCCTCCACCAGCTTACGCGAGCCCAGCATGAAACCCGCCGGGATGCCCAAGGCCTTGCCAAAGGAGCTACCGACAACCAATTCCACGTTTTTATACTTACTGAGCTCGGGGTAAATGCCCACGCCGCCCGGACCGGTCACGCCAAAGCCATGGGAGTCATCCACCACCACGGTTATACTTTTGTGCGCTGGCAGCTGGCCTATCCAGTCAAAAGTATAAGGCTTGGCCCAGAGCGGGTCCAGTGCATTGCAGATGATGATAAAGGAAAATTCATCTGACGTTAGCACCTCCTCCAGTACCTGCTTCGTCCAGTCTTTGAAACTGATTTGGGCGTTTGCCTGCACAGCGGCGGCATCGCTTTCCCACAAAGCCGGATGCGCGCCGGGCGCATACAGAAACCGGCCCCGATGGCGCAGCACCTGCACCAGCGTCTGCCCCATCAGGAAACCCGACGACATAGTCACGGCTGCCTCCGCCCCGCTTATACTTGCAAGCTGCTCCTCCACCTGCCGGTATACTTCCAGGCGCAGGTTAGAACGCCGGGAGCTGGAGTAGTTAGTACCGTAACGACGCAGGCCCTCCACCACCAGGCTCTGAAACACCTCGTTACAGGCCATGCCCAGGTAGGACGTGCCGCTACAGTAGAGAAACTCTTCCCCGTCTAAAGTAACGGTTCTACCGGGCAGATGGTCCGTATAAAATGGAGCGCCCATTAGGCCAGCAGCTCGGCTCCTGTTCCGTTCACGTTGCTGTAAGTTACTTTTCCGTCGGTGATAGTAACGCCGCGTGCGATGTCTTTGCTTAGCAGCAGGGCGCCGTCCATGTCCACGTAATCCAGCATCGGCAGTAAATGGGCGATGGCCGAGATGCCCACCGAAGACTCCGTCATGCAGCCTACCATCGTTTTCAAGCCCAATTCACGCGCCTCTTTCAGCATGCGGCGGGCAGGCGTCAGGCCTCCGCACTTCATCAGCTTCACGTTCACGCCATGGAAATGGCCCACGCACTTGGCCACATCGCTCTCGGTAATGCAGCTCTCGTCAGCAATCAGCGGCAGCACCGACTGCTCGTACACTTTCTTCATACCTTCCAAGTCATCGGCGCGCATGGGCTGCTCGATAAACTCCACGCCCAGCGGCTTGAGTTGCTTTGAGTTCTCAATCGTTTCCTCTACGCCCCAGGCGCAGTTGGCATCCACCCGGAACACGGCGTCGGTGTGCTTGCGAAGCTCCTGAATAATGGCCACATCTTCCTTCGTTCCCAGCTTAATCTTATACAACGGCCAAGGCATCTCCTTCAGCTTTTTCACCATGTTTTCGATGGTGTCGATGCCGATGGTATAGTTGGTAAGTGGGATATGGTCCGTGTTCAAGCCCCAAATTTTGTAGAGCGGCTGTCCCTGTAGTTTACCAAAAAGGTCATTAGCTGCCAAGTCGAGGGCGCACAGCGCGAAAGGGTTGTCCTGCAGGTGCGGCTGTACCGTTGCCCAAAAAGACTCAGGGCTTTCCAGCTCCGTTTCCTCAATCAGTCCGCGGATGTTTTCCAGCGCCGCCGTCATGTTTTCTATCGTGAAGCCATAGTAGGGGTTACTGGTAGCTTCGCCATAGCCTTTTTGCCCGTTGTGCTCCAGCTCCACTATCAGAGTAGGTTGCACATCGCGCGAGTCGTAAGAAATGGTGAACGTATACTTCAGGGGCAGGTCGAAAGACCGGATGGTTAGTTTCATGATGGTGTAAGTATGATTGTATAGGTTAAGTTTTGGTATCAGCTCAGGATTTACAGAAATTAAAGATAGGCAGATTAGATACGATTCTTGAACTTACTAACTTTATAACTCTCTAAATTTCTAACTTTTTAGTACCGGTTGTGTACTTCCGTCATGATGCGCACCATCTCGTCGCGGATGGCAGAAGTAGGCACTTTGTAGTTGTTGTTCATGAAACTATAAAGCAACAGCTTGCCGCTTTTGGTCTTGATATAGCCGCTCTGGTTATGCACGTGCGACAAGGTGCCGGACTTGCCAAACACAAACGGCACCTCGGCTTTGTAGATGTTTCGGAAAGTACCGGGTTTCCCCCCAACGGCCAGCATCGGCAGCAGGCGCTCCTGTGGGCGCTCCTGCATGAGCTTTTGCAACAGGACGATGATGCTGCGCGGCGTGAACATGTTCATGCTGGATAAACCCGACCCGTCAATCCACACCGGCTCATCCGGCAGGTCAGCCAGGTAATTTTCCTTTACGTGCTTGATGGCCCGCTCTACCGAGAGGGTATCGGAGATAGTGCCGGAGCAGAGCGCCATGAGTTGCTCTGCCATCAGGTTATCGCTTACCTGCAGCATCCGCTTCACTACCGAATCGGTGGGCATGCCATAGAACACGCTGCCGCCAGCAGGAACGGGCATCTTCAGCAGCTCCACTTCCCGCTTCAGGGTGTCCGACAGCAGCGTTACCACCATCTCCGGAGACGTGATAAAAGGCACTTCGGTAGAGAAGCTATTGGTGAGGTTACGTGTATAGTAGGTGATATTATTTGTGCGCCAGCCCCTTACAAAGGTCGTGCGGGAGCGGGTTTTGGTAGTATCCACCACCACGCTGTTTTCAAAGTGGGAAGGGGTTATCGTGAAAGTGGGTGTCGCCTCTTCCTTGTAAAACTTAATCACGTTGCCGTGGATGGGGAATACGTTTCGTTCCGGCTGGTAGTAGTAGTTATAGTCGTCCCAGCCCCAGTTGGTGGCGAAAGGCGTGCTGGTATAAGGGGCCTCCACATAGTATAACTTCTTCTCCGGACGGTTCTTCAGGAAGTCGTAGGCCAGCGAGTTCTTCAGGTCCATGTGCGCGAAGGTAGGGTCGCCGGTACCCCAGAAGATAAGCGAGTCGCCACGGCTCACATACTTCAGCGCCGCAATGGAGTCGCCCAGCATTTTGTGGGTGGCATAGAAGGTAAATAGCTTCGTGTTGGAGGCCGGTACAAAATACTTGTCGGCATTGTGCTCCACCACCATCTGCCCCAGTTCCGGATCATACAAGGCAAAGCCCACAAAACTCTGCCGCAGCACCTGCGACTCAGCCACCTCCCGCTTTATCTCCGCAGGCCCGAAACGAGCCGTTTCTTTCGAGGCTGATGGTACCTTGCTGCCGCAGGCCGCCGTCAGGAAAAGGCTGCAAAGCAGGCCGTAAGTATACGTTAGTTGTGTCAGGCGCATAGGGATAGGCTTTCGAAGCAGGTTGAAACGCTTAAATAAGTAAAAAGTGCTATATAATCAAAAATGTTTGCGGACAGGCTGTCTGTTTGCTAAGCCATTGGGACTTACTCCTGCCTACAATCCAATCTTTTCATCTAAAAGATGAACGAAACCATTTTTAATGTTACAACACCTTTATTAACTACCAAATTTATCTATAGAAATTTGGCTATATAGTTAATATAAGTAAATTAGTTGGCTAATCTAAATTTTAACTAACCTAAAACACTCATGAGAAAATTATACCTGTCAACTTTACTGTTGCTGTTAGTTTGCTGGTGCGGCACGGCCCTTGCCCAGCAAGTTAACGTAAGCGGCACGGTAACAGGCGCTGATAGCGGCATTCCATTGCCCGGAGTCAGTGTAATTGTAAAGGGTACCACCACCGGGGTCACCACCTCAGCGGACGGTACCTTCCAGATTAGTGTGCCAAACCAGGAGTCGGTGCTGCTGTTCCGTTTTCTGGGCTACGAGGTGCAGGAGACAAGGGTAGGCAACCAGCGCGTGTTTAACGTGCGCCTGAACCCTGACAGCAAGCAGCTTGGTGAAGTGGTGGTAACTGCTTTGGGTATTGCGCGTGAGGAGCGCTCGCTTGGCTACGCCACCCAGGAGGTGAAAGGCGAAGACCTTACCCTGACCAAAGAGCAGAACGTGCTTGGCTCTCTTTCCGGTAAAGTGGCTGGTGTGCAGATGACTGGCTCTTCTGGTTCTAGTATGGGGGGCACTCAGAAAATTCAGATCAGGGGTGTAAACTCTGTAACCGGAGGTGGACAACCTTTAATTGTAGTAGATGGAACACCAATTTCTAACGCAAACTTTGCCGGCAGAAGCGGAGCTGACTATGGTAACTTAGCCCAGGATATCAACCCGGAAGATGTTGAATCTATCAACGTGCTTAAAGGCCCTGCTGCATCTGCCCTGTATGGTATTCGTGGCCAGTATGGGGTGGTTATGATCACAACAAAAAAAGGCAAGAAGGGCCCTAAAAAGGTCGATGTGCAATTGAACTCTGCTTTCTCTGTTGAAAAAGTTGGCAACTTCATGCCAATGCAGAACATCTATGGCGGCGGCGGAAGCCAGACTTGGAGAACGCTTGCCAATGGTGAAAAGTATGTGGATGGCACAGACGAAAGCTGGGGACCTAAAATGGATGGCACGCCGGTTCGCCATATGCACAGTTTTTATCCGCAAGACCCGATGTATGGGCAATTAGAGCCTTTTGTACCTCAGCCTGACAACATTAAAGATTTCTTTGAAACAGGCCACAACCTGAACAATGGAGTAAGTATTTCCGGCGGTAACGAAAACTCTTCTTTCCGCTTAAGCTACAACAACACGCGCATTGAGGGTGTGGAACCGAACACATGGTTGAAAAGAAATAACCTTGGATTGAGTGCCTCACTAGATTTGAGTGACAAGATAACCGCTTCGGCTAACATCAACTATGCTAACAACGATGCGCAGCGTCCTTCACAAGGGTACTATGAAGGTTCCAGAAACTTTATGCAGTGGTTTCAGCGCAACCTGGACATGAAGCGCCTGAAGAACTACAAGTATGACGATGGTACTTTCTACCACTGGAACATTGGAAGGCCAAATGCTCAGGGTGTAATCACGAACTGGCGTCCATCTGATTGGAATAACCCATACTTTGAGGCCTACGAGAACCTGAATAACGACAACCGTGATCGCTTCTTTGGCGATGTGGGTTTGACCTACCAGGTTTTGCCAGATTTAAAAGTGAGTGGCTTCGTCCGTTCTGATATGTACACCCAGAATATTGAGAGCAGAATAGCAGCCGGCGGCAGAAGTGTTAACGCTGCTTACTCAACAGGAAAGTATCAGAATAAGGAAATGAACTACGAATTCCTGGCACAGTATACAAAGGAATGGAATGACTTCTCCTTCAATGTAAACGTAGGAGCTAACTTATTTGACAGAAACTACACGTATCTAAGTCAGGCAACAAGAGGTGGTCTGACTAGCCCTGGTTTCTATAATATTGAAGGCTCGAGCGAAAGGCCAGCAGTAGCTTCATACCTTCTTCGTAAACAACTAAATAGTATTTACGGTATGGCAACCGTGGGCTACAAAGACACCTACTTTGTGGATTTTTCTCTAAGAAGAGACCACTCTTCCACCCTGCCAGACCCTTATTATTATCCATCAGTATCTGCTTCGTTCGTGTTTAGTGAGTTGCTAAACTGGCAGCCATTATCCTTCGGTAAACTGAGAGCAAGCTATGCCATGGCAGGTAACGATGTAAGTGTGTATGCCACCTCAATGAACTATGAGATAGGCGGACTGTACGGCACCGTTAATACATCCTTTGTGCCTGATGTATTAAACAACCCGCTCATTAAGCCATCTTTTGCTACATCATACGAAGTAGGTGCTGACCTGAAGTTCTTTAACGGACGCTTAGGGGCTGATGTAACATACTATGAACAGCGTAACGAGGATGATGTAATCACACTGAATGTATCCGGAGCAAGTGGCTACAGTTCATCTTACATCAATGCTGGTCTGATGGTAAACAAAGGTATCGAAATCGCCCTTACAGGTACTCCAATCCAGACCCAAAACTTCTCCTGGGACATAGCATTTAACGCTGCTAGAAACAGAGGTACTGTAAAAGAACTTTATCCTGGGCTGGATTCCCGTTTATTAGAGTCTAATACCTATAGTGGCGTGTCCATGTACCTATATTCCAATGTTGGCGAACAATTTGGCAGCATCGTAGGGCAGGCCTATCAGCGCGATCCTGAGACTGGCAAAATACTGCTCGGCAGCAACAATATGCCACTATACACTACTGCGACACATAATTTCGGCAGCGTACTACCAGATGCTACCGGTGGTCTTCAGAATTCGTTCCGCTTAGGTAAGTTTGACTTAAGTGCTATGATAGATTATCAGCTGGGCGGACAGTTTATCAGTTGGTCCCGCATGCTGGCAGTTAAAGCTGGCCTAGCTCCTGAAACAGCCGCTATCAATGAAAATGGCAAAAACGTACGTGACCCACTGGCTGAAGGTGGAGGTGTAAAAGTTAGCGGCATTTATGGACCTGGTGTAAAAATAAATGACGAGGATGTATCGGGCAGAGAGTTTACCGGGTTTGTAGATGCAAGAACTTACTTCAGAAACACACTGGGTACCAGAATTTACGAAGAATGGATATACGATGCCTCTTATGTAAGATTAAGAGAGATTAGATTAGGTTATAGCCTGGACAAAGCCTCCTTGGGTAGCTTACCTTTCCAAAAAGTTGGCATCGCGTTTATTGCCCGTAACCCATTAATGATCTGGCAGAAGGCGCCTGAAGGCCTAAATCCTGCAGAACTTGCAACCGGCTCATCTTCCTTCGGCTGGTTAGAAACCGGCGGGCTGAATACGGTAAGATCGTACGGGGTAAACCTGAACATTTCATTCTAATTTGACAAACACATGAAGAAACTATATATTTTTCTACTAGCCTGTCTGTCTCTCACAAGTTGTGAGATAGATGAGGATATTAATGTGAACCCGAACAAGCCAAGTGACGCATCAGGTGGGCAGCTTTTAGCAAACTCCATGCTCAGTCTACCGGGTTTAAGTTCTTCTACTCAGGCACAGTTTATGGCCCAGTACCTTTCAGAATTACAATATGTTGGTACTTCTCTTTACCCGGAAGGGGCTACAAACTTTTATGGATGGTACACTGGCCCTCTCATGAACCTTGAAACGGTAATTAATTCAGAGGAACTAGATGGCAAGGAAGGCCCGATTGCCAACCAGAAAGCTGTCGCTAAAATTCTGAAGGCTTATTATTTCTGGAACATCACTGATCGTTGGGGAGACGTACCATTTTCACAGGCATTAAAAGGAAATGCCAACTTCACACCGGCATATGATACACAGGAATCCATCTATAACAACCTGTTTATACTTCTGAATGAGGCAAATGAGCAGATTGTTACTGGCTCCATAAGCAATGACATTGTTTATGGAGGCGACATGGAAAGATGGAGAAAACTTAGCAATACCATAAGGCTATTAATGGCGCTGCGTATTTCAGAGGTAAACCCAAGCAAAGGCAAAGAGGAGTTCAACAAAGCTTTGGCAGCAGGAATAATGACCTCTAATGCTGACAATTTTGTTTTCAAGCACTTGGCTCTAGAGGTCAATGAAAATTACTGGTACTCACAAATTAGTCTCCAGAACCGTTTAACATGGTGGTCTCTGAGTGAGAATCTTGTTAACACACTAAAAGCTACAGCTGATCCCCGGCTTCCGGTTTTTGCCAACACAAACGACGCAGACGAGTATGCAGGTTTAAGATTCGGATCGCCAAACGGAGGTGACCCACTCAAATACTCTACCTTGGGAGAGCAACTCTGGCAGCAGGATGCGCCGGTTTATCTGGTTACGTACGCACAGGCGTTATTTGCAAAGGCAGAAGCTTCCAAGCGCGGCTGGATTGAAGGTGGTGATGCAGAAGCAGAAGCCAACTACAACGAAGCTATTAAACAGTCTATCGCACAATGGACCGGAAGCACTACAGAAGCAGCAGATTACCTTGCAAATGCTGAAGTAGCTTATAACCCTGACACTGCACTAGAGCAAATTGCTACACAGCGTTACATTCACCTGTTTATGCATGGCTACGAAGCATGGGCAGAGTGGCGCAGAACAGGTTACCCTAACAATTTAGTTTCTCCGGAAGGCAAAGACGTACCAACCAGATTGATGTATACGGCAACCGAAGCTGCCAACAACACCGCTAACTATAACGAGGCGCTACAACGCCAATTTGGCGGCACCGATGGCCTCTACGGCAAAGTATGGTGGGATAAATAATCCCTTCTCCACTAATAAAAAAGGCTCTCCTGACGGGGAGCCTTTTTTATTGCCTGCAACAGCAATTATACTTCGCGAAAGTATAGCAGAGTGTATTACCTCAGCCCGCTAGCACCCTTCGTAATTCCACGTTTTAGAAAAGTATAAAAAGTATAAAATAGGCTGATCCAGAGGGTGATAAAAGTATAAGTATGGACAATGAGGTGAATACAGAAGTATACCTGTGCGCTTTATAATTTGTAAGAAGCTTCAGCCAAAGTATGATGACTAACTATGTTAAAACATACTTTATATTTTTTCCGTTACTTATTTACTTTAGTAAAAAACTTTATAAAAGTTTTGGTCTTTCGTAAACTTTAAATACTTTTGTAACGATAGGTTTTACCGCGCTATGTGTATGAGCACCTTAACATCGCATACAGAGTATCTGGATAGTCTTAATAATGTTGAGAAGAAGAAATTCTCTCAAAAAATCAAGATAATCAGACACTTGTATGTTAAGGGAGCCCGCACAAATGCCGACATTTGCTCTCGCTTCAACATCAGCTCTCCTACCTCCATGGGTTTATTAGGTGAACTCATGGCAGAGGGACTGGTGGAGAAGCAAGGGCTTGGCAAATCAGTGGGCGGCCGCAAACCTGACCTCTACGGACTCCGCAACAACTCCCTTTTTGTCCTCAGCATCGACATGAACCGCTTTAGCACACGCATGGCGATCATGGACAACAACAATAACCAGATTACCCCCATCCGATCCTACAGCTATACGTTGCCCGAGGACTTAACTGGCCTGGATACGTTCTGCGGCTGGGTACAGGATTTAATCGAGACATCCGGCATTGACAAACAAAAGCTGGTAGGCATAGGCTTAAGTATGCCTGGCCTGGTAGCCAGCAAGGAAGGCGATAGCCGAACATACCTCCGCACCGACGTATTGGACGAATCGCTGCAGGAGGTGTTGAGCCGCAAGCTGGGCAAGCCGGTATTTATACAGAACGACGTAAAAAGCGCCGCCCTGGCAGAACTCCGTTTCGGGCAGGCCAAAGGCAGGCAGGATGTGTTGGTCATCTCTATCGATTGGGGTGTGGGTACCGGCGTGATAATGGACGGGAACCTGCGCGGCGGAGCCGCTGGCTTTGCCGGCGAGTTCGGGCACATCCCGCTGGTGGAGAACGGTATCCTTTGCCATTGCGGCAAACGCGGCTGCCTCGAAACCCTGGCCTCCGGTATCGCGATGGTGCGTGCCGCCCGCGAAGGTATAAAGTCCGGCCAGAAGTCGCTGCTGAGCAAGCTCTCTGCCGAGGAACTGGAGCAACTGGAGCCAAAACAGATCATACAGGCAGCCCAACAGGGCGATCAGTTTGCCATCAACCTGCTTTCCGAAACAGGCGTTAACTTGGGCAAAGGCATCGCCATACTCATACAGCTGTTCAATCCTGAGCTGGTTATACTTGGTGGCAACATGGCCGAAGCAGGCCAGCTCATCACCACGCCAATCCAGCAATCGATTAACACGTATTGTATGGCGCAGCTCAGAGAGTCTACTAACATCGCGCTGTCGGCATTGGGGCCGCAGGCTAATATGATGGGCGCAACAGCCACGGTGCTGGAGAACATACTGGAGAAACAGCTGGAGCAGGCCCGCTAACGAATTAAAAAGAGGTAAAACAAAGTAAAAGTATACACGCACTATGCATCTACTTAAAAAGAAAGCTGCCTATAACCCGCAGCTATCCGCTCCAAGACTAAACCTGCTGGAAGAGACTCGTTTTGAGAAACTTCCGGTAACTGTATATCCCGATCAGCACATTGCCTCTGTAAAGGTGGCAAAGCGCATCGCCGACATCATCAGAAGCAAGCAGGAGGTTGGCGAGGCCGCTATACTGGGCCTGGCAACCGGCGCTACCCCAGTGGGGGTGTATGCCGAGCTGGTGAGGTTGCACCGCGAGGAAGGACTGAGCTTCCGCAACGTGATCACCTTTAACCTGGACGAGTACTACCCGATGCAGCCTGACGCCGCTCAGAGCTACGTTACGTTCATGAACGAGCACCTGTTCAACCACATCGATATCGACAGGGATAACGTGCATATTCCCGATGGCACGCTGCCAAAAGAGGAGATACACGATTACTGCCTGAGCTACGAGCGCAAGATTGAAGAAGTGGGCGGACTGGACTTCCAGATCCTGGGTATCGGTCGTACGGGCCACATCGGTTTTAACGAGCCGGGTTCTGCGCCAAACTCCGGTACGCGCCTGGTTACGCTGGACGACCTGACCCGCCGTGACGCTGCCCGCGACTTTGGCGGTAAGGAGAACGTGCCCACCAAGGCCATCACCATGGGTATCGGCACCATCTTCAAGGCCCGCGAGATCATCCTGATGGCCTGGAGCCAGAAGAAGGCTCCTATCATTAAGAAAGCTGTGGAAGGCGACATGTCGAGCGACGTGCCTGCTACCTACCTGCAGCTTTCCAACAGCGTAGAGTTTGTGCTGGATGAGGCCGCTGCCTCCGACCTGACCCGCTTTAACACCCCGTGGCTGGTAAAAGACTGCGTTTGGGACAAGCAGATGCAGAAGAAAGCAGTTATCTGGCTTTCTGAGAAGCTGGGCAAGCCAATCCTGAAGCTGACAGAAGAAGACTATAACAACAACGGCATGGCGCAGCTGGCCACTGAGTTTGGCCCTGCCTATAACATCAACATCGACGTCTTCAACCAGATGCAGCATACCATTACCGGCTGGCCGGGTGGTAAGCCAAAGGCCGATGACTCCCAGCGTCCGGAGCGTGCCGAGCCGGCGCAGAAGCGCGCTATCATCTTCTCTCCGCACCCTGACGATGACGTGATTTCCATGGGTGGTACCTTCATCCGACTAGTAGACCAAGGCCACGACGTGCATGTGGCTTACCAGACTTCCGGCAACACCGCTGTTTGGGACGATGACGTGCTGCGTTATGTGGAGTTCGCTATTGACTTTAACAGAAGCATTGGCAACGACACCGCTAAGCTGGAGAAGATCTACGACGACATGCGCGGCTTTATTGAGGAGAAGCACCCGAACCAGGTGGACACACAGGACATCCTGAACGTGAAGGGCTTCATCCGCAAGAGCGAGGCCATCGCAGGTGCCCGCTACGCTGGCCTGGAAGACGACCACATCCACTTTATGGCCCTGCCTTTCTATGAGACAGGCAAGCACAAGAAGAACTCTGTTTCTGACAAAGACATTGAGCTGACTATGGAGCTGCTGCAGCAAGTAAAACCGCACCAGGTGTTTGCCGCCGGCGACTTCGCCGACCCGCACGGAACGCACATCGTCTGCTTCAAAATCATTGTAGATGCCCTGCAGCGCCTGAGAGAAAAGGGTGAGACCTGGGTAAACGACTGCTGGCTGTGGATGTACCGCGGCGCATGGCACGAGTTTGAGACTTACGAGATTGAGATGGCCGTGCCGCTGTCGCCACAGGAGGTTATCCGCAAGCGCCAGGCAATTTTCAAGCACCAGTCACAGAAAGACACGCCGGTATTCCCGGGCGACGACTCACGCGAGTTTTGGGTACGCGCTGAGGAACGCAACCGCGAAACCGCAGAAAGATATCATAAACTTGGCCTCGCCGATTATGAGGCCATGGAGGCATTCGTACGCTTTCACTACTAAACCACACCCTCTCTCAAGGGAAACACATAGGAAAAATTAAGGTTTTAGAGCTACGAAAAAGCCCGCTCAGTTTCTGAGCGGGCTTTAGGCTTTTTAGGAGGTTGTGGTTTATACTTTACCTGGCGCTACATCTCTGCAAAGTATAAAAGCATTTGCGCCACTCGGCTTTGACGAGTGTTAGGTATTAGTTGGCGTCTTGCTGCGTTACACAGAAAGTATAAAGTTCAAGTTGCGATTTATTATTATTGTAAAGGTGTAAACCCACCCCTAAGAGCTACGCTCGCTAGCTCAAAACTCTCGTTTTGGCTAGTCCACGAGAGTGGAATTATAATGCCTTTGAAGGAATTCCCCTCCTGGGAGGGGTTGGGGTGGGTTAATCACAACTTAGGTTATAAAGCTATAACCCAAGGCGGCCTGAGGCCTCAGTATACCGCACACTCGCCGGAGGCGAGCGAGGGCTTGGAGTACCTACAGTTATACTTTACCTGGCACTGAAGCCCTGCAACGTATAAAGTATGCCCAGTCCGAGCGACTGGTTATATTGCACGGCGGCGTCCTGGTCGTAATCATACACAAAGTTGGCCATCAGGTTTACGTTGATGTAGCGGTTTACCTTAGCCGCCAGCGTGGCGTTCAGCATGTGGTCAATCTTCTTCCCTTCCAGCTCCTTGTAGTTGATGTAAGAAAGGTAATTGGCCTTAAAATTCAGGTTAGCCATAATGTCGCGGGTGTAGGAGGCTTGCACCATGGCAGCCAGCCACTCAGTGCGCACCTGCTTGCCCTCAGGCACGCCATAGCGTTCGTTCTCCCCCACCGACTCATCAGCCAGAAAAGTAAATCGCGGTGCAAACGGGCTCAGCCTCAGCGAAAAGTATGGGTTAGGCTTATACTCCGCACCCAGCGCAAAGGTCAGGAAGCCAGGCGAGAGGAAGTTGGAAATGAGCCTGTCGGTGCCATCCTCGTCTACATCATACTCATACCCTTTGGTAAACTGCGACAGAAAATTGGCCGACACGAAGGTGTTCCAGTCGGAGGAAAAGGCGTAGCCATACTTGGTGTCGAGGTAGATGCGGTCTATACTTTTGCGTCCTTCCTCATCCTTGTTTTTGATAAGGCCATACTGCAGTTGCACGGCATTATCCCAGCTCACCTTGTCCCGCTTGTAGTCTGCCCGCGCATCGAGGTTGGTGTTGAAGGCGATAGAACTAATACCGCCGGCTTTCCAGTTGTCGCTGAAGGCCGACTGGTTAAGGTTGATGCCCGCCGCAAAAGAGCGCCGCCACACCGTATCCGGCTCTGTAACGGTTTGGGCAAATACGCTTGGTACGCTCAACAACAGGGCGCAAAGTATAAATAGAGGTCGCATCATGGGCAAGTATAAAACAATGGTTATATTTATTAATTGCTATACTTACTGATTTTGCGGGTGAAAGTTTTAGATAATTTGGCTGGCTATGTGGGCCGGAACGTTTGGGAAAAGTGAGTTTTTACTTTATTCCAGAATCATGTATGTGAACTATGTATTGGGGCCGCATATTCTTGAGCCAGTCTTATTGTTAGAACGCTTCGCGGAATAACAGTTATGCCGTATTTGTAACTAGTTTTAAAGTAGAAAAGGTTGGTTCACAAGTAAAATGTATCAGCTTTCAAGGTTTAATTTTAAGGCATAATCCCCTGTAATTTAATTACAAAGGAGAAATCAACGCTGATGCAGATAGTATATTCCTTAATTTCATTTTTAGTAGGCTTCTTTACTTTGTATATAACTTATAAAGATGAAAAGGCACGTAGACCGTCTTTATCTGTTAGCTATATCACGCATTTGAAAGGATATATAGGCGGTATAGCGTTCATAATAATTGGCTATATGCTTTTGAAAGAAGGATTGGAATAACTTCTGACAACACTATTTAAAAATCGCAGAAGCGCATATTATGCTAAATTTCAGCGGCAATTTATATAAGAAATGGAAACCTCAATGATAGCAATCATAACAGCTTTTTTGTGTTTTAGCATAGCAGCAAGTGCACCAGCTACAAAGCCCATAGGTAAAGCAGAAAGCATGACCTATAAGGAAAGATTATCAGAAGCAAAAAGCAGTTACCCATTTTCAAGGTGGAGAAAGTCTTTCAGGCATGGGCTGAAGCAATACACAAAAGAGAACTGTGAGAAGTCGAAGCAGGTATTAGATGATTTAATAGAAGGGCTGATTGCTATTGGAGAGGATGCTCCTAATGATGAAAAGACTACGCTTTTTAAAACGGCTATACTTACTTAAAATGACCTGAATAATAAAGCACCAGGTTTAATAGAGACAGGAGAAAGAGAAGAGCTTTGTGCTCTGATAGACCGAATTACAGTTGCTGCTGGTCTTAACCCTAAAGAGTTTGCTGATGGCGAGGGTATAGCAGATGAATGGAGAGAATGGTGAAGAACAATAATTGACCATTACACATTATAGAATTCTCAATTGCCTACCTGATGGCCTTTTGAACTAACCTACTTTTTATTGGCCTTCCAAAGTATAAATTCCACAAAAAAAGAGGCACCATTACTGGTGCCTCTTTTTGTTAAAGTATAAAGCAGCTGTTTACGGGTTGGTGCGCTGCGCTAATTTGCTTTTGTCTATAGCATCGTACACTACCTGCAGCACATTAGTGCGGGTGTTCAGCTGGCTCAGTTTCGGGTTATCGCGTGTTGGGTTCACGCGGTTCGACAGGAACACGTACACCAGGTTGTTCACGGGGTCTACCCAGGCATAGGTGCCGGTAAAGCCCGAGTGGCCGAAGCTCTCCACCGGAGCGCTTGGAGCGGCGTTGCTGTTCTGCTGGCCCGGCTTGGCCGGACGGTCGAAGCCTAAGGCGCGGTAGTTGCCCTGGTCGCAGAACTGGCACTTGCTGAACTGGCTCACAGTGTTGCCACCAATGTAGGTCTGGCCGGCAAATTTACCGTCCTGCAAGTATAGCTGCATCAGTTTGGCCACGTCGTTCGAATTGCCAAACAAGCCGGCATGGCCGCTTACGCCGCCCAGCATGGCTGCGCCCTCGTCGTGCACATACGTATGCAGCAGCTGCTTACGGAAGTGCGGCTCATACTCTGTCGGTACAATCTGCTCCGGCCTGTAGTATTTGTAAGGGTTAAACGTCAGCGTGGTCGCGCCAATCGGTCTGTAGATTTTCTCTTTCAGGTACGTTTCAAAATCTTCCCCGGTGATGTTCTCCACCACCAGCGGTGCCAGAATAAACGAGAGGTCACTGTAGACATAGCCCGGCTTCTCGTTCAGCGGCGACTTGGCGATTTCTTTGTAAATCTTGTCGGCATACTTGCGGTGGATGTACAGGTTGTCGGCCACTTTTATCGGGAAACGGCGGGAAGAATCGGCCTTGAAGGTGCCCCACTTAAACTTGCCATTTTTCTTCACCGTCTCTCTCCAAAACGCTATCCACGATTTCAGGCCTGCCTGGTGCGTGAGGATGTCACGGTACTTGAGGTTCTCCTTGTTGGTGCCTTCCATCATCGGCAGGTACTCGCCCAATGTGCGGTCCACATCAAAACGGCCCTCGCCACTCAGCTTCATAAAGGCTGCCAGCGCCGTGCTGATTTTGGTTACAGAGGCCAGGTCGTAGAGGTCGGTTACCTGCACCGGACGCTCGTTGTCATAAGTATGGTGGCCGAAGGCCTTGTGGTAAATCACCTTTCCATCTTTGGCAACGAGTACTTGTGCTCCAGGCGTCGCCTTCTCGGCAATTGCCTGCGCCACCAGCGAGTCGATTCCCTTCAGGTCAGCTGATTTCAGGCCAACTGCCTCAGGCATCGTATAGGCAAAGCGCAGGCCGCCCTCTGTTCTCAGGCCATCGTTAAGCTTAAAGGTATTGTTAATGGTTACCGGCAGTTTGCCTTTGGCACCAATACCACCAAAAACCATCTGCGCGGTCAGGTCCTGCGTTTCCGGCGTTTCCTGATAAGCGGCGATCACAGCATGTGCCTTGTCCAGGCTCTCCAGTTCTGCTAAGCTGTACACGTTTCCAAATATGCCCACTATGGTTGGCTTGGAGCGGATAAGGTCTTTGAGGAACAGGTTCATTTCGGCAGAGATACCGAAGTTGCTGCTGCCAGCCTTCAGGTTAAGCTTATGCAGTCCGGCAATAACCAGGTTATACTCCTGCAGTTTCTCTTTCAGGGCCATCAGTTCTGCTAAAGAGGCGGTAGGCTGCAGGTAAAAAGTATCAACCTTGGTATAACGGGACAGACCTTTCTGAAAGTCCGTTTCCTGCTTTGTGCCAATGGCAATCGCCGCCACTTTCAGGGTATCGATGTTCTGGATAGGCAGGATGTTGTTTTTGTTGCGCAGCAGCGTGAGTGAGGCCTGTACCAACTGCTGGTTCAGGTACTTGCCATGCGGGTTGTTCAGATCCTCCACCAGGTTCTCGATTTCCACCGGCTTATACTTGTCGAGCCCCAGCCACTGCTTGGCGGCCAGCACCTTACGGGCGCGGGCATCTACCTCTTCCTGCGTAATCTCTCCGTTGGCAATCGCTTTCTTAATTTCCTGGATGGTCGTTTTTACGTCCATAGTGTTCAGGAGCATGTCGTTACCGGCCAGAAGGGCCTTCACGTCCACAATCCCTGGCGGGTAAAACTTGGCCACGCCGTCCATGTTCAGGGCGTCGGTAAATACCAGTCCCTGGTAACCCATTTCCTTCTTCAGCAGGTCGGTTACGATAGGCTTGGAGAGCGTGGAGGCCAGGCTATCGGTATTGTCCAGCACCGGGATGTTCATGTGGGCCACCATCAGGCTGCCTAGTCCGTTTTTCATCAGCTGGCGGAACGGGTAAAGCTCCAGCGAGTCGAGGCGCTGTTTGGAAAAGTGAATAACCGGCAGGCCATAGTGTGAGTCCACGTTGGTGTCGCCGTGGCCGGGGAAGTGCTTGGCGTTGGCCAGCACCTTCTCGTCCTGCATGCCGCGCATGTAGGCCATGGCCTTGCGGCTTACGTTATACTTGTCTTCGCCGAAAGATCGGAAACCGATAACCGGGTTATTGGCGTTGTTGTTCACGTCCACCACCGGCGCGAAGTTCACGTGTATGCCCAGGCGGCGGCACTGGCGGGCAATCTCAGCTCCCATCTCGTAGATGAGCTGCTCATCCTCGATGCCGCCCAAAGCCATCTGGTACGGGAAACGGATCGTGCTGTCGAGGCGCATGGCCAGGCCCCACTCCCCGTCTATACTTACCATCAGGGGCACCTTGCTTTCGCTTTGCAGGCGGTTGGTCATGTGCGCCTGGCGCACCGGGCCACCCTGGAAGAAGATAAGTCCGCCTACTTTATACTTTGTTACCAGCCTGCTCACCGAGTCCATGTGTGCCTGGTCTTTGTTAGAGTAGACGGGGATCATGATGAGTTGGGCGATGCGCTCTTCCGGTGTCATGGTGTTAAACACAGAGTCCACCCAGGCCTGGTTGGCGTTCAGGAAAGGCGGATCAGTGGCCGGATTAAAGGTTTTGGCAATCGCTTTCTGGGTTGTACTGCGGCGTGTCTTAGAGGTGCTCCTCTGAGCATCCGCATCCATCGCCCCAAACATCAGCAGGGCAACAAGGGTGAACAAAAGATAGGAACTCTTTTTCAAGGTTTGTTAAGGGTTAGTGATTAGCATGTCAGAGGGTAAATTTAAACCTTTTATAAGAAAGGTGGCCCATGTTATCACAGATTCTTACACCCTCCTCTCCCCTCTAAATTATAGTACAAATTATGCGGTTAATTTGAGGCGGATTGTTTCCTAAATAACATCCTATTACTATATTTCGATAAAGTACAGTTTTGCACCCACAAACTACTTTTAAGAAAACATCAACTTAATAAAGTATAATACCATCTTAATCCTTACTGCTAATGCGTAAATTTTTACTCAAGTATTTCCTGCTAATTTTCGTGGGAGCCTCTGCTACATTGGCGCAGGCACAACAGCAGCCGTTGAAGCGTGAATTCCGCGCCGTCTGGATTGCCACCGTGGCCAACATCGACTGGCCGGGGCAGAAAGGCCTTTCCCCTGCCGTGCAGCAGCAAGAGTTTAAGTACATTTTGGACGAGCACCAGAAAAACGGGATGAATGCGGTAATAGTGCAAGTTCGCCCCGCCGCAGACGCCCTTTACCGCAGCAACCTGGAGCCTTGGTCGGAGTTTCTGAGCGGCAAGCAGGGGGTGGCCACGAACCCGCCCTACGACCCGCTGCAGTTCATGCTCGACGAGGCCCACAAGCGCGGCATGGAGTTCCATGCTTGGTTTAACCCCTACCGCGCTACATTCGATGCCAAGGCACAGCTAGCCCCGGACCACATCACCAAGCGCAAGCCGGACTGGTTTGTGCAGTATGATGGCAAGCTGCTGTTTAACCCGGGCATTCCGGAGGTGCGCCAGTACATTACCAGCGTTGTGATGGACGTGGTAAACCGCTACGATATAGACGGAGTGCACTTCGACGACTACTTCTACCCTTACCCGGTGGGCAAGCTGAAGTTCCCGGATGACAACACATACGCTGCCTACAAGGGCCTTTTCACGAACAAGGACGACTGGCGCCGCTACAACGTGGATGAGCTGATAGCAGCCGTATCAGATAGTATAAGCGCCGTGAAGCCCTGGGTAAAGTTCGGCATCAGCCCTTCTGGCGTTTGGAAGAACCTGGCTGACGGCCCGGACGGCTCCGATACCCGCGCGGGCGCCCCGAGCTACACGGCCCTCTATGCCGATACCCGCAAGTGGATGCAGCTGGGCTGGATTGATTACCTGGTGCCACAGCTGTACTGGCACATTGGCAACCCTGCCGCCGACTTTAAGACGCTGGTGGAGTGGTGGTCGCAGAACTCCTTCCAGCGCCACCTGTACATAGGGCTGGGGGCCTACAAAATTGCTTCCGACCCTACTTACTCCGATTGGCACGACCCAAACCAGATGCCGCGCCAGCTGCAGCTCACCAGGCATACCCCCAACATTACGGGCAGCGTGTTCTTCAGCTCCAAATCGGTGATGAGCAACCCGAACAACCTGCAGGACTCTTTGCGCACGTCATATTATAGATACCCTGCCCTGCCGCCTGTGATGGAGTGGAAGAAAAGTGAGGAGCTGGAGCCACCATTTTCGCTAAAAGCTCGCCAGACAGATAATGGGGTACGCCTGCATTGGCAACACGACCAGGATGTGCGCTACTACCTGATTTACCGCTTTGAGAAAGCCGACATGTGGGAAACGCCTATCTGGAAACGTGCTTTCTGGGAGGACCGCAAGTGGCAGCCAAGTATAAATGACCTGAACAACCCGGCCAGCATCGTGGCAAAGGTCTTCGGCACCAACACCGTATTCATCGACGAAACGCCTTTGGAGAGCGGCAGGTATGTTTACGTGGTAACCGCCCTGGACCGCCAGCAGAACGAGAGCGAGCCTTCGCTGCCGGTTACGGTAAAGTATAAATGGTAAAGCTCGACTGAGAAATTTTGGACAAAAAAGTTTTAGAAAGGACTTTTGAAGTATAAACGTAAAGATACCTTCAGATTCTTTTAACTGATTAAACTTTAACAACTGCCCCTATACTTAACCTTATCAGATTTCCTTAAACAAGAACAGCCGCTCTGGGAGCGGCTGTTCTTGTTTAAGGAAAGTATAAATTCCTACTTAACAATGCTGTTTACAGTGCTTTTTGCGCTTCATACTCCAGACAGGCAATCTTGCCATCCATGGTACTCACCACCACTCTTCTTTTACCCAGTGGCATAGCAGGATTCATTAGGCCGTTAGATACTTTATACTTCCACAGCACTTTGCCGCTCCTCCGCTCGATAGCGCTGGCCATACCTGAGTGGCTGGGCACGTAAACCACACCTGCGTGCTCTACAATGGCAGATGGCGCAAGTTCATACGGCAACTTCAGGGCCGATTCCCAGCTGATTTGCATCGTGTCTGCGGCCGTCGATACACCAAGCAACTCGCCATCCATTGTTTTCACGTACACCAGGGACTTGTCCTCAGATAAGCCCATCGATTCCCGCACGCGGATGTTATCCATTTTCTTGCGCCAGATCACCTCCCCCGTCATTGCGTTCAGGGAAGTCATGAACCGATCGGGTGCTACGATAAATACACGCCCATTTGTAGCGACAGGGTAACAGGCTGCAGCTGAGAACATACGGTTATTAGATCTGTTGCTCCATTTCCACACCAGCGCACCTGATTTGGCATCCAAGGCATAGAACTCATTTCCCCAGCTTCCAAAGTATACTTTTCCCTCATAGAGCAGCGGCTTGGTTACTACAAAATCGTTTACCTGATCAAAGTCCCAGATAATTTTCCCGTTCTTCAGGTTTAGTGCCCTGAAGTGGCCATCTGAGCCACCTATGTACACGGTGTTGCCATCTATCAGTGGAGCACCTAATACCGGACGCTGTGTTTCTGTTTTCCAGATCAGTTTACCATCTTTAGCAGACAAGCAATAGATGCTATTATCCGAAGAGCCCACTACCACATAGCCTTTCGATGCGGCCGGGGTGGAGTAGATTTTGCCACCTGTTTGAAAGGCCCAACGTTTCTCCCCACTCGCTTTATCCAGGGCGTAGATCTCGCCGCTTGTATTGGTGGCAAACACGTGGTTTTTGTAGGTGGCAGTGCCTGCGCCCACATCACTGTCATCCTGATACTCCCATACCACCTTTACATGAGGATATCGGCTGTTCACCGCGTAAGAGGGCCGGTGGTAGCGGGTGGTGTCTTTGTCAAAGTGATGGTTCACCAGGGGTACCTCTACCCAGGTCTGCTGCGTTTCCACGCCTGGCTTTCGCACCTGGAAGCTTGCTATATTATTTTTGAAAGTAACGATGTTATAGCCGCCCACCTCGTCTTTGGCCCTCAGGTTGGAGCGCCCCATCACCGTTGGGATGCCGTCGTAGGTGAACCGGCGGTTGCCATGGCCGTGGCCGTGGAGCATCAGCTGCACATTCCGCTGCTTCAGAAGGTCAATTGCCTCATACCAATTGTTTAGCGAAGAATCCTGGTGGTAATGGTTGAGGTAGATCACAGGCATCTCGGGCTCCTTCATGTGGTTGAGCACCGAGTCGAGCCACACAATGTTTTCCCTTGGCACCTGACCCGGCCCCATGCGCATGTTGGGTCCGGAACTAGTACCGACGAAAAGATAGCCGTTATGAGTAAAAGAAAAGGTCTCGGATCCGAACACAGTCCGAAAGCTGTTGCTGCCGCTCTCCGACCAGTTGGAGTCGTGGTTTCCGGAAATGATGTACCAAGGCTTGTGAAGGTTATCCAGCACCTGCTTGGCTAGTTTCAGCTCCTGATCGGAGCCAAACTCCGTGATGTCTCCTGTCAGCACAGTGAAACTGATGGAGTCATTAGCGTTAATATCCGCCACCGTGCGGCGCAGATCTTCCTCTGCCGTATTACCACCGATGTGGGTATCTGACACGAAAGCAAATTTAAAGGACTGGGCACTGGCCACTTGCACTAGGAACAGAAGGGCCAGCAGCCAGGTACTTTTCAATCTTGTCATTAAATTATAGGGTTTGTAGGTTAAGTGAAGTATACTCAGTTGTTTGAGTTAAGGCTTTACATTTTAAATCCATTATTGTAACAGCGCATCGATGGTCACAAAACTATACCCTTTCCCCTTCAGCTCAGTCAGCAGCGCATCCAGGTGGTGGTAAAACTTGTCAGTGCGACGCGGGTCTGTGCCGATGTGCACCAGCAGTATAAACCCATTCAACCTGTTTGGGTCATTGGCTTCCTGCTCCAGGATGGAGTGGTATACCCTTTCGGAACTAACATACCGGCTGCCCATTTCCGGCCAGGTATAGTCGGCGGTGGAGCGGGTGCCGGGACTGAAGTTTATCAGTTGCAACCCTTCCTGCGCCGTCCACTCGGTTACACTTTGGTTGTACCACTCATAGGGTGGCAGAAAGTAAGGCGCATCCGATTTCCGCACCCCAAAGGCAGCCATGCGCTCGTAATTCTTGAGCAAATCCTGGCGAAACTGCTCCTGCGTCACAAGCAGGCTATCGCGTTTGGTCCAGTCGCAGTAGAGCAGATGCTCGTCGGAGTGGGCGCCCAGGTAATGCTGCTCTTTGACAAGCTCCTGGAGCAAGGGTTTAAAAGCCGGATTCCGGTAAAAGCGCCCGGTCAGGAAGAACGAGGCCTTCACCCGATGCTCCCTCAGCGTCGATGCAATTACCTCCCCGCCATCCGCATACTCATCGCCGGTAAAAACCAGCGCTAAACTTTTGACAGTGGTATCGCCCCGGATGATGGCCCCGTGCGCATCCCGGATTACTTTTTTGCCTGCGCCCCCTCCCGTGCGCTGTGCTCTTTAGCCGCGAGCAGGTAAATGAGCGAGGCAGTTCCGTCCATGGTAGGCTCGTTGGTGGAGTAATCGCCGAAATCATCGTGGTATACCACCAGGTCCGACTGGAATTCGGCATACTCATCCGGTTGCTCCAGCTTAATACCGATCAGGTTTTTATAAATGCTGCCATAAACCGGGCCATCCACTAATCCTCCATCTAGTGGCATCTGGTGCAGGAAGGTGAGTGCAGAGTGCGGGTCTTCCGGCGTGTCGCCATGATCAGGCAACCCAAACACCATACTGGTTCCCCAGGGGTTCACGCCAAACAGCCAATCGATGTTGGCCTGCTCCAGCTCAGCATAGGTTTCATCCCCGCTCAGGGTGCGGTACAGGTAGCTCTGGATGGCGAAGGAGGTGGTCAGATTATTCGAGCACCAGATAAAAGGAACTCCGCGGTAAAAGGCGTTTTTCCTTGCTTTCGCATAAACGCGTTCGATGCCTTCCTTATAAAAACCAAGCAGCTCTGCCTTTTTAGCGTCGTCGGCTTTTTTGGCTAGCTCATAGTGCCCGAAGTTGTGGAAGGGGTACCACTGGTAATGCCGTGCCGTATCGGCGCCCATCCAGGGAGTTACCTTTTCTTGTAGCCCGTAAGTAAAGGCTTGGGTAAAGTATGTTTGGTCGCCGGTTAGCTGATGCAAGGCGGCCGCACCCAACTGCATGTCGTCTACCCAGTTGTCCTCCTCGTAAAAATAGGGCGCCCGGTTTGGCGCGGTTTGGGCTACACCTGGTTTCGCTAGCCCAAGCTTGTAAGCCGACTGGGCTTTTTTGCTGTATAACGCTGCCAGAGCATCATCCTTGCCGCTGTAGATCTGGGCTCCCAAGGCGAAGGCGCTGGCAAATTTACCCGCCGTGGAGGCTGCGCCTGTCGCCCGGTTTTTATACTTGCCCAACCCTTGCGGCTCGCCGGTCACAAAGTATACGGGCCGCGCTTTTCCAGGCCCCATACCATAATCTACATCGTCTTTGGTCGGCAGCCGCAGCCCCTGGTGGTCGCGGTCGTCAGCCAGTTGGTTAAAAAGCCAATCCTCCTGCGGGTGCATTTTGGTGAGCCAGGTCAAGCCCCACTTCGCCTCATCCAGCACGTCGGCCACACCGTTGCTTCCCTCCAGCCCGTTGTCCTGGTGATCGTCACCGAATACCTCCGGGAAATCGCGGTAAGCAGCCAGCAGGTGGTAAGTCGCGTTGGCTGAGGTAGTCGAATATTGCAGGTAATCGGAAGCATCATGCCAGCCACCCGACACGTCAATTAAGGTACTATCCGGCATTGGCCCATACATGGTATAGCCGTCGTGCACGTGGCAGGAGTCCTTCAAGTATGGATTAAAGCCGCTGCGTTGCTGGCGCATGTAGCGAAGCGTGAAGTCGGCGGTTCCTTCATACACATCAGCCGCTACCCTGAAAACCGGCGATGTTGCGCCCCCGGCTTTTATATAGTAAGTACCTGGCGCTGTAAAAGACGTGAAGTTAAGACGATACGACTCCGTGAAAGGACCATAGGATCCAAATGCCTCCCCTGCCTCGCCTTTGAACACCACTTTGTCCGTAGAAGCGTCTACCAGCTCAAACCGGCGCAGCTTTTCCTGCCCTTTGCTCACCCATACCGCTACCTTTATACTTGTAGGCGTGTATCCCAGTTGGTTGATGCGCACCCAAGCGCTCGCCTGTTGTGAAGCAGCCTCGTCAGTGCCTTTATACTTTGTCTGTGCGCAGCCCATCAGGCCCAGGCCACCAGACGCCGAAATAAGTGCCGCCAGCGCCAGCGCTTTAAGTGTTTTCTTTTGTATCATCATGCAGAGATTTTCGCTCAGTTTTTAAAGTATAAATCGTAAGATAAAGCGTTACCTATTCTGTGCCACCAATTCCCTGAAATGCGGTAGCATGGCATAGAGCCCTTTGCCCGGGCACTGGGTCTGTGCAAAGTCCATATGGCCGCCCAGGCTGTCGGCTGGTATGTTGTAGCGCTGGGCCAGGGCAGGCACCAGCCTGTTGAGCGTCTTCATCTGCTCCGGGGTGATGGGCTCCTCCTCAAAGTTTCCCTCCACCACTACCAGCAGGTGGCCGGCCGGGTCGTAGGCTGTGTTGGAGTCTCCGGCATAGCCAAGGTCTCTTCCTTCCGCTACCTGGCCGTGGCAATCGATGTATAAATGGTATGGAATATCCGCCCACTGCGGCTTGGTTCTGCCGTCCCACAACAGGCTTTCCTCCTGCGAGAACTTCTGCAGGGCCCGCATCTTATCGGTCAGGGTTCGGTCGGGCAGCTGCTTGGTGGCCGTGTGGTGGATGGTTAGGCGGTTGAGGGTATGGCTGCGCATGGGCAATACTGGTGCGTTAGCCCCCCAAGCCTCGCGCGAAAGAAAAGCGATATCGCCAGGCACTACTTGTTGCGAGGCGGGCCGCTGACAGCCCAGAAGCAGCACAAGTATAAAGGGGATCAGGAGGAGGTATTTCATAGGTTAACCGGGAGGTGAGGCACAGGCTTTATACTTTGCTCCGCACTCAGTGATAGCAATTTAGCATTGCTAATATACAATATCCATTATATATTGACAATTAAACACTGATGCACCACTCCTATACTTCAGAGATTTCTTTTACACGGTGAGCCATCACAAAGAAACCAACTGATAACTTCCTTATAACCATCCTATCTTTAACCATTACCCATGAAGAAACTTTTTATACTTTGCTTCCTTTTGCTAAGCTTTCCGGCATTGGAGGCTTTTTCCCAGTCCACCCCACCAAAGCGCGAGTTTCGGGCCGTCTGGATTGCCACGGTGGCCAACATTGACTGGCCAAGCCAGCCGGGCCTTTCCTCGGTTATTCAGAAGGAGGAGTTTAAATACATTTTGGACGAGCACCAGAAGAATGGCATGAATGCGGTAGTAGTACAGGTGCGTCCCACCACGGACGCATTCTACCGCAGCGACAAGGAACTGTGGTCGCACTGGCTTACCGGCACGCAGGGCAAAGCGCCCAACCCGCCCTACGACCCGCTCGCTTTTCAGATTGCAGAGGCCCACAAGCGCGGCATGGAGTTCCATGCCTGGTTTAACCCCTACCGCGCCTCCCACGACACCGTCATCGCTAACCTCAACCCCAACCACATCACCCAAACCAAGCCGGAGTGGTTTATACAGTATGGCGGCAAGTTATACTTTAAACCGGGCCTCCCGGAGGTGCGGGAGTACATCACCGGCATTATCATGGATGTGGTGCGCAACTATGAGGTTGACGCCATTCACTTTGACGACTACTTCTACCCCTACCCTACGGCCGAGCCTTTTCCGGATGATGAGGACTTCGAAAAGTATGGGGCAGACTTTGCCAGCAAAGACGACTGGCGCCGCTATAACGTGGATGAAGTTATCAAGTCTCTCTCTGATAGTATAAAAGCTGTTAACCCAAGGGTAAAATTTGGCATCAGCCCTTTTTCCATCTGGCGTAACAAAACTGCGGAGGACCCGCGCGGCTCCGACACCAAAGGCGGACTCACGAACTACGACCACCTGTACGCCGACATCCGCGGCTGGCTCGAAAAAGGCTGGATAGACTACAACGTGCCGCAGCTATACTTCCATATCGGCTATGATGTAGCTGACTACGCCAAGCTGCTGGACTGGTGGAGCAAGAACAACTTTGGCAAGCACCTCTACATTGGCCAGGGCACCTATAAAGTCAACAGCGACCGCAGGTTTAAGGAATGGTCTGATCCCTTAGAGAATGGACGCCAGCTTCGCCTGAACCGTAGTACGCCCGATGTGCATGGCAGCGTGTTCTTCAGCTCCAGATCGGTAATGAGCAACCCGAACGGGGTGCAGGACAGCCTGCGCCAGGACTTTTACCGACTGCCCGCACTGGTACCCACCATGGCCTGGATAGACGCTATTGCCCCGCTGGCCCCGGAGGCTTTGGAGGCTAAAAGCACGCATGCAGGTGTTTACCTCAACTGGAGCCCTTCCAAGCCTGCCTCCGACGGCGAAACCGCTCGCTACTACGTGGTATACCGTTTCCCGAAAAACCAGCAACCTAACTTTGATAACCCCGAAAACATCGTAGCCAAAGTATACAAAGACACGCTGCACTACCTCGACCGGAACGTGCAACCAGGCAAGCGCTATACTTACGTTGTAACGGCACTGGACCAGATCCAGAATGAGAGCGCACCTACGGCACGGGTGAAGGTGAAGGGCAAGAAGCTGTTGTAGAGAATTAGGTAACAGAACTATAAAACTAAAAAGCGGGCTCGACATGGAGACCCACTTTTTAGTCCTATATCCTGGTAAGTGTCATCTGCTATACTTGTAAGCTATTACTTCTCTTTAATACCATTACTAAAACAATGTTAGTATAATTACAGTATTGCGACCTCTTCATGTATGATAACTTAAGAGCTTTACTACATGGGCAGCCAATAAAAAAGCCTCCGACATAAAATGCCGGGGGCTTTAAAGGTTAATCAGTTATTAAGGGTTACCAACCAGGGTTCTGGCTTAATGTGGCACCGTTATCCTGGTAAAGTTTAATTTGATCCAGTGGAAGCGGATCCAAGTATACTTTAGGTTCGGTGAACAGACGCTGTGAGGCAGCAGCAGAAGCAGGGATGATGTACCCTTCTGTGCCCTCTGTCAACACTACGTCATCTTTCAAGTCCTTATAGTCAGCTTTTCTGATCCAGGCCCCTCTGTTAATTTCCGGATTTGCCTGTGTGTCCACGTACTCAAGCTTCTTCCATCTTCTCAGGTCATCCAGTCTAAAGCCTTCCATCATCAACTCAACGCGTCTCTCACGGCGAATCTCCCAAATAATGGAAGGTACAGACGGATCTTTTTCCGGATCGGTGTAAACCTGATCATTTACCGCAGCCTCAGAGCCCATCACCTGCAAGTGCGGCATCTTTATACCTGGTCTTGAGCGCAACACGTTAATAGACATATCCAGATCGGCTTGTGTGAAGGCCGGACCTCCTACAGTTGCTAACTCAGCGGCAGCTTCAGCATAGTTCATCAACACCTCACCATAGCGAATGACCGGCGCATCTGTCGGGTTCAAGTTAGAACTTCCTTCCGGAGCATTCATGATACTCTCGTTCAGGAATTTGTGTGTAGCATAACCAGAAGAGGAGTAGTTATTAGCCACACCGTTCAGGCGCAGTTCAGTAGAAACAAATGTTTCCTTGATACGCGGGTCACGGTTTGCCATCACGTTCGCAATGCCACGATCTCCCTTATACTGCTCAGATAGCGAAATAGGAAGGCCATCTGCTGCCAGATAAGCGTCAATGGCGTCCTTAGAAGGACCAGTTTGCGGCTCCTTGTTGTTATAGCTGTTCAACGCATGGGTCAGGATGCCTGGCTCATACTGTCTGTACATGATAACCTCGGGGTTGCCAGCCAGGTTTAAAGAGTTAAATACACTCCTGTAGTTTCCGAGGCTATATTTGCCAGAGTTGATGATCTGCTCTGCTGCCCACTTAGAAGCAGCCAGATACTCAGCAGCTTTCTCGTTGTTGTTGTTATGGTACTTCTGCCAGGTACCCTCGAACAGGAACACTCGGGACATGTAAGCCAGAACTACGTCTTTGTTAACAGTCAGGCCTTTCACACCGTCTGTCTCCCTAACATTCTCAGCGGCAAATTTGAAGTCAGCCAACACCTTGTCCATTACCAGCGTGCGTGAGTCGCGTGGCTTGTAAAGCTCTGCCACGTCAGCCTCAGTCAATTCGCGCTCAAACCAAGGCACATCCCCGAAACGGTTTACCAGATCATGGTATTCTAACCCACGGAAGAACCGACCTACGCCGGTCCAGTGAATTTTGGCCGCGTCATCCATCGGCACCTTCTGTACTCTGTCGATGAAGATGTTGGCTTTTCTTACCCAGGAAAAAGTCCAGCCACCACCTGATGAAGGCACGTTTCTGGTAAACTGCGTTGGGTTAGATGGGGCGAAATCATCGTTAAGGGACTGACCTGAAAAGTACTTACCCCAGGTATAGCCTGAACCATAGCCTGTAAAGTAGGCCGTATAGAAGCCGTAAGAAAAGGTTCTAACGTTCTCCTCGGTTGTCCAATAAGTATCGTCGGTCAACTTATCAACCGGTGGTGTTTCAAGAAATTCTTTCTCACAACTCATCAGCAAGGATGAGGAGAGAAGTATAGCTGCTATAAATCTTATTTTCATGTTAATACCGCTTTTAAATTAGAATGTAGCTTGAAGACCAAATGATAGGGTTCTGCGATAAGGGTAAACTCTACCAAATGTGTTGGAATCGTTCAGACCGGCAGTAGTATAGTTTACCTCTGGGTCAATCGGAATATCCAGGTTGTCAAACTCAAACAGGTTCTCACCGCTGAAATACACGCGCAGGCGGTCGATCTTAACTTTGCTGGTCAGCGTGCTTGGCAGTGTATAACCAAACGTGATGTTCTTCATTCTCATGTAAGAAAGATCAAGCAGGTACTTGGTCTGCGGCAGGAAGTTTCTGGAGTTGTTAGCCGTTGCAGAGCCTTCCTGATCTGTTGGTCTTGGATAAAACGCATTCGGGTTCTGCGGAGTCCAGTAGTCAAGCTGGTGCGTGTACCAAGCTTCCCCAGCTCTGTAGCCTGGAATGAACAGGGGACCATTTGCCCAGAAATCGCGCTTGCCAACACCCTGGAAGAACATACTCAGGTCAAAACCTTTATAGTCAGCACCTAAACGAAGGCCATACTGATAACGAGGGGTAGAGTTACCGATAACTTTCATGTCACCATGGTCATCGATTGTCTGCGCACCTCGGTCTATCTTGCCGTCACCGTTCAGGTCTTTGTATTTCACGTCGCCTGGACCATAGAAGAACCAGCCGCTTTCAAAGAACGATTGGCTAGGAATACCCTCCTTCATCACGTAATGGCCATTAGCATCCACGATAAGATTTCCGCTGGCATCCTGCACAAAGTCGTCGTTTGTGAAGTAACGATCGGTCTCATATCCCCAAATCTCACCTAGCACACGGCCCGGGCGGTTAGAGTTGATTCCTTTGTTGTCAGCATACGCTGTAATTTTCTCCTGGAAGTCTGCCAGTGTAGCTGTGGCGTTTATGTTAAAGCCATTGCTGAAGGTATGCTCAAAATCAAGGGCAAGTTCCCAACCTGTTGTCTGCAGTTCTCCGCTGTTACGGATGGTAGGTGTAGTACCGAAAGTAGCCGGCTGAACCAGACCTTCGCTGTGCATATCCTTGGTAGTTCTTCTATACCAGTCGAAGGTAAGGCCAATTTTATCCTTGAGGAATCTGGCATCCAAACCAAAGTCAAGCGTGTTAACAGATTCCCATGTTAAGCCTGCCGGGAAAGCACCTGGTGTACCTGCTGTCATCACGTTCACGCCGTTGATCAACCATCCTGATGTGGAGGAACTCATCAAACGATAGATGTCACCAAGTCTGGAGTTCGGGTTACCGATTTCACCATAGGAAGCTCTCAGTTTCAGGAAGCTCATAACTGGGTCTGTGAAAGCCATAAATGGCTCCTTAGTAATCACGTAACCAAGAGACATTGATGGGAAGAAAGCCCACTTCTTAGTTGGGGACAGACGGGAAGACCCATCGTATCTGCCGTTCAACTCGATAAGGTACTTATCGTCAAACGAGTAGTTAATACGACCGAATGTACCAATGTTAGACCACTCGTCGCGGGCGCCGTCCACAAACTGTTCACCAGTAGCAAGGTCAATTTCGCCCATGTTAGGGTCCATCAGGTTACGCTTCTGAGACATCTGGAACCAATACTCATAGTGCTCCGCGTCACCACCAGCCATTGCTTTTAATGAATGACGGCCAATATCTTTCACGTAAGTGGCAAATACTTTACCTACGTTTCTGTTGCTCCAGTCAGAGTTGTACTGCACGCGGTTATACGCCGCGCTGCTGTAAGGCTCGTACTTCAAATCTGCACCAGTGGCCCAAAAGTTATAGGCAGAAAGTACGCCACCAGTCTGATGCTCGTGGTCGTTGTTGCTGGTGTAAGTATAGTCAGCATCAACTGTCAGCCCTGGAAGCGGCTTCAGTGTACCACCGATATTGATTCTTGTCATCGCAGCGGTCTGGTTGTTCATCTTGGCCTGTTGCACCTCTGTGATAGCACTTCGGAATGGATGCCCCTCGTAAGTGCCGTACGGGTAAACAGATGGCCATCTGTACAGGTAGTACCAAGGGTCATAGGTTTCGCTGGAGAAGTAGAAAGGACGAGTGAAGTCTGACTTGGAGTACAATACCTTGGCGCGGGCATCGAACCAATCCGTAACGGAGGTGTTAACCCCTAAGTTCAGGTTGTATCTGTCATAGTTATCCGGATTTACCTTAAGCACACCCTCCTGGCCTAAGTAGCCAAAACCCATGTAGTAGTTGGTTTTTTCGCTACCGCCTGAAACGGAGATATCGTGCTTCTGCTGAGGTGTCCAGTCTTTCATGAACATTTCTCCCGGGTCCCAAGAACGATAGAAGAAAAGGCGTCCGTCTCTGATTTCAAAGTCACGGCCCATCACCATTTCGTTGCCAAGGTTCTGGCCACCGTACAGACGCTCCCACTCCCGCATTTTCTCGATAGAGGTTTCATCAATGTACATACCCACGATGCCAAACACGTTTGTGTTAGGGTTCTTTCTTCTCAGAGCCTGCAGGGCCACTTCGGCTCCATCGGCTGCCCCAGCAATCTCCGGTGTTGTAGTTGGTGTAGACCAGGAGAAGTTGTTAGAGTAAGTAATTTTGGTATCAGAGTTCCTTTTACCTGTCTTTGTTGTAATCAGGATTACACCCCAGGCACCTCTGGCACCATAAATGGAAGAAGAGGCAGCATCCTTCAATACAGAGATTGACTCAATATCCTCCGGGTTAACCATCTGCAAGCTTGGAATCTCCACGTTGTCTACCAGGATCAGTGGTTTAGCTCCTGGGTTTCTAAGCGTACCGGACATACCTCTTAAAGTAATATCCGGATTTTGACCAATCGCGCCACTTGACGTAGTAATAGTAAGACCTGGGGTAGTACCCTGGAGGCCACGGGCCACGTCGGTTACTGGTCTTGACTCAAGTACTTTTGTATCAACAGTAGATACAGCACCTGTCAGGTTTGCCTTGGTCTGCGTACCATAGCCCACCACGACAACCTCTTCAAGCGCTTTGGCGTCAGTGTTTAGGGCCACGTTGATAGTGTTCGCTTCACCAATAAGCCGTTCCTCAGGCTTCATACCGATAAAGGAGAACACCAATACATCTGTCGCCTCCACATCTGAGATAGAGTAACGACCGGCGGCATCTGTAGTAGTACCGCGCGTTTTACCTTTTACTGCAACAGATACACCCGGGAGCTCAATCTTATCTTCCGCGGAAGTAACTGTTCCACTTACAGTTCTGCCTTGCGCAAAACCCTCTGCATGTAGCAGGAGCATGCAAAGCCCCCACAAAATACATCGTAAATAGTTCTTCATGTTTATGATAGGTTGTTATTTGGGGGTGAAGATATATAATCTTTTATATTCTATGCTACTATTCAAAAGAATTTATCATTCCTGATTCAATATTCAGGTCAAAAATGAGTGTGTTATCACCTCTCAAAACACCCTATAAATAATAATGCAAAATATTTACATACAAGCATTTACAACATAACAAAGGATACTCTTAACGTGAAGTAAGCAACTACCCACTGCAGCTACAGACGCATGCTGGGGACATTTTTTTCAACCTTGCACACTTTAAATAGTACAATTATTACTGTATTAGATTTTGCCATCCGCAAACGTATGCGGAACCTGCAAGGGCAGCTACATATAGAGATGTTACAATCGGTGGGTAGGATAAAGCAAGTTTAGACAGGGATAAACCTACTCATTAATGTATGAATACAATATGTTCATTTTACCTCATAACATGAGGTATGACAGCGATAAAGCAGATTAGGTGAATAAATTAACATTTCTTGCTGCTAGCTTATGAGGAAAAGCGGTAATTGTATGAAAAATTAATGTTTGAACTCAGTTTAAAAGAAAACAGCCTTCAGAAAAGCAACGAGTCTTTTTAAAATGGACCCGATTTTTTGAGGTTGCTTAAACGTAGCGCCATGTTTCAGGTGCGGCTGATTCTGGCGACAAACTTTTGCATATGCTCATAATGCGAGCCTTTCCAGTACACGCGGCTGCAGGAGGAGCAGCGGTAGAACTCCTCGAAGTATACCCTGGTTTTGGGTGGCAGTTGCTCCAGCACCTCCTCTTTGCGCACCTGCTGTACCGGTACATTGCAGGCCAGGCAGCGGGCAAACGGCCGGAAACTGGGCTGCAAGCTGTAGCGCCTGATTACCTCTTCCAACTGCTCCTCCGCGAGCTGCGAGCGAAGCCAGTAACCCCAGGTAATGCTTTTCTGCTTCAAAAGCCCTATGTCGCGCGTGAGCACCACACGCTCTTCTGCTGCCGCGATGCGGGCAATGGCAGCATCGGTCAGGTCGGTTTGGTAGTAGGTGTCGAGGCCGAGCATGCGCATACTTTTAGCCAGCGTGCCCAGGTGCACGTCCAGCACGAAACGGTGTGGTGGCGGATTTCTCTCCTCCATCGTATAGCCAACCGGCCAGCTCCTCCCCTCCTCCACCGGGTATACTTCCACCGCATCATTCTCCTTTAGCAAGTATGAGAAAGAAACTGGCTTCCCGTTTACCAGTATCACATCCACCTCGGGGTGTGGCACGCCCAGTGCTTCGATTGAATCCTTAATTGCCGGTGTTCCATTATAAATATAAAGTATAGCGCTCCCTCGCCGGCCCTTGGGCAGAAAATCATTTAAACCCCCATGGAACCGGAAAGTAGCTGTATGCTGCTGCATGCTCATACTTTAGTTGTACGGCGGGATGGGTGTTCGTTGTTCGTTACTTGAATTAGATAAAATCTAGAACCACTAATAACTAAACAACTTAGGCAGTTGCTGTAGCAAAGTATATCCACTGAGAAAGGCCATCACCAGCACCACCAGCACCCCAAAAACAGCAAGCAGCGGCGGGTGGCGGTAGGTACCCATAATGCCGGGTTTGTAGGCAGCCACAAGTATAATTGCCAGGGTAAGCGGCAGAATGAGTCCGTTGAGGGCACCGGCCAGTATAAGCAGGCGCACAGGCTGGCCGATAGTGACAAAAATAGCCGTGGATACAAGTATAAATCCGATGATGACCCAATTCTCGTACTTGCGGATAGAGCTGCTAAACGACTTGATAAAGGACACCGAGGTATAGGCAGAGCCAACAATAGAAGTCACCGCCGCTGAAAGCATCACCACGCCAAATAGTTTATAGCCCACCTCCCCTGCGGCCAGCTGGAAAACGGAAGCAGGCGGATTAGCTGCATCCAGCACCAACCCTTTGCTTACCACCCCAAAGGCAGCCAGGAAAAGTAAAATACGGATAACAGAGGCTACTCCAATTCCCATCACGGCGCTGGTGTTTACCTGCTGTAGCGACTCCTTCCCCTTTATACCGGCATCCAGCAGGCGGTGGCCCCCGGCAAAGGTGATGTAACCACCCACAGTGCCTCCAACCAGCGTTACAATCGCCAGCATGTCCACCTCATCGGGTAGGAAAGTCTTGGTAACAGCCTCTCCTAGGGGCGGCTCCGAAATAATGGCTACATAAACGATAAGCAGAATCATCAGAAAGCCCATGACTTGCGCAAAACGGTCCATCACTTTACCGGCTTCACGTACCAGGAACACCGCCACGGCCATGGCAGCGGCAAGTATAGCGCCGGTTTCGGGAGAGATGCCAAGCAGCACGTTGAAGCCGAGCCCGGCGCCGCCCACGTTGCCGATGTTAAAAGCAAGCCCACCCAGCACAATCAGAAAAGAGATGAACGCGCCCAGTCCCGGCAGTACCAGATTGGCAATGTCCTGCGCCCGCCGCTCCGACACGGCAATCACCCGCCACACGTTCAGCTGCACGCCAATATCCAATATAACAGAGACCAGTATCACAAAGCCAAAGCTGGCCGCCAGTTGCTGCGTAAAAACGGTGGTCTGCGTCAGGAAGCCGGGACCAACGGCAGAGGTCGCCATCAGGAAAGCTGCCCCCAGCAGCACGCTCCGGTTCTTCTGCGTCATACTTGCTTAGAGAGCTTTTATGAGGATTCCTTCGGAAACGAGGCGTTCATGGTTGAGGCGGGCAAAGGGCAGTGCGTGGGGGCCGTCGCCGTGGATGCAGATGGTATCGGCTTTTATACTTACCTCCGCTCCCTGCTGCGACTGCACCTTGCCTTCTTTTACCATGCGCAGCACCTGCCGGATGGCCTGCTCCGGATTGGTGATGAGCGCATCTGACTGACGGCGAGGTGTAAGCGTACCATCAGCCTGGTAAGTGCGGTCGGCGAAAACCTCACTGGCGGTCCTCAGGCCATACTTCTCCCCTGCCTTTACAAGTTCGCTGCCAGCCAGGCCGTAAAGTATAAGTTGCTCATCCAGCCTGGCTACTGCCTCGGCAATGGCTTCGGCCAGCGTGGCATTGGCGGCAGCCATATTATACAGCGCGCCGTGCGGCTTTACGTGGTGCAGCGCGGCACCTTCTGCTTTGGCAAAGCCCATCAGCGCCCCTGCCTGGTACACCACCATGTCGTATACTTCCTCGGCCGACACTGCCATCTCTCTCCTGCCAAAGCCCACCAAATCGGGCAGGCCCGGATGTGCGCCGATGGCCACACCTTTCTCCAGCGCCAGGCGCACGGTCTTTTTCATGGTAGCCGGGTCGCCGGCATGGAAGCCGCAGGCAATGTTGGCTGAGCTGACATAGGTGAGCAGCTCGCTGTCGTTGCCCATGTGCCAGGTCCCGAAGCTCTCGCCCATGTCGCAGTTCAGGTCTACGGTAAGTTGGCTCATACTTGATTTAGCTTGTTGTGTATCGCCTGCTGCAGGGCAAGCATGGTTTTTTCCTGCTGATAATAGCAGTGCTGCGCCTGTTCCAGGCTTACTTCCTCAAACTGAATGGTACCGCCTGGCTGCACCTGCGCCAGTTTAGGCAAATCGGCTGTAATAATCTGTGCAATTCGGGGATAGCCGCCGGTGGTTTGGCTGTCAGCCATGAGGATAATCGGGTCGCCGTGTGGCGGCACCTGCACCGTACCGAACGTGACTGCCGTGGAGAGCAGCTCCCGCTTCTCCTCCAGCGCCAGCGCAGTGCCCTGCACCTGGTAGCCCATCCGGTCGGACTGCGCGGTAAGTTTATACTTTTGCTGCCAGATGTATTCCCGGCTGTTTTCCGAGAACCAACTATACTCCAGCCCGGGCATAGCGCGCAGCACCGGGTTTGGTTCATACCTGGGTAAAAGCTCCGGCTCGGGCCACCAGCTGGCCTCGGTAAAGGATGTCTCCTTTTTGGCCTGCATCAGGAGCGCGCTCAGGACTAATTTATTCGTCTCAGAGGTCTCGCCAAAGTATAAAGTGTCGTCCTTTTGTAGCGCTCTTCCTTCCAGGCCACCCATGCCCGCGCGCAGGTAAGTCGAGCAGCTGCCCATCACCTGCGGGACCTTTATACTTCCGGCCACGGCCAGGTAGGCATAGTTACCATAGGTGGGTTTGCCAAAGCGAAGTATACTTCCGGCTTTCACCAGCACCGGCCGCCACAGCCGTATTGGCTCGCCATTTATACTTGCAGACAGGTCAGCTCCGGCCAGGGCAATGACCTGGTCCTGCTCAAACCGAAGCGCCGGCCCTTGCATGGCCAGCTCCAGCGCGGCCGCGTTCTCGTGGTTGCCCACCAACAGGTTGGCGATGCGCAGCGCAATCTTGTCCATGGCGCCGCCCACTACCACGCCCTGGCGCTGGTGTCCAAAACGCCCAAAATCCTGCACTGTCGTAAGCAAGCCAGGCTTCAGAACCGTTAGCCCCATGCCCGCGCCTCCTTTCCAGACAGGTACTCCGCCTCGGTTATGGGCACAAAGCGCACTTTATCCCCGGCCTGTAACAGGCTCGGCTCTTGCCGGGAAGGGTCGAAAAGCCTGAGCGGGGTGCGCCCAATCAGCTGCCAGCCGCCGGGAGTGCTGATGGAATATACTCCGGTTTGCGCACCGGCAATGCCCACGCTGCCGGCTGGTATACTTCCCCGAGGCTTAGCTTTTCGGGGGGCGGCAATTCGGGCATCCATGCCACCTAAGTAAGGGAAGCCGGGTGCAAAACCAATCATATATACCTGGTAGCTGCCCTGGCTATGGATGCGGATAACCTCCCCCGTACTTAACCCAGCATACTCCGCCACTTCCTGCAAGTCCGGGCCAAACGTGCCTCCGTACACCACCGGAATCTCCACCACCCGCGAAGGCACTACAGCCGCAACAGCCGCCTGCTCCACCAGTATCTCCAGATGCCGCACCACCTCGCTATAGGCATCCACTGTGCCCTGTTGGCTCAATTCCCAGGGGTCATAATACACCGTGAGTGTGGTAAAAGCCGGTACAAAATCAACCAGCCCGCGAAATGGCTGCAGCTCCAGCAGATGCGTCACCGCAAGGATACGCGCATGGATGGCAAGGTTGATTTCCTCCCCGAACTGCAACACCACAGCGCTATCGCCGAGGGGAGACAGAAACAAGGAGGGAAGTGGAGCGGCTTGCGGCATAGCGTTTTTATACTTGCTGCTAGGGTTGCGGGTTGAGGTAAAGTTCTTTGTTGCGAAGCGGCACCAGCGCCAGCACCACCGCCTGCTCATACAGCTCGCGCCTGTCCACCACGTTATGGGTCAGGATGCCGATGGCGCCGCCTTTCTGCTTGGAGTTGGAGTGGCTGAAGATGCGGTCGTTGGCTACACCCAGTTCCACCCCCTGCTCCACCAGCTCGCGTACTTGCTGCGGCAGGAAAAAGGTACCCGACCGCGCCTTGCCCAGCTGCTCTTTGTCCTGCACCACCACCCAGGCAAAGGTGGCAAGCTCACCGCCAATCACTTCCACGCCACCCTCAATTCCAATCCACAGTTCCGCCTCAGGATGCACTTCCCTGGCATTGGCCACGCGGTTAAGCGCACCATGCAGCGTCTCCTGCTCCGTCATGGGCTGGTCGGCTACGCCAGAGGGCACATTTACCGACTCAGGCATAAATTCAGCCTCCGGAAACATCCGCTGCAGCCCATCCAGCGCCGCATTAATTTTAACCGGGTTTTTAGAGGCAATGATGACTTTATATGTTTTGTGTTCCATATCAGTTTTAAAGTATAAGTTTTATGCTTGACGCGCCCCTAAGAGCTGCGCTCGCTAGCTCAAAACCTGCGTTTTGGCAATTCCAGAGGAGGGGAATTTATACTTTAGTTTATACTTCCTAATCTTGAATTTGATGAACCCACCCCTAACCCCTCCAAGGAGGGGAATTCATACTTCTATAACTTTCTAACCTTCTAACTTTCTAACTCCTAAACTCTCTAAATCTCTAACTCCCAAACTCCCCAACTCTCCCTCTCTCTAAGTATATTTGAAAAGTATGAAAAAGAGAAACAGAAACCTACTCCTAGCAAGTATAGCCCTGCTCAGCGCTGGCACGCTGGCTTCCTGCAGCAAGCAACTGGCCACCACAGAAATCCTACCTGTGGAAACCGGCGTGTCTAAACAGCTAGCCGATTACCGCAAGCAGGTGCTCAGCCACATCGCCTACGACATTGCGTTGCAGATTCCGCCCCAGAAACAGCAACCTATCCTTGGCTCTGAGACCATCACCTTCCGTCTCTCCGACAACAGCCAGCCGCTGCAGCTTGACTTTAAGGAGCAGTCCGAGAAGCTCAAACAAGTATGGCTGAACGGCAAACAACTGGAGGCCAGGCTGGACAATGAGCACATCCTCCTGCCTGCCAGCGGGCTGAAAGTTGGGGAGAATGAAGTGAAACTGGAGTTCATCGCCGGGGATATGTCGCTCAACCGCAATGAGGAATACCTGTATACCTTGCTGGTGCCCGACCGCGCCCGTACCGTGCTGCCTGTTTTCGACCAGCCCAACCTGAAGGCTACCTTTACCCTTCGCCTTACGTTGCCCAAAGACTGGAATGCACTGGCTAATGGCGCCTTAGTCGACTCCACCCTGGCTGAAAACAGCAAAAGCTATACATTCGCCACGTCGGACACCATTCCGACTTACCTGTTCTCATTTGCAGCGGGCAAATTCAAGCACGTGCAGCGCGACATGAGTGGCACCGCCATGCACTTCTACCACCGCGAAACGGACGAGGCCAAAATCCGCGAAAGTATAAACCCCATCTTCCAGCTCCACAGCGACGCGCTCAAATTTATGGAGGCGTATACCCAAATCCCTTACCCTTTCCAGAAGTTTGATTTTGTGGCGATACCGGATTTCCAGTACGGCGGCATGGAGCACGTGGGCGCGATACAGTACAAAGCCTCTACCCTGTTCCTGGACGAAACAGCCACCAAAGACGAAAAAATCGCCCGCTCCAACCTCATCGCCCACGAAACGGCCCACATGTGGTTTGGCGACCTGGTGACAATGCAGTGGTTTAACGACGTGTGGATGAAGGAGGTGTTTGCCAATTTTATGGCCGACAAGGTGACGCAGGTGGCGCTGCAGAACACCAACTACGACATGAAGTTTTTGGTGGACCACTTCCCCGCCGCCTACAGCATCGACCGCACCACCGGGGCCAATCCCATCCGCCAGCCGCTTGATAACCTGCAGGATGCGGGCTCCCTTTACGGCAGCATCATCTACCACAAAGCCCCTATTATGATGCGCCAACTCGAGCGTCTGATGGGCGAGGAAGAACTGCGAAAAGGGCTGCAGGAATACCTTAAAGCTTACGCCTACCGCAACGCCACCTGGCCCGACCTGATTCAAATTCTCGATGCCCGAACGCCGGTAGACCTGGCGCAGTGGAACCAGGTATGGGTGAACGAGCCAGGTCGCCCGGTGTTTACGCATGAATTGAAAACCAGTAACGGCAAAATTGAGCAGTTGCGAGTATCACAGCGAGGCGAGGATGGCTCTGAGAGAGTATGGCCGCAGTATTTTGAAATTGCCTTGGTGTACTCTGACCGGCTGGAAGAAATGACCGTGGACATGACCAAGGCCGAAATAATAGTAGAGCAGGCTGTTGGCAAGGAAATACCGCAGTTTATACTTTTCAACTCCACGGGGCAGGGCTACGGTGTGTTTCCGGTGGAGGAGGCAATGCTGCAGCGGCTGTATACCTTGCAAGACCCGGTGCAGCGCGCCTCAGCCTACATCAACCTGTACGAAAACATGCTCAACGGCCGCGGCCTGACACCGGCGCAGCTCCTCAGCTTCTATCAAATAGGCCTGACGCAGGAACAGGAGGAGCTCAACATTAAACTCATGACAGGTCAGTTGAGTGATATGTACTGGGTTTACCTCTCTCCAGCACAGCGCCAGCAGTTGGCGGCGCAGCTGGAGCAAAACGTTTGGCAGGCACTGCAGCAGCATCAGGCCCCGAACGTAAAGAAACTTCTCTTTAAAACCTACCAAAGTATAGCCCTTAGCAAGGAAGCACAGGACAAGCTATACCAGGTATGGCAAAAACAACAGCCGCCAGCAGGTGTAAAACTGAATGAAGACGATTATACGTCGCTGGCACTTGCCCTGGCCGTCAGAGATTATCCAAATCAAACTATACTGCAGGAGCAGCTTACCCTCATCCAAAACCCGGACCGCAAAAAAAGGCTGGAGTTCATGATGCCGGCGCTCTCATCAGACGTGCAGGTGCGGGATGCCTTCTTCGCCTCTTTAAAGAACGCTGAAAACCGGGAGAAAGAGGCTTGGGTGGCCTCAGCCCTTGGGTACCTCCACCACCCGCTGCGCGCCCAAACCTCAGAGAAGTACCTGCCGCAAAGCCTGGAGCTACTGGCCGAGATTCAGCGTACGGGCGACATTTTCTTCCCTTTTAACTGGCTGCGCGCCACGTTCGGCTCTTACCAGACCACCACAGCCGCTCAGACAGTGCAGGATTTCCTGGAAGCAAACCCGAACTATAACCCAAAACTAAAAGCCAAAATCCTGCAGGCTTCTGATGATTTGTTCCGGGCAGAGAAGCTGGTGCAGCAGGAGTAGAGGCTTTGATGAGGCTAGTTTTCAACAGGTGCAAGTATAGTTAGAAGTATAAAAACCTCGCTCGCTTCCGGCGAGTGTGCGCTTTAAGGTGACGTCCCTCCACCTCACGCACAAGTAGTGTTTGACAACAAGTATAAAGTATAGCCAGAAGTATAAAACTCAAGTTGCGATTTAAGTTGGCCGAAAGGTATAAACCCACCCCCGCCCCTCCTCGGAGGGGCGGGGGTGGGTTTATCGCAACTGGGGTTATAAACTATAACCTGAGGCGGCCGGAGGCCATGAGATAGCGCACACTCGCCGCAGGAGAGCGAGGGCAATAGTCACCCAGGCGTAAATTCTAACTAGGGTTTCAAGCCCCTCAAACGTTTAGACGCTCCAAGTACCCTTAAAAAAGAAAAGCCCTTCCGTTTCTGGAAGGGCTTTTTTATACCTTATACTTCGTGTGGTTACACCAGGATTCTCACCGGGTTTTCCAGCAGGTTCTTGAAGGTCTGCAGGAAGGCAGAACCAACAGCGCCGTCCACTACGCGGTGGTCGCAAGACAGGGTCACTTTCATCACGTTGCCGATTTGAATGTTGCCGTTCTTCACCACTGGCGTCTGCTTGATAGCGCCTACTGCCATGATGCACGCATCTGGTGGGTTGATGATGGCCGTAAACTCCTCGATGCCGAACATGCCTAGGTTAGAGATGGTAAACGTGTTGCCTTCCCAGTCAGATGGCTGCAGTTTCTTGCTCTTAGCCTTGCCGCCCAGGTCTTTTACTTCCGCCGCAATAGCTGAAAGCGACTTGTAATCGGCGTTGCGCACCACAGGTACCAGCAGGCCTTCTTCTACCGCCACAGCCACACCAATGTTGATGTGCTTGTTGTAACGGATCTTATCGCCCAGCCAGGAAGAGTTCACCGCTGGGTGTTGACGCAGCGCCGCAGCAGCGGCCTTGATCACCAGGTCGTTGAAGGATACCTTTACCGGAGATACCTCGTTGATGCTGGCGCGGGCCTCCATGGCCTTGTCCATATCAATTTCCATGGTCAGGTAGAAGTGCGGTGCAGAGAACTTGCTCTCCGCCAGACGACGGGCAATTACCTTGCGCATCTGCGACACGTTCACTTCTTCGTATGCCTCGGCCGGAGCGCCCGGGATAGCAGCCGGAGCTGGAGCCGCTGGCTTCGCCTGAGGTGCAGCAGCCTGTTGTGGTGCGGCAGATGGCGAGAAGTTCTCCACGTCGCGCAGCACGATACGGCCGCCTTCGCCAGAACCTTTGATTTGCGCCAGGTTGTAGCCTTTCTCTTTCGCTACGCGCTTGGCCAGCGGAGAAGCTTTCACACGGCCGTTGTCAGAGGCAACTTCCTGCACTTCCGCGCCTTGTGCCGGCACTGTTGTTCCCGTTGCTTTCTCTGAGGTAGTGGCTTCCACGCTTGCCTGAATAGCCTCATCCGTTTGAGCGTTCTCCTCACGCTCCTGTTTGCCGGAAGTGGAAGAAGCGCCGCTCAGCAGGGCTTTGTAATCAGCGCCTTCCTCGCCAATAATCGCAATGATGGCATCGATTGGAACAGCGTCGCCTTCGTTAACGCCAATGTATAGCAGGGTTCCGTCCTCATACGACTCCAGCTCCATGGTAGCCTTGTCGGTCTCCACTTCCGCCAGCACGTCGCCGGACTTCACTTTATCGCCTTGTTTTTTGAGCCAGCTCACCAGTACCCCCTCGGTCATGGTGTCGCTCATTTTTGGCATCCGGATAACAGAAGCCTTGATGTTGCTCGTATCGACAGCTTTCGCAGGGGCCTCCTCTTTAGCCGCAGCAGGCTTGGCTTCGGGTTTCGGCTCTTCCTTCGCCTCCGGCTTCGCTTCTTTGGCAGCCGGGGCGCCTCCGCCCTTCACCTCGTTCAGCAGGCCGGAGATATCCTCCCCTTCCTTGCCAATGATGGCGATCACGGCGTCAATCGGAACAGCGTCCCCTTTTTTGGGTCCGATGTACAGCAGTGTACCGTCCTCATAGGATTCCAGCTCCATAGTAGCTTTATCGGTCTCCACTTCAGCCAGGATATCGCCGGAGCTCACCTTATCGCCTTCTTTCTTCAGCCAAGATGCAATCACCCCCTCAGTCATCGTGTCGCTCATCTTGGGCATTCTTATAACTTCAGCCATAAATTTCGTGTTGTTTTATTCGCCCAATAGGTCTTGTATTATCCGCCCAAAATTAGATTTAAAAATATTCTATTCAAACTATGTTCGTACACAAAAGATAGCAACCCGCTAACAAAGGCCGCGGCAACCCCATTTTGTGTCCGCCTGAATCGAAACAGCAAGATACGTAATCAAGCTCAATTTCTAAAATTCAGGAAACTGCTGCCTCAGCTTTGCCCCGGCGCCTGCAGGTGTGCCACGTCGCAGTACTTCCTCACAGAGAACATGCTGCCGGTAAAGTCGAGCTGGTAAAGGCACAGGTTGCGGTGCTCGAACTCATCCATGCACCGCAGCGGGTACCGCAGCAGTTGGCACAGCAAGATACGCATGGCGCGCCCGTGCATGCAAATCAGGATGGTTTCCTCCTCGGGCCGGCTCAGCATCAAATCCACAAAGGGTTTTTGCCGCTCGTACACCAGCTCCGGGCTCTCCCCACCCTCAATGCACACGGCGGTATTGCCCTCGCACCAGGTTTGCAGGATGCTGTGATAGTAGGCGTCTTCTTCCGGGGTGATGCGCGTGCCCTCGCGGGTGCCCCAGTTAATCTCGTTCAGGCCGGCGTGCCGCTCGTGCGGGATGCCCAAATCAATGAATTTCTGAACGGATTGTATGCTGCGCTGCAGCGTGGAAGTATAAATCTTATCGAAGGGTATGTCCTTATACTTCTCGAAAAACAGGTCCGCCTGCCGCTGCCCCTCAGCATTCAATACGGAGTCCACGCCGCTTCCCTGTACAATGCTCTTGAGATTGAAGTCGGTTTGCCCGTGGCGGATGAGGTATATCTTCTTAATCAAAATTATTCTACTTTTGCCTACTTACTAAATCAGCGCGAATTTAGGCATCGCAGCTTATGGATAAAAATACAGATACGGTAGAGCGGGTAAAAGAGTGGTGCAAAAACACCATGATAGAGCACCTGGGCATCGAGATTACGGAGGTGGGCGACGACTTTTTGTGTGCCAGAATGCCTGTGGATCAGCGCACCCACCAGCCCATGGGCCTGCTGCACGGCGGAGCCTCGGTGGTGCTGGCCGAGTCGCTGGCCAGCATGGGAGCAGCCCTGAAGGTGGATTTAACAAAAAAGGCCTGCGTGGGTTTAGAGATAAACGCCAACCACCTGCGCAGCGCCCGCGAGGGCTGGGTGTATGGCAAAGCCACCCCAATTCATGTGGGGCGCAGCACCCAGGTATGGGAAACGAAAGTTACCAACGAGGCGGGCGAATTGGTTTGCATCAGCCGCATGACGGTGGCAGTGATAGACAAAAAATAAAATAGCGGCCATACTGGCCGGAGGAGATATGATGATGGGTGAACAAGCCCGAGACTTTACGTTAGAGCAGTTTTTTCAGGCGGCCATTGCCGGGCAAAAGGCAGTGGCCGTCTGGCGATTACCGAATACCCCCCACCTACAGGCCTGTGTGCAGTTGGGGCAACACTTTACTACCGGGCAACCACAGCTGGAAACCAGCCCCTTTGGTTTCTTCTTCTGCCCCTTCCAGGTTACCAAAGAGGAACCTAATCTTTTTATAAAGGCCGATTTATACTTTGATGGTGAGCGTGTGACCAGTGCCCCGGAGGTACCGCAGCAGCCGCTTCAGGCTTTCTATACTTTGTTGGATACTCCCCAACGTATAAATGCCTGGCATACGCCTGCCAGCGCGCAGCGCCACGCCTTCCAGACCGAGGAGGGCTTTGTGGGGGCTGTGCACCAGGCAGTGGAAGCGATACAGGCCGGGCAGATGGAAAAGGTGGTTTTGTCCCGAACGGACCAGGAAACCTTGCCTGACGGATTCTCTCCGGTAGCTGCCTTCCGGGCGATGACCGAGAAATACCCCAGGGCCTTTGTGTCGCTGGTGTCGGTGCCGGGCGTGGGTACGTGGATGGGCGCCACACCGGAGATACTGGTAAGTATAGACGAGCAGCAGGTGTTCCATACCATGGCGCTGGCCGGTACGCAACCCGCCGTGGAAAACGTGGCCGATGCCATCTGGCGGCAGAAGGAGATTGAGGAGCAGGCAATGGTGGAGCGCTACGTGCTGAGCTGCTTTAAGAAGCTGCGCCTGCGCGAGTATACCGAAGTAGGTCCCAGAACGATAATTGCCGGAGGGCTGATGCACCTGCGCACAGACTTTAAGGTAAACCTGCGGGAGGTGCATTTCCCTACCCTGGGCACCGACATGCTGGAGCTGCTGCATCCCACTTCTGCCATTTGTGGCCTACCCAAAGCTCCGGCCCTGCAGTTTATACTTGATCACGAAGGCTATAACCGTAGTTATTATAGTGGCTTTTTGGGCCCGGTCAACAGCCCTGCTGGCTCACACCTGTACGTGAACCTGCGCTGCATGCAGCTGCTGGCTCAGGAGGCCATCCTCTACGCCGGCGCCGGCGTCACCGAAGGCTCCGTCGCACAGAAAGAGTGGATTGAAACACAGCACAAAATGCAAACGATGCGGCAAGTACTTATTAATTTTGAAGGAGTGGATGAGTGATTGAGTGAATGACTTTGACATGGCAAAAAGTATGTTTGCATTCGTCTTCAGATGCACCTGAAAACATCTATGTTTTCCATTCATTCAACATAAAAAGTATAACCTTTCAACATTCACTCGCTCATTCACTAATTCACTCATTATGACCTTAGCGCCTGTTGTCAATATTGCTGAAATCTGTGCTCAGAAAGGGGTAGAAAATGTGGTGCTGTCGCCGGGCTCGCGCTGCGCCCCGATTACGATTGCCTTTGCCCGCCATGGCGGGTTTCAGGTGAAGACGGTGAGCGATGAGCGGGCCGCCGCCTTTATAGCCCTGGGCATGGCGCTGACGACAGGCAAGCCGACCGTGCTGGTGTGCACTTCCGGAACCGCTGCCCTCAATTACGCACCAGCCGTGGCAGAGGCTTTTTTCCAGCGGGTGCCGCTGCTCATCCTCAGCGCCGACCGCCCTCCCGAGTGGATAGACCAGCTTGACGGGCAGACGATACGGCAGCAAAATGTGTTTGGGCAGCACATCAAGCAGAGCTATACTTTCCCCGCGGATTTTTCGCACCCGGATGCTTCCTGGCACAGCGAGCGGATGGTGTCGGAGGCGCTGAACGAGGCCATAAACTTTCCGGCCGGGCCTGTGCACATCAACGTGCCTTTGCGTGAGCCTTTCTACCCCGCCCCTACCGAGGAGCTAAAGTATAACACGCAGGTGAAGGTGATTGCCGAGGAAGCCCAAGCCTACGAGCTAAGCGCGGCGCAGTCGCTGCGGTTGCAGGAGGAGATCCTCAAGTATAGGAAGGTGCTGGTGCTGGCCGGACAGGACCAAGAGCAAGAGGCACTGCTGAAAAGCCTGCATACTTTTACCGAATCTACCGGAGCTGTGGTCGTGGGCGACATCATCAGCAACATCCACCAGCTGCCGCAGGCCATCCGGCACCAGGACATTATTTTTGGCAACAACGACCAGGAGCAACTGGCCAAACTGCAGCCCGACCTGCTGATTTCCTTTGGCAAGTCCATCATCTCCAAGTCACTGAAAGTATACCTGCGCAAGTATAAGCCCAAGGCCCACTGGCATGTGCAGCCCGCCGGCCAGGTTGCCGACACGTTTCAGTCGCTGACAAAGATAGTGCGCTGCCTGCCGCAGAGCTTTTTTACAGCGCTGGCCGGCAGCACCCGGGCCGATGAGAAATTTGCCGCCGCCTGGGCCGCCGCCAACAGATCAGCCGGAAACTACCTGCAGAAGTATACACAAGGAGCGCCGTACAGCGAGCTTCCGGTGGTGGCACGCGTGCTGCAGCAACTTCCGCCGAACAGCAACCTGCACCTGGCCAACTCAATGTCTGTGCGCTACGCCAACATTGTGGGGCTGCAGGCAGCGCAGCAAGTGCAGGTGTACGCCAACCGGGGCACCAGCGGCATCGACGGCAGCACGAGCACCGCAGTGGGCTGCGCCCTTTCCAGCCCTGGCATCACTACGCTACTCACTGGCGATCTGGCCTTCTTCTACGACCGCAACGGACTCTGGCACAACTACCTGCCCTCCAACCTGCGTATCGTGCTGTTGAACAACCATGCCGGCGGCATTTTTAGGCTGATAGACGGGCCACGGCAGCAGCCGGAGCTGGAGCCATACTTTGAAACACGCCAGGAACTGAACGCTGAGAACACGGCCCGTGATTTTAATATGGGTTATACTTCAGTGCACTCGCTGGAAGAGCTGGAAAAAGCCTTACCGGCCTTCTTCTCGCCGGAAGCCGGTGCTGGCATCCTGGAGATTTTCACCGCAAGCAACGCCAATGCCACCGCTTTTGACGCCTACCGTACGGAAGGAAGAAAGCTGCGATTCAGATAAATTTAAAGTATAAATTCCCTGTATGGCGCCTCCTGGTTTTCAGACCGGGAGGCGCTTTTCGTTTAAAGGTGTTTTTCTATACTTCCTAGCTCTCCCAACCCAGGTGCTAGGCATAAACTCAAGCCTTTTGTATCCGGGGTTCTAACATTAGACGTATATAGTAATACGAACATGTTTTACCTAAATCACTTTTAATCATGGCCTTTACACAAGAAGTCAGTCACCCTGTCCAGCGTAACAGCGCCAGCAACCCTGTTTGGATGGACGGGCTACGCATACTTTTAGGATTGTTTCTCTTCATAAAGGGGGTAATGTTCCTGGAGTATACCAGTGATGTGTTCCTCGTCTTCAGCCAGAACCAGGATTTTATCAGTCTGCAGAAGGCGCCGGTTTTAACCAGCACCGTGCACATTGTCGGGGGCTTGATGATCGCCATGGGCTTTCTGACCCGGCTGGCGCTGCTCTGCCAGATGCCGGTGGTGCTGGGGGCGGTGCTGCTTGTAAACAGACACCGTGGGCTGCACCTGGAGAACACGGAACTCTGGATTTCTGTAGCCGTGCTTGGCCTGCTGCTCTTCTTTATGATCATGGGTCCGGGCCGCTATTCGGTGGATAACAAAGTGCTCCGGAAACAGAAGTAAGCCCCACGGCTGGCAGCTGATCTGGAAGTTACCAGGACATCAGGTACGAATACTATAATTTGTACTGAGATTTGTCCGGTTCAAGGTGAAATACGTTTAATAAAATGATAGTCAGCATGTTTCACTTTTAAATTTATAAAACCATGAACCTAGCACAAGACATGTACCGCGTAGAGCGCTGGGCTGACACGCATCACCCTCTTTGGCTCGATTTTTTGAGAATGGGTTTGGGAGTTTTCCTGATGGTGAAGGGCTTTATGTTCATTCAGGACACAGAGGCGCTGTTCCGGATCATGCAGAAGAGCCAGTTCCCCTGGATTTCAATCGGTTTGGCGCACTATGTTGCCTTTGCTCACCTGGTAGGCGGCCTGCTGATCGCGATGGGCCTGGTCACCCGGGTAGCCATTCTGTTTCAGCTGCCGATCCTGATTGGAGCGGTTTTCTTCATTAACCCGAACCGTGGTTTCTACTCTGAGAATACCGAATTGTGGTCCTCCATCATCGTGCTTTTGCTGCTGATCTTCTTCCTGATCTTCGGTTCCGGCCGCCTCTCCATCGACCGGCTAATCCGCAAGCCTGACAAGGACTGGCTATACTAGTTTAGCCACTTCGTACCAGTTCAGGGGCAGGCAGCCGGAGAAAAACCTTTGCCGGCATAGTTTGTTTTGATAGCGCTTTCCCCCAATTTTGCAGGAGCACGTACGTGTTAACGTGAAATGATGACGGGGCACCATTCCCAGGGCAAAGGCGCCAAAGGGATGGCCTATAAGATATTGCTACATGACAGACAAATACCTGACCCTGAACGGCAAGAAGTTCTATTACGACGAGATTGCCTCGTACTCCTTCCGCAACAGCATTCCGCTGAACGGCTACGAAAGCAAAACCCTTGAATTCTGCCGCAGCTGGCTCAACGGTGTGCAGGAATTCCCCATCCAGACGTCCGGCTCCACAGGGGTGCCTAAAACCATCAACCTTACCCGCAGGCAGCTGGAGGCCAGCGCCCGCCGCACCATAAAACTGCTCAACCTGCAGCCCGGCGACTGCACGCTCATTTGCCTGAATACTGAGTATATAGCCGGCATGATGATGCTGGTGCGCGGCTTTGTGGCCGATCTGCGGATGATTATTGTAGAGCCCATTGGCAACCCGCTGACCCTGGTAAGCCCGGAGGAGAAAATCACCTTCAGTTCCTTTGTACCGATGCAGCTACACGCCATCCTTCAGGAAACACCGCAGCGGCTTGGCCAGCTTAACGGCATGAACGGTATGCTGGTGGGCGGCGCCCCGGTTACCCCCACACAGCAGCGCGAGCTACAGCAAATACAGTCACCGGTGTACCATACCTACGGCATGACGGAAACCGCCTCGCACATTGCCCTGCGCAAGCTCAACGGCTACGACGCAGCCGATTACTACGAGGTGCTGGAAAACATTGAGGTTGGGCTGGACAAGCGCGGCTGCCTCACCATCAAAGGCGACATCACCAACAACGAGCTGCTCATCACCAACGACATCGTGGAGCTGCTCACCCCTACCCGCTTCCGCTGGATTGGCCGCGCCGACAACACCATCAACACCGGCGGCGTGAAAGTGCAGACCGAGACGGTAGAGCTAGCCATTGCCGAGGCTTTTGTGGATGATGTGGACTCACCGCGCTTTTTCATAGCCCCGCAGCCCGATGAGGTACTGGGCGAGAAGATCGTGCTGGTGCTGGAGTGCGAGCAGTTATCCGAGGAAGAGGAAAAGCAGCTGCAAGAGCGCCTGCGCAGCAAACTGAAAAAGTATGAGATGCCAAAAGAAGTGTACTACAGCAAGGCATTCTCCGAAACCTCCACAGGTAAATTATCGCGGGAGCGCACACTCCGGAAGCTTGGCCTGTATACCGAGTAGCCTGAAATTAAAACGGCGCGCGCACCTGCCCGTATGAAGTATAAACCAAAACAGAAAGCATGAGAAAAAGTATACGTGCCGGATTTTATACTTTACTGGCAACCTTTGCCCTGAGTGGCTGTAGCGGCAACCTGTTCTCCTCGCGTGCGCCCGTGGAGCTGCAGGAACTATGGGCTTCCGATAACACCCTCAGAACACCGGAGTCCGCCCTCTTCGACCCGCAGCGCAACGTGATCTACGTGTCGAACATGAACAACACCTCAGACCGCAACGACGGCGACGGTTTCATTTCCAGGCTGGATGCGGAAGGGAATATCGAAGACCTGTACTGGGTAACCGGGCTGAACAACCCGGCGGGCATGGCTCTGCACAACAACGTGCTTTATGTGGCCGATGCAGACGAAGTAGTGGCCATTGCCACGCAATCCGGCTCCGTACTGGGCAAGTATAAAGCCGAGAAAGCCAAGTTCCTGAACGATGTGGCAGTGGACGACAACGGCACGGTATACATCACGGATTCGGAGCAGCGACGCATTTACCAGATGCGCAACGGCCGCATCAGCACCTGGATAGAAAACACCAAACGCGAGAACCCGAACGGTATCTTTGTCGAGGGCGACCGCATGCTAGTGGCCTTCTTTAACAGCGGCCGCGTGCGCTTGGTGGACCCCGGCACAAAGGACTTCACAGACTGGACCGATGGCATTAAATCAGCCGACGGCATTGCGCGACTGGAAGATGGTAATTACCTGATCTCCAGCTGGGACGGTGAAGTATATTACGTGAACCAGGAAGGCCGCAACTGGCGAGTGCTGGACACGAAAAGCAAAAACATCAATGCCGCCGACATCAGCTATGCCCGGCAGCCCGGCCTGCTGCTGGTGCCTACTTTCCGCGACAACAGGGTGGTGGCTTACAGACTAAAAGGCAGGTAATTACGTTACATACTTATACCGTTATAATGTTTGAGGTAAGGCAGCTGCACCGTTACGTGTTAGTTGCCTTCTCATTTCCGGCGACTTTTACTTTATACCGATGAAAAAACTTCCCACCCTCCACATCCTCAACGGCGATGCCTCAGTCCCTGCCTTCACTGCAGCCGGGCTGCCCGGTCAGGTAATGGTGTGGCGCGAAATTCTCTCAGAGGGGCCGGTATTCTATACCTTGCCTGAGCCGGAGTTCTGGCAAAAGCGGCAGGACTACATCACCTCCACCTATGGCGAGCTGGCGGAAAAGTATAAAACTAAGGTGCTGGAAGAGCTGCAGAAGCTGGAGGGAATCGGGGCTTTCTTTGAGGTGGTGCTGTGGTTCGACACTGACCTGATGTGCCAGGTAAACCTGCTATACTTACTGCAGCGCCTGCACCAGAAAAAACCGCCCATGGTATCAATCTGCACACCAGTGCAAGGCAAAAACATTGCGCTGCTGAGGCCGGAGGAACTGCAGCAACTGTTTGAAGAGAGGATACAGGTGGATGATACGCAACTGGAGCAGGCCAAGCAGCTGTGGCAACTTTACGCTGGCCCCAACCACCTTAACCTACAGGTATACTTACAGCAACAGTCCGCGCCGCTTTTATACTTGCAGCAGGCCCTGCAACTGCATTTGCGCCGCTTCCCGGCTTGCACCAACGGCCTTAGCCAGCCCGAGCACATGCTGCTCAGTATGATACAGGCTGGCACTACCACCGTAGATGCGCTTATGCAGCAGTTCTGGCAACAGGACCCCGGCTACGGCTTCGGCGATTTGCAACTGCAGGAGATATTAGCCCGCCTGCAACCTGACCTGGTGCAGGCCAAGGAGCCCCTTTCCTTAAGCTTCTTTGGGGAGCGGGTGCTGGAGGGATACGGTTCTTTCATCCCCAAAACGCGCTGGCTGGGCGGCTCAGAGGTAAACGGCAGTTGCCCCTACTGCTTTGACGCAGAAAAAGGGAGCTTGCGCAAGCACGCCTGATAAATCTGGCATCAAAAATGCAATAACGTGTGTTATACTTAGACTTTAAGCAGAACACACATGATTAGGAAGCAAACATATGCCGCAGCACTGGCCCTGGGCCTGCCGCTTTTCAGCCTGACCTTCGCCAAAGCACAGACCACGCCCTTACCTCCACAGGAGAAAGAACACATACTTGTCAGCACCGAGCATCCTAACGCCAACAAGGAAACCCTGTCGGGTATTTACCTCAAGCCCACTGCCAAAGGTACCTTTGAGCTGGATTTCTCGCAGCAGCTGGATGAGAACGCCGTACTTTTTGTAAAAAGCTCCGCCGGAAAAACAGTATACACCGAGCCCGTTAGCATCGAGGGCAACCGCAGCAGTTGGCGTTACCCGCTCGGCAAGCTTAAGCCTGATACCTACCTGATAGAAGTAAAAACCAGCGACACCACCTACTGGACTAAATTTAAGGTTGGGAAATAAGTATAAAACAAAACGGCCCTGCAGTAGTATGCAGGGCCGTTTCGTTTAGGTGGATTTGCTGCGGGTTTGGCACCAGCTTGCCTTATATCAGAAATCTCCTCAAACTATACCTGGCTCCACTGCTGCACCACGTGGTAAAGCAGCGATGCACCCAGCCTGGCCGTGCGGCTGTCAACATCAAGTTTGGGGTTTAGCTCCACTATATCCAGCGTCAGCAATTTGCCGCTGCTGATAATCTCCTGCAACAGCAACAGCACAATCTCCGGATGCACGCCCAGGGCGGCAGGTGCGCTTACGCCGGGCGCATAGGCCGCGGCAAACACGTCCATGTCAATGCTTACATACAGCAGGTCAACCAGCTCCGTGAACTGCTGCAGCCGCTCCCGCAGCGCCTCATAATTATACACCTGCATCGCCGGTGCAAACACGTAATCGGCACCATAGGCTGCGGCGGTGTTAAACAGCTTCTGCGTATTGCCTTGCTGCTGTATACCCAGGCACAGGTAATTAAAATCCTGGCCCTGCGCCCCTAAGTCATCGGCGATTTGCAGGAACGGGGTGCCGGAGCTGGCTTGCTTTTCATAGCTCCGCAGGTCGAAATGCGCGTCGAAGTTGATGATGCCCAGTTGCTGCCCCTCCGGGAGGGCCTGCTTGATACCTAAAAAATGGCCATAGGCAGTTTCGTGCCCGCCGCCAAGTATAATCGTTTTGTACGTGTTGGATAACAGGGCATTCACTTTCCGACCCAGCTGCTTCTGTGCTTCCTCCAGGTTTTGGTTGGTGCAGTATACATCGCCCGCGTCGAACAGCGCCACATCATCCTCCAGGTGCCACGCAAAGGAGGCCATGGCCTGCCGCAGCGCTGCCGGCCCTTCCACTGCCCCTTCCCTGCCCTGGTTGCGGCGCACGCCTTCATCACAGCAAAACCCCAGAAACGCGATAGCCTGGTTTGCCAGGGCAGGTTCTGTGGTGTCAGTCAGGTTGAGCAGTTTAATACCCTGGTGCCAGCGCTTGCCCTCTTCGCCTTCGAGCGTGTCTACTCTGCCTTTCCACGTACTAGGTGCGGTGGGTTTATACATTTTTTATGCTGTTAATTGTCTGTTGTTGTTTGTTTTTACCCCTGATGCGAATCTTCGGTTTCGTGACTTAGAGTGATTCGCACGAGCGCTTATACCTTATACTTGTCTCCCGGATTTCCATACTTTAGATGGCTTCAGCTTGCCCTGCAAATATAAAATCTCCTTATAGTTTTCTGTCGGGAAGGCGATCATGTCGGCCAGGTTTCCTTTTGCCAGACTGCCACGGTCTGGGAGGTTGAGCGCTTTGGCGGCACGGGTCGTAATGGCAGCCAAGGTCTCGGCGATAGTTAATTTTTCAGCAGCACCAAGTATAGCCGCCTGCATCAGCAAATCGCCCATGGGGGCAGATCCGGGGTTCCAGTCCGTAGCAATAGCCAGGCAAAGGCCGCCGTCCAGCATTTTGCGGGCAGGTGCGTAATGCATGCCCAGCCCCAGCGAGGCTCCTGGCAGTACGGTAGCCACCACACCAGCATCGCGCAGCAGTGCAATTTCCTCGTCGCCGCTGGCCTCCAGGTGGTCGGCACTAATAGCACCGGCCTCTGCGGCTACCCGGCTGCCGTCCGTGCTGAACTGATCGGCGTGAACCGTTATATCAAAGCCCATTTCTTTGGCAGCCAACAAGAATTCCAGGGATTCCGCTTCCGTAAAGGCGGTGTCTTCGACAAAGATGTCCACGCGGTTGGCCAGGTTCTGTTCCAGCACCTGCGGTAGCAACTCATCCAAAACATGCTGCAAGTATACTTTGGAGTCGGTGAACTCCGGGGGGCGCATGTGTGCCGCCAGGCAGGTCGGCACCAGGTCAAGTGCATGATGCTTGTTTACGAGACTGATGGCCTCCAGCATTTTCAGTTCATCATCCACCGTTAGGCCATAGCCGCTCTTCACCTCGCAGGTGGTAACGCCCTCGCGCAGGTGGCGGTCGCAACGCTTCCGCATCAAATCAACCAGTTCTACCAAGGTTGCTTCGCGGGTTTTCCGTACGCTGTCCAGTATGCCGCCGCCGCTGCGGGCTATCTCTAAATAGGATTTCCCGGCCACGCGCATGGCATAGTCATTGGCGCGGCTTCCGGCAAAGCAAATATGGGTATGGGCATCAACGAGGCCAGGCAGCAGCACCATCGGCTCCTCAATCAGTTCGAGTTTATACTTGTTATCCAGCGCCTCGCGGTGGAGTTGGTCATACTTGCCTACCTTCTGCACCCTGCCTTCCTGCACCAGCACCCCGGCCTGCTCGATTACCTTTAGCTGCTCGTCCTGCAGCGCACCCGCCTCCGGCAGGTTGGTCATAGGCAGGATTTGGCTAAAAGGGCCGATTAAGGTATGGGTTGAGGTGTCTTTGTTATCTTTCATAGTTGGTTTGATAATGTAGCGCGTTATACTTTTATACTCGTTGTCTGAGCTAAAAGTAGTCAGCATTTTGTTTGAAAAGCCGGATTTATACTTTGGCTGTACTTTATACTTTATACTTTCCTGGTGCGAGCTTGCAGTTCGTGTCTTTTTATGATGTTGGGTTTGTAACCCGACTGGCTTGAAAAGCCATACTTTATACTTTGCCTATACTTCCGGTTTATACTTTCATAGCTGCTGCTCCCCGCAATCTTACACAAGCTATACTTTCTAGCCTCTGTTCATCCTCTAGTTCCCACAAACGTCTCGTTTCATTTCCTGCTTTGGTGCCCTCCCAGGCCGGGAGGCCTCGCCTTCGGGCATCGCGCTGTCTACATTTCCTTTGCTACCCTTCGGTTGCAATGCCGCCACAGCGGCACCGGAAATCTAGAAGGCGCTCAACCCAAAGGCTGGGATAAAGTCGATAGCTATTACTGATGCAACTTCAGCCAAAGTCCCCCTTTGAAGGGGGTAGGGGGATGATAATTGCCTGCGGACAATTCCCCTCTCAGGAGGGGTTGGGGTGGGTTTATACTTTGCAGAAACAGAGCTACTATAGAACTTATACCCTTACCAAAGTAGTTAAAGACTCCCCACATTGGACTACCGAGAACGCGAGTTCGAAGGTACCGAGCGTAGCTCTAAGGGGCTGGGGGTGGTTGGACCCGGCACTGCTCAAATCCTGGCCACCCCAAATCCCACAAATCCTTATTCAGACAAAGACAAGACTACAGCTCCAACCCGAACTTCCTGGCGTTTTCCTGCGCCGTTTCGTAGCCCGCGTCAGCGTGCCGGAAGATGCCCATGGCTGGGTCGTTGTGGAGCACGCGGCGGAGGCAGCGTTCGGCACGGTCGGTGCCATCGGCCAATATCACCATGCCCGCATGCTGCGAGTAGCCGATGCCCACGCCACCGCCGTGGTGGAACGACACCCAGGTGGCCCCGCCGGCCGTATTCGCCATCAGGTTCAGTAGCGGCCAGTCAGAGATGGCGTCGGAGCCGTCTTTCATGCCTTCGGTTTCACGGTACGGGGAGGCCACAGAGCCGCAGTCGAGGTGGTCACGGCCGATGACGATGGGCGCTTTTACCTTGCCCTCGCGTACCAACTGGTTAAAGAGCAGACCTGCTTTCTCGCGCTCGCCCATGCCCAGCCAGCAAATGCGGCACGGGAGCCCCTGGAAGGCTACTTTCTCCTGTGCCTCGTCCAGCCACTTAATCATGTGCGTGTTCTCCGGGAACAGCTCCTTCAGCGCCTCGTCGGTCACGCGGATATCCTCGGGGTCGCCGGAAAGCGCCGCCCAGCGGAAGGGTCCTTTGCCCTCGCAGAAAAGCGGACGAATATACTCAGGCACAAAACCCGGGATGTTGAAGGCATTGGCCTCGCCGCCTTGTTGCGCGAACTCGCGCAGGTTGTTGCCATAGTCGAAGGTTTTGCTGCCGCGCTTTTGCAGTTCCAGCATAAAGCCCACATGGCGGGCCATACTTTTCAGTGACAGCTCTTTATACTTTGCCGGGTCCTGCTGGCGCAAGGCTTTGGCTTCTTCCAGTGTCAGCCCGTTCGGCACATAACCGTTAATCGGATCGTGGGCAGAGGTTTGGTCGGTAAGAATATCCGGGGTAATGTTATCCTGAATTAGTTTCTCCAGCACATCGCCTATATCACCTACCAAGCCTACCGAGATGGCCTCTCCGCGCTCTTTTGCCTCCAGCACCCAACGCTTCGCCTCCTCATAGTCATAGGTCATTTTGTCGATATAGCGGGTGTCGAGGCGCTTCTGAATGCGGTCCGGGTCTACGTCTACGCCCAGGAAAGTGGCGCCGGCAATGGTGGCAGCCAGCGGCTGAGCGCCGCCCATGCCGCCCAGACCGCCCGTTACAAGCAATTTGTGGCGCAAATCGCTGTTGAAGTATTTATCACCGCAGGCGGCAAAGGTTTCGTAAGTGCCCTGCAATATACCCTGTGAGCCGATGTATATCCAGCTTCCAGCCGTCATCTGCCCGTACATAATCAGGCCACGCTTGCGCAGGTCGTTGAAGTACTCCCAGGTAGCCCAATGCGGCACCAGGTTGGAGTTGGCAATCAGCACGCGCGGAGCCTCAGAATGGGTGCGTACCTTGCCCACCGGCTTACCCGACTGCACCAACAAACTTTCGTCCTCCTCCAGCTCCAGCAGCACTTCAATAATCTTGCGGGCATCCTCCGGCGTGCGGGCCGCCTGTCCGGTGCCGCCGTATACCACCAGGTCGGCGGGTGCTTCGGCCACCTCGTCGGTTAGGTTGTTGAGGAACATGCGCAGGGCAGCTTCGGCCTGCCAGTTCTTGCAGTGCAGCTCAGGCCCCCGTGGCGGGATGTAGGTGGGATGGTTGGCGTATTTCTGTATGAATTGCTCGGCCGTGAGGCCTGCTTTTGGTGATGATGCTGTGGCAGCTGATGTAGTCATAGTTTTTAATTCGGAATGGGTTTGTTCAATAATCTGAAATTTATATCAAATATAACAGGAAAACGGTGCTAATTTAAAGGTAAAAGCCCCAACAGTCCTTAGCATTCTATACTTTCGCTTATGTTCCACCTCCCGATCCAGTCCCTGCCCGCCCAGTTCGGCAACATTGATATTTACCTGTTCGACCAATTGCTGAAAGGCCGTATCCGCAAAGGGATGCGCGTGCTGGATGCCGGTTGCGGCGCTGGCCGAAACATTTACTACCTGATGCAGGCCGGTGTGAAAGTATACGGGGCCGATATTTCAGACGAAGCCATACGGGAGGTAAGGCGCATGGCAGCGGAGCTGGCCCCTACCCTCTCGTCCAAAAACTTTGTGGTGACTGACCTGAGCCAGATGCCCTATGAGGACAATTCCTTTGATGTGGTGCTGTGCAGCGCCGTGTTGCATTTTGCCAAAGACGAGGCTCACTTTAGAAGTATGGTGCAGGAATTGTGGCGCGTGCTAAAGCCCGAAGGCTTGCTCTTCTGCCGTTTCAGTACAACGATTGGTATGGAGGGGAAGCTGCAGCAGGTGTCGCCGCAAAAGTATAAAATGCCGCACGGGCCGGTGTGGTTTCTGCCTGACGAGGCGCTGCTGCGGGAGCTAATTTATACCTTGCAGGCCGAGATGCTAGAACCGCTGAAAACCGTGCTGGTGGAGCACGAGCGAAGTATGACCACGCTGGTGATGCGCAAAAAAGTATAAGGCCACACAACTTGAATTTGTGTGGCCTTAGGTAGGATTGTTAGTTATTCAGCGACAAGATGTAGTCTACCATCTTACCAGCGTCATCCTTGTTCAGGTTCGGGTGCGGAGGCATCGGCACCTGGCCCCATACGCCTGCACCGCCCTCTAAAATCTTGCCGATCAGGTACTCCCTGTTCTTATCGTTCTCCTCATACTTTGCAGCCACTTCTACATAGGCCGGGCCCACGAGTTTCTGCTGGTTGCTGTGGCAGGCTGTACAGTCAGAGCCTGCAATAAGCTTGGAGCCTGGGTGTACTTCCTGGGCAGGCTGCTGCTGGGCAGGGGCACTCGGCGTTCTGGTGCCAGGCGCTGGCTCCGGTGCGTTGGCTACGGCTTCGGAAACGGAGTCTTTATAATCCTGCTCGTAAAAGCGGTCGTATTCTGATTTTTGGTTGCCACAGGAGGCGAGCATAAACCCCAGTCCTAATGCAGCAAAAAGAAATTTTGAGCTCATAATTGTTTATTGAGTGTTTCTGAAAACTATACTTTCTCCGGCTATGGTTTGTTACGGAATCTGCTCCCGGGGAGCCCCGCGCGGCCATGCCGTGATACCTTTGCGAAGGTAGGCCTGTAATTCTGAATTTCAAAATCCCTATATTACAGCATCAAGCGCATTTCTAACCTTATAACCATGACATCACCCTTCCTCAGAACCCTATGGCTCGTGCTGGTGCTGCCGCTGCTTTCGGCAAGTATGGCGCTGGCCCAGGCACTGCCTACCATTACCCTCTTCACCAAAGACATGCGGAAGTTTCCCGGCTACTTCACCTTTTATTACGACAGGGAAACTGACAAAGTATGGCTGGAGGTAGATAAAGTAAACCAGGAGTTCCTATACGTCAACTCCCTGCCCTCCGGCCTCGGCTCCAACGACATCGGCTTGGACCGCGGTCAGTTGGGCGGCCAGCGCGTCGTATACTTCGAGAAAATCGGCACCAAGGTGATGCTCGTGCAGCCAAACCTCGCCTACCGCGCCATCACCGACAACAAAAACGAGGCACGCGCCGTGGACGAATCTTTTGCCAAATCCATCCTATGGGGCTTTAAGGCACATGCGGTGGAAGGCAATAGCGTGTTGGTGGATGCCACCGATTTCCTGCTGAGCGACGCCCACGATGTAATTGGAAGTATAAAACGCACCAAGCAGGGCACCTATAAGCTCGACCCGACCCGCTCGGCCATCTACCTGCCGCGCACCAAGAACTTCCCCGAAAACACGGAGTTTGAGGCTACGCTTACTTTTACCGGAGGCGATGATGCCGGTCGCTATGTGCGCGAGGTAACCCCGGACGTGCAGGCCATCACACTGCGCCAGCACCACTCCTTCATCCAGCTGCCCGACAACAAGTATAAACCACGCGCCGCAGACCCGCGCGCCGGCTACTTCGGCATCTCCTTCTTCGATTACGCTACTCCGGTGGACGAGCACATCGAGAAGCGCTACATCGCCCGTCACCGCCTGCAGAAAAAAGACCCTTCCGCCCGGGTGTCGGAAGCCGTGAAACCGATTGTATACTATGTCGATAATGGCGCCCCTGAACCTATCCGGACTGCCCTGCTGGACGGCGCCCGCTGGTGGAACCAGGCCTTTGAGGCGGCAGGTTATAAAGACGCTTTCCGGGTGGAGGTATTGCCGGACGGAGCTGACCCGATGGACGTACGCTACAACATCATCCAATGGGTACACCGCAGCACGCGCGGCTGGTCGTACGGCGCCTCCGTGGTAGATCCGCGCACCGGCGAAATTATCAAAGGCCACGTATCGCTGGGCTCATTGCGCGTGCGCCAGGACTACCTGATTGCCGAGGGCCTGCTGGCACCCTACAAAGACAGTAACAAGGAAAACAAACAGATGATGGACATGGCCCTGGCGCGCATCCGGCAACTGTCGGCGCACGAGTTGGGCCACACACTGGGCATCATGCACAACTATGCCGCCAATAACAACGCTTCCGTGATGGACTACCCGCACCCGCAGGTAAAACTGGACCGCGCCGGTAACATCGACCTGAGCCAGGCCTACGGCACCAGCATTGGCGAGTGGGACAAAGTGGCCGTGGCTTACGGCTACCAGGATTTTCCGGCCGGAACAGACGAGCAAAAAGCCCTGAATGATATTCTGGCCAAAGGCAGAGAAAAAGGCCTGCAGTTTATCACCGACCGCGACGCTCGTTCGCCAGGTGGTTCTCACCCGGACGCTCACCTGTGGGACAACGGCACCCATGCGGCAGATGAGCTGCTGCACGTGCTCAAAGTACGGGAAAAAGCCCTGCAGAATTTCTCCGAGCACAACATCAAGCCCGGTACCCCAATGAGTGCCTTGGAGGATGTGCTGGTGCCCATCTACAACTTCCACCGTTACCAGACCGAGGCGGCCGCCAAAATGGTAGGCGGCGTTTACTACAACTACACCGTGCGCGGAGATGGCCAAAAGGCTACGGCCGTGCTGGCCAAGCGGGAGCAGCAAAAAGCGCTGGATGCCCTGCTGAAGACCATCTCGCCGGAGGTGCTGACGCTGCCAGAACCTGTTATCACAATGATCCCGCCACGCGCGCCGGGTTTGCGCAACAACCGCGAGCTGTTTGAGCGCCGCACCGGCGTAACGTTCGACCCGCTGGCTGCCGCGGAGGCATCGGCTACCTTTACCATTTCGCTGCTGCTGCACCCGGAGCGTGCCTCGCGCCTGGTCGAGCTGGGTGCCCGCAGCAACAGCCTCAGCCTGCAAGACGTAATCGGGCAGTTGATGGACAACACCTGGAAGAGCAAGCGAAAAGACGGTATGGAAGGACTGATACAAATGCAGACCGAACAGATTGTACTCACACACCTGCTTGACCTGTCGCAAAACGAGAATGCTTCTTACCAGGCACGTGCCCTGGCTACCGCTACCCTCAAGGATTTAAATAATTACCTAGGTCATCGGTACAACCTTAACCCGCAGGATACTTACCAGTCACACATCACGTTTGCGCTGGAGCGCCTCACCCGCCCAGTTACTGTAGAGGTGAAGCCCGGCAAAACACTGGACCTGCCACCAGGTGCCCCAATTGGAAGCGGGGAGTACATGAGGTGTGAGTAACACTCAAGTATAAACCATACCTAAACCGCCTTTTCATGCTGGAGAGGGCGGTTTATTATTTTACAAGGTCTCATATTACGAAGTCAGGCTTATTGCGGGAAACCAACCCGGTTTCTATACTTTATCACCTACCTTAAATTTTTTATTGTTGCTTACTTGCAGCTTGCCTCCGTATCCCTTGCTTCGCCTTTTCATACAAGCCTTTGCTGCTCCTCTAAGGTTGTAAACACGCACCTCAACATATTCACTTTAAACACTTTACATAATACCATCGCAATATCCTTATCCTAAAGAGGCTCTAACGAAAGTGCCATACTTATACTTTATGTAAAGTTTGTATTAAAAATATTTTTATCATTCTTTATCTAATCCAAACTATACTTCACTGGCAACATATTGAAGAGCAAATTATCATTTTACCCATATAATCTGTATCTTTGCAAAACAGGCATTCTGACATAGAGATATAAATATTTCAGAAGGGCGCTTTGTTAGTATAGTTTTAGCCAACCGGCTTCTTTTGTAAGGCATCAATTCCAACGCCTCTTTTTCTTATACTTCCTGCACCCCTTTCTGTTTTCCGCCAGGCTGTTTTAACCTCGCGCGAAAACCCGGAATTGTAATTTTTCCGATCGCCAAACAGCCAACTTTAGAGCATATCTCGAGGCAGATTATTGTGCTTTGCATTTACCAATTTTAAGTATATATGAAGTTAAGAGTAGGAATCATCGGAGCCGGCCCCAGCGGTCTGGCGCAGCTACGCGCGTTTAAATCAGCAGAAATGAAAGGTGAAGCCATACCCGAAATCGTGTGCTTTGAGAAGCAGGCAGACTGGGGTGGCCTTTGGAACTACACCTGGCGCACCGGAGTAGGCAAGTATGGCGAGCCTATCCACGGCAGCATGTACCGCTACCTGTGGTCTAACGGCCCAAAAGAGTGCCTCGAGTTTGCTGATTATACCTTCGATGAGCACTTTGGCAAGCCTATCTCTTCTTACCCGCCCCGCCCCGTGCTGTTCGACTACATCCAGGGCCGCGTAAACAAATGCAACGTGCGCGACTATATCCGCTTTAACACCACCGCCCGCTGGGTAGAGTACAAGGAGGACACTAAGCAGTTCTCGGTAGTGCTGGAAGACCTGGCCAACAACAAGACCTATACCGAAGAGTTCGATTACCTGATTGTTGCCTCCGGCCACTTCTCTACCCCGAACATGCCATACTTCGAAGGAATTGAGGAATTCCCTGGCTTGGTGATGCACGCGCACGACTTCCGTGGAGCAGATATTTTCCGCGACAAGGACGTACTGCTTATCGGCAGCAGCTACTCGGCCGAGGACATTGGCGTGCAGAGCTACAAGCACGGCGCCCGCTCTGTTACCCTGAGCTACCGCAGCAACCCCATCGGCATGGACTGGCCTGAGGGCATGAAAGAAGTGCCCCTGCTCACACACTTTGAGGGAGAAGTGGCTCACTTCAGCGACGGCACCCAGGAGCGCTTCGACGCGGTGGTGATGTGCACCGGCTACCAGCACAAATTCCCATACCTGCCCGACGAGCTGCGCCTGAAGACCAAGAACTGCCTCTACCCGGATAAAATCTACAAAGGCGTATTCTTTAACGAGTTGCCCCAGCTTATTTACCTGGGCATGCAGGACCAGTACTATACGTTCAACATGTTTGATGTGCAGGCCTGGTATGCGCGCGACGTCATCCAAGGCAAAATTCAACTGCCAGGTAAGGAAGAAAGGCAAAAGGACATCAACCTGTGGCTGAACAAGGCAGCCGCTAACTGCAGCCACGACGATGAGATAGACTTCCAGACCGAGTACGTGCGCGAGCTGATGAACATGACCGACTACCCAACGATTGATTTGGACAAAGTGGCTGTACTTTTCAAGCAGTGGCTCCAGGACAAGGAAGAGGACATTCTCCGTTACCGTGACAAAACCTATACTTCCGTGATGACAGGCACGCCAGCCGCCCAGCACCATACCCGCTGGCTTGACGAGATGGACGACAGCTTCGAGCGCTACATGCAGGAAACTCCGGTGCCAGAGCCGGAGAGAGAATTGGAACTGGACCAGGTACAGGCACAATAGACAACGTCTGCAGACAGCTCAAGCCTGTAGTGCAAGTATAATACACGTACGCCCTGCTGAGAAAGCTTCAGCAGGGCGTACGTGTATACTATAAACTATAAAAACAGTTAAAGCAGGCTCAGGCCATCCCGCACATCCACCCCCTCCACGTAGGGCTCCAGGATGGTGGCCGCATTGGCCGAGCGTTTAAATGTGCTGTAAACCTGCACCTCTTCCCCGGCCCACAACTCCACAAACGTGTTGTTGACGGCATACAGGGTTACCAGCCACTGGTTATACTTGCGCTGGGCAAGCACCACCCCGTCGCGGGCTATCACCTCGGCCTGGCTCCGGAAAGGGAGCCGCTCAAACATGGAATGTTCCTGCATATATTGGACTTGAAAACTCAGCTATAAATAAGGCCAGCGGGAGGCAATAAGTTTCATCTGAGGTGCCTGGAGCTTATAATTCAAATATTCAGGTTTCAGAATTAAACCATTATGCCTAATTTGCCTCTAAAGGAGGATTTACGCATTAGAAGCTTAAACGACTTCGAAGCCTGATTGAGCCCTGGCCGTAGCGGGGCAAATATAGCAGGTTCTTGAAACGCATTATCAAACACTAACCCTTATACTTAAAATGATGAAAAAAAGGATGCAAGCCGTTGTACTGTCGCTGCTGCTGTGCGGTAGCATGGTGCAGGTGCAGGCACAAACCCAGGGCCAAACGCAAACGCAGGCACAAGACCCTGTGATTGCAGCCATCGTGAAGGAGGCGAACGAGAACTCACAGCTGGAAGCTTTAGCACATGAGCTGCTGGATGGCATAGGACCACGCCTGGTAGGTACCCCCGAAATGCAGAAGGCCCACGATTGGGCTGTGGCAAAGTATAAAAGCTGGGGCATCGAGGCCCGTAACGATAAGTGGGGCGAGTGGCGTGGCTGGCAGCGTGGCGTAACCCACGTCGACATGGTGCACCCGCGCGTGCAATCGCTGGAGGCGACGCAACTGGCCTGGAGCCCATCCACTAAAAGCAAGGGCGTAACCGGCGAAGTAATCATGCTGCCAGACGTACAGGACTCGGTTGCTTTCCAGAAGTGGCTGCCCAATGTCAAGGGCAAAATCGTGCTTATCTCCATGCCACAGCCAACCGGCCGCCCCGACTATAACTGGGAAGAGTTCGCTACCAAGGAGTCGCTGGAGAAAATGAAGAAGGAGCGTGACGCCCAGACAGAGGCTTGGTCGGAGCGCATGAAGAAAACAGGTTATAACGCCCGCACGCTGCCAGGAGCGCTGGAGCAGGCCGGCGCTGCCGCCGTGGTAACGTCCAACTGGTCGCGCGGATTCGGTGTAAACAAGATTTTCGGAGCTTACACCAAGAAAGTACCGAGCATCGACATGGCCCTGGAAGACTATGGTATGCTGTACCGTCTGGCAGAATCCGGACAGAAGCCGCAGATCCGTATCCAGGCAGAGTCTAAGCACCAGAAAAACGCCCCAACCTTTAACACCATCGCTGAGATTAAGGGCACCGAGAAGCCGGATGAGTACGTAATCCTGTCTGCGCACTTCGACTCCTGGGACGGTGGCACAGGCGCCACGGACAACGGCACCGGCACGATTGTGATGATGGAGGCCATGCGTATCCTGAAGAAACTGTACCCTAACCCGAAGCGCACCATCCTGGTGGGCCACTGGGGCAGTGAGGAACAGGGTCTGAACGGTTCCCGCGCCTTTGTTGCCGACAACCCGAAGATTGTAGAGAAAACCCAGGCTGTATTTAACCAGGACAACGGAACAGGCCGCGTAGCCAACATTTCCGGACAGGGCTTCCTGCACTCTTACGACTTCCTGGGCCGCTGGCTGAGCGCTGCTCCCCGCGAGATTACCAGCTCTATTGAAACCAGCTTCCCTGGCTTCCCGGGCGGCGGTGGCTCCGACCACGCATCTTTTGTAGCAGCGGGCGCCCCTGCCTTCATGCTAAGCTCGCTTAGCTGGTCGTATGGCAACTATACCTGGCACACCAACCGCGACACGTACGACAAGATCGTGTTCGACGATGTGCGCAGCAATGCCATCCTGGTAGCTATACTTGCCTACCAAGCCAGTGAGGATCCTGAGTTTGCCAACCGCGAGCGCATCAAGCTGCCTGTAGACCCAAGAACAGGCGAGCAGCGCACATGGCCTGCACTGAGAGAGCCAACCCGCAAGGGAGGCCTGGATTAAGTATCCGAAACATCAGCATACACCAAAAGAGGCTGCCATTACGGTAGCCTCTTTTGTTTAAAAGCTGATAAACCTCAGTTTTAGGGTTGACAAGCGGCATATTTTCAGGGCGGTGGGTGCAGTACCTTTGTAATGTGGTTAGAAATTAGCTGCCTTACCTTTCAGAAGTTACCGCCATGAAGACAATAATAGTACCGATCGATTATTCCAAACACTCCCGCAACGCCCTGGGCTACGGCCTGGAGATTGCCAGCTTAACCGGCGCCCGGCTGGTTCTTTTCCATGCTTTCTACCCTATCATGCCGCCACCGGCCAGCCTCAACACCACCGATGTGATCGGTGCCCTGGAAGAGGGAAAGGCACGTTCGCTGGAAGATTTCGGCAGAACCACCCTCGCTGAGATTGGCAAGGAAAACGGTCGCCTGGATGTATACAAGACCATTCCCATAAAGGCCGGCGCCCGCATGGGAGGCTCTTATGAAATGATCCTGGAAGCGATAAAACGCTACGAGGCGGACCTGGTGATCATGGGGATGCAGGGCGGCGGCGCCATCAGCCAGGCCTTGCTGGGCAGCAATACCATCTCGGTGATGCAGGAGTGCGAGGTGCCTATACTTGCCGTGCCGGAAAACATCCCTTTCAAGCCGTTCCGCAAGGTTGTGTTTGCCACCAACATGCGCAAGATGCCACCCACTGCCGACCTGGAGCCGCTCCGCGATTTCCTGCTTCCGTTTGAGCCAGCGCTGAAAGTGCTGCACCTCTACCGCAACAACATGCAGTTGGGCAACTTCGACCCAAGCGCGGCGCAGGTGCAAGTGGAGCAGAAACTACAGGGCCTGGCGCTGGACTTTACCTACGATGTACGGGAGAACGTGGCAGAAGGCATCCAGCAGTTTATCCAGGAGCAGCAGGCCGACCTGCTCGTGCTCATTCCGCAGCGCCACAGCTTTTTGGAGCGCCTGCTCGATAAAAGTATAACCGGAAAAATCACGGCGCACCCGCAGGTTCCGCTGCTGGCACTGCCCTCTGTCACGCTGAAGAGCACGCAAAATATCAGCGAAAGTATGGCAGAGGTCTGATACAATCCTAATATTACCAACCTTTAGCGGCCCGCCGGAGATTGTTTTATGCAATACACCGGCGGGCCTTTTTTATACTTTGCAGAGCAGCAGCGGCTGGCATGAAAAGTATAAAAAAGGCCACCTCAGCGCTCTCTTGCCTCAAAACACAAGATAAAAGTAGGATTTTGAGCCTCTGGTTGCTTACTTGCAGTTAGAACATCTATTTTCCTACTAACCTGAGTATTAAGTTTTGAATTCTACCAATCTCTCCTTTAAAGAAACCTTTTTTATTGGCCTGCTGCTCTTCGCCGTTTTCTTCGGCGCGGGCAACCTCATTTTCCCATTATCACTTGGTCAGGCTTCCGGCACTAACCTTTTACCGGCTATTCTGGGCTTTCTTGCTACTGGTGTTGGCCTGCCCCTGTTGGGCGTGATTGCCATTGGCGCTTCCAGAAACGAAGACGTGCAAACCATTTCAGCAAGGGTGCACCCGCTCTTTGGTTTAATTTTCCCGGTTGTCATTTACCTGACCATCGGGCCTCTGTTTGCTGTGCCTAGAACGGGCACTGTGTCCTATGAAATTGGCGTTGCGCCCTTTTTGTCTGAGAGTTTTAAAGCATCCAAACTAAGCATGCTTTGCTATACGGCCGTCTTTTTTGCAGTAACTTACTGGCTTTCACTTAACCCCGGCAAAGTAGTGGACCGCATCGGCAAAATCCTGACGCCGGTGCTGCTGATTATCCTGGCGGTGCTGCTGATCAAGAGCTTTGCCGATCCGCTGGGAGGTTTTCAGGAACCGTTGGTTGCTTACGAGGGGGCGCCCTTCTTTAAAGGGTTTCAGGAAGGCTACCTGACCATGGATACGATCGGTTCCTTCATCTTTGGCCTTATCGTTATTAACGCCATACGCGAAAAGGGCGTAAGCAACCCCAGCCAGATTGCAAAAGTATGTACCATCGCAGCCCTCATCGCCGCTACCGGGCTTGCCCTGGTATACATCGGCCTGGGCTATGCCGGCGCCACCAGCGTGGACACCCTGGGCCACCTGGAAAACGGAGGCCTTATCATCAGCCAAATTTCTCACCTGCAGTTCGGTGTATATGGCAAGTTGCTACTCGGTACTGCCATAATCTTTGCCTGCCTTACCACCAGTGTTGGTCTGGTAGTAGCCTGTGCCAGCTTCTTCCGTAAAATACGCCCCACCATTTCCTACAAGACCTACGTTATTGTGCTGTCCGTGGTCAGTGCGCTTATCTCTAACGTGGGCCTGACGCAGATTATTTCCTTTTCGGTGCCTGTGCTGGTTACCATCTATCCTACCGTTATTATCCTCATCGTACTCACGCTGTTTGGCCCGTTCTTGAAGAACAGAAACGCCATTTATACTTTCTCCGTGCTGTTTGCGGGTTTGGTAAGTATTGCGGACGGCCTGAATGCAGCGGGTCTGGGCTCAGCCGCCCTGAACGAGTTTCTGTCAGCTTACCTTCCAATGTTTAGCCTGGGCATGGGCTGGCTGCTGCCTGCCATCATTGGGGGGGGCATCGGATTTCTGGTTTCGCTTCGCCAGAATAGTTATGTCCTGGAGAAGGCTTAAGACCAATTCCTGATTTCACGAACACCTCCGCGTTAACCTCGTAAGAATTTAAAATTATTGCTTCCAGGCAGCGTGTTGCCTTTTCATGCTTGGCAGATCGGCTGTTTCAGGGTAGCAGACGCAGCCAAGCAGGGGCTGTTTTTTTTAACTTTGTAGTAAATTTGTGAATCTATAGTTGGCATGATACAGGAGCTCACAAATCCATTTGGTCGGGTATACTTAACCATCGAAACGAACAGGGCCAACAAGTGGATCCATGTAAGGTGGATGGGTTATCTGACAGAAGATAATGTAAAAAACGGAGTCAATGCCTACACGCAGGCGCTGGTTGATGCCGGGTACAACTGTGTGCTCAACGACACCAGCCTGATTATCGGGGGGTGGGACCACTCGCTGGACTGGGTGCTGAATGAATGGTCTCCGCGGGCGGCCAATGCCGGGTTAAAACACTTCGCCATGATAGCCACCCCCGAGACATTCGGAGGGTCAACGGCTGATACCTTTCATAAAACTGCCAAGCTGTTTGAAACGAAGGTTTTTGACGATAAGAGCGACGCAGAGGTATGGCTCCGGCAGTTCTCGCTAGGCAAGCAGACATCATAATTTTTTGTGCTGCGCCGGCTGTATTCATTTCAAAGTATAGCCATTGGCATACACCTGCCCTACCTGCATTGGATAGCCCGGCTATTCCTGTACCTTTGCAGGGCCGTATACTTTCCTGACAAACGTTTACTGAAACTGCCAGGGATTTATACTTCACAAATTACCTAATGGAAGCCTGGCGAGCCTATGGAACCAAGACGACTCAACAAATTTATCAGCGACTCGGGCTACTGCTCCCGCCGCGAGGCCGACAAGCTTATTGAACAAGGCCGCGTAACCGTGAACGGGAAGCAACCGGAGGTAGGCACCAAGGTAACAACGCGCGACAAAGTGCGCGTGGACGGAAACCTGCTGGAAGTGGATGCTGTGGAACCGGTATACCTGCTGCTCAACAAGCCTCCCGGCATCGAAACCACCACCGACACCTCGCAGAAGGACAACATCATCAGCTTCACCAATTACCCGGAGCGCATTTTCCCGGTGGGCCGCCTCGATAAAGACTCCGAGGGGCTTATCATCCTGACCAACAACGGCGACATTGTAAACAAGATCCTCAGGGCTGGCAACAACCACGAGAAGGAGTATATTGTAACGGTGGATAAGCCCATCAACCAGAACTTTGTGGAGCGGATGAGCAATGGGGTGCCTATACTTGGTGTGAACACCCGGAAGTGCTTTGTAGAGCAGTTGGGAGCCACTAAGTTCCGCATCATACTTACTCAGGGCATGAATCGCCAGATCCGGCGCATGTGCGAGGCACTGGGCTACGAAGTACAGACCCTGCAGCGTACCCGCATCATGCACCTGTCGCTGGCTAAGATTCCGCTGGGCCAGTGGCGCAATATGACTGATGCCGAGGTGGCCGAAATGATGCGCCTAGTAGAGCGCTCCTCTAAAACCGCGGAAGAGCCGAGTGTTAAGAAAGCCTCCTCCGGGGTCGCCCCCTCCAAACCCAAAAGCAGTAAACCACGCAGCAGCTCCTCCACTAGCAGGCCAGGCAAACAAAGTAGCAGCCCCAGAAGTGGCAAAAGCACCGCTGCCAGCAAACCCGGCAAATCGAAAAGCTCGGGCAGTGCCAGAGGCGCGCGCGGGGCGGCCAAAAGCGGAAGCAGCGCCGGCCGGGGCCGTACTTCATCCGGAAAAGGTGGCAGAAGGCGCTAAGCTCCTGCATCTGCAACTTTAAGCTGTCACATACAGTGCGGCATAGGTAAAGCAAACCTTTTCCCGTAAGTTTGTCTTCCTGAAACGGCGTAACCAAAGCAGGCCGAATACACTACATATATACCTGCCCTGAAACGCCACCACATACCATGGAATCGAAACGATTAAATAAATTTATCAGCGACTCGGGCTTTTGCTCCCGCAGAGAGGCTGACCGGCTGATTGAGGAAGAACGCGTGACGGTAAACGGCAAACTGCCGGAGCCCGGCATGAAGGTCTCCGCCAAAGACAAAGTACGCATAGACGACCAGCTGCTGACCGTGCGCGAGGAGGAGCCGGTGTTTTTGCTCCTGAATAAGCCATCCGGCATGTCGGCCACGGCCGATATGGGCGTGCGCGACAACGTGGTGCGGGCCATCAACTACCCAGCCTCGCTGCAGCCCATCGGCCACCTGGATCGTGATGCGGAGGGCGTGCTTTTCCTGAGCAATAACAGCGACCTGGTACGCAAAATCACGAAGGCCGATAACAAGTATGAGAAGGAGTACATCGTTACGGTGGACAAGCTCATCAGCCAGGACTTTATCGCCAAACTAATAGGTGGCGGCGAAACGGAGAGCGGAGAGAAGCTGCAGAAGACCTTTATCGCTAAAGAGAGTTCCACCCGCTTTAGAATCATACTCAGGCCTAACACCAACCACAACATTAAAAGGATGTGCGAGGATTTGGGGTATAAAGTAGTACACCTGCAGCGGGTAAGGATAGAAAACTTTACGCTTGCCAAACTCCCAAACGGCCACTGGCGCAAGCTTAGCCCTGCCGAAGTGGAAACCCTGGCAAGTATAGCCAGCAGCCGCGGCAGCAAAAGCCAAGCAGCAGCTTCTTCTGAAAGAAGCGGTGGCAGAGACGGAAAGAGCCGGCCTAAAACTTTTGAAGGAAGCGGCCCCCGCATTGGCAAGAGCAAACCGGGTGGCAGTGCTGCCAAAAGAACGATAGGCCCTAAAGCAGGCGGTGGCCAAGGCAGTTCCTACGGAAGCGGTGCTACCAGCAGAAAAACCAGCCCCGGTAAAGGCCCTACTAAAACAGCTGGAAGAGCTGGCGCCGCCGGCACTAGCGCTGCAGCCAGAAAAAGCAGTCCGGCCAAGGGCCCCGCTCCCAAAGGCCGAGGCGGAAGAACCCGCTAAGTATAAAGTATAAAGCCACAGCCCCTGCTACACCAAATATAGCAGGGGCTGTGGCTTTTATACTTTATAACTCTTTAACTTTCTAACTCCTCAACTCTCCCAGCTTCCCATCTTACCTGCCTGGTAATCGCGGAAGGCCTGGCGGATTTCCTCTTCGGTGTTCATAACAAAGGGGCCGTGCGCCACCACTGGCTCATTGAACGGTAGGGCATGGCCAAAGAGGATGTAGCTATCTTCCAACGCCTCTACCTCTACTTGCTCCCCCTCGTTGATGAATTCCACCAGGTGCAGTTTCTCCACAGTTTCGCCGTTTACCTTTACCGAGCCTCGCACCACATAGAAAAAGATGTTGCGTGCTGCTTCCACTGATGTAGTGAAGGAACCACCGGGCTGCATTTCTATACTTGCCATGTGGATGTCGCTCAGCGATGGTATCGGGCCCTGCGTTTCGCGCCAGTTGCCGGAAACCACATTCACCTTTACCTTGCCTTCATCCTCGTTCACGGCAGGAATACTTTCTTTTTGTAGCCCGATATACTTCGGCTCCGTCATTTTATACTTGGCAGGCAGGTTAAACCAAAGCTGCAAAATCTCCATCGGGCCACCCTCCTGCTTAAATTTTTCAGAGGATACTTCCGCATGAATCAAACCACGCCCGGCTGTCATCCATTGCACGCCGCCGGCGGCAATTACATCCTTCCCGCCGCCAGTATCCTGGTGCATAATGTCGCCATCAAGTATAAACGTGAGTGTTTCGAAGCCCCGGTGTGGGTGCGGCCCGAAGGGCAGGCCCTGATTGCCCGGCTTGTATACCTGCGGACCGTGGTGGTTCAGAAACAGGAACGGGTCGATGTAGTTAACGCTGTTGGTGGGTAAAGCCCGGTAGGTGACCAGGTCCCCAATGGGAGCGCTGATGGCTTTATGTTTCTTTTTGATTTTCCTCATCAGATTCTTTCATGTAGGTACACTAAAGTATAAACCACAGCGATGTGGTACAAGTCATGGGGATTTATACTTTGTGGGAGTTTAAATCGGCGAGTGGATGAATGCTTATACTTTGGTGTACCCTTTCCACGGCCCCTCTTGTATGTTGATACTTTTTGATTCTCTTTTTTGTCATCCTGTAAGGATCCTGGTAGCATGTAGTATAGGCTTAACCTCCCTTCCACCAAGTTTCTTAACAGAATGACAAATAGTTTGGGTGTATTGTAAGCAGAGTGAAACAGCTCCACTTCTTGAATGGCATAAAAGGTGATGGCCTGATACAGCGCCTCTTTTATACTTGTTTATTTAGAAGCGAACAAATCTGAGGACAGGTAACGGTCGCCGCGGTCGCAGATGATGCAGACTACTACGCCTTCGTCCAGTTCTTCAATCAGTTTGGTGGCCACATGTACCGCCCCGCCGCTGCTCATACCGGCAAAAATGCCCTCCTCCCTGGCCAGCCGGCGGGTCATGGCTGTGGCTTCATCCTGGCTTACATCGATGATGCGGTCCACACGCTCGGGCTCAAAAATCTTGGGCAAGTACGCCTCCGGCCAGCGCCGGATACCCGGTATCTGCGCCCCCTCCACTGGCTGAGCCCCTACAATCTGCACCTGCGGGTTCTGCTCTTTCAGGTAGCGTGATACGCCCATGATGGTACCCGTCGTCCCCATAGAAGAAACAAAGTGCGTTACCTCCCCTTCTGTGTCGCGCCAGATCTCCGGGCCTGTGGTGCGCACATGGGCTAGGTAATTATCGGGGTTTCCAAACTGGTTCAGGACCAGGTAACCGCCCTGCTCCACTTGCTCGGCCACATAGTCTATCGCCCCTTCCATCGATCTTTCGGCGGACGTAAGTATAACCTTGGCCCCGAAGGCCTCCATCGTCTGCACCCGCTCTTTAGTGGCGCTGGCAGGCATCACCAACTCAATTTCCACCTCAAATAACCTGGCAATCATGGCCAGAGCGATGCCGGTGTTGCCGCTGGTGGCCTCAATCAACTTCATGCCGGGCTTCAGCTCCCCACGGTCCAGTGCTCCTTTAATCATGCTATAAGCAGCCCTGTCCTTTACGCTGCCGCCGGGGTTGTTGCCCTCCAGCTTGGCAAATAACCTGACACCTGATTTTGTATTGATATGGGTGAGCTCCACCAGCGGGGTGTTGCCTATATAGTCAAGTAGTTTAGCCATTGCTTTGTCTGTATCAGCAAGAAAACCATCAACCGGTACAATGGTTCACATAAGTTTTCTGACGATAAAGTGGTACTCAAGTTATACTTTAGAAGGTGCAGCCTAAAAAGCAACGGCTTCAAGGCTACTTTTTCAGTAAGCTCAGCAACTCTTCGGCAACGCCCTCTGAGGAGGCCGGGTTCTGGCCCGTAATCAGCAGTCCGTCGCGCACCACGTGCGGCTGCCAGTCGTCCACTTTAGAGTATACTCCGCCGAGCTCCTGCAACTCGTCCTCCACCAAAAAAGGCACGACTTCGCTTAGCTTCACGGCCTCCTCCTCTGAGTTAGTAAAGCCGGTTACCTTTTTGCCTTTCACCAGCGGTTCTCCGTTAACGTCTCTGACCTTGGTGAGCACCGCCGGAGCGTGGCAAACAGCCGCTACAGGTTTCTTTTGCTTAGCAAAGCTTTCAATCAGCCTGATGGATTCCTCGTTATTTGTCAGATCCCAGAGCGGGCCATGGCCTCCCGGGTAAAACACGGCATCAAACTCGTCCGCTTTTACTTCGCTTAGTTTCCTGGTGTTTTGCAGTTTCTCCAGCAGTTCTGTATCCTGGTAGTAGCGCTTGGTGGCGTCGGTTTGGGCACCTGGCGCCTCGCTGCTGGGGTCAATGGGCGGCTGCCCTCCTTCCGGTGAGGCCAGCGTTACCTCAACACCCGCATCGGTTAGCACATAATAGGGCGCGGCAAATTCTTCTACCCAAAAGCCGGTCTTCTTGCCGGTAGTACCCAACTCTGCGTGGGATGTTAATACAAATAATACTTTCATAGTTTGTCTGTAAGTAGTTACTAGGCCTGTTTATACGTTGTCACCTTAGTCGTTGGTCATACTCTTCGGAGCTATACTTTTACTGGGCGGCCACACGCCAAACGGTGTTGCCATCATCGTCGGCTACCAGGAGCGAACCATCGGGCAGCTCGGCTACGCCAGCGGGACGGCCGTATACTTCGTTCTTTGCCGCATCTGCTATAAATCCGGTCAGGAAATCCTCGTAGCTTCCGGCAGGCCTGCCATTCTGGAACGGCACGAACACCACTTTGTAGCCGGAGAACTCGCTGCGGTTCCAGGAGCCGTGCTGGCCAACGAAAGCACCGTTTCTATACTTCTCCGGAAACTTGTTTCCTTTGTAAAATGCCAGCCCCAGAGAGGAAGTATGGGAGCCCAGCGGCATATCCGGAACGATTGTTTTCTGAACCAAGTCAGGCCGCTCGCCTTTGCGGCGCGGATCTTCGTTCTGCCCGAAGTAGGCATATGGCCAGCCATAGAAACCACTTTCCTGCACGCTGGTCAGGTAGTCGGGCACCAGGTCATCCCCCAGGTTGTCGCGTTCGTTTACGGCTGTCCAGAGGGTGTTGGAGCCGGGAGCCCAATCCATGCCCACCGGGTTGCGCAAACCGCTGGCGAAAATGCGCTCACCGCTGCCATCCGGGTTAATCTCGAGGATAGCCGCACGTCGCTCTTCCTCCTGCATGCCATACTCGCCCACGTTGCTGGCAGAGCCTACCGATACGTAAATCTTGGAACCGTCCGGACGGGCAATCAGGTTACGCGTCCAGTGGTGGTTATAGCCCCCGGCTGGCAGGCTCAGAATTTTCTCCCCTTGCCCTGTAATTTTGGTCTGGCCCTCTTTGTAAGGGTAGCGCAGCAGTCCGTCGGTGTTGGCCACGTAAAAATAATTGTTGAGCACCAGCATGCCATAGGGCTGGTTCAGGCCCGTCAGAAACACCTCGCGCAGCTCGGGTTTGCCATCGCTGTTCGTATCACGGAAAATGGTGATTTGGTTGGCGCTCTTTCCTTCATCATCCGACTCCACCACAAAAATATCCTTGTTCGGGGCCACGTAGATGCGGCGCGGGTGCTTCAGGTCGCCGGCGAATTTGGTGACGGTAAAACCAGCCGGTGCGGTTGGGGTTTTGCCCGCTGGCCAGCCAATGGCTTTGCTTCTTTTTTCGGCTCGGTGCGTGGTATCCGGGGACGGCAGTTGCAAGTTGGAATTGTTTTGATGCAGCAGGGAGTCAGCAGCTCCGGTGGCACCAGCCACTGCCGTGGTATCAGTGTCACCTTCCTCCACCGTCCGTGCGGACTCGGAGCAACTGGACAAGGTTATACTTCCAAGCAAGGTTACTAGCGCAACGTATAGGTGCGTTATTTTCATAGTTCTAGTTGTTTGGTTTTTGAAGTAATTCCTATACGGCATGAATTACCTAGTGATTGAGAAAACACTGTTTTTAGTCCTGATAGGGATAAACAGGAAAGCTCTCCACCACCATTTTACCCACCCCTTGTTAGCTTTCAAGGACGTGTCATCTCCCCTTACGCATTTTCTGTAAAGCCAATTCCTGCTGCCTTTTTACACTCGTATACTTTAGTGACAATCAATTATTTATTGCACCTTAACCAGTCGTATTGGCAGTACCCCCATCCCCCAAGAACATTGCTGTGCTAGGGTGCCCAACTAAAAAGGGAGGCCGATATGGTGGAGGATATCAACATTCAACAACTGAAGGCAAGTATGCGGGGCGCTGTGCTACAGCCCGGCGAAAGCGGCTACGACGAGGCCCGAAAAGTATACAACGCTATGATAGACAAGCGCCCTCGCCTGATTGCCAGGTGCGAGGATGTGGCCGATGTGATCTATGCCGTAAACTTTGCCCGCGAAAACAACCTGCTAGTGGCCATCAGGGGTGGCGGGCACAACGGCGGCGGACTGGGCATTTGCGACGACGGCCTGGTCATAGACCTGTCGCACCTGAACGGGGTGCAGGTGAACCCGGAGAAAATGACGGTGCGGGTGGAAGGCGGTTGTACCTGGGGCAAGGTAGACCACGCCACCCATGCTTTTGGACTGGCAACACCCAGCGGCATTATTTCCACCACCGGTGTAGGCGGGCTAACACTCGGTGGCGGCATCGGGCACCTGACGCGCGCTTATGGCCTAACCATTGATAACCTGCTGGAGGCGGATGTGGTACTGGCCGACGGTAGCCTGGTAAAAGCAAGCGAAACAACACATGAAGCTCTCTTCTGGGCCATTCGCGGGGGCGGCGGCAATTTCGGGGTAGTAACCTCTTTCCTGTTTAAACTGCACCCTGTAAGTATGGACTATGGGGGCCCGATGATGTGGGAATTGGACCAGGTGAAGGAGGTGATGCAGTGGTGGCGCGATTTTATACTGGAGGCACCTGAGGATTTGAACGGCTTTTTTGCCTTCGTACAGATACCACCCGTAGCACCTTTCCCGGCTGAGCACTATAACAAGATTGTAGGGGGTGTGGTGTGGTGCTATACCGGGGATCCGGAAAAAGTGGAGCAGGTCTTCGGCCCTATCCGAAGTATGGCTCCCCAACCTATCGTTGATTTGGTAGGTCCGATTCCGCATCCGGCCTTGCAAAGTATGTTTGACCCGCTTTACCCACCCGGCCACCAATGGTACTGGCGTGCCGACTTTGTTAAAGAGATCAGCGATGAAGCCATTGACCGCCATTTGGAATTTGCCCGCAAACTACCGACGCCGCAATCCACCATGCACCTCTACCCCGTTAACGGCGCGGCGCATGAACTGGGCAAAGAGGCCACTGCCTGGAGCTACCGCGATGCCAACTGGGCGCAGGTCATCGTCGGCGTGGACCCAGATCCGGCCAACAAGGAAAAAATCACTACCTGGACGAAAACCTATTTTGATGCCCTGCACCCTTACTCAGCGGGTGGTGCTTATGTTAACTTTATGATGGAGGAAGGAGACGAGCGCATCCGGGCCACTTACCGCGACAACTACGACCGGCTGGCGCACATCAAGTATCAGTATGACCCTACTAACCTCTTTAAAGTAAACCAAAACATCAAGCCGGCAGTACCGGCGTAGAAATGCATTTGGGGCATTTCCGTGCAGAATGGTTCCGCTGAAAGTATGGCAAAGGGCTGACAGACGCTGTACTTCCTGCAGCGGTTTTTGTACCTTTGCAAGTATAAAAGCCATACTTTGGAACAGCCCATCCGCAAGATCATCCACATCGACATGGACGCCTTTTTTGCCTCCGTGGAGCAGCGCGACAACCCCGAGCTGCGCGGCAAGCCTGTGGCTGTGGGCGGCTCCAAAGCGCGGGGCGTGGTGGCCGCAGCCAGCTACGAAGCCCGCAAGTATGGCGTGCATTCGGCGTTAGCCTCCAAAATAGCAGCCCAACGCTGTCCGCAGCTCATTTTTGTGAAAGCGAGGTTTGACGTGTACAGTGCTGTGTCGCGGCAGATACGGGAGATTTTCTACTCCTATACCGATTTGGTAGAGCCCCTCTCGCTCGACGAGGCCTACCTGGACGTGACCGAAAACAAAATCGGCATGCCCTCGGCCAGCATCATCGCCAAAGAAATCAAACAGCGGATTCTGAAGGAGACGGGACTCACTGCCTCGGCAGGCGTGTCTTTCAATAAGTTTCTGGCCAAGATTGCCTCTGACATGGATAAGCCCAACGGCTTCACGCTCATCACCCCGGACAAAGCCGAGGAAGTGGTAGCAGGCCTGGAGATCGAGAAATTTCATGGCATCGGCAAGGTAACGGCAGCCAAAATGCAAAGTATGGGCATCCTGACCGGGGCTGACCTGCGCCAGCGTACGGAGGAGGAACTGGTGCGCCACTTCGGCAAGGTAGGTCGTTACTATTTCCGGGTAGCCCGCGCCCAGGACGAGCGTGAAGTGCAGCCTCACCGCATCCGCAAGTCCATCGGTTCAGAGCGCACCTTCGATACCGACCTGACAGAGGAGGACGACATGCTGGAGCGCCTGCTGCACCTCTCCGAGGAAGTGGCCCAGGACATGGCCCGCCTGCAGGCGACCGCTAAAACCGTGACGCTCAAGATAAAGTACTTCGATTTCACGCTGAACACCCGCAGCAAAACCTACCTGAGCGAGTTTAGCTCTGCCGATGCCATTTACACGATTGCCCGGGAGTTACTGCGCCTGCCGCAGCTCCCACCCTACCCGGTGCGCCTGTTGGGCATCTCCGTTTCCAGCCTCACCTACCAGCACGACCGCCTGCGGGAGGGGTATCAGCTGACGCTGGAGTTGTAGGTGGCAGTTTTTTGTAATGGCCGGGTCCAACCACCCCTGGCCCCTCAGAGCTACGCTCGCTACCTTCGAACTCGCGTTCTCGGTAGTCTAAGGAAGGGAGTCTGTCATTACTTTAGCTAAGCATAAGTTTCATAGTCAAAGTATAACCCACCCCAGCCCCTCCCGAGAGGGGAATTATACTTACTACTTTCCCTGTCATCTCGAGCAGCGCGAGAGAACTTTAGAAAACTCTAATCAGCTCTCTCCCGAAGGTCGAGATGACAGTAGGGGCTGTGGCTATCGAATCCTTTCCCAGCCTTTGGGTTGAGCGCCTTGTGAGATCCGGTGCCCGCCAAGGGCATGCTGAGCGCGAGCGAGGCAAGGAGGGAACACAGTGCGATGCCCGAAGGCGAGGCCTCCCGGCCTGGGAGGGAGCCAAAGTTTAGATGGAACTATAGGTAGGTTAGTCTGGAGGAGGAACGGAAGCTAGAAAGGATAGCTTGGTTCAAGTAGAAGGAAGCGGCGGCTATGGGAGTATAAGCCAGCAAAGTATAAAAGTATAGCTAAAGTATAAAGTATGGCTTTTCAAGCCAGTCGGGTTGCAAACCCAACACCATAGTGAGGCACGAGTTGCAAACTCGCGCCAGCGAGGGGGGCAGAATGCTAGAGATGCAACTGTAGCTTATGTAAATCTAGAGGATGAACGCGTGCTTGTAAGGATAGCTTGGTTCAGGTAGAAGGAAGCAGTGGCTATGGAAATAAAAGCCGGCAAATATAAATTATAAACCGGTAAAAGTATGAGCTAAAGGATAAAATATGCCCCAGAGAGGTTCCGGACATCTATGTCCGGAACAGCGGAAGCGACTACTTCAGCTTCAATTCCCGCCGCAGCGGCTCATCCTCATTCCTGTTCTTGGTCCAGTAATCCGTTATCATTTTAGCTTTTCGGGTAGCGCGGCTAGTTTCCTCCTGCCCGTTTTTGAGCTTGTGGACCTCTTCCCAGCCTGCAATTTCATAGGGGAAAGCCGACGTATAGAAAATGCGCAGGATGCGCGGGTAGATTTTATAGGTTACCTCCAGCACCTTCAGGTTAGCCGCCGGTATGCCGCCCATACTTTCCCGGGCCTCTATGATGTCGATGTTAGCCTCCTGCGCTTTCAGCGGCTCATGTGTCAGGCGATGGCCCAGCAGGGCCGGGATGAGGCTTACCTCCCCCTTGGGCACCAGGTCAGGGTTCATACGCAGCACGGTCCATAGGTTATCTTCCGGAATGGCATCGAGGGTGAAGTGCTGGTCACTTTCCTGCTCGAAGTAGGAAAACAGCCGGGCATCATACTTGCCGCTTTTGCGGTTGAGTTGCGTAAAGGTCTGCCCGCACCATTCCTGCACGCTGGCCGTCACTTTCACGGCCGGAACATGGTCGTAGACGGGCGTAAAGACGGAAAGCATCATCGAGTAGGGGTAAATGCCGGTCACGAACTTTTTGGTGAGGTTCAGCTTCAGCACCTTCTGCGCGTCATCTTCATTGGCCTCCGGGTTATCGAGCTTTACCTGGTTCTTTCTGGAGAAATCCTCCGTCACGAAAATCAGCACCGCCTCCCCGTCGCGCTTCTCGCCGTAGCGGTATTGCTCCAGAGTATAGGAATTAATTTCTGCCTTCCCTTGAAACCAGTAGGCGCCAAAGGCATCGTAGTCCATGTTGCGGGAGCCACCCGAAGTGCAGCCGGCTAAAAGTATAAACACGGAAAGGTACAGGAGCTTTTTCATCGTAGTAATTTAAAGGCTTTGAGCAAAATGCCTCTGTGTAATTTATACTTTGAATTCAAAAAAACAGGAAGCTACATCTTATACTTCAGGCACCCGCTGCAGCACCTGGTTCAGCCGGTTTTTTAGTGCCTCCAGTGACTCCATGCCATCCAGTTCCTCCGCCGTCAGCAGCACCTCCACCTTGTTAATCTGCTGCAGCGCCACCACCGGATACTTGTCATACACATCCGTGTGCCCCCACTCATTCTTATAGATAAACTCAAACTCATAAGGCAGTGTTTGTAGGTACTCCGCCCACTCCGGAAACATGGTGTAGTTGCCGTAGGTGAGGGCACAGAGGCTGCAGGGGTAGGTTTTGGGCGAGATAATCTTGTGCGCGAAATCAACCAGCTTGTTAAAGAAGCCCGTCTCGGCATTGTAGACGAATAGCAGTTTTGGCGGCATAGGTTAAGTGTGTTTGTAAGACCGTACGGAATGATAAAAAACAAGCAGGTACCCCACCGCCAGCATGCTGTGGAAGATGAGCATCACATACTCCCCCTGCGTCACACTCCAGGCGGCCACAGCCAGGAACAGCAGCCCCAGCAGGCCCTCCAGGTAAGTAGTAAAGGGCATTTTCAGGTGGAGGTAAAAGTTCTCCTGCCAGGTATGCTGTCGCGCTTCCAGGTTAAACTTCGGGGTGCGGATAAAAGGGGATTTGCGGCCCGTCCAACCCTCCCACACCGCCACGGCATTGTGCAGCGCCATCCCCATCGACACCGACAGAAACAGCGGGTAGTACAGCACAAAACCAACCACACGGTTCCTGCCTGTGGCCTTGCCCAGGGCGTTGGCCTGAAAGTATACGAGGCTGATAACCATAAAACCCAGCAGCAGCATCTTCCCTATTTCAAAGGCTGTAGACGACAACTGGTGGTTTACCTTCGCCCACAGCAGCGGTATACTGGCCAGCGAAGCTAGCAGCACGGCCACAAACACGGCGCTGTTGAGCAGGTGCGCCAGCGCATGCAGCTTTGTCTGCAGCGGTTTGCCCGAACTTAGAACCGTTCCCAAATGCTTCACCGCCGACTCAGCCCCGCCCTTGGTCCAGCGGAACTGCTGCGACTTGAGCGCACTCATCACGGGCGGCAGCTCCGCCGGCGACTCCACCTCGGGCAAGTATAAAAACTGCCACCCTTTTAGCTGGGCGCGGTAGCTCAGGTCCAGGTCTTCGGTCAGGGTGTCGTCCTGCCAGTTGCCGGCATCCAGAATGGTGGTTTTGCGCCACACGCCGCCGGTCCCGTTAAAGTTGATGAAGGCGTGCTGGCTGTTGCGGCCCACCTGCTCGATAAAAAAGTGCGCATCCAGGGCCAGTGCTTGCAGCCGGGTAAGGATGGAGTAGTCTGTGTTCAGGTGCGTCCAGCGGGTTTGCACCATGCCCAGCTTGGTGTTGGCAAAGTATGGAATGGTCTGTTTCAGAAAGCTGGGCTGCGGGGTAAAGTCGGCATCAAAAATGGCGATAAACTCCCCTTGCGCCAGCGCCAGGCCATACTTCAGGGCGCCTGCCTTAAAACCGCTGCGGTCAGGGCGGCGGATGTGCTGCAGGTTCAGGTGCGGGTACTCGGTTATCTTTCCCCGGATAATCGATGTGGTTTCGTCGTCACTGTCATCGAGCAGCTGAATCTCCAGCTTGTCGGCGGGGTAATCGAGCGCGGCTGCCGCATCGATGAGGCGCTCCACGACATACTTTTCGTTGTATACCGGCAGCTGCACTGTTACGGGTGGCCATACGTCAGGGGTAGGCGGCGCTGGTGTTTTGCCTTGCTTGCGCACCTGCCGGAAGCGGTACAGGAGGTGCGCCTGCGCGATGCTGTAAAAAAGTATAAACAGCATGGCAAGCCCGTAAACCAGCAGGCAAAGTATAATCAGTAGACTCATCAATTCAGTACTTTGATTGATTCATTTCCAGTCAGGAACGGAATGTCGGTGATGCGGCCCTGCTCCGGCCCGTTTTCCAGTTTGAGCACTCCGCGGGGACATACGCTGGCGCAGATGCCACAGCCCACACAAGAAGCCCGCACAATGTTTTGTCCCCGCTGGGCATACCAGCGCACATCGATGCCCATCTCGCAGTAGGTAGAGCAGTTGCCGCAGGAGATGCACTGGCCGCCGTTCGTCGTGATGCGGAACCTGGACTTGAAGCGCTGCACAATGCCAATGTAGGCGGCCAGCGGACAGCCAAAGCGGCACCACACGCGGTTGCCCATCAGCGGGTAAAAGCCCACGCCCACCACGCCAGCGAAAGCCGCCCCAATCAGGAAGCCGTACCACTGGTGCAGCATGTCGGTAGACTGTTTTAGGAGCGCAAATTCGGTAAAATAATTAGCAATGGTAAGCAGCGTGATAACGGTGATGATAACAAGTATCGGGTACACCATCCAGCGTTCCACTTTCCAGGCTTTCAGGGATTTGTCGGAGAGGTGGCGGTAAGGGTCGCCGGCAGTTTCGGCCAGGCCGCCGCAGCCGCACACCCAGCTGCAATACCAGCGCTTGCCGTAAAAATAAGTAAACAGCGGCACAGCCACTATAATCAGGAGTATCCCCCAGATAAAGAGGAACAGGCCCGCGCTGCCGCTGCCCAGCATGCTGGCCACGCTATACTCGAAGAAAAAATCGTAATCGAGGGGCCAGATGTTTTTCAGGTCGTACCAAGGCAAATTCAGCACTACGAGTATCTCCGGAATCAGGAAAGCAAAACTCAGCTGGAAAAACATCACTGAGGCGGTGCGCAGCAGTTGGTAATTGTTGCCTTTATACTTGCGGAACATCCTCACCCCCATCACCAGAATGGCCAACGTATAAATCGTGCCATACAAAAACCACTGGCTGGCCGGGCCTCCGGCTAAAGTATAACTAAGCGGGTCCACGAGCAAAGCCCAGTTCACGATATACTCCGGATACCAGTAGAGCAGCACGTAAATGGCTGTTAAGTACACGCCAATCGTTATCCCCACCATTCCGCGTGACTTATTAGAGGAAAACATGACGCCGTTGTTCCTGATACCGGCTGGCTCGCCCCGGTGCTGGGGCAGGATGTAGAGCAGTGCACCCGCTGCCCCCATAATGACCGTCAGAAAGAGCAGAAGCAGCTTGTTGTTCTCCACAAAACCCTGGCTGGCGACTCTGGCGAGAGCAAAGGCGTAGTCGTCCCAGATGACGCGGTCCCACTGCTGGCTGCGCTGCTGTTCCTCGTTGTAGTTGTCGAGGAGGCGGTTAAAATCGGTAGCGAAGCTGAAGCTGGAGGTATAGGTTTTGCCCAGCATCGGCTGCAGTTCCTGCCGCAGCACCTCCACATGCTCCTGCTTCACCGCCTCCTGCAGCTGCGCCTCCGTTAGCCGGAACTGCCCCATAAAAAGCAGCGCGTTAAAGAGCAGCAGCGCCAGCAGGAAACCCCCTAAGCCTATTTTCTGTATTGCCTTCATACTTTATACTACCTCCAAAAGTAGGACAGCAGTCCTTTCTTTTCTTTCTTCTCCAGCTCCAGATTCGTGCCGAACTGTTGGTTATAGGCCTGCAGCATCTCGCGGTGATGCCTGTCATAAAACTCCGGGTCAAAGTTGGCCTGTCCCAACTTTACCAGCACCTGTTCCACCGTCCAGTTTTCCCGCAACGCCTGGTCGAAAAACTCGTGGCGCAGGCGCATGCCCAGGCCGTTTACACCGTGCAGGCGATTATCTTCTCCATTGAACACCGCCCGGAAAGCGATTCTGCCCTCCGCATGCTCCCAGTAAAACGAATCTACCGGCTCCTCCCAGCGATTTGGCACCATGCCGTAGGTCTGGTATTCGATATCGAAGAACTTGGCCGAGTTGAACCAAGGGCCGGGGGTATACTTAACAGGCTGATGCGTGAGGCTGTGCGCCAGCGTTTCACCGTGCATGCGGCCCGTGTACCAGACCTGCTCTATACTTTGGCGTTGCGGCACCGGCACGCGGTACTCGGCGCAGTCGCCGATGGCGAACACGTTGGGGATGTTGGTGGCAAAATGCTGGTCTACCAAAATGCCTTTGTTTACCTCCAGCGCCGTGTCGCGCACCAGCTTGATGTTCGGCTGCACGCCTACCGCCAGCCCCACGAACCCACAGGCAATCTCCTCTCCTGCCGTCGTTACCACCGCTTGAACACGCCCGCTGCCATTATCGCGTATCGCCTTCAACTCGGTGTTCAGCCGTAGGTCCACGTGGTGCTCGCGCAGGTGCCGCATTACCAGTTCCGACTCCTCTTTGGGAAGTATACTTCGCCAGAACCCCTCTTCCCGCACCAGAAACGTTACTGGTATATTTCGACTCAACAGCATCTCAGCCATCTCCACCCCAATCAACCCGCCGCCTACTATCACGGCACGCTGGCAGTTAGTGGTAGTGTCGTTCATCATTTGCAAGTCCTGGTACGAGTAGAGCCCTTGCACCCCCTGCAGTTCCTGTCCGGGCCAGCCAAACTTGTTAGGTTTCGAGCCCAGCGCCAGAATCAGGATGTCATAATGCAGCGGCTCCTGTTGCTGTAGCTGCAGTTCCTTCTGATCGAAGTTTATACGTGTCACCCAGTCGTGCACCAGGTGGAGGCGGTTTTTCTCCCAGAACCAATCTTCGTAGGGTTTGGTGTGCGCATAGGTCATGTGGCCCATGAAGATGTACATGAGCGCGGTGCGGGAGAAGAAATGCTCGGTTTCGCCGGAGATGATGGTGATGTAGGCTTCGCTGTCGCGCTTGCGGATGTGGCGCGCGCAGGTGATACCCGAAATGCCGTTGCCGATAATGACAATGCGGCGCCCCGGGGTCCGGATGCAAAAATCACCTGTTGCGTGTGGCTCTCTCATTGGGTGCTTAAACAGAAGTATGACTGCCTACTCAAATTTACCTCAATTTACCTGTTGCTGCTGTATAATTATACAATAAAGTAAATTAGAGGGTGTTTTGTTGGAGGTTTTTAGTGAAGAGATGAAGGGTTATACTTGCTTTGGTATTCTTCCCCATATTTAGCGCAAGCGTCTGCTTGTGCTGCTCTTAGCCCCTGCTTTCCACAGCTGGAACCAAGCTATCCTTACTAGCCACTGTTCATCCTCCAGCCCCACTAACCTAAAGTTGCATCTCTGACTTTCTGCCCTCCCAGGCCGGGAGGCCTCGCCTTCGGGCATCGCGCGGTGTGTCTGAAGCTGCTCCTCGCTCCGCTGCGGGCTGCCCTTCGGGCACCGCAACATCCACAAGGCGCTCAACCCAAAGGCTGGGAATAGAATCGATAGCTGCTGCTGATACAACTTGGACGGAACTCCCCTCCTTGGCTAAGGAGGGGTAGGGGTGGTTGGACCCGGCACTGCTGAGACTCACTTGCTTGAGACAAGGAACCTCCGCCATTGCTGTCATCTCGACCCTCTTGAGGCGAGAGCCGAAGAGAACCAGCGTAACTGTGAGGAATCTGGTTAGAATTTCCGATGGTTCTCTCGCTCTGCTTGAGATGACATAGTGAGTAGCAAGTATAATTCCCCTCCTTGGAGGGGTTGGGGTGGGTTTATACTTTAGGAATAGGTCGCGACCTGTCCATGCAAGAACTGAGGCTACGAAACTCATACTTTTGCTAAAGCAATTCCAGACTCCCCTCCTTAGACTACCGAGAACGCGAGTTCGAAGGTAGCGAGCGTAGCTCTGAGGGGTCAGGGGGTGGTTGGACCCGGTATTGCAAAAGCCCCTATCTGTTCTAATGTAAGACCCCACCAACTCCCACCCAAACCCTATATCGAATTAACCCTATATTTGCACAAACATTTTGCAGGTATTCCTGTAAAACATAGAAGTTGAAGTCTGCACGCGCACATACCGCTGTTTTACTGTTTACCCGTACCCCTTCGGAGGAGGCGCAGGTAAAACGCTTTTGCCACAGCCGTAGCAAGAGCGAAGCTATCGCGGCAAAACTCATCGACCACACCCGGAAATTAGTGCAGCAGGCAGGGCTCCAACTAGTGATTATTGACTCCTCCCGGCAGCAAGGCCATACGTTTGGCGAACGGTTGCACCACGCCTTCAGCCAGACTTTTGCACAAGGTTATGAGCAGGTTATCTGTTTGGGTAACGATACGCCGGGTCTGACAGCCACTACCTTACGTGCTGCAGCTGAAGCGCTGCAGGAACAGGGTTTTGTCTTCGGTCAGGCAACAGACGGAGGCGTGTATTTGATGGGGATGCATCGCCATACCTTGCCCTTGCTGGATTTTTCGGCTATCTCTTGGAACACCTCGCTCGTATACGAGGAGCTTTGCCAGCAAACAGACACTGCCAGCACCACCATCCTTGCCCCTATACTTGCTGACGCCGACAGTGCTGAAGACATTCTTGCCTTGAGTGGACACCATACTTTAGGTAAATTGGCCGCTTGGCTGCGCGAGCTGCTGTTTGCTGTCAGGTTATACTTTACAGTTTATGCTTCCTGCCTACCTCTAGCCACACCTGCTGCCACTAGCCTGCGAGGCCCACCTGTTAGCTGTTAATCCCCACACAACACTTAGCTTAGGTATACATTATACTTTGAGCAATCTCTCCTGTTATACTTTATCAGCTAACACGCTTTTACATGCGCATGCGATTTCTATTACTCTTACTTGGGTACCTCATCCCCATGGCCGCTGCTTTTGCGCAAGGTGCCATTGAGGTGACGGTGCTCAACCCAAAGCTGGAGCCGGTGCCACAGGTGCAAATTACAGCCTCCAACGAGGCCATTGGCTACAGCGCCACCCGCACCACCAACAGCAAGGGCATCGCCACCTTCAGCGGACTCAATACCGCCGGTGCTTATACCATTCTTTCCGCGGAAAATGAGACCTATACGTTTGTTTCCTCCGAGCCGATTATACTTCGCTCTAACTTTACCCGCACGGTTACGCTGGTGCTGCCGTTCAAGCGCGAAGTAGCGCTGAAGGGCGTGACAGTATATGCCCCTAGCACCACGCGCATCAACCTCTACAATGCCGAGGTATCGTCTGAGATGCGGATTTCAGAAATTCGGGAGCTGCCAGTGGAGGGGCGTGATGTGTCTAGGATGCTCTACCGCCTGCCCAACGTCACGCAGGCTACGGGCTTTTTCCCGGAGGCGCCCAACGTCAGCATCAACGGGGCCAACCCGCTGTTCAACAACTACCTCATCGACGGGCTGGACAACAACGAGCAGTTTTTGGGCGGCTCCCGCTTTAACGTGCCGGTTGGCTTTGTGCAGAACGTATCGGTGCTGACAAACAACTATTCCGCCGAGTTCGGCAATACGGGCAATGGCATCATCAACATCACTTCCAGGTCAGGCAGTAACAAGCTGCAGGGGGAGGCCTTCTTTCTCACACGGCCCGGCTTTCTGGATGCCTCCTCCCCTTACGCCCAGCGCGATTTATCCGGCAACCAGGTAAAGGATGGCTTTCAGCGTTACCAGGCAGGTTTTGGCGTGGGGGGCCCGATTCTCCGGGATAAAACCTTTTACTTTCTCAACTACGAGCACACCACCGACCTGAAAGACAATATCCTGCGCAGTCCGGCTTTGGGTGTGAATGAAACGGTGCGCGGCAAAAACCACTTTAACTACCTCTCCGGCAAAATCGACCATTACTGGAGACAGCGCTTCCACTCGGCGCTTCGGGCAAATGTGGGCATTGTAGGGATTGGCCGGCAGGCGGGAGGTTTAACGGGAGGCCTGAATTTTCCCTCCGCCGCCAGTGACCAAGTGCGCAACTCCCTCAACCTGGCCAGCACCAACGTTTATACTTCGGATAACCTGACGCTGGAGACGAACCTGCAGTACGCCCGCTTCCGCTGGGATTATGTGCAGCCTGAAAACCCTACGAGTCCGGACGTGACGGTGCTGGGCCCCACCGGCGAGACCGTGGCCGTGCTGGGCCACCCCGGTTACGCCTTCGAAAGTATACAGCACACCTGGCAGGCGCAGCAGAAAGCCACCTGGTCGCGGGGCAGCCATACGTTTAAAGCCGGAGCCGAAATCCTGAGTACCGACCACGCGCTGTTTGGCGGTGGCAACCCCAACGGCAGCTATACCGTGCAGCTCACGCAGGGGCAACTTGAGAGCTTGCGCGCAGCTAATCCGGGCTCGGGTCTAAGTATAAATGATATACCTTCGGATGTGCTGGTGACTCGGTATGCCGTGGAGTTGCGGCCGACTTCCTTTGGCAAGCGGCAGAACGTCTATACGGTATACTTAGAGGACCAAGTGCAAGCCACCGAGCGCCTGAACCTGAACCTGGGCCTGCGTTACGACTACGACAACCTCTCCAAGGGCGGCAGCAGCAAGGGCGACGTTAACAACCTGGCGCCGCGCCTGAGCTTTAACTACCAGCTCACACCCAACAGCACCCTCCGTGGAGGATTCGGTTTGTTTTATGATAAAATTCTCTACACCGTCTACAGCGATGCCCTGCAACAGAACAACAACTCGGACGCCTTTAAAAAGCAGCTTTCATACTTTGTGGAGCAAGGCATTCTACCCGCTGATACCGACCTTGACCGCGTGACTTTTAACGGCAACCTGACCGTAGGTCAAAGCAATAATGCCGGCTTGCCTTACGGGTATCTGCAGGGTCCCCCGGCTGGGAGCTTTGCCAGCCAGCGTAATCTCTTCAGCAACGAGCGCCGCATCCTCAACCCCAGCGGTTACGACAACCCTTACACGCAGCAGTTCTCGCTGGGCTATCAGCTGCAGATGGCGCCACACCAGCTGTTTTACGTGGACCTGGTGTATAACCGCGGCCGCAATCTTTTCCGAACCGTCAACCTCAACGCCCCCGCCGCCTGGGACTACAACCGAAGTCAGGAAGAAGGCATTGCCCGCAGCAGCACCTGGGCCGACGAAACGCGTCCGCTCCCCATCTATGGAGACTACGCGCTTATTGAGGGAGAGCGGGTGGAAGGCGTGGCCCGGAACCTGGTGATGACCGAATCTGGGGGAGAAAGTAATTACTATGCTGCCAGCTTTAACCTGCAGAAAGACAAAGCCGATGACAAGTTCTCTTACCGCCTGATTTATACTTTGTCCTACCTCGAAAACAACACCGAGGACATCAATTTCCGGGCGATGGACGCAAACAACTTTGAGGCTGAATGGGGTCCCAGCATCAACGACCGCCGCCACGTCATCAACGCTATTTATACTTACTACCCGGTGCAAAACCTGACGCTCACTGTGGCGGCCCTCCTGCAAAGCGGCCAGCCCATCAACCGCATCCCGGATGCCTCGCAATACAAGGTCGTAGATCAAGGTGGAAACCTGGTGCTGAACAATAATGGTGAGCCGATTTTTACCAACGATTTGAACGGCGATGGCTCCGCTTTCGGGGATGCCTATGTCGGCAACTCCGACCGTCATCCCGGCGAGAAACGCAACTCCGACCGTCTGCCCTGGTCGAACACCTTCGATGCAAGTGTGCAGTATTTTATACCTTTCGGTGCTGATAGAAGCCGCGGGCTGGAAGTGCGGGCGGATGTGTTCAACCTCTTCAACGCCGAGAACCTGAGTGGCTACAGCAACAACGCCACCCAGAGCAACCAGATTCAGGTGGGTCCGGCCAGCAGTGGCGTGCTGGTGCGCCGCAACGCCGCCCCTCCCCGGCAGTTTCAGTTTGGGGTGAGGTATGTGTTTTAGGAGTTTGAGAGTTGGGGAGTTTAGGAGTTAGAGAGTTGTAGAGACGCAATATTTTGCGTCTCTACAGTTAGAAAGCTAAAAAGTTAGAAGGTTAGAAAGTTGTTTTTAATGGCGCAAGTCTTCAGACTTGTGTCCTTTTAATGAGGTGAAGTCTGTGACTTCACGGAAGCCAGGGGCTTCCAAATAACAGTTGCTTGGCCCACACTTTTAGAACAGAACAGCTAAACAAGACAAGTCACATACTTGCCTCATGTACAGCCAAAAGATGCGCAAAAACTGCAGCAGGAAAGTATAAATCATGAAACACCTACGCATACTTTTACTACTCATCACTTTCCTGAGCTTCGGTTGCGGGAGCAATACCCCACAGGAGCAACTAAATGTGCAGGAGGCGGATTGGGCAAGTATAGAAGCGGCAGCCAGGGGTACTACCGTGCAAATGATGATGTGGCAAGGCGACCCGCTCATCAACAAGTACATGCAAAACTACATGAAACCGCAGCTACAGAAGCAGTATGGCATCACGCTCGACATCAACTCCGGACAAGGAAAAGACATTGTGGGATTGGCTTTGGGCGAGAAGGAAACTGGCAAAACTGTCAGCGAGATGGATGTGGCGTGGATTAATGGTGAGACCTTTTACCAACTGCGCCAGCTCGACGCGCTGTACGGGCCCTTTACGGAGCTGCTGCCCAACAACCAGTACGTGAATTGGCAAAACCCTTTCATCGGCCGCGATTTTCAGCAACCGGTGGAAGGCATGGAAGCGCCTTGGGGCAATGTGCAGCTGGCCTTTATTTACAATGCGGATAAGGTAAAAACGCCGCCTGCTTCCTTTTCGGAGCTGGAAAGCTACATTAAAAACCATCCCGGCACTTTCACTATTCCCAATGAGTTTACCGGCATGACCTTGCTGAAATCCTGGATGATAGCCCTGGCCGGGAAAGAGGAACTGGCAGGTGAGTTCGACGAGGCAACGTATCAAAAGTATAGCCAGCAACTCTGGCAGAAAATCAACCACCTGAAACCATACTTCTGGAAGCAGGGGCAGACCTTTCCGGCCACGCTTTCGCAGCTGCACCAGCTCTACGCCAACGGCGAGATAAACTTTACCTTCAGCAACAACGACAGCGAAGTGGACAACAAGATTTTGCAGGGCGTTTTCCCCGAGACCTCCCGCGCTTATGTGCCGGAGCCGGGCACCATCCAGAACACGCACTACCTGGGCATCCTAAAGAGGTCAGGTAACCTGCCGGGGGCGCTGGTGGTGATTAACTTTCTGCAGTCGCCGGAAGCGCAGTACCGGAAAGCAAGTCCCGAAGTATGGGGCGACGGCACGGTGCTGGCAACGGAAAAGCTACCAGCCGAATGGCAGGAGAAGTTCCGCCACATTCCCGCCCGCCGGCATGCTCCCGACCGCGCTGCCATTCAGGACAGAGCTTTCGAGGAACTGGCCCCCGAGTATATGATTAGATTGTATGACGACTTTAGGACAGAGGTTATCGAGCAAAACTAAGGCAGGCGCCGGGGTATACCTGCGGGCTATTTTCCTGCTGCTGGCGGTGCTGCCGGTGGCAGGCGGCTTGCTTTATGGCCTGGCCTATAGCTTCGGCCTGACGGGTGCGTTAAGTACTGGTTTTACCTTGCAGCATTGGCAGCAGGTATGGAGCAGTGGCGCGTTGCTCAGTTCGCTGGCTTATAGTTTATACATTGGCCTGGTGGCTATCGCTTTGGCCACAGCCGCTGCCTTGTTCCTTGCCTTATACTTTCAAAGAAGCCTCCGCAGCGGCTCCCTGAGTTACTTTTTATACTTGCCCCTGACGATTCCGGCGATGGTGATGGGGTTTCTGGTGTTTCAGCTCTTCACCAAATCCGGGCTGTTTTCGCGGGTGGTGTATGGACTTGGTTGGATAGATAACCTGCAGGGGTTCCCCAGTCTGGTGCACGATACCTTGGGTTTTGGGATTATCCTGGCGCATGTGCTGATGGCCATGCCGTTCCTGACGCTGCTCTTCCATGCCATTTACCGCGAGCAAAACCTGGAGCAACTGCAGGAGGTATCGGCCAACCTGGGCGCCGGCAAATCATACTTTGTCAGGCACATCGCTATCCCTACTTTACTTAAAACCGCCGCGCCCAACCTGCTGTTATACTTCATTTTCATCCTGGGCTCCTACGAAATCCCGCTGCTTATCGGCAGCCAGCAACACCAGATGGTGTCGGTGCTGGCGGTGCAGAAGTTTCAGCGCTTCAACCTCCTCGACATCCCGCAAGGCTATGCCATCAGCGTGGCTTTTACCTTGTTTGTGCTGCTCCTGCTTTCTATCAGCTTTAAAAAACTGCAGCGCCATGCTTAGAAGGATTCTGACCGCTATACTTATCACGGCTATCCTATTGCCGTTCCTCTTTTTCGGGGTGCTGTCGGTGGGACAAGCCTGGTTTTACCCGAGCATTTTGCCGCAGCGGTTTACCCTGAGCAACTGGCAGGAGCTGTTGGTGGGGCAAAGTGAGCTACAGCTAAGTTTGTTGCTCTCGCTTCTGCTGGGCATGGGCGTGGCTATACTTGCTACACTGGCTGGCTTTGTTATCAGCAAGGAAATCGCCCGGGCAAAGTATAAAAACCGTTGGCTGCTGCTGGCTTACTGGCCTTTTGTGCTCTCGCCGGTGGTGCTGGCCATTCTGGTGCAGCGCTTTTTTCTGTTAACTGGGATGAGCGGTGAAGTGATAGGCGTACTGCTGGGCCAGTTTATACTTGCTTTTCCGTTTGCCGTGATTTTCTTCCAGAGCTTCTGGACCTACGAGATATTACAAATGGAGCAACAGTCGCAAACGTTGGGCGCTTCAGCGGTTTATACGTTGCAGCAGGTGCTGCTGCCCCTGGCAAAGCCGCTGCTGCTGATTTGCTTTTTCCAAACCTTCCTCATCTCCTGGTTCGAGTATGGCTTGACGCAGTTCATCGGCTTGGGCAAAATAAAAACACTGACCATTCTGGTGTTTAAGTATGTGAACGAGGCCAATATTTTTCATGCGGCGCTGGCCTCGCTGCTCCTCATGCTGCCTCCTGCCCTCTTGCTGTGGTTGAATAAAAAATTTGTTTTTAGAGGAATCTGATGCTGACCATCCAAAATTTACATAAAGCCTACCAAACGCACACCGTGCTCGACCAAGTTTCGCTCGAGTTGCCGCAGGGGCAGGTGCTGGCGGTGCTGGGGCGCTCGGGTTGCGGCAAAACCACCTTGCTCAAAGCCTTGGCCGGGCTGCTGACGCTAGACGCTGGAAGTATAAACTGGGCCGGGGAAAGTATGGACGCCGTGCCGTCGCGCGAGCGGGAGATGGTGTACCTGTTCCAAGAGCCGCTGCTGTTTCCGCACCTGAGCGTGTTTGAGAACCTTGCCTATGGTTTGCGTGTTCGGAAAGAGGCGGAGGCCCAAGTGCAGCAGAAAGTAGTGCAAATGCTGCAGGAACTGGAGCTCCAGGAGCACGCGCAGAAAAAGCCTTCCCATCTGTCAGGCGGGCAGCGGCAGCGGGTGGCTTTTGGCCGCGCCATCATCTTTCTGCCGCGCGTCCTCTTGCTCGATGAACCCTTTGCCAGCCTCGATGCCCAGAGCCGTGCCAGTATGCAACGGCTGTTTCTGCGCCTGGCCCGAAAGTACAACATCACCGCTCTGTTTGTGACGCACGAAGTAAAGGAGGCGCTGCTCGTGGGTGACCGGTTTGCCTACATGGCCGCCGGCAAACTGCAGGTGTATACTTCCAAGGATGCCTTCATCGCTGACCCGCAAACAGGGGTGCGCGACGAACTGGCCTTCTGGAGTGCGCTCGAACAGCAAACCACTTATCAACCATGACACAAGACTTTCACCATATCGAATCGGTTTATTGGGTGTTCACCCAGCTCTGCAACGACCACTGCGACCACTGCTACAACAACTCCGGTCCGCACGGCGAGCGCATTTCCGAAGAGGAGTGCATGGCCATTATCGACAACCTGCCTCCTAGCATGGGGCGCCTTATACTTTCCGGAGGAGAGCCCCTGGCGGATAAAAAGCTGCTCTATGCTATTCTGGACCGCCTGCAGGAGCGCTACCAGGGCCGTGTGCAAATCATGCTGCAAACCAACGGCGACCTGCTCAACGAACAGATACTGGACACCCTGCTGGAAAAAGGCGTGACACGCTTCGATATCTCCAGCATCGACCGCTACCACAAACACGCCGGCGCGCGCCTGATGGAACTGGCCGAAATCTTCCATAGTCGCGGCGTGAACGGCGACGACAAAGACCCGCTCATCGAAAAGGACACCTACATCACCAAACACAAAGCCAGCTGGGGCTACTGGGGTGCGACCATCGACATGTGGCTGGGCGGCAACTGGGCCCGCGGCCGCGCCTACGAAAAAGGGCTCTGGAAACAAGACCCCGAACATAACTTCTGCGCTATCCTCTCCGGCGGCAAAGGCTTTTTGACCGGTGCCGAAGACATCCCGCAGGAAATCTCCATCCAGCTCTGGAAGATAAACCCCTGTTGCCCTGGCACCCGCATCCCGCTCGGCGATGCTCGCACCGAGAAAGTGGCCGACGTGCTGCAGCGGGTATCTAAATCAGAGATTTGGCAGAAGATAAACGAAGGCAATCCCCTGGCCCTGGGCGAAAGTATGGGAATACCGGAGACGTATGCCCGGGAGCGCACAGCCCAGCTAGAGAACATCTGCCTCTGGTGCGATGAGTTTTTTGAGAAGCATTACCAGGGGGAGAAGGTGGAGCGTAGCTGTGGGGGGTGTTCTTAACCCCTCCCTAGCCCTCCCCTAAAAACAGGGGGGGATTTTTTGCAGGACTGGGTCCAACCACCCCTAACCCCTCCTTGGCTAAGGAGGGGAGCCTGTTTTTACTGTTACAGAAGTATAAGTGTTATAGCTTCTGCCCCTACAAAGTATAAACCCACCCCTAGCCCCTCCGAGGAGAGAATTACACTTGCTACTCCTGTTGTCATCTCGAGCAGCGCGAGAGATCTATTGAGAATCCTATTTAGTTCCCTCCCAAAGGTCGAGATTACAAAAAGCAGCAGCTATCGATTCTGTTCCCAGCCTTCGGGTTGAGCGCCTTGTGAGATCCGGTGCCCGTCAAGGGCATGCCGAGCGCGAGCGAGGCAAGGAGGGAACACAGCGCGATGCCCGAAGGCGAGGCCTCCGACCTAGGAGGGCAGAAAGCAGGAGGTGAAACAGTAGCTTAAGTAAGTCTGGAGGATGAACAGGAGCTAGTAAGGATAGCTTGTATCCAGTTGGGGGGACCAGGGGTTATTGATATACACAAGAGGTTGCTGGCAACATCAGGAGCATGAAGTATGAACCAGCAAGATAAGGCATAAACCAGCAAGTATAAAGCCCAGCCAAAACACAAACCTCCACTACAGAGTAAGTATAAAACCACTTACCTGAAAAGCTATGCGAACAGACAAACAAACAACAGAAGACACCTCTAATACAGCAGCCCAGGTAGCCGGCGCTATTGGCAAAGGTATCGTAGCCGGGCTTGTAGGGACAGCTGTGATGACTGTTGCTCAAATGATTGAGATGCAGCTAAGCGGCCGTGAATCCAGCGATACGCCCTACCAGGCAGCAAAGAAAGTGTTTGGCGTGAAGGCCGAAGACGAGGAGTCGAAGGAGACCGTGAACAACCTGATGCATTTTGCCTACGGAACGGCCTGGGGCATTCCAAGAGCCTTGCTGGCGGAGTTTGGGAGTAGAGGCGCTGCCGGCACGGCCACACACTTCGGGGCTGTTTGGGGCGCGGCACTCATCATGCTCCCGTCACTGGACCTGGCAGAGCCCGTAACGGAATGGGAGCCGGAAGCGGTTGGCAAGGATGCGCTGCTCCATGGGATTTACGCCATTGCCACCGGCCTCGCCGCCGATGCATTGACAAGTAAGGCTGACAAAGACAGGGAAGTGTGAACTACACAGACTCCTTCACCGGCAAGGTTATGGTGAACGTGCTGCCCTCGCCCTCGGTACTCTGCAAGGCTATACTTCCGCCGTTGTTCTGCACAATGCGCTTGACGATGTAAAGGCCGATGCCTGTGCCTTTCACGTGGCTATGCAGGCGCCTGAAAAGCTCGAACACCTTCTCCCTCTTAGAGGCCGGGATGCCCAGCCCATTGTCTTGTACCTTGAGCAAAAAGTTGCCTTCCTCCTGCCAGGTTTTAATCAGGATGTGTGGCACACGTTCCGGAGAACGGTATTTGACGGCGTTGCTGACCAGGTTGTAAAGTATACTTTTAAAGTTCCGCTTCGAGAAGTATAGCTGGCGCGCGCCGGAGCAGTCTACTTCAATCACAGCCTCAGCAGCTTTGATATCAAACGAAATCAGTTGCTTTACCTCCTCCACCAGCTCTGTTACCTGCAGCAGCGTGGCCTCCTGCTCAAAGCTTTTCTGGATGCGGGCCACCTCTGTCAGGTCCTCCACCGTATTTTTAAAGCGCTGCACCGACGCCTTGATATGCTCCAACTCTGGCGCCACCTCCTGACGCTTGTCGCCCAGGCTCCCTTCCAACAACTCAACCAGGCCCTCAATATTGAGTATGGGCGATTTAAGGTCGTGGGAGGCGGTGTAGATAAACGTGTCCAGGTCGGCATTCAGGCGCATGAGGTTTGTATTCATCCGCTCCAACTCCTCCAGGTGGGCCTGCGTGCGCTGCTGGGAAAGCATGGTCTCGGTGATGTCGTTGATGATGAGAATCTTAAAATTCTCCCGGTTGCGGTCGTCAACCTCCGCCAGTGAAATCTCCAGGTACTTCGGCCCGGCAGCCAGCGGTAGCTCGAACACGCGCTTAGGTTCTGTGATAGGGTCCTGGTTCACGAACTGCTCCACACCTGGCTGCTCCTCCTTCGGAAAAAGCGCCAGCAAGGGGCCCGATAATATCTCCCGCTCCGTTTTGCCGAAAATGTGGGCCGCATACGCATTAATCGTCAGCACCTTGCCATACTTTGACACCAGTGCTGCCCCGATGGGAGCCTCCTCCAGCACGCGGGCCGTATAGTCGCCGCGCACCTTCTCCAGCGCCGCCACGCTAAAGTCCAGGTCCGGCCCAATGGACTTGCGCAGGTTCTGGAAGCTGCGCCGCTGCTCCGTGCGCTGTGCCGCGTCCTGTACCATGGCCGCCAGCCGCTCCTGAACCGTGTTGGGCACACACACCACCGTCGGTCCCACAAAAGGTGAAAACTGCAGCGACTGCTTCACCCGCACATAATTGCGCTCATCGTTAATTAGCAGCACCGAAAGGTTTTTGTCGCGGGCGTAGGCTTCCTGCGCTAACCGCACCGGGTTATTGGTCTCCTCGCCCACCAGCAGCGCAGCATACTTTTTAAGGTTGCCATCCATTTTCCGTACATCCCCCTCTCCCACTTCCTTAAACACAAACTCCTGCCCCTGCAAGTGCTCCTGCAGGAGGTCGAGTGTGTTAGGGTAAAGTCCGGTATGGAGAATCTCAGTCATGGAAGCTTAGCTTTCGAGGATGGGTTGCTCCAGCAGGGCGCGCCCCAGCCAGGTATAAAGTACATCGGTGGTAGGTGCCATGATGTGGGCAGCCCGGGCATCGCGTAGCAAGGTTTCGAGTCGGGAGTTTTCGCGGTAGGCGATGCCGCCCGAGATGGTCATGGCCTCGTTAACTACCTCCACGCAGCAATGGGCCACCTCGGCTTTGGAGGAGATGATGGAAAGTATGGCGGAGGCGTCTCCGCTGTCGTACTGCCGGCAAGCGTGGTAAACCAGCTGGCGGGTTCGCTCAACTTTTGCCCACAGTGTGCCCAGGCGGTGCTGCAGGAGCTGGATTTGGCTCAGCGACGTGCCGCTGTGGCGGTAGGTGCGGTGCATCATGTGCTCCCGCGCCTGGTCAAACGCCGCCTGCGCCAGCCCCAGGTAGGTACCCGACATGGCGGTCAGGAAATAGGGCGCCACCACCTGGAATATGTACCACAACTGGTCGCCCTGCTCGCCCAAGAGGTTACGGGCCGGTACGCGCACATCTTTCAGCGCCAGGCTGCGCGACGAGTTGCCGCGCATGCCGATGCCATCCCACGCTTGTCCCCAGTTCATTCCCTCACTGCCGGCCTCCACCACTACGCACGAAAACTCATGCTGCATCGCCTCCGGGTCCACACCCATCGTGGAGATAACGTACGAATCAGCATGTCCCCCGTTAGTGACAAAGGTCTTATCACCACGCAGCATAAATGCGTCATTGGAAACCGAGAGGAGTTGTGTCTGTGGGAAGTAAAAATGTGCCCCTGTGCCGGGCTCGCTTAGCGCCAGGGTGGTCAGGTGCTCGCCGGCAGCAATGGGCCCGAGGAAGTGCTGCTTCTGGTACGCGGTGGCTTTGGCGGCTATCATGGCGGTGCCAACGCAGTGCATCCCGAAGCACAGGCCTGCAGAGGCCGACTCCTCCCCCAGGATTTCGCAGGCCTTGGCCAACCCCAGCAGTCCTTGCCCCAGCCCGCCATTTTCCAGCGGCACCACAAAGCCTCCAAGCCCCTCCTGCTGCAGCTTGCGCATGCTTTGCTCCGGCCATCGGGCTTCTTTATCTATCGCGTCGGCCTCGCCGCGAACGGTGCTTTCGGCAATCTGCCGGATCAGGTCAAGCGTTTTATCCAGGTTCATGAGCTTCTAACAGTATACCGGAAAGATAGTTATACAGATACCTCTTGCTGCTGCTAGCAGAAAGTATGGCAGGCATCTAAAATAGTATAAAGATAAAGCATACAGCGAGATAACCTAACTATCCTTTACGCAAATGATTTACCATACAGAAAAGCAGGATGGCAGGACCGCATATGTTCCATACTATTTTTCATACTTCTGCGATACGAAAAGTGCCTGATTTTTCACCGCCGGGTCATTAGAGGTGGGATAACTGCCGTTGAATTGTTTTATTTACAGGATGATCAAAAAACCAACTATGAAACTGAAAAGTATAGCCACGGGACTTTGCCTGGCTCTGGCCCTGCCTGCTGCCCTTGCCCAGTCGCCGGAGGTGCCGAAGAAGGTGGCCAAGGCGATGGAGAAAGTGAAGCCAAGTGATATCCGCAACCACATTGCCTACCTGGCTGACGACAAGCTGCTGGGCCGCAAACCGGGCACACCGGGTTACCAGATGGCGGTAGACTACGTAACTGACCAGTTCCGCAAACTGAACGTGCAACCTGCCGGCGAAAATAACACCTACCTGCAAACCGTTCGGGTGCGCACCGCCTACACCAACCCCGATGCCACCATGCAACTCGACGCAGGAGCTGCCGGCGTGGCGGAATTGGCCTACGGCAAGGATTTCAGCATCTTCCCGAATGCCGGGCAGGAGCAGGTGACGGTGGAGGCGCCGCTCGTATTTGCAGGCTTCGGCATCAGCGCCCCCGACATGAACTACGACGACTACGCCAACCTCGACGCGAAAGGTAAAATCGTGGTGATTATGCGCGGTACCCCTGAAGGATTTCCCTCCACGGTATCCTCTTACAGCACCGACTACCAGACGATACTGAATACGGCCGCCAAGAACGGGGCTGTGGGCGTGCTGGTCGCCTCGCTCAACCCAGCAGGCAACCTGCCTGAGTTTTCTTCGCGCGGCATGTCCAGCGTGATGGGGGCGGATGGGAAAGTAGCCGCCTCGCGCAGCTACCACGAAAGTATAAAAGTACTCGGCATGCTCCACTTTAACGTGCTGCAAAAGCTGATGGAGGGTGCTAACCTTGATCTGGTGCAAGTAGCTACCAACCTCCGCAACGGCCAGCCAGCATCCGCTAACCTGCCTTTCAGTATTGAAACCAGCTACAGCAACCGCTACGAAGACATCGAGAGCCCGAATGTGGTAGGCAAGATTGAAGGCTCTGACCCAGTGCTGAAAAATGAGTATGTGGTGCACAGTGCCCACCTTGACCACATTGGCGTGGGCAGGCCCATCGACGGTGATTCTATCTATAATGGTGCCCACGACAACGCCTCCGGCGTAGCCAGCCTGCTGGAGATTGCCCGTGTGTACAACAACTTAAAGCAAAAGCCAAAGCGCTCCATTCTGATCGTGATGGTAACGGCGGAGGAAATGGGCCTGCTCGGTTCGGCATACTTTGCCAAGTACCCTACCGTGCCTGCCTCGCAGCTGGTGGCCAACGTAAATACCGACATGCCCACGCTGATTGCGCCGCTGCTGTCGGTGGTGCCGCTGGGGGCTGCCCATTCTTCACTTCAGGGAGAGGTGCAAAAGGCCAGCAACTACCTGGGCCTGGATGTGGAAGAGGACCCGGAGCCGGAGCAGAACCGCTTCGTGCGCAGCGACCAGTATAGCTTTGTGGTGCAGGGCGTGCCGGCGCTCCACATCAAGTATGGCAACAAAACCGCCGACGGCAAAAACAATCTTGATGAGACCGTGAAAGTATGGCGCGAGAAGTATTACCACAAACCGCAGGATAACTTCGAGGGTGGCACCTTCGACTTCGATGCGGCCAAAAAGTATGTGCAGCTCAACTTCCTTATCGGCTACCTGGTGGCCCAGGATGCGCAACGACCTACTTGGAACGAGGGCGACTTCTTCGGCAACAGGTTCGGAAGTATAAAGGAATAAGAAAGTACTAATAACCGCTCAGCAAGTATAGCCCAAAGTATAAACATACTATAGCTTACACGCTGCAGCCCTTTATACTTTACTACAAACGAAAACAGCCCGGAAGCTTAGGCCTCCGGGCTGTTTTCGTTTATACTATACTTTATACTTACTTTTTGGTGAGAGTATAGGTCGCAGTGCCATCCTCATTCTCCAGGTCCAGCACGATCTCGTAAGTACCGGCCGCAACAGAAATGTCAGCCCCTCCGGCTTCCAGAACGCTGTCGCCATTGTCCTCGCCGTAGTTCGTGCCCCAGTCGTCGTTCAGCCTGAACTTGATCTTGCCCGCTGTTAAAGCAGTCGTGAGTCTCCAAACACCGGCCTCGTTGTCGTAGATCATGTCTGTGTCCTTGTCCCAACCTCCGGGCGTAGCATCGCCAATCAGGCCCCACGAGTATTTGGCTGCTGACCAGGTCATGTTATTCAGGTCGACGGTGATGCGGTAGCTGTCTTTGGTTGGAACAGCCAGGTCCGGTCCGTTCAATGCCAGCGTACCGGCAGCAGCGCCGCCGCCATAGTTTACTGACCAGCTTCTTCCCTCCGTGATTTTGAATTTAAGGTTGTTGTCCTTGTTGTTGAAGCTGATGATGCCCTGGTAAATGCCGTTGCTCTCCACTGAGATAAGCGAAGGCGCCGTTTCAGGGCTCCAGCCCTGGTAGTCGCCGGGCACATACACAAAGCTCGGCTCCACAAAGGTAGAGTACGTAGTTACCGAAACTTTCTGCGCAGCGGAATAGATCGGCTCCACCAGGTTAGACACAGTGGCTCTGATGCGCATGTTCACATCGTGCGTTTCCTCCTGGGCATACTTCAGCCTTGTCAGCAGGGTGTTCAGTTCGGCTCCGGTAAACACTTTTTCGCGGGCATCCTGCAGCGGCATGTTAAAAGGGGTGCTGAAGTTGTTGTCGGCCGTGTCTATCTGCAAAGCATACGTCACCGCTGCTTGGTAGCCAAAGTCAGCCTCATCCCAGGACAGTGTCAGCGCCTCCGCCTCGGCCCCCTCTTCAGTTAGCACCACCGCGTTAGAGGAGGTGGTCAGGTTAATGGTTGCCCCCTCCCGGGCAACCGCCCTATCTTCATCTTTCTCGCAACTGGTTAGCGCCAGCGCCGCGACAAAGAATACTATGGATCTGTTAAACCAGCTTTTCATATATCATCTTTAAAAGTATGATGTTATACACTTGCCCACACACTTCTAAGTGGTGTGCCGGCAAGTGCTTTTTTACCTATTAATATCCCGGGTTCTGAACCAGGTTCGGGTTGGAAATAATATCCGGGGTTGGGATAGGGTATATCGTGCGGAAATCTCCCACGGCACGTCCTTCTGCCACGCCGCCCTTCCATGGCCACACGTATTGGCTGCCGGTGAATTGACCGTAACGGATCAGGTCAGTTCTTCTGTGAGCCTCCCAATACAGCTCACGGCCCCGCTCGTCCAGTATAAACTGCAGCGTCAGTTGGCCTGGTGTGATGTTTCCGGAGTCGTCGCCATAAGCGCGGCGGCGCAGCCTGTTCACCAGTTCCACGGCCAGCCCCAGGTCGCCACCTGCACGAAGCGCTGCCTCGGCATACATCAGGTAAGCATCCTCCACCCGGAACAGCGGGAAGTCCGTGTCCACGAACTCCATACCTGGGTGGGAGCCTTTTTGGCCAGTAGAGGTAAGGTTTTTATACTTGACGATGGCATAACCATTCGAGAACGGACCAATCTCGTTAATCTCCAGCGACTGCCCGTCAGTGTAGAAGTTGGCGCGGTCGTCCGGGCTGTTGGTTGGGTCCGGGAACAGCTCCACAAAGGCCGAAGTGGTTCTCAGACCGGCCCAGCCACCGTTCACGCCAAAATCCTCCACCGGACGCATAGAGCCACCGATTGGGGCGTGCACCAGGTAGGTAGTGCCACCAAAGGTCTGCGTTCTCAACCCGTCGAAAGCAATCGGGAAAATGATGCCTTTGGCCGTGTGGTTGTCAGCCAGGAACAGGTCATCGTAATCCTCTTCCAGCGGATAGCCCGCGTCCACTACCTTTTTGGCGTAAGTCATGGCGTCGGCATAACGGTTCTCACCTGTATATACTTCGGCGTTCAGGTACAGCTTGGCCAGCAGCATCCAGGCAGCAGCTTTGTCGGCGCGGGCGTACTCGTTCTGCATCGGGTCTACCAGCAGGTTCTCCACATCCAGCAGTTCGGCTTCTATGTAATCAAACAAGTCAGCCCTTTGAATCTGCTCCGGGAAGAAGGCACCTACGGTATTGGTCTCATCAATGAAAGGCACGTTGCCATACAGGTCCAGCGCGTGGTAGTAGCTCAGCGCACGCAGGAAGCGGGCTTCGGCACGGAACAACCTGGCTGTTTCGGCATTGGCACCGGAAATACCCCTACCAGAAAGCTTGTCATCCGATGTCTCGCGGATAAACTCGTTGGAGAGCGATATCTGGTAGTAGATACGGGCAAACAGCGCCGTCACGAACTGGTTGTTTGGGGTCCAGTCCATGTCGTGCAGGTCAGGCAAGCCCGCATCGCCCCAGCCAATCACGGCTTCGTCGGTAGGGAGTTCCTGCAGCTGCCAGTACTGGCGCAGGTACGAGGAGAAGCCCTCGTCGCCGCCCGTAATGTCCGGGTTGCCGGCAGGGCCCTGCTGTCCGGTAAGGGCAAGGCCTGCGTATACTTTGGCCAGCACTTGTTTGTAATTGTTAAAATCGTTGTAGACGGTGGCGGACGTTACCTCATAAGGAGGAGTCTGGTCCAGGTCATCTGTACAGGATACAGCCGAGAAGCCGATGAGGCCCGACAGGAGCAGACTAGCTATATATTTCGTCTTCATTTTATACTTCAGCTATTATTTGAAATCCAGATTTAAGCCCAGCGACAGGATTCTTGGTCTTGGGTAGAAGTTGTTGTCAATGCCTCCGGTCACCTCAGGGTCCAGGCCGTCATACTTCGTGATCACGAAGATGTTCTGGCCGGTGGCCGTCAGGCGCAGGTTTACCCTGTCGTTCAGGATGCTGCCCACGTTGTAGCCCAGGTTGATGTTATCCATGCGCAGGAACGAGGCATTCTCAATAAAGTAATCGGAGTACTGGCGGTTCGGATCATCCGGCCCCACAAAGCCAAAATCATTGATAAAAGTTGGGATCGTAAGCAGGTATCCTTCCCAGTCGAGGTTGCTGTAGAAAGCGTTGGCCTTGATGTTGTTGTACACGTAGTTGCCAACAGATCCGCGCAGCACCATGCCCAGGCTCCACTTGTTGTAGCTCAGTTGCGTGTTAAAGCCAAAGTAGGCTCTAGGCTCAGGGCTCTTGTAACGGTACAAATCCTGGTCTGTGATCTGGCCATCGCCGTTCAAATCAGCATACAGGCCCTCTATCGGACGTCCGTCCTCCCCGTACACCTGCTTGTACACGTAGTAAGCAAATGTCGGATGGCCCACAGTATGGATCTGGATGGTATTACCAACACCACCGCCAATACCGCCTACCGGGATACCCAAGGCATCATCGTCCTGCGTTCTGCTCAGCTTGATGATCTCATTCCTGTTAAAGGTACCGTTCAGGCCAACGTCCCAGTTAAACTGCTCGGTGTTGATCACGTTGAAGTTGAGGACTGCCTCCAGGCCACGGTTCTCGATGCTGCCTACGTTCGTGTAGAGGCGGTTAGTCAGGTTAGAGCCGGCAGGCACCTGAATGATGGCCAGCAGGTCTTCCGTTTTCTTGTAGTAATAGTCCAGGCTACCGTTGATTCTGTTGTTCAGGAAGCCGAAGTCCAGGCCAACGTTGTAGGTTTTGGTCTCTTCCCACTTAATGTTCTCGTCGTATCCCTGCGGACGCAGCGTGCGGTAGAAGGTATCGCCAATCTGGTAGCTGGCTTCCTGGTTGCTAGGCACGTAGCGGGCCAGGTATGGGTAGAACGCATCCTGCCCGATGTCCTGCTGCCCCGTCACACCGTAACCCAGTCGCAGTTTCAGGTCAGAGATGGCCGTAACGTTTTGCAGGAAAGGCTCCTCGTTGATTCTCCAGGCAAAAGCAAGCGCCGGGAACGTGCCCCACCTGTTGTCCGGGCTGAAGCGGGAAGAACCATCGCGGCGGATGGTAGCCGTCAGAATGTAGCGGTCCATAAACGCATAGTTCAGACGCCCGAAGTAAGACAGCAGCACGTTGTTGGTCTCGATTGGGTTCGGAGCCCTCGTAATCGTGTCACCAGCCAGGTTCAGCGTGGCAAACGGTGGCACTTCGTTTTTGAACTTCTGGTAAGAGTAACCGGCTGTGAAATCCACGCGGCTCTTCAGCTCCGCATACTCTTTCACATAGTTCAGGTAGAAGTCCAGCAGGTTGTTGTTCTTGCGCTGCTCGTACTGCGAGAAGCTGCCGCCCTGCGTGAATACAGACGCAAGTGTGGTAGGCAGCGTCACCGAGCCCTCGCTCTTCGACACATCGTAACCCAGGTTCAGGTTGGCCCTCAACTCCGGCAAGAAGTGGAATTTGTAGTCCAGCTGGATGTTACCGATGCTTCTGCTCACGTCGCTGTTGTCATCGGTCTGCTTCAGGGTGCTGAGCGGGTTGCGCGGCGCCAGCGTGTTCACGTTGCCGTTCTGGTCCACCCACTCGAAGTAGCCGCCAAACCGGGTGTTGTCCGAATCATACGGCGACTGGGTTGGGTCAAACTGAACAGCTGTACCTATCACACCCTCGTTCGCAAACTGGTGCTTCGCCTTGATGCCCTTCACATTCAGGTTCACGGTCAGGTGATCGTTAAAGAAGGTAGGGTTCAGGCTTACGGATCCGGTTCCACGCTTCATCTCAGACGTCAGCAGGATGCCTTCCTGGTCCAAGTAACCCACAGACACGCGGTACGGCAGGTTCTTCACAGAGCCGCTCACGCTCAGGTTGTGGTCCTGGCTCACAGCATCCCGGAAAATCAGGTCCTGCCAATCGGTGTTGGCCTGCCCCAGCAGCGCCTTGTTTTCCTCAGTGGCGTACTGGTTTACCGCGGCTCGGTACTCGTCACCGGTCAGCACCTCTACCTTGTCCCTCAGTTGCGATACCGATACCAGCGAGTTCAGGCTTACGTTCATTTTATCGCCCGCACGGCCACGCTTGGTGGTGATGATGATTACCCCGTTTGAGGCGCGTGAGCCGTAAATGGCCGTCGCAGAGGCATCCTTCAGCACGTTAAAGGTCTCGATATCGTTCGGGTTGATGAGCGCCAGCGGGTTCGCCGTTCCGGAGATGCCGCTGTTGTCAATCGGCACCCCGTCAATCACGATAAGCGGGTCGTTGCTGGCGTTCAGGGAGGAGCCGCCCCGGATACGGATGCGGCTGCCAGAGCCTGGGGCACCACCGTTCGAGGAAATCTGCACACCGGCTACCTTACCGGCAATAAGCTGCTCTGGGGTGGTGATGTTTCCTTGCTGGAAGTCCTCCTGGGAAATGGCGGTTACCGAGCCGGTGATGTCGCTCTTGCGCTGGGTACCGTAGCCCACCACCACTACTTCTTCCAGGGCCTTCATATCCTGGGCAAGGGTAATGTTAAGGGAGGTCTGGTTGCCCACGGTTACCTGCTGGGTAGTATAGCCGATGTAAGAGAACACTAGCACCGCACCGGTTTCCGGTACCGCAATGCTGAAGTTACCGTTGGCATCGGTGGAAGTACCCCGGGTGGTGCCTTGCAGCACCACCGTCACGCCGGGCAGACCCGTGCCAGCCTCATCCTTCACCGTGCCGTTTACCGTTATGTTGGTCTGGCTGTTGATGCTGGTGCCGGACTTGGCAGTCTCCCTGCTGGCAGGTGCAGGGGCTGGCGTGGCAGCCGCCTTTTCGATAATGTATACTTCGTCTACCTTCTTGTAGCTCAGGCCGGCAGGGGAAAGGATGCGGGTCAGTAAGGCATCGGCATCCTTTTCGCCATCGAGCGAGGCAGGCATGCGGAGCTGCAGGTTCTCCGCCACATCTGCCTTGTAGGAAAACTGAATGCCGAACTTGCGTTGCAGATCGTTTAAGGCAGCCTTCAGCGATGTGCTGGTGTAGCCCCGCGCTGCGCTGCGGCTGCTGGATGCCAGTTCCAGCTGCACATCCCCCGAAGCATACAGGTTTTGGGAGGTGGCAGGCAAGCCAAGGCAACACAACACTGTAGAAAGGCCAATGGCCCTGATTCTACGGGTATATTTGTTTTGCATACGATAGGTTATGAAATAGATATAAGTATAGTTTTTGATTCCTTTTGCACGGTAACTTTGGCTCCCAGCGTGGCCGAGACGGTTGCCAGGATCTTGTCCACCCCCTGCCCTTTCAGGCTGGCTGTGAGCCTTTGCCGGGCCAGCTCAGCGTCCGCTATCACCACTTTATAGCCATACACCTGTTCCAGCATGTCGGCAATGTCCTGTAAGGAGGTGTTGTCGAAAATCACTTTGTCATCTTTCCAGGCAGTGTATACTTCCGGGCTTACCTGCTGCTGCAGTACATGGCTGCCACCCTGGCTTACCTCCACCAGTTCTCCGGGCTGCATGCTGAGCTGGCTTGGAGCGCCGTTGCTAGTGTAAGTAAGCTGCACTTTTCCGGAGGCCAGCACCACCCGGCTCGTGTGGTTGCGGCTTGTCACGTTAAACGCTGTCCCCAGAACTTTAACCTCTGTATCATCTGCCGCCCGAACCACAAACGGCTGCGCAATTCCCTTGTGCACCACCTCAAAGAAAGCCTCGCCCTGCAGGTCTACTTTCCGGTCCGACAGGCCGGGCCAGTCGTTTGTATAGGTCAGGGCGGAGTTTCCGTTCAGCACTACCCTGGAGCCATCCGGCAATTGTACCGAAAGCTGCTCTCCGTAACCCGTGCTATACTTAACCGGCGCCTGGCGTAGCAGGAACAGCGACGATACCAGCAGTATAAGCGCCACAGAGGCCGCCATGCTCAGGTAATACCGCTTCTGCCGCCAATTATTAATGGCCATCACTTTGGGTTCTGTGGCAGCCTGCTCCTGCTGTACCTCTTTTTGCAACCGCTGCCAGATAGCCTCTTCGTCAGAAGCCCGGTACGGGTACAAATCATCGGATAACAAACTTACAAGCCTGCGCGCCTGCTCCACCTCCTCACGCTTTGAGGGGTATTGCAGGAGCCAATTCTGCCAGAAAGCGTCACTTTCTGCCGTAGGCGAAACTACCCACCGGGCAAAAAATTCGTCTGCAGCAAGGTCTGCGACACTGGCAAATTGGTATCTCATGTACGTAACAGCGGTATAAAGTGAGCGCTTGCTCTTTACCTGTATAGCCAGTAGTCGCTTAAAATATCCCTCCTGAATCAGGAAATTTTAAACAATGATTATACCTACTTTAACTAATTACAAGCCAGATAGTTACAAGTATTTATTAGAATTGTATAATACCAAGAATCAGGAGAGGCTATGTTATACTTAGTCTAGCTGGCTTTCTGCCTGCTCCAGCCAAACGCCCTCTATTTCAAAACTATAAGTCTGGGGCGCAGCGCCTTCGCCAATGGTTAGCTCCAACTTTTCGACCTGGCGCAGGTTAAAGGACGCTGCTGCACCGGATTGGAAACGGAAAGGGTGAAAACCGGGGTATGGCCTTGGCAGAAGTATAAAAGCGGAAGGTGTCAGGCTACTGAGCGGTACTTCTATCTCCCTGAACTCGGAATCGAGGTTGATACTTGCAGCAAAGGCCGAGCCTGCGGCAGTAATCAGCGACAGCTTTGCCTGAACAGGAGCCGCTGCGCGAGCCCGGATCACCAGTTTGTCAAAAGTAGGCAACTCTGTCTGCCGCCCCGCCAACTTATCCCCCACATATACCTGAAAGCCCATCACGCCCTCCTGCGGTTTTTCCTGGCTGGTAAGTTTGAGGATGAGTTGTCCGGGCTTTTTACCAGTGATAACCTGCCGCTCATTGCCTTGCCAGAGGTTGGGGTAGATAAACAGGTTCTGATCGGTTGACGGATTAAACAGGGACAGCGCGCCATTTGCAGCGGCCACATACGTCTGCCACATATCAGTCTGTACATAGTCCCAGGCCCAGGGATTGCCCTTGTGCCCTCCCGGGAAAACGGTAAAGTCCTCGTCAGGCTCCTCCACGATGATTCTATACTTCAGCGCCCCGGGGGTGAGCAGTTCGGCGGGCACTGCTGCCTCATACGTATAAGGTCGCACCTGCTTCATCTCCACCGTATTCCAGACACCCGAGAGGTTGTTGGCAGCCAGGCTTACTTTGGCTTTGGCATCGGCCCCTGCTATGGTTGCCTGAATGGTATACGGCTTGCCGGAGCTCACCTCTGCCAAAGGGGTATGGCGCAGGTATACCTTTCCCGTAGTGGGTTGCGGGGCCACAAACTCTCTTAACCCAATGGTCCCTAAGGCTTTGGCATTCGCCTTTTTTATACTTTTGCCGCCCTTGGAAAGCAGGTATACCCCCGGCCTGACGTTGAAGCTTCTGCTACTTGCTTTGGAAGTATAGCTGTTGCCCTCGTTCAGCCCTTCCACCGCAAAGCTGTTTCCCAAATCCTGCAGGCTGATTTCCATCGGGTGCTCCTGCCACTGTATGCTTGTCACGCTTTTCCTGGGAGATGCTTTGGCAAACGGGTCGCTCACATGAATGGCGTCCGGCATCACTTCCAGCCGCCACACACCGTTTTCGAGCTTATCCAAAAAGTAGGCGCCGGTACCGCTATACTTTACCACGGCCGAGCTTCCCACTCCCGCTACTTTTGCCAGCTTGTTGACATTGGCTGGTTTGGTGCTGGTGGTACCGGAGTAGTAGAATTTCTCCGGGGTGTTCATCTCGCTCAACTTTTCCTTGTAGCTCACCCGGAACACATCAAACACGGTATCGGCGGGGTAAGCGCCGTAGCTTTTCAGGCGCGGAAGCCGCAGAAAGGCCTCGGCGGCAATCATCAGGCTGATGGCTTTGTCCGGGGTGTAGGCCAGGTTGAGGTAGTGTGTCTGGTATTCGGTATTTCCGTAGGCGGTGGCCAGCGGGTCGTAGGCAAACTGGGTGGCCCACTGAAAACCAGCCTGCCGGAAGCTGCGGGCCATGGCCGGGTACATGTACGGGTCGAGTATATCGCCGGCATCAAACTCATACACCATGCGGGCCTTGCCGGCATACTGCGGAATGGTATCGAAGGGAATGCGGTACTGATCTACGTGCGGCAGGTAGTTGCCCTGCAAGGTGCGGTTAGCCACCAAACCCGTCGGGTACCACTGAAAGGTCACGCCCTGTATGTTGGCCTTCGCCACGGCATCGGCATAGGTGGGCGACTCGCTGATATTGTAGAAGATGGGCTTTGTCCAGCCGGTGCCGCGCACGGCCTGCACCATGCGGTTCACGTACTCGGTGGCCCGTTCCTTGGGTCCGGAGTGCTTGGGCTCGTTATTGATCTCAGCGGCAATGATGTCTGGGTCGTCCTGGTAAGAGAGTTTTGTGTAAGGATTTACGTGCTTGAAAAACTGCTGCAGGTAACGCTCCTGTGCCACAAAGGCGGCCTCTTCGGTGACGGCTTGCTGCTTGTTGTAGATGCTGGAGAAGCCGGCTGTTTTCATGTCCGGCTCCGGGTAGCCCGGCCCCCAAAAAGCGATAGGCGTCAGGAAGATTTTGATGTTTCGCTCCTTCAGCTTGGCTACCAGGTAATCGAACAGGCGCAGGTGCTCGTTCTCCAGCAGGTTGCCCACCGAGTCAGAAATCTCCGTATCCCATACGTGCACCCGGAAAGCGTTCACCCCCATGCGGGCGAAATGGTACACATCCTGATCAATGGCCTTTTCCAGATCCACGCCCAGGGCCTTGTGTGAGCGGTAGCCGTAAGCGAAGGGCACGGTATAGTTTATCCCGAAGAAGTTCGCTTCTTTATCTCCCTTCTGCCAACGCATCACACCCTGCTTGTCTACATACACACCGCTTTTGTTTTGCCCAAAAAGGGAGGTGTAAGGTAGGGTTAAAAGTATAAGAAGAAGCACCAGGTGCCGTGCGGTTTTCAGTAAAGGTGTCATAACGGGATGATGGTTAAGAGATCAAAGCAAAGAGCCGCGCAGGGCTATACTTTCCTATAGCGCCACGCGGCTCTTTTTATCCCTCCCGGGGGCAAAAAACTGCTATTCACCCACCTTCACCAGCTTCTGCACATGGTAGGTGTCGCCGGCGCGCAGGTGCAGGTAGTATAAACCACCCCGAACGTTATGCAGGGGAAGCGGTTGCTGCCATACTTCCTGGGTTTTGTGCAGTGTATCACGGTAAACAACGCGGCCTGTTACATCTAGCACCTGCAGCTGCACCTGTCCGCGGTAATCGCTCTCCAAGTATAAATTCACAGCCCCGGGCGTGGGATTCGGGTATACTTTTATACTTGTACCGGCCACCAGCAGCTCGTCAGCGGAAAGTATGATGCGGCCCCAGGGGAGCAGGTTCGGTTTCGGCTGGTCCAGTTGCTGGGTCGTGAAAAGCCTGAACTCGCCCGGCTCAAGCAGGACCTCCCTTTCCGGATCGGTTACCAGCAGCTCCTCCCCGGTAAAATAATCGTACCAGGTGCCCGCCTGCGGGAAATCTGTTTGGGCCGTCTGCTGCTGCACATCAAAGTTGCCGATCAGAAACACGCTCATGTCCTCGCTGCGAAGCGTGATGCGCTTGACAATGTTAGCCAGATCCAATGTAAAGTCTTCGGTTGCAAAAGCGGGCTGTGAGGTTTTAAGCTTGATCAGTTCAGCGTATACCTGGTAGAGCTTAGCCCGCTCTGGGTCGTTCTGGTACTCCCAACGGATGGGCTTGTTGCCTGTGCGGCCGTTCTCCTCTATCGACACGTCATAGCCCAGCTCCCCGAATTGCCAGAGCATCTTGGGCCCCGGCACGGTGAGGGCAAAGGCGGCGGCCAGCTTGGCGCGGTTCAGGGCAGTGGGCAGGTTGCGCGTACTGTAGCTGCTGGTGGACTTGCCGTTTTGCTTCACATCATACACCAGGCGTTCCTCGTCGTGGCTTTCCAAATAACCGATAACGTGCGGCTGCTCCCACCCTCTTACCTTGTGCGACAGCCACTGCGGATTGGCATTTTGCCCTTTGCCCAGCTGGCGGAAATTGTGGTTGGCGTTGCCCCAGAACAGCATCCCGTAATTAGCCAGCTCCTTCTCTTCGGCGTTGTCGGCAAAGTGCTCCAGTATCACGTAGGCGGTCTTATCTATACTTCGGATGTCGTTGTAGATGCGCTTCCAGGTAGCCACGCGGTCATCATCGTAGGCACTCCAGGCATCCACGTTATCGCCTGTTTGTTTCTGGGTAAAGCCTTTGGAGAGGTCGAAGCGGAAACCATCCACCTTATACTCTTGAAGCCAGAACTCCGTCACGCGCTGCACCAGGGCTTGGGTGGCCGGGCTGTCGTGGTTAAAGTCAAAGAACACGCTATAAGGGTGTGTGGCCTGCTGGTTAAAGTATGGATTGTCGGCGGAGGGCTTCGTGCCATCCCAATACAGTTTCACGTAGGGGAATTCGTAGTCGGCCTGGTTGAGCACGATGTCCAGTATCACGGCGATGCCTGCCTGGTGCGCTGCATCAATAAACGCTTTTAAATCCTCTGCTGTGCCGTAAGCTTTGTCTGGGGCAAAGAAGAAGGTCGGGTTGTAGCCCCACGACTCGTTCCCGGTGAACTCCATAACCGGCATGAGCTGAATGGCATTTATGCCCAGTCTTTTAAAATAGCCCAGCGTGTCCGTCAGCGTTTTATAATTGCGGGTAGTTACAAAGTCGCGCAGCAGCAGCTCGTACACCACCAGTTGTTCCACAGCGGGCCTTTCGAAGTTGGTTACCTGCCAGTTATACTTGGGCCGCTGGGTTTGCAGCACCGACACAATGCCCGTCGCCTCTTCCGGGTAAGGCTTCAGATTCGGGTAATTGGCAGCAGTCAGGAAACGGTCGTGCTCCGGGTCCAGGATCTTCTCGGCGTAAGGGTCGGCCACGGCCAGCTCGCCATCCACCAGGTACTGGTAAGCCACCTCCTGCCCTGCCGGGAGCCCGGTCAGGCGCAGCCAGTAGCGTTCCCCGTCCGGCGTGCGGTTCATCAGGTATTGTTGCGTTGGTTGCCAGTCGCTGAATTCACCTACCGCGTACACATACTGTTTGCGGGGCGCGTAGAGCACCAGCACCACCTCCTCTTCATCCACGTAATTAATGCCTTCCTGCATCCCGGCGGGCAGGGCAGCCACCGGAGAAGTCGGCTTAATCATGTACTCTAATACATCAGTGGCGCTTTCCGTCTCCGTTTTCGCCTCCACCACCAGGCGGTGGCGCTTCCCCTGGTCAGCGCCAGTGCGTAAAGTATAGCTGAGTTTGTCACTTCCATTTGCCCTGCGTACTTCTACGCCGTCGTGCAGCAGGCGCAGCTCGGCTGCCTCCGAGGCCTTTACCTCTACCTGTATCGTGCTGTTGGGGGCGACAAAGAAAAACTCCCGCTCCGGCTGCTGAAAGGCTACCTGAAAAGCGGTTTCGTAAAGGGTAATAATGATATCCTCGGTTTGAGCGGTGCCGTTTCCGTTTTTCAGGAGCAAACCCATTTTACGGATAGGCGTACCAGCCGGCACCCCAAAATACTGCCGCGGCACCAAGGTAATCTGCCACTTGTCGTTGCCCAGCGGTGTCATCTTGCCCGGCTCGAAGGGGGCGCCCCAGTTGTTCTGGCCGGCCGGCTGGTACTCAAAGGCATTCGTATCTTCGGAAGTCCCTGCCCCCGACCATAAGTATACATCACCGGTCTTACCGAGCAAGCCCTTTGCCCGGCTGTCTTTGGCTTTGGTCAGGTCGAAGGTGATGGTAACAGCCTTGTCTGCCGTCGGGAAGGCCGGCTCGGTTGTAACTACCTGCGCCTGCAGCCGCCAACCGGATAACAGAAGCCAAAGCAGCAGAAAATAAGAAATGGGAGTAGAGAGCTTCATAGGCTAGCGATTGTTTTAAGGTGAGATGTATTATTTACAGGCCCGGCTATACGGGGTGCTTAAACTCCGGCTCTTTGCCTGACCGCAAAAGGTAAGAACTATGGGCTAGATAAAAACACTACCACTTCACTTATTAATCATAAATAATGCAGCGCTTTCCTGCGGCCCTATCCATACTTTAGGCCGGATTTGAAGTTTTCATTAAAATAGCATAAAACAGAACTTGATTTGTAAATCTTGTGTATATTCGTGCGAAGTTATGCATTATTTTCGCACAGCCATACAGCGGTTTTAGAAGTACGATTTAACAAATGATGCTCCTATAACTTTTAGCCAAAATATAAAAACAACCGCTTGCAACCTCCTGTATTAAAAGAGATTAGCCACGATTACTCCCGCGAGTTTTATCGCGCCATTGTGGGTAACAGCATAGACCTGATCGCTGTTCTGAGTGAGGAGTATACCTATACTTTCGTGGGCGAGTCTGTCACGGCTGTACTTGGCTATACCCCGCAGGAGCTGTTGGGTCAGCCTGCTGCAGCATTCATTCACCCCGAGGACCTGGCAGGAGTAAGAGAGGCGCTGGACAGGCTGCTGGTTTTTGAGCCGGCTCAGGTACCGGCCTTCCGGTTCAGGCACAAGAGCGGCGAATGGCGTTGGCTGGAGGGCACCGGAAAGAATATGCTGCACGACGAGCACGTGCGGGGAATATTGACCAGCTCCCGCGATGTAACAGCAGCCACAAAATTGGCCTATGACCTGGACCACCACCAGGCTTACTACAAGTCGCTGTTTTTCGAGCACCCCGACACCGTTTTCACCCTGAACCTGGATGGCACCTTCAAAAAGGTGAACGGGCACCTGCACAAGCTCACCGGCTACGAGGCACACGAGCTGCTCAACCAGCCCTACTACACGCTGCTGCACCCCGACTCCCTGGAAACAGCGGCGGAGACCATGGAGAAAATATGGGCTGGGCAGGCCCTGACGCAGGAAGTATGCCTCATTACCAAAGAAGGCGAAACCAGGAATGTCAGCGTGTCGATGATGCCGGTATACTTCCGGGGAGAGCTGCAGGGGGCGCAGGGCATCGCCAAAGACATCACGGAAACCGTAAAGTCGCAAAAACTACTCATCAAGCTGGCTGACGATGTGTACAAGCACAACCTGGACCTGCAGCAGTTCACTTACATGATCTCGCATAACCTGCGCGCGCCGGTTGCCAACGCCCTGGGCCTTGTGCAGTTAGTGCACAGGCTGCCCAAAGAAACAGCCAACTATGACGCCGCCCTCGAAAAGCTGCGTGACTCCATCGAGCAGCTCGACACTGTGGTGAAAGACATCAACGAGATCCTGTCGCTGCGCGAGGACGGCCGCGTTTCCAAACGCGAAAATGTATATATTAGCCACGTTTGCCAGCAGGTGCTGGATCAGTTTGAGCATCAGATTGCGCTTACCAGCGCGCAGGTGCAGGTAGAGGTGGACCCCAGCTTCCGGCTCATGTCCATCCGCTCCTACCTGTACAGCATCCTGTACAACCTGATCTCTAACAGCCTGAAGTATAAATCCGATTTCAGGCAGTTGGAACTAATCATAAAGGCTGAGCGTGACAAGCGGGGGTATGTGCTTACCGTGCGTGATAACGGCTCAGGTATGGATATGCACCTGGTGCGGCACCAGCTCTTCCAGCTGTACAAGCGTTTCCACCCCAACACCCATGGCAAGGGAATAGGCTTATACCTGGTAAAAACGCAGGTGCAGGCCCTGAACGGCAAAATAGAAGTTGAAAGTGCCCCCGACCAGGGCACCACATTTAAGATATACCTAGGAGCAAAACATGTATAACAAGGTTTTCATTGTGGATGATGACGAAGTGAGCATCTTCCTGACAGAGACGATTCTGGAGGCCGAAAGCTTTGCCACGGAATGCAGGGGATTCCTGGATGCGCAGCAGGCCCTGCAGAGCCTGCTGGAAAGCGCGGCAGGAAACGAGGAGGCGCTCCCGGAAGTTATTTTCCTCGACCTGAACATGCCATTTCTGAGCGGCTGGGATTTTCTGGAGGCCCTCGCCCCGTACGAGGAGGCTCTGAAAGGCCGTTGCCGCATCTATATCCTTACCTCCTCGGTGGACGAGCAGGAGCGCCGGCGCGCCAACAGCAGCAGCCTGGTGGCCGGCTTTCTGCAAAAGCCCCTGGAAGACCAATGGGTTCTTCAGCTTAAGAAGAGCTACTAAGCCAACACCATACTTACCACTACCACCCTATTACACTACACAACACAAACTTAACACCCGATGAACGTTTTCTATTCACCCTTGCAACATAGCGCCGGGCTCGCGTCTATGAGGCTGGAGCAGCTGAACAGGCGCTACTTCAACAATTACCCTGACGCGATCTACACGATCGGGATGGACAATGCCTTCCATACGGTGAACAATACCGTATGCCAGGTGCTGCAGCGCAGTCGGGAGGAGCTCATTGGGCAAAGTTTCAGTCTTTTCATTCATCCGGAGCACTGGGAGGAATCGGTGGGGTACTTCAGGGCCGCCAGCCAGGGAGCTCCGCAACGTTACCAAACCGTGGTGCTGCGGGAGAACGGGGAGTCTGTTTTTTTGGATGTGACCAATTTCCCGCTGAAGGTGGACGGCGAGATGGTGGGCATTCTGGGCATCGCTAAGGATATCACCCTGCAGAAAGAGCGCGAGCGGGCACTACTGCAGACCTCACAGGAACTGCAGCGCCAGAACGAGGAGCTGGAGTTGTTCCGTAAGATCATCGCCCATGATTTCCGCAGCCCCATTGCCCGCCTGCTGGGCCTGGGCAGGCTCCTGCAAAAAGACAACCTGCCAGAGAAAACAAAGCAAACAGCCGTGAATGCCATCCTGCAATCGGCGCAGCAGCTGGACGGCATGGTGCGCGACCTGAACCAGATGCTTACCTTGCACCACCAGGGCGACGAACCCCGCGAGCTATGCGACGTGGAGGAGCTGGTGCAGCATTGCCTGAGCGATCTGCAGCAGGAAATAAACAATGCCGAGGCGACCGTAACACTGGCTGGCTCCGAGAGCCTGCACCTGTTTACCGTCAAAGCCTTCCTGACCAGCATCATCCGCAACCTGCTATCCAATGCCATTAAGTACAGGCAACCGGGGCGAACGCTTGCGATTATCGTTTCAGTGGAGCAGCACGATAACGAAGCCGTGATTTCAGTGGCGGATAACGGCACCGGCATGGATCTGGAAAAGGTGGGCACCTCGCTGTTTAAGATGTACAAACGCTTCCACCACGAAATAGACGGCAAAGGGCTTGGCCTCTACCTGGTAAAGGAGCAGGTACGGCTGCTGGGCGGGCGCATAGAGGTAGAAAGCACCCCAGGCGCGGGCACTACCTTTACCCTCCGGCTTCCCATACTTTAATTTTATACTTTCCTCCCTATTATCAGGCACAGTGCTGCTGCAGATGCCCCGCTGAGTCATTGGCTAAATTTAAGCCTCCCTCTACTAAGCAAGTATAGCTCCTGAGGCACTCTGACCCTGTTTAGCCGTACATCCCGTTGGCTTGCCGTTACACCCTGCCTGCATCAGGACGGTTCAAAATGAGCCTGCCGCAAAAGCGCTGTATACTTGTTATAGGGTTCCTGTGTTCGAGAAAGTGTATATCATTGATGATGACGAGGTCAGTGTTTTCCTTGCCCAGACCATGCTGGAGGCGGAAGGGTTTGCGCGGGAGTATGAGACCTTCCAGAATCCCTGCGATGCAATCCATCAGCTGCTGCCCATCCTGCAACAGGAGCAAACTGAAAGTATACCCAATGCCATTTTCCTCGACCTGAACATGCCCCAGATGGACGGCTGGCATTTTCTGGACAAGCTTTCTCCACACGCTGAGCTCCTGAAACAAAACTGCCGGCTCTACATCCTCACCTCCTCCTTAGACTCCATGGACGTTCGAAAGGCAAAGACCTACGATTTCCTGGCACGCTTCCTGCAAAAGCCCCTCGAGGAAAGCGACATCCAACAAATACTTCACGGGCTTAATTCCTGAAGCCGCCCCCTGCCTTCACCCATCCTACCGCTCGTCTCAGCTCTATTTTATAACTTTAGGGCTTGTCCATGGTATAGGTTTGTATGCCCCAAGTCATAAACTTCTTCGCCCGCATCGGGCTGACCCTGCAGATAGTGAAAACGGCACTGGCCGCCACCGTGTCGTGGGTTGTGGCAACCACCGTGCTGGGCTCTGAGTATCCTTTCTTTGCGCCGCTGGCCTCCATCCTTACCGTACAGGTTACCGTGGCCGACTCCGTGGAGAAAGCCACCCAGCGCATCATCGGCATTATCGGTGGCGTGGCCGTAAGCCTGCTGATCGGGCACTGGCTCAGCATCAGCACGCTCTCTATCTTCCTGGTCATCATCATCGGGATGGGCATCTCCAGGGCGTTGCGCATGAACCCGCAGATTGTATCGCAGGTGGCGGTCAGTTCCCTGCTGGTGCTGGCATTCGGGCTGCAGGAGGATGGCTATGCGGTGGAGCGCATCGTGGAGACCGTCGTAGGCTCGGTGGTGGCAGTGCTGATTAACGCTTTGATCGTGCCGCAGAACGCCATCCCGGAGGTAGAGAACAGCATGCTGGCGCTGGGCGAGCAGGGCACCAAGACACTGCAGTTTCTGGCAAGGCAGCTACGGCAAACCGACAAAGGGCAACTGGTGGGCCGCCAGGAAACAGACGCGCTCATTGCCGCCACGGAGCAAAGTATAAAATCGCTGGGACTGGCCGAGCAGAGCCTGAAGTATAACCCTTTCCTGACGCCCAAGCGCACACGGCTCAGCCGCCTGGCCATAGGCGTGAAGCGGCTTGAGCATATCACCACACAAATCAGGGGTATCCGCCGCGGCATCGCTGACCTTAACTCTGGCCGCATCTTCGAGAGCGAACTGCAGGACACGCAGGCGCTGCAACTGGCCATGGAAGCCACAGCTGTTTGCATCAGCCTGTTTAGCCAAACGATGGTGGGTCCTCCGGAGAAGCACCGCCCGGCCCTGCTGGCAAGTATACAGGAGGCTGAAAAGTTGCAAAACCACTGCCTGGGCACCTTGCGCAGCATCCGCACCGACCGCACCATCCGCGACGTGGGCAGCATCCTGACGGACCTGAACCGCATATTGGCCGAGGCAGCACACTAGCACCTACGCCGCTGCTCCTGGTGCGGCCCTGCATTATACTGCTAAACCCGAAACCATGCAGCGGGGTATCTGTTAACTGGTATCGAATTATACTTTTAAAATCGAATTTATACTATGTCTATACTTTTCTCCCCCCTCACCCTGCGCGGCATCACCTTAAGAAACCGGATTGCTGTATCGCCCATGTGCATGTATAGCAGCCAGGATGGGTTTGCCACCGACTGGCACCTGGTGCACCTGGGCAGCCGTGCCGTGGGCGGGGCCGCTCTTGTGCTTTCGGAAGCCACGGCTGTGGTGCCGGAAGGGCGCATCTCTCCCCACGATCTGGGCATCTGGAAAGACGAACATATTGAAGGGCTCCAGCGCATCACAAAGTTTATTTCGGAGCAAGGTGCTGTGCCGGGCATCCAACTGGCACACGCTGGCCGAAAGGCCAGCAGCCACCGACCCTGGGAAGGCGGCGGCCCCATCTTCCCGGAGGAGGAAAATGGCTGGCAAACCGTAGCTCCCAGCGCTATCGTTTTCTCCGAAAACGGCCCTGTGCCGCACGCACTCTCGCTGCCCGAAATTGAAAACGTGATCGATGCCTTTGAGGCGGCCGCCAGGCGCTCGCTGGAAGCCGGCTTTAAAGTGGCGGAGATACATGCCGCCCACGGGTACCTTTTGCACGAGTTTTACTCCCCTATCAGCAACCAGCGTACCGACAAGTATGGCGGCTCGTTTGAAAACCGCATCCGGCTGCTGCTGGAGGTAACTGAACGCGTGCGCCAGGTATGGCCCGAGGACCTCCCGCTCCTCGTGCGCATCTCCGCCACCGACTGGACAGAAGGCGGCTGGACGGTGGATGACTCTGTAGCGCTGGCAAAAGAACTGAAGAGGCTGGGCGTCGACCTGATTGATTGCTCCACCGGAGGCAACGTGCCGCGCGCCTCTATTCCCGTTGGACCGGGCTACCAGGTGAAGTTTGCCGAGCAGGTGAAGCAAGAGGCGGGGATTCTGACGGGTGCTGTGGGTATGATAACAGAGGCCAGGCAGGCGGAGGAGGTACTGGCCAGCGGGCAGGCCGATGTGGTGCTGCTGGCCCGTGAGCTGCTCCGCGACCCCTACTTCCCGATGCACGCGGCGCAGGAACTCGGTGCCGATCATACCTGGCCACCGCAATATGAGCGCGCCAAACCACGGCAATAGGCCGAACAAGTAACTTCGGCAAGCGTTAAAGTATACAGACTAATAAACTGAAATATGAGCCATAATATTATTCATGACGAGGAGGACCTCCGGTTCTATGTATCCTTCGGAGAGGAAGATGCGGAGCTGACTTACTTTTACACCGAGGAGCAGATCATCGACTTCGAGCACACGTACGTGCCCGACAGCCAGCGCGGAAAAGGCCTGGCAGGAAAACTGGTAAAAGAGGGACTGGAGTTCGCCCGGTCGAACAACTATAAAATCATCCCCTCCTGCCCGGTGGTGGAGGCCTACATTGAGCGCTACCCCGAGTACAAGGACATGGTGCATCCCGTGTAACACGTATAAATGGCGGCAACCGTGTTGCCCGAAAGTATAAATCAGCTATCTTAGCTAGCGCATCCTGCTTAATGTTTATTTTAGGCAGGATGTTTTTTTTCATACCAACACAAAACGCTTGTTCATGAAAACACGCCACTTGCTACGAACAATGGCTCTGGGAAGTATACTTTGCCTTGGCACCGCCGCTGCGCAGGCACAGGAGTTCACCCGGCAGGATACCCTGCGCGGCAGCATCACGCCCGAGCGCGCCTGGTGGGACCTCACCTTTTACCACCTCGACATCGCCGTAAACCCGCAGGACAGCAGCATCTCGGGCAGCAACACCATCCGCTATAAAGTGCTGGAGCCAAATCAGCAGCGCATGCAAGTGGATTTGCAGCCGCCCATGCGCATTAGCCGTGTGACGCAGCAGGGCAAGGACGTGCCGGTACAGCAGGATGGCAACGCCTGGTTTGTGCAGCTGCAGGAACCGCAGCAGGCGGGCACGGAAGGCGAGATAAAAGTATACTACAGCGGCAAGCCGCAGGTAAGCGAGAACCCACCCTGGAGCGGCGGCATTACCTGGGCGCAGGACGCCAACGGGAAGCCTTGGGTAGCCAACTCCAACCAGGGCGACGGCGCCAGCTTGTGGTGGCCCTGCAAAGACCACATGTACGACGAGCCCGACAGCATGCGCATCAGCGTGCGTGCCCCGAAGGGCCTCATGGACGTGAGCAACGGGCAACTTAAAGGCGTGCAGGAGCATGCCGATGGCAGCAAAACCTACCATTGGTACGTCGCCAACCCCATCAACAACTATGGCGTGAACCTGAGTATCGGGGATTATGCCCATTACGCGGAAACCTACAAGGGAGAGAAAGGAGAGCTGGCCCTGAACTTCTTCCCGCTGCGCTACAACCTGGACAAGGCAAAAAAGCAATGGGCGCAGACGCACCAGATGTTGGAGGCGTTCGAGCACTGGTTTGGCCCTTATCCTTTTTATGAGGACGGCTTTAAACTGATAGAGGTACCTTACCTGGGCATGGAGCACCAGAGCGCGGTGACCTATGGCAACGGTTACCAGAACGGTTACCGGGGCCGCGACCTGAGTGGCACCGGCTGGGGCCTGAAGTTCGACTTCATCATCATCCATGAGGCCGGGCACGAGTGGTTTGCCAACAACATCACCTACAAGGACGTGGCCGATATGTGGATACATGAGAGCTTCACCAACTACTCCGAGTCGCTTTTCCTGGATTACCACTACGGCACCCAGGCGGCTAACGAGTACGTTATTGGGCTGCGCAACATCATCCAGAATGACATTCCAATTATTGGCGTGTACAACGTGAACAAGGAAGGCTCCGGCGACATGTACCCCAAGGGCTCCAACATGCTGCACAACCTGCGCCAGATCGTGAACAACGACGAGAAGTGGCGTAGCATCCTGCGCGGCCTCAACAAGGATTTCTACCACCAGACCGTGACCACGCAGCAGATTGAGGGTTACCTGAGCCAGCACGTCGGCCGCGACCTGACCCCGGTTTTCGATCAGTATCTGCGCGATGTGCGCATCCCAAGGTTGGAGTATAAGGTGAACGGCAAGACACTGCAGTACCGCTGGGCCAATACGGTGGACACGTTCGACATGCCGGTAAGGGTGACGGTGAATGGCGAGACACAGTGGCTGGAACCCACTACCGCCTGGCAGGAGCTGAAGCTTAAAAAGAAGAAGTCGAAGCTGGAGGTAGACCCGAACTTCTACGTAACAGCACAAAACGTCGCCGCTGCTTAGCCGCACCCAAAGTATAAAGTAAAAAGACCGCCCCTTTCCTGATGGCGGTCTTTTATTTTAAAGAGGTTCAGAAATATACTTCATTTATCCGGCAAAATCAGGTTCTGGACCTTATACTTCAACGAGGAAGTATAATCTTACTCCCGTCTGGGTATGTCTGTTGGCTCCTGGCCGCCGTCGCCGCGGTAGAAGCGGGTGGCCGGCAACGCAAACTGGATGTCAGGCGCACTCATGAACTTGGTGAGCACATCCTCCCATATCAGGTGGGCACTTTGGCGCCGCCGCATCATGCTGCACACAAAGCGCATCGTCAGCTCGATACCGTTTTCACGCACACTGGTGTAGAGGCGCGGATCCAGGTTATTGTAGAAAATGAGGTGCTGCTGCGACTGCCGCCTTACCTGCTCCCGGGCAGCTTCTGTCAGCTGTTCGGCATGTTCGTGCATGATTTCGTAAAGTATGCCTTTTGCCTTCTGCCAGTTGCTCTCAAAGGTGATGCGCACCGATACCTCCTCCCACACAAACGGAAATCCGAAATTGTAATTCGCCTGCGGCTCTGTAAACACCTTCATGTTCGGGATATTCACCACGCGTCCGGTCGCCTGGTCGGCCTTCACCCAGCCCTGCAGCTCGTTCAGCGTAAACTGAAACAAGCGCAGGTCAATCACATCCCCCACATGCTCCCCAATCTGGATGCGGTCGCCGACATGGAACGGGCGCTTCCAGATAATGAAGACCCAGCCAGCCATGTTAAGCACAGGCTCGCGGAGAGCCAGCACCAAACCTGCTGAGAGCAGTCCCAGAAAGGTGGCAATAGAGCGGAAACCATCGAACCAGATGTAGGTCAGGAAGATTAAGCCAAGCACCGTGATGCTGTAGTTGGTAGCTTTTCGCCACTGGTATCGCTTCCGGATATCGGCCTGATGCCTGTTGATGAAGCGCTGCAAAAACAAACTGATAAGCCACAGTACAAGGAGAACCCCTACCGAGTAAAGCAACTGAGCAAAAAATTCGGCAGAAAGCCCTGTATGGTCGGAAAGCCAGTAAAAAAATTCACGCATGAGTCTTGTGTTATGCTGATGTTCAGAGCATGCACCTCATTTATACTTTACCCGCAGCCGCTATGGTTACTTTTGGTATCAGATTTACGCCTACCAGGTATGGCAATCAAGTAAAATGAGTGAGTACTAATACACTGCCTTCAAAACAATTTACTCACTAACCTACTGCAGCACAGCACCTAAGCCGGTCGTTGTTCTGACACTAACCTGTGTGCAACTTATTATAGTTTTTATTGTATCACAATATTTCTAAATTTGCCGTATCTGCCGCTTAAAAAGGACTGCCAGGCCGGAGGAGAAGCACAGTGCTGCAGGCTGGCTGCCGCAATTACTACGACGGTTCGTATGGAAGAGCTGGAAATATGGAAAAGGTTTAGGGAAGGGAGCGAGCACGATTTCACCTTGCTGTACAGGCGCTATGCTCCTGTCATGCTTCGCTATGGGCACCGCCTTTCTTCTGACCCGGATCTGGTGAAAGATTGCGTGCAGCAGGTTTTTTTTCAGGTATGGAAGAGCAGGCAGAACCTCTCCACGCCTCCCAGTGTGCGCAATTACCTGCTAAAGGCTTTCCGGTGTGAGCTTGCCAAAAAAGCCACTTTTATCAGCAAGTTTCAGTCCCTCCCCGATGACTCCCAACTAGGCACTGAGGCATCTTATGAGGCAGAACTCATTAAACTGCAGACCTCTGATCTGGACAGCCAGCGCATCAGCCAGTTGCTAACCAAATTGCCGGAGCGTCAGCGCGAGGTTATCTTTTTAAAATACTACACAGGCCTGCAGTACGATGAGATGGCCGATATCATGGGCATCGACCAGAAATCCGTTTACAAGCTCACCTACAAAGCCATCGACAAGCTGCACAAGCTGTTTCATCTCCCTGAGAAACAGGAATCTGCCTCGTTGCGCAAACGTGTGCGCGTGTTAGCCAGCAGCCTGGCCCCCTCCCCTGCCGAAGAAACTGCCTCGGCTCTGGAAAAGCTTCCCGCAGGCGGTAAGTTAGCGCTCAATTTTGACTAGAATTTCCCATATTCCTCCCGCACTTATTGGCTTTCTGGGCTAAACGAGCTAACTTATAACCCGATTTTGCCCAACTCCGCGACAGGCACCCTGGCTACGAAAATAAGTATGCCGTAGGCTGAAAGGGAGGCAAAAGGCATCACCCACATTACTAACAACATAGCATGCATATACAGAAAGAATCCTTTGGTACTGCGCCGGGCGGAGAGCAAGTATACCTGTATACCCTTACCAACCAGCAGGGCCTTCTAGTCAAGATCACGAACTACGGCGCCATTGTTACCTCCTTTGTAACACCTGATAAAAATGGCGGGATGGGGGACGTGGTGGCAGGTTTTTCCGAACTTGAAGGTTATATTCCTAATGATCCGCACTTTGGTGGTATTGTGGGGCGTTTTGCCAACCGCATCGCCAGGGGCAAGTTCACGCTGGACGGGCAGGAATATACTTTACCGGTAAACGACCCACCGCACCACCTGCACGGCGGCAACGTGGGCTTCGACCGGGTGGTGTGGCAGGCGGAGGAACTCCCTCAGCAGAATGCCCTGAAGCTAACGTACCACAGCCCGGACGGGGAAGAAGGCTACCCGGGCAACCTGACAGCCACGGTAATTTATACCTTAACTGAGGACAATGCACTGCAAATAGACTACAGCGCCACTACCGACAAAGCCACGCCTGTAAACCTGACCAACCACAGCTACTTTAACCTTTCGGCTGGCAAAAGCAGCGACATAAGCAGCCATATCATTCAGATAAATGCCGCTACCTACACCCCGGCTGATGCTACCTTTATCCCAACGGGGGAACTGGCCAGCATGGCGGGCACCCTGATGGACCTTCGGGAGCCTCAGCCGATTGGCAAACACCTGCAGCAGATTCCGGGTGGCGGCTACGACCATAACTATGTGCTCCCTAACACCGAAGGAAGTATAACCAAGGCGGCCGAGGTGTTTGAGCCTGTTTCAGGGCGTGTGCTGGAAGTATACACCTCCCAACCCGGCATACAGTTCTACACTGGCAACTTCCTGGACGGATCGCTTACCGGCAAAGAGGGCCAGGCTTATACCAAGCACTATGCCTTCTGCCTCGAAACGCAGCACTTCCCTGATTCTCCGAACCAACCGGCTTTCCCGTCTGCCATACTACGGCCCGGCGAAACCTACCGGCAGCAGACGCTGTACCGGCTCTCGGTGCGGAATGATTAACCTGATTCCATACTATAACCAAAAAATGGCGCTTGTTGCGCCTGAAGAGCATTACTAACCGAACGATGCAGCCCAACGCGCAGCAAACTATACTTACACTTACTCAACTCTAATTTTAAACTTTCATCAGACTATATGGCTGGCTCAACGCACACCGATATTAATACACCACCGGCACAGGCCCTTACCACCAATTACAAGGGTCCGCTTGTGACGGTAACCATGCTCTTCTTTATGTGGGGCTTTATTACCTGCCTCAACGACATCCTGATTCCAAAATTACAACAGGCGTTTACCCTGGAGCTGTGGCAGGCCATGCTTATCCAGACGGCCTTCTTTGGTGCCTACTTTTTTGTATCGCTGCTATACTTTATACTTTCCGTTACCAAGGGTGACCCTATTCGCCGCATCGGTTACAAGAACGGTATCATTGTGGGCCTGGTAGTGGCTGCAGTGGGATGTACGCTTTTCTACCCGTCGGCCTCCTTTCATAGCTATGGCTTTTTCCTGGGTGCTCTGTTTATACTTGCCTCGGGCATCACCATACTTCAGATTGCGGCCAACCCTTACGTAGCTATACTTGGCCCGCCTGAAGGGGCAGCCAGCCGCCTGAACATGACGCAGGCACTTAACTCCCTGGGAACGACAGTGGCTCCTATTATCGGCGGCTACCTTATTTTCGGAGCAGTGGATGCCGCCCAAACCGGTGCTGAGTCTGTAAAGATGCCTTATCTGGGCTTAGCGGCTGCTTTACTGGCCATTGCCCTGCTCATCAAAGTGGCCAAGCTGCCCAACATCCATTCCGGCGACGAGATTAAACCGGGTGCTGAGGCGCTGCAACACCGCCACCTGCTGCTCGGTATCATCTGTATTTTTGCTTATGTGGGAGGCGAGGTATCGATTGGCAGCGCGCTTATCAACTTCTTCATGTTGCCTGAGATTGCCGGGTTGAATGAGGCGCAGGCCGGTCACTTCCTGGCCTTTTATTGGGGAGGCGCCATGGTGGGCCGTTTCTTCGGAGCTATTGCCCTGTCCGACACCAAGAACTCGAGCGGTAAATACGTGGCTATGGGCGGCATAACGGCGCTGGTGTTTGTGCTGCTGTTCCTGGCCTATGGTCTGAATGAGGCGCTGATCGTGCTGGGCCTTATAGCCCTGAACTTTATGGTGCTGATGCTGGGCAAATTCATCCCGAGCAGAACGCTGGGTTACTTTGCCGCTACGGTAGTGGTGCTATTGCTTATCACGTGCTTTGCCACAGGTTCTGTGGCCATGTGGGCGGTTATCTCCATCGGCCTGTTTAACTCCATCATGTTCCCGACCATCTTCACGCTGGCCATCAAAGGCCTGGGTGTGCACACCAGCCAGGCTTCCTCGCTGCTGGTGATGGCCATTGTGGGTGGCGCCGTGCTGCCTCCGATTCAGGGTGCCGTAGCCGACATTACCGGCGATTTGCAGATTTCTTTCCTGGTGCCCCTGCTTTGCTACCTGTACATCATGTACTATGGCTTCTCGGGTTACAAAATCCGCAATGAGGCGGCGTAAGGACCAGCTATACTTTACAGAAGCCAGCCCCCACCAGGGCTGGCTTTTTTATGCCCCTTCCCTCAGAAACAGTTTTATACATTAGCTGCTTGCTCAGAATTGCTTAACTTTCCGGCTCCGTGGCTCCTGTACTAAACTCCTTTAGTGGAGGTTAGGATAAAAGTATAATATTCTCTGAGGCTGATGAGGCACTACCTGTTACTGCTATTGCTACTGCTTTATACTTTCGTGCCCGCGCAGGTAGGAGCCCAAGCTTTGCCAGAGCGTCCCGCCAAGCGCCCCAAAATTGGGTTGGTGCTGAGCGGCGGCGGGGCCAAGGGCATGGCCCATATCGGGTTTCTGAAGGTGCTGGAGGAGGCGGGCATCCGTCCGGACTATGTGACAGGTACCAGTATGGGCAGCCTGGTGGGTGCGCTGTATGCTTTGGGCTACTCAGCCAGTGAGATCGAGCAAATTGCCCTGGAGCAGGACTGGGAAATGCTGCTGAGCAACCAGGTGCCCCTGAGCCAGATCGCGTTCGAGGAAAAGGAGTATTATAGCCGCTATCTGCTGGAGCTACCAGTAAACGGTACCCGGATCAGCTTCCCGAGCGGCCTGATAGAAGGGCAGGCGCTCAACAACCTGCTCATCCGGCTGACACGCGGCGCCCACAGCACCCAGGATTTCCGCAAGCTGCCTATTCCGTTTGCCTGCGTAGCCACCGACATGGTTACCGGCCAGAAGGTGGTGCTGCAGCAGGGCTTTCTGCCAGAGGCCTTGCGTGCCAGTATGGCCATACCCACTGTTTTCACTCCTATTAAGCTGGATGGCCGCTTGCTTGTGGATGGCGGGCTGGTGCAGAATTTTCCGGTGCAGGAGGCCATTGATATGGGCGCAGACTTTGTGATTGGTGTGAACGTGGGCGGCGGGCTGGAGCCGGAGCAGAACCTCAAGACCATGCTGGACGTGCTGGTGCAGGCCACCTTTTTCACGAGCGCCTCCAACCTGGAGAGCGAGAAAAAGAAGACAGACCTGCTCATAGACGTGCTGCCTTACCTGGAAGGGTACAAAACCAGCAGCTTCACTGATACCGAGAAGATTATCGAGATTGGGGAATCGGTGGCACGCCAGTACGAAGACAGCCTCCGTAGCCTGGCCACCTACTTTAACTCGTTCCGGGAGCCGATGCACGAGCCTGACCTGGGCACGCTGCAGGACTCCGTGCTGCTGAACCAAATCTTGATCAGTGGCTCGAAAACCACCCCAAAGCGCATCCTGCGCCGCCGCCTGCGTCTCCGGGAAAACGAACCGACCACCGTCAGCACCATCGAGAACCGCATTGAGGTGTTGTACGGCACAGGGCATTTTAATAAGGTATCCTACGCGCTAGTGCCTGCCGACAGTGGTTATCATTTGCAGGTAAACCTGGAAGATGGGGCCCTGGGAGCGCTAAAAACCGCTGTCTATTATGATTCTGAAAACAGGGCCGGTGCCACGGTAAACCTGACGCGCCGCAACCTGCTCTGGCAGGGCTCCCGCTTTGTGGCAGAGGTAGACCTGGGGCAGAACATCCGCAGCGACGTGAACTACCTCAAGTACATGGGGTATCGCTATCATCTGGCCGCCAAGCTGGGCAGCCAGTATTACAAAACCGATCTTCCGCTGTTCAACGACAACGGCAACAAAATTGCGATTCTGCAGCGCAACAGCAACACCGCTACCCTGGGCTGGCAAACCACCACCAACAATACCTGGACCCTGGGGCAGCAGATGGAATACAAACTCTCGCGCCTCTACCCACAAGTGGCGGGCCAGATGAACATTGACACCCTAACTGTGGACATCAACCACCTGGAGCAGCTAAAAGTGAGAAACTGGAGCCTCTCCACTTTCTTCCGCCACAACAACCTCGACAGGCAGGTATACCCTACCCGCGGCTGGCGCACCGAGGCGCTGGGAAGCTATTTTTTCGGAAACAGGTTTTCGGTAAGGGCACGGCCAGAGCATGCCGAATTGGAGGAAAGTATGGGAAGTAAGCATTATGACGCATACTTCCGGGTAGCGCTTCATGCCAATGGGTTTGTGCCGCTGCGGAAGAACCTGAGCCTGCTACTGCGCCAGGGCCTGGTGATGTATACTAACAACGACCTTCCAATAGGCGAGGAAAGCCTGGTGGGCGGTTATACTTCGATGTTGCCCAACATGGTGGAGTTCCGGGCGGCTGAGCCCTTTGCCTACTCTGCTGATAACCTGCTTTATGCCGGCCTGGGAGTGCAGGTAGCCCTGCGACGAAAGCTGTACCTGCAGCTAAACTCTACCCTAATGGACACCGGCTTGCTGCACGGCTACCGTACGCTGCGTGGAAAAACCACTCGCCTGGGCTACAGCGCCACCCTAGGGTACCTCACCCCATTCGGGCCTGTAACAGCAGGTATAGCGCATGAGGACAAATCGGATTGGAGAGGATTTATCAGCCTCGGGTTCAGGCTGCCTTGGTGATAACAAAGTATAAACATCAATAGAAAGGTACAACATCACCCTTATAAATTTATAAGGCGCTCATCCCCTCTATACCTCCATTCACCCTCCATATAAATCCTTTTACCATTTTCAGATAAACAGAGTCCTATAAGTATCATCCTTTTGTACACTTTTTCAGTTTAAGGTCGAATAGCAACAAAACTTATTTGTTGCGATAAACAATCCATTCACCTTATAACAAACTCTTATGTACAAAAACCTTACGAAACGTGCTGCATTGCCCATGCTAGCGCTAGGACTTTTGCTGTCTTGTACCCCCGACGAGGAGCAAGCAACACCCTCCACAGCGTTCAACACTGACGCCACCGCCAATGCTGCCAATGGGGCAGCGAGCCAGGCTGTGAAAATCAAAAAAGGCCACTACATGCTGATTGCCTCCGGCAGTGAGCTGCCAGCTGATCTGAGCAGCCAGGTGAAGGGCATGAAAGGCAACGTAACGGGCATCATGAAAAATGTGGGCATCGCCACCGTTACCTCCGATGACCCTGCCTTTGCTGCTAAGGCCAGCAAGATAAAGGGCGTAACCGTTGTGCCTGATTTGGAGATACAGTGGTACAACCCTGACGACATGAAGGTGATGGCATTTGATGCTGAAGCGTTTGGAGACCCTCCCTTCAGCGGCGACAATGACCCATACTTTGAGCTGCAGTGGGGCCATGATGCAGTGGATGCACCACAGGCCTGGAACGCCGGACACCGCGGCAAGGGAGTTCGTGTGGCCGTTCTGGATGGTGGCTTTGACCTGGACCACCCAGACCTGGCGCCAAATATTGATTTGGCTGCCAGCAGGAGCTTTGTAGTAGGTGAGGAACTGCAGTACATGCTAAACAACACCTTTAGCCATGGCACCCACACAGCTGGAACAGTAGCCGCAGCCGATAACGGATTTGGTGTGATTGGAGTGGCGCCAGAGGCTGAGCTTATACTTGTAAAGGTACTGCGCGACTCTGGTAGCGGCTCTTTCTCCTGGATGATGCAAGGTATCCTGCATGCCGTTGAAATGGGCGCAGACGTGGTAAACATGAGCTTAGGTGCCTCGCTTCCGGTTAACGGAAAATTCCTGGATGAGGACGGCAATGTGATCAACGACACTAAGGCTGTTCAGGAACTCCTCAATGCTATCAGCAAAGTAACTAACTACGCCACACAACGAGGAGTTACGCTCATTGCCTCGGCCGGAAACGACGCTAACAACGGTCAAAAAGACAAGTCGCTGATTCACATTCCTTCCGGTTCTGCCAACGTTATCTCCATCTCTGCCACAGCTCCTGTTGGCTGGGCCCTGAATCCGTTAACGGCTAATCTGGATGGCCTGGCTTCCTACTCTAACTATGGCGTAACCGATGTGGACTTTGCGGCTCCGGGTGGCGATGCAGAGTATCCAGGTAACGAGATCGTCATCATCGGACCTGTAAGACAGTATGCATACGTATTCGACCTGGTGTTCAGCACCGGCAACAATGGCTGGTACTGGTCTGCCGGCACCAGCATGGCCTCACCACACGCAGCAGGCGTAGCGGCCATCATCATCGGTGCTAACGGCGGCGACATGGACCCTGCCCACGTAAGAGCAGCTCTACGCGCCTCTGCCGACGACATCGGCAAGCCGGGCCGTGATCCATACTTTGGCCACGGTCGCGTGAACGCCTTTAAGGGAGTGTCCGCCCTGCAGTAACAAACAAAGTATAAACTTATAGAAAGCCCCTCCTGTTGATGCAGGAGGGGCTTTTTACTTAATGCTCTCATCTCAGAATTTATACATCACCAAGTGCCAAAAGTATGATTGTGATAAAAGTCACTGCAGAAAGTATAGATTTTACCGATATTTGCCTTTATCATCAACAGAAACGTGCACCCATGAAAGTAGAGCAAATATATACCGGCTGCCTGGCACAGGGCGCTTACTACATCGAAAGCAACGGCGAGGCGGCCATCATAGACCCGCTCCGCGAGGTGAAACCATACATCGAGAAGGCTGCCAGGGACGGGGCTGATATAAAGTACGTGCTCGAGACACACTTCCACGCCGACTTCGTTTCCGGGCACCTGGACCTGGCGAAAGCAACCGGCGCCAGGATTGTGTTTGGACCAAACGCCCAACCAAAGTTTGATGCCTATATTGCACAGGACGGCGAGGAGCTGAAACTAGGTAAAGTGACGATAAAGGTGCTGCACACGCCCGGCCATACCATGGAGTCTACCACGTACCTGCTGCTGGATGAGCAGGGCCGCGAATATGCCATCTTCTCCGGCGACACGCTCTTTATAGGTGACGTGGGAAGGCCTGACCTGGCTGCAAAATCAGACCTGACACAGGAGCAGCTAGCTGGACACCTGTACGACTCGCTGCGCACCAAAATTATGACCCTGCCCGATGAGGTGGTGGTATATCCTGCCCACGGCGCCGGCTCTGCCTGTGGCAAGAACATGAGCAAGGAAACATTCGATACGCTGGGCAACCAGAAGAGAGCCAACTACGCCCTAAGAGCCGACATGACAAGGGAGGAATTTGTGAAAGAGGTGACAGATGGCCTGCTGCCCCCGCCAAACTACTTCCCGCTCAACGTGATGCTCAACAAGGAGGGCTATGCCAGTATCGACCAGGTGATGCACCAGGGCTTGCAGGCGCTGACGCCGGAGGCCTTTGAGGCGGCAGCCAACGAAACGGGTGCCTTGGTGCTGGATACGCGCAAGCCCCAGGACTTCGCCAAAGGTTTTATCCCGAACGGCATCAACATTGGCATAGACGGTGGTTTCGCCCCGTGGGTCGGCGCCCTGATACCAGACATACAGCAGCCCATACTTTTTGTAGCAGATGAAGGCCGTGAGGAGGAAGTAGTGACCCGACTGGCCCGTGTGGGCTACGACCATGCCATCGGCTTCCTGAAGGGTGGCTTCCAGAGTTGGGTAGCGGCAGGCAAGGAAGTGGACACGATCACATCCATCACGGCGGCAGAACTGGAAGAGAAGTATACGCAGGACAACAGCATTTTTATTGTGGATGTGCGCAAGCCGGGCGAGTATGAGGCGGAGCACCTGCAGGCGGCGCACTTCGCCCCACTCGATTACCTGAACGAGCACCTGGCGGAGTTGCCCAAAGACCAGACCCTCTACATTCACTGCGCCGGGGGCTACCGCTCCATGATCGCGGCGTCCATACTTCGGGCAAGGGGTTACCAGCACCTGGTAGATATCAAAGGGGGCTACAAAGCCATTGCCGAGACCAGCCTGCCACGCACTAACTTCGTGTGCCCCAGTACGCTAAAATAACTTATACTTTAAAATTCATAAAAGCAGAAAGCCGGCAGAGAGTATAAATCTCTGCCGGCTTTCTGCTTTTATACTTGCAGGGCTACTCCTGCACCTTGTCGAGTGTTTTGCGCTTGTCGCTTTTGATCTTTTTAAAATGGCTTGGGGTAAGGCCCGTTACTTTTTTAAACTGGTTAGACAGGTGGGCCACACTGCTGTAACCAAGCTTATAAGCTATCTCCTTCAGGCTCAGTTCATCATACACCAACAGCTCCTTCACCAGCTCAATGCGCTGCAGAATGAGGTATTTCTCTATGGTGATGCCCTCGGAAGCGGAGAACAGTGAGCTGACGTAGTTATAGTCAAGGTCGAGTTTCTCTGCGATGTAGTCTGAGGTGTTGATGTGCAGGTCGCTTTCTCCTGCCTCGCGCACAAGCTCAATTACGGCCAGTTTTACCTTTTCTATCAACTGTGTCTTGCGGTCATCCAGCAGCTCAAAGCCGTTGCTTTCCAGCATCTCCCGGATCTGCTCCAGGTCCGGATTGCCTTCGTTGGCAGACACTTCCGCCTCGCCAAGGTTTACCTGGTGCACCGTGTAGCCCAGTTTCTGTAGTTCCTCTGCCACCACCCGTTTGCAGCGGTCGCAGACCATGTTTTTTATACTTATTCTATGAGTTGCCATCTGTTTTGTCTCTCCATTCTGAGTTCTATTACCGCTACAAAGTATAAAATTACACTTTAGTATATAGTAATACGTATCTTGTTATATCTTAAAACCTAGTAGCCTTACCTAAAACACTGCCATGGAATCCGCTGGTTCTATTGATTACCTGAAACTGCAACTTGTACCCGAGGAGAGCATGCTTTGCGTCACCTGGCTGCGCGGTGTTAGCAGCGGAGAGTATCGCCAGGGGCTCCTCCACCTCAGGCAGCTTATCCTAGACCACGGCATTAAACTGTGGTTTGTTGACGCCCGCCGCCTTACCCATGTCACCTTCGAGGACCAGCAGTGGATCATAAAGGAAATCATACCTGAGTTGCTGGCAAGCAGCCTGCAAAAGTTTGTGCGCGTGGTGCAACCCGATGTGTTCAGCTACATCACGTTCGAGGATCTGCTGCGCCGGGCACAGCAAAACTATAGCCTGATTGGCCACGTGGAGCAGTTTACCAGCGCCGAGGCTGCCATGGCCTGGCTCCAGATGAACGACTAAAATACTAGTCCTCGATCAGGATTCCCATTTTGCCCATCTGGTAATCGCGCATGGCCTGCATTATCTCGGTTTCGGTGTTCATCACAAAAGGCCCGTTGGCTACCACCGGCTCTTCGAGCGGCTTGCCTGCCAGCAAGAGCGCGCGCGTGTCTTCTTTGGCTGTGAGCGTAATGGCTTCCCCATCCCTGTTGAAGATTACCTGATGCAAGCCTTCCACCTGTCCATACCCAGCTACCTGCAAAGCACCATCGAGCAAGTATAAAAAGGCATTGTACTCCGGCGGCACCGGGAAAGTATAGTTGGCGCCAGCCTTTAGCTCCAGGCGCAGGGCCAGCACCGGCAACTTTGGTCGTACAGGACCCTTTACACCCTCAAACTCCCCGGCAACCACCTGCACCTTTCCCCCATCTATCTCCACAACTGGTGTATCTTCGGCGGGCAGTGGAATGTATTCCGGTTGGTCCATTTTATGAGCGGCCGGTGTGTTTATCCAGAGCTGGACGATCTCCTGCACCCCTCCCCGCTCCAGTATATCCTCTGGCGGTCGCTCGCTATGGATGATGCCCCTGCCTGTGTTCATCCACTGCGTACCGCCTTCATATACCACGCTGTTGTTGCCGCGCGAGTCGCGGTGGTGCACACCGCCCCTGTACACAAACGTAACCGGCGAAAAGCCACGGTGTGGGTGCGGCCCTGCCCCCTCGCGTCGCGGGATAATGTACTCCGGCATCTCCACCACCAGGTGATGCAGCAGCAGAAAAGGGTCCAGCTGGCTTACCTGTTGTGTGGGAAAAGGCTGACGCACCACCAAATCACCGGAGGTAGTCTCCTCGGCATAGAGCAAGCGGGCAACAGTTCTGTTTTTCATCTTACAGGCAAAGTTATACTTATAACAAGCATGCGGAACACAAGTTTTTGACAGGGAGCAAAGTATAAAAAGATATGGCTATATAAAAGCGACAGCACCCACCAAGGGTAGGTGCTGTCGCTTTATAGGCGTCTGTTGCCTTAGTAGTTCGGATCATAATTGGAGTAGCCGCCTCTGTCGGTGCGGCGGCCATACTCATCGTGGTGCCGGTTGTTGCCTTCAAAGTAGCGCCGCTCGCGTGGGTTGCGGTCCTGATGGAAGTAATTTGGCTCCCCCCTGTCGGTATGGGTACTTCTGTCGGGATGCATCGAATTGTTGCTGTGTCCGCTGCCGTACCCTGAGGCGGAGGGCAAGTGCTCCGCGTTTCCGCCGCTGCCACTCATGGCATTGTAACGGTCAGCCCCGCCAAAATCGCCGTGCGTGCTGTAGTTGGCCCCGCCAAAGGCTGACCCGCTGTAACCTCCCATCCTGCCGGACCGGTATTCTTGCTCCTGCTGTGCCCGGCGCTCTCGCTGCATGTGCCGTATTCGGTCATCGTTCTCATCATGGCTGCTCTCAAAACCTGGGAAACCATACCGCTGCCGGACGTTGGTCAGCTCATGCCCGCTGCCCTGCGTGTGCTCATAGTAGTTTTGCTCCATATCGTAATCCAGCTTCGGATATGTCTGGAAGCGGTTGGCGTCGAAGTCCCGGCGGTCACGGAAATCGCGCGGGTTATGGCCATGGCGGTAGCGGTCCTGGTGCTCCTTCCCGAAGTCTCCGTCGCGGGTGTCGCGGTTAAAGTCATAAACATCGCGGCCCGAATGCAGGCCTCCGTGGTAATAGTTGCTGTTATCTCGTTCGTCTCTCATAGTTTCTTTGGGTTAAATGTAACGTTCATCCTGCTAAGTATAAACGGCATCAGCCTCTGTCGGTTATTGTAGCAAAGTATAGGCAAAGAAAAAGCCCGCCCCGTGGGGCAGGCTTTCCATACTTTTATACTTCAGGAGAACGGCTACCGGCGGCGGCCATCGTTCTCGCTATAGCGCGACTGATCAGCAGACCGGAAAGGGGTACGGGTACCGGTTTTATGGCTCTTGGATCTGCTGGCAGGCTTATGCTCTTCAAGTGTGCTGTACCTGGTACTGCTGGGCTCAGTAACCGGATAGCCGTAGTTGTGGTCAATAAAGTCTGTGTACAAACGGCTGCCTGCATAGCTACCGTAAGTAGGCCTGTTGCTGTAGTCAGGAAACTCTACATATTGCTTTTCCCGCCCTTCCGGATGGGTGGTGGCATATCCTCCCTGTCTTTTGCGGCCGCTGTTGTAGGTAGAGGCGCTGTAATTGCCACGGCTATAGTCGCTGTTGTAGCTCTGGGTGCCGTAGAAATCGTTCCCACGCATACTGGCGTTATCACGCCCGTAGTTGCGCTGCCTATCAGGGTTCGGGTTCATGCGGCTGCTCTCCTCGCTGCTGCCAACATCACGCTGCCCGAATGCGTTGCGGTCATTACGATAGTCCAAGTTCATGATATGCACATTAAAAAAGTTAATCTATTCTATTATTTATTTAAACGCTCCTGTAAAACAGCTAGTTCTGCACTCCACTTCTTAAAAGGGCACGTTCACCCTTATTTGTACACTATTTAATATTTATAAAGTATAAATTGTTTCCCTATATACCGATTTTACGTATGCTTTAGGATTACTTTTCCCAACTTCTCAAGCTGCATAAACCTCCGGATATAGGAGTTTCCGGCAGTACGCTAGCCTGTCTGAACCTAAACAATTGTACTGATCACAGGGTATAAGCCTTCTTAAAAAAGGCTTATGGAGCAGCAGCTACACATCGGAACGTCTGGGTGGCACTATAAACACTGGGTGGGCACTTTCTATCCGAAGGACGTACGTCAAAAGGACTTCACAGGTTACTACACCCGCTTCTTCCGTACTGTGGAAATCAATAATTCTTTTTATAAACTTCCTACGCCCGAGACCTTTGCCAGCTGGCGCAACGCCGTGCCCGACGACTTCATCTTCTCCGTGAAAGCCAGCCGCTACCTCACGCACATGAAGAAACTGCTGAATCCCCAAGAGCCGCTGAGCCGCTTTTTTCATAGCGCCAACGCCCTGGAGCACAAGCTTGGGCCGGTGCTTTTCCAGCTGCCGCCGGGCTGGAAAGTTAATGCCAGCCGCTTACGTAATTTTCTGGCCCAGTTGCCGCCCTACTACAGGTATACTTTTGAGTTCCGCCATCCGAGCTGGTACACAGATGAAATTTTGGACCTCCTCCGAAAACATAATGCCGCTTTTTGTATTTATGAGTTGGACGGGCATGTTACGCCGTTTCATGTTACCGCCCCGTTTGTGTATGTGCGCCTGCACGGCCCTCAAGGGAAGTATAGCGGGTCTTATACCGAGGAGGCTCTGCAGGGATGGGCGCGGCAATGCCTGGCATGGCAACAGGCGGGCCTGGACGTGTATGTGTACTTCGATAACGACCAACTGGGGTATGCGGCCTTCAACGCGCTTCGCTTACAGGAGCTTGTGGCAAAGCAGCAAGTATGAATTGGATGACAAACTGCTCAAAAAGTATGAAATTTACTATGGAAGCTGCTGCATGGTGGCTACCTTTACCTGTTGTATTAACCGAAACCCTAACATAAATAATGAGCAAAATAACAACGGATATATGCATTGTGGGCGCGGGCCCGGTAGGCTTGTTTGCCGTGTTTGAGGCTGGCCTGCTCAAGATGCGTTGCCACGTAGTAGATGCGCTCCCTGCCGTTGGCGGGCAGCTATCCGAAATTTATCCTAAAAAACCGATTTATGATATTCCAGGCTTCCCGGAAATTCTGGCCGGAGACCTGGTAAAGAACCTGGAGCAGCAAATTGCACCTTTTCACCCCACCTTTACACTGGGCGAGCGCGTGGAAGACCTCGAGAAACTGGAGGATGGTTCGTTTATCGTCCGCACCGTGGATGGCACCGAAATCGCCTGTAAGGTGGTGGTGATTGCCGGGGGGCTGGGGTCGTTTGAGCCCCGCAAGCCGGCCATCGAAAACCTGGAGAAGTATGAGAAGAACGGCGTGGAGTACATGGTGCGCGACCCGGAGGTGTTCCACAACAAGCGCGTGGTGATAGCCGGTGGCGGCGACTCCGCCCTGGACTGGACCATCTACCTGGCCGGCCTTTGCAAAGAGCTGACGCTGGTGCACCGCGGTACAACCTTTAGGGGCGCCCCTGAGTCGGCAGCCAAGGTACTGAGCATGGCTGAGGAAGACCAAATCAAGCTCCTCCTGAAGTCGAACGTGACAGAGGTGCACGGCGAGGACGGGCTGGATGCGGTGACGGTGATGGTAGACAACAAGGAGCCTTACAAAATAGACACGGATTACTTTATTCCGCTCTTCGGGCTGGTGCCAAAACTGGGACCCATCGAGAACTGGGGACTGGAGCTGGACAAAGGCGCCATTGTAGTGGACACACATGACTACTCCACCAACGTGCCGGGCGTGTATGCCATCGGCGACATCAACACCTACCCTGGTAAGCTGAAGCTTATACTTTGCGGCTTCCACGAGGCAGCCCTGATGGCACAGAGTGCATACAACATCATTTACCCGGACAAGAAGTTTGTGTTAAAGTATACCACTGTTAACGGCATTCAGGAACTACAGTAATGAAAGACGCAATCACGATATATGTAGCGCAGGACAACGGCGAGCGCGTTGAACTGGAGGCCCCACTGGACATGAACCTGTCGGTGATGGAGGTGCTGAAGGCCAACGAATTTCCGGTGCAGGCGGTTTGTGGTGGCATGGCCATCTGTGCCACCTGCCACGTGGAGGTGCTGGAAAACGGCCAGGGCGAGCTTCCCGACATGGGCGACGACGAGGCGTACATGCTCGAATCACTGCCTCATGCCACAGAGAGCAGCCGCCTCTCCTGCCAGCTGCGCGTAAACCCAGACCTGGATGGCCTGGTGGTGCGCATCATGCCGGAAGCCTAGCCGCTCCTAGCATAAGTTATCTTCTAAGCGTCGGGCTTCTCTTCATTTGGGGAGGAGCCCGACGTCTTTATAAGCTCACCGAAAAGGCCGCCTGATACTATCCCATGCGCTCGCTCATGAGATATTTTGTTTGAGGTGATTTATTTATACTTGTCACTGTGCTGCGCTCAACAGCAAGTATATTAGTATAGGTTTAAGAATAAAGTTAAGCCTGGTTACGATTTACTGCTTTGATAAAAGTGATAACCCACCCCCGCCCCTCCCAAGAGGGGAATTCCTGCAAGAGTAAAATATTCCACTACTTGGAGGGTCTGGGCCATTTCATTCTCTTCTATTTTGTCATCCTGAAAGGATCTTGGTAGCCAGTCGCAAAAGCTTATCCTCCGGGCGTAGGGGCCCTCTTTCTCTTCCAGGTTTCTGAACAGAGTGGCAGATAATTTAAGAGCAATCTGAGTAGGATAAACTGCCCTGCCGCAGTGATAATATACACACCGCCTGGGGACAACTCATACTCGCCGGAGGCGAGCGAGGGCTGCAGTGTTGACTTAATTGATTAGGCTCTTATACTTTTATACTTCCAGTCACTGCTGAATGTCCTGATCAGGGCTTCTCGAAACTGAGTACCCGCGCCACCACAGAGTCCGTTTTACCGGCAGCTTGCTCAAACACCACCCATCCTTCCCGCTTCGACTCCTGCGGCACGAACGCTATATGCAGCTCCGCCTTCTCCAGTTCCTGCCCTCCTCTGCGGATCGATACCTGTACGCGCACCTCTTCTGCCGACATGCCGCCCTTATTTTCGACCAGCACCTGGTAGCGGTTGGGTGTATTTTCTGATGGGGATGGCCATACTTGTGTCACTATCTCTGGAGGTGTTTCGGAGTGATGGTATACTTTATAGCCCAGGTAGCCCAGTATCGCCAGGACAAGTATAAGGCTGAGGCCAAACACGGTCCACTCGAACCAGTTTTTGATATCCTTTTCCTCACTGCTGCTTTGCGATTCCTTATTGTTCATGATGCATGTATTAGCTTATTTTATCAGAAGCCTGCCCGCAGAGGCGCCCAGCGAGGAAAGTACACCCAGCACGATAACTTGCGAAAAAGCCACCCAGAAACTAACGCCGCTAAACCTGCCGAAGAACCAGAGTGCCGCTGCAGACACAGCAAGCGCAATGAGGTAGGTAATGCAGGTGTCCAAGGTCAATTCGAAAATGAGGTTGCCCGTGTGGCGCCCCGAGGTGCCCTTGAAATCACTGAAGTATACCACCACCACACTGAGCAGCAGCGAGAGCACTGCCATCAGCAGCACATGGTAAGGTTGAGCCTCTACTGCAAGCATCAGCACTTCCTCCGTTGGGGCCACGTTGCCCCCTATCACAATCGCTCCGCACGTGGCAAGCACCAACATCCCGAACCTGAGCGGCTCTTTCTCGTGCTCCAGCTCATCTTCTTCCTCCTCATCCTCCTGCGCCCCCAGCTGCGCCGTGCCAATGGACACGCCAATCGACACCGCCATCGCCTCCACAATCACTTTCCCCATGATCTCTGCCAGGGCCATGTCGTGCAGCTGAATGCGGTTGAGCACAAACAGCACACAAAAAGAGAGCACCAGCCCGATGCCCATCTCCTCAATGGAGTCCACCATCACGCTGCGCCACGACACGCTTGGGTGCATGCCGGCATAGCGGTTGTAGCCCAGCAGCAGCAGGTACGTCACCAGCACCAGGATCAGCAGGCGAAACGGAGAGGCAATAAAACCTGACCACCATACTTCCATGGTATATAGCAGCGGAAAGCTGAACAGCAGGCCGCCTGTTATCCCACGCGCATATTCCTTCAGCGACTGCCGCAGTGGTCGGCTGTTGCTCCCAGCCTCTTGTTTTTTTCTTTCCTCTGTCACTTCCTCTGAATTTGTGCCATATACGGCTGAAGGGGAATTACGGCTGCTTTGGTGACACTTTGCGGTACAGGAAACTTGAAAAGTGCTTGTTAGAACATAGTATATTACCTATAATTGTTGCGCGTGACAGCAAACAACCTTTTATACAACTAAGAAAACAAACATGAAGAAGCTTCTAGCAGCAGCCGTATTCGCTCTACTGGGCACAGGTGCCTTCGCCCAAACCTCGCAGGGAACCGTTGTGGTAACGGGTGGGCTTTCTTTTAGCACATCCACCTCGGAATCCACACTGAACGATACCATCAGCCAGAAATCCAGTGGAACTGCATTCAGAATGGGCCCAAGTATTGGGTATATGCTTGGCAATAACTTTCAGCTTGGTGCTGCTTTGGGTTATACCCATTCAACAATTAAGAATATACAATTTAATAGCGAGGGTGACAGCCACGAATTGAAGACAAAAGCAAATGGCTTTGCCATTAGACCCTACCTCAAAAAGTATTTCATGCTCTCTGAGCAGTTTGCCCTTACAGGACAGCTTTCTGCTGGACTAAGCTTCTATAAAAGGAAGCCTGACGCTAATGCTGATTCCCAGCAGAAGAGCACTTCATTCGATGTAGCGCTTGCCCCGGGGATCACTTACTTTCCTTCTGATAAACTTGGTATAAGCGCTGGCTTCGGCGGGCTGCTGTATAACCAGATAGTAAAGAAAACGGAAGCAAATGATACACCCGTAAAAACTAACTCTGGTTTAAGCATTAGCTTGGAGGATGCGCTTTCTTTCAGTTTAAGCTATTATATCAACCGCTAGTACAATCTTCATTCGCTATGCTGTACTTATACTTTCTGCTTCTCCAGAGAATGGAGCCGAGGAAGTTGGCACACAAATAATTCTTGGTAGAGAGCCTGATGATACACCCATGTATAAACTTTTAAATTCCTAAAGAAGACAAACCATGAAGAAGTTATTATTTACTGTTTTACTCGCTTGCATCGGTTCCGCTGCTCTCGCCCAAACATCCCGAGGTACCGTTGTGGCCTCCGGCTCTCTAAGCTATTATGATCACACTGACAAGACCGAGGATGAAATAAGCTCTACAGAAAACAGATCCTTTTCTATTGCGCCGGGAATTGGATACATGATCATAGAAAACCTTGAGGCAGGCATCAGCTTTCGTTTCACTACCTCTATCCAGACGGCAAACTCAGCTCATTTAAATCAGTGGGGCATTCGTGAACCATATTCACTCACTGAGAGCAAAGACAAGAGTTTTGCTATAACCCCTTATGTGAAGAAATACTTTACTCTTTCTGAGAAAATTGCATTTACCGGCGAAGCATATCTTAGCTTCTCAAAGGGAGACAGCCGTTATGAGTCAGAAATCTTGGAGTATAGTAGAACTGAATCTAATAGAAGTGACACGGGATTCGGCGTAGGCATTAGGCCAGGTATCACCTTTTTCCCTACAGAGAAGATTGGCTTGAGTGCAAACTTCGGACGTTTAGGATATAATCATACTACTCACAAAATTGAAGAGTACGACTTTAAGTCAAAATCCTCAGACTTTGGCTTGAACCTGGATGGCAGCACCCTTTCCTTTAGCTTCGGCTACTACATCAGTCGCTAACCAGGTACAGCAAGTATAAGAAGAGGGGCCTGCGCAAGTATAGTTTGCGCAGGCCCCTCTTCTTATACTTTGGCAGAATTATACTTACCAGCCGCTGGCCAGCACGTCGGCGATGTGCATGGTTTTGATGGGCTTGTTCTGCTTTTTGATATAGGCCTCCAGGTGCATCAGGCAACTGCTGTCGGTGGAGACGATGTAATCGGCGCCGGTGGCCAGGGCATTGTCTACCTTTTGCTCGGCCATGGCAGAGGAAATCGCCTCAAACTTCACGGCGAAGGTGCCCCCGAAGCCACAGCAGGTCTCATTATCCTCCATCTCCACAAGTTCCAGCCCTTTTACGTTGCTCAGGAGTTCGCGCGGGCCCGCTTTGATGCCGCACTCGCGCAGGGCGCTGCAGGAGTCGTGGTAAGTATAGCGGCCTGGCAGCGAAGCCCCTTCGATGCGCGTAATACCCAGCACGTCGGTCAGGAACTCGGTCAGCTCGTACACTTTCTTTTGCATGGCCCTATACTGCACCAACTTCGACGACTTCACAAAAATATCCTGGTAAGCATTGCGCACCATGCCCACGCACGACGCCGAGGGCGCCACGATGAAATGGGACGTATCGCTTGTGAAATCCTCCAGGAACTTATCAGCTACTTCGCGGGCCTCGTTAAAAAAGCCGGCATTGTAGGCTGGTTGTCCGCAGCAGGTCTGGTTGGGGTTGTAGCGCACATCGCAGCCTACCTTTTCCAAAACCTTCACCATGTTCATGGCCGTGTCGGGGAAGAGCTGGTCCACGAAGCACGGAACAAATATATCAACTATGTGTCTTCTTAGCATACTATAGAAACACCGCCCCTGATTCGGCCATGGCAGCCTGCAGAGCAGCTTTGTTGAGGTGCAAATCTACGCCAATATTTTCGAAGTAGCTTATCATATTTTCAGTCGGCATATTGCCCACCAGTTCATCCTTGGCCATGGGGCAGCCGCCGTAGCCGCGCAGGGCCCCGTCGAAGCGGCGGCAACCGGAATGATAGGCCGCCTCCACTTTTTCCTGCCAGGTAGCAGGCGTGGTGTGCAGGTGCGCCCCAAACTCGATATGCCCGAATGCCGGTATCAGGTGGCTGAACAGGTAGGTGATGTTCTCCGGCGTGGCCACGCCAATCGTATCGGACAGAGAAACAATTTTAACCTGCAGTTTGTCGAGCTCCTGTACAAAGTTTAGCACCGTTTCCACATCCCAAGGGTCATCATAAGGGTTGCCAAACCCCATAGAGATGTAGGTAACCAGTGTTTTGCCGTGCTTGTGGCAAATATCCTGGATCTCGGCCAGTTGCTGCATGGCCTCGGCTATACTTTTGTTGGTGTTGCGCTGCTGAAATGTCTCGGATACTGACAGCGGAAAACCCAGGTAGTCTATCTGCTTATACTTTGCTGCTTCCTCCGCGCCGCGCGTATTGGCGATAATGGCCAGCAATCTGGAGGTTGTATTGTCCAGCTCCAGCCTATCCAGCACCTCGGCTGTGTCTGCCATCTGCGGGATGGCCTTGGGCGACACGAAGCTCCCGAAGTCAATGGTGTCGAAGCCGACTTTGAGCAGTTGGTTGATGTAGTTTGCCTTTACCTCCGTGGGTATAAAATCCTTGATGCCTTGCATGGCATCGCGGGGGCACTCGATTAGTTTCATGGTCCAGCGTTTAACTTTAAAGTCTCGTAAGGCTGCCTCACCCAAAGATACATTTATCCTTTTAGCTAAAAAAGTACAATCTTATACTTTGACAGCACGCTACTTTTACTTATATTTTTATTCTAAAATCACATTGTTGCAACTTGAGCGTCAGAAGCTAGCCGTTATTTAGGTTCATAACAGGGCGCATTTCCGGAACAGGCTCTACACAGTGCATCAGATTATATACTTATACTTTGCCATACCGACGAAGTGAAGTTACCAGATTTATACTTCGATAGGCAGGATCCGGGAAAAACAGCTCCGGCTCCAACCGACGACATACATAAAGCATATGCCACGCACCAATACTATACGCACCGCCGCACCGCCAGCAGATACCGACCTGCAGCAAGTACGGTCACTGCTTCAAAAGCAGCGCGCGTTTTTCGCCAGCGGCCATACCTTAAACCTGGAGTTCCGGTTGGAGCGCCTGCGGGAGTTGCAGCAGGCCATTCTACAGCACGAGCAGGAGCTTCTGGATGCCATGTATGCCGACTTTCGCAAGCCTCAGGTAGAGGCATATGCTACGGAGATAGGGTTCATAGAGCTGGAGCTGAAACTGGTGCTGAAAAATCTTAGCAGCTGGGTCAAGCCGCAGCGGGTTAAAGAGTCGCTCCTGAATTTTCCCTCCCGCAGCTACATCCACTCCGACCCGTACGGCATTACCCTGATCATCGCGCCCTGGAACTACCCGTTTCAGCTGCTGCTGGCACCGCTCATCGGGGCCATGGCCGCCGGCAACTGCGCCATCGTGAAACCTTCTGAGCTCACCCCCAACACCTCCGCCGTGGTGGCCCGCATGCTGCGCGCGCATTTCAACGAAGCTTACGTGGCAGCCGTGGAGGGTGGTGTCAGCACGACGCAGCATCTGCTCCAGCAACGCTTTGACTATATCTTTTTTACGGGAAGCACCAAGGTAGGCAAGATTGTGATGCGGGCCGCTGCTGAGCACCTGACGCCGGTTACCCTGGAGTTGGGCGGCAAGAGCCCCGCCATTGTTACCGAGGACGCTGACCTGGGCCTTGCCGCCCGCCGCATTGCCTGGGGCAAGTTCATGAACGCCGGCCAGACCTGCATCGCCCCGGATTACCTGCTGGTACAGGAAAGTATAAAAGAAGACCTCATCCAGCATATCATCCAGTACATCGAGCAGTTTTACGGGCAGGACCCGCAGCAGAGCCCCGACTTTGCCCGCATCATCAACGAAACGCACTTTAACCGCCTGAGCAGCTACCTCACTAACGGCGTGCTACGCACCGGTGGCGTTACCGATGCGGCTACCCGCTACATCGCCCCCACCCTGCTGGACAAGGTGACCTGGCAGCACCCGGTGATGAAGGAGGAAATCTTCGGGCCCATACTTCCGGTGCTGACCTTCGGGCAGCTAGACGAAGCTATAGCTACAGTAAAGCAGCACGAGAAGCCGCTGGGCCTCTACCTGTTTACCTCAGACAATGAGAAGAAGGAACAAGTGCTGGCCCATACGTTCTTTGGGGGCGGCTGCGTTAACGACACGATCTCCCATGTGGCCAACCCTAACCTACCCTTCGGGGGCGTGGGAAACAGCGGCATGGGCAGCTACCACGGCAAGAGCAGTTTCGACCTGTTTTCGCAGCAGAAAAGCGTGTTGCACCGCGGCACCTGGCTCGACCTGCCCATGCGCTACCCGCCTTATGCCAACCGCCTGCAGCTGCTGCGCAAGGCCTTTAAATGGCTCTAAGGCACCAAGCATTTTTAACCCAGCGCCTACGAGCTTCGTTTCAGGTAAGGTATGGCCCACCGTTTGGCTAAGGCTGTACCCTAAAAGTATAAAGCTATGGAAAACCTGATTCAATATTTAGACGACGCACTGGTACCCCTGGAGAAAAAGGTAATCGAGTACCTGAACCTGGAGAAAGACATCCGGAAGCAGGAAGTAGACATGCTCACCAAAAAAGGCCCCGTGGAAGAAGCCGCCAAAAACACCGCCACCACCCTGCAAGAGGTACCCGATATTTCGGAAGACCAACTGCAGGAAATGAGGCAGCGCCTGGAAACGCTCAGGGCTGAAATAGTAGCAATGCTGCCCGAGAAAGACAAGTTTATTGAGGTGAACCTGGGCTATGGCCCCAGCATGGTGGGGTACTTTACCACCGACCACGAAACGCACCAGCCGCTACCCGAGCCGATTTTGCGGGTGGTGCATTAACTTTTTACAAAATTATTGCTCCCGAAAGCTTAATAAGATACTTTCGCGCAACATTGCTTTTGTCAACCTTCGCATCACCACATGGGATTACTTCTCTTATACCTGGCCATTTCGCTGTTTTTCTCCTTTCTCTGCTCCCTGCTGGAGGCCTCACTGCTCAGCGTAACGCCCTCGCATGTAGCCATCGTCAGCAAGGAGAACCCGTCCCTCGGCAAAGACCTGAAGCACTTTAAAGACAACATTGACAGGCCGCTGGCAGCCATACTTACCCTGAATACCTTTGCGCATACTATCGGGGCAGCAGGCGTGGGTGCGGAGGCGCAGCGGCTTTGGGGGGAGGAGTACCTGACGGTTGTATCCGTCGTGTTAACCATCATCATCCTGATCCTGACCGAGATCATCCCAAAAACGCTGGGAGCCAACTACTGGAAACAGTTGATTCCTTTCACAGTGCGTACCCTTAAAATCATGATTTACTCCCCGCTTTACCCGATCATTGTTCTATCGCAGGTGATAACCAAGCGCCTGAAAACAGACAAGGATCGCAGTGTGCTCAGCCGTGCAGACTTTACGGCTATGGCAGAATTGGGCATCAAGGAGGGAATATTCCGGCAGAGCGAGTCGCAGGTGATTCAGAACATCCTGCGCTTCAACAACATCCTGGTACGGCATATCATGACTCCCCGCACCGTTATCGTAAGCGCCCAGGAAGACATGACGATGACAGACTTTTTCCGCGACTTCCCGGACCTGCGCTTTTCCCGCATCCCCGTTTATACTTCCACCCTGGACGATATCCAGGGATACATCCTTAAAAATGAGGTGTTGCACAAGATCATCGACAACCAGGGCAACCAGCCGCTTAAATCGGTGCTGCGCAGGATACTGGTAGTGCCCGAGCACATGGCCATCCCTACGCTGTTCAGTAAGCTGCAGGAGCAGCAGGAGCATATTGCGCTGGTGGTAGACGAGTACGGAGGCACAGCTGGCCTGGTAAGTATGGAGGACATCATCGAGACCCTGCTGGGCATGGAGATTATAGACGAGCTGGACCAGGTGGCCGACCTGCAGGAGTGGGCCCGGGAAAACTGGGAAAAACGGGCACGCCGTCTGGGCCACAACCCGGGATAGCAGGCGCTAACGTATACTTGGCGCTGCGGAGGCTGATGCACCAGTCTCCGCAGCGTTCAGCTTCCAGACAAAAGGATAAAATAAAACCTGAGTTCCTATTTGTACTTCTGTAGAAGTGTAAACCCACCCCTACCCCTCCTCGGAGGGGAATTCCTGTAACTGTAATCTCTTTGGGTGGGTAAATTGCAGCTCAAGTTCTATTGTTTCCTCTGCCCCGGGCGCTACTTACACACCAATATCCTCATTCCAAACATCCGGCTTTTCGGCGATGAACCGTTGCATGAGCGCTGCGCAGTCCGCATCATCCACCACCTCTACCGTCACGCCCCTGGAGCGGAGCAGTTCCTCCTCGCCTTTAAAGGTGCGGTTCTCACCAATAACCACCTTGGGTATGCCGTATAGCAGGATAGTGCCCGAGCACATGCAGCAGGGCGACAAGGTAGTATAGAGCACACACTCGCGGTACACGGAGGCCGGCAACCGACCGGCGTTTTCCAGTGCGTCCATCTCGCCGTGCAACACCACGCTGCCCTGCTGCACCCGCTTATTATGCCCCCGGCCAATGATTTTGCCTTGGTGCACCAACACCGACCCAATGGGAATGCCCCCTTCTTCATAACCCTTTCTGGCCTCCTCTAGAGCTGCCTGTAAATACTGATCCATGGTTTATACTTTAGGGGAAGCAGAATTGCCTTCCCGGTTAATTTATACTTTTAATGAGGCAAAAGAAAGCACTGTCGCGGCCTAACTTAAATAATCTCTGTCTGTTGAGAAAGTATAAGTACGTACTTTTGCCTTTTCAAGTCATACGATGAAAATACTGCTGACGGGAGCCAATGGATACATCGGGAAGCGCCTGCTGCCCCTGCTGGTAGAGCAGCAGCATGAGGTGGTGTGCCTGGTGCGCGACCCGCGCCGCTTCGAGTTACCTGCCACGTTAAAGGCCCGGGTGAAGGTGATACAGGGCGATTTGCTGCAGCCCCACACGTTACAGCACCTTCCCACCGATATGGACGCAGCTTATTACCTGGTGCACTCCATGGGTTCGGGCGCCGGCGACTTTTCGGTGGCAGAAAGTATGGCCGCACAGCACTTCGTGGCTTACCTGAACACGACCAGCGCCACGCAACTCATTTACCTCAGCGGCCTCTCCCAGGACCAAAGCCTCTCCAGGCACATGGCCTCACGGCAAAAGGTAGAGGAGGTGCTTAGCTCGGCCCGGGCCAGCCTTACGGTCTTGCGGGCTGCTATCATCATCGGCTCGGGCAGCGCCTCCTTCGAAATCATCCGCGACCTGGTAGAAAAACTCCCCCTCATGGTTACCCCGAAGTGGCTTAACTCCCGCTGCCAGCCCATTGCCATCCGCGACGTGCTCTTTTACCTGACCCATACGTTGGGCAATGCGCGCTGTTACGGCAAAAAACTGGAGATTGGGGGCCCGGACGTACTAACGTATAAGCAGATGCTGCACGGGTTGGCTGAGACGCGCCATCTGAAACGCTATATTATCACCCTGCCTGTCCTAACCCCGCGCCTCTCCTCCTACTGGCTATACTTTATCACCAGTACCAATTATACGTTGGCACAGCGCCTGGTGGATAGCCTCCGGAATGATGCCGTGGTAAAGGACCAAAGTATAAACAAGCTGCTCCCGCACCGCTGCCTGCCCTACCAGGAGGCCGTTCGGCTGGCTTACGCTAAAATTGAGCAGAACGAGGTGGTCTCGAGTTGGAAGGATGCCCTGGTGAGCGGCACCATGCCGCTCAACTACATGGATTTTGTGCAGATACCCCAGCACGGCGTGCTCACCGATCGGCAGTACCTCAAATTTGACCGCAACCAGGACGAGGTGCTGGCCAACATCTGGAGCATTGGTGGGGAGCGTGGCTGGTACAAAACCGACTTCCTGTGGCAAATACGCGGCCTGCTAGACAAAATTGTGGGTGGCGTGGGCCTTAGGCGCGGGCGGCGCAGCCCCACGGAAGTACAAGCCGGCGACACCATCGACTTTTGGCGGGTGCTGCTGGCCGATAAGGCAAACCGTCGCCTGCTGCTTTACGCCGAAATGAAACTGCCGGGCGAGGCATGGCTGCAGTTCCGGATAGTGGAGGAGAAAGACGGCCATTACCTGGAGCAGTTGGCTGTTTTCCGGCCTGAAGGACTGCCGGGTCGCCTGTACTGGTACGCCATGCTTCCCTTCCACTTCATTATCTTTGGTGGCATGGCGCGAAATATTGTAGAGCATACTTCAGCCCCACCAAAAGCTGCCGTGCATAGAGATTCAGGCTAATATGCAAACTATAGCATCTATAGTATAAAACAAAAAGATATGCCCTTAGTATACTTCAATATCTTTTGGTAACTATATTTTTGGTGGTAACCATTGTTGTTTTTACTGTTTCCATATTTATTTCCTGCCCTGTAAAATATATTTAACTTTGCTTGCCTATAACGACACTGATTTAATGGAAGCCATTAAAGAAACCAATTTCACCTTTGCCGGCCAGACCGGCTTTTATAGGGGCAAAGTACGCGACGTTTATTTCTTCGAAGACAGGCTCGCCCTTATTGCCACCGACCGCATCTCCGCCTTTGATGTGGTGTTGCCCCGCGCCATACCCTACAAGGGGCAGGTGCTTAACCAAATTGCCAGCCTGAACCTTAAGGCCACAGCGGATGTTGTGCCCAACTGGGTGCTCAGTACGCCTGACCCCAACGTGACAATAGGCTACCACTGCGAGCCGTTCAAGGTGGAAATGGTGATTCGGGGTTACCTGGCTGGCCATGCCTGGCGCGAGTATAAAGCAGGCAAGCGCACGCTCTGCGGTGTAGCACTGCCCGAGGGGCTGAAGGAAAACGACAAGCTGCCCGAGCCGATCATCACCCCCACCACCAAAGCCAGCGAAGGCCATGACGAGGATATCTCGCGGGAGGAGATTCTGGCAAAAGGTATCGTGTCGGAACAAGATTACCTGACACTGGAGCGTTATACCCGAACCCTGTTTGACCGTGGCACCGAGCTGGCAAAGCAGCGTGGATTGATTCTGGTGGATACCAAGTATGAGTTTGGCAAGTACAACGGCCAGGTTTACCTCATCGACGAAATCCATACCCCGGACTCCTCGCGCTACTTCTACAGCGAAGGCTATGCCGAGCGCCAGCAGAAAGGCGAGCCGCAGCGCCAGCTCTCGAAAGAGTTTGTGCGCCAGTGGCTTATCGAGAATGGCTTTCAGGGAAAAGATGGCCAGCAGGTGCCCGAAATGACCGACGCCGTAGTGGAAGGCATATCGGAGCGCTATATAGAGCTATACGAGGTGTTTACAGGGGAAAAGTTCCGGAAGGAAACCTATAACTCGGTGTTGGAACGCATTGAGAAGCATATTAATGACAACATTTTTACTACCAAAAATTAAGTTTGTTAAGTTATATTTTGGTACATTCGCATTTAAATCCTTTACTGGTTGACCATGAAGTACACGATAGATAAGAAAGAAAACTACACGATTATCACGATTGATGAGAAGAAGTTGGATACTTCAATCGCGCCGGACCTGAAGTCTGAATTCGTGAAACTTAATGCTGAAGGGATAAACAACCTGATTCTAGACCTTAACGAGGTTAAATATACAGACTCTTCCGGGCTTAGCTCTATCCTGATTGCTAACCGCTTGTGCAACTCCTCCAACGGCCTCCTGATCCTGACCGGACTGCAGGACCATGTGATGAAGCTGATCTCTATCTCTAAGCTGGAGTCGGTGCTGAACATTTTGCCAACCGTGGAAGAGGCCATTGACCGCGTGTTTCTGCACGAAATTGAGCAGGACCTGACTAACAAGGAAGACTAAGTAGAAACGCCGTTGTGGAATTCGAACTCAGGATTCTGGGAAGTTCGTCGGCCACACCCTCGACAAACAGACACCATACCGCCCAGGTTTTAACCATTGGCAATCAGCACCACCTGATTGACTGCGGCGAAGGAACACAAATGCAGCTGATGCTTTACCGGGTAAAGCATCAGCGCATTTGTAACATCTATATCAGCCATCTCCACGGCGATCATTACTTCGGTCTGGCAGGGCTCATCTCCACCATGCACCTGCAGGGCCGCCAAACGCCACTGCACCTTTTTGGACCTCCCGGCCTCTCCGAAATTCTCAGCCTGCAGTTTAAGTATTCCGGCACCAACCTTAACTTTAAGCTTGTTTTCCATGAGCTGGATACTACCGTTTACAAAAAGATTTTTGAGGATAAAGGTGTAACGGTGCATACCATCCCGATGGAGCACCGCGTCCCGTGCTGCGGTTTCCTGTTCCGTGAGAAGCCAAAGCCACGCCCGCTCATCAAAGAGAAACTGCCGGACTTTCTGCGCCCGCCGCAACTGGTGCGCCTGAAATGGGGCGAGGACATCAAAGACGAGGCCGGAAATATACTGGTGCGCAATGCTGACGTGACGCTGGCGCCAAAGCGCAGCCGCAGCTACGCCTACTGCTCCGACAGCCGCTACAAGCCCGCCCTACTCCCCTACCTGCAGCACGTAGACCTGCTCTACCACGAGGCCACTTTTACTGACGATTTGCGTGAGCGGGCCGCCTATACTTTCCACAGCACCGCCCGGCAGGCTGGCGAACTGGCTGCGGCGGCCCAAGTGCGCCAGCTTATCATTGGCCACTTTTCGGTGCGTTACAAAGACCTGAACCCGCTGCTGGAAGAGGCCCGGGAGGTGTTCCCAGATACGGAATTAGCAACAGAGGGCACTATATTTAGTGTGATGGAGCGGGACTAGGATTCGTAGGATTAATGAATTTTAGGATGCTTGCCTGAGTATGGTTGTTGTAATCCTGATCGTGACTCATAAAGTTTAGGCTCCTAGCTTATGCAAGCAGGACACGAACTGTCCGCGTGAGGCTACAACTCAGGAGTTTATACTTTAGCAGCGGGAAGAGTTGCCCCCCTTCTGCCGCTTCCAGTTTGAATGAGCCATACTTTTAGTTATACTTATACTTTCGCCAGCTGTAAGTGCAAAGCAGAATATCCTGTAAATCCTTAAATTCCATGAGTCCTAGTCACAAGCGCAACAACCTATTCCTGGTACTGAGCGGTATCTTCGTCGCAAACGCCTTGCTGGCAGAGCTGATTGGGGTGAAGATTTTCTCAGGCGAGGCCCTGCTGGGGCTGCCGGGAGCGCAGATTCCCATAGGCGGCGAAAGGCTGGACTTCAACCTGACAACAGGCGTCATCATCTGGCCCATTGTGTTTGTCACCACCGACATCATCAACGAATACTTCGGCAAGGAGGGCGTCAAGAAGGTAAGTGTGCTCACGGTTATACTTATACTGTATGCATTTCTGGTGATATCTGTTGTCACGGGACTGCCGCCCGCGCAGTTCTGGCTGGAGGTGAACAGCACCGATGACATGGGCAGGCCCTTCGACATTAACTATGCCTACAACAGCGTGTACCGCCAGGGACTGGGCATTATACTTGGTTCCGTGGCCGCCTTCCTGATATCGCAGTTCCTGGATGCCTCCGTGTTTCACTGGCTCCGCCGCTTTACGGGCAGCCGCAAAATCTGGCTCCGCGCCACCGGCTCCACCCTCGTCTCCCAGATCATCGACTCGCTGGTGGTGCTGTTTGTTGCCTTTTTCGTGTTTGGCAACTGGAGCATGAAGCAGGTGCTGTCGGTGGCGGCCATTAACTACATGTACAAGTTTGGCGTGGCCATTCTGCTTACCCCACTGCTCTACCTGGCCCACTACCTGATAGACGGTTACCTGGGGCACCGGCAGGCGGAAGCGCAAATAGAGGAGGCTGCGCTGGAAAGCCGGGACTAAGCTGTAAGATTAGCAACAGGACGGCTGACATGCCAAATCAGCCCCATAATTTTTGAATCCCGCAAAACTTAACCTATCTTTGCAGTCTTGCAAAATAGAAAATGCCTGCACATTTAGCACTTACTCAGATTTTCATCACAGGCTACGAGCTGCACGACTTGTAGTAGCTCACCCATCTTCTATTGGGGCTATAATGCCCTTCCTTTTTATTTTTGGTTGATTGATTTTTTACACGGGAGGGACAATTATGTTCAGAGGAATCGCCCTGGTATTTCTGGGCGCATGCAGTTTCGGCATACTTTCTACTTTTGTTAAGCTGGCCTACCAAGAGGGCTTCAGCCTGGGTGAGGTAACGGGCACACAGGTATTTTTTGGGTTGATTATTCTTTGGACCATCGTGTTGTTGCGGAAGCTGCGCGGCAGCCAAAGCAGCAACACGCCGTTCAGGGAAAAGCTTAAGCTGGTTGCCATGGGCACCAGCACCGGGCTGGTCAGTATTTTCTACTACAAATGCGTGCAGCTGGTGCCGGCCTCCATTGCCATCCTGCTCCTGATGCAGTTTACCTGGATGAGCCTGCTGCTGGAGTCTGTTATTAAACGTAAACTGCCCAGTCCGGTGCAAATGGGCATGGTGGTGCTTGTGCTCATAGGCACAGCGTTGGCCGGCCGGCTTTTCAGCAGCAGTATTCCCAACTTCGACCTGGCAGGCATTGTCTACGGCCTGATTGCCGCCCTTTGCTATACTTGCTTTTTGATGATAAACAGCTCAGTGGGCAACTCGCTGCACCCTGCTACGAAAAGCGCGCTCCTGCTCACCGGAGCCAATATATTGGTGCTAAGCATCTTCCCACCCGCCTTTCTGGTGAACGGGGCTTTGCTGGCAGGCTTGCTGAAGTGGGGGTTGGTGCTGGCGCTTTTCGGCACGGTCATTCCGCCCCTGTTCTTTGCCTACGGTATTCCTAAAACAGGGCTGGGACTGAGCGCCATTCTTAGCGCTACAGAGCTTCCTGTGGCGGTGCTGATGTCGAGTATGGTGTTGCAGGAGGAAGTTTGGCCTGTGCAGTGGGCGGGTGTTGGGCTTATACTCTTAGCCATTGTGTTGTCCAACATCAACTCCCTCAGGCAGAGGAGGCGGCAGCACAAATTTGCCAATGCTTAAAATCTTTTGTTGATGGTTAATTACAGGAAGGTCAGGCTTTGCCCCGTGCAGATGCCTGGCTTTTCTGTTTCCGGGGCTAGCGGATGCCAGGATATAATTAAGGGTTTTTTAAACAAACTTTGCAGCCACGCCTCCGTATCCCACTTCCTGGCAAAAGGCCTATCCCCCTCTTCCCGCTAGCTGCAAAGTATAATAATTCGTGCCCGGCAGCAGTTTATCACAAAGAGAGGGCACCATAACACAGGCGCCTTTTAAAATCTGGCATTTTTTGTGATTGTATCACCCCAACCAAACAAGTACAACCCTATGAGAAAGATAGCTGCATTTTTTATACTGTTTTTTCTTTCCCTCGGCCTGCAGCAGGCACAGGCGCAGTCGGGCAAGAGCTACCAGGACTGGCTGAAAGAAAGCCGCGCCAAAAGCAAAACGGCCGCTACCTCTAAAAAGGCACCTGCCAAAGGTAAAGGCAAGGCCGCTGCCGCCAAGGCAAGCGATGCGGCCCCCGCTCCTGCCCTGGCCCCGCCCAGCGGCACGTTCCGGGGCACGATTGGTTGCAGCGACTGCCAGGGCATCCGCACGGAGCTGGTGCTGACCGGCAGCCCCAAAGACGCTAAACGCACTTTTACCATGAAGCAGACCTTTGTGGGCAAGCCAGCTGACAAAAGCATCGTTACCGGCAGTGGCAAGTGGTTCCTGGCAAAGGGCAACAAGCAAGACCCGGACGCTGTAATCCTGCAGCTCATTCCAACGGATGGCGACCTGGACCTGATGTACTTCCTGCAGGTAAGCGACTCGGAGCTGAAGCTGCTGAACCGGCAGCAGGGCGAAATAAGCGACTCTCAGAACTACTCCATCCACAAACTTTAAAGTATAGGTATGGAAATGTGCTCCTCGGGATAGGCGTGTTTTGAGCATTTTGCGTTATTTTGCAGCTATAAACCATTATCCCTACTATGGCACGTTACCTAACCGGAATACAGGCGACTGGCAGGCCCCACCTGGGCAACCTGCTGGGTGCCATTATTCCTGCTATCAAGTTCTCTCAGGCCTCTGATGAGGCGGCTTTATACTTTATCGCAGACATGCACTCGCTCACGACCATCCGCGATGCAGAAACACTGCGCCACAACACCTATTCGGTAGCCGCTTCCTGGCTGGCCTTCGGCTTCGACACCGACAAGCATATTTTCTACCGCCAGTCGGATGTGCCGATGGTGACAGAACTGACCTGGTACCTGAACTGCTTCACGCCGTTCCCGATGCTGGCCAACGCGCACTCCTTCAAGGATAAATCCTCCCGCAGGGGCCTGGCTGACGTGAACGCCGGCTTGTTTACCTACCCGGTGCTGATGGCGGCCGACATCCTGATGTATGACGCCAACTTTGTGCCGGTGGGCAAAGACCAGATACAGCACCTGGAAATCACCCGCGACATTGCCAGCGCCTTTAACCACATCTACGGTGACACGTTTGTGCTGCCAGAGGCGAAGGTAGATGAGAGCGTGATGACTGTGCCCGGCATCAACGGCGAGAAAATGAGTAAGTCGTACGGCAACATCATCGACATTTTTGTGGCGGATAAACCGCTGCGCAAAACGATTATGAGCATCGTTACAGACAGCACCCCGCTGGAGGAGCCCAAGAACCCGGACGACGACACCACCTTTAAGCTGTACAGCCTGCTGGCCTCTCCGGAGGAGGTTGAGAAGATGCGCCAGAACTACGAGGCGGGCGGCTACGGCTACGGGCACGCCAAGCAGGCGCTCTACGAACTCATTGTGAGCAAGTATGCCAAAGAGCGCGAGATATTTAACTACTACATGAACAACCTGCCGGAGCTTGACAAGAAGCTGCAGCTTGGTGCCGAGAAAGCAAAAGACATTGCTGCCCCCGTACTGCAGCGCGTGCGCCAGAAACTGGGCTACTAAGTATAGACCGGCAGGTAAGAAGCATTACAAGTATACTTTACCAGAGAACGGCAGCCGGATAAACCGGCTGCCGTTTTTCTTTTCTTAACTTATATGCTTCAATAGATTTAACATATCCTGTAATATCTATATCTTGGGGAGTCACTATACTTAACCTAACCACCCAAGTATCAAGCATATGATAAACGCAGTTGCAGAAACAACCCCTCTGACCGAGAAAAAGTCGGAGCGCTACCTCTCGCTGGATGTGTTGCGGGGCCTCACCGTGGCGCTGATGATCATCGTGAACACGCCCGGCAGTTGGAGCACCATCTACGCACCGCTTCGGCATGCTACCTGGCACGGCTTCACCGTCACCGACCTGGTGTTCCCGGCCTTCCTCTTTGCCGTGGGCAACGCCATGAGCTTCAGCATGCGCAAGTTCTCGCTGCAGCCCGACAGCGTTTTCCTGAAAAAAGTGTTTAAGCGCGCCGCTATCATCTTTCTGATTGGCCTGGGCCTCCGGGCTTTCCCGTTTGTGGCACACGCCGAGGGGGGCGGTTTGGAGGTGATTGATTTTACGGCCATCCGCATCATGGGCGTGCTGCAGCGCATCGCACTGGCTTACCTGATTGGTTCGCTGGTGGTGCATTACCTCAAAACAAAGGGGGCCTTCATCTTCAGCGGCGTAGTGCTGCTGGGTTACTGGGCGGTGCTATACTTCTTCGGCGACCAACCGGACCCTTACTCGCTCGAAGGCAATGCCGCCCTGAAATTCGACCTGCTATTCTTCTCTCCGGTGGTACTCTACAAAGGCTATGGCATTCCGTTTGACCCGGAAGGACTACTGAGCACACTGCCTGCCGCTGTGAACGTGATTGCCGGCTACCTGGTGGGTATGGCCATCCAGAAGTTCGGTAACAACCTTAGCACCGTATTCAAACTTAACCTTATGGGCGCCGCACTGATTGTGATTGCCCTGGTGTGGGACCTGGTATTCCCTATCAACAAAGCCCTCTGGACGAGCTCCTATACCTTGCATACCATTGGCTTGGTGATGCTGGTCCTGGCCGCTATTATGCTGCTGATTGAGGTGCTGAAGGTGCGGAAATGGGCCTACTTCTTCGAGGTCTTCGGCAAGAACCCGCTCTTTATCTACGCCATGTCCATCCTCATCATCAAAACCCTGAGCTTTATTAAAATGGACGAGCAGACCCGCCTGAGCCGCTGGATTTACCAGAACTGGTTCCTGAGCTGGAGCGAAGGGGAATTCGCCTCCCTCATGTTTGCCTTGGCGTACATGCTCGTGCACTGGCTCATGGGTTACATCATGGACCGCAAACGCATCTACATCAGAGTATAAATTTATACTTACCCAGAGTATAAACTCCCGTCGGCTACAGTATAGCCGGCGGGAGTTTTTTGTTTGCCTATACTTTATACCTCAAGTTGCTATTTACTTCTGTAGTGATGGAGCAAACCCACCTCCACCCCTCCCAGGAGGGGAATTACTGCAAGCTGTTTAATAATTCCCTCTTGTGGACTAGCCAAAACGGGAGTTTTGAGCTAGCTAGCGCAGCTCTTAGGAGTGGGTTATTTGCAGAGGTTTTATACTTGCGCGGGCATAAAAAAAGCACTTACGCCTTAGCAGTAAGTGCAGGAACTGTAACCGAAAGTAGGAATCTATACTTCTTCTGCCCCTTCCATGATGATCAGGTCGGCGGAGGCACGGTTCAGCGCAATCGGGATGTTGTTGATTACGGCTGTGCGGATCAGGGTCTGGATATCGTGCTCGTGTCCGTGAGGCGTTTCTGCATCGATGAAGAAGATAACCTTGTGCACCTCGTGCTGCAGGATTTTAGCAGCCAGCAGGATGTCGCCGCCGCTTGGGCCGTGGCCGAAGGGTTTCACGTCCAGTTCGAGCATGTCGTTGAGCAGTTTGGAGGTGTTGCTGGTGCCGATCAGTTCGTGCTTTACGAGCTCCTCGCGGTGCACCTTGGCCCAGTTCAGCAGCTCTGTCTTTCTCTGGTTATGGGCGATTAACGCAATGGTAGTTTTTTTCATATGCAATTTGTTTGGTGGCCTCTGTTGTAGATGCCTTGCCTAAAGTTACTCTTATTTTTGAAAAAAGCGTACAATCCAGAGAGAGTAGCTTGGCAAGAAATGCGGCAGAAACCGTGCTTTTCTCGCAAAAAATGACTAAATTTGAAGTATTACAACATCCTGATCCCGCTCTGATCATACATTTCGCCTCCCTTTGGTTTTCCTTCCTGAGGCCTAATCAGAAATTTCCTATCAGGGTTTATACTTCTGCAGCACACCTTGGCAGCAATGCCCTCAGGTATAAAAGCTGCGCCTGTTTGTATGCCTTACGGCCTTCCGCTGCGTTGGCTGTGGCACATGTCCTACTTTAACTATATACCGCCTATGGCCAGATCACAGAACACCTTCCTGAAGAAACAACGCGAGAAACTGAAGCAAAAGAAGAAAGAAGAGAAGATGCAGCGCAAGCAGGAGCGCCATGAGAACTCTGCCGGCGGAAGCTTGGAAGCCATGATTGCTTACGTGGATGAGTTCGGCAACATTACCGACACTCCTCCGGAAGAACCCAAAAAAAGTGATGAAGACGATAAAGCGTAACAAAGGCCAAAGGCAGGTTAGAACCAGATTCTAACCTGCCTTTTTTGATTATGGTATACTATGAAAGTATAAACCTATACTTCAGCAACGGGCCAGGACTGTTTTTATAGGCAGGGAAACCCGGTTAACCGGATTACTCTACTTCTATACATTATACTTGCCGGCTATCACCCTGTACTTTCCCCTTTCTCTGGCGCAAGTCTTCAAACTTGTGTCCTACCATGGTGTCAAGTTTCCCCGAAATGCTTCGGGATAGGGCAACTTGGCTGGCTTGAAAAGCCATACTTTATAGGTTGGCTATACTTTTATACTTCCTGCTGCTCCGGAATCCCCTATTGCTGGCGCGGGTTTCGCTGAAATGCTTTGGGACAGGGCAACCCGTGCCTTCCTATCTTCTCGGATTTGCAATCCGAGTGGCTCGCAGAGCCATACTTATACTTGCAGTTATACTTTATACTTGAGTTTATACTTTCCTTGGCGCTATTATACCTGCTTTTTCGGATTTGCAATCCGGGAGTATGGAACGGCGGATTTGTAATCCGAACTGCAAAGGCAGTGGCTACTGGCAAGCAACGGATTACAAATCCTTAGAGTAGGTGGTTCCGGATTGCAAATCCGGAACAGCAGGGAGGCTGGGAAGCAGTTCGATAGCTGCTGCCTTTACTGTCATCTCGACCTTCGGGAGAGATCTGAAGAGTATTCCAGATAGCCCTCTCGCGCAGCTCGAGATGACAGGGAATGAAAGCAAGTATAATTCCCCTCCTCGGAGGGGCTGGGGTGGGTTTACACCTGTAGGGACAGGTCGCGACATGTCCGCATGGATACCTGCAGCTATAGAACTTATACTTCAGCATCAGTAACTAAAGGCTCCCCTCCTTAGACAAGGAGGGGCTAGGGGTGGTTGGACCCGGTATGGCAATAGTCCCCTGCCCTTCCTGCCATCTCAACCAGAGCAAGAAATCTATTTAGCCCCCTCCTCTCTCCAGAATGTCAGGCAGTAAACTAACCGCACACCAAAAATTTATACTCTAACTGGTATATCCCGTCTGGTTACCCAACAATTGCCTTCCGGAACTGCTTTGGCGACAGGCCACTCTTGCGCTTAAAAAACTTGCCGAACGAAGACTGGTCAGAGAAGTGAAGCATTTCGGAGATCTGCTGAATCGACAGCTGGGGTTGTTGCAGCAGCAAGCGGGCCTCCCCGTACAGCATCTGAAAAATGAAGTCGGCCACCGTCTGGCCCGTCAACCGCTTGACGACGAGCGTGAGGTAGTGCGGCGTGATATGCAGCTGGTTGGCATAAAAGTGTACATGGTGCTCCTTCTTGTAGTGGTCTGCCAGCAGCTCAATAAAAGATTGAATGATGATCTCATCCCGGGACAGAGTAGAGCTCTGCGTGATGGTTGGCTCATGCTCGATGATGTTGCTCAGGTCGAGGAAGAAAATCAGCAGCGAACTCAGAATAATCTCCTTGTAGTAGTTGTGCTCCACCTCCTCAATCATCTCCGCCGTAAAGCCCATCCGCCTTTGCATCAAACCAGCCTGCTTTCTGCCCAGCGGCAGAATGGGCCTGCTGTGCATCTTCACCCCATACTTCACCCGCTTGTAGATCATGTCCGTGGAGAACATCTCGTCCACAAACTCCTTGCTCACATAAATGCACTTGCACCGGAAGTCCTCGCTCACCTGTGTGAACATAAAAAAATGACCAAAAGACAACAGTAGCAGGTTGTTGCTCTCCAGGCTGTACTCCTTAAAGTTTACCTGCAGACGGGCGCTTCCACTTAAAACCAAAACAAACAACGATGACTTTAGATAGACAGAGGACTTAATAAAGGTGTTCATCCCATTTCTGTTCAGCTCAAAGCTGCTCACTTTCGGGCCTAATCCTCTGAAATGATGCATATTTTCAAATATCTCTACATCGGTGATGATATCTGCTATGGGTCTCATACTTTCTACCTGTACGTTTCATTGTGGGTACACCAGACAAATATATTCAATACAAACCAATTTTGTCAAATTTTGGAAGAGTGCTTCCAGGTCTAGAACCCCGAACTTTGCAGGAGTTTTTTATTTGAACCATAGTACCTTAAAGATTCAATTCATGCGAAGAGGGAAATATATATTCTTCCTGACACTCCTGTACTTAGGTATGGGGCCTTCGTTCGCTCAGGAGGCCCCGGTTTTAAAACTCACCTTGGAGGAGGTTTTTGAGAAAGCGGAAACAGGCAACCGCAGCCTGAAAATCTCAGACTACAACCAAAAGCTGGCTGAGGCAGCTGTAGTGGATGCCAAAAAGAAGGCGCTGCCCTCGTTGGATGTCTCCGTATCGGCCAGCTACTTGGGCGATGGCCGGCTCATTGATCGTGACTTTTCAAGTGGGATGAAGACCCCTATCCCCCACTTCGGAAACAATTTTGCCATTGAGGCAACCCAGGTGATTTACGCGGGGGGAGCGGTGGACGCTACTATCAGAAACGCAGATCTGAGCCAGCAGCTGGCCAAGCTGGAGAAGGACAACAACCGGCAGGGCGTCAGGTTCCTGCTGACGGGCTACTACCTGGAGCTGGCCAAGCTCAACAACCAGCGGCAGGTGCTGGCAAGCAACATCAAGCAAACCGAGAAACTACTGGATCAGATAAACGCTAAGTATAAAGAGGGACTGGCCCTGCGCAATAATGTGACCCGCTACGAGCTGCAACTCAAAACGCTGGAGTTGAACCTGGTGAAGCTGGAGAACAGCCTGGCAATCATCAACAGCGAATTGGTAACAGCCCTGAACCTGCCCAGAGGCACGCAAATAGCTGTGGATGACATCCAGTACATCGGGCAGGACGAGCAAAGCAACCCGACTTACTGGCAGCAGCTGGCGCTGGAGAACTCGCCGGTGCTCAAGCAGCTGGGGCTGCACGTGGAGCAGGCAAAGAACGGCGAAACCTTGGCCAAAGCCGATAAGCTGCCGCAGGTGGTTGCCTTCGCCGGTGATAAGCTGGACGGCCCGATTGTAATCGAGATTCCACCGATTGATAAAAACTTTAACTATTGGTATGCAGGCGTGGGGCTGAAGTATAACATTGCCTCGCTCTACAACAGCAAAAGCAAGGTAGACATGGCCGAGCTGAACACGCAGAAAGTGCTGGAGCAAAACGAGCAGGTAATAGACAACCTGCTGCAGGACATTCACGCCTCCCACATCCGTTACCAGGAGTCCTTTAAAGTATACGAAACGCACCTGAAGAACCAGGAACTGGCCCAGGAGAACTACACAGTTATCCGGAACAGGTACCTCGATGATTTGGTGCTGATCACCGAAATGCTGGATGCCGAAAACGCCCGGTTGGACGCTGAGCTGCAGGCCGCCAACGCACAGATCAATATCCTTTTCAATTACTACAATCTTAAAAAGCTAACGGGCACTTTATAAATAGCACACAGAAATGAGACATAAAACAAAAAAACTCCTTTACAATATTGTTGTCATCGCCCTGGTGGTGGGCGGACTGGTTTGGGTGAGCTCTAAGTTTATCCACCTGGGCAATGTGGAGTATACCGACAATGCCCAGGTAAAGCAACTGATTGTACCGGTTAACTCCCGCGTGCCGGGCTTTATCAAGGAAGTATACTTTGCCGAGCACCAGCCGGTGAAGAAAGGCGACACGCTGGCCATCATCGAAGACTCCGAGTTTATACATCGCCTGGCGCAGGCCGAGGCCGATTACCGGAACGCGCTGGCCGGCAAAATGGTGGCTTCCTCCTCTGTGAGCACGGCCCAGAACAACATCGCCGTTTCGGATGCCAGCATAGCCGAGGTAAAAGCCCTGCTCAAAAACGCCGAGACAGACTACAAGCGCTACAAGAACCTGCTGGAACAGGAGTCGGTTACCCAGAAGGAATTTGATGAGGTGGCGACCCGATACGAGTCGATGAAGGCCAAGTATGAGGCGCTCACGCGCCAGAAGCAATCGATGGTGCTGGTGAAGGACGAGCAGCACACGCGCCTGGAGCAGAACGATGCCGCCATTAAGCTAGCGGAGGCCGCCCTGAACCTGGCCAGGCTAAACCTCTCCTACACCGTCATTGTGGCGCCTACGGATGGCTACACCGGCCGCAAAAACATCCAGGTGGGCCAACTCATCCAGCCGGGCCAGACGATTGTGGACATCGTGGACAACAACGAAAAGTGGATTGTGGCCAACTATAAAGAAACGCAGACGCACCGCATTCAGGAGGGACAGGAAGTGGAGCTGCACGTGGACGCCCTGCCGGACGTGACGCTGAAGGGCGTGGTGAAATCCATTTCCGGCGCGACAGGCTCCAGCTTCTCTATCATTCCGCAGGATAACTCCGCCGGCAACTTTGTGAAAGTGGAGCAGCGCATCCCCGTGCGCATCGAGTTTGCCCAGGAAAGCATGGACATGCTCGGCAGGCTCCGTGCCGGCATGAACGTGGAGTGCTTCGTTAAATACTAACCCATGCAGCATCAAGGACCTTTTTCAATACCTGCCATAAACGATACCGTGCCGGAGAAGTGGAAGCCCTGGCTCATCATTTTCATGGTGCTCATCTTCCAATTCTCGGGCGGTATTTACCTGGCGGCGGCAAACGAAATGGTGGGTGCCACCGCCCTGCTGCACGAGGACATCCTGATGGCCGGCTACGCCTCCATGATCGGCATGGCGCTGACGTTTACCATCATGCTGCGCCTGAAGATGCGCTTTAACTCGCGCTTCACTTTTCTGGTTTGCAGCATTGCCCTGATCATCTGTAACCTCATCTGCATCTCCAACACGAGCATGCCGGTGCTGGTGGGCACCTGCTTCTTTGCGGGCATTTTCCGGATGTGGGCCACCTTTGAGTGCAACTCCACCATACAGCTGTGGCTGACGCCCAAGCGGGATCTGTCGATTTTCTTCTGCTACATTTACCTGCTGGTGCAGAGCGCCATACTTTTGTCGGGTATCTCGAACACCTACGTGTCGCTGTTCGCTAACTGGGAGTACATCCACTGGGCGGTAATCGGGCTGCTGCTGTTTGTGGTGCTGATCACGCTGCTGCTGTTTAACGGCAACCGCATGATGCGCCCCTTCCCACTGTTCGGCATCGACTGGCTGGGTGGGCTCATGTGGGGACTCATCATCCTGACTATCAATTTTATCTGCATCTACGGCGAGCATTACGACTGGCTAAGCTCAGAAGAAATCCAGACGGCGGTGGTCTTTCTGGCTATCCTGCTGCTGCTCAGCATCTGGCGGGCCTCCTTTATCCGGCACCCGTTTATCTCGCTGCAGACATTCAAGTATAAGGCCGTTTATATGACGTTCTTCCTGTACCTGATCGTGGATATCTTTATAGCGCCGGCGCACCTGGTGGAGCACATCTACCTGGAGGCCGTGCTGCACTACGATGCCGAACACGTGATTTCGATGAACTGGGTAGCATGGGCAGGCGTGGTGCTGGGCGCATTGTTTGCCTACTACTTCTTTGCGCTCAAGAAGCACTCCTACAAGTCCATGTTCCTCATCGCCTTTGCCTGTATTATACTTTACCTGGTGATGATGTACTTCCTGATTGATTACACGACCACCAAGGAGCTGCTGCTGGCGCCTATCTTCTTCCGCAACTTTGGGTATGTGGTGGTAGCGATTGTGCTGCTCACTAACCTGGTGAAGGTGCCTTTTCAACACTTCTGGCAGGCGCTTTCGGTACAGGCGTTTGTAAGCGCGGGGTTTGGCGGCGTGCTGGGTACAGCCGTGATACAAAACGCCTTAAAAGAGCTTACTGCCAAAAACTTCACGCTGCTCTCGGCCAACCTGGACCACGTAAACCACAAGCTGCAGCGGGCAGACATGGGCGCGGTTTTCGGGAAGTTGCAAAGCGAGGTGCTGCTGGTGTCGTTTAAGGAGCTGTACGGCTACCTGGTGCTGTTTGCGCTAGCCTGTATGGCAGTGTTTATACTTTACCGCTACCCCTACCTAAACTCACGCATTACCCCAGAACCAGGGCCATTATCCGGGACCTGCGCCGGGAAATTGCCTGAGCCGGCAAGCCATAACCCTAAAACCAGCCGCGCCTTCCTCTTTAAGAGGCAGGCGCGGCTGGTTTTAAGTGTTACTGCTGAAGAGAAGGTTGTCAGCAAGTATTAATGTGTGGCGTTACTTTATCTCGATTGTGCGCTCTTCGAAAGCTAGCGTACCATCAGCCGTAATCTCCTTTGTCTCCCTGCTGTACAAAACCCAACCGGAGCCATGAATTCGGGCTGCAGTGGTTGTCTCGTTCTGCATGGCAGGAAACTCGCTTTTGCTCGGAATAGTTGTTCCGGTATTTGGAGTGTTCTCTTTCAGAAAAGCATAAGTAGCCTCTGTTAACTGCTCGGGGTCAATGGTCTGCCACACCCAAATCACGAAGTTATTGTCCTCCTCGTTAATTTCATCCAGCAGAATGGTCACGTCTGCAGAGAATGGCTCCCCACCCAGGTTATTGTAGATAGGCAGCTGGCCCTTTACTTCCTCCCCTAGCGCATACTTCGCCCCATGAAAAGTATAGAACTGTTGAATGTCTTTGATTGCCATAGCCTCAATGGCTTCCTTTGTTGAGAACATTCCCTCTGCCTTGGCAATCGCCAGGTTGATGTTTGGGATGTGCTTAAACTCCTTGCGCAGGACTTTGGTCGTTTCTTTGATTTCGTCTCGTATCTCCTGCCAGTTCACGACCTCTTCTATCGTCCCCATTTCATCGGTTTTAATCACCACTCTCCTGTTATTTGTGATACCTTCAAGCTTGCGCTCAAAAGAGTTATCTGTAGCCGGGCTGACGTGACGATACAACCACTCAATTGTATAAGAGGTGGCTGTAGAATCTATGATTGTGATATCTACTTCATACTTCACCAGCTCTCTGCGGGTGGTATCTGCATCCTTTACCCGATACTTTTCCCTGGTGACTTCGTAGGTTTGCTTTTCGTTCAGATCCCAGTAACCGATAACCTGAACGGTGGAGTCTTCCGGGTTAATTTGCGCGAAGGAATTGAAGGATGTAAAAAGGATAAAGGCAAAGAGTAAAAGTTGCTTCATATGATGGGTATGTTACGTAGGTTGATGATGTAAAAATAGGTGCAATTATACTTTATTCCTTTTCCGGAAAGTATAAAAAATGCTATTTAAAGCCCTCTCTACTTTCGGCCAATCTTGAAAAACCGGAGACACCTTCTCTCCAGTTTATACTTTGTTAGCACTTCCTCTACAGCTTAAATACTGTAATACCTTTTTGTTACTGCTCCTTTATTTTGTAAAAAATCTGCGGCCCGGTCTCAGCGTCAATTGCCTCTATATCTACAAATTATTATAACAATATCTTTATTGGGCCTACTTCATTAGCTGAAGCAAGAGAAAAAGTGTAGCGCTAATTGCTGTACCCCAAACGGTTATTCTTGCTAACATCTTTTTATATGGCGAGTTTATATTTTCGGACCCAATGTAGCGGACACCAAAGTTCTTGAGAGAGAATTCCAACCTTTCATAATTTGCATAAGCGTCTCTAATGAACTCAATCTTATTGCCGTCGACAAGGACAATTTGGATATGGTAATCAATTCCATGTCTTGTGTATGTTTCCTTTATTATATACCCTTTTATGTCCTGTCTCTTTAGTGTTTTTGCGTTAAGCCTAAGCCAGTATTTCACTTTCAGTGTTTCGCCTCTAATCTCAAGGCTCTTGTAGCTATAGTTGAAAAGCCAACCAAAGAAGCACTTAGCAATAAATATCCCCAAAGCTATTACCAAGTAATCATACTCACCTTTGATAAAGTATTGCCAGATGCATACAAGCAGCATGGATGAAAGGAGCAGCAAAGCTACAACAGCTTCATAGGGAAATTTTAGCTTCAACTTATACTTCTTGTCTTTTCTCATCATTTACATACCCCAGAACGTTACTTGTGCATGCGCTAAGGGTGGTATAGCCAAAGTACATCTGCCATACTTCAGTTATAGATTATGCGTTCTGTTCTGTACTTTTTCCCAATGCTTCAATGGTCATTTTGAGGTTGTAGCCCCAGTAACCAAAGGGTTCGAAAATAACAGTTCCGGGCTTGAATAAAATGTGCTTCAGCGCTTTTTAGTTGTTGTTTAAGGTGTTCTACTCTTAGTCATATAATAGAATTCTCTTTCCAACTCATATTTCATTTTATCAACACTTCTCCGCATCATTAAATATGGAATCCCTAACATAAAAGCAGCATGTATAAATAGAAAGGGAAAAAAGAAACCGGCTCCATCTCCTTCTATGTTATCAGCAAACAGAAACGCAGAAATAAAAATCGAATAAAATATTAGTACGAAGATGTAGAATGGTATCATCATTCCACTGAAGCCGTTTATTTCAGTTTGAATTACTAGGATATTGTCCTTCTGCGTAAATGTTCCCTTTGCTACAGCTGTGTTTATATTCATATCAAAAAATCTCCTCCTTCTTCTTAGCTCGAATCCCTCCATTCCTATAGTCCCTTTGTATTCATTAGAACTAGAAGAAAATACATCAAACATGTTTGAGAGAGGACCTGTGCTTCCTTTGTCCACATTTTCTTTGAGTCTAGCTACAAACTCTTTTTGCTGAATTTCAATTTCAGTAGTTAGATTACCTACTAGCTTAATCTTTCTGAGGAACTCTTTCATCATATTTTTAATGGCTTACAACGTGCTCGTCTAGAGCATGCTTTGGTGTGCTTCAGGTTTTGTTGTATGATGCTGTTTTGTATTCACTATCAATCTTACCAAATGTAGATTGGCAGAGCCAGCACAGCGGTGAATATCAAGCCTACAAAAACTGAGAAGTTTCGACCAACGTCACTCGTCAACCTGAGCATTGCCGCTTCTTGTGCTTCAGTTATTTCATCGCCAGCAAAGAAACCGTCTCCGTCCAGGTCATACCTGTTCGCATTCCATTGAGCATATATATACTCATAAGTAGCTGCCCCAACGATGAGACTATACAAGAGAAGTAGTACAGTAACAGTTATCCAAAAGGACTTTTTTCTATTGTTTCTGAATAGCTTCTTCTTTTTAAGAAGAATGACAGAAAAACACAAGAAGCTGATTATAGTGGGAAGCAGAAGATGGTAAGGTATAGTTATTGGTTCCATTCTCAATTTCAGTTACATACAACTACTTTATAAACAACTTCCTTCACTCCTCTGCCTGAGTATGAGATCCAATCTATACTTCAGCCACTTAAAAATATAGCAACCACAATATACTTAAAAACCTCCACCAGCAAAGTATAAAAAAGCCGCACCCACCTTGGCTCAAAGCCTTGGCAAGTGCGGCAAGTAGAAACAGCTGCCACGAGGGCTACTGTTCAAAGTATAAGTTCTTTTTCTATTCGGCTGTCCAGAGCACGCGCTCCTGGTCTGCGAGGATGAGCAGCACGCGTGGCGGGTTGGCTACCAGCACCAGGCGCATCTCTACACCCGGAAAGGTATCCGACTCTACCCAAACACCTTCGGTCTCGTCGCCGTCTTCCAGTTCTTTGCCATCCAGCGAGCTGGCCAGGTAAGCGGTTGGCAGCAGGATATCGGCATCCGACTTAATTTTGCCGTGCACATCCTCCAGCACTTCCTCCAGCTCTTCGCCAAACTCCTCGTTAAAATCGTCTTCCAGGTCGTGCAGCTCTTCTTCTATGTCATCATAGCGCGCATCGTTGTAGTCAAGCGCTCTTAACTCTTGCTTTTTCTCCAGGATGGCCACAATGGACTCGTTCAGGGCTTTTGCATTCATGTTGTCTCGTTTTTTTACAAAGTTGGAAACATGCCTCAGCAATTCCAAGAAATAGATTGATAATTTGGCTGCCGCTGCCGGCGTTTTGATAAACCGCTAAAAGCTGTATTTTTACGTACTTCTTTATAAACTAATCAACGAACTATGAGTACACAAACCGCATCTTCCGAAACAGCAACCAAAGATATCCTTCCCCTTAACGGCACAGACCACATTGAGTTCTATGTGGGCAACGCCAAGCAGGCAGCCCACTACTACCAGACCGCTTTTGGCTTTCAGCTAGTGGCCTACGCCGGCCCTGAAACCGGGGTGCGCGACCGCGCCTCCTATGTGCTGCAGCAGGAGAAAATCCGCCTGGTGCTCACCACCTCGCTGGACCCTAACTCTGAAATCTCAAAGCATGTGCACCAGCACGGCGACGGCGTGAAAGTGCTGGCCCTATGGGTGGACGATGCCGAGGCTTCGTTCAGAGGTACAGTGGAGCGCGGCGCCAGACCGGCCCATGCCCCTACCACCCTCACCGACGAGCATGGCGAGGTAAAGGTCGCCTCCATCCATACTTATGGCGACACCATCCATACATTTGTAGAGCGCAAAAATTACAAAGGCGTTTTTATGCCAGGTTATGTACCGCGCCAGAGCACCCTGGAGATAGAGCCCGTTGGGCTGAAGTACGTAGACCACTGCGTAGGCAACGTGGAGCTGGGCCGCATGAACGAGTGGGTGGAGTTCTATGAGAAAGTGATGGGCTTTAACCTGCTGCTCACCTTCGACGACAATGACATCAGCACCGAGTACACCGCCCTCATGTCGAAGGTGGTATCGAACGGAAACGGCTTCATCAAATTCCCGATAAACGAACCGGCGCAGGGCAAGAAGAAGTCGCAGATTGACGAGTACCTGGAGTTTTACCGCGGGGCAGGCGTGCAGCACATTGCCGTAGCCACCAACGACATCCTGCACACGGTAAGCGAGCTGCGCCGCCGAGGCGTGGAGTTCCTCTACGTGCCCGAGACTTACTACGAAGACCTGATTGAGCGCATCGGCCACATCGACGAGGACATGGAAGACCTGCGAAAGCTTAATATCCTGGTGGACCGCGACGATGAGGGCTACCTGCTGCAAATCTTCACCAAGCCGGTGGAAGACCGCCCTACCGTGTTTTATGAAATCATCCAGCGCAAAGGAGCCAAGTCTTTCGGCAAGGGCAACTTCAAGGCTTTGTTCGAGGCGATTGAGCGCGAGCAGGCGCTACGGGGCAACCTTTAGGCCAAAAATAAAGTATAGCCGCGTGTAAATGTGGCTAAAATATCTTTATTTTGATATTGCTATACTTCACACCAGTTCTGGGGCTGTGCTTTGCGTACGGCGAGGGCTGGTGTGATTTTTTGTCCTAACCTGCGCCTGCATTTTCAGGCCGCAGCATCTCAATTAAAAGTATACTGCTACTATAATATCAGCAAGAACAGACTATGATTGAACCATCTGTAAAACAGAAGATTGACCAGTGGCTGGCCGGCAACTACGACGAAGCCACCAAACAAGAAATAAGCGGCATGCTGGAGCGCGATGAGCACGAGGCGCTGTCGGATGCTTTCTATAAGGACCTGGAGTTCGGCACCGGCGGCCTGCGCGGCATTATGGGTGCGGGCAGCAACCGCATGAACCGCTATACGTTGGGAATGGCCACGCAGGGCCTTTGCAACTACCTGAAGCAGAACTTCCCGGGAGAGCAGGTAAAAGTGGCCATCGCCCACGACTGCCGCAACAACTCCGATGTCTTTGCCCGCATCGCTGCCGAGATTTTCTCTGCCAACGGCATTAAAGTATACTTGTTCGAGGCACTGCGCCCGACGCCGGAGCTCTCGTTTGCCATCCGTCACCTGGGTTGCCAGAGCGGTGTGGTGGTAACGGCATCGCACAATCCCAAAGAGTATAACGGCTATAAAGTATACTGGAACGATGGCGCGCAGGTAACGACCCCGCACGACAAAAACATCATCTCCGAGGTAAACAAGATCACCAGCATCGATGAGGTGAAGTTTGAGCCCAACCCGGAGCTTATCGAGCTGATCAGCACGGAGCTGGATGAGGCCTACATGCAGCAGGTGCAGCAGCTGTCCATCTCGCAGGAGGCCATCCAGCGCCAGCACGACCTGAAGATCGTTTTCTCCTCCATCCATGGCACGGGCATCGTGCTGGTGCCGGAGGTGCTCAAGCGCTTTGGCTTTACGAACGTGCACGTGGTGCAGGAGCAGGCCGAGCCGAACGGAGACTTCCCAACCGTAGTATACCCGAACCCGGAGGAAAAAGAAGCCATGACGCTGGCCCTGAACAAGGCGCGTGAAATTGACGCCGATCTGGTGCTGGCCACCGACCCGGACTCTGACCGCGTGGGCATCGCCGTGAAAAACCAGGATGGCGAGTTTGTGCTCCTGAACGGTAACCAGACCGGCGCGCTGCTGATAAACTACCTGCTGCAGGCTTGGCAAAAAGCCAATAAACTAACCGGCAAGGAGTACGTGGTAAAGACCATCGTAACCACTGACCTGATCAAGGAAATCGCCGACAGCTACAATGTAACCATGTACGAGACCCTGACCGGCTTTAAGTACATCGCGCAGCTTATCCGCGAGAAGGAAGGCCAGGAAGTATACATTGGCGGCGGTGAGGAAAGCTACGGCTACATGATCGGCGACTTCGTACGCGACAAGGATGCTATCTCGGCCTGCGCCCTGATTGCTGAAATGGCTGCCGTGGCCAAGGACAATGGCCAGACGCTGTTTGAGATGATGGTGGAGATGTACACCAAGTATAACTTCTACAAAGAGGAGCTGGTTTCGTTCACGAAGAAGGGGCAACGCGGCGCGGAGGAAATCCAGCAGATGATGGCCGACATGCGCAGCAACCCGCCCAAGCAGCTCGGTGGCTCTGACGTAGTAGAGGTACACGACTACAAGATGAGCACCCGCAAAGTGTTGCTCAGCGGCGAGGAGCACAAGCTGCTACTCGAGAGCTCGAACGTGCTGCAGTACCTGACCGAGGACGGCACCAAAGTATCGGCGCGCCCATCCGGCACCGAGCCAAAGATCAAGTTCTACATCAGCGTGAAAGAACCGCTGGCCTCTACTGAGGCGTACGAGGCGACAGAGCAGAAGCTGAACCAAAAAATAGAGCAAATCCTGAAAGACCTGAAGCTGAAATAACCCCTTTCCTGCTGTTACAGCAACGTGCACAAAAAAAGCCGCCTGATTAAAGTCAGGCGGCTTTTTTATGCATTATCTTTCAGTCGGTTCTCCAGCCTGGCCAGCAGTTCCAGAAACCTATCGGAGTTAAGCTCAACGCTTTTCATTCCCTCGTGTGCCTGGTCTATCTTTCCGCCTTTATACAGGCTGAACAGCTGGTGCGCGGTGTTATTTAACTCCTGGTGCACCGTAACAAGCTCATGCAACTCTGGCTCATTCAGATACCTTACCCTCCCTACCGTCGAGAACCATTGATGAACGGGCCCAGCGCGCGAGAAAAAGGTCTCATCGTACACGCCTCCATAAAGCACGGATCGTACTTTGGATTTGTATAGGATGTGCTTTATCCTAAGCTGTTGAAAATCTATTTGCGCTAAATTCATCTACCGGATCCTTCTAACCTTCGCTTTGCCCCTATCCTTATACTTTATGCAAGCCCCTGTAGCTTTTTCCTGAACAACACCTGTTCGGTTACCTCGTAGGCAAAGACGAGGATGCTTGTAACCTCATCCCTCTCGTAGATAGCCTGGTAAATAAAGGTGATGTATATTTCTTCCAGCTGCCCATTATTCTGTCTGTCGAGCTTAACGAGAGTTTCCTCCGCCACGAACTCTTTCCCCGTTTCGTAGACGTTGTCCAGCAAATCTACAAAGCCCTGGTTAATTACTTCAGGCAGTGCCTCAGCAACCGTCTTACCAACCAGCTGCCGATTAGGGAACAGCATCTGATATTTTTCATTGACCAGTTCAAAGCGGTGCTCAGGCCCTTCCAGCACACAGAACATGGCCGGAGCCTTCATGATGAGCCGCTCCAGTATCCCCCGTCGCGACTCTGCTTTCTCATAAGCCAGCTTAACCTGGTCCGCCAGCAGGGCCATCTGCTCATTGGTTTCGAGCAGCTCCTGCACCAGCTTGCGTGTCTCGTGGATGTCTGTCGAACTGCCCACCCACATGGTGATGTTTCCTTCCTTGTCCTTCATGGGCAGCGAGCGGCAAAGGTGCCAGCGGTATACGCCGTTCTTATCACGCTTTCGGAGCTCAACCTGCATAGGCTCGCCTGACTTCATGGAGCTTTCCCATTTGGCAGCTGTGGAAGCCAAATCCTCCGGGTGAATGATGTCCTGCCATCCCTCCTCCAGGAGTGTAGGCAACGGAATCCCGGTATACTCTTCCCAGCGTCTGTTAAAGTAGGTTAGCTTGCCCGCACCATCGGTTGTGAAAATAAGCTGCGGCATGGCCTCTGCCATAAAGCGGTACTCTTCTCTTGTGGCGCTCAGCGCATCCTTTGCCCTCTCCCGCTCCGTCACATCCGAGGTGTGTTGAATAATGTAAAGCACCTGTCCCTGCTCATCCAGCACCGGCGTATGCGAAGCTTCCCAATAGCGCACATCGTAGCTTCCGTCTGGCTTCACCAGATCGTAGCGGATAACGTCCAAGTAATCTACTTGGCGGGTGCTCAAGGCTTTGTCCAGCGATTTGCGCACCTTATTTTCCTCGTAAGACACATCGCGCTCCGGGTAGGCCTCCAACAGAAACTTCAGGCCGAGTATATCCTCCCGTTTGCGCATGGTAAGTTGCAGGTAATAATCGGTGGCGGCCAGGATGGGGTAATCATATTCCGGCGCCACTACCACCAGGGCTTCTGGTATACTTGCAAATAGCTTTTCAAAATTCATCATACAGGCAGGTGTCACGCTCTAAAAGCAAATAAGTATAAAGTTAAGCAGGAAAAACCGTACTACAAGCTGCTCAACGCTGAAAGCGGCAAAGTGTTCTGGGTTTTGTATCCTTTGTTCTGAATTTGTGCCGCTGGTTTCCCGAAGTAAAAACCGTCGGTTCCGGGCCACATCCATACTTAAAAATAACTTTTGCGCGATTATACGCTTACCTTAGTAGAGACATATCAAATAGTATTCGACACCATGAGCGACCTTTTTCAAAGTATAAAGCAGGTAATTGAGACGCGCCGCACCACCAAGCCGCCCAAAATGAACGGGCAGCGCATCCCCGACGAGCAAATCATGCAACTGCTGCAGCTTGCCGATTGGGCCCCCACCCACGGGCATACAGAGCCCTGGCGCTTTATAGTTTACTCGGATGAAGCCCGTCAGCACTTATGCCAGCAGCACGCCGAACTATACAAACAGCATTTGCCAGCCGATAAATTTATCCAGGACAAGTATGAAAAGCTTCGGCACATGGGCGATCAGGCATCGCACATCCTGGTATCCTACATGCGCCGCGGCGACCTGCCTAAAATTCCGGAGTTGGAGGAGATTGCCGCCGCCTCCTGCGCCATTCAGAACCTGCTGCTGGGTGCCAGCGCCTTGGGGCTGGCCAGCTACTGGGGATCGGGCGGCATGGCCTACCACCCCGCCATGAAAAAGCACCTGCAGTTGCGGGAGCAGGATATCGTGCTGGGCATCCTGTACCTGGGCTGTGCCGACAACGCCGCGCACCCGGGCAAACGCCAGGTGCCACTCGAAGAGAAAGTAAGCTGGGTGAGGTAGTAATTGTGCAAACGCCTGCGTGTCATTTCTTTCGCCTCTGGCGCACATCACTATAGGCAAAACACTATATTTGTAGGGTAACAAAAACAACGCTATTCACGAACAACGAGTAACGCTTTCACAATTAAACCATACCCAAACATGACAAGGAATATAGACGAGTATAACTTCGCCGGCAAAAAGGCACTGGTGCGCGTGGACTTCAACGTACCCCTCGACAAGGATTACAGGATTACTGACGACACCCGCATCCGCGCGGCAGTGCCCACCATCCAGAAAATCCTGAACGATGGCGGTGCCGTGATCCTGATGTCGCACCTGGGCCGCCCCAAGAGCGGGCCGGAGGAGAAATTCTCGCTGCGCCACCTGGTGCCGCGCCTGGAGCAGGAGTTTCACACCCGCGTGGCCTTCGCCCCTGACTGTGTAGGCCCGGAGGCAGCGCAAATGGCACAGGAACTGCAGCCTGGCGAAATACTGCTGCTCGAGAACCTGCGCTTCCATAAGGAGGAGGAAAAAGGAGATGCCGAGTTTGCCAGAGCCCTCTCCACCCTGGGTGATGTGTATGTGAACGATGCCTTCGGCACGGCTCACCGCGAACATGCCTCCACGGCCGTTATCGCGCGCTACTTCCCGAACGACAAGATGATGGGCTACGTGATGCAGTCCGAGTTGGATAATGCCCGAAAGGTGCTGGAAAATGCCGAGCGTCCTTTCACTGCCATCATGGGCGGCGCCAAAATATCTGACAAGATTCTGATCATCGAGAAACTGCTCGACCGCGTGGACAACCTGCTCATTGGCGGAGGCATGGCTTATACTTTCGTGAAGGCTGACGGGGGCGAGATCGGTTCCTCTCTGGTGGAGGAAGACAAGCTGGACCTGGCCAACGACCTCATCCGCATAGCCAAGGAGAAGGGCGTGAACATCATGATTCCGGTGGACTCTGTGATTGCCGATGCCTTCAGCAACGATGCCAATATCGACACCAAACTTAGCCACCACATCCCGCAGAACTGGATGGGCCTGGACATTGGGCCGGAGTCGCGCGAGCTGTATGCGGACGTTATCGCCAACTCCAAAACCATTCTTTGGAATGGTCCGATGGGCGTGTTCGAGATGTCGAACTTCTCGGTGGGCACGGAGGCGGTAGCTGATGCCGTGGTGGCCGCCACAGCCAAAGGCGCTTACTCGCTGATAGGTGGTGGAGACTCTGCGGCAGCTGTGAACAAGCTGGGTTACGCCGGTCGCGTGTCCTATATCTCCACGGGAGGAGGCGCCTTGCTGGAGTACATGGAAGGTAAAACCTTGCCGGGTGTAGCTGCCATCGAGCGAACCGACTACTAATTTTCTTAAAGTATACGCCAGGTAAATTATGGCCGGCAAGCCCGCCTGTAGTTTACCTGGCTTTGTTTGTACCTTAATGAGTATTTACTCACATGCCGCTTTTTTTCATGTATAAAAGCGGTCCTAAAGTCGCCGATGTTTGGTAACTTTAGTGCAAGACAACATGCTTATGAGTACCTACAACACAACCTATAAAACAGCCGAAGAAGCCCTGGCTGTTATCAAGTCCGGCGACCGGGTGTTCATCCAAGGCAGCGCTGCCACACCGCAGTACCTGGTGCGCAAGCTGGCCGAGCGGGCCGACGAACTGCGCGGCGTGGAGCTGGTAACTATCACCACCTACGGCGAGTTTCCGCTGGCAGAGGAGCGCTACAAAGACTCCTTCTTCATCAACTCCCTGTTTGTATCGGCTAACGTGCGCGATGCCGTTAACTCCGGCCGCGGCGACTACGTGCCCATTTTCCTGAGCGAAATTCCACGCCTGTTCAGGTCTGGTCTGATGCCGCTGGACGTGGCCATTGTACACGTATCGCCGCCTGACCGCCACGGCTACTGCTCGCTGGGTGTATCGGTCGATATTACCCGGGAGGCCGTACTGAACGCCAAGCACGTGATCGCCCAGGTAAACCCGCAAATGCCGCGCACCCACGGTGACGGCCTGATCCACATGAAGCGTTTCGACGTGCTGGTGGAGGTAGACGAGGCCCTGCCGGAGGTGGACTACAGCCTGCGCGTAACGGAGAAGGAAAAAACCATTGCCCGCTACATTGCCGAAATGGTGGAAGACGGGGCTACCCTGCAGATGGGCATCGGCGCCATACCCGATGCCGTGCTCAGCAGCCTGACCAACCACAAGGCGCTGGGCATCCATACTGAGATGATGTCGAACGGGGTGATGGAGCTGGTGGAGAAAGGCGTAATCACCAACGAGCACAAGTACCGACACCCGGGTCGCATTGCCACGGGCTTTATAGTGGGGCACCGCAAGTTCTACGACTTTGTGGATGACAACCCGCTCATCCTGATGCAGCGCACCGACTACGTGAACGATGTGACCATTATCCGCTCCAACCCGAAGGTAACGGCTATTAACAGTGCGATTGAGATAGACCTGACAGGCCAGGTAGTGGCTGATACCATTGGCAAGCACCAGTTCTCCGGCATCGGCGGGCAGATGGACTTTATCCGTGGAGCGGCCTTGTCCGAGGGCGGAAAGCCTATCATCGCGCTGCCTTCGGTAACAAACAAAGGCATTTCCAGAATTACCCCGCTGATAAACGAAGGGGCTGCCGTGACGACTACCCGCGCGCACGTGCATTATGTGGTGACCGAGTATGGCGTGGCCTACCTGTATGGCAAAAACCTGCGCCAGCGGGCCAAGGCCCTTATCAACATTGCTCACCCGGACCACCGCGAGCGGCTGGAGCGTGAGGCTGTGGAGCGCTACGGCTATTTATAACAGATACAAAATCAAAGTATAAACCACCCTGCTACCTGAAAATGGCAGGGTGGTTTTTTCATTTGCAGCTTTCCATCCCTTATTACAGGGATTTACCCTGCACAGCGAAAAATGCAAGTGTTCCGTATAGCAGGGAAAGTATAAAATCAAGGACTCTTCAGATCATCAACCTTTTAACACACAGGATATGCAGCACACACTACACGCTTACCTTCTGAAACTGGTTTTCTCCTGCCTGTTTATACTTTCAGCAAGTATGGTGCAGGCGCAGGAGGCGGTAAACTCGGCTAACCGGGAAATTGTGTTTCGCGCTGTGCATGTGGTGCCAATGGACAAGGAGCAAGTGCTGCAGAACCAGGATGTCGTGGTGAAGGACGGCAAGATTACCGCCTTGGGCAGTACGGGAAAGGTGAAGTATGGCAAGGGAGCCCTGGTAGTAGATGCCAAAGGAAAATACCTGATGCCCGGGCTGGCTGAGATGCATGCGCACGTGCCTCCTGTAGATGACCTGGAACCGATGAAGGAAGTTGTCCGGCTGTTCGCCCTGAAGGGCGTGACGACCATCCGGGGCATGCTGGGCCACCCGCGCCACCTGGAGCTGCGCAGCATGATTGAGAAGGGAGAGTTACTGAGCCCGCGCTTTTATACTTCCGGCCCCTCGTTTAACGGCGGCAGCGTGAAGAGCCCTGAGCAAGGGGCAGAGATGGTGCGCCAGCAAAAGCAGGCAGGATACGACTTTCTGAAGCTACACCCGGGCCTGACGCCGGAAACCTTCGGAGCCATCGCCAAGGCAGCCAAAGCTGAGGATATTCCCTTTGCCGGGCATGTGTCGTATGAAGTAGGCGTGTGGCGCGCCATTGAGGCCGGCTATGCAACCATTGATCACCTGGATGGCTTTGTGGAGAGCCTCATACCGAACCTGGAAAGTATACCCGAGCAGGAAGCAGGTTTGTTTGCCATGTTCATTTCCGATCAGGCTGATGCGTCGCGTATCCCCAAACTCGTAAGTGCTTTGCGGGAAAAGAACATCTGGGTGGTGCCCACGCAGGCGCTGGCCGAACGCTGGATTGCCGCCGACAAAGCCCCCGAGCAGCTTCGCAAGAGTCCGGAGATGATCTACATGAACCCAAAGACACTGGACAGCTGGGTAGCCACCAAACAAAAGTATATGGCGCATCCGCAGTATGATCCGGCAGCCATCGACCGCTACATGCAACTGCGCCGCAAACTGATTTACGAGTGCCAGAAGAATGGTGTCGGGCTGTTGCTGGGCTCCGATGCGCCACAGGTTTTTAACGTACCGGGTTTCTCCACGCACCAGGAACTGGAATACTTGGTTGATGCCGGCCTGACTCCCTACGAAGCACTTCAGACCGGGACAATAAACGTCGGCAAGTTCTACAACCGCCCAGACCTGGGGGTGCTAAAAGCTGGCGCTGTCGCTGACCTGATTCTGGTTGCAGGCAACCCGCTGGAGAACATCAGGGAGACACAAAACATTGAGGGAGTGCTGGTAGGCAAGCAGTGGCTCCCGAAAGCGTACATCGATCAGGAACTGAAGAAGCTGGAGAAGCGGTAGGGCTCCCCTACCCTTTCTCCTGGTGGAGCAGTATTTTTGCTGTTACCAACAACTGCCCCACGTGGCGCATGGTATGTTCGGCGGCATGGAAAAGCAGGCCCTGTACCGTAGAAGGCAATTGCTTCCGGCCCACGCCCCTGAAATCGGTGAGGGCACTTTCATCTATACTTTTAAGTTGCTCCAATGCCCTGTCTACCTGCTCATCATAAGCCTGTAGTAGGTCCTGCACGTGGTAAGCCTGGTTCTCGGCGGGCTTGCCCTCGGCGTACAAATAACTTAGCTGCTCCTCGGTGAGTTGCTGCCGCTGGGCATAGGTGAAGAGCCGGTCGAGTACGCCTTTCAGGTGCTGCAGGTGGAAGCCCACAGAAGCCACGCCGGCCGGTCGTTCCCACAGCAGCTTGTCCGGGAAGCCTTCCAAGTAAGTATGCACCTCTTCCCTTGCCTGCAGCAGGGCGTGCGCCACGGGTTGCAACAGGGGCGGAATTCCTTCTACAGGCCCGCTCATCCAGGCCTCCGGTTTATTCTCTTTTGCCATACGTTTATACTTTCGGATGTGGATTATACTTACGGATGCCCGGAATTAAAGCTGTCTCCGGTCGCGGCGGTTTAGGTAGCCCAGCACCTCCTCCACTGAGTCCAGGTCGCCTTGGTCGTTATACTTGCGGATGCGCTCCATCTCCCCGGCAATCAGGCCGGCGCGGGTATCTTCTACCTTCCCCTGCGAGTGCGTTACCTCACGGCACCACGGCAGGGCTTTGCCAGGAAAGCTGTACAAGTATAGCTGCGGGTAGTGCCGGTGTGCGGCAGTCACGGCCGTCATAAAAGCGCGCGGCTGCTGGAAAGGCGCGGCCGCCACAGCTATACTTTTGTAGCCTTTAGCCTTAGCATGTTTCACCATGGCTTCTGCCTCGATGAGCGTGTGCAGGTACTCCTTCCCCGGGTCTGGGATGCCCTCCAGCTTATCCGCAGGTATACCTTTCGCTGTCAGTTGCCGGTGCCATACTTCGTAGCCGGGGTAGCCGCTGAGGGGCTTGGTTTGCAGGAACAACACTTTCTGAACCTGCGCCTCCCGCACCATTCGTTCGGCCGCCGCAAACCCCGACTCCTGGTTGTCTGCTGTCTGTCCGAATAAAAACAGCGCATCTAATGTATGATTGGGCAACGTGTCGGCAAGCGACCGGATGATGAGTTCTTCTAGCATAGCCCCCTTATACGGTAGGGACCGCTGTGGGGTATGGTTATACTTTCAGCTGAAAATCCGTACTTTTGAAGTATGGCAGAAGCACAGAAAAACAACCCGCTGCACGGCGTGACGCTGCAGGCAATGCTGGAGCACTTGGTGGACGTATATGGCTGGGAGCACCTGAGCCAAAAGATCAACCTCAATTGCTTTAAGAACAACCCCAGTATAAAATCCAGCCTCACGTTTCTCCGCCGCACACCTTGGGCCCGCGACAAAGTAGAGCATTTATACTTGTATACCCGCCGCAAGATCAGATAAAGCCACCGCCTTATACAATCAGCCTATAAACTATACTTTATCCTTGGAAAAGAAAAGTGAAGACGAACGACAAACTGCTGGTAGTAAAGTATGGGCTGCTGTACTTTTTGCCTTCTGCGATTGGAGCCACACTGCTAAAGCTATGGGATACCTGGTCTTGCCTGCTGGCAGGTGAGCCCGTAGATTGGTCAGCTGCCCTGGGAGCCCTGGATTTCGGCAGTATTGCCGCCATCGCTTTGCCCGTTTCAGTGGCTTTGGCTGTTAGTACCGTGCGTAAGGAACGAAATAGCAAAGCACCTACCCCTTAAGTAGCTTACCTTTTCACCACCTTGCCGGAACCGGAAATATTGGTATTTACAGTTGGATTGCCCTGGTAGTACACAACACCGCTTCCCGTAATATCGGCTGTCAGGGACTGATTGGCATAGACCTCGGCCATACCAGAGCCGGATAAGTTTACGGTCACGTCTTCTGCCTGCAACCCAAAAGCGGCGGCCTTGCCCGAACCCGACATGTTGATGTGGTGCAGGTCTGTCTGGCCCCGCAGTGCCACCCTGCCGGACCCGGTTACACGCGTTATCATCTTGGCTGCGCTCACGCCAACTTCTATTTCCCCCGAGCCGTTTACCTCCACCAACATTTCATCCGCCTCGAATACATCCTGGCTCCGGATATGTCCTGAACCATTTAAGGACATCGACTGCACAGTCGGCATGGTAATGTATACTTCTACGGTCTTACTTTTCCTGACGCAGTCGCGGTGCTCAATTTCCCAGGTGCTGTTGCTTATACTTGTATTCAAACGGTCAAGAATGTTCGGCTCGCCCTTCACTTCCACTTTCTGTGTTTGGCCTTGTGTGAGGTATACTTTGAAATCGCCGTTCGTCTCTACTTTGGAGAATGGCTGCAGGTTCAGTTCACGTGTTTCCACCGCACCCTCACCTTTAATGCAGTTGTTGTCTTCGCAGGCGCTGATGAGGAAGGTGGCCAGCACCGCAACCAGCAGTTTGCTTCCAATTCCTGCGACTTTTCTGGTAATCTTGTTCATAGTTTTACTTAGTATTAGTTAATGGTAACAAGATTCCGGAAAGTACAGCTTAGTTGCATGTAAAATAGATTAACATTGTTAAAGCCTCTAAAAACAAGTTAATCATACTTATTAAGAGGTGAAGGTAATTAATGCAGCTCACTTCATGAAAAACTACAGGAGGCTATCATATCTTCCAAATACTTACCTTTGAACTGAACAATGAGAAAACATGTCTGCTAAACTTTTCCAAAAAAATAAAGGCTTACACTTTTCGCTGATACTTCTGGGGGCTTATTGTTTGTTGCCCTTCCTTCTCCTTGCACTTTATGCTTACCCGCAGGCTGATGATTATCCCTTTGGCTTAAGAGACAAACAATTAGGGTTTTGGGAGTCGCAGGTAAGAACCTACTCAAAATGGTCAGGCCGCTATTTTGGGACAGCCATCTTACGAATAAATCCCCTCATATACGATTCGATTGACACATACCCTTTCTTGATCTTTGTTTTAGTCTCAGCTGTTGCAGTTAGTTTTATAGTCGTACTATACTATATACTCCGACCTCACCTAAGACTGATTGAAATATTAGGCTTAGCATCAGTACTTTTAGCCGTGTACCTGATGCACCTGCCAAGCACCGCTGAAGGTATGTTTTGGCTAACAGGTTTTTTGGGTTACACACTTCCAAACATACTTTTCTTGTTTATACTGCTGCTGCTCTACAAATTACACCAGACGCACCGGAAAAGCATCAAGTTGATATACACAGTAGCGGCAGCATTAATAGGTGTGCTTATAGCAGGAGCCAACGAAATGGCGATGTTGTGCCTAATGAGCACGCTCTTGTTTATACTTAGTACAAGTTGGTTTTCCTTCTCATCTAGTAGATTTTACTTTCTTGTGATTTTTATCATCTGTTTGGCTGCGAGTTTAGCAGCTACTCTCGCGCCTGGAAATTTTAATAGGATGGAATCACACTCGCAGGCAGCACAGCCACTTTGGTCTCTCATTTATGCTGGTTTACTTACCATCTCAACCCTTTACAAATGGACTAGTCTTCTATTAATTTTGTCTTTGCTCTATGTATATTCGTTTGGACTAAAAATAAAATCAATACCAAAACTTTCTAGCTTGTTCAAAGTCTCATTGCCTATGCTGCTAATTTGTATAGTAGGCACAGTGTTCCTTATGAACTTTTTATTTGTGTGGGCAACTGGCGATCGCCCAACGCTAAGACTACAAAATGTAATATTCTTTTATCTGCTGATTTCTTGGTTTTATGCACTTCAAGTATTTATTAACCAGAAAGCAAATTGGTTTGAAACCCAACGTCCGACTAGATTCGTTATGGCTACAGCATCTATTTTAGTGCTTTTAACAACGCTTAACATTAACAACAATATTAGCACTGCCTACCTTGATTTATTATCAGGTAAGGCTGCTCAATATAAGTCGGAATTAAGAGAACGGGACATATCAATAGCAAGAAGTAGTTGCCAGCAGTGCATTGTAGAGCCATTGTCAGTAATTCCTGCCTCCATGTATTTTATAAGTCTGCAAACAGCGGAAAGCACGGGAAAACAATGGGTAAATAGAGAATATGCTGCTTATTGGGGAAAAGAGTCTGTTGTGACCCGGACACCAAACGCCACCATACAGGATAACTACAGCACTTTAATTGAAGTTGGCAAGAAATGGCGTAATCAACTTTTTTACTAATCCTGTAACTCTAGCTTCCCGCTCTCCTGGTACCGCAGCTTGCCCACGTCCAGCAGTTCCCGGACCAATTCGGTTATAGCCTCAGCGTGTTTCGGCTCGAACTGCTGCACCAATTCTTTGGGCAAGTATGGCTTTACCTGCAAAAGCTCCAGCACCTTGCTACGCAGCGAGGAAAGCTCCCCTTGTTGCCGCTGCTTCTTTCTCTCAGCCAGGCAGTAGTCGCAGATGCGGCAGCTTTTATCGGAAATTTCTCCAAAGTACTCCAGCAGCAGTTGGGTGCGGCAGCGGTTTTCCGTCTCCACATACCGTTTCATTTCCTGTGCCTGGTGCAGCGCCCGCTCGCGCAGGGTGATCAGTTTTTTTGTGTTGAGGATAACCCGGCTGGCCTCCTCGCGTGGGCTTGTAAAAACAAGCTGGGGAGCGTCGTGCTGCGGCTCGTAATGCACAACCTGCAGCTTGTGGAGGTACTCCAGTTTGCGGCGCAGCTCAGGCTCAGGCATCTTCAGCAGCTCGGCCATCTTCCGCTCGCGCACCTTCACAAAGTTCACAAAAGCCTCGCCACCATACATCCTGAGTATAAGCTGTATGAGTTTATCGTGCTCCGGGTTCTTGAGCTGGAAATTGTAGAGCTCCGTATTCTCCAGGGCCAGCATCAGGCGAGAGGGCATGTAGTAACTCTCGTTCAGTTGCACATAGCCCTCCTGCTCCAGCCGCTTGACGGCATGGTGCGTTTCGAGTGGGTTGAGCTTGTACTGCTTGGCAAAATCGGCCACATCAAAATCGAAGCTGCTGAGTTGCCCGCTGCCCACCGCCAGCTGGTAATAATTGGCCAGGCATTGGTACACCCTCCGGATAAACTCTACCGGCGGGTGCGACTCTTCTACTTTCTTCAGTAACTCGTTTACATCGTTTGGCCCCAGCAGGATGGTAGCGTAGGCATAGAGCTCATCCCTGCCCGCACGCCCCGCCTCCTGATAGTATGCTTCCAGGCTCTCGGGCAGATCCAGGTGCACCACCAGGCGTACATCGGGCTTGTCGATGCCCATTCCGAAAGCGTTGGTTGCTACAATTACCCGCAACTCGTCCTCTACCCAGCGTTGCTGCACGGCACTGCGCTCTTCGAACTTTAATCCGGCATGGTAGGCAGCGGCGGAAATGCGGCGACTCTGCAGAAACCTGGCCATCTCCACGGTCTGGCGCCGGCTGCGCACATACACGATGCTTTGGCCGGGCATGCGCTGCAGGATCTCCAGCAAACGGTTGGCTTTATCCTCTGTTTGCAGGCAGGAGTAGGAAAGGTTGGCGCGGGCAAAGCTCTTCTGGAAAACGTTCGGTTTCGGGAATTTGAGCTTCTCCTGAATATCCTGCTTTACCTGTTCGGTGGCAGTGGCCGTAAGGGCAATGACCGGAATTTGGGGCAATGCTTCGCGCAACTCAGCCAGCTGCAAATAAGGTGGCCGGAAATCATAGCCCCACTGTGAGATACAGTGTGCCTCATCCACGGCAATCAATCCCACCTTCATGCGTTTCACCCTTTCTTGGAAAAGATCGGTGAGCAGGCGCTCTGGCGACAGGTATAAAAACTTTACACCGCCGTACACGCAGTTATCCAGGGCAATGTCTATCTCGCGTCGGCTCATGCCGGAGTAGATCGCCACGGCCGGAATTCCCCGCTTTTGTAGGTTCTCCACCTGGTCTTTCATCAGGGCGATGAGTGGCGTGATGACTAGGCAAATCCCTTCCAGCGCCATAGCCGGCACTTGAAAACAAATGGACTTCCCACCGCCCGTCGGCAGTAACGCCAGCGTGTCCTGACCTGCCAGTACCGACTGCACGATATCCTCCTGCAGGGGCCTAAAGCTGTCGTAGCCCCAGTAGGTTTTGAGTATGTGGTGGATGTTGTGCAAGGTAAGGCTGGTTTCTTTTCTGCGAAGATAAGGTATACCGGGAAGATTTTGATTTATACTTTAGGCGGAGCCTAAATTTATGGAGTTATACTTTGGCTATACTTTATACTTGTCTGAATCAGGATTTTCGGGATGAATGGATGAACAGGATTTTATACTTAGGCTATACTTCCATCCTTCCGCTGGCGCGGGTTTGCAACTCGTGACTTTCTATGTGTTCGGATTTGCAATCCAAGTGGCTCAAAAAGCCATAGTTATACTTTATACTTTCTCTTGCATAAGCGTCCGCCTGTGCCTAGCCCCTGCTTCCTTCAAACTTGAACCAAGTTGTACTTTTCAAGTCACCGTTCATCCTCTAGTTCCCACAAGCCAATAGTTTCACCTCTACCTTTCTGCCCTCCCAGGCCGGGAGGCCTCGCCTTCGGGCATCGCGCGGTGTTCCCTCCTTGCCTCGCTTCGCTCGGCATGCCCTTGGCGGGCACCGGATCTCACAAGGCGCTCAACCCAAAGGCTGGGAATCAGTTCGATAGCTGTAGCTATTCTGTCATCTCGACCTTTGGGAGAGAACTCTTTAGAATTCCCGATAGTTCTCTCGCGCAGCTCGAGATGACAACAGAAGTAGTAGAAACTCCCTTCCCTGTTTTTAGGGGAGGTTTGGGGTGGGGCTAGCAGAGGTGGTTGGTCCCGGCACTGCAAAAACTCCACTTCACCTAAGAAAAGGTGAAAAGGGTGGATTTATACTTGTAGCTTTCACCACAAAGTATAAACTCAGGCTACTACCTTGGCAATCGATACGAAACACCTGTTGTGACGAAGAAATCGGGGGCGGATGCGTGTAAGCCTTTGCCTGCAGCGACATCCAGCTGTAAGTTGGGTAGAAGCAGGTACAACACGCCTATGTCAGCCTGGTGCTCTGCCTTCTCCCCTTTCCGCTTGCTTCCGAACACTTCTCCGTAAACGGTCAGCTTGTCTAGTAATTCGCCGCTCAGGCTAAGGGTATAGCCTTTTTGGGGCTCGCCCTCCACCCAGCTGTGGGTCAAGTTATAAGCTAGGTCAATTTTCTCCGTTATCCCATTCGTGAACATAAGGCGTATCTCCGGCTCCGGGTTGTCTGGCCGGAAGGAACGGGAACCTACCGGTAGGGCTGCCCGCACGAGGAAAGCTGCCTCCGGTCGCCAACCCTGCTCCTCCCAGAGCTTAACCTTTACACCCAGGTTTAAGGGAGCAAGGCCGCTCACTTCACGTTCTTTCCCGTTTTCTGTCACTGAATCCCTGAGAGCACTCAGCACCCGCAGCTCCAGCCAATCCAACACCCCCACCCGAACCAGGGCAGTGGGGTAAGCGTGTGTTCTAATCGACAGCCCCTGCTCGGTCGCTTTCTGGAAGAAGTATCCTGCCTCCAGCTGCAGTGTCCCTTTTGGCACTAACGAGGACGACTCTGTCTGGTCGGGCCGGTCTGTCTCTATTTCCTCGCCTTGTGCAAAAGCTGTCGTTGCTCCGGAAAGTATGAGCAAAAGTATAAATCCAAGGTAAAGTGTCTGCTTCATACTTTGTTTAAAAGTCTTGCTCCCTATACGGCACCGCAGTTCCTGTGGCCACTTTTATACTTTCCCATACCCGGCAGAAACAAAAAATCCCCACCTCTTAAGAGATGGGGATTCTGGTTATTAATGTTGTACAGGTTAAGCGGCTGCCGACTGGCCGTCTTCGCGCTCTTCGATAACTTTCTTCAGTTTATCGATGGCCTGCGCGGCGCGTTCCTCGTCGAAGCGGTTGATGTTGAGCAGCATCTTGGTCTTCTCCTGACGTGTAATGGTCGGGTTGTTCAGCAGGCGGATGATCTCCTCCTTCTGCTTGGCCGAAGCATAGCGAACGCTGCCGCTTTGCTCCTCAGGCTTCTCAGCCTCCGCTACAGGTGTCTCCCTGGAGGATTTCATGGTCGCCTTCTTCTCAGTTGGCACAGCAGGCTTAGCAGCCGCCTCATTTCCACCATAGTCCATTTCCTCCGAAGGAGTTGGCTCATACCCTGCCGCACGGATTACCCAGGCCAGGATGTTACGGTAAGCCTTACCGATGGCCCGCGTCTGCGCCATTGAGGCAATCGCGAACTCCTGGTAATACTTTTTACCCTGCTCGCGGTTGGAGCAGATGGCAAAGCCCGCACCCACCACCAACTGACTACGCAGATCCAGCAGGTTTACTTTTGCCTGATACTTTATTTCATCATCCGTGCTGATGTTCACCACGTGCTCCACCACCGGCAGGATACCCAAGCGCGAACCGGCATACTGCCAGCCTTCCACGTTCACATACTCCTTGCCCTGGATGTTCTGGAAAAGACGGTTCTCTTTTATAAATTTTGCAAGGTCAGTAGCCAGGTGTAGCGTCTCATCAGATTTGGCTATATCATAGCTTTCAACCTTCGGCTTCTTCATCTCCTTGATTTCTTTATTCGGTTGATTCATACTCATTTAGCTTTCATAGTTGTGTTACATATACCTAACAGAGCAGCATAGTAAATAGTGCAAAAAATAAGAAAAAAATTGTATTCTATATTGCTGATTATCAACCAGTTACAAATTATTTTTTATAGTATTTACGCGCTACTGCTCAGGTAGCTCAGAAGCTAAAAGTTGAAGGAAGGGCGAAGTATAAATACGGAAATACTAGGCGTTGAGATTTAGAGAGTTTGGGAGTTTGGGAGTTAGAAAGTTAGAAGGTTAAAAAGTTAAATAAGGATGGTAGTGGTACCACATATAGTATTTGGGTAGGAAAGTATAAATTTTTAGCTGCGCTGAGAAGCATATACTTACAGCGTAAAGTATAAGATGCTCTTAATGCGTGAAGCGCAAGGCTCGCAGAAGCATAAAACAAAAAAGGACAAGCCTCGCAGCCTGCCCCCCATTTAACTTTCTAACTTTTTAACTCCTAAACTCTCTAACTCCTAAACTCTCTAACTTACCCCACTCTCACTTCCTCCACTATCTGGCCGTCTTTCATCACCAGGGTACGATCGGCCATGGAGGCCAGGTGCTCGTTATGGGTAACAATTACGAAGGTCTGGTTAAACTCGTTGCGCAGCCGGAAGAAGATGTCGTGCAGCTCCTGTGCGTTTCTGGAGTCGAGGTTGCCGCTAGGCTCGTCGGCAAAGATTACCTTGGGTGAGTTTATCAAGGCCCGGGCCACAGCCGTGCGCTGCTGCTCACCACCCGACATTTCCGAAGGTTTGTGGTCGAGGCGGTGTGAGAGATGCAGCATGTTCAGGAGCTCCTCAGCGCGCTGGCGCACCTCCTTCTCCGGCCTTCCGGCCAGAAAGCCCGGAAGGCATACATTCTCTAGAGCCGTGAACTCGGGCAGCAGGTTGTGGAACTGGAAGATGAAGCCGATATGCCTGTTGCGGAAACGGGCCATCTCCGTCGCGCTCATCCGGGCTATGTTCCTGTCGTCGAACAGCACCTCGCCGGTGTCGGCCGTATCCAGGGTGCCTAGTATGTGCAGCAGCGTACTTTTTCCAGCTCCGGAGGCTCCCACAATAGAAACAACCTCCCCTGTGTTAATGGTCAGATCGATGCCCTTCAGCACCTCCAGCGCCCCGTATTTTTTATGGATATTCGTTACCTGCAGCACGTTCTGAAAAGTATAAATTGCCCTTTAAACCTATGATGGTGAGCCAAAGCTACAAAAAATTTGCCGTTGTTAGGTAGCTTATACGTTGGGTGGGTTTTTATACTTACCAGCGGGCGAGTTTATACGCTATCAACGGCATGTTCCTCCGCTGCGTCAAGGGGCTCAGCCTCCAGCACATCCCTGATATAAAATTCCTGAATCCACACCATCAGCACAGCAAGTATAGGCGCTGCCAGTAACAGCCCCAAAGCACCCTGCAGTATACCTAACAGCACCTGGAAGAACAGCAGCAGCGCTGGCGGCATATCTACCGTTTTCTGGAAGATGATTGGCGTGATGAGGTAGCTCTCCACCATCTGAATGCCTCCATAGACCAACACCACGTACAGGGCCATCTGCGGCCCTTCTGTAAGCCCCACCAGCACGGCCGGCACCCCCGCAATCCAGGGGCCCACATTCGGTATGAAGGCCAGAAAAAAGGCAATCAGCGCCAGGGCGAGCGCCAGCGGTAGTCCAATCAGGCTGTAGCCAATCGCGGAGCTTACGCCGATGATGGCCATAGCCGAAAGCATCCCTACTAGCCAGGATTTCAGGGTTGCATAGCTCTTGCCCAGCACCTCCATCACGCGCGATCGATTACGCACCGGGAACAGTTTTGTGAAGCCAACCGTGTAGAGCGAGGGGTTTGAGGCCAGAAAAAGCGCTGTGATGATGACAATTAGGAAATCTGCCAGAAAGCTCAGGGCTGAGGAGAAAACCCCGGATACTTTTGAGAGGAGCGCATCCTGTTCTGGCATGGCCTTACTCATGTCATCGGGCACCTGCTCTACCAGCTTCTGGCCCCAGCCATACTGGCTCAGCCAATCCTGCACGCGCGTTAAGGCTTTGGGTATTGTTTGCTGCATTTCCTGCACCTGCTCGCTCACGGTAGGGGCAATCAACCAGAAAGCGCCTATTATTAACCCGAAGAACAGAAGCACCGCCAGCAGTAAACTCCAGCCCCTTTTCAGGTGCAGTTTATCCACTATCCAGTCTGTCATGCCACAGAAAAGCACAGCCAGGAGGATGGCTGCAAAAACCAGCAGGAAAAAGTAGGCATGGCGCCCCATCAGGTAAAACCCGGTTCCAATCAGCAGCACAACCAAGGCGGCAATAGCAACGCGCTTGGCATATAAGTATACATTCAGCATAAAATCGGGGATTAGATAGCATTATTAAGCTCCCAAAGAGTATACTTTGTTACTCAATTAGCGTAATCCACGTTACGGAACAGGGCTGAATAGCAGCCTGACAAGTTATATTTTAAAAACACATTACTTGAATTTAAGCCGATAATGGCTTACTTTCGTGCGTCCAATAAAACTGAAAGCATGAACATACACGAATATCAGGCTAAAGAAATTCTGAAGAGCTACGGAGTACGCATCCAGGAGGGTATCGTGGCTGAAACGCCAGACCAGGCAGTAAAAGCTGCCATGAAACTGACTGAGGAAACCGGCACAGGCTGGCACGTTATCAAGGCTCAGATCCATGCGGGTGGCCGTGGTAAAGGTGGCGGTGTGAAGCTGGCCAAGAACCTGGACCAGGTGAAGGAACTCGCCAACCAGATTCTGGGCATGACGCTGGTAACGCATCAGACAGGTCCTGAGGGCAAGCTGGTTCAGAAAGTGCTGGTTGCACAGGACGTGTACTACCCAGGCGAGTCTCAGCCGAAAGAGTTTTACCTGAGCATCCTGCTGGACCGCGCCAAAGGCCAGAACGTGATCATGGCCTCTACTGAAGGAGGAATGGACATTGAGGAAGTAGCTGAGAAAACACCTGAGAAAATCATCAAGGAGTGGATCGACCCGGCTGTTGGCCTGCAGGGATACCAAGCTCGCAAGATTGCCTTTGCTTTCGGCTTAGAGGGTGAGGCTTTCAAGGAGATGGTGAAGTTTGTGACCAACCTGTACAAGGCTTACGTGGACACTGACTCTTCTATGTTCGAGATCAACCCGGTGCTGAAAACTTCAGACAACAAGATACTGGCCGTAGACGCCAAAGTTGACTTAGACGATAACGCCCTGTTCCGCCACAAGAACCTGGCTGCCCTGCGCGATACGTCAGAGGAAGATCCGTTGGAAGTAGAGGCAAGCGCTTCTAACCTGAACTACGTGAAGCTGGATGGCAACGTGGGCTGTATGGTAAACGGTGCTGGTCTGGCTATGGCCACGATGGACATCATCAAGCTTTCCGGTGGTGAGCCTGCCAACTTCCTGGACGTAGGGGGTGGCGCCAATGCGCAGACCGTAGAAGCTGGCTTCCGCATCATCCTGAAGGATCCGAACGTGAAAGCCATCCTAATCAACATCTTCGGTGGTATCGTGCGTTGCGACCGTGTTGCAAACGGTGTGGTGGAAGCTTACAAGAACATCGGTGACATCCGCGTTCCAATCATCGTGCGCCTGCAAGGTACTAACGCTGAGGAAGGCGCCCGCATCATCGACGAGTCAGGCCTGAAAGTATACTCTGCCGTGGCGCTGAAAGAAGCCGCTGACAAAGTAAAGCAGGTTTTAGCTCAAGTTTAATCTGAGCAAAGTATAAAAACAGAAAAGGCTGCCACGTATGGCAGCCTTTTCTGTTTTTATACTTTGATAGAGTTTGAGAATGGAGGAGTTTAGGAGTTAGAGAGTTTAAGAGTTTGGGAATTAAAAAGCTGCTGAAGTATAAAATGGTTGCGCCACCTATACGCCCCAGCCATTGTTCGTGTTCTCACTAACAATTTATACTTTAACAGCTTTTCATACTTTGACGCCCTTTGTGCATGCTGGCGAACACACAGCATGGGTGAGTGTAATGGAGGGAGTTATACTTCAACAGCTTATACTTCAGCAATCTCAAAAGTATAAAGTATAGCCACATTTACACAGAACTTGCGCGCCCCCCACTTTCTAACTCTTCAACCCTCTAACTCCTAAACTCCCACACTCTCTAACTCACACGACTTCCAAATCCACCTCGATGTTGCCGCGTGTGCCTACAGAGTAGGGGCAGATTTCGTGTGCTTCCTCTACCAGTTGCCTGGCTTTGTCTTTATCAATGCCTTTCAAATCCACCTCCAGCTTAACACTTAGGGCATAACCGCCGTCGTCTCTTCGGTTCAGGTCTACGTGGGCTGTTACCGTAGATGCAGGGTCAGGGCGCAGGTGCTGCTTGCCTGCCACCACAAGCAGCGCACTCTGGAAGCAGGCGGAATAGCCCGCCGCGAAAAGCTGTTCGGGATTGGTGCTTCCCCCCTGACCGCCAAGTCCCTCGGGCAAGCTCGTTTTCATATCGATAACTCCATCATCGGATATTACTCGGCCTTTGCGGCCCCCTGTTGCAGTAACCACCGCGGTATATACTTTTTCCATAGCCATAATATTTCTTGGTTTTATTAGTACATGTTAGAACTGCCAAACAAGGCATATGGTTTTGCCACAAAGCTATACTTTAAGTATTGTGCATATTTTTCGGGGCAGATATTTCGTTATGTGCGTTTACTTGCTATTTTTGCATTCCCAAGCACCCGTAGTTCAACTGGATAGAATATCGGATTTCGGCTCCGAGGGTTAGGGGTTCGAATCCTCTCGGGTGCACTTATTACAAAACATAAACGCTGGCTATCTAATTAATAGCCAGCGTTTTGCATTTAAACCAGCGCCTTTTACTCAAACAATTATTAAATAAGTTTGAGTAAAAGGCGCTATTGTTTGGTTTAGGTTTGGTTGCTCTTAATTCAAATTATTATATCTAAGACTTTACTAATCAATCTCCTTAAAGCCCTTTCAGGTTGCATTGACAGTATCAGCGATTTTCGTAATTAAATTAATCCTTCGTTTTTGCAGCTCTTCTATAATCTTGAAGACATAGATTATGATAGATTGAGGTTGATATTTTTACTATATTCAATACCTGTCATACTTAGATAGTAAGCCTATCGTACGCAGGACAAATACCTTGGTATTGAGAACAGCATAACATAAGCGTGTATGAAAAGTATATTGAACGAGAACGCATTCGAAGACGAGGGCAGGAAAACTGGTTACGGCTTATGGCTATACCTCCTGTTGTTTATGGTAGCCTACAACGGGCTGAAAGCAGCTATGGGGCTGTTTCAAAACGCCACATTGGATTTGGTTAACCTAATTTATTCGCTTCTTCTGGTCTTGATAGCCACTGCAACAACCGTGGGCTTCTTTGCCAGAAAGCGGTGGACTCCGCTGCTTTTCATCTGCTTCTTCCTGCTGAATCTGGTCTACTTAGTGTATATCTCTATTGCCCTTTCTTCTAAATTCCCCGAGCAAATTGACTATTTCTCCCTAGTAAGGGTAGTCGTGATGTGCATCATCGTGATTCCTTACATGCTGCGTTCAGAAAGGGCAAAAGAGGTTTTTGTAAAGTAAGGTAAAGCTTATCCATAGCGCTAAAGCCTATGCCCACCATAAGCCTTAAAACAACTATCCACGCACCGGTGGAAGTATGCTTCGACTTATCCAGAAGCATAAACTTACATGTTATCTCAACCAAGCATACTGGCGAGCGGGCAATTGCAGGCGTAACATCAGGGCTAATAGGTCCTGGTGAATCCGTAACGTGGAGGGCAAAGCATTTTGGGGTTTGGCAGCACCTTACCAGCAGAATTACCGAGTATGAGCGCCCCTATTATTTTGCCGATGAAATGGTAGAAGGTGCGTTCCAGCGTTTCAAACATGAGCACCACTTCCAGGAATCTGGAAACAGCAACACGCTGATGCGGGACGTGTTTGACTATACCTCACCTTTCGGCCTATTGGGCAAGCTGGCTGATAAGCTTCTTCTGAAAAGATATATAACCAGCCTGCTTTTAGAGCGCAACAATGTGATAAAGCACTACGCTGAATCCGGACAGTGGAAAAGCTTATTAAATACCGACAGGTAGTTAGCAGTGTCTAAATCTTTGCAATAGATAGAACTCTTGCTGTGAAGGTTTAAAATGAAGGTAATAGGATGGTTGTTCCCAGTTCTCCTTTATTGTGTTGGAATGTAAGCTGTTTATGTGCCTTATTTCTCCCACATACAAGCAAACAAAACACTTTTATAGTTTGAGGTTGGAATTACGCCACTGGTACTAAAGACCAGCAGACGTTTCCCAGGAGCCGATCTTATACTTGGCTCAAACTCTTCGCCAGCACAATCTAACGTTCAAGCAAGACTTCATCCTTAGTATGAAGCTTTCCCTTAACTTTATACTTTAGCAGTTGCAGCAGCTTTGTTCAGTTTGCTGTTTCGGTAACCATAGGTAAAGTAGATGACCAGCCCCAGTACCAGCCATACCAGAAAGCGAGTCCAGTTCGTGATGCCTAGTTCCGTCATCAGGTATAAGTTGGTGAGCAGGCCTAGCACCGGAATCAAAGAGAGGTTTTTAATGAAGGTGAGTACAGTAAATATGGCGGTCACCCCGACAAAGCCGAGCAGCGGGATTTTGTGCTGAAAACTTTCCCAGCCTCCGCTCATACTAAAGAAAGCAGCCACCTCTGCCTGGCCAAACTGGTTCAGCAGCACAACGGCAGTTAAGACCAATAAGGGCAGCACGTACTTCCCGTTTATATAAGGCACCCGGAAGCCTTTGTGTGTGGCTGTGGCCACTTTTTGTTTTTCTTCCAGCAGCAGGATACCACCGCACACCAGCACAAAGGCAAACAGGGTACCGATGCTTGTCAGGTCCGTCACCTCCGTCAGGTTCATGAATAGGGCCGGTACAGCCACTACTACTCCGGTAACGAAGGTGGCAAAGTATGGTGTTTTATACTTTGGGTGGATGCGGGAAAAGGCACCAGGCAACAGGCCGTCGCGGCTCATAGTCATCCAGATGCGCGGCTGCCCATACTGGAACACCAGCAGCACGCTGGCCATGGCAACAATAGCGCTAACGGCCACAATGCCAGCAATCACATCCAGGTTTACCCTCGAGAACACATAGGCCAGCGGGTCGCCTACAGCCAGTTCTTGGAAGGGTACCATCCCTGTCAGCACCAGGGCAAGCACCACATACAGTACCGTGCAGATTACGAGGGAAAATATCATGGCCCGGGGTAAATCACGCTGCGGGTTCTCGCACTCCTCAGCTGTGGTGGATATGGCGTCAAACCCGATGTAGGCAAAGAACACAGCCGACACTCCTTTCAGGATACCAGAAATACCGTTGGGGGCAAAGGGCGTCCAGTTATCGGTACGCACATAAAAGGCACCCACCGTGATTACCAGAAGTATGACGATCAGCTTAAGCAATACCAGCAGGTTGGCCGTGCGCTTGGACTCCTTGATGCCGATGTAGACCAGGTATGTGATCAATATCGTAATACCCAGGGCCGGGATATCTGCCACCAGTTTTATACCTGCAATCGTGGGTGCCTGCTGCCAGGCAAGGTAAGCTTCCTGCTTAGAATCCGGTAGTGCAGCAAAGGCTTGCCCCTGAGCCATCATTTCCTGTGCTGCCTGGTAGCCGCGCGAGGCGCTCAGGAAGTCCATGGTGAGGTATTCCGGTATAGTCAGCCCCACGCCATGCATCACGGCGGTAAAGTAATCGGACCAGGAGATGGCCACGGCAATGTTGCCAATCGCATACTCCATGAGCAGGTCCCAGCCAATAATCCAAGCAATCAGCTCCCCGAAAGAAGCATAAGCGTAAGTATAGGCGCTGCCCGACACAGGTATAGTGGAGGCAAACTGCGCATAACACAAAGCAGAAAACCCGCAGGCGATGGCCGTGAAAATAAACAGCAAAGATACACCCGGTCCCCCGGCTGCGCTGGCATTGCCGATGGTACTGAAAATGCCGGCGCCCACAATGGCGGCTATGCCAAAGGCAATAAGATCTTTAAGTTGAAGCGAACGTATCAGGTCGCTGCCGTGGATGCTGTCATCCGGCTGGTGCTCTGCCAGTAATTCCGTGGCGCTTTTGCGGCGCGTCAGGTTCTTAAAGAGTTGACTCATGTTGTAGTTCTGAATTTAACCCGTCACACGCTCGCGTTCCGGTAGCTTTGCCGGCATGATCACCAGGGGTACTTTCTCAACTTTCACGGAGCTATTATCCAACTCAGACAATCGCTTGGTTTGTAGAATAAGTGTCCAGAGAGCACAGGGGCTCTACCTATCAGCTAGAGGCCGATCAAAGTATAGGACCAGTTCCAAGAGGTGCTGAAGTAGCTCCTGAAAGGAATAGCCAGAAAAGTAAAAGTTTGGAAAATGAGGAAAGGCAAAAGAGCCTTCTCTTACAGAAGAGGAGAAAGGATATTTTACGGCCCCTTAATAAAGATAAAAAGTAAAAGTTTGGAAAATGAGGAAAGGCAAAAGAGCCTTCTCTTACAGAAGAGGAGAAAGGATATTTTACGGCCCCTTAATAAAGATAGTATGCAGTCCGCAATCGTCTTTCGAGGATGGGAAAGACCGCAGGACAGGTACAGCGTCTACAGGTTGTGGGTAAAAATCGATAAAGTGCTGAAGCAGGCCCGTGAGCATCGTTCGGTCTACCTCCAGCATGCCCTTCACCTCGCCGGCACAGGATTCTCCAGCCACAAGTTCAAGAGGGTGCTTGGTGGGAGAAACACTCTCCCATTGAGCCACGTCATCAGAAGGCGCGGCCTTTACGGCAACATGTGCTGCAAACACAAATACACTGCACAACAATACTGCCAGCAGCACACTCAGTTTTTTAAACAACTGTATACCTGTTAATTTCATCACAGCAAAGGAATGCGGTTGTTCAGACTAAATCAATAGGTGGAGGATTTAATTTCAAAGTATAAAATAGTCACCAGAGGTTGACAGTATTTATCAGACACAACTTTCATGAAGGTAAGAGTATAGACCAATATTTTACCAACAGCTCCTGCACCAGCCGCCGCTAGTAACCTAGTATGTTTTTTGAGTAGCAGGGAGGAATAAAGTATAAAAACTAATATCTCTCCTTCTAACTCAGACTTACCTGATAAACTAAGGCTGTTTATCTGATGCGTCAGACTTCTTGTTAGAAGGTACTGGAAGATTCCAGTGATAGCGGAGTGCTAACATTCGCAAGGTAAAGCATACCGTTAACGCAATAACCGCCACCCAATCACTCGATATCCAATTGAGGTATTCTCCTAACACTACTATCAGAGCCCCTATCAGCGCTGCCAAGGCATAGATCTCTTTCTCAAGAATAATGGGGACACGGTTGAGTAATATATCGCGAATGACCCCGCCTCCAACCGCAGTCGTTATCCCCAGCAGCACGGCTACCTCTCCATTGTGTCCAAAGTGCAGCGCTTTCTGTGCACCAGTCACGGCAAATAGTGACAAGCCGACGGCATCGAAAAATAGCACAGGCCGGTTGAGTAGCTCAACAAGGGAGTATAAACCGACAGTCATTCCGGCTGCGATAATAGCTACTACCAAGTACTGCCAGTTCGACAGGCCAGCGGGTGGGATAGCCCCGATACAAAGATCCCGAACAATACCACCGCCACAGGCTACCGTAAAGGCAAGGGCACATATGCCAAATAAGTCAAGATTACGTCTTCTTGCTGCGGTTGCCCCGCTTATGGCAAAGGCAAAGGTCCCCGCCATTTCAAGAAAGTAATACAGGGAGTGTAGTTTTTCCATTCTGTTTTCCCAGACCAGTTTAGTCAAACCAGGCTGCGGCGGCAGTCATCATCGCCTGCAAGCCGGTTTTTAAAGTTGGGTGAATTACTGGTGCAAACCTAGGAGAATGGTTGCTAGGTATAGAATTAATTCGATTTTCTTTTTTAGCTGCCAGGAAAGTCTGGGGATCGGTGCCGCCAACAAACCAGAAAACGTACGGCACGTTCCAGCTACGCCCGAAAATAGAGAAGTCTTCACTGGCTGAGGCAGGCTTCCCCTCGAACGACTTGTCGCCAAACTGCGCTTCAAAAGCCGCCGCTACTCTTGACGTGGCGATGGCATCATTTTCAGTCATCGGATAACTGACAATTTCGGTAATTTCCGGTTCTCTAGGTGCATTGGAGGCAGCACACTCGGCACAGCAGATCCGCTTCACTGCTGAAAGTATGTGATCCTTTACGTTGTCATTAAAAGTGCGGATATTAAGCTTCAGGGTGGCATCTTCGGGGATGATATTCTCTTTAGTGCCGGCCTGCAGCGAGCCCACCGTCAGCACGGCGTTCTCAACCGGGGCCACCTCACGGGAAATGATGGTTTGCAGGCGCATAGTAGTAGCCGCAGCCATTACCACCGGATCAATGGAAGTATGGGGCTGGGAACCATGCGATCCCCGGCCAAAGAGTTTTATCTTCAGGCTGTTGCCGGCAGAAAGTATAGGGCCGCTGCGGTACCTGACCGTGCCCGCCTCTCCCACCATCACGTGCTGGCCAAGAATGATATCCGGCTTGGGGAAACGCTCCACCATACCATCATCTATCATACTTTGGGCACCCCGGCCGACTTCTTCGCCTGGCTGAAAAACGGCCATCAGCGTGCCTCTCCACAGGTCTCTGTTTTCTGAAAACAGTCTGGCCGCGCCCATCAGCCAGGCTACGTGCAGGTCGTGCCCGCATACATGCGATACCCCCACTTCTACCCCCTCTTCATCCCGGGCTATTTTCGTGCTTGCATAGGGTAACCCCGTGTCCTCTGTTACAGGAAGCGCATCCATATCCGCCCGAAGCATCACAACAGGCCCTTCGCCATTCTTTAAAATACCTACTACACCGGTTACCCCAACTCCCGTTGAAACCTCGAACTGGCATTGAGCCAAATAGTCTGCAGCTATCTGGGCTGTCCGAAACTCCTGCATCGATAACTCCGGGTTCTGGTGAATATCTTTGTAAATCGCTTCCAATTCGGGTAACAGCTGCTCTATAGCGCTGTCCAGTTTATCATTGAAGGTTTTGATTTGGGTAATCTCCATAACTATCAGGTTAAGTCGCGCTAAAGGTTATACTTCGGGTTATTCAATTACTTCCGTTGGCTTGCCTTTCGGGATGGTTATCATGATGGCAACAATGGCCACCACAATCATAAACACGTTAAACAGCAGGCCCATACCGGCGGCAAAGCGTACGTCCACGTTATCGGTCCTGCCCATAAAGAGATCAGCCATTGGCGGTAATCCTTCCATATCACTAAGGCCGTAAAAGATGGCGGCAGAGATGGCAACGCCAAAAGCAGCCCCTAATGACGAGGCCATTTTATAGATGCCCGAAGCTGAGCCTGCTTTGTCGCCCGGAACATTACTTAGGGCTGCATCTGTAGAAGGGGTAGCATAAAAACCAAGCCCAATACCGAATAGTGTGAAGCCTATAAACGCGGCGATAATGTATTGGCCAGCCATCAGGAAGGTAAGGCTGGTGAGCACAATGCCAAGGCCCGTAATTGCGCAGCCCATCAGCATAGGTTTTCTAGGCCCCAAACGCTGGAGCAGTTTCTCACCTACCCGGATGGTGCTCAGCACAGCCACTAAATACCCGATCGTAACTAAGCCGGATTGCAACGAAGACAAGCCCGCCTCTGCCTGTACGAGCGCAAGCGACACAAGCAGTGTTCCGGCAGCCCCGTTTAGCAGAAAGTTGGACAGCGTTGCCCCCGAGAATGTTTGGTTGCTAAAGAGAGACAGGTCAACAAAGCCGTTCTCGCTCCTCTTTTCTATCCGAAGAAAGATGATGGTGGAAATGACAAAAATAGCGATTCCTGCAAGTACGGCAGGGCTTAACCAGCCAAGGCTGGCGCCTTGCCCGATCACGATGTTGATGGCCAGCATGGCGATGATAAAGGCGATAAGCCCGGCCCAGTCGAAGGCCTTTTCTACTGTGTCCGTTGATTTACTTTCCGGAGTTCCTCTTATGAGCAGGTAACTTATAACAGCGACAAGTATAGACAGAATAAAAATCCAGCGCCAACCCATGGTAGAGGCTATCAGGCCACCAAATAACGCGCTAAGGCCGGAGCCGCCCCATGAGCCGATAGACCAAAAGCTAAGCGCCCGCTGGCGCTCTTTCCCTTCATAATAAGCTTTCATCAGGGCCAGGGTGGCCGGCATGATACAGGCTGCTGAAAGCCCCTGCAGGATGCGCCCTGCCAGGAGAAAAACAGCAGTACCCGAAGGCGAGACGACAATAAGTATGGAGCCGATAACACTCAGCAGCAAGCCAATGTATGTCAGCTTTACCCTACCTAAACGGTCTGCTAAGCCGCCGGCTACAACTATAAATATACCCGAGAAAAGCGCTGTGATACTAACCGCCAGGTTGTTCAGGTCATAGCTAATCCCTAAGTCTTCCTGCATTGCCGGGGCAATGTTCAGGGTTGTTTGGGCAAATAGCCAGAAGGTAACAACGGCTAAGACAATTCCTAGAATAAGCCTGTCTGTTCCCCGGTAATTGGCAGTAGTAGCCAGGGTTGGGTTAATAGAAGCCATACGCGCATTGTTATTTCTTATTTAAACGTATTTGGCTCCAAAACAATAGCGGAAAAAGAAAAAATATACTTCTTTTACTCCACTCGCTCTGTTTCCTTATCTGTCTTTTCCCCCAGAAATTCCACCCAAGCCTTTTTAATGCAAGGGTAATGTTTGGATGCCTCCACCAGGTTCATAAACCCGACTAAGTTATCTTCGAACCTTTTGGCTAAGGTCTTATCTTTTAGGCCTCCATTCTCATCGAAGGCTTCATGGGCCGTTGCCAGTGAAAACATATCCGGGTAAACCCTGGTGCCCAGGTGCTCCAGCGGAATTCTCAGAGACCATAGCCCCCTGTTACCGCCAGCCATCGACGGAGAGGCAGACATCAGCAAGGCATGGTGCTGGTGGAAAGGCTGCGGGCGAAAGCGGGAGACCCAGTCGATCATGTTTTTAAGGATACCGGGCATGGAGCCGTTATACTCTGGCGCTGCGATGATAAAGGCATCGTTTGCCAAAATACGCTCCTTAAATTCCTGCGCTCCCTCCGGATGGTAGTTGTCTACCTCCAGGTCCTGGTTAAAGGAAGGACAGTCAAACTCGCTCATACTTGCAAAGTCGACGGTGCCGCCATTCTTGCCGATAACTTGCGTCGCTAGTTTGGCCAGCCTTGTGTTGATGGAATTCTCTCTAAGAGAGGCCGAGAAGATAAGAAAGCTCGTATGGCCTTGCCGGTTAGTATTTTGCTGTTCTGTCATTTATTTCTATCGATTGGGATTAATTGTCCAAACCCGTTACATCATCACTTAGCGGGTAAGCAGCCGTTAAGGACTTTTTACATTACGCTTAAGCCACCATCTATTACCTGGGTGGTACCGGTTATAAAGCGGCTCTCATCACTGGCCAGAAACAACACCAGTTGCGCAATTTCCTCAGGGGTAGCATAACGGCCCAGCGGAATCGTCTTCTCCAGTTCTTTTTTGGCGGCTTCGGCGTGGCCCGGAGCAAACCCTTCCTCCAGGGATCGCATCATCCGGTTATCGACCGGAGAGGGATGCACTGAGTTCACCCGTATCTTTCGGGGGGCGGCCTCCACAGCGGCTGCCCGCATGATGCCCACTACGGCATGCTTGCTGGTGATGTAGGCACTAACATTCGGGCTTCCGTTGATGCCCGCCACCGATGAGGTATTGATAATGCTGCCCCCATCGTTCATTTGCGGCAGCACGTATTTCACTCCCAGCCAGGCTCCTTTTACATTGACTGCGATTACCTTGTCGAACATGTCTTCCGGGTACTCGGCTATCGGTTTTACCACCCCTTCAATACCGGCGTTATTAAAGAACACATCAATCTTGCCGAAAGCCTTCACGGTAGTGTCCACGTAGCGCTGCACATCTTCCGATTTTGACACATCGGCGGCACAGTACTGCACATTCTCGAGGCCCAGCTCTACCACAGCCTGCTGTAAGGCATCCTCGTTCAGGTCAACGAGCATTACCCTGGCTCCTTCCTCTAAAAATAACTTAGCTGTTAGTTTTCCGATACTGCCAGCACCGCCCGTGATAATGGCAACTTTGTTTTCTAGCTTTTTCATAATAGCAATCAACTGGAAATGAATATACTATACCTCTAACCCAATTAAAGTAACGTTCTTGGCATAGGAACGTTGGGCCTCATGCTAAAACGTTGCCTCTGGAAAATCAAAGGCTAGCCCCCCGATAAAATCTATCGTAAGAACTATTTATTGATGAGCAGCAGTCAATTGTTTGCATCAAGAATAGGCAGCTCACCCACATGTAACCTATGGTCGGGAATTCTAAAAGGAGAAGTATGAATCAGTTAAAAGGCGTACACCACGTAACTGCGATAACCAGCAGTGCAGAAAAAATATACGAGTTCTTCACATATACTTTGGGAATGCGTTTAGTGAAGAAAACAGTGAACCAGGATGATATTCAGACCTATCACTTGTTTTTTGCCGATGATAAGGGCAGCGCAGGAACCGACATCACTTTCTTCGACTTTCCGGGCATCCCGAAAGGGGTGCATGGCACCAACGAAATCTCCAGAACTTCCTTACGTGTGCCTAGCGATGCGGCATTAGAATATTGGGTGAAACGATTTGATCGATTAGGAGTCAAGCACTCCGGAATTAAAGCACAATTCGGCAAGAAAACGCTTCCTTTCGTGGATTTTGATGAGCAGCAGTATCAACTCGTATCGGATGAGCTTGATAAAGGAGTAGCCGCGGGTACACCCTGGCAGAAAGGTCCGGTCCCTGTGGAGTATGCTATTACAGGCCTGGGGCCGGTTTGCATCCAAATCGCAGACTTCGGCTATTTTAAAGAGATGCTGGAGAAGGTCCTCCTATTTAAGGAGACTAAGCAGGAAGGGGCATTCCATTTATTTGAGGTAGGCGAAGGCGGAAATGGCGCCTCCATCATTGTAGAAGATAACCCCAATCCTCCGCAAGCCCGGCAAGGCTTTGGCACAGTACACCACGCCGCGTTCCGGGTAGCGGATAGGAAGGTGTTAGATGAATGGACGGAGTGGATGGCCAGGATAGGGATTCCTACCTCGGGGTACGTGAACCGCTATTTCTTTGAGTCGCTATACGTCAGAGTGGCGCCACAGATCCTGTTTGAATTCGCCACAGACGGACCTGGCTTTATGGGCGATGAGCCTTACGAAACGCTGGGGGAAAAATTATCCCTACCTCCCTTCCTGGAGCCCAAGCGCGCGCAAATAGAAAAACTGGTCCGCCCGATCGATACCACCAGAAGCACGAAAGAATTCAGTAAGGAATAAGTAGTAAATCTCAAGTTGTGATTTACTACTTTGGTGAAGGTGTAAACCTGCCCCTCCCAAGAGGGGAATTTAGCAAGAGAGTAGGTGATTCCCCTCCTCGGAGGGGTTGGGGGTGGGTTAATCGCAATTTGAATTAAGGTAAAAATCAAAGTATAAAATTGGCAGAGGTTTCTAAATACTTAAGAGTCGTCTGCCATGTAGGAAATATAACGAAGCCACACATCCTGGATTTTAGGCTACCTGTAAAAAGCAAAAAGGCCTCCAGCGCATTTGAGCTGGAGGCCTCCGTTTAAGTGCAGTTTATACTTTTTCTGAACTTATTTGGTATACTTATTTTGAACCTATATGCCTTACTGCAGCACCTTTCCTGTCGGAGTTTCCGCTGCAATGTTGAGCGGCACGAAGGTAAACATCCACTTCACAGGGTTCTGCCAATCTTTCCCTTTAAAGCTGCCAACCGGAAGCTTCACCAGAACTGTGTTCCATCCCTTCTTCACCGGCAAAGCCACCGGCTCCCGGTAAGAATATCCCTCATCATAGAGTGGCATTTCGGCATTTCCCTTCTGCCCGGCTCGCTTCCACTTAGGCGGGTCTATCAAATTCCCGTTCAGGAAGATGGCGCTACTTCTATTATCCCAGGTCCCTTCGGCTGGAGTATCGGAGTTGTAGGAGCGGGACAAATCCTGGAAACCAATCCAGAAATGGCCAATGGTATCTGTCTCGCTCCAGAATCGGGTAGTGGCATACCAGGTGGTGTTTTCTTCTGGCTTTTCCAGCACTCCCTTAATGAGCGGAGCCCAAAAATGACGCAGCACCACCGTGCCTCCTACCGCCTCGGCATCAGGTTTTTTAAACTTAAAGTTCTTCTTTTCCGGAGCGAAGGAAGCAGACAAGTTGCCTTTGTTTTTGTAGGGGCCAAAAAGTTGCCAGGAAATATTTGAATTTGCGGCGTAGGGGAAATCCAGATCTGAAAAATGAGTCGCCTGGTGGTCTGTTAGCCTGCCCTCAAACTCCTGAAACTCCTTCACGCGCTCCTGATTATTCACCGGGATATTGGCAATCCACCCTGGATAGCCGCCCCCTTTCCAGCTGCGCTCGGCAAAGGCCAAGATGCCGGGGTATACCGGGTTCAGGCGCAGCACGTCCTCCTGCTGCAGCACGTTGCGGTCGTTCCATACACAAAGTATAGCGCCCAACACATTGCCGCCGCTTGCCACACGGTCCCCCAGTTGCCGGCTGAAAATGGTGTTTACAGCCTCCAGCGGGTCCATGTGGTTTAGGTACAGGTGGCGGGATTCGATGTAGGTATAGTCTGGGTTTACAGGTCCTTCCTGCATCCACAGTTGGCGGTAAGTGGCTTTATCCAGGTTGCCGCCTGGGTCCCAGCCAATTGTTTTCTTGCCACGCTCGTGCAGCCAGGCCGTCACCTGCGGCAGGAAATCGTGGTTGGTGATCTCCACTTCATCGCCCCCGATATGCACATAAGGCACATCGTAGGTATCGCAGAAGTCGCTGAGAATATTTTTCAGGTAGGCCAGTCCTTCTTCGCTCTGCATGTCAACGCCCATAGCCCGGGTAAAGGCAGCGCTATGCCCCGGCATGTCGATCTCCGGCACCAGCGTAATGTGGCGGTCCCTGCAGTACTGAATCAGCTCCTGCATTTCGGCTACTGAGTAATAGGCGCCCTTGTTACGCGTCATGTGCTCTGGAGCGGTTAACTGCGGATAACGGGGTGTCTCCAGCCTCCAGGCAATGTCCTCAGTCAGGTGGAAGTGGAAGATGTTGAGTTTATACTTGGCCATCACATCTATCTGCTCTTTCAGCATCTCCATCGACTGGAAATTGCGGCCCACATCTACCATGTACCCACGCCACTCATAAGCAGGCCAATCCTGTATTTTGCTACCCGGTATAAAACTGCCATCCCGCATGAGTTGGTCCAGGGTCTGCAGCCCGTTGAAGATGCCATGTGCCGTGTTTGCCTGTAGCTGTACCTTATCTTCCGTCACCTCTAAAGTATAGGCCTCACTTTCCTGTTGAGGGGCTTTGACAGAGGCAAGCGCCAGTGTTATACTTGGCTCACCGGGTACAGCCTTCGCCTTTAGCTGCACGGCTATTCCCTGCTTTGCAAGCATGGTTTTGAGTCGCTCCGCTTCCTGCTGCAGCTTAGGGTCCTGCACCACAATGCTGCGGGCCCGGTATAGGGGGAATACCGCATTCGTCCACTCCAGCTGCTGGGGCGCCGGAAGGATGGCCGGCTTTGCCTGCAGGTCGAGTACATGAGGGTAAACCAGGTGCTTCCAGAGCATATAGCCATCTCCGCTCAGGTGCAGGCCATCGTTGGTATAACTGGCTTTGAGCCTTCCGGTATTATCAGAGAAGGGAGCGTGCAGATTCAGGTAAGTATAACCGTACTCCGGGGCCTTTGCCTGAAGTTGGGCGTTTACCTGTTTGATGAGTTCGCGCTTGCTGGTATGGCCGCCAAACTTCCCGAACTGCTCATTTACCGGCAGGATGCTCTGCACATACAGCCTGGTAGTGGGGCTCTGCTGTTTCAGGTACGAACTTATCCAGTACATATTCTTGAGCAGGCTGTCCGGCGCTACGCCCCGGGCTAGGTCGTTGGTGCCGATCAGCAGGAACACCTTAGTTGGTTTGCGGTTGGCGACCTCATCGAGGCGGTGCATCACGCCGGCAGAAACATCGCCGCTGATGCCGCGGTTCTTCAACCTTTTGTCGTCGAACAATTCGCTCCACTCCCCTCCGTCGCTGATACTGTTGCCCAGAAAGATGATGTCTCCTGAAGTATGGGGCAGGCTGCGGAAATGCGTCACGCGCTGGTGGTAGTAGGTAGAGAAGAGGCTGTCGGCCAGTTGCACCGGCTTTACCTGCGCCATTGTGTCATGGCAAAGTATAAAAAGGAACAGCAGGATAGTAAGCCTCCGCATAAGGGCTAGAGATTCAGAGGTTCGCGTTCTACTCATTGTTATTTTCAAGGGTTTTTAAAGCTTATGCAGTCTCGCCGATGTGCGCACCCAGAAAAGGAGATCCTACCCTCCTTCTTAGGTGCGGTACAACCGACAACATGATGAGAATTGTGGGAAAATACGCAATGTTTTCGTTAACGCAAATATTTTATTTGTACGGTGCAATAGCGCTGACCTGCAGTTCAGCTTTTCCTGGCTAGCTAAATGCCCTGCTGTATTGAGAGGGTGGCACCACACTTAAGCATGATGGGTAACTGCACAAGAAGCAGAAAGTATAAACAAGTTTTTGGAGTATAGCCATAGAACGAATTGATAGTGGCTTAGGAGGGGTTATGCTCTGCAGTCTATATCAGCACTTCTTCCGGAGAGCTCTCATTCCTGTTATTGAAGTCCTCAGGTAACAGGGTTGTTGATCGCTCAGAAAAGTATACCTAGTGGATCACGTGAGTCGGTATTACATAGCAGCGCAGGGCTATTTCATTCTGCGTATAAAGCCTTCACACCTTCTGTTATGCTGTTAAGAAACTTGATAGAGAAAGAGGGCCCCTCCCACCGGAGGTTAAGCCTGTACTACTCGCTACCAAGATCCTTTCAGGATGACAAAATAATAGAAACGAAACGCCCATGCCTTAAATCGGAGTCGGCTACTAGCGCAGCACTTCCTTTGTAGCTAAGCGGCAAAGTATAGAGACAGCCATACTTCCAGGCAGAAGTGCTACCGCGTGCAAGCCTGTGCCTGGACTTAGAAAGTATAGCCCATGGAAAGTATAAAGTTGCGCGGCGCGCCCGGGAAAGCCCTTTGGTAATCGTAGCCGCCCACAAAATAATACTTGTCAAAGAGGTTGTTGACGTTCAGGCTTAGTTTGAACTTGTTCACCCGGTAAAAAGCCGCCGCGTTCACCACGGTATAAGAAGGCCAGTATTTCCACACCCAGTCCCCTGTCTGAACATCCTGCACCTGCAGCTCCATCCTCCTGTCTCCAACATAGTTGCCGCCTAAGGCCAGCCCAAAGCCCTCCAGACCGGCACCGGTAAACTTATACTTGGCCCACAGGCCCGCTGAATGCTTGGGCGCGTTGGGTGCCATCGCTCCTTCCTCGGCCTCCAGACCCGAATTAACTACCTCCGTGTGGTTGAAGGCATAATTCACGCTCAGGTTCAAGGCGGGTGTTATACTTCCGGTGGCCTCCACCTCCGCCCCCTGCGATTTGACGCGCCCGTTCTGGCGGTAAATCGGGTTACCTGCCTCCGTCACTTGCCCGGTGTTCACCAGCGTGTTGCGCTTCTCGATGTGGAAGAAGGACAAGGTGGAGAAAAGGCGCTTGTCCAGGAATTCGCCTTTCAGCCCCGTCTCTATCTGAAAGCTGCTCTCATTATCAAAGGGCTCGGTACTGCCGTAGTTTTCCGGGTTGCGGACAAAGGCAGGGTCAATGGGCTTGAAGCCCTGGCTGTAGCTGGCGAAGTAGTTTAGGTTGTCGCGCAACTTGTAGGTGAGCCCTGCCCTAGGGAGGAGCACGTTCTGGTGTACTTTTTCTTCTCCGTTGTCATACACCCGCTGATCGCGGAAGAATTCCTGCCGCAGGCCCAGTAGCAGGCGCAGGCGGTCACTTACAGTTACCTGGTCTTGCAGGTATAGTCCGGTGGTGCTGTAGCTGGTGTTGAGGTAGTCTACAAAAAAAGGCGACAGGGGCAGGCGGATATACTTGCTAGGGTCGCGTAGCTCATAAGTCGGGTTGTTGAGGTCGAAGGTGAGGGGAACGGGTTGCCCGTTCACTTCCATCTGGCGAGCCTCCCACTGGTGCCCGCGTTTATCTGCCTCATACTTGACATAGTCCATCCCTGCCACCACCTCATGGCGCAGGCCTCCGGTTCTACCGTTGATAGAGAAATAAGCGGAGAGGTTGTCGGTATAGTCGTTGATTTTCTTCTCCAGGTAGCGCAGGTTCATGATGGTGTTGGCCGGGGCATCGGCAAAGGTGTTGAGGGTGCGGTGCTCGCTCAGCTCTTCGTGGTACACAAACTTCATGTAAGCCGCGCTGAAGGAAAGCCAGTCGGTAAACCGGTGGTTGAGGGAGGCGTTCAGCGACACATCATTCACCCGGTAGTAATCGCTCGGCTGGCTCAGGGTAAAGGACCTCGGCAGCGCGTACAGGTCACCGCCCCGGATGCCCATGCCACGGTCGAGGTAGCCGTCGAATTTGCTGTAGACCAGCTCGGCGTTCAGCGTTGTCTTTTCGGTGGGCCGGAAAGTAACGGTGGGTGCGATCATCAGGGAGCTGCGGTCGTTTACCTCCCGGAAGGTCTTCGTATCCTCGTAGCCGATGTTGAGCCGGTAAAGCAAAGACTTATCTTCGTTGAGCGGGCCTGTCATGTCGAGGGTGGTGCGCATGGTGTTGAAGCTGCCCACTGAGAAACTTACTGCTTTCCGGGCTTCCTCCAGCGGTTTTTTGGTTACCAGGTTCACCGTTCCGCCCGGGTTGATGTCGCCGAAGAGTGCGGCACCGGGCCCCTTGAGCACCTCCACGCTCTCCAGGTTGACGGTGAGCGGTACCCTAAAAAAGCTCGTACCGTAGCCGTAGCCGGAGCGCAGGCCATTCACCAGCCTATACCCCGTATCAAAGCCGTTTCGGAAGCCACGGATGGTCAGGTCGTCGTAAGCAGAGTATTGGTTCACGCCGGCCAGGTTCTGCACCACATCCGTCACCAGAAAAGCTTGCTGGTCTTCTATAAGCTCTTTGGTGACAGAAGAAATGGTTTGCGGCACATCCACCACCCGGCTTTGCAGTTTGGTGCCCACAAAGCTGTAATCGTTCACATAGTTGGTTTCCTTGCGGCCCGTCACTAGCACTTCCTGCATGGCATGGGACACCCGATTGAGCTTTATTTCCAGCTGCACGTGTTCTGTGTGCTCGTTTAGCGTCAGGGGGACTTTTTTCTCCTCCAGCCCCAACCCCTTTACCAGCAGCACATAGTTTCCGTAAGGAATCTGCGAAATTCGAAAACTGCCATCCAGGCCGGTGACATCCCCTTTGCTTATACTTCCTATACTCACGGAAACACCTACCAACGCACGGCCGTTTTTATCCAGCACCTTGCCGCTGACACTTCCAGCCCCACTTCCAAACACGACAGACGGCACCAGGAGCAGCGCCATCAACATCGCCATCCACTTCAGCTTTAGGTACATCTCACCAAATGCTTTTTATAATTCCAGTATGATTTCTGCGTCTATCTCGGCCGCGCCTGCAGCCCCTATCATGGCGAGATCCATGTGTATGGTGCGGAAAATTTCGGTATCGTCCTGGCAGACCATCCGAAAACCCTGCTTTGCCCAAAACTCGTAGGCGCCGGATAAAAAAGGATGCGTATGCAAGTATAAGGTCTCAATGCCCCGCTGCCAGGCTTCCGACTTCAGGGCGTTAACCAAAGCGCGACCCAGCCCTTTCCTCCTGTAAGCCGGCTCGACGTATAGTTTGAGCACCTCGTTTATTACCTGCCCGGTGTAGTCCAAATGCGCAAAACGGTGGTCGTACCTTCTCATGCCAATGGTGCCGATGATGCTCCCAGACGCGTCTGTGGCAACCAGGAAAACCGCGTTATCATCGGCCATATAACATGCCTCAAAATTGGCCAGGTCTTCGGGTACTACGCTATGGTCAATCATGGGGAAAAGCTCCTTCCGAAAATTCCTCACGTAGGTTACCAGTTCGGCAATCCGATCCTTCTCTATTTCTCTGATTTGTATGGCCATAGCGTCTTATAAGGTAGGTACCACAATCATTTTTTCTTTCACCTGCACGGCCGTGAACTGCACGTTGTATACGTACTGCAGCAGCTCGCTGTCGTGGTTGGCCAGGTCTGTTTTCACGACCGTTTTGTTCTTCATAAAAAAGCAATGGTCGGCGTACAGGAAAGCCAGGTTTGGGTCGTGCATGATGGCAATGACCGTGAAGTTGTTTTGAGACAGCTTGCGCAGCTTTTCCAGCACGAAAGTCTGGTAGTATACATCCAGGTGGTTGGTGGGCTCATCCAAAAGTATAATCCCTGGGTTTTGCACCAGCACCCGCGCAATCATCACTAACTGCTGCTCCCCGCCCGATAGCTCGGTATAAGGTCTGTCGATCAGGTGCGTGATTTCCAGCTCTTCGATAGCCTGCTCTACCTTCTCGAGGTCGGCTTTTTTAGGGCTGAAAGATGAAAAGGCGGCGCGCCCGGTTAATACCACATCACGTACCTGAAAGGGGAATATGGATTTGTGAAACTGTGGCAGAAAGCCCATCATAGTAGCACAGTCTGCAAACGACATATCTTTTCGCTCACGGCCCATCAGCTTCACCGATCCATGCTTGTAGTCGGCCATGCCGGACAGGATGTTGAAGAGCGTGGATTTGCCGCTGCCGTTGCGCCCCAGCACCACTGAGAATTTCCCCTCCGGGAAGGTGACATTCACATCCTCCAGAATGGGCGTGTTGCCATAACTAAAACTCAGGTTGCTTACCTCGATTGCCTGCTTTGTCATACCCAGTTTATTTTGTTTTTCTTCATTAAAAAGATAAAGAAAGGCGCCCCCAGCAGCATGGTGAAAATGCCAATCGGAATCTCAAACTCCATTAGCGACCTGGAGAAGTTGTCGATGATCAGGAGGAAAGAGCCCCCGAAAAGTATGTTGGCTGGCATGGCCTTCCGGTTATCGGGGCCCACCATCATGCGCGTCAGATGGGGCACAAACAGCCCGTACAAACTGATGATGCCCGCGGCGGCTACCGAGGAGGAGGTGGTTAAGGTAGCCAGCACTACCAGGATGATCTTATCCCGGTTAGGGTTTACCCCTACCGCTTTGGCCTCCTGATCACCCAAAGCCAGCAAATTCAGCCGCCAGCGAAGCAAATACATCCCAGCCACGCCCACTGAAATGGGGAGTACAGCGCTGTTGATCTTGTCCCAGGAGGCGTGGTGCAGGTTGCCCATCGTCCACTGCACAATCGCCTGTAGTTTGTAGGGGTCGCTGATGTACTGCACTATCGTCAGCATGGCCGTGAAAATACCCGACACGATCATTCCCGAAAGTATAACCGCGACAATGGAGGCGCTTTTGTTGGAGAAGGCGAAAGAGTAGGTCAGGATAACGGAAACCACCCCCAATGCAAAGGCCGACAGGTTGATGTTGATAAGCGGAAAGGCAATAGCCAGCGCCGCACCAAAAGCCGAACCGGAGGAGATGCCCAGCACATACGGATCCACCAGTGGGTTCCGGAAAATCCCCTGCAACGTACCACCCGATGCGGCCAACCCCGCCCCGATGATAAAAGTAAGAATCACCCGTGGGAGCCGCACGTTCTCAATGATGTTGTTGATCAGGTAGAGCTCGCCCGAAGTGTCTGCTACACCGCCGGCAAGCACGGCCTTCGCCCATGCCCAGTAGTCCGCCAGGTGCAGGCCCTGCGAGGGGCCGACCGTAAGCGAATACAGCAGCAGCGGCAAGGGTAAGCCATATATCAAAAACCCGATGATGTATTTTCTCATTCGAACAATGCACTAGCTTTCGCCTCACCGTACAGGCCTGTCATGATTTCCCGCCGGTCCTGCTCCAGGTTAAAGCTGCCACGCTCCCCGTAACTCAGGTTATGCAGTTCCAAGGCAGCTACCATGATTTTGAGCGTATGCGGATCGTAAAAGAAAGGCGGCTCGAGGACGTGTACCTCCTTGTTTCTGACTGCCTTCAGCACCGACAATTCCTTTTTATTGTAAACTTCCTTAGGGTCTGTGCTCCAGAGCAGAATCAGGTCCGGGTCCCAGGAGATGAGCGTTTCCGGGTTGATGTTCGGCTGGTCCAAATCTGTTGTACAGGCGTTCACCACACCTGCCAGTTCGAAGCACTCGTTCATGCGGCTGTTCCGGCCCGAAGTGGAGTAGATACGGCCACCAGACCAGGCATAATAAACGGACTTCTTCGGTGTTATATCGGCTGTTTTCTGCTGGATTTCCTCCAGCTTCTGGCGAGTATAGGCCAGCAGCTCCAAGGCCCTCTCGTGGGTGCCGGTGAGTTTGCCAATTCCTTCCAACTCGTCGTACAGCTGCTGGTTAGTTTGGGCCTCTACGGCAAACACGTTTATGCCCAGGTTTTCGAGCAAGCTTATCGCGTCGGTCTGGTTGGAGGCCATGATCACCAGATCCGGCTTGAGCGCCACCACGCTCTCGATGTTGGTAGATGTTTCCCAGTTGCCCGGCGCCGGTAGCTCTCTTTTGGCAATGCGTGGATCGAGTTTGCTGAAATATTTAAAGGTCTCGGGGTTTGTGTAAATGTTGTTCTGGATGCCTACCAGGGTATGCTCCGCATGGAGCATATACATACCATCCAGCGCGCCCTGATAAAGCACAACAACACGTTTAGCCGGCTCTTTGAGGCGCACTTCCTTCCCCCTGATGTCCGTGGCCACAATATCGGTCTCAGCAGCTGCGCTATCCGGCTTATACTCCGAACACGCGCTCAGCAACAGGAGGCAAACACTCAAAAAAACAACTAATCGGTTCATATCTCTAACACGCAACTTCACAAGACTCTTTTCCCCCTTCTTATTCTTACTTTTATACTTTCCTGAAAGGCTATACCTGGTTTTATACTTTACTATAGCATGTGGAAGGGGCAGCCAAACCCGATATTACACCAAGTCCGGCTGCCATCTACTTAACCAACCCTCACTTAAAATCTTATAGCGTTTGTAGTATAGCTCAGGCCATATTTCCATAAGCCTTCACCATCTGAAAAGGGTGCAGCACCCGCTCCTCTATGGCGGGCGCAAAACCACCGCTCAGCAGCATCTGGTACAAGTAGCCGTCGTAAGCCACGCATACTTCTTCCTGCTCCGTCATGAAGATGGGCACATGCTTGTTGCCAATCTCAAAGCAGATGGTGCCTACTTCCTGCAAACTGGCAGGACGCAGCACAATGCAGTCGCAGGACTTGATGCGAAGCATAATCACCCGTTTATCCGACAAGTATAAGATATCGCCATCCTGAAAGCTGCCCCTGTCGGTCCGGTTGATGAGCACCTCCTGCCCGCCCTTGGTTTTGCGGCGCATGCGCGACTTGGCTGTTTCATGCCACTCCACCTCCAGCACGTCCACGTTTCGCTGGCCTGTATCCAGGTCCTTGCCCAACGCATGTGTCACTTCTATCGGCTCACTCAGCATCACTTAAGAAGTATGCGCCTATACTTAGGCTGTCTCTAATTTGGCTTTTTTCTCCTGCACCTTTTCCAGCAGCCAGTTACACCACTCGTCCATGCCATCGCCTTTCAGGCTGCTGATAGACATCACCTCAATCGCTGGGTTCACCTCGCGGGCATCTTGTGCGGCGGCCTCCACGGAGAAAGGCACATAGGGCAGCAGATCGGCTTTGGACACTACCAGCAGCTCGCTGGTCAGGAACATGCGCGGGTACTTCTTGGGCTTGTCGTCTCCCTCTGTGGCGGCCAGCACCGTCACGCGGATGTCCTCACCCAAATCGAAGGCTGCCGGGCACACCAGGTTGCCCACGTTCTCGATGAAGAGCAGGTCCACGCCCGCCAAATCGATGTGGTCCAGGGCCTGCAGAATCATCTGCGCCTCGATGTGGCACATGCCCCCGGTCACGATTTGCAGGGCGTTGATGCCCACCTCCTTCATCCTGACCGCGTCGCGGTCGGTCTCCGGGTCGCCCACCAGCACGGCCAGGTTCAACTTGTCGCTCAGGCGCTTGCCCGTCTCCTGCATCAGGGTCGTCTTGCCGCTGCCCGGCGAGGAGCACACGTTGATGACCAGCACGTCCGATAGTTTCTCGCGGATGGCTTTGGCCACAAAATCGTTGGCCTTCAGCAGGTTCAGCGTCGTGTTATCACACTGCACCGAGCCTACCGGCATTTGGTTGCTTTTTGGATATTTTGGCGTGTTCATATCTTTCTGTTTTATCTGTTTAATTCCCGATGAATTCTACTTTGCTTATCTGTAATTCCTCTCCCTGCACAATCTTTCTGGAGGGAGTTCCGCAGGTGCACACAAACTTGTGGCGCACCACCTCAAAATCTTTCTCACAGGCCTCACAATGGGCAATAATCGGAAGCTGCACCACTTCCAGCTCAATATCAGCCAAGCCAGGCTCCTCCACGATGAGCGCCTCGAAGGCGTTCTGAATCAGGATGGGCTGGATATTGCTCAGCAAGCCGGCCTCCATCTGCACCTTGCTGATCCTCTCGAACTTGTCCGGGTAAGTTTCCTGCAGGGTGTCAAACACGTTCCTCACAATGGATATCTCATGCATGTGTCCTCCTTCTTTGCTGGTGCATATGTTTCAATTGATAGTTTACGTTTGTTCCGCTACTCCACCTGTGTTGCCAACGCCGGCACAGGTTCCGCCTGGTGATTCTTACCAGCCAGCTGCCTATCAGGGGCTTCCGGTTCGAGCTGTGGCTGATCCCCGTCAAACTCCTGCTCTTCCGCCTCCGGTTGGTTTTTGAGCATGGTAAACTGCCAGCACAGCTGCCCCATGGTACTCAGCCAGTCGTGCAGCACGCCTCCGTCTTTCCCCATGGCGCGCAGCATTACAGCATTAGGTGCACACTGTGTAAAACCGAAGTCAATCTGCTCATACTTCTCTACCAGTATCTCGTCCAGCTCCGCCTTCAACTCCTCGGCGTAAGGCGACATATACAACAGCGTGGCCTGGTGGGTATAGCCTTCATAGAAAAGGATGGATCCCATGGGTTGCTTCTCAGGCTCCAGCAACTGATTATCCAGCAGGACCAGCTTTTTGTCGCAGGTTACTTTGGTGACGCTGTGAAAGCTCTTGAAAGCAAAAGACTCCCCGGAGTACACGCGGCCGGAGGCAATGATGTCGCCCCAGATCAGCGTAGCGTCGCCAGCCATCTGGATGTCATTGACAGTCTTAAAAATTGAGCCTGCAAAGGGTGTAACCGGATGCGGAATATACTTGAATATCCCTCCCTTCTTTAGAGTCACGTTGGTGCGTTGCACCGCTCCCTTTTTCATGGGGTGCAACTTGCTGAAAGACTGCGTAAACAGCTTCAGGTGTGCCTTTTCGTGCACATCCACGTTTATCGTGATATCATCCTCATCCATGATGCCGGGGGAGGAACTCATCAGGATAAGCTCCAGATGCTTCTGCAAATGACGCGAGCCATAATGCACCACCTTGTAGGGTGCATTATGGTAGCTGTCTTTTAGCAGGGTACGCTCCCCCTCCCTCTCCGCATTTATTCCGATTCTACTAAGCATGCTCCTCCTCTTTTTCTAATAAGGCATAGGTTTTGATCCATTGGATCACCGCATCTAGTCCTTCCAGTTTCATCAGGTTGGTGAAGATGAAAGGCCGTTCGCCCCGCATCTTCTTCGAGTCGCGATCCATCATGGCCAGATCCGCATTTACATAGGGAGCCAGGTCCGTTTTGTTGATGATCAGCAGGTCGGAGCGGGTGATGCCCGGGCCTCCTTTACGCGGCATTTTGTCGCCCTCAGCCACGTCGATTACAAAGATGGTCACATCGGCCAAGTCCGGGCTGAAAGTGGCCGAGAGGTTATCCCCGCCACTTTCGATGAAAACAATCTCGGTATCCGGGTGGCGCTCTACCAGCTCTTCCACCGCTTCGATGTTCATGGAGGCATCTTCGCGGATAGCCGTATGCGGGCAACCGCCTGTCTCCACGCCCATAATTCTATCGGCGGGCAGGCTCGAGTTTTTTATCAAGAAATCAGCGTCTTCACGGGTGTACACATCATTTGTCACCACGCAGATGCTGTACTCCTCCCCCATTTTGCGGGTCAACCTTTCTATCAAAGCCGTTTTCCCAGAGCCTACCGGCCCTGCCACCCCTATTCTCACATGTGTTTTTGACATAGGTTCTATTGTTTATAGTATACTTTAAGAGATGTATAGTCTTGAATACTGCTTCTCGTGCTGCATGCAGCGGATCTCCTGTCCGATGCAGCACAGCCCCACCAGCATCTCGTCCAGTTCCTCCTGCTGCTCCACCAGCTGACTGATATCTGCCTGCAGGTTAAAGAGGATCTTCTGCGCATCGTTCTGGCTGATGGGCACCAGCTTGGCGCAGTTAGTCACGATGCCGTTCAGCGTGTTGTAGTAGAAAGCCATCAGCGCGTCCTTCAGCGAGATGCCGTGGGCGAAGGCATACATGGCAAAGGCTACCGGGTAGTGGCCATGCAGCTTGCCCTCCTGAATTTTAGCCAGGTAGTTGCTGCAGCGCTTGACCGGGTGCAGCGTCTGCGTCAGCTTCAGGAAGCGCACAGCCAGTTTTTTGCTCGCCATCCGGATCTCAGACGGAGCCTTGAGCGCCGTGATAAACTCATCCAGCTTCTGAAACTCCCGCGCCGGCTTTTTCGCCTCTAGTAGCTTCCAGGCCATCTGCAGAAAGGCGGCGTCGTTGTAATAGATGTTATGCGACAGCATGTCACGGGCATAAGTTGTCGCAGTGGGAGTGTCTTTTACAATCCCCTGGCTCACGTAAGACTCCAGGCCATACGAGTGCGTAAAGCCCCCAATCGGAAACATGGAGTCGTTAATTTGGAGCAAGGTTAACAATGGTTGCATAAGCGTACCTTATTTGATGGTGATTACCCGGTTATAGTTGTTTTCATGTCTGCGCACGACCAGCGCGTGCGTCTTCAAAAGCTTTCTCACTTCCTTTCGGGGCTGGTACCCATACCTCTCCAGCAGGGCGTATAGCGGGCGCTCAAACTCCACGCTTACTTCATTCTCCTCGTTGATGAAGATGGGGATGTGCTTGTTCCCGATCTCGAAGCAGATGGTGCCCATCTCACGAAAATTGCGGGGCTTAAACACGATGCACTCGCAGGGCAGGATGTTGACTGCAATGACCCGTTCCGCGTCCATGTAAAGGATATCGCCATCTTCCAGCGGAATCGTGTTCTTTCGGATGCCTACTTCCTGACCGGCCCGGGTTCGCTTCCGAAGCGTGGTCTTCCCCGTATCGAACCAGTCCACATCCAACAGGTCGACGCTCCTGCCGCCAGGGGATGTAGTTGCCAGATTGCCAAGTACCTTCTCTACCAGTATCATACTTTAGGAAACGTGTTGCCAGCCTTGCACCGGCAACACGTTTTTAATTATTAGAACAGGAAGTAGCGTTGCGCCATCGGCACCACACTCAGCGGCTCGCAGGTCAACACCTCGCCGTCTGCTGTTACGGTGTAGGTTTCCGGATCCACCTCCAGCTTCGGCATGGCACTGTTGTGCACCATGTCCTTCTTCCTCACTTTGCGGCAGCCTTTTACTGCCAGGGAGTTTTTGGACAGACCCAAGCGGTTGATGTTGCCATTCTCCAGGGAGACACCTGAAACAAAGTTGAAGCCGGCGCGCCCGATGGATTTTCCTAAGGAGCCGAACATGGAGCGGTAGATAACCGGTTGCGGCAGGGAGATAGAGCCGTTCGGGTCACCCATCTTAGCACCAACTATCATCCCGTTTTTCAAAATCATGTCGGGTTTCACGCCAAACAGGCCCGTGTCCCACAACACCAGGTCAGCATACTTGCCTACCTCCACCGAGCCGATGCAGTAGTCTACACCCTGCGCTTTGGCCGGGTTGATGGTATACTTGGACACATAGCGTTTCACGCGGAAGTTGTCGTTGTCCTTGCCTTTGTCCTGAAGCAGCGGGCCACGCTGTATCTTCATTTTATGAGCCGTCTGCCAGGTACGGGAAATCACCTCCCCGACACGGCCCATGGCCTGGCTATCCGAAGACATGATGCTGAACACGCCCATGTCCTGCAGGATATCCTCGGCCGCGATGGTGGCCGGACGAATTCGGGAGTCGGCGAAAGCCACGTCCTCCGGGATGCTCTTGTCCAGGTGGTGCACTGACATGAGCATGTCCAGGTGCTCGTCCACAGTGTTGATGGTATAAGGCTTGGTCGGGTTCGTCGATGCCGGCAGTACGTTCGGGTACATGGCAATCTTGATGATGTCCGGTGCGTGACCGCCCCCGGCACCCTCCGTGTGGAAAGTATGGATGACCCGGCCGTTAACTGCCTTCATCGTATCTTCCAGGAAACCCGCCTCATTCAGCGTATCGGAGTGAATGGCAATCTGCACATCATACTTGTCGGCTACAGTCAGGGCATTGTCGATAGTGGTAGGAGTTGCTCCCCAGTCCTCGTGAATTTTAAGACCCAAGGCACCAGCTTCGATCTGCTCGGCGGCCGCTTTAAAGGAAGAAGTGTTGCCTTTTCCAAAGAAGCCCAGGTTCAGTGGGGTGCTCTCAGAGGCTTCCAGCATACTTTCCAGCCACCATTTGCCTGGTGTTACCGTCGTAGCCAGGGTACCGTCAGCAGGGCCTGTACCACCGCCAATCAACGTGGTAGTGCCGCTGAACATGGCTACATCAAATTGCTGCGGGGCAATGAAGTGGATGTGCGTGTCAATAGCGCCTGCTGTTACAATCTTACCGGCACAGCCGTGCACCTCAGTGGAAGCGCCGATGATCATGCCTTTGGTGACTCCCTGCTGGGTGTCTGGGTTACCGGCCTTGCCGATGCCCACAATTTTGCCGTTCTTGATGCCGATGTCGGCCTTCACAATCCCCCAGTGATCGATGATGATAGCATTGGTCAGCACCAGATCCAGCACCTCGTCCTGGGTAGCCCCAACGGACTGGCCCATACCGTCGCGGATGGTTTTGCCACCCCCGAACTTGTTCTCGTCCCCGTAAACGTTGTAGTCCTTCTCGATTTCGATGAATAATTCGGTATCTGCCAAACGTACTTTATCCCCTGTGGTCGGCCCGAAAAGGGCGGCGTAGCGGTCTCTTGGGATGTAGAGTTCGCCGTCGATATATTTTACAGAAGAAGCGTCGCTTCCCAATGCGTCGAGCCCCAGCAGGGAGAGCCCGGCCGTGGAAAGCCCCACTACTTTTATCCATTCACGTCTATTCCAGTTTGCCATGGTTCCTTAATTAAGTGTTGATGGTGATCTATTTCTTTTTGGCAGGCTTGGTGGTAGTAGCCCCTTTATACCCTTCTTTCTGCGACTTCTTAAGCGCGTTCTCCCGGATACTTTTCTTGGTCACGTCTCCTTCCGTCAGGCCATTGAAGCCGTGGATGAGCTTTTGCCCACCAATCTCTACCAGAATCACAGTTTTCTTCTCTCCAGGCTCAAACCTCACGGCTGTGCTGGCAGGTATGTTCAGGCGCATACCCAGTGTAGCGGCCCGGTCAAAGTCCAGCGCTTTGTTTGTTTCAAAGAAGTGATAATGCGAGCCTACCTGAATCGGGCGGTCACCGGTGTTGGCGACGGTCACGCGCACAGTCTTGCCCTTTTCGTTGGCCTTTATGTCTCCCTTTTTCAGTATATATTCACCTGGTATCATAGTTGTAAATAAGTTTTTAGTTTGAGTTGAATTAGCGGATCGGATGGTCTACTGTGATGAGCTTCACCCCGTCCGGGAAGGTTACTTCTATCTGCACGAAGTGTATCATCTCTGACACCCCTTCCATGACCTGGTTCTTTTTCAGGAGCTGGGCCCCATACTTCATGAGTTCGGCCACCGTCTTCTTCCCGTCGCGGGCCTCCTCCATCAGGATGGCACAGATGTAGGCGACGGACTCGGGGTAGTTAAGTTTTACACCTCTTTTTAACCGTTTGGCGGCGAGCTCCCCCGCCATATGCAGCATTAGCTTTTCTTGTTCAACTGGGTTTAAGTGCATAGTTATTTATGTTTATGAATAGGAACTCTTTACAGGAAAGTCTGAAACTGAACTATAAACTCTCCCCTGTTACCATCAATGCGATCAGTTGCTATGTAATTGGGCCGGAGCGAGTACTGAAAGGACACCTTGGCATTGTGCTGCTGGATGAGCAGGTTGCTGCCGAAGTCCCAGTAGTCGCCGCCTTTTTGCAGCGCTTCCAGGTTTTTTCGGGTATAGGCCACAAAGGGCTGGAGCCGTACTTTGTCCTGCTCGCCTAAGCGGGGCAGCAGGAGGCCTGCCTGCGAGTAGTAGATATCGCCGGTGCCCATCATAGGCCTGGCGTTACCGGGACCTGAGATAGACCTGGGGCCATCGTAATGGGGGTCGTTGCTGCCCAGGTTCATGGTGCCCGAGTGACGGATGTAGTTCGGGCCGTAGTCGTAGCGGTAGGCAACAGTGTAGGAAGTCAGGGACATGTCTTTCGAGCCGACGTTGAAGGGCAGGTCTATGAACATATCTCCCGACATTATGGCGATGTTATGGGATTTATACTGGCCGTTCTGCAGGCTCATGGTGCCGTCTTGCTGGGCATTGAAACCGACGCCAATGTTAAACACGCGCTTCTGCCCCAGGTAAGACCCTACCTTGAAAGGCAGTGTGTTCGACTCCTGGTCCAGGAACTGGTATTCAAAGTAACCGCCTACATAAGGCTTGCTGCTGCCGTTGTTGTCGACGGCCACATTCTCCTCCTGAGGCACCAGGTTGGTGGCGAAGGGCTTGTTCACACTCACCCGGTACTCTAACTTGTCTACCTTGCCCTTGGCGAATATCCCGAACATGCGCACAAACTGGTCGCTCTGGTCAACGTTTGGAAAATTGAAGCCAGGAGAATCTAGGGTGAGGAAGTTGGTGGTGCTGGCCATGGTCATGCGTGACAATCCCATCCAATAATGGATTCCTGCTCCCAGGGTCATCGAGAACTTGTTTCGCTGGCCGGTGTAAGCATTAACCGCCGGGAAAAGGGTATACTCACTGGTAAAATCGTGGAAGAACATACCCGGCTTTTTACCGGCGCCGTAGTTGCCCGTACCGCCGCTGCCTGCGGCTCCTCCCCCTACAAAGGTTTGGCTGTTGATGCCAAAGTGGGTCATGATCATGAACCGAGGCGAGAGCTGCGCCATGGCCAGCATGCGCAGGCGACGCGCCCCAATATCAAAAGACCTGTCCTGCGGCGTACCGTTTACCAGCGTGCCGGGGTTCTGCTCCGTAGCCCGGGCCCAAATCTGGTTCCAGAGCATAAACCGGATGTAATAGTCATCCTTATCGTTCAGATTGATTTTGAGGCCTTCGTTATACTCAGGGGCATACTGTGCCTTCACAGGCTGTGTTATAAAAAGGCAAACGCCCAAACTGAATAAGGATACACCTAAGAATCTTCTAAACATGCTCTAACCGCCTTTAACTAATGTTACCAAATCGAACAGCCTCAAAACATGGCACTTACACCGGGCTGCCTACAGAATAAAAGTACTATTAGTCACGAAGGTAAGGCCGGGGTATTAAGCTCATTTAAGAATGAGATTAGAATGAGATTAGAATCTGCTTTTTAGGGAGTTTTTTGTCTCAGAAAGGCTTAATTGCGCTATTCTGCTGAGAAAGAGGGAAATAAAAAATCCTCCCTAAATATTAGAGAGGACTTCTGGTGAGGCGGATCGCTCGCGTAACTTTATACTTAAAAAATACTACATTATACTTCAGGGCATGAACATCTATACTTCCTGCGCCGGTTTAGCAACAGGTAGGATAACCTGAACGGTGGTTCCTTTCCCTTCTCTGGAGTTCACCTGTATGTCGCCGTTGTGCATGCGCATGATTTCAAGGGCAAGCGGGAGGCCGATGCCGAACCCTTCGAAGCCTTCGGTGTTGGAGGCCCTGAAATAAGGGGTAAAGATCAACTCCTGCTCCGCTTTCGGTATACCGATGCCGTAGTCAGTCACCTCCACCTTGATAAAATCCGTTCCGGGGGTTAGTTTCACCTTCACCTCTTTGTTGCCGGAGTACTTAAACCCGTTCAGGATGATGTTGGACAGCGCCAGATCCAGCAGGTGCTCGTTGGCGCTCACGCAGAGCATAGAGTCGTTGTCCGGCAAGTCGCTGTAATCTATCCGCATCTTAAAGCTCTCGTCCATTTTGCTTATGGTGTGCACCACGCTGCTAAGCACCTCATCTAGTCTGGTTACTTTCCAGGAGTCTTTCCGGCCGCTTCCAATTTCTTTCACGAGCTCCAGCAGGGTGTTCACCGTGTGCTTTAGCTTTTCTGTTTCCTGCATGATCATCTGAAGCGAATACTCTGCTTTGTGGCCTTTCTCGATGCTGCGCAAGGCCAGTTCTGCCTCTCCTGCAATAATGGTGAGTGGGGTGCGGAGGGAGTGAGAGGTGTTACTCACATAGTCCTGCTGTGCTTTGAAAGCCGCCTCAATGCGGTTCAGCATTTCGTTAAGCGTATCCTGCAGCTCACTTATTTCCTCCAGGCTCTGCTCCTTCTCCAGCCTGTCGTTCAGGTTAAAGACATTGATGCTGTTCACCTTCTGGATTATTTTGACCATCTGCCCGAAAATCTTTCTGGAAAAAAACAGGCTGGTAAGGCCCATCGTTAGAACAGCGCCCAGGTAGGTAACGGCAAGCGTGGTTCTCAGTCTTTTGCGGTAGGCATCGCCCTCTGCGTCCCGGGCTGTGGAGATGACCAGGATGTCATCCTCGCCTCCGTCGTTGTTGGTGAAAAGGGCGACATAGTATATACCACCTTCGTAATGGCGGGCTTTGCCTTCCTTAATCGCCTGCCGGTAAAACGACTCGTCCAGTGGCAGCTCTTTTGGAAACTGGATGTCGTTGCTCCCTGGCTTGATGCGCAGGATGTACTCTTCCTCGTCTTCCAGGTGCTGCAGGATGTTATTGCGGATGGCATAAAAATCCTCCGCTTTTTCCTGCTGCAGCACGGCGCTGGCCACAATGGTGGCGCTGTTTTCCATACTCATGAAAAACTCATGCTCCCTATAGCCGGAAGACATCGAGTACATCACCAGGTTAATACCCAGCAGTAACAGAGCCATCAGGCCTGTGAAAATAAGTATAAACGAGTATTGAAGTTTCATCTTACTGCGCCCGCATCACATAACCAACGCCCACCACCGTATGGATGAGTTTGGAGCTAAATCCTTTGTCAATCTTTTTCCTCAGGTAATTGATGTATACATCTACCACATTGGTTCCCATATCGAACTCTGCCCCCCACACGTTCTCCAGTATATCCAGCCGCGGCAACACTTTCCGCTTGTTTCTGATAAGGTACTCCAGCAACCGGAATTCCGTGCCGGTCAGCGAAATCACTTTGTTATTCCGGGTCACTTCCATAGTATCGAAGTCCACCTTCAGGTCGGCCAAGGTGATGACGTTGTGCTGAGCCAGATCTCTGCTTGCCCTCCTGACAAGGCTTTGCATGCGCACGCGCAACTCTGCCAGGTTAAACGGCTTCACCATGTAATCATCGGCCACATTGTTAAAGCCGGCCACGATATGTTCTGTGGAGCCAAGTGCCGAGAGAATCAGAATGGGGGTCTTGAGGTCAACTTCCCTGATTTGCTTGCATACCTCCAAGCCACTGAGGCCCGGAACCATAATATCGAGAATGATGATATCGTAGTGGTTGAGCCCAACCATTTTCAGCGCGGTGTACCCGTCCATGGCCACAGAAAACTCATATCCCTCCCCTTCCAGACCTCGTTTGATCAGGGAGACAACTTTCGGCTCATCCTCTAATAACAATACTTTCATAAGCGCTTATTCCTGCCTGTGTCATCTGTTATAGCACACCAATGGCATCTTAAAGTATAAAGTAAGTACGAAAATCCAGACTTTTCCATTCGCTCTGTGTGGTGAAGAAATGGCCACGGCATGCTTGGCGGCTACCTTTTCCTACTTAAACGCTACAAACCAGCTTGGCAGCAGTTTGGTTTACCGGAAAGTGCTGTTGGCAGAAAATTATCTGCGAGTTACCCTGTTTTATCCTGGCATCAGCGAACTAATAAGGCAGGTGCAGAGGCAGCAGGTAAAACCTTTTGCCACGATGCTTGTAGTATAAGTACCTCCCCATACTTCTTGCTCTTCCTGCACCAACCTGTACAGACATGCATCTGTGTTATACTTCCCGAAGGTTTGCCGGTGCAGACAGCTAAAGTATAAGGAAGGCAAAACACATATCTAACAACCTCCCAAAAGGAGAAATAAAACAATACATACTATGGAGCCATTAATTATTTCGTTGGTGGTTCTGCTTGCCCTCGTGGCGATGGTTATTTATAAAGTTTATATCAAACCTCCGCGCCGCAAGCACGAACAGCTACACCACCCAAGACGGAAGTAGCAAAAAGACTTCCGGTGAAAGTATAAGCCGCCCTGTAACAAAAATTGCAGGGCGGCTTATACTTTATACCTGTACTTCCAGCCCTATACTCTCCTGCTCTAAAGTATAAACCCACCTTGCAACGCCACCAGCCCCTAAACCGTAAGCCCATACTTAGTATGTAAAGTATAAAAGTGTAGTATGACGTATATTTTCCAGGATTGGGCTGCCAACAAAGGCAATCTGAAAGGGCGGCTCGTGATGGTGCTCTTCCGCTTAGCCCGCCCCGCCTCTATCAATAAGTTTTTCCGGATCTTGTGGCTTCCGTACCTTGCCTTCTACAAAGTTTTTGTGGAATGGATACTGGGCATTGAGCTGCCGCATTGGACGAGTGTTGGTTCGGGCCTCGTGCTGGGGCACGGTCAGGCGCTGGTGGTGAACGGCTGCTCGGTTATCGGCAGCAACTGTTTTATCAGGCACTCCACCACGCTGGGCAACATCCGCAAGCCGGATGGCTCCTACTCCGGCTCCCCCATCATCGGCGACAATGTGGAGATTGGCTCCAACGTCTGCATTATTGGGGAGGTGCGCGTAGGCAACAACGTCCGGATTGGCGCCGGATCGGTGGTGGTGAAAGACGTGCCCGACAACGCCGTGGTGGTAGGCAATCCGGCCCGGGTGGTGAAGTTCCTGGAGCCTGTTGACGCTACAAACAAACCGGTGGCACCGGTGCAAAGTATAGCAGCGCCTGGCAAGGAAGTAAGCGCTGTGGACGCTTAAAGCCTTATTGCGGTATTTTGGCTACTAACCTGGCAACGCCCTCGCTGATGCGTTTTTGCAGCTTTTCATCGTTATCCTCGGGTACCACGCCTTCCGCTGCGCCTTGCCACACCAGTTCGTTGCGACTGTTATCCACCAGGTGCAGCGAGAGTGTACCCTGCTTGTAGCGGCCCACTTCTACTTCCCTGCTCTTCCAGGTGTAGCGGCGCTGGCCAACATAGTATGGCGGGTCGGTGAGGATGTTTGTTTCGCGCGTCTGGACTTTCTCGGCCACTACCACGCCCAGGTTCACTTTCAGGTCCGGCTGCGAGGTGCTGCGGCTCAGGCCACGTTGCTCCAACTGGCGGGTTATCTCTGCCTTCACCTGCTCCAGTTGATGGGAGTAGGGCTCCAGCTCTACGCCGCTTGCCTCTACCTCATAAAAATCAAAGGTTTTGTAGTTGGCCAGGTGGAACCCCGCGTCGGCCTCCGTCTCCAGAATCCGGACGGGCGAGCATGCCACCACCACCAGCCAGCAGAAAGATAGAAACAGGTATACTTTGGACGTTAGCTTCATCATTAAAAATTGCGTTATACTTTAAAGGGCTATACGCCATACGTTTAGATGCGTTTGTTACCCGCGGGGTGGCATACCCAAAGTATAAGGCAACCAGATTATGGAGAGAGCCCTCTAAATTTCGGGGCAGCAAACGTTGCAAATTTGATTTGGTGGCTGTAATTTGGCATTAAAATCGGGGTGTAGCGTAGCCTGGTATCGCGCCAGCATGGGGTGCTGGAGGTCGTGGGTTCGAATCCCGCCACTCCGACTTTGCAAAAAGCCTTCTACTGCATGTAGAGGGCTTTTTTGTTAATGTAAAATGCGCTAGCTGGCGCAGGAATTCAGGCAAGAAAACCACCTGCAAAAACCGTAAGCTCTTTCTTACATCTCCAAGCGCTCAAAGTGACGCTTTTTGTCCCACCACTCCTGTAGAATTTCCAAGCAAGCCTCTCCAGTCGTTATTATTTCTCCCTATATTACAATGTAATTCCATATATTGTGCAGCTGGTAGCGACTGGTATTCCACATTTACAATGGTTGCTGCCAACTTATATAAAGCATTACCTAAATCCATCATCATTCATTTTAAGCTTGCTACGACATGAAGCATACATTGCTACTGATTTTATTTCTTTGTTTAATAACAGGCGGACAAGCTGCTCAAACAAAGCCCATCCACGAGGCAAGTTTTGTTTCAATAGGCGGTATAGAGCAGTGGGTAACGATCAGCGGAGAGGACAGGGACAAACCTGTTATCCTGTTTCTGCATGGCGGTCCGGGCAGCACCATGAGCCAGTACGATGATGCCATCTACGGATACTGGAAAAAGGACTTCGTGCTGGTGTATTGGGACCAGCGTGGAGCAGGAAGAACCTTTGGCCGTAATGCACCTGAAACCATAACGGAGGATTACTGGATCGAAAACCCTCTGACCGTAGAGCGCATGACTGCTGACGGCATCGAGCTGTCAGAGTACCTGATCAAGCACCTCGGCAAGCGAAAAATAACGCTTGTAGGAACTTCCTGGGGATCAGTCTTAGGAGCCAGCATGGCCTTAAAGCGGCCAGAACTTTTCGCTGCTTACATAGCCCATTCACAAATAGTCGATGGGCAAGAAGGGTTCCGTCATGCCTTCAATAAAGTGTCCAAACTGGCCCAGACCGCTAACGACGAGGAGTCTTTAAATAAGTTAGCGGCCCTAGGCCCTCCTCCCTATGGCGATGCCAGAAAATCAGGCCAGCTCATGCGCATCATCAAAAAGTATGAGCGGGAAAACTCAATACCTGCCCCCGCCTCCTGGTGGAAGGTGGCGAGCGAATACGACAATGAGAAAGACACCAATGACAGGTATAATGGAGATGATTATTCCTTTTTATACTTCGCAGGCCATAAGGGAATGGGAATTAAATCCATGGAGGAAGCGGTGAATTTCAGCAAGGATGGGCTACGCTATAAGATCCCGGTATACTTTATTCAGGGTGAGGAAGATATCCTAACCGCGCCAGATCTTACCAAAGCGTATTTTGATAAATTGAAAGCTCCTAAGAAAGAGTTCGTGCTTGTGCCGGGTGCTGCACACGGGCATAACCAAGCAGTGATTGACGCGCAGTATAAGGCGGTAAAAAAGGCCTTAAATCTCCGTTAATAAATTAATAAGTTAATTGTAGAAACTGGCTACAACCACGACAGTAAAGCTGCTATGCCAGCTTTTTGCCAGGACAGTCAAAATGAACTTGCGTCACTTCCTGCGTCAGTAGCGCTTGCGTCAGATGCTGCGTCAGCTGGAGTTAAAAACATCGAAATTTCAACGGAAATCAACATTTAACCTACGCTTCTGAGGCATTTTTACATAGCATGAGTTGATGGTATTTGCGTTCGAATCCCGCCACTCCGACTTTGCAAAAAGCCTTCTACTGCATGTAGAAGGCTTTTTTGTTGACGCAAAAGTGAGGTTAATTGATGCAGGTTTCCTGGCCAAACTAGCACTGGAGCTGTTAGAGAGCAATTCTCCTTGTTTTCATTCTGCCACTCCTGTAAGATCTTTAAGCATGCTCCACTTACTTTAATTGTTTCTTCCTATATTCATTCTCTGAAAATATATGTCAACCACACGACCTTTATAGTGTAAGTGTAATCCTGCTATAAGCTGTTAAGCCTCCTCTTAGGATACTTACCAGCCTGATGATAAATGCTAAAAATGAATACTAAAACCGCGCTTCTGGGCCTAACACTTTTAACCTTGACGAATTGCTCTTCAAATATTGAACAGGCAAGCAACACCGTTAAGATTGTTGGGGAGATGAAAAATGTGATGTGGAAAGGGCAACTCTACGGGAACATTCATCTTGACACCCTCTCCGATAAAACACATTTACATGGGCTTGGCCCTCTTGAATATTTAGCAGGAGAAGTGTTAATCCTGGACGGGAAATCCTACAGATCAACGGTTATCTCCGACTCGACCATGAAAGTTGAAGAAACGTTTGATATCAAAGCGCCCTTTTTTGGGTACGCCAACATCGCTAAATGGACGGAACAGACGCTGCCCGACAGTATCCAGACAATTCAACAACTTGAACAATACCTTGACGAGGTGACTGTGGCTTCAACGCGACCTTTTATGTTCAAACTCTCAGGAGCAGTTGACAAGGCAACAATTCATGTTGTGAATCTGCCGGAGGGCTCAAAGGTTAGCTCCCCGGCCGAAGCGCATGAAGGTCAGGTGAACTATCAAGTGAATAACGAGCATGCTGATATCGTCGGCTTTTTCTCAACCGAGCACAAAGCAATTTTTACGCACCACGATACTTTTTTACACATGCACCTCATCACCGCAGACAGACAAAAGATGGGACACTTAGACGAGGCGTTGTTTCAAAAAGGGACAATGAAACTATACTTGCCTACAGACTGAAAGGCATGAAGAGTATTTTGCCTTTTCGGAATATTATACTCCTTTCTAAGCGCTTTTAGTGATAACAGTACTCTACTCACAAAACCCGGCCTTACACACAGCACGAGCCCGTTCCCTCCATAGCACCTCTAACAACCAACATTTAGGTTAGTGGATACGTAAACCATCCATCTTATACTTTCGGAAAGTATAAACAGAAGAGAAGAACCTGGGCAGTTGGTCCATAGAAAGTATAAGTCGCGGTACAAAAGCGCCTCTGTCTGCTGTGATGCGACTTTAAATAATGCAGCACTCACGGGTGCACGTAGTTGTTCCTGAGTATTCTAGTTGTATTACCGTCTACTCCTCCAGCACCATAAAAACGCTCCTGCTGCTCTGCTACGCCTTCAGGCTTATACTTACTTTTATTGCCCGGCTCCGTAAGTATGGGGCTAAATAAAGATATATGTGGCAAAGTATAGGGAAACGCTTATTTCTCTATGTATCTTTATGCTTATCATTCATACAAGGATTTAAACGCTCATTCAAAACCACCATGGACAACACATTAGCGAAGGTACTACAAAACAACAAGAAGAAAATCCTGGAGATCTGGATGCAAAACCAACTGTCGGATGTATCGCTGCGGGATGATCTGATATCTAACGAAGAGTTACGCCGTCAGTCAGAAGAGTTGCTTAGTGGCCTGGCCCATGCTGTTGCAAACGGCAGCACCGAAAATGTGCATGCCCCGGAGTATGAGCAAGTCACTGAGATACTAAGCGATATTTCCATTACCCGAGCCCGCCAGGGCTTTTCGCCCCGCGAAACAGGCATGTATGTGCTCAGCCTGAAGAAAGCCATCAGCCAGGTGCTGGAGGAGAACTACAACACTCAACCGGATGTGCTCTACAAATCACTTCTGACACTCACCAACCTGATCGACAGCTTGAGCATGGTTACTTTCGAGACCTATATCAAGGGCCGCGAGGAGGTTATTCTCCGTCAAACCGATGAGATAAACGAGATTTCAACCCCGGTTATACGCGTGTGGGAAGGCATCCTGGCGCTCCCGATTATCGGAACGCTGGACAGCGCCCGTACGCAGACCGTTATGGAGAACCTGTTGCAGGAGATCGTGAACACCGGCAGCAGCATCGCCATCCTTGATATTTCCGGTGTGCCTGCCGTAGACTCGCTAGTGGCCCAGCACCTGATCAAAACCGTAAGCGCCACACGCCTGATGGGCGCCGAGTGCATCATCAGCGGCATTCGCGCCGAAATTGCCCAAACCATTGTGCACCTGGGCATCGACTTATCCAACATTAAAACCAAGGCTACGCTGGCCAGTGCGCTGCACCTGGCATTTAGCATGCGTAATGTGGAAGTACGGAACATGAACAAAAATAAAGGTCTAAATCTAAGTAGATAGCCTAGCGTACCATGGAGAGAATTCCAATCCTGAAAATGGGCCCTTTCCTGCTTGTAACCATACAAGTGGACCTGTACGACCGCCTTGCCCTTAACCTGGAAAGCGACCTGATTAACATGGTCAGTAAAACCGGCGCAAGAGGAGTACTCATTGATATATCTGCCGTAAGCATAGTAGACTCCTTTATGGGGCGCATTCTGGGCAATATTGCCACCATGTCTCGTATTATGGATGCTGAAACCGTGGTAGTGGGCATGCAGCCTGCCGTGGCCATCACTTTAGTTGAACTGGGCCTTACCCTACAGGGTGTTCACACCGCCCTGGACGTTGAGAAAGGGATGGAACTGTTGCAGGAAAAGATGGGTATTTCAGAACATCCTGAGCAAGACGAGGAGGAGGACCAGGATGATAGTAATGACTAAAGACACGATGCAAATCGTGCGGGAGCAGGATGTAGTACCGTTTCGGAACCGGGTAAGGGAGCTTAGCACCAAGATAGGCATGAGCCTGGTGAACCAGACGAAACTCATAACCGCTGCCAGCGAGCTCGTGCGTAACATGCTTAAGTATGCGAACGGCGGCAAGGTGCTGCTGGAGACTATCAGCAAAAACGCACAGGCAGGCATCAGATTAACTTTTACAGATGAAGGCCCGGGCATAGCCGATGTGCAGCAAGCCATGCGCGATGGCTTTTCGACGGGCAAAAGCCTGGGGCTTGGCCTGCCGGGAGCGAAGCGGCTTGTAAATGAATTTGACATTAAAAGCACCGTAGGGCAAGGCACTACGGTAACTATAATACACTGGAAGCATGGACGTTAAGCAACACCAGCGCTTTCTGATACCAGATAAATCGTATGCCAGTATTGCAAAGCGGGAGGTAACACGTATCGCTGAAGGTATTGGCATGTCTGCCAACGGGGTAGGAAAGCTGAACATTGTGGTGGCAGAAATGGCATCTAACCTCGCAAAGCACGCCGCTTTGGGTGGCGAACTGCTGGTGCGTGTGCTGGGCGCCCCATACCCAGGAATTGAAGTAATCTGCCTCGACAGCGGCCCCGGCATGGCAGACCCCTCCAAAATGCAGGAGGACGGTGTTTCTACACTCGGTACAGCCGGAGAAGGACTTGGGGCCATTAAGAGGCAGTCGGATGTATTTGACTTATACTCGCAGCAGGGCGTAGGCACGGTTATACTTTCCAGGATATACCTCAACAATAAAAGCACAGCCGGTGCCCAGGCTGCCAGCCACCACTACGACGTTGGCTATGTGCTGGTGCCAAAGCCCAAAGAAACCTTATGCGGCGACGGGTTGGCCATACTAGAGCACGAGAAAGGCGTTTACCTGCTTGCCCTGGATGGTCTTGGCCACGGCGCAAGCGCCCACGAGGCCTCCCAACTGGCGGTACAGTTCTTTACCTCCTCCCCTGCCCTGCTACCGGCCGACGCGCTTCGCAATATCCACCAAAGTATAAAACGCACCCGTGGGGCTGTGGGCATTGCGGCCAACATCAGCACCCGGAGCAACAGGCTCAGTTACTGCGGAATAGGCAACATAGCAGGTAAGCTTTACGGCCCTGATGGTTCCTATGGCAGCAGCTCTTACAAGAACATCATCTCCTATAACGGCATCCTTGGCCACAACATCCCAACAACCCTGAACAGCCAGGAACTGGAGTGGGGCCACCACCGTATGCTGATACTGCACTCCGACGGGCTTAAATCGAGGTGGGACCTGAGCAGGTACCACGCCCTGAACCGCCACCTGCCCTCTACCGTTGCCGCGCTGCTTTATAAAGACCACAGCCGCCAAACCGATGATGCACTTGTGGTGGTGTGCCGCAGTAAACCATAACCCGTTATGCCACAATACATACTCAAAATAGAGATAAACAATGAGCTGGACGTGGTGCTGGCCTACAAGCGCGCCATGCAGCTATCTGAGCGGCTGGGGATGCAACAGGCCAACCAAACCAAGTTTGCCACAGCGGTATCTGAAATTTGCCGCAATGTGGTGGAGTATGTGGGCAGTGGCAGCATACAGTACAGCCTTGCCGAAGTAGCAGGGCGCAGGTACCTGGAGGCATTGGTCTCAGACAGAGGTCGGGGCATAGGCAACCTAGATGATATCCTGAAACGCACAGACCTTGTATCGTACAACAACCGTGGCACCGGCATTCTTAATTCGAGAAAGCTGGTGGACCTGTTTGAGATTGAGAGTGATTTTGAGCGGGGCACGCGCGTAAGGCTAGCTAAAAGCCTGCCCCAATCCAGCCCTGCCATCGGCCGGGAAATGCTAAAGCACTGGATACAGGAGTTTGAACACGAGGCCGTTATTTCGCCCTACGCAGAGATAAAGAGGCAGAACATGCAATTGCTGGAGGTCCTGGAGCAGCTGCGCATGCGCAACCTGGAGGCCGAGCAGCAGCTGCAGGAAATTCGCCGCCTGAACACGCAGCTGCAGCAGTCGAACCAGGAGATCAACAAGCTACTGGAGGACAGGGAGAAGCAGAACCTGAAGCTGCAGGACATCAACCAGAACCTCGATGCCTTTGCCCACACTGTTTCCCATGACCTGCGCGCCCCGCTGCAGAACATAAACGGCATTTCCACCGCTCTGGAAGCCTGCCTAGAGGCCGGGCAACTGGAAGAGGCGGCGTACGTTTTCCCGATGCTGCGGCAACAGACCCAAAAAATGGATCGCCTCATCACAAGTATACTTGCCTACTCGCTGGCAGGACATGGCAACCTGCCCAAAAAAGCTCTGGACCTGCAGGTGCTGCTACACCAGGTTGTCGCGTCGCTTAATGTACCCGCTACCTTCCGGATAGAAATTCAGGAGAACCTGCCGGTGCTATACACACAGGAGATATACTTGTATCAGGTTTTCAGCAACCTGATCAGCAATGCCATCAAGTACCACGATCAACCGGAACAGGCGCTTTTGCAGATTAGCTATGAGCTGAAACCAGACTTCCTATACTTTACTGTGGAGGACAACGGGCCAGGCATCCCTGCCGAAAGACACAGGCAGCTTTTTAACATGTATGAACTGGGGCACTCCTTCCCGCGGGAGAACAGCTCCGGGCTGGGCCTGTCGATTGTGCGCAAGCTGGTAGAGGAAAAAGGCGGTAGTATATGGTTAGACTCGTCAGGCCGTGGCAGTCGCTTTACCTTTACCTGGCCAACGTATGAACTGATACTGGAGGAATAAAAAAGGTGCTGTTTGGACAGCACCTTTTTTATTTTTTCTTCTTGAAGAACTCTCTCATAATCTCATCCACGTCATACTTGGTGAGGGCTTTGGAGAAATGTTTCTTCACCTTTGAATAAGATTTTAGGCGCTCCAAATCGTAGAAGCTGGCCGAGGAAGTAAGCATAAGTATGATAATCGGATCCACTTCCTCTTGCGCTACCTGGTGGTATTTGTCCAGAAAGGCAAACCCATCCATCACGGGCATTTTGATATCCAGAAAAATTAGATCCGGAATCTTATACTCCCCTTCGTTCCCTGGCTGCTTCGCCTTGTTAAGATACTCCAGCGCCTCCTGCCCGTTCTTTAGAGCCAGTACCGTTTTAGCTACCTGCATCTCCCGAAGCAAACGCTCGTTCAGGTAGTTTGTGGTGTCATCATCATCTACTAACAACACCAGATCCAACGGATAATTATAAGACTTAACCAAGCTACTCATAGTGCCTTATGTCCCCTCAAAGTTTAATCTCTCTCCTGCAGCATATACTTTTGCCATGGGAGGATCTGTTTACCACCTGCGAATATCGCATTAGTGTAGTTAATATCAAAAGTGACTTCTTACTATTTTATAACATGTAAGTGCTCAGGCTCCTATATGATACAATCACGCTCTCCCTTGTGGCACGAGGTTGGGAATTAAATTAACCAAACCTGCCACAGCAACTCTATTTCCATCAAACCGCCCCTATCCGGCATATCCTTTTAGACAAAGTATAAGTATGAGGTGTAGGAGGCCACTGGCCCAAGATCATTAACCTAGCATTTATACTATGGATAATTACCCTTTGAAACCCGAAAACATGCGCGTGCCGGAGCACCTTACCAAGGGCGAGGTACAGAAGAGCCTTGATGAGCTGGATAATAAAATAAAGACCCTAAAAGCCCGTGTAAACGCCACCACAGCAGACTCTAACCATACCTATCATGAGCACATTGCCGGGCTGGAGCGGAAGCGCGAGCTGATCCTGCAGAAGATGGGAGACCCCAACAACAACGAGCAGCACTGGAGCGACCTGCACAAGAACATTGGTAACCTCCACAACGATGCCGACGGCCTGATGAAATAAAAAAAGCCCCTGCATTGCTGCAGGGGCTTTTTTGTAAATATAAATTTATACTTTTTAGCCTGCCACCGGCTCACGGAAGCCTACCCAGGTAAAGCGCTTGATCACAAACTCAGGGTTGGTGAAAGAAGCGTTGCCCGCCGGGTTGCCGCCCGTCACGTGGAAATCAGAGAAGCTGGCGTTCTGGTTCACGAAGATGCCGCCCGTCAGGTTGAAGCTCACCGGCGTTCCGGCCAGGCTCATCTCATCCATGATCTTTTCCTTCACAACAGCATCCGTCGTATAGGCACCGCAGGATATGGCGCCATACTTAGAGGCCATTTCGCTCGCAATTTCTATACTTTGGTCGGTGTCCTGCGTCTTGATGATCAGGGCCACAGGGCCGAACAGTTCGCGGCTGTAGCTCTCTTTCTCAGTCGCATCCACCTCATAAATAACCGGAGTGCAGGTGCGGGCGTTGCTGAACATTGGGTTCTCGAAATCGCAGCTGCTCAGCACCTCGCGGCCTTTCACGGTGGCGGCACTCTTCACGCGCTCGGCCGTGGCCGGATTCTGAATCGCGCCCAAAATGTGCGGCCCGGCCTTCGGGTTATTTACCAGCGCGGTCACGGCGCCGGTTATTTTCTCCACCACCTGCTCGTAAGGCACCGTTTCGCCGGCAACTTTCACGCCGCTCTCCGGCACAAAGAAGTTCTGCGGGGCAGTACACATCTGCCCTGAGTATAGCGAGATAGAAAAAGCCAGGTTCTGCACCACCTTATCCAGATCCTCCACCGAATCCAGGATAATGGAGTTCACGCCTGTTTTCTCGGTAAACGTTACCTTGCCTGGCAGGCTTTCGATGTAATTGCCAAATTCGGAGCTACCGGTATAGTCAATGATTTTCACCTTCCGGTGCTCGGCCAGTTCCTTTGTGATCAGGCGGTCGTCGGCGTCCACGGCCAGCTGGCAAATGTTCGGGTTGAGACCGTTCTGCTGCAGCACCTTCTGTACTTCGGCCACCACGATGGCAATCGGTAGCACGGCTTTCGGGTGCGGCTTCACAATCACGGGGTTACCTGTTACCAGGCTGGCGAACATGCCGGGCACCGTGTTCCAGGTCGGGAAGGTAGAGCAGCCGATGGCCAGGGCCACGCCTTTGGGTACCGCCTTCCAGGTTTTATTCAGCTTGAGGTTATACTTGCCCATGGGCTTCTCCCACTCGGCACTCTCCGGGAAGCGGGTCTGCTCCTCGTAACCGGCGGCCACGGCCTCCAGGGCGCGGTCAGCGGCGTGCGGACCCGATGCCTGAAACGACATCATATAAGCCTGCCCGGTGGTGTGCATGGTAGCGTAGGCAATCTCGAAGAAGCGGTTGCGCATGTTCTCCAGCGCCTCAACCAGCAGGGCCGCCCGGTCCAGCGGCTTTACTTTCCGCCACTGGTGGAAGGCCTCTTCAGCCCGGCTCACCAGTGCCTCCGGTTCAAAATACGGATACTTTATGCCCAGTGGCTGCTGCTCATACGGCGACTCCTCCTGCCCTACCCAAGCCTGTTCGCCTTCCTGCAGCAGCTCGGTAAATTTATTGTTCAGTGTGCTTTTATACTTTTCGCGGCCTTCCTTGTCGGCGGTCTCGCCATACACCTCCGGGGATGGGTTTTCCGGGTAATGGGCAAAGAAGGTGCGCTGGTGCAAAGCCTGCACAGCCTTTTGTAATGTTTCGCGGTGTTTGTCAGCTAATTCCAGATTCATAGTTATTTTTTAATATTTAATAGCAAAATAGAAACATTTATTTGTAAATATCAGTTGAAGGAAATATACATAATTTATTTGTAAGACAAGGCTGCATCAGATTTTTTTGTCGTGGAAGTTTGTACTTTTGCAATACCCTTCCATGATATTCTACATATTCGGAACCAGGTATTAACAGGACTTTTATCGAGCAGATGTTTACCCTTATCCCGCTGCCCAGGCGCAGCTTTGTTTTTGCAGTCCTTCTGCTGCTCTACGTACCTTTGCTGTACGCACAGCGCCCTGCTTTGGACTTTGGAGCTAAAACCATCCCAGGCAGAGTCGTCTATAAACTCAAGCCACAACAGTCCGCCCAACTGCGCAAACCAACCGGGGACGGCATGGCCAATGCCCTGCGGCAAATAGGGGCACGCGACGTCGTGCAGAAGTTTCCGGAAGTAGCGGCCCGGCAAACCCTTTCCAACGCCCGCAAAGCAGCCCCAGCCGTAGACCTCTCGCTCCTATACGAATTACAGTATGGTTCCGGCCATACGTTTGAGGAGGTGCAGGCCGCTTTGATAGCCACCGGACAGGTAGAATACGTGGAACCGCTCTACATCCGGGAGCCTTTCCACCAGCCCAATGACCCTGCCTCCGACTCGACCAAGACCACACAGTATTACCTCAAAAAGATACAAGCCTACGCTGGCTGGGCCGTCGAGCAAGCCGATACCACCATCGTCATCGGCATCCTGGACACTGGTTTCCGTCTTTCCCACCACGACCTGAAGACCAAGGTAAAGTATAACTACGACGATCCGGTGGATGGGATTGACAACGATGGCGACGGTCTGATTGACAACTTCAGCGGCTGGGATTTTGCCGACGGCGACAACGACGTGTCGGACGATACTGCCTGGAAGGGTCACGGCACGGCCGTGGCGGGAGTGGCAGCCGGAGCCACCAACAACGGCATCGGCATTGCCGGTACCGGGTACAATGCCCTGTTTTTGCCCCTGAAGGTGTTCTCTTCCTATCCTGGCGGAGGATTTGGCGGATATGAGGCCATTGTCTACGCCGTTAACAAAGGATGTAAGGTTATTAACCTGTCCTGGGGCGGAACTGGCTTCTCTAAGTATGAACAGGATATCATTAATTACGCTGTACTGGAGAAAGACGTGGTGGTGATTGCCTCAGGCGGCAACACCAACGCCTTCGTGGACATTTACCCTGCCGCTTATGATAACGTTATCTCGGTAGGCGGCTCCAACAACCAGGATGTTAAGTATAAAGACCATACCTACAACTATAACATCGACCTGATTTCTCCGGGCATCAACATTTACAGCACCTCGCAGTCCGGTGATGAGCGGTATGGCAACGTGGGCGGTACCTCGTTTGCTGCCCCTACGGTAGCCGGTGGCGCAGCCCTTGTCCGCGCCCGCTTCCCCGAACTTAACGCCCGCCAGGTAGCCGAACGCCTCCGGGCCAGCACCGACAGCATCTACCACCTGGACGGCAACCGCCCTTACCTGGAGATGCTGGGCACCGGCCGCTTTAACCTGAAAAGGGCACTGAAGCTGGAAAACCCGAAGTCGGTGCGTTGCGTGTCCTTCTCCCCTTCGCCCAAGCAAAGCCTGGTGGCAGGGAACGAGGTAACCATTGATGCCAGCTTCTTAAACTTCCTGGCGCCGGTGCAGGGGCTGCAGGTAGAACTCACTTCTCTATCTCCGCACGTGCTGGTAACCCGCGGGCAGACCACCTTGGGAAGTATGGGCACCATGGGCACCGCCTCTACCAACGAGCCTTTTGTCATCAAAATCAGCGAACGCTCCCCAGCCAACCTGAAAGTATACCTGCGCCTGGGCTTTACCGACGGGGAGTATACCGACTTTCAACACTTTGCTATCGTTATTAACCATAACTTCGCTACCCTGACGGCCAACAACCTGCACCTGAGCCTCAACAGCGAGGGCAACATCGGCTACAACGGCCTGAACATGAGCCAAGGCGTTGGAGTAAAGTATAAAGGCAGTGCTTCTTTGCTTTTTGAGGGCGGGCTTATACTTTCTGCCGACAGCGGCAAGGTAGCCGATAACGTGCATAACTCCTCCTGGCAGAATAACCGGGGCTTTAAGCCGAGTATGCTTACCCGGGCCTACTACAACACCAGCATGGCCAACCAGGAGCTGCGGGGTATTATGCAGACCGACGTGAGCGGGCACCCGGAGGTAGAGGTAAAAACAGTGGCCTACGCTTGGTCTGAGTCGCCTTACCAGGACTTCGTGATAATGGAGTATAAGCTTACCAACCGCTCTTCCGAAACTATTCCCTACCTGCACGCGGGCCTCTTTGCAGATTGGGACATTGGCAACTACACCGAAAACAAGGCTGGCTGGGACGAAGACCTGCAACTCGGGTATGCCTACCATGCCTACGCCGACTTGCCTTATACCGGGCTGACACTGCTGACGCCGGAGACGCTCCCTATTTACCATGCCATTGACAACATCGGCAGCAACGACTCTACCGTAACCGTGGACGACGGTTTCTCCAATGCAGAAAAGTATAAAGTAATCTCCAAAGGAGTGAGCCGCACGAAAGCCGGAGGGAAGAACGGCAACAGCATCTCGCACCTCCTGGGCGCCACCGCCATCGACCTTGCCCCGGGCCAAACTAAAACGCTGGCCATTGCCATACTTGCCGGTGATGATTTGGAGGCTTTGAAGGAGCACGCCAGAACAGCACAACTGAAGTATAGGGGTATCAAATCGGGGCCGGAGCCGGTACCGATGGCCTTTCAGGCTTGTGTAGCAGATGCCGTGGTGATTGCCCCGCAAGGCGGAAGCTCCTTTAACTTCTATACTGATGCAACTGCCTCGGTCCTGCTTGGCACGGGCCCTACTTATACTTTAACAGAGGCGCTTGAGAACAGCACTATCTACGTGGCGAATGCAGACTCCATTTACCTGAGCGATCTGGTGCCAATGGACGTGCAGATACTGTCGGCTTCTGAAGCTGGCTTTAAACCGGGAAACAACTTTGCACAGGTAAGCAAGGGGGTTCAGTTTCAGGACAACAGCCTGCATGCCACCAGCTGGCTCTGGGATTTTGGGGATGGAAGTCAGTCGACTGAACAACACCCGCTGCACCAGTACAAAAAGCCGGGCACGTACACCATATCGCTCACGGTCACGAATGTGCTGGAATGCACCCGCAGCACCTACCAACGGGTGCTGGATGTGTACGCCACAAGTCCGGCCTTATACCCTAACCCAGCCTCGGGCAGCATCAACCTGAGCCTGACTGCCCCGCTTACGGAGTTGCAAAACTCTCAGCCACAGCTCCGGCTCACAGATATGACCGGCAAAAGTATAGCGGCTACCCCCATATCTGTAGTGGGTACGCAACTTCAGTACGATCTGAGCCAGCTGAATGCAGGCCTGTACATCGCGCACATCACCTATCAGGGAGAGACTTTTGTGGAGAAGGTGCTGGTGAGGAAATAATGGCTTGGCCTATACTTCAAAGTATAAATTAAGCCGAAGCCATAGATAACAAAAAGGCCCCGCTGTGGCGGGGCCTTTTTGTTTATACTTAGCAACGTTGCAATTAAGCGTTTTGCTTCTGCTGCTGGCTGATCAGGTTGAGGGCAGAACCTGCCTTGAACCACGCGATCTGGCCTTCGTTATACGTATGGTTTACCTGGATTACATCCTGGCTGCCATCTTTGTGGTGCAGAACCACTTTAAGCGGCTGTCCTGGTGTGAAGTTCTCCAGTCCGATGATGTCGATGGAGTCGTTCTCCTCGATCAGATCATAATCCGACTTGTTGGCAAACGTAAGCGCCAGCATACCTTGCTTCTTCAGGTTGGTTTCGTGGATACGGGCAAATGACTTCACCAGCACGGCACGAACACCCAGGTGGCGTGGCTCCATGGCCGCATGCTCACGGGAAGATCCCTCACCGTAGTTCTCGTCACCAACCACTACAGTACCGATACCGGCAGCTTTGTACGTACGGGCTGTAGCAGGCACCGTGTCATAACCACGGGTCATGTCGTTGTACACGCTGTTAGCCTCACCATTGAACGCGTTGATGGCACCGATAAGCATGTTGTTGGAGATGTTGTCCAGGTGGCCACGGTACTTCAACCACGGACCTGCCATCGAGATGTGATCGGTCGTACACTTACCCTGCGCTTTGATAAGCAGTTTCAGGCCTTTCAGGTCTGTGCCTTCCCATGGCTTAAAGCCCTCGAGCAGCTGCAGACGGTCAGAAGCCGGATCAACCACTACCTGTACTTTGCTTCCATCCTCAGCAGGAGCCACATAACCGGCATCCTCCACGGCAAAGCCTTGGGTTGGCAGCTCGATACCTCTTGGCTCGTCCAGTTTCACCTGCTGGCCATCCTTGTTTGTCAGGGTGTCTGTCAGCGGGTTAAACGTCAGGTCGCCGGCAATAGCGAAAGCCGTTACGATCTCAGGAGAGGCCACGAATGCGTGCGTGTTCGGGTTACCGTCGTTACGCTTGGCAAAGTTACGGTTAAAGGAAGTGATGATAGAGTTCTTACGGGTTGGGTCGTCGGTATGACGTGCCCACTGGCCGATGCACGGACCGCAGGCGTTTGCCAGTACCACACCGCCCATCTGCGCGAACGTGTCGAGCAGACCATCGCGGGCTGTAGTGTAACGCACCATCTCAGAACCCGGCGTAATAGTGAACTCAGCCTGGGCAACCAGGTTTTTAGTTATCGCCTGCTCTGCCACAGAGGCGGCACGCGTCAGGTCTTCGTAAGAAGAGTTAGTACAAGAACCAATCAGACCTACCTCCAGTTTAGCTGGCCAGCCGTGCTCTTTCACCACAGCGGCGAACTGAGAGATTGGCCAGGCAGCGTCCGGCGTGAAAGGGCCGTTTACGTGCGGCTCCAGCGTAGAAAGGTCGATTTCGATCAGCTGATCGTAGAAGGCAGCAGGGTCAGCGTATACTTCGTCGTCAGCGCGCAGGTGCTGGGCTACTTCGTCAGCCATCTGCACGATCTCCTCACGGTCTGTAGCGTTCAGGTAAGCGCGCATGCTGTTGTCGTAGGCAAACACAGAAGTAGTAGCCCCGATCTCGGCACCCATGTTACAGATAGTGCCTTTGCCTGTACAAGACATAGACTCAGCGCCTTCGCCGAAGTACTCCACGATAGCACCTGTTCCGCCTTTTACAGTCAGAATTCCGGCCACTTTCAGGATCACGTCTTTCGGAGAAGTCCAGCCGTTCATTTTACCGGTCAGCTTCACACCGATGATTTTCGGGAACTTCAGCTCCCAAGGCATTCCGGCCATCACGTCCACGGCATCAGCACCACCCACACCAATGGCGATCATACCCAGACCACCCGCGTTAGGCGTGTGCGAGTCGGTACCGATCATCATACCGCCCGGGAAGGCATAGTTCTCCAGCACTACCTGGTGGATGATACCAGCACCCGGCTTCCAGAAACCGATGCCATACTTGTTGGAAACAGAAGCAAGGAAGTCATAAACTTCTTTGTTCTCTGAGTAAGCGTCCTGCAAGTCAGAATCAGCACCCACGCGGGCCTGAATCAGGTGGTCGCAATGCACGGTAGAAGGCACGGCCACGGTTGGCTTACCAGCCTGCATGAACTGAAGCAAGGCCATTTGCGCTGTAGCATCCTGCATGGCCACCCTGTCCGGAGCGAAATCTACGTAAGACTTTCCGCGCTCAAAAGCCTGCTGTGCTGTACCATCGAAAAGGTGAGCGTACAGGATCTTCTCTGTCAGGGTAAGCGGACGCCCAACTGCCTGGCGGGCAGCAGCAATTCGCTCATCCATGCCGGCATACACTGCCTTGATCATTCCTAAATCAAATGCCATAGTTTTGCTATTGTTAATGTTTTATACTCTTTTTTATGAGGTTCACAAATGTACGAAAACTAAATCTCTGTAAAAACATTAGCCTCCATGAATATGTTGCTACACGAATATGCAGGCATAATTAGCAGCTTCAGGTTTTTCGGTTCTTATGCCCTACTTTTGTACTACGTTATTATCAAATTCCGCACATGAAACTTTCCTATACTAATACCCGTGCCACCCTATTTTTGTTTTTTACTCTTCTAATTCCACAGCTTATAACATCCTGTACCTCTATGACATCTACCGACAACACCATTAAGCCCGGCAGCTGGCGAGTAGCCCTGCAGCACGCCGACGGGAAAGAGATTCCGTTTGTAATGGAAGCCGAGGAAAAAAACGGCAAAACAGTGCTGTACCTGATAAACGGTGAGGAGCGCATCCTGGTAGATGAAATTGAGCAAGCCGGAGATTCTGTAAAAATTGGCCTCCACATTTTCGACGCCGACCTGATAGCGAAGGTAGAAGGGGAAAAAATGACCGGCCGCTTTGTGAAGAACGATACGGCTACTCCTTATTCGGTGCCTTTTACTGCTGAGCACGGGAAGAGCAACCGGTTTGAGGAAAATCCTGCTCCAGCTGATTTCAATTTTGATGGCAAGTGGGAAGTGCTGTTCACCGACCGCGACGGCAAAAGCTACAAGGCTATCGGCGAGTTTAAGCAGAAAGATAATTACGCCACCGGCACGTTTATGACCGAGACCGGCGACTACCGTTTTCTGGAAGGACAGGTAGCCGGCAACGAGCTGAAGCTCTCTACCTTTGATGGCAACCACGCCTACCTGTTCACGGCTACTCCGGAGAACGACAGCACCTTGCAAGGCAACTTCTACTCGGGCATGAATTACTCCGAAACCTGGACGGCCAAGCGCAACCCTGATGTGCAACTCGCCAGCGCAGACACGCTCACGTACCTGAAGCCGGGCTACGAAACCCTCTCCTTCACGTTCCCGAACCTGCAGGGCGAGCAGGTATCGCTGGCAGACGACAAGTATAAAGGCAAGGTGGTGCTGGTGCAGCTGCTGGGCTCCTGGTGCCCCAACTGTATGGACGAGACCAACTTCCTGGCGCCTTACTACGACAAGAACAAGGACCGCGGCCTGGAAATCATCGGCCTGGGCTTCGAGCGCAGCCCTGAGTTCGATAAGGCCGCAGCCCGCCTGAAGAAGATGCAGGAGCGCCTGAACGTGAACTACGATCTGTTGGTAGCCGGCACGTCGGATAAGGAGGCGGCAGCCAAAGCCCTGCCAGCGCTTAACCATGTGCTCTCCTACCCCACCACCATCTTCATCGGCCGCGACGGCAAAGTACGCAAGATCCACACCGGCTTCTCAGGCCCCGGCACTGGCAAGCATTACGAGGAATGGGTAGCTGATTTTAACAAGACGATGGATGTGTTGCTGGCGGAGTAGTTTCGTTATCCGTTGCTCGTTTTTCGTTAATCGGAAAGTATAAAAAGCGAAGGCCGCTACTTTAACAGTAGCGGCCTTCGCTTTTTATCTCCGTGCTTTTCTGGCGCAAGCGTCCGCTTGTGTCCGCTACTAGCGGCCGCTTCCTTTAACATGAACCAAGCTATCCTTACCAGCTGCCGTTCCTCCTCCAGACCTACATACCTACAGTTGCACCTCTAACTTGGCTCCCTCCCAGACCGGGAGGCCTCGCCTTCGGGCATCGCGCTGTGTTCCCTCCTTGCCTCGCTTTCGCTCGGCATGCCCTTAACGGGCACCGGATCTCACAAGGCGCTCAACCCAAAGGCTGGGAATTACTCGATAGCCGCTGCTTTTTGTCATCTCGACCTTTGGGAGAGAACTAAAGGGAATTCCACCTGTCATCTCTCGCCCTGCTCAAGATGACAGGTGGAGCGGTAAGTATAAATTCCCCTCTCGGGAGGGGCTAGGGGTGGGTTTATACTTTGCAGAAACAGCAGCAACGAAGCTTATACTTCGGCAACAGTAACCACAAGTTCCCCGCCTTGGACAAGGAGGGGTTAGGGGTGGTTGGACCCGGGCCTGCAAAGCTCTCCTTTGTGAGTAAGGCCTCAAGAACAGCAAGGAGCCAGACAATGCTACTTCCGCAATCTCACCACCCTGAAAGTGCCGTTAAAGGCGGCTGCTTCGTTCAACTCTACACGCAAGGAAGTATGGCGCACGATGCTACCTATACTTCGGTTGATGTCTGAAAACAGTGTGCTGGCAACCTGGTTGAGCAGGCGGCGAAGTATGGACGGCTGCTGCCCGTCGGGCAGAAACTTATCAAACACCATCACCGTTCCGCCCGGCTTCAGGACACGCTCCACTTCCTTGATGCAGGCCACGGGATCTGGAATCACGGCAAGTATGAGGTGAAGTATAACCGCATCGAAAGAGGCGTTGGCAAAGCTTAGCTGTTGCCCGTTCATCACCTGCGCCTTTACGGGGATACGCAGTTCCGCTGCCCGCTGCTTAAGTTTGCTGATCATCCCAGGCGTGATGTCGATAGCCGTGAGGTTGGTGTAACCCTGCAGGTACGGCAGATCGAGGCCGGTGCCGGCGCCAAGTATAAGTATGGCATCGTCAGGCTTAGCACCCATCAATTGTACGGAGCGCTTTCTATACTTGCGGAAAATGCGGTCGGCTATAAAATCGTAGATGGGCAGGTACAAGGTATACCGCAGACGGTTCCAGGCGTTCGTGTTCAGGCTCATTTTTCATAGGTTATTTTGCTGGTGCAAAGCTACCTACTGATCCTATACTGCCTTTTACATAATTCCGGCTGAGGATTACAAATTTGTCCGAAGTGGAGCTTTTAGGATTGAGTTAATTGGCAGGGTTTATACTTTGTCTGAAGTCTGTTAGTTTCTGGTTAATTGTCGTTCATACTTCTAGATTACGACACAAGCGTTTGCTTATACTACTCTCACACAACCAGAGCATGCAGCATCAAAATGTTACTTCATTTACTCCAAGAATAGCCGCTACAAAAACCAACGCTATTACTCCTCCGAAAGAAATCCAAAACAGATTTACATAAAGCATCACTTTGTTTTGCAACCTGTTGGTTTCTGGATCCTCGAAGTCTTTAAACTTGATATAGATTGGAAAGAATAAGCCTATGTTGCCGTAGAAAAGGATCGGGTTAAAGTACAAGTGCAGAAATTTAGCATCTGCTAGTTCGGGGTTCAGCCTCCTGCGCAACTGGAAATGATAATAGGCCTTGCTATATAATAGGATGATAGCTAAAACGACAAGAGAAAGTACGGTATAACTATAGATCAGCTTCATGGAAGCGCCTACTTCTCCCGCTCAATAGTATAAGCGATGAGTTGCTCCAGCGAGCGGCGGGATGGGGATTCGGGGTAAGTATGGAGGATTTCCAGTGCCTCGGCATGGTAGCGGTTCATCACCTCAATGGTATACTGTATGCCGCCGGATTGCTTCACGAAATCAATGACCTGCTGCACACGCTTGTTGTCGCCGTTGTTGTTTTTCACGTTGTAGATCACGCGGCGTTTGGTCAGCCAATCGGCCTCGCGCAGGGCGTGGATTAGTGGCAGGGTCATCTTCTTTTCCTTGATGTCGATGCCTACGGGTTTGCCAATCTCAGCGGTGCCGTAATCAAACAGGTCATCCTTAATCTGGAAAGCGATGCCTACTTTCTCCCCGAACAAGCGGGCTTTCTCAATTTCCTCCTTACAAGCACCGGCAGAGGCAGCGCCCACGGCACAGCAGGAGGCAATCAGCGAGGCGGTTTTCTGGCGGATGATGTCGAAGTACACTTCCTCGGTAATATCGAGGCGGCGGGCTTTCTCAATCTGCAGCAACTCTCCTTCACTCATCTCCTTCACCGCGTTCGACACGATCTTGAGCAACTCGTAATCGTCGTTTTGCAGCGAGAGCAGCAAGCCTTTGGAAAGCAGGTAGTCGCCCACGAGCACGGCGATCTTGTTTTTCCAGAGCGCATTTACGGAGAAGAAGCCGCGGCGGTAGTTGGCATCGTCCACCACGTCGTCGTGCACCAGCGTGGCCGTGTGCAGCAGCTCGATGAGGGCGGCACCGCGGTAAGTGGCCTCGGCAATACTTTCGTTGAAAAGCTTGGCGGTGAAAAACACGAACATAGGCCGCATCTGCTTTCCCTTGCGCTTGACGATGTAGCTCATGATCCGATCCAGAAGCAGTACACGGGTCTTCATCGAAGCCCTGAACTTCTTTTCGAATTGCTGCATCTCGGGCGCAATGGGCGCCTGTATTTCGTTTAAACTTATGCTCATGTGTTGGGTCCGCAATATTACGGTCTCTGGCAGTGCTTTCCAAACCCGGGCTGGCAAAACAGCATTTAATTGTTAAATTGCTGAATGGTTAAATTGTAGAGGTAGATGCTGCCCTTGCACCCGCTCCTCCGTAAACCAAACAATCAAACAAGTAGCAATTTAGCCATTCAATCCTATAACAGATGAAAGTCGATTTTGTAGTATACCCTGAGCACGGACGCCCCTTTACCGCCGACGCCACCTATTGGCCCGACAGCAACCCAAAACCTGTGGTTATTTTTGCCCACGGCTTTAAAGGTTTTAAGGACTGGGGGCACTTTAACCTGTTAGCTACCTACTTTGCCCGGCAGGAGTTCGTGTTCATCAAATTTAACTTTGCCTACAATGGCACCACGGTGGATAACCACGCCGACATGCACGACATGGAGGCCTTTGGGCAAAATAACTTCAGCCTGGAGCTCGACGACATGCAGGCCCTGATTGAGCTGCTGCACTCCGAAAACCCTCCCGTAGCGAAAAACGAGCTGGACCTGAGCCGCATTTACCTGATCGGGCATAGCCGTGGAGGCGGAGCCGTGATCTTAAAAGCCGCAGAGGAACCGCGCGTAAAGGCCGTCGCCACCTGGGCCGCTGTGAACCGCTACGACAATCGTTGGAGCGACCTGCAAATGGAGCAGTGGAAAAAAGATGGCGTGCAGTATGTGCCTAATGCCCGCACCGGGATGCAAATGCCGCTCTACTACCAGATAGTGGAAAACTTTATCGAGAACCACTACCGCCTGGACATCCCCACCGTGGTAAAGCGCCTGCAGCAGCCCCTGCTCCTGCTCCACGGTGAGCAGGACGAAACGCTGCCCACCCAGATGGCCCACGACCTGCAAAGCTGGAAACCCGACGCCGAGCTGCACCTGTTGCCCGAAGCCGATCACTCTTTTGGTGGCAAGCATCCTTACGAGCAGGAGGAGCTTCCGGAGGCTGCCCGCCAGGCAGCTGATTTAACGATAGACTTTTTCCGCCGACATGCCTAAGGTATACTTGCTTTTGGGCGGCAACCTCGGCGACCGCACCTTATACTTGCAACAGGCCCGCGAAAGTATAAACCGGCAGGTAGGCACCCTCACGCGCAGCTCCAAAGTATACGAGACGGCCGCCTGGGGTAAAACTGACCAGCCCAACTTCCTGAACCAGGTGCTAGAGGTGCAGACGGAGCTTACGCCGGAAGAGGTGCTGCAAAGTATAAATGGTATTGAACAGGAGCTTGGCCGGGTGCGGCAAGAGCATTGGGGAGCCCGCGTCATCGACATCGACATACTTTTCTACGACGATCTGGTGCTGCAAACGCAACGCCTCACCATCCCTCACCCGCAGCTGCACCTGCGCCGGTTTACCCTATTGCCGCTGGCGGAACTGGCTCCGGAAATGGTACACCCGGTGCTCGGAAAAAGTATAAACCAGCTGCTACAGGAGTGCCCGGATGAGCTGGAGGTGTGGGCGTTTGAGGAATGATTTAGAACCTTTGCACATAGTGCAGATAAGCGTAGGTTTACGTTTATACTTTAGTTGTGTGGTAATAAGTAATCATGAAGAAAGAATTTATACTTCTCATTTTGTGCTTTCTTGCTTTTGTGGCTCCCTCATTTGCCTGTGACTGTGACGGAGAAGTCCCATTAAAAGAATCATTAGCTAAGTCTCCCAAGGTATTTCTGGGAAAAGTAATTTCTATAAAGGGCTACAAAACACTTGTAAAGCCAAAATATGATTGGCAACAATATTATGTAATAGAATTTAAGCCAAAAGAAGTATACAAAGGTAAAAAATCAGATACTATAATGTTAATAGCAGAATCATCTGACTGCGGTGGTGAGTTTATGGAAGGCAGCTCATATTTGGTTTTTACGTTCTGGAATGAGAAAGAAAAAAAGTTAGAATATCACCAGTGCTTCAGAATGGCTTTGCCTGAACAATATGCAGCTAAAGACATCGCCAAGATTAAATCAAAGAATTAAAACCACTAACCCAGTGCAGCCTTAATCCTCGCTACGCTGCGGGCTTCGGCTGCACAAATTCGTTGTGATTCATTTAAAGTATGAAAGAAGAGTTTGAAGAGTATCTTGCAAGGGTATATCAAGCTTCTAAAGTTGACTCTCCCTTTTCATTAGGTGGTGACATTCACATTAGATTTGAATTAGGCGGAGAGCTCACAAATGCAACCAAAGAAAGGGTTGAACAGGCAGTTGGTAGAGCAGAGAAAATATTTCATAGCACCTTTCCAGAGTCTGATAAGCAGGTATACCTTATCGTCTATGACTATGACGGTAATTCTCCCTTCACTAAGGACAAAGGCTACATCTATACTCTTATTGAAAAAGAACAATTTCAGGGATTTTACAATGAAGCTGCCCAAATCAATGTAGGTGACTTAACAGATGAAGATTGGGTAGCAGGTAGAATCATTGTTGGAAGAGTTAAGCTAGCCGACATAGGTATAAAAGACATACTTGAAGGCATTGCTAATCTGGAAATGGGTTTTGAACCTGCCATACCACAGCAAGTTTATTTTTTTGATGTGCATTCCAGCAAAGGGTTCTACATGTATGACGACAGGGGGTGCTTTGTTTTTAGTGCCACTTCAAAAGAAATAAAGAGTGTCTATGATGAGCTAAACGAATGGATTGTAGATTACCACAGACCTGAAATAGACGCTTTCTTCAAATAAGAAAAACATATTACAACACCAGCTATAGTGCATAAATGCACCATAGCCCAACCGTCACATCCCACAACCCCTCCCACCACCTTCATTCTTTCTATATCCGACCGAACACCATAGCAGCGGCCTAAAACTTTGAAAATGGACGAACAGACTAACGAACGAACCTTGGGAACCTTTCAGACTTTTGAGACTGAGCGGTTGCTCCTTAGACCTACTTCTTACGAAGACGCTCCTTTTGTATTAGAGTTACTCAACACGCCGGAGTGGATACAGTTTATCGGCGACCGAAATGTAAAAAGTATAGAAGCTGCAAAAGAGTACATCAGCACCCGAATGATGCCCCAACTGCAACGCCTCGGCTACGGCAATTACACGGTTATCCGTAAGTCCGACGGTGCCAAACTTGGCTCCTGCGGCCTCTACGACCGCGATGGCCTGGAGGGCATCGACATTGGCTTTGCTTTCCTGAAGGAGTATGGCGGGCAGGGTTATGCGTTTGAGGCAGCCAGTAAAGTAAAAGAGGCGGCATTCAGTATTTACGGCATTAGGCAGCTCGTCGCCATCACCACAAAAGATAACCTTGCCTCCCAGAAATTGCTGGAAAAGCTAGGGCTGAAGTATAGCAGAATGGTAAAACTGCCCAACGATAACGAAGAACTGATGTTCTACGAGCTGTCCCTGTAAGACCGGGTTAAGTATAGCTTTGAGGTAAATCGCCTCTCCTCTCTAGTTGCAACGGCTGTTTATACTTTGATTTGAGCACAAAGTATACCGCAGGCAGCATAAGGGCTGTTACCGCCAAGCTAACCCAATCGTAAAACGGCGCTTCGCGCACGTTTTCCAGCTGCCATACGCCGTTCCCATCGAAGCCATACAGCACACGGTACATCATGTTGCCGCCCCAATGCAAGCCCAGCGACATCCAGATGGCGCCAGTTTTAAGTACAGTGTAGGCAAAGGTTGCCCCAAGTATGGCGGAGAACACCAGGTTCATTGGGTCCGGGCCGGCGTTCCAAACATCATCCAGCGCATAAAGTATAGTGGCCGCGAAAACATACCAAGCCAGCAGCTGTCGTCGCCGGAAAAAGGCATACCAATAGCCCCGAATGGTGATGTCGTTGAGGATGGAGGAGAAAAACATGGCCAGCAGCGCCTGCCCCAGCATCGGAAGAATAAAAGCAAGCTCCTGCAGCCCTGCCACTTCGAACTTGCCCAGCCGCCAGAAGGCAAAATACTTCAGGGCATACACACCAAAGCCAATCATAAACCCGGTGGCCAGGTTTTTCAGCCATCCTCTGTGTCGCTCCATGCCCAGCTGCCCTAGCCCCTGCAGCTTCAGCAGAAACCTGCTCACCAGGTAGGCCAGTACAAAAAAGCCCGCCCAGTAGGCAAACCAATGTGGCACGTGACCGGCATCAAAAAAGCGGGGCAACAGGTGCACGTACAGGCTCAGCAGCACGAAGCCGAGCAGCCAAACTGCCAGCGGGGTTTGCTTTTTCATATAGCAGAAAGTATGCAGCGGTAAATGTAGTTATTTATACTTTGCTGTCAACAGGTTATACTTTGCTGCTAGCTCAATTTCATACTTCCCCAAAGTATAAACGCCCTCTCCGGCACTTGGCCAGAGAGGGCGTTTATACTTTTATACTTTCTAAAGGAGATTATTCTGCTGAGCTAACTTCGGCGGTGCGCTCAATTTTCTTCACCAGTCCCTGCAGCACTTTACCTGGGCCACACTCCACAAAATGCGTGGCACCGTCGGCTACCATCTGCTGCACCGACTGCGTCCAGCGTACCGGGGCTGTCAGTTGCTTGATCAAATTCTGCTTAATTTCGGCAGGATCGGTGTGCGGCTTGGCGTCCACGTTCTGGTAAATCGGGCAGATGCCCTGCGCGAAGGTGGTTTCCTCGATTGCTTTGGCAAGTTCTTCCTCGGCCGGCTTCATCAGCGGCGAGTGGAACGCGCCTCCTACCGGAAGCGGCAGGGCACGCTTGGCACCGGCCTCTTTCATTTTCTCGCAGGCAATCTCGATGCCTTTGTTTGAGCCGGAAATTACCAGCTGGCCGGGGCAGTTATAGTTGGCGGCTACTACTACTTCGCCTTCCACAGAGGCACATACTTCCTCTACTTTCGCATCGTCCAGGCCAAGTATAGCGGCCATGGTAGATGGGTTGGCCTCACAAGCCGCCTGCATCGCCAGCGCTCTTTTCGACACCAGCCGCAGACCATCCTCAAAGCTAAGCACTTTACTAGCTACTAAGGCAGAAAACTCACCCAGCGAGTGACCAGCCACCATATCCGGGGCGAAGTCTTTGGCTACGGCCGCCTGCGCCACAGAGTGCAGGAAAATAGCCGGTTGCGTTACTTTCGTCTGCTTCAGCTCCTCGTCAGTGCCGTTAAACATGATCTCGGTGATGTTGAAACCCAGGATCTCGTTTGCCTTGTCGAACAGCTGCTTCGCCTCTTCGTGCTGCTCGTACAGGTCTTTGCCCATCCCTACAAACTGAGAACCCTGTCCCGGGAAAACGTATGCTTTCATTCCTTTTATTGTTAATTGATAATTGCTGATCGTTTTATGCTTAAATGGCTAAATGGTTAAGTTGCTAAATGGTTGCTCCCTTAACAATAGGCCTATGGTTTGTAAACCTATACAGAAACCAACAATTCAACAATTAACAATATAGCAATTCAAAAAAACCTGGCCCTTTGCTCGGGGCTGGGCAGCAGGCAGGCTTCGGTGCGGCCGGCAATGCGGTAGCGGTTTTTAGCCACCAGCCGGTACACAAAATTGCGGAAAGATAAGGGAATAATGCGAAACACAGCAAGTATGGACAGCGGAAAATCGAGGTGGCCGGCAATGCGCAGCGCCGCCTCCGACTCGGTATAGAGCCTGCCCTTCTCGTAAAAAAGCATGGAGTCCGGAAGTGGATTCGGGATTTGGGCCTTGGGCACCAACGCCTCCAGCACCCCTGATTGCAGCGCGGCAAAGTATAAATGCTGCTTAGCGTTATACTTTAAGGCTATCTGAACACTACCCTGGCAAAAGCCGCAGGTGCCGTCGTAAAACACAACGGGCTTGTCCTGCAGCTGTTCCAGGTCTGGTAAGTTTTTCATTAGCGTACTATCTCTACCCAGCCTTTGTACGTGGCGCGCGCCTTGGCCGGGTCTAAAGTATAAAATTCAACTTCTGCCTCGTAGTAGTAGGTGCCGTCGGTCAGGCGGTTGCCATCGTTGTCCACACCTGGCCAGTTAATGTAGCGGCCCTCTCCCTGCGTAATGGTGCCTCCGTCATACACCTGCACACCCCAACGGTTGTAAACCCTGAAGCGCATGCTCCTGATAAAGGCCCTTACTTTAGGACGGAATACGTCATTGAGGTTGTCGCCGTTCGGCGTGATGATGTTTGGAAGTATAAACGAGATACAGTTGTCGTTGCACACCTCGTTGCTGAACGCGCTCTCGCGCCCGTTCACGTCGGTAGCCGTTACCACATAGCAGCCGGCAAAGGTTTCCAGGCCGCTGTGCGTATAGGTCGTCTCGGTGGTGGTGTCCAGCGGGGTATACTCGGCATCCAGTGTCGGTTTAAAGTATACCGTGTAATAGGCAATTTCATCCGTGCAGTCGCCCGTAATGTTCGGCACCCAGTTCAGCACGTTCTGGTAAGGCGGCTCGGTTGGGTTCTGGTTAAACGCGTTACAGTCGAGCTGCTGTATACTCAGTTCCGGCGGGCAGATCAGCTTCGGCAGGGTAACACAAACACGCTGGCTGTAGTTGAGCAGCGGCTCGGGTATCCCCTTAACCTGGTAGGTACCGGCCGTTACCACGTAATAGCAGTACTCCTGCCCACGCACCAATTCCTCGCCATTAAACGTGCCTCTGTCAGTGTAGGAGCCACTCGTAGCCGTCGCCGACACGCTATCGATCAGCACAAACTCGCCACCCGTAGCCTGACGGTAGATATAATGCTGCAGCACCTCGTTTTTCCACGGAACGTTGTAGGTCCAGTTTAAGGCGACCTCTTTCGCTTCGCCTTCTGCAGGCGTTAGGTTCAGGTATACACTGGAAGCCTCGGCGCTATCGCGCAGCAAGGTAGGCTGTCCGCCAGGCGCCGGACTGCGGTAAAACTCCAGGCGATAACGGTAAGCGTTCTCCACTGTGTTCAGGTTTCTGTCCACAAAAGTAGTATCGGCCATATTGCGGGTACGCTTTACCTCCGTGAAGCCGTTGCCAGCTTCCATGCCCACCTTACGGTACAGGCGGTACTCCAGCGGCGGGGTGAGCTTCTCCACGTCAATCGGCTGGGTCCACTTCACGGTTATCCGCCCGTTGGTGGTGCTGGTTTCATCCACGGTCACATTGGTCAGGTAAGGGATATCCTGGTCGATAACCACGCACACCTCCAGAGAGGCAAGGCTCTCCCCGCGTCCCGGAGCCGGGAAAGTCGCATAGATGATGTAGCAGTATTCCACCCCGGCCTTCAGGTTCGGATCGTCGTCGAAGAAGGTTGTCTCACCGGCATCCACCTCTCCTATCAGCACATAGCCCGTAGAGGCAGGCACACCGGTCTGGCAATAATCCGGTACAAAGTTGCTCGGTCCTTCCCGCCTGTAGATGCGTATTTTATCGGCATTCTGGCACGTGTAGGAGTTCCAGGTGAGGGTGACGTTGCGGTCAGCGCTGGTGGCATCCAGGTTCTCCGGCGCAGGCCCTATCACGGTAATGTTCCAGGGCTGCAGGTCTGCCAACCGCTTATCGCCCTGCGGCCTCACGTCTTCAGCACGGAAAATCACCTGGTATGGCGAGCGACGCACATCGGCGCATTCGGTGTTCCAGATAAACAAACCTGTGGCAGAGCCCGGGTTGTTGGTTCTTTGCTCAAAGGTCGCCGGAGGCACAATACCACTACCGGCAACAGTCAGGTTGATCAAGTCGCCATCCGGGTCGGTAGCCCTTACAATGCCGCGGAGGGTGGTTCCAGCTACCACGCAGGTATCCTTGGGCTCCAGTACAGGCGGCCGGTTTTCGTTCTCCTCTACGTTAATGCGCATGTCGCGCACTACCTCACCTATCTTCACGGCACCACCGTTCGGCCCGCGCCGCCACTCTTCTACCACAAAGGCAATGTTGTACCTGCCGGCAAGGCAGGGGGCATCCCAGGTGAGCTGACCGGTGATGGGGTCGAGCCGGAAGAAGGCAGGGCCGCTATCGTCGGAGGTACGGCAGTTGGCCACCTGGTCGGGGTGGCGGTAGCCGGGCACTACGGTAATAGCACCGCTGGGATCGCGGTAGCGTGGGGCTACTAGCTTAAAAGAAAGGCTGTCACCGTCGGCATCATAAGCGCCGGGGTTGTGCACGAACTTACGGAACATCGCCGCATCATCGATGGGCTCCACGGTAAGTACCGGGGTGGAGTTAAAGCCGCGCAGGGCGTTTATATCGATGGTCGTGGAGATGAAGAAGGAACGCTGGTCAGACGGAGCTGCCATGTTCAAAATGTTATTGTCGCGGTTCTCGCCTACCCAGTACGTCGTATAAGTACCATCTGAGGGGTACGTGTACTCCCACTCAAAGACCTCGCGGTCAGTTTCGGAGTTAATCGGGGTAACGGACTTGCGGGGAACGATGATGGACGTGGTACCAACCCCTGGATAAATAGTTACCTCCGGGTCCTCGGCCTGCGAGAGGTGGTTGGTATAAATAATCATGGTGAAAAAGAAGCGGCGGGGATTAGGGTTTGGCGTCGTGTCCCGCTTGGCAGTAATATCCCCTGCTCTAATATGAGTAGCCTGTGCCTCCGGAGAAGCACCCAACAGCAACAGAATCAACACCCACAACAGACTCCCATGCAGCAGATACTTATGGCGTAAATGGTTTAGCATAGATCATTTGGGTTAGGCGGTAAATATAGTATAATCTTAAACTAAACTTATACTAAAATGTTGTGTATATGGGCTGTCAGCGGGGAAAAAGATGTTGCTTCTCTGAATTACGGCCTTCAATTTAGATTGATTCAAAATATTGTGGAGAAATTGCTTTCTACGTGGCCTCCGTGTACCTTTGGGCAGTAAAAACACTACGCTTAATCACAATTTAAATCTATAACAAACACAGATGAATTGGTTTACTAAAACGTTTTCCAGTACAGTCGGGCGAAAGATCGTAATGTCTGTTACGGGCCTTTTCCTTTGCTCCTTCCTGGTAGTGCACCTGATCGGTAACCTTCAGTTGTTCCGAAACGATGGTGGAGAGGCCTTTAACATTTACTCAGACTTCATGGCCCACAACGGCATCATCCGTTTCATGGAGATCATTCTTGTACTGGGGTTCCTGTTTCACATTTATGATGCCCTCGTTCTGACGCGCCGCAACAAAGCTGCCCGTCCTGTTTCTTACGCCAACAGCCACCCGGAGGAGAACAGCACCTGGGCTTCGCGCAACATGGGCCTGCTAGGCACTGTTATCCTGGTGTTCCTGATTGTGCACCTTTGGAACTTCTTCGTTCCAGCTCGTTTCGGCGGTCTGGAGGCCGTTCCGGACAAAGACTACGACAACCTCTACAGCGAGATTGTACTGGCGTTTAAAAACCCGATATACGTGGCTATCTACGTTATCTCCATGATAGCCCTGGCATACCACCTGATTCACGGCTTCCAGAGCGCCTTCCAGACCCTGGGCCTTGACCACAAGAAATACACTCCTTTCATACAGAAGTTCGGCGTTGCCTTCTCCATCCTTATTTGCCTTGGCTTCGCGAGCATTCCGCTGTACTTCTTCTTCTTTGTGTAATTAAAAGCTATCTATCATTACTATGATATTAGATTCAAAAATCCCGGAAGGCGCCTTAGCCGAGAAGTGGGACAAGCATAAATTCAACGTAAAGCTGGTAAACCCGGCCAACAAGCGTAAATACGATATTATCGTGGTGGGTACGGGCCTTGCCGGTGCTTCTGCCGCTGCTTCTTTCGGAGAACTGGGCTACAACGTAAAAGCTTTCTGCTTCCAGGATTCTCCCCGCCGCGCGCACTCTATCGCGGCACAGGGTGGTATAAACGCCGCCAAGAACTACCAGAACGACGGTGACTCTATCTTCCGTCTGTTCTACGATACGATTAAAGGTGGTGACTACCGTGCCCGTGAGGCCAACGTATACCGCCTGGCCCAGGTATCTGTTGACATCATTGACCAGTGCGTAGCGCAGGGTGTTCCATTTGCCCGTGAGTACGGCGGTCTGCTGGCTAACCGCTCGTTCGGTGGCGCGCAGGTATCGCGTACGTTCTACGCCCGCGGCCAAACCGGACAGCAACTGCTGCTGGGTGCTTACTCTGCCCTGAACCGTCAGATAGCTTACGGCAAGGTAAAAATGTACCCGCGCACTGAGATGCTGGACCTGGTAATGGTGGATGGCAAAGCGCGCGGTATTGTAGTCCGTAACCTTATCACTGGTAAAATAGAATCGCACAGCGCGCACGCCGTGGTGCTGGCAACCGGTGGCTACGGCAACGTGTTCTACCTCTCTACCAACGCCATGGGCTCTAACGCCACAGCGGCCTGGAGAGCCTACAAGAAAGGTGCCTTGTTCGCCAACCCTTGCTATACTCAGATTCACCCAACCTGTATTCCGGTTTCCGGCGATTACCAGTCTAAACTGACGTTGATGTCAGAATCGCTGCGTAACGACGGACGCGTATGGGTACCGAAAACGAAAGAAACAGCTGAGAAGCTCCGTAGAGGCGAAATCAAAATTAACGATATTGCCGAGCAGGACCGTGATTACTACCTGGAGCGTAAGTACCCGGCCTTCGGTAACCTGGTGCCGCGTGACGTGGCTTCCCGCAACGCGAAGTTGGTTTGCGACGAAGGACGCGGCGTTGGTGCCTCCGGCCTTGCCGTATTCCTAGACTTTGCCGATGCTATCAGACGTGAAGGCCAGCCGGCTATTGCAGCCAAGTATGGCAACCTGTTCGATATGTATGAGAAGATCACCGACGAGAACCCATACGAACAGCCGATGCGCATCTACCCGGCCGTGCACTACACCATGGGTGGCCTTTGGGTAGACTATAACCTGATGACCAACATCCCGGGTCTTTACGCTGCCGGCGAGGCAAACTTTTCAGACCACGGTGCAAACCGCCTGGGTGCCTCTGCGCTGATGCAGGGTCTGGCTGACGGATACTTCGTACTGCCTTACACCATCGGTGATTACCTGGCGAAAATGCCTTACGACAAGGTAGCGGTAGACCACCCTGCCTTCAAAGAAGCCGAGCAAAACGTTATCGATATCAACAACAGGCTGCTTTCCATCCAAGGCAACCGCACTGTAGACGACTTCCATAAGGCGCTTGGCCACATTATGTGGGAGTACTGCGGCATGGCCCGTAACGCAGAAGGCCTGCAATTCGCCAAGCAGGAAATCCGCAAGCTGCGCGACGAGTTCTGGCGCGACGTGAAAGTAGTTGGCGTGAACGAGGAACTGAACATCACCCTGGAGAAAGCCAACCGCGTTGCTGACTTCCTGGAGTTGGGTGAACTGATGGTAGAAGATGCCCTGCACCGTAACGAGTCTTGCGGTGGTCACTTCCGTGAGGAGTACCAGACCCCTGAGAACGAGGCCCTTCGTGATGACGAGAACTTTGCTTACGTAGCCGCCTGGGAGTTTACGGGTGTAGGCAACGATCCTGTGCTGCACAAGGAGGAGCTGAAGTTCGAGAACGTGAAGCTAACGCAGCGTAGCTATAAATAATGATTAATGAATGATTAAGAATGCGTCTGGAAGCAGGCGGTTTCGGGTTCTTAATTAGAGATTCTTAATTCGTAATTAATAAGAAAATGGCTGGAAGTAATCCAAATGCTAAACCAATGGACCTTACACTAAAGGTTTGGCGCCAAAAAGATAAAAATTCACCAGGCCAAATGGTGACCTACCCTGTAAAGGGAATTTCTCCGGATATGTCTTTCCTGGAGATGATGGATGTTCTGAACGAGGACCTGCTGCGCAAAGGCGAAGATCCAATCGCTTTTGACCACGACTGCCGCGAGGGTATCTGCGGTATGTGCAGCCTCTACATCAACGGTCGTCCACACGGCCCTGAGCGTGGCACAACCACATGCCAGCTGCACATGCGCCACTTCAAAGACGGAGACACCATCACGATTGAGCCTTGGAGAGCAGCCGCTTTCCCGGTTCATAAAGACCTGGTGGTAGACCGTTCGGCTTTCGAGCGTATTCAGCAGGCAGGTGGTTATATCTCCGTAAACACGGGTGGTGTGCCGGATGCCAATGCTATTCCGATTCCAAAATCTATTGCTGATAAGGCTTTTGATGCGGCTACTTGTATTGGTTGCGGTGCCTGTGTGGCTGCCTGTAAAAACGCATCAGCTATGCTGTTCGTGTCTGCCAAGGTTTCTCAGCTGGCGATGCTGCCACAGGGTAAGGCAGAGCGTAAGACCCGCGTGGAGAACATGGTCGCCCAAATGGATATCGAAGGATTTGGTGCCTGCAGTAATACAGGAGCCTGCGCTGCTGAGTGCCCGGTTGGTATCTCCATGGAGAACATCAACATGCTTAGAAGCGAGTACTTATACGCGAAAGCTACTTCAGAAAATATATAAGTAGCTTTGCAAGCAACATACGGAAAGGCGGGGCAGTTACTGTTCCCGCCTTTTCTATTTTAGGCCGCACTACCTATTGGCAATCTTTTTTATACTTCCTCCAAGTATAAATTAGTATACTTGTACTCGCGGTTTGGTTGTGGGCTAAAAGATAGGCCCCATGAACAGCCGTTGAAGCAACAACAAAAGTATGATTACACTGATATCGGGCACGAACAGGGCTCAGTCCACTTCAAGAGCCATAGTTAACCTGTACGCTTCTATGCTGGAGCAGCGTGGGCAAGCCTACCAGATCCTGGACCTGGCAGACCTCCCTGCTGACTTTATCGAAACCGCTCTTTACGAAAACACCGGAAAAAACGAGCAGTTTAACGCTCTGGCCTCCAAGATTGCAACCTCTGACAAAATCGTATTTGTGGTGCCTGAGTATAACTCCTCCTTCCCGGGTGTCCTGAAGGCTTTTATAGATGGCTTGGCCTATCCCAATACCCTAAAGGATAAGAAAGGGGCTTTGATAGGATTGTCCTCGGGCATGCAGGGTAGTGGCATCGCGCTAAGTCATTTTTCAGATGTACTAAACTATCTGGGAATGCACGTGATGGCAATGCGGATGAAACTGGCCCACATCGAGAAAAATTTTGATGGCCAGCAATTCACCAACAAGTTTTACCAGGAATTACTGGAGCAACATGTGGAGCAGTTTCTGAAGTTCTAGCGTCAGATGCTCCGGGAAGGTATAAGTACCAGCAATTTATACTTATATAAGGTATGTCAGGAATGGGTATGTCCTAGGGTTATCTTTCTCTAAGAATTTCAAAGTATAAAAAAGGGGCTGCAGCTATCGCTGCAGCCCCTTTTTTATACTTTGAATCCAGGCGATTAGTCTACATTATCGTGCAGGAAGCGGTTATCGCCCAGTATTTCGTTATCGTCGTTCAGGTTGAAGCGGGAGATATTACGCTCAGAAGAGTGTGCTACTCTGTCCAGGGCAACATTGCGGCGCAGGTAAGCCGGCACCTCAAGCTTCTCTTTGATAGCCTCCGAAGTAGTCTCGGCGCTCAGCATACGCAGGCGCTCGCGGCGCTCCTCGGCACGACGCTGCATGATCTCACGCTCTTCAGCCAAACGCTGGGCTGCTTCACGTCTCTCACGAGCCTCACGTGCTTCTTCTTCGCGCGCAAAGCTATTGTTCTGGAACATGTCGTTATGCGAGTTACCCTCCAGATCAAACACTACACGCTGCGGCTGTGCCGGCTGCGGGCGCATGGCGCTGCTGTTGTTGTCAAAAGTGCTTGGCGCTTGTGGCGAAGCAGGCTTTGGAGCAACAACCGGAGCAGGCGCTACAGGCTTGGCAAATGTGGTAATTTCAGGAGCAACCTCTGGTTTAGCAGGCTCTGCTACCTCAATTTTTTTTTGGCTGTCCAGGTCAAATACCGTTTTCTTCGGCTCAATGATGCTCTCGGCATCGCTGGCAAAACCAGTGGCGATAACCGTAACACGGATGCTCTGACCCAAGGCCGCATCAATACCATGCCCGAAGATAACCTCAGCTTCCTGACCGGCTTTGTCCTGGATATACTCTGTGATTTCGGTCAGCTCATCCATTTCCAGCTCGGCCTGCTCGCCAGACATGATAGAAAGCAGGATTTTCTGAGCACCATGAATATCAGTGTTGTTTAGCAGCGGAGATGAAAGCGCCTCTTCGGCGGCACGCAGGGCACGGCCCTCGCCCTCTGTTGTCGCAGAACCCATCACTGCGGCACCAGAGTCTTTCATTACAGTTTTAACGTCCTCAAAGTCAACGTTTACCTCGGCAGTAACCGTGATGATCTCAGCAATAGACTTGGCAGCAGTCGTTAAAACGTTATCCGCTTTCGCAAAAGCCTCACGGATGGTCAGGTTACCGAACATCTCGCGCAGCTTGTCGTTGAGGATCACCAAGATGGTATCGCAATTTTCGCTCAGCTCTTTCACGCCGTTTTCTGCGGCTACCTTCTTCTTCTTACCCTCAAAAGCGAAAGGAGCCGTTACGATACCCACGGTAAGTATACCCAGCTCTTTGGCAACCCTTGCGATAACTGGAGCAGCACCGGTTCCGGTACCTCCGCCCATACCGGCAGTGATAAACACCATTTTGGTGTCATTGCTGAGCATATCCCGAATCTCTTCCTTACTCTCCAGAGCCGCCTGCTTTCCTTTTTCAGGGTTAGCGCCTGCTCCAAGGCCTTCGGTAAGATTCTGGCCAATCTGCAGCCTGTTTGGCACAGCTGCACTCTGCAGAGCCTGTGCATCTGTGTTGCAGATGATAAACTCTACGTCTTTGATGCCCTGGCTGTACATGTGGTTTACGGCATTGCTGCCACCACCGCCCACACCGATCACCTTGATGATGGATTTACCGCCGGTTGGTAAATCAAATGCATATGCTGATGTCATACTAATGTCTCCTGCTTCTTTATGGGTTGTAATTTCTTTGTTCTTAGTCTATATCGTCTGATAAAAATCCTTTGAGCTTCTGCAGCAAACCTCCACTGCTACTGGTGCTGCTCGTGCTGGTGCTTTTCGGCTCGGTAACTTTATTGTATACTTGTTCCGGCACCTCCGAGCGGCGCTCTATGCGCTGGTCTAGCGGGTAGTACCCTGCCAGCACGAGGCCCACGCTGGTCGCGTACATTGGTCCCTTCACGGCGTCTATCTTCGATCTGCCCAGGTGCTCGTTCGGGTATCCAATGCGGGTATCCATACCGGTGATGTATTCTACCAGCTGCACCAGGTTCTGAAGCTGCGCGCCGCCGCCAGTGATCACGATACCACCGGCCAGGCTGTTGGCGTACCCGGAGCGTACGATCTCTGCATACACAAGCTCCACAATTTCCTCCATCCTTGCCTCGATGATGTAAGCCAGGTTTTTGAGGGAAATCTCCTTTGGCGTGCGGTCACGCAGGCCCGGAATGGATACAATCTCGTTCTCAGAAGCCTCATCGGCGATGGCACGACCGAACTTCACCTTCAGCTGCTCGGCCTGGTTCTGCATCACCATGCAACCCTGCTTAATGTCAGAGGTGATGATGTTGCCCCCAAATGGAAGAACAGCAGTGTGGCGTATAATATTGTCTTTGAAGATTGCCAAATCTGTGGTGCCACCTCCAATATCCACTAGTGCTACCCCAGCCTCTTTCTCCTCATCGCTCAACACGGACATACTTGACGCCAGTGGCTCCAGTATCATCTGCTCTACTTCTAGTCCGGCGCGGGACACACACTTGTTGATGTTGTTGATGGCATTCGACTGCGCCGTGATGATGTGGAAGTTCCCCTCCAGGCGCACGCCCGACATACCAACCGGATCAACTATACCTTCCTCGTAGTCCACTTTGTACTCCTGTGGCATCACGTGAATGATCTCGCTTCCCGGAGGTGTCACCAGACGGTACATGTCATTGGTCAGGCGGTTTACATCCTCCAGCGTAATCTCATCGTCCGATACCTGACGCGTAATGCTGCCGTTGTGCTGCAAGCTCTTGATATGCTGTCCGGCTATGCCCACGTTAACCACCCCAATGTTGATACCTGACTGCTCCTCGGCCTGACGGATGGCCTTTTTGATGGCATCTACCGTTTTGTCGATATTGCTCACAATGCCTCTCACCACTCCCTCAGACACGGCTTTGCCCATGCCCAATATCTCCAGCTTGCCAAATTCATTCTTCCGACCAACAAGTGCGCAAATCTTGGTTGTCCCAATATCCAAGCCTACTACAATTTTGTCGTTCTGCATATCTATGTTTCTTATTCGCAAATAATCTGATCTTCGAACTCCACGTTAACTCGCTTGTAGCGGTCCCATCCCATGGTGGGCAGTACCTTCTTATAAAGAATAGCTAACTTCTTAAACTTCTCCTCCACCTTCTCCGGCTTGCCGAACTCAATCGTGTGCTCGCCTACCTGGGGTAGAAAAGAAACCTTGCCTTTGCCGTCTATGTGCATGTGGGCAAGCTGTGCCTTCCAAAACTCGTCGTTTTCAATAAACTGGAGCAAAGAAAGGTATGAATGGCCTAAAGAATCCCTGAAGAATCCCCGGTCAGTTGGTTTTAATTGTGCTGACTTAGTTATTGGTATTACACGCGCCGTGTATCTGTCGGAGAGAGGCAGAATGTTCCCCTCAGCATCGATGTAGACATCTTGATCTTGTCGTATAATTCTTGCAATAGGCCTGTTCTGTTTTACAAATACCTGGATGTTTCCATCTAACCCTCTATACACTTCCGCATCTCTCACAAATTTATGCGATTCTATGCGTTTTTCAAGGTTTTTCAGGTCGATGTTCTGGTTAGGCAGCCCTTCAAGTTTGCGCTCGCCCTCCCGTGTTAGCAGCCCTCGTACTTCGCTATCACCAATAAAGTAATTATTGTACTCATTATCAATTTTAATTGACACTTTTTCACAGATTTTTTCATTCTGCTTAGATGTCGCAAAAGCCGCCAAGCCCCCAATGGAGAGGATGCTACAACATGCAAAAATTAAAGATTTTATTCTACTTTTCAAGCCCATACCCTCCATTTCCTAAAATATTTTTGATAGGCTTAACAAGCGTGTCAATGTCGCCTGCACCAACGGTGGCAAGCACGTCAAAATCGCTGTTTCTAAGCAGATTTGCCACAACATCCTCCTTGTGCAGCAGTTCCTTTACCGGGCAGTTCACCTGCTCCAGAATCATCGCTGAGGTAACACCAGGTATAGGCTTTTCGCGGGCCGGGTAAATATCCAACAGTACCAGTTCATCCGCATGGCTGAGGCTTGCTGCAAACTCAGCGGCAAAGTCCCGGGTGCGGGTAAACAGGTGCGGCTGAAATATCACTTTTAGCCGCTTGTCCGGGTACAGCGCACGCAGTGATCCCATAAAGGCGTCGATCTCCTTCGGGTGGTGCGCGTAATCATCAATGTATACTTTGCCCTGCCCCTCATACACAAACTCAAAGCGGCGCTTTACGCCGGCAAAGGCCTCTACTCCGGCTTTTATACTTTGCGCCGGCACCTGTAGCACCTGCGCTGCCAGTATGGCCGCCAATGTATTCTCGGTATTATGGAAACCCGGAACCCCTAACCTCAAACCGTCAATATTCCCAAAGGGGCTTACCACGTCAAATTCAAACCAGCGTCCGTTTACCTGCAGGTTTTGCACATGCGCCTGCCCGCTGTTCAGGCTGTACTGGTACACCTTTACTCCTTCCTGCACCAGTTGCGTGAGACGGGAATCCAACCCCTCGTGCAGGAACAGGAAGCCCCCGGGCTTTACCTGGCTGATGAAGCGCTGGAAGGTCCGGATCATCTCCTCGTGGTCGCCGTAGATATCCAGGTGATCCGGGTCTGCCGAAGTCACAATGGCCACATCCGGGAACAGCGTCAGGAAGGAACGATCATACTCATCGGCCTCCACCACTACCACTTCTTGCTCTGTTGTTCCCTTGCTTATCAGCAGATTTGAGTTCAGGTTGGTAGAAACTCCACCCAGAAAAGCGGAGCAATCCACGCCGGCATGGTGCAGTAGGTGGGCCACAATGCTGGAAGTGGTGGTTTTGCCGTGCGTACCGGCCACTGCCACCGTATAGGCCGAGGCCGTGATGATGCCCAGCACCTCTGAGCGCTTCTTGATCGTATAGCCCTGCTCTTTCAGGTAAGCCCACTCGCTATGATCGGCTGGTATGGCCGGTGTCAGCACGACCAGGGTCTTTTCCTTATGCTGCAGGATCTCTTCAGGTAGATGCACCAGGTTGTCCTCGTAGTGCACAGCTATTCCCTCCTGCTCCAATGCCTCGGTCAGTGCGGTGCGGGTTTTGTCGTAGCCCCACACCGGATAGCCTTTGGCCTTGAACCAGCGGGCAATGGCGCTCATGCCGATGCCGCCAATGCCAAGGAAGTAGATATAGCTGTAGTCCTCCAGTTTCACCTGATCAATTTTACCAGTTCGTTTACAATGTCTGCTGCCGCGTTAGGGCGAGCCATTTTAAGTATATTTTGATGCAGACGTTGCTGCTCCTTCTCGTCATTTACAAGCTGCAGTGCCGTGGGCACCAGCTTCTCCATGGCCTCTGCATCCCGCACAAGTATGGCAGCCTGCTGTTGCACCAGAGCCATGGCGTTTTTGGTCTGATGATCTTCGGCCACATTGGGCGACGGCACCAGCACCGCAGGTTTTCCGGCCAGGCAGAGCTCTGAAATGGACAAAGCGCCGGCCCTGGAGATCACCACATCGGCAGCAGCGTAAGCCAGATCCATGCGTTTGATAAAATCCAGTGCGCGAACACCCTGGTTTTTATATTTTGCCTCCAGTTCCTGAGCCTGCGGATAAAATACCTTTCCTGTCTGCCAGATAAGTTGATAACCTGCCTCTGCTATACTTTGCAGCTGTGCGGCTATACTTTGGTTGATGGTTCTGGCCCCCAAGCTCCCGCCAATCACCAGTATCGTCTGCTTCTCCGGGCTCAGACCAAAATGCTGCAATGCCTCTTCCCGCTTTCCCTCCAGGTGCATGATGTCGGAGCGCACCGGGTTGCCGGTCAGCACAATTTTATCCGCCGGAAAAAAAGCTTCCATACCCGGGTAAGCCACGCATACTTTCTGCACCCGTTTAGCCAGCAGCTTGTTGGTAATGCCCGCATAGGAATTCTGCTCCTGGATCAGGGCCGGAATCCCACGCGAGGTGGCCGCATACAGCAACGGACCGCTCGCATAACCGCCCACCCCTACCACGGCGTCAGGCTTAAACTCTCTTAATATTTTGTGTGAGGCACGCACGCTTCTGAGCACTTTCAGCGGAAACGATAGGTTGTCCAACGTCAGCCGTCGCTGCAGCCCGCTTATCCAAAGCCCCACAATTTTATAACCCGCCTCCGGCACACGCGTCATTTCCATTTTCCCCTGCGCTCCCACAAACAGGATCTCAGCTTCCGGATTTATTTCCCGAAGTTGGTTCGCAATAGCCACGGCCGGGTATATATGCCCACCGGTACCGCCACCGCTGATGATCACGCGATATGGTTTCCCCTGCCTAGGCATGCACGGCTCCTTTCACTGTTGATTTCGCAGTTGCTGCGCCAATAGGACGTTCCTCATTTATATCTTGCCGGCTTACACTAAGTATAATGCCGATGGAGATACCGGTGAAGATCAGGGAAGTACCACCCATACTTAGCAGCGGCAACGGCAAACCTGTGATCGGACCCAGCCCAACGGCTACGGCCATATTGATCATGCCCTGCAACACCAGGCTAAAGCTCAGCCCGGCAGAAAGCAAACCTGCAAAAGCTCCATCGCTTTTACTAACTGTTACCAGCCCCCTGTAAAGCAAGGCCAAGTATAAAAACAAGACAAACACACCTCCAAACAGGCCATACTCCTCTAGGATGATGGCATAGATAAAGTCGGAGTAAGGGTGTGGCAGAATGTCGCGCTGATCGCTGTTGCCGGGTCCCTTGCCCACCAAACCGCCGGTTGCAATGGCAATATAAGACTGCTCCAGCTGGAACGGCACCTCGTTCGGATCCATAAAGTCCTGCACGCGGCTAATGGCCGTACCCATACGCTGGCCGGCTGCCAGCGCCCCTCCTCCAATCACCAGGCCTGCCAACACCACGATTGCCAGGTATTTAATCGGCACTCTGCCAATAAACATCAGCAGCATGCAGGTTGCAAAAAGCAAGATGGCTGTCGAGGTATTGGTCATGGCAATCAGAGCGCAGATGGCTACTGTCCAGATCATCATCGGCACCAGCGTTGATTTCCAGTCCTCGAGGTACTGCTGCTTTTTGGACAGCATGCTCGCCAGGTAGGAGATCAACGCCAGTTTCGCCAAGTCCGAAGGCTGAAACGTCTGGTTGATAACCGGAATCGTGATCCAGCGGGAGGCCTCGTTGATATTGGAGCCATAGAAGTACGTCACCAACAGCAGCGGGGCAGACACCACCAGCGCCACCAGCGAAAGCTTGGAGTAAAAGCGGTACGGGATCTTGTGCGCCAGCCACATAAAGGCCAGCCCCACCAGAATCAGGGAAGTATGCTTAAACAGGAAGTACTCCGTGTTTCCTTCCATTTTCTTATAAGCCAGGGTACCTGTGGCAGAGTATACCACGGCCACGCTGATCAGCGAGAACGCGATCACGATGCCCCATAGCACCGGGTCTCCCTTCAGGTTTTTCTGTAACCACTGCTTTACCATACCTTCGGCTTATACTTTTATACTTTACTTCTTCAGCACGATTTTCTCCACAGCCTCTTTAAAGCGCTGCCCACGGTGTTCGTAATTGTTAAAAAGGTCGAAACTGGCGCAGGCCGGCGAAAGCAGCACCACATCGCCGGGCGTTGCCAGTGAACGGCTCAGGCGCACGGCATACTCTATCGAGGTGGTCTCGGCGATAATCGGCACCACGCGCCCGAAGGCCTCCTTCAGTTTCTCATTGTCTTTGCCCAAACACACAAGCACCTTCACCTTCTCCCGGGCAAGCTCTACCAGCGTGCTGTAATCGTTGCCTTTGTCCACGCCCCCTGCAATCCAGATAATGGGCTGTTTTATACCTTCCAGCGCATACCACACGGCTTCCACGTTGGTCGCCTTGGAGTCGTTGATGTAGCTGACCTCCTTGGCAATAGCCACCAGTTGCAGCCTGTGGTCAGCATTCTCAAACGTCTCCAGCGCCTGTTCAATCTGCGCATCCTCCACGCCCATCAGCTTGGCCACGGCCACGGCCGCCATGGTGTTGTACTGGTTGTGCTTTCCAATGAGGCCGGAATTTGAGGTATCCACCGTTCCCTCATGAGATTTAGCAGCTACTTTTATACTGCTGCCCTCAACGTATACTTTCGCCTCGTCGGCACCTTGCAGCGAGAAAGGCACGGTAACACCGCCAAAGCCGGCTGCGTCAAAAGCCTTCCTGATGTTCTGGTCATCAGCGTTGTAGATAAAGAAATCATCGCTCGTCATGTTCTGCACGATGCGCAGCTTGGAGGCGGCGTACTTGTCCATGCTATACTCGTAGCGGTCCAGGTGGTCCGGGGTGATGTTGGTGAGCACGGCAATGTGCGGCCGGAACTTGTACATGTTGTCGAGCTGAAAACTGCTCAGCTCCACCACGTAGTAGTCGTGCTTGTTCTCGATCACCTTCTCTGCCAGGCTCTCTCCGATATTCCCTGCCAGCCCCACGTTGATGCCTGCGTTTTTGAGCAGGTGGTAAGTGAGCAGCGTGGTAGTGGTTTTACCGTTGGTGCCCGTAATGCAGATGAACTTCGCGTCGGTGTACCTGCCGGCAAACTCAATTTCAGATATTACAGGTATCTGTTTCTTGGTTGCCTCTTTGATAACTGCAGCTTTACCAGGAATGCCAGGACTTTTAATGATTTCATCGGCGTTGAGTATGGTTTCTAAAGTATGATTTCCCTCTTCAAAAGGGATAGCAGCCGTGGCCAGCTTAGCCTTGTACTGCTCCTTAATCTCACCTTTATCAGACACGAATACCTCCAGCCCCTTTGCCTTTGCCAGCAAAGCTGCCCCTACTCCGCTTTCCCCTGCTCCTAGTATCGCTATCTTCATAGTTTTAATGTTCGTTTTCTGTTAGCCGATGGCTATCTAAGTTTCAACGTTGCCAGTGTCAGAATTGCGAGCATGATGCCCACGATCCAGAAGCGGCCCACGATTTTGGACTCATGGTAGCCCAGTTTCTGGTAATGGTGGTGCAGCGGCGACATCTTAAAGATGCGGCGGCCCTCGCCATACTTCTTTTTGGTATACTTAAAGTAACTCACCTGCAGCATCACCGACAGGTTCTCCACCAGGAAGATGCCGCAAAGTATAGGAATCAGCAGTTCCTTGCGCACAATCAAAGCCAGCACCGCAATGATGCCGCCAATAGCCAGGCTGCCTGTATCGCCCATGAACACCTGCGCCGGGTAAGTATTGTACCACAAAAAGCCCACGCAGGCCCCCACGAAGGCCAGACAGAAGATTGTCAATTCACCGGAATTCGGGATAAACATGATGTCCAGGTAATCGGCGAAGATGGTGTTTCCTGATAGCCAGGCAAAAATGGCGAGCGTCAGACCAATAATAGCTGAAGTGCCTGCCGCCAAACCGTCGATACCGTCTGTGATGTTAGCGCCGTTGGATACGGCCGTGATCACCAGGATCACGAAAGGGATGTACAAGTAACAAGACCAGCCCTCGAACAGCGGACCCGCAAAGGAAAACAGGTTGCAGTAGTCCAGCTCGTTGTTTTTGCGGAACGGAATGGTGGTGATCATGCTGTGCACGTCGGTATACTGCCTGGAGGCATTCACCGCAGAGGTGCTGCCGTCGGCAAAAATGTACTGGCGCACTACCACGTCCTCGTGAAAGTATAAAGTCAGGCCCACGATCAAACCCAGGCCCACCTGGCCCAGAATCTTGAAACGCCCGGCCAAACCTTCCTTATTCTTCTTGAAAACCTTGATATAATCGTCCAGGAAGCCAATCAGACCCAGCCACACGGTGGATACGATCATCAACTGCACGTACACGTTGTCGAGGCGGGCAAACAGCAGCACCGGCACCAGGATGGCCAGCAGGATGATGAGGCCGCCCATGGTGGGAGTACCTTTTTTCTCCATCTGCCCTTCCAGGCCCAGGTCCCGGATGGACTCGCCTACCTGCTTGCGCTGCAGCACTTTTATCAGTCTGCCGCCAAAAATCATCGCAATCAGCAGCGAGACAAGTGTCGCCATACCCGCCCTGAACGAGATGTACTGGAACACGCCGGCACCAAACAGGTCGAACTCGCGGTCGAGGTATGTAAAAAGGTGGTAAAGCATTTACTCTGTAATCAGTATCCTTTGGCTAAAAATTGTTTTGGCTAATCGTTTATTTTCCCAGTTGCTGCATCAGCTCGCGCAGCACCTGCTTGTCATCGAAATCATACTTCACCCCTTTTATCTCCTGGTATGTCTCATGGCCTTTGCCGGCAATAAGGATGATGTCGTTCGGCTCGGCCAGCATACAGGCAGTTTTAATGGCCTCCTTACGGTCCAGCACCGAAAGCGTTTTCTTATAATCCAGCGGCTTCACGCCTTTCTGCATATCTTCCAATATAGCCTGCGGCTCCTCGAAGCGCGGGTTGTCAGAAGTAAGTATAACTTTATCGCTCAGGCGGCAGGCAATATCGGCCATCAACGGGCGCTTGGCCACGTCGCGGTTTCCGCCGCAGCCTACCAGCGTTATCACTTTCTGGTTAGGGTTTCGGATCTGCTGTATGGTGTTCAGCACGTTCTCCAGCGCGTCCGGCGTGTGGGCATAGTCCACGATGCCAGTTATTTGCGACTCCGACACAATGTAATCGAAACGCCCGGCTGCAGAGTTCAGGCTGGAGAGCACGGTCAGGGCCTCGGTCGGCTCCTCTCCCAGCAGCACGGCCACGCCATAGGCAGCCAGCAGGTTGTAAGCATTGAAAGTTCCGATGAGTTTGGCCCATATCTCCTGCCCATCCACCTCCAGGTGCAATCCCTGAATAGTATTATCGATGATGCGGCCCTTAAACTCCACTGCCTTGCGTAAAGCATAAAAATGCGTGCTGGCTTTGGTGTTTTGTACCATTACCGGCCCGCGTTTATCGTCTGCGTTAATCAGGGCAAAAGCATTTTTCGGCAGCATATCAAAGAAAGACTTCTTTGCCTTGATATATTCATCGAAGGTGCCGTGGTAATCGAGGTGATCGTGGGTGATGTTGGTGAAAACACCCCCGGCAAAGGTTATACCCACTACCCGGTGCTGCACCATCGCGTGCGAGCTTACCTCCATAAACACGTGCGTGCAGCCGGCTTTCACCATCTGCGCCAGCAGCTCGTTCAGCTTCACGGCATCCGGTGTGGTATGGGTGGAGGGGATTACCTCCTCGTCTATCTGGTTTTGTACTGTAGAAATCAGCCCGACATGGTAGCCCAGCTCGCGGAAAAGCTTGTGGAGCAGTGTTACAGAGGTGGTTTTTCCGTTTGTGCCGGTCACCCCGATTAGCTTCAGCTTCGCGGATGGGTTGCCATAGAAGGCAGCGGCCAGGTAGCCCAGTGCTTCGGAAGAGTTCTTCACCTGCACATAGGTTATACTTGGGTTTAACTCCTGCGGCAGCTCCTCACATACGATGGCTACGGCGCGGGCCTCTTCTGCCTTAGGAATGAACGTATGGCCGTCAGCCTGCACCCCGCGCACCGCTACAAACAGCACTCCTTCCCGCACCTGCCGCGAATCAAACGTAATGCCCTGCACCGCCACGTCCAACGGACCGTGGGTGCTCAGCACGTTTACATTTTGTAGTATGTTCTGCAGTAGCTGCATCAGCCAAGTATAATAGTTATCGTTTTCTCTTCATTTATATCGGTTCCGGGCGCTAAAGACTGTTTCTTCACACGCTTGCCCATCCCCTGCACATCCACTTTCAGATGCTGGTTGCCCAGTATGTACAAAGCATCTCTCAGCGTCATTCCCACCACATCCGGCACCTTGTTCTGCAGCACCGGGTTGGGTTTAAACTCCAGGGAGCGCCTCTGCGGCTCCACCTTCACCCAGTCCTCCTCCGTTACACCTGCCCGGGTACTTACGCCCAGGTTGTTGTAGATCAGCTTCAGATCGTCCAGGCTTCCTGCTTCCACCACTGGCAAGCTTTCCTTGTCTGGCACCACACGCTCGTGCATGGGTTTGTGCATGGCCAGGTCTAAGGCGTAGGCCTTGTCGGCCAGCTCCTTGAACACCGGTGCCGCCACGTCGCTGCCGTACACATTCACCCCTTTTGGGCTGTCGATGATCACGATGCAGCTATACTTCGGATTATCGGCCGGGAAGTAACCGGCAAAGGAAGTAGAGTACTCGCGCACATAGCGGCCGTTCTTTACTTTACGGGCCGTACCGGTCTTTCCTGCTATTTTATAGTCAGCGTTGCGGATGCTACGGGCTGTTCCGTTCTCTACCACGCCTTCCAGCATCAACTTCAGCTTCTTCAGCGTTGCATCTGAGCAGATCTTCTCGTTCAGCACGCGGGTCTGGAACGACTGCACCACTTCATCCACCTTGCGGATCTCCTTCACGATGATCGGCTGAATCAGCACGCCGTTATTGGCCACCGCATTATAGAAGGCCAGCGTGTGCAGGGGCGACAGCTTGAGCTCGTACCCGATGGACATGGAGGTAAGCGTGGTGCCGTACCAGTCCTTGTCCTGCGGGCTCTTCATGTAAGGCACCGCCTCCCCATCCATCTGAAAACCCAGGGTGCTGTTCAATCCAAACTTGTTCAGGTAATCGACATAAGCCTGCTGCTCATGCCCAAAATATTGCTCCATCAGCTTGGCAATGCCGATGTTGGATGACTTCTCAAAAACCTGCTGTACCGTTATCTTGCCGTAGCCATTGATTTTGGCGTCGGTCATAATGGTGTTTTTGATGCGATAGCGGCCATCCCCGGCGTCCACCGTATCGGTCAGGCTGATGTCCGGGCGATGCTCGAACAGCGCCATCATGGAGGCCAGCTTAAACGTAGAACCCGGCTCGGTGCGTCCCTGGTTGCCTACCGCGTAGTTATAGTCCTCTATATAACCGCCCTTGGTTTTGCCGAGGTTGGCAATGGCTTTTATCTCGCCTGTCTTTACCTCCATCAGGATCACTGTCCCGTACTCCGCGTCTGTGCGCTCCAGCGCCTTGTACAACGCACTCTCGGCCACGTCCTGCAGGTTCACGTTCAGCGTGGTTTTGATATCATAGCCATGCTGCGGCTTCACCTCTGTTCCGTCGTAGATAGGCTTGCTGCCACCGGCTATGCGCTCGAAAAGCGCCTCCCCGTCCACCCCGGACAAATTGCCGTTAAAGCTATACTCCAGGCCGGCCCCGTTCTTATCCTCGTTTATGAAGCCAATGGTACGCTCGGCTAGTATACCAAATGGTTTGAAGCGTTTTTCTACTTTCTCAAAGATCACCCCACCCTTGTTCTTGCCTTCCCGGAAGATGGGCCAGCGGGACATTAACTTCTTATCCTGGTAGCCTATCTGCCTGCTGTTCAGGCGCACGTATCGTTTGCCGGAGTGCCGCGCGTTCTTCATTTTGCGGCGGTAGTAGTCAGCCGACTTATCGCCGTAGAAGCGCGAAAGCAGCATGGCCAGCGAGTCTACCCCAGCGTTGAACACCTCCGGCTTTGCCACCGCGGGGTCGAAGGCCACCCGGTAAAACGGCAGCGACGTGGCCAGTATGCTCTCGTTATCGGAGAGGATATTGCCTCGCGTGGCGTGCACCGGCTTGTAGAAGATGCGGCGCTCGTTGGAGATATTCTTCCACTTGTCACCGTCCAGAAACTGGATATGCACGATCTTATACACGATCGCGCATGCAAACAGGCAGACAAACAAGAATACCAGCCTAACCCGAACCAGTATGGATTTCTTAATACTCATCTGGGCTCACGATAACCTGGTATGGCGGCCGGGAGCTTTCCTCCAGGCCGAGCGGGGCCACGTTGCGGGCCACCTCCGATTGCTTACTCGCCTCCATGTACTCCGACTTGAGCGTGGAGTAGTCGGCGCGAAGGTCTTCCACCTCCACTTTCACCTTGTCGATCTGCCGTATGGTTTTGACGGCGAAATGGGTATTGCCTATGTATAAAAGCGTAATGCCCGTCAGAAACAGAACGCGCGGCATATACTTAAGCGGCACCCCCTCTTCAAACAAGGCATCAACATTGGCGTATTTATCCAGCAGTGCAAACAGGCTGAATCCCTTCTTCTTTGGCCTTACCGGCTCCTCTGCCTCTTGCTTCACTCGCGCCGCGTTTGCTTTCGGGGCGTCTGTATTTTTAATGAGTACATTAGAAGCCATACTTGTTTCCTCTAGCTAATAAGTTCGTTACTTTTCTTCGCGTTCCTCCTTCTTCTCTGCCACCCTTAGCTTGGCACTTCTGGAGCGGCTGTTCTGCAGCAGCTCCTCCTCTGTTGGCGTGATCGGCTTGCGATACACCGACTCCAGCGGCTTTATCTCGTTCCCGAAAAGGTCTTTCTCCACCTCCCCGAAAAATTTTCCCTTTGCAATAAAATTCTTCACCATCCGGTCTTCCAGCGAGTGATACGAAATCACCGACAGCCTTCCACCCGGCTTCAGTACCTCAGCCGCCTGTTCCAGCATTTCCTCCAGCGCCTTCATCTCGTCATTCACCTCGATGCGGAGCGCCTGAAACACCTGCGCCAGGTACTTGTTCTCCTTCCCCCTCGGGGTGCAGGAGCTGATGGCCTGCTTAAACTGCGCGATGGTTTCCAGCGGCTGGCGGTTACGCTTCTCTACCACCGTCCGGGCCAGGGTTTTGGCGTTCTTCACCTCCCCATAGATGCCGAAGATGCGGTGCAACTGCTCTTCCGAGTAAGTCTCCAGCACCTCCTGTGCCGTAATGCCGGCGTCCGGGTTCATGCGCATGTCCAGCGGGCCGTCGAAGCGGGTGGAAAACCCGCGCTCCGGCACATCGAACTGATGCGACGACACCCCCAGGTCTGCCAGAATCCCGTCCACTTTCTTCACGCCGTACAGCCGCAGGTACTTTTTCAAGTCCCGGAAGTTGGCGCGCACGAACTGAAAGTTTGGCCCCTCCAGCTTCTTCGACTGCTCCTGCGCGTCGCTGTCCTGGTCAAAACTGTAGAGCTTACCGGTTGTCAGCTCTTTGAGGATGCGTGCTGAGTGGCCTCCGCCCCCAAACGTCACATCCACATATATTCCGTCCGGTTTTATGGCCAGCGCTTCAACCGACTCCTCCAGTAGAACTGGGCGATGATATTCCATTATATACTTGTCTCCTCTGCCGGTTTATCACCCAAAAACTTCTGGGCGAGCTGCGAGAAATTCTGCTGGTCCTTGATCAGGAACTCCTCATACTTATCCGGGTTCCAGATCTCCACACGGTTGCCCAGCCCCACCACAATCGCCTCCTTCTCCAGGTCCGCGAAACGGGCCATGGTCTTGGGCACGATAAAGCGCCCGGCGCCATCCAGCTCTATCTCGGTGTTGCCCCGGAAGAAGTTACGCTGGAAGTGGCGGTACTCCTCGTTAAACTCATTCAGGCCGGCCACCTTGTCGTAAATCACTTTCCACTCTGCCTTCGGATACAGCACCAGACACGGCTCAAACCCCCTCATCAGCACCACATGATTGCCAGACGCCTCCGGCAGGTTGGATTTTATCTTTGCAGGTAAAACCAACCTTCCCTTTGGATCGATCTTGCATTCGTATTCGCCAGAGAGGAAGTTCATAGACGATGTCGCTTTGGTCCGTATAGACTTTGGACTATACAAATGTAGCCATTCAACCAAAGATAGCAACCACAATCTACCACTTTTTACCACTTTGTGGATAAATTATGGTAATCCACACCACTTATCCACATTATCCACACCACCGCCCCCTAATTTTGGGCATAACTAAATTTGCTACGTATCCCTAAAATCTGTAAAATACGAGCTTGTCAAATCTCAACATATTGATTTACAATGCTTTAACCATACAGCATAGAACATCCGCTATTTTTTATACTTTCCCACACCCAAAGTGGGGCAAAGTGGCAAAAGTGGGAGAAAGTGGAAGGGACTATACCAAGGTGGAGCAAAGTGGGAGAGATTTTCGTATATTTGTGACGTGAAAAACAGCTTCCGACATACGGTTCTGCTGGCCCTGAGCCTGAGCATACTGCTGGGCTCCTTCGGGGTGGCTTTGAGCACCCGTTTTTGCGAGGTGACCGGCCTTACGCCATATGCGGTTGCCGCGCAGCCAGACGCGTGTTGTGAGCATCCGGAGGACGGGGAGGTGGATGACTGCTGCGAAAAGCAGGTGTCTTACGAAAAGCTGGAGCCGGTCCAGGAACACAAGGCTTTCCACCTGCCCCAGCCCCTGCTGGCCCACAGTGCCGCGCTGCGCCCTGCTCTCCCCTTTCTGGCAGCCGAAGCCCCATCACAACGCGTTTATACTTACAGCGACAGCTCGCCCCCGCTGTACGGCAGGCGGTTGCTGCATTTCCTTCAGACCCTGATCGTTTAGCTTGCTTCGGAAAACCATTCTGTGCGCGGCCCATTGTCCTGCGCCTATACTTTTTTCATCCTGAAGGCTTAACGATTACTTCCAATGTCCAACATAAGCGGCAACACCAGAGGCTTTCTGCTCCTTCTGCTTGCCATCCTTTCCATACAACAAACCACTGCCCAGCAACTGCAGGGCAAAGTGGTAGATAAAACCAATCCTGCCCAGCCCCTGATAGGAGCCAATGTGGTGTGGCTGGGTACTGACAAAGGCACCGCCACCGACGGCTCCGGCAACTTCACCCTCCAACTGGCCGATGCCGCTACGCCCCAGGTAGTGGTGACCTATATTGGCTATACTGCCGACACGGTAGATGTGGCCGGCAAAAACCAGGTTATACTTTCGCTGAGCCCCGCTTCCGGGTTGAAAGAGGTGGTGATAGAGGGACAGATAGAGCGCCATTCGGCCATCACCCCTACCCAGACGGAAATCATCACCCGGCGGGATTTGGAAAAGTCGGCCTGCTGCAACCTGGCTGAAAGCTTCGAGACCAATGCCTCGGTGGAGGTAAGTATGACCGACGCCGTATCCGGGGCCAAACAGATACAGATGCTGGGTCTGGACGGTTCCTATACCTTGCTGACCACCGATAACGTGCCTGCCCTGCACGGACTGGCTACGCCGTACCGGCTCAACTACCTGTCCGGCACCTTCATTGAGTCCATCGACATCATCAAAGGCATGGGCTCGGTGCTGAACGGCTATGAGTCGATCTCGGGACAGGTGAACGTGACGCTGCGTGACCCGGCCAAGGCCGAGCGCCTATACTTTAACCTCTATGGCAACAGCCTGGCCCGCTACGATGCCAACCTGAACCTGGCCACAGGCCTGGGCAAAAAGTGGAGCACGCTGCTCATGCTGCACACCAACCAGCTCCACAACCGCACCGACCGCAACGACGACGGCTTTATGGACCTCTCGCTGGGCTCGCAGTACAACGTGCTGAACAAGTGGAAGTATGAGCACGGCGCCTGGGTATCGGAGTTTGGGCTGAATGCGCTGCGCGAGACAAAGGTGGGTGGGCAGATGGCGTATAAAGAGGACATCCCGCAAGCCGAGCAACCTTACTACGGCACCGAATCGGAAGTGGACCGGCTCTCGGGCTTCAACAAGACTTCCTATACTTTCCCCGGAAAGCCTTACCAGAGCCTGGGCCTCATTACCTCCGCTACGCACCACAAGTTCGACTCACAGTACGGCCTGCGCACCTACAACGGGGAACAGAACAGCGCCAACGCCCGGCTTATCTTCCAGTCCATTATCGGCGACACGCGCCATACGTACAAAACCGGCCTGAGCTATACTTTTGAGGATTACCAAGAGAGCTTAACTGATTCCGCCTACAGCCGCACCGAGCAAGTACCGGGCGCTTTTGCTGAGTACATCTACAACAACGCCGAAAACCTAACGGTGGTAGCCGGGGCGCGCTTGGATTTTCACAACCTCTATGGCAACGTGTTCACGCCAAGGCTCAATGTAAAGTATGATTTCACGCCCAATACGATCGTACGCCTGGCAGCTGGCAAGGGCTTCCGGGTAGCCAACGCGATAGCCGAGAACACTTCCGCGCTTGTCAGCTCCAGAAGGCTTACTGTGCAGGAAGAACTGCAGCCTGAAGAGGCATGGAATGTGGGTGGATCATTTACCCATTATTTTGAGCTAGCCGGAAGACCGGGCGCTTTCGTGACGGACTTTTACCACACAGACTTCCTCAATCAGGTGGTGGCGGATATGTACAGCCAGCCGGGACAGGTGCTGTTTTACAACCTCGAGGGTCGCTCCTACTCCAACAGTTTCCAGGCCGAACTGCAGTATGAGGTCCTGAAGGGGCTGGACGCCAAGGCCGCCTACAAGTACTACGACGTGAAGACCAGCTACCAAGGAGAACTGCTGCAGCGGCCCATGATACCGGAGCACCGCTTCTTTGTAAACCTCGGCTTTGCCACCCCCTTTGACAAGTGGCGCGCCGACCTGACCACCCAGTACTTCGGCCTGATGCCGCTGGCGCCTGTAACCGGAAACGCTGAGGAACCGGTGCAGACCTCCAAGCGCTTTGCCACGGTCAACACCCAGATTACCCGTGCGTTTAAGGGGTGGGATATCTACCTGGGGGCAGAAAACCTTTTAAATTACCGCCAGGCAGATCCTATCATGGGTGCCAACGACCCGTTTGGCAGTAACTTTGATGCAAGCATGGTCTGGGGACCGGTAACCGGCCGCATTATCTATGCCGGCTTGCGATTCAGAATTAATTAAGCTTTTATCCTGTTATACCTTAAAATCAACTACAGATGAAACAACTACGTATCTTATTCTTCTCGATGGCGCTGGCCCTGGTAAGTATGGCCGCGAACGCACAAGGCCAGAAAGGCAATACCGAGACCGTACAGATTAAAACCTCTGCCGTGTGCAGCATGTGCAAAAACACGCTGGAGAAAGCCATGGCCTACGAAAAGGGGGTAAAGTCCTCGAACCTGGACGTGAAATCGAAGGTGCTGACCGTGGTGTTTGATACCCGCAAGACCAACACCGACAACGTGCTGAAGGCGGTAACGAAGGCAGGCTACGACGCCAACGAGCTTCCGGCCGATGCGCGCGCCTACAACCGCCTCGACGACTGCTGCAAGAAAGAAGCGGGCGACCACTAGGCTTTTTAAAGTTAAAGTCCAGGTTGCGGCAGACCCACCCCTAACCCCTCCGAGGAGGGGAGTATCTTTATTTCTACAGGAATTCCCCTCTCGGGAGTGGCGGGAGTGGGTTTACACATACAAAAAGTACAGGTCTCAGCCTGAGTTACAAAGTATAAAAAAGGAGCCTGACCAGGCTCCTTTTTTATACTTTGTACTTTGCAGTTGTGCTCTCTAAAACCTGAAGCCCAGGTGCAGGCCGATGGAAAGTATGGGCGTACCCTTGTTGAAGTGGAAGTAAGATATTTTACCCCCGGCGATGCCGTTGCGGAGTATGTCAAAGTCATTTTCCAGAAAGCCGTGGAAGCCTACGTCGGACGTTTTGATGTGGGTAACAGAGCCGTCCTGCGTCCCCTGCCCCTCCGGGTCGGAGTTAATCTCGGCGCGGTGGCGGAAGGCCGGGCCTGCCCCGAATCGCACATCCACCTTTTCGCCGTTCATTACATCAAAGGCAGCCTCTAAAGAGCCCATGTAAAAGGTATTCTGGATAGTATAGATTTGCTTGGCATCGTCGTAGCGCTTGGCAGACAACAGGCCCAGGTTGAGCCCCAGCGCCAGGCGCTTGCCCAGGTAATGGCTAAAGTTATTGCTAAACATTAGTCCCTGGCTGTCGTTTTCGGAAAGCCACACAAAACTGACGCCTGCTTTTACCGAAGCAGGCTCCTTTCCTGCCCCCCCATTTACAAAGGTTTGCGCAGCCGCATGGGGCTGGCACAGCACCAACAGGCTCAGCAGGGCACCAAGAGCCAAAAAGCTTGATCTGGATTTCATGTAGAGGAATGGCAAAGGTTAACGTCTTTATAAACCTTTACCGATACGGCAGCCACCCCGCTGCTGTTGCGAAACAGGGTGCAACAATTTATACTTTATCCACCTATACTTTTGTTTTATAGAGCTGCCACCACGGAATGTAAGGCTTGTCGTGGTGCTCGTAGTGGTAGCCGAAGAAGTAACAGCTCAGGAAAGCCCACAGGTGGTTTTTGGCCTGGGTAGTGGATTTATGGGGATTTTCATCTGGATGCTCGCCCCGATGCGGCTGGTAGGTGCCAAAGTAAAACAGCTGGAACGTCGCCAGGATGGCAGGAAGCATCCAGAAAAGCACTACGTTCTCCAGCGGGAAGTATAACTTGAGCACATTGAACGTGAGGGCCATGAGCAGCAACTGCCACCAGGTAATGTATTGCCGCAGGAAACTCAGGTACCATGGCCAGAAAGAACCGTGGTGGTAGTCGGGGTCTTGCTCAGTGGCCACGTGGCGGTGGTGCTGATGATGGCGCGGCAACAGGCGCGGGTACCAGTTATAGGCAAACAGCAAGGCCGTGAGGGTACCGATTAGCCGATTTAGCTTGGGTTTGCCGGGTGCGGCCACGCCGTGCATGGCATCATGGGCCGTGATGAACAGGCCAGTGTAGAGGTGTGTCTGTAGCAGGATAAAGAGATAAGTCAGCGGCGAGGCGAAGTTTACCGTGATGGTTGTTAGCAAGTATACCAACAGCACGGCCCAGCAGACAAGTATACCTGCCGCAATCCATACTCCCCGGAAATCGCTCTTTCTTGCTATGGCCATTTTGCTTATACGTCTCGCTTACCGTATCCCAATTCAGGACAATAGACTTAGTGACAAAGGACAAAAGACTAAGATACCTGAGGTTTAAAATCCTTTACCAAGTAGCCTGTTAAAGCGGCAAACACCCAGCTGTGATACCTTATACGGACTGCGTGATTCGCGCTTAAAGTTCATACTTCAGCAGTTCGTCGCGCACCTGCTCCATCAGCCACATGGGTGTGGAAGTAGCTCCGCAAATGCCCACCGACTCACCGGCGGCAAACCACTCCGGCTGCAGCTCTTCTACCTTGGAGACAAAGTATGTCTGCGGGTTGGTATCTTTGCACACCTGGTACAAAACCCTTCCGTTGCTCGACTTGGTTCCGGACACGAACACTACCTTATCGAATTTAGCGGCAAAGGTGCGCAGTTCCTTGTCGCGGTTAGATACCTGACGGCAAATGGTGTCGTTGGCGTCCACTTCGTAGCCCTGGCCTTCCAGTCGCTGTTTTATACTATAGAAATTATCGGTGCTCTTGGTCGTTTGGCTGTAGAGTGTGATTTTGGGCGGCAACTGGTGTTGCAGCAACTCCTCCATACTTTCAAACACCACGGCCTGGTTGTTTGTCTGGCCCAGCAAGCCCATCACCTCGGCGTGCCCGTGCTTGCCGTAAATGTAAATCTGCTCGCTTTTATCAAAGGACGACTTGATGCGGTTCTGCAGCTTGAGCACCACCGGGCAGCTGGCATCGATGAGCGTCAGGTTGTTTTGCAGGGCGATTTGGTAAGTTTCGGGCGGCTCGCCGTGTGCGCGTATAAGCACGGTCTCGTTCTTTAGCTCGCGGAGCTGCTCATGGCAGATAATGCGCAGGCCGCGGCGCTGCAAGCGCTCCACCTCCACATCGTTGTGCACGATATCCCCCAGACAGTATAAATAATCCTGCTCCTCCAACATGTCCTCTGCCATCTGGATAGCATACACTACCCCAAAGCAGAAGCCGGAGTTATTATCGATTGTTACGTGCAGGGTGCCCATACTCTCTATACCGCTACAGGCCGATATTGTTTAACGCTTTTTCGCCTCCTAATCCCCTCATACACAGAGATTGTCAGCAAAAGCATCAGCATGGAATACAAGGTATCTTCCACCGGAATGGAAACGATGCGCAGGCCCAGGTTGTAGGCATCGTTGTACCACACGATGGGCATGTAGGTAAGTACGCCGTTCACCAGCAGGAACGGCACCAGGTGCACCAGGTACGCCAGGTAAAAACGTCCCAGATAGCGCGTGCCAAAAAACCGGAGGTGCACCAAATGCAGGAGCGTGAGCAGCATAAAAGTGATGGAAGTATAAATCTGGCTCATATGGAAGACGGCGATCAGCGGCAGCACCAGCATCAGCCCCACAGCAATAGTTTTAGCGTATGGCTGCAGCAGGTCTTTGGTGATGTAGGCGTTGAGCACATCGTAGATAAACACGCAGGCATAAGGCACGGTCAGGAAGAAGAGCACCTCCTCCAGCGGCAGATTAAAGAGGTAGATTCCCGTCAGGTACTCCTCGTTAAAGCCCCAGATACCCGCCTCGGTAAACAGGGCATCCCATACTATAAAAAACACTCCGTTGGCAAGGATGGCTGGAAACAGCGCCCCCCAATCTTTATAGAAAGCCACTTTGCGGTCGAAGGACAGCAGAAAAGGGAATAAAATAGTGAAAATATTCAGATACAGGTAGAGGTACATACTTCCGGATGATTAATGAAGAACGGGTAATGGGTAAAAGATTAAGGAAACAAATTTGACAGCATCTATACTTTAACCACACCCTATACTTTGGTTTAGCAACAGGCACGCACCAACCACCCCGTATACTTTCCCCTAAATCCTGATGCTACGGATTTCCTCCTTCTCCGCCTCGGTGCAATGGTCCTTGGAGAGCAGGAAGTCGCGCATGGTGCGGGCAAACTCCGTGGAAACACCCGACTTAGGGTGTGCTTTCAGGCTGTTGATCATCACCCGCTTGTCGCTCTCCAGGTTGGGGCTCAGGTTGAGATAGCGGGGCACGTAATGCTCCACCGTGAAGCGTAGAAACCGAATCTCCGGATGCTTCTCATCCAGTTGCACCGCCTCCTCGAAAAGGGCGGCTGCGGTTTTCACCTGCTTCAGCTTACTATAGGGATTCCAGACGTACTTGGCCATCACCGCCTCCGAGGCGGCTTTGTAGGCCAGCATCAGGGGGTCGTTTCCTTTATAGCCAGCCATCTTTTTGTTAAACTGTTCGGCAGCGGCCTTGTCCAGGCTTGCCTCCAGGTACTCGTTTCGCAGTTCGCTCAGGTTGTAGCGGGCTTTAGTGTCAGCCAGCGCTACCTGGGCCATAAACAGTAAAAATATAAGGGGTAATTTATGCAGCATCTAAATCGCGTTAAATCGGTACTTGACGTAGGAACTAAGCAGCAGTGCCAGCTTAGTGTTATCAGGTACTCTTACGCGCTCTTTCAGGATATGGGTTGCCGGCAGGCCTTGGATCTTGCGGAAAAGCTTGAGGTAGTACACATACGCCAGGTACACGCCCATGCGGGCCGAGCGAGGTAAGGCCATGATACCCACGTAGGCACGGTTAAAATCCTGCATGATATCCTGCTCTATCTCGGCCTTGCACTGGTTGCTGAACATTCTGTACTCCACCTTCGGGAAGTATACCCGGCCGCGCTCATCAAAGTCGCTCTTCATGTCGCGCAGGAAGTTCACTTTCTGGAAGGCCGCGCCCAGGCTGCGCGCCGGCTTCTCCAGCCTGGAGAACATCTCCTGGTCCCCTTCGCAGAACACTTTCAGGCACATCAGCCCCACCACCTCTGCCGAGCCGTAGATATACTCGTTGTAGAGCTCGCGGTCGTATTCGTGTGGCTCCAGGTCCATTTCCATACTTTTAAGGAAGGCCTCAATGTACGCCTTGTCGATGCCATACCTGTTGACTACGCATTGGAAGGCGTGCAGCACCGGGTTCAGGCTGAGTTTCTGGTCGATGGCCTCGTAGGTTTGCTGCCTGAAATCGGCCAGCAGCTTGCGTTTGTCGTGGTTGTGAAACGTGTCCACAATCTCGTCTGCGCAGCGCACAAAGCCATAGATGGCGTAAACGGGCAGGTGAAACTTCTTGTCCAGCGACTTGATGCCCAGGGAAAATGAGGTACTGTAGGCTTGGGTAATAATCTTGCTGCATTGCATGCAGGTGTCTTCAAAGAGCTGCTCCATACGCTATGGGTTCTGGGTTATACATGTACGGTAACCGGCGGTGCGTATTCCTTCTCAATTTCCTTCGCCACAACCTGCCCTGATATAAGTGAGGGCGGCACGCCAGGCCCGGGCACGGTGAGTTGCCCGGTATAGTAGAGGTTACGGACTTTCCTGCTCTTCAGGCTGGGCTTGAGGATGGCCGTCTGAAGCAGCGTGTTGGCCAAGCCGTAGGCGTTGCCTTTAAAAGCGTTATAGTCCTGTATAAAATCGCGGTGCGCATAGCTGCGCTTGTAAATAATATGGCTTCGGATCTCCTGCTTCGTCAGGCGCTCCAGGCGGTCCATCACCAGGTGAAAGTATTTCTCGCGCAGCTCCTCGGTATCCTCCAGGCCCGGCGCGACAGGGATAAGTATAAACAGGTTTTCGCAGCCCTCCGGCGCCACGCTAGGGTCGGTTACGGAAGGCGCAGAAACATAGAAAAGCGGTTTGCGGGGCCACTGCGGTGAAGTATAAATCTCCTCGGCATGCGGGCCAAAGTCCTCGTCAAAGAAAAGGTTGTGGTGGCGCAGGTGCTGCAGGCGTTTATTCACCCCTACGTAAAATAAGAGCGAAGAAGGCGCCATCACGCGGCTATCCCAGTAAGTATTAGAGTAGCTCTGGCTGGATTTCGGCAACAGCTCCGTCTCCACGTGGTGGTAGTCGGCGCTGGCCACTACCACGTCTGCCTCAAACACATCGGTAGTAGTCACCACCTGGTTTATACTTCCGGCCTGCACCTCCAGCCGCTGCACATCCTGGTTGTAGAGAAAGCGTACTCCCTTCCCCTCCGCCAGCTGCACCATTCCCTCCACAATCTTATACATGCCGCCCATCGGGTACCAGGTACCCAGGCTGATGTCGGCGTAGTTCATGAGGCTGTACAGGGCAGGGGTGTTCTGCGGCAAAGCTCCCAAAAACAGGATGGGGAACTCCATGAGCTTGATAATCTTCTCGTGCCGGAAAAAGCGGCGAATGTGCTTGTGAAACGACTGGAACACATCCAGGCGCAGCACATCCAGCAGCAGGCGCGGGCTCATAAACTCGGTTACGGAGCGGCCGGGTTTGTACACGAGCTGGTTGATGCCCACCTCATACTTATAGGCGGCCTGCTCCAGAAACAAATCCAGCTGCGCAGCGCTGCCGGGCTCCATACTTTCCAGGAGCGCCTGCAGCTCCGGCAGCCGGGCTGGTATGTCTACAAAATCGTCCTCGCCAAAGATAACCGTATAGGAAGGGTCCAGGCGGCGCAGGTCGTAATAATCGGAAGTGCTTTTCCCGAACCTGTTAAAGTATGACTCGAACACGTCAGGCATCCAGTACCAACTGGGGCCCATGTCAAACGTGAATCCATCGGCGGTGAAGCTTCGGGCGCGGCCACCGGGGCTGCTATTCTTTTCCAGCACGGTTACCTCATAGCCTTTGGCAGCCAGGCTGGTAGCAGCTGACAAACCCGAAAAGCCCGAGCCGATAACGATCACTCGTGTTCCACCCATATAGTAGGTTTAGGTTATACTTTATTATGCATCCAGTTGGTATACCTTAAGCATCTGTTTGAGCTCCTTGCGGGCAATGTGGATGCGGTTTTTCACCGTACCGATTGGAATCTGCAGTTTTTCTGCAATCTCCAGGTATTTGTAGCCCACATAGTACATCATGAAAGGCGTGCGATGCTCTTCGTTCAGCGCAGCGATGGCTTTGTTGATATCATTCATGACGAAAGTTGCCGTGCCTTTGTTCTGTGTCACGTAGTTTTCGTCGGTGTTCAGGTACTGCAGGTACTCGGTGCTGTCAACATTGCTGCTGCGCTTGGTTACCTTATTATAATTGTTAATGAAGGTGTTACGCATGATAGTATAGAGCCAGGCCTTCAGGTTAGTTCCGGCTTTAAACTTCTCGCGGTTGGTAAGGGCTTTCAGCATGGTTTCCTGCACCAGGTCTTTGGCATCGTCCAGGTTGCGGGTAAGGTTCATGGCAGCAGGCCGTAGCGACTGCGCCACATTTTGTACAAGGGTATTAAATTCCAGAGCTGTCATTCTGTTTAAAGTTTTATGGTTAAACCATAAACAAATATACGATTATCTGTCAAATAAAAATAGGTTTGTGTAATCTATTTTTGCATTTACTTAAACAATTTCGACAAATAACGCATTCTTAACCCGTGTACGTACATATTTTCAGGGTAAACGACAGGATAGCCCGACGAAAGGGAGCCAAACAAAATCGGGCCACCGCTCCCTTTAAACGAAAAGAGCGGTGGCCCGACCGGGAAATGGTGCAAAAATTTTAGTTTATTTTGGCTATTAGGTCCTCCACGCAGGTTAGGCGCACCACATTCTCAGGGAACACAAGGAAGTCGTGCTGTGCCTGGTAGCCATACAGGTAAACAGTGCTATCGGGGAAACGCGCCGACAATTTATCGATGTAAGCCTGGACCTGCTCCCGCTCCGGAACGGTGGTGAGCACCGTGCAGAGGTATTCTGCCTTAAACTGCTCATGAGTGAGCTCCAGATCTTTAAATGGCAGGTGTTGCCCCATGTAAATGACCCGCTGATGATGGGCCCGCAGGACATAGTTCATGTACAGCAGCGCCAGCTCGTGCAGCTCCCCCTCAGGCAAGTATAAAATATAAACGGGGGCGTCCTCCGCCCATCGGGCTGTCTGGCCGTCTATGGCCACCAGCAGCTTCTGCCGGATTAGGTTACTGACGAAATGCTCGTGTGCCGGCGTAATGTTTCCGGTTTGCCAAAGCACGCCAATCTTGTTCAGGAAAGGGTAAATCACCTCCCGCATCGTCTCCTGAAAGCCCATCTGCAGGGCAGCCTTGGAGAGCACGCGGTCGAAAAGCTGCTCGTCCATGTCCACCATCGCCGACACCAGCTCCTTTACGTGGTGTGCCCCTGCGCAGGGCTGCTCGCACAGTTGCTGCACCGTCTCCTGTATCTGCTGCTCATCCATCTGCGCAATCTTGGAGATCTTGTAGCCCCGTTCGTTCAGCAGCGAGATGTTGAGCAGCGACTTCAGATCGGCGTCGTCGTAATAGCGGATGTTTGTTTCGGTGCGCATGGGATTGAGGATACCATAGCGCTGCTCCCATATCCGGATGGTATGGGCCTTGATGCCCGAAAGATGTTCAAGTTCTTTAATAGTATACTGAGCCACGATTCTCCTGTTCCTGTTTCTTAACTAATTCCTGGGCCAACCGGAAATAGCGCGGGGCTACCCACAGCATTCCGAATGACTCTGAGCCATGCTTGCCCTGTTCTTTGTGGTGCACCTTATGCGCCATGTTTAAAGCTTTCAGGTAAACACTAGACGTTTTACCGAACAACTTTAACCGCCGGTGAATGAACACATCGTGAATCAGAAAGTAGGCGACCCCATACAGGGTAATGCCTGCGCCGATCCAGAACCTGTAATCTATGGGGTCAGTGCCGAAGATGAAAAAAAGCATCGCCAGCGCCCCATAATAGGCAAAAAACAGGTCGTTCCACTCAAAAGCGTGTTGATGGCGTGTATGGTGCGACTTGTGCAGAAACCACAGGAAGCCGTGCAATACATACTTATGCATGAGCCACGCCACGCCCTCCATCGCCACAAAAGTCAGAAGCATAACTCCGATGCCTGTCAGCATACACAAAACAGCAAGTTTAAGGAATAGTTTAAAAAACTTAAACAGAAGGCTACCACTTTATTTCTTCTTTGTTCAGAAAAGCGGCAATTCCGCGCTGGCAGTCCTCGCTACCGCGCGCCACGGCATTCATTTCGGCGGCATACTGCAGCCCCTCCTCCAGCGACATACTCTGTACACGGGCAACCATCTCTTTGGTTACCTCCATACTTTGTCTGGAGTTCTCGGCGCAGAGTTTCTGGGCAAAGGCAAACACCCGCTCCTCCAACTCCTGCACGGGCACCACATAGTTTACCAAACCATAGCGTTCGGCCTCCTCAGCCGATATTAAATCGCCTGTCAGCAGCAGCTGCTTGGCCCTCGACTCCCCTATTTTGCGCAGCAGGAACACCTTCACAATCGCCGGGATAAAGCCGATTTTCACCTCTGTATAGCCAAACCGGGCTTCAGGAACGGTAAAACCAAAGTCGCAGATGGCAGCCAGCCCGCAACCGCCTGCAATGGCGTGGCCGTGTATCTGGGCGATAACCACTTTCTTTAAAGTATAAATCAAACGGAAAAGCTCCATCAGGTGGGTAGAGTCCAGCAGGTTCTCGTGGTAATCGTTTTCCTGCAGGCGCTGGATGTACTCCAGGTCGGCACCGGCGCAAAATACTTTGCCCTCCGCCCGCAGCACAATCACTTTGCAGGCCTCGTCCTCCTCGGCGATGCTGAAAGCGCGCTTCAGTTCAGATACTACTTCATAGTTTAAAGCATTGCGTTTCTCTGCCCGGGCCAGGGTGATGTACCCTACCCGCTCTTTTACCTCATAGTGCACGAACTCCATTGTCAGCCGCTCGGCCGTATTAGTCAGGTCAGTCATGATGTTTGTCGTTTAGTAAATAAGGGCTTTGTAAATATACGGAACCGCCGAAGCAACGCTACATTAAATCGGAGACATATGATTTCCCCTCAAAATACTTGGCCCGTACTCCTATAAACCTTCTAAAAGTATAAACGTTTATAAAATAAATTTGCTAACGAACGTTAGGTTGTGTATGTTTGTTACTTATGGTATGGAAGCAGTATTGACCAGGAAAGAGCAAATCGAGAAGACCGCCACGGCCCTTTTTAAAAGCAAGGGATACGCGGCCACCTCAATGCGCGATCTGGCCAATGCGCTTGGCATCGAAGCCGCCAGCATTTACTCGCATATCCGATCAAAAGAGGAGATACTGCAGCGGGTGTGCTTTAAGATGGCCGACGAGTTTTTTGATGCCCTGGATGCCGCCGAAAGTATGGAAAGCACCGCCACCGTGCGCCTGCAGCGCGCCATTGCCGCCCATGTGCAGGTGCTGACGCAGAACACAGAAGCCTCGGCCGTTTTCCTGCACGAGTGGCGCCACCTGAGCGAGCCGCTGCACAGCAACTTTCTGGCCCTCCGCGATAAGTATGAGGCCCGCTTCCGGGAGATTATACACGAAGGCATTCAGCGCGGGGAGTTTACGGTGCCGGACGAAAAATTTGCCGTGCTTACCATACTTTCTGCCCTTAACTGGATACACACCTGGTACAAGCCAGAGGGTAAAATGACGCCAACAGAGATTGCCGAGAACCTATCGGAGATGCTACTAAACGGCCTGCGGAGCTAACGCAAAGGCCATATACAATACCTACTCTCACCTTAATACACCTTAAACAAACAATCGCCGGGCTGGTAACGCGGCCCGGCACTTTTACCGAACCCTAAAACTGTAAATACTATGTACGGAGGAGGAAACGTTTTTGAGGCCACCAAGTTCGACACCTTGCAGAACGAAGACCCTGCAAAGCTGGCCGAGTTTGAGGCGCGCATCGCACGCGGCGAAAAAATAGAGCCTACTGACTGGATGCCGGAACTCTACCGCAAGCAGCTCATCCGCATGATCGAGCAGCACGCGCACTCCGAGATCATCGGCGCCCTGCCTGAAGGTACGTGGATTACGCGTGCCCCCGGCTTCCGCCGCAAAATGGCCCAGATGGCCAAGGTGCAGGACGAGGTGGGCCATGCCCAGCTCCTATACTCTGCCGCCGAGACGCTGGGCAAGTCACGCGAGCAAATGCTGACCGACCTGATCAATGGCAAGTCCAAGTACTCGAACGTGTTTAACTACCCGGCTTTTACCTGGGCCGACTCCAATATTATCTCCTGGCTGATTGACGCGGGAGCAATCGTAAACCAGCTGGCCAACGCCAAGGGCAGCTACGGCCCGTACTGCCGTGCCCTGGACCGCATTTGCGCCGAGGAGGCCTTCCACCTGAAGTATGGCCACGATGCCGTGGTGCACATGGCCACCGGTTCGCCTAAGCAGCGCGAGATGATTCAGGCCGCCCTCAACCGCTGGTGGACGCCTATTATGCACTTCTTCGGGCCACCCGACAAGATGAGCACGCACACCGAGATCCTGATGCGCTGGAAAGTGAAAATGGCCAGCAATGACGACATGCGCCAGCAGTTTCTGGACATGTACGTGCCCAAGATCTGGGAACTTGGCCTGACAGTTCCGGACCCGAACCTGAAGAAGAACCCGGAGACCGGTAAATGGGACTACACTGAGCCGGATTGGGAGGAGTTCAAGCGCGTCATCAACGGAGATGGTCCATGTAACACCGAGCGCCTGGCCGTGAGACGCACTGCCGAAGAACGCGGCGCCTGGGTACGCCGTGCCCTGCTCCATCCGAAAGCAAAGTATGTGAAGCCGTTAGCCTAAAAGCGTAACGGCTTCAGTTAAAAGTTGAGAGTTAAGAGTTAAAAATGATTCACTCAAACAACTCTTAGCTCTCAACTTTTAACTCTTAACTAATCAAGGCTCTTAACTCATAACTTATGTCTTTGACATCATTAGACCCGAGAGTAACCCGATTGAACCTGCCCGAGGGCGAACTGCCTCCTGCGGAGCCAAAGCCTGAGCTGGATCAGTTTGAAACCTACGAGACTTTCCATCAGAAAAAAGAAGGCGCTGCTTATACTTATGTAGGGCCGGTGCATGCCCCTAACGAGGAGGTCGCTTTCCTTTTCTCGAAGGAGCAATACAGCCGCCGCGCCGCCTGCAGTGGCATGTGGGTGGCCCGCACCTCGCACATCATGGTAACGCCCTATGTAGGCGATGCTGAGAACGTGTACGACGTGATCCGCCTGGAGGAGCCCACCGAGCGCAGCGAACAGCGGGAGCCTTACGAAATCTTCCACCTGAAGAAGCGTGGCAAAGCCCATACCCATGCCGGTCGTGTGATAGCCACCTCCTACCAGGAGGCGCTGCAAGAGGCAAAGCAGCAGTTCGGCGACAAAGGCCCAATTGTGAATGTGTGGGTGGTAAAGTCGAAACATGTGCTGCAGTCGGCCGAAGAGGACAAGGACATGTGGCTGACGGTGCCCGAAAAGAAGTATCGCGAAGCCACCGCCTATAAGGTGATGGACAAGATCACAAAGTATAAGGAGGAACAAAAAAGTACAGCCCCATAATGAACGAGCAAGCGATAAAAGACCTGTTATACAAACTGGCCGACGACCAGCTTATACTTGGCCACCGCAACTCCGAGTGGACCGGCTTCGGCCCGATACTGGAGGAGGACATTGCCTTCTCGTCGATGGCGCAGGATAAGATTGGGCATAGCCTGGCATTTTATACGTTGCTGCAGGAGCTTGGCGAGGCTGACCCGGACACAGTGGCGTTTACGCGCAACGCCAACCAGTTCCACAACAGCCAGTTGGTTGAGCTGCCAAACGGCGAGTATGACTTTAGTTTAATTCGCCACTTCCTCTTTGACAACGCTGAAATCATCCGCTTTGAGATGCTGAGCCAGTCGAGCTACGAGCCGATTGCCAAGGTAGCCACCAAACTAAAGGGCGAGGTGAAGTACCACGTGCTGCACGCCAACACCTGGATAAAGAACCTCGGCTCCTCCACGGAAGAAGCCATACTTCGTCTGCAGTCATCGCTAAACGAGGCGCTGCCCTATGCCCTGGGAATGTTCGAACCCTCAAAGTATGAGCAGGAGCTGATTGATTCTGGTGTGTACGCAGGAGAAGAAGCAGTGAAAGCGGAATGGCTCAAGCGCATACAGGCTGTCATCGAAAAGACGGAGCTGAAGCTGCCTGACCTGGAAAGTATAGCCCCCAGGTATGGCGGACGCTATGGCAACCACACCGAGCACCTGCAGCCGCTGCTGGACGAGATGGCCGAGGTCTTCAAAATTGACCCGACTGCTGAATGGTAATTTTTTGACGAAATATCTTTTTGACAAAGGACAACCGACTCTATTCATAAGTAACGCATCTCTTTTGTCCTTTGTCACATAGTCTTTTGTCTAGTATCCAAATTATGAACCTGACCAAAGAACACATATTAACCTTGCTGGAGGAGGTGAAAGACCCGGAGATTCCGGTGCTGTCGCTGGTGGATTTGGGGGTGATTACGGGGGTGGACATTTCGGAAGAGAACCACGTAACCGTAAACATGACGCCAACCTTTGCCGGCTGTCCGGCCATGGACTACATGAAAAAGGACGTGGAGCGCACTCTGGAGAAGTATGGCATCAGCAAGTATACGGTTAACATGAGTTTCGACAAACCTTGGGACAGCAACAAGCTTAGCGAGAGAGGCCGGCAGCATCTAAAAGAATTTGGCCTCGCCCCGCCGCCCAAGTATGACCTGATCCTGGACCTGGATATTCTGGAGCACGTCAGGTGCCCTTACTGCGACAGCGAGGATACCACCCTTAGAACCCCTTTCGGCCCCACGCTTTGCCGCTCCATGCACTACTGCAACAACTGCCGCCAGATGTTCGAGCAGTTTAAGCCGCTATAGACAACCCATAAAGTATAAACCAGAAGCGCCGGCTATACTTTAGCCGGCGCTTCTGGTATTTGGAAAGTATAAATTACTTCTCAGGCTGTAGTACCATCACCTCAGTTCCGTTATGCAGCAGCCGCAGCTTATCTTTCTCAATCTGGTACTCAAACTCGCGCTTACTCAGCTCCTGTAGCACCTGATTTTCAATTTCCATATCCGGGCAGGCCATGCGGGTAGCGGCTATTGCGCCAAAGTATAACTTGTTACCTCGGGCCTCCATACTTCCGGAGATACGGTTGCAGCCCGCGTTGCCAGACACTCTGCTTTCAGACAGAGAAAAACTCAGGAAGGGCAAACGCTCACCGGTCACCTCTTTCCCACGAAGTTGCTGCAGCAACCAGGTTCGCTCCAGCCTGGCGTCGCTGAGGTAGTTGCCGCAGCCGCTATACTCCTGGCCTTTGTAGCGCACCGCTACCGTGTAAGGGGATTTTTTTCCAGACATCGTATCCTCGCAGGGCTGGCGCAACAGTCTTATTTCCAAAGGTCCGGAACTTGTCTGTGCTTTGTAGACGGTCCCTTCCTCCCCGGAAACCTTTTCAGCAGCCGGCATCGGTATTTTTATACTTTGGTCTCCCTCACTCAGCGTCCTAAACGTAAGCTGGCCTTCCTCATCCAGCTCCAGCGACCAGAACGGCTCGTTTCCTGTGGCAACAAAATCAATACCCTGCTCAAACTTCTCTTGCCAGAGCTTCGGGTTGTCCTCCACCTGCTCTGGTGTGGCAGCTTTCTGCGTATCGGTTTGCTGATGAGTAACCGCTTTTTTAGAGGCACACGAACTGACCAGCAAAAGTATGAACAGTGACAGGGGCAGGTAAAATTTGGTTTTTAACATAGTTTTAGTAGAATAATGGGTAACATAATTAACGTTTTCCGCTCTGCTGCGGACGCTCAACCCCAAACCAAAAGCTATGCCAGTATTAAGCTTCTGCTATACTTTCTCTTTGCCAGGAATACCGCTACAGAAGTAACACTCCGGTAACCAGACTTATACCTCTTAAAAAAAAGAATCGCCCCGCTGCCAAGTGACGACAGCGGGGCGATTTATAAGTATAAACTGGAACCTGTACTTATAGCTTCTCCATTTCGCCACGTACAAAATCCACCAGGCTCTTGATGTACTCGGTGCTGAAGTCGAACTTGATGCCAGCCGCCTCATATACTTCGCCGATGGATACCGTGTAGCCGAGGCTCAGGGCGCGTTTGTAAGCCGCTAGCCCTTCGGCAGTGTTCTCCTTGTAGTTTTTCCAGACAGCAATGGCGCCGAGCTGGGCCATGGCATACTCGATGTAGTAGAATGGCACTTCGTAGATGTGCAGCTGTTTCTGCCACATAAACGGTTTATACTTCTCCAGCCCCTGCCAGCTTACGGTTTTGTGGTTGAAGGTCTCGAAAATATTCAGCCATTCCTGATGGCGCTGCTCCTGCGTTTGCTCTGGATGCTCGTAAATCCAGTGCTGGAACTTGTCCACGGTAGCCACCCACGGGAAGGTTTCCAGCACGCTCTCCAGGTGTGTTTTCTTGGCGCGGCGCAGTTCGTCTTCATCCTCAAAGAAAGCATCCCAGTAATCCATCGAAATCAGCTCCATCGACATAGAGGCCAGCTCAGCTACCTCTGACGGCGGATGCTTGAAGGAGTTAAGCCACAAGTCGCGGGTAAGGAAAGAATGTACCGCGTGGCCGCCTTCGTGCAGCATGGTGATCACATCGCGCAGGCTGGAAGTAGCATTCATAAAAATAAACGGCACCCCGATCTCATCCAGCGGGTAGTTATAGCCGCCCGGCGCCTTTCCCTTTCTCGATTCTAGGTCCAGGTGCCCCATCTCGCGCATAATAGCCAGGCAGTCGCCCAGGTAGGTATCCAGCCTGTAGAAAACCTGTATCGTTTTCTCTAAAAGCTCCTCCCCTTTCTTAAAGGGCTCCAGCGGCTTTTTGCCACTCGGGTCCACGTCCAGGTCCCATGGCCGGAGCGTATCCAGCTCCAGCTGTTGCTTGCGCTCTTCATCAATTTGCGTGAGCAGGGGCACGATGGTTTCTTCGATGGAAGTATGGAAGTCGAAGCAATCCTGCGGCGTATAGTCGAAGCGGCCCATGGCGGCAAACATATAGTCGCGGAAGTTCTCAAAATCAGCGTTGGCTGCTACCTGGTGGCGCAGCTTCAACAGCTCGTCGAACAGGTTGTCCAGCTTTTCGTGATCCTGGTAGCGACGCTCCTGCACGGCGCGCCAGGCCTCTTCCCGCACCGTGCGGTCTGTGCGCTTCAGGCGGTCTGCAGCACGCTGCAGGGTCATTTCCTCCCCGTCCAGCGTCACGGTCATGGCACCGGTAATTGCCGCATATTGTTGCTGCTTGGTGCTGATTTCCGTTTGCAACGGCACGTTCTCTTCCCGGAAAATTTCCAACGCCCGCTCTACTCCACGCAGGTAAATCTTGTACTTTTCCTTGTCAAGCCCGTTCACGTATGGCGAGTGCATCAGCTTCAGATTCAGTTCGTGGTCCAGTGGCGCAATGTTGGGTTCTATCTCCGAAACGAAGTACTGAAAAGCCTTTGTAGTTTCCTCATCCTGCGTGTTGCAGGTCATGCGGATGTAGCGCCAGCCCAAGTCCTCAGAAAGCACGCTTTCAAGCTCGCTGCGGTCGTGCATCCACTGCTCCAGCTCTTCTACACTGTTTATTTGGCGGGCCTGTAACTCCTCGAAGTATGGTTGTATGGTTTCCCACTTCTCTACCTTAAAATCTTCAGAGAGGTAGGTACGCGGCAAACGCTTGGGTATGGTAAGGTCAGGTGTATGGTGTATTGTCATTACAGCAATGTATATTTCAGAAGTACAATATAGGCACTTCTTACGAAAGTACAAATAAATAAGCAGAAGCTGGAAAAATCTCCACAGATTCTGCTTATGTATACGATAGTTTTGGCTTATCCTATCTCAATCACTACGTTAGGGGTTAGCGGATGTCCCACACAGTTAAGGGTATAGCCCTCTTCCATCTCGGCATCAGAAAGCCCCTCACGCTCTTCAAGGTGCACCTTTCCGCTCAGGCATTTCCCGCGGCAGGCGGTGCAAAGACCAGCCTGGCAAGAGTATGGCAGGTCGATATCCTGCTCCAGAGCTGCCTCCAGGATGGTTTGGTCCGGCTCCACCACAAAGCTATACTCCGTGCCTTCGTAAATTACTGTCACGGTCTGGGTGGTAATCCCTCCGTCATCTTCTGATGAAACCACGGTGCCGTGCTGATCCTGCTGTTGCTTGTCCTGCAGCTTTGTGCTTACAAAACTCTCCCGGAAAATCTGGTCTGCCGGCACATGCAGCACATCCAGCGCGTGCCGCACCTCCTCCATCATCCCCTCAGGGCCACACATAAAGTAAACGCCGTTGCTGATTTTGGCCAGTTGCAGGCGCTCCAGTATACGGATAATCATACTTTGGTTCATGCGGCCGCGGTAGTCGCAGGCTTGCTTGGGCTGGCTGTAGATGTAGACCACGTGCAGGCGCTCCGGGTAATTTGCCTCCAGCTGCTGCAGCTGCTCCTTAAAGATAACGGAATCCTCGTTGCTGTTGCCGTAGAGCAGCGTCACCTTGCTGTTGGGCTCCTCGTGCAGCACCGCCTTCAGGATGGACATAAGGGGCGTGATGCCGCTGCCGGCACCGAACAGCAGCACCTGCCGCTGGTTAGCGGGGGCGCAGGTAAGGCAGAAATTGCCCAGTGGCTCCATCACCTTCACCTCCTGCCCCACCTGCAGGGTATCCAGCAGGTAGTTCGATACCAGGCCACCCTCCACGCGCTTTACCGTTACCGACAGGCGCGGGGCCTCGTGCGGGGTGCTGCACAGGGAGTAGGATCGGCGAACTTCCTTGCCCTCAATGGGCAGGATCAGCGTCAGGAACTGGCCGGGTTTGTAGTCTATCTTCTGTTTTTGGGGATGTTCAAAATGTATGGTGGCGGCGTCAGCCGTTTCGCGGGTAATCTCTACAACCTTCAGGTTTAGATAAGGGCTACTCATGTTCGTATACTTTGCTCTGATTAGTCTAAGGTGTAAAACTTCTTTTGGTGCTGAAAGTTACGACAATCCCTCCTGTTACTGGAAAGTATCGTATAAATTTTAGGATGCAGGAGCCGACTACACAATAATATTTTTGAATATTAGTTGTAAAATATATTAAAAAAAAGCTGAACTTTACCGAACGCTGCTATGGCAATGGTTCACGCCTGTGCCCATACTTCTATAATCAACGCATCCTTTTAACATGAAAACAACAACATGCTGTACAAACTAACGCTAAAAAACTGTGAAAAAACGGTAGTGGTGGACGACACTACGTATGATTACATTCAAAACAATGCATACCTGCAGCAAATTGAGTTTCTGAAGCACCTGCGCATTCACTCCAACGGGTACGCCTTCTTCCAGAAAAACTGGCCGCTCAAGAACGGAAAGTACCGTAACGAAACCATCTATCTGCACAAGATGATTGGCGAACAGCTGCTGGACAAACCGGAGAGCGACTTGAAGCTGTACGTACACTTTAAAAACGGCAACAAGCTCGATTGCCGCCGCGAGAACCTGGAGTGGGCCCCGCTTTGCAAAATCGTGCGCAACACCACCAAAACCGAGAATAAGCTCGGCGTGCGCGGTGTGCACAAGGAGGCTCAGAAATACCGGGCCATCATCCACCATAACAAGCAGCGTATTAACCTGGGTACTTTCGAGACACTACAGGAGGCCGCCTTGGCTTACAGCAGAAAATCAGAGGAGCTTTTCGGTAAAACCAAAAGCCTGAAGACCTTTTCCAAGGTGCTGGAAGAAGAGGAGTCTGCACCATTAAGCTAATTCTGCTTAACTTGCATGAAAGGCACCTCCTTTACGTGCCTTTTATGCAAGTATATGAAAGAAGAAACAACCCTCAGCGCCTTATTAAGGAGGCACCGCCACACCTTTGCCCCTGTTCTGGATATTGACCTGAACGCCGACGGCGTGTGCTTACTCGACTTTTCTGAGAAGAACCAGCTGCTGCAGCATACTGACCTGCAAGACACAGATGCTTTCAATGCCGCCGTGGGACAGCTGCTGCAACAGCAACAGGCCACCATAGGCGTAGGAGGCTACCTGGAGGATCGCTTTATCTACCGCCGGAGCCGCCATTTCGATGCGGAGACCCAGAGTCGCAACCTGCACCTGGGGGTGGATGTTTGGCTCGCCGCCGGCACCGCCGTGTTCACGCCTCTGGACGCTATGGTGCACAGCTTTCAGGATAACGACAACTTCGGCGACTACGGTCCAACCATCATCCTGCAGCATGAACTGGAGGGGGTGACGTTTTATACTTTGTACGGCCACCTGAGCCGCGCCTCCCTTCTCGGCCTGCAGCAGGGGCAACACTTTTCTAAAGGCACCAAGATTGCCGAGGTGGGACCCTACCCCGAAAACGGGCATTGGCCACCGCACCTGCACTTCCAGATTATTGCCGATATGGGCAACAGGTATGGCGACTATCCTGGCGTGGCTACCACAGCAGAGCGCGCTAAGTATGCGCAGCTGTGTCCTGACCCCAACCTGGTGCTGAACTGCCGCCACCTACCACCTTGCTAAGCTCTTACATGCACTATCCCGCGATTTGAGCCGTCAACTTTAAACTCTTAACTTTAAACTTTTAACTCTTACCCATCTATGGTACTGGATTTTGATTCTATCCGGGAAATGATTGTGAACTTTGCCGTGCTGTATGGCCTGAAGTTAGTAGTAGCTATTTTCCTTCTGGTTATTGGTGCTTGGATTATAAGGCGGCTGAAAGCTTTCCTTAACAACATCATGCTGCGCAAAAGCGTGGATGAGTCGCTGCGGCCCTTCCTGATAAGCATACTTAGCATTGCGCTATGGGTGCTGCTGCTTGTGCTGGTAATTGCGCAGCTGGGCTTAGAGATGACCTCCTTTATTGCAGTGCTGGGCTCCGCCGGCCTGGCCATCGGCCTAGCCTTGCAAGGTAGCCTGGCAAACTTCGCCGGTGGGGTACTTATACTTACCATCAAACCTTTCCGGGTAGGAGATTTTATAGAGGCGCAGGGCCAAAGCGGTACCGTGCAGCTCATCAATATTTTCAATACCGTACTCAAAACTGCCGATAACAAGACCATCTTTATTCCCAACGGTCCCTTGGCTTCAGCGGTGGTGGTAAACTACTCAGTGGAAAGTACGCGCCGTGTGGAGCTGCTTTTCACAGTTTCGGTGAACAATGACATTGGCAAGGTACGCCGGTTAATCTCAGAACTGATAAGCCAGGATGAGCGTGTGCTGAAGGAGCCGGCCCCGGCCATCGTGGTTACGAATTTTGCAGAGCATTCCATTACGATAAGCACCCGCATCTGGTGCAAACGCGAAGATTACTGGGCACTGTACTGGGACATGAATGAACGCGCTAAGGATACATTTGAGCGAAATGACATCGCCCTTCCGGTTCCACGCCGCGAGGTGCTGCAGCAGAGCGGAGGCGCTCCGGCCAAAGCAGCGGTTTAATCATTCCCCCTAAAGTATAAAGCAGCTTTTAAAGGCTGCTTTATACTTTGGAACTGCCTCTTTATGCTTTGGTTCCGGCTTTTAAAAGGCAGCTTGCAGCAGCATAAGCACAAGCGCTACAATAAATACCAGGCCAGTTAGAAGCAGCACCCTAGAGTTTCCATACTTCAAAGTATAAAGGCTACCTAAAGATAGCGTTAAGAAAATAGTACCCCAGGTAGCAGCCACCATTGCATATAGCTCCGGGAACTTGTAGAAGTATGGCACAGGACCTTCGTGGCCAAAGGGATAACCGCCTGTTTCATCTAGCACAGCTATCCGATACCACTCCTCCAGGTTCATCCAGCTAAGCGCAGCGGCGCCTGTCAGTGAAGCAACTGCAGTAAACCTGAGTTTGCCAGCCTTAGTCAAACTTTATCGCCTTCACCGGCTTGATGCGGGCAATCATGGCGGCAGGTATAAGTATAGCCAGCATGGTCAGCACCAGGGTAAGTACGTTTAGTATAAGTATGGCCGGAATGTTCCAGTTAATCGGCACGCGGTCCATGTAATAGTTTTCCGGGTCCAGCGGAATAATCTCGAAGTAGTATTGCACCGCACAGAAGCCTATCCCGATGATGTTGCCCCACAGTAGTCCCTTGAGCGTTAGCTTCAGGCCCCTAAAGTAAAACACCTGCCTTATTTGCGCGTCGGTGGCCCCCACTGCCTTCAGCACGCCAATCATGTTTATCCGCTCAATGATCATGATAAACACTGTGGAAACCATGTTGAAGGTGGCCACAAAGATGATGAGCACCAGAAAAATGACCACGTTCTTCTGCAGCAGCCGGAGCCAGTCGAACAGCTGCGCGTGGCGGTCGGTGATTTTCTCGAGCTGCAAATCATAATTCATACTTTCAAATACCTGCTCTGCGGCCTGGTCTATCTGCTCAAAATCGTTGAGCACTACCTCTACCCCGCCCACCAGCGTGTCCGGCCAGTTGTTCAGCTCCCGAATCAGCCGGATATCCCCAATCACAAAGACCTCATCAAACTCCTCCAGCCCGGTATTGTAAATGCCGGTTACCTTCAGCTTGCGGGCCCGGGGCGGGTTCTGGATAAAGTAGAAGATCGCCTCATCGCCCACACCCAGTTTAAGTTTGCTGGCTATACTTTTGCTCACCAGCACGTCCAGCGAGGCAGCCGTATCCGGGAAGGAGATCAGCTTACCGGCCTCCAGGTTCTGCTGCATGGCGCTTAAGTCGTAGTCCTTATCCACGCCCTTCACCACCACGCCCAGCACCTCGTCTTCCGTTTTGATAATGGCCGTCTTGCGGGCAAAACCTTGCACTTTTTTGATACCTGGTATTTCCTCCGTCACACCGATGTTTTGGCTGATGGGCGCGCCTTCGTAAGAATTATTGGTATCATACTTGCTGATTTGCAGGTGCGCACCAAAGCTGAAGATCTTATCCCGGATCTCGTTGCGAAAGCCCTCAAGTATGGCAAAAGACACAATCATGATAGCTATGCCTGCTGCTATACTTATAATTGCTATTTTTGTAACCGACTGCGTGAAGGAGCCGGCCTGTACTTCTGATGTTTTATCGGATATGTATTTGGAGATGTTCACGCGTGTAAATCAGATTAACGGCCTTAAAGATAGGTATCAATTTTGACTTCTACCTTAGAAAAACGATGACAAACCCTTACCTGCTACTATCCGCATCTTTGCTGCTCGCCCTGGGCGGCTGCAACTCAAAGCAAGTTCCTGCCAATACGGCTTCTGAAGTGGAAGCCACAGCGGCTGCCCCTGCCCAGGAACAAGCACAGCCACTTAAGCTAGGTGCCGAGCAAATGGAGCTATACTTGTCCCAGCTACAGGGTAAGCGCGTCGGCATGATTGTGAACCAGACCTCGATGGTTGGTCAAACACACCTGGTGGACACGCTCCTGAGCCGCGGAATAGAAATAAAAACCATTTTTGCCCCGGAGCACGGCTTCCGCGGGGAGGCTGACGCAGGCGCACACATTAAGGATGGCACCGACTCCAGAACTGGCCTGCCCATCATATCGCTCTACGGCAGCAACAAAAAGCCAAAACCAGAGCAGATAAAGGACCTGGATGTACTCTTGTTCGACATTCAGGATGTCGGCACCCGTTTCTACACCTACATCAGCACGATGCATTACGTGATAGAGGCCGCCGCCGAGAACGGCAAGGAAGTACTGGTGCTGGACAGGCCAAATCCTAACGGACATTACGTAGATGGACCTGTTTTGGAGAAGGAGCACATATCTTTTGTAGGCATGCATCCTATTCCGATTGTGCATGGCTTGACGGTGGGCGAGCTGGCAAACATGATAAACGGAGAAAAGTGGCTGGATGGCGGGCGTCAGGCAAAACTGACGGTTATTCCGATGGACAATTACGATCACAACATGCCATACAACCTGCCCGTAAGGCCTTCACCTAACCTGCCTAACGCCCAGTCTATTGCGCTTTACCCCTCCATTTGCTGGTTCGAAGGCACTGACGTGAGCGTGGGCCGCGGCACCCCTACGCCATTCCAGATCATCGGGAGCCCATACTATCAGAAAAAGGATTTCAGCTTTACGCCGGTTAGCACGCCGGGCGCTACCAACCCGCCGCATAAAGACGTTACCTGCTATGGCCTGGACCTGACCGACCCGTCGCATGCCCAGCCGTTTACGCTGGCCTACCTGCTGGAGATGTATAACAACTCTACCAACAAGGAGAAGTTTTTTAACAACTTCTTCGAGAAGCTGGCCGGCACATCTGACCTACGAAAACAAGTAATTGCCGGTAAAACGGAGGCTGAGATAAGAGCCAGCTGGGAGCCGGCGCTTACCGAGTACAAAACGTTGCGCAAGCAGTACCTGCTTTACCCGGACTTTAACTAAGTATGAGAGATATACGCATCGTGTTCATGGGTACGCCCGATTTTGCCGTGCCTACCCTGCAGACACTTGTCGAACATAAGTATAAAGTCGTAGCCGTTATCACCGCGCCCGACAAGCCGGCCGGACGTGGGCAAAAGCTCAGCCAGTCGCCGGTGAAGGAGTATGCCGTAGCCCAGGGAATCCCGGTACTGCAGCCGACAAACCTCAAGTCAGAGACATTTCTGGAGGAACTGCGAAGCTACAGGGCTAACCTGCAGATTATCGTCGCTTTCAGAATGTTGCCGGAGGCAGTTTGGGCCATGCCTGAGCTTGGGTCTTTTAATATCCATGCCTCCCTGTTGCCGCAGTACCGCGGCGCGGCGCCTATCAACTGGGCCATCATCAACGGCGAGAAAGAAACTGGTGTTACCTCCTTTTTCCTCAAGCACGAGATAGATACCGGTGACATGATTTTCCAGGAGCGCGTGCCGATACTGGAAGAGGATGATTTTGGTACACTGTATGAAAAGCTAAAGTATACCGGATCGGAGCTTGCCCTGCGGACTGTAAAGGCCATCGAGCGTGGCCAGGTTCAAACGCAGCCACAGGTAGTTTCCTCCGAAACCAAGACTGCCCCGAAAATCTTTAAGGATACCTGCCAGATAAATTGGGATCAGCCTGCCGAGCAGGTGCGCAACTTTGTACGCGGCCTGAGCCCCTACCCTGCCGCCTGGACCATACTTCATGGCAAGAACTTCAAGGTTTTCAAAGTAGAGGCGTTGGAAAGTACAGGTTATACTTCCGAGCCGGGCACCATCCATACCGATAACAAAACGTATCTGCACCTGCAGACAGCAGCCGGGGCCATTGCCATACTTGACCTGCAGATGGAGGGCAAAAAGCGCATGCCGGTGCAGGACCTGCTGCGCGGGTATAAATTTGAGATATAAGCTATGCTAGCCATTGTAGTAGCCGCCGCAGAGAACAACGTCATCGGGAAGGATAATGACCTGATTTGGCACCTGCCAGCTGATTTGAAGCATTTCAAAAGCCTGACCATGGGGCACCCGATGATCATGGGCCGCAAAACCTTTGAGGCGATTGGTAAACCGCTTCCCGGCCGAACGTCCATCATCATTACCTCCCAGAAAGACTATCAGGCGGAAGGGTGCGTGGTGGTTCATTCGCTGGAGGAGGCCATTGCGAAAGGCAGGGAGTTGGATGCTGACCAGGTAAGCATCATTGGGGGAGCTAAGGTGTACCAGCAGGCACTGCCGCTGGCTGACAGAGTATACCTGACCCGCGTGCATGCAAGCTTTGAAGGCGATGCCTATTTTCCGGAGTTGTCCGACCTCGAGTGGCAGGTGGTGGAACAGGAACACCACGAGCCGGACGAGAAAAACAAGTATAGCTATACCTTCCTGACGCTGACAAGGAAATAGCAAAGTATAAAGTATAAAAAAGGGGCACTGCGTACAGTGCCCCTTTTTTATACTTTATACTTTGCCCGGCTAGCGCAGGATATAAAGTTTGCCGTAGCCGTTCTTGAAAGCTCCATCGCCAAAGGTGTTGCGGTGCTTCATCTCCTCCTCGCCCTTGGTCATCACCACACGGTAGAGGTAAACGCCGTTGGCCAGTTTATCGCCATACATATCGGTTCCATCCCAGGCATACTCTGTTTTATTGTTACCGATGCGCAGCGGCCCAAGTTCCTCCTTCATGATTTCCTTCACCACCTTACCAGTTACCGTCAGGATCTGGATTTTGATATTCTCCGGGATGGTGCTGCCGGTGATGGTGAAGATGAAGTTGGTTTTAGTAGAGAACGGGTTCGGGAAAGGATAGAAATTCGAAATACTCGACTCGCCCACCACCTTAAAGCCAATCTTATACGGAGAGACACCCGATTCTTTGCCGGCCGCATCGGTAGCCCTCACCTGTAATGTATAGCTGCCGTCAGTAAGCTTTGAGGGTCTATACTCCAGCTTAAAGTCGTTTGTCTCCGTAGCCGGCGTATACGTTACTTCAGGGTTATTCACCAAGTTAATATCCTTTTCGAGCTTGTGGCCGCCTTCTTGCTCAGTTATTAGCACCACCGACATCTTAGACGGATCCTGCAAAAACACATGCCTGTTCTCGTCTTTCACCGTCACACTAATCAGCGGACTCGGCGACACAATATCTCCGTCCAGGATATGGATGCCATCAAAGGCCACATCCATAATCGGGTGCAGCTTGGATTTCACGCCGAAGTCTACCTCATAGATATTATTGGAGTACTCCTGCTCCAGGATGAGGCGCGGGTTCACATAGAAACTTATCCTGTAATCACCATCTAGATCAGAGGTGGCAAGTGTGTGGTTAAAGTATACTGTTTCATTCGGACCCACCGGCTTTATTTTAAAGCGCGATGTAGTAGAAGAGATGCCGCTTCCTGAAAAGACAACCTCCACTGTAAGAGAGTCAGTAAATGCTGTAGAGGTAACATTTTGGAAGGCCATGGGCACCGTCAATGTTCCCCGCCCAGCCAGTTGCGTCAGTTCTTCACTGCTTGCCTTCACCAGATCGGGCCTTATCACGCCTTCCGGAACCGGGTCATACAGCACAAACCACTCCTTCAGCTGCGGTGCTGTGCGCATGGTGGGGTCCGAGAGAAATGCCGACAACTTCAGGCTTGGGTACTGAGCAGCATCTATATGCGAGATATCAAAGGCTCTCTCATTTACTTCATCCACTAACATAACTTCCTCTCCGGCAGTGTTAACGCCGATCAGGCTCAGTTTATACGTGTCATCCCCGCCCGCAAAAGGCTTGATGCTGTGGTGCAGCGAGCCCCATCTCAGAGCCGGGCCAATCATAGTCGAAGTAATGGTTCCGGACTGGCGGTTCGACTCCAGCGTAACATCCAGCACTGTACTTTGCGAGGCACGGTCTATGCCTCCTTCCCGCTCAGCCTCCTCTTTTGAGTAAGTTCTTTCCTGAGCGGTCCCAGGGGCTGCCCCCTTGCGGCCAACAATAACAAATGGATCACCTGTCTTCAATTCATCGATTAACTTTGAACCAATGCCTCTGATCGCTGCCTTTGCATCTTCTGGGAAAGCATCAAAGGGTACACTATTCGCAGTCATGATTGCTACGTAATATCCTTCCGGCACAGCATCAATGAAGCGCTTTATTTTAGCTCTGTTTGCTGCAGTTGAAAGGTTAAGCGTAGTAAATATATAAGGAGTGGCAGAGCAAGTAACAGTTCCCCCTAGGTTAGTCATGGCTTCTAAAGTAGCATCGTTATAGACGACCATGAATAATTGCCCGTAAGTGTTATGATTCGGGTTACCACATTGCCAGCTTAACACTTGGGTACCATCTATATATAAGCCTTGCGGTGGGTGGGCAAATCTGACTCCACCTCCTACAGTCCTTAAGCTCAAGAATCTACGTGTTTCTTTAAACTCCCATTTATCAGTAATTTGTTTTACTGGCTTAAAGTCTTCTGCCTTAGCCTCTGCAAATTGCCCCTTGTGGCTTTGCGACCATCCTGACTTAACGTCAGGAATATATCTGAAAGAGTTATTGACCCATATGGTATCTTCACCGGGGCTATACGTACTAAATCTGGCTCTCCAAAAGTATACTACGCTGTCTTTGACACTATTAATCAGGTTAACATCCCAGGTAGCAAAGCTCGATCTCTCAACAGTGGTGTTTTTGCGCCAGGAGCTGTCAAAGGTATTTGTTGTGTCAATCTCGAAATATATTCCCCTTCCCTCCTGAGTAATAGTAGACTGGGCAATGAGGGAGACATTATTAATACCAACGATACTATATTTAACAGGATAAACAGTGGTTATATCACTCGCAGAGATGAACTTTTGGTAGGTTGCGGTATTGTTTTCCTCATCTAATTCCTCAATGTTATTTGGGATATCAAGCTTTACCTCAAAAGTATTTATACCAACAATAGAGGAGCCTGAATTAGGGAGCATGACAGCAACTGAACTCTCATTATAAATTGGTCCCACTTTGATAGAGTCATGGAGGATTACTGAATCGTCAGGAAATGTTCGCCTTACAGATATATAAATAGAGTCAGTTATAGCTTTGCCTAAGTTCTTGATGTCAAAATTTAAAATCAGAGAATCAGACGCTGCAGTCACCACGCTTCCGGAACGGTCTTTCAAACTAAAGCTATTGGCCTTAATTAAATAATCAGGCTTCGCAGGGTTGTATAAATGTATGGCAGGGTCCCCTTGTATCACAACTTCAAGGGCTTGTGTTATAGCAAAATTTTCATAAGCGCTGTTTCTATATGTTCTTAGTAAACGGCTGATGACTTCTCGCTGCATGTTGCCAAGTGCCTTGCCATAATGCTCTTCTTCATTGAAAGCAACTGAGTACATTATAGTCGTGTACGCGTCAAGTAGTTGGTCGTAGCCTGTTGCTGAGTGAGCTAGAAAAGCAATTGCTCCCCTATTTGGCACATTAACCCAATCTTCCCCTAGCGGTTTGAAGTTGCTTACATATGGATCACTCACTACATATGAATTACCTATATTGCACCCATTAACTAATATTACAGGGTACTTGCCTGCATTTCTGTAGTTATTTGTCGGTATAGACGGATATCCAATATCCAAGTCAGTAATTCCAGGTGCGCTGTGCCCAAAAAAGGTAACAAGTGAGAGGCCTTCATTTACTTCTTTCGAAATATTTATGTTTTCAACTACATCACTAAGGTTTTGCCTGGTCTTCTCTATAACGTTGGCTCCTAATAAAGGCCCTTTGACTTTTGCCGTGTACTTCTTTATGTAACCAGCATACTTAGGTATATCCTTAATATTTTTTCCTCCGCCCAAGTGCAATACATTCTTTCTCCACTCTAATCCATCAGGCAGCGCATCGTACTCTTTTACTTTATTCAAATAGTTGATAACATCTTCAGGTGTTCGAGCAAAAACCCTTCCAGTAGCTATAGAAGGCACATAGCTATTGTTTCTAAAATCGGTAGAAAATAACAGATCGGAGGCCGGAATTCCAAAAGTAGGCACAAGGTCAAATGCTCTTGCTGCCGGATCCCTATATTTTATTGTATTAATTTCTACCCCTTTGCCCAGTAGCAGCAAATGTTTCTCACGTTCAGAAGTATTTAGGAATGAACAAAACCTTCTGATGCTATTAGAAGAGAATTCGCCGTAATGGAACTGATTTACCAAGTCATCCATAAATACCAGGAGCGTGTCATACCCACCCCCAGCAGCGGAACTTCGGTAAGAGGCATATTCCACCGGAGCCGGAAGGCTGCTACCTCCCGCCCTCTTCATTAAGGCTTTATTTGTGATAATAACAAAGTTGTGTTCGCCTGGATTTATGGCTCTAAACCTTACGTTCCGAGTAAAAGAGGCAGGGAGTAGCGGCCTGTCAAGATCAGCTAAAAGTACTTTCCTAGTTTGGTTACTGCTGCTAAGCACAAAACCCTTTTTCCCTTCTCTTATTGTTCCGGGTATTCTTATCACATCCCCAGCTACAGTTACATCATAGCCAACCACAGTGGCTGGAACCTGAGCAAATTCATAGTATAAATTACCTGACCGAGTAGAATCAGAGTAAATAAACATCGCGGGCCCCGAGAAAATACTTTTCTGAGGATAAGTAAGCTGTGCATAAGCTAAACCAACTCCAACTGCTTTAGCTCCATTAACAGACTGGGGTACAAATTGGAACGAAAACTTTCCATTGCTCAGGTTTATATCTGAGAAATTAAGAATATGAGAAGTTTTAGAGACTCCGAAGTTTCCGTATTCAATATTAGTTAACGTACGAGTAGCAGCCCCGATAACATTCACATCGAATTTGTGATTTCCTTCATTTGGTCCAACTGTTACAAGCTTTAGCGCTGGATTAACACCACCACTTGTTTCAACATTAGAAATTCCCGAAAACTCAAAAGTCAATGTTTTAGCAGAAGTACTTACCGTTGAGAAATAACCCTCTCCCTCATCCATCCATGGCATAAAGTTACTTTGCTCACTACGCGCCCTTCCAATGCTATAAACTCCAGTACTTACCAACAAAGCCTTCTGCCAATGGTAAGGCTCAGGCGTCAATCCGTTAGGGGAAGGATTAACCTCGCGCATGCGCTTGTTGCCACCGGCCGGATTCACGGTCAGGAAGTAGGCAGCGGTGTCGGTATACATGCTGTAGAGCTGGTGCACCTGATGCGCGGGATTCTTGTATAGTTCCTCATCTAGAGCGCCGTCGTTACGCTCGCCGTAGAACTCCATAAAGTCCTGCGGGTCTAGGCGTCCGTCTGCTTCGCCGGCCACATAGATGGGTACTTCCTTTCCGCGGCGGAAGAGCTGCAGGTGCTGCGGATTTACACTTTCAAGGCCCAACTGCTGCAGGTAAGCATAGTCCAGCTTATAAAGGCCTGTCTCCACCACCTGCAGCTTATGGTAGGTTTTGGAGTAGTCTATCCACTCATTCCCATATACTTGCTGCGCTTGTGCTGTGCCTGCCGTAAAGCCCGCCCATACAAGTATAACTGCCGTAAAAAATGCCTTTATGGTAAAAGTCTTATACATGTGCTGATTGCTAAAACCTTATACTTTAGTCGAATGCGTATCCTAATGAAACTATAACGGAGGAAGTGTTGCGGCTGCCCACCGCATTGTTCTCGCTGTTATTGATGCGGGAGATGGCCAGATCCAGGTTTAGGCCACCTGTTTTGATACCTACCCCGAAGTTGGGCTGTATGCGTTTGGCAGTGCTGCCATCAAAATTCTGCGTCTGCTGGTAGTTGTTCAACCCGCCGCGCACGAAAACGGAGTTGGCGTAAGCCAGTTCCAGGCCCACATGCGGATCAACCGAAACCACATCGGACTTTAGCAGCACGTTGCGCTTTCCGTCAAAAGTAAAGTCGATGTCGGTGGCCAGAGTGGCGGTAAAGCTATCGGTGAAGCGGAAGGATTTGCCCACACCAAGTATAACCCGGGGCAAGGTTAGTTCAGCTGTGTTTTCAGGCAAGTCGTTTCCTGTTTGCAGGTAAGCCTCCTCCAGCTCCTCTATGTTGTGGGTCCAGGCGGTAAAGGTGGTGGTGATATCTTTGGCCATGACGCCGAACTGCCAGGTGCCGCGCTGCAGCTGTGCCCCTGCATCGATGCCAAAGCCGTAGGCGTTCGCAAAGTCCCCTACATTACGGTAGATAATTTTGGCGCTGGCACCCAGCTGGAGGCCTTCTACCAGGTTGCTCTTGCGTGCATAGGAGAGTAACATGGCATAGTCTGCCACCGAGAAGAAACGGATACTGTCGTACTGGATGTAGCCATACTCATTTTGCAGGCGCCGGGTATCGGCAATGTCATCCACCCCCATCCGGATGAGCGACACGGCAAGGGAACTGCTGGAGTCGAGGGGCATGGCAAAGCTGGCAAAATCATTTTTCACGATGCCGGCAAAAAGCTCGGAATGCATCAGGCTCACATTATACTTGTGCGGCAGGCGCAGCAGGCCGGCCGGGTTCCAGTAGCCCGCCGTGGCGTCATCGGCCAGGGCTGACTGCACATTGCCCATGCCCAAGGCCCTGCCCCCCGCCCCCAGGTTCAGGAACTCGTTGCTATACTTTGGAGTGGATACCTGCGCCCAGGCCTCCGACACCGTCAGCAGAAACATCACCGCGAGCAGGCAGCGAAGCAAAAAATTATTCATCCTCGACAGTATAGGTTATATCAATCTATAAAAATTTTTTATTGCATTTACCAAAGTATGCCCCAGCGGCTCTCCCCCTCTCTTTTTGTGCCTCCTTAACACGCAGTGAGGCTTTTAAGTTGACTCCGGCCTGAATTTATTTTTGTCCAAAAATAATCATTTATATCAACAATTCAGCAGTCCTACAACCATTATAAAAAAAGGGCGTAAAGAAATTTAAACAGTACCTTGCTTTACATAGTACCTTATTATAACTTTGCCTCAACATTATAACGGAATCATCATGAAAGTAGAAAACACACAAGTGCAGATGCGGAAGGGAATTCTGGAGTTCTGCATACTGGAGATTATCTCTCGTGGTGAAGTTTATGCGTCCGACATGCTGGAAGAGCTCACAGCGGCCAAAATGATCGTTGTGGAGGGTACGCTCTACCCTCTGCTAACCCGCCTCAAAAACGCTCAGCTTCTGGAATACAACTGGGTCGAATCTACCTCAGGCCCGCCGCGAAAGTATTACCGCCTCACCGATACCGGCAAAGAGTTTCTGGAGCAGCTCCGGCAAACCTGGTCCGAGCTAGTTGACTCCACAGAATTCATTATCCGAAACAAGAAAGCCCAGTAATCATGAAAAAGAATATAAGTATAAACTTGCAAGGCATCATCTTCCAGATTGAAGAAGATGGGTATGAGCAGCTTAGCCGCTACCTCGCCTCTATCAGAACGTACTTTTCTAACTATGAGGGCCACGAGGAGATTGTAGCCGACATAGAGGCCCGCGTAGCGGAGATTTTCTCTGCCCGCGTGTCTGCCTCCAAGCAGGTGATTACCCAGGAGGATGTGCAATACCTCATCACCCGCATGGGCAACGTAACGGACTTTGAGGTAGAGGAGCCACAAGAGGAGACTGCCCATGCCCACGCTACGGCCGGTGCTGGTGCGGGTGCTGCCGAGGAAGGCACTGCCAGCGGCGCCTACGACCATACTTCCGCCGGACCGAAGAAACTCTACCGCGACATGAACCACAAGGTTATCGCCGGTGTATCATCGGGCATTGGCAACTACCTGCGCATCGATCCGCTCTGGATACGGCTCTGCTTTGTGCTGCTGGTGCTGTTGGGCGTTTTCTCGGCGGGTGTTTCGGCTGCCACGGGTATGATTATTTACGTTATACTTTGGATTGCCATGCCGGAGACAAACCTGCTGCCCGAGACCAAGGTAAGAAAGCTGTTTCGCGACCCGGACGACAAGAAGCTGGCCGGTGTGGCAAGCGGCATTGCCAAATACTTTGGCGTAGACGCAACCGTAGTGAGGCTCCTGTTCCTGGTTTCCATCTTCCTGGGCGGCTTTGGCATCTTTGCTTACATTGTGCTCTGGATAGCCATGCCGGAGGCAGTCACACTGACGGAGCGTATGCAGATGCAGGGCGACCCTGTAACCCTGGCAGGCATTGAGCGCACGCTGAAGGAGAACCTGAACATGCGCGACAGCAACGGCGAGGAAAGCACGCTGGCTAAACTATTACTGCTGCCTATTCGCCTGGTATCGCAAGTGGTTAACTGGATTGGCAGAGCGCTTGGCCCTGTGCTGGCCTTCCTTATCTCTCTCATCCGCGTGACGGCCGGTATCCTGCTCCTTATAATTTCGATAGGCCTTACTGTTGCCCTCTTCTCTGCGTTCTTTGTTTCTCTTGGCATTATCACCGAACCTGAAAACTTTACCTTTGGTAACTTTCCTGCCTCCGCCGTGTTCGGAGGCTTTCCCAGGCTCGGACTGGTGGCTGGTTTCTTTGTAGGTTTAATTCCGCTTCTGCTGCTGATGGTGCTGGCCGTTAGCCTGCTAATCAAGCGTACCTTCATGCGCCCTATCGTGGGTTGGTCTATGTTCGGTGTGTGGCTGGTGGCCCTGTTCACCCTAATCGCCACCAGCGTGATGTTCGGAACCAACTTCAAACGCAGCGGTGAGGTAGTTACCTCCAGAACCATACCTGTGGGCGATGTCCGAACCCTTACCCTGGATGCCTATGACACCGGGATGAGCTTCGACCGCATCTACATGGAAGTTCAGGAAAGCAGCGGCGCCGACGTAGAACTGGTGCAGCGCGTGGAGGCCAAAGGCAGAACGGAGGAGGAGGCACAGCAGAATGCCCGCATGATAACTTACCGCGCCGTATTGCGCGACTCCACCTTGCGCTTTGACGACAGCTACGAGTTTAAACCCGGAGCAGTGTTCCGAGACCAGGAACTCAGCCTGACGCTGAAGTTGCCGAAAGACAAGCCCCTGCGCCTGACCAACAGCTTTTACCACTTGCTGCCCGGTAGTGCCCTCGAAGGCGACTATAGCCGCGCAAAGGTGCTGCGAAACACCTGGCAAGTTAACGGAAACCGTCTGCAGTGCCTGACCTGCGCCGCCGATACCCTAGATGCAGAGACTGATGCAAGTATGGGTGGCTTTACCACCGACATGGGCGAAGGCGAAAGTGTCCTCTTAAACGAGAGCGACTACAGCAGCAACTCCCAGGCTTTCGATTTCCGCGACTTCAAGCGTATCACGGTAAGCGGCCCTTACCACGTGCAATTGCGCCAGGGTGATAGTTACGCTGTAGTGGTGCGTGCCAAGGAGCAGGACCTGAAGCGCATGGAGCTTGACATGAGCGGTGATGAGCTGGAAATCAGCAGCGACCAGAAAGTGTTCAGGCTGTTTAGTGAGCAGGATCCGGTGTTGATACAAATCACAGCTCCCGACATTCATACGATTGAGCTGAACGGCGCCATCAAAGCGGACCTGGGAACTATAAAAGGAGAAAACCTGCGCCTGAACCTGTCGGGGGCGATACAGTCGGTGGCTAACCTGAACGTGCGCAACCTGCGTGTAGACGCTGCCGGCGCCACAGCGAGTACCTTCTTCGGCAAAGCCGAGCGCTTTGAGCTCGACGCCACCGGTGCCTGCGTTATCCGCGCTGATAAACTGGAAGCCAGTTATGTAGACGCCGATGTGACCGGTGCGAGCGTTGCCGAAGTATATGCCTCCAATACCCTACGCGCCGATGCCTCCGGAACCAGCCATATCGTGTACCGCGGCAATCCTAAAGATAAAGTGATCGACAGCTCCGGCCCAAGCACCGTGAAATCGCGCTAATCTAAAATTATGAAAGGCTGACGGACCAGTTAATCAATCCGTCAGCCCTTACGCTGCCTCTTAGTACAAGATAAAACTATACCCCACAATAATATCAGCCCACTCCGGGTTATACTTACAGTAGTGTTTGTTTAGTTGTTTGAGTATAAGTCACGAAGCCCAATCCTGTTTATAACACGGATGGGCTTCGTCGCTTATAATCCTTAAGAAAACCTGCTACTACTGTTCCCTGGCACTGCCTTTATACTTTAGCCGGGGCTGAACTTGTTCCTCCCATACTTTTCACTAACGAAACTATACTTGCGTGTCGCCCTCTTCCTGTTCGCTCTCGCTTTGCACTCGCGGGCAGTGCCATACTTTGCAACAAGTATAAAAGTATAGATGAAGTATAATCTTCGAGCGAGCTACCGAGTCATTCGCGCAAGCACCCCTGATAAAGTATAAACTACCCTTAAAACTGATAGGCTAGTTGTCGCCCTGATTGCCGGGAATGGCCAGATTCTGCACCACCGACAGCCCCTTCTGCTCTCCTAAGGCAACCATAAAGGCGTAGGCCTCGGCGTATTCGTTCTTTACCTTTCCCTCCAATATAGCCTCTGTCAGCGCCTCTTTCAACTCCCCCACCGCCTTGGATGGCTTCAGTCCGAAAGTTTCCATGATGATCTCGCCAGTGATGACCGGTTGGAAATTCCGGAGCTTGTCGCTCTCCTCTACTTCCACCAGGCGCCGCTCCACCTTGTCAAAATTCTGCAGATAGCGTTTTACCTTGGTGTCGTTTTTAGAGGTAATGTCTGCGCGGCAGAGTTTCATCAGGCCATCAATATCGTCACCAGCCTCGAAGAGAAGCCTGCGGATGGCTGAGTCGGTCACGGTTTCCTTTACTAGGGCGATGGGGCGCAAGTGGAGGCGCACCAGTTTTTGCACATACTTCATGTGCTCGTTCAGGGGCAGCTTCAGGTCGCGGAACAGACGGGGCACCATGCGGGCGCCGCGGTCCTCATGGCCATGGAAGGTCCAGCCTGCCTTGGGGTGATAGCGTTTTGTATCGGGCTTGGCAATGTCGTGCAGTATAGCAGACCAGCGCAGCCACAAATCATCCGACACCTGCGCCACGTTATCGAGCACCTGCAACGTATGGTAGAAGTTGTCTTTGTGCGAGTTACCGTTAATGGTCTCCACCCCGTGCAGCTCCACCATTTTCGGGAAGATCAGGTGCAGCAGCCCCGAGGCGAACAGCAGCTTGAAGCCATAGCTGGGCACCGGCGAAAGTATAATCTTATTCAACTCGTCGGTAATCCGCTCCTGCGACACAATTTTGATGCGTTCCTTATTGTCGGTGATGGCGTCAAAAGTATCCGGGTCGATGTCGAAGCCGAGCTGGGAGGCGAAGCGGATGGCGCGCATCATGCGCAGGGGGTCGTCTGAAAACGTGATGCCGGGCTCCAGGGGAGTGCGGATGATCTGGCGGCGCATGTCTTTTATACCTTCGAACTCATCTATCAGCTCGCCATAGCTCTCCTTGTTCAGGCTGATGCCGAGTGCGTTGATGGTAAAGTCGCGGCGTTTGAGGTCATCATCCAGTGTGCCCTGCACCACCTCCGGCTTGCGCGAGTGCTCCCGGTAAGATTCCTTGCGTGCCCCTACAAACTCTACCTCCCAGTCTCCGTCGCGCAGCATGGCAGTGCCAAAATTCTTGAAGACGGACACCTTGGGTTTGTGCGGCAGTCTCTGCGCCACCTGTGTGGCCAGCACAATGCCATCGCCCACGCATACCACGTCAATGTCCTTGGAAGGCCGCTTCAGCACCAGGTCCCTTACAAAACCGCCTATCACATAGGCATCTACGCCTAGCTCTCCGGCCGCCTCGGCTATTACATTGAAAATCGGGTGTTCTGGTAACTGTACTTTCTCCATTCTAAAAAAATAAAAACCTCAGGCTACTGCAGCGCGGCCTGAGGGACAAAAGTACGCATAAGCCTCTCAATTTTTAAGAAAGGCTATACTTTTAGCTGCTTATACTTTGGTTTGCGCGCCACCTGCCGCCGGTCCGTAAGTATAGTTGCCATACCGTATACTTTGCCTTAATCCCGCAGGATGCGCTGGCTACCGTCTGGCTCAATCTTTACAATGCGGGATGGGTTGGAGGCCATATCTTCATCCTGGCGCCAGTTCACCACAAAGTCAACCCGCTTCTTGAGCACCTCACTAATCTCGGCAAAAGTTTTGGGGGCCGACTCTCCGCTAATGTTGGCCGAGGTAGAAACAATAGGCCTGGCCACCTGCCGGATAAGGCGGTGGCAGAACTCATCCCCCTCCACCACCCGAATGGCCACTGAACCGTCGCTGGCCAGCACCTCCTGGGGCAGGTTTTTCGGGTTAGAGAACACATAGGTGGTTGGCCTTTCCTGCTGCTTTACCATCTCCTCAAAGTCTTCCGGAAGCTCCTCCACATAGTTTCGCAGCATGTTGTGGTCGGCTACCAACAGGATCATCGACTTAGACTCCTCGCGCTCCTTTATCTTGAAAATCTTGCGGACGGCCTCTGCGTTCTCAGCATCACAGCCTATGCCCCAAACTGTGTCGGTAGGGTAAAGGATCACGTTGCCCAGTAATACCTCTTCCTCCGCCGCCTGTATTTCTTTCACTAATTGGCTCATAGTTTTCTAGTTGGTTTTTGATTGTCAGTTATTCGTTGCTCGTAAATTGTAGCATCTAAAAATACTATTTGGATAACGCATAACTAACAACCAATAACGGTTTATCTTATTTCCTGCGTCAGTTCTACCAGCACGCCGTTGGCGCTTTTGGGGTGCACAAAGCAAACGAGCTTATTGTCGGCGCCTTTCTTGGGTTGCTCGTTCAGAAGTATAAATCCTTCCCCCTTCAGGCGCTCCATCTCCGCGTAGATGTCCTCCACCTCAAAGGCAATGTGGTGGATGCCCTCCCCGCGCTTCTCCACAAACTTACTGATGGCGCTGTCAGGCGTGGTTCCTTCGAGCAATTCTATCTTGGTGTCCCCCACCTTAAAAAAGGAAGTATTCACCGCCTCCGACTCCACATACTCAGTCTTGTACGGCTCCACCCCGAGCAGTTTAAAGTATAGCCCGTTGGCCTCGCTGAAGTTCCTGACCGCTATTCCTATATGTTCTACGTTTTTCATTTATAGTTTGTAATTAGTCTAAGTAGAGAATTTTTACTATTTTTGTACCGGATTCAAAACTACTATATTTCGCTTAAACTCTTTCAGCTGATGTGTGTTAAGGAATTAGAACCAAAATATGCCGGACGCTGTTGAAATGTTAATTCAAAGTGCCAATAATATCAAAAGAAACGCAGTTACTATGTTAACACTACCGATATACCTGGATAACAATGCTACTACGCCGCTAGACCCGCGTGTGTTGGACGCAATGATGCCTTACATGACCAATATGTTTGGTAACGCTGCCAGCCGTAACCACCCATTTGGATGGCAGGCTGAGGAGGCCGTGGATTACGCCCGCGAGCAAATCGCGTCTCTGATTAATTGTTCTCCTAAGGAAATCATCTTTACCTCAGGTGCCACAGAGTCGGATAACCTGGCTATCAAAGGCGTGTTCGAGATGTATGCCTCCAAAGGCAACCACATCATCACCGTTACCACCGAGCACAAAGCGGTGCTGGATACTTGCAAGCACATCGAAAAGCTGGGCGGCAAGGTTACCTACCTGAAGGTAGATGACAAAGGCCTTATCGACCTGAAAGAGCTTGAGGAGGCTATCACCGATAAGACTATCCTCATCTCCGTGATGTATGCCAACAACGAGATCGGTGTTATTCAGCCAATCCGTGAGATTTCTGCCATCGCCAAGAAGCGCGGCATCCTGTTCTTTACAGACGCGACGCAGGCGGTAGGTAAAATTCCGGTGGATGTAGAGGCTGACGGCATTGACCTGATGGCTTTCTCCGGACACAAAATGTATGGCCCTAAAGGTGTAGGTGCCCTGTATGTGCGCCGCAAGAACCCGCGTGTTAAAGTTACTGCCCAGATGGACGGTGGCGGCCACGAGCGTGGCATGCGCTCCGGCACCCTGAACGTGCCAGGCATTGTAGGCCTTGGAAAAGCTGCCGAGGTTGCCAAGCAGGACATGGAAGCTGATACGAAGCGTATTGCCGCCATGCGTGACAGACTGGAGCGCGAGCTACTTACCATCGAGGAGTCTTACGTGAACGGTTCTACAGAGCACCGCCTGCCGCACGTATCCAACATCTCCTTTAAGTATGTAGAGGGCGAAGGCCTGATGATGGGTGTAAAAGACATCGCTGTTTCGTCTGGTTCTGCCTGTACTTCTGCGTCTCTGGAGCCATCTTACGTTCTCAAGGCCCTGGGCCTGAGTGACGACCTGGCACACTCTTCCCTGCGTTTTGGCTTGAGCCGTTTCACGACTGAGGAGGAGATTGATTTCGCCATCGACCACGTGAAACAGGCTGTAGCCAAGCTTCGCGACCTTTCTCCGCTGTGGGAAATGTTTAAGGAAGGCATCGACCTGAACTCTATTGAGTGGGCAGAACATTAAGATAATTAATAATGGAAAAGGAGTAATGAATAATTACTCGCCTTTATTAGTCATTCATCATTAACAATTAGTAATTAAATACAGCTATGGCTTATTCAGATAAAGTAATCGACCATTATACCAACCCACGCAACGTTGGTACACTTGATAAGGGTAAGAAAAACGTAGGTACTGGCCTGGTTGGTGCCCCTGAGTGCGGCGACGTAATGCGCCTGCAGATTGAGGTAGACGAGAACCAGGTAATTACAGACGCCAAGTTCAAGACGTTTGGCTGCGGCTCGGCTATCGCTTCTTCTTCTCTTGCCACCGAGTGGCTGAAAGGCAAAACCGTTGACGAGGCACTGGCTATCGACAACATGGCGATTGTAGAGGAGCTGGCGCTGCCTCCGGTTAAGATTCACTGCTCTGTACTTGCCGAAGATGCCATCAAAACGGCGATCAACGACTACAGAGTAAAGAACGGCCTTCCGGAGCTGGAACTGCCTAAGTCTCACCACTAAGAAAAACGGACTCAATGGAGTCAACTTCGGACGTACACGTTGAGAGTGCCCGTATTCAAAAGCAGATTGAGCACCACTTAGGCATAAGCGGTAGCAGTCTGCTTTTTGAGTTCCGGCAGCTCGACAATAAAACGCGCCTCGATCTGATAACGGTGAACCCGCGCCACCAGCAGTCCTTCCTCTTTCACTCGGAGGTAGGCTTTGACCGCCTGGAGGTGCTGCGCAAGATGCTGGCCTACGTAAAGAACTACCGCGACCGCGAGAGCTCTTTTACAGTGCAGTGGATGGCCCGCAACGACAAGGAATTGAACACTTCCTACTTCAGGGCCCGTAATATGTATGAGGCGTTAGATAAGTTGTACTATGGCCGGGACATGAACACGATCACTGTTTTTAGTGTTGTAATGAATCCGGTTTCCTAAAATTTAAAGATTATGATCACAGTTTCAGATAAAGCAAAAGAGAAGGTTATAAAGCTGAAGCAGGAAGCGCAGCTTGACGATACGTTTCGTTTGCGTGCCTCTGTAGCAGGTGGTGGCTGTTCCGGTTTGTCCTACAACCTTGATTTCGACGATGAGGTGAAACCCATGGATCAGGAATTTGAGGACAAGGGCGTAAAAGTGGTGGTAGACATGAAGAGTTTCCTGTACCTGGCCGGCACTGAGCTAGATTTCTCAGACGGACTGAACGGCAAAGGCTTCTTCTTCAACAACCCGAATGCCAGCCGTACCTGCGGTTGCGGCGACAGCTTCTCCGTATAATATCTAATAATATCACTTAAAAAGGCTCTGCCACTGCGGCAGAGCCTTTTTTATACTTTAGCTTGCTGATGTTAAGGCGAACAGGTTTTGTCGGCACGGCGGCCGTGTTCGCGAATGGCTAAGGCCTCCGTGGTTTTGATTACCTCGTCTTTGCAGCGCTTGAGCACATGGCAATTGCTGTCGTAGTGGTATACAGCGGAGTTGGTGCTGTTGCAGATATAAACAGTGCGCTTGGTAGCCCCTGCAGGTATAGGAGCATTGGCGGTGCTGGGTTTTGAGGCGCCTGAGCGCTGTTCCTTCCGGAAATCCCAAGGTGCCACGGGGTTCGGGTCCTGCCATAAGCCACGTTTAAAGCGGCGGGCATCGGCCTCTGCGTTAGCCAGGTTCTGGTCCTTGGAGTATTCCTTATAGTGCCAAGCAAAGCCATTGCGCACCAGTTCCTCGTTCAGATTTTTCCCATCCGGTAGTATAATAGTGCCTACCGTGCGGCCATACCTATCCTTGTTATTCACAATCAGGCGAACCGTTTTGCCGAAAGCCAGATCGGAAGTATACTGCTTGGCACGTTGCCCATGAGCCTGGTTCTTCTCCGGCGTGTCCACCCCATACAGGCGAACCGTTACTTCCTCCCCATTTACCAGCAACACAATCGTATCGCCATCCTTTACCCCCACTACTTTATCCCCGGCAGTGGTAGCTGGGGTGCGGGTAGGTTTGTCTGCAGCTTCTTTGCTCGGCTGCTCCGCGACCGTAATAGTGTCGGATGCTGTTGCGGCACCATCTCCCCCCTGCCTGCTGCGTTCTTCAATGGCACGCTGCCGCTCCCTGAACTGCTGCTGCGCATCTTTGCTATCGCTTTTGCAGGAAAACAGAGCAAGCAGCGCTAAGGGCAGGTATATAAATTTTTTCATGCTAAACCGGGTCTTACACTTTGTACGGCATGGGCTGCCTGACGGCACAAAAGTATAAAAATGAAGAGCGGATGCCAAGCGAAACACTTATGCCAGTTCCACCGCCTCTGCTTCCATCACTTCGTTTGCATCCTCCTGGAGGGAGGGCATGGCCGGTAACCTGAAGAAGAACGTGCTGCCCTGGCCTGTCTCGCTTTCGGCCCAGATGCTGCCACGGTTGCGTTCAATAAAATACTGGCATAGTTGCAGGCCCAGCCCGCTGCCCCGCTCATCTGCAGTGCCCTTGCTGCTGCTGTTGCTACCCCCGCTGAAAAGAGAAGCGAGCTTTTCCGGCGCCATGCCAATGCCGGTATCCTTTACTGATATGGTAACACACCCTCCATGCCTTTCGGACCTGATTCGGATCTCCCCGCCTTTCTTGCTGAACTTAATCGCGTTGCCGATCAGGTTGCGCAGGACCAGGTTTACCATTTCTTTATCCGCATAAAGAGTATGTACGTCGGCAATTTGACAGGCGAACTGCAGTTGCTTGAACTTGGCCTGCGGCTCGAGCAAACGCAGGTTCTGCTCTACCAGCAGCGCCAGGTTAGTTTCTTCCGGCTTAACCGTAAGGCCGCGCATCTGCACCCGGGACCATAAAAGCAGGTTATCCAACAGCCAGAGCGAGTTTTGCTGACTCGCCTCGAGCGAGGCCATAAATGGCCCAAGCTTGTCCTGCGGCACAGCCCCCTTCGAAATGAGTTGCAACAGCCCCTGCAGCGATGTGAGGGGACCTTTCAGGTCATGCGCTATCACGGAGAAAAGCTTATCTTTTACAGAGTTCAGTTTCTCCAGCTCCTCCTTCTGCTCAAGCAGCAGGTTAGCCTGCAGCGCCAGCTGCTCCTTTTTGGCTGCCAGGGCCTCACTATGCTCCAGGATGTCAATGTTCTTTTGCGTGAGCAAGTCGTTGAGGCGGTGCATGCGCCGGCGCCCCAGGAAGAACACTACGGCCAACACCCCTACCAGCAGCAGCATGGCACCGGTAAAAACCTGTGCGGCGTTTCTTCGCTCAATCATCTGCTGCTGCAAGTTCGTTTGGGCTTTCAACAGGAGGTTCTCCTGCATCGCCTTCTCATTCTCATGTTTAAACGCCAGCTCGGTCAGCTGCATTTTAACGGCTGCAGCCTGCACGCTGTCAGCATACTCTTTCTGGAGGGTTAGATATTTATGGGCATTCTTAAAATCGCCAACCTGGGTGTAGAGCTTGTTGAGTAGCTCAGCCGCGATCTTCACCTCATTCTTGGAGTTTATCTCCTGGGCCAGTTCCACGTTCCGGTGGGCGTAGGGCAGCGCCATCTCAGGCTGCTTGGCCGCCATGTAGGCCTCAGCCAGCCCACACAATGCGTGCACTTCATCTATCTTGCTTCCTACCTTACGGGCTAAGTTCAGGGCCCTGTGGTGGTAAGAGAGCGCCTTTTCCCACTCCCCCATCTCAGAATAAATAAAGCCCGCGCTGTTCATGCTGATCAGGGACACACTGCTGTTGGGGTCGAGGAGCTGAAGGGCGCGAAGCACGTAGCTTATGGCTTGGTCATAGTCTTTCTTTTGCTGGTAAATCGACCCGATATTACTCAGGCTCAAGGCAAGGCCAATTGTATCGTGTGTGGCCCTCGAAATCTCCAGTGACTTGTTATAGAGCTCGATAGACTTTTCGAGCTCGTTCTGAGAGGCAAAAGCGATGGCGATGTTGTTGTAGCTGGCACTCAAACCGGCTGTGTCGCCTATGGACTCCCTTATCCGAAGCGATCTATAGTAGTAGCTTACGGCCTCGCTGTAATTGCCGTAAATGTCGTAAGCCACGCCGATGTTATTATAGGCCAGGGCCAGCGCCTTCTGGTTATTCAGCTCACGCGCCAGTACTTGTGCCTGGTTGCCATACTTCAGGGAGGTGCTAAACGAGGAGTTCCAGTACAGCTTGCTTAGCTCACAGAGCAGGAAAACCTTCTCCTCTGCATCGTGTGTGGTCTCCAGCTTCGTTTTGAGTTCAGAGATTTTATCGTGGTTGGCGAGCGCCGGATAAAAAGCCAGCAGTAAAACCAGAAGTAGGATGTGCTTCATGCCGAGTGGGTTAGACTCATCAAATATACTGATTTATATGAATCTTAAAATATACAGTTATAGGTTTATATATTTCTGACTCATATACTTAGCTGCCCTCTACTTCAAGCCTGGCCTGCTCAGCTTGCTATCACCTCCACTTTGCTGACGCCCCCTGCCTGTCGCTGTACTTTGATCTGGGTGCTGATGCGCTCTTTCAGCGCCTCCACGTGCGAAATTATGCCGATCATCTTGCCGCTGGCCTGCAGGTTCTCCAGGGTGGAGATGGCAGCGTCCAGCGTTTCTGCATCCAGCGTACCGAAGCCTTCATCAATAAACAGGGAGTTGATCTGCGTACGACGACCTGCCAGGTCAGATAGGCCTAGCGCCAGCGCCAGACTTACCAGGAAGCTCTCACCGCCCGACAGCGTGTTCATCGGGCGAACAGCCTTGGCCTGGTACATGTCCACAATCAACAGCTCCAGGTCTTCGGCTGCGGATTTGAGGATGCGGTAGCGGTCGTTTAGCTTCTGCAGGTGGCGGTTGGCCAGCTCCACCAGCCGTGCCAGCGTGAGCCCCTGCGCAAAACGACTGAACTTGTTGCCGTCGGCAGAGCCAATCAGGTCGGCCAGCTGCGACCAGCGATGGCACACCTGCAGCTGCGTTTTCAGCTGTTCGGCCAGTTCCCGGTTTTTCTCGCGCTGCTGCGCGTCCTGGTCCAGGCGCTCCTGCTGGCGGGCCCGCTGGGAGATCAGCTCCCGCTGCTGTTCTGTTTTCTGCCGATGCTGCGCCTGCAGGGTTTCCATACTTTCCTCGGTCAGCTGCATTTGCTGCAATTGCCTTAGCCCCTGCTGCACATCGCTTAAAGATTTGCGAAGCTCGGTCAGGTGCTTTTCGGTCTGGGCTTTCAGGTTTGCCAGGCGGTCGGCTTCGTCGCGGTGCAACAGCATCTGGCTCAACGCCTCAATCGTTTCGATGCCTTTTTGTTGGAGCACATGCAGCAGCCCTCGGCGTAAATCCTCTAGCTTTGATTGGTTCTGCTGCTGCTGTTGCAGGCATTCCGTTTGCCGTGCTCGGGCTTGCTGTAGTTCCTGCTGTTTCTGCAAGAGCTGGCGGCGCGCTTCCTCCGCCTGTGTGGCGCGTGCTTTCAGTTCCTGGCCGGCCAACGTGCGTTCCTGCTCCGTATTTTTATCCCCAAACAAAGTATAACGTTCGGTCTTGAGGTGAGTAAGCTGTTGGTGTTCCTCTCTAAGTACCTGCTGTCGTTCCTTAAGCTCTTCACTCTTTTCATTTACCCTCACTGTCAGGTGCTTTACTTGTTCTGACAGAGAAGTTTGAAGCTTCTCTATACTTTCCAGCGCCTGCTGCTTCTTAGCATAGGCCGCCGCTTGCTGCTCCAAGGTCTGCAGCAACGTATGGCGCTCGTCTGGTTTATACTTCAGGCCAAAGGTAGCGGCAAAGGATTCGGCCGTTTGGGTGTGCGCCTGCTGCTGTTCCAGCTCATCGGCAAGTTTTTCCTGAAGCTTTTGCAGCTGGTTTTGCAGGAGCTTATCCGATGCCTGCAGTTGGTTTGATTGGCCCTGCGCCTGTACCTGCGCCTCCCGTAGCTGCTGGTTCTGGTGGTTTATACTTTCAAGCTCGCGGCTCAGGCCACGAGCCTGCGCCAGTTGCTGCTGCAAGGCCGAGGCTGACTGTTGTTGCGCCTGCTTCAGCTGGGCCAGCTGCGCTACATCTGCTATACTTACACGTTGCGGAAGCCCCTCTGCAAGCTGCTCAAAAGTATAACCGAGGCGATTCAGTTCACTTTCTGTTTCTGATTTGGCTGTAGTGCCCAACTGCAGTTTCTGCTCCAGCGAGCCGAGTTGCAGTTGCAGCTGGTTTATACCTTGCTCCAGCTCCTTGACCAGTTCCAGCTGCCTGTCGCGCTTCTGCACTTCTTCCGGCAGGTCAAAAGCATAACCATTCTCGGCGAAAGGGTGATGCGTGGAGCCACAAAGCGGGCAAGGTTCCTCCTTAGTCAACGTATGGCGGGCCTCTTCGTACTGCTGTATCTGCTGCTGCAGAGCCACCAGTTTCTGCAGCGCTTGCAGATGTTCATCGGCCTGTTTATACTTCGCTTGGTTGTCCTGTAGCGTTGCACGTGCCTGTTCCTGCTGCTGCCTTAGCTGCGAAAGGTGTTCGTTTATACGTTGGAGCTTTTGGTGCTGCCCCGCGTGCTGCTGCGCCAGCTCCTGCAGGCGCTCATATCGGGCCACCAACGCCGGCTGCGACTGAGACGCCTGCTCCAGTTCCTCCATACTTTTGTCGGCCAGTATGCTTTGCAGCGCTGCGAGCTTTTCCTCTTTCTGCTGCTGCAGCTGCTTCTGTTGCGCCTGTTGCTGCGCTTGTTGCTGCTGCAGGTCGGCCAGCTGTGTTGCCTCCCGCTGGCGTTGCTGCTCAAGCTCCTGCTGCTCCTGCTGGTTGCCCCTGATGCGCTGCTCTACCTCCTGCAAATCGCGGAGGGTGGCTTTGAACTCCGGCAGGTGCTCTTTTAAATCCTGTAGCTGGGCGTGCTGCTCCAGCCAGGCTTTTATACTTGTCGCCTCCTGCGTCAGCTTCTCCAGTTCCTGCTGCCTGGCCTGCAGCTGGGCTTGCTCCTGCTGCAGTTGCTGCTCAAAGCCCACATAGGCGTTCTTGTTTTTGCTGTAAGCTTCGCGGATAGTACTGATTTGGTGATCCAACCTCGAAACCTGCGCCAGCAGCGGCTCCAGTTTCTGCACGGCCTCCTCCTGCTGCTGATGCACCTTGGTAGCTTCGGTGGCTATTTTCCCAGCGGCTTCCAGCTCTGTTTCCAATACCGGCACGCGCTTTTGCAGCGTTTGCAGCTGCTCCTGCACCTCGGCCACTTTGCTGTTAGCACTACGGATTTCGGCTAACTCGCCTACAAACTGGTGTGCCTGCTCATGCTGGTGCAGCTTGATGAACTCCGGCTGCAACTGCGCCAGTTTCTGCTCCTGCACCTGCAGCGCCTGCTGGTGCTGCTGTTGTCTGGCCTGTAGCTGGGCCACCTGCTGCAGCCACTGTAGTTTCTGTTGCAGGCCTACAATATCTGTTTGAAGTATGGCTTCCTGCCCGGCCAGTTCTTTTATACTTTGCGCATAGGCCTCGCGCTGCTCCTCGGGCAGAAGTTGGGTGTTCTTCAGCAGCTGCTCCAGGCCCTCATACTTCAGCCGCTCCTGCTTCGCCTTCTCATAGGCAAATCTGGAGATCTCCGAATAGATACCAGTATCCGTGATTTTCTCCAGGAGGCCACTGCGCTCGTTGGGGCTGGCCTTCAGGAAGCGGGCAAAATCGCCCTGCGAGAGCATCACCGAGCGCAGAAACTGGTTATAGTCCAGGCCGCACAATACAGCCACTTTACCCGGCACCTCGCTGGGCTTTAAATCGAACAGCTCATCCTCCTCAAAGGCATACAGCTCCATGTGCACCGGCTGTATGTTGCCGTCCACCTTGCCCCGGCTGCGGCGCAGGTGCCACTTGGAGCGGTAGCGCTTGCCGTTGGCCGCAAACTCCACCTCCGAAAAGCTCTCAGCCGTGTGGCGCGTCATCAGCTCCAGCGGCTTGTCGTTGCTGTGGCGGTGCACCAGCCCGTAGAGGCCCACCGTAATGGCATCCAGAATGGTAGTTTTGCCCGCGCCGGTAGGGCCGGTAATAGCAAACAAGCCCGCCTCTGCCAGCGGACTCTGGTCGAAACGGATTTCGTGCTCACCTTTCAGCGAGTTCAGGTTCTGGAAGCGTACGGAGAGAATTTTCATGGGTGAACTATATGTGTTTCAGTAGGGAACCTAAGGCTGATAAGCTCGGCCAGCCTGCGGGTATCTTCTGGGTTTGTTCTGAAATTTAAAGTATAAACAACCTGGTTGTTTCTGTATAGCTTTAGCCTGCTGTTTCCTAAAGGCCAGAGCCTATCAGACCGCCACCAAATTTCTTTTAAAGTTTGCTCGGCATTTTCAGGTTCAATAGCTGCCTTATCTACTTTAGACAAATCGTATGCTTCTTTCCTGAACCATGGCCGAAAGAAGTAAAAGCTAAGCAGGGAGCCTTCGAGGCGTACTTTACAATCGTATGCGTTCGGGATGAAATGCAGGAGCAAACCAGCCGGAACACCGCCTGCTATCGTTAGTAACCAATTCTCTGAGAAAGCATACACAAGTGCAGCCACCACCAGTGTTTTAGGGAAGATGCTGTAGCAATTAACCGGAAACCTGGACTCGAAGGTATCGGTTGCTTTCATGATATCTTTCATAGAACCTGACCTGTTCTTCTGTGTTGGACAGGATAACGAATTTGCCAAAGTATAAAGAACCCTGGTTTTCGTCTTCCATACCGTAGAGCGCATAATAATCCCCAGTTTTCTCCGCTCCGTGTAGGGTGATGTTAAAATCTTCCTCACTGCGGTCAGTAAAGCTATGGATAGTAGCCCCATCCACCAAGATAAGGGTATTGGAGTAAAGCTTATAAGTGTCACCGGACACAGACTTCAGCACGCCGATTAGCAGGTTATCTTTTGTCCGGTAGAGCTTCTCCTCCAGTATAGTATGGTTCTGCCTCAGTTGCGCCTGCAACTTTTTCGTTCTGACCTGCTTTTTGATGAAACTTTCCTCCGCACATGCCGCCCTTTCTCGCTGATGTTGTAAAGCCGCTTCTTCATGGACCGGTTCCAGCGGAAATTCCCCTGCATCTTTTAAGGTAACCGTATAAGCCGCTGTTGTTACAGAACCATTTTTTAAATGATGCACATATTCCTTTTTATACCTGCCACACAACTCCGTTGACTTCAGGGTTTGTGCCTTTGCCAGGCATGGCAACAGAAGTATAAATAACAGGAGGTTCTTCATGTGCTATACTTTATACTTATCGGAATCTGGATTTGAACACGCTGCCCATACTTTATCTGGAATATTACCGCTAGATTACACCAGTTGAAGAGACACTATAAGCTCCCAAGACTTTCTAACTTTTTAGCCTTCTAACTTTCCAGCTCCTCCTGCCCCATCAGCTCCAGCAGCTCCGAGAAAGTGGCCACCAGTTCCGAATGGTCCGCATCGGGGAAGGCGCTCTCACAACGTTTGAGGAACACGTCCTGCTCGCGGAGGGTGTGCAGATCAGCCTCTTCCTGCACCTGCTGCTCCAGGGTTTGGGCGGCTTTCTGAATAATAGGCGGACGGTGAATAAGCAGTTGCAGCTCGTCTTTTTTCAGGTGCAGCACCTCTTCCAGTTGCTGGTTCAGGTCGGGCAGGTGTGCTTCCAACTCCAGCTGTATTTCGGCCCAGGCCGTGAGCGTGTAGGCTCTGTTATCGTACAGGGCTATCTGCTGCTTCACCTTCTCCAGCGGCCCTTTAAAGCGCACCAGTTGGCGGCAAACAGGTATCGCTACCTCGCGCAGGTCAGTCAGTTTGCCTTCTTCAAAATCAAGTATAAAAACTACCTTCTTGTCCGTCACCTCACTAAAGCTAAGCGGAATCGGTGAGCCCGAGTAGCGGATGTGGTGGCGGTTATTTACCTGCTGCGGGCGGTGCAAATGGCCCAGGGCCACGTAGTCGAACTCCTGCGGAAACTGGTCGGCTCCTATCTGGCCCAAATTGCCTACGTGGATTTCCTTCTCGCTTTCGGACGCCGAGCCGCCGGCGGCAAACAAATGGCCCATGGCCACCACCGGTATACTTTGCTGTTTATACGTTTGGATATGCGGCACAAAGGCCTGGTAATGCGCGGCGATGCCCTGCTTGATGCGCTGCTCCCGCTCCTCAAAGCTCTCGCCAGGCACAGACAAACGCACGTCGCGGTCGCGGAGGAAAGGCACGGCACAGACGGCCAACTGCACCTCCCCCTGCTCGTTTTTCAGCTCGATGAGTTCATCCAACGGATCAGAAGAGGCCCCTCCAATGACGTAAATATTGAAGCACTCGAGCAGTTCCCTTGGAGCGTTAAGCGTAGAAACGGAATCGTGGTTGCCCCCCGTGATGATGATATGGCGGCAGCAGGTAGCGCATACTTTCCGCAGAAAGTCATAGTATAACTTTAGCGCGGTGTTGGAGGGAGCGCCGCTGTCGAACACGTCGCCGGACATCAGCAGGACCTCTACCCGCTCCTGCTCGATGGTTTGCAGCAGCCAGTTCAGAAAATGCTGGTGTTCTTCGGTGCGTTCGAGGTTAACGAGGCGCTGGCCCAGGTGCCAGTCTGAGGTGTGTAGTACGCGCATAGCTCTTCTTCTCCAAATCCGCCTAAAGATACATCAGAATATAGGAATATGGCAAGAAGTTTCAGGTGATTATCTCTTTAAAGTATAAAAGTATGGAAATGGCATTTTATACTTTGGGTAAAGAAAAAGGGGCAGCAACAGCGCCATAGCCATTTCCTGCCCCTCCTTTGCAGATGTTATACTTCTATTCCTGCCCGGTTTCGGTGGGCAGACCTGCTTCTTTCAGGGTTTGATAGCCGCCAAGATCGAAGATGTGCTTAAAGCCGGCCTCTTTCATGAGTTCGGCGGCCTTACCGCTGCGGTTGCCCGAGGCACAGTACAGGTAGTATACTTTGTTTTTATCCCAGTTTTGGATGTCCTGTGCAAATTCCCCGCCCCTGAAATCCGATAGTGTGGCGCCATCCAGGTGGCCGGCAGCATATTCCTCAGGTGTGCGCACATCCACCACCACTGTTTTGCTGGTCAGCCGCTGCTCCTTAAACTCATTTGGCGTTAAGCGCTGCACCTGGGCCGGTACCTGCTGTGGCGTGCGGGTGCAGCCAAGCGTAAGCACTGCCAACAGGGTTATGATAATTATTCTCATTTCTTATACTTTCTTGCTGATGCTATCCTGTAAAGATAGGTATCCTGTGCTATTTATACTCATACTTTGGCGTGCAATGTGAATTCACGACAGGTGCTATAGCTTGCCGTGAATACAGCTGATGATGGTGGTAACGGCAGCATTGCTGAGCGAGTAGTAGACATTTTTGCCTTCGCGCTGCGTCTCCACAAGGCCTTTATCGCGCATGTTGGTCAGGTGGTGCGACAGCAGCGATTGCTCTACCTGCAACACCTCCTGCAACTGGCTCACCGACAGGCGCTCCCGCTGCTCCAGCAAGTCTATGATGCTAATCCGTACCGGGTGCGCCAAACACTTCAGCACATAGGCAGCTCTCTCCAGCTTCTTCTGGTCCACCCGAACTTTTAACTTATCCATGTAAGGGTAATCTGTAATATTAGGTTGGAAGTATGCATGAACATATTTTCATATGGCATACTTTAGTACAATTCCTGTTTGCTTAAAGTTCCTGCCGCACGACTTAGGTGGATGCTTCAGACCTGATTGGAAAGTATAAAATCATGCTGCTGGTATAGATGGTTTGATCGTGTTCACTGCCTCTGATCTCGCCATTTGCTATTCTGTTTTCTTCCTCTGCTTGAGCGGTATGCAGATCTCTGTAGCTCGCTATTAATAGCTGTGGCGACATCTGTAAGTATATAAGGATAAATTTTAGATCTAGATTGAACTTTATGAAGTTCTGTATAGTTCGGGCTATAACTTTTTTTTCACATGAAACCCTAACACTTAACCACTTATCCTTTCCAAGCTAATGAAAACAACTTTTACTACTGCCTGCAAAGTGGCTATACTTTGCTTCACCCTTCTTATCAACACCTCGGCCGCTGCCCAAATCAGTATGGGGCCACGCATCAACACTTACAGCCAGGACTTTAACGGGTTGCCCGCCTCAGGGACTGGTGTTTGGGAAAGTGGTGCATATTATTTTCCCGGATGGGCTGTTTATCGCTCGATAGCAAATAATCTAATAACTGCCAACAACGGTTCCGGTAATACGGGAGGTCTATTAAGTTATGGGGCTACAGGCTCAACTGAGCGGGCCTTAGGCTCGATCGCTTCTGCCAATGCTGGTGAGTTCATGTATACTTTGCTCCTGCAGAATAATACGGGTACAGCTATTCAAGCAGTAGAAGTAGATTATACAGGGGAACAGTGGCGCCTCATCAATATAAGTGCGCCACAGCACCACCTTACCTTCTGGTACGCTATCAGTAGCGATATAAGTGGTTTTAACACTACTTTCAAGTCAAACCAGGGTTGGACAGAAGTGTCGGAGTTAAAGTTTAGTGGACCAAAATATGGAACAAAAGGCACAGAATTAGACGGGAATGCTGCAGATAACCGGGAATTACTACGGGCAGTATTGCAAATTGAGGTACCTACTGGTCATTATCTCATGCTTCGATGGCTTGATAGTGACGAGAAGGAAGCTGACCACGGCTTAGCCATAGACGATGTAACCGTGACCTGGCATACCCAACCCCAGATGATGCAGATGCCGGCGCCGCTACCGGTAGAACTGGCCTACTTTAGGGCAAGCGCCAGCAAGGAGCACGTCACGTTGAAGTGGCAAACGGCCAGCGAAGACCAGAACAGCCATTTTGTAGTAGAGCGCAGCCACGATGGAAAGCTTTTTGAAAGCATTGGTATGGTTGAGGGCAAGGGCACTACGGTAGTTTCCACCAATTATACTTACCTGGATCTGGTGCCGCTGCCAGGCACCTCCTACTACAGGCTGAAGCAGGTGGACGAGGATGAGACTTATACTTACTCTAACATTGTAGCTGTTACCCGATCAGTAACACAGGAAGTGGCTGTATTTCCCACCATCACCTCTCATAGGCTAGAAATTAGCTCCGGAACGGGAGTTCAGCAGGTAATGGTGGTGGATGCCATGGGGCGCAGCCACCTGAAAGAGCAGTACCAGAGTGCTATAACAAAGTATAGCTTGGACGTAAGCCGGCTTGATAGTGGCACTTATGTGCTTGTGCTGCTGGATATTGAAGGCAAACGCCACGTGAAAAGGTTTGTAAAGCAATAGCAGGCAGGATGGGTTGCAGCATGTTCGGCTAATTTCATACCTTTGGCTTTTCCTGGCCACATAAATATGAAACTGAACTTGACAACATCCTTCTACAAAAGCATTACAAACATCGCCTTTATACTTTGCCTCTGCGCAATGGCCTCTTGCCAGCCAACGGAAACAGCAGACAGCGCAGAAGCCGGTACCGTAGCCGAAACAGCGACAGCAGCAGCAGACACAACAGCAAAGAGACCCGCCCCGGAGTTTTTCGTGATACCCGAGGATATGGTTCGGAAGCGTGTTTGGATTTGCGAGGATAATGTGTCCGACATTTTCCATGTGCAGCACGATTGCCCTGTGCTTGTTAAGTGCAAGGGCTCGTTCCGGAACCTGCTGCTGCCACGCGCCATAGAAGACTTTGGCCGCTACAACTGCCAGGAGTGCAGCAAAGACCTTGACGTTATATTTGATAAAGACGCTGTCCGGGAAATGGGCGCGTAGCAAAAAGCCCCTGCTTTGGCAGGGGCTTTTTGTTTACTGCAGTACGGCAGATTTATCTTATAGTGGACCTACTTTTTTCCGTGCAGAATTAAGAGCGGCACCTTTGCCTGGTAAGTCATGCGCTCGGCAAGGCTCTGCGTGAACAGGCTTTTCAGAAAGCCCTTCTCTCTTCTTACCATCGCCAGTACATCACCGCCAGCCTGGTTATAGAACTCCATCAGCCCCTCGTCGCGGTGCCTGTTTACCACTTCCTGAAATGTGAGCGGCACATCCGGGAAAAGCCCCTGCATTTCCAGCCTGAAGGCGGCGGCATCCTCCCCATCCTGCTCCCCCGGCTTTTTTACAATGTGCACCACATCTATTTTGGCTCCGAAGCAACTGCCTAGTTGCACCACCTCCCGCATTGCAGCAATGTCCTCTTCGCTGTAATCCGATGCATATACGATGCGCTCCACTTTGGCTGGAGCGGCATCCCGAGGTACAGAGAAAACCGGGCACTTCACCTCTTCCATCACAGCCTCAGTATTGCTCCCTATCAGCAGTTCCTCCATGGTGCTGTCGCAGCCAGTGGTCCCCATCACAATCAGGTCGTAGTTCTCCTGCTTGCTCAGTTGCTTGGCCACATCTGTTAGGAGCGCCTCCTTAACCAGATAATCACAGGTGAAGCCGCCATCGCGGTTGGCGCCGTATATTTCTTCCAAATGTAGCACAGTAGCTTTCAGCTTGTCAGTAGCGTTGCGCATCTGCTCCCCCAGCAGCTCGCTTGCTACCAACGCCGTTTCGGACGTGTCTACAATAGGCAGGTGCACCACGTGCAACAGCGTGAGGTGGGCCCCCGCATGTTGTGCGATATGCACTGCATACTCTACGGCTTTATCCGACGTGCCGGAGAAATCCGTAGGACATAGTATTTTGTTCATTCTCGTGTTTGTTGGTTGCGTTGCATGCTTGATTATATCAACATATTACTATCTATAAAGGAAATATACAAAGGATGATTCAATAATTTTTTAACCGCTTCTTATAAAATACCAGCCAAAGGCGGCGCTGCAGACGCTAGTTCCATTAATAATCCAATTACGCCCACCGAAGCATCTTTACACGTTGCAGCAACTGGTACAAAAAAGCAAAAGCCTCACCCGAACACTGTTAACGGGTGAGGCTTTTATACTTTAAGATTCATCAGCCAGTCATGAGCGCGCCGCCCGTCGCCTGCTCCTGGTTAGTGCCCTGCAGCAAGCGTTCAAGCATCTCGCGGGCCTCCTGGCAAGTATCCACATGATACTTGGCCACAGAGGAGGCATTACCCACTTTTATAGTATAGGCGTTGCGCGGCATGGCTTTAAAGATATCCTCATCGCCCCAGTCATCGCCTACGGCCATCACAAACTTGTGCGGGAACTTGCTCAGCCAGTAGCTTGACGCCTTGCCTTTGTTTATCTCCTGCGCCTTCACCTCCACGGCCATCTGCCCATCCAGCACCTGCAGGTTGCTGTTGGTGGCCAGGAAGTTGAGGTGGCTCACCAGCTCGCGGGCCCGCAACTCGCCCAGGCCGGTCTCCACGCGGCGGTAGTGCCACACCAGCGAATACTCTTTCTCCTCTATAAAGGAGCCGGGCGTACGGTCTACATACAGGTCCAGAATCAGGCGGATGTCTTTTTTCCAGTCATCCATCAGGCTGAGCATGGTTTGCCAGCCCGTGCCGCGCTGCTTTATCCAAACGCCGTGCTCGGCGATAATATCAATGTTAAGGTGGCCCAGCCAGTCCTGCATGGTAGCTTTCTCGCGGCTGCTCATGACTACCACCCTGTTCTTCGGATCATTGCCCAGGCGCTCCAGCAGGTCCATCAGGTCATCGTCAGGGCGTGCCATCAGCGGACGGTTGCGGTAGTCTACCAGGGCACCGTCATACTCCAGGAAGAACAGGCGCGAGCTGGCTGAATCGTAGGCGTTGCTCATCTCCAGGAAGGTAGACTCGTCGAGGTAAGTAGTGGCCAGCGACAGCTGCTTTATCTTGACATAAGACAGGCGGTCCATGAACATGCTAACCCAGTGATGGATGTTGTAGCGCTGCAGGGACTCCTGCATGTTGGCCATATGCTGAATTTGCTCTTCTTCCGGCATGGTAAGCGCCTGGTAGATGGACTCCACCATCTGGTTGATATCGTTCGGGTTAATGAGAACGGCGTCGGAAAGCTCCTTGGAGGCTCCGGCCATCTCGCTAAGTATAAGTACCCCTTTCTGATCGAGCTTGCTGGCCACGTACTCCTTGCACACCAGGTTCATGCCGTCGCGCATCGGGGTTACAAGCGCCACATCGGCCATGCGGTAGAAGGCCGAAAGCGTTTCGATCGGGTAAGAGCGGTAAAAGTACTGTATCGGGTTCCAGCTGATGTGGCTATACTTGCCGTTGATGCGGCCCACCAGCTCGTCCACCTCCTCTTTGAGCTCTTTATACTTTTCCACGGCGTCGCGGCTAGGCACCACCAGCATCAGCAGCGTTACCTTGTCATGAAACTCGGGGTATTTCTCCAGGAACAGCTCAAAAGCCCGCAGGCGCTGCGGTATACCTTTCGAGTAGTCGAGGCGGTCGATGGAAAGTATGATTTTCTCAGCGTTGAGGTTGCTTTTATAAATCCGCTCGCGCTTCATTACTTCGTCGGTAGCGGCAGTGCCCGCATACTTCTCATAGTCAATGCCCATCGGAAAGGAGTCGACCAGGAGCGAGCGGTTTGGCGTGTTGACCCAGCCGTGCATGCTGCCGTAGCCCACAATGCGGTTCACCGAGCTCAGGAAGTGGCGCATGTCATCGTAAGTATGGAAGCCGATAAGGTCGGCCCCCAGCATGCCCTCCAGCAGCTCCTTGCGCCAGGGCAGCAGACGGAACACCTCGTAGCTGGGGAACGGAATGTGCTGAAAGAAGCCGATGGTACTGTCGGGCAGCCGCTCGCGCAGCATGCTTGGCAACAGCAGCAACTGATAATCGTGTACCCAAATTGTATCCTCCGGACCGGCCTGTGCCACTACTGCCTCGCAGTACTTCTGGTTCACTTCCACGTAGGTTTCCCAGAGCTGCTGGTCGTAGATGGCATACTGGCTGAAGTAATGGAATGTAGGCCAGAGCGTTTCGTTGCTGAAGCCTTCGTAGAACTCTTTTATCTCGGTCTCCGTCAGAAAAACGGGGCTCATGTTCTCCCCTACCAGATCAGAGGCAATTTGCTGCTGCTTCTCCAGCGCTGTCACTACCAGCCCCGGCCACCCAATCCAAACGTTGTCTCCCTGCTTGTAGATGGAGCCCAAGCCGGTAGCCAGGCCTCCCTCACTGGTTTTGTAGCTCAGTTCTCCGTCTTTCTCTTGCAACTTAACAGGTAGCCTGTTAGATACGATAATCAGTTTTGCCATGCTCTGTGGTAATTTCCCCGGCAAGCCGTACAGCGGGAGTTTAGTTGTAAAAAATTACTGCAATTTGCGCCGGGTAATTGTTTATTTCTCTGGCTGACACACATCAACCTACCTCACATACGTATAATCGGCGCAGCACGTTCTATAATATAGGAAAATATATATTGACCAATGGTTAGCAGGTACTATCCCTTTGGAGCGTCCGTTAACAGACCTTCTTTTTATGGCAGTATACATTCACCAGCAAGTATAAACACTGAGTTTCCGGTTTACGTACTGCTCCTGGTCCTGCTGTATTCATACTCAAAAATTACTTAAGGCAACAGGTTATGCCGGCCTGGTTTGCCGCTGTAGCAAGGCTTTCGTAACTTAGCTACTGCCCTTATAAAAGCATTAACTATGGATTTTTTCGATGGTATTGACCCGACGATTGTAGATTGGGTAATCATACCTGCCCTTATTTTCTTAGCCCGTATCTGCGACGTTACCCTGGGCACCCTCCGCATTGTGTTTGTGTCAAAAGGCAATAAGGTAGTGGCCCCTATACTTGGATTTCTGGAGGTGCTGATTTGGCTTGTTGCCATTACACAGGTGATGGAGAACCTGGACAACGTGGCTTCTTACTTGGCCTGGGCCGGCGGTTTTGCGATGGGCAACTTTCTAGGGCTGCGGGTGGAGCAGAAGCTGGCGCTGGGGCAAATGGTGGTGCGCGTCATTACCGTGGAGCCAGCCGATGAACTTATCAAGCGGCTTTCCGGCCACGGCTACCGCCTTACCTGCGTGGATGCCCGCGGCACCCGAGGCAAGGTGAACCTGTTGTTTATGATCGTGAAACGTAAAAAGCTGCAGCATGTGCTCGATATCATCCGTAGCTACAACCCGCAGGCGTTTTACTCGATAGAGGATGTGCGCTCCGTGGCCGATGTGGAGGTGCCACAAGCTAAGGGAGGGCGCCAGGCTAGAATGTCGCGGTTTTTCCCGCTCAGAAAAGGTAAATAACAAGATGAAAGTATAGCGAGGAGCATAAGCTCGCGCTACTCTAGCATCACACAAGAAGGCGCCCTGCCAAAGTATGATTTATACTTTGGCAGGGCGCCTTCTATACTTTAACCGGAGGTGATTTCAATCACTCCCTATGTCACTATTGTTGCTGCCCGTTTGCAAGCCTAAAGTATACCACGCTCAGCGGCGGCAGCTTCAGGGTCATGGAGTGGGCCTGGCCGTGGAACGGCTCTGCTACTGTCTGAACAGGCTCCAGGTTGTGCACATCACTGCCGCCGTAGCGCCTGTCGTCGGAGTTAAAGATCTGCACCCATTGGCCGGCGTGCGGGGCGCCGATGCGGTAATGCTCATGCAGAGCTGGCGTAAAGTTGCATATCACCAATATCTCCTCCTCCGGCTTGTCAGCCTTGCGCAGGAAGCTCATCACTGAGTTATGGGCATCGTTCAGGTCTACCCACTCGAAACCCTCCGGGCTGAAGCTGTGCCTGTACATGCCAGGCTCTGCCTTGTAGATAGCGTTTAGTTCCCGCAGCAGCTGTTGGATGCCCTGATGGTTAGGGTACTGCAGCAGGTGCCAGTCCAGGCTGCTGTCGTGGTTCCACTCGCTGCCCTGGGCAAGCTCGCCACCCATAAACATCAGCTTGCTGCCCGGGTGGGCGTACATATAGGCATATAACGCGCGCAGGTTGGCAAAGCGCTGCCACTCGTCGCCGGGCATCTTGCCAAGCAGGGAGCCCTTGCCGTGCACCACCTCGTCGTGGGAGAGCGGCAGCATGAACCTCTCTGAGAACGCATACACCAGGCTGAAGGTGATCTCGCCCTGGTGGTAACGGCGGTAGATCGGGTCTTTGGAGAAGTAGTGCAGCGTGTCGTGCATCCATCCCATCATCCACTTCATGTTAAAGCCGAGGCCACCATTTTCTACCGGCCCCGTCACGGCAGGCCAGGCCGTAGATTCCTCTGCAATGGTAAGTACCTCCGGGAAGGTGTTGTGCACCGCCTGGTTGAACTCCTTCAGGAAGGAGATCGCCTCCAGGTTCTCGCGTCCGCCGTGCTCGTTCGGAATCCACTCGCCTTCCTTGCGGCTGTAGTCCAAGTATAGCATCGAAGCGACAGCATCCACCCGCAGTCCGTCCACATGGTATTTATCGAGCCAGAACAAGGCATTGCTGATCAAAAAGGAGCGCACCTCGTTGCGGCCATAGTTAAAAATGTAGCTGTTCCAGTCCGGATGGAAGCCTTTGCGCGGGTCGGCGTGCTCGAACAGATGCGTTCCGTCGAAGTAGGCCAGCCCGTGCTCGTCGGAAGGGAAGTGAGAGGGCACCCAGTCCATGATCACGCCGATGCCGTGCTGGTGCAGCACATCAATCAGGTGCATCAGATCGGTTGGGGAGCCCAGCAGGCTGTGCGCCGCAAAGTAGCCGGTGATCTGGTACCCCCACGAGCCGCTGAAGGGGTGGTGCATCACGGGCATCAGTTCCACGTGCGTGTAGCCCATATCCTTTACATAGGCTGGCAATTCCTCCGCCAGTTCGCGGTAAGTGAGCGGGCGGTTGTTGTCCTCCGGCTTGCGGCGCCAGGAGCCCAGATGCAGTTCGTACACGCTGTAGGGCTGCGGCTGCCCCGCCTTGTTTTTACGCTCCTCCAGCCAGGCCTGATCCTGCCACTCATACTTTAGTTCGCTCACAATGGAAGCGGTTTGCGGCGGCACCTCGCGGCAGAAGGCAAAGGGGTCGCTTTTCTCCACGTGGTAGAGGTGGTACTTGGATTTGATGTGGTACTTGTACATCATGCCCGTGCGCACATCAGGGACAAATCCTTCCCAAATGCCCGAACCGTCCTGGCGGATGTGCAACTGGTGGCTACCGCGGTTCCAGCCGTTGAACTCGCCCATCACCGAAACCTCCTCCGCGTTCGGGGCCCACACGGCAAAGTATGTTCCCGGCCGCCCGTGCATCTCCATCGGATGAGAGCCCAGCTTCTGGTACAGGCTATAGTGCTTTCCTTCCTTGAACAGGTAAATGTCGAAGTCCGTGAAAAGACTGGCATACCACACCGGCTGGTCCGGCTGCTGCTCCGCCGGCGCAGTCACACTAGTGGCCGCTGCAGGCGCCTTGGTGGCAGTGGCTTTGGCGCGCGTGCGGGTTTTGGCCTTCACCACCTCCTGCACCCCCTCCTTGGCAGCTACCTGCACCGGCACCTCATCCACCTTTTTGGGCCGCCCGCGTTTCTTGGCAGGCGCGGCTTCCGGTGCTGTCAGGGGCGCTCCCATTTCAGCGGCAGGAATCTCCGTTGCTTTTTTGCGGCCTCGCCTGGCAGCGGGCTTGGCTGCAGCCGCCGCTTCCTCAGGGGCCAGCGAATTCTCCTGCGTTCCTCCTATAGCGCCTGTGTTGGCCTCGGTTACTTTGTTTTGATCGGTAGTCTCGGGGGTATTGCTTTCTTTTCTCTTAGCCATTCTTATACTTTTTCATGATGTACTTGATGCCTCTGATAGGGATGAGCACCCAATCCGGACGGTTATTCAGTTCATAGCCCAGCTCATAGATGGCTTTCTCCAGCAGGAAAGTATGGATGAGTGTCTCAAAGTCCTCTTCCTTGGCCGGTACAATGCCAGTGCCCATGGTTTTACCCAGGTAGGCGTGCATGTAGAAGCCGCTGGCGTAGTGGTACCATTGCTCGGCCCAGGCCTCCAGGTAATCCACATCCTCCTTGCGCAGCCCCTCCTCCTGGAACAGGGCGCTGTAGGCGGCATAGTGGAACGAGCGGATCATACCCGCTACATCGCGCAGGGCAGATCGCTTGAGGCGGCGCTCGCTGAAAGAGCGGGCCGGCTCACCCTCAAAGTCGATGATGTAGAAGTCCTTGCCTGTGAACAGCACCTGGCCCAGGTGGTAATCGCCGTGGGTTCTGATCTTCTGGGTATCTATCTTGTGGGCAAAAATCATCTTGAGGCGATCCAGGATCTCACCGCGCATCTGCAACACCTCCTGGGCCTCTGCGCGCACCTGCTCCGGCAGCTCCGGCAGGTGTTTCTGCAGGCTATCGAAGTTGCTGCGCACCAGCGAAGTGAGCGAGGAATAAAGCGAGCGCTGGTAGTGCAGCGAGAAGTTCTCCGGCACGAAATCCTTGTTGTCGTTGATGGAGCCGAGCGCCAGGTGCATTTCGGCAGTGCGGCTGCCTAGCAACTCCAGGCGTTCCACGTGGGCGCCGCCTATCTGTAGCTGCACCTCCTCCGGAATCTCAGTGAAAGCCAGCGGCCGCGACAGGGAACCAGAAACCGCGTTCGCTTTCAGGCGCTCCGTCTGCGTTTTAAGGCGCTCGTAGAGCCGCTTGAGCGAGTCACCAAAATAGCTCCAGGCATCGCCCTGGTTGGGCACCAGCTCCTGCAGCATCATCAGTACCATAGGCGGTTTGTTGCCCTCCTGCTGCTCCAGCGAGCCTAGGTAGCGCGGCACATGTTCGAACCCCACCTGCTCGGTCAGCATCTGCACCACCTCCACGTCCGGGTTCAGGGTGCGGTCCAGCTTACGGTATACCTTCATGAAGAAGGCGTTGTTGTAAACGATGGATGTATTGCTCTGCTCGGCCGACAGGATTTTAGAGGTGAGCGGCCCTTCTATGTTCTTCAGCTCCGAGGCTACTTCCCGGTGGCTGTAGCCCACCAGCTCTGCCCCTTCGTGGCGAAGCTTCTTGCGGCGCACCATCAGCTGCAGCAGCATCTGCCGGAAATCGTCGCTGTAGAGAGCATCGTAAAGTATACCTTCTTTACCGTCTATACTTACACGGGCAATAACGGCATCAGGGCAGTGATCGCGCAGCTGCTGCTCCAGATCGCCGGCGGCAAAGGCTATGGGCAGCTGGTATACTTCCGGCAGGCCTTCGTTGTAGCTTACCTCCACAAACAAAAGGGAGGCTCCTCCCCCTTTGAGCATCGGCAGCGGAATGTTCTGCACCACCTGCATGCGCTGCAGCGTGCGGGCCTTGCCCCCAAACCAGCGGCGCTGCCAGATATAGTTCGGCAGCACACGGTTCTCCAGCTCGCGCAGGGTGCGGGCGTCAAACGGCTGCCGGAGGTTACCCATTTTCAGGGCTGGCTTGGCCTGGTCCTGCTCCGACTCCTGCACGACCACCTGCGGCCGCAGCTCCATCCAGTAGTAGCCGTGGCCGGCTATGGTGAACAGGTATGGCTCGTCTTTTATACTTGGGAACTTGTTCTTGCTGAATACCTCCATCGGCGTGTAGCCCTTGTACTCGTGCAAATCCAGCTCCACCGCCTCCGGGAAGCGCGACAGGTTGGCAATCACCAGGATGGTTTCGTCCTCGTACTCGCGCACAAAGGCCAGCACCTTGGCATTACTCGGGTTGAGGAACTTTATACTTCCGCGGCCAAAGGCTTTGTAACGCTTGCGCATGTTGATGATGCGGCGCATCCACCACAGCAGCGAGTTGGCGTTGTGGTTCTGCGTCTCCACGTTCACCGATTCATACTTATACTCCGGGTCGATGATGACTGGTAGGTATAACTTCTGCGGGTTGGCGTCGGAGAAGCCGGCGTTGCGGTTGTCGTTCCACTGCATCGGAGTGCGCACGCCGTCGCGGTCGCCGAGGTAGTAGTTGTCGCCCATGCCGATCTCGTCGCCATAGTATACCACCGGCGTGCCTTTCATCGAGAAGAGCAGCACGTTCATCAGCTCTATCTTGGCGCGGTCGTTGCCCAGCAGCGGGGCCAGGCGGTGGCGTATACCCAGGTTGATGCGGGCCATCGGGTCCTTGGTGTATACTTTGTACATGTAGTCGCGCTCCTCATCGGTCACCATCTCCAGCGTCAGCTCGTCGTGGTTGCGCAGGAACATGGCCCACTGGCAGCTCTCAGGTATGGGCGGCGTCTGGTTAAAGATGTCGATGATCGGGTAGCGGTCCTCCATCTTCACCGACATGAACAGGCGCGGCATGATGGGGAAATGGTAATTCATGTGGCACTCGTCGCCGTTACCAAAGTAGGACGCCGAATCCTCGGGCCACATGTTGGCCTCGGCCAGCAGCAGCTTGCCGCTATACTTCTGGTCCACGTGTGCGCGGAGTTTTTTCAGGAAGTCGTGCGTCTCGGGCAGGTTCTCGCCGTTCGTGCCCTCGCGCTCAAACAAGTATGGCACAGCATCCAGACGGAAGCCGTCCACTCCCAGATCGAACCAGTAGTCAAGCGTCCGGAACACCTCTTTCTGCACAGCCGGGTTGTCGTAGTTCAGGTCGGGTTGGTGCGAGAAGAAGCGGTGCCAGTAGTACTGTCCGGCCACGGGGTCCCAGCTCCAGTTGCTCGGCTCGTAGTCGGTGAAGATGATGCGCACGTCCTTATACTTGTTCGGGTCGTCGCTCCACACGTACCAGTCGCGGTACTTAGAGCCCTTCTTGGCGCGGCGCGCGCGCTGGAACCAGGGGTGCTGGTCGGAAGTATGGTTGATAACCAGCTCGGTAATCACTTTCAGACCACGCTTATGCGCCTCCCGCACAAACAGCTTGAAGTCCTGCATGGTGCCGTAGCTCGGGTTGATGCTGAAGTAATCGGCAATGTCGTAGCCGTCGTCGCGGAGGGGCGAAGGGTAAAAGGGCAGCAGCCAGATGGCCGTCACGCCCAGGTCCTCGAGGTAATCGAGCTTCTGCATCAGGCCCTTGAAGTCGCCTATGCCGTCGCCGTTCCCGTCTTTAAAAGCCTTGATGTGCAGCTCATAGATGATGGCGTCTTTGTACCAGTGGATGTTGTCGTCAAACTCGAATTTTTCGTCTGCCATAATTGTGGTCAAAAGGGTTCTTGCTTATTCGTTGGTGTGGTGGTCGGATGGTAGCCAGGTATCGTCCAGGTTGTCGTGGCCCATGCCCGGATTGGCCTCTTCTATACGGAACACATGCACAGGCATCTCGTGCGGGCGCAGCTCCACAAAGTTGTACTCTCCGGTCCAGGTATACTTGCGCTCGGTCAACAGGTCGTGCACCAGGTACTGCTTGTCGGACGGCATCTTCATCTTCCAGAGGGGCACTTTCACCCAGCCGCTCTGCGTGTTATGCGGGTCCAGGTTCACGACCACAAAAATCTTGTTCTTGTAATCGCTGCTCCACTTGGCGTAGCTGAGGATGGCCTGGTTGTCGCAGTCGCCAAAGTGGATGTTCCAGGTGGTTTGCAGGGCCGGGTTTACCTTACGGATTTTGTTGATGAGCGTGATCACCTCGCGTATCTTGTTGAGCTTGCCCCAGTCCCAGTGCCTGATCTCATACTTCTCTGAGTCATAATACTCCTCCTTGCCCGGTACCGGCTGGTTGATGCCGAACTCGTACACCGGCCCGTAGAGGCCGTAGTTGGAGGAAAGCGTGGCCGCCATCACCACGCGGGTGATATGCGCCGGCTCGCCGCCCTCCTGCAGCGCGTAGGGCAGAATGTCGGGCGTGTTGGGCCAGAAGTTGGGGCGGAAGTACTCGCGCAGCTCGGTCTGCGTCAGCTCGGTCATGTACTGGCGGATTTCCTCGGCGGAGTTGCGCCAGGTGTAGTACGTATAGGATTGCGTGAAGCCAATCTTGGCCAGGCGCTCCATCACGCGCGGACGGGTAAAGGCCTCGCTCAGGAAAATCACCTGCGGGTACTGCTTGCGGATGTCAGCAATCACCCACTCCCAGAAGGCAAAGGCCTTGGTATGCGGGTTATCCACACGGAACACATAAACGCCCTGCTCAATCCAGTGCACCAGCACACGCTTGAGCTCGCGCCACAGGTTCGGCCAATCCTCCGTCTCAAAGTTCACGGGCAGCACGTCCTGGTACTTCTTGGGCGGGTTTTCGGCATACTGCACCGTGCCGTCGGGGCGCCACTTAAACCACTGGGGATGCTCTTTCACGTAAGGGTGGTCGGGGGAGCACTGGATGGCAAAGTCCAGGGCCACCTCGATGCCGTGCTCCCGCGCCTGCTGCACCAGCTCCCGGAAGTCGTCCGGCGTGCCCAGCTCCGGAAGGATGGCGTCGTGTCCGCCCTCTGCCGCGCCAATGGCCCAGGGAGAGCCCGGTTCGCCCGGCTCGGAGGTAACGGAGTTGTTCTTGCCCTTGCGGAAGGCGCGGCCGATGGGGTGGATGGGCGGTAAATAAATAGTGTCGAAACCCATTTCGGCAATGCGCGGCAACAGTCGGATACAGTCCTGGAAGGTACCGTGGCGACCCGCCTCCTGCCCCACAGAGCGTGGAAAAAACTCGTACCAGGCGCTGAAAAGTGCTTTCTGGCGCTCCACTTCCAGCTGCAGGATTTTATCGTAGGTAGTAACGTTCTCTTTCTCGCAGCACACATCCATCAGCTCGCTCACATCGCGACCGGTGGCAAAGGCCACATCCTCGGCAGGAGAGTGGCTGTTGCGCAGCTGTTCGGCCCATTTGCGCAGGCGCTTCTGCTGGCCGGGCTTGGATTTTTCGGCGGCGGCATCCATGAGTTGGGCACCTATCTGCAGCTCCACGCGCACGTCCTGGTTGGCCTCAAACTTCTTCTTCAGCCCTTTCTGCCAGGTATAAAAGTGGTCTACCCAGCCTTCAATGGTATACTCGTAGCGGCCCATCGCATCCGGGGTGAAAGAGGCCTGCCAGCGGTCGTTGCCCAGAAACTCCATGGGCACTGTCTCCCATTTCCGGCGGCGTGTGTGGCGGTACAGCAGGCGCGCCTTCACCTCATCATGTCCATCAGAAAACACATCGGCGGTAACGGTTATCTCCTCTCCCACTACCCTTTTTGCCGGAAACCTGCCACCGTTTATTTCAGGTTTTACATTCTCAATTACTACACGTTTTGTTCCTTCGAGCTGTTCCATTAAGCTTTGTTTATACTTTACCCGTTGTACGTACTTATCCTGGATAAATATGTTTCGTTGAATATTTAGTGATAGCCTCCCAAGGCTTGCCGGCGCTCCTGGCATTACCTGCCAAATCACTAAAAAGAGGCCTTATTATACTTTTGCACCGGGATAACGCACAACCTATTACCCGCAAAGTCAGTTAATACGTGCTGAGTAAAATCACGTTTTTTATGGCCATACAAAGAGAGATAGGAGCGCATTATTCGCCGGAGAAGGAAGGCACAGTTTTTACCGTTTGGGCCCCAAAGGCAAAGCAGGTGGATGTGTTGCTGCACAAGCCGGAGCCCATACGCGTGCCCCTTCAGCAGGAAGCCATGGGCTACTGGACTGCCCTGAGCGAGTTTGCCAACTCCGGCACGCGCTACACCCTTATACTTGACGAAGAGACCGAGCGGCCCGATCCCGCCTCCCATTTTCAGCCCGACGGCGTGCATGGTTCCTCTGCCGTGGTAGACCATACTTCCTTTGCCTGGAGCGACAAAAACTGGAAAAACCTGCCGCTGCACGAGTACATCATCTACGAGCTGCACGTGGGCACCTTTACCCCGGAGGGCACTTTCGAAAGTATGATAGAGCGCCTGCCGGAGCTGAAGGACCTGGGCATCACCGCCATCGAGATCATGCCGGTGGCGCAGTTCCCCGGCAACCGCAACTGGGGCTACGACGGCGTGCTTCCCTTTGCCGTGCAGAATTCCTACGGTGGCCCCGAGGGGCTGAAGAAACTCGTCAACGCCTGCCATGAGCAGGGCATAGCCGTGGTGCTGGACGTGGTCTACAACCACATGGGGCCTGAGGGGAATTACCTTAACGACTTCGGCCCCTACTTCACCGACAAGTATAAAACGCCCTGGGGCTCGGCCCTGAACTTCGACGACAACCACTCGGATGCGGTGCGCAACTACTTTATCCAGAATGCCCTGATGTGGCTGCGCGATTACCGCATAGATGCCCTGCGCCTGGACGCCGTGCACGCCATTTACGACATGGGTGCCCGCCATTTTCTGCAGGAGTTGCAGGAGCACGTGCAGGAGCTGGAGCAACAAGTCGGCCGCGATTTTATACTTATTGCTGAAAGCGATCTGAACGACGTGCGCCTGATAAACCCCGTGGAGCGCGGCGGCTACGGACTGGATGCGCAGTGGAGCGACGATTTCCACCACGTGGTGCATACCCTGGTAACCGGCGAGCAGGAAGGCTATTATGTGGGCTTCGGCAAACCCGAGCAACTGGCCAAGGTGATGACAAAAGCCTTTATGTACGACGGGCTCTACTCCGAGCACCGCCACCGCACCTTCGGCAGCAGCACCGAGCACAACCGGGCCGAGCAGTTTGTGGTCTGCTCACAGAACCACGACCAGGTGGGCAACCGCATGCTGGGCGAGCGCCTGTCGGATTTGGTGGATTTTGAGACGCTAAAACTGGTGGCCGGCCTGGTGATCCTCTCGCCTTTTGTGCCGATGCTGTTTATGGGCGAGGAGTATGGCGAGAAAAACCCATTTTTATACTTTGTGAGCCACGGCGATGAGGAACTGATAGAGGCCGTGCGCAAAGGGCGCCGCGAGGAATTCAAGAGCTTTGCCTGGCAGGGCGAGGCGCCGGACCCGCAGAGCGAGGACACCTTTAACCGCTCCAAAATCAGCCGCAGTTATACTTCGGATACCCGGCAAAACCAGCTCCGCGAGTTTTACAAGCGCCTGCTGCAGCTGCGCAAAACCTCCGTCGCCCTCCAAAGGCCCGACAAAGACAAGGTTTCGGCCCGCCTGGATGCCCAGGAAACCGTATTGCACCTGGTGCACCAGACAAAAGAGCCCAACCTGTACTGCCTCTTCAACCTCAGCGACGCGGAGCAAAGCACCACTTTGTCCCCAGCCCTGGAGACCTCCGGCAGCTGGAAGCCCATCCTTCATTCCGCCTCAACAGCATGGGGCGGTGCGAACGCAAACTTACCCGAGACGATGGAGCATCAGTCGGAAGTGACGCTGCCTCCAAAGTCGGTACTTATACTTCAACAACAGCAATAGCCCATGAACAAGTACATCTGCATACACGGGCACTTTTACCAGCCGCCGCGCGAAAACCCCTGGCTCAACGAGGTGGAGCTGCAGGAGTCTGCGGCCCCCTACCACGACTGGAACGAGCGCATCTCCGACGAATGCTATGCCCGCAACTCCGCCTCGCGCATCCTTAACAGCGACGGCAACATCGTCGATATCATCAACAACTACAGCTACATCAGCTTTAACTTCGGCCCCACTTTGCTGGAGTGGATGCAGAAAAAAGACCCGGAAACGTACCAGGCTATACTTGATGCCGACAAGCAAAGTATGAAACGCTTCTCCGGCCACGGCTCGGCGCTGGCGCAGGTATACAACCACGCCATCATGCCGCTGGCCAACGAGCGCGACAAGCACACGCAGGTTATTTGGGGCATCTACGACTTTAAGCAACGCTTTGAGCGCGCGCCGGAGGGAATGTGGCTGGCTGAAACGGCCGCTGACATTCCAACACTGGAGGTCCTGGCCGAGTACGGCATCCGGTTCACCATCCTGTCGCCCTACCAGGCCAAGGCTTTCCGTAAGATCGGAGATAAAGACTGGACGGATGCCAATGGAGGCAGCATCAACCCGCGCCGCCCTTACCTATGCAAACTGCCCTCGGGCAAGGAGATTGTGCTGTTTTTCTATGACGGGCCGGTGTCGCAGGGCATCGCTTTTGAGGGGCTGCTTTCGCGTGGCGAGGATTTTGCCGACCGCCTGAGCAGCACCTTTGAGGAAGGCAGCAAGGAGCCGCAGCTGATGCATATTGCCACCGATGGCGAAACCTACGGCCACCACCACCGGTTCGGGGAGATGGCCCTCTCCTATGCCCTCCATCATATACAGGAGGAAAAAATGGCGCAGGTTACGGTGTATGGTGAGTTTATGGCCAAGTACCCGCCAAAGTATGAGGTGCAGATCATCGAGCCCAGCTCGTGGAGCTGCGCGCACGGCGTGGAGCGCTGGCGCAGCAACTGCGGCTGCAACACCGGCAGCCACCCCACCTGGAACCAGGAGTGGCGAAAACCCATCCGCGAAGCCTTCGACTGGCTACGCGATGAGATCACTCCGCTTTATGAGCAGGAGCTTACCAAGCTTGGCGCCGACCCCTGGTCTACCCGCAACGATTATATAGAAGTGATCATGGACCGTTCGGAGGAGAATGTGGCCACCTTTATCAAAAGCCATACTTCCCGGGAGCTCTCCAAGGAGGAGCAGGTGCGCTTTCTGAAGCTGATGGAAATGCAGTACCATGCTCTGCTTATCTTCACCAGCTGCGGTTGGTTTTTTGATGAGGTTACCGGCATCGAAACCGTGCAGGACATCCTCTATGCCGCCCGCGTCCTACAACTAGCACAAAACCTGGGCAGCCGCGACCTGGAGCCTGAATTTGTAGAGCGCCTGCGCCAGGCCAAGAGCAACTACAAGGAGCGTGGCGACGCCGCCGCCAGCTACATGCGCACAGTAAAGCCAACCATGATAGACCTGCTGCGTGTGGGCGCCCACTATGCGGTGGCCTCCCTGTTCCGCGAACAAGGTGAGGTGATGGAGCTCTACAGCTACGCCGCCACCTCCGAGGCGTATGAGTACAAACAAGCCGGCCGGCAGAAACTGGCAGTGGGGCGGGCCCGCATCAAGAGTAAAATAACCTGGGAAGAGCAAACCGTCACCTTTGCCGTGCTGCACCTGGGCGACCACCAGCTCTTTGGCGGGGTGCGCGAATTTATGGGCCCGGAGGACTATGAACGGCTGTCGCAGGCACTCAATTCGGCTTTTGACCGCGGCTACGTCAGCGAGGTAATCATGCTGCTCGACAAGCACTTTGAGTCGCACAACTACTCGTTCTGGCACCTGTTCAAGGATGATCAGAAAAAGATACTCGATCAGGTTTTGGCCCAAACAATGGAGAACCTGGAGAACGACTTCCAGCAACTCTACGACAACAACTACTCCCTTATCTCGGCCATCCAGACCATCGGCATGCAAATGCCGCGCCCGTTGCAAACCACTGTGGACTACATCGTAAACACAAGCCTGCTGCACGAGTTTGAGTCGGAGCAGCCCATCCCGCAGGAGGTAAAGCGCCTGCTGGAGGAAGTGCAGCGCATGGACGTAACGCTGAACTACGAGGATCTGGAATTTGCCCTGACGCAGCGCGTGGACCAGATGATGAAAAAGCTACAGGAAAACCCGCAGGACGAAGCCACCATGAACCTGCTGATAGAGCTGCTGGAGGTGGTGGCGAACTCCAAATTGCAAACTGACTATTGGCAGGCCCAGAACATCGCCTTCCGGATGCAGCAGGATGGCTACCAGGATCTGAAACAACGCGGCGAACAAGGCGACCAGCAGGCCAAAGCATGGACCGAAAAGTTTGAAAAGCTCTACCAAAACCTCAACCTGAAAGTATAACTATGACCTATATTCCCTCGGCCACCTACCGTGTGCAGATCTCGCCAAAGCTGAAGCTCAGCGACATCAGGCAGCTGATCCCGTACCTGCACGAGCTAGGCGTTAGCACCATCTATGCCGCCCCCTTTTTCTGCGCCCGCCCCGGCAGTGAGCATGGCTACGACGTTACCGCCCCTTACGACATTAGCCCCGATATCGGCACCAAAAAGGAGCTGCAGGAGATAGCACTGGAGCTGAAGCGCCGCAACATGGGCTGGCTGCAAGACATCGTGCCTAACCATATGGCTTTTCACCCCGACAACGTGTGGCTGATGGATGTGCTGGAGAAGGGGCCGCAGTCGCACTTTTACACTTTCTTCGACATTCACTTCCACCACCCGGATTTCAGCGGGCAGGTGATGGTGCCGTTTCTGGGGGAGCCGCTGGAGAAGGTGCTGGAGCAGAACCAGCTGGAGCTGAAACTGAGCGATAAGGGCATCTCGATCAACTATTTTGACAATGCCTATCCGTTATGTGTTTCGTGTTACCGGCCGCTGCTGGAGGAGGCGCTGCAGGTGTCGGGCAACCCCGAGGTAACGCCACTGGCGGAGCAAAGCATGAAGGAGCTGGCCCTGCACGAGGCGGAGGAAAGTATAAACCCTGCTGCCTGGGGCAACTTTAAGCGGAAGCTGTACAAAAACGAAACCCTGCGTCAGGCGCTGGAGCAGGTGTTGCAAAGTATAAACGGCAAAGATAAGAAGCTACGGAAGCTATTGCAGAAGCAGCACTTTACACTTTGCCACTGGCAGGATACGGAGCGGCAGATAAATTACCGCCGCTTCTTCACCGTAAACGACCTGATCTGCCTGCGCATGGAGAAGCCGGAGGTGTTTGAGCAGTACCACCAGTTCATCAAGCAGCTCTGTGACCAGGAGCTGGTGCAGGGCCTGCGCGTGGACCATGTGGATGGCCTGTTTGACCCGGCTACGTACCTGAAGCGCCTGCGCCAGCTGGCCGGGCCGGAGCAATATGTGGTGGTGGAGAAGATTCTGGAGGGCGAGGAGCACATGCCGGAGAACTGGCCGATCCAGGGCAACAGCGGCTACGACTTCCTGGCCTGGATCAGCAACCTTTATACTTCCGCCAGCGGCCGCGAGCAGATCACGCAGGCCTATAGCCGCCTGGTAGCCGATGCCGCCACTGACTATGAGCAGCTGGTGTTCGACAAGAAAATGTTCATCCTGACTAGTTACATGCAGGGGGAGCTGGAGAATCTGCTGCGGCTACTGCAGGAGCGCCAGCTGATACCGCTGGAGCCGGAGGAGCAGTGGCGAAAGGCCCTGGCAACACTGCTGGCCGCCTGGCCGGTGTACCGTATCTATAGCAACGATTTGCCGATCGCCAAAGAAGAGTTGAAGGTGGTGGAAGAGGCGTTTGAGGAAGCACATAGGCAAGCTCCGGCTTTGAAAGAGCAGTTGCAGCACCTGCACTCGCTTTTTATACTGGAGCCGGAGGACACCGAAAGCCGGAAGCACCACAAGTTATACTTTGTCATGCGCAGTCAGCAGTTTACGGGACCGCTGGCGGCCAAGGGCGTGGAGGACACAACCTTCTACAACTATAACCGGCTTATCTCGCTCAACGAAGTGGGCAACAGCCCGGAAATATTCCATCTGAGTGCGCAGGACTTCCATGAGCGCATGCTATACCGGCAGCGTACCTACCCACACTCCATCAACGCCACCGCCACCCACGACACCAAGCGCGGCGAGGACGCCCGCCTGCGCCTGAACGTGCTGACGGAGCTGGTTGACGAATGGGAACAGAAGGCAAAAGAGTGGATGGAGATCTCGAGAAAGTGTACTTCGGAGCCGGTGGAGAACGATTTATACTTTCTGCTGCAGACCTTGCTGGGCGTGATGCCGCTGAACGGCGAGGTTGACGAAACCCTGGTGACAAGGGTGCAGGAATACCTGGAAAAAGCGCTGCGGGAGGCCAAAAACAAAACCGACTGGTCGGCGCCGAACGAGAAGTATGAGCAGGCCATGAAGGACTTGGTGCAGCAGTTGCTGATGCAGGACGAGGACTTTATGCACTCCTTTCAGCCGTTCTTCCTGAAAGTGGCGCACTATAGTTGGCTGTACTCGCTTGGCCAGACGCTGCTCAAAATCACCTGTCCCGGCGTGCCGGATGTGTACCAGGGCACCGAGCTCTGGGACTTGAGCCTGGTAGACCCCGACAACCGCCGCCCTGTGGATTACGACCAGCGCCGCCGCTACCTGCAGGAGCTGCAGCAGGCAGAGGCGCAAAGTATAGAAAAGCTGCACGAGGCGCTGTTGCAACATCCTGAGACCGGTAAAGTGAAGTTATACTTGCTGCACAAAGCCCTCACCACCCGCCGCGACCTGCAAGCCCTTTACGATAAGGGGGAGTACATTCCGCTGCAGGTGCAGGGGCCAAAGCAGGAGCACGTGCTGGCCTTCGCCCGCCACCACCAGGGGCAGTGGGCGCTGGTGGCCGTTCCACTGTTGTTGGTAAGTCTGGTAGGCAGCCACGAGCAGCCGCTGGGCCAGGAAGTATGGCAGGACACCAGTATAATCCTGCCGGACAACGCCCCGAAAGTATGGCAGCAGGCACTTGGCAACGGCACTCTAAACGCAACCAATGCCCTGCCAGTAGCGGACGTTCTTAAAACGTTCCCGGTAGCACTTTTATCTGCCGGTTCTTAATTGTTAATTATTAGATTTCTAACTTTTTAACTTTCTAACTGAAAAACGCAACATATTGCGTCTCTACAACTCTCTAACTCCCAAACTCCCCATGATTGTACCTCAACGCAGCGCAGGCATTCTGCTTCACATCACCTCCCTTCCCTCCCGCTTCGGCATCGGCGACTTGGGGCCGGAGGCGTTTAGGTTTGCCGACCAGCTACAGGAGGCGGGGCAACGATACTGGCAGATCCTGCCGCTCAACCCTACCGAGGTTGGTACGGGCAACTCACCCTACAGCAGCCACTCGGCCTTTGCCGGAAACCCGCTGCTCATCAGCCCGGAGGAACTGGTGCACGATGGCCTGCTGCACAACAAGGATTTGCAGCACAAAGAGAAGTCTGACGATGCCCGTGTGGACTTTGAGCAAGTGACAAAGTATAAACTGAAGCTATTGCGCAAGGCCTACCAGAACTTTAGCGAGGAACTACCGGACGTGCTCTGGAAAGATTTTACCAGTTTTCAGAAGGAGCAGAAGCGGTGGCTCCAGGATTACGCACATTTTGTCGCCTTCAGGCATCATTTCAAAAACAAGAGCTGGACAGAGTGGCCCGAAGAGATAAAGTGGCGCGACGGGCAGGCTGTGGAGCAGCTGGCCGAAAAGCTGCGCGAGCAGGTGGAGTATGAGATGTTTCTGCAGTTCCTGTTCTATCGCCAGTGGCAGCGGCTGAAGGAGTACTGCCTCAGCAAAGGCATCCTTTTCTTTGGCGACATGCCCTTTTACGTGAGCCACGACAGCGCTGACGTTTGGAGCCACCCCAGTATTTTTAAGCTCGACCGTGATGGCAAACCCACTGCTGTATCCGGAGTGCCGCCGGATTATTTCAGTGAGACAGGGCAGCTATGGGGCACACCGGTGTTCGATTGGCAGGCGCTGAAGGAGCAGGATTTTGCCTGGTGGCTGCACCGCATCGAGCACAACCTGCGTCTGTTCGGCCTGCTCCGCCTCGACCATTTCCGCGCCTTTTCGGCTTACTGGGAAGTGCCCGCCGGTGAGGAAACTGCCATCAACGGCAAATGGGTGAAAACGCCCGGCGCGCCGCTGCTCAAGCTGTTGCAGCAACAGTTCAAGGAGTTACCCATCGTAGCCGAGGATTTGGGCGAGATAGACCAGCCCGTGCGTGACCTGATGACCAAGTTTAAGCTGCCGGGCATGCGCGTGCTCTTGTTCGCTTTCGGCGAGGACCTGCCGCAAAGCCTCTACGCCCCGCATAACCACACCCAAAACAGTATCGTGTACACCGGCACCCACGACAACAACACCGCGCGCGGCTGGTACGACAAGGACGCCTCCCGCGACGACAAACGTCGCCTGCGTGCCTACAGCACCCACCGCGTAAACCAAGCTAACGTGCACACTATTCTGAACTGGCTTGCGTATAGCTCGGTCTCGCAACTGGCCGTGCTGCCCCTACAGGACGTGCTGGGCCTGGGCCACGAGCACATCATGAACAAGCCCTCCACCGGCAACGGCAACTGGGAGTGGCGCCTGCAACCCCAGCAATTCACCCAAGCCCACATACAGGAGCTGAGGGATTTGGCTGTAAGGTATGGCCGCTAGCAGGAACCGGAGGAAGATGAAACGAAAGAAGTATAGCTGAGGCTATACTTCTTTTATGACTGCAGGAATTATGTTACCTTGGTTAAAAGACTATGTTTAATAAAAAGTTATAGTTAGGTCACCTCCGCATATAATACTGATAACCCGAATAGACTTCTGTTTAGCTGCTAGTTGGCGTAAATAATAATGGATAGAATAAAAAAATCGTTTTTCAGAGCATTCGCCTACGTTGGTTTAGGGACCCTGTCAGTTTTGTCTGTTTACCCTGCTGACCCATTGTATGGTGGATGGTCATTATGGGGGCTATTGGCCACTTTTCCAGTAACTATTATCAGCTTTGGGTACAGGTATGCAGAAAGTAAAAACATTTATCCTGTCTTAGGCATTCAATCCATAATGTTGCTTATCACTTGGTTCGTAGTATATCTAATGCGCGCAAAGAATACATCAAGTGAAAGTAAAGCTAAGAAAAGCAACGCTATGGAATAGCTACTGTTGAACAGAGAACTACTTAAGCCAACACAGCACATGAGCCAAGCTGCGGCTTCGCCTGGCTCACCTCATGTACCAGCCCGTTATACTTTACTTAATTTATGAAGAAACCTGTAGTGATGTTGTTCATATTAGCATTCCTTGTTGTATCAAATCAAGGGTACGCATGCAAATGCCCCGACCAGAGTATCGACAGGGAAGTAGACAAGGCATATGACATAGTTGTAGGTAAGGTAACATCAGAAAAGTCTGAATGGGTGACTTGCAGTTACCCTGAAGGAAATAATGATTATGAGTTTACAACAAGCTACCTCTATACCATACAAACTGATTTTTCCTACAAAGGGAATCTCAGTGGCACACAGGTAATTCAAGGCGGGAAAGGACAAGGTGACTGCGGAGAAATATTCGAAGTAGGAAAAGAGTATTTGATTGTTGTACATAAGTGCGACAAAGGATTGTACACTTACTTATGCAGCGACAATGCTGTAATCGCAGAAGCATCTTCTCAAGTAAGTTTTTTAAACACCTATTTTGGTGAAAACTATGAAATAGAAAGCAAAGGTGACAACGAAAAGGTGTTATTGATAGCTGTTGTAGCCATTCTTGCCTTGGCTTTAATAGTTTTTGGTTTCTACATGAGTCATTTTAGAAGAAAAAGCATAGTATAACACGGCACAGGTTCCAAACTCGGCTGCGCCTCGTTCGCCGCCTAAACTAATTCGTTACCCCACACCAGCCTTTTAAAGTATGATTTATAAGATTGACGTAGCAGATCTGGAAAGTATAAATCATTTGATTTTTGATGCGAATGCTCAGTTCGAGGATCTTCAGGGCTTAAGTATAGAAAAGCCCATAGCCATTGAGATAGAAAGACGATGCTTTGAAAGGGTGAAAAGGAAGAAGTTCCTGTTTTGGACCAGCACCAGCTTTGGCGGCAAAACCTCCGTCATCAGGTTATCAGGGGTTAGTAAAATAGAGTTAGAAGGTATAGACGAGAGGTTCAGAGACAATCATTTTATAAACGAAATCACCTATGATCCCTCTGATAATATCCTTGCACTAAATACAGCTTTTGGCTTGTCTATCAAATTTACCGTCAGCGAGGATTTTCGGGGAGAGTTAGTTGATTTAAAGGATAGCAGCTTCGGCGCCGGGACGCTGTTTGGCTCAAAAGGCTTCACTGAAGAAGAGTGGGAAGCCTTCAGAAAGAACTAAACCTTATGCCACGACTGCTTTTGGCTCATCGGATTTTACAATGCTGTTGTTTTTGACTAACTTATAAACTACTCTTCTCAACCCAACATCATAAGTATATAAAACCCAACCACCATGGACGAAATCATAAAAGAAGACATCAAACAGGAAGTATTTGACCTCTACGATGACTACGCGCACAACCGTATCAACCGCCGCGACTTTGTGCAGAAGCTTTCCGTTTATGCCGTTGGTGGCCTGACCGTGACCTCCCTGATGAGCTTTCTGATGCCCGATTACCAAGGCGCCATACAGATAAAATCGGGAGACCCACGCATCAAATCAGAATACATCTATTACCAGTCGCCAAACGGTGGCGGCAAGATAAAGGCCCTGCTGTCGATGCCCGCCAGCGGCAAGAAAAAGCTGGGCGGTATCGTGGTAGTGCACGAAAACCGGGGTCTGAACCCGCACATCGAGGATGTAGCCCGAAGAGCCGCTCTGGCAGGCTTTGTTTCCATTGCCCCGGATGCCCTCTCCCCGCTCGGCGGCTACCCCGGTAACGACGACGAGGGCCGCGAGCTGCAAAGCAAACGCGACCGGAACGAGATGCTGGAGGATTTCATTGCCGCTTACGATTACCTGAAAAATTATACTATCTGCAACGGCAAGGTAGGTGTGGTGGGCTTCTGTTTCGGAGGCTGGATTTCGAACATGATGGCCGTGCGCATTCCGGATTTGGCAGCGGCTGTGCCTTTTTACGGTGGTCAGGCTCCCACCGAGGATGTCCCGAAAATTAAGGCGCCCCTGCTGCTGCACTACGCCGAGCACGACGAGCGCGTGAATGCCGGCTGGCCGGAGTATGAAAAAGCCCTGAAAGAGCACGGCAAAACGTATAAAGCCTACTTCTACCCCAACACCAACCACGGCTTCCACAACGACACCACTCCGCGCTACGACAAAGAGGCAGCCGAGCTGGCCTGGACACGCACCATCGATTTCTTTAAGAAGGAGCTGAGGTAAGTATAGCTGAACAGTTTCCTACTAGCAGGACTCCAGGCCTTCCCTATTGTATTTTATACTTTCTTAAAGCAAAAAGCCGTGGCCGGTAAACCCCAGGGAATACCAGCCACGGCTTTTTCTCTTAATGTATATTTTCAGGAGAAGCTATACTTTACCGGAAGTTTAACCTGCTTACATACTGTTGGTTATATCCGGGCAAAAGCTTATATTAGTATCAAAGCATGGTAACAAACGATTTTACCCCTACCCTCTAACCCTTAAAACTATGGCACAGCAAAGCATACAGACAGCTCTTGGATCTAAGGCACACAATTTTGCCCTGGTGGATATGGTTTCTGATAAAATCGTGACGCTGCAGGATGTGGCCTCGCCCAAGGCTACGGTTATCATGTTTATCTGTAACCACTGTCCTTACGTTAAGCACATTCTGCCGACACTGGTGCCACTAGCCGCTAAGTATAAAAGCCAGGGTGTAAACTTTGTCGCCATCAATGCCAACGATGTTGCTGTTTCGCCGGAAGACGGACCGGAGCAGATGAAGGAGCTGGCCCGAGAGATGCAGTTCCCCTTCCCCTACCTCAACGACCAGACGCAGCAGATTGCGCGCAACTACCAGGCTGAATGTACTCCTGAGTTTTTCGTGTATGATGGCAGCCTGCGCCTAGCTTACCACGGGCAGTTTGACGGCTCCCGCCCCAGCAACAACATACCTGTTACAGGCGAGGGCCTGAGTCAGGCGCTGGATGCCTTGCTGGCAGGCAAACCTGTGGCTGAGGAGCAGCACCCAAGTATCGGCTGCGGCATTAAGTGGCGGGCTCCGAACCCGGCGTAGGCGGTATATCCCGCTTATTTTCGTGCACCAGCTCGGTCATGGCCGAAACGTGGTCCAGGTACTGCGAAGTATAGGCATTGTTCTCGGCGTGTATGTACATAGTAGTGCCTCCTTTTACAGCCCCGATGATTGCCTCATGATCCTCCATCGGGATGGCAGGGCAACCCAGGCTCCTGCCCAACCGGCCTGCCTGTTCGATAAAAGCCTCTGAGGCATACTCGGCGCCATGCATCACGATGCAGCGCTCCCTGGCGTTGGTGTTGTAGCCTTCGTCCATGCCGTTTAGCCGCAGCGAAAGGCCATGCTTGCCGTAGTAGATGTCCTCGGTCACGTAAAAGCCAATGCTGCTCATAAACGACTTGTTCTCGTTAGAGAAATCCGTTGCAAACTCCTGCCCGGAGTTCCGGCCGTGCGAAACATAGGTATTGAACAGCAGCTCCTTCTTCTCCACATCAATCACCCAAAGCCGCTTCTCATTTGACGACTTGGTAAAATCCACAATGGTGATGTATGGTTTGTCTGATACCTCGTTGTTATGGCGCATGTTGTAAAAACCAGTGAGCGCCTTGTTAAACACTTCGAACCGCATTCCGGCCTCCTGCAAGCCCATGGTACTGTACAGGTTATAGGCCACCTGGTTAAAGTGCATCAGCCTGATATTCGTCATCTTACGTTTCAGGGTGGCAGCATCCGGGTGGGGCATGGCAGTGCCCTGATTCGCGGGTGTTGCCAGCGGCGAAAGTATAAGTGGCGCAAACAGGGGCAGCATTTTGCGGCTCAGTCTGCGGCGCATGTATCTCCATCTCGGCTTTCTCATATCTCCACAATTTTATACTTATTGGTTTTACGGGATGGCTCCGGCACGGTTTAACATATGGCATATGCACCACGTTATACTTATCTCCCACAAGCAACTATATCACAGCAGTTTATTCTTTTAAAGGCACCATTTTTGCCTGTATCCGTGTTACTTATACTCAGTTTAACATTCTCTACATGTATCGAAACAGACGCAGCTTTACAAGCGCCCTATTTTATACTTTTCTGATTTTTATACTTGCCAGCTGTAGCCAGCAGCAGACCTTGCGCGGTGTGTTTAAAAACCAGACGCCACACGAGAAATACGCAGCCAAACTAAAGGTTGCTAACCTGCACGAAACGGCCCTGGGGCAACAGTGGCTACAGGCCAGCGAGCAGGCGCTGCAGGACTCCATTACCATCACCTTGCCTTTTAAGGAAACAGGCTATTTTGCCGCCGACAAGCCCCGGGCACTGGGGTACCGCATACCAGCCCAGCGTGGCCAGCGCCTTATCGTGAACCTGGAAGTACAGGCCCGGGAGCAGCTACAGGTATTTATGGATTTGTTTGAGACGGAGGGAGGAAAGCCTGAGCATGTGGCTGCCGCCGATACGGCTGCCAGGACCCTGGCTTATGAGGTGGAGGAAAACCAGCAGCATATCCTGCGGGTGCAGCCGGAGCTGCTGCGAAGCGGCCAGTATACCGTTACCATACAGGCAGAGCCCATACTTGCTTTTCCGGTTGCCGGCAAGAGCAGCCGCCACATAGCCAGCATCTGGGGCGACCCGCGCGACGCCGGTGCCCGCAGCCACGAAGGGATTGACGTGTTTGCCAAACGCGGCACGCCAGCCGTTGCCGCCTCAGACGGTATCGTGCGGCAGGTAGGCACCTCGCCTCGCGGCGGTAAGGTTGTATGGCTCACCGACCTTAACCGAAGGCAAAGTTTATACTATGCCCACCTCGACAGCCAGCTGGTGCAGGTGGGGCAGCAAGTAAAGGCCGGCGACACTTTGGGACTGATTGGCAATACCGGTAATGCCCGCACCACTGGTCCGCATTTGCACTTCGGGATTTACCGCTACGGCCGTGGCGCCACAAACCCTTACCCTTACGTGCACCAACCTACTGCACCCGTGCCGGCAGTTAAGATTAACGCCGAGCTGGTAGGCAACTGGGTACGGGTACGAAGCCGGAATGCCAATGTGCGGCTACAGCCAGGCTCCGCATCGGGCGTGTACCGCACGCTGCCACAGCACACGCCACTGCAGGTTACAGGCGGCACCTCCAGTTGGTACCGGGTGGCCCTGCCTGATGGAAAGGAGGCTTACATAGCCAGCAGTGTCGTAGAGCCAGCCAACCAGCCGGTAACCTACAAAAAGCTCGCCTCCGAAACCGATTTACTGGATCAGGCACACCCGCAGGCCGCCGCGAAAGACAGTTTGCCCGCCGGCGTAAGTATTGCCATACTTGGCAGCTACCAGGGCTTCGACCTTGTTCGAAATGAAGCCGGGGAATTGGGCTGGATTAACCCGCAACAGACGGTGAGTTTACGGTAGTGTGGTTTAAGTTGGTTTTTGCGGTTTTCCTGTGACTGTGCTTCTGCAAAGTATAAACCCCTAACCCTCCCAAACACAGGGGAGGGAGGATTCAGCAGTGCCGGCTCCAACCACCCCTAACCCCTCCTTAACCAAGGCGGGGAGTTCTGTAGTTACTGCGGGTGAAGTATGAGTTTTATAGTTGCAGTTCTCGCACGGACAGGTCGCGACCTGTCCCTACAAAGTATAAACCCAGCAGATGATTACACCCCTCTTGAGCTTTGCTCGCAAGTTTCGAACTCCCGTTCTCACTTGTCCTCAAGGGGACAGTTTGTTCTTGCTACTTTCTCTGTCATCTCGAACGCAGTGAGAGATCTATCTGGAATTCTCTTCAGATCTCTCCCAAAGGTCGAGATGACAGTAACGGCAGTGGCTATCGATTCTGTTCCCAGCCTTTGGGTTGAGCGCCTTGTGGATGTTGCGGTGCCCACCAGGGCAGCCGGAGCAGCGCGGAGGCAGCTTCAGGCACACCGCGCGATGCCCGAAGGCGAGCCCTCTCGGGCTTGAGAGCTCCAAAGCAAGAGATGAAACAATAGCTTAAGTAAGGCTGGAGGAGGAACGGCAGCTAGAAACGATAGCTCGGTTCAAATTGCTGGAAGCAGCGGCTATGAAAGTATAAACCGGCAAGTATAAAAGCATGTATGATTTACACGGATTTAGAAATCTACAGCAGAAGTAGCCTCGGACAAGGAGGACCGGAAAAGTGCAAACACCAGTTATTTCACCTTTTATCCCCCCTGATGCCTCCACAATAAACGATAATTATTAACTTTACAAGCTCAAAACCTACCCTTAGTTGCCTTTGAAATTAGCTGCGATAGATATCGGATCGAATGCGGTGAGATGCCAGATCTCCAGTGTGCTTAACCAAAACGGGCGAGTGTTTTTCAAAAGAGTGGAGTATGTGCGCTATGCCATCCGCTTCGGCGAGGATGTATTCAGCTCCGGCTACATCAGCGATCCGAAAGTAGAGAAATTTGTAAAGCTGCTGCATGCTTTTCAGCTATTGCTGGATGTGCACGACGTGGATTACCACATGATTTGCGCCACCTCGGCCATGCGCAACGCCTTCAACGCCCAGGAGATAATTGACCGGGTACAGCAGCAGCTTGGTATGGAAATCCAGGTGATTGACGGGGAGTCGGAAGCGGAGCTTATCAACAAGGTTATTTACAATTTTCTGGATGAGCAGCGCAACTACCTGCACATCGACGTGGGCGGCGGCAGCACCGAGTTTAACATCTACGTAAACCGCCAGAAAGTTGCCTCACAGTCGTTTGAGCAGGGCTCTATCCGCCACATGCAGGGCCGCGACTCAGAGGAGCTGTGGAACAGGATGAAAGTATGGATTGAGGAAAACGCCAAAAAATATCACCTGTCGCGCGCTGTAGGCACGGGCGGCAACATCAACAAGATATTTGAAATAGCAGGTAAAACGGCGGGCAAACCCATCTTCAGGAAGCAGATAGAGGAGGTAGCCTCTTACATTGCCAGCCTTACCATGGAGCAACGCATCACCGATCTGCTCCTCAACCCCGACCGGGCCGATGTTATAGTTCCGGCCTCTGAGATCTATCTGTCTGCCATGAAGTGGGCCAAACTGGAAAGTATGATCGTGCCTGCGGTTGGCCTGAAAGACGGCATGCTGCATGCTCTCTACGAGCGTTACCACCCGGAGCGCTTTGTTATCAGCAGCATCAGCTGAAACATTTGTCAATTAACAGTTATCAATTTACATTTATCAGTAAACTCATTACGCTTCATCATATCAAAAAAGGCTGCAGTATACTTCATCTGAAGGGCTGCAGCCTTTTTTATTTATTGATAACTGATAACTGATAAGTGTTAGCTGTTCACTTTTAGTTGCTCAAAAAGCTCGACATCTTCCGTTGCGTAGGCCTTGTTGAAGAACAACTTGTGGATGTCCACCACTTCCTCGTTGGCACCAGGGCGGCGTTTAATGTAGGTACCGTCCTCCCGCATGATGTAAGAGTTGTGGTTGTCCTGCAGATTGTAGTAGAGGATGTTGATTGCCTCCCGCTTCAGCTCGGCGTTAGTTATCAGGAAGAGTGCCTCGATGCGCCTGTCGAAGCTGCGCACCATCATGTCGGCGCTGCCGCTGTATACTTTCGGGTCGCCGTTGTTATGGAAGTAGTAAAGCCGCGAGTGCTCCAGGTACTCCCCCACTATACTTTTCACGGTGATGTTCTCGCTCAGGTCCTCGCGGCCGGGGCGCAGGCAGCAGATGCCCCGCACTATCAACTTAATCGGCACACCGGCCTTAGAGGCCTTGTACAGCTCATCGATGATCTCTTTATCCTCCAGCGAGTTTATTTTTACCACAATACCGCTCTTCAGGCCTTTTTTGGCATTGCGGGCCTCTATGCGGATCAGCTCCATCAACTGGGCACGCATCGCCTTGGGCGAAGTCATCAGGTACTTGTACTCGTTCGGGCGCGAGTGACCCGTGATTACGTTGAAGAACTCCGACACGTCGTGGGCATAGATCTCATTCGTCGTCAGCAGGCTGATATCTGAGTACAGGCGGGCTGTCTGCTCGTTGTAGTTGCCGCTGCCGATGTGCACGTAACGCGTCACCTTCTCCCCTTCCTTTCGGATGATCATCATCATCTTGGTGTGCGTTTTATACTTGCTGATGCCGTAGATGACAAAACAGCCGGCCTTCTCCAGGCGCTCGCCCTCACGCAGGTTGCGCTCCTCGTCGAAGCGGGCCTTCACCTCGAACAATACCGATACGTGCTTGCCGTTCTCGGCAGCTTTCAGCAGGGCGGCTGTGATGCGGCTCTGGTCGGCCAGGCGGTAAATAGTCTGCTTGATTCCCAGCACCGAGGGGTCCTCGGCGGCGCGCTCGAGCAGGTTCACGACCGGCTCCATGCTGTTGTAAGGGTGGTGCAGCAGCACGTCGTGCTCTTTCAGATACTCAAACATATCCACCCCATCGCTTGGCAGGCTAAGCGGCGTTACCGGTGCCGGCTGCTTAAAGCCCTTGTCCCGGAACTGGCGGTGGTTGATGATCTGCCACAGGCCGCGCAAATCCAGCAGACTGTTAATGGTGAACACGTTGGCATTGTCGATGGTCCAGCGCTCCTTGAGGATCTTCATCATGAACTGCGACGGGTTGCGCTCAATCTCCAGCCGTACCACGCGGCCCTTCTTGCGCGTCTTCAGCTTCGATTTGATCTCCTGCACAAAGTCCGCCTCCAGGTCATCCGACTCCTCCAGGGTAAAATCGCCGTTGCGCGTGATGCGGAACAGGTTAGCCGACACAATATCCACGTTGCGGAACAGCTTCTTTATCTTCCAGCGCACAATCTCCTCAATCGGCACAAAAATGATCCGGTCCTTGCGGTTTATCTCGTAAAAACGCGCCAAATTCTGCGGTATCTGCACAAACGTCACCCGGTCCTGCGGCTTGCCCTCGTCGGTGGTGCGGGTTACCACGCCGAAGGTGAGCAGCTGGTTCATCAGCAGCGGGAAACCATGGTAGTTATCGAACACCATGGGCGTGAGCAGCGGGTAAATCGTGTTCTTAAAGTATGAATCGGCTTTCTTCTGCTCTATCTCCGTCAATTCACTCACCTTCAGGATGTCGAAGCCACCCTTGTGGAACAGCGGCCTTAGCTCGTTGTTAAAGGTCAGGTACTGATCGTTTACGAAGCGGTGGGCGTAGTCGAGCAGCTTCTTGCGGAAGGGCAGTTCGCGCAGCCCCGAGTAATCGAGGCGCTCCTTGCCGTAGTCGAGATAGTTGTACAAACTGCCTACCCGAATCATGAAAAATTCGTCGAGGTTAGACGAGGTAATGGCCATGAACTTTAGCCGGTCGAAGAGGCTCTTGTTTGCGTCGCGGGCCTGGTCGAGCACACGGTAGTTAAAGCGTAGCCAGCTCAGGTCGCGGCTGATATATTTACTTTTCTTTATTTGGTCAGAAACCTTACTGATAAGCATGTTTTCTCCTTATTTGGGGCCACTTTGGGTGTCAGCGCCCGCTATCATTCATAAACTCAAAATATAGGGATAAAGTATAGCTTAACCTCCATATTCACGGAATTTTTCTCAGCGGCCGGGTTTCCGTTTGTACCGTGGTCCAAATTGCCGCGTACAACAGGGGAATAACCTAAAAAACCGCTATGGCCTCAACACTTGTAAGTCCTCCCGTTTTAGATGAGTTTCCGCCGCTGCCCCTCGAGGAGTGGGAGAAAACCAAAGACACGCTGCACCTGTACCTGCAGGTGGTGGGCAAAATCAGGTTAAAGCTCATGCCCCGCCGCAACCACTGGTGGAACGTGACGCTCTACGTCACCAGCCGCGGCCTGGGTACGGGCCCTATCCCCTACAAGTTTTATACGTTTGAGTGTGAGTTTGATTTGATAGAGCACCAGCTGCTGTTGCGCACCAGCACGGGCGCCACTGAAAGTATAAAGTTGCAGGATGGACTGAGCGTGTCGGCGTTTTACCTGCAGGTGATGAAGGCGCTGGAGGTGCTGGGTATCCAGGTGGAGCTGTTGGCCAAGCCTTACGACAACAAGAGCAGCATTCCCTTTGCCCAGGACCACACCCATGCCACCTATAACCCCGAGCAGGTGCACCGCTACTGGCGCGTCCTCGTCACCATAGACCAGGTGCTGGAAGAGTTCAGCGGGCGCTTTTACGGCAAAACCTGCCCGGTGCAGCTCTACTGGCACCACCTCGACCTGACCGTGACGCGCTTCTCGGGCAAGAGAATCCCCGTGAAACCGGAAGCAAGTATTGTGGAGAAGGATGCTTACTCGCATGAGGTGATTAGCTTCGGCTTCTGGCCCGGCGATAACGATGTGCGCTTTCCAGCCTTTTACTCGTATACTTTCCCCTCCCCTGAAGGCCTGGATAAGGAGCCGTTACAGCCCAAGCAAGCAACCTGGCAGGACGCGAACGGAAGCCCGATGGCCGTCCTCAACTACGAGGAACTCCGCTTACTCGACGCCCCACGCCAGGCCCTGCTCGACTTTCTGGAAAGTGCTTACCAGGCCGGGGCCAAATTGGCCAAATGGCCTGTGGAGGAGTTGACGGTAAAGCCGCTGCAGGCGCTATAAGTGAGAATCGGCTAAAACAAAGTATAAATCCCAAGTTGTGATTAGCCCCACCCCTTGGACCTATGCTCGCGCTAGCTCAATACTTGTGATGGCTCGAGCGTCCACGCTCGTGACGGGCTACAGTTTGGGCTTCCGCCCCAGTCGGATTACAAATCCGACCTCATAAACAAGGCACGGGTTACAAACCCGCGCCAGCAAGTTGAATGGGTTTTCACCTTCATATCACATTGCAAATCGCAAGCTCAGCAAAGTATAAAACTTGCGTTATCAAAGTATAAAGTAAAGATATCCTCCCTTCTAAAGTATAAGCCGTATCTTTACCGCATTACAGGCAACATTATTTTGACACGCATGTCCTTTTCTTCCCTTGGCTTATCGTCACCGCTGGTAAAAGCTGTAGCGCAGCAAAGTTATACCTCCCCTTACCCTATCCAGCAACAGGCCATTCCGGCGATGTTGCAGGGCAAAGACATTCTGGGTCTGGCACAAACCGGATCCGGTAAAACGGCCAGCTATGTGCTGCCCATTCTGGAGAAGCTGCAACGCCAGGCGCCCACCACCAACAGGTCCGTGCCCGTACTGGTATTGGTACCGACACGTGAGCTGGCCATGCAGGTAGGCGAGGTAGTGCAGTCCTTCTCCGCCGGCCTGCCGCGTCCGGTAAAAGCCATGGCGGTGTTCGGAGGCGTGTCGATTAACCCGCAAATGATGAAACTGCACGGCACTGATGTGCTTATCGCCACACCCGGCCGCCTCCTCGACTTGGTGGAACACAAGGCGGTGCAACTCTCAGAGGTGGCGGTACTGGTGCTGGACGAGGCTGACAAGATGCTGAACCTGGGTTTTAAGGAAGAGATGGAGAAGATTTTCGCCCTGCTGCCTGCCCGGCGGCAAAACGTGCTCTTTTCGGCTACCCTGGATGAGGAGGTGGCTTTTCTGGTGGCCGATATCCTGCACAACCCTGTTAAAATTAAAATAGAGGAAGAAGCCGTTGTACCTGAACTGATTAACCAGACAGCCTACCAGGTGGCCGCGGAGCGCAAGGGGCCGCTGCTGCGCTACCTCATTAAGCAACACAACATGCAACAGGTGCTGGTATTTGCCTCTTCTATCCGCACGGCTAACAACGTGGTGGGCAAGCTGGTAAAAAACGGCATCGAAGCCGCCGCGTTCCATGGGGATAAAAGCCAAGGCGCCCGCACGGAGGCGCTGCGCCAGTTTAAAGCGGGCAAGTTGCGCGTACTGGTAGCTACCGACCTGGCGGCTCGCGGCATCGACATCAAGTTTCTGCCGCACGTGATTAACTACGAATTGCCGCGCTCTCCCAAAGACTACGTGCACCGCATTGGCCGCACCGGCCGTGCCGAAGCTTCCGGCGAAGCCATTTCGCTTATCTCCCCGGAAGAGGAGCACCACTTCAAGGTAATCCAGAAAAAGATGGGGCAGCGCGTACCCCTGACTCCGACAGAAGAGATTGATTTAGCTGGGTCTTAAGTAAGGTAGCGGGCTTGGTTCTTAACAGAAGTTAGCCTTTGCAGAATGTATTAGGTATAGTTTTCCACACTAACACTTAGGCTCGGATGTGCTGCACTTCAGGGCGAAGTTTTTCTGTAATACCAATATTGAATAAGCTGTGCTCCTTAGCTTGTGCCCTCGCTCGCCTCTGGCGAGTGTGCGTCATTTGATGGCGTCCCGCCATTTATACTTATACTTATACTTATACAGTAAAATTAAAGCGACCAGAGGCCGCCCTATAGCTCACACTCGCCAGAGGCGAGCGAGGGCACATAAACCCTTCAGCCCTACATGTGCAGCACATCCAGGTAAAGCTTTCTGCAAAACCACTGCAGTACTTACGAAGTATACTTTCACCAACCACGCCGTGTGGTTAAGCGCCTACACCAGCAAGTATGGCCGCTGATGGTTCCGATCAAGTATAGCTCTGTGATGCCCTATTTTATTAGTAAGACCTTCCTTGCACTGTACCTGTTGCTGCTTTTTACCTTTATGCTTTCTCCTGCTGCACCGGTTGCAGCACAAACGGAAGCCACCAAGCCTGCCCTTAACTTGGGGCTGCGCACGCATTACGGCTTTATCATCCCCCACTCCGAGGCCATCCGGGAGGTGTCTTACTCACACCCCCGCGCCCTGGAACTGGACCTAAGCCTGCACTTTACAAGCGAAAAGGCTTGGCAATTCCTGCAAGGCTACCCCCGGCTCGGTGCTTCTTTCTCTTACATCAACTTCGATAACCCGCAGGTGCTGGGCGATGCGTATACGTTTATACTTTATGTGGAGCCTTTTCTATCGGCGCACCGGCGTTTCAGCCTGTCCTTTCGGTTTGGGGCCGGCCTCTCCTACCAAAGCAATGTCTACGACTCCATCAGCAATCCGCAGAACCAGTTTTACAGCACCAAAGTAGCTTTCCCGCTGACAGCAAACCTGATGGGCAATTATAAATTAAACGATACCTGGATGCTACGGGCCGGCGGCACATACAGCCATATTTCCAACGGGGGAATACGCCAGCCTAACAAAGGCATTAACTTCCCGATGGCCACAGTTGGGGTTGACTATGCCCTGCGCCCAGCTGATTTCCCGGAACGCCAGCAGCAAACGTATAGCCCGCAGGCGCCGGAGCGGTATTATTTGCTCGCCTTACTGGGCACCGGTAAGGATGGGAGAATCGACGCCACAGAGAAGTTTCCGTTGCTGGGGCTTACGGCCTATGCCAGCCAGCGGGTGGGCAGGTTAAGCGCCTTGGCAGCCGGGGCCGAGTGGGTGGCAGATTATTCTATAAAAGACGAGCTGGACGAAAAAAAGGAGCATACTGCCTTTGGGCGGGGTGCCTTGCTGGCAGGGCATGAGTTTTACATCGGCAGGTTCCGGTTTAACCAGATGCTCGGCATCTATGTCTACTCGCCCCACAAGGCCCGCGACCCGGTATACCAGCGCTGGGGACTGGAGTATCACACAGCCAGGGGTTTATACTTTGGCATCAACCTGAAGGCGCACCGCCATGTGGCTGACTTCCTGGACGCGCGGGTGGGCTGGCGATTTGGTGCGGACTGAGCCTTTAAGCAAAACAGGCGAACCCAAAGGCTCGCCTGCTGCTTTATAATTGTTATACTTCCCAATTACGGAATCCACTTGATGTCGGAGAAATCCGGCTTGCGCTTCTCCAGGAATGCGTTGCGGCCTTCTTTTGCCTCCTCGGTCATGTAGGCCAGGCGGGTAGCCTCGCCGGCAAACACCTGCTGCCCTACCATACCGTCGTCGGTCAGGTTAAAGGCGAACTTCAGCATTTTGATAGAGGTTGGTGATTTGGCCAGGATTTCCTGCGCCCACTGGTAAGCGGTATCCTCCAGCTCTTCGTGCGGCACCACCGTGTTTACCATGCCCATATCGAAGGCCTCCTGCGCGGAGTAGTTCCGGCCCAGGAAGAAGATTTCGCGAGCGCGCTTCTGCCCTACCATCTTAGCTAGGTAAGCCGAGCCATAGCCCCCGTCGAAGCTCGTCACGTCGGCATCGGTCTGCTTAAAAATCGCGTGCTCCTTGCTAGCCAGTGTCAGGTCGCAAACAACGTGCAGCGAATGGCCGCCACCCACAGCCCAGCCCGGCACTACGGCTATCACCACCTTCGGCATAAAGCGAATCAGGCGCTGTACTTCCAGGATGTTCAGACGCGGCATGCCTGCCTCATCCACATAACCCTGAAAACCGCGCGCGTTCTGGTCGCCGCCGCTGCAGAAAGAGTATACTCCGTCTTTCGTAGAAGGTCCTTCGGCAGAAAGCAGCACCACGCCAATGGAAGTATCCTCACGGGCGTCCAGGAAAGCTTCGAACAGCTCTGCCACCGTTTTGGGACGGAAGGCATTGCGCACGTTCGGTCGGTTAAACGCGATACGCGCCACCCCACCTGATTTTCTGTAGGTGATATCCTCGTATTCTTTGACTGTTGTCCAGTTAGCTTTGCTCATATCTTCAGATTTTTTGTAAAAATACGGCTTTTCAAACTTCGTTGCCAATTCAGGGGAGGATTTGGTGGTTTGGGTGTGATTGAGGCTGTAGTTTATACTTTGGGATCCGTTTGCTTGTGCTTTATCCAACCCCATATATGCAGCAAGTTTAGCGCAAGTGCAACTTGTGGCTTGCATGAGGGCAGTTTGTAACTGCCTTGTTTTAAAAATCAAAGCGTGCCAAGGCCGCAGCTACAGTTTATACTTTGTCTTAATAAATATTTAGAGGGTGAAAGGATTGCAGTACCGGGTCCAACCACCCCTCCCCCCTCTTTGTCAAAGGCGGGGAACTTGAATTTGCTGTGTCTAAAGTATAAGTTTCATAGCCACAGTCCTCGCGCGGACAGGCCGCGACCTATCCCTACAGAGCATAAACTATTGCTGGCGCGGGTTTGCAACCCGTGCCTACTTATGAGGTCGGATTTGCAATCCGGCTGGGCCGGAGGCCCAAACTATAGCCCGTCACGAGCGTGGACGCTCGCGCCATAGGAAAAAAGTATAGCCACTAAAAACAAAAAAGCCGCTCCGGTTATACTTCCGGAGCGGCTTTTCATACTTTATACTTGATTCAGAACCGAATTACCAGATTCTGATTCTTTCTTCCGGTGCTTTGTAGAGCTTGTCGCCAGGCTGCACGTCGAACGCCTCGTACCAGGCATCCATGTTCACCAGCGGTCCAATCGTTCTGTACTGGCCTGGTGAGTGCGGGTCGGTTACAATCTGCTGGGCAGCGGCTTCTGGCAGAATGTTGCCTCTCCATACTTGCGCCCACGACAGGAAGAAACGCTGATCCGGCGTAAAGCCATCAATCAGTTCGTTAGACTGTCCCTGCTTGGTCATCTTAAAGGCCTCGTAAGCGCCAGCCAGACCACCCAGGTCACCGATGTTCTCGCCAAGTGTCAGTTGGCCGTTTACGTGGATAGAGTCCAGCACCGTGTAGCCATCGTACTGCTCTTTCAGCAACTTAGCCTTAGCTTTGAACTTAGCCAGGTCTTCTTCCTGCCACCAGTTGCGCAGCGTACCGTCTTTGTCGTACTGGCTACCGGAGTCGTCGAAACCGTGGGAGATTTCGTGACCGATTACTGCACCGATACCGCCGTAGTTCACCGCGTCATCCGCTTTCGGGTCGAAGAACGGGAACTGCAGGATACCGGCCGGGAACACGATCTCGTTCATCACCGGGCTGTAGTAGGCATTCACGGTCGGAGGCGTCATACCCCAACGCTCGCGGTCTACCGGCTTGCCCAGTTGGTTCACCATTTTGTTGTAACCCCACTCGCCGGAGTTACGTACGTTGGCAAAGAAGGCGTCGCGCTTGATCTCCAGGCCGTCGTACGTCTCCCACTTGTCTGGGTAACCTACTTTCGGACGGAAGGCATGCAGCTTAGCCAGCGCTTTTTCCTTGGTGGCAGGGCTCATCCACTCCAGCTTGTTGATGCGGATCTCGTAGGCTTTGATCAGGTTGGCGATCATCTCGTTCATTCTGGCCTTAGCCTCCGGCTTAAAGTGCTTCTGCACATACAGCTGGCCCAGCAGCTCGCCGATGGTGCGGTCTGTCAGCTGAGACATGCGCTGCCAGCGTGGCGTCTGTACTTTCTGGCCGGTCAGGGCCTGGGTATAGGCAAAGTTAGCGTCGGCAAACGGCGTGCTCAGGTAGGGTGCAGAAGACTTCAGGATGTTCCACTGCAGGTATGTCTGCCAGTCAGCGATTGGTGTTGAAGTCAGCAGGTCGTTCAGCTCTGAGAAGAACTTCGGGTTGTTCACCAGGATGGTGTCCTCGCCGGTTACCTTCATTTTGGCCATCAGCGGCTGCCAGTCGATGTTTGACGTGGTTTTGCTAAAATCGGCAACAGCAAACTTGTTGTAGGTTTTGTAAGGGTCGCGCATCTCCACGCGGGCCATCTGCGCTTCGGCCATTTTCTTCTCCAGGTTGAAGATAGTCTCGGCATGCTGCTTGGCTTTGGCCTCCGGCGTACCTGTCAGCGTGAACAACTGCGTGATGTAGGTTTTATAAGCCTCCTGAATCTTCTGGTTACGGGCGTCATTCTTCAGGTAGTAGTCGCGGTCCGGCAGGGTAGTACCGCCCTGGCTGAACTGCGGAATCATGGTGTTCGGGTCCTTGCGGTCCTGACCCACGTAGAAACCGAACATCGGAGATCCCACACCAGACGTACGCTGGTAAGCCACCTCGTTCAGAACACCTTGCAGGTTCTTTACCTTGCCGGCTCTTTTAAGGTCTTTTTTGATTGGCTTGTAACCCAGTTTGTCGATAGCGGCGCTATCCATGGCAGAGGCGTAGAAATCGCCCACGCGCTTGTTTACAGAGCCTGCTGCGGCGTTCTTGTCGGCAGCGGCCTCATCCAGAATGTCTTTTACGGCCTGAATGTTAAAATCGCGCAGCAGGTTAAAGCTGCCCCAGCGGGTTTCTTTAGCTGGCACCGGGTTGCTTCTTACCCAGGCGCCGCTGGCGTAGTTGTAAAAATCGTCGCCCGGCTTTACGGACAGATCCATGTTGGCCTTATCGATAAAGGGCCCTTTAGGTGATGCGCTTTGCTGCGCGGATGCTTCTGCGCCATACAGCACGGCAGCACCGAATAGCAGTAATTTCAGGTGATTTTTCCAGTTCGACATGTTTAAATCGACTTTGTTTTAGGTTGTAAAGTATAGACTAATGCCGGAGCGCCACACGTGGTAACTTCCCCGGCCCAAAAATAGCACTTTCATATAAAAACAGCCGTACGGCAGCGTATTTTAGCGGCTTTTATTCACCTTTAACAAGAAAGGCCTCTATAAAATTCATACTTACAGGTATAGCGATACTCAGATTACCATTCCGCAAGTATAAACCGCCGTGCTCTTAGAGTGTATTTGAAGTATAAAGTTTAATCAGGAAGTATAAATCATTAGCTCGCCGTGCAGCGATCGGGGTGGAAATAAGCATGAGCTGGAAAATGCCTGTGGCAAGTATAAAACCCTTTACAGCTGTTCCACTTTGGGCTTAAGAAAGACTTTGAAATACGACCAATAGTTACTGACCAGAATGCCGTACAGCAGCAGGTTGACTAGGGCGATTGGCCAGTTGCGGTGATCGATGAGCAAGTGAAACAATGCGATGTTGACTACCACCGGACCTAAAAGCACCAAGGCAGCCAGCACAAACCTGTTGAGCAAAAGCAGCAGGCCTGCTAGTACCTCAATGGTCTTTACAAAGAAAATCAGCCCGCTTGATACCAGTAATGCCATGAAGGGATGGTACTCCGGCACCGGTATGAAAGTATAAAACCCGTTCAGGCCAAACACCAGAAAGATTAGCCCCAGCAGGATTCTAGCAACGAGTACGGTGGTTTTCATGGGCGGTTCGATTTAGACTTAAGCTTTCCAGCAATGTTCCTGGTAGCTTGCCAACTGCACTAACCATCATCCAACTACCTGGAGTATAAGCCCAAAGATATCCGTGGCCTGCATCAATACCAAACTGACGAGGCTTGCTTTACACATACTTTACAATAAGAAAGGTTTACTCCTCGTGCTGCTCTACGCTTTTGCCGCATTCCCTCCAGGCTTTGAAGCCCCCATCGAGGTGTGCCACGTTGCGGTAGCCCATTTTGTTTAAAGTAGCTGTGGCCAATGCGGAGCGGCTGCCAGAGGCGCAATGCAGAATCAGCCGGCTGTTTTTATCAAATTCCGGTTTGTGGTAAGGCTGCGCCGGATCGGCATAAAACTCCAGCATCCCGCGAGGCGCGTGCACGGAGCCTGCAATTTTGCCGTACTGCTTTAGCTCTTCACTTTCCCGGATATCGATTAGCGTTGCATTCCCTTTGGCGAGCTCTGCTTCTACCTGGTCGGGAGAAAGGTTCTCCACCTGCTGCTTTGCCTCGGCCACCATGTCGGTAGCGGATTTTCCCTCCTTCATCGCTTTACAGTACTTTAAAGTATAACCTAACTATAAAATATACTATTATAGCGGAAGGTGCTTTGAATGGTTGCCCAGGATATAGTGGCTAAGTATAGCTCTGTCAATAATTTAGCAGGGCGCGTTTTTCTTTTAATTGGAAAGCTATGGGCGGAAAGCGGCGGGTTTATACTTTACTCATTCTGCCCTCACATGTTTTTTGCGGTCAGAGCTGGGCTCAGCCATCTACAAAGGCTGACGTTTAGGTAGTGTGGCAAATTTGTTCTTCAGGAATACCCTTTAATCATCTTGTTCGCTGTTTACTATGTAAGCATTTTCCAGAAAAGCAGCCCTAAAACTCGTTCTCGATTCTAGCCGGCTAATATTTTCCTTCAATACAAAGACGAATCTCTTTTTAAATTTTCGTAGATGCGGGCTGATGATGTATCATATGTCTGGGCTTCCTATAATACACTTAATATTTGAAAAAACATTAGGACTCCAAACAGGATTGATAAGGCTGTAATTACTTTTTTTACACTGGCTCCATGAGTCGCCTGCCATTGCAGATACTTTTCTTTTTATCACCCTCTTGAATATTGAATTTTCCGTCTGCATATCGGTAAAAGTACCCTGCAATAAATGAGAATACAATTACTCCTAATACTGAGAGGAGAAGCAATGTTTGGTTGTCCATTTTAATTTGTTTGGAATTTTGTGCTGCAAGCTTAACCCAACGGTAAAGGTATTGCCGAAGGCGGGGATTTTTATCATAAAAGTTCAATTGAAGAAAGAATGTCGAACTTTGCACAAACGTGGAATCGAGTCCATTTAGCCCCGCTTTTGGCAATACCATATAATAAACCGATTTTTTTAACCTTACTTTACTACCGTTGCTTCAAACTCCACCTTTAATGTTTCAAAAAGACTTTTTACTTCCAATACGGTCGATGTTTGTTTGATTTTGTTTTCAGTTATCCAATTTTGAATGATGTCAAAATTTTCAAGCAATTCGGTGTTTGAAGTGGTATAAATATTTAATCGTACAATGTTTTTCAATTCATAATCAGCTTTCCTAATAACTTTTTCTAAACTTTGAATGGTCTGGATTAATTGTGAACGCATATCTTCATTACTGGAGATGCCCTCATCGCTAATAGCTGTTTGTCCTGAAACATACAAAGTGCCTTCAATATTTTTCACTTCCACTGCCTGTACATAATTTCTCTCATCCTGCCAAGACCAAGGATTGATAATGTTTTTTACCATTTCTGATTCATTTAAAATTTTACATATTTTAATTGATGCAAAATTCCCATTATCTATTGGCATGGACGTGTGACCGAAATCACTTTCTTAGCGTGTTTTATACAATCGGCTCAAAGTTTCTCTCGAAATGCCAAGGTATAAGCATAGCACGGATTTTGGAATCCTCTGTAAAAGAGAGGGATATAATTGCAGGAATTGTTCATATTGTTCTTTGGGCTTGTGCTTCAGTAGGGAAAGAATTCTATTTTGATTGGCGATATGCCCTTTTATAGATTTCTCAAGAAAATATTTTGACAAGCTGTGTTTATCCAATATCGCCGTGTAATCATCGAAACTCAACCCGTAAGTTTCGGTGTCTTCTATGCATTGAAGTGTTAATGATGATTTGGTCTGATTATAAAAAGCTGGAAAGTCTGTTTCCCACCAATTTTCTTGAGCAAATGATAAAATAAATTCTTTATTATCATCATCAAAATAGGAGAGCTTTACTAAGCCTGATCGAATGAAATAAACGTGCTTAACCATATCGTTTTCTGCAATGATGAAAGCTCCTTTTTTGTATTTTTTATAATGAAAAAGGTCTTTTAACTCAAGAAACTCACTGTCAGTAAGGTTTTCGAACAGGTCTATATCATCTTTTTTGATAGAAAGGTCAGCATTTTGCATGGATTTCTTAATCAAAATTGTTAGGGTTTCAGTTTTGTCCTAAAGAGATAGCATTTTCGCCAATGCATTTTCGTCGTATTTCCGAACGTTCGAAAAAAACAAGCGAAGCTGACAGCATTCTTCTAACTGTCCTAATCAAATTTAAAAAGTACTCTATTAATTCTTTGCCATTTTTGACCTTTGTGAGCACTGCAGTTAGTTGTGAAAGTAATTTTATGTCGTTGTCATTCGTCTATCAAAATTACGGATTTGTCTGTCGGTTAAAATGGCTTATAACGTGTTCGTGCAGCTGATGAACGAGCCGCAGCCGAAGTAAGGCTTATATGCCTTTATTTTTACCCTCCTAAATAAATACAATTACTTAACTTATAAGCAACCGGGGGAGAACTTTTGCTTATGTGTAGGCTTGGTACCTTGACAAGGTGTTAGTCCTCCGGCTGCTTTGGGTTGAACACCTGACCTGATAGAACGCTAGGCTTCAAGGCCTCATAAAGGTGGTGGTTGGTTCAACTTTTACTTCCCTTATCTCACCTATACTCATTCAAGTTATGAAAAAAAGCGTGTTTATCGGCATCGACGTGAGCAAGGCTACGCTTGATGTCTCTCTGCTCGTTCCGGAGTTGAAACAGCACCACGGACAGTTTACTAACGCAGCCAAGGGTTTTAAAAAGCTGCTCTCCTTTGTAAAGCAGCATGCCCCTGCAGAGCAGTGTCTCCTCTGCCTGGAGGACACCGGCGTCTACTCCCTCTCCCTTTGTCACTTCCTCTCGGCTGCTGGGCTCGACTACGTACTTGAGTCGGCTTACCGCATCAAGCACTCGATGGGCATCGTCCGGGGCAAGTCAGACAAGACGGACGCGGCCATGATCGCCCGCTACGCTCACCGCTTTCACGACCAGCTCACGCCCCACAGGCTCGCCTCCACTAGGCTCTCCGAGCTGAAGTTCCTGCTTGCGCACCGGGCCAGGCTGATCCGCCACAAGAGCCGCCTCACAGTCACCCTCTCCGAGACTAAGCTAGCGGCCGGTGTGCTCGACATCAGCTTCATCCTCGCCTCGCTGCGGGCGCAGATCGAGCAGGTCAAAAAGCAGTTGGAGAAGGTAAACGAGCAGATCGAGCAATTGCTTGAGACGGAGCAGGAGCTTTCAAAACAGTACCGGCTGCTGCGCTCGGTGCCGGGTGTGGGATTGATGATTGCCGCCCACGTGCTGGCCTTCAGTGAGGGCTTCACCAGGTTCCGCGACTGGCGCAAGTTTGCCTGCTTCATCGGCACGGCCCCTTTTCCCAGGCAGTCCGGCACCAGCGTGCGGGGCCGCACCCAGGTCTCCCACATCGCCCATAAGCGGCTCAAGGGGCTGATGACCATCGGGGCGGTCAACACCCTCAAGCGGGGAAGCGAGTACAGGAAGTATTATGAGCGGAAGCTCAAGGAGGGAAAGCACCACATGGTCGTGCTTAACAGCATCCGCAACAAGCTCCTGAGTCGTATGTTTGCCGTGGTGCGACGCAACACGCCGTATGTGGCGCTGCAGTTGTAGACAGAAAGGGCGGCATAATGGGAGCGGAAATATGGGACACCTTCTAAGAAAAGTTAGAGGGGCAGTAGCCTATTGACTATACGCTGGTACAGCTTAAAAAAATTCTACTTTGAAACTTGCTTTTCTAATAGAACGCCTTGTTAGCCAAAGAGATTCTACTGCACAGCTTCCTGCTTGTTTATTTGTCGAAATTTCAGAACTGTGGCTAAAATTCCAGCTGCTGCAAGCCCCATGAAAATTTTATTTACTATATCTTCTGGCTCTACATAAAGTAGCTCAAAGTGATTCGGGTTAGTGCTTCTGATTATTTCTATAGTTATGCTGAAAAAGGCCAACGACAAAAAGTAAAATAGAGCTCCGTAGAACACCTTCTCTTTTTTTATTTCATTATTTGCTGACACATACCATATTGTTAAGCCAATCATAATTAGAGCGAAGGGTATACCCATCAGTTGCCCCCCATGCCCATAGGCTGTCCAGATGTAGCCGAAGCGAAGACAATAAAGGACTGATAGTATGGTAAAGATTGATAAAGTGAATCCCTTCATTCTATAACTTTCATTTTGGCTAACTACCAGCTAAATGTAACCATACACTTAACTGCACTATGTGCGTAACTGCTGATACTCATCCACATACATCTGCTACTCAATATAGCATTTAGTTAATAAAAAAGCGGCGGCCATACTTTTAAAGTATAGCCGCCGCTCCTGTTTATCGCTAAAGCCTAAGCCTTACACGTCTACGCGGGCGTATTTGGAGTTGCGCTCGATAAAGTCGCGGCGTGGGCCTACCTCGTCGCCCATCAGCATCGAGAACAGGTGATCGGCCTCTGCGGCAGACTCGATCGTTACCTGCTTCAGGCTTCTCACCTCCGGGTTCATGGTAGTGGTCCAGAGCTGCTCCGGGTTCATCTCTCCCAGACCTTTGTAGCGCTGCACGTTCACGCTCTCATCCTTGCCCTTGCCAAGCTCGGCAATCGCATCCATACGGTCCTGCTCGCTCCAGCAGTAACGCTCTTCCTTGCCTTTCTTAACCAGGTACAGCGGAGGCAGTGCAATATAGATGTAGCCTTTCTCAAGGAGTTCCTTCATGTAGCGGAAGAAGAACGTCAGGATGAGGGTACGGATGTGGGAGCCGTCCACGTCGGCGTCCGTCATGATGATGATCTTGTGGTAGCGCAGTTTCTCCAGGTTCAGCGCCTTGTCGTCCTCTGCCGTACCGAAGCTCACCCCGAAGGCCGTGATCATGTTCTTGATCTCCTCGTTCTCGTAGATGCGGTGCTCCTGGGCTTTCTCCACGTTCAGGATCTTACCGCGCAGCGGCAGAATGGCCTGGAACTTACGGTCGCGGCCCTGCTTGGCCGATCCACCCGCCGAGTCACCCTCCACCAGGTAAATCTCGCAGTTCTCGGGGTTGTTATCCGAGCAGTCGGCCAGTTTGCCTGGAAGGCTGGTGCTGGAGAGCACACTCTTGCGCTGCACCATTTCGCGGGCCTTGCGGGCTGCATGGCGGGCCTGGGCAGCAAGTATAACTTTGTTTACAATGGTGCGGGCCTCTTTCGGGTTCTCCTCCAGGTACTGGTTCAGCATCTCACCCACCGCGGTGTCCACGGCTCCGGAAACCTCGGAGTTACCCAGCTTGGTTTTGGTCTGTCCCTCAAACTGCGGCTCAGCTACCTTCACGGAGATAACGGCCGTCAGGCCCTCACGGAAGTCGTCACCGTTGATATCGATCTTCACCTTATCCAGCATGCCGGATTTCTCGGCATAGGACTTCAGGGTACGGGTCAGGGCGCGGCGGAAACCGGCCACGTGCGTACCGCCCTCGATGGTGTTGATGTTGTTTACATACGAGAAAATGTTCTCGGTATAGGAAGTGTTGTACTGCAGCGCAATCTCTACCGGCACACCGTTCTTCTCGCTTTCCACGTGAATCGGCTCCGGAATCAGGTTCTCGCGCGTCTCGTCCAGGTAAGTCACAAACTCCTTCAGGCCGCCTTCAGAGTAGAAGGTATCGCTCAGCGGCTCACCTTGCTCATTCAGTTCCCGCAGGTCCTGCAGGTTAATGCGGATGCCCTTGTTGAGGAACGCCAGTTCGCGCAGGCGGCTGGCAATGGTGTCATACTTATACTCGGTAGTCGTAAAGATGGAGGCGTCTGGGTGGAAAGTTACGATAGTACCTGTTTTGTCTGTCTCCCCAATCTCGCGTACCGGAAAGGCCGGCACCCCAATGTTATAATGCTGCTCGAAGATCTTGCCTTTGCGGTGTACGGTCACGTGCATGTCGCTCGAGAGTGCGTTCACGCAGGATACCCCCACGCCGTGCAGACCGCCGGACACTTTGTACGTGTCCTTGTCGAACTTACCACCGGCGTGCAGCACCGTCATTACCACCTCCAGGGCCGAGCGGCCTTCCTTCTGGTGGAAATCCGTAGGGATGCCACGGCCGTTATCCGATACCGTGATAGAGTTTTCGGGGTTGATGGTCACGTTGATCTCGTCGCAGTGACCGGCCAGGGCCTCGTCAATAGAGTTGTCCACCACTTCCCACACCAGGTGGTGCAGGCCTTTGATGCCAATGTCGCCAATGTACATGGCCGGGCGCTTGCGAACCGCCTCAAGCCCTTCCAGTACCTGGATGCTATTTGCTGAATAATCGTTTGCTAATGATTTTTCTTCTACTTCACTCATGTATGTATCAGGGTAGATTGAATAGGTAAAATTACCACTTTTATTTCGTTTAAACTATACTTTTGAAGCGCTAAAACCACGCTGCCGCACCCGATGGTCGTCCGGCCCGGCTCTACAAAGTATAAATGGCTAAAATATAACAATTTACCTACCTTAAAGGTGCCTTATCAGCTACTTTTTGCCCTCAAAAAACACAAATAGCAGGTGCTTTAAAAAGCGCCCTTTCTTTTGCTGGAAACTACTGTTTTTATACTTACTGCTTCCATCATCCTGGGCCTAGCTACTGGGGAGGTGCCCTATGGCCTGCCCTAAAACAGCTCCGCCCCTTGCGCTGGCAAGGGGCGGAGTAAAATAGCACAAGGTTCGTTTAGTTGGAGGTCAATCGGGCCTTCACCTTTACCCGTGAGGCCATCTTGCGGTTAAACTCATAGTATTCCGGGCCATAGGGCTGCATGTTGTCCATCTCCTCGATTCTCACAATCTTATACTTGCCCTCTCCCCCGCTCAGGAAGTTGAGCTTGGCTTTGGCGTTGTCCAGGGCTTTCTGCATCAGCTCCTGTTGCAGCTTCTGCTTTTCCGCAGGTTCCACAAAAGTACCCGACACATTCAGGTTGAAAGGGAAGCGTTTATCCAGCACACTCTGGATGATGCGGCCGTAAGTGGCGCTGTCGGGCACCACGATGTTGTAGGTCATGCTGGTCTGGAACATGGACGGCTTTATTTTTTCCTTCGCCATCTGCTCGGGCATGTAGGTGAAGTAGGTGTTGTCGTTGGTGAGCATCATGCTGGGCACCTCCTCGCGCAGCGAATCAGCCCAATGGATAAACTCCTGGCGCATGTTCATGGGGCCGTTGTAGGTCAGGCTCAGCCGGTAGCCTGCTTCGGGCATGGGCTGTTCATACTCCCCAATTACCTGCAGGTAATCCTCTTCCGGGTTGGCGGTTCGGGTCTGGCAACCGCTCAGGGTAACTGCTCCTAGCAGCGCGGCCAGTACCCAGGCATTCATCTTTTTCATAGTTTTTTATAGTAGTAGATGGATATTTAGAATGCCGCTAACGAAAAGTGTGCCGTACCGGAACTATAGCCTGTGTTCCTGCCAAATATTTTTTTAAAAGCTATACTTTGAAAAGGGTAAAATGCACAGATTTGCAAGAAAAAGAAGTATGAAAACGGTTCTGCTGCTACTCATCTCCAACATCTTCATGACTTTCGCCTGGTACGGCCACCTGCGCTTTAAAGAAACCGCCCTCTGGAAAGTGATCATGATAAGTTGGCTTATTGCCTTCTTCGAATACTGCTTTCAGGTGCCGGCCAACCGCATCGGGCACGGGCAATTCACCGCTTTTCAGCTCAAAACCATTCAGGAAGTTATCACGCTGGTGGTGTTCATCGCATTCTCGGTGCTGTACCTGCGCGAGGAGGTGAAGTGGAATTACATCGTGGGTTTTATACTTATACTTGCCGCAGTCTTCTTCGTGTTTAAAAAGTGGTAACTAACTGTCGCCTAAACCCTTCCATGGTGTCTTCGTTCTTTACAGGGAGAGTATGTTCCATCTAAAACCGAAGACAAACTATGGCGATGAATTTTGATAATTATGTAAAGGAAAGTAAGACATGGCTGCACGAGCTGTGTACTTACCTGGGCATTGATGACGAGATGAAGGCGGCCCGTATTTTCAGATCCGTGCTGCACGCCATCCGCGACCGCATACAGCCCGGAGAGGCCATTCACCTGGGGGCGCAGCTCCCCATCATCTGGAAGGGCATTTACTTCGATGGCTTCTCGCTGCACGACCCGGTGCGCATCCGCCACGAAGATGAGTGGCTGGAGTATATTCGCAGCAAGGACTCCGGTGCCGACCAGGCCGATTTCCCGACGCTGGACCATGCCTATTACGCCTACCATGACGTGATGAGTTTCCTGCGCGACCACATCTCCGAGGGCCAGTACCGTCAGGTGTCGCAGGCACTGCACTCCGAGATCACCGTACCGGCCTAGGCTTTTTATACTTCCCCAGGCTCATTTATACTTTGTAATCCCTTATGCCCGGTTATGGCCGGGCATTTTTATGCTTGCAGTTGCCGGCCTTTGCCCCTACCTTTGTAGTATGTGGCGTAGCAATGTTATAAGCCTCAGCTTTACGGTAGTGTACCTGCTGATTATGTTCCGTGATTTTGCACAGGCCGTGCAGTGCCTGCCACACCGATTGCTTTACCTGAGCCCGGCATCACCCTGGCTTTACCTTTCGCTCCCTTTCAGCCGCAGTGGCGTGCCTGTTCCATATGTTGGAAAAAGCCTATGAGCAGCAAACTTTTCCCCTTTCAAATCATTTTAAAGACAGATGGCAGTGGCCATGCTTTGTAAGATAAAGTTTACCATGAAGAAATATTTGATACTGCTTGCCCTGCCCCTGGTGCTGTTCTCGGCCTGCCAGGGAGGCTCCTCCCCGGAAACGGAGAAAACTGAGCTGGAGGCAAAGGTGCTGCACATCCACGACGAGGCCATGGCCCGCATGGGGGAAATCCTGAAGCTGCGTCGCTCGCTGCGCAACGTGCGCGATACCCTGCAGGCACAGCAGGCTGATACTGCCTCCCTGCGCGCGTTGGAGCAGGAGATCGGCGGCCTGGAGCAGGCGGATGAGGCCATGCGGCAATGGATGCGCGAGTATAGCTCCCCGGATACCCTGCAACATGAGCAAGCCATGCAGTATCTGCAAACTGAATTGAAGAAGATAGAACGAGTACAGACGATCATGGACAGCACTATTTCCGCTGCCCAGGAAACCGCAAAGAAGTATGAGCAAGAGAAATAATCTAAGCCTGAAAACCGGGCTGGCGGCTGGATTCCTCGCCCTGGCATCAACCGCTTTTTATAGCTGCGACTCCGGCAGCAAGTCTACAACCCTGCCCATTTATGGCGAGCGGGAGCCGGTGGAGCGCGTGGTAAACGGCGAAACGGTAGTTGATACCATCTACCACCAGATCCCCGATTTCGCGTTCGTGGACCAGGACAGCCAGCTGGTAACGCAGGAAACAGTGGCGGGCAAAGTATACGTATCGGATTTCTTCTTCACGAGCTGCCCTACCATCTGCCCCAAAATGAAATCGCAGATGCTGCGCGTGTATGAGGCCTACAAGGATAACCCGAACGTGGTGCTGCTCTCCCACTCCATCGACCCGGACCACGACACGGTGGCCGTGCTGAAGGACTATGCCGACAGGCTGGGAATTGAAACGGCCAAGTGGCACATGCTTACGGGCGATATGGACAGCATCTACGACATTGCCAAGCAGTACCTGGCCGCCGTAGAAGAGGATGCCAACGCAGAGGGCGGTTTCTCCCACTCCGGCGACTTTTACCTGATTGACCAGCAGCGCCGCATCAGGGGGCATTACAACGGCACCCTGGAGGAAGATGTGGACAGGCTGATAAAAGACATCCCGCTGCTACTAAGCCAGAAGGAGCATGAGACAAAATAAGCTGGTGATGGTGGCGATGGCAGGCTTCGCCCTGACCACCCTTACCCAGTGCTTTACCAAGAAGAAGGACGAAGGAAAGCGCCTGTACGAGCAGCACTGCCAGAGTTGCCACATGGATGACGGCAGCGGCCTGAAGGGCCTGATCCCGCCCCTGGCCAACGCCGACTACCTGCAGACGCACCGCGATGCCTTGCCCTGTATTATCCGGCATGGCATGGATGGCTCTATTATCGTGAATGGCGTGGAGTACAACAAGGAAATGCCGGGCGTTGACCTGCGAGCGGACCATATAACAAACCTGCTCAACTACATCCAGACCAACTTCGGCAACAACAACCCGCGCTATACTTTGACGGAGGTGCAAGAACTGCTGGAAAGCTGCCCGCCAGAGCGGTAGTTTTTTGGAACTGAAAGAGGCCGGCTGTTGTCACAGCCGGCCTCTTTTTTCATTTAGCAGAAAGTATACTTTGCCAGTGCGCTGCCAGATTAGGGCAGGCTGTCGAAATCTACAACAGGTGGCGTTTCGGAGGCGGGTCTGTTGAACATTGTGCCGATGGCCACCGTCTCATCGAAAAAGCCGCCGTTTCGGAGGAAGAACTGTGTTCCTTCCCGGCCGCCGCTGTAATCCAGGCGGTAGGCTCTTCTGGCAATGTCGTCACCTGTGAAACGGGCCTCAGTCAATTCCACCCAATTTCCGTCCACATCCCTGGCCCACTGGTTTTTGTACAGCCCGCGGCGGCTGATGTGGCCTCGTGTGTCGTGGAAGTTCTCCAGAAAGGAGTGCGGCCTTTTATACCAAGTGTCGGTTTTGGGCCTTAAGAAGCTGGCAATCAGTTTCCATTTTCCCTCTTCGGGTGCGTAAAAGTAGGCAGTATAGATGGTGTTGCCTTTGCCGTCGGGCTCCACAGAGTTGAGGAAGCGGTAAGTGTTGTCGGCCTTCCAGTTATACTTAAAATAGCTCTGCCCGCCGGAGCCTTCGTTGCCGAACTCACCGGTATACACGCCCTCGCCTTTTTTGAGCAGCTTTATCTTTTCCTCCTCGGGTATCTCCTCCGGGTTGTCGGTTACAAACGGGCTCCAGACTGAGAACAACACCCGTCGCTCCGAAGGCGAGTTTACCTGTATGCCGAAGTATCCCTCTCCAAAGCCATTGGCCATAAAGTATGAACCGATAGGCTCGTCGCCCTCCGGTACTTCCAGCTCGCTGTAGAACCATTTGAAATTTTTCTCCGCCGGCAAAGTATAGGAAAGGTGCACCGACGGCCCTCTTCTGCCCCAGTAAAACCTGCTGGCTTCGTTATCCTTCACAAAGGACAGCCCAAGATCCTGATCCGCTTTCACGATCAGCTCTTTTACCGCTCCGTAATCAGTGCCGCTCTTCTGCAGCCCCTGCACATCCACCTGCACGTAGCCCGGCGCTTTCAGGTCATACTTTCCGACTTCCACCAGCTGGTCTCCCGGCTTTACCTTTACCTCCCGGCTCTGCCCATCTATACTTACTTTGATGGTGCTTCCTGCTTGCTGTCCGTCCAAGGCTAGTTGCAGCTGCACCCTGCCGGCACTCTCGGTTTTAAAGTAAGTGGAGAAGATGCTCTGCGGATTGCTCCAGCTCGTAATTCCATCTGCGGTTACCTTATCCCCGGAGCCAGCCCCGGAAGTAAGGTAGGTGTTGCCCCCGAGCGGGATGGTGTAAACGGCGCTGCTGTTGGTTACGGTGCCCTCAGGTGAGGCGGTTATACTTTTGCTGGCGCAGGAGCTAAACAGCACTGCCAGGCAAGCCAATAAGGCAAAAGAGAATCTGTAAGCTGTAGTCATATAAGCAACTCTAAAGTATGGGGCGTTAACTGGCAGTATAAACCGCCATAAGTTCAGCCCGTGTGGAAGTATAGCAAGTATAAAAATGCAGCCTTGATGTTATTCGAACACGCATCCTGGCCTGGTTTTACCTGCCTTTACAGCTATCAAATTCTGCAATAGTATTCAGCTATGCAAATATTTCAGAAGAAAAGTGTTAACGAACACGCTTATTTTCACATCATCTCCGGAAAGCATAGCCCAGAGCTTTAGTTGCGATTAAACTACCCAACTCTTTAGGAGGAGGCGAGCAACTTACTCTTTGCAAATTCCCCTCCTGGGAGGGGCTGGGGTGGGTTTACATGAGCAAGAAGTTAGGTAATCAAAGTATGGCCAAGCATTATGCTGCTGCGGTCCTTACTGCTGCTCCGGATTTGCCATCCGGAGCTTTTTAACAGCGGATTTGTAATCCGCCTTTTTGCTGATAGCTATAGCCTTTGCCGCTGCGGATTACAAATCCGCGGTTCCTATACTTTCGGATTGCAAATCCGAAAGAGCATTTGTGAGCATATGTTTTTTTCATCCCGGAAAGTATAGCCACGCATTGTACTGACTAACTCAGAAGCGCAGGCTTGCCAAGTTTTTCTTACCTCATCAAATACAAAAAGGGAGACTCTTTCCAGCGCCTCCCCTTCTGCCTATACTCGAGCCCGTGTATACTAGAAACTCATACTTAGCTGCACAAACATATTCCGTCCCGGACGGGTAATCTGTCCCCAGTCGAGGTGCTCGCGGTAATTGACGTTGAAGATATTCTCTACCCCCGCGTTGAGCTGCCATACTTTCCTGGCGGTTTCTTTCTGGTAACCGGCGCGCAGGTGCCAGAGCATGAAGGCATCGGTGGGCTGCTCTCCAAAGCTTTCGCTGTTACGGTGCTGAGCGGCGGCTATCTCTGTCTCTCCCTGCACCCACAGGTTATCCCCGAAGTATTTGCGGAGCGAGCTCACGTGACGGAGCGGGGCAATCATGGGCAGCGGCTCTCCGGCTGCGTCTCTTCCGTAGCTATACTTTAGCGTGCTTACCAATTGGGTATACCCGTTAATGTTGTACACGGCACTGGCCTCGGCCCCCATCAGGAGCGCATAAGGAGCATTGTAGTATACTTTCACGCCACGCGCGCCCATGGTCATAGCGCTTAGCTCGGGCTTGTGAGCGCCCACGATATAGTTTTCCACCCTGGAGGCATAGGTGGTGGCCTGCACCCGCACCCGCGGCTCCTGCCAGGACAAGGTAAACTCTCCCTGCATGCTTCGCTCCGGCTTCAAATCCGGATTGCCCACATAGTCGTAGCCATCAAACTGACTGAAGAGGTAGAAGCCGTAAAGCTCGCTGGCCGTTGGCGTACGCCCGTTTATCCCCCCCGAAATAGAAGCTTTAAGTTTTTTATACACCATGCGGCTTAGCTGCACCGTGGCAGCCGGAATGACGAACTGGCGCTCTGTGCCGGTAGAGCCGAACACAGCCATCTGGTCGCGGCCCTCGCTGCTGGTAACCGAGAAGTCAGACACGTTCAGGCGGCTGTTGAGCTGTAGCTGGGTTTTGGTGTTTACCTGCCAGCTGTACTGTGCCGCCACCCCCGATTGCAGCTGCCGGTTGTTAGGCCAGGTCAGCATGAACATGGGTGCCTGTCCTTCCTGGTACATCGTCATGGAGGCCTCCAGGTATGAAGCTGACGCATCGGCGCGCACGCTGAGCTGCTGGTTGGCTCCCGGAGCGGTGGTGCCCTCCACGTAAAAGCCGCTGGTACGGCTCAGTCCAGGCATGTCCATGCGCACCGGCAGATCCGGACGGGCGCTGTCGTCCATGGAGTGAGCAATGCGGTTGGCATAAAGGCGGGCTTCCAGCCGGGTCCAGCGCTTTTCCTCATTTTCCCGCACTAAACTTATAGAACCGATGCGCGCCTTGGCTGTTCCCACATCCATCGGCAGGGCCGGGAAACCGATGTTCCAGCCGTCATCCGCAATAAAATCAGCTTTCAGTATCAGGTCCTCCTGCAACAAATACTTGCCATTGATCGCGATATTGGCCTTTTCATACTGTGAATAAAGTACCTTTTCGCTGTTGCCGTTGCGGTAACTTTGGGCATTGCGGTAGGTGCCCGAGGCACGCAGGCCCCAGGTTGGAGTGGCGTAATTCAGGCGCAAACCTCCCAGCACCGCATTGGCCGCAGACTGATAGCCTGTACTGACAGCCCCCGAAAGCCTGGGCTCATCTGCCAGCTCGGCCTCAGCCAGCTTCATGTTGAGGCTACCACCAATGGCCGCGCCCTGCATCGCGCTTCCGCCGGCTGTTTGCACTTCTATACTTTGCAGGTTAAGCGGCTCGATGTAGATGGTAGCGGGGTCCATTTTATCGGTACAAGCCCCCTGTATGCGCATGCCATCCAGCGTTACACTTACCTGGCTGGCGCTGTAGGCCCGGATGGTCGGCTCCATGCCATAGCTGCCCCGGCGGATGAATGATACTTCCGGCATGCGTGACAGCAGTTCTTCGGTGGTGGCAGCTTTGTTGGCAGTATAAAACTCCTGCAGGTGTTGCTGGTGGTTGTGCCTTTTAGTTGATATGGCTACCTCCTGTAGCAGAATCGTGCGGATAGAGTCAGCAGGTATGGGCTGTAGCTGGGCCCAGGCTGGCAGTACTGCCAACGCAAAGCCCCCGATCAGGATAGGCGTTTTCATGTCCTTCGCTGTTAAGATAAATGGATGGCAGCCGTACTTATGGCTATTGCTTCAGCACGGCTGCCGGCCTGCTAAAAATTGACTTCGAAGTATACTTTGCCTGCTTCTTCAGCGCCGTCCTTCAGCGTCAGGTGCAGGTGCCACAAGCCCGTCATCGTGAAGTTTACCTTGCCTATGTAGTGCCCGACGCTCTGATGCACCGGGTTTACATTGTTGGGGGAGCCATGGCCCATAGCAGGCATTTCGGGATTGAGCTCCAGTGTCAGCTTGCTGTCTGCCGGGAAGTCCATCATACTGTTCACCCGGTATACCGCCACTTCCAGGTCGTTCACGCCAACTTTGGGCTGCTGCGGCTGCAGGTAGGCCACAAGGTACTTGGCCCCGTCTGTCTTCGATACAAAGGATTTGAGGCGGGAGGTAGCTGACTCTACAACCGTTACAGGCACCGTCGCTTTGGTTTTCCGTCCATCGGCCTCTACTTCTACTACCAGTGTCCAGGAACCCATGTCGCCGGAGGGCATGGTAAAGACCACTGCCCCACTGAAAAGTCCATCCACTGCACGGTCGGTGGTTGGGTTCTCTGCCGGAGCCGCATGCTGCTTGTCCATCATGTGCATCATGGGCTGCAGTTTTATACTTGCCTGCTCTATCTGTTTACCGGAGGCAGCATCGAAAAGGGCAATGTGCAGCGGGTTATAGCCTGTAAACAGTTTGTCCGTGCTGTATACTTCCACTTTAATATCGGCCGTTTCTGTCAGGCCTCCGGCGATTTTTTGGTAGTTTATCGTTGGCATGGGCGCAACATCCTCAGAGTCGCAGCCGGTGGAGAAAAATGTTATCATTGCGAGGGCCCACAAGGTGAGCCAGTTATACTTTTTCATGATGCTTATACTTCTTTGTCCCCTGATGAAGGGTAATAATTGGATATAGGTTTAGCTGGCGGGGCGCAAGGGCCACGCATACGTGTGCTTCCACGTTTCTGTGGGTGCAGGCAGTGTCCCAACTAGCAGCAACAGCACGTCAGGTGGCGCTGCGTAGGGACGCAGGAAACGGCAGCTTATATCCGGGGAGGGTGAAAGCAGTCGGAGAGGTAGGCGCTAAGATAGGCACCGCTGCTAAAAGTATAATACAGAGTGGTTTCGGGTTTTGCAGGAAGAAGCGGGCTCCAGAAGATAGTCGGGGCAGTAAAGGGGCTTATCTCCAACTTCAGGCTGAGCCCGGAAGCGTTGCTCTCAGGAGCATCCGCCTTTTGCAGTTGATTTTTGAGGTAGCACTTGCCCTCGCACTCCAGTTCAGGCCTATCCCTGTTCTCGCAGAGCACCGCGGCAATGTAGGCTTTGTTGGCGAAATAAGACGAGAACACGATGCCCTTGTAGGTTACCTGCAAGGTTAAGAGCAAGAGCAATATGGCAGCTATCGTCGGTCTCATTTCAATGGCAAAGGTATGGCCACGCATTGCCTAATTAAATGACATCCATCACCTGGAAGTACAGCAATTGTCAGGATCGCCGCAAATATAATTCAAAGGCAAGACTTCATGCCACCATTGTTTCAGATTTGGGAACTGATCAGCCAAAAGTATAATGGCTGATGGAGGGACAGACGGGCATTACACCAGAACTTGGTTCTTCCGAGGAAGCGCAGATGCAGCAAGTATCCTAATGTTTTAACCACATGAATTTGCAGCTGTCTTACCAGCTTTTTTAGCCACTTGTGCAGCCCTCCGATAGGCTGCTAGAGCTAAGTAAGCCCGACAGTTCAAGCTTTAACGCATAGCGTCTACAACATTTTACGCTTAGGTTTCTGCGCTTAAATGCGATTAACTTAATATCTTACGGACTTATCTAATAGATGCTGTTGCAAAGGGTTCCTTTTAGAGGCTCGTTGCTATGGCGCTTCACCCTTATCAAAATAGATGAATAAGCTTAAAGTAAACACAGGCAACCTGGAGGCTAACTCGGGCCTTCTCAAACCAAAACAGCACTTTGTTATCCTCGATGGGTTAAGAGGGGTAGCGGCCCTGGCTGTTGTTATTTTCCATTTCGCGGAGTGGGTTCACCCGCCAGACTCCGGCAAAATCTTCATCGGGCATGGCTTCCTGGCCGTAGACTTCTTTTTCTGTTTGTCAGGGTTCGTAATCGGGTACGCCTATGACGACCGCATTGGGAAAATGGGCGTTAAGGAATTTTTTAAATCGAGGCTGATAAGGCTGCACCCGCTGGTTATACTTGGCTCGGTGCTGGGCCTGCTGGCTTTCCTCTTTGATCCGTTCGCCGCTCCTTCAGAAGCTTATACCGCAGGCGGACTTTTCCTGTTATTCCTCTGCTCCGCGCTCCTCATTCCCTATCCAGTGATGGAAGAGCGAGCGTTCAACCTGTTCGGCCTCAATGCCCCTTCGTGGTCCTTGTTCTGGGAATACGTTGCTAACATTGTGTATGCCCTTGTCCTCTACAGGCTCTCCCGCCGCAGCTTAGTTGTTTTGACAGCCCTAGCCGCGATTACCCTTTGTTTTGTTAGCTACCGTGCTGGCAATCTCTTGGGCGGCTGGGCAGGAGAGAACTTCCTGGACGGCGGTGCGCGTATCGCCTACTCCTTCTCTGCAGGACTGTTAATCTACCGTTCTAACTGGATAATCAAAAACAACCTCGGCTTCATCGGCCTGGCTGTTTTGCTGTCGCTGGCCTTTGTGATGCCCCACTTTGATGGATGGAACTGGGTAACAGAGGCGCTGGTTGTCCTGTTTTATTTCCCGCTACTTGTTGCATTAGGAGCCGGTTCCAGCCTGTCGCCAGGAGTTAAAAAACTCTGCGTGTTCTCCGGGAATATCTCCTACCCCCTCTACATGACCCACTACGCCGTCATCTGGATATTTGGCAACTATTTCACAAGCCAAAAGCCCGGAACAAACGAGCTGTTTCTTATCGTGTCGATAGGAACACTTCTGTTGGTGGGCTTTGCCTATCTCGTGATGGTAGTGTATGATGTGCCTGTGAGGAGGTACCTGAGCAGCAAGAGGCATCAAAAATAGGCTTAGCAACCGTAGTTATACTTTAGCCACGCCTTTCCAAACGGCCAGCAGAGGACTCCTCCGCTGGCCGTTTTCTTTTTAAGCAATAGAAATCCGGATCTCGGGGAGCATTCGAATCAGGCCCTGCCCCCGCTCAACAACGGAATGCTCCCGCAAAGTCAGCTACCAAAACCGCGGGGATAAGGCCAACGAACAGCATCAAAACAACTGGCTTCTGCCCTGCTCCGTTTTCAGCAAAAAGAACCCGTTCTGAGCTACAATCCATAACATTGATTTAGCTCTAGTAAACACTCCAAATCAGCATTCTTACTTTAATATATTGACCATTAACACATTAAAGTCGATTTAATTAGCATATATAGAAAATAGTTTCCATATTACCGGCATGCAATCCATGAGCAACAACCTGTTTTCAACTACCATTATTATCTCCACCGGGATCATTACGATTACCGGGACAACAGGCTATTGCACATGGGGTAAGGAATATTATCGTAGTATGAGTTAGAAAAAACACATCATAACCTACAAAAAGGCCTTCCTCATTTCCTGAGGAAGGCCTTTTTGTTTTAACCCCTTTACAACATGAAAATCCTGAAATTCGGAGGTACCTCGGTCGGATCCGCGCAATCGATCAGCACCCTGGTGCAACTAGTTAAAGAGCAAAAGCAGCAGGACGAGGCAGTGGCCGTCGTCTGCTCGGCCATGAGCGGGGTGACTAACACCCTCTTACAGCTCGTGGCAGAAGCGTCGGCAGGCAAAGAATATGGGACCGGGCTAAAGACGATCGAGGACCGCCATTTTGCGCTGGTGAAGACCCTGTTGGAGGTAAAGCACCAGAATGTAGCCCTGCTGGGACTTCGGCTATACTTTAATGAGCTGGAAGAATTGCTGGCAGGAGTCCGGGCACTGGGCGAAGCTTCTCCCCGAACCAACGATCGGGTAGTGGCCTACGGCGAGCTCTGCTCCAACTACACCATCGCGCACGTGCTCAGGCAGCATGGGGTCAAGGCGGTGTTTGCCGATGCCCGCCAGCTCATCAGAACGGACAGCAACCATGGCAGCGCCGCCGTGGACGAAGCGCTGACAAACCAGCTCGTAAACGATTTCTTCAGCCAGCACCCCAGCGCCGTTCCCGTGATCACAGGTTTTATCGCCTCCGACCTGCACAGTAACACCACCACGCTGGGCCGTGGAGGCTCCGACTATACGGCCGCTCTGGTAGGCGCCGCTGTGGGCGCCGACCAGGTGCAGATCTGGACAGACGTGGATGGCTTCATGACAGCAGACCCGCGGCTGGTAAAGAAGGCTTTTCCACTCAAACAACTGTCTTACAACGAGGCCATTGAGCTTTCATACTTTGGCGCCAAGGTCGTGCACCCGCCTACCATGCTGCCGGCTATTGCCAAGGGTATCCCGATTGTGGTCAAAAACACCTTTAACCCCTCCTTTTCCGGGACCCTCATTGGCCCCAAAGCCTCTGTGAACGGCTCCCTGGTGAAAGGTATTACTTCTATTCCTGTAGTCAGCATGCTCACGGTGCAGGGTGGCGGTATGGTCGGGTACAAGGGCTTTAGCGGCCGCCTGTTCAGCGCCCTGGCCCAGGCAGGCGTAAACGTCATCCTCATCACGCAGGCCAGCTCGGAGCACAGCATCACCCTTGCCGTGTCACCAGCGGAGGCCCGGGCTGCCAGTACCGCCATTGAGGCAGAATTCGGGTATGAGCTGCTGTCCGGCAGGCTTTCCAAACCCACGGTAGAGGAAGGGTACAGCGTGATGGCTGTAGTCGGGGAGAACATGAAGCAGGCCATCGGACTGTCAGGCAAGCTCTTCAGCGCGCTCGGGCGCAGTGGCGTGAACATCAATGCTATCGCACAGGGCTCCTCTGAGCTTAACATCTCCGTCGTGGTGAGCAGCGAAGACCTGTCCAAGGCGCTGAACTCTGTGCACGACGCGCTTTTTCTGTCGCCTGTGAAAACGCTGAATGTATACTGCTGCGGCACCGGCAATATCGGCGCCACCCTGCTCCGGCAGCTGGAGCAGCACCAGGAGCACCTGCAGGCCAGCCGGCACCTGAGAATCAACCTGGCGGGCGTGTGCAACAGCCGACAGATGCTCTGGAACCGTGACGGCATCAGCCTTAAAAACTGGCAAGACGAGCTCGTGGAGAATGGGGAGCAGGCCGACCTGGAGCGCTTTATGGAGCAGGCGGTGTCTCTCAACCTGCCCAACTCCGTTTTTATAGACAACACCGGCAGCGCTGACGTGGCCAGTAGCTACAGGCAGTTATTCGAGCAGAGTTTCTCAGTCGTTACATGCAACAAAATCCGCAACTGCGGCACCTTCTCTGACTACTACAAGGACAAGCAGGTGGTGCGCAAGTATGGCGTGGACTATTACTTTGAGACAAATGTGGGTGCCGGCCTGCCGGTCATCAAGACACTCCACGACCTGCTTATCAGCGGAGACCAGGTGCTGAAGATAGAGGCCATTCTATCCGGCACTATCTCCTACATCTTCAACGAGTACAAAGGCGACAAAACTTTTGCAGCGGTCGTGCGGGAGGCGCAGCAGAAAGGCTTTACAGAACCCGACCCGCGGGATGATCTCAGCGGGCTGGACTTTGCCCGGAAAATGCTCATCCTGGCCCGCGAAACAGGGCTTCCGATGGAGCTGCCGGAGGTGCAGATACAACCTATTCTGCCGGAAAACTGCGTTGCTGCCCCTACGGTGGAGGCCTTTTACCAGGAGTTGGAAAAATCTGAACCTTACTTTGCCAGATTGAAAGAAGAAGCGGCGGCCTCAGGGAAAGTACTGCGCTACATCGGCTCGCTGGAGGATGGAAAGGTAAAGATAGCGCTGGTCATGGCCGGTCCCGAACACCCCTTCTTTGGCCTTTCCGGCAGCGACAACATCATCTCCTTTACCACAGAGCGCTACCGGCTAAACCCGATGGTGATCAAAGGGCCAGGTGCCGGCGCCGAGGTAACGGCCGCCGGGGTATTGGCAGACTTGGTACGGGTGGCAGCTTATTAACCTTAAAAAGAAGAACACATGAAATCAATAAAAGTATTTGCCCCGGCCACTGTCGCCAACCTGAGCTGCGGCTATGATGTGCTGGGCCTTGCCGTGCATGCGCCTGGCGATGAAGTGATCATGCACCTCAACAACAGCGGACAGGTGACACTGGACGTGCTGGAGGGTGACGAAGGACGCTTGCCCCGAAACCCCGAGAAGAATACGGTGAGCGCCGTGGTCATCAGCTACCTTCGGCACTTAGGGGTAACGCAGGGAGTGAGCATTGAGCTCTACAAGCTGATGCCCTTTGGCAGTGGCCTGGGCTCCAGCTCCGCCAGTGCTGTGGCCGGACTGGTGGCAATAAATGAGCTAATGGGGCAGCCCCTGACGAGAGAAGAACTGCTGCCTTTTGCCATGGAGGGGGAACGGCTGGCCTGTGGCAACGCCCATGCCGATAACGTGGCTCCTGCCCTGCTGGGCGGCCTGGTGCTGGTGCGCAGCTACCATCCACTGGATGTGGTCCGGCTGCCGGTACCGCAGGGACTATCCTGCGCATTAGTATACCCGCATGTAGAAATTCCCACACGGGAGGCGCGGCAGATTCTCAAGACGCACATCCCGCTTCGGGATGCTGTGACGCAATGGGGTAACGTGGCAGGTCTGGTGGCGGGCTTTTGTACCAGCGACCTGGGCCTGATCAGCCGGAGCATGCAGGACGTGGTGATAGAACCCATGCGCGCCATGCTCATCCCCTGCTTCGATGAACTGCGGCAGCTTGCGCTGGAGCAGCAGGCGCTCGGCTTTGGTATCTCCGGCTCCGGCCCCTCTGTATTTGCACTTTGCAGCAGCCTCGCCGTTGCCCATAAGGTAACAGCCGCCTTAGAGGCAAAGCTATCCGAGGCGGGCATCGGCAGCACCGCCTATGTCTCGGAGATAAACTTGCAGGGGCCAGTAGTAAAAAACGTTCAACCTGTTTTAGCCAAAGCATAATGTTATATAGCAGCACTAGCCGACTAACAACACACGTACCTCTGGAGAAGGCGGTATTAAAAGGGCTGGCCGATGATGGAGGCCTTTACATGCCTGCGTCTGTCCCTGTGCTCCCACCGGCTTTCCTGGAAAGCCTGCACCAGCTTTCTCTCCAGGAAATAGCTTATACCGTCGCCTCTGCATTTCTGCAGGAAGATGTTCCGGCTCAGGTTCTAAAATCTTTGGTGGAGGAAGTCCTGAACTTCGAGATTCCGCTGGTCAAGGTGGAAAAGGATATCTATAGCCTGGAGCTGTTCCATGGCCCGACCATGGCGTTCAAGGATGTGGGCGCCCGCTTTATGTCGCGGCTGATGGCCTACTTCACCCGGGGTAAAAACGAGGCGTTGAAAGTGATCGTGGCTACCTCCGGCGATACGGGCAGCGCCGTGGCGGCCGGATTCCACCAGGTGCAGGGTATACAGGTATACATCCTTTACCCAAAAGGAAAGGTAAGCCCACTGCAGCAAAAGCAGCTCACCACCTGGGGCGATAATATCACGGCCATTGAGGTTGAAGGCACGTTTGACGATTGCCAGCGATTGGCCAAGCAGGCACTGGCCGACCAGGAGCTCAACCAGCGTCATCTGCTCACCTCGGCCAACAGCATCAACATTGCACGGCTCATCCCACAGTCGTTCTATTACTTTTATGCGTATGGCCAGCTGCAGCAGCAGGATAAGCCTATCGTGTTCAGCGTACCCAGCGGCAATTTCGGTAACCTGACTGGTGGCTTGCTCGCCGCCGCCATGGGTTTACCGGTACACCGTTTCATCGCCGCCACCAATGCTAACGATGTCGTGCCGCAGTACCTCCAGACCGGGGTATACGCACCCAAGCCCTCCGTGCAAACCATCAGCAATGCCATGGACGTAGGCAGCCCCAGCAACTACGCCCGCATGGAAGCCTTATTTAGTGGAGAGCTGGAGCAGTTCCGCCGTCGCATCGCTGGCTATACTTTCACCGATGAGGAAACCCAAAAAACCATACGGGAGGTGTACCAGCGGAACGGCTACCTCCTGGACCCGCACGGAGCAGTAGCCTTCAGCGGAGCCCGGAAACTCCTTTCCCAAACCAAGGAACCAACCATTGCCGTCTTTCTGGAAACAGCGCACCCGGCCAAATTCAGGGAAGTCATGGAAGATACGTTGGGAGAGGCTATTGCCATACCTGCCAAGCTACAGCGATTTGCGGAAAAGCAGGAACACATCGTGCCGATGCAGAATAGCTTTGAGGAGTTGAAGAGTATACTTTCGGAAGTATAAAGGAAGAGGGATGGCCCACTTAAGTGTCAAGATGCACCGTTTATGGTACCAAATCGCAAGGATGATATATGTTTACCCGGAGGCTTGCCAATTGACAGGGCCTTGTCCGGGAGGGAAAACCTACGTCCTTTAGCCTTTTTCAAAAATTACAGCCTGACCTGTTCCGAAGCAACTCGATTCCTCTTTAGCCGGGGTTTCTACCTGGGACATGGTTATAAACCTTGCAGCTCCTGACCAATTGCACCTGATCTCCTTCAAAAAATGGCAATGGATGCTGGTTTAGCTTTCCCCTTAATTAAATAGAGAATGGCTAATCCAGCATCCACAGATGCCACGCAGCAGAACACTTGTCTGCCCTTACAATAGACTGACCGCCTCACTTTAGTCGGCCAGTCTATTTAGGTTAAATCAGTAACCGGGGTTCTGCTCTTCCGGTCCCAGATCCGGATCAGCCAGAATTTCGCTGTTAGGAATCGGGAACAGGAATTTGTTCTGGTCACTGATACCCAACACTGTTTCGGCCCTGCCAGTCCGTATCAGGTCAAACCAGCGGTGGCCCTCAAAGGCCAGTTCTACTTCCCGCTCCTGTTCCACGGCCAGCAGGGCTGCGTTCAGATCAGCTAGAACCAGCGGGGTAAGGTCAGCTCTTTTGCGAACTTCGTTCAGGTCCGACAATCCAGCCAGCAAGTTACTTTGCTTCAGCCTGGCCTCAGCCCGAATGAGGTACTGCTCAGCAATGCGCAGTATAAAGGCACCGTCCTCGCCAGTGGCAATTTTGCTATACTTTTGCCCGTACACAGTCTCCTTGCCGTTATCTACCTGCGAACCCAAAACAGCGCTTCGGGAGCCACCTACCTGTGGGTTGCGTAAGTCCTGAATGATACTGGCCGAAGGCTTCCACTCGTAGCGGCCGCCTTTGCTGCTGGTCAGCCAGTAGTTGGCGTGCGAGTTCCGGTCAGAGTTATCGTACACCAGTTCCAGGATGCTCTCTTCGGTAAGCTTACCTTTGTAAAACGCGCTGTATGGTTTTATCAGGCTGGCCTTGCCGCTGTTGATCACAAGCGTGCTATATTCCTCGGCTTTCTCCCAGTTCTGCTGGTACAAGTATAACCTGGCCTTCAGCGCCCAAACTGCCTCCTTTGAAGCCCTGGCACGGGAAGTGAGCGAAGGCAGGAAAGCTTCTGCCTGGTCCAGGTCGGCCAGCACCTGCCCGTAGGTTTGCTGCAGGGTAGCCCGCTTGATGCCCGCACCGCTGTTCTTATCAATTGTTGGCTTGAGCACGAGCGGCACTCCGCCCCAGGCGCGGCCCAGGTCGAAGTAGGAAAGGGCCCGCAGGAAATACGCCTCCCCCAGGATCTTCTGGCGCTGGGCCTCCGTCAGGTTGCGGTCCTCGATAGCAGGCACTTTGTCGATGAGGTTGTTCGACACGTTGATCACCCGGTAGATCTGGCTCCATACCGATTTAAGGGAGCTGTTCTCAGCCGGAATGGCGTTCAAATCAAACTGCTGGTAAAAGTTGTAGGAGCCGGACCAGTCTACTTCGTCGGCAGACAGATACGCCAGGGCCGGGTACTCGAAGCCGTAGTAATTGTTGCTCTGCAGTTCGCTATAGGCACCTAACAGGGCCGCTTCAGCGCTGCGTTTGTCGGTGATGGCCTGAGCTGTGGAAACGTCCAGCCTTGGCTCTGGCTCCAGGATGTTGTCGCAGCCAGAGAGCGATACCAGCAGGGCCAGCGCGAGTACTTTATAGTTGGTCAATATTTTCTTCATGATAATTGCCTGATTAGAAACTAACATTTAAACCTGCCTGGAACGAGCGGGGCTGCGGTACGACGGCGTGGTCGATGCCACGCACGTTCTGATTGTTGCCGGCTACGTTCACTTCCGGATCCAAGCCGCTGTAGTTGGTCAGGGTCCAGAGGTTAGTGCCCGAGACATACACGCGCAGGCTGGAAATTTTATACTTGCTCAGGGCGGCAGAAGGCACCGTGTAACCCAGCGTTACCGAGCGCAGGCGCAGGAACGAGCCATCCTCGATGAAGCGGCTGCTTGGCAAGGTATAGTTGTTGCCTTTTTTGGTCAGGCGTGGCATGTCTGTCATGTCGCCCGTCTGCTGCCAACGGTTCAGTTGGCCTGGCAGGTAAGAGATGGAGCCATTACGTGTGCCCCCGTGCTCCATAAAGTAACGGTTCAGGTTCAGGATCTCGTTGCCATACTCCCCATAGATTAAGGCACCCAGATCAAAATTCTTGTATCGCACCGTGTTATTCAGGCCACCAAAAAAGTCCGGGGCGGCATTGGCCACAATCTGGCGGTCAGCCACCGTAATGCTACCATTCTGGTCCACGTCGTCGTACACGGCGTCGCCGGTCTGTGGGTCTACGTACAGCTGCTTGTACACCCAAAAGTCATACACCGAGCCGCCTTCTTCCATCCGTACCCAATCGCGGGAGTGCTGGTTAATCGGAATCGGGAGCTTTTCGATCTTATTCACATTGCGGGCAATATTCAGGCTGGTGGTCCAGGTGAGGTCCTCGCGTTCGATGTTGGTGGTAGAGATGTTGAGTTCTACACCTTTGTTGCTGATCTCTCCCAGGTTTTCGAACACGCTGCTAAAGCCGGTTTTAGACGCCACCGGTACTTCCAGGAGCAGGTCTTTGGTATACTTGTTATAGTAGTTGGCCTCCACTTTCAGGCGGTTTTGGAGCAGCCCCAGGTCCAGGCCGATATTCCACTGACGCGTGGTCTCCCACTTCAGGTCCGGGTTGGCCAGTTGCTGGTGGCTGATGCCCGGCAGGCCCTCATAGTTGCGGCCCGCTCTCCATAGCCCGAGCGAAGCAAAGTCGTTTATGCCGTTCTGGTTACCCGTCACGCCGATGTTGGCGCGCAGCTTGATCAAATCGAAAGGCAGGTCTTGGGCAAAGGCTTCCTCGGAAATGATCCAGGAAGCACCCAGCGACGGGAACACGCCCCAGCGGTTGGAAGTGCCGAAACGGGAGGAGGCGTCGGCACGCACGCTGCCGTCGATGCTGTACCTGTCCTTGAAAGTATAGCCGGCGCGGGAGAAGAACGATATCAACCCGTTCTGGCTGGAGTTGGTTGAAGCCGTCTGCAAAGACGAGGAGGCAATCTCCTGGAAGTTGTCGCTCGGGAAATTGCGGCCAGTCAGCGAGAGGAAGTTATACTTGGTCTGCTGCACCGTGTTACCCAAGATCACGTTCAGGAAGTGGTCGTTGCCGAGGCGCTTGTTGTAGGTAAGCAGCTGCTCGTTAATGAGCGTTACCAGCTTGCTTTCGCTGCGGCTGGCGTTACCTGCCGGCAGGCCCACGCTGATCTGCGTGTTGTTGTATACTTTGTCGGCATACGCATTGTAGTCGATGCTCCAGTTCGACTTGAGGGTCAGCCCGTCCAGGATCTCATACTCCCCGTAGAGGTTGGAAATCAGGCGGCTGCTTTCGCCCTGGATGTTAAGGTTCTCGATCAGGGCCAGGTGGTTATCGAAGATTGAGTGACGCGCGTAGCTGCCATCTTCGTTAAACACCGGCAGGTAAGTAGGCACGTACAAAGCCGAGTTAATCACGCCCTGAGCGCTGTCGTCGTTGCGGCTCTGGTTGCGCTTGCTATACGAGATGGAGGTGCTGGTACCGATGGTCAGGCGCTTGTTTACCAGATGGTCGTAGTTGAACCGGCCACTGAAACGCTCGAACTCTGCCGGCTTCACGATGCCTTCCTGCTTAAAGTACCCGCCGCCCAGAAAGAAGCGGTTGGATTCGCCGCCGCCCGAGGCCGATAGGTCATAGCTCTGCGTAGTTGCTGTCTGGAACACATCCGGAATGCGGGAATAGGTGGTCTGCTCTTCCGGCAAACCTAAGCCGCCTTCGCTCCTAGGGCGAAATGGCAGGGTGGACAGGCTACCCCCATCGTTAAGATGCGTTTCGTTGATGAGCTCCGCTTCCTGCTGCGCGTTCACGGTTTCATAGATCTTGGGCGCCTTCGCAACGCCAAAATAAGTCTGGAAATTGATGCGCGTGCCGGCATTGGTTTTGCCGCGCTTCGTAGTGATGAGCACGACGCCGTTTGCGCCACGCGCACCGTAAATCGCCGTGGCGTTCGCGTCCTTCAGTATTTCGATGCTTTCGATGTCTGCCGGGTTCAGGTCAGCCAGCGGGTTGGTCGTTTGCCCGCCCAGGCTCAGGCCTGAAAGGGACAGGTTGTTAATAAACACACCGTCGACCACGTAAAGCGGCTCGTTGCTGGCATTAATCGAGGTATTGCCCCGGATACGCACGAAGATACCTCCCCCGGGCGTGCCGCTAGCGGCCGCTATCTGCACCCCCGACGCTTTTCCCTGCAACAGTTGGTCCGGGGACGGAGCCGGTATGCCTTTCAGCTCCTGTGGGTTAACCGAGGTCACGGCGCTGGAAACAGCCTTCTGCGACTGTGTACCGTAACCTACAACCACCACTTCCTCCAGGGCTTTGGTGTCTTCCTGCAAGGTTACGTTCAAGGCCTGGCCTTCTGCTTTTATTTCTTTTAAAGTATAGCCCAGGCTGGAAATGATAAGCGTCTGGCCATTTTCAACTGGCAGGTTAAAGCTGCCGTCCACACCGGTTACGGTGCCTTTGTCAGTGCCTTTTATCTGCACGCGGGCCCCGATCAGGGGCTCACCGGTTTTGGCGTCTTTCACTGTGCCCTGTGTTAGGGTGCTTTGTGCCAGCACACTGCCACCGAAGGCCAGCAAGAGGCCCAGCGAGAGTAGCAGCCGCACAAGTTTGGATATAGTATATGTTTGCATTTTAGCGTTAATAATTAGACAAAGTATTCCCATGCTGCAAATGGGAAGTTTGCAGTAATGGCAAATTATAGAAAAGGATTTATGGGATTAGTGCAACTACTGCGCTAGCAACAACAGTTGCACATGCACATTCGCTGGTGAACCGGCGTGAAAGAGGAAGAAATGAACCTCCGGAAAGCATAGGCCAGTGCATAAAGGCATGGCGTAATCTGGGGTAGATGATTGCCCATGATCAAACAAGATTAAAAAAATGGGTAGAAAAGAATACGAAGAAGTTGCTGCACCGGCAGGGTGCTTTTAGCTGCAAACAGAGAAATGGTTGGAGCTTAACAACAACAGCTATAACAACACATCAGGGCAGCGGGCGCTGCTTCAAATGATAAAACGGTTGTCAAAAATGCTGGTTTGGTGTGCTGTGCGTTCATGCGTTCAATTTATATGTCCCAAAATTGGGCAGGAGTTAGCACCTTTTCAGTATGACTGCTGGTTGCTAGAGGTTCACGGAGCCTGCTCTCTTCCCTCTTCTTTATAAATCTTGATAAAGATGCTGCAAAGGTAAGGGCAGGATTTTTAGTGATGCAAGCTTTTTGTCAAAATTATTTTCATTTTAAAATTAAATCAGACGATTCAGAACCACCTTGGAAGGCATCTTGCTAAAACACAAAACTACTTAAAAGCAACTCCTCCCCCCTTTTTCGGGTGATTCACCTGTTTGTTTCCGGTTGCAAAGAACATCCGATAACTGGTATGAAATGTCATTGGTGAAATGAAACCCTAAAAAAATATTTGGAATTCTGAATGTCGCGGGCATACCTTTGCCATGAATTTATACCGAAGAAGCGAGAGAGCAGGCTCCATGACCTTCTAGCAACCAGTTGATGAACCAGGTGCTACGTCCTGCCCAATTTTTGGGAACTATAAGTTTTACATCATGCAAACAGTCTACAGCTCCTTTCCGGGGCGCACGGGTTTCTTCATCTCTTTCCTGAGCATTACCTCCTACTCGCTTTCCTGCTGTTGTAGCAAGTAACCTTTTGGCTTCGGCAGTTGCCAGCCGACACGGCAAGTACCCTCTCAAGTCTTTAGGAACAAGGAGCGTTTGGTTGCGTTTGCAGGCTTTCTGCCTGCTACCTCCTCGCTCACCTGCTTCAGAGCCAGCCTTTTCAACCTGTTTATTCAGACAAGGCATCTGCGCCTGGTCCTTCTTTCATCTATATTTGAACTCACCATGCATTCCAACTCCCGGAGGCCTGCTTTAGGGCTTCTCTTCACTCTCGTCTTATGGGCATTTGCTGCGCTGCCATTGTTGGCGCAGAACAGCTACTACTTTCCCAAAACCAAAAACTTTGATCCGAAAATTCCGACGCCGGAGCAATTCCTGGGCTACGGCATCGGGGAGCGGCAAACGCGCTATGACCGCGTGGTGGCTTACCTGCAGGAGCTAGACCGGGTGTCCGATAAGGTGCGCATCGAGACCATTGGGTATACTTACGAGCACCGCCCGCAGGTGATTGTCACCATCACCTCGCCGGAGAACCACGGCCAGTTGGAGCAGATCCGCCAGGAGCACCTGCAACTAACCGATCCGGCCAAGGCGGCGCCAGCCCTTACCAACATGCCGGTGCTGGTGCATCTGGCCTACAACGTGCACGGCAATGAATCGTCCAGCACTGAAGTATCCCTGCTCACAGCGTATTACCTGGCGGCCAACCAGGATCCGGAAACCCAGCGCTACCTCAAAGAATCAGTGGTTTTCATCGAACCGGCCCAGAACCCCGATGGTCGTGACCGCCACACCAACTGGGTCAGCATGCACCAGGGCAACCCCGCCGTAAGCGACCCCGCTGACCGAGAGCACAACGAAGTATGGCCAGGCGGCCGTGGCAACCACTACTGGTTCGACCTGAACCGTGACTGGCTGCCGCTGGCGCACGTGGAAAGCCGCAACCGCATGGAGTTTTACCACAAGTGGCTGCCCAACGTGTTCATCGATTTTCATGAGATGGGCACTAACTCGACTTACTACTTTGAGCCGAGCAAACCCTACAGTTCGGAAAACCGCCTGATCCCACGCAGCACCTACGACGGACTGAATGTATTAATGGCCAGGTACCATGCCGAGGCGCTGGATGAGCTGGGTTCGCTATACTTTACCAAGGAGCAGTACGACAACATTTACCCGGGCTACGGTTCTACTTATCCGGATTTTCAGGGAGGGGTAGGCATTACGTTTGAGCAGGCCAGTTCCCGGGGCAACAAGCAGGAGCACTCCTTGGGCGTGCTCACCTTTGCCTTCACCATCCGCAACCACCTGACCACTGGTCTGGCCACGGTAAAAGCAGCCGTCGAAAACCGTGAGACGCTGCTCAGGCATCAGCGCGAGTTCTACGAGTCGGCCTTGGCCGACGGACGCAGGAACGGGGTGCGGGCATACATCTACGGTGAGAATTACGACGCCACCCGGTTGCGCAAGTTCACCGAGCTTTTGCTGGCCCACCGCATTGAAGTGTATGAACTGGAGAAATCACAACGTATAAACGGGCAGCAGTTCGAGAAAGGCAAGGCCTACGTTGTGCCAACCGAACAGCCCCAATACCGCCTGGTGGAGTCCATTTTTGCCAAAACAAAAGAGTTTGACGACAGCGTGTTTTACGACGCATCGACCTGGACGCTGGCACTGGCTTATAACCTGCCGCACGCAGGCCTGAAGGCTAAGGGAGCATTGGGCAAACGCATTACCGAACTGGCGCCTCTAACACCTAACGTACCAGCGCAAAGCCACTATGCGTACCTGCTGGATTGGGCAGACTATAACGCGGCCGGTGCTTTGTACCTGCTGCAGGACAAAGGCGTGATCACGCAAACGATCTTTAAACCGTTTACAGCCTCCACCTCCTCCGGACCTAAAGCCTACCAGCCTGGCACGATTACCATACCGGTGGCGTCGCAACAGATCTCTTCTGATTCGTTATATAAAGTGATAACAGAGGTCGCGCAGCTAAAGCAGATCAGCTTTGAGTCAGTGAAGACTGGCCTGAGTTTGAACGGCATTGACCTGGGCAGCAACAACATCCAGACGCTGCGCAAGCCAGAGGCGCTACTGCTCACCGGCCAGGGTATCACCTCGTATGAGGCTGGCGAAGTATGGTTTCTGCTCGACGAGCAGCTCCACATGCCTATCTCCAAAGTGGATCTGGCTTCCTTTCCACGCCTGAGCCTGCGCCGCTACAACACCATCGTGCTGGTAAGCGGCATGTACAACAGCCTCGACAAAGCCTCGGTGGAAAAACTCAAGCGCTGGGTGACAGATGGGGGCACGCTGATTACCTTCAAGTCGGCTGCGGAGTGGGCCATCAAACAAGGGCTGGCGCAGGGCAAGGCCATACCCGCCCAAGACACAGCCAGCAATGCTGCGCGCATTGATTTTGCCGATGCCCGCCCGACAGAGGGAGCCAAATCGGTAGGAGGCTCGATTTATGAGGTTGACCTGGATACCTCACACCCATTGGGCTTTGGCTTTACTAACCGTAAGCTGCCGGTGTACCGCAACAGTACCACCATTCTGGCGCCTGCCAAAAACCCTTACAGCACAGTGGCTCAGTATACGAATGAGCCGTGGCTGAGCGGCTATGTATCGAAGGCCAACCTGAACAAGATCAAAAATTCAGCGGCGCTGCTGGTCAGCGATCAGGGGCAGGGCCGCGTGATCCTGTTCTCAGACAACCCGAACTTCCGCGGCACCTGGTACGGCACCAACCGCCTGTTCTTTAATGCTCTTTTCTTCGGATCGGTGATTAAAACACCTGGCACGGCAGTGGCAACTGAACACTAGGAATCTTGCAGCCTGGAGCGATTACACGATAAGCCAAGCGTTATATTAGCTCCTGTACAGATAGAAAGAGCCTGCACTTATAAGTGCAGGCTCTTTCTATCTGTATGAACATTCATTAGCAACTCTTTCCTGCTAACAATCCAGGCTCCTGTATCCACGCTACTCAAAGGCGACGTAGGCTCCCTCAAAGGAGATTGTCATGGTTCTAAATTGCCTAATGAAGTCCTGGCCGATGATGCCAAAATAAATCTCCCCGTTCGTAGAGATAGGATCCTGGCTGACAAACACCTTTTTCAGGCTGACGGGCTTCCCGCTCAGGAAGAAGGTAAGCTCCGGCACTTCATACCCTTTTAGCACCAGACCGCCACCCGTGCCTTCTGCCTTAAGTTCCTGCGAAGTGCCCTCTGCCTCTACAGTGGGTTTATACCTCTTGAAAAAGTTATCGCTCAGCTTCGTCCTGTCAGCGCCCGTATCAAAAGTATAGGGGAGCTCTTCGCCGTTGAAAGAAAGGTAAATCACCGGCTTGAGCCCGTCAATAATCATGTTGGGTTTTACATCCCTCTTCGCTTTCTCCCCATTAACCGTGAGCTGCGTCCGGTCGGTAAAGGTTAAGGTCCCGAAATGGCTGATAATGGGAAAGCCTATGATACCATTTATCTTGTAAAAGCCCCCTCCAAAGCTTAAGGCACTGTCAGGGAAGACCAGGAACACGGCATTGGAAACCTCAATGCCCCCGACGCGAAACCGCTCCCCTAGCGCCAGTTTCACAGGCGTAGCCAGGCCGGTAATGCCACTCTTCACAGGTATCGTCGAATCACTCACAATTTCAAAGCCCAATTCTTTGGCATAACTCTCAGACAGTACGGATAAACCGGCCCCCGAATCAAATACCATGTCGTGCACCTGTTCCCCTACCTGCACCGGAATGTTTAACAGGCCTGCTTTGTCCTTCTTTAACTGGATCTCCAAACCGCGAACCTTCTCCACCACTTGCGAAGGCACGCCGGAGAGCAGCCTCCAGATCTTTAGCGCCTCTGCTTCCTCCTGGTACTCCTCCGGCGTGAAAAACGCCCTGTAGGTAGAAAGCAGCAGGGTTCCTGTCCGGGCAGCGCTTTGGTAATCAAATAGCTTTATATGGTTGTCGTAGGCGGTTTTCAAGGCAACATAAGACAAGGTATCCTCGGCTGACAGGTTTGTAGCACCTGCCTTGGCAGACCTGAGAAGTTTGTTTGACTTTTTTGCCTTCCCGTAGGCATTGTAAACCGTTGCCTGATATATTTGTCTCGTCTTCCTGTCAAGCTGCCCGTTGTCCCGGATCAACTGGGAAAGGGCCGAAAGGTCTTTCCGTCGGTAAAGGCCATACGGCTCATGCGTTTGCCCGAACAAGGAGCTTAAAGAAATGAATAAGAGCAGAAAGAGCAGAACGCCACCCTTGGAGGCATTACCTAATGTACGTTTCATAGTTTTATCATTGTATAGCGTAACGGAGCAAATATGCACTGAGGGAACAGCCTGTAAAAGTAAGCCTTACAAGTCTTACTACGAATCGAACCAACTACTATAGCAGCAACAGACTGTCCGGGTATTTCAGTACCTCATTTCGCAAAAGGACACGATGCTGAACGCACTTCATGATTCAAAGTAAAGCTTTGCTTTCTGCAGCGGGGCATCTTACCAGTCGGGTTTGCTACGGTCTGGCTGTTTAGTACTTTGCTTGGGAAGTTGCTGGATGTACTGCATCTCCGCGTTGCGCATAGCATCCAGCAACAGTCGGGCTTTCTCCGGACTCATGTTAGCCTGGCGCAGGCGGGCGCGGCGCGTTTGCGCCATTTCATCCTCGGCAGAGATTCCTTCTGCACTGCCTTTGTGCTGCTGGCCGTTCTTATCGAAGGGATTGTCCTGCTTCTGGCCCCGCTCATCGCCTTCTTCCTCTCCGGTGGCCTCTTCACGCTCCTTCTCGCCCTGCGGCTGCTCCTGGCTTCCTGCGGGCTGCTGTTCCTGTCCATTCTGATCGGGCTCAGGATTGTCTATTTCCTCTTGCTGGTCGCCTTGCTCATCAGGGTTTTGCCTTGGTTTGGGGCTATCGGCAGTGGCGGGTGGCGCAGGCTTCTGATCCATACTTCCGGCCGTATCTTCCACTGGTTCCTCCTCTATGCCAGCCTCGGGGTTTAGCAGCAGGTACTTTTTCAGAAGCTCAAAGTTATACCGGGCTGCCTCGTTGCCTGGTTCTGTTACCAGCGCTTGCTTGTATAGGGCTAGCGCCCGCTTATACTTTTTCTGGCGGGTATAGATATTGCCCAGCTGCAGGTGGGCGAGTGCGCGCAGCTTCGGCTGCGGATGGTCGGCCAGGTATTGGTATGCGGCTGTAGCCTGTGGCAGTAAACCCGCTTGGTAGTAAGAGTGCGCCAGGTTGAGGCGCAGCTGGTCGTCATCCACATTCAGGTCCTCCAGCAGGTAATTGTAGGAGGCGATGGCCTCAATAAAGTCCTGGCGCTTGTAGGCGACGGCGGCTTCCTGCGTGTGCTGGTTGATGCGCGTGACAATGGAAATCCCCCCGCTGAAGAGGCTCACCAAAAGTATAGCTGCCAGTGTAAGGCCTTTCATATCCGGATAAGTTTTACGGTGATCAGGATGTCCAGCAGGATGAGGAACAGGGCCAGCGCCAGCGGGTATACATACTTATTGGCGGTCACATCGATGGTTTTACTCTCGCGCAGCTCGCCCTCTATGTTATTGATGGCGCTGATGAGCTTGCTTGTTTCGCTCACCCGGTCATTCACCTCAAAATATGCACCATCCGTTAACTCTGCCAGTTGCTCCAGGGGCTCCGGCTTCAGTTTTGTTATCACCTCCCTGCCTTCCTGGTCGGTTTTGAAGGCTTGCCCTGCCGGGATGCGGCCTCCCTCCGTTGTGCCGATTCCGAGAGCATACACCCGTATGTTTTCCCGCTGCAGTTGCCCAGCCAGCCTCGTTACATCACTGCCAAAATCCTCCCCGTCGCTAATGAGCACCAGCACCCGTGCCTTTTGCTCTTCCTCGGCGGTGTTAGAGCGCTGCCGGAGTTTATCCAGGGCCAGCTCCAGCACCGGGACATAGCTGGTGCCGGTGTGGGGGAGCAGGCTGGTGCGCAGCGTCTGGGTATAGAGCTGCAGGGCATTCTGGTCGTAAGTGAGCGGGCTTTGGATGTGTGCCTCGTCAGAGAAAACCATTAGCCCGATACGGTCGGAGTTAAAGCGGGAGATTAGGCGCTGTGTGACGTGTTTTGCCCTCTCCAGCCTCGAGGGCTGCACATCCGTCGCATCCATGGAAAGCGAAAGATCCACGGCGATGTAAAGGTCCTTACCTATGGTACGGATCTCCTTTTTCATGGCACCGAAAGAGGGGCCGAGGATGGCAACGATAAGGAGCACCAGGTACAGGTGGCGTAGCACAAACTTAAACCAGACGCCGTGCGGCCGTTGCTTAAAGAACAGCGCCACCCTGCGCACACGCAACAGATAGCCGGTGTACAACACCAGAAAGGCAGCGCCAAGCAGTAGCTCCAGCAAGGTCAGGCTCTGATACCAAGTCATTATAAAGTAGTTAAAGTGCGGCGCCAGATTATGAACAAACCCGTGCCACAGCTACAAATATACTAAACCGGTACCATACTGCAGCGGAGGGTCATTTTTTCGGTGGTGAGAAGCTAAGTATAAAAATGTCCTTTTCGATAACCGCAATTGGGCAAAGGGAGGGTATAGGAGGGCCTTTCTAAAAATTTCTAAATATTTTTCTCAAATGAAGGGCTGATGGATCAATGACTTAGCTTTTGAGCGGGGAGGGGAGTTGAAATGTTTCGCGTGAATTTTGCGGAAGGGTATTGCGTTGTACAGAACGATGTAGTATGTTTGCAGTCTCTTAAGCAGTAAGAGAATTTTCCACGGAGAGGTGGGTGAGTGGCTTAAACCAGCAGTTTGCTAAACTGCCGTACTGGAAACGGTACCGGGGGTTCGAATCCCCCCCTCTCCGCAGCAAGATGATGATGAAAAAAAGTTAAAAAAAACTTTTGCTAATCTGAAATCTTCCTTAGTTTTGCATCGCAATCAGATAACACGGTTCAAACACCGGAAAATCCGAAAGCGAACCATAGTTCGGGGTGTAGCGTAGCCCGGTATCGCGCCACATTTGGGATGTGGAGGTCGTAGGTTCGAATCCTGCCACCCCGACTAAAAAATTTCGGAAGAGATTCCGAAATTTTTTGTTTAAGGGTAGAGCATCCGCTCTCCTTACAAACGCTGGTCTCGTAGCTCAGCTGGATAGAGCAACTGCCTTCTAAGCAGTAGGTCTTTGGTTCGAATCCAAACGGGATCACCTGAAAATCAAGCACTTATAAGCTAAAACTTATAGGTGCTTTTTTTATTTCCACACATTTTGCCGAGGGCAGTATCATACGTGCCTCCAACTCTTACTTCGGGCAAGGTTTATTATCACAGTCTGGCCTTAAGTATCGCTAAGCAGGCCGAGTTCCATAAAGCAGGGATCTTACTGCTAATTCTCTTTTAATGCTTAAGTTGTCGGGATTGTACTTGCAATTTAAAAACCAATCGGTTTATTTTGCGTTTACCAAAGTATAAGTAGCGCCCCATGAGCAAGGCAGAACGCACACGCCAACTGATCATCGAGAAATCGGCCCACCTTTTTAACCAGAAAGGGTATGCCGGCACCTCCATGCAGGATATCATGGCGTCGACCGGGCTGACAAAGGGCGGGATTTATGGCCACTTTGAGAGCAAAGAGGAAATAGCCCTGCAAGCATTCGAGTACGCTGCCGCGCACCTGCTGCAGTTGCTCAGCGACAACATCACGCCACATACTTCTGCCACCAAAAAGCTGGAGGCAATTATCTCCTTTTACAAAACATACCTTTACGCACCTCCTATACAAGGCGGTTGCCCGGTGCTGAACACATCCGTAGAGGCTGACGATACCAATCCGCTGCTAAGGGCAAGTGTGGTGCGGGTGCTGAACAAACTGCACAAATCGGTGGCCAACATCGTGCGCCAGGGCGTGGCACAGGGAGAATTTAAGGCCGACACAGACGCAGAGCGCTTCTCTATACTTTTTGTAAGTATAATTGAGGGCGGCATGATGGTCTCGAAGGCCTACGGCGAAGCAAAATACCTGCATACCGGGCTGCAGCACCTGAAGCAGCTGATAGAGCAGGAACTGAAAGTATAATTTTTTTACCCAAAAACAAACCAATCGGTCTTTTTTAAACTAATCAAACCATGAAAGAAGCAACAAGTATCGCACAACAACTGGAAAGCAAAGTCCGCATCCGCTTTGAGGATTGCGACCCTTTCGGGCACCTGAACAACGGCCGCTATATCGACTATTTTATGAATGCCCGCGAAGACCAGCTGCGGGAACATTACCAGCTCGATATTTACCAGCACATGCAGCAAACCGGCAATGTATGGGTCGTGGCATCCAGCCAGGTGGCTTATCTGCAGGAAGTGAAGTTGAACGAAGAAGTAATCATCCGCACCAGCCTGCGCTGGTTTACAGCATCTGACCTGTTTATGGAAGGCCTGATGCTCCACCCCGAAACGGACAGGGTGAAGGCAGTAGTTTGGCTGCGCTTCGCTTACCTGAACGTACGCAAAGGTATAAAAGCCACCCATGAGCCACAGCTGGCGGAGCTGTTTGAAGCAGCCGCAGTAAAAGGCGCCGGGAAACCAGACCAGTATTTTGAGGAGCGCGTCCGGGAACTGCGCACTATGGCTGTTGCAGAATAATCCCTCAGCGGGCAGGCAAGCAGTAATACTCTAAGGGCTGTGTTCTACAGGGCTTTAGATATGACCTGTGCTGCCGGCAGCTTATTTATTTAATTACTTTTGATCATGCTTTTAAACCTTCTGCTTCGGATTCTATCATAAGATCAGCCTCCATCTTCAAATCAAAATAAATTTATGAAGGAGCAACTGAGACAGGTGCTTGAAGTACTTACCCTTGCTGAAAAACTAAAGTATGAATTGCGCCACAGCTGGCTATCGAATGGCAGGCAGGAGAGCGTGGCAGAGCATACGTGGCGCATGTCGCTGATGGTGGTGCTGCTGGAACCCTACCTGGATCAGGAGATAGACGTGGCGCGCACCCTTAAAATGGTGATTGTGCACGACCTGGTGGAGGCCGAGGCCGGCGATATACCTGCCTTCGAGGTAAAAACCCTGGCGCTGAAGGAACTGAAGCGTCAGAAGGAGCTGCGAGCTATCGAGAACCTGCGCGAGGCCCTTGGCCACGGGCTGGGACAACATGTGTACGAGCTCTGGCACGAGTTTGAGGACAAGCTCACGTACGAGGCGCGTGTAGCCAACGCCCTGGACAAACTCGAACTGCGCCTGCAGCACAACCACGCCGCCCTGGATACTTGGCTGGAGGTAGAGCAGGAGGCTGTTTTCCGAATGGACAACCATACCTGGTTCGACTCCTGCTTGGATCAGTTAAGGGAGTTGATTGAAGAACAGGCGGTACAGAAAATGGAAGAGGGCGGCATAAGCGTAGCCTCTGTTAAAGAACGCCTGTTAAAACAAGCACTCACCGTATAGGCCAAACAACACATTAGCACTGGGTCTTACAGATGTTGCGCCATCAGGATAAATTACTTTGTGCGGTACAACAAGAAGGCAGCCGCGCGCTTTAAGCCATGCATTTTTGATAAGATTAACCCCGGCACCAAAAAGCCGGGGCTTTTTTATAATTCAATGTCTGGAGCATAGGCCACTTCCAGCACAAAGCCGTTCGGGTCCCGGAAATCTACCGTGTAGTACTCAGGTGTATACTGCGGCATGGCCTGCGGTCCGCGGATGATGCTGCCGTTTATACTTCGGAGCCACTCCCCTACTCTCTCCACTACCTCCCGGCTTTGGGCATGGAAGCAGATATGACGCACGCCTAGGCTATCGTGCAGCTGCACGGGCATCTGCTTAAAGTATATTTCGTGCAAGCCGCAGCTAAAGGAGGTCTTGTTAAGCGCATCCCATCCAATCATCGGAAACAGTTTCCCGTAAAACGCCAGCGATTCTTCCAGGTCCTTTACCCAGAACTCCAGGTGGCTAATGCCCACGCCATACTTGTATGCCATACTTTAAATTCGCGTTTAATGTCCACTAAAGTATAAAAATCCGGAAAAGAATGCGGCGTCACATTTATACTTGCTTCCGCTGGCCTATGATGAAGTATAACGTACCTGAAATGCCGTGACTATACTTGCCATGCTTGTACTTGCGGCTATACTTCCAAATATATCTTCGCTGTTCCGGACATCCCTGTCCGGAACTAATCTGCTGCGGACTTCCTAGTCCGCGTGAGTCATATTGGTAGCCCAAGCTATACTTTATACTTTGGCACCGACCTGTCAAGCGCCGGTTTTCCTGATTTATACTTATACTTGCCTCATGCAACACCAGGAACATTACCAGCGGTTGGAGCGGCTCTACCACCAGGCCAAGGTGCAGGAACTCTTCAGTGGCAGCTCCATCAGCGTAAGCCACAGCCGCTCCGAAATTACCTTGCCCGTCCGGGATGCCTACTTTCATGGGGCCAACGCGCTGCACGGGGCGGTTTACTTCAAGCTGCTCGACGATGCTGCTTACTTTGCCGTAGCCTCCGTGGTGCGCGATGTGTTTATTGTCACGGCCTCTTTCCAGCTAAACCTAGTGCGCCCTGTAACAAGCGGTGTGCTAAAAGCGGTTGGCACCCTGCGCTCCCAAAGCAAGAATCTATTTATTGCGGAAGCCACGCTTTACAACGAACGCGGCAAGGAAGTGGCCTTCGGCACCGGCCAATTTGTGCGCACCACGCAACCGTTGGAAAGTTTAGGAGTTGGGGAGTTAGAGAGTTTAGGAATTAAAGAGTTAGAAAGTTAGAAGGTTAGAAAGTATAGGCCTCTCGCTCGCCTCCGGCGAGTGTGAGGTATTAGATGGCGTCCCGCCACGCTACGCAACAAGTATAAAAGTATAACCAAAGCATAACGTATAAACTTTAGAGGCCAGAGGCCTGGGGATAGCGCACACTCGCCGGAGGCGAGCGAGAACGGCTTAAAAAGTATAAACTATACTCCAACCATACTTCAACTATACATCAGCTAACAGCATAAAAAACGGGAGCAAGTATAACCTTGCTCCCGTTTCTGTTTATCGGAAAGTATAAATTATTCTTTTGCCTCTCCGGCTACTTCCGGCTCGGCTACCAGCTCCAGGCCGTAGTTCTTGCCTTTCACCACTGATGGCACGCCCTGCTCCATCCATACCGGAGCCGGAGCTCCTTTCAGGTAATGGTCGAAGAACTGAGACATGCGTACGGAGAGGTCCTTGCGGTTCTTGCGCTCCATCAGGTTGTGCTCCTCGCCGTTGTACACCAGCATCCAGACAGGCTTATTCAGGCGACGAAGCGCCATGAAATACTCGATGCCCTGGTACCACGGCACAGCGCCGTCGTTGTCGTTATGCATGATGAGCAGCGGCGTCTTCACGCGGTCGGCGAAGAAGAGTGGCGAGTTCTCGATAAACTGCATCGGTTTCTCCCACAGCGTACCGCCGATGCGGCTCTGGGTGCGCTCATACTGGAACTGGCGGCTCAGGCCCGTGCCCCAGCGGATACCACCGTAAGCACTCGTCATGTTCGATACCGGTGCGCCGGCCATGGCGGCCTTAAACAGGTGGGTGCGGGTCACCATGTAAGCAATCTGATAGCCACCCCAGCTCTGTCCCTGCAGCGCCATGTTCTTCTCATCTACAAAGCCCTGCTGCACCAGCATTTGCACACCCGGGATGATGCAGTCCATCGCACTCTCGCCCGGGTAGCCATCCTGGTACACGATGTCCGGCACAAACACCAGGTAATCGTTGCTCACAAAGAGCGGGATGTTGATAACAGAGGCGCTTGGGGCCGGCACGCGGTGATTGTGGATGCCGTCCGAAGAGCGCTCGTAGAAGTAAACCATCATCGGGTACTTCTTATTCGGGTTGAAATTCTCCGGCTTGTAGAGCAGGCCCTGCAGCGGAATACCATCCGTGGACTTCCAATCTACCAGCTCCACTGTTCCCCACTTATACTCTGCGGTCTGCGGGTTGGAGTCGGTGAGTTTGTCTACCTTGGCAAAGCTCAGATCCGAAGTATACAGGTCGTTGTAGTTACGGTAGTCGCCGCGGCGGAAGGTAACGCGGTTGCTGTTTTGGGCCTTGCTCAACGAGGTATAAGCATGGTCAGAGCTGATGAGCGGCTGCGGCTGAGCGCTTCTGCCCACATAGTCTTTGTAGTAGCCTGCTGCCTTGGTTTCATAGTTAAAGCCGGCCAGCACCAGCTCCGCATTGGCCGGGATGAACTTCTCCTCCGGGTCCAGCTTCTCGTAGCGCAGGCGCAGGTTGTTCTGGCGGCCATACGTGTCGGTCAGGTTAACAGCGGCTTTTTTGCCCGTTGGGTCCAGTTGCCAGATGTCGTGACGATCGTAAACGAGCAGGTGGCTGTCGCCCTCTACCCAGCCGGCCAGCCCGTAGCTACCCGGTAGCATCGGCATGTCGTTGTCCTCCTCATAAAACGGCACAGCTGCCTTTTTAGTCAGGTTGAGGCTGGCACCACCTTTTGTGCCGAGCACGTGCCAGCTGCTGTCCAGCGGCTCGTACCAGTACACATACTTGCCCATCGGCGAAAGGCGCGGGTTGCCCCTTGACTCGGTCAGCACCTGCTTTACCGTTCCTTTTTTCAGGTCGATCAGGAAAGCGTCCTTGCGGGTGGGGGTATCGTAACCGATGGTGATTTTATACTTTTCATCGCTCACACCCAGCGCCACATCGCCAGTTTTGTTCGCGTCCAGGTATACGTCCGGCATCTCCAGGGTAGCCAACTGCTGCATTTTACCGCCCCTCAGGTCGTACATGGCCAGGAAGGAGCGCTTGAGCGTGCGGTCGTTTTGCTTGAGCTGCATCGGCTGGATGAGCGGGTCTTTGTAGGTCCAGATATCCAGGCTTACCTTATCCTCTTCCAGTTGAGTGGTATCTTTCTCGTAGCGAACCGGGCGCGGGAAGGTGCCGAAGAACAGGCGCTTGCCATCTTCCGAGAAGTTCAGGCTGCCATGCTCGCTCACCATCCAGTTTTGCGGCATGCCTTTGGCCACCGTGTCGGCCAGCACCTGCTTTTTGCGGTCTTTGGTGTTCCAGTAGTTCAGGCTGAAGTAGCGGATATCAGCTTTTAGCGTGTCGGCTGTGGCCACATAGGCCAGCTGGTTGCCCACTTTATCGGTGCTGATGCCTTTGTAGGTCACCAGGCCCGTATCAATGGGCAACTCCTTAAGCTCAGCTGTGTTGAAGGCAAACACACCGGCACGATGCAACGAGTCGAGCTCATCCTTCACAAAGTAGAGCATGTTGCCCTGCTCGGAGAAAATGTAGTCCACCACGCGTGGGAAACGGTGCTCCTGCCCGGTGCTCAGGTTGCGCAGCACCAGATCGGTGCCTTTGGCGTCCTTGTTTGGCTTGAGAGCCGGCTTCTTGGCCTCTGCTTTTGCCTCACCTTCGGCTGCCTCCGTTTTCTTGTCTTCCTTTTTCTCTGGCAGCGGCTTTTCCAGGTGATAGGCCAGCCAGCCGCTTCCCTCCTTCGGCAGCTTGTAGGATTTCACGCGCGGCAGCTTCACCACGCTCATGTCCTCCAGCTTCACAATCGCCAGCGAGTCTTTGGGCAGGTCGTCGCCTTTCTTCTTTTTCAGCTTCAGGGCGCGCACTTTGTCATGCTCGGGCTTTATCTGGAAAACAGCATAGCGGCTGTCGGTGCTGAAGCTGGCTTTGGTGCCCCGGCTATACGTGGAGGTGGCATTGCGCTGCAGGTTCCGGATGTGGAGCGCGCCGTCGCCCTCCTGCGGGTTGATGCTGTAGAGCACGTACTGTCCGTTGCGGGAAAGTTCATCCCCACCCAGCGCATTCCAGCTGTCGTATACATCGTGGGAAAGTGTTTTTTTAGCTGCCTGTCCTTGTGCCTCGGCCTGCAGGAGGCTGGCGCCAAAGAGAGCAGCCAGGCATAAAAGTTTCTTCATTTCGGGTGAAAAGCTTGATAATAAGGTAAGTGTTGTGAATAAAGCTAAACAATATCGGCCAAAAGTATAGCCGTTCTGCAGTTTAGACAGTAAAATACCCCGGGAGTTTATAGCACACAGAAAAAAAGTATAAATGGAGTTAGAGAGTTTAGGAGTTAGAAAGTTAAAAGGTTAGAAAGTTAAAAAGTTGGAACTCTAATACTCTTAAGTTTGGTCTATTCGTTAGGGGCTATCAGGCCTAACGCTCGTTTGGTTTTGAGCGCAAATCCCTGTAACTTCACAACCAAACCCAATAAACATCAAAACTATGCAGATTAAAGAAGTATATATTATATCGGCGGTTCGTACTCCGATCGGTTCTTTCGGTGGTGCACTGGCCAGCCTTTCGGCTACGCAGCTGGGTGCGGCAGCCATCAAGGGAGCCCTGGAGCGAGCCGGCGTTGATAAAAAAGAGGTGCAGGAAGTGATCATGGGCAACGTGCTGTCGGCCAACGTGGGCCAGGCTCCGGCCCGCCAGGCAGCCATTTTTGCCGGCCTTGGCCACGAGGTAGAGTGCACCACCATCAACAAAGTATGCGCCTCCGGCTCTAAGGCTATTATGTTTGCTGCGCAGGCCATCATGCTGGGCCACAAGGATGTGATCGTGGCAGGCGGTATGGAGAGCATGAGCAACGTACCTTTCTACCTAGACAAAGCCCGTTTCGGTGCCAAGCTTGGCCACGGCCAGATGATTGACGGCTTACTGAAGGATGGCCTGTGGGATGTGTACAACAACTTCCACATGGGCAATGCTGCTGAGAACACGGCCCGCGAGCTGAAGATTACGCGCGAGATGCAGGACGAGTACGCCATCAGCTCCTACAAAAAAGTGGCTGCTGCCGCTGAGGCCGGCCTGCTGAAAGACGAGATCGTTCCGGTAGAAATCCCGCAGCGCGGCAAGGACCCGCTGATGGTTAGCGAAGACGAGGAATTCAGAAAAGTAAACTTCGAGAAAATACCAGGCCTGAAGCCGGTGTTTGACAAGGAGGGAACGGTAACGGCCGCCAACGCCTCCACGCTGAACGACGGTGCCGCGGCGTTGGTGCTCATGAGCAAGGAAAAAGCTGAGGAACTGGGCGTGAAGCCAATTGCCAAAATCCGTGGCTTTGCCGACGCCGAGCAGGATCCAATATGGTTCACCACTACCCCATCGCTGGCTATTCCGAAGGCGCTGAAAAACGCAGGCGTATCTCCGGAGGAAGTGGACTTCTATGAAATCAACGAGGCGTTCTCCGTGGTTTCTATCGCCAACAACCAGAAACTGGGCCTGGAAGGCGGTAACGTGAACGTGTTTGGTGGTGCCGTATCGCTGGGCCACCCGCTGGGAGCCTCCGGCGCCCGCATCGTGACCACCCTTTGCAACGTGCTCGACAAGAAAGGCGGCAAGATCGGGGTGACCGGTATCTGCAACGGCGGCGGCGGCGCCTCTGCCATCGTGATTGAGAAAGTATAACCTGTACCTTCGGTATATAATTTGCAGGAAGCCTTACGTTAAGCGCGTAAGGCTTTCTTTTTATACTTTAGCCTGTGTATTAAACTGATTCCTATCTTTTTGATGTTTACCAATTCTAGAGAGCCTATGTTATTAGAAACCGAATTAGCTAAATTTTGGGAATGGGCCGGCATGACGCCCGAGACTTACCCTGAAAACAGGGGCCTCGGAGAGTGGGAAACAGAGTACACGGATTGGGAGGCTTTGTATAAGGCAGCAAAGGAAGTGGTTGTGCAACTGAACACTGAATTTAACCATGACCTGGCCCAGCAGCTCGTTTATGCCCTTGCCATAGACAATGAATCGGGACAAGTTCTGGCGATTGTTGAGGAGAAATTGGAAAGCAAGCTGCGGTTTGTTAAAAAAGCAGTTAATTCAAACCAACCACAGGCTAAATGGCAAATTGCCGAGTTGCTCGGAAATGTGGATGTGGAGAACAGAGAGCAGATTCTGCTTAACCTGATTAACCGCAACGACGACAAGTATATAAAAAGAAGGGCCTTGTTGAGCCTGAGCAAAGTCAACCATCCTAAGGCGGTTGAAGTAGCACAAAAATTTCTGAAAGACACAGACCCCTTCCTGAAGTTGGTTTCTAAGGAGATCACGAAAAAGAAAGTATAACCTTATCCAATTCACATTTTGGAACAGGATGGACAGAATTTTAGGATGAGCAGGAGGAAGGCAGTATACTTACAGTATTATACTTTATACTTGCGGGAAAGTATAAGGTGCCTGTTCCTGCTACAAACCACCTGATAGCAAGCAGGTTGGGAATGATTGAAGTATAAATCCTGTTTCCCTTAATGCTGACAAAGTATAACATCACAGTTAAAGAACATGCGTAAACTCCTGGCATTACTGCTTCCGTTGGGCCTGGTGCAAAGTATGGCCCTGGCGCAACAGCAGGTCACCACTTACCACGACGAGGCGTTCACCCAAATTAAGGAAGAGTACTATATCACCCCCGACTCTGCCATTGTGGGCTATTACCAACGCTTCTACCCTACCGGCGAGCGCGAGGCGCTGATAAAGTTTGTGGAGGGCAAAAAGGACAGCGTGTACACCGAGTTCTACCCGAGCGGCCAGCCCAAAATGCAGATCAGCTACCACCTGGATGTAAAGCAGGGCCCTTTCCGGGCGTACCGCCCCGATGGCAAGCTGCTGCAGGAGGGTTACTTCGAGAACGATAAGCAGAGCAAGCTGTACAAAACCTTCTATGCCGATGGCACGGTGCAGAAAGAGACCGAGTTCGTGAACGGCTTTCCGGAGGGCGTGGTGCGGGAGTATTATCCTACAGGCAAACTCAAGTCTGAGATTACCTACCAGAACAGCAAGCAGAACGGCCCGGCCAAAACCTACTATCCTAACGGCAGCCTCGAAACCGAGGCCAGCTACCGCGGCGGCATGCTGCAGGGCTCCTACAAAACCTACTACGACAATGGCCAGGTAGAAACCGAGGTGCAGAACGTGGCCGGGCAAAAGCAGGGTACCTTCAAGAGCTTCTACCGCAACGGACAGCTCAGCACCGAGGGTCAGTTCCTGGCAGGCAAGATGCACGGTCCGGCCAAATCATACTTTGAGAACGGCCAGCCGCGCAGCGTCATCAACTACAGAAACGGCGAAATAAACGGCACGGCGCAGTACTTCTATGAGGATGGGAAACTCAAAGAGGAGATTACCGCCAGCGGCAACGGCAGCAACGTGAAAACTGTGCGCTACTACCTGAGCGGCAACCCGCAGGCCGAGGAGCAGCTCAAAGACAAACAAAAGCATGGCAACTGGAAGGTATACTTTGATGCCCCGGGCAAGAAAGTACAGTTAAGCGAAAACTATAACACCGGCAGGCTGACGGGAGAGCGACTGAGCTATTATGACAACGGGCAGGTGCAGGAAAAGCACGTCTATGAGAACGGTAAAATTGTCGGGGTGAGCTATACCTACTATCCGTCCGGCAAAACCAAATCAGAAACCAACCACAAAGATGGCCTGCGCTTCGGCCCCTACAAGGCATACTTCGAGGACGGCAAAACAGAAGTCGTGGGGCAGTTCCGCAACAACCGCGAAACCGGCACCTGGAAGTACCACAGTCCCGAGGGCAAAGTGATTAAAACCCGCGTCTACCGCAACGGCCAGGTCATGGAGGAAAAAGAGAAGTAAGTACAAACGGCTTTCCAAAGTATAAAAGCACTCCACAGTGGGTGCTTTTTGCTTTTAGGCTGCTTCAAAGTATAGCAAGCTATACTTCGCCCTTCCCCGCTTCACATAACTATGAAAGGTAGGCAGGCGTAACATCAGCAAACAGAAAGTATAAACTCAAGAAGCGATATACAACATGACGACTGATGAAAATAACCGAAACGGAGCCTCTAAAGGCGTAGTGGTGATTACCGGTGCCTCTGCCGGGTTAGGCCGCGCCTGCGCCCGCGAGTTCGCCAAGCAAGGGTATGACGTGGGGCTGCTGGCCCGAGGCAAAGATGGCCTGGAAGGCGCCAAACGGGAAATAGAGCAAATGGGCCGCCGGGCCGTGTGGGTGCAGGTGGATGTGGCCGATGCAAAGGCGGTGGAAGAAGCGGCCGTGAAAATAGAGCAGGAACTGGGCGAGATTGACGTATGGGTGAACAACGCCATGAACAGCGTTTTCAGCCCGGTAAAGAAAATGGAGCCTGAGGACTATAAACGCGTGACCGACGTAACGTACCTGGGCCAGGTGTACGGCACCTTGTCGGCGCTTAAACGCATGCTGCCCCGAGACCGTGGTTCTATTGTGCTGGTGGGCTCGGCGCTGGCCTACCGCGGCATTCCGCTGCAGTCGGCGTACTGCGGGGCTAAGCACGCCATCCAGGGCTTCTACGACTCGCTGCGCACTGAGCTGATGCACGACAAAAGCAATGTGAAAATCACGATGGTGCAGCTGCCGGCCATGAACACCACCCAGTTCGGTTTCGTGAAGTCGCGCCTGCCCAACAAGCCGCGCCCGATGGGCACCATTTACCAGCCCGAGGTGGCCGCCGAAGTGATTGTATATGCCGCCGAGCACGAGCGCCGCGAGTACCGCGTGGGCTACCCTACCCTGAAGGCCATTATCGGCAACAAAATCGCCCCTTGGTATGCCGACTATGTACTGGCTAACACAGGTTTTGACGGGCAGCAGACAGACCAGCCCGAAGACCCGAACCGCAAAGACAACCTCTACGAGCCGCTGCCCGGCGACCACGGCGCGCACGGCACCTTCGACGACCAGGCTACTTACAGCAGCCCGCAGACATGGCTGAGCCTGCACCGCCAGGAGGTACTCACCGGTGCCCTGGCCCTGGGAGCACTTGTAGTTGGCAGCTTGTTTGCCAAAAACTGGAACGGAAAGGAAGCATAAACCGACCGGACAAGTATACAATAACAAAAGCGGCCGTTGCTGAATAAGCAGCGGCCGCTTTTTTGATGTTGTAGCAAGTATAACTTACCTGCCGAAGTCGTCCTGCACGCGCACAATGTCTTCCTCATCAGAAGGCTGGGCAGCATCGGTGTGTTGCCATATCTCGGCCAGTACGCCCCAGTCCTGCAGACCCACCAAGCGGTGGCGCTCGCCTTGCTGCAGCTTTATCTGATCGCCGGGGTTAAGTACTTTTTGCGCTCCCTCTTCATCAGTATCGCTCGTTACCACGCCCACAGTGCCCTTTACCACGCGCCAGATCTCGGCTCTGCGGTGGTGGTACTGCCACGACAAACGTTTCTCCGGGGCCACTACCAGAATCTTCGGGCTCAGTTTGCCGGAAATCTTCAGGTCATCCACCGAAATGCCGTTAAAATAAGTATCGGCAAAGCACTGGGCCTGCGACTCGTCGATTACAAAAAAGCCTCCCCAGGGGCGGGTGCGGTCCTGCTTGTCTATGTTAAAGCCTTTTGCCTGCAGCTCCTGCTCCAGTTCCGCGAAAAGCCTGTCTTTCGTTTCTGCTTCCGTTGTCATCCTTCGTTCTTTTATTTTATACTTTAGTTCTATTTTAAGAGCCGAATATAGCCTTACGCAAATAACGTCAGAAATTCCTAAAAATTCAGAAGGACTTTAAAATGTCTAACCCGAAGAGAAAGTATGAGCCCCCTCCAGGTATACTTTTATACTTCGCTCCTGCTTCTGAATAATTTAACTATATTTATACTTGCTGATATAAAACCCACACATCCATGGAGCGAAAACTGCAGATAACGGGGCGGGGCAAACTGTCCGTCTCACCAGACATCGTTATACTTTCTTTTGATGCCTCGGCACACGAATGGGAGTACGAGAAAACGGTAGATGCCCTCAACAATAAGGTGGAAAGTTTACGTGCCATATTAGAGAGCGTGCACGTGGAACGCAAGAACCTGAAGACAAAAGACTTCAGCATCCGGAAGGAAACGACCTGGAACAAGAAGACTGAGAAGCATGAATTCAACGGTTTCAGGGCCACGCACCACCTGGAGCTGGAGCTGCCGCTGGACAAACACCTGCTCAACCGCCTGCTGGGTCAGCTCGCAAAGCAGCTCGACAACCTGGATTTCAGCATCGCTTTTGGGGTGCGCGACGCCGTCGCACAGCAGCAGCAACTGGTGTTGCAGGCCATAGCCAAAGCCAAGGAAAACGCCCAACTCATCGCGGAGGCCACCGGCGTGCAGCTACAGGAAATCCTCGACATCGATTACTCCTTCCGGGAGCTTACCATCCGCTCCCAGCGCCACGACTACCGGCTGTATGAAACGGATGTAGTGTCTACCTACGATGCTGCCCCCGACTTTGAGCCCGATGACATTGATGTATCGGAGACCATTACCATCACCTGGAAGATAGGTTAGAAGGCTGACAGGCAGGTAGGATAGCCCTGGCTCAGTTATGCTGCAACCAGCCACTCCAGGGCATCCTCTTCTGAGAGAAAATACTGGGTAATAAAGGGCGGAGCTTTAACCTTCACCCGTTTGTCGAGCACCTCGTTTGTCATTTGCTGCAGCGCATCTGTGGAGGACACGATAGCCAGGTACTTCAGGTGGCTTTTGGAGATTACCTCGATGGAGATTTTGGCCAGCCATCCCTGGTCATCCATGGTGAGCACACCCATGCGCTGGTTATTGACCAGCAACTTTCCTACATCCAGGCGCAGCAGGTGCCTGCCGGTCTCCTCTATTCCATCCCGGTACTCGTGGCTTTTGACCGACCTCCGCCAGCACACATGCAGCAGGTTGTTGGGCTTGTCAAAAATAATATCTACGTAATCCGTGTGGTACAACAACTCCCTGTCGGCGTCGCCTTTCCCTGACACAGACATACAGGCTTCTGGCATGTAGTTATGGCCAGCCCCTACATGGTCTTCGTCCGTGCGCCTCTTCAAATTATCAGCCCTGTTCGCCATATAATAAACTATCATTACCAGCAGCCCTCATGGTATGGAGAACTACCGGAGCAAAGTATAAAAAGTACAAAATAATAAGAGGCAGCCCTTTGCCTGCACTACATGGCTGCAAAGGTAGAAACTCTTTTATGATTAAAAGGATTCAGCACACAAAACAGATTTTATACTTTCCGTTACCTTATACTTTTTGGTAGCCTCCGGAGAAGTCTTTGCCAACTAAGTACAAAACTTAAAGTGCACCATACCCGCTTAGTAGTTTCTACGCAAGCACCGCTTCCCGCCACACCTCTTTCGCGAAATACTACCTACCGGCAACCGGACAAAAAAGGCGGTTTGCTAAAATCCCGGTGAGGGCGAGAACAAAAACACCCGACGCTTGCTGCTGCGCCGGGTGTAAAGTATAAAATCTTGTCTTGAGCTAACAAAGGAACACTTACCCAATCAGTACCGAGGTCATGGTAAGTGAGCCCGCTACGGCCTTGTCGTTAAAGAAGGTGATGTCATCCTTGCTGCCTTTCAAACCTAAAGTATAAAGCAATGGCCAGTAATGCTCCGGCGTCGGGATGGCCATCATTGCCTCGCGGCCAAGTTTTTCATACTTAATGAGTTTGTCGTGCTCCCCGTTTCGGATGAGCTCCTTAAACTTGTTGTTGATCTGGATGGCCCAGTCGTAGCCGTACTCATCGTCGTTGAGTTTGTCCCAAGCCACCATGCGCAGGTTGTGCACCATGTTGCCGCTGCCCATAATCAGTACGCCCTTCTTGCGCAGCTTCATGAGCTCCTTGGCCAGGTCGTAGTGGTACTGCGGGCCTTTGGTATAGTCTATACTTAGCTGCAGCACCGGGATATTGGCCTCGGGGTACATGTGGCGCACCACCGTCCAGGCGCCGTGGTCCAGGCCCCAGTCGTGGTCCATTTCTACCTGCGTGGAGGTGATGATGGAAGCTGTTTCCTTGGCCAGCTCAGGGCTGCCCGGCGCGTTATACTGCACCTGGAACAACTCCTGCGGGAAGCCGCCAAAGTCGTGGATGGTCTTCGGGAAATCCATGGCCGTGATGCGGGTGCCTTTGCTCAGCCAGTGCGCCGACACCACCAACACGGCTTTCGGTGTCGGAATCTCTTTGGCTACCTTGGCCCATTTCTGGCTGAACTCGTTGTCCAGGATGCCGTTCATCGGGGAGCCGTGGCCCATAAACAGCACCGGCATCAGCTGGTCCTGTTCCCCCAGGTCTTCTGTAAATCTATTGAATGCTGATAAAGTGGTCATACCTACTGTTCCTGCTACAAGTGTTTTAATGAACTGCTTTCGCTTCATGTTTCAGTTCTTAATAAATGTTAACCGTACAGCCTGCCAAAGTATAACTGTACCTTCATTTACAAAGGTACCACCGTTGCCCCCTCCCGCGCCTTGATTTAGGTTAAGAAATGCGTCAGGTGGAGAGCTGTTTGCGGATGCGGTGAAGGGTTTTGGGGATGTGCTGAACTATGCAGGTATACAAACGAGAAATGCCCCCGCATCTGCGGAGGCATTTAACACAATCAGGAAAACTAAAATGTCACTAATAGCCCCTAATAACTTAACCTATCATATCACAAATATATAAAATGTGTACGAACACGCAAACACATTATTAAGAAAAATTTATTCTATACTTTTTATCTTCTTGCAAGCAGGCTTCGCTTTACTGTTTAAACTCTGATTCAGCGTTTTACAAGTATAGATGAAGTATACACCTAACCTGATACCCCTCTCTGTTACCTGCCGGCCAGGTCATACTTGCGCAGTATTTTCAGCAATTGCGGCTGCAGTTGCTGCAGCATCCGGTCAAAGCCCAGGTCGTTGGGGTGGCTGCCGTCTATGGTGCCTTCGTGGTCATCGCCAAGCTGCCGGGGATAGGAAAGCAAGTATAAATCCTTCACGCCGCTGCGTTGCAGCTTCGCCACCTCCTGCTTTATCTGTTCGTTCTGCGCCTGCACCCGCTTGCCTACCTCCTGGTCAAAGGCCCCGTTCTCCCGCACGGTGCTGGGAATAACAAAAATGGGTGCTTTCGGATGATGCTGCCGGATGGTGTTCACCAGGTAAGCGGTTCGCTCGCGTATCTCGTCCGGAGAGGAGTTGGGCACGCAGTCCAATACAAAGGCATCCGCCGGGATGGTGGTAATCATATCAGCCACCGCTTTTTCCATTTTGGCGCTGCCGCTCAGGCCCAGGTTCATAAAGTTCAGTCCTGTGGCGCGGCTCATCCGCGCCGGGTAGGCCATTCCCGGCCTGCTGGCCGAGGCGCCCTGTAAAATGCTGGAGCCATACATCAGGATGCGCTTCTGGAAAGGGTCAGGCAGTGGCTGCAGGGTGGCCCCGGCGGCAACGCCGATTTCCAGGCTGGTGGTTTCATCGTAGAGGGGCAGGTAGAGCAGGCATTCCTTCTCTCCTTCGGCCATGTTGCGCACCAGCGTATACTCGGTGCAGTCGCCGTTGGGCCTGCCCACACCGGCAAATTGCCAGCGCCCATCCTTTTTAATGTATAGGTCCAGCCCCTCGTAGGCGATGGCCGTCATGTTAGACAAGGTGGTGCGGGGACTGGTGCACCACTTGGCAGAGATTGTCGTGCTGTTGGTCTTGAAGGCGATGGCCAGGCCGGCTGAGTTGGTCAGAAGTCTTTTTACTGCCTTAGGCATATCCGGGTGATCCACCGTATCCACCCGATGGTATACTTGCTGGGTGGGTAGCACCTTGCCAACCAACGTTAAATCGGTGGCAGGTGTATAGACGGTAGATTGCGCAAAGGATGGATTTGCAGCGGCAAGGAAAAGTATAAGCAGCGCCCAGGTAAGTTTAAATTCTTTCATCTGTTGGGGTTTATGCGATGGTCAAAACGATGGCTGGCAGCCACCATGCGTTGCGTTTTAAGCTTAGGCTTTGGCTAGGAAACGAGACAGGCATGAAATATTCCCCATGCCTGCCCTACTCGTTTTATACTTGATATTTCATTTTACTCCTCCACAAAGGCAATGACCGTGGCCACGCCACGCTCACCTTCATGGTCAAACTTCTTGTTGTCGCAGGGGTAGTTAACCACACCGCGGTTGCGGAGCCAAGCAGTAGAAGAGCCTCCGCCGTCCAGGTTCATGGCCTCCACACAACCCAGGGCATGCATCACGGTGGCCAGTTCCTCGGTGGTCATGCCGTGGGCCTCCGAAAACCTGCCGTCCACCACCACCGCAATCAGGCGGTTATCGGCCGTAAGCCCCACTGCCGTCCGGGGGTGGCGGTTGGTGTTAAAGACTTCCTGCACCTGCGTTACCGGCTTGTCTTCGTACACAAGCAATGGCCCCGAGGTAAGCAACGTATTGGCTTCGCTTAGCGAGCTCCAGCCTGCTGCGGGTTTCTTCTCAATCGAGATACTTCTGTCCGCCGCTATGGCAAAGCCTGCGTTCTCGCGGTAAGGAGTAAAGCCGCTCCGGGTGGTATTAATCACCTGGCCATCCTTCTTAAAAAAGACGGTGGAGCCTCCCTTGGAAGTATCAAAGTATGAACCGTTGATGGCTGCGGTGGCCCTCACGCGGGCGGCGCCCTCGCTTGTCTTCAGGAACCCCGACGTCACGTAAGGCATATCCACCTTCAGTTTTTCGTCTTTCAGGTCGATTTCCAGGATGGTGATGCTTTGGTTGGAATTGAAAAGGTTATCAAAGTGCTTATACTTCCAGACAATAGACTCCGATACTTTTTTGGTTTCCCAGGTTGCGTTGGCCAGTTGTTCGGCTACGGTCTGGGGCACCTGCACGACAGGTGGCGTGTTGTCCGGCGTTACTTCGTCTTTCGAGCAGCCGGCCAAGAGCATGGCTGGGAGCAACAATAGGGCTAAAAGTTTTTTCATATGCAATTCTTAAGCGATGTTGAATTTCAGCGTGCAGCGGTTTACTTCTTTCCAAGTATACTTTCCGGCCACGCCACTTCTATGTTTTTCGGGTAGTCCGGCTCCACTTTCATACCTCCCTCCAGCGATATCACGACGTATTCTTTCCCCCGGAACAAGTATACCTTGTTCTCCCGGCTGTTGTAATCGGCGGCATCCAGGTTACCGCTTCCCCAGGCAAAAGGCCAGTCGGACACCAGCGTGCTAATCTGCTGAGGTTCTCCCGCCCCTTTGTTTTTACCAGCCGGCACTTGCAGGTACTCCTCCCCTTTAAAGAGGAAAACTTCTTTGCTCTTCGGGTTATAGAAGGCCGCATCCAGGTAGCCCTTGTGCCAATGGGTGGGCAGGTTTTTCACTAGGTCTGCCAAGGGTTTTGGAAAGCCCGCATCCAGCGTTTTGGCCTCCGGGGAGAAGCGGGCATACTCCGTACCTTTGAAGATATAGACCTTGTTATCACTGCTGTTAAAGTAAACGGCGTCTACCTCACCAACCCAGGCAGCGGGAATGGCAGGCAACGTATGGGCAATCTTTTCAACGCTTCCACTGCCAGCCTTTCCTGTGCTTTCCACATACACCAGGTCGTTTATCAGGCGATAAGTCGTGTGTTCGCGTTTCTTCTTGTTTTCCACCGTAAAGCCTGCGCCCACCATGGGCCAAAGCGCCTTGGCAACATACACCTCGCTTTTTACTTGCGGGTCGAAGATGTTCGTGTAGTTTACCTTGTCGGTGCTTTTGGGAAGGATACCGCCCTCGATGTGGTACACGGCCGTGACACTGTCGTTGGCCGTGAAGCGCGCTGCCACCGGAATGGCGTGCCAGTGGTTGGAGACCACGTAAAGCTTGTCGCCGGGCCTTATGACTTTGGTGCCGTCGGCCTTCCGGAGCAGGCGGCTATAAGTATAATTCTGCACCGTAGTTTTGGATTTCTCCTCTTCAAAGATAATCTCTGCCGGTACGCCCTTGGCTACCAACAGTTCCCTCATCTCAGAGGCTTCGCAGATTTTGGATTGATGCGCGGCGCACCCACCTGACACCACGATGTAATCGAACGAGGGGGACGAGGCGAAGAGCCGGTAGCCCACCTCCACCCTTTCCACCAGCGTGTTCCGGTCGGCAGAGCCTAAAATGAGCATGCCGTTCCGCTGGGCGGCCGGCTGTTGCTGCGCCACGGCCTGCAGGCTGGTTACCTGTATCGCCAAAAGTATAAATACCCACCTTATTGATAGCTTGCCGAGGATTCCGTTTCTCATAATACGCTCTTATTTTTACACAAAAAGGTGTCGGGTTTTGGCAACCGCAGCACCTATACTTTCTACATGCCCTCCGTCAAGAAAACGTAGCGCAACAAGTATAAAAAGTATGGGGAGTATAAAGTATAACTCCCCATACTTTATAAGTAATTAGTTGCCGCCAGTTAGCGCGCCCATGGTGCGCAAGCCGGAGCGGCTCTTTTGCTGCTGGTCCTTTGTTATCATGCTGCTTTCCACGGCAGGGGTAAGGCTACCACCCAACCTGGTTAGGTCATCAGTGCTCATACCATGCTCCAGGGCAGGGTTGTTTTCCCCCACCGGCACATAGGCCTCAGTCAACATAGTGCCCGCGCTGAAGCTGGCTCCTTCGATGGCCTCGCCGGTCGCGTCGTAGGCTATACTTCCCAACACCGAGGACTGCACCACCGGTGCTGGCGCATCGGCTTCGTAGGCATCCACATCCGGCCCGTCGTCTTTCTGCGTGTTGCCTGACACAATGGAGTTGTAGATATTCACCTTGTTAACCCCTGCTCTTCTGTAAATACCACCGCCAGGTCCGGCGATGGCGTTACCGGTAATGGTGGTGTTCACAATTGTTGCCTCGTTGTCCTGGTATAGCATTACGCCACCGCCCCCGTTGGCAGAGGTACTGGTGTTGCCGTAGATGAGGCAGTTTACCAGCAGGCCCTTGGAATTTTGGCGGATGTAGTAGGCGGCACCATAAGACCGGCCCTTGTTATCGGCAATAACAGAATTATACATGTTCACCGTGGCTTCAGGGTAACCGTGCACACCTGCGGCTGTTCCGCCAGAGTTGCCTATCACCTCCGTGTCGTAGATGTTAGCAACAGACTCGCTGATCCACACGCCACCGGCATTGCCAGCCGAGTTGTTGTTGTTTATTTTGCTTCTGTGGATGGTGACCACCGAGCCGCCGAAAGCATACAGGCCAGCTACGTTCTTCTCAGAGTTATTGTCCACAATCTCGGTGTCCAGGATGTCTACCACAGCGTTACCGATGGTGATGCCGCCGCCGTAGTCTCTTCGGAAGTTTGTTCCGTTAATTTTGGCCGAAGTGGTGGCTGCACCCGCTTTACCCTCCGTGATTTTCAGGCCCTCCAGCACTACTTTCTGGCCTTCTGTTTTCGGTGCCGACACAGTTACCACGTGATAGGCCACGCCGCCGCCGGAAAGTATGGATTTATACTGCTGCGGATTTGCCTCGCTGCCCTCTGTGGCATCAGCCGGGTAGCCCCCTCTTAAGCGAATATACTTGCTGATTTCAAAGGTCACGTCGCCTGCGTCTCCTGCCTCACCACCGGTTACGGTCACAGTCGGCGTGTAAACGCCTTCTGCGATGTGGATGGTGTTGCCGCTCACCGCGATGGCCAGCGCATTCTCCAGGCTGGTGGCCTCGTCCCAGGAGTAGCCTTCTCCCGTGCCGCCTACCTTCACGTAGATGTCATCCCGGTTGCCGGCTTCCTGCGTTACCACAATTTCCTGCTGCGTAACGCCATTGGCTGTTACCGTAATTTTGCCGGTTCGCTCATCGTCATCGTTTTCCTGCACCGTGAAAGAGAGGTTCACTTTTCCTTTCTCGCCAGCGGTCTGTTCCAGGGTAATCCAATCCACGTCGGTCGCTGCCTGCCAGGCTTGGTTGGTTAGAAAAACAACAGCGTGTTTGCTGCTGGTGTTGGCCACGGAGAATGCCTCGTTCTCCAGAAACAGCTTGGGTTCAAAATCCTCTTCATCCTTCTTGCAGCCCGCCACCGCGATAAGTAAAAAGGCAGCCAGGAAGAACCGCGTGATATAACTGAATTGTCGTATTCTGTTCATGGTTGATGCTGGTTTTTAGCAATGGCGCCGGCGGGACAGGTCTGCCCCGCCGGCACCCTGCTTATTTGCTGTTGATATAATTGGTATAAAGCGACTGGTAGCACGTGGCAAAGTCCTTCTCATCCTCAAAGGCACTCTCGTACATGAACGGTCCGGTATACTTCACCTCCTCCAAAGCCGCCAGAATGGCGTTCCAATTGTTCTTGCCCTCGCCGGTGCACGGGAAGAAGTGGTTCTCCGCCGCCCCGGTACCATCCGCGATGTGCACCGTTTTCAGGCGGCTGCCCATGGCCTTAATCAGGTTCTCCGGGTTCTTGATGTGGTTCATGTCGATGGCTGAGTAGATGGTCTTGGGCAGTCTCTGAAAGATTTCCACCGTCTCCTCTACCGTGCGCATCAGGGGGCGCTCCCGGCCATTGCTGGCCGTTAATTCCGGGCCGAGCATGTTCTCCAGCACCATGGTGGCGTTTATACTTTGCACCGCTTTGTCGAGCTCCGTAGCCGACTTGATCAGCTGGCTTTTGCGCCTGTCGCGCTCATTTAGGCCCAGGTAGTAGCTCGGGTGGAAAAGTATAATCTGCGGCTCCAGAATCTTCAGGAATCCGATCAGCTTTTTGTGCTTGTCCACCACATCCTGCCTGTCCTCCTCGTTGATGATAGAGAGGTCGATGTTCTGGCCGTAGGGCATGTGCACCGACCATACTTTGATGCCGGCCGCGTCCGCTGCTTTCTTCGCCTCCGTCAGTCGCTTGATGATCTCCTCATCCGAGAGCTTAAAGTTCCGGTTCCCGTCCAGGAACAGGCTCATACCCGAGGCCTCCACATAGCTCACCCCCACCGATTTGGCGTAGGTTAGTTTTTCGGCAGTAAAGTTGCCGATGGCTAAGCCATAGCCAATTTTCAGGGGCGCTACCGGGTCTTCTTTCGCTGGCTCCTCCGGCTTGGGCTCATCTTTTCCCGAGTCGCAGGCGCTGAAGCTGAGGAAACAGGCAAGTAGTATTGTTAACATTTCGGTTCTTTTCATGGGTGTGAAAATTTTACTCCCAGTTCGGGTTTTGCTCCAGGTTCTCATTTAACCGCAGGTCCTCGATCGGCAGCGGGTAATAATAGTCCCGGCTTTCGTCGAAGTAGCCACCCAACTGGAAAGGGTTCAAGTAGCCTGAGGTGCCGTTGGTTAAGGGCCGCTGCTGGATGTTGATGATAGTGGAAGCCTCTTTCGGCGCACCGGAGGCATTGCCATCGTGCAGGAACACATCGGCTTTGCCGTCGTTGTTGAAGTCGTGCGCGCCCAGGCGGGAGAAGTAGATGCCCACCATCGGCTGCTCTATTTTCTTGCCTTCTTTCCAGCGCATCAAATCATCCCAGCGGTGCCCCTCGTTGAAGAGCTCAATCCTGCGCTCCCGACGAAGTTCCAGGATCACCCCCTTGTTAGCTCCTGCGTCCACGTTCGGATACATGGCCGCTAAGTATGGGTCGGGGTTGGCATTGGCCTGTGCCAGGTTGAGGTGCGGCATGCCTACCCTGTCTCTGAGCTTGTTGATGCTGATATCCAGATCCTGCTGCGTAAGAGTGCCCAACTCGGCTTTGGCTTCCGCATAAACCAACAAGGCCTCAGCATAACGGAAAATGATGATGTCCATGTAAGAGGCTGTCCACTGATCACGGGAAGGAAGCGCTTTAATTACGCGGTAACCGGTGGTGGTGCCGTTCAGATTCACCGGCTCAGGCGTGCTCTCACCGTACACGGTAAAATTCGGTCCGGCGGTGGTCTGCGTCAGACGGGGATCGCGGTTCTGCATCTCCTCATAAAACTCCATGGTCTCATACCCTGCCTGGTCTGTGAACCGGCTACCGTCCTTCATCAGGTAGCTGTTGATCAGATCTTTGGTAATACCCCAGGCCCCTTGGGTAGGCGCCGTCATGAGGTAGCCCAGGTTGTGCTGGCCTAGATCACGCTCATAGTCCCTGGCCAGGATAGTCTCTGTAGGATCTTGTGCGTTACGGGAAAACAACTCGCGGTAAGCCACATTAGGCCCGCCTGCCGTAAACAACCTATAGGCTCCTGAATTAATCAGTTCCTCTGAGGCGGCAGCGGCTTGCTGCAGCAACCCCTCATAATCGCCCAGCCCATGATATTTTCTGTAGGTGCCTTCATGCAGCGCGATTCTCGCTTTCAGAAGCAGGGCAGTATACTTGGTGATGCGGTTTAGTTTTACCTCCGCCGGAATGTTGGCAATGGCATAGTCAATATCGGCCATCACCGAGTCCATCACCAGTTTGCGCGGGTCGCGGGCCTTGTACAGGTCAGGGTCTCCGGCATCCAGCACTTTGTTATACCAAGGCACATCCCCAAAGCGCTTTACCTTGTCGAAGTAGAAGTGGGCGCGGAAGAAGCGGGCGATGCCGCTATACTTGCGCTTGGCTGCCTCGTCGGGCACCCGGTGGTAGTTTTCCAGGAAGAAGTTTATGTCACGCAACCTGCCCCAGGACCAGCCGCCGCTGCCACGGGTGGTAGGCACAATGCGGTTACCACGTACCCTGTCGGCTGCAGTCAAAGGCACAATGTTGTCCGAAGAGGCGTCATCGCTGTACACCCCGGTGGTAGGCAACATGGTGTAAAAATCATTGGTGGCTACCTCCAGGTCCGTAGCGGTTTTGAAGAAGAATTCTGCGTCCACCACGTCTTTCGGGGGCTTGTCGAGAAAGTCTTTCTCACAACCGGTAAAAAGAAGGGCGATGGAAGCGAAAACGGAAGTTATGTATATTCTTTTCATCTTTTAGTAGAAATCATCAGGGTGAGTTATAGCGTCACGTTAATGCCCAGCGAATACGTTTTACCCATCGGATAGTCTCTTAAGTCGGCTCTACCCACGGCGCTGCTCGGGTTAGAATAGTTGATGGCAGAACCTGCCTGCTCCGGGTCGATGTACTTGCTCAGGCCGCCGAAGCGCACCGTGAACAGGTTTTCCCCGCTAAAGTATACCCGCAGCCTTTTCACGCTAACTTTGGAGGTCAGGGCCTCCGGCAAGGTATACCCAAAGGTCAGGTTCTTCACGCGCATGTAACCCACATTCTCCAGGTAATAGTCGTTCATCTCGTAGAGGGATCGGCCGCCGTTCAGCGAGGCGTAGCCACGCTCTATCTGCGGATACTTGCCAGGGTTTTCCGGTGTCCAGGCGTTGTCTACCAGGTCTTTGCGCAGGAAGGACAAGTATGGCCGCTGGTAAGTGCCCCAGTAAATATCACCGGTTGGGTACCAGTTCTGCTTTGCCACGCCGGCACCGGCCACGGATAGGTCGAAGCCTTTCCAGCTGGCGCTCACATTAAAACCAAATGGGAATTTCGGCATGGCGTTACCGATTGGCTGCAGGTCCCCGTGGTCTTCCAGTGTATAGTTACCACGGTCGATTCGGCCGTCACCGTCCACGTCCACATACTTGATGTCGCCGGCGCGCAGCCTGTTCCAATCGTTGTTCTGCACCACGTTCAGGATGTAGTTATACACGTTGCCTAGGCTGTTGCCAGGGTTCACGAAAGAGTTTTGGTAAGCTTGTGCTTCCTCGTCTGTCTGGAACTGACCGGCCACATGGTAGCCCCAAATCTGGCCCAGTTCCTGCCCTTCCCAGTAAGTGCTCATCAGCCCGTTCGGGTTATCAAACTTGGTAATCACGCCCTTAAAGTTGGACACGCTGGCCGTGGCGCGTACAGAAAGCGGCGATCCGCCCACGTCAAAGCTGTTGTTGTAGCTCAGGCTCAGGTCAAAGCCCCTGTTGCGCAGGGAGGCCAGGTTCTCTCTTGGCTCGGCTGCCCCGAACACTCCTGGCAGTGGCGTGCCCGGCAGGTACATATCCTCTGTCTCCTTCTGGAACACGTCGAGGGAGGCCATTAACTTGTTTTTGAAGAAGCCCAAGTCAGCCCCGAAGTTGATCGTGCTGGTGGTTTCCCAACTTACCACTTTTGGCAGTGGCCCGGGAGCACTGGCATAGATGATTCTCTGCCCACCATCGAGCCACTCGGACCTGCCGACGCCCATGGTTTGCTGGAAGGTATTGGTGCTGATGTTCTGGTTACCCAGTGATCCGTAAGAGGCTCTCAGTTTGAAGAAGCTGATTGCGTTCTCCAGGGGTTGCCAGAAACTTTCCCGGTTCATCTGCCAGCCTGCCGACACAGAAGGGAACAACCCCCATCTGCTCTCGCTTGGGAAGCGGGAGGAGCCATCGTAGCGGGCATTTACCTCCAGCAGGTACTTGCCGTCAAAATCGTAGTTAAAACGTCCGAAGTAACCCTGCACCGACCACAGCTCTGCCGACCCGTCGGCAGCCATCAATTCGGTGCCAAGTGCCAGGTTAGCCAGGTCCCGCATCAACAGTCCACCCTGCTGGGCAAACACACGGTCACGCTCAAAATCCTCCTGGTTAAAGCCCGCCATCAATTTAAAGTGGTGGTTACGCCCTACCTCCCGCTCGTATGTACCGTAAGCATTCAGGGCATTGTAGTTATCTTTCCAGCGCCACTCATTCAGGCGGTTAAGGCCTACTGTCTGCCTATCCAGGCGTGCGCCGGTCAGGTACTCAAACGAGTTGAGGCGAGTAGAACTGGCTTCGTTGGTGAAGCGGTTGCTGTAATTGAAGTTGAACTCCAGGTCTTTCAGTGGCGTGAGTCTGGCCCTGAAGGTGTTCGTCAGCTCTTCGATATTGGTGCGTTCCCAGTTCTGTGCATACTCCATCGCAGCCGGACCGCCCTGGCCATACACGTCCACTGGCACGCCATCTACCATGTTGGGCTGGAAGGGATACAGGTAGTACCAGGTGGTGGTACTCCACATGCCGCCGTAGCCATTGCGGTAGCCGCCAAACTGCTCGTCCTTTTCCTGGTTGAAGAGGATGTTATTCGACACCTCCAGCCACTTGTTAGGCTTAAAGCTTACGTTGGCCTTCAGGTTGTAGCGGTCCATGCCCCCGTTAGCAATGTTGTTGATGTCTTCCCGCTCGAAAATCCTGCCCGACAGGTAGCCTTTTAGTTTCTCCGTACCACCTGATACAGAGATGTTGTGCATGTTTGAATACTGGTATTTCTTGAAGAGGTAATCGTACCAGTTGGTGTTGTAGAATAACTTGTAGGTGCCGTTTGGCTGCAGCTCATGGAAAGGCGCAATCTCTCCCCTGGATACCATTCGGATTGTTTCCCAGTCGAGGTCGTTGTAGCCGGTGTAGGATGTTCCATTGTAGCCAAAAATAGCGGCATCCACCGTCTTGCCATACACATAGGGGTCTGAGATAAAATCGGTGCGGGTAGTAGGTGTGGTCCAGCCGAAGTTGTTGGAGTAGTTCACCACCATGTCGCCGGCCTTACCTGTTTTAGTCGTGATCAGGATAACCCCAAAAGCGCCCCTGGCACCATAAATGGCCGCAGAGGCAGCGTCCTTGAGCACCGTCACGTTCTCCACATCCTGCGGGTTCACGCGCGTGATGTCTCCCTCGATGCCGTCGATGAGCACCAGCGGCCCGCCGCCGTTAATGGAGTTAAAGCCCCTGATGTTGATGTCCGGCGTAGCAGTCGGGTCACCGGTATTCACCTGTATGTTCAGGCCGGGTAGCAGGCCCTGCAGGGAACTGGTGATGTCATTAGCCGGGCGAAGGGCGATGTCTTCGGCATTTATCTGGTCTACCGCGCCGGTCAGGTTAGCTTTTTTCTGGGTACCGTAGCCCACAATCACCACCTCTTCCAGCGCTTTGGTATCTTCTAACAGTGTGACGTTGATTGCAGCCCGGCTGCCGATCTCTACCTCCTGGGCTATAAAGCCGATGTAGGAGAAGATCAGGGTACCATTGCCGTCCGGGACAGCGATGGAGTAGTTCCCTTCCCCGTCCGTTGGCGCTCCTTTGTTTGTTCCTTTAAGCACCACCGTTACGCCGGGCAGGCCAACGCCGTTTTTGTCGGTAACCTTTCCTGTAACCGTAATGCCTGTTTGCCGCTTTATACTTTGCTCGGCAGGCTTCACCACAATGGTGTTTTCTACCAGGCTGTAGGCCAGCGGTTGGTTGCGGAAGATCTCCGCCAGGGCCTGCTCCAGGTCGGCGTCTTTTAAATCAAGCGAAACTGGTTTTGCCAGCTGCAAGAGCTCGTCGTTGTAGAGAAACAGGTAGCCGCTTTGCTTGCTGATGGTCTTAAACACCTGCTGCAGGGAAGCGTTCTTCTCTGTGATGGAGATCCCTTGCGAGAAGCCGTGGGCGTGCAGGTGCATACACGTCACCATCGAGGCCATAATCGTTATCCTCTTGGCAGGAACCATCCTGGGCAGCCATTTACAGATGCCTCTGCCGCTCCTGTGTAGTAGATTTTGTTTCATAAAAGAAGGGTGTTTGGGTAATTGGTAAAGACAGTTATTTAGTGATTGTACTTGCGCTTAATCCATACTTTCCGTCGGGGGCACTTTATACTTTCGGCACCCCGGCTCTTCCATCAGATCGTTGAGACAACAATCCTTCTTCCCTCTCTCTTGAACTGGATTGACCCGGTCAGCTCCAGCATTTCCAACACTTTGCTGATTTCCGTATTCCGTGAGATGATTCCGGAGAAGTGCTTGGAAGACATTTTACCGGAATAAGCCGCCTCAATGCCGTACCACCTCTCCAACTGCCGCATCACCGTGGTAATGTCAGCACTGTTGAAGTAGAAAAGCCCGTTCTTCCAGGCTACCGCTTCATCCACATCCACCTTTCGCAGCTTGATATCCTCCCCGATGGTGGCTTGCTGGCCTGGCACTATTTCCTTGCTCACCGAGCCATTTCCTACCCGCACAGAACCTTCTAGTAGCGTGGCTGTCGGTTGCCCCTCATTAGGGTAAGCCATCACGTTGAAATGCGTTCCCAATACTTCCACGGTGGCCTTGTCAGCCTTAACCCTGAAGGGTTTTTGCTGATTTTTGGCTATCTCGAAGTATGCCTCACCTGTCAGCTCCACGATCCGCTCGTTTCCTGCAAAGGCGGATGGAAAGTATAGGGAAGAAGCGGAGTTGAGCCATACTTTGCTGCCATCGGGCAACACGACCTGGTACTGCCCGCCCACTGGTGTAGAAATGGTGTTATAGAACACCTGCTCGCTTTTGCTGTCGGCAATTTCGAAGGAGACAATACCATCCAGTTTGGCAACCTTTACACCTTGCTCCTCGCGCACCGTGCCGTTTTCCATGTCCTCCAGCAGGAAGACAGAGCCGTCACTGAACGTCAGCTTTGCCTTGTCGCCACCTGGGAGTATTTCCTCCGGTTGCTTGTTTGGTGTAACTTCCGCTATGGCAGCCGGAGCGGCATGTTTACTTCGCTGTGACTGGTAAATAAGAAAAGCAGTGGCAAGCAGCAGCGTGATGGCTGCGGCATACTTCCATACTGACCTGCTGCTCCACAGGCTTCTGGTTTTCTGCTGGTCTACTGTCTGTGCAGCGATCCGCTGCCAGGCTTTGTCAGTATCTATCCTCGAAAAGAACTCGAGTTCTTCCTCCAAGGCCTGCTCGTTCTGGATTCTGTCAAAAAAGTGCCGGTTCCTCTCGCTCTCCGCTATCCATGCCTCCATTTCTTGCTCTTCCTGCAGGGTGAGTTCGCCTCTAAGGTATTTAAGGATAAGGTCGGCTCTTTCGAATTGTTCTTGCTTGTTCTCCATAAGGGTTATGTTGCAGTAAAGACACCTATGGAAGCAAAAGGGGTGAAAGGAATACAAAAAATTTTATCCTGGTTTAGGTAGTGGGAGAAAAGTGCCTTCTCCTTCGCGGCAAGTATGGCAGGCTCATGCAAAGGGGCATCTCAGCGCCTTAACCTAAACATAACATTAACTTAACCAGCTAACTGGGCATGATAAATGATTTTAAGGATAGCTTTGGGGCATCGGAACAAGGGAATCGGGACGAGCAAGTGCCCATTGCTGCTACTTTAAAACGAGGTAATCAGCGGCGGTGCAAGCATAAATAAAGCTACTATAAATCAGTGGTTGAGTAGCAAAAAGGAGCAATGAAAAGGGTGTCAAAAGCGAGCGCTTACTTTCATTATAGACTTATATTTGATTTCGATTCCTTTCTTTGTAAGTTTAGCAAATGCTTGTTCGACAAAACAGCTTTTCAGCAGCAAGAATGACGCTGCTCCCATATCCATACTTAAACTCTAGTTATCCTACGAATACAAGTTGCATTAAATAAAAGTACTTCCAAATGAGCGTGAACGAGGATCAGCCTGTACCCAGCGATAATTCAGACCTAAAGCAGCTTTTCGACAGGTATTATACCCGTCTGGTATATTTCTCCGCCCAGATAGTAGACTCCCAGGCCGCTGCCGAAGACATCGCCCAGGATGCCTTCATTAAATACTGGAACCAGCGATACGATATTCTTCCACACCCGTTGGCCATTAAGAACTACCTGTATAGTACGGTGAAAAATGCCAGCTTAAATGTAGCGCGGCATCAGAAGGTAAAAGCGGATTATGCCGCCAGCCTCAGCGAAATGGCGGCAGTTACAGAAAGCCTGGACAGTGCTATCATTCATGCCGAAGTATTAGCCCAGCTACACAGCGCCCTAAGTGAGCTTCCGGAAGGTTGTCAGCAGATTTCCAGGATGTGCTATCTGGATGGGAAGAAGAATCAGGAGGTAGCTGAAGAACTGGGAATCTCCATTAACACAGTAAAGACACAGAAAAAAAGGGCCCTGCAGCTGCTGCGCCTAAAGCTAAACCCTGAACTGTGTGCTATGCTGCTCTTCCTGGAGCTTTAGATTTCTCAAATTTCATACTCAGGCTGCTGGCCACTTATACTACTAAAACGAGCCATAGCGCTATTTCTCCAGCGAAAGCGGTTGAATAGCCTGCCTGATTTTAAAGGAGCTCTCCAACCTGATATCATCAGACGAGGCGCCTACCATTACATCAAAATCACCGGGCTCCACGACCCACTGCACTTTTGTATTCAGCAGCATCAGGTCCTCTGCCTGCAGCACCAGCTCCACAGCTTTCTGCTCTCCTGCTTTCAGGTGTATTCGCTGGAACTGCTTTAGTTGCTTGTCCGGTGTAACCGTCGAGCTTACCCTGTCGCGCAAGTATAGCTGCACCACTTCATCCCCGTCGCGTGAGCCGGTATTCTTCACCTGGAGACGCACCTTCACCTCTACATTGCCCTGGTTCTCTGCTGAATTAACCTCAAGACCGCTGTACTCAAACGTGGTATAACTCAGCCCATAACCGAAGCTATACAGTGGCTGCGCATCCATTTCCACGTAATCATGCTTGGCGGGTCGTTTGGCGTTGTAGTAAACAGGTAGCTGCCCTACATGCTTCGGCACGGAAATGGACAGGCGCCCAGCCGGGTTATAGTCTCCGAACAACACATCCGCGACCGCATGGCCTCCCTCCTGCCCTGGGTACCACGCATCCAGCATAGCGGGCACATGCGCGGCCATCCAGTTGAGGTTGAGCGGACGGCCTTTAATAAGCACCACCACTACGGGGGTGCCGGTTTTAACCACTTCCTGCAGCAATTCCAGTTGCTTGCCGAGCAGGTCGAGCGTAGCACGGTCGAAACCCTCACCGCTTTCCATATCGCTTAACCCCTGCACCTTTTCCGGAGTTGAAACCGTGGCCGCGCCTGTCGTTTGGTATTCGGTTTTGAAATCGCGTGCGCTGGAGCCACCCAATACCACCACGGCCACCTCGGCATTTTTTGCTGCCTCCACCGACTCGGCAATGTTGACAGCAGTCGTGTCGCGGATGGCGCTTCCTTTTACATGGGTAACTTTTGTCTGGCCGGATACTTTGGCCTTGATGCCTTCCAGCACGGTGGTGATGTTGCTCTCTGGTTGGGGGGCGGTATAGTCGCCCAACTGGTTGTAGCTATTATCGGCATTGGGACCGATGATGGCAATGCTTTTCAGGTTTTTGCTGAGCGGGAGCAGCTGCTTTTCATTCTTCAGCAACACGATTGATTCCTGCGCCACTTGGCGGGCCAGCTGCACATGCGCCTCGTTCCGCACCACCCTGGCCGCTTTCTTAGGGTCGACATACGGGTTCTCGAACAGGCCCATCTCAAACTTTACCCGCAGCACCCGGCTCACGGCCTGGTCAAGTATAGCCATCGATACTTGGCCGCTCCTGATGGCTTCGAGTAAATGTTTATCGTATCCGTATCCGCTCAAGTCGGCATCCAGGCCCGCGTTAATGGCCAGTGCTGCGGCCTCGGCGGGTGTGGCTGCCACCCGGTGGTTTCCCACCAGGCCGGAGATACTTCCCAAATCCGAAACGGTAAAGCCATCGAAACCCCATTCATCCCGCAACAAATCAGACAGCAGGTATTCGTTGGAGGAGCAAGGAACGCCATCAACGGAGTTATAAGCCGTCATCACAGACAAGGCACCGGCCTTTACGGCAGCACGGAACGGAGGCAGGTAGCTCTGGTGCAGCTCGCGATGACCAGTGCTGATGCTGCCACCGTTGTGCCCGCCTTCCGGCACACCATAAGCCGCAAAATGCTTCAGCGTGGAGATCACATTGGCGCCGCTTTTCAGGTTATCCCCCTGAAACCCTTTGACCATGGCCATCCCCATCTGGCTGGTGAGCACCGGGTCCTCGCCATATGTCTCCTCTACCCTCGACCAGCGCGGCTCCCGCGCCAAATCCAGCACCGGCCCGTAGCCGATATGAGCGCCCTGGGCGCGCGCCTCTGCGGCAATGGCCGCCGCCATACGCTGAATCAGGGCCGGGTTCCAGGTGCTGCTTTGCCCGATGGAGCTAGGGAAAACGGTCGTACCGATGGCCATGTGTCCGTGCGGGCACTCCTCAGCCAGTAACAACGGTATGCCTAACCGGGTCTGCTCTACGGCATACTTTTGCAGCGCGTTGGTAGCCTGGGCAGCTAAGGTAGGGTTCAGGCCGGTGATCAGGGTTTTCTGTGTCCAGGGGTCGGCCCGCAAAGTGGCCCACAGCATGCCGATATGCCGCTCATCCACCGCTTTCTTATACTCCGGGCTGAACGTCACTTTTTTGCCCTGCTTTTGGTACATCTCCCAGCCAAGCAAGGTGGACAGCTGCCCCACTTTCTCTTCCACCGTCATACGCCCGAGCAAATCCTTCACCCTATCTTCGATAGGGGCTTTGCTGTTTTTGTAAAGCGGCTTTGCCTGTTGCGCCACCGCTGTTGTCGCGCAAAACAGGCACAGGCCAAGTATAAGCTTTCTGATCATGCCGAGATGGATCAAGTATAGGTGCTTGAGATTTTATACTTTGCTGATGGGCACTCTAATATACTTCTACATTAGCGATGACTGGACTTGCCTTGGCCTCGCTAATGTGGATGCGGATTTTATCGGTGTTGATTGGGCTATCGAGCCTGAGGATGCGTTTATACCCGATAGTGGTGGCATCGGCCACCGGCTTCCAGGCATTGTCCTGCCATACTTCCACGGAGAAGGATTTTACCCGCTGGCCCAGCCGGATGTACTCTTGCAGCAGTACATACTTCACGGGCTGTGTTTTGCCTAAATCCACTTCCAGTATACCTGAGGTAACCGCATCGTCTGTCGCCCAGTAGGTTTCTTTGTCCCCGTCCGTCACATTAGAAGCAGCAAAGGCCTCTGCGTTTCCGCGGTAAGAGTCGGCTTTCACTTTTGCCTTCGCCGCCAGGTTGGTTTTAAACTCCCGGTCCAGCATTTGCCTCCACTCCTGCAGTGCTTTCACATCCTGCTCATGAATAAGCCCACGCTTGTCGGGAGGCACGTTCAGCAGCAAGGTAGAGCCGCGCCCCACGGAAGTCAGGTATATATCAAACAGCTTTTCAGGCGTTTTTACGAGCGAGTCTTCCTTGGCATGGTAGAACCAGCCGGGCCGTATGGAGACGTCCACCTCTGCCGGAATCCATTTGTCGCCGTCTTCAGCGCCTGTGCCCAGGAGTTTTTCTATACCTGCCTGACCTGCATAAAGTGTATCGTTGCTGATGGTGTTCCAGTTCGTTTCGCTCACAAAGCCCTTTTCATTGCCCACCCACCGGATGTCCGGACCGGCATCGCTAAAGAATAGCACTTTAGGCTCCGGTTGCAATCCTTCTACCATTTGCAAGGTGTTAGGCCAGTCGTAGTAGGTTCTGCGGTCGATGTTGCGCTTTTCGCGTGCGCCTCCGTAGTACCCGTCGCCGCCATTGGCTCCATCAAACCACATCTCGAACACAGGGCCGTAGTTGGCAAATATTTCCTGCAGCTGGTTCCGGTAATACTCCACATAGGAAGGCTGCCCGTAATCTGCCCGGTTCCGGTCCCAGGGCGACAAGTATACGCCAAACTTCAACCCATACTTTCGGCAGGCCTCAGCGACCTCTTTTACCACGTCTCCCTGTCCATTCTTATAGGGACTGTTCTTCACCGAGTGCTCCGTATACTTGCTAGGCCACAGGGCAAAGCCATCGTGGTGTTTGCAGGTAAGAATTACGCCCTTAAAGCCTGCCTCTTTCAGCGTGCGCACCCATTGCTCCGCGTCCAGTTGAGAAGGGTTGAAGATGGTAGGACTTTCGTCTCCGTAGCCCCACTCCAGGTCTGTAAAGGTATTGGTGGTGAAGTGGATGAAGGCATTCATTTCCATCTCGTGCCAGGCCAGTTGCGCTTCCGTCGGAACAGGAAGCAGGGGCTGAGGAGGAGCAACTTCCTGGACAGAGGTGTTGCTGCTGTTTGAACAGGAAAGGAAGGCGCCGGTACATGCCGCTGCCAGCCAAATGCTTAATTTCTTCATCAGTAGGTTTTAGGGTTTATGGGAAAGAAATGGTAGTGTTTACCTTATAGTAAGATAGTAAGCTACAGGATAGCACGAAGATGCATGTTATACTGAACTGGTGCAGCCTATGGGCGAGGCGAAGCATGTAGGCTGAACTTTGTCAGGCACTGGCTTTTTTCCTATTTCTATCAATTATCAAGTAAGTAATCAAATTCATAATTACCGAGTTACCGATAAGCATCCAATATAAATTAGCTCCTCCGAGGTCAAGAAATTCAATCAATCCTTGTAGCGGGTTAAACAATGCTAGTGCAATAACAGCAGGCATCAAATAACCAACAATATTGTAATTCCTATTCTTAATCAATTTTAAAGTGACTATGGTGATAGCCATATTGAATAGATAATTCAGCGCTAGAATAATTGTATATAAAAACATCACCAATCCTATTGTACCTATATCCCCTTCTTCGTTTATTAAGGATACGATCAAGATAATCGGCAAATAGATGAAATGCAGAAGGTAATATGTTTGAATTTTCTCGTTCATGAAATTAGCTAGTGCCTAATTAAGAAGTATAGGGAAGTTCTCCTCTGCTTGCCAACATTCCTCGATAGCACCGGAGTTTTTTATACTTCCTGATGTCGTGAAAGCAAGGTGGTCCTGACTCCATTACCTAAAGCCAGGACCATCAATTAACCTCACTTAATAACTCACAACCTATCATCTAAATACCTGAGCCATTTTATACTTGCTCGTTTAGAGAAGGTAGCTCAACCAAGTATAAACGGCTGGTTTTTACCCGTTAACAGGCTATTTCAACTCCCTTATCCAGATATTGCGGAAGCTAATGGGCTCGCTTTTGTCTCCGTGCGCCTGTAGTTTGATGGGGCTGGCACCATGCGCTTTGTAGGTGGGTGTTCCGATATACTGCGTTGGCCCAAGCAACTCCACGTTGTTCTGCACCAGTACCCCGTTGAACAGGACCGTGACGCGTGCCGGAGACTTCATGGTGCCATCTGCCTCGAACACCGGCGCTTTCCAGAAAATATCGTAGCTCTGCCACTCGCCAGGCTTTTTAGCTGGATTTGCCAACGGCACAAACTGTTTGTAGATACTGCCCGCCATGCCATTTACATAGGTCTTGTTCTGGTAGGAGTCCAGCACCTGCAGCTCGTAGCCATCATCCCCTTTCCCTGTGGAGGCCAGGAAAATCCCACTATTGCCCCGCGACTGCCCTTCCAGGTTAATGTTCTCCGGAATGCGCCACTCGATGTGCAACTGGTAATCGGTAAAGGTCTTTTTTGTCTCAATGTTGCCGGCCGGTTTGTTCACGGTCATCACCCCATTGGCGACGGTCCACCCGGCAGGTTGGGTCCTGTCTTTTGTTGATACCCACTGGTCCAGGTTTTTCCCATCAAACAACATGAAAGCATCTGAGGGGGCCTGCAGGTGCACCTGCCCGGGCTGCACCACCTTCGGGACCGGCTCCCATACTTCCGTGTCTTCCGGTTTTGCTTTTTGCTGCGCCTGCGCTGCCATTAAAGTAGTTGTTAAAATAGCGGTGAAGAGTAGTTTATACTTCATATGTGGTATAGCTAATAATACACATTCTTATTACTTTTTACTGAAGCAATGCCTCATCAGGCTAGGTCATCATACCGCACGCACTCCCGCAATTCTTTTTCGGTATAGGCCAGGTTATACTCTTTCAAAACCTCGTCCGGCACCCCTTTCCAAAGGTTCGGGCGGTTTCCCTCATAGCCCAGGTCCTTTACTCCCATTTCAGAAGTAAAGAAGCCGGTGGCTGTCAGGTTGCGCATCAGGCTAAAGAAGGCGACGCCCTTCTTCATCTCAGGTGCAGCTTTTTGAGGGTAAGCGATGGCATCCACCACTTGCATCTGCTGCTTTTCATCACAGTCTTTGAAGGCTTTTTCAAACCGGTTCAGGCACTCTATATCCAGCCATTTCAGGCCGCTGCGCATGGGAGTCTGGAACTCAGGCTTATCTTTGACGATGAACTCGATAAACTCCGGCACACCCGCCTCTTCTGCATTTCCGCTTTTCTCGTCTGCCGGGATGATGATGTTGGCCAGCAAGGTGATGGTAGCCATCTCATGCTCTGCAAAGAAAGTTTTAGAGCTTACCGCTTCCTGGTGCGCCACCTCTTCCGGCATGCGTCCGGGTTCTCCGGCAGGCGTTTCAATAACTTCTGCAACGTTCTCCTCAGTCTTGGTACCGCAGGACTCCAGGAGTATCGCCGAAGAAACAGCACCTAATACGATTGCCTTGAATGATTCTCTTCTATCCATTTTGTTCTGATTTTAATCGGAAATATTCCTAGAGGTTTTGCTTCTTCATTTGATCCACGATGTACTCGGAGGCGCGCATCGACAGGGCCATAATCGTCCAGGTAATGTTCTTGTCTGCCTGGGATACAAACTGCCCTCCGTCTACACAGAAAAGGTTCTTGCAATCATGAGCCTGGCTCCATTTGTTCAAGGCTGATCGCTTTGGGTCGTTGCCCATGCGCACGGTGCCCGCCTCATGGATGATCTTGCCGGGATTCTCCAAACCCCATTTGTTGTGAGGTCCGTTGTCGCCACCCCATGTGATGACGGCACCCATTTCATGCATGATTTCCTTGAAGGTCTCGTTCATGTGTTTGGCCTGGTTAATCTCATAATCAGAGTGCTTCACGTTAAAGCGCAGCACCGGAATGCCATACTTATCCACCACGTTGGGGTCAATCTCGCAATAGTTGTGCTCAAAAGCGATGGCTTCTCCACGGCCGGCCATACCTACACCCGCGCCATACATGAACCGGTAGTCGTCTTTCAAGGACTTACCGTAGCCGCCCGCCTCTTTGGTTTTGCCATGCACCTGCATCTTTCCATTCAGGTTTTCAATTCCCCAGCCAAAGCCATACGCTGGTTGCTGCATGCCTCCCCAGTACTCAATGTGGTAACCTCTCGGGAAGTCCAGCTTCTTGTTGTCCAGCCACCAGGGAGTATAAACGTGCATGCCACCGACACCATCCTCGTTGTAGCGCTTGCGGCCCATGAGGTGCGGGAGCACTCCTCCCATCGCAGCCCCGGTGGAGTCGTGCAGGTATTTGCCCACTACGTCGCTGGAGTTGGCCAAGCCGTTCGGGTGACGCCGGGAAACTGAGTTGAGCAGCAGACGCGCGCTTTCGCAGGCGCTTGCCGCCAAAATAACTACTCTTCCGTCCACCTGGTAGTCCTGCATGTCCAGGGTATCCACATAAGACACACCGGTTGCCAAGCCTTCTGAGTTCGTGATTACTTCGCGTGCCATGGCATGCGGAATAACATCCAGGTTGCCAGTTTCCACAGCAGGCTTAACTAAACAGGAGGAAGAGGAAAAATCTGCGTAAGCCTTGCAGCTACGGCCGCACTGTGCGCAGTAAAAGCACTGCCCCCGCTCGTCGTTAATCTTTTTGGTAAGTACCGACAGGCGCGAAGGTATAACAGGGATGCCGATTCCGGTGGCCGCTTTTTTGATCATCAGTTCGTGCAAACGCGGTAGCGGTGGCGGCAGGAAAACTCCGTCGGGTTCATCCTCCAAACCTTCGTTTGTACCAAACACCCCTATCAGCCTGTCCACCCTATCGTAGTATGGTTTTACATCCTCATAGCCGATGGGCCAGTCTTCCCCAAGGCCATCTATACTTTTGTGCTTGAAATCTTTTGGTCCAAAGCGCAGGGAGATTCTGCCCCAGTGGTTTGTTCTTCCGCCCAGCATGCGGGCACGCCACCAATCCCACTCGGTTCCTTCTGCCTTTGTGTAAGGCTCGCCGTCTATTTCCCATCCCCAGTAGCAGCCGTCAAAATCACCAAAAGGCCTGAACTTGGTACTAGCCCCTCTTCTGGGAGACTCCCATGGATTTTTTAACTGTGCTGAGTCTGTGGCGGGATCGTACATTGCCCCTGCCTCCAACATACATACTTTAAGCCCTGCCTTGGCTAGCACATAGGCGGCCATGCCCCCTCCCGCGCCTGAGCCGACAATCACGGCATCGTACTTTTTTGCTTCTTTTTTGACCTGAAAATCTTTCATATGCTTTTTTATCAAGGGTGTTGTCGGCTACCAGAGAAGATGGTTACCATAATATAGTAGATCTTAGCGGCTTTCCAGGGAGTTTCTGAAAGGCTGCTAAGATCTAATATACAAAAGCAATCGTAGGAAATTGTAATTTATTTATGCTTTGAACTCTTGCAAGCAGGACTAGCAAGCTGCTTCAGTTCAAGAAACGATTAATAGCCCGGGTTTTGAGCGCCCAGGCTCGGGTTTCGCTGTCTTTCTGCCTCTGGGATAGGGAAGAGCAGATGCTTCTCCTCGAATACCTTATTCCAGTTGTTGGCATGCCCTACCAGTTCCACAAAGGTGATCTCACCAGGCTTGCTAGCGGATGTTTCGGGATACTTTCTGGTCCGTATCATATCAAACCATAAGCTGAACTCGAACACCAGCTCCCGGTATCGCTCCTTCCATACTTCTTCCACAAAAGCTTCCGTTGACAGTGAGGCAAGTCCATTCCTAATCTGTGCCATGTCCTCTTTCCAATAAGCTCTTCCCCTCACTTGGGCCAGGTAATCTGCAGTTACAGCCGATACTCCCTGTGATCTGGCTTTTGCCTCAGCCGCAATTAACAACACATCCGAGTAGCTGTACATTACAACGTCTTTGCCGGAGCTGGCTGTCTCAAAAATGGCATTGTCGTCGTGCCACATGTAGGGCGAAGGCTCAAACGTGACTACCTTGCCGTCTCCTAGCGTGAGTGTTGTGTGGAAGTACTGCTTTTCCTGTGCTCTCAGGTCTTTCGCCGAATCATACCCAAGTAAAAAGGCCCTTACTGGCTGGTAGGCGCCGTTGGTGAGGGCGTAAGCCACGTGCTGCGCCATCGACACAGGATAGGACCACTGTGGATAAGCATTATCCGAAATGCCCACCGCGTACTCATGGTATAGCACATACTCATTAGCTGAGGCATCGCCTTTGCGGAGCTTATTGTAGGCGCTGTTTTCCAGCACCACATTACCTCCTGCCCTGTCGTGCTGCGTCAGGCTGTAGGCGCCGCTGTTAATAACGCTCTCTGCCATGGCCGCTGCATCAGCATACCTGTCCTCCCGCAGCGGGTAGCCGCTCATAGTCAGGTAAACATCGGCAAGCAAAGTGGCTGCAGCTCCTTTCGTGATACGGCTACCGTTGTTGGCCATGGATGTTTCGGCAAGGCCACCTTCGTTAACGGCAAACTTCAGATCCTCCTCAATCAGGTTATATACTTCTTTTATTGAATTCCGCGCAGCATAAAGGTCAGTGGGCGATTCGTAGGGCTCTGTTACGACAGGCACCTCTCCGAACATTCTAACCAGGTAAAAGTAGGCATAGGCTCTGAAGAATTTGGCTTCGGCCAGCAGCTTGTTACGTTCGGCATCTGTTAAGTCTGGTGTGGTGGGAATATACTTGATAGCATTATTCGCCCGCGAGATACCGCGGTACAGGTCGTCCCAGATGCCTCCCAGGAAGCCATTTAGGTTGTTGCCGTTCAGCGTAAGCTGCTGGGCATGTTGCACGTGCACCTCCTGCCCCTTGTACTCGTTGTCGAAGAAGCCGGACATATAGTTGCCAATGATGGCTTCGGCTCCAAAGTATACTCCACCATCAAATAGCTGCGGGGCACCGTTCCGATACAGGGAGTTCACAGCATTATAGGCGTGGGCCGGCAAGGTAAAGTTCTGCTCAGCGCTTAGCTGGTTTTTTGGCACCTCATCCAGAAAGTCCTCACAGGAAAAGCATACTAAGCCTGTCAACGCGAGTATTACACTTATCTTTTTCATATTGCTTTTCATTTGCGTCTTTTTAGAATTTCACGTTTAAGCCCAAGGTATAAGTCCTCGGTCTGGGATACTGGAAGAAGAAGATGTTCTGCCCCCATTGATCGCCTCCCCAGGAGGTAGCTTCCGGGTCATATCCCTGGAACTCGTCCGCGTGAATGACAAAAGCATTCTGTACACTTGCGTAAACCCTTAGCGCCTTCAAGTTCAGCGCTGGCAAGAAGGTGTTGTCAAAGTTGTAGCCCAGCGAGATAAGGTTGCCACGCAGATACGAACCATTGGCTACCCATCTGCTGTCCACCTCGCTGTTTTGCCCGGCGTAGGCCTGGTTTCGTATTTCCTGCACCATGGTGTTCTGTCTTTCCGGTGTCCAGCCTTCAGTTAAAATGGTACGCAGACCGTTGGCAATGCCGGATCTATCCTCGGTGGAGTGATAAAACTGCTGCAGGATATCCACACCGTAAACAAACTGCAGGTCAACAGAAAGGTCGAAGTTGTTGTACTGGAAGTTGTTGATGAAGCTGCCCGTCCAATCCGGAAGGCCTTTGCCAAGTATGGACTTCTCTCGTGCCCGCTTTGCCTCGCCCGGTACGGCACCTACCTTGGCGGCTTCATCCGCCTCGTCTGTGCCCCAGGTTCCTAGGCGTTCATAGCCCCAGAAAGAGCTGACAGGCTCCCCAACACGCAGGATGGTCTGGCTACCTGATACCCACCACGGCCCCATCTCAATGTCTTCATCATTTTCTCCCAGCTTCTCTATCCTGTTCTTGTTGTAGTTGAAGTTCAGGGTAGACTCCCATCTGAAGGCGCTGTTGTCGATGTTGGTGGTGGTGAGCATCACCTCGATGCCCCGGTTAGACACAGAACCGATGTTGTCCCTAACAGAGCTGAAGCCTGTGGAGTGAGGGATAGGCCGGTCGAGCAGCAGGTCAGTGGTCAGCTTATAGTAGTAGTCAAACTCCAGCCCTACCCGGTTATTGAAAAGGCGGGCATCAAAACCCACATCAAACTGCTTGGTCCTTTCCCATTTCAGATCCGGGTTAGGCATGCGTGATGGAAAGCTTGCCGTCTGTCTTTCCCCGCCTATCAGCACTGTGCCGGAGGAAACGGTTGCCAATGACTGGTAGGTGGGTATTTCGGTGTTGCCCGTGACCCCGTAGCTGCTTCTGAACTTAAGATGATCCAGGAGGGTAGCATTCTGCAGGAAGGGCTCATTCGATACCACCCAACCTACACCCAGGGAAGGGAAAAAACCATACTTGTTGTTTTTCCCGAAGCGAGAGGAGCCGTCCACTCTTCCGGTCAGCGTCAGCAAGTACTTGTCTTTGTAAGCATAGCCGCCCCGCAGGAAGTAGGAGTTCATAGACCATTTCTCATACCCTGACTGTGGCGCACCCGGCTGACTGGCTGCCCCCATGTTATGGTACCTGAAAAAATCGTCAGCAAAACCTCTGGCTTCCGCTGTGTTGTATTCGTAGGAGCGTTCCTGCCAGCTCAGGCCGAGCACTGAGTTGATCCGGTGGTCTCCGAGTTCCTTGTTGTAGGACAGGAAAGTTTCCTCCTGCCAGTAATTCATGTAGTAATCCCCGATAAAGGCTCTTCCCAACGGGCTCGAAATGTTCAGCAGGTCAGTAGGGTAATACTCTTTGAAGCTCCTGTTGTGCTTGTCGAAGCCAAACTGCGTCCGTAAATCGAGACCGGGTAACAGGTGGAAAGTTAGGTAGGTATTGCCAAAATACTGCGTGCGATCTCTCAAGCGATCCTGGGTTTGGAGCACGTGCACCGGATTGGCCATTCCCTCCAGGTTGTAGGCATCGCTGATTAAGCTACTGTTACTCCAGGTACCGTCCGGGAACTTCACCGGGAAGATTGGGGGCATCTCTATCATGGTACGGCGCGGCATCTGGTGCCCACCGCCTTCTTCTGCCTCGTTTTCGCGGGTATAATTAACGAGTAGGTTCACGCCAACAGAAAGCCATTTTTTAGGAGTGGCATCGTAGGCTACCTTACCGTTCACGCGCTCTAACCAGCTGTTCAGCATGATGCCTTCCATTTTGGCGTAGTTCAGGAAAGCTCCAAAGGAAGACGTATTACCTCTTGTCTGTAAGGAGAGCTGGTGGTTATGGGAGATAGCCGTGCGGGTGGCTTCCTCCTGCCAGTCTGTATCATACAAGGGGTTGCCGCTGGCGTCGAAAAGTCTGGGGTCTGATTTAGTGAAGGTTGGCGTGACACCAGGCCGATACTTGGGCGTATTCGCCATGCCTGTCTCCACCACCTGCAGCCACTCCTCGGCGTTGAGCAGGTCCATTTTCTTGCGCATTTTCCCAACGCTTACAAAGCCATCATACCCTACGACAACCCCTTCCGTCGCCGCTCCCCTTCTGGTAGTCACCAGAATGACACCATTAGCTCCGCGCGCTCCGTAAATAGCTGTAGAAGAGGCATCTTTCAACACCTCTATACTTTCTATGTCATTCGGATTGAGGAACTGGATATCTTCCATCACCACGCCATCCACTACATAAAGCGGACTGGAGGAAGAGTTAATCGTCCCGACCCCTCTGATAACCACGCGGGGGCTACTGGTCGGTGAACCTGAATTCAGCTTCACGTTCACGCCGGCGATTTTACCTTGCAACCCCTGCAGTGCGTTCGTAACAGGCGCCTTGAGCAACTCCTCTGAACTTACCACGCCAACCGAGCCAGTTACATCCGATTTTCTTTGTGTGCCATACCCTGTCACCACTACTTCTTCCAACGCTTTAGCATCGGTTGCCATCGTCACGTCTATGACTCTTTGGCCGCTTATCGGGATCTCCTGGGTTGCAAAGCCTATGAAAGAAAAGACAAGCGTGCCATTGCTCTGCTCATCAGGCAAAGAAAGGGTAAAACTACCATCGGTATTGGTGGAGGTGCCCAGGCTGGTTCCTTTTACAAGCACCGTAACCCCAGGCAGCGGAACGCCATTATCATCCCGTACCGTGCCTGTTATCTGAAATTCATACTTGCTAGCAACAGCCGTGCTGACTTCTGGGCTAAGGGCCAGAGCAAAGGAGGTCATTTGAAGCTGATAATGATCAGCAGAATAGCCTTGCGCCGGGCTCATTCCCGCACACATTGTGGTTACAGAGAAAAGTATGGCGCGCCATACCTGCCCCTTTTCCTTCACATGGCTACTGTTAAGCAATTCCGTAAAGCAGTGTTTCATAGGGATATATTTGTTATAAGATGAGTTCTAAACCAAGCAAATCGTTACGGAAAAACGATTTAGCATAAGCACTTTTGCATCTCCCATTCTTCGCTCCACTATGTGTGAGCGAAGAATACCTAACAACTATCCTTTCACCCTCTACGAATGCAAAATCACCTTGCAGAAAATCAGTAAGCCAATTCAGAAACCTGCTATTTAAGCATCTATCTGTAATGTCACTGATAAAAACTATCCTAAAAGTAAGGCGTTCCAGCGTAAGTCAGTTATCGAATTAATACAATGGAACTCGACTTATCGACATTAAGGAAACACCTACCAACATGTTAAATAAAATCCCTGTGAACTTATGGGCGCTACCCTTAAAACAGCATGCTGTAGAGCGGAGCCCGCCCTACAAAGCTGTTAATTCAATATGGAACAGCAGAAAAAGGTACAAAAAGAAGTAATGTATTCTTACTTATAAGCTAGTATAACAAGCCCTTTACGGAATACTTGAAGTTTTTGATAACGAGAGCAGAATACAAAAAGATTTAAAATAATATATTAAAATATAGTGACATTAAACATCTACCATCAGTGCTATTCTGCACATATACTATGGCGCTATATAATCGTCCCCATGAGGCAAATAAGCTTAGCTAAAGCATTATCATGTGGGCTAGTGCAGTTCTTGCTACTACATTATTTACGGTAAAGCCAGTTTTGCAACACTTGGGAGTTCATTTGTGATGGCAATGGATGCGCAAGGCGTCTTTTACTTCAGGTTAGGAGCGGACCTGTGGAGCTATACACCCAATGCAGCGCTGAGGAAATAACCTACTATGTCGGCCACCAATTCTTCGATAATTATTAGGTTTTCCCTATGTCCGGTGCAAAATAAATGCTATTTTCAACCTCTCATTCCTTGTTTAAGCAAATAGCACAATATGGTAAGTATAGCCGAAAGGCATCAGCAGATCATTGACAGACTGCAAAAGGAAGGGAAAGTCAATGTGGCCGACCTATGCACCGACATGAACGTTTCCTCGGTCACTATCCGAAAGGACCTCAAGCTATTAGAGGACAAAGGACTGCTTTTCCGGACACATGGCGGTGCTACCCTGCACAACCCGTACACCATCGACCGCTCCGTAAACGAAAAGGAAAAGATTCAGTCGAGTGAGAAGATGCGCATAGGAGCCACCGCCGCCAGGCTTTTAGAACCTAACGATTCCATCCTGATTGCGTCCGGCACCACGGTTCTGGCACTAGCCAAAAACATTCAGCCGAAAGGCAACCTTACAGTTATTACCTCGGCCTTGAATGTAGCCTTAGAACTGATAAAGCATCCGGACATCGAAGTAATTCAACTGGGCGGGTTGCTCCGGAAAAGCTCTTCTTCGGTAACGGGTCCTTATGCAGAGGGTGTTTTAGAGGATTTCTCTTTCAGCAAGTTGTTTCTAGGAGTTGATGGGATAGACCTTGAGTTTGGACTGACTACTACCAACGTGATGGAGGCGCACCTCAACCGGCAGATGATCAAAGTATCCCAGAAAACAATCCTCTTAGCCGATTCCACAAAATTCGGTAAAAGAGGTTTCGGTAAGATCTGTGGCTTTGAGGATATCGACCAGATCATCACAGACAAAGGCGTTTCCGACTATGTGGTAAGGGCATTGGAGGGAATGGGCATTAAAGTCACGATTGTGTAAAGTATAAGCCTTAACAAAAGAGCCGCAGTAATGCGGCTCTTTTGTTAAGGCTTTGTTTCTGTTCTGTGCCCCTGGCAAAGGTTCCTGTTATCTTATAAGCTGTTCCGATTAACTTATTGGCTTGTTGATGAAAGAGCAATGATACTTTCCCCCAGTTTAAGAATAGGAAGTTCCTACCAAACCGGGTCCAACCACCCCTACCCCTCCTTAGCCAAGGAGGGGAGCTTGTAATTACTTTCTCCAAAGTATAAATTTCATAGTATCTGCTCCCGTGCGGACAGGTCACGACCTGTCCGCACAATGTAAAACCCACCCCTTACCCCTGCGAGGAGGGGAACTTCTGCGTACGATTACATCCCCCTACCCCCTTCAAAGGGGGACTTTGGGTGAAGTTGCATCAGCAGCGGCTATCGAACTTGTTCCCAGCCTTTGGGTTGAGCGCCTCGAGAGGTTCCGGTGCCTGAAAGGCATTGCGACGTCAGGAGCAAAGGAAGCGAAAGCAGCGCGATGCCCGAAGGCGAGGCCTCCCGGCCTAGGAGGGCAGAAAGTGTAGATGAAACGATAGGTATGTAAGTTTGGAGGATGAACGGAAGCTAGCAAGGATAGCTTGGTTCAAGTGGAAGGAAGCAGTGGCTAGGAAAGTATAAAGTGTGAGTCAGCAAGTATAAAGTACAGCTAAAGTATAAAATCAAACCACTAATCCGGCAGTATCTAATTAACTGTGTAAATGGAGGTTTGGGCGCAAGTTCGGACCTTTTTTATTAACTTCCATAACCATTCACACAGCGATGATAAGCA
>NZ_FOOT01000011.1 GCF_900113285.1 Pontibacter chinhatensis
CCTGATTATGAACCAGTTTGTAACTTTATACCCGGAAAGATGTAGATTCTAAAACACCAGCCCGAACTCACTTACACACTTTTCTGGACACTGTCACTAATCCAGCTGAGTTAGAAGATTGGGGTAATCTGTAATAATACCATCCACTCCCATCGCTTTCAACTTCTTCATATCTTCCAGCGTATTTACCGTCCACGGCACCAGCTTTATACTTTGCTCTTTGCATTTTGCGGCTAAGTCGGGGGTAACCAGGCTAAAGTGGGGGCTGTAGATCTGGGGCTTATAGCCTAGCTTCTCCAGGTGCTCCTCGAAGCTCATGTTGGCGTCACCAACCAAAAGGGCCGTAGTTACCTCAGGATAACGCTGGTGCACCTGTTGTATCTGCCTCCTGTCGAACGACTGGATGTAAAAACGCCCGGTGATGTTTTGCTTTCGCACCACATCCATTACAAGCGCCACGTATTCTTCCGGCTTTGGCTGATACACCCCATCCTGATCGGGGTTCGCTTTTATCTCTATGTTATAGATGACTGGCGGTAACCCTTTGGCGGAAGTATACTGCTCTACCGAATCTATTAACTCTCCCAAAAGCGGCATGTACGCTTGCATTTTCTGCTGCTCCGGAAAGCCATTATGGTACCTGGTGCCAACGTCATACTTGCGGATCTCGGCATAAGGCATCTGGTAAAGCAACAGTTGCCTTGCCCGCTCCGGTGTCAGTTCCTCGCCTTCGGGGGTAAGCGTTATCTGGGGGTTGATGTGAGGATCATGCGCCACGACCACCTGCTTGTCGCTGCTGATCTGTATGTCGACCTCCAACACATTGGCCCCGTCGTCTATGGCCTTTTTCATGGAGGGGATCGTGTTTTCAGGCATATACCCTCTTGTGCCCCGGTGCCCTACTTTAAAGAACTCCGGCATACTTGTCTGTTCCGTCTCCACAACCGGAGAACCGCTGCAGCCCCATAGCAGGAACAGCACCAGCATAAAGTATAACTTTGGTTGGAGTCTTAATAGCATATTCATTTAGCTAAGCTGTTAGAAATCTCTTTCGCGGATACGAGCCAAAAGTATAAATTATACTTCAACTTATTTCAGGTAGCCGCCATTCTTCAGAACTTCCGCCCACTTCTTGTACCCTTCATGCGTTAGGTGCAGGCCATCGTGCGTGTAGGCTTCCACCAGACGCCCCTCGCCATCCACAAACTCCGGGTAGAGGTCAATGAGCGTCACCCGCTCTTCGGCGGCCAGCTTCTTCAGCTCGTTATTCAGCCAGAACACATGCTCCTCACGGTTATAGTGCCTCGGAAACTTAGTGAACTTGTTGTTGGTGGGCAGCAGGGTCTGGAGGTAAAGCTTGGTTGTGGGCGACTCGGCTTTTATCCTGCGGACGATCTTTCTGTAATTGTTCAGGATCAGGCTGTCCGGAATGTTCCTGGACACATCGTTAATGCCAATCAGCAGAAAGATTTTGGCGGGCTTCCCTTCAGTCACCTCGTCCAGGCGCTCCAGCACCCCAAAGGTGATATCGCCTGAGATACCCCTGTTTCGAACGCGCTTGGATTCGAGCAATTCGTTCCAGTTTGGGTGCGCTGTCAGGCTATTGCCCAGAAATACGATGTCTTTTTTAGAGTTCAGGTAGGCTTTGAACTGGTCTACCTGCACCTGATAGGTTGCCGGCCGGTAGGTGCTGTCCCAGGCGGCCAGTTCCTGCGCCACCGCCTTGTTCGAAAGCATCGGCACGCAGGCAAACATCAGGCAGCCGCCCACGAGTTTCGCGATATACTTCATACTTCTCGTACGCTGTTATCTTTTAGGATTTATACTTTGGGATATTCCTGTTATAGCTGCTCTGCCAACAGGTTCGGGTAATCGGTGATGATGCCGTCTACTCCCAGCTCCTTCAGTCTGGCTATATCCTCAGCCGTGTTTGCTGTCCAGGGTACAACCTTGATATTGCGGTCGTGACAAGCCTTCACCAGCTCAGCAGTTACGAGCGTGTGGTGCGGGCTGTAAATGGTAGGCGTAAAGCCCAGATCGGCAAGGTTTTCCTCAAAGGTCTTCTTGTTGTTTGTCAGCAGCGAGGTTTTTACATGCGGGTGGCTCTTGTGCAGTTCCTGCAACGTACGGAAGTCGAAAGACTGGATGATCACCCACGGCGTGATGCCTTTACTATCCACCACTTCCATCAGCAGCTTCACAAAAGTAGCCGGCTCCGGGTGCAACTGGTTATCGCCCTTTTCTTTGGACTTGGTCTCGATGTTATAAAATACCTGTGGCAGGTTCTTCTTGTCCAGATATAACTGCACGGAGTCAATCAACTCAGACAGCAAGGGAATATAGGTCTCGGTGAGTTCCTGTTGCGGGAATTGGTCGAAGAACTTGGTTCCCATCTTAAACTGGCGCACCTGCGCATAGTCCATCTGGTAGATGGCATACTTGTTTTTCTCCTCGCTTGTCAGGTCCTTCCCTTCCGGCGTTTGCGCATACAGGGGGTTGATGTGCGGGTCGTGGGTGATCACCACCTTATGGTCCTTGGTGATATGCGCATCCATCTCGATGGTTGTCATGCCCAGGTCAATGGCCTTTCGCATGGCAGGGATGGTGTTCTCCGGCGCCAGGCCGCGGGCGCCGCGGTGGCCTTCGGTGTCAAACTTTGGCAGTTCCTGGCTGAGCTGCTGCTGCTGCTGCTGCTGCTGCTGGGGTTGTTCCTGAGCTGTTTGCTCCGGGCTTTTACAGGCGGAAGCGCAGATAAGGGATAATAGGGCGAGGTTGCGTAATTTTTTATTCATGACTAAAGCTAAGTATACTTTACAAATGGTGCTCAGGAAGTTTAAGCCACGCTTGCCGTGCTTTCATACTTGTTCCCAAAGCGGTCGGTGGCAACTACTTTTATACTTTTAATTTCTGGTGATACAGCCGTAGCGAAAATATGCTCTGTCTCTTTTGGCTCGGCAAACCCTCTTTTTTTAGGAAGCTCCTTCCCAAGATAAAGCGAATAGGCCAGCGGGTCAAAGCCCGGCGCATTCTTCAAGGTACCGGCGTACGTTCCATCAGTCCACCACTCTACTTTCCATTCCGGGTCCCAATTCCATACATTGGCTATCAGGCGCTTCTCGTCCTGGCTGTCATCGATGTACACGCTCAGCTGGTGCTCCTTCGGATGGCCCGTCGATTTATAGTACCAGCTTAGTTCGGTGCCCTTCACTTCATACACCCCATACCCTCTCGGTGTGCCATCTCCGCAGACAGGTCCGGTCCACCAGGCGCCGCACAGGGTGCCGTGCACGTGCTCATACACATTGCCTTTTATGACATTGAGGTTGTAGTGCGTGTGGCCCGACATGATATGCACCTTCCTGTCTTCCAGGATATCATACAGCTCCTGGTTGTTTGCCACCCCATTGTGCACCGGTATGTGCAGGCCAATCACGACCAGGTGATCCTTCGGCACGAACGCTAAATCCTTTTTCAGCCATGCCAGCTGCTGCTCAGAAAGGTGTCCGTCATAGTTGCGGTCTTTGCCAAGGTAGCGCACATCGTCCAGCACGACATAATGCACTTTGCCCCGGTTAAAGGAGTAGTGCGTGGGCCCGTATAGTTTCTGGAAGGTGTCGTCAGAGGCATCATCCCCGCCCTTGTTATAGTCCATATCGTGGTTGCCCAGCGCCTGGAAGAACGGAACACCGGTAGCGGCAACGGCCTTGTCATAGCTAGCGAACAAGTGGTGCTCGTCCCAAACAATGTCGCCAACGGTGATGCCGTGCACCAATGCCTCCGGTCCGAAAGACTGCACCAGCTGCTGCACATCCGGTGCTGATTGTGTCAGCATCTGCCGTACATCCTCCTCATTTTTTACCTGCGGGTCTGCCCAAACAATAAATTTATGGTTGCTATCGTCCTGCTGCAGCGGCGTAAGCTCAAAGTCATACCGTTGCTTTCCGGCTATGGTGTGGTAGAACCTGGCGATGCCGTTTTCATGCGGTATGGCATGCCCTGCGGGAACAGATACAAAGACAAGGGACGCCTGCTCATGGTAAGGAATCTCATACCGCCCCTTCCTGTCTGTTTTCACCACACTAAACCCGTCTGACACCACAACGTTTGCCACGCCTTTTCCCGATGCCTTTACCGTACCTTTTATACTTGTCTTGGCAGGTATACTAAGTCCCAGCACCGAGCGGGTACTAACCAAAAGGCCACCAGAAACGAGTAAAACGTGATTTATAAAGTCTCTTCTTTTCATCATGCAGAGGTTAAAATTTACAGGCCGGGGATAGTTTTAAGCTTCTCGAAGTAGGAAGTATAAGTGCTGTAAAGGGCGTGGTCTTTCAGCAGCAGAATCGTTTCGTTGTTGTTGCGGAGCGCGTTCAGGGTGAAGTTATGGGAGCCCGTTATGATAACATTGGAGGCCTGCCCCTCCCAGGAACCTTCCACCAGTATAAACTTGGCGTGGATGTTCATCTGCAGCTTGCCAGATTCGGTCATGTTATATACTTTAAGGTAGGCGCCCTTTTCTTCCAGGTTTCGCAAGCCCGCCAGGACATCCTCGCTGATGCTGCTCTTTACCACCAGTTCTACAGTCGCTCCCTTCTCAAGCAGTTCATCCAGCTTTTCCACAATATTTATGCGGGTGCTCGTCCAGTCAGACATGCCAATGCGAATAACTGCGGCGGATGGATCTGTGATTTTTTCCAGTAATTCGATTATGGAGTCCTCTCCGAAAGTAGCTCCCCCGCGCCGCTTTGGCAGGAAGTAAGCCGAGATACCGGTTGCAGGGTCGTGGTACTCTTTATAGTTATAGGCTTTCATCCCCTGCTGTGCCCTTTGCGCCATGTCTTGCCAGTAGCCAAGATAGGCGTCGTACAGTCCTTGGTGGGTCAGGAACACGGCATCCTGTACTTTTCTGGAACCCGAAAGTATAAAGTTGTGGGATGTCTGTAGTACCAGGTTAGTGGCTTCACCGGACCCGGTGAGCACTTTTGAAAAAAGCACGAACTTGTTGTGATTGATGGCAATGCTTCCGGCATCGCTATCCACCGTCACAAGCACTGCATTATCGGAAAGCTTTGTTTTCAGTTGATTGATAGTATACGGATTGCATTTCTGACTCTCGTCCCTGCTCAGGTCCAGCATCAGGTGCAGCTTCACCCCACGGGCATCTGCCCTGTCGAGCGCCTCCACCAGCTGGGCGTAGTCAAATAAATAAATAGAAAGATGTACCGTGGCCCCCTTTGGGCTGGCATCGATAAGGGCAATCAGCCGATCCAGGATCTGAGTGGAAGAAGCCCCACGCGCTAGTTGATCCGGGTCCGTAAACAGGACCTCCGGGAAGGAAGCCGTAACAGGTTTTGCCGCTGCAGGCTCCTCCGGCTGCGGAGTCTCCGGATCGTCTTTAGCGCTACCGCAGGCAGCAATCAGAAGGATAAAAGCGTAAAAAAAGAGTAAACGTAGATGCTGCATAGGACTAGTTTTGGTAAGGCTGCCTATCAGAGGCAGCCTTACCGGTTTTAACATCAGGCAGCTACACAACACTGCCTGTAATAATCACCTTAAACTATTCTAACTATTCTCTTTCCCACCATACTTTGGTGTTGATGTCATCTCCTCCCATGGCTTCTACCGCCTTCCTGTAGTTCTCAGCGTTCATTTGCTGCACCGTAGACGGGTAGCGGAAACGAACGGGCACGCGCTTGTCGTTGAGCATGGCCTCTGTTTTGGGCAGCTCAGGCAAGCCCGTACGGCGATACTCAAACCACTGCTGGTAATCGGTAAAGTATAAAGCCAGGTACTTTTGCAGCATGATGCGCTCAAACGTTCCGTCATAGGCAGCAGCTGGGTTCTCGAAATAATCGGCTGGCACCACGGCACCCCATTGCTCTATGGCAGCCTTCACGCCTTTCTCGTAGTGTGCCTGTGCGTCGGAGGCGATGATGCCTTTCTGGGCTAGTTCCGCCTTAATAAACTCTACTTCCGCATAGCTCATGATAACAGAGATCATCGGGGCCGTTACCAGGGCTATGTTCATCGTGGATGGCGTATAATCGAACTGTGTGTCGCTTCCCTCATACCCGCTCGGAATGCCTTTAAACCCTAATTGCGTCTTGCCATCCTTTGAGGTAGCCTGTGTAAAGAACTTCTCGCGCCTTGGGTCATTAAGCTCGTTCATGTTATCGATGAAGAAGGCTGCGGCGGCACGCCCCGTTCTGAAGTCCACGGCGCGGCCCCACGGCGAGATAAGCGGCGGAATACCCGTGATTTCAAGTATGGCGGCATGCGCATTGCTGGTAAATACAGGGTACTGATCCGGGTTATTGATAATCTCAGCCATTCTTGACTCAGCGTTTATCTCAGACTTTTTCGACACCCGGAGCAGCAGGCGCAGGCGCAGCGAGTTGCTGAAGCGCTGCCACATGCTCACGTCGTTGCCATAGAGGATGTCCGTACCATAGATCATCGTTCTTGACTTGTCGAACAAGGTGCTGGCATAATCCAGATCGCTCAGTATTTTAGTATAAACTTCCTGCTGCGAGTTAAAAGCCGGGTTAAAGATTCCCTCCTCTCCACGGGCTGCCTCCTCCATGGGAACATCCCCGAAGGAGTCCGTCAGCAGCGAGTAAACCCATGCGTTCAGCGTAAGGGCTATCGCCTCATAGTTCGGGTCCTCCGCAGCCACGGCCGCAGCATGCATCTCTTTAATGTTGGTAAGCCAGCGATAGTAGGTGTTCCAGGTGGAACTCCCCGCGTTTTCACCTATGTCATAACGGTGCTCACCGCCCGACGCACTCGGAAAAGGAAGCCCCACCTGCATGATTTCAAATGTGAAGTCATTGCTTCTGGTGGTATTGAAGCTGGCCATTTCATAGAGAGTAGGATTGAGCAGTGTGCCGGGGCTAATTTTCTCAATCCGGTTCGGATCAATGTTTATCTCCTCAAAATCGTCGGTACAGGATACGTTCAGGCAGCTTAGTGCCACGAGTAAAACAAATCCCTTTTTTATATTAAGTGTCATGATTTTATCTTTTTAAGACGAACTGTTTATACCTGATACAATTCCTGCCTAGAGTTTAAGTGTCACGTTAACGCCATAGGTTCTCGTAGACGGCAGCTGCCCCATTTCCACACCCGGCATAATGGTGCCACCATTCAATGCGGCAGTCTCCGGGTCAAAGATTGGGAACTTGGTTATCATAGCCAGGTCGCGGCCGAAAAGTGCCAGGCTCGCCCCTTGCAAGAACTTGGTGCGGGAAAGCAGCGACCCAGGCAGGTTATATTCCAGGCGCACTTCGCGCAGCTTCAGGTAGGAGGCATCAAAGGAGTTGGACTCCACGTTGGCACGGCGGTAGTAGCGCGTGTAGTAGTCTGCCGGGTTTACCTGCTTTGTGTTTGGCGAGAAAGTGCCGTCACCGTTGTCCACCACGCCATCGCCAATGATAAAGCCTTCCTCACGGCCCATCAGCGTGCTCTTCAGCTTGCCCTGTTCGGCCATTTTATGGTGCGTCTGGGAGTAAATGATGCCTCCGTACTGTCCGTCTACAAGTACACTGAAGCGGAAATTTTTGTATGATACCTCGTTAAGGAAGCCGCCTTTCCAATCAGCATAGGCGTTGCCAATGTACTGCGTCTCGTCCGGATAAGCAGGTAGACCAGCGTTGTCATATACTATCTTTCCTTCGGGGCTTCTCACAAAGCCGAAGCCGTAGATGTCACCCGTAGAGCCGCCCACTTTGGCGATAACACTTGCCTGGCCACCCGTGGCAATTACCTGCTCCTCTACACCAAGTTCCTCTGCCAGTTCCAAAATCTCATTATCATTCTTGGACCAGGTGAGAGTGGTCTTCCACTTAAAGTTGCCGTTATCGATTGGCGTACCATTCACCATGAGCTCTATACCCTGGTTTTTTACTTTTCCAGCGTTCATTACCGCCCTGCTGTAACCCGTGGTTCTGTCAAGCGGGATTTCAAGGATCTGGTTCTTGGTAAAGCTTCTGTACAGGGTTAGGTCCATGCCGATGCGGCCCTGGAACAGGCTATACTCCAGGCCAGCCTCGTAGCTGGTGGTGATCTCCGGCTTAAAGTCCACGTTGTGCAGTGTCGTCGGTACTGAGCCGGCCCCAGGGAAGTCGCTTTGTCCGTAGTACTTTCTGGTCTTGTATGGGTCTGTGTCGTTACCCACCTGCGCTGCCGACACCCTTAACTTGGCATAGGAAACCTGGCGCGGCAACATGAAGATATCGCTCAGGATAAAGCTGGAGCTGATAGAAGGATAGAAGAAGGAGTTATTCTGCACCGGCAGCGTGGAAGACCAGTCGTTACGGCCTGTCACGTCCACGAACACCTTGTCCTGGTAAGAGAAGGAAGCCAAACCATAAACGCTGTTTACTTGCTTATCTCTGTGCCCGGTCGTCATCATCGGGTTGCCGATACCGTTGGAGAGCTTGTATACTCCCGGAATCACCAGGCCGTCCACAACGCCATTCGTCAGCCTATACTTGCGCTTCATAATGTTGCCACCAATAGAGGTGCGCACATCAATATCGCTTCCGATCTTCTCCTTATAGGTAATCAAGGCGTCAGAGTTAATCTCATAGTCGAAGATGCTTTGCTCCTTGTAGTAGCCGAAGGGGAAGTTGGCCGTGTTGAACGGGCGTTGCTGCTCGCGATCTTCGCTGCTCAAATCAACCCCGGAGCGAACCATCAGATCAAACTTAGGAGAGATTTCATACGTGGCCGAGAGGTTACCCACAGTAGAGTAGTTGTTCAGGGCGTTGGTCATCTCATAGGCAATCACGTAAGGGTTGTCGATAAAGGAGCTGAAAGGGTGAATCTGCTCTATCTGCTCTTTGCCGCTTTTCCATCTCGGCTCGTACCAGGCTAGGTCAACGTTCGGGTTCTGGAAAATCATGAAGTAGGCGATGGACTGGTTGCTGTAGCCGGTGCCCGGCAGGTTGTCGCTTTTCTTGTGCGTGAAGTTAATCTTCGAGTTAAGGCTAAGCTTGTCTGTCGCCTTATAGTTCAGGCTCAGGGCCGCCGACATGCGCTCAAAGCCGGTGTTGGGCATAATCCACTCGTTCTTGGAGTGTGTGATAGAGGCGCGCGCTGAACCTTTCTCATTGCCGCCTTCTACAGACACGTTATTGGTAACGGTATACCCGGTCTTGAAGAAACCTTTGATGTTGTCCTTGTAAGGTCTCCACAACTGGCGCTCGGCCGACTGCCCCTCCAGTGTAGGGTCGTACTGGTAGTAGTACTGCCCATCGAACTTAGGGCCGTAGGCGCTGCTGGTACTTCCTGTGTTAGCCCCATCCTCGGAGGCACCGTAGGAGTAGTAGGGTACACCTTCTTTGTTAAAGGACTTGCCAGTTCCCTGGCCATACTCATATTGGTAATCCGGCCACCGGAGCACATCGTTAAAACTGACGTTGGTGTTCACCGTTACGCCTAATCCCTTCTGGCGACGGCTGCCGGACTTGGTGGTGATGATGAGGGCACCGTTAGCGGCGCGGCTACCATAAAGTGCTGCCGCACTTGCTCCCTTCAGCACAGTTATACTTTCAATGTCGTCAGGGTTGATGTCGGCGATGCCGTTACCAAAGTCCACCGGGATGTCGTTGCCCGAGCCCGCCCCGTAAGCGTTGTCCACACCGGAGCTGGTCATCTCGCTGCTCATCGGCACGCCGTCCAGCACGATAAGCGCGTTGTTGCCATTGGCATTGAGGGAGTTATCCCCTCTTAGGGAGATGCGTGTGGAGTTTACGGGACCGGAGCCTGGAGAAACCAAGTTCAAACCCGCCACTTTACCCGATAGGGCGCTCGCAAAGTTGTTGGAACGGGCAGACGTAACGCTCTCTCCACTTACTGTTTGGGTAGCATAGCCCAGGGCCTTTTCTTCCCGTTTGATACCCAGTGCCGTCACCACCACCTCAGAGAGTTGCTGGTTGTCTGTCTGCATCCTAACGGTAAGGTTATCGCTCGCCTGGTTGACAGTTACGCTTCCCTGCTTATAACCGATATAGGTAAAGGACAGCACAGCGCCCTTTTCTACATTTACCTGAAACTTACCATCCATGTTGGTTACCCCGACAGGGGTGCCATTGGCAGCAATAGAAACGCCTGGTAAAGGAATGCCATCGGTATCATCCATGACAGTTCCCTGGACAGAAATTCTTTCGCCTTGGGGGAGATACTCCGTCAGCGATGGCCCTACCGGGGCAGCTGTAAGGGAGGGGCCTGCAGCAAAGAGGCACAGGGAGAGCATAGCTGCCCTGCCCAAATGGTGCCGGCCCTTTGGGGAGAGTGGTAAATGTTTTCTCATCTGACTTGAGCTTAGTGATTAGGTTAGTTGATGTTATTTAGGTTGTTAAGTTGATTTCCTTTTTCCAGGTAAGGGCAGTGAAGAAGATGGACAGGACGCAGGCAGCCACTAAAACCATAAAGCCTCCATCCCAGCCCAGGCCGTCCACTACAAAGCCCATGGCGACGTTAGCAAACAAGGCGCCTCCCATATACCCAAAGAGTCCGGTTAAGCCAGCGGCGGTTCCGGCAGCTTTTTTGGGCACCAGGTCCAGTGCCTGCACCCCGATAAGCATCACCGGGCCATAAATCAGGAAGCCAATGGCTATCAAAGCAGCATTATCGACCCAGATGTTACCCGCAGGGTTTTTCCAGTAGATAAGCACCGCAACCAGTACCAGCACCATGTAGATGATAGTAGCCGGGGCCCGTCGGCCGCGAAACACCTTGTCGCTGATCCAGCCACAGAGCAGTGTGCCCGGTATACCGGCATACTCGTAAGCAAAGTATGCCCAGCCCGTTTCCTTCACCGAGAACCCTTTGGCTTCCTCGAGGTAGGTTGGAGCCCAGTCCAGAATGCCGTAGCGCACCAGGTATACAAAGGCGTTGGCAAAGGCAATGTACCAGAGCACCCGGCTGGTGAACACATACTTGAAGAAGATTTCCCTGGCGGTTAGCTCTTTCTCGTGATCGGAAGTATAATTGCTGGGGTAGTCGTTTTTATACTCCTCTATGGTAGGCAGTCCGCACGACTGAGGCGTATCGCGCACGAGCATATAGGCAACCATAGCCGAAAGCAGGGCGATGATGGCCGGGAAGTATAACTTGCTTTCCCAGGTTCCGAATATGGCTACTGCCGCAATCGCCAGCGGCCCTACAAGACCGCCACCCACATTGTGCGCAATATTCCAAATCGACATCTTCGTGCCCCGCTCCTTGGTGGAGAACCAGTGCACCATTACCCTTCCGCAGGCAGGCCAGCCCATACCCTGGAACCAGCCATTCAGGAACAGCAGCACAAACATGATGGTGATAGAGCTGGTGGCAAGGGGCACCGTACCCATTACAAACATGGTGAGTGCCGAAAGCAGGAGTCCCACACTCAAAAACACACGGGCATTGCTTCTGTCCGAGACATTTCCCATCAAAAATTTACTCAGGCCATAAGCAACAGATACACCCGATAGGGCTATCCCTAGATCAGCCTTGGAGTAGCCTTGTGCTATCAGATCTGGCATGGCAAGCGAGAAGTTCTTACGAACAAGGTAGTAGCCGGCGTAGCCGAGGAAAATGCCTAAGAAAACCTGAAAGCGCAGGCGCTTGTACTCGGGGTCGATGCGCTCAAGCGGCAGGCGGTCGGCGTGTTTGGCGGGTGAGATAAGGTTCATGTACGCGGTTATACTTGTAATAAGTGGTAAAAATTATACTTTATACTTTGGAGTTAATTCTATAAAATTGATTAATCACTTGCCTTGTTAAACACAGTTACTCCCTAATAGAGGCACTATACTTACCTTCAATAGGAGGCCAACTTATACTTCTGCCCCGGCATTTATCCTCACTTAACTTGTGAAGAAAGCCCAGTAGCTGACACTTTAAAGTATCAGCTATTCAAGAATAGGTAAAGAACCGCAGCTATACTTGCCCCCAGCAAAGGACCGGCCACTGGTACCCAGGCGTAGCTCCAGTCGCTGTGGCACTTGTCCTTGATGGGCACCAGCGTATGCACCAGTCTTGGCCCCAGGTCGCGGGCGGGATTGATGGCATAGCCCGTGGTGCCACCCAGCGATAAGCCAATTGCCCACACCAGGAAAGCCACCGGAATTGCTCCCAGCGATCCCATTCCGATTGGTGTTTTGTCATCGCCCAGTTCCGGGTTGGTGAAGTAGAAAATCACGAAGATGAGCACAAAGGTGCCCAGCGCCTCGCTGAAGATATTGGAGAACCGGTGCCGGATGGCGGGACCCGTACAGAATACAGCCAGCTTCGAGGAGGCATTCTCTGTGGCATCGAAGTGCGGTTTGTATAGCAGCCATACCAGCAGTGCCCCCAGCATGGCCCCAAGCATCTGTGCCAGCACATAAGCCCCTACCTCCTGCCAGCTGAACTTGCCCGCCAGGGCCAGGGCCAGGGTAACGGCTGGGTTCAGGTGCGCGCCACTGTAAGGTGCGGCTATCACCACGCCTGCAAACACCGAAAGCGCCCAGCCGGTAGTGATTACAATCCAGCCGCTCTCACTGCCTTTGGTCCCCTTCAGGACCACGTTAGCCACCACACCGTTACCTAGTAGTATCAGAAGCATGGTGCCAATAAACTCGGCCATAAATGCTGTCATCGGTTTTTCCTGTTGCTTTGGTTGCTGATTTGTTAAATTATACCCAGGTTTTGGCCGCCTTTACCGCCTGGTGCCATCCTTTCAGGAGGGCATCCACCGCTAAGCTGCTATCCGGCTCAAAGCTTTTATCAATGTTCCACTGCTGCTGAATTTCATCAATGCTGTTCCAGTAACCCGTGGCAAGGCCTGCCAGGTAAGCCGCCCCAATAGCGGTCACTTCCGTTACTTTCGGCTTAACAACATGGGCACCCAGGATATTGGCCTGGAATTGCATGAGCAGATCGTTGGCTGTGGCGCCGCCATCTGCTCGCAGCTCTTTTATGGTTATGCCGGCGTCGGCTTCCATGGCTTTCAGTACTTCGTAAGTTTGATAAGCTATACTTTCCAGGGCAGCCCGGGCAATGTGCGCCGAAGTGGTGCCGCGTGTCATGCCCACCATGGTGCCACGGGTGTGCTGCTCCCAGTGCGGGGCTCCCATTCCCACAAAAGCGGGCACTAAGTATACTCCGTCGCTTCCGGCCACTTTTCTGGCAAGTTGCTCTACTTCCGCAGAAGACGAGATGATGCCTAGCCCGTCGCGCAGCCACTGCACTACCGCACCGGCTATGAAAATACTGCCTTCCAGCGCATAGTGCACCTGGTCGTTAATTTTCCAGGCGATGGTGGTGACAAGTCTGTGTTTGGAAATGATGGGTGCGTCGCCGATGTTCATCAGCATAAAGCAGCCGGTGCCGTAGGTATTCTTCACCATACCCGGCTTGGTGCACATCTGCCCGAACAAGGCGGCCTGCTGATCCCCGGCAATTCCGGCAATCGGAATAGGGGTAGCAAAAAGAGAGGTGGCCGTGTGGCCCACTACTTCGCTGGAGCTTTTGACCTCCGGAAGTATACTGGAAGGGATATTGAAAATCTGAAGCAGTTCTTCGTCCCAAGCTAGCGTATGGATATTATACAGTAAGGTGCGGGAGGCGTTCGTTACATCGGTGACGTGCTCTTTACCGCCCGTCATTTTCCAGATAAGCCAGGTATCGATGGTGCCGAACATCAGGCGACCGGCTTCTGCTTTCTCGCGAGCGCCCGGCACATGCTCCAGAACCCACCTGATTTTGGTAGCCGAGAAATAGGCATCAATCACCAACCCGGTTCTCTCTCTGATGTATTCCTCCAGTCCCTGCTCCTTCAGCTGGTCGCAGAACTCAGAGGTGCGGCGGTCCTGCCACACGATAGCGTTGTATACTACCTCGCCGGTTTGCCGGTCCCACAGCACGGTGGTTTCCCGCTGGTTCGTAATGCCGATGGCCTGGATATCCTTTGCCTGCAGACCGGCTTTCAGAATGGCCTCGGCAGCCACACCTACCTGTGTAGACCAGATTTCATTAGGATCATGCTCCACCCAACCCGGCTGCGGGTAATGTTGCGTAAACTCCTTCTGAGCAACCGATACAGGAGCACCTTTCTGGTCAAATATAATAGCCCTGGAGCTGGTGGTTCCCTGGTCGAAAGCAAGTATAAATTTCTGCATAGGCGCCTATGTAAGGTTAGATATGATTCACTGCTGCTGGAGCTGCGCTGTTGTATGGCTCCAGCAAATACCTGTTTGCTAACTTTATAAAATCTCTGACTTGTTCTTGCTGCCACTCCTCGTCTTTCCCCATTTCGCCTGCCATCAGGGCAGCCACCTGAGGTGCCATTTCAATAGCAGCTTTTGCATTGAGGAACAGTACCCTTAGCCTTCTTGCCAAGACATCTTCCACTGTTCTGGCCATCTCATGTCGCACCGCCCACACAACCTCAGCACCTATGTGCGAAAAAGACCTGTGCAATTTGTTTCCTAATGCCGGATGCTGCGCTACAAGTGCTTCAACTCCCGCTGCATCTGTCCCATAATATAAAAGTGGTTTCAATATATTACTTTTTTCACTTACCGCACCATGTATTCGTAAGTTTGTTGTATTACATGGTCTTGATACCAGCTTCCCGACAGCAATTGCCTTGTCAATAGTGTCCTCCGCCATCTTCCGGTAAGTTGTCCATTTACCGCCTGTTATGGTAATCAGGCCTGATGCGGCAACGATGAGTTTATGGCTGCGGGATATCTCTTTGGTGCTTCCGGCATCCTTTGTGGGTGCGGCCAGCGGACGCAGACCGGCAAACACACTCAGCACATCCTGGCGCGTTGGCTTGCGTTCCAGGTACTGTCCGGCAGTATGTAAAATGAAGTCGATCTCCGTTTCCAGGGCTGTTGGCTCAAGGCTATTCTCGTTAAGCGGCGTGTCCGTCGTTCCCAGCAGCACGTGCCCATGCCACGGCACCGCAAATAGTACCCTTCCATCCGGCGTCTTGGGTAGCATGAGCGCATTGTCCCTTTTCAAAAAGGAGCGGTCGACTACCACATGCACGCCCTGGCTTGGACGCACCAGCGGATGCTGCTTGGGCACATCCATCTGCAGGATATCGTTCACAAACACGCCCGTGGCATTGACCACCACCTTTGCTTTCAGTTTATACTTGCGGCCGCTCTCCAAATCACAGGCTTCTACCCCCACAACTTTCCCTTGCTGATCTTTCACCAGCCCCTCTACCCGCATGTAATTTAACACCACCCCACCCTGCTCCACGCAGGTCTGGGCCATGTTTACCGCAAGCCGGGCATCGTCAAACTGGCCATCGTAGTACACGATGCCTCCTTTTAGGCCATCCCGCCGCACATTCGGCAGCAAGTTTATAACCGTGTCTTTGCCAACAAGAGAGGTCTTCTGAAACCTGTAGCGGCCCGCCATCCAGTCGTATACTTTCAGGCCAATGCCATAGAACATTTTATCCCACAGGCTGTAGCTCGGTATCACGAAAGGCTGCACATGCACTAAATGCGGGGCATTCTGCAACAGCAGGCCCCGCTCATACAAGGCTTCGTAAACCAAGCTAATATCCCCCTGCGCAAGGTAGCGCACACCACCGTGCACCAGCTTTGTACTCCTGCTCGAAGTACCTTTGGCAAAATCAGCCTGCTCCAGAAGCAGGGTCCGGTAACCCCTGGATGCCGCATCAATACCAACTCCCAGCCCGGTAGCACCACCTCCAATTACAATCACATCCCATTCCAAATCCGTCTGCTCCAGCTGCTTCGCGAGTGTGGCCCTGTTGAACAGAGATTCAGAATATTTCTTTTCGTTTCCTAGCACCTAAATGCGTGTTTTATTTATTTACTATTTATTTCGATTTAAAAGTAAAAGAAACTATTTAATAATCAAATACAAGGACACTTTTTTATCGTTTTTAGTTAAATTTATGCTTTGGAGGACAGTTTAATCGGATGATACTGCAACACAAAGTATGCTTAAATCCCTAAAACTATACTTAATAAGAGGAAACTGCCTTAAAAGGCTTACTTATGGATGCAGGCTAGGTCCACAATGATACAGCTCAATCAAATCGAAAGGTTAGCCAACTTTACAGAGCTATAAAAAAGGAGAGGAAAGTATAGACATGCTGCTTCGAAAGCTCTTCATAAAAGCAAGTATGTAGTGAGGGAGCTTCAGGCGAGTTTTTCAGATCAGCTAGAAGCAAGGAATGTGGCAGTGATGTGCAATTTTGTGCTACCTCCAGCAGTTGGGACTGGCGCTACAGTTATGTGCCGAAGAAGATATTATACTTTAAAACAGCACGTTCACTGCAGCTATACTTTGGGAACCACCATCAACTTATTGTTCACCATAACTGTGGTAAAACGCACATCATATACATACTCCAGAAAGGTGTCGGCATGGTTGTCGGGTTCTATACTTGGCATAACCACCGTCCGGTTTTTCATGAAGTAGCACTGGTCCGCATACAGAAAAGCCATGTTCGGGTCGTGCATGATGGCGATGACTGTCAGGTTATTCTCCGTTAGTTTTTTGAGCTTCTCCAGCACATAGGTCTGGTAATAAACGTCGAGGTGGTTGGTGGGTTCGTCGAGCAGAATGATGCGGGGATGCTGCACGAGCACCCGCGCAATCATCACCAGTTGCTGCTCACCACCCGAGAGTTCGGTATAGGGCCTGTCGGCCAGGTGGCTGATCCCTAGTTCTTCGATGGCCTGCACCACCTTTTCTCTGTCGCTTTTACCGGGTGAGAAGACGGAAAAAGCCGCCCTACCCGTCAGCACGACATCCTTCACCTGAAAGGGAAATACCGACTTATGAAATTGCGGCAAAAAGCCCAGCACACGGGCGCAATCCGAGAAGGACATGTTGCTTCGTTCCTTTCCCATCAACTTCACAGAGCCTTTCTTATACTTTTGCAGACCCGCCACGATGTTGAAGAGCGTAGACTTGCCGCTGCCGTTGCGGCCAAGCAAAACAGAGAACCTGTTGGCTGGGAAAGCCACGCTTACTTCTTCCAGTACCGGCGTTTGGCCATACCCGAAGCTGAGGCCTTTTACTTCAATTGCTGCTTCTGTCATACCCAGTTGATTTTGCTTTTCTTCATTAAAAACAGAAAGAAGGGTGCTCCCAGCAACATCGTGAAAATGCCGATCGGAATCTCAAACTCCATCAGCGAGCGGGAGAAGTTGTCGATGATAACCAGAAAAGACCCGCCAAAAAATATGTTTGCCGGCATGGCTCTCCGGTTGTCCGGCCCGACCAGCATACGCGTGAGGTGCGGTATGAACAAGCCATACATGCTAATGACACCAGCCGCCGCCACCGATGTAGAGGTGGTGAGCGTAGCCAGACATACCAGTATGGCTTTATCGGCAGTTGGGTTCACGCCAACGGCTTTCGCCTCCTCCTCCCCTAAGGCCAGCAGATTAAGCCGCCAGCGCATCAGGCACATTCCCCCTATTCCTGCTCCCACCGGCAAGGCAGCGGTGTTAAGCTTGTCCCAGGAGGCGTGGTGCAGGTTGCCCATTGTCCACTGCACGATGGCCTGCAGCTTGTAAGGGTCACTGATATACTGCACGACGGTGAGGGAGGCCGTGAAAATACCCGAAACAATCATCCCGGAAAGTATAACTGCAACAATGGAGGCGCTTTTGTTGGAGAAGGCGAAAGAGTACGTTAGGATGACGGAAACTATACCCAGCGCAAAAGCAGCCAGGTTGATGTTGATAAAGGGAAACGCAATGGCCAGCGCAGCCCCAAAAGCAGAGCCCGAGGAGATGCCCAACACATAGGGATCTACCAGCGGATTCCGAAAAATACCCTGCAAGGCTCCTCCCGAGGAAGCCAGCCCAGCCCCGATGATGAACGTGAGCAACACCCGGGGTAGTCGTACGTTCTCGATGATATTGTTGATCATAAACAGCTTTGTAGAGCTTTCATCAACATTGCCTGCCAGCGCAGCCCTGCCCCAATCCCAATAATCTGCAAAGTGGAGTCCTTGCGACGGACCAACCGTCAAGGAATACAGCAGGAGCGGTAAGGGCAGACCGTAGATCAGGAAGGCTGTCAGGAATTTTCTCATTCAAGAAGTGCTACAGCTTTGTCCCCATACAGATTCGTCATGATGTCCCTTCGGTTCTCTTCGAGGTCGAAGTTCTCTTTCTGGCCATAGCAGATATTATGCAGCTCGATGGCGGCATACATGATCTTGAGGGTATGGGGGTCGTAGAAAAAAGGCGGCTCCAGCACATGCACCTGCTTGTTTCTGACGGCTTTCAGCACCGAAAGCTCCTTTTTGCTATAGAGTTCCTGCGGGTCTGTGTTCCAGAGCAGGATAAGGTCCGGGTCCCAGGAGATCAGCGTTTCCGGGTTGATGTTGGGCTGATCCACAGCGAAGGTGCAGGCGTTTCGTACGCCTGCCAGCCGGAAGCACTCGCTCATGCGGCTGTTCTGGCCCGATGTGGAGTAGATACGGCCACCCGACCAGGCATAGTAAACCGACTTCTTCTGCCCGATGTGCTCAGTGGCTTCCTGTATCTCGTTTAGTTTGTGGCGGGTATAAGCCAGCAATTCCTTCGCCCGCTCATAGGTACCAGTTAGCTTGCCGATGTTTTCAATTTCCTTAAACAACTGCTCATTGTTCTGTGGCGAAACGGCAAACACATGAATGCCTAAACTCTCCAGCAAACGAATGGCATCCGTCTGCCCGGAGGCAATGATCACCAGGTCCGGTTTAAGCGCCAGTATACTTTCGATGTTGGCTGAAGTCTCCCAGTTCCCCGGCGCCGATAGCTCCTTTCTGGCAATGCGCGGGTCCAGCCTACTGAAATACTTAAAGGTCTCGGGATTCGTATAGATGTTGTTCTGGATGCCCACCACGGAATGCTCCGCATGCAACATGTACATGCCATCTAACGCACCCTGATATAGCACCACCACGCGATGGGCCGGCTCGCTTAGGCGTATCTCCTTTCCCCGTATGTCGGTTACTGCAATTGCGCCATCCGCTGCCGTACTTTCGCCACTCTTACGATGGCAAGCGCCTAGAACAAGTAAGCCGACACTGATGACTATAACCCACCGAACAACCATCATACTTCTCCAAATGGCCATACTTACTTCGCAAAATTGCTGTATCCTTCCTTTTGAGACCATCATACGGAGCAGTCGTTCATGTTCAACATCATAGAATACCAAAAGGCAGACTGTTCCTTGCGTTACTAAAGGATCGGTCTGCTTTTAGAATTATAGTATACCTGGCTATACTTGTAACAGGGCGGTCGTACCCTATTAAGTAGTTGCCAACCTGGCTTTCTTTTCTGCTACCTTTTCCAGCAGCCAGTTGCACCACTCGTCCAGGCCCTCGCCCTTCAGACTACTGATAGTCATTACCTCGATGGTTGGATTAACCTCTCTCGCGTCCTGCGTAACAGCCTCCACGGAGAAGGGCACGTAGGGCAACAGATCAGCTTTGGAAATTACCATGAGTTCGCTGGTCAGGAACATGCGCGGGTATTTCTTTGGTTTGTCGTCGCCCTCGGTGGCGGCCAGCACCGTCACGCGGATGTCCTCGCCCAAGTCGAAGGCGGCCGGGCACACCAGGTTGCCCACGTTCTCGATGAAGAGCAGGTCCACGCCCGCCAAATCGATGTGGTCGAGCGCCTGCAGAATCATCTGCGCCTCAATGTGGCACATGCCCCCGGTCACGATCTGCAGGGCGTTGATGCCCACCTCCTTCATCCTGACCGCGTCGCGGTCGGTCTCCGGGTCGCCCACCAGCACGGCCAGGTTCAACTTGTCGCTCAGGCGCTTGCCCGTCTCCTGCATCAGGGTCGTCTTGCCGCTGCCCGGCGAGGAGCACACGTTGATGACCAGCACGTCGGATAGCTTCTCGCGGATGGCCTTGGCCACAAAGTCGTTGGCCTTCAAAAGGTTCAGCGTCGTGTTGTCGCACTGCACCGAGCCCACCGGCATTCGATTGCTCTTGGGAATGGAGGGTGTACTCATATCGTTATACTTTAAGTCCTGTGGTTAATTCTCTAAAAACTCAACCCGGCTGATCTGTAGCTCTTCCCCCTGCACAATATTCCTGGAGGGAGTCCCGCATTCACACACAAACTTGTGCCGCTTCACTTCAAAATCTTTATCACAAGTATGGCAATGTGCCATGATAGGCAGCAGCAGCACTTCCAGTTCTATACTTGCCAGGGTGGGCTCCTCCACGATGAGCGCCTCGAAGGCGTTCTGTATGAGGATGGGCTGGATGTTGCTCAGCAATCCCGCCTCAATCTGTACTTTTATTATCCGCTTATACTTATCCGGATAAGCTTCCTGCAGCATTTCAAAAACGTTCCTGACGATCGACGCTTCGTGCATGGCTTCGCTTGCTTGGGCTACTCCTTACTTTTCAATCACTACAATTGCTTCGGCAGGTGTCTCTTCCAATACACTTTCAACTGGTGCTTCATCCATGGCGGCAGCTTTCTTGGCCGCGCCGTTTGCTGCCACTTCCTTTTTCACCCGTTTTGCCCCGGAACGTTTCGTCTGTTTTTCAACAACCGGGATTGCCTCTGCTGCTGTCGGTTCAACAACATGCACCTCCTCCGGCTCGCTTTCATCCAACCCTTGTTTATGCCTCGTAAACTGCCAGCATAGTTGTCCAATGGCACTCAGCCAGTCGTATAGCAGGGCGCCCTGGTCTCCCATCGCCCTGATCATTACAACGTTAGAACCACGCTGCGTAAAGCCGAAGGTTAACCCTTCATACTGCGTCGCCAGAATTTCATCGAGTTCCTCCTTCAGTTCCACGGCAAATGGCGAAACGTAGATCAGGGTAGCCTGATGCGTATAACCTTCCTCATAAAACAGAATGGAATTAAGCGGTTGACGCCCGGGCTCCAGCAACTGGTTATCTAACAGCACAAGCTTTTTATCTCTGTATACTTTGGTGACACTGTGCAGGCGTGTAAACTCAAACGACTCCCCCGAATGCACCCTTCCCGAACCAATGATGTCTCCCCAAATCAATGTGGCGCTTTCATCCAGGTGAATCTCATTGTAGACCTTAAAATCAGACTTGGCGAAAGGGATGATGGGATGGGGAATATACTTGTAGATACCATCCTGCTTTACCTGCACCTGCGTCCTTTGCGTCGCGCCCTTTTCCATCGGGTGGAGCTTGCCGAACGATTGCGTGAAAAACTTCAGTTGCGCCCCTTCCTGCACCTCTACCGTGATATCGATCTCGTCTCCCTCCAGAATACCCGGAGAAGAGCTCATCATGATGAGCTCCAGGTGCTCGTGCAAATGCCGGGAACCATAATGGATCACTTTATAGGGTGCAGTATAGCCGCATTCTTTCAGCAACGTGTGCTCCCCTTCCCGCTCTGCGCTAATCTTTATGCTACTTTTAAACATGCGCCTCCCTTCTTTCGAGCAAAGCATACGTTTTGATCCAGTTGATCACCTTATCAAGGCCCTCCAGTTTCATAAGGTTGGTGAAGATGTAGGGGCGATCGCCCCGCATTTTCTTCGAGTCCCTATCCATTACGCCCAAATCCGCATTCACATAAGGGGCCAGGTCAGTCTTGTTGATGATCAACAGGTCGGAGCGGGTAATGCCCGGGCCGCCTTTGCGGGGCATCTTGTCGCCCTCTGCCACGTCGATCACAAAAATGGTCACATCGGCCAGGTCCGGGCTGTAGGTAGCTGAGAGGTTATCGCCGCCGCTCTCAATGAAAACAATTTCTGTATCCGGATGGCGCTCTACCAGCTCTTCCACCGCCTCGATGTTCATGGAGGCATCCTCACGGATAGCCGTATGCGGACAGCCGCCTGTCTCCACCCCTATGATCCGGTCGGCAGGCAGACTGGAATTCTTTATCAGAAAATCTGCGTCCTCCCGGGTATAGATGTCGTTGGTCACGACGCAGATGCTGTACTCCTCCCCCATTTTGCGCGTCAGCCTTTCTATCAAGGCTGTCTTTCCAGAGCCTACCGGCCCTGCTACCCCTATTCTCACATGTTTCTTCGGCATAAGGTATCTGGTTAGGTTGTGCTGTTTCTTTAGGAAATGTATAGTCTTGTATATTGCTTCTCGTGCTGCATGCACCGAATGTCCTGCCCAATGCAACACAGCCCCACCATGTCCTCATCCAGGCTTTCCTGCTCCTCCACCAGTTGCTGTATGGTCGGCTGCAAATCAAAAAGGATCTTCTGCGCATCGTTCTGGCTGATGGGCACCAGCTTGGCGCAGTTAGTCACAATGCCGTTCAGCATGTTATAGTACAAGGCATATAAGCTCTCCTTTAAAGTGATGCCGTGGGCGTGTGCAAACATGGCAAAGGCAATTGCATAGTGCCCATGCAGCTTTCCTTCCTGAATACTTTTCAGGTAGTTGGTGCAGCGCTTGACCGGGTGCAGCGTCTGCGTCAGCTTCAGGAAGCGAATAGCGAGTTTCTTGCTAGCCATCCGAATCTCGGCAGGTCCTTTAATCACAGTGATGAACTCATCCAGTTTCTGAAACTCCCGGGCTGGTTTTTTCTCCTCCAGTAGCTTCCAGGTCATCTGCAGGAAAGCGGCGTCATTGTAGTAAATGCTATGGCGCAGCATGTTTTTCGCGTAAACAGTTGCCGAAGGCGTATCCTTCACAATGCCCTGGCTCACGTAAGACTCCAGGCCATAGGATTGGGTGAAGCTTCCAATGGGAAACATCGAGTCGTTAATTTGGAGCAAGGTTAACAAGGGCTGCATAGGCGTATTTACTTTAGGGTTATTTTTCTGCTGTAGTTGCTCTCGTGCCGGCGCACCCGCAGTGCGTGTGTTTTCAAGAGCTTGCGTACCTCCCGCCGCGGCTCGTAACCAGCGCGCTCCAGCAACCGGTACAACGGGTATTCGAACTCCACCAGCACCTCTGCCGCTTCGTTGATGAAGATGGGGATGTGTTTGTTTCCGATCTCGAAGCACACGGTTCCCATACCTTTGAAAGTAGTAGGCTTAAACACAATGCACTCACACGGAAGTATGTTGACCACAATCGCCCGCTCCGCATCCATATAAAGGATATCGCCATCCTCCAGCGGGGTGGTATCCTTTCGGATGCCTACTTCCTGACCAGCCCGTGTTCGTTTCCGAAGTATGGATTTGCCTGTGTCAAACCAATCCAGGTCCAGGTAATCCAGCCCCAGGCTGTCAGTGGTGGTGTCAGACAGGTTACCTAGCACCTTTTCTACTAATAGCATATTTGTAAACGTGCTCCCGGGCAAAGTATAACCTTGCCGGGAGCACATGTTTAACTGATTAAAACAAGAAGTAACGCTGTGCCATGGGCAACACCTTTAAGGGCTCGCAAGTCAGCACCTGTCCATCAGCCGTTACCACAAACGTTTCCGGGTTTACCTCCAGTTTAGGGGTAGCGGTGTTATGGACCATGTCTTTCTTGGTGACTTTTCGGCAGCCTTTTACGGGCAAGCAACCCTTAGCCAGCCCCAAGCGATTGATGTTGCCATTCTCAAGCGAGATGGCGGAAACAAAGTTGAACCCGTTCCTATTTGCTGCCTTGCCAATAGAACCATACATCCGGCGGTAAATAACAGGCTGGGGCAGGGAGATGGCTCCGTTCGGGTCACCCATACGGGCTCCCACGGCCATTCCATTTTTAAAAACCACCTCTGGTTTCACACCAAACAAGCCAGGGGTCCACACCACCAAATCAGCGTATTTGCCTACCTCTACCGAGCCCACATACTCGCCTATGCCATGGGTTTTGGCAGGGTTGATGGTATACTTAGCTACATAGCGCTTCGCACGGTAGTTGTCGTTGTCCTTGCCTTTATCCTCCGGTAGCGGACCTCGCTGCAGCTTCATTTTATGAGCCGTTTGCCAGGTCCGCAGTACAGTCTCCGCGATTCGGCCCATGGCCTGGCTATCGGACGACATGATGCTAAGAACGCCCATGTCCTGCAGGATATCCTCGGCAGCGATGGTGGTAGGGCGGATGCGGGATTCGGCAAAGGCCACGTCTTCCGGGATGCTCTTGTCCAGGTGGTGCACCGCCATGAGCATGTCCAGGTGCTCATCCGCCGTGTTGACGGTATAGGGCTTGGTCGGGTTGGTGGATGCAGGCAGTACGTTCGGGTACATGGCAATTTTGATGATGTCCGGCGCGTGGCCGCCACCAGCACCCTCCGTGTGATAAGAATGGATTATCCGGCCATTAATAGCCTTCACTGTATCTTCCAGAAAACCTGCTTCGTTCAGCGTGTCAGCGTGAAGCGCCACCTGCACGTCATACTTGTCGGCCACCTGCAAGGCTATATCAATAGCTGATGGTGTGGAACCCCAGTCTTCGTGGAGCTTTAAGCCAAGTGCGCCAGCCTCAACGGGTTCAGCCGCCGCCTTAAAGGAAGAGGTGTTGCCTCTGCCTGTAAAGCCAAGGTTCATAGGGGTCGCTTCTGAGGCCTCCAACATGCGCTCTATCCACCACTTGCCTGGTGTTACCGTGGTGGCCAGGGTACCGTCGGATGGCCCGGTACCACCGCCTATCAACGTGGTAACGCCACTGTAAAGCGCTACCTCTATCTGATCCGGCACGATGAAGTGGATGTGTGTATCCACAACTCCTGCGGTGACGATAGTGTTTTCACAGGCCTGCACTTCCGTAGCCGGTCCTATGATCATCCCCTTTGTTACCCCCTGCTGGGTATCCGGGTTGCCGGCCTTGCCAATGCCCACAATCTTGCCGTTTTTGATGCCGATATCCGCTTTCACAATACCCCAATGGTCCAGGATAATGGCGTTCACCAAAACCAGGTCCAGCACTTCGTCCTGGGTGGCCCTGGCAGACTGTCCCATGCCGTCGCGGATTGTCTTGCCACCCCCGAACTTGTTTTCTTCCCCATATACAGTGAAGTCTTTTTCAATCTCGATGAAAAGTTCTGTGTCGGCTAACCGTACCTTATCGCCTGTGGTCGGCCCAAACAGGGCGGCATAGCGGTCGCGCGGTATGTATAATTCCCCATCTATATACTTCACCGAAGAAGAGTCGCTCCCCAATGCGTCGAAGCCTAGCAATGAAAGCCCGGCAGTAGAAAGCCCCACCACTTTCATCCATTCGCGTCTGTTCCAGTTTGACATGGTTTCCTGATTAAATGGTTTTTACTTATTTCCTTTTCCTGGATGTTCCGGTAGCTCCTGCGCCCTTAAAGCCTTGCTTTCTGGCATTTTCCAGTGCTTTATCTTTTACATCCTTCTTCGACACATCGCCTTCGGTCAGATTATTAAAACCATGTATCAGTTTATTACCTCCAAACTCCACCAGAAAGACATTTTTCTTCTCCCCAGGCTCAAAGCGCACGGCAGTGCCAGCCGGAATGTTAAGCCGCATGCCTACAGAAGCCGCCCGGTCGAAATCGAGCGCCTTGTTGGCTTCGAAAAAATGGTAATGTGAACCCACCTGTATAGGACGGTCTCCGGTATTTGCCACAGCTAAACGCACTATTTTGCGTCCCTCATTTGCCTTTACATCCCCTTTCTTTAGTATGTATTCACCTGGTCTCATATCGTTAGTACTTTAGATGTGCTTTGTGTTAGTTAGCGAATCGGATTATCGACAGTGATCAGTTTCACCCCATCCGGAAAGGTCACTTCTATCTGCACAAAATGTATCATATCGGCTACGCCCTCCATTACCTGGTCTTTCTTCAGGAGCTGGGCGCCGTACTTCATAAGCTCCGCAACGGACTTTTTGCCATCCCGGGCCTCCTCCATTAAAATGCCACAGATGTAAGCAATGGACTCGGGGTGATTAAGCTTTACACCTCTTTTAAGTCTTTTTGCAGCGAGTTCTCCTGCAAGGTGAAGCATCAGTTTTTCATGTTCTACCGGATTTAAATGCATACATGTAGTCGTAATTATGGATGATAAATGAAGAGCCTGAAATTGATCGGTATTCGTTGATGAGATGGGTGGTGGAATACGTGGGCTTGCGTGTGTAGGAAAGATAGCTTGAGGTGAAATTTACCCCGACACCTCCAAGGTATAGAGGGGCATGTTGGGTGCTTACAGCGGGCAGCCCGAGGGGGCTTGAACCTAAATTAAACTGGAGTATACTTGTAGACCTTCCGCACATACTTTCCTCGCTTTAATGCAGTAACTCCGAAATCAATATCAGCCAGCCGTAGTGCTATGCGCTCATTTGCCAAGGAAGATTTCCTTAACCTTAGCCATCACGCAGAAGCTTCCTAAGGGTGACCCTGAGGCCGGCCATGCGTACCTGTCCTATGTAAAAAGGACATACCTGTTAAGTCAAAGATTTAGGGAAGGTACTGGCTATGCGGCTGGAAGTGCAGGTGCTCTTGCTGCCATCCTTATACAAAAGGTTTGTAACCTCCTCATGCTGAGATATTACGCTCCGAATAATACTAAAGTTAGATGCTTTTTAACTTTTTTTAATTTCCTTCCCCTCTGACTCCCGAATTTGCAGGTCGATTTTCATTAACTGCAGGCTGTTATATGAGACTGCTTGTAGGGCAACAACATGGGCTAGATTTGGGGAATACTATAGCCGGGTGACTGATTTCTATGGGAGGACGAAGTATAGCAGCCTAGCATACCGCAAACACACTGTAGAGAATTTCAGAAGCGATTGTAGCAGCCACCCTTTAAAGGATTACTAGGCTATACTTTACATGTTTTAGGTATTACCGGGATGGTGTGAGGGTTAGCTTTTATCTAATCGAGATGGATAGAAATGAAAAAAGCACTTACAAGTTTCATCTCGTAAGTGCTTGATTTTCAGTGGGCCCAGCTGGAATCGAACCAGCCACCTACTGATTATGAGTCGAAAAAGTCCTATTTTATATATTTTTACATTTTTTATTTTTTATTGATTATCAGATATTTACATAAATTTTAACTAAAATCAATTTTACTACATCATTGCTTTTTACATAATTTGTATGCAACTTGTATGCAAATAAATACCCCATTTTAGTAGTCATACGCTCATGCAAAGCATTGTCACTTCCATCATTCTGGATACCCGACGTGCACTAAAAGATGGCACTTATCCAGTCAAGTTAAGAGTAACTTTCCAGCGTAAGCAAAAGTACTATCCCACCAAGTTCAGCTTTACCCCGGAGGATTTCGAAAAGCTGATGTCTGCCAAGCCAGGCAAATTTTTAAAGGAGGATAAGCTCAAACTCCAGGCGGCAGAGCACAAGATAAACCAGATCATCCAAAAGCTTCCGCATTTCAGTTTCAATGAGTTGGATAGAAGGCTGCTCAAAAACTCGTCTAAACATGAGGCTTTCTCGTCCTATGAAGAAGCGATTGCACGCCTGAAAGAAGAAGGAAGGCTGGGCAATGCTAATTTTTTCGAAAGCGCCCGCAATTCGCTCTGGTGCTTCGTGCACGGGGCTCCCTTCACGAAGATCAAAGGCACCACAAAGAAGAAAATAGCCGCCCTCATGAAAGGGAGGGGCACAGTACCAGCCCCTCCCTTTCACCCAAATAACTGTCCAGTTACTGAAAGACTATGAGAAATGGATGCGCAAAGGTGGCCGCTCCATCACCACGGTCGGCATGTACCTTCGGACGCTACGGACACTTTTCAATGACGCTATTGCAGCTGGTGATGTCAGTGCAGAGCTGTACCCGTTTGGAAAGCGAAAATACCAGATACCATCAGGCGTGAACGTGAAGAAAGCACTTTCCATGGCAGAAATAGCAAAAATATTCTCCTATACCCCTACCAGTGAGAGCGAAGCCCGCTGCCGGGACCTTTGGATCTTTTCCTATCTCTGCAATGGGATCAATGTCAAGGATATTGCCAGGCTTCAATACCGGCAAATAGATAAGGATACCGTCACCTTCACAAGAGCCAAAACCGAACACTCGAACCGCCACCAATCCAGGGCGATTGTAGCCATTCTATCTCCACAAGCCTTGGAGATCATCACCAAATGGGGCAATAAACCCAGCAAATCGGACAGCTATGTCTTCCCTATCCTGAGGTCTGGACTAACAGCGGAACAGGAGCAGGCTAATATTAAACAGGCTATCAAGAACATCAACACGTACATGGCCCGCATCGCGGAGGCTGTCGGCATTGAAAAGAAAGTTACGACCTACACGGCTAGGCATTCTTTCTCCACTGTACTGAAGCGAGCAGGGGTTTCCACCTCCTTTATTTCAGAATCTTTGGGGCATGCCGACGAGAAGACCACCCAGAACTATCTGGACAGCTTCGAGACGGATGCCAAACGGCAGGTAATCTCAAAATTGACGGCCTTTGAAGAGCTTGCTTTGGAAACCTGAACTATTGAACCTGGTACCATTTGAATAGCTTACTCTTTACCTTATTAAAGGTGTTCACTATTTATAAGCGTTCACACATAATGAACATTTAGAAATAGTGAACATGAATGACGGGCGCTGACCGTATGCCATTCAGCTTCAAAGATAAATGCAGAGCCTAACACTTCTACAACTTTGTGAGAGGAAGGAGGTCTTCTTTTGTAAAAAGATAAGCTACTAGTTATAATCAAAAAGCACACGTTGTTCCATTAACCTCAAACAATAGCCTGTTAAGCTTCCATAGATCAACAAGTTCCTATACCTTATCGGGTATAAATAATAACACACTAGCTATTTTTATACCCGATAAGGTATAAGCCATGCAGTTAAATGAATTTGTAAAGGAAAGGCGCAAGCAAGCGAACCTGACACAACCGGAGTTGGCAGTAAAGGCGGGAGTTGGCCTCAGGTTTATAAGGGATCTGGAGCAGGGAAAAGAGACCCTTCGTCTGGATAAGGTGAATCAAGTGTTGCAGCTCTTCGGGCACCAAGTTGGACCTGTACCGATGACCTATAATATGAATACAGATACCTGATGCGGAAGGCGAAGATAAACATCCATAACAAAACAGCAGGCTGGCTCACCTGGGACAAAAAAGGCTATCATTTTGTGTATATCCCCTCCTACCTGCAGTCAACTGCACCAGAACCGGTCAGCCTCACGCTGCCATTGCAGGAAGCGCTCTTTACCAACAGGATAATGTTCCCTTTTTTGACAGACTAATCCCAGAAGGATGGTCGCTAGATAGAGTGTAGCGGAACTGGAAGCTAAACCCGTGGGATTCTAAAGGCTGTTGCTCACCTGCTGCAGGAACTGTATCGGTGCCGCTCCATCAAACCCGCAAATGAGGAGGAAAAATCTTGAACTTTCCCAATGGTAACCTTTTCATGGCTCACTTCTTCCAGCAAATGAGTAGTTGAGCATCATTAAGCGTTCCAGGTAGCACTTTCTGTATGCATCTTTCATATCCTCCCGCAGAAAGGAATGGTCAATCAACCGGTGTACAGCGGCGTGGTCCTGCCGGAAAGATCCTAATATCTTTGTCGTACGCTTTGGCAGCAGCCCAATCCTCAGCCCGAACTCATAGAAGTCGTCATAGGCATAGAACCCATTGGCGCGAAAGCTCTCCGTTTCATAGTCATCCGAGAAAAGCCTGCCTTTCAGGGCAAAGTACGTATCACATGTAGGCGGGTGCAAATCAGGTCGTACGCAGGGCTTAGCACATAGTCACAGTAGGCTGTATCGATCAGGGAGAAATTCTTCAGGTGCGCATCGCCATTCGAGAAGAGGTAGTTAAACACGATCAGAGAGAACAGCTTTTCCAGTTCCACCCGGAAGGCGGGTACGGTTGCTTTAATAATCCCGGCTATCTCCTTGTAACTTCCCTCATATATGAAATCACTGCCGGCCGTGTGCTTCGTCCGGCCGGCAAGGGAGGCCAGATCCTCCTGCCCATGCCGCATCCCATCAGGCTTCAGATCAAAGCGTTTCGTAATGTAGGCCGGTTCTCCGTTCCGGAAGAAGACAATGACATTCTCCGCCACCTGTAGCTTGTATACCTGACGGGCGATCTGCATGGTCAGGTGCTCGTTGGCCGGCACCTGTTCCGGGAGCCTCACGTCACGCGGAATCGGCTTGAGAATATACTGGCCATGTTCTCCCTGCTTGGTAAGGCGCAGCTGGTTTTTCTTCAGCAGGAGTATTAGTTTTAGTTTGATTCAAAAGCCGTACGGGGGCTAGCTACCTGTTTGACTTAAATATGCAAAAGGTAGCGGGTACTCCGGCCGCCCCCTTCCTGGATAAACGCCCCTAACTCCAGAAGATGCTGCAAATCCCTTGTGGCAGTAGCCTTGGAGGCTTTGGTAAGAGCCACGTACTTCCTGGCGTTCATGCCTCCCTCAAAACCCTCGGGTCCTGCGTCAAGCATCCTCCTTATCACCTTTAGTTGCCGTTCATTCAGTACGTCCTGGAACCTGTCAAAGAACCTGGCTTTCTTCAGAATAAAATCGACAAGACAGATGGCCTCTCGCTGTGCCTCCAGGATGACGCGGACAAAGTAGATAACCCAGGCCGTAATGTCATTGCTCTTCTGGGCCTGCTCCAGGGCCTGGTAATACGTCTTCTTATCTGCCTCTATCGTCCTGGAAAGGCTAAGCAACACCGGCCGGCCCAGGGTCTGCGACAAGGCCTTTTCTGCCAGGGCACGCCCTATTCTCCCATTGCCATCCTCAAAGGGGTGCAGGGTCTCAAAGTATAAATGGGCAACTGCCGAGCGGATGGGGGCTTTCCTAATCGCTCTGCTTCCCCCCGGCGCAGTCTGGTTGAACCACTGAATGAACCGACTCATCTCATCCGGTATGCGGGAAGAAGGAGGCGCCTCAAAATGCACTCTTTCCTTGCCAAGAGCGCCCGAGACAACCTGCATCGGTTCCTCATGGCTGCGCCACGCACCGACCAGAATGCGCTTCTGTTCCCTCAAAAGCATCGTGTGCCAGTGGAAGAGCTTTTCTGCTGTCAGGGCATCAGCATAGGTTCTCCGTGCATCGGCCATCAGCTCACCCGCCCCCTGCGCCATTTTATCTTTTGTGGCCTCAGGGGGCTGGTTAAGACCGAGATGATTGCGGATAGAGGACACAACATCCCGCCGGCTGAGGTACTCGCCTTCTATCTCCGACGTCTTGATGGCCTCGGCCACCATCATGTCCAACACAGCTTCTAACCGAATAGCCTCGGGCAGAGCCTTCAGCACCCCACTGACATGGCCCGTCAGCTCTGCGAACTCAAAGAGCATATCTTCCACCTCCCTTACATCATACCTGAATTCAGGCCAGTCGGGTTGTTGCCAATTGTAGATCATGAGCCGAATATAACACACATTCGGCTCAAATACAATTAATACATGAGCCGAATAACCTAAGTAATCGGCTCATCAAGTTTTTCAAAGGAGTAGATTCCATGTCAGCTTACCAATAGCAAGGGGAAGGTAGAAAGCCTCCTTAGGCCCACTCCAACACAAAAGTCCATCGTCATTCATTCCGGCACAAAGGTAGCCTTGCGGTCCGGACACAGGTGCGCTGCGCCAAGGTCGTCCAAACAAAATGGGTATCCGCCTCGTGGCGGACCCTCCGCATTTTCTTTGGCTCCACCTTGCCTTTAGTCCGGCGCCGAAGGCTCACGGGGCACCATAATCCATTTCCTCACTCTAAAACCAAATGATTATGGAAAAGACATCGAAATCCGCCCTCCCCAGAGTAGCCGAAGTCAAGCTCTCCTACCGCAACCGCGTCAAGCCCAGTGAGCGCCCGCAGGTCACCTGCTCGGCTGATTCCTATAAGGTGCTCCAAGAGGGCTGTTACAAAAGCAAGCTCGAGTTTGTCGAGCAGTTCAAGGTGCTGCTGCTCAATAGAGCCAACCGGGTGCTGGGCGTCTACGAGCTCTCCACCGGCGGCGTGGCGGGCACCGTGGCAGACCCCAAGCTCGTCTTCGTGGCCGCCCTCAAGGCCTGCGCCTCGGCCGTCATCCTCGCCCACAACCACCCCTCGGGCAACCTCAAACCCAGCCAGGCCGACCTGCAGCTGACCAAAAAGATAAAGGCGGGGGGCGAGCTGCTCGACATCGCCGTCCTAGACCACCTCATCCTCACCAGCGAGGGCTATTACTCCCTGGCAGACGAGGGGCTCCTGTAGCCCCTCGTCTGCTAATTAAAACTTGTAGCGTCAGCTGTCAAGACAAAATACGTTTGTAAGCAGTCTAATCCTCCTAGAGGTAATGTATCTGTTATTTTATAGCAGAATCTAGAGGGAGTTTGAGGGTGCATGGAAAACCTGCTTTTTATGACGCTAGAAGCCATCAAAAAAAGGAAATTGATTTGATGTAAAGTTGTTATTTAGAAATTAAGTTGACAAATAAGCTATGGGAGGAGATAAAAAAACCTAGTTACAGGTGGCACTAAAAGGCTTGATTTGAAAGGCGGAATATGGCGAGAAAAGTTTTAAGTTTTAGCAGGGCAGCTGCAGATGATAAAAACTGCAGACATTAGAGACTAAGACTGAATGAGCAGGGATACACTACAATAGAGAGGGCAATGGCAGAGTGCCTTCGTGAGATGAGAGGTATGGTACTGATTGCTTTTTTTATTGATAACTACTTCTGCTTTGCCTAAAGAGAGTTCTTTTATTATTAAAATTATGATGGGATAAGGTATTAGATCATGTTGGATACTCAAATCTGGCAGTACTACTGCATCTGTCCCCGTAGAAATACCATCTTATTTGAAGTAAGAATTATGACAATTTTCTGAGTGGTTAGTTTTGCTGAGCTTTTGGTAAAGTTATTCTACATAAAACTTACAATTCATATCGAATATGTCAGGTTCAAATGAAGCAATGCATTAAATTAAAAACCTGGCATAAAATGCATTATTCTAGATTGAGCATTTGCACAAAAAACTGGCAATTTAACTGCTTTTAATACAAAAGCAGTGGCACAATCTCAAACTTTAGTTTAAGAAATGCCACTGCCTTAAATCAAGTATTATCTTTTACAGATATTTCCTACTAAGCTTGCTCAAGCTCAGAAGGCTTCTCTATTTTAAAATCAGTGTTCTTTTTTACTCCATCAAGTACACCTGAAATAGTAATTACTACTTCGCTGCCACCTACTACTTTGTCTAAGCTTTTCAGTTGGTTTTCTTTAAATTTTTTCATGATTTCTCATTAAGTTTTTAATGCTTACTCATACGCTTTTCGGCTTTCGCGGCATAAACTACTGTGGCCATCAGTGGTAATGCTCAAGCAAGATATATAACTAAACTCCACTATATTTGGACCCAAGAAAAAAAATTAACTTATAATATATAAAGCTTTGTACCCAAAGAACATAATTGTTACAGAATAACCTAGCAGGTCCAAAGCTAGCAGGAGGTTCAAATTCACCTGTCAGCTTAGCACTTCGTTCAAGCGTTAAATTAGGGACGCGTTCGGCAATGTTTAATGATGCTAACACTATATTGTCCGATAAAATTATTGTAAAAAGTAGTTAAGGAACAATAGTTAAACTCTATTATCCACTACTCAATGAAGTCAAATAGTTATGCATTCAGACTCACTAAGGTTTCTCATAATACTTGTCTTGGGTTTTAGCACAAATACTATTAGTTTATAACATTTTCTTACTGATGGCTCGTAATGATCCATCTCTAGCCGTTCATCAGTTTTAGATATTTAAGTGAAGAATATATCCCCTACTTACATCTTACTTGATAGGGTCTCTCTTCATTAAATCGCGAAAAGAGTATAAGAGTTTTTCAATCAGACGCTGTTCTTCAACTACAACTTCTGCCTTACCGATCATATTTGGCTTGTATTCAAGAGTCTTTCCGTATGAAGTTTTAAGCTTATTAGGTAGAGTAACGATAAGTTCATACTTATTCTCTAGAGGAATATAACTTGTTTTTGATATTATCCCATATAAACGGCCGTACTCTTGAAAGGGATAATTATCCAGTTCAAGTATGACTTTTTGGCTCTCTTTTATCTTCCCATACTTAGAAGAGGACACTTTAACCTTTGCCATTACTTCCGATACCTGAGGTATAATTGCCATTATTGGTTTATCAGGCCGTATATAATATCCTTCAGAAATACTTTCCAAAAAGACTACTTCTCCCTCGGAAGGGGAGGCAAGGGCATAATTCTGTCTCCAGTTTAGTATAAAACTTTCTGCGATCTTCTTTTCTGCTACTATACTTTCTCTAATTTTCCTTTCTGATTCTTTTTGCAGATAAAGTTTTTCTTCAAGTAGCCTTCTTGTTTCTGCCATGGCCAACTCATTGTGTACTATATCTTGCTTAAGATTTTGTACAACCATTAGTTTATCATTAAGATTACTCTCTTTTTCCACTAATTCATTCGAAGATATCACCTTTTCTGCATGTAAGTGCCTATCTATCGTGAAAATGCTTTCCATATTAGCTAATTCTCTTTTAGCAATTACCAGCTTTTCTTTAAGTATAACTTCTAAGCGGCTATATTTATTAATATTAGATTTTAACTGCTCAACTTCAGCTTGATGGTATCTAGATTTCAGTTGCATTAAATCTTTAACATTCTCTTTTAATATATTGTAATTGCTCTGTAACTCACCAAAAGAAGGTTCATTAGGTTCAAATTCAATATTAGTTATCTCTCCTTTCAAATAACTATTAATTTCATTAAGCTTCTTTTGCAAATAATCTATTTGATTCTTTTGAACCGTACTAATAATTTCAGAGAGTAATTGACCTCTGTTAACCCACTCCCCCTCCTTAACATATAGCCTTGATAAATTCCCACTTGTTTTACCATATAGGTATATAGGTTCTTTCTGAGTTGTAAAGACAACCTCTCCAGTTATAGTATCAGGATACTTTATTATCCACGATAAAAATAGAATTCCAAAAAGTACTGTAAGTATAAAAGTATTACCCCAGCGAATCATCCAATGAGGTACAGTTGACAAGATATCTTGTATTTCTTCAGATCGAAGTTTAATAGGGGGGTTCTTATCAGGCATAAGGCGCGTCTTCAATAACTTCAACTTTTAACTCCTCTAGATCTAATTGGTTCTTAACTAGATTGTAATACGCTCCCTTTGATGCTATCAAAGTTTTATGATTACCGATTTCGGTGATTTCACCACTGTTTAATACAACAATTTGATCTGCATTCTTAACAGTAGAAAGTCTGTGTGCAATAATTACTGCTGTTTTCCCCTTATAGAATTCCTGCAAGTTTTCCATTATAATACGCTCATTGCGTGCATCAAGAGCAGAGGTAGCCTCATCAAAAAATAAAAAGTTAGGATTTTTATAAACTGCCCTAGCAATTAACAAGCGTTGCTTTTGACCCGTACTGATTCCCATGCCTTCAACACCTATTTTAGTATTATAACTTTGAGGCAAGCTTTCTATAAATTCTCTAATACTAGCAACATCTGCAGCCCATAATAACCTTGAGTAATCTACTTCATCTTCACCCAATGCAATATTCCCAGCTATCGTGTCATTGAAAATATAGCCTTCCTGCATAACTACACCAAATTCAGAACGCCAGGCATGTTGACTAATGGTAGCAAGGTTTGTATTTCCTAGAGCTATACTTCCACTATCTGGATCATAGAACTTGAGGAGTAGCTTTAGAAGTGTGGTTTTTCCACTACCACTTGCGCCGACAATAGCAGTAACTTTTTGTGCGGGTATAGTAAAAGATATGTTTCGTATGATAGGTTCGGCTGATCCTGTGTAGCGGAACTCCAGTTGATCTATAACCATATCTGCTTTTTCATCTATGTGATGTACTTTCGCTAGGTTATCCGGTTCCTCATCTTCCTTATTATGTATTTCTGATAGCCTCTCTAAAGCAATGCGAGCGTCTTGTAATGAATGCGTAAAACTCACTAGTTGGAGTATAGGTCCATTTAACTGTCCTAAAATGTATGAAACAGCTAACATCATACCTAATGTGAGTTGTCCTTTAATAACTAAAGTTGCGGCAAAAGCGGTAATTAAAATATTTTTGAGTTCATTAATGAAGCTCGAACCTACCGTTTGAGCTTGTTCTAACCTTAAGCTTTTAATCTCTAGCCGAAATAGCCTAGCTTGAAGATACTCCCATCCCCAACGTTTTTGGCGCTCAGCATTATGTAGTTTTATTTCTTGCATGCCACCTATCATTTCTATAACCTTGCTCTGTTCTGTGCTTATCTGTGAGAACCTTTTATAATCTAGATCTTTTCTTTTTTTCAGAAAAAGAACAATCCAGGCAAAATAGCAACTAACAGCAATAATAAAGATTAGAAAAATTGTAAGATGGTACCATGCCAGTACTATACTAAATACCACCAGGTTAACCATCGAAAATAGAGTACTTAATGAAGATGTTGTAAGCAATTGCTCAATCCTCTGATGATCATTAATTCGTTGCAAAATGTCACCGGAAAGACGGGTATCAAAGTAATTAATAGGTAAGCGCATCAGCTTTATGAAAAAGTCTGAGACAAGTGAAATATTAATGCGCGTGCTTAGGTGTAAAACAATCCAGCTACGAATGACTTCTACACTTGTACGCCCAAAGAATAGAAAGAGCTGAGCCCCTAAGATTAGATAAACGAAACTTAAGTCTTGGTTTTTGATACCTATATCTACAATGCTCTGGGTAAGGAAGGGAAAAAGCAACTGTAACGAGCTTGCCGCTATGAGCCCTATAATCAGCTGAATAAAAAAAACGCGATAACGTCTAAAATAATTCCTGAATATTCTATATCCATATTCATGCTCATCCTTTTCTTCTTCTTGCTGGGTAAATTCAGCAGTAGGCTCTAATAAAAGAGCAATACCCTCTTCTGTATTCTCTGTAGAATTAGGCCCTATCCATCTTGTAATAAACTCTTGTGGAGAATATGTCAAAAGGCCATGAGCAGGATCAGCAACAAAAACCTTCTTTGCGGTAATCTTGTACACAACCACAAAGTGGTTACCTTGCCAGTGAACAATTGTAGGTTGTGGTGCCTCCTGACTAAATTTTTTGTAATCAAGTGCAACTCCCAAGGTGTGGAAGCCAAGCTTCTCCGCTGCCTCGCTGATACCTGCTAAACTAGAACCTTTTCGAGTAGTTTCACAAAGAATTCTAATTTTTGCCAGTGAGATAACTTTCCCATAGTATTTAGCTACCATTCGAAGACAACTGGGGCCACAATCTTTAGCCTCTTGTTGGTGATAAAACACAAACTTTTTCACACTATAAATACCCTATTTTAATCAACATTAATGAAGGTTACTATAAATATTTTAATTAGAATATCTTTCTAATTCCATGAAGAACTATAAGGATCGTAATTACATTTCTCTAAATGATACCATAATCCGTTCATTTTTCGATATGGTATTCTAGTATCAATACACATGTGTTTATATTCACAATCACAACATATCTCGCATATATTTTTATGTACATACCAATACTTTTGAAAGTCAGGACTCTCTAGAATATCTTTAAAATGTTCAAATGAATCAACCTGCTGTATATTTCCAAAAACCTCTTCGCATTCTGGAGCATTTTTAATTTCTCCATTTGAACCAATAAAGAGCTTTCTATTGAAATAAGTATGATGGTTTTGTGATTCGCTATATAACTTAATATTTGCTTTAAATTGCGTTTCATTACTAATCTTCCCCAATCTTAGCTTATCCTCGGTAAAGAAGATCTTATCCTCGTAATTCTTTTCGAAAGGGCTAGATTCAATAATTACGTATTGTATTTTACTGTTATTTATAATTAAATCTCCAAAAGCATCAGAGAAGTATTCATCATTATAATGGAGAATTAATTGTAATGAATTGGTATTATTTGAATCAATCTTAGAAAGAACTGTCTGCAGATATGGTAAGCTTAACTCTGATTTAATATGTATCACAATATGTTTGCACAATATATTCGCTAGAAAGTCTAATAGTCTTATCATACGACCTGTGTTACCAAGCTCATTTTGTTCAGTTACTTCTATAAAAGCATTCGTTATTAAAGCTGGTGAATACCATTGAATATCATCTGTTAAAGCAATACAATCATTACTAGTGATTAATGGGTCATCAAGTATAAACCCTTCACTCCTAAGTATTTCTACACCTTGCGGGGTCAGCTTTTTTATATCTAAAATTTTTATATTGAAGTCTTCATCCTTAAGTAAATACTCTTTAGGGAGTGACAAAAAGGTTTGTCTATCTAAATCATAAAAAGCAATCTTCTTATAACCCACTACAGGTAAACAGTTTGGATACAACTTCATGGCTTAAGGAAAAATACAGGCTTATAATAAGGGGATATTCTAAAATCAGAATCATTATAAAATTTGCAGATAATATTAACATTTTTAAATTTTGATAAATCTATAGATGTGATGAATCTATAATTAACAGGCTCTACTTTTGCATCTTTTATATTTTGCATATTCTATTTCCTTTTTAGTTAGAAATTGCGCTATTTCACGTTCAATATAGTAATTACCAAAGTCTGAAACCCATCCAAACTGACCCGTCTGATTCACTTCTAAGAATATATATTCCCCGTTATTTGTTAAAATAAGATCTATAGAACCAGTGTTGAGCCCTAAGCTCAGCATTAGTTGATGAAGTTTATTTTCTACCATATCGGGCAGGGTATATTTACAGTAACGTAGATTACCAATGCTACTCCTAAAGTCTACATCACACGTCTCATTAGCAGAAGTAAGCATGCCAATGGAGTAAAATTTGCCATTGAGATAAAATGAACGTATCTCAATAGATTTTTCTAAATTTTCTTGAAAAAGAGAAGGGAAAAAATATTCCTCCAATTCTGATGCATGAACTTGATTTACCTTCAAATCGTACCCAGTGCTTTGACTGCCATTAAGAATATTTTCTTGTATTGATTTGGTAATATAGCTTTGTTGGTCCTTTAATATACTATTATAAAACTGTGATTTAGAACTACCTATAAATGTGTTTGGTACTTTAATTCCTAATTCACCAGCAAGTTTCAACTGTTCAAGTTTATTCAAGGGATTATACAGAGGGTTTCCTAAACACTTTTTAGATACCTCTTTATAAAAGAACTTTGTTAGAGTTTCAAATTCGTACTTTTGATGAGCAGCAGCTATAGCATGGGGTAACTGTTTGCTGTAACATGATTTGGTATCAAAAACAAATTGCCCTCCCCTATATAAAAAGAAGCTAACTTCATTTACATCTAAAATATCATCATTATGCAACTGCAATTGCAGTTTACATTCATCATCGTGAATTTCTAAAGAAATCTTTTTATAATCCTCATCTGACAAGTTGATCCGCTTATAATCACACCTAAAATAATGTAGCCAGTCCATAACTTCATTAGTAGCTACATCGCCGTTATAACTTAGAACAACAATCATTTGAAAACTTAAGTAAAGTGAGACCTGTAACAGCAGACCATTCAGAGACATTTATTACGGCAATAATTATCTTACTGTAAATTCTATATTTGCCGTATTTTATATGTATTTGTACCAGGAAGCATTGTAATCATGTAATGTTTGTTCCAGCTCAATTGGATGAGTTTCTCTGGACTCCTTTATGTTGCTGATTGGTGAAATGTTCAATGAATTGCTTCTCAGTTACTCAAAAGTAATAGTGTATTTTTCCCTTTAAGAAAAGTAATTGAGTTGTTAATGGTAGCAATTTTTCTAATTCCTGACAGATTGTAAAATTCCCAGCTTTCTCCATTATTCAGAGATTTGAAAATTTCCCCCTGTTCAGTCAGCACATAACCTATATTGGAATTGGGTATAAATTCTACTTGTTCGAAACCATTTACATTCTTAACGTGTATATCATCCCAGCTTCCGTTACGAAAACGCAGTAATCTTTTACTATCAAGAATCTTGTACTTTAGAGTCCCCTTGCTTACATAAGGTTTTTTGTTATCAAGAGTTACCCACAGGTCACCTGAGCCAGATATTGAAAGTGACCGAACAGAAACAGTGTCTGGAACATCTATAATCTTATATTTAGGCTTAAGGTTAACAGGAATTTGATATATATTCCCTTTAGTAGAGTTAACTTCATTCTTTGGGAATGCTGGTTGGGTTTCTGTACCGAATGCAAAAATCAGAGAATGTTCTGGAAAGTATTTGAGTCCTTCAATACCTCTCTGAGCAAAAATTACTAATGGATTATCAGGAGAGTTTTTAATTAGTTCCTTATTATATGTTGTGTCATTCCCATAAATCCAAATATCTCCATCTCCATGTATTGGAATAGATCCTTCTTTACTATTGGCATAGGAACTCAAAATAAAATTTTCACCTATAGCAGTGACATTACTAAGGTGAAAATTTGTAGGCACCTTTGAAGTCACCCAACTTTTGCAATTGTCATTAGTTATAGAAACATAGGAAGCTTGTCCTTTAATGGCTGGATAATAATGTTGTCCATTCTTTAACTGGTTGCTGGTAATAATTGTCACATATTGGGAGCTTGTATCCATAGTCTTGTGCATCTGCCAATTATTACTACATGAAATGGTCATTATAGTAATTGCGATGAAAGAGGATAAACGCTTCAGTGTTCTGCTTCCCAAGGAATTTAATTTACTTATGAGGGGTATAGCAAACACAAGAAATAATATAAAGACATGATCGCCTATTGCCCCCTCCTGCACAGCGTCTTTAACAACTCTGCTATTTCCAATTATTGCTCCATGACTTTCAGTAATAAAATGAAAATCAGAAATTAAAAAATCTTCAGGTGTTACAATTTGTTCTACTTTATTACCTGAAAATTGATACAAGTTCCCTTCATGATCAAGTATAAAGCCAGATGAGTCAGTTATAAACTGATAGTCTTTAATTTCTGTAATTTGTTCAAAGGTAAAAGTTTTCATAGCAGAGGAATAAGAGCCATTTCTAAAGCCCGTTTGATATAAAAGATTCTCGTTTTAATCAACCAGCTACAAATTCGCATAGAGTTGATAAACAAATATGATAGTTACACTTTACCCTCCAGCAGAAAAATTTTACATAATCGCATAAGCTTGGTAGAGTCAAAGTTGTTCGGCTTACACCATTATGTAATTACATGTCTATCTAGTTACCTATCTGAGTGGCTCTTTAACATATTTGAATATATTATGGCTCTCGCGGCATTAACTAATGTAGTTATTACTGGGAACGCCCGAGCAATATATGTAACTAAAAGCCACTATATTTGGACCTGCAGATTTAACTTGACAGTCATTATGAACTGAGCCTTTGTATATAGTAAAAGGTACACTTTAAAAGACGCTGATAATTATTGAACTACAGTATTAGCTGATTCTCAATTTGACATAAATGCTCCTGGGTTCAATTATAACATCTCCTAATGGTTCTTATCTATTTACTGGCACTTTCTGCTATTTAAACCCGATGTGTAAACTCTTATCTTCTTGGTAGTAGTACGTCCTTCTATGTTTGCAGTAGGCAATTGGGGCTCCTAGAGACTTCATTTCTCTTATATATTCTAACAGAGCACTTCGACACAAATTCATGCGATCTGCGAATTGCTCGGGTGTACCAGTTGATTTCCTGCGTATAAGAGAGTCCATCCTTTCAACTCTATTCAAATATTTCAAGAAACTCATAAAATTGTTAAAAAAATTTACCATTGAACTAAACCAGAGGAATCAATGAATTGAGTTAAACATTAAGGCATGATGCTTTAATATTTAACTAACTTATTGACTCAAAATTGGATAACACGAAATAGGCTCTACTTGAGCAGAAAGCATATGACGGAATTTCCCAGAAGTGTCTATAATATTAAAATATTATAGGTTTTTTGTTGTCTGGTGAACAGTGGATGTGGAAGAGAATGCTTTGTTTTCATATATAATTTAGGTTCGAGTGATCAAAAAAAGGAGAGTGGCAACATAAAAAGCTATGCACTTTTTAAATTAATAGGAGATATCCTCTACTTGGAGTATCAGAATGGATAATGCTCTCTCTCAGGGGTAACTTTTATGTAAAGAAATCTTACAGACATATAAAATATATACATGTATCGATATATAAATCTATACATAAACCTTTAAGCAATTAAGGAATATCTATCCAGAAAAGTAATTGTTAATATAAAAAGGAATAACAAAACTTTAGCAACAATCCCTATACATCCTTTTAATTATAAATGCTTAAAGACACTATTCTTGAGCTTTATTATTTAATATTTTCAGTAAAGTGTAACATCTTTGATTTAGGATAACCAACCTAGTAATTTCTTATAGGATTATTGATGGCCTAATAATCAATAGATACTAAGTTGATTGCGAAGTTGGTAATTCGGAGCCTTTTCCATAAAGAAATTGAAGGGGAGGATAAGGGATTCTGCTACTGCCTTGATCCTCCAAAGCAAAGGACCTTATCGTAAAACAGTACGCAGTGGTGGGGGCTTCGGCCTCCCATAGTCTGGTATGTGGCGGCGAAGTGCTGCGGCAGATTTGCACGGGCTGGAATTTGTCATCTCTTGGAAAGTGCCACCCAGCGGCCCCAGGCAATTGACAAGTATATGACACCCAGCCAACGAACGATGGTAAGAAAAAAAAGCCCCTGCAGCTATACGCTTGCAGGGGCTGAAACAATCCAAACAAACAATTCTTTCTTACTCTGCCTCCAGCCTGGTCGGCGTAAACTGGCTTAATACCTCTTTTATACCTTCAATTCCGCCGGAAATGTTTTCCATCTGGGCAAGCACCTGCCCTACCTGGCTATTGCCCCCTAAGCCGCTGACTTTGTTGTTGCGAACAAAAGTGGCTTTGATATCCTCCCAACGCTGCGCTTCAGCTTCTGTCATGATTCCGATGAGCTGCTTGAATTTAAGCATATTCGCTTCGGCGCCGGAAGTGAGCGTCTGTGACTCGGCTTCGTAGTGCGAGAGGATGAGCGTCTGCAGTTCCTGATCGTTCATGATGGGCATCACCTTTTCGGCCAGCTTGTTCATATTACGGTAAGAGCCCTGCAGCTTAAAGGCCGGCTCGGTGCGGTACTCATCGGACTGGGCTGCCGAACGAATATACTCCATATTCACATTTAGGATCACGTCCTGAATCCTGAGCAGCTTTTTAAGCACCAGCACATACTCGCTTAGCTCCGCTGCCGAGTGGTTGCCTTCAAACTCCAGTCCCTCGCTGTTGCCGGTTTCAGCCAGCTGGATCAACGCATAAATATCCTTCTGGCTCTTCGCCGCCAGCTTCGCCAGCACGGTATTGGAGGTCAGGGCATTTTCAATATAGCTCAGCCGGAACACATCTTCCGTATCACCGATGATGTCACCCAGGTTGTAAATATCGGCGCGGTTGGCGAGCATGTCCGGAATACGAAACTTCTCTCCCGTTTCAGTATAAGGGTTACCGGCCATCACCACACATACTTTCTTGCCCCGGAAATCATAGGTTTTGCTGCGGCCTTTGTACACACCCTCAATCTTGCGCTGGGCGTCACAGAGCGAGATAAACTTCTGCAGGAACTCCGGGTTGCAGTGCTGGATGTCATCCAGGTAAATCATCACGTTGTCGCCCATCTCAAAGGAGAGGTTCAGCTTTTCCAGCTCTTCGCGGGCAGCGGCATTGGGTGCCTCACTCGGGTCCAGTGCCGTGACCTGGTGCCCAATGGCCGGACCGTTGATCTTCATAAAAATAATGCCCAGGCGGTTGGCGATGTACTCCATGATGGTCGTTTTGCCATAGCCGGGGGGCGATATCAGCAGGAGCATGCCCATCAGGTCGGTACGCTTGGTCTCCCCTGCCGAACCAATCTGCTTGGCCAGGTTGGCGCCGATCAACGGCAGGTACACCTGATCGATGAGTTTGTTGCGCACAAACGACGAGAGCACACGCGGCTTGAACTCGTTCAGACGCAGTGCCTGCTCAGCCTGCTGCGTCAGATTCTTTTTGAGCTCTGTGAACTGCGTAAAGGCCGTGGCCGTGCGGGAGGTATAGTCACGCAGGCGACGCATGAAGCTGTGGTAGTGCAGCTGGTATTGCTGGCCCTGTACCTGCTGGTGCGCGCCCTGCATCCCTTGGATGTTCTCCCTTAAGACCGTGTGCACCACATGCTGTGTGTGGTAGCTGTCGGTGAGCAACAGCGTGGCCACCTCGGCCACAAACTCGGCTTTGTCGTGCTGGCCGGCTTGCGCGATGTAAGCCTTCAGCCAGTGCTGGATCAGCTCGAACTGGTGCGTCACGTTCTCCTCCAGTCCCTTTATCGATTCCTCAAAGCGGTCCAGCACACGTCGCTCCGTCAGAAAGTGCTTGAAGCCGCTGTAGAGCGCATCGGCCTGGCTGTCGATGACAAAGTGATAGCCCCTGGTCAACTCATAAAACAGGTACTCCCCCGCATCAGCCGCAATGGCTTCTTTGCAGAGCCCTGTCTCTTGCTGAAAGGTATATACTTCCTGCTGCAGCCCGGACTTCACGTCATCAAACTCGTGGGTGTCAGGGAAGACCTGCAGGATAACGCTTATCCCTTGGAGTTGGTGCTGTAGTAGCTTCTTTTTGGATTCCGGCGCGAACACCTTCCAGTACAACTGCGCACAGGCCCTGTCAATGGAGGTAAAACGGAGCAAGTCTGCTGTTTTGATCAGGCGTATGAGCGCTGCCAGAATAAGGGCCGCATCGTGGTCGTGCACCCCCTTCATGTAGCCCTCGTTGAAGCGAACGGCCATGAACTTGTTTACATAGTCCGCCAGCTCTGCTCCGGTCAGTTTGTGCAGTTCATCCAGCGTGAGGTAGCGCAGGCTGTTTTCGGTTTGCTGCCCGCCTATACCTTTGTTCTGCGCCGCTTCCAGCACTTTAAAGGCAAGGTACTCGGCACGGTATACCTGGTTGTTCTCCGACACCAGCGACTGTTCCCACACCGGGCGGTAGCTCAGGAACCGGTCGTCGGTGATCTTCTCGAAAAAGTTGGTGCCGGTGAGGTGGTAGTACATGGCGTCGTCCCGGTGCACCACGCTCAGCTCCAGCGGCTGGGTGTTTACCGTAAACTGGTGCTTGCCGAACTTCAGGATGTTGGCGCCCTCCACAAAGAGCTCCTGCTTGTCCTTGAGCTGACGGATAGCGTCTTCCTTCAGGGTTTTGAGGCGGCTCTGGATGGTGTCGGCCTTTACCGTATCGCCAATCGCCAGAAGCTCCTCCACCGTGCTCCGCACCTTCTCGATCATTAGGTCGGAGGCGAAGTAGCCGTTAATCTCACTTACCGAGCCCAGTTTGCCGGCACGGTTCTGAACTGCCTTCAGGATACGGTCTGCCGCCTGCTGCAGGCTGTTAGCCCGCTTGTTCTGTGCCTCTTGCAGTTGCACCTTCCTAGACTCGAAGGCGCTGTAAATCTCCTCCCGCTTTACCGAGAGCTGCTCCATGAACTCATCGAAATCAGGGAAACGTCCTTCGAGCTCCTCCAGCTGCACCATCAGCTTGGCCAGGTATTCCTCGCATCGCTGCGGTGAATCCGACACGTCGAGGTAGTTGACTACGCTCTGGCTGATGAGTTTGATCTGGGAGTTGAACTCAGCTTTTCCCTCCTGACTCAACAGGTCCTTACGCTTACGGCGCAGGGCGGCCCTGGTTTGGTTGAAGGTAGCGTAAATGGCCGAGATGGTGTCGATGATGCGGGTGGTCTGGGTGGCATCGTCTATCTTGAGATTGCTCACCACATCGATCAGCATTTCCAACTCCGCCGACACCGCCGCAATTTCTTTGTCCGTTGCGTCAGCTTCTATTACCTTCCCTATCCCTTCAATAGCCGTGTTAATCTCCTTTACCTTCTTCTCATAAGGTGCCAGCGCATCGGGCTGCAACAGGAAAGCCACAGCTCCGTTGGCGGTTTCCTGGGCAAAAGCCTGAAGTTGCGTTTCGTACTTCTCAATGGTCGGCAGGTCGGTATAGCGCAGTTCCTTGAGCGAAATCACCTCGCCGCGTACGCCCCGCAGGTCGGCCAGGTATTTCACATAGTCGTTGATAACTTCTGCCTTCCTGTGCCTGAGCGTCTGGATGAGTGCATCGGCCTGCCCGAGCACCTTTCCGATTTGTGCCTGCGTGTTTTTCTTGATGCTGAGCACTTTCTCGTACTCCTCTACCGCCGCCGTGCCCGTCTGCCGGATAGCCGACAGCGGAGCCGCCAGGTTATAGGTTTCGGGACGGGTGAGCCAGTGGTAAGAATCCAGCACATCCGTCGTTTTCTTGATCAGGTCCAGGTACAGGTTGGCATAAGAATCCTCTTTGTGCAACAGCGTCAGCACCTCGTTACCCTCGGCCATCGCCCGCACTATATCCTTATTGCCAATCTTGTAGAGGTAGGACTCCTGCGTAACCGGTATGGTGTAGTTCGGCCCGATGTACGGTGTCTGCCAGATCTGAATGGCGTGGTGTTTCTGCGCTTCTTCATCGGCCCGGAAATAGCACAGCTCCCCGTTCTCGTAGATGGCGTAGCCGTGGCAGATGATCGGTGTCTCGATCTGCTGCGTGATCAGGTTATAGGACAGCAACAGGTAGATGCTCTGCTCCTTATTATAGAACACGTACAGGAAATCCTCACCGTTCGGGGAAGCAATGCGCTTCTCGAAAAGCATGTCCTGCAGGTTGTTGTCAAATTGCTTGAACTCGCCCGTCTGCAGGTAATAACCATAGGCATACATGACGCCCTGCCCATCCGGCAACAACACGCAACTGTGCTCCAGCGCGTCGATGCGGCGCGCCTCTTTGAGCTTGGAGTTGAAGACGATGAAGCGGTAGTGGTTCTCCCGGTAGGGCCTGATTTTTAAAAGGATAATATTACCCAGAACGGCGTAGTAGATTTCCGAATCGTCCAGTGTCTGGTCCTTTTCCTCCACCTCCTCGGAATAAATGCCGTGGCCCGAGTCGGTGTTGTCTTCTACCTTAATGGTCAAGTCGCCGCCGACAGTCTCCACAAACACCTTGTCTTCGATGGACACGTGCGGGAACTTGCCTTTACGATGCGCCTCGCGCGTCACCCGCCTCCAGCTGAAGTCGTGCTGGTTCGGGAACACATACTCGTGGTCGCTGCGGTTGTCGATGTAGGTAACCGTGTCGCCTTTGAGCAGCCACTTAAAGGTCTTAATGTCGTTAAGGCCCTTGCCCACCCGGAACACCATGTACAGGTAATTCCCGATGACGGCAAACTTAACGAACTGGGTATGCTTGTAGTACTTGTAGAGCTTCTGAAAGTCGTCCAGGAAAACCTTGTCCTGCAGCAGATCGAGTGGCTGCTGGTGGAAGCTGTGGTCCTCGTAGGTATAGACGCCGAACACATCCGACAGCTCCACCTCCGACTTCAGGCCGAGGTATACATTGTAGCCAAACAGCAGCGTATAGCCCACCGGCACCATGTCCGAAGGCACGCAGTTGTTCTCGGTGGTGATGCGCTCGGTCGTAATCAGCTTCGTCTCGATCGCCCCAAAGACGCTCTTCCGCTCCTGGTTCAGCTGCTCCAGCTGCGCACGTAATTCGGCACCGCTTTTCTGCAGGCGATTTCGTAGGATTTCATAGGTTCCCCCCTCCAACTGCACGTTCCCGGCAACTGAAGAGGCGGTGGTATTGGTATCTTCCATGTGGGTGGAGGATTAAAAATTCAAGATAGGAAAATGGCGCACATGTACCTGATAAGCGGGGCGCAGTCACGCTGAGGGCTGTGCCTATTTAGCCGGATGAGCCTCAGATGAAACAAACTGATCGATATGCGCCCTGATGTATCTCACTCTTGACTTCCACAACGGCTCTGCTTCATCCAGGTCGTAAAATTTATCATCCAGCTCATTCAAGGGATTTTCATTGTAGGACTCACTGAAGCTCTCCAGGGTGCCGTCATCAAATTTTTCAAGGTCTCCACTAATAGAGGCATACAACTTGTTTGCTTCTTTCATAAGGTGAGCAAACTTTATAGCCCCAACAGTTTCAAATCCTTCAACAGCCATATTTGCGTACTGCCCGCTGGAGTTGAAGTAGAACTGGTTGAAACCTCCATTATTGACTTCTCCCTCCACTATCCAGGTAGAGAAGATGGCCTGCTGCCCCTTGGTTAACCTTTGGACGTTCTGGAGTTCGTTCTCATAGTCCTCCCCGATAATTTCATAGATATTATCAAAAACCGTCTGCTCCAGCTGATCATCTGGCACAGCTTGCAGTATTTCAGCTGTCAGTCTCTTATAGATAGGCCTATTTTGAAAAGCTTCTGCAAATTTGTTCATGGCATCCATTTCCGAATCCCGCTGCTCCTCACGTGCTTGCCCGTTGTAACCAAACAGAGATGATAATCCCGCTATCATAAGCATTATAGCTCCTATTGCTTTCAAAGATATTTTTGAAACATTATTTAGTGCGCCTCTACAACCTTAGTTATTCTCATAGCAATATTTTGTACTAATGGCTGCCACAGGTAAAGGAAGCCCCCTCCCTTTTTCTTAGCGAGGGGGCTTGATGGAATGTTAGTTCAATGAAATGTAAGGCTTATCAGCTATTCCCATGGCGGTGGCCGCAGTGGTCAGCTGCTTCAGTGTGTTGAGCGTACTCTCGTCTGCGCTGCTTTGCATCATCTTCAGCAACAGGGCTGACACGCTTAGGTTGCGAACATCCTCCGTGTTCATGCCGAACTGATTCACAAAACGCTGCAGGTTCTCACGGAAGTCCACGTGGCCGTTACCATTGGGCTGGAAGAAGGTTTCCTTCACAGTGTGCAGCACTTCGCTGTTGCCTACCAGTCGGTCTACCTGCTTGCCCTTGGTGATGGAGCCCACAATCTGGTCGAAGAACATGGTCTCGCCACCCACAATGTCGATCTTCGCTGCTTTCAGGGCCTCGGCGATTACTTCGGCCTGTGATGCGGCAATGTCTTTCTGAATGTTGATGTGAGCCAGCTCGATGGCCTTGTCTTTCTCCAGGCGCAGCTTGAACTCCTCATGCTCTTTGCCCACGCCATCGAGCTTGCGCATGGCCTCGGCTTTCTCCTCTATTCCTTTGGCATCCACAGTAAACTTCTCACCGATCACACGGGCCTCGGCCAGCCCGCGTTTCTCTTCTGCCGCTGCCAGGTTTTCTACAACAGCTGCCTCGGCTATACCTTTCTCTTTGGTCACTTTGGCCGTTACCATGCCCAGTTTCTCGTCAGCTTCAGCTTGCGCGTTAGCCTTGGCCTTGATGACCAGCGCCTCAGCCTCTCCTTCTTTCTGACGGGCATGGGCTTTGGCCTCCATCACCTGCGCCTCTGACAAACCAACGGCCGCCGCCTGTGCCGCCTCGGCCTCGGCCATCGTCTTGATGGCCTGTGCCCGGTTGTTGGCCGACACTTGCTCTGCCTCAGCGTCGATGAGCATCTGCTTGGCACGGTACTCTGCTGCCTGACGCGCCGCCTCCGCACTCTTGATTTCTTTCACCAGCGCCTCTTCCGCCTCTTTCTCCGCATTCTTAATGGCCACTAGTTTCAGACGGTCCGCCTCGGCAATTGCCTTCGTGTCCTTGATCTTCTCTTCTTCCTCCACCACGGCTTTCTCCACCGTCACACGCTCCCGGATAATGCCCTGGATGTTCTTGCGCTCTTCCTCAATGGCTTTCTCTTTCTCTATCTGCGCCAGCGCCACGATACGCTCTTTCTCGTTAGCCTCCAGCAAACGGGCCTGCTCCACACGCTCGGTCTCGATGGCGTCGGTGCGCTCCTTGCTGCGTTCTGCCACCAGGATCTGGCGGTCCCTGTTCTGCTCCGCAATCTTTACTTCCTCATCAGTGGCTATGCGGGCTTTCTCTGCCTTCAGACGCTCTTCCTGGCGCACTTTCTCCATCTCAGCAAACTCGCGGGCCTTGATGTTGGCAATTTCGCGCTTCTGCTTTTCCTCGTTTTCAGCCAGTTGCTTCTCCAGTTCCAGGATGGTTTCCTGGGCCTCCACGTTCTGCTTTTTAATCGTCTTTTCCTTCTCGCGCTCAATCAGGTTCGCCTGCACTTTCTGGCGCGCCGTCAGGTCAATGATTTTCTTGATACCCTCTGCATCGAGGATGTTGTTCTCGTTGAGGTTCGTGATGGGGGTCTGCTCCAGGTAATCGATGGCGCAGTCGTCCAGAATGTAGCCGTTCAGGTCGGTGCCGATGGTCTGCAGGATCTGGCGCTTGAAATCATCGCGGCTCTGGTAGAGGTCCACGAAGTCAAAGTGCTTGCCTACCGTTTTGAGTGCTTCGGAAAACTTAGCATCAAACAGGCTCTCCAGGGCCGAGTGGTCGGAGGCACGCTTGCAGCCGATAGACTGCGCCACCTGGATCACGTCCTCCGGCGTTTTGTTCACGCGCAGGAAGAAGTTCACCTTGATATCAGCTCTCAGGTTGTCCTTACAGATCAGGCCTTCAGAACCGGTTCTGGAGATCACAATCGTTTTCAGGGTGATATCCATCACCTCCAGCTTGTGGATGATCGGAATCACAAAGATGCCGGAGAAAGACACTTTCGTATCGCCCAAACCGGTTCGCACCAGCGCTTCGCCCTGTATGGCTTTCTGGTACATTTTGATAACAATGGCTATGAGGCCAAGTACAACTACCGCCATGACAACGACGACAGTCCAGGATAAGGTTGTAATCATTTGTGTTAAATTGTTTCGTAAGGTTCTATCAGGTAAAATTTGTTTTCAGCATTATAATCTATGATCAGCGCGGTGTCACCCTTTCTGATGCTGTTAGCAGAGGTCGTCTTTACATGAAGTAAAAGCGGGGCGCCGGATGTTTTTACCGCAGCCTGCCCCAGTTCAGTGGCACTTGCGGGAAGCAGGACAGTGCACACCTGCCCAATGACTGTTGTGCTGGACTCGTGCTCCTTTTCAAGCGCAGCGAACAGCTTTACAAAAGGGGCTGTCAGGAGCTTCGCGACAAACAAGCCCGCGATGAAGGACGGAATCAGGTACAACAGCCCCAGCAGTTGGTAATCGTTGTTCAGGTAATGGTTGGCAAGAATCGAGAGTACCCAGCAGGGCAAGGCCCAGAAGGTCAGAAACACCATCAGGGGCACTTTCCCCAAGTTAAAGAAAGCCAGGGCGGAATTCAGCCAGGTAACAGACGAAACACCGTCTGCATCTACTTTAGCCTCTAGCTCTATGTTAAAGAACTCAAGATCTAGCAATCCAAAAATCACAGCCACCCAATAGAGCAGCACAAACACGAGGAAGGCGGTTGGAAGGAGATTGACACCTGAAAAAGCGGCTTGTAGAAGTTCCGCCATACACTTTTATTAAAATTGAAACGATAAAGGTAACGGGACGGCAACAGCTAACAGGCCGTCCCCCGTGTCATGCATAGGTTTTCACCGGCTGCATGCAGCATTCACTCAGGCCTGGGGCTCCCCTGCGGTGCCCGTACTTAGGCCTAGCTTTGCCTTCAGGGCAGCCACATCTTCTGCAGCCTTTCTGGCGTCACTCCCCTGCAGGGCTTTGTCTATCTCCGCGTCGATCGACCTGCTTTCCTGGGCGATCTCGCCGTAGGACTCTGCCAGCGCCTCTTCCACAGCCACCTTCTCCTTCATGCGTTCCAGCAAGGCCACGGTGCTATGCGAGTCGATCTGGGCCAGCTGTTTGTTGATGGTTTTGGTTGCGTTACTCACCGTTACCCTGGACTTAAGCGTTTTCAGCTCATTTTCCCACTTGCTGATGGTGGATCGCAGCTGCTTGATGTTCTGGTCCAGCTGGGCAACGGAGGCCTCAAACTTCTGCCGATCCTGCTGTGCCTGCGTAGCCAGCTGCACGTTCTCCTCCTTCTTCAGCAAGGCCTCTCCCGCCAGACGGTCGGCCTCTGCCGGGTTCAGGTCCCCCTTATGGGCACGCTGCAGCAACTGCACGGCCTTCCCCTCATACTCCTGGGCTTTGGAATGGTAATTTTCCACATCGTTTCTGGAACGGATCGCCATGGCTTTCACCTCGGCCAGTGCACGCAGACTCTTATCGAGATCCTCTTTCATGTCCCGAATGCCCTGTTCCGTCATTTTGATCGGGTCTTCCAGTTGATCAACAGCAGCGTGTGCCTCTGCCTGCCCGATTTTGAATATGCGTCTGAATATGTTCATGATGCTTCTGTATTTAGTTTTTGGAGAATTGAATCAGTTGATCGGAGTATTCGCTCAGCAGTAGCGCCAGGGAATTGAAGGTGGCCTCAATTTCACAAAGATCCAGCGTTTCCATCTGAAGCGTGTCCCGGAAGATCACGCGGCGCCCGGTGTCATCCAGCACAAAGGCGCCATGGATGATGTCCCGGTTCTTCTGCAACAGGCTGCGGTATATCTCGGTGGTCTGCGTAGGCAATTCCAGCAGGTACTGCTCTATGATCAGCAGCGGGTCTGTGCAGCCAATCACCAGATTCTTGATGCCCAGGCTCTCTTTCTCCACCACGAACACACGCTCCTGCTCGTCTTCGTGCATTATCTGAAAGTCCAGCTCCAGCAGAAAACTTCTCACCTTTTGAAAGTAGTTGTTTACCATAGATTAATTTTAGGCTGAGTAAGAATGGTTGTTTCTTTAAAGTTCGTTTTTAACCCTTTGGGTATAGCTTGAAAAGGCATACTTGCACCTGATGATATAGCTGTAAACACCGGGCCCAAGGGAGGGTCAGGAACTTCCTTTGCTTTGTAAAATCAGGTTAGTAACCGGCTGCAAAAAACAAGATGTGGATGGCTGCCGCGAGAATTTCTGCAACACCAGACAGGGTGCTGTTTGGTGCGATAATGTTAGTTATTTAGCCTCTAAAAAGCCAATCTTATCAAGAATAATCACCCTTCAGCGCGTATGCTCATGTTTATAGCAACACATTAGGTTTATTCCACTTAATCGGCTTTATTTGCTGATGTAATAATACTATAAAAAGAAATACGCTCAAAATATTAGCAGGTTATTTTTTTATTATGTCGTATATCGGGAAAAACATCAAGAAGATTAGAACCGTCAGAAAGCTTAGCCAGGCTGCCTTTGCGGAGCTTTTCGATCTAGCCAGGCCAAGTGTCGGAGCATATGAAGAAGGGCGTTCAGAGCCTAAAATTGACACTCTAGTACAGATCTCTAAGCACTTCGGAATATCTATCGACATGCTCCTGACCAAGGAGCTTACCATAAATGACCTCTATGGTTTTGATATTTTTAAAAGGGACTACTCAAGAGAGGAATTGCTCAAAAAGATAGCAACCCCGGAAACTTCCCCGGAAGTGGCGACCCTTCTTGTGCAAGGCAGTCAGTTCCTTAAGTACATTGCAAATCACCAACGCCCTGCGCAGCAGCAGCACTTGCAGACCATCCAGCTGCCTGCCCAGGGGAAAAGAAACACCCGTGCCTTTGAAGTAACAGGCAGCGAAATGCTGTGCCAGCAAAGCGGAATTTACCCTGGTGACATCCTTTTATGTGCCGCTGCGGATAAAAAAGCGGCTGATTCCCTGCAGACTGGGCAGCCGTACGTAGTCGTCACCCGCTCTGAAATATTAATTAGAAGGTTTGCGGGCATTGTAACATCGACTGTACTTCGGTTCAGAGCTGATAATCCGGCGTATAGCCCGGTGGATGTGCCAATAGAGGACATACTGGAGCTATGGGAGTCAGTTGGGGTATACAGCACTTACCTAAAGCCGCCCGTAATGGTGGAGGAACGCCTGGCCATACTGGAGCAATCAGTGCAACAGCTAAACCAAAAGCTAAAAGAACTTGGCGTTTAACTCCCCTTCTTGTTCTCTTGAAGACTTTGACAACGCCAGGAAAACAGCACGCCACCGACAGGAACAGGCAACACTTGGCTTCATCCAATCAGTTGTTCTATATCCCTGAATCAGGTTTTCTGTTACAGGGTTAGCCCCTGGTTGTTTCATCCAATACATGATTCGCGAATAGAGAATTTCCAGGCACCGCCTCCAGTTCCAGCCACTCCAGCCCCTCGGGGAGTTCCCGGTTGTTGAACTCCAGGTGTATTACCCGGCGGTGCTTGTTGTTCTCCGTCTTGGAGGAGGCATGCAGGGTCAGGGGCTTCATCAGGTGCACGCCGCCCTTCCGGACCTTGCAACACTTGCTTTCCGCCGTTTCCCGCAGCTCAGCGATCTCCCCATCCGTGAGGATACCAAAGTTTGTCTTGGGTATTATCCGCAGCGCCCCGTTCTCCTCATCAGTATCATCCAAATGAATGCGCACGGTAAAGGCACTCTGCAGGTACTCCAGCGGCGGGCGCACACTCACCAGCCCCGCCTTGTTGGTCCATCCACTAAAGCCTGCTGCCTCCACTTTTTCCTTCACATTAATAGGCACGTCCTGGTGCCAGGTCACATACCAGTTCGATTTGGGAGGCTTATCAAAATAAATTGCCTTGGTCAGGAAATAATCAGCACCGAACCCTTCGCGAATGAGCGTGCACAGGTTCGAGTTGAAGAGCAGCTGCCTCAGGTTCGGTACCTCCTGCAGGAGCCCCCGGATGGCAAACACATCCTCCGACCTTCTGAAGCGTTCCTCGCTTTCAGTTGCCCTGGTAATGGTGGAAAGAATCCTACCCACTTCTTTCGTGGTATAGATATTCTCCAGCACGGCATAGCCGCGGCGTTTCACTTTCGTGATGCTATGCTCCAGCTCCGACAGGTTTAGCTCCTTGTCGTACTGCTCGGCGGCATTGCGCATCTTCTCGTGTATCCGGCGCTTAAGCTTGTATGGCTTAAGCACTTTCACACAGTCCCCGAAGCCAAGAATCTCCCGTTCCAGCTCGAAGTTAAGCTGCACCTGCAGGCGGATGATAATGCCGTTGCCCACCTGCTCTACCAGCTGCTGGGAGTGGTGCAGGGGTTTGGTGAGCACATAGGGCGCGTTCTCCCGGTTCACAAACAGCTCCACCTCCTCAGGCCCGTCATTCGGATTGACTGACACGCCCACTACGTGCTGAAAGTACTCCGACAGGCTGAGCCCCTCATTCTCCAGGTAAGGTTCGTGCGACTCCCCCACTTCCAGGATACGGTCCAGAGCCAGGAGCAGCACCGGCTGACTTCGCTTCCTGATTCCCAGCACAAACCAGCGGTTGCGGTACTCTTTCAGGAAGTACGGGTGAAACGTGAACGCCTGCGACTCCTTTGCCTTGAAAGACTGGTACGTCAGCAGGACCGTCCGCTTTTTGATGATAGACTGGTACAGGGCATCGATGTGCTCCAGCCCCTTCAGGTGCTCGTTTTTCTCCAGATCAATGACGGGTGCCTGCTTCGTCTTGGCCGTATGGATGCGGTCCTCCAGGCGCTGCACCATGCCGTTGAGTTCGTGGAAGTGCGTAAAGCCCTTGAACTGCCGCAGGATACCGGCTACCTCGGTCAGCTTGCCCAGGTCCTGCTCCGTGAGCGGAATGTTCGTGATGGAGTACTCTGGGTCCTCATAGGCATAGTACTTCTTGTCAATCACAATGATGGGCGCATTGTAGCCCAGCTTATCCGAGCGCATCATCTGCAGGTCCATCTGCACTGTGCGCCGGCTCACGCCCTTGTCAATGCCCTCGTACTCGTACAGGGCTTCCGAGCAGGCATCAATCAAATCCTCCAGCGTCCACTTTCTGTACTTGTTGCGCAGGCAGTTGTCGAGCGTGCGGTAACGAATCAGGGCGTTGCGGTTTACGGGCATAGACCAGGATAAATGAATACGATTATAAGAGAACCCTACTTGCTCCAGGTTGCTGAGGGGATATTACTTTCCAATATGTTACACACCAGCTTGGGCCGGGCAGCAGGGATAGGGCAAGTAAAGTAAGCGAAAAATGATCAGGCTGCTACCTACTGTACTGAAAAAATTGTACTTTAAAGCCACTAATTCATTCAGCACAGCTCCTGTAGCCACAGGCACTTTGAATAGCCGTGGTAAGAAGCACAACAGTACTCATGACGCTTACCGAAGATCAGATTATACAGCTTGCCCCCGACAATGCCTCTGTCAAGGCGGGCCAGCAATTGGCTAACCAGGCTAAGTGGGTCTCCCGCTATGTACACGAACAGGCGATGTGGGGTGACTGTCAGGGCAGCGGGAAAAACCCCTACAGAACCATGGTGGACCTGCAGCAAATTGCCTTCAAGTGCTCCTGCCCCAGCCGTAAATTCCCTTGCAAACACGGACTCGGCCTGCTCTTTCTCTATGCCAGGCAGCCTGGGATATTTACCAGTGCAGAAACCCTGGAACCGCAGGTAGCAGAATGGTTGCACAAACGGGAAAATCAAGCTACCGCAAAGGCACCCAAAGCAGACAAGAACGGTAAACCTGTTGACACGAAGGCACAGGAAAAACGGGCTGAAGGGCGCGACAGGAAAGTAGCAGCCGGTATGGAGGAGCTCCGCACCTGGCTCAAAGACCTCGTGCGCCATGGAATCAGCCACGTTCCGGCGGAGGCTTACACCTTCAACAAAAATATTGTAGCCCGCATGGTGGACGCTCAGGCCCCGGCCGTGGCAGGCAACCTGCGCCGCCTCAGCGATTTGAACTATTACCAGGATGGCTGGCAAAAACCTTTCCTACACAGCATATCCTCACTTTACCTGCTAAGTGAAGCATACCAGCGGCTCCCTTCCCTGGATGAAGCCCTGCAGGCTGATGTCCGGACGCTGATTGGGTGGAATATTCCCAAGGAGCAGGTCTTGCTGCGCGATGGGGTTCTGGACCAATGGGCCGTGTTGGCAAAAATATACGAAACGGAAGAGCGCCTTAGCGTCGAGCAGGTGTGGCTTTACGGTTACCAGCATCAGCGCTTTGCCCTGCTCCTTAACTTTTACGGTCCGGGGCAGGCCCCGCAGCATAACCTGGTGCCAGGCACCTTGCTCGAAGCTGAGCTCGTGTTCTACCCTTCTGCCAGTCCGCTGCGCGCGCTGATCCGGCAGCAGGGAGCTGCCAGCAAAGCCGTGCCCTTACCTGATGCCGGGCCCTTTACATCCCTGCTTACCAAGGTAACCCAAACGTTGGCCGTGCAGCCCTTTGCCACACAGCATCCTTTTATGGGAAGTACGGTCCGCATCCTTTATCAAAACCAGTCGTGGCAACTGACAGATGCAGCATCCAACTGCCTGCCCTTGCTGAACGCGGATACAGATGGATGGCGGACACTGGCCATAACAGGAGGAGCTCCCTGCACTGCCTTTCTGCTCTATGAGCCCGCAGGCGTACGGCTCCTTGCCTTTTGGTTTGATAATCAATTTTACACACTGACCTGAGCATGCTACAGGAACTCATAAAATCCGCCATGATCGGGAACAGCAAGTATGTTCCCACTGCCATCCCTGCTGTGCTGCAAGAGGCGCATGAGCGCATGCAAGCCACCAGCGAAAACCGCGAAGATGCGTTTCTCAAGCTGACAGCCGCCTACCTGCTCATGGAGGAGGCGGGCAAAACGTTGCCCCAAAGCCATGGAACCCTTCCTCCTGCTCCTTCCGAAACAAGACCTTTTGTCCCTGCAACGGCAGCTGCCCTCTTGCAGCAGTTTTTACGGGCCAAAGAAGAAGTCCTGATTGACTACTTTATTCACCGCTGCAACACTCAAAACAAGGTGGTGCTCCCTGCCCTGCTTCCGGAGCTGCTCGCCAGGGCCGCGGATAAAAAACAGAAACGTACGCAAACACTGCAGGCCTGCGGCACCCGGGGAGCCTGGCTGGCTGGCATCAACCCGCAGTGGCAGCACCTGAACGCACCGGCAGAGGACCAGGTATGGGAGACAGGGACCTGGGAGCAGCGGAAGGCTTATCTCAGGGAAATCCGCCAAACCGCACCCGATGCGGCCCTGGCTTTATTAGAAGCCAGCCTGCAGGAGGAAACCGCCAATAACAGGGCAGAATTACTGGGAATCCTCCTGAAAGGGCTTTCTTTAGCAGATGAGGCCTTTCTGATAGCGCAACTAGACGACAAAAGCAGCAAGGTAAAACAGGTGGTATACGAGCTACTCCAGTCCCTGCCCGGCTCTGGCCTGTACCAGGAAGTAGCGGCTTTTGTGAAAAGCGTGCTTACCATCAAGGAAGAGCGGACACTCCTCTTTACCAAAAAGAAAGTGCCTCATCTCAACAGGGAGGCTGCCCTTCCGGAAACACTTGTGGCGGCAGGCTTGGAGAAGGTGAGTAGCCAACCAGGAGTGGAGGATATGGATTTCTGGCTGGCTCAGGCCATCGCCTGCCTGCACCCAGACTTCTGGCAGGCAGCCTACCAACTTTCCCCAAAAGAGGTCGTGCAACTCTTCACCAGCCATAAAGCGCAAAATCTCTGGGTCCCCTACCTCGTGCAAAGCGCTGTCAGGTACAGCCACCGGGAATTGGCGCAGGCCCTGCTTGAATCTGACCCGGTAAATGTGCTCGAGTTACTGCCGGTGCTTCCGTTGCAGGAGCGGTTCAGGTGGGCCGATAAGTTCATCGCGCAGCAGGCCTATCAGTACCTGTACCTGCTCCTGGATGAAGGCTATACCCTGATTCCGGCCAGTGTATGCACGGCCCTGTTGCAGCAGCTCGTCCAACAGCCCTACAGCCTCAGCCAACAGGATTACCTCCGCTGGGCCCTGCAAATGCCCCCTTCCCTGTTGCCTGTCCTGCAGCAGTACATCCTGCAGGAAAATGAGGCTTACCAGGTACGGTATTTCAGGAACATGTGCACCGAGATGAGTCGCATCATACAGACAAGAGAACAACTAAACGCATCTATCTAAACAACACATATGTCAAACGTTTTACGCCAGCACGCCGAGCAGCAATTCGCGCAGGAGCTGGAAGAGGTAAGAAAGCAGGACCGGAACGCGGTGCCGCAAAACTGGCGCATGTCACCGCAGGCAGTGGTCACCTACCTGGTTGGGGGCAAGCTGCCTAACGGATTTGAGGTCACCCCGAAGTATATCGGCAACCGCAGACTAATGGAAATCGCCGTGGCCACCCTCACAACTGACCGGGCCCTCCTGCTCTACGGCTTGCCGGGCACGGCCAAGTCCTGGGTTTCCGAGCACCTGGCCGCTGCCGTTTCCGGAGACTCTACCCTCCTGGTACAGGGCACCGCCGGAACCGGCGAAGAGGCCATTCGCTACGGCTGGAACTATGCGAAGCTCCTATCAGCGGGCCCGGTGCCGGATGCACTGGTGGAAACGCCCGTGATGCGTGCCATGCGGGAGGGCAAAATAGCCCGCGTGGAAGAATTAACCCGTATCGGCTCGGACGTGCAGGATTCCCTCATCACCATCCTCTCCGAAAAATCACTCCCCGTACCGGAGTTGAACACCGAAGTGCAGGCAGTAAGAGGCTTCAATGTGATTGCCACGGCCAATAACCGCGACAAAGGCGTGAACGAACTTTCCAGCGCCCTCAAGCGCAGGTTCAACACCGTAATCCTACCCGTGCCTGCCTCCATGGAAGAAGAAGTGGAGATTGTGCAGCAGCGCGTGCAGAGCTTCAGCCAGAGCATGGAACTGCCCCTCGAGAAACCAATCACAGAAGAAATCCGCCGCATCGTGACCATCTTCCGGGAGTTGCGCAGCGGCGTGTCGGCAGACGGAAAAAGCAAACTAAAATCCCCGTCCGGTACGCTCAGTACCGCCGAGGCAATCTCCGTGATGAACAATGGCCTGGCCCTCTCCCACCACTTTGGTGACGGCAGCATGAAGGCTGACGATGTCGCCTCCGGCGTGATAGGCGCCGTGATAAAGGACCCGGTGCAGGACCGGATCGTATGGCAAGAGTACCTGGAGACAGTGATGAAGCAACGTGAAGGCTGGAAAGACCTCTACCGCTCCTGCCGCGACATGCTGTAGAAATCCGGGTTTCTCCCACAGGTTTGATTAGACGAACTAGGACACAAACAGATGGTTCACTTACTTGGTATCCGGCACCACGGCCCGGGGTCTGCGCGCAACGTCGTGCAGGCGCTGGAGCAATTGCAGCCGGACATTATCCTGATTGAAGGGCCGCCCGAAGGGGAAGCCCTGCTCCGATGGGCCCATGACCCGGAGATGGCCCCGCCTGTGGCGCTACTGGCCTACATGCCGGACTCCCCGCAGCAGGCTGCCTTTTACCCTTTTGCCACCTACTCACCCGAGTGGCAGGCCATACAATATGCCCTGGCGAAGGGCCTGCCGGTCCGGTTTATCGATATGCCGCTCACGCACAAGTTTGCCCTGCAACAGACAGAAACAGAGGAGACACCCGAAAACCAGGACCCGGAAATACAGGCCATCCACCGGAACCCCCTCAGGTTCCTGGCCGAAGCGGCCGGCTATACCGACGCGGAGCTCTGGTGGGAGCAGCAGTTTGAGCTGCGCTATCACGCCCTGGACACTTTTCAGGCCGTGGCGGAAGCCATGCAGGCCCTGCGCGACTCCCTGCCAGAGCAGGAAGATCGCTTGGAGCAGGTACGGGAGGCTTTTATGCGAAAGGGCATACGGACGGCCCAGAAAGAGCAGTATGCGCGCATTGCCGTCATCTGCGGTGCCTGGCATGTGCCTGCGCTGCAGCACATGCCCAAGCAGAAAGCGGATGATGAGCTGACCAGAAAACTGCCGAAGGTAAAAGTCGAAGCCACCTGGATACCCTGGACCAACAGCCGCCTCTCCTTCGAGAGTGGCTATGGCGCAGGCATCAACTCGCCCGGCTGGTACGAACACCTCTGGCAAAAGCCGGACGATGACGGTACGCACTGGCTCATCCACGTAGCCCGGGTTTTCCGGGCGCACCAGCTCGATATCTCCTCGGCACACGTCATTGAGACGGTGCGGCTGGCCCAGACCCTGACAGCACTGCGGGGACAGGCAAAGGCTGGCCTGCAGGAGCTGAACGAGGCGGTGCGCACAGTCATGTGCATGGGCGACGAGGCACAGCTGCAGCTTATCTGGCGCGAGCTTATTGTGGGGCACAGCGTGGGCAGCATACCGGCGGCCTCGCCCCAGGTGCCCCTGCAGCGGGACCTGGAGCTATGGCAAAAGAAACTGCGCCTCAAACCGCAGGAGGGCACCAGGCTCCTGCAGCTGGACCTGCGTGAAGAGCCCGGGCTTCAGAAAAGCATACTCCTCCACCGCCTGCGCCTGTTGGGAGTGCATTGGGGCGAGAAAAAGGCTGTGTCGGGCAAAGGCACCTTCAAAGAGGAATGGGAACTGAACTGGCAGCCGGAGCTCAGCATACACCTGCTGGAAAAAGCGGCATGGGGAAACACCTTGGAGGAAGCGGCCACAGCCTATGTCACCCATCTGGCCGGGCAGGCGAGACAGCTGCGCGAAATCACTTTTTTGCTGGGCGACGCGATACCAGCCGAGCTCCCTTTGGGTGTGGCGGCGCTCATGCGCCGGATGGACGAACTGGCAGCCAGCACCTCCGACGTAACGGAACTGATGCAGGCCTTCTTGCCCCTGGTGCAGATCAAAAGGTATGGTCACGTGCGCAACATCAAATCCGACACGCTGACCCTGATCATGGATTCACTGGTAGCCCGCATTTGTGCCGGTCTGCCCGCTGCCTGCAGTGCCATCGACGAGGAGACGGGCGAAAGCATCGCAGGGCTGATTGTCCGGCTGGAACAGGGTATCCTGTTACTGGAGGAGGAAGAATACAAGGACGTGTGGTACGCTACCCTGCTGGAGCTTCTGGACACCCATCAGGCCAACGCCCTGGTCTGCGGTACCTGTTGCAAAATTTTACAGGAGGCAGGCGTGCTACAGGAAGAACAGACGGCGCAGGAGTTCAGCAGGGCGCTTTCTCCCGGAACAGATCCGGCCTATGCCTCTTCCTGGCTCGAGGGCTTCCTGAAGAACAGTGCCACCACCCTAATACTCGACGACCGCATCTGGAGCATACTGGATGCCTGGCTGGCGGAACTGCCGGGCGAATTGTTTCAACAGGTGGCACCCATCCTGAGAAGAACCTTTGCAGACTACACGGCCTCCGAAAAGCGCAAGCTGGCCGAGAAGGCTAAAGCTGGCGGCGCACCTGTGGCAGTAGCAGCTACGGAGCTCAACCTGGACGAAGAGCGGGCAAGGGAAGTATTGCCCGTGTTTTACAAAATAATCGGCGTGGCCTAAGCATGGATATGAACGAAGAACGACTTAAACGCTGGCGACTGGTACTGGGCAGCGAAACAAAGGAAGAGCTGACGGTGCCGCTCTCTAAGCTGGAAACAGGGATAGACAAGACCCTGGAGGCCCTTTATAACGGTGACAAAGGCAGAGGAGGACTCGGTGCTTCCTCCCCGAATGTAGCCCGCTGGCTTGGCGATATCCGGGAGTATTTCCCCAATACGGTAGTAAAGGTGATGCAGCAGGATGCACTCAAACGGCTTAACCTGACCTCCATGCTCATGGAGCCGGAGATGCTCGAGTCCGTCGTGCCGGATGTGCACCTGGTCGCCAACCTCATGACGCTAAGCCGGGTGATACCCGAAAAGACAAAGGACACAGCCCGGCAGGTCGTGCGCAAGGTGGTGGAAGAGCTGATGCAGAAGCTGGCCGCTCCCACACAGCAGGCAATCAGCGGCAGCCTTAACCGCTCCACCCGGAGCCGCAGGCCGCGCCATAACGAGATTAATTGGCCTGCCACCATTCTCAAAAACCTGCGCCATTACCAGCCCGAATACAATACCATCATCCCTGAAACACGCATTGGCTACGGCCGCAGGCGCAAAGCATTAAAGGACATTGTGCTGTGCATCGACCAGAGCGGTTCCATGGGTACATCCGTGGTATATTCCGGTATTTTCGGGGCCGTAATGGGCTCCATACCGGCTGTGCAGACAAAAATGGTTGTTTTCGACACGGCCGTAGCTGACCTGACGGAAGAGCTGCAGGACCCGGTGGAACTGCTGTTCGGAGTGCAACTGGGAGGAGGGACCGACATTCACCAGGCCCTGTCCTACTGCCAGCAAATCATCACCCGGCCAACTGACACCGTGCTGGTGCTCATCACCGACCTGTATGAAGGGGGAGACGAAAAGGAAATGCGTAAGATGGCGGCACAGCTGGTTAACGCCGGTGTGCAGGTGGTCACCCTGCTGGCCCTGAACGACGACGGCGCTCCCTCCTACGACCACAGCAACGCAGAGTATCTTGCCTCCATCGGCATACCTGTCTTTGCCTGCACGCCCGATAAATTCCCGGACCTGATGGCAAGTGCCCTGAGCAAGCAGGACATCGGGCAGTGGGCAGCGGCACAGGATATCAAAGTCACATCGGCAAACCCAGCATAAAAGTTCCGGCTTCCCCCATTCCAGACATTGGGACCTTGAGCTTGAGCCTGAAGGACCAAGCCATATTATCAAAGCAATGAACCCTGTACCTGTAGCTGGATTAGCTACAGGTACAGGATTTTCCTGCCCAAAGCGCATCTCTCGGCTGATGCTTGAAAGTGCTTTATCGATCCACCCTTTTAGCTGAATGAGCCCGGCAATCAGTTGTCAGCGGCCAGTTCAAACACCTCCCGGTAAACCTGCTCTATTCTTTCTTTTTCAGGATCTGCGCTCTTATTAATCTGCGCTCTTATTAAAAACTCTCCGATGCTTCGGACACTCCAATTGCAGTCAGGCATTTTAAACATCGCCACCATGTAAAGTAAAAACGTTAACCAACACAGTAAAACATGTAGAACACGCTGGATTTACAGTAAAATGATTACATGTAGACTGAATGTTGGTACAGAAGGCTATAGTATAACCAAACGCTGCTCACCTACCCAATCCTGAACTTTAAAGCATCACTGAGCGAAGTCCTCTTCAACAAAAAAGGAGTGCGCTACAGGCTCCGACACTAAACAGCTTGCTGCGTGACGCATACCCCCAGTTTCTCCACAAGCCGAGCAGGCTCTTTGTGATGGTGTGGTCACGGTAAGAGCATCGCCTTTAACGAGGAAGGGGGCTGCGGCTAACCCATAGTCTTCAAAGGCAACCTGTCTGCCAGAACACGCACGAAATCCCTGAATCTGAAGAAAACCACACTGCGCTAACTGTTTACCGGCCAACGGAACATGAAATGAAAGTTACAAAGGCAAACACATTGGGCAGTCAGGTACAGCAAGCCCTCCTGCCTGCTACTTCTTCCACTTCTGTGCAATCCGGATGGCTGTTTCCAGCATGTAGGGCTGCCAGTTTTCGATACGCCAGTCGGAATGAGCGAGGGAGGAGGTTTGGAGCAGACGCTGCGCCTCCTGGTAGGAAGGGGCATTTTCAAGTATTTGCGAGAGTAGCACCTGTTGCTGGTGCAGTGCCTCATCCTCTTCCACAGCGCTGCCTGGGAGGGCGTTCAATGGCAGGAAAAGATTTGCAGGTTGGTGACCGGTACGGACCGCATTGGCCTGCTGTACCAGCTGCTCCAACTGCCGGAAGTCTCTCTGAAAGCCGGCACGGCTGCTTTCGGTTTTCAACCCGTTTCCCAGTTGTTCCAGCACCACGTACTTGAGGTTGGGGCAAAGCGGCATGGTCTGTTCAAGAAGCCCAAATACGGCTGCCGGCACCGCATCGTCGTGGGTATCGCGCCTTACTTTCTGGCCTGGTGCCTCCGGCGCTTCTTCCCAGCTGCCACCCGAGATGTGGATTTCCCGCACGCGCTCGAGTGGGTATAGTCGGATCAGTTCTTTGTAAGAAACAGAAAAATTGTGGAGCTGGCAGTAAAGGTTATGCAGGTCCAGGATGATGAAGCCGTTGGCAGGCGCTATGAGCTTTTCCAGGAATTCGCCGTGCTGTTTTACATCGTCCAGCGAGTAAGAAAAGGCCAGGTTCTCGAGTCCCACCGGCCTTTGGCAGGCATCCTGAATGCGCAGCAGCCTGTCACGCCCGATGCGGAGCGTGGTGCTGGTATAGGGTATGCTCAGCGGAGCGCCGTGGTGAAAGTTCTGGCCGGTAAAGAAGCCGAAGTGTTCGGTGATGTGGTCGAAGTGAAATTGGGCTGATAGCTGCCGCAGGTTCTTTAGCCACTGCGCCTGCTCCCGGGACCACCTGCCCGAGATGAGCGAATAAAATACGCCGTGTCCGATCAGCCTGCCTTCCCGGCTGTAGGCAAGCAACATCTCCCGGAACCAATCAGGGAGCTGTTCCACCTGGAAAAGCGTATCAAAAGACCACTCCATCGCCTCTACCCTGCCCTCTTCCAGCAAAGGGTAGGTAGCAGACAGGATATCTGCATCCAGGTTACAGGCGACAGTCGCTAGAATGCCAGGCACGCTTCTACTGTAAAAATGATTCGCATGGGCTTTTACCCCATACCACAGGCCGGGCAGTTATCATAAGGAGTCTTGATAACTTCCTTGCCGTCTTTTCCTCCATTTTCAGCGGTAGGCTTAGGCAGGTCATCTTTCTGGCAAGCGCTTGTCTGGACAGCGATACCGACCACGATCGCGCTCAGTAAGGTTTTAGGCAGTTTCATCTGACAAAGGTTTTAAGGTGAAAGCAAGCAAGGCCTTTAGAGGCAATTTATACTTATGACCCAAGGCGACACCAAAGGGTTGCACCTACCTGTGTAAAAAGCAGTTAAGATGTCCAGAGCCCCGTCACATCCAGGATTAAGCCTTTTTATGATCCTCCTGACGAAATAACAGAAAATAATTTCTCCTGCGCAAAAACACTGTGCAGTGCCCCTATACCTTTGGCACATTAACAACAAAGGCCATGCAGGAACTGATACAACAAAAGCTTAGTGAGATAGAGAAACAGCACGAGGTACAAGTCCTTTTTGCCTCCGAAACCGGCAGCCGGGCCTGGGGCTTCCCCTCGCCCGACAGCGACTATGACGTGCGATTCATTTACCGCCATACCTGCGACTGGTATCTGGGTATAGACGAGCAGCGCGACACCATCGAGTACCTGAGCGGTGACCTGGACCTGGTGGGCTGGGACATCCGCAAGAGCCTGCGCCTGCTGCGCAAAACCAACGCGGCCATGTTCGAGCGCCTGGCCTCACCGATCATATACCGGCAGCAGACAGATTTCAGGCAGCAGCTGCAGGCGCTGGCACCTGCCTACTTTTCCTGCCGCGCCGGGCTGCACCACTACCTGAGCATGGCCCACAACTACTACAAAGCCTGCGAGGCAGAAGACAAGGTGAAGCTGAAGAGCTACTTTTACCTGCTGCGCACCACCCTCTGTAGCCTCTGGATTGTGGAGCGGCAATATGTACCGCCGCTGCAATTCCGGGAGCTGCTGCCCCTGGTAGCGGACCGAAACATGCGCGACAAGATAGAGGCGCTGCTCGTGCTGAAGGCGCAGGTAGATGAAACCTACCGTCACCCAAAAGAAACCGAGCTGGAGCTATACCTGAAAGGCATCCTTGACTACTGCGACTCCCGGGCAAACGAGTTTGAAAGACACCAGGGCAAAACGGAGCCGCTGAACGAATTATTCCGAAAAATGATAGCATACCCATGGCACTAACCATTGACGACCTGAAACAAAAGAACCTGCTGCTGTTTGAGTGCATCAGCGGCAGCAGGGCCTACGGCCTGAGCACTCCTACTTCCGACACCGACATCCGCGGCGTGTTCGTGCTGCCGGAGGAGGATTATTATGGGCTCAACTACGTGGAACAACTAAGCAACGAGTCGAGTGACATTGTGTACTATGAACTGCGACGCTTCGTGGACCTGCTCTCTAAAAACAACCCGAACATGCTCGAGCTACTGGCCATGCCAGAAGACTGCATCCTGTATAAGCACCCGCTTTACGACCGGTTCCGGGCCGAGGACTTCCTTTCGAAGCTGTGCAAGACCACCTTCGCCGGCTATGCCCTCACACAGGTCAAGAAGGCGCGGGGACTGAAGAAAAAGATCGTGAACCCGGTGGAGCCGGAGCGGCGCTCCGTGCTGGACTTCTGCTACGTGGCACAGGGACAGGGCTCAGTGCCGGTGCAGGAATTTCTCGAGCAGCGGGGCTTGCGGCAGGAGGATTGCGGCCTGGCCCGCATCCCGCACATGCCGGACCTCTATGCGCTTTTCCACCAGCAGGGCGCCCGGTTCAAGGGCATTGTGCAGCGCGAGCAAGCAAATGATGTGTCGCTGAGTTCTATACCCAAAGGGCTGCAGCCGCTGGCCGTGATGAGCTTTAACAAGAACGCCTACTCTACCTATTGCAAGGAGTACAAGGAGTATTGGGAGTGGGTGGAGAAGCGCAACCAGGCCCGCTACGAAAACACGCTCTCGCACGGCAAGAACTACGATGCCAAGAACCTGATGCACACTTTCCGCCTGCTCGACATGGCTGAGGAGATCGCCACGAAAAAGCAGATCATCGTGCGCCGGCCCAACCGCGAATTCCTGCTCCGGATCAAGGCAGGGGCTTTTGAGTATGCCGAGCTATTGGCAATAGCCGAGGAGCGGATCGCTAGAATGGATGCGTTATATGAGGCTTCGGACTTGCCGGAGGAGCCGGATATGGAGCGACTGAATGAGTTGCTGGTGGAGGTGCGAAAAGATTTTTATAAAATACTATAACTACGCAGAAAGGCTGCGCAGTGGCCCGATTTCTTTGTAGCATACTTAAGGGATAAAACTATGAACACACCTACTGGAAAAGACTTACTGGAAATCGGGTACAAGCCCGGTAAAGCCATCGGAATTGCGATTGCACTTATGGAGTCTAACTATGCTGATCTTCTGAAAGAAGAGCAACTGGCTATACTTGCCCAGGTGCTGGCCTCCCCTGCCGATTACCTGGAGGATGCGCAACTGGCAGCGCTGGCAGAGGCACTGCTTCCCCCCAAACAGGAAGAAATCATTCCGCTGCTAGACGAAGCAAGGGGCTATACTATTTACGGGGCAGCAGGCATTGAGGCAGGTGCCTTAAACCAGATGAACACGGCCATGCGGCTTCCCGTGAGTCTAGCTGGTGCCCTGATGCCGGATGCACACCAGGGGTATGGACTACCCATTGGCGGCGTGCTGGCTACAAAAGATGCTGTCATACCTTATGCCGTAGGCGTGGATATCGGCTGCTGCATGAGCATGAGCCTTTATGCGATTGACTCAGCTATTCTGAACAAGCAATCAGAGCAGCTAAAGCGAATTTTGCTCGACAACACCCGCTTCGGTACGGCTACCTTCAAAAAACCGAAGGACCATGCCATCATGGAGCGTCCTGAGTTCGCCACTATTCCTATCGTGAAGAGCCTGAAAGACCGGGCCTACAGCCAGCTCGGGTCTTCGGGCGGGGGTAACCACTTTGTGGAGTTCGGTGTGGTAGAGCTGCATGATAAAGATAACGAGTTCGGGCTACCAACAGGACAATACCTGGCAGCCCTCTCCCACTCCGGGTCGCGCGGGCTAGGTGCCAGCATTGCCGGCCACTATACCAAGCTGGCGATGGAAAGCTGCCGTCTGCCACAGGAGGCACGGCACCTGGCCTGGCTGGACCTGAACACAGCGGAAGGGCAAGAGTACTGGCTGGCGATGAACCTGGCAGGTGACTATGCTTCGGCCTGTCATCACCAGATACATGGGCGCCTGGCGACAGCCTTAGGTGAACAGCCGCTGGCGGTAGTAGAAAACCACCACAACTTTGCCTGGAAGGAAAAAGACGCTGCCGGAAACGAGGTGATCGTGCACCGCAAGGGCGCCACACCGGCAGGTCAGGGCGTGCTCGGTATTATACCTGGCTCTATGGCGACACCGGGTTTTATTGTGCGTGGAAAAGGTGAGGCAAACTCCCTGAACTCTGCTTCGCACGGAGCAGGCCGGGTGATGTCCAGAACCAAAGCCAAGCAGACGCTCACGCTGCCACAGGTGCAGCTATACCTACAGGAGGCCGGTGTGGAAGTGATCGGATCGGGCCTGGATGAAGCGCCTATGGTCTACAAGGACATCCGCCAGGTGATGCAGTCACAGCAGGACCTGGTGGAAGTGGTGGGAACCTTCACGCCGAAGATCGTCCGCATGTGCGGGGATGAGAAGTATATGGAGAAGGATTAGCTTGTATAACTTGAATAAGTTGTTCTAAATTCTAGATAAAAAGTCCCTGCCTTGATTTAAAAAAGGGACTTTTTATCTAGAAGCTATCTCAAAAATAGGAATTAGCGCTTGAGCTTGTTTGTTACCTGCTCATGGAGCTAACAAATGAGCAGTGGGAAAGGATAAAGGATTTGATTCCGGAGCCGGTGAAACGAGCTGATGGCCGTGGCAGGCCAGCTCGGGATAAGCGGCAGGTGCTGGAAGGGGTGCTATGGATTTTACGCACCGGTGCCCCCTGGAAGGACTTGCCAGCGCGTTTTCCGCCTTACCAGACCTGTCACCGCAGGTTTCAGCAGTGGCAGGAGCAGGGGGTGATGCGACAGGTGGTGGAGGCCCTGGCGCGCGACCTGATGGAAAGGGGCGGTGTGGACTTGAGCGAGTGCTTCATTGATGGCTCCTTCTGCATGGCCAAAAAAGGGGGGCTGCTGTTGGAAAGACTAAACGCGGTAAAGGCACCAAGCTCATGGCAATCACGGACGCTGCAGGCCTTGTTCTTTCTGTCTCAATCGCCTCAGCCTCCCCGCACGAAGTAGGGCTGGTGGAACGGGTGCTGGAGGAGCGTTTCATCGAGCCGCTGCCCCAAAGGATGATTGGCGACAGGGCCTATGACTCGGATCCGCTTGATGAGAAGCTCAGGCAAGAGGGTGTAGAGCTTATTGCCCCGCACCGAAGGAACAGGGTGAAGAAAAAGACGCAGGACGGCAGAAAGCTCAGGCGCTACCGGAAGAGATGGAAGGTGGAACGCTTCTTTGCCTGGCTCTTCAACTTTAGAAGAACGCTGGTCAGGCACGAGTACAAAGCTGAAAACTAACTGGCCTTTGTCCTGCTGGCCTGCATGAAAATCATGCTCAGGTATTTTTGAGATAGCTTCTAGTAATTTTTGATAATCTCCAGTAATGGATTGATTTTAAGTATAAACGGTATAAGATATCAAGCCTTATTGAAGAGCCTTACATAAAGGGAGTGTAATTTAAACTGTGTCATTTCCATATTTTCGTTTACTGGCCCTGTTGGTGTACTGGTGTGAATCCTTACAGCAACAGGGCCAAACTTTTAAAGCGCTTTTCACCTTAAGTCCAGCTGCATCCTGTCCCCGAACCAGATCGAGAGCTGCTGGGCCGTCTGGCTCCAGTTGGCCAGCGGCATGACCCACTTTCGGCTGATGTTCTGGTGCGAGAGGTAAATGAGCTTCAGCAGGGCCATGTCCGAGGGGAAGGCCCCCTTGGTTTTGGTTACCTTGCGCACCTGGCGGTGAAAGCCCTCGATGGTGTTGGTGGTATAGATCAGCTTCCGGACCGGCTCCGTGTACTTAAAGTACGTCGAGAGCTTGTCCCAGTTCCGCTGCCAGCTCTCAATGACCTTGGGATACTTCTTACCCCACTTCTCTTCCAGTTCCAGCAGCCTGAGCTCTGCCAGTTCTTTTGATTCTGCCCGGTACACGGGCTTGAGGTCGCGCATGAATTCTTTCTGATCTTTGGAGCCCACATACTTGATGCTGCTGCGGATCTGATGCACGATACAGCTTTGCACATCTGCTTGAGGGAAAATACTGTTGATGGCCTCGGCAAAGCCCTTGAGGTTATCAATGCAGGCGATAAGCATGTCTTCTACACCCCGCTGCTGCAAGTCGGTGAGCACCGAGAGCCAGAAAGTAGCCCCTTCGCTTTCGGAAACATACACCCCCAGCAGCTCCTTGTGGCCGTGGCGGTCAATGCCCAAAATATTGTAGACGGCCTTGGAGACAGTGCGCCCTTCCTGTCTGACCTTGTAGTGCATGGCGTCCAGCCAGACGATGCAGTAGAGCGCATCCAGCGGCCGGGCCTGCCACTCCTTAACCTGGGGCACGATCTTTTCGGTGAGAGTCGCTAAGGTGTCATGGGAGATGTCCATGTCATACAGCTCCTTCAGGTGCGAGGAGATGTCACGAAGGCTCATGCCTAAACCGTACATGCTCAGGATGCGGGGTTCCAGGTTCTCGGCCAGCACGGTTTCCCGCTTGCGGATGATCTGGGGCTCGAAGCTGGCCGAGCGGTCGCGGGAGCTCTCCACCTCAATGGTGCCGTCCGAGGTGCGCACCTGCTTGCTCACCTTGCCGTTGCGCCGGTTGCCTTGCTGCCGTTGCTCAGCGTTCAAGTGCAGGTCCATCTCCGCCGACAGGGCGGCTTCTAAGAAGTGTTTTAACAGGGGCCCTAAGGCGCCGTCTTTGCCGAAGGTGGGTTTGCCGCTCCGGAACTCTTCCAGAAACTGGCGCTTGATCTTTTCCAGATCCAGCTCGTTTTTCTCTTCCATGTTGACTGTGTTAAAGGTAATACTGCTAATCCTTTGACACAGTTTATTTTACAGCCTCTACATAAAAAGAATGAATATCTTATTAAAGTGGATGCAAAGGGAGACTATGAAGGACAGCACCTTCTTTAAAACTACTCATAAGTCTCCTGAAACTCTCTCTTTTGCTCATCTTTAATGTCTTTCTGCAACCATCCTATATATTGATCCAAGTACTTTATATGATCAATGTAATCAAGAACATCTGGAAGTGATTTAATCATCATTAAAATGTCAGTGCAAAGTTCTATAACTCTTTGTATTTTAGGAACTCGACTGCCTGTATAGATACCCCCTTTATCGAAATGTAAACTTTTGAAGACCTCAACATCTTTATTTAATCGCAGAAATTGTTCTAAGTACTTTACAAACTGATCTGAGAATCTGTGCAACACAACGTTCATAATCATCATGATGTGTTGCCTCTCTAAATAGTGATGCTTTATAAAGTCATTTATGAAATTATGAGCTTTTATAAGCAGTTCATCACTCGGATTTTCAAATGTAAATAATGCTACTGATGGGTGCTCCCAATTAGAAAAAATGGGAGTTTTTGCGATTATGATATTTATAGCATTGTTTACTATATCCTCATAGTTTGGTAAAGACCAAATATGAGAGAGTTTAAAATCTTCAAGCTTGAATAACAAAAAATTAGTATCTGCTGCTTTCTGTTCCAGATATACAATAAAAAAATTGGGATCTAAATCTAAAACTGCCTCTAATTCTTTACCATCATAATCAAAATGAATATCATTAGTTTTCAGTAATATATATGCTTGTTTAAGCAAATGAACATGATTTGTGAGATACTGTGCGCATTCTTGGCAGAAGTGGAAACCTAAATCTATACTTTGCTTGTCCTGTCTCTCCAAAAGAAGCTGTGTCAGATAAGAAATTATATTGTGATCATCTAATCCTAACCCTGGCTTATCTTTTTTGTAAACCCCAAAAGCTTGATCAAATTTCACGTAATCAGCCATCCTATGAAAAGGTAGATTACCATTCGCCTGTCTAAACACTTGAACAAGCATCTTGACAAAATCTAAGTCAACTTGGTCTTCAGGCAAAGCATTCAATAATGCTAGAGTCCAAAAGGGTTTCGCTTCAAAATCAAATTCATTTATTATAAAGGCTATTTCTTTACCTGACAGACTACCATCATTAAGGATAAAGTTTAAGACCCGAGGTTGAAGAGGCAGCGAAAGTTTCTTGCTAAAAAACATTCTTAATGCTTTATCTATATCGGTTTTACTCTTTTTAGAAATGGCTATGAATATTTCAGAAATGGCATAGTCAACCTGCCAGCGCGACCTACCAATTTGCTGTTTGTAGAGACTATCAACTGAAAGGAGCAGCAACTCTATTTCATACCATTCTTTCGATAGAATGGCTCTGCGGATTATTTCTCTTTTTTCTTGCTCCCTTTCTTTCCAACTTTTCCCTTTACTATCATCAAATTCTGTTTTCAGAAATTTTGTTAACTTCATTATTTCAGAATCTATAAAGGATTTCCACTCCGTTGGAATATCACTTCTATCTGGGAATATCTTTTTAGCAAGCCTTTTGACGAATTTACAATGATTATATAATTCTATCGATAATTTCTCTGTGATAAGAGATTGATAAATTGGTAGTTCACTTTTATAGATATTCTTATCAATATCTACTCCAGGGTAGATGATCTTCTCTAATATCTTGTTTGATTGTTCAATACTGTATTCAAAAAGTTCTATAAAATTTTTTAAAATTCTGCTCCTTAATTCCAGTAAATCCGGTGAATTGTAGAGATGAAAGTTTGTGACATGAAAAGTCAAACCTTTAGAGGGCCCATATTCTGTAAAACGCCAACCCAGTAATGTCTCCGCGATGTTCAGGAATGTTCCATCTGCTACTTCTTCATGGAGGGAAGATCGCTTTTCATTTAGTAAAACGTCTAGAAGTATTCTTTGCCTTTGGTATCCTTGCTTTACATCGGACAGTCTATAACTAAAATAGTCATTTATAAATTTTAGAAATTCAGGTATGCGGTTATTCTGCTTTGAAACTAGATCTATACCTAGCTCTAGAGATGGTTTTAATAATTCATTCGAATGACCCCAAAAAGGAACCAATAGCTCGAAATATTTAGACGGTCTTGTATGATCATTGTGATTGTAAGAAAATGTTAATTCTCCATCTTTACCATCAATAGGTAACTCTTTTATCCACTGTCTAATATATGCAAGGGTATCATACCCTTTGTAAAACCAGAAGATGGAATAGAAAGAATATAAAGCCTCTCTTTCTTTAGTGTTTACCAAGATATTCTCCAAATGGGGTAAAACTAAATCCTTAATGTGATCATAATTAAATGTATTATTAATATCTACTAAGCTACTTTTTACCTTATGAGGATAGTCTTTAATAAAAGTTGACAGCCACTGCCCATAATCTATTAGTGAAGATTTAGTGTCTATAAAGCATTTATAAAAGGCATAAGTTGCAAGTACCTGGTCAGATACTTTCACCACCTCGTTAGAGTATAAATCTAAAACTTCGTGATTATGCAGAGCTATAATCGTTTCCCAGAGCTCACCCCAATCAATATCGAACTCTTGGGACAGCACTTTGCTTAAATCAACATTACTTCGATCCAAGACTCCGAAAAAAGAGACAATAGCAAGTGTCTTTAGAGTGATAGGCTTTGAAAATGCCTCTAATTCATCTGCAATCTTTTTAAAATACTTCTCATAAAGTAATACAGGACTACTTAAGTAATTCGTTTCTGAATCTGGTGTTACAGAATAGGTAGCCATTAATGCTACTCTCGCATTTCCTTTAGCAAGATCTATTATTCTACCTTTTATATCAGAATGGTACTGTAGATTTGGCAACGCGTTCAATATGATTGCTTCAATATCTTTGTCTTGCAGTCTGTCTATAATAACTTCCTTATACCTTGAATTATCCAACCGCTGTATCACTTGTTGTTTTACATAGTCCCTGGCTGTGATTATTACTTTTAATTTACTTGTTTTGGGCTTTTGGACAAAGTCCAATAGGTAAGTCAAATTCTGTACAGACTTATTAGCATCATCAAAAAGGATTATATAATCCCTTCCATTTTGGAATAAATGCACAAAGTCGTCCCAAAGAGGAACTGCAGAGCTTTGAATAACAATAGGAATAAAGTCTTTATTTCCAATTTCATCAAGTAACTTTGTAGACTTCCCTGAACTTCGGCCATTGTAAAGTTACAAAAACCTATAACTTTATAATGCAATGAAAAAGACACGCTTCACAGAATCACAGATCA
>NZ_FOOT01000015.1 GCF_900113285.1 Pontibacter chinhatensis
CCTCTTCCGACTTAAAACCCATAACGCGTCGCCCGGTTGGGTGCAACCACGGCTTCATTGTAGGCACTCCGTACCCAACGAAGCCTTAGTTGTTGGCAGAAGTTTTTCTTCCTTTTTTAGTTACACGGTAAGTTATATGCCTTTAAAATTTTTACTTCATTATTTTCTTTTGCTAACAGGTAAACAGAATAATCTTCAACCATAATGAAGTTCTTACCTTCAAAAAGAAAATCCTTCTTTTTCCCACTCGGACGGCTAACCTGTGACAGGTCTGTTGAAGTGAGGCAAAGCATATTATTGATATAAAAATAACCTTTATACCCCTTGCCTATACCACTTGCCATAGTCAGTTCCATTACTTTGTCTGGGAAAGAATTGAGGGTCCAGTGAAGTCCTTGTATTTCGGAACCCATACACTTCTTTTCCAGTGTATTCAGAGAGTCAAGAAGGTGATAAAATTTGCTGTCAATTATCTCAAGTTGAGGCAGAGTGAGGTTTACTTTATAGTTTTCTGTAAAATCTGGTTTTATGTATTTCTTTGCCTTATCTGATGAAGTTGCCTGCTTGTTATCAGCTAAAGTATCAGTTTGTAGCTCATCAGAACTTACTGCTGCCACATCAGAAACAGTGTCAGTTTGTAGTTTATTAGCATTTTCTACTGCCACACCTTCGCTTACTTCAGTTCTGTCATCGGGCAGATTTTTTTCACCCCTTGACGACTCGCTATTTGAGCAGCCAAGAGCAAAAGTGCATAGTAACAGTATGTTGAAACAACTCTTTACGTTTATCAAATTAATACAAACGTCTCTGCTAAACGACGGGCGAGGCCATCGCCGAAGGCTGACGTTTAGGTTCTGTTGGCAAATGAGGCTTTTTTCTTTCTAAATCTAATCTATTGTAAAGGGCGCAAATCTTTTAGTTTTGACTGGCCTTGTTGGTTTAGATTCACAGTCCCAAATCCATTTTGGCATTTCAGAGACAACTTTTATTACTTCTTTATCAATCTCTTCACCAAGCCCTTTTTCTATTTTCACATCTCCGACCTCGCCTTTTTCATTGACAATGAAGGTTGCAAGTACTTTCCCTTTGATATTATCATGTTTAACATTAGCTGGTAACTGGAAGCTATCGGCAAAATATTTTACTAAAGCTTTATCACCTCCTTTAAATTTAATGCAAAACTCAGAGTCATCAATGAATACATTATCAAGGCTGTCGGTATCGTTTAACTGAGCGTTTTTATTTAATTTTTCAAGCTCAACTGTATCATAGTTGATACTTTGCTTCAGGAAAGCATTCTTATGACTACATCCAAATAGAGTAACAACAGTTAACAAAATGAATAAGGCTTTTTCTTTCATTACTCTACTCTTCAATAGGCTTTCTTTATTCGAGCTTACTGCCAACTAAAGTATAAACGTAATAACTACGTTTATACTACCAAATACAGCGGCTAAACGCAACTGGACTACCGAATATACTATATAGAAAAATGCTAATTTTATTTTTTATACAAGAAGCACCTAGCATAACCCAGGTTACCAGCCGTTTATACTTTTAAACTCCCCCAACCCTTTTCTCCTCCAAACATGCTGTCAGTATTTCGGAGAGAAAGTATACTTGCTCGAAGCTGTTGTAGAGCGAGGTAAGTGCAATTTAGGTAGTTAGAAAGTATAAAAGCTGCACCGGGTCACCGAAGCAAGTTTCCTGACTTACTCCTTAAGTGCCTTCAGGATCAAGCTATTTAAATCTGCTTCGTTAAACTCCCCATGAAATAGCACCTTGCCCTTCTTGTCTAAGAGGACAATCGTTGGGAAAAAACTAATGCCGTATTCCTCGGCAACCTTCTGCCCCTTGTAGGCGGTTTTATAGTCTGGTTTTGTTCGTTGATTAAAGTTGTAGATGTCTTCCGCTTTGTCGTGTAGATTAACGCCTAAGACCACAAGCTCTTTCCCCTGAAATTTTTCAGATAATGCATTGAGCTTTGGCACAGCTGCTATGCAATAGCCGCAGTTCTTAGTCCAGAACTCAAGTACTACTACTTTTCCTCTTAGCTGACTAAGGCTCAATGACTGGTTGCTATCAAACAAAGGGAGTTCCCAGGCTGGTGCGGGCGAGTGCAACGCCAAAGGCGCGACCGGCTTCTTGCGTTCCAGGTCAAAATCTGATGTATAACTGGAGAAGTACCACGATAGCTCGGACGGGCTGTCGGGGTTAGCGCGAACATCACTGAACACCGATCTTGTAAAATCTCTGTTCACACTGTTCCCCTGAATCATCTGAACAGGCATCAAACTGCTCTTGTCAATGATGATATCATATATGATTCCTCTTTCAAGGCTCAGCTCTGAAAACCCACCCAACCGCTCGATTGTACGACTATTCAGCACAAGTTTTACCAGGTAGAATTCTTGTTCTGCTATACTTGTATCGGAGACACTTTTGAGGATATCTTGATCTGCGACGAGAGCCGGTATTGCCTTTCTAAGCGTTACCAATGAATTATGGAAAGGGGTGATGCCTGCAAAATTTTCAAATTTAGGCGCCACATTTACGGTCATGGTCTTTCGTGCCTTGTCCAGGTAGAAGCTTTCTGAGCCGTTGTACACAAACTTACCATTCTCACTCTCCACCTGGTACTTGAACCCAAGCAATGCATCAGGGGTGGTAAAATCCAAGAAAGCAGTACCCGAAATGCTTTGCTTATAGTTCTCGGAAGCGTAATTAAGTTCTAAAAGGTAATCATACTGTATTCTTTTCAGGCTTTCCAGCTTTTTATGCACCTCTGTTAACAGCTGATTAGCCGTAGGTCGCTCAGTTCTGCTATCATTCAGTGCAAATGCTTCTGTAGCTCCGGCAAAGTATAAACAAAATACTACTGGAATAATCAACCAGGTTGAGGGCACAAACTTCGATACAGCATAAAGTATGACGGGCCGGAGAAACCGGTACAATACCCACCCTACCAAACCGACTACTGTCCCAAATGCAGTCGGAAGCACGGCTCCGAAAGTATAAGTCATTGCTAGCACAAAGCCCAGCAGGCACTCGGGCCGGTAAATCGGGAAAAGCAGGGCCAGCAGAAGCAGCCCCAGCATCAGGTAGTCGATGACGGCAGTATACCCAGCGGTAAAGCAAACGGCTATGAGTATACCGAACAGCACACCGCCTGCAAACCTATAAAGTATGGCCGGTAAAAGGCTGCGGCTTTCGGCTTCTCCATACTTGTCGCTGAAGATTCCCTTTTGGATGCGGTACAAGAGAAACCACGTGAGCACAGGAAGAACCAGCACCCCCCACCAGTTCGAAATGGCCTGAAAGTTTTCATCCGCTGCGATATGGTGGCTCGGCACACCTCCGTTGTAATGGCTCCACACCAGCAGTGCCCCTATAGCGATGGATACGATGCCGGTGAGGTAAAGGCGAATTGTAAGGAGTCTCTTCTCGTTCATAAATCCTGTATCCGTTTATACTTCAGCTTATGGGCACACTGTTGATTTTCACTTGATTGGAATGCAATAAATTAACACAACGGATTACATTAATCCTATTCTATATAGAAAATTATCTACCCTGTTACAAAGTATAGCCCCCTTGCCAACTATCGCTCCGCAAAGCACTATATTTGCACTAGAACTCTGCAAGCAAGTATAAATTTGAAGTTACTCTACGACATCGGCCTGAAGGCTTACAGTACGGCCATTGCCCTGGCAGCTCCTTTTAACGAGAAGGCCAAGCTGATGCGGCAGGGGCGCGAGCGGCAGTTCGAACGACTGCAGCAGGCCTTGCAGCAGAACCAGGCGCCGCTGGTGTGGTTCCACTGTGCCTCGCTGGGCGAGTTTGAGCAAGGCCGTCCGGTAATCGAGGCGTTCCGGGAGGCGTTTCCAAAGTATAAGGTGCTGCTTACCTTCTTCTCCCCTTCCGGCTACGAGGTGCGCAAAAACTACGCGGGCGCCGACTATATCTTTTACCTGCCGCTGGACAGCGCCGCCAACGCCAAACGCTTCCTAGACATCACCCAACCCAGGCTGGCCATGTTTGTGAAGTATGAGTTCTGGCATTACTACCTGCAGGAGCTGGCTAAGCGAAGCATCCCTATACTTTCTATTTCGGCCATTTTCCGGTCTGAACAGGTATTCTTTAAACCCTACGGTGATTTTTACCGCAACATCCTGCGCCGCTTCACGCATATCTATACCCAGAACCAAGCCTCGCTGGAGCTGTTGCAAAGTATAAACATCACCCACGCAAGTATAGCCGGCGACACGCGCTTTGACAGGGTGCTGCAAACGGCGGTAAGTATAAAACCTATTCCGCTGGTAGAGGCGTTCGTGGCCGGGCAAGAGGTGTTTATGGTGGGCAGCAGTTGGCCCGCCGATATAGAGGTGCTGTTGCCGCTGATTCAAAAGTATAAATCCAGTATAAAATTCATCATCGCGCCACACGAGGTGAACGAGGCAAGTATAAACACGGTGATGCAGGCGCTGGGCGAGGGAGCGGTGCGCTTCTCCCAAACCTCCGAGGCAGACGCAGCCAGGTATCAGGTGCTGGTGATTGACAACATCGGCATGCTCTCGGCGCTCTACAGCTACGGCACCTACGCCTACATTGGCGGGGCCTTTGGCAAAGGGCTTCACAATACCCTGGAGGCGGCCGTGTTCGGGCTGCCGCTCTTCTTCGGCCCAAAGTATGACAAGTTTCAGGAAGCGAAGGATTTGGTGGCGCGGGGCTGCGCTTTTCCGGTGCAGAACGCCGGGGAGCTGCTGCAGGCATTTGAGCGGGTGCACACCACGCCGGGCCTGCGCCAAAGTATAACCGACAAAGAAAAAGAATACGTACAAGAGCAAGCCGGCGCGACGGCCAAAATTATGGATGATGTAAGGCAACTGCTGAAATAGATGGCATGAAAGGAGTAGTAATAAAATCGACGGGATCGTGGTATCTGGTGCGCGACGAGGAAGGAAAGCTGCACCGGGCGCGCCTGCGCGGTAAGTTTAAGATAAAGGGCCTGAAGGTGAGCAACCCGCTGGCCGTAGGCGACCGCGTGGCATTTGAAGTGGAGCAAACGGGCGAGGATACCGCTGTGATCTACCAGATCGAGGACCGCGAGAACTACATCATCCGCCAGAGCACACACAAAACGGCCTACTCCCACATCATCGCTGCCAACCTCGACCAGGCCCTGCTCATCGTGACGCTGGTGTCGCCCCGCACCTCCTTTGGCTTTATAGACCGCTTCCTGGTGACCGCCGAGGCCTACCATATTCCCACCACGCTCGTCTTTAACAAAACCGACCTTTACGATGAAGAGGTCCGCGATTACCAGCGCCAGATCAGCCACATGTACCAGCAAATAGGGTATAACAGCCTGTCTGTTTCTGCCGCAAACAACGAGGGGATAGCGGATATAGAGGCGCTGCTGCACGGCAAAACCACGCTGCTCTCGGGCCACTCGGGTGTAGGCAAGTCCACGCTCATCAACCTCATCGTACCCGACCTGGAGCTGAAAACCTCCGAAATCTCCGGCTTCTCCGACAAGGGCGTGCACACCACCACTTTCGCCGAAATGTTCGAGATAGACCCCGAGACTTTTATCATCGACACACCCGGCATCAAAGAGCTGGGCATTGTGGATATTCCAGCGGCGGAGCTGAGCCATTATTTCCCGGAGATGCGCGAGCGCCTGAACGAGTGCCGCTTCAACAACTGCACGCACTTCAACGAGCCGGGCTGCGCCGTGATAGAAGCCGTGCGCCACAACGAGATTTCCCTTTCCCGCTACGAAAGCTACCTGAGCATGCTGCACGGGCAGGACAACCGGAAATAGTTTAGGAGTTGGGAGTTAGAGAGTTTAGGAGTTAGAGAGTTTGGGAGTTGGAGGGATGCGATACGTTGTGTCTTTGGGGTTAGAAAGTTAGAAGGTTAAAAAGTTAGAAAGGGATGGGGTGGAGATTTATTTTCGCTACCTGGTCTTGCTTTAAAGTATAAAGTATACTTGGCAAGTATAAACCTGCGGCCACGCAAACAGATGGGCCAACTCTTTCTGTCCGAACGAACTTTATTTTCTGAAAAAAGGAGCGGCAGATACTTTTGAGGTATCTGCCGCTCCTTTTCTTGTTTAGCCTATTACTTCTCTTCGGCCAGCAGCTTTTCTACTAAGTGCAGCACGCCGTTCTGATTCTCTATGTCGGCTTGCCTTACCCTGGCACCGTTCACGAAGATGGTATTGCCTTTCCGGGTAACGCTTAGTTGCTGACCACCTACCGTCTTCAGGGTAGCGCCATTAGTTAGGTCGGCGGCCGTAATCTTACCGGTCACGATATGGTTGTTGAGCATCGTTACGAGGCGCTGCTTGTTACTGGGTCGCATCCAGTCATCAAGGGTCCTGTCCGGAATAGCATCAAAGACGCTGTCGACGGGGGCGAACACGGTATAGGGGCCGGTGCCGTTTAACAGCTCAACGAGTTCGGCCTTGCGCAGCGCGCCAACAAACATTGTCAGGTCGGGGTGTGCCGAGATGTTCTCCATCAGCTTTCTGGAAGGGGTCATCACATTATCCCCTATTCTGGGGTGTGGTTTGCGGGCTTCGTCGCGCCCTTCGCCGGCTTGCTTGCCTTCTGTTGTTGGGGTTGTTCCACGGGAGCCAGGTTCCTCGCGCAGGTTAGTGCCCGCCTCCCGTTGCATCTCGTTGGCTGCATTTTCATCGTTGGTGCCGCCTCCGCAGCTTACCAACGCCACGCTGCCACAAAGGGCCAGCGCGCACCCTAAAGTTCTTATTGTTTTCATAGCGTAAAGTATACTTGAGCGTGATGTGAATTCGGCCCGGCCCTAAAGCCAGGCTTATAGCTCTCTTAAACTATAAATTCCGTACTTTTGTTATCTGTAACAATGTTCAAGCTAAACCAGAACTATTCATGAAAACCGCAGAAATCCATACTCCAAAAGGTGTAATGAAAGTAGAGTTTTATGAGAAAGACGCTCCTAAAACCGTAGATAATTTTGTGAAGCTGGCCAAAGAGGGCTTTTACGACGGGCTGACCTTCCACCGCGTAATTCCGGACTTCGTGATCCAGGGTGGCTGCCCTAACACCCGCGAGGGCGCCAAAGGCGTGCCGGGCACCGGCGGCCCCGGCTACAAAATCGACTGCGAACTTTCCGGCGACAACCAGTACCACGACCGTGGCGTGCTGAGCATGGCCCACGCCGGCCGCAACACCGGTGGCTCTCAGTTCTTTATCTGCCACAGCCGCAAAAATACCGCCCACCTGGACCGCAACCATACATGCTTCGGCAAGGTGGTGGAAGGCCTGGATGTGATTGACCAGATCCGCGCCAACGACCGCATCGAGAAAATTGTAGTAAACGAGGCCTAAAATCCTCAACAACAACGCATAAAAACAAAGCCAGCGCCTGCAGACACAGGGCTGGCTTTGTTGCTTTCCGGCCTTCTGCTTCTCCCTTCAGGGCCCATCCCCAAGTATAAACCCACTGCTCTTCAGGCTGTTTTTTTGCAGATAGGCCAAAAATCCTACAGAAAATGCTTAATTTTACCTAACATCTGTTCGGCACCTGCACTTTACATACTTGCACCGCTTTGGCTGTGTCGTTTCAGCTGAATAATTCTAGCAAATAGTATACTTTAGTAAACCGGTGGAATCAGAACCCTTATCCCGCCGGCCCCCTTACGTATGAAGAGACTCGCTTTACACTGGCAAATTCTAATCGGTATGGCTCTGGGCGTGGCCTGGGGAATGATGTCCAGCTCCCTTGGCCTCAATAGCTTTACCACCGATTGGATTGGCCCCTTCGGTACCATCTTCATCAACATGCTGAAGCTGATTGCCGTGCCGCTCGTGCTCGTATCCCTTGTAACCGGTGTTTCCAGCCTCAGCGATATCAGCCGCCTCTCGCGCATCGGTACCAAAACCATCGGCACCTACCTGGCCACCACTGTGCTGGCCGTAGTGCTGGGCCTGGTGCTGGTTAATATTTTTGAGCCTGGCAAAGCTTTCTCGCCTGAGAAGCGGGAGGAGTTTAAACAACAGTATGCCGGCACTGCCTCTGCCAAATCGAGCGATGCCGCCGCTTTGGAGCAACAGGGGCCGCTGCAGCCGCTCGTAGACATCGTGCCCGAAAACCTGTTCCTGGCCATGACCAGTAACGGCAGTATGCTGCAGGTTATCTTCTTTGCCCTTCTCTTTGGCATTGCCCTCATCCTCATCCCTCCCGACAAGGCACAGCCCGTCAACGATTTCTTTGAGGGTGTGAACATGGCCATACTTAAGATTGTGGATATCATCATGATGACCGCCCCATACGGCGTATTTGCCTTATTGGCAGGGCTGGTGGTAGACTTTGCCGGCAACGATCCGGGTGCGGCTCTGGAGCTGCTGATGGTGTTGGGGTATTACTGCATTGTGGTAGCCATAGGCCTGGCCCTGATGATTTTGGTGGTATACCCGGCGCTGGTAGTTACAGTTGGCAGAACAAAGTATGCGCATTTCATAAGAGGGATTTTCCCGGCGCAGATGCTGGCCTTCTCTACCTCATCGAGTGCGGCCACGCTGCCTGCCACCATGGAGTGCTCCGAGAAGAACCTGGGCATCAATAAAGAAATTACCAGCTTTGTGCTGCCGCTGGGGGCTACCATCAATATGGATGGCACCAGCCTTTACCAGTCGGTTGCCGCTGTGTTTATTGCCCAAGCCTATGGAATAGAACTGGACCTGACCGCACAGCTGGGTATTGTGATGACCGCCACACTGGCCTCTATTGGCTCTGCGGCCGTGCCAGGTGCGGGTATTGTGATGCTGGTGATTGTGCTGCAGCAGGCCGGTATTCCGATTGAAGGCATTGCCCTTATACTTGCCCCGGACCGCCTGCTGGACATGCTGCGCACCACGGTAAACGTTACCGGCGATGCCACAGTGGCCATGATGGTGGCCCGCACCGAAGGGCAGCTGCATCCGCCTACAGAGATTACAGTAAAGTAGCAAAAGCTTTTCCCAACGTATAAATTCCGGCCAAACGTACATCAGCAACTATCCGATTTAATATGAGAACAAACATGTACCGCCACCTGAAGGCCACCGCTGCCTTCCTTCTACTTAGCGGTTCGGTTGCCTTTGCCCAAGACGGCGTTTCGTCTGTCGCGGAGATAGACAAGGCTTACCACAACTGGTACAACCTGGACATGAAGCAGGATAAGATACCGGGCGTAAGCGTGAACCGTGCCTATAACGAGCTGCTGGTTGCCAAACAGCCCCGGAAAAAGGTAGTGGTAGCCGTGATAGACAGCGGCACCGATATCAACCACATCGAGCTTCAGGGAAGGGTGTGGGTAAACAAGAACGAGATCCCGGGCAACGGCATTGACGATGACAACAACGGCTACGTGGACGACATCCACGGCTGGGGTTTTCTGGGCAACGCTGCCGGCGAGAATATCCAGTACGAAACTTACGAGTATGTGCGCCTGCTCCGCCAACTGGCTCCAAAGTATGGCAAGATAACGTCGCCGCAGGGGCTTACGGAGGCAGAGCAGAAGGAGTATAACACGTACCTGGTTACGCGCAAAAACTTTGAGGAAGAGTTGACCGATCGCCTCAAGACAAAGCAAAACCTGGACGCTTTCGACGAAGTGCTGGCTATCTGTGAGCAGCTGGTAACCGGCCACCTGGGCAAGGACACCTATACCGTTGAGGACCTAAAGGGCATCTCCTCCACCAACCAGGACGTAATGCGGGCACGCAACTGGCTGGTGCAAAAGTATAGCCAGGGCTTCACGCCTGCGTCGTTCAGAGAATACAAGGATTACATCGATAAGTTTGTCAACTACCACCTGAACCCGGAGTTTGACCCGAGAACAGAGATAGTAGCCGATAACCCGGAGGATATAAACGATACCGACTATGGTAATGGTGATGTAATTGGCCCGAGAGCCGACCACGGCACACCGGTATCAGGCATTATTGCCGGCATCCGTGGAAACGGTGTGGGGATAGACGGCATTGCGGAGAACGTGGAGATTATGGCGCTGCGTGCGGTGCCAAGTGGAGATGAGCGCGACAAGGATATCGCCCTGGCCATTCGCTATGCGGTAGATAATGGCGCCCACATCATCAACATGAGCTTTGGCAAAGACTTTTCGCCGCAGAAGCACTTTGTGGATGAGGCCGTAAAGTATGCCGAGTCTAAGAATGTGCTACTAGTACACGCCGCCGGCAACGACGCCAAAAACATCGACAACGCCGACAACTTCCCGACCAAGCAACTGCAGGACGGCACCCGCGCCAGCACCTGGCTGGAGGTAGGCGCCACATCCAAAAATCTGAAGAAAAACTTTGTAGGCGAGTTCTCTAACTACGGCCGCGAAAGCGTGGACCTGTTTGCCCCTGGCGTAGACCTGGTGCTGCTGGCCCCGGACAACAAGTATGATAAGATGAACGGTACCAGCTTCGCCAGCCCTGTGGTATCGGGTGTGGCGGCTTTGGTTTGGTCTTATTACCCGGAGCTTACGGCAGTGGAGCTAAAGAACATCCTGCTCGAGTCATCCACTAAATACCCCAGGCTGAAAGTATACTACCCAACCGAGGACCCTAAGAGTAAAAAGAAAGTGAAGTTCTCTACGCTATCGGCGTCCGGCGGCGTGGTAAACGCCTACGAGGCATTGAAATTGGCTGAGAAGGTGGTGCAGCAGAAAGGGGTGCTATAATCCTAAAGTATAAATAAAGTATAAACAGGGAGCTTTTGCTCCCTGTTTGCTTTTCTACCTGCCTACAACGATAGCAGCAAGGCAGCATACAAGCCCGCCCCAAGTGCAAAGGCCCAGTAGCGGCTCTCGCGTTCCTCGGGCAGCTCTTCCTTCAACACGTTCATGATCACGCCGCCTCCCACAAAAGCCATCACCAGGATAACCAACGCCTCGGGTAGTTCTACCACAAAGCCAATGCTCCACCCGGCAACCAAGGCAGCTACCAATACCCAACGGCCAATTCGTCGGTAAGTGTCGTGGTGGTGCTCCTGCAACCCGAAATCATTCACGATGAAGTGCAGGGCCATGGCGATGGAAAACAGCAGCAGGTTCTGCAATGTCCCCTCTTCCCGCTGAAAAAGGATGTACCCAATCAGGGCATTGTAAATGGCAAAGGAACCGATGTGCAGCCAGAAGATGCCTTGTTCGTGGCGTGGCCCTTCCTGCCCCTTTTTCTTTTGCCTGTACTTGGTCTCCACCACCACCCGCTCCAGCCCGTAAAACACGGCCAGCCCAATCAGGGACATCAGGTACACGTGGTGGTTCAGGAAGCGCTCTGCCCAGTTCAGCTTAGACACCTGCTCCTGCCCCTCGCCTAGCTCCGGAAACAGGTGCAGAAACACGTAAGCTACCGACACGCCGCCCGCCACAGAAAGCCATACGCTGCGTGGTACCCCGGCCAGAAACCGTAGCCGTGTCCCGAAAAAGTGGATGAACGCCAGCACCAGCACCGGCCATATCGAAACGTAGCCCATACTTAAACCTACTTTGTCCGCACGGCTTAGGTTTTATACTTTCCCGCCATTAAAGAATACGAATTTTACTATATTAGTCTTCGTATACTTGGCGGCGACGTGTGTTATCCATAAGTCAAAACTCTCGGTTACAAGAGCAAAAAACATGATACCCTTCCGGCATGATCTATCAACTCTCCGAATTCATACTTCCCTACATTCTAGGTATCGACCTTTTCGTGATTGCGCTGCTGTACCTGTCTAAGCTGCCAGGTGAGAAAATAACGCGCCGGTTTATTTTAGCGGCAGCCATGGCAGGGTTCGCCGGCCTGTCTTTCTTCAAGCTCCTGTTTACAGAAACAGGTATCGCTGCTTCTACGCCAATCAGTATTGAGTTCATAAACAAAGATATTCTATCACCGGTCTACTTCATAAAAAATGGTCGTGAAGGCAAAAGAGTGTTCTGGAAAGACAGCCTCAAGGATTCAACGACACGCACCTTTGAGCAGGAAGGTAATCCTGACCTTACCCTTGCCACAAAATTTGACGAGGAATGGCATTATACCACCATTAACCTCAGGCAGGATGCTAAAATCACGGTAGAGAAATCGACCTTCCGGTAAATTGATCACCCGGAAATTGAACAAGCGCTCAGCAAGTATAGATGGATAGAAACCGGCAACTATGCTTCCAATTTTCTGGTATTGGGCTTTGTGGCTGTACTTGTCTGGAGTTACAGTGAAATAAGAGAATAGGGTAATAGTATATTAGAAAGTCAGATGCTATATAAAACCAAATATCTTTAATTATGAGAGCACTATTATTAATCCTTCTTTTGTCGGTGTCATTCACGGTAGCTAAAGCTCAAGATATTTTACAGAGCGAATCATCATCCCCCCGGCAAGATTACAAGATTGAAGTTAGCACCGATGTAATTTGGCTTATTAATGATGCTTCTCGACCTACAGCTCTTCTTAAAATACATAAGGACTATAGTAACACTGCTTATCGTTTAAGGCTTGGTGCAGATTATGCTGAACATATCAATGCGCCTGGCCCTCCTGTACATATCTACCCCATGCCAAAGACTTCCTTAAACTTATTTATTAGTGTAGGCAAGGAGTGGCAAATAAACTATGGAAAGTTTAGAATTAACTATGGTGCCGATCTTTATACAAACTACGAGCTTTATAGAGGCGAGAGTCAAAGTACAAACAACACTAAATTCTTACCGAGACAACATAACCTTGAGGTAGGCTTATCTCCCTTGATAGGTTGGCAGTATTTCGTACACAAAAACATATCTCTGGCACTGGAAAATCATTTTCGAGTGGGGTATAACCAAGAGAAAATCAGCCGCGTTAATGAAGATGGTCAGGTAGTTGCATCAACTGATAAGTTTTTAAAAGCTAAATTTCTGCCTTTACACACTTTAAGTATAGGCTTTCATTTCTGATTCTCCATGAACCTCACCACCTTCAAAGCCAGCTTGTCAGACACCACGCCTCCGCCCGCAGCCAATGTATACCTGCAGGCGCTGTGGCACGAGGCCAAAGGCAACTGGGACAAGGCGCACGAACTGATACAGGACCTGCCGGATAAGAACGCTGCCTGGATACACGCTTACCTGCACCGCCAGGAGGGCGACACGTGGAACGCCGATTACTGGTACCGCCGGGCCGGCAGAAAACGTCTCCAACAAACACTGGCCGAGGAGTGGGAAAGTATAACCTCCGCCCTGCTGGAGGAAGTATAAACCGGGCCACCCTCAAAAGAAAAGAGCCGCAACCAGTTGCGGCTCTCTGTAAGTATGGAGTTTAACTTTCTAACTTACACTTTTCTAACTTTCTAACTCTAAAAGTCTTCCTCATCCTCCTCCTCGCCAAAGCTTGGCATCGTGAACATGCCACTTAGCAGGTCCTTGAACTGCAGGCCGGTGCTGAGGCGGCTTTTGCTCAGCTGGCTGTGCTCGGCCAAACCATGCAGGGCAAACTCCATCATAAACAGCTTTTCGTCGCCTTTTGCGTCGGGCTGGTGCTTTTCCACCAACTCGGCAAGGCCCGGTATACTTTGCAGCGCCTTTTTATACTCCGAGGTAGAGGCGTCGTTCAGAATATCAATCGTATGGCCATCACCGAACCAATCGGTTATCTTTTTGTAAGGGTTGCCTGCTTTTGCTTTCTTGGCCTTATCCGGGTCAGGGAAGTAGCTGAGGAACTGTGTGCGGATGGCTTTGCCCATCAGCACCTGCGCCACATGGCCGGCTCCCTCCTGCTCGCCCTCGTACACCAGTTCTACCTTACCCGTTACCGAAGGGATGGTGTTCAGAAAATCCGACACGCGCACATAAGTTTTGTTCTCGCCATTCAGCAGGGCGCGCCGCTCGGCCGCACTAAGCAGGTTCTCAAAGGCAGATATCGTTAAACGGGCCGACACACCGCTTTTGGGATCCACGTATTCACTTTCGCGGGCTTCAAAGGCTACCTGCTCTATCAGGTCGCCGATGATGTCGTTGGTCTGCACCAGCTCGCCCTGGCCTTCTTTTACCCGGGCCTCCTGCTGCGTGATTTTCTTACCGGTTTCTATCGTCTTCGGATAGTGGGTGATGATCTGGGAATCGATGCGGTCTTTAAGCGGGGTAACGATGGAGCCACGGTTGGTATAATCCTCGGGGTTGGCCGTGAACACAAACTGGATATCCAGCGGCATGCGCACCCTAAACCCGCGAATCTGAATGTCGCCCTCCTGCAGAATGTTAAAAAGGGCTACCTGGATGCGCGCCTGCAGGTCGGGTAGCTCGTTTATCACAAAAATGCCCCGGTGCGAACGCGGAATCAGGCCGAAATGTATCACGCGCTCATCGGAGTAGGGCAGCTTCATGGTAGCCGCTTTTATCGGGTCGGCGTCGCCAATCAGGTCGGCTACGGAAACGTCTGGTGTGGCCAGTTTCTCGGTATAGCGGTCTGAGCGGTGCAGCCAGGTAATGGGCGTGTCGTCGCCGTGCTCGTGCACCATATCCTTGGCGTAGCGCGAAAGCGGGTGCAGCGGGTCGTCGTTCAGCTCGGAGCCCTGCACCACGGGGATGTACTCATCCAGCAGGTCTATCATTTGCCGCGCGATACGGGTTTTAGCCTGTCCGCGTAAGCCCAGCAGGTTGATGTGGTGCATCGAAAGTATAGCCCGTTGCATATCCGGGATCACAGTCTCCTCATAACCCCAGATGCCGGGGAATACCTCCTCCTTGTTCTGCAATCTCGTGATGAGGTTGCGGCGAAGCTCCTGCTTTACGCTCTCCGGCTCGTAGCCGGCAGCCTTTAATTGGCCAAGTGTTTTTATCTGGTGCAGCTTTTCGGCTAGTATATCTCTGTAGTTCATTTGTACAGTTATCAGTTAACATTTATCAGCAACCAGTTATTGGTTGTGATGGTTAATTCCACTATTCTAGCAGCTTTCCCTCGGGGGTCTTGCTTGGGTTATCAGGTTGTTTTTTGTCTGAATCAGGATTTACAGGATGAAGGGATTGACACGATTATAATGCACTCAATCACTCATATAAAATTCCTCAACTCTTTAACTCCCAAACTCTCTAACTCTAAAAGCTTTTCTTCCGGTTGCGGCCATAGTCGCGGAAAACCAAATGACCGAGCCCTTTAAGGGAGCTATAGTACGCCTGCCCGTTGTTTACCTTCGTGAACTCGTCTACGAACTGCTGCAAGTATGGGTCTGAGGCGATCATAAAGGTGGTGATCGGAATCTTCAGGCGGCGGCACTGCGCTGCCAGGTTCAGCGTTTTGTTCACCACTTTCCTATCCAGCCCGAAGCTGTTTTTGTAGTAGCGCAGCCCCTCTTTCAGGCAGGTAGGTTTGCCGTCGGTGATCATAAAAATCTGCTTGTTCTGGGTTTTGCGCTTGCGCAGGATGTCCATGGCCAGCTCCAGCCCGGCAACGGTGTTGGTATGATAGGGTCCTACCTCTAAGTATGGAAGGTCCTTGATCTCAATCTGCCAGGCATCGTTGCCAAACACAATCACGTCGAGCGTATCCTTGGGGTACTTTTGCTTGATGAGTTCGGCCAGGGCCATAGCAACCTTTTTGGCGGGCGTAATGCGGTCCTCGCCGTAGAGGATCATCGAGTGCGAGATGTCGATCATCAGCACCGTAGAGGCCTGTGTCTTATGCTCTGTCTCGGTCACCTCCAGGTCCTGCTCGGTTAGCCGCAAATCGCCGATGCCATGGTTGATCTGAGCGTTGCGCAGCGAGTCGGTCATGGAGATCTGCTCCAGCGCATCGCCAAACCGGTACTCGCGGCGGTCGGTGCTGGCCTCGTCGCCCATGCCGGTGTGCGGTGTGGCGTGGCTGCCCTTGCCGCCTTTCTTCAACTTCCCGAAAATCTCCTCCAGGGCGCTGCGCCTTATACTTTGCTCGCTTTTGGCAGTAAGTATAAACCCGCCCCTTTCCTGCGGATTCTCATCCAGGTAGCCTTTGCGCTTCAGGTCTTCGATAAAATCGCCGATGCCATACTCGTCGCTGGTCAGGTTATACTGCTTGTCCAGCGAGCTGAGCCAGTTGAGCGCCTCCCCCACATCACCGGAGCTGATGGTTACCAGCTGCAGAAAGATCTTCAGCAACGACTCAAAATCGGCCTTACTATCTTCCGGTGGAATATATTCTCCAAATCTGTATCCTAAAGCCATAGTTTGTAAAGATTGTATAGTATAACAACGCTCTGGCGTTTTTGTTAGGTATACGCGCTTTACCCTCTTCTGGCACCATCTTGCTTTCAGGAAGATAGCTAGTGAACGTAAAAAACAAAGGGCAGGCTGCTGATGCAACCTGCCCTTATTTATACTTTATCGCTCGCCTGTTAGTAGGCTATCCAGCGGAATTTATACTCTAACTCAGGCACTTTCATGCGCTCGGCCACGCGCTTGAGGCGGGCGGGCAGGGCCATCACATAGTCGCGGGCGCGCTCTCCGGCTTCGTCCAGACCAGTAAGTGTCTCGATTTTCCACTCTTTTATCAAGCCATCCAGAATGTCGGTATAGTCTGCGGAAGTATAAACCCCGAGGCGTTGTGCCGCATCTGTAAAGTGGCCGAAAGTTTTGCCTAAATCCACACCCAGCTCGCGCATGTAGTGGGCCGGCATTACGATTTTCTTGCGCATCATATCCTCAAAGGCCAGCATCATCTCGTTCGGGTCAGCCTCGAAAATCTTGCCCACAAACGACTTATAGGCTTTGGCGTGGCGCGCCTCATCGGCCGCTACGTGGCCACACAGCTTGGCCAATTGAGTATCGCCCTGCTTCTTGGCTAGCTGGGCTACGCGGCGGTGCGAAATATTAGTGGCAGTCTCCTGAAAAGAAGTATAAACAAACGAGCGGTAGGGGTCGTTGTCCGTCTGCAGGTCAAATCCGTCAGCAATCAGGTATTGCGTGGAGGCCTCCATTTCGCGCATGTTGATGCGGCCGCTCAGGTACAGGTAGCGGTTCAGCACGTCGCCGTGGCGGTTTTCCTCTGCCGTCCAGGCACGGTTCCAGACCATCCATGGGCCGCTCGGATCTTTCGGCAGGCCGTCAATCGTCATCAGCCAGCTCTCGTAGGTAGGCAGTGCTTCCTCGGTAATGGTATCCCCCACCAGCACGGCCAGCAGGTCGTAGCTCAGGTCGCGGGCACGTTCGCGCAACTCTTTCACCTCATCGAAGAAATTCTCCATGGTGGCGTCTGGCAAAAGGTCTGCTGGTTGCCAGCTATCCTCTACAGTTTTAAGAAACTCGGAGATCTTTTCTCCCACGAAGTCTTCCATCCATTTTATGACTTCTCCACGGGAGGCGAGTGCTGGTGTAATCATGATGCTGTTCTTTAATTGAATTCCAAATATAACTATTAAATCCCGATAATAACCCGTTGTAGATAACAAATCACCCACAAAACACCCTTTTTGGATGATTTTGGGGGCTAAAACATGCGATACTCCACCAAAGGCCAGTATAGCTTTAGCTTACGGATAAAAAGAGAGTAGGTAAACAAAACAGTGCTATTTACTGCCGGTACCGAAGGCGGTGGTAGCCCTCGCGCAGGAAACCGAGGTTGATTTTGTGCCTGTTTAGCTGCCGGATAAACCGGTATAAAAAAGGCATACCGGAGGTCTGTTTCAGTAGCTGCAGCAACTGCTCTGCCTCGTTAAAATTGCCGGTGAGGTAGGCGTGCCGCGCCTCATACTTTAGCCGCAAAGCTAGCGCCGCGCGCTCGGGCGGGGTTTGCACCAAGGCTGCGGCCCTCTTGCACACTTCAACAGTGGAGGCTAGCAATTGGTTGCCTTTCCGGTACCAGCCGCTGGAGAGGGAATGGCTGTGCAGCCTGCGTTTGGTGGTTACCTGGGGCAGGTAGGCATACTTATACTTGCGGGCCGAGCGCACCCAGAAGTCGAAGTCCTCATAGGCCAGGCGCTCGTCGTATCCGTCCAATTCCTCGAACACCTCGCGGCGGATGAGCATGGTAGGCGGGCAGATGAAGTAGCGGCCCAGCACCTCCGCAAACACATCGCCATCAGGCGCTGCTTTATACTTCTGGCTATGAAAGTATACATGCTCCGACTCATCGGATATATACTCGGAATCGGAATACACCACGCCATACTCCGGCTCAAGTCGCTGAAACTGCTCTACCTGCCGCGCCACCCGCTCAGGCAGCAGCACATCGTCGGTCGCAAAGTCAAGTATAAACTGGCCGTGGCTGGCCCTCCACCCCATGTTAAAGGCCCTGGTATTGCCCAGGTTGCTGCCCGTGCTGATAAACCGCAGCTGCGGGTACCGCTGCACATACTCTTCAATAATACGGACGCTGTTGTCGGTGCTGCAGTCATCCACAATGATTACCTCCAGGTTTGGGTACGTCTGCGCTAAAACAGAATCCAGCGCCTCAGGCAGGAAGCACTCGTGGTTGTAGCACAGGCAGATGATGGAGACAAGGGGTTGCGGCATGGGCGAAGATAAGGGTTTTCTGGTTTTGTATACATCTATACTTGATGGCTACACTTTCCCTGGTGCAAGCGTCCGCTGGTCTCTTTATCCTTTGGCCGCTGTCCTTCCCCACCGCTGGCGCGGGTTTGTAACCTGTGCCTACCTATGACGTTGGGTTTGTAACCCAACTGGCTTGAAAAGCCATACTTTATACTTCGGCTATACTTTCTGATTTATACTTTCTTAGCCGCTGATTCATGCAACTGGAACCAAGCTATTCTTTCTATCCTTCGTTCATCCTCTAGGCTTACATACCTACAGTTTCATATCAGGCTTTGGCTCCCTCAAGGCCGGGAGGCCTCGCCTTCGGGCATCGCGCGGTGTGCCTGAAGCTGCCTTCGCTCTGCTCCGGCTGCCGCATCCGCGGCACCGCAACATGCACAAGGCGCTCAACCCAAAGGCTGGGAATCTTTCGATAGCTGTAGCTACTCTGTCATCTCGACCTATGGGAGAGATCTGGATAGAATTCCCGATAGATCTCTCGCCCTGCTCGAGATGACAAGGAAAAGTAGTAAGTATGAGCTGTCCCCTCGAGGACAAGTGAGAACGGGAGTTCGAAACTTGCGAGTGAAGCTCTATAGGGGTGTAATCGACTGCTGGATTATACGTTGTAGGGGAAGGTCGCAACTTGTCAGCACAAAGGCTTAAGCTACAGCACTTATACTTCAACCAAAGTAATTACAGACTCCCCTCCTTGGCCAAGGAGGGGCAGGGGCTGGTTGGACCCGGGACTACAAAGGCTCCTGTTCTAAGAAATAAGCTTTACTGCCTGAAGAACGCCTTCACGGCCTCCACCACGCGCTGCTGCTCTGCCTCTGTCAGACCGGGAAACAAGGGCAAGCTGAGGCTGGTGCGGGCCAGTTCTTCTGCAACGGGAAAATCGCCAGCTTTGTGCCCCAGGAAAGTATAGGCGGGCTGCAGGTGCACCGGGACCGGATAGTGTATGGCCGTGCCGATGCCTTGCGCCTGCAGCCAGGCTTGCAAGGCATCTCGGTGTTGGGTGCGGATGTTGAAAATGTGGTAGACATGCGCACAGTCCGGAGCCATATGCGGAAGTATGAGATCGCCTGTGTTTTGCAGCTCCTGAAAGTATACTTGTGCCAGCCGTTGCCGTTCCAGGTTCAGAGCGTCCAGGTGGCGAAGCTTTACCCGCAGCACTGCTGCCTGAAGTTCATCCAGCCGGGAGTTTACCCCAACCAACTCGGAGTTATACTTGCGCGACTCCCCATAGTTCCTATACCTGGCAGCGAAGGCCGAAACATATGCATCAGAGCTTACCACGGCACCGGCATCTCCTAACGCGCCCAGGTTCTTGGTAGGGTAGAAACTAAAGGCTGCGGCATCGCCTATACTTCCCGCGAACCGGCCTTTATACTTGGCGCCATGCGCCTGGGCGGCATCCTCCAGTAATTTTATACTTTGTGTTTGCGCCAACTGCTGCAGCTCTTCCATCTGGCATACTTGCCCATACAGGTGCACAGCAAGTATGGCTTTAGTTTTTGGGGTGATGTGCGGCGCGGCCATCTCGGCAGTGAGGTTGTAGGTATACTTGTTGGGCTCGGCCAGCACCGGCCTGGCCCCCACCTGCAGCACCGCGTTTACGGTGGCAATAAACGTATGGACCGGCAGCACCACCTCATCCCCGGCTCCAATGCCCAAACCCTTCAGCGCAATCACCAGGGCGTCGTACCCGTTGCCTACCCCGATGGCGGTTTCTGCACCTAAATAAGAGGCAAACTCCTGCTCAAACGCCTGCACCTGCGGCCCCAGCACATACTGCTTGCCTGCCACAGCCTCCTGCACCGCCTGCTGCACCTGCGCCTCCAGGCCAACCGGGAAATCTCTGAACTGAAAGTATGGAAGAGGCATAGGAGAGTTAGAGAGTTTGGGAGTTTGGGAGTTTAGCAGTTTTGAATGAGTGATTGAGTGAATTATAATCCTGATTTTAACAATTATCAATCAACAATTAGCAATTATACTTCTACAACTCCTGATGCGCCGCCAGCTGTTTAAAGCGGCTATAGTCACGGATGTAATCGGCTTCGCTGAAGTCGGTGGAGGCAAGGCACAGGGCTACGGCTTCCTCCGAAAAACGCAGCTCGGTCCAGCACATGGCCGGGATGTATAAGCCCTGCGTTGAATCAGTAAGCGTAAACGCCTGCTTTTCGCAGCCGGTGTCTGTCAGCACGTGTATACTTCCACTCAGGGCAATCAGCACTTCCTCGGTGGCCATGTTGGCATGATGCCCGCGCTCTACCTCCGGCGGAGTGGCTTGGGTCCAGAACACGCGTTTTACCTCAAACGGGATGGCATCGGCATACTGGGTGCTGGTGATGAACCCGGTGCCCGAACTACCGGCGCGGTGAAAGGTGAGCAAGTATGGATTTGCTGGCAAAAGTATAAAGTATGGTATCGTTACAAATGTAACGATTTTGAAGAGATGCCGATAATTTTTACCCTTGCTGCGCTTTGGTTAACTTGCAGGATTGCAACCAGCACACGCCACCATGGAAGACACCTACAGAACCCTAGCCGAGCCTTCGGAGGGATTGTACAAGGAGAAAGGCAGCAAGTTTATTGCGCTGGCCTACGCAGTGTACTCTGAGGAGGAGGTAAAGGAAATCATCGCGGAGCTGAAGAAGAAGTACTACGATGCCCGCCACCACTGCTATGCCTACATCCTGGGGGCCGACCAGAGCCGCTACCGCGCCAACGACGACGGCGAGCCCAACCACTCTGCCGGCGACCCTATACTTGGCCAGATCCGCTCCGCCGGCCTCAGCAACGTGCTGGTGGTAGTGGTGCGCTACTTCGGGGGCACCAAGCTGGGGGTAAGCGGTCTGATTAATGCTTACAAAGTATCCACCGCCGATGCGCTAGCCAACGCCACCATCGTTGAGAAACATGAAACCGTGCTGCTGCAGGCCCACTACGCCTACCCGCAGATGAACGACGTGATGAGCCTGGTAAAGGAGTATGACCTGCCCGTGCGCGACCAACAGTTTGAGCTTGATTGCAGGCTGACGCTGGAGGTGCGCCGCAAGCTGCAGGAAGAGATCACCACCAAACTACACGACATAGACGGCGTAAAAGTATCCGTTCTCCCGGAAGCTACTTTTTAACTCTTAAACTCCCAAACTCTCTAACTCCCCAGCTCCCCCATGGCAAAACGCAACAGACAGCAGAGCCGCCGCAATAAAATCCTGGAACGTAAGGCAGGCGTGAAACCGGGTTCGTTGGTTATCCCTTCCGAGGCGTTTGCCCCGCGCTTCTTTCTGATGTCGTTTAACGAGGAGCTGTTTGAGGATCGTGAGTTTGGCACCTACGACGAGCTGATGCACCAGGTAAAAGGGCTGCCCAGCGCCCGGCACTGGATCGACATCAGGGGGTATGCTGACAAGACCATGCTGGAGAAGTTGATGCAGGATTTCGCACTGCATGCCCTGCAACTGGAGGATGTGCTAAACGATTACCAGCGCCCAAAGGTAGAGGAGTTCGGGGATAACCGCCTGTTCATCATCACCCGCATGCTGCGCTGGTCGCCGGAGTTTAGGAACCTGGATGACATCCAGCTCACGCTCTTTACCGGGGAGAACTACGTTTTAAGTCTGCAAAGCGACTACGGCGACTGCCTGAACCCGCTCCGCGACCGCATCCGGGCTGGCAAGGGCATCATACGTCAGCGTCCTGCCACCTACATTGCCTATGCCATTCTCGACGTCGTGCTGGATTACTACTTCCCGGTTATGGCGGATATTGGTGCGTACATAGAGGATATGGAGCAGCAGATTCTGGCAGCCCCTACCAAATCCACGCTTGCCCAGGTGCTGGACCTGAAGAACGAGCTCGTGAAGCTGCGCCGTATTACCTGGCCCGCCCGCGACCTGATGAACGAGCTCCTGCGCATGGATGAAACCACCATTCCCGCCAACCTGAAAGTATACTTCCGCGACGCCTACGACCACGCCGTGCAACTGATAGACCTGGTGGAGAACCACCGGGAAATGGCCTCCAGTTTGGTGGAGCTGTACATGTCCACGGTGAGCAACCGCATGAACGAGATCATGAAAGTGCTCACCATCATCTCCAGCATCTTTATTCCGCTAAGTTTTATAGTGGGTTTGTATGGGATGAACTTCGCACGCCAGGACCCTGAAACGGGCCAGGTGTTCCCGTACAGCATGCCCGAGCTTTACCAGCCCTACTCCTACCCCATCCTGGTGGGGCTGATGGCCATACTTATACTTTTGCAGCTATACTTCTTCTACCGGAAAGGCTGGTTCAGGAGCTTTTGATTTTTTGATAATTTGACAAAAGACTGCTTGACAAAGGACAAGAGGAAGAAAAAGAAATTTTCTATACTGCTTCAGTCAAAAGGTCTTTTGTCACACAGTCCTTTGTCAAAAGGTCAGCTGTACTGACTTCGAACTCCGAACGGCGTCTTTTGTCCTTTGTCAAAAAACTCCTTTGTCCAAAGAACTACTCCCCCACCCTGAAGCGCAGTTTCTTCAGCTCTTTGCCGGAGGTATAGTATAAAGTATAATCGTGGGTGATGTCGTTGTAATAGATGGTGACGGGGTTGTTGGTCTCCAGCGAGCGCCCTCCGATGAGCCTTCCGTTAGCGTCGTAAAGGTAAGTTTTGCCCGGCCCGGTCTCAGTAATGGCGTAGATTCTGTTCACGCTGCCAAAGCGGAAATACTGCACAATTTTAGGGGCCGAGGTAACATAGCGTTTCTCAAACAACTCCTTCAGGTCCTGGTCAAAAATCGCCACCTTCCCCATTTCCTGCCGCACGATTACGGCGGAGCGGCCGTTGCTGCTCTCCGGCACCAGATCGAACATGGCGCGTTTGCTCGGGCGGTGCAGTTGTTGCTGCTGCAGCACCCTTCCCTGCAGGTTGAAGGTAATCACATTGCCATACCGGGTTACCGCCGTTACCTCCGTGCGCCGCAGGTCTGCCCCGGCCTTCACAGTCAGTCCCGAGGTTAAGGGCACCTTTAGGTCGATGGGGAAGCCTGGGTAGGTGTCTCCGGTACGGCTTAGGGCATAGATATAGCCATTTTGCAAGGACACCAGCACCACATCCTGGCCACCTACACGCACGTGCTGCGGGCTTGCCGACAGGCGGTAATCCATGCGGCGCGGCTGCCAGCCCTGCACCGCGGCGCCCTGCATGTTAAACATATACAGGTTTCCGTAGCTGTCGTCTACCAGCAGGCGGTAGTTACCGTCCTTCTCATAGTCGAACACAGCCAGGTGCTGCAAATCCACCGTATCCGGCAGGTTAAATGGAAAGTTTACCAAAGGCGCGCCCTGGTTATTGATGGCATGGATGCGGTTGCCCGTGATAAACAGGTAGCGTAGCTTTTTATCGGCCCCATACTCTATCTGCTTGATGTCGCTGCGAAGGGCAGTGCTGAGGCTGTCGGTCCAGCCGCGCCTACCCTGGTCTGTGATGTTGATGAGCACGTTGGCCGAGTCCTGCACCACTACCTCCCGGGCCCGGGTTACCGCATTCTGTACCGGGAATGGCTGCGTGTCGATCCGGTTGTTCAGCGCTATACTTTCAACCTCCTCAAAACCGTCCTGGCTGTCGGGCTTAATTTGGTCCGGCCGCCGGATAACGAGGCTGGTGTAATAGCGCCCGTCATTCTCTACGAGCGAAAACTGCAGCCCCACTTGGGCAAAGCGTTTGATCAGGGTGGCGTTCTGCAGTAGGTCTTCCCGCTCATCTTCCCGAGTATAGCGGTTCAGGAGGTACCAGGCATTGGCGTTGCTCAGGAAAAAGCTAAGGTTTGCCTCATGCTGCGCCTCCTCCAGAAAAGCCTTCTGCACCCCCGACTCGCTCCAGGTTTCGCCCTTGGCAATGTCATCGAGCAGATGCCGCAGCGTAACCGCCTCCTCTGCCATCACCAGGTAATCGTCCAGCTGCACGGCATACGTTTGCTCAAAGCCTTTAAACACGCGCCCCAGCAGTTGCTCCGGCAGGTTGGGTACATCCAGCAGTTGAATGGTATACTTCCCATACTTCTCGATGTAGGGCTTTTCCTGCTGGCTGGCGGCCAGGTTGCTGAGCAGGCGCTGTGCGCGGGCAGGGTTTACTGTATGGGTATAAATAAGCTTCTCGGGGCTCTGCGCTATGCTGTTCGACTCCAGGTATACCACCGCCGCCTCCTTGCTCAGGCCGCGGGACAGGCTATCTGCCAGCACTAATGTTGGCCCCTGCCCTTGTCGCAGCTTGGATACATCCTGCAGGCCGAAGTGCAGCATCATGGCCGTATTGTTGGGCAGGTATCCCCTAATGCCCAATGGCTGCGGCTTTTGGGGCTGCATGGTATTATGGAGCGAGTTCTTCAGTCGCTCCGGCACAGAAAAACCGTTCAGGAAGATGCGGTTCTGCCTCAGCTTCAGCTCCAGCATGCCGCTCTGGCAAAGCGACGACAGGTAGCGCACCTGCGGCATCAGGTCCTTCTCCAGGAAAAGCCCCAGCAAGTCGGGCAGCGCCCGGTAGTTCACAAACACGTTGGCGTACACATCGGGCTGGCTCAGGTAATTTACATTGCTGAAATCTGCCGCTACAGAGGCTGGCGTACCACGCGAGGCACGCCGCACTATCTCCTCCACCAGAGCTGGCGAGGAACTGAGGATGATGTTGTTGTGAAAGGTAAAATAGGTAAAGCTGCTGCCGTTGCGTTTGTTAGCGACACTGGTAAGCAAATGGCCCTGGTAATCGCGGGTGCGCTGCTCGTAGGTGTCGCTTTTGTTGATGTTCTCGGCAAGGGTGCGCATAAAGCGGAGCTCACCCACGGAGTTTACCGGCACATAGAACACGAACCTCGTTTCGGCCCCACCCTCTACGTGCAGCGAGGTTAGGATGTGCTTCTCGTTCAGGAAGCGGTCCAGGCGCTGGTTGCCGGGTGCCACGCTATCCAGGTAGGTCAGGTTGTCGGAAAGGCTTGCCGTGGCAGGCAGCATCGCCACGCTCTCCCACAGGTTTGTCTCCCGCAGGTGCTCCAGCAGTTGCTGGTGGTTGTTCGTCTCCACCACGAGCGCCGCATCCTCAGGCACCAGCGTCCAAAGGTCTACCTTCTCCTGCGAGGCCTTCCAGCGGTTAAACCCGTAGAAGATAAGGGAGGCCAGTATAACGAAGCCAACAAAGATTAATACAAGGCGTTTTGGCATAGCAAGCGCTGTGGAGCTACAAAAATAGGAGAAAATTCTGAACTACACGGGCCAGCTGCCGAGGCACCGGTATAGTTTGGGGATCGGCGCACCTCCTTTTGCGGCTTACCACGTATACATCATCCAAGTTAAAATCAAAGACCCTTACGTTTATATGTTCAGAATACTGATACCCGTTGACTTCACAGAAGGCTCCACGAATGCCTGCCGCTATGCCCTGCACCTGTGCGCTGCCTTGCCTCAGGCCGAAATACTGTTGCTGCACTGCTTCAGCGATTACCTGCTACAGCCCCAGCTCGACGACCCGACTACGGATACGGGCTACAGCCCCCTGAGCCCCGGCTCAGAGATGATGACAGACCGCGTGCTCTACCAAAACCAGCAGGAGCAGCAGGAAAAGCTCGAAAAGCTGTACAAGGAGCTACTGGCAGAGGCCCATACACAAGGCAACCACACCCAACTGAAGCATGCCTTTATCAATGGCCTGACCGAGGATGTAATCCGGGACGAAATAGACCGCTACAAACCTGACCTGCTGCTGATGGGCACCAAGGGGGAAGACAACATCGCCCGCTCACTTTTTGGCACCATCACCACCAAAATGGTAGAGGACGCTAAAATACCGCTCTTGACGGTGCCGGAATCCTACAAAGACTATAGCCTGCACCGCGCCCTCTACGCCACTGACTTCGACAAGACCGACGCGGAGGCAATCACGGTGCTGCTGCAGCTGCTAAAGCCGTTTGACCCCGAGATACTCTGTACCCATATCGGCACGGAGGACTCGGAGCGGGATGACAGCTTTAAAATGGAGCAGTTGCAGGCAAGGCTTTACGCCGCCCTGCCCGACAACAACCTGCAGTTTGCCATACTTCCGAGCGAGGATGATGTGGCCGATGCCCTGCAGGACTTTGTGGCCCGCGAGCACATCGGCCTGATTGCCGTAAACAACCACCAACGCTCCCTGTTCAGCAGCATCTTTAAACCAAGCCTAAGCAAGAAACTGGTGCTGGAGGCGCAGGTGCCACTTCTTATCTTCCACAGCACAGAGAAAGTTTAGGCAATACGCTGTTCCTGCAGCTGCGCTGACAGGGCATCGTAATACCGCTCTATGGCTCCCTCGCTGGTAGCCATAAATAGGAAAGGCTCTATAAGCTCCAGCTCCATCAGCACCAGCTCACCGGCGCGCTCTATGCCGTCCACACGCGCATAGAGGCAGCCTTGGGCATACTTGTCTACCAGGTTGTGGGCAGCCTCCAGCAGGTGCGCCGGCGGCTCCGGGGTGTGTATCGTTCCGCCAAAGAAATGCTGCACCCTAAAGTCGCCGGCCTTTGCGGTTTTAAGCACGGTATGGCTATATTCTCCGTTAAAGAAAAGGAAAGACCACTCGCCTTTCGTCTGGATTTCGGGGATGAAGGGCTGCGCCAGAAAGCTTTCCTGCTGCAGCAGGCTGTTTATACTTTCGGCCTGCGTTTCGGCCTCTTGTGGGGTAAGGGCAAAGGTGTTCTTGGCGCCGCCGCTCACGGCCGGCTTCACAATAATTTTATCCGACTGCAGTCGCTCAAACACGGTAGCCACGTCCAGGCTGCTGCCCTGCTCCAGCCACAGGGTTGGCACGACCCGCTCCCCTTTCTCCTGCAGCTCCACCAGGTAGCGCTTGTCCGCGTTCCAGCGTACGATGCTGATGGGGTTGAGCACCCGCACCTGCAGCTCCTCCAACTTGCTAAGCCAAGTATAAAAAGTGTCGATTTTGTCGAAATAATCCCAGGGCGATTTCAGCAGCACCAGCTCATACTTGCCCCAGTCCACGGCGGGATCGTCCCATACTTCGAGGGTTACCTGCAGGCCTTTTTTCGTCAGGAATTGGTGTAAACGGGCATTTTCCTCCTCCGATACCCCTGTATACTTGCCCGCGTCTTTATAAGTGATGAGCGCTATTTGCTGTGTGTTCATTTTTTATCATCTTTGCCGCCAAATTATACTTTATCCCAGGCCAAAACAACCCTTCGGGCGGTGTGCTAAAACTTAAAAACTTTTGGGCGGTTGATCCTCGTATGTAAGTATAGTTTACCTGCACTTTCTACTATATTTAGCGTTCACTATGTTTCTCCGCCCTTACAGCATATGCCACGCCTGCGGTCTGAAGGCCCGTTTGCTCCTGCTGTTGCTGTTTATACACACCTTTGCCACTGCCTGCACCGACAATGCCACAGAAGAAGAGGCCGAGTTGCCGCCTGTGGTGCGCCGCAGCGCCACCGACACCGATACCACCACAGTAGCCAGCGCGAATACCTTCGACCTGCTGGGCAATCCGTTTGTGGCCACCCTGGAGCAGAGCAACGACCTTACCAGCTACTTCGACCGCATCAACGCTGACTTTACCGTAGACGCCGAAGCCATCGAGAACCGCCACAACGCCGGTGTAACCGACACAATTTATACTATCCGCTCCGGCGAATCGGCCATGGAGTTCTACGCCCCGTCTTACTCGGGCGAGCTGCTGCTACAAATGGCCGACATCCGCAGCGCCGACATTGCGCTGCGCGACAACCTTCGGGTGGGCATGCCGCAGGCAGAGTTACTGAAACGCCTGCGCAGCCAAAACGGCGATATGAAAATAACACAGACACCCACCGAAATCATCGCCTCGGCCAGAGAGGGCGCTCCCATGAGCCTGCATTTCTTTATACAAGGCGGCAAGGTAACGCGCATTTTATACGAAGGGTATGTAGATTAAGCGTTCAAGAACCTGCTAGGGATTTACGGCAGCACGTATACGATCTCTCCTTCGTACCTTCCTTTTTCATACTTGCTCTTTCTCTTTGCAGTATATTCCATGCTGCTTTTCACCTGCCAGGTTAATTCCTGTCGGGAGCTTATTCTTTTGTAGTACCTAAGCAACTTCTGCCGGGTACATACCTTTTCTATGTTTACCAAAGCTGCTCCTGAACTGCAGCACATTCGCTCCCATCCCATTCAGGCCGCTTATCACCTTATTCCCCTCGCAAGACTGCAGCCTCACGCTTACTTAGATTATACTTTTTTCTTTCAGAAATTGAATCATTATATTTAAATATCGTAATAAGGGATTGGTTACTTACTTCTATAGAATACAATTCTGCAGAAGGCGTAAAATCATGATTATACGGGTTTAGGAAGGCAGATTGTAATCCGAGCGCACGGGTTTTGTGTGGCATGCGGACTCTAAACATCTGTTGGTAAGGTGTTATGAGCCATTCATTACTGAATGAGCGGCGGCTTATACCTGCGTGCGGTCCTTCTGTACAACTCTCAGCTCTGTCATAGAAAAATATTATTCACTTAAATAATAAGGTTTATGAAGAGAATTGTACCGCAATGGATGCAGCGGCCAAACCGTTGTGAGTTCTGTTTCCCCGGGAAGGAGCACCAACTCAAAAAGCACACCCGGGGCCTCTTTCTCCTGTTCTTCCTGCTCTGCTCCGTTCCCGCCTGGGCACAAAGTGGCTTTACGGTGAGCGGCACCGTGAAAGACGACAGTGGCACTGGCCTGCCGGGTGTTACCGTGCTGCTGAAAGGTACTTCCACAGCTGCCCCCTCGGACGTGCAGGGCAATTACAGCCTGACGGTTCCGGATGGCAACGGTACGCTCGTGTTTTCCTTCATCGGGTACCAGTCCCAAGAGATTCCGATAAACAACCGCACGACGATTAATGTAACGCTTGCCACCGATGCCAAAGCGCTGGAAGAGGTAGTGGTAGTAGGCTATGGCACAGCCAGGAAGAAAGACGTAACCGGCTCTATTGCCCAGGTTAGCGCCGAAGATCTGAACCCTGGCATCAACACCAACGCGCTAGGGTCTATACAGGGTAAAGTGGCCGGCCTTACGGTAACGCAGCCTTCCGGCGACCCGAACCAAACCCCTACTGTCCGGTTACGTGGCTATACTTCGTTGGCGGGCGGTAGTGACCCGCTCTATGTGGTGGACGGGGTGATCGGTGTGCCGATTACCAGTGTGGCGCCGGGGGACATTGAATCCATGGATGTGCTCAAAGATGCTTCTGCCGCCGCTATTTACGGTTCCCGCGCGGCCAACGGGGTAATCATCATCACCACCAAAAAAGGAAGGGCCGGCAAAGCCACCGTTAACTTCAACAACTACATCGGCGTGGAGACCATCTCGAACCAACTGGAGTTGTTGGATGCGGATGCCTACAGGGCGCAGGTGGCCCGCATCAAAGGAGAAGCCTCCCTGAGCGATAACCTCCGCTTTCCGACAGGAGGCGGCAATAACGGGTTCAACACCGACTGGATGGACGAGATCTCCCGAAAGGCAGCCTTCACCAACAACCACGACCTGGCCCTGACGGGTGGCAACGAGGCATTCAACTACAGGGGCTCGCTGAACTACATCAAGCGCGAAGGCATCATCAAAAAGACGGACTTTGAACGGGTAACGGCCCGCTTCAACGCCGACCAAAGTCTGGTGAACGATAAGCTGAACATACAGTACAGCCTGTCTTACTCCAACAGAGACTCCCGCCTGAGCAACAACGACGTGATAGCCGAGGCCATCACCTTCCTGCCGACGCTACCTATTTACTCCCCCACCGGCAGCACTAACTTTGGCGGCTACTACGAGGTAGAGGGCTCCTTCGACCTGAACAACCCGGTGGCCATGCAGAACAACTACCAGAACGACGAGCAAAACCGCGTGCTGATTGGTGGCTTGAACCTCCGGTATGAAATTTTAAATGGCCTGACCTTAGGTGCCAATGGGGCTTACCGTCAGGAAAACACGGTAAATAGTGGCGCCTACAACAACATCGTGAAAGGCTATACCGGCAGGCAGGGCGGTGCCAACGCAGGCGACTACCCTTCGGCCAGGTCGTTGTACCAGACCAACAACAAACTTCTCGACCTGACCGCCACTTATGCCCGGGGCCTTGGCGAAAGCAGCAACTTCTCTATACTTGCCGGCTACTCTTACCAGAACAACATAGACGATGGCTTTAGCGCCCGAAACAGCAGCTACATCCTGGGCGGGTACGAGCTCTTTGGCTACAACAACTTGGGCGCAGGCCAGGGCTCATTGCTCAGCGGCAGGTCCGACTACACGACCTCCTACAAGAACGAGTGGAGCCTGGTATCCTTCTTCGGGCGGGCTACTTTTAACCTGCTGGACAAGTATAACATCACGGCCACCATTCGCCGCGACGGCAGCTCTAAGTTCGGGGCCAACAACAAATGGGGTACTTTCCCTTCCTTCGCCGCCGGCTGGACCCTCTCCGATGAGGAGTTCCTGAAAGGCAGCAGCACGCTGAGCTATCTGAAACTACGCGCGGGTTGGGGACAAACGGGTAACTCGGAGGGCATATCGCCTTACCAGTCCATCCGCTTGTATGGTGTGATCCGCAACTACTACGATGGGTCGGTGGGCGACTATGTGCCCGGCTACGGCTATGTGCAGAACGCCAATCCGAACCTGCGCTGGGAGATACTCGAGCAAACAAACCTGGGCCTGGATTTTACCCTGTTCAACAAGCTGAACGGCAGCATCGACGTGTACAACAAGCTTACTAAAGACATGCTGTACCCTTATACTGTTCCGGCTGATGGTATCAACTACGTGACGAGCTCCATACTTGCCAACGTGGGAGAGATGCGCAACCGTGGTGTAGAACTATCCCTGGGGGCCGATGTCATCAACAACGGCAACTTTTCCTGGAATGTGAACGCCGTGGGCTCCTACAACAAGAACGAGATTGTCTCCCTGACCGGTGATGGCCTGAGCGTGGGTGTTATCCGCTACAATGCTTTTGGCGGCAGGGGCCTATCTGATGTGTTCGCCTCCCGGCTTAGCGAGGGGCGCCCGCTGGGAGAGTTCCTGATTCCGCACTTCGTGGGGTACGACCAGAACGGGAAAGTTTTGCTTGAGGCAGCTGATGGCGGAGAGGCTACCACAGACTATTCCAAAGCCAGACTCTATGAGGCCGGCACAGCCCTGCCCAAGTATACGGCCAGTTTGGTCAACAGCTTTCAGTACAAGAACTTCGATTTGAACTTCCAGCTACGGGGCGCCTTTGGCCACAAAATCCTGAACAACCTGCGCTCCAACCTCACCATTCCGGGAAGTATACTGGAGACGAACATGCTGGAGGAAATAGCCGATTACCCGCTGGATTACAGCACGAACCAGCTGTCGGACAAGTGGCTGGAGAACGCCTCCTTTGTGCGGCTGGATAACTGGCAAATCGGTTACAACATCCCGGTGAAAGGCGGGATTCTGCAGAACGCGCGGGTGTATGTGGGCGGCAACAACCTGTTCATCATCACCGGCTACAAAGGCATAGACCCGGAACTGGAGGTGAAAGGCGACCTGCAAACCAGCAACGGCGTGCAGCAACAGGCTCCTAACTCGGTGGGCCTGGACAACAGCAGCATCTACCCGAAAACACGCAGCTTTCAGCTAGGAGTTAACCTAACGTTGTAATCACCAATTCAGGAAAAAAGATATGAAGACCAAGTATAAAATAGATAGCAGATTTTTCCGGATACTGTTTCTGATAAACTTCGTGCTGGGGGCTTGCATGGTCCAGTCCTGCACCGATCTGGACGAGGAAGTATACGACAAAGTACCTTCTGATAAGTTTGGCACCAACCCCGAGCAGCTAAATGCCCTGGTGGGTCCCTTGTACAGCAGCCTCGGCGACTATTTTGGCCGTTACATTGAGATGAATGTGTCCACAGACGAGCTGATCATCCCGACCCGTGGCGGCGACTGGAAGGACGGTGACAAGTGGCGCCGCATGCACCAGCACACCTGGGACCCGACGCAGGACGATGGCATTTTCAACGGCGTCTGGACCTGGGTGTACAACAACGTCACCTCCATTAACCAGCAGCTCAACAACCCCAACATCGCTGCCAACGCGGAGCTAAAAGCCGAGCTCAGAGCCCTGCGCGCCTTCTATCACTACATTGCCATGGATAACTTCGGCAACGTGATTATCGCAGACCAGCTTTCGACAGAGGCGCTTGGGCAGAAAAGCCGCGCGGAAGTATACGCCTGGATCGAAAAGGAACTGGTAGAGGCTTTGCCTGATTTGTCGGAAACAGTGGGCGGCGCCAAGTATGGCCGCATGAACAAGTATGTGGCCAACATGATCCTGGCGAAGATGTACCTGAACGCAGAGGTATACATCGGCACCCCGCAGTGGAGCAAGGCCATCGCCCAGTGCGACATGATCATCAACTCGGGCAAGTATAGCCTGGCCGAGGATTTCTTCTCCAACTTCAGCGTTAACAACGAGGGATCGCCGGAGATTATACTGGCCACGCCAATGGATAAAACAAAGCGCTCCGGTATGAACATCCACATGCGTACGCTGCACTACCGCCACCAGATCACCTACGGCCTGGGCGTGAGCCCCTGGAACGGTTATGCCACGCTGCCCGCCTTCTACAACTCTTTCGAAGACAAGGACATCCGGAAACAGATGTGGATTGTGGGGCAGCAGTATGCCGCAGACGGAAGCCCGCTGAACGATGACAACGTGCCAATGGTGATTACGGTGGACATTCCGGCTTTCGAGATGCCTGCCGGGCCAACCGCCCGCCTGGCCGGTGCCAGAAGCCAGAAGTATGAGATTCAGCGAGGCAACAACTACTCCAGCCAAGACAACGACTTTGTGATTTACCGCCTGGCAGATGTATACCTGATGCGCGGCGAGGCCAAGTTCAGGCTGGGAGACACGGGCGGGGCCCTGGAGGATATCAACTTTATCCGGACCAAGCGCGGCGTGGATGCCTTTACCACCCTTAGCCTGGATGCCATCCTGGCAGAGCGTGGCCGCGAGCTGGCCTGGGAGTTTCACCGCCGCCAGGATTTAATCCGCTTCGGGCAATTTACCAAAGAATGGCTCTACAAGCCTGCCTCAGCCGCTACCAGAGAGCTTTTCCCGATACCATCCAGTCAGCTGGCCCTGAACCCTACCTTGAAACAGAACCCAGGCTATTAACCCGGAGGGCTGCCTGCAAAGTATAAACAGCAGGTATAATTTGAAAAAGGAGCATGTTTATCTCGTGTAAGCATGCTCCTTTTTACTTCCCCTCCCTCCTCTCATTTTGCTATCTTTGCCCCGAACCAAAGTATAGCATACCATGCGAATTGTGATTCAGCGGGTGACGCAGGCTGCCGTGCAGATTAAAGGCACCACGAAAGGAGAAATAGGCTTAGGTTTGCTGCTGCTGGCCGGTTTCACCGCCGACGACTCTGAGGAAGACCTGAAGTGGATGGCCGGCAAAGTAGCGGCCCTGCGCATTTTCTCCGATGCAGAGGGAAAGATGAACCTGAGTATAAAAGATGTAGACGGCGATGCGTTGGTCATCAGCCAGTTTACACTTTATGCCAGCACCAAGAAAGGCAACCGTCCCTCCTACACCAATGCCGCTCCCCCGGCTGTTTCCATACCCCTGTATGAGCGTTTTGTACAACTGATGGAAGAGGCGCTGGGCAAGCCGGTTCAGACAGGTGAGTTTGGGGCAGATATGAAAGTATCGCTGCTGAACGACGGGCCGGTGACGATAGTCATGGACACGAAACAGAAAGACCTTTTTTAAATATGACCATAGCCGAAGCACAAGCCATCGTCGATAGATGGATCAAAGAAAACGGGGTACGCTATTTTAACGAACTCACCAACATGGCCATACTTACCGAGGAGGTAGGCGAAGTGGCCCGCATCATCTCCCGCCAGTACGGCGAGCAGTCGTTCAAGAAAAGCGACGAAGGCAAGCAGTTGGGCGACGAGCTGGCTGACGTATTGTTCGTGCTCATCTGCCTGGCCAACCAAACCGGCGTGGACCTGACCGAAGCGCTGCAGAAAAACCTCGAAAAGAAAACCAACCGCGACAGCAACCGGCACAAGCAAAACGAAAAGTTGAAGTGAGCCTTGGGAGTTAGAGAGTTAGAGAGTTGAGGAGTTAAAAAGTTAGAAAGTATAAAGAGTACCGCTGGCGCCGGTATCCAACCGGTGCCGCCTGGTGTGCGGCGAGTCTCCAGACTCGCTTTTGAACAGTTTTATACTTTGGCTATACTTTATACTTTGATTAAACAGCTTTTATACTTCGTCCCTGTTGGTGGTAATAAAAACTATAAAGTAAATGCCCGTTTTGAATGATAAGGAATGTCCCGAGTTAAATCACCTTAACCTGATTATCATTTCGTTTTATAAAAGATATAGAAAGAGAGAAGGACATTCTCTTAGTGCCTTCTGGGCTAAAATGGTAATGGGCTTTTGTTTCACCATACATTTTTTTACACTCTGGGACATAGTTGTTGCAATTTTTGGAATGTACACCTTAAGAAGGTATGTCATAGAACACTATTCAATTTTTCCGATTTTTGGTATTTGGGTCGCAATGACCTATTTAGTACATAAGTTGACAGTCCCCAATCATGCGATCAGGGACATATTTTTACATGAAGAAGAATACCTGAAAGGGCAAAAGTTGGGTTGGTTTCATTTGGCTTTTAGTGCTGGTTTAACCATTTTATTTTTACATTTCACAAAGCCACACCTTAATTATTGAGAGAAATATTAAAATTACTTCCACCAACAACTAAGGCTTCGTTGGGTACGGAGTGCCTACAATGAAGCCGTGGTTGCACCCAACCGGGCGACGCGTTATGGGTTTTAAGTCGGAAGAGG
>NZ_FOOT01000016.1 GCF_900113285.1 Pontibacter chinhatensis
TGCTTATCATCGCTGTGTGAATGGTTATGGAAGTTAATAAAAAAGGTCCGAACTTGCGCCCAAACCTCCATTTACACAGTTAATTAGATACTGCCTATTCTTGAAAAGGATGATGTATTATAAATCCGGAAGAATTAGTCAACTACAGTTAAGGTGATTCTCTCCGCTTTTACTTTCTCATTATTCAATAAATAAGGTACAACCTTACCTTTTAGTAACCAGTCTAAAAGATTATCGATGAATATGTGGCTAGGATTATCAAACACGTTGTGGATTAGATAAACTTGATAATTCTTAGTATGATTCAGGAACCGCCTCCACTCGCCTTTAGTTAAATAAAATGTCCTCTTATCTTTTAAGGTCCCTTTGCATTCAATAAAATATTCAACAGTATCACTATCGATGTCCACTATTTCGAAATCATGGTCACTGTAGCTTTCCTCCTCTTCATTAAGCCAGACAACCCTATCAGCATACTTCTTCTTTAGATATCCGAACAGGTAAGCTTCACTCTTACTCCTTATTTCCTCATTAAGCTCTTCGTCTCCCTGTACAGTGGTATCTTCGTTTTCGAGCCTTATTTTACTGCTCTTGATTTCCTTAATATCTGATTTAATGCTAGCAAGCTCTTCTACCACCTTCCTGAGCACATTTTCATTTTCAAGCAGCTGCTCTTTAATGGAATTTTTATCCATTTCAACAATCGTTTCCTCTTCATCAGGTACTTGTTGGATATAAAGCTTCTCCTCTTCATCGTCATCAACTGATACAATTATCTGAGCATCAGGTGTAGTAGAACTATTGCTATTTGTAGCCTGAGGTCCGAGAGGCGGATGAATGGAAGGAATAGCTTTTGCAGTATATTGAGGTGGGATATTTGCTTTGCTTACAACATTCATGGCTTGTTTAAATTTTGTCAAGCTTTCCTTGATACCTGCTTGTGAATAGGTTAATCCTTTATAGAAATCTACATTACTGAAAGAACCATTCGTTAAGTCACTTATTCTCTGCGCCTTTTCCATCTCACCTGTTGTTAATCCAATACCAATAATATGTATTTCACAGAAAAAGCCTGCCTCTCCTGCTTTACGAGCTTCTAGTTCGTAATCACCTCCACAGTTATCCTCACCATCCGTTATCAAGATTATTTTCTTATCGAATGTCCTAAACTCTTTCAATGATGCAACAGAGTTACTTATAGCCTCTGCAATGGGGCTGTTACCGTCTGGCACACCTAGCTGTGAAATAGCTTGGACCAAATCTTCACTTCTACAAATACTCAGAGGCAATACTTCACCTACTACAAGTGCATTGTTATCTTTAGGATTACCATAAAATGTCTTTATACCTATCCTGGAAGCAAAATCTAAATTTGGTATCACATCATACAACAGTATCTCCTTTGTAAGCGCAAGGCGTTCTCGCATACTTCCAGAGAAGTCAATTACAATCTCAGTAACGGTTTGCATTAAATTTTATATTAAAATGTGGTTTATTAACTAATCCAATATATAAATATATAAATCAACCTATTGTTTAATTTAATTTAGGTTATATTTAAAGTAGCAACAGGCAATTCAATGGAGACAATATCTGCGTATCAATTCTTTCAAGCATGGTTAGATACAGTACAGAACAGGAAGTGTGACTTACTAAAATTATGGCGCCAACCAAAGGATTATACTTACTACATCAAAGGCTCTGACAACTCAGTAATGGAAGAAGTTGCACAGAGGCTAAACCTGCAATGCTATCCCCTAGACTATTATTCCATAGATACAATTCTATACAAGCCTGAGGACAAGACCCCGGGTATTAAACATAACACTAATTGGTTCAGGGACATTAGGGTGGCATTTGAACATGAAAATTACTTCCATAGTGGACTGTACCAAGAAGTATCCCACCTACTGATAACACATTGTGACTTAAAAGTATTGGTATCATACCCCGATGACGAGCAGGATGCAATTGCTCAACTCCAATACCTGCATCATATCATCTCAGGCACCAGACAATCGAAAGTAATCTCAGATAATGAAAGCTTCCTCATCATTTGGGGCTATGAGAGTGACTTTGAATGGGAAGGCTACATCTATCATCAGGATGATTGGAAGCGTATCGTATGTGTCCAACACAAAGAAGATAAAAAATATATCAACTACTAAATAACTACTATGCGTCTTGCACCACAAATACAGCCTCCAATGAGGCTTCATTACAAATGGATGAACGAGCATAATGAGATTTTAGAAAACAGGTTTGCAGAAGGTAAGGTTTTCCAGTATAACAATAGGTACTACAGCTTCTCCTTCGATATTGACAATATGGGAGATATTTTAAGGATAGAATTTGACATGAGGAATCAAGAGTTTCTAAATAATGTACCGTATACAATGGTTCAATTTGAATTGATGAAACTTGAAAGAACAGGGGAATTCCTCTACGTCGGTACTCTTCGTAAAACAGACTTAGTTACAGGACTATACAATATCAAAATCGCAGGGCACTTGTATCACAACCCATCCTTAAACTCACTGCCCCACATGATAGTACCCAGAATCTAACCTGTGAACACTAAAATTCAAATTAGGAAAAACAACCAAGGCTCAATTGTTACAGACTCAATTATTACAACCACTTGGTACAATTCATACAGCAACTAAAACTATATGGCATCACAGGTATACGCATTCGCCAAAATAGATGATAGAGACGCACGACTAGCAGTCTACGATGAAATTAAAAATGGTAAATCAAGGTTCGGCATGTGGGACCAAGAAGCCTCCTTACGAGACAGATGGTACGGAAAGAACGCTTTCCTACTCAGAATTAAAAAAGGAGACTGGATTGTACATGTAAATATGCCTCAATATGGCAAATGTGTTGCAGTTCAAGCCATCGGAGAGTATGATTTTGATGCCGGAATAAAGTGCCACTGGGGAAGCGACTTTAATAATTTCATTCCTATAGACCCTGCTTCAATACTAGAGTTTGATAGAACCAACCCTAATGTACTTGGCTCTGTTAATCTGGCTCCAAGAAGAAGAGCGCAACGAGTTTTAGAAGTCAATGATTTCCTGAAAAGCATTGAGAATCTAAGAGAGGGTAAGTTTGATGAGACTAGAAAAGAGGATAGAAGCATCGTTCACCTGAGAGAGAAAATGGACGGGTTATTACCTCAAATAACTTCTCACATTCATGAAATGAACAAGAGCAAGGAATTCGAGAACTTCCTTCATAAGATTTTTGAGAATATGCCTAACACCATCTCTGTGCAGAACGGATTCGGGTGGAGAAGTGACAACGGAGCTGATTTATTGGTAGAGTTTGAGAATCCCATCATTGGCATTAATGTATCAACTAAATTAGTGGTTCAAGCAAAATCCTACTCGGGTCAACATTTCGATACTCATGCTATTGACCGAATTGTAACAGGTATAAATCACTACAAAGCCGATGCCGGGCTTCTTATTACAACCGCTACAGAAACCGAAAGGCTAGAGAAATACATTCGCGAGAAATCAGAGGAGACAGGTAAGACTATTGACTTAATTGCAGGTGCAGACGTTGCTAAATTTGTTTTAAGATATGCGCCGGAACTATTAATAGGAAATTAGAAAATGTCAGGCTTCGTGCTCGGTACAGTCAACCCGAAATCAGTCAACATCTAAATGTATGCCGTGCATCGTTTTACATTAATGACTTCATAAACATATTTAAGTTTTTTAGATGAGCAGAAAACTCGTATTCACTTTTTTCATAGTTATACTTTTAATCGCTTCAACTCCTTTCATTTTATACTATTACAAGCTAGGAAGCCCCGAGCTATCAACTGACCATGAAGAATGGGGACAGTTTGGAGACTTTATAGGAGGCACATTAAACCCATTCCTAAGCCTAGTCAGTATCTTCGTGTTAGCATATATAACATACGAAGTATCGCAAATCGAAACTCACATACAGCAGCGTAGCCTTGATACCCAAAGAGTACTTGTTCTAACCCAATTGAGACAAGCAGTCTTAGAGGAGTATGCAAGGCTAATCGACATCGTACTCTCTTCATATGACCAAACAAGTCGAGCGATTGGAGACAAAGCGGGCGAAACCCATCAACGACTCCAAGTGCTCCACGAGAACCATCAACACGTTTTCCCTATTTTCACCTCTGATACTGTATTCAATGAAGTCCTAGTTACGTTAGAAGCCATTACGTCCTCCAATTCAATGCTTAATGGTACAGGTGGCAGTGATGGAGCAAACACTCATGCATTGACATTAGCTCAAAACATCTACAGGTTAGAAGATTTAAAAAAAGAAGCAAAGAGCAGACTACAAAGTTTCATGTTAGAGAGTTTGAGTGGTTAAAGTTCAAAACTTGATTACTTATATATTACATTATTACTACATAGTAATTTGAATTTACTGGCTCAGGCAATATAAGAACATATAAGCCTTCACTAGTTAGTCTTATTTATTGTGCAAACAAGAAAAGTCAAAACTGTATAGAATTAAACATTAAAATTTTTTCGACACAACAGATTTTTATGCAAAAAAAAACACAACCAATCACTAAAGGCTTTTTCGACAATGAAGATGTCCGAAATGAATTAAATGGATTATCAGATAGAGCTTGCTTGATTGTAGGCGCTTCTATAGTTGATGAATTACTTGGAAGATTATTATCGTGTTATTTGATAGGTAATAAGAAAAAAATTTTAAAAGAATTCATGGAAGGTGGCAATGCTGCATTAGGTTCTTTCTCAAATAAAAGTAAGGCGTGCTATTTATTAGGCTTAATTTCTGCTGATGTTTTCGAAGACATACAGCTCATACGAACTATGAGAAATGATGCAGCACACAAATTAGCTACCATATCTTTCGAAGAGACCGATTTCAAGAATAAGGTATACTCTTTAACGATAGTTAAAAACCTCGTGGAACCTGCAAATCCCAAAGATACTTTCGTATTTGAAATAGGACTTATCAACATGCTTTTAGTAGATAAGATTCTTAAAATTAAAAGAATCAAAACGCCAGAGTCAGACATGAAATTCTTTAAGGAGGATGAACATTTCCGTAAGATATTTTATGAAGACAACTAGTAACATCACAAAAGGCTAAGTAATTACACCTAGCCTTTTGTTTCAAATATACATGAGGATTAATACTATCTGAATTGCTTGAAGAGGTTAACTAACTAATACTGAACCCTATACTAAAATGGATTCGCAAAGCCGTTTATTTAATAATTTATCAATTTCAAGCCAACAAATACTAAAAAAGGGTCTAAAATTGCTAGGACCAGTCACAGGTGCATACCTTGGTTCTCTGTCCAGCAATCCGGAAAGTGTCATGATTGCAGCAGCTGTAGGAGATGCTATAGCCCAGAACATGAATGACTTTGCAGAAAAGCACCTCTCTCAAAAGGAAAGTAAAAACATTTCAATAACTGAAATTTTTTCAATTGCAAAAATTTTGGAAAATCAAGATAAAGGAGGTTTCGTAAACGATAAGTTACTAAATAATCAAATTTCAGGTAATGCTTATGAAATGTATCATGGAATTTTAACTGCTGCGAAGAACAACTATGAAGACAAAAAACTGGAATTAATAGGGAGATTTTATGGCAATATAATTTTTATAGACTGGTTAGAGCCATATTTCTTTCATATCCTGTTATCCACACTGAATAATTTAAATTATAAGCAGCTATGCATACTTGCAGTCATTGGACTACATGAAGATTTTGAAAAACAACTAAAGAGTTTAGAGGATTTGCAAGGCAGAGACAACTGGTACGAAACGCGACTAATTCAAAATGAGTTGTCCAATATGATAGCCACCGGTTTGCTAGAGCCCCATAATACAGCGCTTATGACCTACGTTGGTCACAGACATCTAAATAATTGTAGACTCGGTTTGGTAGGTGAGTTACTATTTAAAATTTGTGAGCTAGATGTAATTGACAAAGAAGATTTAGAGGATATTGTAAATAAATTTATTTGAAATCAAAATGTATTGAAATAAACACGGCAAATGGTAATTAGAATTTATTCATTTATAGATTTTAAATTAGTCATACGTGTTTAACCAACTACTAGTGTTCAAGGTCTGATGTAGTAAAATTAGGATGGTACAATAATAGTTTTTTTGTCTATTACCAGAGACAGAAGTCATGCCACTGGTCACCCAAAGAAAATAATTTAGTAAAAGAGAAACCTTATTATTCACATTTATAATAAAGAACTAATTAATGCTCAATTAGTTGATTTTGCTGCTGCATCAGTTGATTTATTAATAACTTTTGATTGTTAATAAGTTGCAAATCGGCAAGTTGCTCTTTCAACTCAATATCCGATACATTACTTACAATAACTGAAAAAAAGGCTGCTTTAGTTAGGGGATTTTTACCAGCTCTCCCTACATCTGTTAATTTGAGGGTAATCCTTTGATTATTTAATTGGATGGTTTGTGATTCATTATTCTCTAGCCTTGCTGAGAAGATATCCTCGTTTGTAGCTGCATCAGAAACAACAAAATACGCAGATTCAGCTTTTGAATCTAATTCTGCTAACCCAAATTTTAAATTTTTAAATTCTCTATAATACCCTCTTTTGACCCAAGATGAGTATTGTATTGAGTCTGATTTAGTGTTGATATTTTCAATTTGCCTTTTCTTAGAATCTACAAATAGATTATATCTATAAGCGTCATTCATAATATAGGCTTCATGTACCACACCTGTGAACCATGCATAAGGAATATCAACATATCCTGCGTTACCCCAATTTGTGCCCCATGAATTCATAACTTTAAATGTTCTAGAATTATCATCATATCCAACACAAACCATAGCATGATAATTATTCGGATTTAAAATACCTTTTGGAATAAAAGTGTAATGACGACCATTACGATATGCATCAAAACCGTCAGGCTGGAAAAAATCGTCAGGTATAACACCAATTATTATCGGGTTATTGACAGAAATATTATACCTGATTTCATCTATATTTTTATGGTTTACTCTTCTATGAGTAGATATTTTATTAGCAATAGCTTTAGATGCAACTGTTTGGCTTGGCTGGTTAGAACAGTTCGATTCATCATAAGGATAATCATTCCAGAAAGGGGTCCCATAGTCTTGTAGAACTTTGAATGCTTCAAAGAAAGAAATTCCGTTTTTACAATTGTAATCACCTATCATCCTTTTAGCGACATTGAAGACAAAAGCGGGACTGCACACTCTATCATATCTAATATTACCCCCTTCAATAAAGCTCCAATTAAATTCCATTTTTTCATGAAATGACTTTAATGCGTAAGCAACTGCGAAAGCAGTGCAAGAGCCTTGTGAACCTTGATTCTTCACTGGTGGCATATGAATAGAAAGGTCAATTTTATTAGGTAATACTGTCCCTGATGGAAGTTGAAATGCAGGTGTATAAGGAATACTTTTTAGCTCATCTTCTGTAGGCAACTTTAAACCGTAAGTAATACTATCTTGTGCAAAGACATTGATAATGCTTATCATAAATGCGAAGCATATAAAAAACAAAGTTCTAGTTAATACTATCATTTTTTACTAAGATTATAACTAACAGAGAAATACCAAGAAAAAACCGGTTTATTAGTGAGGTCACTTTGTAACTGTGCCTCGTCCCTAACTTCACCCCCTAGTTTCAGATTATCTAATTCCTTTCTATACCCGAACATAGTACCACCAGATATTGAAAAGGAGCGTCCAACTGAAACACCAGCTCCTATTGGAAAAATAGCATCATTTACACCTGTTGATACACCCAATTGCATAAAAGGAAGTATATTATCCCAGTTTGTAAATAAAAAGTTTAAGAACATCGCTGGTCTTAAATTAACTTTCGTCTCACCTACTATAGCAACTTCATTTTTTCCATTTTCAGTTGTTATTGAATAGTTTGGATATGAAAATCCTGTATATAACAAACCTGTGGATATATATGGATATAATCTATGTTTTTTACCAACTACAAAAGATGCATTATAATTACTATTTTCAACCTCTGAACCACTTATATCTAAGGCTGTGACCTTATAATTAAACTCCTTCATTTTTTGTGACTTCCAGTCAAGCTTTAAGTCATAGTCTTCATGATAGTTATTGCAATTTTTTCCTTGCATATCACATATTTCTTTAGTGAATTTATTAGTATGGGCTGTTAGCTTGTCTAATAATTCGGTATAGCCTTTTAAAGCTATATTACTCTCCTCCAACATCGTTTTTTTATTATTTGAAAGTAAGAATGCAGTTGAGGATGAGTATTTTTTAAATGCCTCCTTTCTCGATGGTACTATAAATTTGGAAATTTCTGAATCAAATTCAGTTGATAGCAGCTGTATGAGTTTGTCAATTGATTTGATAGCATTTTCCTGTTTTGATTTAAGGTTTTCATTTACTTTGGTAGAGATTCCCAATTCTTGTCGGAAAGTTGTATAATTATTATCTACATTAAATAAAACCTCACTCCTCTTCTTAATCCAGCCAGTATAAGTGTATTGATTGTTAATTAATTCAGGAATATTATTTGCTATGAAATCATTGAAGAAATAATCATCTGCTTGTGTTATTAAATTGATTTTTTCAGCTAAAACATTGTAACCACCACTGTATTTACTGACAGAATCAATGTCTAATGCTTTAATAAACTCATAAACCCATTCATTTAAGAGTATAGTTTTCTTTATTTCTGTAAGATTTGTACCATCCTTTGTTATAAAGGTTGTTGGTGCAAAGTTAGGTTGCAGTGAAGAAGCAACCACAGCAGTTGAAGCAGGAAGATTTGATATAAATTCGCTAATAGCTTGGTATGCAGGGTCATCTAAATCTTTCGATGTAGATTTAATTGAAAATTTCAGAGGATTATAAAACTCTGTATAAATTTTAAAATTATTTCTATGCTGGTTACGAACATTAAATATTAAATCTTCATCCAAATCATGCCATTCATACGGATTTTCGATACTATATCTTAATGCTCCTTTATTTCCATTCTTATTTGAGTCCCATTTTAAATAAATATTATTTTCAAATTTTATACCATTAATTCTATTGAATACAGACTCATCTTGTGCGATGACTACTCGATTTAAAAAAAACAGCAGAAAAATGTACAAGATTACCCTCATAATACTTAAACATATTAAGATTAAATATAATTATCATAAGCTATATACTTATTATATTAACAATAGTTGTACTTAATATAAATATTCTATAATTATAAATTTGTGATATTAAGCAAAAGCAATGCTATAATTAATAGTAAGTATTAAAAATTGGTAATGAAAGGTTTAATTAAAATTCTCTTGGCATATTTATGATTTGCTTATAGTGTTCTTACTCCTTTTGTATAGCCGTTTGATTATCATATCCTATACCCATTACCTTAACCGCTTATTAATACTTTCTCTTGTTATTCTTAATCTTAAAATAAAACATGGATGGAGCATATTAAGAAAACTAGTATTACGTTAAGAGATGTTTCACTACCCAATACACATTTATAATTAACTATTCATATTAGACTATACCCATATTTGAATACTTATTCGTATCTTTGGAACAGCTTTACATCCCAGAATAGATATTCACACTCCTAAACCTATTTTGAATATGATTTCAGCAGTTGCCTACGGTAGGGTCTCCACCACTCAACAGACAGTCGACCGACAGAAAGTAAACTTGGAGGAGGTTGCTACAGCCAAGGGATATAGAATTGAAAAGTTCTTTTCAGACTCCATTACAGGCAAAACCCATACCTTGGAAAGGGAGGGATACCAAAAAATGATTAGATACTGTCAGGAGAAAGGCATCAAGACTATATTCGTGTCCGAGATTTCCAGAATATCTAGAAGGGTCTCGCATACCATCTCCACAATTGAGACTATCGTGGAGGAGCATGGTATGACGGTCCATGTACAGCATCCGAGCGCTTTGGTATTCTCGCCCGACCAGCACGGTCGCATAGATATACTTCAAAAGTCGATGCTCATGATGCTGGGTCTTGGAGCCGAGATGGAACTAACCTACCAGCAGAGCCGCAGATTAGAGGGCATCACGGAGGCTAAGAAAAGTAATAAGTACAAAGGCAGAGTCAAAGGTTCGTCATATTCTAATGCCCGACTTATTGAGAAGCACTCAGACATTACCAATCTTATAAACCACTCTGCATTACCAGACACTAAGATTGCGGCAATTGTCAAGAAAGGTCTTTCGACTGTTAAGAGAGTGAGGCAAGCATTGCAAAATTTAGAAACCGACCAGACGGTGAAAGCCTAGGTTACCGCACCCGGCTTTCACAGCGTGAGTGGTATAGGTGTTTATAGGTAATCCTATACATTAGAAGTGTTTCTATCCATCAACTCCATAAACTTCTCTTTAGTTTTCCCAATTTTTGTAAGTTCTCTTGTTAAAGCATTGCCAAGCTGTTCTGTTTCGGTCACGAGCAAGTTTATAGCCTTCGAAATCTGCAAGGAGTCCTCCTGCTTCAAGTAAGTTTTTAATACGTCTGGACAAGTCGGAACCTGTTGCAGTATCTCTGCTTTCAACTGTCCTAGCAGCTGTGTCTCGTAATCCTGCAAATCGTTCTTCAAGTTCGACTCCTTCTCGTTCAAATCTGCTTGGTAGTTGGATTCTAGCCTCTCGTATTCCTGCAATACCTGCTGCCTCTGCTCCTTTAAGCTGTCTAAACTTGCTTCTAGCTGCGCTTTCAAGTTGTTCAAACCGCTCTGGTAGGCGGCTTGCAGTTGCTCTAATTTGTTCAACTCTTCCTTTCTCAGCTGCGATATCTCGGTCAACTGAGATTTCTTCAAGCTCAATCTCTCTTTTTCTCTCTTCAAAAGATTCTCGATTTCCACCAAGCCCTCGGATTGCTGCTGTGATGTCGACATCAAGAACTCCTGCTGCTCGGTCAAGCTCTGCCGCTTCCCTTCGATGGTCTTCTTCCGCTCTGACTGCATCTTCTCGAAGTCGCTCTTCTTCTCCTCGAAGAGCTTCTTCTTGCTCATCAATTCCTCGGATTTGCTCTGAATACTTTGCTGTAATTGACGCTCTATGCCGGTCTTGAAGTCCTTGCAGTCGCTCTTGATTATCTGCTGTATTTCTCTCAACTCTTGATATCTCGTCTCTAAGTCCTGCTTCAATGTCTCTGTAAGGTTTTGATTCCAGACATTTTGTAAAGCCTCGTATAAGGCTTCTAATTTGCGCTGCTCGGCACTCGTAAGTTTCCTCAAAAAGTCTTCTTTGGAGTTCATCAATAGGTGGAACTCCCGCTGCATCTGGATGGGAAATTGGTACGTATTCAGTTCGTTCTTGCTCATGAGAATATAACCACTTCGTTTTGTCTGTTGTGAAAAAGGAACGCTCAATCTCTTCCGGGGAGTCCTTGGGTATCTTTACCTGTATGGTGTCTACTCCCAGACGCTTTATCTTGACTAGTTTTTCGACTGAGGGAGCATGCGTGGCGACTAGTTCTATAAAAAGGATAGGCTTGTAGTCTTGGTCGAAGAAGGTGACATCAGGCTTAACCAATAGATACCTGTCACCTAAGTCTTTCTTCTTCCCCCACCGTATCTCCCCATTTTCGTCCTCAAAGAAATAAGTCTCGTTCTCAACAAACTCCGCTTCAATATATCTGTCTTCCACTAGCAAATTCGCTAATCCAGTCACTCCCTTAGGAGGGTACTTATATACTGCCGGAACCTTAATTTTCTTAACCCTTTGCAGAATCTCCTTCGCGAGCTGATGGCGATACGTTTCGTCAGAATAGGTGCACTTTTTCGTAGGCTCCACGCCCTTGGGGTCATGACGAAAGTAGGATGAGCGATTCTCAATCTTAGTTTTACATGCCTGCATGTCTCGCTTACAGCCAAGACAAAAGTACCCCTGACGACCGCTCTTCGCCTGAGAGATATGTATTATCTCATCCTTTACATTGTAGGCATAGACATGGCTTTCCTCGCTTCCGTCATCCATGCTGTATACAGTTTCCATAAGTTATTGTTAAGGAATAGGGTGCATCACCTATATTGACAGGCAATGAGTTAGATATAGTTGAGTTCTCTGTTTTTGTCCCGGAACGCATTGTACAGGTTAACTGGATTAGCCCCTTCATTTACCCAGTCAATCACTATTTCCAAAGCTGCTTCCATGTCTTCCAAGTAAGCCTGTCGACTGTCCCCGCCGCGTATGCCTCTGCTGTCCTTAACCTTACCCCTCGTCAGAAAGATGTTTTTTTGGTCATAAATCATATCTCTCTGTGCCTGTGGCAGGTTGCTTAGGTTTGTTTTCAAGAGGGAATATAAAGCTTTGTAGTACAAATCATATGCTTTCTCCGGGCTTTGCACTGCTCCAATTATGCTAGAGGCGACGATGCGCTCCACTTCTTCCCCGAGTCCCAACTGGTGACCAGACGTAGCTCTCGAAGCTTGAATCAGAGCTTCCATTTCCAGTTCGAGTGCAGTCTTCTTATCTTGTTGATTATTTTCCATCTTTATTTCCTGTATTACTAAACAAAAACACTTCTAACATTTTTCAACTGTGCTTCTAGCTCCTCAACATTCCAAGTGGACAGCTTAACCTGATTAAGGCAGGGGTCAGCAGGTGGCAGCAAGTTTGATTTGTTGAACTTCATGAAGAAGGAGCTGTCACCCTCTAAAAGCTTGTCCCATGCATAGAAGGAGTATATAATAGAAGGGTGTACAGCATTCTGTTTGGCGTACCTGCTAACAAGGCTGTGGTTGCTAATAAACGGTCTGATGTATTCCAGCTGGTCTTTCCCGAACAGCATCTCCCGGGCGAATGAGTTGGCTTTCTCCTCAGTCAGCTGCAAGTCCAACTGGTCTTCGCTCAGATGAAAACAGGTATCGGTAAGCTTGTCGAGGTCATAGAGCACGTGGTAAAGTTCGTGCAGAAGGCAGAACCAGATGGTGCCATAATTTTTTATTAAGTCAGTCAGCACAATGCACGGCTTGCCCTTGACAACAAAGGTGGCACCCCGAACCTGTACGTTGGGCAGGTTCGCCTGAGCAATCACGGTGATTCCCAAATTGTAAAGCGCTTTAACTACAGTGATGAAGCCTTTTGTATCAAGCTCTGAGTAGGGTTTGATTTTAGATATTATCGAAACTAACCCCTTCCGGTCATAGGGATTTGGGTTATCCAGCTTTTCGAAATGCGTATAGGCTGACTTGACCCAGAAATCACGCATCGTATCTCGGGTAGACTTCCTCGTTCTGCTGAAAAGGGCGTAGTCTAGCCTGTCCTTGTACTCAAAAATGGTCTCTAACCCGAAAAATGTGTTGATTCGCTTCTCTATTAACTCAAAGTCTGAGATGTCATCGAGAACGCCAGCCTTCTTCATTCCTGTAAGGTCAAAGTTCTCAACAATGAATGAGGCTCTCTTAGTCCTTTCAACATCAGAGAGCGTCTCGGGTGTTAAGGAGTAGATATAAATGCGGATGACATCGTCTATAGGCTTCTTTAAGAAGTGAGACAGTTTGAGCAAGGTAACGATGTCCACTTTTTGTGCTTCACCCTCAAATATCCTGTTAAGTGATTTTCGCTCTATGCCTACAATGGCGCTGAACTGGCGCTGCGACAATTGGAGCTCCTCACACTTACTATTCACTAGCTCAGATAGGGTTGTCACACCATCTTTCCCTAGAATAGAGTATACCTCATTAAGTATTTTATCTTCGCTTTCCATAAGTGGCGTAATTTTACACCAAATATAGAATATTTACACCACTCAATATATAAATTTTATATATTTTGTCACAACACACACATTATCAGGTATATAATTTTTAACCAAGCTATAAAACTATAACTTGATAAGGAATTATGGATTGCTAGTCATATGAAGACCGTCTGAAATAGATGCTTTGTTAAGTAAAGCGCTGTACTATAGGGCAAACAACAAGTAGCAGGAGCTTGCTACCCCCTCTATCATGTGGAACACTATAGTTTTAGACTTATGCGGCATGATAGGACCTTAAAACAATATTGAATTATCACCCTAGTGTAGCACAGAATGAAAGAGTAGTATTTAACATTTTAAACATAGATTAGCGTGGCACTAATTTATTGAACTTAGTTATAGTCATCTGTGATATAGAATCGCTGCGCCAGTAACCGAACCTTGCCACAAAGTAGCGACCGGTACAACTTACGCTCACGTATCTGTAACTCTGGTTCAACTGTACATCACGGTGAGGCGGTGAGCGCTCAAACCTGTCATATATGTGCCGTGCCAGTGCCTTCATATCCTTAGTAAACTCCCCCTCCACCAGCTTACCACAGATTTCCCCTTGGAACGTTCCATCGCTTATATCATGATGCAGCAAGTCCTGCTCTTCCATCTTAAAGTTGAATACGACAGTACCATATAGCATATTCAAGTCGACAAGTACTTCGATAGTGTCTGTAGAAGCCTTTTGCCGCTCTTGCCGTAATATTTGGGCATACTCTCTGTTCAAATCAAGCAACTCATGCCGTGTAAGGTATTGGTTAAAATCTGAGGGTTTTAACGCCTGACCCAGCAGAAGCATTATAACAAGAGGAACAGAGATGATAATACCCATTGTAAATTTTTGGTGGCTGGAACTTTATAAAATAGAAACGTGTCTTTCTATATATAATATATAGTTTATTAAATTGAGATAGAGAATTTTATTGTGAATCTTAGCCTATCAGATATAGGAGATGTGACAACTGGTATGGCGTTTCTTGTATGGCACCTATTAAAAAAAACCTATAGGGTAACAGGAAATTCAAAAAAATTGAAGGTTCTGCATCTACCATCTACGACGAGGTGTCGTCACAACATTCACACTACTACTACTCATCCTCCCAGTAACAATCAACTCCCAAAGCATTGAAAGCCGACAGGTTCCCCCATCAGCCTTCAATCCTTTCAGGACACAACTCACTTATTATATATCAAGCCTGCCGTTTTGTTTTAAGATACCTCCCGCTTTTTCAGCGTGAGACTGTTTTTGACACATGTGGTTCTTATATAGAGATAATATGTATCAAATTTAGTCACACTATCCCACTTGCTAGAAAAGCGCTACCATCTGGCAGTTACTTACATCCTTTAACATTGGCTTGATGTCGTGTTTGCCTGTTATCTTGTAATTCCTCTTCGCACTGTCAGTGGTATAGGTGAAAATCACTCCGACCGCGCCAGTGATTGTAGAATCTATCTGTAAGCGTTCCATTTTTTCCTTCAACTCAATCATAGAATAAGTTGTATTCACCATGAGTACCCTCTCTAAGTGTCTTAGTTTCACATAATCCAGTTGAGCTGTAGCCTCTACTGTAAAATTCCCCTGCTCCGCCTTGTCTACGAGGTAGTATTTCAGTCTACTCTCTACCTCCCTGTATTTCTTCAATGAGGTCAGCATGTCAGGGGTGATGTGCGCCAGACTCAGGTGCCCACTCAAATACTTGAATCTCTCCTCTACTTCCCTTATTTTTTTGTCTCGAGACTTTCCAAACACATGCACTCCCTTCAGCATGGCGCTTACCATGATACTGATTCTCTTCTTCCTTTCCTCATTCGTGTTACGCTTGATTGAGTCTACCTCCTTCTTCGCATTTGCATCGATGGCTACGGCTGCACTTTGAACCTCTGTAAAGTTGTGCATAGAGAGGTACCGCTTCAACTCCCGCACGTTGCTGGTAATGTTGCTGTTTATCACCTCATAGGCATGGTACAGAAACAGGAAGTCGTCCTGCACATACACACCATCAAGGTTCTCAAACACCAGCGTATTCGAATTAAGAATCTTTGAAACACTGTGGTGATAGTTGTCCCAGTCAATGCCGCGCTCCTGATTGCGCTCCTCCGCCTTCTGCAATAGTGCTATTTCACTCCTCACCCTTGCCTTCAAATCGTCATTTGCCACCACACGCAGTTTCCCAAGCTTATTCGAGTGCACAATGAAAATGGCAGGGTTGTTTTCTCGGAATCTAGCCACAAACTGGACGTAGTCAATCAGCGTGCACCGGCTACCAAAGGTGATGCGCACCGGCTTGTTCAATTTCTTGATGTTGACGCCAGCTTGTATGAGGCAGGTGGTGAGCAGCACATCGTACTCATTCCCCAAGGTCTGGTTCTCTACTATCCCCTTGTACTCGGTTGAGTCCTTATTATCACTGTTGATGTAAGCGACCTTGTACCCTTGTTTCGAGAGATACTCATAGATGTAATCCAGCTCCGCCTTGTCGTTTTTGTAGTACACGTTTAGCGCATCCGGATGCATACTACTGAGAAAGTAGTCGCGGTCGGTGACGCCGTTCCCAAGCGTGCGCAGGTCAACTATTTGATACTTGTAATTGAACGCATTCTTCTTTTGAAAGCTTAGTAGGTTATCGTCACTGTACCTGCCTTGTAGCGGAATCATACTGCCAGACAGGTAGATGATGTAATCATATCTTGCGATATAGTTCTGGATGTCGCGTATGACATCACGCTTATAGGCATAGTCTGATACAAGGCTGTGTGCCTCGTCGATGACAAGTATTTGACTCTCCCGCACTTCTATCTTCCTGATGCTGTTGTAAGTGGTAGCAATCACCTCGGCATCACGAAGCTCCTGTGTTAACTTGGCGCTTCCAGTCATAGTGGGAATCTCCGACTGCTGATTGACCAGCGCTGTGGTCGGCATGATGATGTCCATCTTCATGCCTAGCTCGGCAGCTAGTACTTTCACCAGCGTGGTCTTCCCTGCGCCCGTCGGTGCATTGATGTAGATTGTACCTTTGCTCAGCAGCTCAGACTTGATTGACTCCTTTTGCTCTGTCAGGTAGTCATCGATTTGATATATGTTAGAGGTAAACACCGACTGGGGAGCCGCAATTAAATCTTGACCCCAGAGTCGTCGCAACTTACTCACGACCTCCTTCTCCGTCAGCTGCGCCGTATACCTGCCATTCACATATGCTAGAAGCTCTGCCGCACATTCCTCAAAAGTCATTCCGTGCCACTTTAGTTTCGCAACATTCCGTACAAGTGAGTCCCTCTTACCATCCATCCAGCCTATTCTTTTCTCCTCTAACTGCGCGAGATATGCGTTGAACATCTGCTTCACGCCCGGGGAGGTGACCTTTTTGAAATCAAACTCAACATATTCGTCAGACTCTCTCCTCCAATTGCTTGCCTTCGCACCATAATTTTTGATGAGCTGGTCAATATTTTCTTGACTGACCACCGAATCGCTGTCGTCTAGCTGATTGAAAAAGGCATCTTCATCGTAAGAGAAGTAACACCCCCTATTGATATTGACGCATTTCTCGTCAGCCCCCTTACCGTATCGTTCTTCTAGTTGAAGCATGAGACACCGATAAACTAGGTCGTGCTGGGTTTCATCAGAGGGCACCATGACGAACAGTTTAACCCCGTGCCCAGATGGCGACAGGAAGAGTAGCTTCGTATATGCCCACTTTTTGAGTTCTCTCACCAATTGCTGTAGCTCATCCCTATCATATATGTTGTCGAAGTCGAAGCACATGATACCTGAATAGTCGTACTCGGCGTTAAGCCCAAACTTCCACTTAAAATCAGCTGATGGTGTGAACAGGGGCAGTTCCAGTTTTCTGTAGCCGTATTGCTCATCCTCTTTATTATGGCTCCTCAAATAGGCAATGTTATCTTTAAAATCTGGAACCCTGTAAATCCCCCCACCGCTCTTCACTATCTCATAAATTTCAGTTATCGTGTAGGCGAATTCCCTTTTATAGTTAGGCTGCGAGTTCCCATCCTTTAGAGTACCGTTCTTGTTTATGGCAATCGAAATGCGTCTGTTGTTGTGTCCTGTCTTCATCACGTTAGCTTAACTTTTGTCTGTTGTTTCGAACAGTGTGAGGAGGTCTTTCTCCCTATAGAGCTTCTTTGTCTGGTACAGGATAAAGGACAACTTCTGCGATTCTACCCTGCGGTGGAACTGCATGTTGTACAGGTCGAACTGGCGCTTAGCCATGTGGGTATCCAAGTAATGGACACCATCAATTAAATAAGTGATTCTCATGATTATAAGTGTTGTTTTTATCATGGTATGGGACATCCCATACCTTTTTTATATATCACTTATAGATTCTGAGAAACGCTTAGTTTGAAAAATTTTTGCAGTTTTTTTGGAACGCGGTGCCACCATAGAAACAATACCCCGGCACCTATACAGTCTTCCGCTCCCCCGCTTGCCAAGACCATCCGGGCTGCCACCCTTTTAGGAAAGCTGGGCGAAGCCGAGGTGCTCTTTAGAGCTGGTGCTGTCTTTAATGTCACAGGGGGCACAGATTGCATCGACCTTACAGAGGTCAGCTCACATCAGGTAGACGCCCCAATAACACTACACGGGTACATATTCTCAGAGGATAAGGAAGTGCACGAGATATACAGATAGGCAAATCTAGTGCACGGCGCTGACCCCATTTTCCCAGACTAGGTATTGCAAAGGCATAGTCATGAGTTAAAAAATTTATATATAGTAGAAAGACTACTATTATGACGCAGCAACTTGATGCCTTATTCAGTTATGGGAAATGCACTTACACGACTATGTATAGAGATTATAACTTCGCGGTGACGCTTCGATGCGTGCCACGTGTAGAGCAGTTCTACAATTATATTTTCCCTGCTTCGCAGATTGAGGAAAATATCTACAAGATGCTTGATGATTATCTCACTCATAAAGAAAATGGCTCCTTTGTGGCAGCCATGTTTGAAGATATTGTGCCAAATGATATACCAGTGTTTGCTTTGCCTGTAATGCAAATCAACACGCTGGAAATAAGCATAAGTGCACTAAGAAATGTCGACTGTTACACCTCTGGTAGCGATATCTCAACTAGCTTCAATAGTTTCAAAGGCTAACCTACTACTTCCTAGTGTTCATATACTTGTTCTAGCTGTTCAGCTAATTCTAATATCTCCTCTATACGCCTCACCTCACTAATCCATTCCTGAGGCAAAGAACTGGAACCATAGTAGAATCCTGCAAGATTACCAGTTACGCTTCCAACCGTGTCTGTGTCCGACCCTAGATTGACTGCCGTTAACACCGCCTCTCTGTAGCTGGATGTGGTAAGAAAACAGTACATAGCGCTCTCTAAGGTATGTATAACATACCCTGTAGAGTGAATCTCTTCCTCTGGAAGCTCGTGAATCCTTCCAGACAGGACTTTCTCAAACACTTCCAGCTCAGACAGAGGAAGATTTAACTGTTCTAAAAGGAATAACTTCCCAAAGGAGGCATTTACGGACCTATATGCTTTAAACTTATCAGATTCCTCTTCCAGATAAAGCAAGTACTCACAAAGGTAGAAGCAAGCTAGCACAGAGCGAATGTGAGCGTGAGTAATGCCAGACACCTCCTTAACCAGTTGGTAGCGCTGTATCTGCCCTAATGGTTTTAAAAGCACAATCATCGGGGCAATGCGCATTAGGCTTCCGTTCCCGTTGTCGGATATAGACGCGCCGCCAGGCGCAACCCAATCTACATCTGATGCCGTGTCTAACATCTTAGGGTTGCTAGCAGCCCTCATCAGAGCAGCCCTAGTACCTATTCCTATATCGAATATATTCCCATCAGGTGTGTACCTGCCCTCGTTCATGAATTGTAGAAACTTAGAGGTAAGCCGCTGCGGCGCATAGCCTTCAATAATTGACTCTATGGTACACAAAATCATACTGCTGTCGTCACTCCAAGTACCCATAGGTTGATTATGCGTCCCATATGCGGTAAGCCCTATTACAGGAGATTGCCGCAATGCCTCTCGGCTCTCCCACTCTACGCTGACTCCGAGCGTGTCTCCCAACACTCCTCCTAAGATAAGACCTACTATGCGTTTCATGCTTCCTTGATTAGTTAGGTCCGCGTAACGGAGCCTATTTCATTATATTGTAAATAGGCTTGCTGTACGATTCAGATGTGCCCTCAATTAGTGAGCAGGAGACATCAATTCTATGACATCTTGTAGTTCTCTGGCGCTTTTATTCCTATACCCCTGAAAAAAAATTGAAAAATTTTAAAACTTATGCCATTCCCGATTCTATAAACAGCAGATATAACACTTACAACATGACAACACAAAGACAAAACATCGAGATGGCGATTGCCAACATCAAGAAGACCGCTGCAAAGAAGAACGCTAGCATACAACTAGAAGTGGACGAAGTAGAGTATCATGTTTTCAGAGACGGACAGGTGATTTTCACTGAATGGTTACCAACATCCGGCGTGACATATACAGGAGAAATGTTATCGCTTTACAAGAGGTACAGTGAGAACTGGTATGAATACAAAATAACTACAGGTGGATACCTAAGTGTAGTAAGGAAAGGTGATTCAGAGGGCTATGTTTCTGTGCGCGAGCTAATCCACCATGATACTTTCGAAAAGACTATCGCAAGGGGGAAGAAAATAGACAACCTGTTTGACATCATGAAATAGAAACGCTACCGGCTGGTTAAAAATCGACCAGCCGGAGCTCTAAATATTATTACCAATGCAAGTAATCACACGCAACGTAAAGAATAGAGCCACCATCATCAGGTATGTACATGACGCACTGGAAAGCGGTATGAGATATTGGACTTTCAGGTTACACCCACGAGGCAAGTCAAAATTAGTATTTGTCAGTACCGACACCATTACATCCATTTATCTTGTAAATCAGCAGCTCGAAACAGAATTAGCAAGTATGGTTGGAAACAGCTACGGCAAAGCACCATCAATTTTAGGCACTTGGCTCCGGAAAGAGAAAATGACCCGGCTTGGGTTTTAGGTGGTACATCCTGAGCCGTACAGGATGCACCACCGGCTACTACTCATTCAACTTCTTATAGACCTTCTTTAGCATCCAGTTCTTCACCAGCTGCGAGAATTCATCGTTGTCCATGATTTTGGCGAAGATGTCTTGGTTCTGCTCCATGCGCTGGATTACCTTGGTGAGGAATCTGTCCTCGAAACCATACTTGAAGTTCTCCATGGAATTGCTCCGGGCTTGAAGGGATAGCTCCTCGTCCTGCACTAGCTCCGCTTCAATCTGGTCGAAGAACAGTTTGTCTGCTTCGGTAAAGTCTGTGCCGAAGCGGTCGTTCAACACCTTTATAATTTCCGATAGCTGTGCCTGCTCCTCTTTCTCGCCTCTCATGCCTGCCTGAGTAGTTCCCCTTAATCCGTACTCGCCCCGCTCTTCCAGCACGATGCTGCCCTCGCTGATTTTCTGGATACGGTAGTATTCCAGCGCCACTTCATCGTCAAGGTGAATGTTGCCGCCACCCCTTTCTCGTGGTAACTTATTATAGAGCAGCCTGCCGTATGCAAACAGCTTTTCCATCTCCATGTCATGGAACGGCATAATCTGCGTCAGGAAAGAGTATAGTCGTATATAGATAATAAGCGTGTGCTTGAAGTCCTCTTTCTCTTCCTCAGTCGGCATGCACTTGTACCGCTGCACCGCCGGGTCTATGGCTGCGTCCAGCTTCTTTTGTAACTTGGCGTTCACCCTGTCGGTAGACATGAAGTATACCTCGCAGAAAGCGTCCACTTCTGACTTCCAGATAATCTGCGCCGACTCTAACTTGTATTTCAGGTCAGAGAGCAAGTTCGGGTCGGTTGGTGTATCTACTGTGGTCAGTTCATAGTATGGCTGAAATGAGTTGAGGATGTCCTCCTCCTCGTTAGCAAAGTCCAGCACAAAGGTATCTTCCTTGCCTTTGGCTGTGCGGTTCAGCCTAGATAGGGTCTGCACCGCTTTCACGCCAGACAGCTTCTTGTCCACATACATGGTGTGAAGCAGCGGCTGGTCGAAGCCTGTCTGGTACTTATCCGCCACCAACAGCACCTGATAGTCGGTGGTAGCGAACTTCTCTGGCAGCTCCTTCTCTTTAAAGCCGTTCAGCTGCTCCTCCGTGTACTCGCCGCCATTATCCAGCACCTTACCCGAAAACGCCACCAGTGCCTTGATATCGGAGTAGCCTTTGTCTTTAATATAGCGCTGAAACTCCATGTAATAGCGCACCGCATGCAGGCGAGAGCCTGTCACGACCATCGCTTTCGCTAAGCCGCCAATTTTCTTGCTTGTCACCTGTCTGAAATGTTCTATCATTATCTCAGACTTCTGAGCCAAATTGTGCGGGTGCAGCGACACGTACTTGCCGATGGCTTTGTTGGCTTTCTTCTTGTTCAGGGCAGGGTCGTCCTCGATGGCTTTAGTGAGTTGAAAGAAGGTTTTGTAGGTGGTGTAGTTTTTTAGCACATCATGAATGAAGCCCTCCTGTATCGCCTGCCGCATGGAGTACAGGTGGAAAGCCTTTGGATTGCCATCGGCATCCATTTGACCGAAGACTTTCAGCGTTTTCTCCTTAGGTGTGGCGGTAAAGGCGAAGAAGCTCAGGTTTGGCTGCATTCCTCTTGCCAGCATGGACTTGCGGATGGCATCCTCGGCGTCGTTGTCCTCCTCAGTGTCGGCTTCGCTTTGCTCTGCTTCTTCCAGCGATTTAGCTGCCAGTATCTCCTTTATCTTCTTGGATGATTCCCCGTGAGCTGACGAATGCGCCTCATCTTGGATAATGGCATACCTGCGGGCTGGTAGTTCCGCCACCTTGTCCAGTATGAAAGGGAACTTCTGCAAGGTGGTGATGATGATGTTGGAGCCAACGTTGAGCGCATCCGCCAACTGACCTGAGTTCTTGTCTATCTTCTGCACCACACCCTGCTTATGCTCAAACTGATAGATGGTGTTCTGCAACTGTGTATCAAGCACCTTGCGGTCTGTAATCACAATCACCGAATCGAACACCCGTTCATCGCTGGCATTATGCAGGCTCGACAGGCGATAGGCAAGCCAAGCGATTGAATTACTTTTACCTGAGCCAGCGGAGTGTTGTATAAGATAGTTTTTACCAGCGCCATGCTTCCGGGCATCTTTCGCTACCTCCCGAACCACATCCAGCTGGTGGTAACGTGGGAAGATGATGGTTTCCTTCTTATATTTCTTGCCTCCACTTTCATACTCCTCTTCCTGCACGTGGATGAACTTATTGAGGATATCCATCCAGCTATCCTTCTTCCACACCTCTTCCCACAGGTAGGAGGTCTTGTAGCCGTCTGGATTAGGCGGATTGCCAGCGCCGTTCTCGAAACCCAAGTTGAACGGCAGGAAGCGGGTGCTCTTGCCATCTAGCTTGGTGGTCATGTACACTTCGTCCTTGTCCACGGCAAAATGCACCAGCGCACGCTTCTTCCCCTGAAACAGCAGCTCCTTGGGGTCGCGGTCATGCATGTACTGGTGCTTAGCATGCTCCACGGTTTGGTTGGTGAACTGGTTTTTGAGTTCTGCGGTTGCCACAGGCAGACCGTTCACGCTAAGCACAAGGTCAAGCGAGTTCTCGTTGTGGTTGCTGTACTTTACCTGTCGTGTCACCGTCAGCTGGTTCATCTCGTATAGCGTCTCCGCCTCCGGGTTCAGGCTGCTCTCTGGCTTAAAGTACGCCATCCGGAACTTCACGCCCAAATCGCTGATGCCGTTGCGCAGCACATCCAGCGTACCGCGTAGTTCGAGTTCTTTGCTTAGTCTTTGGAGCAGCTTCTTCTCCATATCCATACCATGCATCTGGCTCAGCTTCAACCATGCTTTGGGTTGCGTGGTTTGCAGGAAAGATAGCGCGACCGTTCTGTCAAGAGCTAAGTCTTTGTTGAAGTTGTACCTGTCGCCTTTGGTGTAGCCGCCTTCTTCTATCAGAAAGCTTTCGATGGCTTCTTCAAATGTCTGCTCGGTGTGGATGCCTGTTGCCATAGCTGGTGTCTGGTTATGCTAACGCTGTGGAAGTTATGGGTTCTGGTTGGTAGTCACGCACGTCTATCTTTCCCATTACCGCCTCGGAGATAAGGGCAGTGCGGTATTCTTGTAGTAGTTGTATCTCACTTAATGCTTTTGTTACAATAGCATCAATTTTATCATGAGCACTTTGAATATGCTTAACAATCTCCTCTTGTTCTTTAAGTGTAGCAGGGTATGCTAATAAATAATTTGACAAGAACTCAGTGGGCACACGTTTCTGACCTGCGGAGCCAGTCATGCCAGCCTCCCCCAGATTTTTGAATCTATGGGTTCTTGTAATATAGTATAGGTATTTACCAACTAGAACATTTTCTTTTGGTCTAAGCACATGAAACTCAGTCGACCCGAAACCAAAATCACTACCTAGATTATTTAAGTGTGCGCCCTTACCATTCTCAAAACATGGAGTTATTTTAGCCAATATAACATCGTGCTCCTGAAAGAAAGTAAACCCACTTAGCACTTCACCTATAGGTCTCTTTAAACTTATATCTACTTTGCCGTCAGTAGAAACTTTTTCCATCGGCAAGAAAGTAACAGCTTCTTCATTAGACACTTCTTTGAGCTTGTTAGATTTAGGAGGGTTGATGTGAGCAGTGTACTTTAACTTCTTCACCTCCCAATGCGCTGGCACCATACCCAACCACTCGATGCCGCTGTCCTTCATCGGAGCGTCAGGGTTAAGCCCTTTGGTAACAGCCTCGTTGATAATCGCTGCCTTTTCCTCTTCCAGCAAGGCAATCATCTGATGCTTCCTCTGGATTAGAGAGTCAATCTGGGAGGTTTTGTCGTCTAAGAAGTTAGCTATTGCACTCTGTTCATCAATAGGTGGTAAGGGAATTATAGCATTTTCGAAATAATAAATGCTCAAACCGTACCTAGTTACGCCATTAGCAAATACCCTGAATTGGTTGTTGTACCTTGGCGCTTGAAACAAACGGAATAGGTATCCGCCTAGCAATTTCTCCTTATCAGGTTTGATTTGCGTTAAATGGTATCCGCATGTAACTCCCTCTAAACTATCTTTTACATAAGCTGGAACTGCTATATCATCCGCAGATTCAGAGTCTTTCGTGACTAATACGTCTCCCTCATCAACTCTAAACTTATCAATTTCTTCGGGTGTAGCAGTAGCTTCCATGAAACTCATATTTGCAACTATGAACTCATTCTTATAAACATCCACATAGTTACATAGAAGCGTAGGCTGTTCGGTATCATAAGACTTCTTGTCTACATTGCTTGGTTGAACTCTTGCTAAATACTTTAACTTTTGTTGTTGCCAATGCTCAGGAACCTCCCCAATCCATTCTACCCCAGAGTCCTTATAGCTATCGTATCTCTTCATCATAGTAATCCGGTTTAGGAAATAACATTAGCCACCTCGTCATACACCTCTTCTTCCAGCTTCATGATATCGGCGCGGATTTCGTCCAGCGAGCGCAGCGGCTTGTAGGTATAGAAGTACTTGGTGAAGTTGATTTCATAGCCCACCTTGGTCTTAGAGTGGTCTATCCATGCATCTGGCGCATGCGGCAACACTTCCCGGGTAAAGTAACTCTCGATATCCTCTGTTAACGGCACGTTCTCGTTGTCACGCAGCGATGAATCCGCTTTCGGGTTTCCTTTCTTATCGGTCACCACCTTGCCGTTGTCATCACGCAGCGGTCTTTCGATAGTGATGCGGCTGTACCCAAAGTCTTCGTTGTTGAATATTTTGCAATGGTCACCGTTCGTGAACTCGCCATAAATTTTGGTGATGTCATCTATCTGTCTAGGGCTAATTTCATGGCGCTTATTGCCAAGGCTCTTGGGCATTTTCTCATAGAATGACACAGCGTTTATAAGCTGCACTTTCCCTTTGCGCTCTTTCGTCTTGCGGTTAGTGAGCATCCAGATGTAAGTAGAGATGCCTGTGTTATAAAACAATTGGTCAGGCAGCGCAATGATGGCTTCCAGCAAGTCGTTTTCGATAATCCACTTGCGGATTTCAGACTCGCCAGAGCCAGCGCCGCCTGAGAATAAAGGGGAGCCGTTGAACACAACACCGATGCGACTACCTTCTCCGTCCTGTTTCATCTTGCTCACAAGGTGTTGCAGGAACAGCAAGGAGCCATCCGAGATGCGCGGCAGACCAGCGCCAAAACGACCACCGAAGCCTTTCTTCTGGTGTTCATCTTTTACAACCTTTTCAGCTTTTTTCCATTCCACTCCGAACGGGGGATTTGTAAGGCAGTAGTCGAACTTGCCATACTCTAACCCATCATTGGACAGAGAGTTTCCCAGTTTAATGTTACCCGGGTTCTGGTCTTTTATTAACATATCCGCTTTGCAGATGGCGTAGGACTCCGGGTTCAGCTCCTGTCCAAACACTTCCAAACGAGCCTTTGGGTTAAGCTCTTTCAGGTATTCTTCCGCCACCGACAGCATGCCGCCCGTTCCGGCGCATACATCGTACAGGGTCTTCACAATGCCTTCCTGCGTGAGTATCTTGCGGTCGTTGAGGAACAATAGGTTCACCATAAGGCGAATTACCTCACGTGGGGTAAAGTGCTCCCCTGCGGTCTCGTTGGAGATTTCAGCGAACTTTCGTATCAGTTCTTCGAAGATGTAGCCCATCTCCATGCTGCTGATTTTATTGGGGTGCAGGTTGATTTCCTGAAAGCGCTTTACCACCAGAAACAGTAGGTCAGCTTCTTCAAGTCGGTTTACCTGCTCCTCGAATTTGAAGTAGTCCATTATTTCCCGTGCCCCCTCTGAGAAGCCGTTGACGTAGTTTCGCAGGTTAGCCGCCAAGTTGTTCGGGTCGGCAATCAACCTGTCGAAATCATACTTGCTGCGGTTATGAAAGCTCAATTTCGCCTCCGCGTTAAGAATAGGCGCAATATTCTGGATATTAGAGTTTTTCAATGACTCGTATCTGCTTAACACGTTCGGCTTCGTCTCTTCCAGCACGCAGTCCAGTCGCCTCAGGATGGTGAATGGCAGTATCACTTTGCCGTACTCCGCCTGCTTGTAATCTCCACGCAGTAAATCAGCCACCGACCAGATGAAGTTGGCGTATTCTCTAAAATTTATCATAATCAGGTATTCTTTATCTCACTTGTCTTGGTCCCACAAGATAAAATATAAGATTTAGAATATTAAATGAAATTTGGGATATTGTGGAGTAGGTTGAATGGCTCTTTCAGCCTCCCTACTCTAAAGACAACTGTTACAACTTCTTACCAATATTTACAGCTATATGAGCGACACCATCTTCCATTTAAGTAGTGAAGGAAGCCTGACTGAACTAAAAGAAGCAAACTATATTTCCGAAGACCTATTACAACAATTACTGGCACAGCATCCTAACCTTCTTGCTGGAAGCCAAATTGATAAAGCAAGACCAAGACGATGGTTGCTAATAGATAGAGAGTTCGGTGTACCTGACCAAGAAGACGCTAATAGCAGATGGTCTCTTGACCACCTTTTCATTGACCAAGATGGTATTCCGACACTAGTTGAGGTAAAACGCAGCACCGATACTAGAATTCGGAGAGAGGTCATTGGTCAGATACTCGACTATGCAGCGAACGCTGTTACGTACTGGTTGATAGATAGCATTAAACATCGCTTTGAAGAACAGTGCACAGCCTCTGGCAAGGATACACAAACAGAAATCTATACCTTACTTCAAACTGAGGCTAACACAGAAGATTTTTGGGAACTCGTTAAAACGAATCTAAAAGCTGGCAAAATAAGAATGCTAATTGTAGCTGATACTATTCCGAAGGAATTGCAGCGTATCATCGAGTTCCTCAACGAGCAGATGAAGCCCGCAGAGATATTGGGAGTCGAAATAAAGCAGTTCATCAGTCACGACAGCCAAAAGACCCTCGTGCCGAGGGTTATAGGCAAGACTGCCACGGCTGACAGCGTGAAAGGCAAAGCTACAAACCAACCCAACCAGTGGAACGAAGAGACTTTCTTTGAATCACTTACAGAACAATGTGGTCAAGAGCAGGCACAGGTCGCAAGAAAAATACTTAGCTGGATAACACCTTACTGTAAGTATATATGGTACGGCAAAGGAAGAACAGCTTCTATGTTTCCGGTACCTAACCTTTCGGGAAATCAATACAGTCCGGTCTTTGCACTTTGGGCTAATGGTTATGTCGAATTGCAATTCCAGCGAATGACTCATCCTTTCGACAATGAGCAGAAAAGGCTAGAACTGCTACATTTATTCAGTGAAATTGATAATCTTGATTTTCCTAAAGGCAAAATCTTCGGGCGTCCTAGTTTTCCAATTAAAATACTCCTTCAAAGAGAAAACCTACAGAAATTCTTTGAAGCATGTGGATGGTTTCTTACTAAGTCTGGTGTTATCAAAAGCAAATAACCCCATATGATACGCACCTTGGCGCTATGCCCTGGATATAGCAGTACAATGATATATCTTCTACGCTGTGTTTGCTGCTGGACTCCTGATATTCCTTTATGTTCTTGCTGTAAGGCAGGAGCACTAAGTGTCTGAACCTCCTACCTTATAGCAGATTATCAGGTGCACTCATATTTATAGGTAGTGGTATTGATGTCCCCATTATGTTTCTTCGTAGTCACCTTAACAGGATAGTTGTGCTCGTTAAACTCATAGGAGTTAATATAAGTCTCCTCCCCATCAGCGACTTGGTTAGACTCGTCAGTGTAGCTTGCTTCAAGGAGCACCTTGTCCATCATATCCGTTGGTCGGGGAAATGGAAAGCTTACTAGTATTTTATGCTTCCTAATAAGTGCTGATGTGGCGCTCCTTTGTTCTCCATACTTATAGTTCGTGTAAGTTTTTCTTCCACTAGAGCTCACGTGCTCCTGCTTTACAACGAGACCGTTTTCATAGAAATACCTTGTGGAGCTTTCGCTTGGAACTCCGGTTGGATTTCCATGGTATACCTGTCTTATCTTATTGACTTGCTCTTGGGTACCATATTCATATATGTACTCTGTGTGAAGCTTCTCTACACCGTTGAAGGACATATAAACAGCTTCTCTGCTCAACCTTCCTGATGGGTCGTAGGAGTATCTAAAAAATGAAGCACCTCGCACATCTTTACCATCACGTACGTTCATTTCGTCAATGCCAGTCAGGAGATTGCTAGAGTTATATGTGTAGGCTCTATAGGAAGACAGCACTCCGTTATCCTCATGATAATTGGCTCTGACCGGCTTGCCCGAGCCATCGTACTTGTACTCCAAGTACCCCAAGCTCTCTCCCTCATCGAACACTTCTTCCCTTATGATTTTATAGTCAGCGTCATATGTAAATCTCTGACCATAATCCATACTATTCACATTGTATTCGGTGGGGTAACACTCTTTCCCTTCGGCTTTGTCTGAGCTGTCTGGTGAAGGGCTGTCCTCTTTACTCCCACATGATAGGAATAGCGCCATCGCTGCCAAGGCTGCTATGAAACTTCTCTTATATCTAATCATTCTGTATATTCTCAATAAAAAACTTTAGCTACCAAAGTTAACATTCTATACAGGTACATTCATATATAGGTTTAAAAAAATGTATATTGTAGCTTGTTCCCTTTTCTATTATGAGAAAGATTAGACTGGTGACCTATCAGCCGCTTTGCTACACCCTTTTGGGGATTGAGGCTATTCAAACAAAAGGATTACCGCCCTTTATTGACGCATCCTGTAGACGAGAGCCTGATTTTGAGGGTGTATTCCCCTCCATTTCTGCCCTATGTCGAAAGAATAAGCTAGCCCCACAACTCAGGCAAGGCGACATCGTGGTGTACCTGACTAAACCGGGCAAGTTCCAATGTTCAAGACCATACCTACGTCAAGATGAATACAAACTGACAGGAATATTAGAAGTGGTCGACACCTTCAAAGACCATGTGGCTGCTGGCATGTGGTTCGATGCAAACGGCTATGCCCTACCGAGCAACTGTCTGGTCGCAGGCAATGCGCCCAAGCGGCTTTTTGAAACGGGTGGAGACTTCAAAAGCCAAAGGGAATTGAAAGCTTTCCTCGCCATGGAACAGGAAAAGCAAAGTAGAGTCGCAGACACACGTGTAAGGGCATGGGATAGGCAGTATCAACAGCGAGCGGTGGAATTCCCAAGCTTTGTCGTCACCCGCCCCGTCTACCTTGACCTTAATAACCCTATCAGTCTATTCAGAGCCGAGCTGGTGTCATGGTTTGGAAATGTACCCGGCACTCAGGCATCCAAAATCCTAACAGAAAACGAGTACCAACTGATTTTAGAAAAAGCGAAGCCAACAACGGTTAAAAAGTGACCAACATATGTCAAGCTACTACCCTATTGTATTAGAACCAGAAGGCTTGGATAAAATCAGAGCCTCAAAGCCACCCACACCAGAAAAGCCATTAGAACCCAGTAAACCTATAGAAAAGGAACCCAGCCTATTTGGAAGTGCCAGTCTTGGACTAAGTTTCTTCCTGTTCATGGGTCTGGTCTTTACTGATAATCTAGATGGCTCTGGCATACTAGTGCCTACAGCTTTCGCTATTTCTGGTATACTATATCTGATAGAAAAGCAGGTAAACCGAAGGAGGGAGAAAAACTACGAGAACGCTAAGTCCCAGTACCATAAGACCCTATCCAGCTATGAAGATAGGTTGAAGAAATACAACGAAAGTTCTGCTCACTCCTCTGACTCTAAGGTGATAGAAAGTTACAGAGAGGGCATGAGAGCAGACTTATTCCGAAAGGCTTCTTACCTGAGACAGACGTCCTTCTCCGCCAAGAAAGGAATAATCGAGCATGAGTTCATTGATGAACTCATAAAGCATTTCCCGGGGCAGGTATCCCACGATGTGTCCATCGCCAATGGTGCAATGGATATTGAGCGCCAGTATCAACCGGATTTGTTTCTGGTGGTACCTGAAACCGGCTTACACATTGACATTGAGATTGATGAACCGTACAATATGAAAGACGGGCATCCAATCCACTACGAAGGCATAGCGTCTGACGCTAATAGGAACGCCTTTTTTCAGCAACACGGCTGGCTTGTGGTCAGGTTTGCCGAAGAGCAGGTGGTAAGGCATCCCAAGGAGTGCTGCAAGTTTATCGCCAGTATAATACGTGATATGACAGGTATCACCAAATACTTATACAGAATAAGTGGCAGCGCAGTGGTGCCGAAAGTAAAGACATGGACACGAGCAGAGGCAATAACCATGGCGCGGAACAACTACAGGAACACTTACCTATATGCACCGTCCCCTGAGGTAGGCAACAAGACCTTAGAAGAAGAACTAATAGAAAACGGGTTCAAAGTTGGCGCTAACACTCTTTCCAATCAGGAAGATATTAAAAGACTAATAGAGATTTACAGAAAGCATGGCTATAGGGGATGATGCTGATTACTTTCAACAAGCGCCATTAAAGAGTAGCCAGTTTTACCACTTATAATTATCATAAGAAACGCAGCATAGTCAATGGACGAACCTTTATATTACATAAATGAGGCAGCATTAGTTATCCACCAAAACATTCCGGTCGAACTACGGAAACGCATCACGCTAGAAGAGATAGTGGAAATAATAGAGTCCATGTTCGAGTACATGGAGGAGGTCAACATTGCCCGAAGCTCAAACTCAATCGTTGATATATCGATAGAAGTGCCAGCACATCTCGATGAAATGGATATGAAGATATCCATCATTGGTAAATGCACATCAAAGGATATCTTTCTTTCATTAGAGGACATCAGTGCAGTTCTGGACGCGGAGATGCGTTACTTAGAACAAAAAGGAATGCTCGATGACTCAGAAGGGCTAGGCATGTACAGCAACTGAATATTCTTGATATGAACATTGACCTGAGCGACTTCTTTACCACGCCGAACTATTTTAGGAATGGAGTCTCCTGTTTTTTATGCGTATCCAGAAAGAAGCTGATACAGAGCACCCCAGAAGAAAAAGTAAGACAGGCACTAATTTACTTCTTGGTAAACAGATTAGACTTTCCGGCAGACAGAATACTTGTGGAGGTTCCCATGTCTCATTACGCCAAAGGTGTCTCTGGTCGAGCCGACATAGTGGTGCTAAACAAGGAAGGTATACCTGTTATGGTTGTTGAGTGCAAAGAGGAAAACAGTGACGTCACAGATGAGGCTATTGCACAGGCGAGGCGGTATGAGGGAGTAGTCAAGTCAGGGGCGATTTTAGTCACAAATGGGCTGGAAGCGTACTGTGAGGTAATGGATGGTACAGCTGGTTATAAACCTCTGGGTAAGATTCCCTCTTACAGGAATCTTACGAAGTGGCGGTGGTTCAGCTTTAAAAGTCAGAAGCCACGAGTATACAAAAGACCTCCTTTCTTATCTCCTATCCCGCAACCTGTAGTCGACATGCATGTGCAGCAGGGATGGTTGGGAGAAGATACCCTCCACTCTTTATACCCCTTTATTTTCAACCTTACTGGCTGGCTATTTGATGAGAGGGATAGAGTAGCGCCCGCAAGCATAACCGCGTCGACTCTTCTGGAAGATGGAGGGATTCGACGCTCCCAGTTCGGCAACGCCGGGGGCGGCAAATTCTCAGGCGAATATCGCTATTTTGTTATAAAGGATGAGAATGGAAATAATCAAATCCTGTCCCTGAGTATTTTTGGTGGAGCCAAAACAGTAAGTCATCCTCGCTGGGGCAATAGAAAAGGCTACACGTACCTTACGGTTGCGGTGGATGACTTTGAGAGCAGCCACATGTCCTTGGAGCTGAATTTGGATAAGTACGTTGATTTGCAGGGAGAACATGCATCAATATGGCATGATGGCTCTATAACAGTCGGTAAGCTGGGGCAGCGACCTCGGAAGGAGCTGTTAGACTATTTGCAAAAGGATGCTCCTCAACTGGTTGTTGATGGGAAGATTATACTGGGAAAACTAAACAAAGCAGTAGAAATTAAATCAGGACATGAAAGCACAATAGACTTCCTAAACAGGCTCATACTGTATGCGCTGCTTAGAGACCGATACAGAAGAATGGTAAAAGGCGCTACTCTTCACACAGGGATTTCGCCTTAAACCAGCTTGCTGCACAATTAAAACATATCTTTAACAAACATAAGCCATCCAAAGGCTCAATTTTTATAGGTTTCATGGATTACCCAGAACAGCTTAACCAACCAGAGTGGAAGGAGAAGCGCCTGTCTATTCTACGCCGAGATGGGCACCGTTGTCAAATTTGCTTTAACAGGAGTCTAATCGATAGGTACAGGATTTCTCTGCATGGTGCTTCGCCTATCTCAAATAATTTGATTTATATCATCTTTGACAAAGAGGTTAGCGGAACATACCGGTGCAGGACTGACCATGAAAAATCTTTCCTGTTTGAATTGCTGCAAATCTCACAAGGCAACTCTATAGTAGCTCTAACTAGTGGTACCCGTGACTTCTGCCAATTGATAGCGACCGTCGTGCTTCCTAAAAAGCTTGATTACTCATCTATATCGGGCAGCCCGGACGAAATTGCTTTAAAGCAGGAGATACAAGAAGATTACTTGAAGTATATAAGTAAGGACAAGCTTACCGCATTGCGGTGGCTTGACACCAAATCTCTTCATATACACCATAGGTATTACCAGATAGGCAAAATGGCATGGGAATACCCGGACAGTGCGTTGACCACACTCTGTTGGGAATGCCATGAAAAGCTGCATGCAGACACCGAAATAGACGTGCTGGATGATTCGGGAGAAATCATAGGCAAGAGACAAGTGTGCACAAGGTGTCATGGAGCAGGTCGATTTCCTGAATACAGCCACGTGGAGGGCGGCGCGTGCTTCCGATGCGGCGGCGAAAGGTTTGAATAAATGGTAAAAATTCCAAGTGTTTAATTATGACATTCCAAGATTACATACAAGAAACAGAATACGCTGCTTCAAATCTAATTGCTACTATTTGGCATGAGTACAGTGAGCTTCAAAATCTTGAAAACGAAATTAAAAAGCTGCAAAGCATCGTAGAACACCAGTATAGGCAAGCTCAATCATTTATGGACAGCGATGACCCTGATGATATAATGCTAGGCGTAGGTATACATTGGGGTACTTACTTCGAAGAAGACAAACAGCTTTACCACAAAAACGAGTCTTATAAAAAGCTACAAGAGCAAATTCAAGCTCATACATATTCTATTCAAACACTTTGCACGGGCTTAATACAAATTGCCAAGCATGGCATATCCGTCGTCTATGGGGGTCTGACTGACTGTCCAGATGGGAGAATGGTAGGAACGCAAGCTTTGAGAGATGTGATATGGCAAGCACGCAATCAAACAATGCATTACGAGGAAGGAGCATGCCGAGGACCTGTGGTAGCTGTCTTTTCATCACTAGCAGCTGAGTTTGATAGCATCTTTAGTAACTATAACAATCAAAATTTAGCATTCGAAATTGTAAGACTACTCGGTTGGACGAGTTATGCGAGCTTCAATGCAGACCTACTTACATTTTCACAAGCATCGAGTTCAACACAATGATTCTTAAATCCCACTTACAGTACTTTAATTACTTTATTGAAAAAGTATTCAGGCATGTACAACTTGTGCCTATGGGTTGGGCAGTGTGCGGTACGCCCTTGGGGTTATACCCAAGGGTCGCATCTAGCAGGTATTTCCTAAGGAAAAAGAATTAGGTTGAGCAACAATTCTCAACCCTAAGCACCCCACCTAAATATTATAGGATACTAAAAGGGACAGTGTCCAGAAAAGTGTGTAAGTGAGTTCGGGCTGGTGTTTTAGAATCTACATCTTTCCGGGTATAAAGTTACAAACTGGTTCATAATCAG
>NZ_FOOT01000007.1 GCF_900113285.1 Pontibacter chinhatensis
CCGAACAGAGCCGTTAAGCCCGGGAGCGCCGATGGTACTGGGTTCACCCCCGGGAGAGTAGGTGGCCGCCAACCCCAACACACAAGGGGCAGCAGACAAACGTCCGCTGCCCCTTTTTTTGTGCCCCTGCCCTGAGCGCCGCCAACCCAAAGGCGCCTGCTACACTTGGCTGCTCTTTATCCACGGTTGCCAATCCTTCAACATCAATGCCTCCTTTATACTTTGGAGCTGGGTATCAACGCAAGCTTTCTATCGCACCTGTAACTGGCTGACCTTAGAAGTAGCAAGCTAGGTATGCATGTCGGAGTTCATCACCTGTAAATTCTATGATACTCAATTCGTACAAATACTTGATTCTTGCCATTGGAATGTTCTTAACTGCCTTTCTTCGCCAACACTGAGCAGGAAATGTTAGTATAGCTTTGGAGCTTATTGTTTTTTCTTCTGCTCCTCTTTAAATTGAGCTATGGCGTTTCTCTACCCTTCCTTCCTGTTTGCTCTTGCGGCTGTGGCAGTGCCCATCATACTTCATCTGGTGCAGCTAAGGCGTGCCAAAAGGGTGATGTTTAGTAATGTCAGGTTTATACAGGCCTCCAAGGATCTAACTGCCAGCCAGCGCAACCTAAAGGAACTCCTGATTCTGCTTTGCCGGATACTCTTCATCGTTTTTCTTGTGCTGGCATTTGCGCAGCCCTTCTTACCAGCAGCAGATGTTGCCGCTCCCGGTGATAGTTCGGATGTAGCTATAGTCGTGGATAACTCCTATAGTATGCAGAACCTCCAGGCTAATGAGAACCTGGCGCTGCTGAATGTAGCGACAGATAAAGCCAAAGCCATCACTGGCCTTTTTCCGGCTTCTACCTCATTTAGATTACAAACTTCTGATAACTTGAATCATGGAGCACCTGTCGAGAAAGGGGAGGTTGCGGCTATACTTGACGGAATAGATATGTCAGCAAAAAGCTTTGCACCAGGCGCGGCCTTCCGGGTACAGCCATCGCATTTGTTTATACTTTCTGATTTTCAGAAGAATAATTTCTCACCCGCAGTACTAGATGCTGCTGACTCCGCCACCCAAGTACACTTAGTGCCCTTGGAGGCTGCCAGCACATCCAATATCACTATAGACTCGGTTTATCTAGAAGATGAATTCCTGCGGCCCGGCGCGGAGAACAGGTTGTTTGTGCTACTTTCGAACACAGGGGACGAGGCAGTGGAGGACGTGCCCGTAAAATTGTATCTGCAGGATCAACAGGCAGCCGCCTTAAGTATAGATTTACCTGCAAATCAGGCTACACAGGCCGTAATGACATTCAAAATAACAGGTAGCAGCACGGTAAACGCGTATGTGCAGGTGGAGGATTACCCTGTAGACTTTGACAACACCTACTACTTTGTCCTGGCACCCTCTTCTCCCATCAGCATTGTAGAAGTTACTGATAATCCCCAGTCAGAATTAAGGCAGCTTTATCAGAGCGAACCCTTTTTCAAGTTTACCGCCTTCCGTACCAACTCCATTGATTATGCCTCTTTTGCCGCTGCCGATATCGTTATTTTGAACGGTATTCAATCCATGCCTGCGGCTTTAGCAGCAACAGCGGCTAACTATGTGAAGGAGGGAGGCACCTTAACCGTCATTCCACCCAATGGTAACGAAATCGGCGCCTATACCACACTATTCCAAAACCTGAATATACCTGCCTCCTTCACTGGTGCGGGTAAAAGCGGGGCTAAAACAACACTAGCCACACCCGATCCCAACAATCCTTTTTTCAGAAGTATCTTCTCTGATTTTAATGCGGAGATGCAAATGCCTGCCGCCTCCAGAAGTATAACCTGGAGCAGGGCTTCGGATGATATTTTAAAGTATAGAGGCGGCGCGCCTTTTCTCTCACGCTTTGACAGAGGGAGTGGAGCTGTTTTCCTGATGGCCGCTCCCCTGAACGAAGATTATAGCACGCTGCCAAATCACGCCCTGTTCGTGCCCGTTATGTATAGGTTGGCCATTGGAAGCTACAAACAGGTGCAGCAGCTAGCCTATACATTAGGCGGCGGAACGGTGCAGTTGCCCGCGCCAGCACATGTTAAGCGCGAAGGGGTGTATGAACTGGAAAAAGATACCATGGCCTTTATTCCGGAGCAGCAGGTGAGAGGGGGCCGTCTATACTTCAATGTACCGCCAGACATGAACGAGGCAGGGTTTTATACTTTGCAGCGGCAGGATTCAGTTCTGACGACGCTCGCCTTCAACTATGACAAGCAAGAATCCTACCTGCAGCAGTACAGCCCGGATGAGTTGCGCAGCCTGGTTGGGAAAGACCGATCAAACGTGCATGTTTATGACTACGGGGACGCTTTTTCTGTGAAGGGGGAGTTCGAAAAACGATATTTTGGCGTCAAGCTTTGGAAATATTGCCTAATATTGTGTCTGTTTTTCCTGATGGCCGAAATAGCACTTATTAGATTCCTCTAACATGAAAGTTCTTCTTCAAGCAGCAACCATTTACAACCTCAACTCTGAGTATCACCTTCAGCAACAGAACATCCTCATCGAGCAGGGCATAATTACCTACATTGGCCCGGAGGCAAAGGAAGCAGACAAAACTGTAGCCGCAAACGGGCTTTGCGTGTCAGCGGGGTGGGTAGATTTGCAGGCATTTTCCGGTGAGCCCGGCTTGGAGCACAAAGAAGATCTGGAGAGCCTGGCATTGGCAGCGGCAGCGGGTGGTTTTACAGAGGTATTGCTGTTGCCTAACACCGAGCCTGTCGTGCAGACGAAAGGAGCTATCAACTACATTAAAAGCAAAAGCCACGCCCTGCCTGTCACGCTGCTGCCTGCCGCCGCCATCACGGTGAACGCAGAAGGCAAAGACCTGACCGAAATGATTGACCTGCACCAGTCCGGGGCGGTTGCTTTTACGGATGGCACGAGCCCTTTGCAGGGAGCAGACGTGCTGCTGAAGGCGCTGCAGTACATGCAGCCTTTTAACGCTCTGCTGCTGAACCGCCCGGAGCACAAGCGCCTTACCGAGAATGGGCAGATGCACGAAGGCGAGGCCAGTACCCGTTTGGGCATGAAGGGCATTCCGGCACTGGCAGAGGAAGTGACCGTAGTGCGTGACCTGCAGCTGCTGCGCTATGCGGGTGGCAAAATGCACTTCTCGCTTATCTCTACCGCCGCTGCTGTGGAGGCTATCCGGAAAGCGAAGGCCGAAGGATTGCAGGTGACCTGTGATGTGGCCAGTTACCAGGTGGCGTTTACCGACGAAACCATCGAGCCGTTCGACACCAACTATAAAGTAACACCGCCCTTCCGTAGCGAGGCCGATGCGGTGGCCATAAAAGAGGGCTTGCTGGACGGCACCATTGATGCCATGGTATCAGCACACATGCCCCAAGACGTAGAAGCCAAGAAACTGGAGTTTGATCTGGCCGAGTTTGGCATTATCAACCTGGAAACAGCCTTTGCTGTGGCAAATACAAGTATGCAGCTGCCCCTGGAAACGCTTATCGAAAAGTTAACGACTAACCCACGGCGTATACTCGGTTTGCCGGAGGCTACCCTTAAGGTAGGGGAGGCCGCAAAACTTACCCTTTTCGCTCCGGAGCAAGTATGGGTGCCTGCAGTGGAGCAAAGCAAATCGAAGTCGCATAACAGCCCTTTCTTTGGGCGCGAGCTAAAGGGCAAGGTGCTGGGAACAATTCATAAGGGGCAGCTGGTTCTCAACGATTAATTTTAATATATTTATACTTATATTAGAAGGCTTAAAAGCAGGTTTGGCCCGGAAGCGAAGACTATGTTTAATCAAACTATTGTGCGGATAGGGGTACGCTATGGCGTACTGGGCGGGCTTGTTTGCTTTGCTTTGGTAGCCATCTTATACTTTGTGGGCTACAATCCTTTCGGGGATGTGGGGCGCATTTCTTACCTGCCTATCCCGTTCTTCGTCTTTATGGCTATCCGAAACTACAAAAAGTATGTGGAGTCGGATCTTACCTTTGGCAAGGGGTTTAGGGTGGGGCTGGCCGTGGCGTTTTATACAGCGCTGACCTCGGCCTTGCTGGTGCTGGCCCTTATCTACCTGATTGGTCCGGAGATACTGCAGAACCATATTGCCGAGATGCGGGCTATCCTGGAGGAGACGCGCGAGCAGCAGGTACAGATATTAGGTGAGAAGTCATACAACCAGGTGTATGAGGGACTTGGCGAATTAACCCCGACGTGGCAGGCAGCAGATTTCTTTTTGTGGAGGTTGATAGTGGGTAGCATTTTTGCGCTGGTGGCAGCCGTATTTTTCAGAAAATAACTACAACTAAACTCATATGACAACCATGACTGAAAAACAACCTTCCGTAGGAGCTGCTGCCTTAAAGTGGGGCTTCATCTTTGGCCTTATTGGCGTCGTGTATACACTGGTGCTGATGGTGGCAGACCTGATGATGAACCCGTGGCTCTCCAGCCTGACGTACCTTATAGTTGCTGCGGGCATTGCAGTGGCCATGAAGAACTACAGGGAAGAGAACAATGGTTTTATGTCCTATGGGCAGGGTTTGGGTATCGGCGCTATCGTGTCGTTTCTATTTGGCCTGGTGACAGGGATATTCTCCTGGGTGTACACCAACTTTATTGACACGGAGTACATGAGCCGTATGATGGAGAAACAGCGCGTGCAGATGCTGGAGCAGGGCCTGACCGACGAGCAGATCGACGCAGCCATGGCCCTTACTGAAAACTTCAAGGGACCACTTACGGCGATATTCGGCTCAGCGATCGTTATGCTGATTATTGGTTTTATCTTGTCGCTGATTATCGCTGCCATCATGAAGCGAACACGACCGGAGTTTGAATAAATAGATGCAATACGCTTATGATATTTCGGTAGTAGTTCCCCTCTTTAACGAGGAGGAGTCGCTGCCAGAGCTCGTGCGCTGGATCAGAAGGGTGATGCATGCGCACGAGTTTTCTTATGAGGTTATACTGGTGGACGACGGCAGCACCGACCGCTCCTGGGACGTGATAAACGACCTGAGCGAGGAGGACAAGGCCGTAAAGGGCATCAGCTTTAACAGAAATTACGGCAAGTCTGCCGCGCTGAACGAGGGCTTCCGCCGCTGCGAGGGCGAGGTGGTGATTACCATGGACGCCGACCTGCAGGACAGCCCGGAGGAGATTCCGGCGCTCTACGACATGATCAAGAACCAGAAGTATGACCTGGTGAGCGGCTGGAAAAAGAAGCGCTTCGATCCTCTGAGCAAAACCATCCCCACAAAGTTATTTAATGCTGCCACGCGCAAGCTGTCGGGCATACAGCTGCACGACTTTAACTGCGGCCTGAAAGCTTACCGGCAACTGCTGGTGAAAAGTATAGAAGTGCACGGCGAGATGCACCGCTACATACCCGTTATCGCCAAGTGGAACGGGTTCACCAGAATTGGCGAGAAGGTGGTGCAGCACCAGGAGCGCAAGTATGGCACCACCAAGTTTGGGCTGGAGCGCTTTGTCTACGGCTTCCTGGACTTGCTTTCGATTACCTTTGTGTCCCGCTTTAAAAAGCGCCCGATGCACTTCTTTGGCTCCTTTGGCACGCTTATGTTCGTGGTGGGTTTGGGCATCACCCTGTGGCTGATTGTGCAGAAACTATTTGGCCTCTACTCCGGAGGCCGTGTGCGCGACATCGTGGACCAGCCGCTGTTTTTCCTGGCGCTGGTGGCCGTTATATTGGGGGTGCAGCTCTTTTTGGCCGGGTTCCTGGCCGAGATGATTTCCATTTCCTCCAGCAGGCGCAACGAATACCTCATTCGGGACAGGGTAGGGGCTATCAAAAAGTAAATGGCAAAGCGGGTAACCATAGTGGGGCCAGCGCACCCCTTGCGGGGCGGAGGCATGGCTACCTTTAACGAGCGGTTGGCCTACGCCTTTCAGGAGGCTGGCTGTGAGGTGGAGATCGTTACTTTTAGCCTGCAATACCCCTCTTTCCTTTTTCCTGGCAAGAGCCAGTATACTTCGGAGCCCGCGCCTCCTGGCCTTAGTATAAAAGTGCTCATCAACTCTGTTAACCCGCTGAGTTGGTGGCGCACCGGCTGGTACATCAAAAAACAGAAGCCAGACCTGGTGGTGTTCCGCTATTGGCTGCCCTTTATGGGGCCGGCGCTGGGTACCATTGCCCGCATCATCCGCCGCAACAAGTATAGCCGCCTCCTGGCTATTACCGATAATGTGGTGCCGCACGAGAAACGCCCCGGCGATGTGCCCTTCACCAGGTATTTCCTCGCCTCCTGCCACGGCTTCGTCACCATGTCGCGTTCGGTGCAGCAGGACCTGGAGCGCTTTGAGCCCGCCAAACCCAGCGAGTACCTGCCGCACCCGCTGTATGATAATTTCGGAGAGGCCGAGACGAAGGCAGCTGCCTGTACTGCCCTGGGGCTTGATCCAACGTATAACTACCTCCTCTTTTTCGGCTTCATCCGCGCTTACAAAGGGCTGGATTTGCTCTTACAGGCCATGGCCGACCCACAGGTGCAGGAGCTGCAAAACCTGAAGCTGATTGTGGCAGGGGAGTTTTACGAAGACGCTTCGCCCTACCTTCAGCGCATCAAAGAACTGCAGCTGCAGGACAAACTCATCCTTCGCACCGAGTTTATACCTAACGCGGAGGTGCGCCACTACTTCTGCGCTGCCGACCTGGTGGTGCAGCCTTACAAGCACGCGACCCAGAGCGGGGTAACACAGGTGGCCTATCATTTTAACAAGCCGATGGTGGTAACGCGGGTAGGCGGCCTGTCGGAGCTTGTGCCTGACAGGGAGGTAGGCTATGTGGTAGAACCGCAGCCACAGGCCATCGCCGCGGCCATACAGCAGTTTTACACTTCCGGGCAGGCAGCCATACTTTCAGAGAACATCACCAAGTATAAAAAGCGCTTCAGCTGGGACCGTTTTGTGAAGGCCATTTGGGAGCTGGCAGAGAAAGTGAAAGTATAAGTATAGCTTTCCGCTTTTCTGCTGACAAAGTATAACGCCGGCTTCTCTGCAAGCCAAAGTATAGCGTGTAGATTGGGCGCTCTTATAAATAGGGATAACTGAAGAGGAAGTATGAAAAATGTGTTGGACGAAAATTGTCTAAACATTAAATATTACCTATTTTTATTTTTTATTGTGCCTGCTGACCTATGCCAAAAATCTTACTCCCATACTTTCTTTCCATATGCCTTATCGTTTGCGCCCCGGTGGCCAGGGCACAAACAGTAAAACAGGACAGCAGTTTTGTGCAGCAGGCAGTCGCTGAGTTGGCGCAAGTATACCAGGACAGTATCGGGCTGCAGAGCCACCTCTACTCAGGCGCCGAGTACACCAGCCTGGCCAAGCATTACATGGAGGGCCATCCATACTTTAAGACCAAATCCTTCGAGCCAGGGACCGTGCACTACGACGGCGTTGAGCTGCGTGACGTGCGCCTGATGTATGACGTGGAGCAGGATGAGTTGGCTATTATCTATCCCGGCACCGGCTATATCATTAAGCTTGTGAAACAGTTGGTAACCGGCTTTGAGTTAGGGGGCGAAACGTTTCAGAAGCTGGCACTAGATAGTACGGCTTCGCCCTCCAAGGCAACATATTACAGCGTGCTGCACGATGGGCAGGTAAAGGTGCTCGCGCATCGCCGCAAAGTAGGGCAGGAGCGCGTGACGTCGAAAGGATTTGAAGGGGAGTACCGCGTGGAGGACAGGCATTACCTCTTTAAAGACGGAGCCTACCACACCATCAGCCGGAAACGCTCTCTGTTAGGCCTGCTGCAGGATGAGAGAAAGCAGCTAAACACCTTTATCCGGGAGAACAAACTCAAGTTCAGAAAGCAGCATAAAGAAGCCTCGTTTGTAAAGGTCGCCCGGCACTACGACTCCCTGAAACGATGATGTGTTTGGCCGCGCCTTTGATTCACCCTCACCCACGAACAGCTATGCCCCGGTTTTACGCTAAGTTTATACTTCTTTTCCTACTCCTGGCTGGGGCTATACTTCCCGGCCTTGCGCAAGAGCATAGGGAGCCAACCGTCACAGGAAATTATACCAACTCGCCTTTTCAGGATTTTGTGGAGGACCTGGAAAAGCAGACAGCCTATACTTTCTTCTTTGATCCTGTGGCGGTAGATAGTATCACCGTGACGCTACAGGTGCAGGGGCAAGCTCTGAGCAAGGTGCTGCGGCAGGCCTTGCAGGGCACGCAGCTGCATGCGGCCGTTACAGCGCAGCGGCAGGTATTCATTACCCGCGAACGGCCCATACTCACGAGCCTGCCGGACAATTTCTTTAACCAGGGCAGCAACCAAGTTGAGGCAGAAGCACCGCAACTGGCTGAGGCATACCTCCCGCAACAGGTAAACCGCAGACAGGCAGCCTCCGAGCTGAAGCTGTACGAGATCGGTACACCGGGCGGCAAGGCTGGCAGGGCGAACCTGGCCGGCACCGTGCGCGATGCCAAAACCGGGGAAGCCATCATCGGGGCTTACGTCTATGTCGAGTCTCCCACAATTGGAACAGCCACCGACCAGTACGGCTACTACTCGCTGACCTTGCCTGTGGGCCGCCATGAACTGAAGCTGCGCGGCATTGGCCTGAAAAACACCCGTCGGCAGGTGCTGCTGCACAGCGATGGCAAGCTGGACATAGAGATGGAGGAAGAGGTGCGCACACTGAAGGAAGTGCTGGTGGAAGCCGAGAAAGACCGCAACGTTTCGGGCCTGCAGATGGGCCTGGAGCGCCTCGATATCCGCACCATCAAGCAGGTGCCCACAGCCTTTGGCGAGGCGGATATTCTGCGCGTGGTGCTCACGCTGCCGGGTGTAAAATCAGTGGGAGAGGGAAGCACAGGTATGAACGTGCGCGGCGGCTCCACCGACCAGAACCTGATCCTGCTCAACGATGCCACCATCTACAACCCCTCGCACCTGTTCGGCTTTTTCTCGGCCTTTAACCCGGATGTCATAAAATCGGTGGAGCTGTACAAGAGCGCGGTGCCGGCTAAGTATGGCGGGCGCCTTTCTTCGGTGCTGGAGGTAGCCACCCGCGAGGGCAACAAGAAAGAGTTCTCCGGCTCCGGCGGCATCGGCCTGCTTACCAGCCGGTTCACGTTGGAAGGGCCTATCGTAAAAGACAAAACTTCTTTCCTGATTGGGGGCCGCACCACCTACTCTGACTGGATCCTGAAACAGCTGCCGGACAAGTCGTTTAAGAAAAGCGAGGCCTCGTTTTATGACGTAAACGGCCACATCAGCCACGAGATAGATAACAAGAACAGTTTATACTTTACCGGCTACCTGAGCAAAGATCGTTTTAAGTTGGCGGCCGATACCCTCTACCGCTACCAAAACCAGAATGCCAGCATCAAATGGAAGCACAACTTCCACAACAAACTCTATAGCGTGCTTACCGGCACGCACAGCCACTACAGCTACGATATCTCCAACGAGGAGAACGCGGTGAACGCCTCGCGCCTTGCCTTTGGCATCGACCAGTCGGGGTTGCAGCTGGACTTTAACTTCTTCCCCAATTCCAAACACACGGTGGATTTTGGAGCCAGCTCCATTCTCTACCACGTTACGCCAGGCTCCCTAACGCCTAACAGCAGCGAGTCGATGATTAGGCCAGACAAGGTGCAGCGGGAGCAAGCCTTGGAAAGCGCGATCTATATTTCTGACAGGTACGATGTGAGCCAGCGCCTGTCGCTCTCCTTTGGGCTGCGTTACTCGATGTTTAATGCGCTGGGGCCAAGGGAAGTATACAGCTATGCGCCCGGCCTTCCGAAAACGCTTTCTACCATCACCGATACCCTCTCGTATAGTGGGGGCAAATCCGTAGCCACCTACCATGGGCCGGAGTTCCGGTTCTCGGCAAGGTATAGCCTGACGGACAACTCCTCGGTAAAGGCTAGCTACAACCGGCTGCGCCAGTACCTGCACATGCTTTCCAACACCGCCTCCATGTCGCCGACCGATACTTGGAAGCTGAGCGACCCCAACATAAAACCGCAGGTGGGCGACCAGGTGGCGCTGGGCTACTACCGGAACTTCCGGGCCAACACAATTGAGTTCTCAGTGGAGGGATACTACAAGTGGATGCAAGATTTCCTCGACTACAGAAGCGGGGCCTCCATCATCATGAACCACCACATTGAAACGGATGTGGCCAATGCCGAGGGGAAAGCCTACGGTGTGGAGGTGATGCTGAAGAAAGCGACAGGCAAACTGAACGGTTGGGTAAGCTATACTTACTCCCGCACAATGGCGCGTCTCAACGATCCGGCCACCTCTGAGGTGATCAACGGCGGCAACTGGTACCCGAGCAACTACGACAAGCCGCACGACTTTACCCTGATCAGCAACTACCGCTTTAGCCAGCGTTTCAGCACCTCGCTGAACTTTACCTACAGCACCGGACGGCCCATTACCCTGCCCATGGCCAAGTACTACGACGGCACAAGCTACCGCATCCTGTACTCCGATAGGAACGAGTACCGCATCCCGGACTACTACCGGGTGGACTTGGCCATGAACATTGAGGGCAACCACAAGGTACAGAAACTGGCCCACAGCTCCTGGACGCTGGCCGTGTATAACCTGACCGGGCGCAAAAACCCTTACTCGGTATACTTTAAGTCCGAGAACGGCAGGATAAGAGGGTATAAAATGTCGGTTTTCGGGCAGCCGATCCCGACCATTACCTACAACTTTAAGTTTTAATCGCATGAAATTCCGTTACTGGAACGCTATACTTGGTTGGCTGCTGCTGCTCGCGGGCGGTTGCGTGGAGCCTTATACGCCTGAGGTGCTAGAGGCCCCGAACAGCTTCCTGGTGGTCAATGGCTTTATTAACGCCAACGGGCCTACCACCATCCAACTTCTCCGGACTCAGAACCTGAGCGAGGAAACCATGCCACCTGCCGAAGCCCGGGCCTTGGTGAGAATCGAGTCTGACAACGGAGAAGGCTATACCCTACAGGAAACCGGCATTGGCAGCTACACCATCGGGGCGATGAACCTTAGCCCGCTGCAGCAATACAGGCTGTATATCCGGACCTCCAACGGGAAAGAGTATGCCTCCGACTTTGTGGAGGTGAAGCAAACCCCGGCTATTGATGAGGTAACATGGGCTCCGGTAGACAACGAAGTACAGATCTACGTGAGCTCGCACGACCCCAACAACAACACCTGGTATTACCGCTGGGAGTTTGAGAACACCTGGCAGTTCAGGTCGGCTCTTTTCTCCAACTTTAAGTATGCCAACGATACGGTGGAGTTTCGCACCGATGCCGATCCGCCCATCTATCATTGCTGGAAATCGGCAAACTCCACTTCTATCCAGCTCAGCAACTCTGTCAGACTGAGCCAGGATGTGATCAGCAAGTATAGACTACTTTCCATCCCTTCTGGTGCTGAGCAGTTGGGAATAAAGTATAGCATTCTGGTAAAGCAGTATGCCCTCACGCGCGATGCCTATGAATACTGGGAAACGCTCAAGAAGAACACCGAAAGTATGGGCACCCTGTTTGACCCGCTGCCCTCGCAGCTAAAGGGAAATATCCGCAGCCTGACTGACCCGAATGAGCCAGTGGTAGGGTTTGTATCGGCGTCTACTACGCAGGAGAAAAGGATATTTATCAACAGCAGGGACCTGCCGCGGGAATGGCGGCTTTTTAACCCTATCTGCCAGCCCGATACCTTCCTCTTCTCCAGAGACAAGGTGGCTGACTATTTCAGTGGTGGGAGGCTGATACCACTGGATGAGGTGTATCCGGAAGGTTCTCCTTTCCCCGTCGGGTATACTTACAGCAACCTGAACTGTGTCGACTGCAGAACCCGGGGTACGAATGTAAAACCAGCTTATTGGGAATAAATGATGAACCTCAGACAAGAACCACGGGAGCATCGTCATCCCGCCGGTAAGCCGTTTTACCTGCCGGCCATACTTGCGCTTATACTTTGCCTGAGCGTTAGCGGCAAGGTAGCAGCGCAGGCAAACGGCATTACAAGTATAACCCAGGACCTTGACGCCCACCGTAGGAAAGCACCTCAGGAAAAGCTGTTCCTGCACCTCGACAGGCCGGTGTACGCCTGCGGCGAAACCATGTGGTTTAAAGTATACAGCGTGGATGGCACACTGCACCGGCCACTGGATTTAAGCAAGGTAGCCTACGTGGAGGTGCTGGATGCAGGGCAGCGGCCCGTGCTGCAGGCCAAGGTAGCGCTGAACGACGGTACGGGTAATAGCTCCTTTATACTTCCAGCCAGCCTATCTTCCGGTAACTATACCGTGAGGGCCTACACGAACTGGATGAAGAACGCCGGCCCGGACTTCTTTTTTGAGCAACCGGTCACCATTGTCAATACGTTCAGGCAGTTAGAGGCACCCGGCACCCCGCAAGCGCCAGGCTACGCGGTTCAGTTTTTCCCGGAGGGCGGCCATTTGGTGGCTGGTATCCCTGGTAAAGTAGCCTTCAAGGCCGTGGAAAAAATCTCTGGCAAAGGAGTAGCCTTTACAGGAGAATTGCAGGACCAAAGCGGCGGGGTTATCGCCACGTTTGAGCCGCACAAGTTCGGCATGGGGCACTTCACCTTCACCCCGGAAAAGGGGATGGACTACACGGCTGTTATCACGCTGGGCAACGGGAAAACCATCCGGCAAGCGCTGCCCGCTGTGCAGGACCGGGGCTACGCCATGCAACTGGAGGAGGCAGATGCTGGCAGCTTGAAAATCACCGTTAGCCAGGCAGGCGTGCAGGGAGCGCGGGTATACTTGCTGGGCCACGCCCGGCAGCAGGTGGCTGTGGCCGAGGAGGCCGTAGTAAACGAGGGGAAAGCCATTTTCCTGGTAGAAGAAGATAAACTGGCGGATGGCATTACCCACTTCACCGTTTTTACGCCGGAGAGGCAGCCGGTGTGCGAGCGGCTATACTTCAAGCGGCCCACGCAAGCGCTGCAGCTGGAGCTTACGGCTAACAAGTCTACCTACGGCACACGCGATAAGGTGGCGCTGGACCTGATGGCACAGACAGCAGCAGGAACAGCATCCAAAGCGAACCTGTCTATGGCTGTATACAGGCTCGACTCGCTGCAGCAAAGTATAACCGGAGACATTGAAAGCTACCTCTGGCTCACCTCCGATTTGAAGGGCTCAGTTGAAAACCCTGGCTACTACTTCTCCGCGGCAGGCACCAACGATCGCCAGGCCATGGATAACCTGATGCTGACCCATGGGTGGAGTCGATTTAAGTGGGAAGACATGATTGGAAAGCAGCCAACGCCGCTGCAGTACCTGACCGAGTATAACAGCCACCTGATACAAGGTCGGGTCACGCACAGAACCAACGGAGCACCCGCCCCGGGCATCGCCACCTACCTTTCCTCGCCGGGCAAACATATCCGTTTGTACAACACGATTAGCGGCACCGATGGCCGGGTAACCTTCGAGGCAGTTAATTTCTTTGGCGAGCGGGACATCGTGGTGCAGAGCGACTTTACCAAAGACAGCACCTACCATTTTGAGATCTTTAGTCCCTTCTCCGATACCTATAGTGCCCGTAAACTTCCGGCGCTTAACCTGACCGAGCAGCTGGTGCAGGAGCTTACACTGCGGCACGTACAGACGCAGGTGCAGCATGCCTTTGTGGGCAGCCGCGCAAACGGAGTAATGGCAGCTTCCTCAGATCCCACCACCTTCTACGGCACTCCTGACGAACGCTACTTTCTGGACGATTACAAGCGCTTCAGGGTGATGGAGGAAGTAATGCGGGAGTATGTGCCAGGCGTGTTAGTGCGCAGGCAGAGTGGCAGGTTCCGGTTTATGGTGATGAACAGGCCCTTCCGAAGCGTTTTCCAGAACAACCCGATGGTGCTGCTGGATGGCGTGCCGGTGTTTGACATTGATAAGATCATGGCTTTCGACCCGCTCCAGGTGCAGCGCCTGGACGTGGTGACAAGTCGCTTCCTCAACAGAGGGCAGGTGTATGAGGGCGTGGTGAGCTACACCACCTACAAAGGTGATTTGGGAGGCTTTGAGCTAAATCCGAAAGCATTGCTGCAGGCCTACGAGGGGCTGCAACTGCAGCGGGAGTTTTATGCCCCCACCTACGAAACACCGGAGCAGAAGCAAAGCCGCCTGGCCGATCTGCGCAACCTGCTGCACTGGGAACCTGAGCTACAACTGGAGATAGGCCAGCAGCAGCAAACGCATTTTTATACTTCCGACCAAACCGGAACCTACCTGGTAGTCGTGCAGGGCCTGACCGAAGACGGCCATATCGGAAGTAAGGTGCTTACCTTAAGAGTAGTCCAGCCATTGGTAAGAAAGTAACATGTCGTTGTAGATGATCATCACAGAAAAGTATAGCCAGCTGGCGCCCGAGGTTAAAAGTATACTGAGCCGGCTGGTAGAGGAGGAGTTTGGCCATGTAGCCTTTGTGCAGGAGCGTGTGTGGGCCCAACCGGATTGGGTGCTCATCCAATATGACAACGAGGAAATTGCCACCTTCTGCCATATCGTAGTGCGCGAGGTAAGTATGGACGGCACCACGTATACAGTAGCTGGCCTCAACAACGTCATCACGCCCAAAACACACCGGGGCAAAGGCTATGCAAGTGAGGTGGTGCGCGAGGCAGGTAAATTTGCTCTTCAGGAGTTAAAATGTTCCTATGGACTGTTGCTTTGCGCCGACGCCCTGCTGCCGTTCTATAACCGCCTGGGCTGGTACAGCGTGGAGGGCGGTGAGCTATACTATAGCCAGCCTTCCGGCGAGCAGCGCTACGACTCCAACTCCATGTTGCTGCCGCTAACGGGCCAGCCAAACTTCCATCCCATACACATCAACCTGAACGGGTTACCTTGGTAATTTCTGTTTTTAACAATTTGTTGCTGCCGCCTGTTCTGCGGGTGTTTATACTTTGGAAGCCAATGCTTTACTTTGCACGGCAAGTATAAACACGAACTAAAACTATGGAAAAAGAACACTACACCTTGGTGCTGGGCGCCGGGGGAAACATAGGAGGCAAAGTGGCCCGCGCGCTGCTGCAGCAAAAGGCTAAGGTAGGCGTGGTGGGGCGCAGCCGTAACCGCCTGGCGGATTTTGAGGGCGAGGCCGAGCTGCTGGAAGGCGACTTTAACGATGACTCGTTTCTGCGGCATGCATTCCAAAAAGCCAATAGCCTGTTTCTAACCGTGCCGGACGAGGCTTTTGCCGACGTTTCGGCCACGGCCCGTCGGCTGGCCAGGTTGCTAGCGGGTACGCCAGTGACGCATATTGTGAACATCAGCAACAGCATTGTCCGGAAGGCGGGCCAATCTACCCGGCTGGTCGCGCTGGAGCAGGAACTGAACGCACACCTGCCACAGCACCTGCTGCACCTGCGCTGCGGCAACTTTTTCGAGAACCTGAACTGGGGACTGCACACACCTTATGCCCCTGACCTGAAACTGCCTTACATTTCCTCTTACGAAGTAGCCTACGAGGCCGCCAGTCACCTGCTGCAGCAGGGCTTCTCGGGCAGGCAGGTAAAAGCCTTGCTCGGCGAACGCGACTATAGCATGAAAGAGCTGGCCGCTGCAGCTGGCGTAACCTACCAGCAGTTGCCCTATACTTCAGGGAACATCCACTTTTACCAACCCTTTAACGAGGGGAATTTTGAGGTGGAGCCACGAACGGAGAAGTATAGAACAGGCAGAGACGCACGTTTTACATTAGCCTACTTTTTGGAACATGACCTGCAGTTAAGCCAGGTATAATCCCCTTATGGATTCAGTTATGTGCAACGGAACTACTTACCAAGTAGTGTAAACTCCCCTCCTTGGAGGGGGTAGGGGTAGGTTTGAAAGCAAAATGATGGCACATTTGCACAACTACCAGATAGTGGTATAAGGCCTTCCCAGAGCATAAAAAGCATCGCCCCGGCAGTTTCAGCTACCGGGGCGATGCTTTTTACTACATATAGTTCAGGCTCAGATCAGTTGCTCTACGCCAGTATAGTTAAACGGAGAGATTTTCTTTAGCTCGGCTTTCACCTCATCGCTCACCTGCAGCGTGTCGATGAACGTATGGATGCGCTCCTCGGTCATCTTCTCGTTTTTGCGGGTCAGCTCTTTCAGGGCCTCATAGGGTTGCGGGTAGCCCTCGCGGCGCAGCACCGTCTGGATGCCCTCGGCCACTACAGCCCAGTTATCCTCCAGGTGCGCGTTCAGGGCGGCCTCGCTCAGTTCCAGCTTGCCAATACCCTTCTCCAGCGACTTCAGGGCGATGAGCGTATGCGCCAGCGGCACGCCCACGTTGCGCAGCACCGTAGAGTCCGTCAGGTCACGTTGCAGGCGTGAGATAGGCAGCTTGGCCGACAGGTGCTCTAGCACGGCGTTGGCGATGCCCAGGTTACCCTCAGCGTTCTCAAAATCAATGGGGTTTACCTTATGCGGCATGGCTGAAGATCCAACCTCTCCGGCTTTAATCTTCTGCTTAAAGTAGCCCATGGAGATATACTGCCACACGTCGCGGGAGAAGTCGAGCAGAATCGTGTTCAGGCGCTTCAGTCCGTCGAAGTAGGCGGCCAGGTTGTCGTAGTGCTCAATCTGGGTCGTGTACTGGCTGCGGGTCAGGCCCAGCACGTCCTGCACAAAACGGTTACCAAACTCAGGCCAATCTATACCTGGGTAGGCCACATAGTGCGCGTTGAAGTTGCCGGTAGCGCCCCCAAACTTGGCTGAGAACGGTACTTGGGCCAGCAGGTTGAACTGGCGCTGCAGGCGCTCGGCAAATACCATAATTTCCTTACCTAAGCGGGTAGGGGAGGCCGGCTGCCCGTGCGTGTGCGCCAGCATCGGCACATCCTTCCATGTATGGGCCAGTCCCTCCAGCGTCTGAAGTATGGCCTGGTAGGTTGGCAGCAGCACCCTTTCATGCGCCTCGCGCAGCGAGAGCGGAATAGCAGTGTTATTAACATCCTGAGAGGTAAGTCCAAAATGAATAAACTCCTTGTGCTCGCTCAGCCCCAGCGCGTCAAACTTCTCTTTCAGGAAATATTCTACCGCCTTCACATCGTGGTTGGTGGTTTTCTCTGTCTCCTTAATAGTCAGGGCATCCTGCTCCGTAAAATTGTGATAGATAGCGCGCAGGTCCGGGAAGAGGCTGTGGTTTACCTCCTGCAGCTGTGGTAGCGGCAGCTCGCAAAGCGCGATAAAGTACTCCACCTCTACCAGCACACGGTAGCGGATCAGGCCAAATTCTGAAAAATAGGGGGCAAGGTCGCTGGTGTGGCGGCGGTAACGACCATCCACCGGCGATATAGCAGTGAGTGTTGTAAGATTCATAGTTCGGGATGTGGTTCTCCTCTTCAAAGATACGCAGCTTTCTACACGTAGCCAATTATGGCGCGGCTGTTTATACTTCTCTCCAAGTATAAATTCCGGCAACTACGTCTCCAGATGCAATAAATCGGCTTTCGGGAGGGTTAAAGACTTGTGCTGCAACTATTTTGGCATCAAGGTTGTGGCTAAGTACCTGTCCTGCACATCCTATCGCTGCCGGAACCGTAATAGGGGTTGTGGCGGTATATAGTTCAATTTAGGGATGACTATATAGAAAACAGCTTTATTTAAAAGCACTGCCTTTTTACAGATCTTATTCTTTAATTCGCACTGGATTATACCTTGGACCATCGTTTGAAAAATAAAATACTGATTTGGGCCGGCGGCGTGCTGGCCTTCTTTGCACTCCTGTTCATCCTTCTTTTCGCCTTCAGGAGCAAACTCTTAAGTTATACCGTAGACCGCGTCATCACCAAGGTGGAAAACCGCTATCCGGTGGACATGCACATCAACAAGGCTGAATTTGTAGACTGGAACTCGGTGGTGCTGAGCGATATCAGCCTGGTGCCGCACAACCGCGACACCCTCTTCACCACCGACAGCGTGTACGCCACAGTCGGGTTCCGCTCCCTATTAAAGGGCCGTATCGTGTTCAAGCGTCTGGAGGTGAGCAACGGCTACCTGACTGCCGTGAAACGTGGCGATGAGACGAACTTTGACTTCCTGTTGAAGAAGGACGAAAAGACACCTGAGCAGCCTAAGGATAGCACCGCCGCCGGCCGTAACTATGGCCAGTTGCTCAACCGCCTCATTGAAACTGCCTTCGATAACGTGCCGGACCAGGTTGACTTTAAGAACCTGAACGCCTCCTACGCCTCCACCAGCCGCAACATCGACATCAGGATGCCTTACCTGCTTATCGACAAAGGCAACATCGAGTCGGATGTGTACATTAAAACCGACTCGCTGGTAAACAGCATGCACGTGAAAGGCACCATCGACCCACGTGATTACAACATCTCCGCCAGCCTATATGCCACGGATACGGCCGGAATACGCCTGCCCTATGTTAAAGAGCGCTTCGATGCCACAGTGGCCTTCGATACGCTGCACCTGAGCCTGACGGATAAAAAATACCGCAACGACAACCTGACCGTTCGGGGCAATGCCATGGTGAACAACCTGGTGGTGAATCAGCCAAAGATTGCCTCAGAGGATGTGCACGTAGCGGAGGGCGAGGTGGATTACGTGGTAACCATTGGGCCAAACCTGTATGTGGTGGACAGCCTGACGGAGGTGCGCGTGAACAAAGCCAAGGCCAAAGTATACGCGGCGTACCAGAACCGGCCTTCCCGCATCATCGACCTGAAAGTGAAGAGCGATGAGATACAGGGAACCGATTTCTTTGCCTCGCTGCCTACAGGGCTTTTCGAAAACCTGGAGGGGATACAGGCCGAGGGCTGGCTGCAGTACGACCTGAACTTTCACGTGGACCTGGACAGCCTGGGGCAGGTGGTGTTCGACTCTGACCTGGATGCCTCCGAAGACTTTAAGATTGTGAAGTGGGGCAACACCAACATCGAGAAGATAAACGGCTCGTTCACGCACACCATGTACGAGTATGGCAAGCCAATCCGCACCTTCACGGTGGGCCCGGCCAATCCGTTTTACGCGCCACTGCATACCATATCGCCCTACTTGCGCAATGCCATCCTTACCGCCGAGGATGCCGGCTTCTACAGCCACAACGGCTTCCACGAGGAGGCTTTCCGGCAGGCTATCATCAAAAACCTGAAGGAGGGCGACTTTGCCCGCGGGGGCAGCACCATCTCCATGCAGCTGGTGAAAAACGTGTTCCTGACGCGCCAGAAAACCGTTGCCCGAAAGGTGGAGGAGGCCATTATCGTGTGGCTTATCGAGAACCTGGACCTGGTGTCGAAGAACCGGATGTTTGAAGTATACCTCAACATTATTGAGTGGGGGCCGGATGTGTATGGCGCCAAGGATGCCTCGCGCTTTTACTTCGGCAAGCAGCCGTCGGAACTGAACCTGGCAGAGGCCATCTTCCTGACCAGCATCATCCCGAGCCCCAAGCGCTACCGCGCCTCGTTTGACAGTGCAGGTAATTTGCGCAGCTGGAAGTCCGGTTACTACCGCCTGATTGGGGGCATCATGCTGCGCCGCGGCCTGATCTCGCAGGAGGAGTATGAAAACCTGTACCCGAACGTGCACCTCTACGGCCGTGCCCGCGATCTGATTGTGACGGAGCCGGATACGTCTGTGGTGGAGGAAGAAGAGATGAACCAGTTTGAGCTGGAAAGTATAGACATGCTTAATTTTTAGTAGAGCAAAGTATAAAAGCGCCGCCCCTGCAGCTGTTTAGTTGCAGGGGCGGCGCTTTTGTCAGCTGCGGATTATGTATACTTGCAAGAATGAAGAAGGAAGAAACTGTAACGCATGAGCCTGTGGGCCTGATTCCGAGGGCAAGCGCCTTAGCCTCCCGCGTGGGCCTGGACTGGTTTCTGTTGGCGCTGATAGGGATGATTGGGCTGGCCTACCTGTGGCCGGAGCTCGGCGTGGACCGGGAACCTATTTCCTTGAGCGATGTAGCCAACTATGGGGTGTCGCTGATTTTCTTCTTCTACGGGTTACGCCTGAGTCCTGAGAAATTAAAAGTAGGCCTGAGCAACTGGAAGCTGCATGTGGTGGTGCAACTGAGCACCTTCATACTTTTCCCGCTGCTGATTTTGCCGCTTTATACTTTTTTTAAAGACACGCCGCAGGAGTTGCTATGGCTCGGGGTATTTTACCTGGCCGCGCTGCCCTCCACGGTGTCTTCGTCGGTGGTGATGGTATCCATTGCTGGGGGTAACATTCCCGGGGCTATTTTTAACGCCAGCATCTCCAGCCTGATGGGTATCTTCATCACCCCGCTCTGGATGGGACTCTTCCTGACCACCAGCACCGAAGGCTTCGACATGGGGAGTGTGATGGGGAAACTGGTGCTGCAGGTGCTGCTGCCGGTAGTGCTGGGCATATTGCTGCACCGTTACTGGGGCGACTTTGCCGAACGCAACAAGGGTCGCCTCCGCGTATTCGACCAGATTATTATCCTGCTCATCGTGTTCACTTCCTTCTGCGAGTCGTTTGCCCGTGAGATGTTCAGTGGCTACAGTGCTGCTGATATACTTCTATTAGGCGCTGCCATGATAGGGCTGTTCTTCCTGGTATACTTCGTTATCATGGCCATAACCCGGCTGCTGGGCTTCGACCGCGGGAACCAGATTACAGCCATTTTCTGTGGCTCCAAAAAGTCGCTGGTGCACGGTACAGTTATGTCGAAAGTGCTGTTCCCGGGGGGCAATATGGTTGGCATTATCCTGCTGCCCATCATGATTTACCATGCCCTGCAACTGCTGGCCTCCAGCATCATCGCGCAGGCAGAGGCGAGGACGAAGGGTGTTTAGTAGTAAAGTATAAAGCTTATCAGGTTGCTTCTTAATATTGTGCTTGCAAGATTTGAGCTCTGATGACCTCGCGGTGTTAGGGGTATCGCGAGCGTCTGGCGTTGGCTATACTTTATACTTTGTCTGAATCAGGATTTGCAGGATGAAAGGATAATCAGGATTGCTTTACCGGGTCCAACCACCCCTTTATCCCCTCCTTATCCAAGGCGGGAAATTTCTGTTAACGATTACACCCCTATGGTCCCCTCCAGGGGACAGTTTCTGTATTACTATTTTATACTTTCCTTTCCAGTAGTAAAAGCAGCAGCTATCGACCTTATCCCAGCCTTTGGGTTGAGCGCCTCGAGAGGTTCCGGTGCCCGGAGGGCATTGCGACGCCAGGAGCAAAGGAAATGTAGACAGCGCGATGCCCGAAGGCGAAGCCTCCCGGCCTGCGAGGGCACCAAAGCTAGAGATGCAACGATAGGTTGGTGGGAACTAGAGGATGAACGGCAGCCAGTAAGGACAGCTTGTGTCCAGTTGCGGGAAGCGGGGGCTAGGAAAGCATAAGCTGGCAAGTATAAAGGTATAGCCAAAGTATAAAATCCTGTTCATCCCCAAATCCTGCTAATCCTGGTGCAGACAAAGTATGGCCTAAGTATAAACCTAAGTGGATTCGGGAATCTACACCCTTCCTCAATACTATAAAAACAAAAAGCCCCACCTGCAAAAGCAGGCAGGACTTTTAAACTATAGAAATCGCAGCTTTAAGCCATTTGTTTTTGATGCTCCGCTCTCAGCGCTGCTTCTTCCTTATCCAGCAGCCGCTTGTCCAGAATGAACGGGCCGAAGGGCAGGAGGGAAGCGATGAAGCCGGCCGCCAGCTTTTTGAAGCCCCAGTTGTGCGCCAGCGTTACCTGCAGCAGGGCCAGCACATACAGCACGAACAGCACACCGTGTGCCCAGCCAACGTACTTCACAAACAGCGGCATATCAAACATATACTTTAAAGGCATGGCTATACCCAGCAGAAGCAGGTAAGAGATTCCTTCGTAGATGCCTATCGTGCGCAGGCGGGAGATGGGAGTTTTCATCAGAGCTATTTTCTTGATAATTGATGTTGTTTTGCAACACTACAAAAGTACAAAACGTGCCCTACTCTCGCTGCAAAATTCGACAAAAGTATAGTTCCGGCAGCCAGTCGGCAGCAAAGCCGCGGGTTAAGCTACTCCTGCGAAACTCGTGTGGCTACAGCAGGGTTAGCGAATACTTCGTTCTGGATACCAAGCGAAAAGCCGTGGATAGCGTCGAAAATAGCCCGCACGAACTCTTCATCCAGGCCTATGTCGCCGGCGGCTTTCAGCCTGTTCTCGATCAGCTGCTGCCAGCGGCCCGACTGATAAATGTCCAGTGCATTGGCGCGCTTATACTCTCCGATGCGCTTCGATACATCGGCGCGCAGGAACAGCACGTTCAGCAGTTCGTGGTCCAGCTTGTCGATGAGGGAACGCAGGTCCTGCAGCTGCTCGGGCTGCGCCACACGCTCGCTTTCCAGATCCAGCACGGTCAACAGCTTATCCAGCCCGCTTGGCGTTACCTGCTGCGAGGCATCGCTGAGTGCTACGTCCGGGTTAATGTGCGTCTCAATCATGAGGCCATCCGCACCCAGGCGCAGTGCCTGCTGGCTAACAGTTTCCAGCAAGTCGCGGCGGCCGGCAATGTGGCTAGGGTCGCAGAGCAACGGAATGCCAGGGGCCAGCGAGCGGATTTCCTGGATGGTTTGCCACTTGGGGTGGTTGCGGTATGGTTTGTTGCTTGGCGTTGAGAAGCCGCGGTGGATAAGCGCCAGGTCTGTGATGCCCGCCTGGTTGAGGCGCTCCAGCGCGCCCAGCCATAGTTGGATGTCCGGGTTCACAGGGTTCTTCACCATCACCGGGATGTCTGTTCCACGCAGCGCATCGGCAATTTCCTGCACCGAGAAAGGGTTAACCGTGGTGCGGGCACCCACCCACAGGATATCCACGCCATACTTCAGCGCTTCCTCTACATGCTGCGTGTTGGCAACCTCCACAGTAGTTAACAAGCCTGTTTCCTGCTTCACGGTCTGCAGCCACTCCAGTCCTACGGTGCCTACGCCTTCGAACATACCCGGACGGGTGCGGGGCTTCCAGATGCCTGCCCTGAAAATGGAAACGCGGTGATCTTTCTTCAGCTCCCGTGCCGTCTGCAGCATCTGCTCTTCCGACTCTGCGCTGCAGGGGCCGGCAATTACGGTTGGCAGTGGTCCGCCGTTCAGGATTTTTGTCTTTGCTACTGTGTTAAGGTTAGATGTGGTACTCATGATTTATAGTTGTGTTAATGATTTCTTAGATGATTTTACTTTGTTAATGGCTTCCTGAAGCTGTGTTTCGGGGCAGCAGAGGGATACCCGCAGGTAACGCTCGCCTTGGCTGCCGAAGATTTTGCCGGGCGTCAGGAAAATGCCCTGTTCGTACAGCAGCTCGTCGAGGTAAGCTTCCACGTCGCTTACCTTCTCCGGCACGCGGGCCCACACAAACATGCCCACCTGGTGTGGCTGGTATGTGCAGCCCAGCTCTTGGAGCAGGAGGTGCGCCAGTTGTTGCCGTTTGGCGTAAGCGCTGTTGCGCTCCGAGTGCCAGCTGTGGCTGTTCTGCAGGGCTGCCACGGCGGCTTCCTGCACCGGCAGCAGTTGCCCGGAGTCGAGGTTGCTTTTCACGGCAAGTATGGCGGCCAGGTATTCTGGTTGTCCCAGCACCATGCCCGCGCGCCAGCCCGCCATGTTATGCGATTTGCTCAGCGAGTTTAGCTCCAGGCAGTTTGCCTTTGCCCCGGCTATACTTAGCAGGCTTAGCGGCGTTTGCTCGTGCAGCACCAGGCTGTAGGGGTTGTCGTTGATGAGCAGTAGGCCGTGCTTTTGGGAGAACTCCACCAGCCACTCCAAAGTATGCGTGGTGGCTGCGGTACCCGTGGGCATGTGCGGATAATTGATCCACATGATTTTCACGTCTTTCTTTGCCACCAGTTGCTCCAACTCTTCGCGCTGTGGCAGCCAGCCGTTTTCCTCCTCCAAAGTATAGCTAAGGATTTCTGCCCCCGCCAGACGTGCTGCCGAAGCGTAGGCTGGATAGCCCGGATTGGGCACCAGCACCTTATCGCCCGGGTTGAGGAAAGCCATGGAGATATGGAAAATGCCTTCCTTCGAACCGGCCAGCGGCAGTACCTCCTGCTCCTGCAACTCTACCTGGTATTGGCGCTGGTACCAGGCCTGTATTGCCTGCCGTAGCTTAGCTGTACCATTGTATGGCTGATAGCCGTGGCTGCCCGCCTGCTGCGCCGACTGCGCCAGCGCCTGTATCGTTTCGGCAGAGGGAGCCATGTCGGGGCTACCGATGCCGAGGTTGATGATGTGCCTGCCCTGTGCCTGCAGCGCCCGCACCTCCGCCAGTTTTCGCGAGAAGTAGTACTCCTGCACGTGCTGTAATCTGTCTGCCTTGGGTATGATCATGGTCTTAGAGTATGGCTGCGGTTTCTTTGGTGATGGTGCTCGTATCTGGTCGTACCGCCTGCTTGAGTATTCCCAGCACCTGTAGGTCCTCTACCAGTGGCCTTACCTGTGAGATGGCCTGTTGCAGATGCGATACATGGGGCGCTTCTACCTCTGCCACCAACTGGGCTCTTCCTTCTCCGGCAGGCAAAGTTTGCAGGAGCGTCAGCTCTACCTGGTGCTTTTGCAGCAGGCTCAGGAGCAGGGTGAGCGTGGAAGTATGGATCGGCTTCCGGAACACCACAATGGCCTTGTCTGCATCAGCGGGTTCCTCGGGTTGCTCGCGCAGCAGCAAAAAGCGGGTGTGGTTTTGCGGGGAGTCCGCGATGTTTTCGGCAAGTATCTCCAGGCCGTACAGTTCAGCGGCAGCTCTGCCGGCAATGGCTGCCGTAGCCCGCAAGCCTTGTTCCTGTATGGCCTTGGCGCTGTCGGCCGTGTCGTGGGTTACCTGGGGCTGCAGGTGCGGGTGCTGCTGCAAAAAGCCTTTGCACTGCGCCAGTGCCACCGGGTGCGAGGCCACGGTGCGGAGCTCGGCTATACGTTGGCCCGGCAGCGCCATCAGGTTCTGGTCGATGGGTAGCCAGAGTTCTGCCGTAATGTGCAGGCGGTGCTCCTGCAGCAGGGCATAGTTGGGCAGCAGGCTGCCGGCCAGCGTATTCTCAATGGCCATTACCGCTGCATCTGTCTCGCCCTGCTGCAAGGCAACGCAAAGGCTGCTAAAAGTATCGCGGTGCGCTACCTCTAGGGGCATGCCGGGGAGCAGCTGCCGTGCGGCTGCATCGTGGAAGGAGGCGGGGCCACCCTGTATGGCAACTCTGGACTTATTCATGGTTAGATGGTTGGGGTAAAAAGAAAAAGCCCCGCTTGTGGCGGGGCTTCTCTGGTTTATACTTGGTTCATTTCACAAACACAATAGCATTACCTCTGGAGCCCCGGCGGAGTACCAAAAAAGTAAAAGCTAAAGTAAAAAGTGTTGTGCGACATGATCTTTGTTACAATCTCTGCGGCTAAAGTAGTGGCTGCAGTTTATATATCCTACTAAAATTTAATTTTTTATGCTACGGCCGTGGAGCCTAAACCACTTTGTGGGCTTCTGCGGTGCTGCTGCAGCGCCTCCTTCAGCGACTTCACAAAGCTGCTGTCCATCTCAGTATAGTCGTCCCGCTGCAGCCAGGCATCCAGCTCTTTCTGCCAGCCGCTTGCCTGCTGCAGGCCCTCCTGCACATCACCCATCTGGTGCAGGCTGATTTTCTGCGATACCTCACGGCGGCGCAGCAACAGCTCTACCAGGGCCTTGTCCATACTGTCCATCTGCTGGCTCAGGTCGTCGAGCTGCTCTACCAGGTGGTTCGTGCCCTCCAGCTTCACCTTGGTCCTGATGGCGTTGATGAGCAGTTCCAGTTCCTGCGGCATCAGCTGCTGCTGCTTGCTGCTAAGCGCTGCTGACGGGTTCATGTGCGACTCGAACAGCAAGCCATCCACACCCAGGTCAACAGCCTTCTGGCTAACCGGGTACAGCAGGCTGCGGCGTCCGGCAATGTGGGCCGCATCGCAAAGTATGGGCAGCTCCGGGTGCATGTCCTTCAGCTGCAGCATATAGTCCCAGCGCGGGTGGTTGCGGTAGGGGTACTGCTCGTCGGCGGCAAAGCCACGGTTTATCAGGCCAAGGTCGGTGATGTCGGCCTGGTTCAGGCGCTCCAGGGCACCCAGCCACAGGCCCAGGTCAGGGTATACCGGGTTGTTTACCAGCACTGGCATGTTGGTTCCTTTCAGGACAGCAGCAATCTCTTCCATGGCGAAAGGGTTAACCGTAGCGCGGCCGCTGATGCTGAGGATGTCTACGCCATACTTCATGGCCTCCTCGGCGTGCTGGGCGTTGGCCACTTCGCAGGTGGTGCGCAGGCCGGTTTCTTTTTTCACCATGTCGAGCCACTGTAGTCCCACCGTACCGACACCCTTGAACGAATTCGGGCGTGTGCGTGATTTCCAGATACCCGCCCTTAGTACGCTAATGCCCTGAATGGACTTCAGCTGCTGGGCTGTTTTGAGTAACTGTTCTTCGCTCTCGGCACTGCATGGTCCCGCAATCAGCACCAGGCTGCCGTCTACATGTCGGAAGCTGCCTTTCTGTGCTACATTGATGGGTGTTCTACTTGCTCTCATGGTTTTGGCATGTTAAAAAATTCGGTTTTTTTGGTTTGGTTAAGTTTGAGATATGGTTTAAAACAAAAAAAGCCCCGCAATATGCGGGGCTCCCTTGGTGGTTTATATCCTACAACTTTTTTACAGCGCACAATACAATTACCTCGGAAGCCCCGTCTGAGGCACCTTAAAGGAATTGGTATAAATGCAAGCCATTAGTTGAAGCATGTCTTTGTTTGTATTTGTGGCAAGTATAAAGTATAAATGCCCAATAAGCAATCTTTTTGCCGGAAATATTTTTTGTGAGGCCCGGTTATTAGGCCTTGTTTTGCTTGATTATGAGGTGATTACCAAGTTTAAATCCTTAGGATAAACCTTAATAGCGATCGAAATGACGGAAGTAGCTGCTGAGCTTCATCTTGATCACGCCTAGCACAGCCTCCTTAAAAATCCCCTTCGACATTTTGGAAGTACCCTTGGTGCGGTCCGTGAAGATGATGGGAACCTCCTTGATCTTGAACCCATACTTGTAGGAGAGGAACTTCATCTCGATCTGGAAAGCGTAGCCTACAAAGCGAATTTCATCCAGCGGAATGGTTTCCAGTACCTTATGGCGGTAACACTTAAAGCCGGCCGTAGTGTCGTGTATAGGCATGCCCGTCACCAAACGCACATACCAGCTGGCAAACCACGACATCAGCACCCGGCTCATGGGCCAGTTAACCACGTTTACGCCCTGCACATAGCGGCTGCCAATAGCCACATCGTAGCCCTCGTTGGCGCAGGCGTCGTATAGACGGATGAGGTCGTCTGGGTTGTGGGAGAAGTCGCAGTCCATCTCGAATATGTACTCGTAGCCGTGGCGCAGCGCATACTTAAAGCCGTGGATATAGGCGGTGCCTAGGCCAAGTTTGCCTTGGCGGGTTTCGAGGTGCAGGCGGCCGGGATACTCCAGTTGCAGGTGGCGCACGATATCGGCGGTACCATCCGGAGAGCCATCATCAATAATTAATAGCTCAAACGGGTGGCTCAGCGACATCACCTTGCGCACCATCGCCTCTACATTCTCCCGCTCATTGTATGTTGGGATGATCACCAACGCGTCTTTCATGCCGGCAAATATAGCTAATCAGCTATTGTGGGCATGGCGTAAGGTAGAATTAATTTTGCAGGAGAGCTCTTTGGCAGCCCGGATGCAATCGGGCACCGACACTCCAGAGTACCAGTTGGCAGCGATAAACATGCCTTCCTCCTCCAGCGTCTGCGCCATCTCGTGGGCATCCTCAATATGTATGTCGTACTGTGGAATAGAGTGGTGCCACAGGTGCGTGTACTGAAAGATGGGGCTGTCGGCCGTGATGCCGTGCAGTTCTTTCAACTCCTGATGCACCTGCTGCAGCAGCGTGTCCCGCTCGGTGAGGGCCAGGTGCTCTGCCTGCGCTCCTCCTACAAAGGTGGTGAACAACACCTCGTGAGGGCGGCAGCGGCCACTGAACAGGGAGCTGTTCCAGATAGACCTGACAGAAAACGCATCCTCCGCCACCGGGTGTATCGCTCCAAATCCTGTCGGAGGTAAGCCGATGTCGCGGCTGTTGTATACCGAGTGCACCACCGCAAGCGGCGGGTAGTGGACGTTTTGCAGGGCAGCGGCCATGCCCGGGAAAGTATACTGGAGCAACTCGGCGGCCCTGGGTGCTGGCAGGGAAAGCACCAGCAGGTCGTACTCCCTGGTGTCGGTTTCGGTGGGGGAGGAGCAACTGATGATATACTTGCCTTCGTGGCGGGTAATCATGACCACGCGGTGATCGGTGTGCAGCGAAATAAGCTTATCGGCAATGGCTTCGGGCAGGGTTTGCATGCCCTCTACAAAAGAGAACGGACTCAACTGTTCTGATATCTGCTGGTGTTGGAACAGCCCCTTCAGCACAGAGCCGTACTCCAGCTCCATTTCCTTTAGCTGCGGAAACACTTTCTGGACGAGTAGTTTATCAGGATTTCCCGCGTAAAGCCCGGACACAAGCGGGTTGACGGCATAATCCAACACACCGGCTCCAAAACGGCGCTTAAAAAACTCAGAAACGGTTTCGTAGCGGTTATCTTCGGGTGGGATGTACCTTTCCTGAAGGATGCGGTAGCGTGTTTTCCAGGAGAAGCAGGTGTTGGAGAGCAGGCAGAATGGGGAATATGGCAATTGCCTGTATGCGCCGTCGCGGAGCACAAACTGCTGGTGACTGCCAACCGTCGCCGGCAGCACCTGGTCCTCCAGCTTCAGTTCCCGGATCAGCTCACTTATCTCGGCAGAGGGACGAATGGCGTTGGGACCAAGCTCCAGCAGGTAATCCTCGGTTCTGACAGAGCGGATATTGCCACCCACCCGGCTGCCCGCTTCAAACAGGTCGTAGGGTATGCCCAGCTTTTGCAGATAGTATGCCAGCGCCAATCCCGAAATCCCCGCCCCGATAACCGCTACCCTCATCTACCTTCCTCCTGTCTGTTTATACTTCTGATACCTGTTCTTGCCGGTTGCTCGACGCGGCCGTTACTCCCTTAAACGTTTAATTACGTAATTTAGCGCTTCACTCATAAACCAATGCCGCATGCAGCAGCAAAAGTGCGTTTTTCTGGACCGTGATGGTGTGCTGAACCGCGAACGGGGCGATTACACCTATGCTTTGGAAGATTTTGAAGTACTGCCCGGTGTGCCGGAGGCGCTAAGGTTGTTGAAGAAGAACGGCTACCTGCTGATAGTGGTTACAAACCAGGGCGGCGTGGCCAAGGGATTGTACAAAAAGGATGATGTGCTGGCCTGTCACCAAAAGCTGCAGGACGCCTGCGACTCCCTCATAGACGCGCATTACATGGCGCCCGGCCACCCGGATTACTCTGCCTCCCTCTCCCGCAAACCCAACAGCCTGATGCTGGAAAAAGCCATTGCCAAGTATAACATTGATGTGGAACAGAGCTGGATGGTGGGAGACTCGCTAAGGGATTTGGAAGCCGCCGAAAAAGTAGGGGTGAAGGGAATTCTGGTGGGCGACAAGTATAAACCCGGCGCGCACGCCTGGCAACTGGCCGACCTGTGGGAAGCGGCGCAGTTTATACTTGGGAAGGCGGCTGAGGCGGGCTGTTAAAGTATAAACTTATACTCTGGCAGCCACTCATGTTGAACTAGGGTGCAGTTACCTACTTGTGAGGGGATAGTATAAGCAACAGGTCTTAGCATTGATTAAATATTCTATATATTTAGCGCATGCTATACTTTTGTCGTTTCCTTAAGCGTTTGCCGGTTTGTCTTTTGTTACTGGGCCTAATCTTCAGCGGGTGCAGCAAACATGGCTATGTTAATCTAGATTATCCGCTGCCGCCCCAAGTATACCTGCCGGAGGGCGTCAAGACGATCGCGCTGGTGAACAGGTCGCTCACCAGGCCGGAGGATAAGCAGGGGCAGGTCCTGGAATCCATTGTGACAGGAGAGATCTCCGGCTCTGACCGACTGGCTTCCGATGAGAGTCTGAAAGGCGTATTCGATAGGATTAACGGGTACAGGGACATGCAGACTGTGATCCCCCCGCAAACCCGGCTCTACGGCACAGGCACCCGCGAAACGCCCGAACTGCTTGACTGGGAACTGGTAAGAAGCATCTGTGATGCCAGCAACGCAGATGCCTTACTCGTGCTCGAAACCTTCGACTCCAACTCCGATGTGCTGCTGTCGACAGTTACCAACCGTGTAACAGCGGCGCTGGGTAACAATGTCCCCATACCTGCTGTCCCAAATCAGATCAGGGTAAATGTGCTCGCTTTCTGGCGCTTGTATGACCCCGTCTCCAAAACCATCATCGATCAGCACCAGGCCAAAAGCTTCCTGACCTTTAACGGGGTAGGCAGTAATTTAACGCTCCCTCCACCCGAAGCCCTGCATAACACTGCTTACGAGGCCGGGCGTAACTACATCGAGCGTTTTTTGCCGGGGCATTATACTGTCAAGAGAGACCTCTACAAAAAAGGAAAAGGGGCCAGCAAACAGGCGTTCAAGGCGGCGTTCAGGAGCTCCGAAGTAGCCAATTGGCGAGGCGCTATGGACAGTTGGAGCGCCATACTTGCCCGGGCAAGCCGCAAAAATGCCGGGAAGGCCTGCCTCAACATTGCCGTCGCGCACGAGGTGCTGGGCAATACCGACCAGGCGCTGGAGTGGGCAAAGAAGTCGTACGAGGTGTATGGCAACAAGCTTGGTAGAGATTACACGAAAGTATTACTCAACAGAAAAAGTTTGGAGTAGCTTCAGTTGCAGAAGAGGGCTGGAGTTGGAGCTTGATAGAACATTAAAATTTAAAAGTGGAAGATGAGCTTTTGGAGGAAAATTTTTAACCGAGCAGGTAAAGGAAGCAATATTGTTGAATCAAGCGATACCAAGTTAGTAGGGTTGGGTTCAGTTAACATTATGGACTTGGAAAAGCTTATAGCGCCTCTCATAAGGGCTGCAACAAAAATAGAAGTTCAACCAGCATCAAGGCCGCCTGAGAACGCGCAATTACTTTCTCATTTTGGAGGCCAGCCATACTTCGAGAAAGGGGAGAAGTGGCCTTTGACGAGGTCTGGAAGAAATATGCAATTTATCTTTCAAGTCTTTAACGAAGAGGGGCTGGAACTACCACAAGAAATTAAGCTTATCCAGTTTTTTTACGACTGGGAGGAGTTTCCGTGGGATACAACAGATGATGGCTGGCTTGTTAAAATCTACAAGGAGCTCGATGTTGAAAATATAGTGAATATCCCAAGACCTGCTGAACTAGATGAGTCGAAATACTGTGCGATAAAATTTAAGCCAATAAAGTCCTTGCCTGATTGGGAAGGGATCGATGCGGTTTGTGATAAGGCTTCTGCAGTGTCCTGTGCACTTAACAGCGAAGAGCCGTGGGATGCTTATGAGAATGCGGTTAAGAGGTTGGTTGGAGAAGAGGATTACCTGAGCCAATTAGGAGGGTATCCCAAATGGGTACAGGGGGAAATCACTCCTAAAAATAAGAATGGAGAGCATATGAAGTTGCTGTTTCAAATTGATTCTGAAGAGAATGCAGAACTAATGTGGGGCGATGTAGGGTTGATATACGTTTTCTATGATGAGAAATCAGGAGAAACCGCTTTTAACTTGCAATGTCACTAGGTAGATTTCCCTACAGATGGGGATGAAGACATAGAGTATATCCAGTATCAATGCTTGCTTCCGATACGCTAAACAAAAAAACCGGCACAAAGGCCGGTTTTTGTATGTATGGTCTAGTTGTTCGCGAGTAGGGGGAGTTAGATGCTGGCTTTGTCTGTAGCCACTTCCTCGGCAGAGGCTGTTGCCACCGGCGCTTTTTCCAGTGCAGGAGTTTCTACAGAGGCGTAGTTGTAAGCCGGGCAGTAGGTTTTGCAAGAGGCCATGACCATTGCCAGGCACAAGCTACCTAATAGAATAACTTTCTTCATGATATAGTAATTAGAAGGGTTTCGAACCAAAAATAGTATAAATACTTAAAAAGTAAAAAACTGTTACGAAAAATATAGGCGAACCCTTATACTTCGTAACCCAGTATACGCATCATCGACTCGCTGGTTTGCTCCGGTGCAAATTGCCAGTGCTTCAGCGCTCCATTCTCATCTCGATCTATCAAAATATGCTGTGGAGACGGAATCAGGCAGTGCTTAATGCCGCCATAACCACTCAGCTGTTCCTGGTAGGCGCCCGTGTGGAAGAAGCCAATGTACAGGGGCTCACCTTTGGGTATCTTCGGTAGGAACACCTGGTAAGAGTGCATTTCCGAATTGTAATAATCCTGGCTATCGCACGTCATGCCCCCTAGTTGTACTTTACGGTATTCCTTGTTCCAGTGGTTCACGGCCAGCAGTGGCCAGCGCTGGTTCAGAGCCCATGCATCCGGCAGATTCGTGATAAACGAGCCGTCGATCATGTACCAAAGCTCCTTGTCGTTCTGCAGCTTCTCATCCAGAATCGAGTAGATGGTAGCCCCACTCTCGCCCACTGTGAAGATGCCAAACTCGGTAAAGATGTTCGGCTCCGGCACACCTTCATCCTCACAAATACGCTTGATGGTGCGCAGGATCTCCTCGGTCATGTAGCGGTAATCGTAATCCGCCTGGATAGAGGTTTTGATCGGGAAGCCACCTCCGATGTCAATCGTGTCCAGCTCCGGGCACAGCTTCTTCAGCTCGCAGTACTTACGTACAAAACGGCTAAGCTCCGACCAATAGTATGAGGTGTCCTTGATTCCGGTGTTGATGAAGTAGTGCAGCATCTTCAGCTCAAAGCGGTCGTCCGGCTTTATCTGCTGCTCATACAGGTCTATCACGTCGTTATAGCGCACACCCAGGCGCGAAGTATAGAACTCAAACTTCGGCTCCTCGTCCGAGGCCAGGCGAATACCCAGCTTCGTCTTCACGTTTATGTGTTGTTTGTAATAGTCGATCTCGCCCAGGTGGTCGAGTATCGGCATGCAGTTTACAAAGCCCTCGTTCACCAGTTCTGAAATCCAGTGGCGATAGCGCTCGCGCTTAAAGCCGTTGCAGACGATATACGTGTTTTTGTCTATCTTACCTTTCTTGTAGAGAGAGCGTATAATCTGCATATCGTAGCCCGATGAGGTTTCGATATGGATGTCGTTTTTCAGGGCCTCCTCTATTACAAAAGAGAAATGCGAGGCCTTGGTACAGTAGCAATACGTATAAGTGCCCTTGTAGTCAAGCTTCTCCATACTCTCCCGGAACAAGGTTTTCGCCTTCTGTATCTGCGAACTTATCTTCGGTAGGTATGTCAGCTTCAGGGGTGTTCCGTACTGCTTAATGATATCCATCAGAGGGATGCCGTTAAACAGTAACTCGTTATTCTCCACCTTAAATTCTTCTGTCGGGAAGTCAAAAGTTTGGTGAATAAGGTCGGTATATTTATCCATTCTGTGAGTTAGGGGAAATTAAGAAAACATGCAATATTGATTGTATTTTACCATCTTTGCAAAAAGTTTGTTATAAAACTATGAAAAAAGTAAAGCTGATAGAAGTGAGGTCTGAGTTGGGGGCTGGCACACGTGGCGCCAGCATGGGGATAGATGCCTTACGTGTCGCCTGCTGGGACAAGGGATCAGATTACTTTAAGCGCTTCAACTCTATCAGCGTTCCGGATTTAAACTATACGTTATTCGATCCGGATGTTTTTCCGTATGCCCACCGCATCGATAGCATCCTGACCGTGCAAAAGAACATTGGCCGGGCAGTAGAACAAACTATTGCCATGGATATGTTCCCGCTCGTTTTGTCCGGTGATCATTCTAACGCACATGGTACCATTGCTGGTATAAAAGCCGCCTACCCTGACAAGACGTTGGGTGTTATCTGGGTGGATGCGCACGCCGATATCCACTCGCCTTATACTTCGCCATCGGGCAACGTGCACGGCATGCCGCTGGCCATGGCCCTGAACATCGATAACCTGGAGCGCCAGATAAACGACCCTTCGCCGGAGGCCATCTTCTTCTGGAACTCGCTTAAGAAACTGGGCTTTGACGGGCCGAAGCTGAAGCCGGAGCACCTGGTATACGTCGTGGTGCGCGATACCGAGGAGCCGGAGGATTACCTGATCGAAAAATACGGTATCAAGAACTTTACCTACGCCGAGCTGGTGAGCAAGGGCGCCGCCACCGTGGCCCACGAGGCCCTGGACCGCCTGCGCGACTGCGACATCATCTACGTGTCGTTCGATGTGGACAGCCTCGACTCCAAATTCTCGAAAGGCACCGGCACGCCGGTAGAAGTGGGCCTGACGGTGCAGGAGGCCAAAGAGCTCAACTACCACCTGCTGCAGGACCCGCGCGTGGTGTGTTACGAGATGACTGAAATCAACCCAACCCTGGATACCGAAAACACGATGGCAGAAAATGCCTTCGATATACTAGAGACAGCCACCGAGGCTATCTTGCAGAAAGAATCTAAAAGTACAGCCATACATTAATGCAACTACAAAATGCCATTAGCCAGCGCATCAGCCAGGCGCTGCATGCTCTGTTCGGAATCACTGTTGATGCTTCACAAATCGCCCTGCAACCCACCCGTAAGGAGTTCGCCGGCTCGTTCACGTTCGTTACCTTCCCCTACACCAAGCAGGTGGGCAAAGGCCCTGAGCAAATAGGGCAGGCGCTGGGAGAGTACCTGCGGGAACATGCCGCCGAAGTAAAAGACTTTAATGTAGTGAAAGGCTTCCTGAACCTGGAGGTGCAGGAGAGCGAGTGGCTACGCCTGTTTAAGGGCATCATGGAAGACCCGACTTACGGCTATGGCGCTCCAAGCGACCGCAATGTGATGGTGGAGTACTCCTCGCCAAACACGAACAAGCCGCTGCACCTGGGGCACTTGCGCAACAACTTCCTGGGCTACTCCGTGGCTGAGATTCTGAAAGCCAACGGCCATAAGGTGATGAAGGTGAACCTGGTGAACGACCGCGGCATCCATATCTGCAAGTCGATGCTGGCCTACGAGAAACTGGGCCACGATGAGACGCCTGAAACCAGCGGCCTGAAGGGCGACCACCTGGTAGGAAAGTACTATGTGCTTTTCGACAGAGCTTACAAAGAACAGATTGATGCCCTGGTAGAGCAGGGGATGGACAAGGAAGAGGCCAAGAAGAAAGCCCCCTGGATGCTGGAGGCGCAGGAAATGCTGCTCAAGTGGGAGCAGGGCGATGCGCATGTGGTAAACCTGTGGAAAACGATGAACACCTGGGTATACGCCGGCTTTGATGAGACCTACCGCACCATTGGGGTCGATTTTGACAAATACTATTACGAGTCGGAGACTTATACTTTAGGCAAGGCCCGCGTGGAGGAAGGCCTGGAGAAGGGCGTGTTCTTCAAGAAAGAGAACGGCTCTGTGTGGGTAGACCTGACCGGCGAGGGGCTGGACGAAAAACTGCTGTTGCGTGCTGACGGCACCTCGGTATACATCACCCAGGACCTGGGCACGGCCGAGCTAAAGTATAACGACTTCCCGTACGACCAGTCGGTGTATGTGGTGGCCGATGAGCAGAACTACCACTTCCAGGTACTGAAGGCAACCCTGAAAAAGCTGGGCAAGCCCTATGCAGACGGTATTTTCCACCTCTCGTACGGCATGGTGGACCTGCCATCCGGCAAAATGAAATCGCGCGAAGGCACGGTGGTTGACGCCGACGAACTGGTGCAGGAGATGGTGGACACGGCACGCCAGCAAACCGAGGAGTTGGGCAAGATTGAAGGCTTCACCGAGGAGCAGGCGCAGGAGCTGTATCATACCCTGGCCATGGGCGCCCTGAAGTACTTCCTTCTGAAGGTAGACCCTAAAAAACGTATGCTCTTCAACCCGCAGGAGTCCATCGACTTCCGGGGCAATACCGGTCCGTTTGTGCAGTACACACATGCCCGCATCTCCGCCATCCTGCGCAAGGCTGGTGAGATGGGCATCAAGTATGACCCGGCGGCCTTTGAGAATTTCGAGAACCTGCACGAGGTGGAGCAGGAGGTAATCACACAGTTGGTGAACTTCCCGGCGGTGATAAAAGAGGCAGGCAGCCTTTATGCACCTTCGATTATCGCCAACTACGCTTATGAGCTGGCTAAAGCCTATAATCGCTTCTACCAGGAAATCTCTATCTTTAATGAGACTGACGAGCAAGCCCGTAGCTTCCGTATCGCCTTGTCGGCCATGGTAGCCCGCTTCGTGCGCGAAAGTATGAAGCTGCTGGGTATCCAAGTGCCGGAGCGGATGTAAGACTAAGATTTTTACGATTGTAAGATTCTAGGATTACTGAAAAGTCCCCCTTTGAAGGGGGTAGGGGGATGATAATCGTGCACCTATATGCCAAGCAATTCTCACTATAACAAAGGCCTTAAAACTTTAGCTAAAAGCCTTCGAGCAGAATCTACTAAAGCAGAGGTTAGGTTGTGGTGCGAGGTATTAAGCAAAGGCAAAACGGGTTACACTTTTCTTCGTCAGCGGCCAATTGACAATTATATTGCCGACTTTATGTGCAAGGAGCTAAAGCTTATTATAGAAGTTGATGGTTATTCGCATAATTTTAAGGTTGACGAAGACGGGGAACGGGATAAGAATTTAGCGAGGCTAGGCTATACCATACTAAGGCTTTCGGATGAGGAAGTAATGAAAGATTTGGCTAACGTAGAACGTGCGATACACGCCTGGATAAAAAAATCACAGATGTAAATCATCCCCCTACCCCCTTCAAAGGGGGACATATGAAAAAAATAGCTTCATCATACTTTAAAAGCCATAAAACAATCTATATGAAAAAGTTGCTCAAACTTTTGGCGCTGGTGCCTGTATTAGGAGTGATGGTGTCTTGCAACAACGGAACAGCTGCAGACGCTGAAACAACAACTGATAAAACTATGGCAACAGCATCAACTCCAAACACCAACACGCAAACCAGCGACTTTTATACTTTCAAGATGAAGACGCTGGATGGCAAAGAGGTGGATTTCTCAAAGTATAAAGGCAAGAAAGTGCTGCTCGTGAACACGGCCTCCGAGTGCGGTTACACGCCGCAGTACGAAGACCTGCAGAAGCTGCACGAAACGCACGGCAACGAGGTGGAGGTGCTGGGCTTCCCGGCCAACAACTTTGGCGGGCAAGAGCCCGGCTCGAACGAGGAGATTGCCTCTTTCTGCCAGAAGAACTATGGCGTAAGCTTCCAGATGTTTGAGAAAATCTCGGTGAAAGGAGAGGACCAGCATCCGCTCTATACCTGGCTGGCACATCATGCGCCGGGTAAAGAGGAGCCAGGCTGGAACTTCTGCAAGTACCTGGTGGACGAGAACGGGAACGTAGTGGCTTTCTATCCATCCAAGGTAAAGCCGATGGACAAGGAGCTGTTGAGCGCTATACAGCAATAAGTCTATGCCTGGCGTAAACATCCGTTTTGGTCAGGCTTATTATAAGAATAGGTTTTGAACACTTCGCAACACACCGCACACCAAAGTCCAGGTCTGGTAAAGGCTTGGATTTCGGCTTTTAGGCCACGCACCCTTCCGCTGGCTTTTTCTTGTATCGGCATGGGCGCCTTTATAGCGGCGGCCAACGGGCATTTTAACGGGGCTGTAGTGGCCCTGTGTGTGCTGACCACGCTTTTCCTGCAAATCCTTTCCAACCTGGCCAACGACTACGGCGACTCCAAACACGGGGCTGACAGCGTGCACCGCGAGGGGCCGATGCGGGCCGTGCAGGCAGGCCACATTCTGCCTGAGCAGATGAAGAAGGGCATGGTGGTGTTTAGCCTGCTCTCGCTGGTATCCGGTTTGCTGCTGCTGTGGGTGGCTTTCGGTACGGAGGGCATGCTGCTGTTTTTGCTGTTCCTGGTGCTGGGGCTGGCCTCTATCTGGGCGGCTATTAATTATACCGCCGGCGACAAGCCTTACGGCTATGCGGGTCTGGGCGATGTTTTCGTATTTATCTTCTTCGGGTTGGTCGGCGTACTGGGCACTTACTTTCTGCAGGCGCAGACGCTGGAACCCTCGGTTATACTCCCGGCCCTGGTGTGCGGCTTCTTTTCGGTTGGGGTGCTCAACGTCAATAACATCCGCGACATCAACTCCGATATACTGGCCGGCAAGCGCTCTATTCCCGTGCGTATCGGCCCGAAAGCTGCGCGTGTGTACCATGTGTTGGTATTGCTGGGTGGGGTGCTGAGCGCTTTTGCCTACGTGCTGCTGAATTACCATAGCCCCTGGCAGTTCCTGTTTATACTTGCCCTGCCGCTGGTGCTGGTGAATGGGGTAAACGTATGGCGCAAACAAACCTCTAAAGAACTGGACCCTTACCTCAAGCAAATGGCTATTACCACGCTGCTGTTTGTGCTGCTGTTTGGGCTGGGGCAGGTGTTGTAGGAAGTATAGAGAGTAGAAATACCTCTTTATCTAACAGCCCATTGGAGTCCTAATGATAGCATCTGCGTCTTGTTTTTATAGGCAAATTTTCTTCTTGGATAATGATTGTTCCAGTACACACGCTCTATATAAGCATCGGTAATATCAAGCATGTAAGTATAACCAAGAGTTAGCTTTGTGTTAGTGCTTAGCTTATAGTTAAGCGAAGCTCCAGGGCTCAAACTTACTGTGGCGAAGCTCGTGTTGCTAGAAACTCTGTCTGGGCCGACATAGCTTTTATCCAATAATCTAAGGTTTACAGCAGGACCAAATTCTAAACCTAACCCTAGTTTTTCGTTTCCGGTGAGGGGCACATTAACTCCGGCAGCTAGTGGTACTGAGAGATAGTAAGTCTTTAGACGATCTCTGTAGTAGACATTAGTGTTTTCCTGTGGATCAACTTGTTTTTTAATGAAACTAATGCCGGTTCTCAGGTAAAGTTCACTTGTGAACTGCTTTTGTAGTTGAAAGTTGACAGCGTAGCTCTTATTGTTTTCCTGCTGTATGGCTTGATCAGACTCCTTATTTTTATCTACCCTTGACCCATAGACGTTATTCTTTACATACCCTACGCTGACCGACAGAAAGAGAGGCTTCTTTAAGGAGGTAGTGTCTGAAGCAAACACTTTCGTACTCGTTAAGCATAATAAAATTGTTAGGCTAAGTATAATCCTGTAATGCATTCTTTTAGTCTGAAAGTAGCTGCTTTTACGTGTCTGACCGAAAAAGAGGAAAGAGCCCCGTCAAACATAAAAGGTGCAAATGTAAGCATTATTAGAACGCCACAGGTCTGAGATCAGTAAAAGATTAACTTATTGGCTTACAGAATTACATTGGGTTCAAAGAGTCGAGTTCAAGTATGGTTTAAAGTATAGCCCGGCCGCTCACCGTTTCAGCCAAACTATACTTTATACTTTCAGAAATTATTTACCGCCTCCGTTGCTCTATGTATTGGTGTTTACAAACTCAATCGCCTTTTCAAGTACCTCATCTTTCCCCTCAATGATTCCTTGAACTGTTGGTTTGACTTCAATATCGATTTTCACACCCTTTCTTTGTGTTTCTGTATTGTCCGGGTAAAAAATGCCGATGCCAGTTATGGCTGTTTTATGACCTCCCACCAATTCAAATACACTAACATTTCCATCGGCTCCTGAAGTCTGACTTCCTATCGTGGTTACATTGTCGCCTGTTTGTAGCCCCATTATGGTGAATTCAGCATGGCTTTGAGCCCTTTCATTTACTAATAAGACAACTTTGCCTTTATACTTCAAGTCACCACTTTGGCCAATTTGGTCACCATTCCTCCAAATGAATTTTCCGGGATAGCCCAGGTCAGGGTAGATGACTTTGTAAAAGTCGTTTCTTTTAGAACTGATGTAATTTGCTACAGAGCGAAAAGTACCCTTTGGATGATTTCTGATATCGAAGATGATGGCCTTGGTGCCCTTCAGCGCTTCCATTATCCCTTCAACATCCTTTAGCTCCAGTCTGCCCATATCAACGTAGCCGATATTGCCTTTAAGGATTTTGAATTTCTCAGCTTCCTTTGCCTTGGGGTTCAGCTCATCCAACAGATACCTTTTGATAGTTTTGGTAGCTGTTTGGTTATTTCTGATAAATTCAATCTGCACAGAGTCAGAGGAGCCATTGAAGATGGAATGAAACGCGTTTAGTTTCTTTCTTGAAATGTTGGAGCCGCTAATGTATTTCTCTTTCTGGCTAAAAATGCCTTCAACTTCCTGACCATCAACTCTGGTAATGATATCACCAATTCGGATATCGTCTACTCTAGCCAAGAAGTCATTGTAGAAGCCTGTGATTATTGCTCTTTTGTCTATCAGCTTAAAATGTGCTGGCATCCAATAATGGCCGAAGTAAGCAGCTATCGTGTCGTTGTAATATCCTGCGTGGCTATCGTCAATGCTTACTACCAATTCAAGTATAGCCAACTGATACTCGAGCTCGGTTTTGGGATGTAAAAACTTCGGAATCATGTTACTCAAGACTTCATCCCAGTTGGTGTCCATCTGGTACTTGTATGGGAAAAAGTATTCGACAATATTCCAATACCGGAATAGCGTGAGTAACCTTAGGTTTTCATCATTCCAGCTGAAGCCTTTGTAGTTGATCTCATTGGTCACCTCAATGTTGCCGATTTTTTTGCCGGCAGACACATAATACTTTTTGCCTTGATGCCTGTTCTGCTCAACGTGCTTAAGCCTTTCAGTAAGCTCAGCTGTAAAAACCTGGTTTTCCTTTATCCAGCTTAAGTCGAAGTTCCTGTCAAAATACTCAAGGCTGCTCTCTTGCTTACAGTTCTTGCAAGCTTTCACTCTTCCAAGATTATCCAACCAAGCGATGTATACTTGAGACAATTCTTCTTTAGTAGATGCAGCCTTGACCTTTGGCAAAACCTTGAATAACTCATCGTCCCATTTGAACTTTCCGCTAGCAACATGGGGATGATAATATTTCAGAAAGTCCCAAATCTTGGCAGTTGCCGCTAGTTTTTCTGTTTCAGATAAACTGTTATGAGCATGGGCTGTTTTGAAACAAATTAGTATGCTCAGAAAAAGGAGGATGGTGTGCTTCATCTTTGCGTTGGTGGTAACGTTTCTCGTGCAGCCGATGGACGAAGCATAGCTGAGCATACAGGCTGCACCTTGTTGGGCTATCGTTATTCTATTTTAATCTTCTGCAGTTTCCTGCTCGCCTTTTTATAGAGTACAACTGCTATTATTCCCGACCATCCTCTATTGATGTATACTTCCTTGGGTTCTTCATCAAATACAGCTATTTCTTTGACCGTCTCTTCAGTTAAAAGCTGAAGCAGCTGCTCGCGTGAATTGTCGCTTAACGTTTCTGTTATTGCAATACCATCTATGACTAAGATTGGAACAGCTATAATTCTTTCACTTGATTCATTTTGAGCAGGTTGTGGCACAAAGAACCTTTCCTTAACCATCAATAGCTGCTCGGCTTTGTCTACTGATCTTAAGGTTTTTAACCATTCCTGATTCTTTTCTTTTGTCATTTTCAATGACGTAGCCTGCCCATATATGGAAGCTATGATGAAGCAGAAGAGAAATGTTAGTATGACTTGTTTCATTTATTTCGAATGCAGCCCAACTCCCAGCTAAACGGAAGTCTATTCGGCTTATCTGCAATATGTGGTGGGTGACTGAACTCCTCCGCTAGTACATGTATAAAACCACTTACAAAAAGTATAGCCCGACAGCTTGCTGAGCCAGGCTATACTTTATACTTTCAAAAATTAATTACCGCCTCCGCCAGAAGTGCTCTCGCCGCTTTTCAGGTCGTCGTTGCGAATGCCTCGCTTGGTGCGTTTGATGTCTTCTTTGAGCTTGCCGAACCTGTAGTTAAAGCCGATGCTAGCCCGGCGGCGCACATAACTATATTCGCTGCGCTGCTCAAAGTTCAAGCCGTTCACGTCGCTGTAGCCAGTAAAGAACTTACTGAAGGGGTTTTGCACCGAGAGGCTGATGCTGGCCTTTTCGTCTTTGAGGAAACCTTTGCTAAGCGAAAAGCCGTTCCAGAACTGCCCGGCCGATTTGCCCTGCAGCATCACGCGCGGCGCGTAGTAGCCCAGGTTTACGCCAGCCCGCCAGTTTTTCTCGAACCTGTAGTTTACATAACTGTAGACGTTCCCGCTGATACCGCTGTTCTCCAGGTCCACGCCGCCTATATTTCCGCTGAGTTGGCTGTAAGACATAGAACCGTTTAAATTCATGCTGAGCTTCTTGAAGAACGTGGCGTTGCTGTTGATGGAGAGGGTGGTTGTGTTGTTCCTGCCAATGTTACCGTAGGTGGTGCTGCTCACCGAGTCGGCGGGGTTAAAGGTAGTATAGCCCTGGATGGCGTTGTTGGTAAACGTATGGGTTAGGGTGCTGTTCAACGACTTTCCGTTTTTGAACATGCTGTGGCCCAGGCTGAAAACGTGGCTCGTGGCCGCCTTCAGCCTCGGGTTACCGAAGGAGATGGCTTTTTCGTTCTGTCTGTTCACGTATGGGTTCAGGTACCACAAGCTGGGCCGCTCAATGCGCTGGGTGTAGGACAACTTCAGGGAGGCCATGTTCTTTAGCGTGCGCGTCAGCGTTGTGCTTGGGATCAGGTTCAGGTAGTCCCGGTCGGCCACCGAGCCCGATGACTTGAAGTTGGCATCCACCACGGTTTGCTCCAAGCGTGCGCCGGCCCGTACGCCCCATTTCTTGTAGCGCAGGCTGGCCGAAGTATAAGCGGCGTAAATATTCTGGCTGTAGTCAAACTCGTTCGTCAGGCTTGGCACCTCTACATAGGTGTTTGTTTCGGGGTTATAGTTGCGGTAAAAGTAGTCGCTGCCATTATCACGAAGGATGGTTTTAGCGCCCACCTCCAGAGTGTGCTTTTTAAACGGATGCACATAATCTATCTGAGCTGTCTGCTCTACGGACTTGCCCTCGTTCTGCGTGCGCGTGCCGGCAGGGCCCCTGTAATTCAGGGTAGGCACAAACTCCAAGTCAGTGTCGTCGGTGTTGAAGTTGTCGCCGATTTTGTAAGAAAGGGTGAGCAGCTGTTCTTTGTTGCGCTTAAACGTGTGTTGGTAGTCCAGTCCCACCTCGTAATTGCCCCAGGAGCCGTCGCCATAGTTGTTGCGCTCGAAGGCCTGCGTGAGGTTGCGGTCCATGCCAAGTTCCTCCACTGTCTGCAGGTACACCGACTCAAAGTTGCTCTTGCTCACACCAAGCTTGGCTGTAATCAGGTTCAGCGTGTCTATCTCGTAGCTCAACTCGCTGTTGAAGTAATTGTACTGACTTTTGTTATTACCCTTGCCCTGCTGCCGCAAGGTGGTGCCCAAACTTTTTTCGCGTCGCTCAAAAGAATTATAGGAGTCGGGGCTGGTGAACTTATTGCTGCCGCCGTAGGCCGATATACCCAGCTTGCCTACTTTCGCCCGGATGTTGGCGGAGCCAAAGCGGCTGTCCGGGGTGGCCTGCGAGAGGTAAATGCTGCCGTTGTAGCCGTTCTGTGGCTTATCGTGCGTGATGACGTTGATGATACCGCCAATCCCCTCAGCATCATACTTGGCGGGTGGGTCTGTGATAACCTCGATGCGTTTAATGGTGTTGGCCGGCATGCTGCGGAACACATCTTTGGGATTGCGGGCAAAGAGGGTAGAGTTTCTGCCGTTTACCAACACCCTGAAATTGCTGCTGCCGTTGAGCTGTATGTTCTCTTCGGCATCGAGGCTGAGCATGGGCACCTTGCAGAGCATCTCCAGGGCCGTGGTAGTCTTGCTCTCCGGGTCGAACTCCACATTGTAGCCGATTTTGTCGATGTCCTGGGTCACGAGCAGTTTCTCGGCGGTAACCTGCACCTCCTGCAACTGCTTGGCCGAGGCGGCGATACGCAGCTTGCCCAAGTCAGCGGGTTTGCCTGCCTCCAGTGCGGGCAACTGCATGGAAAAGGGCTTGTAGCCTACATAGGTAAGTATAAGTTTGTAAGGCGTCAGGGGCAGGCCGGTCACTTCAAAACTGCCATTGGCTTGTGTAAAGGTTGTTTTCAGAGCCTCTTCTTTGTCAGGAGGGCTAACTACGACGGTCACGTAGCTGAGGGGAGCCTGGGTGGTTGAGTCTACCACCACCCCTTTGATAGTTCCGGATGGAGGGCTTTGCGCCTGAGAGATAAGGCAGGCCAGAAGGCACAAGGCCAGCAGGAGAGTTTGTTTCATGTATCATATAGTTTAAAGTGAGCGTGCTGTGATTCACCAAGTATAAGCCGGCCTATACTTATACTTTCAGGAACACTCACATTAACCTCCTACAAACGACTAGCTGCTGTGCCTGTCTCTGCCCTAAAAGTTGTGTTTGGTAAGATAACGATAATCAAGGCAATATAATATATGAATCAGAAAATATTGATAAGATAAATTATATAACAACAGGCATAAATGCAGCAGATGTTGCGTGCAGCCTCCTCAGAAGTATAGGCCGAGATCAAAAAAGCCGCCCGGTTAAATCCGAAGGCGGCTTTCTTATTTTATACTTTATACTTATTGTATCTGGTGGCTCTGGATGATTTGAGCTCCATGGTGCAGCAAATCTGCCTTAGCCTTCTCATATCCCTCCGGGCTGATGGCGCGCACGGCATCCTCCAGGTAGTATACTTTAAAGCCTTCTTTCAGCGCATCCTTCGCCGAGAAGTATACGCAGTAATCGGCGGCGAGGCCAGTCAGATGAACTTCGGTTATACCTTTGCCGCGCAGGTAATCGGCCATACCGGTACTTTTCAGGTGGCCGTTATCATAGAAGCCACTGTAGCTGTCGATGGCAGGGTCGGTGCCTTTGCGGAAAATGGCTTCGATGCGGTGATGCTCCAGTTCTGCCGAGAACTCGGCGCCTGCCGTGCCCTGCACGCAATGGTCCGGCCACAGTACCTGTTCCAGCCCGTTCAGCTCTATCACGTCAAAAAGGTTCTGCCCGCTGTGCTGCGAGGCAAAGCTCTTGTGGTCGGCCGGATGCCAGTCCTGGGTGGCTACTACCAAATCATAGTTTCCCTGGATGCTGTTTACCAGGGGTATAATGGCATCTCCTTCCGGCACGGCCAGGGCGCCGCCCGGAAGAAAATCATTCTGTATATCAATTAAAAGTAAAGCACGCATACCTATACTTGTGTGTTGGCAGGGGCGCTGCTGGCTGCGCTGCCACCCTTGTTCTTATTGCGGTTGCGGTTCCTGTTACGGCTCCTCTTCTTGCCCTGGTTCTCGCCTCCCGGCTGTTCGGCTAGTTTCACCGGTCTGTCGCTGCCCTCAGCTTTTGGCTGAGCGCCTTCCGGGCGCGGTGCTCCGGGTTTCTTGCCTCTGTGGTGCTTGCTGCGGTGGCTGTTAGCCTTGCTTCCTGCGCCGGGCTTGTTGCCGCCGCGGTGCCGCGGGCTGCCGCCGTCTCTGCGTGTAGGGTCGAAGGCAGGGCCGGGGCCGAAATCGTCCGGAAGGGGCAGCTTCGGCAGCTCGCGCTCGATCAGTCGCTCTACCTTCTGCACCCGGAACATGTCCTTCTCGTTCACGAATGTGATAGCCATACCCGTAGAGGCGGCACGTGCGGTACGGCCCACGCGGTGCACGTAGTCCTCAGCGTCCTGCGGCATGTCAAAGTTCACCACATGGCTCAGGCTGTCGATGTCGATGCCTCTGGAGAGGATGTCAGTGGCTACTACAATCTGGTATTGCTTGTTCTTGAAGCCCTGCAGTGCCTTCTCGCGCTCCTCCTGGGTCATGTCCGAGGAGATGCCTTCCGCCGTGAAGTTCATCTTCTTCAGCGAGCGCACGATGGGGTTCACGTTGGACTTGCGGGACGTGAAGATGATCATGCTGTGCACGTCCAACTCGCGCAGCAGGTGCTCCAGCAAAGGCAGTTTCTGGTTGTCGTAAGTCAGGTAGAGGCGCTGGTCGATGCCTTCGGCTGGCTTAGAGATGGCCAGGTTCACCTCAGCGGGCTGCTGCAGAATCTGCTGGGCCAGCTCCCTGATTTTGCGCGGCATGGTGGCCGAGAAAAGCAGCGTCTGGCGCTGCTTGGGCAGTTGGCTGATAATCTTGATCAGGTCGTCCATAAAGCCCATGTCCAGCATTTTGTCTGCCTCGTCCAGCACCAGGTGGTTGAGTTGGTCCAGCTTTACGTAGCCCATGGCCATGTGCGAGAGCAGTCGGCCGGGCGTGGCAATGATAATGTCGGCGCCCGTGGTCAAGGCGCGTTTCTGCTGCTCCCAGTCATCGCCTTTGTTGCCGCCGTAAATGGCAATGGAGCTAACGGAAGCAAAGTAGCCGAAGCCCTCTACCTGCTCATCAATCTGTTTGGCCAGCTCGCGGGTAGGCACCAATATAAGGGTGCTGGTGTGCTCGTAGCCCTGGTGGGAGATACGGTCGATGAGGGGCAGTAGGTACGCTGCGGTTTTGCCCGTACCGGTCTGGGCGCAGGCAATCAGGTCTTTTTGCTCAAGGATCAGCGGAATAGCCTGCTGCTGTACGGGGGTAGGGTTGTTGTACCCCATAGAGTCGATGCCCGTCAGCACATCCTCGTGTAGGTTAAAAGAATGGAAGTCCAATGTGTTTATTGTTTGGTTTAGTACATGGCGGCCATCTTTTTCCATCAGCCGCTTTTTCTCAGTAAAGATACTATAAATCCGGTGACTAAAAATATATGCATTTTTTCAAATATTTTTTAGGACAATGTTGTGAGAAACTAATACTTGTATTATGTTTACATAAAATTGGATGGCGGGTGTGGCATGGTTATGGAGTTGAATTGTAATAATACAATTTAGCTGGCGGTGAAATTGTGTCTAAAATTGGCTTGGAAGCTAATAATAGCTAATTCATATATTTTAATATTATGTTTTACATAGATATAATTATAAAATACTGAAACATTGCCACCGGGCAGGCGTAAACAACATCAAAGCAACTAAAAAGCATAACATCACAAAAAATATATATTAACTCCAAAAGTCATGAAAAAAGCTATACAAGAGTCGCCAAATCTATTTCTGTTGGTAGGCCTTAATATTATAAATGCGATCTTCATGCTGCTGGCTTAACAGCGGTGTCTGGGAATGATATAAAACTTTAAAGGAAGGAGCGGCCCCCATACAGGGCCGCTCTTTTTTATGCCCTCCGGTTTAAATTTGCTTAATTTGTTCATGGACGGGGATTTTCAGCCTCGCATTAGCATTTGTTTAAAGTATTGAAAGAAGTATAGCATTATGGCAGGACATAACAAGTGGTCGCAGATAAAGCGCAAGAAAGGGGCCCTGGACGCCAAACGCTCAAAGATTTTTACCAAGCTCATCAAGGAAATTACGGTAGCCGTGAAAGTGGGCGGCTCCGACCCAGACGGCAACCCGCGCCTGCGGCTGGCCATTCAGTTAAGCAGGGCCGCCAACATGCCCAAGGATAACATAGAGCGCGCCATCAAAAAAGGGGAGGGCAGCGACGCCGGCGATTACCATGAGGTGACCTATGAGGGCTACGGACCCAGCGGCGTGGCCGTCTTCGTGGAGTGCCTGACCGATAACATCAACCGTACCGTGCAAAACCTGCGCACCATGTTCAATAAGAGCGGCGGCAGCCTGGGCACCAGCGGCTCTGTGGAGTACCTGTTCGACCGCAAAGGCGTGTTTGTGGCCAAGCTAGACCCTGAGCAACCTGTAAACGAAGACGAACTGCTGCTGGACCTGGCCGACGGTGGCGCTGAGGAGGTGGAGTTTGAGGAGGGCTACGTGACCATCTACAGCGCCATGGAAGATTTTGGGGCCATGCAGAAGAAGGCGGAAGAACTGCAGCTGGACCTGGAGAGCGCCGAGCTGCAGCGACTACCCCAGACCACCGTGAAAGTGGAAGACCCGGAAGTAGTGCGTAAAGTACTCAAGCTTATAGACGCCCTCGAAGACGACGACGATGTGCAGAAAGTATACCATAACCTGGAGTTGAGCGAGGAGGTACTGGCAGAACTGGAATAGCCCCAGGAAAGTATAAACATAGCCGCAGCCATTGGTCTGCGGCTTTTTGTTTGAGGATTTCGCAACACATGACACAACCGATATTCAAAGACATGCTGGTGCTGGAGCTGGCAAGCGTGCTGGCCGGACCAAGCGTAGGGCAGTTTTTTGCCGAGCTGGGCGCGCGGGTGCTGAAGGTGGAGAACGCCGCCACCCACGGCGACGTAACCCGCAGCTGGAAACTGAAGGCCGAACCCGCCGACACCGATACGTCCGCCTACTTCTGCGCCGCTAACTGGGGCAAAGCCTCCCTGGCCTTGAACCTGACAGAGCCGGAGCAGCTACAGCAGCTGTATACGTTGGTAGCACAGGCCGATGTGGTGATAGCCAGCTACAAGCCCGGCGATGCCGAGCGGCTGCAGGTAAATTACGAGGTGCTCCAATGCATAAATCCGCGCCTGATCTACGGCCATATCACCGGCTACGGCCCCGACGATGCCCGGGCCGGTTACGATGCGGTGGTGCAGGCAGAGAGCGGCTTTATGTACCTCAACGGCGATCCAGGCGGAGAGCCGCTCAAGATGCCCGTGGCCCTGATGGATATCCTGACGGCGCACCAACTGAAGGAAGGGCTGCTGGTAGCCTTGCTGCAGCGGGAACGCACGGGGCAGGGGCAACTGGTGCAGGTGTCGCTGCTGCAGGCAGCTGTGTCGGCGCTGGCAAACCAGGCTACCAACTACCTGGTGGCGGGGCAGGAGCCGCAGCGGATGGGCTCCGAGCACCCCAACATCGTGCCCTACGGCTCGGTTTATACGTGCCGGTGCGGGGGTAAACTCGTGCTGGCCATCGGTGACGACAGGCAGTTCCGGAAGCTGTGCGCTATACTTGGCGCTGAAAGTATAGCCATCGATCCAAAGTATAAAACCAACTACGAACGGGTGCAACACCGGCAGGAGCTAAACCAAATGCTGCACCAGCTGATTGCCCAGCAGGACCGCGGGCCTTTATTGCAGCAGCTCCACGCACAGCACGTGCCGGTGGGGGCAGTATATACAATCCCTGAGGTATTTGCGCAGCCGCAGGCCCGGCAGCTGTTACTGCAGCATCCCGGCAGCAAGCCCGGCTTACGGCAGGTAGCTTTCAGGCTGCAGGGGCAACAGGAGCTGGATCTGAGCCCGCCGCCAACGTATGATAACTACCTTAGTTAAAGTATAAAGCGGCCGGTAGGAGGTTTTTAATCAGCATTTTATACCTTGCAGGTCAGGCCGAATCAAACAAAGTAGCCTGAACAGGTGTAAAATAAACCTGGTACACCCATTGGCGAACAAGTTACTATGGAAGACAGAGAAGAAAAGATAGAGGATAAATTAGAGGACAGGCTCGATGATATTGTAAACGGTCTGCACCACAAGTCTAAAACCAAACAGGCTATTTTCCGCAACACCGTTAGGGCCTTCGAGAAACTTAAGGTGATTGCGCAGGAACTGGTAGACGAGCTGACGGAGCGGGTAACGCGGCACGATGCCGACGTGGTGATTGAATACCGTAGCGTAAGCGAGCACGAGTTTCAAATCAAGTTCTCCGGCGATCTGTTGGTGTTTGTGATGCACACCAACGTCATCACCTTCCCCGACGATTACGAGATCATGCGTAACGATTATGTGGATGAGGACTTCAGGAGAAGGTTTTTCGGGCACATCATGGCCTACAACTTTATGGCCGACACCATCAAGTATAACCGCCTCGACGACCCCGGTTACCTGATCGGGCGCATGCTCATCAACATCGAGAACCATTACTGTATCGAGGGCGTGAAGCAGCTGGACCTGCCACAGGAGCGGATTAGCAACATTGCCAAAAACGTGCTAAGCGACAAGGTGCTGCGGATAATTATTGAGAGCGCCATGGTGGCCGCCGTTAACAATGACTTGATGGGACAAGACGTGAGTGATATTGAGCGCATTACGCTGAAGCAGAAGCTGGAGAACACCCACCTCACCAAGCCGCGCAAGCTGGGCTTCCAGATAAGTCCGGAGCTTACGAACTAGCAGCTATACTTTATACTTCCATAAAAAGTATAAAAATGGCCCGGGCAGCACCCGGGCCATTTTTTCGTCAATCTTTAAACTAAACTCTTTGAAATCTTTTAGGGCAGCTAGGCCCTACGCTACTTCCACTGGCTCCTCGCGCAGTTTATGAAGGGCTTGCTCTATCTGTGGCAGGCTCTCCAGCAACTGCTCGAAGCTCTCGATGCAGAAGTACTGGCTCTGGTAAGTCTCTTTGATGTAGGCCGTGTCCAGGATCTGCTGCACGTCAAAATCATACTTTATACTTTGCTCCGACACTGACAACTTACTCTCGCCGACAGAGGAGAGGATGCCTGCGCCATAAATATGGGCTTTCTCACCCGGCTTGCGGAACAGCCCGAACTCGATGGTGTACCAGTAAATGCGCGTGAGGCGGTCGATGATGTCGGGGCGGTCGATGTGCTGCAGCGCCAAGGCCGACAGTTTGGCCAGGAACTCGCAGTAAACCGGTATGGTGAGCAGGGGCACATGGCCGAAAACGTCGTGGAACATATCAGGCTCCTCCAGGTAGTCGAGTTGGTCCATCCTTCTAACCCACACCGTGGCCGGGAATTGCTTGTTCGCGATGAGTTTGAAGAACAGGGCATCGTCCACAATGCCGGGGGCTGCCACTACCTCAAAGCCGGTCAGGGGCTTTAGGCGCTGGTTTACCTCCGCAAAGTTGGGAATGCGGTCGGGCTGGAAGTTTACGAGCCGCAGCCCCTCAAAGAACTCAGGAATAGCCTTATCGGGCAGGTTCTCGATCTGGCGCTGGAAAAGGATAGCCCATACGTTATGATTCTCCTCTGTGTAAGTGCTGTAGTTTTGTGTCAGGTTCATGTTTTTATACTTTGATGATGTTAGAAAAGGCTGAAAAAAGAAAAAAGCAGGGGCTTGAGCCGCTGCTTTGGCAGGTTCACCGCTGGAGGAGCCGCTGCTCCTTTAACCGAAATGTCAGGTGGTGGTGATTGCCTTAGCCGCGGGTGCAGTAATAGCGATAATAATAGCTGTAATAGCTATACACGCTCAGGCAATAAGAATAGGCAGTAAACAGCAGCGCCATGCCAGTAGAAGCTGGCGTAGGAAGTGTAATCGCTATGGCTGCTGGTTTATGCATGTTATTTTTAGTGATTGCAAGAATGCAAACTTCTGGATTAAACGCAATTTATACCTGAAGGTTTATATAGCAGGGGGTAAAGTTTATACTTTGGTTATACTTCTATACTTTGCTAGTTTATACTTTCATAGCTCCTGCTTTCTTCTGCTTAAACTAAGCTATCCTTACTAGCTGCTGTTCATCCTCTAGTTCCCTCTTACCTATAGTTTCATCTCTGGCTTTCTGCCCTCCCAGGCCGGGAGGCCTCGCCTTCGGGCATCGCGCGGTGTTCCCTCCTTGCCTCGCTTCGCTCAGCATGCCCTTGGCGGGCACCGGATCTCACAAGGCGCTCCACCCAAAGGCTGGGAATCATTCGATAGCCACTCCCACTGATGTCATCTCGACCTTTGGGAGAGATCTAGTTAGAATTCCCGATAGATCTCTCGCCCTGCTCGAGATGACAGGGTGAGCAGCAAGTATAATTCCCCTCCTCGGAGGGGTAGGGGTGGGTTGATTCTTGTAGGGACAGGTCGCGACCTGTCCGCGTAAGGACAGCAACTACTAAGCTTATACTTCAGCCATCGTAATCACAGGCTCCCCTCCTTGGCCAAGGAGGGGCAGGGGTGGTTGGACTCGGTATTGCTAATCTTTCTACCTTATCCTGCGATAGAACTACTCAGTAAAAGCAGACATGCACTTAGAAGAATAGGAGCAGATAAAGTATAGATTGTAATATTTGCCTTTATTCCTGCACAGACCGTATAAAAAACCAGAAGTATGAGGGTAAAGTATGGAGGCAACCGGTATAGGAAAGTATGGCCGCTGCGGCAGAGAATTGTTGCTCTTGCTGCTGATGGTGCTGGCTGCCTGCACCTCGTCGCCTTCTGCTTCAGACAAACCCAAAACAGAATATGTCATCATACTGGTGATAGACGGCACGCGCATGTCTGAAACTTGGGACTCCGTGCCTGGCCTTATCCCCAACATGTCTACCGTCCTGAGGCCGAAGGGTGTTTTCCTGCCCAATTTTCTCAACGATGCCTATACGTATACCAACTCCGGCCACGCGGCCATCACGACGGGCGTAAACCAGCCCATCGACAACTATGGCAACGAGTTTCCGGCCAACCCCTCTATCTTCCAGTACTTCCTGAAGCGGAGCGGCAAGCCTGCCACGGCGGCCTGGATTGTATCAAGCAAGGACAAACTGCACATACTGGCTAACACCAGCAGGCCTGGGTGGGAGAACACGTATCAGCCGTCGGTAAATGCGGGCGTGAACGGCCCCGGCACCGGCTATCGCATGGACTCTCTAACCCTGATAGAGGTCAAGCGCATCCTGACGACCCACAAGCCAAACCTGATGCTCATCAACTTTATGGAGCCCGACGGCTTTGCCCATGCCGCTAACTGGCCCAACTACCTGCGCGGTATCTCCCGGGACGACAGGTATGCTAAAGAGCTTTGGGACTTTCTGAACGAAGACGAGACCTTCCGGGGCAAAACCACCCTGTTTATCACTGCTGACCACGGGCGCCACCTGAATGGGATAGACGGAGGGTTTGTGGACCATGGCGACAGCTGCCCCGGCTGTCAGCAAATTTACCTGCTGGCGATGGGCCCGGACTTCAAACGCGGAACCGTCGAGACAAGGCATACCCTGATCGACCTTGCTCCGACGGTGGCCCGCCTGCTTCACTTCACCATGGACTCGCTGGTGGTGGTGCCGCGCGTAGATACCACCTATGTAACCTCCCCGGCCGACAGCGCCCAGGCAGCACTTGGGCAGGACTCCATCCGGCTGGAGATTGTGATGGATACGACCGTGCTGAAGGCCAGGGTGATAGAAGAACTCTTCAAATAACCTTTGCGCCTCTCCGGAAAGTATAAATTTTAAGCCGCTGAAAGTATGAAACCGTGGCTGCTATACTTCCTGCTTCTTTCGCTGCTGCCCGGCACGCACGCGCCTCTCCGGGCTCAGAATGATAGCACTATACATGCTGCCTCGGAAGAGAAGCTAGCGGACAGCCTGCGGGCGCTGCAAAACCCGCTTTTCCTGAGTGAGGAGGTGCTGCATTTTACCTTGCGCATGGATGTGAAGACGGTGCTGCGGGATGTTGACGATGACCGGAAATCGCATGAGGCGGTGCTGGTTTACAAAGGGGCAGATGGGGCGGAGGTGGAGGAGAAGCTGAAGGTGAAAGTGCGCGGCAAGCGCCGCCGCGACCCCTCGGTCTGTAACTTTCCGCCGCTGCAGCTCAACTTTTCGCGCAAAACCGTGCAGAACACAATCTTTGGAAAAGTGAACAAGCTGAAGCTGGTCACGCACTGTATCAACGATGAGTATGTGCTGCGCGAGTACCTGGTCTATAAAGTATACAACACCCTGACCGAGGCTAGTTTCCGGGTGCGCCTGTGCCGGGTGCAGTACGAGGACCAGAAAGGCAGGCGCGACACAGAGACCGGCTACGCTTTTCTGATTGAGGATGATGATGTGATGGCCGCGCGCAATGGCGCAACCGTGGTGCCGGAGCAGGCGCTGGTGCGTATGGACCGGGCGGAAACGGTAGCCATGGCCCGGGTAGCATTCTTCCAGTTTCTGATCGGGAACACCGATTGGTCGGTGCCTTACCGCCACAACATCGATTTGCTGCAAACCGATCCCTTGTCGGCACCCATCCCCGTACCCTTCGATTTTGATTATGCCGGCATCGTGGGCACGCCCTATGCTACTCCGCCCCCGGAGTTGGGCATCGGCTCGGTGCGGCAGCGGCTTTTCAGGGGCTATACTTTCCCGGACGAAGTATACGCGCAGGTGCGGGAACTATTCAACGAACGCAGGCGAGCCATTTATGGGGTCTACCAAAGCTTCCCGCTGCTGGACAGGCGCTACATCCGGCAAACCACCAAATACCTGGATCAGTTTTACGAGGTACTCAACAACCCGCGGGATTTTCAGAATGCTTTTGTGAAGCAGGGGCAAAAGAACCTGCGCTCTGGCGTGGTGGTGAAAGGGCTGGAAAAATAAACCCCTTCCTGCTCACAGGAAGGGGTTTATACTTATACTTTATACTTCTTACATTAGCTCGGCCAACTCTAGCCACCGGAATTCCTTTTCTTCCAGTTGCTCGTTTATACTTTCCAACTCCGCGGCAAGCGCATGCAGTGCCTCATGGTCCGTAACGCCGCCGTTGTTCATGGTGTCGATGATCTCAGCTTTGCGGGTTTCGAGGCGCGCTATTTCTTTCTCCAGCTGCTCGTACTCCTTTTTCTCGTTGTAAGTGGCCTTGCGCTTGTTGTTTGGCTGCTCCGGCTTTTTCTCTGCAACAGGCGCGGGTGTTGCCGCTTTGGCCTCATCCTGCTGTAGCTTGTCCTGTTTCTCCTGCTCCTTCTGCCACTCGCGGTAGTCGGAGTAGTTGCCTGCAAAGTTGCGGATCTTGCCCTCGCCCTCAAACACGAACAGGTGCTCCACCAGGCGGTCCATAAAGTAGCGGTCGTGGCTTACGATGATCAGGCAACCGCCAAAGTTGAGCAGGAAGTCTTCCAGGATGTTGAGCGTGATGATGTCCAGGTCGTTGGTGGGCTCGTCGAGGATGAGGAAGTTCGGATTTTTGATGAGCACGCGCAAGAGCTGCAGGCGGCGTTTCTCGCCACCGCTCAGCTTGCTTACAAACGTATACTGCTGCGGGGGAGCAAACTGGAAATGCTGCAGAAACTGGCTCGCTGTAATCACCTCGCCGTTTGCCATCTCCACCACCTCGGCAATCTCCTTCACGATATCAATCACGCGCTGATCCTCCTTATACTCCAGCTCATCCTGGGTGTAATAGCCGAAAACAGTGGTCTGGCCGGCCTCGATAATACCAGAATCAGGCTGTAGCTTGCCCGTGAGCATGTTCAGGAAGGTTGATTTGCCGGCGCCGTTGGGACCAACAACCCCAATACGGTCCTTCTTCTTGAACACGTAGCTGAAGTCGTCCACAATCTTCTTTTCCCCAAAGGATTTGGAGATGTGCTCCACCTCGATGATTTTGCCGCCCTGGCGGGTGGTTTTAACCGATAGCTCCAGCTGCGGTCCGGCAGTCTTTTTGGCGGCCTTTTCCTTCAGCTCCTCGAAAGCATCCACCCTATACTTGGCCTTGGTGCCGCGGGCCTTCGGCTGGCGGCGTATCCAGTCGAGCTCCTTTCGCATCAGGTTGCGGGCTTTCTCGGTTTCTGCCGCAGCGGATTGCTCGCGCTCGGCTTTTTTCTCCAGAAAGTAGCTGTAGTTGCCCTTGTAAGTATAAATCTCGCCGTTTTCGAGTTCGGCTATCTCGTTGGCCACCTTATCCAGGAAGTAGCGGTCGTGGGTCACCATCAGCAGGGTGGTGTTCTGCGTGCTCAGCATCCCCTCCAGCCATTCGATGGTGTCCAGGTCCAGGTGGTTGGTGGGCTCGTCCAGGATGAGCATATCGGGCTCCTCTATCAGCACACGGGCCATGGCCACGCGCTTGCGCTGGCCGCCGGAGAGGTGCTTTACCTTGGCGTCGAGGTTGGTGATGCCCAGCTTGGAGAGGATCTGCTTCACCTTTACCTCAAAGTCCCAGGCCTGCAGCTCGTCCATGCGCTCCATGAGCTTCTGCATTTTCTCGTCGCCGGTATTAGGGTTGGCAATGGCAGCCTCATACTCTTTTATCAGCTGCAGCGTCTCGTTCTGCATAGCAAAAATGGTCTGCTGCACGGTCAGCTCCTCGTCGAACTCCGGGTTCTGGCCCAGGTAGCCGATGCTGATTTCCTTACGCACGCTTACACTTCCCTCGTCGGGGGGAAGTTTGCCGGCCAGTACGTTAAGCAGTGTAGTTTTGCCGGAGCCGTTTACGCCCACCAGCACCACGCGCTGTCCCTGGCTGATGCCAAAGCTTAGGTTTTTGAAAAGCCATCGGTCGCCGAAGCTTTTAGAGATGTTTTCTGCGGAAAGGAAATTCATAACTACAAAGTTAGCGATGTGCGGCCACAAACGGTAATGCCGCCGCTACAAAGCCGAAAGTATAAAGTATAAAAAAGGCCGGCCCTGCGGGGCCAGCCTTTCCTGATACGGTTAAAGTTTGTTTTTAAAGCACGTTATCCTGGGTTGCATGGCGTCTGGCATACGACTCGCTCGGCTTGCGGTGGGTTGTCAGCGATGCCAGGATGGAGAACACACCACCTACAAGGTGAGGCATGTAAACCTGGTCGTCAAAGTTAAGCAACCAGGGCGATACAGCCAGAATCACACCCAGGGCAAAGTCTACCATCAGGTGCGACTGCATCGGAACCTTGTGTATCAGGCCCACCTCAAAGTCGGTGAACACGGTTTGCAGTAGCACCAGTATGCCTGCCACCACCATCACCCAGGTAGCCGAGTTAACGTCGGAGAAACCGAACAGCCATGGGGCTGCTATAAAAATCAGCCCTACCACATAGTCAAGAACCCCGTGGAACCGGGTTGGAATAAATCTCATAAAAACCTCCTTTCGTAATTGGTTTACAGCCTATTATACGAGTGGTTCAGGTTTTATATGAGAAATAGTGCAATTTTTTTAGGTAAACGGTTACTCATTCACCACCAGCGTACGCGCCAGGTAGTCGTGCATCATCTGGTGCCTGCGTGAATTGACCATGAGCACAAAGCCCAGCCCAAACGGCAGCAAAGACAGGATTTTGGTAAAATAACGCAGGTTAGCCTGCACAAACCCAATGGGTTTGCCGCGCAGATCGGTCACGCGCATGCCCAGCGTATACTTGCCGATGGTGGCCTGTCTTTGGGAAGATTCCAGGAAAGTATAGTAAGCCCAGTGCAATATCGGGAAGAAGGGGTTCAGGAAAACCTCTTTGGCAGCCAGCAGTAGCTCGCTTACATCTATTTTACCAGCCAGTACAGATTCCCAGGAGTATACATGCTGCGGCGCACTGCTGAAGCCGTATACAACCAAGGTGTAAATAAAGACCAGCAGGGTAGTATCCACCAGAAAAGAAACGAAACGGGCAGGGAGCGTGCCATATAAGGCGGAGCGTTTAACCGTGGGTGCGGGCGATAGCGTTATCGTGCTTTGCATGTGCAATAGGGTATAAGGTTCCGAAGGCCTGTTGCAGGGCCTGATGCTCATTTCTTCACTCCAAAGCTGGAGGGGCTCCTTTGGTAAGGTTAGCTACCGCAAAGAGTAACTAAGTGTGGCGTAAGTTGAAGTAGATTAAAAATAATAGATTGTAATTTACCAATCAATAGCTTGCATAATATTTATTTATATAAACTATCCTGTTAGCAATTTAACTTTTTGCAGTGAGTATAAATTCAAAAAGGTTACAAGAATTTGTGAGTGTACGTATTTTGGTGGTGAATGACCTAAACAGCCGGCTTTTCATTAATTTAGCCCATCATGAAGCAGGAAAAGAGCGAGAGACCAATAGGGGTTTTTGACAGTGGAATAGGCGGACTTACAGTGGCTCAGGCGATTATAAATGTGCTGCCGCAGGAGCGCATTGTATACTTTGGGGATACGGCCCACCTGCCGTACGGCGATAAGTCTACGGCAGCCATTCAGGCCTATTCGGTTAAGATATGCGACCTGCTGATCCGGCAGCAGTGCAAGGTGATTCTCATTGCCTGCAACTCGGCCTCGGCTGCCGCTTATGAGCTGGTAAAAGAGTATGTGGGTAGCAAAGCCAAGGTGCTGAACGTGATAGACCCGATTGTGCACTACGTCGGGCAGGCCTACCCGAATAAAACGATTGGCTTGATTGGCACGAAGCAAACTGTCAACTCCAATGTGTACCGCAAAAAAGTAGATGCGCTGGATAAAGGCATCACCCTCCGGTCGGTGGCGACGCCGCTGTTGGCTGCCATGATCGAGGAGGGCTTCTTTAACGACTCCATCTCCGAGAGTGTGATCAATGCTTACCTATCAGACCCGCAGTTGAAAGGCATGGAGGCACTTATACTTGGCTGCACTCACTACCCGCTCATCAAAAAGCAAATCGAGGCCTATTACCAGGGCAGGGTAGATGTGCTGGATGCGAGCCAGATTGTGGCGCAGCACGTAAAGGAGTACCTCGAGCAGCACGACCTGGCCGCCAGCCAGCGTTCCGGCGACCATACCTTCTACGTTTCAGACTTTACCCGCTCTTTTGAGGAGAGCACCCGCATTTTCTTTAAACGCAAAGTACACCTGGAGCATTATCCGCTGTGGGAGTAGGGGAGTTTAGGAGTTAGAGAGTTTGGGAGTTTGAAATGATGCCTTCTGCCGCGAATCTCTTCCGCTGTTCCGGACATCCTTATCCGGGACAAAAACTGCTGCGGACATCCTAATCCGCGCAAGCCATACTTTGTACCTTAGCTATACTTTAATACTTGGCTATACTTCCATTCACTCGCTGGCGCGAGTTTGCAACCCGTGCCTACCTATGATGTTGGGTTTGTAACCCAACTGGCTCGCAGAGCCATACTTATACCTTAGCACTAGCTTATACTTCTGATATACTTTCCTAGCCGCTGCTTCCCGCAACCTGAACCAAGCTATCCTTTCTAGCTCCCGTTCATCCTCTAGTTCCCATAGACGTCTCGTTTCACCTCATACTTGGTGCCCTCCCAGGCCGGGAGGCCTCGCCTTCGGGCATCGCGCTGCTTTCGCTTCCTACCCTCGTACCTCGGGCTGCCTCGCTTGCGCTCGTCACCGGAACCTCTCGAGGCGCTCAACCCAAAGGCTGGGATAGGTTCGATAGCTGCTGACTCTGCTATGGAACAGGAGCAGAGCTCCCCTTCTTGGCTAAGGAGGGGTAGGGGTGGTTGGACCCGGTACTGCTGAGACTCGCTTGCCTGAGACAAGGAACCTCCTGCCCCTGCTGTCATCTCGACCCTCGTGAGGCGAGAGCCGAAGAGAGCCAGCGTAGCTGTGAGGAATCTAGTTAGAATTCCCGATAGATCTCTCGCCCTGCTCGAGATGACAAGGAATGATTAAAGACCAGACTGTCCCCTCGAGGGGACCATAGGGGTGTTTACACTTTAACTATGAAACCTATACTTCTGCATAAGTAAAAACAGACTCCCCTCAGCCAAGGAGGGGTTAGGGGTGGTTGGACCCGGCACTACAAAACGCCCTTCCCTGTTTTTAGGGGAGGCCGGGGTGGGGTTAATACGCAGCCAGATGTAGTTGGACCTTGCACCTCCTAACCCCCTCAACCCAAGTATAAATCCAGCCGAACTCAGGAGCTTACACGTAAAAAGCGTATCTTTATAAGCCAATCAAGACGAACCCTGATGAAGAAGAAGTACCTGACCATAGGAGACCTGAAGCGGAACGCCTTTATCGTGGCCGCTGCTGCCTGCATGGGCCTGACCAGCTGCGGACCGAATACCCAGAACGAGGAGTGGAAAACCGGTGACGAGGTGAAAGTGCCGGATGGTGTTATCACAGAGCTTACCGAGGAGGCGCCTGACCAATGGAAAATCACCGACGAGCGCACCACGGCTCCCGGTAAAAGTATGGCCATTCTGAAGTATAACGACGGGCGCGTGGACACACTGCAAGGGCTGGAGCTGGAAAACCAACTAAAGGCGCTGGCCGATAACCAGCAGGTATACCAGCAGGGTGGAGGCTTTGGGATGGGCAATGTGCTGTGGTGGAGCGCGCTGGGCTATATGGCAGGCCGCACCATGGGCCCGCGGGCAGGCTATTACGCCAACCCAGGGGTGATGAACAACACGGCCGCCTGGCGCCAGGATGTGCAAACCTACCGACAGCAGTCCACCGCGCCACGCACCGGCCGAAGCGGCTACTTTAGAGGCAGCGGCACCGGTACCGGCGGCTAAGTTATACTTTACTTTAAGAATTAATGCTGAATAAGGACAAGTTAAGCGTTCGCCTGGAGCCCCATTCCGGCGACATAGACACCGCTGTGCGCGGACTTGGCTGGGAATGGTGCGTGGAAGACGGCTGCGCCAACTACGTACCCGGTGAGGCGGTGGTGCTGCCGGAGCAGGAGGCCGATGCACTCTTAGAGGCTGCCGGAACCCTGTACGAGATGATGGTGAACGCCGTACCCGACGGACTTCCGGATGAATTTCTAAAAGTGCTGGGCATCCCGGAGAACCTGTGGGAGCTGCTGCGGCAGTCCTGGAACGACGAGCGGCACTGGCATTTGTACGGCCGCTTCGACCTGGCCCAGACGCCTGAAGGCCCCAAGCTGATCGAGTTCAACGCCGATACCGCCACCTCCATCCCTGAAACCGCCGTGGTGCAGTGGGCCAGCCTGGCTGCCGCCGGTAAGAACGAGGCGCGGCAATATTCCGGGCTGTATGAGACGCTGGTCGAGCAGCTCAAAACCTGGCGCATGCTCAACTCCGACCTGGCTCCAGCCTTGCTGCTCACCTACATCGGCAGCAGCGCCGAAGACGATGCTAATTGCGCTGTGATTGCACAGGCCGCGAACGAGGCAGGTTTTGAGGCGCACCTCTGCCCGATTGACCAGGTGAACATCTCCACAGAAGGCGCCGAGAAAGGCGTGTGGGCGCAAATTGGTGCCGAGCAATGGCGGCAGTTTCCGTTTCTGTTTAAACTTCTGCCCTGGGAGCAGATTGCCTGGGAGGAGCCCGAACTGCTCGAGAGCCTGACTTACCTGGCCAGTATGCGCAATGTGGTTATCGCCAACCCGGCTTATACCTTGCTGTTTCAAAGCAAAGGCATGCTGGCCTGGCTTTGGAAGGCGTACCCGTATCACCCGCTGCTCCTCGAAACCGACCTGTCGCCCCTCCACGGCAAGTATATCCGCAAGCCATACTTCGGGCGCGAGGGCCAGAGCGTGGAGGTAGTAGATAAAGTAAGTATAACTAAGGTACGGGGCGAATACGACAGTCAGCAGCAAGTATACCAGCGCTGGTGTGAGCTGCCCGAAGACAATAAAGGCTATACGTACCAGGCCGGCGTGTTCTGGGCCGGGGAGGGCTGTGCGATTGGCTTTAGAAGGGAGAAAGGCATCATCACCAACCTCTCGCAGTTTGTGCCGCACCTGGTGGAATAATTTATACTTTACTACACACAATGACGATAGAAACAGAGGAAGAATTGGCCGGTATGCAGCAGGTAAGCGAAGCCGTTGCCGTTACCCTCAAGAAAATGCGCGAGTATACCAAGCCGGGCATTACCACGAAACAGCTCGATGAATATGGTTACGAAGTGCTGCAATCTTTTGGGGCGAAGTCCGCACCCAAAATTACCTACGACTTTCCCGGCTATACGTGCATCAGCATCAACAACGAGGCCGCGCACGGCATCCCTTCCGAGAGCACGGTGCTGAAAGAGGGTGATTTGGTGAATATTGACGTGTCGGCGGAGTTAAACGGCTTTTATGCCGACAATGGCGGCTCTTTTATACTTGGCAAGGACGTGCACGGGCTGAAAAAGCTGGTGGATACCTCCGTGAGCGCGCTGCACAAGGCGCTAAAGGAAATCAGGGGCGGAAAACGAATCTCCGAGATAGGCAGAATTATCGAAATGGAAGCCAAAAAGAATGGCTTTAAGGTAATCAAGAACCTGGTGGGCCACGGGGTAGGCAGAAGCCTGCATGAAGCTCCAAACGAGATTCCCTGCTTTTACGACCGCTACAACACGCAGCGCTTCCGGAAAAATACCGTGGTTGCTGTCGAGACGTTTATCTCCACCAAGGGCAGTTATACCCACGAGAAAGGCGACGGCTGGACGCTCTTGGCTGAACGTGGTGGCTATGTGGCGCAGCACGAACACACCATCCTCATCACCGACGGCGAACCGATTATCCTGACCAAAGCAAACGGGATATAACCCGCTGCACAGCCTCTAGCAGTTTATACTGCGCCCGGTAGTAAAGATTTAAGAATCTGAAGATGTGGTGATTTCTGAAGTATAGCTATACATTACCCTTGTGCCTGTTGGTCTTTTGCTGCAAGCAGGTGCAGCAGGAGGAGAAACAGGTAGAGATTCCTTTCACACAGGATGATATTACCCAAATCTATAGCTTGGCTTTTGATTCTTTGCTTGGGCATTCGGATAGATGGTTAGATGCAAAGCCTGTAATGGTTAACGATAGTGTAGTTGTGGATGTAATCTTTAGCCCGGAAGATGAACCGCACCATTTTACTGATAGATTATTTTCAGAAGAAAGATATACAGCTAGTGGGAAAGATCTCTTAAAGAAATATGATGGATTCGAAGAAGAGCAGTTCAGAGTAATAATTGCGGATAGTACCTGGAAATTCTATAAGATTGTAGAACCTGGCAGTTTGAATACTTCTTTTAAGTATAAGCTAGTACCTGTGCTGAAAGGTAAAGAATCATATTACGCAGGAGATACCTTAGGTGCTGTTTGGTTGAATAATATTGCTTTCAATAAAAGTGCTGATCATGCTATTGCAGTAGTACTTTTTACTAAAGCTCCGGATTGGGGATTTGAAGAAGCATACTTCTTCACAAAAGAGAATGACAAGTGGAGGGTTGTCGGGCAGAACAGTCTGTTGATCTGGTAAAGTTCTATTTGCAGGAGTTGGTCGCGACCTGTCCGCACAGCACCAATAGCTATGAATCTTATACTTTTAAATTGGCAGTTGCAGACTCCCCTCCTTGGACTACCGAGAACACGAGTTTGAAGGTAGCGAGCGCAGCTCTGAGGGGCAGGGGTGGTTGGCCCGGGTACTCAGATAATCCTGCCCATCCATAAATCCCGCAAATCCTAATTCTGACAAAATTCTATTCTCCAAATTATACCCTACCTTTGCGGGGATAAAGACAAACGCTATGCTCGCTTTTCTGCTGACCTTAGGAGCCTTGCTGGGAGTGGTGATTGCGCTGGCCTATGCCGAGCGCAAGGTGGCCGCTTTTATGCAGGACCGCATGGGACCCACCGAGGCGGGGCCGCAGGGCTCGCTGCAGGCGGTAGCCGACGTGCTGAAGCTGCTGCAGAAAGAAGACATCGTGCCGGCAGCAGCCGATAAAGGCCTGTTCAAGCTGGCGCCTATCCTCATCTTTGCCGCGGTTTTCGCAGGCTTTGCCGTGATTCCCTTCACACCGGACCTGGTGCCGGCCGGTATTGGCATTGGCGTATTTTACCTGCTGGCCATTATTTCGCTGGATGTGGTGGGGCTGCTGATGGCCGGCTGGGGCTCGAATAACAAGTATGCCATGCTGGGCGCGATGCGCTCGGTGGCACAAATTGTGTCCTATGAGATTCCGGCGGGGCTGGCTATACTTTCGGTGGTGATGGTGTGCCAGTCACTGGACTTCCAGGAGATTAGCTACCAGCAAGGGGCGCTGATGAACCAGTTCCCGGGACTGGAGTATGAGATGAACTGGCTTTTCGGCATTGAGGCCTTGGGTATCAACACCACTACCATCGGCGGCATCACGACCTGGAACATTTTCCGGGCACCTATACTTTTAGTAGCCTTTATCATCTACTTTATCGCCTCGCTGGCCGAGAGCAACCGCGCGCCCTTCGACATCCCAGAGGCGGAGTCGGAGCTGGTGGCGGGTTTCCACGTAGAGTATTCGGGTTTCCGGTTTGCGGTGCTGTTTCTGGCTGAGTATAGTATGATGGTGCTGGTATGCCTGGTGGCCGTAGTGCTTTTCCTGGGAAGCTGGAACACGCCTTTACCGAACATTGGCCCCGTGGCGCTGGCCTACTGGACTTCCGGCACGCCTGGCGAAATCTCAAGTATACTGTGGGGCATTTTCTGGTTGCTGAGCAAGACCTTTATACTTTTATTTCTGCAGTTGCAGCTCCGCTGGACCTATCCGCGCCTGCGCGTAGACCAGCTCATGCACCTGTGTTGGAAAGTGCTCACGCCGGTAGCGCTGGCCGTGGTTTTAATAGCCGGCATCTGGCGGTTGTTGATGATTTAAATTAGACTCAATAGAGGGAAATCATATACAGTTGATAGCAGGTTAATGCACAAGTTTATAGAGGCACTCAGGAAGAGATTGCAGGAGCCACTACCCGGTGAAGCTGCTCATAACCTAATGTCAAGTATAAACCGGAATAACCTTAAACTCAGAGCAAAGCCGGATAGCCAGACGAAAGAAAGCGCTGTACTGATATTGTTTTACCAGGATGGAAACAAAATAAAGCTGCCACTTATCCTGCGGCCTGTTTATGCGGGCGTACATAGCGGCCAGATAGGATTGCCTGGAGGCAGAAGGGAAGAGACCGATGCAAATTTCTACGAAACGGCCTTAAGAGAGGCACAGGAAGAAATAGGCATCAACCCGGCAGAGGTCACGGTTATTGGCCACCTGAGCGACCTCTTTGTATTTGCCAGCAACCATATGGTGCATCCGGTGGTGGGCTATATGGAGCAAAAGCCGGCTTTTTTGCTGGACCCCAGGGAAGTGGACCAATTGATAGAAGTACCGCTCTCCACGCTGCTCGATACAAGCATCAGGGGTATTACGAATTTTGTAGTATCTGGCAACATCGAGATTTCTGCGCCTTATTTTGGTGTTGATGGCCATACAGTCTGGGGTGCTACGGCTATGATGCTGAGTGAGTTGCTAAGTATAATAAATGAGCTGGAAGAGGATGCACGCTGAGTGCTTTGAGCTCTTAATTCAAATTTATTAACTTGAACGAAGTGAAAAAACATACAGGTTTTGGGTACGTGGTGAAGTCGCTGGTGAGCGGACTTGGCCTGACGTGGCGGCACTTTAAGAACGCCCGCAACCGCCGCACACCGGAGTATGTGTCGGACGAGAACTACTTTAAGCAGCCCGATGGCATGGCTACGCTCAAGTACCCGTACGAGGCCATTCCCGTGCCCGATAACGGCCGCTACCGCCTGCACAACGAGATTGACGACTGCATTGTCTGCGACCTCTGCGCCAAGATATGCCCGGTAAACTGCATTACAATTGAGTCGGTAAAGGCAACGGAAGACATTGGTATGACCTCCGACGGCACCAAAAAACGCCTCTACGCCCAGGTGTTCGACATCGACATGGCCAAATGCTGCTACTGCGGCCTCTGCACCACCGTTTGCCCCACCGACTGCCTCACCATGACGCCGGTGTACGATTTTGCGGAAGTAAACATCAAGAACATGGTCTACCACTTCACCGACCTCACGCCCGAACAGGCCGAGGAGAAGAAGCAGTTGCTGGCCAAGCAGCAAGAGGAGATGGCCGCCGCCAAAGCAGCCGCGCTGGCGGCGAGGAAGCAGGGGTAAAGTATGATTCAGGTTGATGAGATACTTGAATTTACAAGAGCTTATACTTCTAGTAATAAAGTACAAGAAGAGTCCGATATCTATGACGATTTAGATTTGGCTGGGGACGATTTCCATGATTTTATAGAGCATTTTGCTGCCAGATACGAAGTAGATTTAACTGCCTATTTGTGGTATTTCCATGCTGATGAGGAAGGCTTGAATTTGGGATCTTGGTTCTTTAAGCCACCTTATGCAAGAGTAAAGAGAATTCCTGTTACACCCAAAATGTTAACCAATTTTGCAAATAGTAGGAAATGGACGGTTAAGTATCCGGAGCATCATCTACCAGAAAGAAGATATGATTTACTCTTCAATCAGATTGTTTCAGTTATTATGCTTTTAGTGCTGGCTATACTTCTGCTATACAAATATTGGGGATAATTGATAAATGTTAACTGATAACTGAAAAGATGCTTTTCTACCTCTTCGCCATACTTGCTATACTTTCGGCAGCCTACGTGGTGCTGACGCGCAACCTGCTGTATGCTGGGTTTTCGCTGCTGATAACCTTGCTAAGTATAGCTGGCATTTACGTGCTGCTGTTTGCCGATTTTATAGCTGTCACGCAACTAATGGTGTATGTGGGTGGTGTGCTGGTGCTTATATTGTTCGGCATCATGCTCAGCAGCCGCGTGCACAACAAGTCGGTGCTCTCGGAGAGCGTGAACAAAGTATGGGGCACGCTGGTGGCCGGGCTTATACTTGTCGGGCTGAGCTATGCCATACTGAAGGCGAACGTTGCCTCGCTGCCCTGGCTGCAGACCTCGGAGGTAGATGTGCTGGGCAATCAGAAAAGCAGGGTGCAAAGTATAGGCATTAAGCTGATGACCGATTTTGTGGTGCCCTTTGAGCTGGCCTCGCTGCTGCTGCTCATCGCCCTGATGGGTGCCGCCTATGTTGCCACCGAAAAACAGAACGCATAAGTATGGAGCAGATTCCCTTAGAGCATATTTTACTCCTGAGCGCGGTCCTTTTCAGCATCGGTGTATTGGCTGTTATTTCCAAGCGCCATGCGGTGGTGGTACTGATGGGCATTGAGTTGATTTTTAATGCCGCCAACCTCAACCTGGTCGCTTTCAGCCGCCATGATCCCACGTTGCTGCAGGGCCAGATGTTCTCCCTCTTCGTAATCCTGGTGGCCGCTGCCGAGGCGGCCGTGGCGCTGGCCATTGTGCTGCGGGTGTACCAGTACTTTAAAACAGCCAACCTGAACGAGGTGTCGACGCAGGAGTAACTTTTCCTGCCGCAAGTTTTCAACTTGTGGCTTTGCATAATGTTGAGTTTGTAACTCAACTGGGGCGGAGGGCCAGGTTATCTACTAAAGGGCATCCCGATTTAAGTACTCATTTATACTTTTCTGCTCCGCAGCTGGCTTAACTATCCCTGAAATCTCCCCCAAAGTATACTTATAAGTTTAAAGCAATATAGTTAACTTTGCCCGCTGTTTGCTGGCCCCGGCCATGCCTATCCGTAACAAAACCAGAAGTATACTTTGGAGCTATCCGAACTCTTAAAGCCTTTGGCGGGCACACCCCAAACCACCACCGCGCTGGTGGTGCTGTTGCTGCCGCTGCTGGGTTTTCTGGTGCTGTTTATGTTGGGCAAACGCCTGCCGCGCCAAGGCGACTGGCTCGCTATTGGGCTAACGGCCGTAGCGTTTATACTTTCCGGGTGGCTGTTTTGGCAGACCTGGAACACGGCTACGTTTCATACGCGCACTACCTGGTTCAGTCTGCCAGGTAACTCCCTGACCGATTTTACGGCAGGTATTCTGCTCGATAACCTCACGGTGCTGATGCTGGTGATTGTCACTTTCATCTCGCTGCTGGTGCAGCTGTTTTCGATGGGCTACATGCACGGCGACAAGGGCTACAGCCGCTACTTTGCCTTCCTGGGCCTGTTTACCTTTAGCATGTTGGGGATTGTGCTGGTGGACAACCTGCTGCTGCTGTTCATGTTCTGGGAGCTGGTGGGACTTTCCTCGTACCTGCTCATTGGTTTCTGGTTTCATAAACCGGCGGCGGTGGCGGCCAACAAAAAAGCTTTCCTCGTCAACCGCATCGGCGATATCGGGCTGCTGCTCGGGCTGTTCGCCTTCTATACTTATTTCCGCACCTTCGATTTGGAGGCGCTGCGCCTGCTCATCGGGAACGGTGTCTGGGAGGGTGGCAGTTTCGTGACGACCTATACGTTGAATAACCAGGAGTGGCTGGTGGAGCTGGGGCCGGTCTTCCTGACGGTGGCAGGGCTGGGGCTGTTTATGGGCTGTGTGGGCAAGTCGGCGCAGTTTCCGCTGCAGGTCTGGCTGCCGGATGCCATGCAAGGACCAACACCGGTTTCGGCGCTCATCCATGCAGCTACCATGGTGGCGGCTGGGGTATACCTGGTGGCGCGTTGCTATGCTTTTTTTACGCCGGAGGCGCTTACTGTAATTGCCCTGGTAGGTGCTATAACAGCCCTGATTGGCGCTCTGGTGGCACTCACGCAGTATGACATCAAAGCCGTGCTGGCTTTCTCGACCATCTCGCAGCTGGGCTATATGGTGATGGGCATGGGCGTAGGCGCACACGATGCGGCGCTGTTTCACCTGTCTACCCACGCCTTTTTCAAGGCCGCGCTCTTCCTCAACTCGGGCATCATCATCCACGCCATGCACAGGGGCCTGCACCAGCACCACCTGTCCCTCGACGCGCAGGACATCCGAAACATGGGCGGGCTGCGCAAAGCCATGCCACTCACGTTTTATACGTACCTGGTTGCCGCTGCTGCCCTGGTGGGCTTGCCGCTGTTCTCAGGATTCTTGTCAAAAGACGCCATTCTTTCCGGTAGCTGGGCCTGGGCGCAAACCATGGGAGGCGGTTTATACTTTGTCATTCCGGTAATAGGGTTCACGGTCGTGCTGCTCACGGCTTTCTACATGGCGCGACACATGTGGTTTATCTTCTTCGGCGAGTTCAGGGCAGCATTTCCGGTGCAGGACCTGCGGCTGAAGGCAGGGCAGGAGATAGAGCGCGAGATGCTGTTGCCGGTGATCCTGCTGGCTATACTTTCGCTGGGCATTTTCTTCTCGCTCAACCCATTGAGTTTCGGCGGCAGCTGGCTCCTGCAGGGCATCAGCCTGGAAAACCTATCCACGTCTTACATTTTATCCGATGAACTGGTGCAGGCGGTGATAGCGCGCGATGCGGCCAACCATACGTTGCACCTGGTGTTCGGTATACTTTCCACTTTGCTCGCGGCAGCGGGTATTAGTTGGGCTATTCTAAAGTATAAAAGCAGAACAGCAGAGCAGTTTCTGCACGAGCAGCCGCAGGGCAGGCTGGCGCAATTCTCGCAGCAGCATTTCCGCCTCAACGAGTTTTACAATAGAACTTTTGTGCAGCCCACGCTTCGGCTAGGCCACCAGCTGTACCGCATCGACATAAAAGTTATTGACTATGTGCTAAACAATGGCAGCAAGGCGCTGGTGATCCTGGCTAAGTTTATAGCCTGGGTGGACCGCTGGGTAGTGGATGGGCTGGTGTGGCTGGTGGGGGCACTCTCAAAAGTAATGGGGCGTGTGGGCCGCGGGCTGCAGAACGGTAAGGTGCAAAGTTACTTCGCCTACTCGCTATTCGGATTTATTTTACTGATGCTATATATCATCCTGTTTTGATAGTACCTTTGGGAGTAGGATTTACCAATCAGCTATTAACAAGCAACAATAAGTACAGTTGAACGATTTTATACTCACTAGCCTCATTTTTACACCCTTATTGGCAGCGCTTGTCATCTTGCTGTTGCCGGTGCGCCTGCACAAGCCCATAAAGGCAGTGACCTTGCTGGCGGCCCTGGTGCAGATGGGGCTGGCTATACTTTTATACTTCCGGTTCGACGGAGGCGCGGCGGCCAACGGACAGATGGGTTACCAGTTTGTGCAGAAACTCAACTGGATAGGCTTCTCGCTCGGCAACCTGGGGCGTTTTCAAATCGACTACTTCGTGGGCGTGGACGGGGTGAGCATCAGCCTGGTGCTGCTCACGGGCCTGGTGGGCGTGATCGGGGTGATCTCCTCCTGGAACATCACCAAAAATGTGAAAGGCTATTTCCTGCTCTACCTGCTGCTGCTCACCAGCGTGATGGGCTGTTTTCTGGCGCTGGATTTCTTCCTCTTCTACCTCTTCTTCGAGTTCATGCTCCTGCCCATGTACTTTCTCATCGGCATCTGGGGCGGCCCGAAGCGCGAATATGCTGCTATCAAGTTCTTCATTTATACGTTGGTGGGCTCCCTTTTCATCCTGATTGTGATGATCGGGCTTTATACTTCGGTGATTGATCCGGCGGCTACGGCCGTGCAGATGGGGCTGCTGGAACAAGGGCAAGCGGCCAGTGCCGAGGTGCTGACGCAGGTGCAGCAAATGCTGCAGCGCAACCAGATCAGCAACTACAACCTGGTGCATACATTCAGCATCCCAGCCATGATGGAGCCGGCCAACTTTATCCCGAACAGCCTGCTGCACGTGCTCTCGGGAAGTATACTTTGGGACATGCCGCTGCGCTTTATTGCGTTCCTGCTGCTGTTTGCCGGGTTTGCCATCAAGGTACCGTCGGTGCCGGTGCACACCTGGCTGCCCGATGCGCACGTAGAGGCGCCCACGCCCATCTCAGTGCTGCTGGCGGCTATACTTCTGAAAGTGGGCGGTTATGGCCTGATCCGCATCGTGTACCCTATTTTCCCGGATGCCGGTACCTACTTCTCCATACTTGTCGGGGGCCTGGGCGTGCTGTCGATTATCTACGGGGCGATGAACGCACTCGCCATGAAGGATCTGAAGAAGCTGATTGCTTACTCGTCGGTGTCGCACATGGGCTTTGTGCTGCTGGGGCTGGCCACGCTCACCAACGAGGGCGTGAACGGCGCCATCTACATGATGTTTAGCCACGGCATTATCTCGGCCATGCTCTTTTTGGTGGTGGGCGTGATTTACGACCGTGCCCACGACCGCATGATCCATAACTTTCGGGGCCTGGCCAACGCCATGCCGGCTTATACTGCCTTTGTGGTGGTGGCCTTCTTCGCCTCACTGGGGATGCCGGGCTTCTCCGGGTTTATCTCCGAGTTATTGGTGCTGGTGGGCGGTTTTGGCGCGCCGGAGGCCACAGGCCTGTTGCCGCGCTGGCTTACCATTGTAGCGGTATTCGGCCTGCTGCTGAGTGCTGCTTACTACCTGTGGGCGCTGCAGCGCATGTTCTTCGGCAAGTTCTGGATTTTCCCGGAGCTGCGCCAGAATGCCCTCATCACCGACCTAAACGCGAGAGAGTACCTGATGCTGGTGCCGCTGGCGGTGCTGGCCCTGGTCTTCGGCATTTTTCCGCACCTGCTGCTGGACAAGATTGGCCTGACAGTGAACGGTTACACGGAGATGGTGCTGCTGCGCGGACAGGAGCAGCTGGGTTTAATTATATCAACATTACAGAAATAAGTGAACGAGCAGGCGGTATACTTGTCGGATAAGCTGGATGCCATACTTGCCGGGGCGGGCTCGCTGCTGCCGGAGTTGGTGCTGGCCGGCTTCTTTCTGCTGCTTGTCACGCTCGACCTGTTCAAAATGCCAAGTATAAAAAGGCTCTTGCCCTGGCTGGCCCTGACCGGCTTGTTCTGGGTGCTGGTGCTGCAGGTGCTGGGCGGCTATACTTCCGGCGACGAGCCTTTCCTGGATTTACTGCTTTCAGATGGGATGGCCCGCTTTGGGGGGATTCTCTTTAGCGCGGCAGGTATTTTTACCGTGCTGATGTCCTTGCAGCACCCGCGGCTGGAGAAGCTGCAGGAGGGCCGCGGCGAGTTCTATGCGCTTATACTTATCTTGGTGCTAGGCCTCAACCTGATGGCCAAGTCGGTGAACCTGCTGATGGTGTTCCTGGCCATTGAGCTGGTTTCCATTGCCTCCTATATCCTTACCCTTACCTTTAAGCAGGAAAAACGTGCCGTGGAGGCTGGTCTTAAGTATGTGCTGTACGGTACGCTGTCGGCTGGCGTGATGCTGTACGGTATGTCGTTTTTCTATGGCCTGACGGGGACGCTCAACTACGCCTCGGAGGACTTTGCGCTGGGGCTGCTGCAGGCCGACACGCTGCTGGTAACAGTGGCGGCGGTGCTGGTGCTGGCCGGATTTTTCTTTAAAATCTCTGCGGCCCCTTTTCATTTCTGGGCACCGGATGTGTACCAGGGCGCACCGATGCCGGTGGTGGCGCTATTCTCTACTGGCCCCAAGATGGCCGGTATCCTGGTTATACTTCGCTTTGTGGAGAACTTTACCGACGCCGAAGCCTTTGCCGACGTGCAGCTGCTGCTGGGAATAGCGGCGCTGGTAACACTAGCCATCGGTAACTTTACGGCCCTGTGGCAACGCACACCCCGCAGGCTGCTGGCCTACTCTTCTGTATCCCATGCCGGGTTCCTGCTGACGGCGCTGCTGGCCTTTGGCACGGGCTATACGTCCAGTGTGCTGTTTTACCTCACGGTGCTGCTGTTCATGAACTTTGGTATCTTTCTGCTGCTGCAGGTGGCCGAGGAAAAGTATGGCGTTCAAACGCTGGAGGATTTTTCGGGGTTGGGTCGCTTGCTGCCATACTTCGGGGTGATGTCCGTGCTCTACTTGCTCTCGCTCACGGGGCTGCCGCCGCTGGCCGGTTTTATGGGCAAGCTCCTCATTTTTAGTAATGTGTGGGAGGCCTATACTTTGTCAGGAAACAGCATGCTGCTGGCGCTGTTAATCATCGGAATCCTGCTGACGGGGGTGGCGCTTTTTTACTATATCAAGATACCATACTACCTTTTCTTCAAAAGGAATCAATCTCACGAAAATTTAGTTATTTCACCGTCAGATAAACTGATGCTGGCACTGTTCGCCTTGCCGCTGCTGGTCTTTTTCTTTAAACCCGACCTGCTGCTGCACTGGATAGAGCAATTACTGGCCCAGACACTTTAATGCACATATGAGCGACGCAATTAAGCACGAATGTGGTATCGCCCTAATCAGGCTCCGAAAACCAATCAGTTATTATGCCGACAAGTATGGCACTCCGATGTACGGCATCAACAAGCTGTACCTGCTCATGCAGAAGCAGCACAACCGCGGCCAGGATGGTGCGGGCGTGGCCAGCATCAAAATCAACGCGCTGCCTGGCATCGACTACATCAGCCGTTTCCGCTCTGTAAAAACCCGCGCCATTGACAGCATCTTTGGCAAAATCTCCAAGGAGTACCGCAAGCTGAAGGAGAACTACCCCGACCAGGTAGAGGATGTGGAGTGGGTGTGGGAGAACCTGCCTTTCCTGGGCGATGTGTACCTGGGCCACCTGCGCTACGGCACCCACGGCGTGAACAGCGTGGACAGCTGCCACCCGATGGTGCGCGAGAACAACTGGCGCAGCCGCTCGCTGGCCGTGGCCGGTAACTTTAACATGACCAACGTGGACGAGCAGTTTAACAAACTGCTGGACCTGGGGCAGCACCCCAAGCATAAATCCGACACCATCACCGTACTGGAGAAAATCGGCCACTTCCTGGACGAAGAGAACCAGATGCTGTTCGACGAGTTCAAGAAAGGCGACTATACGAACAAGGAAATCACCACGCTGATTGAGCAGCACCTGAACCTGCAGCGCGTGCTCAAGCGTGCCTGTAAGGACTTTGACGGCGGCTACGCCATGGCTGGCCTCACCGGTTTCGGCTCCTCTTTCGTGGTACGCGACCCGAACGGCATCCGCCCGGCTTACTACTACATGGATGATGAGGTGGTGGTAGTAGCTTCGGAGAAGCCTGCCATCAAAACCGCCTTCGGCATAGAGTATAACGAGATTAAGGAAATCGCCCCCGGCCACGCCCTGATTGTGGACAAGGCCGGCAACCCGGAGATGAAGGAGATTGTGGAGCCGCGCGAGAAACTCTCCTGCAGCTTTGAACGCATTTACTTCTCCCGCGGCAACGACCCGGAGATTTATACCGAGCGCAAGAACATGGGTAAACTGCTTTGCCGGCAGATTCTGGAGGCCGTAAACTACGACCTGAAAAATACCGTGTTCTCGTATATTCCCAACACCGCCGAGACTTCATGGTTGGGTATGATGAAGGGTATCGAGAACCACCTGCGCGATTACCGCAAGCAAGCCATTCTAAACCAAAAACTTACAGAAGAAGAACTCGACGAAATCCTGCAGTTTAAGCCACGTGCCGAGAAACTGGTGATAAAAGATGTAAAGCTGCGTACCTTCATTACCGACGACGACAGCCGCAACGACCTGGTAACGCACGTGTACGACACAACCTATGAGGTGGTGAAGAAAGGCGTGGATACCCTGGTGGTACTCGACGACTCGATTGTGCGCGGCACGACGCTGGAGAAGAGCATCATCAAAATGCTCGACAAGCTGGAACCGAAGAAGATCATCATCGTGTCCTGCGCGCCGCAGATCCGCTACCCCGACTGCTATGGCATCGACATGTCCAGAATGAAGGAGTTTGTGGCTTTCAGAGCCCTGCTGGACCTGCTGAAAGACAGGGGACAATCGCATAAGGTGCAGGAAACCTATAACAAGTGTGTGGCCGCGGCCGGCACACCTGCCTTTAAGCAGACAAACTTTGTGCAGGAACTCTACAACATGTTCACGCATGATGAGATTTCAAACAAAGTAGCCCAAATCGTAAAAGCACCGGACGTGAAGGCAGAGGTACAGGTGATCTACCAGACCATTGAGGACCTGCACCAGGCCTGCCCGAACCACAAAGGCGATTGGTACTTTACAGGCAACTACCCAACTCCAGGTGGTACAGGCGTCGTGAACCGCGCTTTCATGAACTACATTGAGAATAAATCCGGAAGGGCTTATTAAGAAGTATAAAGTATAAATCTATACTTAAACCGGCCGCTGCATCGAATGTAGCGGCCGGTTTTGTTTTAGCAGTTAAATTTCCGCTGAGCCTATGCTCATAACGTTGTTTGGGATATCCAAGTCTGGAAATTTCCTGCAGCGAATTTCTCTTCCAATTGCTGGCGCGGGTTTGCAACCCGTGCTTACCTATGATGTTGGGTTTGTAACCCAACTGGCTTGAAAAGCCATACTTTATACTTTAGCTATACTTCTTATACTTCCCCATTTAGACTTTTGGTCTATACTTTCTAGCCGCTGCTTCCCGCAACTTGACACAAGCTATCCTTACTAGCTGCTGTTCATCCTCCAGGTTTACAAACCTATAGTTGCATCTCTGGCTTTGGCTCCCTCAAGGCCGGGAGGCCTCGCCTTCGGGCATCGCGCGGTGTACATTTCCTGCCCTCGTACCTCGGGCTGCCTACGGCACCGGAAATCTACAAGGCGCTCAACCCAAAGGCTGGGAAGCATTCGATAGCCACTGCTGTTGCTGTCATCTCGACCTATGGGAGAGATCTGAATAAAATTCCAGATAGATCTCTCGCACTGCTCGAGATGACAAAGAATAGAGCAAGTATAATTCCCCTCCTCGGAGGGGCTAGGGGTGGGTTTACACCTGTACAAACTCCCTCCCCTGTTCTTAGGGGAGGGTAGGGGTGGGGTGAAATACCCCTCCTTAGCCAAGGAGGGGCCAGGGGTGGTTGGACCCAGTATTCACCCAAACCACCAAAGAAAATCCCCCTCCTCATTAAGCCTTCAGCAGCAACAACAGTCAAAGGTGGCAATTTCGGGTGCAGAGGAGCTGATATAGCAGGAAAACCATACTGCGATATAGCATTTTACCTGCCTGATGCTTAACTTGATATCCGAAACTTGTCTAAACCTTAAACTTTTATTCCAACCTTACGAATGAAGAAAATTCTAACCATTGCAGCCTGTCTCACCTTCAGTGCAGGCGGTGTGATGGCGCAGCAGACCTTTCCGCGGAACGGCGTCTACGACGAGCGCGCCGGACTCGTGGTCTTCACCAATGCCACCGTCCACACCGACTACAAAACCACTATTTCTAACGCCACCCTCGTTATCCGCAACGGCAAAGTAGAGGCCGTGGGCACGAACGTAAAGGTGCCGGCCGGAGCCGTGGTGATGGATGCCGCCGGTAAGCACATTTACCCTGGCCTGGTGGATATGTACAGCGACTATGGCCTGCCGGAAGTGAAGGTAGAGCGCCGCAACTGGCGTGCTGCCCCGCAGATGGAGTCTACCAAGCAGGGCGCCTATAACTGGAACGAGGCTATCCGCCCGGAGACAAATGCAGTAGAATTGTTTAAGGTAGATGCCAAGAAAGCCGATGAACTGCGCAAGCAAGGCTTCGGCACCGTGCTGACGGTGCACCGCGACGGTATTGCCCGTGGCACGGCTGCCCTGGTAACATTGGCCGAGAAACGCGAGAACGAGGTGGTGCTGAAAGACAAAGCCGCCGCCGCCCTTTCCTTCGACAAAGGTACGTCCAAGCAGGATTACCCGAACTCACTGATGGGTTCGGTAGCGCTGCTGCGCCAGACCTACCTCGATGCCCAGTGGAATGCACAAAATCCGCAGAAAGAGCAGAATATTTCCCTGCGGGCCTTTACACAGGCAAACAGCTTCCCGCAGATTTTTGAGGCTGACAATAAGCTGAACATTCTGCGTGCCGATAAGGTGGGCGATGAGTTTGGCAAACAGTATATCATGAAGGGTGCCGGAGACGAGTACCAGATGCTGCCGCAAATTAAAGCCACCAACGCACCTGTTATCCTGTCGCTGGCTTTCCCAGACGCTTACAACGTGGAGGACCCGTTTGATGCCCGCCGTGTGGCCCTAGAAGACATGAAGCACTGGGAAATGGCCCCTGCCAATGCGGCCCTGCTGCAGAAAGCGGGCGTAACCATCGCCTTCACGGCCCACGACCTGAAAGACAAAAAGGACTTCCTGCCCAACCTGCGCAAAGCCGTAAAGTATGGCCTGAGCGAGGAAGAAGCGCTGAAGGCCCTGACCGCTACACCTGCTAAACTCCTGAGCGCAGATAACCTGGTGGGCAGCTTGAACAAAGGCATGCTGGCCAACTTCATTATCACCTCCGACAATCTTTTCTCGGAAGACGGCGTGATTCTGGAGAACTGGGTACAGGGCGAGCAGTACAAAGTATCCGACCTGCCCACTGATTACCGTGGCGTTTATACCTTAAAGCTGGGTAACGACACCGGTCGCAAGCTCCTGATCAACGGTTCCGCCGAGAAACCGGAACTGCAGGTAATTTCTAAAGACACGGTAAAAGGCAACCTGAGCATCAAAGGGAACCTGGTAACCATCTCTTTTGCCGAAAGCAAAGACAGCAAGGAGAGCATCCGCCTGAGCGGCTGGGTAGCCGGCAAAAACCTGCAGGGCGAAGGCCAGTTGCCAAATGCTTCTGCTGTAAAATGGCTGGCGTCTTACTCCGAGGCCATGACCGAGCAAGCCAAGAAAGAGCGCGCCAAGAAAGAGGCGGACACTGCGATCGGAAGTATGATTTTCCCATTCCGCGCCTATGGCCAGCCAGAGCTACCGAAGCAGGAGACCATCCTTATCAAAAAAGCCACTGTTTGGACAAACGAGAAAGAAGGCAAGCTGGAGAATGCTGACGTGCTGATCAAAAACGGCAAGATTGCCAAAGTTGGCAAGAACCTGAGCGAGTCCGGCGCCAGGATTGTGGATGGAACCGGCAAGCACGTCACGCCAGGCATCATCGACGAGCACTCGCACATTGCGCTGCATGGCGTGAACGAGGGTACCCAAGCTGTTACCTCTGAGGTGCGCATGGCCGATGTGGTGAATCCGGAGGATATTAACATTTACCGCCAACTGGCCGGTGGGGTAACCACCTCGCAGCTGCTGCACGGCTCGGCTAACCCTATTGGTGGCCAGTCAGCCATTATTAAACTGCGTTGGGGCAAGAGCGCCGACGAGCTGCTGGTAGAGAACGCTGACGGCTACATCAAGTTTGCGCTGGGCGAGAACGTGAAGCAATCGAACTGGGGCAGCACGCAGACCATCCGTTTCCCGCAGTCCCGTATGGGTGTGGAGCAGGTGTTTGTGGACGCCTTCCAGCGTGCTAAAGAGTATGAGCAGGCCTGGAACACTTACAACAAGCTGAGCAAGCGCGACAAAGCCAAAACTCCGTCTCCGCGTCGCGACCTGGAACTAGAGGCGCTGGTGGAAATCCTCAACGAGAAGCGCTTTATCACCTGCCACTCGTACGTGCAGTCCGAAATTAACATGCTGATGAAAGTGGCCGAGGATATGGGCTTTAAGGTGAACACGTTCACGCACATCCTGGAAGGCTACAAAGTGGCCGATAAGATGAAAGAGCATGGCGTAGGTGGCTCTACCTTCGCCGACTGGTGGGCTTACAAGATGGAGGTGAAGGATGCGATTCCGCACAACGCCGGCATCATGAACCAACTGGGCATTGTAACGGCCATCAACTCTGACGACGCCGAGATGGCCCGCCGCCTGAACCAGGAGGCTGCCAAGAGTGTGAAGTATACCGGCATGAGCGAAGAGGACGCCCTGAAAATGGTGACCCTGAACCCGGCCAAGCTCCTGCACCTCGACGACAGAATGGGTAGCATCAAAGCTGGCAAAGACGCCGACGTGGTACTGTGGAACGAGCATCCGCTTTCTATCTACGCTAAGCCGCTGAAGACCTTTGTGGATGGCATTGCCTACTACGATGTGGAGCGCGACGAGCAGATGCGTGTGGATCTGGAGAAAGAGCGCGTGCGTTTGATTCAGAAGATGCTGCAGGCCAAAGCCGGTGGTGCCAAAACGCAAAGCCCTGTGAGCAGAAGAACCCAGGTGATGCACTGCGAGGAAGTAGAGCACAGCGAGGAAGAGGCGTATTTTGCATACTAATTGTTAGTTGTTGCTTGTTAATTGTTGCTCTCGAATTTTGAACAATAAGCAATCAACAATCAAAATTTCAACAATTCATAAAATGAAGATTCATAAAAGATATATATCCGCTTTGGTCGCGCTGCTGTTTGCAGTGCCGGCAGTGGCACAGGTGCCTGCCCCTGCGCCCAAGCAAAGCAAGCCCGTGCTGCTGAAGGGTGCTACCCTGCACGTAGGCAACGGTCAGGTGGTGGAAAATGCCGCTGTAGGTTTCGATAACGGAAAGATCACGTATGCAGGTCCGCAGAGCGGGGCTAACCTGAGCGGCTACGAAGTAGTGGACGTAACGGGCCAGCACATTTACCCGGGCCTAATCCAGCCAAACGCGGCGCTTGGCCTGAACGAGGTGGAAAGCGTACGCGCCACCATCGACTGGCGCGAGGTGGGGGAGATGAACCCGAACGTGCGTTCAGTAATCGCCTATAACACAGATTCCGACATTATCCCGACGGTACGCGCCAATGGTGTACTGATGACGCAGGTGACACCAGTTGGTGGCACGATTGCCGGTACATCGTCTATCGTACAGCTGGACGCCTGGAACTGGGAAGACGCTATCGTGAAGGCAGACGTAGGCATGCACCTGAACTGGCCAAGCATGCTCATCGAAACCGGCAACAGACAAGCCGACGAGCGCCTGCGACGTATGGCTGAGGAGCGTGAGAAAACCATGCTGGAGCTGGATAAGCTGTTCCGCGAGGCAGCGGTTTACAAATCAGGCAAGCACGACAGCCAGAACCTGAAGCTTGCCTCCATGACCGGCTTGTTCGACGGCACGCAAAAGCTGTATATCCACGCCAACTATGGCAAGGAGATGATTGAAGGCGTGAACTTTGCCAAGAAGCACGGCGTGAAGGAAATTGTGGTAGTAGGAGCCCGCGATGCGGTAGCCGTGGCCGACTTCCTGAAAGCCAACAACGTTTCTGTTATTTACTCCGGCGTGCACGCCCTGCCATCCCGTGCGGAGGAGGATGTGGACATGCCATACAAAACGCCATACTTGCTGCACCAGGCGGGCATCCCTTTTGCGTTGGACTATGATTTGGCCATCCACGGCATCCGTAACCTGCCGTTCATCGCTGGCACAGCTGCTGCCTATGGCCTGGACAAAGAGCAGGCGCTGGCCTCTGTTACGCTCAACACCGCCAAAATTTTGGGTGTGGACAAGCAGGTAGGTTCTGTGGAAGTGGGCAAAGATGCAACGTTGGTGGTATCCGCTGGCGACCTGCTGGACATGCGCACCAACAATGTGACGCACGCTTTCATCCAGGGCCGCAAGATAGACCTGACCGACAAGCAGAAGTTCCTCTACGAGAAGTTCAACACCAAGTATAAAGACCAGCAACAGCAGGTTCCGGCTGGTGCTACCTCCTCATCAGCAGGTAAATAATTTATACTTGCTTATAAAGTATAAAAGCGGGTTGCCATATATGGGCAGCCCGCTTTTTTTATTGCTCCTCACTTAGCACAGCAACAGGCGCTTGCTTGAAAACCAGTGTCTGCTCCAATAAAGGCAAGTTTTTCACATCCCGTATCTGGAGGCTAACCTCGGTTTCCGTATCGCCCCAGGCAATTTGCATCACCCCGAAATTCAGTGCCCCGATTTGCTCGCCCACCCGGTAGCGGTTGCCGCCTTTGCTGGGCTTGCGGTGGTGCGTCATGCCGCTGGAGGTAATTTCATAGACGGGCTGCTCATACCCTTGTAGTTCTATTTTGGCTAACTCGCCTACGTGCCGGTCACCGGAAAGCAGGATGGGATTGGCAGGGCGGGTAGTTTCCAGCAGGCGAAGCAGGCGCTTGCGGGCATTGGGAAAGGCTGTCCAACTAGTATAGCTATACCCGGTGGGGAGAATCTGCATGCTGCTGGCGATGATGTTGATCTGTGCATCGCTGTCAGACAGTTCCTCTTCCAGCCACTTCCACTGATCTTCCCCCAATACATCGCCGCCATAGTTGGGCAGGTACAGGCCGAAGAGTCTTCTGAACGGGTCGAGGTGGTAGCGGGTGTCGAGCAGGAAGATTTTTACTTTCTGGTTGCCCTCCCCCAAAGTATAAGTGCGGTAAATGCCTTGCTGCTTGCGTACCGGGGCATCGGCTGGCGCGCCCATGAAATCGAGGAATAGCTGCTGGCTTTGCGCTTTCTGGCTGTAACTGGCGGTGGCGTCGTTGTGCCCGAAATCATGGTCATCCCAGGTGCCGGTTATAGGGGTAGTCTTGATCAGCGCCTGGTACCCGGGGTGCTGCAGCTGGCGGTTATACTTGCTAGCCAGCGTATCCATGTTGTGGGTATCGCCATAGATGTTATCGCCCAGCCACACCCACAGGTCAGGCGAGGCGGCTACCACGGCAGGCCACAGCGGCTGCGGCTCGTCCTGGCTGTTGCAGGAGCCAAAGGCAATGGTGGTGTGTTGCTGGGCCAGCAGCTGGAAGGGGAGCAGGCATAGAAGCACGGCTACCAGCATGCGGCAACCTGAAGTTGGCTTGTCAGTTCGCATAGTGTTTCTACTACACCACCAGGGAACGGAATGTTCCAAAAAACAACCCCTGTGCCGGGGGCGCAGGGGTTGTCCAACAAAATTAACAAACAACAACTACTCTAAAACTGACGCCAGCAGTGAGCTAAATGGCAGTAAAGCCGTCGTGGCATCTGTTTAAAAGTATAAAATTAATCTATCAGGAACGAATCTCTCAGATGAACGCACCTTTTGCATCGACAGAAAGTAGGTGCCCTCTTCCTAAACCAAGGAGAGCAGGTGTAAGCGTGTTACCACCGGCAAAACCCAACGTATAAAGCGCGGGTGCGTTTATAGGGAAAGAATACATCATAAACAGTACAACTATGGAAAGAAACGAAAGAGATAACAGGAGACACCACGATTCCGACAATAGATCTAACCGCCACGACGGCTTTCAGAATTACCGCGACCGCTACAGCAACCGCCACGGCAACTACTACGGCATGCACGACGAGCACGCGGAGTACCGCGACGTGCGCAGCTCCAACCCTGACCCTAACTTTGGCTACAGAAGCGGAGGCCCTGTGGGCGGCTATGGCGCCAGCAGCCACCGTGGCGTAACGGAGCGCAGCGAACACTACCGCTACGGCGATCCAAACCCTTACATGGGCGACCGCCGCAACCAGCGTGGCGGGTATGATCGCGACAGTGGTATAAATTGGGAAGAGCGCGATGTGTACGGCACGTACGGCAACCCGCGCAGCACCAACTACAGTGCCGGAAGCAACTACAGCCGCCAGGACAACAGCTACCAGTACGGAGGGCAGGGCCGCCGCTACGAAGACTTCAACACGGACGAGAAGATGTACAGGGGCCGTGGCGACCATGGCTATAACATGCTGGGCATCGATGCCTACTATGACAGGGGCGAGCATCCGGAAAGGCGCTCTGACAATGATTTTCGTGGCAGCGACTACCAGCGCGAGTACTATAACCGGCACCACAGCGGCGATGACGAACGCTACCGCGGGGAGATCCGCAGCAGCAACCGCAGCGATAACTACGACTACAGCCAGCGCAGCAGCCGTTACCGCCGTCCCGGCGAAACATCCGGACCTGATTACGGCGCTCACTCCGGACCAAGCGCCTACGGTGATAAAACGACAAGGGCATAGAACAACGCCCGGGAGCAAGAACGATAAAGCCCACGGCCTGGCCGTGGGCTTTACTTTTGGCATACCTAAGCACGCTAGCTGCGTACTAGGAAGGAAAATTTATAAGTTAACTCGGCAGAAAAATGATCAGAAAACGAACACCTATACTTTGGGCGATAGCCTTATTATGCTTGCTAACAGCCGGAGCCTGCACCATGCAAAAACAAAGCACTGCCGCTGAGGCGGACAGCATCCTGGGTGCTTATTGGGTCCTGTTGTCCCTGGAGGGGCAGGATGTGCAGCGCCCGCAGAACACCCAAACAGCTTATGTGCGCTTCGAGGAAGGCAAAGCCCGCGTGGTTGGCTTTACCGGCTGCAACAGGTTCTCGGGCAAGTATGAATTAAGCGGGCAGAAGCTTAGCATCTCCAACCTGAGCTCCTCCCGGATGACATGCCCGGAAATAGAGCAGGAGAACAAGATGCTTGACTTGCTTGGCCAGGTAAGTAGTTTCCGGATTGCCGGCGACCTGCTGACCCTCTACGCCGGTGAGACAGCTGTGGCCACCTTCCGGGCCGGTAACGAGCAGGAAGATCTAAACCTGCGGCGCGATGGGGCTATCATTATTGATTAGGCCGTTCCCGCGCCGGCCTTAGCTTAAACCTGTGTCTTCAGCAGCAGCTCATTAAATTTCTCCAGCAAGTTGATGTACTTGCGCTGCAGGTTCACCAGTTCCTGCTCGCAGTCGCGCAGGTTGCTGTGCTTGTAGGTGGTTTCCTGCGGCTCGCTGTCGAAGGGCAGGAGCAGGTTGGTGCTCATTTGCGGCTGTGCCTTTGGGGCCTCTTTTTTCACAGTTTTACTCAGGTGTGGGAAATCCTGTGCAAAGTCGTGGTGAATCACCTCGCCCAGCTTCAGGATAAAGCTGTATGGGATGCTGGATTCTTTAAACTTGTTGTAAAGCGTTTTACGGCTGATGCCCATTTTTTCGGCCACTACACCAATGGCCACGCCGCTAGCCTTTATGGCATCTCTGATAACCTCGCCTCTGTGTACATTTGTCTTAACCATCGCTACTGTCCTTTTCCTGATATGTGTAAGTGTCTTTTGCTTTACAAAAATAGGTAATCACTATGTACGAAATGTGAATGTGGACAAATATTACACTGATGTGGAGAGTGGAGGAGGCTCTGTTTGCTAAACTGGTTAATTAACAGCGGTTTATACTTTGCTATACTTGCGGCCGGGCACGGTTTATCTACATTTCCATACTTTATCCACACCCGAAAATGCCCGTTTGCCCGCGCCGGCGGGTGGTAGCTGGCTGGTTTTAGCTGTAAACACGTTACTCCCGGCGCTGCGAGGAGGTACACAGGAAGCAGACTTTGCAACACCAGAATTTCACGCAGCGAAACATATGCTATACTTTCAGAAGCTCAATGAGCAGGAGAGAAGGTAAGGCAAGGAGCCAATTTTATACTTTACGGGCCAGTTGCAATGTGTAAAACCTGTGCCTGAGAGGGTAAGCTGCAGGCGCTAAAGTATAAAGCTAGCTACACATTGGCAGTAGACTGTTACATACCAGGGAAATTTCCTAGATTACTTACAGCTAGTAGTATAGCGCCAAAGTGCTGTGCTTAATTCTGCGCAGGAGCTATAAAAGTATAAAGCCTGTGCCCAAGGTTACGTAAATTGGGTAAACTATACACTTATGCAGCAAAACACCATGGTAGGGGTCGATATCGGCACTACCAGCACCAAAGTCGTGGCTTTTTCCCGGGCCGGGGAGGTGCTCTATCAGCAGTCGCAGGAGTACCCCATCGTCAGCCTGGAGCCGGGGCAGGCGGAGCAGGACCCGGAACTGGTGCTGCAGGCCGCGCTGAACACGCTGGGCGCCGTAGCCAAATGGCTGCAGGAGCAGGGGCATGCGGTGGACGGCGTAAGCTTCAGTAGCGCCATGCATAGCCTTATTTTGGTAGATGCCGACGGCAAGCCACTCACCAACTCCTACACCTGGGCCGATTCGCGCAGCCATACGTTTGCCGATGACATAAAGAGCAGTGCGGTAGGCCACAAGATATACCTGCAGACCGGCACGCCGGTGCACCCCATGTCGCCGCTCGTGAAGCTGTGCTGGCTGCGGAAGGAACAGCCGGAGGTGTTTAAGCAGGCCGCTAAATTTATCGGGATAAAGGAGTATGTGCTGCACCGGCTGTTCGGCGAGTATAAAGTGGATTATGCTATCGCCTCGGCCACGGGGCTCTTCCATATCTTCGAGTTTGCGTGGCACCCGGATGCGCTGCAGGTGGCAGGCGTAAACCCGGACCAGCTGCCCGAGCCGGTGCCGCCTACTTATACCTTCAAAGGCCTGCAGGCAGCGGACGCCGCCGCACTCCACCTTCCTGCCGACACGCCTTTCGTGATTGGCGCCAGCGACGGCTGTCTGGCTAACCTGGCCTCCCATGCCGTGCGCCCCGGCGAGGCGGTGGTTACCATTGGCACCAGTGGCGCCGTGCGCATGATGGCCAACCAACCCGCCACAGATTTGCAGGAGCGGGTGTTCAGCTACATTCTGGATAAGGACCACTTTGTGCTGGGCGGGGCAGTGAACAATGGCGGCGTGGCGCTGCGCTGGTTCCGGGATACGTTCTATGCTGCCGAAACCCTGGAGGCCACACGCAAAGACCAGGACATCTACGAGCTCCTGGACGAGGTGGCCGGAAGTATAAAACCCGGCGCAGAGGGACTGCTGTTTCTGCCTTACCTGCTCGGCGAGCGGGCACCTATCTGGGATGGCGCGGCACGGGCGTGCTTCATTGGGGCGGGGTACAACCACAAGAGGGCGCACTTTCTAAGAGCCGTGATGGAAGGGGTGATCTACAGCGTGAACAGTGTGGTGCAGGCGCTGGAGCAAACGATTGGCCCAGTTTCCTGCATTTATGCCAACGGCGGTTTTTGCTTCTCGGAGCTGTGGGTGCAAATGCTGGCCGACGTAACCGGCAAGAAAGTGCAGCTAACGGAAACGCGGGAGGGGTCCGCCTTCGGGGCAGCCATCATGGGCATGTACGCGCTCGGCTTGCTGCCCTCGCTGGAGGCTGCTGAAAGTATGATACGGGTGCGCAGCACGTTTGAACCTGATCAGAACACCCACGAAACCTACGCCAGGAGCTATGCCATATTCGAATCACTGTACCCGAAACTGAAGGAGAGTTTTGTGCAATTAAGCAAAGTATAGGAAGGGAGGCATAGAAACAAAGAAGCCAGAAATCCTTTGGGTGGAATCTCCGGCTTCTTTGTAATCTATTTTCAACTTTTAGCCATACTTATAAACGGGAAGGCATAGGAAAGGTTATGAAAAGATGAAAAATTTATTCAATCTATTTGGTGAAAAAGTTCGGGGAGTATAGAAATCTTCGTTTATGAGCTATAAACGGGGTTTTTGAGTGTTTGAAAGACGCGAAAAATTGTGCAAATTTTTTTACGGTCATCTACCAAAGTATAACCTTAGAAATCGTAGAGTACACCCACACTTAGGTTAAAGGTGTTCAGGGATTGGCGGTGTCGGAGCGGATCGCCCTGCGTGTTCAGCACCTCGAAAACAGGCTTGGTGTAGAGCATCTTTCCTTCCAGGCTGATGAGGAAAGGTTTGGTGATAAAATTGACGCCGCTGCCCCAGCCCCAGGCCGCTGCCGTGGCCTTGTCGGCGGGCATCCGGATAGCGCCATAAGTAGTTTGCACCTGCCAGGAGGCGCTGCGGTTAAAGGCGGCACCTGCCGAGCCTTTCAGGTATACTTCCATCACCTGCCGCACGGGCACTTTAAAGTATACATCGGCCAGCGTAAACCAGGAGCGCCAGGCCTCGGAACTTTTTCCTGTTACCAGTTCATCGTCGGGCTCCACAAAGGCATCCAGGTCGTAGCGGTTGTGGCGGTAACTCACCGAGGCGCCGACGCCCACATGCGGGCCAAGGCTGTAGCGGTAACTGCCGGTCAGTAGCAGCCCGTCGCGGACAAAAGCCGGGTAGGCATCATCAAAATCAGCGTCACCGAAGTTACCACTCCCTAAGGCACCGCCCACCTGCAGGCTCACCAGGTGTTGTTTCAAGGGCTCGGCCTCCGTTTGGGCAAGGGACGGCAAAGTCAGTAGCAGCAGCAAAGTAAACAGTATAAGGCGCTTCATGGCAAGTATGGCTTAGTGCAGCAGGTCCTGGTGCTCGGGGTGTTGCGCGATGTGCTTTTTCACGGCTACGCAGGTGGCGATGATTTTCAGGTTGTGGCGGCGGGCGTAAGCCAGGGCTGTGTTGATGAGCTCCTGCGCCAGGCCGGTGCCGCGGTAATCCTCCGGCACAAAAGTATGCGTCAGGTCCAGCACGCCATCCTCAGGTTTGGCGTAGGCCAGCTCGGCTTCCTCGTCCTGCTCCAGCCGGGCCGTAAACTGCTGGTATTTCTCTTCGTGAATGATCTCGTATGTCATACTTTAAAATGTTAAGGTATAGCGCCGCCTTTCCCCCGACTCCAGCGTCAGCACGTCTTTTTTTGTCATTCCGGTTCCGGCCTTTGAAGTATACACCACTACGGGTATGTCTGCAGGCACGTATACTTCCCCCCTCAGGTATCCCCAGCGGCCGTCAAAGGCATAGGTGCAGCTGTCGGTATCGGTGGGGCTTAGTTTATACTTTACCAGGGCCTGGTAGCGCTCCTGTGGCGGCTGTTCAGGGTCCTGGTTGTCGGTGGTAAACTCCAGTAAAGCGAAGGAGGCGATGGTATAGTTTTGGATGATAGTCGTGTCGCGGGCGAGGCTTCGAGGGTACCACAGGTTGTCGGCTTTGCAGCCAAGGTAGGCATCCAGATCCTGGTTAGCCTCTATCAGAAAATAGCCTTTCTCCAGTTCGCTGTCGCGGAGCAGGAAGCGCAGTTCGTAGTTCCCGTTCATATCGGTGGTGGCAGTGGCTTTTTCGGTGGTGTAGGCTGGCTGCAGGTAGCCGTCGTTGCGCCACTTGATGCGCAGCGTGGTGCCGGCAACCGGTTGCCCGTTCTGGTCGCTTACCCGGCCCTTGATAACGGTGCAGGAGCCGGGGCAGTACTTGCTGACATAGTCATACTGGTGGAGGTCGCAGGAGGCGAGGCAGCAGACAAGGCAAATCAAAACAAAGTATAAACCGGCGTGTGTTTTCATGTGATGGTGCCTTTGGGATTTACCTGCAATATATGCATTTCAGAATGTAAAATTTTATGTTTCTGAACGGATAAGGTGCAGAAAGATAAGTGGATAGGCCTTTATCACCAGGACCCTTTCAGCAGAAGTATGGTTGCAACTAGAAAGTATAAATCCATACCCGTACCTTTGCACCCGGAAACAGCCTCCTGCCATGCACCGCCATTTTATACTTTTCAAACCCTACGGCTACATCAGCCAGTTTATCAGCGAAACCCGGAAAAAGAAAGTTTTGGGCGAGCTGTACGATTTCCCTGAAGGCACTATGAGCATCGGTCGCCTGGATGAGGACAGCGAAGGGCTGTTGCTGCTGACAACGGACGGCAAAGTGAGCGAGGCGGTGCGCAGCACCAAGGTGGAGAAGGAGTACTACGCGCAGGTGGATGGCGTGATTACCGAGGAGGCGCTGCAGCAACTAAGGCAGGGCATTGCCATCCGCACCGAAAAAGAGTGGCACCAGACCAAGCCCTGCCGGGTGCAGCGGCTGGAGGCCACGCCCGAACTACCCGATCGCGCCAAGCGCATCCGCGACGAACGCCACGGCCCCACCAGTTGGGTATCCATCACCCTCACAGAAGGCAAGTTCCGGCAGGTGCGCAAAATGACCGCCGCCATCGGTTTCCCGACGCTGCGGCTGGTGCGGGTGCGCATCGGCCACATCACCGTAAGCGAAATGGGTGCCGGCGAGGTGCGGGAGGTAATCGCCTTTGATGTAGGCTGAATTTATGCCTTGCGGCCCCCTGCCTGGCGCTTAAGCGGAACGAGCAGGTACTCCAAGCCGTTAGTTTTAATCTCGAACATGGTAGCCAACTGCATGCCCAGCTTGCCCGGCGGAAAGCCCTTGCTGGCAAACCACTCCAGGTAGGAGACAGGCAAATCGCAGAGGAGCGTGTCTTTATACTTGCCGAAGGGCATGCGGTGCAGTACGAGTTCCTGCAGGATGGAGGAGTTGGGTTGAGCTGATGGGTCTTGCATGACCGGCAAGGTAAACAATCCGAAACATTGTGCCAAGTTATAGGTTATATACCTCTGCGCTGCTGCTGCAGAGACTAATTTATGTTGTAACTTTGACGCCTTTTCTGAATAATATACATGACGCGAAAGCAATATTTTGTAATCATACTTATCCTGGGCTCGCTGGCCACTATCAGTCCTTTCTCGATTGATATGTACCTGCCCGGCTTCCCGGCCATTGCCTCCGATTTAAAAACCACCATAGCGCAAGTGCAGCTATCGCTGACGGCATACCTGGTGGGCATTTCGGTGGGGCAGCTGCTGTACGGGCCGCTCCTGGACCGCTACGGACGCAAAAAGCCCCTGTATGTCGGGCTGTTTATTTATATCCTCACGTCGCTGGCTTGCGCCTATACCGAGTCTATTAACTCCTTTGTGCTGATGCGCTTTCTGCAGGCCATTGGGGGCTGCGTGGGCATGGTGGCGGCGCAGGCGCTGGTACGCGATATCTTCCCGGTAAACAAAACGGCACAGGCCTTCTCACTACTCACGCTGGTTATTGCCGTCTCGCCGATGGTGGCGCCTACGGTGGGAGGCTACGTGACGGCGGCCTTTGGCTGGCACTCGGTGTTCGTGATACTTGCCGTCATCACGGCCCTGATCATGCTGGGCGTATACTTTTTCCTGCCGGAAGGACGACCTGCCGATCCCTCTATTTCCCTGAAACCGAAGCCAGTACTGAAGAGCTTTATCTCGGTGCTGAAGCAGGAGCAGTTTCTGCTTTACACGCTGGCGGGCGGCATTGCCACGGCGGCGCCCTTTGCCTACATTGCCGGCTCTGCCGACGTGTTCATGAATATTTACAAGGTGAGCGAGCAGGAGTATGGCTGGATCTTCGCGTTTCTGGCCTTTGCCATGATCGGCTCCACGCAGCTTAACCACTTTATCCTGAACAGGTTTAAGAGCGAGCAGGTGATCAACTTTACCCTCTTCTACCAAACTGCGGTGGGTATCCTGCTGGTGGTCGGTACATACTATGGATGGTTCAGCATAATCAGCCTGATTGTGCTGCTGTTCGTTTTCCTGACCGGACAGGGGCTCCTCAACCCGAACGCTACGGCACTCTCCCTGGCGCCTTTCAGCAAGAACACGGGCAGTGCGGCTGCCTTGCTGGGCAGCTTCCGGATGGCGATGGGTGGTTTGATGTCGGCGGCGGTAAGTGTGATGCACACCGGAACGGCCTTGCCGATGGTCAGCGTGATGGCGGGTTGCTCAGTAATAGGGCTGGTGCTGCTGTTGCTGGGCCAGCGCACCATACGCTACCGCGCCAGCCGCCGCGCCGTGGAGGAAGGTACTTCTGTGCTGCTGTCGACGGGGCAGGAGCGGTAGGGGTATAGTTTATACTTTGGCTATACTTGCTGGTTTATACTTTCCTAGCCACCGCTTCTATTCTGCTGTTCCGGACATCCGTGTTCGGAACTAAAGCTGCTGCGGACTTCCTAGTCCGCGTAAAGTTTACTTTATACTTTTGTACCTTCGGCTATACTTTGGCAGTAGCTGATATACTTAGGCTATACTTTATACTTGCTAGTTTATACTTTAATAGCAACTGCTTTCTGCAACCTGACACAAGCTATCCTCTTTAGCCACCGTTCATCCTCAGCCTTATAAACCTATTGTTTCATCTCTGACTTTGGCTCCCTCAAGGCCGGGAGGCCTCGCCTTCGGGCATCGCGCTGTCTACATTTCCTGCCCTCGTTCCTCGGGCTGCCTGCGGCACCGGAAATCTAGAAGGCGCTCAACCCAAAGGCTGGGAAGCAGTTCGATAGCCACTGCCACTGCTGTCAGCTTGACCATAGAATTCTAGAGAGAATTCCGAATAGATCTCTCGCCCTGCTCGAGATGACAGAGAAAGTATGAGGTATAAACCCACCCCCAGATCCTCCTCGGAGGGTCTGGGGGTGGGTTTATACTTGTAGGGACAGGTCGCGACCTGTCCGCGCGAGGACAACAGCTATAGAACTTATACTTTGGCTAGATCAGCTACAGATTCCCCTCCTTAGACTACCAAGAACGGGAGTTCGAAGGTAGCGGGCGCAGCTCTGAGGGGTAGGGGTGGTTGGACCCGGCACTGCAGAAATCCCACTTCTTTCAAGATGATGCGAAGGTTAGTATTGTACTTGAGCAACCGTGTTTAAACCTGGTAAACTAACCTAAAAGCGTTCCTACTCCTTCGTCATCTCAATATGCGGTATGCCATCCTCATCGTACTCGGGGCCGGACTGCACAAAGCCGAAGCTCTCGTAGAAACCTTTGGCGTATACCTGCGCCCCGATTTTAATAGGGCCGTGCCCGTGTAGGCGGTAGCATTCCTCAATCGAATAATCCACCAAAATCCTGCCCAGGCCTGTGCCACGTACTTCCATGCTGGTCACGATGCGGCCGATAGACATGGCGTCGGGGTAGGAGAGGCCGGGCGGCACCAGGCGCGAAGTGGCTACCAGTTCGCTGTCCTGGTAGAGCAGCAGGTGCTGGCACTTCTGGTCCTTGTTGTCCATATCCAGGAACACGCAGGTCTGCTCCACTACAAACACCTCGCTGCGCAGGCGCAGCATCTCATACATTTCGTGCGGGGTAAGCGCATCAAAGGCTTTACTTATCTTGGTAAGGCTCATGCCGGGCGGTCTAAATCAGAAATACAGGTTGCAAAGATAGCATACATCCCGCACCTATAAACACAAAAAAGCCGCTGCATTGCTGGCAGCGGCCTTCTTTATACTTTATGCGCAGGTACAAACGGGTGCCTGCGTTATACTTGCGTTTGCTATTGCGACCATTTGGTTGGCTGGCGGTCCCAGCGGTGGGCTTTCAATTCCTGCAACAGCTCCTGGGACAGGCCCTTGCCGTCGCTGGAGGCCAGGTTAGACTCCACGTGGTTGTTTTTGCGCATGCCGGGGATGGTGGTGCTCACGTGCGGGTTGCTGAGTATAAAGCGCAGAGCCATCTCGGCCATCGTCATACTTCCGGGTACCAGCGGCCGCAGTTTTTCGGCACGGTCCACGCTGCTGTGCAGGTTTTCTGGCACAAAGTAAGTGTTGCGCCAGTCGCCCTCGGGGAAGGTGGTGTCTTTGGTGAGGTTGCCGGTCAGGGTGCCCTCGTCGAACGGAACGCGGGCGATGATGCCGACATCCAGCTTTTCGCAGAGCGGGAAAAGTGTATCCTCAGGGGCCTGGTCGAAGATGTTGTAGATTACCTGCACGGCGCTGATGTGGCCGGTGCGCAGCGTGTTGAGCACATTCTCCGGCTCCCAGCGGTTCACGCTGATGCCCATGTGCTGTATCTTTCCATCGGCCTTCAGTTGCTCCACAGCGCGTTGCCACTCCTCATGCTCAGCCCAACTGTCTTCCCACACATGAAACTGCTGCAGGTCTATCGTTTCCACGCCCAGGTTTTTAAGGCTCTTCTCGGTATACTCGATGATGTGGCTTGCCGGGAAAACCTCCTCCAGCTTAAACTCGGGCCGGGAGGGCCAGGTAAAGTTCTTGGGCGGGATTTTGGTGGCCACGTAAAGGCGCTTGTCCGGGTGGCGCTTCAGTAGCTTTCCCAGCAGTTGCTCGCTGTGCCCTTCGCCATAGCCCCAGGCTGTGTCAAAAAAGTTGCAGCCGCGCTCCACGGCCAAATCCAGCGACTGCTCCGACTGCCGGTCATCGGATTCTTTCCAGCCGGCCATGCCCCACATGCCATAGCCTACTTCGCTTATGTTCCAGCCTGTGCGGCCAAATCGTCTGTATTTCATAAGTGTGTCTTTTGATAGGATTCTAAAGTACGAAAAAGCTGGAGAAGAAGTATGGCTGCTTTTACTTAACCAGGAAATCACCTGCTTCCCTGCAAAGTAGAAGCTCCGCCTTCCATGCTTTAGAAAATGTCCCTGGTAGGTGCTCCGTATTTATAGGAGGTTTTTCCTTTCGGCAGAAACGTGGCAGAGCGGCTGGATGGCGGTTAACCAGAGCGTTTCTTTCTGAAATGTAACCTGTTGCTGCTGAAAAGCTTATACGTACATGTAATCTTAAAGGAATAGAAACTATGGCTACAACAAGATGGGTAACAGACCCGATGCACAGCGAAGTACAGTTTAAGGTAAAGCACCTGATGATCACCACCGTAACCGGTTACTTCGGACAGTTTAACGTGGAGGTAGAGACAGAGGACGAAGACTTTACCAAAGCCACAAAGGTCCTGTTTAAGGCGGATGTGGACTCGATCAGCACCAACAACGAGCAGCGCGACACGCACCTGAAGTCGGCAGACTTTTTTGATGCGGCCAGCCACGGGCAGGTAAAGTATGAGGGCAAAAACTTTGAGAAGGTAGGGGAGAATGAGTATAAACTTCACGGCGACCTCACCATCCGCGGCACTACCAAGCCTGTAACCGTGAACGTGGAGTTCGGTGGCATTGTGGTAGACCCCTACGGACAGACCAAAGCCGGCTTTACCGTGACCGGAAAAATAAACCGCAAAGACTATGGCCTGATGTGGGATGCCGTGACAGAGGCCGGCAGCGTGGTGGTAAGCGATGAAATAAAGCTCAACTGCGAGATACAGCTGGTGAAACAGTAGGCGAAAGTATAAACTACCCTTTCAGGAAGTATAAAGTATAAAGCTCCGGGCGCATGGCGCAGGAGCTTTTATACTTTCCCGGGGCTATAGTTTCTGTTTTGGCTACAGGCAACGTATAGCAAGTATAAAGTATAGCTGCTACCCCGTCAGCACGTGCCGGCGATTTCGAAAAGCAGTTGCGCTTCAGAAGCAGCTGGCTAAACCCGGCAGGGGTCGAAATAAGGGGATTGATGCAGCCATTTTCTAAAACTTTCGTTGTCGGAGGAGAGGCTTGGGGCAATTGCAATTTGCCCCGGCAAAACAGGACAGCGCATCATTATTTCTTACATCACTGGCATGTGCACACACATAGCAGGCATATGCCCTAAAACATGAGCAGATTAAACCGTTATCAACTGGCGTTTTTAAAATGGCGAAAGAAGCAGAGCAACAGCCGTGTGATGCCTTTTGTGTTGAGCGTGGTGGTCGGCTCTATTGTCGGGCTATCGGCCATCCTTATCAAGACCATCATTTTTTACTTTGAGCAGTACGCGGTATACTTTGCGCCCAAGCTGCTATACTTTCTGCTGCCGCTCATTGGCTTCCTGCTCGTAACGTTCATCAACCGGAACATCTTCCAGAAAACGGCCTACTTCGGCGGGGCGCGCCACGTGATTGACGCCATAGAGAACCACTCTTCCATTATCAAGCTGCGGCTGGTATACTCTAAGTTTGTCACCACGGGCCTGACCATTGGCTTTGGCGGGAGTTCCGGGGTGGAGGCGGCCATTATCTCGAGCGGGGCGGCGGTGGGCTCCAACGTGGGGCGTTTTCTGGGGCTGGGCTACCGGCTGCGTACCCTGCTTATCGGGTGTGGCGTGGCGGCGGGCATCTCGGCGGTGTATAACGCGCCCATGGGGGGCTTCATTTTTGCCCTCGAAACCATACTTCCGGAGTTTACGCCCACCTTGCTGATACCCTTGCTGGTGGCGGCGGCGGCCGGAAAGATCCTGTTCGAGTTCATCATGGGCGAGCACCTGCGCTTCCAGGTGCCCCTCACCGACTTTACCTACGAGCAGATTCCGCTTATCGTACTGCTGGGGGTGTTGGGCTACCTGATGTCCAATTACCTGCTCAAGACCTACAGCTACTGCGCCATGTACCTGTCGCGCATAAAGAATGCGTACATGCGGGCGCTGATAGGGGGCATTACGCTAGGCTGCATCATCTACCTGCTGCCGCCCATGTATGGCGAGGGGTACGTAAGTATAAATGCCCTGCTCAACAACGAGGAGCGCTCGCTCTTTGTCAACTCGCCGCTGGCGGTGCTGCCGAACACGGTCTGGTTCAACCTCTTCTTCTTCTCGCTGATAACGCTGGCAAAGCCCATCAGCACGGGTATCTGCGTTAACTCAGGCGGTGAGGGCGGGTACTTTGCCCCTTCTATTATCACAGGTGGCTTGCTGGGCTTCCTGTTTTACAAGGTGGCAGAACTGGTTTTTCCTTTCTATGAGCTCAACCAGGCCACGTACATCTTCCTGGGCATGGCCAGTGTGTTTGCCTGCATCATGAACGCCCCGGTGACAGCCATCTTCCTTGTGGCCGAGATCACGCAGAGCTACCAGTTGTTTGTGCCGCTGATGCTGGTGTGCGCGGTTTCCTATTTTCTGAAGTATTACATCGAGAACCTGAGCCGCAACGTGGTGCAACCCAAGGGCCAGAGTAAGGCGCTGCGCGTGGATCGCATCCTGTTAAACCAGTTGAACATCAAACAGCTGGTCGAAGATGGCGGAACGGCGGTGACGGAGGATGCCGCGTTCCGGGAGGTGGTGGAGAGCTTCGCCAAATCGAACAAGGGCGTGCTGCAGGTGCTCGATGAAAAAGGCATGCTCAAGGGCATCATCACCCTGAACGACTTCCGGCAGCGGCTCGGGGACACCTCTAATTACGACACCATACAGGCCCGCGATCTGATGCACCCACCGGAGGCTGTGGTGGAGATAGACGAGCCCGCCGCCGAGGTGCTCGATAAGTTCGATACCCACAAGCTGTGGTCGTTGCCGGTGGTGCGGAAAGGCAAGTTCAAGGGCTTCATTTCCAAGAGCCGCCTGCTGACGCAGTACCGCAAGGAGCTGACCAAGGTTAACAGGTTTTTCTGACGGATATTTTGGGGGGTGGCAGCACCTGGCCCTGCGGCTTAGGTAGCAGGCACCGGAGAGAAAAGCCGTTTTCTGCTATATAGAAACGGTTTTTTGCTGAAAAAAGCGGATTGCCATAACAATAGCAACGGATACTGCGTTTGAACTGGAATAATAACAATAACTCTAAATCAGAATATAAACTATGGATGCAAACGAGCTAAAAAGAAAAGCAGATTCGATGAACCCGCAGAAAGAAGAAGGTCCTGTAGCCGCAGCAATAGAAGAGTATACCGCCCGTATACCATCTGATATGTACCTATGGGCTGCCCTGGGTTCTATGGCAATTTCAGCCACGCTTAAAGTAATGAGAAAAGACGAAGAAGCACTGTTTGTAGGCCAGTGGGCCCCATCATTCCTGCTGCTGGGAGTGTATAACAAACTGGTAAAGCAACTTGGCAAAGACAAGTATACTTCTTAGGATTTATCACCATCAATACACAAAAAGAGGAAGCTAACTGCTTCCTCTTTTTGTGTATAGGGGCCTAGCTTTCGTCAGGCTCCCGCTGCCTTACCCGCTTATACTTTATGGCAATCTCCGATGGGGCGATGGCGCGCTTATGGTAGTCAGCATACGCCTTGGTCACCTCGGCACCCAGCATGAGGATGACAGCCGAGTAAAACACCCACAGCAACAGCACCACGAGCGAACCGGCTGTGGCATAGATGCCTGTAATCTTCACGTTCTCCAGTATCAGGTTAATCACCTCCTTGCCGAACAGGAAAAGCACAGAGGTGATAATGCCGCCAGAGAGCGCATTTTTCCAGCCTACCTGCGCATCTGGAAGCACTTTGTGTATAGCCGTGAAAAACATCAGCATCATCAGGATATTAAAGGCCGTGTTGATGGTGCGAATGGCAGGGCTCAGGTACTCCTCGAACAGATCCTGTAACTGCTCGCTGTAAATGCTCAGCACCATCTCCAGCAAAATACTGGTCATGAACAGGAAGCCGAGGCTGGCCACAACCAGCAGGGTGGGCACCCGGTGCTTTAGCAGGGTCAGGTAGTTTACCTGGTGCTTTACCCTTACCTGCCACACCGCGTTAAGCGCTTTCTGAACAATGAAAAAAATGATCGTGGCGCTCTTGATGATCACGGCCAGACCAATGACGATGCCCCAGAAGCTGACCGGAATATCCGTCAGGTTGGCCAGCACCTCGCTCACCTGTGTGGCCGCCTCCCGGCTTATCAGTTCCTCTATGTGCTTTACCAGTTTCTGCTGCACGGCAGCCTCCGTAAAAAAGAGAGAGCCGAAAAATGACAGGAAAATAAGTATGGCCGGTAACGAGAATATGGTGAAGAAGGCGATGGCGGCGCTATACACGATAGGCTCGCCTTGCTGAAAGTTCTTTTTGGATTCCTTAAGTATTTGCCAGCTTGTTTGCAGGAGCGTCTTCAATCGTTTTGCGTTTGGTAAGGACTCATTTAACGCGCAGGTGCCCGGCAGGTTCTCGCTTTGTGCGGCAAGTAAAAAGGAATTTGGAGGCAGGCGGTAAGGCGGGTTGCACGTTACAGTGCCCTATCGAAAAGCAGCCTTTTGGCAAGTATGGCAGGCGCCACTCCGGAACAATCCTGCCGGGAAACGTAACAGATAACAATGTTTGGTATTAACGATATTCCTAAATTCTTTCTGGCCTTCTTCCTCGTGCTCCCGGTTATCTCTTTTATCCACGAGGCAGGCCACGTGTTTTTCGCTTGGCTGATGGGGGGCAGAAACATCAAAGTAACCGTGGGCACCGGAGATGTGCTCTTTCGCCTGGGCATGCTGGAAGTGCGCAAATATTACTTCTGGTACGGCCTCTGCTCTTTCGACAACCTGCGGCGCAACCACCGTTTGGCGAATATCCTCATCTTTTTGGGAGGAGTGCTGTTTAACGCAGCATCGACGCTTGTTGCGATGTACCTGGTGGAGGAAGAGGTGGTGGAGCCCGGCATGCTGACATACCAGTTTACATACTTTTCGATGTACTACATTTTCTTTGCGCTGCTGCCCATGCCTTACCCCGATGGCACCTACAGCGACGGCAAAGTTATACTTGATTTGATCCGGAATAAGCCCGGCATCCGGGAAAGCATTTATCGCATTACGTGGGATAAGGAAAAGGAGCAGTGGCAGGTGCTGGATCACAGTAAAACGGTTGTGGAGAGTTTCAGGGAGGAGGAAGAGGCCCTGGCCAGAGCGCATGAGCTGGCACAACAAAATCGCCCGAGCCGCCTGATCAACACCAAGAGCGGCGAAGAGGTTGAAATATGCAACTACCCGCGGGTGCCGCTGTAAGGCTCCCGGCTTTTATACTTTGCCAGCTATCCGAACAGGTTAATTTCCCGCCTTACACATCTACCTGCACCATGCTCCGTAGGTATAGGCACCAAAACCACTACTGATTCTATGATTACAGCGATAGTTAGTTTTCTGGTGATGCTTAATCCTTTTGCCCTCTTCCTGTACCTCAAGCCTGTGATGAGCGACCTGTCGGATGAGGATTTCCGGTCTGTATTCATCAAAGCCAGCAGTATCTCCTTCGGCATTTACCTGGTGTTTCTGCTGCTCGGCGACCTGGTGTTTCAGAAAGTGTTCCGCATCGACTTTGAGTCTTTCCGGATATTTGGCGGCGTAGTGCTGTTCTCCTTTGCTTACATCTTCATTGTGCAGGGCAAGAAGGCCTTTATCCAGATAAAAGGCGACTTACACGACCTGGCCTCAGAAATCGCCCTGCCATTTATGGTGGGCGCAGGTACCATATCGCTCACGGTGCTGATGTCGGAGCAACTGGTGCTGTGGCAGGGGGTGGTTTCGCTGGTGATCATCATGCTGATAAACTTCGCCACGATTATGGGGCTTAAAAACATGCGCCGCGGTATGCGCTCCAAAAAGGTGCAGCTTGCCTTCGACAAGAACATGGAGCTGCTGCTGCGCATCAACGGCTTCTTCCTGGGCGCTATCGGCATCGACATGATCGTGACCGGCATACGAAACCTGGTCACCACCGAGATACTCTAGCAAGTTCCTGGTTGTCGTTACCCTCGGGGCTTTTTTATCACCTCGCCGGAGTATACCAGCCAGAGCGGAATGTGGATGTCTGTGTTATACATCTCGGTTGGCACGCTGCCCAGGCTAAGCGAGGGCAGCGGGTTGTTGCCCTTCAGGCCCAGCACCAGCAGATCGTGGTGCCCCTTCTCCAGGTGCAGCGTGATGCGCTCGGCTATGCTTTTGTTCGCGGCCCGCACTAAGGTATAGGGCACGCCGGCTATCTCCCGCTGGCGCTTCTGCAGGTCGGCAAACTTTGCCTTCACTATTTCCTCTGCTTTTTTGACAGCCTCGGCTTCTGAAATCAGCGGGAAAAACTGCGTTGGCAGCCGGTACACGTGCATGATCTCCAGCTGTAACCCTAACTGGTCCGAGAGTTCTTTGCTGAGCCGGAGCGCGTGCACCGAGGTATCCGAAAAGTCTATCGGCACCAGTACCTTCCTGACGTTGAAGCTGGCCGTTTCGGGAAACACGAGCACGCTGCACGGAAGGATACGCAGCAGTTTGGTGCCCAGGGCCCCGGTGCTTTTGTCGCTCATCTTCTTGCCCAGCAAGGTCAGGTTTATGCCGTAGCGCTTTACCAGGTCAGCAAGTATAACCTCGGTGTTGGGCTCCTCGCTTACCAGTATCTCATAATCGGCAGTGTTACCAAACTGCTCGGCTACGATATCGGAAATGTTGCCCTCCACCTCCTGGCTCAGGTCTATATCGCCGAGCATCTCCCGGAAATCGTCGGCGAGCTCGTAGAGGCGGATGTTGTGCACGAAGTATACTTTGCGCACCTGCAGCCGCTCACAAATGGAGCGGGAAAAGGCAACCAGTTTCTCGTCTATGTCGCTCAGGTCGAGGCAGACCATCATGGCATCTATCGTAATCATAATATGTCAGGGTTTGGTGGTGTAGGATTGTCTTTTCTGGCTTCCACTGTTCTGGCGGCGTCCTGCCTTTGGGCACGTTTGGCCAGCATTTCGGCTACCAACTGCTGGTAAGCTTTGCGCTGTTGGGTTCTGCCGAGTTTTGATTCTTCCTCGGCTTCCTCGTCCAGGCCCCGGTACAGGCTGTAGCACATGAGCAAAAGTATAATGGCAAACGGGAGGCCGGTAATAATAACAGCCGTTTGCAGGGCCTGCAGGCCGCCGCCAACCAGCAGCACTGCGGCCACCGCGCCGCCGGCCAGTGCCCAGAAAACGCGTATGCCAACCGAGGGGTTGGGGTTGCCGCCGGAGGTCAGGCTCACGACCACCAGCGAGCCGGAGTCGGAGGAGGTGACGAAAAAGCCGGCCACCAGCAGAATGCCAACCACCGAAAGTGCGGTGGAAAAGGGCAGCTGCTCAAAGAACACGAACAGGGCGGTGGAGATATCGGCTGCCACGGCATCGGCAATGGTTGTGTTGCCGGCCAGGGTTTCGTGCAGGGCGGTGCTGCCGAAGGCCGTCATCCACAGAAAGCAGAGGAGCGACGGAGCAATCAGTACGCCAAGTACAAACTCTTTTATCGTTCTCCCCTTGGATACCCGCGCAATAAAGATGCCCACAAACGGAGCCCAGGAAATCCACCAGGCCCAGTAAAACACCGTCCAGCCGCCTTGCCAGTTGCGGGTAGAGTAGGCCTCGTTCCAGAACGAGAGCTGCATGAAGTTACCGATGTAGGAACCGGTGTTCTGCACGTAAGAGCCAAGTATAAAAACTGTAGGCCCCAGTACCAGCACGGCCACCAGTATAAACAGGGCCACCCGGATGTTCCATTCGCTCAGGATGCGTACGCCCTTGTCTACGCCGGTTACCACGGAGATGGTGGCAATACCCGTGATGACGATGATAAGGATAATCTGGGTGGTGATATTGTTAGCAATGGCAGGGAATACATGGCTCAGGCCGGCCGCCACCTGCTGTACACCAAAGCCAAGCGAGGTTGCCAACCCAAAAAGCGTTGCAATCACGGCCAGAATATCGATCACGTGCCCCACCACACCGTGGATGCGTTCCCCCAGGAACGGGTAAAAGGCAGAACGCACTGTTAGCGGCAGTTGCCGGTTATAGGTGAAAAAAGCCAGCGCCAGTGCCACGAGCGCGTAAATAGCCCAGGCATGCAAGCCCCAGTGCAGGAACGTGAAGTTCATGGCCTGCCGCGCGGCGGCGGGTGTACCCGGCTCTCCGAGCGGCGGTGTCTGGAAGTGGTTGATTGGCTCAGCAATACTCCAGAAAAGCAGGCCGATGCCCATGCCGGCGCTGAACAGCATGGCAAACCAGGCCGAGGTGCTGAACTCTGGCTTCGCGTCCTTGCCGCCCAGCCTTATCTTGCCAAAGCGGCTAAAGGCCACAAAGAAGCAGAAGGCAACGAACAGGTTCACGCAAAGTATAAACAGCCAGCCCATGTTGGAGGTCACGGCTGCCTGCGTGTCACTAAAAAACGCCTCGGCATCCTCCCTGAAAATCAGTACCAGGGTAATGCTTACTACCAGGAACACGATGGATGACCAGAACACGGGGCCGTTTACCTCCATCCCCATTGTCTTTTTTACATCACTCTTTATTTTATTCATGCATGCTGTTTTTAACTATTAGAAATAGTACCCCATGTTAATATTGAAGCGCATGTGCCACTTGGTATCGCCTGGCGTGCCGGCGGCAAGGGCGTTCGTCCACTCAGGGCCTAACCAGGGTTGGTTGTAGCCAAAGGCGGCATCGGTGTAGATGTACATCGGGCCGGCCGTAAACAGCGCGCCCAGCACGTTCATGTGGGCATTTTCGTAGCCGCTCACGCGCTTGTTGTAGTAGCCATAGTTGTTGTAGATGTCGATGCCCTGCAGCAGCTTGGTATCAATGGGTATGTGGTAAGCGACCCCGGCCGTGTATACTTCGCCTTTGTTGGCTACATTGTAGTTGGCTCCGTACGCGCCCATCTCTACGTAGTCCAGGTCGTTGTTTGTGGCATAATTGGGGTTAAAGCGATAGAGCATGGCCTGCAGCTTCACGTTCCAGGGGCTGTGGGCTGTCTTGTACTCGTAGTGTATGGCGCCTGCGTAACGGGTGCCATTGCGCTCGGTGTCGAGGTTGTAAAGCAGGCCGCCCTGCAGCGAGAAGCCCACCTCATGTGCCAGGCTGTCGCCCAGCCGCCGGATCACCTTAAAGTCAAGCTGGTTGTTTTCTTTGTTGCGGCCGGTTACGTCGTAGGAATATCGGTTCGGGCTGGGGTCGGTTAAAGCGAAGACGAACTCCTCGGCGCTTTTATAGTAGGCTGCCTGCCACTGCCAGCGGCCCGCGTCATGGATATACTTTACGCCCATGTCATGGTCATCCTCAAAGCCTATGTAGTAGGTAAGGTTGAAAAACCAGTTGTTGGAATTGTACTGCTGGATGCCAAAGGGCACCTGGTTCAGCCCCACCTGTAGCTGTGATTGCTCCGAAAAGTCGTACTGGAACCAGGCCTGCTTTAGAAAGGAACCGCCGAAGGCCTGTGAGTAGTGGCGGAACTCGGCATTCAGCTTGATGCCCCTATACTCGGCCTCAGCGTTGATGCGGAACATGTCAAACCCGAAATCGCCGCCACGGTCCAGTTGATCTTCTTTCCAGGTAGAGAGGTTATAGTTAAAGCGCACCGCGCCGCCCAGTTTCAGGTATGGCTTCTCCTCAGGCTTCTCCTCCGGGTACTGCGCCAGGCAGGCGGTGTGTAGCAGCAGGAAGAGGGGCAGGCATATAAGTATCCGTTGTGGTAAAGTTACTTGCAAAGGCACCTCAGTTAGTATTGTGTACAACTATACTTATGACGGTGCGAGGTAGTAAAAGTTGCTTTGGGTGAAGAACGGAGGGGTAGGAGGCAGCAAAAGTTATACTTTGGCACAGGTAAGAAGCTGGAGGCGCTGGCACGGCTAAGGCCCTGGTACAGATGCCTTAACCACCGGTACAGCGTTATCTGCCTCTCGAAAGGCTACCTTCACGCAATATGCGCAGTCTACGGGGCAGCCCGTGTTATATTCTGCCGGAGGAAGCGTAAGTACTATAGTATGATGTATAGGAAATATGTAAAACAAACATACTGATATAAACTATGGAAACAACCGCAGTACACGTAGGAGGTGAAATCAGGGCTGCCAACGAAAAGTTTATGCAAGCCTTTGCCGAGGGCAACGCTGCTGAACTGGCCAATTTGTATACGGATGAGGGAATGCTGCTGCCCGCCGGCATGGAGGCGCTTAGTGGCAAGCTGGCCGTGCAGGAGTTTTGGCAGGGTGCCATGAACATGGGCATAAAAAGCGTAAAGCTGGAAACGGTGGAAGTACAGCCTTGCGAGAACACAGCTATCGAGATGGGGAACTATACCTTGAGCGGCGAGGGAGGCTCTCTGGTAGACAAGGGCAAGTACATCGTCATCTGGCACAGGCAGGATGGCGATTGGAAACTGCACAAAGACATCTGGAACACCAACCTGAGCGCTACCTGAAGTATAAAGTATAAAGGCGCTGTAAACTTTATACTTGCAGGACCTTTATACTTTAGTGGCAGAGGAAGTATAAATAGCCAAATCGACTCAAAAATTAGCCTAACTTGTAGCGTGTAAGTGTATTGCAGAAAATATGGGAACCGCCGAAAGCTCAGGAGTTAGTGCGAAAGAAGTCTTAAGGAATGATTTTGTGGTGGTGCGCTACGCCGAGGCTGACTCGCTGCTGCTGATTGATTGGAACAGACAAATAGAGCCCGAGGAACGCCAGGCTGCTTTCCTGTGGTGTATCCAGTTTTCAGTGGATGAACAGGTAAAAAACTGGCTGATTAACGACGAGGAAATTTTCATCATCACCTCCGAAGAAAGGGAATGGGTAAGCCATACTTTCACACGCCTGGCTGCTGAAGCGGGCATCCGCAAAGTAGCGGTGTTTGTGCCCGAGGATTTTTATAGCGGCCTGCAGACCCTAACGGATTTTACGCAGGACGCCCAGGAAATTTACAGGCAGTTCGGTGTAACGGAGCACGAGGTGTTTACGGATTACAGCATGGCTCTGATCTGGCTCAGATCCTCTACTGAAGTATAAGAAAGCGGTTCTATCAAAGAAAAAGGCCCTGCAAACAGCACGCTTGCAGGGCCTTTGTTTTAACTGCGCGGCAAAGTATAAACCAGGCCCGCGCAGGTGTTTTACTTTTTAGACTGAGGGCCCGGTACCGGGAAGCCGCGGTCACGCATCAGCGCGTCGATTTTGGCGTCGCGGCCACGGAACAGGCGGTAAGCCTCTGCCGGGTCCATCGCGTTGCGTGGAGCGAACAGGTATTTCACCAGCTTGTCAGCCACTTGCTTGTCGTAGAACCCGCCTGGTGCTTCGGCAAAAGCCTCAGAGGCATCCGAAGTCAGCACGTCCGCCCACAGGTAGCCGTAGTAACCCGTAGCATAGCCCTCGCCAGAGAACACGTGCGTGAAGTGCGGGGTGCGGTGGCGCATCACGATCTCCTTCGGCATGTTCAGCTTGGTCAGCGTCTCGCGCTCAAACTTGTCCGGGTCCAGGTTAGTAGGGTCGGCCAGGTGCAGGTGCATGTCCATCAGGGCAGAGGCCAGGAACTCTGTCGTAGCGAAGCCTTGGTTAAAGGTAGCGGCCTTCTCAATTTTGGCCACCAGCTCTTTCGGCATCGGCTCACCGGTCTTATAGTGCTTCAGGAACTGGTTGATCACGCGGTCAGTAGACAGCCAGCGCTCCAGCAACTGCGACTGGAACTCAGTGTAGTCACGTACGCCGCTGTTCAGGGTCGGATACTTCACGTTAGACGCCAGGAAGTGCAGCGCGTGGCCAAACTCGTGGAAGAACGTCTCCGCATCGTCCCAGGATACCAGCACCGGCTCGCCCGGGGCAGGCTTCACAAAGTTGGAGTTGTTCGAGGAAAGAACCGTTTTCTTGCCGTCAAACGTGGTGTGGGCGCGGTAGGTCGTAGCCCATGCACCGGAGCGCTTGCCCTGGCGCGCGAACGGATCGAGGTACCACAGGCCGATGTGCTCACCGGTTGTCTTGTCGGTCACTTCCCATACTTTCACATCCTCATGGAACACCGGCACAGAGCCCTCCGGCACTGGCGTGAAGTTGAAGTTGAACAGCTCGCCGGCCGTGTAGAAGATTGCCTGCGTCAGGTTGCCCAGCTCCAGGTACTGCTTCACCTCATCGGAGTTCAGGTCATACTTGGCCTGGCGTACTTTCTCGGCGTAGTAGCGGTAGTCCCAAGGCTCGATCGTGATCTTGCTTTTGCTTGTTTTGTTGGCGATGGCCTGCATGTCGGCCACCTCTTCCTTGGCTCTGGCAGTGGCTGCAGGCCACACGGCCAGCATCAGGTCCATGGCCGCCTGTGGGGTTTTGGCCATGCGGTTTTGCAGGCGCCACTCGGCAAAGTTATCATAGCCCATCAGCTGCACGCGCTCACGGCGCAGTTGCAGAATCCTGGTGATGTTCGCGTTGTTGTCGTTGGCATCGCCGTTATCGCCTCTTGAGTAGTAGTTCTTCCATACTTTCTCGCGCAGGGCACGCTGGTCAGAGTAGGTCAGGAACTGGTCCATGCTGGAGCGGGTGTTGGTGATGGCATACTTGCCTTCCTGGCCGTTATCGGCAGCAGCTTTGGCTGCGGCTTTCACAAACGACTCTGGCAGGCCGCTCAGCTGGTCTTTGGTGATGTAGACGATATACTTCTCCTCATCGGCCAGCACGTTGTTCGAGAACTTGGTGTACAGCGAGGAAAGCTCTTTGTTGATGGCGGCATAACGCTCCTTTTTCTCCGGGCTCAGGTCAGCGCCTTCCATGGCAAAGCCCTCGTAAACGAGCTGCACCACGCGCTGCTGGTCAGCCGGAAGCGGGTTTTTCTGGGCGTTGTCATACACCGTTTTGATGCGCTGGAACAGCTTCTCGTTCTGGGAGATCTTGGAGTTGAACTCAGAGATCTTCGGAGCCATCTCAGCCTGTACTTTCCGGAACTCCGGCGTGGACACGTTGCTGCTCCAGATGCCGTAGTAGGTGAACACGCGGCCCAGTTCCTCCCCGGCTCTTTCCATCTCCTCGATGGTGTTCTCGAAGGTAGCAGGCTGTGGGTTGTTGGCAATTGCTTCAATCTCAGCCAGGTTCAGGGCCATAGCCTTCTCCATGGCAGGCTTCAGGTCGGCCAGGTTCATCTTATCAAATGCCGGCACGCCACCGTATGGGCCTGTCCATTCTTTCAGAAGCGGGTTGGTTTCTTCCTGCTTTTGCTCCACGGCCGCCTGTGTCTGCTGCGACTGCTCCTGCGTCTGCACCGAAGTACAGTTGGTCAGGGCCAGTACAGCCATCAGACTACCGGCTGTTATGATTTTCTTTTGCATAGGTAGTTTGGGTGAAATTTATACTTTAGGGATTTAACTGTTAAATTTTGAATAATCGGCAGCACAAGTTACTAAAAATGTCTCAGGAGTCTTTCCCATCCCCGATAGAAATAAACTTATACTTTAAAAGTATGCGGCTGATGTTTGGTAATATGCTGTAAAAAGTCTTACTTGAGCCGGATAACTATGATACAGCACAGCAACTTCTATTACTATTATTATAGCATAAGCCTCTCCCGGGACTTAGGCATGGGTTGCTGTTGACTTTCATCTGACACCGAAACCTTCTTTGAGTCCTGGCCCTGCCGGGACTTTTTTGTTTATCCCCACTGTACACCGAAACACAGCAGAAACATGAAAATTGTAACAATCATCGGGCTTGGCCTGATAGGCGGCTCCGCAGCCCGCGACCTGCGCTGCGAAGGCTTTGCTTCCAATATCATCGGGGTGGATCAAAACCCGTACCATGCCAGCACCGCCCTGGAACTGGGGCTGGTGGATGAGGTGCTGCCGCTGGAGGAGGCGCTGGGTAAATCGGATGTGGTGGTGCTGGCTGTACCGGTCAATGCCATTTCCGCACTGCTCACAACCGTGCTGGACCAGCTGCCTGCGCAGGCTACACTGATTGACTTTGGCTCTACCAAGGGCGTGCTTTGCGAGCAGGTGCGAAACCACCCCAAGCGCGGGCAGTACGTGGCCGCCCATCCGATTGCGGGCACCGAGAACTCCGGCCCTTCCGCGGCGCTGGAGCATTTATACCTGGGTAAAACCAACATTGTCTGTGAGCGGGAGGCCTCGTCGGAGGGGGCGCTGGCCACAGCTATGGCACTTTTCGGGGCGCTGGGGCTGCAAACAGTTTTCATGGATGCCGAAACGCACGACAAGCACCTGGCTTACATCTCGCATTTGTCGCACGTGAGCTCCTTTGTGCTGAGCATGACGGTGCTGGACGTGGAGAAGGCCGAGAAAGATATCTTTGGCCTGGCCGGCAGCGGTTTTGCCTCCACCGTACGCCTTGCCAAAAGCTCTCCGGCCATGTGGGCACCTATTTTTGAGCAGAACAGCGCTTTCCTGGGGCAGGCCATAGAAGAGTACATCTCGATTCTGAAGCGCTTCCAGCAGCACCTGCAAAACGGCGAAACAGACAAGCTGTACGAAATGATGGAGCACGCGAACAAAATCAGGCCGGTGCTGGAAGGCAAAAGCAAAACGCCCGCCTCCTGACACATGGCCAAAGGTTCATGTATTGCCTGAGGATGAGGCTGGTACGATCTCTGCCTACAACTATACTAAATTCTGTAAACTTACGTAGAATGAATTGTACCATCAGCTTCGACCACCATGCACACGACAATTTTCAGATTTGAGGAGGGCAGTCCGTTTGTAGATGCCAGGCGCCCGGTGCGCAACGAGATACACGACAGGCTGCTGTGGCAGGCCATCCGGCTGGCTAAATCGGGCAAAAACGTGCTGAAAGACGGACTTATCATCTATACTCCCATACCTGCCTATCTGCAAGGGCCCACCACCCTGGAGGTTTACTGGGATTTTGAAAGCCCCGAAGAGTATGATGCACTGCCGCGCGCAGCCTCGTAGGAACGCTGTAACAAAGGCCGTACATCTAATCCTTTTTTCTGAACCTCAACGTATACTAGCACATGAACCTCAACCTATTCAACACCCACACCCTGGCAGGAAGACTGGAGATCATCTGGGCGCACGGGAACTTTATCGCCAACCGTGGCAGGAGAGGCTACCGCATCGAGTTGTACGACCTTGGCAATTTCTTTGCGGAGATCTGGTATAACCCCGAAAACAACTATATCAGCCTGGTGCGCGGCTTTATCAGCAAGCGGGCACTGGAGCCTTACATCCAGCAGGTAGACCTGATGGAGATGTTCGACTGGTAGCATATTTTCCTAATTTATACTTTGCACAGCATCCCCTGCTGGTGTAGTGCTATCCTTTTGCAGTTCCTGCAGCCTTCCCCATTCCTAACTTTAGCAGCTGTTGCTGCGTATAATCCCGCCTGATCAGGGAAAAACGCACATGTTTTCTTAACTTGCAGGTACATGTGTACTTATACCACCAACAGCCATTAGATGAACATCATAAGGAACCTCAAGATCAGGGACAAGCTCATCCTTTTACTTTCACTGCTGCTTCTTCCGCTTATTTACCTTATTTTTTCTATTGTTTCCGTTGAACTGGAGGAAAGCGCCGCTCTGGAACAGGAGATGGTGCAACTGCAGGAGTCTGAGAAGATTTCCAGCTACCTGCATCGCATGCAGGCCGAGCGCGCCCGCATACTGGGCGCTGTATCCGGCGATACCACCATGCTGCTGCAAGCCAAAAACTACCGGCTTCAGACGGATGCCGCCGAGCGGGAGCTGACAAACTTCTTGCAGGGCTCGGGCCGCACCTTGCCGGAAATGGCAGACATAAGCGAGCTGAAAAAGTACCGGACGCAGCTGGACCAGCAGAAGCTTGATGTACAGGATTACCGCGACTTCTCCGCCGGCGTGATTTTTAGCTTGCTCAACCGCCTGGAGGATAACGCCACCGGCTCGGGCAATGCCGTGCTGGCACGCCAGCTCGAAACCTTCCGCCAGTTGGTGGAGGCGAAGATACAACTTGGCAGGGCCCGAAGCTTAATGGCCAATGCCATTAACACAGGCACCTTCACCTACCAGGAGTATGCCAACATCCGCTCCCAGATAACGGCTTACGACAGAGCCCTGAGCAACTTCAGCCGCCAGGCTGGTACGCAGGCCATGGATGATGTGGAGAAGGTGCTCACCTCGGATAGCTACCAGGAAGTATCGGCCATACTGCAGGCCATTGAGGCGAGCCCGCAATTGGATCTGAACGCCTTCGACTCGAACAAAACCTTCTCCCTGTTCACAAAAAGTATAGAAGACCTGCGGGATGCTGAAAGTGGCCTGATTGAACGGATCCGGGCAGACATAGACAGCCGCATTTCTGCCAAGCAACAAATGGTAAGCGTGCTTATACTTGTCTTTGTCCTGATTGCGGCACTTACCACTGCACTCTCCATTTACATCATCAACCTTATCTCTGCCTCGCTGGCAAAGCTGAAGGTAGCTGCCGATCGCATCAAATTGGGCGCGGTAGATGTGGAGATTGACGTGGAAAGCCGGGATGAGATTGGCAGCGTGGCCTCTTCCTTTAAGGGGGTGCTGAACAAGACGGTGAACCTCTCGGAGGTGGCGCAGGCTATCGGCGAGGGACGCTACGATGTGGAGGTGCAGGCGCAGAGCGAGGAGGACGTGCTGAGCCATGCCATCCATAATATGAAAATCAACCTGCAGCGCTTCACCACAGAGAGCTCCAGCCGCAACTTTATACTTACCGGGGTATCGGAGCTGAACAGCCGCCTGAGCGGGGAGGCCGCACTGAACACCGTTTCTGAGAAGGCCATCTCCTTCATCAGCGACTACACAGGCTCTGAGGCGGGCGTACTGTACCTGCACCACAACGACGGCAAGCTTACGCCTGCTGCCTGTTACGGCGTGCCGCAGGACTGCTCCAGTCTGCCAGCCTTTGAGATTGGGCAAGGAAAAGTAGGGCAGGCCGTGCAGCAGCGCCAGGTAAAGTTGCTGGAAAATGTTGCCGTTGAGCACCTCAGAATCAAATCCGGATTGGCCGAGATGCATCCTGCCTCGGTGATCATCGTGCCGCTATACTTTGCCGATACCCTTATCGGGGCACTGGAGCTTGCCTCCCGGAACCCGTATGCAGAGCTGCAGCAGCAGTTTTTAGCCGCCATTTCGGAGCGGGTGGCCGTTCTGATTTATACTTTAAGACAGCATCTGCAAACGCAGGAGCTCCTGTACGAAACCCAAAACCAGGCCGAGGAACTGGAGACGCAGCAGGAAGAGTTACGCCAACTGAACGCCGAACTGAAGGCCTCGGAAGAGGAGCTGCGCGTGAACCAGGAGGAGCTGCAGGAGAAAAACGCCGAGCTGGAGGAGAAGGCGCAGCTGCTGGAAGAGCAATACGAGGCGCTCGGCGCTAAGAACAAGGCCCTGGAGGACGCCCGCGCCGCCATTGAGCTGAAGATGCAGCAGGTGGAGCAGGTGAGCAAGTATAAGAGCGACTTCCTGGCCAACATGAGCCACGAGCTGCGCACCCCGCTCAACAGTATACTTATACTTTCCAGGCTGCTGGCTGATAACATGGAAAACACGCTGTCCAAGAAGCAGATAGACCATGCCCAGATCATCCACAAATCGGGCAACGACCTGCTCCGGCTCATCAACGACATCCTGGACTTATCTAAAATAGAGTCGGGTAAGGTGAAGCTCGATACCGAAGAGGTCAAGCTGCGCGATATTTCCATGGTGCCGCTGTTCCGTGAGGTAGCCGCCAAAAAGAAAATCCGCTTTACGGAGCATATTGAACCGGGCAGCTCCGAAAGCATCGTTACCGACCGCTTCCGGTTAGAGCAGATTCTGCGCAACTTCATCGGCAATGCCCTCAAGTTTACCGACGAAGGGGGAGAGGTAACGTACTCCGTCTCACCGGTAGCAGACAGGCGCAAGTTCCGCTCCGAGCACCTGCGTAACCATAGCGACATCCTGGCCTTCTCGGTGCGAGATACGGGCATTGGCATCCCTGCGGACAAGCAGGAAATCGTGTTTGAGGCCTTCCAGCAGGCGGACACCTCTACTACCCGCAAGTATGGCGGCACTGGCCTGGGGCTCACCATCAGCAAGGAACTGGCCACGATTTTAGGCGGCGAGCTGATGCTGGAAAGTGAGCCGGGCAAGGGCAGCACCTTTACGTTATACTTGCCGCGGGTGCCGCAGCAGGTTAATGGCAGAAAGCCAGAGCCAGCCCCTGTGGTCATGCCGGTTGCACATACGTCTGTAGCCACCACGGTGCAGGAAACCACCCAGGAGAAGAGCCAGGGTGTGGGTCAAATCCTGCTGGACTTGGAGCGCCAGGACAAGCAGGACATCAAGGTGCTTATTGTAGAGGATGACAGAGGCTTCAGCGATATTCTGGCAGATTTTGCCAAGGCCAAGAACTTTGAAGTATACCAGGCTCATACCGGAAGGGAAGGCCTGAAAATGGCGCTGGAGAAGAAGCCTGATGCCATGCTGCTCGACATTCAGCTGCCGGACATGAGCGGGTGGGATGTATTAAAGCAGGTGCGCGAAACAAAGGAGCTGCGCCACCTGAACGTGCACGTGATGTCGGCCTACGACAGGGAAGTGCTGGGCGAGCACGCCGAGAACGAGGAGTACCTGCCCAAGCCTGTTACGCTCGAGATGCTGAACAAGGCCTTCAGCTCCATTGTGCAAAACTCCGGAGATAAGATAGAGAACATCCTTATTGTGGAGGACAACGAGATAGAGAACAGGGCGGTGGCCGAGCTGCTGCTGGCGCATGGGCTGAAGTCTACCTCCGCTTACTCGGCTGAGGAGGCAGAGCAGGTGCTGGCCAAGCAGAAAGTAGACTGCATTATCCTGGACCTGAACCTGCCGGGCATGAAAGGCTACGACTGGATGAAGAAAGTCAAGTCGCAGAACGGGTTGGCCGATATTCCGATCATCATCTACTCGGGTAAAGACCTGAGCAAGGAGGAAGAGGCGCAGCTGAAGAAGTTCGCCAACACAATCATCATCAAAAACGAGTACTCTTACCTGCGCCTGCTCGATGAGGTGCAGCTGTTCCTGCACAAGGTGAACCAGAAGCTGCCGCACGGCCGGGAGTTTAAGATGAAGCTGCATGTGCCGGAGGAGGTGCTGCGCGGCAAGAAGGTGCTGGTGGTGGACGACGACGTGCGCAACATTTACTCGCTGAGCAGCCTGCTGGAACTGCATGGCATGGAGGTGGAGGCCGCCTATGATGGCCGCGAGGCGCTGGAGAAGCTAAACGCCGAGCCAGATATGGACCTGGTGCTGATGGACATCATGATGCCGGAGATGGACGGTATAGAAGCCACAAAACGAATTCGGGCAATCTCTCGTTTTAAGCAACTCCCGATTATCGCCCTCACAGCAAAGGCCATGAAAGAAGACAGAGAGAAATGCATAGAAGCGGGTGCTTCTGACTATATACCAAAGCCAGTAGATACAGATAAGTTACTGACCTTAATGCGGGTTTGGTTGTATGAAGCTTGAGTATGAAAAGCTCTTCGAGCAGGAGGTAGAGGCGCTGATTGAGGAGATTCACACCCAGTACGGGTACGACTTTAGCGGGTATGCCCGGGCCTCGGTTTACCGCAGGATAAAGCGTTTTCTGGGGCAGAAGCACTTGCAAAGCGTGGATGCGCTGCGCGAGAAACTGTTCTCCGACAGCTTTTTCTTTGAGAATTTTCTGCAGGAGGTAACCGTGAACGTGACGGAGATGTTCCGTGACCCCACATTTTTCCTGTCGTTGCGCGAGAACGTGCTGCCCATCCTGAGCACTTACCCTTTCATTAAGATTTGGGATGCCGGTTGCTCTACAGGGGAGGAGCTTTTCTCGCTGGCCATACTTTTAGAGGAGGAGGGATTGCTGGGGCGCACCAAGATCTACGCCACCGATATTAACCAGAAGGTGCTGATGCAGGCCAAGGAGGGGATCTTTTCGGCCTCTAACATGGCGGCCTATACATCGGCCTACTATGCAGCCGGGGGCAAGCGCGAGTTCTCCAGCTACTACACCAGCAACTATGGCAGTGTTAAGTTCAGCTCGCAACTGGTGAAAAACGTGGTCTTTTATCCGCACAACCTGGCTACAGACAGCTCCTTCAACGAGTTTCACCTGATTATTTGCCGCAATGTGCTGATATACTTTAACCGCCAGCTACAGGACCGCGTGCTGCGCCTCTTCGACGAGAGCCTCGTAAGCCTGGGATACCTGGGGCTGGGCAAAAAAGAGACCCTGATCATGTCAAGCATCAGCGGCAACTACGTAGCCGTGGATAAGAATAACCGCATATACCGCAAAACAAACTGATGGAGCCCAGGTTAAAGTTGGTGGCTATCGGAGGGTCCTGGGGCGGAATCAAGGCTTCCCTTTCTATTCTGGAAGGCTTGCCCGCCGATTACAGCATTCCTATTCTGCTGGTGCTGCACCGTTTGCGCAACCAGGAAGGAAACCTGCAGGAGCTGCTCGACAAAAAGCTGCGGCTGCGGGTGTTGGAGGTGGAGGACAAAGAGCCCTTACTTCCGGGACACGTATACCTGGCGCCCTCCAATTACCACGTACTTATTGAGCGGGACCATACGTGCTCGCTCGACGACTCGGAGCTGGAGAACTACTCACGCCCTGCCATTGACGTCACTTTTACGAGTGCGGCCGACGTTTTTGCTGAAAATACGGTCGGTGTGCTCCTTAGTGGCGCCAGCAAGGATGGAAGTTCAGGATTAAGCTATATCTTTGACAATGGAGGTATTGCCATAGCTCAAGACCCTGCCGAAGCCGAAGTGGCCGTTATGCCACAGGCGGCCATTGACAGGGTACCTGGCTGTAAAGTAATGAATGTAGCGCGCATAAAGGAGTTTTTGCTTTCCTTACATGAACACTGAGCACGATTTAAAACCGTTGATGATGCACACCAACCTGCATCCGGTGAAGGTTCTGCTGGTAGACGACAAGCCTGAAAACCTTGTCAGCCTGGAGAGTCTGCTTTCGGACGAGGATGACCGTATCACCTACCTGTTTGCAAACTCCGGCGAGGAGGCACTGAAGATAGCCCTGCAGGAAGAGCTGGCGCTCATCATGCTGGATGTGCAGATGCCCGGCATGAACGGCTACGAGGTGGCTCGTTACCTTCGCAATATTTCCCGCACCCGCGATATTCCGATTATCTTCGTTACCGCCATCTCTGAGCAGGAGGCACACGTGATAGAGGGCTTTGAGGCAGGTGCCGTTGATTTTCTCTTCAAGCCGCTGCACCCCTTTATTACCAAGGCGAAGGTAGAGGCCTTTGTGCGTTTTTACGTGCAGAAGAAAGAGCTGGAGCGCGCCAACATAGAAGCCCAGAGCCTTAACCAACTGCTGGAGGAGCGGGTAGAGGAACGCACGCGCGAGCTCATCAAAGTAAATAAAGACCTTGATAACTTTGTTTACACCGCCTCCCACGACCTGAAGGCCCCAATCAATAACATCGAGGGGCTGATGGTTGCCCTTCAGGAGACGCTTGAGGAAAAACAGCTGGGCCTGGATCAGGTAATGCCTATCATGGATATGGTGAACGATGCCATCGGCCGGTTTAAGAGCACATTGCTGGATTTAACGGAAGTAGCCAAGCTACAGCACCAGGATACAGTGGCGGCGCCTGAAACCGTAAATTTCAAAGAGTTGCTGGAGGATGTGAAAGCCCACATCAAAGATCTTATCAAGCGCTACGACGCTACCGTGGTGGATGACTTCTCGGACGCGCCGGAAATGGTGTTCTCCCGGAAAAACCTGCGCAGCATACTCTACAACCTCGTTTCCAACGCCATCAAGTATAGCTCGCTGGACCGCAGGCCCGAGATTAGGATCACGACCTCCGTGGCAGGGGAGTATACGCTGCTTTCGGTGCGCGACAACGGGCTAGGCCTTCGCAAGCAGGACCAGGAAAAGGTGTTTGGCATGTTCAAGCGCCTGCACTCCCATGTGGAGGGCACCGGGGTCGGGCTGGCCATTGTAAAAAGAATCGTGGAAAACTGCGACGGCAAAATTGAGCTTGAAAGTGAATTAGGGACCGGTACCGAGTTTAAGCTCTACCTCAAGTAAAGCGCTTTTAGTCTGATATCTTCTTTGTTGCGTTCTTGCAGGGGAGGCGGTTTTGCGCCTGCCTTTTCTCCTCGTTTGTAGCCGGGAAAGTATACCCAACTCACACATTCTAACTCAGGTCGATATACCCTGCAACCCTGCCTCCCCAATCCGGAAAAACCCAAGCCGAACTTAACGGCTGCTGCAAGTATAACTCCGTAAAAATTAAGGCAGCCAGCAACTCATAAGTATACTTCATTCATACTACCTCAACCCATGGAACAACCAACCCGCGATAAGCAAGCTATTCAGCACCTTTATAATACCATTCTTCCAGCCCTGGCAGAGCAAATCCACCAGAGCATCCTGCCCATACTTCCTTTGTTCGATAGCTTCGGGCTGGAGCGGGTGATCGACACCTGGACCAAAGACCCGGCATCTGACGCCGACGAGGTGATAAGCGTGGAGAAGGGCAACGTGCAGCAACTGGGCCTGAAGCTGCGCCTGGAGGGGTTCCAGAAGCCCGGCGTAGAAACCTTTGATCTGACCAAAGACGTACTCTTTAAACTGGAATACAGCAGCTATACCGTGGGCCCGGACAAGAACACCTCCTGGCTCGAGAAACCGTACCTGCAGCGCTGGGATACACAAGAATATAAAGACATAGCCAGCAGGTGGAGCGAAGAACTGATAGACGACCTGACACAGCGCCTTGAAAAACTAACCTGATTTATACCATGCCACAAGCCGCCGCAGCCAAAGGAATTACCTGGTTATACGTGATACTTTTGCCGCTTTGCCTGGGCATTCATACTTCGTGCCAGGGCCAGCAGCAGCAACAGCAGGTAACCGGGGAGTATACCTACCAAAAACCAAGCAGCGGGGGCACGGGCAAAGTATACATGGGCCGTGAAATTGCCGCCATGATCAGTCCGGCAGGAGGAGCGTGGCTGGCACGCGAGACCAGGGAGGAAGAGGATCATGCTCAGCAGGCCATCGAAAGTATGGAGCTCCGGCCTAACAGCGTGGTAGCCGACATCGGGGCTGGCGTGGGCTTTTATACCTTGCAAATTGCGCCCAAAGTACCCAAGGGCAAAGTATACGCCGTGGAGGTGCAGGATGCCTTTGTGAAAACCCTGCAGGAGCGCAAGCAGGAGCTGGGCCTGACGAACATGGAGGTAGTGAAAGGCGGCACCAAAACCACCAACCTTGCCGCCAACTCCCTGGATCTTGCCTTTATGGTGGATGTGTACCACGAACTGGAATACCCCCGCGAGGTGCTGCAGGACATCTACCGGGCACTGAAGCCCGATGGCATACTTTTGCTACTGGAGTACCGCGCCGAAGACCCCGACCTGAACGTGAAGGAGCTGCACAAGATGAGCGCCGCCCAGGTGAAAAAGGAGCTGGAAGCCAACGGGTTTATACTTTACCGGAAGGAAGATTTCCTGCCAAGGCAACATTTCATCATGTTCCGCAAAGCTGCAAAATAAAGCCTGTACTTCTGCAGACTCATTCTATCCTCAGCCTCCTGATGCATAGGATAATAAAATATTTAAATTTTTAATTTACTGTTAATCAGTAGGTTGCTGGTTGCAGTAGAATGCCTGCACCTGTTGTGGCATACAACTTGTAATTATACCATCATCGTTACGTTGCAAATTATAAACCTTAAAGCACGTATTATGAAAAAGGTAAATTACATTTTCAGTCTGGTCTTTATAGTATCGATCTTACTGAGTTCGGCAGCTGAGGCGCAGGAAAGAAAGAAAATTAGCCCGCAGGCAAAGGGCGCTGTGATTGGAGCAGCCACCGGTGCTACGGCTGGTGCGATTATTCATAAGCGGAACCGCGTAGTGGGCGGTGTGGTAGGTGGCGTAGTAGGTGGTGGCACCGGATACGTTATCGGTAAGAGCATCGACAACAAGCGGAAAGCTGAGGAGGCAGAGAGAGCCGCCGAGGCAGAGCGCATTGCCGCAGCCAACCGTGCCGCAGAGGCCAGAAATACCAGAACGGTAGCATCCAGGTCTACTGCCCCAGTTAGCAAGCCTGCACCGGCCAAAGCAACCGCCGAGCCGGTAAAACACGCGCTGGTAGCCCAGAACATGGCCCCATACACCGAATATAACGTGATGGAGGATCCAATCATCAGCATGGGCTTCCTGCCAAACCCGGACTTCGGCAACCCATCCAAGCCATACTATACTTCTGAGGTAAGAAGGAAGAGCTGGTAAGTATAAACGGTTTTCTGCGGCAGGTATTACGCCTGCTGCGGAAGCCATACTTACCCATGTTATACTTTAACAACAGACCTATGAAACGTTATGCATATATCCTGTTCTTTGCCGTATTCTTTGCCGCGTGTTCGCCGGCCGAGGAGAAGGTAGACATTCGAAGCCTGAACCAGGAGTTTATTGGCGCCTGGAACAGCAACGACCCCGAGAAGGTAATCTCTTACCTGGACGATGAAGTACAGTTCCTGCAGGGCGAGGTTCACTTTATGGGTAAAACCGAGGTAGCCAACAAATGGGTAAAAGACACCTACAGCACCATCACCGATCTGAAAACCAACGTGGTCAGTTCCGGCGTGGACGGCGAGATAGCCTACGAAGCGGGTACGTTCTCGGTGGATGTGCTGCCTACCAACCAGGACCAATTGCGCGGCATTGGGGAAGGTAACTTTATACTTCTCTGGAAGAAAAATAAAGAAGGCGAGTGGAAACTAAGCTACGCCCAATTGGAAGGCCTGCCTGTGCAGGTGAAGAATAACTAAACTTTAAACGCATTACCCGGTTCAGTATACTAGTACAAAGTATAATTTCCCGAAGCCACGCAGGTGCAGCCTGCGTGGCTTTTCTTTTTGGGGGCCTCGGTTTTGCGCTTAACCTACCCCTCCCCTGAAAACAGGGGTGGGAGCTTTGCATTTACCGGGTCCAACCACCCCTGGCCCCTCCTTAGCCAAGGAGGGGAGTCTGTAATTGCCACTTCCAAAGTATAAGTTTCATAGCTACTGACCCCGCGCGGACAGGGCGCGACTTGACCCTACAAAGTATAAACCCACCCCACTTGCTGGCGCGGGTTTGCAACCCGTGCCTTGTTATAAGGTCGGATTTGTAATCCGACTGGGCCGCAGGCCCAACTAACTATATCGCAACATGCGTTTAGAAGTATAGCACAGCACGCTATCTTTGCCCCATGAACTCCGTTAAGCTGAACGCCTACTGCCGCCTCTACGCTTTCTCCGATTACCAGAGCATGAAGTCGGCGCTGCCGTATATGCGGCGGGTGATGCTGGCCAAACCCCTGGCTGAGGTAGAGGAGGTCGAGGCGCGGAGGTTTGTAAGCAGGTCGGGCGGGGGCGGCTACACCAATTACCTGCAGCCCCTAGGCATCAGGCGAACGGTAAGCTCCGGTATAAACTCGCTGATTACGGCCCTGCAGCTGCTCTACAAAAGCAATGGTTTCTCGGCGAGGTATATTGTGATTGAGCGGGGATAAGGCCGCAGCCATACTTCTAAAACAAACGAGGCTGCCCGGTTCTCCCGGACAGCCTCGCAAAGTATAGAATCGGATTTACTGGCTTTAGGCCTGCTTTACCAGCTGTATCTCGCCTTGTAGTTTCAGTTCTTCGCCCAGCATCACGCCACCTGTCTCCAGGGCTGCGTTGTAGTTAATGCCCCAGTCTTTGCGGTTAATCTTGCCGCTGATAGAGAAACCGGCCTTCACATTGCCCCAAGGGTCGGTAGCGATGCCGTTGTGCTCTACAGAAAGCTTCACCGGCTTGGTGGTTTCCTTTATCGTCAAGTCGCCGTAGAGGTTGAAGGTCTCGTCATCCACGCGCTCCACCTTTGTAGACACGAACTTCATGTTCGGGTGCAGGTCGGTTGCAAAGAAATCGGCGTTGCGCAGGTGCTCGTCGCGCTGCTCGTTGCTGGTATCAATAGAGGCAGGGTTGATGTTTGCCACCACTTTTGCGTTTGTAAAGTCGTCTCCTTCCGTCTCGGCTTCCGCTTCAAACTCAGTGAACTTGCCGGTAACGTTAGAGATCATCAGGTGCTTAATTTTAAAACCAAGCTCGCTGTGGGTTGGGTCCAGAGACCATTTTGTAGTTGCCATTCTTATTCGTACTTAATTGTTTTAATTATTAAAATCTAATAGTGTTCTGTTTTCTAACACTGTTAGGTGTAAAGACAAAAAAATTAGGATTTCATACCGGTTACAAAGCCGCGGATAAAATCCTGCAGCACTAACTGGTTCAGGTCGCTTTTGTCTTCGCCGCTTCCCATCATGTTTATGGAGACCAGGCCGTGCAGCATGGACCAGAACGTATGTAATTTCAGAAAAGGATCCGTATTTGGTTGCTTTCCAGCGGCAATAAGCTCCTTTACCGGTTGCAGGATCAAATCGCTGAAGGTGCTCAGCTCGCTGATCTGGTTCACAGTTTCGCAGGAGGGGATGCCCAGGCCATACATCACCTGGTAATAGGCCACGTTGTCGAAGGCGAATTTCCAATAGGCATAAGCCATGGCCTCAATCTGCTTTTCAGGGGTGTTAGCCTGGTTCTTTGCCTTTATTAGTTCCTGGTTCAGTTGCTGGAAACCCTGCTTGGTCAGTTCCAGCAGGATAGCCTCCTTGTTGGCAAAGTGGTCGTAGATAACGGGAACGCTGTACTCAATCGCCTCGGCAATTTTACGGATAGAAAGCGCCTGCCAGCCATCCTGCACAACCAGTTGCCAGGCTGCCTCAAGTATGGAGGCTCTCACCTCTTCCTTATGCCGTTTCTTTCGCTCTGCGATTCCCATTATAATTACCTCTGTTATTTTACCTAACAGTGTTAGCAAAGGTAGAGGTTCATTCTTATAAAACAAAAATTTATGCGGGCCAGTTATAGCTGCCAGAGCAAAACAAACGAGGCTGCCCGGTTTTCCCGGACAGCCTCGCAAAGTATAAACTCAGTTGCTTCGCCCTGCCTTACGCTACCTTTTCGGCGGGGCGCTTGAACAGTTTTTTACCCAGGTTTAGCACCAAGGCAATTACTGCGCCCAGCAAAATGCCTCCCAACGCCAGCACTACCACCTTCACCAGCCAGGCCAGCGCTGGCACACCGGACAGGGCATGCTCCAGAGACTCCAGCGGGTGGTGCAGAAACGGCAGCCCGTGCGCGATGATCTCGGCCCCTACCCACAGCATGGCCGCGGTGCCAACATAGCCCAGTATAGTCAGGAACTTCGGCATGGATTTCACGATGCTGCGTCCAATCTTTTGAGTAGTGGGGTGGAATTTATCCTGGGCCATGTGCACGCCAATGTCGTCGGCTTTCACAATTAGGGCCACAAATCCGTACACGGCAATGGTGATAAAGATGGCCACTGTAATTAGCACCACAATCTGGTTCATCAGCGGGCTGTTGGCCACGGTAGCGTAGGCAATGGCCATAATCTCCGCCGAAAGTATAAAATCGGTCCGCACGGCACTCCCTACCCGCTCTTTCTCCAGCTCCTGAGGGGTAATCGTTTCCATTTCCTCGGTTGGGGCATCGGTGGGCTCGTGGGTTTTGCTGAACATAGAGTGGACCTTTTCGTAGCCCTCGTAGCAAAGGAAGGCACCGCCCAGCATGAGCAGGTACGGTATCACCGCCGGTGCAAAATAGCCCAGCACCAGGGCAGCCGGCCCCAGAAAGATCGCCTTGTTTATGAGCGATTTTTTGGCGATTTGATAGATGATGGAGAGCTCGCGCTTGGGGTCGAGGCCCACCACATACTTGGGCGTCACGGCTGTGTCATCAATCACGATGCCCGAGACCTTGCCTGTCGTTTTCGCCACCTGCGTCGGTACGTCGTCGAGGCTTGCTGCGCTTACTTTCACCAGCGCCGCCACATCATCCAATAAAGCGAGAAGACCTGTCGCCATTATCTGTTTCTTAGTTTAAAGTATAACCTAGCGCGTGCTGCCATTTTGTACGGAAGTATAGTGACAGCACAATGTTTCACGATCCTAAATTAAGCGAAAGAAGCAGGATCGCAATCAAGACTTCTTCTTACGTTGAAAAAAAATGAATGGCGGGCTTTAGACAAGTTGCCGCTGCTCCGGATTCCTCGCCCGGGGCTCTATACTTTGCAGATTCGCCATCCGCTGCTGCGCCTGAAGCTACTGGTAAAAACAGAGTATAAAGCTGTGATTATTTCCAAACCTGAAAGAGTAGAGGCAAGCGTAAATTGCTGATTTATACTTTATAGCCTGGCCCAGGGGCTGAGGCCCGCCGCCCTGATCTTAAAGTATAAAAGCAGCAGGTAGGTTATGTCGAAAATGAAGATGCTCACATACAGCAGGTTCAGAAAGTAGGAGTGAGGGAAGTATAAGTATAGCAGTATGGAAGGAAACACGGTGCCAATCATTTTGCACAGTGCAATATAAATCGACTGCCCCTCGTGGCTGTTCCGCTTCAGCAGCAGCTGAACAAAAAGTATGGACATGAGCAGGTTCTGGCTAAAGGCCGCATACACCCCGTTCAGGTCGTTGAGCTCGCGCGACAGCAGCAAAATAAACAGGAAAGACAGGAGCAGGGTGAGCAGGAAAGTAGGGTAGAAGAGGCTTCCAGGCAGATGCTTCGGAAACGCCTTTCTTCCATAGGTCAGGTACTGCACCAGAATGCCGGCGTCCAGGGCGAGCCAGGCATAATCGATGTAGAGCTGCGGTTTGCTGTGCGGGTGCACGAAGGAGAAGATAAACTCCCACGAGAGGTTCGCGCAGAGCGCCACCACCGGCATGCCGTAGCTTTTGTCGAGAAAGCCCCGCCGCAGGATGAGCAGGTACGTCAGCGACCAGAAGATACCACTGCCTACCTTCAGGATGACATCTACGGTGGGGTCTACATGAAGCGGGTCCTGTAGCATGGTGTTCGTTTAAAGTATAGATAAACGGTTTTTTCCCTGTTGCAGCGTAATCAGGTTCCGGCGCTTGTGCCGCATCACTAGCAGCTTATACTAGTTGCCGCCGTTGTTGTAGGGCTGCTCTTCCGAAAGTTTAAGAGGAGCATGTTAGATGCTTACGTAATGTTTCAGCAGTTTTGTAGCTGGTTGTTGGTAAAAGAACCGATAGCGGCGTAAGTATTTATATAAACATGAAGAATGGGTGATTCAACAAATATTTGTTTGGCTTGTGGCTGCTGTTGCGATGGTACCATGATTGGTTTTGTACAGCTCGACCCGGAAGAGTTGCCTGTGTTGAGAGATTTAGTGGATGTTGAGAATGGAAATGGGGAAGGGTTCCTTCTTCATCCTTGTCAAAAATATTGCGATGGTTGCACAATCTATTCCAGAAGGCCGAAACAATGTGCCCTTTTCAAGTGCGAACTCCTGAAATCTGTCGAGCAAAAGGAGCTGGATTTTGATTTGGCTGTTCAAATAGTCGATGAGCTTAAACAAAGAAGGATCGCTATAGAAGAAAAGCTGGCGCTACTGCAGATCGAACTTCCATACCAATCCTTTTACTTCAAAATGGTCGGATTGAAAAACCTGTTTCAAAAAAGCGAGCCCGCATCATTAACGCAAAACCACATAGATTTGAAATCGGATCTCGAGCAGCTTGATAGTCTGTTGTCAGAAAGATTTGGCGTACCTATACTCTAAATAGAGAATTGGCAGATGAATCAGTGACCTAACCTTATCACTACTTTTACTGCGACAATCCCGCTTGTATGCCGACTACTTGAACATAAAACCTGGTGTGGGGGTTTAGAGGGAAGCAACTGGGAGTGGTAGTAACGCGCCAAAGCACCACGCCATAACAAATGTGGTGTGGCATTTTTAAAGTAAATTTGAGCCGCTTATTTAATGGGCTTATCGCAATACAACTATTATGGAAGACAATAAAGTGCTGAGTTATATTGAGGATGTGTTAGAAAACATGCCAGCTGACTGGTTGAGGTTAACAACGCATCGACTGGATATTTATAAGGAACAACTGGCGAAAACTGAATTCCTGGAGCAGTTTGAAAGCCTGTTTAAAGACCGTAATGCGGAGACAGCTGCACTCAGTGCTTTACCCACTGCCTTCGATTACATCCGGTTGGGCCACCCCTTATCATCGGTGCTCGAGTGGGCCATTGCCAGCTTACACGGGCTAAAACCGGATCATGTCATCAGCTTCTCCTCCCGGACGATGCCTGTTTTGGCCGTGCTAAGGAAAAACTTACTGGCGCAGAAGAACACCCGCATCGTGTATACCGGTGCCTTACCCGATTTTTTTGACGCGGAAGTACTAAAGCGTGTGTATGGCTATACGTTTGACTTAGAGCATGTTGATAAAATAGAGGAGGTTTCTGCGTTTGACGGCAGCACTGTTTTCTATTCACAGGATGATGAAGTGGGGCACGCTACCCTTACGCCTCAAATTGACTTTTATGTGAGTGTGCATGCGCAGCTCGGAAGTATAATTTTGGTAAATGGCGAGGAGAACAAAGGCTACATCTCAGAAATTCAGCATGTAAGAAGGAGAGAGAGCATTGCCATGACGCCGGCCAATTGTTTCGCTGCCCTGCAGCAGCTGGTTGGAAAGCCTTCTTCCGATAAAGAGAAGGGCAATGCCGCCGCTAACAAAGCACAGGTTCAGGACTTGATAAAAGGAATTACCGGCACAGCTACGAAAGCGCTGCTTGGTTCCTCCGGGCTGTCTACGCAGTATGCGATCATGATGGGCCTTGTTCACGAGGCCCTGGAAAAACACCCGGGAAAAGCCATCAAATTTGTTGTTCCGCCAAACTGTTATGGCGGCACAAACGACCAGGCAAGGCGGGTAGCTGCCGCTCTGGATAATGTGGAAATAGTGGACCTGCTGGTGGATGGGGAACATGAGATGGTGCGAAGTATAGATACGGTGCTGGAGGAAATCGCTCGCCAGGATGCCGTGCCCTATATTATTGCTGAGATCCCGACAAACCCGAGAGTCGAGGTTCCGGATCTTGCAAAGTTAAGGGAGGTGCTAAGCAAAGCGCGTAGAACTGCCGCCGGCGATGTTGCGGTTGACCCGGTTTTCATTCTGGATCAGACCTTCTGCCCGAATGTACAATTTGTAAGCAAAGACGGGATTCTCTCTTCGATCAGGACCATTTCGTACGTGAGCGGATCGAAATTCCCGAGTGGCGGAAAAGCGACAGCCGGTTACTGTGTAGCAAATGCAAAGGCGGAAGCCTTGCTGGAGAAGATTGAAAAGCACCTGAGGCTTTGCGATAATGAGGCGACGGACCATCAGGTAGAGATGCTGGCAGAGCAACTGCCTTCCATGAACCAAAGGATTGCAGATGCCTACAGGAACACGCGCGAGTTTGTAAACTTTATAAAAGATACGTTGCCGGAGGCGAAGATCAACTTTGTTTCAGAGGAACTGGCAAAAGAAGGATTTACGCCGTCCGTGTTTTCACTGGATCTACCTACGAAGGGGAATACGCATGAGGAAAGAGAAACCTACAAGCGGGCGTTAAATGATAAATTGATCAACATGATGATCAGTCAAATCCCCCATGAAAGTAAATACTGTGTGAGCTATGGCCAGCTAAAGGGCTGTTACTGGACGATACCTGCCACCTCCACGCAAGGAACGACCAAGGAAGCTGACAAAGATTACATTGCCCGGGTATCCCTGTCTCCCGATCTGGATCTGGAACTACATAAAAAAGTGTTCAAAGACTTTGTAGAGCAGATGTAAGGCTGGAGGTGGTAGTGTAGTACCAGAACCAATTGAAACAGTGTGTTACCCGCTTAGGCGATGTGATGTAGCGGCTAACGGCGTTTTAAGGCTATAACAGTTGGAAGCTCACAAAGTATAATTTGCCTTGGTCCCTGAATTTATACTTCCTCCTTGTGTACTTTATACTTGCTGGAGCCTTTTCATACTTTGGAACAGGTCGGAAGATCCTCCAAGGCAAGTATAAACTTGACGAATAGCGTAGCGCGAGCGTCCGCTTGTGTCAGGGGTGGAAAGAGTAGGTGACTGACTGAGTTGTTTTCATTTATACCTATAAAGCAATATAGAAGTAAAACTATTTTTTTATAACTTGTAGTATTAGGGGTAATAAAGTCATTAGTAAGTTTAATTATATGAATTTCACTTCTAGAGAAATTGTAGTAGGAGTTGTATCTAGCATTATAGCCTCTCTCATCCTTTTTGTAGTAATTCCAATAATCAAAAAAGGTAGTAGCTGGGTGATTAAGCGAATCACAGAACAGAATTACAGATTAAGAAATTCTCTCTACAGCTATGCGGCGCAGAGAAACCTTCCTTACTCAACTGATCTACATTTTTTAATGCTGCTTATCCTTTTTTCTGTTTTAACAGTCCTTACCTACATAGAAGATCCAAGCTCAATTGAGCAGCTTAATCTTGTGCAAATCTCCAATAGAGCTGTATTCTTATATGTTTTCAATTTTTTTATTATAATATATTTTGCGTTTAGGTTAACTCTTAGGCTGAAGGTAGGAGATATTATAAGAAGATTTGATAATACTATTCGCTTAATTAAGCCTTATACTTCAGAGAATGAAATCTACCAAGTAGAGAGACAGTGGGTCTTAATGAGGTCTTATGAAGATTCTTTAAAAGTTAAAAGTCACTTAAAGATGCTTATAGAAGAAGCCGATAGGAAAGCTTCAAAAAAAGATTCAGCCATTATGTAAAGAGTTATAATCATAAGCCTGAAGCTCTTTAAAGCCATTGTTGGTGTTCTCACCAACGATGCAAAACAGCATTGAATAAAAAAGCCCTTCATATATAACATCTGCAGGGCTTATACTTTGGCTAGTGTCAAACCGAAACGAATGTTACCTGATTGAGATTTGAGACCAACACTTCTACCAATCCACTGGCCTGAAGATGATTACAACTTAATTTAATTCGCCAACTCGAAACGCGTTACCAAAAACTGAAAGGGCATAGTTTCTGCTAACTGGCTTTCAAAAGTATGGTTGTATCGGAAGACGAGGGTCGTGGAAAACAGCCGCAGGAAGCGCAGGTCGATGAGCAATTCTGCTCCGGTGCTATTCAGATTCCCCTGCTGCGCTACTAATCTTACATCGGAGTAGTCGTAGAAAACATTGGTGCGGAAACGCTGCAGAAAAGCCACTGGTCCCAATGCGATATCCGGGTACCAGACAGGGAATTCATAGTTAGCGGACACTACCGCTATTTCCCGGAAAGGGTCAGGCTTATACCCGCGCGGCATCACAAAATCATCGGCGAAGCGATACGTTTGCTGTACTGCTTCCTTTTTCCAGGCCCCCCGGAGTTTAAAGGAGTGTGTCCGGCCGAAACCGGGAAAGAATAGCGCACCGCCAGCCACCATTCGCTCCGGAACATCTTCAAATGCTTTCTGATACTCAAACCTGGCGACCTGCCCCCAACGCGGCTGTACCTGCTGGCGCGCCCGCTGCAACAGTCGAGAAAAAGTTAGGGTGCTGCGGAAGCTATTGAAGTCCAGCCTGTCAGCACTGCTTTCCTGACCGTCAGGTTCGTCAAAGGCTACATCGTAATGCGCAAGTGCTCCCCCCACTTCCAGATTGGTGTGGTATTTCCCTTGCGTGAGCCGGAACGGTACTCTGGCTCCGGCTGAAACATACCTTTCCGTCCACTCCTGGTCTCTTACGTCCGCTTCATTGGCTTCCCGTATCTCTGCCTTTCGGCGCGTCCGGAGGCCATACTCTACATCCAGAATGGGGTAAAAAGCGGCATAGGCCAGGTTCACCTTTGCTCCCAGCGCATCTTCGTCTGTATTGTAAAAAGTCCCGATCGTGCCGCGCAGGGTACTCATCAGGTTGCGGGTATAGAACTCAACACCGTATTGGTTGTTGCCAAAGGTCGGGAACCAGCCATAGATATTTAGCAAGCCATCAGTCAGCGCGCGGTATTTACGGACCTGGTAGTCGGCAGGAAAAGTCGTGGCAGCCAGGTTTTGCTTCTCCGCTGCGGGAAGTGGTGCCAGGAAAGGATTTTCAGAAACCTGATGCGCAGGTAGCTCGCTCCACAGCTGCGGGTTCAGGTCCGTTTCTTCCAGCTGGTAACCGCGGGCGGTATAGCTGCTGTAAAGCAGCTTTTTGCCATCAGGTGAAACAGTTGGCTCGTAAGCCCCGAACCGCACGGAAGTAACCTGGTATACTTTTCCAGTAGGCTGGTGAAAGGCGTAAATGTTATCGATGCCCGTGTAGCCGCCGGAGAAGTATACGTACTCTCCAAAGGGGTAGGGGCGCGATAGAGGCACATCCGTGAAAGGCAGCAGAACCTCCGTTATGCCGGTTTCGACGTCTGTTTCGATAAGCCGGTTTCCTTCTTCAGTTACTTCCAGGGCTATGATGCTGTTTCCTTCCGACCAACGCGGCTGCGCCAGTTGCGTGCCCACTGCAGCAGGCCACTCCTGCAAGCATTCTCCGGATTCGGCATCGAGGATAACAATCGAGTTCCGTCCGGACTTATCGATGTGCACGGCCACAATCCTGCTCCCGTTGGGCGAGGATGCCGGCGCAAAGTACCGGGTTTTGGAGGTAAGCTTTTTGGTTTTGCCGGTGCGCACGTTGTATGTCTTGATAATGGAGTAATCCTGATTTACCCACCGCTCATCGAACGCGGCCTCAGCCCAGGTGATCAACTCCCCGGCACCTGAAAACATGATATGGTCTTCGGTATACACACCGTACGGGAACAGTTTCTCTTCTTCCCCGTCAGGCGTTATCCGGTAAAAAGTTCTGATTTCATCCAGGGCATCCTTCAGGGCTATCACGGACCCGTCAGGCAGGTAGTGTGCGAAGCGATAATTGGTGTAGTTCGTTCTGCCGGGCTTAGAGACTACCCGCGCCGGTGTCAGGTTTATACGCTCGTCCGTCTGCTGCCAAAGGCTGTCCAGTTCCTGCATGGTTTCTTGGTAGAGCATTTCAGGGCTCAGGCCGGTGTGCTTCCTTAAGCTGCGGGAAAAGGCATACACAGGCAGGAGATGATGGGTATAGTAGAGCACCTCCTGCCAGATGCTATTGCCAAAATCCTGGCGGGCCTTGCTGGTCATGTAAAAGCCGAGGCGGTACGGGTTCGGAACGAAATCCCTGAAAGAGGAAGGGTAATTAAACTTCTCGTAGCCATACCTGAGGCCGGACAAAAGCAGCGCGCGGGTCTCCATATGGAAACGCGGCAACTGTCCCCGCCCGGCGTTGGTTAAAGCTGTCTCTGTGACCACGGCATCCCCCTCCCGGAACCACAGAGGCTGGTTGACCAGCGCATTCAGCAGCCACCCTGTCTGGCCCATCAATACCTTAAAAGGTAGCGCCGCTCCCCGGTTGGCCATATGGAACTGCTGGCTGTGGCGGTACTCGTGGGCGGTGACATACGTGAGCCAGGGCGTGGGACCGGTAAACAGGTTTTGGGGCGGCGTCAGGTATAGCTCGTTTCGCCAGGGCGCTGGGGTGGAAAAGCCTGCCGGCATAGCAGACTGGTTCTGCAGAATGGTGGTAACGCGTTTGGTTCGACCGGTGCCAACCAAGCTGCTGTCGTGGCGCTGCTGCCAGGCCATGATACCCGCGACGCGGAAGGCCATCGAATCGAGTCCTTTCGGGAAAATAATTCTGCCGGCTGGCGCATCAATCTGCCGCCACTCCATGGACGGCGGGTTGAGGCCAATCTCCTCCTGAGCAGAAGCTTGTAGCGTAAAAAGAAGAAAGCTAAGAAAGAACGTGACGGCCTTGCGCATACTCCTGATGTTTACTCCCTAAGTATAAACTTCGAACGCAGGAATGGTGCTTATAGATTTGTGGATAGCTGTACCAGGCGCAGCCTTAGCATTTCTTTGAGCCAGATAACAGGGTTGTGGTTGCGGTTGGCCTGCTACGTGATAGAAAAGCTCATGTAGTTCATGTTTTATATTAACAGCCGGGAAGAACTTTGCTAACGCTCTTATTTATCTATTTAAGGTACCTTATTTAAAGTATAATCCCTCGTAAAATCATTATACACAAAGCGGGTGTTTCTCTTTTGCGGTTTGCTGCACAGGAAATGGCCTCCCTCTCCCTTACTAAAATAACTATTCAGAACGCTATTAAAGTTGCTTCTCCTCTCACATTGGCGTTGAAACAGTTGGTTATGAATTCAAATTTCTGTCATAACAGCTACTTTTAGCCTTCCCAGGAGTATCTTATCTCCTCCCAATTCCTGCTCGCCCAGATGAGCAGATGAACCTGTGTTTAACACCAGCACATCCCGTAACAGCCGGTACACCACCCTGAGCCTATCGTTAGCCTGCCGCTCTGGCAGGAGTCACCGCGTGCTATTGGAAGACATACGACATGAATCGTTATAGCTATGAAAATAAAAATACTTTCGTCAGGGCTACAGCTACTGCTGTGTCTGATTTCTTTTACAGTTTTAGCCCAGCAGCCGAAGCTGGAGTGGGCCCAGCGCTGGAACAGCGAGGGCAACGTGTACGAGTCTGCCGTAGACGTTGCTGTGGACGCAGCAGGCAACAGCTACGTAACCGGCACAAGTGCAGGAACGACCGGCCCCTCCGGAATACTCACCATCAAATATTCCCCTACTGGTGAGCAACTGTGGGTTAAGTTTGATGAAGTCTTCTTCCACGACCCTATTCTCCTTGCGGTTGATAACCAGGGCGGCGTTTATCTTACCGGCAGTATCGTGGATTCTACCATTGAAGTTGGCGAAGGAGGACAAAGCGTCATTGTTGATATTCTGACTGTCCGTTACGATGCCGTCACCGGCGAGCAAACCTGGGCCAGCCGCTTCGGAACCGTAGGCGACAATGATAGTCCAAGGGCTATAGAGGTTGATAACAAAGGCGGCGTTTATGTAACCGGAACCAGCTCTGTTTTTGATGTGGCTAACAATTTCACTACCATCCGTTACGATGCCGCTACCGGAGCGCAAACCTGGGTCAGTCGTTATGATAGCCCAGGCGACAATCAGGATTTTGCCGTGGATCTGGCCATCGATGATCAGGGTGGCGTCTATGTTACCGGGAATAGCTCCAGAGGTGACACCACCGTATACATTTCGACAGTCCACTACGATGCTGCTTCCGGTGCGGAGTCTTGGACTAATCTTTACGATGTACCCGGCAGTAATGAGGGAGCTAGTGCCATTGCTGTTGACAACCAAGGGGGAGTATACGTTACTGGAGAACAAAGGAGCAACGACTTTTCTGTTGTCGATTTTATAACTTTTCGCTTAGAGGCCACTTCCGGAGAAAGGGCGTGGGCCAGCAATTTTGATGGGCCCAATGGTAACTTTGATTCGCCCATCGACATTGCGGTTGATAACCAGGGCGGCGTCTACGTCACCGGCAATAGCACCAGCAGCGATTTTGCAAACAGAGACTACGCCACCGTTCGTTACAACGCGGCAACAGGCGAAGAGACCTGGGCTAGCTTCTACAACAGTTCCGAAAACAGCTCTGACCGGGCTACTGCCCTTGCCGTGGATACGCTGGGAGGTGTTTTTGTGACGGGCTTCAGCAATAACAGCGAACAAACAAACCAGGATTACGCCACCATCCGTTACGATGCCACAACGGGCGAGCAAAGCTGGCTCAGCACCTACGACGGCCCCCGTGAGTTGCCAAATGAAAGCCCCGACCTGGCCAGAGACATTGCCATAGATAATCAAGGTGGGGTTATAGTTACAGGCGAGAGCTACGCCGACTACGGCACAGTACGCTACGATGCTACGACAGGTGAACAAGTATGGGCGCAGATTTACAACGTCAGGGAAAACCTGAATGAATTTGCCATAGCAGTGGCCGTAGACGCAGAAGGAAACAGCTATGTAACAGGCATCAGAAAAGTAGGCTTCGGTTGGGTAGTTACAGTTAAGTATACTCCTTCCGGTGAAGAGTTGTGGGTAGCCCAGTTTAGTTTCGATAGAACCAGTGGCATCGCTGTAGATAACCAGGGCGGAGTTTATGTAACCGGGGTATACTTCAATTTAGATAACTTCTCCTACGATTACGCTACCATCCGGTATGATGCTGCAACGGGCGAACAAAGCTGGATTAGCTTCTACAACGGGCCTGCTATAAACTTTGCTGATCATGTCAGGGCTATTGCTGCTGACAGTGCCGGCGGCGTCTACGTCACGGGTTTCAGTTATAACGAAGACTTCACCACCGACTATGCCACCGTGCGTTATGAGGCGGCAACCGGCGAGCAAACCTGGGCCAGTCGCTACAGCGGGCCGGAGGGCACAAGTATGGATTCAGCTGCTGCTATTACGATTGATGAACAAGGTGGCGTCTATGTAACTGGCGTCAGCGCGATCGACAGCACCAACACTGCCTTTGCCACCGTGCGCTACGAAGCCTCAACGGGAGAGGAGAATTGGGCGAGCCGTTACGACAAGGCAGGCAGCGCGGATGTTGCCACTGCCATCACAACAGATAATGCGGGTGGTATTTATGTTACCGGGTATAGCGGAAGCGCGGATGGCGGGTTTGATTTTACTTCCGTCCGCTACAATGCAGCAACAGGCGCAGAGAGTTGGGTCAGCAACTATAGTGGGCAAAACAGCAGCGACGACAGAGCCATTGCCATTGCCGCAGATACGGCAGGAGGTGTCTATGTTACCGGCACCAGTATAGCAGGCAACACCAGCGATTACGCCACGCTCCGTTACGATGCGGCTACCGGCGAAGAATGTTGGGTCAGCCGCTACGATGGCTCCACCAGTAGCAGAGACTCTGCCGCCGCTATAGCCGTCGACAACGCTGGCGGCGTTTACGTGACAGGAGTTAGCTACGATGCGAACCAGCAGGGCGACTTTGCCACCGTGCGCTACGACGCCACTACCGGAGAGCAAGTATGGGCAGAGCGCTATGGCAGCCCGCAAAGCCAGGAAGATGTGGCAGTAGACATGGCGTTGGATAGGGAAGAGAACCTCATCATCACCGGCTATAGTTACAGCCCTGAAACGCTTTATGACTTTCTCACTGTCAAATACAGCCAGTGCCTGCCTCTGGCCAAGGCGAACATCACAGGCAATACCAATGCGGCCGTGGGTACCAGCAACTCCGCCTACTCCATCTCCACCCTTGGGGCAACATCCTATACCTGGGCCATTACCGACATCGACGGCAATGCTTATACTGATTTCAGGGGCCAGGGTGCAGGCGCCATCATAGTGGACTGGCCGGAGGAGCCAAATGTCTACAAACTTAGCGTCGTGTCTGGTGCAGCGGAAAGCTGTGAGGCCCAAACATCAGTGCGCTATGTCCACGTCTACGATTCCGAAGCCGGGTATGTCTCCGGCGGAGGTTGGAGCGACTCCCCAACCAATGCCGGGTACGAACTCATGCGACAGGGCGGAATGCTTTACTGGGGCTTTGTAGCCAGGTATACGGGTGAAGAAAGGGTGCAGGGATCAACCCTGATGATTCTGGATACTGGTCCCGCTATCTTCCGCAGCACCAGCGTGGAGGACGGTTCGCTGGTGATTTCGGGAAACAGGGCCTTCTTTAAGGGTACAGGTATCCTATTCCATCAGCGGGGCTTAGACTCCGACAGGGACGATCGCCAATTCGGCTACCTTATCGCCGCCACCGACGGGCAACTTGGCTTTAGCTCTAGTCCTGACCAACTGCGGCTCAGAGTATGGGTGATAGAGGAGGATGGAACCGAGGGCGCGGTAGTTTACGACAACCAGGTGGGCTGTTCTTCTGCCAACTTGGATCTCAATGCTCCGGCCTGTAGCGCTATTGACAGGGGCGACATTATCATCAACAAACCGCGGTCCAATAGCCTGAGCAGTGCCATCTCACAAAACGCTGTGGTAGAGTCGGCCACCCAAGACTTGCAGGCATATCCGACAGCCTTCTCTGGCCGCACCACTCTTTCTTTTGCAACTGCCAGCGAGGCAGGATATACGTTGGAACTCTACGATCTGAAAGGGGCGTTGGTGCGATCTATTGCCGCCGGGCAGACAGAAGCCGGCAAGCGGTACGAACACGAACTGAGCGCAGACGGCCTGTCGAGAGGCATGTACCTGGTTCGTTTAAGCACCGGGGATGAGGTACAAGCAGTGAAAGTGGTTGTAGAAAGATAAGGTCATACTTTCCCTTTGAAACCAAAAAAGCCCTGCAGATGAAAGTCTGCAGGGCTTTTGTACCTTGGGCCGGAGTCGAACCGGCACGAGTGTTACCTCATTGGTGTTTGAGACCAACGCGTCTACCGATTCCGCCACCAAGGCATCTCCTTTCTGTTAGGAACGGGATGCAAACTTAGATAATGTTTCCTGAATACGCAATAAATATTTCTTCTTCAGGTAATAAGTTTTTACCTCCTGCAGGGCCTCGTCTTTTGTAATGCCGTGTAGCTCAGGGTAGCGCTGCAGCACCGGCAGCACATCATTATCCAGTTGAGCCACCAAGCCGGCAGTTTTCTCGCCAATCTCGTGCAGCTTGCCGGCATCAAAGTCAAACTCCAGTTCCATCAGCTCCTCGTTAATATCCATCATCTCCATCAGGAAATCGCCCGGAAGCTCGTTTTTGCCGCCTTCCTCCAGCAGCCCGTGCTCTTTCAGGATGTACTGCATGCGCAGGTCCGGGTCGGAGAGGGTACGGTAGGCGTTGGTGTTCTGGGTGCTCAGCTGCAGAATCTCCTGCTGCTTCTCCTGCGGCTCGTTGGCGAAGAAGTCAGGATGGTACTCGCGGCTGAGTTTGTAATAGGTGTTTTTCAGCGCCTTCTCGTCAAGTATAAAGCTTTCGGGTATGTTATAAAATTCGAAGTAGTTCATAGGTACAGTTAACAGTTATCAATAAACAGTTATCAGGTATACGTAGCAAAGGTACAGCAAAAGAGCCAGGATTGTTTGAAAGGAAAGGTATAGCTTTCTAACCTGATGACTGAAAACTGTTAATTGTTAAATGCTCACTGAACTGTACGACCAGGCCTCGGGCTTAGCGGCAAAAAGGGTTTTGGTGGCCGGCCATACTTGCCCGAACAGCTCCGAGCCGCGGTAGTTATTCAGGTGCTCCTCGGAGTCCCAGAGGCTGTAGGTGCTGAATACGTTGGGCTGGTGCAAATCCTGCAGCAGTTCCACATGCTGGCAGCCTTCAAAAGCGCGTATCTTATCTTTCGAGTTACGGAAGATCTCCAGAAACTCCTCCGTTTTCTCCGGCTTAAACGTCATCCGGACAATGCGAATTAGCATAATTTTGAGTGAGTGAATGAGTGATTGAGCGAATTTCAGTTTTTTGATGCGCTTTTCCTAGCTTTCGCCATCACCGACAGGATTTCTGTCGTTTCCCTTTTAAGCGTAACCACCTTTGCCTCAGTGGTAGTACCAGACTCAGCAAGTAGCTCCAGCCAGAACAGGGTCTCGTCTGCTTCCTCAATCACAATGCTCAACTTCGAATGAAACTCTGCTGATGATCTGGATCTGCAAGCCGCCCGGTAATTGGCTGCCACGGATGTTGCTGAACGAAGTAGTTGCCGCTTCATGATAGTTGCCTCCTCCGTTTTAGGCAAGTCCTTTGAGAACAGGATAACATCCAGCGCCAACTGCTTTGTGCGCTGCCGGAACCGCTCTACAAATTGTTGCTTTTCTGCTTGTCGAGAGTCCTCCATCAAGATTCACTCATCCACTCAATCACTCATTCAAAATTCGCAAGCTAGCTTCCCGGATAAAAGCGCACGTCCACCTGCGAGTCGAAGCCGAGGCCGAGGAGCTCGGCGGCGTGGCCCTTGTTGATGCCGATGCAAAGTAGGCCCTGGCTGTTGTAGGTGCAGCAGCAGTCGCCGTCGTCCACCTGGTTATAGTTGGGGTAGATGCGCCCGATGGCTTCGCGGCCGAAGTGAATGGTGAAAGTACGGCCATGCGCAATCGTCTCAACGCTGTCGCGGGTGATGTCAGTGATGAGGTTGCCGTAGCGGTCCACGTGAATGACGTGGCCGGTGATGGCATGGTCGCCGAGGCGGAGCTGCCGGTTAAACAGCTGCCGGATGTTGTTGGTGCGGTCGCCGAGCACGTCCAAATCGCCGCCCTTGGCCAGAAACACAGCGGCGGGCGCCAGTAGGTCCTTTTCCGGGGATGGCGTATAGGGGATGTCAGTTTTAAGCTCCACCACCACCTCAGGCTGCCCGTCTGTCAGCAGCGAGAGCAACCCGTTGTCGGCGAGCAAAAAATAGTGGCCTTTATAATTTGTAGCATGATATTTGCCCTTTTTACAACCGTGCGTGTCTACAGCCAGTATATGCACGGTACCTTCCGGAAAATCCCGGAACACGGCTCCGAAAACATACTCGGCATGAGCGATGTTGTAGGGCTCTATGGCGTGCGTGATGTCCACCACCTGCACCTGCGGGTCCAGCGAAAGGATTTTGGCTTTAACGGCGGCCACATAGTGGTCCCGGTACCCAAAATCCGACAGAAACGTAATTACAGCCATACTACGAACTATAATTTGAGTAGATTTGTATTAATAATACTGATTTTATTTAAATTAAAGAAAATATTCTTAACCTGCTATATACGAGGGTAAACATTTGGTAGAGAAAGTAATAACCTTAGAGAATATCTCTCTCATTGATTTCCTGGGCACAGAGAACCAGAACATCAAACAGCTTGCCGCGGCATTTCCGAGCAGCAAGATTATTTCGAGAGGTAACGAGATAAAAATCCAGGGGCAGACTCCTGAGATAACCAAAATTCACGAAATCCTGTCTTCGCTGATAGACCATTATCATAAGTTTGGGAAGATTACGCATAACAGCGTAAATAGATACCTTGGCACAGATTCTGTTACCGAGGAGGAGGTAATTATTACCTCTCCGGACGTGATTGTGTACGGCAGCAAGGGCGGCGTTATAAAGGCCAAAACCCCTAACCAGCAGAAGCTGGTGGACGCGGTGGAGAAAAACGACCTGGTGTTCGCGCTGGGCCCCGCCGGTACGGGTAAAACCTATATCTCGGTGGCCCTGGCAGTGCGCGCACTCAAGAACAAGGAGGTCAAGAAGATCATCATCTCCAGACCAGTGGTAGAGGCGGGCGAGAGCCTGGGCTTCCTGCCCGGTGACATGAAGGACAAGGTAGATCCCTACCTGCGCCCGATTTATGACGCCCTGGAGGACATGATCCCGGTGGAGAAGCTGAAATATTACCAGGAGAACAAAATCATTGAGATAGCGCCGCTGGCCTACATGCGCGGCCGCACGCTGAACAATGCCTTTGTGCTGCTGGATGAGGCGCAGAACACCACACCGGCCCAGATGAAGATGTTCCTGACCCGTATGGGCCCCAACGCCAAGCTGATGGTAAACGGCGACTGGTCGCAGATAGACCTGCCGCGCAACCAGCGCTCCGGCCTGATGGAGGCGCTCAACATCCTGCGCGGCGTCAAGGGCATCGGGTTCGTAGAGATGACCGCCGAGGACGTGGTGCGCCACCGCCTGGTACGTGACATCGTGAACGCCTACACCAAGCTGGACGAAGAGCGACGCGCTGCCCGCGAGGAGGCCAAAGCCGCTGAGACAGGTGAGCCTGTAAAAGTGAACGGACGCCCCCGGAAGCAGCGCGTAGAAGAATAGGCTGCAGCTTTGAACTATCTGTAGCCCGGAATTGATTTATACTTTCGAAGCATAACTTTGGAGACGCAACTTGTTGCGTCTCTGCTTTTTTATACTTTATCCCCATGATTGAGGTAAGACGCGCCACCACAGCGCAGGACCAGCAGGAGGCCTTTGGCATTCGTGAGAAAGTTTTTGTGCAGGAGCAGCAGGTGCCCCGCGAGGCCGAGTATGATGAACACGAGCCCACTGCCAGCCACTACCTGGCCGCCTTTAACGGGGTGCCCTGCGGGGCGGCCCGCTGGCGCAAAACTGAGGTCGGTGTAAAGCTAGAGCGCTTTGCCGTGTTGCCCGAGTTCCGCAACAAAAGTATAGGCGGCGAAGTGCTAAGGCTTGTGCTGCAGCATGTGCAATCTGAGCAGCCGGGGCAAAAAATCTACCTGCACGCCCAACTGCCGGCGGTAAATTTTTACAAGCGCCATGGCTTTGTAACAGAAGGGGATATGTTCACCGAATGCGACATCCAGCACTACAAGATGTACTATAAAGGCTGATGCTGCGCTGGGCTTCCTACCCGTTTGTGCGCATCACGCTTGGTTTTATAGCGGGTATCCTCCTTTATTTTTCCTTTGGAGAGCAACTGGGCCACGGGCTCTGGATGCTTGCCTTCTCCTTTCTTGCATTTATACTTGCGGCCATACTTAGCCGAAAGTATAAAACTGCCTTTGCTACGGATGTGGCAGGTATGGCAGGACTTTTGACCTTTTTGGCGCTGGGCTATTCGGCCACGCACGCTAATATCGAGCTCAACCAGCCGCAGCACCTTGCGCACCTGCCAACCCCGTCAACCCACTACAAAGGCGTGGTGTCGGACTATGTGCTGCAGAAACCTGGCTACCAGCGCACGGTGCTGCAGGTAGAGCAGGTACGGGTGAACGGTAAATGGCAGGCTGCCACGGGTAAAGTACAGCTCTCGGTGCCCCACGACTCGGAGCGGGCATACGAGGTAAGCTATGGCGATGTGTTGCTGGTGAGAGGTGCGCCGCAGGAGGTAGCCCCGCCGCTAAACCCCGGCCAGTTTAACTACAAAGCTTTCCTGGCCAACAAGAACATCCACCATCAGCATTACCTGCGCCCGCTACAGTACCAGCAGATTTCTTCCAGCCCACCCAATCCTATACTTTATCACAGCATCCTGTTGCGCCGCCAGATGGACAACATCCTGCGTGAAGGGGTGGGGGAGAAGCGGGAGTACGCCATCTCCTCGGCCCTTATACTTGGCGTGAAGGATGAACTGGATAACAGCATCCGCCAAGCATATGCCGACACGGGTACCATGCACGTGCTGGCGGTGTCGGGGCTGCATGTAGGGCTTGTTTACGGTGTGCTGATGTTCTTGCTGGCCCGCATCGGGTCTACGGACAGGCAGCGCTGGCTAGGAGCTATACTTATGCTGGGCGTGCTCTGGCTGTATGCGTTTATCACCGGCCTCTCGCCGTCGGTAATGCGGGCAGTGCTTATGTTTAGTTTGGTGACAGTAGGCATAGCGTTGCGGCGGCGCACAGTGGTGTATAACACCATTGCCTTCGCGGCATTGGTGCTGCTGTACATTAACCCCTTCAATTTGCTGGAGGTCGGGTTTCAGCTCTCTTTTCTGGCAGTGCTGGGGATTGTGTACCTGCAACCAAGGCTGAGCAGGATATGGGAAATACCTAACCGGGCGCTGAACTGGCTTTGGCTTTCGCTAACGGTGTCGGTGGCGGCGCAAGTGGCTACTACGCCGCTTAGCTTATACTACTTCCACCAGTTTCCGGTATATTTCTGGGTAGCTAATATTCTGGTGGTGCCGGCTGCAACGCTTGTGCTTTGGTCAGGGATGGCGGCGCTGGCGTTTAGCTGGGTGCCCGGACTTGGGTGGCTGCTGTTTCAGGTGCACTTCTGGCTGATTTGGGCGATGAACGCGTTCAACCTGTGGGTGCAGCGCTGGCCGCAAGCTATTATTACCGGGGTTGATATCAGTGCATGGCAGACCTGGTTGCTATACTTGCTGCTATTCGTGTTCATACTTTTCCTGGCCCTGAAGAAACTGCGCTACCTAAGTATAGCGGTAGGGCTAGTGGCCATACTTTCGGTGCAGCAAGTATGGAAAGAGATGCAGCAAAGGCAGCAGCGGCAGCTGGTGGTGTACAGCGTTCGCAGCGGCACAAGCATCGGGCTGGTACAAGGGCAGCAGGCCATGCTGGTAGCGGACTCGGCTTTTCTGCAAAACCAGCAGAGCTATACTTTTAACGTGCAGCCGCACCTTTGGCAGTCAGGTGTAGCAGCGCCTACCCAGGTGTCTTTTGCCTCTCCCGCAGCTCCTGCCGTGCTGTTGCCTGACAGTAACCAGCTACTGGTGTGGCAGGGGCAACGCTGGCTTATACTTTCCAAGCCGCCTAAACTCCAGCCTAAGCCAGGCTTTGCTGTGGATTACGTGTTGCTCCGCCAGAACGTGCGGGTAAAGCCGGAGCGCCTGCAGCAGTACACGTTCAGCAAACTTATACTGGACGGCTCCAGCGCACCCTGGTACCGCCAGCGCCTGCACCAGCAGCTCGACACGCTCGGCATTCCATATTATGATGTTGCTGAATCCGGGGCGTTTGAGCTGGAGTTGTAGGGTGCTGGATAGCTACCTCTTTAGGGCTTTGTAGTGCCGGGTCCAACCACCCCTTGCCCCTCCTTAGCCAAGGAGGGGAGTTCTGTTCAAGTTGCATTAGCAGCAGCTATCGAATTGCTTCCCAGCCTTTGGGTTGAGCGCCTTGTAGATTTCTGGTGCCCGTTAAGGGCATTGCGACCGAAGGGTAGCAAAAGAAATGTACACCGCGCGATGCCCGAAGGCGAGGCCTCCCGGCCTGGGAGGGCAGAAAGTATACTATGGAACGTTAGGTTGGTGGGAACTGGAGGATGAACGGCAGCTAATAAGTATAGCCTGCTTCAAATGGCAGGAAGCAGCGGCTATGAAAGTATAGCCAAAGTATAAAGTATGGCTTTTCAAGCCAGTTGGGTTGCAAACTCAACATTATAGTAGGCACGAGTTGTAAACTCGCGCCAGCGGGGGAGCGAGGTCACCAAATAACTCACTGGAAGCGACGAGCCCAAAGACTGGAAAAGGCTATAAAAGCAAAAAGCTCTATTCCGTTCAGAATAGAGCTTTGAAAGTGCGCACGGGGAGATTCGAACTCCCACACCCGAAGGCACCACCCCCTCAAGATGGCGTGTCTACCGATTTCACCACGTGCGCTGGTAAAAGGTGGATGCAAAAGTATAAACCTGCTCCGACAATTGCAAAAGCAAGCTTCTAAAAAATGTGTTTTTTATACTTTAAAGCTAAAGTTCTGCGCCGAAAGAACCTTATTTAGTTGCATCAGTGTTAGCAAATAGAAGCATTTCTCTTGCTTTTGAAAGTATAAAATTTTCGTGATAAAATGGCTGCTTGCTTGGGCGGTTACAGAGAATGTTTATACCTTTAAGGCTTGTGCTGTAGGTGGATAGCATGCTTTTACTCTTAAGGCTTTACATCGTTAAAAGAATATATGAGTATAGAAATATCGGGATTGTCGAAAAGGTTTGGCAAGAAACAGGTGCTGCAGGAGCTGGACCTGACAATAGAAAGCGGACAGATTTACTGCCTGCTGGGAAAAAACGGTGTAGGCAAAAGTACTTTCCTCAACTGCCTTCTCGACCTGGTGCAGCCCGATAGCGGCAGCATCGCCCTGTTCGGCAAAGACTACCACCGGCATCAACTGGAGGTGAAGCAGAACCTGGGTGCGCTCTGCGAAGACAATCCGCTCATAGAGGAGTTCACAGGCATGGAGTACCTCGGCTTTGTGGCCAGGCTGTACAAGCTGCCGGCTGCAGAGGCAGAGGAACGCATCAAAAGCCTGGTAAACTACTTCTTTACCGATAAGGAATCACTGCACAAGAACGTGGCCGGCTACTCTACGGGCATGAAGAAGAAGGTGGGCATTGCCGCCGCCATGCTGCACAAGCCGCAGGTGCTTATCCTCGATGAGCCCTTCACCGGCCTCGACCCGATAGCGGCACAGCTGCTGGTGCAGCTTATCCGCAGCTACCGCAACAGCAACCGTGTTATACTTATCTCGTCGCATGACCTGAACTATGTGGAGAAGATTGCCACGCACATTGGGGTGCTGAACGACGGGCAGCTGATGTACAACGGCTCGGTGCAGGAGTTCACCATGAACGGGGCCAGCCTGATAGACCAGGCGCTGTTCCAGCTGCTGTTGCCGCACCACAACACCGAAACCAACCTGGACTGGATGCTTACCTAGTTTAGTTAAAAGTTAAGAGTTTAAAGTTAAAAGTGCACTAGTGCATGATACTCAACTCTTAACTCTCAACTCAAAACTCTTAACTCACTACATGAATTTGATTGTATTCTCTTGCCGTGCCCGCATCAACAGTTTCTTCAGGCAAAAGCGCCTGCAGCGCCTGTTGTTGCTGTCTGTGGGGCTGTTGTCGGCAGGTGTTTATAGTTGGCTTTTCTCGTTTCTGCTGCAGCAGGCCGGCGCGGGGGCTACGATGCTTAGCGTCGAGCAGGTGCTGGAGTATACCAATCTGTTTATACTTGCCATTATCATCCTGAAGGGCTTTTTCCCGGCCTACATACCCAAGGTGAAGCTGATCCCGTCGCTTTACCCGGTGCCGGCGCTGGAGCGGTTCCGGGCGGAGCTGGTCGTAGAGCTGGTGTCGCCGTTTTACTTTGTGCTGGTTAACTTTCTGCTGCTGCTGTACATGATGTCGCCGCTGTACACGTTCCTGCACCTGGTGCAGAGCATACTGGTTATACTTACGGCCCACGTTACCCTGCGCTCGCTGCAGGTGTTTATTGAGCGGCGCATACGCTGGCGGAGCGCTAATTTTTACTCCGCTGCGGTGATGGCGGCAGGATTTGTGGCGCTGCAGGTACGGCAGCCCATGTTTTACCCGGCTTCGGAGTGGATAATGCTGGTGGTGCACCTGGCTGCCCTGAGCGCCCTTGTGCTCTGTAACTTTTTCCTGGAGAAGGCTGCCGCAGAGCCGCGCCGCAAAACCGTGAACCACAGCTCCAGCGCCCGTCGCAGCCTTGGCTGGCGACTGTTCAAGAACCACCGGCAGGCCCGCCAGATGCTTATTTTTGGGTTTGTGTTCAAGGCCTTTATACTTGGGGCGGATGCGTTGGTGTTCACGAAGAAGGGCGAGCACCTGCTGGATGAGGTGACGATGCTATGGATGTTTGTGGGGCCGCTGGTGGTGTTCTCGTATGTGTTTAACAACGTGTGGGGCTTCTACCGAAACCTGTGGCTAACCGTGGAGCGCAGCACCGGCACCGCCCGGGATTTCCTGGGGGCTGCCTGGGTAGCTATGCGCTTGCCGCTGCTGATTGATGCCGTGCTGACCTTTGTGTACGTAGCTGTCTTTAACCACCAGGATGCCTTCTTTGTGGTGATGATGTACATCGGCAGTGTGCTGGTAATGGGACCTCTGAGTATCGTGGCCTCCATTGTGAGCCCGAAGGCGGTGTCGGGTGGCTTGTTCAGCTTTAGCGCTAACTCTTCCTACCTGTTCAACTTCATTGCGCTAAGCGTGCTGGGCCTGCTGTTTCTGCCGATAATTCATCCAATTTTATACCTGGTTTACCCGGTAGTGATAGGGTGTGCCATCTTTGCGCTGGTGGCTGTGCTGAAGGAGTACCCGACGTACAAGTATAAACTCTTCGAAACGCACTTTAAGGCAGAGGCCTAATGTATAAGTATAAAGTATAAAAGTATAGCCCCGGCATTTTGTAAGTGCCGGGGCTATACTTTTATACTTGTTAGTGACTTCTTTCTCAGGAGAAGAATAAGTTGCTCTCTTTTAATTTCAACTCGTACTCCTCCTTTTTAAACCGGTACAGATAAGGAGACTTAAAAGCACCCCCCCGCCGGCGTTCTGCGAGGCGCTCCAGTATGCCAAGGCTTAGCATTTTGCGTTGGAAATTACGTGGGTCTAAGCCCTTACCCAGAATGGCCTCGTAAAGGCGCTGAAGCTCCGGCAACGTAAATTTCTCCGGTAAAAGGTTATAGCCGATAGGCTGCCAGCTAAGCTGTGTTCGCAGGGCTTGGCGGGCAACTTGAATGATGCGGTTATGGTCGAACAGCAGGGCCGGGATTTGTTGCACGTCCCACCAGGCGCATTGCTCCGTAAACGGGTCGGGGGTAGGCATAGCTTTGGCGTGGTCTACCAGTGCATAATAGCCCACTGACACGGCCCGCTCATACCACTTGTCCGGGTCTATCAGGTGTTTCAGTTTATACTTTATCTCCTCCCGGTTGTAGCGCTCCACCTCCCCGAACACATGAAACTGCTGCAAAAAGATATCATCCAAACCAGTGCGCTCTTTCAGGATGCGGTTAGCCGCTGCGTCCACTGCCTCGTTTCTGCGGATAGGCCCGCCTGGCAGGCTCCACTCCTGCGTACCCTTCCAGCGCAGGAGCAGCACCTTCAGGCAATCTTCATGGAAGCTCAGGATCACGCAATCCAGCGTGAGTTCAGACAAGTATGGTGAGGCATTGCTGTGGTTGATCTTTTCCTGAGGCATTACGTATGTAAAATTACCAATATGTTATTTTGACATAATAAGGGTATTTCTTATCATTATGTTAAAATAACATATTAAAAGAGCTGTTTGCAACCAATTGAACTGAAATATGCCATACCTCAAAACACTCCTTGTATTTGTATTGCTGGGGCTGCAGCTGCTGCCCGAAGCCAATGCCCAGAAAAAATCTAAATCTGCAGATCTCTTTGCCGCTAACCAGGCCAAAACGGTGAATGGTTTGGTAGAGGGAACCCTGGAAGAAAGCGGGGTCCGCGCCTTTAAAGGAGTGCCGTTTGCCGCGCCGCCTACCGGTGATTTGCGCTGGCGCGAGCCGCAGCCGGTGCAGAACTGGCAAGGCGTGCGCAGCGTCAAAAAGTTCGGGCCACGGGCTATGCAGCTTCCCATTTTCGGGGATATGAACTTCCGCTCGGATGGCATGAGCGAAGACTGCCTGTACCTGAACGTGTGGACCCCAGCTAAATCCGAGAAAGAGAGGCTGCCGGTGCTGGTATACTTTTACGGCGGCGGTTTTATGGCTGGCGACGGCTCCGAGCCACGGTATGACGGTGAAAGTATGGCAAAGAAAGGTATCGTGGCTGTAACAGTAAACTATCGCCTGGGGGCATTCGGTTTTTTTGCGCATCCGGAGCTAACAAAAGAATCGCCACACAAGTCGTCGGGCAATTACGGTTACATGGACCAGAACGCAGCATTGCGCTGGGTAAGGCAGAATATTGCCGCTTTCGGCGGGGATCCTGCCAGGGTAACGATTGCCGGTGAGTCGGCCGGTTCAATCTCTGTGAGCGCCCAAATGGCTAGCCCACTTTCTAAGGATTTGATAGCTGGAGCGATAGGCGAGAGTGGCGCCTTGGTAAACACCGCCCTGGATCCGATTCCGTTGGAGGAGGCAGAGCAGAACGGGGTAAACTTTGCCAGGAGCCTTGGGGCAAATTCACTGGCTGCGCTTCGTGCCATACCTGCACAGCAGCTTCTGGAAGCAACAGGCAAGCCGGGGGTGGGACGTTTTGTGGCTACCCTGGATGGGTACTTCTTCCCGAAATCGCCGGTGGCTATTTTTGCGGCCGGGGAGCAGGCAAAGGTGCCGCTGCTGGCTGGCTGGAACTCCGAGGAAATGACGTACATGGCTGTGCTGGGCAGGGAGGAGCCAACGGTAGAGAACTACACAAAAGCGGTGCAGCGCCTGTACGGAGACAAGGCCGAGGAGATTCTGAAAGTATACCCAGCCTCCACAGCGGAGGAAGCGCTACAAGCTGCCACCGATCTGGCTGGAGATCGCTTTATAGCCTACAGCACCTGGAAGTGGATGGACCTGCACAGCCAGACGAGCAACCAGCCTGTGTACCGATACCTGTACGAACGCCCTCGTCCGCCGATGGTGCCTGAAATGGGCAATGCTTCGGCTGGCTTGGCTGGTGGCGTTGTGAAAGCGGATGACCCGAATGCCTTTAAGATGCCGCAGGCCAGGGGAGCAGTGCACTCCGCTGAGATTGAGTATGCCTTGGGTAACCTTGCCTCCAATAAAGTATACGCCTGGACTCCGGATGATTACAAAGTATCGGAAGTAATGCAGAACTACTTTGCCAACTTTATCAAAACCGGGGATCCTAATGGCAAAGGGTTGCCAACGTGGCCGGCAGCTACCAAAGGCGGCAAGGTGCAGGTAATGCATATAGATGTAAAAACGGAGGCAAAGCCAGAGCAGCACCGTGCCCGCTACGAACTGTTGGACAAGATGCAGACGAAGTAACTGCAATTAGGAGTTTAAAAGTATAGCCCTGGCATTTCTCAATTGCCGGGGCTATACTTTTTTCAGGTCTTCCAAAGTATAAATTCCGGTGCCTTGCAGCGCATCCAACTCCTGCCGTTGCCTTTCCTTGCAACGGCTTATCCTACCATCCCGTTACCCCAAGGGTAATCACTCAAAGTATAAATGGATGATAAGAATAGGCTATCACATATCGCATGAGCAGTTTCCGCCTAGCCAGTTGCTGCAGTTGGCAAAGCAGGCAGAGGAGGCCGGCTTTCAATTCTGTATTTCTTCGGATCATTTCCATCCCTGGAGCGAGAGGCAGCAGGAGTCGGGCTTTGCTTGGTCGTGGCTGGGGGCTGCCATGGCACAAACCTCGCTGGACTATGGCATCGTGAACTGCCCTGCCTACCGTTACCACCCTGCCATTATAGCCCAGGCTGCCGCTACCTTGGATGAGATGTTTCCGGGCCGGTTCTGGATGTGCCCCGGCAGCGGACAGGCGCTGAACGAGTCTATTACCGGGGAGCGCTGGCCGGCTAAACAGGAGCGGAATGAGCGCCTGAAGGAGAGTGTGGATATGATACGGGCCCTGTGGCGCGGCGAAACGGTAACACACCACGGGCTGGTTAAAGTGGAGAACGCCAAACTGTATACCCGGCCAAAGAAAAAGATCCGGCTGGTTGCTGCGGCCATTACTCCCCAAACGGCTGCCTGGGCTGCTGGCTGGGCTGATGGCCTGATCACGGTATCGCAGCCTGAGGAGAAGCTGGAGCAAGTGGTGGAGGCTTGGAGAAAGAACGGCGGGGAAAACAAGCCCATGATGCTGAAGGTGCAGGTATCTTACGACCAGACGGATGAAGCCGCCCGCACGGGTGCCTATGAGCAGTGGAAGACCAATGTCTTTGCCAGCGACCTGCAGGCAGAACTACGGACGCCCAAGCAGTTTGATCAGGCAGCAGCGTTTGTGAAGCCCGAAGAAATGGAAGGTGCCGTAAATATCTCCAGCGACCTTGAAAAGCATATCCAGTGGCTGGAGAAGTATGCAGCGATGGGCTTTACTGATCTGGATCTGCACAACGTGAACACCAAGCAGGAGCAGTTTATCCGGGTGTTTGGCGAGAAGGTTCTACCGCATTTCCGGAACAAGTAAATCACAGGCTTATACTTCAACCAAAGTATAAGCGCCGTTCGAAGCAACTTTTTAAACAGGGTTATACTTGTTTAGCGGGTAGTAACTCAGTGAGGTCCAGCACCTGCGCCTCAACATCGGCTTTTAACTCCACCGACAGCGTTACCTTATCCGGCAGGGGCGTAATGTCCTGTACGCGCACCTCGTTTACGGTCCCTAACAGTTTAATGCCTTTTAGCTGTAGTCCCTCCTGCAACATGCCATTTGCCTTCTGTAGCTCGCCAGAAATGATATGCTTTAGGTTTACCCTTGCCTTACTCATGATTTGATTGTAGGCGACTTTGTTCACCAGTACCTCCAGGCCTGTATTAAAGAGCGTGCTGTTGGTTCTGGAGGTTAGATGGAACTGCTGTACATATAATTGCTGCGCGGTATTATCATAGCCCAAAGTTGCCAGCACATACAGGTCCACGTTGTCGCGCTTCAGCATGGTGCGCAGAATCCGGATTCTTATCCGCAGGATAACCTGGTTGCTGCCTGAGCTGCTGCCGCTAATGCCCACGTCCAGGATCTGCGCATAAGGATCGCCGGCTTCCTGTTCAGGAATATACTTGCCAATCAATTGGTTTTTAAGCACGCCCTGCAAGGCAGGGTAGGAGATGGAGACAGGTACGTAGATTCTTACGGAATCTTCCATAGCGTAAAAATAGTTTTCTTCGGGTGATACAGCGGCTGTTAGCGTTAGTGTTTACAGGTATATAGGGATGTTTGTTTGAAGTATAAATGAAAAAAGCCTCAAACAATTGAGTTTGAGGCTTTTTATACTTGTGATCCCGCTGGGATTCACACCAAACTCAAAACCTTCTTAATGACAGTTTAAAAGTGTATTTTAGACCAGTGTTAGTGAAAATCCAATGACTTTTAGTGACAAATTAACTATATTTGAATGCATTTATATAGTTGTAATTTAGACACATAGCCAATAATGAGTTTTACAATCAAAGGTTCACTAACAGCTAAGAAAAATAAAAATGGTCTGTACCCCTTAACCATTCGCTACACGATTGGTGGAGTTCCGCACAATATATCACTAAAAACCCCAGATGGCAAAGTTATCTCTGTCGACAAAAATGATTTTGATACTGAGTCTGGCTTAATGAAAAAGACGAAGTCAAACTTTAATGTTCTGAACAATCTTATCAGGACTCATTCCCAGGTTTTGGAAGATGTAGCAGCAGCATCTTCTGATAAATCTTTTAAAACAGTAAAAGAATTATATCTGCATAGACTGGAAGAAATTAAAGCAGAGGAAGTGAGACAGGCAGCGGTTGATAAGCGTGAGGACACTATTTTGAAGGCAAAAAAAATACACACCTTTTTTAGTGCTGAAGAAGCTATAGATAAACGAAAGTCACTTACTAAAAGCTTAATCGAAATTGATAAAGAATTAGAGCAATACAAAGCTGAGGGAGTTATAAGCGAACTTAATGAAGAAGAAGAACTCTTTAAAAAGTTGTTAGTTGAGTTTCCTAAAATGTATGAGAAGAAGCCGAGTTATAAGCAATATAAATCGTGGGCTTCCAACCTCTTAGAGTTTAGCCAGCAAACAAACACCCCGCTTCTCTTTTCCCAATTAGATTACGACTTTTATGATAAATACGGAACATATCTGATGTTTGAAAGGATGAAGGGGAAGGTTAAAATGGTTAACAATACCTTCGGTGGCCAGGTAAAAAAGCTGATACAATTCGTTAGTTGGTGCAGAAGAGTAAAAAGAGTAAAGAATGTTAATCTTATTTATGAAGATTATACTGTATATAGGAAATCTAAAGACACTATCATTTTTCTTGAGGATTCCGAAATTGAGTTGCTTTACAACGAGTACAGACAACAAGTTTCCGATGCAAAAAAACGAATGATTGATTTAACTGTGTTCCAGTGTTGCACAGGCTTAAGATATGGAGACATATATGCATCCTCATGGGTAGTAAAGAATATTGATGGAATTAAAGTGTTGACTGGTGAGACTGAGAAGAATGAAGGTAATTATGTAATTCCCTTCGAATTAGACAGCCGTATTGAAGAAATATTGGAAAGGTATGATTACAAAATGAATCATATGGTTGAGGGAGTTTATAATAGAGATATAAAGCCTTTATTAAAGGAGTTTTATACACACTACGACTTGTATCAAGAACCTATAAAGTATATTAAACAGAGGTTTGAAGAGAGGGAGGAGTTGAGCGATTTTAAGTATAACTTATTTTCATCCCATTGCAATAGAAGACGTTTTATCAACTACTGGAAGTTGCAAGGCTTTGAGGACCAGACCATATTAGATATGCTCGGTAGCAAAGACAGTGAAGTATTACAAGGGTATAAGAAAAAAGACGTATCAACTACCTCAAAAGTCATCACAACTAAGCTATCTCAAATCCGAATGTTAGCCGCTATGAAGGAAGAGCAACTAAGCGCTCAAGATTAGAAATACAGCAAAAATAAATGCGTATGTTGAAGTGACATACGCTCGCTTAACTGAACCGATTCAAGAAGCCTGTCGCTATTTTTCACTGCTACTACTATGCCCGCCATAGGCCTCGAAACAACCATCAACGCACCAGTAGAGGTATGCTTCGACTTGTCTCGTAGCATAGACCTACACATTATCTCAACCAAGCATACTGGTGAGCGTGCGATTGCAGGTGTTACCTCTGGGTTAATAGGTCTGGGTGAAACCGTAACGTGGAAGGCAAAGCATTTTGGGATTTGGCAGCACCTTACCAGCAGAATCACTGGATATGAACGTCCTTACTATTTTGCAGATGAAATGGTAGAGGGTGCATTTAGGCGTTTCAAACATGAACGCCACTTCCAAGTGTCTGGAAACGGTATCACACTGATGCGAGATGTGTTCGACTGCACCTCCCCTTTCGGTATATTCGGGATAGTAGCTGACAAGCTTTTTCTGATGAGGTATATAACCCAACTGCTGGTGGAGCGAAAAAAGGTAATAAAACACTATGCTAAATCTGGAAAGTGGGAAAGCTTGCTAAAAGTTGATAAGTAGTTGGCGTTGACTAATTATAACCATCAACACCGACAACATCATCAACGTTTCGACTGCCTCCGAATCTGTCTCATAAGAAGAAAGTAGCCCAACAAAAACAGCAGCAGCGTAACAGCTTAGGTGTCTTTGACAGGAACAAAAGAAAAGCCTGCCATTGATGATTGGCAGGCTTCTTTATCGGACAGTGTCCAGAAAAGTGTGTAAGTGAGTTCGGGCTGGTGTTTTAGAATCTACATCTTTCCGGGTATAAAGTTACAAACTGGTTCATAATCAG
>NZ_FOOT01000010.1 GCF_900113285.1 Pontibacter chinhatensis
TTTTTCATCTTATGTAAGAGTTAAGTGTGAATTAAAAGGTAGCTCTTATCCGCTGCTTTTTAAAACCCTTTACCAAAGGTTTAGTGCAACAAAGTGCATAATTTAGGCTCGGCTACGCCTCGCCACCTGCTACACGAGCACGTAGAATTGCACCCCTAAATGCCGACATTGTTGGTGTTATTACCAACAAGCAGTGCTTCGATGGGCTTAAAATGGCTTGCTTCTATCCTGCCCCGTTTGTTCCTTCAACCCAAGAGTCCTATGTTTGCACTCAAAGTATAAACTGCCCGGAACAATTGCCATTTCAGCGGGTTATTCCAAAATGCTACACGAAGTAAGAGCAAAAACAGCGCATATCCTCCACAGCCTCCTTCCTTTGGCGCTGCTGGTGGGCTTGTTGCTGTTCTCTTCCTGTAAACTGCGTGTACCGCTCCAGGCATACTTCCAAACCCCTATCTCAGCCTCCCTTAATCTTGCCAAGGCAACCGTGGGTACACAGGCTGCCTGCCAGGTTGTTTCGGAGGCCACGCCAGCCAAAAGCCTTCAAAAAAAGCAGCACCTCCTTCCCACTCTTGCAGTCTTACCGCAGGAAAAGGTCATGCCGGCCCCGAATGCAGCTTTACAAAGTATAAGCCCATACTTTGCCAGAGGAAACATCTCCGGCGAACTCCCCCTCTACATACTTTATAGAAAGATGAAGCTCTCCTGCTAGGGCTTCCCGAACCCGTGATGCGGTTCGCGCCCTAGCCTTTGGTACTGTTTCAGACCACTTCAACTATTTCGCTGGCACACTGCCAAGCGCCATCTTTCTATTACTCAATGTATGAAAAATCAACACATCGAAGATACACCGTACCAGCCGCACCACATGGCTGGCTTGTTTACCCTGGCCCTACGCCTGGTAGTTGGCTGGACCTATTTCTCGGCCTTCTGGAGAAGGCTTATACTTGAAAATAAACTGGACCCCGAAGCGGCGGGATACATCGGCGAAAAGTTTAACCACTTTCTGCCAAATGCCCTGGGCATCGGCCCGCTGATAGAGTACCTGGTCACGCACCCCGAAGCTCTTTGGTGGGCAATGACGGTCTTTACTATAGTCGAGGCTATCGTCGGGCTGTTTATCATGCTCGGCCTGTTTACCCGGCTGATGAGCATTGGCGTGTTCGGCCTGGCGATGGGCATTTTGCTAGGCTCAGGCTGGCTGGGCACCACCTGTCTGGATGAGTGGCAGATTGGCGTGCTGGGCATTGCAACGGGCTTTACCATCTTCTTGTCCGGCAGCGGCAAGCACTCCCTCGACTACTGGCTCAGCTCCCGGTCATCCAAAATCACAAAGCAGAAATGGTTTGCCTGGCTAGGCTCCGGCGCTTTGCCTATCCACCCCAGGCCCTTGCACAAAATCGTTTTTGGCGGTGCCCTGTTTATCCTCTTCATCACCCTTTTTACCAACCAGTACTTCCATGGCGGGGTGTGGGGCACGCTGCACAATAAGTCTGTGAAGCCAAAAATTGAAATTGCGGATGCCTCGATTCAACCGGGAAAACTCTCTTTTGAAGTATACCGGGTAGAGGGGGCTGATGTGTATGGCTCCTTCCTGATTGGCGTTACCCTAAGCAACAGCAGCGGGGAAGTTATACTTGACAGAAACGGCACCGACCTTTCCAGCTTCCCGGTCAGCAGCATCCACAACCGGTATGTCACGAAGGTAAAGCCAGGGGTCCATAGCCTGATTATTCCTTTAGGGGCCAGGGCTACGCTAACTCTTCAGGACGAGGCGCTGCAGGATTTACCGGCAGGAGACTACCACCTGCTGCTAACCGATATCAGCGGGCTAACCTGGTCAACCACCATCCGCATCTAGCGCAATGCTCCTACTGCAAGCACGCTTCGTACTATAGCTGTTGCGAAGCGTGCTTTGCCGGGGCTCCGTAGTTACTCTATCCCCGCTCCCACATGCCTTCCATAATAATTTCCAGCAGGTGCTCGTCCGGATCGCGGAAGTAGAAAGAGAGAAAGCCACCGCCCCAGTTATACTCCTGCTCGATGGGGATGCCCAGGTTCTGCACTTTCTGTTTCCAGGGCCTGTACTGCTCCTTCTCCACTTCAAAGGCCAGGTGCAGGTGCCCCGAGCCAAAATGCGGCGGCAAAGTGCCGGATTTCTCCGATACTTCCGCTATAAAGCAAAGCAGCACGGAGCTACCCACCCTGAAGAACACATGGCGCCCCTCCAATTCTCCAATCACCTTAAAGCCAAGCTTCCCGTGGTAAAACGCCTTGCTCTCCGCCAGGTCTTTTACATAGAGGCAGGTTTCCTTAATCTTCTTTATGTTCATATCGGTAGCGGGTCTGGTGAACGTATAGGCAAGAGTTTTATACAGGAATTTATACTTTCTAGCTTAACGTGCATACGTGCTTCACGTTTATACAGGCACCGCACAATCTGTTTACCACATGAAGCTAACGATAAAAGTTGCCGTAATTTTTCTGGCCATCATCGGGTTGGCCACCTACCTATTCCGTGATTTCCTGTTTGCGGAGGCTCCCGCCGCCCCTGCCGGACTGGAACGCCTGGCGCCGCTCTCGGGGCAGGTACAGGAAAGCTCCGGAATAGCCGTGCTGGGCCAGGGCGAGTACCTGACGCACAATGATGCGGGCAACAGCCCCGAACTCTATAAAATAAACGCAAAGGGCAAGGTACAGCAAACGATCAAACTGAGGGTACCAAATGTGGATTGGGAGGATCTGGCGCAGGACTCGGAAGGCAATATTTACATAGCCGACACCGGCAACAACGACAACAAACGCCGCGAGCTGGCCGTGTACAAACTAAACCCTGACCAGCCGGAGCAGGTGCAGGCCATCCGTTTTACCTACGAGGACCAGAAGGAATTCCCACCCAAGAAGAAGGACCGCAACTTCGACTCTGAGGCTCTTTTCTGGAGCGACGGTAACCTCTACATCATCTCCAAGGATCGTGGTCAGGGGCAAACTGCCAAAGTATACCAGGTGCCCGACCAGCCCGGCACGTATAAGGCGAAACTAATCGGGAGCCATAAAATAAAGGCCCAGATAACCGGTGCCGCCATCAGCAGAGATGGTGAAATCGTGGCCCTGCTCAGCGAGGAGGCCCTGCACTTATTCCGAGACTTCAACAGCCCCGACAAGTTTTATGAAGGCAAGTATGAGAAGCGGGCGCTGGAAGGCGCCGGGCAGACCGAGGCCGTGGCGTTTGAAACTGACGATGTGCTCATCATCACCAGCGAGGGCGGAAACCTGTACCGCTATGCGTTGTAGGTACTCCACAAAAAAACCTCCCCTTCTGCCAATCAGCCAAAGGGGAGGTTCCGGAAATGATTTTATACTTGCTTATACTTTGCTGCTTTCCTTCAGGCGGCCGCCCGGCAGGGCTGGCTTCGGATTTTGCCATACCCTGAAAAGTATAACCAGGCCGGCAATAATCAGCGGAATACTCAGCTGCTGCCCGATGTTCAGGGCCATGGTTGCCTCTTTGGCTACCTGGTCCTCTTTCAGGAACTCTACCAGGAAACGGAAGGTGAACAGCGCCGTCACGAAAATACCAAACAGCAGCCCCTTCGGCAGCGCCTCCTTATACTTCTTCCAGAGCCAGTAAAGCAGCACAAACAGCAGGAACACGCTCAGCGACTCATACAGCTGGGTAGGGTGGCGCGGCACATGCGAGTACTCGTTTTGGCGCACGAAGATAAAGCCCCACGGCAGGTTGGTCGGGTGACCGAAAATCTCGGAGTTCATCAGGTTGCCCAGTCGGATGAGGGCGCCACCGAGGGCCACCACAATCACGATACGGTCCAGCACCCACATGTAGTCGAACTTATACTTGCGACTGAACATCCAAAGGGCCAGCAAAATACCGATGGTTGCCCCATGGCTGGCCAGTCCGCCTTCCCAAATCTTCAGGATCTCGATGGGGTTACTCAGGTAATACTCCGGCGAGTAAAACAGCGTATGGCCCAAACGCGCGCCCACTACCGTGCCCACAATCATGTAGATTGTGATGATGTCCACATCGCCTTCGGTGCGGCCTTCAGCTACATATATTTTGGAGAGGATGCGTTGCCCGATAATAAAGCCCAGCGCGAAAAGCAGGCCATACCAGCGGATACTGAGCGGCCCGATGTGGAATATCTCGGGGTCAACGTTCCAGGTAATGTAGTTTAGTAAGTTCATAAGGGTGGTGTTATCCTACAAAGTTAAAATAAATCAGCCACCGAAAAAACGGAAGCGCTGTTGCGCTAAAAGCCGATGCAGGATTAAGGCGATGGCAGTCAGGATGAAAACCATGCAAACTGCCCTACCGGGTTGATTTTACCATTAAATGAACAGAGGCCCTCCCCTATCCGGGAAGCGCCTCTGTAGCTATTATTTATACTTTCTACTGCTGTTGTAGCTTCTCCAGTTCAGCTTTAAAGCCCCCGCTCAGGATCGGGAAGCGCAGCCAGCTGCGTGGGTCCACGTTGTAATCATCCAGGTGGAAGGCCGGGGCATAGCGCTCGCGTTTCCATTGGTTGCGGCTCCACATGGTATAAAACTTCGTAATCCAGGCCTTGAGCTGCTCTGGTGTTCCTTTTTGCTGTTCCAGCAGGATGGTGTATACTTCCTCCGGGGCGTAGCGGTCGTAGAAAGCCAGCCGTTCTATCTGGTTCAGCACCTCATACGGCATCAGGTCTTTCTCGTCGGTCTGTGTCTGCTCCTGCGGGCGAAGCTCCGCGCTTGGCTGCAGGTTGTTCACGTACTGCAAACCGGTGTAGCCCAATTCCTGCTGCGCCCAAATAAGAAACTGCCGGATAAAAGCTTTGTCGATGCCCGCGATGGGGGAAATGCTGCCGGCCGTGTCGCCATCCATGGTGGCGTAGCCCACGGAGGCCTCGCTGCGGTTTGAGGTGGCCAGCAGGAGCGCATACTTGATGTTGGCCAGCATCCAGATAGCAGGGGCGCGCACCCGGGCCTGGATGTTCTGCAGCGTCACGTCATCCTGCTGCCAGGTTAGCTGGCGGCCAAGGGCATGCTCCACTTTAGAAGTATAGCCCTGCACTTCCTCGTCAATTGTCCAGTTATAGAAGGTAGCGCCAATAGAGCCTGCCAGTTCTTTGGCTGAAGTATAGGTGTCGTCGGAGGAGTTGACAGTGCCCTGGTAAGCGCAGGTCAACAGCTTGCCTACGATCGCTTTCCGCGCCTCCTCTTTCGGCAGCTGTCCCAGCGCTGCCACTTCTTCCTCGGTAAAGAACAGGGCCTTCTCCAGGAAAGTCTGTAGCCCTATACTTTCCACGCCGCGGCGCACCATCTCGGCCACAGCCACAGCACACAGCGAGGAGTCGGCACCACCGCTCAGCGACAGTACAAAGCCACGGCTGCGACTCTTGCGCATGTAGTCGAACAGCGCCAGGCTGAGGGCAGCAACCAGTTCCTTGTTCTCGTCAATCGGGGGCAGGTACTCGATTACTTCCGCAATTTCCGGGTTGGCCGAAAAGCATACTTCCGCATACTCCAGGTCCACGTCCTTAAAGCAGAGCAAATCGTTTCTTCGGATCAGTTTTCCGTTCTGGGCAATTAGCACCTCCCCGTCATAAATCATCTTGCCCGCCTCGTTGCCCAGCAGGTTGGCATACATGTAGGCGCACTGGTATTTCTTAGACGCATCCACCACCAGGCGGTAGCGCACATCGGTTTTGCTCAGGGCAAAGTGGCTGGCGCTGGGGTTAAGGATAAGTTGCACGCCCTTGGCCATATGGCGCTCAGCCGGCCGGTTCGGTCGCCAGGCATCCTCGCAAATTTCAAAGGCATACTTTACGCCCTGCTCCTCATACACGATATCGCCTATTTTATACTTCTGGCCCAGCATTTCAAACTCCTGGACCTCGTTGGCAGGCCATGGCGCGAACCAGCGCGGCTCGTAATGCACGCCGTCGCTTGCCAGGAACTGCTTGGCCGTAAAGCCGATGATCTCTTTATTCTTAATCACGCAGGCCGTGTTATACACCTGCTTGTTCAGAAAGACAGGCAGGCCAACAGCCACTGTAATGCCGTCGCACCACTCCTTTACCTCCAACAATTTCTCGAAGGCTTCCTCTGATACCCAGGGGCTCAGGAACAGGTCTTCGCAGCCGTAGCCGGTGATGCAGAGCTCAGGGAGTAACAGGATGTGGGCGTTTTGCCGCTTTGCCTCCTGAATGGCAGTTTGAATATGTTGCAGGTTGCCGGCCCAGTCCATAGGGGTTTGGTTAAGGGCAGCGGCGGCCAGGGTCAGTTTCGTTTCTTTCATAGGTGTTTTTAACGCATGTAATCGGGGGCAAGTTAATTTTAATTGTTGGATTGTTAAATGTCCGGCTGCCTGTTGCAGGCCTTGTTACGACAGGCCCCTGCTTGTAAAGTAGAAGTACAGCCGAGCCTAAAGTATAAGCACAGCCAAAGTATAACCCGGTCTTTCCATACTTTCACCACGCTGCTCTTTACAGGTAGCAAACAAAAAAGCCGCAAAGTATACTTCACGGCTGGCAGCGAACGACGGACAACAATAATTAGGTGATATTCAGAAACTCAAGCCCCTTTTCGGCGGCGGCTTGGTCGGCCTTTTTCTTGGAGAGGCCTACGCCAATGGCAATAGGTTTTTCATCAATGTATACTTCGGAGGTAAACTCGGTGGTGTTGCCCTGCTGCTTCCGCTTCACAATGTCGAACCTGATTTCCAAGTTTTGGCTCTGCGCCCACTCAATAAGCTTGCTCTTGAAGTTGGCGGTGGTGTTGACCAGGGTATGAATGTCTACGTGCGGCTTTACGAGCTTGCCAAGTATAAACTGGCGGGTGGTGTTGTACCCCTTGTCCAGGTAAATAGCCCCCACCAATGCCTCCAGCGCGTTCCCGTTCACAGACTTATGCCGCATACTATGGTTCGAGCTATCCACTTTCACCAGCAGGCTGAGGCCTATCTTTACGGCAATATGATTGAGCGACTCGCGGTTAACAATGCGCGAACGAATCTCGGTCAGGAATCCCTCGTCTTCGTAAGGGAACTTCTTGAACAAGTGCTCGGCCACAACAGCACCCAGAACGGCATCCCCCAAAAACTCCAGACGCTCGTTTGTTTCATGCTTGCCGGCAGAGGTTTGCCGCGCAAAGGACGTGTGCGTCAGGGCGAGCTTGTAGAGTCGCAGGTTATCGGGTGTGCTGCCAATAATGCCAGCAAGAGCGCGTACTAATGCTTTATCTCTGTTGAATAATATGTGGTACGCGCGCCGGACTGGTTTAAAAGGGCCAAACACTAATCGTTCAGTTGACGGAATATAACAGAGGTATTGTGTCCACCAAAACCAAAGGTATTGCTCATGGCAACGTTCACTTCACGCTCCTGCGCCTTGTTGAACGTAAAGTTCAGACGGCTGTCGAAGCTATCATCATCAGTGAAGTGGTTAATGGTTGGCGGCACGATGTTGTTTCGAACAGCCATGATAGAGGCGATGGCCTCGATGGCACCGGCAGCACCCAGCAAGTGACCCGTCATGGACTTGGTAGAGCCAATGTTCAGCTTGTAAGCATGGTCTCCAAATACCGACTGTATCGCTTTTACCTCGCTGATGTCGCCCAGCGGAGTGGAAGTGCCGTGCACGTTGATGTAATCCACTTGATCCGGGCTGATGTTGGCGTCGCGCAGCACGTTTTTCATCACGTTCAGAGCGCCCAGGCCTTCCGGGTGAGGAGCGGTCATGTGGTAAGCGTCGGCAGACATGCCACCGCCGATGATCTCGGCATAGATTTTAGCGCCGCGCGCCTTGGCATGCTCATACTCTTCCAGAATAAGGGCTCCGGCTCCTTCACCCAGCACAAAACCGTCACGGTCTTTGTCGAATGGGCGGGAAGCGGTTTCCGGAGAGTCGTTGCGCTCAGAAAGGGCTTTCAGAGCGTTAAAGCCACCAATACCGGCCTCTGTTACAGCTGCTTCAGAACCACCGGTCACCACCACATCAGCCATACCCAGGCGGATATAGTTGAACGAGTCGATGATGGCGTTGGTGGCAGAGGCACAGGCAGAAACAGTAACGAAGTTAGGCCCGCGGAAGCCATGCTTCATGGAAATGTGTCCGGCACTGATGTCAGCAATCATTTTAGGGATGAAGAACGGGTTGAAGCGCGGTGTGCCATCGCCGTTGGCGAAGTTCACGCACTCTTCCTGGAACGTGCGGAGACCGCCAATACCAGAACCCCATATTACCCCTACGCGGTCAGGATCATAATTTCCCTCAGTCAGCTTAGAATCGGCAACGGCCTCATCGGCGGCCACCATTGCAAACTGGGAGAAGAGGTCCATCTTGCGGGCCTCTTTCCTTTCAAAGTAATTCTCAGGGTCGTATCCTTTTACCTCACAGGCAAACTGGGTCTTAAACTTACTCGCATCAAAGCGTGTGATAGGTGCAGCGCCACTCACGCCATTGACCAATCCGTTCCAGTACTCTGCAACGGTATTTCCAAGTGGCGTGAGTGCGCCTAGCCCAGTAACTACGACTCTCTTAAGCTCCATAAGCTGTTAGTAGAGGGATAGATAGTAGAAATTCTTGATAAAAAAGGGACGTGTATATTACTTCGCGTGCTCTTCCAGGTAGCTAACAGCCTGACCTACAGTAGCAATGTTTTCAGCCTGATCATCCGGGATAGATACATTGAATTCTTTTTCGAATTCCATGATAAGCTCAACTGTATCCAGTGAATCGGCGCCAAGGTCGTTAGTAAAGCTCGCCTCCGGAGTAACCTCTGACTCTTCTACACCCAGCTTATCAATGATGATAGCTTTTACTTTTTCTGCGATTTCTGACATTTTATCTTATAGTTTATTAAAACACTGTGCAAAGAAATAGCTTTTAACAGACAATGTCAAAAAAATTTACTCTATTCGCTCCATCACAAAAGTTTTATACCTTACGCTCCCAATTACGGGCTAAGGTTCTTATTTTAGCGTTCCGTCCAGAAACATGAAAACGCACCACCTGCAAATAGAGTACGACTATAGCTTTGACTTGTACGGCATGGTTACGGCTGCCAGGGATTATAAGCTGGCCTGGGCACTGAACAGGCTGCTGGACCTGCGCCTTACCCGGCAGAAAGACCTGTGCTTTGACCTGCTCGACAAGGACCGCCTGATTATAGCTAATTACAGGCATCTTACGGAGCATAGCGAGGTGCGGTTATTTCGCAACAAGGGGCTGGGCGGCCACACGCTAAAAAAACCTTTTCTGCTTCCGGACATTAAAGAGTATGACTATGTGCTGCAAATAACCGGGGCCATGCAGCAACTTCACCCGCAGGAGCTAATCAGAAGCCTGATGCGCGCACCGCTTGTGCAGTATGTAAAACAGTTAGACCCGCTCACTTTAAAATTTAAAGAGAACCTGATTTTCTAAGTATGAAAGTTACATTTAACAAAACTAAAGTTCTGGCTACCGTAGGGCCTGCCAGCGATTCGTACGAGCGCCTTACAGCTCTTGTGCAGGCAGGTGTTAATGCATTTAGACTTAATTTCTCGCACGGGGCCTACGAGGCGCACAAGCAGGTAATTGACAACGTGCGCGAGGTTAACCGCAACTACAACACCAACATCTGCCTGGTGCAGGACCTTCAGGGGCCAAAAATCAGGGTTGGAGATGTGGAGAACGGTGGCGTTGAAATTAGAGAGGGCGAAATCATCAGGATTCTTTGCGACGGCTCGATGAGCGTGCCGGGGCAGCTCGCCACCAACTATACCGAGCTTGCCAAAGACGTAAACATAGGCGACCACATCCTGCTGGACGACGGCAAATTGGAAGTAGTGGTTACCAACACCGATAAACAAAACGTGGTGGAGGCCAAAGTGAAGTATGGTGGCATCGTGAAACCACGCAAGGGCATCAACCTGCCAAACACCCGCGTATCGGCCCCGTCCCTGACCGAAAAAGACATCCAGGACCTGCACTTCGGGCTGGATAACGATGTAGAGTGGGTGGCACTTTCTTTTGTGCGCAAGGTGGAAGACATCCACGAAATCAAACGCATTATCCAGGAGCGCGGTAAAGACACCCGCGTAATCGCCAAGATTGAGAAGCCTGAGGCGATTGAGAACATCGACGAGATCATCGAGGCGACGGATGCCATCATGGTGGCCCGCGGCGACCTGGGCGTGGAAGTAGGCATGGAGAAGGTGCCGATGATCCAGAAGATGCTGATCGACAAGTGCAACATGGCCGCCAAGCCTGTGATTGTGGCGACGCAGATGATGGAAAGTATGATTGTGAACCCCCGCCCTACCCGCGCCGAGACAAACGACGTGGCCAACGCGGTAATCGACGGCGCTCACTGCCTGATGCTGAGTGCCGAGACAGCCGTGGGAGCCTACCCGGTTGAGACCATCGAGAGCATGACGCTGACCATCCGTACAGTTGAAGATCACCAGGAGGGTTTCCACAAAGTATACTCCCCGAACCCGGCTTCTGAGACTTTCCTGAGCGACATCCTGGTAGCTAACGCCTGCAACCTAGCCCGCGACACGAATGCCAAGGCCATCATCGGCATGACCAAGTCTGGCTATACGGCTTTCCAACTGGCCAAATACCGCCCGCAGGCAAACATCTTTGTCTTCACAGAGAACCACCGCCTGCTTAACACCCTGAACTTGGTGTGGGGCGTGCGCGGCTTCTTCTATGACAAGTTCGAGTCTACGGATAACACAATTGCTGACATCAAGGAGACTTTGCTACAGGAAGGCCATCTGCAGAAAGGCGACGTGTTCATCAACACGGCCAGCATGCCAATTAACGAGCAGAAGCGCACCAATATGATTAAACTGAGTGTGGCTTAGGCTATACTTTGTACAGTATGAAAAACGCCCGGGGCTTTGGCTTCGGGCGTTTTTATTTATACTTGTGGAAATGAGGGTGGGCTATAGTACTTCGTTTTTCGGCCTCGCTTGCCTCTGGTGCGTGTGCGCTATTTTACAGCCGCTTTGGTTTATACCTTATACTTTTAAATAGCTGTTCCGGACAGTGATGCCCTGAACCAATGCTGCAAACTTGAAAGTCCGCGTAAGCCATACTTTTACTTTGGCTGTACTTTTATACTTGCTTATACTTGCCGGTTTATACTTTCCTAGCCGCCGCTTCCCGCAACTTGAATCAAGCTATTCTTACTAGCTGCCGTTCATCCTCCAGCCCCACATACCTATCGTTTCATCTCTGGCTTTGGTGCCCTCCCAGGCCGGGAGGCCTCGCCTTCGGGCATCGCGCGGTGTACATTTCCTTTGCTACCCTTCGGTCGCAATGCCCTTGATGGGCACCGGAAATCTACAAGGCGCTCAACCCAAAGGCTGGTACAAGAATCGATAGCCGCTGCTTTTTGTCATCTCGACCTTTGGGAGAGATCTAAATAGAGTTCCCTACAGATCTCTCGCCTTGCTCGAGATGACAAAGTAAGTAGCAAGTATAATTCCCCTCTCGGGAGGGGCAGGGGTGGGTTTATACTTCTGCTGATAAAACAGCAGCTATGTAACCTATACTTCAGCACCAGCAAAAACAGGCTCCCCTCCTTGGCCAAGGAGGGGTTAGGGGTGGTTGGACCCGGTACTGTTGAGACTCCCTCCCATGTTGATAAGGAAAGGTTGAGGTAATCGCAACTTATACCTATTGCATAGCTATACTTATTGTGTGACGACACGCCACAAACCAGGCACTACCACAAACGCAAAAGCCCTGCACGGTGGGTGCAGGGCTCTCACAAGTATGGTTTCCCAAAAATTAAGCAGCGATGCTGTTAACCAGCTTAGCCAGTTTAGACTTGTTGTTAGCCGCTTTGTTTTTGTGGATGATGTTTTTCTTAGCCAGACGGTCAAGCATAGAAGAAACTGTCTTGAACAGTTCCTGCGCCTCGGCCTTGTCAGTTGTAGTTCTCAGCTTCTTGATGAAAGTACGAGTAGTTTTCGCCTGGTATCTGTTACGAAGACGTTTAGCGTTGTTCGCTCTGATTCTCTTTAATGCCGACTTATGGTTAGCCATGTTATTCTATAATATTAATTCTTTCTGATGCTTTTATCAATGAGTTTGCAAAGGTAAACCCTTTAACATTAATTTCCAAAACACCTCAGCCAAAAATATTTCTGGATGTTAGAGAGCCACAAATATAACTAAATCAGCGGGTTTACCACAACTTGCACCATGCAAATTTCAGTTTGTTTCCCCTTAGTTTTCGGGTTCGCCTGCACAGGCCGAATCACGGCCGTTTAACCTACCCCTGGCTTGTAAAAAAATAAATCCGCTGCGGTAGCTACCGCAGCGGATTTAATAGAATGACAGCTGATGTGCTTAGTTATTATCGCGGTTTACATCTACATCCACGTCGATGTCATCGATCTTACCTAAGCGTTTTTGTACTTTGTTCTCAAACTCATTCCACTCTGCCTTGGTGTTTTCCCAGGCTTGGCGGGTTTCATCGTCCCAGGTAGAAGACTCTGCTTCTACCTCAGCTTCGCGGCGCTTGTACTCAGCGCGCATCTCGCGGTACTCGTCCTTAGTTACCGTTTCGGCACGCTCCGTGTTGGTGTCTACCCAAGCCGAAAAGTCGTTGTAGGCTGTATTGGTTTCCATTTCAGCCTCGTCAATTTCGGCATTCATTTCGGTCTGTGCCTCATTTACTTCCGCGTTTGTCTCGTTCTGTGTTTCCTGGCTACAGGCAAACATAAACGCACCTAATATAAACGCATATCCTATTGTTTTAAACTTTGATGTAATTTCCATAGTTGTATTAATTTGGTACTTTAGCCATTTTATACGACCAAAACAAAATATTGATATATAACATCCTAGTTCAAGGCCTTTTTCTGGTTTTTTTCGTATTTATTATTATACAAGTATAGTATTAGTGAATATATTTTTGTTACATACCATGCCACTCTTACCTTCCAAACACCGCCCTCCCTTTTACCTTTTTAACGGGCACCTCCAAACCATTATCCCAAGCTTGTTCAGGCAGGTGGAGGGCGTGCAGTACGAGCGGGAGCGCCTGCTCACCCCGGACGACGATTTTATAGATGTGGATTGGTCCAAGGTGGGGTCTGACGCGCTGCTGGTGCTCTCGCACGGGCTGGAGGGCGACACGGGCCGGCCCTACATCACGGGCATGGTAAAAGCCTTTAACGCCGAGGGGGTGGATGCCATGGCCTGGAACTACCGCAGTTGCAGCGGCGAGCCGAACAAGCTGCTGCGCTCCTACCACCTGGGTGCCTCCGACGACCTGGACTTTGTGCTGCAGCACGCGCTGGCAAGCGGAAAGTATAAAGAAGTATACCTGGTAGGCTTTAGCGCGGGTGGTAACATTACCCTGAAGTACCTGGGCGAGGCGCCGGAGCAGGTTCCGCCGCAGGTAAAACGCGCCACTATGTTCTCCACCCCCATCGATTTGAAGGGCTCTGCACAGCGTATCTCCAAAATCTATACCCAGCGCTTCCTGAAGACGTTGGGAGAAAAACTTGAGCAGAAGCGGCAGATGTACCCCGGCGAAGTGGACCTGTCTGAGTATAGTATCCTCTGGAGCTTTCCGGAGTTTGATGACCGCTACACGGCGCCCATACACGGGTTTAAGAGTGCCGACGAATACTATGCCCGCGCCAGCTCCAAGCAGTTTCTCAAAAACATCCGCATCCCCACGCTGCTGGTAAACGCTAAAAATGATCCTTTCCTGTCACAGGGTTGCTACCCGGTGCAGGAGGCGGAGGATAACCCATACTTTTATTTGGAGATGCCGGACGAAGGCGGCCACGTAGGTTTTGCGGAGAACTTCCGGAAAAACCGCTACTACTCAGAGGAGCGGGCGCTGCAGTTTATACTTCACGACAAGGTCTAGGCTCGTTCCTCAAGCCGCAGCAGGGCCTCATAGGGATCGCCGGGCAGGTTTAGCAAGCGGGCAAAGGCTGGCTCTGTCTTTACACCCTGCTTTTTAAGGTGTACCACCTGCTGCCTGAGCGGCTCGTCGTACTTTTGCAGCAGCTTATACTCTACCAGCATGTGCCTGTAAGCGTGCTGCTCCCGCGACGGGGTGCTTTGCCCGAATACCTCCACTTCAAAATCATCCAGCCAGAAGCTCGCTACTATACTTTCCTGCCCTCTTATCGCACGTTCCCGCAACACAAAGCCCGGGCAAGCAGAAAAGTGTAGCAGCAGGGCCTGCCGAAAGTCGGTTTTTGATTTCCAGCAGCAGATAATGTCCAAATCGCTCTGCGCCACGTCTATCCCAATCGGAATGGTGCCTGCCAGCAACGGGTCGAAAGGAGCCAGCTTCTGCATGACCTCATACTTGAGAAGCACCTCATAAGCCGCCCGCTGCCGCTCGTTGCCAGACTGCAGGTAAGCTATGTCCTCGAAGTTAGGCACGGGTTTATACTTTATTGGAATGCTACAGGGAGTTCCTACCTTTTCAGCGGCACGTACACCACCTTCTTGGTTTCAAAAAACTCCTCGCTGAAGTAGTTCTTCAGGTCGTGGAGTTGCGTGATAAGACCGGACTCCTCGAGCTCCTCCTGCAGGTCGCCGCCTTTGAGGTAGTATAGCCCCTCGTGCGCCAGGCCGGTCTTTTTGAAGCTGTTCATCACCCAGGGCCAAAAATTAGCCAGGCGGGTCACGGCACGGCTCACCACGAAGTCATACTTGTCGCGGACCTGCTCGGCGCGGGTGTGGGTAGCGGTTACGTTGTGCAGGTGCAGTTCGCGGGCAATCTCCTGCACCACGTGTATCTTCTTGCCGATGGAGTCCACCAGGTGGAACTTCACCTCCGGGAACATCACCGCCAGGGGCAGGCCCGGCAATCCGCCGCCCGTGCCCACGTCCATCACCGATGTATGCTGCGGAAACTGCACTACCTTGGCAATGCCCAGCGAGTGCAGGATGTGGTGCACCCCCAGCATCTCCACGTCCTTGCGCGAGATAACGTTGATCTTCTGGTTCCACTCTTTGTACAGCTCGCCCATGTGGTCATACTTCTGCAGCTGGTCTTCGGTCAGCTCCGGGAAATACCCGGAGAGCAGTGTACGGATGGCGTTGGAGTGCAGCATATGTGGTAGTCGGGTGTTAAAAAGTTAAGCGGAGATTTTGAGTGAAAGGTACAGAATGGCGGTGCCGGCAAAGGCAAACACAACCACCCCGATCGCCATCAGGAAATCGAACAGCAGCATCAGCCCGGCGTTGCGGTACTGGCCCTCATACTTTATACTTAGCTCGCGCTTAATCTTCTGCGGCGCGCGCAGGCGCAGGTATAAGTATAGCTTTCCAACTTTCGATAAAATCCTGTTCGCTAAAGCTTGTTTCATGGTAGGTAGCAATGTATATGGATTTGCAAAAGTATAAAATAAGTATGGTATAATCACACAAAGTATAAAACCCCTGTTGCTTACGGGCAACAGGGGTTTATCACGTAATCAATATATTAACCTTAATTTAATGCTTTATGAAAGCACGCATGCTAACGCTATAGAGCTGACAGCCCAGCTGTTATATCAGGTGCTTCTTGTTCTTCACCATGTCATAGAGCAGCTCGCGGGCGCGGTGAAGTTGCGCCTTTACGGTGCCAAGCGGGGCGTTCAGTTCTGTGGCGATTTCCTCGTAGCTCAGCTCATTGAAATAACGCAGCGTAACCAGGCGCTGGTATTTTTCGGGCAGCTTGCCTACCACGTACTGCATGATCTCGATCTTCTGGTTCTTGATGGCCTCTTCCTGCGGGTTGAGGTTCTTGTCCTTGAAGTCGATTGTAATCTCGTCGCCATTGTCGATTTTGATGGCCGAGTCGATGCTCATGGTCTTGATCCGGTTCTTGCGGATGAAGTCGATGCAGTTGTTAGTGGCGATGCGGAACAGCCAGGTACTAAAGGCATACTCCGGGTTAAATTTGTGCAGGTTCTTGAAGGCCTTGGCAAAAGCCTCTATGGTCAGGTCCTCTGCATCGTCTGGGTTGCGCACCATTTTAAGCACTACGTGGTACACCGGCTTTTTATAGATACTCATGAGTTCGGCGTAGGCCTTCTCATCGTTCTCTTCCACCGCAGCCTGTATAAGCTTAAAATCGTGCTTTGCTTTCGCAGAGAATTGTTTGTTTACTTCCATCTGAATTGTTTATACAGTAACACAGATATCCCTAGGAATAAGTAGTTCACAAAGTAAACCAGATCCAGCACGGGCATCAGCAGTAAGGATATCTTATCATCAAGCCTACGGGCGGCCGCCAGATACACCGGGAAAACCGCCAGGTATCGAACACCTGCAAGCGCTCCTAATATAGCTAAATGGCTATTTAGAACAAGAAGAATCAAGAAAAGTATGTAAAAAAGTATATTAGCACCTATAAAAGCCCCTATTCTTCTTCTGTCTGCTGCTCTGTAGCGCCCCCCGACCGACAAGTGTCTCCTTTTCTGAACGACCCACTCCCGAAACGTCTTTTTGGGAATACTGGCTGTCTGCGCCTCTTTGTCTATAACTATGGTAACTTTACTATTGCTGGCGGCATCGCGGACAAAAAGATCATCGTCGCCACCGGTCAGTTTGATATGAGATGCAAACCCTTTGTTCTTAAAGAAACAAGACTTCGTGTATGATAAGTTTCGACCCACGCCCATATATGCGCGGCCCGCATTTGCTTGTGACAAATACTGAATTCCGGTCAGTAAGGTTTCATACCGGATGAGCTGATTCAAAAATCCTTTTAATTGTACATACGGAGAATAGCCAAGTACCACTTCTGCCCCCGAATCGTAGCCAGCCTGCATCTTCGCAATCCAGTTCGGGCTGCAGGGGCGGCAGTCGGCGTCGGTGAAAAGCAGGTGCTCGTAGCGGGCCGCGCGGATGCCCAAAGCCAGGGCATACTTCTTCGAGTTAAGGTAATCGGGCGTCTTCTTTACCGTCACCACCCTGAAATTCGGATACTGCCGCTCAAGCTCATAAGTATAGAATTCGGTATCGTCGTCGGAGCGGTCGTTTACCAGCAGCACCTCAAACTCGGGGTAGTCCTGGTCCAGCAGCTGGGGCAGCAGCTCAAACAGGTTGTCCTGCTCGTTATGCGCCGCCACTATCACCGTCACCGGACGCTGTGTGCCGGGCACGGGATCCTGGTAGCGGGTTAAGGGCAAAAATCTGAAGAAGGCAAAGTATAACTGCACCAGCACACATACTGCCAGCACACCGAGAAGTATAAGTGTTACCAAATTCTGTTACTTGTTATCCTGGTCGAAAAACGCGTGAAGCCAGCCTGCACCGGGGCTTCCCTTCAAAATTAGGCAAACTACCGCCATTTACGAAGCAAGTGCAGCTTTAAAGTATGATAATTTTTGGTTTCGCCTGTTGCACAGATTACCACCAGCTGCCTGCCGTGCAAAGCCATAGCAAAGTACATTTTTTTAAGTATCAGCGGCAGGCAGGTGATGATTTGTGCAAGCACAGTTCGTATCTTTGCCGGTTAGTTAGATTTTTACAGAACTTAAAGAAATAGAAGCCCTTAAGGGGCAGGCCGGTTTTGGTGTTGTTATTGCAAGATGATGCACCGGCAAAATGTAACCATGCAGTTTAACTTAGTAGCGACAGACCCGCAATCCAAAGCCCGCGCCGGCGTGGTACAAACCGACCACGGCGCCATCGAAACGCCTATTTTTATGCCCGTTGGCACGGCCGGCTCGGTAAAGGCGGTGCACCAGCGCGAGCTGAAAGAGGACATCAAGGCCGAGATTATACTTGGCAACACGTACCATTTATACTTGCGCCCGGGCCTGGAGGTGCTGGAGAAGGCAGGTGGCCTGCACAAGTTCAATGGCTGGGACCGCCCTTTGCTTACCGACAGCGGCGGCTACCAGGTCTTCTCGCTGGCCGGCACGCGCAAGATCAAGGAAGAGGGTGTAAAGTTCAAGTCGCACATCGACGGCTCTACGCTCAACTTCACCCCGGAAAACGTGATGGACACGCAGCGCACCATCGGCGCCGACATCATCATGGCCTTCGACGAGTGCACCCCCTACCCTTGCGATTATACTTACGCCAAGCAATCCATGGAGCGCACCCACCGCTGGCTGCAGCGCTGCGTAGACCGCTTCGACAGCACTGAGCCCAAGTATGGCTACTCCCAAACACTCTTCCCGATTGTGCAGGGCAGCACCTACAAAGACCTGCGCATACAGTCGGCTGAGACCATAGCCAGCTTCGGCCGCGAGGGAAATGCCATTGGCGGTTTATCCGTAGGAGAGCCGGCCGAGATGATGTATGAGATGACGGAGGTAGTGTGCGACATACTGCCAAAGGACAAACCGCGTTACCTGATGGGCGTGGGCACGCCGGCCAACATCCTGGAGAACATCGCCCTGGGCGTGGACATGTTCGACTGCGTGCTGCCGACCCGCAACGCCCGTAACGGCATGCTGTTCACCACGCAGGGCATCATCAACATAAAAAATAAAAAATGGGCCGAGGACTTTAGCCCGATTGATGCGGAGCTGGGCGGCTATGTGAGCACGTTTTATACGAAGGCTTACCTGCGCCACCTCATCCACAGCACTGAGTACCTGGCCGGGCAGATTGCCAGCGTGCACAACCTTACGTTTTTCCTGTGGCTGGTAAAGCAGGCCCGCCAGCAAATCCTGAACGGAACTTTCCGCGACTGGAAAGACCTGATGGTAAAGAAATTGATGACACGTTTGTAGAGTTAGAGAGTTTAAGAGTCTGGGAGTTAGAGAGTCATAAAGCATTCTCAAATTCCCAAACTCTTAAACTCCTAAACTCCTTAACTCTTAAACTATAGCGAAGCGTTGAAGCTCCTCGATAAGTACATACTGAAGAAGTTCCTGACCACCTATGTGTTCACGGTGCTGATCATGGTGGCCGTTATCCTCGTGATTGATTTCACCGAGAAAAACGACGACTTCATCAAAACCAACCCGAGCATAGGCGAGATCATCTTTGACTATTACCTCAACCTGATCCCGTTCTATGCCAACATGCTCAGCCCGATCACGGTGTTTATCGCCACGGTCTTTGTGACGGCCAAGCTGGCCTCGCATACCGAGATTGTGGCTATCCTGAGCAGCGGCATCAGCTTCAGGCGCTTTCTGGTACCCTACATTATCGGCTCCACCCTTATCGGGGCCATCATCTTTGTGCTTATCGGATGGGTAATCCCGAACGCGAACAAGAAGAGCGTGGCCTTCCAGGTGAAGTACATCAAGAGCCCCTTTACCTACGACAGCCGCAACATCCACATCAAGATCGGGCCGGAGACCTATGTGTACATGGAGAGCTACAACAACTCGGCGCACATCGGCTATAACTTTGCCATGGAAACGATCAACGGCACCAATCTGCGCCAAAAGCTCACCTCCAGCAGCATCTCCTGGAACGCCGAGAAAGAGAAGTGGCACGTCAACCAGTACACGCTGCGCACTTTTGACGGCGAGAAGGAAACCATCTACAAAGGCACCAACCTGGACACCACGCTGAACATGTGGCCCAAGGACTTTGAAAGCACCTACAAGCTGGAGCAAACCCTGACGCTGACGCAGCTCAACGACTACATAGATGAGAAAATATCACGCGGGGCCGACGACATAGAGACCTACCTGATAGAGAAGTATGAGCGCTTCAGCTACCCGTTCACCATTATCATACTTACCGTGATCGGCGTGATAGTGAGCGCGCGCAAGGCACGTGGCGGGGTAGGCTTCCAGATTGCGCTCGGCTTTTTGCTGGCCTTTATTTTCATCATCTTCGTGATCACGAGCCGAAGTCTGGCGCAGGTGGGCGATATTGCCCCTCAGATTGCCGCCTGGATACCATCTATTGTGTTTACGGGCATTGGTTTCCTTTTATACCGTTACATTCCGCGCTAAATGCCACGTCTTAAAGATTTTATTGAGCTCCACTTTGTTATTTTCCTGTGGGGCTTCACGGCCATACTTGGCAAGCTGATAACGATACCTGCAGTAGAACTGGTGGCCCTGCGCACAATCATCACGGCCCTGGCGTTAGGAGCTATTGTTTACAGAACTGGCGCCCCGCTATGGATAAACCGCAGCGTGGCCTTAAAGCTGATGGGCATTGGCGTGATTATAGCCGCTCACTGGATACTGTTCTTTGCCGCAGCGCGGGTGGCTTCTGTTTCCATCAGCCTGGTGGGCTTGGCTACTAGCAGCCTCTGGACAGCCATTCTGGAACCGGTCTTTAACAAGGGAAGGATAAAGCCGCATGAGATTTTCCTGGCGCTGCTGGTTATCATGGGGCTGTACATCATCTTCCAGCACGAAACCAGCTTCGACAGCGTACTGGGCATTATCATGGCGATTACGGCGGCCTTAATGGGTTCCATCTTCACCATCCTCAATGCCAACCTGGTAAAGAAGATTCCTTCCACAACCATTACCATGTACGAGATGGGGGGCGCTTTTCTGGGCACGGTGCTGTTCTTCCCGCTATACACGGCTTACCTGACAGACACCGGCAGCCTGGACTTCAGCCTGAACCTGGTAGATTGGATTTGCCTGCTTATACTTTCGCTGGTGTGTACGGTATATGCCTATACGGCCTCTGTGCGCCTGATGCAGCGCATCTCGGCCTACACGGTTAACCTGACTGTGAACCTGGAGCCCGTGTATGGCATCATCCTGGCCTGGTTTATCTTTAACGAGGGCGAGCAAATGTCGAGAGGATTTTACATAGGCACCGCGGTTATCCTGCTGAGCGTGTTTATCTACCCGGTGCTGGATATCCTGGAGAAACGCCGTAAGAAAAAGCTACAGCAGCCCCTGCCAGACAGCGTAATGGGCGGGAAAAATTAAGTTAGCCGGAGCCTCCTTGAACAAGCCATATACAGCAGAACCCGAGCCCGTCATGGCAGCATAGGAGGCACCGGCCTCATACAGCTGCTCCTTTAGCCGCGGCAGCTCCGGGTACTTCGGGAACAGGGCTTCCTCAAAATCATTCTTTAGCACCTCTTTCCATACTTTCACATCCTGCTTCAGGAGCATCTCCATAGAGCAGGACGGCTGCTGGGGTTTTATACTTCCGTAGGCTTCTGCTGTGGTAATATGAATGCCGGGATGCACTATCACGCAAGTATAACCGCTTAAGTCCAGATTGATAGGCGTGAACTCATCCCCCCTTCCGGTAGCCACCACGGGCTTGTTGCGGATGAAGAAGGCGCAATCAGAGCCGAGCTGACGGGCGTAGTTCTCCAGGGCATCATCTTCAAGGCCCAGCTCAAACAACTGGTTCAGGATGCGTAGCGCAAAGGCGGCATCGGCGGAACCTCCCCCCAACCCAGCTCCCATGGGTATTACCTTGTGCAGGTGCAAGTGCACGGGCGGCAAGTCGTAATCCTGCTGCAACAGCTTATAGGCTTTCAGGCACAGGTTCGTTTCAGGGTTTCCCGGCACGGGCAGCCCTGTCATATCAAACTGCAGCTTCTCCGAGGGCAGTACCTCCAGGGCATCGCACCAGCGCACCGGGTAGAAACAGGTTTGCAGGTTATGGAAGCCGTCGGGGCGTTTCTCCGTTACGTACAGGCCAAGGTTTATTTTAGCGTTCGGGAAGTCGAGCATTGTCTGAGTGGTGCTTTACAGGTTGCAATCTATAAAATTACGCTGAAAAGGTGGTGAAGGCTAAAACCTCTTCTCATTTATATAGTATAAATCGATTATAGCGTACACATAATCTGTATCTTGAGAAAGCGGTAACACAACCCATAGCAGTAGCGGCATTGCCTCGGACAAGAATCAATGTGTTGCGACACTTAATCCGAAGCTTCAGATTACAGAAGCCACAAGCCACAATTTATACTTATGAACTACAGGCCAGGACGTATTTTCCTTTCGGCGCCGCACATGGGCGGGCACGAGAAAAACTATGCGCTTAAAGCCATAGAAGACAACTGGGTGTCGACGACTGGCCCTAACTTGCCTGGTTTTGAACATGATATCTGCCAGCACACCAACGCCCGGCATGCCGTAGCCCTCAGCTCCGGCACCGCTGCCCTGCACCTGGCCCTACGTATGGTGGGGGTTAAGCCAGGCGACGAGGTGCTCTGCTCTACCTTTACCTTCGTGGCATCGGCCAACCCCATTTTATACTTAGGCGCCAGCCCTGTGTTTGTAGAGAGCGAGCCGGACACGTGGAACATGGATCCTGAAGCATTGCGCGCAGCCATCACCGAACGCCTGCGCCAGGGCAAACGGCTAGCTGCCATCGTACTCGTGCATCTTTATGGTATGCCCGCCAAGCTAAAGGAGCTTATGGCAATAGCGGATGAGTTTGGGATACCGGTGATTGAGGATGCGGCAGAGGCGCTGGGCTCGCGCTACAGCGGCCATCAGGTGGGTACTTTCGGCAAGGTGGGTATCTTCTCCTTCAACGGCAACAAAATCATCACCACCTCCGGAGGCGGCGCGCTTATTTCGGAGGATGAGCAACTCGTGGAGCAGGCACGTTTCTTGGCTACCCAGGCCAAAGACCCAGCTCCCTACTACGAGCACTCCCAGATGGGCTACAACTACCGCATGAGCAACATCAGCGCCGGCATCGGGCGTGGGCAGTTGGAAGTACTGGAGAAGCGCATCAAGCAGCGCCGCGACATTTTCCACTTCTACAAGCAGCAACTGGGCCACATCGAGGGGCTGGAATTTATGGCGGAGCCTAAAATCTGCTACACCAACCGCTGGCTTACTACCGTGCTGTTACCCGAGCCGCACACGCCCGAAAGCATACGCTTGGCCCTGGAGGAGGAGAACATCGAAACGCGCCCGCTCTGGAAGCCCATGCACCTGCAGCCGCTCTTCCAGCACCACCCCTACATGGGCAATAACCTCAGCGGGAAGCTCTTCGAGCGCGGCCTCTGCCTGCCCAGCAGCAGCAACCTGACGGAGGAGGAGCTGGATAAGGTGGTGAAGCACCTGAGGCGGCTATTGGAGGTAGTGTAAGGAAGTATAATGGGGAGTATGGTGGATATTATGCCGCTGTTTAGTGCAGTACCGGGTCCAACCACCCCTACCCCTCCTTAGCCAAGGAGGGGAGCCTGGAACTGCTTCGGCTGAAGTATAAGCTACGTAGTATCAGTTCTCGCGCGGACAGGTCGCGACCTGTCCTACAAATTATAACCCACCCCTGCCCCTCCGAGGAGGGGAATTTATACCTGCCCTCTTTTCCCTGTCATCTCGAGCAGCGCGAGAGATCTATCGTGAATCTTATTTAGATCTCTCCCAAAAGTCGAGATGACAGCAGGGGCAGCTATAGATTATTTTCTTTGCAACCGATTACACCCCTGTTGAGCAATGCTCGCAAGTTTCGAACTCGCGTTCTCACTTGTCCTCAAGGGGACAGTTTATACTTGTTGCATCGCTAAGGTAGCAGCTATCGACCTTATCCCAGCCTTTGGGTTGAGCGCCTTGTGGATGTTGCGGTGCCCGAAGGGCAGCCCGCAGCGGAGCGAGGAGCAGCTTCAGACACACCGCGCGATGCTCGAAGGCGAGGCCTTCCGGCCTTGAGGGAGCCAAAGCCAGAGCTGCAACGAGACATTTGTGAAACCTGGAGGATGAACGGAAGCTAGCAAGGATAGCTTGTTCCCAGCTGCGGGAAGCAGGGGCTATGAAAGTATAAAAAGGCACAAGCGGACGCTTGCGCCAGAGACTACTCCCTCCCAGCTATACCACCGCCAAGGCAGCTTCCAACTCGGCAATAAGCTCCTCCGGCTCCTCAATCCCTGTTGAAAAACGAATCACGCCTACCGTTATACCTAGTTTCTGCTGTTGCTCAGGCGTTAGCGAGCGGTGCGAGGTTCCTAAGGGGTGCGAAATAGATGTGTTCACGCCCGCCAGCGACGGAGCGAAAGGTATGGTTGGCAGCGCCTGCATAAAACGGTTTACGGCCTCTGCCTCGTCTTTAATCTGGAAACTGAGCATGCCACCGAACAGCCCCTGCCCCTGCTGTTTGGCCAGTTCGTGCTGCGGGTGCTCTTCCAACCCCGGATACCATACTTTCTCCACTTTCGGGTGTTGCTGCAGGTACCGGGCAACCTGCAGGCCGTTGCTGCTGTGCTGCTTCATGCGCAGGCGTAGCGTCTTCAGCCCGCGGGCGGCCAGCCAGCCTTCGAACGGACTCAGATTAAGGCCATACACCATCATGACCTTCTGCACGCGCTGCAGCACCTCCTGCGCCCGGCATATCACGACACCCGCTGTTACATCGCTGTGCCCCGAGAGATACTTGGTAACACTATGGATTACAATGTCAGCGCCTAAAGTAAGCGGTTTGGTAAGTATAGGTGAGGCAAACGTGTTGTCAATGACAAGTTTTATACTTTGGCGGCTCGTTTCCTGGGCTAGCCTGGTAATGTTGAGCACCTGCAGCAAGGGGTTGCTCATGGTTTCGGCCAGCATCAGGCGCGTGTTTGGCTGCACGTAGCTGTCTAAAGTATAGGTATCGGCAGTAGGCACAAAGCCCACCTCTATGCCTACCCGCGTTAGCTCCTGCGTCAGCAGTGCCGACGAGCCACCGTATATCTCCTCCGCGCACAGCACATGGTCGCCGGCCTGGCAAACGGCAAGTATAGCCGCCAGTATCGCCGACATACCTGAAGAGGTAACCACTGCTCCCACGCCGCTTTCCAGTTTGTTCACCTCCTGCGCCAGCTCATCCGTGTTGGGATTGCCGTAGCGGGTGTACATGTAGCTTTGCCCCGGCTGCCCAAAGTATAACTCCAGCTCGTTCAGGTCATCAAAAGTAAAAACAGAAGTCTGGTAAATCGGGGTGGTTTTCGGGTGGATGTTCGGCATGGGTAAAAGTATAAGTATGGCTAAATGTAAGGATGAATTTTTATATTGTAAAGGTATAGCGGGAGGTAGGTGTTTAATTTTATACTTGTAGATCAAGTATAAACTCTTTATTCAACGTGGATAAGCATAGGTTTAATGCTATGTTCTAGTTATCCTTAACCTACGGAAGTGTATATTTTGCGGATAACAAGAATCAGGAGACAATATGATTGGTGAAACAGGAATACGTTTAATCGGGAGTATAATCAGCTTAAGAATTATATTCAGCATAGTATTCCTTATTTCACTCTCATCATGCTCTAAAAAGGTCCGATTCAACAAGTTTGAACATTCGCTTCTTGAGGTGTATAATGAAGGTGATACTCTGGTATTTCAATCAAATAAAGGTGAACTCGACACAGTGTATATTGTAGATAAAGATATTGGCCATGCTCGATGGAACCCACTTGTGCATTCAGGTATATTCAGACCGCTAAGTGGTAAGGTATATTCTGCAAGGGAAAGACTCCCAAATGGACAACTGGACACAAGGCAGTTTATTAGCTTATACAAGGATGAGCCTGATTCAACATCTCTTTATATATTCTTCGATGATATCTTTTTAAGTATAAAATTTAAAAATAATCCCTCTGTATTGATGAGTATCCTGCAGGATAGTACATACAAGTTTCAGGAACCTGTAAGTAACAACGATTCAAATAATCAAGAAGTTATTTATTGGCACGTTAAGCATGGTGTAGTCAAATACACCACTAAGGAAGGAACAAGTTGGATTTGTATTAGTTGCCCCGCATCCGATAGGTAATACTTCTTCTATTATAGAACAGAAATAGGTTCAACAAAAATAAGTTAAGTCAATATGGTTCAGCCTTGATAGCTACTCCTAGAGCATGCCTTAATTTGCTTGGCTGTCTTTGAATGCAGAAATATACTAATGAATGAAGTATACTATAAATTTTGTGAATGGTAATAGGCTGGTAACTATCGGATTTATAGGTGTAGTCCTTTCCTTTGCCCTCCCGCCCTACCTTCATATTACTTTCAACACCGAGGATACATTGATGATTGGACTTATTCCATCAATGCTAGTTATCTCGTGCCTTTTGGCCTACTTCTCTTCGAAGCGTAGCCAATACTTCTTGGTTAACGATGACGGCCTCTACACAAGTAAACATGGTTTGATAAAATGGGGTGAAGTCCGAGGTCTGGAACTTAAGGACGGAGCCGGGACAGAGGTTTTGATAATCAGGTTTAAGCTTAGAGGTAGAATAGTTATTCCGAGCAAAATTGACGATAGCCTTAATAGACAAACTTTTGTAGCGTTTAGGGAGGATGTAGCAAGTCACATTTCAAGAGCAACTGCTGCTGCAGAAACTAAAACCATTCAACACTCTTACGCCTATAGTGGGAAGGGTTATAGAGTATTTGGCTATATACTGTTACTTGCTCTCTTCCTGCTTACTCCCTATGTGTTCTATTTATTGGTAACTGAAGGAATGACAGCTAAAAAAATGGTGTCTGTGCTTGTCGTTTATACCTTGACTCTTCCTATGCTTGGCAGAATATTCAGAGATGAAATAGTTGGAAGAATGAGGTAGGTTGAGGGGGTTTGTATAGCATTTATACTTCGATAAGCTTCCCTCATCGGCTGCATCACCCCAATAGTAGATCTTAGAGCCAGATACCATCATCCCCACGCACCTAAAGAAATACCTATGGCAAAAAATAAGACGACCGTAACTGAGAACAGTGTCTTTGATTTTATCAACTCCTTCGTGGACGACGAACAGAAGAAAGCCGATAGTTTACGCCTGATTGAATTGATGCAGGAATGGTCAGGGTTTGATCCCAAAATGTGGGGACCGTCAATTATTGGATTCGGCAGCTATCACTACAAGTATGCCAGCGGACACGAGGGGGATGCTCCTCTGATAGGTTTCTCGCCCCGGAAAGCAGCCTTCTCGCTTTACGTTTACACTCCAGGCGAGGAAAGCGAAAACCTGTTGGCAGCCTTAGGCAAGTATAAAATGGGGAAATCATGCATCTATGTTAAAAAGCTCTCAGACATCCACCTCCCGACCCTGGAGAAACTCTGCAGGGCAACATTTGCCTACCTGAAGGAGCATCCTGAATGTACCTGTTGAATATAATGCGGCACATGGCGGAATGCGCTTTGCTAAAAAGTATAAGTATAGCTTAAGGGTGAATTTTTATACTCTAAAGCTCCCTTCCCCACACAGACATGAAAACTGCTATAATATTTGGCTTTATTGCTCTGATTCTACCTATTGCCTTTATCGCGATTGGGTATTACCTGGACTATAAGCATGATAAGAAAGGCTTCCTAAAAGATGCTAAAAGCATCTTGACAGGTATTCTTGCACTTAGTGCGTCATATTTTCTGTTCACTGTAGCTGAAGCTGGCTTAACTTCACTGTTTCCTATTAACAGCAATTATGGCAAAAGCTACAATGATTTTCGTTTAGCAAGAGGTATTCCTGTAATAGAAAGCAGTTGGAAAGTATGGCCTTTTGCCGGTAATAACTTTGAAGAGTGGTGGGCTGATACTTTAAACACAGATGCAGATATTCATACTTTCAAGGTCATCAAGTATAGTCTATGGGGACCTGTTACGGAGAAAGATTATTTTGAAAAGGAAGAGACAGGATTCAGACTCGAGACAATTTATAACTATAGCAATGGTAGTCTCATTTACTTAAAGATCTCCCCAAAAAGTGACTCTTTAATTCACTTCACAGGAAAAACAACTCCTGATCCCCAGGCAGAAAAAATTCGGACAATCTCTCAAGAAGATTTCAGAAGTATACTAAATGAGTGGACAGCTAAATAACAACCACTTCTAAAAACACCAAGGCCTCCTGCTCACGAAGAACAGGAGGCCTTGTTTATACTTTGTTACGGGCTGCTACTCTGTTACAGACTCAGCCAGTACAATAATCTTGTTGTTGAGCACTTCTACCACACCACCGTCCACGGTAAAGAACTCCTGCCCTTTGTTGGTAGTGATACGGATGCTTCCTTTGTCGAGGGTGCTGATGAGCGGGGCGTGCATGTCCAGCACCTCGAAAGAGCCATTGCTTCCCGGGAACTGAGCGGCCTCTACCTCACCGGCGTAAACCTTCTTGTCAGGTGTGATTATCTCTAAATACATTTTTTTTAGTTAAGAGTTTAGAGTTAAGAGTTATGAGTTATTGTGGCAGAACCAACTTTTAACTCTTAACTCTTAACTTTTAACTATAAAACCTATTTTGCTTCGGCCAGCATTTTCTCGCCTTTCGCCATAGCGTCTTCAATGGTACCTACCAGGTTGAAGGCTGACTCAGGAAGGTGATCGTGCTTGCCGTCCATAATCTCGTTAAAGCCACGGATGGTGTCTTTGATGTCTACCAGTACACCTTTCAGGCCTGTAAACTGCTCGGCTACGTGGAATGGCTGAGACAGGAAACGCTGCACACGGCGCGCTCTGTGTACCACCAATTTATCCTCGTCAGACAGTTCGTCCATACCCAAGATAGCGATAATGTCCTGAAGCTCTTTGTAGCGCTGCAGCAGCTCTTTCACGCGCTGTGCGGTGTTGTAGTGCTCCTCGCCTACCACGTCTGGCGTCAGGATGCGGGAAGTAGAATCCAGCGGGTCCACGGCTGGGTAGATACCAAGCTCGGAGATCTTACGGGAAAGTACTGTCGTCGCGTCCAGGTGGGCAAACGTTGTAGCCGGGGCCGGGTCAGTCAAGTCGTCCGCTGGTACGTAAACGGCCTGTACTGATGTAATGGAACCACGCTTGGTAGAAGTAATACGTTCCTGCATGGCACCCATCTCAGTGGCCAGCGTTGGCTGGTAACCTACCGCAGATGGCATACGTCCCAGAAGGGCTGACACCTCAGAGCCTGCCTGCGTAAAGCGGAAGATGTTATCCACGAAGAACAGGATGTCACGGCCGGCGTCGCTTGAGCCTGGCTCACCATCGCGGTAATACTCCGCCATTGTCAGACCGGAAAGGGCCACACGGGCACGTGCCCCTGGCGGCTCGTTCATCTGTCCGAACACGAAGGTTGCCTTTGACTCTTTCAGCTCGTCGAGGTCTACTTTAGAAAGATCCCAGCCGCCGTGCTCCAGCGACTCCAGGAACTCCTTGCCGTAACGCACGATACCAGCTTCGATCATCTCGCGCAGCAGGTCGTTACCCTCACGCGTACGCTCGCCCACACCGGCAAATACAGAAAGACCACCGTGTGCTTTCGCGATGTTGTTGATCAGCTCCTGGATCAATACGGTTTTACCTACACCGGCACCACCGAAAAGACCGATTTTACCACCTTTTGCGTAAGGCTCGATCAGGTCGATTACTTTGATACCTGTATAAAGAACTTCAGAAGAAGTAGCCAGGTCTTCGAAGCGAGGGGCCGCTCTGTGGATTGGCAGACCACCTGTGCTTACAGGCTGCTGGATGCCGTCAATGGCCTCGCCGATTACGTTGAAAAGGCGGCCTTTGATGCCTTCGCCTGTCGGCATTTTGATTGGGCCTTCCAAGTCAACAACTTCAGCTCCACGGGTAAGACCTTCGGTAGAGTCCATCGCAATGGTACGTACGCGGTCTTCGCCAAGGTGCGTCTGACACTCCAGCACAATTACCTGGCCGTTGTCTTTCGTCACTTGTAGGGCATCCAAAATATTTGGTAGTTTTGAGTTTTCACCCGCAAAGCTAACGTCCACAACCGGACCGATAACCTGGGTAATTCTGCCAATATTCGCCATCTGACTTTTTATATTGATTAACTTTTTATAACGGAGTTATTTCAGGGTGCAAAACTAATGTATAAATCTCTTATATCCATGCAAGCACCTGAAAACTTTTGCACTGGCTGCCCGGGTCTCTCAGAAAGGCACTATACAGAAAAGCCGGGTAGCATCTAAGATCGGGCACTCCCTTGTTATTGTACAACAAGCGGCTTGTCAGAGCTCAACGCGCACCACCCAACTTCCAACTTCGTTTATCTTGAAATTGATCACGCGCTCATAAATAACGGTGTTCATTTTGTTGGGAGACTTGAACCGCACGGTTCCCTCGAAGGGCAGCACGAAGTTCTCAAAAATAATGCGGGAACCATCGCTTATCTGGCTGCCGCTGCTGCCTATCATCTGCAGATCCTGGGGGTTGCGGATGGGAAGGCCGCTATCCATGATCACCAACTCGGCGAGGTAGCCCTCCGGGCTGCGCTGTGTGAGAGATGCCCTTGCCACATTGCGCGTGGAGGTAATGGCCGCGGCGGCTGGCACACGCTCACTTTTAGATCTGATTTTCTTTTTCCTCTCCTTTGCGGTTTGTGTTTGGCTGGAATTGGAGGCTTGCTCCTGTGCTACGACGGACACGTGCTCCACAATGGCTTCAGATGGACCGGAAGCCAGGCCTGCGGCACTGCACAGGCTGATTAAAAGTATAGAACGCAACATGGCACACTGTTTTATAAAACAGACCAATGTACCACTTACTTAGCTGATAATGAAGCTATAGCTTCATTATTTCAGTGCCTTCACTTATAAATTTTTCAGCATCTCGATCTGCTCGTCGTTGAGCAGGATATACCTGTTGTTAAACGGGTTGGCGTAGAACTTCTCCGCAATAATATACTCCCCCGTTTTCAGCTTATGGATGTTGTAGCTGAACAGGCTGTTAGAACGCTCTATCACCAGTTCAGTACTACTTAGATCGAGCTCTCGTCCACAAGTAGTTGTAATCATGTCAGGGTTAATGGTAGTCATAAGCTGAAGCATAGAATAACAGTTAATGCGAATATCTCTACGCATAAAACCTGCCTGGGTGTCACTCTATTTAAATAAAATAATATATATCAAAAGCCTAACTATAAAATCCAACTATAGCTTTCTCGCGTCTTATACTTTCTTACAAGTATATAAGCAGAATTCGCTTGCTCTAGCAATAACAGTACAGAAATGGCGCCCTACTATTTTCTATGTTAGTATAGGCAAAAGGCGTCTTCTTCAGGATTGACGCAGGAAAGTTTACAGAAATAACTACAGCTCTGCGGAAAAGTTTTACTGCCCCTGTGAAGCAGCTGGTTTATGCATGAGCTCTTTAAAATAAGGCAATGAATCTCACGAAATTAGGCGGGCAAAAAGGCCTGGGTCAGCCCGCAAAAGAAGCGCTTTCAGGTTGTGTTACGGGGCTAAAAAAACACCATGATAGGGCCCTGAAGCAGATTTAGGCGGAAAAATTTCTAAAAATTTTGAGGCAATTGTTTGCAGTTTAAAATCGTCTCTCTATCTTTGCATCACCAAACGACAAAAGAACAACAGTTCTGAAGTCAAACAGGGAGATTGTCCGATGGTGTAACTGGCAACACGTCTGATTTTGGTTCAGAAGAGTCCAGGTTCGATCCCTGGTCGGACAACTTAAAAAGAACAACACTCAAACCGGGTGTTGTTCTTTTTTTATGCTTATAAGGCAGCTGTAACTGGTTAAAAATCAGAAATATTTAATGCCTACCATCAGGATTTTTGGTAGCTTTGCGGGCATAATCAACTAAACCCAATACAACCGTTATTTTAGTTTTAGCACCATTATGCCACAAGTAAAAATCTTCTCTGGTTCAGAATCCCGTTACCTGGCTGAGAAAATAGCTGCCTCTTATGGCACTCCACTCGGCGACCTGACCATCTCCCGCTTTATCGACGGGGAAATAGGCGTGCATTACAATGAGTCAGTGCGTGGCGCAGAGGTGTTTATCGTACTTTCTACGTTTCCGCCTGCTGATAACCTGATGGAGCTGATGCTGCTGGTGGACGCCGCTAAGCGCGCCTCGGCCCATAAAGTGATTGTGGTGATGCCATACTATGGCTACGCCCGCCAGGACAGGAAAGACAAGCCGCGCGTGTCGATAGGCGCTAAAGTGGTGGCGAATGCTATCCAGTCTGTGGGTGCCGACCGCCTAATGACCTGCGACCTGCATGCAGGCCAGATCCAGGGCTTCTTCGACATCCCGGTAGACCACCTGGATGGTTCGGCCATCTTTGTGCCTTACCTGCGCAGCCTGAACCTGGGCAACGACCTGATCTTCGCTTCGCCTGACGTGGGCGGGGTGGTAAGAACAAGAGCCTTTGCCAAGAACTTTGGCGCTGAAATGGTTGTTTGCGACAAACACCGCAAACGCGCTAACGAGATCGCCTCGATGCAGGTGATCGGCGACGTGGAGGGCATGGACGTGGTGCTGGTAGACGATATGGTGGATACGGCCGGAACTATAACCAAGGCAGCCGAGCTGCTGAAGGACAAGGGAGCCAAAACCGTTCGCGCCATTGCCACACACCCGATACTTTCAGGCCCTGCCTACGAGCGTATCGAGAACTCGGTGCTGGAAGAACTGGTGGTGTCGGACACGATTCCGCTGAAGCAGCAGAGCTCCAAGATCAGAGTGCTCTCTTTTGCAGACCTGTTCGCAAGGGCGATTAACAACGTGGTAACGCACGAGTCGATCAGCTCACTATTTATTTAGTTGTTCGTTACTTGTTATCCGTTATTCGACTTCAGAATACGATAAACGATTAACTGACAACCATTAACTAAAACAAGGCTATACTTTTGTAGCGATATATTTTAACAAAACAATTTTATGAAAACGTTAGAGATTATAGGGTTTAAAAGAGCAAATCTCGGCAAGCAGCAATCCAAAGAACTGCGCAATGAGTCTTATGTACCAGGCGTGCTGTATGGCGGCAAGGAGCAAGTGCACTTCTACACTCCTGCCATCATGTTCCGCGAACTGATCTACACACCAGAGGTACACGAGGTAGACCTGAACATTGAGGGTACTCACTACCGCGCTATCCTTCAGGACGCTCAGTTCCACCCAGTGAACGAGATGCTGCTGCACGTTGACCTTCTGGAGCTGCAGGACGACAAAGAAGTAAAAATCGATGTACCTGTTAAGTTTGTTGGTGTTTCTCCTGGCGTACTGTCAGGTGGTAAGCTGGTAACCAAGCTGCGTTCTATCAAGATTAAGGCGCTTCCTGCTAACCTGCCAGACTACGTAGAGGTAAACATCTCTGACCTGGAGCTTGGTAAGTCTATCAAGGTTTCTAAAATCCAGCCGGAGAACTACGAAATCCTGACAAACCCGAACGCCCCTATCGCTACAGTAACGATTCCGCGTGCCCTTAAGAGTGCACAGGCTGAGGAAGCTCGTGGCAAGAAGTAATTTTTTGAGCCACAGCTCAGAATATTCTCAAAAGTCCTGTCCTGCGCCATGTGGGGCAGGACTTTTTGTTAAAGTATATTGTTGAATGGCTAAATTGCCATCTAAATTGTTGGTTGTCGGTTGCTGATTGTAAAATTCTACAGACTCCAAGCTCTTGTCGCTCTTAGCGCAACGGATTTGTACAGCAGCATTTTTTTGAACGACTTCTAAACATTAAACCATCAGCAATCAAGAACTTGAGCAATTCAACCTTTCAAAGTATAAAAAAGTGGCTGGGCTTCTTCCCTGCAGCACCCGCCACCGCTGAAGATACAAGTATGAAATACCTGATTGTGGGCCTCGGTAACATCGGCCCGGAGTATGCAGAAACGCGCCACAACATTGGCTTTATGGTGCTGGACTACCTGGCCAAAAAACATGAGGCCAGCTTCGACTCGGGGCGCCATGCCTTTGTAACGGAGATTAAGACCAAGGGCCGCACCTTTGTACTGGTAAAGCCAACCACTTACATGAACCTGAGCGGGAAAGCAGTTGGCCACTGGCTAAACTCCCTGAAGCTGCCGGTAGACCAGATGATGGTGATTACCGATGACATTGCCCTGCCTTTCGGGAAGATGCGCATACGTGCCAAAGGCAGTGCCGGCGGGCACAACGGCCTGAAGCACATCGAGCAAACGCTGGGGCACAACAACTACCCGCGCCTGCGCTTCGGTGTCGGCGACTCCTTCCACAAAGGCAAGCAGGTAGACTATGTGCTGAGTAAGTTCGGTGAGGACGAGCAGCCGGAACTACAGACGCTGATTGAAAAAGCTGCGGAGTCGGTGGTCTCCTTCGGTACCATCGGGCTGGAGCGTACGATGAACCACTTTAATACCAAGTAAGCATTGGGGAGCGGAGCATCATAACTGCGTGTGTTGTGTTTAGCTGCCGCTTTTAATGTTTAATGAAGCACCTCAAAAGCCCCTCCTGGTTTATACCAGCGAGGGGCTTATACTTTTAGGTGAGCAGCAACAATAATATCCTCCCGAACGCATACATTTGCCTTTCCCCCATACTTTGGGTCCACTGCCATGAAAAGAGTTCTCCTCCTTTACCGCAACGCCTTTGGCGGCCTCTCCCGCCCTGCCTGGATGCTCTCGCTCATCATGTTCATCAACAGGAGCGGCGCCATGGTAATACCTTTCTTAGGGGTTTACCTTACAGAGTCGCTTGGTTATACTTTAAAGGAGGCCGGCATTATACTTAGCATTTACGGGCTTGGCGCCGTGAGCGGCTCGTTTCTGGGGGGCTGGCTAACGGATAGGGTCGGGCATTTTAAGGTGCAGCTGTTCAGTCTCACTGTCGGGGGCAGTTTATACTTCATGTTCCTGTTTCTGGAGGAGTTCCAGTACATCGCCGCGGGCGTGTTTATACTTAGCCTGGTAAACGACATGCTTCGCCCGGCCAACTCCGCCTCTATTGCACACTACGCCAGGCCCGAGAACGTAACCAGGGCTTTTTCCTTAAACCGAATGGCCCTGAACCTGGGTTTCTCCATCGGCCCGGCCATTGGCGGCCTGGTGGCAGCCATTTCTTACAAATATCTTTTTATCGGCGATGGCGTTGCCTCCATGATGGCAGGCCTGTTCTTCTTTATCTACTTCCGGAAGCGGCAGGGGCACAAACCGCAAAAGGCGGCGGCATCTGCGGCGGCCAATACGGAAAAGGTGCGCTCGCCTTACACCGATGGTATGTACTTGGTTTTCATACTCCTTAACTGCGGTTTCGCCATCCTGTTTTTCCAGTTGCTCTCCACGCTGCCCTTGTACTACCGCCAGGTGTATGTGCTGCCGGAAGCGCGCATCGGCACGTTGCTGGCCCTGAACGGGTTCATCGTTTTCCTGTTCGAGATGATCCTGGTGTACCTGCTGGGCGATAAAATAAAGAAAGCATGGCTGATTCCGGCGGGGGTGCTGGTGCTGGGCTCGTCTTTCGTGGTCCTGAACCTGGGGCACCATACTTCCCTGCTCTACATGGCCATGGTGCTGCTTAGCTTCTCGGAGATTCTGGTGATGCCTTTTATGGCTACTATTTCGGTGGAGCGCTCCAACGACCGAAACCGCGGCTCTTACCTGGGGCTCTATACTATATCTTATGCAGCAGCGCACGTGGTTGCCCCTTACCTGGGCACTACCATTGCCTCCCGGTATAGCTTCGATACGCTTTGGTGGATACTAAGCGTGTTTGCCATAGCGGTAAGTATAGGCTTATACTTTGTAGTACAGCACATAGAGCGGGAGCGACTAAGCGGGAAAGCTAAAATAGCCGCAAGCGAAAAAGGCGTGACGGTGGGCTAACCTTCTATCTAAGCTGGTTATACTTTTGGAGCGTGCGGCGCCACTACCCGCGCTGTGACCGCGGCACGTTAGGGGAGTTCATTTTCTCCAGCAGCCTCTGGTAGCGCGGGTCCGCCCGGACGGCATCGGAAACCCAGTGCTCGTGCCTGAGCGAGACCAGCAGGGGATCGTGTTCGCGGTAGCCTCTCTCAAAGTAATGGAAAGCCTCATCCAGGCTGTCGTTCACCCAGCCGGCCGCAATCCCGATCACGGTGCACACAATGTACTCCTTCTCGGCCCGCTCTTTGAGGTTGCTCAGTTCCAGGCGTGCGCGCTCCAGGTCTCCCATTTTGCTCAGTGTCATCACCAGGGCCCCGTGCACGAAGTTATGCCTGTCCGAAAGTACCATCAGCCGCTCAAAACAGGCCAGCGCCTTCTCATACTGCTTCATGAACAGGTAAGAGTAGCCCTCATAGAGCAGGCACAGGAAGGAACTGCCATCCAGTTCCAGCCCCGTTCTACAGGCTTCGAGCGCCTCTTCGAACTTGCCGGCCGTGTGCAGAATCTGGGCATAGATACCGAAGCAGATGGCGCTAAGCGGCTCCAACTTGATGGCCTTCCGACCATGCTCCTCCGCTTTGGCGAAGTCCCCTTTTATCCAGGCCAGGTAATTCAGCCCGTAGCGGACGTGCGCCGGCGCGTAGCTTGGGTTGAGCTCCAACGACTTGAGGAAATGCCTCTCCGCCTCTGGTAAGTCCCAGACGTAGCAATAGTAGGACCCAAGGGCACAGTAGGTCTCGCAGAGCAGGGGGTTCAGCTTAAGGGCCATTTCGGCTGATCGCCTGGCTTTGAGCATCACCTTGTTGGGCGGTACCAGCCCGTAGAGGCCGGCCATGAGGTTGGCGTCGGCGTATTCGGCATGTGCCAGGGCAAAATCCGGGTCCAGTTTGATGGCCTGCTGCAGGTATGTTATACCTGTTAAGATGTAAGTGCCCCTCCTGTTGAGGTAGAACCTGCCTTTCAGGTATAGCTCATAGGCCTCTGAGTTATGGGTAGAGGTTTTGCGTAACTTGCTCTTGCCTTTTCCCAGCAGCGTCACCTTCATTTTCTCTGTTATTTCTGTCGCGATTTGGTCCTGCACCGCAAAAATGTCATGCATGTCCCCGTCGTAACGCTCCGACCAGATATGAAACCCATCCTCTACCTTTGTCAGCTGAACGGTGATGCGGAAGCGCTCGCCTTGCTTGCGCACGCTTCCCTCCAGCACTGTGCTCACGCCCAGCTTCTCGCCCACTTCCCGCAGGTCTACGTTATTCCTGTCGAACCTGAAGGAGGAGGTGCGGCCGGCCACTTTCAGGTCCTTCAGGTTCGACAGTGAGTTGATGATCTCCTCGGCAATGCCATCGCTGAAATACTGCTGTTCCGGGTCGTTGCTCATATTTACCAGGGGGAGCACGGCTATACTTTTGGGGGGCGGCCTTTTAGAGGTTCGCAGGGAAGCTTTCTTCTTTACTTCCGTCTTCCCGTTTAGGGAGTCTGGGGCTGGTCTCACCAAGCCTTCGTGGTCTAGGGCAAACACCTCCACTTTCCGCTCCACGTTCTTGAACTGATAAGCCCCCACAGAGTAGGTCTTGATATTCGGGTGGTTCAGGACTTCGTCCCGGATCTTGTCCGAGATCAGCACGCTGCCGGCCACGCCCAAAGACTCCACGCGGGAAGCCAGGTTCACCCCATCGCCAAAGAGCTGCTCCTCATCGAAAACCACGTCCCCCATGTGCAGGCCCATGCGCACCGGAACCTGCGGTACTTGCCGGTATGCCAGTTGCATGGCCAGGGCACACTCTACCGCATTCACAGCGCTCTGGAACATACTTAGCGCTCCGTCGCCATAGTACTGCACAATGCGGCCATTGTATTGCTGATGACAGCGCTGCAGCACCTCCCGGTGCCGGTTTTTAAGAGCCAATGCCTGCTGCTCATTCTGCTGCATGATAGCAGTGTACCCTTCGATATCGGTAAACATGATAGCGGCAAGTTGTCTTTTTTGGCTCATCTGTAAAGCGATTACATACTATTGGTATAATTCAGATTGATATTTTATACTTCATATTTACGTCAACAGAGATAAAATGAATGCTGCAGGATAGCACATTGTTTGCAATTCTGTCCAATGTTTTCTGCTGCGTCAGCTTGCTTTATAATAATCGAAAAAAGACCTGTCTGTCTGGTTGAAGGCAGACTTTAAGCCCTGAATATGACCAGCATGAATGTGGGTGCAAAGAAGAGCACCAGTACACTATAAAAACCTCGCCACCCGCTAAATATACTGGATCACACCTATGACCAAAGTGTCCGTATACATAAATTACCTAACAATCATTTATACTTAACTTATTCTATACTATTAGTGGCAGTTATGGACCCTGAGTGATTTTGAACAAGTACTAACCTAATGCCGTGCGACCATGATAGAGGATGATATTCTGGATAGGGCGAATGTCTTTGTGGGGCACCACCTCCCGATAGAGGGTACCAATGAGTCGGTGGGGTTTGACCTGCAGCACACCAAAAGCCTGGTTGCCGTGGCAGAGTCCATCAGCAGGTTCTGTGACTTCAATGAGCGCGACAACAGGCTGTTGCTGCTGGCGGCATGGCTCCACGACCTGTACTGCAATGAGGAGGGGGAACTGCTGGAAGAGCAAAAGATCCTGCCTGTTACCGAGTTCCTGGTGAGCTGCGGCCTTTCCAAAGCCGAGATATTGCGGATCTCGCAAAGTATAGCCGCCACACGCTATCCCCAACAGCCACGGGACCTGCTGGAGGAGGCGCTCTGCGATGCCGTTGCCAGTTTCCTGGCGGCAGACGACTACGTGACCAGGGCCGAGAAGAAAGCGGCGGACCCGAGCTCGAAGCTTAGCCAGTATGATTGGATGGACAGGCACATCGCCCTCCTGAAAAAGCATTATTACTTTACCAGGTACGCTAAGCGCGCTTTCTCCGGCGGCAAAGAGAGCAACCTGAAGCTGTTGAAGAAGAAGCGAAAGGAATTAAGTAAAGAAAATGCGGAACTGGAGACTTTGTGGGAGGAAAACAAAAGCCTGAAGAAGGACCTGCGCAAGGAGAAGGAGCAGAAAGTGAGCAAAGGGATAGAGACCATGTTCCGGACCACCATGGCCAGCCACCTGCAGCTGAGCGTGATTGCCGACAACAAGGCCAACATGCTCATTTCGGTGAATGCCATCATCGCCTCCATCATGATATCTTCCTTCTTCAGCAAGTTCCAGGACGTGCCGCACCTGCTTCTCCCCTCCATCCTGCTCACGGTAGTTTGCCTTGTCACCGTCATCCTGGCCATACGATCCACCCGCCCCAACATCAAGAACACCGTGATGCCCGACAACAAGATCGACTTTCTCTTCTTCGGAGACTTCGTGCAGCTGGACCCGGGCACATACAGGGATGGCATCCGCAACATCATGCGCGACCACAACCTGCTCTACAACAGCATGGCCGACAACATCTACCTGCAGGGGAAAGTGTTGTCCAGGAAATACCGCCTGCTCAAGCTAGCCTACACTGTTTTTGCGCTGGGTGTGGGGCTCGTGCTGGTCAGCTATGTGCTGGCATGGCTCTTCTTCAGCAATTCCTGAGCAGGGAGTTGAAGGTATAACCACGACGCCCTGTCTTAAAAGTATAAACCTCACCTGCCTGTAAAGCGGGTGAGGTTTATACTTTTAACGGCTATTTATACTTTAGCGGCAGTTTATACTTCGCCGGGTTATACTCTAGCTAACCGTGCCGCCATTCTTAATAGACTTGCTTGGCTGCACAAAAGCGAGCGAGCCGTCGGCGTTCTCGGCCATCAGGATCATGCCCTGGCTGGTGATGCCTTTGATCTCGCGCGGCGCCAGGTTTACAAGTATACTTACCTGCTGCCCAACGATCTCCTCCGGGTTAAAGAACTCCGCAATACCGCTCACCACCGTGCGCTGGTCAATGCCGGTGTCGATGGTTAGCTTCAGGAGCTTTTTGGTTTTGGCTACTTTTTCGGCGGCAAGTATGGTTCCAATGCGGATATCCATTTTAGAGAACTCGTCGAACGTGATGTCCTCTTTGGCAGGGGCTACAACAGCATTTGCCGCCTCGTTTGCCTTCTTCGTATCCAGCAGCTTCTGCACCTGCGCCTCTACCGCAGCGTCTTCTACCTTTTCGAACAGCAGTTCCGGTTTGCCAATTACGTGGCTTTCCTTCAGCAGATCGGCAGCGCCGGCATCAGCCCAACTGTTGCCAAAAGCCAGGTTCAGCATGCTGCGCAGCTTCGTGGCAGACTCCGGCAGGAACGGCTCCATCAGGATGGCGAGGCTTCCGGAAATCTGCAGCGCGATGTTCATGATCGTCTTCACCCGCTCCGCATCCGTCTTGATCAGCTTCCAGGGCTCGGTGTCGGCCAGGTACTTGTTACCCAGGCGCGCCAGGTTCATCAATTCGGCCAGGGCATCGCGGAAACGGTAGCGCTCTATGTAGGTGGCAATCACCATCGGCATGCCTTCCAGTACCTCCAGCACTTGCTTGTCGTAGTCAGTCAGCTCGCCACGTGCAGGCACGGCTCCCTCATAATACTTTTGAGTGAGCACCACGGCCCGGTTGATGAAGTTGCCAAGTATAGCCAGCAGCTCGTTGTTGTTGCGGGCTTGGTAGTCTTTCCAGGTAAAGTCGTTGTCTTTTGTCTCGGGCATGTTGGCGGCCAGTGCATAACGCAGCACGTCGCCTTTGCCCGGAAACGCCTCCAGGTACTCGTGCAGCCACACAGCCCAGTTGCGCGAAGTGGAGATCTTGTCCCCCTCCAGGTTCAGGAACTCGTTGGCCGGCACATTATCCGCCAGAATGTAGTCGCCGTGGGCCTTTAGCATGCTCGGGAAGATGATGCAGTGGAACACGATGTTGTCCTTGCCGATAAAGTGCACCAGCTTCGTCTCCTCGTCTTTCCAGTACTTCTCCCAATCATCGGTGAGCGCCTTGGTGGCCGAGATATAGCCAATCGGTGCATCGAACCACACGTACAGCACTTTGCCCTCGGCCCCTTCCACCGGCACCGGCACGCCCCAATCCAGGTCGCGGGTCACGGCGCGCGGCTGCAGGCCCTGGTCTATCCAGCTCTTGCACTGGCCGTACACGTTCGACTTCCAGTCGCCTTTGTGGCCCTCTACAATCCACTCACGCAGCCATGGCTCATACTCGTTCAGGGGCAGGTACCAGTGCTTTGTCTCGCGCATTACCGGCACAGCGCCGCTCAGGGTGCTTTTCGGGTTTATCAGGTCAGTCGCGTTCAGGGAAGTGCCACAGCTTTCGCACTGGTCGCCGTAGGCGTTCTCGTTGCCGCACTTGGGGCAGGTACCCACAATGTAGCGGTCGGCCAGGAACTGCTGGGCCTTCTCGTCGTAGTACTGCTGCGTGGTCTGCTCTATAAACTTGCCGTCGTTGTAGAGCTTCAGGAAGAAGTCGGCGGCTGTCTCGTGGTGTATTTTAGAGGAGGTGCGGTCGTAGATATCAAAGGAGATATTGAAATCGGCAAACGACTTCTTGATCAGCTCATGATACTTATCCACGGCCTGCTGCGGCGTAATGCCCTCTTTCTTGGCCCGGATCGTGATCGGCACACCGTGCTCGTCTGATCCACAGATAAATTTCACGTCGCGGTTCTGCAGGCGCAGGTAGCGCACATAGATATCAGCCGGCAGGTATACCCCGGCCAGGTGGCCGATGTGTACCGGGCCGTTGGCGTAAGGCAGCGCCGCTGTTACAGTATAGCGTTTGGGAGTAGTTGTTGTCATTTTTCGTCTTAAAAAAACAAATATACAAATACAGCGCGGAATGAATGGCCAAGCGACGGCAAACCCGCTGCAGGAAATACGGCTACGCCCCCGGGTTTTCCGTAAAACAGGGCAGGCAATGCACCCATACTATACTTTCAGGCGCTGCAGGGCCTCCGTTTCAGAAACAAAATCATCCTTAAACTATATGAAGAGCAAAGATAATTTCAAAACCACGAAGCACGATGGCGACACTTTAGGTGAACGTGACAGCAAGCAGAAGGTGACAAAAAACCCGGCCCCGCGCCAGGCCGACCGCGAATCGATGAACACCCCACCCGAGAACGAGGTTTACGTAGACCTGGAGCCAGACGAGCTGCACCTGGGCGATGACGAGCAGCCCGAGGAGGTTGGCAAAAAGGAGAAAAAGAAAAAGTAGGCCTCTGGTCTGCCTGAAGAAGCGGCCCGAAGTATAGCTTTATACTTCGGGCCGCTTCTTTTATCGCTGGTCGACCGGAGGCAAGGGCCTCACCTCGGACTGTTGCGGCCAGTTAATGTTATGCCTCGAGGAGTCTACGGGTGCATTGGGCAACAGCTGCGGGCGCATGCTTTCGGGCGTCATGGCCGGGCGATTGGAGTCGAACTGCTCTATGTTGCGCTTGCGGTTTATTTCGCTGGCCTGGTTGTTCATGCGCTGCCGCAGGTTCTGGCTGGCATCGGGCCGAAGTGTTACCCGTTCAACTGTTGGCGCCGCCGGAATCGTTTCCTGCCCCTCGCTTAGCGAAGTACAGCCGGCCAGCAATACTATACTTATACTATATCCATACTTTATTTTCATAGCTGCTTATACTTTACTCCTTCCCAGCTAGCAGAGCTATTAAGTTCAAAAGAAACTGTCCCCTTGAGGACAAGTGAGAACGGGAGTTCGAAACTTGCGAGCAAAGCTCAATAGGGGTGTAAGGCCAGTAGCAAAAGCTTTAGCTAAAAGCTAACACCCCTCCATGAACTGCGTTCGCAAACTGCGCACTCCCGTGCTTGTTTGTCCTCAAGGGGAGACCCTAGATTTTACTATCTTCAGCTCCTCTGCCAAGATATTAGTACTTTAAGTTAGAACGTAACACCCCTGTTTCTTACCTAGGGTATTTTTGTATACGCACAGGTGCAAGCCACGGCTCATTGCAACGGCAGCAACGCAAACAGCCCGCGCCCAAAGTATAAGCTATACTTTGGGCGCGGGCTGTTTATACTTGTACTGTAGTATAATCAGGGGTTTCAGGCCTCGCTTTCTCCCCAAACGTAGGCATCTCCGACCTGCGTCAGCATCAGCCCATCGGGTGCCGGGTTCACGTATCCTTCTTTGGTAAGGTGATGCTCGGCCTCTTTCTGCACATCTTTATAGTGCGGGTAGCGCTCCTGCAAGTAGGGGTACAGCTGCTGGTAAGGCAGCACATCCCCTGCCCTGATGTCGAATTGTTTGAAGGCCTCTACAATGCACTGCGCGGTATTTTCTATGTTGTCGGCTTCAGAACGTATTTCTGCCATAATTCTATACTTTTTGGTTTAGAGTTTAAGGTACGGCAGAGTTTCGTTGTTAGTTAATAGTTGAGAGTTATTGGTTGATAGTTGTCGGTTATTGGAGGTAGCCGGTTTATACTTGGTAAGGAACGAGCGAAGGGTAACTTCCCCTAGTCATATCAACAGAGAACCTGATAACGAATAACTAACAACCAATAACCAACCTTACTTTTTCTCTGTGAAGCTAAGGGCGGCGGAATTGAGGCAGTAGCGGAGGCCGGTTGGCTCGGGACCGTCCTCAAACACATGCCCGATATGGGAGCCGCAGCGGGCGCACTCCACCTCTGTTCTCACCTCGCCGGGGAACGATCGGTCTTCCACCTCTTTTATGCGATCTTTGGCTAAGGGGGCGTAAAAGCTTGGCCAGCCCGTGCCGGAGTCGAACTTGGTGCGGGAACTGAACATCGGGTTGCCACAGGCGGCGCAGGCGTAAATGCCTTTCTTTTTATTGCTGTCATACTTGTTTTTGAAAGGAGGCTCAGTGCCCTCCTGCCGCAGCACATAATACTGCTCCGGCGTCAGGATTTTGCGCCACTCCGCCTCTGTTTTCACCACGGTGTCCTGCAGGCTGGTATTTTGCAGCGCCAACCTTTCCTCCTCCTCCAGCTGTACGTCGCTGGTTAAACCTGTTGTGGCCACGTTCGCTGCTGCATCTTGCTCGGAGCATGCAAACATGCCCACAGATGCAAGCACTATAAAAAACTGCGCTACTTTCATAACCTATACTTCCAACGCAGGCTCCCTGCCTTTTAAAATACCTAACCTATTAGGAAACAAACTTTAATATAACAATGTTTGGCTCCTAAATCGTGCCAATGCGGCCTTCAAATTAATTTAATACAACCATAACCTGTTTATTTCGAAGCAAATACTAAAAGTGTGAAGGCTTTTTTGTATTTTTGCGCCTCGAAAAACCAATTCAATGCAAAATATCCGGAATATTGCGATTATCGCACACGTTGACCACGGCAAAACGACGACCGTGGATAAGATCATCCACGCCTCTAAGCTGTTCGCAGAGCACCAGCAGTTCGACGACCTCATTCTCGACAACAACGACCTGGAGCGCGAGCGCGGCATCACGATCGTTTCCAAGAACGTGTCGGTTCGCTACAAAGGCGTTAAGATTAACGTTATCGACACCCCTGGTCACGCCGACTTCGGTGGCGAGGTGGAGCGCGTGCTGAAGATGGCTGACGGCGTACTGCTGCTGGTAGACGCTTTTGAAGGTGCCATGCCTCAGACCCGCTTCGTGTTGGGCAAAGCTATCCAGCTCGGCCTCAAGCCAATTGTAGTAGTAAACAAAGTAGACAAAGAAAACTGCCGTCCGGACGAGGTGCACGAACAGGTGTTCGACCTGATGTTCAACCTCGACGCTACAGAAGAGCAGCTGGACTTCGTGACCCTATACGGTTCCTCTAAAAACGGCTGGATGAGCCGCGACTGGAGAGAGAAAACCGAAGACATTACCCCACTGCTGGATGCCATCATCGAAGAGATTCCGGCTGCGCCATTCCGTGAGGGTACCCCGCAGATGCAAATCACGTCGCTGGACTACTCTTCTTTCGTGGGCCGTATCGCCATTGGCCGCGTAAACCGTGGTAGCCTGAAAGAAGGCATGCCGATTAGCCTGTGCAAGGCCGATGGCAGCATCAAGAAGGGCCGCATCAAAGAACTTCATGTGTTTGAAGGACTGGGCAAACAAAAGGTTGCCGAGGTGAAGGCAGGTGAAATCTGCGCCGTGACAGGCATCGAAGGCTTCGATATCGGAGACACAATTGCCGACGCGGAGAATCCGGAGGCTATGGAGCGCATCTCAATTGACGAGCCAACCATGAACATGCTGTTTACGATCAACAACTCTCCTTTCTTCGGCAAAGAGGGCAAGTTCGTAACATCCCGCCACCTGCGCGACCGCCTGTTCAAGGAAACAGAGAAAAACCTGGCCCTGCGCGTGCAGGAGACAGACCGTGAAGACTCTTTCCTGGTGTTTGGACGCGGTATTTTGCACTTGTCTGTACTGATCGAGACCATGCGCCGCGAAGGCTATGAGCTGCAGGTAGGTCAGCCGCAGGTAATCTATAAAGAAATTGACGGTGTGCGCCACGAGCCAATCGAGCAACTGGTAGTAGACGTGCCGGAAGATACGGCCGGTAAAGTAATCGAGCTGGTATCGATGCGCAAAGGTGAGCTGAACGTGATGGAGCCGAAAGGCGACCTGCAGCACCTGGAGTTCACGATTCCTTCGCGCGGTCTGATCGGCCTGCGTAACAACGTGCTGACAGCTACTGCCGGCGAGGCCATCATGAACCACCGCTTCCTGGCTTATGAGCCATACAAAGGAACCATCCCTGGCCGTAACAACGGTTCCATTATCTCGATGGAGACTGGTCCGGGCACCGCTTACTCTATCGACAAGCTGCAGGACCGCGGCGTGTTCTTCGTGGATCCAGGTGAGGATGTGTACATGGGCATGGTAATCGGTGAGCACAACCGCCAGAACGACATCACTGTGAATATCCAGAAGGGCAAGAAGCTGACGAACATGCGTGCTTCCGGCTCTGATGACAACGTGAAAATCGCACCAGCCAAGCGTTTCTCCCTGGAGGAGGCCATGGAATACATCCAGAAGGACGAATACCTGGAGGTAACACCAAAGAGCATCCGCATGCGCAAGATTTACCTCGACGAGAACGAGCGTAACCGCATGTCCAGAGCTGATGCGTAAGCATCTGAAAGTATAAATACTTATAGCCCCATGCAAGGATGTACTGCATGGGGCTATTTTTTTGGCCAGAGCATCCTCGTATGAATGCAGGCGCCTTTTATACTTTCAACCTGACCAATCCCAGCCTGGCAACCCGGTAAAACGCCTGCTTCCTTAAGCCCGCCCCAAAACATTACCTATGAGAAACCAGTTAGTCGAAGGGCAGCCTGTGGCAGCCGGAATGTAACATCCACCTTTAAAAGTATACTATGAACAAACGAAAATTAGGAAACACCAGCTTACAAACATCACCCATCGTGGTAGGAGCCAACGTTTTTGGCTGGACATTGAATGAGAAGGAGTCTTTTGCCATCTTGGATGAGGCGTTTGAGGCTGGGTTTAACACCATCGATACCGCCGACGCCTATTCCCGCTGGGCCGAAGGCAACAAAGGAGGCGAGTCTGAGACCATCATCGGCCAGTGGATGAAGGAGCGTGGTAACCGGGATCAGGTAGTCGTGATTACCAAAGTGGGCTCAGACATGGGCCAGGGTCATAAAGACATTTCGGAAAAGTACATCCTGAAGGCAGCGGAAGACTCTCTGAGAAGGCTGCAAACGGACCACATCGATTTATACTTCACGCACTGGGACGACGACAAAACCCCAGTGGAAGAAACCCTTGGCGCTTACCAAAAATTAATTCAAGCTGGAAAGGTGCGTTACATCGGGGCCTCCAACCTTTCGCCGGAGAGGCTACGCGCCTCCCTCAAGGCCAGCCAAGAGCACGGGCTGCCGCGCTACGAGGTATTTGAGCCGGGCTATAACCTCTACGACCGCCAGGAGTACGAGCAAGGGGTAGCTCCCATCTGTCAGGAAGAAGGGCTGGGCGTTATCAACTATTATGCGCTGGCGAGCGGTTTTTTGAGTGGCAAATACCGCCAGGAGGAAGATCTAAACAAGAGCGTTCGCGGGGGTGGCATCAAAAAGTACCTCGACGCCCGGGGACAGCGTATTCTGGCTGCCCTCGATTCTCTTTCCGAAAAGCATGCTGTTTCGCAGGCAAGTATAGCGCTGGCCTGGCTCATGCACAATCCGCTGGTGACAGCGCCAATCGCCAGCGCCACCAAAAGCAAGCATGTACAGGCATTTACCGAGGCTACGCAGGTTGTGCTTCGCAGCGAGGACATGGAATTGCTCGATAACGCCTCCGCCTATACAATACCCTCTTAAAAAGCATTATGCCAGGTACCCGCAACCTTCTCCGGCTATTGGCCAGAGAAGGTTTTTTTATCGGGTTATACTTTCGCAGCGAAACAAGTCCAAACTACCTGCCCCCCACCTTATATTTTAACAAGCTCACTTAACGCATTGGTGCTCTTGCTAAAGGTGTATTACTATTACTTAATAATTATGTACAATTTTTTATAGTTTAAACAAAATTATATACGTTTGCCCTACCACTCAACCAAGGATACTATGAAAAAAAGAATCTTGCTGTTTATCGGGGCAATTTTACTAGCTGCGGGCATATTGCCTGCCCAGGCCCAGTTTAACGTTGCCAACAAGATCAAAAACAAGGTTAACCAGAAAATCGATCAGAAGATCGACAAGACGATCGATGAATCGCTGGAGGGAAAGAAGAACACAAGCGGCAGCAACACTGCCACAGCGGATGCAGCCGCTGCAGACAACGGCTCTGGCAGTGCACCCGAAACGGAGGCAGGCAGAATGAAGGCCTGGACCAAGTATGATTTTGTGCCGGGGGATAAGGTCATGTTCTCCGACAACCTGGCTGGTGAAGAAGTAGGCGAATTTCCGTCGCGCTGGGACCTGAAACACGGTAATGCTGAGGTAGCCGTGCTTGGGGATGAGAAGGTGATAAACCTGGTGCAGAGCAGCACAAGCATTACCCCGCTAATGAAAGGCGAAAACTGGCTGCCCGAAACCTTCACTATAGAAATGGATGTGTTCTTTGACAGCGACAACGGCAACGTGGCCTATGGGATATATTTGGTCAGTGACAATGCAACCTACAAAGAAGAGATAAACGGCGATTTCTGGAATCCCATCGATATCAGAGCCAACCAGGCACGGTTTAAAACCTTTGGTTCCGAATCAGAGGAGTTGGCGGCAAAAGAGGTGAAAAACCAGTGGCGGCACGTGGCCATCTCGTTTAACAAGCGCAGCATGAAAGTATACCTCGACGAGCACCGCTTGATTAACATCCCGAACGTGAACGGCAAGCCAACCGGCCTGCGCATTGAAGTGGATAAGCGCATTGATGCCAACACGATGATAAAGAACGTGATGATTGCCCAAGGCGGCAAGAAGCTCTATGACCAGGTGCTGGCCGATGGCAAAATCGTTACTTACGGCATCAAGTTCGATGTGAATAAGGCAAGCATCCGCCCTGAGTCGGTAGGCACGCTGGCAAGTATAGCCAAGCTCATGCAGGAACAGCCAGAGCTGAAGTTTAGCGTAGAGGGCCACACCGACAGTGACGGCGATGATAACTCTAACCTGAAGCTGAGTCAGCAGCGCGCGGAAGCGGTGAAAACATACTTAGTGGACCAGGGCATTGACGCTGACCGACTGGCTGCCAAAGGCCACGGCGAAGCCAAACCCCTTGACAAGAACAGTACTCCCGAGGCTAAGTCGAATAACCGGCGGGTGGAGTTTGTAAAACTATAATCACACCGGCAGCGCCCGACCGGGTTCTGCCACCCAATTATTCTTTCAGTATCTTTTACCAAGCCTGTTACTTCGCGGTAACAGGCTTTTCGGTTTGTAGACACCTGTGTTTGAACAGAGAATATTATTTAGATTTATTTTAAATAAGGCTTGCATGGATGCTCCCCCTCCCATACTTTTGCCCTAATTATAATCAGTCTAAATAAGAACACCTAACTATCCATGCGCAAGTTTCTACTCCTCTTTATATGGCTATTTGCCTTGTCCGAAGGACAGGCGCAAAGCAACGCCACCATTGCCGGCAAAGTAACCACTTCTCAGGGCCAGCCGGTTGAGCTGCTCACCGTTGCCCTGGAAGGGACCGTACTGGGCACAAACACTAACGCTGCCGGTGAGTTTATACTTAACAACATCAAGCCGGGCAGCTATACCTTGCGGGTAGGAGGAATCGGCTACAAGTCTTTGCGCCAGCCCATCACCCTTGGCAGCGGCGACAACCTGAACCTGCAGCTAACCATACAGGCAAGCACCAGCACGTTGGATGAGGTGGTGGTATCGGCCAGCCGCAGCGTGGAAACCCTGGCGGAAACGCCTGCCTCCGTGCATGTGATCGATTCGCGAACCCTGCAGATTCAGTCGCAGATTAGCACCGACATCTCTAACATCCTGGCCAACTCGGTACCCGGCCTGGCCTTTAACAGCAACACGACCAGCAACGTGGGCCAGACGCTGCGCGGCCGCAACGCCCTCGTAATGGTAGACGGCATACCGCAGTCCACGCCGCTGCGCAACGGCAGCCGCGACATCCGCACCATCGACCCTGCCGCGATTGAGCGCGTGGAGGTGGTTAAAGGCGCTACCGCCGTGTATGGAAACGGAGCTGACGGCGGCTTGATCAACTACATTACCAAGCAGGCCAATACCAGCCAGCCTTTCAGCGCTTATACTTCCGTTACCGGCACGGGCAATCTTTTCCATTCTGATGGCACCTTGGGTGCCCGCATCTCGCAGCAGTTTACCGGTAAAGTTGAGGACCTTGACTACGTGTTCAGCGGCACCTACGAGAAAACCGGCGTAATGCGCGATGGCGAGGGAGAAGTTATCTCTCCGGTGTACGGGCTGGGCGAAACGAAAATGTATAACGGCTTTGCCAAGGCAGGCTATAACTTCAACTCCAATCACCGTTTGGAAGGCATGTACAATTACTTCGGCAGCCGCCAGAACTCAGACTATGTCCTCCAGGAGGGCATCTATGGCGAGAAGCCATCTATCGGCGTGAGGGGCGAAGTACAGGGCGAGCCGGAGGGCACCAAGTATAACCACAACGCCCAGCTGCGCTACATTGGCAAAAACCTGTTCCTGAACACCAACCTGGAGCTAAGCTCTTACCTGCAAAGCTTCTACACCGTCTACGGCTATACGCCATACTTTGAGGGTGGCGGGCAATCGACCATCAAATCCGCTAAAAGGGGTGTGCGCCTGAACCTGAACACGCCTTTTAGAATTAGCAGCGGTATTGAGGGCAGCGTGTTGTATGGTGCCGATTACCTCAACGACGTTACCTCCCAGCCGCTGGTGGATGGCCGCACCTGGGTGCCGGAGATGGACCTGCACAACCTGGCTCCTTATGCACAGTTGCAACTCAACATCCTGCAGGATCTCAACTTTAAGGCGGGCTACCGCTTCGACAACGTGTCGGTGAAGGTGGATGATTTTCAGCAGTTGGTGCTGGCAAGCGGCGCCGGCGGGGATTTTGTGCAGGGAGCAAAACTGAAGTTCAATGCTAACACCTTTAACCTTGGCCTGCGCTACTCCGGGCTGGAGTACTTCAAACCGTTTGTCAGCTACTCGCAGGGCTTCTCTATGATCGACGTGGGCCGTTACGTACGCAGCGCCACCGAAGACTTTATCGCGCAAATGGACCTGGAGCCGGTGATCGTGAACAACTACGAGGCTGGTTTCCACAGCCAGTTCGGGATTGCCTCTTTCAGCGGTGCCTACTTTATCAGCACTTCTAAGCTTGGTGCCAACCTGATTGCCAACGAGGCAGGCGTGTACGAGATTGAGCGTGCACCGGAGCGCGTGGAAGGCTTTGAGGCGCTGGTAGACCTGTTCCTCTCCGACAAAATAACACTGGGCGCCAACGCCTCTTACAGCGAAGGCAAGGCAGACATCAACAACAACGAAAAGTATAGCGACAGCGAAGACAAGTACCTGACCAGCCTGCGCATCCCGCCGTTCAAGTTCACGTCTTACCTGAACCTGAAGCCCATCCAGAACCTGAGCGTGAACCTGCAGTGGATATACTCCGGCGAGCGCGACCGCTTTGACCGCAACGCCAAAGGCGGCTATAACTCGGGCGAGGGTCCGGTGAAGGCATTCGACGTGTTTAACCTGGCTGCCTCTTACCAGGCCACTGAAAAGCTGAGCCTGAACCTGGGCGTGGAGAACCTACTGGACAAAGCCTACTACCTGCCACAAGCCTACTGGTATGGCCGAAACGACAACTTTACCAGAGCCAACGGCGCCAGATTTCAGTTAGGAGCAGCCTATAAGTGGTAATACTTTGAAGAAACGCGTAAAAAGAACCTTTTCCATTCACCATTGGTGCGGGCTGATAGCCGGGATATTCATCCTGGTTATCAGCCTTTCTGGCGTTATTCTGGTCTTTGATGATGACATCGACGACGCCATGTTTGCCGACCATGCCAAATTGGAAACGCCGGCCAAAGCACTGCACATTGATAAATCAATTGGATGGGTAAGGGCGGAGAACCCGGGCTGGGACATTCGGGTGCCTGCACTGCCTGCCTCGCCAGACGAAGCGCTGTTGTATGAGTTGCGGCAGGGGCAGTTGCGCCGCTGGCTCTTCGTGCACCCCGAAACCGGCGAAAAACTCTCTACTGTGGGGCAGGCACATAATCGCTTTTCCTACGTGGTGCTCAATATCCATTACAACCTGCTCTCAGGCACGCCGGGTAAAATCGTGGTGCTGCTGATAGGCGTGGCACTGCTGCTGCTTACCATTACCGGGTTTATACTTTACCGACGTTCGGTGCTCAAGGTGCTTACTTTCCGGCAAAAAATCAGTTTTAGCAGCCGCCGAAGCATATTTTCCGGTCTGCACCGCGTGGTAGGCGTGTGGGCATTGGCGTTTAACCTGCTCATGTGTGTTACGGGTTTATCCTTGGCTATTACGGTGGTAAATGCCGCCCTCAAAGGCGGGCCAAAGGAAATTGCCGTGCCCGAGATTACCACCTCTGTAGATGCCACCATGGCCGAAGCGCGGGCCACCTATCCCGAGTTTGAAATCACGTACCTGCGCTTTCCGGTAAATGAGGAAGGCAAGATCCAACTGCTCGGCCGCCTGTACTCCGACCCCTCCTACTACGGCAAGTTCTACAGCAAAATACAGGCAGACTATACCAGCGGTGAGCTGGGTGCCCCCTACTTTGTGCGGGACCAACCGCTGCTCGACCGCTTCCTTACCTCGCTGCATCCCGTCCACTTCGGCGATTTTGCGGGCCTGTTTGTAAAGCTACTCTACGCCTTCTTTGGCCTGATGCCCGGCATCCTTTCCATCTCCGGCTTCGTGATTTGGTACTACCGCCAGCAGCCGCAGCAAGAGCAAAAGCAGGTTAGAAGAAAGGTAGCGAGGGTGGTGCGGTAGTGGAATGAACCCACCTCTCCGAGGAGGCAGGCCCTTTCTATTTGCAAAGTCTCTAACTCTTTGTCATTCTGTAAAGAAACTTGGTGGAAGGGAGGTCAGCTTTTGCTACTTGCCACCAAGATCCTTTCAGGATGACAAAAAGATGGGAGTGCCTACGGTGTCTGCCTTCGCTCTTCCAGATTCGTAATCCAGAAGCACTTCATATGTGGATTTGCAATCCGATTTTGTACTCCGCCATTGCAGTGAACAAACTATGGGCAAGGAAGGGATTACAAATCCCAATAGTATTTACTTTCGGATTGCAAATCCGAAAGAGCAGTTATCCCTTTCCTGCACCTCTCGCTCGCCTCTGACGAGTGTGCGTTATTGGGTGGCGTCCCCCCATATGACACAACAAGTATAAAAGTATAAGCCTGAAAGTATAGATTTCAGCGGCCAGAGGCCGTGGGGTAGCGCACACTCGCCAGAGGCGAGCGGGGGTTAGATGGTAGAGACTATACTTATACTACTAAAAATGCCGGAGCCGCAAGTTTATACTTGTGGCTCCGGCATTTTATACTTTAATCTATACTCTTTACAGTTTAAACTGCACCGAGAACTTGAGCCCGAACTTCCGGGTGCCTTCGTCCAGGTGGGTGAGGCGGTGGAAAGCATCCACGCGCAGGATTTTGAAGATGTTCTCGATGCCGTAGCCCAGCTCCACATACGGCGTATCTCCCAGCGTTTTAAAGGCCTCCTGCCGGTTGCCTGCCGGCGTATACTCTGGCATCAGGTCGAGGTTGCTTTGGCTGAGGCTGCCGTAGAGTACGTTGGCTGAGCCCAGCACGCGCCACTTGAGCTTTTTGATAAGCGGCAAACGGTTAAACAGCAGACCTTCAAAGTACTGCTCGTAGTGCAGGGCTGCATACGTATCACTGGCAAACTCGAAGTAATCCATCAGGTTGTAGGTGGCGTCGTAGTAAAAGGGCGTCTCGTTACCGGTGTGCACCTCCAAGAGCGGGTAAGGCACCGGCGAGAAAATCTTGCCAGCCTCCAGCCTATACATGGCATTGCCCAAACGGCCCATCACGAAGTCCTGCTCCACTCCCAGGTCCACGCGTTGGTAATCTACCGTAGCACCCAAGGCGTTGTTCAGGCCCAGCGTATACTTCAGACTCAGCACGGGGTAGCTGCCGCTTCCCAGGCTGATGCGCTCGTTGTCGTTCTCCACGTATACTTCATCCTTGGCGTAGCGCGTCAGAAAACTCACTTCGGTGGCGGTAAAGCTGCTGGCGAGCTGGTCAGGCTGGGCAGGGCCGTTTTTATAGTAGGCAAAGTCATACTGCGGGTCGAAGTGGCGAGTGCGCATGCTCACGCGCTCGGTTACCCCGCGCAGTACGTCGCGCTGCAAGTATAGATTGGACTCGCGCACCATCACCGGCCGGCGTAGCTCCCCGAACCTGGAGAAGCCCAGGAAGAACGGGCTGGAGGCCAGCCTGTCAGACATCAGGCCCACCTGCTGCAAATCCTCCTGGTGCGTAAAGCCTAGCTCGCTCCAACGCTTGCGGTTAAAGATGTAGCGCCCACCCAGGCTATACTTGTACGCCTGGTCCTTTGTGCCATAAGCCACGTAGCCGCGAAGCTCCAACTTGTTGCTGAAGTTAATGTTGGTCTTGCCGCCTACCTGGAAACGGTGTCCCTCCACGTCGTTCAGCGCATAGGTATAAGGCCAGGGTCCCCAGCTCACCTTTCCGAAGCTCTTGTAGCCGGTACCCAGCACGGTGACGATATCGGAGAAGCGCTTGACTCTTGGCGTCTCGCGAAGAGCGTTGATGGTGGCGTATACTTGCTGGTCGGCCAGGCTGAGGGTATCGTGGCGGCGTTCTTCCCAGAAGCTCTCCGCCTGCTTGCTGGCCCCAGCCAGTAGCTCCACCGGCTTATCAAAAAAGTCCGGCTTCTGCGGTTGGTTGACCACCACCTCCTGATACGAAGTATAAACCTTGGCCAGAATGCCCGGTCGCTTTGGCGTCAGGCCCACAATCTTAATCTTCACCTCGGTATCGGCGGGCATCCAGGCCTGCTCCCCTACCGGCTGCAGTTCCTGCTTCAGGGCGATGCTTTCCACGAAGTTAATGTTGGCCGATTTGCTGACAGTGGCCTCCAGTTTGCGCAGCGCATAGCCGTCTGCCGTAATCCACATGCGGCCGTTAAAGGCCAAATCCTGCGGGCGTTTCTGCTTAAAAGAAAGTTCGTAACACCAGTCGTCGCCGATGTAGGTACTGTCCTCCAGCTCATAGGTATAGTAGCTCTTCCAGCCGTCGGCAATCGGGCTGATGAAGTTTTTTTGCAGCACGCTCACCCAGTTCTGGTAAAAGTTGTAATCCTGATAGTTGCTACCAATCACCTGCGAGACCAGCGTGCCGTCCTGCAGGCCGATGCCGGTTACCTTGGTGGCTTTGATGATTTCCTTGCTGCGCTTGGGGTCGCGGGTATAGTAGACGTCGGAGAGCGACTCGGAGAGGAAGAAAGGCAGCAGTTTTTTGCCGTCCTCGCCGGCCAGATACATTTGTGAGTCTACCAGCGATTCAATGGCCTTGCCCACGACGCCCTTGCCTTTCTGCTGCCCCACGTTGTCCACGTCGAACTGCATTTTGGTGTAGGCCTCATACTGGTAGGCGGTGAGCTTGCGCTTGTCGTTGGCGTTCTTGTTGTCCATCACGCGCCGCATAATGGGCCAGGCCGGGTTCTCGCCGGGGCGTATCACCACCTCCTGCAGCTGCTGGGCATTTGTCTGCAGCTTGAAGTCGAGTGTTTGGGTGGCCACGCCCTTCTGTACGGGCAGCGTGAGGGGCAAATAGCCCACAAATGCAGCGGTAAGCGAGTCCGGGGTGCTGGAAAGGCGGATGTTATACTTGCCCTCCACGTCCGTAGACGTACCGATGGAAGAATTTTTAACAAAGATGCCCACAAAAGGCAGCGCCTCGCCTGTGGCGGCATCTGTTACCTGACCTGAAATGCGGGTTTGAGCCTGGCTTACCAGCGAGGCAAGTATAAGCAGGGTGAATAGGATAAATCTTTGCAAAGCTATACTTTTTGAAGCGCGCAAAGGTAGGAGAATTTCTCTGATTTACCAGCATATTTGTTTAGACAACAATAAGGTAAAGTCCTGATGCTGTTCCGGGTTTCCTGCCAGCAGGTTAACATAAGACAAGCGTTCCAGGCAGCCGTGCATCAATAGAATTACATTGGTATAGCTATACTTGCCACTATGCTTCCCTCTACCCAATCTCCTCTTGCCTAAGACATGTGGACCGTTCACGTGAAAACATTACCGCCCGTTTACGTTAAATAAGTTGCAAATCAGCACTAACATCGGCATGAAGCTATATTTTTGGCAGGTTATACTTGCCATCACCTTACTTACTTCGGCTGGCTGTGCCAGAAAAAACTTCTACGCCAGCACACCGGTCGTAGACCAGGAAGTATTTAAACACCTAAAATCCAATTCTGCCACCCCGGACAGCGTAACCATACAGGCAGGAGCACATTACGAGCGCAGTTTCCTGCACCGTCTTTTCTGGGGCACCCATTACCGCCCCGTCTGGAGCGTTCCGGTTACTGTACCGGTGTTCGAGATGGACACCACCTGGGGCGGACTGACGGTCGAAAAAAAAGGCGGCGGTTTCCAGACGACCAGCTTTACCATGGTCAGCGCCGACAACAAGACCTACGCCCTTCGCTCCCTCGGCAAAGACCCTGAGGAGGTGCTTCCCGGCTTTTGGCGCAAAACCTTTGTGGTGAACATTCTGCGCGACCAGATTTCGGCTTCGAATCCCTACGGTGCCCTCATCATCCCGCCTTTGGCCAAGGCTGCCGGCATTCCGCATGCCACGCCCCAGCTGGTGTATGTGCGCCCCAACGATGCAGACTTTGGTGAGCACCAGGAAGCAGCCAGCAACAAAGTATACATGCTGGAAGAAAAGTATACTGATGAGCGCATGGTGGACGAAGTGACGGGCAACCCCGTGGATATCGTGGGCAGCGGCAAGATGCTCAACGAGGTGTTCGGGCAGCAAAATCATTATCCCAACCAGCTGGCCTTCGCTAAGGCCCGCCTCTTCGACCTGCTCCTGGGTGACTGGGACCGCCACGAAGGGCAATGGGAATGGGCCAAGTATGAGCGCGGCGGCAACCACTACTACCGCCCCATCCCCAAAGACCGTGACAACGCCTTTTACCGCTTCCAGGACGGCATCATCCCCTGGCTCTTCAGCCGCAACTGGGCCATCCGTAAGTTTGAGACCTTTGACGAGGATTTGAGCGACGTGTACGCGCTCACCATCAACTCCCGCTTTATTGACCAGCGGGCACTGGCGCAGGTAACGCGCGCGCAGTTCGACTCGTTGGCTGTGGCCTTGCAGCAAAGTATAACTGATGAGGTGATAGCACAGGCGGTGAGTCAATTCCCTGCCCCGGTGCAGGAACTGGAGGGCGAGGCGACCAAGCGCAAGCTCGTGAGCCGCCGCGACCAGCTGCCTAAGGCTGCCAGCAAGTTTTATGAGATTCTGGCCAAAGAGGTGCTCATAGTGGGCACCGATGCCGAAGATGTGTTTGAGGTAAAGCGGCTCAACGACGAGGAAACAGCGGTCACCGTCCGCCGCAAGTCCGACGACTACGTCTCCTTTCAGCGCACTTTTCATCGCTCCGAAACCCGCCTAATCACCCTGCACGGCCTTGCCGGCGACGATGAATTCGCGCTAAGCGGCAAGGTGCAGCAAGGGATTACGGTAAAGGTAGTGGGTGGCCGCGGGGAGGATGAAATCAAGGATGAGTCGAAAGTAAGCGGATGGGGTAAGAAGACGAAAGTATACGACACCGTACGCGGCACAGAGTTGGAAGGTGGCCCCGACACCAAAGACAGACGCACCAGCGACGTGCGGGTGCATGCCTTCGACCGCGAAGGGTTTTAAAGAAGAGTAATGAGACAAACTGATTTACCTGGCTTTCTGGGCCGTTTTTATACTTTATTTTGCCTGCTTCTGCTTTCCAGCCTGGCTGGGTGCGGCAAGCGCTTCAGCCACAGTGTGCGGCAGGTGTCTGCGCCCGTTCCTGTGGCAGCCACCGTTCCGGATTACACCGACAGTACCTTAACACTGGCAGCAGGCAAGCACTATGGCCGAAGCCGCCTGCATACGTTCTTTTATGGCAAGCACTACCGCTCGGTCTGGACCACGCCTGTAGAGGTGCCGGTGCTGGACATCGGCACTGCGCATGGCGGCCTGGAGCCGCTGCAGATGGGCGGCAGCCGCCAAACCATCAACCTCCGCCTGCAGGACAGCACCGGCACCGAGTACGTGATTCGCTCCCTGGACAAAGAACCTGCCAGTGCCCTTCCCAAAAGGCTGCAGAAAAGCTACCTGGCTGATTTTATCCGTGACGCCACCTCCGCCACCAACCCGTATGCCCCGCTGGCTTTGCCTACCATGGCAGAGGCTATCGGCATCCATTACCTGGAGCCAGAGCTGGTATTCGTACCGCACGACCCGCGGCTGGGCGAGTTTATGGATAAGATAGGCGGCACCATGGCCTTGCTCGAGCGCAGGCCGGCCAAAGACCAATCAGACTATGGTCCGATGGGCAACGCTACCAAGGTAAAGAGCACCCGCTCCGCCATCACCGAGCGCCTCACCGACAACGACTCCTACTTTGACGCCAGGCTATTTCTGCGCTCACGCCTCTTCGACATGCTGCTCGGCGACTGGAGCCGCCACGAGGACAACTGGCGCTGGGCCGAAGGAGAGTATAGCGACAAGGCGTATGTATACAAAGCCATCCCCCGTGACCGGGACAACATCTTCTATAAGATGGACGATGGCCCCGTGCCCTGGCTGCTGCAGCGCCTGGGCGTGAAGCCTCACTTCCAGTCCTTTCACAAAAGTATAAGTGCCGGCAGGCTGGAGAAGCTAAACCGCAGTGGCCGCAACCTGGATGAGCTTATACTTGCCCGCCTGAGCTGGCAGGACTGGCAGCAAATTGCCGACAGCGTGCAGCAGGCCCTGACCGATGAAGTCATTGAACAGGCCTTTACCGCCCTGCCCGACACCATCCACGCGCTCACCGCCGCATCTACCATCAGCAAGCTAAAGGCTAGACGCGATTCACTCCCCCAAATGGCCCGCAGCTACTATGCCACCTTGGCCAAAAAGGTACAGGTAGTGGGCACCGATAAACACGAGCGTTTTGAGGTGGAAGTGCAGCCAAATGGAGGGGTGCTGGTGCGCGTGTATAAAATGCACAAGGACAGGGAGGTGCAGCAGCTGCTTTATGAGCGTCTTTTCCACCCTTCCGAAACGCTCACCCTGGAACTCTACGGGCTCGGTGGGGATGACGTGTTCATTCTGAGCGGTGACGCAAGGCCAGGGATGAAATTAAAAGTATGGGGTGGCGCCGGAGAAGACCACTATGAGGCCAACAGCCCCAAGCCAGCCTCCCGCCTGCGCATCTTCGACTCCAAGTATAGAAACAGGCTGGAGGTGCCCCGCAAGGCAAAAATTAAGCTCAGCAACGAGCAAAAAGCCCAGACATTTAATGCGGAAGGTTGGCTGCTGCGCTACTACCTCGATTAGGTAAGCAATTTATACTTTCCACCCCGGCTAAAAATAAAATCCCCGCTCCCGGTTTATACTTCCGGAGGCGGGGGTTCATACTTTTATACTTCAGCGTTCTACTGCTCTTTTACGATGATGGTAGAGGAGGCCTGCGCCGTTGGCAGGACCAGCACTTCGGCCAGGTTTACGTGGGCAGGGCGCGTCACCATAAAGGCTATCAACTCAGCGATATCCTGCGCCAGCAGTGGCTGAAAACCTTTGTACACGGCGGCCGCACGCTCTTTATCACCTTTAAAGCGTACCTCGGAGAATTCGGTCTCTACCGCTCCGGGGTTTACTTCTGACACCTTGATGCCAAATTGCACAAGGTCCATGCGCATGGCTTTGGAGAGGGCATCCACCGCGTGCTTGGAGGCGCAGTACACGTTGCCATTCGGGTACACTTCCTTGCCGGCAATGGAGCCAATGTTGACGATATGCCCTCCGCCCTGCCCCTGCAGCAGCGGCAGCACCGCCTTGGTCACGTAAAGCAGGCCCTTCACGTTGATGTCCAACATCGCATCCCAATCATCCAGGGAGCCCTCCTGCACCGGGGCCAGGCCATGGGCATTGCCCGCGTTGTTCACCAGCACATTTACCCCACGCCACTCCTCTGGCAGCGAAGCCACTGCCTCCGCTACCGCTTCCTTATCACGCACATCAAACAGCAGCGGGTATACGTTTTCTTCTCCCAGTTGCTGCTGCAACTCCTGCAGGCGCTCACGGCGGCGACCGGTGGCAATTATCTTAAAACCATGCTTGGCCAGCTCCACGGCCGTGGCAAGCCCAATACCCGAGGTGGCTCCGGTAACAAGTGCAATCTTGGTCATTTCTTATTCAAAGAAAAGTATAAGTGATACGTTATGGTGGGTCAGCTTGTCGATGGACCTGCTGTAGGTGCTGTTGGGTAAAGTCTTGTGCTGGTTCAGCAAGCCGTGCGAGAAACGCAGCTCCGGGGCAAACTTAAAGTATGGGTAGAAGATATCGATGCCGATGCCGTACTCCAGCGCCAGGTCAAACTTCTCCACATGCAGAGCAATATCCCCACCTGCTCCCTCTCCATTGTTGCCCTTGCCCAAATCTATACCCGGCTTAATGCCTGCCACCATGTAAGGCCTGTAGTTGGAGCGGCGCTTGGACTTATACTTGAGCAGCACCGGCAACTCAATCATAGTGTTGCTGATGGTCTCTAGCATCACGTCCTCTGTTTCCTCAAAGGTAGGTACCTTGGTAAACTCCAGGGTGCGGCCATAAAACCCCACTCCCGGCACAAAGCGGGCATCCAGGTAATCGGCCAGGCGCACGTTCAGCACCAATCCGGTATAAAAGCCCAGGGACTTTTTGGAGTTGATGGCTTCCTCACTGCCGCCTCTGATGCGGTCCACGTACTCCTGCGAGTGGTGCACGTTATACTTGGTAAGCGGCACGGCCAGGTAAAAACCGTAGTGCACGGGCCGTTCGTCGTAGCCGGGCTTGTTAAGGGCGTTAACTTTCTGCTGCGCCTGCGCCTTACCGCCCAGCATCAGAAAAAGTATAAACAGACTACAAAAGGCTATTTTTTGCCTGTGTAGATAGAGCTTATGCCAAATGTGAGTGAATGCCATTTCGTGTCTCTAAATCCAACTTTATGGTAGATATTCAGGAAGTTCTGCCCGTCCGGAAACGCCTGCACCGACTCCGGCAGGTACGTATAGGCAGCGTTGTCCTTAGAAACGAGTTTACCCACTACCGGTAGTATATTTTTAAAATAAAATTGATACAGCTGCTTCATCGGGAAGCTGCGCGGCATGGAGAACTCCAGCACCACCGCCGTTCCGCCCGGTTTCAGCACGCGGTGCATCTCCGCCAGCCCTTTCTCCAGGTTCTCGAAGTTGCGCACGCCAAAGGCCACGGTAATGGCATCAAAGGTGTTGTCGGCAAACGGCAGGTTCTCTGAGTCGCCATACTTGAGCTCAATCTTGTCGGTGAGGCCGCGTTTGGCCAGCTTCTCCCGTCCTACAGCCAGCATGCCCTCCGAGATGTCCACGCCCGTGATTTTGTCCGGGTTCAGGCGGAGCGCCTCGATGGCGAAGTCTGCGGTGCCGGTGGCGATGTCCAGCATCTGCTTTGGTTTTTCGGAGACGAGCAGGCTAATGGCCTTCTTCCTCCAGATGATATCGATGCCAGCGCTCAAAAAGTGGTTCAGAAAATCATAGTTGCCGGCAATGTTGTTAAACATCGTAGCCACCTGCGACTTCTTGTTCTCGTTCTGGTCTTTGTAAGGTACTACCGCCATGGGTTGGGATAAAATGATTGTAACAAGGCAAAAATACAGTACCTAAAACTATAATCCGCAGAATATGTTCCGAAAAGTAAAAAAAGCAGGCCGGGTATGCGCCCGGCCTGCTTCTAAAGTATAGTTCTGGCAACAAGGCCAACGTTTGGTCTTACTGCACTTCCTGACCTTTCTGTATCTCGTCGCGCTCCAGCACTCTGAAGATAGTTCTGCGGTTCAGCTGCATGTTGTCTGCAGAAGTGTTCGGCACAGCAGGTCTGCTCTCGCCGTAGCTCACCGTTACCATGCGCTTAGCCGAGATGCCTTTGCCTACCAGGTAATCGAAGGCAGCGTCAGCACGGTTCTGGCCAAGGGTCATGTTGTAAGAGTTGCTGGCACGTGAGTCGGTGTGGCCTTCAATGCTGATGTTCATGGTTGGGTTAGCCTTCATGATTTCAGCAATTCTGTCCAGTTCCTGGATAGCCTCAGGGCGCAGGTCATACTTGTCGGTGGCGAAGTAGATGTTCTCCATCTTGAAGTCCTTCACAGCAGCATCCGGAGCAACGCGTGCAATGCGGGCGGCTGTTGTGTCGTCCAGCGTAATGAAGAAGTCTTTTCTAACCGTAGTCGTGTCGTCCAGCACAACAGGTACCTCTACCTCCTGTGTCTCCAGCACATTGCCGTCTAGCGACAGCTGCACCTGGTAGTTACGGCCGGAGAGCACGTTTACGCTGTAGGTAGCAGAATCCGGCTTGCTTACGTCGCGGTAAGAAATCGGACGGTTGTCGGCCTGCACACCGTTAAAGATCAGTTCTACACCTGGCAGGGTAAGGGTGCTATCGCCCATTACGAGCACACGGCCCTTAACTTCTGTATTCTTGATGTAGTTGATCGTGTAGATATCCTTCTCGCCGTAGCCGCCGATGCGGTAAGACGACAGGTAAGCATAGCTTCCGTCCGGAGCCAGGCGGTAGTAGGTGTCATCATCCGGCGTGTTGATAGGCGAGCCCAGGTTTACCGGACGACCCCAGCGGCGCGCCACCGAGTCATACTTGGAGGCGAAGATGTCGTAACCGCCCATGCTGTTGTGGCCGCGGGAGGCAAAGTATAACGTTCCGTCAGCAGACAGATACGGGCTGTCCTCGTCGAAGCGGGTGTTGATGGTTCTGCCAAGGCTCTTAGGGTTGCCCCAGTTGCCGTTCTTTTCACGCTGCACCATGTAGATGTCCAGGTCGCCGTTCTCAGAGTAGTGGCTCGTGGAGAAGAACAGCGTCGATCCGTCTGGGGTAATGTAGGCGTCAGACTCGAAATCACGGGTGTTCACTTTGTCGCTGATGCTCTTTGGTGTGCCCCAGCTTCCGTCCGGCTGGCGCTCGGATACCATGATATCACCGTTGTTGATAGATTGGTACAGCAACAGTTTGGTATCGTTGTCGAAGAGTTGGATAGAGGCGTCGTGGCCGACACTGTTCAGGCCGCCTGCAACGATGCGCGGTTTCTCCCAGGAGTCCTCGCCGGTGCGGGTTGTCTCAAAAATATCCTCAAAGTACTCTCCATCCTCGGCAGCCTTACCACCTGTGGCTCCCTCAGCGCGCGAAGTGAACAGCAGGTAGTTGTAGTCTGACGAGATAACCGGGCTGTGCTCGGAGAAGGCCGTGTTCACATCACCACCCAGGTTTTTCACGAACACATCCTTCGGGTTAGCCACCTCGCGCTTCGCGTTCTGGGCATACTGGATCAGCTGTGCCACCTCCTCTTTACGCTCTACGTTGCGAGGCTTGATGGTTTTCTGATAGTTCTTGAAGTGCTCAATGGCGCTGTCGAAGCGGTAGTTGATATGGTCGGTGCGGCCCAACCAGTATTCCAGCTCCTTGTCCACTTTTGGGTTAAGCTCGGCTGCGCGGTACAGGTAGTCAGCCGACTTCTCCTTGTCAAAGCTCAGGTAGCTGATACCGGCAAAGTATAGCGCCTTGGCATTTTTAGGGTCTGCCGTTAACACCTGGTCATAATAAGGAAGCGCAGCACGGTAGTTCTCCTTATTAAAGAATTTGTTTGCAGTTCGCAATTGCTTTCTGGTGCTTTGCCCCGATGCGGAAGTGGCCATAAGGCATACCACGGCAAGCAGCAGAGATCCCCGCGAGAACGTTTTGGCTAAATAATTCATGTGAAAAAGGGTTTGTTATACTTTCCTAAATTAGTGGTGATTTCAAAAAATCTCCTGAGACATTAGGCAGCCCCAAGCAGGGCTACCGGGATATTCCAGCATCTATACGAGATATATATATTTTAGTATATCTGAAATACACATCTCTCCCCTAAAAATTTGGCCGGTGTACGTCTGGCAATCCGGAAATAGTAAGCGGGCCTCCGGAAATCCTGCATCTAAGAGAGGCAGGTACAGGTATAAAATTACTCACACGAAATTGAATCAGCAGCAAATATATACAATATATTATATAAGCAAAGTATATATGGCCATAAATAAGGCAACTTTACCCCAATAAGGTATACTTTTCAAAATTTTTCCGGGGGAGTTCAGGATAAGGCGGCTCAGGACAAAATGTTCCGCGTTTTTTTGCGTTTCAGAGCTGAGAGTGGTACCTGCCAAACGCCACGGCGAATTAATTTGCTACCTTTGGGGTTTTACAACAGTATTGCCGCCCGGCCTTTGGAAGAAGTGCGAGCAAAGGGGCGGCTTTAGCTACCACAACACACAGCAGCATGGTAATAAAGGAAGCACAGTTTTTGATGAGCAACACCAAGGTGGAGGCCTGCCCGAAGCCGGATAAGCCGGAGTATGCCTTTATCGGGCGCTCTAACGTGGGCAAGTCGTCGCTCATCAACATGCTCACAAACCAGAAGAACCTGGCCAAGACCTCGGGGCAGCCGGGCAAGACCCAGCTCATCAACCACTTTCTGATAAACAACGAGTGGTATTTGGTGGATTTGCCGGGCTATGGCTATGCCAAAGTAAGCAAGCGTTCGCGCGAGGAGTGGCGCCGCATGATAAACTTTTACCTGCAGAAGCGCGAGAACCTGGCCTGCATGTTTGTGCTGATAGACAGCCGCCACGACCCTATGGCCCAGGACCTGGAGTTCATACACCAGCTCGGTAACATGGGCGTGCCTTTTGTGATTGTGTTCACCAAGCTCGATAAGCAGTCGTCTATCAAGACGGACTCAACCATCGCTGCCTGGAAGCGTAAACTGCGGGAAACATGGGAAGAGTTGCCGCAGATGTTCCGCACTTCCTCAGAAAAGCAGATCGGCCGCGACGAGATCCTCAGCTTTATAGAAGAGGTGAACGCGCAGGTGCAGAACCAGCCCTGAGCCAGCGGACAATGGTTAGCATTTAATAGTGTGGCAGCGGGACCCGTGATGTAGAAAATTTTAAATGTTTACCCTTATGAGAACTGGAATTTCGTTTTTGTTTCTTTTATTTGCCATGCTGGCAGTAACGGCGGCAAACGCCCAAAATACTGGCAAAGCCACCGCACAGGCGGCCACAGAGGATAAAGTATGGACTCCTGAGAAAGCCGTACCGGTGGCCGAGTATTACGAGGGTGGCCAGGAGGCTATGTACCAGGCTATTTACAAAGAGCTGCAGTACCCCACACTGGCCAAGCGCAACCGCGTGCAGGGCGACTGCATCATCAGCTTCACCCTGAACCCGGATGGCTCCACCACCAACTTTAAGGTACTGCGCAATGCCGGCGCCGGCACCGGGGAGGAGGCGCTGCGGGTGGCCAAGCTGCTGAAGTTTAAAGCTCCTGGTTACGGTGTAGATGCCAGCATCCCGATAATGTTTAAACTATAACCGACACAAGACATATTACCTATGCCTATTGATTTAAGACAAGTTGCAGCAGTTTCTGGCCAAAGCGGCCTTTACCGTGTAGTAAAACCTACACGCACCGGTGTGATTTTGGAGAGCCTGGAGGATACTCCGAAGACGATGGTAGCGCAGGCGCGCCACCGCATGTCGCTGCTCGACGAGATCTCGATCTACACCACCGACGGAGAAGGCACTGTGCCGCTTGCCGAGGTGTTTGACCGCGTAAACGAGAAGTATGGCGAGGACCTGCCCCTGGGCGACAAGCCATCAAACGAGGACTACAAGGAGTTTATGAGCAACGTGCTGCCAAACTTCGACGAGGAGCGCGTTTACGTATCGGACATGAAGAAACTGGTAAGCTGGTACAGCATCGTGAGAAAGCACGTTGGTTTTACCGAGGCTGCCACGTCTGAAGAATCAAAGGCAGAGAAGAAAACAGCGGCCAAAAAGGAAACTGAGGCCAAAAAAGAAAAGGAGCCTGCCGAGAAAAAAGCTTCCGGCAAGAAGAAATCTGAGAAGGAAGCCTAACACATAGAAAAAGCCCTCCCGCACGGAGGGCTTTTTTGTTTCTGCTGGTTTATACTTTAGCCTTTTATATTTTAGGCAAAGTATACTTTTGCGGGCTGGCTGAAGTATAGCACCTAAGCTGCAATTTATACTTTGGTGAAGGTGCAAACCCACCCCCGCCCCTCCCGAGAGGGGAATTCCTGCAACCGATTGTCATCCCCCTACCCCCTTCTAAGGGGACAATACACCCCTGTTGAGCTTTGCTCGCAAGTTTCGAACTCCCGTTCTCACTTGTCCTCAAGGGGACAGTTTCTGTATTACTAACTTCATGCTTCTCTTTTCAACAGCAAAGGCAGCAGCTATCGAATGCTTCCCAGCCTTTGGGTTGAGCGCCTTGTAGATTTCTGGTGCCCGTTAAGGGCATTGCGACCGAAGGGTAGCAAAAGAAATGTACACCGCGCGATGCCCGAAGGCGAGGCCTCCCGGCCTTGAGGGAGCCAAAGTAGGAGATGCAACAGTAGCTTATGTAAGTCTAGAGGATGAACGGTAGCTAGCAAGGATAGCTTGCATCAAGTTGCGGAAAGCAGTGGCTAGGAAAGTCTAGCCAAAGTATAAATATAGCCAGCGTAAGTATAGCTCTGCGAGCCAGCTGGGTTACAAACCCAACATCATTGTATGCACGAGTTACAAAATCGCGCCAGCAAAAAGGGCATAGGAGGCACAAGCGGAAGATTACGCCAGAGAAAGTATAAAAGTATAAATTGGCAAGTCTAGAAGTATAGCCAAAGTATAAGCCTTAAACATTTGCCGCATTCAGCTATTTATACTTGCAGCATCTATTTCTAAAGTATACGTACCTTTACGCAATGCCATACTCCCCTGCCCTGCTTGCAGGCACCACCAACCACCTGCAGCGTATTTTTGACGTTGATAACCTGCCGGCCACCAACCTGGAGGCGCTGGAGTTTAAGCTCGCGCACATCGTGCAGCAACTTCTGCGCAACGACTTCAGCCGGCTGCTGCACATCCTCTACCGCATAGACGTGGACGAGCAAAAGGTAAAAGAGGCCATGATAGACGCCGACGAGGAAATCATTGCCACCCGCATTGCCCGCCTTATCATCAAGAGAGAAATACAGAAAGCCGAAATCCGACTGCGGTACAGCGGGCACTAAAGCAAGAAAGGCAGGAAGCGTTGCGCCTCCTGCCTTTGTGATGTTGTTAGTCAGATTACTAATTCCAGATGTGTGGGTTGGGTTAACTTACGGCTACTTCAACTTTCAAAAACTCCTCTGCCTTGTCTACCATCTCCGGGGAGCCGATAAACAACGGGCAGCGCTCGTGTAGTTCGGTAGGTACCAGCTCCATAATGCGCTGCGCGCCGTTGGTAGCCTTTCCTCCCGCCTGCTCTGCAATAAAGGCCAGCGCATTGCACTCATACATCAGGCGCAGCTTGCCGTTGGGGGCTTTGGCTGTGGCCGGGTAAATGTAGATGCCTCCCTTGATCAGGTTGCGGTGAAAATCGCCTACCAGCGAGCCAATATAGCGTGCCGAGTACTCGTTCTCCTTGCAATACTGCACATACTGCTTCACGCCCTCCGGGAAAGAGTTGTAAGTACCCTCGTTGATGGAGTAGATCTTGCCTGTTTTAGGTGTGCACATGTTGGGGTGCGACAGGAAAAACTCGCCCAGCGTGGGGTCGTAGGTGAAGCCGTTTACGCCTGCCCCGGTGGTGTACACCAGCATGGTAGACGAGCCGTAGATAACGTAACCGGCTGCCACCTGGCGAGTGCCGCTCTGCAGGCAGTCCTCCATGGTGCCATCGCAGCCTTGGTCGGAGATTCGGCGGTAGATGGAGAAGATCGTGCCGATAGACACGTTCACGTCGATGTTGGAGGAGCCATCCAACGGGTCGATAGCCACAATGTACTTGCCGCGGGTGTTGCCGGTCTGGATAACGTCGTCTTCCTCCTCCGAAATGATGGAGCATACCTCACCGCCATTGCGCAGGGCGCGTATAAAGCGGATGTTCGCGATCACGTCCAGCTTCTGCTGGTCCTCGCCCTGCACATTTTGCTGGCCGTAGGCACCAGTTACATCAAGCAAACCTGCGCGATTTATCTCGCGGTTTACGATCTTTGCAGCCAGGGCAATGTCGCGAAGCAACTGAGACAGCTCCCCCGTCGCAAAGGGGAAGTCCTCCTGCTTCCTCATAATAAACCTGTCGAGCGTCGTTCCGACAGGCAGTCCTAATTTTTCATTCATGTTGATAGGTTTTACTGATAGCAAGTAATTTACAAAAATATCATTTTTAGACTATATTCCGAGAGCCCTGCGTCTACGATATATGAATACAGAAAGGATTAGAGTATACAAGTTTGGCGGCGCTTCCGTTAAAGATGCCGCTGCGTTCCGCAACCTGTCCCGCATCATCCAACACCAGGACGACGGGAGCCGGCTGCTGGTGGTTGTCTCTGCCATGGGCAAAACCACCAACGCTCTGGAGGCGCTTCTCGGACTGGCCTTCCGCCAGCAGGATTTTAGCGCAGAGCTGGAGCAGCTCAAAGCATACCATGTGCAGGTACTGCAGGAGCTCTTTTCGAAGCAGGACCACCCGGCACACGAACGGCTGGAGCACCTGTTCGACCTGCTCCGCACCAGGCTCAGCGAAATCTCCCCGACCGACAATTTTGATTGGGTATACGATCAAACAGTAAGTTTTGGCGAACTTTTTTCCGCCACCATTCTGCATTATTTCCTGGCCGAACAGGATGTTTACAACTCACTGATTGACAGCAGAAAGTATATCCAAACGGATAACAACTGGCGCGAAGGGAAAGTGGATTGGGCCTGGACAGAGCGCCTGGTTCGCCGCGATGTGCCGCAACTGCTGCAGCAAGGGCTGGTGGTAACGCAGGGCTTTTTGGGCGGTACCAACAACGGCCACACTACCACGCTGGGCCGCGAGGGCTCCGACTTCAGTGCCGCCATCTTTGCCTTCTGCCTCGATGCCTCGGAAATGGTGATCTGGAAAGACGTGGCCGGCCTGCTCAACGCTGACCCCAAGCACTTCCCCGACACGGTGCGCTACCCGGAAATCTCCTACCAGGAAACGGTGGAGATGGCTTACTACGGTGCCTCGGTTATCCACCCCAAAACCATCAAGCCGCTCGCCAATAAAAAGATACCGCTCTACGTGAAGTCGTTTCTGGACCCCGAGGGCGAGGGCACCAAGATCTGCGACTGCCGTTTTGAGGTGCAGGCCCCGGCTTATATCATTAAGGAAAACCAGTGCCTGGTGTCGTTTGGGGTGAAGGACTTTACCTTTATCTCGGAGAAGAACCTGGGTACGATTTTCAACGCGCTCTCGGAGCTGCGCATCAAGATCAACCTGATGCAGAACTCAGCCATCTCCTTCTCCATCTGCACCGACTACAACCCCGAGCGCCTGGAGCGGCTGATGCAGACCCTGCAGGACCAGTTCGTGATCCACTACAACACCCAGTTGCAGCTCTACACGGTTAAAAACTACAACGCGGAAAGTATAAAACGCATACAGGAGGGCAAGGAGGTACTGCTGGAGCAGCGCACGCGTACTACTTTCCAGATCGTGTGCCGCTAGTTTATACTTACTTGTTTCTATACTTGCCGCAAAAAGCTAACTTCATACGTCATAACCGAAACCTATCACTACTATGGAATTTATACTTGTAACCACGCAGGCGCAGCCGCACGTGGCGCTTATCCAACTGAACCGCCCCAAAGAACTGAACGCGCTGAACCTGCAGCTGATGGGTGAGCTGCGCGATGCCCTCAAAGCGCTGGACGAGGACGATGCGGTACGCGTGATCATCATCACGGGCAATGAGCGCGCCTTTGCCGCCGGAGCCGACATCAAGCAAATGGCCGGCAAAACTGCTATCGACATGCTCAACATCGATCAGTTCTCCACCTGGGATCAGATCCGCAAGACAAAGAAGCCAATCATTGCGGCTGTGTCGGGTTTTGCCCTGGGCGGCGGCTGTGAGCTGGCTATGACCTGCGACATGATTGTAGCCTCGGAGACGGCACAATTTGGCCAGCCGGAGATAAAGATCGGGGTGATGCCCGGTGCCGGCGGCACGCAGCGCCTGACCAAAGCCATCGGCAAGGCAAAAGCCATGGAAATGGTACTGACCGGCAGGTTTATGAGCGCTGCAGAAGCCGAGAAGCACGGCCTGATTAACCGCGTGGTACCAGTGGAGCTATACCTGGAGGAGGCTTTTAAACTGGCCTCAGAAATTGCCCAGATGTCGCCGGTGGCGGCCAAACTGGCCAAGGAAGCCGTGAACCGCTCTTTCGAAACCAACTTGGACGAGGGCTTATATTTTGAGCGCAAGAACTTCTATCTCTGCTTCGCCTCCGAAGACCAGACCGAAGGCATGAACGCCTTTGTGGAGAAACGCAAGCCGGAGTTTAAGGGCCGGTAGGCCTTTAGAGTTAGAGAGTTAGAGAGTTAGAGAGTTTAGGAGTTGGGGAGTTTAGGAGTTAGAAGGTTAAAAAGTTAGAAAGTTATCCAACCACCCCTAACCCCTCAGAGCTGCGCTCGCTACCTTCGAACTCGCGTTCTCGGTAGTCAAAGGAGGGGAATCTTTATCCTACTACTCTTGCTGTAATCATGGTAGCAGAGGCTTTTCGTTATGTCCTTCAAGAGTGTGGTAGAAGGAAAGCCAATCAACAGCTACAAGGCTTATACTTTGGGAGTAACAGTTACAGGCTCCCCGCCTTGGCTAAGGAGGGGCTGGGGGTGGTTGGACCCGGTACTGCAAGGGTTATACTTTATACTTTGATAACCTTCATACCGCAAGTTTAGCGGCAGCGCAACTTGTGGTTGCTTTAGCAGCAGTTTGAAACTGCTTTGCTTTGGAAAAGCAAGGACGCGAAGGTGCTGGCTATACTTTATACTTTAGCCATGGTTAGCCAAAGTATAACTTACCTACTAATCTATACTTTTCTGCTTTCGCAGAAAGCAAGTTGCAAACTTGCCCCATGCACAGCCACAAGTTACTCTACCGCTAAACTTGCGGCAGAAAGTATAAAGTATAAAATGTGAGCGGCTGGCTCTTACAAAGTGCCAGCCGCTCACATTTTATACTATTTAGAGTCATTCTCTAACTCCCAAACTTTCTAACTTCTGTAACTCTCTAACTCTCAAACTCCTAAACTTTATTAACTCTTAACTTTTAACTCTTAACTATAAGCTCTATCTTTGCAGGAACTTTTCCTAAGTAAGAAACATTCTTATCTAGTATGCAGCACAACCTGACCCGAGACGAATTGCGACAACGCCTGCTGGAAGGTGGTTTGAAAGCCACGCACCAGCGCATTGTGGTGTTCGAGGCGGTGATGGAGCTGCATGGGCACCACCCCACCCCCGAGGAAGTATACCAGCACCTGCGTCCCGCCAACCCAACCCTCTCGCTGGGCACGGTTTATAAAACCCTGGATACCTTCGTAGAGACAGGCCTTATCAAACGGGCACTCTCGGAGAAAGGCGGCAAGCGCTACGATGCCAACACGCACGTGCACAACCACATCTTCTGCAGCAAAACCAAGGAAATCGTGGATTTTGAGGATGAGGAGCTGGAGCAGCTGCTCACCGAGTTCTTCAGCAAACGAAAATTGGAAAACTTTGAGATTAAAGGTTTTTCGGTGCAGCTGACGGGGAATAAAGTGGAGCCCGATAAACAAATCCGCATTACAAGAGTTTCAAAATAGATTATTCAAAACCCTAAAAACTAAATTACACATGGCAGTATTAGTTGGTAAAAAAGCACCTTCTTTTAAAGCAACAGCCGTTGAAAACGGAGAATTTGTAGAGAACTTCTCTCTGGAGCAGTACATTGGCAAGAAGCACGTAATTTTCTACTTCTACCCAATGGACTTCACGTTTGTGTGCCCAACCGAGATCATCGCCTTCCAGGACAGAATGGAAGAGTTTGAGCGCAAGAACGTAGCGGTAGTAGGCTGCTCTACTGACACGCACTTCTCTCACTTCGCATGGCTGAACACACCACGCAACCAGGGTGGTATCGAGGGTGTAAACTACCCACTTGTAGCAGATGCTTCTAAAACTATCGCGCAGAACTACGACGTGCTGGCTGGTCACTACGACTACAACGAAGAAGGCGAAGCAGTATTTGTAGGTGAGCCGGTTGCTTACCGCGGTCTGTTCCTGATCGACAAAGAAGGCGTGGTTCGTCACCAGGTTGTAAACGACCTGCCGCTTGGCCGTTCTATCGACGAGGCCCTGCGCATGGTAGACGCCCTGCAGTATTTCGAGGAGAAAGGCGAAGTTTGCCCAGCTAACTGGTCTGAAGGCAAAGAGGCGATGCAGGCTACCAAAGAAGGTGTTTCTAGCTACCTTGCAAAGCACTAAGCTTTAAGTAACTTATTGATAGAAAAGCCCCGGCAATGCCGGGGCTTTTTGTTTTTATACTTTAATCTGTCAGCTTACTGCTTCAGCCACAGGGCACCGTTTTTGGAGGCATACTTCCCGATTTTGCCTTGGGTGTGCAGCTCCTGCAGGTATACTTCCGCCTCAATGGTTCTCATTCCGGCAATTACTGCAAACTCCTTGGTGGTAAGCGTGCTATACTTGGCAAAAATTGAAGTATAAGCCGTGTCATGCGCCTGCTTTTTTGCCTCCGGGTGCAGCTGCAGCAGCGCCTGCTCGTACTGCTCGTAAGGGCGGGAGCCATATACCAGCACACGGTTATCATTCTGGTCTAATACAAAGATAGTTGGGAAGCCGCGTACGCCCAGCTGACGCGCCAGCGCCAGGTCTTCCTGGAACAGCGTTACCGCTTTGCCCTCAAAGTCAGACTTCAGCTGCGCTACATCCAGGCCAGTTTGCTCGGCGGCCAGCGCCAGGTTCTCCCAGCGGGCAATGTTTTTCTTCTCCAGGAAGATCATCTCCTTTATTCTTCTCAGGAACTTCACGGCTTTGTCCTCGCCCTGCAGCTGGGCTGCTTTAAAGGCAATGGAAGGCGGGTAAGACGAGGGCAGCGGGTCTTCCAGCCACAGGTCGCCGTCTATCGGCATCTCATAGTAGGCGCCGGCTTCCTCCCAGTGTTGGGCCACGCTGGCAGGTCCGTTTACGTCGCGGCCGCCGTAGGCTTCCCAGCTTGGCAGCAGCCCGCCCATGCGGTACTCCACCTCAAAGTATGGCCCGTACTCCAGCGCCAGTTTCTTCAGTTGCGGGTCGATGCCCCAGCACGAGGAGCAAATGGGGTCTGTGAAGTATAGCAGCTTGATTGGCTTTTGGGCTGCGGCGATGTTGGTCTCTTCTGTTGTTGCCTGTCCTACCGGAATTTCGCAAACGCCGGTCTCCATATCGCAGTGCATCATTGTTGGTTTTGTCTCCATGGTCTTCTTATCTTGGTTAAACTTTATACAAGGCGGCCTGTTAGCTAGGTAACCAATCGGCCGTGCTGAATTTCTTTTACAAAGATCGGCCTATACTTTAGGAGAGTCAATTAGTCAAAAAAACATGACCACCAACAATTTTTCGCAGGACGAGGCGAGCTGCCCCGCCGAGGGCATTCTGAAGCAGTTATCGGGGAAGTGGAAGCCGCAGATTTTCCGGCTGGCCCTGGACGGACCGGTGCGGTTTAACGCCTTGCTGCGCCAGTTGCCAGGCTCCAACAAGCAATCGGTGGCCACGGCGCTGAAAGAGATGGAGGAAGCCGATATCCTGGTGAAGACTGTGGTGCAGGAGAAGCCGCTGCACATAGAGTATACTTTGTCGGAGAGAGGGCGGGCGATGGTGACGGTGTTCCGAAGTATGGAAGGGTTCCTGAGCTAAGGCTTAGGCCAGCTTCACCAGCCACATCCCGGCAAAGGTTGCCAGCAGGCCCAGCACCACGCTGGCCAGGATGTAAAGGATAGCCTGCCCGTACTGCTCTGCCTGCAGCAGGTAAACCGACTCCATCGAGAAAGCCGAGAAGGTGGTAAAACCGCCCAGGATACCGGTAACCAGGAAAGGGCGCCACTCCGGTGCCAGCGTTCCCCTGGACAAGACAGCCACAACGAGCCCGATAAGAAAGCAGCCCAGTATATTTACCCCCAGCGTACCAAATGGAAACGCAGCGCCTGACCGTGTCTGGATAAACAACGAGAGCAGGTAACGCGCCACGCCACCCATAAAACTGCCTATCCCTACTGCTAAAAGTATCTTCATCAAAATTTATACCTGCTCTAAGGCAGTAAATGATCCCGTGAAAGTATAAACCCACCCCTAACCTCTTCAGGGGTTAGGGGTGGGTAAACTGCAAAAGAGTTGCTTAGTGCTTCTGCTCGTAATCGTAGTTTACCATCCACTGGATACCGAACTTATCGGTGAACATGCCGAACAGCGCGCCCCAGAAAGTTTTGTTCAGCGGCATCGTCACTTTACCACCTTCCGATAAGCCTTCGAACAGACGCTTAGCTTCATCTTCGTTCTCGGCATTGATGGAGATGGAGAAATTGTTGCCCATTACGGTGGCCTGCCCGAACGCCTCGGATGAGTCGCTGCCCATCAAGGTGGTCTCCTTGCTAATCGGCAGGGAAATATGCATAATCTTGTTTCCTTCTGATTCCGGAATCGGGTTCTCGGAAGGCATGTCTTTAAAACGGCCCACGTACGGGAAATCACCCCCGAATACGGATTTGTAAAAGTTGAACGCTTCTTCGCAGTTGCCTGCAAAGGTGAGGTAAGGGCTGATAGATGCCATGGTATAGGTTAGTTAAGTTGTGATGTAGAAAAACGAAGAGCTGCTGTATACTTTAGTGGCAAGTAAACCTGTACTGCCAGCACATGAAAAGCATATAGCTCTTGTCAAATATAAGAGAATTATCGCATTCGCCGCAGGCACAGCACTTTGCTTTTAAAGGCATGCAAGTATAAAAGGAGGTAAAAGGCTAGGGATAACCCGGGAAGGTGCCAGCCTATACTTTCTGCAACAAGATAGTCAGGATGCGTGGGATGCCGGTGCGGTCGTTGTTGTCGAAGTATTCGTTTACATCCACTAGCTTCAGGCCGTGTCGCCGGGCAGCCTGCACAAAGTCGGACACATGGTGGGTGTAGCACTCCACCTCCTGCCTCCCCTCCTCTGTATCGAAGCGGGCTTTGGTGCCGCTGTATTGTTTGAAAGGGTGCAGCTCGCCGATATACACGTACCCACCGTGGTTCAGTGCGAGAGCCGCTTGCTTAAAGGTATGCTCCAGGTCCGTGATGTGTTCCAGCACCAGGCTGAAGCTCACCAAATCGTATGGCTGCGCAACAAAGCTCCAGTTTTGGGTGATGTCGGCAAGTATAAAATCGGCTTTGTTGGAGCTCACCTTCTTTCTGGCCCGCTCCAGCATCTGCTCCGACAAATCCACCGCGGTAACCTGCAGCGCCCTTCGTACCAGCCACTCGGTGTTCTTACCTGTGCCGCAGCCAATTTCCAGGCATCTATCAAAAGTTATACTTCCCAGCGTAGCGCGCAGGGCCACGGCCTCCAGGTCGCGGGTGCGGTTCTTGTTTGTGTCGTATTGCGGGGCCCAACGGTTGTAGGCTTGTTCTATGCTCATAGTTCTTTCAACATCCAGATGGTGCAGGCGTAGTGGCCGGAGTTGCCCAGTGCGTGCGGCAAAGGCATGAAACCTGCTTTCTCATACATTGATACGGCCTTGGCCAGCTCGGGAAACGACTCCAGGTAGAGCTGCGTGTAGCCAAGCTCTTTGGCCGCTTTTATACTTTGCTGCATTAGTGCGTTGCCTATGCCCTTGCCCCTGGCCTCGGCAGCGAGGTAAAATTTTACCAGCTCCGCGCAGCCTTCTGGCAGGCCATCGGTGGGGTATAAGCCGCAGCCGCCCACCAGCACGCCGCCTTCTTCAGCAACAAAGTAGGCGCTGGCAGGGTTTTGGAAAAGCTCATACAGCGCATCGGTGATCGGGTCGGTATACACCGTGCCGGGCTTATCAATTTTAAACTCCCTGAAAACCTGCCGGATTAACGTGGCCAGTGGCGCGTTGTCCGTGGGCTGGATGGGGCGGATGGTGAGAGGCATAGGTTTTTATACTTTTAGCCGTAAGCTACTCAAAATTGCTTTTGTTTACCTCTCCGCCGAACCCGTTTTTATACTTCCGCTGTTGATGCCCTGGTAAACTAGCCCCGCAGCAAAGGCAGACTGCAACACCTGAACGAGCCGCCCGTAGCCGGCGCTGCATCAAAGGTTATCTCCGTCACCTCTATGCCTGCCTTCCTGATTTCCTCGTTGATGGGTTTGCACAGCGGATGGTCGCGGCTGACGATCCGGTCCTGCGACAGCGACAGGATGTTGGTGGCCAGCTCCCGCTGCTGCTCTTTATTTACCCTGATCAGGTCGTAGCTGTCCAGTATCTCACGTGGAACCTGCTTAAAGCCTTCTTCATAAATCAGGGCCGCCTTGCCTCCTACGGGGTTGAACATGCAGTCCAGGTGCAGCACGTTTTCGCCTTCTTCCAAGGTTCGCGCCTCTACCGACACCACGTTAAAGGCATCGCCAAACTGCTCCTCCAGAAAAGCCACCCCCTCGTGGTTGGTGCGCTGCGACACGGCCACAAAGATGTTCCCTTTGTCTACCAGTATGTCACCGCCCTCTATAAAACAGGTGGGTGAGTCGGGGATGATGATGTTGGCTTCGTGGCTGGGGATGTCGTGCAGGAAGCGGAAAATACCAGCGCTCTCGTAGCGGCGGCTCCGTTTTACCATGTTGCAGAGCAGGAACTTCTCTCCTATCACCACACCCAGGTCGCGCGGCGTGAGCTGGTCGTAGACAAACTTGCCCACGTAATCCGGCACCAGCACCTCCACGCCCGCCTCCGTCAGCACCTGCCTGAAAGTATCGAACTCCTCCTTCAGCTGCCCCCTCTCCGGCAGCCCCTGCTTCTGGTCTTCGTTCACCAACTCCACATAGGCCGGGGCTTCACTGTAGTTCTCGTACCTCCCGATAATTACTTTCTGCAGCGTATCGGTTTCGCTGTATTGCCTGATGGTCTTACTCAATTCTATACTATCTAATGATGCTTTCTGCGCTGCAAAAATAAGACTTGGAATTGAATTTGTTATACTTTATACTTTGGGAGGATGGGTGATTGAGAGGCTTTCCTGAATTACAGCCAAAGCAATTAGCGTTTGCCGGATGCGAGTATATATTTAGATTAGCTCAGGCTCTAGGGCTGTCTCTACCACTTTGCCTCTACTTTTGGTTATCTTATAAGCTTTATCTGCTTTATTTTGCGCGACGACTCTTTTCAATTGGGTGCCTTCAAAGTACAGACCGGCTGTTTCATCACAGGCATACCCCGGAAGCAACTTACCTTCTTCAATCATTTTCAAGTATAAAGGACGCCTTTCTGCCTCCGTGTGGTAATGGGGGCAGTTGCTTCCTTTCAGAAATCCCAATCCTTTCACAGCAGTATAATTTACCGGCCTGGAATCGGAAAGCCCCTCTTCAAACCAACAAATCGCTCCAGCGCTTGGTCCTGATAAAACGACTCCCTTCTCCCAGGCTTTCCTGAGGATAACGTCAATGCCGTGGGCTTTCCATAAGGCTACAGCATTCAGTGTATTGCCGCCTGTAACCAGAATAGCATCCATTTGCAGCAATGTTTCTTCAAAAGGTGTTTTCTGTTCTGCACTTGAAATAAATACCTTCTGCACGAAAGGCTGTAGCGGAAGTTCTTTCGCTATTTCAAACCATTTGTTGATGTATGCGTCACTATCTCCCATGGGAGTAGGCAGGAAACATATTTTAGGATTTTCTTTTCCTGTGAGGGAAATAAGGTAGTTGATGGTTTTAAGGTCATACCCTCCACCGGTTAGAAATATCTTTCTTATCTCCTGTTTCTGCGCAAACAACTCCGCATTTGCAGCCATGGAGATGCCAGCAGTCGCAACGGCCGTATTTCTTAAGAAGTCTCTTCTTTTCATGTTTTGGGGCTTCCAACGTCACTCGTGCAGCAGAAGCCCGAAGCGAAGCAAGGGTTAGAGCTGCACTTTGTTGTGGGGTTATATTCTTAATTTTTAGATTCAACTGCAGTCAGTACTTCCTTAACTTGCTTTATGGTAGAAGGTAAATATGACTGGTCTGTTTCTATTGTAAAGTCAACTGATGCAGTATAGTCGCTATTTCTTACATATCCTTTGATTTCAATCTGTCCTGTGGCGTTAGGTGTGAAGCGTAACTCTACATTATCTTCTATACTTACGAACATGAAGCTATACTTTAATGTATCATACAGCTTGCTTAGGTCTTTTTGAAACTGCGATAGTTCTCCAATCATAACATAAGCACCTATACTAGTAGTTATTCCACTAATATGTAGCTGAAGTGTGACCTTATAGAAATCGTCGTCACTAGCCCTTGTTTCACCAACTTCAGGGCAACTGATGACTAAGAATTCCGCACTATTACCTATTCTGATTTCCATAATCTTATTACCCCACAACGGTCTCGTACATGAGGTGGGCAAGGCGTAGCTGAAGCTTGGCTCATGTGCTGTGTTGGTGGAAGTTATTTTTCGTTTTTGTTCTCAATCTACACTAAAAGCGTAGTCTAACTTTACTGTTTTGAAGGTTCAAGCTCAATCCATTTGCCGTTTTCAAACCTTTCATATTTACCCCAGTCAGGTGTACCTGTATCCCTCCCTTTTACTCTAACAGGATTTATCCAGTCATGCTGACAGTGTTCCATTGGGTCTGGAATCTCAACCCAATCTTCAAATCCTACACCAGATACATCCTCACCTTCTTCTTTAGCATCCTCTATACTTTCATGCAACGCATCCCATTTAGAGTGAGAATCGTCAAGTGTAGTGTAACCAAATAAATATACGCCGTCAGCTGTTTCGTAAATCATTAGCCTTTTAGTCTCAGATTCTGCTCGATTTACTTTTGCGATTAATCTCATAATTCAAATTATCACCAACGTGCTGGTATAGCAGATGGCGAGGCGTAAGCCGAAGCATGCCTGCTATGCTTGGTTGCACTAAACCTTTGGTAAAGGGTTTTAAAAAGCAGCGGATAAGAGCTACCTTTTAATTCACACTTAACTCTTACATAAGATGAAAAAAAAGA
>NZ_FOOT01000014.1 GCF_900113285.1 Pontibacter chinhatensis
TGCAGCGGATAAAGAAAAACATCGCTAAATTAGACCTCAAGCCTGAAGAACTGGGCTTTGCAACGGCCTGAGAAATAAACGTTAGTCAGGATTTAAATCATAAAAACAAATAATGCTAATTGTACCTGAAGAAGACATTTTCATTGATAAAGAGAAACAAGGCGGCTATAAATCAATAGGAATAGTTACCGATAAGTTGGATAAATGTATTGCTAAATATCAACAGGAAAACTTTAATGGTATTTTTGGCAATCCATCGTTCGGATTCAAAAATGTAGACTTTGATTTTGTGAAGGATTTCAAAGATGCAAAGTTTATTTGGTTCTGGAACATCAATGTAAATGATATAACTGGTTTATACAATCTTGAAAACGCAGAGTATTTCGGAGTATTGGGAAAAAGGCCCTTGTTGGACTTTTCTAATTTCCGTTCTCTTAAAACCTTAGTTCTCGAGTGGCATCAGAAGGATAAAAATTTATATAATTGTGAAAATATAGAGCATTTTGACCTATGGCATCATAAGCCAAAAGATAAATCCTTTGCAGACTTTAGTTTTCCGAGATTTGCAAAAAAGGTTGGTCTTAATTGGACGAACGTTGAAGATTTAACAACATTAAACGGTCTAAAAGGCATGAGTGAAATTTCCATAGATAGGTCCAGAAATCTTAAAAGCTTAAGAGGATTGGAGACATATGCCGATACAATAGAAAAGCTGTATTTTGACACATGCAATAAGTTAAGTGATTATACCTTTATTTTAGATTTTCCAAAATTGCAAAGTGCTGTTGTCAAAAGGATAAGGCTAAAATGAACCACTACATAACCCCAGTTAAAAACCATTAAAATGCTTTTTAGCCCACACCGTTAGCTAATTAAAATCTAAAACATGCTCAACTAAGTTCATGCAAACTAAAAAGGCAGGTTACCACCTGCCTTTTTAGTTATCTACACTTTATACTTGGTCTTACACGTTGAAGCGGAAGTGCATGATGTCGCCGTCCTGCACCACGTAGTCTTTGCCTTCCACGGCCATTTTACCGGCTTCCTTTATCTTGGCTTCTGATTGATACTCCTGGTAATCTTTCAGTTTAATTACCTCGGCACGAATAAAGCCTTTCTCAAAGTCGGAGTGGATTACACCGGCAGCCTGAGGAGCTTTCCAGCCTTTCTGAATCGTCCAGGCGCGTACTTCCTTTACACCAGCCGTAAAGTACGTGATCAGGTTGAGCAGGTCGTAAGAAGCACGGATCAACTTGTTCAGGCCAGACTCCTTCAGTCCATACTCAGCCAGGAACATTTCTTTTTCCTCCTCGTCCGTTAGCTCAGCAATCTGCGCTTCGATAGAGGCAGAGATAAGCACTACCTGCGCGTTTTCGTTCTTCACGTGCTCGGCCAGCGCCTTGGAGTACTCGTTGCCTTCAATCATGGAGTTTTCATCCACGTTGGCGGCATAAATCACGGGCTTGGCGGTCAATAGCTTCAGATCCTCTACGGCTTCCAAATCGTCCTCGGTCACCTCCAGGCTGCGGGCATTCAGGCCGGCCTCAAGGTGGGCTTTATACTTCTCCAGGCTTGCCATTTCTTTTTTGGCCTTCGCGTCGCCGGACTTGGCCGTGCGGATTACTTTCTGGATTTTCTTGTCAATCGACTCCAGGTCCTTCAGCTGCAGCTCCGTGTCGATGATTTCCTTATCGGAAATAGGGTTTACCTTACCGTCTACGTGCACGATGTTCGGGTCCTCGAAGCAGCGCACCACGTGAATGATGGCGTCTACCTCGCGGATGTTAGCCAGGAACTTGTTGCCCAGGCCTTCGCCCTTGCTGGCACCTTTTACCAGGCCGGCAATATCTACAAACTCAATTACTGTTGGCAGCACGCGCTCCGGGTGCACCAGCTCCTCGAGTATCTGCAGGCGCTCGTCGGGCACCGTAATCACGCCCACATTTGGCTCGATGGTACAGAAAGGATAGTTGGCAGACTCTGCCTTGGCGTTAGAAATAGCGTTGAACAGGGTAGACTTGCCAACATTTGGCAGCCCCACAATACCGCATCGTAGTCCCATTTATACTTTAGTTTTTTGTATCAGGCCGCAAATATACAACAATTTAGGCTGCCATGCGCGCTTATACTTTTAAATAAGAGGGGGGAGGGGGCAAAGCAAAAAGCCCGCGGGTGTCCACGGGCTTTTGCTAAACTTTCTTATTTGTAAGCGGGAGGGTTATTCCCACTTCAGTTCTTCGTCAAACGAAGCTTCCTCGGTTTGAACCACTGGGTTCTCCAGGGCGGCGAGGGCTTCTTCCGTCAGCAGATCGGATTTAACGTGGTCGATTGTTTCCTGCAGTGCCTCCATAAACTTGGCGAAATCTTCTTTGTACAGAAAGATCTTGTGCTTTTCATAGGAGAAGCTGTCGTCTTTAAACTTGCGCTTGCTCTCTGTGATAGTCACGTAAAAGTCGTTGGATCGCGTTGACTTTACATCAAAGAAATACGTTCTCTTCCCGGCTCTTACTCTCTGGGAATAAATTTCAGCTTTGTCGTTGTTCTCTTCCACCGTTAATTAGACGTTAAATTCAACCTTGAGAACCTAAAAGTAATATATACTTATGATATATAAAAGTTTTAGAATTTAAAATTTGCCTAAATTATTTTAGCTCTATATTTGTAGCCGGACCAACCATGTAATACTATGAATTTATGTTCAGTAGTATTGTTCTTTCTGATTTCTGTTTTCTCGGGCCCGGATAGTTACTCGGCAGACGGCAAAGCCAGCTACTACGCCGACCGCTTTCATGGCCAGCGCACCGCCAGCGGCGAGCGCTACGACAAGACTCAACTAACGGCCGCCCACGCCTCCCTGCCCTTCGACACCAAAGTGCAGGTGACCAACCTCAAAAACGGTAAAAGCGTGGTAGTACGCATCAACGACAGGATGGCCGCCAGCAGGCACCGCGTTATCGACCTCTCCAGAGCAGCCGCCAATGAACTCGGCATGATCCGCGACGGCACCGTAACGGTAAGTTTAGCCGTAGTACCCGACGAGCCGGCACAACAAGACGCGCCCGTTGCCGTTTCAGGAGCAGAACCCAAGCCCCAGCTGTAAATCATGAAAAAGCCACTCACCCTTGCCGACGTACAGAAGTTCGAGAACATGGAATTTCTGGCAAAGCAACTGGTGGAGGGCTTTATCACCGGACTGCACCAGTCGCCCTACCACGGATTTTCGGTAGAGTTTTCGGAGCACCGCCTCTACAACAACGGCGAGAGCACCCGTCACATCGACTGGAAAGTATACGCCCGCACCGATAAACTTTTTGTCAAGCGCTTTGAGGAGGAAACCAACCTGCGCTGCCACATCCTGCTGGACGTGTCGCCCTCGATGTACTACCCGCTGGAAAACAACGGCAAACTCACCTTTTCCATACTTTGTGCGGCTGCCCTGGCCACGCTGCTGCGCAAGCAGCGCGACGCAGTGGGCCTGGTAACCTTCTCCGACAGGATAGAGCAGCAAACGCCGGTTCGATCTACCGCCTCGCACCTGAACACCCTGCTTATACTTTTGCAGCAGCAACTGGACCAGCAGCCCACCGCCAAAGACACCAACGTCGCCGAAGTGGTGCACCATATTGCACAGCAAATTCCCAAGCGCTCTTTGGTAGTGATCTTCAGCGATATGCTGAGCAAGGTGGATGATCTGGATGAGATTTTCTCGGCGCTCCAGCACCTCAAGCATCAGAACCACGAGGTACTTATATTCCATGTGATGGACCGCAAAACCGAGGAGGAGTTTGATTTTGCCGAGCGCCCGTACGTGTTTGTGGATGTGGAGACGGGGCAGGAGCTGAAGCTGCAGCCCTCGCAGGTGCGCGAGCATTACCGCACGGCCGTGGAAAAGTATAAACGAGAGCTGGCACTAAAGTGCGGGCAGTATAAAATCGATTTTGTACCGGTTGATATCAGCGAGCCCTTCGACAAAGTACTGTATGCCTACCTGGTAAAGCGGGCAAAAGGACGGTAGACATTTATCAGTTACCATTTATCAATACAACTTTTGATGCGTAGCAGCTGCGGATATGCCTGTTACCAGATTGATTATTGATAAATGATGATTGTTAACTGAGTCAGTTTCCTTCCCTATCGTAGGCGTGCACCCGCACATCCTTGGTAGTTTTGTCCCTGGCTTCCGTGCCGAAATGTATCTCGTTGCCACGCTCAGTGTCAAATACCTGCGTATACTTTTTCCAGCCGCTCACGCTGGAGTTGTCCGTTATTTCATCCTCGCCTAAGCCGCCGTAGATTGTGACAAATATACTTTCATCTGCCTGGCCGGAGAGTATAAACTCGTCATCCCCAGCCAACCCATGAAGTATAATTTCCTCGGTTTCGCCTCGCTTAAAGATGCGCTTGTAGAGTTGGCGGGCAAGGGCAGCACCTGTGGCAGGTCTCGTAACAATTACCTCCACATCTCCATCACCAAGGCGCCTTACCGCGAACTGCTCCGGAGCATCCGAACCGGGAATCGTTACCTTCTTGGCAAGTATAGCATACATTTGTGCGGCTGCCTTGGGGAGCAGGTCGCGTCGGCTTTTCAGGTTGCGGGCCATTTCCGGGCCTACCAAAGTATAAATTGGTTGCGGCAGCTCGTTTACGGCCTTGTCAATCACAGCCTCGGTTAATTGCTGCTGCATTTCCTGGGCGACGCGTCGCCAATCCTCCCGGCTTAGTTCGTGCAGCAGGCGTTCATCTATAAAAGCAGCGTTCAGCATGTAGGCTTTTACATCGCTGAAATCGTGGTCAAAAGTATGGAATTTGCGCCCCAACAGCTTACTCGTGGCTATAAAAGGAATTACGCCATCATTCATTTTCAGGAAAACCTGGTCGCGGTCTTTAGGCACAGGAAAATAGGTTGTATCTGCCCCTTGCGCAGTAACAGCCCAATCCCACTGCCCCTTGTGCCGGTCCCAATCGCCTATGAGCAGGTCCAGCAGTCGGGCGCGGGCAATGGCCTCCTGGTTAAAATGATAGCTGTTGCTCAGAAACCGCTTCCGAAGCGCGTCCTCCGAGTCCTCGAAGTTTACTACAGCAGACGAAAACACAGGCGTGATGTCGGTAGGACTGTCATACTTTTCTTCCAGCATAAAAACCTTGCCCTGTACCAGTTGGCTGAACTCGCCAAAACTTGTATCAGTGGCGGCCACATAGTATAGCTTAGGGTTAGGATGATAAACGCCCACCGCGCTGGCCAAAGGTGGCACCACCAGGGCGCCGAATGGGTTGGCCGCCGAGGTTTGGTCGCGCAGCACATTAGTGACAAAAGTGCCCTGCCAGAAGGGGCTCACCACCTCTTTGGGATCTTTATCGAGGGAGCGGAAGGCGTAGAGGCGGCCCTGCCTGTCTTGCAACTGAAAGCTGGTAGTTTGGTAGCCGCCGCCTTTTTTCACCACCTGCAGGCCGCCGTTCACGGCCTCTAACTTAAAAACAGGCAGTTTAACTGGTGTTGTCCAGAGCGGACGGTGGTGGTCGCCCCAGAAAAAACGGTGAAAGCCGCTGCGGTCGTAGTGGCGCCCTAGTATAACCCAAGCGCTGTCCGGACCGGCAGCGGCTTTCCCGTTCAGTTCTTCCTCAGTAGCCAGAGCATCGTGCTGGAAAAACTCCTCGTTTACGCAGCTGCTCAGAGCCAGACTGCAAAACAGCACCAACGCCACTCGCTTCATTTAAATTAGTTAAGAGTTAAAAGTTAAGAGTGAAGAGTTGTTAAAAGTGCTAATCGTGCACGAGCCACTTTTAACTCTTAACTCTCAACTTTTAACTATGTAGGCTATTTGTTTTCGGTGTAATACTGCATTAACCCGCTGGTGGAGCTGTCGTGCGGGGAGGATTTGCCTTGCAGCAGCTCGCCTTCGATGGTGCCGGCCAGTTGCTTGCCCAGCTCAACGCCCCACTGGTCGAAGCTGTAGATGTTCCAGATGACGCCCTGCACAAAGGTTTTGTGCTCGTACATGGCAATCAGGCTGCCCAACTCAAATGGCGTCAGCTTTTTCATCATGATAGAAGTGGTAGGCTTATTGCCCTCAAACAGCTTGTGCGGCAGCAGTTGCTCCAGTTCCTCGCCGCTCATGCCTTTCTGCGTCAGTTCCTCTCGCACTTCTTCGGCATTTTTACCTTTCATCAGTGCCTCGGTCTGGGCAAAGAAGTTAGAGAGCAGCAGCGGATGATGGGTACCGATAGGGTTGTGGCTCTCGGCCGGGGCAATGAAATCGCACGGAATCAGAATGGTGCCCTGGTGGATGAGCTGGAAGAACGAGTGCTGGCTGTTGGTGCCTGCCGCGCCCCATACTACCGGCTGCGTCTGGTAATCCACGCGCTTGCCGTTGCGGTCGGTGCTTTTGCCGTTGCTCTCCATCAGCAGCTGCTGCAGGTACTCGGGCAGCAGGCGCAGGTACTGGTCATACGGAAGTATGGCGTGAGTCTGGCAGCCGAAGAAGTTCGTGTACCAGATGCTCAGCAAGGCCATCAGCACCGGAATATTCTTTTCCAAAGGCTCCTGGCGGAAGTGCTTGTCCATTGACTCGGCACCGCGCAGCAGCTCCTCAAATTTCTCATAACCCAACGCACAGGCTACTGATAGGCCAATGGCCGACCAGAGCGAGAAGCGGCCGCCCACCCAATCCCAGAAACGGAAGGCATTTTCCTGAGCAATACCAAACTTGGTCACCGCCTCGATGTTCGTAGAAAGCGCCACAAAATGCTTTTTGATGTGCTCGCGGTCCACAGCTTTTGTTAGGAACCAGCCACGTGCTGTCTCCGCATTCGTTATCGTTTCTTTCGTGGTGAAAGTCTTGGAGGCAATGATGAACAAGGTCGTCTCCGGGTCTAGTTTACGCAGCACCTCGGAGGCGTCGGTACCATCCACGTTGGAGATAAAGTATACTTCCAGGTCTGGCTTTTGATACTTTTTAAGCGCCTCTACCACCATTTTTGGACCTAAATCGGAACCGCCGATGCCGATGTTGACGATGCTCTGGATGCGCTTGCCGGTATAGCCGGTCCACTCGCCCGAGTGTAGCTTGTTACAGAACGTACGCATCTGCTCCTGCACCTGGCGCACCTCCTGTAGGGCGTTCTCGCCCTCCACCTCCAGGTTTGTTTCGGAGAAATTGCGCAGGGCCGTGTGCAGCACGGCGCGGTTTTCAGTAGCGTTTATCTTTTCGCCGCCAAACATGCTTTCTATCGCTCCGGGCACGCCCATTTCCCCCGCCAGTTGCACCAGCAGCTGCAGCGTTTCCTCAGTCACGCGGTTTTTGGAGAGGTCGTAGATGGTGTCGTTCAGGCGGAAAGTATACTTGTTGAAACGCTCTGGATCCTGGGCGAACAGCTCGCGCAGGTGCAGGGGCTGCACGGCTTTAAAGTGTTCCTCCAGCTTTTTCCAGGCTTGGGTAGTTGTTGGTGCTTGGTTTTTCAGCATAGTTCTCAGCGTTGTGCGGTTTATACCCCGGCGGCACAGGCCAGGTTACAGTTGCTTTGGTTTGTAGGTTACGTATCAGTAGGGCAGGCAACATGCCTCCGTTCCAAAGTTAGAAAATCCTGCAGATAATACTTGCTTTTGCTATATAATGGTTGCCGGGACGCTCAAATCAAAATGCCTGCCGCTGCGTAGGTATAACATTAGGTCTGACATACTTTAAACAGAACTGACTATGGACGAGAGAAGAAACGATATGCCGGAGAATGCCGGAAAGAAGAAACCCATCCTGAATGAAGATGAGGGCAAGCGCACCCCGCCCGGGCCAACAGGCTATATAACCGGCGGAAAAACACAGGCGACCCGTCCTGAGCAGGGCCCTGATGTACCACCGCAGGATCGCACCACGGGTATTCCGTAGGCTGATAACACGATAGTACCCCCGCAGAACCGGCACCCGTCATGGCAATAGATCAGAAGTTCCCGTACCACAGCATCAGTGTACAGCAAACGCTGGAAAAGATGCAGTCGGGACAGGAAGGCTTGACGGAGGAGGAAGCCAGGAGCAGGCAAAAGCAGTACGGGGCCAATGAACTGACGGACAAGGAAGGCATCAGCCCGTTTATACTTTTCCTCAACCAATTCAAGGATTTCCTGATTCTGGTGCTGGTGCTGGCCGCTGCCGTGGCCTGGTATGCCGGGCACATGGTGGATGTGTACGTGATACTGGCTGTTATACTTTTCAACGCCATCCTGGGCTTTTTGCAGGGCTACAGAGCCGAGAAAGCGATACAGGCGCTGAAAAGTATGCTGAAGCAGGAGGCGAAGGTGCTGCGCGACGGAAATCCCCGAACGGTGGAGGCGCGGCAGCTTGTGCCAGGCGATCTTATTCTGCTGGAAGAGGGCGACAGCATTCCGGCCGATTCGCGCCTGCTGCGGGCCAGGAACCTGCAAACCATCGAGGCCTCCCTAACCGGCGAATCGCTGCCGATAGAGAAGCATACAGATCCGCTGGAGGAGAAAACGAACCTTGGCGACAGGGTAAACATGCTCTGGAAGGGCACCCACGTGGCCCGCGGCTCTGCCCATGCCATGGTTACGGCCATCGGCGCTGACACAGAACTGGGCAAAATTTCCCACTCGCTTGGCTCTATCAAGACTACCGCCACTAACTTCCGGAAGAAAACAGAACGGTTGGCCAAGCAGATGGCCCTGATTGCAATTGCTACCTCGCTACTGGTTTTTATACTTGGCTACTTCCTGCGCGGCTACGCCTTCGAAGAGGTTTTGCTGATTACAGTGGCGACGCTTGTCGCCTCTATTCCGGAGGGCCTGCCAGCCGTAATTACTATTGTGCTGGCCATTGGGGCCAGCCGCATGGCCCGGCAGAACGCTATTACGCGCGAGTTCTCGGCCACCGAAATGCTGGGTTCGGTTTCCGTTATCCTGACCGATAAGACCGGTACGCTTACCAAAAGTATGCTCACGGTAGGCAAAGTATACTTGGGCGACGGTTCTGAACTGGAGGTTACTGGCACTGGTTACACGCCACAGGGAGAGCTACTGCAGCAGGGCCAACCTATAAATCCGACGAAAAATGACGTGCTGCGGAAATTGCTGTTCATCGCCAAAGTATGTAATAACGCCCACGTGGGGGAACCTGTGCAGCGGAAAGAGGGCTCATCGCCAGAGCCCGAGGTAACCGGCGATCCGACCGAAGTGGCGCTGCTGGTGCTGGCCAGAAAAGCGGAGGCTGGTCAGCAGGGTGTTATACCGGAGGCGCATGTGGTCGACGATTTACCGTTTAACTCCGAGCAGAAGTTTAGGGCCACGCTGGCTGAGGTGGAGGGACAGCGGGAGCTGCTGGTGGTAGGAGCCCCCGAAAAGATACTGAAGCTAAGCTCACATATCCTCACGTCCGTAGGTCCGCAGGAACTGACACAGGAGCTGCGGCAACAAATCCATGGGAAAAACGACGAATGGGCCGATAGGGCCATGCGGGTGCTGGCCCTGGCTTTCCGCGATGGGAGCTCCATAGGTGATAGCGCCAAATCGGAGGATGTGCGGGAACTGACCTGGGTGGGCATCACCGGCATCATCGACCCGCCACGCAGCGGGGTGCAGGAGGCGGTGGCTGACTGTAAAAGCGCCGGCATACGCGTGATGATGGTGACAGGCGACCATAAGAAAACCGGAGCCGCCATTGCCAAAGAAGTAGGCATCCTGGAGCCCGAAGCAGAGGAAACAGACTATCCCCTAGCGTTGCAGGAGGATGAGCTGGAGTCGCCGGAGTATGTTTTCGAAGAGCTGGTGGATAACGTATCGGTATTCACCCGTGTGAGCCCCAACACCAAACTACGCATTGCAGAGCATCTACAGCGCAAGGGACACCTGATAGCCATGACGGGCGATGGGGTTAACGACGCTCCGGCACTCAAGCGCGCCGACGTGGGCATTGCCATGGGTATCCGGGGTACGGATGTGGCCAAGGATGCCTCCCAAATCGTGCTCTCGGATGATAATTTCGCTACCATTGTGCGGGCGGTGCGGGAGGGGCGCATCGTGTTCCAGAACGTCAGGCAGACAAGCTTTTTCCTGCTCACCACTAACTTTGCCTTCGTTTCTGTGTTCATTGTCACCTTGCTGCTCGACTGGCCTTTCCCGCTCACGGCTACCCAAATTTTATGGGTCAACCTGGTGACAGACGGGGTCATGGAGTTGGGGCTCGCCACAGAGCGCGGCCACGGTGACATCATGAAGCGCAAACCTGTTCCGCGGGACGCCAACATCCTGGACAAGAGCGTGGTGCCCTATATTCTGCTGATGAGTATCATCATGCTGGGGCTAACCCTGGCCGTTTTTTCCCATTACCTGCCGATGGGAGAGGAAACGGCACGCACCGCGGTGTTTATCGTCATCTCCATGACACAGGTATTTAACACGTTTAACATGCGGTCGCTGGAGCACTCCATCTTCCGGATAGGGATGTTCAGCAACAGGTATGTAAACATTGCCTTTGTCGTGTCAGTGGCCCTGCAACTGCTAGTGATTTACACGCCGTTCCTCAGCGGGGCCTTCCGCTTCGAAAAGCTGCCGCTCCCTGATTTGCTCGTTGTGTTCCTGCTTTCCAGCTCGGTTATCTGGGCAGCGGAGGCCTACAAATTGTTTGCACGCAAAAAGAGGCAAGCGGAATTTATCCTCGTATAAATTAAAGCCTAGTACGTTAAAGATGCACTTGGCCCTTAGTAGCTTAATGCCAACGTATGGCTGCAGCGTAGTGCCAACTTATACAATTTAATGACCGTAGATGCAGAAACAATGAAGTCAGCTGCCTATATTTGGAGAGCTGAAGGGGGCTGATGCCTCGCACACCGGCAGCAATTTTATACTTTGGGAGCAAGTATAAACCAGGCTCTCAACCGGGGCACAAAGTACTGGAAACCTATCACAAACCTATACTTTATGAGTAATCTGAGTAATCTTATAAAAGAGAGAAACATAAAAGCGCTGATTCTGGACATGGATGGCGTGATTACGAACACAGCGGGGCTGCATGCCGAAGCATGGAAGAAGCTTTGTGATTCGTATCTGCGCCAGCGCAGTGAGCAGGACGGAAAAGACTACAAACCTTTTAACCTGAAAGAGGATTACCAGACCTACGTGCATGATGTGCCCCGCCTGGACGCGATGCGCAACTTCATGGCCTCTCGCGGCATCGAACTGCCGGAGGGCAGTCCTTCGGACAGCGCCGGGACCAACACCCTCATCGGCCTGGGCGAGCGCAAAGACTACTACTTCCATGAGCTGCTCAAGCAAAACGGTGTGGTGGTGTTCGATGATGCCGTAAAGTTCGTGCGGGAGCAGCAGAAAGCAGGCATGAAGACAGCCATTGTATCAGGAAGCCGCAGCTGCCTTACTATACTTCGTCGCGCCGGTCTGGACAGGCTGTTTGAGGTACGCGTAGATAAGGTAGTGGCTAACGAGCTGAAAATGCGCAGCAAGCCCGCTCCGGATATTTACCTGGAGGCAGCCCGCCGCCTGGGTGTGTCTCCCGCGGAGACAGCCGTTTTCGAGGACACTGTGGGTGGCATCGAAGGGGCAAAGGCCGGAGGTTTTGGCCTGGTGGTTGGCGTGGACCGCAGCTACGTTCAGGAAAGGCTGGAGGAAAAAGGAGCCGACTTCGTCATCAAAAGCTTTGAGCCGGAGCTGAAAGAAAAACCGGTTTCAACGTTTAACTAACGTTTTATACTTACCGTATTTAGAAAGCGCCGCTGTTAGCCAGCCGGCGCTTTTTTCTTTTGTGCCATACCTGCCAGTTGCCGTATCGGTTACAACTTAAAGCAGCAAAACGCAGTATTCCTTTACTGGAACCTCCTGTTATCTGTAACTTTTGCACCCGTCATGCCATACCCCAGCTTGTACCAGTTACTGGAGCACAAACGTATAAAAGCGCTTATCTTCGACCTGGACGGGGTGATTACCCAAACCGCCCGCGTCCATGCCCAAGCCTGGAAACGCATGTTTGATGCATACCTGCAGGAGAGGGGGAAACGCGAGGGCAGCATATACGAACCGCTGCGTATAGAAACCGACTACCGCCGCCACATCGACGGCATGCCACGCTACGATGGCGTGCGCAATTTCCTGAAATCAAGAAGTATAACTTTGCCAGAAGGTACGCCGGAAGATGAGCCCGGCACGGAGACAGTGGCAGGACTAGGCAACCTCAAGAACGTATACTTTCAGGAGCTGCTGCAGGAGGGAGGGCTGGAAGTATACCCCGACACCATTGCCTTTATCAGGCATATGCGGCGGCAGGGTTACCGTACCGCTGTTATCTCGGCCAGCAAGAACTGCAAAACCATACTAGAAGCGGCAGGTATAGAGCACCTGTTCGAGGTCCGGGTGGATGGTGTGCTGTCGGTGGAGCTGGGACTGAAGGGCAAGCCCGCACCGGACATATTTCTGGAAGCAGCCCGCAGGCTGGCGGTAAAGCCGGAGGAGGCGGCCGTTTTTGAAGATGCCCTGGCAGGGGTGGCAGCCGGTAAAGCCGGTGGCTTTGCCCTGGTAGTAGGCATTGACCGCACGAATGAGGCAGACGAACTAAAAGCACATGGCGCCGATCTGGTGCTGCAAAAAATACCAATCCAAAACGATACGATGAAACACACAACTACAAACCAGCCTGGCAGGCAGCAGGGAAACACCTTACCCTCTGCCCTGAATAAAACGAGCGAGCTGCTACAGGGCAAAACCCCGGCCGTTTTCCTGGACTACGATGGCTGCCTGACCCCGATTGTAAAAGACCCTGACAAAGCCATACTTTCCGAAAGTATGCGCAGCACTTTGCAGGAGTTGGCAGAAGCTTGTCCGGTAGCCGTTGTGAGCGGCCGCGATCGCGCGAACGTGGCGAAGCTGGTGCAGTTGGATAACCTGTACTATGCGGGCTCTCACGGTTTCGATATCTCTGGTCCGAACAACATGCATACCGAGCCCGGAGGAGCCGCCGCTGCAGTGCCTGCCCTGGACAAGGCGCAGGAGGAGCTGAAGGAGCGCCTGCAGCAGGTAGAGGGGGCGCTGGTAGAGCGAAAGCGCTATGCCATTGCAGTGCACTACCGCAACGTGCCCGAGGAGCAGGTAAGCAAGGTGCTCGACGTGGCCAACGAGGTCCTCTCAAAGTATAACGAGCTGAAGCCGGGACCAGGCAAAAAGGTGCTCGAGCTCAAGCCAAACCTCGACTGGCACAAGGGCAAAGCGGTTCACTGGCTGCTGGAAGAACTGGGGCTTAACAAGCCAGGTATCATGCCTTTATACATTGGCGACGATTTGACGGATGAAGACGCTTTTGCGGCGCTGAAAGGCCAGGGAGTCAGTATACTGGTGGGCGAACACGGGGAGGAAACCGCGGCAGATTACCGGCTCGAAGATGTGGAGGAGGTGCAGGCGTTTTTAAAGGCGCTCACAAGGGAAGTGAAGGGATGAGCCCATGCAGGAATGGAAGCTAACGTATGATACCTGGCAGCCGGAGCAGCAGATGCTACGGGAGGCGCTCTGCACCTTGGGCAACGGTTACTTTGCCACGCGCGGCGCTTTCGAAGAACTTCCTGCCGTGGACGGCGCATTTTACCCCGGCACGTACCTGGCCGGTGGCTTCAACCGCCTCACGTCCGAAGTTGCCGGTGAGAAAATCGAGAATGAGGATCTGGTTAACTGGCCTAACTGGCTGCCGCTTACCTTTTGCCATCCCGAAGGGGAGTGGTTCGACATCCGGCAGGTGGAGCTGCTCGATTTCCGGCAGGAACTGGACATGAAGCAGGGGGTGCTGCTGCGCCGCCTTCACTTCCGCGACAAGCAAGGACGTGAGACTTCCCTGGTAAGCCGGCGTCTGGTAAGTATGGCCAACAAGCATGTGGCAGCCCTGCAGTGGGAACTGACGCCGCTGAACTGGTCTGGTGAAATTGTGGTGAAATCTTCCCTGGATGGGCGGGTAACCAATAGCGGAGTAGCCCGCTACAGACAGTTGGCAAGCCAGCACCTGCAATCTACAGGGCAAGGCCAACACAATGCCGAAACGGTGTACCTGGAGGTGCAAACTACGCAGTCGCGGTTACTGATGGCGCAGGCGGCGCGGGTGCGGGTGTACCGGGAGGGGGGGCTGGAAAGTATAAATTTTGAGGTGCAGCAGGAAGAGGGCTTGGTGTCGCAACAGTTCAGCCTGCATTGTGAGCAAAACAAACCGGTTCTGATCGAGAAAGTCGTGCAGCTCCATACTTCCCGCGACCAGGCCATCACAGAACCGCTGCAGGAAGCCTGCAAAAACATCGTGAGACAGGGAAATTTTGAGCACCTGCGTGGCAAGCACGTGCAGGCATGGCAGCGCCTCTGGAACCGCTGTGATTTGGAGATCTCCTGTAACGCCAAAACCCAGGGCATCCTCCGCCTGCACATCTTCCACTTGCTGCAAACGGTGTCGGCCAACACCGTGGGGCTGGACGTAGGCGTTCCGGCCAGGGGGCTGCACGGGGAGGCCTATCGCGGGCATATTTTCTGGGACGAGCTTTTCATTTTCCCATTCCTGAACCTGCGCCTGCCCGAGCTTACCCGCGAGCTGCTGCAATATCGCTTCCGCCGTTTGCCCGAGGCACGTTTTGCGGCCGCTGAGGCGGGCTACCGTGGCGCAATGTTTCCATGGCAAAGCGGCAGCAACGGCCGCGAAGAAAGCCAGGTGATCCATCTCAACCCCCAGTCCGGCCGTTGGCTGCCGGATAACACCTACCTGCAACGCCATATCAGCGCGGCCATCGCCTACAACGTGTGGCAGTATTACCAGGCCACAGAGGACATGAGCTTCCTGACCTTTATGGGCGCTGAGTTGATTTTCGACATTGCCCTGTTCTGGTCCTCCATCGCTACCTACAACCCAAGCCGGGACCGTTATGAGATCCGCAACGTGGTGGGCCCGGACGAGTATCATACCGAGTACCCGGACTCGGATGAGCCTGGCCTGAACAACAATGCCTACACCAACGTGATGGCGGTGTGGGTGATACAAACGGCTCTCAAACTATTCGATATTCTGGACGACTCCAGGGTGGAGGAGCTGCACCAGAAGTTAAGTATAAGCCAGGAGGATGTGGCGCGCTGGCGCGAGATTGCGGTGAAAATGTATGTGCCCTTCATCGAAAACAGCCGCATCATTGCCCAGTTTGAAGGCTATGAGAAGCTAGAGGAATTTCCGTGGGAGGCGTACCGGGCAAAGTATGGAGAAGCCATGCGCCTGGATCGTATCCTGGAGAGCGAGGGCGATAGCGTAAACAAGTATAAGGCAAGCAAGCAGGCCGATGTGCTCATGCTGTTTTACCTGTTCTCCACTGCTGAACTGGCAGAAATTTTCAGCCAGTTACAGTATGACTTCACTAAGGAAGACAAGGCCGACAACATCAGCTATTATGAAGACCGCACCTCACACGGCTCCACGCTGAGTAAAATTGTGCACTCCTGGGTACTTGCCCGCTCCGACCGCAAACGTTCCTGGAGCAACTTTCAGGTAGCCCTGGTTAGCGATGTGGAAGACATACAGGGTGGCACCACGGCAGAAGGCATACACCTGGGGGCCATGGCCGGAACCGTGGACCTGGTGCAGCGCGGCTTTATGGGCCTGGAGATACGGGAGGATGTGCTCTGGTTAAACCCGGTGTTACCGGATGAACTTGGCTGCCTGGATTTTAGCATCCGTTACCGCAACCACTGGATCACTATAAACCTCACGCAGGACACCATGCATATCTCCTTCGACAAAGGCTGGTCTAAGGAAGTGCAGATAGGGGTGAAGGGGCAGGTTTATACTTTCGCAACAGGCGAGCAACGCAAGTTCGACATCACCCGGTAAGTTTCACGCTCTCAGCTTGTATCCATGAGCGACATCATCACCATAACCCTTAACCCGGCGTTGGACATCAGTACCCACGTGGCACAAGTGCTCCCTGAGCGCAAGCTGCGTTGCGAGCAACCGGTTTATGAACCCGGTGGTGGCGGCATTAACGTGTCCAGGGCACTGAAAAAGCTTGGCGGCGACTCTTGCGCCTGGCTACTGGCAGGCGGCCCTTCGGGAGATCGTCTCTGCAGCCTGTTGGAAGAGGAAGGGATTAGTGTCAAGCCGCACCTCATTCAAAACTGGACGCGGGAGAACCTGATGGTGGTGGAAGATAGCTCCGGAAACCAGTACCGATTTGGTATGCCGGGCCCGGAAGTAAACGAAGCTGAGTGGCGCCAGTGCCTGGAAGAACTGGAGCGGCTGCCCAACGAGAAGCTTCCAAAGTATGTGGTGGCCAGCGGCAGCCTGCCGCCCGGCGTACCGGACGATTTCTATGCACAACTGGCTGATTTGGCCTGGCAGCGCCACTTCAGGCTGGTGGTGGATACTTCGGGAACAGCCCTGACGAAAGCCGCCGGCAAGGGCGTATACTTGCTAAAACCTAACCTTGGCGAATTGGCGGCACTGGCTGGCAAAGAGAATATCTCAGTTTTGGAGCAGGAAGAGATTGCCCGGCAGGTGCTGGCCGAAGGGAAATGTCAGGTGCTGGTGGTGTCGCTAGGTCCGCGGGGAGCCATGCTGGCGACTCCGGAAAGTATAAAGTACGCTGTCCCCCCAACGGTGCCGCAGAAAAGCACAGTGGGCGCCGGCGACAGTATGGTAGCTGGTATGGTGCTGTACTTGCAGCAGGGGCGAAGTATGGAGGAGATGCTGCGCTACGGGGTGGCCGCAGGTACTGCCGCCACTATGGCACCGGGCACCGGGCTTTGCCGCAAAGACGACACCGACCGGATTTATCAGTGGCTGCAGGCGCAGCAGCAAGTATAAGCACTGGCTTAAAAGCAAAATGGCGAAGCACTTGCCTCGCCATTATACTTTATGAATTAGTTGCGGTTTAACGCGTTCAGGTCTTCGAAAGCCTCTTTCAGACGCGCGATAAACGTCTTCTCGCCTTCACGCAGCCAAACACGCGGGTCGTAGTATTTCTTGTTCGGTGAGTCTGCACCTTCGGGGTTGCCCAGCTGTCCTTGCAGGTAAGCCTTCTTGTCCTCGTAGTAGTTGCGCACACCATCCCAGAAAGCCCACTGCATGTCTGTGTCGATGTTCATTTTGATAGCGCCATACTCAATGGCCTCTGTGATTTTCGCTTTCTCGGAGCCGGAGCCACCATGGAACACGAAGTTCACCGGGTTAGGGCCTGTTCCGAACTTTTGCTGGATGTGGTCCTGGGAGTTTTTCAGGATTTCCGGGCGAAGCTCCACATTGCCTGGCTTGTACACGCCATGCACGTTGCCAAAGGCGGCAGCAATGGTGAAGCGGGAGCTAACCTTGTTCAGTTCTTCGTAGGCATAGGCCACTTCGTCTGGCTGGGTATACAGCCTGGAGCTGTCTACGTCTGTATTGTCCACGCCATCTTCCTCGCCACCGGTTACACCCAGCTCAATCTCTACGGTCATGCCCAAGCGATCCATGCGCTTGAGGTAGCTGGCGCAGGTCTCAATGTTTTCTTTGATTTCTTCTTCAGACAGGTCGAGCATGTGCGAGCTGTAAAGCGGCTTGCCGTGCTGCTCGAAATATTTCTCACCGGCATCCAGCAGGCCGTCTATCCAAGGAAGAAGTTTTTTGGCAGCGTGGTCGGTGTGCAGCACAACCGGAACGCCATAGGCCTCAGCCATCAGGTGCACGTGCTGGGCACCGGAAACAGCGCCGGCAATCGCGGCTTTCTGGTCATCGTTGCTCAGGCCTTTGCCAGCGAAAAACTGCGCACCGCCGTGCGAGAACTGGATGATAACAGGGGAGTTTACAGCCTTGGCTGTTTCCAGCACTGCGTTAATAGAGCTCGTGTTGATAACGTTAACTGCTGGCAGCGCAAAGTTATTTTCGTTGGCATACTTAAACAGCTCTGTTACCTCATCGCCGTAAAGCACCCCCGCTCTGAATCTTGTTTTTGTTTCGTTCACAGAATTATTCTTTAAATTGATTTATTTTAATGTGTATCAGAAAGTATAACTTCTCTATACTTCAAGGTCCTGAATTTAGGAGGCTTTTGCTGTAAATCCAAACCCGGCATGGCTACACTATCAACTTATTCAAATATGAGTACCTTCTCCTTGTGCTTGCCGCGCATGTGGTTGCGTATGATTTGCTGCACGTCCTTGTTGTCGTTGTAGCGCTGTATGGCTCCTTTAAAATCCTCCAGCGAGCAGGCCGAGAAGGTATCGTCAATAAAACCGAAGCCCAGGTATGTGCCGTGCTCCACCACCACCACGCTGCGCTCGCCCGGCTCGCGGCCTTTGCCAATCACAACGAAGCTGTTGTGCTCGTAGGTAAATGAGTCGATGGCCTCATCCACACGCTTGTTATACTCCTCCGGACTCTCCTTGCCGATGCAGGCACCGCTGCACTGGTGTACCTGGTAATCAAAGCAGGCGCCGTTGGTCTTGTACAGGTCGCAGAGCTTCTGGCACAGGTAAAACTTGGCCACTTTATGAAACAGGAAGCCTTTGGCCTTGTAGTGGTTCGAAAGCGCGATGATGGGCGTCATGCTAATGTTTTCGGCCTTGTCTATACTTCCGAAGGTCAGGCGCTTGTAGCCGTCGCTGTCGGTGTAGGAGAATATGCCGGTGTTAAACACGCTGCGGCGCTGTTGCCGGTTGTACTGAGGCTTCAGGCGCTTTATCTCCGCCGACTCGTAAAGCAGGGCCACCAGCTCGTTGCCCATCAGCTCGTAGGTAATATCAGCGATGCTGTTCTTGAAATTAAGCGATTTGCGGCTCTTGTAGTCGATGTTGAAGTGCTGGATGATGCGCTTCTTGATATTTATACTTTTGCCCACGTAAATCACCTCGCCCTGCTCGTTGTGGAAGTAGTACACGCCCGGCACCATGGGCAGCGCGTCAACCTTTTCTTTCGTGATGGCTGGCGGCAGCAAGGAGGTCTTGATTTCCTGCTTCAGTACCTGCGTGGTATGCTCGGCGGCCATGTTCATGTTGCCGTCCACCACGGGGCGGTTAATCTTAATGAGCCTGTCGAAAAGTATGGCTGTGGCCTCAGCATCGCCGATGGCGCGGTGGCGCTGGCTGAGCGGAATGTCTATACTTTGGCAGAGCTTGCCCAGGCTGTAGGAGGGCAGGCCCGGCATCAGCGAGCGGCTCAGGCGAACGGTGCAGAGCGTCTTCCTTTGGAAGGTGAAACCCAGATCGGCAAACTCCTTCTTAATAAAGGAATAGTCGAAGCGGACGTTGTGGGCCACAAACACCTTTCCCTCGGTAAACTCCACAATGTCTTTGGCCACCTCGTAAAACTTGGGCGCGTCTTGCACCATGTCGTCCTTTATGCCGGTGAGCTGCGTGATAAAGAAAGGGATAGGACGCTCCGGGTTAATGAGCGTATGGTACTTGTCTACTACTTTCTCCCCGTCGTGTATGAAAATGGCAATCTCGGTGATCTTGTCCTGGTGCGGCTGGCCACCGGTTGTCTCAATATCTACTATGGCGTACAAGTTGCTTTGGTTTAGGTCGTGTTCATCCGGACCTGAAGCGTTAGCCAGAGGTCCCTGTTCTAAACCAATATTTTTAGTAATCCGTTTCAAATGGCTCTACGTCCTTTTTCGCTGCAAAAATAGTTAGCACTCTTACTTATTCGGGTTTTTCTTGCCGCGCAAAATGCCATTCACCAGCTCGTCGAACCAGCCCCGGACGCGCCCCCGCCGCTTGGGCTTCACCTCATCAATGTCAGCCAGCAGGAAACCAAAAGGCTGCAGCGGCTCATACACGTCAAAGATCACCTTCATCATGGCAATAATCGGGATGGAGAGAATCATGCCGGCCGCGCCCCATACCTCGCCGCCCACTAGCAGGGCCAGTATGGCCGCAAACGGGTTCAGGCTCACCTTGGAGCCCACCACAAACGGCGTGATAAAATTGCCCTCCAGGAACTGCACAAACATAAACACCAGCACCACCAGCACCGCGTCGAGCAGCTCGCCGGTAGTGGCCAAGGTAAACAGGGCGGGAATGGAGGCGCCGATAAGGATACCGATATAGGGAATGATCGTCAGGATAGAGGCAAACACGCCGAAGAACACGGCATACTTCACGCCAAGTATAAGCAGGCCCGCCGAGTTCAGCAGCGCCACCACCACAATCACAATCATCAGCCCCGAGATATAGCTCTGCACCACATGCTGTATGTCGATGATCGTCTGGATAACCCCGCTGCGCCTATCCTTGGCCACAAACTTGAACATGAACTGCTCCAGATGGTCGCGGTAGTATAGCAGCAGGAACACAAAAATTGGCACCAGGGTCAGGATGGTCAGGGCGCCTGTGGTGATGGAAATAGTACTCCCCAGGAAGGTGGTAGTTAGTTCCTGCAGTCCCCCAATGGTGTTCTGGATTAGCTGTGACTTATCGGGAGGCACGATGCCGAAATTCTGATAAACAAAATCCTGCCCCTTGGTAATCAGCTTCTGCATGTTCTTGCTGATAGACTCCAACTCAGAGGTAAGGCTGACCAACTGCATCGACAGGAACCACACAATCAGGCCAAGTATGAGTATGACCATGGTGATGCTGGCAAGTATGGCCAGCGGCCTCGGGAAGCGCAGCTTGTTTTCCAGGTCGCGGTTGAGGGGCAGGAGCAGCAGGGCGAAAAGCAGGCCGAAAGCCAGCGGCATGAGCACAGCCTTAAACTGCTGCAGGGTATAGATAAGCAGGGCCAGGCCCAGAAGTATAACCGTGTATTTAAAGTATCCGGGTAGTTTGATTTCCATTTAAAATCTCTCCATAATCATTATAATTTCCCCTGCCAGCGTCTGCTCATGCCACACCAAAAATAAGCAATTGTTCGGCCATAAAGCATACAAATATAAATATATAAGATTGCTAAAAAAATTGGCCATTAGCAAGTGTAAATTTATATCATTTAGCTGAACTACACCTTGTTTTTTGCTGTTGAGATAAAGTGCGAGGCTTTTTGAGGATTTAGTTTTAGCTAAGGTGATTAGCATTGCTCAGAAAAACTCCTTAATTTAGCGTGAGGTAGGAACTTATCAGTTGCGGCATGTCTTCTATATTTTCCTATCTTTCGCATCGATTTTACCAACCAACTACACTTACGCTTTCAGAATGGCAGAGTTAGAGCACAATTACGACGAAGACAGCATACGCTCCCTTGAACCCCGTGAGCACATCCGGCTGCGCCCTGGTATGTACATCGGCAAACTCGGCGACGGCTCCTCGGCAGACGACGGTATTTACATTTTGGTGAAGGAGGTAATCGACAACTCCATCGACGAGCACGTGATGGGGTTTGGCAAGACCATTGAGGTAAAAATCTCCGACCACAAGGTGCAGGTACGCGACTACGGCCGTGGCATTCCGCTGGGCAAGGTGATCGACTGCGTAAGCAAGATCAACACCGGCGGTAAATACGACAGCAAGGCCTTCCAGAAATCAGTTGGTCTGAACGGTGTGGGTACCAAGGCGGTGAATGCCCTCTCCAGTTATTTCCGCATCCAGTCGGTGCGCGATGGTAAGATGAAGGCAGCGGAGTTTGAGCGCGGCGTGCTGGTGGAGGACCTGGAGGTACAGGAAACCACGCAGCGTAACGGTACGCTCACCACGTTTACCCCGGACGACACGATTTTCAAGAACTTCCAGTTCAACCCGGATTACCTGGAGAACCAAATCTGGAACTATGTATACCTGAACGCGGGGTTAACCATCAACTTTAACGGCAAGAAATTCTACTCCGAGAACGGTTTGCTGGACCTGCTCCGCAACAAGGCCGATGAGGAGAGCATGCGCTACCCGATCATCCACCTGAAAGGCGAGGACATCGAGCTGGCCATGACCCACGGTAACGAGTATGGCGAGGAGTACTACTCCTTCGTGAACGGCCAGTACACGACCATGGGCGGTACGCACCTGGCGGCTTTCCGCGAGGCGGTGGTGCGCACGGTGCGCGATTTCTATAAAAAAGACTACGACGCGACCGATATCCGCGGTTCCATCATTGGGGCTATCTCGATACGGGTGCAGGAGCCGGTGTTTGAGTCGCAGACCAAGACCAAGCTGGGCTCTATTGAAATGGGGCCGGACGGACCCGCTGTGCGTGCCTACATCAACGATTTTGTAAAGGAGCACCTCGATAACTACCTGCACAAAAACCCTGAGACGGCCGAGGCGCTGCGCAAGCGCATTGAGCAGAGCGAGCGCGAGCGCAAGGACATGGCCGGCGTGAAGAAACTGGCCAATCAGCGCGCCAAAAAAGCCAACCTGCACAACCGCAAACTGCGCGACTGCCGCCTGCACTTCAACGAGGACAAGCATGAGAATGCGGCTGTTTCCACGCTGTTCATTACGGAGGGTGACTCGGCCAGCGGTTCCATCACCAAATCTCGCAACGTGGATACGGAGGCCGTTTTTAGTTTGCGCGGTAAGCCACTCAACTGCTTTGGCCTCAAAAAGAAAGTGGTGTACGAGAACGAGGAGTTTAACCTGCTGCAGCACGCCCTGAACATTGAGGAAGGACTGGAAGGTCTGCGCTACAACCGTGTCGTAATCGCGACTGACGCGGACGTGGACGGCATGCACATCCGCCTGCTGATGCTTACCTTCTTCCTGCAGTTCTTCCCGGACCTGGTGCGGAATGGCCACGTGTACATTCTGGAAACGCCGCTTTTCCGGGTGCGCAACAAGAAGGAGACCATCTATTGCTATAACGAAACCGAGAAGCAGGAAGCGATACAGAAATTAGGCAGAAACCCTGAAATCACCCGCTTCAAAGGTCTAGGGGAGATCTCTCCCGACGAGTTTGGCAAGTTTATTGGCGAGAACATCAAGCTCAAGCCAGTTATCCTGCAGAAGGACACCACCATACAGAAGATGCTGAGCTACTACATGGGCAAAAACACACCTGACCGTCAGCAGTTCATCATTGATAACCTGAAGATAGAAAAAGATATAGTAGAGGAAGTTTATGCATAACGACGAGTTGAACAACGAAGAGCTGAACGAAAACGAAGCACTGGAGGTAGAGTTTACAGACGGAGGGGACGAGATTATCCATAACGTAACCCCTGTGTCCGGTCTCTATGAAAACTGGTTCCTCGACTATGCTTCTTATGTAATTCTGGAGCGTGCGGTACCAGCCATTGAGGACGGCCTGAAGCCGGTGCAGCGCCGCATCCTGCATGCCATGCGTGAGATGGACGACGGCCGCTTTAATAAAGTGGCGAACGTTATCGGCCAGACCATGCAGTACCACCCGCACGGCGATGCCTCTATCGGCGACGCTATTGTGAACCTGGGCCAGAAAGACCTGTTGATAGAAACGCAGGGTAACTGGGGGGATGTGCGCACGGGCGACAGCGCGGCAGCGGCCCGTTACATTGAGGCGCGCCTCTCTAAGTTTGCGCTGGATGTGGTGTTTAACCCGCAGACCACGCAGTGGCAGCTGAGCTATGACGGCCGTAAAAATGAGCCGGTCACCCTGCCGGTGAAGTTCCCGCTGCTGCTGGCGCAGGGTGTGGAGGGTATTGCCGTTGGTTTGTCTACGAAGATTATGCCGCACAACTTCAAGGAGCTCATCAAAGGCTCTATTGATGTGCTGAAGGGCCGTAGCACCACGCTGTTGCCAGACTTCCCGACTGGCGGGCAGGTGGACGTGACCAACTATAACGGCGGTCAGCGCGGCGGAAGAATCCGTGTGCGCGCCACCATCGAGAAGGTTGACAAGACGATGCTCATCATCCGCGACGTGCCGTATGGCACTACGACCACCGGACTGATGGAGTCGATCGTGAAGGCGAGCGAGAACAACAAGATCAAGATAAAGAAGGTAGTGGACAACACCGCCGCCGAGGTAGAGATACAAGTGCACCTGCCAACCGGGGTTTCGCCGGACCTGACGATGGACGCCCTCTATGCCTTTACCGACTGCGAGGTGTCTATCTCTCCGAATGCCTGCGTGATCATTGACGACAAGCCGCACTTCCTGGATGTTAACGAGCTGCTGCGCATTTCTACCTTTAAAACGGTAGACCTGCTGAAGCGTGAGCTGGAGATACGCAAAGGGGAGCTGGAGGACAAGTGGCACTACTCTTCCCTGGAGAAGATCTTCATTGAGAACCGCATCTACCGCGACATTGAGGAGTGTGAGACCTGGGAAGCCGTGCTGAACGCCATTGACACCGGGCTCGATCCGTTTAAGCACCTGTTGCGCCGCGAGGTATCGGAAGAGGATATCGTTCGCCTGACCGAAATAAAGATCAAGCGCATCTCCAAGTATGACTCCTTCAAAGCGGACGAGTACATTAGGAAGCTGGAGGAGGAGATGGCTGAGGTGGACGATAACCTGGCGAACCTGATCCGCTACGCTATTTCATACTTTGAGGGGCTGCTGAAAAAGTATGGACAGGGCAAAGACCGCCGCACACAGGTAAAAACCTTCGACGTGATCAACGCGCAGAACGTGGCCATTGCCAACCAAAAGCTGTACATGAACGCCAAGGACGGCTTCATCGGAACAGGCCTGCGCAAAGACGAGTTTGTATGCGACTGCTCCGATATGGACGACATCATTGTGTTCCGTAAGGATGGTAAGTTCACCGTAACCAAGGTGGCGGAGAAAACCTTTGTGGGCAAGGACATTATACTTGCCGGTGTGTACAACAAGAACGACGAGCACATGGTGTACAACATGATTTACCTCGATGGTAAGTCGGGCGTCTCCTATGCCAAGCGTTTCTCGGTGAAGTCCGTTACCCGCGACAAGGAGTATGACCTGACCAAGGGCAACAAGGGTTCTAAAGTGCATTACCTCACGGCCAACCCTAACTCCGAGTCGGAGGTGGTGACTGTTTCTTTAGCACCGAGCGCGACGGCCCGCAACAAGGTGTTCGACTTTGACTTTGCAGAGCTGATGATTAAAGGCAAAGGCTCTAACGGCAATATCGTAACGAAGTACCCGGTGAAGAAGGTGGTACAGAAGAGTCTGGGCGAATCTACCCTGGGTGGACGCGAGATATACTACGATGAGGTAATCGGGCGTTTAAACACCGAAGGACGCGGGCGCTACCTGGGCTCGTTCAACACCGACGATTCTATACTTGCTGTGTATGAAGATGGAACGTATGAGCTGACCTCCTTTGACCTGGCCAACCACTACACGGTGGAGAAGCTGAAGGTGCTGCAGAAGTTTGATCCGGAACTGGTTATTTCAGCCATTTATTACGAGGGCGAGAACAAAATCTATTACGTGAAGCGTTTCAAGATCGAGACCACTACGATAGGTAAGCGCTTTGCCTTTATTCCGGAGACGAAAAACTCCAGGTTGGAGGCCGTGTCTACACATCCGCAGCCACTGGCTACCATCAAATTCAAGCGATCCATTCGTGGCGAGCGCGAAACCGAGAAGCTGCTGCTGAACGAGTTTATTGATGTGAAAGGCTGGAAGGCGCTCGGTAACAAGCTCAACTACTACAAGATTTTTGAGGTGGATGTGCCTAAGATGCAGGAGGTGGAGCAGCCGGACGAGGACAAGCCAAAAGCCAAAAAAGCGGCAAGAAAAGAGCCGGTAACGTTGCCTGCTGAACTTAAAGAGCTGGCCGCAGAGGCTGCAAAAGTGAGCGGTGCTCAACCTCTGGAATCTGAAACCGTAGAAATCGATATAGAGGCCAACGAAGCGAAAAAGGCACTGAAGGAGAAAAAGCAGCTGGATCTTTTCTAGATTTTCTCTCCCAGGCCTTGCTTAAGTCGCTCGTGCTTGGTAGTTTACAGGAGAGAAATTGCTTTATGAAGATTGTTTTAAAGGCTGTTATACTTTGTTGCGCACTGGGAGTCGCCTGTTCTGAGCCCGTTTGGGCTGAGGGAGGTGCATCCGGCAACAACGAGCTTTTGAAGAAGGCGGAGCAGCTTTTAAGCGATTATAAAGAGTCCGAGGCGCTGCAGATTTACGAGCAGGTGTTGGCAGAGTCTCCCGATAATGTGGAGGTGCTGTGCAAGGCAAGCTTACTGCATAGCCGCATCGGCGAGCGGTTTCTGGACGAGACGCACAAGCAGGAGCACTTTCTGAAGGCAAAGCAGTATGCCCTGAAGGCCTACGAGCTTCACCCGGAGGATGCGGAGCCGAATTACGCGATGGCTTTGGCCATAGGAGCGAAGGCCATGACTTCCGGACCGAAGGAGCGCCTGCAAAACTTTCATCAGATGAAGTCTTTTGTGGACGCCGCACTGGCTGACGACAGCCAGCATGCCGGATCCTGGCACTTGCTTGGCCGCTGGTATTTCAAAATGGCAAACCTTAACTTTGCTGAGAAGACTGCTTCGAAGGTGTTTTTCGGAGGCGTGTGCGGCGAGGCGACGAATGAATTAGCGGCTGAGGCCATCGAGAAGGCAATTGCGTACGACCCGGACAACATAGCGTATTACTATGATTTGGCCAATATCTACAAAGAGATGAAAAACACAACGTCCTGCATCAACACCTTGCAACAAGCCCTTACGCTCACCCTCGCCACGAAGGAGGAGCTGGAGCTTAGCAGGCGATGCAGCATGTTGTTACAGGAGCAGCAGCAAAAGCAGAAGCTCTAACTGTATAAAGACACACAAAAAGCCTGCGCCTATCCGGTAGCAGGCTTTTTGTTTTACGGCAACACCTTTGCTTCCTGCGTTAGTTGTGTTTCTATTTAGGTAAAATGTCTTAATTTAGCGCAGGCAAAGTATAAGGGCACTTTTGCCAGATTTAACGTTAGCCGGTAATAGATGCGGATTTGGAGTTTGGTGCTAGTGGTGCTGTCGGTTGGCCTGGCCTCCTGTGCTACAGAAGAGGGTAGCCGGGAGCGGATGGTAGATCTGCAGCAGGTAAAGGACGACCCGGAGGCGCAGCTTCAAAACCTGAACATAGCCATAGAGAACTCCAGACGCGACGGAAGCTTGTATGCCCGCCGTGCGGTGGTGTTGCTGCAGAAAGGGGAGTTGGAGAAAGCGCTGGAAGATGCGGAGGAGGCCGTGAGGTTGACCAAAAACGAGCCGGCCAGTCTGTTTGTGAAAGCGCAGGTGCTGCGCGCCATGGGCAAACCGCAGGAAGCCCTGCCGCTAGCTTTAACGGCGGAGCGCAACTCGTACCAAAGTGCCTCCCTGTACGTGCTGCTTAGTGAGTTATACTTACAGCGCAAAGAGTATGAAAAGGCCATGGAGTACATTCTGAAGGCCCAGGAGCTTTCGCCTGTGAACGAGTTCGTTTTTTATTACAAAGGCCGTGTGCAGGAAGCATCCGGAGACTCAGCAGAAGCTGTGCGCAACTATAAACTGGCCCTGGAGCAGGCACCTGAATTTATGCAGCCGCAGCGGGAGCTAGCAGCCATCCTGATTGATAAGGGAGAGTATAATACGGCAAAACCATACTTGCTGCAGGCGCTTAAATCGTCTCCTGACGATGCCAAGCTCTGGTATAACCGCGGGCTGGTCTATCAGCAGGAACAGCGACAGGACAGTGCCGTGCTTGCTTATAACAAGGCCGTAAGTATAACTGATACCTTATCGGCGGCCCATTACCGGCTGGGTGTTTACCAACTGGCCCAAGGGTATGATTTTGAGGCGATGGAGCACCTGGAGAAGGTGTACAAAGTATACCGCAACAACCCGGACTACCTGGTGACACTGGCTACTGCCTTTGAGCGCAACGGCCTGTACACCAAAGCGCTTTCGATGTACCAGCGGCTGCTGCGGGTTGACCCCAAGGCAACGTATGCCAACCGGTCCATCGCCAGATTAAAGTATAGAATTGCAAGACCAATGCCTGATAGTGCAGCTGTACGCCTACAGGAACAGATAGAAAGATAAACCACTATGATCAACATCACACTGCCAGATGGTTCGGTGCGCCAGTTTGAAAGCGGCGTAACCAGCCTTGAGATCGCACAGAGCATTAGCGAAGGCTTGGCTCGTAACGTGCTTGCTGCCAAAGTAAACGGAGCTGTTTGGGATGCCACGCGCCCCATCAGCGAGGATGCGACGGTGCAGCTGCTCACCTGGAACGATGACGAGGGTAAAAACACCTTCTGGCACTCCTCTGCCCACTTGCTGGCCGAGGCTTTGGAGGACATGTATCCGGACGTTAAATTCGGTATCGGTCCTCCGGTAGAGAATGGCTTTTACTATGACGTGGACCTAGGCGAGCACCACCTGTCGCCCGAGGATATCACCAAGCTGGAGCAGAAGATGCTGGAACTGGCCCGTCAGAAGAATGAGTATAAGCGCAGCGAAGTATCAAAAGCGGACGCAATTGAATATTTCACTAAGAAGGGGGATGAGTATAAGCTGGACCTGATAAAGGACCTGGAGGACGGAAGCATCACTTTCTACGAGCAGGGTAACTTTGTGGACCTTTGCCGTGGTCCGCACATCCCGAATACCGGCTTTATTAAAGCGGCCAAGGTAATGAACATTGCCGGCGCGTACTGGCGCGGCGATGAGAAGAACAAGCAGCTGACCCGCATCTATGGCGTAACCTTCCCGAAACAAAAGGAGCTGACTGAATACCTCGAGCGACTGGAAGAGGCCAAGAAGCGCGACCACCGCAAGTTGGGCAAGGAACTGGAGCTGTTCGCCTTCTCTGAGAAGGTGGGCATGGGTTTGCCGCTGTGGCTGCCGAAAGGGACTTTGCTGCGCGAGCGCCTGGAGCAGTTTATGCGCAAGGCGCAGGTAAAAGCTGGCTACCAGCCGGTAGTTACCCCACACATTGGCAGCAAGGAGCTGTATGTAACGTCCGGGCACTACGAGAAGTATGGCGCTGACTCCTTCCAGCCGATCAAGACGCCGAACGAGAACGAGGAATTCTTGCTCAAGCCAATGAACTGCCCGCACCACTGCGAGATCTATAAAACACGTCCGCGCTCCTACAAAGAGCTGCCCGTGCGCCTGGCGGAGTTCGGTACCGTATACCGTTATGAACAAAGCGGCGAGTTGCACGGTTTAACCCGTGTAAGAGGCTTTACGCAGGACGATGCCCACATCTTCTGCCGCCCGGACCAGGTGAAGGAGGAGTTTATCAAGGTAATTGACCTGGTGCTTTACGTGTTCAAGGCCCTCGGCTTTGATGACTATACTGCGCAGATTTCCCTGCGCGATCCGGAGAACAAAGCAAAGTACATTGGCACCGACGAAGTATGGGAGAAGGCCGAAAGCGCTATTATAGAGGCTGCTGCCGAGAAAGGACTGCGCACTGTAACCGAACTGGGCGAGGCTGCGTTTTACGGACCTAAGCTCGACTTTATGGTGAAGGATGCCCTTGGCCGTAAGTGGCAGCTGGGAACTATTCAGGTAGATTATAACTTACCAGAAAGATTCCAGCTCGAGTACATCGGCGCTGATAACCAGAAACATCGCCCGGTGATGATCCACCGCGCACCGTTTGGCTCGCTTGAGCGCTTCGTGGCGGTGCTGATAGAGCACTGCGGCGGTAATTTCCCACTGTGGCTGAGCCCGGAGCAGATTGCTATACTTCCAATTTCTGAGAAGTACCACGAGTATGCCCAGCAAGTGTATGACCAGCTGCAGCAGGACGACATCAGAGGCTACGTGGATAACCGCGACGAGAAGATTGGCCGTAAGATTCGCGATGCTGAGGTGCGCAAGGTGCCCTACATGCTGATAGTAGGGGAGAAGGAGCAGGAGAACGGTGCTGTCTCTGTCAGAAGGCACGGTGAAGGAGATCTTGGCTCCATGTCAGTGGAGGAGTTCGGTACCCTTTTTCAGCGCAAAATCGCTGAAATGCTGAACAATTAAGAAAAGTATTTTCATTTTGATAGATAATTTGCGATATTCGCAACCTAATTGTAGAATTTAAATTAAGGAGGTACAACTATAGCTACTACGCAGAACAGGCGCAACATCCCACGCGGGAAGGTGGAGGAGCCATACAAAGTCAATGAAAGAATAACTGCCAGAGAAATAAGACTGGTGGGCGACAATGTTGAGCAAGGAGTATACTCAGTGAGAGATGCTCAAAGAATGGCTAATGAGCAGAATCTTGACCTGGTTGAGATTTCGCCAACAGCTAACCCACCCGTATGCCGCATCATCGATTATTCTAAGTTCAAGTACGAACAGAAGAAGAAAACGAGGGAGATGAAGGCCAAGCAGCAGAAGGTGGTGATCAAGGAGATTCGTTTTGGTCCGAACACCGACGAGCACGACTTCGAGTTCAAGCTCAAGCATGCGAAAGGCTTCCTGGAGAGCGGCTATAAAATTAAGTCCTACGTGCACTTTGTGGGTAGAACCATCGTGTTCAAAGAGCGCGGTGAGATTCTGCTTCTGAAGTTTGCGCAGGCCTTGGAGGATTTAGCGAAAGTTGAGCAGTTGCCGAAACTGGAAGGTAAGCGTATGTTCCTGATTCTGGCACCGAAGAATGCTCCTGCGAAAAAGTAATTTTTTCAATTAATTATATACTCATGCCAAAAGTAAAAACCAAATCTGGTGCAAAGAAGCGTTTTTCTTTGACAGGTACTGGCAAAATTAAGCGTAAGCACGCTTACAAGAGCCACATCCTGACGAAGAAGACGACGAAGCAGAAGCGTAATTTGACGCACATCGGCCTTGTTAGCAAAGCTGACGAAGCAAACGTTAAATTCATGCTGAAAATCTAATTCTGCGACAGAATTAGTAAAGGTTAATCATTAGTACGAACCCGGTATCTGGTCCTAAGAAAGATTTAAGTATAAATCACCAGCCGCCAAAACTTTTAACAAAATGCCAAGATCGGTAAACGTCGTAGCAGCACGACACAGAAGAAAAAAAATAATGAAAATGGCCAAAGGTTACTTTGGCCGTCGCAAGAACGTTTGGACAGTTGCGAAAAACGCGGTAGAAAAAGGTTTGCTGTATGCTTACCGCGACAGAAAAGCTAAGAAGAGAGACTTCAGATCCCTGTGGATCCAGCGTATCAACGCCGGTGCTCGCGAGCATGGCTTGTCTTACTCTTCTCTGATGGGTGGCCTGAAGAAGGCTAACATCGACCTGAACCGCAAAGTACTTGCTGACCTGGCGATGAACCACCCAGAGGCTTTCAAAGCTATCGTTGACAAAGTAAAGTAATTTACTTTCAGATATATTACAGAAGGGCTTAGCTGCACGCTAAGCCCTTTTTGTTTTTATACTTTGCTGGGCATGCGTTTTGAGGAAGTATAGATATGTGTGTGCAGACCCATTTCTGCACCTGCACTAGTTGCATAAGCAAGTATAAATCTGGCCTTGGTTTATACTTTATAAGATGGAGGAAATAGGTGCTTGTGCAGAATTTCTACCCGTTCAAGTGAATAACTCATACCAGCATTCCATAGCAAACTAGTCCCATTTGTAGTACCGGGTCCAACCACCCCTAACCCCTCCTTATCCAAGGAGGGGAGCGTGAATTTACTATAGATGAATTATAAGTTTCATAGTTGCTGAAAGTCACCGCGCATAAGTATAAACCCACCCCAGCCCCTCCGAGGAGGGGAATTGTCTTCAGGCGATTACACCCCTATGGTCCCCTCAAGGGGACAGTTTATACTTATCGCATAGCAAAGGCAGAAGCTATCGAAATGCTTCCCAGCCTTCGGGTTGAGCGCCTTGTGAGATCCGGTGCCCGGTGAGGGCATGCTGAGCGGCAGCGAGGCAAGGAGGGAACACCGCGCGATGCCCGAAGGCGAGGCCTCCCGGCCTGGGAGGGCAGAAAGCAGTAAATGAAACGAGCCGCTAGTGGGAACTAAAGGATGAACGGCAGCTAGTAAGGATAGCCTAGTTCAAGTGGAAGGAAGCAAGTGCTATGGGGAAAGTTTTAACAGGCAAGTATTAAAGTATAATATATAGCTTATCAAGCCAGTCAAGTCAGAGACTCGACATCATTGTAAAACACAAGTCTGAAGACTTGCGCCAGAAAGATCAAGTATAAAAGTATGGTCTATGCGGACTTGGAAGTCCGCAGCAGAATTCCTTCCGGACAAGGATGTTCGGATCAGCTATTCAGAACATAAATCCCCTGAAACGGACATTGACTCTGCCAGCTCCAGGGGAATTATACTTTATAATTCGGATTATACTTACTTGGTCCTGTTTCTTCTCCAGTTTGACGTGTGGGATTCTGCAGTTACTACTGCTGCAGAGGAAGCAGGCTTTTGCTGTTGCATAAGTATAGCGGCCAGGGCTGCGGCTACTTCATCAGCACCTTCGTCTGGTTTTCTTTCCAATACGTCTGGGCTAAAGTAACGCTCTATGAACTTCGTGTCGAAGTTGCCGCTCACAAATGCCTCGTGCTGCAGTACATAGGTGCCAAAAAGCAGAGTCGTTTCAATGCCTGTTATCTGGTACTCCTCAATGGCGCGCAGCATCTTTGCGATGGCCTCTTGGCGGTCTTTCCCGAAGGTAACAAGCTTGGCAATCATCGGGTCGTAGTAGATCGGAATTTCCATACCCTGCTCAAAGCCATCATCCACCCGCACACCCAGGCCCTGCGGTCTTCTGTAGGTTTCCAGCTTCCCGATATCGGGCAGGAAGTTGTTGGCCGGGTCCTCGGCGTACACCCGTAGCTCCAGCGAGTGTCCGTTTATTTGCAGGTCTTCCTGACGAAAGCTTAACGGGTTGCCTTCCGCAATCAGAATCTGCTCTCTTACCAGGTCCAGCCCGGTTATCTGCTCCGTTACCGGGTGCTCTACCTGCAGGCGGGTGTTCATCTCCAGGAAGTAGAAGTTCATGTTCTCATCCAGCAGAAACTCTACGGTACCAGCACCAACATAATCGCAGGCCTTTGCCACATTCACGGCGCTGCGGCCCATTTCCTCGCGTAGGGCAGGAGTAAGGATAGCAGAAGGTGCTTCTTCAATAACTTTCTGGTGGCGACGCTGAATAGAGCACTCACGCTCGAACAAATGCACGATGTTGCCGTGTGTGTCGCCCAGTACCTGAATTTCGATGTGGCGCGGGGAGCCGATATACTTCTCAATAAACACGGAGCCATCCCCGAAGGCAGAAGTGGCCTCACTTACAGCCAGCTGCATCTGCTCCTCAAATACCTCCGCACTGTCCACCACGCGCATGCCCTTGCCGCCGCCCCCTGCGCTGGCCTTTATCAGGATGGGAAAACCAACCTGGCGAGCGATTTCTTTGGCCTCCTCCACATCCGTAATGGCGTGCTCCGTACCGGGCACCATGGGGATGTTATACTTTGCCACAGCTGCCTTGGCGGCCAGCTTGCTGCCCATCAACTCAATAGCCTCCGGAGTTGGGCCGATGAAAGTGATGCCGGCTTCCTGTACCGCCTTGGCAAAAGCCGCATTCTCCGATAAGAAACCATAACCTGGATGAATGGCGTCCACGCCAAGGTCCTTGCAAACCTGTATGATAACATCGCCGCGGAGGTAAGACTCGCTGGATTTGGGGCCTCCCACGCATACAGCTTCATCGGCAAAGCGCACGTGCAGGGCATTGCGGTCGGCCTCGCTGTAGACGGCTACGGTTTTAATTCCCATCTCTTTCGCCGTACGCATCACGCGCAGCGCTATTTCACCCCGGTTGGCAACCAGTATCTTGTTGATTTTTCTCATGCAGACGTTATGGTTTATTCTACTTCAAAGAAACAGCTTTGAAGGCAAAGTTAAAAATGCAGAATTAAAATTGACGGTGGTAGTATAGGGTAATAATTGTATATGAGCCGAATAAAGCATAACTTTGCGCTGCGTTATACTTCATTAATTAATGTAAGGAGTAATAGCATTTGGTACAGAATTTATCCCAATAACCTAATTATTACACAAGTGGATTTATTTGAAAAGTTGTTGACCAACCGAGGTCCGTTAGGCAGCCACTCACATTACGCACATGGCTATTTTACATTCCCTAAACTGGAGGGCGAGATTGCCCCGAGGATGAAGTTCAGGGGGAAAGATGTGCTGACGTGGAGCCTGAACAACTACCTGGGCTTGGCTAACCACCCTGAGGTGCGCAAGGCTGATGCCGAGGCAGCTGCAGAGTGGGGCATGGCGACACCTATGGGTGCCCGTATTATGTCTGGTAATACTAACCTGCACGAGCAGTTGGAGGCAGAGCTTGCTGACTTTGTGAAGAAGGAGGATGCGATGCTGCTCAACTTCGGGTACCAGGGCGTGCTGTCTATCATCGACGCGCTGGTTGACCGCCACGACGTGATTGTTTACGACGCCGAATCCCACGCTTGTATAATCGACGGGGTGCGCCTACACCAGGGCAAACGCTTTGTGTATTCACACAACGATATGGAGAGCCTGGAGAAGCAACTGGTACGTGCCACGAAGTGGGCCGAGAATACCGGCGGTGCTATCCTGGTGATCACAGAGGGTGTATTCGGCATGTCCGGCAACTTGGGCAAACTAGCTGAAGTTGTGGCCCTGAAGGAAAAATTCAACTTCCGCCTGTTTGTGGATGACGCGCACGGTTTCGGTACCATGGGCGCTACGGGAGCCGGTACAGGAGAGCACCTGGGTGTGCAGGATGGTATCGACGTATACTTCTCTACATTCGCCAAGTCAATGGCCAGCATCGGCGCCTTCGTGGCTTCTAACGAGCAGGTGATCGAGTATCTGCGCTACAACATGCGCTCTCAGATCTTCGCCAAGTCGCTGCCGATGCCATTAGTAGTAGGCGCCATTAAGCGCCTGGAGCTGCTGCGCACCAAGCCTGAGCTGAAGGATAAACTGTGGGAGGTTGTACACGCCCTGCAGAGCGGCCTGCGTGAGAAAGGCTTCAACATCGGTACAACAGAGTCGCCGGTAACGCCTGTGTTCCTGAACGGCCAGATTCCGGATGCAACACAACTAACGCTGGACCTGCGTGAGAACTACAGCATTTTCTGCTCTATCGTAGTGTATCCGGTAGTGCCGAAAGATGTTATCATGCTTCGCCTTATCCCGACTGCCGCGCACACGCTGGCTGACGTGGAGGAGACGATCGCTGCTTTTGAGAAAATTGCACAAAAGCTAGATAAGGGACTTTACTCTACGCCTGCAGTTACGGCCTAAGAGCTCCCAGGGGCTTATATTAAAATTCCCTAATCTTTGCTTGTTTGTAACAAATGTGTATATTAGAGCTATAAAATTAAATGTTTCACTATAACAATTGCTCTAATGAACAACAACTTTAGCAAACTGAAGGACTTGGTAATGTCTCTGGAAGGTGACTTCGAAAAGTTCTACGATAAGGGAAATGCTGCCGCTGGTACTCGTGTACGTAAAGGTATGCAAGATCTGAAAAACATGGCTCAGGACATCCGTAAGGAAGTTCAGGACATCAAAAACAGCACAGCTGAGAAGAAATAAGCTTCCAACAGACTGGATAAAATAAAAAGGTGACCTGCAAAGGCCACCTTTTTATTTTATTATGCTTTTGATTATCAGCTAGTTAACTGAAATAAGGTAGTAGTTCTTCTTACCCTTCTGCACTACCAGGTATTTGCCCTGCAGCAACTCGAAGTTAACACTGTCTTCGGCGCTCTGAACCTTCTGGCGGTTTACACTTACGCCTCCGTTCTTGATCATGCGCTTTGCCTCGCCCTTCGACTCGAAAACATGTCCTCCTGTAACCTCCGAAAGCAGGTCGGTCACAGTGGCGGCAGCGGCATAGTCTGCCTGGCTAACTTCTATCTGTGGCACACCTTCGAAAACAGAGAGCAAAACGTCCTCTTTTAGGCCCTTCAACGTCTCTAAATCGCCTTTTCCGAATAAAATTTCTGAAGCATCTACAGCGGCGTTATAGTCTTCTTCGGAATGAACGCGAATTGTAACATCCTTAGCAAGGGCTTTCTGCAGCAGGCGTAGGTGAGGGGCCTGTTTGTGCTCCTCTGTAATCTGTGCAATCTCTTCTTGCGGAATCAATGTATAAACTTTGATTAGCTTCTCAGCCTCCTCATCCGACAGGTTGAGCCAGAACTGGTAGAACTTGTATGGAGTCGTCAGGTTCGGGTCTAGCCACACGTTTCCGCCCTCAGACTTACCGAATTTAGTGCCATCGGATTTAGTGACCAGCTTGCCCACCATGGCAAAAGCCTTACCACCGTCCATACGCCGGATCAGCTCGGTACCGGTGGTGATGTTGCCCCACTGGTCGGAGGCGCCCATCTGTATCTTTACTCCTTTGGTTTTGTAGAGATGGTAGAAGTCGTAACCCTGGATGAGCTGGTACGCGAACTCGGTATAAGAAAGACCTTCCACTCGGTCGCCTTCCTCTGCAGTGATGCGTTTCTTTACCGAGTCCTTCGCCATCATGTAGTTCACGGTGATGTGCTTGCCCACGTCGCGCAGGAAGCCCAGGAAACTGAATTCATTGAACCAGTCGTAGTTGTTTACTATTTCGGCCGAGTTGGCGCCGCAGTCAAAGTCCAGAAACTTCTCCAGCTGTTTCTTGATGCCTTCCTGGTTCTCACGCAGGGTAGTTTCGTCCAGCAGGTTTCGCTCTGCTGATTTGCCGGATGGATCGCCGATCATGCCGGTGGCACCGCCAACAAGAGCAAGCGGCTTATGGCCGGCACGCTGCAGGTGCACCAGCAGCATGATGGTGGCCAGGTTGCCAATGTGCAGCGACTTGGCCGTAGGGTCGAAGCCAATGTAGCCGGATGTCATCTCGGAGGCTAATTGTTCTTCAGTGCCCGGCATGAAATCATGGAGCATGCCTCTCCAGCGCAGTTCTTCAATAAGATTCATCTATTCCTTCATTCATCTGTTCCAGGCAAAGATAAAAAAGAGTTGGCAGATTGGGGTGGGGTAGAAGGAATGATTAAGTTTATACAATATTGTTTAGAGAATTGGCTCCTGATTTGGAGGGGTAATTAGGGTTTAGGTATAGTACAGATAAATGTATGTTCACATTTATACTTTAGTTGCGGTAAATTACAAGTATGAAATTTAAAATATATCAGTGCCTAACTAAGCTAAGCCAAGAGTTGTACTCCGTTACGGATGATTTATTAACGAATTACAGCATCTGTTGGAAAAATGCTTCACTCTTTGCTGAGGCTATTACCTCTGACATCCAATCTATATCAGGCATCAAATGCTTTGTCACAGGGGTAAGGTTTATCTTAGAAGACACGGCTTACAAGCAAAGTGCAAGTGGTTGCATAATGGAACTGAAGTTTGACCAAGAGGATGAATTTATCATAACTTCTGAATGCCTTATTGATTTTGGTAGGGTTTGGCTGCGGGTAAAGCAAAGGCCTTCAAGTCGAAAATATGATGCAATTTTTGAGCTGATAGAGGCAAAATATGATTCAGAATTCAAGTCGGAATTAAAGGAGTTTGAAAAATAACTTACCACAACAACTAAGGCTTCGTTGGGTACGGAGTGCCTACAATGAAGCCGTGGTTGCACCCAACCGGGCGACGCGTTATGGGTTTTAAGTCGGAAGAG
>NZ_FOOT01000018.1 GCF_900113285.1 Pontibacter chinhatensis
TGCTTATCATCGCTGTGTGAATGGTTATGGAAGTTAATAAAAAAGGTCCGAACTTGCGCCCAAACCTCCATTTACACAGTTAATTAGATACTGCCCTTTATCGAAATATGTGAGTTGTTACAACAAGCTTCTGCAAGCTTCCTCACAACGTCTGCATGCCTCAGCGCAGTCCTTACAATGCTGCGCCTCGTGTTTGGCACACTCTTCACCGCACATTCTGCACACCTCAGCACATGCTTGCAGATAGGTTTTAGCTGCCTCCGAATCTCTTGCCAGCGCACTTGATGTCAACTTACATATTTCCGCACAGTCTCGGTCTAACTGAATACAACGTGCCATCATTTTTAAGTCCTGTTCCTGAAAACAGGCATTGTAACAATGGTCACATGCGGCAGCACAGTCATTGAGTGCCTGAATTACTGATTGGTATTGTGGTGAATTATGCATAATCTTTAAGTTTGTTATGTTGTGATAAAAATTGCTGTACTCTCCCTTTTACCCCGACTACAGAATTTGTGTTTCAGATGCACCTCAATGGCTTGTTCACATTGTTCTCTGCTGGCATTCCTTGACTTCATCCAGAGTTGGTTTCCATTTATCAATGGGTATACCGTTTAAAGGCTGCCTGCACTAAAGGTTATTTGCCTGATTCCAACCTTTTAATATGAGCTTTCATTTCTGCAATCTCCTTTTCTTGTGATTCTATTATTTCCTCTGTCAATTTCTTTACCTCAGGGTCTTTTATATCTGCCCTTTTACTTGCAAGAATAGCTATTGAATGGTGTGGAATCATTGCCTTCATATACAGTACATCACCGATGGGAGTTTGTGTCCTTGCCAAAGTTAAAGCACCTATAAACAACATCAGACTACCTAAAAGGATAGCAGTGTTCTTCTTCTTGTCCATGTACATGTCTTTCATAAAGAAAAACATTATTACTGCCATTGCAGCAATCCCTAAACAAGCCATGTAAAATCGTGTAAGACTGAAGTACACATGGTCTATCTCATAAGTGTTAAGGTACATTGTTATGTACATTGCGATAAAGGAACTAAGTAACATCAAAACGAAGTTCGTATAGTTACTCTTACCTCCTTTGTGCTGAGCCATTTCGTGGTTATTTTCCATTTTAGTTTTTAGATGCTGCGGTATTTGTTTCACTATCTATACAGACAACTTGTGTTTAAATATGAACATACGCTTATCTGCAAAATTGGGTAGCTCAAATATAGAGGTAGCTCTACCTCTCACTTTAACTCACAATTAAAACTTTTTTCCACTCTGGAACATAAACATTACCATTTCCAGCTTAAAAACTGTCAACAGTCTTCATTGCATAAGAAACCGCACCCTCCATATAAACTGCAAATTCGGTAGCGGTTTCAGTTCCAGAAAAATACACTTTGCCATTCATATAGCTTTTCTGTAATAGTGGATATTTAATATTTTGATGTGGTAGATGAATAGTTTGGCTTCTACTTTATACAAATTTGTACGTCCAGACTTTGTCAGAATAGGAAACTAACTTTAAGCTGCTCCCATATCTGCACTAAGCTATTCTTGTCTAAAAAACGAATGTTTTCTTAACTGTTCACACTCTAAAACATCAATGCTCTTGGCAGAGCGTATAGGCACTTTAAAAAGTAAATAAACTCAGTAAATTATTCAAAGTAAATTATTATATTAGCATGACGAGATATTTAACTAATACACTCTTTATGCTGATAGGCTACGCCAGGGTTTCCACCCTTCTTCAAAATTCGGACTTGCAACAAGACGCACTTACCCAAGCAGGGTGCGAGAAAATTTTTACCGATAAAATTTCGGGCACTGTTGCCGAAAGACCTGCCTTGACGAAGGCTAAGGAAGTACTCAGGCGAGGCGACACTCTGGTGGTGTGGCGACTTGACAGGCTCGGGCGCTCACTTAAAGACCTTATCGAGTGGATGAACTATTTAGAACAAGAGGGTATCGCTCTTATAAGCTTACAGGAATCCATCGACACATCCACCGCAACTGGAAAACTTGTCTTCCATATCTTTGCATCCATGGCAGAGTTCGAGCGCAATCTCATAAAGGAACGCACTATGGCTGGTCTCGCAGCAGCCCGAGCAAGAGGTCGCAAAGGCGGTCGCCCTAAGAAAATGAGCGATGAAAAAAGGAAGCTCACTGTTCGGCTTTATAAAGAAAAGCACCACTCAGTAGATGAAATTTGTCAGATGATGGGTATAACGAAGCCTACACTTTACAGCTACCTTAAAGAAGGTTAAAACTCAGAACCCAGTAGTTTTTGATATGAGTTTACTACCAAACCAAAGGCAACACCTTTTGTGTTGCCTTTGGTTTGAATTTCAATACTTATGTCTATTCAGGCGTTACCTCGTCCGCACTCTTTTTCTTTCTTCCCCGATAACCACCTCTCTTACTTCTTTTCTCCACTGTGCCTTCCTTTGCCTGTGTGATTAGTGTTTCTATCTCGCTCAGGACAATCTTCTGGTTTATTACAAACTTTTCCAACTGGCTTATCATAGCTTCGAGTAACTCCTTATTCTGCTGAGATTGTTGTAATGTCTGAACAATTGCATCTATATCCGTGGGTTTTGCCATTACTTTGATTCTATATATTGGTTTGATTATTTTTGCAATAATAACATAAATCAAAAGTATAAGCAATTGAACGTATTAAGCCTGTTTGATGGCATCAGTTGTGGTAGGCTTGCATTGCAGGAAGCAGGAATCAAAGTTGATAATTATTACGCAAGTGAAATTGATGGTGCGGCAATTGGGGTATCAAACAATAATTTTCCTGACATCATACATCTTGGTGATGTTTCAAAAATTAGCTACAAAAATGGCTGTTTGATAACCGAAAACGGAATATTTGACGTGGGTCAAATTGATTTACTGATTGGTGGTTCGCCTTGTCAATCCTTTTCAAAAAGAGGAAATCAAAAAAGTTTTGATGATAGCAGAGGAAAGTTAATCTATGAGTTTGAAAGAATTCTAAGAGAAACTTCAGCCCCATATTTTCTACTGGAAAATGTTGTAATGAACAAGGCCCATCAGGATGTAATTAGTCGTCTGTTTGGTGTTGAACCCTTAGAAATAAACTCTGCTTTGGTAACCGCACAAAACAGGCTCCGACTGTACTGGACGAACATCGAGGGCGTAGAGATTCCTTCTGACAGTGGTGTGATGTTGCAGGATGTGCTGGAAAATGGGTATACAGAAAGAGATAAGGCTTATTGCATAACCGCTACCTACAGTAACGCCACTGCGCAGAACTACTTTATCAATAAGGAAAGGCAACTTAAATTTAAACACCCTGTCAAGAAAACGGGAAATCGCTACATCCTGTACGATGGTACGATAGTCGACATTTATCCAGCTCATGGCTTGGAGCGCAACTACTACTCTCTACAATTATTGAAACCATACATGTCGAAGCTTTCATGCGAAGAAGTAGAAAGACTTCAAGGCATACCAGTTGGATACACAGCAGGTGTAGCTAATCATGTGCGATACAAGTTATTGGGCAATGCTTGGACTGTGCCTGTAGTATCTCATATTCTGGGCTATATAACTGAACAGAAGTAGGAATTTCTGTTTCCAGACTTTCTGCTTTTAAGCTTATTAGTTCGCTCTGCCATTCCTGAAAGGATTTCACTCTCTTGTTCACTCTGTAAGAGACATCCAAGATAGACACCTCATCACCTGCTTCCTCTATACTCACCCGAACAGGCATCGGGGTGTGCAGGGCAAGTCGTTCGTCATAGTATAGCAACAGCACCTGTACCTCATTTGAAAAGATGTGCATTTGGTTCTTCACATACTCCCCAAGCACGTAGTTGTAGTCCTCGTAGCTCGTAACGCAGTGGAAGAGATGGGTGTTCTCTATTATCTCCTTTACCTTAACCACATAAGCTATGCCATCAGCGGTAATTTTTAAATCTTGAGGCACTTCCATTTCATATGCATCCGATTCAATATCGTAAATCATGGGGTTTTGATAGCTATTCATCTTCACCCTCCTTCCTGTTTACGATTAACCCCATCTTCTCTTCTAAGGCTCTGATTGAAGAGGTGATTACCTGTTTTTTGGATACGTGCTTTCTAAGCTGTTTTTTTAGGATAAGCTGTATCTCCAGGATTTTAGCTGATGCTTCCTCCGAAATCTTGAGGCTGTGGCTCTGTTCGTTCGTCTTATGCATAGTACACTAATTGTTTATACTATATATAAATTATCCAAACCCGTTTTTTCTTCTTGAAGCCACGCCTTATTGACCACCCAGGGCTTTTCATTTCTGATATATACAATAAAATCAAAGAGAAAATTATGACACATGTATTGGAAAATGAGGTGCTTTACCGAAGCGATGATGGCGGGACAATCATTTATAAAACGTATAGCAAGGAGCTAAAACTATACGGCCTGCTCTGGGAAGCGAAGGGTAAGAGCCGTTTTGCCGACACCACCTACCGCCACATCTTCCCCTACCAGGAGGAAAGAGCCGCAGCCATAACGGATAAGGGTAAATTCGTCTGGATAGACACTGGGCTACAGGAAAGCGATATGGAAGAGCTGGACAGGGTTTTGTTTGAGTGCGAATCGGTTAAGAGTGCATCCTGTTCCTGCCTGGGCAAGCTCAGCGAGTTCGACTGCGAGCTTTGCGGTGGCAGCGGAGAGATATTCAACGAGTTGAACTGGCGAAGACTCGATAGCAGAGGAAACAGAATGTTCTTCGAGTATGATAACGGATATGACACCTACAGCATAATCGTAACCCCAAGCGCAGAGTTTAGCAACATCAATGCGAACGATGTTTGGGAGGAAGCCGAGTTAGAAAGTAACATCAGGCTGTTCATAGACAACCATAAGGAGCAGTTGCTGGGACTGCCGCTGTTCCTGCATGTCTTCATAACTGGTCGTGACAGCAGATTAGCTGGCGTGAGGCTGATACCCTGTTCGATTTCAATAGAGTTGATAAACAACCTGCCTCCAGATGAATCGCAACAGAACAGCTTCTTCTTCGACTACAGCACATTCTTAAAGAGAAAGAGCTAAATAAAAGGCTAATCAATCATGAAGTATGGGGTAAAGTCGCCTCCGATGGGAATTATCCCGAAGCCATAGCAGCGGTTGCAACCACCGCCAGCACAGGAAGGGCAGCGGTCGTTTTTGTCAACAAAAGCCCAATCCGACTCAGCAATCTGCTCGTTGCCTATCCTGTCACCTTGGGTATCTATTCTGAAGTAGAAGCCGTCTTGTTTTGCCCAGATAGCGTTGTGATGCGGGTGATACTGTAAGCAATCGAATGTTGGTACTACGACCACTTCCCTGGCAACAATGTTAAAAATTCCGTACTTCTCGTTCGACATCACCTTTACCAGTTGTTTTTCCTTATCTAAGGAGCTGTATTTCAACACTAACATAAATCCTCAATCATTTTCTATATCTATAAAGGTGGAGAGACTTCCTTAGAAATGAAGGAGCATGTAGCAAGGCAGTTTTAGAGTTTAAGGTGCATGGGTCAGGTCTCTATGAGTACGGTTTTAAATCCAGCAAGCCCTCCATCGGGTAGTGTGCCTATCGCCAGTGCCACTACCTCTCTGTTACCGATTCGATAGACCTTTACATTCCCGAGGTGCTGCTCCATGAATGCCTGCAACGTCTGGTACCGCTCGGCTACCTGTTTAGCCGCATCATCTGCCTCAGGCGCAGTTTTGGTCATGTTCCGAAGAAAGTAAGCCAATTCTACCGTCTCTACCTTTGCTTCGGATAGCTGTCCTGCCATCTGCTTTACTTCAGCATCGGACAATGCAACAGCCTCAGCCGCATCATAATGAACAATATCAAGTGGATAATCGCTTTCACTCATGAAGAACAGCCCCTTGGTGAGTTCCTGAAGTCTTTGCAGTGTAGCATCGTTTGTCATAGGCTTATAGTTATGGTGATTGACAGTAGGTTTATCTGGTAGGTCCGTTATCCGTTCTGGCTTCGATTATATTTTCGATTTGGTCTGGCAGAGCCGAAAGCAAATCGTGGCCTGTAGCCTGTTCGATGGCATCTACCGTGGTTCTGTACGTTCCCCAATCAGAGTTGACCGTGTTGACGTTTGGTATGTCGACAGCTATAACCCTGGTATTGGCATTGATTCGGCTTATATCATCATTCCCTTCGGGCAGCACCACAATCACCTTCCAGATACTTTTCGGCACGGTTACTCTGCCGTTGTCTATGGTATTGGCCGCCCCGCTGCTTCCCACACCACCAATGCCGTAACTGCCCATTATCACATAAGCTTCCATACCAGCGTCTATAAGGTCTCTGGTGTAGTCCTCCAGGTTAGCCCATGTATTCCTGTTGTGGTTGGGTGCCTGCGGTATCATGTTCGTCATAAGAAATGTCGCAGAGTTATCTTCAACTGTTCTGGTTCGGTCGGCACTCGGGATGTTATGCCCTCTGTCAAAGCCGCTGCCCGTATAAGCCGAAGCACCCACTCTGAACCAACCCGCAGGCAGCGTCATATCAGCCCTGAAGTCGTCCTGGCGTGGAGCGGAGCCTGTCCAATCACGGCTCAGGTGCCAGCTCACCCAATTGGGAGTGCCACGGTCACGGCTGTAGGAAAGCACATACTGCGGCTTGACCATCAGGAAGTTATTGTAATCGGAAATCTCAGCGGTGGCACCGCTGGGATTTCCCAACGCAACGTGCCCACTTACTGGCGTGTAGACTGATGGTTCAGGTGTTACATCGGTTTCCTTACAGCCTGCAAGGAATAAGAAGGCAGCTAAGACAAAGTATAAACGGTGCCTCATAATCACATTTATTATACAAAGAAAGGCATTTACAGCACTACGACAAATCAGATACTGTGTCACATATTACTTCACGGTTAAATTTCAAGCAGGCACGACATATTGTATGTTTTTGTTACTATATTGTGCTTATAATATGTTTAGGCATCCTTATCCACCCTATGCGGCCAAAGCAACCCGACAAGCATAAATGACCAGGAAGAAGATATTTGGTTTTACAGCAGTAGTTGCCTTCATGGCAGTAACTGTTTATTACTTCTACCCTGAGCCAGAACTTCCTGCTGGCACAGAGATAGACAAGCTGGTAGTGCTGAAGTCAGAGCGGAAGATTCTGGCTTACTCGGATGGCAAATTGATGAAGACCTATACCATCGCTCTGGGCAGAACTCCTGTTGGTGATAAGGAATACGAAGGGGATAAGAAAACTCCCGAGGGAAGGTACTACATAAACGACAAGAACCCCAACAGTGCCTACCATAAGAACTTAGGAGTTTCTTATCCCAATGAGGATGATATCAGGCATGCCAGAAGTTTAGGAAAATCACCAGGTGGAGACATCAAGATTCATGGCTTGCGAAATGGCACGGGCTTTATCTCCAAATTTCACAGATGGTGGGATTGGACACTCGGCTGCCTTGCGTTGACAGATAATGAGATGGATGAACTATATTCGGCTGTACCTGTTGGAACACCAATAGAGATAAGGCAATAAAATTACAGATTCACCCTACGTACAAAAACAAGCAGTATGACATTAGCAACTATCAGCATCTTTTGCAGAGCCTGCCCGTGATGCACCAAAGCTTCACCACGAAGCGCAGCAACTGGAAGAACGCAGAGCAGTAAATCGACTGTTTGGTAGAATTGAACGGCCAACCTAATGTAAAAGTACCCTACTTAGATGAAAATAAAATCCAGATTTCAATGTTGACCCCATGTAGCAGGTGTTATGTAGCAGGAAGGTTTCTTGATTATATCTGTATATATTTAGGAGTATGTTTTCAATGAGATGGTGCTATTTATATCCAAACAATCGGGTGATTTCCTATGAAAGCCATATCATTGAATTAGTTTATTAAATCGCCCAAGCAATCATGCCTATATTTCATAAATTTCTAAATAAAGACTGGAACAACGGCTTTCAGACTCACAACTGTATACTGGATACGGTTCCCTATGAGCCAGAGGTAATAATCATCGGCACATTCAACCATGGATGGGCGTGGAACAACGCTGACTTCTTCTATGGAAGGGGAATGTATATGTGGACTATACTTGGCAACATGTTTTTACACAATGACAACCTTATGGTGGACAGACGAACAGTCAACAACAATATTCCTACACTTGACCAAATTTTTCAAATTTGTAAAAATGGAAAGATTGTCTTTGCCGATATAGTACAAGGTACTAAGCCGCAAGTTCCAATTGAAACAAAGCAACACTCGATTTTAGTAAATGGAGAGTATATCTGGTATGACCATAAGGACATTCATCTTGATGTTATGGGAACAAAAGGCTTACTGAAAGATAACGTTGAAGAAATCGTAAAATACATTAACACCACCAAATCTATAAAGCATATCTACTTCACTTTTAAGTCTGGTAGCTGGTTAGTAGAGAAAAAGCAATCCATTATTGCACAGGCGGAGACGGAATCAGCATGCTCTATTTTTACTCCTACAGGAAACGGTTTCGGTCAAAACTTACAACAGTATCCTGAGAGAGCTTGGTCAATGGCACATTGCTGGATATGGAATGACTTACCACATCCAACCCCTATAAACAAACCTGGTTATGGTCACTTTAATCATAATTGGCTAATAAATAACGGGGTCACCCCTGCACACTTCTAAAAGGAAACAAATACCCAGACCAATATTTTATACCTGAGTTATACATATCCAAGTAAGCACCCTAAGTTTTTCCAAAATTTAATTAAAGTTCATGGCGATTGGAGAAATAACTATGAATTACTGCAAGGTACAAAGGGCATATGGTGCAGAGATTACATGCCAGTCCAGACAGCACATGGACACTTCATTCAATTGATTTATAATCCTAATTGCCTTCAAAGTAAGAAATTGTCAAAAACAGTTTCTGACACTGATAGCATCTTTGAATCAATAGGTATAAGTCCAAAGGAGTCAAATATTTTGGTTGATGTAGGTAATGTAATGTAATAGAAATACATGATAAGCTACCTTAAATGTATAGCAATAGAGTCAGGAGATGTCAGTCTAACAGATTTCTTTCTTTGAGCCAAGTAAATATTATCTTATCCACAGGTGAAACAGATTCTATGTCCTTGTAATTAAGCCAGACAACTTCATCAATTTCACACGATGCCATTACGGTGCCAGTGTAGGAGCCGCTATAGCAAGTCATTTTGACCTGTACTCCATCTGGATGTGAATCGGCCTGTGCCTGAAAGACACCAATGAACTGAGTACTGCTTTCAACCAGGTTAACGTTAAGTTCTTCCCATATTTCTCTTGATAGTGTATCAAAGTCACTTTCTCCTGCTTCACGTTTACCGCCTGGAATATAATACTTTATTCTGCCTTTACTTCTGGTGCTTAGAATTTTGCCATCTTGAAGCTCTATCCATGCCAGCTTATCAATGACTTTCATAATCAGTTAGTATAGTAGCGCTAAATCCAAGGTATATCTTGTACTCATGAGCCGTATAGATGGCATACTCGACATCACTTATTATTCGGCAACGACAGTCACAAGGTTCTGTCCAATCATCTCTGCTACACTCCAGTATCGGGTGAAGATTCCTGACCCAGTCTCCATTATCATACGCTTCCTGCTTTCCTTGCAAAGTATATCAAACTTCCAAAACTGGGCAGGCATACATGTAACATACACATCTATTGTAATATTCATTAGTGTCAACTCTACCAATATTGGTTTCAACATCGTTTTCACTGATGAACTCTCGCAAGCCAAGTCCCAATAACAAAGGTAGGTCAGATTCATAGGGAGTGTTGATTTCATATGACATCAGTAGTCTGACTAAATTGATATGTGCTAAAAATTTTCATCAAAATATTCCACACCATTTATGAAGAACCTGAGCAACTGTCCTCTTGCCTTCATTTTAAAAAGTGAACTGGCTAAAACATAAGCACTTCTTTCCGATGTGGCCTCTATTTGTAGCTCCTCATGTTCGAAAGGGTAGAACTCGCCAGTTAGCGGGTCGGTACCAGGCTCCCTGACAATGTTGATTTTATATTCTTTAATCATAATATCCGTTAAAGCTACTAATTTAAACATTTAAGGAGCAGAATCTATGACAGATGTGCATTCAAAGGAGACCAGAAGCTATATCATGTCGAGAGTCAAGGGAAAGGATACCAAACCTGAAATTCTTGTCCGAAAATACTTGCACTCCAAAGGGTTCAGATACAGGCTTCATCCAAAGCATTTAATAGGTAAACCAGACATCGTTCTACCAAAGTATAAGACAGTTGTCTTTGTTCACGGTTGCTTCTGGCACGGGCATGAGGGTTGCAAATACCATGTAATTCCTAAATCACGAATTGAGTTTTGGACTAATAAAATTAATTCCAATAAGGAAAGAGACCAAAGGGTTCAGCAACAACTCGAACAGCTGGGTTGGAGTGTAATTAACATATGGGAATGCGAGTTGAAGCCAAAGGTGAGGGAATCTAATCTAAGTAGCTTATCAGCGAAGATAAAGGGAACGGAGAGTGAGTGACTTTAGGCAATAATAATTATTCAAATTAAGTGACTTAACGGGAAATTTGAAATCAGCTTTATGGTCGAATTTTGATATAAATGATGACTTTTTAGTTTCGCTTATATTTACTCAATGAAGTTCAGCTGCGCCTTATTTACATACCATTATATCTAAACCTTGAAAATCTCCCGAAAATACTTTAATAATTGGCCCCCAATGAATTAGGCAATATCTTAAAGTAAGCCATTCCTTAAAGCACATTTTTCCATAGGTTATATACTCCTTCCTTTTGTCCTGGTTTTGCCTTGGCAATTCCTTTTTATCGTATATTTATATATTAATCTTTCTATTCTATAAATCATGTTAGTATATTAAGAGCGAATGTAAACGTACGGTAGATAATGTACTATTTAGATGAAAGCTCAATAGCAAACAGCATTGATTACTTCAAAGATTTCAAAGCTGTTAACCCAATGGCTGCAGGCGCTTTTTGGATTTTTAAGAATTTAGGTTTTAGTACTTACAAAAAGAAGTTCTATGATGAATGGAAAAGTGATGTTCCGCCAGTCGCCTGGCTATTAGGTTCCATTTATGACGAAGTCGAAGAGTCGGATGAATATCTGTTGATATTTCCTTTTTCCATAAATAGTATCCAGACTAAACAAGACTTCTATAATCCAAGAACGGTTCTTAAGAACATGGCTTCGAGGTTGAAAGATACCACAGACAATTCGCTAATAGACTATTACATAAAGAAAACTGGAAATAAAAGTGATGGTACCGAAGCTTATCTCTTCACGAGTGATTATATAGAAACTGAATTTGGGCTGCTAAACAACCAGAAGATTGAGTTATGTCATTTTTTAGCTTGGTTGTATCGGTTTACTAAGGTAGATATAGACGAGCTAATAACTGGTGAAGACTTTTTTCATATTTTAAAGTCCAAGTTCGTTAAAGATTTCAAAATTAATGATGTTGAATTACCTGCTTTTTTCAAACAAAGCATAACATCCCTTGCGTTTAGCTCAACCCGCTTTACAGGGCATGACCTAAGAAAGCTTTTAAAGTTTGACAAGACAATTCCCATTAATCCAATTTTGATTTCAGGTACTTCATCATACACGTTCAGTCTTAATAAAGTCGATAACCATCAAGCTAAAGAATACATTATGTACTTAAATGACAATCCATCTCCTACATATATCGCAACAAGTTTAGAAATTAAAGGGCAACTTATTATTTATGGGCCACCAGGGACCAGCAAGACTTACTCTATAAAAAAGGAAATAGCGAAGAATTACAATAAGCTAATCCAAGTTCAGTTTCACCCCAATACTACCTATGAAGATTTCATCGGTGGCCTTTTTCCTGATAAGGATGGCAAATTTACCTATAGAAAAGGGGTTCTTCTAAGAGCTATAGATATGGCTAATGCTTTATCGGGCACAGACAAGGTTCTACTCTTCATAGATGAAATTAATAGGGGAAATTTATCGAGCATTCTTGGTGAGGCAATTGCCGCCCTTGACAGGTCTTATAAAGTTCAGTTAGCTAACTTTCTTGATGATACAGGCAGTTCTTATGAGCTTTCAATTCCTAAGAACCTTCATATAATTGGCACTATGAACTCAAGTGACAAGAGCATTAGCATTGAAGATAAGGCAATCATTAGGAGGTTCCATAAGCTCAAGTTTTTTATTAATTATGAGATTCTTGAGAACTTGTCGGATACATCTAAAATAGGAATCAACCTTGCTGCCCTATTGAAAGAGTTGAACAACAGAATCTACGAAGAATTAAATGACCCTGACTATCAGATAGGGCAGGCATATTTCATGCCTCAACAACTATTCGATACATCTATTTCAAAGTTCGTTTGGGATAAGCACCATTTCGTGCATGTATTTAATGAGGGAGTCATACCTCTACTTGAAGAATACACGGTTGGTTCTCCTGAATCATATACCAAGATTTTAGGTACTTCATACGGCTACAGGATTTTTGATTTTGATAAATTAAAGGAAGAAGTTATTTCAAAGATTATATAGCTTAAACGATTTGGAAATTAATTTAAAGCAAGGGGAGTCTATAGCACTGGAACCCGAAGAAGTTGAGTCCTTTATAGGAATTTGCAATGCTTATGGCATCAAATTTCACAAGTACTTCAATTCGGTTAGCAACATCTTTACTTTCCCTCTGCCATTTGTAGGTTACATCAAGTTGTTGGGCAAAGATATTTACATTCAGCCTCGTCATGAGAAATTTACTCTTGCCGAGGTATTCATGATGAAATTATGCAGCTTCAACCTTAACCAAGAAGCTATAATAGTCGAAAGCTTTCAAGACTTTATTAGTTATGGTAATCATTTGCCAGCTTTGACAGAGTTATTTGTCAAGGAGTTAACTAAAACGATAAAGAAAGGCATGCCTTTGGAATTCAAGAAGAGGGCTGTACGGACTGAAAACTTCTCAGGAAATGTAAATATTTTGCAGACTCAATTAAATCTTTTCTTAAAGAAGAAGAAGCCAGTAGTAACTACGAAAGATAACCTCACTATTGAAACACCAATTGGTTTTTTATTTAATAAAGCAGTTGAAAAAATTAAAACATCAATTAACCCAGCGGATTATCATTTCTTCATAGAACATTTGCCATCATCTGCTCCTAAGGATTTGAGGTTTATAGATAAAATAGATATTGCAAGAAATGCATTGCATACCAGTCGATGTGTTCAATTGGCTAAAGCGATTTTATTCGATTTGATTCCAGTCAATCTTAAAGGAAAGGACTTAGGCGAAGCATTTTTGATAAATTATGATTACTTGTTTGAGCATTTCATTGCACACGTATTAATGACTTCTAAAGCGGGTTATCTGTTTTCAAAGCCGAAGATTCCAACAAAATATGCCGAGTTCTTCAAAGATGAAAAAGTAAATGAAAAAGAAGTACTTCCAGACATTGCATATAATGAAATGAATGTTGGGCTTAAAATAAAATATAATGGGGTACTCGATGTCAAGAACAAGTACCCCTCTATATTTTCAAATGGAGATGTGTTTCAAGTATTATATTACTCTCAAAAATTCAATTCCGATAGAGCAATACTCATTTACCCAAGTGCAGAAACTCAATGTTACACGAAGTTAGAATTGGAAGAAAAGATTCCTGTCGAAGTTTATGCGTGCTATTTTAATATCAAATCTCTTTCAGATGGCTCTTTTGTTAAAGAACGAGAACGCTTTGCTGATGAAATATTATCACTATTGTGTTGAGTTAGTGTGTCCAGTACGGCTTTCCCAACATGATAGGCAAGTCTTGGAGGTACAGCATTGCCGATAACCTTATAAGCCTCTTGTATCATGTCTAAGTCAAATCTGAAGTTATCAGGAAAGGATTGTATTCTTGCAACCTCACGTACATTATACCTTCTATTTTCAAGAGGGTGAAGTATGCCACAGTTTTCTGGTTGCGCAGAAGCTGTTATAGTTCCATTGATTTCATTACGACTAAACCTCCTGTAAAAGTTTGGAGACCTGTAATGCTTTATATTATCAGCGATTCTTTTGAACCTTGGAGGCAATACATCATAGGGTACATCTTTCCAAGAGCCGCCCTCCTTTATGTATTCCGCCATCAAACTTGCCTGTGGAGACAGCTTCCAATGCTCTTGGTTTGGCAAGTCTTTGTCATAATTTATTATCCAATCAACGGTTAATTCTTGTGGATTCTGAGGGATGATTTCGGCAGGAAACTTAAATTCAGCTTCAATATCACTTCTAATACCAACTATAAATACTCGGTATCTATTCTGAGGCACTCCATAATGGCTTGCATTTAGTAACTTCCATTTGACCTTGTAGCTTAGATTTTCATCCAAATTCTCCAAAACTTCTTGGATATCATCAATTAGTTTGTTGCCAGTCGCATTTTTGGTAGACAATAGCCCTCTAACATTTTCAAACACAACAGCTTTGGGTCTGTGATGCTTCACAATTCTAAGTGTTTCAAAAAACAAATTACCCCTATGGTCTTCTACTCCCTTTCGCTTACCCGCAGAAGAAAATGGCTGACAGGGGAACCCACCACACAGTACATCTATTTCATCAAGACTATCTGCCTCTAATGTGCATACATCTTGATGAATAATTGGTCCTATGTTATCTGCATAAACTTTACAAGCATGCTTATCAAAATCGTTTGCCCATACAACATCAAAACCTGCTTGGATAAATCCTAAATCCATGCCACCACATCCAGAAAAGAGGGAACCTACTCTCATTTATGTTACTTCTAAAGTTTAATTATCTACTATTCACTACTCAAATATACTCCTGAGTTTTCACAAAACCTTACCAAGGATACTAAATTAAATAGAATATTGCTAATATTATTAGCGTTTATTAATGCAAATATCTGATAACCAGAAGCATACTTTTTTTACAATCGTTAGATGAAGTAAATAATGAGGTAGATGTACATGAGGTTATGTGGCACACAAGACTTCATTATCGAGTTACATTCTTTTGGCGATAATACAAGAGCAATTATTTACTCTTTATCATTGACAAGAAATTATGAATTTGTGAACAAGAAGGCTATAAGCAATACAAATTAAAGTTGAACACTTCGGGTATTGGACATGGTAGCCAGTTTATTCATGATGTAATCTTCAGCCTGTGCTAATATTTGCTTTATATCCTCCATCGGCTCGGCAATCTCTGTTCTGAACTGGTCGTCCAGTAGAGCGAAAAACATTGCACCTCTTACCCTGTCTGATTTGTTTTCCTTCGTTGGCGGCAACTGGTCGATGAATTCATCATAATATTTCTCGACCTATGGTTGTGTAAACTTTGGCATTTTCTATTCGGTTGTTTTGTAGTATATATTATTTCAGTGGACGCTCCAAGTCAATTTAAATTACTCGAAACATATCAGGGATGCCAGGCACTTTCGTACCCCACACCCCTGAATTAGTTAAAGACATGCATAAATTCAATCCGTAGTCGCACTACCGAATCGCCAGCACCTTCCTGAGTTTGCGCTTCCTTATTTGAGCATTGTACTCCGTTTCGTCCAGCGCCATGTCAGGCTCCAGCACATGCTCCAGGTACTTGTACTTGAAACGGTAGAGCGTGTAGCTCGAGTTGGCGTCTTCATCGCAGTTCCATACTTGAAAAAAACACAGGTTCGGCTTTCCGATGCTTCGGTAAATATAAGTCTGCTTTGCAAAGAAATTCTTCCTGGGCTTCCCGCACTGGCATCTTCCGCTGCATTTGCACCAGTAGCCATCCCTGTCAGCGGCAATTACCACCAGGTCGCCTTTTTCTTCACGTTTGTAGAACATATCGTTTGTGACTTCCTCGGAAGTCCTTCTTCTCTTTTCCATTGTATAGTCCTAAAGGGTTAATTAATCATCCATTACCCTCATTATATTCTGAAAAAGGAATAAGTTGTGTTAGCACATGGTATTTCGCCAAATTTATTTTAAGCTGCCTCCATGATGCACGCTCTGCCATCTTCCCGCTTTGTCACCTGCTCCACTTCGAGCGAAGGCACGATGCCGTACTCTGTGTTGAAGTAGTATTTGATGGCATCCACGACCTCATTGGCATGCTCTGGCAAGGTCAGTACCGAATCATGAATCGTTGATACGAACGTTCTGTTGCGCATCAATCTATTCACCACCTTCTTTATCATGATGTCGGCTTCGGTGGTCTGCATCAGGCGGCTCAACAGTTTGTAGTCCTCGGCCTTGTAATGCTTAATGACAGCGTAGACGTTGGGGAATCTGCTCCTGAAATACTCGGAGTCTTTGCTCCTGTCGGCATAGTGGTTGGTGCAGTAGAAAAGAGTTGCAAACAGCATCTGCTTGAACGCCTTCCTATCGCCCATAAAGTTCATCTCCGACATCAGCACGTTGTAAAGCTTCCCCTCGCTGCACAGGTCGATGTACTCCTGCACGTCCTCTGGCAGGTCATTGCGGTAATAGTCCACCAGAAGGCTGCAAAAGATGAAGGGCTGTGAATTTCGGATGTCGATGTTGACCAGTGGCGTATCGGGGTGCTTCCTGTGGTATAGGAACTGGCGAAGCGACCTGGACAGGTTGGTGATGAACGTGTATACACGCCCTGTTACATCGTCTGGCTTGAAGCAGAAATTCCTGTTCACGATGTTGCGGATAGCGGCAAAATCAGCGTTGCGTTTGCTCTGCATCACCGACTTCAGGTAATCGGCATCATCCAAAAGAAGGCTGTCGTATCTGCCTTCGTCCTTTAAAGAGATGGAGTAGAAGTCAATGTCTGGGTAATCATCCAGTGCCTGCTTAAAGCTGCCATACAAGCCTCGTGGTGGCAGCGAGTCAATCAGTTGGATGGTTCTGCCATATTTGTCGTCAATGTATTGCAGGGCCTCCTGGTGGCGTATTTCGATGTTCTTCAGTTGCGTCCTGATATAGCTCTCAGGCTTCGATGCCAGTACCTGCTTTCTCTTTTGCAGTTTACGGGCCAGTTCATCCTTTAGAATCATTATCTCCACCGCCTTCGATTGGTACGCCATGGAGATGTCAAAGCCCCGTGACACCACGCCAGGCTCATAATGGTTGTCGGAGATAATAACACCCCACTCCAGCAGGTCGTCTACTATTATTTTGTAGTAGTCAGCGCCCAGGATATCCCGCAGAGTAGTGGCTTTCAAGGCCACCAAGCCGTTCCGTTTCGGTGTGGAGAATATCTTCTGCTCGATGATTTTCGACAGCACGTAGGCGTACTTGTCCTGGTGGTCCAAGCGGTAGCGTTCGCTATCGTATTTGGCTGATATCAGCTCTGTCAGGTTTACTTTTGATGGTATGTAAAGCTTCCTTTCATTGTTTTTAATCTTCATTTCTAACTAATTCTTTTTTCTCTTTTATATATCGCTTGATATCTGTTCTATCAGAAAAAAGGATTAAGTTTTGAAATGGGTCTGACTATATTTTTGATTAACGTTTGATGTTATTTCCGATTACCGAGTCCAAATGATATCCGTTTATCACTTCCGTTCAAACGGATATATCGGAATCAAAAACGTTGTTTGAATAACAGGTGTGAGAGCTTCTTTGAGTGTATGAAAAGGTTATCATGTTATATTAAAAAGGGTGATATTGTATATCATTATCTTGTATAAAATCGGGTCAAATCCAATTCCCATCATTTCCTTTCCTTCTCTATCTTATGGTTAATGACTTGCGAGATGGATTTCATTGAAAACCCCCTTCATTCGCTGCAAACGCATGTTTTCACCCGAATTCCACATGCCTTAAATTTCACATTTTTTCACATAGTTAGCCTGCACGAGCGGTCAGCGAGTGCAACAGTTGGCTGGGAGCGCAAGCGAGCAGACAGCTTTGGGAAAAGGTGGTAAGCATGGATTAGAATCGACTGGATGCGGTAACGGGAAAGTGAGGTAGTTTCTGATTTAAGAGGCGTGTTGGTGAAAATCCTGTACATATGCTACAACGCCAATAGCTGAGCTACAAAAGCGTTTCGGAGCTTAGTTCGTTGAAAGGTTTACAAAGACGCCATCGCTTACAAAGAACCAGAAACCGACTATAAAATCAGGATGGGAAAAGAAGAGGTAGAACATGGTATTGAATGGTGACCATGTCATGTTTAGAGTTAAGAAGGGCGAACACCACTGCCCGCCCTTCTTGATTTAGCATGCTTGCATCGGGTTTAAACACCCCAAATATTGCACGCATTGGTGTTGCACCACAACAATCAATTGAATATAAAGAAGAAGTTTAAGGGCAAAGCTAAGACGCCTTTAAATTATTTACATGAAGTTACAAATATATTGTAAATAATTGTAAGGAGTATGTATATACATATTTTGTATATACAAATAACTTCAAAACACTATGAATCAGTGCTTAACTTTGCGGTAAGACAACAGAATTTTTATAAGCAAACCATTAAACGAGTGACAACATGTATAGAGAAGATATGGCAGATGATGCCATCGAGTTAATCATGCCAGGGAACAGGGTTCATCATCTTTCAGAGATATTGGCTGAGCTGTGCTACTATGCCCACAAATACTATGATGAAGAACCAGCCGAAGAAGCTGTGGATTTGATAGAGCCGCTTTTTCAAGGAATCGAAAAATTCATGCTCATGTACCCCCAGTTCAGGACGCCTGAAGATTCACTGTCAAGCGTGAACCTTGGGCAGGTCAGCGGGGCAATGCTAAACCGTATACTGGATTTTGGGAGCAAACTTTGCTGGAGAGGCTCTTTCATAGATTCATATCATGACAAGCCGATAGATGTGGCCAGCACGCTTAACCATGTAAAGGTTGCTCTGAGAAATCATAAAATCAAACATGCTGTTTTGTCGATGGATTAACCTTAAAGGTTTAAGGTGTGCTAATGTGCAGACATTAGCTGCACATTAGCACACCATTTCATCATCACCATGCCTGAACGCAAAGTGCATGCGATGTTTCCTGGCCATGGTAATGACCTGATGATATTACATCGGGTTTAAGGCGAAGCCTGGCGCTCGCTGGGGAAAGAACTCTGAACTTGCGGGACACGAAGCACTCGCAACAGTGCTGGTAGCTGTCACAGTGGCTGTGAAAGGTTTACGGGACAATAAGGTGTGTATCTAATTGTTCTACAGATGGTTGTAGCTTAAAAAAGCTATATGATACGATATGCCTGCTAAGTGTCAAAAAAATAAAATCGAAATTTTTCAAAACAATCGCCTTTGCCGATTCTATAACAGGCATTACTAAACGACAAGGCAAAATGAACAGAACAACAGCAGCAAATCACATTTACCGATTATCATCAGAGAAACATCTTTTTGATATCGTGGATTTATCGCAATTCAACATCTATGACTACCACAGGAGAGTTTTCCATATCCGCTCTTTCGAAACTGAGTTTATGCAGAAAGTCCTTTTCCAGACTATCACTGACGCTTCGCAGAACAGGGAATATATTGTTATCTACCATCTTGCGGATTGTGAAACAGCGTGTTTAACAATCTTTGATGGGGAGGATAGAACGCTAAAGGAGATAGAAGTACATATATACGGAACAGCTTTGATACGGGCAATAGAGAGCCTGTATGGCGTCACCATAACTTCCAAGTTCCAGCGGTTACAGCCAATCAACAGCCGAAGCTTTGTGGCGAAGTGGGGGCATATGGCAAAAAAATGGCCTGCGCTCAACTTCTACCACAACTACATCGCTTTTGATAGTGATAACTGCAAACTGCATGCGGAAACGGCAGAAGCTTACGAAAAAGGTATCGCCCACCTCAAGTTCCTGGACGGGATATCACAGGAATATGCCTGGCAAGATGAAGAGGGTGTCCCAAACAATGGCAAAGCATACAAACACCTTTATTTTGAAGAAGACACTGTGATAAGCTTAATACTGGACAGGATGGATGGCGGTCGCCTTGACAGGGATTTCATGTTCTTCCTGTCATACGATGAAGCGCTGGTGAATAACAAGCACAGCCTCACGGCAGAAAACCGTGCGCTGCTTCAAAGGCTGATGCCTGCATGTAGAAAGCACAGGCTAAGGGGTATCCTGGAGGTCGTCTGATGTCTCAGCAGCATGGATTTCCTAATGGGCGGGGAGTCTTGAGGTAGCCAATTGCTCTCCATGAAAAAGACCCATTAAATTTATATATTGCAAACTTACTATTAAAAAGAATACTTTCAATCGGCCACACAGCCTTGTACTGTGTGGCCATCAAATAGCATATACGGCTGGAACAGGCAGCACTAATCCATACCGTGGCTCAGCATATGGTAAGCAAGGCATTAAAATTCGGGATGATACTTCTCAGAGCCACCTTGATGGCTGTTTACCATATCCTTGCCGCCATTTTCGGATGGGATAAGAAGGATGTTAGCCAACGGCAGCGTAACACACAGCGCCAGTATGGTAAACAAAACCTTCACCCAGGACACGACCTCACTGATGCCAACAGGCATGGCAGCCAGGCTGATTCGAAAACAAAGGGCGACAGGTTTGAAGGATACATTATAAAAAAGGTGAACCAGGAATACTTCAAAATCAGGGAGTGGAGAAGCGACAAGTACATTGACGGCAGGTATGCCGAGTCCAACATGCTGCCAGACCTTGAACTTGAATATATCCATAAGTCGGCCAAATCCCTCCTGGCCATCGAGTGTAAGTACAGGTCTTCCTTGATAGGTGGTGCTGTGGAGATAGCCAAGCCGTACCAACTGGATAACTACCGCAGGTATTCGGATGAAAGGGGAGTACCTGTATTCATCGCATTAGGTTTGGGGGGCTATGCCGATGACCCCGATGAAGAGTTCATCATCCCGCTGGAAAATATCGGGAGCAACATCATTAGTTATGAGGAACTGCGCAGGTTCAGACGAAGGAGTAGGGGGGATTTATTCTACGACTGCCACTCCCAGGAGCTAAGATAACTCTCCAGCGTTACCTAATCATATAGCGAAGCAGACAAAAGGCTACATGGTATGAACATATTCAAATCACTCTCACAGGGCAATGGGCAGATATCGGAGACAAACATCACCTCGTTCCTCAGCTACCTGCTCAACACTTCAAATGAGCTGAGCAATTCGTTCCTGCTGCTCTTTTTCGATTTGATGGACAGAAACTCGCCAGGGGAGAAAATCTATGACCTGCTTGGCCTAAATCACGGAACGCTTCGGGAAAAGATAATCCACTTCACCAACAACTACGTGGTGAGCGCCACCCCCGAGTTCCCCATCAGGGTTGACCTGACAAAGCAGATTGCGGACATACTGGTCAGGGTGTCGGCAAAACGGGATGAAACCGATGTGTGCTACATCCTCATTGAGAACAAGATAAAGAAAGCGTCTGCTAACCCCTCGCAGGTATCAAAGCAATTCGAGTACTTCACCAATTCTGCCGAGTACGAGCAGGATGTGCCAGTATTTTCCGTGCTTATCACAACAGACAGCCCTGCATTCAGTGCCATGTATAAAAACGCTTTAGCTGCTAACCCTGACTCTGTATGGCTGAGATGGACAAGCCACACGGAACGGGACAACTCAGTGGAAGCGTCACTTCGGCAACTTATCAGGCACGAGATGGTTGCGGAGATTACGCCCATCAACCTGAACACGCAGTTCATCATTAAGTCGTTCATGGATTACATAGCCACCGAGTTCTCACAGAAAGGTACTGGTGTAAAGAACTACAGCTTCAACGGCTTTGACGAGGTGGCGTCAGCCAGTTTCACACTCAACGGTGAGAACTATGTGTTGAAGCGGTTTGGGAACAACATGGTCAGGGTATTCAATGAGGATGACGAAGTACTCGATACGCCCGTGAAGCCGCTATTGCGTGAAGTCAATGATGCCTACGGCTTTAACATAGACCTTTACCACTCAACTGGTATTGCCAAGAACACACAGATATTCGGTAGGGAGATTATCAACGCATTAAACAACAATTGATGGTAAAGTTCCAGATAAACGACCCATCGCTCGAATCACAGTGGAGAGCCATTATCCTGTTTGGAAAGAACTCTGCCACCTACAAGTTCGCCTTTGCCAAGGCACTGCTTGAGTTGGTCGAGAAGGAAAGGACTGCCATCACCCTCTCTGACCTTGCTGAGCCTTTCTCACGGCATGTGGTAGACCACCTGAGACAGAACGACAAGCAAGGTAACGCTTCGTCCAGTAAATTTCTTGAAGCGTGTAGAAGCTACATAAATGGTCAAACCACAAAGGAAGAGCTACTTGTACAGACCGAGAGGCTTGGTTTTGTGAACGTGGTGGATGCCTTTCAGGTGGTGAACAGGGATACCGTGCCTAATCCATTCTACCAGAAGAACTACATCAACAGTAAAAAGGAAATCATCATCACTGATAACCTGCTACGGCTTAAAGAGTCGTTCCACTTTCAGAACTTCGGTCAGGAAACAGAGGCACGATGGAAACTGGTGGAGACCGCATGGAACCTCAATATCAATCCGAACCTGTTGGAAGTACAGTACGATGAAGACAAGGAGCTTTTCTTCCTGGAGAATAGCCTGATGCGTAGGGTGGATATCACATCCGTGCGTGACTCTTTAAACGGCTACCAGAAAGGAAAATGCTTTTATAGCTTCCAGGATATCTCCGTTAACAGCCTTTCTCCCAATCTATGCGAGGTGGACCACTTTCTGCCGCACGTAAACAAGCCACACCACCTACCAGCCAACTTAAATGGCGTGTGGAATCTTGTACTGGCAGACAATAAGGTGAATGGAAACAAGCTGGCGAGAGTGCCTGAGGTGAAGTACCTGCTACGACTCTATAACCGAAATGAGTTCTTCATCGAAAGTAAGCATCCTCTGTCTGAAACCATCGTCAACCAAACTGGGGATACTCCCGAGAAACGCAGGCGTTTTCTGGAATTCCATTACAACATTGCCTTACAGAACTCCATCCACACGTGGAGACCTGAAATCGAACTACCATCCACATTTTAATCTATATGAGTGTTTTTTGGGAGATACCTGAGGATAGGGTTATTTACAGGGACGACCACTTTTTCATCATCAGGGATAAGTACCCTGTTTCGCCTGGTCACTCGCTTATCATCTCCAATCAACTAAGGGCTGACTACTTTGACCTGACAGATGCGGAGAAGCTACATCTGATGGAGGTGATTGAGAAGTGCAAGCAGCTAATTGAGCAGGAGTTCTCACCTGATGGCTACAACATCGGCATGAACTGCGGTGAAGTCGCTGGACAGACAGTATTTCATTTCCACTGCCACCTTATTCCACGCTACAAGGGTGATATGGAAGACCCCAGAGGGGGAGTTAGGCACTGCGTGGCTGGTAAAGGCTATTATTGATTAAGATACGAATAAAAGATGAAGTATATCCACCCGATGGAGATAGCATCCAAAATCATGACACTCATAGATTTGTCTAATGAGCAACTCGTTATTGTGTCTCCTTATGCTAATTTCAAGAAATGGGACAAGATGAAAGCATGCCTGAAAAGAGCAATTGAAAGAGGTGTGCAGATAGAGTTCTACATCAGGGATAATGCAGAAACCGATATGGGGCAGTTCGCTGAGTTGGGTATCAGACCTATCCGTAAGGAGAACCTTCATGCCAAGCTTTACTACAATGAGCAGTACGGCATTGTTACATCGCAGAACATGATTCGGTACTCTGACGACTATTCAATTGACATCGGCTATGAAACTGAGAGTAAGGAAGAGCTAAGCCAACTTGAGGATTTCAGGAAAAGGTATCTGCACAATGGGTTAACAAACAGCAAGGTGGGTATGGAGTCTGTTGAGCCTGCTCAACAGCCACAGGAGAACATATCCTCTGCTAAAATGAATCTGGACCAGGATGCGGTAAATGAAATTTATGACTCCCTTAGCAAACATTACCCGATGTGCAGCTTCAACCGTGCTTCCACCTATGTTTTCTCTGGCAACCTTTTTGAACTTGTGGATGTCATGGTCGGTTCATCCTTCATTATAAAGTTCAGGCATAACGAACAGTTGCTTAATCAACTGGAGGGAATTGACTTGGCAAGCTATAGCCATGCGCTCATTAAAAGTGTTGACACGGAACACAAGAGCAACTCCTATGTAGACTTTACTCCTGCCGTGCCAGTGACTACAAAACAGCTTATACAGGTTTATAACGACCTCATTAAAGATATCCGACCAATTATTACAAGAACGGTGGAGGCGATGCCAAGGAGCAAGTTCAGACTATGGTAGAACATTCGTTGCTCATTTATCTCGTATATAACCTGTAGCTAAGAAACGACTATGTGCGGAAGATATTCAGTCATACCCAAAGCGAAAGGTAATTCACGTGTTGCCAGTCTTTTAGAAAAGAGCCTTAAAGAAGGTCATTACAACGCTGCTCCTTCACAGAACCTACCTGTGGTTACCATTGATAAACCCGATACCATACAGTTCTTCTCGTGGGGGCTACAGCCGTTTTGGGCGAAGGACTCAAAGTCAATAAAGCGTTCCATCAACGCCAGAGCGGAAACACTCACAGAGAAGCCTTCATTCCGTAATTTGTTGAAATCAAAACGATGTTTGGTGCCAGCGGATAGCTTCTTTGAGTGGGAAGCGACATCACATGGTAAAGTGCCGCATCGCATCCTTCTGAAAAACGAAGAACTCTTTTCTTTTGCGGGGCTATGGGACGAGTGGGTGGATAAAAGTTCGGGTGAAGTGCTGCACACTTATACCATCATTACCACCGATGCCAATGACCTCGTGAAGCCGATTCATGACCGCATGCCCGTTATTCTATCACCCGAAGCGGAGAAGTTGTGGCTGGACGAGCATGAGTCGCAGGAAGACTTGCTTTCGCTCCTAAAGCCCTACGATGCCGACAAGATGAAAGAGTACCCTGTGTCGCCACTGGTGAACTCCCCGCTAAACAACGTTCCTGAGGTAATCAACTCACTCTAACGTGGCGCTGCTATGAGGAAGCTACTCAATGACTTCATGTACTTGTTCACAGGCGATAATAAGGATTACTCAACCAAAGAGATGCTTGCTTTCTACACTGCCTTGATAGTTATTATCGGGCTGTTTCTCCTTTTTTCATTAGGAAGGTAGTGGGTATGTGCAGCCTGCGCACGCAATTCTTAATAGTACGGGCATCCTTTCCACATCCTACTGCAAATAAATAAAGCTAACATGTTTAGCTTTTATAATTGTTGTTTACGTAATTGCTAACCTAATTAGCATTTAGTGCAAAGGTTAGTTGATATGTGCAGCGCAAAGATTATCCCCATTGATTCACACCTGTTGGAGCAACTTAGCTTCGATTACCTGGAAGGCATAGAACTTCCTCTGTTCGCCTCTTACGTATCCGCTGGATTCCCATCGCCCGCTGACGATTACCTTGAGGGGCGCATTGACTTAGGCAAGTACCTCATTCAGAACCCCACATCGACTTTCATGATGCGTGTGAAAGGCTCGTCTATGGTCGAAGCCAACATTCACGATGGTGACATACTCGTAATTGATAAGTCATTGAAGGCGTCCGATGGCATGCCTGTGGTCTGCTTTCTGGATGGAGAGTTCACAGTCAAGACGTTCAGGAAGGTAGGTAACAAAGCCTATTTGATGCCCGCTAATCCCGCCTACAAGCCAATTGAGGTCACCGAGGAAATGGACATTCGGGTGTGGGGCGTAGTCGTGTGGATACTACATAAGCCCGTGAAGCAATGACGACCCTGTTTGCCCTCTGCGACTGCAACAACTTCTATGCCTCCTGTGAAAGAGTCTTCGACCCATCGCTGAACGGAAAGCCCGTGGTGGTACTGAGCAACAACGATGGCTGCGTGATAGCCCGTAGCAACGAAGCGAAAGCGTTGGGCATACCAATGGGAGAGCCTTACTTCAAAATCAGGAATCTGGTGGAGAACGGAAACATAGCGGCCTACTCCTCCAATTATGCCTTGTATGGCGACCTTTCTGACCGAGTGATGCAGACGCTTTCGCTTTTCACCCCGAATATGGAAGTTTACTCAATTGACGAGTGCTTCCTTGACCTGGGTGATTTTTACGACATTGACCTAACTAAATACGCTTGGGAGATAAAGCGAACGGTACAGCAGTGGACAGGCATACCCGTAAGCCTTGGCGTAGCACCTACCAAGGCGTTGTCCAAGGTGGCTAACAGGCTCGCCAAGAAGTCCAGCAAAGCGAACGGGGTTTTGGTACTGACAGACCCGTACCACATCCAGAAGGCGTTGGAAGCAACTAAAATTGAGGATGTATGGGGTATCGGCAGGCAATATGCCAGGTTTCTCAATAAGCGCAACATCACCACCGCTCTCGACTTCTCCAAGCTATCGGAGCATTGGGTAAAGCAGCATATGACCATCGTGGGTGTTCGGCTGCTGAAGGAATTGCGTGGCGAGTCCTGCCTGGAACTGGACGAGGTTGCTCCACCCAAAAAGAACATCTGTACGTCCAGAAGCTTCGGTAAGAAAATAAACACCTTTGATGAACTGCTGGAGGCTACGGCATCGTATGCGGCCAAGTGTGCCAAGAAACTGCGGCAGCAGAAAAGCTGCGCCAACCTTATTACCGTATTCATCCATACCAACCGCTTTTCCGAAAGCGACAGGCAGTACTATAACAGCAAGACTGTTGCTTTGCCTGTCGCCACCAACTCCGACATCGAGCTTATCCACTACGCCAGCATCGCCTTGAAGGAAATTTATCGGGAAGGGTACTGGTACAAAAAGTCTGGAGTGATTGTGTCCGAGATTGTGTAGACTTCCCTGAACTTCGGCCATTGTAAAGTTACAAAAACCTATAACTTTATAATGCAATGAAAAAGACACGCTTCACAGAATCACAGATCA
>NZ_FOOT01000019.1 GCF_900113285.1 Pontibacter chinhatensis
TGATTATGAACCAGTTTGTAACTTTATACCCGGAAAGATGTAGATTCTAAAACACCAGCCCGAACTCACTTACACACTTTTCTGGACACTGTCCTAGGTATACTAGTTAGAGGCTGTTATTAAGTATAAAAACTGATAAACACCTGCTCTACCTCCAAGCCATAAAAGCCCTGCTCCAGAGTTCGCCATCATTTTTGAGCAGATACTGCTTATTGGCCGTACTTTAAACTGGTTCGTATGTCAGTTCTACTACCCCTGATTTAAACACACGAGTACCTATTAGTTTGAGCCTAACCCGCTCTTTCAGATCCTCAAACAAGGGTTTACCACTGCCCAATGCTACGGGGTGGACAGAGATTTTGTACTGATCGATAAGCCCCAGGTGGATGAAGGTCTTGATAAGACTTGCACCACCATAAAGCCAGATATCTTTGCCTCCCTGCTTTTTTATGTCTGCCACTTTGCTGGCAATGTCGGAAGAGATGAAGGTGGCTTTTCCGTCGGTTCGGTTTTGCCTTGAAAAAACGAACTTGTCCTTGAAATGTATACTCTGCCACATTAGCTTTTCTGCCGGACTTGCATTTGCATCTGGTTGAAAGTTGCCCCAGGCGTCATAGCTCACCCTGCCGTAAAATATAGTGTCTATACTTTCAATGAAGGCATCAAAGTCCATGTCATCGTCCATGATGCACCAATCAATTTCGCCGTTCGGACCCTCAATGAACCCGTCCAAAGTCACGGCAAGATTAAGAATGACATTTTTCATTTTCTTCAACTTTTTTCCTGCAAAGAAACGGTAACCTACCTGTTTCTGCTTTGGAAAAATGCGACAATCTAGAGTTGCGAAGGCGAAAGCCCTGTATTGCGCTTCACTTCATTGGCAAGATGCGAATGGTCATAATAGCCACACTCAAAGGCAATGTCTAACAAGCTTCTTTTATCATCAGCGCCCTTAATCAGAGACAAAGCATGCTGGAACCGGACAATATTTGAATACTCTTTCGGTGAGATGCCAACCTCCTTCTTAAAATGGCGCTCCAGTTGCCTTACTGTAATGTGGTTCCTTTGAGAAAGCTCCTGAATGCTCAACTGCCCCTTTGCATGATGCATATCTTGTATAACTGACTGTAATTGGTTGCCTCTGCTTTTTACTCTGCCAATGAAGAACTCATTTAAATATCCGCAAGGGTTTGCAAGGACTTTGTCAATATTGAATGAAAGGGGTCTATCAAACTCAATGGTATTGTCCGTCAGTTCATGCTGTGGGAGGTAATTATAGAAGGCTGAAAAGCTTGCCGGCTTCAGGCAAACCCCAACCAGGTGAGTATTGGAGTTTATATAGCTGTCTTTAAATGATGTCATCGCACCCACAGCATAGGTTTTACCAAACTCCATAGAAACCAAACCGTTGTCTGTCAAACAAGTGTCGCCCAGATTCATGACTAACCCGGCACAGCCATCCGGGAAATTCCGCTCCCATTGCTTGTCCGGGTCCTCTCCCTTCAGCACCCAAAAGGAGTGAATGTAGGGCTCAAGTTTTACACTGGGTTTAATTTCTCGGTATATCATACGTATGAGTGGACTTCAAAAAAGAATTAGTATAACAGCTATGGCTTAAAAAGTAGCACTAGCGTGTATATGAGTAGCCTCTTTGATGTTCTCCGAGATAGCGGTAGAAGTCCTACCAAATCCCGCTTCTACATCCAGGCGAACGGTAGGCTGGTGTTGGAGGCAATCCTTTTGACCAGATTAACAAGTTCAGAGAAACTCATTTCTTCACCATCCCTGTGACCCAGCATCTGGGCCATTGCGGCGCAGGATGCTCCTATCGCCCGGAAGCCTTCTTGTTGGGCTACCGTAGCACTAGCCACATCCCATACATACAGATCAGGAGAGGCTCATGTTGCGCATGTAATTATTTGAGAGTCTTTTACAAAGAATGCATATGATTTTCAACCGGCAACTGAAAATTGAATAAGTATTATTTCTCTTTAGCCTGGTTTACTTGAAACTTCGGGAATTAGGAGATTTAGCACTAGCGGCCTACACGAAGGAAGCAACTTTGGTCAACGACTAAAATTAAAATCCTTTATAAATCCTTTATAAAAGTATTGGCTTCCCCGCAATTGATTTTCTAACCACACGTTCACTGTCCTGATTTTAGGGCAATCAAACCAACTGCAGTTGCTGCATGTACGACGCCCCTACCGGCACCTCGTTGCCCTGGATGGTTACCTGGTGGCGCTCGATCTTCTCTATTCTGTTTTTGGCAACAATGTAAGAGCGGTGCACGCGCACAAAATTATCAGGTGGCAAAAGCTCAGTGGCCTCTCCGGTGGTCATGCGGGTGAGCAGCTTTCTGTCCTCCAGCACAAAAGTCACGTAGTTGCCGGCTGCCTCCAGGTACAGTATCTCATCAAAGTATACCTTAACCTGCTCATAGCCGGTTTTCAGGAAAAGGTAGTCCCTGGCCGGGGCTTGCGTGCCACGAAGCTGCAGCAGCTCCTGGGCTTTGTGGCAGGCCTTGATGAACCGCGGCAACGAGAAGGGCTTGAGCAGGTAATCAATGGCATCGAGCTCGAAACTTGTCACGGCATGCTCGGAATAGGCCGTGGTAAAAATGACCATAGGCTTCTTCTGCAGGCTTGAGAAAAATTCTATCCCGGAGATATCAGGCATTTTAATGTCGAGAAAGAGCAGGTCGACCTGCTCTTTCTGCAGGTAGTCCAACGCTTTGAAAGCATCGGTAAAGCAGGCGGCAAGCTCCAGGAAAGGTACCTTCGCGGCATGGGAACGCACCACTTCCAGCGCCATGGGTTCATCGTCTATCGCTATTGCTCTCATACCTGCCTTTATACTTTATCCGAAATATACTCCGTTTATACTTACAACTCCAGCGTGAGGTGCACAAAGAATTCCTCGGGGGTCTCACGGATAATCAGCTCGTGCTTTTGAGGGTAAAGCAGTTCCAGCCGCTGTCTCACGTTTTTCAGCCCGATCCCGGACTTGTTCTTCTCCGGATCCTGATCCGACTTTTTATGGATGCTGTTGTAAACATCAAAGTATAGCTTGTTCTGGTCACAGTGCAGGCTTACCCTGATCCAGGATTTGTGCTGCAGGCTGATGCCATGCTTGAAGGCATTCTCCACGAAGGGGATAAGCAGCATGGGCGCAATATGCTTTTGCTCCAGTACTTCCTCCATCTTCGTCTCTATGATGATATCAGGAGAGGCAGAGGTACGCAGCAGCTGCAAATCGATGTAGTTGCGCAGGTACTCTACCTCACGCGCCAGCAGTATCGTTCGCTGCAGGTTTTCGTGGAGCATAAAGCGCATCATATCGCCCAGCATCTGTATGCCCTGGGCCGTGCGCTCGCTGTTCTCCTGCAAGGCAGTGCCGTAAAGTGTGTTCAGGGCGTTGAATAAAAAGTGCGGGTTTATCTGCGAGCGCAGCAAGTCCAGGTTCGCAGTCGAATAGCCGAGCTCTTTTTTCAGCCCCACTACTTCCTCCCGGCCCCTTAGCTGCCGTTTATACAAAAACCAGGTAACAGGCGCTGTAACAACCAACTGGAACAAGGCATTGGCAAAACTGATCCCCAAGGCCTCGTCGTTATCCAGAACAGGCAGCAAGAGGAAAACGGCAGGTAAATAAGAAAGTATAAGTATAAGCAACACCTTTAACTCATAAGAACCAAAGGGGCGTTTTTTTCCCAGCGATTTAGGTATGAGCTCGTAAAAAGAGAAGAAGTATAAAAGGATGGCGCTAAGTGATACAAAGGCCCAGACAACTGTTTCCTCTTCTCCTACATCAAACAAAACCAGTATAAACACGCTCACCAGCCATACCATAAAAGCCGTAATCAGGTCCTGTGTCACCATCCGGAACCTGGATTGTATGGCGGCAGAATTGGAGAGCAGGTAAAGCCCGAAATACTTGATAAAAGTATAAAAACCGAACACGAGCAAGAGCCGCAAGGTATTCTGGAAGCTGCTCTGGAACGTATAATTCCAAAACTCCCGCACAGTATCGTACCGGGGCAGCAGGTAGGCTTTATAGTACGTATCGGTGATGCCCGTCACAACTCCCACAGCCACAAATGCAGCCAGTACGAGCAGCACATTCAGCCAGATGGTCTCCTTCCGGATCAGCTTGGGCACCACCTTAAAGTTTAGTAGCAGGAAGGCCAGGTAAATGACGGTGAAGCGCACCAACTGGGGCCAGAAGAAATACTCGTAATAGTGATACACCACATTCGCGTGCCTGAACGAGGACTCGTTGGGGCTATTGTCCACGGAGAGAGAAAATAGCGCAAACACATAAATGGTGGTAGCTGCCCAGAACTCTATCTTATTCCGCTGGATAGGTTCGGCTATAACGTTTATTATTGCCATATCATTCATGGACCAATGATAGCAGAATGGGCAGTTGAAAAACAATAAAAGTGATGAAGTGCCCGAAGTTTGTGACGAATATGCAGTGTAGTAATTTCAGCAGCGGCACCGTGCTGCTTACAACATGAGATACCAATACCCAAATTGCTTTCGGGTGGTAAAGATACCGCCTAAGGATGGAGAAAAGATGAATGATTTGGTAGCGATTGGTATGTCCCCGTCTAACGCTTCCCCATGAGCAATAGCAGCTAAAAGATGTTATGGGCGGCAGGTAAGACAGGCAAAGCACTGGCCATTCTGCTGTACTACCTGGCTTCCACATCCAGCGCGCCCACCTTCGGGAGAATCTGGATGACGAAACGACGGTCGCGGATGTCCCCTTTGCGGCCTGCCCCCTCAAACCCGCTTCCGGCTGCAATCAGTTCTACCCTGTCTCTGGGAAACTTGATGCCCTGGTCTTGCCAGAAATCGAGCAGTGCCAGCGCCCGCTGGTAGCTCAGTTGCAGGGCATACTCCCGCTGGGTAATGTTACGCGGATCACCTTTGGGGAAGCTGGCCGCACGCCCGTCAATCACGATCAGGTACTTTACATCCTCCTCCTCGATGGAGTTAATCACCTGGCTCAGGTTCTCACCAGCCCTGCGGAGCGGAGCCCGGGCCCGTTGCGGAATTTCTGCACTGCTCTGCTCAAAGAGCACGTCCACCAGTAGTTCGTGGCGCTTGTACTGCTCGTTATATTGAAAGTATTTGTCATCCAGGCGGGACAATGCGGCTTTGATCTCATCCAGCTTTCGCTTTTCCTGCACCTCCACCTGCAGGCGGGCAATATTGTCCCGGTTCTCCCGGTCTTTATCCTGAAACAGCTTAAAGCTCAACACAAAAAGCACCAGCATCACCAGGAAGAGCACCGTCATCAAATCGACGTAGCTGGGCCAGAAGAAGTCTCTGCTTTGCTTGCTCATACTTACCTCCTGCCCTGCCCTCCGCCAAAGAGCTTGTCCAATGCAGCCTTCAGCGGCCCGGGCTCCATACTTTTAGCCATCTGTGTGTTGAGCAATTGCAGTTGTTGTAGCAGTTGCTGCTGAATTGCCGTGTCGGCTTCCAGCTTCTGCAGCAGGCGCTCGTTTGTCTGGCGTATCTCCCCGGATAGTTGCTGCTGCGACACATTTAGTTTACCCTGCTGGTTGCTCAGGTCCTCGAACGGACGCATGTAATCGAGGATGCGCTGGTACACATTGTCCTCGTTGAGCCTTCTGAAGTGCTCCTGCCACTTTTGGTAAGCGTTCTGTGCGTCCCGCTCCTGGTGCTGCAGCCTGGCTTCCATCAAATCGGTTAACCGGAGCGCCGCCTTATCGAAATACTGTTCGATGCGGGAACCGATGTTGTTCAACTCACGCTCGTGCTGACCAAAGAAATTCACCTGGCGCTGTATCGACTCGTCGTGCTTCTGCAGGTATCCCGGTACTTTATCGAAGCCCTCCTGCAGGCTGTTCAGGCGCTCGAGCACCTGCCCAATCTGGTGCGTGAGCTCCGCCCCTTTCCGCACTGATTCGTTCAGGGCTACCTGGTACTGCATGAAGTTCTTGAACAGCTGCTCGCTCTCCTTCATCTTGTCAAATACCTGCAGGTTGGCGTTGGCCATCTGCGTAAAGCCAATCTGATCGAGTTTCTCAATGAATTCCTTCTGTGTGCTGATGTTTTCTGTAAGCGTATCCACAATAGGCCGGAAGCCGAGCACCTTGTCCAGGAAATCCTTGTTAAAGGAGTCCAGCACCGATTTCAGGTTGCCCAAGCTGGCCGCCATATCGGAGTTGAGCTTGGGCAGCAGGTTGGTCTGCAGGAAAGTATAATAGCTGTTTTTGTGGCGGTCGCGGAGGCTGCGGGCGTTCTTCAGGGCGTTGTTTCCCAGCAAGGTTAGCAGCAGGCCCAGAAAGCTTCCCGACATGGCGATGAGCACCCCAAACAGGAAAGACGGGATGTTCTGGTCGGTGATAAAAGAACCCGCGGCGCCCCCCGTTTCATCGCCTCCCAAACCAGACCATATCAGGCTCGACAAACCGATGATCACCCCGGAGAACGTACCGAGCAGGCCTACATAGAGCGGCGTGGCAATGGTAGACTGCACTTCGGCATCCATGGCTTCCGAATACCGCTCCGACACATCTTTGAGGATATCAAAATCCGCAGCGGCGCCCTTGTTGCGCTTCAGGTACTGGTTGGTGCTCCGGATGATGCTGGCAAAGGTTTCGGAGGGGTGCTGTACCTCGATCAGGTCGATGGTAGCGGTTCCACGCCCGCCCGAGGCTACCGTGGTGATGAGTGGGTCCGGGTCGCCCTGCACCAGGTGGATGTTGCCCCCGGCAAACAGTTTCTCCAGTTTTTCGCGGGCTATACTTAAGCTGGGCACTGGGCCGCCTTTGGCCTCTATCTGCAGCATGTTATCCTCTACAGCCACCACTCTTTTAATCACCGGGTTAGAGGGTGTATACTCCCGGAAGGGCTTGCCTGCAAGTATGGCTTGCCATGTGGTGCTGTCAGGTTTGGCTTCGGCAGGCTTCTTAAAGTCACCGGCCTCCAGCAGCTGCTCCCGTATGCTAAGCTGGTCTTCGGAAGGAAAGAGCTCGGCTATACTTTTAATCTTCTGCTTGTTCCCCTTGTATATATACAACTGGTAGCCAAGTATGATGAGTATCAGTACTGCCTCAAGTATAAAAATGCCTTCCATCTAAGGGTTTATCTGAAATCTATGCGTGCTTTCTCCTGGATTCTCCAGCCGTTGTTTACTTTAGCTAAAATGCCGTCGCCCTGCAGCACCACCCGGCTCACCATCCGGTTACTTGGTTTCTCAAATGCGAAGGCGTTCTCGAGCCGGTCAATGCCTTGGGCAATTACAAAGGCATGGTTACCTGACAGGTTAAAGCGGTAGCGGGTCGTGCTGCTACCATCGGCCGGCAAGTCCATTTCAATGTAGCTGTCGGAGTCGGGGCTGTGCTGCAGTTGGTGCTGCCGTATTACGCCATCCTCCGGGATAATGGCAAAGCGAGTGCCCGTGTCGGGTGCGGCTTCCGGCACAGCCTCGGGCTGCACAGGTGGCGGCGTGGCGCCGGCTGCCTCCCGCTCCAGTTCGTCCAGCAGGTCGCTGCCGACAAATTCCATCCGCACCGCTTCTGAGGCGGAGGCAGGCGCCGCTTTTTCCCTTCCTTCAGGATTATTGCGCTCTGTCGGTTCGTTTCTTCTGCGCTTGTCTTTTCTGCGTTTTGGTGGCTGTTGTTGCTGCTCAGCTGTTTCCTCGGCCTGTTGGGGCTGGGGCTGCTGCCGCTCGCGTTGTTTTTGGCGCTGCTCAGGCTGCTGCTCGTGTCGTTGTCTCTTCTGCGCACCACCTTCGCTTTGCTCTCCGGATGATGGTCTATTGCCCCGGCTGGCATTTCCCTCCAGCCTTCGGAGGCGGCTCTCTAGGTCGCTGTTCTGCTCTTTAAGCTTGTTTATGCGTTTAGTGAGCATGTTATAGGCGCTTACGGCTCTTAAAAAAGCAAAAGCAGCACCTAGCAGCGCGATGATACTTATAATAATGGCAGTTGTATTCATGGGTTGATGTTACATTCCGAATTAGGACTTATACTATGTTCAGGCTACCTCTACCGCACATGGTTTAGCATTATCCTGACCTTAGAAGAAACTCCGATATATAATCTATACTTGTTTTTCCCTGTCTCTACCAAAGGTCTGGATAACACCTAGCTAAAGGCGCTTGCTTATACTTTAAGAAATAGCACTCACCTGCGACTGCTGCTGGTAGAGCTCCTTCGACAGCAAGTATAGCGACTGCTTGAGCGGCATGAAGAACATGGTCTCGTGCAGCGGTTCCCTGTCTGTCAGGCCACGAACGGTGTCTTCCAGAATCATGGTGTAGCTGTCCTGCAGGTTCACGCGCATGAAGTCAAGTACGCGCATCGGGTCCACTTCCACACCCATCGAGCGCATCAGCGGCGAAATATCCGGATCATCGAGCAGCATCTCCAGGCAGTTCATCACGTTGTCCATCACTTCCTGGCGCAGCTCGCCCGTTATCTGCGTTTTGGTTACCGGTGTCAGGGCATCCTGTGGATTGGCCGAGCCGGTCGGTTTCATGATCGGAATATTGGTCAGGTCATTCAGATCGGTGCCTTCCAGGGCCATGGCGCCCCCGTTAGCCGTTACCTGCTTCGGATTATCCACCAGCACCAGCTTAAAGTTGGCCGGCGGCTCCTGCCCTGTTACCTTCTGGAAAATGGCTTTGGCATAGCGCTCCACGTTCGAGAGGTTGTTGCCCGCGCTCAGCAGCTTGATGTACAAGCTACCGCGACCGCTGAACGAGATGTAGCGCGGCATTTTCACCTCGAGTTGCTGCACCAGCTGCGCCAGGTGGTACATCAGGGCACCAAAGTGCAGGTAGAACATCAACCGCAGCTGGCGCGCCTGCAGTAGCTGTGAGCTATAGTTTAGCTCCTTGTCATAACTGAACAAGAGCGAGCTGATGTCGGCCGAGTTGAAATCAGGGTTGTCCAGCGCCGTCTCCAGGAACTTGCGGTACTCGCGCCCCTCTTCGGTGAGCGGAATACGCAGCACGTGGTCCACACCATACTGCAGCAGGCCGTTGTCTTTGCTCGTTTTTACCGTAGCAAAGCCATCGCCCCACAGGTCGTTGCCGGCAAAGCGGAACGAGGAGCTGTGCGATGGCCTGCGGTTGGTGAACAGCAGCACGTCGGTGGTACCGCCGCCAATGTCCACGTTGATCAGGTTCTCGTCCTGGCTTGGTACCACCGCTCCGGTTCGGGACAGGAAGTAGAACGGCGCTACAGATTCCGTGATACAGACTGTATTTCTGCCGTTCTTGAACACATTATTATAAACCGTGTCCCACACGTTCTGGAACATGTTGCGAGAGTACTCATCGAAGCTCAGCGGCGCAAACCATACCACTTTAGTGCTGGCCACGTTGCCGTTATTGAGCACCACCTTGTTCTTGATAAGCAGCATGATCTCCGTGAAGAAGGCCTCAATGCGGCGCTTGCCAGCATTGGTCAGCGTTTCGCTCCATTTCAGGTCAGTGTGGTACGTCTGCTTGTACTGGTCCTGGTGCGTGCCCTCAGTGTTTATCGAGAAACCGATGTTGATGTTACCAAACAGGTTGGTGATCTGATTTTCAAAATCAATAGACTCGCAGGTGGCCGTACGGGTAGGGAAATTGTACAGCGAGCCGCCGGAGCCGATGATCAAAGGTATAAACTCCCTCTTGAGCAGGGTCTCCACGGCAAACAGCCTACCGAAACCGCGTTTGTGGAAGCGCTGGTAGTCTGTCAGGGCCGGATCATCAGAAGGTTTGTTGAGCATCACCAGCTGCTGATCATTGGCGGTGATGGAGAACTCGCGCGGCGGCTGGTTAGCCCCGGAAGTATAGGCAATGTGCGTGTTCGATGTTCCGAAGTCGATGGCAAAGGTGAAGTTGTGTATCCCCTGCTGCATTTCCTGGAACTTCGGCACAATCAGGGCTTTGCCTATAAAATCCACTCCTTCGTGCCTGAATTCTGCAAAATCGAAGTGCGTGCCCCGGATCTCATAGTAAGTACTGCCTGCGCTGCTGTTGCTCTTCTTCGTGCGCTTATGAGCCGTGGCAGAGATGATACCGCCGCCTGCTTCCAGTTGCTTGCCGCCGGCAAAGAAACTGAGCGAGTGATTCCTGTTTACCAACAAGGCATCTATGTCCTCATCCACCAGCATCACTTTGTAGAAGTCGTTGTATTGCACCGCATCCGTAAATTTGTAGAACGGGAACACGCCCAACCCGATTCTGGATTTAAGGATATGGCCTTTCTCCGGAATGATGTTGCCATTGGCATCCTTCGAGTTAAGCGGATTATCGTAATAGCTGCGCTCGTACACCACGCTTCCTTTCTCAGTTGGCACACGCAGTGTTACCCGCACATGGTTCACGTCGATGTGGAAGGTCAGGTGATTGGCCAGATCCTCAGGCGAGAAGAAATCAAAGTATAAAGGCGTGATCGGCAGCAGGTAGTAAAAGGATTTCTCCGTTACGCCCGGCTGATAGACCACCGTGCCGCTATAGAAACGGTCGGTATTTACCTCGTAAGGCACCTGTACCAGCGTTTCCTGCAGCAGGTCGTTAATCGTCAGGTATGGGTAGTTGAAACCCACGCCCGGAAGCGAACGGTTTTCCAAGGGCTTTTCATCCGCATAACCCACTACGGTGTTCACCGGCCAGGCCAGGTTGTTCACATACTTCACATCGGGCGCCAGCCGCAGTTCAGGCTTCAGCACAATCGGCCTTTCGCCGGCAAAACCGGTATGGGTTGGACGAATAAACAGGTCGCTGCTGGTAACAGCCGTCTGGTCTTTCTTCACCAGGAAGTTGATGTGACCCACGTGCACCGGGTTCTGCTGGAAATCCACCAACTGCAGGTACTGGGAGGCAATGGTTCCCTGACCAACTGCGCCGGCCATGTTTATACTTCGCAGCAGGTTCTCATCCAGGGCATTATACACTGCCGGGAAAGCCTGGATCATGGCTGGGTTCGACACGAACAGTTTGTGCACATACTCCCTGAAGTCCGGCTCCCGGTGCTCCAGCGACACATAATTATGGTCGAAGTAGGTGCCGATGTTCTGGGCACGGTTTATACTTAGCGGCCGCACGTTTGGCGCCACAAACAGGAAGGTTAGCGGCGAGGTACCGCCAATGAGCTGCATATGCCGGTCGCCGCGTGGGGTGGTCGACTCAAAGAAAATCAGAAAGATGTCCTCGATACCCTGGAAGCGGCTGTCGTTCATGAAAAGCTCCAGTGTGCGGCCCAGCAGGCTTGTGTTTGGGTTGGCCTGCATCGCGCCGAGCTGCTGGTGCTTGTTCCAGCGGCGGATGATGATCTTGTTGCCAGCCTGCGCATAGCTCTGCTGGTTGTAGAGCAGCTCCCACAAATCCCAGAAGTGCGTGACAAATTTATGGTAAATGGTATTGGTGTTGCTGCCTGCCACACCGCGCTTTACAAAATCAAAAGCGGTCTCAAACAGGTGCATACGGGCGAATGGCGTCGGGATGGAGGCATTAATTTTTAAGGCTCTGCCACCGGCGCCATCGGTGATATCTTTTATCTCAGTGCTCGTGATTTGACTGGTTTTGGCCCAGCCCTCCACGTTAGATCCGGTTTTATGAAGACGAAGTACTTTCGGCATGTTTGTTTTTTGTTTTAAGTTCGATTGCCAGCTTCCGCTTGCAATTTTCAAGCACGATCTAATTACGGGCTTTGGCCGCATCTATAAATTTATTCCTGTCCCACTCTTTTGTCATCCTGAAAGGATCTTGTGGGCAAGAACAAGTAAAGCCTGCTATTCCCATACATCCAGAAACATCAGCATAGGATTCTCCTTCCTTATCAGTTGCAACTTATCTTCTCTATTCATGAGCTTTATTTCTTTCTCACGCTCTATGGCATGTACTATAGAAGTAAAGCGTTCATAGTATAGCAACTTATAGCAGTAATAGCGCCCGGCAGATGTTTCCGGTTTACCGCGGTTTGCTTAGTGCTGATTTAGTCTTTCCTGCAAATCATTCGTCATACCTTTATATAGCACTGTTTTTCTTGGGTTAGTAATGATATACACAAAGTAGTTGTGACTTTTCATAGTTAAAGTCTATACTCATTTCCCACAAGATCCTTTCAGGATGACAAAGAGAAAACACTAACTCTATTCCGGCTTCCTATACTCCCCTCCTGTTATAAGGAAGGGTTCGGGGGAGGTTGCTAACTATACTTCAGTTTCTCCTCCACCAGCCTGTCGGTAGCGGCTTCAAACGCTTTAATAGTTGCCTGAAAGGCATTGCGGTCGGAGATGGACTCGGAGGCACGGTTCAGCTCTTTTACAAAGGCACCCTGATGAATACCTTTATTCAAAAAGCCAGTCTCGATCTGCTTATCAGATACCATGCGGTTGAAATCCGTCTCGTTCAGGTTGAGCGCAGCAAAGGTCCGCTCCTTTCGGCTCAGTTCGCGCAGCCATGCCTGGTATCCAAACTCCGGGTTTGTCAGGAACTTGTTCAGCTCCCGGAACACCGGCTCGTTTCGAAGAGCCCCTTGCAGATCCACCCCTTTGGCATAAGCTGCCTGTGCGTCGCCCGGCAGGTGCGTGGTGTAGTAGCGCTCGAAGTAGTGGAAACGTATCAGTTGCTTTGCAATGCGGTCACGGGTTTCGCTGTCCAGGTGCGAGAACTGCACGTTACTTACGTCCTCACGCAAGCCATACTCGTGGAAGGTTTCGTTCCCGGAGAGCTCATCATCGGAGTAATCCATGAAGTCCACAATTGCCAGCGCGCTCAGCAGTTCTACCAGGTGTGCGTCGTTTTTTTGGCTTGCCCTGCCCGGATTGTTCTCCAGCGGCTTGTCCGGCGTATCGCCCATATAATAGACCGCATTCACGCCATTCAGGTGGTTTTGGTAGTAGGACAGCGCATCCTTGGCCTTGGTAGTAAAAGTGTTGGAGTCGATAAAATCCGCTTCTACGCCCGCGGCTGGTTGCTCTAAAGAGAAGTAGGGCAGCACCACCATCGCGCCTGTCAGGGCTGTATTCAGGCTGGCTGCATTTGGCAGGCTTGTGCGGGAATCCTTGAAATTTTTGAGCAACAGCGGGAAGCCGGCGGCTCCTGTACCCCCAAAAATGGAGCTTACAAAGAAGATGCGGTCACCGGGCTGAAAGTTAGAGGCAAAAAAGCGCATCTCCGGCGAGTCGATGATCTCGTTAAGTACCACGCTGCCCACATTCGGACTACCGCGGAAACCCACGTCCAGGCTGTTGTTCAGGTTCTCGGGCGTGAAAAGCAGATCCATTAGCGCCTGGCTTTCCACGTCCAACTGGTTATAGCCTACATGGTCCTTAAATGGCTTGTTGATGCCCCCGAAATCATACACAAAGCTGTCCCGGATCTTGGCTGTCCCGTCGCCGGCTATACTTGAGAGCGTGCTGATGTCGGTGTGGAAGAACCCATCCTCGCGGCGGCCCAGGGCGTCGTGGATGTGCTTGTAGGTTTTAAGCAACTCCACGGTGCGGTTCATGTCGCCGTTCTGCGTGTCGGGGTCGATGATGATGGGGACTATTTTATCACAGTTCTGAATCTTGACACCCGCTGCCATCAGCATGACCAGCGAACGGATCACGCGGGAGCCGGTGCCTCCAATTCCGAATACAAAAAGCTTTGCCATAGTTATTTTTTGTTAGGCCATTTCATAGGGGTTGTCCATGCCTGCACAGAGCCCCTTTTGAGAAGTAAAGAGAAAACGAAGAAAAGTATAAGGCTGTATACTACGTTCACAAAAGCGAACATATAAGTATACGAGTGGGTCTCAATCTCATTTCCTGTCACCTGTGTCACCGGAATGATGAAGGCGATGATAGCGTTCAGGATTAGGAACATCACCCAGTGCTGCGTCTTGTACAGGCCGGTGCTCATCAGGCGGTTCAGCACATAGTAATAAAGTATAACGATGCCTAGTGTGATGATGAACAGCATCAGGCCGGTGTTCGGAAAAACAACCTCGCGGTAATCATTGGTGAAATTGGCAGGGATGGGCCGGCCCAAAACCATTTCATAGAGTCCGGAAAAAAAGCTTTGAATCATGCGTGTTAGTCTGCTTTGTTAAATTGAATGGTTGCCTTGAATACGAAGTCGCTCTGGTCGCGGTACAGCGCCTGTACGCCGTCTATGATTTTAATAAGCTGATATGTCTTTTTCGGGTCCGCGGCCGGGTTGTTATCGTTATCCGTTGACCAGGCGTTGATCCAGGTTGGCGTTACCTGCGGCAACTGTACCGATATGGAACCGGAGCTAGCTGTCAGCTCAGGCACCCGCACCCGCACAAAATGACTGTATCTTGCAAGTCCCGGGATGGCTTTTATACTTTCATCAGCCGCCGTCACCGCTACCATACTTGCCCTACTGCCTGTGCTGCTTACCTGCAGGTTGCGCTTCAGGTAATCTGTGCGTTGCATCGACATTGGCAGACTGCTTAAATCCAGCCCCACGGTAAACTCCACCGGCTCCTGTTTTGCTGGCTGCAGGCTTATTTCAGTACAAGGGTCGGCATTGCGGCTACTGCAGTACACAATTCCAGACGGTCTAAACTCCTTCTCCTTCAACAGCGCCGCATGGGGCACCGCCTCATACTCGAACCCGAAGTACGCCTGCTGCGACGGCAGGTTGCGCAGCACCCTGTTTGTTACCACCTGCACTTCTTCCTGCTTTCCAATCACCCAGATATAATAGGGAATCTCCTCCCCGTTCAACCTCCTGCTTACCTCTGGTTTCTTCACGGCCGGGTGGTACGTGCCGAAAAACTCAGAGGTGTTTCCAAGTATAGCGATGGCCAGCCCCTGGTGCTCGGCCTCCCTCAGGCTGCTCCTGATGTCGGCGTCCAGAGAGATGAACTGTCCCTGGTCGCTGGGGCCATGTATAAAGTCGGAGATGATGATGCTTACCGCTCCTTGGTCGATAGAATTTTGCAACGCCGCCTTTAGCATAGCCGGAAGCGGGGTGCCACGCACATCATCCCTAATACCACTAACGATATAGCTTTTCATCGTATTGTACGACACGCTGTCCAGCACCGGCCGGCTCCGGGCATCTTCCTTAGCCAGATAGAACCCTTTTTCAGCCACGTAGCGCCCGTCCTGCACCTCTGAAATCAGGTTGAGCAGGTTGTTCTGGAATGTAGTGGCCTCTTTCCCGGCTGCTGCGGCTGGCATAAAACCTTTCATCCCGTTTGAGATTTCCAGATATACATGAACGTCCACTTTTTCGGGTGTAGCGGCAGCAGTCGGCGGGGCTGGAGTGTCAGTTCCCCTGCTTTGTCCACCAGTGGTAGCTATTTCCGGTTCATCTTCTGCTTCCCTACTCTGCTTCTTAAAGCAGCCGCTTAGCAGCAGTCCACAGCAAAGCAGCAGCACAAGGAGGTTAGTTTCGATCTTTTTATTAAACATGCCTTAGGCTTTAACAATTGGGCATTACGATGAGAAAGTGTATTTTGATAACAGGGCATCGGCAGACGCCCCTAAAAATTAGGATTGTTTTAAAAGTATAGACATATAACGATATATAACAAGGATAGATACAGGGAGCCCTGAAAATGTTCTCCAGGAATACTATCTAAGCTTCCTGTCTACATCAAAGGTTGGCTCTGGGAATGTAGAATGTGCCCCCTTCCCACCTAGTGCTTTAGGCCATATTGATATGCGCAACTCACTGCATAGCTGAGCACCTCTATTTCTACAGATGTACTTACCATATACGTCAGCCTTTGCAGATAAAGGGGTAGTTTGTGCCAAATGCAGATGAACTTCTTCCCCTCATGTTCAAGAGAGTTAAAGAAAAGGAATTTTAATTGGCAAGCCATCCAGAACTATATCTTCTGTGTACTATGTGCCCGTCAGATTATACAGACAAAATAACCTAGAAGGTATACGCCCTGTAGTGAAAGCGGCCCCGGAAAGCTCCACCAATGCTCCTTCAAAACTATGCGTAGCTCCTATATTAACAACGCAACTTGTTGTTAATCTCAAAATTTATCCTAAAATTGAAAAGCATCCTTGGTTAAGCCATTCCCGTGTTTGGGATGTATGGTAATATAGGCTTCTTCACTTATATTTAGGTCATACATAAAACACTCCTAAACAATTGGCAGCAAACGTAACAGCCACATCAACATAAAAATAAGATTGCTTAATTCTGCAGGAGAGCGCCTGAGTTTTGCACTGTCCTCTTCATACTTAAGAAAAACTAAAATAGCTGGAATGAATCTTTCAAAACTGCCCTTTTACACTCTCTTAACTGGGCTTACCTGCCTCACCCTTACCCCACAAATCGCACACGCACAGCAAAGCAGCCAGGAGCCCTATACGCAGGAAATTTCCGGAACGAACCTGAAGTTTGATATGGTAGCCATACCCGGAGGTGAGTTCGTGATGGGAAGCCCCGCCGGCGAGAAGGGAAGAGAGGCAGACGAAGGGCCGCAGCACCCGGTAAAAATTGACCCCTTCTGGATGGGCAAGTACGAAGTAACATGGGATATCTTTGAGCCATTCGTGTATAAGGATTTTGAACTTACGCAGAGCAACGGCGCTGTCAGCGCTGAAGTGGATGCCGTAGCACGTCCCACCAAGCCATACCTGGACATGACCTTTGGCATGGGGAAGGAAAATCATCCCGCCGTCGGCATGACGCAGTATAACGCCATCCAGTTTTGTAAATGGCTTTATGCCCGCACCGGAGTATTCTACCGGCTGCCTACCGAAGCTGAGTGGGAATATGCCAGCAGGGCAGGCTCTCAAACAGCGTACTCTTTCGGCGACGACCCATCTACGCTTGACGAGTATGCATGGTACCAGGCCAACAGCAACAAGACAACACACCCGGTAGGCAGCAAAAAGCCCAATGCCTGGGGCCTGTACGACATGCACGGCAACGTAGCAGAATGGACCATAGACCAATATATACCCGATTTCTACAAGAAGTTTAAAAGCAAAGCCACCGCAAACCCGGTTGCCAAACCCGAGAAACTTTACCCCCATGTCATTAGAGGAGGCTCCTTCGAAGATGAGGCTGCCGCGCTGCGTTCCGCTAACCGCGAGGGTTCGGACCCAAGTTGGAAGCGGATTGACCCGCAGATACCCAAGAGCAACTGGTGGTTCCCTGAGGCACCTTTCGTTGGCCTCCGCCTCGTGCGCCCTGTGAATCCGCCGTCTCAGGCCGAAATCGATGCCTACTACAACCAGCAACCCACCCCCGACTATTGATTTTGTTCTCAATCCTTAACACAATAAAGAATCAGCATGAAAGATTTCGACTCTAATAAGCGAAGAGAGTTCCTGAAGACGTCGGCTATACTCGCTGGCGGAGCTATACTAAGCAGCATTCCTCTGGCTGGCGCGTATGCAGCAGGCAGAGGCACCATCAAAATTGCCCTCATCGGGTGTGGCGGCAGAGGTACAGGCGCAGCCTTCCAGGCTTTGGAAACAAAGCATGATGTAAAATTGGTTGCGATGGCCGACGCATTCCGTGACCGTTTGGATGAAAGCTACAAGAGCCTGTTTGGCAAATATGGAAAGTCAAAGGTCAATGTGCCGGAGAGCAAGAAGTTCGTGGGGTTTGAGGGATATAAAAAGGCGATAGCCGAAGCCGATGTGGTGCTGCTTGCTGCCCCTCCCGGATTCAGGCCTATGCATTTCGAGGAGGCCGTAAAGCAGAACAAGCATGTGTTTATGGAGAAGCCTGTTGCCACGGATTCACCGGGCATACGTAAAGTGCTTGCCGCCGCCGAGGAAGCGAAAAACAAGAAACTTAACGTCGTGGTAGGCTTACAACGCCGCTACCAGAACAATTACCGCGAAACGATTAAGCGCATTGAGGACGGCGCGATAGGCGACATCGTATCCGGGCAGGTTTACTGGAACAGCGGCGGTGTGTGGGTGCGCCCCCGGGAAGCCAACCAGACGGAGATGGAGTACCAGATGCGCAACTGGTACTACTTCAATTGGCTATGCGGAGACCACATCACCGAGCAGCACGTGCACAACATAGACATCGCCAACTGGGTGAAGAACAGCTACCCGGTTTCGGCGCAAGGCACCGGAAGCCGCTTCCAGCGAACAGGAAAGGAATACGGCGAGATTTTCGACAACCACACGGTGGAGTTTCTGTATGCTGATGGCACCGTAATCCAAAGCCAGTGCCGCCACTACGAAGGAACTAGAAACCGGGTGGATGAGAGCTTTCAGGGCACAAAGGGCAGAGTGTACCTTTCTGCCAACAACAGCGGCAGGCTGTGGGATTACAAGGGGAACGTGCTTTACGACCACGCCGGTAAGAACGACCCTAACCCATACCAGGCTGAGCACGACGAGCTTTTCGCTGCTATAGCGGCGGGCCAATATAAGTTCGCGGATGCAGAGCGCTCAGCCCTCAGTACCATGACTTCCTTGCTGGGCCGCTACGCGACCTACTCTGGCCAAGAGATAAAGTGGGAGGATGCCCTGAACTCAAACGTAGACCTGATGCCGGAAACCTTAGCCTGGGATGCTATGCCTAAGGTTCTGCCAGATGCAAACGGGTTTTACCCTGTTGCCATACCGGGCAAAACAAAAGTGATCTGATAAACTGCCGATTTGTTGGCAATAAAGAGATTGTCCCTGAAACCAAGGCTGCCGTGGCAAGCATGCAAAACTGGTGATGGGGCAATCTCTTTAAGTTTTTCCCATGCAGGCGATGTGTTATAGGCATTTATGGCCTTCCTGCTGCTAGTGTTCCAGTACCTTTGTTATATCTATGCGATTTCTATTGCTGTGCCTGTTTGCCTCGCTTCTTGCGTTCACCAAACAACCTGAGCTAAAACCGTTTCACATTAGGGGCTTTGCCCAGGGAACCACCTACCAGATAACCTATTACGCAAAAGACAGCAGCATATCAAAGGAGCAGGTAACCTATCTACTGGCGCAAATCGACAGCTCGCTTTCCTTATACAAGCCATACTCGCTGATAAGCCAGTTTAACCGATCCGCGTCCGGGCTGCAGGCAGACAGGCATCTCCAGAGAGTAGTTAAAAAGGCGCAGCAGGTCTCTAAAAAGACTGGAGGCGCTTTCGATATCACTGTACAGCCCTTGGTGCAAGCCTGGGGTTTTGGGGCAGCACCTGCCTCTGAACTACCCGATTCAGTCACTATACAAGCTTTGCTGCAGTGTGTCGGGAACCATAAGATACGCTTACAAAAAGGCCATCTCCATAAAACCAATCCTTGTGTGCGCATAGACGTAGATGGCATTGCCCAGGGCTATACCGTAGATGTGCTAGCAAACTTCCTGGAGGAAAAAGGTATCCGGAATTACCTGGTGGAGCTGGGCGGTGAGATACGGGTAAAGGGCCGTAAGCCTGACGGAAAGCCGATGGCCATCGGAATTGAGGGACCAGCTGTTAACAATCCTAACGATCCTTATCCTATCCAGAAAATAATCAAACTGGAGAAAGGCGCTATCACCTCCTCCGGCAATTACAGAAAGTTTTACCAGAGCGGCTCCAGAAAAATCTCTCATCTGATAGATCCCAAAACCGGTTATCCTTTAGACAACGAGCTCATCAGCATAACGGTGCTGGCCGGTGATGCCATGACAGCCGATGCCTATGATAACGCTCTGATGGGAATGGGCCTGAAGAAAGCCTTCGATTTTGTAAACCGCCAGAAAAAGCTGGAGGCTTATTTCATATTCCGCAAAACAGACGGCTCGGTGGCTGACACCGCTACCGCGGGATTCACGAAGCTTATGAAATAATACTCCTCGAATAAATTGAAAAGTTAAGACGGGCAGTATGGTTCAACCGTAACCATACTGCCCGTCTTAACTTTTCAGCAGCTTTATTTATGGAAGCTGCTGGTTAGGCCTGCTTAAAGTTATCAACTTCCCTGTATGCTTTTATGAGAGCTGCTTCTCCTTCCTTGCCTTTCCTTGCATTGCCGTGCTCCATACCCACCACACCTTTGAAGCCTTTTTCGTAGATATGCTTAAACACATTCTTGTAATTGATCTCTCCGGTGGTAGGCTCATTTCTGCCCGGGTTGTCCCCTACCTGTATGTAGGCGATCTCGTCCCATGTCAGGTTCATGTTGTGGATCAGGTGGCCTTCGTTTTTCTGCATGTGGTAGATATCGTACAGAATTTTGCAGGAAGGACTGTTTACAGCCTTGCAGATCATATGGGTTTGATCGGAGGTACGCAGAAACAGATTGGGCGTATCGCTGAGTGGCTCCAGCACCATCACGATGCCGTGCGGCTCCAGGATTTCCGCCCCTCTTCGCAGGGCCTCGATCACATGACTTGTCTGCACGCCAATAGGTAGTTTTCGCTCGAAGTCGCCGGGCACCACGGTCACCCACTTTGCGTTCACACGCTTGGCCACCTCCACAGCCCGCTTGCACCCGTTCAGGAATATATCGATGTGCTCCTGCTTTCCCGCCGCCAAGGTGTTTTGGGAGTTTCCTCCTTTATCCACTACAAACACGCCCATGGTCATGCCCAGGCGGGCGAGCTCATTGCCTATCTTCTCCTGTTCGCTTACCGAGCGGCCCATCATGCCATTGTCTTCCAGGGCAGTGAAGCCTTGATCCTTCATGAACCGGAGCTGCCTTATTATGTCGTCACCAGCCGACTCTTTGAACATCCCAAAGTGCGGGGCGTAGTTAAGGTTAAAGGCTTTGGCTGCCTTCTGTGCAGCAAGAGGATTTCCGGCCAAGGCTGAGGTCCCGCTTGCAAGGGCTGCTGCACCTAACAGGCTGAATTTTAAAAATTCACTTCTTCTCATTAGATAAAAGGTTAAAGATAAACAGCACTACCTTAATCGCCTTTTGAGCAGCAGCGCATTACTATTTTGTATTTTATCTTGACATATAGACATCTCTATAAGAGATATTCACTCTACCAATGCTCTTGTGCAAAACAAAGCCTCTCTTACGGAGCGCCCTTGCCCCTATACAATATCGGATATGGAAAATTCGCCTTCAGCTCCTACATCGTACTAGAGTCTGTTGAACCTTATTACCTGCGCAAGCCTATTCCTAAATATAGTTTATTTATAGTTATGAATATGGTTTCTATTGCTCTAATCTCCAATAGAAAGTGTACCTATGCCTGCTAGTGGAAGAATAATGCCCTGCATCTAAGTTTTTCTTGCTGGAAGCTATATACCTTTGCCCTGAGTAGATCCAAGTATGCATTGACACTCCTGGCCTCCTCTGTATTGCCTTTCAGGCGTCCCGCCTTTATGGACCACTTTCCAGGGGCACGTTTCGATGCGTGCAGAATTCGAAACGCCTCCCTTCGATGGTGACACGCAGGTAGATAGGCAACAAGTTGCTACTGGTTATTCTGGACTTTTTCCCATAGAACAGTATGCTGATCTTGTTTTTCATTTTGTATCCTCCTTTATCGCTTAAGTTAACACTCTAACCGAGGCCCCACAAGCTGCACATACCCTTCACAACTGCTTGACATACACACACTTACACGGTATTCGGATACCAAAACAAAATATTATTTTTGGTATCCGAATCTGCCCCATAAGGATGGAGAAAAAATGAATGTTTTGGTGGGTGGGTTGAAACAATAAAGCCCGTAAATCGCTGATTTACGGGCTTTTACTTCTTTTTGGTATCGCTACCAGCAGAGAGTGAGGGACTGCAATTTCATAACAACTCCTTACAACTTAAATTGCCAAAATAAACCTAACTATCTAATAAACAACATATTATTACTCCAAAACTCTCTAGACTACAAAACAACTATATATAACTTCTCACTTGTATATTTGACTAAATCTTGACTATCTTGACTAAAATTTGACGACACTAAATGGCACGCCTTGACGAGCACACCTCCCTTATTGTAGTGAAGGAAGGCGCAAAGCTCCACATCAAAATTTACTACTCCCGAGATGGCATCAAACGATACAAGACCAACATCTATGTAAAGGACAAGGTACAGTTCATTAAAGACAAAGGCTTCCGCAAAGGCAATGCCCTAAGCCCTGCTTCATTTCAAGAGGACAAGTCAAGGCTTGATGAGCTGCAACTCAAAATTGAGACCCTTATTGACGATTTCCTACGCGAGCATCTTGTTAAGCCTACCGCTGAACAGTTGGACGCCCTACTAGAAAATCATAAGGGGAGCAGCCAGAAGAGTTATACCTATATCTGCGATTTTTTGAGAGAGTATACTGAGAACTTCAACAGCAAGGAGCGAAACAGCAAAAGCGTCGTCAGGGCACTGGACTCTGCTCTGACACAGTTTTGGTCTCACAAGAATAGGAAATACTATTTCAATGAAATAGATGAGAAGTTCATTGGTGATTTTATCGATTATCTCCTGTTTGAAAAACCTAAAAGGCTGTCAAATTCAAAAACAGATATTAGAAGACCTTCACACCACCTACACTCCCCAGTGGTCTTCGACCACGAATTTGGCATGAATAACAACACCTTGGTGAAAAGGCTCGACGCGTTTAGGTCTTTCATCATCTGGGCTATCAATAACAAAGGTGTCAATATTGACTATAATAAGGTAAAGGAGGCATTGAAGAAAGCGAAGAAAGACAAGAGCATCACTGAGTACACCAATATAGAGTTCGCATTCCGAACTATGGATGATGTGAAGCTGCTCGCATCAAAGGAGTTCGAGAACACCATTAAGGATGACACCTATGTAGAAAATGTGTCTGGCGCAGAGAAGCCTAAAGGAGTGAGCAGAGATGTGCTGATACGTACAAAAGACTTTTTTATCATCAGCATCCTAACTGGCAATAGAGTTTCGGACTTACGGGCGATAAAGAGGCATCACGTCAGCATGGGAAAGCAAACAGCAAAGAAGACTAAGGGACAGTTCCTACTGAATTCTAATAAGTCCGTTCTCCAACTACTCGAAAAGCATGACTACAACATGAACATGAGTGACCCGAAATATAATAAATGCATAAAGGTGGTGCTGAAACAGTTCTACCAAAACTTCCTGCACCAGAAAGATAAGATGGTGTATGTTATCGAACGTAGGGGTAGGCACGAACAAGTGCAGGAGGTCGAATATTTTAACCTCGCCGCCAGCCACAGTGGCAGGAGGTCATTTGCAACTATCGCCTATCACGAGAGTAACAAGTCGAAGCGCTCAATTATGCAGTTCACGGGGCACACCAGCGAAAAGGAATTCGATAAGTACATACAACTCGCACCAGAAGAAGACATTAAGGACTTTGCCGACTTTATGAGTATCTAGTTATCATCAGAATGAACAAAAAAGAACTATACACCGAACTATTGGAGAATTACAACCTCCAAAAGACTGAGGCTATCGCTTATCTAAACTACCGGGTAGGTGTGGCAGTAGACAAAGAGAAAATACTTGACAAGCTCTCAAACAATATCGATAAGCTCGCAATACTATGTGCAGACCTCAAATTAGAGATTCGGCTTCACGAGAATAATCCATTAGTTATTACTGGCATAAAGCAATTCTACTCAACGAAACAAGCTGCTGAGATATTGAATATCTCCCCTAGCAAGCTTAGGCAGCTGATTGATGAGGGCAAGTTGACTGTCAAGAAAATAAATCAGAGAAATTGGCAGTTACCGACGTGGAGTTTGGAAGCCTACAGGAATGACTTAACTCAGCTCGTGGTGGCAGATGCTACAGAGGAAGAGGTTTTAGATATTTTCGGTAAGGAGGCAGAGTTACTAGTGAGCCTCATCTCGTCCTCTGGCATACGAACCGTCCATGAACTTCAAAAGAGTGTGATGCGGAAAATTGCGAATGTGTGGGATAACATCACCAATGAAGTGGTAGATTAACATTTATCACGCAACATGGTCTAATCCCACAACAAAAAGCCCCTTAAAACAATAGGGGCTTTTATGATTAAGTTATGCAAGGCAGCTCATGATTGGCTCTGAGTAGTGCTTTAATAAACTAGGTTGCATAGATTAAGAAACCAGCTCAAAGCTTAGAACATTATTCTTGGACAGTGTCCAGAAAAGTGTGTAAGTGAGTTCGGGCTGGTGTTTTAGAATCTACATCTTTCCGGGTATAAAGTTACAAACTGGTTCATAATCAG